>NZ_CP029342.1:0-4800000 GCF_002910775.2 Streptomyces sp. SM18 | reverse complement strand
TGGCAGACGGCAGCGTACCCGTGCCCGGTACGCCTTTCGGCCCAGTGCCGGACGGACGGTCCGCCACGGGCGGCGGGGGCGGGTACGGGCTAGCCTGAATCACGGCAAGGCGGACGCGGGGGGCGGAGGGAGACGCACAGGATGGCGGCAGGCACCCCCCGGGTGTTCGTCTCGCACCTCTCCGGCGTACCGGTGTTCGACCCGAACGGTGACCAGGTCGGCCGGATGCGCGACCTGGTGGCGATGCTCCGGGTCGGCGGCAAGCCCCCGCGGCTCCTCGGCATGGTCGTCGAGGTGGTGAGCCGGCGCCGGATCTTCCTGCCGATGACCCGGGTGACGGGCGTCGAGTCCGGCCAGGTCATCACCACCGGCGTGGTCAACATGCGGCGCTTCGAACAGCGCCCGACCGAGCGACTGGTCCTGGGCGAGTTCCTTGACCGGCGGGTGCGCCTGGTGGAGACGGACGAGGAGGTCACCGTCCTCGACGTGGCCATCCAGCAGCTCCCGGCCCGCCGCGACTGGGAGATCGACAAGTTCTTCGTACGCAAGGGACGTGGCGGCGCACTGCGCCGCAAGGGCGAGACGCTGACCGTGGAGTGGTCGGCCATCAGCGGGTTCTCGCTGGAGCAGCACGGCGGCGCGGAGAGCCTGGTGGCCACCTTCGACCGGCTGCGCCCCACCGACGTCGCCAACGCGATGCACCATCTGACGCCGAAGCGCCGGGCCGAGGTGGCCGCCGCCCTGGACGACGACCGGCTCGCGGACATCCTGGAGGAACTGCCCGGGGACGACCAGGTGGAGATCATCGGCAAGCTGAAGGAGGACCGCGCGGCCGACGTCCTGGAGGCGATGGACCCGGACGACGCGGCCGACCTGCTCTCCTGGCTGCCGGAGGCCGACAAGGAGCGCCTGCTGACCCTGATGCGGCCGGACGACGCGGCCGACGTGCGGCGTCTGCTCTCCTACGAGGAGCGGACCGCGGGGGGGCTGATGACGACGGAGCCGATCATCCTGCGCCCGGACGCGACGGTCGCCGACGCGCTGGCCCGGGTCCGGCAGCAGGACCTCTCCCCCGCGCTGGCCGCCCAGGTGTACGTCTGCCGGTCGCCGGACGAGACACCGACCGGCAGGTACCTGGGCACCGCGCACTTCCAGCGGCTGCTGCGCGACCCGCCGTTCACCCTGGTCAGCTCGCTGGTCGACAGCAATCTGGTACCGCTCGCCCCGGACACCCCGCTGCCCGCGGTGACCAGCTACCTCGCCGCGTACAACCTCGTCTCGGCGCCCGTGGTGGACGAGAGCGGGTCGCTGCTCGGCGCGGTCACCGTCGACGACGTGCTGGACCACCTGCTCCCCGAGGACTGGCGGGAGACCGACTTCGACAGCGGGGAGGAGGTCTCCGGTGGTCGCTGAGGACCGCGCGAAGAACGGCCCGTCGGGCGCCTCGGGCCTCGCGCGTCCGCCACGGCCACGGCTCGACCAGCCGAAGGCACCCCGGCGCCGGCTGCTGCCGGACTACGACCCGGAGGCGTTCGGCCGGTTCTCCGAGCGCATCGCCCGCTTCCTGGGGACGGGGCGGTTCATCGTCTGGATGACGCTGATCATCATCCTGTGGGTGACGTGGAACGTCGTCGCGCCCCTGGCGCTCCGGTTCGACCAGTACCCCTTCATCTTCCTGACCCTGGCGCTGTCCCTCCAGGCCTCGTACGCGGCCCCGCTGATCCTGCTCGCGCAGAACCGCCAGGACGACCGCGACCGGGTCACCCACGAGCAGGACCGCAAGCAGGACGAGCGTTCGATCGCGGACACCGAGTACCTCACCCGGGAGATCGCGGCGCTCCGGATGGGCCTCGGCGAGGTCGCCACCCGGGACTGGATCCGGTCGGAGCTGGAAGCCATGGTCAGGGACATGGAACAGCGCCGGATGCTGCTTCCCGCGGAGAGTGACGAAGCCGACCGCTGAAGGGCTACCCGCGCGTAGGCACCGGCGCCGTACCATCGTCCGTATGGCTACGGAAGACGCGGTGCGTGAAGCGCTGGCGACAGTGAACGACCCGGAGATCCACCGACCGATCACCGAGCTGGGCATGGTGAAATCCGTCGACATCGATCCTGACGGTGTGGTCGCTGTCACCGTGTACCTCACGGTCTCCGGCTGCCCGATGCGGGAGACGATCACCAGGAACGTGACCGACGCGGTGGCCCGCGTCGAAGGCGTGTCGCGGGTCGAGGTCACGCTCGACGTGATGAGCGACGAGCAGCGCAAGGAGCTGGCCTCCTCGCTGCGCGGTGGCACCGCGGAGCGTGAGGTCCCGTTCGCCAGGCCCGGATCGCTGACCCGGGTCTACGCGGTCGCGTCCGGCAAGGGCGGCGTCGGCAAGTCGTCGGTGACGGTGAACCTCGCGGCGGCGCTGGCGGACGACGGACTCAAGGTCGGCGTGGTGGACGCGGACATCTACGGGCACAGCGTGCCCCGGATGCTCGGCGCGGACGGCAAGCCCACCCAGGTCGAGAACATGATCATGCCGCCCTCCGCGCACGGCGTGAAGGTCATCTCCATCGGCATGTTCACCCCGGGCAACACCCCGGTGGTGTGGCGCGGCCCGATGCTGCACCGGGCGCTCCAGCAGTTCCTCGCCGATGTGTACTGGGGCGACCTGGACGTCCTGCTGCTCGACCTGCCGCCGGGCACGGGTGACATCGCGATCTCCGTGGCCCAGCTCGTGCCGAACGCGGAGATCCTGGTCGTCACCACCCCGCAGCAGGCGGCGGCCGAGGTCGCGGAGCGCGCCGGGTCCATCGCCGTGCAGACCCACCAGAAGATCGTCGGTGTGGTCGAGAACATGTCGGGCATGCCGTGCCCGCACTGCGACGAGATGGTCGACGTGTTCGGCTCCGGCGGCGGTCAGCGGGTCGCCGACGGGCTGACCAAGACGGTCGGCGCCGAGGTGCCGGTGCTGGGCGCGATCCCGATCGACCTGCGGCTGCGGGAGGGCGGCGACGAGGGCAAGCCCGTCGTCCTGTCCGACCCGGACTCCCCGGCCGGCGCGGCGCTGCGGTCGATCGCCCAGAAGCTGGGCGGCCGTCAGCGCGGGCTGTCCGGCATGTCGTTGGGGCTGACCCCGCGCAACAAGTTCTGAGCCGCGCACGGGGCGGCCTCGGGGCGGTCCTCGGGCACAGGCGGTCCCGCTAGGCGGGGCCGCCGTCCGGGGCCGCCCCGTGGGCGGGCGGTCCGCTCAGTCCTCGTACGTCCTGATGTCGCCGATCACCGCGAAGCCCAGGCCGTAGGCGCTCATCCCGCGCCCGTACGCGCCGATGTGCACCCCGTCGGGCGCCGATCCGGCGAGGATCCAGCCGAACTCGGACTCGCGGTAGTGGAAGTCCACCGGCACCCCGTCCACCGGAAGGGACAGCACCGACCAGGGGGCCTGGCCCACCTCGTCGGCGAGCGCGAACGCGGCCTCCGTCTGCTGGCTCAGCCATTCGCCACGCAGGACGTGGTCCATCTGCGCGGGCCAGGTGTAGGTGAGCAGGCCGCTGCCGGCCAGCCAGGCCGCCGAGGACACCGTGGTGGCCTCCAGCACACCCGTACCGTCGCCGCTGTGCCGCGTCGGGCTGCTGGCGACCGTCACCACCACCGCGAAGCGCTCCTTCTCGGCGCTGTCGCCGGCGCGCAGGGCGGGTTCCTCGCCGTGCCCGGTGCAGCCGTGCTGCACCGTGCCGTCCGCCGCCGGGGTGACCTGCATCAGCCAGCGCGGGCCGGTGAACGCCTCGTCGAGGCCGTACCAGGGGAACGGCGCCTTCAGATAGCCGTCGACAGCGCGCCGGGTCGCCGGCGCCCCCGCTGTGGTGCCGGCGCCGGGGGCACCGTCCGCCCCTGCCCGACTCGTCGTCTCCATCTGCCCGGCCGCCTCCTCGATCTGTCGCTGATCCGGAGCGGCCCTCCCTCTCGGGCGTAGGCAACCTCGCAACCGGACAGATGGAGAATAGCCATACCGTCCCGGGGAGCCGGGATTGACCGGTCTCAGGTGGCGTCTGCGTCGAAGGGCGGGCGCTCGTCCAGGGCGGGCTTCTCCGGACGGCCGGGCGCGGTCTCCTTCTTGAGGAGGTCCGGGGCCGACTCCTTCTTGAGGAGGTCCGGGGCCGGCTCCTTCCTGAGGAGATCGGAGCCCGGCTCCTTCTTGAGCAGGTCGGGCGTGCCCGCCGCGGGGGCCGTGGAGGAGGCGCTCTCCCGGCCGTTCACCGCGTCGGTGATCTCGGCCATCTCCTTGCGCAGGTCGAAGCTCTCGCGGATCTCCTTCAGCCCCAGGTCGTCGCCGCCCTCGGAAAGCTGCTTGCGGAGGAACGTCTTGGGATTGAGGTCCTCGAACTCGAAGTCCTTGAACTGCGGGCCGAGCTCCGTGCGGATGTCTTCCTTCGCGCTGTCCGAGAACTCACGGATCTTGCGGATGGTGCGCGTGATGTCCTGGATGACCTTCGGCAGCTTCTCCGGACCGAAGACGATCACCGCGATGACCACGAGCGTCAGCAGCTCCAGTGCGCCTATGTCATTGAACACCTTGCTGCTCCTCGTGTTCTCTGCGTGTTCCCGGCGGTTCTCTTCCGCCGGGTGACCGTGGCCCGGACCCGCTCCACGGTACCCGGCGTTGCCGTCCGTCCGGTACCTGCCGCCGCCGGTCAGCTACCGCTCGCCGAACCCAGTGTCACAGTCATGGGCAGCTCTTTACCTCCACGGGTCAGCCGGAGGTCCAGCCGGTCGCCCGGCCGGTGGGCGCGGATCTTGATGATCAGCTCCTCTCCGCTGTGCACGCGTTGGCCCTGCACCTGGGTGATGACGTCACCCGCCCTGATCCCCGCCTTGTCGGCGGGGCCGCCGGGGGTCACCGCGGAGGTGCCCTCGGCGCTCTTCCCGCCGACCTTGGCGCCGTCACCGGTGTACTGCATGTCCAGGGTGACGCCGATCACCGGGTGGGTGGCCTTGCCGGTGTTGATCAGCTCCTCGGCGACGCGCTTGGCCTGGTTGACCGGTATCGCGAACCCGAGGCCGATGGACCCCGACTGCCCGCCGTCGAGCCCGGAGCCGCTGTCGGCCGCGCGGATGGCGCTGTTGATACCGATCACCCGGGCCTGGGTGTCGACGAGCGGACCGCCCGAGTTGCCCGGGTTGATCGGGGCGTCGGTCTGCAACGCGTCGACGTAGCTGACGTCGCTGCCGTCGCCCTTCTCGCCCCCGGCGGTGATGGGCCGCTGCTTGGCGCTGATGATGCCGGACGTGACCGTGTTGGACAGGTCGAAGGGGGCGCCGATGGCCACCACCGGGTCACCGACCCGCACGTTGTCGGAGTTGCCGAGGGCCAGGGGCTTGAGACCCGAGACCCCGCGGACCTTCACCACCGCCAGGTCGTACCCGCTGTCCTTGCCGACGATCTCGGCCGACGCGGTCTCGCCACCGCTGAAGGTGACCGTGATGTGGCCGGCCGACCCGGCGGGAGCCACGACGTGGTTGTTGGTGAGGATGTGGCCCTTGCCGTCGAGCACGAACCCCGTGCCGGTGCCGGACTCGGCGGACCCGCTGACGTGCAGGGTCACCACACCGGGCAGGGCGCGCGCGGCGATACCGGCGACACTGTCCGGGGCCCGGCCCCCGCTGTCGGGGCCCGCCTGCGGCAGCTCGACCGTGGTGAGGCCGCCGTTGCGCTCGATGTACGAACCGATCCCGCCGCCGATCCCGCCCGCGACGAGAGCGAGCAGGACGGCGCCGGCCAGCGCCGCTCCACGGCGTCCCTTGCGGGCCTTCCCGCCCTCGGCCCCGGTGTCGGGGCGGCTCAGGGGCTGCTGGGGCGCGCCCCAGGGGTCGTAGCGCGTCCACTGACCGGTCTGCGGAAGCGGAGGCGGCGGGGTCCGGAGATCGGCCGGGGGAGGCTGCTGAGCCTCCGTCATGGCGGCCTGGTGCGGGTGCGGGTGCTGGTGCTGGTGCTGGTGCGGCAGGGTGTGCGGGGATCCGGGCGGCGGCGGGCCGTACGCGCCGCCGGGGGGCGGGTACGACTCGCCGGGGGCCTGATACGCCTCGCCCGGTACGTGGTCGCCCGGCGCGGGGGCCGCCGGGCCGTGGCCGCCGCCTCCCGCGTAGGGCGGGGGCACGGGGGTGCCATGGGCGGGGGTCGGCACCGGACGCTGGACCGGCGGTGCGGGCGCCCACGGCCCGGGGCCGCCGTAGGGCGGGGTGCTGTACTCGTCGGGGGTGTGCAGGGGCGCCCGGGGAGCGGACGCGACCGGCTCACCCGGCGCGGACGGAGCGCCGGGCCCGGACGGACCGGGGGCGCCCACACCGGGTGCCACCGGGCCGTCGCCGGATGCCTCGGGCACCGGAGCGCCGGCGAGTACGGCCCGCGCGTGCGGCGGGGCGTCGGCGGGCTCGGACGGCGGGGCGTCGGCGGACGGCGGTACGGCGGGTACGGGCCCCGGCTCCGTCTCCGTCTCCGTCCGATCAGCAGCCCCCGTGGACGGCGCGTCGGTGAAGGGCCGTGCGCCCGTGCCGGTGACCGACGCTCCGGGGCCGGGCACCGGAGGTGCGAGGGTGAACGAGTCGTCCCCGCCGGAGCCGGACGCGGTCACCGCGTCGGCCGGCGCGGCCCCGGTCCCGGCCTCGGCGCCCGGTGCCGGGCCCTCCGGCTCGGCGGGGCGGACACGTTCCGCCGAGGGGCGGCTCCACCACTTCGCCTTGGGCCCGCTGGGCTTCCCGTCGTCCATGCTCTCCCCGCCACTGGCCATTGAGCGCCCTCGCGGAGGCGCTCCCCCCGGAATTCAACCAGGTTTGCGAACCCGTGCGCGGAGGTCCGGTCAGCGCAACGGCGAAAGCGGCAACGCGTGGTCGGTGCGCGGCGGTGAGGCGGAGGCCGTCGCCGACGGCGCGGTCCCCCGGGGATCGGCCGCGCCTCCCGGCGGCGCCGACAGCAGGGGTCCCGCGTCGGTGGGACGTATCAGCGGCGGCACGCTCACGTTCAGCACCGGGAAGGCGAAGGACTGTCCCACGAACCCCGTCGTGCCGAGGAGCGCGGGGGGCGCCGTGGCGAGCACGGGCCGTGCGGACGCGGAGAGCGCCGGTGCCGACGCGGACAGGCCGGGCCGGTCGCCGAAGGTGAGTCCGCCGCCGCGGCTCGCCGTGGCGGCGGCGCCGCCCGCGCGGACCTCGGTGCCGGCCGCGGTCGCGCTGCTGCCGGCGCCCTCCGCGCTGAGCGGCGGCTCGGGGCCGTACTCCAAGGGCAGAGCGCCGCCGAGCGCGATGGCCGCCAGCGACACGGCGCTGGCCGCGGCGAACGCGAAGCGACGGCCGCGCCAGGGGGAACGATCCGCCTCCCGGCCCACCGCGTGCACCGGAAACGCGGAACGCGAGGCACCGCCCGGCAGGGCGGTTGTGGGGCCGTGGAGGGTGGGCAGATAGCCGAAGCCGCCCAGCGGTGAGGGACGTGAGTCGGCGCGCGTGCGGGTCCGGGAGGGGGGATGCACCGGGAAGACGTCCTCGCCGAACCCCCGGCCGCCGCCGAAGGGTTCGCGGGGGCCCTCGCCGTCACCGTCCGTGCCCCCGGGGAGGCCCTGGAGGCGGGCGAGGAACCCCTCGGAGGGCGGCGGCGGGGTGGCGGTGGCGAAGGCGCTCTTCAGCCGCCGCTGGGCGTCCGCCTCCGCCTTGCACCGGGAACAGGTCGCCAGGTGGGCCAGGACCCGTTCGCGGGCGTCGTGTTTGAGCTCGCCGTCGACGAGCGCGGCGAGCCGGTCCCCCAGATGCTGCTCCGCGGGTGTCGGACCTGTGAGACTCACGCCGTTCCGCCCTCCCCCGCGACGACGGCGTCCGCCAGGGAGCGCTGCTCGGCGCGGGCTTCGGGCGAACGGTGCCGCAGGGCCTTGCGCAGGTGGGAGCGGCCGCGGTGGATACGGCTGCGCACGGTGCCGAGCTTCACGCCGAGTGTGGCGGCGATCTCCTCGTACGAAAGGCCCTCGATGTCACAGAGCACGACCGCCGCACGGAATTCCGGGGCGAGGGTGTCCAGCGCCTGCTGCACGTCCGCGTCGAAGTGTGTGTCGTTGAACACCTGCTGCGGCGACGGCTCACGGCTCGGCAGCCGCTCCGCTGCGTCGTCGCCGAGCGAGTCGAAGCGGATCCGCTGCTTGCGGCGCACCATGTCCAGGAAGAGGTTGGTGGTGATGCGGTGCAGCCAGCCCTCGAAGGTGCCGGGCGTATAGGTCGACAGCGACCGGAACACCCGGACGAAGACCTCCTGCGTGAGATCTTCGGCGTCGTGCTGGTTGCCCGTCAGCCGGTAGGCGAGGCGGTACACGCGACCGCTGTGCGTGCTGACGATCTCTTCCCATGTGGGCGGGGTCCACGCCTGAGATTCCGCGTCTGCGGCGAAGGTCGCGGTCGGTGCGGAAGCGTTGGAAGAACGGTCAGCGGTGTCGGTCACGGATTTCGGCTCACCCGCCGACCTGAGAAAGCGCCGCAGCACTCCTCCCCGATCCACAGGCGCAGCCGCACCTCCCCTATCGGCTCTGGTGGTGTCCAGTGGAGCCCCTACCATAGCCACCTCGCCCGTTAGCTCCGGATAAGCCTTATTCCCTGCTGGGACCCGGGAGTGCCCCGGGCGCAAAGGAACATTCCGGGCCCGGCCACAAGGCCTGGTCCCGGCGTTTTCCCCTGCCTCTTCCTAACGCCCGGTCCCATCTGCGGGTTCCCGGGTTCAGCCGATACAGTCACCGTTGCGCCAACTACGGGGACAGGAGAGGGTCATTACCGCCAACCGGCAGACGAGCTGGGCGTTCGCCGACGCCTTTGTCGCCGAGGACGAAGCTCTGCTCTGGGCCCGGGACCGGGCCCACGACTCGGGGCTCCGCCCGGTGTCCCCGGTCACCGGCGCCGCGCTGCGCCTGCTCGCTGCCACCGCCGACGCGAAAGCCGTGGCGGAGATCGGCACCGGGACCGGCGTGTCCGGCATCTACCTGCTCCAGGGAATGCGGCCGGACGGCGTGCTGACCACGGTTGACCCGGAGCCCGAGCGCCAGCAGTTCGCGCGCGAGGCGTTCCGGGCCGCCGGGTTCGCCACCAACCGCGCCCGCTTCATCCCGGGCCGCGCCCTGGACGTACTGCCGCGGCTCGCGGACGGCGGGTACGACCTGGTGTTCTGCGACGGCGACCGGCTGGAGAGCATGGACTGCCTCGCCGAATCGTTGCGTCTGCTGCGCCCCGGTGGCCTGGTCTGTTTCGAGGGTGTCTTCGCGGACGGCCGCACGGTCGACTCCGCCGCACAGCCAGCCGAGGTGCTGCGCCTGCGCGAGCTGCTGCGGGCCGTGCGGGAGAGCCAGGAACTCATGGCGACGCTGCTGCCGGTGGGCGACGGGCTGCTGTGCGCGGTACGACGCGGCTGACCGCCCACCGCGCCGTACGAACCCCTGGTCCGGCTCCGGCCCCGGCCCGACTCCGGCCCCCTCGGCACACCGGCCCGGCCCGCGGACGCACCACTGCCCCGGCACGTCCGACGTGCCGGGGCAGTGGTGAAGTGTGGGCGCCTCCGCCTCAGCCGACGACCTTCTTCAGGGCATCGCCGAGTGCGTCGGCCTCGTCCGGAGTCAGCTCGACGACGAGCCGACCGCCGCCTTCGAGCGGAACGCGCATGACGATGCCCCGCCCCTCCTTTGTCACCTCGAGCGGGCCGTCGCCCGTCCGCGGCTTCATGGCCGCCATGCTCGTTCCCCTTCCTGAAACCAGCTCATCGCAACCGGCGGCCCCATGACAGGCGCTGCCTCACCGGCGTCGAACACAATGCTTCCTCCGCATTATCCCGCATCAGAGACCCCGATGACCAACATCGGCCGGCATCGCTTGCGCAACGCGCTCTCTCAAAACCACCCAATTCGGCGATCCGGCTGCGATACTGCGCCGCTGCCGCCCCTCAGCCGAGAGCCAATTGTTAGACGTGGGTCACATTTCCGGTACGGCCGGAGTCGGCCATGCTTGCCTGGACAGCACATTGTCCGAGCCGTAAGGGGACCCAGGAATGGCCGACACCATGGCTGACACCGTGCTCGTGGACGTGAGCGACGGGCTCGCCACGATCACGCTCAACCGCCCCGACGCGATGAACGCCATGAACACGGCGGCCAAGGTCGCCCTCCGCGACGCGCTGCGGGCCGTCGCGGACGACGCCGCCGTACGAGCGGTTCTGCTCACCGCCACCGGGCGCGCCTTCTGTGTGGGCCAGGACCTCAAGGAGCACGTGTCCAAGCTCACGGAGGCCCGTGAGCAGGGAGGCGGAAACGCGCTGAGCACGGTCAGGGAGCACTACAACCCGATCGTGCGCGCGATCACCGAGATGGAGAAGCCCGTGGTCGCGGGCGTCAACGGCGTGGCGGCGGGGGCCGGCTTCGGGTTCGCGCTGGCCGCGGATCACCGCGTGGTCGCCGCCACCGCCACCTTCAACACCTCGTTCGCGGGTGTGGCGCTCACCGCCGACTCGGGCGTCTCCTGGACCCTGCCCCGGCTCATCGGTGCGAGCCGCGCCGCGGACCTGCTCTTCTTCCCGCGCTCGATCTCGGCACAGGACGCCTACGAGCTGGGCATCGCCAACAAGGTGGTGCCGGCCGCCGACCTGGCGAAGGAGGCACGGGCGGTGGCCCGCGCCCTGGCGGACGGTCCCACGGTGGCGTACGCGGCGCTCAAGGCCTCGATCGCCTACGGGGCGGGGCACACCCTCTCCGAGGCGCTGGAGAAGGAGGACGAACTCCAGACGAAGGCGGGCGCGTCGCACGACCACACGATCGCGGTCGAGGCGTTCCTGGCCAAGCGGCCGCCCCAGTACCTCGGCCGGTAGCGGCGGACGGTCAGCCCCGGCCCCGGGACACGCAGTCGGCCAGATGGTCGTCGACCAGGCCGCACGCCTGCATCAGGGCGTAGGCGGTGGTGGGGCCGACGAACCGGATGGAGCGCCTCTTCAGCTCCTTGGCGAGCGCCGTGGACTCCGGGGTGACCGCCGGGACGTCGCCGAGCTTGCGCGGGGCCGGGCGGTCCGCCGGATCGGGGGCGTACGACCAGATGAGGGCGTCCAGTTCGCCCGCCTCCCAGCCGGCCAGCACCTTGGCGTTGGCCAGGGTGGCGTCGATCTTCGCGCGGTTGCGGATGATCCCGGGGTCGGCGAGGAGGCGTTCCCGGTCGGCGTCCGTGAACCGCGCCACCGCCGGGATCCCGAACCCGGAGAACGCCCGGCGGAAACCCTCGCGCCGGCGCAGGATCGTCAGCCAGGAGAGACCCGACTGGAACGCCTCCAGGCACAGCCGCTCGAAGAGGGCGTCGTCGCCGTGGACGGGGCGGCCCCACTCCGTGTCGTGGTAGACGAGGTAGTCCTCGGTGGACAGGCCCCAGGGGCAGCGCAGCCGGCCGTCCGCCGCGGGCAGGGCGTCGCTCATCGCCCGTCCCCTCCGTCTTCCGGCCGGTGCTCGTCCTCGGGCCGTTCGCCGGTCTGCTCGCCCGTCCGTTCGCCGGACCAGGCCTGCCCGCTCAGCGGCTCCCCGGGCCGTTTGAACAGGTCGGGGCCGCCCGCCGCGGTCGCCTGGGCACCGGCGAGGGCCGACTCCAGCTCGGCGATCCTGGCGTCCCGCTCGGCGAGCTCGGCACCGAGTCTGTCCAGCGCCTCGTCCACGTCGGCCATGCGGTAGCCGCGCACCGACATCGGCAGCCGCATGGCCTCGACGTCGGCGCGGCCCAGCGGGCGGTCCGCCGGCAGCGGGTCGGTGAGCCGCTCGGGCGCGACGTCCTGAAGGACCG
Organism: Streptomyces sp. SM18; assembly: GCF_002910775.2. Classification (NCBI taxonomy): domain Bacteria; kingdom Bacillati; phylum Actinomycetota; class Actinomycetes; order Kitasatosporales; family Streptomycetaceae; genus Streptomyces; species Streptomyces sp. SM18. The sequence continues at coordinate 4,788,191 of NZ_CP029342.1, read as the reverse complement.
GGCTTCCGCCACCGCCGACCACGGCCAGCGTGACCCCCGCGACCACCACGGCCATCGTGAGCAGCAAGAACCAGAACACGTACATCTCCCCGGAAGCGGAAACCTGTCCGGGTCAGATCGTGCCATGCGCCACCGACAGTTAGGGTCTTTCGTTTGGATCAGGTGGACCGGGAAGCGGGGTCCGGAGCCGTGGGACACGGCGCCGGAGCACGCGGGCCGGGCATGATCCGGACCACAGGCCCCGAGGCCACAGGCGACCCATCGAGGAGGAACCAGGCATGCGAAGCGGTGCGCTCAGGCTGGGGCGGCGGGAGTTCGGCGCGCACGAGCCGTTGATCATGGCGATCGTGAACCGGACCCCCGACTCCTTCTACGACCAGGGCGCGACCTTCCTCGACGAGCCCGCGCTCTCCCGGGTCGAGCGGGCCGTCCTGGAGGGCGCCGCGATCATCGACATCGGCGGGGTGAAGGCCGGACCGGGCGAGGAGGTGACGGCCCAGGAGGAGGCGCGCCGTACGGTCGGTTTCGTCCGCGAGGTCCGCCGCCGCCACCCGGACGTGGTGATCAGCGTGGACACCTGGCGGCACGACGTGGGCGAGGCCGTCTGCGAGGCCGGGGCGGATGTGCTGAACGACGCCTGGGGCGGGGTGGACCCGAAGCTGGCGGAGGTCGCCGCGCGGTACGGGGCGGGTCTGGTGTGCACCCACGCGGGCGGGGCGCGCCCCCGTACCCGACCGCACCGGGTGGCGTACGAGGACGTGACGGCGGACATCCTGCGGGTGACCGTCGGGCTCGCCGAGCGGGCCGTGGAGCTCGGCGTCCGGCCGGACGGGATCATGATCGACCCGGGTCACGACTTCGGGAAGAACACCCGGCACTCGCTGGAGGCGACGCGCAGGCTGGACGAGATGACCGCGACGGGCTGGCCGGTGCTGGTCTCGCTGTCCAACAAGGACTTCGTCGGGGAGACGCTCGACCGGCCGGTCAAGGAGCGGCTCATCGGTACGCTCGCGACGACCGCGGTGTCGGCGTGGCTGGGTGCCCGGGTGTACCGGGTCCACGAGGTGGCGGAGACGCGGCAGGTCCTGGAGATGGTCGCGTCCATCGCGGGTCACCGCGCACCGGCGGTGGCCCGGCGGGGCCTGGCGTAGGCACGGGGCCCGCTCCGGCGCCCCGGCCCCGCCCTGTGCGGGCGCTCCCGGGCGCGCCCGCGAGGCCCCGCACGCGTCGCGAAGGGGCGTGTCCACGAGGCCCCCGCACCGCCCGCGAAGGGGCGACGCGGGACGTGTGCCCGCCGGCCGCCTCAGGGCGGGTTGGCCCGGTGGCGGCTCAGCGGCCGACCTCCTTCGTCACCAGCCGCACCGCCTCGTCCACGTCGTCCGTGACGTGGAAGAGCAGCAGATCGCGCTCGGACGCCTTGCCCTGGGCCACCACCGTGTCCCGCAGCCAGTCCACGAGCCCGTTCCAGTACGCCGAGCCGAACAGCACGATCGGGAAGCGGGTCACCTTGCCGGTCTGCACCAGCGTCAGCGCCTCGAACAGCTCGTCCAGCGTGCCCAGGCCGCCCGGGAGGACGACGAAGCCCTGGGCGTACTTGACGAACATCGTCTTGCGCACGAAGAAGTAGCGGAAGTTGACGCCGATGTCGACGTGCGGGTTGAGCCCCGACTCGAAGGGCAGCTCGATGCCCAGTCCGACGGAGACGCCGTCGGCCTCCCGGGCGCCCTTGTTCGCCGCCTCCATCGCTCCGGGCCCGCCGCCCGTGATCACCGCGAAGCCCGCCTCGACCAGCGCCTTGCCGATCTGGACGCCCGCCTCGTACTCCGGGCCGCCCGCCGGGGTGCGGGCCGAGCCGAAGACGCTGATCGCGCTGGGCAGTTCGGCGAGGGCGCCGAAGCCCTCCACGAACTCCGACTGGATGCGCATGACCCGCCAGGGGTCGGTGTGCACCCACTCGGAGTCGCCCTCGGAGTCGAGCAGCCGCTGATCGGTCGTGCCCGGCTGTACCTGGTCCCTGCGGCGCAGTACCGGGCCCATCCGCTGTTCCTCGGGCTTGACCGCGCCCTCGGGAATCTGCGCGCCCTCGGGGATCCGTGCGTCCTCCGGGTTGCCCATGACCTGCTCCCTCCGCCGACCTGCGATGTACGTACTCGCTTCAGCGTAGATCGGCGGAGGTTACGCGCGGGGGAATGCCGTGGGTCAGCTGGTGAGCCAGGAGCGCAGCCGCTCCTCGCAGTGGGTGATCCGCTCGGTCCGGACGTGCTCGTCGCGCTTGTGGGCGAAGAGCGGGTCGCCGGGGCCGTAGTTCACCGCGGGGACGCCCAGGGAGCCGAACCGGGAGACGTCGGTCCAGCCGAACTTGGGCCGGGCCGTGCCGCCGACCGCGTCCATGAACGCCTTGGCCGCCGGGTGCGAGAGGCCCGGCATCGCGGCGCCGGAGTGGTCGTCGACCGTGAAGGCGGCGACGCCGCAGTCCGCGAACACCTCGCGCACGTGCGCCTCCGCGTCCTCGGGCGAGAGGTCGGGGGCGTAGCGGTAGTTGACCACCACGGTGCAGGCGTCAGGGATCACGTTGGTCGCCACTCCGCCCTGGATGCCCACCGCGTTGAGGCCCTCGCGGTATTCCAGGCCGTCGATGACCGGCCGGCGCGGCTCGTACGCGGCCAGCTTCGCCAGCACCGGCGCCGCGGCGTGGACGGCGTTGGACCCCATCCAGCCGCGCGCCGAGTGGGCGCGTTCGCCGTCCAGCCGCAGGTGCATCCGGAGCGTGCCCTGGCAGCCGCCCTCGACCTCGCCGTCGGAGGGCTCCAGAAGGACCGCGAAGTCCCCTTCCAGCCAGTCCGGGTGGGCCTCGGCCACATGTCCGAGGCCGTTGAGGTGGGCGGCGACCTCCTCGTTGTCGTAGAAGACGAACGTCAGGTCGCGGTTGGGCTCCGGCACGGTCGCCGCGATCCGCAGCTGCACGGCGACACCCGCCTTCATGTCGGAGGTCCCGCACCCCCAGAGCACCCCGTCGTCGTCCAGCCGCGAGGGCACGTTGTCCGCGATCGGTACGGTGTCGATGTGCCCGGCCAGCACGACACGCTCGGCACGGCCCAGGTCCGTCCGGGCGACGACGTTGTTGCCGTGCCGGTCGACCTTCAGGTGCGGCAGTGCGCACAGGGCCGCCTCGATCGCGTCGGCCAGGTCCTTCTCCTGCCCGCTGACCGACGGGAAGTCGACGAGTGCGGCGGTGAGCGCCGGGCCGCCCAGGGTGAGGTCAAGCCTGTGTCCGTCCATGGTCACGACTCTAGGCGACTGGCCTCCCGGACCCGCCCGTACCCTCCAGTACGGTGGGCCCCGTGCCCCGGACCGCAGACTCCGCCCGCCCCCGCCGCCTCTTCCGCGTCGCGGCCGCCTTCGCCGTGCTCACGGCCCTGGCCGGCTATCTGGCCCTGCAGTACGTCACCGGCCGCGAGGGCTCGGCCCGCTGCACGGTGCGGGCCGTCGGCGGGGGCGACGGCGGCAGCTACGAGCTGAGTCCCGAGATGGCCGCCAACGCCGCGACCATCTCGGCCGTGGGGACCACCCTGGGGCTGCCGGAGCGGGCGGTGACCATCGCCCTGGCGACCGCGCTCCAGGAGTCCTCGCTGCGCAACATCGACCACGGCGACCGGGACTCGCTGGGGCTCTTCCAGCAACGTCCCTCGCAGGGCTGGGGCACGCCGGAGCAGATCATGGACCCGGTGTACTCCGCCGGGGAGTTCTACACGCACCTGGCGAAGGTTCCGGACTACGCGCGGCTGCCGCTCACCGACGCCGCGCAGCGGGTGCAGAAGAGCGCCTTCCCGTACGCGTACGCGAAGCACGAGCCGGACGCCGCCCTGCTCGCCGCCGCGCTGACCGGACGGGCCCCGGCCTCCCTGACCTGCACGCTGCCGACCGTCGCCGACAGCCTCCCCGGGGACGCCGACGAGGTTCGGGCCGATCTGGTGCGCTCCTTCGGCAAGGCCGTGCTGCCGGCCACCGGGGCCGCGGGCGCCTCGGCGTCGACCACGGTGTCGGTGCCCGTGGGCGCGCGGGCGCGGGCCGAGGACGGGGAGGAGTCCCGGCGCGGCTGGGAACTCGCCCACTGGGCCGTCGCACGGGCCGGCACCCTGCGCATCGCCGAGGTCTCCTACGACGGCCGGGTGTGGCGGGCGGGTTCCGGCTGGCGGACGGAGAGCGGTGAATCCGGCGCCACCTCGGTCCGGATGCGGCTCGCTCAGTAGTCCGGGGCGTCCTCCTTACGGCTTCAACACCCCTCTCCGGAGCGGATTATCGGACGCATTACCCACTCTTTACCCGGGGGCCCCGCAACCTTCCCCGCCCTTCGACCGGTTGTCAGGGCGTCCGAGCACCGGACAGGTGGATTCCGCATCCGCCGTGACCCGCTGACGCCCCGCCACCCGCGGGCGTCCTGAGCGCCGTTGACGTCCCGTTTCCCGTTGACGTCCCGTCGAAGGAGCATCATGTCCCTCTCCCTGACCCGTCGGATCGCCCGTGCCGCGCTGATCGTCGCAGCGGCGGCCCCCGTGGTCGGCGCGGCCGGTGCCGCGAGCGCCGCCGGGCTCCCGCAGACCCCCGCCCTCGGCGGCCTGACCTCGCTCGACGGCGCCGGTGTGAGCAACACGCTGGACTCCGCCTCGAAGCAGGGCGCCGAAGTGGCCGGTGAGACCGGCGGCAAGGTCGTCGGCACGACCCTCCCGGCCGCGGGCAAGACCCTCAAGAAGGCCGGCACCGCGGTGACCAGCGGCGAGCTGGCCGGCGACACCCTGCCCACCAAGGGCCTGCCGCTCGGCTGATCCACCGGCGCACACGCCGCGCGTACGACGAGGGGCCCCCGGGAGCGCGAACTCCCTGGGGCCCCTCGCGTACCGGACGGACCGCCCGGGCGGAACCAGGTGTCTCCGGGACGTCCCGGACGCACGGGCGGCGCGGCCCGGACTACGCGGAGACGGCCTTGGCCAGCCGCTCGACCGCCGCGTCCACCCGCTCGTCCGTCGCCGTCACCGCGACCCGTACGAAGCGGTCACCGGCCGGCCCGTAGAAGTCGCCCGGCGCCACCAGGATGCCCAGCCGCGCCAGATGGGCCACGGTCTCCCAGCACGGCTCGTCGCGGGTGGCCCACAGGTAGAGGCCGGCCTCGCTGTGCTCGACGCGGAAGCCGTGGCCCTCCAGCGCCGCGCGCAGCACCGTGCGGCGCCGCGCGTACCGGGCGCGCTGCTCGGCGACGTGGGTGTCGTCGCCCAGCGCCGCGACGGTCGCCGCCTGGACGGGAGCGGGGATCATCATCCCGCCGTGCTTGCGGATCTGGAGCAGCTCGCCCAGCACCGCCGCGTCGCCCAGGACGAACGCCGCGCGGTAACCGGCGAGGTTGGAGCGCTTGGAGAGCGAGTGGACGGCGACGATGCCCTCGTAGGTGCCGCCGCAGACGTCCGGATGGAGCACGGAGACGGGTTCGGCCTCCCAGCCCAGCTCCAGGTAGCACTCGTCGCTGAAGACCAGGACGCCGTGCTCGCGCGCCCACGCGACGGTCCGGGTCAGCTCCTCGCGGGACAGCACGCGGCCGGTCGGATTGGACGGCGAGTTGAGCCAGAGGAGCCGCAGCCCGGACGGGTCCAGCTCGGTCGGGTCGTCGTAGGCGACGGGCTCGGCACCGCAGAGGCGCGCGCCGACCTCGTACGTCGGGTAGGCCAGCCGCGGGTGGGCGACCTTGTCGCCCGCGCCGAGGCCGAGCTGGGTCGGCAGCCAGGCCACCAGTTCCTTGGAGCCCACGACCGGCAGGACGTTGGCGTGCTCCAGCCCGGCCGCGCCCAGCCGCCGCCCGGCCCAGCCGGTCAGCGCGTCACGCAGCGCCTCGGTCCCCCACACCGTCGGATAGCCCGGACTGTCGGCGGCCGAGACCAGCGCCCGCCGGATCAGCTCGGGCACCGGGTCGACCGGGGTGCCGACGGACAGGTCCACGACCCCGTCCGGATGGGCAGCGGCCGTCGACTTGTAGGGCACGAGCTTGTCCCAGGGAAAGACCGGGAGGCGTGAGGAGACGGGTGCTGCGGACACGGAACTCTGCTTTCTCGTACGGGGGTGTGGCGCGGGCACGGCGCCGGGGAACACCTCGGTCCCGCACGGCGGCGAGCCGTACGGGACCGGGCGGCGTTCGCGGGGCCTGCCGCTACTGGTTCTGCGGCGGCAGCGCGGCGACGAACGGGTGGTCCCGCTCGATCAGACCCAGCTTGGAGGCGCCACCCGGCGAGCCGAGGTCGTCGAAGAACTCGACGTTCGCCTTGTAGTAGTCCTTCCACTCGTCCGGGGTGTCGTCCTCGTAGAAGATGGCCTCCACCGGGCAGACCGGCTCACAGGCTCCGCAGTCGACACACTCGTCCGGGTGGATGTACAAGGACCGCTGGCCCTCGTAGATGCAGTCGACGGGGCACTCTTCGATGCAGGCCTTGTCCTTCACGTCGACACAAGGCTGCGCGATGACGTAGGTCACGCTGTCGTTCCTCCTCGGTAGGGCGTTGGCTCTCGCGCGGGAGCGCGGCGTCGTCGATGCCCGCCCCTAGTATCTCCGTTCCGGGGCACGATCCGAACAGGAGGGGCGGAGAGACCTGTGGAATTCACGGTCGGCGGACGGTTCGAGGTCCGTATGACGCCGGATGACGTGGGCAAACGCGTCTCCGTGCGGCAGGTTGTGCAGGGGGGCGGAGCGGGCGCGAAGTTCACCGACACGGTCGGCGTTCTCACATCATGGGACGACGGTGTGCTGTGGATCACACCCCGGAGCGGCGCGCGTGTCCGCGTGTCGGAGTCCTCCCTGGTCGCGGGCAAGGTGGTGCCCCCCGCCCCGGCGCGCCGTCGCGGACCGGCGGCCTCCTTCGAGGAACTCACCCGTGTCGCGGCGCGCGCCTGGCCCCCGGTGGAGAGCGAGGCGCTGGGCGACTGGCTGCTGCGCGCCTCCTCCGGGTTCACCCGGCGCGCCAACTCCGTGCTCCCGCTGGGCGACCCTGGGGTCCCCTTGGCCGAGGCGCTGGAGCGCGCGAAGCGGTGGTACGGGGAACGCGGGCTGCCCGCCTACGTGCAGGCGGGCACGGGTGCCGAAGGCGCGCAGGAGCGGCTCTGCGCCGTACTGGAGGAGCACGGGTGGCGCCGCGAGGTGTCGGCGGAGACACGGATCGCCGCGCTGGCGCCCCTCGCCGACCTGGGCGCGGACGACTCCGGGGTACGGCTGGCCCGTACGGCGGACGACACGTGGCTCTCCCGGTACCAGCGGTCCGGCACGCCGGGCCCCCAGGTCCGGAAGGTGCTGGGCGGCGGCCCCTCGGTGTGGTTCGCGTCGGTTCCCGGCGAGGAGATGGTTGAGGGGACGGGCACGGGGTCCGGCGGGGCCCCCGCCGCGATCGGGCGCTGCGTGGTGGACGGCCGCTGGGCCGGGTTCATGGCCGTGGAGGTCGCCCCCGGGCACCGGCGCCGGGGTCTGGCCACGGCCGTGATGGCGGCGCTGGCCCGCCGGGCGCTCGACGAGGGGGCGTCGGCCGCCTGGCTCCAGGTGGAGACGGACAACGAGCCCGCCCGCGCGCTGTACGACGGCATGGGCTTCGCCACCCACCACCTGTACCACCACTTCCGGTCCGCGTAGCGGGCACACCAGCCGCAGGAGTACACCCCGTATGAGCGCTCAGGATCCCGGTACGGCCGGACGCCGCCGCAGGTTCGCCGACGAGGCGCGCGCCGAACGGCCCGACCTCGCCCTGCTCTGCCTGCTGCTCGGCGCCGAGGAGGGTCCGGCCGACCCGGCGGCCCCCGCCGACCCGTACGGCGTGGACGCCGCGCAGATCGAGCTGGACCGGCTGGCGGGCCTCCTGCCGTACGGGGCCCGTTCGCCCCGCGCCTGGGTGGCGGCCCTCCAGGAACTCCTGGGCACGCGCTGCGGTTTCGCGGGCGGACCGGCCGACTACCAGCGGCTGGAGTCCTCGCTGCTCCAGCGGGTCCTGCACCGCCGCAGGGGCCTGCCGATCCTGCTGTCGGTGGTGTGGACCGAGGTCGCCCGGCGAGCCGGGGCGCCGGTGTACGGGGTGGCGCTGCCCGGCCACTACGTCGTGGGGTTCGGCGATCCGGCGGAGGGGGTGATGGCCGACCCGTTCGCCGGGGGTGCCCCGCTGAGCGGCCAGGACGCCGCCCTGTTGGTGGCGGGCGCGACCGGGGCGCGGCCGGAGCCGTTGACCCCGGTGCCCGCCGCGCCGCAGGAGACGGTGCTGCGGATCCTGAACAACGTCAGGGCGTGGGCAGCGGCCCGGCCCGAGCGCACGGATGTGGCGCTGTGGGCGCTGGAGCTGTCGCTGCTGCTGCCCTCCCACCCGGCCCGGCTGCGCTACGAGCGGGCCGAGCTCCTCGTGCGGCGCGGGGAGTTCCTGCGCGGGGCGGCCGAGATGGAGGAGTACGCGGAGATCGTCGACGGGGTGGAGCCGGCGGCGGCCGAGGAGATCCGCCGGCACGCCCAGGCCGCGCGGGCGCTGCTGAACTGAACGCGGCCCGCCGGGACGCGGTGCCGATCGACCGGCCCGCCGGGCGCGCCCCCCGGTGACCACGACCGTTACGCCGGGAAGCGGCCCCGGAAAGCGCGGTGTCAGGCGGCGCAAAACGGCCCGCGCCGCCGCCCTCGGGGTATCACCCTGTGAAGCCGGCGCCTCCCGGAATCGGGCCCATAGCGGGCCAATTGCCCAGCGAGAGCCTTTATGTGTTGCCGACACGGCATCCGGAAGCGCCTCCTGACGCACACCTCTTGACGTGTACCGGACCATGACGGTTACATCGGCGCCACGTGAGAGCGCTCTCTCGCCTCTCCCGTCCGTCCGTCGTGCCCCTACCACGACCCAGGAGACACCCTTCATGCCCGTTCCCCCCACGGATCCCGCGCGTTCCGCGCCCCCCACCCCCCACCGGCGCCGCCCCAAGGCGCTCGGACTCACCGCCCTCGCCGCCGCCCTGCTCATGGCCGTCCCCACCACCCAGGCGGCGTTCGGCAGCGACGCCGCACCCGCCGGCGTCCAGGAGGTGGTCGGCGGCGGCGACCTCGGGCCCAACGTGCTGGTCTTCGACCCGTCCACCCCCGACATCCAGGGCACGGTGGACGAGGTCTTCCGTAAGCAGGAGTCGAACCAGTTCGGCACCGAACGCTACGCGCTGATGTTCAAGCCGGGCACGTACGACGACATCAACGCGCAGATCGGCTTCTACACCTCGATCGCGGGCCTCGGGCTGAACCCCGACGACACCACCTTCAACGGCGACGTGACCGTCGACGCGGGCTGGTTCGACGGCAACGCCACCCAGAACTTCTGGCGTTCGGCCGAGAACCTCGCGCTGAACCCGGTCAACGGCACCGACCGCTGGGCCGTCTCCCAGGCGGCCCCCTTCCGCCGGATGCACGTCAAGGGCGGCCTCAACCTCGCCCCCGACGGCTACGGCTGGGCCAGCGGCGGCTACATCGCCGACAGCAAGATCGACGGCCAGGTGGACCCGTACTCGCAGCAGCAGTGGTACACCCGGGACAGCTCCATCGGCGGCTGGGGCAACGGCGTCTGGAACATGACCTTCTCCGGCGTCGAGGGCGCACCCGCGCAGAGCTTCCCGGAGCCTCCGTACACCACGCTCGACACCACCCCGGTCTCCCGGGAGAAGCCCTTCCTCTACCTGGACGGGGACGACTACAAGGTCTTCGTCCCCGCCAAGCGCACCAACGCGCGGGGCACCACCTGGGCCGACGGCACCCCGGAGGGCGAGTCCCTGCCGCTCGACCAGTTCTACGTGGTCAAGCCGGGCGCCACCGCCGAGACCATCAACGCGGCCGTGGACCAGGGTCTGCACCTGCTGTTCACGCCGGGTGTCTACCACGTGGACCAGCCGATCGAGATCGACCGCCCGGACACCGTGGCACTCGGCCTGGGCTTCGCCACGATCATCCCGGACAACGGAGTGACCGCCCTCAAGACCGGTGACGTGGACGGGGTCAAGGTCGCCGGTCTGCTGATCGACGCGGGCCCGGTCAACTCCGAGACCCTGGTCGAGGTCGGCCCCGACGGCGCCTCCGCCGACCACGCGGCCAATCCGACGTCCCTCCAGGACGTGTTCGTGCGCATCGGCGGCGCCGGCCCCGGCAAGGCGACCACCAGCATCGTCGTCAACAGCGACGACGCGATCATCGACCACACCTGGGTCTGGCGCGCCGACCACGGCGAGGGCGTCGGCTGGGAGACCAACCGGGCCGACTACGGCGTCCATGTGAAGGGCGACGACGTGCTGGCCACCGGCCTGTTCGTCGAGCACTTCAACAAGTACGACGTCCGGTGGTCCGGTGAGAACGGCAGGACGGTCTTCTACCAGAACGAGAAGGCGTACGACGCCCCCGACCAGGCCGCCATCCAGAACGGCGACATCAAGGGGTACGCCGCCTACAAGGTGGACGACTCGGTCACCACCCATGAGGGCTGGGGCATGGGCAGTTACTGCTACTTCAACGTGAACCCGGACATCCGTCAGCAGCACGGCTTCCAGGCTCCGGTGAAGCCCGGCGTGACGTTCCACGACCTGCTCGTCGTCTCCCTGGGCGGCAAGGGCCAGTACGAGCACGTCATCAACGACATCGGATCCCCCACCTCGGGTGACACCACGATCCCCTCACAGGTGGTGTCCTTCCCCTAGGGCGTGTTTCGAAAGTAGCGCCGTCCGCCCGGAGGGCGGGGCCCGCGGCGTCCGGTGCGTGCGATCGCAAGGCGGAGGATCGCCCTCGTACTGGACGTACTTGGGCGACTCCGACAACGCGGCGAGCGTGCGTGCCGGGCGTCGCGGGCCAGGCGGGACTTTCGAAACACGGCCTAGCGGGCACCTGCTCGGGAGGAGCCCGGCCACGGTGGTGGCCGGGCTCTTCCCGTCTCCCTCAGAGCCAGCCCTTCTCGCGGGCCACCCGGACGGCCTCCGCGCGATTGCGCGCCGCCAGCTTCTGGATCGCCGTGGAGAGGTAGTTGCGCACCGTCCCCGGCGAGAGGTGCAGGGAGCCGGCGATCTCCGCGTTGGTCGCGCCGTCCGCCGCCGCGCGCAGCACCTCGCGCTCGCGCTGGGTCAGCGGGTCGGCGCCCTCGGCGAGCGCGGCGGCGGCCAGCGCCGGGTCGATGACGCGTTCTCCGGCGAGCACCGTGCGGACGGCCGCGGCGAGCCGGGAGGCCGGGGCGTCCTTGACCAGGAAGGCGTCCGCGCCCGCCTCCATGGCGCGGCGGAGGTAGCCGGGGCGGCCGAAGGTGGTGACGACCACGACCTTCACCCCGGGCAGTTCGCGGTGCAGGTCGGCGGCGGCCTCGATGCCCGTACGGCCCGGCATCTCGATGTCCAGGAGGGCCACGTCCGGGCGGTGGGCGCGGGCCGCTGCCAGCACCTCGTCGCCGCGTGCGACCTGGGCGACCACCTCGATGTCCGGCTCCAGGCCGAGGAGCGCGGCGAGCGCCTCCCGCACCATGGACTGGTCCTCGGCGAGAAGAAGTCTGATCGTCCTCATCGACGCGATCCTAGGCCGTGTCCCGACCGCCGCCCACGGGCACCCGGAGGACGAGTGCGAAGCCCTTCCCCGCGGCCCCGGTGCCGGTGGCCGGTCCGGTGGTGAGCGAGCCGTGGACGTGCGTCAGGCGTTCGGCGAGACCGGTCAGCCCGTTGCCCGGCAGGCTCCCCGGCGCGCCCCGCCCGTCGTCGGTGACCGTCAGCTCGGCCTGCGGCCCGTCCAGGGTCTCGCGCCGCAGGAGGCGCACCTCGCAGCGGCGGGCGCCGCTGTGCCGTACGACGTTGGTGACGGCCTCCCGCAGCCCCCAGGCCAGCGCCTCCTCGGGCCCCTCCGGCAGGTCGTCGGGCGCCTCGGCCGGGACGTCGGCGGTGATGCCGGCGGCGGCCAGCGCGGTGCGGGCCCCGGCCAGTTCGCCGGGGAGCGTCGGCCGGCGGTACCCGCTGACGGCACCGCGTACGTCCACGAGCGCCTGCCTGCTGACGCGTTCGATGTCGGCGACCTGCTCGGCCGCCCGTCCGGGGTGGTCGGGGAGCATACGGCCGGCCAGTTCGCTCTTGAGCGTGATCAGCGAGAGGGAGTGCCCGAGCAGGTCGTGCAGGTCCCGGGCGAGCCTCAGCCGCTCCTCGTTGGCGGCGAGTTCGGCGACGGTCGCCCGTGCCTCGCGCAGTTCGACGGTCGTACGGATCAGCTGCCGTACACCGGACATCGCGAACCCGCCGAGCAGCGCCGGGAAGAGCAGGGCGACGACGGTGTCCCGGGCGTCGTGCAGGAGGAGTCCGGCGCCCGCCATGACCGCGCAGATCAGGGGGATCAGCAGGCGCGACGTCCGGATGGGCAGGGTGGCCCCGGCCGAGACGGAGACGTACACGAAGAGCACCAGCCAGGGGACGCCGAGCGTCAGCCCGAGCAGGAGTGCCACGGCCCCGAGCAGGGAGAGGGTGCCCAGGAGCCGCCGCCGGCCCAGCGGGCGGGCCGTGTGGCGGAAGAGCAGCACCAGGTAGACGGCGACGAACAGGGCGAGCCCCGCGCCGCCCAGGGCACGCTCGACGGGGGTGTGGCGGCCGACGACGAGGTCCTTCACCGGTGCGCTCATGAAGGCGAGCCAGACACCGATCCACAGCAGCTTGACGACGTACTGCCGCCGGCCGTAGGGCGGGCCGTCCCGCAGGAGGACCTCGCTGCCGTCCTCGTGGCTCACGCCTTCACCGCGTCCTTCCGGTAGAGCCAGGCGGCGCCGCCCGCGAAGAGCAGGAAGTAGGCGCAGAGCAGGGCGACGTCCCGGGCCCCGGGTGCTCCGCCGGTCTCGACGGCCTGTCCGAGAGCAGCGTACGCGTGGGTGGGCAGCCACTCGGAGATGTTCTGGAGCCACTGCGGGAAGGTCGCGGCGGGCATCCACAGGCCGCCGAGGATCGACAGGCCGAAGTAGACGATCATCGTGAGGGGCCGTACGGCGTCCCCGCTCGCCAGGTAGCCGATGGCGACGCCGAGCGCGGCGAAGACCAGTGATCCCGCCCAGACGACCAGGGTCAGCACGGGCCACTGCCAGGCCTCCAGCCGGACGTGCTGGGCCACCGCGGCGACGACGAAGACCACCACGACGCACGGCAGGGTCACGACGGCGGCGCCCGCGATCTTCGCGAGGACGTAGCCGTGGCCGGGGAGCGCGGTGAGGCGGAGCTGGCGGACCCAGCCCTTCTCGCGTTCCTTCGCGATGCGTTCGCTGTTGCCCATGAGGACGGCGGTCAGCGCGCCGAAGGAGGCCATCGAGACCATGAAGAAGGCCTGGAGCGGCAGGTCGGTGCCCGGGACGTTCCCGGCGCCGGACTGGGTGCCGGAGATCAGCAGGTAGATCACCGACGGGTAGACGACCGAGAAGAACATGAACTTCTTGTTCCGCAGGGTGCGCAGGACTTCGAGCCGGATCAGGGCGTTCATGCGGTGCGGGCCTCCTCGGCCTCGGTGATGGCGACGAAGGCCTGCTCCAGGCCGAGTGCGGTGACTTCGAGGTTGCGCGGGCGCAGTCCGAGCGCGTACACCGCGCGCACGGTCTCGTCGGCGTCGCGCGACTGGATGCGGACCCGGCCCCCGGTGATCTCCAGCGAGGTCAGGAGGGGGAGTTCGCGCAGCGGGGCCGCGTCGGCGGCGTCCGCCAGCTCGAAGGAGACGTGGCGGGCGCCCGCCCTGGCCTTGATCTCGGCGGCGGTCCCGTCGGCGAGCAGCCGGCCCTTGTGGAGGACGAGGACGCGGTCGGCGATGGCGTCGGCCTCTTCGAGGTAGTGGGTGGCGAACAGCACCGTGCGGCCCGCGTCGGCCTGTTCGCGCATGGTGGCCCAGAAGGCCTGGCGGGCGGTGACGTCCATGCCGGTGGTCGGCTCGTCCAGCACGATCAGGTCGTTGGCGCCGGCCGTGGCGAGCGCGAAGCGCACGCGCTGTTCCTGGCCTCCGGAGAGCTTGTTGACCATGCGGTCGGCGATCTGGGTGACCCCGGCGCGGGCCAGCACCTCACCCACCGGATACGGACGGGGGTGCAGGGAGACGACCAGGCCGACCAGTTCGGCGACCGTGACGTCCTCCATGAGGCCGCCGGACTGGAGCATCGCGCCGATCCTGCCGGCCACGACGGCCTCCCGGGGGCTGGTGCCGAAGAGCCGGACGCGGCCGGAGTCGGGGTGCCGCAGGCCGAGGAGCAGATCGAGGGTGGAGGACTTGCCGGCGCCGTTCGGGCCGAGCAGGGCCACCGTCTCGCCCGGGTGCAGGGACAGGGTGAGCCCTTCGACGGCGCGTACGTCGCCGTAGGACTTGCTGACGTCTTCGAAGCTCACCACGGCGGTGTCCGGGGCGGCGGTGGGTCCGGCGGTGGGTCCGGCGGCTGTCGTTGTCATGCGTACAGCCTGGCCGCCGGGGGTGCCCCTCCGGCAGTGCCGCCCGTCGTGATCCCGGCATGACGGATGTCATACGCGCGACATGACACCGCCCCCGCCCGGGGTCCGGACGGGGGCGGTCACGGGCGAAGGCCCGCCGCACGCGCCGACGGGGCGTGTGCGGCGGGCCTTCGCGGACGCGCCGTGCCGTTCACGCGCCGGCGGGGCTTCGCGGGCCCGGCCGGGGCGTGAGGCGGACGGTCAGCCGTTGCCTCCGAGGTCGATGGTGACGGTGCGCTCGGCGGGGGTCTTGCCGAGCAGTGCGCTTCCCATGGCCTTGGCCACGTCGTCGGCGCCGACCTCGTGCTGGGTGCCGTCCTCCTTGGTGATCATGACACCGTCGAAGACCCCGTCCAGCAGGGTGTCGATCGCCTTCGTGTCGTAGACCTCGACCAGGCGGCCGTCGACCGGCTTCATGGAGAGGATCTGCGGCAGGGACTTCGCGGGACCGAAGTCGATCTGCTTGGGGCCCGCCTTGACGGTGATCAGGCCCGACATCGCCGGTTCGGCGAACTCCTTCATCGCCCGGTCCAGTTCGGCCTGGTCGATGGTGGGTTCCGTGGTGGCGACGGGGAGTTCGACGACGGCGGCCTTCCCGGTCTCGACCTGCGCGCGGTAGGCGTCGCGGACCGAGATCATCGAGCGGTTGACGTCGAGCGCCTTGCCCGACTTGCCCTTGACCGGCACGGCCCGGTTCGGCTCGAACGTGATGGTGCCGTCGTTGGCGGAGCCCGAGACCCCCGCCAGTTCGCTCAGCGCGAGGCCGAGCTTCTCCTCGTCGACCGGGATCGCCGGGTCGGCCGGGCGCGCTCCGCCGAACAGCGAGCCGATCACGGAGACCGGGTTGTAGTCGCTGCCCGCGGCGGCCCGCACGGTCTCCTGGCTGTCCAGGGTGAGTCCGGCCTTCTCCGGGTCGAGCTTCTCCTCCTTGCCGTCCACCGACAGCGTCAGGGGGGCCTGGGCCCGCTTCCCGAAGGCGGCGTCCAGCTTGGTGACGGCCTCCTCCTTGGTGCCGCCGCCGATGTCCACACCGAGGACGGTGGTGCCCTTGGGCACCTCGGAGTGGTTCATCACCAGTCCGGCGCCGTAGGCGATACCGAGCAGCGCGACGAGGCCGACGCAGAGCAGGACCAGCTTGGAGCGGCCCTTCTTGGCGGGCGGCGCGGCCTTCGGCTCGGGACGGGGCGCGGGTGCCGCGGCGGTACCCGCGGGGCCCCTGCCCCCGGGACCGTCGCCCGGACGCCCGCCCGGCTCGCCGGGGCCGCCCGGGAACCCCTGGCGCGCTCCGGGGGGCACGACGGGGATGCCGCTGGTGAGGGTGTCGCCGGAGACATGGCCGCCCTGCCCGCGCGCGGGACCGGGGGCCTGCGGTGTGAGGATCGCCGTGTCGTCGGACAGCCGCGGCGGTACGCCACCGGGCACGCCGGGACCGCCAGGGCCGCCGGGGCCGGACGCGCCCGGACCACCGGGACCCGCCGCACCGGGGCCACCGGGGCCACCGGGGCCGGGGCGGGGTCCGCCGGAGCCGCCGGTCCTGCCGGTGAGCTTGTCGAGGTCCGGGGTCAGGGACGAACTCCCGGTGACCGGCCCCGTGGTGGGACCGGTGGGACCGGACGGCGCCGAGGCGGACCCCCCGGACGCGGGCGAGCCTCCCCGGCCGCCGGGGCCGTCCCCGAAGACGTCGAGGGCGTCGAGGGCGCTGCGGGGCGCCTCCCCGTCGGAGCGGTACGGCAGATCGGCGCGCGGCGGCCCCGAAGCGGAACCGTCACCGGGGGCCGGACCGCCCGGACCGGAACCCGTGCCCGCACCGGAGCCGAAGGCCGGACCGGAACCCGGACCGGAACTCGAACCGGAGTCCGGACCGGCACCCGGACCCGGGCCGGAGTCCGGCCCGGTGCCGTCGCCCGCCGGTACCGCCAGGGTGGGCGCCACCGGCTTGCGCGGGGCGAACCAGTCGCTGGCGCTCTTCTCCTTGGCCGGCTTCTCGGCGGGGGCGTCGTCCGCGTCCTGGCCGCCGTCACGCGCCTGGGGCCCCGCGGCGCCGCGCTCGCCCGCGCCGGTCGCCGGGGACCCGGGCGCGCCCGGCCTCGGGACCGTGGCGGTGCGCTCGGCGTCCGCACCGGCCCCGGAGGGCTCGGTGTCGCTCATCGGCGTACGCATGACGACCGGCGGAATCGGACGCGAACCCGGGATGTTGATCCGGATACGGGTCGTCAGCGTCGTCTCTGTTCTGGGCTCCTCGGGCCGGGGCGGGTCGGCAGGCTCCGGAGCCTCTCCCGGCCCTGCCTCGGACGGGTGCAGCGACGGATACTGGCGTGATCCGTACGGCGGCGTACCCGACGGGTACGCGGCTCCGCCGCGCCTCTGGGGCCCGGAGGACGAACTGTCAGTTTCACGACTCAAAGCAGGTTCTCCCGATTGGCTCCGCCGCCCGTACTTCCCCCATGCCGCAGGCCAGGGGACGGCTCGGCGCGCGCACTACCTTACTGGCCGCCGCCCCGGCACTCTCCGCCCACGGGGGTGACGACGGCGTACCCCGCCTCGCCCCGAGCGGCGGTCCGGCGGCGGACACAGCACATCACGCGCCGGGTGGGCGGCTGTCGTTGGCCGGATCGGGCAGGCGTGCCATGGTGGCACACATCACAGCGACGGCCATCGAGCCGAGCATGAAGAGCGCCAGACCGATCTCGTCACCGAAGACGTAGTCGCCCTCGGACCGCCCACCGAGCAGCAGCACCACCACGACGAACCAGCCCACCGCCGGCGCCAGGGCGCCGAGCTGCGTGCCGGTGAGGACCCTGCCACCGTAGAAGAGCCCGGCCGACGCCACCAGCGCGAGGATCAACCCGCCCGGGAACAGGGCCGCTTGCACGAGGGTCCCGGCGACCCCCACGGCGGCGCCCAGGACCGCGAGGCCGGTGTACACGGCGATCCTGGCGGGGTTCGGCCGGGCGGCGAGCCCGGTGGGCTCCGGGGCCCTGGGCGGGGCGTTGGTGCGCGGCGCCCGCGACGCGGCGCGCTGCCTCTGCTGCCTGCTGCTCATGTCCGTGCTCCCGGTGCGGCGGCCGCGTCCGGCACGCCCGCGAAGAGGTCGTACTCCCTGGCACCAGGGCCGCCGCCCGGGGTGCCGCGTACCAACTCGTAGTACTCGGTGGTGAAGACGGGCTGGCCGAGGTCGTTCGAAAGAGCGAAGAACGGGCCGTCCACCGCGATCTGGGTGGCGTGCGCCCGCATGGCGGCGGTCTTCGCCGCCGCGTGGGCCGAGCCGTCGATCTCCGCGGTGATCCGCCCGTCGTCCACCACCCCCGGCACGTCGTCCACGGCGGCGATCCCGCCGAAGGCGTCCGGGGCGCTCTCCCGCAGCCGGGCGAAGGCCTCCTCGGCCACCGTGCGGGGCACCCGGTTCCAGTAGGTCTTCGCGATCGTGTGCGGGTCTTGGGGACACGCGTCGTACGCGGGGTCGGCGGCCAGCTCGGCCGCCCGCGTCGCGACCCGGTGGGCCTGGATGTGGTCCGGGTGGCCGTAGCCCCCGTCGGGGTCGTAGGTGACGAGGACCTGGGGGCGCACCGAGCGGATCACCTCGACCAGGTGTCCGGCCGCCTCGTCCAGGTCGGCGTCCCAGAAGGCACCGGGGCGGTGGTTCTGCCCGGTGCCCATCATCCCGGAGTCGCGGTACCGTCCGGGGCCGCCCAGGAAGCGGTGGTCGGTGACCCCCAGCTCCCGCATCGCGGCGGCCAGTTCACCGACGCGGTGGGCGCCCAGGGTGTCGTCCCGGTCGGCGGCGAGGTGGGCCAGGTCCGGCGGGATCACCTCGCCCTCTTCGCCGAGTGTGCACGTCACGAGGGTGACGTGGGCGCCCTCGGCCGCGTACCTGGCCATGGTGGCGCCGTTGTTGATCGACTCGTCGTCCGGGTGCGCGTGCACCAGGAGCAGACGGCGGGCGGGAAGGTCCTTCATGGGACCAGCCTACGAGCCGCCCGCCCTCCGGCCCGACCGCCCCACGGGGCCGGCGGGCATGAAGGGGCCCGGCGCGGGTACCCGGATCAGAACTTGATCCCCCCGATCATGCCCGCCACGTTCGAAGTCACCTCCGAGATGGTCGGGGCGATCGACGAGCTCGCGAGATAGAACCCGAGCAACATGCAGACCACCGCGTGTCCGCCCTTCAGTCCGGATTTCCGGATCAGCAGGAAGACGACGATCGCCAGCAGCACCACCGCCGAAATCGAGAGTGCCACGGCGGTTCACCTCCATCAGTACGGTCGGGACGGGCAGCACACATGGAGCCAGCAGGTTCATACCCACCGAGCGCTACGGATCATAACTATCCGTGCCGACGCATTGATCGGGGCACAGCAGCACGAGGGGCGCACGGAACGGGTCCACGCGACTAGGTTCACTGCCATGACCTCGCACAAGTTGTCTTTTCCCCGCCAGCACGCCCGGACCCAGCGGTTCACTCTCGGCGCACCCCGGGCCTTCACCGTCTCACCGGATGGGACGAGGGTGATCTTCCTCAGGTCCGGCTCCGGCACGGACCGGACGAACCGCCTCCATGTGCTGGACACGCGCACCGGCGAGGAGCGGGTCGCCGCCGATCCCCGGGCCCTGCTGGGCGGTTCGGGGGAGAAGCTGTCCCCGCAGGAGCGGGCCCGCCGGGAACGCGCCCGGGAGGGCTCCGCGGGCATCGTCGGCTACGCGGTGGACGCGGCGGCCGAGTTGGCGGCGTTCGCGCTCTCCGGGAAGGTGTACGTGGCCGAGTTGAGGGCGGACACGGCGCGCGCGCTGCCGGTGCCGGGACCGGTGCTCGACCCGCGCCCCTCGCCCGACGGCCGGCACGTCGCCTACGTCACCCGGGGCGCGCTGCGGGTCGTGGGAGCGGACGGCGAGGGTGACCGCGCCGTCGCCGAGCCGGAGGACGAGCACACCACGTACGGCCTCGCGGAGTTCGTGGCGGCCGAGGAGATGGCCCGCCACCGCGGCTTCTGGTGGTCGCCGGAGTCGGACCGGCTGCTGGTCGCCCGCGCCGACGACAGCGCCGTGCGGCGGTGGTGGATCGCGGACCCGGCGAACCCGGACAGCGCCCCTTCCGAGATCGGTTACCCGGCCGCCGGGACGCCCAACGCGGAGGTGCGGCTCTTCCTGACGGACCTCGACGGTGCCCGTACGGAAGTTGTCTGGGACCGGACCCTGTTCCCGTATCTGGCCCGGGTCCACTGGTCCTCCCACGGGGCCCCGCTGCTTCTGGTGCAGGCCCGTGACCAGCGCAGTCAGCGGTATCTGGCGGTGGACACCGAGAGTGGGGCGACCCGCACGGTCCATGTGGACGAGGACGAGATCTGGCTGGATCTTTTCGACGGAGTGCCCGCCTGGGCGCCGGACGGGCGGCTCGTGCGCATCGCCGACGAGGGCGGCGCGCGGGTGCTCTCGGTCGGCGACCGGCCGCTGACCGGGGGCCAGTTGCACATCCAGGCGGTGCTGGACATCGGCGAGTCGGACATCCTGGTGTCCGCCACCGCGGGCGAGCTGGCGGAGCGGCCGGAGACCGGCGAGACGCATGTGTACCGGGTCGCCGAACTGGGCGTCGAGCGCCTCAGCGAGGGCGTCGGAGTGCACTCGGCGGTCCGCGCCGGCGGGGTGACGGTCATGGTCTCCTCCTCCCTCGACCACCCGGGAACGACCGTGCGGGTGCTACGGGACGGCACGAGCGTCGCCACCGTGGCCAACCACTCCGAGACACCCGTCCTGTCGGCCGGAGTGCGGCTCACGGAGGGGGGCGCACAGCGAATTCCGTGCGCCGTGCTGCTCCCGGCCGGATACAAGGAATCGGACGGTCCCCTTCCGGTCCTGATGGACCCCTACGGCGGCCCCCACGGCCGCCGGGTCGTCGCCGCGCACAACGCGCATCTCACGTCCCAGTGGTTCGCCGACCAGGGCTTCGCCGTGATCACCGCGGACGGCCGGGGCACCCCGGGGCGTTCGCCCGGCTGGGAGAAGGCGATCAGGGACGACTTCCCGCTCACCCTGGACGACCAGGTGGAGGCCCTGCACGCGCTGGCCGGACGCTTCCCGCTGGACCTGTCGAAGGTCGCCATGCGCGGCTGGTCCTACGGCGGCTACCTCTCCGCCCTCGCCGTGTTGCGCCGCCCCGACGTCTTCCACGCGGCCGTGGTGGGCGCCCCGGTGACGGACTGGCGGCTGTACGACACCCACTACACCGAGCGCTACCTCGGGGACCCGACCGCGCGGCCGGAGGTGTACGCGTCCAACTCCCTGGTGGTGGACGGTGCGCTCTCCCACGCCACGGACGAGGTACGGCCGATGATGATCGTCCACGGCCTCGCGGACGACAACGTGGTGGTCGCCCACGCCCTGCGGCTCTCCTCGGCGCTGCTGGCGGCGGGCCGGCCGCACGAGGTGCTGCCGCTGAGCGGGGTGACGCACATGACACCGCAGGAACAGGTGGCGGAGAACCTGCTCCTGCTCCAGGTGGACTTCCTGCGGCGTTCGCTGGGGCTGCCCCGCCCGTAGGCCGTGCCGGGGCCCCGGAAGGTCACCGGGGAACCCGTCGGGGCAGAGCCGTGGAGCCCCGCCCAGGGGCGCGGCGCACGGGCGAACGGCCGGGGCGACGTGACACGCCGCCCCGGCCGGCCCACGGCACCCGCACGGCCGTACGACGTCCATGATGGGGCGGGCGTGTGTCGGTGCGGCGACAGCCGGATTACCCGCGTGTCAACGGATCCGGCCCGTCACTCCGGCCCGTCCCGCCCCTCACTCTCGCCCCGTCCCTGACTCTCGCCCTCGCCCCGCGGCGGCGGCGCGTCCGCGGGCTCCGGGGTCTCCAGCAGCCCCTCCGGCGGCACCACCCGCTTCTCCTCGGCGAAGTGGCAGGCCGAGTCGTGCCGGGCGGGCGTCGCCGTGTCCCGGAACACCGCGGGCACCGCCAGCAGCGGCACCTCCAGCTCGCACCGCTCCTGCGCCTTCCAGCAGCGGGTACGGAAGCGGCAGCCGGACGGGATGTTCGCGGGCGAGGGCACGTCGCCGTGCAGGATGATCCGCTCACGGTGGTCGCGGGCCGTCGGGTCCGGCACGGGCACGGCCGACAGCAGGGCCTGGGTGTACGGGTGCGTGGGGTGGTCGTAGATCTCCGCGTCGGTACCGATCTCCATGATCCGGCCGAGGTACATGACGCCGACCCGGTCCGAGATGTGCCGGACGATCGACAGGTCGTGCGCGATGAACACGAAGCTCAGGTCGAACTCCGCCTGCAACCGGTCCAGCAGGTTGACCACCTGCGCCTGCACGGAGACGTCGAGGGCCGAGACGGGTTCGTCCGCGACGATGATCTCCGGGTTGAGCGCGAGGCCGCGGGCGATGCCGATGCGCTGGCGCTGACCGCCGGAGAACTGGTGCGGGTAGCGGTTGATGTACTCCGGGTTCAGCCCGACCACGTCGAGCAGGTCCCGCACCCGCTGCCGGCGGCTTCCCTTGGGCGCCACCTCGGGGTGGATCTCGTACGGCTCCCCGATGATGTCGCCGACCGTCATCCGCGGGTTCAGCGAGGTGTACGGGTCCTGGAACACCATCTGGATGTTGCGGCGCACGGCCTTCAGCGCCCGGCCGGACAGCTTGGTGACGTCCTGGCCCTTGTAGAGGATGGCGCCCTCGGTCGGCGGCTCCAGGTGCACCAGCATCTTGGCGACGGTCGACTTGCCGCAGCCGGACTCCCCCACGATGCCGAGCGTCTCACCGGCCGCCAGGTCGAAGTCGACGCCGTCGACGGCCTTCACCGCGCCGATCTGCTTCTTGAAGAGGATGCCCTGGGTCAGGGGGTAGTGCTTGACCAGGCCGCGCACCTGGAGAATCGGTTCGCCCCCGGCGAGCGGGGGCACCGGCGCCTCGGCCTGGAGCGTGGAGCCGCCGCCCCCGCGGCCCGTCCCGTCAGCGCGCATCGAGCGTCTCCTTCCAGAAGTGACAGGCACTCCTGCGGTGCTCGTCCACGGTGTAGAGCGGCGGGATGTCCGTACGGCACACCGGCTGGGCCATCGGGCAGCGCGGGTGGAAGGCGCAACCGGGCGGGATGTGCAGCAGGTTGGGTGGCAGACCCTTGATCGCGTACAGCTCCTGGCCCTTCTGGTCCAGGCGCGGGATCGACCGCAGGAGACCCTTGGTGTACGGGTGCGCGGGCGCCCGGTAGATGTCGTGGACCGGAGACGTCTCGACGATCCGCCCCGCGTACATCACCGCGATCTTGTCGGCGACGTCGGCCACCACCCCCAGGTCGTGGGTGATGAGGATGAGCCCCATGTTCAGCTCCCGCTGGAGCTCCGCGAGCAGCTCCATCACCTGGGCCTGGACCGTCACGTCGAGCGCCGTGGTGGGCTCGTCCGCGATGATCAGGTCCGGCTCCAGGGCCAGCGCCATGGCGATCATGATGCGCTGGCGCATACCGCCGGAGAACTGGTGCGGGAAGTTGCCCACCCGCTGCCGGGCCGCCGGGATGCGCACCCGGTCCATCAGCTCGATCGCCTTGACCTTGGCGTCGGACCGGGACATCCCCCGGTGCACGACGAACATCTCACCGAGCTGCTCGCCCACGCTGAGCACCGGGTTCAGCGAGGACAGCGCGTCCTGGAAGATCATGGCCATCTCCTGGCCGCGGATCCGCCGGCGCTGTTCGGGTCTGAGCGTCAGCAGGTCGCGGTCCTTGAAGAGGATCTCCCCGCCGCTGATCTTCCCGGGAGGCGTGTCGAGGATGCCCATGATCGCCTGCGCGGTGACGGACTTGCCCGAACCGGACTCACCGAGGACGGCGAGCGTCTCCCCCGCGTCCACGCTGTAGTCGACCCCGTTGACGGCCTTGGCCACCCCGTCGCGGGTGTGGAACTCCACGTGCAGATCGCGCACTTCGAGCAACATGGCAGCGGGCTCCTCAGCGCAGTTTGGGGTCGAGGGCGTCGCGCACCGCGTCGCCGAGCATGATGAAGGCGAGCACCGTGATCGCCAGGGCTCCGGCGGGCCAGAGCAGCATGTGCGGCGCGTTGCGGATGTACTGCGAGGCGGCGGAGATGTCGATCCCCCAGGAGACCGCCGGCGGCTTCAGGCCCACCCCGAGGAACGACAGGGTCGCCTCCAGCGAGATGTACGTCCCCAGGGCGATGGTCGCGACGACGATCACCGGCGCGATCGCGTTGGGGGTGATGTGCCGCAGCAGCATCCGGGTGTTGGAGGCCCCCAGGGCCCGCGCCGCCTGGACGTAGTCGTTCTGTTTGGCGGTGATGACGGAGCCGCGGGCGATACGGGCGATCTGCGGCCAGCCCAGCAGCACGATGAAACCGATCACCGGCCAGACGGTGGAGCTGGTCACGACGGAGAGGAAGACCAGGCCGCCGAGGACCACCGGGATGCCGAAGAAGACGTCCGTGATGCGGGAGAGGACCGCGTCCCAGGCGCCCCCGAAGAACCCCGCCAGGCCGCCCAGCACACTGCCCAGGAGCGAGACGCCGAGGGTGGCGCAGACGCCGACGGTGACCGAGGTCCGCGCGCCGTACACGGTACGGGTGTAGACGTCGCAGCCCTGCCCGTCGAAGCCGAAGGGGTGTCCGGGCTGGGAGCCCTCCTGGGCCTTGCCCAGGTCGCAGCTGAGCGGGTCCTGGGAGGCGATCAGCGAAGGCCAGATCGAGATGACGACCAGGAAGAGGATGATCAGCCCGGAGATGATGAAGACCGGGTTGCGGCGCAGGTCGCGCCAGGCGTCGGACCACAGGCTGCGCGGCTTGCCGGCCGGTCCGCCCTCGTCGCCCCCGGGGGGCTTCTCCAGGCTGCCGCCCTCTTCCATCGCGAGGTCGGTGGCCCCGCCGGCCCCGGTCCCCGCGACCGCCCCGCTGGGGTCTTCCCACGGCTGCTGCTCAGGCATAGCGGATCCTCGGGTCGAGTACGGCGTACAGGAGGTCGACGATCAGGTTCGCCGCCAGGAAGACGAGGACCAGGACGGTGACGAACCCGACGACCGTCTGGGAGTTCTGGCGCAGGATCCCCTGGTACAGCTGGTAGCCGACTCCGTGGATGTTGAAGATCCGCTCGGTGACGATGGCCCCGCCCATCAGGGCCCCCACGTCCGTCCCGATGAAGGTGACGACGGGGATGAGGGAGTTGCGCAGCAGGTGTCGCACGACCACGCGGCGCCGGGGCAGCCCCTTGGCCACGGCGGTACGCACGTAGTCCGCCCGGGAGTTCTCCGCGATCGACGTCCGGGTGAGCCGGGTGACGTAGGCGAGCGAGACGGAGGCCAGGACGAGTCCGGGCACGAGGAGTTCGTCGAACGGCGCCTCCGGGGAGACGGAGGGCTTGATGACGCCCCACTGGACCCCGAGGAGGAGCTGGAGCAGCAGGCCGGTGACGAAGGTCGGCACGGCGATGACGACGAGCGTGAGGATGAGCACCACCGTGTCGACGGGCCGCCCGCGTCGCAGCCCGGTGACCACGCCGAGGCTGATGCCGATGACGATCTCGAAGACGATCGCGATGACGGTGAGCCGGATGGTGATGGGGAAGGCGGTGCCCATCAGTTCCGTGACCTTCTGCCCGTTGAACGCGGTGCCGAAGTCGCCGGTGAAGATGTTGCCCATGTAGGTCGCGTACTGCTGCCAGACGGGCTTGTCGAGGCCGAACTCGGTGCGCAACTGGGCGGCGGTCGCGGGGTCGCACTGACGGTCGCCGCAGAGGCCCGCGATGGGGTCACCCATCACGTTCACCATGAGGAAGATCAGCAGCGTGGTGCCGAAGAAGACGGGGATCATCTGCAGCAGCCGCCGGATCACATAACGTCCCATGCAGGGCTCCGGGGGGTCGGGGCGAACGGGCGGGGCGGGATACGGAGGCCGGGTGGCCGGTGCGCGGAGGGCGCACCGGCCACCCGGCCTCGGTCAGGGCCCTGGCGGGCGGGAGACCCTGGTCACTTGACCTTGATCTGGTTGTAGACGGGGACGCTGAAGGGGTTCAGCGTGACGTTCTCCACCCGGTCCGAGTAGCCGGCGCTGCCGTTCTGGTACCAGAGCGGGATGACCGGCATCTGGTCGGCGAGCACCTTCTCCGCGTCCTGGAAGGTGCCGACGGCCTTGGCCTTGTCGCTCTCGGCGTTGGCCTTGTCCACCAGGTCGTCGAACTTCTTGTCGCTCCACTTGCCGTCGTTGGAGGAGGCGTTGGTGTAGTAGAGCGGCTGGAGGAAGTTCTGGATCAGCGGGTAGTCCATCTGCCAGCCGGCCCGCCAGGCCCCGGTGAGCTTCTGGCTGGAGACCTGGCTGCGGAAGTCGGCGAAGGTGCCGATGGGGGCGCCGACGCAGGCCTTGTTGTTGCCCATGACGTTGTTGATGCTGTTGCAGACCGCGTCGACCCACTCCTTGTGGGAGCCGGTGTCCGCGTTGTACGAGATCTTGAGCTGGCCGCCGGGGATGCCGCCGCCCTCGTCGATCAGCTTCTTGGCCGCGGCCTTGTCGTACTCGCACGGGGAGCCGCACAGGCCCTTCTTGAAGCCGCCGTCCGCCCCGAGGACCGGTGAGGTCCAGTCGGTGGCCGGGGTGCGCGTCTTCTGGAAGATCTGGTTGGTGATCTGATCACGGTTGATCGCCATCGACAGGCCTTGGCGCACCTTGGCCGCGTCGGGGGTGTCCCAGGCCTGCACGTAGAACGGGAAGGCGAGGGTCTGGATGATGCCGGCCGGGGTGTTGATGTACCGGCCGCCCAGGTCCGCCTTGACGTTCTTGAGCTGGGAGGCGGGGACGTCGTCGACGAGGTCGAGGTTGCCCGCCGTCAGGTCCGTGTAGGCGGTGTTGTTGTCCGTGTAGACCTTGAGGTCGATGCCGCCGTTCTGCGCCTTGTCCGTGCCGGGGTAGTCGTTCCACTTGCGCAGGCTCATCGAGGAGCCCTTGGCGTACTTCTCGATGGTGTACGGGCCGTTGCCGATCGGCTTGGAGAGCCAGGCGGCGTGGTCGGTGTAGAAGGCCTTGGGCAGCGGTACGAAGGCCGCGTAGCCGAGGGTGT
Organism: Streptomyces sp. SM18; assembly: GCF_002910775.2. NCBI lineage: Bacteria > Bacillati > Actinomycetota > Actinomycetes > Kitasatosporales > Streptomycetaceae > Streptomyces > Streptomyces sp. SM18. The sequence continues at coordinate 4,761,665 of NZ_CP029342.1, read as the reverse complement.
CGGGCCAGAGCGAGAACTTCTGCGCGAGCTTGACGGTGAAGGTGGTGTCGTCGACCACCTTGAGCCCGGAGAGGGTGGTGGCGGACGCGCTGCCGGTGTCGGGGTGGACCTTGTCGTAACCGTCGATGTAACCGAAGAAGTAGGCGTTCTTCTGGTTGTTCTTCAGCGCGGCGCCGTAGTTCCAGGCATCCACGAAGGACGTGGCGGTGACCTTCTCGCCGTTGCTGAAGGTCCAGTTGTCCTTGATCTTCACGGTGAAGTTCTGGGAGTCCTTCGACTCGATCGACTGGGCGATCTCGTTCTTGGCCTCGCCGGTCTTCGGGTCGTACCGGACGAGTCCCCGGAAGACCATGTCGAGGACCTTGCCGCCCTGCACCTCGTTGGTGTTCGCGGGCTCCAGCGGGTTCTGCGGGTCTCCCCAGGAGGAGCTGACGATTCCGTTGGCGCCACTGCCGCCCCCACTGCCGCCCCCGCCACCGCAGGCCGTCGCCGCCAGGGCGACGGCGACGGCGCAGGCGGCCCACCTGACTCGTGTGGCTCCGCGCATGGAGTGCCTCCTAGGGTTCCCTTGAGTAGCTCAATGCCCCATATCACTCCATATGCCGGTATGACGCATGTTCATGTCCTCCGTACGGGCTCCCGGAACACACGAAGGCGCCCGGCCCCTCGAAGGGGGCCGGGCGCCTTTCGTTCGGCGTGTCGCGGGCTAGGCCGCGTGCACGACGTCCTTCTCCTCGGCGAAGTGACAGGCCGACTCGTGCGAGGCGGGCGTCTCGCCGCCCTTGAAGCGCTCCGGGATCGCCAGCAGCGGGATCTCGGTGGAGCACTTGTCCTGCGCCTTCCAGCACCGCGTGCGGAAGCGGCAGCCGGACGGCGGGTTGGCCGGCGAGGGAACGTCCCCGGAGAGGATGATCCGCTCGCGGTTGTCACGGACGGACGGGTCCGGTACCGGGACGGCCGACAGCAGCGCCTGGGTGTAGGGGTGCGTCGGGTGGTCGTAGATCTGGACGTCCGTCCCGATCTCGGCCATCTTGCCGAGGTACATGACGCCGACACGGTCCGAGATGTGCCGGACGATCGACAGGTCGTGCGCGATGAAGAGGTAGGAGAGGTTGAACTCGTCCTGGAGCTTCGCCATCAGGTTGATGACCTGCGCCTGCACCGACACGTCGAGCGCGGAGACCGGCTCGTCGCAGATGATGATCTCCGGGTTGAGCGCGAGACCGCGGGCGATGCCGATGCGCTGGCGCTGACCGCCGGAGAACTGGTGCGGGTACCGGTTGATGTACTCCGGGTTCAGCCCGACGACGTCCAGGAGGTCCTGCACCTTGCGGCGCCGGTCGCCCTTCGGGGCCACCTCGGGGTGGATCTCGAAGGTCTCCCCGATGATGTCGCCGACCGTCATACGCGGGTTCAGCGAGGTGTACGGGTCCTGGAACACCATCTGGATGTTGCGGCGTACGGCCTTCAGCGCCCGGCCGGACAGCTTGGTGATGTCCTGGCCCTTGTAGAAGACCTCACCGGCGGTGGCCCGCTCCAGGGTCATCAGCAGCTTGGCGACCGTGGACTTGCCGCAGCCGGACTCGCCGACGATGCCGAGGGTCTCCCCCGCGTACAGGTCGAACGAGATGCCGTCGACCGCCTTGACCGCGCCGACCTGCTTCTTGAACAGGATGCCCTGGGTCAGGGGGAAGTGCTTGACGAGGTTGCGCACCTGGAGGATCGGCTCGCCCTGGGACACCGGGGCGTCGATGGCGGCGACCGCCGCCTCCTCGGTGGCCGCGTCGACCGTGGCCACCTCGGTGACGTTGGGGGTGGCGTCGGCGGGCTCCTTGCGGATGTCAGCCATGGAGCGTCTCCTTCCAGAAATGGCAGGCGCTGTGGCGGCCGACCAGTTCGGTGCCGTCCGTGCCCGTCACCGGCAGCAGCGGCGGGATGTCGGCACGGCAGATGTCCTGCGCCATCGTGCAGCGCGGGTTGAAGGCGCAACCCGAGGGGACGTGCAGCAGGTTGGGCGGCAGGCCCTTGATCGCGAAGAGCTCCTGGCCCTTCTGGTCCAGGCGCGGGATCGAGGCCAGCAGACCCTTGGTGTACGGGTGCGCGGGCGCCTCGTAGATCTCGCGGACGGGAGACGTCTCGACGATCCGCCCCGCGTACATCACCGCGATCTTGTCGGCCACGTCCGCGACGACACCGAGGTCGTGCGTGATGAGGATGAGCCCCATGTTGTACTCGCGCTGGAGCTCCGCGAGCAGGTCCATCACCTGGGCCTGGACCGTCACGTCGAGCGCCGTGGTGGGCTCGTCCGCGATGATCAGGTCCGGCTCCAGGGCCAGCGCCATGGCGATCATGATGCGCTGGCGCATACCGCCGGAGAACTGGTGCGGGTAGTCCGAGACACGGGCCGCGGCGGCCGGGATCTTCACCTGGTCCATGAGGCCGATGGCCTTGGCCTTGGCCTCCTTCTTGGACAGGCCCTGGTGGACCCGGAACATCTCACCGAGCTGGTAGCCGACGGTGAGGACCGGGTTCAGCGAGGACAGCGCGTCCTGGAAGATCATCGCGATCTTCCGGCCACGGATGCCCCGGCGCTCCTCGGCCGACATCTTGAGCATGTCCTGGCCGCGGAAGAGGATCTCGCCCTGCGGGATCTTTCCGGGCGGCATGTCGAGGATGCCCATGATCGCCTGGGCGGTCACGGACTTGCCCGAGCCGGACTCACCGAGGACGGCGAGCGTCTCACCCGCGTCCACGCTGTAGTTGACGCCGTTGACGGCCTTGGCGATGCCGTCGCGGGTGTGGAACTCCACGTGCAGGTCGCGGACTTCGAGCAGCGGGCCGACGTGGTCGTCTCCCGAGCGCGCGGACGGGACTGTTGCGGTCTTGTCGATGGTGGTCACGTGCGCCCTCCTTATCGCGTCTTCGGGTCGAGGGCGTTACGGACGGCTTCGCCGAGCATGATGAACGCCAGAACGGTGATGCTGAGCATGATCGACGGGTAGATCAGGATGTGCTGGGCCACCCGGATCTGGCTCGCTCCACCGGAGATGTCCATACCCCAGGAGACGGTCGGCGAGGCCAGGCCGAGACCGAGGTAGGACAGGGTCGCCTCGGCGGAGATGTACACACCGAGCGAGATGGTCGCGACGACGATGACCGGGGCCAGGACGTTCGGCAGGATGTGCCGGAAGAGGATCCGGCTCGTACCGGCGCCCAGCGCTCTGGCCGCCTGGACGAAGTCGGCCTGCTTGACGGTGATCACGGCACCGCGCATGACACGCGCGATCTGCGTCCAGCCGAGGAAGGCGAGGGCGAAGATGACCACCAGGACCGTGCGGTCGGTGAAGGCCTGGAGCACGACCATGGCGCCGAGGAGGAAGGGCAGCCCGAGGAAGACGTTGGTGAATCCGGAGAGCACCGCGTCGACCCAGCCGCCGAAGTAGCCGGCCAGCATGCCGATCAGACCACCGAACAGGGTCACCAGGAGCGTCACCGAGATACCGACGATCACCGAGGCGCGGGTGCCGTAGATGACACGCGCGTAGACACTGCGGCCCTGACCGTCGTAGCCGAGCCACTCGGGCGAACCGACCTTGCCCAGCTCCGGCTTGCTCAGGAAGTGGTGCGCCAGGTCACCCACGGTGGGCGAGGCGCTGGTGAACAGGCCCGGGACCGCCGCGATCACCAGCAGCAGCACGATCAGCGCGGCCGAGATGATGAAGTACCAGTTCCGGCGGAGGTCCTGCCAGGCGTCGCCCCACAGGCTGCGGGCCTTCTCCGCGCTGACGTCGACCTGCGGTCCGGCGAGAGGCGCTTCGGCCTTCTCGGGAGCGGGAGCGGTCTTGGTCACATCAGGCATACCGGATCCTCGGGTCCAGGACCGCGTACAGCAGGTCGACGATAAGGCTCATGAAGAGGTAGACGATCACCAGAACGGTGACCAGCCCGACGAGGGTCGTGCCCTCACGCCGGGTGATCGACTCGAAGATGGTGCCGCCGATGCCCTTCACGTTGAACAGGCCCTCGGTGACGATCGCGCCGCCCATCAGGGCGCCGAGGTCGGTGCCGAGGAAGGTGACGACCGGGATCAGCGAGTTGCGCATCAGGTGCACACCCACGATGCGGCGCCTGGGCAGCCCCTTGGCCACAGCTGTACGCATGTAGTCGGCGCGCAGGTTCTCCGCCATCGTCGTACGGGTCAGCCGGGCCACGTACGCGAGCGACAGGGAGCCGAGCACGACGGCCGGGGCTATGAGTTCGCTCCACGTCGCGTCGTTCGAGACGTTGGGCGAGATCCAGCCGAGCTGGAAGGCGAAGACCGACTTGACGATGAAGCCGAGGACGAACACCGGGATCGAGATGATCAGCAGGGTGAAGACCAGAACGATGTTGTCGCTCAGCCGTCCCGCACGCAGACCGGCGTACACGCCCAGGGAGATACCGACGACGATCTCGAGTACGAAGGCCATACCGGCGAGCCGCAGGGTGACCGGGAACGCGTCGCCGAGCACGTCGGTGACGGGGCGTCCGCTGGCTATCTGCGTGCCGAAGTCGAAGTGGAAGACGATGCCCTTCATGTACTCCCAGTACTGCACCAGGATCGGCTGGTCGAGGCCCAGCTTGTGCCGCATCGCTTCGAGAGTGGCCGGGTCGGCGCCCTTGTCCCCGAAAAGTCCCCGCACGGGGTCACCGGGCAGCGTGTAGACCATCAGGAAGATCAGCAGAGTTGTCCCGAGGAAGACCGGGATCATCTGGAGCAGTCGTCGTGCGACATAGCGCCCCATCATGCCTCCATGTAATAGGCAAGCGGCAGCCGACGGGCCCTCCCGCACCGCGGACGTCCCTCAGGACGGTCAGCGGTACGGAAGGGCCCCCCGGCCACGGCTGCGGACTGGTGCGAACCGATGTGAGTGTCGGTCCCGCACCGGCCCACGGACTACGTCGGTCGTTACTTGGTGACCTGGACTTCGGTCAGGATCGGGTCGCCGTCCTGCGCGTACTTCACGTTCTGGACCTTCTCCGAGTAACCGGCGTTGACCTTGTAGTACCAGAGCGGGATGGTCGGCATGTAGTTGACCAGCTCCTTCTCGACCTCCTGGTACCCCTTGACCGACTCGTCGAGGCTCGGAGCGGTGTCCGCGGCCTTGATCTTGGCGTCGAGGTCCTTGTTGGAGAAGAAGCCGTTGTTACCGGCCGCGCCCGTGCGGAACAGGTCGCTGATGAAGTTGGCGTTGACCGGGTAGTCGAGCACCCAGCCGCCGCGGTAGAACGACTTGACCTGCTTGGCGTCACGGGCGTTCAGGTCGGCCTGGAAGTCGGCCTTCGAGTCGCCGGTGCACTTGACGCCGGTGGCCTGGGTGATGCTGTTGCAGACAGCCTCGACCCATTCCTTGTGGCCGCCGTCGGCGTTGAACTGGATGAAGACCTCGTTGCCCGGAACACCGCCACCCTCCTTGATGAGGGCCTTGGCCTTGGCCGGGTCGTACTTGGTCACGTCGCCGGCGACGTTCTCCTGGTAACCGAGAACGCCCTTGGCGACCCAGCCCGTGGCCGGCTCGCGGGTGCCCTGGAGCACCGTCTTGGTGATGGTGTCCCGGTCGATGGCCATCGAGAGGCCCTGGAGGACCTTCGGGTCCGTGTTCTTCCACTGGTCGGTGTACATGGCGACACCGAGCGTCTGGATGGCGGAGTACGCCTGGTCCACGGCGCGGTCACCGAGGTCGGCACGGTAGACCGGGAGGTCCTTCGGGCCGATCTGGCGGAGCACGTCGACGTTGCCGGACTTGAGGTCCTCGTAGGCGGTCTCCAGGGTGGTGTAGTTCTTGAAGATCACACCACCGTTCTTCGCCTTGTCCGGGCCCTTGTAGTCGTCGTTGCGCTCGACCTTGATCTGCTTCTTGTGGTCCCAGCTGACGAACTTGTACGCGCCGTTGCCGACCGGCTTCTCACCGGCGGCCTTCGGGTCCGCGTAGAAGGACTCGGGCAGCGGCGAGAAGACCGTGTAGCCGAGCTTGTACGAGAAGTACGGCAGCGGGTCGCTGAGCTCGATGGTGAAGGTGTAGTCGTCCACCTTCTTCAGGCCGGACATGGCGTCCGACTTGGGCTTGGCGCCCTCACCGTCGGGGTGGACGTCCGCGAAGCCCTTGATGTCGGCGAACCACGAGGCGTTGGTCTGCGCGTTCTCGATGTTCGCGGCCCAGTTCCAGGCCTTGACGTAGGAGTCGGCGGTGACGGGGGTGCCGTCGTGGAACTTCCAGTCCTTCTTGAGCTTGACCGTCCACAGCTTGCTGTCGGTCGTCTCGACGGACTCGGCGTTGATCATCTCAAGCTTGCCGTCGGGGTCGTAGTCGACGAGCTGCGAGAAGATGGCGTCGGTGACGATGCTGCCGTTCGACTCCATCGTGTTGGCCGGCTGCAGCGGGTTCTGCGGCTCACCGACCTCGACGGAGAATATGCCGTCCGCGTCGACGGCGCCCTTGGCGCTCTTGCCTCCGCCGTCGCTGTCGCCGCCACCACAGGCGGTCGCGGCCAGGGCGATGATTGCCGCTCCCGCGACCCACTTGGCGCTCTTGGCACCGCGCATGGGTTTCCTCCTCATGAGTCCACTTTTGACTACAAGAGGGGCACTGGAGAGATCCACCGACACCCCTGACGGCGATCGTTTCAGTGCCCCGAGTGTGCTCGTGAGTCGGCACTCCCCACAGTGCGCTGACCCATTGACCCGAGCTCAATGGAGCCAACTATTAAGGAACACCGGGCTGTAAACCACACTTAAAGGGTCTCGGTTTGACAACATCGAGATCACCCGGAAGACCGAAATCCGGACAAAGCGATCCCAGACAGACACCCCCGAAACGGACCGTTAACACATGTTCCGGAGAGCGACGCACGATATGCGGACACCTCGGTCGGATAAACGGGTTGACGAAAGACCCGGGCCCCCACAGTTTCTGTGGAGGCCCGGGTCTCATGTCAATGGCTCATTCCGACGGTTCGCCGGCGGAGGCCGGCGCCCCCGGCCGGATCAGCCGTGCTTGGCGCGCGAGGCCGAGCGGCCGCGCTGCTTCTGGTCCAGGACGACCTTGCGGATGCGGACCGTCTCCGGGGTCACCTCGATGCACTCGTCGTCGCGGCAGAACTCCAGGGACTGCTCCAGCGAGAGCTTGCGGGCGGGCACCACGTTCTCCGTGGTGTCCGCGGAAGCCGCACGCATGTTGGTGAGCTTCTTCTCCTTGGTGATGTTCACGTCCATGTCGTCGGCGCGGGAGTTCTCGCCGATGATCATGCCCTCGTAGACCTCGGTGCCGGCCTCGGTGAAGATCACACCGCGCTCCTGGAGGTTGACCATCGCGAACGGCGTCACCGCGCCCGCGCGGTCCGCGACCAGGGAGCCGTTGTGACGGGTGCGCAGCTCGCCGAACCACGGCTCGTGGCCCTCGAAGATGGAGTGCGCGATGCCGGTGCCGCGGGTCTGGGTCAGGAACTCCGTACGGAAGCCGATGAGGCCGCGGGAGGGGACGATCCACTCCATGCGGACCCAGCCCGAACCGTGGTTCGTCATCGTCTCCATACGGCCCTTGCGGCTGGCCATCAGCTGCGTGATGGCGCCGAGGTGCTCCTCCGGGGAGTCGATCGTCATACGCTCGACCGGCTCGTGCGTCTTGCCGTCGATCTGCTTGGTGACGACCTCCGGCTTGCCGACGGTCAGCTCGAAGCCCTCACGGCGCATCTGCTCGACGAGGATCGCCAGAGCGAGCTCACCGCGGCCCTGGACCTCCCAGGCGTCGGGGCGCTCGGTGTCCAGGACGCGGAGCGAGACGTTACCGATCAGCTCGCGGTCCAGGCGGTCCTTCACCTGGCGCGCGGTGACCTTGTGGCCCTTGCCGCCCTTGCCGACCAGCGGCGAGGTGTTCGTGCCGATGGTCATCGAGATGGCCGGCTCGTCGACCATGATCAGCGGCAGCGCGATCGGGTTCTCGGGGTCGGCCAGGGTCTCACCGATCATGATGTCCGGGATACCGGCGATGGCGCAGATGTCGCCCGGACCGGCCTTCTCGGCGGGCTGGCGGGTGAGCGCCTCCGTCATCAGCAGCTCGGTGATGCGCACGTTGGACATGGTGCCGTCGCGCTTGATCCAGGTGACCGTCTGGCCCTTGCGCAGCTCGCCCTGCTCGACACGGCAGAGCGCGATACGGCCGAGGAAGTTGTCGGCGTCGAGGTTGGTGACGTGCGCCTGGAGCGGGGCCTCCTCGTCGTACTCGGGGGCCGGGACCGTGGAGAGGATCGTGTTGAAGAACGGCTCCAGGTTCTCGCTGTCCGGCGGGACGCTGCCGTCCTCGGGCTTGGTCAGCGAGGCGACGCCGTCACGCGCGCAGGCGTAGACGATCGGGAACTCGATCTGGTCCTCGTCGGCGTCCAGGTCGAGGAAGAGGTCGTACGTCTCGTCGATGACCTCGGCGATACGGGCGTCCGGGCGGTCCGTCTTGTTGATGCAGAGGATCACCGGCAGCTTGGCCGTGAGCGCCTTGCGCAGCACGAACCGGGTCTGCGGGAGCGGGCCTTCCGAGGAGTCGACGAGCAGGACGACCGCGTCGACCATCGACAGACCGCGCTCGACCTCGCCGCCGAAGTCGGCGTGGCCGGGGGTGTCGATGATGTTGATCGTGATCGGGTCCCCGCCGTCCTTGGGGTGGTACTTCACCGCCGTGTTCTTGGCGAGGATCGTGATGCCCTTCTCACGCTCCAGGTCGTTCGAGTCCATCATGCGTTCGTCGAGGTTCTCGGCGGCGTGGGCCGCGAACGCGCCCGCCTGCCTGAGCATGGCGTCGACCAGGGTGGTCTTGCCGTGGTCGACGTGGGCAACAATGGCTACGTTACGGATGTCGTGGCGCGTGGGCATGGGTGGCTTGCGCTTCTCTCGATCGTGGGATCAGGCGTCTTTGTCGGTCTCGGTCCTCGTACGCCCCGCCGGGCGGACACGCCACGGCTGGTCCAATGGTACGGGCACGACGCGCCCAGGGCTTCCCTGCCCGGTCCGCGAAGGCGTTCGCCGGGCAGTGTTCAGCCCGCGTTCAGCCGTCGCCACGGCATCGTCCGGCGGGTGACGAGGGCGGACGGCAAAGGGGGTGGGGAGAGCGCGGAGCCCGGGTCCAGGCAGACGCCACCTTGCCCGCCGGCACGCCGGCGGGCAAGGGAATTGAGCGGGATCTGAGCTTCGGATCGCGCTGTGACCTGCTACTTCGTCCCCTTGGCGGGGGAAGCGGTGGAACCGGCCGCTTGGCCCCTGAGGAAACCGATGTCCTGGTAGCGGGGCGAGGCGAAGCCGAAGGCGCCGACGTTGCGGAGCTTCTTGTCGACCGCGACGAGCTGCGGCCGCTGGTACAGCGGAATCGATCCCGCGGCCGCCCAGATCCGTGCGTCCGCCTGCTTCAGCAGGTCCCCCGAGGTCTTGGCGTCGAGCTCGGAGACCGCGCGGTCGAAGAGCTGGTCGATGTGGTCGGAACCGATCCGGGTGTAGTTCTGCTCGACGAGCAGGGATCCGTCCGTGGCGGGTTCCGGCTTGGCGAAGAGCGGGCGTCCGTCGGTCGCCGGATAGGCGGTGGCGGGCCAGGAGTACAACGCCATGTCGTAGTCGCCGGAGGCGATGTGGTCCTTGAAGTAGCTCTCGTCGGAGACCTTGGTGATCTGGGCCCCGATGCCGACCGCGTCCAGCATCGCGACGATCTTCTCACCGACGCCGCGCAACGACTGCGAGCCGGGGCCGGAGGGCAGGACGAAGCGCAGGGTGAGCGGCTTGCCGTCCTTGCCGAGGCGGTTGCTGGCCGGGGCGGGGGCCGGGGCGGCCGTGCCCTGGGGCGCGTAGGCGCCGGGCGCTCCGCCGGGCTGCTTGTCCTGGGTGCCGGCCCGGGTGGTGCCCTCGCCGGTGACGGCCGCGACCTGGCGCAGCACGGCGGCGCTCTGGGCGGCGGCGGCCGGGGCGGTGGCGAGGGCCCGGGGAGCGGGGTCCCGGTCGCCCGGCTTCTCGTCCCCGACGATGTACAGGCCCTCGTCGCGGGAGGCCTTGTCGTCCTTCTCGTCCTTGTCCGCGGCCTTGTCCGCGGCCTTGTCCGCAGTCGCGTCGGTGTCCTTGCCGGCCTTGTCCGCCGTCGCGTCCTTGTCCTTGTCCTCGTCCGTGGCCTTGCCGCTCGCCTCGTCGGCGGGCTTCTTCCCGGCGTCCTCCGCGTCCCCGTCCGTCTTCTCGCCGGCCTTCTCCTCGGCCTTCTTGTCGGCCTCGCTGCCCGCCTTGGTGTCCCCGGGCTTCTGGACCGCGCCGCCGGTCGTCCAGCCCGCGTCCGCCAGCAGCGCCCGCGCCTCCTTGGCGTCCTGGTCGCCCAGCGCCCCGCTGGCATCCTTGTACACCGGCTGCCCGGCCAGCGCCAGGTGGCTGCCGGGCGGCTTCGCGGCCAGGCCCAGCGGCTTCAGCACGGCGTCGGCCAGCTCCTGGCGGTCCAGGGCGCGGGCGACCGCCCGGCGGACCCGGTCGTCGGAGAGCGGCCCGGACTCGCCGTTCAGCGCCAGCTGGGTGTAGGCGGGCTCCAGCGACTTGCGTACGGCGAAGCGGTTCAGGGCCTTCTGCTCGGCCGCGTACGCCGCGACCGCCTCCCGGTTCTCGGCGCGCGCGGCCTGGGCGGCCGCGGCCGCCTTCTCGTCCGACCCGTGCGCCACCGCCCAGGAGCGCAGGGCCGCCGCCGGGGTGATGTCGGCCCCGGGGCCGTGGGCGGGCTGTCCGTTGCCGGTGCGGTAACGGGCGGCCCGGGCGACGCTGCTCGCCGCCGCCGGGTCCACGTCCGCGACGTCCACGCTGCCCTCGGTGAGGGCGGCGGCCCGGTCCTCGGGCTTCACGGCCCGGAAGACGAGCGAGTCGAGCTTGGGCAGGTCCCCCCACCAGCGCGGGTCGCGGACGAGGGTGACGGTCCCCTTGTCCTTGTCCACGCTTCCCAGCCGGAACGGTCCCGCGGTGTTCTTGAGCGTGGTGCGCGCACCGTCGTTGAAGGTGCCGGCGGCGCCGGTCACCTCCTTCGGGTACAGCGGCGAGAAGAGCCCGCGCCAGTCCGCGTACGGCTTGGAGAAGGTGACGCGGACCTGGAGGTCGTCCTTGCCGCGCTCGATCTTCTCGATCCGTTCGTAGCCCGCGTTGCGGGCGGTCCAGAACGCGGAGTCCTTGCCGCTCAGCGCCCGCCACTGGGCGACGAAGTCGGGCGCCCCGATCTCCCGGCCGTCGCTCCACACGGCCCGCTGGTTGAGCTTGTAGAGCACGACCTGTCTGGGTTCCCGCTCGATGACCTTCGCGGACTCCAGGTAGTCGGGGTCGAGCCGGGGCTCGCCGCGCTCGTCCAGCGGGAAGAGGGTCGGCAGCAGGGCGCCCGTGATCCGGGTGGTCGCACCGTCGGCGTCGGCCTGGAAGGCGTTGAGGGTGGCGGGTACGGCGTCGATCGCCCAGGTGAGCGTGGAGCCGTCGGCCAGCCGGTCGCGGGCGGCGGGCGCGATGTCCTGTCCCATGGCCACCGGCACGCGGCCGCCGCTGTCCGAGGAGCAGCCCGCCAGCGCGGGGATGGTGAGCACGCCCGTCGCCAGGAGTGCGACCGAGCGGCGCTGTCGGGCCGTCCCGCGCGGGACGCCGAGGTGGGCCATGGCTGAAACCTCCGGGGCCGGCCCGGCCCACCCGTACCGGAATGGACCGGATGACGAACGTTTTGGTGGCATTTGCAGCTGATCACACTGATGTGTTGATCCACTGAACTCACCATCACGCGCGAGGGGGCGCAGGCGCGGCCGGTACGGGCCTGTGTGTCACCCGTGCGGCCCCGGCGGTCGTACCCGGTCGTGCCGGGCCGGGGTACTCAGCCGAGCAGGGCGAGGATCGCCGCCGTGGTGTCGGTCTCGCCGAGCCTCGGGAAGATCTTCTCGACGCTGACGCGGTGGGTGTCGGGGTCCCTGTCGGTGACGGCGTCGGTGGCGACGGTGACGTGGTAGCCGTGCGCGTAGGCGGCTCGGGCCGTGGACTCGACGCCGATGGAGGTGGCGATACCGGCCAGGACGACCTGGGTGACGCCCAGCCGGCGCAGCCGCCGGTCGAGGTCGGTGCCGTGGAAGGCCCCCCACCGCTGCTTGGTGACGACGATGTCGTCCTCGTGGTGGCCCAGCTCGGGCGCGAGGTCCGCCCAGTCGGCCGGCGGCTGCCCGCCGGACCCGGCCCGCCCGGCCTCCGTACGGCCGGGGGCGCCGCCGGTCACCCGGACGAGGACGACCGGGAGACCCCTGGCGCGGAAGGCGCCGGCGAGGGTCGCGGCGTTGGCGACGACGTCGGCGGCGGGGTGGACCGTGGGCAGGCCCACGATGCCCTTCTGGAGGTCGACGACGATCAGGGCGGTCGTCGGGTCCAGGGTGGTGGCGGTCATACGGGTACTCCTCGCGGGTGCGGTGTTCCAGGTACGGGCGCGCGGGGCGCGGTGGTCGGGGCGGGCTGCGGGGGCGGGCGGGCGCCGGTGCGGTGCGGGGGCTGGTGGTGTGGGGGGCGGGCGGAGGTTCCGGCCCGCGCCGGGCGGGGCCGGCGGTCGCGGCCCGCGCGGGTGGGAGCAGGCGATTCCGGCCCGCGCCGGGTCACTCCTCGGCCAGGCGGCTGATCAGCGCCACGGCCTCGGCGACGGTGCGGCGCTCCCGCCCGTCCAGTTCGCCGGCGATCGCCTCCGCCAGCCAGCCCCGGGTGACCGCCCGTGCCCCGGCCAGCGCGACGAGGCCCTCGTCCGTGGCCGACACGAGGGACTTGCGGCCGTCGGACGGGTCGGGGGCACGGGCCACCAGACCCCGTTCCTCCAGCGCCCCGAGGGTCAGCCGCATCGACTGCGGGCGTACGAACTCGGCGCGGGCCAGCGCCGCCGTGGTGGCCGGGCCGCTCTCGTCCAGCCGGGCCAGCACCGACCGCTGGGACGGTGTGAGCGGCCCGGCCGGCCGCACGGTCCGCATCCGCCGCGACAGCCGGCCGACCACGGCCGCCAGCTCGGCGGCCACCCGCTCGGCGGCCGGATCGTCCGGCGTCGGCTGCTGGGGGTGCTGTGGTGCGGCGCTCATACGGCCCACGATAAAGATGGCCAGTACACCTTGCAAGGTTGCCTGTCTGTTCTCGGGTCACGGCACACCGTCGGCGCCCCTCGCCCGTCTCCGGTACACGCACGTCCGCGCCACGCCCCGCACCGGCCCGCCTTGCCCGCCCGCGGGCGCGCGCTCTAGGGTGAATGCGCTTTCAGAACAGGTGAATGCCGATACCGGCGGGCATCCCGGTACGGACGAAGAAGCGGACGGTCCCTCACGTGAGCGCGCCCACGGTGTACGACGTCGCGGAGCGGTCGGGCGTCTCCATCGCCACGGTCTCCCGCGTGTACCGCAACCCCGCCTCCGTACGCGACCGCACGCGCGAACGCGTCCTGGAGGCGGCCCGCGAGCTGGGCTACGTACCGAGCGGGAACGCCCGGGGCCTGGCCAGCCGGACCACCGGCGTGCTGGGCCTCTGCTTCCCCGACTACGCCGACCCGGACGCCGAGGCCGACGCGGAGGCCGACAGCGACGCCGACGACGCCGCGATGCTCTACTCCGACCAGATCATCCGGGGCATGGAGCGGGCGGCACGCCGGCACGGGTACGCGCTCCTGATCGCCGCCTCCCTGGAGGGCGGGCCGGAGAGTCTCGTCGCGAAGGTGGCGGGGCGGGTGGACGGCTTCGCCGTACTGGCGCAGACCGTGCCGACGCGGGACCTGGAGGTGATATCGCGCCGGCTGCCGGTGGTGATGCTCGCCGGTCCGCGCGAGATCGACCATCTCGACCACGTGGTCGTCGCCAACGCCGCCGGGGAGCGCGAGCTGGCCCGCCATCTGATCGAGGACCACGGGCTGCGCGATCTCGCCTTCGTCGGCGGCGACCCGGAGTCCCCGGACGCCGAGGCCCGGTTCCGGGGGTTCCGCCAGGCCTGCCAGGACGCCGGACTCCCGGTTCCGGACGCGCCGGACCTACGGACGGCGATGATGACCCAGGCCGAGGGCGCGCGCGCCGCCGAGACCCTGCTGGACCGGGGCCCCGGGCGCCCGGACGCGATGCTCTTCGCCAACGACCAGATGGCGGTGGGCGCGCTGCGGGCGCTGGAGCGGCGCGGGGTGCGGGTGCCGGAGGACATCGCCGTGACCGGCTTCGACGGGATCCCGCTGAGCCGGATCGTGCGGCCCTCGCTGACGACCGTGCGGCAGCCGATACGGCACCTGGGCGAGCAGGCCGTCGAATTGCTGGTGCAACGCCTCGCCGACGGCAACCGGCCTCCCGTGTCGCTGGAGCTTCCCGTCTCCCTGGCCCGCCGGGCGAGCTGCGGCTGCGGCCAGGCCCCCTGACCCAGGCCCGGCGAGGTCCGCGCTCCCCCGCTCAGCACCCGCGAAGAGGGGCCGCCGTCACGCCCGGAGCCACTGCCCGAAGAAGCGTTCCCGGCGCCCGCGCAGCTCCGCCGACTCCTCGGCCTCGTCCGCGTACCGGAAGTGACCCGCGCGCAGCACCTGGAGTTCACGCGGGCCGGGCAGCGCGTTGTACACGGCGAACTGCCCCGGCGGCGGCACCGAGGGGTCGAAGAGCGCGGCGGCCACCAGTGTCGGCAGCTCCAGCCGGGCCGCGGCCGTGGCGGCGTCGAAGTAGCGCAGGACGTCCGTGACCGCCGGGTGCCCCCTGTGGTACGCCCGGACCGACTCCCCGCTGCCCGTGCAGGGCAGGGTGAGCCGCAGCGGGTGGTTGCCGAAGGTGGGGACGGTGAGCTGGGCGGCGGCGAAGCGCCCGTCCCAGGGCAGGGCGAGCGCGCCGAGACCGCCCCCGAAGCTCTCCCCCAGATATCCGAGGCCCGCTCCGGCCACCTGCGGCAGCAGTTCACCGAGCGCGGAGGCCGCGCACCACAGGTCGGCCACGCATCCGCCGATGACATAGGTGTCGCGCGAGGTGATGCCGTGCAGGACGTGTGAGGCCGCGTCGCCCGGGACATCGGGCAGCGAACCGCGTGTCCCCATGCCGCGGACGCAGGGCAGGATCGCGGCGGAACGGGGCAGCGGCAGCGGGAGTTCGGGCGCCGCGGCGTCCCGCCCGCCGTAGCCGTGGCCGATGACGAAGCCGTGTTCGGCGGGGCCGTCCACGGGCAGCGCCAGCCAGCCGCCGAGGCGTACGCCGCCCACGGAGGTGAAGGACACGCCGTGCAGCCGGACCCCGTCCCGCTCGTCCTCCGCCGGGCCGATCTCCGGCGCGGTGTCGACCGCCCTGGCCTCGGCGTACCGGGCGGACCAGAAGTCCGCGAAGTCCTCGGGCGCGGCGGGCGCCGGTATCCGCAGCAGCCCGTCGAGCCCGTAGCCGTGGGCCGGGTCGAAGGGGAAATCGTGGGCGAGGGGGCCGGGCGTGGCGGGGGAACGCGGCGTCATGGCAGGACAGTAACGGGCTCGCCGGTCGCGCCGGACCGCTCGCCGACCGCCCCGGACAAGCGGAATCGGTCACATCCACTTCAAATACGCAAACGGCGTGCTTACGGTGCGACGAGCGCATCCCCCGATGTCGGGCACGTTGCACGAGTGTGACCCAGCACCCCCTTGCGGATGACCGGGAGGCTGCTCCACAGTGATGTATGCGCTTACAGGCAGCGCATACATCCGGATTGCTCAAGGAGGAGCCCTCCATGTCCCGCACCGCCAGAACCGTCTCTTCCGCCGTCGCGGTCGCGCTCGCCCTCGGCCTCTCGGCCTGTGGCGGCTCCGGGGGCGACGACGTCGCCGCGGACGCGAAGCAGACGCTCACCGTCTGGGCCATGGGGGCCGAGGGCGAGAAGCTCGCGGATGTGGCGAAGGAGTACGAGAAGGACCACCCCCACATCACCGTGAAGGTGACCCCGGTCGGCTGGGACGTCGCGCACCAGAAGCTGGTCTCCGCCGCGGCGGCCGGCACCCTGCCGGACGTGGCGCAGATGGGCGGGAGCTACATGGGCGAGTTCGCCGAGCTCGGCGTCCTGGAGCCGGTCGACACCGGGCGGTTCGACGAGAAGGACTTCTTCCCGGCCGGCTGGAAGCAGGGCGAGGTGGACGGCACCGCGTACGGCGTGCCGTGGTACGTCGACACCCGGGTCCTCTACTACCGCACCGACCTCGCGGAGAAGGCGGGCGTCGACAAGGCGCCCACCGACTGGAAGGAGATGCGGGAGCTGGCCACCGCGTACCAGAAGGAGGCGGGCACCAAGTGGGGCCTGTCGATCCAGCCCAGCGGCCTGGACACGGTGCAGAACTTCTACTCCTTCCTCTACTCGGCCGGCGGCGCGATCGTCGACGACAAGGGCGAGGCCGTCATCGACAGCCCCGAGGCCGTCCGGGCGCTGGAGGAGTACGGCTCGTACTTCGACAAGGGCCTCGCCAACAAGTCCGTGCCGCCCGGTTACGACGTCGTCAAGGACTTCGGCAACGGCCGGGTCCCGATGTTCTTCGGCGGCCCCTGGCACGTCACCCTGCTGAACGAGGGCCAGCCGCAGATCAAGGGCAAGTGGGCCGTGGCCCCGGTCCCCGCCGACAAGACCTCCGCCTCCATGGCGGGCGGCTCCTCCCTGGTGGTCTCCAAGGACAGCGAACACAAGGCCGCCGCGACGGAGTTCATCAGCTACCTCACCGGCACCGAGGGCCAGGCCGACTGGTACGAGCGCACCAAGGACCTCCCCGCGAACACCGCGGCCTGGGACTCCGGCAAGCTCGCCGACGACGCGGACCTCCAGGTGTTCAAGCAGCAGATGGACACCGCCCAGTCCTCGCCGTCCCTGGCCAAGTGGACGGAGATCACCGACAAGGTCGACCAGGCCATAGCGAAGGTGACACAGGGCAAGGCCTCCGCCCAGGACGCGCTGAAGACCGCGCAGTCCGAGATCGAAGGCCTCGTGAAGTAGGAGCCATGAGCACCACGACCTCTCGGCCACCGGCGCGGCCGGACTCGACGCGGGGCGGCCCCGGGCCCTCCCTGAGCCGGCCGCGCCGCGGGAAGCTGGGCGTGCAGAACGCGGCGGGGTGGCTGTTCTCCACCCCCTTCCTCGTCCTGTTCACCGTCTTCATGGCGTTCCCGATCCTCGCCACGCTGCTGATGAGCTTCACGGACTTCGGGCTGCGCAACGTCACGCGTCCCTGGGAAGCGCGCTTCATCGGCTTCGACAACTACGTCCAGCTGTTCGGCGACGAGAAGTTCCTGAAGTCGCTTTTCAACACCGCGTACTTCGTCGTGGTCGGCGTCCCGCTGACCATCGCCCTCGGGCTGGTCGTCGCCGTCCTGCTGAACAACGGCATCGACCGGGCCAGGACCTTCTTCCGGGTCGGTTTCTACGCCCCGGTGGTCACCACCATCGTGGCCGTCGCCGTGGTGTGGCGCTTCGTGCTCGACCCGAGCGACGGGCTCGTCGCGGGCCTCTTCTCCGAAGTGGGCCTGACCGCACCGGACTTCCTCGGTTCGGAGGCGCTGGCCATGCCCTCGATGATCGCGATGGCGGTGTGGCGCAACGTCGGCACGGTCATGGTGCTCTTCATCGCCGGGCTCCAGGCTGTCCCGACCGAGGTCCGGGAGGCCGCGCGGCTCGACGGTGCCGGTATGTGGCAGGAGTTCCGGGGCATCACCGTCCCGCTGCTGCGGCCGACCCTGCTCTACGCCACCGTCATCACCACCATCGGCTACCTCAACGTGTTCGAGGAACCGTTCGTGATGACCCAGGGCGGCCCCTCGGACTCCACCCTGACCGTCTCGCTGAACATGTACCGCGAGGGCTTCAACTTCTTCCACATGGGCTACGCGAGTGCCATGGCCTACGTCCTCTTCGTGGTGATCATGGGCATCACGGTGCTCCAGCTCCGACTGCTGAAGGACAACACGAAATGACCGTCGGCCGAGCACCCGGTGCCGAAGCGCCGGCGAACTCCCGTGACCTGAAACGCCCTCTGGTCTACGTCCTGCTCTCGCTGGGCCTGCTGATCATGTCGGCGCCCTTCCTCTGGATGGCCCTGTCGTCCTTCAAGACGCCGAGCGACCTCGCGGCCAGTCCGCCGGTGTGGCTCCCCACCGAATGGACCCTGGACAACTTCCGGGACCTGCTGGGCAAGCTGGACCTGCCGCTCTACTTCATGAACTCCGTGATCGTGGCGGTGCTGGTCACCGTCTCGAACCTGGTGTTCTGCTCCATGCTCGGCTACGCGCTGGCCAAGCTGAGGTTCGTCGGCCGCGACAAGATCTTCGGGCTGGTCCTGGGCGCCCTGATGGTGCCCGGGAACCTGATGCTGCTGCCGCTGTTCGTCCTGATGAGCAAGCTCCACCTGATCGACTCGTACGCCGGTCTGGTGCTGCCCTTCGCCGCCGGGGCCTTCGGGGTCTTCCTGATGCGGCAGTTCATGCAGTCCATCCCCGACGAGCTGCTGGAGGCGGCCCGGATGGACGGCGCCGGCGAGTGGTACATCTTCTGGCGCATCGTCATGCCGCTGGTCAAGCCCGCGCTCGCGACGCTGTCGATCTTCACCTTCCTCGGTTCCTGGAACAACTTCGTCTGGCCGCTCATCGCGACCAACGACCCGGACAAGTACACGCTGCCGGTCGCCCTGGCGACCTTCGCCACCGACCCGAACAAGGCGGGCGGCTCCAACGGCATGCTGATGGCCGGGGCCTTCCTGGTCGTCCTGCCGGTGCTGGTCCTCTTCATCGCCCTGCAGCGGCACTTCACCCAGGGCATCGCCACGGCGGGCATGAAGTAGCCCGCCCCGCCCGCCCTTCGCACCGCACGGGCCGCACCCCACCCGCGGCCGCACCCCACCCCCGCACGAAGAGAGACATTCCGCGATGACGCACACCCCGGTCCCGTTCCCCGACGGCTTCCTGTGGGGGGCCTCCACGGCCGCCCACCAGATCGAGGGCAACAACACCGACTCCGACTGGTGGGTGAAGGAGCACACGGCCGGCACCCACATCCAGGAGCCCAGCCTCGACGCCTGCGACAGCTACCACCGCTGGCGCGAGGACATGGACCTGCTGGCCGGGCTCGGCTTCACCGACTACCGCTTCTCCGTCGAGTGGGCGCGCGTCGAGCCGGTCGAGGGCCGATTCTCCCGGGCGGAGCTGGCGCACTACCGCCGGATGGTCGAGGGCGCGATCGCCCGCGGCCTGCGCCCCATGGTCACCCTGCACCACTTCACGGTGCCGCAGTGGTTCGAGGAGCGCGGCGGCTGGACCGCCGAGGGCGCCACCGAGCTGTTCGCCCGGTACGTCGCGGCCTGCGCGCCCGTGATCTCCGAAGGCGTCAGCCACGTCTGCACGATCAACGAGCCGAACATGATCGCGGTCATGGCCGGCCAGGCCAAGCGCGGCGACATCGGCTTCCCGCCCGCCGGGCTGCCCACCCCGGACGACGAGACCACCCAGGCGGTCATCGCCGCCCACCACGCGGCCGTCAAGGAGATCCGGGCCCTGGACGCCGGTATCCAGGTCGGCTGGACCATCGCCAACCAGGTCTACCAGGCACGCCCCGGCGCCGAGGCCGTCACCGCCGCCTACCGGCAGCCGCGCGAGGACGTCTTCATCGAGGCCGCCCGGGGCGACGACTGGATCGGTGTGCAGTCCTACACCCGCACCGAGATCGGCCCCGACGGCCCGGTCCCGGCGGCCGAGGGCGTCGAGCGGACCCTGACGCAGTGGGAGTACTACCCGGCGGCGGTGGGCCACGCGCTGCGCCACACCGCCGAGGTCATCGGCCCGGACATGCCGCTGATCGTCACGGAGAACGGCATCGCCACCGCCGACGACACCCGCCGTGTCGACTACTACACCGGCGCGCTCGACGAGGTCGCCGCCGCGATCCAGGACGGCCTGAACGTCCAGGGCTACCTGGCGTGGAGCGCCCTGGACAACTACGAGTGGGGCTCGTTCGCCCCAACCTTCGGCCTGATCGCCGTGGACCGGGAGACGTTCGAGCGGACCGCCCGGCCCTCCGCGCGGTGGCTCGGCTCCCTGGGCCGCTCCCGCGAACTGCCCCGCACGTCCCGCTGAGCCGGGCCCCCAGGACCGGGAGCACCTGACCGCTCCCTCCGGTACGGGAGCCGCCGCCACCTGACGGGGCGGCGGCTCCCGTACACGTGTCCGGACCGGGTCGTGCCCCGCCTCACCCGCGCGCCCCGCACCTCGGGCCCGCCCCGCCCGGTCGTCCCGCGCAACGGATTCGGCCCGCGCGGTCGCGCACCGGGCGGGGCGGACATACCCTCCCCCATGTGACAGCGCCCGCGAGCCGTGACCGGTCCTGTCGGCCCTCGACGCCCGGCAGGTTCCTCCTGGCCGGGCCCGTGGCGTGGTACGGGCTCGCCCTGTCCACGGCGTACGGTGCGCGGGCCGGGGATCCGGGGCCGGCCGACGGTTCCGTCAGCGGTGGCACCGACAACCTGGCCGTACCGCTGGCCGTGGTGGCCGTCGTCCTCGCGGTGGCCGCGTTCACCTGGGCCCGCCGCAGGCGGCGTACGACGACCCGCACCACCCCGGCGGTGACCGTGTGGGGCGGCCCCCACCCCGGAGCGGCCGAGCCGGGGATGTCGCCCGCGCTCGACGCCAGGTCCCGGGCGGACCTCGTGGACACCGACGACGCCGTCCGTACCAGCGAGGAGGAGCTGGACTTCGCAGTCGCCCGGCACGGACAGGCGGCGGCCCCCTTCACCGAGGCGGTCGCGTACGCCAGGGCCGAGCTGGCCAAAGCCTTCCGGTCGCGTCAGCGGCTGGACGACGCCTTCCCGGAGGACGGGGCGGAGGGCCGCCGTGTGCTGGACGAGATCATCCGCCGCTGCGCCGACGCGAACGCGCGCCTGGACGCCGTCTCCGGTGACTTCGACCGGCTGCGCGCCCTGGAACGAGAGGCGCCCGAGGCGGTGGCCGGGGCCGAGGCCGCGTTCCGTGACCTCCTCGACCGGATGCCCGCGGCGGAGGCGGCGCTCGACGGCATGCGCGAGCGGTACGCCCCGTCCGCGTACGCGCCCGTGGCCGGGAGCATCGGGCAGGCCCAGGACCGGCTGGTCTTCGCGACGTCGAGCCTCAACCAGGCGCGTCAGGCGGTGGACGCCGGCCGCCACCCCGAGGCCGCGGTCCACCTGCGGGCCGCCGAAGGGGCCGTCACGCAGGCGCGCGTCCTGGTGGACGGGGTGGAGCGGAGGGCCGCCGAGCTGGCCGAGGCGGCGGAGCGGCTGCCGGACGCGCTCACCGGGGCGGAGACGGACCTGACCGACGCCGGAGCGCTGCTGAAGGGGTCCGCGGACGACGTGCCGGGCGGGGTCGCGCGGGCCGAGGAGGCGCTCGGGGAGGTCCGCGCGAACACGGCGTCCGGCCCGTCGGACCCGATCGACGCCCTCCACGAGGTGGTGGAGGCGGGTGCCGCGCTGGACGGGGTGCTCGCGGGGATACGGGGGCCCGAGCGCGGCGACGAGCGGACGCGGGCACTCCTGGAACAGTCGTCGCTCACCGCGCGCTCGGCGCTCGGCGTCGCCACGGACTTCGTGGGCACGCACCGGGGGGCGGTCGGCGACCAGGCCCGTACGCGGCTGGCGGAAGCGGGGCGCCACTGGGAGCGGGCCCTGGAGCGTGCGGCGGCGGACGACCCCCGGGGGGCGCTGCCCGAGGCCCGGCAGGCGGAGGCGCTGGCGGTGCGGGCGCTGGACCTGGCCGAGCGGGACGTGCGCGCGTACCAGGAACGGCGGGGGCCCGGCGATCCGGGGATCGGGGGCGGGGTGGGCGGAGCCGTGCTGGGCGGCATCGTCCTGGGCGGTGTGTTCGGCGAGGGGGCGGGCGGCCACGGCGGTGAGCTGGGCGGGGGCCCCGGCGCGGGAGGGTTCCCCGGCGGACCGGGCAGCTTCGGCGGCGGCGCGACCCGTGGGCGGCGGGGCGGCGGGCGGGTCTGAGCGTCGGCCGGGTGGCGGGGCCGGAGCCGAACCGCCGCCGGGGCCGGGACACGGATCAGCGCTCTCGGGCCCGGCGTCCCGGGCCCCGCGCCGCCGAGGGGCCGGGCCGGCGACGGCCGGCGGTGGGTCAGCGGTGGGTCAACCGTGCCCCGCCCGTGCGTCAGCGGTGGGTCAGTGGGTCACGTGGGTCAGCACGTTGACGACCCGGCCCTCGGGGTCGCGTACGAAAAACCTCCGCACCCCCCACTCCTCGTCCCGCAGGGAGTGCACGATCTCCGCCCCGCTGTCCCGCACGGCCGCGTAGACCGCGTCCACGTCGTCCACCTCGACGCTCAGGTCGGCGTGGACGGGCGCGGTCGCGTCCTCGGTGATGAAGCTGACCTGTGCGGCCGGCTCGGCCGGGGAGGCGACGGTCGAGATCCATCCCAGGTCCATGACCTGGTCGAAGCCCAGCAGACCGTAGAACTCCCGGTTCTCCGGCGGAGCCTGGGTACGGAAGTTGGGTACGACACGGCGAACGGCCATCAACGGCTCCTGGTTGCGGGGCAGGTGTGTTCCTGAGGGTCCATCAGTACATGCTCAGCAGTTGCTCGACGGAGAGTTCGCGGCCCGGCTCGCCGTCCGGCAGCGCGAGTTCGAACCAGACCGTCTTGCCGCGCGGGGTGCGACGAGAGCCCCAGGCGGCGCTGAGCAGTCCGACCAGTTGCAGCCCGCGCCCGCCCTCGTCGGTGTCGCGGGCCCGCCGCCGCCGGGGCTGGACCAGGCCCGCGTCCCAGACCTCGCAGACGAGGGTGCGGTCGCGCAGCAGCCGGAGCCGGACCTCCCCCTCGCCGTAGCGGAGGGCGTTGGTGACGAGTTCGCTGACGAGCAGTTCCGTGGTGTCCACCAGGTCGCCCAGGCCCCACTCCAGGAGCCGGCTCCTGGCCAGTTCGCGGGCGCGGGCCACCGAGCGGGGGTTGCGCGGCAGCACCCAGTCGCCCACGGCCTCCGCGGGCAGCCCCTGGACACGGGCCATCAGCAGCGCGATGTCGTCCTCACCGTGCCGGGTGTCGAGCGTGCTCAGCAGGTGGTCGCAGACGTCTTCGAGGGGCTGTGACGGTTCGGCCAGGGAGCGGCGCAGTGAGTCCAGTCCCTCGTCGAGCGGGTGGTCACGGGACTCCACGAGTCCGTCGGTGTACAGCGCGAGGAGGGCACCCTCCTTCAGCTCCACCTCGACCTCCTCGAAGGGCTCGCCGCCCACGCCGAGCGGCATGCCGGGGGGCACGTCGAGCAGCAGGGCCGGTTCGCCGGGCTCGACCACGACGGGCGGGAGGTGCCCGGCGTTGGCGAAGGTGCAGCGCCGGGTGACGGGGTCGTAGACGGCGTAGACGCAGGTCGCCAGATAGACCTCGGAGAGGTCCGCCTCGCGGGACTTGTGCGCGGCCCGGCCCGGCCACTGGACGCCGCCGCCGAAGCCGTCGCCACGGTCGCCGCCGCCCGGGGTGCCGAGGCCGCGGGCGACCTCGTCCAGGGCGGCGAGCACCTCGCCGGGTTCCAGGTCCAGCAGGGCCAGGGTGCGGACGGCGGTGCGCAGTTCGCCCATGGCGACGGCCGCCCGCAGTCCGCGGCCCATCACGTCGCCGACGACCAGCGCCGTGCGGTGGCCGGGGAGTTCGATCACGTCGAACCAGTCGCCGCCCACCTCGGTGGCGGTGTTGCCGGGGAGGTAGCGGCAGGCGATGTCAAGGCCCGCGGCCTCCGGGTCGCCGGGCGGCAGCAGGCTGCGCTGGAGGATCAGCGCCCGCTCGTGCTCACGGCGGTAGAGGCGGGCGTTGTCGATACAGACGGCGGCGCGCCCCGCCAGCTCGGTGGCCAGGACGCGGTCCCGCTCGCCGAAGGGTTCGCTGCCCTTGGTGCGGGAGAACTGGACGAGGCCGACGACGATGTCGTGCGCGACCATCGGCACGGCGAGGGTGGAGTGGACGAAACCCGGCTCGTCGCCGGGCACGTCCGTCACCCGGCCCTCCCGCAGGGCCACCGCGCACGGCGAGCGGAACGGGTAGCGGTGTACGGACCCGAGCGCGGGCCCTCCCATGTCCCCGCCCCGGGCGGCGTCCCCCGCCACCATGCCGGGCAGCACGTCGGACACGGCACTGGCGTGGGCCACCCGCCGCAGCTCGGCCGACCCGCTGCCGGATTCCCGGTGGCGGCGGCCCCAGCTGCCGGGCGCGGCCTCGTCGCCGGTGAGCAGGCCCTCGTACAGGTCGACGGAGGCCAGGTCGCAGAAGCCGGGGACGGCGACGTCGAGCAGTTCGCGGGCGGTGGTCTCCAGGTCGAGGGAGTTGCCGATGCGTGCGCTGGCCTCGTTGAGCAGGGCGAGGTTGCGCCGGGCGCTGGCCGCCTCGCGGGCGGCGATGTGCCGTTGGGTGACGTCGGTGGCGAGCCCGGCGACGCCGACGGGCCGGCCGGAGCCGCTGTGCACCCGGTAGAGGTTCATGGACCAGTGGCGCCGGCCGAGGGAGCCGGGCGTGGTGCCGGTGAGCTGGAGGTCGGTGACGGAGTCGCCCGTGTCCAGGACGCGCTTGAGCGTGGCCGAGAGCCGGTCGGCCTCGGGGCGGGCCAGATAGTCGTCGACCGTGCGGCCCCGGTGGTCGTCGGCCTCGCCGCCGAAGACCGTGGCGAACCGCTGGTTGGCCCGCTCGACGGTGAAGTCGGTGCCGAAGAGCACGAACGCGAACGGCGATTGACCGAATATCGCCTGCGAGGCCGCGAGGTCGGTCTCGATCTGCCGCAAGGCGCGTACGTCCACGACGATGCAGAGCGCGGCGCGTTCGCCGGTGCCCGTCTCGCTCGGCATGACGTAGACCTCGGCGAGGCCGCGCGCCCCGTTCTCACCGGGCATCCGGAACGGGACCAGGCCCGTCCACTCCTTGCCGTCGAGGATCTCGCGGACCCGCCGCCGGGCGTCGGAACGCAGCTCGGACGGCATGAACGCCTCGACCGGGTCTCTGCCCAGCACCTCGTCGGGTTCCAGGCCGAACAGGCCGGCGGCCCGTCGGCTCCACTGCTCGATCAGGCCGTCGGCCCCGATCGAGAAGGAGGCGACCCTGATGTAGTCATAAATCGAGCCAGGCGGGCTGCTCTGCCACATGACGTCGCCCGCTGTCCCCGGTATCTCGCTCACGCGACCGTCCCCTCCAGCTCACACACCGGACCGGTCCTGCCCGCAGTATTCAGTACTACGGCCCCGAGCGGCACGGCGTTCACGATCACAGCACGGTCTCAGTCCCTTTCGGCCGGACGCACCGGGCCCGGTGATCGCTTTTGCGTCCCCTCCCTCTCCTAACCAGGCAGAGCGAGCTCGAACCACACCGTCTTGCCGCACTTTCCGCGCCGAGTGCCCCAGCGACGTGCGGAACAGGCCACGAGCTGGAGTCCGCGCCCGCCCTCGTCCTCGGGTCCGGCCGTACGTTCGGTGGGCGGATCCGGAAGCGGATCGGAGACTTCCACCAGCAGGCCCTGCCCCGGCGCCACGGCGTGCGGGCTGTCGCCGTCGGGGTGCGGCCGCGTCACACGGACCCCGATCGGGCCGGGTGTATAACGCAGCGAATTGGTCACCAGCTCACTGACGAGCAGCACGGCGAGGTCACCCACCACCACGTCGAGGTCCCAGGTGTGCAATGCGTCACGTACGGCGTGCCTGGCGCTGCGCACGGACCCCGGACGCGCCGGAAAGTTCCACACGGCGCAGTCGCCTTCGGTCTCGGTCACGCCGATCACTTCCCAGGGGCCGGCATCGGGGGAGCAGCCCCTCACGAAAAGGGGCTCATCAGCCCATACCCTATATTTCGCGCACCTATCGCGCGGGCTGGTCCGCGGTGGGCGCGGCACCGGTGGGTGCGGGCGGGGCGGGCGGGGCGCGCGCAGGGGCGGCCTGAACGGCGCGGGCGCGGTCGGAGCCGGGCTCAGAGCAGTTCGCCCGAGGCCTTGAGGTCGTCGAAGAGCAGCTGGTCGACGGGGGGTACCCGGGGCCGGTCGGCGTACGAGAACCAGGCCACCTCGTCGATCTCGCTGCTGGCGGCCAGGGTGCCGCGGTATTCGCCGTAGTAGCAGCTCATGCGGACCAGCACGCCGTCCGGATGGCCATGGGCCTGCGCCTCGTAGGTGCCCGCGTGCGTGACGCTCGACGGGACGACGGCGACCGTCAGCTCCTCCTCGACCTCGCGCAGCAGCGTCTCCAGGTCGCTCTCGCCGCTCTCCCGCTTGCCGCCGGGGATGTAGAAGACGTCCTTGCCCCGTGGCCGGGCGCAGAGGATCCTGCCGCTCTCCACCCGCACCCATGCCACCGTGTCGATCAGGACCGACATCACTCCGCCTTCGTTCACACACCCCGGTCAGCCGGGACCCTACCGGCAGCCCGCGCCCGCCCCGCCGTCCGGGCCCGTACGGGCGGGTACGAGCACGTACGCGCGCGGGGCGGTCGGTCAGTCGGGCGGGCGGGCGGCGGGAAGGTGGACGGGTCAGGGCGTGAGGACGCGGCCCGGCGCGTCGGGGGCGCGTGCCCGTGGGCGGCCCCGGGTGTCAGGGGTGTGCGCTCTGGCCCGCGCGTTCCACCCAGTAGAGCTGCTTGTGACCGTGGCGGTCCAGGCCGTCCGCGATCTGCTGCGCCTCGTCCCGCGTCGCGTACCGGCCCACGCGGTACCGGTTGCCGTTGTCGTCCTGCCTGATCACCAGCCAGGGAAGTACCGCGCCGCCGTCGGTCATCGCGCCTCTTCCCCGCATGTCGCCCCTCTCCCTACTGGCATGCACGTCTCTAAGGATCCCCAGGAAACCGCAGTACGCATATGCCCGAGCGTACGCCTGACCTTTACGCAGAGGATGCATGTTTGCACAAAGAGGTACGCATCCGGCCATCGGGAAGGGGGCGCACTTCAGTGAATGCGCCCCCTCGCAGCCCCCGCCGGCCTGTAGTTCCCGGCCGGAGGGGCGTGACCGGGGGGCGGCAGCACCGTCGGCGTGCGCCTGTTCGCGGCAGAGGTCCCGCCCTCCGCACCCACCGGACGGGCCCAGCACACGGAGCGGGCCTGCCGGGGACGGGCGGGGCAGGCAGATCGGACCGCGTGTCATCGGAGTTGGCCCGAGGGGGCGGATCGGGGCCGGGCTGAGGGCCGGGGCCGGGCTGAGGGCCGGGGCCAGGGAGCCGGGCCGGGGGCAGCGGCCGGACCGAGGCCGGAGAGCAGCAGGCCGAGGGACGAACGGAGGCCAGAAGGCCCGGCCGGGGCGGTGCCGGAAGGGCGGGGCGGGACCGGAAGGGCGGGCCGAGGCCGGAAGGCCGAGCCGGGGCCGGAACGCCGAGCCGGGGGCCTGAGGGCAGCGGGCAGCCCCCACCGGCCGCACACATGACACGCCGTCACGAGCCGCCCACCCGAAGCCCACCCGGCGCCCGAAGGAGGCGCATCGGGATGGCGGCCCGCCCTCGCCCCTACCGGACCGCCACCCACGCACGGCTGCCCGACCGCCGCGCAGTCACCGGGGCCGCGGCAGCCGATCGTTCACCGGGGCTGCCGCACCCGGCCGTTCACCGGACCGGCAGGTGATAGGTGACCCGGTACCGGTCGGCGGGCACCACCACGTCGGCCGTCTCCACCGCCCGCCCCGAGGCGTAGTACGTGCGCCCGACGACCATCACCACATGTCCGGGCACACCGCCGAGCGCCAGGAGCTCCTCCGCCAGCCCCGGGCGCGCGCCGACCTCCTCGACCACGTTGTCCACGACGACGTCGATGGCCGCCATCCGCTCGACCACTCCGCAGCCGCCCAACGGCCCCTCCTCCGGGAGCATCACGGGCGTCCGCCCCGTGACCGCCAGCGGCTCCCAGGACGTGGAGAGCATCATCGGCTCCCCCGCCTCACGGAAGAGGTACCGGGTGCGCATCACCCGGTCACCGGGCTCGATGCCGAGGCGCCCGGCGATCTCGGCGCTCGCCTCCTCCTGCGCGCTGCTCGACTCCCAGGTCCCCCGCACCCCCTCTGCCGCCTGCTCCTGCCGGAACGGGTCGGCGCCCCCCTCCCTGCGGTAACCGGAGCGGGCGATGGGGCGCGGGACGGGGCGCTCGCGCACATAGGTGCCCGAGCCGGAACGCCCTTCGACGAGCCCCTCGGCCATCAGCACCTTCCGCGCCTCCAGCGCGACGGTGTCCGAGACCCCGTAGACCTGGCGGATGCGCGCCTGGGACGGCAGGCGCGTATGAGGCGGCAGCGCGCCGTTGACGATCTTCTCCCTGAGATCGCTCGCCACGCGCAGATAGGCGGGCTGCTCACCGAAGGACACAGGCCACTCCCAACAGGTTGACAGACAGCAACAGCGTGACAACCCTCGGTTGGGCACCGCAAGCACGGGCCAGAGTTTCACTCGAAGTGATGATTTCCCGTCGACCAGCGCATACCGCGTCCGGACGGCGGTGGGCGCTCCCGCCCGGCTCACACCGGAAGCCGTACGGACGCCCGGCCCTGAGCCGACGTCACCCCCCGCCGCCCGACCGCAGTCACCGCCCCGGCCGCCGTCGCCGCCCGCGCGCCGCAACCGCACGCGCGCCACCGGCTTCCCTACCTTCGTACGGTGAGCCTCACGCGCATCTCTCTTCTCACGTCCCTGGTCGCGGTCGCGCTGGCCGCACCGCTGCCCCCGCTCTCGTACGCCTCCGCTCCCGGGTCCCCGTCACCGGTGTGCGGCCGGACCGGCGCCCCGGACCCGTCGTGGGCACCGGCCTCCACCTCCTTCGGGGAGGCCGAGGGCTACGACCCCTACGTCGGCAACGGCTATCTCGGCCACCGCGTGCCCGCCACCGGCGCCGGATACGCCGCGACCGGCCAGAAGACGGGGTGGCCCCTCTACACCCCGCGCTACGACGGCGCCTTCGTCTCCGGCCTCTACGGCCGGGACCCGGATCTCGCGGAGGGCAGGGAGGTGATCGCCGCCCTGCCGAGCTGGACCACCCTGGACGTCCGGGTCGGCTCGGAGACGTACGGCACCGAAACCCCCGCCGGCCACATCTCGCGCTACCGCCAGACCGTGCACCTGCGCTGCGGTGTCGTGGTCACCTCACTGCGCTGGACCACCGCAGACGGCCGTGCCACCGATCTGACGTACGAGGTCCTCACCGACCGCTCCGATGTACACGCCGGTGCGGTACGCCTGCGGATGACTCCGCACTGGAACGGTACGGCGACGGTGACCGGACGACTGGACGAACGGGGCGCGCGCCGGCTCACGCTCGGGGACGACGGCACCTTCCGCACGCTCGGCACCGGCACGCGCGGGGCGATCGTCCAGGCGGGCACCGGCAAGGGCGCCCACACCACCGAGGTCGCCTCCGGACGCTCGTACACCTTCGAGAAGTACGTCGGTGTGGACACCGCCCTCACCTCCCGAGACCCGCTCGCGTCCGCCCGCGCCACCGCCCGGCGGGCGGAGCTGCGCGGGTGGTCCGGTGTCCTGGCGGACAACGCGGCGGCCTGGCGGACGGCCTGGTCGTCCGACATCGCCGTACCCGGCAGCGCGGACCTCACCGCCTGGCTGCGGGCCGCCCAGTACGGGCTGCTCGCCAACACCCGTACCGGTTCCTCGGACGGACTCGCCCCGGCCGGGCTGACCAGCGACGCCTACGCGGGCATGGTGTTCTGGGACGCCGAGACCTGGATGTACCCGGGGCTGCTGGCCACCCGCCCCGAGCTGGCCCGTTCGGTGGTCGAGTACCGCTACCGCACCCGCCACGCGGCCCGCGCCAACGCCGAACAGCTGGGCTACAAGGGCCTGTTCTACCCGTGGACGAGCGCGAGCCGGGGCCGCCTCGACTCCGAGTGCCAGAGCTGGGACCCGCCGCACTGCCTGACCCAGAACCACCTCCAGGGCGATGTGTCGCTGGCCGTCTGGCAGTACTACCTCGCCACCGGCGACCGCGACTGGCTGGCCGAGCGCGGCTGGCCGCTGCTGAAGGGCATCGCCGACTTCTGGGAGTCGCGTGCCACCGCGAACCCGGACGGCAGCTACTCCGTCGAGAACGTCGCGGGCCCCGACGAGTACAGCAACGGCGTGGACGACGGGGTGTTCACCAACGCGGGTGCCGCCACCGCCCTGCGCAACGCCACCCGCGCCGCCGGACTCCTGGGCGAGAGCGCCCCCGCCGGATGGACCAGGGTCGCAGACGGACTCCGCGTCCCGTACGACGCCGGGCGGAAGCTCTTCCTCCAGTACGCCGGGTACAACGGCTCGACCATCAAGCAGGCCGACACCGTGCTGCTGACGTACCCGCTGGAATGGCCGATGCCGGACGGCGCCGCCGCCGCGACCCTCGACTTCTACGCCGCCCGCACCGATCCGGACGGGCCCGCCATGACGGACTCGGTGCACGCGATCGACGCGGCGGCCATCGGGGAGCCGGGCTGCTCCACGTACACCTATCTCCAGCGCTCCGTACGCCCGTTCACGCGCGGTCCGTACCACCTGTTCTCCGAGGCGCGCGGCGAGAAGTCCGGCGCCGAGGACCCACTGTCCGGCTTTCCCGCCGAGGACTTCCTCACCGGGAAGGGCGGCTTCCTCCAGGTGTTCACGCACGGCCTGACCGGGCTCCGGCTGCGTGAGGACGGGGTGCGGCTCGATCCGCTGCTGCCCCCGCAGCTGTCCGGGGGCGTGGAGCTGACCGGCCTGCGCTTCCGGGGAAGCACGTACGACGTCTCCCTCGGCGCCCGGACGACCACGGTACGGCTGACGGACGGCGCGCCGTTCACGGTCCACACCCCGGCGGGGCCGCGCAGGCTGACCGGCACCCTCACGCTGCCCACCCGCCGGCCCGACCTGACCCCGACACCGGACGCGGCGCGTTGCCGCCCGGCGACGGCCACCTCCGAGGCGCCGGGGCTGTACGCGGCGGCCGCCGTGGACGGCAGCCCGACGACGGCCTGGTCGCCCCAGGGCGGCACGGGGACGCTGACGGTGGACCTGGGCCGGGTGGTGCGGGTCGCCGAGATCACCCCCGCGTGGGCGGACACCGCACCGGCCTCGTACACCGTCGAGACCTCGCCCGACGGCCGGACCTGGCGGCCCTTCCGAGCCGGGGAGACGGCGCGGGAGGTGCGGATGACGGTCACCTCTGACGATCCGGAGAAGCCGGCGGGGGTGACCGAACTGACCGTGGGGGCGGACGGCTGACCGTCGGGACGGACGGCTGACCGTCGGGAGGGACGGCTGACCGTGGGTGGCGGGGAGTCCGGCCGGTCCACCCGTCACGCTCCCGTGGCGGACTCCGGCGCGGTCTCGGGTGCGGGCTCCGTGGTGGGCTCCGGTGCGGTCTCCGGTGCGGGCTCCGTGGCAGGCCGCTCCGGCGTGGACGGCGACCGGGGCACGCCCAGACGCGTCTGCTCCTCCTCGACGATGCGCCGGGCCAGCGTCATGTCCGAGATGTCCATGGCGTCCGGGGTGGACTCCGCGACCACGCTGCGGCGGGCGTACGCGTCGAACAGGCGGGACTTGTTCTCCAGCATCGCCACCAGCCGCTCGTCCACCCCGCCCGTCGCGAGCAGCCGGTACACCTGGACCGAGCGGACCTGTCCCATGCGGTGCGCCCGCGCCACCGCCTGGTGCTCGACGGTCGGTTTGAGCTGGGGCTCGCAGAGGACGACGACGGACGCCGCCTGCATGTTGAGACCCACGCCCCCGGCCTCGATCTGAGCCAGCATCACCGCGTGGCCGGGAGCGTCGGTGAAGTCGTCGACGAGTTGCTGCCGGCGCGTGGGCGACACGTTCCCCGCGATCGGGCCGAACAGCCGCCCGTCCGCCCGCTCCCGCCCCTCCCCCAGCGCGTCCCCCACGACCGCCAGGACGTCCCGGAACGTGGAGAACACCACCACCTTCAGCCCGTTGGCGGCGGCGTCGGCGACGATCTCCCGCAGCCGGTGCAGCTTGGCCGACTGCTCCGGTCGCGCGTACGCGGCCCGGCGCATCGCCATGAAGTTGCCGGCCAGCACGGCCTCCCGGTAGGCCTCCTCGTCCGACGCGCTCAGCTCCTCCCAGTCGTCCGTGCGCTGGAGCGCGGGCAGTTCGGTCAGCACGTCCTTCTGGTTGCGGCGCAGGTATACGGGGGCGACCGCCTTCCGGAAGGCGACCGATCCGGCCACCGACTCACGGTCGCCGATGGTCTCCGCGAGAGCGGGCCGGAGCACGGCCACCAGGCTGCGGAACTCCGAGACCCGGTTCTCCATCGGGGTTCCGGTGAGGAAGACGACCCGTTCGCAGCGCTCCGCCCACTCGGCCACCGCCACGGAACGGCGGGCGAGCGGGTTCTTCACATAGTGGGCCTCGTCGACCACGAGCAGGCCCAGCTCACCGTCTTCGGGTGCGGAGAAGCCCCGCAGAGCTTCGAAGGTGGTCACCCCGACGCCGCCACGCTCCTGCCAGTCGGCGAACGCGTCCCACCGGTCCGGCCCGTGCAGCGCGGTGACCCGCAGCGTGCTCCGCCTGTCGATCTCCCGCGTCCAGTTGATCAGTACCCCGGCCGGGCAGACGACGAGGAAACGGGTCTGTCCCTCGGCCGCGAGGTGCGCCAGGACGGCGATGGCCTGGATGGTCTTGCCGAGCCCCATCTCGTCACCGAGGATCACCCGCCGCTGCGCGAGGGCGAACCGCGCGCCGAACGCCTGGTAGCCACGCAGGGAGACCCTGCGGTGCGTGTCGTGGAGGGTCTGGTCCCTGACCCCTTCGGCCACCTCGTCCGGCAGGAAGCCCTCGGCGGCGGCCGGGTCGGGACGACGGTCCGACGCCTCGGCGAGCAGGCTGTAGTACTCGGCGGACCGCAGCTCGAAGTCGACCAGGGCCGCGACCTCGTCCGCGGGGCCGCGCAGGAGGTCCACCGATGCCTGGGCGAACATCTCCGGTACGCCGTCCCGGTCGGCCCGCTCGGTCAGCTCCCGGATCTCGGCGACGGCCTCCCTCGCCCGCTCGCGCCGGTCCTTTCCGGCGACGAGCAGGCGCAGCCGTCCGGAGGCGGGTTTGGCGTCCGAGGCCAGCGGACCGAGCCGGTCCGCCAGCGCCTGGGCGGCGTCCACCGCGCGCCGCGCCTCGGGCCCGGCCTCCACCAGCAGGTGCAGGGCGACCACGAGCGCGGAGGTCCCCGGATCGACGCGGTCGGGATCGATGCGGACGGCGACGCTCTCCCGGACGGCGTCGGATATCTGCCGGGCGGCCGCGATGGTCTGCGCCGCGGTCTGCTGCCCGACCCCGGGGATCTGCCGCAAGCGGTACGGTCCGGCGTCGAGCACCTGCCGTACCGTCCGGAAGCCGCCCTTCTCGACCTCCGCGAGCCGCAGTCTGCCCTCGGTGACGTCCTTCAGCCGGGCCACGGGGATGGCGTCCAGCTCCTTCTCCGCCAGGCCGTCGTGGATCGGCCGCAGCGCCGCGCGCACCGCCTCGACGGCCCGCGTGTGGTCGGCCACCAGCGCCCGCGCCGTCCCGAGCAGCCGCCCACCCCGGACGACCGCCTCCCGGTCACTCCGCCCCATCGCTCCCCCGGCCCCTCGCGTACGTCCCCGCATCCTTCCACCTCACGGGTTGGGGGAGGGAACGGTGCCCGGCAGGCCCGGGTCGGTTCAGGTCGGATCGGATCGTGGGGTCTTGTCACGCCCTGCTCCGCCGCCACACTGTGGCGCGTGACTCCTACGACGGAGCTGACCCGGAAGGTCCTGACGAACCGCGGTTTCAGCGGATGGGTCCCTTTCGCGGGCCTGGGCGACAGCGACATTCCGAGGGCGGCCGGTGTCTACGTGGTCCTCCGGCCGGATACGTCCGCCCCGGTCTTCCGACCCAGCAGTCCGGCCGGGCATTTCAAGGGGCGGGACCCGTCGGTGGCCGCCGATGTGCTGGCCGCCGCATGGGTGGACACGGCCACGGTCTTGTACGTCGGCAAGGCGTCGGCGGGCAAGGAGGGCCGGCGCGGTCTGCGCAAACGGCTCGACGAGTACCGACGGCACGGCTCGGGCCAGGCCGTGGGCCACTGGGGCGGGCGTTACATCTGGCAGTTGGAGGACTCGGCCTCCCTGCTGGTCGCGTGGTGTCCGACACAGCCCGACCAGGACCCGGGCCAGGCGGAGTTCGAACTGATCGCGGAGTTCGTTGCAGCGTACGGAGTACGGCCGTTCGCCAACCGGAACAGGGGCACCGCCACGGCCGGTCCCGTGTCCTAGCGAGGCGGGCGCGGCCGCTCATCCCCCGGGTGCGGTGGTCAGGTGCCGTTCTCGGGCGTTCCGGCGCCCCGTACGCCCGGTGCGGGGTGATCCGGCGCCCCGTACCCCTGGCGCGGTTCAGCGGTGCGCGTCGCGGTCGAAGAGGGAGCGCGACCAGAGGTACCCGGCCAGTCCGATCCCCACGCACCAGGCGAGCGCGATCCAGGCGTCCTGGCCGACCGGGGATCCGGTGAGCAGCCCGCGCACCGTCTCGATCATCGGGGTGAAGGGCTGGAACTCGGCGAACCAGCGGAGTCCCGGGGACATCGAGTCGGCCGGCACGAACGCGGAGCCGACGAACGGCATGAACTGGATGATCAGCGGCTTGTTGCTCGCCGACTCGACCGTCTTCGAGATCAGGCCGAGGGCGACCGATAGCCAGGTCAGCGAGAAGGCGATGGCGGTCAGCAGGCCGGCCGCCGCCGCCCACTCCAGCACGTTCGCGTTCGGCCGGAAACCGACGGCCAGGGCGACCGCGACGACGAACACCACGCTCACCATGGTCTGTACGACGCTGCCCAGCACATGCCCCGTCATGAACGAGGAACGGGCGATGTTCATGGTGCGGAAGCGGTTGATGATGCCGGTGGTCATGTCCGAACAGACCGAGATCGACGTCGCCATGGAGCCCGCGGCGACGGCCATGATCACGATGCCCGGGGTCAGGTACTCCAAGTAGGCCTCCCGGCCGACCCGCCCGCCACCGGTCCCCGCCCCGATACCCGCACCGATCGAGCCCCCGAAGGCGTACACGAAGAGCAGCAGCATCATCACGGGGAGGAGGGCCGAGCCCAGCGACACCGACGGATAGCGGATCGCGTGTTTCAGGTTCCGGCGCAGCATGGTCGCCGAGTCGTGCACGACGTAGGTGAGGGTGCTCATCGCAGGGTCTCCTTCACGTGGAGCAGGCTGTAGGCCGCCCCGTCGCTGGTCAGGGCGAGAAAGACGTCGTCGAGGTCGGGGGTGTGCACGGACAGGTCCGCGGCGCGTACGCCGGTCGCGTCGAGCCGGTCGAGGAGGGCGCGCAGGGTTGCGACGCCCCCCTCACCCGCGACGCGCAGGGCCAGGGCCTCCTCGTCACGCGCCGCCCCGGGGAACGCCTCGGCCGCCCGTTCGTAGGCGTCGGCGTCGGTGAACCGCAGGCGCACATGGCTGCCGGGGATGCGCGCCTTCAGCTCGTCGGCGGTGCCCTCGGCCACGATGCGACCGCGGTCGAGGACGGCGATGCGGTCCGCGAGCTGGTCGGCCTCCTCCAGGTACTGCGTGGTGAGGAAGACGGTGACTCCTCCGGCGACCAGCGAGCGCACGGTCTCCCACATGGTGCGGCGGCTGCGCGGGTCGAGTCCGGTCGTCGGCTCGTCAAGGAAGATCACCTTGGGGTCGCCGACCAGTGTCATGGCGAGATCGAGCCGGCGCCGCATCCCGCCGGAAAAGGTCGCGGCGCGTGTGTCGGCCACGTCCGCGATCCCGAAACGCGCGAGCAGTTCCCCGGCGCGTGCGCGCCCTTCGGCCTTGCCGAGCCGCAGCAGGTCGGCCATGAGGAGCAGGTTCTCCCTGGCCGTGAGGAGGTCGTCGAGCGCGACGAACTGTCCGGTGACCCCGATCGCGGCGCGTACTCCGTGCGGCGAGGAGGTGAGGTCGTGGCCCGCGACCTGGGCCTGGCCGCCGTCGGCCGTGATGAGGGTGGAGAGGATCTGCACGGTGGTGGTCTTGCCGGCGCCGTTCGGTCCGAGCAGCGCGAAGACGGTACCGGCCGGGATGCGCAGGTCGATGCCGTCGAGGACGGTCTTGTCGCCGTAGGACTTGCGCAGTCCGAGTACGGAGACGGCGTACTCCGGCGGACGGTCGTCCGCGGTGTGACTAGACATGGGCATGACAGATGACGTCATGGTGCTCTCCCGTTCCGGGTGAAGTGAGGTCAAGGGCGGTCAGCAGGGCCGTGGGCCCGGGGCGAGAGGGTCGGTCAGCCCCGGGGCGCGGCGCGGTGGATGCCGATGTTGCCGAAGCGGGTACGGGCCCGGACCTCGATCGTGTCCTCGGCACCGTCCGGACTGTCGGACGCGGTCAGCGCGTTGTGCACGGTCCCGAAGCCGGATCCGAGGTCGAGCCAGGCGGCGGTCCCCGCGCGGACGCCGATGTCGATGGCACCGTACGAGGTCTCCAACTGGACGGATCCCCGTGTGACTTCGGCCAGACGCAGGGCCCCGTACGCGGTGGTCGCGGCGACGGAGCCCTCGGCGCGCTCGACGATGATGTCACCGTTGGCCCCACTGATCCGCAGGTCGCCGGTGGAGCGGCCGACGGTGGTGGTGCCGTGCGAGTTCTTCAGGACCGCGACGCCGTCGAGCGTGCCGATGCGCATGCTGCCCGAGCTCGTGCTGATGTCGGCGGGGCCTTCCACGCGGTCCACGGCGATGAACCCGTGGGACGCGTCGAGACGCAGCGCCCCGGTCACCCCGAGCCGGACGTCGCCTGCCGAGGTCTTCACGCGCACCTCACCGAGGCGCCCGTCGCCGCGCACCTCGGCCCACGCGCCGGTCACCTCGACATCGGAACCCGCGGGAAGGTCGACCACGATGTCGACGCATCCGGCGCGCCCGAAGAGGTTGCGCTGCTTCGGCATCCTGATGTGCAGCATGCCGCCGGTGCAGGTGACCTCGGTCTGCTTGGCGGCGCGCACGTCCAGCTCCTTCTCCGGATCGCGGGGCCGCACCTCCACGACCGTGTCGCTCCGGTCGGCCGCGGCGAAATGGATGGAACCGGCGCTCACCTGGGCGGTCGCCGAGATCGGTTCGGGAGTGTCGAAGGAAGGCATGACTGTCCCGTCTCAAGGGGTCGTGTGGGGCGTCCCGCACTGAACGGGACGTGCTGGGGCCGGGCCCGCCGGTGGGGCTTGGCGCGGTGAAGTGGTGCGGCGTTCCGGTGTGCGGTGGTGCGGTGCTCGGTGTCCCGGCGTTCCGGTGTTCCGGCGTTCCGGTGTTCCGGCGTTCCGGTGGGACGTGGAACGGTCGAACAGGCTGCCGCGGGGACACGTGCGGTCGAGCAGCCGGATGCGGGAGGCGGCGTGCGGTCGGTCGGTCGGTCGGTCCCGGTTCGGGAACGGTCAGCGCACCCAGCCCGTGAACGTCTGTCCGCCGCCACGGGTCTTCTGTGCCGTACGAGGCCGAGCACCGCCCGTGTCGACGGCCGCCGACACGGCACGTACCAGCCATGCGTTGACCGACAACCCCTCCCTGCTCGCGGCCTCCTCGGCCCGCGCCTTGAGGTGTGCGGGCAGACGCAGGTTGACCCGGGCGGTAGCTCCGTCTTCCGTATCGCCGGAAGCCGGAGCCAGGGGCGGCGCCGTCGCCGGCTCGCCCTGCGCGCCGCCCGCCACGTCGAACGTTCCGCCGCCCGGCGGCAGCGTCACCACGAAGTCGGGATCGAGCCCGCGAAGCCGAACGTCGACGAACCCGGGAGCGAGGTCACGGGTGATCTCGCTCATCGCGGCGGAGAGTACGTTGAGCATGGTCAGGCGAGCCGCCGACTCCAGGGGGGCCGTGAGCCGCTCGGCCAGCTCACGGGCTTCGTCCCCTCCTGCTTCGGCGGCCACCGCGAGTTCACGGCGGAGCGTTTCGACATAGGGCGTGAGGTCCATGACGCCATCATGGCACCACTATGGCGCCACCTGCAACCACCTCATCGACGCGGCGACCACCAGGCAGCCCACTCTGACGACCTGACCTGCGCAAACACCGCCCGGATCACACCATGGGCAAGGCACAACCGAAACCACCGACCGCCACACCAGGCACCACCCTGGCACCTCATGGCACCACCTGGCGCCACCTGGCACAGAGTGGCGCCACCACGACACCACACGGTGGCGCGGCCACTCCGCGCAGATCAGCGGCAGTCCGCCGGTGACCAGTGCGGCGCCGGAGGCTTCCGCCGGATCCGGCCCGGTCGCCCTCCCCACCTCGGCGGAATTCAGCGGCACGTCAATCCGCAGGGAACACGTCCACGTCCGGGGCGAGCAGGCCATCCGCCGACGAGGCCGCCCCTCGCAGGGCAGACGCGGCAGGCCGTCTCTCAGCCTTCCGAGGGTCCGACCGGGCCGGCTGTCCGGGCGCCTGAGTCCTTGCGCGCCGACAGCAGGAACAGGACCGCACCGGCGGCCATGAAGCCAATGCCGATGTTCATGCAGATCATGACCGTCTCGAACGAGGCGTCGGCGATCCGGGGGACGCCGTTGGCGAGCATGAACGCGTAGACGCACAGCACACCGTAGGCGCGAAGCCGCATCCCGGCCTGCCGCCTGCGCATCCACGGCGGATTCCACCCCGCCAGTATCGCCACCGGCAGCGGCAGCATGAGCGCCGTGGAAATAGTCAGCGCTACCCAGTAGTACAGCGGATTGCCGTTCACCCTTACCCCCTCGTAGACGATCAGCAGCCTACGGAGGGCCGGCGAGGCCCGTCCATGCCGAACGCCCGGCCGTCCGGCGGCTGCTAGGCGGGGCAGCGCGTCACCAATGGGGAGGCGCTTCGAGCAACCGCTGCGTAGGGTCAGCCGGATGACGCTCTCTCATGATGTGGCCGGAGACGGTCCCGTGCTGGTGCTGTTGCATTCCGGGGTGTGTGACCGGCGGATGTGGGACGCCCAGTGGCCGGCCCTGATCGACCCCGGATACCGGCTGGTGCGCTGTGATCTCCGGGGCTTCGGTGAGACCCCGGCGCCGGACCGGCCCCACAGCGACGCCGAGGACGTGCTGGCCCTTCTGGACGGTCTGGGCATCGCGCGGGCGGCAGTGGTCGGGTCCTCGTACGGCGGGCAGGTCGCCTTGGAGATCGCCGCACGGCGGCCGGACCGGGTGAGCGCCATGGTTCTGCTGTGCCCCGCCCTGCCTGGGCATGAGCCTTCCGCCGAACTGCGTGCGCTCGGGGAACGCGAGGAAGCGCTGATCGAGGCGGGGGACATCGTCGGCGCGACGGAACTGATGGTCGACACCTGGCTTGGCCCGGACGCCGACGATTCCGCCCGCGAGGCGGTACGCCAGATGCAGCGGCACGCCTTCGAAGTGCAGCTCGCCGCCGAGGAGTTCGAGACCGACGAGGCCGTGGTCGATCTGACGGTGATTCAAGCGCCCTGCCTCGTTCTGTCGGGCGCATACGATCTCGCGGACTTCCGACAGATCGCTGACCGACTGCCGCACCTGCTCGCCAACGCCGACCATGTCGAACTGCCCTGGGCAGGCCACCTTCCCAGCCTGGAACGACCGTCGGCCGTCACCGACCTGTTGACCGGCTTTCTCAAGGAGAGGGTCCCTGTCGGTTGAGTCTGGGGAGGGTGCGGGAACGTTACCGTCGCCGGGGGTGACCTACCTCCGGTTCACCGCGATACGCCGGGCACCTTCCCCGTGAAAGCGCCGGGGCATAGCGCGAGACGACGGGGCCGGCCTCCTCCCGGCGCGAGGTCCCGACCTGGTGCAGGAACTCGACTTGTTCAGCTCTCCGCCTCAACTCGGCGACAAGGGCCGTCAATTGCGTGACGAGAGCCCTCACTTCTGTTCGCCCTTGACGCCGCGCCCCGGTCCGACCACCCTCAGAAGCACAGAAGCACAACTGACCGACTGTCTGGGACCGAGCGGGCACGGGGCGGGACCGGGCCGCGGTAAAAGCAAACCGGGCACCGCCGCAGCCCCGGCGACCAAGTCCCTTGTGAGGCAACACAGTCCGGCCGACAGCAACAACCGCACTGCACACCGTGACGATCCCGATCCGGCAGGAAGGGACGGACATGCGACAGAAGGAACGGGCCAAGCCCGCTCAGCAGTTGCCGGGCCGCCCCGCCGCTGTGTGGCAGCACGTCGCAGAGTGCCCGGTCACGGACCTCGTGCGGCCGCAGGAGGTGCCGTGGCCGGAATCCGTCGAGGAAGTCGCGAAGTGGGAGGACCCGGACGGTTTGGGCAAGGTCGAACTCCACTACACACCGGCGTTCTGGGCGCTCCTCCCTCTCACAGCGCTCGGCTACCTGGCCTGGGGCACGGTCACGCACCCCGGGGGGCACGACTGGGTCGGAACGGTGTTCGGCGAGACCGTCCACGGCCCGCCGTGGAGCCACTGGTTCGTCTGGGCCATCGTCGGGATCTGGCTGCTCATCGCTCTCGGTGTGCTTGCCCTCCGTACGAACCTGGCCTCCGAGGTCCGCAAGGACAATCAGTGGATCTTCGAGCACGGGACGGCGCACACGATCCACCGCTCCCCGTTCACGCACGACGGAGGCGAGGGCTTCACCTCACCCACGTTCATCGCGATCGACCATCGCATCGACGACGCACAGGCCGCCCGGATCCACCAGGCGCTGTACGCCTGGCTGTCGGACGGGACCGTGCAGGAGCAACTGAGCCGCCGGACCCTGCGGCGACCGCAGGGAGTGATCGCAGCGCAGGAGATCTTCGGCCCGGAGGCCACCGGTGGCTACTACGTCGAGTCCGTCCCCGGGCTCGGCTCCGCCGACGACTTCGAGGCGCACCGGTGGGCACTCATCACCGAGCCCCGTGACGAGCAGAGCGAGCCGAACGTCACCACGGTGCCGTGCGGGAAGAAGCTGCGGCGGATCCGCTCGAAACTCCGCCGGAGGGCAGCACGGAGGAGCGGGCAATGACATGGCTCGACCGGAAGCTCCGGCTCCACAACGCTGATGACCAGACCGCGGACTGGATGGCGAAGGCACGCACGCCCGAGAGTCGTATGCGCATCCGGCGCTGGTCGCGGATGGAGACGATCGGCGTGGTGGCGGCGCTGTGCGGTGTCTCGCTGCTCCTCCTCGCCCCGATCGCGACGCTCGCGTGCGCCGTCTGGTTCGGCGTCGCAGGCATCGATCGCACAGACGTGTACTGGTGGTTGTGGGGCATCGCCGCCGGGGTGCCGCTCGTCGGAGCCGCCCTGATGGCCGTGAGCAGTCGTGAGCGTCTCACAGCCTGCTTCGCGGACGGGTATGTGTCGACAGGCCGAGTCGACAGGGTGATCGAGTGCCCCGGCGACGACGACCCCGTGTCGTACGAGCTGAGGGTCAGCGCCGAGCTGTCCGACGGAGTCGTCCTGCGCCGGAAGGTGTACCTGGGCGGGGGCAACCCTCGTCGGCGGACCGGAACACCGATCCGCTTCCGTCACAACTCCCTGGATCCCGACGACGTGTACGACGCTCTGTTCGACAGGTTCCCCGGCGCGGACGCGAAGGCGGCGCGACACGCACGGAAGCCGGCAGCATGAGCCTCGCGAGGACCCCTAAGACCCGGGTACGGATCCGCCGGTGGGAGCGCTGGGAAAGCGCCTCCCGGTGGATCCTGCTGGTCGGTGCCGTGGCGTTCGTCGCGGCGGTACCTGTCGGCATCGGGCTCGCCGTCTGGTTCTGGGTCGCGGGCGTCGACCGGTACGGCGTCTTCGCCTGGCTGTACGGATCGAGCGTCGGGGTCCTGCTCATCGGGTCCGCCCTCGACGCCTACACCGGCCCCCGGCTCGCGGAGGCCCGGTTCGCCGACGGGCTGTGCACGGTCGGCGTCGTCGAGGAGGTCATCGAGTTGCCTCAGAACGACACGGACGGGAACCCGACCTACGACCTCGCCGTTCGCGCCGAGCTACCGGGAGGGCCCACGCTCCGGCGCACCATCGGTTGGGGATCGGGAGACTCGTCGGGACCGGACCATCGCTGGGTCGGTCGGGCGATCCGCTTCCGCCACACCGCTCTCGACCCCGACGCCGAGCACGACGTGCTCTTCGACGGATGGCCCGACGACACCGAGGAGAGCCGCCGATGAGTTTGAGACGCCCTGGCACACCGTTCCAGCCGAAAAAGGAGCGATTCGCCGAGGGGCGCTTCGCCGTCGGCGTGATCGAGCAGGCGATCGAGGAGGGCCCCAGTGATGTGCAGGGCCCGGACACGCTCGTGATCAGGGCCGACGTGCCGGGGCACGGGAGCATCCGCCGGCGGGTGATCTGCCCGTTGTCGATGCCTGGTAGTGGACGCGGCCTGGTCGGACAGGCCGTCGGCCTCCGGCATGTCACCAACGACCCCGATGACATGGACGACGTCCTCGTCGTCCGGTGGCCGTCCGAGGTCGCCAGGGCCCTGCAACCGTTTCGCCCCGAGGGGCCCGGGGCGGGGCGCGCCCGGGCATGGAGGTTTCTCGCTCAGTGCGCTGCCGTTGTCACTGCGGGAGGAATCCTGCTGACCGTGGTGATGCTCATCGGCGTGGTGTGCAGCGCCGGCGAGCTGTTCGCCGATCTCCCGGCGTGGTTCCGGCCCTGGGAGGTGCTCGCTGCGAGTGCGGGCGCGGCGGTACTGGGGCCGCTCGCGTTCGCCTTCTGCGGTGCCCGCGTGACAACGGCGCTCTCTCGCTCCGGCGCATGAACCCCACCCCCACGCCGACCATGCGTACGGGATAGAGCTCGTGGTGACGCATGGTGACTCATGGAGGGGCTGGCCGGCCTGCTGCGCCGAGGCCGGCCCCATACGGCGATCACGGTGAGTGTCCGTCTGATCACGTGACACTCACACCTTCAACGGCTTCGCGATGTCGCGATGAGTTCGGCCGCCTCTGCCAGTCTGTACATGCGTCGTACGGTCCGAATGCCCTTACGACAACCCGCAACTGTCTGCTTTGAGAGAGAAGCTGATGTCCGACACCACCTGCCATATGTCGATCTCGCTCGACGGCTTCGTCGCCGGACCCGAGCAGAGCCGGGACGATCCGCTGGGCAAGCGCGGCCAGGAGCTGCACGGCTGGCACATCGGCGACCCGCGCGCGACCGACGCCGACCAGACGGCCAACAGCTGGTTGAT
Source organism: Streptomyces sp. SM18 (assembly GCF_002910775.2). NCBI lineage: Bacteria > Bacillati > Actinomycetota > Actinomycetes > Kitasatosporales > Streptomycetaceae > Streptomyces > Streptomyces sp. SM18. Next base: position 4,718,613 of record NZ_CP029342.1, on the reverse strand, counting down.
GCGTCCCCGTGGCGCCTATGTCATGGGCCGCAACATGTTCGGGCCGGTCCGAGGCGAGTGGGACGAGGCGTGGGACGGATGGTGGGGCCCCGAGCCCCCCTACCACGCCCCGGTCTTCGTCCTCACCCGCTACGCCCACGAACCGATCAAAATGGAGGGAGGGACCACCTTCCACTTCGTCACCGAAGGCTTCGACGCCGCTTACGCGCAGGCGCTCGAAGCCGCCGACGGCAGGGGCGTGGACATCGCCGGTGGCGCCTCGACGGTTCGGCAGGCACTCAACGCCGGCGTGATCGATGAACTCACCCTCGACATCGCACCCGTCCTACTCGGCAGCGGCGAGCGCATCTTCGACGACGTCGAGACCTTCGATTTCGAACCCGTCGAGGTGCTCCACTCACCGCTGACCACGCATATCCGCTACCGCAGACGCACCACCGGCTGAGCACCGACCGGGCCTTCGCCCGTCTCGATCGCGGATCTCCCGAGAAACAGCAGGCTTCCTGAGCAACCGGGGACGGCGACCCGCGCAGTCGCCGTCCCACTGACGGGACGGCCAGGAGGGCAACGTCCTGGCCGGCGTCTGCCACCGACAAAGGGATCACCTCGACGCCCGGGGGCGTACCTGCCGAACCTCTCAGGCTCTTGACCAGCGCCGCGTACAGACGAGGCGACTCAAAAACGGAGAACCTACTCCACCGCTGCGGGCACTGGTGTACGAATACTCGAATCTCGCATCACCACCCACCTACGCCGTTGAGCAGATCCGCGACGCCCCGGGTCAACAACGCTCCGGCTCCATCTCCGCCCATCGAGGCACTCGCTGGCACGGCATGCGGCGTTCCCGGTCAGTCGGCGGTGCCGGGCTCCACGACCCACTCGGCTCGCACCCCGCTCACCGAGGCGATCATGTCGAAGTCGCCGTCGTAGTGGAGGACCGTGGCCCCATGCCGTTCTGCGGTTGCCGCGATGAGGACGTCGGCCAGCGACAGCGCCCGGTGAAAGCCGGCGTTCAGCGCCAGCGCCTGGATCGTGAGCGCCTGCTCGAACTCCTCGTCGTTGCAGGGCAAGTAGTCGAAACCACGGAGCAGGGTACGCAGGCGCAGCGCCTCGGGCTTTCCACGCGCCGAGTACAGAACCTCATACTCGGTCGGGGCGCACACTGCTAGGAGTCCATCGCGGTCCAGTACATCCAGCCGCGCCCGCACCGCCGATTTGCCCCGGCGGGCCAGCGCGGACTTGTCGATGAGGTAGCGCCCTTTCACGCCGCCGAAGCCCCGTCTTCGCGCTTAAGCGAGCCGTCCGGGTTCCGCGGCCCCGTCTGCGACCGGATCTCCGCAAACACGTCATCAAACTCACCATCGTCAATGGCATCGAACAGCTCCCGGCGCAGCCGCAGCCTCACCCCCTCCTCCATGGCCGCCCGCACTGCGGCGGCCTTCGTCCTCGCCCCATACACCCGCATCGCCTGCTCGACGATGTCCTCGTCCAGATCGATCACAGTCCTGGCCATCAGTTGTCCCCTTCACAGCTCGACGCTCCAACAACGATATCAATTTGGAGTAAGAAATGGCATCAAAATGCTGGAGCGTGTCGAGGGTGCCTCGATCAGAGCCGAGAGCACGACCTGGACTGGTTGATCAGCTTTCCGATCGGCGAGCAACCCTGGACGAGACCCTGTACGAACTCCCTGACCTGGTACTCGGCGAACGAATCGACGCCGTGTTGCAGGAGCGGCCACCCCGCAAGACATTGGAAGCCGGCAAGAACGAACCCGGGCACGGCAGGCTGCGCTCCCCGCGACGATCGGCTCGTAGTCTCGGGAGGCCTCGTCAGAGTGGAACCTGGCACCGGCGGCGCATCCGCGTCCCAGTGCAAACCCAGCACGGTACGGATGACCAGGGGTGACGACAGGTGACGAGGGGTCAGTCATCCCAGCACCATCCCAGCACGGGAAAACGCAAAGGGCCCGACCCTGAAGAGTCGGACCCCATCTGACCTGCACGTTTGCCAGATCAGCGACGCGGTGTTACGTCACCCGCTACACGTTGAAGCGGAACTCCACCACGTCGCCGTCCTGCATGACGTAGTCCTTGCCCTCCATGCGGGCCTTGCCCTTGGCGCGGGCTTCGGCGACCGAGCCCGTCTCGACCAGGTCCTCGAAGGAGATGATCTCCGCCTTGATGAAGCCCTTCTGGAAGTCGGTGTGGATCACACCGGCCGCCTCGGGGGCCGTGGCGCCCTTCTTGATCGTCCAAGCGCGGGCTTCCTTCGGTCCTGCCGTGAGGTAGGTCTGCAGGCCCAGGGTGGCGAAGCCGACGCGGCCGAGGGTGGCCAGGCCCGGCTCTTCCTGGCCCATCGACTGGAGGAGTTCGAGGGCCTCGTCGTCGTCCAGCTCGATCAGCTCGGACTCGATCTTGGCGTTGAGGAAGATGGCCTCGGCCGGGGCGACCAGGGCGCGCTGCTCGTTTTTGAAGTCCTCGTCGACCAGCTCGTCCTCGTCGACGTTGAAGACGTACAGGAAGGGCTTCGTGGTGAGCAGGTGCAGCTCGTGCAGGAGGCGGCCCGTCTCGGTGCCGGCGGTGATGCCCCGGGAGAACAGGGTGTCGCCCGCCTCCAGGATCTTCTGCGCCTCCTCGACGGCGGCGAGGACCGCGACCTTGTCCTTCTGGAGGCGGGCCTCCTTCGTCAGGCGCGGGACGGCCTTCTCGACGGACTGGAGGTCGGCGAGGATCAGCTCGGTGTTGATCGTCTCGATGTCGTCCTTGGGCGAGACCTTGCCGTCGACGTGGACGACGTTCTCGTCCTTGAAGGCGCGGATGACCTGGCAGATCGCGTCGGACTCGCGGATGTTCGCGAGGAACTTGTTACCCAGGCCCTCGCCCTCGCTCGCACCGCGCACGATGCCCGCGATGTCCACGAAGTCGACCGTGGCCGGGAGGATCCGCTGCGAGCCGAAGACCGTGGCGAGCGTGTCCAGGCGCGGGTCCGGGACGCCGACCACGCCGACGTTCGGCTCGATCGTGGCGAACGGGTAGTTGGCCGCCAGCACGTCGTTCTTGGTCAGGGCGTTGAACAGGGTCGACTTGCCGACATTCGGCAGGCCGACGATTCCGATCGTGAGCGACACTTTGGCGACTTCCTGGAGTGTGAGGAGGGGCCCTTGAGGAGGCGGGCCGGGAGGGGACCGATTCTCCAGTTTACGGGCGGGCCAGGGCGGCCGGTCACGGGTCCGGCGAGGGAGGCTCATCGACGACGGTGGACGGGGAACCGGGGTGGGGCCGGCGGTGCGACCCTCGGCCGGACAGGCTTCCCGTAGGTGCGCTCGATCACCCCAAACGGTCACATTTCGGCCGAGTGGCATCGAACACAGTGCCAAGGTCGGCCAAAGCGCGTGTCCCGCACCGGGAAGCGCATGCCACTCGCCCTAGGTTGTCACGGTGGAGCAGCACAGGACTCGTACCCCGCAGCGCAGGCAGCCCTCGGCGCCCGAGCAGGCCCCGGCCGTGGCCGCGGGCGGCCTCGGTGAGAGCGCGGCCGGCTATCCGGTGACGGTGGAGGTCACCCCTGCGGTGTCGCGCCCGCGGCCCCGGTCCGGGCCGCTCGCACCCTTCGTGCTCGCGCTGCGCAGATTCCCCAACCCCCGGCTGACCGGCATCGGCGCTGGGCTCTTCGCCGCCGCCGCGATGTTCCTGCTGGCCTGCCTGGACCAACTGCTCCTGGACGGTTCGGAGGTCGTCTACGGGGTGCTGTTCCTCCCCGTGAGCGCGCTGACCGCCCTCTGGGTGCGGCCCGCCGACCTGGTCACCGCACCGATCAGCGTGCCCATCGCCTTCGCCGTGGGAGTCGTTCCCATCGCCGGGGGCTCGGGCGGCTTCGGCGGGCAGGCCATGGCGGTCGTCACCGCGCTGGCCGTCCAGGCCGGCTGGCTGTACGGCGGCACGCTCGTCGCCGGGCTCATCGCCTCCGTACGCAAGGTACGGCGCATGCGGGAGCGGCAGCGGCATCAGGCGAGGGCAGCCGCCGCCCAGGGCGCGCGTCGCCCCCGCCCGTAGGAACCGCGGCCGGGGCCCTGCGGGATCCAGGTGGATCCAGGTCGATCCGGGCCGATCCCGAGCAGATCCGGGCCGGGGTCCTGGTGAGTCCGGTCCCCCCTGTGCGTGCGGCCTCCTTGTGCGTCCGGTCCCGGTCACCCGGTACGGATCAGGCCTCCGCCGCCGCCATGGCCGCGCCCACGATGCCCGCGTTGTTCTGGAGCTGCGCCGGGACCATCTCCGCGCGTACGTGCTCGATGTGGGGCAGGAACTTCTCCGCCTTGCGGCTGACGCCCCCGCCGATGATGAACAGCTCCGGGGAGAACAGCATCTCGACGTGGACCAGGTACTTCTGCACTCGGTGCGCCCAGTGGCCCCAGCTGAGGTCCTCGTCCTCCTTGGCCTTGGTGGACGCGCGCTTCTCCGCGTCGTGCCCGTGCAGCTCCAGGTGGCCGAGCTCGGTGTTGGGGACGAGCCGCCCGTCCGTGAAGACGGCGCTGCCGATGCCCGTGCCGAGGGTCAGCACGATCACCGTGCCCTTGCGGCCGCGTCCCGCGCCGAAGGTCATCTCGGCCACGCCCGCCGCGTCGGCGTCGTTGAGGATCGTGACCGGCTGGCCGATGCGGTCGCTGAGCAGTGTGCGGGCGTCGGTGTCGATCCAGGACTTGTCCACGTTGGCCGCGCTCCGGGTGATCCCGCCGGTGACCACTCCAGGGAACGTGATGCCGACCGGGCCCTTCCAGTCGAAGTGGCCGACGACCTCGGCCACACCACCGGCCACGCTGTCGGGCGTGGCCGGGCGCGGTGTCAGTACCTTGTGGCGCTCGTGCGCCAGCTCTCCCCGGTCCAGGTCCACGGGAGCGCCCTTGATCCCTGATCCGCCGATATCCACACCGAAGATCTCCATGGATCCACGGTACGGGCAGCGGGCCCCGCGCACTCCCCAAGCCCGTAGAACGGGCGGGGCACCCTCCCAGGGCCCCCGGTCACCCCCCGCCCGTCACTTCCGCCCGTCACTTCCCGGAAAGTTCGGCGGCCTCGGCGCGCAGGTCGCGGCGGAGCTCCTTGGGCAGGGAGAAGGTGATCGACTCGTCCGCCGTCTTGACCGTCTCCACGTCCCCGTACCCGCGCTCGGCGAGCCATTCGAGCACCCCGTCGACCAGGACGTCCGGGACCGAGGCCCCGGAGGTGAGGCCGACCGTGGTGACGCCCTCCAGCCAGGCCTCGTCGATCTCGGCGGCGAAGTCCACCAGGTACGCGGCGGGCGCGCCCGCGTCCAGGGCCACCTCGACCATGCGGATCGAGTTCGAGGAGTTCTTGGAGCCGACGACGATGACGAGCTCGGCCTCCTCGCTGAGCTTCTTGACCGCGACCTGGCGGTTCTGCGTGGCGTAGCAGATGTCGTCGCTCGGCGGGGAGAGGAGGTTGGGGAACTTCTGCTTGAGGGCGCCGACCGTCTCCATCGTCTCGTCGACGGACAGCGTGGTCTGGGAGAGCCAGACGACCTTCGACTCGTCTCGCACCTCGACGTTCGCGACGTCCTCGGGGCCGTCGACCAGCGTGATGTGGTCGGGCGCCTCGCCGCTGGTGCCGATGACCTCCTCGTGGCCGTCGTGGCCGATCAGCAGGATGTCGTAGTCGTCCTTGGCGTACCGGACGGCCTCCTTGTGGACCTTGGTGACCAGGGGGCAGGTCGCGTCGATCGTGGCGAGCTTCCGCTCGGCGGCCTCCGCGTGGACGGTGGGCGCGACGCCGTGCGCGGAGAACATCACGATGGAGCCCTCGGGCACCTCGTCCGTCTGTTCGACGAAGATCGCGCCCTTCTTCTCCAGCGTCTGCACGACGTACTTGTTGTGCACGATCTCGTGGCGGACGTAGATCGGGGCCCCGTACTGCTCCAGGGCCTTCTCGACGGCGATCACGGCACGGTCCACGCCCGCGCAGTAGCCACGGGGTGCGGCGAGCAGGACACGGCGGGCAGGAGTTGCAGTCATGCGACCCATCGTAAGGCCGTGCGGGCCGTGTCGGAGAGGCGCGGGACGGCCGGGGGTCGGGAGACTGGTGCGTACGTGATCGAGCGACTGCGTACGCGATCGAGCGACGGAGGGTTCATGGCCGGCAGCAGTACGGAGCGGACGGGGCTGCACAGGACGCTCGGGTTCAGAGACCTGGTGGTCTACGGGTTGCTGTTCATCGCCCCGATGGCCCCGGTCGGCGTGTTCGGCACGCTGGACGCGAAGTCGGACGGCGCGGTGGCGCTCGTCTACCTCGTGGCCACCGTCGTGATGGCCTTCACCGCCTTCAGCTACGCGCAGATGGTCCGGGTCGCCCCGATGGCCGGTTCGGTGTTCGCCTACGCGCGCAAGGGGCTCGGGCAGGGGCCCGGCTTCATCGCGGGGTGGATGGCGATGCTGGACTACCTGCTCATCCCCGCCGTCGCCTACCTCTTCTCCGGGATCGCGATGAACGCGCTCGTCCCGGAGGTGTCGCAGTGGGTGTGGACGGCGATCGCGGTCGTCGTGACCACGGCGCTCAACCTCTGGGGCGTACGGACGGCGGCCCGGGTGGGTTTCGCGGTGCTCGCCATGGAGATCGTGGTGCTGGCGGTGTTCGTGGGGGCGGCGGCGGCCGTACTCGTCCGGGACGGGGCACGGCGCGGCTGGCTGACGCCGCTGGCCGGGGACACCCATTTCTCGATGACGGCGGTGCTGGGGGCGGTGTCCGTCGCGGTGCTGTCGTATCTGGGCTTCGACGCGATCGCCTCGTTCGCCGAGGAGGTGACGGGGGGCTCGGCGAAGGTGGCCCGCGCGGTGCTGTTCTGCCTGGTGCTGGCGGGGACGCTGTTCGTGGTCCAGTCGTATCTGGCGGCGCTGCTGGAGCCGGTGTCCTCCGCGGAGCTGGCGGCCGACCCGGCGAAGCAGGGGTCCGCGTTCTACGACACGGTGGACGCCTCGGTCGGGACCTGGCTGCACGACCTGGTGGCCGTCAGCAAGGCGATCGGGGCGGCCTTCGCGGCGCTGGCCGGGCAGGCGGCGGCCGGGCGGCTGGTCTTCGCGATGGCCCGGGAGCGGCGGCTTCCCTCGGTGCTGTCCCGGGTGGACCCGAAGTCCGGGGTGCCCCGGGTGGCGATCCTGGGTGCGGCGATCGTGACGATGGTGGCGGCGGTGTGGGCGGCCCGGAGCGCCGACGGGCTCGATCATCTGGTGTCCGTGGTGGACATCGGGGCGCTGACCGCGTTCGTCCTGCTGCACGCGTCGGTGGTGGGCTGGTTCGCCGTACGCCGGATGGAGGGGCCGCCGAGCTGGTGGCGGCACGTGCTGGTGCCGGTGGTGGGCGCGGGTGTGCTGATCGCGGTGATCTGGGAGGCCACGACCAGTGCCCAGATCGTCGGGCTGTGCTGGCTGGCGGTGGGCCTGGTGGTGCTCGCGTTCCAGTGGCGCCGCCGGGCGGCCTGACCGGGGCGCGCCTCGGGCGGGGCCTGGCCGTGGGCGACCCCGGGTGAGCCCCGACGGTGGGAGGCCTCGGGCCGCAGGCGGCCCCGGTTGGGGCCTGGATGTCGGTGGCGGCCGTTACGCTCGCCCGTATGGCTCTCACTACGTCACCGGAAGCCCCGCTGCCCGTCGGCGACGTGTCGCGGCTGATCGGCGGGTGGATCGACCGGCTCGGGGCGGTCTGGGTCGAGGGGCAGATCACCCAGCTGTCGCGGCGGCCCGGCGCCGGGGTGGTCTTCCTGACGCTGCGCGACCCGTCCCATGACATCTCGGTGAGCGTGACCTGCTTCCGCCAGGTGTTCGACCGGATCGCCGATGTGGTGACCGAGGGCGCGCGGGTCGTCGTCCTCGCCAAGCCCGAGTGGTACGCGCCCCGGGGCCAGTTGTCCCTCCGGGCCACGGAGATACGCCCCGTGGGCATCGGCGAGCTGCTCGTGCGGCTGGAGCAGCTGAAGAAGTCGCTGGCCGCCGAGGGACTGTTCGCCCTGGACCGCAAGCGGCCGCTGCCGTTCCTGCCGCAGCTGATCGGCCTGGTCTGCGGCCGGGCCTCGGCCGCCGAACGCGACGTCCTGGAGAACGCCCGGCGGCGCTGGCCGGCCGTGCGGTTCGAGGTGCGCAACACCGCCGTCCAGGGGGTGCACGCGGTGAACCAGGTCGTCCAGGCGGTGCGGGAGCTGGACGGGATGCCCGGCGTCGATGTCATCGTGGTCGCGCGGGGCGGCGGCAGCGTGGAGGACCTGTTGCCGTTCTCCGACGAGCAGTTGATCAGGGCGGTGGCCGCGTGCCGTACGCCGGTGGTCTCGGCGATCGGCCATGAACCCGACTCCCCGCTGCTCGACCTGGTGGCCGATCTGCGGGCCTCGACGCCGACGGACGCGGCGAAGAAGATCGTGCCGGACGTGGGTGAGGAGCTGGACCGGGTCCAGCAGTTGAGGGACCGGGCGCTGCGGACCGTGCGGGGTCTGCTGGACCGGGAGGAGCGTGGGCTGGCGCACGCGCTGGGCCGTCCCTCGATGGAACACCCGCGGCGGATGGTGGACGAACGCGAGGCGGAGGTGGACGCGCTGGTCGGCCGGAGCCGCCGGGTGCTGGGGCATCTGCTGGACCGCGCGGACTCGGAGCTGGCGCACACGCGGGCCCGGGTGGTGGCGCTGTCCCCCGCGGCGACGCTGGAGCGGGGGTACGCGGTGCTCCAGCGGCCGGACGGGCATGTGGTGCGCTCCCCCGCCGATGCCGGGGCACCGGGCGAGGAGTTGCGGGCGCGGGTGTCGGACGGCGAGTTCACGGTGCGGGTGGAGGGGTGAGCGGCTCACGGTCGCGCCCGGGTGGGCGGCGCGGAGCGTCGTCGTCGAACGGCGGCAGTGCGGCAGGACGAGACGTGGGGCGTCGGGAGCCCGCTCTCCGGTGCGAAGGAGGTCGTTAGGGTGAATGACATGACGGACGAGGGGACGGCGGCTGTGGCCGAGACGGGCACGCTCGGCTACGAGCAGGCGCGCGACGAACTGATCGAGGTCGTGCGCCGCCTGGAGGCGGGCGGCACGACGCTGGAGGAGTCGCTGGCCCTGTGGGAGCGCGGCGAGGAGCTGGCGAAGGTGTGCCGGCACTGGCTGGAGGGGGCCCGCGCCCGGCTGGACGCGGCGCTGGCCGGCCCGCCGGAGAAGCCTGTGGAGGGCGGCGCCGGTGGCGGCGACGGGGAGAGTTCGGACTGAGCTGATCCGCCTCTGCCGGGCGCTGGTCCGCCGCCGTCAGGCGGGCCTCCCCGGGCTACCGGGCCCTGGTTCGCCACCGTCGGCCGAGCCCCGCTACCGGGCCCTGGCCCCGCGCTACCCGGCCCTGGTCCGCCGCCGGACCCCGGTGCCGACGGGCGACGCCCGGCTGACGGGACGCCCGGCCGACTCGCGCCGTGTTTCGGGCGGCGGCCACACCACCACCGCTCGTCCCCAGAGCTCTCACTCCCGCCCCGCCCGTTCCGTGGCCCCGCGGGCCGTTGCGGACTTCCGGGGCTTCTCTTCCGTACCACGTCCCCCGTGCCTCGGAGGGCTGTGCCGCCACGGCCGCCCGGGACGTGTGGCGCAAGGGGCCTGGCCAGGGTGGATGACGAGGTCGGGGGCGGTCCGGGAGGCGTACGGGCGGTGAGTCACCTCACATCGATTTAGTTGAAGTTTAATCTATCTCTCGGTTACGGTGATCCAGTTGCTCGACCGTAGTTATCCGGAAGGTAGTTCCACAGATGTCCCTCATCCTTGACCCCACCGCCCAGGACCTCCTCTTCCGAGAGGCACGCACCGCCAACACCTTCACGGACGAGCCGGTGACCGACGAGCAGGTCCAGGCGATCTACGACCTGGTCAAGTACGGCCCGACCGCCTTCAACCAGTCGCCGCTGCGGATCGTCCTGGTCCGCTCGACCGAGGGCCGCGAGCGCCTCGTGCGGCACATGGCCGAGGGCAACCAGGCCAAGACCTCCACCGCCCCGCTCGTCGCGCTGCTCGTCGCGGACAACGAGTTCCACGAGGAACTGCCCGCGCTCCTGCCCCACTTCCCGCAGGCCAAGGACGCGTTCTTCTCCGAGCGCCCGGTCCGCGAGCAGGCCGCCGCGCTGAACGCCTCGCTCCAGGCCGCCTACTTCATCATCGGCGTCCGCGCCGCGGGCCTGGCCGCCGGTCCGATGACCGGGTACGACGCCGCGGGCATCGAGAAGGAGTTCCTGGACGGCGACCACAAGCTCCTCATGGTCGTCAACATCGGCAAGCCCGGCGAGGACGCCTGGTTCCCGCGCCTGCCGCGCCTGTCCTACGACGAGGTCGTCACGACCGTCTGATCCTCCCGGCCCCACCCCGCCACCGAGGACCATCGGACCCCGGACCATTCGGATCCCCGAGCGGACCCGGGGTGGGCGCACCGGCACGACGAAGGCCCCGCGATGTCGATGTCGCGGGGCCTTCGGCATGCCGTGTGCGGGCGGTATGGGCACTACGCACCACGGGGAGGTACGGGCGCCACGGTCAGGAAGCCGCAGGCGCCTTCGACGGGTCGGTGGACGCGCCGGAGGACGACTCGGTGGCCGGTTCGGAGGACGCGGAGGGCGCCGAGGGGTCCTCGGCGGGCTCCGGAGCCGTTTCGAGGGCCTCGGCCATCTCCACCAGCCGGCCGGTGGGCGCCGAGCCGGTGACCACGGTCGTCACCCCTTCGGCGTGCAGCACGAGCGCGTCGTACTTGGGGCCCTTCCAGACCTCCCACTCCTGCCCGGCGACCTCTCGCGTCTGTCCGGTGTTCTTGGCGTCCTGGCTGACCACGGGCACGTACTTCTTGGCCGGGGCCGTCGACTGCTCCACCGCCACGTACCGCCGGTCCGGGTCCAGGTAGCCGAGGTGCCAGCCGGAGCCGTTGTGCCCCTGGTACGAGACCGAGGTCGCCTTCCAGCCCTCGGGGAGCCCGGCCGGGGCCGCCACCGGGTACGGCGCCGCGCGCCTCGCGGTGGCGAGTTCGACCCGGTAGTCGACCGCCTTGATCGGGTCGGCCTCCTCGTCGTGCGGGATGAAGATGTAGGCGACACCCGCCACTGCGGTGATCACGAGCATCGACAGGAACATGTCCCGGACGGTCTGCTTGCCTCGCTTGCTTGCCACGGGGTCAATGGTGGCATGGGCCCTCGGACGGCCGTCCGGCGGGCGTCCGCTCATCCGTGACCCGCTCTGCTCATTTTATAGACCTACCGATAGAGTCACAGCACCCTCTTTTCCGGTCGTCGTCGTACAGAAAGGTGCGCTCCGATGTCCGAGCATCATCTGCCGTCCCAGCTCGAGGTCTCCCCGGAAGCCCCGGACCGCAACCTGGCCCTGGAACTCGTCCGGGTCACCGAGGCCGCCGCCATGGCCGCCGGGCGCTGGGTCGGCCGCGGCGACAAGATCGGCGCCGACGGCGCCGCGGTGAAGGCCATGCGCACCCTCGTCTCCACCGTCTCGATGAACGGCGTCGTCGTCATCGGTGAAGGCGAGAAGGACGAGGCCCCCATGCTGTTCAACGGCGAACGGGTCGGTGACGGGACCGGTGCCGAGGTCGACATCGCCGTCGACCCGATCGACGGCACGACCCTCAACGCCAAGGGCATGCCGAACGCGATCGCCGTCCTGGCGGCCGCCGACCGCGGGGCGATGTTCGACCCCTCCGCGGTCTTCTACATGGACAAGCTGGTCACCGGCCCCGAGGCCGCCGACTTCGTCGACATCGACGCGCCCGTGTCGGTGAACATCCGGCGGGTGGCCAGGGCCAAGAACTCGGCGCCCGAGGACGTCACGGTCGTCGTCCTCGACCGCCCCCGGCACGAAGGCATCGTCAAGGAGATCCGCGAGACGGGCGCCCGGATCAGGTTCATCTCCGACGGGGACGTGGCCGGCTCGATCATGGCGGCCCGCGAGGGGACCGGCGTGGACCTGCTCATGGGCATCGGCGGCACCCCCGAGGGGATCATCTCGGCGTGCGCCATAAAGTGCCTCGGCGGCGTCATCCAGGGCAAGCTCTGGCCGAAGGACGAGGCCGAACGCCGCAAGGCGCTGGACGCCGGGCACGACCTGGACCGGGTGCTCTCCACCGACGACCTCGTCAGCGGGGACAACGTGTTCTTCGTGGCCACCGGCATCACCGACGGTGAGCTCCTGCGCGGTGTGCGGTACCGCTCGGAGACGGCCACCACCGAGTCCCTGGTGATGCGGTCCAAGTCGGGCACGATCCGCAGAATCGATTCCACCCACCGGTTGTCGAAGCTGCGCGCCTACAGCGCGATCGACTTCGACCGGGCCAAGTAGCTCCGGTCCGGGGCCCCTCCGCCTTCCGGCTCCGGTCCTGGCCGGATCACCGACCCCGCCACCCGCGACCCCGCCGGCTCTCACGCCGCGTCGGGGCGCGGCGGGCGGCGGTACGGGACAGGTGGCGGCACGGCACGAGCGGCAGTACGGGAGGCGTGGCGGTACAGGGCGGCCCCGCGGGCCGGTGTCAGCCCGCCGCGGCGATACGGGAGGCCGTGAGCTCGATGTCGCGCCTGCGCCTCCGGGCCAGCACCACGCGCCGTTCGGCGGCGGTGAGGCCGCCCCAGACGCCGTACGGCTCGGGCTGTATCAGCGCGTGCTCCCGGCACTCCACCATCACCGGACAGCGTGCGCAGACCTGCTTCGCGGCCTCCTCACGGGACAGCCGGGCGGCGGTCGGCTCCTTCGACGGGGCGAAGAACAGCCCGGCTTCGTCCCGGCGGCACACCGCCTCCGCATGCCAGGGACCCGCCTGATCCTCCCGCGCGGAAAGGCGCTGGGACGGCACAGCGGCGACCTGCAGGGGCTGATGCGGCGGTTGCAGCACGGTCCACTCCTGACGACGGCTTCGCGAGCGAGAGACGATGCAGCAGTCCCTACCCGCTGTACGCACGCCTATGCACTGAGTGGCCCCGCGACCCGGCATCCGTAATGCGTTCCGATCGCCTTCTGGCTGGAATGCGATCGGAATCGGCCGGGCCGGCTCAGCGGCCGAGGTGTTTGCGCAACTGCTGGTGGAGATTGGCAATCAGCTTGCCACGCTTGGGTTTTGCCTCGACATTCCCGAATACGGAATAGCCGTTCACCACGACCACCGGGGCTTCAGGGTCGGCCGATTCCAGTGTGTCGACCTCGAAATTGCCGAAAATACCCGTGCCGCTGCCGTGCAGCGAGATGTTCTCCGGCACCTTGACCTCGACGCTGCCGAAGATCGACGTGGCGTTGATGACGGTCAGACGCTGACCGAAAAGGGCCTCGGTCAGGTCGATCTCGACGCTTCCGAACAGGGCGAAGGCGTTCGTCCGGCCGCCCACCCGCCAACGGCCCCTGCGTGTCGAGCTGCTGAAGACGGCCACCAGGTTCTCGGCGGGGCCGGACGGCGCCTCGGGGCCGTAGGTGTAGGGCGAGGCGGTCTGCCGGCCGGGGGCGGGTCCGGCCGCCGGAAGGTCACGCACCAGCGGTTCCAGCTCGCCCACCGTCTTCGCCCGGTAGACCAGGTCGACCCGCTCGGCGTGTTCGTCGGCGGTCAGCCGGCCCTCCGCCATGGCCTCCCGCAGGATGTCCGCGATCCGGTCGCGGTCCGCGTCCGAGGCACGGATGCCCACGGGTTCGGGCCCGGCGGGCGCGGGACCGGCCGGAGCGACGGGCTGCTGGGGCTGCTTTTCGAGGTCCACCGCCCCAGACTACCCAAACGCGATAGATCGCGACCAGTACCCGGACCGCCGTCGCTCGGGATCCGGCTGCCACCGCCCTGCCACCGGCAAGCGGAACCCTGCCCTCCGCGACCCGCGTTCGACCCTCGGGTCCGCCCCCGGCGTCCGGGGCCCCGCGCCCGTCCCCGTACCCGCTCCCGCGGGCCCGGCCCTGGTGAGCCTTACCTCACAAGCCCGGCGGACCCGCGTCGCTCTACTCTGGTGGGTGCGCTGCCCGAGGGAGGTCAGCCGCTGTCGCCGAGTGAGGAATGGCCGTAATGCCAGAGTTTGCGTACTCCGACCTGCTTCCCCTGGGAGAGGACACCACACCGTACCGGCTGGTGACCTCCGAGGGCGTCTCGACCTTCGAGGCCGACGGCCGTACGTTCCTCAAGGTGACTCCGGAGGCCCTGCGCACGCTGGCCGCCGAGGCCATGCACGACATCTCGCACTATCTGCGCCCCTCCCATCTGGCACAGCTGCGGCGCATCGTGGACGACCCGGAGGCCTCCTCGAACGACAAGTTCGTGGCGCTGGACCTCCTGAAGAACGCGAACATCGCCGCCGCGGGTGTCCTGCCGATGTGCCAGGACACCGGCACGGCGATCGTCATGGGCAAGCGCGGGCAGGACGTACTGACCGAGGGCGGTGACGAAGAGGCCCTGTCGCGGGGCGTCTTCGACGCGTACACCAAGCTCAACCTGCGCTATTCGCAGATGGCCCCGCTGACCATGTGGGACGAGAAGAACACCGGGTCGAACCTGCCGGCGCAGATCGAGCTGTACGCCACCGACGGCGGCGCCTACAAGTTCCTCTTCATGGCGAAGGGCGGCGGCTCGGCCAACAAGTCGTTCCTCTACCAGGAGACCAAGGCGGTCCTCAACGAGGCCTCCATGATGCGGTTCCTGGAGGAGAAGATCCGCTCGCTGGGTACGGCCGCCTGCCCGCCGTACCACCTGGCGATCGTCGTCGGCGGTACGTCGGCCGAGTTCGCGCTGAAGACCGCCAAGTACGCCTCCGCGCACTACCTGGACGAGCTGCCCGCCGAGGGGTCCCCGACCGGCCACGGGTTCCGGGACAAGGACCTGGAGCAGAAGGTCTTCGAGCTGACGCAGAAGATCGGTATCGGCGCGCAGTTCGGCGGCAAGTACTTCTGCCACGACGTGCGGGTGGTCCGCCTCCCCCGGCACGGGGCCTCGCTGCCCGTCGCCATCGCCGTGTCCTGCTCGGCCGACCGCCAGGCGACCGCGAAGATCACCGCCGAGGGCGTCTTCCTGGAGCAGTTGGAGAAGGACCCGGCGCGCTTCCTCCCGGACACCACCGACGAGCAGCTCGAAGCCGACGGTGACGTCGTGCGCGTCGACCTGAACCGGCCGATGGACGAGATCCTCGCCGAGCTCACCAAGTACCCGGTCAAGACGCGGCTCTCGCTGACCGGCCCGCTGGTCGTGGCCCGGGACATCGCGCACGCCAAGATCAAGGAGCGGCTGGACGCGGGCGAGGAGATGCCGCGGTACCTGAAGGACCACCCGGTGTACTACGCGGGCCCGGCGAAGACCCCCGAGGGGTACGCGTCCGGTTCCTTCGGCCCGACCACGGCCGGCCGCATGGACAGTTACGTCGCCCAGTTCCAGGCGGCGGGCGGCTCCAAGGTGATGCTCGCCAAGGGCAACCGGTCCAAGCAGGTCACGGACGCCTGCGACGCGCACGGCGGCTTCTACCTGGGCTCGATCGGCGGCCCGGCGGCCCGGCTGGCGCAGGACTGCATCAAGAAGGTCGAGGTCGTCGAGTACGAGGAGCTCGGCATGGAGGCGGTGTGGCGGATCGAGGTCGAGGACTTCCCCGCGTTCGTCGTCGTGGACGACAAGGGCAACGACTTCTTCACCGAGCCGGCCCCCGCGCCGACCTTCACCAGCATTCCGGTGCGCGGCCCCGGTCTGGGCTGACGCGCCCCACCGCTTCCACCACCGCGGGGGTGTTCCGGTCGCGGCCGGAACGCCCCCGCGGCGTTTCCCGGCACCGGGCCGTCCGGCCCGGCTCGCCGCGTTCCTGACGGCCCGTCGGCGCGCCCCCGGTATTTACTGGCGGCGGTGGCTCCGGGAATACGCGGCGCGCACCGCACGCTCATCTCCATCAGGAGGGTTGATACACCATGGACGGATCGGCCGAGGACACGGAGTACCGCGTCGAGCACGACTCGATGGGCGAGGTGAAAGTCCCCGCGCACGCCAAGTGGCGGGCGCAGACACAGCGCGCCGTGGAGAATTTCCCGATTTCCGGACAACGTCTGGAACGGGCCCATATCGAGGCGCTGGGCCGGATCAAGGCCGCCGCGGCCAAGGTCAACGCCGAACTGAAGGTGCTGGACGCGGACATCGCGGACGCCATTCAGGAAGCCGCCGCCGAGGTGGTGGCGGGGTGGTGGGACGAGCATTTCCCGGTGGACGTCTTCCAGACGGGTTCGGGCACCTCCTCCAACATGAACACCAACGAGGTGCTGGCCACGCTCGCGACGGAGCGGCTGGGCCGCCCGGTCCATCCCAACGACCACGTCAACGCCTCGCAGTCGTCCAACGACGTGTTCCCCTCGTCGATCCACATCGCCGCGACCGCGTCCGTCCGTACGGACCTGATCCCGGCCCTGGAGCACCTGGCCGCCTCGCTGGAGCGGAAATCAGCCGAATTCGCGGACGTCGTGAAGGCGGGCCGTACGCACCTGATGGACGCCACCCCGGTCACCCTGGGGCAGGAGTTCGGCGGCTACGCGGCGCAGATCCGGTACGGCGTCGAGCGGCTGACCGCCTCGCTGCCCCGGCTCGCCGAACTGCCCCTCGGCGGTACGGCGGTGGGCACCGGCATCAACACCCCGCCCGGTTTCTCCGCCGCCGTGATCGCCGAGGTCGCCCGTACGACGGGCCTCCCGCTCACCGAGGCCCGCGACCACTTCGAGGCGCAGGGTGCCCGTGACGGGCTGGTCGAGGCGTCCGGTCAGCTGCGGACCGTGGCCGTCTCCCTCACCAAGATCTGCAACGACCTGCGCTGGATGGCGTCCGGTCCGCGCACCGGGCTGGCGGAGATCGTCCTGCCGGACCTCCAGCCCGGTTCGTCGATCATGCCGGGCAAGGTCAACCCGGTGGTCCCGGAGGCCGTGCTGATGGTCGCCGCCCAGGTCGTCGGCAACGACGCCACCGTCGCCGCGGCCGGGGCCGCGGGCAACTTCGAACTCAACGTGATGCTCCCGGTGATGGCGCGGAACCTGCTGGAGTCGGTGCGGCTGCTCGCCAACGCCTCCCGGCTGCTCGCCGACCGCACGGTGGACGGCGTCACGGCCGACGCCGGACGGGCCCGGCGGTACGCGGAGTCCTCACCGTCGGTCGTGACCCCGCTGAACAGGTACATCGGCTACGAGGAGGCGGCGAAGGTCGCCAAGAAGTCCCTCGCCGAGGGCACCACGATCCGGGAGACCGTGCTGGCGGAAGGGTACGTCGAACGCGGCGAGCTGACGCTGGAACAGCTCGACGACGCCCTGGACGTGTTGCGTATGACCCGGCCGTGACCTGTCCCGTACCGCGCGGGCGTCCGCGTCCCTAAGATCTCTTCATGACAGCCACGGAAGCGGGTACGGGAGCGGGCGCCGGGGCGGGCCCGGGAGACGGCGCGCGGTGGGCCCCGGGGGACCACATCCTCTGGCGCTACCGGGGCAACGCGGACGGGCGCCGGGTGCACATCTGCCGGCCGGTGACCGTCGTCCAGGACACCGACGACCTGCTCGCGGTGTGGATGGCCTCCGGTACGGAGTGCGTCAGACCGGTGCTCGCCGACGGTACCCAGGTGCACGCCGAGCCGCTCGCCACCCGCTACACCCGGCCGCGCACCACGGTGCGTTCGCGGTGGTTCGGCTCGGGCGTGCTCAAGCTGGCGCGGCCGGGCGACCCCTGGTCGGTGTGGCTGTTCTGGGACCGCGGCTGGGTCTTCCGGAACTGGTACGTCAATCTGGAGGAGCCCCGCTCGCGCTGGGCCGGTGGGGTGGATTCCCAGGATCATTTCCTGGACATCTCGGTGCATCCCGACCGCAGCTGGGAGTGGCTCGACGAGGACGAGTTCGCCCAGGCCCAGCGCGTCGGGCTGATGGACCCGGACACGGCGAAGCGGGTGCGCCGGGCCGGTCTGGCCGCGGTCGAGGTGATCCACGCGTGGGGCGCGCCGTTCCGGGACGGCTGGGAGCACTGGCGCCCCGACCCGCGGTGGACGGTCCCGCCGCTCCCGGATGACTGGGACCGCACCCCCTCCCGCACCCCGTCGTGAGACCCTTGTCGCACCCCAGGGGGACGAACGTAGGATCGCCCTCGATGAACCGTTCCACCGCACCGGCGCACACCAACGCCGCTACGGTGCACGGGGGCTGACCACAAGTCACCGCACGACGCGCGCCACGCGCCCGGTCCACGGAACCGGACGTACGACGCGGTCGCACGAACCACTACGAGGGGGTGGAGACGTGCTCGCCGAACGCCGCCCCGCCGCCGCGTCGGGCTGCCCGGGACCGGTGCGCGGCCGCACGGTTTCGGCCCCGTCCCCCGGGGCACCCGGTGACAGCCGTTGTTTTCACCGCTCTCGCCGGGGCACAGTGGCGCCCCACGAGGTGAATGCCTCATACAACCGGCCCGGACGGACGGAATCCCACGCGTGACGGAGCATCCCACCTCCCACGAAGGCCGGCAGCCGCTCGCGGCCCGGCCGCAGGAGCGAGCCCGGCCCCGGCAGCAGGAAACCCTGCCGGCCGCCACCGCCGCGATCCCGAACCCCGCCGTGCCCGGTCAGGGACCGGCCGCCGGGGAGCAGGCCGTACCCGCCGACGGCGGCCAGGCCGCCATCCGCCGCGAGGGGGACCGGCTGCGCTTCGTCGGCGCGGCGACCCGCCGGATCGCCCGGGGCATGGACCTGGACGAGATCGTGCTGGGGCTCTGCCGGGCCTCGGTGCCGACCTTCTCCGACGCCATACTCGTCTATCTGCGCGACCCGCTCCCGGTGGGCGACGAGCGGCCGGTCAGCCCGTTCGTGCTGCGGCTGCGCCGCACCGACCGGCTGCGCCTCACCACCGAGGAGAGCGAGACGGCGCCCGAGGGCGAACGGCTGCGGCTGCCCGTCACCGACCCGCAGGCCGGGCTGCTGCCCGCCGCGGATCTGTGCGAGGTGCGTACGGGCGGTGCGCTCGCCGAGGTGCTGCGCGGGGTACGCCCCGTCTTCGGGGACTCCGCTGCGGCCCGTGTCGCGGTGCCCGAGCTGCTGGGCGCCGGGCGGACCGTACCCACCGGCCACCGGGCGATCCTGGCCCCGCTGCGCGGCCGGCGGCGGGTGATCGGTGCCGCCGTGTTCCTGCGCGGCCCCGAACGCGCGCCGTTCGAGGCGGGTGATCTGCTCGTCGCGGCCCAACTGGCCACGCACACCGCGCTGGGCATCGACAAAGCGATGCTGTACGGGCGGGAGGCGTACATCGCGGACGAGTTGCAGCGCACGATGCTGCCCGACTCGCTCCCCCAGCCCACCGGCGTACGCCTGGCCTCGCGGTATCTCCCGGCGGCGGAGACGGCACGGGTGGGCGGCGACTGGTACGACGCGATCCCGCTGCCCGGCAGCCGGGTCGCGCTGGTCGTCGGTGACGTCATGGGCCACTCGATGACCTCGGCGGCGATCATGGGCCAGCTGCGCACCACCGCGCAGACCCTCGCCGGACTCGACCTGCCGCCGCAGGAGGTCCTGCACCACCTGGACGAGCAGGCGCAGCGGCTCGGCAGCGACCGCATGGCGACCTGCCTGTACGCGGTGTACGACCCGGTCGCGCACCGGATCACCGTCGCCAACGCCGGCCATCCGCCGCCGGTCCTGCTGCATCTGGGCGGCCGGGCCGAGGTGCTGCGGGTGCCTCCGGGTGCCCCGATCGGCGTCGGCGGGGTCGACTTCGAGGCGGTCGAGCTGGACGCCCCGGCCGGTGCCACGCTGCTGCTGTACACCGACGGTCTGGTGGAGTCGCGGCTGCGGGACGTGTGGACGGGGATCGAGCTGCTGCGGGAGCGGCTGGCGGCGACCGCCCGGCTGACCGGTCCCGACCACTCGCCGCCGCTGGAGGCGCTCTGCGACGACGTGCTGGACATGCTGGGCCCCGGCGACCGGGACGACGACATCGCGCTGCTCGCCGCCCGTTTCGACGGGATCGCGCCGAGCGACGTGGCGTACTGGTTCCTGGACCCGGAGGACGCGGCCCCCGGCCGGGCCCGCCGGCTGGCTCGCAGGGCGCTCGGGCGGTGGGGGCTTGACCATCTCGCGGACGAGGTGGAACTGCTGGTCAGCGAGGTGGTCACCAACGCCGTGCGGTACGCGGAGCGCCCGGTGACGCTGCGGCTGCTGCGGACCGACATCCTGCGCTGCGAGGTGGGCGACGACGCCCCGCAGCTGCCCCGGCAGCGCCGGGCACGGGAGACGGACGAGGGCGGCCGGGGTCTGTTCCTGGTCAACCGGATGGCCAGGCGGTGGGGTGCGACGCGGCTCTCCACCGGCAAGGTGGTCTGGTTCGAGATGGCCGTGCCCGCCTCGTAGCGGCCGGGGGAAGCGGGGAGGGGCGGTGCCCGACGGCACCGCCCCTCCCCGCGTGTTCACCGGCCCGGCGGGCCGCTCCGGTTCACTGACCGAGCACGCCGTTCTCCGGCCGTTCGCCCGGCGGCTGGTCCTCACCGCCGGGCCACTCGGGTGCGCTGGGTGATCCGCTGGGCGTCCAGGAGGGCGTGTCGCCGGGTGTCTCGGCCGGGGACGACTCCCCCTCGCCGGGAGTCCCGCTGGGGCTCGTGGTGGGCGCCGAGGGCGTTTCGGACGGTGTCTTCTCGGGTGCCTCGGTCTCCGACGGTGTGCTGGAGGGGCTCCTGGTCACCGGCGGCGCCTCGCCGTGTTCCACGCCCTCCAGGTCGAAGGTGGCGTCGGAGCCGCCACCGAGGGCGCCCAGGGTGTAGTCGGCCCAGATCCTCGCCGGGAAGCCGCCGCCGTTGGCCCGGCCGGAGTTGGCCGTACCGGTCAGGGTGACCTGTCCGCCGCCCTCCTTGGTGGACTCGCCGTACAGGGCGACGACCGTGGAGAGTTCGGGCGTGTAGGCGGCGAACCAGGCGGACTTGTTGTTCTCGGAGGTGCCGGTCTTGCCCGCCGCGTCGTAGGCGGTGGTGTTGGCCTCGTGACCGGAGCCGATGTCCACGACCTCGGTCAGCGCCTTGGTGACGGTGTCGGCCGACGCCCGGCTGATCACCTGGTCGCCGATGCCCTTGACCGGCTCCATGGTGCGGTCGCGGTGCTCGGCGGACTTGACGATGGTCGGGGTGACCTTCTTGCCGTGGTTGTCGAGGGTGGCGTACACGCCCGCCATGTCCCAGGTGGAGGCGTTCATGGTGCCCAGGGTGACGGCGGGGCGTTCGGGGAAGTTCTTGTCCGGTACGCCGAGGGCGAGCGCGGTCTTCTTCACGGCCTTCGGGGTGACGTCCACGACCATCTGCGCGAAGACGGAGTTGATCGACTTGTCCATCGCCTTCTGGACGGTGGGGTGGTCGTAGCTGATGTCGTCCTCGTTCTGCGGGGCGAACGGGGTGTCGCTGCCGACGACGGGGCGCTTGCTGGTGCCGTCGTAGACCGTGTCGAGGCCGATCAGGTTGCCGTCCTGGGTCTTCGACCCGTTCTCCAGGGCCGAGGCGAGCACCAGCGGCTTGAAGGTGGAGGCGGGCTGGTAGTCCTGGCGGGTGGCGTTGGATATCCAGTGCTCCGTGGCGCCGACGCCGCCGTAGAGCGCCACCACCTTGCCGGTCTTCGGGTCCACCGAGGTGGCGCCCGCCTGGACGGTCGCGTCGGTCGCGTTGCCCTTCCGGTCGAGCTGGCTCTCCAGCTTGCGGTCGACCGCCTTCTCCAGCTGCTTCTGCTTCTTCTTGTCGATGTTGAGGGTGATCGTCCAGCCGCCGGCGTCGAGCATCTCCCCGGTGACGCCCTGCCGTGCCATCTCCTGGTTGGCGGCCTCGACGAGATAGCCGGTCTGGCCCTCCATGCCCGGCGCCGCCTTGGGCGCGTCGGGGGCGGGGAAGGTCAGCTTCGCGCGCTCGGCCGGGTCGAGCCACCCCTCGTCGACCATGTTGTCCAGGGTGTAGGCCCAGCGCTCCTTGACGAGCTTCTTGCCGGTCGCCGAGGCGACCGCCCAGTCGTACTGGCTGGGGGCCTGGAGCAGGGCCGCGAGGTAGGCGCCCTGGGAGACGTCGAGGTCCTCGGCGTCGACCCCGTAGTAGGCCTGGGCCGCCGCCTGGATGCCGCTGGCACCGCGCCCGTAGTACACGGTGTTGAGGTACCCGGCGAGGATGTCGTCCTTCTTCGTGCTCTGGTCGACCTTGAGCGAGATCACCAGTTCCTTGAGCTTGCGGCTGACCGTCTGGTCCTGCGTGAGGTAGTAGTTCTTGACGTACTGCTGGGTGATCGTGGAGCCGCCCTGCTTGCCCTTGCCGGTCAGGGTGTTGAGCAGGCCGCGGGTGGTGCCCTTGAGGTCGACGCCCTTGTCCCGGTAGAACGACTTGTTCTCGGCGGCGACGAAGGCGTGCTGGACCTTCTTCGGTACGGCGGAGAGGTCCACTATCTCCCGGTTGACCCCGCTTCCGGTGCGGGCCAGCAGGGTGCCGTCGCTGTACTTGTAGACGTTGCTCTGCTTCTCGGCCTGGGCGTTGGCCTGGGGGACGTCCACGTACATGTAGAGCGCCGCGAAACCGCCCATCACCAGCAGGCAGAGCCCGAAGAAGGTGCCCAGCAACTTCCGCCAGGTGAAGAGCCTGCGTATGCCGCCGCTCCCGGCAGCCCGACGCGCATCCGCTCGACCCATCGCTGTGGTGCTCCTGTTCCTCTGCTCGAACCGCTCCGGTCAGACGTGCCAGCTAACACCGAAAGCTTGGACAAAAGGCAAGCGATCCGGCCTTTTCCGGACGTGAGAATCAGCACCCGTCTCCTAGGGAACCGACGCACGAGGGGTGCGCATGGTTGTGGAGAGCGGTAATGTGTAATCACATTGCTAGCGCGGTGATAAGCCGCAGGAACGGGGGACCCATGTCCGCACCGCAGGAACACCCAGGCACCGCCGGCCCCGGCCCCGGCCTCGCGCCGGACACACCCGACATGCCCGCTCCGCAGGTCAGGGAGACCACGGCGCACTCCATCCCCGGCGGCCTCGGACTGCTCCTGACCGTCCTCGGCGTGTTCGTCGGCGTGGGTCTGGCCGTCGTCGGCGGGATCGTCGGGTCGAACGGCAACAACGCGGTCGGCGTTCCGGTCCTCGTCGTCGGGCTGCTGCTCGCCGTCGGCTCGTTCTTCTGCATGACCGGCGTGAAGATGGTCGCCCCGGGCGAGGCCCGCGTGATCCAGCTCTTCGGCCGGTACGTCGGCACGATCCGGGACGACGGACTGCGCTGGATCAACCCGCTGACCTCCAGCCGCAAGATCTCCACCCGCGTCCGCAACCACGAGACGGCGGTCCTGAAGGTCAACGACGCGTACGGCAACCCCATCGAGCTGGCCGCGATCGTCGTCTGGAAGGTGGACGACACCGCGCAGGCGCTCTTCGAGGTCGACGACTTCCTGGAGTTCGTGGCCACCCAGACCGAGGCGGCCGTCCGGCACATCGCGATCGAGTACCCGTACGACGCCCATGACGAGGGCGGGCTCTCGCTGCGCGGGAACGCGGAGGAGATCACCGAGAAGCTCGCGGTCGAGCTGACCGCGCGGGTCCGGGCGGCGGGCGTCTCGATCATCGAGTCGCGTTTCAGCCACCTCGCGTACGCCCCGGAGATCGCCTCGGCGATGCTCCAGCGCCAGCAGGCGGGAGCGGTCGTCGCCGCCCGCCAGCAGATCGTCGAGGGCGCGGTGGGGATGGTCGAGATGGCGCTGACCCGGATCGCCGAGCAGGACATCGTGGAGCTCGACCCGGAGCGCAAGGCGGCGATGGTGAGCAATCTGATGGTGGTGCTGTGCGGTGACCGCGCGGTGCAGCCGGTCCTGAACACGGGCACGCTCTACCAGTGACCGACCAGGGCACGCCCTCACCGGGGGCCGGGACGGAGGGGGCTCCCGCCGGGTCCCCCCGTCCCGGCGGTGCCGCCCGGCGGCAGCGGAAGCAGACGCTTCTGCGGCTCGACCCGGTGGTGCACGACGCGCTGGCCCGGTGGGCCTCGGACGAACTGCGCAGCACCAACGCGCAGATCGAGTTCCTGCTCCGGCGGGCGCTGGCGGAGGCGGGGCGGCTGCCGGGAGGCGCGGCGCCGATCCCCCGCCGGGGGCGGCCCCCGAAGGAGGCGGCCGACGGGGCGGAGTGACCCGGGGACCACGGGCACCCGCCCCGCCCCTCGCCTCCGGCACCGAAAAGGCCTGATCACGCCACTCACCCCACCTGGGAACCCGGAAGCAGGGACCCGTATACATGCGGCGTATACACAGCATGTACAGTGCTCCGCATGTCAATCGGTCACACCCTGCTCGGACTCCTGGAGTCCGGCCCGCGCCACGGCTACGACCTCAAGCGCGCCTTCGACGAGAAGTTCGGCCACGACCGTCCTCTGCACTACGGGCAGGTCTACGCGACCATGTCCCGCCTGCTGAAGAACGGCCTGGTCGAGGTCGACGGCGTCGAGAGCGGCGGCGGCCCCGAGCGTAAGCGCTACGCCATCACCGACGCCGGGATCACGGACGTCGGCGCCTGGCTCGCCCAGCCCGAAAAGCCCGAACCGTACCTCCAGTCGACCCTGTACACCAAGGTCGTCCTCGCCCTGCTCACCGGGCGCAGCGCCGCGGACCTGCTGGACGCCCAGCGCTCCGAACACCTGCGCCTGATGCGTGTCCTCACCGACCGCAAGCGCAAGGGGGACCTCGCCGACCAGCTGATCTGCGACCACGCCCTCTTCCACCTCGAAGCCGATCTGCGCTGGCTGGAACTGACCGCCGCGCGCCTCGACCAGCTCGCCGAGGTGGTGAACCCGTGACCCCCGCCGGCTCCCTGCTCGTCGCGCAGGACCTCCACAAGACCTACGGTTCGACGCCCGCGCTCGACGGTGCCTCGTTCTCCGTCCACCCCGGTGAGGTCGTCGCCGTCATGGGCCCCTCCGGCTCCGGCAAGTCGACCCTGCTGCACTGCCTGGCCGGAATCGTCACCCCCGACGCGGGCACCATCACCTACGGCGGCCGCGAGATCTCCTCGATGTCGGACGCCGAGCGCAGCGCCCTGCGCCGTACCGACTTCGGCTTCGTCTTCCAGTTCGGCCAGCTCGTCCCCGAGCTGACCTGCCTGGAGAACACCGCCCTGCCGCTCCGCCTCAACGGCGTCCGGCGCAAGGACGCCGAGCGCACGGCCCGGGAGTGGCTGGAGCGCCTGGAGATCGAGGACATCGCCGCCCAGCGGCCCGGCGAGGTCTCGGGCGGCCAGGGCCAGCGGGTCGCCGTCGCCCGCGCCCTGGTCGCCTCCCCGAAGGTGGTCTTCGCCGACGAGCCGACCGGTGCGCTGGACTCGCTGAACGGCGAGCGGGTCATGGAACTGCTCACCGAGTCCGCCCGGTCCGCGAACACCGCCGTCGTCCTGGTGACCCACGAGGCCCGGGTCGCCGCCTACTCCGACCGCGACATCGTCGTACGCGACGGCCGCGCCCGTGATCTGGAGCACGCCGTATGACCTGGCTGCGCGACCTGGGCCTCGGGATACGTTTCGCCGCCGCGGGCGGACGCGAGGGCTGGGCACGGACCGCGCTCACCGCCGTCGGCGTCGGGCTGGGCGTGGCACTGCTGCTGGTCGCCTCGTCCGTGCCCCACCTGCTGGACGAACGGTCCGCGCGGAGCGACGCCCGCTACGAGGCGACCGCCTCGCGGAACGCGGACTCGGCGAAGAAGTCGGACACCAGCGTCCTGCGGATCGACGCGGAGACCGAGTACCGCGGCCACACGGTCGGCGGGTTCGTGATGCGTGCGGAGGGGGCGCATCCGCTCACCCCGCCCGGCGTCGCCGAATTCCCCGCTCCGGGCGAGATGGTCGTCTCCCCCGCGCTCAGGGAACTGCTGGCCTCCTCCGAGGGGAAGCTCCTCAAGGAGCGGCTGCCCTACCGGATCAGCGGGACGATCGCCGACACCGGCCTGCTCTCGCCCGGCGAGCTGTACTTCTACGTGGGCAGCGACACCCTCACCCAGGCCGCCGGCGGCCACCGGCTGACCGGGTACGGGGTGGACCCCCAGGACACGGCGCTCTCGCCCGTCCTGGTCGTACTGATCATCATCATCTGCGTGGTGCTGCTGGTACCGGTGGCCATCTTCATCGCCACCGCCGTGCGGTTCGGCGGCGAACGCCGGGACCGCCGGCTGGCCGCGCTGCGGCTGGTCGGCACCGACATCCGGCAGACCCGCCGGATCGCGGCGGGCGAGGCCCTGTTCGGGTCACTCGTCGGGCTGCTGGTCGGCGGGGCGCTCTTCCTGGTGGGCCGCCGGTTCGTGGGGGCCGTGGAGCTGTGGAACCACAGCGCCTTCCCGTCCGACCTGGCGCCGGCCACCTGGCTGGCCGCACTGGTCGTCGTCGCGGTGCCCCTCTCGGCGGTGCTCGTCACGCTGGTCGCCATGCGCTCGGTGGTCATCGAGCCGCTCGGCGTCGTACGCCACGCGGGCAGCCGCGGCCGGCGGCTGTGGTGGCGGCTGCTGGTGCCCGCCGCCGGGCTCGCGGTGCTGGTCTCGACGGGTAAGGTCGGGCAGTTCGAGCCCGTCAACCCCTACCCGATCGCGGGGGGCGCCGTCCTGGTCCTGTTCGGGCTGGCGCTGCTGCTGCCCTGGCTGGTGGAGGCGGCGGTGAAGCGGCTGCGCGGCGGCCCGCTGCCCTGGCAGCTCGCCATACGGCGGCTCCAGCTGAACAGCGGCGCGGCCTCCCGCGCGGTCAGCGGGATCACGGTCGCGGTGGCGGGCGCGGTGGCCCTCCAGATGATGTTCGCGGCCGTCGGCGACGAGTTCGACGAGATGACGGGGCAGGACCCGTCGCGGGCCCAGTTCCACACCTTCTCCGAACTGGTCGACGGCGACGCGGCCGCCCGGACCATCGAGGCGTTCCAGGCGACCGAGGGGGTGGAGGCCGTCATCGGCACGGTCGAGGCGTATGTGCTGAAGCCGGGGAAACCGAAGGACCCCGACGGCATGCAGCCGGTCACCTCCCTGACCGTCGGCGACTGCGCCACCCTGAGGGAACTGGCCGACATCGGCTCCTGCAAGGACGGAGACGTCTTTGTCGCCCACCCCAAGGACGACAAGGAACAGGCCGACTGGATCGACCAGACCGCCCGTAAGGGCAAGGAGGTCGAGCTCAACTCCACATACGCGGACATGCCGGGCGCGAAGTCGCAGCTCTGGACGCTGCCGGCCGACGCCCGCACGGTGCGGGCCGGCCTCGATCCGCTCGGCTCCGAGCACTGGGGCATCCTGGCCACGGTCGGGGCGCTCGACCCCCGTACGCTGCCCAGCGCGCAGACCATCGCGCAGATCCGGATCGACGAGAGCGTCCCGGACGCGGCCGAGCACGTACGGAACACGGCGGCCAGGATCGACCCGGGGATGCGGGTCGCCACCCTGAACTCGGTGACCCGCGACCGGCAGTACGCGAGCGTGCAGACCGGGCTGCGGCTCGGCGCGGCGGCGACGCTGGGGCTGATCGCCCTGTCGATGCTGGTCAACCAGCTGGAGCAGCTGCGTGAGCGCAAGCGGCTGCTGTCGGTCCTGGTCGCCTTCGGCACCAGGCGCGTCACGCTGGCCTGGTCGGTGCTGTGGCAGACCGCCGTGCCCGTGGTCGTCGGCCTCCTGGTCGCGATCGTGGGCGGGACGGGGCTGGGTACCGTCCTGACGTGGATGCTGGACAAGCCGGTGACCGAGTGGTGGCTGTTCCTGCCGCTCGCCGGAGCGGGCGGCGGCCTCATCGTGGCCGTCACCCTGCTCTCGCTGCCGCTGCTGTGGCGGCTGATGCGCCCGGACGGCCTGCGGACGGAGTGACGGGCCGGGCCCGCGCGCGGAACACGGAGTGACGCCCAGGGGTGGGCGCGGACCGGTCACGGCCGGAGCGCGCTCACCCCTGGGCCGTCGCGCCCGCGGTGCTCCCGTCCGGTGTGCGGACGGGCAGCACCGTCATCGCCTCGCGCAGGGCCGCCGCGAACTCCTCGAACTCCGCGTACCGCGCGGTGCCCGTCCGGACCGCGAGCGCCACCCGCCGGGAGGGGGCCGGGTCGGCGAAGTGGGCGGTGGACAGCGCCTCGTTGCGTCCGGTCTCGACCGTCACCGCCGTACGCGGCAGCAGGGTCACCCCGAGCCCGCCCGCGACGAGTTGCACCAGGGTGGAGAGGCCGGCGGCGGTCGTCGTCACCGGTCCGCCCTGGGTGCGCCCGGCCTCCCGGCAGATGTCCAGCGCCTGGTCACGCAGGCAGTGCCCCTCGTCGAGCAGCAGCAGCGGCAGGTCCCGCAGCACCTCGCGGGGGATGCCGCTCCGCCCGCCCAGCCGGTGGCCCCGCTCCGTCACCAGCACGAAGTCCTCGTCGAACAAGGGCAGTTCGCTGACGCCGGGCACACCGAGCGGCACGGCGAGCAGCAGCAGGTCCAGCCGGCCGGCCGCCAGCCCGTCCAGCAGCGAGGAGGTCTGCTCCTCGTGGACCTGGAGGTCGAGGTCCGGATAGCGCTCGTGCACCAGCCTGAGCACGGTCGGCAGCAGATAGGGGGCGACGGTCGGGATCACCCCGAGCCGGAGCGTCCCGGTGAACGGCGCCCGCACCGCCTCCGCCTCCTCCATCAGCTCACCGACGGCCGACAGCACGGCGTCCGCCCGCGCCGCGAGCCGCTTCCCGGCGGGCGACAGCAGCACCTTGCGCGTCGTACGCTCGATCAGCTGGACACCCAGTGCCACCTCCAGCGCGGACACGGCCCCGGACAGCGCCGGCTGACTCATCCCGATTGCCGCCGCCGCGTCCCGGAAGTGCAGATGCTCCGCCACGGCCGCGAAGGCGCGCAACTGGGACAGGCTCGGCTGTTTGGCCCTGTTGGCCTGATGTACATACCCCACTGATAGGCACCTCCGATCACCACGAGCGAGTGTAGCTATTTCCGTGATCAATGCACTCTGTGCCAAGGTGGTGCCAGTCCAACCCCCAGGAAGTCCCCCAAAAAGGGAATTCCTATCCAGCAAGGAGTGCGCGTGCTCACTGTCGGTGACAAGTTCCCCGAGTTCGACCTGACCGCTTGTGTGTCGCTGGAGAGCGGCAAGGAGTTCGAGCAGATCAACCACAAGACCTACGAGGGCAAGTGGAAGATCGTCTTCGCGTGGCCGAAGGACTTCACCTTCGTGTGCCCCACCGAGATCGCCGCCTTCGGCAAGCTGAACGACGAGTTCGCCGACCGTGACGCCCAGATCCTCGGCTTCTCCGGCGACTCCGAGTTCGTGCACCACGCCTGGCGCAAGGACCACCCGGACCTGACCGACCTGCCCTTCCCGATGCTGGCCGACTCGAAGCACGAGCTCATGCGCGACCTCGGCATCGAGGGCGAGGACGGCTTCGCCCAGCGCGCCGTCTTCATCGTCGACCAGAACAACGAGATCCAGTTCACGATGGTGACCGCCGGTTCCGTGGGCCGTAACCCCAAGGAGGTCCTGCGGGTCCTCGACGCCCTGCAGACCGACGAGCTGTGCCCGTGCAACTGGACCAAGGGCGAGAACACCCTCGACCCGGTCGCGCTCCTCTCGGGCGAGTGAGCTGATACGGACATGGCACTCGACGCACTCAAGTCCGCCATACCGGACTTCGCCAAGGACCTGAAGCTGAACCTCGGTTCGGTCATCGGCAACAGCGAGCTCCCCCAGCAGCAGCTCTGGGGCACCGTCCTGGCCTGCGCGATCGCCTCGCGCTCGCCGAAGGTGCTCCGCGAGCTGGAGCCGGAGGCCAAGGCCAACCTCTCCGAGGAGGCCTACACCGCGGCGAAGGCGGCGGCCGCCGTCATGGCGATGAACAACGTCTTCTACCGCACCCGGCACCTGCTGTCGGACCCCGAGTACGGAAACCTCCGCGCGGGCCTGCGGATGAACGTCATCGGCAAGCCGGGCGTGGAGAAGGTCGACTTCGAGCTGTGGTCGCTCGCCGTCTCCGCGATCAACGGCTGCGGCCAGTGCCTCGACTCCCACGAGCAGGTGCTGCGCAAGGCCGGCGTGGACCGCGAGACCGTCCAGGAAGCCGTCAAGATCGCCTCGGTGATCCAGGCGGTCGGCGTGACCCTGGAGGCCGAGGCCGTACTCGCCGAGCAGTAGGAGCGGTACAGGCAGTACCGTTGCACCAGGGCGTGTTTCGAAAGTAGCGCCGTCCGCCCGGAGGGCGGGGCCCGCGGCGTCCGGTGCGTGCGATCGCAAGGCGGAGGATCGCCCTCGTACTGGACGTACTTGGGCGACTCCGACAACGCGGCGAGCGTGCGTGCCGGGCGTCGCGGGCCAGGCGGGACTTTCGAAACACGCCCTGGAGGGCCCCGCGGACGACCGACCGT
The DNA here is from genome assembly GCF_002910775.2 of Streptomyces sp. SM18. NCBI lineage: Bacteria > Bacillati > Actinomycetota > Actinomycetes > Kitasatosporales > Streptomycetaceae > Streptomyces > Streptomyces sp. SM18. The sequence goes on along the minus strand of NZ_CP029342.1, from coordinate 4,688,293 downwards.
CCGCGGGGCCCTCTCGTGCGTGTGTCCTCGTGCGGTTCCCAGGTGTTGGCGGCCCGTGGGTGCCGCCTCTCCTGGTACGCGGGGCCTCAGCGCTGCTTCGGCTCGCCGTCTCCGCCGCCGTCCGGCTCCGGCCGGTCCCCCCGGTCACGGCTCTCGGGGCGGTCCGCCGACGGGATGCCCGACGCCTCGGTCGGCGAGAGCGCGATCGCGGTGGCCCCGCGCGGCCGGGGCGCGTGCCGCAGCGCGGACTCCCGCCCGTACGCCCGCAGATAGCCGACCACCGTGTTGGTCACGGCCACCAGGGGCACGGCGACGACCGCACCGCCGATGCCCGCGATCATGCCGCCCGCGGCGACCGACAGGACGACGGCCAGCGGGTGGACGCGCACCGCGCGCCCGAGGATGAACGGCTGGAGGATGTGGCCCTCGATCTGCTGCACGGCCAGCACCACGATCAGCACCATCAGCGCGGTGAACACGCCCTGGGTGACCAGCGCGACGACCACGGCGAGCGCCCCGGAGACCACGGCGCCGACCAGTGGGATGAAGGCGAAGAGGAAGATGAAGACGGCCAGCGGCACCGCCATCGGCACGTCGAGGAAGTAGATCCCGAGCCCGATGAAGATCGCGTCGATCAGGGCGACGATGACCGTGCCCCGTACGTAGGCGGTCAGCGTGCGCCAGGCGCGCGGACCGGCACCGGCCACCCCCGGCCGGGCCTGGGCGGGCACCAGCTTGAGGAACCACTCCCAGATGCGCCGGCCGTCGTAGAGCAGGAAGAGCGTCGAGAACATCGCCAGCAGCAGACCGGTGAGGAACTCCACCATCACCGTGACGCCTTGGAGTCCGGCGGAGGTTATCTCCTCGGTGTTGGTGCCGATGGTGTCGCTGAGGTTCTTGGCGACGTCGTTGATCTGCTGTTCGGTGACGTGGAACGGGCTGTCCAGCAGCCAGCGCTTCAACTCCTCGATACCGTCCCGGACCCGGTCGGAGAGGGTGTCCAGGTTGTCCATCACCTGCCACACCACGAACCAGCCGACCAGGCCGATCAGGACGAAGCCGAGCACGGCGGTGACGGCGGTCGCGAGCCCGCGGGGCAGTCCGAGGCGCTTGAGCCGTACGACGGTGGGCTGGAGGACCGCCGTCACCAGCAGGGCCGCGACGAAGGCCAGGACGACCAGTTGGACGGCGCTGATCACGCGCATGAGCACCCAGAGCGTGCCGGCCAGGACCAGCAGCCGCCAGCCCGCCTCCGCGGCGACGCGCATCCCCCAGGGGATGACGACGACCGGATCGGGCCGGGCGGCGACGGAGGGCGCGTAGTCGGGCGGGCGCGGCACCTGGTCGGCGACGGCTGCCTGTGTCGAGGGGGGCGGGCTCGCGTCGGTCACGTGCTCGTCCGCCTCGTGTTCGCCCTCGGCGCGGCGTTCTTCCAGGCGCGCCCCGATCTCGGTGAGTCCGGCGCCCAACCGGCCGAGCCACCCCGGAAGTTTAGACATGACGTTTCCCTTTCCCCCGCCTGCTCCCATCACTCCCCCGGAGTAGTTCGAATCGACCGTACACACGAAAGCCCCGCACCGTAGGACGGTGCGGGGCTTCTCGGGGTTGAGCGGGAGCCTCGGCCGGTCTGCTCAGTACGACTGGTGCTCCAGCCAGAAGGACCAGGCGCCGCACGGGCTGCCGTAACGTCCGTTCATGTAGCTGAGGCCCCACTTGATCTGGGTGGCCGGGTTGGTCTGCCAGTCGGCGCCGGCGGAGGCCATCTTGTTCCCGGGGTAGGCCTGCACGAGACCGTAGGCGCCGGAGGACGGGTTGACCGCGAGGTAGTTCCAGGTCGACTCGTGGTCCACGATGTTGCTGAAGCACTGGAACTGGTCGGCCGGGACCATCTGACGGGCCATCGCCTGGACCTCGGCCACGGTGTAGGAGCCCTTGGCGGAGAACGAGGAGGCGTCGCGGACCGAGGACCGGCTGGCGCGCTCCTCCTCGGCCTTGCGCTCCTTCTCCTTGCGCTCTTCCTCCAGCTTGTCCTCGGCCGCCTGCTTCTTGGACTTGGCGTCCTTGGCGGCCTGGACGCGAGCCGTCTCCTCGGCGGACTTCTTGGCGGCGGCGTCGGCTGCGGAGGCCTGCGCGTCGGCCTGCTGCGTCAGCGAGGCGGTCTGGACCTGGGCCTGCTGGCCCGCGGGGATGTCTGCGAGCAGCGTGGTGTCGGCTGCGGCCGCCTCGAAGTTGTTGTCGTCGGCAGCGGGAGTGCTGCCCGAAGCAACGCCTACGACGGCGCCTACGGTGGTGACCGCGGTGGCGGATGCCACAGCGAACCCCCGGACCGAGATCCGGCTCACACGGTGTCCTTCCAGCGTCGCCCGCTTCAGGTGACCTCGCGGGCGCAATGTGCCCCTGGCGCTGGCCTCCCTACTGCTTGGGTCACGGGAGACACGGGCCCGGTGGGCGACTTCCTCACGGAAGCGCCGCGTGGTGCTCGCGGGCGGCATACGGACGACGAGTGTTGAGTTGTGTGGTGCGTGGCACCTCCAGGAGGTGCCCGAGTGCCGTATGCGGGGCCTGACGGAAGCAAGACTCTGCCGGAGAGACACGCGCTGTTGCAATTCTGTGTCGCGTGGGAAAGGTCACACCTCGTTTGGAGCATGCGTTTTCCGGAAATGACAGCGCAGCACGATGCCGCCCGACTAGGATCCTTCGCCCGCCGGGCGGCATCGACCGGACGTTTCCTGTCAGATGTGGCCGTCCTCCAGCATTTCGGTCACCAGCGCGGCGATCGGTGAACGCTCGGACCTGGTGAGCGTGACGTGCGCGAAGAGCGGATGACCCTTCAGCTTCTCGACGACGGCGACGACTCCGTCGTACCGGCCGACCCGGAGGTTGTCCCGCTGGGCCACGTCGTGAGTGAGCACGACACGCGAGTTCGCCCCGATCCGGGACAACACGGTCAGCAGCACGTTCCGTTCGAGCGACTGGGCCTCGTCCACGATCACGAACGCGTCGTGCAGCGAGCGGCCCCTGATGTGGGTGAGCGGCAGGATCTCCAGCATCCCGCGACCCAGCACCTCTTCGATGACTTCGCGTCCGGCGACCGCCGAGAGCGTGTCGAAGACGGCCTGTGCCCAGGGGCTCATCTTCTCGGCCTCGGTACCGGGGAGGTAGCCGAGCTCCTGCCCGCCGACCGCGTACAACGGGCGGAAGACCATCACCTTCTGATGCTGCCTGCGCTCCAGCACGGCCTCCAGGCCCGCGCAGAGCGCCAGCGCCGACTTACCGGTGCCCGCCCGTCCACCCATCGAGACGATGCCGACCTCCGGGTCCAGGAGCAGGTCGAGCGCGATGCGCTGCTCGGCGCTGCGCCCGTGGATCCCGAACGCCTCCCGGTCGCCGCGGACGAGGCGTACGTTGCCCTCGGCCGTGACCCGGCCGAGCGCCTTGCCGCGCTCGGACTGGAGGACCAGCCCGGTGTGCACCGGGTACGCGGCGGCCTCGGGAACGTACAGCGTCTCCTCGGTGAACAGCAGGTCGACCTGCTCGGCGGGGAGGGCCAGTTCGGCCATGCCCGTCCAGCCGGAGTCCGTGATGGCGAGCTCGGCGCGGTACTCCTCGGCGAGGAGGCCGACCGAGGACGCCTTGATCCTCAGCGGGAGGTCCTTGGAGACGACGGTGACGTCGTACCCCTCGGCCTGGAGATTGCGCGCGACCGCGAGGATCCGTGAGTCGTTGTCCCCCAACCGGTAGCCGGCGGGCAGGACGCCGGGATCGGAGTGGTTGAGTTCGACACGGAGCGAACCGCCCAGGTCCCCGAGCGGGATCGGGGCGTCCAGCCGGCCGTACCGGACCCGGAAGTCGTCCAGCAGGCGCAGGGCCTGCCGGGCGAAGTAACCGAGCTCGGGGTGGTGCCGTTTGGCCTCCAGCTCCGTGACCACGACGATCGGCAGCACCACTTCGTGCTCGTCGAACCGGGTCATGGCGTTGGGGTCGGCCAGCAGGACGCTGGTGTCGAGAACATAGGTGCGCCGGTCGGACATGCGGCGCTTGGTACTGGTCACCACGGAAGGACGTACCCCCTCGGACGAGGTCGGGGAGTGCGACGGAGGTCGCGGAACTTCCCGAAGGAAGAGGACGGACCGGGTTCGGGCCCCGAGCGCGGGCCGGACACCGGCCCTCCGCGTCGGCCGCAGGGGCTGCGGTCCTTCGTGTGCAAAGGGCCTCCCGGGCGAGCGGGCTGGGCGCCGCTCATTGGGCTGCGACGTCCGCCTGGCTGGTGACCGGACATCGACCTGAGAGGAATATTCCCCCCTGTCCTGCGGGTCATGCGGCCGATCGGGTCCGTCCGGAGTAAGGGGGCGCCCCGGGCGAGGGCGTGCCCCCTGGTACGGGTGGGTCCTCCGGGGGTGCGGGAGGGTTCTCCGGGAGTACGGGTGGGTCCTCGGGGGATGCGGGGGGCTCTCCGGGAGGCGGGAGGGCGGTCGAGGCGCACGGGCCGGCTCGGGCTCCCGTGTGCGGGGGGATCGGCTCGGACGGTCCGGGGGCGTCCTGGGCGCCCTGGCCCCTGGGGGCGCGGCGCCCGGCGGGGTTCCGGCGGGAGCGGCGCCGGGCCCGGTACCGGGAGGGTCGGTGCCCGGCGCCGGGCCGGGCTCGGGGTCAGGCGCCGTAGCGGCGGTGGCGGGCGGCGTAGTCACGCAGCGCCCGCAGGAAGTCGACCTTGCGGAAGGCCGGCCAGAAGACCTCGCAGAAGTAGTACTCCGAATGCGCGCTCTGCCAGAGCATGAAGCCCGAGAGCCGCTGCTCCCCGCTGGTGCGGATCACCAGGTCGGGGTCGGGCTGGCCGCGCGTGTAGAGGTGCTCGGAGATGAGGTCGGTGGAAACGACCTCGGCCAGCTCCTCGAAGGTCGTGCCCTTCTCGGAGTGCTCCAGCAGCAGGGACCGGACGGCGTCGGCGATCTCCTGGCGTCCGCCGTAGCCGACGGCGACGTTGACGATTATCCCGTCGATGCCGCGTGTGGCCTCCTCCGCCTCCTTGAGCACCAGCTGGGTCTGCGGGGGCAGCAGATCGAGCGTGCCGACGTGGTGGACCCGCCAGCGACCGTCCGCCGCCAGCTGGCGCACGGTGTTCTCGATGATGTGGAGCAGCGGGGTGAGCTCCGCCTCGGGCCGGTCGAAGTTGTCCGTGGACAGCAGCCAGAGGGTGACGACCTCGACGTCGGTCTCGCTGCACCAGCCGAGGAGCTCGGAGATCTTGTCGGCCCCCGCCTGGTGGCCCTGCACGGCCGAACCGCCGGACGCCTTGGCCCACCGCCGGTTCCCGTCGAGGATGACTCCGATGTGCTTGGGCACCTGGGCGTGATCCAGGCGACCTCCCACCCGGCGTGCGTAGAGCCCGTACACCAGGTCGCGCAAGTTCACTGAAGTCACCCTCTCGGTTCCTTACGGGCCGCAGGCCCGCCCTCCCCGTCGCCGGGGGTCCGGGGCCGTCCCCGGGGGATCGCCACACAGTCCGCACCTATGTATGCACACGCGGACCGGCTTTTCCCGAAGCCGCCACATTACTGCGGCCGGGTCACGGGGGCCCAACCCGGTCTGTCACAACTCCGTGATAAGGAGGGAATCGTGACTGATTCCCTCCAATACCGTGCCGCCGGGTCGCGTTACGACTCCATGGAGTACCGCCGCACCGGCCGCAGCGGTCTCAGGCTCCCGGCCGTCTCCCTCGGCCTCTGGCACAACTTCGGCGACGACCGCGCCCTGGACTCCCAGCGGGCGATCCTGCGCCGTGCCTTCGACCTCGGCGTGACCCACTTCGACCTGGCCAACAACTACGGCCCGCCGCCCGGCTCCGCCGAGCTGAACTTCGGCACGCTCTTCCACCAGGACTTCGCGCCGTACCGGGACGAGCTGATCATCTCCACCAAGGCCGGATACCTGATGCATCCCGGCCCGTACGGGGAGTGGGGATCCCGTAAATACCTGCTGTCCTCGCTCGACGCCTCGCTGAAGCGGATGCGCCTCGATCACGTCGACATCTTCTACTCGCACCGCTTCGACCCGCACACGCCCCTGGAGGAGACGATGGGGGCGCTCGCCTCCGCCGTGCACCAGGGGAAGGCCCTGTACGTCGGGGTGTCCTCCTACGACGCCGCGCAGACCACCGAGGCCGCGCGGCTGCTCAGGGAGATGGGCGTGCCGGCCCTGATCCACCAGCCCTCCTACTCCATGGTGAACCGCTGGACCGAGGCGGACGGGCTCCTCGACGCGCTGGAGGCGGCCGGTATGGGCTGCATCTCCTTCGCCCCGCTCGCCCAGGGACTGCTCACCGGCAAGTACCTCGCGGGCATCCCGGAGGGGTCGCGCGCCAGCCAGGGCAAGTCCCTCGACCCGGGCCTGCTCTCCGAGGAGATGGTCCGCCGTCTGCGTGGACTGAACGACATCGCGGCGGGCCGCGGCCAGTCCCTCGCCCAGCTCGCGCTCACCTGGGTGCTGCGGGACAGCCGTATGACCTCGGCCCTGATCGGCGCGTCGAGCGTCCGGCAGCTGGAGGAGAACGTGGCCGCGCTCGGCGCCCCGGCGCTGTCGGCCGACGAACTGAGGGAGATCGACACCTTCGCGGTGGACACCGCGAGCACCAACATCTGGGCCAACCGCGGCTGACCTCCGGCCCTGGAACGGCCGGGCGGCGGAGCGCCCGCACGGCACGGGAGCGGTCGGGAGACCGGTGCGTGCCCGGCCCAGGGGCGGGGCACAAAAAACGGGCCGGTCCGTGGGGGGGGGATACGGACCGGCCCGAGGGGGGGTTTCCACCATAACCCTTCGTAAGTGCTGATGCGTGCTGCGGCGCTCCACAATTACTCTCCGAATTCACCGGAATGCGCTGCGAGCACGTCGTGGGAGCGCTTCCAGGCTGGTTCCGGAGTGGTTCCAGCCGGTTCCGGCGTGGTTTCCGTCCCGTTCCGGAGTGGTTCCCCCGCCCGTTCCGGGGCCGGGGCGAGGCCGGGGTGCGCGAGTGGGGCCGGGGGCGGCCGGGGTGGCGGTTCGTCCCCGCGACGGGATCAGAGGCGTACGAAGCGGATCGTCACGGTGTCCCCGCCGGTGACCACGAAGTCGCCCTCCTCGCACCGGAAGACCGCCTCGTGCACCTTGTCCTGGGCGTCCCGGCGTTCGTGCGTGCCGACGACCGTCCAGGCCCCGGTGTAGGGGGGCAACGGCAGCTGGGGCAGAGGCCCGAACTCCCACAGGCCGGCGGGCACGCACCAGTCGGGGAGGGCGGGCCACGCGCCGGAGGTGATCCCCAGCGTTCCGTCGAAGGCACAGGTCAGCAGGATCGAAGCACCGCCGTCGAGGACGAACTCGACGGCTTCCGGTTCCCCCGCGCGCCCTTCGGGCCGGTAGAACAACCCGTGGACGGCGGTGATCCGCGCGCCCGTGAGCCAGTCGGCTCTGCTGTGGCGCCGACGGCCGGTCGGGCGGCTGATCCCGCCGCCGGACGTGTCCCTTCCTACCGTCATGGCCCGCTCCTTCGTTGGCGCTCGGACAACAGGGTCGCACTACCCATGAGTAGGACGGTGGAACGGGTGCCGCCGTTGCATCCGGCTTACCGCACAGGTGTGTTGAGTACCTACACTATGAAGTCGCCTGTCACGGGGGCGGGTCGGGCGTTCAGCGCGGCTTGCGGGCCTCGATGAGGAAGCGTGAGCTGTGCGCGACGAACGGCCCGTCCGACTCGATCGCGCGGTGCAGGGAGCGCAGTTGGGGCAGATGGGCCGCGACCGTGAAGCCCGGGACCATCCAGATGACCTTGCGCAGAAAGTAGACGACGGCCCCGATGTCGAAGAACTCGACGCGCAGCCGCTCATGGCGCAGACCGAGCACGTCGAGCCCGGCGGCCTCGGCGTCGGCCGCCGCCCGGTGCGGGTCACGGGCGGTGCGCTCCTCGGCCGTACGCGGCCCCAGGAAGTGTTCGACGACCTCGAACACGCTGGCCGGGCCGACCTGTTGGGAGAAGTACGTGCCGCCGGGTGCCAGTACCCGGGCGATCTCCTCCCACCAGGTGGTCACCGGGTGCCGGCTGACCACCAGGTCGAAGGCGCTGTCGCCGAAGGGCAGCGGCGGCTCGTCCGGGTCGGCGACGACCACGGCGCCACGCGGGTGCAGCAGTCGGGTGGCACGGGCGACGTTCGGGGGCCAGGACTCGGTGGCCACGGTCAGCGGCGGCAGCCGGGGCACGGACGCCAGGACCTCGCCGCCGCCCGTCTGGATGTCGAGCGCGGCCGTCGCCCGGCCCATACGGTCGGCCATGGCGCGGGCGTAACCCCAGGACGGGCGCTGCTCGGTGGCGCGTCCGTCGAGCCAGGAGAAGTCCCAGCCGTCGACGGAGACGGCGTCGGCCTCCGCGACGAGAGCGGCGAACCGCTCGTCGGAACCCGGGGTGCGCGAGGCGCCTGAGCCGGGCGAGGGACCGGAGCCGGGCGGGGAGGTGTTCGGCGGGGTCATACGGAGATCGTGTCAGCGCCGCACACCGGACGCGACCGTATATCCGTGCGGCCGGAGGCGGGCGTACGGCCGTGCGGCCGGAGGCGAGCGTACGACCGTGCGGCCGGAGGCGAGCGTGCCGCCGCGCCGGGACGGCTGCGCGGGGCTGGTGTGGTGGTGCCCGCGTCCGCCCGACTCGCTTCCGCCGGACTCGCTTCCGCCCGGCCCGCGTTCGCCGGGATCAGGCGGACAGCCCGCCGAGCACCAGCCCCAGCAGCGCACCGGCGATCATGAACGGGCCGAACGGGATGCCCGTCGTACGCCCGGCCCGACGCAGGAGCAGCAGGCCGAGTCCGTACACGGCGCCGAACAGGAACCCCGCGAAACCGCCGGTGCACAGCACCGCCCAGCCGTACCAGCCGAGGGCCACTCCCAGGGCCAGGGCCAGCTTCACGTCCCCGAAGCCCATGCCGTCGGGGTTGATCAGGAACAGCAGGAAGTAGAAGCCCCCGAGCGCCACGCCACCCAGCAGGGCGGTGCTCCAGGAGCCGGTGTGGCCCGGAAGCAGCGTCACTCCCCCGAGGAGCAGGGTCACCGCGGCGGCCAGCGGCAGGGTCAGCGCATCGGGCAGCCGGTGCACCCGGCGGTCGACGACGCAGAGGAGTACCGCCACGGGCGCGGCCGCCAGCCACACGGCGAGTTCGGGCCGGGGCCCGACGGCCCAGGCGAGTAGCGCGCAGACGAGCACGGTGACGGCCGGGGCAAGCACGCCGGGGGCGTAACGGGGACGCCCGGCCGGTACGACGCTGCTCGGGCCGGGCTCGGCTCCGGCGGGGGCGGCGGCCTCCGGACCGGGCTCGGCTCCGGCCTCCGCGCCGGGCCCGGGGGCCGTACCGCCCGGACGGACAGGCACGGCGCATCTCGCGCAGACGGCCGGGCCGATCCAGCCACGGCCGCGACCGGTGAGCGCGTGTCCGGCCGGGCAGGCGTCCCGCCACGGCTCCTCGGGCTCGACGGAGAACCGGTACGCGGCCCGTGGTAACAGCAGTCCGGTGGCGGCGCCCCAGAAACCGGCGACCGCGATCAGTGTGGCGTCCACGGGACGGACCCTAATCCGCCCGCCCCACACCGGTCTTGGGTCCGGGGGCCCAGCGCGCACCGTTGTGGACCCACCCCCGCGCCACGAGGGCTACGGTCGGGGCCCATGGGGAGATGGCGCGACGGCAGGGGCACGCTGACGGTCGGGACGGACACGTCCACGGTCACGGAGGCGGGTGTGGACGAAAGCGCGGCCGGGAACGCGGGGCCGGAGCCGGACGGGAGGGCGTCCGGCGCGCGGCCGCACGCGATACCGCTGCGGATCGCGGCCTCCTACCGGGCACGGGCGAGGGGGCTGCTCGGGGCGGACGGGGTGGACGGGGCGCTGCTGATCACCCCGTGCGCGGGCGTGCACACCTTCCGGATGCGGTTCACCATCGATGTGGCCTATCTGGACCGGGACTTCAGGGTCCTCGCCGTCCGCACGATGAAGCCCGGCCGGCTCGGTCTGCCGAGGCCGCGGGCCCGTCATGTGCTGGAGTCCGAGGGCGGCGCGATGGAGGGATGGGGGCTGCGTCCGGGCCGCCGGGTACGGATCTCCCCGGCGCATCCCCGGTAGTTCGGGGGTCCTCGTCGCGGGCGACCGGCTCACGGCGGGCCGGACCCCAGCAGCGTCCAGGCCCCGTACGCGGCGGAGGCCAGGGCGAGCACGACGAGGGCGGCCGTGGTGCGCGCCGTCGTACGCGGCCTGAGCAGGGCGACGGCGGGCGGCAGGAGCAGCGGGAAGGCGGGCATCATCAGGCGCGGCCGGGACCCGAAGTATCCCGAGCCGATCAGCGAGATCACGACGATCGCGATGCCGTACACCAGCACGGGGAGCGGCTGCCGCTGCCGTACGCACAGGAACACCAGCCACCCCAGCAGCCCCAGCGCCGCGCAGAGTCCGAGTGCGGCGGGCAGCGGCAGTCCGGCGACGAAGACGGCGAGTGCCCGGCCCCCGTCGATGCTGTTGCCCCACTCGGCCTGGACCTCGAAGTAGGCGAACGGGCTGCCCTCACGCACCGCGACGAACACCACGTACCCCAGCCAGCCCAGCGGGGCGAGGCAGACACCGGCCAGCATGCGGGTGTGCCGGCGCGGCAGTCCCTCCCGCCGCCCCGCACGCCACTCCCGCACGAGGGTGGCCGCCGCGGTGATCGCGAGCGCGGCGACGAGGGCCGCCGCCGAGGGCCGGGTCAGCCCCGCCAGCACGCTGAGCGCGCCCGCCAGGATCCAGCGGTCCCGGAGCACCGCGTACAGGGCCCAGGCCGCGAGCGCGGTGAACAGGGTCTCGGTGTACGCCATCGACTGGACGAACGCCGTCGGGTACGCCCCCCACAGCGCGGCCAGCACCACCCCGGCCGGCCGGCCGCGCAGCCGCGCGCCGACCGCGTAGATCCCCCACGCGGCGACCAGCCCGGCCATCCACGCGAGGGTGATCCCGGCGTCCTGGAGGGTGAGCGGGGTGACGGCGCCGACGGCCCGTTCCAGGGCGGGCAGCAACGGGAAGAAGGCCAGGTCGGGATGGAGGGTCCCGTCGGGGAGGGTGGCGGTGTAGCCGTAGCCGTTCTCGGCGATCCGCTGGTACCAGACGGAGTCCCAGCGCCCGCCGAGCAGGTGCCAGGCGTCCTTTCCGGCGGCCGACGCCCACACCAGGAAGACGAGCAGCCCGACGGCCCGGACCGCCGCGTACGCCGCGAGGGCGGGGGCGGCGGCGGTGAGCGCGGCCCTGGCACGCGGCCGCAGGCCCTCGGCGGGGGGCGGTGTGCCGGGGGCAGGCCGGGGCAGGGTCTGGTTGTCGGGCATAGGCCGATTATGGCCACCGGGCCACCGGCCGCCCTCGCGCACCCACCCGCCACGACCCGCCCGAAGGACACGGCGCCCCGGCGGGCGGCCCGGCTCCCGCACCTCAGACGCTCAGGGCCGCGCTTCCGAAGATCCGCCAGGGCGACCGGTGGACGGAGTCCAGGACCGCGAGCTGCGGGTGCCGGAACGCGATGTCCTCCCGTACGGCGACGGCGTCGGGCCAGCCGTCGAGCAGCGCCGTACCGGCGACGACGAGCCTGTCCCAGTCGGTGCCGGTGTTCGCGCCCGTCCGGTCGAGGACGAACCCGATGCACAGCACGGAGGCCCGCCCTATGGCGGCCCGGACGGCCCGCACCGCCTTCTCCCGCTCCGGCGGGGGCAGCCCGTCGAGTCCGAACTCGACGGCCACGACCCGGTCGCCGGCCCGGCGGATCCGCATCAGCACGTCCAGGTCGTGCCGGACCCACAGCCGCACCCCGACCGTGTCCAGCCGTTCGAGTCCGGCGAGGGAGAGGAACTGCTCCCTGGTCACCCGCGACCGTGTCCCGGCCGAGCGGGCGGGCGAGGCCGGGTCATGGCTGTCGAGCAGGACCCGCCCGGTGACCGGATGCGCGATCCGGAGCCCTGCCGCCTCCAGGTCGCAGAGCAGGGTCAGGGCATCCGCGCGGGCCCAGCCCAGGTGGTACGAGTGGAAGAAGCCGGCACCCATGGCACACCTCACCCTGTCGCAGCGCGAACGGCGACACGTCGTCGTTCCGGCACCTTGCCGGCCAACTCACCGGCTCATCGGCTCACCGGCTCACCGGCTCACCGGCTCACCGGCGAGCGTAGGCAGCGTCTCGGTCCTGCCGCATGGGCCCAGGGACCCATCGGCGGCCCCGGCCGTAAGGCCCGTACCGCGCCCGGCAGTTGGGCCCGGATTTGGGGCCGAGGGCCCAGGCAGCCCGAGCCCCGCCGGCCGTACGCTCCCGCCGGACGGGCCTACGGGCGAGTGCCGGGGAGAGGGCGGACCGTGAGCGGTGGGGGCGGCTGGGCGGACGGAAGCGCGGGCCACATACCGGCGGACGGGGGCTCCGGTCCCTCTCCCGGCGGCGGCCCGTTCCTCGCGCTGACCCGTAGCTGGGCGGCCGGGGCCCTCGTCTACGTCGCCGCCGGTTTCCTCGTGTCGCGGACACTGGTCGAGCCGCTGGCCACCGGGGAACGGCTCGACCTGTTCGGCTGGCGGCTGGCCCTGCTGCATCTGCCCGGCGTGCTGATCACCGTACTGACCGTCCTGGCGTCGGCCCGCGCGCTGCCCGACGAGCACCGCGGCTCACGCCCCCGGCACCTGTCCGCCACCTTGGCCGTGCCACTGGCGGGGCTCGCCTACGGATACGCCGTGTCCTGGGACCTGGTGAACAGCGAGGGCGTCCTGATGCCGGTGGTGGCGATGGTCACCGGCGTCTGCGTGGGCCTGGCCCTGGACCGGCTGCTGGAGGACCGCGCCGGCCGGCCGCCCATGACCCCCGTGCCGTCCCGGCGCCTGTACGGCCGGTCCGACGGCGGAGCCACGGCCGTGGAGTACCTCGGGGTCGTCGTCCTGGTCGTGGCACTGATCGGCGCGCTCGCCCTGGCGGGCCTGGGCGGCCGGATCGGCGACGGCATCCGCTGCGCCATCACCTCGCTCACCGGGGGCGGCGGATGCGTGGCGGGCGGGAACGGCACCACCACCGCACCACGGACGGACGCGGACTACGAACCCAAGCTCTGCCAGATCTCGAACATCTCCGACACGGCGGGCGGGAAGGTCAAGATCGGCTGGTTCGAGTGGGGCGAGGAATACGGCTTCCAGCAGCGGGTCAGCCAGGCGAGCACCGATGTGAACGGGGACGGGACGGTGGACGAGAACGACAGACTCGTCCACATGACGTTCACCGACGCCGCCTCGGCCGGGGTGAACGCGAGCACCCCGGGCGTCAAACTCGGGAACCTGGGCAAGGCGGACATCGACATCGGCGGCGGCATCCGGATCACGAACGGCGACACCTGGGTCTTCACGAGCGAGGCCGAGGCCGAGCGGATGAGGGACGACATCGAGGAGATGAAGATGTGGGAGACCTCGATGACCCACAGCGGCGGTTACGGCGGCAACTGGTACGCGGCCACCAAGTGGGCCGGGAAGACGGAGGACATCGAGAGGCGGATCGGCGACAAGAAGATCTCCTACGCGACGATCGGCCTGGACGTGTACGCGGACGGCGGCCTTGCCGTCAAGGCCGGGGACGACACGGCGCTCGGCGCGAAACTGGGCGGCAAGGCCGTGTTCTCCCCTGAGGTGACCGTCACCAAGGACGATGTGAACGGCAACGAGTCCGCCACGTACACCGCCAGGCTCGAACTGGAGGCCGAGGCCACCGGCAACGCCGGGCCGCTGGGCGGCACGGTCGGTGTGACGAGCGTCCGCACGGGCTCCCTCACCGTCACCCGCGACCAGAAGACCGGCACGCTCGTACGGATCGACATGACGCAGACGGTGGAGGACGCCTCCGTCTCCGGCACGGTCGAGATCGGCGGTGACAACGGCGAGAAGGGCGCGGACAAGCGGGGCGGCAAGGGCGGTGTCACCGACTCCTCCGGCGGCACGGGCATCGGGATCCGGACCGACACGCTCGTCTTCGGCAAGGAGACGGACCAGGCCACGGAGGGCAGACGGGCCGTCGCCGAGCAGTGGCTGGACGGCTCCGGCGACAGCACCGCCCCGTTCGCGTACATGTTCGGCGACCGGTCGCCGCAGCAACGGCCCACCGGCGACGACCCGTTCGAGCAGCTGATGTTCGAGGAGGGTCTGTCCAGCACGATGCGCTACCACGGGGAGGCGGACGCCCAGGAGTTCGGCTTCGAGGTCTCGCTCGGGATGAGCCTCGGATTCTCGCTCTCGGGCGAGCACAAACAGGAGACACTGACCGACGCGCAGTTCCTCGGGGCGCCGCAGGGTGACCGGCGCACCTACCTCCCGTACAGCTACTGCGCGCGGTGAGCACGCGGGAAGGGGCGTGGGGCCCGCGGGTGGGTTCCTCGGTCACCGGAGCGCCCGGAGCCCTTGGACACCGCGTGGTCCCCGTCGGCACCCCCGGCACCCGCACCCCTCGTAAGGCGAAGAGGCGAAGAGGCGTAGAGGCGATGACGTTGACGTTGACGAAGTCCAGGGCACTCGGCGCGGTGTGTGCCGCCGCCCTCGGCCTGACCCTCCTCACCGGCTGCGGTGGCGCGGCCGGTGCGTCGGTCCCGGACGGCTGGGGCACCCTCGACACGCCGAGCGTGTCCGTGGGCTACCCCGAGGACCAGGGGTACGCCGAACAGCCCGCAGCCGAGCGCGGCGAGGCCAACGCCGCCGTGGCGCTCAGGGAGGAGGACGGGGTGCGCACGGGCATGGTCTCGGTCCAGCTGGACTTCGCCACGGGCGTCCACGACGCCGGTGAGGCCGCCGCGGCGGCGGGCGCCGGGATCGGCCTGGGCGCGACCCGGAAGGCCACACGGGACGTCCGGCTGGCGGGAGAGGAGAGTGCCCGGGGAGCCCGGCGGATCGACTACGAGTTCACCTCCACGGGCGAGGGGCGTACCCCCGCGAAGGGCACCCGGATGACGGGCGTCGTGGTGGCCGGCGTCGACTCGAAGGACGTGCCGTTCGCCATCCGGGTCAACGCGGTCAAGGGGGCGCTGAGCCCGTCGGACCTCGATGCGTTCGTCGGGTCCGTCACCGTCAAGTAGCCGGTCTGGCGGGGTGGGGCGGCGCTCCGTCGGGGCGGGGCGGGGCGGGGCGCTGGGGCAGCGAGCCCTCGGGGCGGGGCGCCGGGGCCGGAGTCGGGGCCCGGCGCCCCCTGCCGGTCGGTCGGTGGCCGCGCCCCGGGCCCGGGCCTCGCCCTCGCCCTCGACCTGGGGTGTTCAGTTCTGGGAGCCGCCCGTGCGCGGGAAGGAGATCTCCACGCGGCGGTTCTTCTTCCGGCCTTCCTCGGTGTCGTTGGAGGAGATCGGATACTGCTCGCCGTACCCCCGGATCTCGAAGGTGACGTCCGGCAGCTTCGGGGCCAGCACCCCTTGCACCGCGTTGGCCCGCTGCTTGGACAGGACGTCCCCGTGGGCGGAGGTACCGAGATTGTCGGTGAAGCCGAACACCCGCACCCTCGTGGCGTTCTGGTTCTTGATCTCTTCGGCGATGGCGTTGATGCGGGCGTTGGCCTCGCCGCTCAGTTTCGCGCTGTCCTTACCGAAGAGGACCTCGGCCTGGAGGGCCAACGTGATGTCCGCGTTCGTGTCCTCGCGGCGCTCCTCTCCCCCCATGTCCTCGACGATCGACTTGATGTCCAGGACGCGGACCTTGCCGAGCGTGGCACCGTCGCCGAGCATCAGACCGGGAGAGTTGGCATCGACCTCCACCGGGGGCGAGGCGCTGGGGACGGCCGTGGGGTTGTCGTCGGCCATCGCGCCACCGGCACCCCAGAGGGTGGTGGCACCGAGGAAGACGACCACGGTGGCGCAGAGGGCGATACGACGGCGTTCCGCGGTGCGCGGTGCTGTGGGGGCGGGGATGGGGGTGGAGGCGGGTCGCTGCATGGCGGTCGTCACCCCGAGATCTTGATGGTCGCGGTGGGCATGGTGGGGATCTGGAAGTCGACTTCGGTGGTTTCTGCCGGAGGGGCGGGGAACTGGGCGAAGAAGGGCGCTGTGGCCCCCGGCGCAATGCCAGTCGTGAACTTGGTGCACAGGCAACGGCCGTCCGTATCACGGAGAACCAGATAGCGCTTCTTACCGGCCTGATCCACCAAGGAGGCACCGGCGACAGATGCGCCGTTGTTCACCATCTCCTGCTCGTTCCCCTGCCAACCCTGTGCCCCGAATTGCTGCTTCGATCCGTTCGTTACGCTGCCCTTGACCGTGATGAACCCGCCCGAATCACGCGTGGCCGTATTGACCTCCAGCTTGATCTCCCCCGGCCCCGATACGCTGGCCAATACCTCCGACGTGTCGGCAGAGGCGCTGGTGTCAGACGACTGCGACGCCTCTGAAGCCGAGGCATTCGGTTGCTTCTGCTCATTTTTGGGCGCGTCGTTGCCGTCGTCGCCCCCACACGCTGTCAGGGCGACAGCCATGGCTACGCAAGCGGCAGCAGTGGCAGCCCTCTTGAGGTGAGCTCCGGTCATGGCTACACGCATCAGCGTGGTCCTCTCGATGTCGTTCAGTTACTTGTCGGCCAGGTGGACGGAAAAGAGATCCGACAGATCCGGCAGCAAACCGAGGTTCTTCGTGTCGATGGTGAAGTCTTCGCCATTGCAGGCCACTTTGTACGCCTTCTGCGCTTCTGCCTCGTCCGTGTCGCCGTCCTCGTTTTGCGAGGGACTCGATCGGGGGCGCGTGTCCTCTTCAACGCGGCAGCGCGGCTCGATCACAGCTCGCGCGGTGGCTTCTGCCTTCCGTGTCTCCGTACCGGGGATCACCGAATTGCCCACGGGCTTGTTCGTCACGACCGTGACGGTGTAGGACGCCTCAGGCCAGTCGGCGGGATCCGGTTGGCAGGAAACCGTCTGCGCATCGTTCGCGGAGGCGAGCGAGGAGGCAGCGGCACAGGACCGTGTTCCGATGTCCCGGCCATTCAATAGGTCGTCCCACCTGTCGAGGTCGAATGCTCGGGGCCAGCTCCATTCGTCTCGTGCGTCCTGCGCGGCTGCCAGCGCGGCCGCGTCGGCCGCGGTCTGGGCCTCGTTCTTCTTCATCGAAGCCTGGCCGACGGCGAAGTAGGCGAACGCGAGAAAGAGCAGGCCCGCCACCACCGCGACATAGATGGGGAATGCCTGCCCTGCCTCGCGGGTCGGTCCGGCGACTACTAGCCGCCCGTGATCTTGCCGATCTGCGTGGTGATCGCGCCGGCGATCGTATTGCCGAAGTTCGTCGTCATGAGCACCAAGATGATCGCCACGACCACCACGATGATGCCCAGGTACTCCACAGCGCCCTGTCCGCGGTCCGCGCGGGACTTCATGCGCGCGACGGACGTGTTCGCCCAGACCTTGGCGTTGACGGAAGCCTTCAGCATCGGGTTGCTCATGGTGGTCCCCTCCGGGTTCGGCCGACCGGGTGCCGGCCGACACGTGAGCTTCTGTGGCGTCCCCCGCGCAACCGGCTTCCTCCTGGCCGGTGGCGCGGGGGGCGGGAACAACGTAGGGCTGCGCATGTGGTGCGGCGCAGGGTCCCAGGGCCCAAAGTCGGGCCCAAAGCGGGTGTGGGGCCGTTTGTCCGGTCTGCGGGTCGGCCGGCGGCTCCGTGTCCGAGCCCGCCCTTCTCCGGTCAGCCATGGTGACCCGTCCCCCTCACACCGCATCCCGGGCCCGGCGCCGTGCCGAGCCAGCGGGCTATCGCCTCGCTGCGGCTGCCGCTGTGCAGCTTGGTGAAGATCCTGTTGATGTGGTTCTTGACCGTCTTCTCACTGATGAAGCAGGTGGCGGCGATCTGGTGGTTGCTCATCCCTGACGCGATGAGTTCCATGACCTCCGCCTCTCTCGAACTCAGGTGGTACTGAGCCCTGTTGGGAATCGGCGGCCCATGCTGGTCACCGTCAGTCGAAGACTGTGCCACAGTGGGTTGCAGGTGCGAAAGCACTTCCGGCCGGTCGGTCGGCCCGGCGCCCCCGGACCCTGGTCGCGGACCCGCGTGCGCCGCCCCGCCCGGCGACCGGAACGGAGCGCCCGGCTCCCCGTTCGGAGTGCCGGTGGCCGGAGACGCCCCGAGCCCCTCCGGAAGGTGCCTCGGTATCCGGTCCCGGTCCCGGTCCTGGCGCACATGGGCGAGCAGGGCGTTGGCCGCCGTCGCGGTGAAGTGCGCCCGGCCGCTCTTGGCGTCCCGTACGGCCTGGACCAGTTGGTCCGCCGTGAACTCGCCGTGCACCAGGTAGCCGCACGCTCCGAGGCGCAGCGCCTCGTGCACGATGTCGCTCTCGCGGCTGTACGTCAGCATCATCACGTGCGCGACGCGCACCAGATGAGGCAGGGCGGAGATGCCGTCCACGCCCGGCATCCGGACGTCCAGCAGGACGACGTCGGGCCGGTGGCGGACGGCCGCGTCGTAGGCCTCGCGGCCGTCCGCGGCGTCCGCCACGACCTCGATGTCGGCACGGCCGCCGAGCAGGGCTCCGAGGCCGGCCCGGACGACCGGGTTGTCGTCGGCGACCACCACCCGGAGGGTGCCGGGGGGCGGCAGAGCGGGCCCGCCGGGGAACGGTGGCAGTGCCTCGGCTGCCGGTGGTGTACGTCCGGCGGCCGGGAGCCCCTGGGCGCTGTGGTCCGCGCCGGTGTGGGTGGAGTGCGGGGAGGTGTGCGGGGCGATGTGGGGGCGCGGTGCCCCGTCCGGGCCCGATGGGCGGGAGACGTCGTCCGGCATTCTGCGGCCTCCTCTCGGATCGTGGGGACGGATTGCGGAAGTGGTACGTACGGGGGAGCGGCGGCGGAAGCGGCATCGTGCAGGCGGGCGGGCCCGGTTCATCCCGACCGCTCCGGGTCCGATGACGGGACAGGCACCTCCGGGTCGGACAACCGGACAGGCCGCTCCCGGCCCGACGACGGGACAGACACCTCCGGTCCCGACGACTGGAAGCGCGGCTCCGGGCCCGACGACCGGACGCGCACCCCCGGGCCCGACAACCCGGCAGACACCCCCCGGTCCGCCCCGCAAGACACCCCCAGGTCCACCCCGACAGGCACCCCCGCCCCCGCGAGCGGGGTCAGGGCGGCCGTGGGCAGTTCCAGGCGGACCTCCGTGCCCTTGGCCGCCTCGCCCTTGCCCACGCGGATCCGGGCACCGATCGAGGCCGCGCGTTCGACCATGCCGACCAGGCCGAAGTGACCGGTCCGCCGGAGGCCGTCGAGTGTGGTGCCGGCGGGCAGCCCCGGGCCGTCGTCGTAGACGCTGACACGCAGGACGTCCCCCTTGATCCCGGCCAGAACGGCGACGTAGGTGGGGCGGGCGTGCCGGTGGGCGTTCTCCATCGCTTCGGAGGCGACGGTCAGCAGGTGCCGGGCGACGGCGTGCGGCACCGGGGGTACCGGGCTGTCGCCAAGGGTGCGGAACACCGTGCGCGTCCCGTGGCGGCGGGTGAAGTCGTCCGTACGGGCCCGGAGTTCGCCGACGAGGTCCACCCCGCCGTCCAGGCCCGATTCCCGGCGCAGGTCGGAGAGGAGTTCGCGGGATTCGGCGGCGGCCCGCCGGGCCGAGCGGGCCACCAGTTCCGCCTGGTGCCGGACGGTGCGCGGGTCCACCCGGTCGGCGGAGTGGGCCAGGCCGTCCGCCGCCAGGGCCAGGCCGTGGAGGGTCTTGGCGACCGAGTCGTGCATCTCCCGTGCCAGCCGGGTGCGTTCCCGCTCGACGGCGGCGCTCACGGCGAGCCGGGCCCGGGTCTCGGTCAGTGCCTGGCCGGCGGTGCCGACCCGCAGCATCAGGGTGCGTAACGTGACGCCGACCGCGCCGGCGAGCACGCAGAAGCCCGGCAGCAGCAGCACGCTGGCCAGCCCCGAGCGGAGGTGTGCGTCGGCGCCGTAGGCCGCGGCCAGGATCAGGATCTGGAGTACGGCGAAGACGCCCGCCGCCCGCCAGCCGTACAGCAGTCCGGCCAGCAACGGGGTGCAGACGACGGCGTATCCGAGGGTGGACTCGGGTGTGGCGGTGAACAGGAGCAGCGCGCCGAAGACCGTGTCGGCGCCGAGCAGCAGCGGGAAGCGTACGAGGAGGGGGCCGAAGCGTTCCCAGTCGCGGTAGAGGGCGTACGAGCCGACGACCGTCACCAGGACGGCCGAGGCGACCAGCCAGCTCGCGAGGCCCGGGGCGGTGTTGTCGAGGGCCTGCGGGGTGCCGATGGCGATCATGGCCAGCCGGAAGAGGAACACCTGGCGGGCCAGCGCCGAGAGGGCGTTGACCTGGAGGGAGACCGCGGGGGCCGGGCCCGCCGGGGTGGCGAGGGCGGTGTGCCGGGTCTCCTCGGGCGGGTCCGGCCGCACGGAGATCGTCATCGGTGGCCGCTCACTCCCCGGTGAGGGATCCGAGGCTGGTGTCGGATCCGAGGAGCATGGCGGCACCCATGAGGATCATGGTCGCGGGGATCATGAAGGTGGTGACCATCAGCGTGGCCTTGGGGACGGCCTTGGCCGCCTTGCGCCGGGCGTTCTGGGCGTCGGTGCGGCGCATGTCGTTCGCGATGGCGATGAGGGTGTCGACGATGGGCGCGCCGAGTTCCTCGCCCTGCTGGAGCGCGGTGACGAACATGGCGACCTGTTCGGAGTCGTTGCGCCTGCGCAGTTCGTCGAAGGCCTGCCGGCGGCTGACGCCCATGTCCATCTGGCGCAGAGTGATGCGCAGTTCGTCGGACCAGGGCCCCTGGTATTTCTCGGCCACCCGGTCCAGGGCCTGGCGGAAGCCGAGGCCCGCGGAGACGACGACGGCGAGGACGTCCAGGAAGTCGGGGAGGGTGCGGTCGATGTCGTCCCGGCGTTTGCGGACGGCGGCCCAGATGCCCACCTCGCCCCAGAAGAGTCCGAAGGCGACCATGAGGAGCGCCATGACGTACCTGCCGTCGGCGAGCATCGCGAAGGCGGCGAATCCGCCGAGGCCGCTGTAGACGGCGCGGCGGGCCGCGTAACGGTCGATGGTGAGGCCGCCGGGGTTGCCCGCCCGGTCGATCCTGCGGCGCTTCTCGTTGACCCTCCTGGGTCCCATCAGCCGCAGGACCAGCGGTGCCCAGCGCATGCCGAGCCGGTCGATGCCGGATCCCACGGCCGTGGTGCGGGTGGAGCCGACCTCCAGGGCGAGGGCGAGGTCGCCGGGGAGGGTGGCCTCGGCGCGGTACATCCGTACGCCCTTGAAGACGCCGAACACGCTGAGGCCGACGACGAGCGCGAGCAGCAGTTCCATACCCTTCCCCTCCTCAGATGTCGATCTTGGAAATGCGGCGGATGGCGACGAAGCCGAGGGCGTAGAGGCCGAGCGAGACGACGACCGCGATCTGGCCGAGGAGCGATCCCGTCATCCGGTCGAGCGCTCCGGGCAGGACCGAGTTGACGAGGAGCATCGCGCCTACGCCGATGGCCGGCACGGCGTACGCGGTGGTGTTGACCTGGGAGAGCTGGGTGCGGACCTCGCGCCGGGTCTCCTTGCGTTCCTCCAGGGTGATGGTGAGGTTGCGCAGCGAGGAGACGACCTGGCCGCCGGCCCGGTTGGAGAGGATCAGTGTGGAGACGAGGACGACGAGCTCCCGCGAGGGCAGCCGGGCGGCGAGTTCGTCGAGGGCGTCGTCGAGGCTGCGGCCCACGGCGAGCTGGTCGGCGACGACCCGCAGTTCGTCACCGGCGGGCGCCTCCAGTTCGTCGGCGGCCATGGCGATGGAGGTCCGCAGGGAGAGCCCGGCCTGGGTGGCGTTGGCCAGGACCCGGGAGACCTCGGGCAGTTGGCTGATGAAGGCCTCGGTGCGCCGGGTGCGGTGCCAGGTGAGGAAGGTGTTGGCGCCCCAGATGCCGACGATCCCGGCGAGGGGTCCGAAGAACGCGGCGAGGACGGACGCCGCGATCAGCCAGAGGGCGACCACCGTGCCGAGCACGTAGAGGACGTATTCGCCGGGGGTGACGTCGAGGCCGGTGGCGGCGAGCTTCAGCTCGATCCTGCGGCCCCCTCGCGTACGGCGCAGCCGGCGGTCGAACGCGGAGAAGCGGCGCCGCGGCCCCCGGTCGGTCGGTCCGGTCGAGGAGAGCCGCTCGACGAGGGCGTCGCGCTGGGCCTTGCCCGCCGTGTAGGTGTGCAGGCCCACGACGGCGAGTACGCAGCACAGCAGGGTGACGCCGAGGGTGAGCGGTGCGAGGTTGTCCATGGGGAGTACCTATCTGGCCTCTCGGGTGGCGAGGTACGCGTCCGACGGCGCGACCCCGTAGGCCTGGGGGATCGGCTGTCCGGCCATGTAGAGCCGGTCGGCGATGCGGCGCGGGAGGGGAAGTGCCTGGAACTCGCCGTGGATCACTCCGTCGGTGCCCATCGGCCGGGCCTGGAACCGGGACACGGTGACGATCTTGTAGGGGTCGCGTCCGTGCGAGTCGAGTACCGCGATCTCGGTGACCTTACGGGCGCCGTCGGCATGCCGGGTGAGCTGGACGATGACGTCCACGGCGCTGTTGATCTGGTCGTGCAGGGCCTCGAAGGGGATCTTGACCTCGGACATCGACGCGAGGGTCTGGAGGCGCATCAGGGCGTCCTCCGCGCTGTTGGCGTGGACGGTGGCGAGGGAGCCGTCGTGGCCGGTGGACATCGCCTGGAGCATGTCGAGCGATTCGCCGCCGCGGACCTCACCGACGACGATGCGGTCGGGACGCATGCGCAGCGAGTTGCGGACGAGGTCGCGGATGGTGACCTGGCCCTTGCCCTCGACGTTGGCCGGGCGGCTCTCCAGCCGGATCACATGGTTCTGCTGGAGCTGGAGTTCGGCCGAGTCCTCGATCGTCACGATGCGTTCGCCCTCGGGGATGAGTCCGGAGAGGGCGTTGAGGAGGGTGGTCTTCCCGGTGCCCGTGGCGCCGGAGACGATCACGTTGAACCGGGCCTGCACGAGGCCGGCGAGCAGCAGCAGCATCTGCTGGTCGAGGGAGCCGAAGCCGATCATCTCCTGGAGGGAGAAGGACCGGGGGAAGCGCCGGATGGTGAGGGTGGCGCCGGTCAGCGAGAGCGGGGGGATGATCACGTTGACGCGCTCGCCGCTGGGCAGTCGGGCGTCGACCATCGGATTGGCCTCGTCCACCCGCCGGTTGACGGTGGAGACGATGCGTTCGATCGTCTGCATGAGCTGTTCGTGGCTGGCGAAGCGCATCGGGAGCTGTTCGACCCGGCCGGCGCGTTCGACGAAGATCTGGTCGGGTCCGTTGACCATGATCTCGGTGACGGAGGCGTCCTCCAGGAGGGGTTCGAGCACTCCGAGCCCGAGCGCCTCGTCCACGACCCGCCGGATGAGCTGGGAGCGTTCGGCGGTGGAGAGGACCGGGCCCTCGCGGCTGATGATGTGGCCGAGGACGCGTTCCAGCCGGGCCCGGCGGTCGGCGGCGGCGAGCGAGGACATCTCCGCGAGGTCGATCTCCTCCAGGAGCTTCGCGCGGTACGTGGCGACCAGGTGACCGTCCTCCCGTCCTCCGGGGCGCTCCTCGGGGGCGGTGATGCGTGCCCGCAGGCTCATGGGTACTCCTCGGGTGGGGTGGGTGCGCTCAGTCGCGGCGCGTGCTGGCGGAGTCCCGCGGCATGGTGGCGGACTTCTCGACCGTCCGCCCCCCGAGCAGGCCGAGCAGGACGTCCGGTATGTCCACCGTGACCTTCACCGTGACGGTGTCGCCCCCGGTCGGCGGGCCGATCCGTGCCCGGCCGGCGACCCAGCCGGTCATGGACGCCCTGCCGACGCGGTCGTACGACGCGGACAGGTCCTCCTGCGAGGCGGCGCGGGCGGCCGCCCTGGCTCCGGTGCCCGCCTGCTGGGCGGTGTACGCGACCAGTCCCAGCTGCAGCCCGGCCATGCCGATGAGGATGAGCACCGGGAGGAACCCGAGGTATTCGAGGGCGGTCGAGCCACGGTCCCCGCGGCGTCCGGTCAGGGCCCCGGCCGGGCCCGGCCTCCGTGACGGCTTCATGCCGCGTCACCTTCCTTCCACGGGTGCGCCGGCCGTCGCCACGACCGGGATGGGAAGCCCGGCGAATCCGGGGAAGAGCACGGGGGCCCGCAGCGAGACGCGTGCGGTGGCCACGCCGCCGCTGCCGCCGAGGTGGCAGTCGATGTCCGCCGAGCCCTCCCAGGCGCCGGGCAGCCGCTCGTGCACGGCGTCGAGGCAGGCGGCCGTACTGCCGTGGGTGCCCGCGCCGGCCGCCTTGCGCGCCCCCTCGTCCGCGGCGCCGCCGGCCAGGGTGAAGGTGTAGCCCACCAGGACCGCCTGCCAGAGCAGCACCAGGGTCACCAGGATGATGGGCACCATCCCGGTGAACTCGACGATCAGCTGTCCCCGGTCGCCTCCCGGCCGTGCCGGTATCCGCCCGCGCGCCCTCGTGGTCCGCATCGCCTCAGCCTCCCCCGCCGGGTGTGCCGCCCCTGCGCCTGCGGCCTCCGATCGCGCCCCTGTCGCCGCGGAGCGCACCGCCGCGCTGCGCCGCCCGGGGAGCGGCCTTCACCAGTCCGAGTTCTCCGGCCACGGCCCACAGGGCCTGTTTCACCGTGGAGCGGGCGTCCAGTTCGTGCATGCGCCCGGAGTCCACCGCGCCCTGGAGTTCCTTGAAGTTGGCCGGTACCGCCGTGCCCGCCAGTCGGGTTCCGGTGATCCGCTGGATCAGCGGCGGCTGGATCTCGGTGGTGCGGCTGAAGCGGTTGACGAGGGTGACCGTCTCCTCGGCCTTGCGGATCTGGAGCCGGTCCCACATCCGGACGATGCGTTTGGCGCCCCGCACGGCGACCACGTCGGGGGTCGTCACCAGCACGGCGGTGTCGGCCATCTCGATCGCCGTGGCGTTGGCGCCGTTCATCTGGCTTCCGCAGTCGACGACGACGATCTCGTACCGCGAGCGCAGGGCGGTGACGATCTGGCGGGCGGAGCGGTCGCTGACCTCTTCGCCGCGCTCGCCCTCGCCCGGTGCCAGCAGCAGGGCCAGTCCCGTGTCGTGGGAGAAGACGGCGTCGGACAGCACCCGGGGCGAGATGTCGGTGATCGTGGCCAGGTCGACGACCGAGCGCCGGAACTGCACGTCGAGGTAGGCGGCGACGTCGCCGTTCTGGAGGTCCAGGTCCACGAGGGCGGTCGCGTGCCCCGACGCCTGTGCGGCCAGGGCGAGCTGGACGGCGGTGAGGGTGGTCCCCACGCCGCCCTTGGCCCCGGTGACGGTGACGACGGTGCCGCCGGGTCCCGCGAGGGCGTCGCCGCCCGTCCCGAGGTGGCGCCGCATCCCGGTGGACCACTGGGCGGCGGCCTGCACCCGGTGGGCGAGTTCCTCGTAGCTCAGCGGGAGCGTGCCCAGGCCCCGGGCGCCCGCGTCCATGGCCGCGGCGAAGAGGCCGGGGCTGGCGTCCGACGTGATCAGCACGACCCCGACGGCGGGGAAGCGCAGGGAGACCTCCCGGATCAGTTCCAGGGCGGGCACCGGACCGATCCGCTCGTGCACCAGCACGACCTCGGGCAGCTCCTCGACGGACTCCCCGGCCAGCCGGGCGAGGGTGTCGACGAGCTGGGTCGAGTCACCGACCGGGGCCGCCGGTTCCGCCTCGGGGAGCTGGCTGAGCAGGGTGATGACGGACCTGGCCGCGTCGGCGTCGCCGACGGCCGGGAGGATTCTCGTGGTCATCCCGTCCTCACTTGTCCTTGTCGAGCGTGTAGGTGCGGTCGCCGGGGCGGATGGTGCCGTCGCTGCCGGGGGCGATCAGCGCGAGCCGTACGTGCTGCGCGAAGGATTCCGCGTAGGCGACGCGCTGGGTGTCGAGGGTGTCGAGGGCGAAGGTGATCGGCACGGCCTCGGTGGCCCGGTTCCGGTCGTCCTTGCGGGGCTCCAGCGGGGTCAGTTCACCCACGTCGAGCACCTTGGCGTTGGAGACGATGACCTTGGACTGGGGTGCGTCGCCCTCCCGTTCGCCCTCGAAGGTGGCGTAGATGTTCACCTTGTCGTTGGGCCGGATCTTGCCCGCCACACCGGTCGCCGCGTCGATCATGATGGCGATCTCCTGCTCCCCCGGCCGCAGTTGCGGGCTGCGCACCATCATGTCGGACTGCATCAGGGAGCCCTTCTTCAGCTCGGTGACCGCGATCTTGCCGTTGATCTCCGAGAGATCGGTGACGGCGTTGGCCGAGAGCCAGCGTTTGGGCATCGAGACCTTCTCGAACTGCTTCTCGTTCAGGGCGGTGTAGGGCGGGACGGCTGTCCTGAGCCGGTAGGCGTCGACCTCCGGACCCACCTTGGAATTGACGTCGCTGATGACCGAGAGCACCCCGGCGAAGGCGCCGAAGGCGCACAGGACCGACAGGATCAGGAGTATCACGCCGCGGCGCTGACGGGAGTTCATGGGCGGGACGACCTCGCTGGGTTCGGATCGGGGGCGGCGGGCGGGTGCACGCGCGGGCCACGGGGCACGGCGCGCGTCAGGGGCCGGGAAGCGCGGGGGTCGTGTGGTGCGGGGTACGCGCCGCGCGGGTGCGGCCGGCCGGGGCCGACGGTGCCGAGCAGAATCCGCAGCGGTCCCCTATCAGCTCCATTCCGCACCAGTGGCAGCTCTCCCGCCGGACGGAGGACACGAGTTGGTAGAGCACCGAGACGTCGGGGAGGTAGGAGGCGAACTCCACCAGTTTCCCGGTGCCCCACCACCGGGGGGACACGGCGGGCAGCGCGCACTCCTGGACGGCCTGGACGTTCCAGGCGGGGGCCAGCGTCTGCCGTACCCAGTCGGAGGTCAGCCGGCCCTGGGCGACGAGCAGATGGGTGCCGTACTCGGGTCCGGCGGGCGGCTCGGTGGCGGAGCCGATCCTGACGAGCTGGGGGCGCGGGGACGCGAGTACGGCGAACTGGGCGCCGGGGACCCAGGACTTGGCGTGTGTCCTGAGGCTGACGGGCACCCGGTCGAGCCGGGCCACCGAGCTGAGGAGGGCGCCGGCGTGGATGTAGTGGGCCAGCAGCCGGGCGGCCGACGCCACCACTCCGGGGCTGAAGTCGCAGAGGGACAACTGGCGTAACTGGCGCACCAGTACGGCGACGCCCAGCGGGGGCAGGTCCACCTTGAGCAGGGCGATGCGGTCGCTCTCCAGGACCGACCGGACGGCGTGCATCCGGCGTTCATGGGCGGGGTCGATCCCCGCGGGGTAGACGGCGATCACATGGCCGTGCTGTTCCAGGAGAAGGTGCATGTCGCCGGTGGCCGGCTCGAAATCCTGTGCGCCCGGGGCCTGGAGGAGGGCGGCGGTCGGGGTGTGCTGATCGGTCGGCGGCAGCACCAGATCGGCGCTTGTCACTGCTATTGCGGTCGGCACGCTCTTCCCCGTTCGGCTTCGGCCGCCGTCGTGGTGACGTGGGCCGCAATCGCTCCTGCTCGGTACTTCTTCCTCAGCACTTTAGCCACGTCCCACCAGGCAGAGAATAGGAATCGGGGTCGAGAACGGCGATGTCCAGCACGTACGTTCGCAAGGCCCGCGTACGAAAAGGGGCGTAGCCCGAGCTGGTTAACTCCTGTACCACTGCGGAGGGTTACGCCCGCCCCGAAGGTTTGAACTCACGGCATTTCGTCCCCGCACGTCAGGGCCGATAGGGAACGCTTTCCCGAGGCGATTCGGAAATCCGTTCCGTCACGGTCGCCCGGCCCCGGCCGCATCACCCGTACGCGTGCCCCCTCGTGGGCGCCGGACCCGGCCCGCACGCCCGTCCGAGGGGGCCCGGCCGGCCCTCCCGACGACGGCCCGCGGGCATCCGTGCCGCCAGAGGTCTTGACAACCTGATTGGTCTGGACCAGTTTATGCGCCAACGGTGGCCACCGTTCCCGCCCGCATCCCCCAACTCCCCCACCGGAGGCAGCAAGTGGAACGCTCCGCAGGCAGCAGTCGAAGAAGCCGCCGCTCCCGACCCCTCCTCGGCGGAGCCGTCGCCGTGCTCGCGGCCGGAGCCCTGTCCGTGACCGGGCTGGCCGGCAGCGCCCAGGCGGCGGACATCAACGTCGCCAAGAACGCCGGGTTCGAGAACGGCCTCACCGGCTGGACCTGTTCCGCCAACAGCGGTACGACCGTCTCCTCCCCCGTGCACGGCGGCACCGCCGCGCTCAAGGCCACCCCCAGTGGCCAGGACAACGCCCGGTGCGCCCAGTCGGTGGCCGTGAAGCCCGGCTCCACCTACACGCTGAGCTCCTGGGTGCAGGGCGGGTACGCCTACCTCGGCGCGAGCGGCACCGGCACCACCGACGTCTCCACCTGGACGCCGGGCAGCACCGGCTGGACGCAGCTGCGGACCAGCTTCACCACCGGCCCGTCCACCACCTCGGTGACCGTCTACACCCACGGCTGGTACGGCCAGGCGGCCTACCTCGCCGACGACGTCGAGGTCGTCGGACCGGACGGCGGCGGCGGTACGGACCAGCCCGGTCCCGCGGTCCCCGGCGCCCCGGCCGGGCTGACCGTCGGCACCACCACGTCCTCGTCCGTGGCCCTCTCCTGGAACACGGTCTCCGGCGCCACCGGCTACACCGTCTACCGGGACGGCGCCAAGGCGACCACCACCACCGGCACCTCGGCGACGGTGGGCCAACTGGCCGCCGACACCGCCTACCAGTTCTCGGTGAGCGCCACCAACGCCGCCGGTGAGTCGGTCAAGTCGGCCACGGTCAGCGGGCGTACGGCCAAGTCGGACACCCCCGGCCCCTCGACCTCCGTGCCCAAGCACGCGGTGACCGGCTACTGGCAGAACTTCAACAACGGCGCCGCCGTCCAGAAGCTCAGCGACGTGCCCGCGGCCTACGACATCATCGCCGTCTCCTTCGCGGACGCCACCTCCACGCCCGGCGCCGTCACCTTCAACCTGGACTCGGCGGGCCTGAACGGCTACACCGTCGCCCAGTTCAAGACCGACATCAAGGCCAAGCAGGCCGCGGGGAAGAACATCATCATCTCCGTCGGCGGTGAGAAGGGCACGGTCTCGGTCAACAGCGACGCCTCCGCGAACGCGTTCTCCGACTCGCTGTACGCCCTGATCCAGGAGTACGGCTTCAACGGGGTCGACATCGACCTGGAGAACGGCCTCAACTCCACCTACATGACGAAGGCGCTGCGCTCGCTGTCCGCGAAGGCGGGCTCCGGCCTCGTCATCACGATGGCGCCGCAGACCATCGACATGCAGTCCACGTCCGGTGAGTACTTCAAGACGGCGCTCAACATCAAGGACATCCTGACCGTCGTCAACATGCAGTACTACAACAGCGGTTCGATGCTGGGCTGCGACGGCAAGGTCTACTCGCAGGGTTCGGTGGACTTCCTCACCGCGCTCGCCTGCATCCAGCTGGAGGGCGGCCTCGCCCCGTCGCAGGTCGGTCTCGGTGTCCCCGCCTCCACCCGGGGCGCGGGCAGCGGCTACGTCGCCCCGTCGGTCGTGAACGCGGCCCTGGACTGCCTCGCCAAGGGCACCAGCTGCGGTTCCTTCAAGCCGTCCAAGACGTACCCGGACATCCGCGGCGCGATGACCTGGTCGACGAACTGGGACGCCACGGCCGGTAACGCCTGGTCCGGCGCGGTCGGCCCGCACGTCCACGGCCTTCCGTAACCCCCCGCTCCCACCCCGATGACCCGCAGCGCCGCCGCTCCCCCGGCGGCGCTGTCGGCGTCCCGGACCGTGCGGGCAGGCCCGTACGGTGCGGGCAGGCCCGTACGGTGCGGGCAGGCCCGTACGGGCGGGAGGGCCCGGCTCAGCCCAGGACGGCGAGGGCGTCGATCTCGATGAGCAGCCCCTTGGGCAGGCCCACGTAGACCGTCGTACGGGCGGCGGCGGGGGCGGTGAGGCCCTGCTCCTCGAAGTACGCGTTGTAGAGGGCGTTCATCTCGGCGAAGTGGTCGACGTCCGTGAGGTAGACACGCATCATCATCACGTCGTCCCAGCTCGCGCCGCCCTCTTCCAGGATCGCCTTGACGTTGGCGAAGGTCTGGAGGGTCTGCTCGCGCAGGGTGGGGCCGGCCGGGGTGGGTGCCTGGCCCTCCACGGCGGGCAGGAAGCCGACCTGACCGGCGACCTGGAGGATGTTGCCCTTCCGCACGCCGTGCGAGAACTTCGCGGGCGGGGTGGTGTGGGTGCTGGGGGTGAGAGCGGTCTTCTCGGTCATGGCGGTTCATGCCTTCTTCGTGTGGGTGGTACCGGAGTAGTCCCGGCTGACGGCGTCGGCGGTGCGGCGCACCAGCGGGAGGAGGGTGAGGAGTTCCTCGGCGGTGACGACCACGTTCGGCGCGGACACCGACATGGCGGCGACGACCCGCCCGTCCGCGCCCCGGACGGGCGCGCCGACGCAGTTGATGGACTCCTCGTGGCCGCCGAGGTCGGTGGCCCATCCCTGTTCGCGCACGACGGCGAGCTCCCGGAGGAAGGCGCCTGCGTTCGGGGTCGAACGGGACGTGTACATGGGGTAGTCGAGCCGTTCGGCGATCGCGCGCCGCTCCGGCTCGGCCAGGTCGGCGAGGAGCAGCTTGGCGACCGCGGCGACGGTGATCGCGACGGGCTTGCCGATCCGCGAGTACATCCGCACGGGGTAGCGGCTCTCCACCTTGTCGATGTAGAGGACCTCGTGCTCCTCGTACACGGCGAGGTGGACGGTGTGCCCGCACCGCTCGTTGAGCTCGACGAGGTGGGGGTGGGCGATCTCGCGTACGTCGAGGTTCTCGACCGCTTCCTGGGCGAGGGAGAAGAGCCGGGCGCCGAGCCGGTAGCGCTGGTCCTGCTGGCGGTAGACGAGCCCGTGCTCGTGGAGCGTCCGCAGCAGGCGCAGTGCCGTGGACTTGTGGACGCCGAGCCGCTCCGCGACCTGGCCGAGGTCGGCGGGGCCCTGGGCCAGCAGCGGCAGGATGCTCAGCGCGCGGTCGACGGTCTGGCTCATGTGGCTTCGGCCTCCTCGTTCGCCCCTTCGTCCGTCCAGCCGGGGCCGAGACGAAGTGTGCCCCAGGCGGTGTCGTCCAGGGCGGCGAGGCGGTCGGCGTGCGGGCGGGCGGGGGGTGCGGTGAGGTCGCCGGGAACGGTGAGGACGGCGGCGGCCATCAGGTGCCCGTGCCGGGCCCGCTCCCGTACGGGCAGGCCGCGCAGGGTGGCGGAGAGGAACCCGGCGGCGAACGCGTCACCGGCGCCGACGGGGGCGACCACCTCCACCCGGAGCGCGGGGACGTCGGTCACGGTGTCGGGGCGTCCCCCGCCGGTGCGGGAGAGGACGGTGGCGCCCTCCGCGCCCCGCTTGACGACGAGGACGTCCGGCTCGGGCAGCGCCGCCCGGACGGCTCGCGTGCCGCGGACGCCCCAGACCTCCTCCGCCTCGTCCTCCCCGACGAAGACCAGGTCGCAGCGGCGGGCCAGCTCCAGCAGCACCTCGGGCCCCGGCTCGCGGCCCCGCCACAGGCCGGGCCGGTGGTTGACGTCGAAGGAGAGCAGGGGGCGGCCGGGGCGGGGTGCGGTCAGGTCGTGGAGCAGGGCCAGGCAGTCGGCGGAGAGCGCGGCGGTGATGCCGGACAGGTGCAGGACGCGGCCGCCGGAGAGGACGTCACGGGGGACGTTGTCCGGGGACATCGCGGAGGCGGCGGAGCCCGCCCGGTAGTACGCCACCTCGTGGACGTCGGTGGCCCGGTCCGTCGCGGTGCGGAAGTAGACGCCGGTGGGGCGGTCCGGGTCGCGGCGTACGGCGGAGGTGTCCACCCCGTACGCGCCGACGGCCTCGACGAGGTGGTCCCCGAAGCCGTCCGCGCCGACCCGGCTGACCCACGTCACGGTGTGTCCGGCCGAGGCCAGGGCACAGGCGACGTTGGACTCGGCGCCGCCGATGGTCCGGGAGAAGGAGGGGACGTCGGCGAGGCGGCCGGGCCGGGAGGGCAGGAACGTCACCATGGACTCGCCGAGGCAGACGACGTCCGTGTCCGCGGCGGGTGTCCTGGCTGCGGATCCGGGCACGCTGGCTCCTCCTGGTCGGCCGTGGGCGCCGGTGGGGACCATTGACCCGGCATCGGCTCGGATGTTAGACAGCGTCGAGCGATATGCGCAATGACCGTTGCACATGGCGCAACACCCACTCTCCGAGGAGGATCCCTTGGCCGTCGAGCAGCAGCCCGCCGACCGGTCCGCCGGACAGCCCACGGACCGGCCGCGCGCGGGAGCCGTGGCGGACGCCGTCGCGGCACTCGCCGACGAACGCGTCGACCACCGCTTCAAGGGCCTGCCGCCCGACGCGGAGGGCCTGACCGTCGGCGCCCTGGCGGCCGAGCGCCGGAACCTGTTCACCGGCGGGTTCACCACCCCCGTGCTGGCGCTCTCCGCCGAGTCCGTGGAGGCCAACCTCGCCCTCCTGGAGGCGTACACCGAGCGGCACGGGCTGGCCTTCGCACCGCACGGCAAGACGTCGATGTCCCCGGAGCTCTTCGCCCGCCAGCTGGAGCACGGCGCCTGGGGCATCACCGCCGCCGTCCCCCACCAGGTACGGGTCTACCGGGCGTACGGCATCCGCCGGATCTTCCTGGCCAACGAGGTCGTGGACCCGGTCGCCCTGCGGTGGCTGGCCGCCGAACTGGACGCCGACCCGGACTTCACCTTCGTCTGCTACGTGGACTCGGCGCGCGGCGTCGAGCTGATGGACGAGGCGCTGCGCGCGGCCGGTGCCACACGCCCCGTCGATGTCGTCGTGGAGCTGGGAGCGGGGCAGGGCGCGCGCACCGGCGCCCGCACGGAGGCCGACTGCGCGGCGGTCGCCGACGCCGTGGCCGCCGTACCCACGCTGCGCCTGGTGGGCGTCGCCGGGTACGAGGGCGAGGTCCCCGACGCCTCCCCCGAGCGGGTACGGGAGTGGCTCGGCCGGCTCGTGGCGCTGGCCGCCGGCTTCGACGCGGCCGGCCGCTTCGGCGCCCTGGCCGCCGACGAGGAGATCGTCCTCAGCGCGGGCGGCAGCGCCTGGTTCGACACGGTCGCCGAGGTCTTCGCGGACGTCCCGGAGCTGAGCCGCCCGGTGTGCACGCTGCTGCGCTCGGGCGCGTACGTCAGTCATGACGACGGCCACTACCGCCACCTCACCCCCTTCAACCGCCACCCCGACGAGGGCGCGCTGCGCCCCGCGTTCCGGCTCTGGGCGCAGGTCGTGTCGCGGCCCTCGCCCGACCAGGCCTTCGTCAACGCGGGCAAGCGCGACGCGGCCCACGACCTCGACCTCCCCGAGGCGCAGGTGATCCGCTCCGCGCGCGACGGCTCGGTCCGCCCGGCCACCGGTGTCACGGTCACCGGCCTGTCCGACCAGCACGGCTGGCTCCGCACGGACGCGGGCACCGGTC
Organism: Streptomyces sp. SM18; assembly: GCF_002910775.2. Classification (NCBI taxonomy): domain Bacteria; kingdom Bacillati; phylum Actinomycetota; class Actinomycetes; order Kitasatosporales; family Streptomycetaceae; genus Streptomyces; species Streptomyces sp. SM18. Next base: position 4,654,904 of record NZ_CP029342.1, on the reverse strand, counting down.
TGGAGGTCGGGGACTGGGTCGGCATGGGGCTCTCGCACCCCTGCACGTCCTTCGACAAGTGGCAGCTGATCCCGCTGGCCGAGGCCGACGGCACCGTCACCGGCTACCTCCGCACCTTCTTCTGACCCCGGCGGGCCGCCCCCGCCCCGAAAGGCGAAACCCTCATGGACCTGGTCATCCGCGACGCCCGCGTCGTCGACGGTTCCGGCGCGCCCTCCTACCGCGCCGACGTGGGTGTCACGGACGGCCGGATCACCGAGATCCGCCGGGAGGGCGACGGCCCGCGCCCCACCGGCGCCCGCACCCTGGACGCCGACGGGCTGGCGCTCTCCCCCGGTTTCACCGACATGCACGCGCACAGCGACCTGGCCCTGCTGCGCGACCCCGACCACAGCGCGAAGGCCGCCCAGGGCGTCACCCTGGAGGTCCTCGGACAGGACGGGCTGTCCTACGCCCCCGCCGACGACCGGACCCTGTCCGAGGTGCGGCGCGCCATCGCCGGCTGGAACGGCGACGGCTCCGGCGTCGACTTCGACTGGCGCACCGTGGGCGGCTACCTGGACCGCCTGGACCGCAACTTCGGCGGCCAGGGCATCGCGGTCAACGCCGCCTACCTCGTCCCGCAGGGCACCGTGCGGATGCTCGCGGTGGGCTGGGAGGACCGTCCGGCCACCGAGTCCGAACTGGTCCGGATGAAGGACCTGGTCGCCCAGGGGATGACCGAGGGCGCCGTCGGCATGTCCTCAGGCCTGACGTACACCCCGGGGATGTACGCGAGCGGTTCCGAACTCACCGAGCTGTGCCGGGTGGTGGCCCGGTACGACGGCTACTACTGCCCGCACCACCGCTCGTACGGCGCCGGGGCGCTCGCCGCGTACGAGGAGATGGTCCGGCTCACCCGTGACGCCGGCTGCGCCCTGCACCTGGCGCACGCCACCATGAACTTCGGTGTCAACGAGGGCAGGGCCCCCGACCTCCTCGCCCTGCTGGACGACGCCCTGGCGGCGGGTGCCGACATCTCGCTGGACACCTATCCGTACACCCCCGGCTGCACGACGCTGGTGGCGATGCTGCCGAGCTGGGCCGGGGCGGGCGGGCCCGAGTCGGTCCTGACGCGGCTCGCGGACGAGGCGGATGCCGAGCGGATCCGCCACCATCTGGAGTCCGTGGGCTCGGACGGCTGCCACGGCGTACCCATCGACTGGGACACCATCGAGATCTCGGGTGTCGGCGCGCCGGAGCTGGCCGGATACGTCGGCCGTACGGTCGCCGAGTCCGCCCGGACGCGTGGTGAGGCGCCCTGGGTGACGGCCCGCCGGCTGCTGACCGAGGACCGGCTCGGCACGACGATCCTCCAGCACGTCGGCCACGAGGAGAACGTCCGGGAGATCATGCGCCACCGGGTGCACACCGGGGGCAGCGACGGCATCCTCCAGGGCGACAAGCCGCACCCGCGCGCCTACGGCACCTTCCCGCACTATCTCGGCCGGTACGTCCGTGAGCTGGGCGTCCTGTCCCTGGAGGAGTGCGTCGCCCATCTGACCTCCCGCCCCGCCGCGCGGCTGCGCCTGCCGGACCGGGGGCTCGTCCGCGAGGGCCACCGCGCCGACCTGGTCCTCTTCGACCCGGACACGGTGGCGGCCGGCTCCACGTTCGACGAGCCGCGCACCCTGCCGGTGGGCATCCCGCACGTGCTGATCGACGGCCGCTTCGTCATCGAGGACGGCCGCCGCACGTCCGTCCTGGCGGGCCGCGCGGTACGGGGAGCCGGGCGCCCGGTCCGGCCCTGAACGCGTGGCGGGGCCGGGCCGGGAGGCCGGAGGCCCGGCGGCGAGGCCCAGGGGCGGAGGCGGGAGTCCCACCGCCCCTGGGGAGGTGAGGGGTCCTACGGCTTGGGCAGGGCGCAGCCCGTCCGGTTCAGGTCGATCTGGTTGCCGGGGCCGACGCACGGCACGATGCCGTACGTCTGCTGGGCGTAGTTGATGCCCTTGCGGACGGTCACGGCCCCGTTCTCGTCGACCTCGCACGGGTTGTTGTCCGTGCACCGCTGGCCGTCCTCGTTCCCGGTGTTGTTGACCGCGACCACCTTGCCGGTCGTGTCGCTGATCACCGGGGACCCGGAGGTGCCGCCGATCGTCTGGCAGGCGGAGGTGTAGCGGACCGAGTCCTTCCAGGTCCAGGAGCCCTCCTTGAGGCGGTAGGCGAACCCGTCGACGGCGCAGCTGTACATGCGCTTCCAGTAGCCGGAGGCGACGGTGATCGCGGTGCCCTGCGCCGGGCGCGCGGAGTCGAGTTCCAGGGCCTTGATGCCGTAGGAGCTCTCGATCTGGGCGTACGTACGCGTCAGCTGGTACAGCGAGACGTCGGTGTCCGTCATCGTGCCGTAGGCGATCTTGGACGCGCGCAGGGTGCCGACGCCGCTGCCCGCCGCGTTCAGCAGGGTGAAGCTGCGGGTCGAGGACCGGTTGAGCAGGACCTGACCGGGACCGGGGAAGCCGGTCTCCAGGCAGTGGCCGTTGGACAGCACGAGGGCGGGGTCGTCCGGCTGGGACGCGGGCACGCGGACGACCGAGCCGGAGCAGTTGCTGAGCGCGACAGTGCCGGCGAAGTTGACCGCCTTGGCACGGACTTGCGGCGCGTCCGTCGTCCCGGCGGCGGCCGCCGGTGCGACACCCGCCCCGAGGAGCAGAACGGAAAGAAACGCTCCGACGAGAGGCTTCTTCATGTGGGGGTCCCCTCCAGGTATGCCGTGACCGGAGTTCTTCCGGTTTTGACATGCGCATGCTTCTGTATGGAGGGGCGCCCCACAAGGGGCGAAATCCAGCCACGTTTCCCGTCCCGTCGAACGGTGAGGGCGCGCCGGGACGGTCCGCGCCGGCGGCCCGCCCTTCACCCTTCGGAAGCCGCCCCCGGAGCACTCTCGGCCCTCGCCGTCTCCTTGGCGTACCCCACCGCCGCGAGCAGGCTCAGCGCCGGCTCCGCCTCACGCAGCGTCTTGATGGCCCGCACCGAGTCGGGCGGCCCCTCGTATCCCGCGGCGTCGAGCCGCTGGCGCACCCACCGGGCGCGCAGTTCGGCGTCCGGGACGGCGGCGGCCTCGGCGACGAGCGCGAGGGCCCGTTCCAGGCCGGGGCGCTCGGCGTCCGGGGCGGTGTCCAGGGCCCGCCTGAGCCGCTCGGTGATCGCGTCCGCCTCCCGTACCAGGAGCGCGGCGCCGTCGTGCTTGGTCTGCGTGCCGAAACCGATCATGCGGGGAGCCTGCCCCGGACCGGCCGCGCCCGCACCGGATTTGAGATACATCTGAGCCGTCTGCGTACTGTCGGGGAATGACACTCGACCTCGACGCCTACTTCGCCCGCATCGGCTGGACCGGAGAGCGGCGTCCCACCGCGCACGTCCTGCGTTCCGTCCACCGCAAGCATGTGTGCGGCATCCCGTTCGAGAACCTGGAGTCCGCCCTCGGCGGCGTCCCGTCCCTCGCGGTGCCCGACCTGGAGGCGAAGCTCGTCCGCTCCGCGCGCGGCGGGTACTGCTACGAGCAGAACACCCTGCTGGCCGCCGCCCTGACGGAGCTGGGCTTCCGGGTGACGCTGCTGGCCGCGCGGGTGGTCGTCGGGGCGGCGCCCGGTGACGTCCGGCCGCGGACCCACATGCTGCTGGAGGTCCTGGCCGAGGACGAGCCCACGCCCTTCGTGGCGGACGTCGGCTTCGGGTCGACGGGGGCGCTCCTGGAGCCCGTCCCGCTCGTGGTGGACGCCGTGCTGTCCGACGCCCCGCGCCGCCACCGCCTGGTCCACGCCCCGCACGACGGGCCGCTGGAGCTGTGGGAGTTGCAGACGGACAAGGGCGGCGTCTGGGAGCCGCAGTACGAGTTCACCCTGGAGCCCTTCGAGGCACCGGACTTCGAGGTCGCCAACTGGCACATGGCGACCTACCCGCGCTCACCGTTCCGGGAGGTGGTGTACGCCCAGCGCACCCTGCCGGGACTCCACCTGGCGCTCTCCGGCCGGACCTATGTGCGCACGGCGGACGACGGCACGGTCCAGGAGCGCGAGCTGGACAGCGCGGCGGAGGTCGTGCGGGTGCTGTCCGAGGACTTCGGCCTGCGGCTCCCCGAGGGGACCGTCCTGCCCGGATAGGCCGGGGTGCCCGAGCGGCGCCGCGTGGCGCCGGTGTCCGAGGGGCGTCCCGGACCGGCGCCGCGTGGCGCATCTCACCCGTTCCGCCCGCCACGCCCGTAATCCAAGCCCCGGCGCCGCCCCGACCGGTCCTTCCCACGGTCCCCGGCCGGGGCGGCATGCCGATGGAAGAGCCGACGCCGCGCGGGCCGTCCGTCGCGGGACCGGCACGGCCGCGCACCGGGCGCACCGTGCGAAACACGGTCGTAAGCTCGCAGCCATGCAGGTCATCCAGTCAACGAAGCTCTCCGGCGTCTGTTACGAGATCCGCGGCCCCGTGCTCGAAGAGGCCATGCGGCTGGAGGCGGCGGGCCACCGCATCCTCAAGCTCAACACGGGCAACCCCGCGGCCTTCGGCTTCGAGTGCCCGCCGGAGATCCTGGAGGACATCCTGCGCAACCTCTCGGGGGCGCACGGGTACGGCGACGCGAAGGGACTGCTGTCCGCGCGCCGCGCGGTGATGCAGCACTACCAGACCAAGGGGATCGACCTCGGAGTCGAGGACGTCTACCTGGGCAACGGCGTCTCCGAGCTGATCCAGATGTCGATGCAGGCGCTGCTCGACGACGGCGACGAGGTGCTCGTCCCCGCCCCGGACTACCCGCTGTGGACCGCCTCGGTCTCGCTGGCCGGCGGTACGGCGGTGCACTACCGCTGCGACGAGCAGGCCGACTGGATGCCGGACCTCGCCGACGTCGAACGCCGGATCACCGACCGCACCAAGGCGATCGTGATCATCAACCCGAACAACCCGACCGGCGCGGTGTACGACGAGGAGATGCTGCGCGGCCTGACGGAGATCGCCCGCCGCCACCATCTGGTCGTCTGCTCCGACGAGATCTACGACCGGATCCTGTACGACGGCGCCACCCACACCCCGACCGCGGCCGTCGCCCCGGACCTGATGGTCCTCACCTTCAACGGGCTCTCCAAGAACTACCGGATCGCCGGTTACCGCTCCGGCTGGATGGCCGTCTGCGGTCCGAAGGCGCACGCCTCCTCGTACATCGAGGGACTGACGGTCCTGGCCAACATGCGGCTCTGCGCCAACATGCCGGCCCAGCACGCGGTGGCCACCGCGCTCGGCGGGCGGCAGTCGATCGAGGACCTGGTGCTGCCGGGCGGGCGGATCCTGGAGCAGCGGGACATCGCGTACGACCTGCTGACGCGGATCCCCGGGGTGACCTGTGTGAAGCCGAAGGGGGCGCTGTACCTCTTCCCCCGGCTGGATCCCAAGGTGTTCAAGATCAAGGACGACCGGCAGATGGTCCTGGACCTGTTGCGGGCCGAGAAGATCATGGTGGTGCAGGGCACCGGCTTCAACTGGCCGGATCCGGACCATTTCCGGGTGGTCACGCTGCCCCCCGCCAAGGACCTGACCGACGCGGTGACCCGGATCGGCCGCTTCCTGGACGGTTACAGCCAGCCCTGAGCGCGGTCGAACCGGAGTTGTCCGGATCATGCACAACTTTAGACTGGATCTAAGATAGGATGGCCTGACTGTAACGTCAGGAGGCCACCCATGTACGAGCCGATCCGCACCAAATCGGTCCACACATCGGCCGACCACGCCGATTTCCCGCACCGCAGCCGTGAGGACGAGCTGGACATCCAGCTCGCCGGGCACCTCGGCGCCCTGCTCGCGGTCACCGACGAACTCGGGCTCACCGCCGAAGGCGACCGCATCGCGGCCCAGGTGGCCCGGCTACGGGGCGCCCCGCCCGCCCGCCACGCCGGACGGACCGACGCCCCGGCACCGGCCCTGCGCCGCCGCGCCCACGCCCTCGCGGGCCGGGCCCTGGTGGTCGCCGCGTCCCGCGCCGACACGGCGGTCGCGATCCTCGCCGCCGAGGCCATGGACGCGCACACCGCGGCCCTGTCCCCCACCGACCCCACCGCCCTGGTGGGCGCACCCTGACGGCCCGGTCCACACGTCCCGCCCGGCACCACAGGCACTGGCCCACGCATCGCCCGCCGGGCAGCGCGCCCCCCGCCCCCGCACAGCACACCGCCCCGCCGGGTTCGCGCCCGGCGGGGCGGTGCGGGGGCCGGCCCGGAGAGGTGAGGGGGTGCTCCGGGTCCGGGCCGCGGCGGTGGTCGTTTCCACAGGTCAGGGCGGATGACATGACGCCCGCCGCGGGGATCGGGGTCAGCCCAGGCGCCGCACCAGGGCGTGGTACTCGTCCCACAGCTCCTTCGGCGTGTGGTCGCCGAAGGTGTCGAGGTGCTCCGGGATCAGCGCGGCCTCCTCGCGCCAGACGTCGGTGTCGACGGTGAGGAGGAACTCCAGGTCGGACTGGTCGATGTCCAGACCGTCGGTGTCCAGGGCGCCCTTGGCCGGCAGGACGCCGATCGGGGTCTCGACGCCCTCGGCCGTGCCCTCCAGGCGTTCGACGATCCACTTCAGGACGCGGCTGTTCTCACCGAAGCCCGGCCAGACGAACTTCCCCGCGTCGTTCTTGCGGAACCAGTTGACGTAGTAGATCTTCGGCAGCTTGGACTGGTCGGCCTTGTCCGCGCCGACGTCCAGCCAGTGCCGCATGTAGTCGCCCATGTTGTAGCCGCAGAACGGCAGCATGGCGAACGGGTCGCGGCGCAGCTCACCGACCTTGCCCTCGGCGGCGGCGGTCTTCTCGGAGGCGACGTTGGCACCGAGGAAGACACCGTGCTGCCAGGTCAGGGACTCGGTGACCAGCGGGACGGCGGAGGCGCGACGGCCGCCGAAGAGGATGGCCGAGATCGGCACCCCCTTGGGGTCCTCCCACTCCGGGGCGATGATCGGGCACTGGCCGGCCGGCACCGTGAAGCGGGCGTTGGGGTGGGCGGCGGGCGAACCAGACTCGGGGGTCCAGTCGTTGCCCTTCCAGTCCGTGAGGTGCGCGGGCGGCTCCTCGGTCATGCCCTCCCACCACACGTCGCCGTCGTCGGTGAGGGCGACGTTGGTGAAGACGGAGTTGCCCCACATCGTCTTCATCGCGTTGGCGTTGGTGTGCTCACCGGTGCCGGGCGCGACACCGAAGAAGCCGGCCTCCGGGTTGATCGCGTACAGCCGGCCGTCCTCGCCGAACCGCATCCAGGCGATGTCGTCACCGACGGTCTCCACGGTCCAGCCGGGGATCGTGGGCTCCAGCATGGCGAGGTTGGTCTTGCCGCAGGCGCTCGGGAACGCGGCGGCGATGTACTTCGGGCTCGCCGACTCCCCACGCGGCGGGGTGAGTTTGAGGATCAGCATGTGCTCGGCGAGCCAGCCCTCGTCGCGGGCCATCACGGAGGCGATGCGCAGCGCGTAGCACTTCTTGCCGAGGAGGGCGTTGCCGCCGTAGCCGGATCCGTACGACCAGATCTCGCGGTCCTCCGGGAAGTGCGAGATGTACTTGGTGGAGTTGCAGGGCCAGGGGACGTCGCTCTCACCGTCCGCGAGCGGGGCGCCGAGGGTGTGGACGGCCTTGACGAAGAAGCCGTCGTCGCCCAGTTCGTCCAGGACCGCCCGGCCCATGCGTGTCATGGTGCGCATCGAGACGGCGACGTACGCGGAGTCGGTGAGCTCCACCCCGATCGCGGAGAGCGGGGAGCCGACGGGGCCCATGCAGAACGGGACGACGTACATCGTGCGACCGCGCATGGCGCCCCGGAAGACGCCCCGCTCCCCGGTGAAGATCTCGCGCATCTCCGCGGGAGCCTTCCAGTGGTTCGTCGGGCCCGCGTCCTCCTCCTTGCGGGAGCAGATGAAGGTGCGGTCCTCGACGCGGGCGACATCGCTCGGATCGGACGCGGCGTAGTACGAGTTGGGGCGCTTGACCGGGTCGAGTCTCGTGAAGGTGCCCTTGGCGACGAGCTCCTCGCACAGGCGCTCGTACTCGGCCTCGGATCCGTCGCACCAGACCACCTGGTCCGGCTCGGTGATTGCCGCGATCTCGTCCACCCAGGAGGCGAGCTCCCGGTGGTTGGTCGGAACAGTGAGGGGAGCCGCGATGTCGCGCGCCACGATCGCTCCTTGGAGTGGGTTTCTGTGGAAGAGGCCCCATGGGGGCTGCGGCCCGGATGCTTCGTCCCCCATGCTGGCGCTCATCCGGTACCGACCGCACTCATTTGATGTTCCACTCCTCGCGCCCATATGTCCAGAGGGCCGCCCAAGTGAGCGGGCGTGACCATCGCCACTCGAATCCGTTACCTACGGAGGCGTAGGTAGCATGCGGTCATGACTTCTGCCGCCGCAGCCTCCGGGCCCGTCGAGCTCACCGCCCCCGTCCCTGTGAAGCCACGGCTGCGCGGCTGGCTGCACGCGGGCATGTTCCCCGCGGTGCTCATCGCGGGGATCGCCCTCATCGCGCTCACGGACAGCACCCGCGCGCGGATCGCCTGCGCGGTCTACATCCTCACGGCGTGCCTGCTCTTCGGCGTGAGCGCCGTCTACCACCGCGGCACCTGGGGCCCGCGCGGCGAGGCGGTGCTGCGCCGGCTGGACCACGCCAACATCTTCCTGATCATCGCGGGCACCTACACCCCGCTGACGCTGCTCCTGCTGCCGGAGTCCACCGGCCGGCCGCTCATGTGGGCGGTCTGGGGCGCGGCGGCGGCTGGTATCGCCTTCCGGGTGTTCTGGGTCGGCGCCCCGCGCTGGCTCTACACCCCGTGCTACATCGCGATGGGCTGGGCGGCAGTGTTCTTCCTGCCGGACTTCATGCGGACGGGCGGCATAGCCGTCCTCGTCCTCGTCGTCGTGGGCGGGCTGCTCTACAGCGCGGGCGGGGTGATCTACGGCATCAAGCGGCCGAACCCCTCACCGCGCTGGTTCGGTTTCCACGAGGTCTTCCACTCGCTGACGCTGGCGGCGTTCGTCGTGCACTACGTCGGCATCTCCCTGGTCGCCTACCAGCACGGCTGAGCACACCCGCCGTACGTGAGGAGGGCCCGGCCGCCACGGCCGGGCCCTCCTCGCGTGTCTCAGCCGCCGAGCTTCCGCTCCAGCTCCGTCACGTCCGTGGCCGGGGCGTCGCACACGAAGTGCCGGCAGACGTACGCCGTCGGCGCCCCGTCCACCCGCGGCCGGTCCACCAGCAGCGGGAACTCCCCACCGCCCTCGGGCGCCTCCCCCGCGGCGACCACGGCACCGGGCGCCCGCCCGAGCAGCGCCGCCCGGTGCAGTTCCCCGCCGACCGGCCCGGCCACCGCCACCTCACGGGGCCCGTCCAGCAGCGCCTCGGCGACGGCCAGCCCCCAGCCGATGAACCGGGGCGCCTTCGGTCCCAGCGCCTTCACCACCCCGAGCGCCCCCTCGGCGGCCGTGCGGTGCGCCTCGGAGCCGGTGTGCGCGGCGTACGACAGGAGCGCGCCGGCGGCCGCGGTCCAGCCGGCCGGGGTGGCGCTGTCGGTGGGGTCCTGCGGCCGGCGGATCAGCCGTTCCGCGTCGTCCGCGGTGTCGTACAGCTGACCGTGCTCACCGGTGAAACGCTCCAGCACGATGTCCAGCAGGAATCCGGCGAAATCCAGCCAGGCACCCTCGCCCGTGACCGAGGCCAGCGCGAGGAATCCTTCCGCCACATCGCCGTAGTCCTCCAGGACCCCGGCGTTGTCGCCCGCCCGGCCGTCCCTGGAGGTGCGGCAGAGCCGGGCGGTGTCGCCCATGTGGACCCGTACAAGCAGATCGGCGGCCTCGGTGGCGCGCTCGATCAGGTCGGGCCGGTCGAAGTAGGCGCCGGTCTCGGCGAGCGCGGCGACGGCCAGCCCGTTCCAGGCGGCGACGACCTTGTCGTCGCGCTCCGGGCGCACCCGCGACCCGCGTGCGGCCAGCAGCCGGGCCCGTACGTCCGCGACGCGCGCCGGGTCCTCGTCCGGGCCGGACCGCACGAGGCGGAGCACCGAGGAACCCTCCTCGAAGGTGCCCTCGTCGCTCACCCCGAAGTACCCGGCGGCGAAGGCCGCGTCCTCCTCGCCCAGCACCTCGCGCAACTGCGCGGGCGTCCAGACGTAGTAGGCGCCCTCGACGTGCCGGCCCTCGGCGTCCTCGCTGTCGGCGTCCAGCGCCGAGGCGAAACCGCCCTCGGCCGTGCGCAGTTCGCGGACCATGAAGTCGGCGGTCTCCAGCGCCACCCGGCGGGCCAGGCCGGAGCCGGTGGCGCGCCACAGATGGGCGTACACCCGGCACAGCAACGCGTTGTCGTAGAGCATCTTCTCGAAGTGCGGGACGACCCACTCCCGGTCCACCGAGTAGCGGGCGAACCCGCCGCCGAGCTGGTCGTAGATCCCGCCCCGCGCCATCGCCGCACAGGTGTCGGCGGCCATCTCCAAGGCGCCCTCGGCCCCCGTGCGGGCGTGGTGGCGCAGCAAGAACTCGACGGCCATGGACGGCGGGAACTTGGGCGCCCCGCCGAACCCGCCGTGCTTCTCGTCGTACTCCCGGCTCAGCGCGAGCAACGCCTGCGCCAGCTCAGGTTCGCCGGGCACACCGCCGTCACCGCCGTGCGACAGGGAGCGGCCGGCGAGATCGGTGACGATGCGTCCGGCGACCTCCGCGACCTCCGCGCGCCGACCGGTCCAGGCGGCGGCGACCCCTTCGAGGACCTGCCGGAAGGAGGGCATGCCGTGGCGGGGCTCCGGCGGGAAGTAGGTGCCGAAGTAGAAGGGTTCGGCGTCCGCGGTGAGGAAGACGGTCATCGGCCAGCCGCCCTGACCGGTCGCGGCCTGCACGGCCTCCATGTACACGGCGTCGACGTCGGGCCGCTCCTCGCGGTCGACCTTCACGGCCACGAAGTGCTCGTTCAGATACGCCGCCAGCTCCGCGTCCTCGAACGATTCGTGCGCCATGACGTGGCACCAGTGGCAGGCCGAGTAGCCGACCGACAGCAGAACGGGCACATCACGCCGCCGGGCCTCCTCGAAGGCGTCCGGCCCCCAGGGCCACCAGTCGACGGGATTGTCGGCATGCTGAAGCAGATAAGGCGAGGTCACACCAGCCAACCGGTTCATGCGATCCAGCCTCTCACAGGGCCCCGCTCCGCCAAGGAAGCCCGCGAAGGTTCCGCCCCGATTCCACATCGGGCGCCCGGGCAGCACAGGACAGTAGGCTGAGGCCGGCAATGCCGGAACCGCGGAGCTCCTCGAAGGAGGTACACCATGACCGCCGAGATGGTGGCACCCGCGTGGATGCACACGCAGATCAGCGCGGAGCAGTACGACTCCTGGTCCGAGGAGCAGTGCGCCGGCATCGAGATCGTGGACGGGATGGTCGTCGTGAGCCCGAGCGCCTCCAAGCGGCACAACCGGCTGGCCCGGATCCTGGCCAATGCCCTGGACACCGCCGGAGGCCCGGACTGGAACGCCGACACGGACTTCGACGTCCGCCTGCAAGACGTCCCCCTCACCAACCGTCGTCCGGATGTCGCGGTCTACCGGGCGGAGACCATCGATCTCACGCCCACCCGCCCCGAACATGTACTCCTGGTGGTGGAGGTCGTGTCGCCCGGCTCGGAGACCACCGACCGGATCGTGAAGGTGGACCAGTACGCCAAGGCCGGCATCCCCTTCTACTGGCGCATCGAGCAGGCCGCGACCGGTGTCCCGATCGTCTACACCTACGTCCTCGACCCCGCCGCCAAGGCTTACCGGGACGGCGAGATGTTCACCGGCGTGATCAAGGCCGCCGCGCCCTTCTCCGTCGCCGTCGACCTGGCAGCCGTCTGACCGCGCCGGACGACAACCCGCCCACACGCCGAGCCGCTGAGGCAGGTCCCCCCAGGGTCCCCTGAGCGTCCAGAGAAACACGCGCCCGGCGGCGCCGTGTCCCCGTCCGTCGGGGCGTAGTCTCGCGGACTCCCTGTCGCGCGGGCGCCCGACGCAGGAGACTGGGCGGTCCACACGACGGACGCGGCCACGAGCGGCCGACGGGCGACACACGAGGGGGACGTATGGCGATGCGGGACAGCCATCGGGCCGACGCCGAACGGCTGTTGGTACGGGCCGTGGAGGAAGAGGCGCGGCGCACCGGCGGCCGGACGGACGCCGGCGCGCTGCTGGCGCGTGCGCGGGGCGCGCTGGACACGATGGCGGCGGGCGCCGCCGAGGAGTACGCCGCGTACACCGAGGCGCTCGACGCGGCGCAGGCCGGGCGGCGGCCGCTCGGGCAGCGTTTCACCAAGGCGACGCTGTCCACCCCGCTGCTGGTGACCGGTGTTGCCGCGGCCGCCGCGTTCGGGGCGGACCTCGCGTTCGGTACGGAGACCGGTCTCGCCTTCGGTGCGGGCGCCGTCGTCGCCGTCGCGGGCACCACCGCGACCGTCGCCCGGGTCACCGCGTCGCACTGGCCCGCCGCCCACCGCAGGGCCGGTGCGCTGAGCCAGCCCGGCGGCGCCGAACAGCTGAGGCTCCAGTGGCTCACGGCGCTGGAGGTACGGGGCATCCGCCCGTTCCTCGACCAGCAGCGCGTGCTGACGGCCGCCGCCACCCGCACCCCGAAGAAGTCCGCCGCCTCCGTCGTGCCGCAGTTGCGCCGCCAGGACCGCAGCGCCGCCGCCCGCACCCGCTCGCTGCTGGCCCAGTCCTTCCAGCATCTGCCCGCCGCCGAAGGCCCGTTCGCGGGGCGCCGCACCGAGATGGCGCAGATCGCCCGGTGGGTGCACGCCGCCCGCGCGGCGACCGAGACCCTGCCGACCGTCGTCGTCCTGCACGGGGCACCCGGTTCGGGCCGCACCTCGCTCGCCGTGCGGGCGGCGCACGCGCTCCGGGACCAGTTCCGGGGGGCGTGCGTGGTCGATCTGCGGGGCGAGGTGGCCGGCGAGGCGCCGCTGCCCACCCGGGACGCGCTGCTGCACCTGCTCAACCGGCTGGGCGCGCCCCGGGAGCAGTTGCTGTTCCGGGAACGGTCCTCCGCCGAGCAGCAGGTGCGACGCCTGGGCGAGTTGTACCACCAGCATCTGACCGGCACCCCCGTCGTGGTCGTCCTGGACGACGCCACCGACGCCGCCCAGGTCGCGGCCCTCGTCCCCGAACGCTCCGACAGCCTGGTCCTGGTCACCGCCCGCGAACCCCTCGACCTGCCCGCCGGTGCCGCGGCCCGGGTGCACCAGCTGCCCGTGGGCGGCCTGGACGCGGCGGGGGCCGAGGAGTTGCTGCGGGAGTCGGCCCAGGACAAGGAGCAGGGGCCGTACGACTACCCGTCCACGGACTTGGTCGTCGAGCTGTGCGGCGGGCTGCCGCTCGCCCTGCGCGTGGCGGGTTCCGCGCTCGGCTCCCGTACCCGGTCCGATCTCGCCGAGGGGCTCGGGGCGTACGCCTCGGCCACCCCCGTCGAACGCGCCCTGTGGCTGCGCTACACCGACCAGGACGAGCAGGGCCGGCGGCTGCTGCGGCGGCTCGCCCTGGCCGGCCGCGCCAGTCTCGGCGCGGCGGCCGCCGCGTCGCTGCTGGGCGCCGGTGAACAGGAGGCCGGGCGGCTGCTGGAGAGCCTGTCGCGGACGGGGCTGCTCATCCATGTGCGGGGCTCGCGCTACCGGCTGCACGACCTCGTACGGGACTTCGCCCTGGCCCGGCTGCTGGACGAGGAGCCGCTCCAGGAGCGCACCGCCGCGCAGGAACGCCTCATCCAGAACTACGCGGAGCTGGCCGACGCGGTGATCCGCATGGTGGACGGCAAGATGTCCACCCGGGCCGGGCAGTTCGGGTCGCACGGCTTCAGCTCGCTGGACGCGGCGCTGCGCTGGCTGGACGACGAGTCGAGCTTCATCACCGCGGCGCTGCGGCACGCGGAGGGGGTGGATCAGGCGGCCGTACTGCACCTGCTGGGTGCCCTGTGCGACTACTGCCTGCTCCGCGGCGACCTGTACCGGCTCGGTGAGATCAGCGAGCTGACCCAGGCCGTGGACCGCGGTCTGCTGGAGCGGTCCGTGCAGTGGCGTACGGGCATCGCGGCCCGCCAGCTCGGGGAGCTGGACAAGGCACGCACCACGCTGTCCTCCGTCGTCGGGCTGTACCGGGACGCCGAGAACGACGCGGGGGCCGCCCTCGCGCTCTGCTCGCTCGGCATCACCCTGCACCACCAGGGCAATCTGACCGAGGCGTCGGCGCGGCTGCGGGAGGCGATCGGCCTCCAGGCCTCCGACGACCAGGCCGAGGACCGCGCCTGGTCGATGCACGCCCTGGCCGCCGTGGAACGCGACCGGGCCAACCTCGCCGAGGCCCTGACCCTGCTCGACACCGCGCTCACCCTGCACCGGGAGGGCGAGTCGCTGCACGGCGAGGCCTGGTCGCACTTCCAGCTCGGGCAGGTCTGCCTGCGCCTGGGCGACGTGCCCCGTGCCGAGGAGGAACTGTCCACCGCCCTCGATCTGTACGGCCGCACCCAGGACGAGCGCGGCGAGGCCTGGGCCCTGACCCAGCTGGCCCGTGCCCGGCTGCTGGACGGCGACGCGGCCCCTGCCGTGGAGCAGCTGCGCGAGGCACTGGCCCGGCACCGCGCCAACGAGGACGCCCGGGGCGAGGCCTGGACCCTGTACTACCTGGGGCAGGCGATGGAGGAGGACGGTGACACCGACCAGGCCGTCCGCGAGCTGGAGCGGTCCCGGACGATGTTCTCCCGCATGCGGGACGTGTACGGGCTGGCCTGCGCCCGCCACCACTCGGGCCGGGCCACCCGCGACCAGCGGGCCGCGCAGACCGGCAACCTCCGCAACTCCGGCTTCGCCCGGCAGCTCCTGGTGGACGCGCGGGCCGACTTCCGGCGCATCGGGGTGGCCCACGGGGAGGCCTGGACCTGCCTGGAGCTGGCCCTGGTGGACGGCGGCAACAACCGCACCGCCCAGGCGCTGGAGCTGTGCGACGAGGCGATCGGCCTGTTCGCCTCGTACGCGGACGCCCGGGGCGGCGACTGGGCCCGCTTCCTGCGGTGCACCCTGCTGCCGTACGCGTCGCCCGGCGGCAGCGAGGTGGGTACGGCGGTGGCGCAGCAGGAGCTCGCGGAGCTGGTCCAGGACGCCCACCCGATGCGCGACGTCAAGCTGACGAACTGCGCCGACGCCTTCGGGGTGGTCCTGAACCGCGGTGTGGACCTGGACGACGGCTGGCAGGCCTGGCGCCTCGGCCTGACCCCGTCCCGCCAGGCGCGCGAGGTCATGGGCGTCCCGGTGGGGGCGAGGCCGCGGCCCGTCCGCTGACGGGGCGCCCGGCCCGGGGCACCACCCGTGCCGCACGGCACACCGGAACCCCGCGGGGGCCCGTCCGTACGGGCACGGCCCACGCGGGGTCCGGGCGGCCGGTCAGGTGCCGGACGCGCCGGCCTTCTCCGGCGACGTCTCACCGGTCGCCGCGGGGTCCGGCGCCTCCTCGAAGTCGACCTTGCCCATGTGGCGGTTCATCGACTTCATCAGCAGCCACACGCCCACGGCCAGCGCCGCGAAGACGAGGAATCCGAGGACGCCGGGGGTGACCTTGTTCTTGTCGAGCTCGTCGGCGGCGAGCGGGACGAGGTGCGTCAGTGCCTGGGTCGCGTACATATCAGGCATTGTCGCGGATGCCCGCGAAGAGGTCGCTCTCGGGGAGGGAGGTATCGACCAGAGACTTCGCGAGCTCGTACTCCTCGGTCGGCCAGACCTCCCGCTGGACGTCCATGGGAACCCGGAACCAGCCACCGTCCGGGTCGATCTGCGTGGCGTGCGCGATCAGCGCCTTGTCGCGGATCTCGAAGAAGTCGTCGCACGGGATGTGCGTGGTCAGCGTGCGCTCGGCGCGCCCGAACTCCTTCCAGCGCTCCAGCCAGTCGCCGTACGGGGACTCCAGCCCCCGGGCGAGCAGCGCCTCGTGGAGGGCGACGGTGCGCGGCCGGTTGAAGCCCTGGTTGTAGTAGAGCTTCTGCGGCTGCCAGGCCGGTCCGAACTCCGCCTCGGGGAACCGCTCGGTGTCCGCGGCGGCCTCGAAGGCGATCATCGAGATGGTGTGGGTCTTGATGTGGTCGGGGTGCGGGTAGCCGCCGTTCTCGTCGTACGTGGTGATCACCTGCGGCCGGAACGCGCGGATCTTCGCGACGAGGCGCCCCGCCGCCGTCTCGTCGTCCTCCAGGGCGAAGCAGCCCTCGGGCAGCGGCGGCAGCGGGTCGCCCTCGGGCAGCCCCGAGTCGACGAAGCCGAGCCACTCCTGCTTGACGCCCAGGATCTCCCGGGCCTCGTCCATCTCCTTCTTGCGCACCTCGTGGATGTGCTCCTCGATGTACGCGTCCCCCTGGAGCTTGGGGTTGAGGATGGACCCCCGCTCGCCCCCTGTGCAGGTGACGACCAGGACGTCCACCCCCTCGGACACGTACTTGGCCATGGTGGCCGCGCCCTTGCTCGACTCGTCGTCGGGGTGGGCGTGAACGGCCATCAGTCGCAGCTGCTGGGTCAAGACTGGTCCTCGGTGATTCGTCGCGGTGGTCGGCTTCTATAGTGACTGAACCAGGGGGCGGAAAATTCCTCGATTCCCGGTACCGGAGGAACGATCATGACGGCGGTGCGTGAGGCCTTGCCCGACGGGCGCTACGGCCGGTCACGGGACCAACGCGCCGACCGCACACTGAAGATCGTCGGCGCGGTGCTCGGTGCGGCGCTCCTCGCCCTGCTCGGCTGGTTCGGTTACGCGTACGTCGTGGGCCAGGACGTGAGCGCCGAGATCATCAAGTCCAAGGTGGTCTCCGACGAGCGGGCCGACGCCCACGTCGAGGTGCGCAAGGAGACGGACGTCGTGGCGCACTGCACCGTCCGCGCGCTCAGCGAGGACGGCGGCGAGGTGGGCCGCAAGGAGGTCCGGCTCGACGCGGGGTCCGACCGGATCGACACGGTGGTCTCGGTGCGTACGACGTCCAGGGCGACGGCGGTCGAGCTGATGGGGTGCGGGGTCAACGACTGACCCGGGCCCCCCGGGGCGCGCGGAAACGGCCGGACGCACATCGTGCGCGGGGGCGCGGAGTGGCGCCGGCCCGCGTGTGACGGTTTACCTTCTCCCCCTTTTCGCGGGGAATTGTTAGGCTCGTGGTTTCGCCCACCCGTGGCAGCACATGCTTGGGGTAGGGCGATGCTTTGTATTCCCAGTACCGACGAGGAGCACCCTGTGACCCAGACCAGCGATAACGTCACCTGGCTCACGCAGGAGGCGTACAACCAGCTCAAGGCCGAGCTGGAGTACCTGTCTGGTCCCGCGCGCACGGAGATCTCCGTCAAGATCGCGGCGGCCCGCGAGGAGGGTGACCTCCGCGAGAACGGCGGGTACCACGCAGCCAAGGAGGAGCAGGGCAAGATGGAGCTCCGGGTGCGTCAGCTCACCCAGCTCCTGGAACACGCGAAGGTCGGCGAGCCGCCGGCCGACGACGGCGTGGTCGAGCCCGGCATGGTCGTGACGATCGCCTTCGACGGCGACCCGGACGACACCCTCACCTTCCTGCTCGCCTCCCGCGAATACGCGACCGGTGACATCGAGACCTACTCCCCGCAGTCCCCGCTCGGCACGGGCGTGAACGGCAAGAGGATGGGCGAAGAGGCCGAGTACGAGTTGCCGAACGGCAAGAAGGCGACGGTGAAGATCCTCACGGCGAAGCCCTACACCGGCTGACCCGCACACGACATCCAGAAGCCCCGGCCGCCTGACGGCCGGGGCTTCTCGTGGTCACGGACCGCTCGTGGTCGCGGGCCGCTCGTGGTCGCCGGCCGGTGCTCAGGCGGTCGCCGAGCGGTACTTGCGGACCGCTAGGGTCCGGAAGACCAGGAGGATGACGACCGACCAGAGGACCGACGCCAGGATCGGGTGCCGCATCGGCCACGCGTCCGGGGTGACGAAGCCCGGCGGCAGGTTGCCGAACAGCTCCCGGCAGGCCTGCACCGTGGCGCTGAAGGGGTTCCACTCGGCGAGGTGGCGCAGGAACGTGGGCATCTGGTTGGCGTCCACGAAGGCGTTGGAGATGAACGTGAGCGGGAAGAGCCAGATCAGCCCGCCGGACGTGGCCGCCTCGGGCGTACGCACGATCAGGCCGATCAGGGCGCCGATCCAGGAGAACGCGTAGCCGAGCAGGAGCAGCAGCAGGAAGCCGAGCAGCACCTTGCCGATGTTCTCGTGGGTCCGCCAGCCGACGATGAGCGCGACCCCCGCGAGGACGACGAGGGTGAGGGTGGTCTGCACGAGGTCGGCGATCGTACGCCCGGTGAGGACGGCGCCCCGGGCCATGGGCAGGGACCGGAACCGGTCGATCAGCCCCTTGTGCATGTCGTCGGCGATGCCCGCCCCGGCCCCGGCGGTGGCGAAGGTGACCGTCTGGGCGAAGATGCCGGCCATCAGGAACTCGCGGTAGGCCTGGGGCGAGATGGTGGCGCCGACCTTGATCGAGCCCCCGAAGACATAGGTGAACAGCACCACGAACATGATGGGCTGGATCAGACCGAAGATCACCATCTCGGGGATCCTGATCATGCGGATCAGGTTGCGCCGGGCGACGACCAGGGAGTCCATGACCGACTGGGCGATGGCTCCCCGGCGCACTCGGGGGGCGAGTTCCGGTGTGGGTGCGGTGGCGGTCATCGCTCGCCCTCCTTCTGGTCCTGGTCGGACCCGGCCGGTCCGGACTCGGTGGCTCCCGCCTCGGTCGGTCCGGACTCGCCGTTCTTCGCCTGCTCGGCGGCGTGGCCGGTGAGCGAGATGAAGACGTCGTCGAGGGTGGGCCGGCGCAGCCCGATGTCGTCGATCTCCACTCCGCGGCCGTCGAGGTCGCGGATGACCTCGGCGAGCAGTCGGGCCCCGCCGGTGACCGGGACGGTCAGCTTGCGGGTGTGCGCGGTGACGGCGATCTCGCCCGTGCCGTAGGCGGCGAGCACCGAGCGGGCGGATTCGATCTGGTGGCCGCGGTGGACGACGACCTCGACGCGCTCGCCGCCGGTGCGGGCCTTGAGCTGGTCGGAGGTGCCGCGCGCGATGACCCTGCCGTGGTCGATCACGCAGATGTCGTGGGCGAGGTGGTCGGCCTCTTCGAGGTACTGCGTGGTCAGCAGCAGGGTCGTGCCCCCGGCGACGAGGTCCTGGATGACCTCCCAGAGCTGCTGCCGGTTGCGCGGGTCGAGGCCCGTGGTGGGCTCGTCCATGAACATCACCGGCGGGGAGACGACGAGCGCCGCCGCCAGGTCGAGGCGGCGGCGCATGCCCCCGGAGTACGTCTTCGCGGTGCGGTCGGCCGCGTCGGCGAGGTGGAACCGCTCCAGCAGCTGCCCCGCCCGCTTCTTCGCGTCGCGCGCGCTCATCTGGTAGAGCTGGCCGACCATCCGCAGGTTCTCGCGGCCGGTGAGGTATTCGTCGACGGCCGCGAACTGGCCGGAGAGCCCGATCGAGCGGCGCACCTCGTTGGGGTTCTTCAGCACGTCGATGCCCGCCACGACCGCCTGCCCGCTGTCGGGCCGGAGCAGGGTCGTCAGCACGCGCACGGCGGTCGTCTTGCCCGCGCCGTTGGGGCCCAGGAGGCCCAGGACCGTGCCTTCGGGGACGTCGAGGTCGACGCCGTCCAACGCGCGTACGTCACCGAAGGTCTTCACCAGACCTTCGGCGTAAATGGCGCCTGGCATGTGGGACTCCCCCAGTTGCTCTCGGGTGACTTCCTGAGCGTGATCGTAGGGTCCCCGGTCCTCACGCACCGGGAACGCCGAAGTGCTCGGCGATGCACGGTATCGCGATACATCGCGAGTCACAACGGCTTTTCGGCGCGCCCTCCCCATGCCCTCACCCCGTAGGGCGGCCCCGCCCCCGGCGCCCTCCGCCCCCGGCGGTTCAGTCCATCACCCGGTAGCCCGCGGCCCGCAGGGCGGCGGCGACCTCCGCGCAGTGCTCGGGTCCCTGGGTCTCCAGGTGGACCTCCACCTCCGCCTCGGTGAGTCCCAGCCTCGGGTCGGTCCGCACATGGCTCACGTCCAGCACGTTGGCGTCCGCCCGGGACAGCGTGGACAGCAGCGCGGCGAGCGCCCCGGGCCGGTCGGTGAGGCGGAGCCGCAGGCTGAGGTAGCGGCCGTTCGCCGCCAGGCCGTGGGTCAGCACACGCCGCATCAGCAGCGGGTCCACGTTGCCGCCGGAGAGCACGGCCACGACGGGGCCCCGGAAGGCCTCCGGGTCGCTCAGCAGGGCCGCCACCGGGCTGGCCCCGGCCGGCTCGACGACCATCTTGGCGCGTTCCAGGCAGAGCAGCAACGCACTGGACAGCTCGTCCTCGGTGACCGTGCGGACCTCGTCCACCAGGTCCCGGACCAGCCCGAACGGGATGTCCCCGGGGCGGCCGACCTTGATGCCGTCGGCCATCGTCCGCACCGACTCCAGCGCCACCGGGTGCCCGGCGGCCAGGGACGGCGGATACCCGGCGGCACCCTCGGCCTGCACCCCCACGATCCGTACGTCGGGACGCACCGCCTTCACCGCGACCGCGATCCCCGCCACGAGACCGCCCCCGCCCACTCCGACCACGACGGTGCGGACCTCGGGGCACTGCTCCAGGATCTCCAGTCCGACGGTGCCCTGGCCCGCGATGATGTCCGGGTGGTCGAAGGGGTGGATGAAGACGGCCCCGGTCTCCTCCGCGTACTCCTGCGCGGCGGTCAGCGTCTCGTCGACGACCTGGCCGTGCAGCCGGACCTCGGCGCCGTACTCCCGGGTCGCCGCCACCTTGGGGAGGGGAGCGCCGACCGGCATGAAGACGGTGGAGCGCACACCGAGCAGCGAGGAGGCCAGGGCGACACCCTGCGCGTGGTTCCCGGCGCTCGCGGCGACCACCCCGGCCGCCCGCTCGACAGGGCTGAGGCCCGCGATCCGCACGTAGGCGCCGCGCAGTTTGAACGAACCGGTGCGCTGGAGGTTCTCGCACTTGAGGTGGACCGGCGCACCGACCAGCGACGTCAGATGGCGGCTGCCCTCCATGGCGGTCGCTCTGGCCACCCCGGCGAGCATCTTCTGCGCGCCCCGGACGTCGTCGAGGATCAGAGGCGGGACAGGGGCTGCCGTGCGGAAGGTCATGACCGCAAGTCTTGCAGTTCCAGGGCGTCCGGGCCGTCGTGTCTCATGCCGGGCTGCGGTGTTGTCCACAGGTTTGTGCAGCGCTGGTACATGTTGCCCCGTGGCCGCGTACTCTGTCCCCCACCCATCCGACACCGCACGAAGAGAGCTCCCGCCATGCCCCCTCAGGACATGTCGACTGCCGCGTCTCCCTCCGGGGGCACAGCCTCCGGAAACCCTGGGGCGGACCACCTCCTCGACGCTCTCCAGCACCAGGTGGCCGTCTTCGCCCGACGCGCCGAGCAGACCCGCCTCGGCGGCGTCGGCCAGGTACGCAACTCGATGGACCGGGCCGCCTACCTCCTGCTCAACCGGCTCGACAAGGAGGGCCCGATGGGCGTCAAGGCCCTGGCCGCGGGCATGGGGATCGACTCCTCGACCGTGACCCGGCAGGTCGCGCCGCTCGTGGACACCGGCCTGGTGAAGCGGACCTCGCACCCCGAGGACGGCCGGGCGGTCGTCCTCCAGCTGTCGCCGCGCGGCCAGACGCGCCTGGAGGAGGTCCGCACCTCGCGCCGCGAGCTGATGTCCCGGGTGACGGACGACTGGACCGAGGAGGAGCGCGACGTCTTCTGCTCGCTGCTCGCCCGCTTCAACACGTCACTGGCCGCCCGCGCGGCGGCGCACCAGCCGTCGCAGGAGGACTGAGGACCCGGCCGCCGGGCGCGCGGGCACCCGGCGGCGTGTGCCCGGCGGCCCGGGGTCGTGGCCCCGGCCCGCCGGACGCGGTGCTCAGCCGAGCGCCTGGGTCAGGTCGGCCAGCAGGTCGTCGGCGTTCTCGATGCCGACGGACAGCCGGACCAGGTCGGACGGGACCTCCAGCGGAGAGCCGGCGGTGGACGCGTGCGTCATCCGTCCCGGGTGCTCGATCAGCGACTCCACACCGCCGAGCGACTCACCGAGCGTGAAGACCTTCGTCCGGTCGCAGACCTCGACCGCCGCCTCCTCGCCGCCCGCGACCCGGAACGACACCATCCCGCCGAACGCCCTCATCTGCTTGGCGGCGACCTCGTGCCCCGGGTGGTCGGGCAGCCCCGGGTAGAGGACCTGGGTCACCTTGGCGTGCCGCGTCAGCAGGTCGGCGACCTTGGTGGCGTTCTCGTCGTGGCGGTCCATGCGCACCGCCAGCGTCTTGATGCCGCGCAGCACCAGCCACGCGTCGAACGGCCCGGCGACGGCGCCCATCGCGTTCTGGTGGTACGCCAGTTCCTCGGCGAGCTCCGGGTCGCCGGTGACCAGCGCGCCGCCGACCACGTCCGAGTGCCCGCCCATGTACTTGGTGGTGGAGTGCACCACCACGTCCGCGCCGAGCGCGAGCGGCTGCTGGAGGTAGGGGCTGGCGAAGGTGTTGTCGACGACGAGCCGCACGCCCGCCTGCCGGGCCACGCCCGCGACGGCCGCGATGTCCGTGATGCCGAGCAGCGGGTTGGACGGGGTCTCCACCCAGATCGCCTTGGTACGGGGGGTGACCGCCGCGCGTACCGCGTCCACGTCGGAGGTGTCGGCCACCGAGAACTCCACGCCCCAGCGTGACGCGACCTTCGCGAACAGCCGGAAGGTGCCGCCGTAGGCGTCGTTCGGGATGACGACGTGGTCGCCGGGCGTGAGCAGCGTGCGCAGGAGGCAGTCCTCGGCGGCGAGGCCGGACGCGAAGGCGAGTCCGCGACGGCCGCCCTCCAGGGCCGCCAGGTTCTCCTCCAGTGCGGTGCGGGTCGGGTTGGCGCTGCGGCTGTACTCGTAGCCGCCACGCAGCCCGCCGACGCCGTCCTGCTTGTACGTGGACACCTGGTAGATCGGCGGGACCACGGCGCCGGTGAGGGGATCCGCCGTGTTCCCGGCGTGGATCGCGAGGGTCTCGAAGCTGTGCTGGTCGCTCATGGGGCCGAGCGTAGTTCGTCCCGGGAGCACTTACGGGCCACTGCGGCGTACGGTTGCCGGTCCGGGACAATGGACCGCATGGAGATTCTGTGGTTCCTGCTCGCGCTGTGCATGCTCGCCGCGGTCGTCGGCCCGGTCATGCGCCGCCGCCGCGGCGGCATCCGTCTGGTCGCGCCCGGTTCACCCGACGCCGCGGACCCGGACACCTACGGTTTCGCACGCCAGGAGGAGCTGGACGTCCGGATGCCCGGCCCCGACCAGGATCTCCTCGACGTCCTCGACGTGGTGCAGGCCACCCAGAACTGGCGGGCCGCCTCCCAACTCCTCGCCGCCACCCCCAAGGAGAGCGAGACCCGCTGGCAGCGGGTGCAGGCGTTCGCCGGCGCGGCCTCCCTGGAGCTGGCCCAGCGGCCCGGCCAGGGAGGGGCCTGGCTGCGGAACTGGCGGTCCGAGGCCCCCAAGGACGCGGGTGCCGCCGCCGTCCACGCGGAGTTCCTGGTCCAGCAGGCGTGGCGCACGGGCACGGTGGGCACGGACGACTTCCGGGTGATCCTGGAGGAGGCCCGTACGGTCTGCGGGGACGCGGCCCTGCTGGCGCCGGGCGACCCCGTCCCGTACCTCGTGGAGCTGGCCGTGGCGCGCGGGCTGGGTTACTCCCACGAGCAGTTCGACCAGCTCTGGGCGAAGATCATCGACCGGTCGCCCGCGCACATGGGCGCGCACATCGCGGCCCTGCACTTCTGGTGCGAGAAGTGGCACGGCTCCCGCGAGGACGCCGAACGCTTCGCGACCACCGCCGCCGCCCGCGCCCCGCAGGGCTCGCTGCTCGCCGCGCTGCCGCTGTTCGCGGTGTACGAGCACCTGCCCGAGGTCATCCTGGTGCGGGGCTTCTACCAGGGTGAGGGGGTGACGAAGGCGGTCGAGGGCGCCCTGTTCGCGGTGCACGCGGCCCGCCCGGACGATCCGATGCTCGCCCACGTCCGGCATCTGCTGGTGCTCTTCCTGGTCCGCATGGAACGCTGGGCGGAGGCGATGCACCAGCTGGTCCACATCGACGGCCACGTGGGGGCGCTGCCCTGGACCCAGAACCCGGACCCGGCCGCCGAGTACACGGTCTGTCGCGCGCTGGCGGTCGCCGGGTACGAGGCGAACGGCGGCAGCCCCGCGACGCTTCCCCGGTAGCTCCTTCGCGTTTCCCCGGCAGCTCCCGACACCCTTCCCCGCGCCTGTTCTCCTGTTCCCCCGTTCCGCCCCTCCGACCGGAAGGTCACCCGATGGCCCGCCTGATCCCGCTCGTCCTGATCGGCCTCGCCGTGTTCTTCTGGCTCCGCACCAGGAAGAAGACCACCGAGTACCTGGCGTCGTACGAGTCCGGCGAGCAGGGCCCGGCCCCGGCCCAGGACCGCGCGGAACCGCCGTCGTCCACGCCCTGAGCGGGCGGAACACCCGCGCCACCGGCCGTGTTGTACCAGGCGTATCCCGAAACCCGGAGGAGCCCCGCATGTTCCTGACCCGCCGCACCCCACAGCTCCCCACCCGCGAGGAGGCCCTGCGCGGCCGCCCCGTGCCGGAGTTCTCGGTCCCGTCCCGCCACACGGTCCTCGGCAACCCGCTGACCGGGCCGTACCCGGAGGGGCTGGAGGTCGCCGACTTCGCGCTGGGCTGTTTCTGGGGCGCCGAACGTAAGTTCTGGCAGACCGAGGGGGTCTGGACGACCCTCGTCGGCTACCAGGGCGGATACACCGAGAACCCGACGTACGACGAGACCTGCTCGGGTCTGACCGGCCACACCGAAGCGGTCCGTGTCGTCTTCGACCCGACGGTCGTGAGCTACGCGGAGCTGCTGAAACTCTTCTGGGAGTCGCACAACCCGACCCAGGGCTTCCGCCAGGGCAACGACGTGGGCACGCAGTACCGCTCGGCGCTCTACACGCACTCCCCCGAGCAGGCGGAGGCCGCGGCGGCGTCCCGCGAGGCCTTCCAGCGTGTCCTGACCGGCGCGGGCCTCGGCGAGATCACCACGGAGATCCTCCCGGCCGAGGGCCGCACGTTCTGGCCGGCTGAGGCGTACCACCAGCAGTACCTCGACAAGAACCCCGACGGCTACTGCGGCATCGGCGGCACGGGCGCCACCCTGGAGTCCCCCTCCGAGACGAACTGGGGCCGCGCCTGCCCGACGGGCATTGCGAAGACTGACGGCTGACCTTCCCAAGGCCTCGCCGACGGACACACGGCCCTCTCCCTGACGGCTCAGGCGGCCAGTCGCACCTCCCCGAGAGGGGCTGTGCCGCGGGGGCCCGGGGCGCGGGGCCGTCCGGCGGATATCACGCGGGCCGTACGCTCCGGGGCCTGGGACGAGCCGGACGCCCGGGGCCTCTGGGTCCAGACGCCCTGGGTCAGGGCGTCCCTGGCCAGGGTGAGGACGTCCGTGAGTCCGAGGCCGAGCGCCTGGCTCGCGGCTCCGAGGACCTCGGACGAGGCCTCCTTCCGGCCCCGCTCGATCTCCGAGAGATACGGCACCGAGATGCGGGCCGCCTCCGCCACGTCCTTCAGCGTCCTCCCCTGCGCCAGCCGTTCGCCCCGCAGGACGTCACCGACCACGTCGCGCCACAGCGGTTGCCTGGGCACGACGGGGCGGAGGGGGATGACAGGGGCGCGGTCCTGTGCGGGGCGGCTGCTCATCGCTCCAGCCTAGGAGCGCGGGGGCCCGCGCGGGAGGGGGTGGCGTTCCGCGCCGGGCTGATCTGCTGTCCGCTAAACCGTGCGTGGCGCGAGGCGTGTTCGTCCTACCGCGTGTGGCCGGGTGACGGTACGTCACGGGGGCTCACGGCGCAGGCCCGGCGTGCGAAGAGCGCGCCGGGCCTTCCCGCGTGGCGGGTGGGACGGATGAGTCGCGTCGGGTCAGATCAGGCCCTGGGCCAGCATCGCGTCCGCGACCAGCTCGAAGCCCGCGATGTTGGCGCCCACCACGTAGTTGCCGGGGCTGCCGTAGCGCTCGGCCGTGGTGTAGCAGGAGTCGTGGATGTGGCGCATGATCTCCGCCAGCCGCTCCTCGGTGTGGGCGAAGGACCAGGAGTCGCGGGAGGCGTTCTGCTGCATCTCCAGCGCGCTGGTGGCCACACCGCCCGCGTTGGCCGCCTTGCCGGGCGCGAAGGCGACACCGGCCTCCTGGAGCACCCGGACCGCCTCAGGGGTGGTCGGCATGTTGGCGCCCTCGGCGACCGCCTTCACCCCGTTGCGGACGAGGGTGAGCGCGTCCGCCTCGTGCAGTTCGTTCTGGGTGGCGCAGGGCAGTGCCACGTCCACCGGGACGTTCCAGACGCCGGTGCCCTCGACGTATCGCACGTGCGTGCCGCGCCGCTCGGCGTACTCGGAGATCCGGCCGCGGCCGTTCTCCTTGATCTCCTTGAGCAGGGCGAGGTCGACGCCCTTCTCGTCCACGACGTAACCGCCGGAGTCGGAGCAGGTCACGACGGTCGCGCCGAGCTGCTGCGCCTTCTCGATCGCGTAGATGGCGACGTTGCCGGAGCCGGAGACCGCGATGCGCTGGCCTTCCAGGGACTCGCCACGGCTGCGCAGCATCTCGGCGGTGAACAGGACGCAGCCGTAGCCGGTGGCCTCGGTACGCACCAGGGCGCCGCCCCAGCCCAGGCCCTTGCCGGTGAGCACGCCGGACTCGTAGCGGTTGGTGATCCGCTTGTACTGGCCGAAGAGGTAGCCGATCTCGCGGCCGCCCACACCGATGTCACCGGCGGGGACATCGGTGTACTCACCCAGGTGACGGTGGAGTTCCGTCATGAAGGACTGGCAGAAGCGCATGATCTCGGCGTCCGAGCGGCCCTTGGGGTCGAAGTCGGAGCCGCCTTTGCCACCGCCGATGGGCATGCCGGTGAGGGCGTTCTTGAAGATCTGTTCGAAGCCGAGGAACTTGACGATGCCGAGGTTGACGGACGGGTGGAAGCGCAGTCCGCCCTTGTACGGGCCGAGCGAGCTGGAGAACTCGACGCGGAAGCCCCGGTTGACGTGGATGTCTCCGGAGTCGTCCGACCACGGCACCCGGAAGATGAGCTGGCGCTCGGGCTCGCAGATCCGCTCGATGATGCGGGCGTCGACGAATTCGGGGCGCTGCGCGAGCACCGGTCCGAGGGTTTCGAGGACCTCGCGGACCGCCTGGTGGAACTCCTTCTCGCCCTGGTTGCGCCGGAGGATCTCCGCGTAGAGCGGCTCGATGACACGGTTCTCGGCGTGGGGGCGGTGTGCGGAGGTGGTCGGCATCTGATCAAGACCTTCCATGGGTGGGCGTCATGCGCTCGACGCTCCCGTCCCTGGGGCGTCGCTGGTCCCCCTCCAGGAGGAGAACCTCACGAAAGCGACGCTGCTTCCGGAGACGTATGGAACCATTGCACCGGCCAATTGTCCCAGTGCCCGCCGAAGATCTTCCTTCGCATCCACATACTGGCCACGATCTGCGCTGCCCGGCGCCTGGGAGGCCGTATCCGGTGTCCGCTTCGTCCGGGGACGGCCGGGCGCCCGCGGGCGTACGACTGCGGCTCGCACGCGTGGCGAAGCTCACATTTCCCAGGGTCGGCCGGTCAGGACTCGTGCGGGTCGCGCAGGACCCACAGCGCGACGCCGGACGCGATGACGGCCACGCCCGCGCAGACGCTGAGCCCGATCCGGAGCCCGCTCTCCTCCATGAGGTTGAGCATGACGTTGGCGACGAGTGCGGCGCAGAGTACGAACCAGAGCAGGGCCTTCATGGATTCCTCCGTGGTCGGGGCGAGGGTTCCAGTCTTCCGCCGTGGGCCGGGCGGTACGAGGGAGGCCGCCCCCGGAACCGGGGTGTAGCCCGCTACACCCCGGCCCCCTCCGCGGCCTCAGGCCGCCGCGTTCTCCGTCACCGTGACCTTCCCCTTGCGGATGGTCGCCACCCTCGGTGCCTTGCGGGCGAGGGAGCTGTCGTGGGTGACCATCACGAAGGTCAGCCCGTGCTCCTTCCAGAGCCCGTCGAGCAGTTCCATGATCTCGTCGCGCATGGACTCGTCGAGGTTGCCGGTCGGTTCGTCGGCCAGCAGCACCTTGGGCCGCTTGACCAGGGCCCGGGCGATGGCGACGCGCTGCTGCTGGCCGCCGGACATCTCGCTCGGCAGGTGGGTGGGCCGGTCGCCGAGGCCGACGGACTCCAGGGCTTCGGCGGCCCGCTCGCGGCGGGCCTTGGCACCGAGGCCGAGGGGTACGAGCGCGGTCTCCACGTTCTCCTGGGCGGAGAGCGTGGGGATGAGGTTGAAGCTCTGGAAGACGAAGCCGATGGACTCGGCACGGACCTTGGTGAGCCGGGACTCGGGGAGGGTGGCGAGGTCGACGCCGTCGAGTTCGACGGTGCCGGAGGTGGGCCGGTCCAGGCCGCCGAGCATCTGGAGGAGCGTGGACTTGCCTCCCCCGGTCGGGCCCTGGATGACGAGCCGGCCGCCGTCCTCGATGGTCAGGTCGACGCCGGCGAGCGCGTCGACGGGGTTCTTGCCGCGCATGTAGCGCTTGGTGACGCCCTTGAGCTGGTACACGTGTGGACTCCTGCTGTACGTACGAAGGGGGAGCGGCGGGGCGGTGTTACGCGACGCGGCGCAGCGCGTCGGCCGGCCGCAGCCGGGAGGCCCGCCAGCCGCCGAAGGCCCCGGCGACGAGTCCGCCCGCCACGGCCAGGGCGACGGCCACGAGGATCGTGGTGAGGGAGACCGGGGCGGTCAGCGCGATGTCGAGGGTCTTGGACGCGGACTGCCCGCCGGGACCGCCGCCCCCCATCGGGCCGCCCCCGCCCATGCGGCCTCCGCCGCCGCCCGAGGAGCCGAGCTGGGCGGTCAGGGTGGGGCTGATCGCGGTCACGGCGTACGCGCCGACGAGTCCGACGGCGATGCCGAGGACGCCGCCCATCAGGCCGTTGACCAGGGCCTCACCGATGACCTGCCGAGTGACGCGGCCGCTCTTCCAGCCCAGCGCCTTGAGGGTGCCGAACTCCCGTACGCGGCGGCTGACCGCCGAGGAGGTGAGCAGGCCCGCGACGAGGAAGGCGGCGACCAGTACGGCGACGGACAGCCATCGGCCGACGCCGGCGGCCAGGTCCGAGGCGGTGGACAGGGAGCCGGAGACGGTGTCCGCGAGGTCGGCGGACGTGGTGACCGTGGTGCCGGAGACGTTCTTCTGGATGGCGGCCTTGACGGGCTCGATCTTCTGCGAGTCGGTGGCCTTCACATAGACCGTGGTGACCTTGTCCTTGGCGTCCGCGAGGGTCTGCGCCTGCTTGAGGGGGACGTAGACGTTGGCGGCGGCGTCACCGCTGTCCGCCGTCGAGATGCCGATGATCGTGTAGTCGGTTCCGGAGACCGTGACGGTCTTGTCGAGGGCGAGCTCCTTCTCCTTGGCGTACGCCGAGTCGACGACCGCGACCTCGGCGTCGGTCTCGGAGGTCTTGAAGGTGCGGCCCTTGGTGATCGTGGAGGAGGTCAGCGGGCCGAGGTCCTGCCGGGTGACGTCGGTGCCGTACACGGTGAAGGAGTTGACGTCGAAGGAGGCTCCACCGCCACGGACCTCGCCCTGCGGCTGGCCGCCGCCACCGCCGCCACGACCGCCCTGGCCGCCCTGCGACGCGCTCTCGTCCTGCTTGAACTCGCCGCGTTTGAACTGGCCGTCCACCTTCATGACGGTCAGGCTGAGCCCGCCCACGGCGTCGGCGACCCCGTCCTGCGCACCCACCTTGTCGACGGTGTCGGCGGCGAGCGTCTGGAAGCCCTGGACCATGACGCGGTCGGTGCTCTGTGACGCCTCGTCGTCGTCCTTCGCGTCGAACTCGAACCGGGGCCGCTCGGTGCCGCCGGATCCCGGTGCGGCGGCGGCCTTGGTCACCGTCATGTCCGTACCCAGGCCGTAGAGGGACTGGAGGACCTTGTCCTGGGCCTTGCTCATGCCGGAGGAGACCGAGCTGACGACGATGACCAGCGCGATGCCGAGGGCGAGCCCCGAGGCGACGACGAGCGCCGCCTTTCTGCGGCGGCGCAGCTCGCGCCGGAGGTAGGTGAAGAACATGGCGCGAAGATATGGAGCGGGCGTGATGAGGAGTTAAGCCTGGGATGAGAGCGGGATGAGAACCGTGGAACCGGCTCCTACACCCGGACCCGGCCTCGGCACGCCGCCCGGACCGAGCCCTTCGGCCCCCTCCGCCCTCTCCGCCCTCCCCCGCAACGACAGAGGCGGCGGTGCCCGGAAGTCCGGGTGCCGCCGCCTCCGTACGGGGAGGGGAAACGGTCGTGCGCGATCAGCTCGCGGAGCCCGCCGTCCACTCCGACCAGCTCATGTTCCAGCCGTTGAGCCCGTTGTCCGGGGTGATCGTCTTGTCCGGGGAGTTCTTGACGATGACCACGTCACCGATCATGGAGTTGTCGAAGAACCAGGCGCCCGGGGTGTTCGGGTCGCCGGCGCCCTGCGCGTCGGCCAGGCCGACACAGCCGTGGCTGGTGTTGACGTTGCCGAAGATGCCCTTGCCCCAGTAGTTGCCGTGGATGAAGGTGCCCGACGTGGACAGCCGCATGGCGTGCGGCACGTCCTTGATGTCGTACTCACCCTTGCCGTCGTCGTCCGTGAAGCCGACGGTGGCACCGTCCATGTGGGTCTCCTTGAGCTTCTCGGAGATCACCATCTGGCCGTTGTACGTGGGGTTGTCCGGGGAACCGGCGGAGATCGGGATGGTCTTGACGGTCTTGCCGTCCCGGGTGACGGTCATGGTGTGCGACTTGGCGTCCACCGTCGAGACCTGGTTGCGGCCGACCTTGAAGGTGACCGTCTTCTGCTGCACACCCACCACGCCGTCGGCACCCTCGACGCCGTCCAGCGCCAGCTTCAGGGTGACGGTGGAGCCGGACTGCCAGTAGTCCTCGGGGCGCAGGTCGAGACGCTGGTTGTTGAACCAGTGGCCGACGACCTCCTGGCCGCTGCTCGACGTCACCGTGATGCCGGCCTGGACGTCCTTCTGGTTGGTGATCGCCTTGTTGAAGTTGATCGAGACGGGCATGCCGACGCCGACCGTGGAGCCGTCTTCGGGGGTGAAGTTCCCGATGAAGCTGTTCTCGGGGGAGACCGTGGTGAAGGAGCTGTTGGCGTGCGCCTGACGGTCCTTGGAGTCGGCCGCCGTCGCGCTGATCTTGTACGTGGTGGAGCGTTCGAGCTGGCCGTCCGGCTTCCAGTTGGAGCCGTCGGCCGCGAGGGTGCCCTCGACGGCCTTGCCGTCCGACGTGGTCATCGTGACCTCGGTCAGCTTGCCCTTGGCGACGGTGACCATGGCCGCGTTGTTGATGCTCGCGTTGGTCGCGCCGTTCTTCGGCGCGATCGTTATCTGCGCCTCGGACGTGTCCTTGGCCGCCGCCTCGTCCACCTGTGCCTGCGACGTCTTCGAGCTGCCGGCGCTTCCGCCCGATCCGCCGTCGTCGCTGCAAGCGGAGAGCACCATCACTCCGCCGAGGAGTGCGGACGCGGCCATGAGGCCCCGGCGCCGCTTGCTGTCCGTCATCACACGCTTCTCCATCGTTGCCGATTTCCCCGAAATCCCCGGACGGGGCAGCGGAACAAGTTTCCCCGTCAATGTTCTAGAACACCCGTTACAGGCCGTCCGTTCCACATCCCGCGAAGGTGTGGGGAACACCACTCATCGACGCGGCCCCGGCTCCGGTGGTTCCCGTCCGGACGTCAGCGGTCCGTCACGTCGACGGCCTCCTCGTCGTCCGTCTCATTGTCCTCGATCCCGTAGTAGGCATCGTCCTCGTCGTCCCCGACGGTCCAGTCCTCGGCCTCGGGGTCGTACTCGATCGTCTCGCCGGCCCATGACGCCTGGGCGAGCTCGATGCCGGGGACCTCTCCGACCAGGTCGAACGGGTCGATGAGCGAAGCGATCGCCTCTGCCGCGTCTTCCCGGACGGCCTCCTCGGTATGCGTGCGCTCCCCGGAGAAATGCCCCTCGGCGGTCTCGGCCGCGGAGGTGTCCGGGATTCCGCCGGGGGTCGCGGCGGCGGTACGGTCGGCGGCGAGGTGTTCCAGCGCGGTGCCGGTCAGGGCCTCGGCGTCGGTGATCTCCAGCACCAGGTCCACCCGGAGCCGGACGAATTGCGTTGTCGGTGAAGTACTCATGTGCCGGAGCGTAAGGGTCGCGGGACCCGTGGCTTTCCTCCGACCCACTGCTTTGCTTAGCATCGGCCCACGGGGCCAACTGATGGTTGTCGCAAGGGGATCGTTTCTGTGTCCATCGCTCGTCGCACCCTGCTGACCACTACGGCCGCGGGCACCCTGCTCTGTGCGCTCTGGTTCGTCCCGTCCGCCGACGCGACCGACGGGACGACCATCCGGAGCGCGTCCACCGGATCCTCCGAACAGGTCCGACAGCCCCTCGCGGCAGGGGAGTCGGGTGCCCGGGAGGCGGACGGGGAGGCCGGGCGGGACGTGCTCGCCGACACCGGGACCGGGATCGACACCACCCCGTACGTGGTCGGCGGGACGCTCTCCCTGTGCGTCGGCGCCGGATTCGTCGCCTACTCGGTGCGCCGCGCCGGCTCCCCGAGCGCCGCTGCCTGAGCGCCGCCGCCCGCGGCACGTGCCGGGGCCCACCTCCTGGGTGCGGCGGGCCCCGGCACGGCCCAGGATCAGGCGAGCGGCCCGGTCACCGCCTCCACGGCCGCGACGAGGGCGCCCTCCGCCACGAAGGCGTCGGCGGTGGCCAGGTCGGGCGCCAGGAAGCGGTCGGGGCCCGGCCCCTCGACACCGGCGGCCCGCAGCGCCTCGACGACGGCCAGCGAGGCGGGTGCCGGGGTCATGCCCCCGGCGGCGCGGATCTCGACGGCGCGGGCGGCGGCGTACAGCTCGACGGCCACGATCCGGTTCAGGTCGGTGATGGCCGTACGGAGCTTGCGCGCGGCAGACCAGCCCATGGAGACGTGGTCCTCCTGCATCGCGGAGGACGGGATCGAGTCGACGGACGCCGGGACGGCGAGCCGCTTCATCTCGCTGACCAGGGCGGCCTGCGTGTACTGGGCGATCATCAGCCCCGAGTCCACCCCCGCGTCGTCGGCGAGGAAGGCCGGCAGCCCGTGCGAGCGGTTCTTGTCCAGCAGCCGGTCGGTGCGGCGCTCGCAGATCGAACCGAGGTCGGCGGCGGCGATCGCCAGGAAGTCGAGGACGTACGCCACGGGCGCGCCGTGGAAGTTGCCGTTGGACTCCACGCGTCCGCCGGGAAGCACCACCGGGTTGTCGACGGCCGCCGCCAGTTCGCGGTCGGCGACGAGCCGCCCGTGTGTGAGGGTGTCCCGCCCGGCCCCGTTGACCTGGGGCGCGCAGCGTACGGAGTAGGCGTCCTGGACCCGGGGGGCGTCGTCCTGGTGATGGCCGGTCAGTCCCGAGCCGGCGAGGACCCGCAGCATGTTGTCCGCCGAGGCGCCCTGGCCGGGGTGCGGGCGGATGGTGTGCAGCTCCGGGGCGAGGACCTTGTCCGTACCGAGGAGGGCCTCCAGGGAGAGCGCGGCGGTGATGTCGGCGCTGGTGTACAGCTTCTTCAGGTCCGCGAGGGCCATCACCAGCATGCCGAGCATGCCGTCCGTGCCGTTGAGGAGGGCGAGGCCCTCCTTCTCCCGCAGCTCGACGGGGGTGATCCCGTGCGCGGCGAGGAGTTCGGCGGCCGGGCGCACGGTGCCGTCGGGGCCCTCCGCTTCGCCCTCGCCCATCAGCGTGAGCGCGCAGTGGGAGAGCGGCGCGAGGTCGCCGGAGCAGCCGAGCGAGCCGTATTCGTGGACGACGGGGGTGATCCCCGCGTTGAGCACGTCCGCCATGGTCTGCGCGACCTCGGGACGTACGCCGGTGTGGCCGGAGGCGACGGTCTTCAGCCGGAGGAACATCAGCGCCCGCACCACCTCGCGCTCGACGTGGGGGCCCATGCCCGCCGCGTGCGAGCGGACGATGTTGCGCTGGAGCCGCGCCCGCAGGCCGGGGCTGATGTGCCGGCTGGCGAGGGCGCCGAATCCGGTGGAGACGCCGTAGACGGGCTCGGGTTTGGCGGCGAGGGCGTCGACGATCTCACGGGCGGCGGCCAGCGCCTCCACGGCGGCCACGGAGAGCTCGACCCGGGCGCCCTCGCGGGCCACGGCGAGGACGTCCTCGGCGGTGGTACCGGACGTCCCCACCACGACAGTGTGCATATCCATATTCAGAAGCGTACGGACTGAAACCCCCCATGTCATCAGTGGTCGCGCGGTTGACCCCTTACCACCCGCCCCGGGCGGTCACGGCCGGTGCTCCTCCGGCGGCAGATTGCCGCGCAGCCTGCGCCGGTCGTGGGGCGCCTTCGGGGGCGAGTCCGCGAGCCGGATGACCTCGCCGTCCCGGCCGGCCACCACCGGGTTGCGGGAGTGGGCCGCCTTCGCCTGGTACTGGGCCGCGTCGGCCAGCCGGAAGAGGCGGCGGGCGGAGCGGACCGGGCCGATGTCGTCACCGGTCGAGGCGACTCCGCAGGCCACCCCGTCACCGAGCTCCAGACCGACGGCCCGCGCGCACAGCTCCCCGGCCACCTCGACCACCTCGTCGGCGGTGGGCCCCACCGCCAGCAGACAGAACTCGTCCCCGCCGAGCCGGGCCGCCAGGGCGCCGGGCAGCATCGCCCCGCAGAGGGAGAGCACCGAGCCGAATCGTTCCAGCAGACGGTCGCCGACGGCGTGGCCGTGGGTGTCGTTGACGGTCTTGAGGCCGTTGACGTCGCAGACGACCAGGCTGACCACGGCGTCCTCGGCTCGGTGCCGGTCGAGCGCCTCGTCGAGCCGGATGTCGACGGCGCGGCGGTTGGCGAGCCCGGTCAGCGGGTCGGTGAAGGCCAGCTTGCGCACCTCCTCCAGCCGCTCGGTCTGGACGATCCCGGCGGCCACGACGGCGGCCAGCACGGTCGCGAAGTCCGCGTCGTCCCGGTCGAAGACCACGCCCCCGGCCGGCCGGGCGACGTACAGCTCGCCCCAGGCGCGGCCGTGCAGCACGATCGGCGCCACCACACAGCAGCCCCGGCCGCGCCGGCGCAGCGCGGCGACCCGCTGGTGGCAGTAGGGCCGCGCCCCCCGCACCGGTGCGCCGGGCGCCGGGGCGGCGGCGTCGGCGGTCTCCACCCAGGCGTCCGGCTCGCCGCCACCGGCCCACCGCTCGTGCAGGAACTCGGTGATCTCCGGGAACTGGTGCACGGGGTAGGCCTCCTCCTCGGGGAACTCCTCCTCCCCGGCGGCCCGCTCCCCCGCGTTGACCAGCACCCGCAGCCTGCCCCGGTCGCGTTCCCACACGGAGAGAGCGGCGAAGCTGCCGCCCAGCGCCTCGCACGCCCCACGCGCCGCCGCCCGCCAGGAATCGCGCGGGGTACAGGCCGCCGCCATCGCCTGTGCCAGCGACACCACGGCGCGCAGTCGCACATCGTCACCGCCCATCGCTCCAGCTTAGGGAGGTTTACACCAGTTTGATCAGTCGGCAACGCTGATGATCTTCACCCGGCGCCACGCACGGCCTCCGGTCACACCCCGCTCCACGCACCGCCTCCGGTCATACCCGGCTCCACGCACCGCCCCGGCGCACGGCCCTGCTCACTCCCCCGGCCAGTTCGGCTTCCGCTTCTCGTTGAAGGCGGCCACACCCTCCGCCCGGTCCCCGGAGAAGGCCACCGACCGCCACGCGGCGTCCTCCACTTCCAGCCCGGCCCGCAGATCCAGCCCCTGCCCGAGCCGCAGGGCCCGCTTCGCGGCCCGCAGGCCGACCGGGGAGTTGGCCGCGATCCTGGCGCCGAGCGCCAGCGCCTCCTCCCGGTCCCGGCCCGCCTCGACCAGTTCGTCGACCAGCCCCAGCTCACGCGCCTCCACCGCCTCCACCCGCCGCGCGCTGAACACCAGCTCGGCGGCACGGGCCGCACCGACCCGGCGGGGGAGCAGCTGGGTGCCACCCCCGCCCGGGATGACGCCCACGGACACCTCGGGCAGCCCGACGACGGCCGTACGGTCGGCCACGATCACGTCGCAGGCCAGCGCCAGCTCGAAACCGCCGCCGAGGGCGTACCCGTGCACGGCCGCGACGACCGGCATCGGCAGTTCCAGCACCCCGGTGTAGGCGGCCCGCGCGGTCGGCCGCTGCCGCACCAGCTCGGCGTCGGTGAAGGAGTTCCGCTCCTTGAGGTCGGCGCCCACACAGAAGGCCCGCTCATGGCTGGAGGTGAGCACGGTGACCCGGACCCCGGGGTCCGCGGCCAGCGCGTCACAGGCGGCACCGATCGAACGGGCCATGTCGCTCGACACGGCGTTCATCGCCTTCGGCCGGTCGAGCACCAGCTCCGCGACGTGCTCCTGACCCTCGTGCCGCCGTACGACGACGAACTCCCCGAACCGCTGCTCCGACGTGACGGTCATGGCAATCCCCTCCGGTTAACGATCGTTACCGGAATCCTAGGCCGCCCCGCCCCCACCGAACCTGTCCCGGCCCGTCCGCATGACCACGCCCCATGGCCGCCCAGCTGATCCCAGCCCCGGCTGCCGCAAATTCCAACCCCTCAAGCCGCAAATTCCAGCCCCTCCGGCGCTTGAGGAGCGGGGGCAAGGGGCAGAGCCCCCAACCCCAGCCCGACCCGGCAGAATCCAGCCCCGCCCGGCAGAATCCAGCCCCTCCGGCGCTTGAGGAGCGGGGGCCAGGGGCAGAGCCCCCACCCCCAGCCCGTCCGGCGCTTGAGGACAAAGGGGGCCCCGGGGGCGAAGCCCACGGTTCCGGGAAGGGGCGGGGAGGGGAACAGCCCGCCGCAGGCGCACCCCGCACACCCACCCACCTCACCCAGCCGGCTTCCCCCGCCGCGCCAACAACCACGGCTCCACCACACCCAGCCCCCGCACCGGCCGCTGCCACATCGGCTGGAGCCCGAAGCGGTACGTCGGCAGCGGCGGCTCCTCGTCCTGCCGCCGCCCCTCCTTCTCCGCCGTCCGTGCCCGCTCGGCCGCCGCCGCGGCCTCCTCGGCCGCCTGCGCCTCGGAGGCGGGGGCGTCCCCGGTCCGCGTCAGCTCCTGCGCGAACGCCCCGTCGACCAGTACCGCGTCCTTCGGCGCTATCGAGGTGAGCCGGCTGGCCAGGTTCACCGTCGTCCCGAAGACGTCGCCCATGCGGGTGGTGACCGTGCCGAACGCGATGCCGACCCGCAGCGCGGGCATCGTCGTGTCCTGGGCCATCGCCTCGACCAGCCGGAGCGCGATCTCGCCCGCCGTGCCGGCGTCGTCCGCCGCGAAGAGGACCTCGTCGCCGAGCGTCTTGATGAGCCGTCCCCCGTGCGCGGCGACCAGATCGGCCGAGGTCGTCTCGAAGGCCTCGACGAGTTCGCCGAGCTCCTCCTCCTCCAGCCGCCGGGTGAGCCGGGTGAAGCCCACCAGGTCGGCGAAGCCCACGGCGAGCCGGCGGTCCACCATCTCCTCGTCGTCCGCGGCCTGCACGACCCGCCCCGTGGCCGCGGCCAGCTGCCGCCGCCACACGTACACCAGGAACTCCTGGAGCTCCGGCAGCAGCAGCTCCACCAGCGGATAGGTGACCTCGGTACGGGTCATGCCGGGCTCGGGGGGCTCGGTCAGGCCCTCCAGGAACGAGTCGATCTGCCACTCCGCGAGCCGGGCGGTCGTCTGCCCGGTCGAGCGGGCCACCTGGATCGCCATCGGTTCGCTGAGCAGCCCGGCCTCCACCAGACCGGCCAGCCGCCGCAGCGCGAGTACGTCCGCCTCGGTGAGCGCCTTGGCCTGGCCGATGTCGGCGAAGCCCATGGCCCTCCAGAACCGGGACGCCAGGTCCATGGAGACCCCGGCGGTCCGGGCCGCCTGGAAGGGCGTGTAGCGGCGGTCGGCGCCCAGAATGAGCGATTCCAGCCGGATCGCCAGGGGGTCGTGGGTCGGTTCGGCCGTGTGGTCGACCTCGTGGTGCGGGGTGGAATGGACCGATTCTTCCGGCGGGGGATCGGTGCCCTCCCCGGAATTCGTGTCATCGACGGTCACCGGCCGCCTCCTGCCCGTTCCCTGGCCACTGCCCTGCCGATCTGTCGCTGGATCGCCTCAACGATACGGCAGGTGTGCCCTGGCTCACGTCCTCGGCCACCGGGTCCGGGTGCGGTCCGGGGTGACATCACCCGTCTGTGGGGCGCCGTCCGCGCCGGGGGTGCGCCCCTGGTCCGCCGGGTGCGGTCCCGCCCGTACCGTGCGCCCCCGCCGCCCCGAGCCGCCCCTCCCGGATCAGGTGAGGCCGCCCTCCACCCCGCGCAGATGCACGATGTCCCCCGCCGACACGGGTTGCCGGAGCCCGTCGCCGGTGGCCAGGACCAGTCGCCCGTCACCGTCGATCGCGACGGCCTCGCCGACGACGGACCGGTCGCCCGGCAGCTCGGCGCGCACCGGCCGGTCCAGGGTGGCGCAGCCCGCCGCGTACGCGGCCTGGAGCCCGCTCCCGACCGCGTCTCCCCCGGCGTCGCGCCAGCGTCCGTACCACTGCTCCAGGGAGCGCAGGACGGCCCGCAGCAGCGTCTCGCGGTCCGTCGAGGACGCTCCGGCGAGTGCCAGGGAGCCGGCGTGCGGGGCGGGCAGCTCGGCGGCGCGCAGCGAGACGTTGAGGCCGATGCCGACCACCACGCCGTCCCCCGCGCGTTCGGCGAGGATGCCGCCGGTCTTGCGCTCCGAGCCGTGCACGGTGACCAGGAGGTCGTTGGGCCACTTCAGTGCCATGTCCACGCCCGCGGACTGCGCGAGCCCGGTGGCGGTGGCCACGCCGGCCAGCAGGGGCAGCCACCCCCACCGCTCGGCGGGGACGCCGCCGCCGGGGGTGAGGTAGACCGACAGGAAGATGCCCGAGCGGGGCGGTGCGGTCCAGTTCCGGTCGAGCCGCCCCCGGCCCGCGGTCTGCTCCTCGGCGACCAGGACCGCGCCCTCGGCCAGCCGGCCGGAGGCGGCCCGCGCGGCGAGATCGGAGTTGGTGGAGCCGGTCGCCTCGACGATGTCGAGCGAGCTCCACAGGCCGTCCGGCCTCAGGAGGCCGCGGCGTAGCGCGGCGGCGTTCAGGGGCGGCCGGTCGAGGTCCGACCAGCGGTTGTGCGGGGCGTCCGGAGGAGTCATGCACCCCACATTAGGTGTGGCCAACGACGCACTGCCGAACCGTATCGGCGCCGATACGCTACGGCTCAGTAGCCCACCGCGGGCGGCGAGCCGGTAGCCGCCGCACGCGGAAACAGGTCCAGCACCCCACTGGACGCACCAGCCGTCCCCGTGATCAGGCAGGGAGCCGCCACCCGATGTCCGAGCCGCAGAGCGAGATCCACACCACCGCGGGCAAGATCGCCGACCTCCGGCGGCGTATCGACGAGGCCACACACGCAGGGTCGGTACGCGCGGTCGAAAAGCAGCACGCCAAGGGCAAGTTGACCGCACGTGAGCGTGTCGAGCTGCTGCTCGACGAGGGTTCCTTCGTGGAGCTCGACGAGTTCGCCCGGCACCGCTCGACCAATTTCGGCATCGAGAAGAACCGCCCGTACGGGGACGGTGTCGTCACCGGCTACGGCACGGTCGACGGCCGTCCCGTCTGCGTCTACTCGCAGGACTTCACCATCTTCGGCGGCTCGCTCGGCGAGGTCTACGGCGAGAAGATCGTGAAGGTCATGGACTTCGCGATGAAGACCGGCTGTCCGATCGTCGGCATCAACGACGGCGGCGGCGCCCGTATCCAGGAAGGCGTGGCCGCGCTCGGCCTGTTCGCCGAGATCTTCCGCCGCAACGTGCACGCCTCGGGTGTCGTCCCGCAGATCTCGCTGATCGTCGGACCGTGCGCGGGCGGCGCGGTCTACTCCCCCGCGATCACCGACTTCACGGTGATGGTCGACCAGACCTCACACATGTTCATCACCGGGCCCGACGTCATCAAGACGGTCACCGGCGAGGACGTCGGCTTCGAACAGCTGGGCGGCGCCCGTACGCACAACACCACCTCCGGGGTGGCGCACCACATGGCGGGTGACGAGAAGGACGCCATCGAGTACGTCAAGTCCCTGCTGTCCTACCTGCCGTCGAACAACCTCTCCGAGGCGCCGTCCTTCCCGGAGGAGGCCGATCTGACGGTCACCGACGAGGACCGTGAGCTGGACACCCTCATCCCGGACTCGGCGAACCAGCCGTACGACATGCACACCGCCATCGAGCACGTGCTGGACGACGGGGAGTTCCTGGAGACGCAGGCGTTGTTCGCGCCGAACATCGTCACCGGTTTCGGACGCGTCGAGGGCTATCCGGTCGGTGTCGTCGCCAACCAGCCGATGCGGTTCGCCGGGTGCCTGGACATCGACGCGAGCGAGAAGGCCGCCCGCTTCGTGCGTACCTGCGACGCGTTCAACGTGCCGGTGCTGACCTTCGTGGACGTCCCGGGATTCCTCCCCGGCGTCGACCAGGAGTACGGCGGCATCATCCGTCGCGGCGCCAAGCTGATCTACGCGTACGCGGAGGCCACGGTCCCGCTGATCACGGTGATCACCCGCAAGGCGTTCGGCGGGGCGTACGACGTGATGGGCTCCAAGCACCTGGGCGCCGACCTGAACCTGGCCTGGCCGACCGCGCAGATCGCGGTGATGGGCGCGCAGGGCGCGGTGAACATCCTGCACCGCCGCGCCATCGCCGCCGCGGAGGACCCGGAGGCCACCCGCGCCGAGCTGATGGCCGACTACGAGGACGCGCTGCTCAACCCGTACGTCGCGGCCGAGCGCGGTTACGTCGACGCGGTGATCATGCCGTCCGACACCCGCGCCCACCTGGTGAAGGGGCTGCGCCAGCTGCGGACGAAGCGCGAGGCGCTGCCGCCGAAGAAGCACGGCAACATCCCCCTCTGACCCGCACGCGGACTCGCGGACTCGCGCACACGCGGACTCGCACACACGCGGACACCACCCGCCGGACACCGATCACCGAAGATCGCCGATCAACGGGAGCCACCATGATCAAGGTCGTACGGGGCAATCCGACCCCGGAGGAACTGGCCGCGGCCCTCGCCGTGGTCAGGGCACGTGCGGCGGCGGCCGCCGCCGTGCCGTCCGGTCCCCCGCTGCCGCCCGAGCGGTGGGCGGACCCGGGCCGCATCGCACGCCGGGGAGCCCACAGTCCCGGCCCGCGGTCCTGGGCGCGTACGTACTGGCCGGTCTGACGCCCGGCGGCGCTTGAGTACGCGTACTCAGGCGCCGCGGCCGGGCCCGGAGCACCATCGAAGACATGCTGTGGTCCGACCCGGAGAACAAGCCTCCCAAGGAACTGCGCGACGCCCAGGACATGATGCGTCGCGCGGGGCTGCTGCTCGCGCTGGCCATGGTCGTGGCGATGTTCGTCCTCGGCATCCGCTGAGGCCGGTGGCGTGCGCGTCTGCCTGTGGCGTGCGCCTGTGCCGGTGGCGTGTGGCGCCCGCCAGGGGCGCCTCGGCGTCCGCACGGTACGTGGGTCCTCCGGCGTCCGCACGGTACGTGGGTCCTCCGGCGTCCGCCCGGTACGTGGGTCCTCCGGCATCCGGCCGGGTGCCCCGGCCCGCCTACGATGGCCGGTATGACTGATCAGCGCCGCCTCGTGCTCGCCTCCGCCTCCCCCGCC
Source organism: Streptomyces sp. SM18 (assembly GCF_002910775.2). Lineage (NCBI taxonomy): Bacteria > Bacillati > Actinomycetota > Actinomycetes > Kitasatosporales > Streptomycetaceae > Streptomyces > Streptomyces sp. SM18. The sequence continues at coordinate 4,613,152 of NZ_CP029342.1, read as the reverse complement.
CGCCTCGGCCTGCTGCGCCAGGCGGGATTCGCCCCCGAGGTCGTCGTCAGCGGTGTGGACGAGGACGCGCTCACCGCCCCGACCCCGGGAGAGCTGGCGCTCGTCCTGGCGCGGGCCAAGGCGGACGCGGTGGCGGCCCGTCCCGAGGCGGCCGGGGCCCTGGTCATCGGCTGCGACTCGGTGCTCGAACTGGACGGTGAGGCGCTCGGCAAGCCGGCCGGTGCCGAGGAGGCCACGGCCCGCTGGAAGTCCATGCGCGGCCGGGCCGGTGTGCTGCGGACCGGGCACAGCGTGATCGACACGGCGACCGGCCGCACCGCGTCGGCCACCGCCTCGACCACGGTCCACTTCGGTGAGCCGACCGACGCCGAGGTCGCCGCCTACGTCGCCTCGGGCGAACCGCTGCACGTCGCGGGAGCGTTCACCCTGGACGGCCGCTCGGCGCCGTTCGTCGAGTCGATCGAGGGCGACCACGGCAACGTCATCGGTCTCTCCATGCCGCTGCTGCGCCGGCTGCTCGGCGAACTGGGCGTCTCCGTCACGGATCTGTGGGCCTGACAGCTCCGCCGTCCGCGCGCTCAGGCCGCCCGGGGCCCCGCGTCCGACCGCGAGCCGGCCGGGACCGAAGACCGCCGGGACCGGAGACCGTCCCGGGCCGGGCTCACACGGTGGCCGGGGCTCCCGCTCCGGCGCCGTCGCCGCGCCCGCCCGTGTCGGCCGGCACCGCGTCCGGGCCGCTCGGGGCGTAGGACACCAGGGTCAGGACGAGCAGTCCCAGCACGACCATCATGACCGCGAAGGCCGCCCAGCCCACCAGGCCGACCGCGAGCGCGCCCAGCACCCCGTGCACGACCGCGCACCCTATGAGCGAGATCCGGGCGAACCGGCCCGGCCCCCGGTCCCGTACGGCCGCGACCAGCGGTATCAGCCCGCACAGCACCAGGAGCACGCCGGAGACCCAGCCGAGCGCCCAGGTACCGGTGGACATGGCGCCCGGGTCCATACCGGCCAGAGACATCTGCTGGTTGTCGACGACCGTCGCGAGGACCGCGTTGACGAGGACGACGCCGACCGCCTCCCCGAACAGCACGATCGCGGTCACCACGGCCATGGCCCTGCGCACCATGGAGCCCACCCCCTGTTACCTGGAGTACGTGAGGTACAGCGCGGACCCTACGGGGGCACCCCCCTGCCCGTGAAGAGCCCCGGGGGAAGGTAACGCTCGGGTCAAGGGGCCGCGCGCCGTCCGCACGCCCCCGGCGCTGCCTCCACCCGCCCGCACGCCCACCGACGCGCCTCCTCGGTACGCCGCTCGTGGCGACGGCAAAATTTCCCTCGCTCGTTCGTAGGGACCCCACAAAGAAACGCCACGCGGGGTTGACCGTACGAACAGAGACTTGGACCACACCTCGTGGCTACTGTGCGGTCAAGGGTCCCGGCGTACCGTGGTGCGACAAGGGATTTCACGACTCGAGCAAGCCTCGAATCACACTCCGTGTGGGCAAGTTCACCATTGGGGACGGGTCGTACGGCCGTGTCGGTAGTCCCTAAACTCAGCTTGTTCTCAAGGAGGGAGTCATCGTGCGCAAGGTGCTCATCGCCAACCGTGGCGAAATCGCTGTCCGTGTCGCTCGGGCTTGCCGGGATGCCGGAATCGCCAGCGTAGCCGTCTACGCCGATCCGGACCGGGACGCTCTGCACGTCCGCGCGGCCGACGAGGCGTTCGCTCTGGGCGGTGACACCCCGGCCGCCAGTTACCTGGACATGGCCAAGGTGCTCCAGGCGGCCAAGGACTCCGGGGCGGACGCGATCCACCCGGGCTACGGCTTCCTCTCGGAGAACGCCGAGTTCGCCCAGGCCGTGCTGGACGCCGGTCTGACCTGGATCGGTCCGCCGCCGCAGGCCATCCGGGACCTCGGTGACAAGGTCGCCGCCCGGCACATCGCGCAGCGCGCGGGAGCCCCGCTGGTGGCCGGTACGCCGGACCCGGTGAGTGGTGCCGACGAGGTCGTGGCGTTCGCCGAGCAGAACGGCCTGCCGATCGCGATCAAGGCGGCGTTCGGCGGTGGCGGCCGCGGTCTGAAGGTGGCCCGCACCCTGGAGGAGATCCCCGAGCTGTACGACTCGGCGGTCCGTGAGGCCGTCGCGGCCTTCGGGCGCGGTGAGTGCTTCGTGGAGCGCTACCTGGACAAGCCGCGGCACGTGGAGACCCAGTGCCTGGCCGACACCCACGGCAACGTGGTCGTCGTCTCCACCCGTGACTGCTCCCTCCAGCGCCGCCACCAGAAGCTCGTCGAGGAGGCGCCCGCGCCGTTCCTGAGTGACGCTCAGAACGCCCAGCTGTACCAGGCGTCGAAGGCGATCCTGAAGGAGGCCGGCTACGTCGGCGCCGGGACGGTCGAGTTCCTGGTCGGCCTGGACGGCACGATCTCCTTCCTGGAGGTCAACACCCGCCTCCAGGTGGAGCACCCGGTCACCGAGGAGGTCACCGGCCTCGACCTGGTGCGCGAAATGTTCCGCATCGCGGACGGCGAGGAGCTGGGGTACGGCGACCCCGCCGTGCGCGGTCACTCCTTCGAGTTCCGTATCAACGGCGAGGACCCGGGGCGCGGCTTCCTGCCCGCGCCCGGCACCGTCACCTCGTTCGCCCCGCCGACCGGCCCCGGAGTCCGGCTGGACGCGGGCGTCGAGAGCGGCAGCGTCATCGGCCCGGCGTGGGACTCGTTGCTGGCCAAGCTGATCGTGACCGGCGCGACGCGTGAGCAGGCGTTGCAGCGGGCGGCGCGGGCGCTGGGCGAGTTCGAGGTCGAGGGCATGGCGACAGCCATCCCGTTCCACCGCGCGGTCGTCGTCGACCCGGCGTTCACCGCCGACCCGTTCCGGGTGCACACCCGGTGGATCGAGACGGAGTTCGTCAACGAGATCAAGCCGTTCACCCTCCCCGCCGATGTGGACGCGGACGAGGAGTCCGGCCGTGAGACGGTCGTCGTCGAGGTCGGCGGCAAGCGCCTTGAGGTCTCCCTGCCGTCCTCGCTGGGCATGAGCCTGGCGCGTACGGGCCTGGCGGCCGGTGCGAAGCCGAAGCGCCGCGCGGCGAAGAAGGCCGGCTCGGCCGTCTCGGGCGACACCCTCGCCTCCCCCATGCAGGGCACGATCGTCAAGATCGCGGTCGAGGAGGGTCAGGAGGTCAAGGAGGGCGACCTCGTCGTCGTCCTGGAGGCCATGAAGATGGAGCAGCCGCTGAACGCGCACCGGTCCGGCACGGTCAAGGGCCTGTCCGCGACGGTCGGCACCTCGGTCTCCTCCGGCGCCGCGATCTGCGAGATCAAGGACTGAGCACCACCGCTTCTCCGTCCGGCCGCCCGGCCGCCCGACCGCACACGCCCGTGTGCGCGACGGGGGCCGGGCGGTCGGTGGCATCCTGGACCCGGAGCGGCGACCAGGAGGGCAGCGCGATGACGACGAGCAGCACGGCGGGGACCCACACCCCTCAGCGGCCGATGCGGGCCGACGCGCGTCGCAACTACGACCGGCTGCTCGCCGAGGCCCGTACGTCGTTCGCGGAGCACGGCACCGACGCCTCGCTGGAGGACGTCGCCCGGCGCGCGGGCGTGGGCATCGGCACGCTGTACCGGCACTTCCCCAACCGCCACGCCCTGATGAACGCGGTGTTCCAGGAGGCGTTGACCGCCCTGCTGGTCCGGTCCCGGGAGCTGGCCGACGCGGAACGGCCCTGCACGGCGCTGGTGGAGTGGCTGGGCGCGATCGTCCGCCACGCGGGCGAGTACCGGGGCCTGGCACAGGCCCTCATGTCCGCCTCGGCGGACCACACCTCAGCCCTGACGGGATGTCATGTCCCGTTGCGGCAGGCCGGAGCGGTGTTGCTGGAGCGGGCACAGGCGAGCGGTTCGGTACGGCCGGACGTGTCGATCGACGACTTGTTGCAGCTGACGAACGCGATCGCGCTCGCGGCGGAACAGACCCCGGCCGACCCGGCCCTGGCGGACCGCCTCCTGCGCCTCACCCTCCAGGGCCTCCGGGCCACGGACTGAGCGGACGACAGGACGGGGGCGGGCGGACACCGCCGCATGGGGGCGGGCCGCGCCGTACGGGGGCGGGCCGCGCCGCACGGCCGACACCGCCGCACGGGGGGTGCGGACCGCGCCGCACGGGGCGGACCGTGCCACTCCCGCATGGGCCGGCAGCGCCGCACGGGTGCACGGGTGCTCGGGCCGTCCTCCACCGTTACCGTCGTCGCAGGTCGGCTACCCGGGCTCGCTCCCCCGGGCCCTCTCCCATGACCGGCGCGCCCCGGAGCTGCGGGCCGAGACCCGTGGGCCCCCCGCCCGGCTGCGTACGCCGCTGGCCCGGCAGCGGCATGTCGCGGCGCGGCTGCCGGCCTGGCAGCGGCCCCTCGGCGCCGGAGGGCTCCGCCTCCGCCCCCGCCACCGTGATCTCGACGCCCTGGTCCGCCAGGGCCTGGAGCTCGGTGGCGGCCCGTTCGTCATGGGCCGGTGGTTCGTCCGTCACCAGACGGGTGATCAGCTCCGTGGGCACCGTCTGGAACATGGTGTCGGAGCCGAGCTTGGTGTGGTCCGCCAGGACCACCACCTCCGCCGCGGCCTGCACCAGCGCCCGGTCCACGCTCGCGGAGAGCATGTTGGACGTGGACAGCCCGCGTTCCGCGGTGAGCCCGCTTCCGGAGAGGAACGCCCGGGAGACGCGCAGCCCTTGGAGGGACTGTTCGGCCCCGCTGCCCACGAGAGCGTAGTTGCTCCCGCGCAGGGTGCCTCCGGTCATCACCACTTCCACCCGGTTGGCATGGGCCAACGCCTGGGCGACCAGGAGGGAGTTGGTGACCACGGTCAGCCCGGGGACGCGCGCGAGCCGACGGGCCAGCTCCTGCGTCGTCGTACCGGCGCCGACCACGATGGCCTCGCCCTCGCCGACCAGTCCGGCGGCCAGGTCGGCGATGGCCGTCTTCTCCGCGGTGGAGAGATGGGATTTCTGCGGAAAGCCGGACTCCCGCGTAAAACCGCCCGGCAAGACCGCACCGCCGTGCCGGCGGTCGAGGAGTCCTTCTGCCTCCAGTGCCCGCACGTCCCGCCGTACGGTCACTTCGGAGGTCTGGACGACGCGGGCGAGCTCACGGAGGGATACCGCTCCGTTGGCGCGCACCATTTCGAGGATCAACTGACGACGTTCTGCAGCGAACACGGAACTGACAGTAACCTGGCCGCAGGTTGCTTTTCAGCACTTTGCGCCGAATAACAGAAGTTGTACATAGACGGGGCCTCCCAGTGGTATAGGAGGCCCCGTTGTCGTTCAGGAGTGGTCCGGGAGATGCCCAGGAGCGGTCACAGGCGCTCGCGCCCACCGTCAACTCGCCCTGGAACAGGGGAAATGGGGCCGGGTTCCGGACGGCCCGCCCTCGGGCCTACGACTCGCCCGATCCCTTACGGGTGTGCAACTGCCGGGCCACTTCCGCGATCGATCCCGACAGGGACGGGTACACAGTGAACGCGTTTGCGATCTGTTCGACCGTCAGGTTGTTGTCGACCGCGATCGAGATCGGGTGGATCAGCTCACTGGCCCGCGGCGCGACGACACAGCCGCCGACCACGATCTCGGTGCCGGGGCGGCACAGGATCTTGACGAAGCCGTCCCGGATGCCCTGCATCTTGGCGCGCGGGTTGCGCAGCAGCGGCAGCTTCACGACGCGGGCGTCGATCTTGCCCGAGTCCACGTCCGCCTGGCTGTAGCCGACCGTGGCGATCTCCGGGTCGGTGAAGACGTTCGCGGAGACCGTCTTGAGGTTCAGCGGGGTCACCGCGTCACCGAGGAAGTGGTACATGGCGATACGTCCCTGCATCGCCGCGACCGAGGCCAGCGCGAAGATCCCGGTGACGTCACCGGCCGCGTACACCCCGGGGGCGCTGGTGCGCGAGACCCGGTCGGTGCGGATGTGCCCGGAGTCCTTGAGCTGGACCCCGGCCTCCTCCAGGCCCATGCCCGCCGTGTTGGGGATCGCGCCGACCGCCATCAGGCAGTGCGTGCCGGAGATGACCCGGCCGTCGGCCAGCGTGACCTCGACCCGGTCGCCGACGCGCTTGGCGGCCTGGGCGCGGGAGCGGGCCATGACGTTCATCCCACGGCGCCGGAAGACGTCCTCCAGGACCGCGGCGGCGTCCGGGTCCTCGCCGGGCAGCACCCGGTCACGGGAGGAGACGAGGGTGACGCGGGAGCCGAGCGCCTGGTAGGCACCGGCGAACTCGGCACCGGTCACACCCGAGCCGACCACGATGAGCTCCTCGGGGAGCTCGTCCAGGTCGTAGACCTGCGTCCAGTTCAGGATGCGCTCGCCGTCCGGCTGGGCGTCCGGGATCTCCCGGGGGTGGCCGCCGGTGGCGATCAGCACGGCGTCGGCGGTGAGCCGCTCCTCCGTACCGTCGGCGGCGGTCACCACGACCTGGCGCGAACCGTCGGCCGCCTGGAGCCCTTCGAGCCGGCCGCGTCCGCGCATCACCCGGGCGCCGGCGCGCGTCACGGAGGCGGTGATGTCGTGGGACTGGGCGAGCGCCAGGCGCTTGACCCGGCAATTCACCTTGCCGAGATCGACCCCGACCACCCGCGCCGCCTGCTCCTGGTACGGGGTGTCGTCGGCGACGATGATGCCCAGCTCCTCGTAGGAGGAGTCGAAGGTGGTCATCACCTCGGCCGTGGCGATCAGGGTCTTCGAGGGCACGCAGTCGGTGAGTACCGAAGCCCCGCCGAGGCCGTCGCAGTCGACGACGGTCACCTCCGCACCGAGCTGGGCGCCGACCAGTGCCGCCTCGTAGCCGCCGGGGCCGCCGCCGATGATCACGATCCGGGTCACAAAAAGTCCGCCTCGCGTGGTGTCATCCCACGGCCGTCTGCCACCCCGGCCGGGGGTCCGGGGGATCGCCCCGGGGAATGCAGTACGTAGTTCATTGTCCCGCACCCGCCGACCCGCTTCGCCCCGGGGCCCTCCATCCGGGAACGCGCCCGGCCCGGCCTCCGCCGTCCGTGCTCCGGCACACCGCTCCCCCGGGCACCCGGACCTGCGGAACCGGCATGATCCCGGTCACCTCCCGTACCCTCGACCCATGTCGCTCTACGCCGCGTACGCCGGCAACCTCGACGCGCGGCTGATGACGCGCCGCGCCCCGCATTCGCCGCTGCGCGGCACCGGCTGGCTCAACGGCTGGCGGCTGACGTTCGGCGGGGAGCAGATGGGCTGGGAGGGCGCCCTGGCCACGGTGGTGGAAGCGCCCCGGTCCCAGGTCTTCGTCGCGCTGTACGACCTGGCGCCGATGGACGAGGACTCGATGGACCGCTGGGAGGGTGTCGGCCTCGACATCTACCGCCGGATGCGGGTGCGCGTACACACCCTGGACGGCGAGGAGCCGGCCTGGATGTACGTGCTCAACGGCTACGAGGGCGGCCTGCCCTCCGCCCGCTACCTCGGCGAGGTGGCGGACGCCGCCGAGTCCGCGGGCGCCCCGCACGACTACGTGATGGGCCTGCGCAAGCGCCCCTGCTGAGCCTCCCGGGGCCTCACCCGGACGCACCTTTTGTACGAAAGTACGAACAGGATGAGCCAGACTCTGCGCCCACACATCTACGCGCGTAGGGAATCAGCGGTTACCCTCGTCCGCGTGAACGCATCTGTTATTCCGGACCACATCCAGGGCGACCCGCACGCCGCCGCCGCCGACGCCGCCGCCCGCCTGCGCGAGCTGACCGGCGCCGAGACCCATGACGTCGCCCTCGTGATGGGCTCGGGCTGGGCGCCCGCCGGCGATGCGCTCGGCATCCCCGAGGCCGAGTTCCCGGTGACGGCGCTCCCGGGCTTCCCGGCGCCCGCGGTGGAGGGGCACGGCGGCATGATCCGCTCGTACCGGATCGGCGCGAAGCGCGCCCTCGTCTTCCTCGGCCGCACGCACTACTACGAGGGCCGGGGCGTCGCCGCCGTGGCGCACGGTGTGCGTACGGCGGTCGCCGCGGGCTGCCGGACCGTCGTCCTGACGAACGGCTGCGGCGGTCTGCGCGAGGGGATGCGTCCGGGACAGCCGGTGCTCATCAGCGACCACCTCAACCTGACATCGGCGTCCCCGATCGTCGGCGCCAACTTCGTGGACCTGACGGACCTGTACTCGCCGCGCCTGCGGGCCATGTGCCAGGAGATCGACCCGACGCTCGAAGAGGGCGTCTACGTACAGTTCCCCGGCCCGCACTACGAGACCCCGGCCGAGATCAACATGGTCCGGGTCATGGGCGGCGACCTGGTGGGCATGTCCACCGTGCTGGAGGCCATCGCGGCCCGTGAGGCGGGCGCGGAGGTCCTGGGCATCTCGCTGGTCACCAACCTGGCCGCGGGCCTGAGCGGCCAGCCGCTGAACCACGAGGAAGTCCTCCAGGCCGGCCGCGACTCGGCCACCCGGATGGGCGCGCTACTGGCCCGGGTCCTCGACCGCGTCTGACCGGGGCCTGCCAAACCCAGCCCCTCCGGCGCTTGAGGAGCGGGGGCCAGGGGCAGAGCCCCAACCCCCAGCCCCTCCGGCTTCCCCAGCCCCTCCGGCTTCCCCAGCCCCTGAGGCTTCCCCAGCCCTCCAGCTCCCCCAGCCCCTCCAGCTCCCCCAGCCCGTCCGGCCACCCCAGCCCGTCCGGCGTTTGAGGACAAAGGGGGGCCCGGGGGCGAAGCCCACGGTTTCGGGAAAGGGCGGGGAGGGGAACAGCCCGCCGCAGGCGCACCCGCACCACCACCCCAGCCCACCCCACCCGCACCCCCCGAGAGGCGGCCCCCGTGCAGCAGGACCTCATCGCCCGCGCCAGGACCTGGCTGGCCGAGGACCCGGACCCGGAGACCCGCGAGGAGCTCGCGGCACTCCTCGACGCCGAGGACCACGACGCCCTGGCCGAACGTTTCGCCGGCACGCTCCAGTTCGGTACGGCCGGTCTGCGCGGCGAGATGGGCGCGGGCCCGATGCGGATGAACCGGTCCGTCGTCATCCGCGCCGCCGCCGGCCTCGCCGCGTACCTCCGGGCGAACGGCGGCACCGGCAAGCTGGTGGTCATCGGCTACGACGCCCGCTACAAGTCCGCCGACTTCGCCCGGGACACGGCGGCCGTGATGACCGGTGCCGGCCTGCGCGCCGCCGTACTCCCCCGCCCGCTGCCCACCCCGGTCCTCGCGTACGCCATACGGCACCTGGGGGCCGTCGCGGGCGTCGAGGTCACCGCGAGCCACAACCCGCCGCGTGACAACGGCTACAAGGTCTATCTCGGCGACGGCTCACAGATCGTGCCCCCGGCCGACGCCGAGATCGCGGCCGCCATCGACGCGGTCGGCCCGCTCGACGGCGTACCGCGTCCGGAGTCCGGCTGGGAGATCCTCGGCGACGAGGTCCTGGACGCCTACCTCGCCCGCACCGACACCGTCCTGGCCGCTGGGTCGCCCCGCACCGCGCGGACCGTCTACACCGCGATGCACGGCGTCGGCACCTCCGTGCTCACGGCGGCCTTCGCACGGGCCGGTTTCCCCGAGCCGGTGCTCGTCGCGGAACAGGCCGACCCGGACCCGGCGTTCCCGACCGTGGCGTTCCCCAACCCGGAGGAGCCGGGCGCCATGGATCTGGCCTTCGCGACCGCGCGCCGGACGGAACCGGACCTGATCATCGCCAACGACCCGGACGCCGACCGCTGTGCCGTCGCCGTCCCGGACCCCTCGGCCGAGGGCGGCTGGCGGATGCTGCGCGGCGACGAGGTCGGCGCGCTGCTCGCGGCCCATCTGGTGGACCGGGGCGTCACCGGGGTCTTCGCGGAATCGATCGTGTCCTCCTCCCTGCTCGGCCGGATCGCCGAGAAGGCGGGCCTGGGCTACCAGGAGACGCTGACGGGCTTCAAGTGGATCGCCCGCGTGGACGGCATCCGGTACGGGTACGAGGAGGCGCTGGGCTACTGCGTCGACCCGGAGGGCGTCCGCGACAAGGACGGCATCACGGCCGCGCTGCTGGTCGCGGAGCTGGCCTCCGTACTCAAGGAGCGGGGCCGCACGCTGACGGACCTGCTCGACGACCTCGCCCTGGAGCACGGGCTGCACGCGACCGACCAGCTGTCGGTGCGGGTCGAGGACCTGACGGTCATCGCGGACGCCATGCGCCGCCTGCGCGAGAACCCGCCGACCGCGCTGGCGGGCCTGCCCGTCACCTCGGCCGAGGACCTGACCAGGGGCACGGACCTCCTGCCGCCCACCGACGGGCTGCGCTACCACCTGACCGGCGCCCGGGTGATCGTCCGCCCGAGCGGCACCGAGCCGAAGCTCAAGTGCTACCTGGAGGTCGTGGTCCCGGTCTCGGCCAGGGACGGGCTCCCGGAGGCACGGAAGACGGCCGCGGACCTGCTGTCCGGCATCAGGCGCGACCTGGCGACGGCGGCGGGGATCTGACGGCCCTCCGTCCGGGCGACACGGACCGCCGGTACGACCTGGTGGCGGTGGCTCGACCACGGCCACCGGGCCGTACGGCGCACTGCCCGTACTCGGGCGAAGGCACCGTCAGCCCGGAGACCGGGACCAGGCCGGCGTTCCCCTGACAGCATCGCCCTCCGCCACAGGTCTCGGGCCCGGCACGGGAGGCGCGAACCGCTCAGCCTCCGGCCGCGTACGCCACGAAGTCCGCCCACGCGGTCGGAGCGAAGCCGACATGCGGCCCTGCCACGTTCTTCGAGTCACGCACATGGATCACGCTGATGGCCGCCGCCACCTCGACACACGAATCACCCTCGCTGCTGCTGCTGTAGCTGCTTTTGCACCATTCCAGCCCTGAAACAGCCTCAGCAGAGGTCTCGCGCCTCATGTTTCCCCCAGAACGTCCTCGATGAAGGCCAGCGACTCACGCGGGGTGAGCGCCTGAGCCCGGATCATCCCATAACGCAGTTCAAGCAGCCTGAGTTGCTTCGGGTCGGACACCGGCCGGCTGACGAAGGCACCGTCCGAACGGCCCACCGCTGCGCCGTCCTCGAACTTCAGAACCTCGATCCCCCCGTCCATCCCCGCGTGCTCTTCGCGACCGGTCGCCATCACCTGGATATCCACGTTCCGTAGATGCCCTACCTCCAGCAGGTGTTGGAGCTGCCGTCGCAACACCATCGCGCCTCCCACAGGACGCCGCAAGGTCACCTCTTCCTGAATGAAACTGAGAGCGGGCGCGGGGGATCTCCCGAAGACACTCTGCCTGGACATGCGTGCAGCCAGCACCCGCTCCACATCGTCCTCCGAGTACGCCGGCCGCCTCATCTCGAACAACGCCCGCGCGTACTCCGGTGTCTGCAAAAGGCCGTGCATGTTGTGGTTGCTGTACAGCAACATCTCGACCGCCTTGGCCTCCAGCCTGGCCAGGTCTCGCACCTTCTTGGGGTAGCGGGCCACCGCGACGTCGCCTTTCATCATGGCGATCCGGCCGCCCGCGCCCAGCACCTCGTCCGCCTTGTCCAAAAACTCCGGGCGCGGGATACGACGCCCGCCCTCCACCTTGTAAACCAGGTTCTCCCCGTACCCGATCGCGGCCCCGAACTCGCCGGCCCGCATTCCGGCCGCCTCCCGCCACGCCTTGATCTGACGACCCACTGTGGCGACCACCGCCGCCCCCGACTCGTCGTCCGGATCGACGTCCCAGCCCGGCTCGTCCGCCCCGCCGTCCCGGTGCTCTGCTCCCACCTCAACCACGCTCACCTGTGCCCCACTTCCGATGCGCATGCCACCCCCGACCAACCCCCCATGTCCCCGGCACGTCACCCCGGACAGCCGGGACAGCACTGGACAACCACGGGACAATCACGTGGAGTGACCGGACCATCTCACCGTTACGGTACGCGAGCATGGCCACTCTGAGTGATACACCCCGAGAAATCACCCGAACCGAACGTTCCACTTCAGCCCGGCAGTTCACCGTGCCGCTCTCCCCCACCCACCAGGGCGCGAACGTAGCCCCGATATCCGGATGTTCGGTAATGCGCTGCGAAGGCCTACCAGTACCAGCACGCGGCCCGGACCGCCCCGGTCACCCGCGCCGCCGCCCGGCACGGTGACGGCCGATCTCGACGTTGACGTCCGTCACCTTCGACCAGTCGCCGACCCGGGCCGCTTCGGTACATTCCTCGACCAGCGCACCGCACACGTCGCAGTCCTTGTGCGGCTTCGGCGGTTCCGGGGATTCCACCAGGAACACGGGGGGCGCCATCGTCGTCTTCGCGTCGTCCATGGCACGCGACCGTAGGGAACGCGGAAGATGACCGTCCACGAAGTTGCACTCGGTTGCAAGGGCATCCGAGCGACGTTGACGCCCGGATTGGAAGGCCGGAAGGCTTCGTGCAACGAGTCACCACGCGTCAATACCTGAGGAGGGGCTAATACGTTTACGGTTCGCAGGCAGGACACGGAGTCCGGGTAGTCACGGCTGCCCGCCCATGGGTGGAGAAGGAAACACCACCGGACCTCGTCATCCAGGGCGTGACGGCTGATACCGCCACCGTCGCCCGGACCGTCCAGGGCAGTCCGCAGCCTGCTCATAAGGGCGTGAGCAGGCTGCCGAAACATGATTCCACCACTGAGGGGAGCACTTGATGGCACGAAGTACGAGTGGTTTCGCGGACTTGTTCCAGTCGGTCGAGCGGTCCGCCGTCCATCTTGAGATGCGCGACGTGTACGCCATCGACGACGAGGACGAGGGCTTCGCGGCGTGGCGGCGGGGCCACCGACTCGACCCGGACGACCGCGAGTCGTGGTGGCGGCCCTGGCTCGACCTCATGGAGGAGGTCACGTCCAAGGGGGTACGGGTGCGCCGCGCCCGAATCGTGGGGGAACCGCCCAGCGAGTACATCCGCTACGAGCACTCGTTCAGCTTCACCAACATCGCCGCAGGTGAGGAAATCCGCTGGCTGCCCCGGCGGTTGGCATCCGGCTTGGCCCTCCCCGGCAACGACTTCTGGCTGTTCGACGGCAAGCTCGTCCAGTTCAACGTGTTCGACGGCGAGGGGCGGTGGATCCACACCGACCAGACCGAGGACCAAGGGGTCGCCGGCCTCTGCTCCGACGCCTTCGAAGCCGTCTGGGAACGCGCCACCCCGCACGACACGTACACCATCTGAAGCGTCAGTTCATGCCCGCGTCTCCACATTCCGCCGCCCAGGCCGCCCGCGCGTCCATCGCCTCCCGCCTGGACGGGATGCGCCGGGATGCCGGGCTCACCGGGCATGAACTGGCGGTGCGGTGCGGCTGGCACAAGTCGAAGGCCTCCCGCATCGCCCGTGCCAGGACCGCCCCGTCGGACGCGGACATCCGGGCCTGGTGCCGGGCGTGCGGGGTGGAGGACCAGGCGGCGGACCTGATCGCCGCGTCCAGGACCGCCGAGGCCATGTACGTCCACTGGCGGCAGATCCACCGGGACGGAATGCGCCGGGTCCACGAGAAGACCGTCCCGCTGTACGAGCGGACGGCCCACTTCCGCGTATACGCCTCGAACGTCGTACCGGGCATGCTCCAGACCGCCGACTACGCAACCGGTCTCCTGCGGGCGATCACCGCCTTTCAGGGCACGCCCGACGATGTGGCCGACGCCGTGCGGGCGCGCCTGAACCGGTCCCGTGTCGTCCACACGGGGAACCACCGGTTCGGGCTGCTCCTCGAAGAAGCCGTTCTCTACTACCAGGTGTGCGGCGGCCCGGAACTGACCGGGCAGCTCCGGTACCTGCTGGACGTCATGGCCCGGCCGAACGTATCGCTCGGGGTCATCCCGGTCACGGCCCGGCGTACCGTCTGGCCACTGGAAGCGTTCTACGCGTTCGACGACACCCAGGTCGCCGTGGAGACGCTGACCGCCGAGGTGAACATCACGGCGCCCGGCGAGGTGCGCACGTACCTACGAGCGTTCGCGGAACTGTCCAGGACGGCCGTGTACGGGCAAGGGGCACGCGACTGCCTCATGAGGGCCCTCGCGAGCCTGCCGGGTGGCGGCGACCCGGGCCCATGACCTCCGGCGTCCACGCGGCCCCCGCCCCCACCTCAGCCGATCGCCAGCAGCACCACGAGCAGCACCGCGCCCACGGCGGACGGGGCGAGTACCTCGTACGCCCAGCGCACCGACGGCTTGGTGGCCTCCTGCTCCGGGGCGGCGACGGCGCCCTCGGACAGTTCGCGCAGTTCACTCATCGTCCGGTCGGCGGCCGCCATGCGGGCCTGCGCGTCGCGTACGTCGGCGTGCACGGAGGTCCGGCGGAACGGGTCGTCCTGCGAGGCCCGGCTGGCCTTCCTGGCGGCCTTCTTGCGCTCGCGCAGCGACACCGGCACCGCCCACAGCTGGTACTTCGCGCCGCCCTCGGCGAAGAGTTCGCTCGTGTACGAGGCGCGCAGGTCCGCGACCTCGGTCCAGGGCAGCTCGATCGTCCGGAACGGGTTGCGGATCCGGATGCGCTCCGCGTTGGCGTACACCGCCGGTCGCAGCGTGAAGGCGACGATCAGCGGGATCACGAACAGCAGTACGGCGAGGGCGGCCCACGGTGTGCGGCCCGTCCCCCGGACCACGGCGTCGCCGGCGACCCCGCCGACCAGGACGATCAGCAGCGCGCCGGTGACCAGCCCGGCTCCGGACCGGTAGGTCCGGTCGGCGAAGGAGGGTTCGGTGGGGGGCGTGGGGCTCGTCATGGTCCGATTCTGCCTGACCGTCCGGCCGTACGGCCGGGTGGCCGCAGGGGTGGCGGTCCGTGGACACACGGCAACGGTCCGGAGGCACGGAAAAGGGAGGGGGCCTGTACAGGTCGCTACGCGCGTAGATATGCTCCTCTGGTGACCATGCCCACCACTGCACCCCCGCTCGCCGACGCGACCGCGTCCGACAGTGCGCTGCGCCGCTTCCTGCACGGGCTTCCCGGCGTCGACACCGTCGGACTCGAAGCGCGCGCGGCCGCTCTCGGTACGCGGTCGATCAAGACGACCGCCAAGGCGTACGCCATCGATCTCGCCATCTCGATGATCGACCTGACGACCCTGGAAGGCGCGGACACCCCGGGCAAGGTCCGGGCCCTCGCCGCCAAGGCCGTCAACCCCGACCCGCTCGACCGTACGACCCCGCGCACCGCCGCGGTCTGTGTCTATCCCGACATGGCGGCGACCGCCGCCGCCGCGCTGGCCGGTTCGGGCGTGAAGGTGGCGTCCGTGGCGACGGCCTTCCCCGCCGGGCGCGCGGCACTGGACGTCAAGCTCGCGGACGTCCGCGACGCGGTGGCGGCCGGGGCCGACGAGATCGACATGGTGATCGACCGGGGCGCCTTCCTGTCCGGCCGCTATCTGAAGGTGTACGAGGAGATCGTCGCCGTGAAGGCGGAGTGCGGCCGGGCCCGGCTCAAGGTGATCTTCGAGACCGGCGAGCTGTCCACGTACGACAACATCCGGCGGGCCTCCTGGCTCGGGATGCTGGCGGGCGCGGACTTCATCAAGACCTCGACCGGCAAGGTCGCGACGAACGCCACCCCGGCGAACACCCTCCTCATGCTGGAGGCCGTGCGCGACTTCCGGGAGCAGACGGGCGTCCAGGTCGGGGTGAAGCCGGCGGGCGGCATCCGGACCACGAAGGACGCGATCAAGTTCCTCGTCCTGGTGAACGAGACCGCCGGCGAGGACTGGCTGGACAACCACTGGTTCCGCTTCGGCGCCTCCAGCCTGCTGAACGACCTGCTGATGCAGCGCCAGAAGCTCAGCACCGGCCGTTACTCCGGCCCCGATTACGTGACGGTGGACTGATACCCCATGGCATCTGCATTCGAGTACGCACCGGCGCCGGAGTCGCGCTCCGTCGTGGACATCGCCCCCTCCTACGGGCTGTTCATCGACGGTGAGTTCACCGAGGCCGCCGACGGCAAGGTCTTCAAGACCGTCAGCCCGTCCACCGAGGAGGTGCTCTCCGAGGTCGCGCGGGCGGGCGCCGAGGACGTGGACCGGGCCGTGAAGGCCGCCCGCAAGGCGTTCGAGAAGTGGTCGGCGCTGCCCGGCTCCGAGCGCGCCAAGTACCTCTTCCGGATCGCCCGGATCATCCAGGAGCGCTCCCGTGAGCTGGCCGTCCTGGAGACCCTGGACAACGGCAAGCCGATCAGGGAGACCCGTGACGCGGACCTCCCCCTGGTCGCCGCGCACTTCTTCTACTACGCGGGCTGGGCCGACAAGCTGGACCACGCCGGATACGGCGCGAACCCGCGTCCGCTGGGTGTGGCCGGGCAGATCATCCCCTGGAACTTCCCGCTGCTGATGCTCGCGTGGAAGATCGCCCCGGCTCTCGCCACCGGCAACACGGTGGTGCTGAAGCCCGCCGAGACGACACCGCTCTCCGCGCTGTTCTTCGCCGATGTCTGCCGCCAGGCGGGCCTGCCCAAGGGCGTCGTCAACATCCTCACCGGGTACGGCGACGCGGGCTCCGCGCTCGTCACGCACCCGGACGTCAACAAGGTCGCCTTCACCGGTTCGACCGCCGTCGGCAAGGCCATCGCCCGCCAGATCGCGGGCACCGACAAGCGGGCCACGCTCGAACTGGGCGGCAAGGGCGCCAACATCGTCTTCGACGACGCGCCGATCGACCAGGCCGTCGAGGGCATCGTCACCGGCATCTTCTTCAACCAGGGCCAGGTCTGCTGCGCGGGCTCCCGGCTGCTCGTCCAGGAGTCGGTCCACGACGAGGTGCTGCACGCCCTCAAGCGCCGGCTGACCACGCTGCGCCTGGGCGATCCGCTGGACAAGAACACCGACATCGGCGCGATCAACTCCGCCGAGCAGCTCGCCCGGATCACCGCGCTGGTGGAGACCGGCGAGGCGGAGGGCGCCGAGCGCTGGTCGGCCCCCTGCGCACTGCCGTCCACCGGCTACTGGTTCGCCCCGACGCTCTTCACCGGCGTCACCCAGGCGCACACGGTCGCCCGCGACGAGATCTTCGGCCCGGTGCTGTCGGTGCTCACCTTCCGTACGCCGGACGAGGCGGTCGCCAAGGCCAACAACAGCCAGTACGGCCTCTCGGCCGGCATCTGGACGGAGAAGGGCTCCCGCATCCTCGCGGTGGCGAACAAGCTCCGCGCCGGTGTGGTGTGGGCCAACACGTTCAACAAGTTCGACCCGACCTCGCCCTTCGGCGGATACAAGGAGTCGGGCTACGGCCGCGAGGGCGGCCGTCACGGTCTGGAGGCCTACCTCGATGTCTGACGGGCGACTGAGCGTCTTCAAGACCTACAAGCTGTACGTCGGGGGCAAGTTCCCCCGCTCCGAGAGCGGCCGGGTGTACGAGGTGACGGACCCGAAGGGCAAGTGGCTGGCGAACGTTCCCCAGTCCTCCCGCAAGGACGCGCGTGACGCGGTTGTGGCCGCGCGCAAGGCGTTCGGCGGCTGGTCGGGGGCGACCGCGTACAACCGCGGCCAGATCCTCTACCGGATCGCGGAGATGCTGGAGGGCCGCCGCGAGCAGTTCGTCCGGGAGGTGGCGGACGCCGAGGGGCTGTCGAAGTCCAAGGCGGCGGCCGTCGTCGACGCGGCGATCGACCGCTGGGTCTGGTACGCGGGCTGGACCGACAAGATCGGCCAGGTCGTGGGCGGGGCCAACCCGGTCGCGGGCCCGTTCTTCAACCTCTCCACGCCCGAACCCACCGGTGTGGTCGCGGTGCTGGCGCCCCAGGGGTCCTCACTCCTCGGCCTGGTCTCCGTCCTCGCCCCGGTGATCGCCACCGGCAACACGGCGGTCGTCGTCGCCTCGGCCGACGCCCCGCTGCCCGCGCTCTCGCTGGGCGAGGTGCTGGCCACGTCGGACCTGCCGGGCGGCGTGGTGAACATCCTGTCGGGCCGTACGGCGGAGCTGGCGACGCCGCTCGCCTCGCACCAGGACGTCAACGGCATCGACCTCACGGGCGCCGCGGGCGACACGGAGCTGGCGAAGGAACTGGAGGCGGCCGCCGCGGAGAACCTGAAGCGGGTGCTCCGCCCGTCCGTCTCCCGCCACCGCCCCGAGAAGGAGGCGAAGGACGCCGCCCGTCCACAGGCTGTGGACGGAGCCGACTGGTCGGCCGACCCCGGTACGCACCGGCTGACGGCCTTCCTGGAGACCAAGACGGTCTGGCACCCGACGGGCGCGCTGGGGGCCTCCGGGTCCTCGTACTGACCGACGCACGCGAACCGCAGGGCCCGCCCTTCCCGGGGCGGGCCCTGCGGGCGCTTCCGCGACCGGCCGTCAGCCCGTGACCTGGCCGGTGACTTCACCGACCACCGGCCGTCAGCCCGTGATCAGGCCCGTGACCTGACCGACCACCGGAAGATCACCGAGCGAGCCGCCGCTGGTCAGCGGGTCGGTGAGCAGCGCCGTCGTCACCGGCTTGAAGTCGGCGATCTGGGTGCCCACCGCGTTGTCCAGCGGGTCCGTGCCGGTTCCGGCGAGCGGGTCGAGCTGAAGGTCCGCGACGGGCGCGACGGCGCCCACCAGGCCGTAACCGAGCGCGCTGGTCACGGCCGGCGCGGCCGCGTCACCGACCGCGCCCACCGCGCCGTCGACGGTGTCCGAACCGGTGGCCGGGACGGGCAGCGGGGCCGCCTGGGCCACCGCGCCTCCCGCGCCGAGGGCCGCGCCCAGCGCGGTGAGGGTCAGACCGGCGCGCAGCAGAGCGCGACGCCGCGGCTTGGACAGTGCATGACGTGCCATGTTTTCCCACCTGATCGAGCCGGATCCAGTAGTCGTACGTACACGCAGAGTAGTTGAGGTGTGATGCTCGATACCAACAGCACCTCCCGGGGATCGCCTGCGCGGGTCCATGCCTCACACTTCTGTTCTGTGAGTTCCCAACCGATCCCCACTCGCGTCGTGCTGCTCGCCGGCCCCTCCGGGTCCGGCAAGTCGTCCCTCGCCGCCCGCACCGGACTTCCGGTGCTACGTCTGGACGACTTCTACAAGGAGGGCAACGACCCGACCCTGCCGCAGGTCACCGGTAGCACCGACATCGACTGGGACTCGGTGCGTTCGTGGGACGCGGACGCGGCGGTCGCGGCCATCGCGGAGCTGTGCGGGACGGGCCGTACGCACATACCGGTGTACGACATCGCGACGAGCTCCCGGACGGGCCGTGAGGCGTTCGACATCGCCCGTACGCCGCTGTTCGTGGCCGAGGGCATCTTCGCGGCGGACATCGTGTCCCGCTGCCAGGAACTCGGCCTGCTCGCGGACGCGCTGTGCCTGCGGGGGCGCCCCTCGACCACGTTCCGGCGGCGGTTGCTGCGGGACCTGCGCGAGGGCCGTAAGTCGGTGCCGTTCCTGCTCCGCCGCGGCTGGCGCCTGATGCGCTCCGAACGGCGTATCGTGGCCCGCCAGACGACGCTGGGCGCCTATCCGTGCGGCAAGGAGGAGGCCCTCGGCCGCCTGGCCGCGGCGGCGGCGGGCCGTTGCCGCCGGGCCCCGGTCAAGGCCCCGGTCCCGGAGTAGGGCGGGCGCACGGCCGCGCCCTCAGTGCGTGGCCGTGCCGCAGTCGAAGGTCTCCGTCGCGGACTTCACGAACGACTCGAAGTAGGCGTCCCGCTGCGGAAGGTCCGGGTGACGCTTGCGTGTCTCCAGGTACTGCTGCCTTGCCTCGACCGCCAGGTAGAGAGCCCCTTGGGCGCAGGGCAGAACGATCGCCCGCGCACCGACGACCTCGGCCTCCCGGCCGTCCGGCGCCTCGCCCTCGCTCGTGCCCGGCGACTTCCTCACCGCGGCGACCAGCAGCGGATCCCGGGTCGCCGTGTACCTCATGAACCCGTCGTCCCGGACGAAGCCGGATGAGCCGTCATCCAGGTACAACGTGCACGACCACAGATCAGCCGGAGCCGTCTGGCCCGCCTCCAGCACCTGGGTGCCCGCCGGCACCTGTCCCCCGGCCAAGAGGCCCTCAAGTCCGCAGACCCGCCCCTCGGAAACCGGACGGGCCACATCGGAACGCGGCGGCAGGAGCTTCCCCGGCTCCCCCGGGACAGCGCCACACTCCGCTCGGGCGGCCGCCGTCCGGGCCGTATCGGTGACCAGGGCGGCGAACCCGTTGCTGTCGGAGATCCTTTGGCTGGAGGCGAATTTTACGATCACCGGCTTGGTCGTCCAGCACTTCTCAGGCAGCAGGACCCACCCTTCGTACGCGTCGACGCCGCCGGTCACCTCGCCGGAGAAGAACGACTCATCCGCCAGGTAAGGCC
The DNA here is from genome assembly GCF_002910775.2 of Streptomyces sp. SM18. Taxonomy (NCBI): domain Bacteria; kingdom Bacillati; phylum Actinomycetota; class Actinomycetes; order Kitasatosporales; family Streptomycetaceae; genus Streptomyces; species Streptomyces sp. SM18. The sequence continues at coordinate 4,592,901 of NZ_CP029342.1, read as the reverse complement.
ACGCCGGATCCGTCAAGGGTGCGTCACCGTCTTCTTCCCCGATCCGGACAGTCAACGTGCCCCCTCCGGATCCGAGCATGACGGACGACTTCTCGATCTCGCAGACCGTGCCCTTCATTCCTCCGGCAAGTCCGTCCCCCTCGGCGTCGAGACGACCGAATCCTGGAAGAACCGCGTCCGCCTTCGCCGCGGAAACCAGTTCCCCGCAGAACCGATCGGCCGTCAGCACATTGGTGTTGCGGTAGACGTGCAGTCCGGCGACCACCAGGACCAGCACAGCCCCGACAGCCCATACCCGCCACCTCGGCCTCGTACGTCCCTCTGCCGCGCTCACCCTTCTCACGTCCTCGTCCGCAGGTCGGAATACGCGTCCTCACGACCAGTGATGTAGCTCTGCCTCGCCTCGCCCTTGGCGTTTTCGACGGCTGTGCTGCCCTTGGCCTCCCGGGTTTCAGCCCAGGTATCGATGAGATTCGCCGTTCCCGCCATGCCTTTCGCCGATTCCCTGCTGATCTCTCCACGTGCGACGAGTTCCTTCTCCGCCATGACGTCCGTGGACCACTCGTACGTGACGGCGTCCACGGCGCGTTGGGCGATGTCGCCGGCTCCTGGGATCATGTTGGCCAGCCCTCCCACGAGGTGATAGCCGTAGCGTGCCTGGTCGTTGATCTTGCCGATCTCCGCATCACGGACATCGAGCACCATGTCCGAGCCGATGGCATTCATTCCCCCGAAGCCCTCAGCCACGTGTCGTGCCCTGACGTCCCAGTCGGTCACGTTCTCGGTCAGGCTGCTGTCGGGAACGCGCCGGCCGGCGTCCAGGTAGTCGGCCGCGTACAGACGCTGAGACTCGTATATGGAGTCGAAGACCCGTACGGAGTCCCCCTCTTCGTCCATGCCGATCACAAGGGGCCGTAGACGGGGGGTGAGGACGGGTCGCCCGGGACGTGATCCAGCTGCATGGTCGACGCGCCGCCGCTTGCGGTCTCGGCCGCCCGATCGTTTGCCTGGCTGGTGACGTGCTCGCTCATGAGTCCCCCCGGACATCAGTTTGACGCGGCCCCTGAGGTTAGCAAGGCCCTGTACCCCTACATCGACAAGACGACCCGTACACGCCAAGCAGCCCGCGACCTGCTGAGACAGGTGGCAGGGAGAGACAAAGACACCGCACGGGAAACCGTCCGTGCCGCAGTGCCGGGCGCCGGGACCGTGCGCCGGACGCGCGCCCACCGCGTGCCGCCGCACACGGCGAAGCGGGGTCCGACGAGACCCCCCGGCCCGTCCGACCCCGCCTGTACCGCCCCCGTAACCGCCGCGTCCCCCCGGCGCGGCGGCCTGTCTCCCCCGTTTCCCCCGTGCGCCTCAGGCCACCAACTCGCCGAAGGACTCCTCCTCGTCACGGCCGAAGCTGAGGACCTGGTCCTCGCGGAGCCGGCGGAGTGACCGCCAGATGCTCGACTTCACCGTGCCGACACTGATGCCGAGTATCGACGCGATCTCCGGGTCCGTGCGGCCCTCGTAGTACCGCAGGACCAGCATGGTGCGCTGGAGTTCAGGCAGCCGTGCGAGCGCCTGCCACAGCACCGCCCGCAGCTCCGTGCCGCGCATCGCGTCCGTGTCGCCCACCGTCTCCGGCAGCTCCTCGGTCGGGTATTCGTTCAGCTTGCGCCTGCGCCACGCGCTGATGTGCAGGTTGGTCATGGTGCGGCGGAGGTAGCCGCCGAGCGCCGCCTTGTCCGTGATCCGGTCCCATGCCCGGTACGTCGAGAAGAGGGCGCTCTGCAGCAGGTCCTCGGCCTCGAACCGGTCGCCGGTCAGGTGGTAGGCGGTCGCGTACAGGGAGGCGCGGCGCTCCTGGACGTAGGCCGTGAACGCCGCTTCGGCGTCCTCGGTCCGCGCCAGGGGCTTCCGCTCCCCCGTGGCCTCCCCGCACGCGTGTCCCCCGTTGCCCCCGTGTTCCCCCGTGGGCACGTCAACCATCGTCAGGTACGACGAGTGCTGACGCCCGGCACCGCGGAAGCACCCCCGCCCTCCCCCGGCGCCGGACTTCTCGGTGCTCCGACCGGTGTCGTGGAGGCGCGTGACAACTGCGCTTGAGGTGGTGCTGTGCAGTGCGTTCATCTCGCGCCCCCCATCGGTGGAGTTCGTCTCTTCCATGTGCCACCGAGCTTGCCGGGGCGACTTCATGGCCCTGTCCCCCGACTGTCACAGGCCTGTCACAAGGGAGGTCAGGGTGGTGCGCGGCCCCTCGGCGCGCCCCCGGTGACCGCTCAAGTGGGGAGCGCTGTCGAACTGTGACACCCCTATGGGCCACAATGGCCTCCGTGCCTTTCCTGTTGCTGATCGAGGACGACGACGCCATCCGCACGGCCCTCGAACTCTCGCTGTCTCGCCAGGGCCACCGTGTGGCCACCGCGGCGACGGGAGAGGACGGCCTGGAGCTGCTCCGCGAGCAGCGGCCCGACCTGGTCGTGCTGGATGTGATGCTGCCCGGGATCGACGGTTTCGAGGTCTGCCGCCGTATCCGGCGCACCGACCAGTTGCCGATCATCCTGTTGACCGCCCGCAGCGACGACATCGACGTCGTGGTGGGTCTGGAGTCGGGGGCCGACGACTACGTGGTGAAACCCGTGCAGGGCCGGGTGCTCGACGCCCGGATCCGTGCGGTGCTGCGCCGGGGCGAGCGGGAGTCCACCGACTCCGCGACCTTCGGCAGTGTGGTCATCGACCGTTCCGCTATGACCGTCACGAAGAACGGCGAGGACCTCCAGCTCACGCCGACCGAGCTGAGGCTCCTGCTGGAGCTGAGCCGCAGGCCCGGTCAGGCGCTGTCGCGGCAGCAACTGCTGCGGCTGGTGTGGGAGCACGACTACCTGGGTGACTCGCGCCTGGTGGACGCCTGCGTCCAGCGGTTGCGCGCCAAGGTGGAGGACGTGCCGTCCTCGCCGACCCTGATCCGTACCGTGCGCGGTGTCGGCTACCGGCTGGACTCGCCTCAGTGAGCGGTGCCGCGAAGCGTTCCTTCCTCGCGGGTCTTCGCTGGACCAGCCTGCGACTGCGGCTGCTGATCGTGTTCGCGCTGGTGGCCCTGGTGGCCGCGGTGTCCGCGTCGGGCATCGCGTACTGGCTCAACCGCGAGGCGGTGCTGACCCGTACGCAGGACGCGGCGCTGGGTGACTTCCGCCGGCAGATGCAGAACCGGGCGGCGTCGCTGCCCACGCAGCTGACGGCGGCCGAACTGCGGCACGCCGCCGAGCAGATGGCGAGCAGCAGCCCCGGTTACCACGTGCTGCTGGTCGGTTCCCATGACGGCAAGCCGGTCGTCGGCTCCTCGGACCTCGACGCGTTCACCGCGCAGGACGTGCCCGACTCGCTGCGGAAGCAGGTGAGCCGGAAGCAGCCGTTGAAGAAGGGCGACTCCTTCGAGTACCACCTGTTCTGGCAGCGTACGAGCATCGGCGGCACGCCCTATCTGGTCGCCGGTACGAAGATCATCGGCGGCGGCCCGACCGGGTACATGCTCAAGTCCCTCGACCAGGAGCGCCAGGACCTCAACTCGCTGGCCTGGTCCCTGGGTATCGCGACCGCGCTGGCGCTGATCGGTTCGGCGCTGCTCGCCCAGGCGGCGGCGACGACCGTGCTGCGGCCCGTGCAACGGCTGGGCGACGCCGCCCGGAAGCTCGGCGAGGGCAAGCTCGACACCCGTCTCGTGGTCTCGGGCACCGACGAACTGGCCGATCTCTCCCGTACGTTCAACAGGGCGGCCGGTTCGCTGGAGAAGAAGGTCGCGGACATGAGCGCCCGGGAGGAGTCGAGCCGCCGGTTCGTCGCCGACATGTCGCACGAGCTGCGCACCCCGCTCACCGCGATCACCGCGGTGGCGGAGGTGCTGGAGGACGAGGCGGACAGCCTCGATCCGATGATCGCGCCCGCCGTGCACCTGGTGGTCAGTGAGACCCGGCGGCTGAACGACCTGGTCGAGAATCTCATGGAGGTCACCCGTTTCGACGCGGGGACGGCCCGGCTGGTCCTGGACACGGTGGACGTCGCGGACCAGGTGACCGCCTGCGTCGACGCCCGCGCGTGGCTGGACGCGGTGGATCTCGACGCCGAGCGCGGGCTGATGGTGCGGCTCGATCCGCGCCGGCTGGACGTCATCCTTGCGAACCTCATCGGCAACGCGCTCAAGCACGGCGGTTCGCCGGTCCGGGTGGCGGTGCGGGCCGACGACGACGAGCTGACCATCGAGGTGCGCGACCACGGGCCGGGCGTCCCGGAAGAGGTGCTGCCGCACGTCTTCGACCGCTTCTACAAGGCGAGCGCCTCCCGTCCGCGCTCGGAGGGCAGCGGTCTGGGCCTGTCGATCGCCATGGAGAACGCCCACATCCACGGCGGCGACATCACGGCCTTCAACTCGCCGGACGGCGACGGCGCGGTGTTCCTCCTGCGGCTGCCCCGCGACGCCGGACGGCTGCTCGACGCCCCCGCGGACGAGGACCGGGACGACGACCGGGACGGGCCGGGGGACGACGCGAACGGGAAGGACGGCGCGAAGTGATGCGCAGCGAGCACGCGTACGGCACGCGCCGGGACGCGCGCCCCGGCCGGGCGACCGCGTTCGCCGCGGCCGTGGCCTGTGTGGCGCTGGCTGCGGGGTGCGGGATCCGGAGCACCTCGGTCCCGGTGGACGCGGGAGCGGCGCCGTCCCGGGTGCCGTGCCGGACGTCCGGCACGGACAGCGGCAACCAACCGCCGGAGAGCCTGACGGTCCAGGTCTATCTGGTGTGCGCCTCGCAACTGGCGACGGTGGAGCGCACGGTCGAGGTCGACGAGTCGGAGTCGGACCGCCTGCGGGTGGCGCGGGCACTCCTGGCCCAGTTGCAGCAGGCGCCGTCCGCCGAGGAGCGCCGTGCGGGGTTCTCCACGCTCGTACCGGCGAAGCTGCGGGTCGCCGATGCCCGCCGGGGCGATCCGAAGGGCGCCCTGCGCCTCAGCGAGCAGCCGGAGGACCTCCCGGCGGAGGCACTGGCCCAGTTGGTGTGCTCGTACGCCGAGAGCGAGGTGGCGGTCGACCGCGGGGGCTCGGTGCTCCTCGGCGGGCCCGGGGCGTACGCCCCCCGGGACTATCTGTGCACGTCACAGACGAAGAGCCGGCCGACGGAGGTACCGACCCTGAGGGCCGCGCCGTGAGCACCGGGGGCGGCCCCCTGGGCCGTCCGGGGTACGTGCCGGGCGTCACCATCCCTTCGCGCGCCTGGGCGGAACCGATCCTGCCGGTCGTGGCGTCTTGGTGCACGTGCGTCACAGTCCGGACGGCCGGTCCGTCATCCGCTTCCGCGCCGCGGGGGTAGTCCTTCTCCTCGCGCATCTGCTGCTCGTCGGCTGGCTGACACTGCGCCCGCTGGACGTCCCCTGGGTGACCGCCGCCAATCTGCGGCCGTTCGACGGGATCAGAGCGGATCTGGCCCTCGGCGGGTTCGAGGCGGCCCGCCGGATCGGTGAGGGGCTGGTGCTGCTGGCCCCGCTGGGCGTGCTGCTGCCGATGGCCGGGGGGCGGCTGCTGGTCTCCCCGTGGGCCTCGCTGGCCCGGACCGTCGCGGCCGGGGCGCTGTTGTCGTCGGCCATCGAGCTGGGGCAGACCGGGGTGCCGGGGCAGGTCGTGGACGTCGATTCGATCCTGCTGAACACGGTCGGAGTCGCCCTCGCACATCTGCTGGTCGTCCCGGTGTCCCGGGCACGGCTGCGGCGGGGCAACCGGGCGGGCGCCGGGGACCTCTCCCACCTCGGTCACGAGACCCGGGCCCTGAGGGACGAGGCCCCTCAGGGAACGACCCCGACGATTTCCAGGGTCGGGATCGCCCCGTAGAGCGACGCTTTGCCCTCCCTTCCCGGGGCAGTATGGAGATATCGGGAGCACACCACAGCGGCCCCCGCGACGCTTCGCGAAGGAGTCACCATGGCTGCACTTGTCCGTCCTACCGAAGGCCGCATGATCGGTGGAGTGTGCGCGGGGCTGGCACGTCGTTTCGGCACCACCAGCGGGACGATGCGCGTGATCTTCGTGCTCTCCTGCCTGCTGCCCGGCCCGCAGTTCCTCCTCTACCTGGCGCTGTGGGTGCTGCTGCCGTCGGAGAAGCACTCCTCCGCGACATCCTGGTGACGGCGGGAGCCCCGGACACGCGAGGGACGGGGACCGCGACCCACGAGCGCGTACGGGGACGACGGCGGACAGGCCGGACACGCACAGAGGGCGCGCACCCTGACCGGGTGCGCGCCCTCTGTGCGTACAAGGCGTACGAGGCGGGCGGGGCGCGGAACGCCCCGGGGCCTCAGCGGCCGATCGGCAGGGAGCCGGTGAGCCCGCCCGCGGGCAGGCCGCCGAGCAGGTTGCCGCCCTTCGACTTGCCGGCGTTGCCGCCCTTCTTGGCGGCGTTGCCGCTCTTCTGCTGGTCGAGGAGGCCGCCCGCGGCCTTCTGGGCGGTCGGCAGCGCGTCGGTCACGGTGTCGAGCGCGACGTTGGCCGGCAGCACACCGGCCACGGAGTCGACGGGCAGAGCGACGGCGGAGGCGCTTCCCGCTCCGGCGGCGGCGGCGAACGCGGCACCGAGAGCGGCGACACCGAGGGTCCTGGCAGCAGACTGCTTCATGTGACATTCATCCTTGGGGAAGGGGGATGTGAGCGGCTCCGCAAGGTAGTCAGGCCCGCCCCCTTACCGCAAACATCCCCGGACACGGAAAACGGCCGGAATTCCGCGCTCCCGGCCGCTTCCCTTCCCGTTCGTTCAGGCGGACGCGCCCGAAGAACCGCTGGTGGTGGCCGTCTGGCGGAAGAGCCACTCCGACTTCAGCTCCGCGTAACCGGGCTTCACGACGTCGTTGATCATCGCGAGACGTTCATCGAAAGGAATGAACGCTGATTTCATCGCATTGACGGTGAACCACTGCATGTCGTCGAGCGTGTATCCGAAAGCCTCGGTCAGCTTCTCGAATTCACGGCTCATGCTGGTCCCGCTCATCAACCGGTTGTCCGTGTTCACGGTGACGCGGAAATGCAGCCTCCGGAGCAGCCCGATGGGGTGCTCGGCGTACGAGGCGGCGGCACCGGTCTGGAGGTTGGAGGTCGGGCAGAGCTCCAGCGGGACACGCTTGTCGCGTACGTAGGAGGCGAGGCGGCCGAGCGTCACAGTGCCGTCGTCGGCGGTGGTGATGTCGTCGATGATGCGGACGCCGTGGCCGAGCCGGTCGGCACCGCACCACTGGAGTGCCTGCCAGATGGACGGCAGGCCGAAGGCCTCGCCCGCGTGGATGGTGAAGTGGTTGTTCTCCCGCTTGAGGTACTCGAAGGCGTCGAGGTGGCGGGTGGGAGGGTAGCCCGCCTCCGCGCCGGCGATGTCGAAGCCGACGACACCCCGGTCGCGGTAGCCGTTGGCGAGTTCGGCGATCTCCAGGGCGCGGGCCGCGTGCCGCATCGCCGTCAGGAGGGCGCCGACCCGGATGCGGTGGCCGTTGGCGCGGGCCCGGCGCTCGCCCTCGCGGAACCCGTCGTTGACCGCCTCGACGACCTCTTCGAGGGTCAGCCCGGCGGTGAGGTGCTGCTCGGGGGCGTACCGCACCTCCGCGTAGACGACACCGTCCTCGGCGAGGTCCTCGGCGCACTCGGCGGCCACCCGGAACAGCGCGTCACGGGTCTGCATGACGGCGCAGGTGTGGGCGAAGGTCTCCAGGTAGCGCTCCAGCGAACCGGAGTCGGCCGCCTCGCGGAACCAGACGCCGAGCTTGTCCGCCTCCGTCTCGGGCAGCGCGTCGTAGCCCTGCGCCGCGGCCAGTTCGACGACGGTGCCGGGACGCAGGCCCCCGTCGAGGTGGTCGTGGAGCAGCACCTTGGGGGCGCGGCGGATCTGGTCGGGACCGGGGACGTTCGGGGTCTGGCTCGTCATCTGGGCACTCTAACGCCTACGCGCGTAGATCGCTGCCCCCGATGCGTAACAGTGACCGCGAAGCCGGGTGGAATACACGTCCCCTTCTGACACTGTTCTGTCATGGCACAGCGCGCACTTCCCCCGCCTGCCGCGAGGCTGGGACGGGCCGTCCAGACGGCCGGGGCACTATCCGAGGTCAGCGGCGTGGTCCTGCTGCTCCCGGACGGCGAGAGAGAGTCACGTCGCCGTCCCTCCACCCTGTCGTACGCGACCCAGTTGCCCCTCGCCCGGACACTGGCCCGTGCCGGCGGGGAGGACGGGCTCGCCGTGCACGTGGTCCGCTACCGCCGCCGGGGCTGGAACTCCGGGGCCGACCCGGCGGCGGACGCCGGGTGGGCCGCCGACGAGGTCGGGCGGCGGTACGGCGACGTGCCCGTCTGTCTGGTGGGGCACGGGATGGGCGGCCGGGCGGCCCTGCGGGCGGCCGGGCACACGGCCGTCACCTCGGTGCTGGCGATGGCCCCCTGGCTGCCCGAGGCCGCGGGCGTGGAACCCGAACCGGTGAAACACCTGGCGGGGCGCCGGGTGCTGATCGTGCACGGCACGAACGACGCGCGGACCGATCCGGAGCTGTCCTACCGGCTGGCCGAGCGCGCCAAGAAGACCAACCGGGACACCTGCCGGTTCGAGGTCCACTCGGACGGGCACGCGCTGCGCCAGCACCGCTCCGAAGTGGTGGCGCTGGCGGGGGACTTCGTACGGGGGTCACTCTTCGCCCGGTCGTACGCCCGGCCGGTGGTGGACGCGTTCGCCGCGCCGCCGCCGCTCGGGCTGCGGATGCCACTGGCGGCCGGATTCGGGCGCTCGCTGCGGCACTGACACGCCACCGGCCGTACGGCGGGGCCCGGAGCGGTCCGGGCCCCGCGAGGACCACCGGCCTCACTGGGGCCCGGCCCCCGACGAGCCCCTAGCGGTCCGGGCGGCGCACCGGCCGTCCTCTCAGTCCGGGAGCAGGTGGCCCCGGCGCGACAGCAGGAAGTGCTTGAAGGCGGCGACCGGCGGGGTGTCCGGGTGGCCGTCCAGCCAGGCGACCCCGATCTCGCGGACCGCCCGGGGTGCCGTGACGTTCAGCTCGACCACCCCCGGCCTGGCCACGGCGGGCGGCGGGAGCAGGGCCACCCCGAGTCCCGCGGCGACCAGGCCGCGCAGCGTCTCGGCCTCCTCGCCCTCGAACGCGACGCGGGGGGTGAAGCCCGCCTCCGTACAGAGGTCGTCGGTGATCCGCCGGAGGCCGTACCCCGGTTCCAGGGTGACGAACGTTTCGTCGGCGGCCTCCGCGAGGCGGACGCGCCGCCGTCCCGCCAGCCGGTGGTCCTCGGGCACGACCAGGCGCAGCCGCTGCTCGTCGAGCCGGCGGGCGACCAGGTCCGGCGCGTCCGGCACGGGAGAGGTGAGGCAGAGGTCGAGGCCGCCGGCCCGCAGCCGTTCGATCATCGCCTCGCCGTAGTTCTGGACGAGCTGGAACCGGACCCGGGGGTGATCGGCGCGGAAGGCGCGGATGAGGGAGGGCACGGTCTCGGAGCCCATCGTGTGCAGGAAGCCGAAGGCCACCTTGCCCGCCGTCGGATCGGCGTCGGCCCGCACCGAGTCGGCGGCCTTCTCCACCTCGGCCAGGGCGCGTTCGGCGGAGCCCAGGAAGGTACGGCCCGCGGGGGTCAGCGAGACCGTGCGGCCGCGCCGGGCGAACAGGCTGACGCCGAGGTCCTGTTCGAGCCTGACCATGGCCCGCGACAACGTCGACTGGGGGACGCCCAGCTCGTGGGCGGCCCGGGTGACGTGTTCGTGCCGGGCCACCGCCTCGAAGTACGCGAGCCTCGGGGCGAGGACCGCGCGGATGTCTTCTTCGTAACTACTCGGTGACAGCCGGGGTTGTGAGCTGGGTTGATGCGCCATGGGAACGATTATGGCGACTTCATGCATTGGACGCATCAACCCCGCGAGCCTAGATTCGCCGTATGCCTCCTGCCGATACCGGGGCGTCCACCATCGCGCTGGACGCCTCAGCTCCGTCATCCGCCGCCGACACCACGGCCACCCCCGCGACCGGTGCCCCGGCCACCGCCGACCGCCTGGAACCGGGGCGCCCCGGCTACCGCCGGATGAGCTTCGCGCTCTTCGCCGCCGGGGTCGCGACCTTCGCCCTCCTCTACTCCACGCAGGCCCTGCTGCCCGCCGTCTCCGCCTCCTTCGGCGCCACGGCCGGCCAGGCGAGCTGGACGGTCTCCGCGGCGACCGGGGCACTGGCCCTGTGCGTCCTGCCGCTGAGCGCGCTCTCGGAACGCTTCGGGCGGCGGCAGATGATGACGGCGTCCCTGACGGTCGCCGTCCTGGTCGGGCTGCTCGTGCCGTTCGCCCCCTCGCTCGGCTGGCTGATCGCGCTGCGCGCCGTCCAGGGCGCGGCGCTCGCCGGACTGCCCGCCTCGGCGATGGCGTACCTGGCCGAGGAGGTGCGCCCCAAGGCCCTGGTGGCGGCGATCGGCCTGTTCGTGGCGGGCAACAGCATCGGCGGCATGAGCGGCCGTATCCTCACCGGCTGGATCGCCCAGCTGTGGGGCTGGCGGGCGGCCCTCGGCGCGGTCGGGCTGCTGGCCGTGGGCTGCGCGGTCGTCTTCCACCTGATGATCCCCCGGGCCCGGCACTTCACCCCCGGTTCACTCAACCCGAAGGCCCTGGCCAGGACCGTCGGTACGCACCTCTCCGATCCGCTGCTGCGCCGGCTGTACGCGATCGGCGCCCTGTTCATGACGGTGTTCGGCGCGGTCTACACCGTGATCGGCTACCGGCTGGTCGAGGCGCCGTTCGGCCTCCCCCAGGGCATCGTCGGCTCGATCTTCCTGGTCTACCTGGTCGGTACGGTCTCCTCCGCCGCGGCCGGACGGCTCGTCGCCCGGCTGGGCCGCCGGGGCGCGCTGTACCTCGCGGTGTCCACGACGGCCGCGGGTCTGCTGCTCTCGCTGGCCGACCAGCTGGCCGCGGTCCTGCTCGGCCTGGTGCTGATCACGGCGGGCTTCTTCGCCGGACACGCCGTCGCCTCGTCCTCGGTGAGCCGTACGGCGACGACGGGCCGCGCCCAGGCGTCGGCGCTGTACCAGTCGGCGTACTACCTGGGTTCCAGCGCGGGCGGCACCCTCGGCGCGGTGGCCTTCCACTCCGGGGGCTGGGGCGGCACGGTCGCGCTGGGTCTCCTCGCGGTGTCCGGCGTCGTGACGATCACGGTGTTCGGCAGCCGGGCCGCGCGCACGGAACGCCGGGCGGCGCTGCGGGCCGCCTGAGACCTGCCGCGGGCCGCCTGGCCTGTCGCCTCCCCTGCCTCCCCGCGACCGCGTGCACCGCCTGACCTGCGGTTTGTCCGCTTCCCGCCCCGGTTGTCAGTGCCCTGGGGTAGCTTCCGGAGTGCTGGATGAGCGGTGTCACGGCGCAACAGGGGTGAGCGATGGGTGAGCAGGCGGCAGCGGCGACGGCGGGGATCGACAGTCGTCTGGAGGGGCACCGGGTCGAGCTGACCGGTTACTGCTACCGGATGCTCGGCTCGGCCTTCGAGGCGGAGGACGCGGTCCAGGACACGATGGTGCGCGCCTGGCGTAACTTCGACTCCTTCGAGGGCCGTTCGTCCCTGCGCTCCTGGCTCTACCGCATCGCCACGAACGTCTGCCTGGACATGCTGAAGGCGGGCAACAAGCGGGCCAGGCCGGTGGACCTCACCGGCCCGACCCCGCTGGCGCAGGCGGCGCTCAACCCGCTTCCGGAGAACACCTGGCTGGAGCCGATACCGGACGGCCGTGTCCTGCCGTCGGTGGCCGACCCGGCGGAGGCCGCCGTGGCCCGCGAGTCGGTGCGCCTGGCGTTCGTCGCGGCGCTCCAGCACCTCCCGCCCAAGCAGCGCGCGGTGCTGATCCTGCGCGAGGTGCTGGCCTGGAAGGCGAGCGAGGTCGCCCAGCTGCTCGACACCACGGTCGCCTCGGTCAACAGCGCGTTGCAGCGGGCCAGGGCGACGCTCGCCGACACGGACCGTTCGGCGCCGGAATCGGCGAACCCGCTGGACGAGGAGCAGCGCAAGCTCCTGGACCGCTACGTGGCCGCCTTCGAGGGGTACGACATGGCGGCGCTGACGGCACTGCTCCACGAGGACGCGGTGATGACCATGCCGCCGTTCGACCTCTGGCTCCAGGGGCACGCCGACATCACGGGCTTCATGCTCAGCATCGGCGCGGGCTGCGCGGGTTCCCGGCTGGTGGCGACCGAGGCCAACGGCTCCCCGGCGTTCGCGCACTACAAGCCGGATCCGGACGGTCCGGGGTTCGTGCCGTGGGCGGTGCAGATCATCGACGTCTCCGGCGGTGCCATCACCGGTATGCACTGTTTCCTGGACACTCCGCGCTGGTTCCCCCTGTTCGGGCTCCCGGACCATCTGGACGCGGGCTGAGGCCGCCCGGCCGGTGACCGAGGCGGTCCGGCCGGGCGGCCGGTCAGGGCGGGTCCACGCGGACGTGCCCCAGCACCTCGGCCAGACCCACCAGGGCGAGCAGGGACCGGAGTCCGGCGGGGGCGTCGCGCAGCCGCAGCACGACGCCCCCGGCCCGGCGGGCGACGAGCGCGAGCCGGGCCACCGCCTCGACCAGGGCCAGGTCCGGATCCGTCACACCGCCGACGTCGCAGTCCACGACGGTGGTCCCGGGCACGGTCAGCAGCGCCTCCAGTTCGGCACAGAGCCCCGGCACATCGGCACGGGTGACGCGTCCGGTCAGGACGAGGGCCTTCGGGTTCGTGGCTTCCACACCCCCACAGACCGGTGGGGCGGCCGAAACTCATCGGTGGCACCCGCCGCGTCCCAGGTGGCGACGTCCGTTTCCCGTCATCCCGACGCTGTCGCACGGTTGTTGACAACCTGCTGACCTCCGAAGCTCTCTCCCTGGGTGAACCCTGGGCACATCCGTCACGCGGAGCCCGGGACCGAACGATTCTCCAGGGGGAGAGTTGCGCAGACACGTCAAGAGCGCCTACGCATCCGTGGTCGCCGCGGCGACCGCCGTGGCACTCGCGGCCGGGATGACCGCCCCGGCCGCCGCCGCCGACACCGTGGACGCCCGGTCGAGGGCGCCCGAGGCCGCCGTCCGGCACCACATCACACTGATCACCGGTGACCGGGTGACCGTGGACGCCAAGGGGCGCCCGGTGGGCTTCGAGCCCGCCCGGGGCCGTGCACACATACCCGTCCAACGACAGACGTTCGGCGGGCACACCTATGTCGTACCGGCCGACGCGCACCGGCTGGTCGCGGCCGGGAAGCTCGACCGGCGGCTGTTCGACACGACCGAGCTGAGCCGTCCCGAGTACCGCAGGTCCCAGCAGAAGGGGCTCCGGCTGATCGTCGGCTACCGGGGCGCGGCCGCCCCGGCCGCGAAGGCCGAGGTCCGCAACGCCGGGGGCACCAAGGTCGGCCGGACACTCACCTCACTGAACGCCGAGTCCCTGACCACGCCGAAGAGCGACGCCGCCGAGATCTGGGAGGCGCTCACCGCCCCGGCCGGAGGCCAGGCGCAGCGCACCACGGCCGCGGGTATCGACCGTGTCTGGCTGGACGGTGTGCGCCGGGCCGACCTGGACAGGAGCGTGCCGCAGATCGGGGCGCCCACGGTCTGGAAGTCGGGCTACACCGGCAAGGGCGTCACCATCGCCGTGCTGGACACCGGTGTGGACGCCACCCATCCCGACCTCAAGGGTCAGATCGCCGGCGAGCGGAACTTCTCCGCCGCACGGGACGCCGTGGACCGGTACGGGCACGGCACACACGTCGCGTCCATCGCCGCCGGCCGGGGCGTCAAGTCGGCCGGGAAGTTCAAGGGGGTGGCCCCCGACGCCCGGCTGCTCAACGGCAAGGTGCTGGACGACGACGGCTTCGGCGACGACTCCGGCATCCTGGCCGGCATGGAGTGGGCGGTCGCCCAGGGCGCCGACATCGTCAACCTGAGCCTGGGAGGCGGCGACACCCCGGAGACCGACCCGCTGGAGGCGGCGGTCGACAAGCTCTCCGCCGAGAAGGGCGTCCTGTTCGCGATAGCGGCGGGCAACGAGGGCTCCGGAGCCGGTACGGTCTCCTCGCCCGGCAGCGCCGACGCGGCGCTGACCGTGGGCGCCGTGGACCACCAGGACGCGCTGGCGGACTTCTCCAGCCGTGGACCGCGCGTCGGTGACGGCGCGGTCAAGCCCGACGTCACGGCCCCGGGCGTGGACATCACGGCCGCCGCGGCCCCCGGCTCGGTCATCGACCAGGAGGTCGGCCAGAACCCGGCCGGCTACCTCACCATCTCGGGTACGTCGATGGCGACCCCGCACGTCGCCGGCGCCGCCGCACTGCTCAAGCAGCAGCACCCCACCTGGACGTACACCGAGCTGAAGGGGGCGCTCACCGCGTCCGCCGAGCCGGGCGCGTACAGCCCCTTCGAGCAGGGGACCGGGCGGATCGCGGTGGACCGGGCGGCGGGGCAGAGCGTCGTCGCCGATCCGGTGTCCGTGAGCTTCGGAGTGCGGCAGTGGCCGCACACCGACGACACCCCGGTCACCGAGAAGGTGGCCTACCGCAACCTCGGTGACCAGGACGTCACCCTGTCGCTGAAGGTGGCGGCGACCGGACCGGACGGCAAGCCCGCCCCGGACGGCTTCTTCACCCTCGGCGCCTCCCAGGTCACCGTTCCGGCGGGTGGCCGGGCCGAGGTGCCGCTGACCGCGGACACCCGGCTCGGTGGCACGGTGGACGGCACGTACGTGGCGTACGTGGTGGCGAGCGGGGGCGGGCAGAGCGTCCGGACCGCGGCGGCCGTCGACCGCGAGGTCGAGTCGTACGACGTGACCGTCACGCTCACCGGCCGGGACGGCGGGCCCGTGGACGGCAGCACCCGGCTCATCGGCCTCTCCGAGAAGGTCGCGGACGTGTGGGTGGACCGGGAGAGCACGAAGGGCACCGCGACCATGCGCGTCCCCGCGGGCACCTATGTGCTCGACGGCAGCGTGGTCGAGGACCCGGAGGCCGAGGGCGGACCGGTCGACTGGCTCTCCGCGCCAAAGCTGGAGGTCACCAAGGACCTCGGCGTCGCCTTCGACACCCGCCTGACGAAGCGGACACGCATCACCGTGCCCGGTGGGGCGAAGCCGGCTCTGGCCTCGGCGGACTACGAGGTGGGCTCCGGCGACTACGGCGTCGGCCTCGGCTGGTGGCTGGACTCGTTCGACCAGCTGCGCACGGCGCACGTGGGCCCGGCGGTCACCGACGGTTCCCTCTCGCAGTACTGGGCGGGCAGTTGGGCCAAGGGCTCCTCCACCCAGTACGACGCGGCGCTCGGCGGCCAGGTCCAGCGGCTCGCGACCGGCTACACCCGTGCGCTGGCGGCCGACCGGTTCGCCCGGGTCCAGGTCGGCATGGGCGCCTCGGCGTCCGGCAAGACGGGTGCCCTCACGGTCTGGGGCACGGTCCCCGGCATGGGCGGCGCCAGCGCCACGGAGATCCCGCAGAAGCTGCCGGGCGTCCGCACGCTGTACGTCTCGGCGGCCGACAAGGCGAGGTACTCGATCGACTTCGCGCAGATCGGCGGGGCCGACGAGGACGGCTGGCCGGTGTACGAGGCGCAGTACTCCCTCGGTGACGAGCGGGCGTACAAGGCCGGCTCGACGTACCGGAAGACCGTCAACACGGCCGTGTTCGGGCCGCTGCTGGGCGAGGACTTCGGGCTCTACCACGACGAACAGGGCATCTGGGGCTATCTCCCGGTCCTGGCCGACGGCTCGGGCAACGCGGGTTCGTCCCTCTACTCCTCGGCGAAGACGGTGCTGTACCGCAACGGCAAGCAGGTCGGCCGGAGCGACGACCCGCTGACCGGCACGGCCGAGCCGTTCGCCGTGCCCGCGGGCACCGCCGACTACCGGCTGACGACCTCGGTACGCCGCGGTGCCTCGGTCGGCGGCGTGTCGAGCCGCGTCGACGCCGAGTGGACCTTCCGGTCGGGCAGGCCGTTCGGTTCGGGCAAGAAGCTCCCGGCCTCCACGGTGCGCTTCACCCCCGAGGTCTCCCTCGGCTCCACGGTCCCGGCCGGCTCCACGGCGAAGGTGCCGGTGCGGGTGCAGGGTCCGGCCGCCGGGAAGAACCTCAAGTCCCTCACGGTGTGGGTGAGTCACGACTCCGGCAAGACCTGGAAGAAGGTCTCGGTGAAGTCGGGCCGGATCTCGGTGAAGAACCCCGCGAAGGGTAAGTCGGTCTCCTTCAAGGCCCAGGTCACGGACAAGAGGGGCAACACGTCGAAGCTGACCGTCTTCGACGCCTACCGGGGCAAGTAGCCCCCGACGACGCGAACGGCCTGCCGGAACCCGTGTCCCGGCAGGCCGTTCGTGCTCCCCGTACGTCAGGCGATGCGCTCCCGCACGACCGGCGTGGCGGTGAACGGCGTGCCGCCCGGGGCGATGTCGTACGAGCCGGGCAGCGCCTGGAGCGCGTACGCGAACTTCTCCGGGGTGTCCGTGTGCAGGGTCAGCAGGGGCTGCCCCTCGGTCACGATGTCACCGGGCTTGGCGTGCAGTTCGACGCCCGCGCCCGCCTGCACCGGGTCCTCCTTGCGGGCCCGGCCGGCGCCGAGGCGCCAGGCGGCGACGCCGACGTCGTAGGCGTCCAGGCGGGTCAGCACCCCGGAGGAGGGCGCGGTGATCACGTGCTGCTCGCGGGCGACGGGCAGCGCGGCGTCCGGGTCACCGCCCTGGGCGGAGATCATGCGGCGCCACACGTCCATGGCGGAGCCGTCGGCGAGGGCCTTCTCCGGGTCGGCGTCCTTGAGCCCGGCGGCGTCCAGCATCTCGCGGGCGAGTGCGAGGGTCAGCTCGACGACGTCCTTGGGGCCGCCGCCCGCCAGCACCTCGACGGACTCGCGTACCTCCAGGGCGTTGCCCGCGGTGAGGCCGAGCGGGGTGGACATGTCGGTGAGCAGGGCGACGGTCCGCACCCCGCTGTCGGTGCCCAGCGCGACCATGGTGGAGGCCAGTTCGCGGGCGTCCTCGATGGTCTTCATGAAGGCGCCGGAGCCGACCTTGACGTCCAGGACGAGCGCACCGGTGCCCTCGGCGATCTTCTTGGACATGATCGAGCTGGCGATGAGCGGGATCGCCTCGACGGTCCCGGTGACGTCGCGGAGCGCGTAGAGCTTCTTGTCGGCGGGGGCGAGCCCGTCGCCCGCCGCGCAGATCACGGCGCCGGTGGTGTCCAGGACGTCCAGCATCTCGGCGTTGGACAGCAGGGCCCGCCAGCCGGGGATCGACTCCAGCTTGTCGAGGGTGCCGCCGGTGTGGCCGAGGCCCCGGCCGCTGAGCTGCGGTACGGCGGCACCGCAGGCGGCGACCAGCGGGGCGAGCGGCAGGGTGATCTTGTCGCCGACGCCCCCGGTGGAGTGCTTGTCGGTGGTGGGGCGGGACAGCGTGCCGAAGCTCATCCGCTCGCCGGAGGCGATCATCGCGGCGGTCCAGCGGGCGATCTCGGTGCGGTTCATGCCGTTCAGCAGGATCGCCATGGCCAGCGCGGACATCTGCTCGTCGGCGACCTCGCCGCGGGTGTAGGCGTCGATCACCCAGTCGATCTGCTCGGGGCTGAGTTCGCCTCGGTCCCGCTTGGTGCGGATGACGGAGATGGCGTCCATGTCCTGGGAGTCCTTCCGGCCGGGTGCGTACGCACGAGTCCCCTGTGGCTCTACGCGCATAGAGATGAATGGATCACCGGGCGCCCGTGACGGGGCCGGCGCGGGTGCCGGGGCCATCGGTCGATCCGGTGGCCCCGGCGGACGTCAGCGGAGGTGCTGGGGCCCGAACGCCTGCGGCAGCATCGCGTCGAGCGTACGGAAGCCGTCGGGGGTCTCCAGGACCAGATCCGGTCCCCCGAACTCGTACAGCAGTTGACGGCACCGCCCGCACGGGACGAGGGGCGCGCCCTCGCCGTCCACGCAGACGAAGTGGGTCAGCCGGCCGCCGCCCGTGGCCGCGAGCTGGGAGACCAGCCCGCACTCGGCGCACAGGCCCACGCCGTAACTGGCGTTCTCGACGTTGCAGCCGACCACGGTGCGGCCGTCGTCGGCCAGCGCGGCGACACCGACCCTGTAACCCGAGTACGGGGCGTACGCCCGGGACATGGCCTCCCGGGCGGCCGTGCGCAGGGCGTCCCAGTCGACGTCCCGGCCGGCCGCCGCCGCGTCCCCGGTCATTTGCCCTCGCCCTTGCGGTACGGCACGCCGTCCGCCTTCGGCATGCGCAATCGCTGGGCGGACAGGGCGAGTACCAGCAGCGTGGTGACGTACGGGGCGGCGTCCACGAACTGGCTGGGCACCTGGTCGGTCAGCGCGTACCAGACGAACAGCAGCGCCGAGACGGCCGCCGAGATCACCGCGGCGAGGTACTTCTTCCGGTACAGCTGCCAGAACACGACGATCACCAGCAGGATCGCCAGGAGCAGCAGCATCGCGTGGACGTTCTCGGCACCGCCGCGCAGCTTGAGGCTGTCGGTGAAGCCGAACAGGCCCGCGCCCAGCGCCATGCCGCCCGGCATCCAGTTGCCGAAGATCATCGCGGCGAGACCGATGTAGCCGCGGCCGCCGGTCTGGCCCTCCTGGTAGATCCCGGTCGCCACGACCGCGAGGAACGCTCCGCCGAGTCCGGCCAGCCCGCCCGAGATGGTCACGGCGATGTACTTGTACTTGTAGACGTTGACCCCGAGGGTCTCGGCGGCCACCGGGCTCTCCCCGCAGGAGCGGAGCCGCAGCCCGAACGCGGTGCGCCAGAGCACCCACCAGGTGACGGGGATGAGCAGCAGGGCCACGACGGTGAGCAGCGAGAGGCCCGTGAACAGACCGCCGATGATCCCGGCGAGGTCGGAGACGAAGAACCAGTGCCGTTGTTGGAGGTCCTGCATCCAGTCCGACAGCCCTGGGATGGTGATCTTGTCGATCGGGTCGATGCGCGGGGACTGCTTGGAGGAGCCGCCGGGCGCGTCGGCGAAGGTGAAGTTGGAGAGGTAGCGGGTGAGGCCGACGGCGAGGATGTTGATCGCCACACCGGAGACGATGTGGTTCACGCCGAAGGTGACCGTGATGACCGCGTGCAGCAGCCCGCCGAGCGCGCCGCCGATGATGCCGAAGAGGACGCCCATCCAGGGGCCCCACTGGAATCCGGCCCAGGCACCGAACCAGGTGCCGAGGACCATCATTCCTTCGAGCCCGATGTTGACGACACCGGCCCGCTCGGCCCACAGGCCGCCGAGTCCGGCCAGGCCGATCGGGACGGCGAGTTCGAGGGCGCCGTGCACCTGGCCGACGGAGGTCACGTCGTCCGCGCCGCTGATGAGGCGGACCAGCGAGACCAGGGCCAGCGCCCCGGCGATGATCAGGAGGACGACGGGCAGGGAGAGCCTGCGCCGTCCACCGCCCTTCGGGGTGGCGACGCGAGCGGCGGAGACTTTGCTGGTGCTCACAGGGCCGCCTCCTTCTCGGTGGTGAGGGCGTGGCCGGCGGCGAGTTCCTCGCCGACCTTCTGCTGCTGCCGGCGGGTTCCGTAGCGCCGGACCAGTTCGTAGCTGACGACCACGGAGATCACGATGAGGCCCTGCATGATCGTGGCGATCTCCTTCTCGTACCCGAACTGGTCGAGCGAGGAGGACGCCTTGTCGAGGAAGGCGATCAGCAGGGCGCTCAGCGCGATGCCGAGCGGGTTGTTCCGGCCGAGCAGGGCGATGGTGATGCCGGTGAAGCCGATACCGGTGGGGAAGTCGAGGCTGTAGGTGTGGGTGTCGCCCAGCAGCGTGGGCATCCCGGCGAGACCGGCGACGGCGCCGGAGATGAGCATCGAGGTGAGGACCATCTTCTTGGCGTCCACACCGGAGGCCTGGGCGGCGCTCTCGCTGGCACCCGTGGCGCGCAGGTCGAAGCCGAACCGGGTGCGGTTCAGGACGAACCAGTAGACGAGGCCGCAGCCCGCGGCGACGAAGGTGAATCCGTAGATCTCGCCTGCTTCGGCGCTCAGCGAGACGCCGGGGAACCAGCCCGACTCGGGGATGTCGCCCGTGGTCAGGTTGTTGGAACCGGCGGCCTGGTCACCGAAGTTCTTCGGCAGGATCAGCCAGGCGATCAGCGAGGTCGCGATGGAGTTGAGCATGATCGTCGCGACGACCTCGCTCACCCCGCGGGTGGTCTTGAGGAAGCCCGCGATACCGGCCCAGAAGGCTCCGACCAGCATCGCCACGATGACGATGAGCAGGATGTGGAGCGGTCCGGGCAGATCGACGCTGGCGCCGACCAGGGCGGCCATCATCGCGGCGAGGCGGTACTGCCCGTCGACCCCGATGTTGAAGAGGTTCATCCGGAAGCCGATCGCGACCGCGAGGGCGGCGAGGTAGTACGTACCGGCCTGGTTGATGATCAGCACCTGGATGTCGGCGTACGACGCCTGCTCGAACATCAACCGGTACGGCTCGAACGGGTTACGCCCCGAGGCGAGCAGCACCAGGGTGGTGAGCGCGAACGCGACGACCAGGGCGAGTACCGGGCCGGCGAAGCCCAGGATCATCCGGTCCTTGTCGAATTTCTTCATCAGGCCTCGTCCTCCGGTGCTGCTTCGAGGTGACCGGCGGCGGCGCCGGTCATGGCCGAGCCCAGTTCCTCGGGGGTGATGGTGGCGGGGTCGGCGTCCGCGACCAGCTTTCCCCGGTACATGACGCGCAGGGTGTCGGAGAGCCCGATGAGCTCGTCCAGGTCCGCGGAGATGAGCAGGACGGCGAGCCCTTCGCGGCGGGCGTCACGGATCTGGTCCCAGATCTGCGCCTGCGCGCCGACGTCCACGCCGCGGGTGGGGTGGGCGGCGATCAGCAGCTTGGGGTGGTGGCTCATCTCGCGGCCGACGATCAGCTTCTGCTGGTTGCCGCCGGACAGCGAGGCCGCGGTGACCTCGATACCGGGGGTGCGGACGTCGTACTCGCGCACGATCCGCTCGGTGTCGGCGCGGGCCGCCTTGGGGTCGAGCAGGAAGCCGCGGCTGTTGGGCTTCTCCGTGACGTGGCCGAGGATGCGGTTCTCCCACAGCGGGGCCTCCAGCAGCACGCCGTGCCGGTGGCGGTCCTCGGGGATGTAGCCGATGCCGTCCTCGCGCCGCTTGCGGGTGGGCGCGTGCGAGATGTCCGCGCCGTCCAGGGTGAGGACTCCGGCGTCCGGGGTCCGCATCCCGACGAGGGCCTCGATGAGCTCGGTCTGGCCGTTGCCCTCGACGCCCGCGATACCGAGGACCTCGCCCTTGTGGATGGTGAAGCCGACGTCGGCCAGCACGTCGCGGACGACGCCGTCCGGGTCCGTCGCGCCGAGCGAGAGCCCCTGGACGCGCAGCATCGGCACATCCGTCACCGTGGACTCACGGGTCTCGGGCGAGGGCAGTTCGCTGCCGACCATCAGCTCCGCGAGCTGCTTGGTCGTGGTGTTCGCCGGGTCGGCGGTGCCCACCGTCGTACCGCGGCGGATCACCGTGATCTCGTCCGCGACGGACAGCACCTCGCCGAGCTTGTGCGAGATGAAGATGACGGTGAGGCCCTCGGCCTTCAGCTCCCGGAGGTTCGCGAAGAGCGCGTCGACCTCCTGCGGGACCAGCACGGCGGTCGGCTCGTCCAGGATGAGGATGCGGGCGCCGCGGTAGAGGACCTTGAGGATCTCCACGCGCTGGCGGTCGGCGACCCCGAGGTCCTCGACGAGCGCGTCGGGCCTGACACCGAGGCCGTACGCGTCGGAGATCTCCTTGATCTTCCTGCGCGCGGCGCCGCCGATGCCGTGCAGTTTCTCGCCGCCCAGGACGACGTTCTCCAGGACGGTGAAGTTGTCGGCGAGCATGAAGTGCTGGTGCACCATGCCGATGCCGCGCGCGATGGCGTCACCCGGGTTGTTGAACGAGACCTGCTCGCCGTCCACCGCGATGGTGCCCTCGTCCGGCTTCTGCATGCCGTAAAGGATCTTCATCAGCGTGGACTTGCCGGCACCGTTCTCTCCCACCAGGGCGTGGACCGTGCCCTTGCGGACGGTGATCCCGATGTCGTGGTTGGCGACGACTCCGGGGAAACGCTTGGTGATGCCGTGCAGTTCTACGGCAGGGGGACTGCTGGACGCGTTGATGACGCACTCTCCTTGGCCGGACAGGAGCGGGGGCACAGGGGCAGAGGGGCGGGGTGAAGTTATCGCGCCTGAGGGCTGTCTACACGCGTAGCGCTGCCGAATCGTAAAGCTCAGGGCCACCACCGGGGTCCGGGACCAGGGGCCGGGACCGTCAGGAGCGGGGGCACTGCGAAGGGCACAACTTCTTCGGTGACTCTCGGAGTTCCGGATACTTCGGTATTTCTCCGGTAGCTCTCGGTGGTCCTTCGACGAGCACCCCACGGGCCCGGAGCGACGCTCGGCGCGCACTCCGGGCCCACGGGAAACCAGCCGATCGACCGGAACCGTTACGGGGTGGACTTGACGGTGATCGTGCCGTCGATGATTTCCTTCTTCGCCTTGTCCACGGCGGCGATGACCTCGGTCATCTTGGTGAAGGCCGGGTTGGACATCGCCAGGCCGACGCCGTCCTTGTCGAGGCCGTAACGGACCTCGCCGGACTCGGGCTTGCCGTCCTTGACGGACTTGATCAGGTTGAAGACGGAGTCCTCGACGTCCTTGGTGACCGACGTCAGGATCGACTCCTTGTAGGCCGAGAGGCCTTCCTGCTTGTACTGGTCGGAGTCGACGCCGATGTTCCACTTGCCGGCCTTGGAGACGGCCTCTATGGCACCGGAACCGGCCAGACCGGCGGCCGAGTAGACCACGTCGGCGCCCTTGTCGAGCTGGCCCTGGGCGGCGGCCTTGCCGAGGTCCGGCTTGGAGAAGCCGTCGAAGTTCGGCGGCTGCGTGAGGTACTGCGGGACGACCTTGACCTTCGGGTCGGTGTCCGCGACGCCCTGCACGAAGCCGGCCTCGAACTTCTTGATCAGCGGGGTCTCGACACCGCCGATGAAGCCGACCGTCTTGGTCTTGGTGACCTTGGCGGCGGCGACACCCGCGAGGTAGGAGCCCTGCTCCTCGTTGAAGACGATGTTGGCGATGTTGTCGCCGGTCACCGAGGCGTCGTCGATGATGCCGAAGGTGATCTTCGGGAACTTCGGCGCGACCTTCTTGATGGCGGGCGCGTACGCGAAGCCGACGCCGATGACCGGGTTGTTGCCGGCGCGGGCCAGCGCGGTGAGGCGCTGGACCTTGTCGGCGTCCGACTCGCCGTCGGAGGGCTCGGCCTCGGTGCCCTTGGCATCGAGTTCCTTCTGGGCGCGGACCAGACCCGCGTAAGCGGCGTCGTTGAACGACTGGTCCCCGCGGCCACCGATGTCGTAGGCGATGGCCGTCTTGCCGCCCTTGGAGTCGGACGAGGTGTCCGACGAGGACGAGGACGACGTCTCGCCACACGCGGTGACGCTGAGTGCGAGCGCCGCGGACATGACGCCCACGGTGGCAATCCTGGTGATCCGGCGCAAGGGAAGGCTCCTTCAAACCTGACCGAAGCGCCTCTTCCGGCGCTGGTTTCGCCGCGATCGTAACGCGCGTAGATGTCAGATAATGACCTGTACGGAAGCCGTTATCGGATCGTCGCGAACAGAAGGTGTCCCGGCGGCTTCCTAACGGTTGACGTCGAGCAGCGCCGAGGCCGTGAACAGCTCCACACCGACCGTGATCGCCTCCTCGTCGACGTCGAAGTTGCCCCGGTGCAGGTCCAGACCGCGGGTGTCCCCGGGGGCGCGCACACCGAGCCTGGCCATGGCACCGGGAACCTTCTCCAGGTACCAGGAGAAGTCCTCCCCGCCGAGGCTCTGCTCGGTGTCCTCGATCGCGTACGAACCCCGGCGGATCGTCATGGCGGCGTCCAGCAGGCCGATCGACTCGGCCTCGTTGACCACGGGCGGGACGCCCCGGATGTAGTCGATCACCGTCTTGGCCCGGTACATTCCGGCCACCTCGTCGATGGCCGCGTGGACCAGGTCGGGCGCCTGCCGCCAGCTCTCCAGGTCCAGGCAGCGGACCGTCCCGGACAGTTCGGCGTGCTGCGGGATGACGTTGGGGGCGTGCCCGGTCTGCAACCGGCCCCAGGTGACGGCGAGCCCCGACCGGGCGTCCATACGGCGGGCGAGCAGCGCGGGTACGTCGGTGGCGACCCGGGCGGCGGCGGTGACCAGGTCGGTGGTCAGGTGGGGCCGGGCGGTGTGGCCGCCGGGCCCGTCGAGGGAGACCTCCAGCCGGTCGCAGGCGGAGGTGATCGGCCCGATCCGGAGCCCGATCTTCCCGACGTCCACCTTGGGGTCGCAGTGCACCCCGATGATCCGGCCGACCCCGTCCAGCACCCCGGCCGCCACCGCGTCGGTGGCCCCGCCGGGCAGCACCTCCTCGGCGGGCTGGAACAGCAGCCGCACGGGACGCGGCAGCAGCCCCTGCCGGGCCAGCCCGGCGAGGACCAGCCCGGCGCCCAGGACGCAGGTGGTGTGGACGTCGTGCCCGCAGGCGTGCGCCCGGTCGGGCACGGTGGAGCGGTAGGGGACGCCCGCCTTGGTGTCCGGGATCGGCAGCGCGTCGATGTCCGCCCGCAACGCCAGCATCGGCGTCACCCCGTCCCGCTCCCCCACGTCGCAGATCAGCCCCGTCCCCCCGGGCAGCACCTCCGGCGCGAGCCCCGCCTTCTCCAGCCGGGCCTTGACTGCGGCGGTGGTGCGGAACTCCTGGTTGCCCAGCTCGGGGTGCATGTGAAGGTCGCGGCGGAAGGCGATGAGCTCGGCACGCAGGTCGTCGGGGAGGGTGCCGGGCAGCGCGGCCTCGGCGCGGGATGTGCGGGACTTCAACTGGTTCACCCAGTGAAGGGTAGGGCCCCCGACCCCTCAACTGGCCACAGATCAACAAAAGTTCAGCCGCTCAGGCGAACAAGAACGGGCGTCGCGGCGTGTGCGGGCCGTTACGGATGGGTACACTCCCGGGTTTTCGCCGCTTTCCGCCCGCAGGGCGTTCCCCGGCGCGCGACCTGGTTCCGGGGCGCCTCAGGGGTCGATGAGCCTCTGCACGGCGTCCCCGTACCGGGCGACGAGGACCTGCGGTCCGGCGGCGAGGAGCACCGGGTCCCGCACCACGTGCACGCTGGTGAGCAGCCCGCCGAGTTGGGCGGCGACCAGATGCGCCCGCACCTCGGCGTCACCGCCGGTCAGCCGCCGTACGAGCGGCCGGGCGAACACCTCGTCGATCGTGGCGCGCAGATTGCGCCGCACCTCGTCGCGGTCCGAGGCGCGGAACAGGGCCGCGAGGGCGGTGACGGCCAGGGCGCCCGTCCGGGTCGAGGGCAGGCACACGACGTGCTCCACGATCGCCCGGCCCATGCCGTCGAGCGGGCCCTGCATGACCTGGATCGCGGGCAGGTCGACCGTCATGGTCTCCAGGAACAGCCGCTCCTTGGACCCGAAGTGCCGGATGACCAGCGCGGCGTCCACGCCCGCGCGCGCGGCCACGGCGCGGATGCCGACGGCGTCGAAGCCGGCCTCCCCGAACAGCTCACGCGCCGCGTCGAAGATCGCACTCCGGGTCACCGCCGCGGGCTGCCGCGGCTTGGCGGCGGATGGGCGCGTACTCATCGCGGACAGTCTCCTCGGTCGTTCCCGGTCGGCGGGCCAGGTAAGTCATCATAGATGACTTACGCTTGTCATCAATGTTGACAAAGGCTGCGCGCATGCGGGAGCCCGCGAGAAGACGGGGCCCCGTGAGGACGCGGGCCGGAACGATCGGAGGACGGACCGATGGACCGATTGAAGGACAAGGTGGCGGTCATCACGGGCGCGGGCAGCGGTATCGGCCGGGCGGCGGCCCGGCTCATGAGCGCGCAGGGCGCGCGCGTGCTGGTCGCGGACCACGACACCGCCGCGGCCGAGGAGACCGCCCGGACGGTCGTGGAGGCGGGCGGCGAGGCCCTGCCGTGGGCGGTGGACGTCATGGACGACACCTCCGTGGGCGACATGGTCGAGGCGGCGGTGCGCGGGTTCGGACGGCTGGACGTCCTCTGCAACCACGTCGGCGGCACGAACCCGCGCAAGGACCTGGACCTGCTGCGTCTGGACATGGACGAGTTCGGGCGGGCCGTGGACCTGAACGTCCGCTCCACCCTGACGGGGTCCCGGTACGCCGTTCCGCACATGATCCGGACGGGAGGCGGCTCGATCATCAACACCGCGTCCGTGGCCGGACTGGTGGGTGACGTCCTCCAGATCTCCTACGGGGCGGTCAAGGCGGCGGTCGTCAACATCACGAAGTCCGTCGCGGTCCAGTACGGCCCCCAGGGCATCCGCTGCAACGCGGTGGCGCCGGGCACGATCATGACCCCGGCCCTGCGGGACAACCTCCCGGCCGAGGTGATCGAGGCGCTGAAGGGTTACAACTCGCTGCCCTACCTGGGCGCCCCGGAGGACATCGGCCACACCATGGTCTTCCTGGCCTCCGACGAGTCCCGCTATCTCACGGGCCAACTGCTGGTGGTGGACGGGGGCATGACGAGCCAGTCACCGGCCGTCCCGGGCCGCCGGGCGATGCTGCCCACGGAGTAGGGGCCGTCAGGGCGGGCGGAGCCTCGCGCGGAGACCGCTGACGTACGCGAAGCGTCAGTACGCCCCGATCGACCAGAAGACGCCCACCTCGTCGTCGCCCACCGCGATCACCCCCAGGTCCTCGTGGAGGTCGAGGCCGTCGAGGTACGCGGAGGTCAGGAAGGTGTGGGACGCGGTGCCGTGGAGGCCCGCCGCGAGGAAGTCCGGGGCCGGGTCCGAGGCGGCGGCCGTCGCGTTGGTCCAGTGACGCGCACCCGGCCCGTACCGGTCGAGCAGGGTCCGGGCGTCCGCGAGCACGCCCTCCCGGTCCGGACGGGAGCGGACGGGGGCCGGCTCCCCCTGCCACTCCTCGGCCATGACGGCGAGCGCGGCGACCGCCGCTTCCGCCTCCAGCGGGTACAGGCGGCCGCGTAGCTCCGACGGCCCGGGAGGGTCGAAGGGGTACGCGGGCACCTCGTGGCGGGCCGCGCCGTCGCGATCCCCGTCCAGCCGGACCCACCCCCGGGGATCGGCGACCGACCGGTGCAGCACGGCGTCGACGTCGTACGCCCAGTCCTCGTGACGACGGGGGCCGGTGGCCACGAAGGTGTACGGGTCTTCGAGCAGCCTCAGCACCGCCGCGTTCCAGGGACAGCGACGGGAGCGGTATTCGGTCAGGAGGCCCCCGACCTGGCGGGTGAAGGCGTCCCCCGGCTCGCGCGGGATGCGCCGAAGCCGGTCGAGGGCCCAGCGGACGAGCTCGCCGCCTTCTTCCGGAGCACGGCGGAACGGCTCCCGCCGGTACGGGACTTCCCGCCCGCCCCACAGCGCCTCCAGGTGTGCGTCGAGGAGGTCCAGGGCGGCCTGCTCGGCAGGCGGGGGCAGGGGCATCGCGCCACTGTAGGCCGTCCCTCGCGAGCCGTCCCGGCGCGCGGGCGTCGCGGCAGGCCGCGCCCCCGCTCCGCTTAGGCTGCTTCCACTGGCCAACGCATCACTGTGGGGGGAACAGGGCTGATGAGCCATCCGACGAGGGACTTCCAGCCACTCCAGGACGACGATCCGCCCGTGGTCGCGGGCTACCGGTTCGCCGCGCGGCTGGGCGCCGGCGGCATGGGCCGGGTGTATCTGTCGCACACGCGGGGCGGCCGCCCCGTGGCGATCAAGGTCGTGCGGCCGGAACTGGCCGACGACCCGGGCTTCCGGCGGCGGTTCGGACGGGAGATCGAGGCGGCCCGCCGGGTCCGGGGTGCGTACACCGCCGAGCTGATCGACGCCGACGCGGACGGCGTACCACCGTGGCTGGCCACCCTGTACGTGCCGGGGCCGTCGCTGACGGAGGCGGTGGCCCGGCGCGGGCCGTTGCCCGTGCCCGCGGTGCTGTGGCTGATGGCGGGGGTGGCCGAGGCGTTGCAGGCCATCCATGCCGAGGGCATCGTGCACCGGGACCTGAAACCGTCGAACGTGCTCCTGGCCGCCGACGGCCCCCGGGTGATCGACTTCGGTATCGCGCTCGCCGGTGACGCGACCTCGTACACGGCCACCGGGGACACCATCGGCACGCCCTTCTACATGGCCCCTGAACAGGCGTCAGGGGATGAGGTCACGGCGGCGGCCGATGTCTTCGCGCTCGGCCAGACGGCGGCGTTCGCGGTGCTCGGCAGGCCGCTCTACGGCGACGGCCCGGCCGTCAACGTGCTGTACCGGATCGTGCACTCCGAGCCCGACCTGTCCGTGCTGCCCGAGTCGCTGCGCCCGTTGTTCGCCCGGTGCCTGGCCGCCGACCCGGCGGAGCGGATCACCCCGGCGGAGGTCGTGGAGTGGTGCCGGCAACGGCTGGGGGCGGAGGCGGGCGGGGGGCCCGCGGTGTGGAAGGAGATCACCGGGCCGGAGGCCGAGCGTCCGGTTCCGGCGCCGATACCCGAGCCGACCCTGACCCCGACCCTCCCCCACCAGCAGGCGCACGAGCACGCTCCCGTTCATCCGCAGCCGCTCTTCGGCCGGCCACAGCCGACACCGCCGCCGTCGCCGTCGCCGTCGCCGGAAGAGCGCAGGGCCCGCAGGCGGCGCACCGCGCTGCTCACGGCCGCCGGTGTGACAGGAGGCGCGCTGCTGGTCGTGGCACTGGCGTGGTCGGTCATGGAGGCGAAGGGACTGCTCGACGACCGGATCACGGCCGGCTCCGGGCCCTCCGCGTCGGGAACCAGCGCACAGCCCTCGGCATCCGGACCGGGGTCCTCCTCGGGCTCTGACTCTTCCTCGGAGGCATCGGACACCTCGGAGACGTCGGACTCGTCCGGGGCCGGGTCCGGTTCCGACGGTGACCCCGCGTCCGGGGACGCCGACACCGCCTCCTCGGAGAAGTCCTCCCCTGATCCACGGCCGGAGGGCTTCACCCTGGTGTCACTGGACGCGGACAACTCGCTGAGCCTCAAGAGTGCCGACCCGAAGCGGACGAACCGCAAGGGTGACATCCACTTCGACTGCACGTCGGGCGACTGCCAACTGAAGAGTGACACCACCGTGTTCGTGCAGATATTCGGCTCACAGGGCACCACTCTGGACGAGTGCCGTCTCATGCTCAGGAGCGCCAAGAAAGCGGAGCGCACCAGCCTGTCCCTGGCCGCGTCCGCCGCCGGCACCGAGATCTGCATGCAGGACACCGAGGGCAACATCGGTCTGTACACCATCCAGACGAAGTCGACGGCGGTGCCTGAACTCGGCTTTCTGCAAGGGGACCTGACGGTCTGGCGGGACGCGGCCCGGTAGCCGACCGGCCCGTACCGGCCGAGCGGGGTCCGGGCGTCCGCGCGCACCACCTCCCGGTCCGGACGGGAGCGGACGGGGGCGGGCTCCCCGTCTTCCGTGCGGGACCGCGTCGTTAGACTCCCGGCATGGCGAAGCGTGCTGTGCGGCGGCGGGCGCGGAAGGTTCTGGGTGAGGACCCGGTGGCCGTGGTGTGGTGCGAGGTGGCCAGGCCGATTCCCGTACCGCCCAAGGATGTTCACCGGGCGGCGGGCAACGGCCGCCTGAAGTCGAGGCACCACTGGCTGCTGTACGTCCTGGGCACCCTGTTCTTCTTCGTGGTGGTCCCGCTGATGCTCATCGAGAAGGTGCCCCGGCTGCTGGAGCCGGGACGCAACCGGGGCCGGTCACGGTCCTCCTCCGCGTCCCGGGGCTCCCGGGGCACCCCCGCACGGGACGGGGACGAGCCCGGCGGAGGGGTCTTCGACGGTGACTGGCACCTGGCGGCGGGGCAGGCGCTGCTGCGCTGGTACGGGCACTCGCCCAGCCCCAAGCGCCTGGTGATGCTGACCCGGGACCGCGTCTGTGTGGCCGCCTCCCCCCGCCGGAGGCTGTCACCGACCAGGGCGGACGACTTCCGGATCGTGGCGGAGTACCCGTCTGCCGAGGTCCGGGTCGAGGGCGAGGCCGGCCAGCCACGCGGGTTCGCCACCTTCCGGTTCCGCTTCGCCGACGGTTCCTGGCTGGAGGTCGGCCGACTCGCCGAGCCCGACGACGCGGACCACTTCCTCCGCACGATCGACGGCTGAGAAGAGCACCGGGGCCGTGCGCGGGCCGCACGCGGCGTGCGTGCGGCGCGGACACCCGCCGGGGAGGGCACCCTCCCGCCTCATCCCTCCGTCACCGCCGTCACCCGCCAGGGTGCCAGCCGCTGCACGTCCCGGGCCGTCTCCGTGACCCCGCTCAGGAATCCCTGCGCACGCGGGGAGGCCGTGTCCCGGAGCCATTCCGGGGCTATGTCGCACACCGCGACCTTCACGCCCGTGCCCGCCAGGGCCAGGGGCAGGGTGTGGACCACCGTGGACGGGAAGCTCAGCACCGTGTGGCCGATCGGGCCCCGGCGGGCGATGAGTTCCAGCGGGAGGTCCGGGCGGACGATCTCCAGGCCGGTGGCGGCCTCCAGGGCGTGGAGCTTGTGCGCGGACTCGCGGCGGTGGGCGAAGTAGCGGGTCGCCCCGTGCGTGCGGGCCAGGGTGGCCACCGCCTCCTCGTACGGGACGGGGTCTATGACGCCCGTCTCCACCAGGGACGTACCGACCAGGTCGGCGCCCTTGGTGAGGGACGGCGGGCCGAACCGGGCCCGGGTCCAGGCGAAGGTGTTGGCCGTGACCTCGACGCCCTCGGGCGCCTCGACCGGCATCGCCGTGAACACCTCGACCGTACGCTTCGCCGACGGGACGAAGCTGCGGCGGGCGGCGGCGGTGACCGGGGCCAGGAGCAGGTCGCGCGGGCCCCGGCTGCCCCGCCGGTGCCAGCGCACCAGGCTTTCGCCACGCACCAGTTGGGCGACGAACTCCATGGTGGCCGTGCCGTCGTCCACCACGGTGGTCCGGCGGGGGCGGACCAGTGAGAGCAGCAGTTGCACGTACCGGGAGAACGGGTCCCCGATGACGATGCGGTCCGCCTGGCGGATCAGTCCCGTCAGCGCCCGCAGGGCCTTGAGAGGCGCGCCGGTCTCCCCGCGCGCCTCCTGCCAGCGGACCGTGGCGCCCTCGTCGCGGGCCAGCTCCGCCATCCTGCGCAGCTGACCGCGCGACATCGGGTCGACCGGGGGGAGGACGACGACGACCGTGCTGTCGTGTTCTCCCCGGGTGTGGGTCCACTCCAGGACGTTCAGGAGCTGGACCGGGCTCTCGACGAAGGCGAGGTTCACCGGTCGGCCCGTCAGACCGCGACCGGCTCGGCGGCCGGCGCGCTCTCGTTCTCGGCGACGACGCCCGTGACCCGGCGGAGCTTCTTCATCGGGCCGAGCTCCGACTCGTAGACCTTCTTGACGCCGTCACCGAGGGAGGCCTCGATGGTGCGGATGTCGCGGACCAGGCGCGTCAGGCCCTGCGGCTCCACGGAGGCGGCCTGGTCGGAGCCCCACATGGCGCGGTCCAGGGTGATGTGGCGCTCCACGAAGGTGGCGCCGAGGGCGACGGCGGCCAGCGTGGTCTGGAGGCCGGTCTCGTGGCCGCTGTAGCCGATCGGGACGTTCGGGTACTCCTGCTGGAGGGTGTTGATGACCCGCAGGTTCAGCTCCTCGGCCTTGGCCGGGTAGGTGGACGTGGCGTGGCACAGCAGGATGTTGTCGCTGCCCAGCACCTCGACCGCGTGCCGGATCTGGCGCGGCGTGGACATGCCGGTGGAGAGGATGACCGTACGGCCGGTGGCGCGCAGTTCGCGCAGCAGCTCGTCGTCGGTGAGGGAGGCGGAGGCCACCTTGTGGGCGGGGACGTCGAACTTCTCCAGGAAGGCGACGGCCTCGGTGTCCCACGGGGAGGCGAACCAGTCGATGCCGCGCGCGGCGCAGTGCTCGGAGATGGCGGTGTACTCGGCCTCGCCGAACTCCACGCGGTGGCGGTAGTCGATGTACGTCATCCGGCCCCAGGGGGTGTCGCGCTCGATGTCCCACTGGTCGCGCGGGGTGCAGATCTCCGGGGTGCGCTTCTGGAACTTGACGGCGTCGCAGCCGGCTTCGGCGGCCACGTCGATCAGCGCGAGGGCGTTGTCGAGGTCGCCGTTGTGGTTGATGCCGATCTCGCCCGTGACGTAGACGGGGTGGCCGGGGCCGGCGGTACGGGTGCCGAGGGTGCGCAGGCGGGAGGTGCGGGTCATGGTGGTGCTTCCTTACTGGGTGGGGGTGGTGACAGGGGTCGGTTCGGAGTCGGTGAGGGTGGGCCCCAGCAGCCAGGCCGCGATCTCGCGGACGGCGCCGGAGCCGCCGGGTGTGGTCGTGACGGCGCGCGCGGCGGCGCGTACCGAGTCGTGGGCGCTCGCGACGGCGACGGGCCAGCCCGCGAGGCCGAAGCAGGGCAGGTCGTTGACGTCGTTGCCGACGTAGAGGACCCGGCCGGGGTCGACGGACTGCTCCTCGCACCACTGCTTGAGCGCCAGGTCCTTGCGGTCGATGCCGTGCAGGACGGGGACGCGGAGCTTGTGGGCGCGGGCGGCGACGACCGGGTTCCGCTCGGTGGACAGGATCAGCAGCGGTACGCCGGCCTTGCGCAGGGCGGCGATGCCGAGACCGTCCCCGCGGTGCACGGCGACCGTCTCCCGGCCGTCGGAGTCGATGAGGACGCGGTCGTCGGTCTGGGTGCCGTCGAAGTCGAGCACGACGGCGTCCACGTCCGCGCGGGTCGGCAGCGGTGACGGGTCCAGGAGCGGAGCCAGGGCGCGGGCGCGGGCCAGGTCGTGCGGATCGTCTATCTCCAGCACCCGGGCCGGGTCGGTCGGCACGAGCGCGGTGTGGCCGAAGAAGCGGTGGCGGTGGGTGCGGAAGCCGGTGACGTCCATGGCGTACGCGGCGCCGGTCTCCAGGAAGTCCTGCGGGCGGTCCTGGCGCCGGGGGCGTACGGCCTTGTCGTGGTTGACGCCGTAGGTGTCGTCCTCGACCGCGCTGCCGTCGCGCCACAGGAAGCCGTGGAAGGGGGCGACGGTGACGGCGGTGTCGGCTCCGTCGCGGGCGACGGCGCGGGCGACGCCGTCGATGTCCTCGCGGGTCAGGAAGGGGCTGGTGCACTGGACGAGGAGGACCACGTCGGCGGTGCGGCCGTGGCGCAGCGCCTCGTAGGCGTCCAGGGCGTGCAGGACGGCCGCCTCGCTGGTCGCGGTGTCGCCGGCGATCGCGGCGGGACGGGCGACGCAGTGCAGCCGTCCGGACTCCCCCAGGGCGTCGGCGGCGGCGCGGGCCGCCTCGGCGATGTCCGGGTCGTCGGTGGTGACGACGACGTCGGTGACCTCGGCGGAGGCGAGGCAGGCGCGGACCGCGCGGGCCACCAGGGGGACGCCGCCGACCTGGGCGAGGTTCTTGGCGGGTACGCCCTTGGATCCGCCGCGTGCGGGGATCACGGCGAGCACGGCGGGTGCGGCCGGGGACGGCGTCGGTGGCGGGGTCATGGATGCTCCTGAGGTGGTGGTCACAGCTCGCCCATCCGGCGGATCACGGGGGCGACGCGCTGGACGCCGTGCCGGTAGGCGCCGCGTGCCGCGTTGCGGACGGTCTCGCGTACCGCTCCCCTGACCCGGCCGGGCTCCCTCGGCGCCACGGCGCCGGGCAGCGGGTGGCCGTCCGGGGCCAGTTGGTGGCGGGCGAGGATGCCGGGGAGGTAGCCGGGGGCCGAGGCGGGTGTGTAGTACGGCGCGAGGGCGGGCAGCGCGTCGGCCGCGAGGAGGGTGGAGACCCGGGCGCGGGCGGTGTCGTAGGCGGAGGCGTACGAGCCGTCCGCGGCGACGCCCTGGCCGGCCAGCCACGTGGCGTCGGGCCGTGGCAGGTGTCCGTCGTCCAGCCGGTCCCAGGAGGTGATCAGCCCGGACCCGACGAAGTGGTGGTTGCCGAGGGTCTCGCGTACGCCGAGGTCGGAGAGGACGGCCGTCGGGACGCGCCGGTGCAGGGACTCCAGGGCGGCCGTCGAGGAGACGGTGACCAGCAGGTCGGTGCGGTCCAGGACCTCGCCCATGTGCCCGTACACCAGGCGGAGGTTGGGGGGAAGCCCGCCCGGGAGGCGTTCCGCGAGGCGCTGGTAGGGCAGTTCCTCGATGTGGGTGGTGTGCTCGCCCGGCTTGGAGCGCAGCTTGAGCAGCACCTCGCGGTCCGGGTGCAGCCGGGCGTGCTCGACGAGCCTGCGCAGCAGGTACGTACGGTCGGCGCGGGAGGCCGGCACGGAGGGCTGGGCGGCGAAGACGACGGTGGTGCGGCCCTCCTCGGGGCGGTGGGGCTCCCCGCCGAGGAACGGCAGCGCGGCCTCGGTGACGGCCGACGCGTCGGCGCCGACCCCCTCGTACACCGCCCGGAAACGCTCCGCGTCGTGGCGGGAGTTGGCGAGGACGACGTCCGCGCCGTGCCGCAGCAGGAGCCCGTCCGCGAGCTTCTCGTAGACGACGCCCACGTATCCGGTGACGACGACGGGCCTGCGGGGCAGCCGCAGCGCGGCCAGGCCGTGCAGCATCGCCTGGACGGCGCCGCCGACGAGGGCGAGTACGAGGACGTCGTACCCCTCGTCGCGTACGGCGTGCAGGAACTCGACCGCGGTCACCTCGCGCACCCGGCCGGTGTCCACACCGACGTCACCGACCTCGGCGAGCTGCCGGGGGGTGGGCGTGGCCCGGCCGCGCAGCAGCAGTCCGTCGATCTCGACCGGACGGGCCCCGTCGCCCGTCCCGGCGCCCGGGGCGGTCAGGCGGCGCGCGGTGAGCGCGCCCCACTTCCACCGGGTGTCGGAGTCGGCGAGGACGGCGGCCCTGAGCGCCGGGCGGGCGGCTGGTGCGGTGTCGGCCGGATCAGCCGTGTCACTGGTACGTGGAGGCACGTCCTAGAAGCTAGGAAGGCATTCCGAGGAGCGGCCCAACGAGGGGGCAACAGATGGTTAACAGCCCGCCGACGCTTGGCCAACCGGCCCGCGCGGCCGCCCCGCGGGGAGCGGATCCGCACCGGTTCACCGGGGTGCCGCACGTCGTTCACCCGCCGGACCCCCGCAGGAAAGGGCGGGTGCCGGACCCGCCCCTACCGTGGCGCGGGTGGTCAAGCTCTCCGTCATCGTGCCGTTCTACAACGTTCTGGCGTACGCCCCCGACACCCTGCGAAGTCTGCGCGCCAACGCGCGCGAGGACATCGAGTTCATCCTCGTCGACGACTGTTCGACCGACGGGACCGGGGAACTCCTGCGCCGCGCCCAGGACGGCGTCGAGGGGGCGGTGCTGCTCGTGCACGAGGAGAACCGCGGGCTGGCGACCGCCCGTAACACCGGGCTGGACGCGGCGCGCGGTGAGTACATCGCCTTCCTGGACGGCGACGACTGGCTGGTGCCCGGCCACTACGCCCGGCTGCTCACCGAGACGGAACGCCTGGGCTGCTCGTTCGTCCGCACGGACCATGTGCGGGTCACCGGGAGGACCCGCACGGTGCGGCGCGTCCCGCACGGCCCGCGGGGCGTGGTGAGCGCGCCCCGGGACGCGATCCTGCCCGCCCACCGGACGACCTCGGTGGACTACGCGTTCGCCTGGGCCGGTCTTTATCACCGCGAACTGCTGGACCGGGGGCTGCTGCACTTCACCGACGGGCTGCGGACCGCCGAGGACCGGCCGTGGATCTGGCGTCTGCACCGGGAGGCGGAGTCCTTCGCGGTGCTGGGGACGCTGGGCCACTTCTACCGGCGGGGGGTCCCCTCCTCCCTCACGCAGATCGGTGACGTGCGCCAGCTCGACTTCCTCCGCGCGTTCGACCAGGTCGTCGAGGAGACCGCGGCGGACCGCGACGCGGAGACCCTGCTGCCGAAGGCGGTACGCACCTACTGCGCCGTGCTGGCCCACCACCTGGGCGACATCGGCAAGTTCGAACCGCAGGCGGCCCGTTCGCTGAAGTCGCTCGGCGCCGCGGCGCTCAGGCGGCTGCCGCGGCCGGTGCTGGACGAGGCGCTGGACGCCATGGACGTACGGCGGGCCGCCCCGCTGCGCAGACTGCGCCGGCGCCCGGCCGCCGCGAAGGAGACGGCCGCCCCGTGACCACGCTGATCCTCGCCGCCTCGACGCTCCGGGCCGTGGCCGTGCTCGCGGCCGCCGCCGACTCCGGCTGTTTCGAGGGCTCCGGCCGCCGCGTCCTGCTGCTCACCGGTACCGCGCCCGTACCGGAGGCCGTGCCCCCGGTCTCCGCCGTGCCGGGCTTCGACGGGCTGCGGGCCCGCTTCGACGACGTCGTCTCCTGGAACGAGGCCATCGCCCCGCTCCACCCCGCCGACTGGGTTCCGCGCGCCGACGACGTACCCCTGTGGGAACGGCATCTGCGGAGGGCCTGGGGGCTCGCGGACGCACCCGTGGCGCTGGTGCTGGAATCCCTCACCACCGCTCCCGCCCAGGCCGTCGCGGACATCTTCACGGGTGCGCCGATCGACGCGTACACCGCGGGCCTCGACGCCTACGGCCCCACCGGCGGCAAGCTCCCCGCACTGACCGGGACCCGGGTCCGCCGGCTGCTGCACACCGACCCGCTGCCGGGCCTGCGCCCGCACCTGCTCGCGGAGTTCGGCGCGCGGCCGTGGGCGGTACCGGCGTCCGCCCTGGCCAAGGTGTACGCCGAACTCACTCCGAGCCCATCGGAGTTGACGGGTTCTCAGGCATCCGCTCTGCTGCTCGGCGAGGGCCTGGCCGAGGCGGGGCTCCTCCCGGCTTCCGAGGAGCGGGAGTTGCATCGGGCGATGGTGCGCGGGGTCGTCGCCTCCGGCTTCACCCGGCTGGTGTTCGCCCCGGATCCCGGCGCGGCCGTGCCGTGGGTCCACGAGCTGGCGGAGGAAGCGGCCCGACTGGGGGCCGAGTTGACCACGGGCCAGGGAGCGCCGTTCGGAACCTCCGTACTCCCGGAGGTCCTCATCGACCGTCTGCGTCCCGCCTTGGTCGTCGGCTGCGCGTCCCCCGTGCTGCTCACCGCCGCCTCCCTGTACGGGATCCCGGTGGCCGTCTCGGGCACCGGCACGCTCCTGAAGCGCCTCACCCCGTACGAGAACGGCGCCCGGACCGCGGTGACGCTCACCGATGCCCTGCTGCCCGACCTCGCCGACCCGGCCGCCGTGGCCTCCGGCCCGCCCGCCGTCGGGCCCGAGGCTGAGGGGGAGTTGGCGGACCTGCTGGCGGCGGTCGCGTTCGCGATGCGGCCCCGGGTGCGGCCCGATCTGCGTCCGGCGGCGGAGCGGTACCTCTCCAGCCGCCTGAACGGCCGCACCTGGCGCTACTTCACACGCCGCCGCCTGGCCTCGCTGGCCCTGCCCGGCGCGGTCCCGGCCCGCCTCGCGGCCGTCCGCCGCAACGCCACCGTACGCCGCCTGGCCCGCCGCGCCCGCGCGCTGAGCGGGGGCACGGGGGGCTGACCCGGACGGCCCGGCCCGAGCCGTCCCGCCCCCGCTTCAGCCCAGCGCGCGACTCAGGCCGAGGCGGGTCCACAGCAGGGCGGCGGCGAAGGAGAGCGCGGTGGTGGCCGTCGTCACGGCCGCGACGAGGGCCAGGGCCGCGGGCCAGGTCAGGTCCGCCGTGACCAGGGCGTCGGTGAGCACGCCCAGGACCAGAATGTGGATCATGTACGCGCCGAACGAGGCACCGGCCAGCCGGCTCAGGGCCGGCCGCCACCGGACCGGTACCCGGACCCGGTGCAGGCAGAGCAGCATTCCGCCGCTGAACAGGGCGACCAGGACGCTCGCGTACGGGATCGCGTAGTGCACCGCGTGCTGGTACGCGACCACGGCGGCCAGGGCGGCGGCGGTGGGGAGCAGCCACAGCAGCCGCCGGGCACCGCGCGTACCGGCGGGGGCCGCCAGCAGCAGCGCGCCGAGCACCGCGTAGATCAGCTGGTACGGGCCGAAGCCCCAGCCGAAGCGCGGGACGTCCGCACCGGTGAGGGAGGCGAGGTCGCCGCAGAGGGACGGGGCGGCGGCCAGGACGAGCAGCGCGGCGCCCAGGCCCCAGGAGCGGCGGCCCGCCCTCACCGCCGCCGCGAAGGCCAGCAGCATGATCACGGGAATGTAGGCGTACAGGTACCAGAGGTGGTAGGCGGGGCGCACCGAGCCGAACAGGGCGTCCAGCGCCAGATCGCGGACGGGGGCGTCGTTGGTGCCGCGCAGCCGCCCCCACGCCAGGTAGAGCGCCGTCCACACGGCGAGGGGGACCGCGATCCGCACGATCCGCACGCGCAGTTGGCGGCCGTCCCGGGGCGGGGCCCCGACCAGGACCACCCAGCCGGCGATCGCGAAGAACAGCGGTACGGCGAAGCGGCCCGCCGAGTCGGCCACCAGCCCGGCCCAGTAGGTCGCCGGGCCGTCGGCGGCCGTGCGGTGCGCCGTGTTCACGAAGGCCGAACCGGTGTGGCAGAGGATCACCCCGACGGAACAGAGCAGCCGGATCAGGTCGATGTCGTACCGGTGCTCACGGCGTGGCGCAGGCAGGGGCCCGGCCCCCGGTGCGGAAGCGGTTTCAGGCGCGGCGGCCGCGGTGGCGGGTCCCCCGAGGACGGGAGCGGGCACGGGGACGGCGGGGGAGGCGGAGGAGGAGGGCATGGTCCTCGCAGGCTACGAACGCTCCACGGCCCGGTGAACTCCCGTGGGATGAACGCTCACTTCGCCGGGGTGTCCGGAAGGTGAAGACCCCGTGCCCGCCGGTCAGAACCCGAGACTGCTGCGTGTCCGCCGCACGGTGCGGCGCAGCCGG
Source organism: Streptomyces sp. SM18 (assembly GCF_002910775.2). Classification (NCBI taxonomy): domain Bacteria; kingdom Bacillati; phylum Actinomycetota; class Actinomycetes; order Kitasatosporales; family Streptomycetaceae; genus Streptomyces; species Streptomyces sp. SM18. The sequence continues at coordinate 4,554,114 of NZ_CP029342.1, read as the reverse complement.
ACGGCCGCGCCGCGCGGTCCGGCGCCGGGCAGCAGGAGCCGTTGGAGGCGGCGGCGCTTGAAGTAGTGCTGGGTGGTGGCGTCCAGCCGGGCCCGCAGCCATGTCTCGGCCTCGGCGCGCAGGGCGGGGTGGAGGCCGGACTGCATGCAGTAGCCCACCGTCCGCACCAGCGGCGCGAGTGTGTCGGGTGCCGCCCCGGGCAGGGCGGGTACCGGCTCGGCGCCCATCTGGTCCAGGTCGGGGACGAGGTGGTCGACGATGGTCAGCGGGACGCGGTTGCTGTTCTCGTACGGGGTGATGCGGTCCAGTACGAGGCGGGTGCCGACCCGGGCGACGGGGATGCCGTAGTACACGGCGGCGGTGAACATGGCGGTCGAGAAGCAGCCGACCACCAGCGTGGGCGCGCACCGCTCGTAGAGGGTCTCGGCGAGCAACGGGCCGTCCAGCGTGGTCAGCCGGACCCCGGCCTCGGCGGCGGCGTCCTCCAGGGCCCGGGAGTAGCGCGCCGGGGCCGTGGGGTGGGGCTTGAAGAGGACGGAGGTGTGGCCGGCCCGCGCGGCGCCGCGCAGCATGCGCGCGTGGAGGTCCTCCTCCTCCTCGGCGGTGAGGATGTTCAGCGCCGCGAGGTACTGCCCGAGCAGGACGGCCGTGGGTGCCGCCTCCTCCGCCCCGGCGAGCCCGCGGTCGCCGTCCGCGGCGCGGGCGATCTCGGCGAGGACCGCGCGGAAGGCCTCGTCCGGGACGAGTTCGGGTGCGACGCCGGCCTCGGTGAGCAGCAGCGGTCGCAGGCCGGGCACCAGGTCCAGGTGCAGCACCCGCTGGACGCGGCAGGCGAGGGTGGCCGGGATCCGGTTGCGGGTGGGGCCGTAGCTCATCAGGCCGTCGGCGTAGACGTGCAGGGCGCTCTCCGAGAAGATCGCCGCCAGCGCGCGGGCCGGGTTGACCTGGATGGACTCCACGGCGAGGTCCACCCGGGACGCGGGGTCGATGCCCCAGGCGAGGCGGAAGGCGCGCTGCCACAGCACGGTCTCCTCGGCGACGGGCCCCCAGCCGCTCGGGTGGTGCGGGCTGATCGCGTCGTTCCAGTCGACGACGGAGTCGAAGCGGGCGGCGATCGAGCCGTATCCGCGCATCTCCTCCAGGCGCAGGGCGGTTTCGGGGACCTCGGCGTTGTTGGAGACGAGCAGGACGCGGTGGCTGTCCTGGCCGGGCCCGAACATGCCCGCGTCCAGCGCCGCCGCGACGGTGGCCGCCCCGTACAGGGTGGAGACCTGGAAGATCTGGGTGCGCAGCGTCATGGGTCAGGCGGCCTTCTGCTTGTCGCGCAGGCGCTGGAGCAGGGTGCGGCGCTTGCTGTCCATCATCGTCAGGGTGGTGTCCAGCACCGGTTGCGGCATGCGGTGCAGTGCGGCGGTCGATTCGTGGCGCAGCCGCTTCGCGGTGGCGGGCTCGTACGCGTCCGCCTTCTCGTTGTGGAACGCGATCATGGCGCAGTACGTGCGGACCGCCTTGGGCAGAAAGAGTTCCGCGTCCCGGTCCCGCCCGATCTCGTCCATCAGCGTGTCGTAGGCGGCGAAGAAGTCCAGCTGGCGGGCGTCCTTGATCTGGGTGAGGGAGGTGGGGACCCCGCGCCGGTAGAAGACGCCGTACAGGCCGAGGGCGGCATAGCTGCGGGCGTGCAGGTGCATCCGCCATACGAAGAGCCGGTCCTCGGCGGTGCGCAGGTCGGTGGCGAACCGCAGGGCGCCGTCCTCGAAGAGGCGGCGGTGGTAGATCCCGGCCCAGACGAACGGGTAGTCCACCATGGTCTCCCGCTCGGGGGCCGCGATGCCGTCCCTCGGGTCCAGCACGGTGTCGCGGAGCCGGGCGGGCGCTCTTCGCACCACGCGGCTGGTGCCGGTGGACTGGACGTGGTCGGTGCGGGCGAAGTCGCAGTCCAGTTCCCGGACGGCGTGCAGCAGCCGGGCCAGATGACCGGGGGCGTACCAGTCGTCGCCGTCGAGGAAGGTGACGTAGTCGCCTCGGGCCGCGTCGATGCCGCTGTTGCGGGCCGCGGCGATCCCCACGTTGGTGGTGTGCCGGATGACCTCGGCCTGCGGGAGCCGGTCGGCCCAGCGGTCGACGACGGCCGGTGTCTCGTCGGTGGAGCAGTCGTCGACCAGCAGGAACTCCACGTCGGGGCCCGCGTTGCGGGCCAGGCTGCCCAGCGCGGTGTCGGCGAAGGCCGCGACGTTGTGGAACGGGACGACGACGGACAGTTGGGGCACGCGGAACTCACCTTCGATCTTGGTCCGCACACGCTAATGAGTCCCGTCGAGGTGCGGGTGTCTTCCGGCCCGACACCCGGTGAACTCTGCGCGTCCACCGGGTGACCGGGGACCGGGCCCCGGTCGCGAGCCGCTCTCAGCTCACCCCGTACCGCGCCTCGATGCCCGCGACGAGGATCCACAGGCCGTCCTCGAAGCGTTCGTCGTACGCGCCGAAGATCTCGGCCCCGGCGGCGGCGACGAGCGGGTACCGCTCCATGCGCGCGGCCCGCTCGGCGACGTCGTACCCCTCGCGCCGCTCGTCGGGCATCGGCTGGACGCCCTGCTCCTCGGTGACGAACCCCATCGTGTACGCGTTCGCGGTGGTGCCCGCGCGCACGGCCTGCCGCGGCGTGAACCCCGCGTCGGTCATGGTGCGCAGATGGGCCTCCAGGCCGGGCGCGTGGTCGGTCCCGGTGAACCGCGCGCCGCTGTAGACCTTCGCCCCGTCGCGGTAGCGCAGCAGCGCCCGGCGCAGGACGCACTGGTACGTCACGAGCTGGTCCTGCCAGCGGCCGGGGGCGGGGCCGGGCAGGTCCTCGTCGAGCATCCGGCGGTACATCACCGTGGCCATCTCGTCGAGGAGTTCCTGCTTGTCCTTGAAGTGCCAGTAGAGGGCGGGCGCCTTGACGTCCAGTTCCCTGGCGATGGCGCGCAGGGTCAGCCCGTCGAGGCCCACCTCGTTCAGCAGCCGGAGGGCGGTGCCGGCCACGCGTGCCCGGTCGATCTTCGTCGTTCCCACCTTGACAATTTAACAGCGTTAAGTTCACACTCGCCACCATGGAACTTAACGGCGTTAAGGAAACCGGTGTGCTGATCGTCGGCGCGGGCCCCAGCGGCCTCGCGCTCGCCTGCGACCTGGCCCGCCGCGGGGTGCCCGCCCAGGTCGTCGAGCAGGCCCCCGCGCTCTTCCCGGGCTCGCGCGGCAAGGGCATCCAGCCACGCACCCGGGAGGTCCTGGACGACCTCGGCGTGGGCGACGCGGTGCGGGAGCACGGCGGGGCCGCGCCCGTCGGCATGGTCTGGGAGAACGGCGAACGGCGGGGCGAGCACGACATGTTCCGCCGCGCCACGCCGACCGAGGCCGAGCCGTACGGGGAGCCCTGGACGATGCCCCAGTGGCGTACGCAGGAGATCCTGCTCGCCCGGCTGCGCGAACTGGGCGGCGACGTCCTCTTCTCGGCCGCCCTCACGGACCTGGCGCAGGACGGGGACGGGGTCACCGCCCAGCTCACGGCCGGGCCGGTCCGGGCGTCCTACCTGGTCGCCGCCGACGGCGGCCGCTCCACGGTCCGCCGCACCCTCGGCATCCCGATGGAGGGGGAGACGGTGGACCCCTCCCCCGTGCTGGTCGCCGACGTCCGGATCGACGCGGCCGCCCTGGACCGGCTGAACTGGCACGTCTTCATGGGCGGGAGCGGATACACCACCCTGTGCCCGCTGCCCGGCACGGCGGACTTCCAGCTGGTCGCCCAGTTCAAGGACGGCGCGCCCGACACCACACCGGAGGGCGTACGGAAGCTGGTCGCCGCCCGCACCCATCTGGCGGCCGGTGACGTCACCGAGGTGCGCTGGGCCTCGGACTTCCGGCCGCGCGCCGCGCTGGCCGGCCGCTTCCGCGACGGGCGGGTCTTCCTCGCGGGCGACGCCGCGCACGTCCACTCCCCGGCGGGCGGCCAGGGCCTCAACACCAGCGTGCAGGACGCGTACAACCTGGGCTGGAAGCTCGGCCAGGTGCTGCTGCGCGGCGCCCCCGACAGCCTGCTGGACAGTTACGAGCAGGAACGCCGCCCCGTCGCCGCGGACATGCTGGGCCTCTCGACCCGGATCCACCGTGGCCAGGAGGAACGCGGCACCAACACCCAGCAGTTGGGCCTCGGCTACCGCGAGGGGCCGCTGTCCCGCGGCCGGGCGGGGCTGCTGGAGGCGGGCGACCGGGCCCCGGACGGCGCGGCGGGCGACGGCCGGCGCCTCTTCGACGTCTTCCGCGGCCCGCACTTCACCCTGCTGGCCGTCGGACCGGGGACCCCGCCGCCGTACACGGACCACGCCATGCTGCGTACACACCGGGTGGACGCCTGCGCCGCCTACGGCACCGGCCTGTTCCTCGTCCGGCCGGACGGCTATCTCGGCTGGGCGGGCGACACCCCCCAGGGCCTCGCCGAGTACGCGCACGCCCTCGGCCTCGACCTCACGTCCGCTTGACCTCAAGTCCGCTTGAGTTCCTACGGTCCGGGACATGGACTACTCACATGACGACGCGGGCCTCGCCCGCCAGCCCATCGGTTACTGGAGTTGGGCCGCCCACACGGCGACCGTGACCCACATCCGCGCCGCCCTCGCCGAACACGGGCTGACCCAGCCGCCCTGGTGGGTCCTCGGACAGCTCGCCGACGCGGACGAGGCGGGCCGTCCCCGCGCCGAGGTGATCGCCACGCTCCGCGGCTATCTGGACGTCGGGGACGCGCTGGAACCCGAGATCGACACCCTGGTGGCCCGGGGCCTGGTCACCGAGGACCCCACCGGCCTGCTGCGTCTGACCGCCGAGGGCCACTCGCTGCGGGCCCGTGTCCACGAGCGGGTCAGCCGGGCGATCGCGGAGATCCACGCGGGAATCCCCGACGAGGAGTACGTGGCGGCCCTCAAGGTCCTCCAGCGGATGATCCACAACGTGGGCGGCACGGCCTGGCACCACTGAACGGCCGGCCGCCGCCCCGCTCAGACGCTGCTCAGACGCTGCTCAGGGTCAGCTTCGCCGCGAACCCGAGGAACAGCACACCCGCCGCCGAGGTGGCCCCCGCCGACAGCCGCTTACGGCGGCGGAAGGCGGTGGCCAGCCGGGTACCGCCGAAGATGAGCGTCGAGAGGTACAGGAAGCTGCCGATCTGGAGCAGCGTGCCCAGCAGCAGGAAGGAGAGCGCCGGATAGGCGTATCCGGGGTCGACGAACTGCACGAAGAAGGAGATCAGGAAGAGGATGGCCTTCGGGTTGAACAGGCTGACCACCAGCGCCCGCCGGTAGGGGCGCTCCCGCTCCCCCGCCGTCCCGGCCGCCTCGTCGTCCCGCGTCAGCTCGGCCACCCGCCGGTGCCGCTCACGCCACATCGACACGGCGGTCCGCAGCATCCCGACGGCGAGCCAGGTCAGATAGCCCGCGCCCGCGTACTTGACCACGGCGAACAGCAGCGGCGTGGTCTGGAGCAGCGAGGCGGCCCCCAGCGCGGACAGCGTCATCAGCACCGTGTCCCCGGTCCACACCCCCGCCGCGGCCACGTACCCGGTGCGCACCCCGCGCCGGGCGGCGACGGAGAGCACGTACAGCGAGTTGGGCCCCGGCAGCAGGATGATGAGCACCAGGCCGGCGAGGTAGGTCGGAAGATCGGTCACACCCAGCATGAACGGAGTGTCGCACGCGCGTACGGCACTCCGCCCGGACCGTCCGCATCCCGGCCGCCGGGACGTACGCCACGCCGGACCGGAACACACGCCCGACGGGACGCACCGCCGCCGGGACGCGCGCCCCCACCGCCTCAGAACACGTCCGACGGGACGTACGTCCCCCACACCTCGCGCAGCGCGTTGCAGACCTCGCCGACCGTCGCGCGCGCCCGCAGCGCGTCCTTCATCGGGTAGAGCACGTTGTCCGTGCCCTCGGCCGCCTTCCGCAGCTCCGCCAGCGCCGCGTCCACTGCCCGCTGGTCGCGTCCGGCGCGCAGCTTCGCCAGCCGGGCTGCCTGCTGGGCCTCGATCGCGGGATCGACGCGCAGGGGCTCGTACGGCTCCTCCTCGTCCAGGCGGAAGCGGTTGACGCCGACGACGACGCGTTCGCCGCTGTCCGTCTCCTGCGCGATGCGGTAGGCGCTGCGCTCGATCTCGCTCTTCTGGAAGCCCCGCTCGATCGCGTTGACGGCGCCGCCCATCTCCTCGACCTTCAGCATCAGTTCCAGGGCAGCGGCCTCGACGTCGTCGGTCATCTTCTCGACCACGTAACTGCCCGCGAAGGGGTCCACGGTCGCCGTCACGTCCGTCTCGTACGCGAGGACCTGCTGGGTGCGCAGGGCCAGGCGGGCGGACTTGTCGGTGGGCAGCGCGATGGCCTCGTCGAAGGAGTTGGTGTGCAGCGACTGGGTGCCGCCGAGGACCGCGCCCAGCCCCTGGACCGCGACCCGCACCAGGTTGACCTCGGGCTGCTGGGCGGTGAGCTGGACGCCCGCGGTCTGGGTGTGGAAGCGCAGCATCAGCGACTTCGGGTTCGTCGCGCCGAACTCCTCCCGCATCACCTTCGCCCAGATCCGGCGTGCGGCACGGAACTTGGCGACCTCCTCCAGGATCGTCGTACGGGCGACGAAGAAGAAGGAGAGCCGCGGCGCGAAGTCGTCCACGTCCATGCCGGCGGCGACGGCGGTACGGACGTACTCGATGCCGTCGGCCAGGGTGAAGGCGATCTCCTGTGCGGGCGAGGCACCGGCCTCCGCCATGTGGTAGCCGGAGATCGAGATGGTGTTCCACTTCGGGATCTCGGCCTTGCAGTACTTGAAGATGTCCGCGATCAGCCGCAGCGAGGGCTTCGGCGGGAAGATGTAGGTGCCGCGGGCGATGTACTCCTTGAGCACGTCGTTCTGGATGGTGCCGGTCAGCTTGTCGGCCGGGACACCCTGTTCCTCGCCCACGAGTTGGTAGAGGAGCAGCAGGAGTGCGGCGGGCGCGTTGATGGTCATCGAGGTGGAGACCTTGTCCAGCGGGATCCCGCCGAACAGGACGCGCATGTCGTCCACCGAGTCGATCGCGACCCCGACCTTGCCGACCTCACCGCTCGCGATCGGCGCGTCCGAGTCGTGGCCCATCTGGGTCGGCAGGTCGAAGGCGACCGACAGCCCCGCCGTGCCGTTGGCGATCAACTGCTTGTAACGGGCGTTGGACTCGGTGGCCGTGCCGAAACCGGCGTACTGGCGCATGGTCCAGGGCCGCCCGGTGTACATCGAGGGGTAGACACCGCGCGTGAAGGGGTACGCCCCCGGCTCACCCAGCTTCTCCTCGGCCCGCCAGCCGTCGAGCGCGTCCGGCCCGTACACCGGCTCGATGGGCAGTCCCGATTCGGACTCACGCGTCATGTGCTGTGCCTCCCGTTCCGCCTACTCAGGCGTAACAACCTTGCGACGGACTCTAGCGGCGGCCCTCCCGCCACCGGAGTGCCGTCCGCTGGGACCTTCCTCACAGAATGAACCACCGGAAGGGCCCCGTCCGGCACATCATCCACGGGATTCGGCAACCGGACGGCGGGGCAGTCCCGTCTCATGGGACAGTCAGGGCCGGCGCGACGGGCAGGACGGACGGAAGAGCCGGCCGGCAGGACGGCGAAGACGAACCAGGGGGCGGCACATGGGACCGATTCGTACCAGCGGCAGGGGCGGCGGAACGCGCGCGGCGGCGACCGCGGCCGTCGGCGTGCTCGCCCTCGCCGCGCTCACCACGGGCTGCCGGGTGGAGACCGCGGGCGCTGCGGGCACCACGGCCCCGGCGCCCCCGCCCACCGCCTCGGCACGGCCCACCGACGACGCGAAGCCGGGCGGCGCCACGAGCGGGCCTCCGACCCGGTCCGCCCCACCGGCCCCCGCCTCCCCCACCGCGCCCCGCACGTCCGCCGCGCCCCCCACCCGCTCGCCGAGCCCGCCTCCCCCGCCGGAGCCCGAGACGCTGATGAGGACCGGCGACACCAGCGAGCGGGTACGCGAACTCCAGGCCAGGCTGCGCCAGATCGGCCACTTCGACCGCAGCCCCACCGGGTACTACGGCACCACCACCCAGGCGTCCGTACAGTCCTTCCAGGGCAAGCGCGGACTGCCCCGGACGGGCAGGACGGACACCGTGACCTGGGAACGGCTGCTGGGGATGACCCGGAAGCCGACGGCGGCGGAGCTGAAGCCGCCGACCGAGCGGGAGGTGGCGAAGCCGGACCCGCGCTGCTTGAAGGGCCGGGTGATGTGCATCAGCAAGAACAGCCGGACCCTGTCGTGGATGATCGACGGCCGGGTCGTCTCGTCGATGGACGTCCGGTTCGGCTCGGAGTACACCCCCACCCGCGAAGGCACCTTCACGGTGTTCTGGAAGTCGCGCCACCATGTGTCCACGCTCTACGACTCACCCATGCCGTACGCCATGTTCTTCAGCGGCGGCCAGGCGGTGCACTACTCCTCCGACTTCGCGGCCCGCGGCTACAGCGGCGCCTCGCACGGCTGTGTGAACGTGCGGGACGAGGCGAAGATCGCCGCGCTCTACGCCCAGGTGAAGGACGGCGACAAGGTCGTCGTCTACCACTAGCGTCGTCGCGTCCGGCGAGCGGGACGAGCCGTGTGATCCGGAATGAGAGGCGCGGACGGGACCGGGGGAACGTGTCCCGCCCGCGCCATGCGCGCTGAGCCGAAGGTACGGGGGGAACCCCGGCTCGTCGCGCGGCCGATGACCAGTCGGCACTCCGTACTGCGCCGCCGGGCCGAAAAACGTTACGCCCGGTTGCCAGGGCGAGCGTTTGCGCAGGTCAGCGCGTTGCCGCCAGATCGGTGGAGGAGGTCGGCCCGGCGGACGGCGAGCCGTCCCCGTCCGGGTCCGGGTCTGCGGTGCGGAAGCTGATCGGGGGGAGCGACGTGCCGCCGTCCTCGTCCCGGCCGGACCCGTGACCACCGCCGTCCGCGCCGTTCTTGCCTCCGCCGCTCCTGCCGTCCTCGTCCCCGCCCTCCTCGCCCTCCTCGCCCAGGAGGCGGTCGCAGAAACGCTCCACGTTCCGCTCCCCACGGGCGAGTTCGAGGAGCCTGCGCCGGTCCTCGCCGCTCAGGGCGTCGTCGCGGTACTTCCGGCAGACCCGCAGCGACTTCCCGTACGCCTCGGTCGCGGACTCGCCGGTGCGGCCGGGGGACGGGGCCGTCGCCCCGCCGGACGCGTCGCCCTCTCCGGTGCCGCCCGCGCCGTCCGAGGAGCCGCGGCCCGTGGCCGTGTCGTCCCCGTCCGGGTCGCCACCACCGCCCGCCGGATCGCCGCCGTCCTCGGTGCGCCCGTCCTCCTGGCCCGCCTCCTCCGGCTTCCCCGGGGTGACGGGCGGACTGGCCGAACCGGACGGCGGGGCCGACGGATCCGCGCTGGGCACCTCGGCACCCAGTTCCCTCGGGGAGGCCTCCGAGGAGACCGACGAGGCGGGAACGGGCGCGCCCTGACCGCCGAACGGGCCGGGCAGCATGCCCGAACTCCCCGCGACCGCCACCCCGCCGAGCGCGCACCCGGCGAGCGAGACGGCCAGTCCGTACCGCACCGGGCGGGTCCAGCGGGGGCGCCGGAAGGGAGCCGGACGCGCCGGACCGATCCGCACGCTGCGCGGGATGTCCTGCCGTCCGGCGGGCCCGGTGGACCGCGCCGCACCGTCCCGCTTCCTGGCCGCCGCCCCGGACGCCTCCCGGAACGCGGCCAGCACACCCTCCTCACCAGGGAGTTCACCGGCGGACGGGCCGGGGGTGCGCACGGCGCGCAGCAACGCGTCCAGTCGCCAGGCCCCGTTCGGGCCGGGAGCGTCGTCGGGTTCGACCCGGTCGCCGCGGAGCAGGTTCTCCGCCGTGTCCGCGTCGAGCCACTCGTCCTGCTCGTCGGCCATCACATGTCCCTCTGCGTCCACGGACGCGAATGCGTCACACCGGCGGGCGCCACCGCGCCGCCCCGTGCGAGCCGTTGCGCGGGCATGCCGTCGAGCCCTCCGCCGGCCGCCGACGCCCCCTCGTCGGGGCCGTTGTCCGTGCCCACGAGCTCCGCCAGCCGCTTCAGCCCCCGGTGCGCGGCCGTGCGCACCGCGCCGGGGCGCTTGCCCAGGGTGCGGGCCGCGCTCTTCGCGTCCAGCCCGACGACCACGCGCAGCACGACGGCCTCCGCCTGGTCCTGCGGGAGCTGGGCGATGAGGTCCAGGGCGCGGCCGGTGGCCAGCGCCTCCAGCGCCTCCCCCGCGGTGTCGGACTCGGCCGGCCGTCCCGTCAGTTCGCTCTCGTCGCCGCCGATCGCGGGGCGCCGGCCCCGCATCCGTATGTGGTCGAGCGAGCGGTTGCGGGCGATCCGGGCGGCCCAGCCCCGGAACCGGTCGGCGTCCCCGCTGAACCGGTCCAGGTCACGCGCTATCTGGAGCCAGGACTCGGAGGCCACGTCCTCGGCATCCGGTTCGCCCACCAGTGTCCGTATGTACCCCAACAGCCGCGGGTGCACAGCGCGGTACACAGTACGGAAGGCGTCCTCGTCCCCGTCCTGTGCCGCGAGCACCGCGGCGGTCAGCTCCGCGTCGTCCCCCAGCACTCCCTCAACCCGCCCTGCTGATCCGAATCGCAGCTGGTCATCACTGCCACGCCACTCTGCGTGACTCAGCACGCTACGTGGTCGAACGCTCCCCCGTCCATGACTTGTACAACACGCAACTGTCCCCGGACGCGGCGCGGTGTGACAGAAAACGCACCGGCGGCGCTGTGTTGAGTACGGGGTCGCGGCGCGGCCTCGTGGAAGACGGCCGGGGCCTCTCCTGTGGGGGGTGGCGGCCCCGGTCGTCGTCCGCCACTCTCCCCGCCACCCGCACCTGCCGCCCGGGGCACACGCCACTCACCGAAGCCCGTACGCGCCCATACATGTCGGACCCGTTGTGTACACATGGAACACGATGTACCGTTGGTGCATGACGCAGATGCCCATAGAGTCCATCCGCGATGTCCGCGCCCACCTGGCGGACGTGGTCGAGCGGGCCGACCGGGACGACGTGCCCACCGTGATCACCCGACGCGGCAAGCAGGTCGCCGCTGTCGTCTCCATCGAGGTCCTGCGCAAGTATCAGGAGTGGGAAGAGCGCGAGATCAACCGGATCATCGACGAGCGCATGGCCGACCCCGCGCCCGGCGTCCCGATCGAGGACGTCATGAGGGAGACGTTGGCACGCGGTGAGTGAATATCGCACTGTCTTCCGACCTGAGGCCCAAGCCGAGCTTCGCAAGATCCCGAGGGACGCGGCCCTCCGCATTCTGACCAAGCTGACCGAGCTGGAGGCCGACCCGCTCGGGTTCAACAGCACGTCCCTCGTGTCCCAGCCCGACTGCCGCCGCCTACGGGTGGGCGACTACCGCGTGATCTACACGATCGACAACGGCGAACTGGTGGTATGGGTGGTCCGCGTCGGACACCGCTCCACCGTCTACGACACCTGAACACCGCTGACGTCGCATCAGGACACCCGGGGAACAGCACCCGCTCAGGTCCGGCCGCGGGCCCGGCGGGACAGGGCCGCCTTCAGTACCCGCTGCCCCTCGGTCGACAGGTCGAGCGCACGGCGCAGGCCCGCTCCGCCGCCGGCCGGGCCCTCGGTCTCCGCGAGCAGTTCCAGGATCGCGATCTGGCGGCGGAGTTCACCCATGACGAGCGGGCCGGCGTCCTCCGCCTCTCCCGTCCGCAGACGCTCCAGCTGCTCCCCGCCGTCCGGGGCGGGCAGGTCGAACTCCTGGTGGACCTCCAGCGCGAGCAGCGAGCAGGCGTCGGCCCAGATGCGCAACGGCCCCTCGGCGAACTCCTTCGGTGCCGCGCGGACCAGGTCCCGGACTCGGTCCGCCACCGCGCTCCCGGCGTCCGGCGGGGTTACGCCCTCCAGGGCCTCGCCCGCGGCCACCAGCCGAGCGGCCCAGTCCCTTCCGTTCCCGCAGCTCGCCCAGAGCGGGCGCAGCGCCTCCGCGCCGGTGCCGTCGTCCGAGGACGGCAGGCACCGCTCCAGGCAGGCGATCCCGCTCGCCGCCAGGCCCCGCTCGTCCGCGCGGGTGATCAGCTCCAGCACGCTCATCGACGTGCCCCCCTCGGTTTCTCGGTCGCTCGCTCCACTTACCGCGTACTGCGCCGAATGGCTGAAAAGCGTCACTCAGGCGATACGGAGGGGCATCCCCCGCTCCGGTCCGAGACCATTTCCGAGGGGTTTCCGGGGGAATTTCGGAGGGTGTTCGAATGATCGATCCCCCGGGAGCGCTGGGGCTCCCGGGGGATCACGGCCGAAAATCATCGGTCACCCCGGACCGGGCGGCCGTCGGGACCCGGACCGGCCGTCAGGCGGGATCAGTTGGACGCGTCGACCTCGTCCGCGAGCTTCTTGAACTGCGCCCAGCTCAGCTCCGGCTTCCTCGGGTCCCACAGCTTCTGGGAGACCGCGTTGAGCGGCATCCGGATGCCGTCGGCCACCTGCGCCTGCGTCTGCGCGTTCGGGAAGTCACCCCAGACCGCGAAGCGCCCGCCCAGGATCTGCTTCGAGTAGCGCTCCGGCACCGGCTCGGTGCCGCGCAGCACCAGCGGGGTCCACTGCTTGTAGATCCGCTCGCCGGTCGGGTAGACGAAGTTGTTGGGCTCGCCGAGCACGTAGTAGAGGAACTCGTCGTTGAGGTTGACCACCTTGCGGCCCTCGGCGAGGTAGTCCTGCGGCGGCCGGGCGCCGATCTCCTTGCCGGTCCAGTACTCGACCTCGATGCCCTTGTCCGCGGTGACCGTGCCCCCGCTGAAGAACCCGTCGTTCCACGCCTTGGGGATCTTCTCCGCCTCGCGGACGACGGCCGCCCGGTCGTTCAGCCAGCCCTCGGTCAGGTCTTGCACGGTGGCCCCGTTGCCGTACTTCTCGCGCGCCGCGACGGCGAGCTGCGGGTACGAGGAGGCCGGGTCGCTCACCGTGAGCGCCTGGTACTCGTCGGCCCCGATGTGGAACCACTGGCCGGGGAACAGCTCGGCGTACTCGCGCAGCAGGTCGTCCACGATCTCGGCCGCCTGCGGCTTGGAGATGTCGATGGCCCCCTGCCGGGGAGTTCCCTGCGTGTTGCGCAGTTGCAGGTCGGGGTGGGCCTTCAGCACGGCCCCCAGGTGTCCGGGCGAGTCGATCTCGGCGACGACCGTGATGTGCAGGCTCGCGGCGAGCTTCAGGATGTCGCGGACCTCGGCCTTGGTCAGATGCTCCGGGGAGACGATCTCCGGGTGCGACTCGGACTCGATCCGGAAGGCCTGGTCGTCCGAGAAGTGCAGGCCGAACTGGTTGAGCTTGAGGTCGGCCATCTCGCGCAGCCGGTCCTCGATCCAGGCGGGGGTGTAGTACTTGCGCGCGATGTCGAGGTTGAAGCCGCGCTGCGGCCGGTCGGGAGCGTCGCGTATGACGCCCTCGGGCACGGTGCCGTCCGCCGCGAGCGACTGCTTGAGGGTGCGGGTGCCGTAGAAGACACCGGCCTCGTCGGGCCCGCTGATCGTGACCCGGTCGTCCGCGGTCTTCAGCGTGTACGACTCCGCCGTGCCCTTGCCGGGGGTGCCGAGCGCCAGCTCGACGTCACCGGCACGGGCCGCGGTCTCACCCCGGTAGCTGATCTTCAGCTCCTTGGCGAGCAGCTGCGCCTCGTCGGCCAGCTGGTGGTCGGCGGCGACGACCGTGCTGTCCTTCCCGGGCTTCCAGCCCGGTCCGCGGGCGGGGGTGTGCTCGCGGACCGCGGGGACGGTCCGGGGCGTCGTCGAGAGCGGGTAGCTGCGGGACGGGGACGGCGAGGCGTCCGTACGGGAGGAGGCGGAGCCGTTCTGCGGTCCGGAGCCGGAACCGTCGGGCCACAGGACGACGGTGAGGGTGACTGCGGCTGCCGCCGTGGCGGCCGCGCCGGCCACCAGGGCTCCGCGTGAGCGTGATGTGGCTCTGTGCGAGGGCGACATCGGTCAGAATCCTCCGGATCGTGGGGGAAGGCGAATCGTGGGGACGGAATCGCGGGAGTTGGGGAGTTGGGGAGTGGGGGAGCTGGGAAATCGCGGGGGAGTCCCGTGCGGCGGGAGAGGCGGGAGGGACAGGAGAGGCGAAAGCGAGGGGAGAGGTGGAAGGGGCGGAAGGACGAACCGTGGCAGGGAGTGGCGGGAGACGCATGTCGGGTCCGGGACCCAGGGGGCCCCATGGCCGAAACCGGGGCATGGACAGAGGTGGTGAAAAGTGGGCGTTCGCCCCGGAAGGGCGTCCATCAAGCGTTCCGGAACTCTCCCGTCCGGGTGAATTCCGGGTGCGTTTGAGGTACTCGTTGCCCGGTCTCGCTACCGTTGCGACACATTCATCAGCCTTCTCTCTCCCCCGCGCAACCTCGTCGCTCTCCGAACCCTCTCCAGGGTCACAGATGCCATTCGTCCGAGGAGTTCCGCTGTCCAGGTCCAGCGAGTCCCCCGCAGGCCTGCCGGAGCGAGGGCGCCGGGCCGGCCGGGCGGTCGTCCCCGTCCAGAGCCAAGGCCTGGTCCAGGACCACGGCCCGGTCCAGGGCCACGGTCCCGTGCAGGGCCACGGCTCCGTCCCGGTTCCGCAGGAGACCCGGACCCGGAACCCGGTCCGGACCCCCGCCCGGACCCCGGTTCCGGAACCAGTCTCCGCGAGCACCCGCACCAGTGCCCACTCGAAGGGGCTGGGCCGCTTCAACGGCTGGACGGGCGACCTCGCCGAAGCGGCCCTGCTGGAGTGCTGCGGCAGCCGCCGCTGGGCGCAGCGGATGGCGGCCCACCGCCCGTACCCGGACCTGGCCTCGCTGCTGGCCGCCTCCGACGAGGCGGGGTACGACCTCGGCCCCACCGACATCGCCGAGGCGCTCGCCGCCGAGTGCGCGCCCTGCCTGCACCACGAGGCGCCCCGCGCGGCCCACCTCGCGCTCCGGGCGGCGCACGCCGCGTACGAGCACAGCTTCGGACACGTGTTCGTCATCTGCATGGACGGGGTGCCGCCCTCCCAGCACGTGGACCAGGTCCTCACCGCCATCCGGGCCCGGCTGGCCAACGACCCCGACGAGGAGCGTTCGCTCACCGCGGAGGAGATGCGACGACTCGCCCGGGGACGCATCATCGAGCTCGTGACCGCCGCGGGACGGCCGGATCCGCTGCTCTGACCAGGGCGTATAAGGCCCGCAATAGCCCGTCCGTGCCCGTTTGGCTGCCACTTTGATCACACCTCCAGGCCCCGCCGCCATGGAACCGACAAACCGTCGCTACGATGGCCGGGGCCGGTGGACCGTACCCGGCCGGGTCAGACCGACAGTCAAGCCGGCCGACCCCGATCCCCGCTCCCGGAGGGTTTTTCCGTGCCGGCTGGAACGCTGTACCGCGGCCGGGAAGGCATGTGGTCCTGGGTGGCTCATCGAGTCACCGGTGTCCTCATTTTCTTCTTCCTGTTCGTACACGTCCTGGACACCGCTCTCGTGCGTGTCTCCCCCGAGGCGTACGACGAGGTCGTGGCCACCTACAAGACCCCGCTCGTGGCCCTGCTCGAGTACGGCCTGGTGGCCGCCATCCTCTTCCACGCCCTGAACGGTCTCCGGATCGTCGCCGTGGACTTCTGGGCCAAGGGCCCGCGCCACCAGAAGACGATGCTCTGGACCGTCCTGGGCATCTGGATCGTGCTGATGGTCGGGGCCCTGTACCCCGTCCTCGGCCACGCCGTACGCGAAGTCTTCGGGAGCTGAGGCCCATGTCCGCCGAGACCTCTTCCTCGTCCGCCATCAGCGACGTCGAGGGCGTGAGCCTGTACGACGTCGATCACCCCGCGCCGGTGATCGAGCCCCCGCGCAAGCGCACGGGCAAGACGCCCAAGGGCTCGCGTACCAACTTCGAGATGTACGCCTGGCTCTTCATGCGCCTGTCGGGCATCGTGCTGGTCGTCCTCGTCATCGGCCACCTGCTGATCCAGCTGGTGCTGGACGGCGGCGTCTCCAAGATCGGCTTCGCCTTCGTGGCCGGCCGCTGGGCCTCGCCGTTCTGGCAGGTCTGGGACCTGGCGATGCTGTGGCTCGCCATGCTGCACGGCGCCAACGGCCTCCGTACGGTCATCAACGACTACGCCGAACGGGACAACACCCGCTTCTGGCTGAAGATGCTCCTGTACACCGCCACGGTGTTCACCGTCCTGCTGGGCACGCTGGTGATCTTCACCTTCGACCCGAACATCCGCTAGGCGCCGGGACAGAGGGACCAGAGGAAACCATGCAGATCCACAAGTACGACACCGTCATCGTCGGCGCCGGCGGCGCCGGCATGCGCGCGGCCATCGAGTCGACCAAGCGCAGCCGTACCGCCGTGCTGACGAAGCTCTACCCCACCCGCTCCCACACGGGCGCCGCGCAGGGCGGCATGGCCGCCGCGCTGGCCAACGTGGAGGAGGACAACTGGGAGTGGCACACCTTCGACACGATCAAGGGCGGCGACTACCTGGTCGACCAGGACGCCGCCGAGATCCTCGCGAAGGAGGCCATCGACGCCGTCCTCGACCTGGAGAAGATGGGCCTGCCGTTCGGCCGTACGCCCGAGGGCAAGATCGACCAGCGCCGCTTCGGCGGTCACTCCCGCAACCACGGTGAGGCCCCGGTCCGTCGCGCCTGCTACTCGGGCGACCGCACCGGCCACATGATCCTCCAGACGCTGTACCAGAACTGCGTCAAGGAGGGCGTGGAGTTCTTCAACGAGTTCTACGTCCTGGACCAGCTGGTCGTCGAGGAGGACGGCGTCAAGAAGTCCGCCGGCGTCGTCGCCTACGAGCTGGCCACCGGCGAGATCCACGTCTTCCAGGCGAAGTCGGTCATCTACGCCTCGGGCGGCACCGGCAAGTTCTTCAAGGTGACGTCGAACGCGCACACCCTGACCGGTGACGGCCAGGCCGCCTGCTACCGCCGGGGTCTGCCGCTGGAGGACATGGAGTTCTTCCAGTTCCACCCGACGGGCATCTGGCGCATGGGCATCCTGCTGACGGAGGGCGCCCGCGGTGAGGGCGGCATCCTCCGCAACAAGGACGGCGAGCGCTTCATGGAGAAGTACGCGCCGGTCATGAAGGACCTCGCGTCCCGTGACGTCGTCTCCCGCTCCATCTACACGGAGATCCGCGAGGGCCGCGGCTGCGGCCCCGAGGGCGACCACGTCTACCTCGACCTCACGCACCTCCCGCCGGAGCAGCTGGACGCCAAGCTCCCGGACATCACCGAGTTCGCGCGCACCTACCTCGGTATCGAGCCCTACACGGACCCGATCCCGATCCAGCCGACCGCGCACTACGCCATGGGCGGCATCCCGACCAACGTCGAGGGCGAGGTGCTGGCCGACAACACCACCGTCGTGCCGGGCCTGTACGCCGCCGGCGAGGTCGCCTGTGTCTCCGTGCACGGCGCCAACCGCCTCGGCACCAACTCGCTGCTCGACATCAACGTCTTCGGACGCCGTTCGGGTATCGCCGCCGCCGAGTACTCCGCGAAGAACGACTTCGTCGAGCTTCCCGAGAACCCGGCGCAGCTGGTCCAGGACCAGGTCGAGCGGCTGCGGAACTCCACGGGCACCGAGCGCGTCGCCGCGCTGCGCCAGGAGCTCCAGGAGTGCATGGACGCCAACGTGATGGTGTTCCGCACCGAGCAGACGATCAAGGCCGCGGTCGACAAGATCGCCGAGCTGCGCAGGCGCTACCTGGACGTGTCCATCCAGGACAAGGGCAAGCGGTTCAACACCGACCTGCTGGAGGCCGTCGAGCTGGGCAACCTGCTCGACCTGGCCGAGGTCATGGCGACCTCCGCGCTGGCCCGCAAGGAGTCCCGCGGCGGTCACTACCGCGAGGACTACCCGAACCGCGACGACGTCAACTTCATGCGCCACACCATGGCGTACCGCGAGGTCGCGGACGACGGCACCGAGTCGATCCGGCTCGACTACAAGCCGGTCGTCACGACCCGCTACCAGCCGATGGAGCGTAAGTACTGATGGCTACCCCGACCCTGGAGAAGAACGGCACCGCCGAGGCCGGCTTCGCCGACACCCCGTACATCACGGCCACGTTCCGGATCCGCCGGTTCAACCCGGAGGTCTCGGACGAGGCCCAGTGGCAGGACTTCCAGATCTCGATCGACCCGAAGGAGCGTGTCCTTGACGCCCTTCACAAGATCAAGTGGGAGCTGGACGGCACCCTGACGTTCCGCCGTTCCTGCGCGCACGGCATCTGCGGCTCCGACGCGATGCGGATCAACGGCAAGAACAGGCTCGCCTGCAAGACGCTGATCAAGGACATCAGCCCGGAGAAGCCGATCCTGATCGAGGCCATCAAGGGCCTCACGGTCCTCAAGGACCTCGTGGTCGACATGGACCCGTTCTTCCAGGCCTACCGCGACGTCATGCCCTTCCTCATCACCAAGGGCAACGAGCCGACCCGTGAGAGGCTCCAGTCCCCCGAGGACCGCGAGCGCTTCGACGACACCACCAAGTGCATCCTGTGCGCCGCGTGCACGTCCTCGTGCCCGGTGTTCTGGAACGACGGGCAGTACTTCGGCCCGGCGGCCATCGTCAACGCGCACCGGTTCATCTTCGACTCGCGTGACGAGGGCGGCGAGCAGCGCCTGGAGATCCTCAACGACCGTGACGGTGTGTGGCGTTGCCGCACGACGTTCAACTGCACGGACGCCTGCCCCCGTGGCATCGAGGTCACCAAGGCGATCCAGGAGGTCAAGCGCGCGCTGATCACACGCCGCTTCTGACCCGACGGCCCGTCCGGGTCCGTCCGTCGTACCGCGGAGACCCCGTCTCCCCGCACCGTCCGTGCGGGAGGCGGGGTCTCCTGCTGCGTCGCGGGGGCGGGAACGGTACGGTCATGCGGGGCCGGTGACCGGCCCGCGGCTCCCGACGTGACACGCGGTGGGAGCGGATGACTTGATGGAGAACGGGGAACGTCGTGAGCGATCCGAATCCGTACGCGGACGACTCATACAAGTGGGGCCCGCCCCAGCAGCCGGGCAACCCGCCGACGATGCCGGACGGACCGGGCCAGGGCTTCGGCTTCACGGCGCCGGGTGCGGCTCCCGCGTACGGCTACCCGCAGCCGCTGCCCGACTCGGCCGCGCAGCCGGGCCCCGGGTACGGCTACCCGGGCCCCGGCGGGCAGCCGACGCAGCCCGGCTACAACCCCACGGCGCAGCAGCCGGGTCAGGGGTATCCGGGCGGTGGGACGGCGATGCTGTCGTTCGGTGACATCACCGTCATGAACGACGGCATCGTGACGCCGTCGGGCACCATGCCGCTCAAGGGCGCGGTGTGGACGGCGACCGACATGTCGCGCACGGAGGAGAAGATCCCGACCGTGGCGATCGTGCTCGCCATCGTGTTCGCGCTGTTCTGTCTGGTCGGTCTGCTCTTCCTCCTGATGAAGGAGAAGAAGACGACGGGCTTCGTCCAGGTCACGGTGACCAGTGGGGGGCGCCACCACTCGACCATGATCCCGGCCAACGGTCCCGAGACCTTCCAGATGGTCATGGCGCAGGTCAACACCGCCCGGTCGATGAGCGCCTGAGCCGATCTCCCGTGGCCCGCCTCCATCACACCGTCACCGTCGCGGCCCTCGACCGCTCCTGGTTCGAGGAGTGCGCGGCGCTCCTCCTGGACGTCGTGGAGTCCACCCGTACGGGGCCGGGCGGCACCCTGCTGGAGGGCGGTGAACCCGTGCCGGGCGTACGGCTGGTGAGGGGCCGTCACCTGCGCGCGGGGGCCCGGTACACGGTCACCCAGGCCCCGGCTCCGCCCGCGCCCGGCAGGGCGCCCCAGGCCCCCGCCGGGACGCTGACGGTGGGCATACGGGAGTGGCGGCGCTCGACCGCGATCGCGGTGGAGCAGCGGGTGGCGTCGGCCGAGGCCGCGGGACGGGTGACGCTACGCCTGCGCACCCCCGACCGGCCGTCGGGGCTGGAGGCGGCCTGCACCCTGCGCAGTCCCGCCGGGGGCTTCCTCCAGCGGATCTCCGGGCGCGCGAGGTGCGACCTGGCCGCCTGGTGGGCGGCGGTGGCGGCGCCTCCCGGCGCGCTTCCGGCGGCCCGGCCCCCGGTGTCGGCGCGTGCCCGGCACCCGCTCGGGCGCGCGGACCTGTCGATCACCGTCCGTCCGGCCGGCGACGGGGCGCGGAGGACCGGTGCGGAAGCGCCGGAGGCCGGTGCGCGGAAGGCCGGCAAGGACGCCCGGAAGGCCGGTGCGGAGGCGTGGGAGGCCGCCGGTGTGGGGGCCTGGGAGGTGGGCGTCCTCGTGACCGTGCGCGGGCGGGCGCTGCTGCGGCCGCCCGCCGCGCTCGCGCTGCTGCTGTTCCGGATCCCCCTGAAGCGCGCGTTCCGTCAGGGGATCGAGGAGGCGGCCGCCCGGTGGAACGAGGTGGTGGACGCGGGTCTGCCCTCCCCCGGGGAGTTGCGGGCGGAGTTCACCGAGGCCGTGGCGACACGGAATCCGGGGGACCCGGGCCCCGGATAGCCTGGGGACCGTGGCGAAGGAAGAGAAGACGGCGAAGGCCCCGAAGAGCGAGCAGACCCGCACCCTGATCCTGGAGACAGCCCTCAGACTCTTCGAGGAACGCGGGTACGACAGGACGACCATGCGTGCCGTCGCCCAGGAGGCCGGGGTCTCCGTGGGGAACGCGTACTACTACTTCGCCTCGAAGGAACACCTGGTCCAGGGCTTCTACGACCGGATCGCGGCCGATCACGCGGCGGCGGTGCGGCCGGTCCTGGACGGGGACCCGGATCTCGCCGTACGCATCCGGGGCGTCCTGCTGGGCTGGCTGGACGTGGCCCAGCCGTACCACCGCTTCGCCGCCCAGTTCTTCAAGAACGCCGCCGACCCGGAGAGCCCGCTCTCGCCGTTCTCCGAGGACTCGGCCGCCGCCCGCGAGGCGGTGATCTCCCTCCACGAGCGCTGCCTGTCCGGGTCCAGCACCCGGTACGACCCGGAACTGGGCCCGATACTGCCGCAGTTGATGTGGCTGATGCAGATGGGGCTGGTGCTCTTCTGGGTCTACGACCGGAGCGAGGGCGCGGCGCGCAGCCGCCGGCTGGTGGAGCGCACCGCGCCGCTGGCCGCACGGGCGATCGCGCTCTCCCGGTTCCGGGTGCTGCGACCGCTCGTGCGGCAACTCCACGAGGTGCTGGTGGAGTTCATGCCCGGGGCCCGTGCGGGCGAGGGCGTCAGATCCAGCTGAGTTCCCACAGGCGCCAGATCCCGGTGCCGTCGGAGAGGTACTGGGAGCCGGAGACCTCGCTCTTGGCGACGACGTAGTCCTTCTTCTGCCACAGCGGGATCAGCGGGACGTCCTCGCCGACCAGCCGCTGAAGCTCCTTGAAGTCGTTCGAGGTGCGGCTGCGGTCGCTGTACTGCTGGGTGGCGGCGATGAGGTCGTCGACCTTCTTGCTCTGGTAGCCGTTGTTGAGGCTGTTGCCCTTGCCGACGAGCGGCTGGCTGAAGTTGTCGGAGTCCGGGAAGTCGGGGAACCATCCGACGGTGTACACGTCGTAGTCGCCGGCCGCGTACCCCTTCTGGAAGGCCGTCCACTCCACGGCCTTCTCGGTGACCTTGAACAGCCCGCTCTTCTCCAGCTGGCGGACCAGCTCGGTGCTCTCCTTCTTGTTCGCGTCGTCGTCGCGGTGCGCGAAGGTGACCGGCAGCGGGATCTGTACGCCGGCCTCCTGCATCAGCCTCTTCGCCTCGTCCTTGTCGGGGTGCGGGTAGGCGTCGAAGAAGGGAGTGCTGTGCCCGATGTAGCCCTGGGGGATCAGGGAGTACAGGGGCTCGACCGTGCTGCGGTAGACGTCGCCGACCAGCGGCCCGCGGTCGATGATCCACGCGACGGCCTGCCGGACCCGCTTGTCGGAGAACGCCGAACCGTCACGGACGTTGAAGATGAGGTTGCGGATCTCGGCGCTGCCCGCCTCGGTGATGCGCTGCGCGGTCGCACCGGGGTTGAGCTCCGCCAGGGTCTCGGCGGGCAGTTGACGGTGTGTCACATCGACGCTGCCGGCGTCCCAGGCCGCCTGGAGCTGGCTGGAGCCTTCGAAGTAGCGGATGTGGACCGGTCCGCCGGGGCTCTTCACCGCGCCCTTGTAGGCCGCGTTCGGCGTCAACTCCGCCTGGACTCCGGGCTCGTACGACTTCAGCGTGAACGGGCCCGATCCGTCGGCCTGGTTCCCGGTGCGGAGCTTGTCCTTGGGGTACTCGGCGGGGTCGACGATGGACCCGGCGCCGGTGGCGAGCTTCAGCGGGAAGGTCGCGTCACGCGCCGAGAGGTTGAAGGTGATGGTGCGCCCGTCGACCACGATCGTGTCGAGGCTGGGGAAGAGCGGCGCCGGACCGGAGTCCGCGTTGATCTTCAGGATCCGGTCGAAGGAGTACTTGACGACCTCCGCGGTGACCTTGTGACCGTTGGAGAAGGTCAGGTCGTCGCGCAGCTTGCACTGGTACGTCTGGAACTTCTGCCCGATGAAGGTGCAGCTCTCGGCCGCGTCCGGCTCCGGGACGATCGCACCGGCCTTGAAGGTCAGGAGGGACTGGTAGATGTTGCTGTAGATCGCCCAGGAACCGGCGTCGTAGGCCCCGGCCGGATCGAGGGAGCTCACCACGTCCGAGGTCCCGACCGTGACGGGATCCTTCTTCGCCTCGTCCGAGGGGAGCAGCTGCCAGGCGCCGACGCCGACAATGATCAGTACCGCGAGAATCGCGAGAATCCGTATCCGGATCGACCGCATGTTGCCGTGCTCTCCCTTACCAGCCCACCGCGGCCCATGTGCTGAGTTCGCGCACATTGCCGCATGTTCGGACTCAGCCAATCACACGATTTTCACATCTGGAAGAGCAAATGGGGTACTCACAGGGACTTGTTCGCCGAAAAACTGGATATGGCTTCGAAAGCAGGGCCACACCGCCTCCTACCAGCGACTTTCGTTGCTGGGCGTAAGGGCGGTATGCCGTTTGCGTGTTCGTTCCCAGCCATGTCCGGCAGCGTTCAGGTCCGCTTGGAGGCGAGCTCCACGACGGTGATGTCCGAGGGCGCGCCGACCCGCACCGGAGGGCCCCACGCGCCCGCGCCCCGCGACACGTACAGCTGGGTGTCACCGTACCGTTCGAGCCCCGCGACGGTGGGATTGGCCAGCTCTGCCAGCAGGTTGCCGGGCCAGAGCTGACCGCCGTGGGTGTGACCGGAGAGCTGGAGGTCGACGCCGTGCGCGACGGCGTCGTCGATGACGACCGGCTGGTGCGCGAGGAGGACGGAGGCCCGGCTCCGGTCACGGTCGCCGAGCGCGGCGGCGAAGTCCGGTCCCTGGCCCTCGCTTTCACCGGCGACGTCGTTGACGCTGGCGAGGTCGAACCCGGCGATCTCGACCCGGGCGTTCTCCAACGGCCGCAGCCCCAGCTCGCGAACGTGATCGACCCACTCGGCGGCGCCGGAGAAGTACTCGTGGTTGCCGGTGACGAAGTAGCTGCCGTGCCGCGCTTCGAGCCCGGCGAGCGGTTCGGCGGCGGTGCCGAGGTCGGCGACCGTACCGTCCACGAGGTCCCCCACCACGGCGACCAGATCGGGCGAGGTCGCGTTGATGGTGTCGACGATGCGCCGGGTGTGGGCACGGCCGAGGATCGGGCCGAGGTGGATGTCGCTGACGACCGCGATCCGGAAGCCGTGCGCGGAGCGCGGCAGCCTGGCGAGCGGGACGGTGATCCGCTTCACCCGGGGGCCGCGCAGCACCCCGTAGGTGCCGTACCCGACCGTGCCGAGCCCCGCGAGGGCGGCGGCGCCACCGACCGCCCGCGCGACGAACAGCCGCCGCGAGGGGTCGGCGGGGGTGTGCGGGGAGGGTTCCGGCGCGGGTTCCGCTTCCGGTTCCGGTACGGATTCCGGCGGCGGTGACGCGGCGGGGGCATCGGTGTCGGTCGCGGCCTCCACGGGGGCCTCCGCCGGGGCCCCCGCCGGAGTCTCCGTCGCGGAGGTGGCGGCGACGAGGGCGGCGGTACGCGGCACCGCGGCCGGTTCCGTTCCGGCGGCGGCCGTGCGCGCGGCGCGGCGCGCCAGGAGGCGCCGCAGCAGCGGCCGCGCCGCCTCGCCCACCAGCAGAGCCAGCGTCAGGTACAGCAGCACGGCCAGCCACAGATAGCCCGGCCAGGCCAGCACCCGCTGGAGCCAGAAGGGGAATCCCGCCCGCCCTCCGGCGAAGGCGCCCACGCTCAGCAGGGGCAGCACCCACACCGCGACCGTCCCGGCGCGGCGCGCGAGGCTGCCCTGGGCCGTCGTGTCACCGACGAGGCGTCGCCACACATAGCGGTGCACACCGGCCAGCAGCGCGAACACCGCGACCGCCACCAGGACGAAGACGACCACCACTTACGTTCCCCCGCTCCCCCGCCGGACCGCGTCCGTCCGTGTCTCGTTCATGTGCGTGCGCGGCGCAGTGCCCTGACACCACGGAACCCGATGACCCCGACAGCCGTCCCCAGAAGAAACGACGTCACGGCGAGCAGCAGATGGACCCAGAAGTACGCGGTCGGGTCACCCGCGTCGTCGAACGCGAGTCCGCTGCTGTCCTTCCACAGGTTCTTGACGAAAGTGATCCAGATGAACCAGCTCCACACCCCGAACACGAGCAGGAACCAGGACACGGGGCGGCTGAGCTTCATGGAATCAGTATCGCCACCGCGCTTCGGGGCCTTCGCCCGGGGTGGGCTGTCCCGGCGGTATACACGGCGGGTCAGCCTATCCGGGTCACGGTCCATGGCAACGCCATGTACGTTTCCGACCGTGCCTGCTCTAAGAAAGACCGTAATGACGGTCCTCTCTGCCGCTTTGCTGTCCGTTTGTGTCCTCAGTCCGGCCGCGGCGGCCGACAAGGACAAACCCGGCGACAAGCAGCCGAAGCCGACCGGCCCCATGTCCACCGTCGGCGGGAAGCGCCTGGGCGAGATCGGCACCCAGGTGGAGCTGGGGCCGGGGGCGCCGGTGCTGCCGAAGGACCTCACCGCCCGTTCGTGGATCGTCGCGGACGCGGAGAACGGCGAGGTGCTGGCATCGCACAACTCCCACTGGCGGCTGCCGCCCGCGTCCACGCTGAAGATGCTCTTCGCCGACACGGTCCTGCCGGCCCTCCAGCCGACCACGACCCATCTGGTGACCGAGGACGAGCTCGCCGGGGTCGGTGAGGGCAGCAGCCTGGTGGGCGTCAAGGAGGACTACACCTACACGGTCCACGACCTGTGGCTGGGGGTGTTCCTCCAGTCGGGCAACGACGCGGTGCACGTGCTGTCCTCGATGTACGGGGGTGTGGACGCGACGGTCGCGGCGATGCAGCGGCACGCGGACGAGCTCCAGGCACTCGACACCCGGGTCGTCTCCCCGGACGGCTACGACTCCCCGAAGCAGGTCTCCAGCGCGTACGACCTGACGCTCTTCGCCCGCAGCGGGATGCAGAAGGCCGACTTCCGCGAGTACGCCGCGACGGCCAGCGCGCAGTTCCCCGGGGAGAAGAAGAAGGGCAAGAAGCGGCAGTCCTTCGGCATCCAGAACACCAACCGGCTGCTCACCGGCGCCGACGGCGTGGAGCAGTACCAGGGCATCGCGGGCGTCAAGAACGGCTACACCACCCATGCCGGCAACACGTTCACCGGCATCGCCGAACGCGACGGGCGGGTGCTGCTGGTCACCGTCATGAACCCGTCGTCGGACGTGAGCCACGCCGTCTACAAGGAAGCCGCGAGCCTGCTCGACTGGGGCTTCGCCGCGAGCGGCAAGGTGACTCCGGTCGGCACCCTGGTGCCGCCGAAGTCCGCCGTCACCGAGGCCGGCAAGGGCACCGAGCCCGACGCCGGCACGACACCGGCGGCGGCCGCCGGGAAGCAGGCGGCGGCCGCGAGCGCCTCGCCCGCCGGCTCGGGGGTCTGGACCGCGCTGTCGGTCGTCGCCGGGGTGCTGGTGGTCCTGGCCGCGGGGGCGTACCTCGTCAACCGGCGGTGGCCGCTGCCCGACCTGGTGCGCCGCCTTCCCCGCCGTTGACGGACGGGTTCCCGGCGGGCGTGCCCGTGCCGGCCGGTGCGTCCGGGCCACCGGCGGGCGTGTCCGGGCCACCGGCGGGCGCGCCTGAGCCGTCCTCCGGCGCGCCCTCGCCGTCGCGCTCCGGCGTCGCCGTCCAGGCGGCGCAGACCAGCAGCAGCTTGGCGCTGAAGTTGATCCACAGCAGGAGCGCGATCGGCACGCCGAAGGCGCCGTACATGCTCTTCGAGGCGACGCCCTTCATATAGCTGCCGAGCAGCAGCTTGAGGAGTTCGAAGCCGACCGCGCCGACCAGCCCGGCGACGATCAGGCGGTGCCGGGGCGGCTCCACGCCCGGCAGCAGGGTCAGCATGTAGAGCAGCAGCAGGAAGTCCGCGCCGACCGCCACCAGCAGGGCGGCCACCTGGAGCAGCACACCCCCGGCGCCGTTCTCCGGGATGCCGATCTGCTCGGCGGTCCAGCCGATGGCCGTCGAGCCGATGGTGGTGACCGCGAGTGTGGCGAGCGCCGCGCCGCCGAGACCGAGCAGCAGACCGGCGTCCTTGAGCTTGCGGACGACGGGGTTGCCCTGCGGGGTGTCGTCCTTCTCCCAGACGGCGAGCAGGCACTCGCGCATGGACCCGATCCAGCCGATGCCGGTGAAGAGCAGCAGCGCACCGGCGACCAGTCCGACCGTGCCCGCGTGGTCCACCAGGTTGCCGATGCCCAGCTGGTCGGAGATGCCCGGCACCTGCTCGGCGAGCTGCTTCTCGATCTTGTGCAACTGCTGGTCCGACAGGAGCGCCGCACCGACCGCGGCACCGACCGCGATCAGGGGGAACAGCGCCAGGAAGCTGAGAAAGGTGATCGCCGCGGCGAGCCTGGCCCAGTGGACCCGTTCCAGCGTCTCGTACGAGCGCCAGGCGTGTGTCTCCATCAGCCGGCCGACGAGCGGGCCGACGACGGGAAGTTTTTTCAGCCAGTCCATGACGTACGCGTACCCGGCCGGCCGCGGAAAACCGGCCTCGGGGGCCGGCCGAGAAGCCAATCACCCATTTCGGTGAGGGATGTAACAAATCCCTCAAAAGGGTTTTCGTGGGCGATACGGTCACCCCCATGTCCGTCGACACGGTGTCCATGACCGGCTGGGGCCGCACCGCCCCGACGACCGCGCTCCGGTTCCGCCCCCGTACCTACGAGGAGGCGGCGATCGCCGTGACGGGCCGGGGTCCGCGCGGGGTCGTCGCCCGGGGGCTGGGCCGGGCCCACGGCGACGCGGCGCAGAACGCGGGCGGCTCGGTGATCGACATGAGCGCGCTGGACCGCGTCCACGCGATCGACCCCGCCGCCGGCACGGTCGTCTGCGAC
The DNA here is from genome assembly GCF_002910775.2 of Streptomyces sp. SM18. NCBI lineage: Bacteria > Bacillati > Actinomycetota > Actinomycetes > Kitasatosporales > Streptomycetaceae > Streptomyces > Streptomyces sp. SM18. The sequence continues at coordinate 4,526,635 of NZ_CP029342.1, read as the reverse complement.
GCCGGGGTGAGCCTGCACCGGCTGATGGAGGAGCTGCTGCCGCTGGGCTGGTTCGTCCCGGTGACCCCCTCGACCCGGTTCGTCACGGTCGGCGGCGCGATCGGTGCCGACGTCCACGGCCGCAACCACCCGAGCGCGGGTTCCTTCACCCGGCATGTGCGCTCCCTGGACCTGCTGACCGCCGACGGCACGGTGCGCACGGTGCTGCCGGGCACCGGCCTGTTCGACGCGACGGCGGGCGGGCTCGGGCTGACCGGCGTCGTCCTGTCCGCCACGCTCGCGCTGCGCCCGGTCGCCACCTCGCTGATGTCCGTGGAGACCGAACGCACCACCGGTCTGGACGCGGCGCTGGCCGGGCTCGCCGCGACGGACGACCGCCTCCCGTACGCGGCCGCGCGGATCGACCTCATGGCGCGCGGGAAGGCCACCGGGCGCGCCGTCCTGACCCGGGGGGAGCACGCGCCCCTGGACGCACTCCCGGCGCGCGCCCGTCAGGCCCCGCTGGAGTTCCGCCCGGCGCGGCTGCCCGCCGCCCCGGCGTACGTACCGGAGGGGCTGCTCGGGCGGACCTCGGCGGCGCTGCTGGCCGAACTCCGCTTCCGGGGCGCGCGCGCCGTGCGCGCCCGGCGGCTCCAGCGCCTCTCCGCCTTCCTCCACCCGCTGGACGCGCTCCCCGGCTGGAACCGCCTCTACGGCCGGGGCGGCTTCGTGCAGTACCGGTTCGCGGTGGGCGAGGGCCAGGAGGAGGCCCTGCACCGGGTCGTCCGCCGGCTCTCGCTGCGGCGCTGCCCGGCCTTCCACTCCGTGCTCCAGCGGCTCGGGGAGGGCGGTTCCGGCTGGCTCTCCTTCCCGGTGCCCGGCTGGACGCTCTCCTTCGGCCTGCCGGCCGGGCTCCCCGGGCTGGCACGGCTGCTCGACCGCCTCGACGACGAGGTGGCGGCGGCCGGCGGCCGGGTCTGCCTCGCCGAGGACTCCCGGATGCGGCCGGAGACGCTGGCCGCGATGTACCCGAGGCTGGCGGACTTCCGGGCGCTGCGCGCGGAGCTGGACCCGGACGGCGCCTTCCGCTCGGACCTCTCCCGCCGCCTCGCCCTCTGACCGCCCGCCGTCCCGCCCCCGTCGCTAGGAGCTCCCCGTGAAGGACGCCTTCGGTGCCCCGCAGTCCCTGCTCGTCCTCGGCGGCACCTCGGAGATCGGCCTGGCCACGGCACGCCGGCTGATCGCCCGCCGCACCCGTACGGTCCGGCTGGCCGGGCGCCCGTCCCCCGCGCTGGAACGCGCCGCCGCCGAGCTGCGTGAACTGGGCGCCGAGGTGCGCACCGTGGCCTTCGACGCACTGGACTCCGCCTCGCACGAGGAGGTGCTCGGCAAGGTGTTCAGCGACGGCGACATCGACATGGTGCTGCTGGCCTTCGGCATCCTGGGCGACCAGACACGCGACGAGGAGGAACCGCTCAGCGCGGTCCAGGTGGCGCAGACCAACTACACCGGCGCGGTCTCCGCCGGTCTGGTGTGCGCGGGCGCCCTCCAGGCGCAGGGCCACGGTTCGCTGGTGGTGCTCTCCTCGGTGGCGGGCGAACGGGCCCGGCGCGCCGACTTCATCTACGGCTCCAGCAAGGCGGGGCTGGACGCGTTCGCCCAGGGCCTCGGGGACGCGCTGCACGGCACGGGTGTGCATGTGATGGTGGTGCGCCCCGGCTTCGTACGGACGCGGATGACCGCCGGGCGGGAGGAGGCGCCCCTCGCGACCACCCCGGGCGCCGTGGCGGACGCGATCGTGACGGGGCTGCGGCGCCGCTCCGAGACGGTGTGGGTGCCGGGCGCCCTGCGGGTGGTGATGTCGGCCCTGCGGCATGTGCCGCGCCCGCTGTTCCGGCGGCTGCCGGTGCGGTAGGGCCTGGGGTCAGGTGTGCCCGGGGGCCCGGCGGGTCAGGGGTGCAGCGAGGGCCGGTCCACCGACGAGCCGCCCTGGGCGGGTACCGCGGGTGAGCCGCCGCCGCCCCCGAACGGGAACTCCCGGATCTTGCGCCAGACGCTGTCGGTGCCCTGCTCGTACAGCGCGAAGGAACCGCAGGTCCAGGCCGCCTCGTAGGAGGAGAGCTCCTCGTACGCGCGGTCCATGGCCTCCTCGGCGATGCCGTGCGCCACGGTCACGTGCGGGTGGTACGGGAACTGGAGCTCGCGCACCAGCGGTCCCGAGCGCTCCCGGACCCGCTTCTGGAGCCAGGAGCAGGCCGAGGCGCCCTCGACGACCTGGACGAAGACGACCGGCGAGAGCGGCCGGAAGGTGCCCGTGCCGGACAGCCGCATCGGGAACGGCCGGCCCGCCGTGGCGATCTTCGCGAGGTGGGTCTCGACCGCGGGCAGGTCGGCCGCCTCGGCCTCGGTCGGCGGGAGGAGGGTGACGTGGGTGGGAATGCCGTACGCGGCAGGGTCCCCGAAGCTCGCGCGCCGCTCCTGGAGCAGGCTGCCGTAGGGCTCCGGGACCGCGATCGAAACGCCAAGCGTTACGGTCCCCACATCGTTCTCCTCTGTTGTCTGTGGCCGGTTCTCGACCCTGCCCGAGCGCCACGCCGGACGCCGTGCGTCACTCGTGCCGACGTCAGTGTGGCCCCTCGGGCAGGGATCTCGCCAGGGTCCTTGGACTCAGTGCTTGGCGGGCAGAAGTCCCATACGGTCGTACGTCCGCGCCAGCGTCTCGGCGGCGACGGTCCTGGCCTTCTCGGCGCCCTTGGCCAGAATCGAGTCCAGCGTCTCGGGGTCGTCCAGATATTCCCGCGTGCGGGTCCGGAACGGCGTGACGAACTCCACCATGACCTCGGCGAGGTCGGTCTTGAGCGCCCCGTACCCCTTCCCCTCGTACCGCCGCTCCAGGTCCGAGACGGCGGTGCCGGTGAGGGTGGAGTAGATGGTGAGGAGGTTGCTGACGCCGGGCTTCTTCTCCGCGTCGAAGCGGATCACCGTGTCCGTGTCGGTGACGGCGCTCTTCACCTTCTTGGCGGTGGCCTTCGGCTCGTCCAGCAGATTGATCAGACCCTTGGGCGTGGACGCCGACTTGCTCATCTTGACCGCCGGGTCCTGGAGGTCGTAGATCTTCGCCGTCTCCTTGAGGATGTACGGCGACGGCACGGTGAAGGTCTCCCCGAACCGGCCGTTGAAACGCTCCGCGAGGTCGCGGGTCAGCTCGATGTGCTGGCGCTGGTCCTCGCCCACCGGCACCTCGTTGGCCTGGTAGAGAAGGATGTCCGCGACCTGGAGCACCGGGTAGGTGAACAGGCCCACGGTCGCCCGGTCCGCGCCCTGTTTGGCGGACTTGTCCTTGAACTGCGTCATGCGGGACGCCTCGCCGAAGCCGGTGAGGCAGTTCATGATCCAGCCGAGCTGGGCGTGTTCGGGCACATGGCTCTGGACGAAGAGCGTGCAGCGCTCCGGGTCCAGCCCGGCGGCGAGCAGCTGGGCGGCCGCGAGCCGGGTGTTGGAGCGCAGCTCGACGGGGTCCTGCGGAACGGTGATCGCGTGCAGGTCCACCACCATGTAGAAGGCGTCGTGTGATTCCTGCAACGCCACCCACTGGCGGACCGCACCGAGGTAGTTGCCGAGGTGGAACGAGCCTGCGGTGGGCTGGATTCCGGAGAGCACGCGGGGACGATCAGAGGCCATGCCCCCATTGTCTCAGGTGCGGGGGCGTTCCCCGGCAGCCGGTGCGGGAATGCGCCGGGCGTGCGCGGCGGGCCTTGGGCACGCCGTGGGAGGGGGTGCGGGCAGGGCGTTCGGGCGGGCCGGCGAAGGCACGCCGCGCCCCGGAGGTTTCCCGGCCGGTGATCCGACCGACGATACAAAGTGGGCACACCCCGCCCACCTTTCACGACGAACGGAGATCCCGTGTCGACCACGGAGAACGCCCTCGCCTCGGCCGAGGCGCACAGCGCGCACAACTACCACCCGTTGCCGGTCGTCGTCGCGACCGCGGACGGCGCCTGGATGACCGACGTGGAGGGCCGCCGCTACCTCGACATGCTGGCCGGTTACTCGGCACTCAATTTCGGCCATGGCAACCGCCGGCTGATCGACGCGGCTCGGGCGCAGCTGGAGCGGGTGACGCTGACCTCGCGCGCCTTCCACCACGACCGCTTCGCCGACTTCTGCACCCAACTGGCCGAGCTGTGCGGCATGGAGATGGTCCTGCCCATGAACACCGGGGCGGAGGCGGTGGAGACGGCCGTGAAGACCGCCCGCAAGTGGGGCTACCGCGTCAAGGGCGTCCCGGACGGGATGGCGAAGATCATCGTGGCCGCCGACAACTTCCACGGCCGGACGACCACCGTCATCAGCTTCTCCACGGACCAGGAGGCACGCGCCGACTACGGTCCGTACACCCCGGGGTTCGAGATCGTGCCGTACGGGGATCTGACCGCGCTCGACGCGGCGATGACCGAGAACACGGTGGCGGTGCTGCTGGAGCCGATCCAGGGCGAGGCGGGCGTCCTGGTGCCGCCCGCGGGCTACATGGCCGGGGTGCGCGAGCTGACCCGGCAGCGGAACGTGCTCTTCGTCGCGGACGAGATCCAGTCGGGACTCGGGCGCACCGGGCGGACCTTCGCCCTGGAGCACGAGGGGGTCGTCCCCGACATGTACCTGCTGGGCAAGGCGCTGGGCGGCGGGGTGGTGCCGGTGTCTGCCGTGGTCTCCTCGGCCGACGTGCTGGGGGTGTTCCGGCCCGGTGAGCACGGCTCGACGTTCGGCGGGAACCCGCTGGCCTGCGCGGTCGCCCTGGAGGTGATCGCGATGCTGCGCACCGGCGAGTACCAGCAGCGGGCGGCGGAGCTGGGCGACCACCTCCACCACGAGCTGGGACTGCTGACGGGTGGCGACGCGGTGACGGCGGTGCGCGGGCGCGGGCTGTGGGCCGGGGTGGACATCTCCCCCCGCCTCGGGACCGGACGGGAGATCTCGGAGAAGCTGATGGACCGGGGCGTGCTGGTCAAGGACACCCACGGCTCCACCATCCGGATCGCCCCGCCCCTGGTCATCGGCAAGGACGACCTGGACTGGGGCCTGGACCAGCTCCGCGCCGTGCTGGCCGGCTGAGCGGGGCCGTTCCGGAGCCGGCGCCCGCTCCCGCGCGGGGGCACCGGCTCCGGGCGGCCGGCTCCCGCGACAGGCGGCCGGCTCCCGCGACGGGCGGCCGGATCAGAGGATGACGTGGGGCAGGAAGCGGGCGTATCCGTCCGTGACCGGCCCCGCCGACTCCCTGATGCCGAGCCCGGCGGCCTCGTCCTCGACCACCCAGGCGCCGAGGACCACGCGGTTGCCGTCGAAGTCGGGCAGCGGGGCGAGCCCTTGGTAGCAGCAGGCCTCGTCGCGCCGTACCGCCTCGCTGCCCGGCCCGTGCAGGGTGACCCCCTCGCCCTCACGGCCGAGCAGCGGCTTGGCCACGTATCCGGCGCCCCGGGGCCCGGCCAGCTCGCGGGGTCCGTCGAGGTAGGCGGGGAGCAGGTGGGGGTGGCCGGGGTAGAGCTCCCAGAGGACGGCCAGCAGCGCCTTGTTGGAGAGCAGCATCTTCCAGGCGGGCTCGATCCAGCAGGTGGTCCCGGTACCGCCCCCGTTGTCGAGGGTGTCCAGCACATGCGGCCCGAAGCGGTCGGTGGCCAGCCATTCCCAGGGGTAGAGCTTGAAGCAGCCGCGGATGAAGCGGAGCCGGTCGTCCACGAAACGGCCGCTCAGCCGGTCCCAGCCGATGCTCTCGACGGAGAGCGCCTCCGTCTCCACGCCGGCCTGTTCGGCGGTCTCGCGCAGATAGGCGACGGTCATCAGGTCCTCGCCGCTCTCGTCGCCGTCGGTGTGGACGAAGTGCAGCGGTCCGGGCGGCAGCAGCGCCGCCTGCCGCCCCCAGGCCTCGACGAGGCGTTCGTGCAGGGAGTTCCACTGGTCGGCGCCGGGGAAGCGGTCCTCCATCCAGAACCACTGCGGGACGGCGGCCTCCACCAGCGAGGTGGGGGTGTCGGCGTTGTACTCCAGCATCTTCGCCGGGCCCCGACCGTCGTAACGGAGGTCGAACCGCCCGTACAGGGACGGTAGTTCGGAGCGGCGGTGCCAGGACTCGGCGACCAGGGCGGCCAGTCGGGGATCGGTGATGCCCAGATCGGCGAAACGGTCCCGCTCCACGATGTGCGCGGCGGCGGCCAGGCACATGGTGTGCAGCTCCTCGACGACCTCCTCCAGCGCCTCGACCTCGGGCAGCGTGAAGACGTAGTAGGCGCTCTCGTCCCAGTACGGGCGCAGCGATCCGTCCGGGTACCGGGTCAGCGGGTACACCAGCCCCTGTGCCTCGACGGTCTGCTGCCAGTTGGGGCGCGGCTCGACGGTGCGGCGTTCCACGTGCTCAGCCACCCCCCGTACGGGAGCAGCCGAGACCGCCCCGGTCGACGGCGGACTTGTCGAAACTGCCGCCGGAGTACCTGCCGTTCTTGTCGCTGCCGCCGTAGTAGTACGAGCCGCTGCCGCCGCTGCGGCACTCGTAGCTCGGCAGTTTGTCCCGGCTCACCGGATCGACGCACCGCCGGTCCGGTTCCGAGCCGCACGAGGTGATCGTCAGCGCGAGCATCCCCATGCCGCCGAGCACCACGGTGCTCGACCTCAGTCTGCGTGTGGCCATGGCCGGTTCTCCCCCGTCGTACGTGCCGCGCGCCGGGCGCGGCCGACCTCCTACCGCCTGTCAGATTAGATGCATAGCCCCTCCGTCTGAAGCCGTTGCCCCACGAAACTCCGGGCGGAGCACGGCGGTTCGGGGCGCCCGGCCCCTACGGCAGCACCCGGCACAGGGCGTCGAGCGCGCCCGCCCAGGCGCTCTCGGCGGGCGAGCCGTAGCCGATCACCAGCCCCTCGCGGCCCGGCTCCGCCTCCGGGTGCCGGAAGCGGCTCAGCCCCTCCAGGGCGAGCCCCTGCCAGGCGGCCGCCTGCACCACCGACCGCTCGGTGTCCGCCGGGAGTTCGAGGACGGCGTGCAGTCCCGCCGCGATGCCGCTGACCCGGACGTCCGGGGCCCGCTCGGCGAGGGCGGCCACGAGCGCGTCGCGGCGACGCCGGTAGCGCAGCCGCATGGACCGTACGTGCCGGTCGTACGCCCCCGACGCCATGAACTCCGCGAGCGTCAGCTGGTCCGGCGTGGGCGGCATCCACTCGGCGCCCCCCTTCACCGCCCGGACCTCGTCCACCAGGTCCTGCGGGAGCACCATCCAGGCCAGCCGCAGCCCCGGCGCCAGGGACTTGCTGGCGGTCCCGAGGTAGACGACCCGCTCCGGGTCGAGGCCCTGGAGCGCGCCGACCGACTGCCGGTCGTAGCGGAACTCCCCGTCGTAGTCGTCCTCCAGGACCAGGCCCGCCCGCGACCGCGCCCAGTCGACCGCCGCGGCCCGCCGGTCGGCGTGCAGCGGCACCCCGGTGGGGAACTGGTGCGCGGGCGTCATCAGGACCGCGCCGACCCCGCGCATCCCGGCGAGCAGCTCCGTCCTGGCGCCGAGCGCGTCCACCGGCAGGCCAGGGGTGCGCAGTCCGGCCCCGGTCAGCAGGTCCCGGTGGATGTGCAGCCCGTACGACTCGACGGCCACCTCCCGCACCCCGCGCCGTCTCAGCGCCTGCCCCAGCAACGACAGTCCGTGGACGAACCCGGCGCAGACGACGACGCGTCCGGGGGAGGCGTACACCCCGCGTGCCCGCGCCAGGTACTCCGCCAGCACGGTGCGCAGTTCGACACGGCCCTGGGGGTCGCCGTACCCGAAGGCCTCGTTGGGGGCCGCGGTGAGGGCGCGGCGGGCGGCCTTCAGCCATTGCGCGCGAGGGAAGGCCGAGACGTCGGGTGATCCGGCCATCAGCGTGTGGACCGGGCGCCGCCGCACCGGCGGGGCGGGGGCGGCCGCCGAGGACCCCCGGGCGGCGGGGACGCGCTCGGCGACCCTCGTCCCCGAGCCCTGCCGTGCGGTGAGCCAGCCCTCGGCGACCAGGTCGGCGTAGGCGTCGGCGACGGTGTTGCGGGCCATGCCCAGGTCGGCGGCGAGCGTCCGGGACGAGGGCAGCCGGGTCCCCGGGGTCAGCCGCCCCGACCGCACGGCGTCCCGCAGCGCGGTGGTCAGCCCGCTGCGGAGCCCGGACCCGACCGGTTCGATGTGCAGGTCGGCACCGAAAGCGGCCCAGGAATCCGTCATGGAAATGGACCATACCGGTGCGCCACCGGCCCGATAGCTTCGTCCCCATGACGACCGAAGCACACCCGCACCACGCGCCCTCCGCGTACGCCCCCGAACACCCCGCCCGCCTGTCCTGGGCCACCCTCGCGCCCGAGGTCTACAAGGCCATGATCCGGCTGGACGTCGCGGCCCGTAAGGGACTGGACCCGGCCCTCCTCGAACTGGTCAAGATCCGCGCCTCGCAGATCAACCGCTGCGCCCTCTGCCTGGACATGCACTCCAAGGACGCGCTCGCGGCGGGCGAGTCCGTCGAGCGGATCGTCCAGCTCGGCGCCTGGGAGGAGTCGCGGCACTTCTACACGGAGAAGGAACTGGCGGCGATCGAACTGACCGAGGCCGTCACGGTCCTGACCGACGGCTTCGTCCCGGACGAGGTGTACGCGAAGGCCGCGCGCCACTTCGAGGAGGCCGAGCTCGCCCAGCTGATCGCCGCCATCACGGTGATCAATGCCTGGAACCGCTTCGGGGTGACGACCCGGCAGACCCCTGGTCACTACACTCCCGGGGACATCAAGCACTGACCCGGAGGCCCTGTTGAACGATCCCGTAGCGGTCTTCCGCGCCCTGCACCACGGCCGCCCGGCGGACGATCCGCTGGTGCTGCCCGGCCCCTGGGACGCCGCGAGCGCCCGTGTCTTCGAGGAGGCCGGGTTCCCGGCGCTGGCCACCCCGAGCGCCGGGGTCGCGGCTGCCCTCGGCCACGCGGACGGGCAGACGCCCGCCGCCGAGATGTTCGCGGCCGTCGCCCGGATCACGGCCGCCGTGTCCGTACCCGTGTCGGCGGACATCGAGGCCGGGTACGGCCTGCCCCCGGCCGAGCTGGTGGAACGCCTCCTGGAGGCCGGTGCCGTCGGCTGCAACCTGGAGGACTCGGTCGACGGGACGCTCCTCGACCCCCGGGAGCAGGCGGACCGGCTCGCCGAGGTGTGCGCGGCGGCGGACGGGCGCCTCTTCGTCAACGCCCGCGTGGACACGTACCTCACCGCACTGCCGGAGGGTACGGACGTGGTCGAGGAGACGCTCACCCGGGCCGGTCTCTACGCCGCGGCCGGCGCGGAGTGCGTCTACCCGATCACCGCCCCCGCGGACGACCTGCCCCGGCTGGCGGCCGGCGTGCCCGTCCCGCTCAACGCCAACGGCACCCCCGACGACCCCGCGTGCGCCCGGCGCCTCGGCGAACTGGGCGCGGCCCGGATCACCTTCGGCCCGCTGCTCCAGCTGCGCGCCACGGACGCCGTACGGGACCTCGCGAAGCGGCTGCTCACGGCCTGAGCACACGTGAAGGGGCGCCCCCGGCGGTGTGTGCCGGGGACGCCCCTTCCGTCGTACGGTTCCGGATCCGGCGTGGGGCCGGAGTCCGGTCAGATCAGGCGGAGTCCGGTCAGATCAGGCCGAGCTCGCGGACCGCGTCGCGCTCCTCGGTGAGCTCCTTCACCGACGCGTCGATGCGGGCGCGGGAGAACTCGTTGATGTCCAGGCCCTGGACGATCTCGTACTTCCCGTCCTTCGTGGTGACCGGGAAGGAGGAGATGATGCCCTCGGGAACGCCGTAGGAGCCGTCCGACGGAATGCCCATCGAGGTCCAGTCGCCCGCGGCGGTGCCGTTGACCCAGGTGTGGACGTGGTCGATGGCGGCGTTGGCGGCCGAGGCGGCGGAGGACGCGCCCCGGGCCTCGATGATCGCCGCGCCGCGCTTGGCGACGGTCGGGATGAAGGTGTCGGCCAGCCACGCCTCGTCGGAGACGACCTCGGCGGCGTTCTTCCCGGCGATCTCCGCGTGGAAGATGTCCGGGTACTGGGTCGCCGAGTGGTTGCCCCAGATCGTCAGCTTCTTGATGTCGGAGACGGCGGCACCGGTCTTGGCGGCCAGCTGCGAGATCGCGCGGTTGTGGTCCAGGCGGGTCATCGCGGTGAAGCGCTCCGCCGGTACGTCCGGGGCGGCGGCCTGGGCGATGAGGGCGTTGGTGTTGGCCGGGTTGCCGACGACGAGGACCTTGATGTCGTCCGCGGCGTTGTCGTTGATGGCCTTGCCCTGCGGCTTGAAGATGCCGCCGTTGGCGGAGAGCAGGTCGCCCCGCTCCATGCCCTTCGTGCGCGGCCGTGCCCCGACGAGGAGGGCGACGTTCGCACCGGCGAAGCCGACGTTCGGGTCGTCCGTGATCTCGATGCCGCGCAGCAGCGGGAAGGCGCAGTCGTCGAGCTCCATGGCGGTGCCCTCGGCGGCCTTGAGACCCTGCGGGATCTCCAGGAGTCGCAGGCTGACCGGCACGTCCGGGCCGAGCAGGTGGCCGGAGGCGATGCGGAAGAGCAGCGCGTAGCCGATCTGGCCGGCTGCGCCGGTCACGGTGACATTCACGGGAGTGCGGGTCATGGCGGTCTCCGTTAGACAGCTGGCGGTAGGGGCACTGCCCCCGGTGCTGGACACCCCTGAATCTTGACGTGAAGAGATATCCAGCCGCCAGGCTATCCGACGCGCCCGTTCCCGGCCGCCCGCCCCCCTGTGTCCCCGCACACAGCCGGTCACGCTGCGCAGCGTCCGGCCGGGTCAGCCGGGCGCAGCGCAGCCGGTCCTCCCGGAGGTGATGGTGGCGCAGGCCCGCGCGTCCGCGGCGTCCTCCACCGCCACCATCGGTGTGTAGGCGTCCCGGTCCGCGCCCACCGTGCCGTCCTGCCGTACGGACCCCGCCTCGACGCGCACCGTGTCCCCCGGCTCGGCCTCGGTGAGACGGGCCCACGCCGCCGCGCAGGTCTTGCTGTAGCGCACCTCGACGAGGCGGCCGCCGACCGTCACCCGGGTGGTGGTGCTCGCGAACTGCCCGCCGCAGCCCATGGCTTCGGGGTCCTGGCCGGTGCAGTCCGCACCGACACAGCCGACGCCGTCCGACGTGCGGGGGACGCCGGCGGCGGTGCCGGGTCCGGCGGACGGGGCGGCCTGTGCCGTCGCGTCGCCGTCGCCCGCGCCGAGGCCGGTGAGCAGGACGGCCGCTGCCGCCACCAACAGGGCACCGAGGGCACCGGCGAGGAGCGTCGTCACGGTACGGCGCCGGCCGCCGGGCCCGTCCGGGCCGGCAACGGCGTCCGGGCGGCGCACATCACCCGGACGGTCCCGCTCGTGCGAACGGGCTGTTCGGCGTGGGCGGCTCGTACCGTGCGGGCGGTCCGCCGTGCGCGGGCGGTCGGTGGCGCGGAACGCCTTGTACGGGCGGTCGGTTGTGCGCGGGCGATCGTTTGTGTGCGGGCCGTCCGCCGTGCTCGGGCGGCCCCCGTCGTGCGGGTGGGTCCCCCCGTACCCACGGGCCGGGCGTCCGGGGCGGCGGAGACCGCTCGGAGGGTCGCCCTCACTCCCGCCCCGGTGCGGCGGGAGCGGCTCCCACACAGGCTCCCGCCAGGGGTCCATGTCACGGGCACCGGCGGCATCGGGGCCGGGGCCGGGCTCGGGTGCGACGGCGGGCTCCGGGGCGGCCGTGGCGGCGCGCACGGTGCCACGGTCGGCGCGCCCGCCCCGCGCCGCCGTCGTGGCGGTGGCGGCTGTGGTCGCCGGGGTGGCGGTGGCCGTCGCACCGGTCTCGGCCAGCGCCGCACGCGCCTGGGAGATCCTGATGGCCTCCATCGTCATGTCGTGCCGCATCTCCGCACGGCTCCAGGCGCGTTCGGCCAGCTCCCACAGCGTCGTCAGATGAGCCAGGTGCGTACCGGTCACCTCGGCGAGCGCGACGACGGCCCCCTTGGGCGGGAGCAGCCTGCCGTTCAGATACCGCTCCCACGACGTCTTGCTGTACCCCGTACGGTCGGCGACCGCGGCCAGGCCGAGCCCGCTGCGGTCGATCAGTCTGCGCACATGCCCCGCGAACTCCTTCACCTGTGGATCGAGTTCCTGCGGAAGCGCCTTCCAACGCGGCATCGTTCCCCCCAGTCGGTTCCCCCCGGACTATTCAGGAGGATGCGGGGGAAGGTGGCCCAGTTTCGGGAGAAGGGGGGCGCACAGGTGCATTCGGTGTTGTCCGGTCATCCGTCGCGCGCCCTGGCTGAGAGTGTATGGACGCCGGGTGGTGACAGGTCGTTGCGCGGCGATCACACGATGGCGGAATGGTCACTTCCGTGCCACAGGCACCAGGCATCCCTTGAAGCGACACCGCATGTCCATGACGATGGAGGCAGGACGGGGCAAGGCCGCTCAAGTCACCGTATTCCGGGGCTTCTTGCTCAGGGTGCGCCCCGTCGGGTGTCCGTCCCTCTTCGGGGGAGGGGACGGACACCACTCTCGTGCGGGGCCGGGAGGCGCGCTAGCGGATCGTGAAGTGGACGACGTTCTGGAGGAACGGGACGTCCAGCCACGGCTTGGGCTGCGCGGTCAGCGCGAGCAGCACGATCAGGGCCCCCATCACCCCGTAGGTGACGAGGTCGGTGAACCGGGACCGCACGGCGAGCATGCCGACGGACGGCACGACCCAGCGCAGTACGCCGCCCGCGAGAAGGGCGGCCCCGATCAGCATCGCGCCGATCCTGAAGGCCTCGGCGAAGGGTTCGACGGCGACGATCAGCAGCCCGGCACCGGCCACGCAGAGCACCGTCAGCAGGGGCCATTGCCGCGCGGGCGCGGACGCGTCACCCGCCGCCGCCCGGCCGCCGCCCTCCGGACGGGCGGTGTCGCGGGTGAGGGAGAAACGCCGCGAAGGAGCCGGCGCCGAAGCACCGTCCTCGGCGGCCGCCGCGTCGGGCCCTGCCTCGGCGGCCGCGTCGGGCTCGGTCTCGGTCTCGGTCTCGGCGGCTGCGTCGGGCTTGGCTGCCGCGTCGGGCCCCGCTCCCGCGTCGCGCTCGGCTGCCGCGTCGGCACCGCCTGCCGCGTCCGGCCCGGCTGCCGCCGCGTCGGTCCCGGCATCGGCGGGCGTCTCGGTCTCGGGCTCGGCTGTCTTGCCGGGCTCGGCTGCCTTGCCGGACCCGGCCGCCCCCTGGGCAGCAGCCTCGGGCTCCGCGCCCGTCGCCGTATCGGCCCCGGTCTCAGCGTCGGGCCCGGCCGCACCCGCCGCGTGCGGCCCCGGCACGGCATCGGCGGCCGCGTCGGAACCGGTCGCCTCGTCGGCCCCTCCGCCCGTGGGCGCGGCCGACGCCGCGGACTCCCCCGGCTCACCCCGCTCCCCGGTCACCGCAGACTCAGCCGTCACCGCAGACGGAGCCGTCACGGCAGCATCGGCCGGCACCGTCGTCACGGCCGCTCCGGCCGACTCGCCCGGCTCGGCCGCGTGCGAGCCCTCCGACCGCGTCCCGTCAGCCGGACTCGGACTCGTACCAGCACCCATGGCGTTCCTTCCGGGCCGGATCAGCCGGCGGAGACAGCGGACCCGGCGGCGCGCTCGGCCGCCTCGACCACGTTGACCAGCAGTTGGGCGCGAGTCATGGGACCGACACCGCCCGGGTTCGGGGCGACCCAGGCGGCCACCTCGCGGACGCCGGGGTGTACGTCCCCGACGATCTTGCCGTTCTCGTCGCGGCTGACGCCGACGTCCAGGACGGCCGCGCCCGGCTTGACGTCCTCGGGCTTGATCAGGTGCGGGACACCGGCGGCCGCGACGATGATGTCCGCCTCCCGCAGGTGTGCCGAGAGGTCGCGGGTGCCCGTGTGGCACTGGGTGACCGTGGCGTTCTCCGACCTGCGGGTCAGCAGCAGCGGCAGCGGGCGGCCGATGGTGACGCCCCGCCCGACGACCACCACATGGGCACCGTTGATCTCCACACCGTGCCGGCGGAGCAGGGTGACGACACCCTGCGGGGTGCAGGGCAGCGGGGCGGCCTCGTTCAGCACGAGCCGGCCCAGGTTCATCGGGTGCAGCCCGTCCGCGTCCTTCGCCGGGTCCATCAGCTCCAGGATCCGGTTGGTGTCGATCCCCTTGGGCAGGGGCAACTGCACGATGTAGCCCGTGCATCCGGGGTCGGCGTTGAGCTCCCGTACGACGTCCTCGATCTCCTCCTGGGTGGCCGTGCCGGGGAGTTCGCGCTGGATGGACCCCATGCCGACCTCGGCGCAGTCACGGTGCTTGCCGTTGACGTACCACCGGCTGCCCGGATCGTCGCCGACCAGCAGGGTTCCCAGGCCAGGAGTGACGCCCTGCGCCTTGAGGGCCGCCACACGGACGGCCAGATCGGACTTGATCGCTGCTGCGGTGGCCTTGCCATCGAGAATCTGGGCAGTCATGGCACCCATCTTCGCGGATGAACCGTCCCGCATACCAATTGCGGGTGGCCGGAATGGACAGGAGGTTGCACTTGCACAACGCATCCGGCATTCGACTGGACAGAACGGCGATGTCACGACGACGATAAGTCGCGCAGTACCGCGGACGGTGTCGGGGGGACCAACCGTGCACCTTGCGCAGCATTCCTCCACCCGGATCGCGTCGTCCCCACAGATCGGCAACGGAGGAACCTCGCCATGAGCTTCGGCGAACCGAACAACCCCTATGGCAAGCAGCAAGGCGGGCAGCCGGAAGGCCAGCCGGGCTACGGCTATCCCCAGCAGGCCCCGCAGGGTGTCCCGCAGCAGGGTTACGGCTACCCGCAGGCACCCCCGGTCCCGGGCGGCTACGGCGGCTACCCGGGCGTCCCCGGGGAGATGCCCGGCAGCGTGAAGGCCGCGCGCGTCATGCTCTACGTCCTGGGCGGCTTCCAGGTCATCGGCGCGATCATCATGGTCGCCGCGGGCGCCTGGCTGAGCGACCAGCTCTCCGACACGGAGACCTACGGCTCCTCCAGCAGCCAGGACATGGCGAACATCGGCATGGGCGTGTTCGTGGTCATCGGGATCCTGACGCTCGGCATCGCGCTCTGGGCGATCCTGACCGCCGCCAAGTTCTCCACCGGCGGCAACGGCATCCGCATCTCGGCGATCATCTACGGCTCGCTCGTGACGCTCTTCAGCGTCATCAGCCTGCTGACGGCGAACGTCTTCGCCCTCATCAGCGTCGCGCTCGGCATCATGGTCATCGTCTTCTGCGCCCGGCAGGACGGCGCCCAGTGGTTCCAGCGTCCGCGTTACTGACGCACGGCGTCATCCCGTCCGCACTCCGGTGCGGGGTTCCGCGCGAAGGCCGTCACACCCGTACCCCGGCGGGTGTACGGCCTTCAGCCGTTTCCGGGCGCCGGTGTGGTCCGTTCCATGACCACGAACGGGTCGGCCCGGTGGGTGATCCGGTACTCCGCCTCGGGGTGGAGCTGCTCGGCGTACCGCACCGGGTCGTCGATCGGCTGTGACCAGAAGTCCAGGTTGATCGCCACGACGTCGGGCGCGGTGCCCGGAGCCCCGCCCATCCAGTAGACGGTACGGTCCGAGGTCAGATGCGACATGAGCGTGATGTCGGTCTCCACCCGGGCACCCACCGGAATCGCCTCCAGGGTCCGCCGGGCCGCCTCGGCCTTCGCGTCGGCGGCGTACGTCTCGGGGCGCAGCAAATCGCGCAACGGGAGGTGCTGGGTGAGCGTCACGGCGATCGCGGTGGCGACGGGGACGGCCACGTTCGCGTACGAGACGAGCCAGGGGCGCTTCGAGGCGCGGCTGCGGCGGACACCGTCGACCATGGCCAGGAAGACCACCGGCATGAGGATCGCGCTGTAGTGCCAGACCATGCCCCAGTGGTTGGAGTCCTGGGAGAGCAGGCGCCAGCCGAGCGTGGGCAGGACCAGCAGGATCAGCGGTGACCGCAGGGCCAGGAAGGCCGTGATGCCGACCAGGAAGACGAGCATCTCCAGCTTCACGGAGGAGTTGAGGACGCCGAGGACGGAGTCGAGCAGGGACACCTCCCGCTCGCCGTTCTTCTCGATCTTCGTCCAGTAGTCGTAGGTGCCCGCGCTGCTGGCCGCCGGTATGAGGACGAGGACGGTCAGTGCGAACGCGAACATCCCGAACGCCGCCAGCAGCATCCCCTGGAGCCGGCGGCCGAGCAGGGCCAGGACCGCCCCGACGACCGCGACGGTGACCCCGAGGTCCTCCTTGACCAGGACCAGGGGCAGCGCCCACAGGACGGCGGCCCACCACCGCTCCAGCAGCAGCGCCCGGCAGACCAGGGCGATCAGCGGGACGGCGAGGGCTATCTCGTGGAACTCCGACTTGACCGCCTCCTGGAGTCCCCAGGACAGCCCGTACGCGACCGTGACGCACAGCCCCGCGCGGCCGCCCAGGATCTGCTGGGCGGTACGCCCGACGACGACGGCGGAGGCGGCGAACAGGGCGGCCTGTGCGAAGAGCAGGGCGAGGGCCGACGGCCAGATCCAGTAGAGGGGGACCAACAGCGCCACCACGGGGCTGAAGTGGTCGCCGAGTATGAGGTAGCCGGGGCCCTTGATGTCCACGACGGGGGCGTGGAAGCCGGCGTACGCCCGTACCTCCTGCTCGAAGATCCCCAGGTCCCAGGAGGGCGAGTGGAAGTGGCTGTACCGCAGGTAGGCGTAGAGGAAGTACAGCGCGCACAGCACGGCGGCCGTGATCAGGTACGGGCATACGGGCGCGGGGTGGAGGGTGCGGGCGGCGGTCCCGGGGGGCGGGCCGGACTCGCCGTTCCCGTCGTCGTTTCCGTGCCCTTTCCCTTTTCCGTTCCCGCTCCTGTCGCCGTTCCTGTTCCCGTCCCCTGGCGTGTCGGTCCCGCTCTGGTTCAGGTCAAGCACGATGCCCCCGCTGGCCGAAATCCCTCGCTGGTGGTTGCCGGTCGCGCGCGTGCCGCAGGGGCAGCCCCGACAAGGCCATTCATTAGAACAGAGGGGCGAGCCGTGTCCGTACCGCGGGAGAACCCGGTACGGACACGGGCCGCACCCCGGGAGGTGCGGCCCGCGCGGGGGACGACGGTCAGTGGAAGAAGTGGCGCGTGCCCGTGAAGTACATGGTCACGCCCGCCTTCTCCGCGGCCTCGACGACCAGCTCGTCACGGACCGAACCGCCCGGCTGGACCACGGCCTTGACACCGGCGGCGGTGAGGATCTCCAGCCCGTCCGGGAAGGGGAAGAAGGCGTCGGAGGCGGCGTAGGAGCCGCGTGCGCGCTCCTCGCCGGCCCGCTCGACGGCGAGCTTCGCGGAGT
Source organism: Streptomyces sp. SM18 (assembly GCF_002910775.2). Taxonomy (NCBI): domain Bacteria; kingdom Bacillati; phylum Actinomycetota; class Actinomycetes; order Kitasatosporales; family Streptomycetaceae; genus Streptomyces; species Streptomyces sp. SM18. Next base: position 4,509,332 of record NZ_CP029342.1, on the reverse strand, counting down.
CGACGCGGTTGACCTGGCCCATGCCGACGCCGACCGAGGCGCCGTCCTTGGCGAGCAGGATGGCGTTGGACTTGACGGCCCGGCAGGCCTTCCACGCGAAGGCGAGCTCCTTCAGCTCGTCGGCGGACAGCGCCTGGCCGGTGGCGAGGGTCCAGTGGGCCGGGTCGTCGCCCTCGGCCTGGAGCCGGTCGGTGACCTGGAGCAGCGCGCCGCCGTCGATCGGCTTGGTCTCGACGGTGGAGGCCGGGGCGTCGGGGCAGCGCAGGACCCGGATGTTCTTCTTGCGGGCGAGCACCTCGACGGCGCCGTCCTCGTACGCGGGGGCGACGACGACCTCGGTGAAGATCTCCGCGACCTGCTCGGCCAGCGCGACGGTGACCGGGCGGTTGACCGCGATGACCCCGCCGAACGCGGAGAGCGGGTCGCAGGCGTGCGCCTTGCGGTGGGCCTCGGCGATGTCGTCGGCGACGGCGATGCCGCACGGGTTGGCGTGCTTGATGATCGCGACGCACGGCTCGGCGTGGTCGTAGGCGGCGCGGCGGGCGGCGTCGGTGTCCGTGTAGTTGTTGTAGGACATCTCCTTGCCGTGCAGCTGCTCGGCCTCCGCGAGGCCGCCCTCGCCCGAGGAGTAGAGGGCGGCGGGCTGGTGCGGGTTCTCGCCGTAGCGCAGGACGTTCTTGCGCGCGTACGTCGCACCGGTGAAGTCGGGGAAGCCGGAGTCGTCGGCGGCGGCGTATCCGTCCGCGAACCAGGAGGCGACGGCCACGTCGTACGCGGCGGTGTGCTGGAACGCCTCGGCGGCAAGCCGCTTACGGGCGGTCAGGTCGAAGCCGCCCGCCCCGACCGCGGCCAGGACGTCGGCGTAACGCTCCGGGCTGGTCACGACGGCCACGGACGGGTGATTCTTGGCGGCGGCGCGGACCATCGAGGGGCCGCCGATGTCGATCTGCTCCACGCACTCGTCGTCGGACGCGCCGGAGGCGACGGTCTCCTTGAACGGGTACAGGTTGACGACCACCAGGTCGAACGGCTCCACGCCCAGCTCGGCGAGCTGCTCGCGGTGGGCGTCCAGCCGCAGGTCGGCGAGGATGCCGGCGTGCACCCGGGGGTGCAGCGTCTTCACACGGCCGTCGAGGCACTCGGGGAAGCCGGTGAGCTCCTCGACCTTGGTGACCGGGACTCCGGCGGCGGCGATCTTCCCGGCGGTGGAGCCGGTGGAGACCAGCTCGACACCCGCCTCGTGCAGACCGCGGGCGAGGTCTTCGAGCCCCGTCTTGTCGTAGACACTGACCAGGGCGCGGCGGATGGGCTTATTCACCGACATGACCGAGATGAACCTTTCGTCCCTCAATGCGATAGCCGTCGCGGGCGAGCCGCCCCACGGCCTCGACGAGCAGCGTGCGCTCGACTTCCTTGATGCGTTCATGGAGGGCGGACTCGCCCTCAGGGGTGTCCTCTTCGGTCACCTCGACCACGCCCTGCGCGATGATCGGACCGGTGTCGACACCGTCGTCGACGAAGTGGACGGTGCACCCGGTGACCTTCACGCCGTACGCGAGCGCGTCGCGCACCCCGTGGGCACCGGGAAAGCTGGGCAGCAGGGCGGGATGGGTGTTGACGACGCGTCCGCCGAACTCGGCGAGGAAGCCCTTGCCCACGATCTTCATGAACCCCGCGGAGACCACCAGGTCCGGGCGGTGCTCCGCCACGGCCTCGGTGAGCGCGGCGTCCCATTCCTCGCGGTTCGGGTAGATGCCGAGCTTGCACACGAAGGTGGGGATCCCGGCCCGCTCGGCACGCTCGACGCCGAGCGTGCCGTGCCGGTCCGCACCGACCGCGACGATCCGGGCGCCGTAGCCCTGGGGGTCGGCGTCGATGGCGTCGAGCAGGGCTTGCAGGTTCGTACCCGAGCCGGAGACGAGGACGACCAGGCGGGCCGGGGTGGCGGAAGGGGACGGGGAGGCCACGACGGGGCCCTTTCTCGCGGGTCAGGCAGATGCGGATGTGCCGGGGTGGATGGGCGCGGGCCGGCGTTTGTATGGTCGTACGAAAGAATCTCGCCCCGGAATACGGGGAACCCTACGAACGGTCCGACCGTCAGCAACGATACCGGCACACCCGGCGGCCCCCACGGGACGGGGGCGTGACCGGGAGGTAGCGTCTGGGGACAGGGAACCGTCCTCCGGGCGGACATGACGAGATGGGGAAGACGTTCACCACATGCCGGACCGCCTCCGCACCGCCTATGGCCACCCGCTGCCCGAGCGGGCATCCACGCTGATGCGGGAACGCCAGTCCTCTTCGCCGGACCCGTCGACGCCGCCGGGTCCCTCTTCGGCCTCGGGTTCCTCGGGGTCGGGTTCTTCGGGTTCTTCAGGCTCCTCGGGTTCTTCCGGTTCCTCGCGGCCGGGTTCCCCGGATTCCTCGGCGTCGGGTTCCGGCTCCGCCTCGGGGCCGGGCGACGACAATCCGTTCGCGGCACCGCCGGAGAACCGGCCCGACCAGCCCTGGCAGCCGCGCCGCCCCTCTCCCGGAGCGGGTGACGGGGACCACGACCACGGTGGTGGCGAGGGCGAACGACCGTCCGGCGACCGCCCGGTCTGGGGCAGTCAGTGGAGCGACCGGCAGCCGGGCCGGGAGGACGGCGGCTTCGGTGACCGGCCGGGCGGCCCCGGTGGCCCGCGCGGAAAGGGCGGCCCCGAAGGCAACCCCGGCGGGATGCGCTGGGACCCGACCGACCCCGCTCAGCGGCGTGCCCGCTACGCGGTCCTCGGCGGCATGTGGGCGTTCTTCTTCGCCCTCTTCGACTTCCCCGAGATCGCCCTGCTGCTCGGTGCGCTCGCCGTGTACTGGGCCGTCAGCGCCCTGCGCGCGGGTCCGCGCAAGGCCAAGCCGGCAGACACCACCACCTCTGACACCCCCTCTGACACCCCCCCGGACGCCGCCGCCCCGTCGACCCGGCCGGGCACCCCGCAGAACAGCGGCCGGCAGCTGACCACGGCCGCCGTGAGCGGTCTGGTGACGGCCCTGCTGGCGCTGTCGATCGTCGCCACGACCTACACGGTCCAGCTGGTCTACCGCGACTACTACACCTGCGTGAACGACGCCCTCACCAAGTCCGGTGCCGTGGCGTGCAACGACAAGCTGCCCGACCCGCTGCGGCCGTTCTTCGGCATCAAGGAGTAACCGCTCCGGCGTCCTCCACCGTCACGGCGCGTCCTCCTGGCCGGTTTCCGCGTGCCCCTGGGCATCCGGAAGCCGGCCGGTCCCTGTTGCGCCGCCCTCGCTGCGGCCGCCGTCCTCGGCGTGGCTCGCGCCTGTGCCTGTGTCGGTGTCTGTGCCTGGGTCGGTGCCTGCGTCTGTGTCGGTGTCCGCACCCGGGTCTGCGCCTGCGCTCTCCGTCTCGTTGCCGCTCGTGTCGCCGGCCTTCTCCGTGTCCTGGTGCGCGTCCCGAGGGCGGTCCTGGGAGGCGGCGTCCCGAGAGGGTTCCTGCGGTACGGCGCCCAGGTCGGTCCGTGAGTCGGTCCGTGAGTCGGTCTGTCCGGCCGGGAAGTCCGCCATCAGCCCGCCGGAACCCTTCCTGAGCGACGCCCAACGGGCCTTGCGCGCCCCCTCCCCGTGCCACGACCCGGGCGAGAGGAAGTCGTACCGCTCCGCGAGCGGGCCCGAGGCCTTCGGCTTGGCGCCCGTCGCCTCGTCCGGGGCGGACTCCGGCCGCTCGCCCCCGGTGGAGCTGACGTCCCGTCGCCAGCTCCACCCCTGTTCCCGCAGCCGCCAGGCCCGTGTCAGCAGCGCCGCCGGCACACCGATCACCGCCGTCCAGACCAGTGCGGCCGGGCCCACGAGCCACCACACCGGACCGAACTCCGCCAGCGCCCCCGTCCCCAGCGCACCGCCCGACGCCGCCGCCAGCAGCGCCGTACCCGCACCGCACCCGGCGGCGGCCAGTCCCGCCACGGCCGCCGTACCCCCGGCGCCCCACGCCCCCTCCCGGCTTCCGCTCACCGGGACGGCGGCGCGGGCGGTGAACCGGGCCAGGACCAGACCCGCGGCGAGCGGTACCGCGACGGACGCCCAGTTCGCCGCAGTCCCCGGCCCCTGCGCGGGCACGGCGGCCAGGAGCGGGAAGTCGGGCAGCGCCGGGTGTCCGCCGAAGGTGAGCGGCGTGGCCGTGGACGCCGTACCGAGCGCGAAGCCCGGCCCCAGGCCGTAGGAGGCCGCCCACATCGCGGCGTTCGGGACGAAGGCCAGGGCCAGCAGCAGGACGCAGATCCGGCCCGCCCAGTGACCTGCCAGGGTCAGGAACGACTCCTGCACCTCCCCCGCGTGCCACACCAACGCCACGGCCACCAGCAGGGCCCCGCCGCCGAGCAGCATCGCCACACCGGCCGCCGCCGCGCGCAGTGCCGCCTCCAGCCCGGCGCGGAACCGGGCCCGAGCCACCGCTTCCTGCACCCTCAACGGAGCCCAGGCCAGCACCGGCCCCCACGGGCGACCCCGCGAGGCCCACACCCCCGCCGCGACCACGAGCACCACGACGACGGCCGCCGGGAAGCCGAGGGAGGCCCGCTCGGCGGGCAGCCCGCTGTTCCGTGCGTACGCCGCGACACCCAGCACCACCAGCAGGTATCCGGCACTCACGGCACAGCAGACACCCACCGCGGAACGTCTGCCGCCGGGGTCCTCGTCGCCGCCGGACTCGGTGGAGTCGCGGCCGGCCCGGTACGCCAGCCACAGCGGCAGGACCGTGAGCAGCAGCGGCACGGTCGCCACGGGGGCCGGGTGTCCGCTCAAGGTCTCGGTCCTGACCAGCTCCGCACCGTGCGCCAGGAGCCACAGACCGGTGGCGACGTGGAGGGCCCCGCCCGGCCCGCTGTCGGGAGAGGAAGAGCTGATCCACAGCACCATGACCAGGACCGTGATCGCGCCCAGTCCCAGCCCCGCGGCGCACGTCCCCCGTACGAAGGCGGAGGCCAGGACGGCGGATCGGCTCCGCCCGGCCGACAACATCGGGCTGCGTTCGGTCACTTGGGTCACCCGGGCCATGCTGCCAACGACACGCGCCTTTTTCGCGTAACGGACGAATGGTCGCTGTGTCGCTCAATATATGTTTATGTACTTTTTCACCCATTGCAGTGTAGGTGGAGGACGACCATGACGCGCAAGCCCACCGGCCCGGCTCCCTCGCCCCCTCTGCCCTCGCCCAAAGAACGCAAAAGGCTGCGTGAGGCACGGCACCTGACCGAGGAACAGGTCGCGACGGCCGTCGGAGTCACCCCGGCCACCGTCCGCGCCTGGGAGACCGGCCGGACCAGCCCCCGAGGCCGCCGCCGGGCGGCCTACGCCAAGGTGATCGGCTCGGCCGGACCACCGACACCGCCTCAGGCCACGGCAACGAAGGCGGAGGTGGAGGTGGAGACCGGAGCGGGAACGGGGACGGGGGCAGGGACAGGGACGGGTTCGGAGAAGAGAGTGGAGGCGACGGCGGGGGCGGACACGGCGGGCAGCGGCCCGAAGTCCCCGAAGACGCCGGTGAACCAGAAGGCATCGGTGAAGGCAGACGCAAGCGCGCCGAACCCCGCCCCCATTCCCGTGCCGGTGCCGGTGCCGGGCACGGTGCCGGTGCCGGGCACGGTGCCGGTGCCGGGCACGGTGCCGGTGCCGGGCACGGTGCCGGTGCCGGGCACGGTGCCGGTCCGCGAAAGCGTTCCCGACACGGTTCCCGCTCCCGCCCCCGAAACCCCCTCCGCTCCGGCGGGCCTCACCGCCGCAGAGGCGTTCGACGCCCTCTACACCCACACCGCACCCGGTCTCGTCCGTCAGGCCTACGTGCTGACCGGGCGCCGGAACCTCGCCAGGGAGTCCGTCGAGCGCGCCTTCCAACTCGCCTGGCACCGCTGGCCCGAGGTGGCCAGGGACCGCGACCCGGCGGGATGGGTGCGGGCGGCGGCGTACGAGTACGCGATGTCGCCCTGGAACCGGGTGCGCCGGGCCCACCGCCGCCCGGACGCCCTGCCCGAGGAGCCAGGGCGCCGCGCGCTCCTCCACGCCCTGCTGGAGATGCCGGCCTCCTACCGCCGCACCCTGCTGCTCCACGACGGTGTGGGGCTGGGCCTCGCGGAGACGGCGGCCGAGACCGAGGCGAGCACCCCGGCCGCGGCGGGACGGCTGATGAACGCGCGGGCCACCGTCGCCGAGCGGCTGCCGGAACTGGCCCGGTGCTCCTCCCCGGCCGGACAGTCGGTGGTCCTTCGCGAGCGGCTGGGGGCGCTCGCCCTCGCCGAACGGGTGCCCGCGCCGTCCTCGGCCCCGGTCGTGCGTACCGGCGGCGAGCGCCGTGCCCAGCGGTGGACCCGGGCGACGGTGTGCTTCGGCGTACTGCTCGCCGGGGCCACGGCCTTCACGCTGAACACCGCCCCCACCCACTACGAGCAGCCGATCGCACCGGCGGCCCGGGTGGCGGGCGTGCCACCGCTGGCCGGACCGGAGAAGCTCACGGCCCAGGACCTCAAGCTCCAGAAGGCGCTGCGCGGCGAACTCGCCCATGGCCCGGAACGCCTGGTGCCCCGGATCCCCTGACACCGCCCGACGGGCCCGGCCCCGGAACCACACGGGCGGGGCCCGGTCCCGGAACCACACGGGCAGGGCCCGGTCCCGGAACCACACGGACACCGGAAACGGCGTGGGCCCGCGCCCCTGCGAGAGGGGTGCGGGCCCACGCCGTTTCCGCGCGGTGCGGCGGATGCCGCGGCGGGAGGTCAGCCGGCGAGGATCTCGCGGGCCAGCTTGGCGGTCTCGGTCGGCGTCTTGCCGACCTTCACACCGGCGGCCTCAAGGGCCTCCTTCTTGGCCGCGGCCGTACCGGAGGAGCCGGAGACGATGGCGCCGGCGTGGCCCATGGTCTTGCCCTCGGGAGCGGTGAAGCCCGCGACGTAACCGACGACCGGCTTCGTGACGTTCTTCGCGATGTAGTCGGCCGCGCGCTCCTCGGCGTCGCCGCCGATCTCGCCGATCATCACGATGAGGTCGGTCTCGGGGTCGGCCTCGAACGCCGCGAGGGCGTCGATGTGGGTCGTACCGATGACCGGGTCGCCACCGATGCCGACGGCCGACGAGAAGCCGATGTCACGCAGCTCGTACATCATCTGGTAGGTCAGCGTGCCCGACTTGGACACCAGACCGATGCGGCCGGGCTTGGTGATGTCGCCCGGGATGATGCCGGCGTTGGACTGGCCGGGGGTGATCAGGCCGGGGCAGTTCGGGCCGATGATCCGGGTCTTGTTGCCCTTCGAGCCGGCGTACGCCCAGAAGGCGGCCGAGTCATGGACGGCGATGCCCTCGGTGATCACGACGGCCAGCGGGATCTCGGCGTCGATCGCCTCGACGACGGCGGCCTTCGCGAAGGCCGGCGGTACGAAGAGGACGGACACGTCGGCGCCCGTCTTCTCCATCGCTTCCTTGACGGAACCGAATACGGGTACCTCGGTGCCGTCGAAGTCGACGGACGTACCGGCCTTACGCGGGTTCACGCCACCGACGATGTTCGTGCCGTCGGCCAGCATGAGCTTGGTGTGCTTCATGCCCGTGGCGCCGGTCATCCCCTGGACGATGACCTTGCTGTCCTTGGTGAGGAAGATAGCCATGGTGTTGGAGTCCCTCGTCCTTTACTTCGCAGCCGCGGCGAGCTCGGCGGCCTTGTCGGCCGCGCCGTCCATGGTGTCCACGCGCTGCACGAGCGGGTGGTTGGCGTCGGAGAGGATCTTGCGACCCAGCTCCGCGTTGTTGCCGTCGAGGCGCACGACCAGCGGCTTGGTGACGTCCTCGCCCTTGGACTTGAGCAGCTCCAGGGCCTGGACGATGCCGTTGGCGACCTCGTCGCAGGCGGTGATGCCACCGAAGACGTTGACGAAGACGGACTTGACGTCCGGGTCGCCGAGGATGATCTCCAGGCCGTTCGCCATGACCTCGGCGGAGGCGCCGCCACCGATGTCGAGGAAGTTGGCGGGCTTCACGTCACCGTGCTTCTCACCGGCGTACGCGACGACGTCCAGCGTCGACATGACCAGACCGGCACCGTTACCGATGATGCCGACCTCGCCCTCGAGCTTGACGTAGTTGAGGTTCTTGGCCTTGGCGGCGGCTTCGAGCGGGTTGGCCGCGGCCTTGTCCTCAAGCGCCTCGTGGCCAGGCTGGCGGAAGGCGGCGTTCTCGTCGAGCGAGACCTTGCCGTCCAGCGCCAGGACGTCACCGGAGGCGACCTTGGCGAGCGGGTTGACCTCGACGAGGAGGGCGTCCTCGGCGACGAAGGTCTCCCACAGCGTCACCATGACCTCGGCGACCTTCTCGGCCACCTCGGCCGGGAACTTCGCCTGGGCGACGATCTCGCGGGCCTTCTCGATCGTCACACCGGTGTTGGAGTCGACCGGGACCTTCGCGAGGGCCTCGGGGGTCTTCTCCGCGACCTCCTCGATGTCCATGCCGCCCTGCACCGAGGCCATGGCCAGGAAGGTGCGGTTGGTGCGGTCGAGGAGGTAGGAGACGTAGTACTCCTCCAGGATCTCCGGCGCGGTCTCGGCGATCATCACCTTGTGGACCGTGTGGCCCTTGATGTCCATGCCGAGGATGTCGGTCGCGCGGGCGACCGCCTCGTCGGGGGTGGAGGCCAGCTTGACGCCGCCGGCCTTGCCGCGGCCTCCGACCTTCACCTGCGCCTTGACGACGGACTTGCCGCCCAGCCGCTCGGTCGCCTCGCGGGCTGCCTCAGGCGTGTCGATGACTTCACCGGCCAGCACCGGTACACCGTGCTTGGCGAAGAGGTCCCTCGCCTGGTACTCGAACAGGTCCACGCGCGTCCGTCCCTATTTAGTGGTCTCGCGGTTCGTTTTCTGCGTGGGCGTGCCGCGAGGGCAACGTGACTGCGGTCACAAGGGAGGCGCACTCGGTGTTTCCGGCACGCGGCATGTCCACCCGGCAGGTTATCCCCGCGCTCGGCAGGACCCTAAATCGCAGATCACACCTGAGCGGTGATAACGGTCACAGACCGCCCTGGTGACCGGGGTACGGAGGACGGAACGGCACGTCGGCGCCGGGGTCCGGTACGGGAAGCGGCCGCCTCTCCAGTGCGGCGGCCATGACCTCGGGGAACAGGTCGGGCGTGCAGGCGAAGGCAGGGGCACCGAGTGCGCCCAGCGCCGCCGCGTGTGCCCGGTCGTACGCCGGTGTCCCCTCGTCCGAAAGGGAGAGCAAGGTCACGAACCGGACGCCGGAGGCCGTCATCGCCGCCGCTCGTTCGAGCATCTCGTCGCGGATGCCGCCTTCGTAGAGATCGCTGATCAGTACGACGACGGTGTCGGCGGGCCGGGTGATCCTCGACTGGCAGTAGGCGAGCGCGCGGTTGATGTCCGTACCGCCGCCGAGCTGTGTGCCGAACAGCACGTCGACCGGGTCGTCCAACTGGTCGGTGAGGTCGGCCACGGCGGTGTCGAACACGACCAGCCGCGTCGAGAGGGTGCGCATGGAGGCGAGCACCGCGCCGAAGACCGCGGCGTGCACGACGGACGCGGCCATGGACCCGGACTGGTCGATGCAGAGGATGACCTCCTTCTTCACCGACCGGGCGGCACGGCCGTGTCCGACGAGCCGTTCGGGGACGACCGTGCGGTGCTCGGGCAGGTAGTTCTTGAGGTTGGCCCGGATGGTGCGGTCCCAGTCGATGTCCCCGGGGCGCGGCCGGGCCGTGACGGCCGAGCGGTCCAGGGCGCCGGTCAGCGTGGCCTTGGTGCGGGGCGCCAGTCGCCTCTCCAGGTCCTCGACGACCTTGCGGACGACGGCCCGTGCCGTCTCCCTGGTGGTCTCGGGCATCGCCTTGTTCAGGGAGAGCAGCGTGCCGACGAGGTGGACGTCCGGCTGCACCGCCTCCAGCATCTCCGGCTCCAGCAGCAGTGCGGACAGCCCCAGGCGGTCGATCGCGTCACGCTGCATGACCTGGACGACGGGGCCGGGGAAGTACGTACGGATGTCGCCGAGCCAGCGGGCGACGGCCGGGGCGGACGCCCCGAGCCCGGCGGAACGCTCGGTCCCGCTACGGCCGCCGGTCTTCTTCCCGCCGCCGTACAACGCGGACAGCGCGCCGTCTCTCGCCGCGTCCTGGCCGGTGAGCGCGCGTCCGGTGCTCTCGGCGCCGTCCGGTCCGAGCACCAGGCGCCAGCGCCGCAACCGCTCGTGGTGCGCGTCGTGCGCGTCGTCGGCACGATGCCCCCGGTCGGCTCCCGCCGCGTTGCCCGTATCACCCGCCCCGCCGTGCCCGCGGTGCTCGCCATGACCCCGGTGCCCGCCGCTTCCCGCGGGTCCGCCGTGTCCGGCGACACCGTCCGCGCCCTCCGCGCCGCCGGCTCCCGCCGCCATCTGCCGCTCCTTCGTGCCGGTGGTCTCCCGGGACGTGGTCATCGCGTCGCCGTCCTCCCCGCTTCGGTACCCGCCGCGATCCGTTCCGTCCCGGCTGTCTGTTCGGTGCTCGCGCTCTCCGCTGCCACGCTCCCCGTCGGCATGCTCTCCGTTGGCACGCTCTTGGTTGCCGTGGTCTCCGTTGCCGTGGTCTCGCCTCCGGTGCCCGCCTCTCCGGTGTCGAGGCCGAGCAGCAACCGCAGTACCGGAACCACCGCGTCGGCCCTCTCCCCGTCGAGCCCGCGTCCGAAGCCGCCGGCCTCGGCGTCGCCCGCTCGGTGGACACCGCCCGGCGCCGGGCCACGGCGGACCAGTTCGCCCAGGGTGCGGCGCACCCCTGGTTCGTACGTGGAGAAGGTGCGCCGGAGCAGGGGCAGCACGGCGGTGAACGACGCGGGCGGTATAGAGGTCAGCCAGCCGTCGACCAGGCCCAGCAGGCGTTCGTCGTGGACGAGTAGCGTTCCGCCTCCTGCCGCCCCGCCGACGAAGCCGTCGATCCAGGCCGCCGCGTCGGTGGGTGGCGCGCCGGGTGAGAGGGCGAGGCCCAACAGCCGTGCCGCCTCCTCCTCGGAAAGGTGCCCGTCGTCGAGGAGCAGCCGGGTGGCCCGTCCCCGGAGGACACCCGCGACCGTGTCCCGGACCACGAGCTTGCGCAGGACACCCGCCCAGCGCTCCCTCAGCCCGCCGCCCGGCGAACCGGCTCCGGCCCCTGCGCCCGTTTCGCTCCCGGCTTCGGATCCGCCTCCTGTCCCGGTTTTCCCCTCTGCGCCCGTCCCTCCGCCGGACCCCGCACCCCCCGCTCCCGCTCCCGCACCCGCACCCGCACCCGCACCCGCCAGCAGGGTGACGGCGATGTGTATCCCGTCCACCCGACCACGCTGTTCCTCGGCTGCGGCCGGGTCGAGGCCCGTACAGGCGGACGGCAGACCCACGCAGACCCGTTCGGCGAGGCCGACGGCCACTGTCGAGAGTGCGGCCGTGTCCGTGGCGCGTACGTCTCCGTAACGCAGGGCACGGGCCAGCGCCGGCAGCGCGTCCGCGAGGTGGCCGACGTCCGCGTCGAGGGCGGCTCGGGCCGCGAGGGCGTCCATGACGGCGGCCAGCGCGTCGGGCAGCCCGGCCAGCAGGCAGTGCTCGGCGAGAGCGGTCACCTCGGCGAGCGTCGTCGCCGACACCGCGTCGGACTCCGCGCGGGCGGTCGCGGCGGAGAGCACGGTGGTGCCCCACACCCCGGCCTCCGCGACCCGGACGAACAGCTCGGGCCGCCAGTGCAGCTGCCAGCTCTCCCGGAAGGTCCCGGTGCCGCCCCGGCCCGCCGACGGTTCGCCCCAGCCGACGCCGAGGAGCCTCAGCCGGTGCAGGAGCCGGCTGCGGGCCGCGTCGGTATCCTTGCGCAGGTCGAGCTCCAGCCCGCGTCGCTCCGGCTCCGGTCTGAGCCTGAGCGTGCGCTGCTGTCCGGCGAGGTCCCGCTGCAACGGCACAGCGGGGGCGTCGTCCGGGACCGCCCCGAGTGCCTCACCGACGACGAGCCGGTCGTGGACGAGGGCGAGCGGGACGTCGGACCCCTCGCACATGACCGCACGGGCCGCGTCGGTGGCCTCGGTGAGACCGGCGGCCGGGCGACCCCGCACCGCGGCCAGGGCACCGGCGAGACGCACCGCTTCGATGACGTGGGCGGAGGAGACGAGGCGGTCCTCCTCGCGGAGCAGCCCGGCGACCCTGGTCATCCAGCGTTCGAGGGGCCTGTCCGGGGCGTCGAAGAGGTGCCCGTACCAGCCGGGCGACTCGATCCCCGCGCCGTACCCGCTGTGCCGGGCGAGCCTCCGGTGGGTCCAGGGCACCCAGGTCGTCTCGGTCCGGACCTTGGGGATGCCCTTGAGGAGCGCCTTGTCGGCGGCGACGGTCGTCCGCGCGGCCAGTGCGGGGACGTGCCACGCGCCGCAGACGACGGCGACGCCGTCCCCGAACTCCTTCCGGGCGGCCCGCAACCGCAGCCGCATGCAGGCCTCCCGGACCGCGTCCCGGGGGTGCCCGCCGTCGCCGTACGCCTCACGCAGCGCGCCCATCGCCTCGGCGAGCGCGGCGAACGGTGCCCGTGGGTCGGACAGGGCCCCGTCCGCCGCACGGTGCTCGACCACGTCCTCCCACCAGCGCTCCGGATCGTCGTATCCGGCGGTCGAGGCCAGGACGCCGATCGGGTCGAACGACCGGGCGTCCTCCTGCCGGGGCTCGGGCTGCTCCGGCACCGCCAGGGCATGCGCGGCGGGCAGGTCCATGAACCGCACCGGGACCTGATGCGCCGACGCCCAGCGGATCGCCACCCATTCCGGCGAGAAGGCCGCCATCGGCCAGAACGCGGCCCTCCCCGGGTCGTCCACGGCATAGGCGAGCAGGGCGACGGGCGGACGCATCCGCTCGTCGGCGGCGAGCGACAGCAGGGCGTCACCCTCCGGCGGCCCCTCGACGAGCACGGCTCGCGGCCGGACGTGCTCCAGGGCGGCGAGAACCGCTCGGGCGGAGCCCGGTCCGTGGTGGCGCACCCCGAGCAGCAGCGGCCCGCCGCTCGTCGCGGGATCCGCACCGCCCGCACCGGCCGTACCGCCACGAGAGGCACGGCCGGGCGCACGCGCGGGCGCACGGGCCGTCATGCGGACACCTCACGGCAGGCGCGGTAGAAGTCCTGCCAGCCGTCCCGCTCACGAACCACGGTCTCCAGGTACTCCTGCCACACCACCCGGTCCGTGGCGGAGTCCCGGACGACGGCGCCCAGGATGCCGGCCACGACGTCGCCGGGCCGCAGGACGCCGTCACCGAAATGGGCGGCGAGCGCGAGGCCGCCCGTGACGACGGAGATCGCCTCGGCCGTGGACAGCGTCCCCGAGGGAGACTTGAGCTTGGCACGACCGTCCGTGGTGGCGCCGTCGCGCAGTTCACGGAAGACCGTGACGACCCGCCGGATCTCCGCCGTCCCGTCCGGCGTCGGGGGCAGATCGAGTGAGCGGCCGATCTGCTCCACGCGGCGGGACACGATGTCCACCTCCGCTTCGGGGGTGGCGGGCAGCGGCAGCACCACCGTGTTGAAGCGTCGGCGCAGCGCGCTGGAGAGCTCGTTGACCCCGCGGTCACGGTCGTTGGCGGTGGCGATGAGGTTGAACCCGCGCACGGCCTGGACCTCCTGCCCGAGCTCCGGCACGGGCAGCGTCTTCTCCGACAGGACGGTGATCAGCGCGTCCTGCACATCGGCCGGTATGCGGGTGAGCTCCTCCACCCGGGCGGTCGTGCCCTCGGCCATGGCCCGCATGACGGGGCTCGGCACGAGCGCGGCCCGGCTGGGGCCGTGCGCGAGCAGCTGCGCGTAGTCCCACCCGTAACGGACGGCCTCCTCCGGGGTGCCGGCCGTACCCTGCACGAGCAGGGTCGAGTCCCCGCTGACCGCCGCGGCGAGATGCTCGGACACCCAGGTCTTGGCGGTGCCCGGCACGCCGAGGAGCAGCAGCGCCCGGTCGGTGGCGAGCGTGCTGACGGCGACTTCGACGAGGCGGCGGGGCCCCACGTACTTGGGAGTGATCGCCGTGCCGTCCGGCAGGGTGCCGCCGAGCAGGTACGTGGCCACGCCCCACGGCGAGAGCCGCCAACGGGCCGGCCGGGGACGGTCGTCCGCGGCGGCGAGGGCCCTGAGCTCGTCCGCGAAGGCGTGCTCGGCGTGCGGCCTCAGCACTCCGTCCGGCATGGCGGCACCGGCCCCCGCGGGAGTGGTCGCGACGGGCGTCGAGGCGGTGGTCGAGGCGGTGGTGGTCGAAGCGGTGTGTACGGACTCGGACACGGTCATGGATCCCCCTCCAGATCGTTCGACCCGATGTGTCCTCCACCGTGCACCATGGCACTGACAATCGACCGCCGGGCGACGGAAGCGCAGGTCAAAGGCCGTTGTCAGTGGTGCCTTCTACCGTCTTCACCATGCTGAGATCTCACGGGGGAGAACCCACGCACACCGCCCGCCCGTTGGAGCGCGGGACGGCGGAAGAGGTGCGGACAGGCGTACCTGACCACGCCTCACACGCCGCCGGGGCGGCACGCGGCTCGGCGCGTCAGGGAGCCGGAGCGAGAGCCGCGGCGGGTGGCGGCCCCGTCGATTTGGAGGCGGCCAGGCGGCGCGCGGAGCGTCGTGCCGAGCGGATCACCGGCGGCGCCCTGGAGTTGGAGCAGCGCCTCACCGACCTGCTGCGCGGCGGGATCGCCGCCGCCGACCGCCCGGACCACGGCCTGTGGGAGGAGACGGCGGCCCGCATGGTCGACGCACAGGCCCCGGGCCTCGCCGCGCGGGTGCGGAAGCTGGGGGCGATCACCGCATCGGGCCCCAACTGGCCGGCGCGGCTGCTCGAAGAGTGCGCGTTGCTCCATCTGCTGGACTCCGCCTGGCTCCGGAGAGAGCATCTGCCGGCCCCGTTGGCCGCCACGGTCCGCACACGGGTCGGGCTGACGGCACCCGCCGAGGGGCCGCCTCTCCGCGACCGGTGGCTGGTCCTCGCCCAGCACGACACACCGGACGGCAAGTTGGTGGCCCGGCGCATCTGGCTGTACGGGCAGCAGTCCGGACGCACCACGCTGCTGCTCTCCTTCGGGGCCCCCGGTCGCTCCCCCGCCCCTTCCCTCACGGTGGGCACGACGATCGACGCGGAGGTCACGCGGTATGCGGGCGGCGGGCGGCTGCGGAGCGACCTGGGTGAGCCGTTCGAGACCCTGGCCACCAGGGCCGCACCACCGCGCGGCGGCACGACGGCCGAGGCCACCGCCGCCTACGGACGGGCGCTGCGCGACGATCCCTGGCTGGACACATGGCCGGTCACCCTGCGGGACGCGATACCCGTGCCGTCAGGGGGCGGTTGGCAGCTCGTGGGGACGTCCGACGGCTCCGCCCTGCCGATCACACCCGAGGCGTTGTCCCGCACCGGCCTGTGGAAGCTCGTCGCGCTCGCCGGGGGCCGACCCGTCTCGGTGTTCGGCGAGTGCGGCCACCGGGGCTTCGACCCGCTGGCCGCGTGGCACCCGGGCGAGGGAGACGCTCCCGGACCTGACACGCGCGAACGGGACGGGTCCGAACGAGGCGTGGGCGCCCGCGACATGGGCGATGAGGGCCCGACCGCACGGGGCACCGGCGTGCGGGAGCCCGGCGCGTCGCGTGCGGGCGCACCGGAAGCGGGCAGCTGCCCGATCGTCGCCCTCGTCTGACGCGCCTGTCTGACGCCCCCGTCCGAGGCCCCCGCCTGATGCCCTCTCCCGACGGCCCTCTCCTGACGCCCCATGACCCGGCTGTGACCGACCGCGCTCGACCGACATCGGAGGGCACCACATGTCCGGCACCACGTCCATCGACCCCACCCCGCCCGTCACCTCCGCCCCGTCCAGCCCGTCCGTCACCTCCACCACGCCTACTGCTTCCACCGCACCCACCACCGCCACGTCCTCCGCAACCGCGGCCTCCGCCGCCCCCGAGCCCGGCATGTCGGCGGCAAGCGTCCCGTGGGAGGAGCTGGTCACCTCGGCGCTGCTGGGCACGGACCGGCGACCGCTGCGGACCGGTACGGCGGGCGCCGGCTCGTCGGAGCGCCGCCCGCCGACTCCGGGCCCGCCCACTCCGGGCTCTTCGGCCCCGGGCGCTTCGGCTCCGCGCCCCACGGAGGGTCCGGCGGCGCTTCTGGAGGCGGCCGCGCTGCACACCGTGCGGCGCCGGGCCGGGCTGCTCCCCTCGGTCGGTGCCGCGCTGCCCGTACCGGCACCTCCCGACCTCCGGCCGCCGCTGCCGGAAGCGGCGCGCAGACGGCTCGCGCACCTGCTGGCCGACCGTTCCGCGCCGTCCGGCGGCGGCCGCCGGGGCGCGGCACCCGATCTCACCGAGCTCATCCCGCAATGGCTGGCCCTGGCCGGTGAGCGCGGTTTCCGTGCACCGGCCGAGTTGCTGCCCGCGCTGCTGGACGCGGCCAGGGCCCGCACGGATCTGCGCCCGTACGTGCTGCCTTTCGCGGGGCCGCGCGGGCTCTGGCTGGCGGCGCTGAATCCGGAGTGGAGGTTCGCCCTGCGCGCCTCGACCGGCGCCCGCCTCGTCGCCGCCGACGACCCGGACGCGGTGCGGCGGCTCTGGGAAGAGGGGCTCTTCGCGGAGCGGGTCGCGCTGCTCGGTGCGGTACGGGCGCACGATCCCTCGGCCGGACGGGCCCTGCTCGCCGGGACGTGGTCCGCCGAGCGTGCGGAAGACCGGCTGATGTTCCTCGACGCCCTCCGCGAGGGTCTCGGTGACGTCGACGAGCCCTTCCTGGAGGCGGCGTTGTCGGACCGCAGCCGCAACGTCCGCTCCGTGGCCGCCGAGCTGCTGTCCGCCCTGCCCGCATCGGCACTGGCCCGGCGGATGGCTTCGCGGGCGCTGACGTGTGTGAACGCCGACCGTACGGGCGTAGGGCTGACGGTCGCCGTGGAGGCCCCGCACGAGTGCGACGCCGACATGCAGCGGGACGGCGTGACGCCGGTCCCCCCGTCCGGACGTGGTGAACGCTCGTGGTGGCTGGGCCAGTTGGTGGAAGCCGCTCCGCTCACCGTCTGGCGGGAGCGGTTCGGGGGCCGCACCGCTCAGGAGGTCGTCGCCCTGCCGGTGGCCGACGGCTGGGAGGCCGAACTGCACGCCGCGTGGTGCCGGGCGGCAGTGCGGCAACGGGACCCGGCGTGGGCCAGGGCGCTGCTGGGTGCCCCCTCCATACCTCCGGCGAGCGGCCCCGGCACGGCCTCCCTGTCCGAACGCTCACAACTCCTGGCGATCCTGCCCCCGGCCGAACGGGCGGACTGGGCAGCCGGTTTCGTCGCGGCGCACGGTCTCTCCGAGGCCTTCCAGCTGCTCGGTGTGTGTGCCGTCCCCTGGGCCGGACCGCTCGGCCGTTCGGTGGTCGACGCGCTGGACATCGCGCGCGACGCGGGGAGTTACCCGTGGAGCTTCAGCGGTGTCATGGGTCTGGCCGAGCGTTGCCTCGACCCGGCGGAGGCGGACCGGCTCGAAGTGCTCACCACGACCCAGGACGAGCCGGAAGACGCCTCACCGGGCGCGGGCGGCTACTGGTCGGAGGCGTTCCGGCGCCTGGTCGCCACCCTGCGCCTGCGCGCGGCCATGGACAGGGAGCTGATGGACGACGGCGGGCGACCGTCGCCGGACCCTGATCCGGACCCCGATCCGGAGCCGGACCACGGCGACACGACGCGGCCCCGGCAAGCCCCGAGGCATGGGAACGACCTGCCCGCCCCGGGAGCGTGCGGGTGACCTGACCACTTTCGGAGCGTGCGGGTGGTCTGCCCACCTTCGAGCGTGCGGGTGACCTGCCCGCCTCTGGAACATGCGGGTGGCCCTCCTGCCCGGAGCATGCGGGTGATCCGCCCGCCTCCGCAGCATGTGGGTGACTACCGGCCTCGGGGGTGCCCCACGTTCCAGCCCGCCCCACGACGACGGCGTACCCCACCGCCCCACCCGGCGCATGGGACACCGCACCGACGCACTGCCCGGCACACGGCGCACACGTCTCCGCGTACCGCCGCGTCATGGCGCTCCGCCCGCGACACAGCGCAACACAGCGCGACACAACGCAACGCCCCGTGTACGACGACGCGGGCGCGGGCGCGGGCTGCGGGCATGCGTCGGCCAGGAGCGCCCCGTGGCAGAGGGGGCCGTCGGCCAACCGGGCGGCCGGGCGTCTCAGGCGCCCGCCGGCTGACGGACGTGGGCGTTCACCCAGTCGACGATCGAGGCCGTCGTCGCGCCGGGCGTGAAGATCTCCGCGACGCCCACCGCCTTCAGCGGGGGGATGTCCGCCTCGGGGATGATGCCGCCGCCGAAGACCTTGATGTCCTCCGCGTCGCGCTCCTTCAGCAGCTCGATGACCTTGGCGAACAGCGTGTTGTGCGCGCCCGAGAGGATCGAGAGGCCGATCGCGTCGGCGTCCTCCTGGATCGCGGTGTCCACGATCTGTTCGGGGGTCTGGTGGAGGCCGGTATAGATGACCTCCATACCCGCGTCCCGCAGCGCCCGCGCGATCACCTTCGCCCCGCGGTCATGGCCGTCGAGGCCTGGCTTGGCCACCACCACACGGATCGGACCGGTCACACCCATCAATGCCTCCACATGCGTCTCCCGTGCCTGACGGGCCGGGGATGTGAACGAACGTTATCCACAGCATCCCGCACGGTGCCGTTTCGCGGTGGGCGGGGAGGGGGAAATCACACAGGGACCTGTTCGCCACGCGTCGCTCTCCGCATCCCGCGGCACACCTGCCGATACCTGCCGCACACGTGCCGCACCGGACCGGTGCAGGGAGGCCGCACGAGTTCGTCGTACCACCGCGCCGTCAGCCGCACGGCACGGTGGTGCGACCCCCGGATCCGCCGGGTCCGCCAGAACCGCCACTTCAGCCACCCCTGAACCCCGGCAGCCCCGCGTGAACCCCGGCATCCCCGCGTGAACCCGGCATCCCCGGACGCCGCACCGTGCCCCGGCGCACCCCGGGCATCCGGCCCCAGGCCCAGGAATAGAACAAACATCGAACGTAGGGCCAAGCCTCCGCATCCCGTCCACCAAAAGGCGGCCGATTGCCCGTTTCCTGAGCGGCTGAACCCTGTGGAAGATTGTCGTCGTCGCATACCGCCGGGTACAGTCGCGGCCACTGCTCCCCCTGGGATCCCCCCACCGGACCCCAGCACAGGTCCTGCTGCCGAGGCGAGAGAGAAGTTGGTGAACGACCAGCACCCCCACGCCGGGTATGCCGGATACGACAGCGGCACCACCGGCAGCTACACCACCGATCCGCTCTTCGGAACGCTCCCGGGCCACGGCGACAGCCACGACGACAGTCACAGCACGACGTACGGCAGCGGCTTCAGCGCCGCGTACGGCACACCGGACACCCCGTACGGCGGCTACGGCGACACCACGGGATCGGGGCAACAGCCGCACCCCACCGGCCAGTACGACACCGGCACGCACCACTCCGGCCAGTGGGACAGCGGCCAGTGGGACACCGGGGCCCACCAGCAGGCCGCCCCGTACGAGAGTTACGCCGCCCAAGGCCACCCGCAGCCCCAGCAGAGCTACGACACCACCGCCATCTGGATGCCCGACGTGGGCCTCCCCACCCAGACGGCCACCCCCGACGCGACGGGCCAGTGGGACACCAGCGGCTGGAACACCGCCCCCGCCGACCCGTGGGGCAGCGGGGACACCGGCGCCTTCCCCACCGCCACGTTCGCGGACACGGCGTACGCCACGGGCACGTACACGGCACCGGCCTTCGCCGCGGACGCCTTCGACTCCTCCGCGTACGCGCCGGCCGACACCGGGGCCTGGGACGCCACCGCCTGGAACACCGGCGACACGCCCGAGACCGCGCCATACGCCACCGAACAGACGTCGTATCCGTCGTACGAACACCGGGGCGACTCCCACCAGCCGTACGAAACGGCCGAGTTCAGCACCCACGACTACGCCCGCGAGGCCACCGGACCGCAGACTTCGGCCTCCTCCGCCGGCCCCTCCCCCGCCGACCCCTCGTCCATGACCGGACACGAGTCGTTCACGGACGAACCGTTCACGGACGGGCCGTTCACGAACGCGCGGGGCGAGCACGAGTCCGCCGGGGAGTCGGCCGGGGAGCCCGCCGGTATCCACGACGCGGTCACCGAGCTGGCCGAGGTCATCGAGGTACCCGCGGCCCGTGTCCCCTCCCCCTCGGCCCCGGTGGGGCGTTCGGTCCAGCGCGGGGGCGGCCGCGGACGGCGCCGGACCCCCGCGAAGCGTTCCGCCCTGCTCACCGTCGCCGTGCCCTCCGCCTGTGTGATGAGCGTCGCGGGTATCGCCGCCGCCTCCGTGAGCGGCGTGACGGACGCGGACGAGAAGAAGGACGACACCACGTCCATGGCGGCCGCCGACACCGTCAAGCCGGCCGTCGCCAACAACAAGCTCGACACACAGCTCGCCAACCTCAGTGCCGACGCCGAGAACTTCGCGGACCGCGCCAGCCGCACCCAGGAGCGCATCGACCTGAAGGAGCGTCAGGCCGCGGAGAAGAAGAAGCGGGAGGAGGAGGCCGCCCGCCGTGAGGCGCTGCGCCCCAAGTTCATGCTCCCGGTGAAGCAGCACGGGCTCAGCGCGTCGTACGGCCAGGCGGGCGTGAACTGGATGTCCGTCCACACCGGCATCGACTTCCCCGTCTCGTACGGCACCCCCGTGATGGCGGCGACCGACGGCACCGTGCGCACCCAGTACAACAGCGCCTACGGGAACATGGCGATCGTCACCGCGGCCGACGGCACGGAGACCTGGTACTGCCACCTCAGCACCACCAAGATCCGGGCCGGTTCGGTCAAGGCGGGCGACGTCATCGCCTACTCCGGAAGCTCCGGCAACTCCACCGGCCCGCACCTCCACTTCGAGGTACGCCCCGGTGGCGGCGCGGCGATCGACCCGACGCCCTGGCTCCGCAGCCACGGCGTCAACCCCAACTGAGGCACCGCGAAGTCACCCCCGACTGAGGCATCGCGCGAACGGAAGGGCGGGGGCACCGGCGGTCCGCCGGTGCCCCCGCCCTTAGCCCGTCAGAGCTTCTCGACCGGCGCGTACCGCAGGAGCAGCTTCTTCGGCCGCTCGTCACCGAAGTCGACCGTGGCCTTGGCCTGGTCACCGAAGCCCTCGACCGCCGTCACGGTGCCCAGCCCGAACTGGTCGTGCGTGACCCGGTCCCCCGCCACCAGGGTGACGACCGGCTTCTCCGACGCGCGCCGGGTCGCGAACCCGGACGGGCCGGACTTCGAGCGGGACGAGGACAGCGACGAGGTGATGCCCGAGGTGGGTCCCGCCGGGGCCGCCATCGGGCCCTTGCGCTTCCACTCCAGGTGCTGGTCCGGGATCTCCTCCAGGAACCGGGACGGCGGGTTGTACGAGGGCTGGCCCCAGGCGCTCCGCATCGCCGCCCGCGTCAGGTACAGCCGCTCGCGGGCGCGCGTGATGCCGACGTAGGCGAGCCGGCGCTCCTCCTCCAGCTCCTTGACCTGGCCCAGCGCGCGCATGTGCGGGAAGACGCCGTCCTCCATGCCGGTCAGGAAGACCACGGGGAACTCCAGGCCCTTCGCGGTGTGCAGCGTCATCAGCGTGATGACTCCGGTCCCGTCCGCGTCCTCGTCGGGGATCTGGTCGGAGTCGGCGACGAGCGCGACCTTCTCCAGGAACTCCGCGAGCGTGCCCGAGCCCTCCTCCTCGGCCCGGTCCTGCTCGAACTCCAGGGCCACGGCGGCGAGTTCCTGAAGGTTCTCGACGCGGGTCTCGTCCTGCGGGTCGGTGGACGTCTGGAGTTCGGCGAGATAGCCCGTGCGCTCCAGGACGGCCTCCAGGACGACCGCGGGGCCGGCGCCCGACTCCACGATCGTGCGGAGCTCCTCCATCAGCGTGTTGAACCGCTTCACGGCGTTGGCCGAGCGGGCCGCCATGCCGTACGCCTCGTCCACGCGGCGCAGCGCCTGCGGGAAGGAGATCTTCTCGCGCATCGACAGGGCGTCGATCATCGCCTCGGCCCGGTCCCCGATGCCGCGCTTGGGCACGTTGAGAATGCGGCGCAGCGGGACGGTGTCCTCGGGGTTGGCGAGGACCCGCAGATAGGCCAGGACGTCCCTGACCTCCTTGCGCTCGTAGAAGCGGACGCCGCCGACGACCTTGTACGGCAGGCCGACCCGGATGAAGATCTCTTCGAAGACACGGGACTGGGCGTTCGTCCGGTAGAAGACCGCGACGTCGCCGGCCTTCGCCTCCCCGGCGTCCGTCAGCCGGTCGATCTCCTCGGCGACGAACTGCGCCTCGTCGTGCTCGGTGTCGGCCACGTACCCGGTGATCCGGGTGCCGGCGCCGGCCTTCGTCCAGAGGTTCTTGGGGCGGCGGCTCTCGTTGCGCTCGATGACGGCGTTGGCCGCGGACAGGATCGTCTGCGTGGAGCGGTAGTTCTGCTCCAGCATGATCGTCGTGGCGTCCGGGTAGTCCTCCTCGAACTGGAGGATGTTGCGGATCGTCGCGCCCCGGAAGGCGTAGATCGACTGGTCCGCGTCACCGACGACACACAGCTCACCGGGGGCGTCGGCCTCTCCGGACGGGCCGACCAGCTCGCGCACCAGGGTGTACTGGGCGTGGTTGGTGTCCTGGTACTCGTCGACCAGGACGTGCCGGAAGCGGCGGCGGTAGTGCTCGGCGACATCGGGGAACGCCTGGAGCAGGTGCACCGTCGTCATGATGATGTCGTCGAAGTCGAGGGCGTTGGCCTCGCGCAGCCGTGCCTGGTAGAGCGCGTACGCCTGGGCCAGCGTCTTCTCGAAACCGTCCGACGCCTGCCCGGCGAACGTCTCCTCGTCGATCAGCTCGTTCTTGAGGTTGGAGACCTTCGCGGTGAACGACTTCGGCGGGTAGCGCTTCGGGTCGAGGTCCAGGTCGCGGCAGACCAGGGCCATCAGGCGCTTGGAGTCGGCCGCGTCGTAGATGGAGAACGACGAGGTGAAGCCGAGGAGCTTGGACTCGCGGCGCAGGATCCGCACGCAGGCGCTGTGGAACGTCATGACCCACATGGCGTTGGCGCGCGGGCCGACGAGCTCCTCGACGCGCTCCTTCATCTCGCCGGCGGCCTTGTTGGTGAAGGTGATCGCGAGGATCTGCCCCGGATGCACCCCTCGCTCGGCCAGCAGGTGGGCGATCCGGTGGGTCAGCACCCGGGTCTTCCCGGAGCCGGCACCGGCCACGATGAGCAGGGGGGAACCGGCGTGCACGACGGCGGCGCGCTGCTCGGTGTTCAGCCCGTCCAGCAGGGCGGCGGAGTCGATGACGGGCCGCGGGGCGCCGTCGCGGTAGTGCGTCTCGCGCGGCGGCGGAGGGGTGTCGAAGACATCGCCGAAGAGGCCCTCCGGCACCGCTTCGGGTGCCTGCTCCTCGGGAGGCGGCGGGGGGCCGTCGTCCGCCTGCTGGAGGCCGGCCAGGAAACTGTCGTCAAAGAGGCTGCTCATCGCCTCACGAGTCTAGGCCGACCCACCGACACTACGGAGCGGCATCGGCAGGATGACCCCAACCGGTCACCCACGGCGACGACCAGCATGCGGACCGTACGATTCCGGGGCCGCGAACAGGGCCGGCGACCGCCGTACGGGAAAGGTCACGAAAACGTATCGGGCATATCGAACATCAACCTTCACAGGGACACCACGGTTGGCTAGCGTGCTCGGTCAGGTGACCCGTTCCCCCTCTGAGGCGAACCACGCCACGCGGGCGCCTCCGCCGAATCCGTCCTCCCTCGCGGGAGACCGGAACCGGGGACCCACACGCAGCACCGGGGTGAATCGGTCCGGCCCCATGGGACCGTAGGGCAGCCTTCCGTTCCGCCCGAACCCGACAGCTAACCCGGTAGGCGGTCCACGGAAGGAGATGCCGGCCTTGGCATCGCATCGCAAACCGCGCACCCGCCTGCGCGCCACCACCCCCGCCGTCGGCCTCACCACGGCCGCGCTCGCCTCCGTGACCCTGCTCTCCACGCAGACCGCGACGGCCGCCCCCGCGAAACCGGCACCCACCATCGAGGAAGTGCAGAAGAAGGTCGACGGCCTGTTCCGGCAGGCGGGCACCGCGACGCAGAAGTACAACGAGGCCAAGTCCGCCTCCGCGAAGCAGCGCGACGAGGTGGACGCCCTGCTCAAGGCCGCCGCCGAGCGTGCCGACAAGCTCAACGAGACGCGGCGTGAGCTGGGCCGCTACGCGACGGCGCAGTACCGCGGGGGCTCGATCGCCCCCACGGCCACCTTCTTCCTGGCGGACGACCCGCAGTCGTACTTCGACCAGGACCAGTTGATGAGCCGGATGACCAGCCGGCAGCAGAAGGCGGTCGCCGACTTCCGTACCCAGCAGCGCGAGGCGGCCGCCAAGCGGGTCGAGGCGACGAAGAGCCTCCAGACGCTCACCGAGTCCCAGGCGGAACTGCGCACCAGCAAGCAGGAGGTCCAGGAGAAGCTGTCCGAGGCGCGCTCCCTGCTGTCGAAGCTGACCGCCGAGGAGAAGGCACGCCTCGCGGAGCTGGAGCGGAAGAAGGAGGCGGAGGCGAAGCGGAAGGCCGAGGAACTGGCCCGCCAGCAGGCCGCCGCGAAGGCCGAGGCCGACCGCGCCGCCAAGGAGGCGGCCGCCGGCCAGGGCACCGGCTCGGGCACCGGCTCCGGTACGGGCACGGGGACCGGGACCGGCGGCACCGGCTCGGACGCCGGCTACGCGTCGAAGGCCGAGAAGGTCCTGGCGTTCGCCCGCGCCCAGATCGGCAAGCCGTACGTCTGGGGGGCGACGGGCCCCTCCTCGTACGACTGCTCCGGGCTCACCCAGGCCGCGTGGAAGGAGGCGGGGGTCACCCTGCCCCGCACCACGTGGGACCAGGTCAAGGTCGGAACCCGGGTCGCCACGGCGGACCTGCAACCGGGTGACCTGGTCTTCTTCTACGACGACATCAGCCACGTGGGCATCTATAAGGGCGACGGGATGATGATCCACGCGCCGAAGCCGGGAGCGAACGTCCGCGAGGAGTCGATCTACTACATGCCCATCTAC
Source organism: Streptomyces sp. SM18 (assembly GCF_002910775.2). Classification (NCBI taxonomy): domain Bacteria; kingdom Bacillati; phylum Actinomycetota; class Actinomycetes; order Kitasatosporales; family Streptomycetaceae; genus Streptomyces; species Streptomyces sp. SM18. Next base: position 4,484,254 of record NZ_CP029342.1, on the reverse strand, counting down.
GGGAGCGTGCGCCCGGCGTGACCCGGAGCACGGTTGTAGGGCCGCATTTGAGTTGACCGTTTCTCATCGTTCTGTCCGTGGCTTGTCCGATGGGACAGGGCGATGAGAAGTCCACTCTCACGGGTGGTGTTGGATTCTGTACCCGCTTGTCGCCGCATGGCCGGTGGGCCGTGTTGGGAAGCCTCGGCCGGGGCTGTGATCAATACCCCGCTGGCTTCGTACACCGGGCGGTGGTCATGGCGGTTCCTGTTGAGGTGCGCTATCGGCAGGCGGATGGCGAGTTCGTACAGACGACGCTGGACCGGGTGATCGTCGCAGAGGTGGCAGCCGGGCTGCCGGTGCGGGAATTCCGCTGGTACAAGGGGCGGCGGCATTACTCGGGGTGGTATCACGCGACAACGGGTGACCGTCTGGTTGCTTACGAGAGCCGTCTGGAACTGGCCCGGATCCTGCTGGCGGACTTCGCCCGGGACGTGGGAGGTATCGCCGCTCAGCCTTTCCAGCTGACCGGGGAGGACGGCGTCCGAAGCCGTCGGCACGTTCCGGATCTGTTGCTGACGCACGCTGACGGATTGGTGACGGTGGTTGACGTCAAGCCGCCGGAGCGGGCAAAGGAGACGAAGTTCGTCGAGCAGTTCGCCTGGATGCGCGAGCTGTGCTCACTGCGGGGTTGGGCCTTCGAAGTATGGGTGGGGGCCGACCCGGTCCTCGTGGAGAACGTCCGGTTCCTGGCCGGCTACCGACGGCAGCAGGTCATCGAGTCACGTTTACTGCCAGAGGTGTTGGCGGCAGCGCAAGGACAGCGATGCGTCGGCGGCATTGAGAAGGCGCTGATCGGGCGGCACTCTGGCGACCTGGTCCGGCCGGCCTTGTTACATCTGGTGTGGTCCGGCGCTCTGGCGGCGGATCTTTCACGTCCCTTGAGCACGCACACATCAGTCTGGCTCGCCGAGGAGGCGGGCCGATGAGCGGCAAGGCGGTAACGGTTTTCCCTGGTTCCCGGCTGATCTACTGCGGCGACCTGGTCGAGGTGGTGGAGTTCGATCACCGCGGGGTGACCATCCGCAATACGAGGACCGGCGAGTTCACCGCACTCTCGGTGGGACGTCTCGCGGCGCATACCCAGACGGAAAGCAATGGATTGCCGGACTCTACTGAGGGCGCCGGGCTGTTGCTGGCGTCGCTGACCCGGCCGCAGCGCCCAGGACCTGTTCAGTCGCTGCATCGTCGGGCTGCGGGTGACGGCGGTTTCCACCAAGGCTGTGGATGTCGCGGGAGTGCTGTTCGAGGCGATCGCTCCCCCTCCGGACGGCGCTGGCCAGCAGGTGCTCGGTCCCTATCACGGCGTGCCCCAGCAGGTGGTGTTCACCGAGAAGGACCTGGTGCCGGGCCGGGGGCTGTGTCCGCCGGAGACGCTGATCATCGATCACGGGCGGGCTTTCATGTCGGCCCACGTGATCAGTGTGTGCACCAGGCTGGGGATGTCGATCCAGCCGGCCCAGCCGAAGAAGCCCACCGACAAGCCGACCGTCGAACGCTTCTTCCGCACTCTGCGTGAGGGACTGATCCAGCACCTTCCTGCCTACAAAGGCCCAGACTTGCACAGCCGCGGAGAGAAGGTGGAGGACCAGGCGTTCTTCTACATCCACGAGTTGGAAGACGTGATCCGCGATTGGATCACGGGGGTCTATCACTGTTCCCAGCACGACGGGCTGGTCATCCCTCAGTGGCCAGGCGTGGAACTGTCGCCGCTGGAAATGCTGCAGGCCGGTCTGGCACGGGCCGGACGGCTGCGAATTCTTCCGTCGCCCGACCTCGTCTTCGACTTCCTGCAGGTCAAGCCGCGCACTATCCAGCACTACGGCGTCGAGGTCGACGGGTTGCGTTACAACGGCCCGGCCCTGGACGGCTACCGCAACGAGAAGAGCCCGTACGGCGGCCTGCTCGCCGGTCGGTGGCCGCTCCGTGTGCACCCCGATGACGTGCGGTTCATCTACTTCCAGGATCCAGCCGACGACTCCTGGCACCGGCTGGAATGGGAACACGCACCCGCGCTGAATATGGCGTTCTCCGCCGAGGCGGCGGCTCACGCCCGACGACTGTCACTCCGGAGCGGGCGGCATCTCGACGCCTCCGAGGCTCTGGCCGAGCTCCTCGCCCGTTGGGACCAGGGCATGGTCACCGAACGCCGCATGGCCCTGCGGTTGTCCGCCGAACGAGCCGCGGTCCCACTGCCCCGGCTGTCAGAGGACGAGCCCCGCACACCGGTGAGCTCGGCCCGCCTGCATCTGGTGCCCGAGCGGTCCGTAACCAGCGACCTGGACGAGGAGGACGAGATCTTCGACGCCCCGGACGGGGACGACTTCTACGCGGACGCCTTCGAGGTACTGGAATGAGCACACCAGGACTGTTCAGCCTGTCCCGCAAGGAGGGCTGGAACCAGTACGTCAACACTCCTCCGCGGCAGCGTCCCGAGATGCTCACCCGAGCTCAGCTAGACGCGCTGGGCGAGGACGCCCGTGAGGACTACAACGACCGGCGTCACGACTGGCAGGCGAACTTCGGCATCATCCAGACCCCTCAGCTGGCCTCCCTCCACGAGGAACTGGACCAGATCGTGGCCAGCAACCGGCAGGACGGGGACCGCATCCGCTCGGCGGCGGTCGTCGACGCCCTGCCCGGCCTGGGCAAGACCACCATCGCCAACCTCTACGGCCGCACCTACGACCGCCAGCAGCGCCGCCGCCTCGGAACGGTCACAGCCGAGGGCAACGAGCGTGTCCCGGTCTTCCGGGTCGGGCTGACCTCGAACACCACCCTGCGCACGCTGAACCGGATGATCTGCGAGTTCTACGGGCATCCCGCCACCGACCGGGGCAGCGCGGCAGCCCTGGCCAGCCATGCCCTGGACTGCGTGCTCAGCTGCGACACCCGTCTGGGGATCATCGACGACATCCACTTCATCGACCTCGACCGCAAGGAGGGGCTCGCGGTGAGCAACCATCTGAAGTGGCTCGCCAACGAACTCCCCGTCACATTCGTCTATGTCGGCGTCGGCCTCGCCGAACGCCGCTTCTTCGCCGACGGGCTGACCGGGAAGAACACGGTCCTCGCGCAGACCGCACGCCGCTGGACGCGGCTCGGCGTGGACCCGTTCCACCTCACCTCCGACCAGGGGCGCCAGCACTGGCAGAGCCTGCTCAAGGCATCCGAGCGCCAACTTGTGCTGGCGGAGCACCACCCCGGCATGCTCATCGACCTGGCCGGCTACCTTTTCGAGCGCACCAGCGGCCACATTGGGTCGTACTTCACTCTGCTGATGCGCGGTTGCTACCGGGCCATCCGTGGCAGGACCGAGGCGCTGAACCGCGACCTGCTCGACCAAGTACGGCTCGACGAAGCATCCGAACAGGCCCGCAAGCAACTCGCGGCCGCTCTCGCCCACGGCACTCTGTCCTCCAAGTCCAAGGCGGCGTCGTGATCCTCGGCAGCAATCGCGTCCTGCCACTGCGGGTCCCCATCGCCCCCGGCGAGGGAATCGACAGCTGGCTCGAAGCACTCGCCCGCCGCAACGGGCTCTCCCTTCGAGCACTGCTGACCGACTTCGGCCTACCGACCCCTTCCCTGACCTCCACGCTCTTCACAAGCATCACGTCCTCCCAGCTTCGTGAGCTGGAACGCCGCTGCCAGCTACTCGATCACCAGCTGGACCAGACTCTGCCGGATCCCGTCCTGCCGCCGCGTACACGGCAGGCCCGCGGCTCGCGCTACTGCCCGAACTGTCTGGCCGAGCGCGAGGGACGGTGGAAACTCGCCTGGTGGCTGCCCTGCGTGTTCGCCTGCACCACCCACCGCACGCTGCTGCACGACACGTGTCCCGGCTGCGGCTGCCGGCCACGCCGCCTGCTCCCGGGCCGCACCTGCTCCCATCCGGCAGGAATCTGCATCACCCGCCGCGGTGACGACCCACCCTGCGGCACAGATCTTCGCATCGCGCCAACGAATCGACTCCCCGACACCAGCCCTCTGTTGTCAGCTCAGCGCTGGATCGACGAACTCCTTGCCGATCCCGACATCGCGGCTCCAGCCACGAGCCTGAGCGACCTGGTCCACCTGTCGCGCTGGTTCCTGCATGTCCTGCCTGAGCACGAAATCACCCATCTGGGGACCATCGCCGCGACAGCATGGGCCGAGCGCCCCACCAAGGCCACGCCCGACCGGCTGGCGCCGATGAACGCCCCGCTCACCGCAGTGATCACGCACCACGCCCGTCCGCTGCTGGGCCCTTGCCACGACACCGCCATCCAGCGCATCCAGCAGCTCCGCACACATCAAGGGGCCGCGACAGCGCCCCACCCCGCCGACATGACCATGGAGAACTGGAAGAAGCTCTCACCCCGCATGCGCGGCAGGTTCGTCCACGCGGCCGATGCCCACCTCACCCACCTTGACCGTGTCCGCCTGTACTCGGGCAGTCCCGCAGCCCGCATCCCCGTTCCCGGCGATGCCCCGCACACCTCCCGCTCCCAGCACATCCCACAACTGCTTTGGTCCCACTGGACCTTGCGGTTCCTTCCACCCCAAGGACTCCGGGTCGACCTGTTCCGAGGCACCGCCGCCGCCCTGCTCTTCCTCCCCGGCGCCGGCAGCAGGGACAAGAAGGCCCTCCTCACACCGCTGCACGGTCACCTGCCCAACTACGTCGCACACACACTGCAAGTGATCAGCCACAGCGGCTATGAACAGGTCTTTCCCGCCCTCTGCCGTATCGCCGACTACATCGACGAACACGGCAGCGAGATCAACTACCAACGGCGACGGACCCTCATCCCTGCCGACTTGATCAGCGAGGCCGCATGGCAGGAACTGTGGTTCCGCACCAACACTCATCCCGGCGAAACGAGTACGCCCGCCGCCCCTGGCCGCCTGCTCCAGGCCAGGAGATATCTCTTCCAGCTGCTGACCGGCGCTGACCTCACCGACGCCCGGCACACCCTGGCCTGGAAGAGCCCAGACGACCGCAACCGCTACGTCGACTTCAACGTCTCGCTCTCCCTTCAGCAGAGACAAGCCCTGCTCCAGCACGCCCAGGGGCTGCTCGAAGATCTCGGGATCGATGAACCCGTGACATGGGAGCCGCCCGAAGACTGCTGCCACGGGCTGGTCCTTCCCGGTCCCCGGCTGGACGACATCGATCTCGACGCACTCAAACGACTGGTGATCACCGAAGGACGCAAGCCGTCCGACGCGGCCCGCCTGCTGAACACCACCGTCACACACATCCGACTCGCCCTCGAATACATCGACCATGGCGAGCGGCAATGGGCACGCACTACCCCCACCTCAGCCTGGAAACTGCGAGAGCACGCCCGCGGGGTGCTCACGGCCGCCTTCCTGGAGCGCGAGTACACCAAGAACGGCAAGACACTCACCCGCATCGCCCGGGAAACCGGTATCTCCCGCCACATCGTCGTCGAGCAGGCGAAGGCGATAGGCCTCACCATCTACTACTCGCAACGCCCCATCCCCATGGACGCAACATGGCTGCGCGAGCAGTACCTGACCCGCAAGCGCTCAACATCCGACATCGCCGCCCAACTCGGCACCGAGGACGAAACAGTCCGCCGGCGGTTCCTGCAACTCGGCATCCCCCTACGCCCGCCGGGCGTTCACAGCCACACCGTCATGACCGCCAAGGTCGACAAGAGCATCCCGCGCAACGTCCGAGCAGCCGTCGAGGGCACGCTGCACGGCTGGCTCCGCCTTCACCGCTTCCAGATCGCCATGGCGCTGCCGAGCCTCGAAACCGCAGCCGACTACCTCGGTGCCTGCCGAGGCGCACTGGTCCACCAATTCCAGCGCCTGGAACGCGATCTCGGGCACACGCTGTTCCATCGCGCCGCCTTCAACAAACCCCAACGGCCGACCAGGCACGGCAATGCCCTCCTGCGATCCCTCGCCACCGATCACATCCAGGCGCTGATGCACTCCGCACTCGGCCCCGACCGGATCACCCCCATGCCGGACGCGGCCACTCTGGCCAGAGCCGAAATCCGCCTCACCAGCCGGCGAAGCCCCGGACCGCTCAGGCCTTTCGGAGACGACATCACCGCCGAGCGAATCCGCATCACGAGTTCCACCCTCATCCTGCTGCGCGACCTGCTCGCCCACCAGAACGAAGAGTTCTACGGCGCCCAGATCCATGCGAGAACCGGCATCGACAACGGCACCCTCTATCACCAGCTCAAGAGGATGGAACGAGCGGGCTGGCTCACCAGCCGACACGAAGCCGAAGACTCCTGGCTCGCGCGAGCCCCAGTCGGCTGCGGTCCCGGTCGCCGACGCACTTACTGATCGTTTCAGAATGAGTCTGGCTGCGGGTCTTGTGCTCGGCGATCTTGGTCGGCAGTGTGTCCGGAGTGCGTGCTGATCTTGTTCCTGACGACCTGTGGGAGCGGGTTGCTCCGCTGCTGCCACCTGCTCCTGAACGGCGCCACCGTTACCCCGGACGGTTGCGTGTTCCCGATCGGGCGGCACTCGCCGGCGTCATGTACGTGCTGCGGACCGGTGTCGCCTGGCGCGACGTCCCCGCGGAGGCCGTGGGCTGCTCGGGGGTGACGGCCTGGCGCCGGCTGCGGGACTGGACCGAGGCCGGTGTCTGGCCCCGCATGCACGCCATCCTGCTGAGTGAGCTGCGCCGCGCCGGCCTGCTGGACCTGGACGACTGCGCCGTGGACGGGTCCCATGTCCGGGCTCTCAAAGGGGGGATCACACCGGGCCCTCGCCCGTCGACCGCGCCCGCCCCGGCTCAAAACATCATGTGATCGTCGACCGCCACGGAACTCCGCTGGCCGTCACACTCACCGGCGGCAACCGGCACGACGTCACCCAGCTTCTGCCTCTGCTGGACGCGGTCCCACCGATCCGGGGTCTGCGAGGACGCCCCCGCCGAAAACCCCGGCGTCTGTATGCCGACCGGGGCTACGACTTCGACAAGTACCGCCGCCTGCTGTGGAAGCGCGGCGTTAAACCGGTGATCGCCCGACGCGGTGTCGCCCACGGCTCAGGACTGGGCAAGGTGCGCTGGGTGGTCGAGCGCGCCTTCGCCTGGCTGCACCAGTTCAAACGGCTCCGCATCCGCTACGAGCGACGCGCCGATCTCCACCAGGGCCTGCTCGAACTGGCCTGCAGCCTCATATGCCTCCGCCGCCTGCGAACCTCATTCTGAAACGATCAGTTACTACGCGCTCACACCCGATGGGCTCCGCGCAGCGATGCACGAAGTCCAGCACCACAAACCACGCCGTCGCACAGCTCCATGAGTCTTTCCTCGTTACTCGATGAGTCCTTTTGCCGGATCTGCGACGATGAACCAATAATCAGTCAAGAGACAGACGGGGTAGTGGTGACTGACTACAGGAGCGAAGTCCGACCGAGTGTGATCACCGACTTGGAGACGAAGGCTGCCAAGGAAAACTACGGCAAGTACCTCAAGCGACTGACCTTGCGGAAGCTTCGGGGCTTCACGGACCGAGAGGTCACTTTCGACTTCCCCGTCACCGCCCTGGTCGGACCAAACGGCGGAGGCAAGACAACCGTTCTGGGGGCGGCGGCACTGGCCTACAAGAGCGTCTCGCCAGGACGGTTCTTCGCCAAGAGTGGCAAGTACGACTCCAGCATGCAGAACTGGTCAATCGAGTACGAAATCATCGACAAAGAGCACACACCGCGTCTATCGGTCTCGCGCACCGCCAGCTTCAAGCAACTGAAGTGGAACCGCACCGCTCTTGAACGCGAGGTGCTGGTGTTCGGAGTCGAGCGGACCCTGCCCGCCACTGAGCGGCCCAAGCTCAAGGCCGCCGTCGGGGGATCCTTCGCCGCTGTCCGCGAGGTGACCCTTGCTCCCGAGGTCACGCAGCATGCTGCAAAGATCCTGGCCAAGCCCATCGAGGGGTTCCAGCAGCTCTATGTAGACGCCGCGGAAAGGGTCTCGCTCTTCTCCGGGCTCACCCCTCGGGGGGACGGGTACTCCGAGTTCCACTTCGGTGCCGGCGAGGCGAGCGTCATCCGAATCGTCGCCGAGGTCGAAGCGGCCTCACCCGGGGCCATGATCCTCATCGAAGAAATCGAGAACGGCCTGCACCCGGTGGCCACTCAGCGCATGGTCGAGTACTTGATCGGTGTCGCCCACCGCAAGTCCTGCCAAGTCATCTTCACCACGCACTCCAACGACGCGCTCGCCCCGTTGCCTTCCAAGGCCGTCTGGGCGGCCCTGCAAGGCAACGTGATCCAGGGGAAGCTCGACGTCAAAGCCCTACGGACCATCACCGGACAAATCCAGGCGAAGCTCGCGATCTTCGTCGAGGACGACTTCGCCGAGCTCATGGTTCTCACCGCTCTGCGCAGCCACGGCGGCATCGAGCTGGACGAGGTCAAGGTGCACGCGATGGGAGGCCACGACCCTGCCATCAAAGTCAACACCCATCACAACATCGACCCCACCGCGGTCTATCCGTCGATCTGCATCCTCGACGGCGACCAGGCCGAACGCGTCAATCCGGATAAGGGCATCTTCACGCTTCCTGGATCCAGCTATCCCGAAGCCCATGTGCTGGAACGGGTGTTGGACTCTCTCGACGAGGAAGCAGGTCGGCTCGCGGTGGCCCTCCACCTGGGCCTGCATGCTCAGGAACGAGTGAAGAAGGTAGTGACGGAGCGGGCGCTGACCAACTGGGACCGGCACACGATCTGGGAGCAGATCGGCGGCGACCTGGACTTCACCTCTGGCCACATCGTCAAGAGCGCGTTCCTGACGACCTGGGCCCAAAAGTTTCCAGAGGAGGTCAAGGTTCTCGTCGAGGCGATCGGCGACAAGCTTCCCCGCCGGGACAGCAACCAATCGTGACCCCGTTCGAACTGGTCACTGCTGGCTGTTGAGCCGCCCCAACTGCCGGACAGCCGCCGGTGGCTTTGTTCACGAGAACCGGTTCTCGTGAACAAAGCCACCCAGGAGATTCAAAACCACAGTGCACAAGCGGTCCCGAAAGGATCAAGGGCGCTTGACACGGTTCATCCACCATGGCGCATCTGGCGGCGCGAACGGGTCCTTCACCGTTCGCCTCAGGAACCGTTCATCAAGTGGCTCGATGAGCGCCCGCAGATCCCGAGCCGACCTCGGAGACAGAGCATGAGCAAGTGTTTCCAGGACGCCACGACATCGCTCCGGACCAATGTCCTCGCCTGTCTCGTGGTCGTACCAATTGTCGTACTGCGTCGCCCTCGTATACATCACGCCGCGTCCAGGCTGCCGACAGATCTTCTGCCAGTGCTCCAGAGCTTCGTGGGCGGCGCCAATCCACAGGCGCTGCCGCTCAACGCGAGCAATCTCCGCCAATACGTGGGACGACAAGCCAGCAACCGTGGCTCGACGTTCCCATTGCCGCAAGTGCCGTGGCAGGTCACGACGGACCTGCGAAGGACGCCTACGAGGCATGGGCCTTTCGTGTGTTGGACATGGCGTCCATCATGCCCTCCCTCACGACGCCCGTCATCCCTTTGCGGCGGCAACCAGCGATCTCCGGCAGGACGCCCAAGAGCTCGTAACACGATCTTGTTGAGATGCGCTGGCCAGGCGTGACCGATGTGATGCTTCGGCCGTTCGTGAGGTGTGGGAACTCGACCGTGGATCGTGGACGATGAGTTGTGGGCGCTGATCGAGCCGTTGCTGCCGCCGTGGCCGGAGCGGTCGCCGGGGCCGCGGCCGGTGTCGGACCGGCTCTGTCTGCAGGGCATCCTGTTCGTCCTCTACAACGACATATCCTGGCAACTGCTGCCGCTGGAGCTGGGGTTCGGCTCGGGACAGACCTGCTGGCGCCGCCTGGACCGATGGCAGAAGGCAGGCGTCTTCGACCAACTGCACCGGGTCCTGCTCGCGGAGCTGAACGCGGCCGGCGAACTCGACTGGTCACGGGCGTGCGTGGACGGCTCCCACATTCGCGCGAAAAAGGGGGCGCCGACACCGGTCCGTCGCCGGTCGACCGGCGGAAGACGGGCAGCAAGCACCACCTGATCTGCGACGGCCGCGGCACCCCGCTCAAGGTCATCACCACTGCGGCGAACGTCAACGACGTCACCCAGACCCTCGCCCTGGTCGACGGCATCCCACCCGTCGCGGGCCGCCCCGGCCGGCCCCGCCGCCGACCCGACGCCCTGCTCGGAGACAAGGGCTACGACTCCAACCCGAACCGAGACGCACTGCGGCAACGGCGGATCCTGCCCGTCATCTCCCGCAAGGGATCACCGAACATCAAGGGCATCGGCAAGCTCCGCTACGTCGTCGAGCAGACCTTCGCCCTCCTCCACCACTTCAAACGCCTCGCAGTTCGCTGGGAACGCCGCACCGAACTCCACGACGCCTTCACCTCCCTCGCCTGCAGCCTCATCTGCTTCAGACGCCTCAAGAAGGCCCGATCATGATCGTGTTACGAGCTCCAAGGAATCGGACAGATTGATGAGAAGAATCTCCGGACAGAACGCTGAGAAGGCACCAAGCCTTCCCAGGTCAGCGGCCACCCATCGGACAGGAAGAACGAGAACCTACACACGGCAAGGTAGGAAAAAAGGGGGGCGGGCCACCGGGCCCGCCCCCTTCCGCACTCCGCGCCGTTCCCGCGCCGCACTCCGCGCCGGCGCGCTCAGGTCCAGAGCGTGGCGATGAAGATATTGGCGGCCGTCAGCGCACCGACCGCCGCGAACGCGCCCTTGTCGACCCTCTCCTCGTCCCGCTTCACATAGACGAGCGCCAGGATCACGATGAGGATCAGCAGCTTGACGCCGATCTTGATGTTGTTCACGCTCGCGCCGTCGGCCTGGTTGAGACCGACGAGGGCGACGCCCGTCACGAGCATGGTGAGCGCACCGTGCAGCATCGCGGGCACGAAGCGGGCCGTACCGGCCCCCATGGCCTTCATCTGGGTCAGGAACCCGCCCAGCAGGGAGGCGATGCCGATGATGTGCAGGGCCACGAAGACATGGATGAGTACGTTCATGGCCCGCAGCCTAGCCACGGCCATATCACCACTCTTCAGTCAGGTACGACTTACCTACGAGCATGCTCGCGAGCAGAACGGACTACCGGACTCCGTTTATCCATTGCGGTCATGTTCGATAACCGAAACGTCACACCAGGGCAAATAGCAGTCATTACGACTCCTGCCGGTGTCCCGGGCTTAGCGTCCCTTCCAGGTACCGCCGGAATCCGGCGGGCCCGCCGGCACCTCCCGACGGGCAGTCGAACGGAAGGACCCACGCCCCCGTGGCCGCCCAGCGCAAAGCCGCTCACCGCAAACCCAAGCAGCGCCTGTTCACCGGGCCTGCTGCCCGCACCGCGGCCTCCCTGGCCCTCGCCGGGGCGGCGACCGCCACCGCCTTCGAAGGCGCCGCACAGGCCGAGCCCCAGCTCACCCCGGCACAGGTCAAGGCCAAGGTGGACCGGCTGTACGAGGACGCCGAGATCGCCACCGAGAAGTACAACGGCACCAAGGAGAAGGCCGCCGCCGCGGAGAAGTCCCTCGACGCGCTGCGCGACGAGGCCGCCCGCAGGACCGAACGCCTCAACGCCGCGCGCAACGCCCTCGGTTCCTACGCCACCGCCCAGTACCGCGGCGGCGGCATCGACCCCGCCGTCCGGCTGGCCCTCTCCTCCGACCCGGACCAGTACCTCGCCCGCGCCTCCTACGAGGACCGGGCGCTCGACCGCCAGGCGGGCGCGCTCAACGGCGTACGCCGGCAGATGAGCGAGATCGCCCAACTCCGCGCCCGCGCCGAGAACGAGCTCGACGCCCTCGCCTCCCGCCGGGCCGAGCTGAAGAAGCACAAGGACGCGGTCCGCGCCAAGCTGGCCGACGCCCAGAAGCTCCTGGCCACCCTGGACGCCGGTCAGCGCGCCGCCTACGACCGCTCCACCGGCTCCGCACGCGCCGACCGGAGCGCGCCCCGAGGCCTGGCCGCGGCCCCCAACGCCCGCGCCGCACAGGCCGTCGCGTTCGCGTTCACGGCCCTCGGCAAGCCGTACGTCTGGGGCGCCACCGGCCCCGACTCCTTCGACTGCTCCGGCCTCACCCAGGCCGCCTGGCGCGCGGCGGGCGTCTCCCTGCCCCGCACCACCTACTCCCAGATCGACGCGGGCACCCGCGTCTCCCGTTCCGAACTGGCCCCGGGCGACCTGGTGTTCTTCTACTCCGGCATCTCCCACGTCGGCCTCTACATCGGCGGCGGCCAGATGATCCACGCCCCACGCCCGGGGGCCCCGGTCCGGGTCGCGCCGATCAGCGAAATGCCGTTCGCGGGAGCGACCCGGGTCGCGTAGGCTCCCGGGTCGCCCGGCCCCGCGAGAGAGAAGGCCCACCGTGCCGACGGACCGCGACATCCAGCACTACACGCGCACACTGGCCCGGCGCTCCCCCGACCACTACCGCTCGGGCCCCTTCACCGTGCGCCACAACCCGGGCTGGCCGTTGAAGTTCGCCAACTACGCCATACCCGATCAGGACGCGGAACCCAGCGCCGAGGACATCGCGGGCCTCGTCGCCGCGATGCGCGGGCGCGACCGGCTGCCCCGCCTGGAGTACCTGCCCGCCTGTGCCCCGGCCGTCGAACCCGCCCTGCTCGCGGCCGGTTTCACCGTGGAGAGCCGTGCCCCGGTCCTCGCCTGCACGCCCGCCACTTTCCTCGCCCCGAAGCCGGTGGACGGCCTGTGCGTCACCGAGCCCGTCACCGACGCGGAGTTCACCGCGGCCGCCGCCGTCCAGCACACCGGGTTCGGCGGCGAGGGCGACCCGGAGGACGGAGAGATCGCCTGGCTGCGGGCCGCCACGAACGGCGGCGGGGTGTCCGCGCTGGCCGTGCTGGACGGGCAGTCCGCCGGGACGGGCTGCTGTTCGCCTCCCGCCGACGGCATCAGCGAACTGACCGGCCTCGCCGTCGCCGCACCGTTCCGCCGCCGCGGCGTCGGTGCCGCGCTGGCCGCCTGGCTGACGTCGAGCGCCTTCGAGCGTGGCTGCCACACCGTATGGCTGGAGCCGGGCGACCCGGACGTCGAGCGGCTCTACGCGGGCCTCGGCTACCGCCGGGTCGGGGAGAAGCTCGGCATCTCACTGGCTGCCCCGGCCTGACGGCACCCGGCTCAGACCAGCCGTCGCGCCGTGGCCCAGCGGGTCAGTTCGTGGCGGTTGGAGAGCTGGAGCTTGCGGAGCACCGCCGAGACGTGGGACTCGACCGTCTTCACCGAGATGAAGAGCTGCTTGGCGATCTCCTTGTACGCGTACCCGCGCGCGATCAGCCGCAGCACCTCCCGCTCGCGCTGGGTGAGCCGGTCCAGGTCCTCGTCGACCGGGGGCGCGTCCGTCGAGGCGAAGGCGTCCAGGACGAAGCCGGCCAGCCGGGGGGAGAACACCGCGTCGCCCTCCTGGACCCGGAAGACCGAGTCGATCAGGTCGCTGCCGGTGATCGTCTTGGTGACGTAGCCGCGGGCGCCGCCCCGGATGACGCCGATGACGTCCTCGGCGGCGTCCGACACGGACAGCGCCAGGAAGCGCACCGGGTCCTGGACCGCGCCCATCATCGGGGCGCACCGGCGCAGCACCTCGACCCCGCCGCCGCCCGGCAGGTGGACGTCGAGGAGGACGACCTCGGGGCGGGTCGCCGTGATCACGGTGACCGCCTGGTCGACGTCGGCGGCCTCGCCGACGACCTCGACACCGGTCTCCTCGGTGCGGCCGATCTCGGCCTGGACCCCGGTGCGGAACATCCGGTGGTCGTCGACGAGCACGACCCGTACCCGGCGCTCCGGGCCTCCGGTCGCTTCGGTGTTCTCGGTCATTGACCCGCCCTCTCCATCTCCAGCTCGACTTCCGTGCCCCCGTCGGGCACCGAACGCAGCCGCGCCGTACCGCCGTTGCGCTGCATCCGGCCGATGATCGATTCTCGTACGCCCATCCTGTCGTCGGGGACGGCGTCCAGGTCGAAGCCCGGCCCCCGGTCCCGTACGGAGACGAAGACCGTGTTGCCCTCCACCTCCGCGAAGACCTGTACGGCACCGCCCTCGCCACCGTACTTGGCGGCGTTGACCATCGCCTCGCGCGCGGCCTGCATCTGCGCCGTCAGCTTCTCGTCGAGCGGGCAGTCGCCGACGACGACGACCTCCAGCGGGACGCCGTGCTTGTCCTCGACCTCGGCGGCGGCGCGCTTGACGGCCTCGGCCAGCGTCTCCGGTTCGTCGTCCTCGTCCTTGCCGGTGCCCTCGGGGTTGTACAGCCAGTTACGCAACTCCCGTTCCTGGGCGCGGGCGAGCCTGCGGACCTCACCGCCGTCGTCCGCGTTGCGCTGGATCAGGGTGAGGGTGTGCAGGACCGAGTCGTGGACGTGCGCGGCGACCTCGGCGCGCTCCTGGGCGCGGATGCGCATCAGCCGCTCCTCGGAGAGGTCCTGGGTCATCCGCACCAGGTAGGGCCCGGCCAGCAGTGCGATGCCGGTGAGCACGGCGATCGCGGCGGTCAGTACGTTGCCGAGCTGGGCCGCCGAGCCGCGGACCACCATGAAGACGGCGAGGCCGAGGCCGACGAGGGCGACGCCCGCGAGCCCCCGGGCCAGTTGCAGCACCCGGCGGCGGCGGCCGACCTCGATCCAGCGGGCCCGGCGGGCGTTGTCGGCCTGGCGCCACACCAGGACCGAGCCCGCGCCGATGAGCAGGGCGGGCCAGATGTACCGGTCGGCGCCGTTGCCCATGTCGACGCTGCTGACGAAGCTCACGGCACCGATGAGCAGGGCGACCAGGGCGAAGGCCTGGCCCTTGTCCGGCTTGCGGAGGCGGCGCCGGCCGTCCGGCGCGGTCTCGAAGACGGACCGCGGGGCGTCGACCCCGCCCACCCCCAGCGGGACCACGATCCAGAAGACCGCGTAGAGGAGGGCGCCGAGCCCGTCCGCGAAGAACAGCCCCAGGAACAGGAACCGCACCCAGGCGACCGGCAGCCCCACGTGTCCGCCGAGTCCGCGCGCGACACCTCCGAGCAGCCGGCCGTCGGCGCTGCGGTACAGCTTGCGCGGCGGCGGCTCCTCCAGGTCCGGTGCGGGAGCGCTCGGGGCTCGGGTCGTGGCGGATGGCATGGACCGATGGTCACACGCGGCGGCCCGTGGCGGCATCAGGGTCCGCCCGGAGACGACCCTGAGACCCGGCGCCCGGCCCCGGTGACGGCCAGGCCCCTGGCCCCCGCGCCCCCGGCCCGCCCCCCCCTGTCCGCCCCCGGTCCGCCCCCGGGAATCCCCGAGCGGAATATCAGGGACCGGCCAGGGTCGCCCCGTCTCCCGCCGGGGCGTACGGGCCGTCACCATGGAGGCATGACCGTTCCCCAGGACACCGCCCCCGGTGTCGCACCGCACCCAGGGCCCCGGCCCCCGTTGCAGCGCAGCCCGCGGCAGAAGGCTGTGGCCGGGGTGTGCGGCGGGCTGGGCCGGTACTGCGACGTGGACCCGGTGATCTTCCGGATCGTGATCGGCGTCCTCGCGGTCACCGGTGGCATCGGGCTGATCTTCTACGGCTTCGCGTGGCTCCTGCTGCCCCTGGAGGGCGAGGAGGAGAACGAGGCGCGCAAGCTGCTGTCGGGCCGGGTCGAGGGCGCGTCCCTGGTCGCGCTGCTCTTCGCGCTGGTGGGCTGCGGGCTTCTGCTGTCGATGCTGCACAACGGCGGGATGTTCGCCTTCGCGACGATGCTGTCCGTGGCCGTCGTCGGCTTCGCGGTCTGGACCCAGCACCGGGGCACGACGGCGCCCCCCGAGGAGCCGCCGGGCGCGACGGCGCAGCACCACGGCGGGGCCGCGCGTCCGCCCGCCCCCGGGGCACCGGCCGAGGTGAAGGCACCCCGGGCGCCGCCCGAGGTGAAGGCGCCGCCCACGCCGGGCAGCCCGTCCTGGTGGCGGGACCCGATCGTCAAGGACGGCACGACCGGGCCGATGGGTCCGGGCTATCTGTGGGGTCCCGCGGACCAGCCGCTCGACGCCGGGGCCGCGCGTCGGCGCGGGACGACCACGACCGACCCGTTCCTGACTCCGCGAGGGGCGCCGGAGACCCGGGGGCCCCGTTCGATCGGCGGGCCGGTCTTCCTGCTCGCGCTGGTCGCGGGCGGTCTGGGCACGGGGCTGAGCTGGGACACCCACCCGCTGGGCACGAGTCTGCAGTTCGGGCTCGCCGCCGCCCTCGCGGTGTTCGGCCTCGGTCTGCTGGTCGCCTCATTCCTCGGCCGTACCGGCTTCGGCACGATCACCCTGGCGGTGATCACCGCGGGCCTGCTGGCGGGCGCCTCGGCCGTACCGAAGGAGATCGGCACCGACTGGGTCCGCGAGGACTGGCGGCCGGCCTCGGTGGCGACGGTCGAGCCCCGGTACGAGCTGGGCACCGGGGTGGCGAGGCTCGACCTGTCCCGCCTCGCCGTCCCCGAGGGCGCCACGGTGCGCACCCGGGTCGAGGTCGGGGCGGGCGTCGCCCGTGTCGTCGTACCGAACGGGGTGACGGTGAAGGTGGACGCCGAGGCGGGCCTGGGCGACATCCGGCTGTTCACGCCGGCCCCCGACGGGACGCGGCTGGCCACCGGCCTGCACACCCGGCAGACCTTCGGCCCGCTGGAGGACAGCAAGCCCGCCGGCACGGTCGAACTGACCCTGGAAGTCGGCATCGGACAGGTGGAGGTCACCCGTGCCACGTCATGAGATCCGGCCCGGCCGCGCGGTGGCGGGCCTCGTCATGCTGGCCCTGGCCGGCGGCTACGCGGCGGACGCGGCGGGGGTCTGGGACGCCCCGTGGACGTTCTTCCTCCCGCTGTTCCTCGGCGGGCTCTGGTGCGCGGCGACGGTGACGTGGGTGAGCTACCGGCTCCGCCGCCGCCGGGACGCGAGGAGGGCGTCGGCGGACAGGAACTCGGCTCCGGCGAGCAGCAGCGGCAGCCAGGCCATGAGGTAGACCAGGTCGTTGCCGTAGTAGTAGGGCGTGGACTGCCAGCTCACCGTCAGCCACAGGGTCAGCGAGATCAGCGCGCCGCCGAGGGCCGCGATCCGGGCCCACAGCCCGGCCAGGGTGCCGAGGCCGACGAGGAGTTCGCCGGTCGCCAGGGCGTATCCGAAGCCGTCGGGGCTCTTCAGCCCGAGATCGACGAGGCCCGGGAACGCGGCGCTGTCGCGGACGGACTCCATCAGCTCGCCGATCGACCCGGGGCCGCTCGCGGACAGGAACGCGCTGTCGGTCAGCTTGTCGAGCCCCGCGTAGACGAAGGTGACGCCGAGGAAGATCCGCAGGGGCACCAGCGCGTACTGCCGCGCCAGGTCCCGGACACGCCTCGGCTCCCGCAGCCCGTAGGCCCCTGTGCCGTATCCCTGCATCACTGCCCGCCTTCCGTTGGCCTTTCAACAGACCTTACGTAGGGGGTGGGCCTGCGCGTACCCGCGGGCTCAGTCGGTGACGTCGATCGCGCAGGGTTCGGTCTCGACGCCCGCCGCCGTGATGACCTGGACGTCCACGACGCCCGGTTCGACCTCGACCGGCACCGGCACCGTCAGCACCGTGTCCGCCGGGTTGGCGAAACCTCCGGCGACCGGGATCAGCGGGACGTGGACGTGCACCCGGCCGATCCGGACGACGACCCGGGCGAGGCGGTCGGGGCCGCCCGCGCCGGGCGGTACGAACCCGGCCCCCCGGATCTCGATGTCGTCGCCGGTACGGATCGGGGCGTCCAGGTCTCCGGCCTCCCGGGCCCGGACGACCGACAGGACGACGGGGCGGCCGCCCTCCGCGTACTTCCCGGCGAAGTAGGTCGCCGCGGAGACGGCCACCAGCAGCGCCAGGCCCCAGGGCAGGTCGGGCAGTTGCTCGGGGCGGCGGGCCAGGCGGACCGCGGCGAACAGCACGGCCACCGTGCTGACCAGGACGTACTGCACATCGGTGAAGCTGCCGCGCCCGGAGTCGTCGGTGAGCAGGTCGGCGGCCCGTGGCCGGTCGGCCCGCAGCTTCTGGAGCCGCTGGTCAAGGACGCGTACGGTCACCACCCGGCGTACGACGACGGCGACCGCGCACACCAGCGCGAGCACGGTCAGCACCCCGGCCGAGCGGACCAGGTCCAGGCCCTCGATCAGGGTGTCGCGGTCCGTGTGGTCGGAGGCGCCGGCCAGTTGGAGGGCGAGGACCAGGACCGCGAAGACGGCGAGCAGCACCCAGGAGGCGGCGACGGCGCGTGAGGTGGAGAGCCGGTTGTCCTCACCGATCAGCGGGGCGAGCAGCCCGCCGCGGGCCCGGTGCACGTGGGCGGCGCCGGTGAGCAGGGCGGCCGTGATCAGCCCGGCGGCCAGCCCCGCCGTACGGGCGGTGGACCAGCCGGGGCCGATGGCGGTGAAGGACTCGCCCAGGGCGAGGAGGACGACGGCGCCCCAGACGATGACCAGGGTGCGCCGGCGGACGGTGTGGAGCCAGGCGTCACCGGCCTCACGGCCGCGTTCGGCGAGGGTGCGGGCCGACTGGGTCAGCTCGTCGGAGACCCACTGCCGGGACGCCGAGGCGGACTGCGCGACCCCGGCGGGCAGCCCCTTTCCGGTGGCCAGTTCGTCCCGTCTCGTCAGGAAGGCGGCCACGGCCCGGCGGTGTCCCTCGCGCGCTCCGTGCGGGCAGTCGCCGCACGTGCAGCCGCCCGCGTGCGTGCTCTTCGCCCTCGCCTCGTCCAACGCCACGGAGAACGCCGCCCTTTCCCACCCTCGCAGAACCAACTCGCCTCTGATTTCTGCGAATTGTGCCGTACGGAGCGGGATCCGCCCACATCGGGGCAGCCCGGCGGCAACCCTTGCACACATGTGCGATTGCCAGGGGTGGAATGTCGGGTTCGTCAGGTGCCGAGGACGAGGTAGGCGAGGCCCAGGGTCCCCCGGTAGCCGCCGTAGTAGCCGGTGCGGCGGGCGTCGACGGCCGCGGTCACCTCGGCGTGCAGCGGATGCCCGGGACGGTCCAGCGCCCAGCGCTCGCCCCGGCCGATGTTGGCGGCTGACTCGAAGAGGTCCCACTCGCGCTGATCGGCCACGGTCACCTGGAGCGCCCGCAGCCCGGCGGACTCGGCCAGCCTGATCAGCTCCAGCAACGAGCCGAAGTCCCCCGGCTCGGCCCCCAGCCCCTCCAGCGCGGCGGGTGACGGCTCCCGCTCCCAGAACCCGTCCCCGAACAGCACCCGGCCACCGGGCCGTACGGCGGCCCGCAGGGCCCTCAGGGCCTCCGCCGCGCCTCCGGGCCAGGCGTGCGCGGCGCCGATGGAGACGGCCAGGTCGTAGCCGTCCCGCGCGTACGCGGCGGCCGGCACCTCGTGGAAGGAGACCCGGTCGGCGAGCCCGCGCCCCTCGACCAGCCGCCGCCCCCGCGCCACGGCCTCCGGGTCGGTCTCCACACCGTCCCCGGTGGCCCCCGGCGCCGCCTCCACCAGACGCGCCAGCAGCTCCCCCCAGCCACTGCCGAAGTCCACGATCCGCGCCCCCGGGGCGGGCGCGCAGACGGCGATCAGCCGGGCGGCGTGCTCCTCGGACAGCGGGGTGTTCCAGATCAGGCGGTCGTTCCCGGGGGCGGACATGAGGGCGCGTACGTCGTCGGTGGCCATGGCCCTCACCCTGGCACGCCGGCCCCGTCCCCGGACAGCGAGTTCTACCGGCCCCGGCTGTACAGCTCCGTGAGGTCCGCCTCGACCGGGAACGGTACGTCCAGCTTGAGCTTGTTGTGGTAGATGCCCGTGGGCGTGTACGCCTCGAGTGCCGGGTCGAGTTCGTAGACGTAGACGACGGGCAGGCCGTCGTCATTGGCCTCGACCCGCCAGAAGTGCGCGATCCCGGCGGCGGCGTACTTACGGGGCTTGACGTCACGGTCACGGTCGACGGAGTCCGGCGACACGACTTCGACGACCAGCACGACGTCCTCGGGTGCGTACCAGGTCTGGTCTGCTCCGGCGTCGGCCTCCGCACGATAGACCAGCAGATCCGGTTCCGGCCGGTTCCTGGTGTCGAGCTTGACACTCATCTCCCGGTCGACGTCCAGACCGTCTGGCAGACACCCCAGCAACGCCCTCTCCAGAAGCCACATCACGCGCGTGTGGAACTTCCGCTGCGGACTCATGAAGACGAGACTCCCGTCGATCAGCTCCGTGTGCCGCGGAAGGTCCGGAAGCCGGTCGAGGTCCTCCGCGACCCAGCCCTGGGGCGGGGGCACGGGGTAGCGGTAGGGCTCGGTCAGTTCGTCGTCGGGTGCGGCACTCATGATTGCTCCCATGGGGCAGAGTCTCGTCTCCTCGGCCAGCGTACCCAGCACGTACGACGGTGCCGCCGCCCAAACGAATGGACGACGGCACCGTCGTTGACCTCGGAGGTCCTCAGGGAGCTGGGGTCACTCCCACTCGATGGTCCCCGGCGGCTTGCTCGTCACGTCGAGCACCACGCGGTTGACCTCGGCGACCTCGTTGGTGATGCGGGTGGAGATCTTCGCCAGCGTCTCGTACGGGAGGCGCGACCAGTCGGCCGTCATCGCGTCCTCGGAGGAGACCGGGCGCAGCACGATCGGGTGGCCGTACGTACGGCCGTCGCCCTGGACGCCGACGCTCCGCACGTCCGCGAGCAGGACCACGGGGCACTGCCAGATGTCACGGTCCAAGCCGGCCGCCGTCAGCTCCTCGCGGGCGATGGCGTCGGCCTCGCGCAGCAGGTCGAGCCGCTCCTTGGTGACCTCGCCGACGATACGGATGCCGAGGCCGGGGCCGGGGAAGGGCTGGCGCTGGACGATCTCGTCGGGCAGGCCGAGCTCCTGGCCGACCATCCGGACCTCGTCCTTGAACAGCTGGCGCAGCGGCTCCACGAGCTGGAACTCGATGTCCTCGGGGAGGCCGCCCACGTTGTGGTGGGACTTGATGTTGGCGGTGCCGGTGCCGCCGCCGGACTCCACCACGTCGGGGTAGAGGGTGCCCTGGACGAGGAAGGCGACGTCCTCGCCACCGGCGGCCTCGGCCACGATCTCGGCCTGGGCCTGCTCGAAGACCCGGATGAACTCCCGGCCGATGATCTTCCGCTTCTGCTCCGGGTCGGACACCCCGGCCAGCGCGTCCAGGAAGCGCTTCTCCGCGTCGACGACCTTGAGCTGGACGCCGGTGGCGGCCACGAAGTCCTTCTCCACCTGCTCGGTCTCGCCCTTGCGCATCAGACCGTGGTCGACGTACACGCAGGTGAGCTGGGAGCCGATGGCCTTCTGGACCAGGGCCGCGGCGACCGCGGAGTCCACGCCGCCGGAGAGGCCGCAGATGGCGCGCTTGGTGCCGACCTGCTCGCGGATCAGGGCGATCTGCTCCTCGACGACGTTGCTGGTCGTCCAGACCGGCTCGATGCCGGCGCCCCGGTAGAGGAAGTGCTCCAGGACCTGCTGGCCGTAGGTCGAGTGCATGACCTCCGGGTGGTACTGGACGCCGTACAGCTTCTTCTCGTCGTTCTCGAAGGCGGCGACCGGGACGACGTCCGTGGACGCGGTGACGGTGAAGCCCTCGGGGGCGGCGGAGCAGGCGTCGCCGTGCGACATCCACACGGACTGCTCGGCGGGGGTGCCCTCGAAGAGGGTGGAGCCGGACTTGGAGACGGCGAGCGCGGTCCGGCCGTACTCGCGGGCTCCGTTGTCGTCCACCGTGCCGCCGAGGGTGGTGGCCATCAGCTGGAAGCCGTAGCACATGCCGAAGACCGGGACCCCGGCCTCGAACAGCGCACGGTCCAGGCTGGGCGCCCCCTCCGCGTACACCGAGGACGGGCCGCCGGACAGGATGATCGCGCGCGGGTTCTTGGCCAGCATCTCGGCCACCGGCATCGTGGACGGGACGATCTCGCTGTAGACCCGGGCCTCACGGACACGGCGGGCGATGAGCTGGGCGTACTGTGCGCCGAAGTCGACTACGAGAACCACGTCGGTGGTGCTGTCGGGGGCGGCGGGGGGTGCTGCTGGCACTGGGCGGCCTTCCGGCGGTGGAGAGGGGTGTGTCCTCCCGATTCTACCGGCCGCCCGGCTTTCCCCCACCGGGCTCCCCGCCCGTCCCGGCCGGGCCGGGCTCCCGTCTCACGATCCGGGCCCGGCGTGGCCCCGGTGCCGGGGCGGGTCCATACTGTCGCCCATGCGTCAGCACACGACCTTCGTCTTTACCTATGGCACCCGGCCCGCCGGCTGCCATGGTCGTGCTGCTTGAGCAACTGACAAGCACCTCTCCAGGCGCCCCGGGCCGACAGGCCCGGGGCGCCTTGGCGTTGCGGGGCGGTCGGTCCGGGGAGCCGCACCTCACCGGGAGTCACAGATGACCAGCACCGCCACCCCGAAGACGGCCGCCGAGCGGACCGGCGCGCACACCGACGAGGCCGCCTCGCTGATCGGGGACGCCAGGGCGCGCATCGACGCCCTGGACGACCGGATCATCGGCCTGGTCCAGGAGCGCATGGCGGTCTCCGCCGTGATCCAGGAGGCGAGGATCACCTCCGGCGGCCGTCGGGTGAACCTCTCCCGCGAGATGGACGTCCTCGGCCACTACAGCCAGGCGCTCGGCAAGCCGGGCACCGCGCTGGCCATGACGCTGCTGGAGCTGTGCCGCGGCCGGGTGTGACGCCACCGGGGCGGGTTCCTGGCAGGCGGGGCCCGGATCCCCCGGCGGGCGGGGCCGGGGCACGGCCTGCCGGGTCGCGCTCCGGCGCACCCCGACCGGGAAGGCGTACGGCCGCACCCGCGTTCGGGCCCGTTCTCACCCGTACGGCGCGTGACCGGTCTCCGGCGGCCTCGTTGGTCCGGGTGTCCGTGCCAGCCAGGGGCGGCATCGATGGGAAACCACGCGTGGCTCCGCCGGGGCGTGTGGCGTACCGCAGGTACGTCGTGGGACCGCGTTCCGGCGCGTGTGGCCGGTCGGCAGGGGACAGCCGCCCGGTCACCCCAGTGCGGCCGGACCCGGGGACGCCCGGGACCGGCCGCCCGCGGAGTGCGCGTGGTGATGCGTCGGGGGCGTGGTGGGGATGTGGCGGATGCGTGGTGGGCGTGTGGCGGGAGTGTGTCGTGTACCACATAAAGATTCTGTGAGGCCGGGGGCAACCGTTGCCCCGTTCCACCGGTCATGCATGGCGAACACTCCGGCTCGTCCCGTGCCCCACAACGGCAGGCCGTTCACCTTTCGCCGTACCGCAACCCGCGCGGTACCCACGGACCCGCTGAGGCCCAACATGAAGCTTCGCCGCACCATGGCGCTCGCCGCCGCCACCGCCGTCATAGCGCCCCTCGCGCTGCTCTCGGCACCGGCCGCGTACGCCGAGCCGACCACCACGACGACGGAGAGCACCTCCCCCGAGCCCTCCGACTCCACGTCCGAGACCGCCGCGCCCGAGGAGACGGTGTCGGCCACGCCGGACGACGAGACGTCCCAGACGCCGGGGGACGCCGAGGAGACCCAGAAGCCCGAGGACGGGGCCACGACGCCGTCCGAGAGCACCAGCCCGTCCGCCACCCCGTCCGCGACGGTCCCGGCGTCCCCGACGCCGACCGCCACGCCGTCGGAGGACACGGACCCCGAGGACGACGAGATCACCCCGGTGTGCGAGCCGCGCCCGCTGGAGCTGTCCGTCAAGGGCCTCTCCGGCAAGATCGTCCGGGGCAGCGGCTGGCACAAGTTCCGGCTGAACGCCTACAACGACTCCAAGAACACGGTGAACAACGTCCTGTTCTTCGCCGGCGCCTCGACGGACAAGCACGGCGACGACCTCTTCACCACCAAGCAGGTCGAGCTCCAGGCCCTCAACGAGGGAACCTGGGAGGACGTGTCCGACGGCGGTCTGACGGCGGGCATCGTCGGCGCGACCGACACGATCAAGCCGGGCTACGAGGTGGACATCCCGCTGCGCGTCAAGGTGAAGAAGAGCGCCCCGGTGGGTGCGGGCTTCAGCCTCGGCGGCGGGCTCGTCTTCGGTCAGGAGGAGGAGACGGTCCCGTGCTTCACGGACGTCAGCTACAAGTTCCAGATCGTCGAGGCCGGTGACCAGGACGGCGCCGCGCCCCAGGAAGGCGGCAAGATCCCGGTCCCGCCGACGACGAAGCCGAACGCCGGCACCGCCCAGCTGACGGGCAGCCTGGCCGAGACCGGTTCGTCCTCCTCGACGCCGATGATCGCCCTGGCGGGCGGCGCGGCCGTGGTGCTGGGCGCTGGCGCGATGTTCGTCGTGCGACGCCGCAGGAACGGTGACGCCGCCGCGTAAGGCGCGTACCGCCGGCATCCGAGGGGCCGCGCCCGGTGAGGGCGCGGCCCCTTCGGCGTGCCTGGCCCCTGGGCGATCAGCCCCTGACGTCCCGTCAGAGGCCGTGCGCCGGCCCGAGGTGTTCAGGCGTCCGGGGTCGTCTCCGGCGCGGTCTCCCGATCGGCGGGGTTCGGAACGGCGGCGGCCTTCGGAACGGCGGGCTCCCGATCAGCGGTCCGCGGAGCGGCGACCCTCGGAGGGACGGCCGGGATGCCCAGGAACGGCAGTTTCAGCGCCCCGAAGGCCTTCTCCGGCACCGCGGGCGCCTTCGGTTCGACGGCGGTCAGCCGTTCGTAGGCCGCGCCCTGAGCCGGACGGGGGTCCGCCTCGCCCTTGTTGGGCCAGAACGACATCGCGCGTTCCGCCTGCGCGGTGATGGTCAGCGACGGGTTGACGCCGAGGTTGGCGGAGACCGCCGAACCGTCGACCACCGAGATGCCCGGGTGCCCGTGGACCCGGTGGTACGGGTCGATGACACCGGTCTCCGCGCTCTCCCCGATCGCGCAGCCGCCGAGGAAGTGCGCGGTGAGCGGGGTCCCCATCAGCTCCCCGACGTTCGAGCCGGGGAAGCCGTTGATCTCCTGGGCGAGCAGCGTGGCGGCCTGGGTCGCCTCCGCGATCTGCGTCGGGTTGGGCGTGCCGTGGCCCTGCCGGGCGGTGAGCAGCCCCTTGCCGAGGCCGCCCGGTTTGCGGTACGCCGTCAGGGAGTTGTCGAGCGACTGCATGACGAGCCCGATGATGGTCCGCTCCGACCAGCGCCGGTTGGACAGCGAACGGACCGAGAGCCACGGGTGCCTGGCCACGTTGCCGAACCAGGCCCGTACCCGGTGTGTGCTGTAGGGGACCTGAAGGATGGTCATGGCACCCATCGCGTTGGACCCCCTGCCGTACCGCACGGGCTCGATATGGGTGTTCTCGTCGGGGTGGACCGACGAGGTGATGGCGACGCCCCGGGTGAAGTCGGCCTTCCCGATGCCGTGCTTCTTCCGGTAGCGGCGGTCGCTGGTCTGCGCGCCCACCAGGCCCTCGGAGTTGGTCCGGGTCAGCTCGCCGAGCCGCGCCGAGATCCGGGGCAAGAGGCCTTGGTCCTTCATGGTGTGCAGCAGGGTCTGCGTCCCGTACGTGCCCGCCGCCACGATCACCTGGCGGGCGCGCAGGACGGTGGGCGTGGCCTTCCGGCGGCGGTGTGTGGGTACGGCGGAAACCCGGTAGCCGCCGTCCGGGTCGTCGGTGACGGCGACGACGGTGGTCATCGGGCGGACGACGGCACCGGCTTTCTGCGCCAGGTAGAGGTAGTTCTCGTTCAGGGTGTTCTTCGCCCCGTGGCGGCAGCCCGTCATGCACTCGCCGCACTCGGAGCAGGCCCGCCGGGACGGCCCCGCCCCGCCGAAGTAGGGGTCCGCGACCTCCGCGCCGGGCTTCGCGCGCGCGGTGCCGTCGGCGTCCTCGCCGTCGCCGAAGAAGACGCCGACCGGGGCGAGGTGGAAGGTGTCACCCGCCCCCATAGCCTGGGCGGCGGCCTTGAGGTGGACGTCGGCGGGGGTCATGGTCGGGTTGAGCCGGACCCCGAGCATGCGGGTGGCCTGGTCGTAGTACGGGGCCAGTTCGTCCTTCCAGTCGGTGATGCCGGCCCACTGGCGGTCCTCGAAGAACGGCGCGGGCGGCACGTACAGCGTGTTGGCGTAGTTGAGGGAGCCGCCGCCGACGCCCGCGCCGGCCAGCACCATCACCTTGCCGAGCAGATGCACCCGCTGGATGCCGAACAGGCCCAGCGCCGGGGCCCACAGGTAGTTCTTGATGTCCCAGGAGTTCTTGGGGAGGGTCTCGCGGGTGAAGCGGCGGCCTGCCTCCAGGACGCCGACGCGGTATCCCTTCTCGCTCAGCCGCAGGGCCGAGACCGCGCCGCCGAAGCCCGATCCGACGACGAGGACGTCGTAGTCGTACGCGGCGTCGTCCGCCGCCGGAACGGCCGGGCCGGCCGGTTTCTGGGCAGGGCTGTCCTGGGACATGGCTCTCCTCGGTAAGAAAGGCCGGTGAAGGAAGGCGGAACGGGCGGGGCGGCGGCGGGTCAGCGCAGCCGGAAGGTCTTCATCGCCTGGAGGGCGCGGCTCATGAAGGCGGTGTACTTCTCGTCGTCCATCCCGAAGGACGGGGCGAGCGGGATCAGCCGTTGGTGGGCCACGGTCTGGGCCTCGGTGTAGCGCAGGATGCCCTCGGAACCGTGCCGGCGGCCGAGGCCCGAGTCCTTCATGCCGCCCATCGGGGACCGGACGCTGCCGTAGGCGGGGGCGTACCCCTCGTTGATGTTGACGGTGCCGGCCCGCAGCCGGGCGGCGACGGCCCGGCCGCGCCGGGCGTCCTTGGTCCAGACGCTGGCGTTGAGGCCGTACGGGGTGGCGTTCGCGGCGGCCACCGCCTCCTCCTCGTCGGTGAAGCGGTAGAGGGAGACGACGGGGCCGAAGGTCTCCTGGGTGCAGACGGCCATCGGCTCCTGGACGTGGTCGAGGATGGTCGGCTCGTAGAAGTGCGGACCGATGTCGGGGCGGGCGACCCCTCCGGCGACCAGGGTGGCGCCCTTCTCCACGGCCTCGTCGACGTGCCGGACGACGGTCTCCAGCTGCCGCTCACCGGCGAGGCAGCCCATGTCGGCGCCGTACGCGAGGGACGCGCCGAGGCGCATGGCCCTCGTCCGGGCGGCGAAGCGCTCCACGAAGGCGTCCGCGACCGACTCGTGGACGTACAGCCGCTCGATGGAGATGCAGAGCTGCCCGGCGGAGGAGAAGCAGGCGCGGACGGCACCGGCGGCGGCCTTCTCCACGTCGGCGTCGGCGAGGACGAGCATGGGGTTCTTGCCGCCGAGTTCCAGCGAGACGCCGATCAGCCGGGCGGCGGCGCGCTGGGCGACGTCGCGGCCGGTGCGGGTGGAGCCGGTGAAGGAGACGTAGTCCGCGCGGGCGACGACCTCGGGGCCGACGACGGGGCCGTCCCCGATGACCACCTGGAACACCTCGGCGGGCAGCCCCGCCTCGATCAGCAGTTCACGGGCCCACAGCGCGGTCAGCGCGGTCTCCGTGTCGGGCTTCATCACGACGGCGTTGCCGGAGACGAAGGCGGGCAGCGCGTCCCCGACGGAGAGCGCGAGGGGGTAGTTCCAGGGGGTGATCTGGCCGATGACCCCGCGCGGCTGGCGCAGCTCGGTGACCTTCGTCAGGACCGGGACGACCCCGGTGTGCCGCTTGGGGCGCAGATACGCGGCGGCCTGCCGCCCGTAGTGCCGGGCGGTGACGGCGACGCCCTGCACCTCCTCGTGCGCGTGCAGGCGGGCCTTGCCGGTCTCCAGCTGCACGAGGTCCAGGATCTCGGTCTGGCGTCGCAGGACCAGGTCGTGGAAGCGCAGCAGCACCGCGGCCCGGGTGGCCACGGGTGTCGCGGCCCAGGCGGGCTGGGCGGCGCGGGCGCGTGCGAAGGCGGTCTCCACGTCCTCGGGGGTGGACTCGGGCAGCTCCGCCAGCCTGCCGCCGGTGAACGGGGCGTGGCTCGCCGTACGGCCCGAGCCGACGACTCCGCGGGTCAGCCGCGCGATCACCTCGGGGGTGACCACGTCGGCGGCGGTACGCGCCCCCGCGGGGGCGGCGGCCACCGGGTTGGTGCCGGCGCGGGCGGCGGAAGCGGCGGCGGTGGTCGAGGGGGCCTGCGAGTCCGTCATGAGGGCGAGAGTATGCCGCGTCGCCCGCTTTGGGTACCCGTCGGTAACAGGTTTTCGCCGTCCCCGCGCACGCCCTCGGCCGCGCCCGGCAACCCGGCCAGTGATCACTGGCGACATAACCGCTGATCAGGGGCTCTCTGTCCGTCGCCGGTCGTGATCCGGGCCGGCTCGTCCCCCTGTCGGCCTCGGCGCGGATCTTTTTCCCGGCGGTTTCGGAGACCGCCGCCCGGAGACCGCCGGCCGAGTGGCCGGCGCGCGGTCCGCCGTCCGGGGTACCCGGTGCGCTCCGTCGTCAGGAGTGCCCGGTGCCCGCGCCCGGCCCTCCCCGAGGAGGGCGTCAGCCGTCCTGTGCCGGGGGTTGCCAGCTGCGGAGCATCGTCTCGAAGAGCTGCCGGGTCTCCGCCCAGTCCTCCTCGGGCCCGGTCATGTACAGCGCGTACTCCGGTCCGCCGGGCTCACCGAAGTACATCTGGTCGATCCCGTGGCGCGGGCCCGGGTGGTCCTTGGACTCCGTCCAGGTGAACTCCCACAGGGAGCCGGGCCGGTCGCGGAAGATGTTCGAGTGCAGCGTCAGCCGCTCGTACGCGGGCAGCCGGGCCGCGAGGTCCTTCTCGATGCCGAGCATGTGCGCGTACGGGGTGTCGAAGTCGGGGTCGGGATCGACGCCTATCCGGATCCGGTGCGCCCCGTTGTCCGGGGTGTAGTCGATCTGGCCGCCGTCCGTCTGCCGGGTCCAGCCCTCCGGTACGGCGAGGCTGAAGCCCTCGGGGTCCTCGACGCGCTTCCAGCCGTCGGGGACCTCCTTGGCGGCGGGCCGCGCGTCGGAGGCCGGCTCCTCCGAGGACCCGGACCCCTTCGACTCCTCGGACGGGCCGGACGCCCCGGACGACTCCTCGGACGATCCGGACGGCGTCGGGGTGTCCGGACCGGCGGTGCCCTGCTCCTCCGCGACGACGCCCGACCCCCCGTCGCGTCCGCCCATCTTCATCGCGACCAGCCCCGCCGCCCCGCCGAGCAGCGCCGCCACCGCCACGACCAGGACCGCCGTACGCCACCGCCCCCGGCTGCGCCGGACGGTGGGCACCGAGGTGGCGACGGGCGGGGGCTCCGGTGGCAGGGCGTCCTGCGGAAGCCGGGCCGTGGACCCCTCCGGAACCGAGAACGCGTGCATCTCCTCGTCGGACAGGCGCTGCGTGGGCACATGCGCCTGGGCCGCGCGGGGCTTGCGGCCCTCCATCGCGTCCAGCAGCATCCGTTCGGCCTGCGCGGCCGTGGGCCGGTCCTCGGGCTCCTTGCGCAGCAGTGCCGTGATGACGGGCGCCAGGGCGCCGCCCCGGTCCGGGTGCGGCGGCTCCTCGGTGACGACGGCCTGCATGGTGGAGATCGGCGACGTACGCCGGAACGGGGAGCGTCCCTCGACCGCCGTGTAGAGCGTGGCGCCCAGCGACCACAGGTCGGAGGCGGGCCCCGGATCGCCGCCGCGCACCCGCTCCGGCGCCAGGTAGTCGATGGAGCCCACCAGTTCGCCGGTCCGGGTGATGGTGGAGTCGCCCTCGATCGCGGCGATCCCGAAGTCGGTCAGCAGCACCAGGCCGTCCCGGGCCAGCAGGACGTTGCCCGGCTTCACGTCCCGGTGCAGCACGCCCGCGCTGTGCGCGGCCTGGAGGGCGCTGAGCACATGGAGACCGATGCGGGCCGCCTCGCGTGGCTCGATCTCGCCGGTCTCCTTCGTCGCGTCGGCGAGCGAGGGCCCGTCCACGTACTGCATGACGATCCAGGGCCGGTTGTCGTACTCGATGACGTCGTGGACCGTGACGACACCGGGGTGGGTGATCCGCGCGGCGGCCCGCGCCTCCTTCTGCGTACGGGCGTGGAGCACGGCCCGGTCCGCCTCGGCCGCGTACAGTCCGGCGGTCAACTCCTTGACGGCGACGGTGCGGTGGAGCACCTCGTCATGGGCGCGCCACACCTTGCCCATACCGCCGCGCCCCAGGACGTCACCGAGCCGGTACCGGCCCGCCAGCACGAGCCCCGACTCCGTACCCTGCGCCTGTTCCACGTGTGTCCCCGCCCCATTCCCTCGAACTCCCAGGTTACGGAGGGGAAGCGGTGGCGCGTAACCGCGCATCGCCCACGAGACCGCACTGTGATGCTTGTCGCGTCCGCCGACTCTCCGTCAGGAACTCACACGGTAGGTGGCGACGGCCTGTTCGTAGATGCCGGTCACCTTGTCACGCTCGTTCACCGGGCCGATGACCTGCACGATGTGGTACCGACCGGACACGATCATGACCAGATTGCGGACATACACCTCACGGCCGCCGCTCTCCTGCCAGGTGAACTGCCCCTCGGCCATGACCTGTTGTCCGACATCGACGCGTCGCACACCCGACGAGCTGGCCCAGCTGGACTCCCGGAAGGGGCGCAACTCCGGTTCCTTGGTGCGCTGGTAGTCCAGCGGGTCGGCGCCGTTGGCCTTGACGGAGTCCCGGCCGGGCACGATCAGCACACTGAATCCGTCGCTTCCGTACACGATCTGACGCTGTGTGTTGGCCGGGCTGCGCTGGAAGTCCTTCGGCACGCCGACCTCGAAGCCCTCCGCGTCCTTCCGCAGCGCGTAACCGGAGGCGACGGCGGCGGCGGAGCGGCTGGTCTGCGGCCGCTGCGACCCGCCGCCGGGCGAGGCGGACGCCTTGTCCGAGGCCCCGGCCGAGGGGCTCTTCCCCGGGGCGGGAGAGGCGGACCCGGTGGGCCGGCCCTGGGAGGCGTTGTCCGTGTCGGCGTCGGTGTCCGCGCCGGGCATGAACAGCACGGCGTAGGCCACGGCGGCGGCCATCAGCAGCAGGATCAGCACGAGGAGCAGCCGCCCCAGCCGTCGCGGCGCCTTTCCGCCGGGCGGAGGCCGGCGCAGCACCTTGGGGCCCTTGGGCTCCCGCAGTTCCTTGGGCTCCTTGGGTCCCCGGGGCGCGCGCGGCGGCTTCTCGTACCGGGGACGCGGCGGCTCGGGGCGCTGCCGCTTGCCCTGGCGGTGCCGGCCCTGGGCGGCGCCACGGCCCCAGCGCCTGCGGACCAGTTCGCCCCGCCGCCGCACGATGGGCAGCCGGTCGGTGTCCGTGGGCGGCAGGGTGACGACGTCGGCGCCCGCCTCCGGTTCGGGGGCGGAGCGTACGAGGGAGCGCAGCCAGCCACGCAGCTCCTCGAAGTCGGGGCGCTCGGTGGGGTCCTGACGCAGCAGCGACTCGACGACCGGCCGCAGCGGGCCGCACTCCTCGGCGAAGGCGGGCGGCTCGCCGCAGACCATCTGGACGAGCTCGGCCGCGTTCTCCTCCGGGTAGGGCGCGTGGCCCTGGACGGCCCGGTAGAGCAGGGCGCCGAGCGCCCACAGGTCGGTGGAGGGGCCGATGGGCGGGGCCAGCTGCCAGTTGTCGTGGACCGGTCCGGCCTGTTCGGGCGCCCACCGCTCGGTGACGGCGCCGACGACCGCGATACGGGCCTGCCGGGCGCGTTCGGCTGCGAGCGGTGTGGCGGGGCCCCGGTAGACGGAGGTCTCGCCGCCGCTGCCCGCGACGACCTCGTCCCAGCCGCTGGTGGAGGCACGGGCGCCCACGGGTTGCGGCAGGCGGTCGGGGCGGTCCTCGGGGCGGTGGTCGGTGTCGTCGTCGCCCCAGTCGTTCCGGCCGCCTGGGCGGTCGTCGGGGCGGTCGGCCCCGTGCCGGGATTCGGCCCACGGCTCGTCCCAGCCGAAGCCGCCACCGGAACCGCCCGCGGGGACCGGGCGGCC
Organism: Streptomyces sp. SM18; assembly: GCF_002910775.2. Lineage (NCBI taxonomy): Bacteria > Bacillati > Actinomycetota > Actinomycetes > Kitasatosporales > Streptomycetaceae > Streptomyces > Streptomyces sp. SM18. The sequence continues at coordinate 4,452,416 of NZ_CP029342.1, read as the reverse complement.
GTCGCCGGGGCCGTCGTCCCAGGTACCGGCGAGATGCACCCGGCGGCCGGGGGGCAGGATGCCGTCGTCGCCGTCGTCGTCCTCGTCGTCCCCCTCGTCGTCGTAGACGTCGTCGTCGGCGAACGGCCCCTGGTACGGCGGCTCCACCGGCCGTCCCCAGGTCCCGCTCAGCCGGGGCCGCCCCGGACCACCGGGCCCGGCCGGTGCGGGGCCCGCTCCGGGCTCGCCGCCACCGGGGCGGCCGGCGGGCAGGCCGGTGACGGACGAGCCGGGGCCGGGCCTGGTCGCGCCCGGTGCGTCGGTACCGGTGCCCGGGGCGTCGGCGGGCCCCGGTATCCGTCCGGGCCCGCCGGGGTCGCCCGGCCGCACCGCGGGCTCCGGGCCCCCTGGTCCGCCGTCCTGCCACGCCTCCCCGGCGGAGACGGAGACACCGCCCGGACCGGAGGCACTTCCATGGCCAGGTCCGGTCGCCTCCGGACCGGCGGTGGGGCCGGACGCCGCCGGACCGGTGGCGGGGCCGTCCTGCTGCTGGGTCTCCTGGGCGCGGACCGCCGCGCGGGCGCCCGCCCGGTAGGCGGCGATGGCCCCGGCACGGGCGGCCCGCAACTGCGCGGCGCTGCCCGCGCCCGGCTCCGCGACGGGAACGGCGGGGTGGGCCGGGCGCGGGACGAGCTCCTGGCGCTCCGGCACGGCGGCTTCGAGCGACGGCGCCGACTCGATCTCCAGGTGGCCCCGCGCGGCCGGTACCCCGGCGGACGACGGCGGGTCGGAAGTCTCCAGCTCAGGCGTGGCGGCCGGGGACGAGAACCCTTCGTACGGCCCGGTCGGGCCGGTCTCGACCGCCGGCGGCCCGTAACCGTCCTCGTCGTCCGGTCGCGGCACCGGAACGTACCCGCACAGCGCCTCCTCGGCGGCCCCCGCCGCCAGGCCGGTCAGCACCACCCGGCCGTCGTCGCAGACCAGCACCGTGCGGACGGTGATGTTGCGGTGCGTCCAGCCGTGCGCGTGCAGCACCCGCAGGGCGGTGAGCACGTCCGAGCCGATCTCGGCGGCCCGGAACGGATTGAGCGGGCGCTCCGCGAGGAGCGCGGCGAGCGGCCGGGCCGCGACCAGTTCGCTCACTATCCAGAGCGATCCCGCCTCCGCGAACACGTCGAAGACCTGGTCGAGGCGCGGGTGGTCCGGCACCTGGGCGGCCGCCTGCGCGGCCTCGATCGCCCGCCGGACGGCGGGATCGGTGGACCTGCGCACGGCCCGTCCGGTGGCCCGCCGCGCCGCCGACGGCATTCCGTCGGCGTCCAGGACCTCCGCGTCCACCACCTCGGGCAACGGCACCTGGCGGACCAGCACCTCCTGCCCGCTGTAGGTGTCGAACGCCCGGGTCTCCACCAGTTCGTACGCATCGGACGGGGGCAGCGGCAGGCGGTAGCGGTCGGCAAGAACCCGACCCGCGTAGTCGTCCACGAGGCCTCCCCAGAGCGCACGATCTCCCGGTCACGGAGACCGCATCAATCCGTCAATTGCGGTCACTTGCTGTGCAATTGACCCATGATCCCGGATGCGTACGGTCCATGGCCTCTCACGATACGTGGCAAGTCGCCGCCGCGCGGCCGGGTCGGCCAACACAACCGCTCCGCCCGCGCCTTCGGCCCGTCCGTACACGCGGGCGTCCCGGCGTCCGGCCCGCCCGCACACCCGCCCGCCGCCGGCCGACGGTCGTGACCGGCCGTCATCATCTTCCCGTCAGTCGGCCGGCTTGAACGTGGCGAAGGCCGTCTCGCGCAGCTTGGTGCACTCCGCGCCGTCCCACTCGCTCTCCACGCAGCTGATCATGATGGAGTAGCCGTGTGTGGCGTCCACCTTGAAGCCCCGGTTGAGCACCCGGATCCGCAGGCCCTTCTGGGTACGGACGAACTCCCAGTCGGCGACGGTCGGATAGTCGTTGAACTCGGTCTTGTGGATGCCGAGATGCTTGTACCCGCTGCTGCTCCCGGCGACGGCTCCCCGCAGGCCTCGCCACGCCGCCGCGGCGTCGTTGCCGGGCGAGGAGTTGTAGTCGACCTGGACCCGGGGGAAGCCGCCGTCGATGTTGTAGATGCCGCCGGAGTTGGAGCCCGCCGTGCCGTTGCGCTCGAAGCCCTCGGGCATCGCCATGGTGAAGTGGAACTGGCTGTCGGAGACCTTCTTGTACCCGTCCGGCACGGCATCCGCGGCCGGGGGGTCGTCCTGTGGGGCGGACGGTGACGCGTCGTCGGTCGCCTCGCCGGTCTGCTGCCCCTGGCCGTCCTCCTGGCCCTCCTTGGCACCGCCCTTGTCCGTGTCGCCTCCGGTGCCCGCCCCGTCGCCCTTGCCGGAGTCACCACCGGTGGCCGTCGCCCCGGCCGACGCGGTGGTGTCGCCCTTGGCCGAGCCGCCCGCCCCTTTGTCCTCGTCGTCGCCGCCGAGGGTGAGCGCGAGGACCGTACCCAGCACCGCGAGCACGACGACGCCCGCGATGATCGCCAGGGTGCGGCGCGGCACGACGTCCGTGATCGAGGCGCGGGTGGAGGCGGGAGCTCCGCCCGCGCGGCCCGGTGACGCGCCCGGACCGGAGACCGAGGCGGTGGCGGCCGGGGACTTGGCGTTCCTGGCGGACCGGAGCGCGCCGCGCAGCCGCTCCCGGGTGCTCTCCCCCGTCCCGGAACCGGAACCCGAACCCGAACCGGAACCCGTACCCGTACCCGCACCGGGAACCGGACCGCTGCCGGACCGGCCACGGGCCCCGGGTCCGGAGACCGTGGCCGGGCCGTACCCGGGGACCTGACCGGTGGCAGCCCCGCCCGAACCCGTGCCGGGCCGGGAACCGGCGACACCGCCCGAGGCCGGGCCGGACATCGCCCCGGTGCCCGCACCGGCCGCCGGGCCGCTCGCGAACCCCGCCGCCGCGGCCCCCGCGGCGGCCGCGCCCGCCGCCTTCTTGCGTCCCGGGCCCTTCGGTCCCTTGTCCCCGCTCTTCGGACCGGTCGGGGGCAGCGCCATGATCTGCGTGGCGTCGGCCGGGGGCGCGTCGGGCGTCTCCGGCGCGTTGATCACCGCGTTGAGCAGCACCCGCGCCCCGGCGTCGTCCAACCGCTGCTCGGGGTCCCGGGTCAGCAGCCCGTAGATGACCTCCGTCAGTGGACCGGCGTTCTTCGGCGGGTCCACCGGTTCCGTCATCACGGCCGTCAGTGTGGCGATGGCCGAGCCCTTGTCGTACGGCGGGCAGCCCTCGACGCTCGCGTACAGCAGGCCGCCGAGGGACCACAGGTCGGCCGGCGGTCCCGGCTTGTGGCCACGGGCGCGCTCCGGCGAGATGTACGAGGGGGCGCCGACCAGCATGCCCGTCGAGGTCACGGAGGGGTCGCCCTCGACCTGGGCGATGCCGAAGTCCGTGAGGACGACCCGGCCGTCCTCGGAGATCAGCACGTTGGACGGCTTGACGTCACGGTGCAGGATGCCCTCGCGGTGCGCCGAGCGCAGCACGTCGAGGATGGCCAGTCCGACCTCCGCCGCGCGCCTCGGCGTCAGCGTCCCGTCCTCGCGGATCGCCTCCGCCAGCGACTTGCCCTCGATCAACTCCATGACGATCCACGGCCGGTCGTCCTCGTCGACGACGTCGTACACCGTCACGGCACTGGTGTTGCGGATCCTCGCGATCGCCTTCGCCTCGCGCAGGGTGCGCGTGATCAGCCGGCGCTTCTCGTCCTCGTCGATGGCCGAGGGGAACCGCAGTTCCTTGACCGCGACCGTACGGCCCAACGTCTCGTCGGCAGCACGCCAGACCGTGCCCATGCCGCCCCGGCCGAGCACCTCCCCGAGCCGGTACCGCCCCGCGAGAAGACGCCCTTCCTTGTCCCCTTGGGGCTCCCGTGCCTGCTCCGCCTCCGACATGCGTCCCCTCTGCTATCAACCCGCCCTGGCAGAGCGTTTATTGTCCCTCACCCCGGGACCGGTCATGGTCCCGGGTCCGGGGTCGGCCACGACGCGGCCGGCCAGGGGAGCCCCGGCCCTGCCGGTACCCCGGGCTCTGCCCGCCGCCCCGCCGGAGCCGGCTCCGCTCGCGCCGACGGCCGCGGGCCGTCCGGCGGACCGCACCGCACCCCCGCATCGTCCTACCTCCACCGGCTCGCCGTCGAGGGGCAGGCTCCCGCGGCCGTGCTTCCGGCCGGTGACCCGTGACTCCGCACCTTACGAGACCGACCGGGCGGCCGGCACCGGCATCTCACCCGCCGACGGCTGCCGGGCGGGCCGCCTCACCAGGGCGCTCGCCGCCACTACGGCCCTCCCCTTCGCGGGGAAGGGCGAGTTGAAGCCGACGGACACCGCCGGAAGGCGGCCGCCAGGCCTGATACGCGATCAGGGACGCCTGGAGACCGGGCGACCACGGCCCCTGACGCCCCGGAACCCGGAACCGGACCGAGACCGGGACCGGGACCGGGACCGGAACCCGGCCGGAACCCGGACCAGTCCGGGCCCCGGACCCGGACCCGGACCGGAAACCGAACCCGAACCCGGAACCCGGAAGTCGGAACCCGAAGCGGAGCTGGCCCCCGCCGGGGCGCGGCCCTACAGGGGTGCGATGTCCGGCGCCCCCAGCCGTGCCGCGTCCGCCGTCAGGTCGTCGGGCTGCCGCTGCGACTCCCGCTCCGCCTCGACCCGCTTGCGGTAGTGCTCCACCTCCCGTTCCACCTGGCTGGTGTCCCAGCCCAGCACCGGCGCCATCAGGTCCGCGCACTCACGGGCGCAGCGGGTGCCCCGGTCGAAGGTCTCGATGGAGATCCGGGTGCGGCGGGTCAGGACGTCGTCGAGGTGGCGGGCGCCCTCGTGCGAGGCGGCGTAGACGATCTCCGCCCGCAGGTAGTCCTCCGCCCCGGCCAGCGGTTCACCGAGCCGCGCGTCACCCTCGATCAGGCCCAGGAGTTCCTCGGCCATCGAGCCGTACCGGTTGAGCAGGTGCTCCACCCGGACGACGTGCAGCCCCGCGCGGGCGGCGATCCGCGCACGGGCGTTCCACAGGGCGCGGTACCCCTCGGCGCCGAGCAGGGGGACCTCCTCCGTGACGCACCGGGCGACCCGCTGGTCCAGCCCGTGCACCGCCTCGTCCACCGCGTCCTTCGCCATCACCCGGTACGTCGTGTACTTGCCGCCCGCCACGACGACGAGTCCGGGCACCGGGTGGGCCACCGTGTGCTCCCGTGAGAGCTTGCTCGTCGCGTCCGACTCACCGGCCAGCAGCGGACGCAGCCCCGCGTAGACGCCCTCGACGTCGTCCCGGCCCAGGGGGACGTTGAGCACCGAGTTCACGTGTTCGAGCAGGTAGTCGATGTCGGCGCTGGAGGCGGCCGGATGTGCCTTGTCCAGGTCCCAGTCGGTGTCGGTGGTGCCGATGATCCAGTGCCGTCCCCACGGGATCACGAAGAGGACGGACTTCTCCGTGCGCAGGATCAGCCCGGTCGTGGAGTGGATGCGGTCCTTCGGCACGACGAGGTGGATGCCCTTGGAGGCCCGGACGTGGAACTGCCCGCGCTCACCGATGAGTGCCTGGGTGTCGTCCGTCCACACCCCGGTCGCGTTGACCACCTGCTTGGCCCGGACCTCGTACTCGCCGCCGCCCTCGACGTCCTGCACCCGGACGCCGACGACCCGCTCGCCCTCCCGGAGGAACGCGGTCACCCGGGCCCGGTTCGCCACGTGCGCGCCGTACCCGGCGGCGGTGCGCACCAGGGTCGCCACATAGCGGGCGTCGTCCATCTGGGCGTCGTAGTACTGGAGGGCGCCTACCAGGGCGTCCTTGCGCAGCGCCGGTGCCACGCGCAGCGCGTGGCGGCGCGAGAGGTGCCGGTGCATGGGCAGTCCGCGGCCGTGGCCCGAGGACACCGACATCGCGTCGTACAGCGCGACGCCCGAGCCCGCGTACAGCCGCTCCCACCCCTTGTGCCGCAAGGGGTAGAGGAACGGCACGGGCTTCACCAGGTGCGGGGCCAGCCGCTCCAGGAGCAGCCCGCGCTCCTTCAGTGCCTCCCGCACGAGCGTGAAGTCCAGCATCTCCAGATAGCGCAGCCCCCCGTGGATCAGCTTGCTCGATCTGCTGGACGTCCCCGACGCCCAGTCCCGCGCCTCCACGAGGCCGGTCGAGAGCCCTCTGGTGGCGGCGTCCAGCGCGGTCCCGGCGCCGACCACGCCCGCCCCCACGACCAGCACGTCCAGTTCGCGCTCGGCCATCGCGGCCAGCGCCTCGGCGCGCTCCGCGGGTCCCAGTGTCGCTGTCCTCACTGCTGCCTCCCGGTACTCCCGGTACTCCGGTCATCTGGGTGCTTGCGGCGTGGGGGCGGGACCGGCTCCACGGCCGGACGACCACACCCACCCCTCGATTCTGTCCGCGCTCCGCGACTTCAGCCACCGCCTGTGGACAACACCCGGTCGACGAGACCCGATGAATGCGACATATAGGTCATATATACGCCTAGTCTGACATTGCACTGTCCACAGCAGTTGCGCTTTCTGCCTTTTGGTCTTAAAGGCCTTTCGTCTGGATCAGGCGCTAGGGAAGGACGGCCCTCCACCATGCCCGCAGACCTCGCTGTCATCGGACTCGGCCACCTCGGCCTGCCCCTTGCCCAGGCGGCCGTCGCCGCCGGGATCCAGACGGTCGGGTACGACACCGACCCCCGGCCGCACGCCGAGTTGTCCGCCGGCCGTACTCCGGTCGAGGGATCCCTCAGCGCCTCCGAGATCCGCCGGATGCTCTCGGGGGGCTTCCGGCCCACCGCGGACCCCGCCGAACTCGGCCGGGTCCGCACCGCCGCGATCTGCGCCCCCACCCCGCTCGGCCCGGACCGCACCCTGGACCTCGGCGCCGTCACCGACGCGACCCGCGCCCTGGCCGCCCGGCTGCGCCCGCACACCACCGTCCTGGTGGAGTCGGCCGTCCCGCCCGGCACCACCGAGAACGTCGTACGCCCGCTCCTGGAGGAGGGCTCGGGCCTGCGCGCCGGACGCGACTTCCACCTCGCCCACTCGCCCGGCCGCCTCGACCCCGGCAACCGCGCCCGCACCCTCGCCCGCACGCCCAAGGTCATCGGCGGCCTGACCCCCGCCTGCACCGAGTCCGCCGCCGCCTTCTACGGACGGCTCACGGACAAGGTCGTCCGGGCCAGGGGGCCGCGCGAGGCCGAGATGACGAAGGTCCTCGAAACCAACTTCCGGCACGTCAACATCGCCCTGGTCAACGAGATGGCGGTGCTCTGCCACGACCTCGGGGTGGACCTCTGGGACGTCATCAGGTGCGCCGAGACGAAGCCGTTCGGCTTCCAGCCCTTCCGCCCCGGGCCGGGGGTCGGAGGCCACGGCGTCCCGCTGGACCCCGGCTACTTCCCGTACAGCGGACACACCCCCGGCCACCCGCTGCGCATGGTCTCGCTGGCCAAGGAGATCAACGACCGGATGCCGGGCTATGTGATCCAGCGCTGCGCGACCCTGCTCAACGAGCACGGCAAGTCCGTCCGGGGCGCCCGGGTGCTGCTGCTCGGCGTCACCTACAAGCCGGACCTCGCCGACCAGGAGGCCTCCCCCGCCCGCGAGATCGCGAACCGCCTCATGGACATGGGCGCCCAGATCGGCTACCACGACCCCCTCGTCCTGGACTGGCGGGTGCGCGACCTGCCCGTCCCGCGCGCCGACTCGCTCTACGAGGCGGCGGCCGGCGCGGACCTGACGGTCCTCCTCCAGCACCACCGCACCTACGACCTCCAGGGACTGGCCGTGAAGGCCCAACTCCTCCTGGACACAAGGGGAGCGACCCCGGCCGGCGCCGCGCACCGGCTCTAGGACCCAGGCGCCCCACGGGATTCCCGCCGCCCGGTGTCGGTCCGGCCTGCTAGCCTGCGGCGTCACTCGTCGCACAGCAGTGCGCATCCGTCACAGGGGGAACACCACCATGAGCCAGCCCGTGCAGCCGCCGAACCCGCCCCAGCAGCCCTACGGCGGCGGGCAGCCCACCGACGGCAACCCGTACGCGCAGCAGCCGGGCGGCCCGAACCCGCCGCAGCCCGGGGCCCCGTACCCGCCGCAGCCCGCCGCGCCGACCGGCAACCCGTTCGCGCAGCAGCCGGGCGCGCAGCCCGGCCAGTTCGGCGGCGCCCCGTTCCAGCCCGCGCCCCCGGCCCGCACCAACATCGGCCTCGGTGTGGCGGCCGCTCTCGGCGCCGCGATCGTCGCCGCGATCCTCTACGGGGTGATCGCCGGGTCCATCGAGCGCGAGATCGGGTACGCGGCCGTCGGCGTCGGCTTCCTGGTCGGCTTCGTCGGCAGCAAGGTCGGCGGCTCCAACCCGGCCGTCATCGGCGCGGGAGTCGTCTTCTCCCTGGTGGCCGTCTTCTTCGGCCAGCTCATCGGCATGTCGATGATCGTCGCCGACGCCCTGCACGTCAGCTTCTCCGAGATCTTCTTCGACCGCTTCGGCGCCCTGCTGGACGTCTGGAAGGAGGAGGCCGACTTCATGACGTACCTCTTCCTGCTCCTGGGCCCGGTCGCCGCCTTCGGTGGCGCCAGGAAGGCCGTCGGCTGAGCCGCGCCCGTACACACGCCGGGGCCCGGACCGCGATGCGTGGTCCGGGCCCCGGCGTATGAGGAGGAGCGGGTCAGCGGCGGTGCTGCGAGTCCGCCACCGTCACCTCGACGCGCTGGAACTCCTTGAGGTCGCTGTACCCGGTGGTGGCCATCGCGCGGCGCAGGGCGCCGAAGATGTTCATCGACCCGTCGGGGTTGTGCGACGGCCCGGTCAGGACCTCCTCCGTGGTGCCCACCGAGCCGAGGTCGACCAGCTTGCCCCGCGGCACGTCCTCGTGCACGGCCTCCATCCCCCAGTGCCGGCCACGGCCCGGCGCGTCCGTCGCGCGGGCCAGCGGGGAGCCCATCATCACGGCGTCCGCACCGCAGGCGACGGCCTTCGGGAGGTCTCCCGACCAGCCGACGCCACCGTCCGCGATGACGTGCACATACCGGCCGCCGGACTCGTCCATGTAGTCGCGGCGGGCCCCGGCCACATCGGCGACCGCGGTCGCCATGGGGACCTGGATGCCGAAGACGTTGCGCGTGGTGTGCGCCGCGCCGCCGCCGAAGCCGACCAGGACACCGGCGGCGCCCGTACGCATCAGGTGCAGGGCCGCGGTGTACGTGGCGCAGCCGCCGACGATCACCGGGACGTCCAGCTCGTAGATGAACTGCTTCAGGTTGAGCGGCTCGGCCGCGCCCGAGACGTGCTCGGCGGAGACCGTCGTACCGCGGATGACGAAGATGTCCACGCCCGCGTCCACGACGGCCTTGGAGAACTGCGCGGTGCGCTGCGGCGAGAGCGCGGCGGCGGTGACGACACCGGAGTCGCGCACCTCCTTGATGCGCTGCCCGATCAGCTCCTCCTGGATGGGCGCGGAGTAGATCTCCTGGAGCCGGGCGGTCGCGCTCTCGACCGGCATCTCGGCGATCTCGTCGAGCAGCGGCTGCGGGTCGGCGTGCCGCGTCCACAGCCCTTCGAGGTTGAGGACGCCGAGGCCGCCCAGCTCCCCTATGCGGATCGCGGTCTGCGGCGAGACCACCGAGTCCATGGGGGCCGCCAGGAACGGCAGCTCGAAACGGTAGGCGTCGATCTGCCAGGCGATCGAGACCTCCTTCGGGTCACGGGTACGCCGGCTCGGTACGACGGCGATGTCGTCGAACGCGTACGCCCTGCGGCCGCGCTTGCCGCGCCCGATCTCGATCTCAGTCACGATGGTGTGGCCTTTCCCTCTACGTCTGCGCTGTCCAGTATCCCCGACGCACGCGTGAGGGGCGGTCCCGGGAACCCCGGCCCGCCCCTCACCTGTGCTGACGCGTTACTTCCTGCTGTAGTTCGGCGCCTCGACCGTCATCTGGATGTCGTGCGGGTGGCTCTCCTTGAGCCCCGCCGAGGTGATCCGCACGAAGCGGCCCTTGCTCTCCATCTCGTCGACGGAGGCGGCACCGACGTACCCCATGGTCTGGCGGAGGCCGCCGACCAGCTGGTGCAGGACGTTGGCCAGCGGGCCGCGGTAGGGCACCTGCCCCTCGATGCCCTCGGGGACAAGCTTGTCGTCCGAGGACACCTCGGCCTGGAAGTAGCGGTCCTTGGAGTACGACCGCCCCTGGCCACGGGACTGCATGGCGCCCAGCGAGCCCATGCCCCGGTACGACTTGAACTGCTTGCCGTTGATGAAGAGCAGCTCGCCCGGCGACTCCTCGCAGCCCGCGAGCAGGCTGCCCAGCATCACGCTGTCCGCGCCGGCGGCCAGCGCCTTGCCGATGTCGCCGGAGTACTGAAGGCCTCCGTCGCCGATCACGGGGACACCCGCGGCACGCGCGGCGAGCGCGGCCTCGTAGATCGCGGTGACCTGCGGGACGCCGATACCGGCGACCACACGGGTGGTGCAGATCGAACCGGGGCCGACGCCGACCTTCACGCCGTCGACACCGGCGTCGATCAGCGCCTGCGCACCGTCGCGGGTGGCGACGTTGCCGCCGATGACGTCGACGCCGACGCTCGACTTGATCTTCGCCATCCAGTCGAGGGCGTTGCTGTTGTGTCCGTGCGAGGTGTCCACGATCAGGAAGTCCACCCCGGCGGAGGCGAGTGCCTGGGCACGGTCCAGCGCCTCGGGGCTGGCGCCGACGGCCGCGCCGACCAGCAGACGGCCTTCGGCGTCCTTGGCGGCGTTCGGGTACTGCTCGGCCTTCTTGAAGTCCTTGACCGTGATGAGGCCCTTGAGGATGCCGGCCTCGTCGACCAGCGGCAGCTTCTCGATCTTGTGACGGCGCAGCAGCTCCATGGCGTCCACGCCGGAGATCCCGACCCGCCCGGTGACGAGCGGCATCGGCGTCATGACCTCGCGCACCTGGCGCCCCCGGTCCGACTCGAAGGCCATGTCACGGTTGGTCACGATGCCGAGGAGCTTCCCCGCGGAGTCGGTGACCGGCACCCCGCTGATGCGGAACTTCGCACAGAGCGCGTCCGCCTCGCCGAGCGTGGCGTCGGGGTGCACGGTGATCGGGTCGGTGACCATCCCCGACTCGGACCGCTTCACCAGGTCGACCTGGTTCACCTGGTCCTCGACCGAGAGGTTGCGGTGCAGGACGCCGACGCCGCCCTGACGGGCCATGGCGATCGCCATCCGGGCCTCGGTCACCTTGTCCATGGCGGCCGACAGCAGGGGGATGTTCACCCGCACGTTGCGCGAGATGAGGGACGAGGTGTCGACCGCGTTGGGCAGGACCTCCGACGCGCCCGGCAGCAGCAGCACGTCGTCGTACGTCAGCCCGAGCCTCGCGAATTTCTCGGGCACTCCGTCGACGTTTGCAGTCATGACACCTTCCCCAAATGGCCTTGATCGGTGCGGATGTCCATGCTAACGGGCTCGCGGGCCGTCTCATTCCACGATCAAGATCACCTGGAACTTCCGTGCGATCCCACCATGCCCCGGGCAGGCCGGGCCGGGGTCCTCGCGCGGGCAGGGTGACGAAGCTCCCACCGGTCCGGCTCGCGGACCGCGGGGTCGCCCTACTGCCCCGCGAGGGCCCGCAGTCTGCTCAACGCGCGGTGCTGGGCGACCCGGACCGCGCCCGGCGACATCCCCAGCATCTGTCCGGTCTCCTCGGCGGTCAGCCCGACCGCGACCCGCAGGACCAGCAACTCCCGCTGGTTCTCCGGGAGGTTGGCGAGGAGCTTCTTCGCCCAGGCCGCGTCGCTGCTGAGCAGCGCGCGCTCCTCCGGGCCGAGCGAGTCGTCGGGCCGCTCGGGCATCTCGTCGGAGGGCACGGCCGTCGATCCGGGATGGCGCATCGCGGCGCGCTGGAGGTCGGCGACCTTGTGGCCGGCGATGGCGAAGACGAAGGCCTCGAAGGGCCTTCCGGTGTCCTTGTAGCGCGGCAGCGCCATCAGCACCGCGACGCAGACCTCCTGCGCCAGGTCCTCCACGAAGTGACGGGCGTCACCGGGCAGCCGGCTCAGCCGGGTCCGGCAGTACCGCAGGGCGAGGGGGTGGACGTGAGCCAGCAGATCATGGGTGGCCTGCGCGTCACCGTCGACGGCACGGTGCACCAGAGCACCGATCACCGTCGTCCCGTCGTCACGCATCGGACCATGGTGCCTTGAGGCCGTCTGATCCGTGGCATCGCGTCCCGAGTTGTGCACCGAAGCGTTATGAGCGGGTGCGCCGGATGTCATGTCCTGCGCCCTCCCCTTCCGCTCGACCGAATCGTTCCCGAGGAACTCCACACCTCAAGGATGCGGCATCGGCCGGGAAGCGTCACATACCACTGGCGGGGTCGGTACGGCGGCGGGGCCGGCGCCATCGGAATCCCGTCCGCCGGATGCGGACGGGACCGTACGGCAGCCGGGCCGCCGCGGTGGTCAGCGGACCAGGCCCCAGCGGAAGCCGAGCGCCACGGCGTGCGCGCGGTCCGAGGCCCCCAGCTTCTTGAACAGGCGCCTGGCGTGCGTCTTCACCGTGTCCTCCGAGAGGAAGAGCTCACGTCCGATCTCCGCGTTGGAACGGCCGTGGCTCATCCCTTCGAGCACCTGGATCTCCCGCGCGGTGAGCGTCGGCGCTGCCCCCATCTCGGCGGACCGCAGCCGGCGCGGGGCCAGCCGCCACGTCGGATCGGCCAGCGCCTGGGTCACGGTGGCCCGCAACTCGGCGCGTGAGGCGTCCTTGTGCAGATAGCCGCGGGCACCGGCGGCGACCGCGAGCGCGACCCCGTCCAGGTCCTCGGCGACGGTCAGCATGATGATCCGGGCGCCGGGGTCGGCCGAGAGCAGCCGCCGGACCGTCTCCACACCCCCCAGGCCGGGCATGCGTACGTCCATCAGAATCAGATCCGAACGATCGGCTCCCCAGCGGCGGAGGACTTCCTCGCCGTTGGCCGCCGTCGTCACACGCTCGACGCCGGGCACGGTCGCGACCGCCCGGCGAAGCGCTTCTCGGGCAAGCGGGGAGTCGTCGCAGACGAGGACGGATGTCATGGCCGTCCTCCGCAGCTGATGCGCGTCACCTTGAGCCTCCAGGCTGATACAAGTCGTCACCTGTGCGGTCGACCCCCTCGGACATCTGCCCGAGCTCGTTCTCCGTCAACCGCCTCCCCCTTCTCAACGACGGTCACTCGAAAGAGTTACGGGTCGAAGCGCCTGGTTCGGCACTCTCCGTGAGGGGGTGCGCACGGAGGAGAACGACGCGGTGTTCTTCACCCGCGGATCGATCCGCTCACCCTCACACATGCCCCATTTAGCGGGTTTTCTTCACTTTTCCTGGCGTCTGTAGCTAGATTCCCAAGAAGTCATATTTACATCTACTAACACCATGGATGTACGGTCGGAACTCCGGCCACCACGATCACCTGACATGGCCACCGACGGTCGAGGAAGCCGAACCGACTCAGCAAGGTTTCGAGGGGACACGCAATGGCAGATTTCTCCCGCCTTCCCGGACCCAACGCAGATCTGTGGGACTGGCAGCTGCTGGCCGCCTGCCGCGGGGTCGACAGCTCGCTGTTCTTCCACCCCGAAGGCGAACGCGGGGCGGCCCGGAGCGCCCGTGAGACCTCGGCGAAGGAGGTCTGCATGCGCTGCCCGGTACGCGCCGAGTGCGCGGCGCACGCGCTGGCGGTCCGCGAGCCCTACGGCGTCTGGGGCGGGCTGACGGAGGACGAGCGCGAGGAACTCATGGGCCGCGCCCGCAACCGTCTGATCACCACGCACTCCGGCGCCGCCCCGCAGAACCCGGGTACCACCTGAGACACCTCACGGCGCCATCGAACGCAGAAACGTTTCTGTCCGGGAACCGGTCCCGGACACGCCCCGGCCTCCGGGCAGGCACCCTCGGTCCCGGACCCTCGGCGCCGGGCCGGACGGGCGCCCCGGCCCCGGACCCACAAGACCCGGCCCCGGACCCACTGGAACCCGGCCCCGCCCCGGGTCAGCGCGTGGCCGCTCGGGCCAGCTCGTCCAGGGTGGCCGCCACCGCGGGGACCTGCGCGAGGTCCGGGAGGGTGAGCGCGACGATCTCCCGCTCCACCGCGGGCTCCACCGTCACGGTGCGGGTCCCCTTGGCGCGTACCGACTCGATGGCCAGCTCCGGCAGCACGGCCACGCCGAGACCGGCCCCGACCAGGCCGATCACCGCCGGGTAGTCGTCGGTGGCGAAGTCGATCCGGGGGGTGAACCCGGACGTCTCACAGACCTCCACCAGCTGACGGCGGCAGCGCGGGCAGCCGGCGATCCACGGTTCCCCGGCCAGCTCCCCGATGCCCACCGTCCCCGCGTCGGCCAGCCGGTGCCCTTCGGGGACCAGCCCGATCAGCCGGTCCGCGAGCAGCGGACGGACCACGAGGTCGTCCCACTCGCCGCAGGCCTCCCCGTACCGGAAGGCCAGCGCGATGTCGCAGTCGCCGTCGCGGAGCATCTCCACCGAGCGCGGCGGCTCCGCCTCGACCAGCGAGACCCGGGTGCCGGGATGCGCGGCGCGCAGGGCGGCCAGCGCCCCGGGGACCAGGGTCGAGCTGCCGCTGGGGAACGACACCAGCCGGACCCGGCCGGCCCGCAGCCCGGCGATGGCCGCGACCTCCTCCTCTGCGGCGGTCAGCCCCGCGAGGATGCCGGACGCGTGGCGCACCAGCGCCTGTCCCGCCTGGGTGAGCCGCATCTCGCGGCCCGCGCGGATGAGCAGCGGGGTACCCGCCGAGGACTCCAGGGCCTTCATCTGCTGGCTGACGGCGGGCTGGGTGCAGCCCAGTTCGCGCGCGGCGGCGGAGAACGAGCCGGTCGTGGACACGGCGCGCAGGACTCGGAGATGACGGGCTTCGATCACCCTTCAACCATAAGCGATGCTTGCAGCATAGGGGGATTAATCGGGTGATTCTTTGATGTCCGGATGGCTAGGGTGAGCACATGAAGCTGCTCACCGTGAATCTGGGGCGTCCTCGGCCCTCCGCACACACCAACGGCGCCGGCGGGTTCACCGGCATCGACAAGCGTCCGGTCGAGGGGCCCGTCCAGGTGAGCGACCCCGGTCCGAAGGGTGTCGGCGGCAGCGGTCTGACCGGTGACTCGGTGTGCGACCTGCGCCATCACGGCGGCTCCGACCAGGCGGTGTACGCCTTCGCGCGCGAGGAGCTCGACGCCTGGGAGAAGGAGCTGGGCCGGCCGCTGCCCAACGGCTGCTTCGGCGAGAACCTGACGACCTCGGGCCTCACGGTCAGCGAGGCGCTGATCGGGGAGCGCTGGCTGATCGGCGGCGAGCTGGTGCTGGAGGTGACGTCCGGCCGTATCCCCTGCCGTACGTTCGCGGGTCATACGGGCGAGCGGGGCTGGGTGAAGCGGTTCACGCAACGGGGGGTGACCGGCGCCTATCTGCGGGTGGTCCGGCCGGGGTCGATCCGGGCGGGGGACCCCATCGAGATCGTCCACCGGCCGGACCACTCGGTCACGGCCGCGCTCCAGTTCAGGGCCGTGACGACCGAGCGGCAGCTGCTTCCGGCTCTGCTGGCGGCCGGGGACGCGTTGCACCGGGAGTCGCTGCGGACGGCCCGGGAGTACGTGGCGGCGCAGCCGTCCTGACCACGCTGCGGGCTGGCCTGCCGCCCGTTTCCCCGGGGCACTAACGTGCCGCGTATGACGAGTGCACTGATTACGGGCGCGACGGCGGGCATCGGCGCCGCCTTCGCACGGCGGCTCGCGGCCGACGGGCACAACCTGGTCCTGGTGGCACGTGACACCGAACGGCTGCGGGCACAGGCCACGGAGCTGCACGACCGGCACGGCATCGAGGCGGAGGTGCTGACGGCGGACCTCGCCACGGACGCCGGGATCGAGGCGGTCGAGACACGGCTGGGCGACCGGGTCAGCCCGATCGACCTGCTGGTCAACAACGCCGGTTTCGGCAACAAGGGGCGGTATCTCGACGTCCCCGTGGCCGACGAGCTGACGATGCTGAAGGTGCACTGCGAGGCGGTGCTGCGGCTGACCTCGGCCGCGGTGACCGGGATGCGGGAGCGCGGTCGCGGCGGGGTGGTCAACGTGGCCTCGGTGGCGGCCTTCCTGCCCCGGGGCACGTACGGCGCCTCGAAGGCGTGGGTCGTGCAGTTCACCCAGGGCGTGGCGAAGGACCTGGCGGGCACGGGGGTGCGGCTGATGGCGCTGTGCCCCGGCTTCGTACGGACCGAGTTCCACGACCGGGCGGGGATGGGCACCGGGAACATCCCGGGCTGGATGTGGCTGGACGCCGACAAGGTCGTCGAGGCGGCGCTGTCGGACCTGGCCCGCGGGACGTCGGTGTCGGTCCCCGATCCCCGGTACAAGGCGCTGATGGGCCTGGTCAAGGTGACGCCCCGCGCTCTGCTGGGCGGGGTCACCTCCCGCGCGGGCCGCTCCTACGGTCCGCGGTAGCCGCCGCCTGTGCCGTCGAGCGGTACGGCCGAGGCCCGGTGCCCCCGCGACGGGGGCACCGGGCCTCGGCTGTGTACGGAGCCGTACCAGGGCGTGTTTCGAAAGGAGCGCCGTCCGCCCGGAGGGCGGGGCCCGCGGCGTCCGGTGCGTGCGATCGCAAGGCGGAGGATCGCCCTCGTACTGGACGTACTGGGGCGACTCCGACAACGCGGCGAGCGTGCGTGCCGGGCGTCGCGGGCCAGGCGGGACTTTCGAAACGCGTCCTAGTGGGAGTGGCCGTGGCCGTGGCCCGCCTCGGCCTCTTCCTCGGCCGGCTTCTCGACGACCAGGGTCTCGGTCGTGAGCAGCAGCGACGCGATGGAGGCGGCGTTCTCCAGGGCGGAGCGGGTGACCTTGACCGGGTCGATGACGCCGGCCTTCACCAGGTCGCCGTACTCGCCGGTCGCGGCGTTGAAGCCCTGGCCCTTGTCGAGCTCGGAGACCTTCGAGGTGATGACGTAGCCCTCGAGGCCGGCGTTCTCGGCGATCCAGCGCAGCGGCTCGACGGCGGCGCGGCGCACGACCGCGACACCGGTGGCCTCGTCGCCGGTCTTGCCGAGGTTGCTCTCCAGGACCTTGACGGCGTGGACGAGCGCGGAGCCACCACCGGAGACGATGCCCTCCTCGACCGCGGCGCGGGTCGCGGAGATGGCGTCCTCCAGACGGTGCTTCTTCTCCTTGAGCTCCACCTCGGTGGCGGCACCGACACGGATCACGCAGACGCCGCCGGCCAGCTTCGCGAGGCGCTCCTGGAGCTTCTCGCGGTCCCAGTCCGAGTCGGTGGACTCGATCTCGGCCTTGATCTGGTTGACCCGGCCCTGGACGTCGGCGGAGTTGCCGCCGCCGTCGACGATGGTGGTGTCGTCCTTGGAGACGGTGACGCGGCGGGCGCTGCCCAGCACGTCCAGACCGGCCTGGTCGAGCTTGAGGCCGACCTCCTCGGCGATGACGGTCGCACCGGTGAGGGTGGCGATGTCGCCGAGCATGGCCTTGCGGCGGTCACCGAAGCCGGGGGCCTTCACCGCGACGGCGTTGAAGGTGCCACGGATCTTGTTGACGACGAGGGTGGAGAGCGCCTCGCCCTCGACGTCCTCGGCGATGATCAGCAGCGGCTTGGAGCCACCCGCCTGGATGACCTTCTCCAGCAGCGGGAGCAGCTCCTGGATCGAGCCGATCTTGCCCTGGTGGATCAGGATGTACGGGTCGTCGAGGACGGCCTCCATACGCTCCTGGTCGGTCACCATGTACGGCGAGAGGTAGCCCTTGTCGAAGGCCATGCCCTCGGTGAACTCAAGGTCCAGACCGAAGGTGTTGGACTCCTCGACGGTGATGACACCGTCCTTGCCGACCTTGTCCATCGCGTCCGCGATGAGCTCGCCGACCTGCGGGTCCTGCGCGGAGAGCGCGGCCACGGCGGCGATGTCGGCCTTGTCGTCGATCGGGCGGGCGGTCGCGAGGAGGTCCTCGGACACGGCCTTCACGGCGGCGTCGATGCCCTTCTTCAGGGCGGCCGGGGAGGCGCCCGCGGCGACGTTGCGCAGGCCCTCGCGCACGAGCGCCTGGGCCAGGACGGTGGCGGTGGTGGTGCCGTCACCGGCGACGTCGTTGGTCTTGGTCGCCACCTCCTTCACCAGCTGGGCACCGAGGTTCTCGTACGGGTCGTCGAGCTCGACCTCGCGCGCGATGGTGACACCGTCGTTGGTGATGGTGGGAGCGCCGAACTTCTTGTCGATGACGACGTTGCGGCCCTTCGGACCGATCGTCACCTTCACCGTGTCGGCGAGCTTGTTGACGCCGCGCTCAAGGGCGCGACGGGCGTCCTCGTCGAACTTCAGGATCTTCGCCATGGGCTGAGCTGTCCTCTCAAACGAACTGCGCCCCTCGCCACCCGGCTAGTCATCTCGCAGGGGGCCAGGGGCGCAGAACAGAAGCAAACGTGGGTGAACTACTTCTCGACGATCGCGAGAACGTCGCGGGCCGAGAGGACGAGGTACTCCTCGCCGTTGTACTTCACCTCGGTGCCGCCGTACTTGCTGTACAGCACGACATCGCCGGTCTTGACGTCGAGCGGAAGGCGCTCGCCGTTCTCGAAGCGGCCCGGTCCCACGGCCAGGACGACGCCCTCCTGGGGCTTCTCCTTGGCGGTGTCCGGAATGACCAGGCCGGAAGCCGTGGTCTGCTCGGCGTCGAGCGGCTGGACCACAATGCGGTCCTCAAGCGGCTTGATCGCAACCTTGGAGCTGGTGGTCGACACGATCCGGTCTCCCCCTTCGGAGATCTCACGGGGTTTAACAGTCTGTGGGTGGCGACTGGCCGATCCGTCGTCGCGGGTGCCGGACCTGTCCTGTCGCACGGGTGGTGCTGGCACTCTCCAGTGGGGAGTGCCAGGCACGAGACTATGGCGACGATTAGCACTCGGTCAAGCGGAGTGCCAATTCACCACCCCCGCGTGGCGCGAGCGGGCCCCCAGCACGCACCCGGGACAACGCGGAACCCCGCCGCGGCGTTCCGTACGACGGGGTCCTGAGGGGGAAGGGTTCCGCCCGCGGGGCGGACGGCGTGTCAGACGTAGTCCTCCAGCCTGGCCACGGCGTATCCCTTGTCGGTGACCGTCTTCATGACGTTGCGGACCAGGTCGGTCATGGACGCGTCCCAGTCCGACTGGCCGCGGAAGTGGGTGAGGATGATGTCGCCCGGGTGCAGGTCCTGGTCCCACTCCCGCCACTCCATGTGGTCGGGGAACGCCTCGGCGGCCCACAGGGGCACGGCCTTGATTCCGCAGGACTTGGCGATCCGCAGGGTGTCACCGTTGTAGTTGCCGTACGGGGGCCTGAGCAGGGCGGGCCGCTTGCCGAAGCGCTTCTCGATCTTGTCCTGCTCGCCGCAGATCTCCTCGCGCTGCTCCGCCTTCGAGAGCCCGGGGAGATAGGGGTGGTTGAGCGTGTGGTTGTTGAGGGTGACGCCGCGCTTCTGCATCTCCTCGAAGTAGCCGTAGTCGTCGTTCACCTCGTAGTCGCTGAGGAAGGCGCTGTACGGGATGTTCAGCTCCGTCATCATCCGCAGCAGTTCGGGGTCCTTCTCCGAACCGTCGTCCATCGTCAGGAAGACGATCCGCTCCGTGGTCGGCACGGTCGTGAAGACCGGGGGGAGGTCCTCGCCCTCGGCGCCGTCGATCTCGAACCCCTCGCGGGTGGGGATGAATGGTTTCTTCGCAGGCGGCGCCGGGGCGGCCAGCGGGACCTTCGCCAGCCTCCACTTCTTCGCGGCGGCCACCCGGGCCGCCTGCTGCCGCTTCGCCTCCTCGGCCCGGGTGTCCGCTTCGGGGGCGGGCCCCGCCTGGCCGGCCGCCGCCCCCGGCCGGCCCGCGTCGGGCGAGGCGGACGGGACCCAACGGGGTCCGTCACTCCCTCCGTCGGCGCAGCCGGAGGCGACGGCGGCGACCACCAGGGCGGCCGCGAGCGCGCAGACCGGTCTGTGACGTTTCGTGGAGAACTTTTCGTTTTGTCGTACTGTCTGCATGGCGCCGCATCCTGCCAGCCGGTCCCGGGCCACCCGCCCCGACACTCCACCGGCTCCGGCCGGTCCCACCGACTGGCTCACAATGGACCGGTGAACGCCCTTCCCCCGCCCGACAACACCCGTCCGCCGACGGAGACCGGTGCCGACGGCCATCCGTCCGCGGAGACCGGTCCGGCCGGCCCGCTCGCCGTCTTCGCCGCCCTGCGCACCCCCCGAGGCACGGCGCTCCTGGACGAACTGCGCGACCACGACCCCGCCCGCGAGCTGGCCACCGCGACCCGGCTGCGCCGCGACCACCCCGCCTCGCTGGTGTCGGCGGCGCTCGGCCAGGCCCGGCTGCGGCAGCGCGCGGTGGCGAAGTTCGGGGCGGAGGACGCGTACCGGATGTTCTTCACCCCCGACGGGGTCGAACAGGCCACCCGCACCTCGGTCGCCGCCCACCGCGCCGAGCGGTTCGCCCGGCTCGGTGACGTACGGAGCGTGGCCGACCTGTGCTGCGGGATCGGCGGCGACGCCATCGCGCTGGCCCGCCGGGGCATCTCGGTGCTGGCCGTGGACCGCGACCCGCTCACCGCGCTCGTCGCCCGCGCCAACGCGGAGGCGCTCGGCCTCCAGGACCGGATCGAGGTGCGGTGCGCGGACGTCACGGAGATCGACACCTCCGCCTACGACGCGGTGTTCGTCGACCCGGCCCGGCGCGGCGGACGCGGACGGATCTTCGACCCGGAGGCGTACTCACCGCCGCTGTCCTGGGCGACCGAGGCCGCGCTGAGGGCCCCGCGCGCCGCGCTGAAGATCGCCCCGGGCATCCCGCACGAGGCGATCGGTCCGCACGCCGAGGCCGAGTGGATCTCGGACGGCGGCGACGTGAAGGAGGCCGTGCTCTGGTTCGGCCGGGGCACCGAGCCGGGCACCTTCCGCGCCACCCTGCTGCCCTCCGGCGCGGCCCTCACCGCCACCGCCCCGCTGCCCGCCCCGCCCGTGGGGCCGGTCGGCCGGTACCTCTACGAACCGGACGGCGCCGTCATCCGGGCGCACCTGGTCGCCGCCGTCGTGGCCCGGTGCGGGGGCAGACTGATCGACGAGACGATCGCGTACGTCACGAGCGACGAGCCGCACCCCTCGCCGTACGCGACCGGGTACGAGATCACCGACCAGCTGCCCTTCCACATGAAGCGGCTGAAGGCCCTGCTCAGGGAGCGGCGGATCGGTGTACTGACCGTCAAGAAGCGCGGCTCCGCGGTCGAACCGGAGGAGCTGCGGCGGAAGATGAAGCTCCAGGGGCCCCACTCGGCCACCGTGTTCCTGACCCGGGTGGCCGGGGCACCCACCATGCTGATCGGCCGACCCTTGAAGCGGCGCTGACGGCCTGGGGGCGCGCGTCGGCGGGAGACGCGCGCCCCCAAACACGCTGACCGCCCGGCCGGAGCCGGGCGGTCAGGTCAGGTCAGGTCAGGTCAGGTCAGGTCAGGTCAGGCCAGCGGATAGGACGCCCTGCCGGACGCCTCGTCGATCTCGTCGTGCGCCTTGGTGAGCAGCTTCATCGCCATCTCGTTGAGCGCTCGGGCACCGGCGATCTCCTCGCCCACCCTCGGCTGTTCGGCGTCGGTGGGGTGGCGGCTGGCGTATCCGTGGGCCCGCACCTCCGTCCCGTCCGCCAGCCGCACCAGGGCGGCCGCGCGGGTCCGGTGGGTGTCCTCCTCGAATTCCAGCTCGATGTGCCATCCGACCGTGGTCTCCATCATGACGGTCACCTCCTGGGAGTCCTGTCTCCAGGGTGCGCCCGTCGGCCGGAGGCCGCACCCGCCACCGGTCCGGAGGCCGCGCGAGCCGCCGGTTCAGGCGTTGCGCAGGGTCTCGACGTCCAGCTTGCGCATCGTGAGCATGGCCCGCATGACCCGCTCCGCCCTGGCCTTGTCCGGGCCGCCCAGCAACTCGGGCAGCACCCTGGGGACGATCTGCCAGGAGAAGCCGTACCGGTCCTTCAGCCAGCCGCAGTCGCTCTCCGTGCCGCCTTCGGTGAGGGCGCTCCAGAGCCGGTCCACCTCCTCCTGCGAGGCGCAGTCGACGGAGAGCGAGACGGCCTCGGAGAAGGTGAACGCGGGGCCGCCGTTGAGAGCCATGTACTCCTGGCCGGCGAGCCGGAAGTCCACGGTGAGCACGGCGCCGGTCTCACCGGGGGCGGCCTCGCCGTTGTAGGTGACGTCCAGGACCGCGGAGTCGCCGCCGAACACCGAGACGTAGAACTCGGCGGCCTCCCGCGCCTGGCCGTCGAACCACAGACAGGGCCTGATCTTCTGCATGGTCGTGCTCCCTCGCGTGGTGCGGTGCGTCATGGACGCTGTGCAAGGTAGACCGTCCCGGGGCCCGGAACTCGTCGGAACACGCCCTCCGCCCGCCCCGCTCAGCCGTCCGCGGGCCCCAGCGACTCGAAGCGCCAGCGGTGCACCGCCCGGGTCACCAGACCGGCGTCCGGCTCGGGCAGCTCCGGCAGCCCGGCGTCGTACTCCGCGTCCCACCAGGTGAGGACGAGCACCCGGTCCTGCGGGGCGCGCAGCAGCTCGCTGCGCAGCGGCGGCCGGGCCAGCTCCGCCGTACGGGCCCGCGCCCACTCCAGCAGCTCCGGCCCGCGGCCCTCGGCGGCACGGGCCTCCCACATCAGGGCGACGGTCATGAGTAGAGGTTCTCCTTGCTGACCTCGTGCACATGATCGTGGTCATGGCTGTGCGCGCCCGGGACGTGGGTCTCGGTCACCGGCAGCGAGGAGTCCGCCGAGAGGTCCAGGTCGGAGGC
The DNA here is from genome assembly GCF_002910775.2 of Streptomyces sp. SM18. Classification (NCBI taxonomy): domain Bacteria; kingdom Bacillati; phylum Actinomycetota; class Actinomycetes; order Kitasatosporales; family Streptomycetaceae; genus Streptomyces; species Streptomyces sp. SM18. Next base: position 4,429,600 of record NZ_CP029342.1, on the reverse strand, counting down.
CGGGCGGTTGCGGGCCACCATCTCGGCGCCCAGTGCGGCGACCATCGCGCCGTTGTCCGTGCACAGGCCCGGACGGGGCACCCGCAGCCGGATCCCGGCGCGCTCGCACCGGTCCTCTGCCAGGGCGCGCAGCCGCGAGTTGGCGGCGACACCGCCGCCGATCATCAGGTGGTCGACGCCCTCGTCCTTGCAGGCCCGCACGGCCTTGCGGGTGAGCACGTCCACCACGGCCTCCTGGAAGGACGCCGCCACGTCCCGTACCGGCACCTCCTCGCCGGCCGCCCGCCTGGCCTCGATCCAGCGGGCCACCGACGTCTTGAGGCCCGAGAAGGAGAAGTCGTACGGGGCGTCGCGGGGTCCGGTCAGGCCGCGCGGGAAGGCGATCGCCGCCGGGTCGCCCTCCTTCGCCAGCCGGTCGATGACCGGGCCGCCGGGGAAGCCGAGGTCCAGCACCCGGGCGATCTTGTCGAACGCCTCGCCCGCCGCGTCGTCGATGGTCGCGCCCAGCGGCCGTACGTCGGCGGTGATGTCCGGGGCCAGCAGCAGCGAGGAGTGCCCGCCGCTGACCAGCAGGGCCATGGTGGGCTCGGGCAGCGGGCCGTGCTCCAGCTGGTCCACGCAGATGTGCGAGGCGAGGTGGTTGACCCCGTACAGCGGCTTGTTCAGGGCGTACGCGTACGCCTTGGCCGCCGAGACGCCCACGAGCAGCGCCCCGGCGAGTCCGGGACCGGCCGTGACCGCGATGCCGTCGAGGTCGCGGGCGCTGATCCCGGCCTCCTTCAGCGCGCGCTCGATGGTGGGGACCATCGCCTCCAGATGGGCGCGGGAGGCGATCTCCGGGACGACGCCCCCGAAGCGGGCGTGGGTGTCCACGCTGGACGCGACGGCGTCGGCGAGCAGGGTCGTACCGCGCACGATGCCGACGCCGGTCTCGTCGCAGGAGGTCTCGATACCGAGTACGAGCGGTTCGTCAGCCATCAGTCTGTCTCTGTTCCTTGTACGGTCAGGCGCATGACGAGTGCGTCGATGTTGCCCGGCTGGTAGTAGCCCCGGCGGAAGCCGATGGGCTCGAAGCCGAAGCGTTCGTAGAGCTTCTGCGCGCGGGTGTTGTCCACCCGGACCTCCAGGAGCACCGCGGCGCACTCGAAGGCGGTGGCGTGCCGGAGCAGGTCGGTCAGGAGTTCGGAGCCGAGGCCGCCGCCCCAGTGGGTCCGGCTGACGGCGATCGTCTGCACGTCGGCGAGGTCACCGGCCGAGGCGAGCCCGGCGTAGCCGACGATCCGGCCGTCCACGGCATCCTGGGCGACGACGTAACGGTGGGTGGCCCGGGGCCCGCGGGCGCGGGCCAGCTCGGACCAGAACATGCCGGCCGACCAGGCGTCGTCGGGGAACAGCTCGTGTTCGAGCTCCAGCACCGGATCGATGTCCCACCAGCGCATCTCGCGGAGCACAGCAGTCGCGGTGGTCACTGGGGGGTGACCACCTTGTAGTTCTTCGGGACCTGGGCGTCGGGCCTGCGCAGGTAGAGGGGCTGGGGCGGCAGCAGTTCCTCACCGGCCGCGAGCCGCTCGGCCGCGAGGGAGGCGAGCGCCCCGGCCCGCACGTGCTCCGGGCCCCGGGCGTCCGGGAAGGCCTCGGGGTAGAGGAGGGCGCCGGCGCCCACGACGGGCAGTCCCGCGAGCTCTCCGGCGATGTCCGCGGGCCGGTCGACACAGGGCCCGCCGGTCCGGGTCCGGGTGTCCTCGTAGCGCGCCCAGTAGACCTCCTTGCGGCGGGCGTCCGTGGCGACCGCGAAGGGGCCCTCGACGCCGGCCGCGTAGGCGAGGCCGTCGAGCGTGCAGACCCCGTGCACGGGTACGGAGAGGGCGGAGCCGAAGGTCGCCGCGGTGACCAGTCCGACGCGGAGTCCGGTGTACGGGCCGGGACCGACCCCGACGGCCACGTCCGTGACGGCGTCGAGTCTCAGCCCCGCCTCGGCGAGGACCCGGTCGACGGCGGGCAGCAGCAGTTCCCCGTGCCGTCGGGCGTCGATCCGGCCGGTTTCGGCGACGACGCGGTCCCCGTCGTGCAGGGCGACGGTGACGGCGGGGGTGGCGGTATCCAAGGCGAGCAGCAGCACACGAACAGCCTACGGCTCCGCCGACCGGCCCACGGCAGCCTGTACGGCGTCCCGGCACCCGCCTCCGCTGCTGGTACCGTCGCCCGGGTACAGCGGGATGTACGACGTAAATGCTTGTACGACATGCGACGGACGGCATGCGGAAGGGGAGCTCACGGTGGCAAGGGGCAGCTCGGGAATCGTGGCCGGGCTCACTGCCGCGGCGGTGGCCGCGGTGTGTTTCCTCGCCTACCAGGCATCGGCGAACGCGCCCGACTCGGTCGCCGCCACCCCCGCGGCCCGGCCCTCCGGCCAGGGCGGCCCGCCCGCGGCCTCACCGAAGCCCACGCCGACCAAGGACCCGCTGGCCGTGCCGGACGACTCCGACGCCGGAACCCGCGTGGTGTACGCGCTGGCGGACCGCCGGGTGTGGATCGTGGACGACCAGGAGAAGGCCCTGCGGACCTTCCCCGTCATGCCGAGCGCCGTCAGCCCGGAGCCGGGCGTGTACCAGGTGACCTCCCGCACCGGTGCCATCAAGGGCTCCGACGGGGTCCCGATCGAACACGTGGTGCTGTTCGAGAACATCGACGGCGTGGCCGTGGGCTTCAGCGCGGCACAGGACGGCTCGATGGAGGCCCCCGACCCCACGCTGAAAACCGGCGGGGTGCGGATGAAGCGCCCCGACGGCAACGCGCTGTGGACGTTCGCGACGCTCGGCGTCAAGGTCGTCGTCGTCGCCTGACGCCCGTCACGGCTTCCCGGGCAGGGCGGGACTACGCCGCGTCGCGGCGAGCGGCCGGCTGCTCCGGCTCCTCCTCCGCGCCGGGCCGTTCGCCGCGCCGGGGCGGCGTGGAGACCGCCGACGCGGCGGCACAGGAAGCCAGCAGGTCCTTCATCGACACCGCGGAGGCCGACGGCTGCTCCACCGGCGGCGACTGCGGCTCCACTTCACGCTCGGGTGTGGGCATACACGCCTCCTCGGGCTGCGGTGAACGACGTGGTGAGATCTCTAATTAGGTAGACCTAACCAAGTCTCCTCCCATGGGACCACGTCCGCGCCCCCGCACGCAACACTTACCGACGAGCTGTCGGCAAAAGCGCCCGGGGCCGCCTCAGAACACCGGCAGCGCGGTCAGCGCGTCACCGTCCAGGACGAAGACGCGGTTGCCGTCGGCCGTCAGCCAGTAGCGATCGGTGTTCTCGATGACGGGGAACACCCACGGGCTGCGGTCCTCGGCCAGATCGATCACATTGACCCCTCCCCCGGTGTCGTTCACCGCGACCGACCAGAACCCGTCCCCCTGGACGACGAGCGGGCTCGGCGCGTCGCACTGGATCAGACCCTCATGGGCCCAGTCGGTCGGCTTTCCGTCCTTGGTGCCCAGGCGCAGGGGGTACCCCAGGAACGCCGCGTACAGATGGCTGCCATGCACCGTGGGAGGGCCCCAGTACGGTGTGGCCCCCGGCACCTTCGGGTTCTCGGCGGCCCAGCGCCTTCGGCCGTCACCGGCGTCCACGGCCAGCAGGCGCTCGCCGGCCACGAAGACGGTGCCCGCGGCGGCCGTGATCGCGGGCCGCCCCTCGCCCCGTTCGCGCAGCTCCCACGCCTTGCCGCCGTCATCGGTCCGGACGGCGACGACGGTACCGGCGGCCGCGGCGACGACCAGCCGCCCGCCCGCCGTGAGCCCGCGCGGTCCGGGCTTCCCGCCGAGCCCGCTCCCGGCGTCCACGGTCCAGCGCACCTTTCCGTCCGCCCGGCCGATGCTCCGCAGACGGCCGTCGCCCACGACCACGTAGACCGCGTCGTCGTCCGCCGCCAGGACCCAGGAGACGTCGGCGTCCGCGGTCCACTTCGGCTCGCCCGTCGAGGCCACGAAGGTGCGCAGCACGCCGTCGCGGTCCGCCGCCGCCACCAGTCGGCCGGAGAGCGAGACGTAGCGGCGGGCGGACGCCGTGCCGGGTGCCGTCCAGCGGACCTCGCCGTCCACGACCGAGTGCGCCGCGATGCCTCCGCCGGGAGCGCCGACCACGATCACGTCGCGCACCGGCAGCGGTGCGGGGGTGTCGTCGCCGAACACCGAGGAACGTCTCCACAGGGGTTCGGGCGTCTCGCCGTAGACGTAGTCGCCCTTCTCGGCGGACAGGGCCGGGGCCTTCGGTGTCTTCACGGCCGGCGGCACGGAGAAGGGGTCCCGCCGGTCGCGTCCGTGCAGCCACAAGGCGGTTCCACCGCCCCCGGCGACGGCCACCCCGCCGACGGCGAGCGCGGTCAGCAGGCGGCGGCGCGACAGGGGGCGGCCCGTGTCCACGGCCACCGCCGTGGTGAGTGCGTGGAGGCTGCGCCGACGCGCCGAGACGTCCTGGGCGAGGGGGCCGTGGCGCCAGACGCGGTCGGCGCCGCGCGGCGGGTCGAAGGCCGCGGCGATCGCCTCTGTGGAGGGGCGCTGTACGGGGTCCTTGGCGAAGCAGGGGACGATCGGGGGCCGCAGGGCGTCCGGCACCCCGTCCAGGCGCGGCTCGCCGTGGACGACCTCGTACTGCACGGCCGCGATGTGCCCGCCTTCGTACGCCCGCCGTCCGCTCGCCGCGTACACCAGCACGGCCCCCAGGGAGAAGACGTCGGCCGCCGGTCCCGCCCGGTGGCCGAGCACCTGCTCGGGGGCACCGTAGCCCGGTGTCACCGGTACCTGGCCGGTGAGGGTGAGCGTCAGGCCGTGCTCGGGGCGCGCGATGCCGAAGTCGATGATCCGGGGGCCGTCGTCGGTGAGCACGATGTTGCCGGGCTTCACATCGCGGTGCACGAGGCCGGCGGCGTGGATGTCCCGCAGTCCGCGTGCCACCGCCGCGGCGAGGGCGCGTACGGCCGGTTCGTCCAGCGGGCCGTGGGTGGCGACCGCCTCGTCGAGCGTGGGGCCGATCAGGAACTCGGTCGCGATCCAGGGCCGTCCGCCCTCGGTGCTGCTGCCGATGACCTTGGCGACGCCGCCGCTGACGACCGCCCGCGCCATGTCGGCCTCGCGGACGAAGCGCCGGACCGTCCGGCCGGGACCTTGCCGAGGGCCTGGCCGAGCACGGGTGCCAGGGCCGGGGGGAGCCCGGTGAGGTCGGGCTCGGCGTAGCGGACCCGGTAGAGGAGGTCCGCGGGCTGCCCCGTCCCGAAGGGGCCGTGGCCGGTGGCCGCGTAGGTGAGGACCCCGGCGAGCGCGAAGACGTCACCGGCCGCGGTGTGCTCCTGGCCGATCGCCTGCTCCGGTGACATGAAGGCGGGGGTGCCCGCGGCCGTTCCGGTACGGGTGAGGTGGTCGTCCCCGTCGGCGCGGGCGATGCCGAAGTCGATGAGCTTGGGCCCGTCGACGGTGAGCATGATGTTGGACGGCTTGAGGTCGCGGTGGACGACGTCCGAGCGGTGGAGCTGGGTCAGTGCCGCGCACAGCAGGGCGCCGAGGGCCCGTACGGCGGGCTCGGGGAGCGGCCCCCTGGAGGAGACCGCCTCGTCGAGGCCCGGACCCAGCACGTACTCGGTCGCCAGCCACGGGATGTCGGCGGAGGGATCCGCGTCGAGGACCCGGGCGCCGTGCACCGGGCCGATGATCCGGGCCGCGTCGGTCTCCAGGCGGAAGCGGCCACGGGAGACGGGGTCCGTGGCCAGGCGGGCGTGCATGGTCTTCAGGGCCGCGGTGCGGCCGTCCGCCGACCGGGCCAGATAGACCGTGCCCATGCCTCCGCCACCGAGGCGGGCCACCGGGCGGTATCCGCCGATCCGGACGGGGTCGTCATGGGTGAGGGGGGAGAACATGGCCGTCAGTCCAGTGCGTCGGGTGCGAGCGGCGGGCGGTCGTACGGGGCCGGCGCGGGCCCGGCGGGCCCGGCCGCGAGCACGGCGGCCGCGACCCGGGCGAGGGCCACGGCGACCGGGGCGGGGAGGGCGGCGGCGAAGGGGGCGTCGATCACCGTGGCCGGCCGCCCGCCCGGCACGTGCGAGACCCCCGGCGCGGCGTGGACGGCCGGGCCGCTCCAGGGGCCGTCGGCGGTGGCGGACGCGGGGGCGGGCACGGAGACGGGCACCGGCGCGGGGGCGGGCACCGCCGCGAGAAGCGCCTCCAGGCGCGCCGCGTCCGGCCGTTGGGCCGGGTCACGGGCCAGGCACGCGCTGATCACGGCCCGCAGTCCGTCGGGGATCTCCTCCCGCTGGGGAACGGTGTGACCGGTGCTCGCGTACGAGAGCACCGCTCCGATTCCGTAGACGTCTCCGAGCGGACGCGGCCGGCCGCCCGTCATCTGCTCGGGAGGCAGGGCGCTGTGGTCGAGACCCGGCACGTCCCCCCGGTGCCGTCCGTCCTCCCCGGCACCGCGCACCGCCCCGAAACCGGCGAGCCGGACCCCTCCCGGGGTGATCAGGACGGCGGCCGGGGACAGCCCCGCGTGGACCACGCCCCGGGCGTGCGCCGCCCGCAGCGACGCGGCCAGCCCCCGGCCCATGACCCGTACGAACGGCTCCGGGAGGGGCCCCCGGCAGGCCGCGAGTGCGTCGGGGAGCGGGAGGGCCGGGACGTAGGGCACCGCGTACCAGGGGGCGGCCGCCGTACCGCCCACCTCGTCCACCGGGAGGAAGCCGGGGACGGACAGGTCCCGGGCATGACGTGCCTCGACCGCCCAGCGCGCGGGGTCCGCTCCGGTGCGCGGGAGGCAGAGGAGCACCGTGCGGTCGCCGTCCGCGCTCCGCGCGACGTACCTCGGCTCCCGGGGCGGGCCGGGGGCGTGCCCGGTGCCGAACCGGCCCAGGACCGTGTAAGGACCGATCCGGGCAGGATCGTCCCCCCGCAGGTGCTCCATGCGTCTGTCCCCCGTGTCGGCGCCGGACCCGGGCCAACCCTACTCAGGGGCCGCCGCACGGGCCACGGCCCCTCCGCGGAGCGGTGCTCAGCCCTCCGGCAGGTCCGTCCGCAGCCCCGCCCAGCGGGCCCCGATCCCCACCAGCCGCACCGTGCGCCGCTCGTCGTCGGTGTCGCCGACCGCGCGGTCGATGACCACGTGCAGCCGGTCCTCCGCCAGCTCCTCCACCTTGCCGTCGCCCCACTCCACGACGACGACCGACTCCGGGAGCGACACGTCGAGGTCCAGGTCCTCCATCTCGTCGAGCCCGCCGCCCAGCCGGTACGCGTCCACGTGGACCAGGGCCGGGCCGGTGCCCAGCGGCGGATGGACGCGGGCGATCACGAAGGTGGGCGAGGTCACCGCGCCGCGTACGCCCAGGCCCTCACCGAGTCCGCGGGTCAGGGTGGTCTTGCCCGCGCCCAGCTCGCCGGTGAGCATCACCAGGTCCCCGGGGGCCAGCACCGCCGCGATACGGCGGCCCAGGTCCCGCATCTGGTCGGGCGACCCGACGGAGAGCTCCAGGATGACGGGGCCGGGGGCCGCGGCGGCCGGGCCGTTGTGCGCTGCTTCCATGCGGGCAACGGTAGAGGATCAGGGCCCTTCGGCCGGAACCGCTCCGATCCGTACCAGCAGGTCCGCGAGCCGGTCCGTGACGGTCTGGGGGTGCTCCAGCATGACCAGGTGGCCGGCGTCCGGCACGATGACCAGTTCCGCGTCCGGCAGCAGGTCCGCGATGGCCTCGCTGTGCGAACTCGGGGTCACCAGGTCCTTGTCACCGGCCAGGATGAGCACCGGGACGTCCCGGAAGGCGGGCAGCGCGCCGCTCTTGTCGTGCTCGGTGAAGGCCGGGTAGAACTCGGCGACCACGTCGATCGGGGTGGACTCGATGAGCCGCTCCGCGAACCGCGAGACCGCCGGGTCCACGTCCCTGGAACCGAACGAGTACCGCTTGACCAGCCCCGCGAACAGGTCCGCGGTCGCCCTGCGCCCCCGCTCCACCAGTTCCGTCTGCGAGCCGAGCGCCCGGAGTACCCCGGGCAGCACCCGGCGCACCGCGTTCACACCCGCCACCGGCAGCCCGAAGTTGACCTCGCCGAGCTTCCCGCCGGAGGTCCCGACGAAGGCGACCGCGGCGACCCGGTCGCGGATCAGCTCCGGGTGGCGGTCGGCGAGCGCCATCATCGTCATCCCGCCCATCGAGTGCCCCACGAGCACCAGCGGGCCCTCGGGCGCCGCCGCGTCGATGACCGCCTTCAGGTCCCGCCCCAGCTGATCGATGCCGAGCGGGACGCCGTCGGCCTGCGCCCGGCCCCGCTCGGACCGCCCGTGGCTGCGCTGGTCCCAGTGCACCGTGCGCACCAGACCGCGCAGCGCGGCCCGCTGGAAGTGCCAGGAGTCCTGGTTGAGGCAGTAGCCGTGGCTGAAGACGACGGTGACGGGCCCGGGGGCCTTGCCGCCGAAGAGCCTGCGCCGACGCGGGCCGGTGCCCCCGCCGCCGCCCGCCCCGTCACCCTCCGCGCCGACAGGGCCCGGGGCGGCGTCCGGTCCGGCCTCGTCCACCTCGTAGTACAGCTCGGTGCCGTCGTCCGCGACGGCCCGGCCGGGCCGTCCCCGCAGGGAGCCGTACGGGCCGGAGGCGTCCAGGGCCAGGCGGGCCTTCTTGCGCATCCCCCGGCCCACCGTGAGCCGTTCGACGGCGACCCCGGCCGCCGCGCCCGCCGCGAGGACCCCTATCGCCGCCCCGGCGAACCCCGCCCGGCGCCAGCCGGCCGCCGCGACGGCCGCCGTCGCCGCCACGTCCCCCGCGCCCGCGCCGGTCTCGCTCACCTGCCGTACTCCTCAGCCGTCGTCGCCGGGCGTGCCCGGCCGGTGTCAGCCCCGCTCGGGGGCGGCGTTCAGATGGATCCGGGGCACGCGGCCGCCGATCCGGGTGACGATCTCGTACACGATGGTGTCCGCCGCTGCCGCCCAGTCCTCGGCACCGGGTTCACCCTGGTCGCCCGGCCCGAACAGCACCGCCCGCGCGCCGGGTTCCGGGGTGTCGCCCCCGAGGTCCACGACGAACTGGTCCATCGCGACGCGCCCGGCGATCGTACGGACCGTGCCGTCGATCAGCACCGGCCCACGGCCCGAGGCGTGCCGGGGGACGCCGTCCGCGTAGCCGACCGGCACCAGGGCGAGCGTCGTCTCGGCGGAGGTCGTGTAGTGGTGGCCGTAACTGATGCCGTGGCCCGGCGGTACCTCCTTGACCAGCGCCACCGAGGCGGACAGCGTCATCACGGGGCGCAGCCCGAGGTCCGCCGGGGTGCCCAGCTCGGGGCTGGGCGAGAGGCCGTACACGGCGATCCCGGTGCGGACGAGGTCGAAGTGGGACTCGGGGACCGTGAGGGTCGCCGGGGAGTTGGCGATGTGCCGCACCTCGGGCCGCACGCCCTCCTTCTCGGCGTACGCCACCATGTCCCGGAACACCGTCAGCTGGGCCTCGATGGACGGGTGGCCCGGCTCGTCGGCACACGCGAAGTGGGACCAGAGGCCGACGATCCGCAGGGCGCCCGCCTCCTCGGCGGCACGGGCGGCCGAGACGAGTTCCGGCCAGTCGGCGGGCTGGCAGCCGTTCCGGCCGAGGCCGGTGTCGGCCTTGAGGTGGACCCGGGCCGTCCGGCCCGCCGCGGTGGCCGCGGCGACGACCTCACGCAGGGCCCACATGGCGCTCACCGAGACGTCGATGTCCGCCTCGACCGCCTCGCGCCACGGCCCGCCCGGTGTCCACAGCCAGCACATGAGCCGGCCGCCGATCCCGGCCTCCCGCAGCGCGAACGCCTCCTGCGGGGTGGCCGTGCCCAGCCAGGCCGCGCCGGCCTCCTGGGCGGCCCGCGCGCAGGGCACCGCCCCGTGCCCGTACCCGTCGGACTTCACCACCGCCATGAGCTGCGCCCCGGACGCCCGCTCCCGCAGGACGCGTACGTTGGCGCGCAGGGCGGCGAGGTCGATCTCGGCACGTGCTCTCAAGGACGCTGTCTCATTCATAACGGGCCCAGTCTCTCACCGGCCCGGCCCGGCGTCCTCGACATCGCGGGCCCGGCGTCCTCGGCACCCCGGCCCGGCGTCCTCGGCATCGCGGGCCCGTGACGCGTCAGCGTCGGCCGGTGACGTGTTCCAGGTGCTCCACGAGCACCGGCACCTGGCTGGTTCCGACCTCCTTCACGGCGGTGACGAAGGTGACCGGGCCGTCCCCGCGCAGCAGGGCGGCCAGTTCCTCGACGGCGTCCCGGTGCGCGGAGTCGTCGAGCTCGGTGCGGTAGCGGTCCACGAAGTCGTCGAAGCGGCCGTCGGGGTCCTGGTGGTACCAGGAGCGCAGCTCCTTCGAGGGGGCCGCCTCCTTGGCCCACACGTCGACGGCGGCGTGCTCCTTGGAGACCCCGCGCGGCCACAGCCGGTCGACGAGCACCCGGGTGCCGTCGTCCTTCTCCGGCGGGTCGTACACCCTGCGTACGCGTACGGCGTCGTCCACGGCTCTCATCCTCCCGGTGCGTGTGTCCCGTCCGGTGCGTGTCCCGCCCCCTTCCAGGGTGGGTCAGGCGTAGACGTCCCGCCAGGCCGCGGGGATCGCCTCGGCCACGTCACGGGCCGCCACCGGCGCCCCGTCCGAGCTCCGGCGCGCCGCCAGGCCGTGCAGATAGGCGCCCACCGACGCCGCGTCCCGGGGGTCCAGACCCGCCGCCAGCAGCGAACCGGTCAGCCCGGACAGGACGTCGCCGCTGCCGGCCGTGGCGAGCCAGGACGTGCCGGTCGGGTTGACCCGCACCGGCGCGTCCCCGTCCTGGGCGACCAGGGTGGTGGAGCCCTTGAGCAGCACGGTGGCCCGGTAGCGCGCGGCCAGTTCCCGTACGGCGCCGAGCCGCCCGGCCTCGACCTCCTCACGGGCCGCGCCGAGCAGGGCCGCGGCCTCACCGGCGTGCGGGGTGAGCACGGTCGGGGCGGTACGGGCGCGCACGGCGTCGGCGTCCATCAGCCGCAGCCCGTCCGCGTCCACCAGCACCGGGACGTCGGAGGCGAGCACGTCGGCCACCGCCGTGGCCGACGCCGAGGAGTCGCCGAGGCCCGGCCCGACCACCCACGCCTGCACCCGTCCGGCCTCCGAGGGCCGCCCGGGGTGCACCAGGGTCTCCGGGAAGCGGGCGATGACCGCGTCCGCGCCGGGACCGGCGTACCGGACCGCGCCCGCGCCGCCGTGCAGCGCGCCCGCGACGGCCAGGACGGCCGCGCCCGGGTACCGCTCGGAGCCCGCGGCCACCCCGACCACTCCGCGCCGGTACTTGTCGCTCTCGCCGGACGGCACGGGCAGCAGCGCGGCGACGTCCGCGTACTGGAGGGCCTCCAGGTCGGGCCGCTCCGGCAGTTCGGGCCCCAGGCCGATGTCCACGAGGTGCAGGGCGCCCGCGTGTTCGGCCGCCGGGTCGATGAGCAGGCCCGGCTTGTACGTACCGAAGGTCACCGTGGCGTCCGCCCGGACGGCGGGGCCGAGCACCTGCCCGGTGTCCGCCTCGACGCCGCTCGGCAGGTCCACGGCGAGCACCGGGGCCCGCCCGGCCGTGGCCTCGCGCACCAGCCGCTCGGCGTCCGGGCGCAAGCCGCCCCGCCCGCCGATCCCGGTGATGCCGTCCACGACCAGGTCCACGGTCCCGAGGTCGCCCAGGGCGCCGGTCACCCGCCCGCCCGCCGCGAGCAGCGCGGCGCGCCCGCCCGGGTGCGCCTTGTCCGGCGCGGTCAGCACCGCCCGGACGCCCGCCCCGCGCCGGGCGAGCGCGGCTCCGGCGTACAGGGTGTCGCCGCCGTTGTCACCGCTGCCGACGAGGAGCAGCACCCGGGACCCGTAGACCCGGCCGTTGCGCCGGAGCAGGTCGCCGCAGACCACCGCGAGGCCCGCGGCGGCGCGCCGCATCAGCGCGCCCTCCGGAACCCGTGCCATCAGGGCCCGCTCGGCGGCCCGTACCCTGTCCACGCTGTACGCATGTCGCATACGCTCAACCCTCCGCGATCACGACGGCCGACGCCACCCCCGCGTCGTGGCTCAGCGAGACGTGCCAGCCGCGCACCCCCAGCTCCGCCGCCCGTGCGGCGACCGTGCCACGCACCTCCAGCCGGGGCCTGCCGCTGTCCTCGACGCACACCTCGGCGTCCGTCCAGAGCAGTCCGGCCGGGGCGCCGAGCGCCTTGGCCAGGGCCTCCTTCGCGGCGAACCGGGCCGCCAGCGAGGCGGTCCCCCGCCGTTCCCCACCCGGCAGCAGCAGCTCCGCCGGCCGGAAGAGCCGCCCGGCGAGCTGGGGCGTACGCTCCAGCGCCGCGCCGAAGCGCTCGACCTCCGCCACATCGATCCCGACCCCAATGATCACGCGCCCACTCACTCATTCGCTCACTCGACCGTCACGGACTTCGCCAGGTTGCGCGGCTGGTCCACCTCGTTGCCCCGGGTGGTCGCCAGTTCGCACGCGAAGACCTGCAACGGCACGGTGGCGACCAGCGGCTGGAGCAGCGTAGGCACAGCCGGGATCCGGACGAGGTGGTCGGCGTACGGCACGACCGCCTCGTCGCCGTCCTCGGCGATGACGACGGTACGCGCCCCACGGGCCCTGATCTCCTGGATGTTCGACACGATCTTGTCGTGCAGGACCGAACGGCCGCGCGGGGACGGCACGATGACCACGACCGGCAGCCCCTCGTCGACGAGGGCGATCGGCCCGTGCTTCAGCTCCCCGGCGGCGAACCCCTCGGCGTGCATGTACGCGAGTTCCTTGAGCTTCAACGCGCCCTCCAGGGCCACCGGGTAGCCGACGTGCCGTCCCACGAAGAGCACGGTGTCCCGGTCGGCGAGCGTCCGGGCCAGCTCCCGTACGGGCTCCATCGTGCCCAGGACCGCCTCGACCTGACGGGGGATGTCCGAGAGCTGGCGGACCACGGTGCGGATCTCGTCGCCCCATTTGGTGCCGCGCACCTGGCCGAGGTAGAGCGCGACCAGGTAGCAGGCGACGAGCTGGGTCAGGAACGCCTTGGTGGAGGCGACGGCGACCTCGGGGCCGGCGTGCGTGTAGAGGACGGCGTCGGACTCCCTGGGGATGGTCGAGCCGTTGGTGTTGCAGATGGCCAGCACCCTGGCCCCCTGCTCACGGGCGTGGCGCAGGGCCATCAGGGTGTCCATGGTCTCGCCGGACTGGGAGATGGCGACGACCAGGGTCCGTCCGTCCAGAATCGGGTCGCGGTAGCGGAACTCGCTGGCCAGCTCGGTCTCGCAGGGCAGCCGGGTGATGTGCTCGATGGCGTACTTGGCGATCATCCCGGCGTGGAACGCGGTCCCGCAGGCGACGACGACGACCTTGTCGACCTCTCTGAGTTCGTGCGGCGGGATGCGCACCTCGTCGAGGTGGAGCGCGCCCGAGGCGCCGATGCGGCCGAGGAGGGTGTCGGCGACGGCCTTCGGCTGGTCGGCGATCTCCTTGAGCATGAAGGAGGCGTACCCGCCCTTCTCGGCGGCGGACGCGTCCCAGTCCACGTGGTAGGCGCGCGTCCCGGCGGGGCGGCCGTCGAAGCCGGTGACGGTGGCCCCGTCCCGGCGCAGCTCCACCACCTGGTCCTGGCCGAGTTCGATCGCGGAGCGGGTGTGGGCGATGAACGCGGCGACGTCCGAGGCGAGGAACATCTCGCCGTCCCCGACGCCCACCACCAGGGGCGAGTTTCGCCGGGCCCCGACGACCGTGCCGGGCTCGTCGGCGTGCACCGCGACCAGGGTGAACGCGCCTTCCAGCCGTCGGCACACCTGCCGCATGGCCTCGGCCAGCTCCCCGGCCGAGGAGTACGCCTCCGCCAGGAGGTGGGCCACCACCTCGGTGTCGGTCTCGGAGGCGAGGTGATGACCGCGGCCGGTCAGTTCCTCGCGCAGGACGGCGAAGTTCTCGATGATCCCGTTGTGCACGACGGCGACCCGGCCCGCGTTGTCCAGGTGCGGGTGCGCGTTGGCGTCGGTCGGCCCGCCGTGCGTGGCCCAACGGGTGTGCCCGAGACCGGTGTTCCCGGCGGGCAGCGGCCGGTCCTTGAGTTCCTTCTCCAGATTGACGAGCTTCCCGGCCTTCTTGGCCGCGGCCAGGCCGCCGTCCGCCGGAACGGCGACACCGGCCGAGTCGTAGCCCCGGTATTCGAGGCGCTTCAGTCCCGCGACGACGACGTCCTGCGCCGACTGTCCACCGACATAACCCACGATTCCGCACATATCAGCACCATACGGCTCATGTCACGCCCTGCCCGGCGTCCGACATGTCCGCGAGGTGGCGGGCCATGCGCGGGCCTACGCCGTCCGGTACACGGGGCGGCCGCCTCCTTCAGGCGAGCCGGGCGCGCAGGCAGGCGAGCACCACGCCCACCGGCGCCAGCACCACGGGCAGGAGCACGAGTGCCACCGCGACCGGGGTGATGATGACGAGGACACCGGTGACCCACACGTTGTCGTCGGTGGTGGCGAGCATGAGCAGTCCGGCCCCGTGCGCCACGTACGTACCGAGCCACTTCAGCACCACGACGGCCACGGCGATCACGGCCGCGGCCAGTAGGCAGACCCCGGCGGTGCGCAGCCGTGCGGTACGGGTCAGCGTCCAGGAACGGCGCATCGCGGCCGTCGCCGAGCAGCGGTCCGCCACCCGTACGGCGGTGGCCGGCGCGAAGCGGGCGAGGAGGACCAGCCCGAGCCCCCAGATCACCACCGGCAGGACCCGTCCCACCAGGATGAACGGCACGGTCGCCGGGTCGTGGTACGTGGGCCACACCACCCCCGGCACCCACTCCTCGGCGACTGCGGCCAGCACGAGCAGGCCCGCCGACGCCGGGACGAGGGCGCACACCAGGGTGAGCCACTGGACGCGGAAGGCTGCGCCCAGGTGCGGACGGGACCGTCGCCACAGGGCGCGGAGGGTGAGCGTCCCGGGACCGGCGCCCGGCGGCGCGCCCGCCGCGTCGCGCTCCCGCGCGTGGGCCACGGTCACCGCCTGGGCGGTGAACAGCCAGGCGACCAGGGCGGTCGCGAGGAGGAGCAGCAGGGGGTACACGCAGAACGCGACCTTGACGAGGCCGTCCCACTGGTCGATGTACGCGACGTAGGACTCCTCGTACGCGATGGACCTCTCGGCGGTTCGTCCGGCCTCCAGGAAGAGGCCCCACGACACCGCGAACCCGGCGGCCACGATCCCGCCGCCGACGACGGACGCCGCCGCGACCGCGAGGGCGGCCGAGGCGAACACGGGGCGCCGGTCGCGGCCGGTGATCCTCAGACCCTCGGCCACGACGGATCTGCCGGCCCGGCCGCCCTCCGAGTCGATCATCAGGACGGCACCGTTCGGATGATCTTCCATGGTCACTGCGACGCCCGCGTCCGTGCGCGCGGTTCCAGCCATGGCCGGAAACGGCGCGTTACCGGGTGCCGTGGCCGGCCTTCACGCGCAGGTGGGCTCAGGAGACCGGGTCCTCCCCCGCCGCCTTGTCGGGCACCAGGGCGAGGCTGATGATGTGCCGGACGCGGCCGTCGCCGGGGGCGCGTCCCGTACGGCGGGCGACCAGCGCCTCCAGCTCCTCCACCAGCGCGGAGAACTCCTCGGGGGTCGCCCACACCGCCCCCTGCCGGTAGAGGACGCCCTCCTGCGCGGGGTCGGCGTCCTCGCGGGAGAGGTAGCGGTCGAGGTCGGTCATCATCGCCCCGGTGAAGACGGTGAAGGCCTGCCGGTGGTCGTCCTTGGTCATGCCGGCGCGGGCCTCCTCGTCGACGAGTGCCTCGTCCTGCCGGACCCGGTAACTGCGTTCCACCGTCCCGCGTACGGGTCTCTCGTGGACCACTTCCAGGATGCCTGCCTGGGTGAGCGTCGCGACGTGCCGGTACATGGTGGCCGGTGAGACGTCCGGCAGGCGTTCCCGGAGCTGGGCGGTGGTCAGCTCACCGGCGCCGACCAGAGTCTGGATGACGCGCATCCGGACCGGGTGGAGGAGGAGATTCACGGTTGCCATGAGGCCAATGATCTCATATCTGATAACGTTCTCGAGGTTGAGAACGGGCGGCGTTCGCAACGGCGCCCACGGTGGCGTGTGAAACGACAGTGCCGCGTGAGACGAAAGAGGCGGAGCTTTGCCGGACATCGACATGACGGTCACCGCGGACGACGGGACCCCGCTGGCCGGCAGCCTGACGCTGCCCACCGGCCCCGGCCCGCACCCGGCCGTCCTGCTGCTGCACGGCTCGGGCCCGCTGGACCGCGACGGCAACGCCCCGAAGCTTCCGGTGAACCTGGCCCGTCCGGTGGCCGAGGCGCTGGCGGCACGGGGGATCGCCACCCTGCGCTACGACCGACGAGGCACCGGTGCCACCCCCGGCGACTGGCGGACGGCCGGCTTCACCGACAACCGCCGGGACGCCGCGGCGGCCGTACGCGCCCTGGCGGACCGGGCCGGCATCCGCGCGGACGCGATCGGTGTGATCGGCCACAGCGAGGGCGCACTGCACGCCATGGCCCTGGGTTCCCGGACGGACGTACGGGCAGTGGTGCTGCTGGCCGGATTCGCCGGCGTGGGCGAGGACGCCTTCCGGTGGCAGGGCCGCTCGATCGTGTCGAGCATGCCCGCACCCGTCCGGCTGCTGCGCCGGCCGCTGGCGGGACTGGGCAGCCGGGTCCTCGCCCGGGTGAAGAGGACCCGGACGGACGTGGCGCGCGTGGCCGGGAACAAGGTCAACGCCCGCTGGCTGCGGGAGATGCTCGCCCACGACACCCGGGACGACCTGGCCGCCGTCGACGCCCCGGTCCTCGCCGTCACCGGCGACAAGGACCTCCAGGTCGATCCGGACGACCTGAAGGAGATCGCCCGGCTGGTTCCCGGCGGCGCGGAGACCCACCGCGTCGCCGATCTCACCCACGTCCTGCGACGCGACTCCGGGCACCCCGCCCTGACCTCCTACCGCCGCCTGCTGCGCGAGCCGGTCGATCCGGGCCTGCTCGACCTCGTCGCCGAGTGGCTCACCCGCCACCTGTCCATGACGACCACTCACGAGACGGCCACCGAGAGGCAGTCCGCCGCTTCCTGACCTCGCGTCCTCCGGCGTGCGGCACACCCCGGGTGCCTCACCAGCCGTACGAGCACCACGGCCGGCACCGACCAAGGCGCCGGCCGGCCGGAGAGCAGCGGACCGTTCAGGCATGACACGCGGCGACCCCGTCCACGCGCACGACGCCACGGCCGCCGCAACGAGGCCGAACACACGGCCGCCCGCCCCCAAAACGTCCAAGCCGTCACCACCCGCTACGGCAAGAGCGCCTACGTGGTCCACGCCACCGTCACGACCGCAGCGACCCGCATGGGGCTGCGCTCGTGATCCACTGGACTCCGTAGGCGCTCACCGCTCGGCTCAGCGCACGTCGACGAAGTCCGCCTTGGCGGTGGCGGTGCCCGTGGTGGACGACCCGCCGTAGCTCCAGCGCCAGTACCCGTCCACCGATGCCTTGACCGTGGTCTTCAGCGCGCCCGTGGAGCCCGTCTTCACCGTCTTGACGGTGGAGTAGGTGGAACTGCCCTTCTTGCGGAACTGCAGCTTGACCGACGCGCCGCCGACGCCGGTGTACGTGTGCTTCGCCCAGTCCGCCCGCTTGAGGCTGCCGGTCACGGTGATGGTCTTGCCCTTCTTCACCGGCTCTGGCGAGGCGTTGACGGTGACCTTCGCCCACCGCTTGAGCTGCGCGGTGCCGGAGGCGGTGACGATCTGCTCCGTCTTGAGCCCGCCACTCGGCTTCCAGAGCTGCGTCAGGGCGCCGATCTTCCAGGTGGTGGCGTCGTTGTTCGAGCGAAGGCCGTAACGCGGGTCGATGTACAGGCTGCCCTCGCAGTCCGCGATCCGGGGTGTCGTCGCGTCACAGGTGTAGATGATGGTGCGGATGCCTTTCTCCTCCCCCTTGGCCAGGGTGGTGCCGTGGTAGAGGAAGGGCCTCGCGGTCCACGGCCACATGTCGGCCGAGGTGTACCCGGAGGGAAGGGTGACCCGGAAGGTGATGGACGGCTCCTTCTCGTCCGTCGTACCCACGACGATCGGTTTGCCTCCGTTGACCACGACCCGGGACACCTTGATCCCGGTACTCGCGGCCTGCGCCGCCGGAGCCGTGAACGCCGAAAGAGCGAGCGCCCCCACGACCACACCCACGGCGCCGGTTCTACCACTTGTCTTCACGCGCACCTCATCGCTGCGAAAGGAGTAGGAATCCGCCGCCCCCGGAACGATCACCGGCCGACCGGCGGTGCGGCAGAGTACCAAGAAGCCCTGGTCACACCTTCGTTGGGCTTCCGGACCTCCCGGGACGACCACACATCGGCACCGGTCTCTCGTCAACACCCGCACCCACCCGGCTGAGGCGCGAGGGCGACCGGGTAGGGCCCGCCAGGCCAGCCAACAAAGCTCCATCACGCCAAGTTGGGCACCGAACGCCTCCGTCATACAGGGAGAAGGCCTGGACGCGTCCCGCCCCGCCGTCGCCCGCTGACGTTTACCGGCAATTACTGACGTCACCCCATACAGAATCCCCGCCTGGACTCACCTGGCGGGGATTCATATTTGCTAGCGCCTCTCAGCACAGCAGGCGTGAATTCAGGCGGCGAAACCGAGGACTGGAAGAAACACCAGCGGGGCCATAAATGCATCCGACGGTTTCACTGGGTGGCTGCGGGGGCTCCGCATATTGCATCCCCCCAGGCCCGCTCGCACAGATCAGCAGCAGTCGATCTCGATGCCGTTCCTGCGGGCGATCTCGCGGATTCCCGTCACGGCGCCCAGCAATGCCTGCTCAAGCGTCTCCAATTTCTGAACCCTCTGCTCCGGTTCATTGGCTACAGATTCCCATGCGAGGCGATATGAGTCCTCCAAATCGATAACCGCTTCGGCTATGTCGGCGCGCTGGTCAAAAGAGAGACCGACAGGCCCCTGCATCCCCATGCTCAACTGCGCCCGAGCCGAGATGAGATCGCCGACATGCCGAATATGAGCGACTCCGACTCTCTCGCTCAGCAGAATGTCGGCAAGCGTGGCATCGTGATGCCTGTCACGCCAATCCAACTCAATCTCCTATTTCAAAGTTCTCCGGAGTGCGATCATTCCACGCGCACCTTCCGGAATGTCCACACCACCAGCCCCGAGGATGGCAACACAATAGGTGACGCAACTATTGCGAATTCCATCACAACCGCCTAGTTCAGCCCCGACGGTTTCTTGCTGTGCTCTCACACCCTGAACGGCGCCCTCGGCGCCGTCAACGACAACCCCGACTACCCACCCGCCGCGGCAGGCGTCCGCTGACGTTGCCGTCAGCGTTGCCGTCCAACGCCCGAGAGGCCCCACCGAATACCCATTCGGTGGGGCCTCTCGAAATGTCCACAGCATGTTATGTACTGAGGCTGACTTACCGAGTCACCTGAAGGCGCTCCTCCAGTGTTTCCAGTGAAATCTCGCCTTGCACCCATGCCGTGACGTATTGCAGGTCATGAACCGAAAGACCGAAGGCCGATCGAAGCACTTGGGCCAGCCGGAACGGCGCCAGCCTCAAGTTCGGACGCTTGTCGATTAGGAGATCAGCGATCTCGGCGACACTGCACCCAATTCCGTGGTACTCGACGGCCAAGCGCGCCAATTGTTCAATTTCCTCGTCCACCAGTTCTCTCATCTTCGAAATGTGGCAAGAACTTGCTGGAAGTCCCCGTCGAGCCTCGGAACTGCTTCATCGATCCTCGCGCGAGTGAATCCATATCTGGCTGCCTGTCTTCCAGTCCAGGTTCCCTTGGCTGCCGACACAAGGCCCGCACCACCACGGACAGCTTCATTGAAACCTCCAAGGTTATCTCCGTAGACCCAGATCCCCTGGATGCCCTGAACTCGGTCCCCGAAGTGGCCCATAACTTCGCCGAACATTGTGTCACCGTTGCGATCAAACGGCACAGAAGCCCCACCGGAATCACTCTCGGTGGGGCTTCTGGAATATGCAGGGCCATGCCCGCCTTGCAGTTGCAGAAACAGACGGATCGGAGCAGAGATCTAGCGGTCAGCCTGGTTGATCCAGGTCAGCACGGATTCTTTCCGCTTCAGTGCGAGCAGCGGCCGCTTCGGCGGCAGCCCTCTCGCGATCTTGCTGATAGATCAGAACACCAGCCAGTGAATCCAACGCGTCTGCGATCCTTTCCCGCCATGCAGCAAATGATTCGGTTTCGCACTCACCCCAGGGCCTTTCGGATCGCACTTCTCTCAATCTTTGAAGTGCGGCGCGCAACTCTGGGGAGACAGGCACGAGACTCACCCACGTCCACCGATTTGAGGCAAGAACCGCTGGCAGGCAGGGCATGGTGCGATCAGCTCGCCATGATCCTCAATTGGGAACGAATTCCCTCTACCGCCACCACCGATCTTGACAGACTGGAATGTCGCCCCCTCTAGCGGGATGCCCGCGCTCTCAAACTGAATGGCACACCCAACTTCCCCGCATCCGCCGTGGTGTCCGGAGTTAGCTACTGCCCTCGCTGTCTGCGGAGGCATTGCACCACTGCGCGTATCCGTTGCATAGGCGAAACGGACATGCTTTCCATCCGCAGACGTAATCTTCGTGGCAACATTGGGACGCGATTCCGGACTCATACTCAGCGCCTCGTCTGCAAAGTCGAGCAAGTCATCATCGGCCTCACCACAGTTGTGGACAAGGATTGGTGTAGCCCCCGCCACCACATAGTACGTGTGGAGGTCACTGACGGTGAGGTTGTGGACGGCGCTTGTGGTTGCCGTCCAGCGTTCGACCGCTGTGATCTGGACGTATGTGCCGGTGCTGGTCCGCAGCCATTCGCCGGCCTGGAGGTCGGTGGCGTCGATCCAGGCGTCGAGTGCTTCGACCCAGAAGGGGTGGCCGTCCGTCGCGGTGACCGAGGCCGTCTCGTCGCCCTGGTCGCCGTCGGTGTCGACGGTGACCTTGACGAGGTGCTTGAGGCCTTCGCCCTTGATCTCGGCGGTGACCGTCTCGACCGTCGTCTTCCCGGTCTCGGGGTCGGTGGCCAGGACCTTGTCGCCGACCTTGACGTCCTCGATGGCCTTTGTCGAACCGTCGGCCATCACGACCTTGGTGCCGGGGACGAAGCTGTTGCACGTCCCGCCCGACTCGCCCGATCTACCGGACCCGCCCGACTCACCCGACTTGCCGGAGCCGCCGCTGCCGCTGCTGCCGCCGTTGCTCCGTGAGGAACCGCCGGAGGAGCCGCCCGGCTTGCTCGTACTGGCCTTGGCGCCGCTGCCCGAGCTCTTGTGGGTGGCCGATGCCGAGGAGACCTTCGGGGCCGACTTCGCCTGGGCCTGTTTCTGTACCGGGCTCCCTGTTTTCTTGGTCTGGTTGACGGCCTTGTTACTGGTCGTCTGTTTCTTCTCCGCAGCCTTCTTCTTGGCCGCCTGTGCCGCCTTCTTGGCCTTCTCGATCGCCGCCTTCTTGGCCGCGAGCGCCCGTTGCTGGGCGGCCTTGGCCGCAGCGAGGACGGCCTCCGCCTTCTTCTTGGCCGAGCGCCACGCCTGGATGGCGTTGATGGTGCGGTTGACGGCCTTGAGGACGGACGGGATCTTGCCGAGCTTGGTCCACGGGATCGCACCGATGATCAAGCTGCCGCAGGACCACATGTCACCGCCGAAGCACGCCAGTGCGTCGTTGATGCCGATGAAGTCCTTCAGCGTCGACCAGGCGGCCGAGAGGACCACCGAGGACAGCGAGCGCCCGGAGTCGGACTTGGCCTGGGCCAGTTGGGCCAGGCTCAGACCCGCGCCGGCCAGGGCCGCCGCCGTCTCCGACGCGTTCAGGGAGACCGCCAGACCCGTCGGGTCGGACAGGGTCACCGGGTTGTTGTGGGCGTAGCTGTACCCGTTGGCCTGCATCGGGTCCGCGAGGTCCAGCACCGGGTCGGCCGACAGGAAGCGCCCGACCACCGGGTCGTACATACGGGCGCCCAGCTGGGTGTAGCCGGAGGCGTCGTCCGGGGACGCGCCCAGGAATCCCGCGCGGGTCCGCAGGGCGGCACCGGAGGTGGCGGCGCCGCGCTCGTTGCCGAACGGGTCCTGCTTACGGACCCGTACCGGCATCCCGTCGGTCATGGCGATCTCGGCATACGTGCTGCCCTGGTGATCACCGACCTCGGCGGCCAGCGTGCTGGTCTTCTGGTAGCCGTACTGGTACCGCAGCACGCTGCCGCCGGGCGCCCCGTAGCTGCGCTGCGTGGAGACCAGCTTGCCGGCCGCCTGCGTGGTGACCTCGGTCTCCGACAGATGCAGGGTGGCCTGCTTGCCCTGGAGGGTCAGCAGGGGGCTGCCGTCCGGGCCGTAGATGTAGCGGGTCTCGTTCTGCGCCTCCCACTTCTGCGCGGCCGAGGAGGCCGAGCAGGCGGTGAGGACGGTGGGGGTGCTGTCGGCGGTGGCGCCGTCCTTGACGGCGATGCACAGACCGGTGGCGACGTGCACCAGCTGACCTGACGCGTTGCGCTTGATCTTCTGGTCGGCGGAGCCGTCACACCTGTGGAGCTGAAGTGCGGATCCCGCGGAGGCCGAGCCGGGCGCGACGCACCACGCGTCGTCGTAGAAGGCCATGGTGCCCAGGTCCGGGTCCGACTGGCCCGGCTCCACCCGGAACGACCACTTCTGGGAGGACGCTCCGTTGCAGGCGTACAGGTTGACCGGCGTGTTCTCCGCCGTCTTGCCGCCGTTCAGGTCCAGGCACTTGTCGGCGAGGCCGACGTACGAGGTCCTGCCGCCGCTGCCCTCACCGGTCAGGCGCTCCACCTGGCCGTCCCAGGTCCAGCTGATGTCCTGGGTGTCGCCGTTGCCGAGCGAGGTGACCTGCTTGGTCTCACCCGTCAGCTCGTAGAGCCGCTCGGCCTCGGCGGTGACCTGGGCACCGGCCGGGGTGGTGTACTTCTTGGTCACCTTGGTCAGGGTGTGCGGCTGGGAGCCGTCCGCCTTGCCGTAGGCGTAGGTCGTCACCGTGTCCTTGGCGGTGGCGCCGGTGAGGTCCTTCTCGGTGAGCTTCTTGCGGTTGCCGAGCAGGTCGTACTCGTAACGCTGCCAGTAGCCGGAGTCGTCCGGGCCGGCCGTCACGTTGAGGGTGCCGTCGTCCTTGACCGGACCGTCGACGCAGTGGCCGAGGTCGGCCGAGGTCCACGCCTCGGTCAGCTGGCCGATCGGGTCGTAGGAGAAGCACTGGCGTTCCTGGATGCCGGTCGAACGCTCCCGGATGCCGGTGACGTTGCCCGCGTCGTCGTACCAGTACGACCGGTGGGAGGCGAGCTTGCCGCCGACCAGTGAGGTGTCACCGTTCTGCTCCCGGTAGACCTGCTGGTCGGTGAGGGCCCCGGAGGCGTCGTCGAAGCCGGCGAGCGACCAGACCCGGTGCGGCTGGGCGCCCAGGGTGGAGCGCAGCAGCTGGCCGTACGGCGAGTACATGGCCTCGGAGCCGTACCAGTCCTTGCCGGAGACCGAGAGCGGCAGCCCCTCCTCGTTGTAGCGGACGACCAGCTTCTCGCTGTCGAACGCTCCCGCCGCGGGAATGGTGCCGTCCAGCAGGAGGCCGGTGTCGCTGTAGTTGTACGTGGAGGTGTACGACTTCCGCAGGCCCCAGGTGGTGGCGAGGGAGTCCGGCAGCGCCAGGGTGGTGGAGCGCGGCTGGTAGTCGGCGGTGTATCCGCCGACCGACATCGTGTACTCCTGGCCGTCCGTGACCCGTACCGAACTGGCCGGCAGACCCTTGCCGCCCGGCGCGCTGTCGTACGTGCTCCGGGCGAGCAGGTCACCGGTGGAGCTGTCGAGACGCTGCTCCACCGGACGGGACAGCTGGTCGTACCCGGTCCAGACGGTGACCCCGCGCGCGTTCGTCGTGGTGACGGGCCGGTCGCGGTGGTCGTACGTCGTGGTGGTGGTTCCGGCGTCCGGGTCGGTGGCGGAGATCAGGCGGCCGCGACCGTCGTACGCCCAGGTCCAGGTGCGCGCGGCGTTCTGCGCGCTGTACGCCTTCACGAGCCGGCCGAGGTCGTCGAACTCGTACTTCACCGAGGTGTACGCGGTGCGTGCGGCATCGGTGAAGGTGTCGACCTGGGTGGTACGGCCCATCGAGTCGGAGCGGACCCGGTAGGAGGCCGCGCCGGAGGGGTTGATGACCGTGGACCAGTCGGCGCCGTACTCGTAGCGCGTCGAACGGGCCGCCATCTCACTGCCGTTGAGGATCGGCAGTTCCTTCACCACGCGGCCCGAGCCGTCGTAGGTGTAGCGGGTGGCGTTCGGTACGGCGGTGTCGGCGAGCGGGGTGAAGAGCTGGCCGCTCGGCTTCCCGGTGGCGAGATAGGCGTTGTTGGTCTGCCAGACCTCGCCCGAGCTGTTGTACAGGGTGTCGGTGATCAGTCGGCCGCCGCCGGTCGCCTGCTCCTGCGCCTGGCGCTCACGGCCGAGGCCGTCGTAGATCGTGACGGAGGTCTCGACACGGTCCCTGTGCCCGCGGCTCTTGGTGACCACGTAGGGCGGGAGGCGGTCCGGATCGTCGGGGTCGATCGTGGATATGTGGTATTCGGCCGCGAAGTCCGGCACGGCGGAGGCCGACGGGGTACGGCCCGGTGCCCAGGCCTGGACGAGCCGGCCCAGCGGGTCGAACACGGACTGGGTGACGTGTCCGTTGGCGTCGGTGCTCTTCGTGGCGGTGCCGCGGCCGGGTTCGATCTCCTGAGTGGCGCTGTGCCCCAGGGAGTTGGCCTCGGTGACACCGAACGTCTGGCCGTTCCGCGTGTCGTAGGCGGTGGTGGACGACTTGCCGTCCGGGTCGGTGGCCTTCACCACGCGGCCCAGCGAGTCGAACCCGACGGTGCCGTCGGACTGGAAGCCGGAGCCGTCGGCCTTGAGCGACCAGGTCTGGGTGGCCAGGCCGCGGGTGGAGCCGGACAGCGCGGCGCCGTAGTCGCCTCCGTCGTAGGCGGTACGGGAGCCGGAGGCGAGCTTCTTGAGGTCGGTGAAGACCGCCGTGGCGCACGGGGTGGCGGAGCCCAGGACCTGCTTGGTCAGGCCGATGATGTTCTTGTCCGTGTGGTGGACGTACTCCAGCTTGGTGCAGGAGACGTCACCGACGAGGCCCGGGTCCGCCTTGTCCTCAAGGGTCTCGATCTGGACCGGCAGACCGTGCGTCGCCTCGTAGGTGGTCTTCGTCTCCGACGTGTGGACGACGCCGTCGCTGTCCTTGCTGTAGGCGAGCTGGCGGGGTTCGGTGACCCGCCAGGCCTTCAGCGCGTCGAGGCCGTCGCCCCGTACGCGGGAGGCCAGTTCGGTGGCCTCCGGCACCGTGACGGAACGGGTCAGCCAGGCGGTGTCGGCGTCGGTGGGCTCGGCGTAGCTGAGTTCCTCGGCTATGCGGCCGGCGAACGGCT
The DNA here is from genome assembly GCF_002910775.2 of Streptomyces sp. SM18. NCBI lineage: Bacteria > Bacillati > Actinomycetota > Actinomycetes > Kitasatosporales > Streptomycetaceae > Streptomyces > Streptomyces sp. SM18. The sequence continues at coordinate 4,404,150 of NZ_CP029342.1, read as the reverse complement.
CACGGTCGTACGCGATGTGCGCGCCGGTGACGTCCTTCACCGCCACGGTGTCGCCCATGCCGCGGAAGAACCGGGTGACGGCCTTGGTGCGCTTGCTGCCGATCGCCTTGTCGTCGGCTCCCGTGAACACGGCGACCTGGTCGAATCCGGCGAACTGCGAGTACGTCCGCGTGGACTTCTTGGTGAACTCCTGCTGGGCCAGCTTCCAGGCGGCGGTGCCGTACGTGTACTTGGTGCTGGTCGAGTAGGCGCCGTCGACGTTGGGGAGTTCCTCGACCTCCTGGACCACGTACTTCTGGAACCAGTCGATGTCCTCCTTCTCCGGGTCCGGGTGCCAGAAGGAGGGGTAGCACAGGCGTGTGTTGCTCTTCAGCGCGGCCTTGTCGGACTTGCCGGGCAGGTCGAGGCCGGTGGCGCACTGGCCTGTCGGCTTCTTGTAGGTGATGGCGGTCTCGCCGCCGTACTCGTTGATCACCCGGCCGATGCGCAGACGGGAGAAGCCCGGACGGGGGTCCTTGTCGCCCCGCATCACGCGGTTGGGCATGTCGTCCACGTTCGGCTCGAACCGGACGGGGTTCAGCGTCACGCTCTCGTCGGTGGAACCCTTGCGGGCGTAGCCGGTACGGGTGACGGTCTCCAGCCACAGGGCGGTGTTCGGGCCGGTGCGCAGGGAGGGGAAGGACTGCTTGAGCTGGTAGCGGTCCACCACCTGGCGGGCCGTGGTGTCGGTGCGGCGCTGCGCGGACGTCTTGATCGAGTCCAGGCGCTTGGTCGACCAGAACGACGGGGCGGCGTTCCAGCACATCTTGCCGGAGGCGCACCGCAGGTCGGCCGGGGTGTCGTACCAGATGCGGTACTTGCCCGGGTCCTTGGAGGTGAAGTTCGCCTCGGTGCAGGCGAGGGAGCCCTCGGCGTAGCACCGTTCTTCGACGTTGAAGGTGACGCGGCCGGGGGCCTCCGCGGAGAAGAGGGTGTTGCTGCGCTGGCCGTAGTCGATGTGCGCGAGGTAGCCGTCGCGGTCGTACTTGACCGGGGCCTTCCAGTTGAAGTTCCGCGCGTAGTAGTTGACGTCCTTCTTCCACCACAGGGACATGGCGTTGCCGTGGACGTCCTCGACGTAGTCGAGGTTCCACCGCCACCCCTGCGCGCAGTCGGAGTTCTTCCAGTCGCCGGCCTTGTAGCAGGGCTCGCCGGAGTGGTTGCCGAACACCGGGACGGTCAGGACCGAGTTGGTGACCGGGTCGCCCTTGGACCAGCCCGGCAGGTGGTTCAGGCCGAAGTGGTACTTGGTGCCGTCGGTGGTGGTGACGATCCAGTACTCGCCGTCGGCGTCCTTGTTGTCCTTGGACGTGTCCTTGACGATCTGGATCCGGGAGCCGTCACCGTTGGCGGTGAACCACTCCTTCTGGTCCGCGTCCCAGACCAGTTCCGTCGTCGCTCCGCCGAGCGTCAGCGTGGCGTTGTCCGAGCCCCAGCACAGGTCGCCCGTCTTGTGGCCGGAGTTGTTGGCGCCGGCCTTCTTGGCGTCCTCGCGGCAGGAGGCGTAGGTGCGGGTGATGGAGCCGGCGTTGTAGTCCCAGCCGTCGCCGATCCAGGAAGCCTGGTTGTTGGTGGAGGACGTCCGGCCGTCCACCGACTGGGAGGAGTAGGAGAGCGCCACCTGCGGCGTCAGGCCGCCGGGTGCCTCGGGCACCTGCACCTGGTAGCCGTAGGTGAAGGCACCGGAGGACGAGCCGGCCGCCCAGGAGCCGGACGACTGGAGCGGGGTGGCGGTGAAGTCCCCCGCCGCCGACGCCCCGGTGTCCAGCACGCCGACGGCACGGGGGGCGGTGTCGGCCGACGCGGCCGTGAGGGACATCGTCGTGGCGCCGGAGACGTCCGACGCGGCGTCGGTGCCGAGGAGTTCGGCGACCGGGACGGAGGCGGAGACCACCCGGCGGGTGCGCAGGGTCTCGCCCTCGTTCGAGGCGGCCGAGAGCGTCCTGGCGCTGGTCTTCGGGTGGATCACCTCGATCTCACTGGCCAGCGGCAGCATCGCCGCCGCCTCCTCGCCGTCCGGCTCCTCGGCCGGCTCGGGGGCGCACTCGCCCTCGGTCGGCGCGTCGACCACGCAGTTGGGCAGCAGGACGACACCGAACCGGTCGGCGGCCTGGGGACCGTACAGATCGGCGAACGACGTGTAGTCGACGCCGATGGTGACCTCGGCCTCCGGGTCGGCCGTGGCCGGCGGGGTGATCTCCATCAGCAGGCCGTCGACCTCGGCGGCCTGCGAGTCCTCCGGCGCCTTCAGGTCGACGGTCCACTCACCGGCCAGCGCGGCCGGGTCGCTCTCCTCGGGCACGCCGAGCGAGACCGTCGGCACGTTCTCGACCGGGATCGACTGCCCCGGCTCCACGTCCGTCAGGTCGGCCGTACCCACACCCGGTGACCAGGCCTCCACGGCCTGGGGGGTGTAGGGGGTGGTCGCCTCCTCGGGCGCGGTCGTCAGATGCTTCTCGGCGCTCTCGTCCTGCTCCGTCCGCGCGCTCTCCGGGAGTTCGGGGAGCTCGACCGCCATGTCCTGGCGGGGCTTCGGCGGGATGGCCGCTGCCTCCAGGGTCAGGCCGCCCCAGGTGAGGGCCGAAGTCAACGAAACGATGACCGCCATACGCAGACGCCTGCGTCTGTGTCGGCTTCTCCCGGACAAGGCCGGTCGCGGCCCCGTCCAGGACCCCGGACCTGCTGCACGCATGCGTCGACTCCCACCTTGCGCAAAAGGGACGGCGAACTCTGGGAACGCCGAACAGCGCACCCGGTCCGGGCGCGCGCGCAAAAATCTTCACAGGAAACACAAAAAGTGATCAAGGAGCGGAGAGTGACCGGAGGCGAGGTGAAGTGATCTCGCTCACACGGAAAAGCGGCCCCAAGTCCGCCCAAGGACCCGAAGTTGATCTTCCGTGCAGGTCGGTGCACAGTGCAGCATTTCGCGGCGGAAATGGGGCGATGCCAGAAGATTCCCCTTCCCGGCATCGTCACTCTGCGTCTCGGTCACGAAACAATAAGTTTTTAATTTTGGGCACGTGACTCGATCACATGCGATCGTGCGGGCGCCTGTATCCCGCGGTCGACAAGCGGGGCCAGTCATCTCGACCCGCCCATCCGTCCGGCCCCCTCGGAGAAGTCCAGTGACCGTGTCACGCCTGCTCAGACCGTTCGTGCGCAGTCGCACACGGCTGTCCGTCACCCTCGGCCTGCTCGTGGCCGCGCTCACCGCGTCCCTGCTGCCGTGGTTCATCGACCGGTCCGGTGACGAGGACGCCGCCTCGCAAGCGCGGGGAGGCAGCACCAAGGCGTCCCAGGCCGGCGACCACCCCCGCACCGAGGACGAGGCGATCGCCGCGGCCCGCCGCACCGGCAAGAAGGTCCTCGTCGAAGCGGCCACCACCGCCACCACCCTCACCTGGGCACTGCCTGACGGAAAGATGCGTCAGCGGATCAACGCCACCCCGCAGCGGGCGAAGAACGCCGAGGGCGAGTGGGCCGACATCGACACCGACCTGCGCCGCACCAAGGACGGCATCACCCCGGTGAACGCCGTGACCCCGGTCCGCTTCTCGGCCGGCGTCCGCCCCGAGCGCGCCGGCCGCGACTTCCCCCGGGCCACCCCGGCGACCGAGGACAGCGTGCTGGCCGAGGTCGAACTGGAGGGCCACACCGTGGCCTACACCTGGCCCGCGCCCCTGCCCGAACCGGTACTCGACGGCCCTCGGGCGCTGTATCCGGAGGTCTTTCCGGGCGTCGACCTGCTGCTGGTCGTCCGGGAGGAGGGCGGCTTCGCCCAGCTGATGATCGTCAAGACGCCCGAGGCCGCGCGGAACAAGGCCCTGGAGACCCTCTCCTTCGGACTGCGGTCCGAGACGGCCGTGTTCGAGCACAACGCCACCACCGACACGGTCCGCGTGCTGGACTCGAAGAAGGGCAGGGAGATCGGCTCCGTGCCGACCCCGTTCGCCTGGGACTCCTCCGGCCTGGACCCTGACCTGGAGCCCGGCAGCGAGGTCCGCACCGCCACCGCCACCTCCGAGGACGTACTGGCGCTCTCCGGTCTGAGCGGCATCGAACCCGGAGCGCGGAGCGCCGCGCTGCACACCACCCTGGACGACGACGGCAACGGGGTACGCCTCGGCCTGGACGTGGACGGCACCGGTCTGCTGCGGAGCGACGACGTCCGCTATCCGCTGTTCATCGACCCGTCGATCAAGCCGCCCATGAAGTCCTGGACGGTCGCCTACAAGCCGTACCCGAACACCAGCTTCTACAACGGCACCAACTTCAGCTCCGGCACCTCCGACGCCCGAGTCGGTTACGAGAGCGACACCAAGGGCCTGGCACGCTCGTTCTGGACGATGGGCTTCTCCAGCAGCCTGAAGGGCGCCACCGTCACCAAGGCCCAGTTCAAGGTGCTCAACAACCACTCCTGGTCGTGCGAGACCCGGCAGTTCCACCTCTACCGCACCGGGGCGATCTCCTCGGGCACCACCTGGAACAAGCAGCCGAGCTGGTCGTCGCTGCTCCAGTCGCAGTCGTTCGCCCACGGATACAACAGCTCCTGCGCGGACGACTACGTCCTGTGGAACGTGAAGGCGGGTGCCCAGTACGCGGCCGACGCCGGTGCCTCGACCCTCACCCTGGGCATGCGGGCCAACACCGAGACCAGCACCTGGACCTGGCGCAAGTTCCGTGCCTCGTCGGCCGTCCTCGAAGTGGACTACAACCGCAAGCCCAACGAGCCGACCGGCGGCACCACCACCCCGGGCGGTGCCTGCGTGGCCGCTCCGGCCAGCCGTCCCGTCGCCAAGACGAACATCGTGCTCTCCGCGACCGCGACCGACCCGGACAAGAACCTCGCCAAGCTGCGCTTCCGCTGGTGGAAGTCGGGTGCCAGCGCGCCCACGGGCACCCTGGTCACCCCCAACAGCGGCGGCAAGGCGACGCTGACCATCCCGTCCAGCAGCCTCGCCGACAAGACCACCTACAAATGGGACGTCCGCTCGGAGGACACCGAGGGCGCCGTCTCCACCTACTTCCCGCCGGGTGACCAGCCCTGCCAGTTCACCGTCGACGCCTCCGGACCGCCCGCGCCCGACGTGGCCAGCGACGACTTCCCCGAGGCCACCCCGGACGGTCTGACCTGGTCGGAGAAGAAGTTCGGCCAGAGCGGCGTCTTCACCATCAGTTCCCCCGGCGCCACCAAGTTCTCCTGGACGCTCACCGGCGCCGGGTACACCGAGAAGGCCGCGACCGCCGGCACGGACGGGTCCGGCAACTCCGTCGGCAAACTCGCCCTCACCCTGGCCCCGCCGAGCGCCGGATCCCACAGCCTGCGGGTCTACGCCTACGACGCGGTCGGCAACAAGTCGAAGGAGCCCACCGACTACGCCTTCTACGTGCAGCCGAGGGACACCGCGGATGCCCCCGGCGACCTCAACGGCGACGGCCGGGCCGACCTGCTCACCATCAACGCCAGCGGCAACCTCCGCTCCTACCCCGGTCTGCCCGACGGCGAGCTCTACACCTCCCTGGCCGCCGGCTACACCACCGCCGGGAAGCTGAACCCCACCGGCCACTGGTACGACCCCGCCACCGGCAAGGCCGCGCTGATCTCCCACTACGCCGACGTCTATCCCGGTGACGGCGTGACCGACCTGTTCGCGCGCACCCCCGACGGCAAGTTCTGGCTCTACCCGGGCGACGGTTACGGCAGCTTCGAGGTCGACAAGCGCCTGGAGATCCGGCTGCCCGCAGGCGCCCCCGACCCGGCGGACTGGGTCCAGATGAAGGCCGTCGGCGACATCACCGGCGACAAACGGCCCGAGGTCTTCGTACGCACAGGGGCCGCCTTCTGGGTGCTGATCGGCTACACCGGCGGCACCTTCGAGGAGGCGATCCGGATGAACGCCGACGCCTGGGAGGTACGCGACATCGTCAACGTCGCCGACATCGACCGCGACGGCACGCCCGACCTCCTCTGGCGGAACACCTCCAACGGGAACATGTACATCCGGCACGGCAAGCCCGGCGCCACCGCCGGAAGCGTGGACCTGGCCTCGCTGAAAACGGCCGCGGCCTCCCGGGAAGCCAAGGACACCTCGTACGGAACGTCCTGGACCGGTGCCAACATCGACACCGCCATCGGCATCCCGGACGTGAACGGTGACGGCATCCCCGACATCTGGGCGCGCTTCGCCGCCGACGGATCCGTGAAGGTCTACCACCCGTCCAAGACCAACACCAACGGCCCGGCCATGACCGTGATCTCCAGCGGCTGGGGGACCGTCAAGGCCTTCGGCTGACACCGCTCCCCGACCGAACCGGAAGCCCGGCCCGCCTGAACGCGGCGGCCGGGCTTCCGGCTTTCCCTCGGCCGGCAACGGGCTTTTTTCCCCCGGGAGGCGTCACACAGGCGGACGGCAGGCGTGGTACCCCCGCACTACGGGGAGCCCGGAGCCGGGCCGGTACAGAAACAGGCCCAGGCGAAGTCGGCCCCGAAGGTCTCCTCGGCGTCGGCCACCCACAAGAGCTCGGGCGGCGGCGCCAAGGCGAGTACGAGCAAGCCGGGCGGCTCGTCCGGCGGTTCCTCACGGAGCAACGGCGGCTCCGGCAAGTCCGGTGAGTCGGGCGGGTCCGGTGGATCGGGCGAGTCGGGCGGGACGTGCAACAGCTTCGTCCCCGGCACCAAGGTCGTGATGGCCGACGGTTCGACAAAGGCCATCAAGGACGTCAAGGTCGGCGACAAGGTCCTGGCCACCGACCCCGAGACCGGGAAGACGACGGTCGAGACGGTCACCGCCGAGATCAAGGGCGAAGGCCTCAAGCACCTCGTCAAGGTCACCGTCGACACCGCCGGCGACCAGGGCGACGAGACGGCCTCGGTCACCGCGACGGACGGCCACCCCTTCTGGGTCGAAGCACTCGACGCCTGGATCGACGCCACCGACCTCCAGGCCGGCGAATGGCTGCGGACCAGCACCGGCACGTACGTCCAGATCACAGCGGTCGAACGCTGGACAGCAACCACAAGCGCCGTCCACAACCTCACCGTCAGTGACCTCCACACCTACTATGTGCTGGCGGGCAGACACCGGTCCTAGTCCATAACTCCAATGGGTGGTGCGGACCCGGTTTTCGATTACCGTCAGATGCGGGTATTACAGCGGCTAACACAATGAGGTGGATCGGGCCTGTTGGCCGTGTCCGTGTCCGGAGTTGGGCGTTGTCTGGGCATGGGGGCTTCGCCGTGGATCGTGTCGGATGCTCTGTGGGAGCGGATAGAGCCGCTGCTGCCGCGCAAGGAACGCCGGTTTCGGCACCCTGGACGGAAGCCGCTGCCGGATCGGCAAGTGCTGTGCGGCATCCTGTTCGTGCTGCACACCGGCATCCAGTGGGAGTACCTGCCGCAGGAGTTGGGCTTCGGTTCGGGCATGACGTGCTGGCGGAGGTTGCGGGACTGGAACGAGGCCGGCGTCTGGCAGCAGCTGCACGAGGTGCTGCTGGCCGAGCTCAACGCGGCGGCCCGTCTCGACTGGTCGCGTGCCGTGGTCGACTCCAGCCACGTACGGGCCATAAAAGGGGGAGCCTCACGGGACCGAGTCCGGTCGATCGTGGCCGAAGCGGATCGAAACACCACCTGATCACCGACGGACAAGGCACACCGCTCGCCGTGATCCTCACGGGCGGCAATCGCAACGACGTCACCCAGCTCCTGCCCCTGCTCGACGCCGTCCCACCCGTCAGAGGCCGGATCGGGCACCCGCGACGCAAGCCAGACTCACTCTTCGCCGACCGCGGGTACGACCACGACATCTACCGCGACCAGGTCCGCCAGCGCCGCATCGTCCCTGCCATCGCCCGCCGCGGCACCCTCCACGGCACCGGACTGGGAACCTACCGCTGGGTCGTCGAACGCAGCTTCGCCTGGCTCCACGGCTTCAAACGCCTCCGCATCCGCTGGGAACGACGGGCCGACATCCACGAAGCCTTCCTCAAACTCGCCTGCTGCCTCATCACCCACCGACAGATCAACTCATTGTGTTAGCCGCTGTTAGACCTAATGATGCGAAGCGCATCCAGAATGCGGCCGACAAGACAGACCAGACGATCATCGTGGTCGGGAGTCGAGCGGGAAACGGGAATCTCAACCCGACTTCTGACTGGGATTACATACTGACTGGGCCGTCCCGGCCTCGTAGCAGTGTCAAGAACTCCCTGCCTCAAGGGATGGGGGATGGTGAGGGTGGAAGCGGACGAGGTCGAGACTTCTACCAGACCTACAATCCAAATGCCAAACAGTACACGGAATTGGACAGGAATAGGCCATATGTGGTCTTCGCACCCAGAGGGAGGTAGGCGTGAATGAATTGCGAGCCTCGGAGCGCGTGATAAATGAAGTCGCCCAGGAGGTGCGCAGCCTCGAAGAGGGCGTGGAGTGGTTCTCTGGGTTGGTTACAGAGGAGCAGCAGTCCGTTCTGCATGAGATCGCTCTCTATCTGATGCAGGCGCACGTTACTGTGAAAGACGGGCGTAAGGGTCTCGAGAAATCAGGGGTTAAGGCAACCATGACCCCTGCGGTTCTAATTGTTCGTGAGCCGATCCTCGAACAAGTAGGGAAGATCGAAAGATTGCCTCAGCAGGAATACCTGAAGGCGTTCCGAGTCCTGATTTCTACGTTTGCGGTGGCCGACACACGTCGGCGGGAGACGGAGTGCCAGGGATCATGCAGCCACGCTTGGCACAACCTGTCGTAGGCGCCAACGTTCCTGGTGCCTCGTAAAGGGAGTGTCCGGGGATTTCTGAGTTCGCTTGGATGTAGATTGGGAGCCCCCACCGAGTCGGTACTCGGCGGGGGCTCCTGAGCATTTGACGGCAACGTCAGCGGACGACGGCTGCGGTGGGCGGGTCATCCGGGGCGTCGGTCGGGCCGAGGGCGTGGCCCAAGGCGTCGATGGCGTCCCGCTGGAGGCGGGGTCGTACGTGGGCGTAGACGCCAGCGGTGACGCCGATGTGGGCGTGGCCCAACAACTCCTTGATCACGACGAGATCGACGCCTTGCTCCAGGAGCAAGGTGGCCGTCGAGTGTCGGAGGTCGTGGAAGCGGATGCGCCGGAGCCCGGCCCGTTCGAGGAAGCTGCGGAAGCGGCGGGTGAGGTCGGCAGGGTCGAGAGGCCGGCCAGTCGGTGTGGTGAATACGAGCCCGCTGTCGCTTCAGTCCAATCCGGCTGTCTCTCGCTCCTTGCCCTGGCGTTCCTGGTGCTTCTTGAGGGAATGGATGCATTCGGTCGGGAGCGCGATACGGCGCTCGGAGGCGCGGGTCTTGGTGTGCAGGATGGTCGGGCCGCCGGGTGGGGCGCACTGGAGGGAGCGGTGGATGCTGGCAGTGCCACTGTCGAGATCGAGGTCTTCTTAGTGCAGCCTGAGAAGTTCGAGTTCTGAGCGTCGGACAGAGGGACTACTTGAGACACCCGAATTCCGTTCTGTCGCAGGGAGGGTATGCGGAGGTCAGCTTCTGGCACTTCGCAGGCTCCAGGCAGACCGTTGGCTTCAACATATTCTTCGAGGCGGACGGTGTGTCCGTGGCCTGGTTCTCGCGAGGTGTGAATCGGGACAACTTCGGCGATCCCGTGGCTCCCCTCGAAGGAAGGCAGGCAATCATGGATGCCACAGCCGGTGCAACGGACAGGAGGGTTTGGTCCAGGTGAACGGCAATGCAGAGCGTCGGAAGTCGGTCTTCGGGATGCCCCTCCCGGATTGCTTGGTCGAGTCGATCAACGATCACAGTTGGGCGAACCTGGCTCATTCGCCGATGATTGAATCGGTGTTCGGTCAGGCCCCGCTTCGCGCGGTTTTCCACTCGATCCCCGCGATGGCCGGAATGACGAAGTGGTGGCGCGAAGAGCTCGACGATGAACTCTTGCGATGCTACTTCGGTACACCCGATGAACGTGCGGACCCCGACTATATCTCGCGAATGAAAACCGTGATCATCGGAAACCTCGGTCCGGATCTTCCTTTTGCTCTAGATTACCGTGAATCTCCCGTCGATCCAGGCGTGGTGTTCCTGGGGGAAGTAGGTTCCTGGCGGATGATCGCCGGGAGCGCGTATGACCTGATGCGCGCGCTCGACCCGCAGCGTCTCCAATCCTGACCTGGGACGCGGGGTGCCAGAAGCCCCACCAGGTTCGTTTCCTGGGGCCTCTGGTTATGTTCCGGCCGCTTGCTGTGGCGCGCGGCTACGGGGTCAGGCCCTTGCCTTTCCGGTTCCGGGGTCTGTGGCAGAGGCCAGAACCCCCGCGGTCATGGGCACGGCACGCACGGAGGGCCCGTCCCTGTCAGGGCTGACGAGGACGGGGGAGCCTCGATCGGTTGCGCCCGGCAGGGACGGGAGTCAGGTGGGTCAGCGCGATGCGGCGCCTGGGCGAGCGGGGCGGGTCACGTCTGGCGCCAGGTCCGCCAGGGGCGGGTGATGATCTCCCGGTAGGTGTGGTGGGACGGGTTCTGGCCGCAGCGCCATCAGCCCCGAACTGGTCGCGCTCTACGAACAGCGGGCCGACATCTCCGTCTCGGCGTTCACCGACCTGATGGCCCAGGCCCGGGAACGGATCGACATCCTCGTCTACGCGGACGCACCGGACGCACCGGCCACGACCTTTTCAGACGGGTCTTCACCGACCACGCCAAGGTCACCCGCGGCGAGCAGAGGCCCACGGCGACCGCACCGCCCACGCCCCCGTACCCGGCCGCCCCCTCCCCCACGTGACCGAGCCCACCCCCCACCGCGGCCGAACTCCCCCGACAATGAGTGGGTGATCACTTCGCCCGCACGGAGCCCCAGGCGCACCGAGCACGCGCCGACGCCCTACGTCGACCTGTCACGGGCGGAATGGAGCGCCCTCCGCGACAAGACGCCCCTGCCGCTCACCGCCGAGGAGGTCGAGAAGCTGCGGGGGCTCGGTGACGTCATCGACCTCGACGAGGTGCGGGACGTCTATCTGCCGCTGTCCCGGCTGCTCAACCTCTACGTCCAGGCCACCTCCGGGCTGCGCGGAGCGCTGAACACCTTCCTCGGGGACGCCGGGAACGGCCACGGCGAGCAGCGCGGCACCCCCTTCGTCATAGGGGTCGCCGGGAGTGTCGCGGTGGGGAAGTCCACCGCCGCCCGCATCCTCCAGGCGCTGCTGGCCCGCTGGCCGGAGCACCCGCGGGTGGAGCTGGTGACCACCGACGGGTTCCTGCTGCCGATGAAAGAGCTGGAGAAGCGCGGGCTGATGTCGCGCAAAGGGTTCCCGGAGTCGTACGACCGGCGGGCGCTGACCCGGTTCGTCGCCGACATCAAGGCCGGCAAGGACGAGGTGACGGCCCCCGTCTACTCCCACCTGATCTACGACATCGTGCCCGACGAGCGCCTGACCGTGCGCCGCCCCGACATCCTCATCGTCGAGGGCCTGAACGTGCTCCAGCCCGCGCTGCCGGGCAAGGACGGCCGTACCCGGGTCGGTCTCGCGGACTACTTCGACTTCAGCGTGTACGTCGACGCCCGCCCCGAGGACATCGAGGCGTGGTACCTCCACCGCTTCCGCCGGCTGCGCGAGACGGCGTTCCAGAACCCCTTCTCGTACTTCCGCAAGTACACCCAGGTCTCCGAGGAGGAGGCGCTGGAGTACGCCCGCACCATGTGGCGGACGATCAACAGGCCGAACCTCCTGGAGAACGTGGCGCCCACCCGGGGCCGTGCCACCCTGGTGCTGCGCAAGGGGCCCGACCACAAGGTCCAGCGTCTGTCGTTGCGCAAGCTCTGATCTCCGGGAGTGCTGCCGTGTTGCACCTGCGCCTCATCGTGCCTGCCGACCGCACCGACGAGGTCGTGGAGCTGCTGGAGCGGACCGTGGGCGCCACCCATCTCGCGGTACTGACCGGTGCCGCGCGCAGCCCGGCCGGCGACCTGGTGCTGTGCGACGTGGCGCGTGAGGCGGGCGACGAGCTGATCGACGCGCTGCGCGGGCTGGGCATCGACAGGTCGGGCTCGATCACCGCGGAGAACATGGAGCTGACGCTGTCCGCCCACGCCGACGAGGCGGAGCGGCGGGCGCCCGGTGCCGGTGCGGACGCGGTGCTCTGGGAAGAGCTGACCGAGGTGACCCACGAGGAGTCCACCTTCAGCGCCACCTATGTGGCCTTCCTGGGCGTCGCGATGATGCTGGCCGCCTGCGGGGTGATGCTCGACAACGTGATCCTGATCGTCGGCGCGATGGCGGTGGGCCCGGAGTTCGGTCCGCTGGCCGGGATCTCGACGGCCCTGGTGCAGCGGGCGCCGCGTCTGGTCGCCACGTCCCTGTGGGCCCTGGTCGGGGGATTCGCCGCCGCGATGGTGCTGACGGCCGGGTTCGTACGGCTGATGGACGCGCTCGGGCTGTTCACCGCCCGTATGGTCACGGCGGAGCGGCCCAACACCACCTTCATCTGGCATCCGGACCAGGTCTCGTTCGTGGTGGCGCTCCTGGCGGGGATCGCCGGGACGCTGTCGCTGACGTCCGCCAAGTCGGGGGCCCTGATCGGTGTGGCGATCTCCGTGACGACGGTGCCGGCCGCCGCCAACGCCTCGGTCGCCTTCAGCTACCAGGACCTTCCGCAGGCCTGGGGGGCGTCCGCGCAGCTGCTCGCCAACCTCGGGGGCATCGTGCTGGCCGGGACGCTGACCCTGCTGGTCCAGAAGGCGCTGTGGAGCGTGCGGCGCAGGAGGGACCCGGCCGTGCGGCCGGGTCCCTCCAGGTGACGGCGGACGGTCAGCCGAGGGCCGACTTCACCACGTCGGCCAGCTGCCCGGCCACGGCGCGCGCCTGCTCGATGTCGGCGGCCTCGACCATGACCCGTACCAGCGGCTCCGTGCCGGACTTGCGCAGCAGCACCCGTCCGGTGGTGCCGAGGCCGCGCTCGGCCTCGGCGACCGCGGCGGCCACCTCGGGCGAGGTGTCCACCCGGGACTTGTCGACGTCCGGCACGTTGACGAGGACCTGCGGGAGGCGCCGCATCACGCCGGCGAGGTCGGCGAGCGTACGGCCGGTGGCGGCGACCCGGGCCGCGAGCATCAGGCCGGTGAGCGTGCCGTCGCCGGTGGTGGCGTGGTCCAGGACGATGACGTGGCCGGACTGCTCACCGCCCAGGGCGAAGCCCTCGGCCTTCATGGACTCCAGGACGTAGCGGTCGCCGACGGCGGTCTGGACGAGATGGATGCCCTCCCGCTCCATCGCCGTCTTGAAGCCGAGGTTCGACATGACCGTGCCGACCACGGTGTCCTTGCGCAGCTGTCCGGCCTCGCGCATGGCGACGGCGAGCACGGCGAGGATCTGGTCCCCGTCCACCTCCTCGCCGGACGCGTCCACGGCCAGGCAGCGGTCCGCGTCGCCGTCGTGCGCGATGCCGAGGTCGGCGCCGTGCTCCACGACGGCGGCCCGGAGCAGGGCCATGTGGGTGGAGCCGCAGCTGTCGTTGATGTTCAGGCCGTCCGGCTCGGCGCCGATGGTGACGACCTCGGCCCCGGCGCGGGCGAACGCCTCGGGGGAGACGCGGGCGGCGGCGCCGTGTGCCTCGTCCAGGACGACCTTCAGCCCGTCGAGCCGGTTGGGGAGGACGCCGATGAGGTGGGCGACGTACCGGTCGAAGCCCTCGGTGTAGTCGGTGACGCGGCCGACCCCGGCGCCGGTCGGACGGTTCCACGGCGCACCGGTGCGGTGCTGCTCGTAGACCGTCTCGATGCGGTCCTCCAGCTCGTCGGCCAGCTTGTGGCCGCCCCGGGCGAAGAACTTGACGCCGTTGTCCGGCATGGCGTTGTGGCTGGCGGAGAGCATGACACCGATGTCGGCGCCGAGCGCGCCGGTCAGGTACGCCACCGCGGGGGTCGGGAGCACGCCGACCCGCAGGACGTCCACGCCCGCGCTGGCCAGCCCCGCCACCACGGCCGCCTCCAGGAACTCTCCGGACGCGCGGGGATCGCGCCCCACCACGGCGGTAGCCCGATGCCCTTCGAAGGTGCCGGCCTCGGCCAGTACGTGCGCCGCCGCGACCGAGAGTCCGAGCGCGAGCTCGGCCGTCAGGTCCGCGTTGGCGACACCGCGCACGCCGTCCGTGCCGAAGAGTCGTCCCACTGGTGTCCTCCGAAGGTGCTCCGAAACCACAAAACCAAAGCAATCAATCAATACAGGGCATGGCTGTGCACGACACGACAAACAAGGCGTGGTCACGACCACCAGCCCGATAAACGTCTTAAGCCGTTATACGCCCGCCGAGGCCGATAGACGAACGCCCCGGCAGCACGAGGTGTGCCGCCGGGGCGAACGTGTACAGCAGACGAGCAGGCGCGATTTAGCGCTTGCTGTACTGCGGAGCCTTGCGGGCCTTCTTGAGACCGGCCTTCTTGCGCTCGACCGCACGGTCGTCGCGGGAGAGGAAGCCGGACTTCTTCAGCGTGGCGCGGTTGTTGTCCACGTCCGCCTCGTTCAGCGCGCGGGCCACGCCGAGGCGCAGGGCGCCGGCCTGACCGGAGACGCCGCCACCCGAGATACGGGCGATGACGTCGTAGCGGCCGTCGAGCTCGAGCACCTTGAAGGGCTCGTTGACTTCCTGCTGGTGCACCTTGTTGGGGAAGTAGTCCTCAAGGGTGCGACCGTTGATCTTCCACTTGCCGGAGCCCGGAACGATCCGGACACGGGCGATGGCGTTCTTGCGACGGCCCAGGCCGGCCGCGGGCTGCGGGTCGCCGAAGCGGCCCGCGAGCGACTCGGAGGTGTACTCACCCTCGACGGGGACCTCCGACTCGAAGGTGGTCACCTCGGCGAAGGTCTCCTCGCCGTCGGTGCCCGCCACGTCCTCGGTGGTCGTCTCAACAGTGGTCTCGGCCACGATGCTCCTCAGATCTTTCTTTACGTCTTGGGGGGAGGCCGGAACTACTGCGCGACCTGGGTGATCTCGTACGGGACCGGCTGCTGCGCAGCGTGCGGGTGCTGGTCACCCGCGTAGACCTTCAGCTTCGAGAGCATCTGGCGACCCAGGGTGTTCTTGGGGATCATGCCCTTGATGGCCTTCTCGACGGCCTTCTCCGGGTTCTTGGAGAGCAGCTCGTCGTAGCGCACGGAACGCAGACCGCCCGGGAAACCGGAGTGGCGGTACGCCATCTTCTGGGTCTTCTTGTTGCCGGACAGGTGCACCTTGTCGGCGTTGATGATGACGACGAAGTCACCCATGTCCATGTGGGGGGCGTAGATCGCCTTGTGCTTACCCCGGAGGAGGTTCGCGGCCGTGGTGGCCAGACGGCCGAGGACGATGTCCTCGGCGTCGATGATGTGCCACTGGCGCGTCACATCGCCGGGCTTGGGGCTGTACGTACGCACGGTCGTAGCCTTCGCTTCTTCAGTGGATGGGTCCAGACACATGGCACCTCTGAAGCGATCATGCAGCTGGGGCTCACAATGCCGGGGACGCTGCCCGTATGCGAGCCACTGGTAACTGCTCCAGAGAACCTACGTAAGGGCCCTTCGCGTGAGAACGACCAAGCCAATACGTATAACAAACCAGAAGAGTACCGTCCGGCCCCCGCGCGGGTCAAAACGCCCCCCGCACGGGTGACCGGCCCCCTCCTACCTGGCGCGTCGCACCCTGCGCTCGTCCCAGACCGGCTCCGCGGTCTCCCGCACCACCCCGTCCGAGCCGAAGACCAGGAACCGGTCGAAGGACTTCGCGAACCAGCGGTCGTGGGTGACGGCCAGCACCGTGCCGTCGTACACCTCGAGGCCGTCCTGGAGGGCCTCCGCCGACTCCAGGTCCAGGTTGTCCGTCGGCTCGTCCAGCAGCAGCGCCGTGGTGCCGGCCAGCTCCAGCAGCAGGATCTGGAAGCGGGCCTGCTGCCCGCCGGACAGCCTCTCGAAGGCCTGGTCGCCCTGGCGCTCCAGCTCGTAGCGGCGCAGCACGGACATCGCGCCGCCGCGGTCCTTGGCGTGCTCGGTCCACAGGATCTCGACCAGCGTCCTGCCGAGCAGCTCCGGGTGGGCGTGGGTCTGGGCGAAGTGGCCGGGCACCACGCGCGCGCCGAGCTTCCACTCACCGGTGTGCGCCACCGGCTCCCCGGCGAGCAGCCGCAGGAAGTGCGACTTGCCGGAGCCGTTGGAGCCGAGGACCGCGACCCGCTCGCCGTAGTAGATCTCCAGGTTGAAGGGTTTCATCAGCCCGGTCAGCTCCAGCCCCGCGCAGGTCACCGCCCGCACCCCGGTGCGTCCGCCGCGCAGCCGCATCCGGATGTCCTGCTCACGCGGCGGCTCGGGCGGCGGGCCCGCCTCCTCGAACTTCTTGAAGCGGGTCTGCATCGCGTGGTAGCGGTTCGCCATGTCCGGGCTGTTGGCCGCCTGCTGCCGCATCCGCAGGACGAGCGCCTTCAGCCGGGCGTGCTCCTCCTCCCAGCGCCGCAGCAGCTCCTCGAAGCGCGCGAACCGCTCCTTGCGGGCCTGGTGGTACGTGGCGAACCCGCCGCCGTGCACCCACACGTCCGAACCGGCCGGACTCGGCTCCACACTGACGATCTTCTCGGCGGCCCGGGACAGCAGCTCCCGGTCGTGGGAGACGAACAGGACCGTCTTACGGGTCTCCTTGAGCCTCTCCTCCAGCCACCGCTTGCCGGGCACGTCCAGGTAGTTGTCCGGCTCGTCCAGCAGCAGCACCTCGTCCGGGCCCCGCAGCAGCGCCTCCAGGACGAGCCGCTTCTGCTCGCCCCCGCTGAGCGTGCGCACCTCGCGCCACTGCGCCTTCTCGTACGGGACGCCGAGCGCGGCCGTGGTGCAGATGTCCCAGAGCGTCTCGGCCTCGTACCCCCGCGCCTCGGCCCAGTCGCTGAGCGCCTGCGCGTACGCCATCTGCGCGGCCTCGTCGTCCACGGTCAGGATGCGCTCCTCGGCCGCGTCCACGGCCCGCGCGGCTTCCCGGATACGCGGCTGGGCCACGGACACCAGCAGGTCGCGCACGGTCCGCTCGTCCCGTACGGAACCCACGAACTGGGCCATCACCCCCAGCCCGCCGCTCACCGACACCGAGCCGCCGTGCGGCTGGAGCTCCCCGGCGAGCAGCTTGAGCAGCGTCGTCTTGCCCGCCCCGTTCGCCCCGACCAGGGCGACGACCGCCCCGTCCGCCACCCGGAACGAGGCGTCGCCGAGCAGCACCCGCCCGTCCGGCAGGTAGTACTCCAGATGGCCCGCTTCAAGATGTCCCATGACAGCATTGTCACGGCCCGAGAACCGCTGACCCAAACGGATTACCGCCGGTCTAGGATGCGCCGCATGAGCTTTGGGCAAGGGGGGCCCTCCTGGGGGCCGGAAGAGAGCCGGACTCCGGACTGGGCGGCACTGGCCGAAGCGTCCGAGGCGCGCGGCCGCCGCAGGAAGTGGCTGATGATCGGGGGCGGCGCGGTGGCCACGGCGGCCGTCGCCGCGATCGTGGCCACCGCCGTCGTCACGACCAACGGCGGCGGCTCCGCGGACGACCGGGCGAGCCGGCTGCCCGCCCCCGAGGACCTGCCGTCCAGCAGCACCGAGCCGCAGCCCTCCTTCTCCTCGGTCGCGCCGGCGCCCCCGCCGGACCCGAAGGACTACATAGCCGATGCGAAGAAGGACAAGGCCCCGGTCACCCTGGACGCCTTCTTCCCCGGCACGAAGCTGACCATGGGCGACCGCGTCTACGCCAAGGGGCCGACGAACGCCACCAAGAGCTGCGCCTCGACCACCCAGGGCGCCCTCGGGTCGATCCTCACCGACCACGGCTGCGACCGGGTCCTCCGCGCCACGTACAGCAAGGACGGGGTGGCGGTCACCGTCGGGATCGCCGTGTTCGGCACCGAGGCGGAGGCACGGAAGGCCGCCGAGGAGGCGTCCGGCGGGCTGGCCTCCCTCAGCGGCTCCGGCGTCCCCACCTTCTGCCGCGGCGGCGCGGTCTGCCGGCGCACCGCCAACTCCCACGGCCGCTACGCCTACTTCACGGTCGGCGGCTTCACCAGCGGCAAGAGCGTCACCAAGGCGGACCAGGACGTGTTCGCGGTGGGCAACGACCTCACCGAGTTCACCTTCCGTCAGATCCGCCACCGCGGCGAGGTCCAGGCGTCGGCGGCGGCCGGGGCCCCGGTCACCACCTGACGCCCGTTCAGCAGCAGGCCGCCCCCGGCAGCGACCTGACGTTCCGGGCCTCGGCGGCCCGGGACGCCAGCAACGCGTCCTCGGGGTAGGCGACTTCCTCCAGCGTCAGCCCGTGCGGCCGCACCACGTGCACCGCCGGGTCCCGCACCCCGGCCGCCAGCACCTCGGCGGGCCAGCCGGGCGGGCGGCGCCCGTCGCCGACGAACAGGGCCGCGCCGATCAGCGCCCGCACCATGTTGTGGCAGAAGGCGTCGGCCTGCACGGTCGCCGTCAGCACCCCGGAGGCCGCGTCCCGCTCCCAGCGCAGCTTCTGGAGCGTACGGATGGTCGTGGCCCCCTCACGCTTCTTGCAGTACGCGGCGAAGTCGTGCTCGCCCGTCATCAGGGCCGCCGCCTCGTTCATCGCGTCCAGGTCCAACGGCCGGTCGTGCCAGAGCACATGACCGCGCGTCAGCGGGTCCACCCCGCCCGGCCGGTCCCCCACCCGGTAGGCGTAGCGGCGCCACAGCGCGGAGAACCGCGCGTTGAACCCCGCCGGCGCCTCGGCCGCCCGCCAGATCCGTACGTCCAGGGGCAGCCGCCCGGCCATCCGGCGCAGCAGCTTCTCCCGGTGCTCGGCCCATACCTCGACCGGCAGGTCCACGTGCGCCACCTGCCCGCGCGCGTGCACCCCGGCGTCCGTCCGCCCGGCCACCGTCAGGTCGTACGTCACCGGGGACCTGGTCACGGTCCGCAGCGCGTCCTCGATCTCCCCCTGCACCGTGCGCCGGCTGGTCTGCTTCGCCCAGCCGGAGAAATCCTTCCCGTCGTACGACAGGTCCAGCCGTACCCGTACGTATCCGGGCTCTGCTTCGTCACTCACCCGCGCATCCTCTCAAAACCGAACGGGCCCGCACCGCCCCGAAGGGTGGTACGGGCCCGAAGCGGGGTCTCAGAACGCTCAGGCGTCCTTGGACTCCTCGGCGGCCTCGGCGGCCGGCTTGGCGTCCTCGACGGCCTCGGCCGGAGCCTCGTCCTTCTTGAGGGCGTCTTCCTTGACCGCGCGCTTGGTCGCGGCCTCGGCCTCACCGGTGGCCTGCTGGGCCACGGTCAGCGCCTCGACCAGCTCGATGACGGCCATCGGGGCGTTGTCGCCACGACGGTTGCCGATCTTGGTGATGCGGGTGTAACCACCGGGGCGGTTCTCGTACCGCGGGGCGATCTCGGTGAAGAGCGTGTGCACGATGCTCTTGTCCGTGATCGACTGCAGCACCAGGCGACGGTTGTGGATGTCGCCCTTCTTCGCCTTGGTGATGAAGCGCTCGGCGACCGGACGCAGGCGGCGGGCCTTGGCCTCGGTCGTGGTGATGCGGCCGTGCTCGAACAGCGCCTTCGCGAGGTTGACGAGAAGAAGCTTCTCGTGCGCAGCGCTGCCGCCCAGACGGGCGCCCTTGGCGGGCTTCGGCATGGTGTGTCTCCTTGTGTGCTGCACCGGCCGTATCAGGTACCGGTGTCAGTTCCCGCGAGGCGGTCGCCCCGCGGAAGTCGTGCGCGCCGCACGGCCGTCCTCGGGCCCAGGGGGCCACGGGATCAGGCCCGTCCGGCGCTTGAGGCCACGGCACGGGGCACCCGGAATCCGGGCGCCCCCGCCGGAAGGCGTCAGTACTGCTCGGTCTCCACGAAACCGGCGTCCGCGTCGTCGTCCGCGCCGAAGGCGTCCGCGGCGGCGGTCGGGTCGAATCCGGGCGGGCTGTCCTTGAGGGCCAGGCCCATGCCGGCCAGCTTCGCCTTGACCTCGTCGATCGACTTGGCGCCGAAGTTGCGGATGTCGAGCAGGTCCGCCTCGGAGCGGGCCACCAGCTCGCCCACCGAGTGGATGCCCTCGCGCTTGAGGCAGTTGTACGAGCGGACCGTGAGCTCCAGCTCCTCGATCGGCAGAGCCAGATCGGCGGCGAGCGCGGCGTCCGTCGGGGACGGGCCCATGTCGATGCCCTCGGCGTCGATGTTGAGCTCACGCGCCAGACCGAACAGCTCGACCAGGGTCTTACCGGCCGACGCCATGGCGTCACGGGGACGCATGGCCTGCTTGGTCTCGACGTCGACGATCAGCTTGTCGAAGTCGGTGCGCTGCTCGACACGGGTCGCCTCGACCTTGTACGTGACCTTGAGCACCGGCGAGTAGATGGAGTCGACCGGGATCCGGCCGATCTCCTGGCCCACCTGCTTGTTCTGGACGGCGGAGACGTAGCCGCGACCGCGCTCGACGGTCAGCTCCATCTCCAGCTTGCCCTTGCCGTTCAGCGTGGCCAGGACCAGGTCCGGGTTGTGCACCTCGACACCGGCCGGCGGGGCGATGTCGGCGGCGGTGACCAGGCCGGGGCCCTGCTTGCGCAGGTACATCACGACGGGCTCGTCGTGCTCCGAGGAGACGACCAGCTGCTTGATGTTGAGGATGAGGTCGGTGACGTCCTCCTTGACACCCGGCACGGTGGTGAACTCGTGCAGGACGCCGTCGATCCGGATGCTGGTGACAGCCGCACCGGGGATCGAGGAGAGGAGCGTGCGACGCAGGGAGTTGCCGAGGGTGTAACCGAAGCCCGGCTCCAGCGGCTCGATCACGAACCGGGAGCGGAACTCGTCGACGACCTCTTCGGTCAGCGACGGACGCTGAGCGATAAGCATGGGGAGATCCTTCAGTCGGGGGCACCCACTATTTGATGCCCGACAGATAAGACAAGGATACGGGCGGCACACCCCCGAAGGGGCATACCGCCCGGACCCGGCGCTACTGACGCACGGCCGTCACCGGCCGTGACGGATCAGACGCGACGGCGCTTCGGCGGACGGCAGCCGTTGTGCGGCGTCGGGGTGACGTCCTGGATCGAACCGACCTCGAGGCCGGTGGCCTGGAGGGAGCGGATCGCGGTCTCACGGCCGGAGCCGGGACCCTTGACGAAGACGTCCACCTTGCGCATGCCGTGCTCCTGCGCGCGGCGGGCGGCCGACTCGGCGGCCATCTGCGCGGCGAAGGGGGTGGACTTGCGCGAGCCCTTGAAGCCGACGTGGCCGGCGGAGGCCCAGGAGATCACGTTGCCCGAGGGGTCCGTGATCGAGACGATGGTGTTGTTGAACGTGCTCTTGATGTGCGCGTGGCCGTGAGCGACGTTCTTCTTTTCCTTGCGACGCACCTTCTTGGCTGCGCCCTGACGACCCTTGGGGGGCATGTCTTGACTCCAGATGGAGAGGGGAGGTGATCGGTCCTACAGCGAAGACCGCTGGTTGCTGCGCACGTCCGGCGGACCGGAGAGACGCAGTGCGTCCGCTGAGGACTACTTCTTGCCGGGCTTCTTCTTGCCGGCGATGGCGCGACGCGGGCCCTTGCGGGTACGCGCGTTCGTGCTGGTGCGCTGACCGTGGACCGGCAGACCGCGACGGTGCCGGATGCCCTGGTAGCAGCCGATCTCGATCTTGCGGCGGATGTCGCCCTGGATCTCGCGGCGAAGGTCACCCTCCGTGCGGAGGTTGGCGTCCACGTACTCGCGGATCTTGACCAGGTCCTCTTCGGCCAGGTCACGAACGCGGGTGTTCGGGTTCACGCCGGTGGTGGCGAGGATCTCCTTGGACCGGGTGCGCCCGATACCGAAGACGTAGGTGAGGGCAACCTCCACGCGCTTTTCGCGCGGGATGTCAACACCTGAAACGCGTGCCATTCAATGGCTCCAGTTGTCATGTCGGGGGTCTTCCGCAGTGCCGCTCCCGAACGCCGACCCCGCCCCTGGGGGAGGAGGTGGTACGCCCGGGTCCCCGGCCCCCGCCGGAGGTGTCGTCAGCCGTGGCTTGGACGGGCACTGCGTATGTACGTGTACGTGCGTCGCGCGAAGAGCTGCGAGATGCAGGTGGTCGTGCGTCAGCCCTGGCGCTGCTTGTGGCGCAGGTTGTCGCAGATGACCATGACCCGGCCGTGACGGCGGATCACCTTGCACTTGTCGCAGATCTTCTTGACGCTCGGCTTGACCTTCATGGGATGTCAGGTTCTCCGGGTCAGTGCCCACACCACGCCGAAGCGGGGTGGCGGCAAGATCTACTTGTACCGGTAGACGATCCGGCCACGCGTCAGGTCGTACGGAGAGAGCTCCACGACGACCCGGTCATCCGGGAGGATACGGATGTAGTGCATCCGCATCTTGCCGCTGATGTGCGCGAGGACCTTGTGACCGTTCTGGAGTTCCACCTTGAACATGGCGTTCGGGAGGGACTCGATCACGGTGCCCTCAATTTCGATGGCACCTTGCTTCTTGGCCACGCTTCGCCTTTCGAATCGGCTACCTTGATCGACTCTCGTCCTTGGTGTGCAGACATACGGGCACACTGATGCACGAGAGCCGACGAGTCAGTCTACGTCAGCGGACTCCAAAAGACGAATCCGTCAAGTTTGCCCACTCGGGCCGATCCGAAAACCAGCCCGCCCCCGTCAGCCCAGCGGGTCCGGCGCCGGCTCGATGCCGTACTTGGCGAGCCGCTCCCGGCCGCAGTCCGGTGCGGTCAGCACCAGCGGCCCCTGCTCGGTGAGCGCGATCGAGTGCTCCCAGTGCGAGGACCAGGTCTTGTCCGTCGTGAGGACCGTCCACTCGTCGGCGAGCACCTCCGTCTTCGCCGTACCCAGCGAGACCATCGGCTCGATCGCCAGGCACACACCCGGGACCAGCTTGATCCCCTTGCCCCGCTTGCGCGAGACGTAGTTCAGCAGGTGCGGGTCCATGTGCATCTCGGTGCCGATGCCGTGGCCGCCGTAGTCCTCGATGATCCCGTACTTCCCGGTCGCCGGGCGGGGCTGGCGGCGGATGTAGGACTCGATGGCCTTCGAGATGTCCACGAGCCGGTTGTTCACCTTCATCGCGGCGATCCCGGCCCACATGGACTCCTCGGTCACCCGGGACAGTTCGACCAGTTCCGGAGCGTGACCGGTGCCCACGAAGGCCGTGTACGCCGCGTCGCCGTGCCAGCCGTCCACGATCGCGCCGGCGTCGATGGAGATGATGTCGCCGTCCTTCAGGACGGTCTTGTCGTCCGGGATGCCGTGCACGACCACCTCGTTGACCGAGGTGCAGATCGTCGCGGGGAATCCGCCGTACCCCAGGAAGTTCGACGTCGCGCCGTGCTCGGCGATCACCTTGCGGGCGACCTCGTCCAGGTCCTTGGTGGTGGCACCGGGGACCGCGGCCTCACGGGTGGCGGCGTGGACGGCGGCGACCACCAGCCCCGCCTCGCGCATCTTCGCGATCTGCTCGGGGGTCTTGATCTGCACCATCTGCTCGGCGCCTCTCTCTGCCTGGGGTGGGAACGGTCGATGCCGTACTCCACGATACGGCGCACACAGTCGGCCGCGGCGCCCGATGGCGTCGCGGCCGACTGTGGTGGTACGGGGTGAGGACCCGGTCAGCCCTCGGACTTCTCCAGAGCCTCCATCGCGCGGTCGGTCACCTCGGTGACCTTGCCGAGCGCGGAGATCGTCACGACCAGACCCTGGGTCCGGTAGTAGTCGATGATCGGCTCGGTCTGCGTGTGGTAGACCTCCAGCCGGGTGCGCACGGTCTCCTCGCTGTCGTCGTCACGCTGGTACAGCTCGCCGCCGCAGACGTCACAGACGCCCTCGGTCTTCGGCGGGTTGTACGTCACGTGGAAGACGTGCGCGCTGTCGTTACGGCAGATGCGGCGGCCCGCGATGCGCTTGACCACCTCGTCCTCGGGGACCTCCAGGTCCAGGACCGCGTCCAGTGCGACGCCCTCGTCACGGAGCATCGCGTCGAGCGCCTCGGCCTGTCCCACGTTGCGCGGGAAGCCGTCCAGCAGGAAGCCGCCCACGGCGTCCGGCTGGGCCATGCGGTCCTTGGCCATTCCGATGGTGACTTCGTCCGGCACCAGCTGCCCCGCGTCCATGAAGGCGCGGGCCCGCTTGCCAAGGTCGGTGCCCTGGCTGATGTTGGCGCGGAAGAGGTCGCCCGTGGAGATGTGCGGAATCGAGAGATTCTTGGCAAGGTACGCGGCCTGCGTACCCTTGCCGGCACCGGGCGGCCCGACGAGGACAATTCGCATCAGCGGAGGAACCCTTCGTAATTGCGCTGCTGGAGCTGACTCTCGATCTGCTTCACGGTCTCCAGACCCACACCCACGATGATCAGGATGCTCGTCCCGCCGAACGGGAAGTTCTGGTTCGCACCGCCGAAGCCCGCCAACGCCATCGTCGGCACAAGAGCGATCAGACCCAGATACAGCGAGCCCGGCCAGGTGATCCGGTTGAGCACGTAGCTCAGGTACTCGGCAGTAGGTCGACCAGCCCGGATGCCCGGGATGAAGCCACCATACTTCTTCATGTTGTCGGCGACTTCCTCGGGGTTGAACGAAATCGCCACGTAGAAGAAGGCGAAGAACACGATCAACAGGAAGTACGTGGCGATGTAGTAGGGGTGGTCACCCTTGACGAAGTGCGCCTGGATCCAGGTCGCCCAGCCCGCGGTCGAATTGGAGAACTGGACGATGAGAGCGGGAATGTAGAGCAGCGAAGAAGCGAAGATGACGGGGATCACACCCGCCTGGTTCACCTTCAACGGGATGTATGTGGACGTACCGCCGTACGACCGGCGCCCGATCATCCGCTTCGCGTACTGGACCGGGACCCGGCGCTGGGCCTGCTCGACGAAGACGACGAGGCCGACCATCACGAAGCCGATCAGGATCACCGTGATGAACTCGATCCAGCCGTCGGCCAGCTTGCCGCTCTCCTTGATGGTCCACAGGGCCGCGGGGAAGCTGGCGGCGATCGAGATGAACATCAGGATCGACATGCCGTTGCCGATGCCGCGGTCGGTGATCAGCTCACCGAGCCACATGACGGCGGCGGTGCCGGCGGTCATGGTGACGACCATGACGATCGTGGTGAACATCGACTGGTTCGGGACGATCTGACTGGCCACGGGGCAGCCGCTGAACAGCGCGCCGCTGCGCGCGGTGGCGACCAGTCCGGTGCCCTGGAGGACGGCCAGCGCGACGGTCAGATACCGCGTGTACTGCGTGATCTTGGCCGTGCCCGACTGCCCCTCCTTCTTGAGGGCTTCGAGCCGGGGGATGACGACGGTCAGCAGCTGAAGGATGATGCTGGCCGTGATGTACGGCATGATGCCGAGCGCGAAGATCGTGATCTGCAGCAGTGCACCACCGCTGAACATGTTCACCAGGCCGAAGAGGCTGTTGTTGCCCTCGCTTGCCTGATTAACACAAATCTGGACGTTCTCGTAGCTCACCCCCGGTACGGGAATGTGCGCACCG
Source organism: Streptomyces sp. SM18 (assembly GCF_002910775.2). Lineage (NCBI taxonomy): Bacteria > Bacillati > Actinomycetota > Actinomycetes > Kitasatosporales > Streptomycetaceae > Streptomyces > Streptomyces sp. SM18. Next base: position 4,378,651 of record NZ_CP029342.1, on the reverse strand, counting down.
AGACGGTAGAGCACGATGATGCCGAGCGTGAAGAGCAGCTTCTTGCGCAGGTCGGGCGTCTTGAACGCCCGGGCGAACGCGGTGAGCACGGTGCCTCCTGCGACCCCCGCGCAAAAGCGTGAGGTGACGGTCTTGAGGATCGACGAATAGGTAACAGCCAAAGGACCCCGGGCGGTTGCCCAAGGCGTACCACAGCTACAGTGCACGCCACCTTACCGGCGGACATGCCCCCCTAGGAACGACCAACCGGGGATGCCCCATATGAGAGGCATCCCCGGTCGGATGTTCAGCGCACCGGCTTGTCCGAGTTGTCTCAGACGAGTTCGGTGACGGTGCCGCCGGCAGCGGCGATCTTCTCCTTGGCGGAGCCGGAGACGGCGTCAACCGAAACCTGCAGCGCCACGGAGATCTCGCCCTGTCCGAGGACCTTGACGAGGTGGTTGTCACGCACGGCGCCCTTGGCGACCAGGTCGGCCACCGTGACCTCTCCACCCTCGGGGTAGAGCGTCGCGAGCCTGTCCAGGTTCACGACCTGGTACTCCGTGCGGAACGGGTTCTTGAAGCCCTTGAGCTTCGGGAGACGCATGTGGAGGGGCATCTGCCCACCCTCGAAGCGCTCCGGAACCTGGTAACGAGCCTTCGTACCCTTGGTACCACGGCCTGCGGTCTTACCCTTGGACGCCTCACCACGACCCACACGGGTCTTGGCGGTCTTGGCGCCCGGGGCAGGCCGGAGGTTGTGGGCCTTCAGCGGGCTGTTCTCCGCCATGTCAGTCAACCTCCTCAACCGTCACGAGGTGGCGGACGGTGTGCACCATTCCGCGGAACTCGGGGCGGTCCTCCTTGACAACCGAGTCGTTCAGGCGCTTGAGCCCGAGCGAACGCAGGGTGTCGCGGTGGTTCTGCTTGCTGCCGATGTACGACTTCGTCTGCGTGATCCTGAGGCGAGCCATTACGCACCCGCTCCCGCACGCGCACGGAGCAGAGCCGCGGGGGCGACGTCCTCGAGGGGCAGACCGCGGCGGGCCGCGATCTCCTCGGGACGCTGCAGGCCCTGGAGGGCCGCCACGGTCGCGTGCACGATGTTGATCGGGTTCGACGAACCGAGCGACTTCGACAGGATGTCGTGGACGCCGGCGCACTCCAGGACGGCGCGCACCGGGCCACCCGCGATCACACCGGTACCGGGGGAAGCAGGCTTGAGCAGGACGACGCCCGCGGCCTTCTCGCCCTGGATCGGGTGCGGGATGGTGCCCTGGATACGCGGGACCTTGAAGAAGCTCTTCTTGGCCTCTTCGACGCCCTTGGCGATGGCCGCGGGAACTTCCTTGGCCTTGCCGTATCCGACACCCACGGTGCCGTCACCGTCGCCCACCACGACCAGCGCGGTGAAGCTGAAGCGACGACCACCCTTCACTACCTTGGCGACACGGTTGATCGCGACGACACGCTCGACGTACGCGGTCTTCTCGGCGGCTGCGCCACCGTCACGGCCCTTCCGGTCCCGCCGCTCGCCGCCACCGGCACCGCTTCCGCGGCGCTGGGGTCCAGCCATTGGATTTACCTCTCTCTGTTACGTCCGCTGTGCGTAGGAACCGGGGCTAGAACTTCAGTCCGGCTTCACGGGCGGCGTCAGCCAGAGCGGCAATCCGCCCGGCGTACTGGTTACCACCGCGGTCAAACACGACGGCCTCGACGCCTGCGGCCTTGGCACGCTCGGCGACCAGGGCGCCGACCTGCTTGGCCTGGGCGCTCTTGTCACCCTCGCCACCACGGATCGACGTGTCCAGGGTCGACGCCGAGGCGAGCGTGTGGCCCGCGACGTCGTCGATGACCTGGGCGACGATGTGGCGGTTGGAACGCGTCACGACCAAGCGGGGACGCTCCGGCGAACCGGAGATGTGCTTGCGGACGCGGATGTGGCGCCGCTTGAGAGCGGCGCGCTTGTACGCGTCGCCCTTGGCGATCTTCACACCGTATGCCATGGCTACTTACCAGCCTTTCCGACCTTGCGGCGGATGACCTCGCCCGCGTACTTGACGCCCTTGGCCTTGTACGGGTCGGGCTTCCGCAGCTTGCGGATGTTGGCGGCCACCTCGCCGACCTTCTGCTTGTCGATGCCCTCGACGCTGAGCTTCGTGGGCGACTCGACCTTGAAGGTGATGCCTTCCGGAGCCTCGATGAGGATCGGGTGGCTGTAGCCCAGGGCGAACTCCAGGTTGGAGCCCTTCGCCTGGACGCGGTAACCGACACCGCTGATCTCGAGCGCCTTGCTGTATCCCTGGGTCACACCGGTGATCATGTTCGCCACCAGCGTGCGGGACAGGCCGTGAAGGGCCTTGTTCTGACGCTCGTCGTTCGGGCGGGAGACGCTGAGCACGCCGTCCTCACCCTTGGTGACCTCGATCGGCGCGGCGACGGTGTGCGTGAGGGAACCCTTGGGGCCCTTCACCGCGACCGTGCGGCCATCGATGGTGACGTCCACACCGGCGGGAACCTGGATGGGGAGCTTGCCGATTCGCGACATGAGCTTTTCCTCCGTTCCCGACTACCAGACGTAGGCGAGGACTTCCCCACCTACGCCCTTCTTGCTGGCCTGCTGGCCGGTCAGGAGACCGTGGGACGTGGAGATGATCGCCACGCCCAGGCCGCCGAGGACCTTCGGCAGGTTGGTGGACTTTGCGTAAACACGCAGACCCGGCTTCGAGATGCGCTTGATGCCGGCGATCGAACGCTCGCGGTTGGGCCCGAACTTCAGCTCCAGGACGAGGTTCTTGCCGACCTCGGCGTCCTCGACCTTCCAGCCGGTGATGAAGCCCTCCTGCTGGAGGATCTCCGCGATGTGCGACTTGATCTTGCTGTGCGGCATCGCGACATCGTCGTGATACGCCGAGTTCGCGTTGCGCAGACGCGTGAGCATGTCTGCGATGGGATCAGTCATGGTCATGAGTTGGCCTTCGGCCTCTCTCGCCGGGGTTTCCTGTATGCGCCATCCCTCTCCCCACTCAGTGGCGGGACGGGTGCGGTGCGGGGACCTACGGCGTAGTAAGTCGGTCAGGGCGGCAGGCGCCCAACCCTTCAAGCCTACGGCATGAAGAGCGGGGCTCCTGCCGACCAGATACTTACCGAGAGCTTTCCGGTACTCCCAACGCCCGAGGGCGAGGGGAGAGTTACCAGGAGCTCTTGGTCACGCCCGGCAGCTCGCCACGGTGAGCCATCTCACGAAGGCACACGCGGCACAGGCCGAACTTGCGGTAGACGGAGTGGGGCCGGCCGCAGCGCTGGCAGCGGGTGTACCCGCGGACGCCGAACTTCGGCTTGCGGGCGGCCTTAGCGATCAGAGCCTTCTTCGCCACGGTCAGTTCTCCTTGAACGGGAAGCCGAGGTGACGAAGGAGGGCACGACCCTCGTCGTCGTTGGTCGCCGTGGTCACCACGGTGATGTCCATGCCCCGGACCCGGTCGATCTTGTCCTGGTCGATCTCGTGGAACATGACCTGCTCCGTGAGACCGAAGGTGTAGTTGCCACGGCCGTCGAACTGCTTGGGCGACAGGCCGCGGAAGTCACGGATACGCGGAAGCGCGAGCGACAGCGTACGGTCCAGGAACTCCCACATGCGGTCACCACGGAGGGTGACGTGGCAGCCGATCGGCTGCCCCTCGCGCAGCTTGAACTGCGCGATCGACTTGCGGGCCTTGGTGACGGCCGGCTTCTGACCGGTGATCGTGGTGAGGTCCCTGACGGCACCGTCGATCAGCTTGGAGTCGCGGGCGGCGTCGCCCACACCCATGTTGACCACGATCTTGACCAGACCGGGAACCTGCATGACGTTCTCGTACGAGAACTCCTCACGCAGCTTGCCGGCGATTTCCTCGCGGTAGCGCGTCTTGAGACGCGGCGCAGTGGTGGCAGTCATCAGATGTCCTCACCGGTCCGCTTGGCAACGCGGATCTTCTTGCCCTCGTCGTCGAAGCGGTAGCCGACGCGGGTGACGACCTTGTTGCCGTCCTTCTCCACGACCAGCTGCACGTTGCTGACGTGAATCGGGGCCTCGGTGGTGACAATGCCACCGGTCTGCGAGCCGCGAGCCGTCTGACCGGCCTTGGTGTGCTTCTTGACCCGGTTGACACCCTCGACGAGGACGCGGTCCTGAGCGGGGTAGGCCACGATGACCTTGCCCTGCTTGCCCTTGTCCTTACCGGTGATGACCTGGACCAGGTCGCCCTTCTTGATCTTCATGCTTACAGCACCTCCGGCGCGAGCGAGATGATCTTCATGAACTTCTTCTCGCGCAGCTCTCGGCCCACCGGGCCGAAGATACGGGTGCCGCGGGGGTCGCCGTCGTTCTTGAGAATGACAGCGGCGTTCTCGTCGAAGCGGATGTACGAGCCATCCTGGCGACGACGCTCCTTGACGGTGCGAACGATGACGGCCTTGACGACGTCACCCTTCTTCACGTTGCCACCGGGGATCGCGTCCTTGACGGTGGCGACGATGACGTCACCGATGCCCGCGTAGCGGCGACCCGAGCCACCGAGAACACGGATGGTGAGAATTTCCTTCGCACCCGTGTTGTCGGCGACACGCAGTCGCGACTCCTGCTGGATCACGTCTATCTCCTGATCGTCTGCCGGTTCCCGGCAGGGGCTCTTTCACAAGAGCCCCTGCCGAGCCTGGCGGAACTGGCCTGAGGGGAATTCCCCTCAGGAATTACTTGGCCTTCTCGAGGATCTCGACGATGCGCCAGCGCTTCGTCGCGGACAGCGGACGCGTCTCCATGATGAGGACGCGGTCACCGACGCCTGCGGCGTTCTGCTCGTCGTGGGCCTTGAGCTTGTTCGTACGGCGGATGACCTTGCCGTACAGCGCGTGCTTGACGCGGTCCTCGACAGCGACGACGACGGTCTTGTCCATCTTGTCGCTGACGACCAGACCCTCACGGGTCTTGCGGAAACCGCGGTCGCTCGTCTTGGTCTCAGTCACAGTGCTCTCGCTCATCAGACGCTCTCCACCGTCTCGATGCCCAGCTCGCGCTCGCGCATCAGGGTGTAGATCCGGGCGATGTCCTTACGGACGGACTTGAGCCGACCGTGGTTCTCGAGCTGGCCCGTCGCCGCCTGGAAGCGGAGGTTGAACAGCTCTTCCTTGGCCTCGCGGAGCTTGTTGAGGAGCTCCTCGTTGCCCAGCTCGCGCAGCTCGGACGCCTTGGTTCCGGCCGACATCACGACTCACCTGCCTCGCGCCGAACGATCCGGCACTTCATCGGAAGCTTGTGAGCAGCGCGGGTGAGCGCCTCACGAGCAATCTTCTCGTTCGGGTAGGACAGCTCGAACATCACCCGACCGGGCTTGACGTTCGCGATCCACCACTCGGGAGAACCCTTACCGGAACCCATGCGGGTCTCGGCGGGCTTCTTCGTCAGGGGGCGGTCCGGGTAGATGTTGATCCAGACCTTGCCGCCACGCTTGATGTGGCGGGTCATCGCGATACGAGCTGCCTCGATCTGGCGGTTCGTCACGTACGCCGGGGTCAGCGCCTGGATGCCGTACTCGCCGAACGCAACCTGCGTGCCACCCTTGGACATACCGCTGCGCTTCGGGTGGTGCTGCTTGCGGTGCTTGACCCTACGGGGGATCAGCATGTCGGTCAGGCCTCCGTTCCGGTGCTCTCAGCCGGAGCAGCGGCGGCGGGAGCCTCGGCCTTGGGGGCCTCGGCTGCCGGCGCGGACTGCTGCGGCTTGCGGCCGCGACCGCCGCGCTCGCCACCACGGCCACCACGGCCGGCCGGGCGGTCAGCGCCGCCACGGGCCGGACGGTTGCCGGCGCGAGCCGCTGCGTTCTCGGCGCGGACCTCGGCGATGTTCTTGACGTCGCCCTTGTAGATCCAGACCTTCACGCCGATGCGGCCGAAGGTCGTCTTGGCCTCGAAGAAGCCGTAGTCGACGTTCGCGCGGAGCGTGTGCAGGGGCACACGGCCCTCGCGGTAGAACTCCGAGCGGGACATCTCGGCGCCGCCGAGGCGGCCACCGCACTGGATCTTGATGCCCTTGGCGCCGGCCTTCATCGTGCTCTGCATGCTCTTGCGCATGGCACGACGGAAGGAGACGCGGGAGGAGAGCTGCTCGGCGACGGCCTGGGCCACCAGCTGAGCGTCCACCTCGGGGTTCTTGACCTCGAGGATGTTCAGCTGGACCTGCTTGCCGGTCAGCTTCTCCAGCTCGCCGCGGATGCGGTCGGCCTCGGCGCCGCGGCGGCCGATGACGATGCCCGGACGAGCGGTGTGGATGTCTACACGGACCCGGTCGCGGGTGCGCTCGATCTCCACCTTGGAGATGCCGGCCCGCTCCATGCCCTTCGTCATCATGCGACGAATGGCAACGTCTTCCTTGACGTAGTCCTTGTACAGCTTGTCGGCGTACCAACGGGACTTGAAGTCCGTGGTAATGCCGAGTCGGAACCCATGCGGGTTAACCTTCTGGCCCATTACCGGGTTCCTTCCTTGCTGCTGACGACCACGGTGATGTGGCTGGTCCGCTTACGGATCCGGTAGGCACGGCCCTGAGCACGCGGACGGAACCGCTTCAGGGTCGGGCCCTCGTCCACGTACGCCTCGCTGATGACCAGCGAAGAGGCGTCAGGGTGGTCGTAGTTGTGTGCAGCGTTGGCGATGGCGCTGTCCAGCACCTTGCCAACCGGCACGCTCGCGGCCTGCGGGGCGAAACGCAGGACCGCCTGAGCCTCCGTGGCATCCATGCCACGGATGAGGTCCACCACGCGGCGGGCCTTCATGGGCGTGACGCGGATGTACCGCGCCTGGGCCCTGGCTTCCATGGTTGTCCCTTCGGTGTGAGTCATAGTCGTTTCCACCCCGCGCTTAGCGGCGCTTCGACTTCCGGTCGTCCTTGACGTGGCCGCGGAAGGTGCGAGTCGGCGAGAACTCGCCGAGCTTGTGGCCGACCATCGACTCGGTGACGAACACCGGGACGTGGATCTTGCCGTTGTGCACCGCGATGGTGTGACCCAGCATGGCCGGGACGATCATCGAGCGACGGGACCAGGTCTTGATGACGTTCTTGGTGCCTGCCTCGTTCTGTACGTCCACCTTCTTGATGAGGTGTCCGTCGACGAAGGGCCCCTTCTTGAGACTGCGCGGCATCTAAACCCGCTCCTAGCGCTTCTTGTTCGTCTTGCGGCGGCGGACGATGTACTTGTTGCTCGCCTTCTTGGGAGAACGAGTACGACCCTCCTTCTGACCCCACGGCGAGACCGGGTGACGACCACCGGAGGTCTTGCCTTCACCACCACCGTGCGGGTGGTCAACCGGGTTCATCACGACACCGCGGACGGTCGGGCGCACGCCCTTCCAGCGCATGCGGCCGGCCTTGCCCCAGTTGATGTTCGACTGCTCGGCGTTGCCGACCTCGCCGATGGTGGCGCGGCAGCGGGCGTCGACCAGCCGGATCTCGCCGGACGGCATACGAAGGTGGGCCATGGTGCCCTCCTTCGCCAGCAGCTGCACGGAGGCACCCGCGGAGCGGGCGAACTTCGCGCCGCCGCCGGGCCGCAGCTCGATGGCGTGGATCGTCGTACCGACCGGGATGTTGCGCAGCGCCAGGTTGTTGCCCGGCTTGATGTCGGCGGCCGGACCGTTCTCGACGCGGTCACCCTGCGACAGGCCACGGGGGGCGATGATGTAGCGCTTCTCGCCGTCCGCGTAGTGCAGCAGCGCGATGCGCGCGGTGCGGTTCGGGTCGTACTCGATGTGCGCGACCTTGGCCGGCACGCCGTCCTTGTCGTGACGACGGAAGTCGATCACGCGGTAGGCGCGCTTGTGGCCACCACCCTGGTGGCGAACGGTCACACGACCGGCGTTGTTACGGCCGCCCTTGCTGTGCAGGGGGCGGACCAGCGACTTCTCCGGCGTGGACCGCGTGACCTCGACAAAGTCGGCGACGCTGGAGCCACGACGGCCCGGGGTCGTCGGCTTGTACTTGCGGATACCCATTTCTCAGTCCTCGTCCGATTCCGGACGACTCGACCTCCGTCAGGAGGTCGGGCCGCCGAAGATGTCGATACGGTCGCCCTCGGCGAGGGTCACGATGGCGCGCTTCGTGTCGGCGCGCTTGCCGAAACCGGTGCGGGTGCGCTTGCGCTTGCCCTGCCGGTTGATCGTGTTGACCCCGGTGACCTTGACCGAGAAGACCGCTTCCACGGCCTGCTTGATCTGGGTCTTGTTGGAGCCGGGCGCGACGATGAACGTGTACTTGTTCTCGTCGAGCAGCGCGTAGCTCTTCTCGGAAACGACCGGCTTGACGAGAACGTCGCGCGGGTCCGAGTAGGTCTTGCTGGTAACGGTCGCCTCACTCATCAGGCGGCGCTCCCTTCGGTCTCAGCGGTCTGGGGGCCAGACACGAAGGACTCGAAAGCGGCCTGGGTGAAGACCACGTCGTCAGAGACGATCACGTCGTACGTGTTCAGCTGGCCCGGCTCCAGGATGTGCACCTGGGGCAGGTTGCGCGCGGACAGCCACGCGGCCTCGTCGGAACGCTCGGCGACCAGGAGCAGGTTGCTGCGCTCCGAGATCTTGCCGAACAGCGTCTTGACGGCCTTGGTGGAGATCCCACCCTCGACCACGCCGGTGACGACGTGGATGCGGGAGTGACGCGCCCGGTCCGAGAGGGCACCGCGCAGGGCGGCGGCCTTCATCTTCTTGGGGGTGCGCTGCGAGTAGTCGCGCGGCTGCGGGCCGTGGACGACGCCACCGCCGACGAACTGCGGTGCGCGGGTCGAACCCTGGCGGGCGCGGCCGGTGCCCTTCTGGCGGTACGGCTTGCGGCCACCACCACGGACTTCGCCGCGACGCTTGGTCTTGTGCGTGCCCTGACGGGCGGCTGCCAGCTGTGCGACGACGACCTGGTGGATCAGCGGAACGCTGGTCTTCGCGTCGAAGATCTCCGCGGGGAGCTCGACGGTACCGGCCTTGTCGCCTGCCGGCGAAAGGATGTCAATGGTGCTCATTACCTCAAGCCCCCTTGGCCGCGGTACGGACCAGGACGAGGCCGCCGTTGGGACCGGGGACCGCGCCCTTGATGAGCAGCAGACCCTTCTCCGCGTCGACCGCGTGGATGGTCAGGTTCTGGGTGGTGACGCGCTCGTTACCCATGCGACCGGCCATGCGCATGCCCTTGAAGACACGCCCAGGGGTGGCGCAGCCACCGATCGAACCGGGGGAGCGGTGCTTGCGCTGGACGCCGTGTCCGGCGCCGAGGCCCTTGAAGTTGTGACGCTTCATGACACCGGCGAAGCCCTTGCCCTTGCTCTTGCCCGTGACGTCGACCTTGACGCCGGACTCGAACACCTCGGCAGTGACCTCCTGGCCCAGCGTGTACTCGCTGGCGTCAGGGGTGCGGAGCTCCACCAGGTGGCGGCGCGGGGTGACGTCGGCCTTGGCGAAGTGACCCTTGAGGGGCTTGTTCACCTTGCGCGGGTCGATCTCGCCGAAGGCGATCTGGACCGACTCGTAGCCGTCGCTGTCGTTGGTGCGGACCTGGGTGACGACACACGGCCCGGCCTTGACGACGGTCACCGGGACAACCCGGTTGTTCTCGTCCCAGACCTGGGTCATGCCGAGCTTCTCGCCCAGGACGCCCTTAATGTTCTTAGCCATCTCGCGCGTCACCTCAGAGCTTGATCTCGATGTCGACGCCCGCCGGCAGGTCGAGACGCATCAGCGAGTCAACCGTCTTCGGCGTGGGGTCGAGGATGTCGATGAGGCGCTTGTGCGTCCGCATCTCGAAGTGCTCGCGCGAGTCCTTGTACTTGTGCGGCGACTTGATGACGCAGTACACGTTCTTCTCAGTGGGCAGCGGCACCGGGCCCGCGACCGACGCACCAGTGCGGGTCACCGTCTCGACGATCTTCTTCGCCGAGGAGTCGATGACCTCGTGGTCGTAGGCCTTGAGCCGGATGCGGATCTTCTGTCCCGCCATGGCTACTAGTAGTCCTGTCTCTCAATAACGCTCTGGAACCCGGCGGTTCGATAACTCCGCCTCCGACCCACGCGGTCGGGCGTGTCGCATCCCCTCTACGAAGATCTCCCGAAGGATTTCCCAACCAAGGGGGTGCGGGCCGAAACCGCGCTGCCGGGGGCGAAACCCCACCGGGTGCCTGGTCAGCGCCCCACTGACGCTTCCCGGAAGATTCCCGTACGTCCGGCCCGAAGGGGCCGACGAGTACTGTGGGACTCGCTTCCGGTCCTCCCGGCGGGAGGCGCGCAGCATTGACACTCAACCGAGCAACCTGGCTAGTGTGACACACGGCCTGCGGCGCTGGCCAATCGGGTCGGGAATCCTACCCCCTACGAGGGACCGGTCAAACGCAGGCGGCCGTGCGGAGGGTCGTATGCCCGCCGTTCAGGTGCCGGCCGCCTGCTCGTGGGGGTGCCGGCCCCTTTTGGCATATGCCACCGCATCCGGGCCCACCGACGGCGAGGGCGTCCCGGTGGACGTATATGGGGTGCGGACACCCCCGGGGCTGAGCCCTTCGCCCGCGTCCCACCTCGCGGTGCTCAAGACGGAACGCGACCGGGGAGCGTCAGCGCCGCGCCGCGTACGCGACGAACTCGGCCCACGCCGGACCGGCCACGGCGAAACGCGGGCCTGCGGCGTTCTTGGAGTCGCGGACGTGCACCGCCGCTACCGTCGCCGCGACCTCGACGCAGTCGGGACCGTCGTTGCTGCTGTAGCTGCTCTTGCGCCACAGCAACGCGGAGTCGTTCCCGGCGTCGGACTTGAGGATCATGTCTCCCCTCGCACTTCGGGAACGTCAGCCCTGCGAGGCGTACGCGACGAACCTGGTCCACGCCGGACCGGCCACGGCGAAGCGCGGGCCCTCGGCGTTCTTGGAGTCCCGGACGTGCACCGCGCCGGAAGCGGTCGCGACCTCGACGCAGTCGCTGGGATTGCTGCTGTCGCTGTAGCTGCTCTTGAACCAATCCAGTTCAAGAGCGCCCCCGGCAGAGGTCTCGCGGATCATGTCTCTCCCAGCAGTTGCTTGATGAAGGCCACCGACTCCCGCGGAGTGAGAGCCTCGGTCCGGATAACGCCGTACCGCAGTTCAAGGATACGGAGATTCCGAGGGTCGGAGATAGGGCGTCCGCCGTTCGCGTCGTCCGTACGCCCCACCGCTGAACCGTCGTTGAACTTCAACACCTGGATCTTCCCACCGCTTCCAGGGTGGTCCCACCTCTCCGTGGGCATCACCTGAATCGCGACGTTCCGCCTCTCCTGCATCTTCAGCAGGTGCTCCAGCTGACCCCGTCGTACGTCCACCCCGCCGATCGGTCGGGTCAGAGTCACCTCCTCCTGCACGAAGCTCAGTTCGGGGGCGGGCGAGCGCTCGAAGATGGACTGCCTGGCTACTCGACCGGCGACGGCTCGCTCCAACTCATCGTCAGACAGCGCCGGCCGCCTGGTGCGGAGCAGCGCCCTCGCATGCTCCTCCGTCTGCAACAGGCCGTGCAGGTTGTGGCTGCCGTACGAGAGCAACTCCACCGCCCGCGCCTCCAGCTTGGCCAGGTCCCGCACCTTCTTCGGGTACCGGACCTCCGCCACGTCCGGTTTCATCGCGGCGACCAGCCCGTCCGCCCGCAGCACCTCGTCCGCCTTGTCCAGATACTCCGGGCGCGGAATCCGCTTTCCGGCCTCGACCTTGTAGACCAGGTCCTCGCCGTACCCGATCGCCGAGCCGAACTCCCCGGCCCGCAGGCCCGCCGCCTCACGGCGCATGCGCAACTGGCGGCCCACCGCCGCCACCACGGCCGCGCCGGACTCGTCCTCCGGATCAACCTCCCAGCCCGGCTCGTCCATGTCCCCATGGACCGTGACACCTACGGCTCCACTCGTTTCCACCGACACCGCACTCCACCTTCCGACGCGTTCCGTACGTGAACCGCCCCCTACCCGTACGGCGCTTACGGACAGGCCCGACAGCACCGGACAAGCCCCGGACAGTGACCGTACGCATGCACTGAGTCACTGTTCACCGTAGGTGCGGCTCGCCACGCTGGGGACGTGACTTACGAAACCGTCTCCCGGGCATCCGCCACCCACCGCCGCTTCACCGTGCTGCTCTCCCCCACCCGGCGCGGAGCACGCCTCGCCCGGCTGCTGACCACAGCGCACCTGGCCGACTGGGGCCTCTCGCCGGACCCCGCAGCGCACGTGGTCGCGGAGCTGGCCAACAACGCCGCCACCCACGGGCGCGTCTCAGGGCGGGACTTCCAGCTGAACGTGACGGTCCGCGACGACAAACGCCTGCGGATCGAAGTCACCGACACCAGGAGTGAGCAGCTACCCACCCCCGAAGCCCCCGCCGACGACGCGGAGACCGGACGCGGGCTCCTGATCGTCGACGCCCTGGCCGACCGCTGGGGCGTGGACCACGGGCCCGTGCCCCGCAAGACCGTCTGGGCCGAGATCGACCTCCTGCCGTGACCGCCGCCACCGGGTCGCGGAAACCCACGACCCGGTGGACCGAGACCCGGTGGCCCGCGACGCATAAAGCTTTTGAGGACGTGGGGAAATGACCCTCCCCCACCCGACCCACCTATTTCCGCTCTCGTCACTCACTCGGGTGACATAGGGCAACTGGGCTGGATTCGGTACGGGTTGCCGTGCATATGCTCGCCCCGACCACCACCGACATGAGACGGCCCCCGCCGGGACTGGCATCCCGAACGAGGGCCTGACCACCGAGGAAGTAAAGGGCTTCCCGATGGGTACCCAGCAGGTTAGCGCGCCCCCGTGCGCCCCACCCCGCCCGGCCGGGCATTCCACACCCGCATCCGGCGTCATCCACGTCAACGTCCGCCACGCGGCGGGCTTCACCGTCATCGGCAACCACCTCTCCCAGCACCGAGGTCTCTCCCTCGTCGCCATCGGCCTGGCCGTACACATCCAGTCGCTCCCCGCCGGAGCCAGGATCGGCATCAAACGGCTCGCCGAGCGATTCCCCGAGAGCGAGACCCGGATCGCCTCCGCCCTGCGGGAGTTGGAAGCCGCCGGTTACCTCCACCGCAGCCGCTTACGCCTCCCTGACGGCCGTGTCGTCACCCGGACCGTCTCGTACAACCGGCCAGGAGCCGAGGCTCCCGCGGCGATCCCCCAGCCATGGACCGGGCAGCCTCCGGCACCGGTCCCCGCCACATCCCCGCCCGCACCCCCGCTACCTGCCCCGGCCGTACCGGTGCCCGCAGCGGTGTCCGTACCGCAATCGGAGCCACCGACCGCGGCCGTCCGCGTGCCGGTCCCCACCGCCCGCACCGTGCCGCCCCCACCGCTCCCCCAGGCCCGCTCGGCCACCCCCGAGCTGCACCGGGCCGCAGCCGCCCTGCTCGCCGATCTGCGCCGCCGCACACCGCAGTTGGTCCTCTCCGAACAGGACGTCCAGGTCCTCGCCCCCGGCGTCGCCGCCTGGCTCGAACGGGACGCGCACCCCGACACCGTCCGCCATGCCCTCACCGCCGACCTGCCGGTCCCGCTGAGACACCCGGCGAAACTCCTGCGGCACCGCATCACGACGCTTCTGCCACCACCGCTGCCCGGTACCCGAGAACTCGCCCCACCCACACGCCCCCGCGCGATCGTCATCCCGCTCCAGAACTGCGACCTCTGCGACCGCGCCTTCCGCTCCCGCCGGCCCGGCCACTGCCGCGACTGCCGGGCCGATGACCACACCGCCGCCTGACCGGACGGCACGACCCACTACTCAGAACGGACCCGCATGGCCAACGCGCCTCACGAGGCGATGCACCGCATCTTCCAGGAATACCCGGGGCTCTTCTCCCGCCTGTCCGAAGTGCTCGGCGTCGCTTTTCCCGAACCCACCACCACCGAGATCCTCACCAACGACCTCACGGAGAACCAGCCTCTCGAACGCCGGGTCGACACCCTTCTGCGCATCGAGACAGAGCGTGACGGGCCCTTCCTCCTGGCCGTCGAGGCCCAGGGCAGGAAGGACCCCGACAAGCACGCGAGCTGGGCGTACTACTTCTCCTACCTCCTGGCGAAGTACCGGCTGCCCACCACGCTGCTGGTCGTCTGCCAGGACCGCGCCACCGCCGAGTGGGCGGCCCGCCCGGTGCCGCTCGGCGCACCCCAATGGCCGGTGCTCACCCTGCACCCGCTCGTCGCGGGGCCGCACAACATTCCGCTCGTCACCGATGTGGCCGAAGCACGGAAAGACCTCGCACTCGCCACCCTCTCCGCCATCACACACGCCGACAATCCGGACGTCGGTGCCATACTGAAAGCACTGTCCACCGCACTGCGGGACGCGCCGGAGACAATCGCCAACCCCATCGTCGAACTCACCGCACAAGGCCTGGGTAACCGCCCGGCCGCACAACAGTGGAGGAACCTGGTGGCCGTGGACCTTTCTTTCTACACCTCACCCCTCTCGGAAGAGATCCGGGACGAAGGCCGGGACGAAGGCCGAGCCCTGGGCGAGGCCCGGGGCCAGGCCCGGGGCCAGGCCAAGAGCCTGCTGATGATGCTCGATCTGCGCGGTGTGGTCATCCCCGACGAGGCCCGCGAGAAGATCAACGGCTGCGTCGACACGGAGCTCCTGGACCGGTGGTTCACCCGCGCCGCCACCGCCACCTCCGCCGAGGAGATCTTCGCCGGGGAGTGATTCCGGCACCCCGCACGCCCGCGCCCCGCCCCCGGCCCGTCCGGGCGGCGGGGCGCGGGCGTTGCCGTACCGGGCCGACCGGCCCGTGGACGCGCCGCTCCGGGCGCGGGGACCTGCCTCATTGACAGGTGACGGCCGGATACGTGTAAATGAACCCGGTGTCACGTGGCACCGGCCACAGAGCAGTGGGCCGGCCGGTGATCGGGCGAACACCCTTCACTCAAGGGGTCCCGTATGAGTATCCACTCCGCGCCCTGTACCTGACGTAGCGCAGCAGCCGCACGTCGTCTCTCTTCGCCCTCCGGCCACCGGCACCGCCGTGTCGCCCGTAGTGTCCGACGACCTCCGCACCGGTCGCGCGTTCCGCCGCCGTTGCGTGGGCCCGTCCGCGACCCCGCGTCCCGAGACCGTGTGGCCCCTCCGCCCCGCAGACCTCATCCCTGGCATGCCCGCGGCCACTGCGGCGCACGCCCATGTCTTCCGGAGACACACAGCCGTATGCCCATGTCTTTCAATGAATCGGTCATCGAGGAGTTCCGCGCCAACGAAGGAAAGGTGGGCGGCCCGTTCCAGGGCGGCGATCTGCTCCTTCTGACGACGACCGGCGCCAGGTCCGGTGCCGAGCACACCACTCCCCTCGGGTACGTCCGCCACGGCGACGCCCTCGTCCTCGTCGGGTCGAACCTGGGCGGCCCGCGCCACCCCGCCTGGTACCACAACCTGCTCGCCCACCCCGTGGTGCGAGTGGAGGTCGATACCCGTACCTTCCAGGCGCTCGCGGTCCCCGCCGAGGGGGCCAGGCGCGACGAGCTGTTCGCGCACGCCGTCCGGATGGCTCCGGGATACGGCGACTACCAGGCCCGGACCAGCCGCACCCTGCCGGTCGTGGTGCTGGAGCGTGCCGAGCCCGACGGCTGGGAGGGTCCCCGGGACATCGCCACCCTCGCGGACAAGCTCATGGAGGTCCACACCTGGCTGCGCGCCCAGCTGCGGCAGGTGAGGGCGGAGGCCGACGCCCACTTCCGCGCGCGAGCGGCCCACCAGGGGCCGGGCGCGCCCCCGGCTCCCGGTCTCGGCCTCCAGATCAGGCAGCGCTGCCTGGCGTTCTGCCAGGCCCTGGAGTTCCACCACACCAGCGAGGACGCCCATCTGTTCCCCGGGATCGCCCGCCACCACCCGCACCTGGCCGAGGTCTTCGACCGGCTCCGCGACGAACACCGCACCGTCGCACGGCTCCAGGGCGAGCTGGTGGCGCTCCTGGGCGACATCGCCGCCGCCGACCCCCAGCGCTTACGTACCGAGCTGACGGAGATGTCGAGGGAACTCAACGCGCATCTCGACTACGAGGAGGAGTCGATCCTGCCCCTCCTGGCCGGGATCCCCTGGCCACCGGCGCCGCCCGTGCCCCCGGCCGAGGGCGGGAGGGACGGCACCACGGCCTGACCGGTCGGCCGGGCCCCTCCGCGAGCGTTCACCTGCGAAGGGGCCCCGGCCGCGACGGCCGCCAGGCCGGACGTCGAAACCGACGCCGGGCCGGCCGTCGGCCCGGACCGGCGACCGCGTCCCCGTCCCGCTCCCTTCCGTGCGCGACTCACCCCGTGGACCAGGCAACCCGCCGTTCCCGATCTCCGTCTGTCCACGCGGGACGGCCCGGTCGGCCGGCCCCCGTCGAGCGACGGACACGCAGCACGGCACGCGGCACCAGGCGGTTCGCCACCCGCTGCGCGGGAAGCGGATGGAGCACACGGCATGACGGATCGGCCCCGCGCACACCTGGAACCCGCACACCTGCAACCCACACACCTGCAACCCCCGCAGCCCGAGCCCCCGCGCCACGAACCGCCCCACGCCGGACCACCGCGTCCGGGGACGCCGCGCCGCGCGGTCGTCGCCGCGCTGGCCGCCACCGCCGGCGCGGCGGCCCTCGGCGCCTGCTCCGTACCGCCGCCCCGGCGCGGTGACCCGCCCGCCGACCCGACGCCCGGCCTGGCCATCGGCACCGTCCGCCGGGCCTGCCTGATGCAGATCCTCGCCCACCCGGACGACGACCTGTACTTCATGAACCCGGACACCCAGCAGGCCGTGGACGCCGGCACCCCGCTGGTCTGCGTCTATCTCACCGCAGGTGAGGCGGACGGCCTCAACAAGGTGCCCGGCGCCCCGCACCCGGCCCCCGACAAGGCCGGCTACTCCTCCGCCCGCCACCAGGGGCTCCGGCAGGCGTACGCGACCCTGCTCGGGCTGGAGAAGTTCACGCCCTGGGACGTGTCCGTCGCCGAGCTGGCCGGGAACCACCTCGCCGAGGTGAACACCCTCACCGACGGGCTGCGCCGGGTCGAGCTGGTCTTCCTGAACACGGCCATGCACACCACCCGCCACCGGCTCGGCCTGCCCAGCCTCTGGCAGGACCGGCACCTCTCGCTGCGCACCGTCGTCGCCGAGGGTTCGCCGCTGCGCCGGCCCGGTGCGTACACGTACGACGGGCTCCTGGACGTCCTCGTCGGGTTGCTGGACAACCACCGCCCCACCCTCGTGCACACCCTGGACCCCGACCCGGACATCCAGCACAGCACCGAGGCCGCCCGCCGCGCGGACAGCGAGCAGCGCGGCTACTCCGACCACGCCGACCACACCGCCGCGGCCTGCTTCGCCTGGGCGGCGCTGATCCGCTGGGTCGCCCGGACGACCGCGGGCGGCGGTGAGGTACCGGCGTTCGTGGTGACCGCCTACCGGGGGTACTACAACCGGCACTGGCCGAAGAACCTGCCCCCCGGAGTCGTGGCCGGGAAGGCCGCGCACCTCGTCCCGTACGGCGGCTCGCCCGACTGGGACTGCGGGAACCCGTCGGGATGCGGTGACTACAACGTGGGCGGGAAGCGCCCCCTGACCAACCGGAAGGGCTGGGTCCGCTCCACCGTCCACCGCTACCCCGGGCCCCGGGCCGCCGTCGCCGCCGAGGCGGACGGACGGCTCGCCGCGTACGCGGTGCTGGGGCTGCGGCTGGTGCGGTGGCGGGAGACCGGGGCGGGCAGCGGCGTCTGGGGCCCACCGCGCGACCTCGGCGGCGGCCCGCTCGCCCCGGCCCTGGCCACGGCCACCGCCAAGGACGGGCGGCTGCTGCTCTTCGCCCTGCGCTTCGCCGCGCTCGGCGGGCACGGCGCGAACAACGCCCGCGAGGTCGTGGTGCTGGAACAGAGCACCCCGGACGGGGACTTCCTCGCCTGGCGCGGCCTCGGCAACCCCGGCCCCGGCCGCGACGAGGGCCGGCGCGTCGGCGTCCCGGTGGCGGTCACCGCACCGGACGGCCGGGTCCATCTCTTCGCGCGTACCGCGGAGAAGGGGCTCAGCACCCGGGTGCGGGAGAGCGACGGCCGGTGGAGCGGCTGGCGTGACATGGGCGGCGGCGAGGCGCAGGACGGTTTCCGCACCGCGGTGGACGGCGAGGGCCGCGTCCATGTGTACGGAGCGGGCCACCACGCCGTGCACCACTGGACCCAGGACGCCCCCGGCGAGCCGCTGACCGCCCGTACCCAGATCGACGCGGGCCCGGTGCCCGGCACGTCCCCGGCCGCCCTGCCCGCCGACGACGGCACCGTGGACCTCTACTACCGGGGCGCGGCCGACGCCTCGGTCACCGTGGTGCACGCGGGAGGCGCGACGGACCTGCGGGGCTTCGACGGCTACGGACCGGTCACCGCCGCCGCCTCCCCACGGGGCCCCGTCCTGCTCGGCCGCACCGCGAAGGGCCTGGTCCAACTCCGTACGGGCGCGGACCGTTCCGTACGGGACCAGGGCCCCGTGGCAACGGCCGGAACCGCCCTCCACATCGGCGGGGACGGCCGGGCGGTGGTGGTGGGCCTGGGCCCGGACGCGCGGCCATGGCTCTGGCGGCCGTAACGGGCGGCGTACCTCCGGTCGGAGTCACGGGCGGCTTCACCGTCACGTCCCGTCTCCCCGCAGGCCGACCGCCGTCCACCCCGGCCTCGTACGGGTATAACGCCGCGTCATGGCCAGACGTTAGGTTCCCGCCGCCGCCGTTCTCCGGGAATCTGGGGGCCGTCCACCCCCACAGACACGCCCCCCGCGTGTCCCGCGAAACGAGGAAGCATGCGAATAACCAGGCTGGCCCCCGCTGTCGCCGCCGCAGCGGTCACCGTCCTCGCCCTGCTCTCCCCCACCGCCTCGGCCGCCGAGTCCGCTCCCGCCCCCGCGACCCAGGCCGTCCAGCCCATCATCGGCGGCGGCTACGCCCAGAACGCACCCTGGGCCGCCCGCCTCCTCTCCAACGGCAGAGAGACCTGTTCGTCCACGCTCATCGCCCCGACGTGGATCCTCACCGCCAAGCACTGCGTGGCCTCCGGCGGGCTCTCGTTCCGCATCGGCAGCCTCGACCAGCACAGCGGCGGCACCGTGGCCAACGGCGTCCAGACCTACACCCACGGCGCGGACCTCGCGCTGGTCCGCCTGGACCGCTCCGTACAGGGGACGTACGCCCGGCTCGGCCAGCCCGGAACCGTACGCGTCGGACAGAACGTGCAGGTCTACGGCTGGGGCGCCACCTCCCAGTGCGGCTCCGAGGCCAACTGCCAGTCCCGCTACCTCAAGGTCGCCAACGTGACGGTGACCAGCGGCTGCACCGACGCCTACGGCGGTTCCGCGATCTGCGCCCGGCGTGGCGACGGCATCACCGCGGGCGGCGACTCGGGCGGCCCGATGATGGCCGACGGCGTCCAGGTCGGCGTCGCCTCCACCAGCGACCGCCAGACCACCACCGCGTACACCAACGTCACCGCGTACCGCTCCTGGATCCAGCAGGTCGCCGGGGTCTGACCCGGGACAGCGGCCGGCACGCCGAAGGGCCCCGCACCTCTCGCGAGGTGCGGGGCCCTTCTTGGTGCTCTGTGCGGAGCTACCAGGTCAGACGGTCAAGCGTGAACTACTTGACGATCTTGGTGACCTGGCCGGCGCCCACGGTCCGGCCACCCTCACGGATGGCGAACTTCAGGCCCTCCTCCATGGCGACCGGCTGGATCAGCGCGACCGACATGACGGTGTTGTCGCCCGGCATGACCATCTCGGTGCCCTCGGGAAGGGTCACCACGCCGGTCACGTCCGTGGTACGGAAGTAGAACTGCGGGCGGTAGTTGTTGAAGAAGGGGGTGTGACGGCCACCCTCGTCCTTCGACAGGATGTAGGCCTGGGCCTCGAACTCGGTGTGCGGCGTGACCGAACCGGGCTTGATGATGACCTGGCCGCGCTCGACGTCCTCGCGCTTGATGCCACGGAGGAGCAGACCGACGTTCTCACCGGCCTGGCCCTCGTCGAGCAGCTTGCGGAACATCTCGATGCCGGTGACCGTGGTGGTGGTCTTCTCCTGCTTGATGCCCACGATGTCGACGGTCTCGTTGACCTTCAGGACACCACGCTCGATACGGCCGGTGACGACCGTACCGCGACCGGTGATCGTGAAGACGTCCTCGATCGGCATGAGGAACGGCTTGTCGACGTCACGCTCGGGCTGCGGGATGGCCTCGTCCACGGCGGACATCAGGTTCAGGACCGACTGGCCCCACTCCTTGTCGCCCTCCAGCGCCTTGAGCGCCGAGACCTTGACGACGGGTACGTCGTCGCCCGGGAACTCGTACTCGGAGAGGAGCTCACGGACCTCGAGCTCGACGAGCTCCAGGATCTCCTCGTCGTCCACCATGTCGGCCTTGTTCAGGGCGACGACGATGTACGGAACGCCGACCTGGCGGGCCAGGAGCACGTGCTCCTTGGTCTGCGGCATCGGGCCGTCGGTGGCCGCGACCACGAGGATGGCGCCGTCCATCTGCGCCGCACCCGTGATCATGTTCTTGATGTAGTCCGCGTGACCCGGGCAGTCGACGTGCGCGTAGTGACGCTGCTCCGTCTGGTACTCGACGTGCGAGATCGAGATGGTGATCCCGCGCTGGCGCTCCTCGGGCGCCTTGTCGATCATGTCGAAGGCCGAGGCCTCGTTCAGGTCCGGGTACGCGTCGTGCAGCACCTTGGTAATGGCGGCCGTGAGGGTCGTCTTACCGTGGTCGATGTGACCGATGGTGCCGATGTTGACGTGCGGCTTAGTCCGCTCGAACTTCGCCTTCGCCACTGGGTCCTCCTGGAGTGGTTCTGTACGCCTTGCTTCATCGGCGCCAGGTGATCTTTGCTGGAATGCCGGTGCCGGGGGCATCCGGCGCGTGAGCGAACTCCGCGTCGAATGCCCTGCCGGGCTCCGGTGACAAGCCTAAAGCGTGTACTCGGGTGAGTTACTCGCCCTTGGCCTTCGCGATGATCTCCTCGGCGACGTTCCGCGGAACCTCGGCGTAGGAGTCGAACTGCATCGAGTAGCTTGCGCGACCCGAGGTCTTGCTGCGGAGGTCTCCGACGTAGCCGAACATCTCCGAGAGGGGCACGAGGCCCTTCACGACGCGAGCGCCGCTGCGCTCCTCCATGGCCTGGATCTGGCCACGGCGGGAGTTGAGGTCGCCGATCACATCACCCATGTAGTCCTCGGGCGTGGTGACCTCGACGGACATCATCGGCTCCATGAGCACGGGGGACGCCTTGCGGGCACCCTCCTTGAACGCCTGCGAACCGGCGATCTTGAAGGCGAGCTCCGAGGAGTCGACCTCGTGGAAACCACCGTCGAGAAGGATGACGCGGACGCCGACCATCTCGTAACCGGCCAGGATGCCGAACTGCATGGCTTCCTGGGCACCCGCGTCCACCGAGGGGATGTACTCCCGGGGGATGCGGCCACCGGTGACCTTGTTGACGAACTCGTAGGACGCGTCGCCACCCTCGATGGGCTCGAGGGCGATCTGCACCTTCGCGAACTGACCGGTACCACCGGTCTGCTTCTTGTGCGTGTAGTCGATGCGCTCGACGGCCTTGCGGATCGTCTCGCGGTACGCGACCTGGGGCTTGCCGACGTTCGCCTCGACGCGGAACTCGCGCTTCATGCGGTCGACGAGCACCTCGAGGTGAAGCTCGCCCATACCACCGATGATGGTCTGGCCGGTCTCCTCGTCGGAGTGCACCTGGAAGGACGGGTCCTCCTCGGAGAGGCGCTGGATGGCGACACCCAGCTTCTCCTGGTCACCCTTGGACTTGGGCTCGATGGCGACCTCGATCACCGGCGCCGGGAAGTCCATGGACTCCAGGATCACCGGGTTCTTGTCGTCCGACAGCGTCTCACCGGTGGTGGTCTGCTTCAGGCCCATGACGGCGACGATGTCACCGGCGCCCACCGACGCGATCTCCTCACGCTTGTTCGCGTGCATGCGGTAGATCTTGCCGATGCGCTCCTTCTTGCCCTTGACCGAGTTCAGCACCGCGGTGCCGGCCTCGAGGCGACCGGAGTAGATCCGGACGAAGGTGAGCTTGCCCAGGTGCGGGTCGCTCGCGATCTTGAACGCCAGGCCGGAGAACGGCTCGTCGTCCGAAGGCTTGCGCGTGATAACCAGCTCGGGGTCCTTGACGTCGTGGCCCTCGATGGCCTCGACGTCCAGGGGGGACGGCAGGTAGCGGACGACCGCGTCGAGCAGGGGCTGGACGCCCTTGTTCTTGAACGCGGTGCCACAGAACACCGGGGTGACGGTGACCGAGTCGGCGCCGCCCTTCGACGCCAGGGTGATCCGGCGGATCGCCTCGTGCAGCTGCTCCTGGGTGGGCTCGACGCCCTCCAGGTACAGCTCCATCATCTGGTCGTCGTTCTCGGAGACGGACTCGAGCAGCTTGCCGCGCCACTCCTGAGCCGCCTCGACGAGGTCCTCGGGGATCTCGACGGTGTCGTACATCTCGCCCTTGGGCGCGTCGTCCGACCAGACGAAGGCCTTCATCGACACGAGGTCGACGACGCCCTTGAAGTCGGCCTCGGCACCGATGGGCAGCTGCATGACCAGCGGAACCGCACCCAGGCGGTCGACGATCATCTCGACGCAGCGCAGGAAGTCGGCACCGGTACGGTCGAGCTTGTTGACGAAGCAGATACGCGGCACGCCGTAGCGGTCCGCCTGTCGCCAGACGGTCTCGGACTGCGGCTCGACGCCGGCCACACCGTCGAACACGGTGACGGCGCCGTCCAGGACGCGGAGCGAACGCTCCACCTCGACGGTGAAGTCCACGTGGCCGGGGGTGTCGATGATGTTGATGGTGTGGTCAACATCGTTCAGGGGCCAGTGGCAGGTCGTCGCGGCGGACGTGATCGTGATGCCGCGCTCCTGCTCCTGCTCCATCCAGTCCATCGTGGCGGAACCCTCGTGGGTCTCACCGATCTTGTAGCTCACACCGGTGTAAAAGAGGATCCGCTCGGTGGTGGTCGTCTTCCCCGCGTCGATGTGGGCCATGATCCCGATGTTGCGGACCTTGGCCAGGTCAAGCGAAGTGGTGGCCATAAGGCTCAGTCTTCTCTCGGTTTCGATGGGGTGAGCGACTACCAGCGGTAGTGCGCGAAGGCCTTGTTGGACTCGGCCATCTTGTGGGTGTCCTCACGCTTCTTGACCGCAGCGCCAAGACCGTTGGAGGCGTCCAGCAGCTCGTTCATGAGGCGCTCGGTCATGGTCTTCTCGCGGCGGGCGCGGGAGTAACCGACGACCCAGCGCAGCGCGAGGGTGGCGGCGCGACCGGGCTTGACCTCGATCGGCACCTGGTAGGTGGCGCCACCGACACGGCGGGACTTGACCTCGAGCGAGGGCTTGACGTTCTCAAGCGCGCGCTTCAGCGTGATGACCGGGTCTGCGCCGGTCTTCTCGCGGAGGCCTTCCATGGCGCCGTACACGATCCGCTCGGCGGTGGAACGCTTGCCGTTGAGCAGGATCTTGTTGATCAGCGAGGTGACAAGAGGAGAACCGTAGACCGGGTCGATGATGACCGGGCGCTTCGGGGCGGGGCCCTTACGAGGCATTCTTACTTCTCCTTCTTGGCGCCGTAGCGGCTGCGGGCCTGCTTGCGGTTCTTGACACCCTGGGTGTCGAGCGAGCCGCGGATGATCTTGTAACGAACACCCGGCAGGTCCTTCACACGGCCACCACGCACGAGCACGATGGAGTGCTCCTGCAGGTTGTGTCCCTCACCCGGGATGTAGGCCGTGACCTCGATGCCGGAGGTCAGGCGCACACGCGCGACCTTACGGAGCGCCGAGTTCGGCTTCTTCGGGGTGGTCGTGAACACACGCGTGCAGACACCACGACGCTGGGGCGAACCCTCGAGCGCGGGCGTCTTGTTCTTCTCGACCTTGTCCTGCCGGCCCTTCCGGACCAGCTGCTGGATCGTAGGCACTACTTCTCCGGTTTCTGTGTGCCGTTCGTGAAACTAACCTGGAACACTCTCCGACCCACGCGGTCGGGTGTGTCGAATACTGCAAGCTCCCGCCAAGAGGCGGAACGAGCGCAGATTGCAGTGGCCGCATATGACTCGCCGTGCGGTTGAGGACACGCACACGAGCCCAAGGCACACCCCAGGCACAAGGCTTGAGCGTACCTACCTCACGGAGCTGGGTCAAAACAAATGCCGCGCGGCCGACCGGAGCACCCGGCCACCACTCCTGAGGGTGACGGCGTACGGCCCCGAGAGGCCCGGCACGGGCCCCTGGGACGGCCGCCGGCCCCTCTCCGGACCCGACAGGTCCGGACGTACCGGACAGGGCGCCTCGCGCCCCTCTCCGCCCACCGCTCCCCCGCCCTGTGAAGGCCGTCACCGGCCGGCCCCACCGCCGCATGGGCGCACGAAAGGGCGGCCACCCCGTCTCGCAACGGGATGGCCGCCCTCTCACCGACTTCTACTGGTTGTACGGACCGTAGTCGTAGTCCTCCAGCGGAACGGCCTGGCCGGAGCCCGTGCCGAACGGCGAGTAGTCGATGTCGTCGTAGCCGACGGCCGAGTACATCGCGGCCTTGGCCTCCTCGGTCGGCTCGACCCGGATGTTGCGGTAGCGGGACAGACCCGTACCGGCCGGGATGAGCTTACCGATGATGACGTTCTCCTTGAGGCCGATGAGCGAGTCGGACTTGGCGTTGATCGCCGCGTCCGTCAGCACCCGGGTCGTCTCCTGGAAGGAGGCGGCCGACAGCCAGGACTCCGTCGCCAGCGAGGCCTTGGTGATACCCATCAGCTGCGGACGGCCGGAGGCGGGGTGACCGCCCTCGGTGACCACACGACGGTTCTCGGTCTCGAACTTCGACCGCTCGACCAGCTCGCCCGGCAGCAGCTCCGCGTCGCCGGACTCGATGATCGTCACCCGGCGCAGCATCTGCCGGATGATGATCTCGATGTGCTTGTCGTGGATCGACACACCCTGCGAGTTGTAGACCTTCTGGACCTCGCCGACCAGGTGGACCTGGACCGCGCGCTGACCGAGGATCCGCAGCACGTCGTGCGGGTTGGTGGCACCGACGGTGAGCTTCTGGCCCACCTCGACCGCGTCGCCCTCGCCGACCAGGAGACGGGCACGCTTGGAGATCGGGAACGCCGTCTCCTCGCTGCCGTCGTCCGGGGTGACGACGAGCTTCTTGGTCTTCTCGGTCTCCTCGATCCGGACGCGGCCGGCCGCCTCCGAGATCGGGGCGACACCCTTGGGCGTACGGGCCTCGAAGAGCTCGACGACACGCGGCAGACCCTGGGTGATGTCGTCACCGGCCACACCACCGGTGTGGAAGGTACGCATCGTCAGCTGGGTGCCGGGCTCACCGATGGACTGGGCGGCGATGATGCCGACCGCCTCACCGATGTCGACCAGCTTGCCGGTGGCGAGCGAGCGTCCGTAGCAGAAGGCACAGGTGCCGACCGCGGACTCACAGGTCAGGACCGAGCGGGTCTTGACCACCTCGACGCCGGCGCCCACCAGGGCGTCGATCAGGACGTCACCGAGGTCGACGTTGGCAGGCGCGATGACCTTGCCGTCGATGACGACGTCCTCGGCGAGCATGCGGGCGTAGACCGAGGTCTCGACGTCCTCCGTCTTGCGGAGCACACCGTCCGCGCCCTTGTCCGCGATCCGCAGCTTCAGACCGCGGTCGGTGCCGCAGTCCTCCTCGCGGATGATCACGTCCTGCGAGACGTCCACCAGACGACGGGTCAGGTAACCCGAGTCGGCGGTACGCAGGGCGGTGTCCGCCAGACCCTTACGGGCACCGTGCGTGGAGATGAAGTACTCCAGCACCGTGAGGCCCTCACGGAAGGACGCCTTGATCGGACGCGGGATGGTCTCGTTCTTCGCGTTCGACACCAGACCACGCATACCCGCGATCTGACGCATCTGCATCATGTTTCCTCGGGCACCCGAGTCGACCATCATGAAGATGGGGTTCGTCTTCGGGAAGTTCGCGTTCATCGCCTCGGCGACCTCGTTGGTCGCCTTGGTCCAGATCGCGATGAGCTCCTGCGTGCGCTCGTCCTTGGTGATCAGACCGCGCTCGTACTGCTTCTGGACCTTCTCGTCCTGCTCCTCGTAGCCCTTGACGATGGCCTTCTTGGCCTCGGGCACGACGACGTCGGAGATGGCCACGGTCACACCGGAGCGGGTCGCCCAGTGGAAACCGGCCGCCTTCAGGTTGTCGAGCGTCGCCGCCACGATGACCTTGGGGTAGCGCTCGGCCAGGTCGTTGACGATCTCGGAGAGCTGCTTCTTGCCCACCGAGTAGTCGACGAACGGGTAGTCCTCGGGCAGCAGCTCGTTGAAGAGCGCGCGGCCCAGGCTCGTACGCAGCCGGAAGGTGTCACCCGGCTGGTACTCGGGCTCGCCCTCCTCAGCGACCGGCGGCACCCAGCCACGCGGCGGGATGGTGCCCACCGGGAAGCGGATGTCCACCTTCGCCTGGAGCGAGAGCTCGCGGGCGTCGAAGGCCATGATCGCCTCGGCCGTGGACCCGAAGGAACGGTCCGTGCCCTTGACGTCGCGGCCCTCGTCGTCCGTGGTGAGGAAGAAGAGGCCCAGCACCATGTCCTGGGTCGGCATGGTGACGGGACGGCCGTCGGCCGGCTTCAGGATGTTGTTCGAGGACAGCATCAGGATGCGGGCCTCGGCCTGCGCCTCCGCGGAGAGCGGCAGGTGCACGGCCATCTGGTCACCGTCGAAGTCCGCGTTGAACGCGGTGCAGACGAGCGGGTGGATCTGGATGGCCTTGCCCTCGACCAGCTGCGGCTCGAAGGCCTGGATGCCGAGGCGGTGCAGGGTGGGCGCACGGTTCAGCAGCACCGGGTGCTCGGCGATGACCTCTTCGAGGACGTCGTACACGACGGTGCGGCCACGCTCGACCATGCGCTTGGCCGACTTGATGTTCTGCGCGTGGTTCAGGTCCACCAGGCGCTTCATCACGAACGGCTTGAACAGCTCCAGCGCCATCGCCTTCGGCAGACCGCACTGGTGCAGCTTGAGCTGCGGACCGACGACGATCACGGAACGCGCGGAGTAGTCCACACGCTTGCCGAGGAGGTTCTGGCGGAAACGGCCCTGCTTGCCCTTGAGCATGTCGCTCAGGGACTTCAGCGGGCGGTTGCCCGGACCGGTGACCGGGCGGCCGCGGCGGCCGTTGTCGAACAGCGCGTCGACGGCCTCCTGGAGCATCCGCTTCTCGTTGTTCACGATGATCTCGGGGGCGCCGAGGTCGAGAAGACGCTTGAGGCGGTTGTTGCGGTTGATCACACGGCGGTACAGGTCGTTCAGGTCGGAGGTCGCGAAGCGGCCACCGTCCAGCTGCACCATCGGACGCAGGTCCGGCGGGATGACCGGCACGCAGTCGAGCACCATGCCCTTGGGCTTGTTGCTGGTCTGCAGGAACGCGGAGACGACCTTGAGGCGCTTGAGCGCACGGGTCTTCTTCTGGCCCTTGCCGGTGCGGATGATCTCGCGGAGGCGCTCGGCCTCCTCGTCGAGGTCGAAGGACTCCAGGCGCTTCTGGAGCGCCGCGGCGCCCATGCAGCCGTCGAAGTACGTGCCGAAGCGGTCACGCAGCTCGCGGTAGAGCAGCTCGTCGCCCTCCAGGTCCTGGACCTTGAGGTTCTTGAAGCGGCTCCACACCTCGTCGAGGCGGTCGATCTCGCGCTGCGCGCGGTCGCGCAGCTGCTTCATCTCGCGCTCGGCACCTTCGCGCACCTTGCGGCGCACGTCGGCCTTGGCGCCCTCGGCCTCCAGCTCGGCCAGGTCGGTCTCGAGCTTCTTGGCCCGGTTCTCCAGGTCGGAGTCGCGGCGGTTCTCGACCTGCTGGCGCTCGACGGAGACGTGCGCCTCCAGCGACGGGAGATCGCGGGTACGGCGCTCCTCGTCGACGAACGTGATCATGTACGCGGCGAAGTAGATGACCTTCTCAAGGTCCTTCGGCGCGAGGTCCAGCAGGTAGCCCAGGCGCGACGGGACGCCCTTGAAGTACCAGATGTGGGTGACGGGAGCGGCGAGCTCGATGTGGCCCATTCGCTCGCGACGCACCTTGGCGCGTGTCACCTCGACGCCGCAGCGCTCGCAGATGATGCCCTTGAAGCGGACACGCTTGTACTTGCCGCAGTAGCACTCCCAGTCCCGGGTCGGACCGAAGATCTTCTCGCAGAAGAGTCCGTCCTTCTCGGGCTTGAGCGTGCGGTAGTTGATGGTCTCCGGCTTCTTCACTTCGCCGTGGGACCAGGTCCGGATGTCGTCCGCGGTGGCAAGGCCGATCCGCAGCTCGTCGAAGAAGTTGACGTCGAGCACTTGTCGTCAATCCCTCTTTCGGGGGTTCGAGCCCCCTCGCTTCACGCGAGAAATCGGGGCACTTCAGCAATGGTCTGAACGGGTCCGGGGAGGGCCGGCCGGATCACGGGGATCCGGCCGGCCGGCCCGTCAGACCTCTTCGACGCTGCTCGGCTCGCGCCGGGACAGGTCGATACCGAGCTCCTCCGCCGCGCGGAAGACGTCCTCGTCGGTGTCGCGCATCTCGATGGACATGCCGTCCGAGGACAGCACCTCCACGTTGAGGCAGAGCGACTGCATCTCCTTGATGAGCACCTTGAAGGACTCGGGGATGCCCGGCTCCGGGATGTTCTCGCCCTTGACGATCGCCTCGTAGACCTTCACACGGCCGGTGACGTCGTCGGACTTGATCGTCAGGAGCTCCTGGAGGGCGTACGCGGCGCCGTAGGCCTCAAGGGCCCACACCTCCATCTCGCCGAATCGCTGACCACCGAACTGCGCCTTACCACCCAGCGGCTGCTGCGTGATCATGGAGTACGGGCCGGTCGAACGGGCGTGCAGCTTGTCGTCGACCAGGTGGTGCAGCTTGAGGATGTACATGTACCCGACCGAGACCGGGTCCGGGAACGGCTCGCCGGAGCGGCCGTCGAACAGCTGGGCCTTGCCGGACGGCTGGACCAGGCGGTCGCCGTCGCGGTTCGGGATCGTGGCTCCGAAGAGACCGGAGATCTCGTCCTCGCGCGCACCGTCGAAGACGGGCGTGGCGACGTTGGTGCCGGGGGCGACCTGGTCGGCGCCGATGGCCTGCAGGCGCTGGGCCCACTCGTCAGCGAGGCCGGAGACGTCCCAGCCGCGGCTGGCGAGCCAGCCGAGGTGGATCTCCAGGACCTGTCCCGGGTTCATCCGGGACGGGACACCCAGCGGGTTGAGGATGATGTCGACCGGGGTGCCGTCCTCCAGGAACGGCATGTCCTCGATCGGCAGGATCTTCGAGATGACGCCCTTGTTGCCGTGGCGGCCGGCGAGCTTGTCACCGTCGGTGATCTTGCGCTTCTGCGCGACGTAGACGCGGACCAGCTGGTTCACGCCCGGCGGCAGCTCGTCGCCCTCTTCGCGGTCGAAGACGCGGACGCCGATGACCTTGCCGATCTCGCCGTGCGGCACCTTCAGGGAGGTGTCGCGCACCTCGCGCGCCTTCTCACCGAAGATCGCGCGGAGCAGGCGCTCCTCCGGGGTCAGCTCGGTCTCACCCTTGGGCGTGACCTTGCCGACGAGGATGTCACCGGCGACGACCTCGGCACCGATGCGGATGATGCCGCGCTCGTCGAGGTCGGCGAGGACCTCTTCGGAGACGTTCGGGATGTCCCGGGTGATCTCCTCCGGGCCGAGCTTGGTGTCACGGGCGTCGACCTCGTGCTCCTCGATGTGGATCGAGGAGAGGACGTCGTCCTGCACGAGGCGCTGCGACAGGATGATCGCGTCCTCGTAGTTGTGGCCCTCCCACGGCATGAACGCCACGAGAAGGTTCTTGCCGAGCGCCATCTCACCGTTCTCGGTGGCCGGCCCGTCGGCGAGGACCTGGCCCTCGATGACGCGCTCACCCTCGGAGACGACGACCTTCTGGTTGACCGAGGTGCCCTGGTTGGAGCGCGAGAACTTGGCGATGCGGTACGTGGTGTACGTGCCGTCGTCGTTGGTGACGGTGATGTAGTCCGCGGAGACCTCCTGGACCACACCGTCCTTCTCGGCCTTCAGGACGTCACCGGCGTCGGTGGCGCAGCGGTACTCCATGCCGGTGCCCACGAGCGGGGCCTCGGACTTGATGAGCGGCACCGCCTGGCGCATCATGTTCGCGCCCATGAGGGCGCGGTTGGCGTCGTCGTGCTCCAGGAACGGGATCATCGCGGTGGCGACGGACACCATCTGGCGCGGCGAGACGTCCATGTAGTCGACCTCCGTGCCGGGCACGTAGTCGACCTCCCCGCCACGGCGGCGGACCAGGACGCGGGGCTCGGTGAAGCGCAGCTCGTCGGAGAGCGTCGCGTTCGCCTGGGCGATGACGAAGCGGTCTTCCTCGTCGGCCGTGATGTAGTCGACGTCGTCGGTGACCTGGCCGTCGACGACCTTGCGGTACGGCGTCTCGATGAAGCCGAACGCGTTGACGCGGCCGTACGAGGCGAGCGAACCGATCAGACCGATGTTCGGGCCTTCGGGGGTCTCGATCGGGCACATGCGTCCGTAGTGCGACGGGTGCACGTCACGGACCTCGAAGCCGGCCCGCTCACGCGAGAGACCACCCGGGCCGAGCGCCGACAGACGGCGCTTGTGGGTGAGACCCGACAGCGGGTTGTTCTGGTCCATGAACTGCGACAGCTGGCTGGTGCCGAAGAACTCCTTGATGGAGGCGACGACCGGCCGGATGTTGATCAGGGTCTGCGGCGTGATCGCCTCGACGTCCTGGGTGGTCATGCGCTCGCGCACGACCCGCTCCATACGGGCGAGACCCGTACGGACCTGGTTCTGGATGAGCTCGCCGACGTTGCGCAGGCGGCGGTTGCCGAAGTGGTCGATGTCGTCGGTCTCGACGACGATCTCCCGGCCCGACTCACCGATCGTCTCGGTCTCGCCGGCGTGCAGCTTCACCAGGTACTTGATGGTGGCGATGATGTCGTCGCTGGTGAGGACACCGGCGTCGAGGGGCTCGTCGGCGCCGAGCTTCTTGTTCACCTTGTAGCGGCCGACCTTCGCGAGGTCGTAGCGCTTCGGGTTGAAGTAGAGGTTCTCCAGCAGCGTCTGGGCGGCCTCGCGCGTGGGCGGCTCACCCGGGCGCAGCTTGCGGTAGATGTCGAGCAGCGCGTCGTCCTGCCCCTGGGTGTGGTCCTTCTCCAGGGTGGCGCGCATGGACTCGTACTCGCCGAACTCCTCCAGGATCTGCTCGGTGGTCCAGCCGAGGGCCTTCAGGAGGACGGTGACGGACTGCTTGCGCTTGCGGTCGATACGGACACCGACCATGTCGCGCTTGTCGATCTCCATCTCCAGCCAGGCACCCCGGGAAGGGATGATCTTGGCGGAGAAGATGTCCTTGTCGGACGTCTTGTCGATGGAGGAGTCGAAGTACACGCCCGGCGAGCGGACGAGCTGCGACACGACGACACGCTCGGTGCCGTTGATGACGAAGGTGCCCTTGTTGGTCATGAGCGGGAAGTCGCCCATGAAGACCGTCTGGGACTTGATCTCGCCGGTCTCGTTGTTGGTGAACTCGGCGGTGACGAAGAGCGGGGCGGCGAACGTGAAGTCGCGCTCCTTGCACTCGTCGATCGAGTTCTTCGGGGGCTCGAAGCGGTGGTCGCGGAAGGTGAGCGACATCGACCCGGAGAAGTCCTCGATCGGGGAGATCTCCTCGAAGATCTCCTCCAGGCCGGACTTGGTGGGGACGTCTTGTCCGCTGTCCAGAGCAGCCTCGACGCGAGCCTTCCACGCGGCGTTGCCGAGGAGCCAGTCGAAGCTCTCGGTCTGCAGCGCGAGGAGGTTCGGAACCTCGAGGGGCTCCTTGATCTTTGCAAAAGAGATGCGCAGCGGGGCGGTGCTGGCACCGTTGTTCGTATTCGAGGTCGAGGCGTTGCGCGAGGCGGCCAAGAGGGGGTCCTTCCGAGGGCTCGGACTCACTACGCGCGTACCGGCCCCAAGCCCCACACAGCGACAGAAATCCCCAGGTCAGGGAAGATCCGGTCATCGGTGCTAGGCGTGGGCATGCCCCTGGTGACGGGCAGGAGGCAGCTAACAGGCAGCGCAAAGGGTCAGTGTAGCCAAGTGCCACACTGATGTCCAGTCGGGGTACTCAGAGACCCACGTAGCTCGCAACAGCTGTTCTCAACACCTATGAATAGACCTCGCGCGGTGCGCGCTCTTCTTTACTGCCCTCTTCGCTCACGATCCATGCCTCGGAACCGGATCGAGATGACGACGCGTCCTGAGAATTGCGCGCCGCGTGCGGTTCGTCAAGGCCCCGAGGCCCGGACGGGCCCCCCGCGATCTTCACCCGTCGCCCGGGGACCCCGGTTGACGCCCCCGGAGGAACGCACGGCGAAGATCACCCTACTCGTCACCGGCAGAAGATCAAGGCAGCCTCCCGGAGCACGCCGAAGGGCGACCACCCGGATGGGTGATCGCCCTTCGCGAAGTGACGTCCCCGCCTCGCGGCAGGGGGCCCTACAGGAGTCCGGAGACTCCAGGGGTCACTTGACCTCGACGGAGGCGCCGGCGGCCTTGAGGGACTCGGCAGCCTTGTCCGCGGCCTCCTTGGCGACCTTCTCGAGGACCGGCTTCGGGGTGCCGTCGACGAGGTCCTTGGCCTCCTTCAGACCCAGCGAGGTCAGCTCACGCACGACCTTGATGACCTGGATCTTCTTCTCACCGGCGCCGGTGAGGATGACGTCGAACTCGTCCTGCTCGGCGGCGGCCTCGGCGGCCGGAGCACCCGGGCCCGCGGCGACGACGGCGGCCGGAGCGGCGGCGGTGACGTCGAACTTCTCCTCGAAGGCCTTCACGAACTCGGAGAGCTCGATGAGGGTCATGCCTTCGAACTGCTCGAGCAGGTCGTCCTGGGACAGCTTCGCCATGACAGGCGTCCTTCCACTATTCGGCTGGTGCCGGATGTATGTGTCGGCGGGCGTACGTGGAGCCCGCTGGACCGCTGAGCGTGATTACTCGGCGGCCTCGGCGGGAGCCGGAGTACCGGCACCGCCCTGCTCTTCCTTCTTGGCACGAAGCGCCTCCGCGGTGCGGACGAACTTCGAGGGCAGCGCCTGGAAGAGAGCGGCAGCCTGAGACTGCTTGCCCTTCATGGCACCGGCCAGCTTGGAGAGCAGAACCTCGCGGGACTCGAGGTCCGCAAGCTTCTTGATCTCGTCGGCGGACAGCGCCTTGCCGTCAAGGACACCGCCCTTGATGACGAGACTGGGGTTGTCCTTGGCGAAGTCACGAAGACCCTTCGCCGACTCCACCGGGTCACCGGTGACGAAGGCAACCGCCGTCGGACCCGTGAACAGGTCGTCCAGCGCGTCGATCCCGGCCTCGTTGGCCGCAATCTTGGTCAGCGTGTTCTTCACCACGGCGTACTGGGCGTTCTCACCGAGCGAACGGCGCAGCTCCTTGAGCTGGGCCACGGTGAGACCCCGGTACTCGGTCAGCACGGCGGCGTTCGAGCTGCGGAACTGGTCCGTCAGCTCGGCCACCGCGGCAGCCTTGTCGGGCCTTGCCATGAGCGTCGGCCTCCTTCCGGGTGATGAGGACCGCTCAGAAGGGGCCGGGAAAGACGAAACGCCCCGGCGCGGGTGCCAGGGCGTAGCTCGACCGAACCGAAATCCGGGAGACCGGACGGGATCCGGGAGCATTCCACAGTCACCTGCGCAGGTCGTCCGTTCTTGACGGATCCTTCGGTCACCGGCCCTCTTACGAGAGCACAGCGACGACCAGCGGTCTTTGGCTTCTGGGGAAGACTAATGGACCGGCTGCCGGTCAGGCAAATCGGGCCGACGGGGTGAACCCCGCCGGCCCGGCCGGGTCAGGAATTCGCGGCGTCCGCGCCCGCACCGGCCTCCGCGAGCATCTCCATCAGGTCGAAGGTCTCGTCGGCGGGCGGCGCCTTGACGGCGGTCGCGGTGCCGTAGTCCGAGTAGTCGGCGACCATCCGGATCTTGCCCTCCGCGCTGTCGATCCCGATGTCCATGCGGATCGGGTAGCCCTCCTTGTCGACCCAGACCTCGGTGTCGTATCCCGTGATCCCTGCCTTCTTGACGGAGTCCAGCAGGTCCTTGCGCTCCTTCTCCGTGAGGACGTCGAGCGACTTGTTGGTGTCCATCATCTCGTCGACCGCGAGGGAACCCTTGTAGTGCTCGGTGTCGACGCCGTCGATCTTCTCCGCCCCCACGTGCTTGAGGTTCGGCGACTCCAGCAGCATGGCCAGCTGCTGGGACGGGTCCTGGTTGGCGTTCTCCATGCCTCCGGTGAGCTGCTTCTGCGCGGCCTCGTCACCGGACGCCTCCGCCATGGCGGCGACGTCCATCTTCATCCAGCGCTTGCCGTCCATGCCGGACGCGGCCTTCTCGCCCATGTCCATGTACATGACGTTGTCGAGCATGACCATGCGTATCTGCTCGGGCGCGTCCGGGGAGACCTTGAAGGCCTCGCCCTTCATCGTCATGTCCATCGTGTTGGGGTTCCACCCCATCGTGCCGGACATCTCCATGGTGCCGCCGCCGTCCGCCGAGGCGGGCAGCTCCATCGTCATGCGCACCTTGGCCGACCCGGCCGCCGCGGTCTTCTTGTACGCCGCCGTCAGGACCTGCGTCGCCGCGGACCCCGAGCGGTTCTCCGCCTTCGGCGCGTCGGCCGCCTTGTCCTTCTCACCGCTCTGACAGCCGGCGACACCGGCGATCACGATCGCGGCCACCAACGACGCACCGGCGCGCCTCCATGCGGACGTGCTCATGCCCCCACCCCCTGTTGTTCGTTTCTCAACTCACTGCACCGTAACGCACGCCGCTGACAAGACAACAACGGGTAAAGCCCGCCCCCGCGGCTCCGGGGAGTCGCGGGGGCGGGCTTCAGGTCACGGGATCCGCGACAGCCGTCAGGATCAGACGGCGGCCGGGTCCTCCTCGACCAGGAGGTTGCGCACACGGTTGGCGTCCAGCGGGATGCCGGGGCCCATCGTGGTGGTCAGGGACGCCTTCTTGATGAAGCGGCCCTTCGCGGCGGACGGCTTGAGGCGGAGGATCTCCTCCAGGGCCGCGCCGTAGTTCTCGACCAGCTTCGTCTCGTCGAAGGAGACCTTGCCGATGATGAAGTGCAGGTTCGAGTGCTTGTCGACGCGGAACTCGATCTTGCCGCCCTTGATGTCGTTGACGGCCTTCACGACGTCGGGGGTGACGGTGCCGGTCTTCGGGTTCGGCATCAGACCACGCGGACCGAGCACGCGGCCCAGGCGGCCGACCTTGCCCATGAGGTCCGGCGTGGCGACGACGGCGTCGAAGTCCAGACGGCCCTTCGCCACCTCGTCGATGAGCTCGTCGGCGCCGACGATGTCGGCGCCCGCGGCTTCCGCGGCCGCAGCACGGTCACCGGTCGCGAAGACCAGGACCCGGGCGGTCTTGCCGGTGCCGTGCGGGAGGTTCACGGTGCCACGGACCATCTGGTCGGCCTTGCGCGGGTCGACACCCAGGCGGAAGGCGACCTCGACGGTGCCGTCGAACTTCGTGGTGGCGGTCTCCTTGGCGAGGCGGACGGCCTCGAGCGGGGCGTAGGTACGCTCCCGGTCGATCTTGGCGTCCGCAGCGCGGAGGTTCTTGCTGCGCTTCACTGCTGCTCCTGAGGTTTTCAGAGTGCGGAGTCGTGGTGCGGACCAGCGCTTGGCCCTACCACTGAGGACGTACGGGGCTGACTCAGCCTTCGACCGTGATGCCCATGGAACGGGCGGTGCCGGCGATGATCTTCGACGCGGCGTCGAGGTCGTTGGCGTTGAGGTCGGGGAGCTTCGTCGTGGCGATCTCGCGCACCTGGTCGGCCGTGAGCTTGGCGACCTTGTTCTTGTGCGGCTCGCCCGAGCCCTTCTCCACACCCGCGGCCTTGAGGATCAGCTTGGCGGCCGGCGGGGTCTTGGTGACGAAGGTGAAGGAGCGGTCGTCGTAGACCGTGATCTCCACCGGCACGACCATGCCACGCTGCGACTCGGTCGCGGCGTTGTAGGCCTTGCAGAACTCCATGATGTTGACGCCGTGCTGGCCCAGCGCGGGACCGACCGGCGGCGCCGGGTTGGCCGCGCCGGCGTTGATCTGGAGCTTGATAAGCCCCGTGACCTTCTTCTTCTTGGGAGGCATTGCTCTCTCCGGGTCCTAGTGAGAGTGTTTCGCCGCCATACCGGTCATCCGGATGGAGGCATACCGCACAACGATAACGGGTATAGCTGTGCGACCAAAAACCGAGCAGGTCAGACCGGGTTCACCGCCGGTCTGACCTGCTCGGTAGGCATGTGTCCAGAAGGTGCGGAAGCCGCTAGTTCTTCTGGATCTGGTCGAAGCTCAGCTCGACCGGGGTCTCGCGGCCGAAGATCTCGACGAGGCCCTTGACCTTCTTCGAGTCGGCGTTGATCTCGTTGATCGTCGCCTGGAGCGTCGCGAACGGGCCGTCGGTGACGGTGACCGAGTCGCCGACCTCGAAGTCCAGCACCTGGACCTCGACCTTGCGGGCCGGAGCCGGCTTGCCCTCGGCCTCGGCGGCCTCACGGGCGGCCTTCTCCTCGGCCTCGGGGGCGAGCATCTTGACGATCTCGTCCAGGGTCAGCGGGTACGGGTCGTAGGCGTTGCCCACGAAGCCGGTGACGCCGGGCGTGTTGCGGACCACGCCCCAGGACTCGTTCGTCAGGTCCATGCGCACCAGGACGTAGCCGGGGAGCTTGTTCTGACGGACGTTCTTCCGCTCGCCGTTCTTGATCTGGACGATCTCTTCCTCGGGCACCTCGGCCTGGTAGATGAAGTCCTCGACGTTGAGCGAGACGGCGCGCTGCTCCAGGTTGGCCTTCACACGCTTCTCGTAACCGGCGTACGTGTGGATGACGTACCACTCGCCGGGCAGGCCGCGCAGCTCCTCGCGGAGGGCGGCCACGGCGTCGACGGGGGCGGCCGGCTCGGCGCTCTCCACGTCGTCGGCCTCATCGGTCCCGTCGGACGCGGCGGCCTCCCGGGCCTCCGCCTCCTCGTCGGACTCGGTGGTGGTGGCGGCCTCCTCGGCGGGCTCGCCCGCCGCGGCGTCAGCAGCTTCGGCCTGGTCCGGAGCCACGGCATCCGCCGCCTCGACGATGTCGAGCTCGTCCTCGGCGGACTCGACGGCGCGCGCCGTGGGCTCGGCGTCGTCGTTCAGGTTCGGGTCAGACACGATGGCTGCTTCTTCCTGGATACAAATGGGTGGAACATGCGAAAGGGGCGCCGGTGAGGCGCCCTTCGCGGGGATCAGCCGAAGACGTACTTCACGGCCCGCGCGAATCCGAAGTCAATCACGGTGACGAGACCGATCATGACCACCACGAAGACGATCACGACCGAGGTGTACGTCGTCAGCTGACTGCGCGTGGGCCAAACGACCTTGCGCAGCTCGGCGACGATCTGGCGGTAGAACAGCGCGAGGCGGCCCAGCGGGCCCTTCTTGCCGCGCTTGCCGCCCTTCCGAGGCCTCTTCTTCGACTCGGGGGCTTCATCCTCGGCATCAGGCATGTCGATGGAGCCCACGGCGTCCGTCACGCTACTCACCTGATTCCGGGTCGTGGCCGTGCCGCGCCCGGTGGAGCCGCACGGCGGTGCATTGAAGTACGTACATGCGCACACATCCTGGCGAAGGAGTGTGTAGCAGGGCCGGAGGGACTTGAACCCCCAACCGCTGGTTTTGGAGACCAGTGCTCTACCAATTGAGCTACGACCCTTTGTGGTATCCACCAACCTACCGCATCCTCCCCGGTGGCCCGAGTGGGAAAACGGTGCGGCTGATGAAGGCCAACGACAGGTGAGTGTACGTGCTCGGGGCCTCCGCGTCGAACAGACAACTACCGACCGGTCCTGTCCGGATGCTGTCCGGGTCCTGTCCGGTCCCTGAAACCCCTGTGCCGGCGGCGTTTGCGGTCTGCGAGCATGGGGGGCATGAGCGCTGCAACTTCTCCGTCCGAGCGCCGGGTCTCCGCCCGCATCGGTGCGATCTCCGAGTCCGCCACCCTCGCCGTCGACGCCAAGGCCAAGGCCCTCAAGGCCGCCGGACGTCCGGTGATCGGCTTCGGCGCCGGCGAGCCCGACTTCCCGACCCCCGACTACATCGTCGACGCCGCGGTCGAGGCCTGCCGCAACCCGAAGTACCACCGCTACACCCCGGCCGGCGGGCTCCCCGAGCTCAAGGCCGCCATCGCGGAGAAGACGCTGCGCGACTCCGGCTACGAGGTCGACCCCTCCCAGATCCTGGTGACCAACGGGGGCAAGCAGGCCATCTACGAGGCCTTCGCCACGATCCTCGACCCGGGCGACGAGGTCATCGTCCCCGCCCCGTACTGGACCACCTACCCGGAGTCCATCCGTCTCGCCGGCGGTGTGCCGGTCGAGGTCGTCGCCGACGAGACCACCGGGTACCGCGTCTCGGTCGAGCAGCTGGAGGCGGCCCGCACCGAGCGCACCAAGGTCGTCCTGTTCGTCTCCCCCTCCAACCCGACCGGTGCCGTCTACAGCGCGGCCGACACCGAGGCGATCGGCCGCTGGGCCGTCGAGCACGGCCTGTGGGTCATGACCGACGAGATCTACGAGCACCTGGTCTACGGCGACGCGACGTTCACCTCGCTCCCGGCGGTCGTGCCCGAGCTGCGTGACAGGTGCGTCGTCGTCAACGGCGTCGCCAAGACGTACGCCATGACCGGCTGGCGGGTCGGCTGGCTCATCGGCCCGAAGGACGTCGTCAAGGCCGCGACCAACCTCCAGTCGCACGCCACCTCCAACGTGAGCAACGTCGCCCAGGTCGCGGCGCTGGCCGCCGTCTCCGGTCCGCTGGACGCGGTCGCCGAGATGCGCACCGCCTTCGACCGCCGCCGCCGCACGATCGTGCGGATGCTCAACGAGATCGAGGGCGTCGTCTGCCCCGAGCCCGAGGGCGCGTTCTACGTCTACCCGTCGGTGAAGGGGCTGCTCGGCAAGGAGATCCGCGGCACGCGCCCGGCCTCCTCCGTGGAGCTGGCCGCGCTCATCCTGGACGAGGCCGAGGTCGCCGTCGTACCGGGCGAGGCCTTCGGTACGCCGGGTTACCTGCGGCTGTCGTACGCCCTGGGCGACGAGGACCTGGCCGAGGGTGTCTCGCGGATCCAGAAGCTGCTGGGCGAGGCCCGCGACTGAACCTGACCCCCGTGACGGGGTCCGGCCCCCGGCGTTCCGCACCAAGGACGCCGGGGGCCGCTTTTTGTTCGACGCGTCACCCTCGACGGGAACCGGCTACCGCGACACCCCGCCGATGCGGCAAGATCCTTGAATGGAGCGTGACGTACGGCTGTTGCCCAAGGCCCATCTGCATCTGCACTTCACCGGGTCGATGCGGCCCACGACCCTGCTCGAACTGGCGGACAAGTACGGGGTACGCCTGCCCGACGCGCTGACCGGCGGCGAACCGCCCCAGCTGCGGGCCACCGACGAGCGTGGCTGGTTCCGCTTCCAGCGCCTCTACGACATCGCCCGCTCCTGCCTGCGTGAGCCGGAGGACATCCAGCGGCTGGTCCGGGAGACCGCCATGGAGGACGTCGCGGACGGCTCGGGGTGGCTGGAGATCCAGGTCGATCCCACCTCGTACGCGCCCCTGCTGGGCGGGCTCATCCCGGCCATCGAGATCATCCTCGACGCCGTGGACAGCGCGTCGCGGGAGACCGGGCTCGGGATCCGGGTGGTGATCGCGGCGAACCGGATGAAGCACCCGCTGGACGCCCGGACCCTGGCGCGGCTCGCCGTGCGGTACGCGGACCGGGGTGTCATCGGCTTCGGCCTGTCCAACGACGAACGCCGGGGCATGGCACGCGACTTCGACCGGGCCTTCGCCATCGCCCGGGAAGGCGGTCTGCTGGCCGCCCCGCACGGCGGTGAGCTCTCCGGGCCCGCGAGCGTCCGGGACTGCCTGGACGACCTGGACGCCTCCCGGATCGGGCACGGCGTACGGGCGGCGGAGGACCCCCGGCTGCTGAGCAGGCTCGCCGAGCGGGGCGTGACCTGCGAGGTGTGCCCGGCGTCCAACGTGGCGCTCGGCGTCTACGAGAAGCCCGCGGACGTGCCGCTGCGCACCCTGTTCGACGCGGGGGTCCCGATGGCGCTGGGGGCGGACGACCCGCTGCTCTTCGGTTCGCGGCTGGCCGCCCAGTACGACCTGGTCCGCCGCCACCACGCGTTCACCGACGAGGAACTGGCCGAGCTGGCACGGCAGTCCGTGCGCGGCTCGGCGGCGCCCGAGGACGTACGCGCGTCGATGCTGAGCGGGATCGACGGCTGGCTCGCCGGCTGACGCCCTCAGAGGCTGACGCCGACCGTCACCGGTTCGTTGACGAGGGTGACCCCGAAGGCCTCGCGCACCCCGTCGACGACCTCGCGGGCGAGCATCAGCAGATCCTCGGTGGTCGCGTCGCCGCGGTTGGTGAGGGCGAGCGTGTGCTTGGTGGAGATGCGGGCGGAGCCGGTGCCGTACCCCTTGGTGAAGCCCGCCTTGTCGATGAGCCAGGCGGCGGACGTCTTCACGCGGCCCTCGCCGGCCGGGAAGGCCGGGGGTGTGACGTCGGCGCCCAGCCGGGCCCCGGCGCGCGCCAGGAAGGCGGTGTACGCCTCCTCGTCGAGGATCGGGTTGGTGAAGAAGGACCCCGCCGACCAGGTGTCGTGGTCGTCCGGGTCGAGCACCATGCCCTTGCCGGCCCGCAGGCGCAGGACGGTCGCGCGGGCCTCGCCCAGGGGCACCCGGTCGCCCTGCCCGACACCCATGGCGCGGGCGGTCTCCGGGTAGCGCAGGGGCGCGGAGAGCCCTCCCGCGTCCTCCAGCGCGAACCGGACGCGCAGCACCACGTAACGGTCGGGTTCGGCCTTGAAGCGACTGTGCCGGTAGGCGAAGGCGCACGCCTCGTTGGGCAGGGTGACGCTCTCGCCGGTGTGCCGGTCGTAGGCGACGACCTCGGTGACGACCGAGGACACCTCCTGCCCGTAGGCGCCGACGTTCTGGATCGGGGTGGCACCGGCGGATCCGGGGATTCCGGCGAGGCACTCGATGCCCGCCAGTCCCGCCTCGACCGTGCGGGCCACGGCG
Organism: Streptomyces sp. SM18; assembly: GCF_002910775.2. Taxonomy (NCBI): domain Bacteria; kingdom Bacillati; phylum Actinomycetota; class Actinomycetes; order Kitasatosporales; family Streptomycetaceae; genus Streptomyces; species Streptomyces sp. SM18. Next base: position 4,337,437 of record NZ_CP029342.1, on the reverse strand, counting down.
TCGGTCCAGACCTCGCCGGCGGCCAGTTCGAGCGTCGTACCGGAGAGCGCGAAGCCCTTGGTGGCGATGCGCAGGGCGGTGCCGTCGAAGCCCTTGTCGCCGATCACCAGGTTGGAGCCGCCGCCGATGACCAGCAGCGGGGTGCCGCTCCGGTCGGCTTCGCGTACGGCGGCGATCACCTCGTCGTCCGTGGTGGCGGTCAGCAGGCGGGTCGCGGGTCCGCCGAGCCGGAAGGTGGTCAGGGGGGCGAGGGGGGCGTCGTGGAGTTCCTGCACGGGGACAAGAGTACGGTCCACGGCCCGGGGCGGGGCCATGGACCGTACGCGTCTCAGGCGGAGAGCGGCACGCGTGCGTCCGCCGTCTCGGGTGCCGGGGCCTGTGCCGTGCGGCGGCCGGGTATGAACAGGGCCACGAGCGCGGCGAGGGCCACCACCCCGGCGCCGATCCAGACGGCGGGCACGGTGCCGTCGGCGAAGGCCTGCGGGGAGCCGTATCCGCCGTGCGCCGAGAAGACCGAGGCCAGTACGGCGACGCCGAGCGCCCCGCCGACCTCCCGGAGGGCGTTGTTGGCGCCGGAGGCCATGCCCTGCTCGCCCGGCCGGACGCTGGACATCACCAGGCTGGAGGCGGGCGCGAAGTACAGGGCCATGCCGATGCCGCCGATGATCAGACCGGGCAGCTGGGCGGCGTATCCGACGTCCGGTTCCAGGACCGCCGCGAAGAGGCCGAGGCCCAGCGCCTGGAGGGCGAGTCCGGTCACCACGACGGGGCGGCCGCCGAACCGGTCGGAGAGGTATCCGGCGACGGGCGCCACCAGCATCGGCATCCCGGTCCAGGGGAGCATGCGCAGACCCGCCTCGGTGGGCGAGTAGCCCAGCGCGCTCTGGAGGAACTGGCTGAGCAGGAAGATCGAGCCGAACATGCCGAGGAACATCAGCAGACTGGCGACGTTGATCCCGAAGAAGGCCCGGTTCCGGAAGAGCCGCATGGGCAGGACCGGGTGCGCGGCGCGGAACCCGTGGCGGACGAAGGCGCCGAGCAGGGCCGTCCCCGCGATCAGCCCGGTCAGTACACCGGGGCTGGTCCAGCCGTCGCCCGTGGCGCTGACCAGTGCGTAGACGATGCCGAAGAGGCCCGCGCTGACCAGGGCCGTGCCGCGGATGTCGAGGGGTGCCTTCGGGGCGTACGACTCGGCCAGCCGCAGCCGTGCCAGGGGCAGCAGGACCAGGCCGACCGGCACGTTGAGCCAGAAGATCCACTGCCAGGAGAGGTGTTCGGTGAGACTGCCGCCGACCAGCGGACCGCTGGCGACCGCGAGTCCGGTGACCGCGCCGAAGACGCCGTAGGCCATGCCGCGCCGGGCGGGCGGTACGGCGGCGGTGAGCAGGGTGAGGGTGAGCGGCATCATGACCGCGGCTCCGACGCCCTGGACGGCGCGGAAGGCGATGAGCGCGCCGATGCCGGGCGAGAGGGCGGCCGCGGCGGAGGCCGCGGTGAAGACGGCGAGACCGGCCAGGAAGAGCCGGCGCCTGCCGAAGCGGTCACCGAGCGCGGCGCCGGTCATCAGCAGGACCGCGAAGGTGAGGGTGTAGGCGTTCACCGTCCATTCCAGCTCCGCCAGCTCGCCTCCCAGGCTCGTGCGGATGGACGGCAGGGCGGTGGTGACGACGAGGTTGTCGAGCGCCGCCATGAACCCGGCGATACTCGTGAGGACGAGGGCCCAGACCGCTCCCCCGCGGCTGGATGCCTGCTGCTTCACTGTTCCCCCCAGAGGGTTAGTTATCAATGACTAACTTATGCGGACAGAAAACCGGGCCGAGCCCGGGTGGGTCATGGGCGGCGCGCCCGGAAACTTCCTGGTGCGCCCCGTACGGGAACTTCCTGGTGCGCCCCGCGCGGTTCCGTTCCGGCGGGGCCGTCTCAGGCGGTGGGCCGGGCCGAGAGGTAGAAGCCCTCCCACACGCGGTGGCCGGCCGGGAAGCCCAACGAGGCCAGCGTGTTGATGAGCATGCCGTAGGCGAGGAACGTCGTGGTCTCGTCGTGGTCCGCCCCCAGGACGAGGTGGATCTCGTCCCACATCCGCTCCCACCCGGTGCGCAGCCGCTCCCCGAACGCGTGGTCCCCCGCCGCCTCGGCCGCCGCGGTGGCCGCGTACATCTGCATCTGCATCATCAGCTTGTCGGGGTCCTCGACGATGAGCCGCTGGTACGCCGCCGCCATGGCCTGGAGCGCCTCTTCACCCTCCAGGCCGTCGGCGGCCCGGAGGAACACCGCCCGGGTGTCCTCCAGACAGCGTTCGGCCGCGGCCAGGAAGAGCGCCTGCTTGTTGGGGAAGAGCCGGAAGAGGTAGGGCTGCGAGACGCCGACCCGCTTGGCGATCGCCTCCGTGGAAGTGCCGTTGTACCCGCCGCGGGCGAATTCCGTGACCGCCGCCCGCACGGCGCTCTCCCGCCTGTCCTCCGCGCTCATCCGTGCCATGCAGGTAAGTTATTGCTTAATCACTAACTACGTCAAGTGGGTACACCGGGGGCCTTGGTTCCCGGGCGCGGGGAGGGGCGGACGCACCGGCTCCGGGTCCAGGGGCGGCTACGGCGAAGGGGCGCCCCCAGGACGCCCCTTCGCACCGCCTCCCGGCAGCCTGACCTGGGTCCGGGCGGCCGTCAGGCCAGCCGGACCACGGCGCGGGACATACCCAGCACCTTCTTGCCGTCGCTCATCGCGACCAGGTCCACGCGCACCAGGTTGTCGTCCAGCTTGACCGCCACCTTGCCGCTGACCTCGACCGTGGCGCCCTTGTCGTCGTCCGGCACGACCACGGGCTTGGTGAACCGCACGCCGTACTCCACGACCGCGCCCGGATCGCCCACCCAGTCGGTGACCACCCGGATCGCCTCGGCCATCGTGAACATGCCGTGCGCGATCACGTCGGGCAGTCCGACCTCGCGGGCGAACCGCTCGTTCCAGTGGATCGGGTTGAAGTCGCCCGAGGCTCCGGCGTACTGCACGAGCGCGGCACGCGTCACGGGGAACGTCTGCGCCGGCAGCTCCGTACCGACCTCGACGGACTCGTAGGTCCTGTTCGCCGTCATCACGCCTCCTCGGCGGCGCGCGCCACCAGCTTCGTCCACGCGGTCACCACGTGCTCACCCGACGCGTCGTGCACCTCGCCGCGGACGTCCACGACGTCGTTGCCCGCCAGCGACTTGATGGACTCGATCGTCGAGGTGACCGTGAGCCGGTCGCCCGCCCGCACGGGACGCGTGTACGCGAACTTCTGGTCGCCGTGCACCACACGGCTGTAGTCCAGGCCCAGCTGCGGGTCCCGCACCACCAGACCCGCGGCCTTGAACGTGATGGAGAACACGAACGTGGGCGGGGCGATCACATCCGGATACCCCAGAGCCTCGGCGGCCTCCGGATCCACGTACGCGGGATTGGCGTCACCCACCGCCTCCGCGAACTCCCGGATCTTCTCCCGGCCGACCTCGTAGGCAGGGGTGGGCGGATAGGTCCGCCCCACGAAGGACTGGTCGAGCGCCATGGGCCCGCTACCTCCTGGTGAAAAAAGTGGAACAGGGCGAGGAACACACCACCACAACGACACGAGGCCGCCCCCAGTGGGGGCGGCCTCGTGTACGAGCCTGTTTCAGCGCGTTTCGCGGTGCGCGGTGTGCGAGTTGCAGCGCGGGCAGTGCTTCTTCATCTCAAGACGGTCCGGGTTGTTACGCCGGTTCTTCTTGGTGATGTAGTTCCGCTCCTTGCACTCCACGCAGGCCAGCGTGATCTTCGGGCGGACGTCGGTGGCAGCCACGTGAGTGCTCCTTGGACGGACGGTGGACGGATGAACGCAAAAAAAGAGTAGCCGATCGAAGGACCGACCCCGCAATCGGCTACCGAAAGTAGCGGTGACCGGACTTGAACCGGTGACACAGCGATTATGAGCCGCTTGCTCTACCGACTGAGCTACACCGCTTTGATGATGAGATCCCCCGCCGAAGCGGGTTCCCTCGATCACCAGAGCCCCAATGCGGAATCGAACCGCAGACCTTCTCCTTACCATGGAGACGCTCTACCGACTGAGCTATTGGGGCGAGCGAGGAAGACATTACACGGTCGGCCGCCGATCGCCCAAATCCGTTTCGGAGGCCTCCGTGCGACCCGGCACCCGCTCCGGACGCCCGTCCCGGCCGCCTCGGCCATCCGGCCCCTGATCAGGCCTTGATCGCTTCGCCGGGCCTCTTTCGGAAGCGCCCCGCCGCCCTGGGAGCACCCGTGGGGAACGCCTGCTCCCCAGGGTCGCACTCGTACGACTATTCCACCTCTCCCCGGGAGGAACCGGACACCCATCGGCTGTTCCGTCGCACCCGGCGGAACAGCCCTTAGGCTCGGCCGCACTCCACGTGATCACGCCCCGGCGGTCCCGTGTCCCGTCCCGTGTCCCCCGCAGCCCCCTCCAGGAGCGCGATGCCCGACAGCCGCCCGCAGTGGCCCGGCGGCAGTACGGCCGGACCCGGACCCGGACCCTCCACCCTGCTGCTCAGCGGGGTCCGGCTCTCCGACGGGCGGACCGCCGACGTCCTGATCGACGGGCGGCGTATCGAGTCGGTGGGCACGGCCGGCAGCCTCGGCACCCAGGGCACTCGGCTGGACCTGCGCGGCTACCTCCTGCTGCCGGCCCCCGCCGAGCCGCACGCCCACAGCGACACCGCTCTCACCGCCTCCACCGGACAGATCGGCGCGCACAGCGCCTCCCCCGGACAGGCCGGCGCGCTCACCGCCGACGACGTCCGGCGCCGCGCCACCGAGGCCGCCCTCCTCCAGCTCAGCCACGGCGCCACCGCGCTGCGCGCCCAGGTACGCGTCACGACCGGGACGGGCCTCGCGCCGCTCGACGCCGTCCTGGAGGCCGGCCGCTCACTGCGCGGGCTCATGGACCTGACCGTCGTCGCCGTCTCCGGACCCCTCACCGGGCGCGCGGGGGCCGACGGACTCGCCCTGCTCCGCGACGCGGTGGACCGGGGTGCGGACGTCGTCGGGGGCCGCCCGGACCTGGACCCCGACCCGGGTGGCCACGCCGAAGCCGTACTCGGCCTCGCAGCCGGGCACGGCCTCCCCGTGGACCTGCACACGGACGCGGACGACCCGGCGCTCCTGGCCCGGTTCGCCGCGACGGCCGGCGCGTTCGGCCCCGGAGTCTCCCTCGGCCCGTGCGGCGGCCTCTCCCGGCTGCCCGAGGACATGGCCGCCGCGGCCGCCGACCGGCTCGCCGCCGCCGGGGTGACGGTGGTCTGCCTCCCGCAGGGCGGCTGCGCCGGCTCGCGCCTGCGTGACACGGCGCCGGCAGGACTGCTGCGGGCCGCCGGGGTACGCCTGGCGGCCGGGAGCGGCGCCCTGCGCGACGCCGCGCGCCCGGTCGGCCGGGGGGACCCGCTGGAGGCGGCGTACCTCCTGGCCGCCCAGCACGGCCTGGACGCGGCGGCCGCGTACGACGCGGTCTCCGCCACCGCCAGGGCGGCCATGGGCCTGCCCGAGGTACGCGTCGAGGCCGGGTCCCCGGCGGAACTGCTCGCCGTACGGGGCGACGACCTCCCGGGGGCGCTGTCCCTGGCGTACAGCCGGATCGTGGTGCACCGCGGCCGGGTGGTGGCCCGGACCGGCGCCGTACGCGAGTACCGCGCGCACGGGGACCGGGCCCCCGGGGGCGGTGCCGTACGCGACGCTTCCGCCTGGGGGACCGCCGGGGTCCTGGGCCTGCCCCGGCAGGGCCGTACCGGTCCCGGCGGCGAGCTCTGAGCGCGGGCACGCGCGCCCCGGCGTACGGTCGGGAACATGCGCATTGTCATTGCAGGTGGACACGGACAGATCGCGATGCGGCTGGAGCGGTTGCTCGCCGCGCGCGGTGACCAAGCGGTGGGCGTCATCCGCGACCCGAAGCAGAGCGGGGACCTCCAGGAGGCCGGGGCGGAGCCTCTGGTCCTCGACCTCGAATCGGCCGGCGTCGAGGAGGTCGCGGAGGCCCTGCGCGGCGCCGACGCGGTGGTCTTCGCGGCGGGCGCGGGCCCGAACAGCGGCGCGGAACGCAAGGACACGGTGGACCGGGGCGCGGCGGTGCTCTTCGCGGACGCGGCGGAACGCGCGGGCGTACGCCGCTACATCGTCGTCTCCTCGATGGGCGCCGACCCCGACCACAGCGGCGACGAGGTCTTCGACGTCTACCAGCGGGCCAAGGGCCAGGCGGACGCGTACGTGCGTTCCAGGGCGGACCTGGACTGGACGATCCTGCGCCCCGGGATGCTGACGAACGACGCGGGCACCGGACGGGTGCTGCTGGCGGTCTCGACGGGCCGGGGCCCGGTCCCGCGCGACGACGTGGCCGCGATCCTGCTGGAGCTGCTGGACACTCCGGCGACGGCGGGCCTGACCCTGGAGCTGATCTCCGGGAGCACGCCGGTGGCGGTCGCGGTGCGTGACGTCGCCGGGAACTGACCCGCGCAGCCCGCGTACCCGTACGTCACACCCGTGCGTCACAACCCGTACGTCACGAGGAGCCCCTGTCCGGCCGGGCCGGTCAGGGGCTCCGGTCCGTCTCCGGCAGGTGGTCCGTCTCCGGGAGGTTCAGGGCCGAGGGCAGCCCGGCGACCACGTCGGCGCCGGAGGGCCCGTGCTCCGGGTCGACCAGCCACTGGAGCATCAGCCCGCTCAGCAGGGCGAGCGGAACCGAGCCGCCGAGCCCCTCCCTGGCCTCCCGCTGTCCGGCGGCGAGGTGTTCGCGTACCTCGGGCGACCGCTCCGCCTGCACCACGGCCTCGATCTGAGCCACCCACAGCGCCCGGTGCGTGGTGAAGCTGTCGATCAGGGCCTGCCAGCGCTCCTGGGGCTCTCCCCCCGGCGCCCGGCCGGCGAGCTGGTCACCGAGCTCGTCCACGGCCTCCACCAGCGCCCGGGTCAGCAGTGCGTCCCGGGAGCCGAAGTGATAGCCGATGGCCGCGTGACTGACCCCGGCCGCGGCGGCGATGTCCCGGACGGTGGTGCGGGCCCAGCCGCGTTCGACCAGGCATTGCTTGGCGCCTCTGAGCAGGTCTTCCCGGTTTCCCATGCCCGCACCCTACCGAAAAGTTGCCCAAGCGGTTCATTCATGCGTTCCATCCATACGGTTGAACCAAACGGATTGACCATATGGTCAAATTCTCGCTACGGTCGTTCCCATGACCTCCAAGACCGTTCTGATCTCCGGGGCGAGCGTGGCCGGACCGGCCCTCGCCCACTTCCTGCGGCGCGACGGATACGACGTGACGGTGGTGGAACGTGCACCGACGTTGCGCGACAGCGGGTACGCGGTGGACTTCCGCGGTGCCGCCTTCGACGTACTCGACGAGATGGGCCTGCTGGACGAGGTGTGGACGCACGACACCAAGATGCGCGGCACCGCCCTCGTGGACGAGACGGGCGCCGAGACGGGGCGACTGCCCGCCGAGGTGTTCGCCGGCGAACTGGAGGTGCCCAAGCGTGAGCTGACCCGGATCCTGCACCGGATCACCGAGGACGAGGTGGAGTACGTCTTCGACGACTCGATCAGCTCCCTCGTCCAGGACGACTCCGGAGTCACGGTCGAATTCGAGCGCGGGGCGCCCCGCCGGTTCGCTATGGTGCTCGGCGCGGACGGGCTGTACTCGAAGGTCCGGCAGCTGGCGTTCGGCCCGCACGCCGACGCCCTGGAACACCTGGGCCTGTCCGGAGCCGGCTTCACCACCGCCGACTTCCTCGGCCTGGACCGCAGCGGGGTGCTGCACCAGGGGAACGGCCGGGCGATCTACGCGTACGGCCCCCACGACGGAGACCGGATGGCGGTCAGCCTCTCCTTCGCCACCAGCTCACCCGCCCTGGACCGCCGCCCGCGCGAGGAGCAGGAACACGCGGTCCGCACCGCGTTCGCCGACTGCGGCTGGGTGGCCCCGCGCCTGCTGCGCGCGATGACGGAGGCCGACGACCTCTACTTCTCGTCCTCGTCCCAGGTGTGCTTGAACCGCTGGTCGCACGGCCGCGTCGCACTGGTCGGCGACGCGGGCTACTGCGCGGCGCCGACCAGCGGCATGGGCACCTCGCAGGCGTTGATCGGCGCACGAACCCTGACCCGGCACCTGGCCGCCTCGGCGGACGACCACCGGACGGCGTTCACGGCGTACGAGGCCGAACTGCGCCCGTACGTCGCGGAGAACCAGGCCAAGGGCCGCGAGGGCGCGAGGGCCTTCGGCGGCGGACCGACGAGCTGAGCCACGGGGTGCCCGTGTAGGCCCGCGCTGCACTGCCCACACACGCAGAAACCCCGCCCGACCTGCACTGAAGCAGGTCGAACGGGGTTTCCCGTCCTGTGGCGGCGCCAGGATTCGAACCTGGGAAGGCTGAGCCGGCAGATTTACAGTCTGCGCGGCATCCACGTCTCAATGTGCATCGTTGTTACCGGAGTGAGCATGTTGCCCCACAGAGACCCCGCAGGCAGGCACATAGCGTGTCGCTCCACAACCGCCTACTCCCCGATCCTGTTCGAGCGTCAGGGCCTGAGAGCTCGGCCTGTCGGCAGCGCCACTCAGCGGCGGAAGACACCCGGCATCCGTCGACTGGTGAGACCCCAGTGTCAGAGCGGCAACGTACCGTCGCGTCTCTGCAAAGCCACCCGAGGTACCAACCCATACCGAGCGCGCCAGTGCGCGACAACGATCCGAGCAGAGGCCCTTCATGCCCCTCCGCTAGTCACATAGAGTGCTGGCGTCACTCCGATCGCCTCTGGAGCTACATGCCTCCGCTTCCGCCATTCGACCCTGGCACCCTCTGCCCGCCGCCGGGACGCTACCCCCTGACCTGGGATGAAGTCGAAAGTCGGCTGGTGCGGGCACCTGAGTTCGTGCAGTCAGGCACCCGCTCCGACCTGTGGGATGAGCTGCAGTTTCATCATGCGCAGTCCGTTTGCCTGTTCGGCTGGGTGAGGCGAATCTGGCTGGCAGGAAGCTTCGTAAGCGGCAAACTGGACCCCAGTGACGTAGACCTTGCCTACCTGATTGACGCCGACGCTTTCGGGGCAATCACGGAGGCAGACGACCTTGCCAACCTTGCCAACCTCGGGGACCGGGAGTGGTGCGTGAAGCACGAGATGCGGATCGACGCGTACTTCCTGCCCCTGCCTGCGACAGTGGCTTTTGAGGACTTGGGCATCACTGGCGCGATGGAAGCTGGGGACGCTGAGGTCTTCCAGTCTCTGGGTCTCTACGACGAGATCTGGCAGCGTACTCGCGGCTCCCGCGGGGAACGCCGAGGGTACGTGGAGGTGACACCATGACCGCAAAGCACCGATTCCCTGACATGGCAGACAAAGCCGCCTTGCGGGCGTGGATGGCAGCACGTCGCACTGAGACTCCTCGCAAGTCGCCGCCTCGCACACTGGCAGAGTTTCGATCGCTCCAGCTTAAAAAGCTTGCGCGCACGCTACAAGGTGATTCCGACCTTCCCGAATTGCCGCAGGACAGGGAACGCCCTGTTCTCAAATTCGCACTGGATGGAAAATCAGTGCGCAATCACCGCGCGGAAGCCTCAGTGCTCGGCGACTGGCTCCACACCTTGCAAACGGCTGTTCAATCAGTCGCCTATGCTCTCGACGACCTGCGTCAGCGGCGAGAGGCAGGCCCTGTACCGGGAGAGATCAAGCGTGCTACACGACTATTCTCCGGCCCGGTGTTTGCTTCTTCGTATGGCATGGTCCTGCAAGGCGCACCGAATCTAGGGCAGGCCGAACTCCCTGGAAGCGGAACAGAAGTGTTGCTAGATAAAGCCATCAATCGACTCTTCGATATTACCGATGGCGCCAGTAAGGAATCCGACGCGGAAGAGGCCATTCTAGATGCCGTTTTGCCACTAGGTCGACGAGCCATTAAGCAGCTATCTGACTTGTCTCACATCTTGGCATCAAGCGGAACGAATGTGACCCTTACATGGGAATCCAAGACCACCACACACAGGACTTCCACCTTCACTTCCGCCAGCGCAGCCCGATGCCGGAAGGCGCTGCAAGACGCGAGAATTGAAGACGCCAGCGAACGACTTACTGGTCTACTCGTCGGCGGCAGCAAGCTGCGCGGGTTCATTGAACTTGAGGTTGCCGGAAAGGGCCTTATCGTTGTCCGAACTGCGAAGGATGACGTCACAGGAATCCTGGCAGTACATACGGACAAGGAAGTGAAAGCGGATGTGCACGTCCTAATCGCACGTTCCCCCGGCGGACGCGAGCACCGCAGCTATGTACTGATTGACCTGCAGGGCAGAAGATCAGTATCACCTGACAGCTAGGTATGAGCCTCGCACTATCACGCCGCAGCCTGGCCGCATCGCCCACGTGCGGCAACTAGGCATACCTAAAGGGCCCCACCAATACAACCTCAGTTCGCTAGCGGAGTCCGCTAAGCTGGTGCGCACCATGCCAGAATGGAGAGTACTGCGCGAATGTGACCCAAAACGACCAAGGTCTACGAAACACTTCACACCCGGCTCGCGTCACGCGAGTTCGCTCCCAGAGACAAACTCCCCCTCAGAACGTGCGCTTGTGGAAGAAATCGGTATCGGCCGCACGGCACTGCGCCAGGTGCTTGCCCGCCTTGTGACTGAAGGTAAATTGGAGGTGCGAGGGCGAAGCTCGTACCGGGTACCCCGGCACAGTTAATGTCCAGCGCCCGGAAGGGGTGGAGCTCTGGCACATCCACGGTGAGCGCGACATCTATGACAACCGCTGGGTAAAGCTGCAACTCTGGAACGTGGAACCGCCCGGCGTGCAACCCTTCGAGCATCACGTGGTAAGGCTTCACCACGTAGCCATCACAGCCGCACTGGACGACCAGGATCGCGTTCTCATGATCTGGCGATATCGCTTCGTCCCTCAACAGTTCGGGGGGGAGCTACCAGGCGGCATCGTCGATGCTGACGAAAAGCCGGCGGACACGGCCGTAAGGGAAGTCATCGAAGACACTGGCTGGCGGCCGAATTCGCTGGAACACGTTATGACCTATCAGCCCATGGTTGGCATGGTCGACTCGCCCCATGAAATCTTCGTGGGCCATGGAGCAGAACGACCCGTCCGACCTCGAAGAGGCTGGGCATATCGAATGGACCCCACCAGCCGACGTCCTGGGGCTCATGGCCCGTGGTGAGCTGATGGGGTCCGGCACCCTCGTTGCCCTGCTGCATATCCTGGCCACTCGGTCCAGGCGAGGCGCTACAACCTCACGCTGAGCATGTCGACGCGACGGCGTTGCCGCACCGAACCGGTGCGGCTCGCCAGCAGACGGGCCTGTCGCAGGTGAGTCTGCGCGTCGCCGTACTCGGCACCGGTGAGGTGCGCCTGCGCCAGGTCGGCGTGCATTCCAGCCCTGGCCCGCACGAAGGTCGGGTCCATTTCTTCCAGCGCCCCATACAGGCTAGTGACCGCCTCGCTGCTGTCTCCGAGCAGGCCAATACGTTGCCCCGCCACCGCGCGAGATGAACTCCATTCAAAAAGATGCTCCGCAGATCCGGATCTCGCTCCTCGGACCCGGACGGGATGCTGGATAGTGCGGCCTCCAACGCGCGGTGGCAAGCATCTGGCATGCCGGCATGAGCGCACATCTCTGCCTCAGTGGCATATAGCCATGCCCGGAGCCTGACCGAACCCGCTTGGCCGACCGTGCATTGAGCATCCCGCACCAGGTCAAGACCGAGTCGGGGCCGCGAGGCCTCACAGAGCACGTATGCCTGCGCCAGTCTGCCTGTTCATGGTGCGGAGCAACATCTGTCTAGTGCTGTGACCGCATAGGTTCGCCGGGTTGGTGGTCGGGGCGGTTGGATGTGTGGTGACGTCCGATCCGACCGCTGGGGGTGCGGTGGCTGAGCCTGTCCGTGTGCGCAGACTGACCGATCAAGAGGGACAGAAACTGCAGCAGGTTGTGCGCCGGGGCAGCACCAGTGCCATGCGCTACCGGCGCGCGATGCTGCTGCTGGCCTCGGCTGGCGGGAATCGGGTCCCGGTGATCCCCCAGCTGGTGCAGGCCGACGAGGATACCGTCCGCGAAGTGATCCACCGGTTCAACGAGATCGGCCTGGCCTGCCTGGACCCTCGGTGGGCGGGAGGCCGTCCCCGCCTGCTCAGTCCTGACGACGAGGACTTCGTCATCAAGACGGCCACCACTCGACCGACCAAGCTCGGCCAGCCCTTCACCCGCTGGTCGATCCGCAAACAGGCCGCTTACCTGCGCAAAGTCCACGGCCGGGTCATCCGCATCGGACGCGAGGCCTTACGCAGGCTGCGCGCCCGACGCGGCGTCACCTTCCAACACGCCAAGAAGGAAGGAGTCACCGGACCCCGACCGTGACACGAAGCTGGACCGGATCGAGGAGGTCCTGGAACGCTTCCCCGACCGGGTCTTCGCCTTCGACGAGTCCGGCCCCCTCGGCATCCGACCCACCGGCGGCTCGGGCTGGGCCCCCGGCGGCCACCCCGAGCGGCACCCCGCGACCTGCCACCGCACCCACGGGATCCGGTACTTCCACGGCTGCTACTCGATCGGCGACGACACCCTGTGGGGCGTCAACCGCCGCAAGAAGGGCGCGGCGAACACCCTGGCCGTGCTGAAGTCCATCCGGGCCGCCCGCCCCGACGGCGCCCCGATCTACGCGATCATGGACAACCTGTCCGCCCACAAGGGCGAGAAGATCCGGAGCTGGGCGAGGAAGCACCGGGTCGAGCTGTGCTTCACCCCGATCTATGCCTCGTGGGCGAACCCGATCAAGGCCCACTTCGGGCCGCTGCGACAGTTCACCATCGCCAACTCGAACCACCGCAACCACACCGTCCAGACCCGGGCCCTGCACGCCTACCCGCGCTGGCACAACACCAACGCCCCCCCACCTCGAAGTCCTCCCCGCCCAACGCCGCGAACGAGCGCGCATCCGCAGCGAGAAGGACCTGCGCTGGGGAGGCCGACCACTCACCGAAGCAGCCTGACCCGCCCCGGCAAGCAGGAGACCCGCGATGGCAGTAGAGATCGTCTACGAGACGCACGCCACCACCACCGACAACGAGGCGGGCATCGCCACCGGCTGGCTCCCCGGCAAGCTCTCGGAACTCGGCCGCTGTCAGGCCGCGGAACTCGGCGAACGCCGACGCGCTGGCGACTTTGCCGCGGTGTTCACCTCCGACCTCCACCGAGCTGTGGAGACGGCCCGGATCGCGTTCCCCGACGGCACGCCCTCGATCCGCCAGGACACCCGACTGCGCGAGTGCAACTACGGGGACCTCAACGGGACCCCTGTCGCCCGCATTGCCGCCCAGCGGGCTCACCGCATCGACGAACCTTTCCCCGGCGGTCAGAGCTACCGCCAGGTCCTCGCAGTCACCGCCGTGTTTCTGTACGACCTGGCCACGCGCTGGGACGGCGGCCGGATCCTGGTGATCGCCCACTCGGCCAACCGATGGGCCCTGGACTGCCTGCTCGCCGGCGCCTCGTTGGAAGACCTCGTCGAAGCCCCACCCGCCTGGCGCCCGGGCTGGCACTACATGCTTCCCGCTGGCTGGACCCCGTCGCCCCGGTAAACCCTCCCGGTCACAGCGCTAGGCACCCTGCTCCGATGGCACGTGGTCACCCACTGAGTGGCCCCAGACGGGCGATTCCTCCGTAAGCAGCGTAGTGGGCCGATCCAGGACACCTGTCACGACAAGGTATGGGCAGGCGTCAGAGCCCGCACGCGAGCCCTGACGCCTGCCCAGCGGGAGTTCGGCCCTGGCTAAGCGGCCGCGTGACCTGCATCACGCGACAGTCTTGACCTGGCTCAGCTCCGGTGTGGAGTCTCAGGTGGTCGCTCAGCGCGCCGGCCACAGCGTGGCCGTACTGTTCCGCGTCTGCGCCAAGTGTCTGGACGGTGCTGCGGCGACAGCGAACGCCCTGATCGAAGCGACGCTGCGAGCGGTCGGTAGCCGCCGAACGTGCCCCACGCCTGCCCCACACAAGCCGATCAAGGGTGGATTCAGGTGAGACAAGGCGAGAAACGCGGGCCGATCAGCGCGGCCCCTCGTCACACTTGCACACACGCAGAAACCCCGTCCGACCTGCGGTGAAGCAGATCGGACGGGGTTTCCCGTCCTGTGGCGGCGCCAGGATTCGAACCTGGGAAGGCTGAGCCGGCAGATTTACAGTCTGCTCCCTTTGGCCACTCGGGCACACCGCCTGGAACGACGCGTCGGAATCCTGTTCGGGGGCTCCTTGGCGACGACGTAAACGATACCTGATGCCCAGGGGTGCTCCGCCACCGGATTGATCAGTGCTCGGGGCGGGCGGGGATGGCTAGGCTTTGTGCCGTACCCAACGCATACGACGCAAGGAGCCACACGTCATGGCCGACTCCAGTTTCGACATCGTCTCGAAGGTCGAGCGGCAGGAGGTCGACAACGCCCTCAACCAGGCCGCCAAGGAGATCTCCCAGCGCTACGACTTCAAGGGCACGGGCGCCTCGATCTCGTGGTCCGGCGAGAAGATCCTCATGGAGGCGAACGGCGAGGAGCGGGTCAAGGCGATCCTCGACATCTTCCAGTCCAAGCTGGTCAAGCGCGGGATCTCCCTGAAGTCGCTGGACGCGGGCGAGCCGCAGCTGTCCGGCAAGGAGTACAAGATCTTCGCGACGATCGAGGAGGGCATCTCCCAGGAGAACGCCAAGAAGGTGGCGAAGATCATCCGCGATGAGGGCCCGAAGGGCGTCAAGGCGCAGGTCCAGGGCGAGGAGCTGCGGGTCAGCTCGAAGAGCCGGGACGACCTCCAGACCGTCCAGGCGCTGCTGAAGGAGAAGGACCTGGACTTCGCGGTGCAGTTCGTCAACTACCGGTAGGTGGTCCGCTGCCGTGTGCAGCGGGTGAAGGCGGGGCGGGGCGTGCCGAGGAGTACGCCCCGTCCCGCCTTCGTGTCGGGGCGGGGTGGGCCCACCAGACGCTTCCGTCCTGCGGGCCGCCCCGCCGTCCGTACGCGGGGCTCACTGGTTCGAGGTGTGCCGCCCGTCTCCGTGCATGATGTCCGAATTCCGCCGGTGCGGCGCGGACGCGGGCCGCAGACTCGTAGGTACGAGGGCGCGTTCCGGGAGACAGGATCGTGCTTACCGGACGCGTCCCGGGAGACAGGATCGTGCCTACCGGACGCTTCCGAGAACGGACCGTACGCACCGGACGCGGCCGGAGGAGTGGAGAGGGTGACGGATGATGACCACGCTGTACGCGAGGGTCGGCAGTCCGCTGGGCGAGCTGCTGCTCGCCGGTGAGGAGCGGGCCGGCAGCGGGGTGGCGCTGGCCTCGTTGTCGCTGCCGGGCCAGAAGGGGGCCGCGGTCGTCGGGGACGGCTGGCGGTACGCCCCGGAGGCGTTCGCCGGTGTCGAGAGGCAGTTGGCGGCGTACTTCGAGGGCCGTCTGACGCGTTTCGACATCGCGTACGCGGACGGCTCGGGCACGGAGTTCCAGCGGCGGGTCTGGGCGGCCCTGGACACCGTTCCGTACGGGGAGACCGTCTCGTACGGGCAGATCGCCGCGCGGGTGGGTGCCACGGGCGCCGGGGTGCGGGCCGTGGGCACCGCGATCGGGCGCAACCCGCTGCTGGTCGTGCGGCCGTGCCACCGGGTGATCGGCGCGGACGGGTCGCTACGGGGCTACGCGGGCGGCGTGGAGCGCAAGGAACGGCTGCTGGGGCTGGAGGGCGCCCTGGCGGTACGGGGCTGAGATGGCCGGGCCGAAGAACGGTGGACACGACGGCCCGCCCGACGGCTTCGGGCGCGGTGCCCCGGGCCCGTCCAACGGCCTCGGACGCGACGTCTCGGGCCCGCCCGACGGCCTCGGACACGGTGCTCCGGGCCCATCCGACGGCTTCGGGCGCGGTGCCCCGGGCCCGTCCAAGGGCCTCGCACACGACGCCCCGGACCCGCCCGACGCCCTGTTCCCGCGCCCCCGGAGCGTCGTCGCCCCCGGGGCGGTCCATGTGCCCGGGTGGCTGCCCCCGGAGCGCCAACGGGAGCTGGTGGAGGCCTGTCGGGAGTGGGCGCGGGGGCCCGTGCCGTTGCGGAACACCGTGCTGCCCGGGGGCGGGGTGATGTCGGTGCGGACGGTCTGCCTGGGGTGGCACTGGCAGCCGTACCGCTACACGCGTACGGCCGACGACGTGAACGGGGCGCGGGTCGCGGCCTTCCCGGAGTGGCTGGCCGCCTGGGGGCGGTCCGCGGTGGCCGAGGCGTACGGGGACCCGGCGGCGGCCGAGGCGTACGCGCCGGACACCGCGCTGGTGAACTTCTACGACGGCGCCGCGCGGATGGGCATGCACCAGGACCGTGAGGAGCGTTCGGACGCTCCCGTGGTGTCGCTGAGCCTCGGCGACACCTGTGTGTTCCGCTTCGGGAACACGCGTGACCGGGGGCGGCCGTACACGGATGTGGAGCTGGCCTCGGGCGATCTGTTCGTCTTCGGCGGCCCGTCGCGGTACGCGTTCCACGGGGTGACGCGGGTCTTCGGCGGAACGGCCGGTCCCGCGTCGGGGATGCGGGCCGGCCGGTTGAACCTGACGTTGCGTGAGACGGGGTTGTGAGGGGTGGGCGGCTCCGGTCAGCGTCGGTCGCGGGAGTTGCCGAGGAGCAGCCGGTACACGATGAGCAGGATCAGCGATCCGGCGATGGCCGCGATCCAGGTCGCCGTGTCGTAGAAGTCGTTGCTGATGGGCCGGTCCAGGAAGCGGGACGACAGCCAGCCGCCGAGGAACGCGCCCACGATGCCGATGAGCGTGGTGCCCACGATGCCGCCCGGGTCCCGCCCCGGCAGCAAGATCTTGGCTATCGCGCCTGCCAGCAGTCCCAGAATGATCCAGCTGATGATGCCCATGGTTGCCTACCTACCCATCGCTCGGTCCTGCAAGCCAAGACGCGTGCGATGGGCGGTCCGGTTGCCAGGTGGGCGGTCCTACCTGGTGGCGAACGGCTGGTCGGTGGGCACGATCTCCTTGCCGAAGGGCATCAGGGAGACCGGGATCATCTTGAAGTTGGCGAAGCCCAGCGGGATGCCGATGATCGTCACGCACAGGGCGATGCCGGTGAAGATGTGGCCCAGGGCGAGCCACCAGCCGGCCAGGATCACCCAGAGGACGTTCCCGATGAGTGACGCGCCGCCCGCGTCCCGGCGGTCGACGACCGTGTGGCCGAAGGGCCACAGGGCGTAGACGCCGATGCGGAACGCCGCGATCCCGAAGGGGATGCCGATGATCGTGATGCACAGGAGGACGCCTGCGGCGAGGTAGCCGAGGAACAGCCAGAAGCCGCTGAGGACGAGCCATATGACGTTCAGGATTGTCTTCACGGTCGATAGCCTGCCATCTGCTCGAGCCGTGCGATGCGTTCCGCCATGGGCGGATGGGTGGAGAACATCTTGGAGAGCCCCGGGCCGGGACGGAACGGGTTCGCGATCATCATGTGACTCGCGGTCTCGATCCTCGGCTCGGGCGGGAGCGGAAGCCGCTTGGTGCCCGCGTCGAGCTTGCGCAGGGCACCGGCGAGGGCGAGCGGGTCGCCGGTGAGCTGGGCCCCGGAGGCGTCGGCCTCGTACTCGCGGGAACGGCTGACCGCGAGCTGGATGACGGAGGCGGCGAGCGGTCCGAGGATCATCACGAGCAGCATGCCCACGATGCCGGGTCCCTCGTCGTCGTTGGACCGGCCCACCGGGATGAGCCACGCGAAGTTCACCAGGAACATCACGACGGAGGCGAGGGCGCCGGCCACGGACGAGATGAGGATGTCGCGGTTGTAGACGTGGCTGAGCTCGTGTCCCAGGACCCCGCGCAGCTCGCGCTCGTCGAGGATCTGGAGGATGCCTTCGGTGCAGCACACGGCGGCGTTGCGCGGGTTACGGCCGGTGGCGAAGGCGTTGGGCGCCTGCGTCGGGGAGATGTAGAGCCGGGGCATGGGCTGGCGGGCCGCGGTCGAGAGCTCGCGGACGATGCGGTACAGCTGGGGGGCCTGGAACTCGCTCACGGGGCGGGCCCGCATGGCCCTGAGCGCGAGCTTGTCGCTGTTCCAGTACGCGTAGGCGTTGGTGCCGACCGCGACGAACAGGGCCACGATCAGACCGGTGCGTCCGAAGACGCTGCCGATGACGATGATGAGGGCGGACAGGCCCCCGAGAAGTACAGCGGTTTTCAGCCCGTTGTGCCGGCGGTGCACGGTACGCCCTCCAAGTGGTGCAGCAGGGGAACCCTTGCTCGGTGGTGCTCCACTCCCCCAGTGGAGCCTCCCGTACTGGTCAACGCGAGGCGGCGGGAGCTAGTTCCCTTGTGCCGGGCGGGCGCCCGGGGGCACGGCGAAGGGGCGGATCCGGCCGGATCCGCCCCTGGGCCGTGCGAGTGGTGCGCCCCCCGCGCGCCGTCCCCCCGGTCAGCGCCTGACGGGCTGCGTGGGCAGGCCCGCCAGGGCACGGGCTTCGCTGTCCGGCTCGACCTCGCTGGTGCAGTGGGCGCACCGGGAGGCGATGGCGGGGATCTCCGTGTAGCAGAAGGGGCAGTCCCGCAGGGCCGCCTTGATGTCGGCCTCCTTCTCCTCCTCCTTGGCCGTGAAGCGGTTCTGGACCTTGGCCATGGGCACCACGACGAGGAAGTAGAGCACCGCGGCGGTGATGAGGAAGGCGATGGCGGCACTGATGAACAGGCCGTAGGGG
Source organism: Streptomyces sp. SM18 (assembly GCF_002910775.2). Lineage (NCBI taxonomy): Bacteria > Bacillati > Actinomycetota > Actinomycetes > Kitasatosporales > Streptomycetaceae > Streptomyces > Streptomyces sp. SM18. The sequence continues at coordinate 4,318,704 of NZ_CP029342.1, read as the reverse complement.
AACTCCACGCCGTCGAGGGTGAAGGTGGCCTTGCTGAAGTCGCCGGTGCCCCGGGTGAAGAGCCCGATCAACGGCACGATGAAGGCGTTGCTGAAGCCGGTGACGACGGCGGTGAACGCGGCTCCCACGGCGAGGCCGATGGCCATGGAGATGACGTTTCCGCGCAGGATGAAGTCCTTGAACCCGTTCAGCACCGCTCCGGCTCCTCTGTGGTCTCTTCAGGTGACGACGTGCAGCCAGAACCATGCCCTGTGCGTGGGGCGGGGGGCAAACCCGTCCAGGGCGCTCAGAAGAGGCTGACGGCGGCGAAGCGCAGGACGAGCTGGGGTGCTCCGGAGAGTGCCACCCCGGCGACGGCGGTGAGGGCGATCGCCGTGGTGAGCGGCGCCGGGACCCGGTGCGGGCGGGGCGCTGCGGGCTGTTCGTCGCCGGTCGCGGGCTCCGGGGAGCGGAAGAGATCGGCCGTCCACCGAAGGTAGTAGTACAACGCGATCACCACGTTGACGGCCATGACGACGGCGAGCCAGCCGAGTCCGGCGTCGACGGCCGCCGAGAAGACGGTGACCTTGGCGAAGAGCCCGATGATCCCGGGCGGCAGACCGGCCAGGCAGAGCAGGAAGAAGGCCAGGGTGAGGGCGGCCAGGGGCCGGGTGGCGTAGAGGCCCCGGTAGTCGTCGAGGCGGTTGCCGGGGCGGGTCCGGGCGACGAGGGCGGCCACGGAGAAGGCGCCGAGGTTCACGACGGCGTACATGAGGGCGTAGGCGACGGTCGAGCCGATCTGCTCGTCGCTGGAGTACGCGGCGGCGGCGATCGGGACGAGGAGGTATCCGGCCTGCCCCACGGACGACCAGGCCAGGAGGCGTACGGCGCCGCGCGCGCGGGTGGGGCTCTGCCGGAGGGCCGCGACGTTGCCGACCGTCATGGTGAGGGCGGCGAGGACGGCGAGCGCGGGGCCCCAGACGTCGGCGTACGAGGGGAAGCCGACCACGGTGACCAGGATCAGCCCGGAGAAGCCGACCGCCTTGCCGACGACCGAGAGGTAGGCGGCGATGGGCAGCGGCGCGCCGACGTAGGTGTCGGGGACCCAGAAGTGGAAGGGGGCCGCGGCCGTCTTGAAGGCGAACCCGACCAGGGTCAGCACGACGCCCGCTCCGGCGAGGGTGCCGAGCTGTTCCGGTACGTCGTCGAGGCGGCCGGCGATCTCGGTGAGGTGCATGGTGCCGGTGGTGGCGTAGACGAAGCTGACGCCCAGGAGCATGACGGCGGTGGAGACCACCGAGGAGAGGAAGAACTTCAGGGCCGCCTCGGAGGAGCGCCGGTCGCCGCGTTTGATGCCGACGAGGGCGAAGGCGGGCAGCGAGGCCACTTCGAGGGCGACGACGAGGGTGGCGAGGTCGCGGGCGGCGGGCAGGAGGGTGGCCCCGGCGGCGGAGGCCAGCAGGAGGAACCAGAACTCCCCCGCCGGCAGCCTGCGGGTGTCGCCGAGGGAGAGCAGGGCGGTGAGGAGCGCTCCGCCGAGCACGAGGGCCTGGATGACGAGGGCGAAGTGGTCGGCGGTGTAACCGCACGCCTGGACGTCGCCGGTGAGGCAGAAGGTGGAGCGGTCGCCGGCGCGCAGCGGTACGAGGAAGGCGAGGGCGACGACGAGCGCGGCGACGGTCACGTGGCCGAGGAGCGGCTTGCGCCGTTCGTCGGCGAAGAGGTCGGCGACGAGCACCGCGAGGGCGGCCACCGCGACGACGACGGGGGGCGCGATCGCGAGCCAGTCGACGGACTGGACGAGGCTCGCCGCCCCGGTTGCGCTGCCGGCTGCCACGATCACGACTTGCCTCCTGCGAGGAGCTTCTGCACGGCCGGGTCGGTGAGGCCGAGGAGGACGGCGGGCCAGAGTCCGGCGAGGACGGTGAGGGCGGCGAGCGGGGTCCAGGCGGCGAACTCGTAGCCCCGGACGTCGGCGACCGGCTGCGGGAGGCCGCCGGTCCCGTGACCGGTGGACAGGCCTTCGGCCTTGTCGCCGGGGGTGGCGCGGGGGTCGCCCATGCAGACGCGGCGTACGACGATCAGCAGGTACGCGGCGGTGAGCAGGGTCCCGAAGGCGCCGATGGACATGAAGGTGAGGAAGGCGGGACGGCTGAGCCCTTCGGCGGGGTCGAAGGCGCCGAAGAGCGTGAGCATCTCGCCCCAGAACCCGGCGAGTCCGGGAAGCCCGAGCGAGGCGACGGCGGCGAAGGCGAGGAGGCCGCCGAGGCGTGGGGCGCGGCCGTAGAGCGCGGCGCCGGTGGCGCCGGAGAGGGTGTCGAGGTCGGCCGTTCCGTAGCGGTCCTTGACGGCGCCGACCAGGAAGAACAGCAGGCCGGTGATGAGGCCGTGGGCGATGTTGGCGAAGAGGGCGCCGTTCACGCCGGTGGGGGTCATGGTGGCGATGCCGAGGAGGACGAAGCCCATGTGGCCGACGGAGGAGTACGCGATCAGCCGCTTGAGGTCGCCCTTGGCGCCGGGGCGGGCCAGGGCGAGGCAGGCGAGGGATCCGTAGACGATGCCGACGACGGCGAACGCGGCGAGGTAGGGGGCGAAGGTCCGCATTCCGTCCGGGGCGACGGGGAGGAGGATGCGGACGAAGCCGTACGTGCCCATCTTCAGCAGGACCCCGGCCAGGAGCACCGAGCCGACGGTGGGGGCGGCGGTGTGGGCGTCGGGGAGCCAGCTGTGCAGCGGCCACATCGGGGTCTTCACGGCGAGCCCGACACCGATCGCCAGTACCGCGATGACCTGCACGGACGTGGTGAGGCCCCGGCCGTTGTCAGTGGCGAGTGCCACCATGTCGAAGGTGCCGCTCTTCAGCCCGACGAGGAGCAGGCCCAGCAGCATGACGACGGAGCCGAGCAGGGTGTAGAGGACGAACTTCCAGGCGGCGGGCTGCCTGCCCTCGCCGCCCCAGCGGGCGATGAGGAAGTACATCGGGATGAGGACCATCTCGAAGGCCAGGAAGAACAGCATCAGGTCGAGGACGGCGAAGGTGGCGAGGGTGCCGGACTCCAGGACGAGGACGAGGGCGACGAAGCCCTTCGCTGAGGGGCCCGCGGGGGGCTTGAAGTAGCTGTAGAGCGCGCAGAGGAAGGTCAGCAGCGCGGTGAGGACGAGAAGGGGGAGCGAGATGCCGTCGGTGCCGAGGTGGATCCGCACGTCCAGTGCGGGGATCCACCTGATGTCGGTGGTCGCCTGCATCGTCGAGGGGTGGTCGTGGTCGAAGCCCGCGACGAGCACGAGGGCGGCGGCGAGGACGACACCGGTGACGGTCACGCCGTGGCGGAGCACGGCCTGGTCGGGGTTCTTGCCCTTGAGGCCGGGCGGGGCGGGCAGGAGCGCGGCGACGGCGCCGAGGAGCGGTGCGGCGACGACGAACGCCAGAAGGAACTGCATCACGGACGCACTGATATCGAACACGGCTCACGCCCCGGCGTAGACGTTGGCAAAGACGACGGCGGCGATCGCCAGGACAAGGGTTCCGCCGAGCAGCGCGCCGAGGTAGGTCTGCACGTTGCCGGTCTGGGCGCGGCGTACCAGGGTGCCGAGTCCCCGGGCGGTGCCGGCCGCGCCGCGTACGTAGGTGTCGACGACCTCGCGGTCCAGGAAGCGGACGAGGCGGGCGGCGGCCTGGACGGGGCGGACGAAGGCCGCCGTGTACAGGGCGTCCAGGTGGAAGCCGCTGACCGCGTGGCGGTGGAGGGGGCCGAGCAGGAGGCGTCCGGGGTCCGTGGGGTCGGGGGCGCCCGCGATGGTGCCGTAGGCGGCGGTGTGCGAGGTGATCGCCTCGGCCTCCACGAGGGCGGGTTCGGCGTGCGGGTGTGCGGCGACCGCGCCGACCGGGGGGCGGGTGGCGAGCGCGGTGGTGTGGCGCCAGGCCCCGTAGGTGACGAGTCCGCCGACGAGTCCGACGCCGGTGGACAGGACGGCGGTCGCCAGGGAGGGGGTGAGGGAGTGTCCGTCGAACCAGTCGCCCAGGACACCCACGGCGAGCCCGAAGGCGATCGTGGGCACGGCGAGGATCCAGAGGACAGAGGTCATCGCGGCGGGCTGCCTGCCGTGGTCGGGGGCCGCGGGGCCGCGGCCGCGGAAGGCCAGGAGCCAGAGGCGGGTGGCGTACGCGGCGGTGAGGACGGCGGCGATCAGTCCGGCGACGAGGACCGTCCAGCCGGCGGCGGCCGGGGCGACGTGGCGGTCGCCGAAGGCGGTGTGCTCGGCGGCGACGAGGACGGCTTCCTTGGAGAAGAAGCCGGCGAACGGGGGGATGGCGGCGAGCGCGAGGAGGGCGACGGTCATCGTCCAGCAGGCGTCGGGGATGCGCTTGGCGAGGCCGCCCATGCGGGACATGGCGGCGAGTGAGTTGGTGCCGGCCGCGTGGATGACGACGCCCGCCGCGAGGAAGAGGACGGCCTTGAAGGCTCCGTGGGAGAGGAGGTGGAAGACGGCGGCCCCCCGGTCGCCGACGGCCAGGGCGCCGGACATGTAGCCGAGCTGACCGATGGTCGAGTAGGCGAGGACGCGTTTGATGTCGTCCTGGGCGAGGGCGGCGAGTCCGGACCCGATCATCGTGACGGCGGCCATCACGGCGAGGACGACGAGCGCGGCGGCGGAGGCCGCGAAGACGGGGAGGAGGCGGGCCACGAAGTAGATGCCGGCGGCGACCATCGTCGCGGCGTGGATCAGCGCGGAGACGGGCGTGGGGCCGGCCATCGCGTCGGGCAGCCAGGTGTGCAGCGGGAACTGGGCGGACTTCCCGGCGACGCCCGCGAGAAGCAGCAGGGCGATGAGAGTGGGGTGGTCGAGTCCGCCGTGGGCGACGGCGGCGAGGATCTTGGTGATCCGGAAGCTGCCGGTGTCAGCGGCGAGGGCGAACAGGCCGATGAGGAACGGCACGTCACCGAGCTTGGTGACGAGGAAGGCCTTGAGGGACGCAGCCCGTGCCTCGGGCGTCTCCCAGTAGTGGCCGACCAGGAAGTACGAGCAGATGCCCATGATCTCCCAGCCGACCAGGAGCACCATCAGGTCGCCGGAGTAGACGACGAGCAGCATCGCGGAGGTGAAGAGGGAGACGAGGGCCGCGTAGGAGGGGTAGCGGACGTCGTCCTTGAGATACGCCGTCGAGTAGATCTGTACGCAGGTGGCGACGAGGGCGACGAGGACGGCGACGAGGACGGCGAAGCCGTCGAGGTGCAGGGCGAGGTCGATCGGGACGGAGCCGGTCGGGGTGAGCTGGGTGGCCGCGTCGATGGCCCGGCCGCCGCCCTGCCGCGCGGCGACGACGGCCGCGAGGACCAGCGCGGCCAGCGGCGGCAGGACGGCGAGGGGCCGTACGAAGCCGGGGGCGGTCCGTCCGAGGAGGAGACCGGCCGCGGCGCCCAGGAAGGGGAGGAGGGGGACAAGGACGGCGAGGGTCGTGGTGGTCACGCGGTGGCCTCTGCCTTCTGTGCCTTCCCTGCCGGAGCAGTGGCCTGGTCTGCGGTGGCGCGGGCGCCGTCCGTGGCGTCGTCGGCGTCCGCGTCGTCCGGGAGCGCTTCGGCGTCGTCGGTCTCGGCGGTGTCGCGAAGACGGTCGACGTCGGAGGTGCCGCGGTTGCGGTGGACGGCCAGGACGATGGCGAGGCCGATGCCGATCTCGGCGGCGGCGACGGCGATGGTGAAGAGGGTGAGCGCCTGACCGGAGTGGAGGGTGTCGCGGAGCCAGACGTCGAAGGCGACCAGGTTGAGGTTGACGGCGTTGAGCATCAGCTCGACGGACATCAGGACGAGGATCGTGTTGCGGCGGGCGAGGACGCCGTACAGCCCGGTGCAGAAGAGGAGGGCGGCGAGCACGGCGGGATAGGCGAGGTGCATCAGCGCTTGTCCTCTCGGGTCACGTCGTCGTTGCTGGTCGCGTCGTCGTTGCGGGTCGCGTCGTCGTTCCGGGTCCCGGGGTCGTCTCCGGTCGTGGTCCGGCGGGGGGCGGGCCGACGGGTCGTGGGGGCGGCGTCCCTGACGTTCTTGCGGGAGAGGACGATCGCGCCGACGAGGGCGGCGAGCAGCAGGACCGAGAGCGCTTCGAAGGGCAGCACCCAGTGCTGGAAGAGGAAGGCGCCGGTCACGTCCGTGGAGCCCTGGGCCGGGCCGTCCAGGTCGATCCAGGTCGCCCGGAAGGCGTCCACGACGACCCAGACGAGGGCGGCGGCCGAGGTGGCGGCCACGCCGAGGGCGACCCATCGGTTGCCGGAGTCGGCGTCCGGGGATCGGCCTATGGGCGCCCGGGTGAGCATGAGTCCGAAGAGGAGGAGGACGACGATGGAGCCGACGTAGATCAGCACCTGCACCCAGGCGATGAACTCGGCCGTGAGCAGGAGGTACTCGACGGCCAGACCACCGAGTGCCACCACGAGCCAGAGGGCCGCGTGCACGAGCTGCTTGGTCGTGACGGTGATGACCGCCGCGCCGAGGGTGGCGATGCCGACCAGGAGGAAGGCGATCTCGACCCCGGTCGGAGAGAGGAAGCCGGGATGTCCGGCGGCCGCTGCGAGGTTCACGGCTGGCCCCCTCGGTCCGAACCGGGCCCCGGTCGGCCCTCGCCGCCCTGGTCCTCGTCGGCCTGGCGGCCTTCGGGGGTCTGGTCCTCGTCGGCCCGTCGGCCTTCGGGGGTCTGGTCCTCGCCGGCGCGTCGGCCTTCGGCGGCCTGGTCCTCGACGGGTCGTTGGGCTCCGGCGGCCTGTTGGGCCTCGGCGGCCTGGCGCGCTTCGGCCTCTTCGGCGGCCCGCTGGGCCTCCGCCTCTTCCGCGGCCCGGAGTTTGTCGGCCGTCTTGCGGGCGGCGGCGAACTCCTTGGGTTCCTCGCTCCCCGGGTCGAGCGCGGGCGGTTCCGGCACGGTCCACATCCACTCGCGGAGCTTGTCGCGCTCGTGGGTGAGCTCGTGGATGTCCGTCTCCGCGTACTCGAACTCCGGTGACCAGAACAACGCGTCGAAGGGGCACACCTCGATGCAGATACCGCAGTACATGCAGAGGGCGAAGTCGATCGCGAAGCGGTCCAGCACGTTGCGGCTGCGCTCACGGCCACCGGGGGCCGCCGGGGGCACGGTCTCCTTGTGGGAGTCGATGTAGATGCACCAGTCGGGGCACTCGCGGGCGCAGAGCATGCAGACGGTGCAGTTCTCCTCGAACAGTCCGATGACCCCGCGGGTGCGGGGCGGCAGCTCGGGCTGGACGTCGGGGTACTGGGCGGTGACCGTGCGCTTCGTCATGGTCCGCAGGGTCACGGCCAGACCCTTGGCCAGGCCTGAGCCGGGGATCGGGGGCACTAGTTGATCGCCACCTTCACGATGCCGGTGAGCGCGATCTGCGCGAGGGCGAGGGGGATGAGCGTGGTCCAGGCGAGCTTCTGCAACTGGTCCTCGCGCAGCCGGGGATAGGTCACACGCAGCCAGATGACGACGAACGCGAGCACGGCGGCCTTGAGGAGCGTCCAGACCCAGCCGAGGCCGTCGGCGCCGAACGGGCCGTGCCAACCGCCTAGGAAGAGGACGGTGGTCAGGCCGCACAGGACGACGATCCCGGCGTATTCGGAGAGCAGGAACAGGGCGAACCGCAGCCCCGTGTACTCGGTGTACGCCCCGAAGATGATCTCGGAGTCGGCGACCGGCATGTCGAAGGGCGGCCGCTGGAGTTCGGCGAGGCCCGCCACGAAGAAGACGAGCGCGCCGATGATCTGCCAGGGCAGCCACCACCACTCGAAGGCGTCCAGGATGCCGGTCAGCGAGACCGTGCCCGCCGCCATCGCCACGGACGCCGCCGCGAGCAGCATGGGCAGTTCGTACGCGAGGAGTTGCGCTGCGGTGCGCAGACCGCCGAGCAGGGAGTACTTGTTGGCCGATGCCCAGCCCGCCATCAGCGAGCCGAGTACGCCGATGCCCATGACGGCGAGCACGAAGAAGATGCCCGCGTCCACGACCTGGCCGACGGCTCCGTCACCGGGGCCGACCGGGATGGCGACGAGCACGAGGAGGTACGGCAGGAGGGCGACGGCCGGGGCCAGTTGGAAGACCCGCCGGTCGGCCGCGGCCGGGACGATGTCCTCCTTCTGCGCGAACTTCACCCCGTCCGCGACGAGCTGCGCCCAGCCGTGGAACCCGCCCGCGTACATGGGGCCCAGGCGGCCCTGCATATGGGCCATCACCTTGTGCTCGGTCTGCCCCACGACGAGCGGGGCGACCAGGAAGACGACGAAGACGATGAGGAGCCGGAGGGCGACGTCGAGTACGTCGTTCACGCGGTATCGCCTCCGGCGGGACGGTCGGTTCGGGGTTCGGGGGCCTCGGTCCCGGCTCCGGCGTCGGTGTTGTCGGTTCCGGCTCCGGTGTCAGGGTCGGCTCCGGGGTCGGTTCCGGCTCCGGGGTCGGTTCCGGCTCCGGCGTCGGTCCCGTCCTCACCGGCGGGCTGCCGCGGTTCCGGATCGGTGTCTGCCTTCGTGGGACCCGGTTCGGTGTCCGCCTTCGTGGGGCCCGGGGCGTCCGGCATCGGGGACGGCGTGTCGTCGAAGGCGGGGCGGGCGTGGTGCCAGGGGGCGTCGGAGCCGCGCGCGGGGCGGGCCTGCCGGGTGGGCCGGGACGCGGTGGTCTCCGCGTCGGCGCCGGTACCGTCGCCCGGCGCGGGCTCGACGGGCGGTGCGGGCTCGACGCCCGGCGCGGGCTCGACGGGCGGTGCGGGCTCGTCGCCCGGCGCGGGCTCGACGGGCGGTGCGGGCGGCGTGGCCTCCGCCCCGGACTCCGTCCCAGACTCCGTCTCCGCCCCGGTCTCCGTCTCCGTCCCCGCGTCGGAGGGTGCGGGAGCCGGCGGGGCGGTCTGGCTGGCCGAGCCCTGCGAGGCGCTGCGGTTACGGCGCGGACGTGCGGCCCGAGGGGCCTCGGGCCCGTCCGGCGCCCGCGTCACCGCATCCGTGGCCCCGGCCGCGCCGGAAACCTCAGGTGCCGGAGCGGAAGCCGCGCCCGGGGACTCCGCGCCCGGGGACTCCGGCGTCGCGGCGCGCTGGGCGGCCGAGCCCTCGCTCGCGCTGCGGGCACGGCGTACGGGGCGGTCGCCCGCCGCGCGGGCCGCTCGGGCCGGACGGCTGGGCGCGGGCGGGAGCTGCCCCTTCAGCGGCCCCCATTCGTTCGGGTCGGGCACACCCGGCGGCAGCATCGTGCGCCGCTTGGGCCCGCCGTGTTCGGACTCGCCCGGCTCCTTCGCGCCCGGCCAGGCCTTCGCGACCCGGGCAGCCAGGACGAAGTCCTTCCGCAGCGGGTGCCCCTCGAAGCCCTCCGGCAACAGCAGCGGGACCAGATGCGGATGGTCCTCGAAGCCGATGCCGAACATCTCGTGGGTCTCACGCTCGTGCCAGGCGGCGCCCGCGTAGACGCCCACGGCGCTCGGCAGGGTGGCCGCCTCGTGCGGAACCGTCGTACGGACGAGCAGGCGCCGCACCGTGCCCTCGCCCAGGGCGGCGACATGGGCGCAGACACGGAAGCCGGTGCCCGGTTCGTCCACCGCGCTCAGCCAGTCGAAATAGGTGCAGCCCAGGGCGGACCGGGCCGTCTCCAGGGCGGCGGTCCAGCCCGTGGCGGGGACGTCGACGGTCAGCAGGTCGTAGGCGTACGCGGCCGTGGCCTCCGGGCCGAAGACGTCGGTGACGGCGTCCGGCAGCCGGTCGTACGCGTCGGCGGTGCTCACTGCTCGCTCTCCTCCCCCGGCGCCTTCGGGGCGGCGACGAGGCCGCTGCGCAGGGCCTCGGCCGAGGGGCGGGGCGTGGTGCCGGTCCCGTACCGCCCGGCGAGCGATTCGCGGGCGATCTTCTCCTGGAGCTTCAGGATGCCCTGGAGCAGCGCCTCCGGCCGGGGCGGGCAGCCCGGTACGTACACGTCGACCGGGATGATCTGGTCGACGCCCTTGGTCACGGAGTACGAATCCCAGTAGGGGCCACCGCAGTTGGAGCAGGCGCCGAAGGAGATGACGTACTTGGGTTCGGGCATCTGCTCGTACAGCCGCTTCACGGCCGGGGCCATCTTGTCCGTCACCGTGCCGGAGACGACCATCAGGTCGGCCTGCCGGGGGCCGGGTGCGAACGGGATGACACCCATGCGCATGAAGTCGTGCCGGGACATGGAGGCCGCGATGAACTCGATGGCGCAGCAGGCGAGTCCGAAGTTGAAGACCCAGAGGCTGTAGCGGCGGCCCCAGTTGAGGACGACCTTCATCGGTTCGGGCGCGAGCCGGGAGAGCACGCCGAGCTTCTTCGGCTCGGGCGGCAGCGTCGGGTCGGGCAGCGGAACGGGGGGTTGCGGGTCCGGCCGGCTCGTCACGCCCATGCGAGGACGCCCTTCTTCCATGCGTAGAGCAGTCCCACGGCCAGGAAACCGAGGAAGATGAACATCTCCACCAGCGTCGTCGCCCCGTATCCGGGCGCCGCGAACACGGTGGCCCAGGGGAACAGGAAGATGGAGTCGACGGCGAAGATCACGTACAGGAAGGCGTAGACGTAGTAGCGGACCTGGGTGTGGGCCCAGCCCTCCCCCACGGGGTCCACGCCACATTCGTAGGTGAGCAGTTTCTCCGGCGTCGGGACCACCGGCCGCAGCAGCCGGCCGGCGCCGAAGGCGACGGCGACGAACAGCACGCCGACCACGGCGAGCAGTCCGACCACCGCGTAGCTCTGGAAGTAGTCCGACGCGAGAACGGTCGGTTCCGGCACGTCCGCCACGTCCGCCCCTCGCTCCCTCACCCTGTTCGACGCTCCGTACGCACGGGAGTCTAGGCCCTGCCCACCACCCCCGTTTCGCTTCGGGGTGGTTGGTCCGGTCCGGTGCGGCCCCGGCCGCCGGTACCGGCCTCCGGCCGCACGGCCCCGGAAGTCCGCCGGCCGCCGTACGGGAGCACCGGCCGGCGGGGGGAGGGGTTACCGGCAGGCGTCGCACGCCGGGGCCACCACGCCGCGCGCCACGGGCGGTTCGGCGGTCGCCCCTGGTGGGGCGGGTACGGGACGGGGCCGGGGTGGGGTTATCCCTACCGCGCGCCCCCCACGTACCCCATGGCGTGCGGGCGTGCGGCCCGGCAGGCTGGTCCCATGACCATGAGCCCTCCTCCGCCCGACACCGACCGGCCGCCGCCCGCGCGCCTCGCCTTCGACCGGTGGACGTGGAAGGAGATCGCGTATCTGCTCGTCAACCTCCCGACGGCGATCGCCGGGTTCGTCTATGCGGTGTTCCTGATCGGGGTGGGCACGGGGCTGTCCGTCACGGTGATCGGCCTGCCGCTGCTCGCGCTGGGGCTGCGTGGTGCGCGCGGCTTCGGCCGGATGGAGCGGAGCCGGGCCCGCGCGATGCTGGGGGTGCGGATCGACGAGCCGAGCCCGATGCGACTCGGCCGCCAGGACCGGGGCTTCTTCTCCTGGCTGTGGTCCCAGCTCAAGGACCCGGTCGGCTGGCGGGCGTTGCTGTACGCGTTCATCCGGCTGCCCTGGGGGGTGGTGACGTTCACGGTGGTGCTGGTGGGCCTGTTCGTCCTCTGGCCGGTCCTCCCCTACATCGCGCGTGGGATGGCGAACGCGGACCGGGCGATGGTGCGGGGGCTGCTCTCGCCCTCCGACGAGCTGGAGCGGCGCATCGCCGAGCTGGAGTCGGACCGGGGTGTGGTGGTGGACACCGCCGCCGCCGACCTCCGCCGCATCGAACGCGACCTCCACGACGGAGCACAGGCCCGCCTCGTCGCCCTCGCCATGGACCTCGGACTCGCCAAGGAAAAACTCACCGCCGACCCCGAAGCCGCCGCCCGCATGGTCGACGAAGCCCACGGCGAGGTCAAAGTCGCCCTCCAGGAACTCCGCGACCTCGCCCGGGGCATCCACCCCGCCGTCCTCACCGACCGCGGCCTCGACGCCGCACTCTCCGCCATCGCCTCCCGCTGCACCGTCCCCGTCACCGTCGAGGTCGGGCTGTCCGCCCGCCCGGCGGAGGCGATCGAGGGGATCGCCTACTTCACCGTGTCCGAGCTGCTCCAGAACGTCAGCAAGCACTCCCGGGCCCGTCAGGCGTCGGTCGAGGTGTGGCGCTCCGGTGACCGGCTGCTGATCCAGGTCAGCGACGACGGGGCGGGCGGTGCCCGGCTGGACGGCGGTACCGGCATGTCGGGACTGGCGGAACGCCTGGGGGCCGTGGACGGGCTGTTCGTCCTGGACTCCCCGGTGGGCGGGCCCACCACGGTCACCGCGGAACTGCCCTGGCGGGACCGTACGGACACCCCGGCGAAGCCCGCCCGGCCCTGAGCACCGACACCCCGGCGAAGCCCGCCCGGCCCTGAGCACGGACACACCGGAGAAGCCCGCCCGGCCCCGGACCGCCCCCTCCGTGGCACCGGGGTGGGGAAAACCCCCGGCCGGATACGGATACCGCCCTCATGGTGCGCAAACGCGCCGCACAGCACTCTTGGGGTATCGGCCGCGGGAAGTCTCCCGCCAGGAAGAAACGGACGCCACTCATGGCCACGGCATACGGAGCGGACACCCGGGACCAGTACGGTTCCGCCGGCTCGGGGGGCCGTCCCCCGGCCCGTCCGGCGAAGCACTTCCTTCCGGCGGCGCTGCGCGCGCCCTTCGAGGCCCGCACCTGGCGTGAGCTGGCCTATCTGCTGCTGAGCGTGCCGGTCAGCGTGGTGATGTTCAGTTTCGCGATCACCATGGTGTCCCTGGGCGCGGGCATGCTGATCACCTTCCTCGGCGTTCCGATCCTCGCCGCCGGGCTGGCCATGTGCCGTGGATTCGGCATGCTGGAGCGGGCGCGGGCCCGGGGGCTGCTGCACCTGGACGTGGCGGAGCCGGCCCCCGCGCGCGGCCGGACGGACGGGCTGATGTCCTGGGTGGGCGCGATGCTGAAGAGCGGCGTGTCCTGGCGCCATCTGCTCTACGCGGTCCTGCACTTCCCGTGGGCCGTGTTCGCGTTCCCCGTCGCGGTGACGTTCTGGGCGACCGGCTGGGCGGCGTTCACCTACCCGCTGTGGCGCTGGGTGTTCCCGACGTACGTGGGCGTCGGCGGCATCCAGCTGTACGGCGACGACAGCCACCAGGTCTACCTCGACTCCCCCTTCGAGCTGGCGGTGACCAGCGCCGTCGGCCTGGCCCTCGTGCTGGTCACCCCGTGGATCGTGCGGGCGCTGGCCTCGGTGGACCGGCTGCTGGTGCTCGGTCTGCTGGGCCCGTCCCGGCTGGCCACCCGGGTCTCCGAGCTGGAGTCGGACCGGGGGGTCGTGGTGGACACCGCCGCCGCCGACCTCCGCCGCATCGAACGCGACCTCCACGACGGAGCACAGGCCCGCCTCGTCGCCCTCGCCATGGACCTCGGACTCGCCAAGGAAAAACTCACCGCCGACCCCGAAGCCGCCGCCCGCATGGTCGACGAAGCCCACGGCGAGGTCAAAGTCGCCCTCCAGGAACTCCGCGACCTCGCCCGGGGCATCCACCCCGCCGTCCTCACCGACCGCGGCCTCGACGCCGCACTCTCCGCCATCGCCTCCCGCTGCACCGTCCCCGTCACCGTCGAGGTGGATCTGGACTCCAGGCCCGCCCAGGCGATCGAGGGCATCGCGTACTTCACGGTGTCGGAGCTGCTCCAGAACGTCAGCAAGCACTCCCGGGCCACCCGGGCCACCGTGGACGTGTGGCGTGCGGCGGACCGGCTGATGCTCCAGGTCACCGACAACGGCCGGGGCGGGGCCGACGCCTCCTCGGGCAGCGGTCTGGCCGGGCTCGCCGAGCGGCTGGACGCGGTGGACGGTGTGCTCGTGGTCGAGTCCCCGGCCGGCGGCCCGACGACGGTCACCGCCGAACTGCCCTGGCGCGGCTGACCTGGCCGCCCGGCCGCGACCCGTGGTGCCCCGACCGCCGTCCCGGCGGGCCGGGGCACCGCGCGCTGCCGCCGGGCGGAAGGATTCCCGGTACGTACCGTTCGGGCGCGGATCCTGGGATGCTGGACGTCCCCGGGGCGGGCCCCGGCGGCGTCCGAGGCGCCGCCGTGTGCGGGCCGGCCGGCCGACACACCGGGGCAGCCGATCGATCTCAACAGTGGGGGAAACAGCGTCGTGGAGGACAGGGTGCGGGTCGTCATCGCCGAGGATTCGGTACTGCTTCGGGAGGGACTCACCCGGCTGCTGACCGATCTCGGGCACGACGTCGTGGCGGGGGTGGGGGACGGCGAGGCGCTGATCAAGACGGTGGGCGACCTCGCGGGGCGGGGTGAGCTGCCGGACGTGGTGGTCGCCGACGTACGGATGCCGCCGACCCACACCGACGAGGGGGTGCGGGCCGCGGTGCGGCTGCGGAAGGACCATCCGCAGATCGGGGTGCTGGTGCTCTCCCAGTACGTGGAGGAGCGGTACGCCACCGAGCTGCTGGCCGGCAGCAGCCGGGGGGTGGGCTATCTGCTGAAGGACCGGGTGGCCGAGGTCCGGGAGTTCGTGGACGCCGTGGTGCGGGTCGCCCAGGGCGGGACGGCCCTGGACCCCGAGGTGGTGGCGCAGCTTCTGGGCCGCAGTCGCAAGCAGGACGTGCTGGCGGGGCTCACGCCGCGCGAGCGGGAGGTCCTCGGTCTGATGGCCGAGGGGCGGACTAATTCGGCGGTCGCCAAACAGCTGGTGGTGAGCGACGGGGCCGTGGAGAAGCACGTCAGCAACATCTTCCTGAAACTGGGCCTGTCACCGAGCGTGGGTGATCACCGGCGCGTTCTCGCGGTGCTCACCTATCTGAACTCCTAAGGGCTGTCCCGTAATCCCTGGCGGGCGCACGACGACAGCTACGGCACCTCGCCGCGTTGTCGGAACGCCCGAATACATCCAGTATGCGGACGTCCCTCCGCCTTGCGATGCACCGCATCTGACGCCGCACGCTGATCCACCACGGATGACGGGACAGCCCTCAGGGAGAACCGGAAGGCGGGATTCCAGGGCGGGACCTAGGTCGAAAGGCCGAGAGGCCGGATGTTTATCCCGAAGGCGGCGGCGCCGGTGACATGCGACGGAACCCGAAAGAATCTCTGTCTCAAAAGCACATCGGCCATATGATCGATCCGAGGAAGGCGACCCTTACAGAAGTAGGGTGGAGCCTTGGACCGCCGGCGGGCCGGACGGTCCCGAGCCGCCGCCCCGAGGGAGGTCCAGTTCAGTGACCAGCCAGGTCAGTAGCCCAGCCGGAAAGACCGACGAGGCCGACGAGGCGCTCGTCGGGGAACAACGTGTCCCCCAGCTCGGTTCCGCGGGTGCCACCGCGAAGGAGATCCGCCGCCTGGACCGGGTGATCATCCGGTTCGCGGGTGACTCGGGCGACGGTATGCAGCTGACCGGCGACCGCTTCACGTCGGAGACCGCGTCGTTCGGGAACGACCTCTCGACGCTGCCGAACTTCCCGGCCGAGATCCGGGCGCCCGCCGGGACACTGCCGGGCGTCTCCTCGTTCCAGCTGCATTTCGCGGACCACGACATCCTCACGCCGGGCGACTCGCCGAACGTGCTGGTCGCGATGAATCCCGCGGCGCTGAAGGCCAATATCGCCGATGTGCCGCGCGGGGCCGACATCATCGTGAACACCGACGAGTTCACGAAACGCCCCATGGCGAAGGTCGGTTACGAGACGTCTCCGCTGGAGGACGGCTCCCTCGACGCGTACAACGTGCACCCGGTGCCGTTGACGACTTTGACGATCGAGGCGCTGAAAGAGTTCGGACTTTCCCGTAAAGAGGCCGAACGTTCGAAGAATATGTTTGCCCTCGGGCTGCTTTCCTGGATGTACCACCGTCCGACGGAGGGTACGGAGAAGTTCCTGCGGTCGAAGTTCGCCAAGAAGCCGGCGATCGCCGAGGCGAATGTGGCGGCCTTCCGGGCGGGCTGGAATTTCGGTGAGACGACCGAGGACTTCGCGGTCTCCTACGAGGTGGCCCCCGCGTCCGAGGCCTTCCCCACCGGCACCTACCGCAACATCTCCGGGAACCTGGCCCTGTCCTACGGCCTGATCGCCGCGGCCCGGCAGGCGGAACTGCCGCTCTACCTGGGTTCGTACCCGATCACCCCGGCCTCCGACATCCTGCACGAGCTGTCCCGGCACAAGAACTTCGGCGTGCGGACCTTCCAGGCGGAGGACGAGATCGCGGGGATCGGGGCGGCGCTGGGCGCGGCCTTCGGCGGTTCGCTCGCGGTGACGACCACCTCGGGACCCGGGGTGGCGCTGAAGTCGGAGACCATCGGCCTGGCGGTCTCCCTGGAGCTGCCGCTGCTGATCATCGACATCCAGCGCGGCGGCCCGTCCACGGGCCTGCCGACCAAGACCGAGCAGGCGGACCTGCTCCAGGCGATGTACGGCCGCAACGGCGAGGCGCCGGTCCCGGTCGTCGCCCCCCGTACGCCGGCGGACTGCTTCGACGCGACGCTGGACGCGGCCCGGATCGCCCTGACCTACCGCACCCCGGTCTTCCTGCTGTCCGACGGGTACCTGGCGAACGGCTCGGAGCCCTGGCGCATCCCGGAGGTGGACGGCCTCCCGGACCTGCGCACCCGGTTCGCGACCGGCCCCAACCACCAACTGGCCGACGGCACCGAGGTGTTCTGGCCCTACAAGCGCGACCCCGAGACGCTGGCCCGCCCGTGGGCGGTGCCCGGCACACCGGGTCTGGAGCACCGGATCGGGGGCATCGAGAAGCAGGACGGCACGGGCAACATCTCCTACGACCCGGCCAACCACGACTTCATGGTGCGTACCCGCCAGGCCAAGATCGACGGCATCACCGTGCCGGACCTGGAGGTGGACGACCCGGCGGACGCCCGGACGCTGGTGCTCGGCTGGGGTTCGACGTACGGCCCGGTCACCGCCGCGGTCCGCCGGCTGCGGGCGGCCGGCGACACGATCGCCCAGGCCCATCTGCGGCACCTCAACCCGTTCCCGGCCAACCTCGGGGAGGTGCTCGCCCGGTACGACAAGGTGGTCGTCCCGGAGATGAATCTCGGCCAGCTCGCCACCCTGCTGAGGGCCAGGTACCTGGTGGACGTGCAGAGCTTCAACCAGGTCAACGGCATGCCCTTCAAGGCCGAGCAGCTCGCCACCGCCCTCAAGGAGGCCATCGATGTCTGATGCCAACGAACTCCTCCAGCTGGTCCCGAAGGCCGAGGGCAAGCAGTCCATGAAGGACTTCAAGTCCGACCAGGAGGTGCGCTGGTGCCCCGGGTGCGGGGACTACGCGGTCCTGGCCGCGGTGCAGGGCTTCATGCCCGAACTGGGCCTGGCCAAGGAGAACATCGCGTTCGTCTCGGGCATCGGCTGCTCGTCCCGCTTTCCGTACTACATGAACACCTACGGGATGCACTCCATCCACGGCCGCGCCCCGTCCATCGCCACCGGGCTCGCGACCTCGCGGCGGGACCTGTCGGTGTGGGTGGTCACGGGTGACGGCGACGCGCTGTCCATCGGCGGCAACCACCTGATCCACGCGCTGCGCCGCAACGTCAACCTGAAGATCCTGCTGTTCAACAACAGGATCTACGGCCTGACGAAGGGTCAGTACAGCCCCACCTCCGAGCTGGGCAAGATCACCAAGTCGACGCCGATGGGCTCGCTGGACGCGCCGTTCAACCCGGTCTCCCTGGCCCTGGGCGCCGAGGCGTCCTTCGTGGCGCGGACCGTCGACTCCGACCGCAAGCACCTCACGAGCGTGCTGCGGGCGGCGGCGGACCACCCGGGGACCGCGCTGGTGGAGATCTACCAGAACTGCAACATCTTCAACGACGGTGCCTTCGAGGTGCTGAAGGACAAGGAGAAGGCGCAGGAGGCGGTCATCCGCCTGGAACACGGCCGTCCCATCCTCTTCGGTACCGACGACTCCAAGGGCGTGGTGCGCGATCCGCTCACCGGTGATCTGGAGGTGGTCGCGGTGACCGAGGAGAACCGGTCCCGGATCCTCGTCCACGACGCCCACAACCCGAGCCCCACCACGGCGTTCGCCCTCTCCCGGCTCGCCGACGCCGACACGCTGCACCACACCCCGATCGGGGTGCTGCGCAGCGTGGAGCGCCCGGTCTACGACCGCCTCATGTCCGACCAGCTCGACGCCGCCGTGGAGCAGCGGGGCAAGGGCGACCTGGCGGGACTGCTGGCGGGCAACGACACCTGGACCGTCGTCGGCTGACCCCGCCCCACCCGGCGCCCGGCGCCCCGGCCGGACGGGCGCCGCACCACCAGCGCCGGACGGGCAGACTTTCCGCCCGCCCGGCGTTTGGCCGCCCCGGCCCCGTGCCGGGCGGCCCATCATGACGCCATGGCCCTGGACAGCGGCCCGGGGTACCGGGTCAAGAACCACCTGCTCGGCAAAGCGCTCACCAGTCGCCGCCTCGGCAAGGAGAAGCTGAGCAACCGTACGGCCCTCGGCGTCCTGGCCTCGGACTGCATCAGCTCCTCGGCGTACGGCTCGGAACAGATGCTCCGGGTCCTGGTGCCGGCCGCCGGGGTGGCGGCCTTCACCCTGCTCATGCCGGTGACCGGGGCGATCCTGCTCGTCCTGCTGCTGCTGACGCTCTGCTACAGCGACGTCGTCATGATCTACACGCGGGCGGGCGGCTCGTACGTCGTGGCGCGGGAGAACTTCGGGCCGGACATCGCGCAGGTCGCCGCCGTCGCTCTGCTCGTCGACTACGTGGTCACCGTCGCCGTGCAGGTGTCGGCGGGCACCAACGCGCTGATCTCGCTCGCGCATCTGACCGGGATCGGCTGGAGCGGCATGGACCGCTTCCAGCTCCCCGTCTCCGTCCTGGCCATCGCGGTGCTGGCGTACGGGAACCTCCGGGGCGTGCGCGAGGCCGGGCGGCTGTTCGCCCTCCCCGCCTACCTCTTCATGGCGGCGATCGGGCTGGTCATCGTCGTCGCGGCCGTACGCGGTCTCGCCGGGGACCTCCCGCACGCCGATCTGCACGCCCCGGGGGTGGTGCACATCGGCACCGAGGGGAGAGGCTGGCTGTACGGGGCCTCGCTCTTCATCGTGCTGCGCGCGTTCGCCAACGGCGGCTCCTCGCTGACCGGGCTGGAGGCCATCTCGAACGGCATCTCCGCGTTCCGCGAGCCGCAGGGCCGCAACGCCCGCCGCACGATGATCACCATGAGCTGTGTGCTGGGGTTCCTCGTTCTCGGCGTCTCCACGCTGGCGCACTTCACGCACGCCGTCCCGTACAAGGACGGCACGCCGACCGTCATCGCGCAGGAGGCCCATCTCGCGTTCGGGGGCGGGCCGGTGGGCACGGTGGGGCTGGTGTTCGTCCAGCTGGCGACGGCCCTGGTGCTGTACACCGGGGCCAACACCCCGTTCACCGGCTTCCCGTTCCTGGCGAGCTTCGTCGCCCAGGACCGGTTCCTGCCCCGGGTGCTGACCCGGCGCGGGCACCGGCTGGCGTTCTCCAACGGCATCATCTGCCTCGCCGTCATCTCGCTGGCCCTGCTGCTGGTGACGGGGGCCAGCGTGGACAAGCTGGTGGCCCTGTACGCGATCGGGGTGTTCACGGCCTTCACCATGGCCGGTGCCGGCCTCACCGCGTACCACCTCAGGCGCCGCGAGCCCCACCGCCGTACCAAGATCACGGTGAACGCCCTCGCCTCGGCCAGCTCGGCCGCCGTGGTGGTGATCTTCGCGATCACCAAGTTCACCGAGGGCGCGTGGCTCGTCGTCGTGGTCTTCCCGATCGGTGTGTGGGCGCTGATCCGCATCAACCGCGAGTACCGGAGCGAGGCCGCCGCCCTGGAGGGCATCCAGCCGCCCGGGGCCGACCGTCCGCTCACCCACCGCCACCTGGTGTTCATCCTCGTCGAACGGCTCGACCTCGCGACCCTGAAGTGCCTGCGGTACGCCCATGAGCTGCACCCCGACGGGATCAGGGCGGTGCACTTCGCGATCGACGAGACGTACGCGGAGCGGCTGGCTGCCCGGTGGGAGGACACCTCCGCGACCTCCGTGCCGCTGGACGTCGTGGCCTGCCCGGACCGGCGGCTGCACCACGCCATGGCCGAACTCGCGGCCCGCACGACCGCCGACGGGGACACCTCGCTGACGGTCCTGGTGCCCCGGCGGCTGTACCGCCATGTGCTGGGGAAGCTGTTGCACCGGGGTACGGGCGAGGGGGTGGCGAAGACGCTGAGCACCGTGCCGCACGTCGCGGTGACGATCCTGCCCTTCGACGTGTCGCGGGCCCTGCACGTCATGAAGGAGGGCCGGGCGCCTCAGCCGGACTGACGGCGCCGGGTGTCGTACGCCTCGCGGGCCGACTCCACCGTGTCCAGCCGCTGTTCGGACCAGCGGGCCAGCTCCCAGACCCGCTCGGCCGCCTCCCGGCCGAGCGGGGTCAGTGAGTAGTCCACGCGGGGCGGGATGACCGGCTTGGCGTCGCGGTGGACGAAGCCGTCGCGCTCCAGCGTCTGGAGGGTCTGCGCGAGCATCTTCTCGCTGACGCCGCCGACCGTCCGCCGCAGCTCGCTGAAGCGGTACGAGCGCGCCAGCAGGGCGCCCAGCACGAGCACGCCCCACCGGCTGGTGACGTGTTCGAGGACCAGCCGCGAGGGGCAGTTCTGCTGGTTGACGTCGGGGCGCCGTCCGCCCACCTCGTCCAGGATGCTTACCGTCATGCCAGTACCTTACTTGAAAGTGGGTACTTTCCCAAGGTTAGTACCCCCCGTAGGGTGAGTGAGTCCCGTCCCGCAGGATCAGCGCACCCCAGGAGAGAACCCCCATGAGCATCGTCGTCACCGGAGCCACCGGCGCACTCGGCCGCCTCGTCGTCGAGCAGCTGCTCGCCACGGTCCCGGCGGAGCGGATCACCGCCGTCGTCCGTGACAAGGAGAAGGCCGCCGAGGCGGCCGCCCGGGGCGTCGAGATCCGGGTCGCCGACTACGACCGGCCCGAGACCCTCGCCGACGCCTTCCGCGCCGGTGACCGTGTCCTGCTGATCTCGGGCAGCGAGGTCGGCCGGCGCGTGGCCCAGCACACCGCCGTGATCGACGCGGCGAAGGCGGCCGGGGTCGCGCAGCTCGCGTACACCGGGATACTCGGCGGACCGGACGCCGACTTCCTGCTGGCCGCCGAGCACAAGGAGACCGAGCGGCTGATCCTCGCGTCGGGGCTGCCCCACACCTTCCTGCGCAACGGCTGGTACACCGAGAACTACACGGCGAACCTGGCCCCGGTCCTGGCCCACGGCGCCGTCGTCGGCAACGCGGGCGACGGCCGGATCGCCTCCGCGAGCCGTGCGGACTTCGCGGCCGCCGCCGTCGCGGTGCTGACCGGCGAGGGCCACCTCGGCGCGGCGTACGAGCTGAGCGGCGACACCGCCTGGTCGCTGGACGAGTACGCCGCCCAGGTCGCCGCCGCCACCGGCAAGGAGATCACCTACAGCCGGGTCCCGGCCGCCGCGCACCGGGAGATCCTGGTCGGCGCCGGGGTGCCCGAGGCCTTCGCCACCATCCTGGTCGACGTGGACGAGGCGATCGGGCGCGGGCTGCTCGCGGGCACGAGCGGCGACCTGGCCCGGCTCATCGGCCGGCCGACGACACCGCTGGCCGACACGG
Source organism: Streptomyces sp. SM18 (assembly GCF_002910775.2). NCBI lineage: Bacteria > Bacillati > Actinomycetota > Actinomycetes > Kitasatosporales > Streptomycetaceae > Streptomyces > Streptomyces sp. SM18. The sequence continues at coordinate 4,297,084 of NZ_CP029342.1, read as the reverse complement.
TGGCCTCGGCGGTGGCCGCCCTCTGAGCGGTCCCCCGGCCCCGGTGAGCGGATTCCGGGGCCCCTGAGCGGCCCACCGGCGGCCCGTCTGTCATGACCGTATGCGGGAGACGGCTATGACAGGCGGGCCGCACGGCGCTACCGTCGTGCCGTCGGACGTTCGCCGACCCAGGAACGCCGGGAGGGCCCGTGGCAGGGAAGAACGAGCAGCGGGCAGGCCTGCTGTACGGAATCGGCGCATACGGGATATGGGGCGTGGTCCCCCTCTTCTGGCCCCTGCTGGAGCCGACGGGCGCGGTGGAGATCCTCGCCCACCGGATGGTCTGGTCGCTGGGCGTGGTGGGCATCGCCCTGCTGGCCCTGCGCCGCTGGGCCTGGATACGCGAGCTGCTCGGGCAGCCCCGGAGACTGGGGCTGATAGCGGTCGCCGCGACGGTCATCTCGGTCAACTGGGGCCTGTACATCTGGTCCGTCAACCACGGACATGTGGTCGAGGCCTCGCTCGGATACTTCATCAACCCGCTGGTCACCATCGCCATGGGTGTGCTGCTGCTCGGTGAGCGGCTGCGGCCCGCGCAGTGGGCGGCGGTCGCGACGGGCTTCGCCGCGGTGCTCGTGCTGGCCATCGGCTACGGGCAGCCGCCGTGGATCTCGCTGGCGCTGGCGTTCTCGTTCGCCACGTACGGCCTGGCGAAGAAGAAGGTGGACATGGGCGGCCTGGAGTCGCTGGCCGCCGAGACCGCCGTCCTGTTCCTGCCCGCGCTCGGCTTCCTGCTGTGGCAGGGGGCGCGCGGCGATTCCACGTTCGTCTCCTCGGGCGCGGGACACGGGGCGCTGCTCGCCGCCACCGGGCTCGTCACCGCGATCCCGCTCATCCTCTTCGGCGCGGCGGCGATCCGGGTGCCGCTCTCGGTGCTGGGCCTGCTCCAGTACCTGGCGCCGGTCTTCCAGCTCGCGCTGGGCATCCTGTACTTCCACGAGGCGATGCCGCCCGAGCGCTGGGCCGGCTTCGCCCTGGTCTGGGTGGCGCTGATCCTGCTGACCTGGGACGCGCTGCGCACGGCACGGCGGACGCGGGCACAGGCCCTGCGCCTCGCGGTCCTGGCCGGAGCCCCGGAGGGGGCGGGCCCCGCGCCGGCCGTCACCGACCCGGAGGCGGGCGGACCGGCGACGCAGGAGCGCACGCCCGCGCCCTGACCCGAAGGGACGGTCTAGTTTTTCCCGGACGGCCCGGCTCAGCCCGGCGCGGCTTCGGTCCGGCCCGGTCCGTCCGTGGGCACGCCGCTCCTCGCCGGTGACGAACTCCCGGAGGTACGGGCCCGGTGGGCCCGCACCTTGTGGCGGTTCCCGCAGCGGCCCATGGCGCACCAGCGCCGTCTGCCGGGACGGGAGGTGTCGACGAAGTGCAGGGCGCACTCCAGGGCTTCGCACTCCCGGACGCGCCGGGCGTTCGGGCCGGTGAACAGGTCCACCGCGTCGCGGGCGACCGTCGAGAGCAGGGCCGTGCCGGTCGCGCCCGGCGCCCAGATCCGGTGACCGGTAGGTGTCATCACGGCCAGCAGCGGGGGTGCCGCGGCGGTCTCGTTCACCACGTCCGTGTCGGCCGGTGCGAGGTCCTCGCCCCGGGCGCGGGCCTTGGTCATGCGCCAGAGCGCACCGCGCAGCACATGGGCCCGCTCCAGCTCCCCGTCACCGACGACGAGCGGTAGCCCCTCCGGCAGCCGGCTCTCCTCGGCCCAGCGGACCAGGTCGGCGGGTTCGCGCAGCGTCTCCAGGCGCCAGGGCACTCCCCCGGGGTCGCTGGTGAGCAGCAGCTCCAGGCAGAGCGCGCCGGGGTCGAAGCGGAACGTCCGCCCCCGTGGCGTCCGCAGGACCAGACCCGGTCCCGGCTCCGGCGTTTCTGTTGCCCCTCCAGTCATGTAACCACTATAAACGGTTTCCATGACACTGCACTGGAAACTCGTCATCGACGCGGGCGATCCGCACCGGCAGGCCGACTTCTGGGCCGAGGCCCTCGGCTATCTCGTCGAGGACAACAGCCCCCTCATCGACGAGTTGCTCCGCGCGGGGCAACTGCCCGAGGCCGCCACGGTCGAGGTCCACGGCCGTCACGCCTGGCGCGGCCTGGCCGCGGTCCGGCACCCGGACGAACCGCACGACCCCCAGAGCGGGACGGGCCTGGGCCGCCGTCTGCTCTTCCAGCAGGTGGTGGAGCCGAAGACGGTGAAGAACCGCCTCCACATCGATGTCCACACCGCGCCGGGACAGCGCGATGAGGAGGTGGCCCGGCTGGTGGGGCTCGGAGCGAGCGTGCTGCACACCATCGAGGAACCGGGAGGCTCGTGGCAGGTACTCCTGGACCCGGAGGGCAACGAATTCTGCGTCCACTGACCGGCCGGGGGCGTCAGCGTCCCCGCGTGCCCCAGTTCGCGAGCACGGCGTCGGCCGCGGCGTGCAGGTGCCGCGCCGATGCGCCGTCACACACCTGCGTCGAGACACCGAGCAGGAAGCCGTGGATCATCGACGTGAAACCGTCCACGTCGGTGTCTTCGGCGAGTTCCCCCGCGTCGATGCCGCGTACGACGCACATCCTGATGCGTGCCCGGTCCGCCGCGCGGCGCGCCGACACGACCTTTCGCGCTCCGGCCTCGCCCGCTCCCGGCGCCCGGACCGTCCCCGAGAGAGCGATGAGGCATCCGCGAGGGTGGGACGTGTCGGTCTGCATGTCGATCGACCCGTGGAGGAGCCGGGCGACGGCCTCGCGGGGACTGCCCGCCTCGCCGGCCACGACGTCGGTGACGCTGCCCGGTCCGCCGATGTAGTGCTCGACGGCCTTCTCGAACAGCCCCTCCTTCGAGCCGAAGGCGCCGTAGAGGCTCGCGGAGGACAGCCCTGTGGTCTCGCGAAGCTGGGCCAGCGATGTCGCCTCGTAGCCCTGTTCCCAGAACAGCAGCATCGCGGCCTCCAGGACGGCCTCCATGTCGAAGACGCGGGGACGGCCGACGGGGGGCACGGCAAACCTCCTCTATTACGGACTGTCCGATCCAGTTTGACACCCGTCAACACCCCCGTCAATATCGGATCAGTCGATCCATAATTGGTGGAGGAGTCCGACCGATGACCACTACGTGCCCCACGCCGGTTCACGAACGACCGCACGAGGCGTTCCCCGTTCCGGCGCTGGTGGTGATGGCGTGTACCGGATTCATCGTGATCATGACCGAGACGCTGCCGGCGGGGCTGCTCCCCCAGCTCGCCGCCGGGCTCGACGTCTCCGAAGGCGGCGCCGGCCAGCTCGTGAGCGCCTACGCGATCGGCACGGTCCTCTCGGCGATACCCGCGATCGCGCTGACGCGCGGGGCACGGCGGAAGCCGCTCCTCCTCGCGGGTCTGCTCGGGTTCCTCGTCGCGAACGCCGTCACCGCGGTATCGCCCTCGTTCACCGTCGCCCTTGTCGCCCGGTTCGTCGGGGGAGCCTTCTCCGGGCTGCTGTGGGGCATGCTCGCCGGATACGCGCGGCGTATCACCGCGCCTGAGCACGCCGGGCGCGCCCTTGCCATCGCCATGACCGGAACCCCGGTCGCGCTCGGCGTCGGAACACCCCTCGGCGCCTGGCTGGGCTCGACGGTCGGGTGGCGCTGGTCCTTCGCCGCGATGTCACTGCTCAGCGTCGTCGTCATGGTCGTCGCGAAGTTCCTCGTGCCCGACGCCCCGGGGCAGTCGGCGCGGACCCGCGCTCCGCTCGGCCGAGTGCTGGGCATCCCCGGCGTGGCGACCATCCTCGCCGTCGTGTTCGTCTGGATGCTCGCGCACAACCTGCTCTACACCTACATCGCTTCCTATCTGCAGCAGATGCGTCTCGCCCTCCGGCCCGACGTCACACTTCTCGTCTTCGGCGTCGCCGCGCTCGGAGGCATCTGGATCACCGGCGTGTTCATCGACCGCGCACTTCGCAGGCTCACCCTGGCGAGTGTGATCCTGTTCATCGTCGCCGGGGCGGTTCTTGCCGCCGGGCAGCACTCCACTGTGATCGTGCTGCTCGCGATCGTCCTGTGGGGCCTCGCGTTCGGCGGCTCGGCGACGCAGTTGCAGACAGCCCTGGGGGAGGCCGCGGGCGAGAACGCCGACGCGGCGAACGCGATGCTGACGACATCCTTCAACATGGCGATCTTCGCGGGTGGTGCTGTGGGGGCTGTGGTCGTCAATGGCGTGGGCGCACCGGTTCTTCCGGCCGGGATGATCGCTCTCGCACTCGTGGCGTCCGTCATGGTCGGCTTCGGCCGGCACGCGGCATTCCCCGCGGGGCGTTGATCAGGAGACCTGACCGGCCCACACCTCGTGGCGTGTCATGCGGCCGTGGACGGGTATGCCACCCGAGCCTTCGCCCGAACGGAGGCGCTCGTCAGTGATCCGCCGAATGATGCCGGTTCAAGCGCACGTTGCAATCCGTGCGCTTACTGGCGTCACCGTTCGCCCGCGCCCGGTCCCGGTCAGAGGCGATGTTGTCGCAGAGGGAGCACCCCGGTACCGGTTTCGGCTCGTCGTCCAGCCGTAACGGCAAGATCACTGGTGCACCCGGGTAGGTCCGCGACTCGCTCATGTCGGCCCCTTCGCGTCGTCTGGATCGCGACAACTCTAGGGACGCCAGGTCCGCCACTCACGCCCAATTGCACGTGATTGCATGCGAATCAGGCGAGCGAAGCACGCGCCTTGTGGATCAGGGCCCGCGCCCGTGCGCCGTAGACGGCCATGCCTGCGAACGTCCTGTACATATCCACGTACGCCTTGACCTCGCTCGGCTGAGTCAACGTCAGGTAGCCCGACACCAATTCCACATTGACTTGCGCGTTGTCATAGATCCAGAAATTTTCTACCGGAAGCTGCCGGCGTTGCTGAGCAACTGGGACAACGCCGAGACTCACATGAGGCAGAACACTCACAGAGAGCAGATGCTCCAGCTGCTCTTCCTGCGCTTCGGCAGTGCTGAGCGTGTTTCTGAGTACCGGCTCTTCGACCAGGAAAGCGAACACCCGCTGCCCTTCGCGCAGCACTCGCTGCCGCTCCATACGTGCGGCCACCGCATCCGCAACGTCGTCCACTGACACCCGTTGTTCCTGAATCGTCCGAAGCACGTCCTCGGTGTACTGGTGAGTCTGAAGGAGCCCAGGAAGCGCCCACACGCTATACGAGCGGAAATGTCGAGTGCGCTGGTACAGCGGCAACCGTTCCTCTTGAGACCGCTTGAGTCCCGCCCGCTCCAAACGACGCCATGTCAGCCATGTACCCTCCGCGGTCCGGAGTGAGGCGATCAGGTCACCCGTTTGATCCTCGGCACCGCATGCCCGACACCACATCCGGATATCGTTCTCACTCGGTTGTGTCTTCGCCGTTGAGATTCGAGAAACCTTTGACGGGTGCCAACCACACAGGGCGGCGAGATCCTTGCCGTCCAGCCCGGCGTCCTTGACCAACTCGCGCAGACGATTGGCCAAGGCTTGCCGGGCCTCTTGGAGGCTAGATGATGCTGATTGCACTAGACCGGCTTGTACTCCTCGTGAGGTGTTGCCCTTTCCCAGACAGCATCGAATGCCTTGACGCACCACGCAGCCAGAGCCGCGTCGTTGACATATTCGCGTTCCTGCAGAACGCCGTCCCCGCCGAAGTGATGGAACAGCACCAGCTCACTGTCGAACACCCAGAAATCCACAGCGGGAACGGCGAGATCCTTGGCTTGGCGCCGCGGAAGCCAACGGACATCTTCACCAGCGACGACGTTGGTCACCGTGTAGTCATATTCCCACCGCAGGTACTCTGTCAGAGGCTCGGAAACCACTCGCGCGCGCCGAACCGAGACTCCCCGAGAAACGGAATCCCGTACCGCGTCGTGCCAACCTTCCCACCAGTCCGCACGGTTGTCCGGCGTGAATGTGCGGCGCCCCTCACGCCATTCGAGGAAATCGGGATCAGTGCTCGCGTACTGATCGCGGACCTCTAGGTGTATTGCGGTTCGTCGCGCCCGAGACAACGGCTCACGCGCCGGAGGCTTCATCGCCACTGCCTCCGTCCGGTCGAGGGATGTATTGGATCATGACCTTGGGCAACCGAATGATCGCTTCGTGGTCCGGGACGTCCGTGCCATGGCCGGGAACTGAACCGATCTCCTGGCACGCCTTCACCTCGTCATCGGTGGCCCGGTAGGACTGGATCAGCAGGTCTCCACTGTCTTCGTCCAGCCAGATGGTAGGTGAGTCGTCCTTGCCGGTGTTGGGGATGATCCCAAGGAAACGCAAGCGCATGACATCTCCTTGCACCGATCTGATTGCAGCGGATTGCTTGAGCGTCACTCACCCGACACGCACGGTCAAGGGCACCCCGGTGAAACTCTCCGGACACGGCACCGGCGGGATCACAGCTCGGGTCCGTCCCCCTCGGGGGACAGATGCGGGTGGCCCTTCGCGGCAAGTTCCCACAGGACGGCACTCGTCGGGTCGATGACGTCCCAGCTGTGCCCGGCGGAGTGTTCGGCGAACAGTTCGCACGCGTTGCCCCCGCCGTCCACGTCCCCGCACCAGGCGAACGGGACCAGCCGGGCGCGCTGTTCGCCCCAGCGGGCCCATACGCCACCGCTGTCGCCGTCCAGGTCCCAGAGCAGCGTGGCGTGATCGGCGTCGTGGCCCTCACCCAGTTCGCACAGGACGTACCCCGGTTCCGGGTCCTCCAGCAGTGCCACGAGGTGGGGCGGCGGGCTCAGCAGGACGAAGGCGGTGCACTGGTTCACGGTTCATCCCTCCGGGTCATGACGGGACCTGCGGTACGGAGGACGGCGGCGCCTCACAGCCGCTCCCCCGTGCTCCGCCGGTTCGCGATCGCCGTCGCCGCATGCAGGTGCTCCCGGGCGTCGGCGGGCCGTACGTGCGCGGGGTCGGCCTCCCACTCGGCCCCGCCCCGCACCGGGCGCAGCGACCAGTACGGGCCGGCGACCCCCCGGAACTCGCCCACCAGGTCGCCGCGTCGGGTGTCCACCACGAGCGTGCCGGGGGCGGGGACGGGCGGGGGTGCGGGGCGGTCGGACAGTTCACGCTCGACGGACATGACCGTTCCTCTCCGTAGTCGTTCCACTACCAAGAGGCTCAGCATTGACCTAGAGTCAGGGGTGCTTCAACGTTCTGGATGCGGAGGAAGTGTTGGTAAACCGCAAGGAGTTGAACCCGGACGCGGGCCCGGCGGCGGCGTTCGGCGCGCGTTTGCGCAGCGCACGTGAGGCGCGCGGCTGGAATCAGGATGAGTTCGGCGTACGCATCGGGTACTCGGGCCGCCATGTCTCGGGCGTGGAAACCGGCCACAAACCGCCGACCCGCAGGTTTTCGCTCGCCACTGACACAGCGTTAGGACTGGAGGGAACCGATGACTCGTTCGAGCGAGCGTGGCGGGATCTGCGGCACGGCGTACTTCTCCAGGGCTTTCCCGAGTACGTGAGACTCGAAGGCCGGGCGGTGGAGATCAAGCTCTTCGAGGTCGGCCTGATCCCCGGACCGCTTCAGACCGTCGCCTATGCGCAGTCTCTGGCCAACAGCGCCGTCGAACGGGGGTCCATCACCCCGGAACAGGCAGAGGAACGCGTCTCGCTCCTCATGGACCGCCAGGCCGCGCTGGAACGCCCGGTGCTGCCGCCGCTGATGGTCGCGGTGCTCGACGAGAGCTGTGTCCGCAGGCCCATCGGGGGACCGGCCGTCATGGACGCGCAACTACGCCATCTCATCGATTTCGCCGAGCGCCCGAACACCATGCTTCAGCTCGCCTCTTACAGCTTGGGCGAACGCCGCCCATTCGACCGAGCCGTAAACCTGTTGACGCTCTCGGACCGGTCCGTGGTCTCCTATGTCGAGTCCCAGACCCGAGGCCATCTGGACCGCGAACTGACCGCAGCCGTACCGCTGATGAGGGACTACCATCAGCTCCAGGCCATGTCTCTGTCGCAGACGGCCTCCGTGGACCTGTTCCACCAGCTACGAAAGGGCACCTCGTGACGACCGACTCTGCGACCCCTGCCTGGGTCAAGTCCTCTTACAGCAACAACGGCGGCACCTGCGTCGAGTGGGCCCCCGGCCACGCGGCCACCACCGGCGCGGTCCCCGTCCGCGACTCCAAGAACCCCGGCGGCCCGGTCCTCACCGTCCCCGCCACCGCCTTCGCGTCCTTCGTGACCGGCGTGAAGGCCGGAGAGTTCGACACCGTCTGAGCCACACCCTCCACCGGACCACCGCGAAAGGGCACCCCGTGACGAACGATTCCCTCCGCTGGTACAAGTCCTCCTACAGCAACAACGGCGGCTCCTGCGTCGAAGTCGCCCTCGACCCCGTCTGGGTCAAGTCCACCCACAGCGACAACGGCGGCACCTGCGTCGAGTGGGCGCCGGGCCGCGCCGCCACCACCGGCGCGGTCCCCGTCCGCGACTCCAAGAACCCCGGCGGCCCCGTCCTCACCGTCCCCGCCACCGCCTTCGCCGCCTTCGTGACCGGCGTCAAGGCCGGAGAGTTCGACACCGTCTGAGCGGTGAGCACGGCCGGAGCCCCGTCCGCGTGACGGGGCTCCGGGCGTCCCTAGGCTGGCCTCCATGGCCATGTCCCCCGCCCCCGCCCTCCTCGCCACCGACCTGGACGGCACCCTGCTGCGGTCCGACGACACGGTGAGTCCCAGGACCCGCGCCGCCCTGGCCCGTACCACGGCGGCCGGGGCGCGCCATCTCGTCGTGACGGGCAGGCCGGTGCCGAACGTCCGGGCCCTCCTCACCGGCCTCGGCTACGACGGTGTCGCCGTCTGCGGGCAGGGCACCCAGGTGTACGACGCCGGCGCGGCCCGGATGCTGCGCTCGGTGACGCTCGACCGGGAGCTGGCCGCCACCGCGCTCGGCAAGATAGAGGCCGAGGCCGGACCGGTCTTCGCGGCGGTGGACCAGGACGGTACGGACGGCCTCACCCTGATCGAGCGCGGCTACCGGATGCCGCACGCGTCGCTGCCCGCCCGTCCCGTGGCACGGCGGAGCGAACTCTTCGCGGCCCCGGTCGTCAAGGTCCTGGTGCGCCACCCGGAGCTGACGGACGACGCGCTGACCGCCCTGGCCCGCGCCGCCGTGGGCAGCCTCGCCTCCGTGACGATGGCGGGACCCGGCACGGTGGAGCTGGCGCCGTACGGGGTGGACAAGGGCACCGGCCTCCTCCTGGCCGCCGCCGAGCTGGACCGCGACCCCGCCGGGGCGGTCGCCTTCGGGGACATGCCCAACGATCTGCCGATGTTCCGGCTCTGCGGGCGGGGCGTGGCGATGGCCGGAGCGCACCCCGAACTCCTCGCGGAGGCGGACGAGATCACCCTGTCGAACGACGACGACGGGGTCGCCGTGGTGCTGGAGCGGCTGTTCGGCTGAGCCCCCGGGCCGGGCACGGCCTCGCCTCAGCCGGGGCTCCCGGGCTCGGCGCCCAGGGAGCGCAGGACGTGGTCCACCAGGGAGGCCACCGTCGCCTCGTCCTGGGGCGGCTTACGCAGGACGTGCCGGTAGTAGACCGGGCCGTAGAGCATCTCCACGGCCAGCGGCAGGTCCGCGTCCGCCGGTATCTGGCCCTGCTCCCGCGCCTTCCGCAACCGGGCCTCGGCCGCGGCGAAGCGCGGGCCGACGAGTTGTTCCTGCACGGCCTCGGCCAGGGCGTCGTCGTACTGCATCTCGGAGAGGATTCCGGCGTAGGCCGGGCCGTACGGGGTCGTGGACGTCAGCCGCACCGCGCTGTTGATGTGCGTCCGCAGGTCGCGTGCGATGTCCCCCGTGTCGACGAACGGCGTCGCACCGACGAACGTGTCGGTGAAGGCCTCCAGCAGCACCGCGCCCTTTGACGTCCACCAGCGGTAGATCGTCTTCTTGCTCACCCCGGCGCGGGCCGCGATGGCCTCCACCGTGACCCGGCCGTACCCCTTTTCCGTGCACAGTTCCAGGGCGGCGTCCAGCGTGGCCCGTCGTGACCGCTCGCTGCGGCGCAAGGAACTCTGCGGTGTGATCATTCGGTGAGCATAGGGGGATACCGACCACCGCTTGTTGACAGTTCGTCGTCAGAAGTCGAACAATGACCTGGCAGAAACGGAACGTACCGTGTCGTGACGTTCCGCCTTCACCGTTCGTGCCGTTCGTGCCGCGACGAGCCGATCGGGGGACGGCTCGACCGGCCGGCGGCGCGGGCGGACGGACTCCGGTGGGCGCTTCTCCCGCGGATCCCTCGGACCGTGCCCTCAGACCGTGATGTCCTTCGTCGTGAAACGGGCCCAGGCGGCCGAGCCGAACACCGCGACGTACACCGCCTGCACACCCAGGTTCCGGACGATCTCGTCCCAGTAGACGGGCGCGCGGAGCAGATCCGTGAACGACATCCACAGATGCGGGAAGAGATACGGCCCGACCGCGTCCAACTGCGGGATGCCGTCCACGATCTGCGCGGTGATGAGCACGCCCACGGTGGCCGCCATCGCCGCGATCCCGCTGTCGGTGAGCGTCGAGACGAACAGCCCCAGCGCCGCGAAACCGGACAGCGACACCGCCACCACCAGCGCGATCAGCCCGGCCCGCGACAGCCCCTCGCCGAGACCGATCCGGGTGCCGGAGATGGTCGTCATCTCCCCGACCGGGAAGAGCAGCGCCCCCGCCACCAGCCCGGACACCGCCACGACCAGGGTCGCCACCAGGCAGAACACCAGCACGGACGTGTACTTGGTGAGCAGCAGCCTGCTCCGGCCCGCCGGGGCGACCAGCAGATAGCGCAGCGTCCCGGCGCTCGCCTCCCCCGCGACGCTGTCCCCCGCGACCACGCCGACCGTCATCGGCAGGAAGACGGGGAGCGTCGCGGAGAGGGCCGCGAAGACCAGGAAGAGGCCGTTGTGGCTGACCTGGGAGAGGAAGGCGGGGCCGCCTCCGCCGCCGGGCCCGGCCGGGGAGCCGTCGCCGGTCTCGATCCGCACGGCGATCCCGATGAGGACGGGGACGGCCGCCAGCACGCCGAGCAGCGCCAGGGTACGGCCACGGCGGAGCACGGTGGTCAGCTCGGAGCCCAGGAGCCCGAACGTCCACAGCGCCCGCCGCTCCGGGGCGGCGGTGAGTTCAGCCCGCGACATCGAATCCCTCTCCGGTGAGGGCGACGAACGCGTCCTCCAGCGTGCCGCGTTCGACGCCGAAGGAACGTACGCGCACCCCGGCGCGCACCAACGCGGCGTTGAGGTCCGCCAGCTCGGTGTCGGGGGGCGGGGCGTCCGCGCCGACGCGTTCCCCTTCGACGGCGAGCCCGCCCGCCCCGTGCTCGCGCAGGACGCGGGCGGCGGTGTCCGGGTCGGGGGTGGTGACGACGAGCCGGCCACGGGCGCGGGCCGCGAGCGCGGCCACCGGCCCCTGGACGAGGAGCCGGCCCCGGGCCATGACGGCGGCGTGGTCGCAGACCTGCTCGATCTCGTCCAGCAGGTGGGAGGAGAGGAAGACGGTGGTGCCCTCGGACGCCAGCTCCCGCACCAGGGCGCGGATCTCCCGCATGCCCTGCGGGTCGAGGCCGTTGGTCGGCTCGTCCAGGACGAGCAGCCGACGCGGCCTGAGCAGTGCGGCGGCGAGACCGAGGCGCTGTTTCATGCCGAGCGAATACGCCTTGGCCCTCTTCCCGGCGGCCGCCCCGAGACCGACCCGCTCCAGGGCTCCCTCCACCCGTGCCCGGCGGGTGCGCGGATCGGCGGTGGGGTCGGCGCGGTCGAGCCGGAGGAGGTTGTCGCGGCCGGTCAGGAAGCCGTACGGGGCGGGCCCCTCGATCAGGGCGCCGACGTGCGGCAGAACCGTGCGGACGGCGGCCGGGACGGGGCTGCCCAGCACCCGCGCGGTGCCCGAGGTCGGTTCGACCAGGCCCATCAGCATGCGGATCGTCGTGGTCTTGCCGGAGCCGTTGGGCCCGAGGAAACCGAAGACGCTGCCGCCGGGCACACGCAGGTCGAGCCCGTCGACGGCCAACTGACCGCCCCGGTAGCGCTTGGTGAGGCCCCGGGTCTCGATCACCGGGTCCGCGTCCGGTGCCACGCCCGAGCCCGCGTCCGGGCCCGTGTCCGGTGCCACGCCCGCCGCCCGGTCCGCCGTGCGGTCCATACGCTCCCGCTCCCTTCCCGCCGTGCCCAGGCCGCCCTACGCGAGCGCCCCGCCGTACGGAGCGTACGGCGGGGCGCTCGTGCGGACCGGTCCTACCGGGCGGTGTCGGCCGCCTTCACCAGGGCGTCCTTGGTGACGGCACCGACGTAGACCGAGCCGTCGTCGGTCAGCAGGGCGTTGACCAGGCGGGTCTTGAAGACCGTGCCCGAGCCGAAGTCGCCGCTGACCTTGTCGCCGAACGCGCCCAGGAGGCCCTGCGCCTCGGCGGGCATCCCGGAGAGGTCCCCGGCGGCGTCCTTGCCCGCCTTGATCTCGGCGACCGCGGTCCAGCCCTCGCCGATGACGTTCACCGCGCCGAGGTCGCCCAGCCCGGACAGCTCCTTCGGGAAGGCGCCCAGCTCGTCGGCCTTCTCGTCCGTGCGCTCCGTCAGCTCGTCGGCCTCGGTCACCCGGGCGCCCTTGGGCGGGGTGAAGGAGAAGGACGAGGCGTCCGGCTTCGCGAAGTCGACCTGGGTGAAGCCCGCGTCGACCACCGCCTTGCCGCCGCCGCTCGGGGCCACGGTGAACTTCAGCGGCACGCCGTTGGCGGCGTCCACCGCGATCCTGACGCCCCCGATCGTGGAACCGGACTGCTTGGGCTTGATCAGCAGCCGGTACGCGTCGCGTCCCGCCACCCGCGTGGTGCCGTCCACCGTGACGGAGGTGGTCTTGTCCGCCGCGGCGAGCGCCTCCTCGGCCATCTCCTTGGGGGTGCCGGGCACACCCTTGGGAGCCGGGTGGTCCTCGGCCCCGCCCTCGGCCCGCTGGTGGTACACCTCGTCGCTCGCGCTGTCGTACGCCCAGACGTCGGCGCCGTTGTGGACGACGCTGTACTCGGAGCCCTTGCCGAGGACCGAAAGGCGCTGCCGGTCGGGGCCGTCGGCCGCCAGCCGGAGCGTGTGCGTGCCGGAGGCCAGCTCCGTCAGCTTGGCCTCGGGCGCGGCGCTCGACGTGTCCGCGCCTCCCGTGCCGCCCGGCAGGAGGGAGTCGGTGAGCCCGCCCAGGGACGGGAGACCCAGGTCGGTGCTGATCTTCAGGGTGCCGGAGAGCTGCTGCTCGTCCGAGGCGGCGATCTTCTCGACGAGCTCCTGCGCCGTGATCGCCGGCAGGTCCGGGTCGCCGGAGTCGGCGAGGGCCGGGACGAGTCCGATGGTCGCCGCCGCCACTCCCGCCACCGCGACGGGGACGATGTAGCGCGCCGCCTTCCGGCGGCCCACGGACCCGCTCGTGGCCTCGCCCGTGGTCTCCGCGCTGTCGTTCGGTGCCATGTGTGCCCTACCTCCGTGATCGGCGGCTGTCATCCCTCTGCGCTCATCCACTTCCCGCCGCCCTTCTCACCCGATGTGGTCGGAAGTGGTGTACTCCATCTGACCAAATCGGGCGGCGGCAGGCGTCAGCCCCGGGGAGCAACTCCGCCTACCCCTGCGGTATGACGTCCGGGGGACGGAACCCTAGGGTCAGCCCGCGCGGTGCACCACGGCGTCACACAGCTCTTCGAGGGCGGACTTGGCGTAGCACTCGGGCAGCGGGGTCAGGGCGGCCCGTGCCTCCTGCGCGTACCGGACGGTGTCGCGGCGGGCCTGCTCCAGCGCCGGGTGGGCGCGCAGCCCGTGCAGCGCCTCGGCGAGCCGGGCGTCGTCGTTCAGGTCGCCGTCGAGCAGTTCCACCAGCTTGAGGTCCTCGGGCCTGCCCTCGGCCGCGGCCTGGGCGCGCAGGTGGAGGACGGGGAGGGTGGAGATGCCCTCCCGGAGGTCGGTGCCGGGGGTCTTCCCGGACTCGTGGGAGTCGGAGGCGATGTCCAGGACGTCGTCGGCGAGCTGGAAGGCGACGCCGAGCCGCTCCCCGTACTGGGTGAGGATGTCCACGACCGACTCGTCGGCGCCCGCCATCAGGGCGCCGAAGCGTCCGGCCACGGCGACCAGGGAGCCGGTCTTGCCGGCGAGTACGTCCATGTAGTGGTCGACCGGGTCGCAGCCGTCGCGCGGGCCGGCGGTCTCCAGGATCTGGCCGGTGACCAGTCGTTCGAACGCCTCGGCCTGGATGCGTACGGCCTCGGGGCCGAGGTCGGCCAGGATGTGCGAGGCGCGGGCGAAGAGGAAGTCGCCCGTCAGGACGGCCACGGAGTTGCCCCAGCGGGTGTTGGCGCTCTCCACCCCGCGGCGTACGTCGGCCTCGTCCATCACGTCGTCGTGGTACAGCGTCGCCAGGTGCGTCAGCTCGACGACCACGGCCGCGGGCACGACCCCGAGGGCCTCGGGGTCGCCGAACTGCGACGCGAGCATCACCAGCAGCGGGCGGAACCGTTTGCCCCCGGCGCTGACGAGGTGCTGGGCCGCCTCCGTGATGAACGGGACGTCGCTCTTGGTGGCGTCCAGCAGCCCGGCCTCGACAGCGGCCAAACCGGCCTGGACATCGGCCTCAAGGGCCTGGTCCCGCACGCGCAGCCCGAACGGCCCGACGACGGTCACGAGGGGATCTCCTGTCTGCTGACGATCACAGGGAATGTCGATGTGTCGCTGTCTTCACTCAAGTCAGCGTATCCGGTCCTGTTTGGATCACCGTGGGCGCCTTCCCGCCGCCGCCGGTATGTTCGGGATCAGCTCATACGATCAGGAGTTGCCGCTTTGTCCCACGCCACCCCCACCACCGAGCCGGAAGGCCCCGCACCCGAGGACGACCACGCGTTCTTCGGGCAGCCACGGGGTCTGATGACGCTGTCCGGGCTGGAGGTCTGGGAGCGTTTCTCCTTCCTCGGCATGCAGGCGATCCTCGTCCTCTTCTTCGCGGACTCGGTCGCCAACGACGGCCTGGGCATGGACCCGGGCACCGCCGCCTCGGTCTCCGCCGCCTACGGCACTCTGGTCTACCTGGTCTCCGTCGCGGGCGGCTGGCTGGCCGACCGGATCCTCGGCTCCTACCGCGCCGTCCTGTACGGCGGCATCCTCATCGCCTGCGGCCACTACTCGATGGCCGTGCCGACCGCCACCATGACCTGGGTGGGCCTCGGCCTGATCAGCGCGGGCACCGGCCTGCTCAAGCCCAACGTGGCGTCCATGGTCGGCAAGCTCTACCGCACCGAGGACGAGCGCCGGGACGCCGGCTTCGCCCTCTACTACATGGGCATCAACATCGGCGCCTTCGCCGGTCCGCTGATCACCGGCTGGCTCGGCGACCACGTGGGATGGCACTGGGGGTTCTCGGCCGCCGCCGTCGGCATGACGCTCGGTCTGATCCAGTACGTGGCGGGCCGCCGTCACCTGGCCGGGCGAAAGCACGCGGCCGAGTACGCGCTGGCACCGGGCCCGATGCGCCGGGCGGTGACGCTGATCGTGCTCGGGAGCGTCGTGGTGGCCGCCGTGGCGACCGCGCTGGCCCTGGCCGGCTGGCTCACCATGGACCGGTTCGTGGACGTGCTCACCCTGGTCTCGGTGATCGCCCCGGTCGTCTACTTCGTGGTGATGTTCCGGAGCCCGAGGGTGTCCCCGGAGGAACGCGGCAGGCTGCGGCCGTACGTCGTGCTCTTCCTCGCCTCGGTCGTCTTCAACTTCATCCTCTTCCAGGCGTACTCGACGATGATGCTGCTCGCCTCGACGAACGCGCGGACGGAGATCTTCGGCTTCCACTTCCCGGCCAGCTGGTACGCCTCCGCGCTGGGGGCCTTCGAGGTGGCGCTGGCCCCCGTGGTGGCCACCGTCTGGGCCCGGATGGGGCCGAGGCAGCCGCACGCCTCGAACAAGATCGCGATCGGGGTGATCCTCGGCGGCCTGTCCTTCCTGCTGATGGTCCTGCCGACCTCGGGCCACGCCGACGACACGTACAAGATGGCCGCCTGGTGGATCGTCGGCTCCTACCTGCTGCTCGGGCTCGGCGACGTCCTGCTGGAGACCTCCGGCATGTCCGCCACGACCAAGCTCGCGCCCCGGGCGTTCGCGAGCCAGACGATGGCGCTGTGGTTCCTGTCGCTGGCCCTCGCCAACGGCATTCAGGCACAGATCGTGAAGCTCTACGGCGAGGTGTCCAACCCCGCCTACTTCGGTGTCAATGGCGCCGTCGCGGTGCTGGCCGGTGTGGCCGTCATCGCCGCCGCTCCCTGGCTCAAGCGCACCATGCACCCCGTCCACTGAGGTACCACCATGCAGATCCGCACCGCGTTCCCGTACGAGACCACCTACGAGGACCTCTACATCCCCCTGCCCGGGGACACCTCCCAGGCCGAAGGCTCCGGGTCGGGCCCCCAGCTGTACGCCCGGATCTGGCGCCCGGTCACCGACGAGCCCGTGCCCGCGCTGCTGGAGTACCTGCCCTACCGGCTGAGCGACTGGACCGCCCCGCGCGACTGGCAGCGCCACCCCTGGTACGCGGGCCACGGCTACGCCTCCGTACGCGTGGACGTACGCGGGCACGGCAACAGCGAGGGGATGCCGGGCGACGAGTACGACGCGACCGAGCTGGCCGACGGGGTGGCCGTCGTGGAGTGGCTGGCGCGGCAGGAGTGGTGCTCGGGCAAGGTCGGCATGTTCGGCATCTCCTGGGGCGGCTTCAACTCGCTCCAGATCGCCGCGCTCGCCCCCGAACCGCTGAAGGCGATCGTCACCGTCTGCTCGGCCGACGACCGCTACGACAACGACGTCCACTACATGGGCGGCTCGGTCCTCGGTGTGGACATGCACGCCTGGGCGGCGACCATGCTCGCCTTCGTCTGCCGCCCGCCGGACCCGGCGGACGTCGGCGACGACTGGCGGCAGATGTGGCTGGACCGCCTGGAGGCGGTCGAACCCCTCATCCACACCTGGCTGGCCCACCAGAGCCGCGACGCCTACTGGACGCACGGAAGCGTCTGCGAGGACTACGGGGCGGTCAAGGCGAAGGTGCTGGCCGTCGGCGGCTGGCACGACCCCTACCGCGACACCGTCCTGCGGCTCGTGGAGCACCTGGACCCCGGGCAGGTACGCGGGATCATCGGCCCCTGGTCGCACCAGTACCCGGACCGGGGCCTGCCGCCGGGACCGGCCATCGGTTTCCTCCAGGAGACGCTGCGCTGGTGGGACCAGCACCTCAAGGGCGAGGACACCGGGGTGATGAACGAGCCCCTGCTGCGGTCCTGGATCAGCGGCTCACACCGCCCGGCCACCGTCTACGAGACCCTGCCGGGCCGCTGGGTGGGCGACGCGGCCTGGCCCTCCTCGAACGTGGCCCCGGTGGAGTACGCCCTGACGGGGGGCTCGCGGATCGTCCGCTCACCGCAGCAGACCGGGCTGGACGCCGGCCGCTTCTTCCCGTTCGGCAACGCCGCCGACCTGCCGCCCGACCAGCGTGACGAGGACGCCAAGTCGGTGTGCTTCGAGTTCCCCGTCGAGGACGGCCCCGTCGAGATCCTGGGCCGCCCCCGGGTACGGCTGCGGATCCGGATGGACGTGCCACGCGGGCAGGTCGTCGCCCGGCTCTGCGACGTGGCCCCGGACGGCGCCTCCACCCTGGTGACCCGGGGAGCCCTGAACCTGGCGGCCCGGCACGGACGCGACCGTACGGAGGACTGGCCCGTCGGGGAGACCGAGGACGTGACGTTCGAGCTGAACGGCATCGGGCACACCTTCCCGCGCGGCAACCGCATCCGCATCGCCGTCTCCTCCTCCTACTGGCCGTGGATCTGGCCGCAGGCGGGCTCGGAGGGCTTCACCCTGGAGGCCGACGGCAGCCTCGTCGAACTCCCCGTACGCCGGTACACCGAGGACCCGGGCATCACCTTCGGCGAACCCGAGCAGGCCGAGCCGCTGAACGTCGTGTACCCCGCCACCCTGGACGAGCAGCGCCCCGAGCGGCTGGTGGTCCGGGACGTGGCCAAGGGCGAATGGCGCCTGGAGGTGGACCCGCGCTACGGCGGCACACGGGTCTACCCGGACGGGCTGGAATTCACCGAGGACGCCGCCGAGGCGTACACCGTCCAGGAGGACGACCCCCTGTCGGCGCGGGCGCGCTCCGACTGGACGGTCCGGCTGCACCGCCCGGAGATGGGATGGGACGTGCGGGTCGAGACGCGCTCGGAGACCTCCGCCGACGCGCACGACTTCCTCACCTCCAACGAGGTCGTGTGCCGGGACGGTGACGAGGTGGTGTTCCACCGAACCTGGGAGAAGAGGATCCCCCGGACCGCCGGGTGAACGGCGGTTACCGCCCGGCTTCGCGGGCATGACGCGTCCTTGAGGCGGTGCCGCCGGCCGGCGGCCCCGACGTAACGTGTGTCCCTCAAGCGACCTGGAAAGCGAGGCAGCGACAGATGCCCGAGCAGAGCAGTCCGCTCGATCTGGCCGAGGGCGACCCCTTCGGTCCGCACAACCTTCCGTACGGCGTGTTCTCCACCCCTGGACACCCGGCGGACCGCAGGGTCGGTGTCCGCGTCGGCGACCATGTGCTGGACGCGGGGGCGGCCGCGCACGCGCTCGGTTCGCCCTACGCCCGGCTCCTGGCGCAGCCGAGCCTGACGCCGCTGCTGTCCGCCGGGCGCACCGCCTGGCGCGACGTCCGGCGGGCGCTGACCGCCTGGGTGACCGTCCCGGCCCACCGCCCGGACATAGAACCGCTGCTGTACCCGGTGGACTCGGTGACGCTGCACCTGCCGTACGAGGTCGCCGACTACGTCGACTTCTACGCCAGCGAGCACCACGCCACCAACGTGGGGAGGATCTTCCGGCCGGACGGCGCGGCTCTCACCCCCAACTGGAAGCATCTGCCGATCGGTTACCACGGCCGCTCCGGCACGGTCGTCGTCTCGGGGACCGACGTGGTGCGCCCCTCGGGCCAGCGCAAGGCGCCCACGGACCCGGCCCCGGTGTTCGGGCCGTCGGTGAAGCTGGACATCGAGGCGGAGGTCGGCTTCGTCGTCGGCGTCCCCTCCGCCCAGGGCTCGCCCGTCGCGCTGGGCGACTTCCGGGAGCACGTCTTCGGACTCTCCCTGCTCAACGACTGGTCGGCCCGGGACATCCAGGCGTGGGAGTACGTACCGCTGGGCCCCTTCCTCGGCAAGTCCTTCGCCACCTCCGTGTCGGCGTGGGTGACTCCGCTGGAGGCCCTGGACGCGGCCCGCACGGCCCCTCCGGCCCGGGACTTCCCGCTGCTGCCGTACCTGGAGGACGCGGACGAGGAGGAGCCGGGCGGCTTCGACATCCGGATCTCGGTCGCGGTCAACGGACAGACGGTCGCGGAGCCGCCGTTCGCCTCCATGTACTGGACGGCGGCCCAGCAGATGGCGCAGATGACGGTGAACGGCGCCTCGCTGCGCACCGGCGACCTCTACGGCTCCGGCACGGTCAGCGGCGCGGAGGCCGGCCAGCGCGGCTCCCTGCTCGAACTGACCTGGAACGGGCGCGATCCGCTGGACCTGCCGGACGGCAAGCGGACGTTCCTGGAGGACGGCGACACGGTCACCCTGACGGCCTGGGCCCCGGGACCGCACGGGACGCGGGTGGGTCTGGGCGAGGTGACCGGGCGGATCGTTCCGGCGGGGTGAGCGCGCTCCGGGCGCGGCGGCCCGGCCCCGGGGTGACCGGGCCCGGCCGCCGTCCGGGCCCGGTCAACGACGCGTGACTCGTGCACACGTGCGGGTGGGCCTGATCCGGTTGTCGGCGGATACGCTGGACGAACCCGCGAGACTCCTTCCTATGGGAGCACTGATGAGCGTCGAACCCGAGGCACCCGAGCCGCGGTGGGCGGTTCCGCCCGTGGGCGGCTGGACCGCCGATGACCTGGACACACTCCCGAATCTGCCTCCGCACACGGAGCTGATCGACGGGAGCCTCGTCTTCATGAGTCCGCAGACCGTATTCCACGAGCGTGCGATCGACTACCTGAAATGGCAGTTGCAGTCACTCGCTCCACTCGATCTGGAGGTCTTTCGCGAATTCACCATCGACGTCGATTTCCAGAACCGGCCCGAACCCGATGTCGTCGTCGTCCGCGCGGACGCGGTCGAGAGTCTGCGGCAGACGCGGTTCCCCGCCGAGAGCGTGCTGCTGGCCGTCGAGGTGGTGTCCGACGAATCCGTCACCCGGGACCGGGAGACCAAGCCCGTGAAGTACGCGCGGGCGAGGATCCCGCACTACTGGCGGGTGGAGAACCAGGACGGCCGGGCCGTCGTCTACGTCTTCGAGCTGGAGCCCGCCACCGGTGCCTACACCTCCACCGGGATCTTCCACGACCGGATGAAGGTGTCCACCCCCTTCACCGTCGATCTCGATCTGACCGCGATCGTCTCCCGCCGCCGGGCGGCCGCCCCGGAGTCCCCGGAGTAGGGGGCGGCCGGGCCCGGCTCAGTCGAACTCGGGCGGCTCCTCGTCCCAGCCGAAGTGCTGGTCCGGGTCGGCCGCCGCACGGGGGGCCTGGGGCCGTTGCTGTGCCGCCGGGGCCGGTGCCCGGTCCGGGGCGGCGGCCGGGGCCTGGTGCGGGACCGGTGCGGGGGCCGGGGCCGGGGCGTCGCCCAGCCCGGCCAGCACCTCCAGGACACCCTCGCCGTACGTCGCGAGCTTCTTCTCGCCCAGGCCGCTGACCCCGCCCAGCTCCGCCAGGGAACCAGGGCGCAGGACGGCGATCTCCCGCAGCGTCGCGTCATGGAAGATCACGTACGCCGGGAGGCCCAGCTCCTTCGCCTGGGCCGCGCGCCAGGCGCGCAGCGCCTCGAAGACCGGGACGGCCTCGGCCGGCAGGTCCACGGGGGCCTGCTTCGCCTTGCGGTCGCCCTTGGCCGAGGTCCGGGACGTCGGCTGCTTCGGCTCCTTGCGGAGCAGCACCTCACGCTCCCGGCCGAGCACCGTGGCGCTCGCCTCGGTCAGCACCAGCGTGCCGTACTCCCCCTCGACCGCAAGCAGCCCCTGCGCCAGCAGTTGGCGCACCACGCCCCGCCACTCCGCCTCGGCCAGCTCCTCACCGATGCCGAAGACCGAGAGCTGGTCGTGGTCGAACTGGATGACCTTGGCGGTCTTGCGGCCCAGCAGGATGTCGATGATCTGCCCGGCCCCGAACTTCTGGTTCCGCTCCCGCTTCAGCCGGACGACGGTGGACAGCGCCTTCTGGGCGGCGACCGTGCCGTCCCAGGTCTCCGGCGGGGTGAGGCAGGTGTCGCAGTTGCCGCAGGACTGCTCGCCGGGCTCCTGGCCGAAGTAGGTGAGGAGCTGGGCCCGGCGGCACCGCACCGTCTCGCAGAGCGCCAGCATCGAGTCGAGGTGCGCGGCCGCCCTGCGGCGGAACGCCTCGTCGCCGTCACCGCCCTGGATCAGCTTGCGCTGCTGGACGACGTCCTGGAGGCCGTACGCCATCCAGGCCGTGGACGGTGCCCCGTCGCGGCCGGCGCGGCCGGTCTCCTGGTAGTACCCCTCGACGGACTTGGGCAGGTCGAGGTGGGCGACGAAGCGGACGTCCGGCTTGTCGATGCCCATGCCGAAGGCGATCGTCGCGACGACGACCAGGCCCTCCTCGCGCAGGAAGCGCGACTGGTGGGCGGCGCGCGTCCCGGCGTCCAGGCCCGCGTGGTAGGGGACGGCCTCGATGCCGTTGCGGCAGAGGTACTCGGCGGTCTTCTCCGTCGCGTTGCGCGAGAGGCAGTAGACGATGCCCGCGTCCCCGGCGTGCTCCTCCTTGAGGAAGGTGAGCAGCTGCTTCCTGGGGTCGGCCTTGCCCACGATCCGGTACTGGATGTTCGGCCGGTCGAAGCTGGCCACGAAGTGCTTCGCCTCGGGCATCCCGAGACGCTGGGTGATCTCGCGGTGCGTGGCGTCGGTCGCGGTGGCGGTCAGCGCGATGCGCGGTACGTCCGGCCAGCGCTCCCCCAGCACCGACAGGGCCAGGTAGTCGGGGCGGAAGTCGTGACCCCACTGGGCGACACAGTGCGCCTCGTCGATGGCGAACACGGAGATCTCGCCCCGGGCGAGCAGGGCGAGGGTGGAGTCCAGGCGCAGCCGCTCGGGGGCCAGGTAGAGAAGGTCGAGCTCGCCCGCGAGGAACTGGGCCTCCATCGAGCGGCGCTCGTCGAAGTCCTGCGTGGAGTTCATGAAGCCGGCGCGGACGCCGAGCGCCCGCAGGGCGTCCACCTGGTCCTGCATGAGGGCGATCAGCGGGGAGATCACGACACCGGTGCCGGGCCTGACCAGGGCCGGGATCTGGTAGCACAGGGACTTGCCGCCGCCGGTGGGCATGAGCACGACCGCGTCGCCGCCGGCGACCACATGATCGATCACCGCGGCCTGCTCGCCGCGGAACGCCTCGTACCCGAACACCCGGTGCAGCGTCTGCCGCGCAGCGCTCTCGGTCGTCACACTCATGGTCGCGCCCGTCCGTCCGTCTTCACCGTCACCGGCAACCATAGGCGCCCGGTACGACAACGCCGGACGGGCTTGACTTCCGTCAGGCCCGTCCGGCGTCCCGGAGTGTTCCCGCCGTTACCGCACGAACACACCGGCCTGGCTCGCCAGGTCCAGGAAGTACTGCGGGGCCAGGCCCAGCACCAGCGTGACGGCGACCCCGACCGCGATCGTGGTCATCGTCAGCGGGGACGGGACGGCGACCGTGGGGCCGTCCGCCTTCGGCTCGCTGAAGAACATCAGGACGATGACCCGGACGTAGAAGAACGCGGCGACGGCCGAGGAGATCACACCGACCACGACCAGTCCGGCCGCCCCGCCGTCCGCCGCCGCCTTGAAGACGGCGAACTTGCCGGAGAAGCCCGAGGTGAGCGGGATGCCCGCGAAGGACAGCAGGAAGACCGCGAAGACCGCGGCGGTCAGCGGGGAGCGGCGGCCGAGCCCGGCCCACTTCGACAGATGGGTCGCCTCCCCGCCCGCGTCGCGCACCAGCGTCACGACGGCGAAGGCGCCGACAGTCACGAAGGAGTACACGCCCAGGTAGAAGAGGACGGACGAGATGCCCTCCGGGCTGGCCGCGATGACACCGGCCAGGATGAACCCGGCGTGCGCGATCGAGGAATAGGCCAGCAGCCGCTTGATGTCGGTCTGGGTGATCGCGACGACCGCCCCGCCCACCATCGTGACGATCGCGACGCCCCACATGACCGGGCGCAGGTCCCAGGTGAGGCCCGGCAGCACCACGTACAGCAGACGCAGCAGCGCGCCGAACGCGGCGACCTTGGTGGCCGCGGCCATGAAGCCGGTGACCGGGGTGGGGGCGCCCTGGTAGACGTCCGGGGTCCACATGTGGAACGGCACGGCGCCGACCTTGAAGAGCAGGCCCATGAGGACCAGCGCGCCGCCGATCAGCAGCAGCGCGTCGTTGCCCATGGTGTCGGCGAGCGCCGGGTCGATGTCCTGGACCCCGCCGTCCACCACGGCGGCGATGCCCGCGTAGGAGACGGTGCCGGCGTATCCGTAGAGCAGGGCGATCCCGAAGAGGAGGAACGCCGAGGAGAAGGAGCCGAGCAGGAAGTACTTCACCGCGGACTCCTGCGACATCAGCCGCTTGCGGCGGGCGACGGCGCACAGGAGGTAGAGCGGGAGGGAGAAGACCTCCAGCGCGACGAAGAGGGTCAGCAGGTCGTTGGCCGCCGGGAAGACCAGCATCCCGGCCACCGAGAAC
Organism: Streptomyces sp. SM18; assembly: GCF_002910775.2. Classification (NCBI taxonomy): domain Bacteria; kingdom Bacillati; phylum Actinomycetota; class Actinomycetes; order Kitasatosporales; family Streptomycetaceae; genus Streptomyces; species Streptomyces sp. SM18. Next base: position 4,273,321 of record NZ_CP029342.1, on the reverse strand, counting down.
AGCACCAGCGGGAAGACCTCGGTGGTGGTGAACCCGGCCTTGACCGCGGCCTTCTCACCGTCGCTGCCCGGGACCGAACCGGCCTGGGCCGCGAAGGAGTCCACCCGGTTGCCGTGCGAGGCCGGGTCCAGCCGCCGCTCGGCGAAGGTGAAGACGGACACCATCGAGACGAGCAGGATGGTGCCTTGCAGGAAGAGCGCCGGACCGTCGACGGCGATGGCCCCCATGGCGGCGATGTGGGCGCTCTTGGTGGCGTACCCGTCGGCCGCGAGTCCGACGACCGCCGCGAACGAGGCCGCGAGGGCGACGACCGTCAGGAACACCTGGGTGGTGTACCGGTGGCGGCGCGGCACGAAGGCCTCGACCAGGACGCCGAGGACGGCGACCCCCACCACGATCAGGACGGGCGCCAGTTGGGCGTACTCGATGGTCGGAGCGGTGAAGCGGTCTCCCGGCGCCGCCGACGTCACCTCGCCCGCCGTCGTCCACAGGCTGTGGACAGCTGTTGCGCTCACTTGGCGGCCTCCACCTCGGGCTGGGGGTCCTTCTTCTGTACGTCCTGCATGGTGTGCTGCACCGCCGGGTTGACGACGTCGGCCACCGGCTTCGGGAAGACGCCCAGGAAGAGCAGCAGGGCGATCAGCGGCACGACCACCGCCAGTTCACGCACCCGGAGGTCGGGCATGGCCCGCACGCTCTCCTTGACCGGTCCGGTCATGGTCCGCTGGTAGAGGACCAGGACGTAGAGCGCGGCGAGCACGATGCCGACGGTGGCGATGATCCCGGCCGCCGGATACGCGCTGAACGCGCCGACCAGGACCAGGAACTCACTGACGAACGGGGCGAGTCCGGGCAGCGAGAGCGTCGCCAGACCGCCGATCAGGAAGGTCCCGGCCAGCACCGGTGCCACCTTCTGCACCCCGCCGTAGTCGGAGATCAGACGCGATCCCCGACGGGTGATCAGGAATCCGGCGACGAGCATCAGCGCGGCCGTCGAGATCCCGTGGTTGACCATGTAGAGCGTGGCGCCGGACTGGCCCTGGCTGGTCATCGCGAAGATGCCGAGCACGATGAAGCCGAAGTGCGAGATCGACGCGTAGGCGATGAGCCGCTTGATGTCGCGCTGGCCCACCGCGAGCAGCGCCCCGTAGATGATGGAGACCAGCGCCAGCACCACGATCACCGGCGTCGCCCACTTGCTGGCGTCCGGGAAGAGCTGGAGGCAGTAGCGGAGCATCGCGAAGGTGCCGACCTTGTCGACGATCGCGGTGATCAGGACGGCGACCGGGGCGGTCGCCTCCCCCATGGCGTTGGGCAGCCAGGTGTGCAGCGGCCAGAGCGGGGCCTTCACCGCGAAGGCGAAGAAGAAGCCGAGGAACAGCCACTTCTCCGTGGAGCCCGCCATCTCCAGCGAGCCGTTGGCCCGCGCCTCGGCGATCTCCGCGAGCGAGAAGCTGCCCGCGACCACGTAGAGGCCGATGACGGCGGCCAGCATGATGAGCCCGCCGGCCAGGTTGTAGAGGAGGAACTTGACGGCCGCGTAGCTGCGCTGGGCCGCCGCGTTGTCGTCGCTGCCCGCGTGGGCCCGGTCCCCGAAGCCGCCGATGAGGAAGTACATCGGAATGAGCATGGCTTCGAAGAGGATGTAGAAGAGGAAGACGTCGGTGGCCTCGAAGGAGAGGATCACCATCGCCTCCACCATCAGGATCAGCGCGAAGAAGCCCTGGGTGGGGCGCCAGCGGTACGGCTTGGCTCCCCCGGTGCCTCCCCCGCCCGACTCGGGACGGGCGTCCGGGGAGGGGTCGGCGTCGTGCCAGCCGGCCAGCAGGATGAAGGGCATCAGCAGCGCGGTGAGCCCGAGGAGCGCCACCCCGATGCCGTCGACCCCCAGGTCGTACCGGACGCCGAAGTCCTTGATCCAGGCGTGGGACTCGGTGAGCTGGTAGCGGTCACCGCCGGGTTCGAAGCGGGCGAAGACGATGCCCGCCAGGACGAGGGTGCCCAGCGAGAAGAGCAGCGCCGTCCATTTGGCGGCCGTGCGGCGCCCGGCCGGAACCGCGGCGGTGACGACCGCGCCGATCGCCGGGAGGGCCGCCGTCGCTGTCAGGAGGGGAAAGGACATGGGATCAGACCGCCCTCATCAGCAGGGTCGCGGCGATGAGTACCGCCGTACCGCCGAACATCGAGACCGCGTAGGTGCGGGCGTAGCCGTTCTGCAGCTTGCGCAGCCGGCCGGAGAGCCCGCCCATCGAGGCGGCCGTACCGTTGACGACGCCGTCGACCAGGGTGTGGTCCACGTAGACCAGGGACCGGGTGAGGTGTTCGCCCCCCCGGACCAGGACCACGTGGTTGAAGTCGTCCTGGAGCAGGTCGCGGCGGGCCGCCCGGGTGAGCAGGGAACCGCGCGGGGCGACGGCCGGGACCGGCTTGCGTCCGTACAGGGACCAGGCGACGGCGACCCCGACGACGAGGACCACCATGGTGGCCGCCGTGACCGTGGTCGCGCTGATCGGCGCGTCGCCGTGGTCGTGTCCGGTGACGGGCTCCAGCCAGTGCAGGAACCGGTCGCCGATGGAGAAGAACCCTCCGGCGAAGACCGATCCGAAGGCGAGCACGATCATGGGGATCGTCATCGACCTCGGTGACTCGTGCGGGTGCGGCTCACGGCCCTCGGCGTCCGGCTGCCAGCGCTTCTGGCCGAAGAACGTCATCAGCATCACGCGCGTCATGTAGAACGCGGTGATCGCGGCGCCCAGCAGGGCCACGGAGCCGAGGATCCAGCCCTCGGTGCCGCCCTTGGCGAACGCCGCCTCGATGATCTTGTCCTTGGAGAAGAAGCCGGACAGGCCGGGGAAGCCGATGATCGCGAGGTAGCCGAGGCCGAAGGTGACGAAGGTGACCGGCATGTACTTTCGCAGGCCGCCGTACCTCCGCATGTCCACCTCGTCGTTCATGCCGTGCATGACCGAACCGGCGCCGAGGAAGAGCCCGGCCTTGAAGAAGCCGTGCGTCACCAGGTGCATGATCGCGAAGACGTAGCCGATGGGGCCGAGGCCGGCGGCGAGGACCATGTAGCCGATCTGCGACATCGTCGAGCCGGCGAGGGCCTTCTTGATGTCGTCCTTGGCGCAACCGACGATCGCACCGAAGAGCAGCGTGACCGCGCCGACGATCGCGACGACCAGCTGGGCGTCCGGGGCGGCGTTGAAGATCACGCCGGAGCGGACGATCAGATAGACGCCCGCGGTCACCATGGTGGCGGCGTGGATGAGGGCCGAGACCGGGGTCGGGCCCTCCATCGCGTCGCCCAGCCAGGACTGCAACGGCACCTGGGCGGACTTGCCGCAGGCCGCGAGCAGCAGCATCAGGCCGATCGCGGTGAGCTTGCCCTCGCTCGCGTCCCCGGCCGACCCCAGCACCGGCCCGAAGGCGAAGGTGCCGAAGGTGGTGAACATCAGCATGATCGCGATGGACAGCCCGATGTCACCGACCCGGTTGACCAGGAAGGCCTTCTTCGCGGCGGTGGCCGCGGTGGGCTTGTGCTGCCAGAAGCCGATGAGCAGGTACGACGCCAGGCCGACACCCTCCCACCCGGCGTACAGCAGCAGGTAGTTGTCGGCGAGGACCAACAGGAGCATCGCCGCGAGGAACAGGTTCAGGAAGCCGAAGAAGCGGCGGCGGCGTTCGTCGTGCTCCATGTAACCGATGGAGTAGATGTGGATCAGGGTGCCCACACCCGTGATCAGCAGGACGAACGTCATCGACAGCTGGTCGAGCTGGAAGGCCACGTCGGCCTGGAAGCCCTCGACGGGGATCCAGCTGAAGAGCTTCTGGTGCAGGGCGCGGTCGTCGGCGCCCTTGCCCAGCATGTCGGTGAAGAGTACGGCGCCGATGACGAAGGACGCGGCGGCGAGCAGCGTACCGATCCAGTGTCCGGACCGGTCGAGCCGGCGGCCGCCGCAGAGCAGGACCGCCGCTCCGAGCAGGGGCGCCGCGACCAGCAGCGCGATCAGGTTTTCCACGACAGCGACCCCTTACAGCTTCATCAGGCTGGCGTCGTCGACCGAGGCCGAGTGGCGGGAGCGGAACAGCGACACGATGATCGCGAGCCCGACCACGACCTCCGCGGCGGCGACGACCATCGTGAAGAAGGCGAGGATCTGGCCGTCGAGGTTGCCGTGCATCCGGGAGAACGTGACGAGCGTGAGGTTGCAGGCGTTGAGCATCAGCTCGATGCACATGAACACCACGATCGCGTTCCGCCTGATCAGCACCCCGGAGGCGCCGATCGTGAACAAAAGGGCCGCGAGGTAGAGGTAGTTGACCGGATTCACTTGGCGACCTCCTCTCCTTCTTCCGCGTGGTTCTTCGGAGCGCCGCCCTCGGACGCCTCGGCCCGGTCCGCGGGCGCGCGGCCCAGCCGCTCGCCGGAGCGCTGCTCCAGCGCCTTGAGGTCGGCGAGCGCCTCGTCGGAGACGTCCCGGATCTGGCCGCGACGGCGCAGTGTCTGCATGACGGTCAGCTCGGACGGGGTGCCGTCCGGGAGCAGTCCGGCGATGTCCACGGCGTTGTGCCGGGCGTAGACGCCGGGGGCCGGCAGCGGCGGTACCTGACCGCTGCGCACCCGCTCCTGGGACAGCTCCCGCTGGGTCTTGGCGCGTTCGGTGCGCTCCCGGTGGGTGAGCAGCATCGCGCCGACGGTCGCCGTGATCAGCAGAGCGCCGGTGATCTCGAACGCGAAGACGTACTTGGTGAAGATGAGGTTGGCCAGCCCCTCGACGTTCCCGCCGTGCAGGGCGTTGGCCGCGCCGAGACCGGTGAAGGTACGCAGCGAGGCCTGGCCGATCCCGGCGATCAGCAGGACGCCGAAGCCGAGCCCGCAGCCGGCGGCCAGCCAGCGCTGGCCCTTGATGGTCTCCTTCAGGGAGTCCGCCGCCGTCACGCCGACGAGCATGACGACGAAGAGGAACAGCATCATGATCGCGCCGGTGTAGACGACGATCTGGACGATCCCCAGGAAATAGGCGCCGTTGGCGAGGTAGAAGACCGCCAGCACGATCATCGTGGCGGCGAGTGACAGCGCGCTGTGCACCGCCCTCTTCATCAGGACCGTGGAGAGCGCCCCGACGACGGCGACGGTGCCCAGCAGCCAGAACTGGACGGCCTCGCCGGTCGAGGTGGCGGAGGCGGCCGCGGCCAGTGCGGAGGTCATGCGTCCACCCCCTTGTCGGCCTCGCCCTTGGAGACGGCCTTCTGCCGCTCGGTCCCGGGGGCGGCCTCGCTCACCAGGCCCCGGTAGTAGTCCTGTTCGTCCATGCCGGGGAAGATCGCGTGCGGGCTGTCGACCATGCCCTCCTCCAGTCCGGCGAGGAGTTCGTCCTTGGTGTAGATGAGGCTCGCCCGGGTGGTGTTGGCGAGCTCGAAGTCGTTGGTCATGGTCAGCGCCCGGGTCGGGCACGCCTCGATGCACAGCCCGCACAGGATGCAGCGGGCGTAGTTGATCTGGTAGACGCGGCCGTAGCGCTCGCCCGGGGAGTAGCGCTCCTCGTCGGTGTTGTCCGCGCCCTCCACGTAGATCGCGTCGGCGGGACAGGCCCAGGCGCACAGCTCGCAGCCGATGCACTTCTCCAGGCCGTCGGGGTGCCGGTTGAGCTGGTGCCGGCCGTGGAAGCGCGGCGCCGTCACCTTCGGCGTCTCCGGGTACTGCTCGGTCAGCCGCTTCTTGAACATGGCCTTGAAGGTCACGCTGAAGCCGGCGACCGGATTCATGAACATGTCCCCTGAGGGCTCCGATGGCTCAGACACCGTCGGCCTCCTTTCCGTTACCCGCGAGATCGTCACTCTGAGTATCCGGCCCGCCACTGACAACGAGCTGCCGCTCGTGTCGCGGCCCGCGGCGCGGCACCGGCGGCAGGGTCTGGCCGGGCAGCGGCGGCACCGGGAACCCGCCCGCCATCGGGTCGAACGCCGGCTCGGGTCCGGCCGCCTCCTCGGCGGCCTTGGCCTTGCGGTCGCGGAAGACGTCGGCGACGAAGGAGATCAGCAGGATCGCGATCACGGCCCCGACGACGTACAGCACGATCCTGGAGAAGTCGTAGCCCTCGTTGCTCAGGGCCCTGACCGTGGCGACCATCATCAGCCAGACCACGGCGACCGGGATCAGGACCTTCCAGCCGAGCTTCATCAACTGGTCGTAGCGGACGCGGGGCAGGGTGCCGCGCAGCCAGATGAAGAAGAAGAGGAGCAGCTGCACCTTGAGGACGAACCAGAGCATCGGCCACCAGCCGTGGTTCGCGCCCTCCCAGAAGGTGCTGACCGGGTACGGGGCCCGCCAGCCGCCGAGGAACAGCGTCACGGAGACCGCGGAGACGGTGACCATGTTGACGTACTCGGCGAGCATGAACATCGCGAACTTGATGGACGAGTACTCGGTGTTGAAGCCGCCGACGAGGTCGCCCTCGGACTCGGGCATGTCGAACGGGGCGCGGTTGGTCTCCCCGACCATGGTGACGATGTAGATGATGAAGGAGACCGGCAGCAGGATGACGAACCAGCGGTCCTGCTGCGCCTCGACGATCTGCGAGGTGGACATCGACCCGGAGTAGAGGAACACCGAGGCGAACGCGGCGCCCATGGCGATCTCGTAGCTGATCATCTGGGCGCACGAGCGCAATCCGCCGAGCAGCGGGTACGTCGATCCGGAGGACCAGCCGGCCAGCACGATGCCGTAGATGCCGACGGAGGCGACCGCGAGGATGTACAGCATCGCGATCGGCAGGTCGGTCAGCTGCATCGTCGTACGGTGGCCGAAGATCGACACCTCGTTGCCGGCCGGGCCGAACGGGATGACCGCGATCGCCATGAACGCCGGTGCGGCGGCCACGATCGGGGCCAGGACGTAGACGACCTTGTCGGCGCGCTTGACGACGACGTCTTCCTTCAGCATCAGCTTCACACCGTCGGCGAGCGACTGGAGCAAGCCCCAGGGGCCGTGCCGGTTGGGTCCGATGCGCAGCTGCATCCAGGCGACGACCTTGCGCTCCCACACGATGGCGAAGAGCACCGTCACCATCAGGAACGCGAAGCAGAACACCGCCTTGACGACGACGAGCCACCACGGGTCCGTACCGAACAGCGAGAGGTCCTCGGCGGCCAGGACGGCGTCCTGGGGGGCCGCGGCGAGTCGGGCGAGGCCGGTCACTCTCCTACCTCCGATGTCACGGCGTCCTGGGGGGTCACGGCGCGGGAAGCGGGGGCTGCGGCCGGATGGATCCGGACCAGTCCGCCCGGCTGGGCGCCGGTGTCGGCCGGAACGCCCCGGCCGACGGAGTCGAGCGGCACCCAGACGACGCGGTCCGGCATCTCGGTGACGACCAGCGGGAGTTCGGTGGTGCCGACGGGGCCGGTGACGGCGAGCAGGTCGCCGTCCTTCACCCCGGTCTCGGCGGCGGTGGCGGCGGAGAGCCGGGCGACGGCCGCGTGCCGCGTCCCGGCCAGGGCCTCGTCGCCCTCCTGGAGCCGGCCCCGGTCGAGCAGCATCCGGTGGCCCGCGAGGACCGCCTCGCCGTCGCCGGGCCGGGGCAGCGGCCGGGAGGACTCCCGGGGGTCCTCCGCGCGGGATCCCTGCCAGCCGGCGAGCCGGTCGAGCTCGCGCCGGGCGGCCCCCAGGTCGGGCAGGGCCAGGTGGACGTCGAGGGCGTCGGCCAGCATGTGCAGCACCCGGGCGTCGGACGGGCAGAGCGTCCGGGGCAGCTGCTCGGGCTTGAGCGCGGCCTCGAACATCCGCGCCCTGCCCTCCCAGTTGAGGAAGGTCCCGGCCTTCTCCGCGACGGCCGCGACGGGCAGCACCACGTCGGCGCGCTCGGTGACCGCGCCCGGCCGCAGCTCCAGCGAGACCAGGAAGCCGACCTCGTCCAGCGCCCGCAGGGCGCGTGCCGGGTCGGGCAGATCCTCCGGGTCCACGCCCGCGACCAGCAGCGCCGCCAGCTCGCCGGTGGCCGCGGCCTCCACGATCTGGCCGGTGTCGCGGCCGTGGCCGGTGGGGAGCTGGGCGACGCCCCAGAGCGCCGCGACCTCCGCGCGGGCTCGCGGGTCGGTGGCCGGACGGCCTCCGGGCAGCAGGGTCGGGATGGCCCCCGCCTCCAGCGCGCCGCGCTCACCGGCCCGCCGCGGGATCCACACCGGTGTGGCACCGGTGGCCGCGGCGGTGCGCAGTACGGCGGTCAGCGCGCCGGGCACGGTGGCGAGCCGCTCCCCGATCACGATCACGGCGCCTTCCCCGCGCAGTGCCTCGGCGGCGGCGGTGCCGTCGGCCTCCAGGCCGACCCCGCCCGCCAGCGCGTCCAGCCACTCGGTCTCGGTGCCGGGCGCGGCGGCGAGCAGGGTGCCGCCCGCCTTGGCGAGGCCGCGGCTGGCGTGCGAGGCGAGCGCGAACGTCCGCTGGCCGCGCTTGCGGTGGGCCTTGCGCAGCCGCAGGAAGACGCCGGGGGCCTCCTCCTCGGACTCGAAGCCCACCAGCAGGACCGCCGGGGCCTTCTCCAGCGCGGTGTAGGTGATCCCGCCGCCGTCCAGGTCACGGCCTCGTCCGGCCACCCGGGCGGCGAGGAAGTCGGCCTCCTCGGCGCTGTGCGTCCGGGCCCGGAAGTCGATGTCGTTGGTGCCGAGGGCGACGCGGGCGAACTTGCTGTACGCGTAGGCGTCCTCGACGGTCAGCCGGCCGCCGGTGAGGACACCGGCCCGGCCGTGTGCGGCCGAGAGCCCATCCGCCGCAACCCGCAGCGCCTCGGGCCAGCTCGCCTTCTCCAGCACGCCGTCCGCGTTGCGGACCAGCGGGGTGGTGAGCCGGTCGCGCTGCTGGGCGTAGCGGAAGCCGAAGCGGCCCTTGTCGCAGAGCCACTCCTCGTTGACCTCGGGCTCGTTGGCGGCGAGCCGCCGCATGACCTTGCCGCGCCGGTGGTCGGTGCGGGTGGCGCAGCCGCCCGCGCAGTGCTCGCAGACCGAGGGCGTGGAGACCAGGTCGAAGGGGCGGGAGCGGAACCGGTACGCGGCCGAGGTGAGTGCCCCGACCGGGCAGATCTGGATGGTGTTGCCGGAGAAGTACGACTCGAAGGGGTCGCCCTCGCCCGTACCGACCTGCTGGAGCGCCCCGCGTTCGATCAGCTCGATCATCGGGTCGCCGGCCACCTGGTTGGAGAAGCGGGTGCAGCGGGCGCAGAGGACGCACCGCTCGCGGTCCAGCAGCACCTGGGTGGAGATCGGCACCGGCTTCTCGAAGGTGCGCTTCTTGCCGTCGAAGCGGGAGTCGGTCCCGCCGTGCGACATCGCCTGGTTCTGGAGGGGGCATTCGCCGCCCTTGTCGCAGACCGGGCAGTCCAGCGGGTGGTTGATGAGCAGGAGCTCCATCACCCCCTTCTGGGCCTTCTCCGCGACGGGCGAGGTGATCTGCGACTTGACGACCATGCCGTCGGTGCAGGTGATGGTGCAGGAGGCCATCGGCTTGCGCTGGCCCTCCACCTCCACGATGCACTGCCGGCAGGCACCGGCCGGGTCGAGCAGCGGATGGTCGCAGAAGCGCGGGATCTCGATGCCGAGGAGTTCGGCGGCCCGGATGACCAGGGTCCCCTTGGGGACGCTGATCTCGATGCCGTCGATGGTCAGCGTGACGAGGTCCTCGGGCGGGACGGCCGCCTCGCCGCCCCCGGAGGGCGCACTCGTGGTGACTGTCATGCGTTCACCCCCCGGTGAGCGGTCGTGTCGTCGGTGTCGTCGGCCCAGAGGGTCGACCTGGCCGGATCGAAGGGGCAGCCCTTGCCGGTGATGTGCTGCTCGTACTCCTCGCGGAAGTACTTCAGCGAGGAGAAGATCGGTGAGGCGGCGCCGTCGCCGAGGGCGCAGAACGACTTGCCGTTTATGTTGTCGGCGATGTCGTTCAGCTTGTCGAGGTCGGCCGCCTCTCCCTTGCCGGCCTCGATGTCACGGAGCAACTGGACGAGCCAGTAGGTGCCTTCACGGCAGGGTGTGCACTTGCCGCAGGACTCGTGGGCGTAGAACTCGGTCCACCGGGTGACGGCCCGGACCACACAGGTGGTCTCGTCGAAGCACTGGAGGGCCTTGGTGCCGAGCATGGACCCGGCGGCGCCGACGCCCTCGTAGTCCAGCGGGACGTCGAGGTGTTCGTCGGTGAACATCGGGGTGGAGGAGCCGCCGGGGGTCCAGAACTTCAGCCGGTGCCCGGCCCGCATCCCGCCGCTCATGTCGAGCAGTTGGCGCAGGGTGATGCCGAGCGGCGCCTCGTACTGGCCGGGGCTGGTGACGTGGCCGCTGAGGGAGTAGAGGGTGAAGCCCGGGGACTTCTCGCTGCCCATCGACCTGAACCAGTCCTTGCCCCGGTTCAGGATCGCGGGAACCGAGGCGATGGACTCGACGTTGTTCACCACGGTGGGGCAGGCGTACAGACCGGCGACCGCGGGGAAGGGGGGACGCAGCCGGGGCTGGCCGCGCCGTCCTTCGAGCGAGTCGAGCAGCGCCGTCTCCTCGCCGCAGATGTAGGCGCCCGCGCCCGCGTGGACGGTGAGTTCGAGATCGAGTCCCGAGCCCATGATGTCCGTGCCGAGGTAGCCCGCCGCGTACGCCTCGCGGACCGCCTCGTGCAGCCGCCGCAGTACGGGGACGACCTCGCCCCGCAGATAGATGAAGGCGTGCGAGGAGCGGATCGCGTAGCAGGCGATCACGATGCCCTCGATGAGGCTGTGCGGGTTGGCGAAGAGGAGCGGGATGTCCTTGCAGGTCCCGGGTTCCGACTCGTCGGCGTTGACCACCAGGTAGTGCGGCTTGCCGTCGCCCTGCGGGATGAACTGCCACTTCATCCCGGTGGGGAAGCCGGCACCGCCGCGTCCGCGCAGACCGGAGTCCTTGACGTACGCGATGAGGTCGTCGGGCGGCATGGCCAGGGCCTTGCGCAGGCCCTCGTAGCCGTCGTGTCGGCGGTAGGTCTCCAGCGTCCAGGGCTCCGGCTCGTCCCAGAAGGCGGACAGGACCGGGGACAGGAGCTTCTCGGGGCTGGTCCCGTTCTGGTCGATCTCGGCGGCCAAGGTCATCACTCCCCCTCCTCGGCTGCGGGCCCGGCCGGGTTCGCCGGGTCGGAGGCCGATGTCTGCTGCGGTGCGTCGTGCGAGCTGAGGTGCTCGGTCGGCGACGGTTCGTGCGCCGGGGTGTCGCGGGGTGCCTCGCCCCGCGGGCCGACGACCCGTGCCTGCGGGGCGGCCTCACCCTTGGCGAGCTTCAGCCCGACCAGGGAGGCGGGGCCCGCCCCGCCGGTCGCCTCGACGGCGCCGGGGCGGGTGTCGGGGAAGCCGGCCAGGATCCGGGCCGTCTCCTTGTAGGTGCACAGGGGGGCGCCGCGGGTGGGTTCGACGGTCCGCCCGGCGATCAGGTCGTCCACGAGCCGGGTGGCGCTCTCCGGGGTCTGGTTGTCGAAGAACTCCCAGTTGACCATCACCACGGGCGCGAAGTCGCAGGCCGCGTTGCACTCGATGTTCTCCAGGGTGACCTTGCCGTCCTCGGTGGTCTCGTTCTTGCCGACGCCGAGGTGCTCCTTGAGCCGGTCGTAGATGGCGTCGCCGCCCATGACCGCGCACAGGGTGTTGGTGCAGACCCCCACCTGGTAGTCACCGCTCGGCTTGCGCCGGTACATCGAGTAGAAGGTGGCGACGGCGGTCACCTCGGCGGTGGTGAGGCCGAGCCGCTCGGCGCAGAAGGCCATGCCCGTACGGGAGACGAAGCCCTCCTCGGACTGCGTCAGGTGGAGCAGCGGCAGCAGGGCCGAGCGGCTGTCGGGGTAGCGGGCGATCACCTCCTTCGCGTCCGCTTCGAGCCGGGCCAGCACGTCGGCCGGGTAGGCGGGGGCGGGGAGCTGCGGCATCCCCAGACTGACTTCTCGCTCGGACGCGGTCACCGGTCGACGCCTCCCATCACGGGGTCGATGGACGCGACGGCGACGATGACGTCGGCCACCTGGCCGCCCTCGCACATCGCCGCCATGGCCTGGAGGTTGGTGAAGGACGGGTCGCGGAAGTGGACCCGGAAGGGGCGGGTGCCGCCGTCCGAGACGACGTGCACGCCCAGTTCGCCCTTGGGGGACTCCATGGCGGTGTACGTCTGCCCGGCCGGGACCCGGAAGCCCTCGGTCACCAGCTTGAAGTGGTGGATCAGGGCCTCCATGGAGGTGCCCATGATGTTCTTGATGTGGTCGAGCGAGTTGCCGAGACCGTCGGGGCCGAGCGCGAGCTGCGCGGGCCAGGCGATCTTCTTGTCGGCGACCATGACCGGGCCCGGCTCCAGCCGGTCCAGGCACTGCTCGACGATCCGGAGCGACTGCCGCATCTCCTCCAGCCGGATGAGGAAGCGGCCGTAGGCGTCGCAGGTGTCCGCGGTGGGCACCTCGAAGTCGTACGTCTCGTAACCGCAGTACGGGTCGGTCCTGCGCAGGTCGTGCGGGAGGCCGGCGGACCTGAGCACCGGGCCGGTGGCGCCGAGCGCCATGCAGCCGGCCAGGTCGAGGTAGCCGACGTCGCGCATCCGGGCCTTGAAGATGGGGTTGCCGGTGGCGAGCTTGTCGTACTCCGGCAGGTTCTTCTTCAGGGTCCCGATCGTCTCGCGGATCCGGTCCACCGCGCCGGGCGGGAGGTCCTGGGCCAGGCCGCCGGGCCGGATGAACGCGTGGTTCATCCGCAGACCGGTGATCAGCTCGAAGAGGTCGAGGACGAGTTCACGGTCGCGGAAGCCGTAGATCATGATCGTCGTGGCGCCCAGCTCCATGCCGCCGGTGGCGACGCACACCAGGTGCGAAGAGATCCGGTTGAGCTCCATCAGCAGCACGCGCAGGACGGTCGCCCGGTCGGGGACCTGGTCCTCGATGCCGAGGAGCTTCTCGACCCCGAGGCAGTAGGCCGCCTCGTTGAAGAAGGGGGTGAGGTAGTCCATGCGGGTGACGAAGGTGGTGCCCTGGGTCCAGCTGCGGAATTCGAGGTTCTTCTCGATACCGGTGTGGAGGTAGCCGATACCGCAGCGGGCCTCCTGGACGGTCTCGCCGTCGATCTCCAGGATCAGCCGCAGCACGCCGTGTGTGGACGGGTGCTGGGGACCCATGTTGACGATGATGCGTTCGTCGTCGGCCTTGGCGGCGGACTCGACGACCTCGTCCCAGTCGCCGCCGGTGACCGTGTACACGGTCCCCTCGGTGGTGGTGCGGGGCGTTGCTCGGGGAGTGGTCATCAGCTGTACGACCTCCGCTGGTCCGGAGCCGGGATCTTGGCGCCCTTGTACTCGACGGCGATGCCGCCCAGTGGGTAGTCCTTGCGCTGCGGGAAGCCCTGCCAGTCGTCCGGCATCATGATCCGGGTGAGGGCGGGGTGCCCGTCGAAGACCAGCCCGAAGAAGTCGTAGGTCTCGCGCTCGTGCCAGTCGTTGGTCGGGTAGACCTCGACCAGGGACGGGATGTGCGGGTCGCTGTCCGGGGCGGACACCTCCAGGCGGATCAGCCGCCCGTGGGTCAGCGACCGCAGGTGGTAGACCGCGTGCAGCTCACGGCCCGTGTCCCCCAGGTAGTGCACGCCGCTCACCCCGGTGCAGAGCTCGAAGCGCAGGGCGGGGTCGTCGCGCAGGGTGCGGGCGACCTGGAGCAGGTGCTCGCGGGCGATGTGGAAGGTGAGTTCGGCCCGGTCGACGACGGTCTTCGTGATGACCTCGGCGGGCAGCAGGCCCTGTTCCTCCAGGGCTCCCTCCAGCTCGTCGGCCACCTCGTCGAACCAGCCGCCGTACGGCCTGGAGGAGGCGCCCGGCAGGGTCACGCTCCGGACGAGGCCGCCGTATCCGGAGGTGTCGCCGCCGTTGTTCGCGCCGAACATGCCCTTGCGTACGCCGATGACCTCGCCGGAGCGGTCGTTGGGCGCGGGCACCTGGCCGCTGTTGGTGTTGAGTTCGTCGCTCACCGCAGCAGCCCCTTCATCTCGATCAGGGGGAGCGCCTTGAGGGCCGCCTCCTCCGCCTCGCGGGCGGCCTCCTCCGCGTTGACCCCGAGCTTGGTGCCCTGGATCTTCTGGTGGAGCTTGAGGATGGCGTCCATCAGCATCTCGGGGCGCGGCGGGCATCCGGGCAGATAGATATCGACCGGGACAATATGATCAACACCCTGAACAATGGCGTAATTGTTGAACATTCCGCCTGATGACGCGCAAACCCCCATGGAGATGACCCACTTGGGGCTCGGCATCTGGTCGTAGACCTGCCTCAGGACGGGGGCCATCTTCTGGCTCACCCGCCCCGCGACGATCATCAGGTCCGCCTGCCGCGGCGAGCCGCGGAAGACCTCCATGCCGAAGCGGGCCAGGTCGTAGCGCCCGGCCCCGGTGGTCATCATCTCGATGGCGCAACAGGCGAGGCCGAAGGTGGCGGGGAAGACGGAGGACTTCCGCACCCACCCGGCGGCCTGTTCGACAGTGGTCAGAACGAAGCCGCTCGGCAGCTTCTCTTCGAGTCCCATGGTGTGCCCCTCAGCCCCTCAGTCCCATTCCAGGCCGCCCCGGCGCCACACATACGCGTAGGCGACGAAGACGGTGAGCACGAAGAGCAGCATCTCCACGAGCCCGAAGATCCCCAGGGCGTCGAAGGTGACCGCCCAGGGATAGAGGAAGACGATCTCGATGTCGAAGACGATGAACAGCATCGCCGTCAGGTAGTACTTGATGGGGAAGCGGCCGCCTCCGGCCGGCGTGGGTGTGGGTTCGATACCGCACTCGTACGCTTCGAGCTTTGCCCGGTTGTACCGCTTGGGGCCGATAAGCGTGGCCATGACCACGGAGAAGATCGCAAACCCTGCCCCCAGGGCGCCGAGCACGAGGATGGGCGCGTAGGCATTCACGCTCCTCGCTCCTTCCAGTCGTCCTTGACCGTTGGACCGCATCGGGCGACCGGCTCGCCACCTCATCAAGATCGTGCACATGTGAGGCAGTTCACAAGCCCGACTGCCCCGCATCCTATGCCCGCCGTCCTGTGATCTGCGACACGGGGTGCGCCAACGTCTTTGTGATCTCCACCACCTGACGAACGATCATGAAGTCGGATGAGCGGTGATCTTCGCACGCGAAGCGGCCGAGTGATCACGAGACGTGACATTCGAGTGCGTCATGGCAGGTCAAAGGCGTCGCGCTCTATCAATCGACGGACGGTACAAGCAAATTGGTGCTGGACGCGTGCGGGGTGATATATGAAGCGACCGCACGCCTCGACCACCCGGACGAGGGGGGCCGGGGTACCGATGTGGACAATGCGCGCGCATTCACGAGCTTCCGGACAGGCCCCCGCGACGGCGGCCGACGAGCCGCCCGGGAAACGGACATGACTCACCAACAGGGCATGCCATGACAAGTGACCGCCCCACCCGGACACCCTCGGGGCGCGGGCGCGAGGGCGCCTCCTAGGCGCGCACCACCCTGTGACCTGCGCCACAAGCCGAGCGGTTCCCCGGAAAGAGGGCTTGGCCAACCACGCGAACGGATGGTAAGTGGCGGGCAATTCGGGCGTATTGCCGAAAACCCGTGATCACGGCCATGATCACCAACGCCCGGTATGCCCCTTACGGCGTCAATAAGGGCCCCCGACAAGCGGATTCACAGATTCCGTACGCAACTGTGTCGCAGCCCACGTTTCTTGATGGGACCCCTACAGCCCTGATAGCGCTAGTACCCATGTCCCACACCGCTCACATACCCAGCCACCGGAAACCCCGCCAGAGTGCCTCGAAGACGGCCCTGCGGGCAGGAGTTGCCGGTGGCGTCCTCAGCACCATCGCGGTCGCGGGTGCCGCCGGTCCGGCCCAGGCCGAGCCGGTGACCCAGACCCTTGAGATGCCCACCATCACCGCCGGGCTCTCCACCACCGTCGCCGCGTCCGCCCAGGCGACGCAGCAGGTCGCCCTGGACCTGGAGACCCGGGCGAACGAGGAGGCCGCGGCGACCGACGCGGCCAAGAAGGCCAAGAAGGCCAAGGCGGAGGCCGTCCGCAAGGCGGAGGCGAAGAAGAAGGCGGAGGCCGAGGCCAAGGCCAAGGCGGAGGCCGCCGAGCGCGCCTCCCGTACCGCCGCGCGCACCACGCTCAGCGCCCCCTCCGGCTCGTCCTCCTCCTCCGGTTCGACGGCGGCGTCCGCCTCGACGGTGTCGTACTCCTCCAGCGCCACGGGCTCCGCGGCCTCTGTCGTCGCGTTCGTCCAGTCCCACGTCGGCGACGCGTACGTCTCCGGCGGCACCGGCCCCAACTCGTGGGACTGCTCCGGGCTCGTCCAGGCCGCGTTCCGCACGGTGGGCGTCGACCTGCCGCGTGTCTCGCAGAGCCAGTCGACGGCCGGCACGCAGGTCTCGCTGAGCAACCTTCAGCCGGGCGACATCCTGTACTGGGGTGGCGCGGGCAGCGCGTACCACGTGGGCGTCTACGTGGGCGGCGGCCAGTTCGTCGGCGCGCAGAACTCCAGCACCGGTGTGGTGCAGCGCTCCCTGGACTACGACCCGCCGTCGGGCGCGGTCCGCGTTCTCTGATTCACAAGCGGTCGCGCACCGCTTCGGGCCGTCGCTCCCCCGCTCGGGAGTGACGGCCCTTCGTCATGCGCGGGCCTTCGTCATGCGCGGGCCGTCGCGTCCGGGGCTGCCGCGTCCGGGGCCGTGGTGTCCCGGGCCGCCGTGGGGCCGTCGCGTCCGGGCCGGTCGTCCCCGGAGACCTCCCGTGCCGGCCCGCGCCCCTCCCCGGCCGCGCCACGGCGTACGAGCAGCACGCCCAGCGCGCAGGTGAGCCCGGCCAGCACGAACCCGTAGACCGGGGTGGACCCCGAGGGCTGCGTCTCGTAGACCAGCGCCGCCGACAGCACCGCGACCGTGTCGCGGACCCGGCCCGTGCCCGCGGTGGCGGCGAGCACCACCGTGCCCCACAGCAGGTACCACGGCTGCACCATCGGGGAGAGGGCCACCAGCGCCACCAGCGCGAGCCCCAGCGCGTGGACCGGCCGCGTACGGCCGGTGGCGGAGCGGTGGGCCAGCACGGCGATCAGCACCAGGGCCGCCGCCAGGCCGGCGTTCTGCACGGCCGACTTGACCGGGTCCGGGTCGGTGCCGAACAGCAGCCGCCCCAGCTCCCCGAGGCCGAGTCCCAGGTCGCTGCTGGCCGAGAGCGCGGTGTGGATACGGCCCGCGACGCCCTGGGTGCCCAGCCAGCCGAAGCCGGTGCCGCCCAGCAGCGTCACCGCGACCACGACCGCCCCCGCGACCGCTCCGGGGCCCAGCAGCCCCTTGGCGACCCGGCGGACGAGCGGACCGGCGGCCGCCCGGCCCACCACGACGCCGACGAACAGCAGCGCCACCGCGGCGGGCGACTTGACCATCATGGCGAGCCCGATGAGCGCCGAGCCGGTGACCCACCTCCCGCGCAGCGCGAACACCGCGCCCGCCAGCATGAGTCCGGCCATCAGCCCGTCGTTGTGCAGCCCGCCCACCACGTGCATGAGCAGCAGCGGGTTCAAGGCGCCCAGCCAGAGCGCGGCGCCGCCGTCGCGGCCGTGCTCGCGGGCCAGCCGCAGCAGCGCCCAGGCGATCAGGGCCAGGGCCCCGAGGGCGATGAGCCGCATCAGCAGGACACCCGGGACGATCGTGCCGCCGGTCAGCCAGGCGGTGCCCCGGGCGAGGATCAGGAAGAACGGGCCGTACGGCGCCGGGGTGTCGGTCCAGTGCCCTCCGACGCTCGCCGCCGCGTCGCCGCCCGGCCCCGCGGGGTCCAGGACGGACGGGCCCACGCTGTAGACGTCGTGCCCTTCGAGGACCATCGTGCCCTGGGCGAGATAGCTGTAGACGTCGGCGCTGTAGAGCGGCGGTGCCAGGACGAACGGCGCGGTCCACCAGACCAGGGTGACCAGGCTGTGACGGACACCGGCGCCCGCCCTGCCGTACAGCCACCAGGCGACGACGAGCGCGGTCAGTCCGGCGTAGGCCAGCGCGTATCCCGCCGCCCGCACCGCCGTGCCGTGCGGGACCCACAGGCCCCACGGATCGTGGGCCGGCAGAGCTCCGACCGCCCAGCCGCCCAGGACGGCCGCCGCCGCGCCCGCCGCACCCAGCCGACGGCAGCCGCCGGCGCTCCACGCCCCCATTGCCCGCATGGTCCGCAAACCTACCGCAGGGTCGGCCGGCGCCCCCGGCCGCTTCGCTCAGGCCTTCGGGGCGACCTTGGAGAGCCCGTTGATGACACGGTCCATGGCGTCGCCGCCCGTGGGGTCGGTCAGGTTGGCGAGCATCTTCAGCGTGAACTTCATCAGCAGCGGGTGGGTCAGGCCCCGCTGGGTCGCGATCTTCATGACCTTGGGGTTGCCGATCATCTTCACGAAGGCGCGGCCCAGCGTGTAGTAACCGCCGTAGGTGTCCTTGAGGACCTTCGGGTAGTGCTGGAGGGCCAGTTCGCGCTGGGCCGCCGTCGCGCGGGCCTGGGCCTGC
This sequence comes from Streptomyces sp. SM18, assembly GCF_002910775.2. NCBI lineage: Bacteria > Bacillati > Actinomycetota > Actinomycetes > Kitasatosporales > Streptomycetaceae > Streptomyces > Streptomyces sp. SM18. Next base: position 4,254,797 of record NZ_CP029342.1, on the reverse strand, counting down.
GTGATGACGTCGGCGGCGAGCTGCCCCGACTCCATGGCGTACGCGATGCCCTCGCCGTTGAACGGGTTGACCAGGCCGCCCGCGTCACCGACCAGCAGCAGCCCCTTGGTGTAGTGCGGCTGCCGGTTGAAGGCCATGGGCAGCGCGGCGCCCCGGATCGGCGTCGTCATGTTGTCGGGGGTGAAACCCCAGTCCTCGGGCATCGAGGCGCACCAGGCCTTCAGCACCTCGCGCCAGTCCAGCTCGCGGAAGGCGGACGAGGAGTTGAGGATGCCGAGGCCGACGTTGGAGGTGCCGTCGCCCATGCCGAAGACCCAGCCGTAGCCGGGCAGCAGCCGGTCCTCGGCGCCGCGCCGGTCCCACAGCTCCAGCCAGGATTCGAGGTAGTCGTCGTCGTGCCGGGGCGAGGTGAAGTACGTCCGGACCGCGACACCCATCGGACGGTCCTCGCGGCGGTGCAGCCCCATGGCCAGGGAGAGCCGGGTGGAGTTGCCGTCGGCGGCGACGACCAGCGGGGCGTGGAAGGTGACCGGGGTCTTCTCCTCGCCGAGCTTGGCGTGCACGCCGGTGATGCGGCCGGTACGGGCGTCGAGGACCGGGGCGCCGACGTTGCACCGCTCGTGGAGGCGGGCGCCGGCCTTCTGCGCCTGCCGGGCCAGCTGCTCGTCGAAGTCGTCGCGCTTGCGGACCAGTCCGTAGTCCGGGTACGAGGCCAGCTCGGGCCAGTCCAGCTGGAGGCGGACACCGCCGCCGATGATGCGCAGGCCCTTGTTGCGCAGCCAGCCGGCCTCTTCGGAGATGTCGATGCCCATGGAGACGAGCTGCTTGGTGGCGCGGGGGGTGAGGCCGTCGCCGCACACCTTCTCCCGGGGGAAGGCGGTCTTCTCCAGGAGGAGGACGTCGAGCCCGGACTTGGCGAGGTAGTACGCGGTCGTGGAGCCGGCGGGGCCCGCACCGACGACGATGACGTCCGCGCTGTGTTCGGACAAGGGCTGCTCGGTCACGTCCGGATCTCCCGAAGACTCGAAATCGCGTGCCGCGCGGCACCTGTCGCGTGCAGTCTATGGGGGCTTGCCGTTCCGACTCCGAAGGGCTCCCAGATGTCGCTCGCGCCTCCCGCCGCTCCCTTGGTCCGCCTTCGTGTCCCCACCGACGAGGACGCCCTCGCCTGGCACCGGGTCTTCGACGACCCGGAAGTGATGGAATTCCACGGCGGCCGGGCGGCGGAGCTCTCGGTCTACGAGGAGCTGACCGCCCGCCAGCGGCGGCACGACGCGGAGCACGGCCTGTGCCTGTGGACCCTGCTGGACGACACCGGTCAGGTGCTCGGCTTCACGGGCGCCCAGCCGTGGCCGCACCCGTCGTTCGGCCCGGTCGGCGAGATCGAGATCGGCTGGCGGCTGGCCCGCCCGGCGTGGGGGCGCGGTTACGCGACCGCCGCGGCCCGGACCACGCTGGAACGGGCACGCGCCAGGGGCGTGTCGGAGGTCGTGGCGATGGTCAACGCGCGCAACGAACGCTCGATCGCGGTCGCCCGGCGGCTCGGCATGCGGCAGGCCGAGACGTACACGACGCCGGTGTCCCAGCAGGAGGCGTACTGCTTCCGGCTGGAGCTCTGACCGGGGTCTGAGGCCCCGGGTCCGTACCGGGCGGGTCCGGGCAGCTTTTTGGGCCCGCCCTGCCGGGCGCGGCGGCGGAGCGGGCCGCCGCCCCGGTCTCAGGCGCGGACGCCCCGGTGCAGGGCGACGACCCCGCCCGTGAGGTCGCGCCAGGCGACCCGCGACCAGCCCGCCTTCTTCAGCAGCCCGGCCAGGCCCGCCTGGTCGGGCCAGGCGCGGATCGACTCGGCGAGGTAGACGTAGGCGTCCGGGTTGCTGCACACCGTGCGGGCGACCGGCGGCAGGGCGCGCATCAGGTACTCGGTGTAGACCCGGCGGAACGGCGCCCAGGTCGGCTGGGAGAACTCACAGATCACGACCCGTCCGCCGGGCTTCGTCACCCGGTACAGCTCACGCAGTGCCTGGTCGGTGTCCTGGATGTTGCGCAGCCCGAAGGAGATGGTGACCGCGTCGAAGGTCTCGTCCTTGAACGGGAGCTTCGTGCCGTCGCCCGCCGTGAACGGCATCCACGGGTGGCGCCGCTTGCCGACCCTCAGCATGCCGATCGAGAAGTCGCAGGGCACCACATAGGCACCGGCCCGCGCGAACGGCTGCGAGGAGGTCGCCGTACCGGCCGCGAGGTCGAGGATCTTCTGCGCCGGGCGGGCGTCCACCGCCCTGGCGACCTCCTTGCGCCAGCGCCTTGCCTGCCCGAGGGAGATCACATCGTTGGTCAGGTCGTAGTTCGCCGCCACGTCGTCGAACATCGAGGCGACTTCGTGCGGCTGCTTTTCCAGGGATGCTCGGGTCACCCTCCCATTCAAGCAGCCCGCCCCCCTCTCGCCCTCGCCGGTGTGGAACGGCCTTCAACCTTTTGATGCCGACACCACTCATACAGGGGGGAGAACCACCGGGGACCGGAAGAAGAGCCGGAGGAAGAGGGGGCCGATGCGCGTCACGCACGGGAGCGCGGCCGTCGTCGCGCGCGGGGCACGCCCCGCGCCGGCCGCCTTCCGGTACGGGACGGGCGCCGGCCCGCCGACGGTCTCCCCGGACGAGGGGAGGGACGCGTCCGCGTCGGTGACGACCGGTCAACTCCCACTCCCGGCCCGGGAGGAGGACCCGTGTCAGGTGGCACGGGAGGCGGACGGGCACCCGGTCCCGGCCCAGGGCGCGCCCCGTTGCAGATCAACTTTGGACGATCACATCGACACCACGGATACTCACCAGAACATGCACAGTGAAAGCACACGTCGAATACGCGGCGCCTCCGGCTCGCGCCGGAGGCAGGGGGCCACTCCCGGGGGGCGCGGTCCCTCGCGCGCGCGGCCGAGGAAGCTGTCCCTGCGGCGCCGTAAACAGCGGCGGAGACGCCGGGCGGTCTTCGCCGGGGCGGTCTTCGCGGTCGCCGCCGCCGCGTTCCTCCTGGTCGATCCTCCCTGGCAGCACGACGACGACGCGGTCGCCGCCGACCGGGCGCCCACCGGCCCCGCCTCGACCACCGCGTCGCCTCCGCCCCCGAAGGCGTCGGCGAGCCCGAAGGCCCCGGCGTCCCCCAAGGCCTCACCCGGCGAGACGGAGGTGGACCCGGACTCCGTACCCGAGAAGGGGTCCGGCACCTTCACGGTGGCCCGCGCGGCCGTCACCACCTCCGGCGGCGGCCTCGCCTACCGGGTCGAGGTGGAGGACGGCATCGGCGTGGACCCGGACAGCGCCGCCGAGGACGTGGCCGCGATCCTCGACGACCCGCGCGGCTGGAACGAGCAGGGCACCCGCAGCTTCCGCCAGGTCGCCGACGACTCCGCCGGGCTGGTGATCCGCATCGGGACCCCGGCCACCACCGACAAGCTGTGCGGGCAGTACGACCTGGACACGGGCGGCGAGGTGAACTGCCGCGGCGGGAAGAACGTCATGGTCAACCTCCGCCGCTGGCAACTGGGTTCACCGACGTTCGACGGCTCCCCGGCCGAGTACCGGGCACTGATCATCAACCACGAGGTCGGCCACTGGCTGGGCCACGGCCACGAGACCTGCCCCGGTCCGGGCAAGCCCGCCCCCGCGATGATGCAGCAGATCAAGGGCCTGAAGGGCTGCGTGTCCAACGCCTGGCCGTACACCGCGGACGGCACCTATCTGGGAGGCCCGGCGGTGCCGTGAGGCACCCGGCCCGGGGCCCGGCCTCCGTGCGGCGCCGGGCCTGGGGGCCGGTCCTGGCTCGTGTCGGCCCCCGGCCCGTACGGAGACCCGCCCCGCCGGGGATCAGCTCGCGCGGAACAGGAGGCGCCCGCCGAGCACGGTGGCGACGCACCGGCCCGCGCCCCGCGCGGCCAGCTCCCCGGCGTCCCGTACGTCGAACACCGCCAGGTCCGCCGGGCCTTCCACGGCCGGCGGGCCGACCGGGGCGCCGGGGCCGGCCAGCGGGTCGAGGGAGACCGGCGGCCAGGCGTCCCGGTCCACCGGTGGCAGGAGGCGCAGGCCCGAACGGGCCACCGCCGTACGCACGGCGGGCCGGGTGAACGTCCCGGCGACGGCGGTCGTGCCGTGCCGCAGCATCCGTTGCAGCCCGCGCCGGGCGCTGGCGCCCCACCGGGCGTCGTCCATGGCGAGCGGGGCGAGCGCCGCGCCGGAGAGCGGTTCGGTGCCGAGCGTGCCGGCCTCGCGCGGGTCGGGGTGGTAGACCGCCTCCAGCAGCTCCGGCGCCGTGACGTTCACCAGCCCCCGGCCGATCAGCCCGGACCAGCGCCGCACCCGGGCCGCCGGAAAGGCCGCCGACACCCGCTCGAACGGGCCGACCGCGACGACGAGCCCGCCGTCCACGGCCACGGAGTCCGCCCCGTCGGGGGCGCCGAGGACCGCGTCGGCGGTGTGGATCGTCAGCACGGGGGCGTCAGTTGGCGTCGAGGAGCTTCAGCTCGGGGTGCGCGGTGCCGCCCGCGATGGCGGTGGACGAGATGTGCGAGACCACCCGCTCGTCGACCGGGTCCAGCGCCGGGTCCTCGTGGACGACCAGGTGCTCGTAGGTGGTGGCACGCTGCGCGGGGACCCGGCCCGCCTTGCGGATCAGGTCGATGATCTCCAGCCGGTTGGAGCGGTGCTTGGCCCCGGCCGAGGAGACGACGTTCTCCTCCAGCATGATCGAGCCGAGGTCGTCCGCGCCGTAGTGCAGGGAGAGCTGGCCGACCTCCTTGCCGGTGGTCAGCCACGAGCCCTGGATGTGGGCGACGTTGTCGAGGAAGAGCCGGGCGATGGCGATCATCCGCAGGTACTCGAAGAGGGTGGCCTGCGTCCGGCCCTTGAGGTGGTTGTTCTCCGGCTGGTAGGTGTACGGGATGAAGGCCCGGAAGCCACCCGTCCGGTCCTGCACGTCACGGATCATCCGCAGGTGCTCGATGCGCTCGGCGTTGGTCTCGCCGGTGCCCATCAGCATGGTGGAGGTGGACTCGACACCCAGCTTGTGGGCGATCTCCATGATCTCCAGCCAGCGTTCGCCGCTCTCCTTGAGCGGGGCGATGGCCTTGCGCGGCCGGGCCGGCAGCAGCTCGGCACCGGCACCGGCGAAGGAGTCCAGGCCCGCGGCGTGGATCCGGGAGATCGCCTCCTCGGCCGGGACACCGGAGATACGGGCCATGTGCTCGATCTCGGAGGCGCCCAGCGAGTGGATGACCAGCTGGGGGAAGGCCTTCTTGATCGCGGAAAAGTGCTCCTCGTAGTACTCCACGCCGTAGTCCGGGTGGTGTCCGCCCTGGAACATGATCTGCGTGCCGCCCAGTTCGACCGTCTCCGCGCAGCGGCGCAGGATGTCGTCGAGGTCGCGGGACCAGCCCTTGGCGGTGTCCTTCGGCGCGGCGTAGAAGGCGCAGAACCGGCAGGCGGTGACGCAGACGTTGGTGTAGTTGATGTTGCGTTCGATGATGTACGTCGCGATGTGCTCCGTACCGGCGTACCGGCGGCGGCGCACGGCGTCGGCGGCCGCGCCCAGCGCGTGCAGCGGGGCCGACCGGTAGAGGTCGAGCGCCTCCTGCGGGGTGATCCTCCCGCCTGCGGCGGCACGGTCGAGGACGGGCTGAAGGTCGGCCTTCTCGGTCACCGGGCTGTCACCTTTCGGCGGTTTTTCTACGGATCCGCGGACCGATCCAGCCTACGCCAGCCCTGTGTCGCCTCAGCGGCCGGACCGGGTGAGCGTGCCCTTCGGCGTGCCCGCGGCCTCTTCGTGGGAGCGGTAGCGGAGGGTGCCGTCGTCGTTGAGGGTGAAGTCGAGGTCCGCGTCGCCGCCGGTGCACAGGGCGCCGTCCGTCTTCCCGGGGTCAGGGCGTTCGCGGATCTTCAGCTCGGTGGCCGTGCCGGAGACGAGCCTGCCGACGCTCTCGCAGACGACGCTCGTCCCCAGTACGTCGAGACGGTGCGTCAGCCGGACCACGTCCTCGCCCTTGGCTCCCTCGGTGAACACGGCGGTGACCGTGCCGTGCGGCAGTCCGGTGCGCTCGGTGGCGGCGCCCTGCCAGGTCCCGACGAAGGGCTCGGGCAGCGCGCTCACCGGCGCCGTCCCGGCGTCGGACGCCCCCGGCGCCTCGGACCCGGTGGCCGAGGGCCGCGCCGCCCCCTCGTTCCCGTGCCGGTCGTCGTCGCCGAACGGGATCAGGTCGCCCAGCAGCGCCGCCCCGACCGTGACGGCGGCGAGCGCCCCGGCCACGGCGAGCGCGACGGTGCAGCTGACCCGCCGCCCGCGCCGTACCCCGCCGGTGCCTGGGGCGCCGACGAACGGCTCCCCCGGTCCCTCGGGCCCCCAGGGACCGGAGAGACCCGACGACGGACCGGGCCCCGTCCCTGGTCCCACGGACGGCGGCGCGGACGGCGGTTCGGGCAGCGGCGGGCCGAACGCGCCGAGCGGCCCGCTCTCCAGCGAGGCGTTGCTGAAGGGCACCGGTCCCGACCGCGCCGGGTCGTCCTGCGGCTCCAGGTCCAGCAGGGCCACCGCCGTACGGCTGACCTGGCGCACCATCGGGTCCGGCAGCCACCCGGCGCCCACCAGCGCGGCGGCCCCCTCCGGCGCCAGCCGCCGGGCCAGCTCGGCGGGGGCGGGCCGCTCCTCGGGCCACTTGGCGAGGCAGGCCGCGATCAGCTCCCGCAGCTCGCCCTCCAGATCGCCCAGTTCGGGTTCCTCGTGCACCACCTTGTAGAGGAGTACGGCGGAGGAGTCGCCCAGGAAGGGGGCGCTGCCGCACGCCGCGTACGCCAGGACCGCGCCCAGCGAGAAGACGTCGGCCGCGCCCGAGACGTCCAGCCCCCGGATCTGCTCCGGCGCCATGTAGCCGGGGGAGCCGACGGAGACGCCGGTGGAGGTGAGGGAGACGGTCGCGCCCAGCGCGCGGGCGATGCCGAAGTCGATCAGCCGGGGGCCGTCGAGGGCCAGCAGGACGTTGGACGGCTTCACGTCGCGGTGGACGAGCCCGTAGGCGTGGACGGCGTCGAGCGCCTCGCCGAGGCCCGCGCCGAGCACCCGCACCGCGTGCTCGGGCAGCGGCCCGTGCTCGGTGACCGCTTGGGAGAGCGGCGGCCCGGCGACGTATCCGGTCGCCACCCAGGGCACCGGCGCGTCCGGGTCGGCGTCCAGGACGGGGGCGGTCCACCGCGCGCCGACCCGGCGCGCGGCCTCCACCTCGCGGCGGAAGCGGGCGCGGAACTGCTCGTCGAGGGCGAAGTGGGGATGGACGACCTTGACCGCGACGGTGCGGCCGCCCGCGCTGCGTCCCAGATAGACACGGCCCATCCCGCCCACGCCGAGCCGGCCGATCAGCCGGTAGCCGCCGATCGCGCGTGGTTCGCCGGCTTCGAGCGGCTGCATATGGTCTCCCCCTGTGAACCCCAAGACCTCCGCCCGCAGCCTAGGCGGCCGGGGTCCCCGGTCACAGGGACCCCTTCCGCCGATTTCGGCCCCTAAGGGAACGAAGCCAGGGATTTCGCCATGCCGAAAGGCGCGAATACGCCGTTCGCCGCGCGCCCGCGCCGGCGTTCACCGGCGCGATACCGAACGGCACACCGGGAGTGTTCCCCCGTGGGCGCGCTATTCAGCTCCCCCCTCTATGCGACATACGTCCGCACGGGAGGGCCCGGCCATTCCCGCGCATTCCCGGGAACGAAATGGAGCCCTCCGGCGTCCGGGGTAAAGGGATGGACGAGAAGGTACGGGATTCATCCACTTCCCCGCCTTTCCCGTCCGCCGGTGTCAGCCGCCCAGCAGTTCGACCGTCACATCGGCCGGGTATCCGGTTCCGGGGCCGGTCCTGCGGGCGAACTCGCGCACCCCGGCCAGCTGGTCGGGGCCGAAGCGGAAGTCCAGGGTGGTGAAGTACCGCTCCAGCACCTCGGCGTCGAAGGCCTCCCAGCGGGCGGCCTGCTCGGCCACCTTGGTGACCTCCTCCAGGGAGAGGTCGCGGGAGGCCAGGAACGCCTCGTGCACCTTCTCCACGTACAGGGGGTGCGAGGCCAGGTAGTCCTTGCGGGCCGCCCAGACCGCGAAGACGAACGGCAGCCCCGTCCACTCCTTCCACATGCTGCCCAGGTCGTGGACCTGGAGCCCGAGCCGGGGCGCGTCGTGCAGGTTGGCGCGCAGCGCGGCGTCGCCGATCAGCACGGCCGCGTCGGCCTCCTGCATCATCACGCCGAGGTCGGGGGGGCAGGTGTAGTAGTCGGGCGTGACCCCGTAGCGCTCGGCCAGGAGCAGTTGGGCCAGGCGTACGGAGGTGCGGGAGGTCGAGCCCAGCGCCACCCGGGCGCCGTGCAACTGCTCCAGGGGCACCTGCGACACGATCACGCACGACATGACGGGGCCGTCGCAGCCGACGGCGATGTCGGGGAGGGCGACCAGGTCGTCGGCGTGACGGAGGAACTCGACCAGGGTGACGGGCCCGATGTCGAGGTCCCCCCTGACCAGTTGCTCGCTGAGTCTCTCCGGGGTGTCCTTCGAGAGCTCCAGGTCGAGCAGTGTCCCGGTCCGCGCGAGCCCCCAGTAGAGGGGGAGGCAGTTCAGGAACTGGATGTGGCCGACCCGCGGCCTGCTGCGACGGTCGTCGCCTTCTACGGGAGAGACGGTTGAATTGTCCACATCGCGAGGCTAGACCCGTACCCGTGGGCAGGTGTCATCGGGGCGCCCCGGCGCCTCCCGGGAGGGCCTGTCCGTCAGCCGTTCGGCGGCTCAATCAAACATCCGGGTGAAGTGATCTTTCCCTCTACCGCTCCCCGCGGACTGCGTGCTAGGCTCGCCGCAAGTTGCAGTTTGGTTTCCCTTGCAGTACAGAGCCTGCGGAGCATGTAACCCGCAGGCTTTTGTAGTTTTCAGACTTGTTTGCAGGTTCTGGAGCAGGGCAACCCTTTGGCCCAAGGAGGGCTTATGGCTACCGGAACCGTCAAGTGGTTCAACGCTGAAAAGGGCTTCGGCTTCATCGCCCAGGACGGCGGCGGCCCGGATGTCTTCGTCCACTATTCCGCGATCAACGCGTCCGGGTTCCGCTCCCTCGAGGAGAACCAGGTCGTGAACTTCGACGTCACTCAGGGTCCGAAGGGCCCGCAGGCTGAGAACGTCACCCCGGCCTAGGTCGTTCGTTCGGATCGGGCCGGATCAGGGAGCGGGGCCCGGTGCCGTGCATCGCAAGGCGGAGGAGGGAGTCATGGCGGAGCCATGGCGACCGACGACAACGCCGCGAGGTGCGGTGCCAGGCCCCGTGAGCCCGGTCTGATCCGAACGAAGGGCCTTGTGTTGCCCGGGTCGGCCGATCGCGGCCGGCACGCAGTACCCAAGGAGCCCCGCTCCCCCGCCCCGGCGGAGGAGCGGGGCTCCTGCCTTGCCCGGGGCCGTCCGGAGGGCTCGTCCGGCCTCTTCGCGGCACGCGCCGAAGCCCCGTCCCCTCGGCCCTTGACCTTCACACCGTGTGAGGCCGTGCACTGGGAGCATCATGTTCACCATCGGAGACTTCGCCCGGTACGGCCGGGTATCGGCCCGGATGCTGCGCCACTACGACGCCCTCGGCCTGCTGTGCCCGGACCGTACCGACCCCGTCACCGGCTACCGCTACTACGGCGCCGCCCAGCTCGCCCGCCTCAACCGCGTCATCGCGCTCAAGGACCTCGGCTTCACGCTCCAGCAGGTGCGGGCCGTCCTGGACGAGCGGGTGGACACGGAGGAGCTGCGGGGGATGCTGCGGCTGCGCCGGGCGGAGCTGGAGGAGGCCATGAACGCGGCCGCCTCCCGGCTGACGCGGGTCGAGGCGAGGCTCCGGTCCATCGAGAGCGAGGGACACATGCCCGACAACGACGTCATCGTCAAGGACATCCCGGCGGTACGGGTCGCCGAGCTGACCGGCACGGCCGCCGGCTACCAGCCGGAGGAGATCGGCCCGGTCGTCGGCCCCCTGTACGACCGGCTGCTCCCGCTGCTGGCGAAGGCGGGCGTCAGCCCGTCCGGGCCGGGCATCGCGCGGTACGAGGACGCCCCGGACGGCGACGGGGCGATCACCGTGCACGCGGGAGTGACCGTCGAGGCCCCGGCCGGGCCGCTCGGCGACACCGGCGTCACGGTCGTGGAGCTGCCCGCGTTCGAGGCGGCGGCCATCGTCCACCGGGGCTCCATGGACGGGGTGCTGGCCACCGAGCAGATCCTCGGCCGCTGGCTCGACGCCCACGGACGCCGGACCGCCGGGTACGCCCGTGAGGTCACGCTGGAGTGCCCGCCGGACCACGCCGGGTGGGTGACGGAACTCCAGCAACCGCTTGCCGGCTGACACCACGTCACCTCCTTCGCACAGGACCGGCCCCCTGACACCGTCACGGTCCTGTGCGGAGCGCCACCTGATGCTGACGAGTCCGCCCAGGACAAGGCAGACTGTTGAGCGCGGTACGAGTGGTACGGAGCAACGCGGCACCAGCGGGACCGGCGGGGCGAGCAGGACAGGGGGCATCGATGGATCGCGACAACGGACCTGGTGTGCAGGTTCCGGAGCGGCGCGCTCCGCGGGAGCGGGCGGTGGAGACCGCCCTGCGCTTCGCGGTGCTCGGCCCCGTGCGTTCCTGGCGTGACGGCGAGCCCCTGCCGTCCGGGTCCCCGCAGCAACGGGCCCTGCTGGCCGCCCTGCTCCTGCGCGACGGCCGCACGGCCACCGCGTCCGAACTCATCGACGCCCTCTGGGGCGAGGACCCCCCGTCGCAGGCGCTCGCGACCGTACGGACCTACGCCTCCCGGCTCCGCAAGTCCCTCGGCCAGGACACCCTGGTCAGCGAGTCCGGGGGCTACGCGGTACGGATACCGCGCGACACCCTCGACCTCACCCTCGCCCAGGACCGCGCGGCCGAGGCGGAGAAGGCCCGCGCCGCCGGGGACCGCGGCCAGGCCCGCGCGCTGCTCCGCGAACTCCTCGGCCTGTGGGACGGCGAAGCGCTCGCCTCGCTCCCCGGCCCGTACGCGGAGAACCAGCGCGCCCGTCTGGAGGAGTGGCGCCTCCAGCTCACCGAGACCCGGCTCGACCTGGACCTGGAGGCCGGCTGCCACGCGGAGGCCGTCTCCGAACTGACCGCGCTCACCGCGGCGCACCCGCTGCGCGAACGGCTGCGCGAGCTGCTGATGCTCGCCCTGTACCGCAGCGGCCGGCAGGCCGAGGCGCTCGCGGTGTACGCCGACACCCGGCGGCTGCTCGCGGAGGAGCTGGGCGTCGATCCGCGCCCCGAGCTGGCCCGGCTCCAGCAGCGCATCCTCCAGGCCGACGAGGACCTGGCACGCCCGGCCGACGACCCGTCACCGGCCCCCGCACCGGTCCGCCCCGCCCAGCTCCCCGCCACCGTCCCGGACTTCACGGGGCGCGCCACGTTCGTACGCGAGCTGGGTGACCGGCTCGTCACCGCCGAGGGTTCGGTGATGGCGGTCTCCGCGCTCGCCGGAATCGGCGGGGTCGGCAAGACGACGCTGGCGGTGCACGTCGCCCACCAGGCCCGCCCGCACTTCCCGGACGGCCAGTTGTACGTGGACCTCCAGGGCGCGGGCGCCAGGGCCGCCGAACCCGAGACCGTGCTCGGTTCGTTCCTGCGCGCCCTGGGGACGCCCGACTCCGCGATACCCGACTCCCTGGACGAGCGGGCCGCCCTCTACCGCTCGACGCTCGACGGCCGCCGCATCCTGGTCCTGCTGGACAACGCCCACGACGCGGCCCAGATCCGGCCCCTGATACCCGGCACCACCGGCTGCGCGACGCTGGTCACCAGCCGGGTCCGCATGCTGGACCTGGCCGGCGCGCATCTGGTGGACCTCGACGTGATGTCCCCCGAGGAAGCGCTCCAGCTGTTCACCCGCATCGTCGGCGAGGAGCGCGTCACCTCCGAACGCGAGGCGGCCCTGGACGTGGTGGCCGCGTGCGGCTTCCTGCCGCTGGCCATCCGTATCGCCGCCTCCCGGCTGGCCGCCCGCCGCACCTGGACGGTCTCCGTGCTGGCCGCGAAGCTCGCCGACGAGCGCCGCCGGCTGGACGAACTCCAGGCGGGCGACCTCGCGGTGAAGGCCACCTTCGAGCTGGGCTACGGCCAGTTGGAGCCCGCCCAGGCGCGCGCCTTCCGCCTCCTGGGTCTCGCGGACGGGCCGGACATCTCCCTCGCGGCGGCCGCCGCCGTGCTGGACCTGGAGAGCCACACGACGGAGGACCTCCTGGAGTCCCTGGTGGACACCAGCCTCCTGGAGTCGGCGGCCCCCGGCCGCTACCGCTACCACGACCTGGTCCGGCTGTACGCCCGTGCCTGCGCCGAACGCGACGAGGAGCCCGCCCGGGAGCGGGAGAGGGCGCTGTCGCGGCTGCTGGACTTCTATCTGGCGACCGCGGCGGAGGTGTACGCGCTGGAGCGGCCGGGCGATCGGCTGGTCGCCCACCTCCAGACGACGCGGTACCCGGGGCTCACCTTCGGCGACCGCCACGCGGCCCTGGACTGGCTCTACTCCGAGGCCAACTGCCTCCTGGCCTGCGCCCAGCAGTCGACGGGCTCCCAGATGCTCCGCAGGGCGGTCGATCTCCTGTGGGCGTCGAAGGACCTGGCGGAGTCGGGGGCGAACTCGAAGCAGTACGAGTCGGCGGCGCTGACGACGCGGGACGCCGCCCAGGCGTGCGGCGACGCCCACGCGGAGGGGCGCGCCCGGACCACCATCACCAACGTCCACATCGTGGCGGGCCGGTTCGACGAGGCGGACGCCGAGGCGCAGCGGGCGATGCAGCTGGCGCGGTCGGCCGACGACCCGGTGCCCAACTGCTGGGCGCCCAACGACCGGGGTGTCATCGCCATCTACCAGGGGCGCCACGAGGAGGGCGAGCAGTACCTCCTCCAGGCCATCGAGAACTTCCGGGCCGACAGCAACGACGTCGGCCAGGCGAGCGCCCTGTGCAACCTCTCCCGGATCCACGTCTCCCTCGGCCGGATCTCCAGCGCGATCGAGCTCGCGCAGCAGGGCATCGACATCTACGACCGGATGGGCCTCAGCCTCCGGCTGGCGAACGGCCGGTACGCCCTGGGTATCGCCCTGACCCGGGCGGGCCGGCTGCCCGAGGCGCTGAACCAGCTCACCGAGGCCCTGGCGCTCTTCCAGGACAACCGCCAGCCGCTGTGGGAGGGCGTCACGCACTTCCGGCTGGCGGAGGCCCATCTCGCCGCGCAGCGCCCCACCCTGGCCGCCGCCCACGCGGAACAGGCGATCGCGCTGCGCGGTATCGGCGGCGAGTGGCGCCGGGGGACGGTGCTGACGGTGCTCGGCAAGGCGCTCGACAGCATCGGCCAGCCCGACCGCGCACGGGCCTGCTGGCACGAAGCCCTGTCCATCTACGACCGGTTGGGCGCGCCCGAGGCCGAGGAGGCTCGTCTGCTGCTGGCGCCGATGGCAGCGGCCTGAGCGCCGTCCCGCACCCGGTCTGCCGGGTCCGCCCGGCCGTTCATCGTTCGTTTATCGCGGGGCGCGAGTCTGTACGTCATCGAGCCGTCGCGTCGGGGGGCAGGCGGATCGAGGGTGGGGCCGTCCCAGTAGGCTGAACGGCCCTGAGATGTCCGCTCGGAGATCCACGGGGGAATCGCCGGGCGGGCATCGCCGACCTTGCACGGATCGACGAACGGGAGCTGACGATGAGTGACAAGAAGAAGGTCAAGGACGACCTGCTCAAGCCGCAGGACAACCACGCGTCCGGCGCCGACACGGGTACGGCCACCCCGCAGGACAACCACGCCTCGGGCGGCGGTGTCACGACCCTGGACAACCACGCGTCGGGTGAAGAGATCACGACGATGGACAACCACGCGTCGGCTCCGACGCCCAAGTAGACCTCACTCGACGGGGAACGGCCGCGGCGGCGCGGAGGGGGAGCCGTCGCGGCCGCCGCGTGTCCGCGTACGGCCGTGCCGTACGCGGACATCCGTGTTCCCGCCGCCCGTCCGCCGGGTCAGTAGCGCTGTTCCGCCCTGACCTGGCAGCGCTCCACCCGGGAGACCGCCTGGGGGTCGTCCATGCGGACGCTCACGGTCCTGGACGCGCCGGCGGCGAGGGTGACCGCCGCCCTTCCGGTGTCCACCGTGGTGCCGGCGGCGTCGGTGAACGTCACGGACACGGCGTACGTGTGCGAGGTGGTGGCGGTCGAGCGGATCTGGACCGTGGCCGCCGTCACGGCCTTGCGCTCGCCCCGCGCGGGCTCGGCGCAGCGCAGGACCCGGACCTCCGGGGGCCGGGAGCCGGTCGTGGCGGTCGCCGTGGAGCCCGACGAGCCGTTGCTGCGATTACCGGAGTGGTTGCTGTAACCGCCGTTGCTCTTCTTGGAGTTGGAGCACCCGCCGCCACTTGATCCGCTGCTTCCGCCGCGGCTCTTCCCTCCGCTCGTGCCACCGTGGCCAGAGGTCTGGAAGCCGGTGAGCGCGAGCACCACCACGGCCAGTACCGCCGCGAACCTGATCCGTCGCCCCATCATCGATGCGGCCCCCCTTGCTGTCGTGAGCCGGCCCGGTGCCGGCTCCCCTCCGGTCGCGCGGCCGCGCGACCGCACCGCACAGCCTCCCTCCCCCGTCCCACGACTCGGTCATGCCCTCGTCACGGTCTGGTCATGGTCGGGTCATGAATTCCGGATGGCAGGACGCACGGGTCCGGCGTAGCGTCGGGCGAAGGGGTGTCGTGCAGTTCCGTGCGCGCAGGCCCGGGAGGCCGTCCATGATTCGCAACGTACTCGGCTCGGTCCTCGCCCTTCTCGGAGCGGCGGCCGCCGTCCAGAGCCCGTTCAACAGCTGGTACAACCACCGGCTGGGCCGGGACTACCGCGTTCAGGACCTCTTCGGCGGCATCACCGGCACCTCGTCCGCCGTGATGCTCTCGATCCTGCTGCCGTTCCTCTTCGCCGCGCTGGTGACCCTGGCCGGAGTCGTCCTCCGCTCGCGCTGGCTGGTGACGGCAGCCGGGCTGATCGTGCTGGCCTTCACCGTGCTGTGGATGGTCCGGCAGGGGCTGGCGGCGGGCAGTCTGAGCGTCGGCGGCGGGACGGGACTGCGGTACGGCGTCGCCGAGGCCCTGGGCGGCGGTGTGCTGCTCCTGCTGGGCGCGCTGCTGATGTCGGGGCGGACCGGGGGCGTACGGCGGCGGCGCGCTCCCGACCCGTATCCCGCGCCTGCGGACGACCGGCCCGACACCTGGCCCCCGACCCGCGAGCCCGGCCCGTCCGTGCAGACCTCGCCGGGTCCCGAGCCGGAGGCGGACCCCTACACCGGGCCGGGCCGGCACCGGGGACCTTCGGGCGACCAGGACACGGCCGGGTTCCCGGCCCGGGAGGCCCAGGGGACGTACGGGACCCAAGGGGCCCCGGAGACGCAGGACACGCAGGAGATGCCGGGAACCCAGGAGACGCAGGGAACCCAGGGGACGCACGGGGCTCACGAGGCGCGCGGCGAGGACGGCCCGGACGAGGACCCCGGCAGCTACCGCCCTCCGCACCCCTGACACACGGCCCCGCACGGGCACCGCGGCGCCTGACGCACGACACACATGGCGCGCCGCACGGGCACCGGGGTCAGGTCCGCGCCCTGTGCCCCGTGCCCGTGCCCTTCACCGCGTCCAGCGCGTACACACAGCGGTCCTTGCTGCACGCGTACACCACACCCGCCTGTGCGACCGGTGAGCCGGTGATCTCGCCGCCGGTGGCCAGCTTCCAGCGGAGCTGACCGCCGGCGGCGTCCAGCGTGTAGAGCACATGGTCCGCCGAACCGAAGTGGACCCGGCCGTCCGCGACCACCGGGGCGCCCACCACCTCGCCGCCCGCCGCGAACCGCCACTTCGGCGTCCCGGTCACCGCGTCCAGGGTGTACAGCGCGCTTCCGCTGCCCACATGCACGTTCCCGCCCGTGACCAGCACCGGTTCGACGGACTGCCGCGCCTCGGTCGCGATCCGCCACCGGTCCTTGCCGGTCGAGGCGTCCAGCGCGTAGACGGTGCCGAGGTAGTCGGCGAGGTACACACCGCCCCCGGTGACCGCAGGACCCGGGGCGAAGGCGGGCGGCGAGAGGAAGGCGGCCGGTGACTCGAAGTGCCAGCGCACCCGGCCCGAGACCGTGTCCACGGCCAGCACGCGGGTCCCGGCGGCGACGTACACGAAGCCGTCCTCCGCCGGGGTCACCCGCACCGGCACCCCGCCGCACGAGGCCGCGTCACCGACCGGGTACGACCAGCGCTCCAGGCCGGTGCGCGCGTCCACGGCCCGCAGCCGCGCGTCCTGCCAGAGGTAGACCGTGCCGTCGTGGAGGACGGGTCCGGCCTCCGGTGTCTCGAAGTCGGTCTGCACCCCCCGGGCCTCCCACAGCTTCTCGCCGCTGGACGCCTCCCACGCCTGGACGCCCCCGCCGCGCGTGGCGGTCAGCACGGTGCCCCGGTCCGCCTTCAGGGCGTACACCCAGGCGTCCGTCCGCAGCCGCCACCGCTCGGCGCCGGTCGTCGCGTCCAGCGCGTACAGCGAGGGGCCGTCCGACGCGTGGATCCGGCCGCCGTCGACGGCCATCGACCAGGCGACGTCCCGGGTCTTGAACTGGCGGCGCCCGTTGCCCACGTCCAGCGCGTGCACCTCGAAGGAGGTCACATAGAGCAGGTCCCCCACCACGACGGGGGTCCCCCACACATCGTTCGACATGCGAAAGCGCCAGGGCCGCCAGCGTTCGGGGCCCGCGGGCACCGCGTCCGGGGCGGGCGCGGACGGGGCCGCCGGGTGCGGGGCCGGGACCGCCGTCCCGGCGGGCGGACGCACCCAGCCGGTCGCCGGATCGGCGTGCGCGGCGGCCGCGCCGCGCACGTCCACGGGACGCGGGCCAGGGCCGATCGGCACCTGGGCGCCGGGCAGCCGCACCGGACCGCCCTCGGGCTGCGGGGACGGAAGCGGGGCGGGGACCGGCGCGGGACGGACGTCACCGTCACCCCGCCAGGCCGTGTCCCGGTCGGCGCCCGGCGGCGGCTGCCGCGGGGGCGGCGGTACCGCCACCGGGGCGGGCGGCGCGGCGAGGGCGCGGCCGCCGCCGCGCCGCTGCTCGATCATCGCGGTGGCCGGGGTCGGCAGCCAGGCCGACGCGGTGCCGCTGTCGTCGCCGCCGGAGGCGAACAGGTGCGGTGCCAGCTGGGACTGGAGATCGGCGGGGCTGGGCCGCCTCGTCGCGTCCATCTGCATACAGGACTGGATCAGCGGGCGCAGGTCGTCGGGCAGCCCCTCGGTGTCCGGGCCCTCCCGCAGCAGCATGAACACGGTCTCCACGGGGTTCGCCCCGTGGAACGGCGCGTGCCCGGTCGCCGCGAAGACCAGCGTGGAGCCGAGCGAGAACACATCACTGGCGCCCGTCACGCTCCGCGAGTCACGGGCCTGCTCCGGAGACATGTAGGCGGGGGTGCCCACCGCGACGTTCGTCATGGTCAGCCGGGTGTTCGAGACACCCGAGGCGATACCGAAGTCGATCACCCGCGGCCCGTCCTCGACCACCAGGACGTTGGACGGCTTCAGATCACGGTGGACGAGCCCGGCGCCGTGGATCGACTGGAGGGCCTCGGCGATCCCGGCGGCCAGCCAGCGCACGGCCTGCGTCGGCATCGGACCGCACTCGTTCACTATCTCCTCAAGAGAGGGGGCCGGGACGTAGGCGGTGGCCAGCCAGGGGACGGCCGCGCGCGGGTCGGCGTCGACCACGGCGGCCGTGTAGAACCCGCTGACGGCGCGGGCGGCCTCCACCTCACGCGTGAAACGGACCCGGAACAGCTGATCCTCGGCCAGTTCCGTGCGAACCGTCTTGATCGCCACCCGCCGGCCCGACGCCGAGCGTGCGAGATAGACCAGCCCCATGCCGCCGGCCCCGAGCCGCCCCAGCACCTCGAACGGGCCGATCCGCCTCGGATCGTGCCGCGTCAGCTGCTCCACTTGCCTGCCACCTCCCCGTACGGACCTCAGGCAACCAAGGCCCGCGAAATACCGCCCTGTGCAGCGTCTCACCACTGAGCACCACCGGCGGTGCGCCCCCGATTGTTCCTGGCTCGCCGTCCGGTTGCGAACCCGGGGGCGGATCGGGGTGTCTTGTGTCAGTCCACCCGTTTCAGGACACCACGACCCCGGCGGCGGTACGGCTACGGCCGCGGCCCGGCCGGCTCCAGCACCGCGAAGACGGCACCCTGGTCGTCCTGGAGCACCGCGATCCGCCCGCGCGGGACGTCGAAGGGCGGTGCCCAGATCCGGCCACCGAGGTGGACGGCGGTCCCGGCCGCCCGGTCGCAGTCGGTCACGGCGAAATAGCTGAGGAAGTAGCTGGGCATCATCTCGGGGTACGCGTCCGTGAGCACGGCACGCCCGGCGACCGCGGTCTCCTCGCCCGGTTCGGTCCCGGGCGGGGACCACGTCCGCAGACCGGTGCCGGCGGCGGGCCCCGGCCTCCCCGGCTCGCCGGGGACGGCCAGGTCGGTGCCCCGGAAGCCGAAGACCTCCTCGTAGAAGGCGTCCACCCGCTCGGGCTGCCGGGTGTACACCTCGGTCCAGCAGAAGGCACCGGGGGCGTTCCGCTTCTCGAACCCGGCGCGTTCGCCCGCCTGCCAGAGGCCGAAGACGGCGCCGCCGGGGTCGACGGCCTGCGCGAGGACCCCGGCCCTGCCCGCGCGGACCGGATCGGTGATCACCTGGCCGCCGGACTTCCGGATCAGGGCGACGGTGGCGAGGATGTCCTCGGTGGCGAAGTAGACGCCCCAGGCGGTCGGCATGCGGCCGTCCCGCTTGGCGGCGAGGGCCGCGACGAGCGCCCCGTCGCTGTACGCGTCGGCGAACGGCATGCCGTCACCGGCCCGGAAGGTCCAGCCGAAGAGCCCGCCGTAGAAGCGCTTGCCCGCTTCGAGGTCGGAGAGCTGCACATCGACCCAGCACGGCGCGGACTGCGCGAATGCGGCCATGGGCCCGTCCCTCCTCGATGGTGACGCCCGTCATACTCAACGTAGCGTCGGGTGGCGCGCGGCGCGCCCCGAGGCCGCTCTCCGGCATCAGGGCCCCCGTTCAATAGAACTTCTGCCCGAACCGTGAAGGCGTGGGCGCAGGGTGGACACACGTTGTCCACCGAAGTTATCCACAGGCTGTTGATAACAAAATCTGACCGGAACGCCTCGTTCCGCCCCTCCGGCCTCCCCGTTCCCCCGCCCCCGGCACCCCGGAATCGTGCCCTCCGCCCGGTCCCCGGCGGGCTGTTCCCCATTTGCAGTCGGTCAGATCGCGCTCCGACCCCCCGTCGGTAAGCTGACGGCATGACAGGACAAGTGCGCACCGTCGACGGCCGCGTGGCTGGTCGGCGAGGTCAGGCGACGCGGCAGAAGCTGCTCGACTGTCTCAGCGAGATGCTCAGCTCCTCGCCGTACCGGGACGTCAAAGTCATCGACGTCGCCCGGAGGGCCGGGACTTCACCCGCGACCTTCTACCAGTATTTCCCCGACGTCGAAGGCGCCGTTCTCGAACTCGCCGAAGAGATGGCCCGCGAGAGCGCCGGACTGACCGAACTGGCCGCCGACCGCTCCTGGGTCGGCAAGGCGGGACGGCAGACCGCCGAGGAACTCGTCGACGGGTTCCTCGACTTCTGGCGGCGCCATGACGCGATCCTGCGCGTGGTGGACCTCGGCGCCGCCGAAGGGGACAAACGGTTCTACAAGATCCGCATGAAGGTCCTGAACTCGGTCACCGGCTCCCTGACGGGCGCCGTCAAGGACCTCCAGGCCAAGGGGCGGGTCGACAAGGACGTCAGCCCCGCGGCCGTGGCGGGCTCGCTCGTCATGATGCTCTCGGCCGTCGCCTCGCACCAGAAGGGGTTCACCACCTGGGGCGTGAAGCAGGCCGAACTCCGCCCGAACCTAGCCCTGTTGGTACACCTGGGCATCACCGGCAAGAAGCCGGCCAGGTAGGCGCCGGCCAGGACCCACCGCATACACCACCGGGCGCCGCGCGGACATCCCGCGGCCCCGTCCTGTCTCACCGACGGCGGACCACCTCAGGCGGTCCGCCGTCGGTGTTCCCGCGCCAGGCAGTCGGTGTTCCCGCGTCCGGCCGCCCCCCGCACCGGGCGGACGCGTCGGCGGCGCGGTGGAATGGGTCCATGAGCGATACACAGAAGGCCTTCCGCGACCTGCTCCACGCCCAGCGCGTCTGGGACGTCACCCTCCCCCGCTTCGAGGCCTCCACCGCCCCCGCGGACCCCCTCGCCCTCTTCCGCACCTGGTTCGCCGAGGCGGCCGGCGCCGGCCAGAGCGAGCCGCACGCCATGACGCTGTCCACCGTGGACGCCGAGGGCCGGCCCGACGCCCGGATCCTGACCCTGCACGACGCCGACGAGCGGGGATGGCACTTCGGCACGCACACCACCAGCGAGAAGGGCCGCCAGCTCGCGGCCCGCCCGCACGCGGCCCTCACCTTCTACTGGCCCGTCCAGGGGCGCCAGGTCCGGGTACGGGGGACGGTGACCCCGGTGGGCCGCGCCGAGAGCCGGGCGGATCTGCGCGCCCGGTCCACCGGGGCCCTGGCGGCGGCGCTCACCGGGACGCAGAGCGAGGTGCTGCGCTCCCGTGACGACCTCCTGCGGGCCTCCGAGGCCGCCTGGGAGCGCGCGCGGGCGGAGCCGGACACCGAGGTGGAGACCTGGACGCGCTACGTGGTCGAACCGCACGAGGCCGAGTTCTTCCAGGGGGACGCGGAACGCCGCCACGTCCGCCTGCGCTACCGCCGGGAGACCGGCGGACCCTGGACCCGGGAGCTCCTCTGGCCCTGACGCCGTAGGACATTTATCCGGTTCGCACGGAGAAAGGGGCACTATGGGAGACAGGTGAGCTCTTGGAGGCACCCATGGCACGAGTACGTTCCCGCTACGCCCCTGACCGGGGGCTGACCACCCGCATGGTCGGCACCATGTTCTTCATCGGTCTGCTCTACGTCGTCCTGGTGGGGATCCTCCTCGCCGTTCTGCACGGAGCCTGGCCGTTCATCCTGATCATCGTGGGCGGTCTGTTCATCGCCCAGTTCTGGTTCAGCGACCGCATCGCCGCGTTCGGCATGGGCGCGCGCGAGGTCACCCCGCAGGAGGCGCCCGAACTGCACGGGGCCGTCGACCGCATCTGCGCCCTGGCGGACATGCCGAAACCCAGGGTCGCGATCGCCCAGAGCGACGTACCGAACGCGTTCGCCACCGGGCGCAGCGAGAAGACGGCCCTGGTCTGCGCCACGACCGGGCTGCTGCGCAGACTGGAACCCGACGAGCTGGAGGGGGTCCTCGCGCACGAGATGTCGCACGTCGCCCACCGCGACGTCGCGGTCATGACCATCGCCTCCTTCCTCGGGGTCCTCGCCGGGATCATCACCCGCGTCGCCCTGTGGGGCGGCCTGGCGCGCAACAGCCGGGGCAACGACCCGGCCGGCATGATCATCATGCTCATTCCGCTGATCAGCGCGGTGGTGTACGCCCTGAGCTTCCTGCTGACCCGGCTGCTCTCCCGCTACCGTGAGCTGTCGGCCGACCGCACCGCGGCCCTGCTCACCGGCCGGCCCTCCTCGCTGGCCTCCGCGCTCACCAAGGTCAGCGGCCAGATGGCCAGGATCCCGACGGAGGACCTGCGCAAGGCGGAGCCGTACAACGCCTTCTACTTCGTGCCGGCCTTCTCCTCGAAGGAGAGCCTCGGCCGGCTCCTCTCCTCGCACCCGACGCTCGAACAGCGCCTCGACCAGCTGGCCCGCATCTCCGCCGGCCTGTCCCGTCCGTAAGGAGCCTCCGTGGGCCTGCTCGACACCATCCTGGGCCGCAGCAAACCGGTCCGGCCCGACCTCGACCAGCTCTTCGCCGTCCCCTCCGCGGCCCTGACCCTCCAGGCCGGTACGGGTTTCACCCCGACCGGGCTGGGGTCGGTGTGTTTCGCGGGGGTGGAGGGCGGCACCTTCGCCCGTATCCAGCAGGACGTACGGGAGCTGCTGGACGCGGACACCGACCGGGGCGGGGTCCCGGTGGAGTTCAGCCGGGACACCTACGGCTACACATGGCTGCTCGCCCGGCAGCCCGCCGACGACACGGCGGGTCTGGTCAACGACCTGCACGCGGTGAACACACTGCTCCAGGACGGCGGATTCGGGCCGCATCTGCTCTGCTCGCTGATCGGGTTCCGCCACGCGGACGGGCGGCGGCTGGCGCTGGTCTACCTCTACAAGCGCGGCACGTTCTATCCGTTCGCCCCGGCCGCGGACGGCGGGGAGCGGCGTGACAACCAACTGGAACTCCAGGTGAGAGCCCTGCTGGGCGACGACCTCCGGGTGGAGGAGGATCTGGCCCGCTGGTTCCCGGTGTGGGGCGCGCCGGGGCTGTGAGCCGACGGGCCGTGATCATTTCGCAACCGATTCCGGCCTGGAGTGAGACCTATCATGTGCATGTCGGTAGGCCTGTCCGGTTACGCTCCGGTCATGCCCGACAGCTCTGCCGCCCCTGCCGCCCTGTCCGCCTCCACCGACCGCACCGACCACCGGCCGGTCTACGTGGTCGGCGGCGGCCCCGGCGGCCTCGCCACCGCCGCGGCCCTGCGGGAGCGGGGCGTCCGGGCGGTGGTGCTGGAGAAGGCCGGGGACGTGGGCGCCTCCTGGCGCCGCCACTACGAGCGGCTGCACCTGCACACCACACGGCGGTGGTCGTCCCTGCCGGGGCTGGCGATGCCGCGCCGGTTCGGCCGCTGGGTCTCCCGCGCGGACATGGTGCGCTACCTGGAGAAGTACGCCGAGCACCACGACCTGGAGGTGGTGACCGGTGTCGAGGTGTCCCGGATAGACCGGGCCGCCGACGGTACGGGGTGGCGGCTGAGCGCCACCGGCGGGCGGGTGCTGACCGGCCGCGCGGTGGTCGTGGCGACCGGCTTCAACCACACCCCGCTGATCCCCGAGTGGCCCGGCCGCCAGGACTTCACCGGCACGCTGCTGCACGCCGCCGACTACCGGGAGCCCGGCCCGTACGCGGGCCAGGACGTGCTGGTGGCCGGCATCGGCAACACCGGGGCCGAGATCGCCGTGGACCTGGTCGAGGGCGGCGCCGCCCGGGTGCGGATAGCCGTGCGCACGCCTCCGCACATCGTGCGCCGCTCCACGGCGGGCTGGCCCGCGCAGGCCACCGCCGTCCTGGTCCGCCGGCTGCCGGTTCCGCTGGTCGACGCGGCCGGGCGGCTGATGTGCCGGATCTCCGTACCTGACCTGTCCGCGCACGGGCTGCCCCGGCCGCGCAAGGGCCTCTACTCCCGGGTGCGCCAGGGCGCGATCCCGGTCCAGGACGTCGGTCTGGTCGCCGCGGTGAAGAGCGGCCGGGTGGTCCCGGTGGCGGCCGTCGAGTCCTTCGACGGGGACGCGGTGGTGCTCGCCGACGGGACCAGGGCGACCCCGGACACGGTGATCGCCGCGACCGGGTACACGCGCTCGCTGGAGGGGCTGGTGGGCCACCTCGGTGTCCTGGACGACCGGGGCCGCCCCGTCGTACGCGGTGCCCGCTCCCCCAAGCAGGCACCCGGGCTCTACTTCACCGGCTTCACCAACCCGATCAGCGGGATGCTGCGCGAGATAGCCCGGGACGCCCGCAGGACGGCGGCGAAGCTGGCCGCGAAGGGCTGACGGGACAGGTCCCCCTCGCCCGCCGGAGCCTGGCCCTGTCAGGCCGCGACCGCGCGGGGACGGCGGATGACCAGGGCCATCAGGGCCGCCGTGGCGCACATGGCTCCCGCCGCGTACCAGACGACGTCGTACGAGCCGAACGCGTCACGGGCCACACCGCCCAGGAACGCGACCAGGGCGGCGCCCACCTGGTGGGAGGCCAGCACCCAGCCGAAGACGATCGCGCTGTCCTCGCCGTACTGCTCACGGCACAGGGCCAGCGTCGGGGGGACGGTGGCGACCCAGTCCAGGCCGTAGAAGACGATGAAGAAGACCATCGGCGGATGCACGGCCGGGGCCAGCAGCATGGGCAGGAAGAGCAGCGAGACGCCGCGCAGCGCGTAGTACAGGGCCAGCAGTCTGCGGGCGTCGAAGCGGTCCGTGAGCCATCCGCTGAAGATCGTGCCGATGACGTCGAAGACCCCGACGACCGCCAGCAGCGAGGCCGCAGCGGTGATGGGCATGCCGTGGTCGTGCGCCGAGGGCACGAAGTGGGTGCGGATCAGGCCGTTGGTGGAGGCCCCGCAGATCGCGAACGTGCCGGCCAGCAGCCAGAAGGGGCCGGTACGGGCCGCGTCGGTCAGCACCCGCACCGCGCGGCGGGCGGCGCCCTTCGCGGGGGCGGGCTTCTCCACGTACGCGCCGCCGTAGGGGGCCAGTCCCACGTCCGCCGGGTGGTCCCGCATCAGCAGCCAGACGAACGGAACGACGACGAGCGCGGCCAGGGCCACCGTCACCGAGGCCGGGCGCCAGCCGTGGCCGTCGACGATCCAGGCGCACAGGGGCAGGAAGACGAGCTGGCCGGAGGCCCCGGCCGCGGTCAGGATGCCGGTGACCAGGCCCCGGCGGGCGACGAACCAGCGGTGGGTGACGGTCGCCGAGAACGCCATCGCCATCGACCCGGTGCCCAGGCCCACCAGCAGGCCCCAGTAGAGCATCAGCTGCCAGGCGGCGGTCATCCAGACACTGGCCAGCGCCCCGGCGGCGACCGCGCTCAGCGCCACGGCCACCACCCGGCGGATGCCGAACCGGTCCATCAGCGCCGCGGCGAACGGCGCGGTCAGCCCGTACAGGGCCATGTCGATGGAGACCGCCAGCCCGATCTCGCCACGGGACCAGCCGAACTCCGTGTGGAGCGGGTCGATGAGCAGGCCGGGCAGGGAGTTGAAGGCCGCGCCGCCGATGATCGTCACGAAGGTGACGGCGGCGACGATCCACGCCCGGTGGATCCGCGGACGGGAGGGGTCGCGGAGCCGCGCGGTACGGGAGGGGCGGCGGGGCGGGGCGGCCTGGGCCGTCGCGCTGTCGGTGATCCGGTTCACGTCCCCCAGCGTCGGGGTCCGGCCGGTCCCCCACGAGTGGCCTGGATGCCACTCTTCGCAAGGATCGGGCCACCGGGCTCAGAGGAGGGCGGGGGCCCGCCGGGCGGTGAGGCGGGTGTGGACGGCCCACGCCAGGGCCGCGCCCACCGCGTACCAGAACAGGTCGGGGGCGTTGAACGTCGAGCCGAGCACCAGCCGGGCCGCCGTGCTGTGCCGGGACAGCTCCGCGGGCAGGTCCGTCAGCTGGACCAGCTCCACCGCCCAGCTCACCGCCAGCGCGGTCCCGGCGGCGGTGAGCGGCCGCACCCGGGGCACCAGGAGGACCACCAGGGTGTGAATCAGTACGGTGTACAGGGCGTCCCCCGCGTACTTCGCGACCTCGCCGCCGGACACCGCGCGGACGCCGAGCCCCGCGGCCACGGTCAGGACGGCGGCGGCCGCGGCCGCCGTGCGGACGGCGGCGGCGGGAATGGACGCGGGGCCGGGGGACTTCTCCGTCATGGCAGTGACGTCTATCAGGCCGAGGCCGGAAGAGCCCAATCCGTGGAAGAACAGGAGTCCGTGTGCCGCACCGTGTGGTGGTCCTCGCCCTCGACGGGCTGATCCCCTTCGAACTGGGCATCCCCCAGCGGATCTTCGGTCTGCCCCGGGAGCCCGATCCGCTCGGCCGGGGCGAGAAGCTGTACGAGGTCGTGACCTGTTCCGTCCGGCCGCCGGGCCCTGTCCCCACCGACGCCGACTTCCACATCGTCGTGGAGCACGGCCCCGAGGCCCTGGCGACCGCCGACACCGTCGTCGTACCCGCCTCGTACGCGCTGGGGCCGGTCCACCGGGAGGGCAGGCTCACCGGTGAACTGGCCGCCGCCCTGGCCCACATCAGGCCGGGGACCCGGCTGGTGTCCATCTGCACGGGCGCCTACGTCCTCGCCGCCGCCGGATACCTCGACGGGCGCCCCGCCACCACGCACTGGGCCTCCGCGGACCACTTCCAGCGGCTCTTCCCCAAGGTCCGCGTCGATCCGGACGTGCTGTTCATCGACGACGGGGACGTGCTGACCTCGGCCGGAGTGGCCGCCGGCATCGACCTCTGCCTGCACATCGTGCGCCGCGACCACGGCACCGCCGTCGCCAACGACGTGGCCCGGCGCAGCGTCGTACCGCCCCACCGCGACGGCGGCCAGGCGCAGTTCGTCCGGCGGCCGCTGCCGGAGACGGGTCTCGCCTCGACGGCGGCGGCGCGGGCCTGGGCGCTCGGGCGGCTGGATGGGCCGGTCTCGCTGCGGGAGATGGCGGCCCAGGAGTCCATGAGCGTACGGACGTTCACCCGCCGCTTCCGCGAGGAGGCCGGTGTCAGTCCGGGGCAGTGGCTGACGCGGCAGCGGGTGGAGCGGGCGCGGCATCTGCTGGAGTCCACGGCCCTGTCGATCGACCAGGTGGCACGCGACGCGGGGTTCGGTACGGCGGCCTCCCTGCGCCAGCATGTGCGGGCCGCGCTGGGCGTGTCCCCGACGGCCTACCGGCGGACGTTCCGGACGAAGGCTATGGCACCGGGGAGCTGAGCCCGACGGGACCGGCCCGGTCCCTGAGCCCTCGGAGCCCTTCCTGAACCCCCGGACTCGGTCCCCGCGTCCTCGGAGCCGTGCGCCGGGCCCCCGGAACCGCGCGCCGGGCCCTCAGAGCCGTGCGCCGCCGAGGGCACCCGGCTGCTGCTCACCCAGGGATCCCGAACGCTCACCCAGGGCGGCCGGCGGCTGCACCGGGACGCCCCGGTCGATCTCGCACCAGATCCGCTTCCCGGCGCCTTCGGGCTGCCAGCCCCAGCGGTCGGCCAGGCCGTCCACCAGCTCCAGGCCCCGGCCACCGGTGTCCTCACCCTCCGCGTGCCGCGGCCGGGGCGGGCGGCAACTGGTGTCCGCCACCTCGACCCGGACCGTCCCGGCCGACTCCGCCGAGCCGAACAGCATCCGCAGCACGGCCGGACAGCCCGTGTGGACCACCGCGTTGGTGACCAGCTCCGAGATGAGCAGGACGAGCGTCTCGGCGAGCGAGTCGTCGTCCATCCCGGACCCGGCCAGCCGCGACCGCGCCCATCTGCGGGCCCGTCCCACCTCCGCGGGATCCGCCCCGACCTCCAGTTGAACCTGAAGCACCTGCACCGCTCACACCATCCGAACCGGCGGACACATCGCCTCGCGTCTCCTCGGGATCACGGAACGTGACTCCCCTACGAGACAGCATGGTTGACGTACAGTCACCGCAACAAGCGCTTCGGGCATATTCCAGCGTGAAGGAGTACCCGTGGTGCATACTGTGCGACGCGCGCTGCGGAGAGTCGAACAGAAGCGCGCCGACGCCTGGGGGATCCGTTCCCCGGCTGCTCCGGCACAGCTCCTCGATCCGCGAGCGGATCGCGGGCCCCGGACCGGGGCGGCCGCGCGGGCCACACCCGGAGTCCCTGGTTCCACAACCACTCGCATCCCACGGAGCGTACCCGAGCGGACGGGCCGACTCCGCCCGGTGACCGGCCCGGACGAAAGTTCGGACCGGCACCGGTCGCGCTGCGTCACCCTCCGGCCTGCGCCGGGCGACCGGGGCGGCCGCCTCTCACATGTCCGGTGCCACCACCGTGAAGTAGGCCGAGAACGCGGCGACCGCGTCCGCCTCCGCGACACGGCCGTCCTGGTCGCCGTCCAGGCTCCGGGCCGCCACGCCCGCGATGTCGTCCGCGGCGCCCAGCACCCGCAGGGCCCGCTCGACGGCCTCGACCGGGGCCGAGCCCGCGGAGCCGTCGCCGCCCGCCACGTCGAGCGCGGCCCGCAGGAAGGGCCGGGCGATCTCCGCGAACCGCTCCGGGTTGTCCCGCAGCCGCTTCACCGCGCCGCCCACGAACTCCGCGCGGTTGACGCGCTGGTCGCCGTCCACGTCCGCGATCCCCGCCATGCCCTGCCAGAAGGCCTCGGCACCCGAGTAGAGCGCCTGCCCCTTGTCGCAGCGGGCCCTCGTGCCGAACTCCGCGAGCAGCCGGGCCGCCGCGGCGTCGAAGTCCGCGCGGTCGATGTACCCGTTGCCGTCCTGGTCGAAGGCTGCGAAACGATGAGCGATCTTGCGCTCGTACTCTGCGCTGTCCATGCCGGGAGCGTACGACGTCCGGCACCTCACGTGTCACCCCGTCCGCCGGCGCCGCCACCGGCCGCCGTCTCACGCCCCGAGCGGCCGTGAGACCCCGTCGGTGGCGGCGCCGGCGTCGGGGTAGACCTCGAAGAGCCGGCGCACCCCGAGGGCGCCGAGCACCTTGTTGACGTGGGAGCCGTCCTCCGCGCCCCGGGCCGGGAGTATCAGCCGCAGCCGTCCGCCGCAGGACTTCATCAGGCGGCGGGTGGCGATCAGGACGTTGACGCCGCTGGAGTCGCAGAAGAAGACGCCCGCGAGGTCCAGGACCAGGTCGTGCCGGCCGTCGGCCACGGCCCCGTGGACGGACTGGCGCACCGCGGTGGCGGACGCGATGTCGAGCTCGCCGCGGATCCGCAGCACGGTCCACGCGCCCTGCTCGCTCTCGTCCACCTTCAGCGCCACGCCACTGGACCTCTCGTTCCGGGTGGTTCCGGAGGATCCGGAAGTTTCCGTTCCCCCTCGCGGCTGCCCGCGCCGGGCGTCCGCGAAACACCGGTGCGCTCATCGGCCCGGCTCATGCTCCATCCACAAATGATCACTTACTGATCGTTTGTCCGGCGACTACGCGGCAAGACGTGACGTATTCCCTATCATCTGGCGCCTCTCGGGGGACGCACTTGGTGCAAAGGTACGTGGACCCGAGAGGCTGCCTACTACATTCGACGTGACGAGGGGCACAGGGCTGGGGGCCGGATGGCGAAGGACGCACCACCACGCTGGGACCGCCGCATGCAGCAGCGGCTGACGCGTGGCGAGGCGGCGGCCCTCGGTGAGCTGTACGACCGCTTCGCCCCGCTCGTGCACAGCCAGGCCCATCGCATGCTCGACGACGAGGAGGCCGCGGACCTGGTGACCCGGGAGGTCTTCGGCCACATCTGGGAGAACCCGGACGCCTACGACCCCGCGCAGGGGCCGATGCGGTCCTGGGTGGCCCGGCTCACCCACCGCCGCTGTGTGGAGCGGCTCCGCGCGACGCACGGCGAGGCGGACGGGCCCGACGCCGGGGCGCACCGCCAGGAGCTGGAGCAGCGGGTGCGCAGGGCCACGGCCGCGGCCCGCGCCGACTACATCGTCGCCTCCATGCCCGCCTCGCTGCGGGCGGCCCTGGAGCTCGCGTACATCCAGCGCCGCGACTACCGCCAGGCCGCCGCCGACCTGGGCGTCACCGGGGACGAGGCCCGGCGCCGGCTGCGGCTCGGGCTCCAGTTGCTCTCCACCGCGAACCCCGGCCCGTCCGACGGGTCGGGGCCGCCCGGACACGGACCGACACCATGAGCTGGGAGACCGGTGGCACAGGCCGCGAGAACGAGGATCTGGACGCCGGGCGCATACCGCGGCCCCGGGCCGCCGTGGAGGAACACGCGCTCCGGACGCCCGCCGGGGGCGACGGGGACGGTCCGGGCGGCACGGTGCTGAGCCACCAGGTCCTCAAGTCGCTGCTCGGCGCGTGGGCGCTGTCGGCCTGCTCGGCGGAGGAGACCGCCGCGGTGGAGGAGCACCTCACCGGGTGCGCCCGCTGCGCCGAGGAGGCGCTGCGGCTGCGCGACGCCGTGGGCCTCCTGCACTCCGGCCGCAGCCTGGACCTGGATCCGATGCTCCGCTCCCGGGTGCTGGAGGGCTGCCTCGGCCGTCGTCCGGCGCGTATCCCGGTACCGTCCTGGGCCGCCCCGTACGACGCGGAGACCGCCCGGCTCGACGCCCTGCTGCGGGACTTCGGTGCCGCGGAGTGGCACGCGCCGGTGCGGCTGCGGTGGTACGAGGACGAGCGGTCGTCCCAGCGCAGGACGACGGTGGCCGGGGTGATCCGCCATCTGACGGCGGTCGACGGCCTCGTCTCCGCCGCCCTCGGTCTGGACGATCCCCTGGGGAGCGGCGTGAAGCCGCTCTCGCCGACCGAGCGGACCGAAACGTACTGGGCGGCCGCTTATCAGCCACCGACCCGTGCCGTCCGTGAACCCTGGCGCGACCAGGGCCACACGCTCGTCCGGACGGTGTCGTTCGCCGGACGGGGCGTCGGTGAGATCTCGGTGCCCTACGGCGGCTTCGCGCTCCCCTTGCGGGACGCGCTGCTGGAGCGGGCCTTCGAGTGCTGGGTGCACGGCGGCGACATCGCGAAGGCGGTGGACTACCCCTACGAACCGCCCTCGGCACCGCATCTGCACCGTCTGATCGACCTGGCGGCCCGGCTGCTGCCCGCCACCCTGGCCGGGCGCCGCCGCGCGGGGCTGGCCGCACCGGCCCGCGAGCTGGTCGCGGCGGGTTCGCCGGGGCGCTCGCTCCATCTGGAGGTCGAGGGCAAGGGCGGCGGTGACTGGTACATCGCGCTGGACTCACCGGCGGCCGTGGGCTCGCCGGACCACACGGTGGCACGGGTCGCCCTGGACGGCGTGGAGTTCTGCCGGCTGGTCGCCGGACACGTACCACCGGTGGAGGCGGCGGCCGGGCAGGAGGGCGACCGGGAGGCGATCGACGACGTGCTGTCCGCGGCGGCGTCCCTCAGCCGCCTCTGACCGGCCGGGCCCGGAGGCGTCGAAGCCCGGCCGACCGCCGGGCCCCGATGTCAGGCGTCGGGCCCGGCGTCTCAGGGGAAGATCACCGTACGGCGGCCGTTGAGCAGGATGCGCCGCTCGGCGTGCCAGGTGACGGCGTGGGCGAGCGCGCGGCACTCGACGTCCCGCCCGACGGCCACCAACTGGTCCGGGGTGACGCCGTGCCCCACCCGCGCGACCTCCTGCTCGATGATCGGGCCCTCGTCGAGGTCGGCGGTCACGTAGTGGGCCGTCGCGCCGATCAGTTTCACCCCGCGCGCGTGCGCCTGGTGGTACGGCTTCGCGCCCTTGAAGCTCGGCAGGAAGGAGTGGTGGATGTTGATGATCCGCCCGCTCAACTGCTTGCAGAGGTCGTCGGAGAGCACCTGCATGTAACGGGCCAGGACGACCAGTTCGACGTTCTCGCCCCGCACCAGCTCCAGCAGTTGGGCCTCCGCCTCCGGCTTGGTGTCCCGGGTCACCGGGATGTGCCGGAAGGGCACACCGTACGAGGCGGCCAGTTCGGCGAAGTCCGTGTGGTTGGAGACGACGGCCACGATCTCCACGGGCAGCGCGCCCGTACCCGAGCGGAACAGCAGGTCGTTGAGGCAGTGACCGAACTTGCTGACCATCAGCACCACCCGCATCCGCTCCGAGGCGCGGTGGATCTGCCACTCCATCCGGAACGACTCACCGATGGCGGCGAAGCTGGCCCGCAGCTTCGCCACGTCCACATGGGCGTCCGCCGTGAAGTGGACGCGCATGAAGAAGAGACCGGTGTCGTGGTCGCCGAACTGCTGGCTGTCCTCGATGTTGCAGCCCGTCATGAAGAGATAGCTCGACACGGCGTGCACGATGCCCTGTTTGTCGGGGCACGAGAGCGTGAGGACGTACTGCTCGGCGGCGGTGTCCGAAGCGGCGGTAACGGAGTCGGCAGGCTGCGGCGCGGTCATCCCCGTAGGGTGCCACACCCTCCGCCCATCAGGCCGATCCGGTCATGATGCGGAGCACGTCCAGCGAGTGCGGCGGGCTGTCCGGGTCCTCCGCGTCGTTGGTGGCGAGCATCACATGGGCCTCGCGGGCGGCCACGACGGCCTCCGGCCAGCCGGGGTGCTCCAGGTAGGCGGAGACCGGGGCGTCCGCGCCTATCTGGTGCATGATGCGCAGCACCCGCAGGGCCGCGACGTCCACCAGGGCGGCCTCGGCGGAGTCCCGGAAGATCGTCCCGACGTACTTCTCGGCGGACCAGTTGTCCAGCCAGGTGTCCTCGACCAGGCGGTACACGGCGTCGGTCACGTCGCCGTACCCTTCCAGGCCGGCGAGCCAGCACTCCTGGTGGAAGACGGGGTCGGAGAGCATGTGCAGCGCCGAGCGCACATTGCTGCGCCAGCGCCACCACGGCATGTCGTTGAGCGGCATACCGCCCATGGTGGAGGAGCGACGGCCGCGACGGGAAGTGTTCTCCGAACCTTGCTGCACGGTTGTCGATCGTACGTTCCGTCCGCCGGCGCCCGCACCGCCCCCCGTAATTCACCGGGCCGCCACCCGGGGTCACCCCTGACGCGGCGCGGCGTTACCCGTCGGGCGGAACAGTCCGTGACCATGACCGTACGGCGACGCTCCTCCTCCCCCGGCCCCCGCGGGCTCCTCGTGCGTACGGCGGTGGCCGGGGCGCTGCTCGTCTCCGGCTGCGGCGTGCTCCCCGGGACGTCGGGGGGCTCCAGGGACCCCGTCACCGTGATGACCTGGGCCCCCGACACCACGGAGCCCGAGACCGTGAACATGGCGGGCATGCCGGCCATGGCGCGGACCTACGCGGCCTGGGTCAACGACCAGGGCGGCATCGGCGGGCACGAACTGCGGGTGCTGACCTGCAACGAGGGCGACACCGCGCTCGGCGCGTCGAAGTGCGCCCGGCGGGCGGTGGACGAGGACGTGGCGGCGGTCGTCGGCTCGTACAGCCGCCACGGGCGCTCCTTCCTGGCCCCGCTGGAGGCGGCCGGCATCCCCTACATCGGCGGGTACGGGGCGTCGCCCGAGGAGTTCACCAGCTATCTCTCCTACCCGGTCAACGGCGGCCAGTCGGCGCTCGTCGCGGGCAACGGCAGGCAGTTGGCGGGCGCCTGCGAACGGGTCTCCCTGGTACGGCCGGACACCCTGGTCGGCGACACCATGCCCGCCCTGGTGGACGTGAGCCTCACCGGCGCGGGCCGCCCCGCCGCCCATGACATACCGGCCCCGGAGGGCGCCACCTCGTACGACGCGCAGGCGGCCGAGGCGCTCCGGGAGGCGGACGGCGGCTGTGTGACGGCGGTGCTCGGCCAGGGCACGGAGACCTTCTTCGACTCCCTGCGGCGGCTCGGCCCCGAGGACACCGCCGTGCGGATCTCGTCGGTGCTCGGCAGCGTCGGGCAGCCGCTCATCGACCGCACGGGCGGCCGGAACAGCCCGTTCGAGGGGGCGTACGTCACCGGCTGGTACCCGGAGCCGAACGACGCCCGCTGGGACGAGATGCGCCGGGTGATCCGCTCGTACGCCTTCGGGGACAACCGGATCGACCCGGAGGACACCGGGGTGCAGACCACCTGGATCGCCTACACGGTGCTCAGGACGGTCGTCGAGGCGATGGACCGGCCGGAGATCACCGCCGGAGGCGTCGGCGTCGCCCTCAACCGGGGCGCCCGGGTGGACACCGGGGGGCTCACCCCGGTGCTGCGCTGGCGGTTCGCGGACATGGTGGGCTCGGCCGCGTACTCCCGGATCTCCAACGGGCGGGTGACGTTCCAGGTGGTGCGGGACGGACGTCTGGTCACCGACCGGAAGGGCTTCGTGGACGTCTCGGAGACCCTGGTGGACGCCCGCCTGCGCGGCTGATCCCA
Source organism: Streptomyces sp. SM18 (assembly GCF_002910775.2). Taxonomy (NCBI): domain Bacteria; kingdom Bacillati; phylum Actinomycetota; class Actinomycetes; order Kitasatosporales; family Streptomycetaceae; genus Streptomyces; species Streptomyces sp. SM18. Next base: position 4,221,106 of record NZ_CP029342.1, on the reverse strand, counting down.
GGGCGCGCGGCCGGGCGTGCGGCCGGTCCGGGCCGTGCGGCCGGTCCGGGCCGTGCGGCCGGTCCGGGCCGCGCGGCCGGTCCGGGCCGCGCGGCCGGGCGCCGGGGCCGCAGGGCGCGCGGCCGGGGCGCGCGTCGTGCCTCAGAGCTGCGTGGGGTCGCGCTCGGTCAGTCCGTACTCCCGCGCGATGGAGTTCCAGAGCCCGGAGGCCTTCTGCTTGGCCTGGGTGGCCTGTCCGCTGGAGTGGTTGGCCTTGCCCGTCTCGTCGGTCGACCGGGCCGTGCCGCCCTTGCAGACCTTCTTGCCGTTCTTCGCCTGGCCGGCCCACGCCGCGTAGTGGTCGTCCGCCTCGGCGGAGGCCTGCCAGGCGTCCGTCAGCGAGGAGGTCAGCTCCTCGTGGGAGGGCAGCTGGTCGACGCTGATCCCTTCGAGGCGGGTCACCAGGTCGCGGCGCTGTCCGGCGGCGTCCTTGAGGTCGGCGGCCGCCTGGTCCAGATCGTGGCAGCCCTTGATCTTCTCCACGGCGCCGATCACCGCCGCGCGGCTGTTGTTGCTGTCGGCGAGGAGCTTGTCGAGCGCCTCCGCCTGCGCCTTCACCGGGTCGGCGGCCGGGGCCTCGGGCTCGCCCGCGGACGAACTCTGCGCGGCGACCGGCTGCTTGTCGTCCTTGGTGTCACCGCCGCCGCTCATCAGGGCACCGGCGCCGAGTCCGACCACCGCGCACCCGATGACGACCGCCGCGATCAGGGGGATGTGCGGCGAGCGTCTGCGCTGTTCGCCGTGGGTGTGCCGCTCCGGCTCGGGGTCCGGTTCGGACCGGATGCCCTGGAGGCCCGAGTGGTACGGCTCGGCGGGCTGCGGCGGACCCTGCTGCCCGTGCGCCCCGGGGAACGGCTGCGCCGGTCCCGGCCGCTGGTGCTGCTGCCCGGGAGCGATGTGGGGCATCTGCTGGGTGCCGGGCGCCGGTTCGGCGGCGCGGAACAGGTTGTCGAACTCGGCGGGCGGCTGCCGCTCGTCCGGCGTCCCCGGCCGGATGCCGTACGGGGCGCCGCCGGGCACCGGCGGGATGTACTGGGTCGCGTCGGCGTCCCCCGCCGGGGCGGGCGGCTGACCGACCGGGCCGGGAGAGCCCGGCACCGGCGGGATGTACTGCGTGGCGTCCGCGTCCCCGCCGCCGGGCACGGCCTCCGGGGGCAACGGCTGGGCGTACGGCTGGGGCTGGTGGTGCTGGGGCTGGTGGTGCTGGGGCTGATGCTGCTGGTACGGGTCCTGCGGGGACCCGTACACCGGCTGCCCGTACGGGTCCTGCGGGGCCTGGTAGCCCCCGTGCTGCGGGGCGTACCCGCCCTGCTGGGGCTGCTCCGGCGGCAGCTGTCCCGGCGGAAGGCCGTCCTGGGGCGCGGACTGCGGGCCCCAGGACTGGCCCCACGGCTGACCGCCCGCGGGAGCGGCGGGTTCGGCGGGCGGGACGGCCGCCTGCCCCCCTGCCGGCCAGGGAGCGCTACCGTCTGCGGGCAGCACGAGCCCTTCGTGCGCGGGCCGTCCAGCAGGGGGTTGCTGCTCGTCGCCCTGTCCGCTCTGCGTCACCGGGACTCCTACGTGTCAACCTACGGAATCGTCGGCTCACGCTACCGGGTGAACGGCGCCCCGCGCCAAGCGCCCAGGTGCGCTCACCGGCCCTTCACACCGGGGGTAACACGCGGGGCCCTCACGACGCTGATCACGGGGACGCGCGCGGCCGTTCAGGCGGCCTGCAGTTCGAGGCGGGCGTCGAACTCCCGGACCGCGGGCTGGTCACCGTAGGGCGCGAGGCGCTGCTGGAGGTCGTCGAGGTACTCCGCGCCCCGGCTGGAACGCACCGTCCCCAGCAGTTCCACCGCCCGCAGCCCCGTGTGGCAGGCCTGCTCCACCTCGTTCTGCTGGACCTGTGCCGTGGCCAGCAGGACCAGGCCGATGCCCCGGCGCCGGATCCGGGACTCGGGCAGCGCCGCCAGGGCCTCCTTCGCCCGGCGCGCGGCCGGTTCGCCCTGCCCCAGGTCGCGGTGGCAGTGGGCCAGTTCGTCCGCGAGGTAGCCCTCGTCGAAGTGGGCGATCCAGGACGGGTCGTCGCCGGTGTCCGGCTCGGCCCGCTCCAGCGCGTCCACGGCCCGGCCCGCCACGGCCTGGCAGGTCCGGGCGTCCCCCATCAGCGCGTGCCCCCGGGCCTCCGCCGCGTGGAACATCGCCTCGGCCCGCGGGGTCACCCTGCCCCGCGCCCCCTCCTGCGCCGCCCGCGCCAGCTGCGCGATCTCCCGGGGATTGCCCAGTTGCGCGGCGAGGTGGCTCATCGACGCGGCCAGCACATAGCCGCCGTACGCCCGGTCGCCCGCCGCCTGGGCCAGGCGCAGCGCCTGGATGTAGTACCGCTGGGCCAGGCCGGGCTGGCCGGTGTCCACCGCCATGTACCCGGCGAGTTCGGTGAGCCGGGCGGCCGCGCCGAACAGCTCGCGGCCGGTCGATTCGCGGTACGCCCCCGAAAGCAGCCCGGACACCACGCTGTTGAGGTAGTGCACCAGGACGGGCCGGACATGGCCGCTGCCGAAGCGGTGGTCGAGGTCGACGAGCGCGGCGGTCATCGCGCGCACGGCCGCCACGTCCGCCGGTCCGACCCGGCCCCCGGCCGTCCGCGCCACCTGCGGGTCGGCGCCCGAGATCAGCCAGTCGCGGCTGGGCTCGACCAGCGCGGAGGCGGCCACCGCCGAACCCGACAGCAGATCGCGGCGGCCCACGTCGCTGCGCCACAACTCGCAGACCTGCTCGATCGCGCCGAGGACCGTGGGGGCGAACTGGAGCCCCACGCCCGAGGCCAGGCTCTTGCCGTTGGCCATGCCGATCTCGTCGATCGTGACCGTACGTCCGAGCTTGCGGCCGAGTGCCTCGGCGATGATGCCCGGGGCCCTGCCCCGTGGTTGCTGTCCGCGCAGCCACCGTGCCACGGAGGTCTTGTCGTAACGGAGGTCGAGCCCCCGTTCGGTCCCGACCATGTTGACGCGTCGGGCGAGGCCCGCGTTGGAGCACCCCGCCTCCTGGATCAGCGTCTGGAGCCGTTCGTTCGGCTGGCGTGCGACGAGAGGCCTGGCTGCCATGTTTCCCCCTGGGAGCGCAGTGATCAAGGAAGGGATCACTGCCCGGCGTTGGCGCAAGAAATGCGCATATTCATCTTCATTGGGTACAACCTCGAGTTCGGTGCGCAGTCGTGCATGTGGCTACCCGCACTTGGGGGCACCGCCTCACGCGCGCCCCCGTCGATGCACCCGTGCGCCCTGTGTGAGGGTCCGGTGCGCCGTCACCGGCGGCCGTGCGCCCGTAACTCCGGATGGTGCCGTCAGTTGTGCTGTTCGTGGAAGAGCGCATCGGAGTGATGGAAGCCGCGCGGGTGGTACGGGTCCCCGAGCAGCGAGGTGAGCAACTGCTCCAGGCCGCGGCGTGGTACGCGGAGGAACGGCACTGGGACGTGGTGCCCGGCACCTGGCTGGACGCGGTGGAGGGCGCCGAGCGCTGTTCGTGCGGGGAGGCGGGCTGTGCCGCCCCCGGGGCCCATCCCACCCGGTCCGACTGGGCGGGCCAGGCCACCGGCAGCGCGGCGGCCGCCCGCCGGATGTGGTCGAGGCAGCCGGGGTCCTCGGTGCTGCTCCCGGCCGGACGGGCCTTCGACGCGCTCGACGTCCCGGAGTCGGCCGGCTTCCTGGCCCTGGCGCGGATGGAGCGGATGGGACTGGCCCTCGGCCCGGTCACCCGCACCCCGGACCGCAGGATGCTGTTCCTCGTGCTGCCCGGCGCCGCCGCCAAGGCGCCCGCCCTGGTGAGCCGGCTCGGCTGGGACGCCGGGGCGCTCGACCTGGTGGGCCGGGGCGAGGGCCATTACGTGGTGGGCCCGCCGACCCGGGTCGGCGGGCGCGGCGCCGTGCAGTGGGCGCGCCGGCCGAACCAGGCCAACCGCTGGCTGCCGGACGCCGAGGAGCTGATCAGCCCGCTCGCCTACGCCTGCGCCAGGGAGGCCGCCGACGCCCGCACACGCCTTTCGTAGGCTGGTCCCCATGACGGGGACTTCGAAAGGCAGTGCCATGCCGGAACACATGGAGCACACGGAAAGCACGGACGGGACGGCCACGGCGGTGCCGGCCGTGCGGGTCGAGGGGCTGTGGAAGCGGTTCGGTGACCAGATCGCGGTCGCCGGGATCGACCTGGAGCTGCCCGCGGGCAAGTTCATCGGCCTGGTGGGACCCAACGGCGCGGGCAAGACGACCACGCTGTCCATGGTGACCGGGCTGCTCAGGCCGGACATGGGGCGCATCGAGGTCGGCGGTCACGACGTGTGGCGGGATCCGGTCGAGGTGAAGTCCCGTATCGGGGTGCTTCCGGAGGGGCTGCGGCTCTTCGAGCGGCTGTCGGGACGCGAGCTGCTGGCGTACACCGGGCGGTTGCGGGGGCTGCCGGGCGCGGAGGTGGACAAGCGGGCCACTCAGCTGCTGGACGTACTCGATCTCGCGGGGGCCCAGCACAAGCTGGTCGTGGACTACTCGACCGGGATGCGGAAGAAGATCGGGCTCGCGGCGGCGCTGCTGCACAACCCCGAAGTGCTCTTCCTCGACGAGCCGTTCGAGGGGGTGGACCCCGTGTCGGCGCAGACCATCCGCGAGGTGCTGGTGCGCTACACCCGCTCCGGCGCGACGGTGGTCTTCTCCAGCCATGTGATGGAGCTGGTGGAGTCGCTCTGTGACTGGGTGGCCGTCATGGCGGCGGGCCGTATCCGGGCGCAGGGCACGCTCGCCGAGGTGCGCGGCGAGGCGCCCTCGCTCCAGAGCGCCTTCCTGGAACTGGTCGGGGCGGGCGGCCGGGAGACCAGCGGCTCCCTGGACTGGCTGGGCGGCACCCGATGACCGTACTCACCCCCGCGGGGCCCGCCGTCCCGGTGGCCGGGGCCTCCTCCCTCGTCCCCGTGTTCGTACGGCTCAAGCTCTCACTGCTGCGCAACGGGCTGCGCCGGTCGTCGGGGCGCAAGGCGGCGTACGTCAGCTCCCTCGTCGTCACCCTGCTGCTGGCGGCCGGGCAGGTGGCGGGTCTGGTGCTGCTGCGCGGGCACGCGCAGGCCGAGACCCTGGCGGTGCTGCTGGTGGGGGTGGTGGCGCTCGGCTGGGCGGTGCTGCCGCTGTTCTTCCCGAGCGGCGACGAGACCCTGGACCCCAGCCGGCTGGTGATGCTGCCGCTCAGGGCGCGTCCGCTGATCGGCGCGCTGCTGGTGTCCTCGCTGGTCGGGATGGGGCCGCTCTTCACCCTGGCGCTGGCCGTCGGGTCGGTGGTCGCCGTGGCGCACGGGGCGGTGGCGGTGGTCGCCGGAGTGGTCGCGGCCCCGCTGTCGCTGCTGGTCTGTGTGGCGCTGTCACGGTGGGTGGCCACGGCCAACGTCCGGCTGCTGACCTCGCGCAAGGGCCGTGACCTGGCGGTGCTCAGCGGGCTGGTGATCGCGGTGGGCATCCAGTTCGTCAACTTCGGCGCCCAGCGCCTGGGTCAGGCGGGCGGGCTGTCCTCGCTGGAACCGGCCGCCGCCGTGGTGCGCTGGCTGCCCGCGGCCTCGGCGATCGGCGCGGTGGGGTCGGCCTCCGACGGGTCGTACGGTGCGGCCGCCGGCCAGCTGGCGGTCTCGGTCCTCGCCCTGGGCGCCCTGCTGTGGCTGTGGCACCGGAGCCTGGAGAAGCTGATGTCGTCCCCGGACGGCTCGACGATCGCGGCGGCGGAACCCACCCGCCGCCGGGCCGGGACGGAGCGCTCCGGGCTCTTCGGGCTGCTGCCCGAGGGCCGTACGGGCACGGTGATGGAGCGGAGCCTGCGGTACGTCGTCCGGGACCCGAAGACCAAGGCGGCCTGGGTGACGGCGCTGGCCATCGGGCTGATCGTGCCGGTGCTCAACGCGGTGCAGGGCGTCGGTTCGGTCTACTTCGCGTGCTTCGCGGCCGGGATGCTCGGCATGCAGATGTACAACCAGTTCGGGCAGGACACCTCCGCGTTCTGGATGGTGGCGACGACGCTCTCCTCGGCCCGGGACGCCTATGCGGAGCTGCGGGCGCGTGCCCTGGCCCTGCTGCTGATCACCTTGCCGTACACGGTCCTGGTGGCCGTGGTGACGGCGGCCGTGCTCGGTGACTGGGCTGCCCTGCCGGGGGTGGTGGGGCTGTCGTTCGCGCTGCTGGGCGCGATGCTGGCGACGGGTGCGCTGGCGTCGGCGCTGTTCCCGTACTCGATCCCGCAGGACGGCGCGTTCAAGAACGTGGTGCCGGGGCAGGCCGGTCTCGCCTGGATCTCCATCCTCGGCGGGATGCTGACGTCCGCGCTGCTGAGCGCGCCCGTGATCGCCCTGACGGTCTGGCTGCATCTGGCCGGTCACCAGGGCTGGTTGTGGGCGCTGCTGCCGGTGGGCGCGGTGTACGGGACGTTCGTCGGGTGGCTGGGCATACGGCTGGCCGCGCCGCGCACCGCGCAGCGGTTGCCGGAGATCCTGGCCGCGGTGAGCAAGGGCTGAGGGGACAGGCCGGGGCGGCGGTCAGGAGACGGTGAGGGTCGGGGCGGTCGGCGGCCGGCCGGGGGCCCGGTCAGGGGGTGGCCGGGGGGCCGGTCACCTCCCGGTCGTCCTCGCGGCGCTCCTCCGCGAGCCGGTCGAGGAAGGGTTCCACCGCCGCGCGCCAGCCTTCCGGCCGGTCGTAGTGGACCAGGTGTCCGGCGTCGGCGACCTCCGCGTACTCCCCGCGCGGCAGGACCCGGACCATCTCCTGGGCCTCGGCCCTGCCCAGCTGGCCGTCGATCCCGCGCAGCACCAGGGTGGGGCAGCGCACCTGCGCCAGCTCCTCCCAGTGGGCGTCGTAGACCCAGGTGGCCCGGGACTCCAGCATCTGCCGCCGGGAGAAGACCGGGCGCCAGCCGTCCGGACTCTCGGCCATCACCTCGGCGAAGAACTCGCCTCGGGCCGGGTTCGGCCGCTCCACCCAGGGGTCGTCCTCACCGAACCACTTCCGTACGTCGGCGAGGGTGGCGAAGGGCAGGGGCCAGGCCTCGAACCAGTCCTCCCACTCCCGCTGGGAGGCGGCGCCGGGCGCGGAGGCGCGCATGTCGCAGATGACGAGGCCCGCCACGAGGTCGGGGCGTTTCGCGGCCAGCTGCCAGGCGGTGAGGGCGCCCATCGCGTGTCCGACGAGGGTGACGGGCGCGAGGCCGAGCTGTTCGATCGCGGCCTCGACGTCACAGACGTACGCGTCACGGGTGAAGGGGCCCCCGGCCGGCTTTTCGCTGCGGCCGTGCCCCCGCTGGTCGAGGCCGACGGGCCGGTGGCGTTCGGAGAGCCAGCGGGCGGTGGACGTCCAGTGGGCGGCCCGTCCCATCAGACCGTGGAGCAGCAGGACACCGGGGGCCCGCTCGCCCTCCGCCTCCTGCTTGGGCGGATCCGCGAATTCCCAGGCCGACAGGCGTAGCCCGTCGGAACCGGCCACATCAACGCGCCGCACCATAGGTCCTGGCACCCCCTTCTGGTTCTCGCTCACCGCATGGTCGCCGCCGCCAGGCTATCGAACCTTTATTCGAAAACCGGGTTCCGGCGCGCAACACCCCACCATCGAGTGACACCGCTCCAGGATTGGCGGCCGGTGCCGGGGGGAGATCTTCTCCGGGCAGCGGATCACTCGGGGACAGGGATCCGCGGTCACTGACCTTGAGAGCTCGGGGCTCCAGGTCAGCGCAGGGGAGGACGGGCCCCGGCACCCTCGGGCGCCGGGGCCCTCCGTCGTTCCGGAAGGGGGGACGTGTGCCGGCTCGTAAGGCGCGGCGCGGACCGGTCCCGTGGGCGTGCGGACGGGCCCCCCGGGCGTGCGGACCGGTCCCGCGGGTGTGCCGTGCGCCGCTCCGTACAGCGGGGAGCGCACCGTCCGGGGAGAGGTGGCGCGGGCGGGGCACGCCTCGGGTCGCGCCCGGGAGCGCGGCGGGCACCGTGCGGTGCACATGCCAGTACATCGGGCGCATTTCCCGCTCCCTCCCCGACCGCCCGGCGGGCCTTGCCGGCACCCTCAGGTCATATGCCTGGCCACAGCCTGGCACGCGTTTCGCCCGCGCGCTGCGATTCCGGGCGGAAAACAGAAAGCGGGCTGTACCCGCGCACTTCTGCACGTGCATCCGCACCTGCACGCGCCCGGCCTCCGGGAGGGTCCCGGAGGCGGACGCGCAGATGGCAAAGGGTACGGGCGCCCCGGCCCATGGGGCCGGACGGCCGACCGCGGAAACGGACCGAGGTGAGGAACCACCTCGGCCTCACGCGGACCGGTCGTCGTTCGCGGCCGCCCGCACCGGTCGGCGCGGGGCGGCCGCGCGCTCAGCGCCGGGCGACGAAGACGTGGGAGGCCACACCGGCCTCCAGCTCCGCCACCTCACCACTGGAACCGACCAGCACACCGCCCGACGACTCCGTCACGCTGACCACCGCGCCGGGCCGCACGCCCGCCCGCCGCAGCGTGTACATCAGCTGGGCGTCGGTCTGGATCGGCTCACCGATCCGCCGCACCACCACGGACTTGCCCTCCGCGCCCGGGTCGAGATCGGCCAGGCTGACCATACTGGCGTCCAGGAACGGATCGGCCTCGGTCTGCTCGCCCAACTCCTCCAGACCCGGGATCGGGTTGCCGTACGGAGACTCCGTCGGGTGGCGCAGCAGCTCCAGCACCCGGCGCTCCACGGCCTCGCTCATCACGTGCTCCCAGCGGCACGCCTCGGCGTGGACCTGCTCCCACTCCAGGCCGATCACGTCGACGAGCAGGCACTCGGCGAGCCGGTGCTTGCGCATCACCCGTGTCGCAAGGCGGCGCCCCTCCTCGGTCAGCTCCAGATGCCGGTCCCCGGCGATCCGGACCAGCCCGTCCCGCTCCATGCGCGCCACCGTCTGGCTGACCGTCGGACCGCTCTGGTCCAGCCGTTCGGCGATCCGGGCGCGCATCGGGACCACGCCTTCCTCTTCGAGCTCGAGGATGGTGCGGAGGTACATCTCCGTTGTGTCGATCAGTCCGGACATAAGTGCCCCTCGATGCTGTGACATGAAAATCGTCGTGCGATGGCCCTTCACCAATTCTGACCCATGCCGCTGACAACCGTGCCGCCCCCGTCGGATACCGGACAGGCGCGGGGCCCGCCCGGTATTGACAGGCCACCGGTCCGGCCCGCAACGTGATCGGCGGCACGACACCTCCGGCCCCCGTGGAAAGGGTTCCTCGATGAGCGACACCAAGCTCGCCGGTCAGTTCTTCGACGCAGCGATCGGCCTGCTGGAGCGTGTGCGCGACGAGGAGGCCGGGGCGATCGCGGCGGCGGGGGCGGCGATCGCGGACACGGTCGCCGCGGGCGGGCGGCTCTTCGCCTTCGGGGCCGGTCACTCCTCACTCGCGGCACAGGACGTCGTCTACCGCGCGGGCGGACTCGCCCTGATGAACCTGCTCGCCGTGCCGGGCACCGTCGGCGTCGACGTCATGCCGGCCACCCTGGGCTCGGCGCTGGAGCGGGTGGACGGGCTGGCCGGGGCGGTGCTCGACTCCAGCCCCGCCAGGTCGGGCGACCTCCTGGTGATCATCTCCCTGTCGGGGCGCAACGCGCTGCCCGTGGAGATGGCGCAGAACGCGCGGGCGCTCGGGCTGACCGTCGTCGGGGTGACCTCGGTCGCGTACGCGACGGGCACCCGGTCGCGGCACGCCTCGGGGGGCTTCCTGCGGGACCACTGCGACATCGTGCTCGACAGCAAGATCTCCATCGGCGACGCGGAGCTGACGGCCGCCGGGGTGGAGGCGCCGTTCGCGCCCGCCTCCACGGTCGTCACGAGCGCGCTGATGCAGGCGATGATGGCCACCGCCGCGGAGGAGCTGGTCGCCCGGGGCGTCGAGCCGCCGCTGCTGCGCTCGGGGAACGTGGACGGCGGGCACGAGTGGAACGGGCGTGTGATGCGGGAGTACGGGGACCGGATCTTCTACCGGCACTGAGCCGCGCCCCGGTCCGCGCGGCCTTGTCCCCGGTCCTGTCCTCGGGTGCCGGACGGGCGGGGCGCCGGCTGGGGTGCCGTTCGCGTGGGTGCGACCCGGACGGCGCGCGGGGTTCCGTCCTCAAACGCCGGACGGGCTGGAATTGCCGCACCGGCCCTGGAGGGGTGCGGCCGTGACCACACCAGGGTCCGTCCTCAAACGCCGGACAGGCTGACAGCGCCCCGCACACGCCGGACCGGCCGGAGATGCCGCACCGGCCCCAGAGAGGTGCGGCCCTGACCACACCAGGGTCCGTCCTCAAACGCCGGACGGGCTGACAGTGCCCCGCACACGCCGAACCGGCTGAGCGTGTCAGTGGGGTGGTGGGGTGGTGAGGCGGGCCAGGTCCAGGGCCGAGGCGACGCGGACCGCCACGCTCTCCGCGTACATCGCGTCCGGCCGCTCGAAGGCGCTGCGGTTCGCGGCGCGCAGGAACGTCACCACGCCCAGTGTCCGGCCCCGGCTCCGCAGCACCGCGCACAGCGCGTGCACCGCGTCCGGGGGCCACTGGCGCTCCACCGCCCACGCCTGGCCCGCCCCGGTCCGCGCGCTGGTGCGGACCGTCCCCGTACGCTCCACCGCCTGGAGCGCCGGGTGCCCCGCCTCGTACCGCACCGGGATCGAGCCGCCCGACACCGGCAGGCAGGGGCCCGGCGCGTCGGACGGTGTCGCCGCGGCGCGTACCAGCCGCTCGCCGGAGACCAGGTCCACCAGCACATGGTCGGCGAATCCGGCCAGGGCGTAGTCCAGGGTCGTGGTCGCCGCCTCCATCGGGTCCTCGCACTCGGCCGCCTGCCGGGCGGCCCGGTGCAACTGGTTGGAGCGGAAGCGCAGCCGGTCCGCCTCCTGCTCCGCGAGCTTGGCCTCCGTCACGTCCCGGAACAGCCAGCCCACCCCCAGAGGAACCGGTTCCTCTGCCAGCGGCGAGACCAGCCGCAGGAAGCCGCTGCGCCAGCACCGCCGCCGTTCGCCCTCGGGGGTCCGCAGCGTCACCCAGAGCTCGGCCGGGGCGGGCGGTGAGCCCTCGGCCAGCACGTGCTGGAGCGCGCCCTGGAGCTCCTCCGCGCCCTGGGCCAGCAGCTCGCCCAGTGGCCGTCCCAGCGGGCCCGTACGCCCCACGCCCCACGCCCGGGCCGCGTAGGAGTTGACGACGGCGGGCCGCAGATCGGCGTCGACCAGGACCACGCCCCAGGACGCGTCGTCGAGCAGGGCCTCGCTCAGCGCGATGGAACGCTCCAGGTCGATCTGCGCGTGCACCTCGCTGAACGCGCAGTAGACCCCGGCGGGCGTGCCGTCCGCGCCGCGTACACCGGAGGACTGGGTCCGTACGAGAACCCGGCCGCCGTCCTTGCGCAGCAGCGCGAACTCGTGGACGCGCCGGCCCGGTGCGTCCATGGCGCCCATCAGCCGGCGCCGTACGTCCTCCGCGTCCTCGCTGCGCACCGCCCACCCGGCGAAGCCCCGTCGCCCGACGGCCTCCTCGGCGCTCCAGCCGAGGACGCGTTCGGCCTCACGGTTCCAGTGGGTGACGATCCCGTGCGCGTCGAAGGCGCAGAGCGCGGCGTCCATCCCGTCGAGAAGCGCCGCGAGCAGTACCGCGCCCTCGGGCCCGGCGCCCTCACGCGGACCGGGACCCTCCTCGGGCCCGATCGCGTCGGCGATCCCACTGCTCCTGGAAGCACTCACTCCGCACCTCCCGCAAAGCGGATCCAGCCTTTGTGCACGTCAGACCATTGAACTCGAACGTGAGCCACCCCACAGCCACTTCCCGGAAATCCGGTGTCCACCCGCTCCCCGGTAATTCTCTTGTGTCCCTCGGGAGGCGGTGCCTAGGCTGTGGTCACACGTTGAAAGGAGGTGATCCGAAAAGTGTGTTCTTATCGGATTCGTGAGGTGGCTGCGGGCTGACAGCCCGTCGTCGCACACAGTGCGCCTCGGCAGGCTGTCTGCCGAAACCCACGCAGTCACCGACCCGCAGGCCCGCCGGTAGATCCGGCCGGCCCCTCCTCACGGAGGGACCAGGGCCTGCGGGTTTCCGTGTGTCGGGGGCCGGTGGGCCCCGCACGCCTCAGGGGCAGAGTCGCTCGACCCGCCAGCCGGTGCCCTCCCGGACGTACCGCAGCCGGTCGTGCAGCCGGTTCTCGCGGCCCTGCCAGAATTCGACGGTCTCCGGGACGACCCGGAAACCGCCCCACTGCGGGGGAGCCGGGACCTTCTCGCCCTCCGGATAGCGGGCGTCCAGCTCCTCGTAGCGGCCGACCAGCTCCTCGCGGGAGCCGACGACCGACGACTGCTCACTCGCCCAGGCCCCCAGCTGGGAGCCGTGCGGCCGGGTGCGGAAGTACGCGACGGTCTCGTCCCGGCCGACGCGCGCGGCGGAGCCGGTGACGATCACCTGGCGGGCCAGCGGGTGCCAGGGGAAGAGGAGCGAGGCGTACGGATTCGCGGTCAGTTCGCGGCCCTTGCGGGAGCCGTAGTTCGTGAAGAAGACGAAACCGCGGTCGTCGTAGTGCTTGAGCAGCACCGTGCGGGAGGACGGCCGGCCCTCGGGGGTGGCCGTGGAGACCACCATCGCGTTCGGCTCGTGGAGCATCCCTCCGGCGGCGACCTGACGGAACCAGCGGGCGAACTGGTCCATGGGGCCGGCGGCCAGGTCCTTCTCGGTGAAGTCCTGGGATCGGTACTGCTCGCGCATCGCGGCGGGATCGGTGGTGCAATCGGAAGCAGAGGCGCGCGAGGAGGCGGAAGACGGAGTGGCGTCAGCTGTGGGCACGGAGGCCATCCTGCCCCAGCGGTGCGCACGGCAGCCGGTGAGGGGCCCCGGCCGCCGACAGACTGGCCGGCGGCCCGCCTCGAACCGGCCGGAATCCCGCGACCTGTGCCTGAGGTCACCCTTCCCCCCATCGTGCGTACCCGCCAGTATCGTGGGCAGGCCCGAGGGTCCGAAGGGCCCGCACACAGCCGCCGAGCCGAGGGAGCCGCCTGATGTCCGATTTCGTACCCGGACTTGAAGGAGTCGTCGCGTTCGAGACGGAGATCGCCGAACCCGACAAGGAGGGCGGCGCGCTCCGCTACCGCGGCGTCGACATCGAGGACCTCGTCGGCCAGGTGTCGTTCGGCCATGTCTGGGGTCTGCTGGTGGACGGGGCGTTCAGCCCCGGGCTGCCGCCCGCCGAACCCTTCCCCATCCCCGTCCACTCCGGTGACGTCCGGGTGGACGTGCAGTCGGCGCTGGCGATGCTGGCACCGGTGTGGGGCCTGAAACCGCTCCTGGACATCGACGAGGAGACCGCGCGCGACGACCTGGCGCGGGCCGCCGTCATGGCGCTCTCGTACGTCGCGCAGTCGGCGCGCGGCCAGGCGCTGCCGATGGTTCCGCAGAGCGAGATCGACAAGGCGCGGTCGGTGGTCGAGCGGTTCATGATCCGCTGGCGCGGGGAGCCCGACCCCAAGCACGTCAAGGCCGTCGACGCGTACTGGACCTCCGCCGCCGAGCACGGCATGAACGCCTCGACCTTCACCGCGCGGGTCATCGCCTCGACCGGGGCGGACGTGGCCGCCGCGCTCTCCGGGGCGGTCGGCGCGATGTCGGGCCCGCTGCACGGCGGAGCCCCGTCCCGGGTCCTCGGCATGATCGAGGAGATCGAGCGGACCGGCGACGCCACGGCGTACGTGAAGCGGGCCCTGGACAAGGGCGAGCGCCTGATGGGTTTCGGCCACCGGGTCTACCGGGCCGAGGACCCCCGGGCGCGCGTCCTGCGGCGTACCGCACGGGAGCTGGCGGCCCCGCGCTTCGAGGTGGCCGAGGCCCTGGAGCGGGCGGCGCTGGAGGAGCTGCACGCCCGTCGCCCGGACCGGGTGCTGGCGACGAACGTCGAGTTCTGGGCGGCGATCGTGCTGGACTTCGCCGAGGTCCCGGCCCCCATGTTCACGTCGATGTTCAGCTGTGCCCGTACGGCGGGCTGGTCGGCGCACATCCTGGAGCAGAAGCGGACGGGCCGGCTGGTGCGCCCCACGGCACGGTACGTCGGTCCGGGGCCGCGTGACCCCAGGGAGATCGCGGGCTACGACCAGCTCGCGGGCCAGGGCGGCTGACGGGCCCCGCCCCGATCAGGCCTCGGGCCGGACGTCGCCCGGCCCGGTCCCGCCGAGTGCGCCGTCGAGCAGCGCCGTCCACTGCGCGACGACCCGGCGCCGCCGGGCGGTGTCGTCGGTCAGCAGGTTGGCGAGGCCGAGGCCGCGGGCCATGTCGAGGAGGCCCTGGACCGTTTCGCGGACCCCGGGGCGTTCCTCGTCGGCGCCGAGGAGTTCGACGGCGATGCGGTGGGTCTCGCGGCCGACGCGGGCTTCGAGTTCGGTGACGCGGGGGCGGAGCTGTTCCTCGTTGGAGGCGGCGACCCAGAGCTGGAGCGCCGCGCGGAACAGGGGGCCGGTGTAGAGGTCCACGAGCGCGGCGACGACCTCGGCGCGGCCCTGGACGGGCAGCGCGCGCAGGGCGGCGGAGCGCTGCTCGGCGACGTACTCGACGGCGCCGGTGAACAGGTCCTCGCGGGTCGGGAAGTGGTGCTGGGCGGCGCCCCGCGAGACCCCGGCGCGTTCGGCGACGACGGAGACGGTGGAGCCCGCCCAGCCGTGTTCGGCCAGGCAGGCGACCGCCGCTTCCAGGAGTCCCTGGCGGGTGGCGCGGCTGCGGTCCTGCTTGGGGGGTGTCACAGCCGCCATGCCGGGTCCCGTCGTTCGAGGAAGGCCGTCATCCCCTCCCGGGCGTCGTCGGACGCGAACAGGGCCGCCGAGCGGGCGATGAGGTCTTCGGAGTGCTGGTCGAAGCTCCGCAGCACCCTAGCCGCGACCAGCTCCTTGGACGCGGCCAGCCCCTGGGGCGAGGCCCGGCGCAGTCCGTCGAGCACCGGGGCGAGCGCCGCGTCCACGTCCTCGGCCGCGACGGAGACGAGCCCGATCCGGGCGGCCTCGGCCGCGTCGAAGCGTTCCCCGGTGAGGTAGTAGCGGGCGGCGGCGCGCGGGTCGGTACGGGGCAGCAGGGGCAGGGAGATCACGGCGGGGGCGAGGCCGAGCCGGGACTCGGTGAGGGCGAAGGTCGCCCCGGGCCCGGCGGCGGAGACGTCACAGGCCGCCAGCAGCCCGAGCCCACCGGCCCGGACGTGCCCGGTGACCCGGGCGACGACGGGCTTGGGCAGGGCCACGATCCGGCGCATCAGCGCGACGAGGGCGTGCGGGTCGGGCGGTGCGGTGAGGTCGGCCCCGGCGCAGAAGGTGTTCCCGGTGTGGGTGAGCAGGACGGCCCGTACGGTCCCGTCGGCCGCGCACACGTCGAGGGCATCGGCCAACTCCCCCACGAGCCGGGCACTCAGGGCGTTGCGGTTGGCCGGGGAGTCGAGCGTGAGGGTGGCGATACCGCGCTCATGGGCGGGTGGGGCGAGCAGACTCATCAGGGGTGCTCTCCTTCTGCCGGGCGTCCGGTCGAGCTGATGGTGGCGGGGGCGAGGACGGTCCGGCGCGCTCATGGGTTCCGGCGTGCCCGGACCGCCGGTTCTCGTCGGGGCCGGGCACGTACACGACGCTCCCGCCTCCCGGAACGCCCACCGCTCACGCCCGGTCCCGTAGTTCGCGGCGGAGGATCTTGCCCGAGGCGCCGCGCGGGACGGTTTCGATGAATTCCACCTGTCTCACCTTCTTGTACGGGGCGACGCGTTCGGCGACGTACGCCGTCACCTCCTCGGCCGTGAGGTGCGGGGCCGTGGAGTGGCGGACCACGTAGGCCTTGGGGATCTCGTTGCCGTCCTCGTCGCGTACGCCGATGACCGCCGCGTCCGCGACGGCGTCGTGGGTCAGCAGCAGGGCCTCCAGTTCGGCGGGGGCGACCTGGTAGCCCTTGTATTTGATCAGTTCCTTCACCCGGTCCACCACGTACAGCCAGCCGTCGTCGTCGACGCGGCCCACGTCGCCGGTGTGGACCCAGCCGTCCGGGTCGATCATCGCGGCGGTGGCCTCCGGGCGGCCCAGGTAGCCCTTCATCGTCTGCGGGCCCCGGATCAGGATCTCGCCGTCGGCGCCGGGGCCGAGGTCGGGGCCGCCGTCGAGGGGGACGATGCGCATCCGGGTGGAGGGCAGGAGCTTGCCGACCGCGCCCGGCGGCGGGTTCTCCGCGTCCAGGGGGACGACATGGGTGCCGGGCGAGAGTTCCGTCATGCCGTACGCCTGGCGGACCGGGGGCAGGCCGAGGCGGGTGGAGCAGGCCGTGGCGAGGTCGGCGTCCAGCGGGGCGGCGGCGGAGACCAGGTAGGTGAGCGAGGACAGGTCGTACCGCCCCACGGCCGGGTGCTTGGCCAGGGCCAGGACGATCGGCGGGGCCACGTAGAGGCCGGTGACGCGGTGTTCCTGGATCGCCCCGAGGAACTGCTCCAGGTCGAAGCGGGGCAGCACGATCACCGTGGCGCCGTACCGCAGGGGGGCGTTCATCAGAGCCGTCAGCCCGTAGATGTGGAAGAACGGCAGAACCGCCAGGATCCGGTGGCCCGGTCCCATCGGGACGAAGGGGCGCAGTTGCTCCAGGTTGGTGCCGATGGAGCGGTGGGTGAGCATGACGCCCTTGGGCGCGCCGGTGGTCCCGGAGGAGTACGGCAGGGCCGCGATGTCCTCGCCCGGGTCGAAGGCGATCGAGGGCTCGGCGGCGGTGGAGCCCAGCATGTCCAGGACGGACGTGTGCCCCTCGGCCCGGTCGCAGACGAAGATCTCCTCGATGCCGCCCGCGAGACCGGCCGCCCGCCGGGCCGTGTCCAGCAGCGGGGAGACCGTGACGATCCAGCGGGCCGAGGAGTCCGTCAGCTGCTTGGCGAACTCCTCGGCGGTGGCCAGCGGGTGGACGGTCGTGACGGCGGCCCCGGCACGGGTGGCGCCGTAGAAGACGGCGGGATACGCGACGGTGTTGGGGCTGTGCAGGGCGAGCACGTCACCCTTGCGCAGACCGGCTTCGGCGAGGTGGGCGGCGATGCGCCGGTGGACGTGGTCGAGCTGGGCGTAGGTGACGCTCATGCCGTCGGTGCCGTCGGTGCCGTCGATCAGGGCGACGGTGTCGCCGTACTGCTCGGTGGCCCCGCCGAGGACGGCGTCGTGGATGGGCGTGTCCAGGGCCGGGACGTCTGCGTACTCGCTGTGGAACACCATGGCGGTCCCCTGTCATAGCGGTGCGGCGGGCACGGCGGGCCCCGTGTGGTGGGTGCGGGGCGTCGGCCGTGCGGGTGTGGAGCGTCAGAATCTCCCCGCGGGTGCGGAATGGGGAGACCTCGGACCGGAGGGATACGGGTGCGTCGTACACCGGGCTCGGTGCGGGCGGGCCCGGATGGGCGGGCTGGGCGCGGGCAGGCTGGGTACGACCCGGTTCGGTGCGACCCGGGCTCGACGCGGCCGGGCCGGTACCGCCGCTCAGTACGACTTGGGCAGGCCGAGCGACTGGTGGGAGACGTAGTTCAGGATCATCTCCCGGCTGACCGGGGCGATCCGGGCCACGCGGGCGGCCGTGACCAGGGAGGCGAGCCCGTACTCGCGGGTGAGGCCGTTGCCGCCGAGGGTGTGCACGGCCTGGTCGACGGCGCTCACACAGGCTTCGCCGGCCGCGTACTTCGCCATGTTGGCGGCCTCGCCCGCGCCGACGTCGTCGCCGTGGTCGTACAGCTGGGCGGCCTTCTGCATCATGAGGCGGGCCAGTTCGAGGTCGATGTGGGCGGTGGCGAGCGGGTGCGCGATGGCCTGGTGGGCACCAATGGGGGTCTTCCACACCTGGCGGGTGCGCGCGTACTCGACGGCCTTGCCGAGCGCGTACCGCCCCATCCCGATGCCGAACGCGGCCGTCATGATCCGCTCAGGGTTGAGCCCGGCGAACAGCTGGAGCAGCCCGGCGTCCTCGTCGCCCACCAGCGCCTCGGCGGGCAGCCGGACATCGTCCAGGACCAGCTCGAACTGCTTCTCCGGGGCCTGGAGTTCCATGTCGATGGGGGTGCGACCGAAGCCGGGTGTCTCCCGGGGGACGATGAAGAGGCAGGGCTTCAGCTTGCCGGTGCGGGCGTCCTCGGTGCGGCCGACGACGAGGGTGGCGTCCGCGATGTCCACACCCGAGACGAAGACCTTGCGGCCGGTGAGCAGCCACTCCTCCCCGTCGCGGCGGGCGGTGGTGGTGATGCGGTGGGAGTTGGACCCGGCGTCGGGTTCGGTGATGCCGAAGGCCATGGTGACGCTGCCGTCGGCGAGTCCGGGCAGCCATCGCCGTTTCTGGTCCTCGGTGCCGAAGCGGGCGATGACGGTCCCGCAGATGGCGGGTGAGACGACCATCATCAGCAGGGGTGATCCGGCGGCCCCCAACTCCTCCAGGACGATGGACAGTTCGGCCATGCCACCGCCTCCGCCGCCGTACTCCTCGGGGAGGTTGACACCGAGGTAGCCGAGCTTCGCGGCCTCGGACCAGAGCTCGCGGGGGTGGGAGCCCTCGCGGATCACGCCGGTCATGTAGGCGCGGCCGTAGCGCTTCCCGAGGGCGGCGACGGCGTCGCGCAGTGCCCGGTGCTCTTCGGTTTCGAGGACGGTGCTCATGCGTTCTCCTCCGGTGCGGGGGCCGATGGTGCGGGGGCGGGCGGTGCGGGGGCAGGCGGTGCGGATACGGGGCCGGGCGGCGCGTCGGCGTCGGTGACGACGGCGAGCAGGGCGCCGACCTCCACCTGGAGGCCGGGCGCCGCGTGCAGTGCGGTGAGGGTGCCGGAGGCCGGGGCGAGGACGCGGTGTTCCATCTTCATCGCCTCCAGCCAGACCAGCGGCTGCCCGGCCTCGACGGCCGCCCCCGGCGCGAGGCCGTCCGCGAGACGGACCACGGTGCCGGGCATGGGGGCGAGCAGGGAGCCGGGTTCGGTGCGCTCGTCGGGGTCGGTGAAGCGGGGCAGGACGGTGAAGGTGTACGCCCCCGACGCCCCGTCCACGTACACCCGGGAGCCGTGCGCGGTGACGGTGAAGTGGTGGGTGACACCGTCCGTTTCGAGGGTGACGCGGTCCGGGGCGGCGGCCAGGACGCGTTCGCCGGTCTCGGGCAGGAGCGCGCCCCGCGCGGTGCGGTAGGCGATCTCGTAGGTGGCGCCGTCGGGTTCGGCGCGCAGGCTCCGCCGCTGCGGCCCGGAGGCCAGGTTGCGCCAGGCGCCGAAGCGGGCCGGTCCCCTCGCGGGGCGGTCGGCGGCGCGAGCGAGCGCGGCGGCGGTGGCGGCGAGCCGGACGGCGCCCTCACCGGCGGGCGCGGTCAGGGCGGCCAGATGGCGGTCGAAGAACCCGGTGTCCAGGCGCGCGCCGGTGAAGTCCGGGTGGCGCAGGGACCGTACGAGCAGGTCCCGGTTGGTGACCGGGCCGTGCACGCGGGCTCGTTCGAGGGCGCGGGCGAGGAGGCGTACGGCCTCGGGGCGGGTGGGGGCGTGGGCGACGACCTTGGCGAGCATCGGGTCGTAGTGCACGCCGATGGTGTCGCCCCCGGTGTATCCGGTGTCCAGGCGCAGGCCGGGCTCGTCGGGCAGCTCGAACGTGAGCAGTGCTCCGGTCTGCGGCCGCCAGTCACGGGCCGGGTCCTCGGCGTACAGCCGGGCCTCCACCGCGTGCCCCCGGGGCTCGGGCGGCGCCTCGGCCGGGAGGGGGGCGCCCTCCGCGACGCCCAGTTGCAGGGCGACCAGATCGAGCCCGAACACGGCCTCGGTGACGGGGTGTTCGACCTGGAGGCGGGTGTTCATCTCCAGGAAGTACGGGCGGCCCTCGGCCGACACGAGGAATTCGACGGTGCCCGCGCCCCGGTAGCCGACCGCCCGCGCGGCGGTGACGGCCGCCTCGCGCAGCCGCTCCCGCAGCGCCTGGTCCAGGCCGGGCGCGGGCGCCTCCTCGATCACCTTCTGGTGGCGGCGCTGGAGCGAGCAGTCCCGGGTGCCCAGCGCCCAGACCGTGCCCCGGTCGTCGGCCATGACCTGGACCTCGACGTGCCGGCCGCGTTCGACGTACGGCTCGGCGAACACCTCCGCGTCGCCGAAAGCCGCGGTGGCCTCGGCCGCCGCCGCCGTCAGCTCCCCGGGCAGCTCGGCCAGTTCGCGTACGATCCGCATCCCGCGTCCGCCGCCGCCGGCCGCCGCCTTCAGCAGCAGCGGCAGGTCCCCGGCGGTGGCGGCGGCCGGGTCGACGGGGGCCAGCAGCGGCACACCGGCCGCGGCCATCAACTCCTTGGCGCGGGTCTTGGACGCCATCAGCCCGATCGCCTCGGCGGGCGGCCCGACCCAGACGAGCCCGGCGTCCCGCACGGCGCGGGCGAAGGAGGCGTTCTCGGAGAGGAACCCGTACCCCGGGTGCACGGCGTCGGCCCCGGCCGCCAGCGCGGCCCGCACGACGAGGTCGCCGCGCAGATACGTCTCGGCTGGGGCGGCCCCCGGCAGGCGTACGGCGGTGTCGGCCTCCCGTACGTGCAGGGCGTCGGCGTCCGCGTCGGAGTACACGGCCACGGTGGCGATGCCCAGGGCCCGGCAGGTGCGGAAGACGCGGCAGGCGATCTCGCCCCGGTTGGCGACGAGGAGCGTGCTGATGGTCATGTGGGTCCTCACATCCGGAAGACGCCGAAGCCGCCGCGTGCGCCCTCGACCGGTGCCGTGTGGATCGCGGACAGGCACATCCCGAGGACGGTCCTGGTGTCGCGCGGGTCGATGACCCCGTCGTCGTACAGCCGCCCCGAGAGGAACACCGGCAGCGACTCCGACTCGATCTGCTGCTCGACCATGGCGCGCAGCCCGGCGTCGGCCTCGTCGTCGTAGGGCAGGCCCTTGGCGGCGGAGGAGGCGCGGGCGACGATCGACAGGACGCCGGCGAGCTGCTGGGGGCCCATGACGGCGGACTTGCCGCTCGGCCAGGCGAACAGGAAGCGCGGGTCGTAGGCGCGGCCGCACATGCCGTAGTGCCCGGCGCCGTAGGAGGCGCCCATCAGCACGGACAGGTGGGGGACACGGGAGTTGGCGACCGCGTTGATCATCATGGCGCCGTGTTTGATGATGCCGCCCTGCTCGTACTCCTTGCCGACCATGTACCCGGTGGTGTTGTGCAGGAAGAGCAGGGGGACGTCCCGCTGGTTGGCGAGCTGGATGAACTGGGCGGCCTTCTGGGACTCCTCGCTGAACAGCACGCCCCGCGCGTTGGCGAGGATACCGACCGGGTAGCCGTGCAGCCGCGCCCATCCGGTGACGAGGCTGCTCCCGTACAGCGGCTTGAAGGCGTCGAAGTCCGACCCGTCCACCAGCCGGGCGATGACCTCGCGCGGGTCGAAGGGCACCTTGAGGTCGCCGGGGACGATCCCGAGCAGTTCGTCCTCGTCGTACAGCGGAGGTTCGGCGGCCGGCGGGTCGGCGTGCGCCTTGCGCCAGTTGAGGCGGGCGACGATCCGGCGGGCCTGGCGGATCGCGTCGTGCTCGTCCACCGCGAAGTGGTCGGCGAGGCCGGAGGTGCGGGCGTGCATCTCGGCGCCGCCGAGCGACTCGTCGTCGCTCTCCTCGCCGGTGGCCATCTTCACCAGGGGCGGTCCGCCGAGGAAGACCTTGGAGCGCTCCTTGATCATCACGGTGTGGTCGGACATCCCTGGGACGTACGCCCCGCCCGCCGTCGAGTTCCCGAAGACGACGGCCACGGTCGGGATGCCGGCCGCCGACAGCCGGGTGATGTCGCGGAACAGCGCCCCGCCCGGGATGAATATCTCCTTCTGGGAGGGCAGGTCGGCGCCGCCGGACTCGACCAGGCTGACGCAGGGCAGCCGGTTGGCGAAGGCGATCTCGTTGGCGCGCAGGGCCTTCTTCAGCGTCCAGGGGTTGGAGGCGCCGCCGCGTACGGTCGGGTCGTTGGCGGTGATCAGGCATTCGACGCCCTCGATCACACCGATCCCGGTGACCAGGGAAGCCCCCACCGTCCAGTCGCTGCCCCAGGCGGCGAGCGGGGACAGCTCCAGGAACGGGGTGTCCGGATCGACCAGCAGCTCGACGCGCTCCCGGGCGAGCAGTTTGCCGCGCGCCCGGTGCCGGTTCACGTACTTCTCACCGCCCCCGGCGAGCGCCCTGGCGTGCTCCGCGTTCAGCTCGTCAAGTTTGGCCAGCATGGCCGCTCGGTGGTCCTCGTACTCGGGTCCGGCGGTGTCGAGCGCGGTGGGCAGGACGGTCATACGGGCACCTCCGTGGGGTCCAGCAGCTCCACCGGCACGGGGAGGTGCCGCGAGCGCAGCCACTCCCCCAGGGCCTTGGCCTGCGGGTCGAAGCGGGCCTGTGCGGCGACGCCCTCGCCGAGCAGCCCGCGCACGACGAAGTTCAACGCCCGCAGGTTGGGCAGCACATGGCGTACGACGGTGAGCGGCGCGGTCTCGGGCAGCAGCTCGGTGAAGCGCTCGACGGTCAGTTCATGGGCCAGCCACCGCCAGGCGTCGTCGGTCCGCACCCAGACCCCCACGTTGGCGTCGCCGCCCTTGTCGCCGCTGCGGGCCCCGGCGACCAGACCGAGCGGCACGGTACGGGTGGGTCCGGCGGGCAGGGGCGCGGGCAAGGGCGGCGGGGCGACGGGGCTCAGCTCCCGGTGGCGCCCGGCGGCCGGGACGCGCTCGCGCCGCCCGTCGGGCAGGACCGCCGTGTGCGCGACCTCGTCCGCCGGTACGGTCCCGGCCTCGAACACCCCGTAGGGGGAGCCCTTTCCGGGCGGGGCGGTGACATGGAAGCCCGGGTAGCTGCCGAGGGCCAGTTCGACGGCGGCCCCGGAGACGGCCCGGCCGACCGCCTCGGCGTCCTGGTCGCGGACGACGAGCCGGAGCAGGGCGCTCGCCGTCTCCTCGGTGGGCGCGTCGGGCCGGTCGGTGCGGGCCAGCTCCCACCGCACCTCGGCGGGTACGCGTCCGGCCCGGCCGAGGGCGTCGGCGAACTGCTCTTCCACGAGCCGGGCCTTGGCCTCCACGTCGAGGCCGGTCAGCACGAAGACGACCTCGTTGCGCCAGCCGCCGAGCCGGGTGAGCCCGGTCTTCAGCGTGGCCGGCGGGGCCTCTCCCCGTACGCCGTCGATCCGCACCCGGTCCGGGCCGTCCTGGGTGAGGGTCACCGTGTCGAGCCGGGCGGTGACGTCGGGTCCCGCGTACCGGGCCCCGGCGGTCTCGTACACCAACTGGGCGGTGACGGTGCCGATGTCCACGACCCCGCCCGTGCCGGGGTGCTTGGTGACGACGCTCGACCCGTCCGGGTGGATCTCCGCGAGCGGGAAGCCGGGGCGGCGCACGTCGTGTTCGCCGAAGAACGCGTAGTTCCCCCCGGTGGCCTGGGTGCCGCACTCCAGCACATGGCCCGCGACGACGGCCCCGGCCAGCGCGTCCAGGTCGTCGGGGCCCCAGCCGAAGTGGGCGGCGGCGGGCCCGGTGACCAGGGCGGCGTCGGTGACCCGGCCGGTGACCACGATGTCGGCCCCGGCGCGCAGGCAGGCGGCGATCCCGGCGCCGCCGAGGTAGGCGTTGGCGGTGAGACAGCCGTCCGGCACGGGGAGGGCGTCGCCCTCGACATGGGCGACGCGCACGGGCAGCCCGGCCCGCTGAGCGACCTCCCGCACCGCGTCGGCGAGCCCGGCCGGATTGAGGCCCCCGGCGTTGGTGACGATCCTGACGCCGCGTTCCCGGGCGAGGTGGACGTTCTCCTCCCACTGCCGCAGGAACGTGGAGGCGTAGCCGCGCCGGGGGTCCTTGAGGCGGCCGCGGCCGAGGATCAGCATGGTCAGTTCGGCGAGGTAGTCCCCGGTGAGGACGTCCAGCGGGCCGCCGGTGAGCATCTCGCGTACGGCGTCGAAGCGGTCGCCGTAGAAGCCGGACGCGTTGCCGATCCGCAGCGGCTCCGTCATCGCTCCCCCTTCGGGGGGCGCCCCGCTCCGGCCGGTCCGGCGAAGGCCTGCGCGATGTCCAGCCACCGGTCGGCGTCCGGTCCCACGGCGTGCAGGGCGAGGTCGTCGCGGTGGGCGCGCTGGGTGACCAGGAGGCAGAAGTCGAGCAGCGGACCGCTGACCCGCTGGCCGGCGTCCTCGGGCCCGTACACGACCGTCTCGCCCTCCAGGCCCTTGAGTTCGACCCGGAACGGCTCACCGGGCGGCTGCTGTCCGCGTACGGCGTAGGCGTAGTCCCGGGCCCGCACCCCGATGCGGGCGACGTGCCGCAGCCGCACGGTGGGCCGCCGGCGCACGCCGAACGCGTCGGCCACGTCCTGGCCGTGCGCCCAGGTCTCCATGAGCCGTGCGGTCGCCATCGAGGCGACGCCCATGGGCGGCCCGTACCAGGGGAACCTGGCCCCGGGCGGTGCCGCCCGCAAGGCCTCGCGCAGCCGGGCCCGGCCCTCTCGCCACCGCAGGAGCAGATCCTCGGCGGGCAGCAGCTCCACGATCTCCCGGGCCGCCTCGTCGACGAACGCCTCCGGGCGCGCGAGCGCCTTCTCCACCTCGGCCGGGAAGGCGCCGGGGTTGGTGACGGCGGTCAGCGCGACCTCGTCGGTCCAGTTCAGATGGGCGATCTGATGGGCGACGGTCCAGCCGTCGGCCGGGGTCGGTACGGCCCACTCGTCCGCGCTCGCGCCGGCGACCAGCAGGTCCAGTTCCTCGCTCTCCTGACGCAGGTCGTCGAGCACGGCGGCGGTCACGGCCGAAGCGTCGGACACGGTGCGCTCCCCTCGGGGCGTGGCGGTGTGCCCCGGAGCATGCCAGCGCCCCGAAAAACAAGCAAGCGTGCTTGCATGATTTTTTTACGGACCCGGGCCGGGGCCCTGAGGTCCGGGGCCCGGAGGCCCGGAGGCCGGTTCGGCCAGTCCCCGCAAGCCCGGCCGGTCAGCGCCACAGGTCCGGCCGGTCAGCCCCGCAAGCCCGGCCGATCCCGAGAGGCCCGGCCGGTCCCCACAGAGGGGTCAGTCCCCGCGTTCGCCCTCCGCCTGGGACGGCTGGGTCCTCGGGGTGTCGGGGTGGACCTCGGGCGCCCGGCCGCGCTCCGCGGGCTCGTCGCGTTCACCCTCGGCCTGCGAGGGGGTGTGCGCGTACAGCCCGTCGTATCCGTCAGTGGCCTTCTCGGTTCCCACGGACAGGCCTCCTTCCGCTCTTCGTCCCCTTCTCCATCCTGCCCCTCCGGGCCGTGGCCCGCACCGCGCCCATGCTCGCGCCGACGACCAGGGCGATGGCCAGGGCGTCCGTCGTGGAGAGCGCCTGGTCGAGGATGAGGAAGCCCGCCATGGCGGCGATGGCCGGCTCCAGGCTCATCAGGACCGCGAAGGTGGGGGCGGGGAGCCGGCGCAGGGCCATGAGTTCCAGGGTGTACGGGAGGACCGAGCTGAGCAGCGCCACCGCCGCGCCCAGGCCCAGGGTGGAGGGGACCAGCAGTTTCGAGCCGGACTCCAGGACGCCCAGCGGCAGCGAGAGGACCGCCGCCACCGCCATGGCGAGGGCCAGCCCGTCCGCCTGCGGGAAGCGGCGGCCGGTGCGGGCGCTGAAGACGATGTACGCCGCCCACATCGCGCCCGCCGCCAGGGCGTACGCCGCCCCGACCGGGTCCAGCCCGTCGAAGCCCGCCCCGGCTTCCCGGCCCCGCCCGAACAGCGAAGGCCCCATCCCGCTGAGGAGGACGACCCCGCAGAGCGCCAGCCCCGCCCAGACCAGGTTGAGGAGGCGACGGGACGCCACGACGGACAGGACGAGCGGGCCCAGCACCTCCAGGGTGACGGCGGCGCCCAGCGGGATACGGTCGGCGGCCTGGTAGAAGAGCGTGTTCATGCCGCCCATCGCCACGCCGAACGCGAGCACGGTGCCCCAGTCCGCGCGCGAGTGGCCGCGCAAGGACGGGCGGCAGACGACCAGGAGCACGAGTGCCGCTGCGGCCAGCCGCAGCGTCACCACGCCCAGCGCGCCCGCCCTCGGCATCAGCAGGACCGCGACGGCCGCCCCGAACTGGACGGAGAGCCCGCCCGCGACCACCAGGGCGACCGGCCCGAGTGTCGTCCGGCGCGCGTCGCCGCGTCCGGGCCCGCCGCGCCCCGGGTCGCCGTGGCCCGTCCCGTCGAGCGCGGCCACCGCCTCGGGTACGCCGACGGCCGCCGCCGGTGCGGCACTGCGCGAGTCGTTCACGGGAACCTGGACCTTTCGGGACGTCGGCTGGAGGCGGGGAACACCCAGGTCACACGGTAGAGACCGGCGCGTGCCAAGTGAAATGCCTGATGTGCTCGCATTATGCTCCTCACGCATGAACTCCCCCCACACCTCAGGACGCGGCGTCGAACTCAGACACCTGCGGGCGTTCCTGGCCGTCGCCGACGAGGGCAACGTCACCCGGGCCGCCGCCCGGCTGGGCCTGAGCCAGCCCGTCGTCTCCCGTACGCTCGCCGCGCTGGAGGACCGCCTCGGTGTCCGGCTGGTCGACCGGTCCACCCACCATCTGGAGCTCACACCCGAGGGCACGGCCTTCCGGGACAAGGCCGCCCTCGCGGTCGCGGCGTTCGACGAGGCCGTCGAACCCGGCCGTCCGAGCCCCCGCCCGCTGCGGCTCGGGCACGCCTGGTCGGCGCTCGGCCCGTACACCACTCCCCTGTTGCGCACCTGGCAGCGACGGTGCCCGCAGACCCCGCTGGAGCTACGGCGCATCGACGACCGTACGGCCGGCCTCACGCGCGGCGAGGTGGACGCGGCGGTGCTGCGCGGGCCGGTGGAGACCCCGGGGGTCGTCACCGAGGTGCTGTACACCGAGGGCCGGGTGGCCGCCGTCGCCGCCGACGGGCCGCTCACCGCGCACACCTCACTGCGCCTCGCCGACCTCACCGGCGAGGCGGTCGTCCTGAACACCGTGTCCGGCACCACCACCCTGGACCTCTGGCCCCCGGACGCCCGGCCCACCGCCACGCTCACCGTCGCCAACACCGACGACTGGCTGACCGCCATCGCGGCCGGCCGGGGCGTCGGCGTCTCGGGCAGTTCCACCGCCGGGACACATCCGCACGCCGGAGTCGTCTACCGGCCCCTGGAGGACGCCCCACCGCTGCCCGTCCTGCTGGCCCGCCGCGACGGCCCGGCCCACCCGGCCCTGCCCGAACTGCTGGGGCTCATCCGGGAGATCGTCACCTGGGACGGGGCGTGAGAGCGTTCCGTACGGGCCGCGTGGCGGCCGGGCGGGACAGGACATGCCGGGCGGGGCCGGTCAAGTCTGCTCTGCCGGCGGCTTTCCGTACTCCAGGTAGACGGTCAGGCCCTCTTCCCGGGCCCGGATCCCGGCAGCGATGCGGCGGGCGAGGCGGGGGATGGTGAGTCCCGGCACAAGCTCGGCGCTGTGGAAGCCGTAGCCACGAAGCTCGTCCGCCTGGAGCACGATCCGCCGGAGGTGGTCCCCGCCGAGACACCCGCCGTCGAAGAGGTAGAGGACCTTGTCCCCCTCCTCGGGGCTGGGCGCCCAGTCGACGACCAGGAGGCGGCCGACAGGGGGCTCGATACCCAGCTCTTCACGGACCTCGCGCACGCAGGCCTGCCGGGGCGACTCACCCTGTTCGACGTACCCACCGGGGACGTCACGGTAGTCCTTGTAGGACGGCTCCACGAGCAGGACGCGAGCGGTCGCGTCGAAGAAGAGGGCGCCGGCTGCCATATGGGGGCGAGCCGCCCTCGCCTCGTGCTCGTCGTCGCTCACGCGTCGAACTCTAGCCGCTTGAGACGATACGGAGCCTACGGGCCAGATCTGCCAAGGGACGGGACGGCCGGCCTCGGGTGCCCCGGATCCAGCCGGTGACCAGTTCCTGGCTCAGACGGTGGTGACGCACCTGCTCGGGCGCGTTCCGCTCGGCTTCCAGCAGGACGGCCACGGCCTCATCGGTCCGATTCCAGGCGCTGAGCGACCTCGCGACTTCGAGACCGTGCCGTACACGCCGCTCCACCGGCATACCACTGGTGTCGATACGCATGCCCAGGTCCGTGGCGATCTGGATGTCGCCGAGTTCGCCTGCGGCGGCCGCTCGGTGGACGGACACGTTGGTCGGGCCGAAGGCTGTCCACAAGTGGTTGGCGTCTGCGCCGAGTCGTTGTGCGGCTTCATCGGCTTCATGGAGAAAGGTCCGCGTGGATTGCCGGTCCCCTGCTCGCGCGGCTGCCATCGCCCCGGCGAGGAAGAGTGTGCCGTACACCGAAAGGTAGGTGTCGTCGGCGTCGCTCAGCTCCGGCTGCATCGCGGCAGCCGCGTGGTTCACCAACTCGACCGCCGCGCCGAAGCGCCCGGTGGACAGGAGGCAGTGAGTGACCGCTCGTACGAGGGAACCCGTGACCGCGCTCCGGCCGCTGTGCTGCGCGGCTGCCAGGCCACGGTCGGCGGCCATCCACGCCAGTTCGGGCTCTCCGACCTTGCCCAGCACCATGGCTGCCCCTTGATAAGCGAGGGCGAGCAGAGCATGGGCCTCCTCCTGGTCGTCTCCCGAGTAGGCGCGGGACGCGGCAAGACCCTCGGCAAGAAGGAGCGGCAGACGGCGGGTGGCGAAGCCGTACCGGGACGTCTGGTAGGCGTCGAGGACAACCTCGACATCGGCGCGGAGGTCCTGTAAGGCCGGTGGATCGTCGTCATGGTGGAGAGGCGTCGGAAGAGACGTGAACCACGTGTAGTCCACGAGCACTTCGCACAGTGTCGAGGCTCCCCGGTAGCCGCTGTTGTCTGTCCCCTCCATGAGCGTCGGCTCGGCCAGCAGGTCTCCGAGAGAGACGCCGAGCGCCTCGGCAAGAGCGGTGACAACCGAGAGCCGATCGAGCTCGATGCGATTGTTCTCCGCCTTGCTCAGCCAGTCCGCTGTGCGTCCCACAAGGCCCGCCAAGACCTGCTGGGAGAGGCCACGCCGACGCCGGTACCAGGCGACGCGCTCGCCGATGGTCAGGTGCTCCGTCATTCCTCGCATGGTCTGAGCATCACCTCACGGGTGGGGAAGACCCCGGAAGGTTTTTCCGGGGTGCCGCACGAAGCCTCGCCTACGGTCGCAGCAGGCCTGGAACACCGCTGGGCAACGCATTCAATCGTGTACGGGACCGGCGACGCACGGTCGACCGACTCGGACGTCGGAGCCCGACCGTGGCTCCGCGACGCACCACCGGACACATCCGCCCCTGACCGCCGAGCGAACGGAAGCCCCCTACGACGGCTTCGGCGCACGCACGAACGCCCCCCGTCGGCTTCACGGCACCTCTTAGGGGCCTTCTACCTCGTTCGTTCGGCATCCACCAAGCTCCCGCCGGGCGGCGGGAGACGGACACAGGAAGGAGCACGAAGTGGGAATCGAGACCCCCTCCGACGAGGAGGGCCTTCTGATCGCCGTGGAAGTCCTCGCGAGCATCCACGACCGGCACGACAGCAACGCGTCCGACCCGGGGCAGGGCGGCTCGGGTGACGGCCCCTGGCCCGGGGGTGACGGGCTGAACCATGCGGCGTAGCCGCCGGGACGTCGGCGGTGGGGCTGCGCACGCGACCTCACCGCCCCCACCCGCCAGTCAGTCCGACACAAGGAAGGAATCAGCTCATGCAACACCGATTGGTCCGTGCTGTGGAGATGGCGCTCGGCTGGGAAGGGCCAGGCCCTCTCGGTAAGGGCTTCGCCCGGGGAACCATCAGCGACCTCGATGTGGTGACACGCCTGCTCACACCGCCACGCCTCCTCGACCTGATCATGCGCCGGAGCCTCGCCAATCCGCAGTTCCGTCTCTTCAAAGGTGGTGCGGAGCTGCACCCCGACATGTATCTGGACCGTCAGGTCACGCCCCGGGGGCAGGCCGTACCCATGGCGGACATGCGCCGCCTGGGCGCCCTCCTGCGCGAGGGCGCCACGCTGGTCCTGGACCAGTCGAACGTCTTCGACCCCACGATGGAGACAGCCTGCCGTGCCATGCAGTGGTGGGCTCGGGAACACGTCCAGGCGAACGTCTACCTGACCACCAACGACGCGTCCGGCTTCGACCTCCATTGGGACGACCACGACGTCCTCATCGTGCAGTTGGCCGGCGAGAAACAGTGGGAGGTACGAGGTGTCTCCCGGCCCGTGCCCATGTTCCGGGACGCGGAGAGGAACAACACCCCCAGCGAGGAGGTCGTGTGGACCGGAACCGTGCAGCCCGGTGACGTGCTGCACATCCCACGCGGCTACTGGCACGCGGCCACCCGCGCGGGCCGGGGCGGTGGACACAGCACCCATGTGACGTTCGGCTTCGCCAAACGCACTGCTGTGAGCTGGCTGACCTGGCTCGCTGACTGGTCTCGCCACGAGGAGGTGTTCCGCCACGACCTCGACCGATGGTCCGGACCCGAAGAGCAGCGGTCCCGCCAGCGGATGCTGGGCGCCGCTGCCGCACGCCTCGTCGAAGCCCGTGGTCCGGCGGAATTCCTCCGACGCCGCGAGCAGGAGGCTCCTTCCGGTCGGCACGTTCCCTTCCTGGACATCTTCGGCCCCCTGGAGGCCGTGGCCTGTATCAGCGAGTTCCCGCCGCTGATCAGGGAGGGCGAGGGCACTGTCCTCGTGGCGGCAGCGGGCAAGGAACTGACGTTCGCGGACAAGGCCCTGCCGGGGCTCCGCACACTCCTGAGCGGTCATCCCGTGCGGTTGGACGAGGCCACCCATGCGGCGGGCACCGGAATCAAGGCGCTGGCGAAGATCCTGGTGGAGGAGGAACTGTGCGCGACCCTGACCCCCGCATTGTTCTCGGGCTACACCGGTCTCGTCACGAGCGTCGGATCCTGACGAGCGCGCTGGAACTCGGGATTGACACGATCGACACCAGCTTCAACTACCTGGGTTTCTCAGCCCACTCGGCCTTGGCCGATGTGGGAAGCCACCTCCTGGCTCGCTTCCGGCTCTCCACCAAGGTCGGCTTCTTCCCTGCTGTCGGGCAAGCAGAGCACTCCCTGGATCCAGGTCGGCTCCGAGGAGCCCTGGAACAGACGAATCGCGACTTGGGGCGCGCTCCCGACCTGGTGTTCCTGCACAACCCCGAGCGCTCTCTGACCCGCTCGCCGGGCACCGCGCGGGATGCTCTGGGTATGGCGTGCGCTGCCCTGGAGACCGCTGCGGCAGAGGGGCTGTGCGGCGGCTGGGGCATCGCCTCCTGGGACCCTCGTCCGCTGCCCGAACTCGGTGTCGGCACCGTCCCCAGGCCCGACGTGCTCATGGTCCGTGGGGGCCTCCTCGCCGGTGCCGACGTCCTGGAAGCCTCCGAGGCCCTCTCGGACCAATGGCGCCTCGGAGCAACCCAGCTATGGGGCATGAGTCCCTTCGGCGGCCGGCCCAGGGATCCTTTGTGGGGCAAGCTCGACCCGCAGGTGTTCATCCGGGCCCCTGACGACGGCCTCTCGGCACTACAGGCAGCGTTCCGCGCCGCGTACTGGCTACCGCGCGTCGGGAGAGTCGCGGTCGGTACGGATAACCCCTCCCACTTACGGGAACTGGTCGACGCCCTTCGGTACGAGGCCGAAACCAGGAACATCCACACGTACCGGCAGCTACTCCGGGAGCGAGCCGGCCGTCAGCGCCTCTGAAGGCCGTCCGCCACCCGTGCGGCCATGTCACGCGCCGGTTCAAGGCGAGGGTCTTCGGGATGAGCGTCCGGCGCCAGGATCTTCGCGCAGACGAACAAGGTCATCAGTCGACCGTCCCGGCTCTCCAGGTCGTCGCGTCGTTCGTGGCGGACCCGCTCGGCCAGGCCCGGGACCGCCAGGGAGTTCCCCCACAGCGACGCCGCGTCCAGGCCCCGAGGGGCCATGCCCCAGTCCTCCCAGTCGAACAGGCAGAACCGCGGCCCGGTCATGTTGGCCCAGTTGAGGTCCGCGTGCGCCGGGCGCCAGCGGGTCAACGCCGTGTCGGTGTCCCGAGGCACGAACCTCATGACCGCCTCCGTAACTCCGCTCTGGGTCATCGTGACGGTGTCAGGAGTGGCGACGCGCGTCGTGTGCTGGGCAGCCAGCGCCGCCAGCGACGTGTTCAGCGCCTGCCACCATGCGTCCGGCAGGTGGGGATCGGCGGCCAGGACGCTGCCACCGATCGGGGACCCTGGCAGAAGTTCCGTCTCGTCGGCCCGCCACATCGCGGCACCGTCGGGCCCCCGCCAGGACATGCCCCGGTGCCACTCAGGCCTGACCACCCCTTTCAGCAGAGCGGCACACTCGGTTCCGTTCCAGCCCTGGCCGTCGATCCTGTCGAGCCGACGCCGTTCGATACGTACCCATGTGTCTCGGTCCGTTCGCGCGCCGAGCGAGCGCCGTTTACGCACCAGCGTCCTACGGTCCAGTGACGTGCGGAAGCCATGTTCGACCTGCTCAAGTACGTCATCGATCTGCGCGACTCGGAGGTCGACGTCGGGCACAGCGGACGGCGAAGACGGCACCGGACCTCCCTTGCGACGGAACGACGCTAGCAAGAAACGGACACACGAGGCCCTGGAAGGAGGCGAAGCAACCCTGACGTCCACTGTCCTCGTGCCGCCTCGGGCGCCCGTGTCCGGGCCGACAGCCGGCGGACCGGGCATGGGGGAAGGGGCCGCCCCGCCCCCGTCCCGCTACTGCGCGCAGACCTGCTTGTCTCCCTCGACGCGCTGGATCTCGTCCGGTGCCTTCTGCGGGGCGCTCAGCGGGGTGCCCGCTTCCACGAAGTCGGGGCCCAGGGTCAGGACCATCGGGTCCCGCTCGCCCGCGTCCGTCGTCGTCGGCTTCAGTGCCGATGCCGACAGGCCCATCATGTCGGCCAGTCGGCGCGCCTGGTCGGCCTGGTTGGGGGCGTAGACGAGCTGGGTCTTCTTGACGTTCTCCGGGGCGTTCGACTTGTTCGTGGACTTCAGTACGCCCTGCTTGTTCTGGAGCCAGTCCAGGGCGTTCTGCGCGGAGCCGGACGGGGCGCCGCCGTTGTAGACGTCCACCCGCACGTCCGCGGGCTCCGCCATCTCGCCCTTGAGCTTGGCGGCTTCCTTCTCCTTGGCGGCGGCCTTCTTCTGGGCGGCGACCTCGGTGAAGGAGACGTCCTCGCGCATCATCGAGAAGACCTGGGGGGCCTTGTTCCTGTCGAGGACGACGGACGCCTTGTCCTCCGGGTTGTCCAGCACCGGCACCGTGGTGAACGTGATGTTCTTCGAGTCGACCGAGGCCAGTTCCATGCCCAGTTTG
The DNA here is from genome assembly GCF_002910775.2 of Streptomyces sp. SM18. Lineage (NCBI taxonomy): Bacteria > Bacillati > Actinomycetota > Actinomycetes > Kitasatosporales > Streptomycetaceae > Streptomyces > Streptomyces sp. SM18. The sequence continues at coordinate 4,187,830 of NZ_CP029342.1, read as the reverse complement.
CGCAACTCGTTGATGTCACCGATCTTGTCGTCGACCGTGAGCGCCTTGGTGCCCGCCTCCGCCAGCGTCCACATCTTGGTGGGGCTGGTCAGGGTGTCGTTGGACTTGAGCTTGCGCATCAGCGAACTCAGGAACTGCTGCTGGAGTTCGATACGGCTCAGGTCGCTGCCGAATCCGACGGAGTAACGCGTGCGCAGGAACGACAGCGCCTCCTCGCCCTGGAGGTTGTGCTCGCCCTTCTTGAGGTTCAGATGGGACTTGGAGTCGTTGATGTCCTTGGCCAGGCAGACGTCCACCCCGCCGACGGCGGTGGACAGGGTCTTGACCGCGTTGAAGTCGGCCACCATGAAGTGGTCGACCTCCAGGCCGGTGAGCTCGGTGACGGTACGCATCGTGCAGCTGGGCGTCCGGTCGAACTGTCCGAGGCTGGTGTTGAAGCGCTGGCCCTCGGTGCCCGGGATGGTCTTGGTCGAACCGTCGTCCTGCGCGGTCGGACAGTCCGGGACGGTCGCTATCAGGTCGCGTGGAATGCTCAGCGCGGTGGCGTTCGTACGGTCCTTGGAGACGTGGAAGAGGATCGTGGTGTCGGCGTGGCCGACGCTGTCCTTGTCGCCGTAGCCCTCGTTGCCCTTGCCGGTCCGCTTGTCGGTCCCGATCACCAGGACGTTGATGGCCCGGTCCTTGCTGAAGCCGCCGGTCCCGGCGCCGTCGCTGGAGACGGCGGTGATGTTGCCGTTGAAGTGCCGGTACGCCAGATAGCCCGCCGTGGCGGTGCCCACCAGCAGGAACGCCAGCACGCCTCCCGTCCAGACCAGGGCCTTCTTCTTCCCGGACCGGCCGGGCTTCCCGGACTTCCTGGACCTCGTGCCGCGCCGCCCCGTCGCCGCGCCGGCGCCCCGGGCTCCCGCCCGGCCGCCCGGCCCGCGCTCGGACTGCGACTCACTCCGCCCGCCGCCCCTGCGGCCGCCGCGCTGCCCCGGTACGGCGGCGCGCTCGTCCGCGGGCGGGGTGCCGGGAGCCTCCTTGCGGCGGGAGGACGGCGCCGGGGCCCTGGTCGCGGACGCGCCGGACGAGGACGGTGCGGCGGAGGGGGAACCGGACGGCGACGGCGCTCGCCCTGCGGAGGGGGTCAGTCGCAGTTCGTAATCGCCGGTGTCCGGATTGAGTACCCACTGGTCTGCGGGGTCGATGCCCTCGTCCCGCCCACGGCCTTGCGCGTCCACGGTTGCCTGCGTCCTCCGTCGGGGCCACCCGGCGCCTCCCCCTCAAGGCGCCCGCGGTGTGTCTTACGGCAGTGCCGCGACCTGGGGGTCGGCTGCACCGGAGCGCTCAGACTAGTCGCCCACCCGCCCTCAGGCGACGATCGTGACAAATCCAGCTCCGCACAGACGACATATCGCCATATTCGCTACTGCTTCACCACGCGCCTCCGCCGCCCCGACCCGCCGCACCCCTCAGAAATCCCCATCACCGCCCTCTTTGAGACAGATTTCAAATAGAAGTGGCCACATGAGATCCCCAAACGAGACGTCAATTCTCCTATAGTTGCCGTTACTTGATCAGGAAAAATCAGCTCCAGTTGCGGATCATTCACCGCGACCGCACCGAAGCACCTGGATCATCACCGACCCCGAACCGTCCGCCCTCCGAGGACTCCGATTGCGCCCTTCACCCCGGCCGACCGCATTCGCCCTGCTGATCTCGGCAGCCGTCACCGGTTCCCTGTGTCTGTGGGCGGTCGCTTCGGCGCCCGCCTCGGTACGGACGCCCCTGTCCTGGGGAGCGGGCGCCGCGGCCCTCGTGCTGAGCGTCTCCGTGGCCGTCACCGTCCACACCCTGGCCAAGGCGCGCGCGCTGCGGGCCCTGCGGGCCGCGGACGCCGAACGCTTCACCGCCGAGACCTCGCGTCTCGTCTCGTCCTCCGCCGCCGAGGCCCAGCGCTTCACCGCGGAGACGGCCCGTATCCGGGCGGCCGCCGCCGCGGAGACCGCCCGGGTCACCGCCGAGGCCGCCGAACGGGTCGCCGCCACGACGGCCGGGGCCGAGGCCGAGCACGCCCGCCTCACGGCGGAGAACGCCCGGCTCGCCGAGCGCGCCCGGCGCAGCGAGACCGAACGCTCCGCCGCCGTCGCCGCCTGTGCCAACGCCGCCGGCCGTATGCAGGCGCTGGCCACCGGCATGCTCGCCGACCTGCGGGAGATGGAGCACCGGCACACCTCCGAGGAGGTCCTGGCCGACCTCCTGCACCTGGACCACCGCACCGCCCAGGCGGGCCGGCTCGCCGACTCCGTCGCGGTGCTGACCGGTGCGCGCTCCGGGCGCCGCTGGGCGAAGCCGATCGTGATGGAGTCGATCCTGCGCGGCGCGATGGGCCGCATCGGCGGCTACCAGCGCATCCGCCTGCACTCCACCAGCGACGTGGCGATCGCCGGGCACGCCGCCGAAGGCGTCATGCACGCCCTCGCGGAGCTGCTCGACAACGCGGCCAACTTCTCGCCGCCCACCGCCGAAGTGCATGTGTACGTCGAGGAGGTCCCGGCGGGGGTGGTCATCACCGTCGAGGACAGCGGCCTGGTGATGAGCGAGGTGCAACTGCGCCGCGCCGACCGCTCCGTGTCGGGCCGCAACCAGGACCTCGCCGGTCTCTCCGGGACCCGGCTCGGGCTGGCGGTGGTCGGCCGGCTGGCCCGTAAGCACGGGCTGACCGTCTCCTTCCGGCCGTCGGCGCGCGGCGGCACCGGTGCGCTGATGATGCTGCCCCAGGAGCTGATCTCCCGGGGCGCTCTCCCGCCCGGTCCGCCCGTCCCGGCCCCCGCGGCCCGCCCGGAACCGGAGCCGGTCCACGCCTCGGCCCGCCCCGTGGACTCCGCGCCCGCGCAGGGCACCCCGCGCCAGGACGCCCCCGCGCACGCCCCCCGCGAGGCCTCCGAGAACGCGCCCGGAACCGCGCCCGGCGGCTCCCCCGGCGACGACCTCGGCGACACCTCCGGCAACACCCCCGGCACCACCCCCACGCACGCTCGCGAGAACGCCTCCGAATCGACCGGATCCGTCCCGCAGTTCGGCGAGAGCGGCCTGCCCAAGCGCCGCCGCGGTCGCACCCTGGCCGCCGCCGAAGCCCGTAACGGCAATGCCGCACCCGGCGGTGCCGATTCCCCCCGGCCCCGTACCACCGACGCGAAGGTGCAGGCGGCACGCTTCAGCACCTTCAGTCAGGCGGTCCGGGCCAACACCCCGAACCCGGAAGGCAACACCCGATGACCGCGACGACCGACGAGAAGCTCAACTGGCTGCTGGAGGGCCTGCTGGACCGCACTCCCGGCGCCCGGCACGCCCTGGTCCTCTCCCGGGACGGCCTGAAGCTGTGCCGTACCCCCGAGCTCTCCGTCGACCAGGCCGACCAGCTCGCCGCGATCTCCGCCGGCATCCAGAGCCTGTCGCACGGGGCGTCCGTGGAGTTCGGTGACGGCAGCGGCGGCGTACGGTCGGCGATGGCCGAGTTCTACGGCGGGGTGCTGTTCATCGTCGAGGCGGGTGCGGGCGCCCATCTGGCGGTGGTCGCCGCGGAGGACTCCGACGTCGGCCTCGTCGGTCACAACATGAGCGAACTCGTCGAGCAGCTCGGCGAGCACCTGGTGGCCCCGCCGCGCGGCCCCGGCGCGGTGGCCCCGGCCACGGAAACCGCGGACGTATGACGTCGGCGCCCCGGCCCCGCCCCGGACGCGACGACGCCCCGGACCGGCTGTACACCCTCACGGGTGGCCGCAGCCGGTCCGACTCGGACGTGTTCGACCTGGTCACCCTGGTCGTCGCCGAGTGCGATCCGGCACCCGGGATGCAGTCGGAGCACGCCGCGATCCTGCGGATGTGCGCACTGCCCACCGCCGTCGTCGAGATCTCGGCCATCCTGAACCTGCCCGTCGGCATCGTCCGCATCATGCTGTGCGACCTGCTCGACACCGGCCGGATCAGCGCCCGCCATCCCCGTACTGCCCGTGTCGCGGACCGGCTCCCCGACACCGACACCCTGGAACAGGTGCTCGTTGGACTCCGCAATCTCTGACCGTGCCGCCCTGCAGGCGACGGCCGACAACGGACTGAAGATCGTCGTGGTCGGCGGCTTCGGGGTCGGCAAGACCACCATGGTCCGTTCCGTGAGCGAGATACGCCCGCTCAACACGGAGGAGACCATGACCCGCGCGGGCGAGGACGTGGACGACCTCGGCGGTGTGCACTCCAAGACGTCCACCACGGTCGCCTTCGACTTCGGCCGCATCACCCTCGACGCGCGCTCGGTGCTGTACCTCTTCGGCGCACCCGGCCAGGAACGCTTCTGGTTTCTGTGGGACCGCCTCTTCTCCGGAACCCTGGGCGCCGTCGTCCTCGTGGACACCCGGCGGCTCGCCGACTCCTGGTACGCGATCGACCGGCTGGAGCACCACGGCACGCCGTTCATCGTGGCGTGCAACGACTTCGGCGGCCCGCTCCACACCGAACAGCAGATACGGGAGGCGCTGGACCTCTCCCCGGACGTCCCGCTGGTCGAGTGCGACGCCCGGGACCGCTCCTCCAGCAAGTACGTCCTGATCACCCTCGTCGAACACCTCCACGCGCTGTCCGTCGCCCGCGCCGAGAGCGGCGGGGCGTCCGCCGCTTCCCTGGACGGTGACCAGCCCCTGGCCGCCCTGACCCCGGAGCACAACCCGTGACCCAGTGCCCGCACGCCGCAGGTGCCGTCGATCTCTCCAGCCCCCGGTTCCAGGCCGACCCGGGCGAGCTGTACCGGTCGATCAGACGCGACCACGGAGCGGTCGCGCCGATCGTCCTGCCCGGTGGCATCCCGGCCTGGCTCGTCGTCGGCTACCGCGAACTGCACCAGCTCACCAGCGATCCGGCGCTCTTCAGCCGCGACTCGCACCTGTGGAACCAGTGGCCCGACATCCCCGACGACTGGCCGCTGATGCCGATGATCAGCCGGGACCAGCCGTCGATCCTCTACACCGTCGGGGAACGGCACAGCCACCGCTCGGCCGTGATCAGCGGCGCGCTGGAGGCCGAGGACCCCTTCGCGCTCAAGCAGCACACCGAGGCGTTCGCCGACGAGCTGATCGACGGTTTCTGCACGACCGGCGCCACCGACCTCGTCGCCTCGTACGCCATGATGCTGCCCGTCCGCGTGCTGGCGAGGCTCTTCGGGTTCGACAACGACAAGGGCCCCGCCCTCGTCACCGCGATGAACGACATGATCAACGGCGGCCCGGACGCCCTCGCCGGCCAGCGCCACATCGCCACCTCCGTGTTCCAGCTGCTGGCCGAGCGGCGGGCCGACCCCGGCGACGACGTGGCCAGCCGCATGCTCGCCAACACCTCCGGCTTCACCGACGAGGAGGTCGCCCGCGACCTGATGGTCATGATGGCCGCCGGGCACCAGCCGACGGCCGACTGGATCGGCAACTCGCTGCGCCTCATGCTCACCGACGACCGGTTCACCGCCTCGCTCTCCGGCGGCCGGCACAGCGTCGCCGAGGCCATGAACGAGGTGCTCTGGGAGGACACGCCCTCCCAGAACATCGCCGGCCGCTGGGCCACCCGGGACACCCATCTCGGCGGCTGCCACATCAAGGCCGGTGACCTCCTCGTCCTCAGCCTCGCCGGGGCCAACTCCGATCCGCGGGTACGCACCGACGGCACGGTCCTCACCGGCGGCAACAACGCCTTCTTCTCCTTCGGGCACGGCGACCACCGCTGTCCCTTCCCCGCCCAGGAGATCGCCGAGACCGTCGCCCGTACGGCCATCGAGGTCATCCTCGACCGGCTGCCGGACGTGGATCTCGCCGTCCCCGCCGAACAGCTCACCCGGCGGCCCTCCCCGTGGCTGCGCGGCCTGAAGGACCTGCCGGTGCACTTCACTCCCACCCCCGCCCTTGGAGGCCAGAGATGACCGCGCCCACCGCAGAACCGACCGGTACCGCCGAGCGGGAACGCATCGTCCTGGACCCGTTCGTCACGGACCTCGCCGGGGAGAGCGCCCGGCTGCACGCGGCGGGCCCGCTCGCCGAGGTCGAACTGCCGGGCGGCGTACCGGTCTACGCGATCACCCACTACGCCGAGGCGAAGGCACTGCTCACCGACAGCCGTCTGGTGAAGGACATCAACGTCTGGAACGCCTGGCGGCGCGGTGAGATCCCCCTGGACTGGCCGCTGATCGGACTGGTCAACCCCGGCCGCACCATGCTCACCGCGGACGGCCCGGAACACCGGAGGCTGCGGGGCCTGGTCGCCCAGGCGTTGACGGCCCGCCGGGTGGAACGCCTGCGGGCGGGGATCGAGGCCCGTACGCACGTGCTGCTGGACCGCCTCGCGGCACGCCCGGCGGGCGAGACGGTGGACCTCAAGGCCGAGTTCGCCTACCCGCTGCCGATGAACGTCATCAGCGAGCTGATGGGCATCGACTCCGCCGACCTGCCCGAGATGAAGCGCCTCTTCGACAAGTTCTTCTCCAACCAGACCCCGCCGGCCGAGGTCCCGCGGACCATGGCGGGCATCCACACGCTGTTCACGCGGATCCTCGACGAGAAGAAGCAGTCGCCGGCCGACGACCTCACCTGGGCGCTGCTCAACGCCTCGGAGGACGGCGACCACCTCACCGACGACGAGATCCTCAACACCCTGAAGCTGATCATCGCGGCCGGGCACGAGACCACGATCAGTCTGATCGTGAACACCGTCGTGGCCCTGGAGAGCCACCCCGAGCAGCGCCGGGCGGTGCTGTCCGGCGAGGTGGGCTGGGACAGCGCGGTCGAGGAGACGCTGCGCTGGAAGGCGCCGACGTCGCACATCCTGATCCGGTTCGCCACCCAGGACATCGAGGTCGGTGACCGGATCCTGCCGAAGGGCGAGGGCACGATGATCTCGTTCGCCGCCATGGCCCGCGACGAGCGGCAGTGGGGCCCGACGGCGGCGGACTTCGACGTCACCCGCTCTCCCAACCGGCACATCTCTTTCGGGCACGGTCCGCACGTCTGCCCGGGTGCCGCCCTGTCCCGTCTGGAGGCCGCGGTCGCGCTGCCCGCGCTCTACGAGCGGTTCCCGGACCTGGCACTGGCCGTCGCCCCCTCCGAGCTGCGGAACAAGCCGATCGTGACCCAGAACGACCTGTACGAGCTCCCGGTCACCCTGGGCTGACACGGCTCCGGGGGGGTGTCCTTCCGGGCACCTCCCGGGGGCGTCCGTGTACGGGAGCGCGCGTCTCATCGGACGGACACCGTTCCCGCGCCGCGTCACGGAGGGACTACGCTCCGGCTCGTGGCCGATATCCAGATTCCCGCTGACATCAAGCCCGCCGACGGACGTTTCGGCGCCGGACCCTCCAAGGTGCGGACGGAGGCGCTCGACGCGCTGGCCGCCACGGGCACCTCTCTCCTCGGTACGTCCCACCGCCAGGCCCCGGTCAAGAACCTGGTCGGCGAGGTACGTGACGGTGTGCGCAGCCTCTTCTCCCTTCCCGAGGGGTACGAGGTGATCCTGGGCAACGGCGGCTCCACCGCCTTCTGGGACATCGCGACGCACGGGCTCATCGAGAACAAGTCGCAGCACCTCAACTTCGGTGAGTTCTCGTCCAAGTTCGCGAAGGCGGCGAAGCTCGCCCCGTGGCTGGCCGACCCGACCGTGATCGCCTCCGACCCGGGCACCCACCCGGACCCGGCGGCCGAGGCGGGCGTCGACGTCTACGCCCTCACGCACAACGAGACCTCCACCGGGGTCGCCGCGCCGATCAGGCGGGTCGCGGGCGCCGACGAGGGCGCGCTCGTCCTGGTGGACGCCACCTCCGGCGCGGGCGGCCTGCCGGTGGACATCACCGAGACGGACGTCTACTACTTCGCCCCGCAGAAGTCCTTCGCCTCCGACGGCGGCCTGTGGATCGGTGTGTTCTCCCCGGCCGCCCTGGAGCGCGCCGCGCGGGTCCACGCCTCCGGCCGGCACGTCCCGGAGTTCTTCTCGCTGCCCACGGCGATCGACAACTCCCTGAAGAACCAGACGTACAACACCCCGGCGCTGGCCACCCTCTTCCTGCTGAACGAGCAGCTGAAGTGGCTGAACACCCAGGGCGGCCTGGACTTCGCGACCGGCCGCACGGCCGCGTCCTCGCAGGCCCTGTACGGCTGGGCCGAGGACTCCAAGTACGCCACCCCGTTCGTCACCGACCCGGCGAAGCGCTCGCGGGTCATCGGCACGATCGACTTCGAGGACGGCATCGACGCGGCGGCCGTCGCCAAGGTGCTCCGCGCCAACGGTGTCGTCGACACCGAGCCGTACCGCAAGCTGGGCCGCAACCAGCTGCGCGTGGCGATGTTCCCGGCGATCGACCCGGCGGACGTCCAGGCGCTGACGGCGTGCATCGATTACGTGATCGACCAGCTGTAACGGCGACCGGACGCCCCGACGGCCCCGCACACCCCGTGTGCGGGGCCGTTCCGCGTACGCCCTGTCAGTGCCGGTCACTAGGCTCCCGGCATGACGACAGCCGTGCCGTACACCGGCGCCGAGAAGGAATCCCTGCACGCGAGCCTCGACCGCCACCGGGACGTGGTCCTGTGGAAGCTGGACGGGCTGGACGACGAGCGTCTGCGCCGCCCCATGACCCCCACGGGCACGAATCTGCTGGGCCTGGTCAAGCATCTGGCCACCGTCGAATACGGCTGGTTCTGCACCACGTTCGGACGGGAGGCGGAGGACTTCTGGTTCGATCCGTACACCGAGGACATGACGATCGCCCCGGACGAGACGACCGAGCAGATCCTCGCCTTCTACGCACGGGCCCGCGCCGCCGCCGACCGGGCGATCCAGGAGACCGGTCTGGACGACACCGGCACGTCGTGGAACGGCACCACGGTGTCGATGCGGTGGGTGCTCATCCACATGCTGGAGGACGTCCTGCGGCACGCCGGTCACATGGACATCGTCCGGGAGCTGATCGACGGCTCCACCGGGTCTCACCCGGCCTCCTGACCCCCCGCCGCCAGGGCCGCGCGCAGGGACCGGACACCGGCGCTCCACTCCTCGCCCTCGCCCACGTCCGCCCACAACTCCAGCAGTTCGGACGCGTCGGCGACCACCCGGTCCAGTGCCCGCACGGCCAGCTCCCGCAGCTCCGGGGCGAGCGGGGGCACCGGTTCGTCCGGGGCGTACGCCGAGTCCACCGGGGTCCCGCCGGGGCGCTGGGCGGCGAGCAGGGCGGCGGCGGCCACCGCCACCACCCCGTCGTCGGCGTCGAGGTACTCCCCCGCCCCGGTGCCGGCGGTCACGGCCAGCGCCTCCTTGACGACGGCCTCCCGCTCGGCGGGCGGCGTGTCGTCAAGCCGTCCCGCGAAGTCCGCGGCGGTGTCACTGTCGAAATGGCCCATCCCCCAGGTCCCCATGGAACCCCCTCCTCAGTCGGTGGCCCCATCCTGCCGCCCACCACTGACAATCGGCCCTCAGGCGGGTTCCGGGGCCACGGGGCGCGGGGTCACGCGGCGAGCGGCTTCCGGGCGATCAGGAACGCCTGCGGCGTCTTCTCCGGGAAGGCGCCCCCGGTGTCCCTCTCGCGCAGCATCCGGGCCCGCGGCTCCAGCCCGGCGTCCCGGAGCACCTCCTCCACCTGCTCGGGGCGGCGGCGCCGGAAGTCGAGCGCGATGTCCCGGCCGAAGCCCTCCGTGAGGTGGAGGGTCTCCTCACCGGCCTGGAATCCCAGCAGAAGGTGCCCACCCGGCGCCAGCACCCGGTGGAACTCCCCGAACGCCACGGGGAGTTGGCCGTCCGGCACATGGATCGTGGAGTACCAGGCGAGCAGTCCGCCCAGGGAGCCGTCCGGCAGGTCGAGGGCGAGCATCGACCCCTCCTCGAACCGCAGTCCGGGGTGGTGCGCCCGCGCCTCGGCCAGCATGCCCGGCGACAGGTCGATGCCGAACACGTCGGCGCCCAGCGCGTGCAGGAACCCCGTGACCCGCCCGGTACCGCAGCCGACGTCGGCCACCGGCCCGCCGCCGCCCGCCGCCACGAGTTCGGCGAAGCCGGTCAGCATCGCCCGGTCGAGGGGCTTGGCGGCCAGTTCGTCCCGGAACCGGGTGGCGTAGTCGGAGGCGAGGGCGTCGTAGGAGGCCCGGGTGGTGTGGAGGAAGCCGGATGAGGTCACAGCCGTGCACTGTAGTGGCGCCCAGGTGGCCGCGGTACCGGATTCTCCGGGGGCCCCTGATTCTCCGGGGGCCCCGTGACTCGGAGCGCGAGCACGGCCACGTCGTCGGAGCGCTGGAAGCCCTCCAGGCTGCGCGACAGCACCTCCAGGAACTGGGGCAGGGGCCCGTCCCCGTACGTGGACAGCAGGGACACCGCTTGTGCGATGCCGTCGTCGATGTCGCTGTCGCGGTGCTCGACCAGTCCGTCGGTGTAGAGCATCAGCACGCTGCCCTGCGGGAGTTCGCGTGCGTGGTCGCGGCGCGAGAGCCCGGCCGAAGAGCCGAGCAGAAGCAGGTCGTGTTCCTCCAGGACCGACACGCGCCCGCCGGGCAGCCGGAGCAGGGGCGGTGTGTGGCCGGCGTTGGACCAGGTCAGCCGCCAGCGGTCGCCGAGCGGATCCAGACGGGCGTGCACGGCCGTGCCGCCGGGGCCCAGCGGAAGGACGGCGAAGGTGCTGTCGACGGCGGCCAGGGCGGCGGCGGGCGAGTGCCCGGGGTCCCCGAGGGTGGCCTGGCGCAGCATGCTGCGGACCTGGCCCATGACCGCGGCGGCCCCGATGTCGTGGCCGATGATGTCTCCGATGGACAGGATCAGCGCGGGCTGCCGCACGTCCGTTCCGCACGGTTCCGCCGTCCCGCACGGTTCCGCCGGGACGGGGTAGGCGTCGTACCAGTCCCCGCCGACCATGTCCTGGTCGGCGGCGGGCAGGTAGAGCGCGGCCATCTCCAGGCCCGGTACGGCGGGCAGCGCGGTGAGCATGGCCGACTGCAACTGTTCGGCGGTACTGAGCCGGTTCTCCACGAAGAGCGTGCGCTCCACGGCCTGGCTGACGTATCCGGCCACGGCGGTGAAGAACGCCTCCTCGGTGACCGTCAGGACGCGCGCCTCGGCCCAGCGCCACATCAGCACCCCGCGACCGCGCGCCAGCGGGACGCACAGGACGGAGCTGAGGCCCAGCGAGTCGAACCCGTGCGCGGCCTCGGGCCCATACCCGTCGGCGAGCGCGGTTCGGTCGGGGACGAAGACGGTGCGCTGCTCCCGCATCGCCTGGGCGCAGGGCAAGTCCGCGTCCCGCTCCACATGGTCGACGGCGCCCTCCGCGGGCCGCGCGTCGTCCGGGTGGGCCACCCGGGACAGCCCTCGCTCGTCGGCGAGCAGCAGGGTCACGTAGGAGGGTTCGACGGGGCCGCCGAAGAGACGGTGCAGCCTGCGGACCAGGTCCGAGAGCTCACGAGAGCGGGCCAGCTCGACCGAGGCGCGCAGCAGTACGTCGGCCTGGTCCCGGTCGCGACGGATCTGCTGGGTGGCGATCCGCAGGCGCAGCTCGACCGAACAGGCTTCGGCGAGGTCCCGGAGGTCCCGCAGCTCGTCCTCGGCCCACTTCCGGGGCTCGTGGTCGATGGCGCAGAGCGAGCCGAGGACGTGGCCGTCCGCGTCGGTCAGCGGCATCCCGGCGTACGCGATGACCCGCAGGTCGGGGATGGCCAGGCTGGCGCAGGTGAGCCGGTACAGCCGTGAGTCGTCGAGGACCAGCGGTTCGCCGCTCGCCACGACGTGCTGGCAGAACGAATGGCTCAGGGAGGTCTGGCGCTGTCCCGCCCAGGGCTCTTCCAGCCCTGTCATGCCGGGGAAGACCTGGCGGTCGGCCTCCAGCAGCGACACCAGCGAGACGGGGACGCGCACGAGCCGGGCGACCAGCCGGGCGAAGCGGTCCATGCCGGGGTCGGCCGCCGCGCTGAGCCCCGCGAGCCGCAGGGCCTCCAGCCTTCCCAGTTCGTCCACGGAAGGTCCTTCGTCGATCGCTCGGCGGGAGTCACGTCCTCCACACACGTCCCCCGTGCCGCGCCTCACTCGTCACGGCACGCACACAGGAACGCGCATAACGAAGATAGAGGACATTTCACTCCCTGTCGTGGCCGGTGTCCGCGCTCCACGGCGCATTCCGCCGCCACCGCACCTCCCCGTCCTCCCACTCCGGGGTCGCCTCAAGACCCGCGGCGGCGGCCACGGCGGCGGAGGCCGTGTGACCGGGATGGATGTGGGCGACGACCGTACGGATCTCCTCCCCGCCCGGCGGACGGCCCAGCAGGTGGCGCACCAGGCCCGTCGCGGCCTCCTTGGCGTACCCCCGGCCCTGCCACCCGGCGCCCACCACCCAGGCCACCTCCGCCCGCCCCTCGCGCACGGTCGCCTGCACATAGCCGGCCAGGCGGCCTTCGGCGCGGACCCGGAGCACCCAGTTCCACCACCGTTCGGCCGGGTCGGGCGAACCGGCGGTCTGCCGCTCGTAGCGGGCCCGCAGGGCGCGCGCGTCCTCCGGGCCGCCTCCGGTGTACGTGTAGAGGGCATGGTCCGCGAGGACGGCGGCCATCTCGTCCGCGTGCGCGGGGTCGAGCGGTACGGCGTCGAGGCGGCCGGTCGCGAAGGGCTGTGGCCCGGCGGGCGTCGTCATGGACGGCGACCTTACGCCGGTCCCGGGCTCCGCCCGCCGGGGCCCTCGACTCCCGGAGGCCTGACCGAGGACCGAACGCGGACCGGCCGAGGACCGGCCGAGCGGGTCACCCTCTTTCGTGCACCATGGGACATATGGAGACGATCCGTGAGCTAGAGCCTTTTGTGAAGCAGTACACCGTCCTGCTCAGCAGCCGCAGGCCGGACGGATCCGCTGCCCGTACCCCCGTCAGCATCGCCGTCGAGGGCGATCACGCGTACATCCGTACGTTCTCCTCGGCCTGGAAGGTCGACAGGATGCGCAACCACCCCGTGGTGGAGATCGCTCCCTGCACCGTGCGGGGCGCGCCGACCGGGCCGCCGGTGAAGGCCTGGGCGCGGCTCCTGCCGCAGGACTCGAAGGAGAACACGCATGCCGCCCGGACGCTGTCCCGGAAGTACCCGGCGCTCCAGGGCGTGGCCGTGCCCCTCGCCCACCGGCTGAAGCGCGACCGGACGCTGCACTACGAACTGCGGCCCTTCACCGACGAGAGCTGAACGGGCCGAGGGGCCGACTGCCGGGTCCGGGGCCGGGTACGGGACCGGACCGGCCACCGGTCCGGCTCCGGGGCCGAGGCCGGGGCCGAGGCCGGGGCCGGGGCCGAGGCCGGGGCCGGGTCCGGCCACCGGTCCGGGCCGGGGCCCCGCCCCGGTCTCACCCGCGCCGCTTCCGGAAGCCGAAGACGGCCAGGGCGATGACGGCGAGCAGCACCGCGCCCCCGGTCACCGTGCCCTTCTCGGCACCGTCCCCGTCCCCGTCCTCCCCGCTCCCCGTGCCCGAGGCCGTCCCGGAGGGCGCGGTGCCGCCGCTCCCGCCGCCCTCCTTCGTCCCGTCCTTCCCGTCGTACCCGTCCTCGGCCTTGGCCTCCACCCGGACCACGCGGCTGTTCTTCCCCTCGGAGCCGAACATCATGGCCGAGCCGTCCGCCGTGTAGGTCACCGACTCCGACTGCCGCTGGAAGGGCACGACCACCGCGTGGTCCGCGCCGAGCCGGCCGTTCTCGAACTCGTACCCCCGGGCGCTGAAGTAGGAGCGCAGCACCAGGTGCCGGCCGTCCGGGGAGAACGCCCCGTCCGTCACCCACGGCACCTCGCCCACCCGCCGGAAGACGTTGTTCCGCCCGGTGGCCAGCTCCTTGGGGCCCTCGTAGAGCCCGCCTCCGTCCTCCTTCTTGGAGGCGATGTAGACCCGGCCGGTCTTCGGATGGACCATCAGCGCCTCGGCGTTGCGGGGCCCGTCGGCGTACGTCACGTCGAACTGGGTGGCCTGCACGGTGGCGTCCGCGAGCCGCTTGGGTTCGGGGAAGCGGTAGATCCACACGTGGTCCCAGGAACCGTCGAGGTTGTCACCGATGTCCCCGACGTACAGGTTCCCGTCCGGCCCGAGCGAGATCGCCTCCACGTCGCGGGGTTCACCGATCCCCCGCATGGTGATCGTCGCCACCGTCTCGCCCGTCCGCGAATCCACCGCGAAGACGAAGGGCCCGTCGTCGCTGTCGTTGTGCGTCCAGTAGACGCCGGGATGGATACGGCTCGCGGCGAGACCGCTGGACTCGGTGATCCGGGGGTCCTTGATCGTGAAGTTCTGGTCGGCCTTGCCGTCGTCCGCCACGGCGGGCGCCGCCCCCACGCACAGCAGAAGGGCGGCAGCGGCGGCGGAGAGGGGCAGCGACGGTCTCATGCCCCAAGTGTCCACTGTCACGTACCGGCGCGTAGCGGCGATCGGCCATGATGTGGCCATGCGTTTTCTCTTCGTCGGTGACAGCATGACCGTGGGCAGCGCCGGCGACTTCACCTGGCGCTACCGCATGTGGCAGCACCTCGAAGCGACGCTCGGCGAGGGCGGTTACGCGATCACCGGCCCGCGCACCGAGCTGTACGACACCGAGGCGGGCGCCCCGCTCTCCCACGCGTACGGCGATCCGTCCTTCCCCGCCCACGCCCGTCGGCACCTGGCGGGATGGGGCGAGGGCTGGCTGCACATGGCCCCGGTCGTCGCGGACGCGGTCACCGCCGCCCGCGCGGACGTACTGCTGGTCTCACTCGGCCTGATAGACCTCGGCTTCTACACGGACAGCGGCCAGACCGCCCTGAACGTACGGGAGTTCATCACCGCGGCGCGCACGGCGAACCCGGGTGTCCGGATGGTCCTGCTGCCCGTGATACCGAACATACGGGCGGAGTCCGACGCCCCCTTCGCCGCCGAGTGCGACCGCTTCAACACCCTCCTCGCGAAGGCGGTGGCCGACCTGGACACCGGGCCGTCCCCGCTGCTGCTGGCCTCCCGCCCGCAGGGATACGACATCCACACGGACACCTACGACGGCACCCACCCGGGCCCCAGCGGTGAACACCGCCTGGCCGCCGCGTTCGCCGACGCCATGCACCAGGCGTGGGGCGTCGGCGGCCCGTACGCGGGAGCCCTGGCCACGGTCTGAGGCCCGTCGCCCCCTTGCCGCGTCGGCGTCATGGCGGCGCGCATCCCGGCCCCGAAGCGGCTCACGGCCGGGGGCAGCGGAACCGTACCGGCACCCCCGGCGTCGTCCTCCACGGGAAGCCGCCCGCACGGAAGCGGACTCCGGCCCCTTGGCCGTACGCGGGAACGGGGCACGGTTCACGCGGGAGCGGGGCACGGTCGCCGTACAGGCACGGTCGCCGTACGGGGCACGACGGCGCGGACAGGACAGGACACGGGGCACGGCATGGGGAAGACCGGGGGCAGCGGCGGCTCGGCTCGGTGGAGTTGGGGGCGGGGGCGGGTCCTCGCGTCGGTCGCCGTGCTCACGGCCCTGCTGCTGGTCTTCCACTCCGCCGTCCCGGACACCCCCGCCCACCTCGGCAGCCTGCTGGAGACGTTCCTGCCCTGGCTGGGTCTCGCCGTGCCCGTACTGCTGGTCCAGGGCCTGCTGCGCCGCTCGTACACCGCCCTGTGCGCACTGCTGCTGCCGGTGGTGGCGTGGTCCGCGCTCTTCGGCGGGCTGCTGCTCCCCGGCGGCTCGGACGGGGACCTCACGGTCGTCCAGCACAACGTCAGCGACGTGAACCCGGACCCCTCCGGCACCGCCCGCGCGCTGCGTGCCACGGGCGCCGACCTCATCGCCATGGAGGAGCTGATGCCCGCCGCGATCCCGGTGTACCAGGGGGTGCTGGGGGCCGACTACCCGTACCACGCCGCCCAGGGCACGGTCGGGCTGTGGTCCAGGTACCCGCTCTCCGACGTCCGGAAGACCGACATCAAGCCGCAGGGGATCGCGTACGGCTGGGACCGGGGCATGCGGGCGACGGCCAGGACACCGCACGGCGATGTCGCCGTGTACGTGGCGCACCTTCCCTCCGTGCGGATGGGCGTCACCGGCTTCCGGGCCGCGTGGCGGAACGAGAGCGCGGCCCTGCTCGGTGAAGCGCTCGCCGCCGAACCGCTGGACCGGGTGATCCTGCTCGGCGACCTGAACAGCACGCTGGACGACCGGGGCCTGTCCCCCGTCACCTCCCGCATGACCCGGCCGGACACGGACGCCGCCTTCAGCTGGCCGGCGAAGCTGCCCCTGGCCCGGATCGACCAGATACTGACCCGCTCGGCAACGGTCACCCACCTCTGGTCCCTCCCGGCGACGGGAAGCGACCACCTGCCGGTCGCGGCACACGTCACGCTATGACCCGGCCCGCCGCGCCCCCGGTCGCGGCACACGTGACGTTCCGACTCGGCCCGTCGCGCCCCCGGTCGCCGCGCGGTCTACTCCACGGGGGAGGCGATGCCCATCATCTCCAGGCCCAGCGTGGTGAGTTCCTGCGAGACCTCCTCGGGCCTGGCGCGGCGGGCCCGGCGGCTGTGATGGGCCATCAGCTCGTGCACCGTACCCACCATCACCATCACCACCACGCGGTGGTCCCGCTCCTCCACCTCCCCGCGTACGGCGGCGCGTTCGGCCTCACCCGTCAGGAAGTCCGCCCACAGGTCCTTCCACCGCTTGCAGTGCTCGTCCACGGCCGGGCTGACCCCCAGCACCTCCACGAACGTCACCCGGGCCTCGCGGAGATCCTTGGTCACCGCGTACACATACGCGTCGAAGAGGCGCCGGAAGCGCATGCCCAGCGGGCAGTCGTCCATCCCCTCCGAGAGCAGGGCCTGTTCGGACGCCCGCAGCCCCTTGGTCGTCACGCGGTTGTGGATGGCCATCAGCACACCCTCACGGGAGCCGAACTCCTCCCACAGCACTTCCTCCGGCACCCCGGCCACCTCGCACAACGCCTGCTCCGACGTCTGTGCGTAGCCGTAGACCCCGAACAGCTCCAGCCCCGCTTCGAGAAGCTGCCCACGGGCCCGGGTACGAGCCAGGTCGACCGTGCCGGTCACCTGATCCACCGAGACATCCACGACGGTCCCTCCTTCGTCTGCCACATCTCCGTCCGTTCGCGGCGGCCGAGCGGTGTCGCGAGCGCGGGAGAGGATTCGTCACCTCTGCATGGCGCCTGCGCCATTCTCCTCGCCTCCGCCCCCGAACCCCTTCTCCGCCGCGCCGCAGCACCGGGTACGAACGCATGTCCCCGCACCGCACCCCGTACGGCCTGTCGCCGACGGCGCGCCGCATCCGGCACGACACCGAGGCGCCCCGAGCCGCTGCCAACTCGCGCCCCGCCAACCGCTCCTCGCCGCTGGAGCGCCACAACTCCCGGCGCCCACACGGGCGGACGGGCCATGACATCGCACGCGGCCTTCGCGGGGTGCCGGGAAGCCGCGCCGACGTGCCGGAGCAGTCCTGGTGGACTCCTGCTCCACAGGCCGGTGATGACCCTCGGACCGGCGCGGGTGGCACCGCCGGGGGCTGTCGCTCCTCGCGCACGGAGCGTGAGAGCGCGCTCACGGTACCGCAGTGAGCCGCGCCCCCTGTAGGCATATGACAAGCGCACAGTCTTTCGACCAGGCACTCTTCAGGGCGCCGTGCGGCGGGTCCTCCCGCACCCGCTCGCAAGCCGGTTCCGGCCTCACGCGTAACGGTCCAGGAGTGCCTGGAGGTAGCCCTCCAGCCTGCCGGTCAGCAGAGCGGGATCGAGGTCGGCGCGGCCCAGTTCCCGCCAGGGCACGGCGACTTTCTCGGCGTCCGGCGCGTAGGCCAGGGCGTCCAGCAGACGCCAGTACAGATGCGCGGCGCGGTCCCGGCTCAGTACGCCACCCGCCGCGACGTAGCGGTCGGCGAAGCGCATACCGGCGGGAACTCCGTGCAGCAGGGCCAGGGCCGTCGAGCAGTGGGCGACGTCCAGGTCGGCCGGCCCCCAGGAGGTCTCCACCCAGTCGACGACACCGCTGATGCGCAGGTCCTCACCCTCCCCGACGAACAGGACGTTGCCGGGGTGGAAGTCCCGGTGCAGAAAGCGGGCCGTGTGCTCGGGCGGTTCACGGCGGATGACGTCCACGGCTCGCTGCCACAGCTCCGGACGCCCGGTGTCCGGGGGGACGTTCACCCGCTCAGGCCCGGTCCACGCCTGGTAGACCCGGGGCCGGTCCGCCTCACCCACCCGCAGCTGGTGAATGCTCAGGAGCCGGCGAGCCAGCAGGTCGGCACGCCGGTCCGCCCCCTCGTCGGTCAGGCGCACGGTGCCCGGCAGCAGGGTCATGAGCAACGAGGGATGGTCGCAGTACTCCGCCGTGGCATCAACGGCGACGAGCCGGGCGGCGGGCACATCGGTGTCTTCGAGCAACCGCTGGACGTCCGCCTCCCGTGTCAGCAGCCCCTCGGCATGCCGGACGTAGAAGGACTTGGTGAACGACCGGAGCACCAGCGAGCGTCGGCCTCCGGGTCCGGAGACGTCCAGCCGGAGCATCTCCGACGTCCACCCTCCGTACAGGCGCACCGCGTCGTCGATGCGCTCCGACGCCCGCAGCCTCTTCTCCACCCAGGCGCGCGTCGCGTACCGGCCCTGACCGTCGAAGGCCTCGACCACGCGCTCGGCGCCTTCGCTCGCACCCTTGGACGCCGCCCGCGCCGTGCTCCTCGTGTCCACTCCGAGCCCCCTTCCCCGCCGAGCCGCCACGCACGGCCCGGCCTCTGTGTCTCAGCATGGCTCGACACGGGGCCCGTTGACGGCCGCGAACCGCTCCCGCCACGGCAGCGGGGCAGGCTGCCCCTCGGCCAACTCCCGCTGTCGGAGCCAGAAGCGCCGGGCTTCCGCCCGTCCGCACGGGCCGCACAGCTCCTCGCCGCGCGCCGGCCGGAAGAGGTGTTCCTCGCCCGGTCCCGCACAGGGGATCATCGCGGCCACCACCGGCTTCGGCGCGGGCACCTCCGGCCGTGGTTCCTCCGGCAGCTTGTGCACGAGCCGGTACCGCAGGAACCCGACCGCCGACCGTACGCCACCGTCCGGCAGTTCACTGGTCAGCACCCGCCGCAACTGGGCCGCCGTGATGCCCCGCCGCAGCCATTCGGCGGCCAGGGCGGCGAGGGTCCGGGCCTCCTTGGCACCGAGGTACAACTCCCGGCACGCGTGCCGCAACGACAGCAACACGCGCTCACCCTCGGCGACATCCGGCGGCAACGGCGCGTCCGGGGCTGCCCCCGGCTCCGGCTTTACCTCCGGGGCCGGGTCCGGGTCCGGGTCCGGCTTCGCTTCGGAGGGTGGGTGGGGAGAGTTCTTCTCCCGTTCTTCGTCTACCGGTAGTTGACCACCGACCACCCGGTCCACCGGCTCACCGATGGCCGGTTCACCGACAGCCGGATCCGGCGCACCCGGACACATCGCGGTCTCGGGGGCCTCCGAGCCCTCCGAGGCACGCCCCAGGCAGACCGTGGCGGCCTCGGCGGGCGTCAGGGAGACGTTCGAGAGCAGTTGCGCCGTAGCCCAGAGCCCACGCACGCCCTGCTGGCGCCGCTCGTGCAGGAACCCGTTCACCACGAGGAGTTCCTTGGCCTTCTGGTACGCCCGTCCGGTGATGCCGAGCTTCCGCGCGTGTTCACTGAGCGGTTTGTCCGCCGACTCGGTGGTGAGCCCCTGCACATACAGCAGGAGAATCTTCGCGTCACTGGTGAGACGCGGATGGCGCACGACATCGTGCGAAGCCTTCGTGTAGCGCCGAGAGGGCGCGATAGCATGCCGAAGCATTCCTGGTGGACTCCTGGTTCCACTAGCGGGTGAAGGCCCTCGGCCGGGTGTTGGTAGCACCCCCGGGGGCCGCCCTGCGCACGCGTGCGCACAGAGCGTAATGAGGCGATCACGCTATCGCACCGGAGGGGCTCCCAGCACCCACAGGGCAGGGGAACACTCCTTCGATCAGGCACTCTCCAGAACACCGAGCGTCAGTTCGTGCAACAGCCCCGGATCGACGTACGGCACCTCACGCGTCGGTTTCGAGCGCCAGTCCAGCGGCCAGGTACGCCCGTCGAGCGCCGGAACCCCCAGAAGGCGTCACACCGCGCGTCCCGCCCCATGAGGCGCGCACCCGCCGGCCACGGATACGCGGCGGCGGACCGTGGCGGCAGCAGGAAGTACACGTTCCGCTCCCCGACCCAGGACCGCACGATCGGCCCGGCCTGGAAGTTCGTGAACTGCATGATCTCGTACGCCACTTGCTCGCCCAGCACGCCGACCATCCGCACGGCGTCGAAGTGCACCCCCGTATGCCGGAGGGCGTGCCCGCTCGCGGGAATCCAGGACGGCACCGACTCCGGTGAACTTTTCTGTTCCATACGGACAGCGTGAGCGCCGACACATACGGTGACCAGAGTCACAGGGCGTCTGTGCACTGTCGTGTACTCGGGAGGTGGAGCTGTGCACTCCGGTGAGCAGAGAAGCAGCAACGCGGAGATGTTCGGCACGCTCCTCCGTTTCTACCGCGAACGGGCCGGGCTGTCCCAGGAGGCCTTGGGCGTGAAGATCGGTTTCTCCAAGTCGCAGGTGGCGATGGTGGAACGGGGACTGCGTCCGCCCAGGGGTAACTTCGTATCCCTCGCGGACGCGACCCTGGGTGCACAAGGTGCACTGATCACCACCGCAACTGAGCTGCGTTTCAGCCATATGCCCTCGTGGTTCCGTGCGTTCGCCGACGAGGAGGCCAAGGCTGCCGCCGTCCACTGGTACGAGAACCACCTGATCCCCGGCTTGCTCCAGACACCCGCCTACGCGCGGGCAGTCTTCAACTGCCATTGCCCGCCGCTGGAGGACGAGGAAGTCGATGCGCGCGTGGACACGCATGGAGCGGCAGTGTCTGCTCCAACGAAAGCCGGCGCCGGTCATCAGCTTCGTGCTGGAGATGATCACGCTCACGAGGCCGCTCGGCGGCAGAGCCGTGCTGAAGGAACAGCTGCATCGCGTCCTTGAAGTTGGCAGGAAACGCAACGTGGAGATCCAGGTCATGCCACCCGACCGCGAGACCCACGCGGCCTTGAACGGACCGATGATCCTCCTGGACACGGACGAACGTCGGCAGCTTGCCTACATCGAAGGCCAGAGCGGCAGTTACTTCGTGGACGACCAGCCTGACGTGGGCGATCTGTTTGCTCGGTATGGCATTCTGCGAGCTCAAGCACTCAGCCCAGAAGAGTCCGCAAAACTGATCGAAACGGTGGCGGCAGAGCTATGAATACCGAACTCAAGTGGTTCAAGAGCAGCTACAGCGGCGACCAAGGGGGAGCTTGCCTGGAGATCGCCGTCGCCTGGACCAAGTCCACGTACAGCGGCAACGAGGGCGGCGACTGCGTAGAGGTCGCCACCTGCCCGCACGCCGTCCACGTACGGGACTCCAAGGACCTGACCGTCCCGGCCCTCACGGTCTCCCCCGACGCCTGGAGCGCATTCGTGGCCGGAGGGTGGAACCACTGACCTCCGGAACGGGAGCATTCATGACCGTCTCGGGGGATTGACGGTTGCCCACCGGACACGCCACGGTCATTGCGCGCAACGGTGCGCAACCGACTCGGCAGTGGAGGCAGCCATGGCATTACGGTTCGTCGGGATCGATCCCAACACCGGGCGCCCGAGACCGTAGCTCTCCGCGCAGCCGCGTTCGAAGCTGTGGGGCAACGAGCCGTGCCGCACGAGAAGTACACCTTCTGGAAGCCGTACGAACAGCTCATGCCCGCTTCCCCCTCCTCCGGCGCCCAGGCTGCCCGTGAAGCACTCGCCGTGGGCGAAGACGACGGGCGGGACGTGTTCGCTCACCTGCCACGCGACTGGAAGGACATCCGGACATGGGCACGGAGCCTGCTGTGATCCCGCCTCCGGCCGAAGCCGTCGGCGTCCTCGAAGGCCGCTTCGGCTGCCCTCTCGTCGCGGAGCCCGTCAGCCGTCGGCGCGGCTCCCAGGTCTGGCGGCTGACGGGCGACCATGTGCGCCTGGCTCTCAAGGCCGATGCGCCCGGAGGCGGCGCCGCCCGTGGCACGGTGAGCGAAGTCGGCCGGGAAGACGCTGTCTTGACCACTCTCATCGGCGTCGGCGCGCTGGATCCCACGTACCGGGTCGCGGCCGGTGCCTGGGAAGGCGGACACTGGCTCGCCGTGCGCTGGATCGGTGGGCAACAACTCTGGCGCGCCCTCTCGACCACGCGCGGTCCTGAAGGAGACAGTCCTGCCGTGCGCCCCTGGCTCCTCGGTATCGCCCGCACCTGGGCCGAACGCCTCGCCCTCCTACACGCCGCAGGGTGGACGCACGCCGATGTCCAGCCCACCAACACCCTCGTCGACGCGGGCACCGCCCACCTGATCGACTACACCCTCGCCTGCGGCCCCACGCCCGTAGACCGCCTGCCGTACCGGGGAGCACTCACCCACACCACCGCCCCCGAGATCGCGGACCGTCTCCTGCGCACCGCACCGGATACGCATGTCCAGGCCGAGTGGCCGGCCGACATCTGGGGGCTGGGGGCCTCGCTCTTCTGGTGCTGGACGGGAAACCGGCCCTTCGCCTACGAGGACGACACCCCGCGTGAGGAGATGCTCAAGGTCATCGCGAAGGCCGGGACGACTCCTCTGAGCGATGTGCGGCCCTGGCGGTTCCCCGAGTTCGAGGAAGCCGTCACCGCCTGTCTGGCCCCTTCCCCCCAGGACCGGCCCTCCGGCGCGGAACTGGCCGCGCTTCTCGGTGCCTTGTGATCACGCTCGCGCTCCTGCCTCCCAGGCGGTACGCCGTAACAGCCCACCCGGCCACGCGTCGCCCCGGCCCTCACGCGCCCACGGCGACCGCGTCCACGGCCGGGGTGCGCAGGGTCGTGCGGGCGGTTGCCAGCGTCGTGCCGAGGGTCGCGGCGGTGGCGACCGCGACGACGGCCAGCCAGGTGCCCGGTCCCTGGTCCGGCAGCACCTGGCCGGTGCGGACCATGGTGAAGGGGATGATGCCCGCGACCCCCGCCACCGTGCCCAGGAACAGCCCGGTCAGGGTGAGGACCACCGCTTCGCAGCCGACCGTGCCCAGGACCTGGCGCGGGGTGGCCCCGGCGAGGCGTTGCCGGCCGAACTCGCCGCCCCGGTAGGAGGTGGCCGCGTACAGGCTGTTGACGAGCATTACGCAGGAGAAGACGACGACGATGCCGACGACGACGAGGTTAAGGGTCTCCACGTTCTTGTCGTCCACGGTCTTGGCCAGGCCCGACGCCGTGACCCAGTCGCTCTCGACGGCCTGGATGTAGAGGGTCGCGGTCGCGATGCCGGTGAAGATGATCATCGGCATGAGCACTCCGGAGAGTTCCGCCCCGCGTCGGCGCAGGTGGCGTGTGGTCAGGTAGCCGCTCGCTCCGCCGATCCGGTCCACCGGGCCCTGGAGCCGTCCCAGGACCCGGCCGAGCAGGGACGGGGCGAGGACGGCGAAGCCCACGGACAGCAGGATGGCCCCGTAGGCGGGGAAGGCCATCAGCGTTTCCTCGGTGCCGTCCATGGCGTACGTGGCCGAGATGCCGGCGGCTCCCGCGACCAGGGCGGCGGTGCCCGAGAGGGCGCGACCCCGGCCGCCCCGCCGGGTGCGGGCCCCGGCGGCCGCCCTGGTGGCACGGCGTACGGCGAGGAACGCGGCGCCCGCCGTGGCCAGCAGCACGATGCCGGCCCCGGAGCCCAGGGCGACCGGACCGAAGACCGGATCGACCCGTTCGGAGACCTGGCCGCTGTCCTGGAACAGGCCGACCAGGACCCGTCCGCCGAGTACGGCGGGGCCCACGGCCGCCAGGGTGGCGACCGTGGCGACGACGACCGCCTCTCCGACGACCATGCGCGTGATCTGGGCGGGGGTGGCGCCGGTGCAGCGCAACAGGTGCGTCTCCGCCGCTCGTTGGCGGACGTTGACGGTGAGGGTGGAGGCGATGGCGAAGAAGACGAGGAGGGAGCCGTAGCCGCCGACCACGCTCGCCGAGAGCGTCAGCGACTCCGCGCTGACGTCGTCGGTCCCGGGGGCGGCGGCCGTGTCGAGCAGCGAGCTGAACGTCATGATGATCACGGCGCCGAGGAACGCGGAGAGCAGCGTGGCGGCGAAGCGCCCCGGGCGCTGCCGGACCGAACGCAGGGCCAGGAAGAACACGGCTCACACCCCCGTCAGCGGGTCGCCCTGCGGATGCCGGTCGGCGGCCCGGTCCCCGAGGGGGTTCACGCCTTGCCCAGCCCGGTCCCCGAGGTGGGCCAGGCGTTCCGCGGCCCGGTCCCCCAGGTGGGTCATGCGTTCCGCGACCGCCTCGGCGGTGGGCGCGCGCAGTTCTCCCGCCGGTCGGCCGTCCGCGAGGAACACCACGGAGTCGGCGTAGGCGGCGGCCACCGGGTCGTGGGTGACCAGGACGACGGTGCGGCCGTGCAGCCGTACGGTCTCCCGGAGCAGGGTCAGCACCTCGCGGGCGCTGCGGGTGTCCAGCGCGCCGGTCGGCTCGTCGGCGAAGATCACGCTCGGCTCGGTGACCAGGGCGCGGGCGATGGCGACGCGCTGGCGCTGTCCGCCGGAGAGTTCGTCGGGGCGGTGGGTGAGGCGTTCGCCGAGCCCCACCTGGGTGAGGATCGTCCGGGCGCGTTCCTGGTCGACGGGGCGGCCGGCCAGCCGCAGCGGCAGGGTGGTGTTCTCCGCCACGGTGAGGGTCGGCAGCAGGTTGTACTGCTGGAAGACGAAGCCGATGCGGTCCCGGCGGAACTTCGTGAGCGCCGCCTCGCCGCCGCCCGTCATCTCCTCGCCGTCCACCACGATCTGCCCCCGGTCGGGGCGGTCCAGCCCGGCGGCACACTGGAGGAGCGTGGACTTCCCGGAACCCGAGGGGCCCATGACCGCCGTGAACGTCCCGGCGCGCAGGCTCAGGCTCACCTCGTCCAAAGCGGTCACGGCGCCGCCCCCTGTTCCGTACACCTTGCTCACCGACACCAGCCGCAGTGCCTCGGCCGACCGCCGCGGAGGTCGCCGTCTGCGAGCGAACATGACCGTCACCTTCCCCTCGTCCGACGCCTGGTGCGCCACGGTGACGACGCTACGGAGAGGACTCCTCCGGTACACGGGGCGTACACACCCGAGTGCGGGGTGGTGCTGGGTGCACCCCGGCCGGACACCGCCTCCCGCTCGGGAGCGGGCACGGTAAGATACCCCTAGGGGTATGTATTCGACACGGGAGGAACCATGCAACTGGAGCTGGCGGCCGACGAGCTGAAGTCGGTCCTCAACCGGCTGCGCCGGGCCCAGGGACAGATCGCCGGGGTCATCAGGATGATCGAGGAGGGCCGGGACTGCGAGGAGGTCATCACCCAGCTCTCCGCCGCTTCCCGCGCCCTGGACCGGGCGGGTTTCTCGATCATCGCGACGGGTCTGGAGCAGTGCCTCACCGAGGAGGGGCAGACCGTCGCCGACAAGGACCGGATGCGCGCCCGGCTGGAGAAGCTGTTCCTCTCCCTGGCCTGAGGCGCCCGGTGTGAGGTGCCCTGGCCTGCCGTTCCTGGCTTGAGGCGCCTGGCCTGAGGCGCCCGGCTGGAGACTTCCGGCCGGAGGCCCGAGGCCCGGTGCCACGCCAGGGGTCCGGCGCGTCAGACGACGGCGTCCACCAGCATGACGGCCGCGACGCCCAACAACAGGACGGCGAAGACCTGTTGCAGCCGGGCCCCCGAGACCTTGGCCGCGAGGCGCCTGCCGTCCCACGCGCCCAGGATCGCGGCACCGGCGAAGGGCGCGACCACTGCCCAGTCCAGGCCGGCGGCCCCGCCGGTACGGGTCATGAGCGAGGCCAGGGAGTTGGTGGTGATCACCAGCAGGCTCGTCCCCACCGCGGCCTGCATCTCGAACGCCAGCACCGTGACCAGGGCGGGTACGGCGAGGAACCCTCCCCCCACGCCCAGCAGCCCGGTCAGGGCGCCGAGCCCGGCGCCCGTACCGGCCGCCTTGAGCGGCCGCACCTCCTTCGGCGCGGCGGTCGCCGGGCGGAGCATCCGGACCGCGGCGAGCGCGGCGACGGCGGCGAACGCGGCCGTGAGCACGGGCTGCGGCAGCCGGGTCGCGGCCGCCCCTGCCAGGGCCGCCGGCAGAAGTCCGGCGGCGGCGAAGGCCGCTCCGGCCCTCCAGCGCACGTGCCCGGCGCGGGCGTGCGCGTACAGGGAGGTGGCGGTGGTGGCCGCGACGATCAGCAGGCTCGCGGTGGTCGCCGCGGCCGGGGTGAAGCCGAGCAGATAGATCAGGGCGGGCACGGCCAGGACGCTGCCGCCGCCACCGAGCGCACCGAGCGCCAGACCGACCACGGTCCCCGCGACCAGGGCCAGGACGAGCACGCTCACGCCGTCGAACCGCTCCGGCCGCGCCCGCCGGTGACGGGAAGGCCCGCCCGCTCCCAGGCGATCATGCCGCCCTCCACGTCGAGGGCGTCCACCCCTCGTCCGGCCAGGAGCTTCGCGGCCTGCCGGGAGCGGTGCCCGGAGCGGCAGACCGCCACGACGGGACGGCCCTCGACGGCGCCGGGGAGAGCCGCGCCGGCCAGCAGACGGGTCAGCGGCAGGTGGACCGCGCCGGGGGCGTGGCCCGCGTTCCACTCGGAGACCTCACGTACGTCCAGCAGGACGGCACCGCCCGGGGTGCCGGTGCGGGTACGGGCCTCGGCGGGGGTGAGCCGGCCGGGGCCGCGCCGGAAGGGGTTGCGCATGATCGTTTCCTTGGTTCTTTACGTTACGTTACGGTGCGTTTCGTTACGGTGGCCGGGCCGCCTCGCGGCCTTCGTGCCACGGTCGGCCGTCAGCCGCCGTCAGCCGTCTCCACGGTGAGTCCGGCGGCGCGGGCGGCCTCGAAGCCGTCGTCCACGGCGACGACCTCACGTCCGGCGGCGTCCAGCAGGGACGCGGCAATGGCGGCCCGCATCCCGCCCGCGCAGTGCACCCACACCGTCCCGGCGGGGACTTCGTCCAGGCGTCCGCGCAGGGTGTGGACGGGGATGTGGACGGAGTCGCGGACATACCCCTGGGCGCGCTCGGAGTCCCGGCGCACGTCCAGCACCACCACCTCGTCGGCCCGCTCCGCGAGGGCGGCGAAGTCGGCGCGGGGGAAGGAACGCAGGGTGTCCCCGGCGCGCACCCAGGACGCCGGGTCGCCGGTGGCCGCCGAGGCGGGGCGGTCGATGCCGACCCGGACCAGCTCCCGCTGGGCCGCGGCGAGTTGCTCCGGGCTGTCGGCGAGCAGGCTCACGGGCTTGCCCCACGGGATCAGCCAGGCCAGGTACGTGGCGAGCTTGCCCTCGGCCTCGAAGTTGAGGGTCCCGGCCACATGGCCCCGGGAGAAGGCGGCACGGTTGCGCAGATCGACGACCCACTCCCCCGCCGCGAGCCGGTCCGCGATCTCGGCGGGATCGGCGATCCGGGGCGGCGTGAGGTCCACCGGCGCGGGACCGGACGCGTTGACCGGCCCCATGTGGGCGTAGTACGCGGGTACGTCCTCCAGCCCCGCCAGCACCCGCGCCACGAACGTGTCGGCGTCCAGCGTCAGCGCCTCGTTGCTCCGCCGCTCCGCGCCGATCGTGGTGGCGTCCCCTTCCGCCTGCGAGGAGGAACAGAAGCTGCCGAATCCGTGGGTGGGCAGGACCTCGACGGCGTCGTCCAGTTCGGCGGCCAACCGGTGGGCGGAGGCGTGCTGGGCCCGTGCCAGCTCCTCGGTGAGGCGCGGTTCCACCAGGTCGGGGCGGCCCACGCTGCCGATCAGCAGGGACCCACCGGTGAAGGCGGCGACCTCGCGGCCGTCCTCGGCCAGGACGTAGGAGGTGTGGTGCGGGGTGTGGCCGGGGGTGGCCAGCGCGCGGAGCACGAGCCCCGCGTCCACGGTGACGGTGTCGCCGTCGGCCACGGGTATCCGCTCGAAGGCGACCCGGGCGGCGGCGGGCACCAGATAGCGGGCGCCGGTCAGCCGGGCCAGCTCGGGGCCACCGGTCACGTAGTCGTTGTGGATGTGGGTCTCCACCACGTACGCGACGCGCACCCCACGCGCGGCGGCGGCCGCCAGCACCCGGTCGGCGTCGCGCGGCGGATCGACGACCACGGCCGCCTCCGGGCCGCCGGCCAGATAGCTGCGGTTGCCCAGGCCTTCGGTTTCAAGGGTGTCGACGAAGAACACGGACGGTCTCCTTCTCCTGTGCGGGCTGAAAATTACCCCCCGGGGTATACATCGACTGTAACAGCAATACCCCAGGGGGTATTTCCCCGGGCCCCGCCACCCTCATCCCAGGGCCCCCGCCACTCCCGTCCCCCGGACCCCGGCCACCCCCGGGCCTTCGGCAAAAGCGCTTGCCCTTCCCGTGCCCGGCCACGGAACATTCCTGCCTGTGACGACGACACACGCACACGAGCCCGCCCGCCGACCGCTGGCGCTGATCACCGGCGTCGGCCGCACCGTCGGCATCGGTGCCGGAATCGCCCGGCGCCTGGCGGCCTCCGGCTGGGACATCGCCTTCACCTACTGGACGCCGTACGACCACCGCATGGACTGGGGCGTCGAGCAGGGAGCCACCGAGGCGATCACCGCCGCGCTGACCGAGCTCGGCGCCGCCTCCGTGGCCATCGAGGCGGACCTGACCGACCCGGACACCCCCGGCCGCGTCCTCGACGAGGCCGAGAGCCGGCTCGGCCCGGTCACCGCCCTGGTGATGTGCCACGCCGAGTCGGTCGACTCAGGGCTGCTCGACACGTCCCTGGAGAGCTTCGACCGGCACTTCGCGGTCAACACGCGGGCCTCCTGGCTGCTGATCCGCGCGTACGGACTGCGCTTCCGGGGCGCCCCGGGCTCGGGCCGGATCGTCGCCCTGACCAGCGACCACACGGTCGGTAACCTGCCCTACGGCGCCAGCAAGGGCGCCCTGGACCGGATCACCCTGGCCGCCGCCCGCGAACTCGCGCACCTCGGGGTGACCGCGAACGCCGTCAACCCCGGCCCGGTGGACACGGGATGGATGACCCCGGAGGTGAAGGAGAGCCTGACCGCCGCCACCCCGCTCGGCCGCCTCAGCACCCCCCGGGACACGGCCCATCTGGTGGACTTCCTGTGCTCGCCCGAGGGTGCCTGGATCCCCAACTGCTGATGAGCAACGGGGGCCTGGCGTAAGCCCCTTACGGCGGACTCGGCCGCACGGCCACGACGGACGACAACGGGATGAGGCCCATGGACACGGCCACGGCACAACCGGCTTCCTGGCGTCGTGTGGCGGTGCTCGTCGCCCTCATGCTGGCCGCGTTCACCTTCAACACGGCGGAGAACCTCCCCATCGGCCTCCTGGAGCTCATCTCCGAGGGGCTGCGGGTCTCGGTGCCCTCGGTCGGCTACCTGGTCACCGGCTACGGCGTGACGGTGGCCGTGGCCTCCCTGCCCCTGGCCCACGCCACACGGACCGTGCCCCGCCGCCAGGTGCTCTCCGGGGTGCTGGCCGCCCTCGTCGTCTCCAGCCTGGTCGCGGCCCTGGCCACGTCCTACGGGGTGCTGCTCGGGGCGCGGCTGCTGACGGCGCTCGCCCAGGCGTTGTTCTGGGCCGTGATGGGGCCGGTCGCGGTGGGCCTGTTCCCGGCCGAGGTGCGCGGCCGGGTGATCGGGGTGCTGTCCGTGGCCGGTTCGCTCGCCCTCGTCCTCGGCGTGCCCACCGGGACCTGGCTGGGCCACCACAGCGACTGGCCGGTGCCGTTGGCGGCGCTCGGGGGCCTGGGGCTCCTCTCCCTCGTGACGATCGCCACCCTGCTGCCCACCTCACGCCCGGAGGAAGGACACGCCGCCTACGGGACCGCTCCCGACACCCGCAGGTTCGCGACCGTGCTGGCCGTCGGAATCCTGTCCGCCACGGGGGCGTTCGCGGGGTTCACGTACATCGTGACGTTCCTGGGCGACGTGAGCGGCTTCTCCACGGGCACGATCAACCTCCTGCTCGTGGCCTTCGGCATCGCGTGCCTGGCCGGGGTGGGCGTCACCGGGGCGCTGCTGGACCGCTTCCCGCGCGCCGTCCTGGGCACGGCGGTGGCCACCCAGGCGGTGGGCACGCTCGGCCTGTACGCGACGGGCTCCGACCCGGTGGCGGCCGCGGTGTTCCTGACCGTCATGGGCTGCGCCCTCGGACCGGTCTTCATGGCCACGCAGAACGAGATGCTGCGCTGCGCCCCTGGCCGTACGGACATGGCGCTCGCGGCCAACTCCGGGGGCTACAACGCGGGAATCGCGGCCGGGGCCGCGATCGGTGCGCTGCTCCTGCCCCGCGTGGAGGTACGCGGCACCTTCCTGGCGGGCGGTCTGCTGGCCGTCGGGGCGTGCGCGGTGCTGCTCGTCGAACGCCTGCTGCCGCACGGCGCCGTGCGGACGCCCGTACACAGCTGACGTACCGTCAGGCACGGCCCCGCACGGGCGCCTTCACGCAACTGACGTACCGTCACCCCAACGCGAGGCGTACCGCCACCCGCGCTCAGTGCGGCTGACGCTCCGGGAACGGCTCACCGCAGGCGCTGCAGAACCTCGGCGCCCGGTCCGCCGACAGCCGGCCGCACTCCGGGCAGACCAGGTCCAGCATGCAGGGGGCCTCGCCGCCCTCGGACCGCACCGGCGCACCGGCGGCCGGCCTGATCGTGAGGCCGGGACGGCGGCGGTGCACCGTGAAGTACGCCAGCCCCTCGGGTCCGGCCTCCAGGGCACGGCGCGAGGTGCGCGGCAGCCAGGTCACGGTCGTCGGCACGAGCCCCAGGACGTCCCCGTCGCCCGTACGCAGGGTGCCGCCGCCCGCGAGGACGACCAGCAGCACGTCCAGGGTGTCCTCCTGGTGCTCCCCGACCGCCGCGTGCGGGGGCAGCCGGACGACGTTGGCGTCCAGCTCCCGCCCCTGTTCGGCGAGGTGCCACAACGCCCCACGTTCACCCGGGGCGGCCCCGGCGAGCAGGTCGTCCAGCAGGGCGAGGATCCGAGGAGTCGCGTTCACGGCGCCCAGGCTACGCCGGGGGCCCGGCGCCCGGGGTGGGCGCGGCCGGAATCCGTCGGGGCCGCTTCCGTACGTACTTGCTTCGAGCGCGCTCGAAGGCGTTGGCTTGGGTCTCATGAAGTACACGCAGCTCGGACGCACCGGACTCAAAGTCAGCCGCCTCGTCCTGGGGACGATGAACTTCGGCCCGCAGACCAACGAGAGCGACAGCCACGCGCTCATGGACGCCGCGCTGGACGCGGGCGTCAACTTCTTCGACACCGCGAACGTCTACGGCTGGGGCGAGAACAAGGGCCGCACGGAGGAGATCCTCGGCACCTGGTTCGCCCAGGGCGGCGACCGCCGCGACAAGGTGGTCCTCGCCACCAAGGTCTACGGCAACATGGGCGCCGACGGCGAGGCGTGGCCCAACCACGACAAGCTGTCCGCCCTGAACATCCGCCGGGCCGTCGACGCCAGCCTCAAGCGGCTCCAGACGGACCATATCGACCTGTACCAGTTCCACCACGTCGACCGGTCCACCCCGATCGAGGAGATCTGGCAGGCCATCGACGTACTGATCCAGCAGGGCAAGATCCTCTACGCCGGGTCGTCCAACTTCTCCGGCTACAAGATCGCCCAGGCCAACGAGCGGGCCCGGCAGCGGGGCAGCTACGGGCTGGTCAGTGAGCAGTGCATCTACAACCTGATGCAGCGCGACGCCGAGATGGAGGTCATCCCGGCCGCCCAGGAGTACGGCCTCGGGGTCATCCCGTGGTCGCCGTTGCACGGCGGGCTGCTCGGGGGCGCGATCCGCAAGGAGCGCGAGGGCGGCGGCGCCCGCTCCACCTCCGGCCGGTCCGGCGACGCGCTCGCCGACCCGAAGCTGCGGGCGCGGATCCAGGCCTACGAGGACCTGCTGGAGAAGCACGGCCTGGAGCCCGGCGAGGCGGGTCTGGCCTGGCTGCTGACCCGGCCCGGGATCACCGGCCCGATCTCCGGTCCGCGCACGCGGGAACAGCTCGACTCCGCCCTGCGGGCGGTGGAGCTGGAGCTGTCGGACGAGGTGCTGGCCGCCCTGGACGAGATCTTCCCGGGCCCGGGTCCGTCGCCGGAGAACTTCGCCTGGTAGCCGGCGCGCCGGTCACGGCCGTCCTCGCGGCTGACCACCCCGGGGGCCACCGCGCCGGTCGCGGCCGTCCTCGCGGGCTCAGCCCCCGAGGGCGGCCGCTGCCGCGACGACGAGGAACATCAGCACGAGCACGGCCGCCATGATGCGGTTTCTGGTCTTCGGGTCCACCCGACGAGCGTAACCGCCCGCCTCCCCGTCCCGGCGGCCAGGCCCGCACGACCGCGTACCGGGAGCGCCCCCTCCCCCGGGTCCGGCTCACCGGGGGTGCTCGGGTGGCGGGACGGCCGCGAGGGCCGTGGCCGAGGCGTCGTCCGGTGGCAGCCGAAGGGCGCGAAAAGGATGATGGTGCGGGACTCCAGCTCCAGGAGGCCCGATGAACTACAAGGTCAGCGTCCTGTTCCGCGCGATACCCGTTCTCATGGGCGCCGTCTCGGCCGCGTTGGGCGGGTACGTACTCGCGCACGCCTCCGGGCCGAGCGCCCGGGTCGCGGGCCTGGTGCTCATCTTCCTGGCAGCCATCTGCCTCTGCCTCTTCTCCACCGCGGCCACGATCATCCGGCAGCTCATCGGCCGCTTCTCGGCGCTGGACCGGGTGCTCTACCCGGCACTCGGCTTCGCGGTCAGCGGCGTCACCGTGGGGTACGGGCTCTCCCTGCTCACGGAGACCCCGCGCCCGCCGCCCGACTTCGTCGCCGGGCACGTCGTCTTCGGCGTCGGCATGATCTGCGTGTGCGTCTCCGCCGTGGCCACGGCCTCCACCCGGTTCGTCATGATCACCGAGAACTCGGCGCTGCCCGAAGGGTCGCCCCCGCGCTCGCCCGCACCGTTCGGCCCGCTCACCGTACGCGTCCTGCTGGCGCTCCCGGCCCTGGCCGCCCTGGTGACCTGGGTGTGGGCCGTCGTCCTGCTGGCGGGCGGGGGCGGCGGCGCCGCGGCGGGACGTTTCACCGCCGGGCACGTGATGGCGGGCCTGGCGCTCGTCTGCACCTGCCTCATCGGGCTGGTGGCCAGCATCCTGCGGCAGATCCAGAACACCTACACACGCCGGGAGCGCGTCCTGTGGCCCGCGGCCGCCGCCTGCCTCGGCGCCGTCGGCATCGTGTGGGGCCTGCTCGTCCTCGCCCTCCACGACCGGTCCACCCAGCTGTCGGCCGGATACGTCGTCATCGGTCTCGGCCTCATCTGCTGGAGCATCCTCAGCAAGGTGCTGCTCCTCGCGCTCGTCTGGCGGCGGAAGGCCCCCCTGGCGAACCGGGTGCCGCTGATCCCGGTCGGCACGGCCCTGCTCTGCCTGTTCCTCGCGTCGTTCCTCTTCGAGTCGGCCGACTCCGCGGTCCTGGTCGCGGCCCGCGTCCTGATCGGCCTCGGCTGCGTCTGCTTCTCGCTGTTCTCCATCGTCTCCATCCTGGAGAGCGGGACCGGCGGCGGAGACGACGACCCGGAGGACGGGACGACCCCGGCGGCGCCGGAGACCGGGACCCCGGCGACGGGCGGCACCGACCGCGCCACCGGCGGGCGGGAACCGCCCGGCGACCGCCCCGCGACCTGAGAACGGCCGCCCTCCCCGGCGGGGGAGGGCGGCCGTGTGCGGTCCGTCGGTACGGCGGTCAGGCCGCCGCGGCCAGCTCGCGCGGGACTATCCGCACGTGCGGGCGGCCAGGGCGCAGGTCCACCTTGACGCGCAGGTTGCCGACGCGGGTCAGCATGAAGCCGACGGCGACCGCGGCGACCATCGAGATGGCGCCACCGACGGCCATGCCCGTCCGGGCGCCGTAGGTGTCGCTGATCCAGCCGACGATCGGGGCGCCCACCGGCGTACCGCCGGCGAAGACCATCATGTACAGGCTCATCACCCGGCCCCGCATCGCGGGGTCCGCGGCCATCTGGACGCTCGTGTTGGCGCTGATGTTGGTCGTCATGCCGATCATGCCGATCGGGAGCAGCAGCAGCGCGAAGAGCCAGACGGCCGGCGAGAGCGCCGCGACGACCTCCAGCAGACCGAACACCGTGCCCGCGGCGACCACCATCCGCAGCCGCGAGGAACGGCGGCGGGCGGCCAGCAGGGCTCCGGCCAGGGAACCGGCCGCCATCAGGATGTTGAAGAACGAGTACATCCCGGCACCGCCGTCGAAGATCTCGTCCGCGAAGGCCGTCAGGAAGATCGGGAAGTTGAAGCCGAAGGTGCCGACGAAGCCGACCAGGACGATCGGCCAGACCAGGTCAGGTCTGCCGGACACGTAGCGCAGCCCCTCGCGCAGCTGGCCCTTGGCACGCTTGACGGTCACGGACGCGTGCAGCTCGTTCGTCCGCATCATCAGCAGGCCGACCAGCGGGGCCGCGAAGGACAGGCCGTTGAGCATGAAGGCCCAGCCGCTGCCGACCGTGGTGATCAGGACACCCGCGACGGCGGGGCCGATGAGGCGGGCGGACTGGAAGTTCGCGGAGTTCAGGCTGACGGCGTTCCGCAGCTGGGCGGGGCCGACCATCTCCGAGACGAACGACTGGCGCGCCGGGTTGTCCACGACGGTCACCATGCCGAGCAGGAACGCGATCAGATAGACATGCCAGACCTCGACGACGCCGGAGAGAGTCAGCACGGCCAGTGCGATGCCGCACAGACCGAGCGCTGCCTGGCTGATGAGGAGCAGACGCCGCTTCGGGAGGCGGTCGGCGATGACGCCGCCGTACAGGCCGAAGAGCAGCATCGGGAGGAACTGGAGGGCCGTGGTGATACCTACGGCGGCGGCGGACCCGGTGAGGCTCAGGACGAGCCAGTCCTGCGTGATGCGGGACATCCAGGTACCGGTGTTGGAGATCACGGCGCCCGTGGCGAACAGGCGGTAGTTACGGATCTTCAGCGACGAGAAGGTCCCGCCGGTCGTGCTCTCGTGGGTGGAAGTCGGTGCGGGGGCGGAGTCTGCTCCGGATCCCGTACTCAAAGGGGTTCGCCTCCTCGGCGTCTACGGCGTACGTGCTGACGAGGACGTGGCGCGGGCGCCGCGGACGGTGTCCGCCGCGCCCGGGGTCACAGGTGGGCCAGCTTCTCCAGCACGGGCGCGGCGGCCCGCAGCGTGTCCCACTCGTCCTCGTCCAGGCCCTCGGCGAGGCCGGCCAGCCAGGCGTTCCGCTTGGAGCGGCTCTCGGCGAGCATGGCTTCCGCCTGCTCGGTCCGGCTGACCATCTTCTGCCGACGGTCTTCGGGGTGCGGTTCCAGTCTGACCAGGCCCTTGGCTTCCAGCAGCGCGACGATGCGGGTCATCGACGGCGGCTGCACGTGCTCCTTGCGGGCCAGCTCACCCGGGGTGGCGGAGCCGCAGCGGGCGAGTGTCCCGAGCACCGACATCTCGGTCGGACTCAGCGACTCGTCGACGCGCTGGTGCTTCAGGCGACGGCCCAGCAGCATCACCGCGGAGCGAAGGGAGCTCACGGCGGCGGCACTCTCGCCGTCGTGGATCAGGTCAGGCATGTTCATTAGCGTAACTCATTAGCTTCACTAAAGACCACTCGGTGGTACACGCGCGAGAAACTGATCACCCGAACGAGTGAGTAAGAGCCGGAAAGACGCGCGAAACGGCTACATGTGCCGAGACCCTGCTGAGCATGGGATCGACAGTGCTCAGCCTGCGGATAGACGGTGAGCTGCTCGACCGGCTCCGCCGGCACGCGGCCAGACGCGGCATGAGCGTCCAGGACTACGTGGTCCAGACGCTCGTCCGCGACGACTTCGACGAACGGTTCAGCGCGGCCGTCGACGAGACCGAGAAGTTCTACGGGGCGGACCTCCCGCAGGACCCGGCCGACCGGGTCACCTGAGGAGGTCCGCCCCGTAGGGGTGGACGTGCGCGGCGGTGGTTACGTGAGGCCGAGCGCCGGCATCGCGTAGTAGAAGACGAAGACCGCCGAGACCGCGTACATCGCCACCGGGACCTCCCGGCCGCGGCCCGCCACCAGGCGCAGCACGCAGAAGGCGATGAAGCCGATGCCGATGCCGTTGGTGATCGAGTAGGTGAGCGGCATCATCAGCATCGCCAGGAACGCCGGGATCGCGAGCGTGTAGTCGCTCCAGTCGATGTCCCGCACGGAGCCCGCGAGGATCATGAACCCGACCGCGACCAGCGCGGGGGTGGCGGCCTGCGAGGGGACCATCGTCGCCAGCGGCGTCAGGAACAGCGCCACCGTGAAGAGCAGCCCGCTCACCACGCTCGCCAGACCGGTGCGGGCACCCTCACCGACGCCGGCCGTGGACTCCACGAAGCAGGTCGTCGCCGAGGAGGAGCTGGCCCCACCGGCGGCGACGGCGACACCGTCGATGAACAGGACCTTGTTGATCCCGGGGAAGTTGCCGTCCTTGTCCATCAGCTTCGCCTCGTCACCGACGCCCAGGATGGTGCCCATCGCGTCGAAGAAGCAGGACAGCAGCACGGTGAAGACGAACAGGACGCCGGTCAGCAGCCCGACCTTCTCGAAGCCGCCGAGCAGGCTGACCTCACCGATGAGCCCGAAGTCCGGGGAGGCGACCGGGTTGCCCGGCCACTCGGGGACGGTCAGCCCCCACGCCTCGGCGGGCAGCCCGGCCACGGCGTTGATGATCAGCGCCACCGCGGTCATGGCCACGATGGAGATCAGGATCGCGCCCGGCACCTTGCGGACGAGCAGCGCCAGGGTGAGCAGGGTGCCGAGGACGAAGACCAGGACCGGCCAGCCGTTGAGGTGGCCGTCGTTGCCGAGCTGGAGCGGCACGGTGGTGTGCGCGGCGTCCGGGATGCGGGAGACGAACCCGGAGTCGACCAGGCCGATCAGCAGGATGAACAGGCCGATCCCGATCGCGATGCCCTTGCGGAGCGACTTCGGTACGGCGTTCATCACGCGTTCGCGCAGCCCGGTCGCGACGAGGAGCATCACGACGATGCCCGCGAGGACGACCATGCCCATCGCGTCCGGCCAGGTCATCCGGGGGGCGAGCTGGAGGGCGACGACGGTGTTGACGCCGAGCCCGGCGGCCAGCGCGATCGGCACGTTGCCGATGACGCCCATCAGCAGGGTGGAGAAGGCGGCCGACAGCACGGTGGCGGTGACCAGCTGGCCGCCGTTGAGCTGGTGCCCGTACATGTCGTGCGCGCTACCGAGAATGATCGGGTTGAGCACGATGATGTACGCCATCGCAAAGAACGTGGCGAATCCGCCGCGGATCTCGCGCGCGACGGACGACCCCCGCTCGGAGATCTTGAAGAAGCGGTCCAAGCCGCCGGAAGGCTGCTGAGGGGCCGGGGGCGGAGTGGCGTCGACCGGAGCGGTGGCCGAGGGGGACATGTAGGACCTTCAGTCGGGCATCGGGGGAGTAAAAGTGGTCAGCTTTGGATGTTCGTACCAATAATTCGAGACAACCGGAAGCAGATTCAGTATGAATACATAAGGCGAAGATCGCTATCTCCGCGCGTAGACCCTGGTGGCGACTACCCTGTCCGCCCCTGTCCGCCCCCGTTCGGCCACGACCTAGACTGGGCGCATGGAGAAGTGGACACCGAAGCACGAGGCACCGGAGCCCCTGGAGGGCCCGGTCGTCGCCACGATCACCGGCGGCACGGTCATCTGGTTCGTCCTCTTCCTCGTGCAGCTCCCCTTCTACGGCTGGTACGCCGACCACGGCCACACCTGGTGGATCTGGGCCTGTCTGGCCGGTGGCGGTCTCGGCCTCATCGGCGTCTGGTACGTACGGGCGCGGGACGCGGCGATCAAGCGGGACGCCGCGCGGACGGCCGGGACCTCCGGACAAGCCGCGCCGGGCGCCGGACACTGACGGACCGGGGCGGCTCATGACGGACCGGCGCGGGGCACCGTGTACGCCCCCGGGACCGTTTCCCTCCTCCCACGGCCGGATCTGGGGACCCCCGGCGGGTGAAGCGCTCCGGCGGCCCGTACGGTCGGAGCCATGACGCAGCGGGCACTCGACTCCCCCGGAGAGCGACCGGACCCGGTACGGCCTCCCGGGTCGGCCGGCGGGCTGAGCGGCGCCGAGGTCGCCGAACGGGTCGCGCGTGGCGAGGTCAACGACGTGCCCGTACGCTCCTCCCGCTCCGTCAGCGAGATCATCCGCGCGAACGTACTGACCCGGTTCAACCTGATCATCGGCGTGCTCTGGGTGATCGTGCTGCTCGTCGCACCGATCCAGGACAGCCTCTTCGGCTTCGTGATCATCGCCAACACCGGGATCGGCGTCGTCCAGGAGTGGCGCGCCAAGAAGACCCTGGACGGCCTCGCGGTCATCGGTGAGGCGAAGCCCACCGTGCGGCGGGACGGGAAGGCCGCCGAGGTGTCCGTCTCCGCGATCGTCCTGGGCGACCTGGTGGAGCTGGGGCCCGGGGACAAGGTGGTGGTGGACGGCACGGTCGTCGAGGCCGACACCCTGGAGATCGACGAGTCGCTGCTGACCGGTGAGGCGGACCCGGTGATCAAGCGTCCGGGCGACCCGGTGATGTCGGGCAGCTTCGTGGTCGCCGGGGGCGGGGCGTTCACCGCGACCAGGGTCGGCCGCGAGGCCTACGCGGCACAACTCGCGGAGGAGGCCTCCCGCTTCACCCTCGTCCAGTCCGAACTGCGCAGCGGCATCAGCACCATCCTCAAGTACGTGACGTGGATGATGGTGCCGACCGCGCTCGGTCTGATCATCAGCCAGCTGGTCGTCAAGCAGCACGCCTTCAAGGAGTCCGTCGCCCGGACCATCGGCGGCATCGTCCCGATGATCCCCGAGGGCCTGGTCCTGCTCACCTCGATGGCCTTCGCGATCGGTGTCATCCGGCTCGGCCGCAAGCAGTGCCTCGTACAGGAGCTTCCCGCCATCGAGGGCCTGGCCCGGGTGGACGTCGTCTGCCTGGACAAGACCGGCACGCTGACCGAGGGCGGCATGGACGTCACCGAGGTCCGGCCGCTGAACGGCTGGGACGAGGACGAGGTCCACCGCGTACTGGGCGCCCTGGGCGGCTCCGACCCCCGGCCCAACACCAGCCTCCAGGCGATCATCGACGCCTGTCCGGACGACGGGCGGTGGACCGTCACCCAGACGCTGCCGTTCTCCTCGGCCCGCAAGTACAGCGGCGCCGCCTTCACCGACGCCGAGGGCACCGCCTCCGCCTGGCTGCTGGGCGCCCCCGACGTGCTGCTGGACACCGACGACCCCGCCCTCGCCGAGACCGGCCACCTCAACGAGCAGGGGCTCCGGGTGCTGCTCCTCGCCCGCGCCCGGGACGCGCTCGACGCCCCGGACGCCGCCACGGGCGCGAAGCCCGCCGCGCTGATCGTCCTGGAACAGCGGTTGCGGCCGGACGCCGGGCAGACCCTGGCCTACTTCGAGGACGAGCACGTCTCGGCGAAGATCATCTCGGGGGACAACGCCGTCTCGGTCGGCGCGGTCGCCCAGAAGCTCGGGATGCCGGGCGCCGAGAACACCCTGGACGCCCGCCGGCTGCCCGCAGACCGCGACGAGATGGCCTCGGCGATCGAGCGGAACGCCGTGTTCGGCCGGGTCGCCCCGCAACAGAAGCGGGACATGGTGGCGGCCCTCCAGTCACGCGGCCACACCGTCGCGATGACCGGTGACGGCGTCAACGACGTCCTGGCGCTGAAGGACGCCGACATCGGGGTCGCGATGGGGTCGGGCTCGGAGGCGACCCGCGCGGTGGCCCAGATCGTGCTGATGGACAACAGCTTCGCCACCCTGCCCTCGGTGGTGGCCGAGGGCCGCCGGGTCATCGGCAACATCACCCGGGTCGCCACCCTGTTCCTCACCAAGACCGTCTACTCGGTACTGCTGGCGGTCCTGGTGGTCTGCTTCCAGGTGGAGTACCCGTTCCTGCCGCGCCACCTCACGCTGCTGTCCACCCTGACGATCGGGGTGCCGGCGTTCTTCCTGGCCCTCGCCCCGAACAGGGAACGGGCCCGCC
This sequence comes from Streptomyces sp. SM18, assembly GCF_002910775.2. Classification (NCBI taxonomy): domain Bacteria; kingdom Bacillati; phylum Actinomycetota; class Actinomycetes; order Kitasatosporales; family Streptomycetaceae; genus Streptomyces; species Streptomyces sp. SM18. The sequence goes on along the minus strand of NZ_CP029342.1, from coordinate 4,147,734 downwards.
CGCACTTCGTGCACCGGGTCATGCGGTACTCGATCCCCTCGGGGGTCATCGCGGGGGCGGCCACCTTCGCCACGTACCTGCTGGCCCGTCACCACTACACCGGTCCCGGCGCGCTGGACGCCGAGACGAGCGTGGCCACGCTCACCCTGTTCCTGGTGTCGATGTGGGTCCTGGCGATCATCGCCCGCCCCTACACCTGGTGGCGGGTCGTCCTGGTGGCGTCCATGGGCCTGTGCTTCCTGGTCGTCCTAGCCGTGCCGACGCTCCAGCACTTCTTCGCGCTGAAGCTGGTGGGGTCGGTCATGCCGTGGACCGCGGTGGCGATCTCGCTGGTGGCGGCGGCCGCCCTGGAGCTGGCCTGGAGGCTGGTCGGCCGCCGCTTCCCCTCGTGACGCGGTCCCTCACACGTCCGCGACGGCGGGTCCCGGTCACTTCACGTACTCCGGGACCCGCCGTCTCACGTGCGTCGGGTGCCGGCTACTTCACGTCCACGAAGTCGCCCGCGGCGGTGACCGCCGGGGTGGTCGACGTACCGGCGAAGGAGTAGCGCCAGTAGCCGTCCACCGAGGCCTTGACCGTGGTCTTCAGCGCGCCCGTGCTGTTCGACTTGACGGTCTTGACGGTCGTGTAGGTGCTGCTGCCCTTCTTGCGGAACTGCAGCTTGACGGGCTGCTTGGTGTAGCCCTTGTAGGTGCCGGTCTCCCAGTTGGCGCGCGTGAGCTTGCCGGTGATCGTGAGGGTCTTGCCCTTCTTCACGGGCTCCGGACCGGCGTTGGCGGTCAGCTTGGAGAAGCGCTGGAGCTTCACCTTGGCGAACTTCGTCTTCTCGACGAGCTGGCCGTCCTTCGCGGCCACGGCGACCGCCAGGTGCCAGGAGGCCGCGTCACTGTTGATCAGCCAGGCCGGGTCGACCGTGATGGTCAGGGTGCAGGTGGAGGTGGTGGCACTCGCCGCCTTGCACTTGGCGTTGTCCTCGTTCTGCGAGAAGCCGAAGCTGTCCTCGGACTCGATGTCGCTGCCGATCCACAGCGCGGCACCGGCCCCGGCGATCCCCGAGTCGTCGGTGGCGGTGACGGCGACGGTCACCTTCTTCTTCGACTTGGTGCCGACCGCGATCGGCTTGCCGCCGTTCACGACCGCCTTGGTGATCTTGAGATCGGTGTCCGAGGTGAGGGACCGGGCGGCCATCCGCTCCTGGGCCTTCTGCGGCGCCTGGAGCGAGAAGTCGTGCGTCCACGAGCGCCCTTCGTCGGCCTGGGCGGCCGGAAGCGCGAGAGCGGAAAGAACCAGGGCGCCGGAGACGGCGGCCACAGTGGCACGCATACGCATGTGTTCCCCTGATGGAGAGGGGGCCCGCGGCATGTGGTTCGGCCGGCGGGGCCCGTCTGGTCGATGAGTCTGCTGACTCGACAGACCAGACGGGTCCCCGATGTGAATGGTTGTACACACTCATGACTTTCCCGTGAAGATCACAGGAGGCGGGCGGCCCCGGCGGCCACCCGGCGGCCACCGGGAACGGCCCCCGGCACCCTCAGTCGAACCAGCGGTCGCGGGCCAGCTCCCGGGTACGGGACGGGTCCTCCAGCAGGGCCGCCACCTCGAAACGGCGCGGCCACTGACCGGCCGCCCAGGCCAGACCCGCCGCCACGCCCTCCAGCGTCGAGGCGTGGACCACCCCGTCCGGGGTGCGGCGCCAGTCCAGTTCGACGCCACCGGCGCGGAGTTCACCGTGTTCGAGGTAGGTGGCGGGCGTCCCGGCGCCGAGCAGCGCCCGTACCGGCTCGGGCACCTGGTGCTCCTCGCCCTCGGTCGTCACCTCCGCCTCGACCCTCTCGCCGAGCCGCGGCACCTGGAGCAGCTCCGCCAGCTCGGCCGCGCGGGCGGGCGCCACCGGCAGCAGGGGCATCCCCCCGGTGAGCGGCAGCACGTCGGGGGCGTCCGCGACCACCGCGTCCGCCGCGTCCACCACCCGCACCTCGCCGTCCACGACGGCCCGCAACTCGTCGGGGAGCGTGACCTGTTCGGGGTCCAGGTCGGCGAGGGCGGTGTACAGCGCGTGCAGCTGTACGGGGCTGACGGGACGGTCCTCGTCCGCGAGCCTGCCCAGCAGCTCGGCCGCGCCGCCCGGCTCGTCCAGCAGGGCGGCCACCGAGGTGCGCACCCCGAGGGCGCGCAACACCTCGGCGTCCTCGAACCCGCTCGCGTCGACGGCGTCGTACAGGCCCGCCAGCAGAGGGTCACCGCTCGCGGAGCGCAGTCCCGCGGGCCGGCGCCCGTCGAGCACCGGGTGGTCGCGCAGCCACCAGGCGGTGTACGGGCGTACCGACCGCGTGGTGCCGTCGGGGAGCAGGACCCGCACCGGCTGGGTCAGCGCGTCGCGCAGCGGCGGCCGGGCCAGCAGGGCGAGCGCCTGCGGCCAGGCGTCGTCGTCCACCAGGTCCAGATCGCGTACGGCGACGATCTCGGTGGCGACCGGCGGCACCGGGGTGTCGGGCAGCCGGTCCAGGACGTCCTCGCACCAGACGTCCACGGCGTCCAGCAGTCCGGCGTCGTCGGGTTCGGCGAAGTCGCCGTCGCGGGGCTCCAGTTCGTCCGGATCCAGCACGACGTCGTCGGCGCGTACGAGGGTGAAGCCGGCCAGCACCCCGCAGGCGGTCAGCGGGCGTTCGCCCCAGCGTCCGGCCAGCTCCTCGTCGCACAGGGCGAGTTCGTCCTCGCGCATCACCTGGGCGAACGGGCTTCCCGGCAGCACGAGTTCACCGGCGGGCGCGAGCTCGCCGTCCTCGTCGGGCAGGGCCAGGGCGCCCAGCCAGGGTTCGTCCCCGGGCTCCAGGTCGGCGTCCCGGACCAGGGTGAGGACGGTCTCGGCCAGTTCTTCGCCGCTCGGCGCGTCCTCGTCCCAGATCTCGCCCGCGTCCAGCGACCCGGCGACCGCCGCCCGCACCTGAGGGGTCGTCAGCACCGCGCGCGGGGTCGCGGGCAGGGCGCCGAGCTTCTCCAGCAGCGGATGGGCGGCGTCCGGGTGGGCCACCTTCAGCCCGAGCCGGGCCAGCCGGGCGAGGACCGGGCCGGTCAGCGCGTCGGGCAGCGGCAGGAGCACCTGCCGGGGGCCGATGGTGGTACGGGGCACCTCACCCGCCGCGCCCTCGCCCGCGAGCGGGACGGGCAGCCCGGAGAGCCGGTCCGGATCGACCCCGGCGAGGCTGTCGTAGAGCCGGCGCCACCACTCCGGGGCACGCTCCAGTCCGGCCAGTCGGTCGACGGCCTCGGTCAGCGGCACCCGGGCGACGCCGAGCGTACGCAGCTCGGTACGGCGTTCCAGCCCGGCGGGCAGCAGACACGGCAGCACCTCGGCGAGGACCCGTACGGTCTCGGCGCCCACCCCCTCGACCACCTCGGCCTCCAGGGGGCGCAGCGCGGTGGTCGCCGTGCGGGGCGTCCCGTCGGCGCCGCCCTCCCAGTCGTCCCAGCGGTCGTCCTCGGCCGGGTCGCGGGGGGCCGCCGCCTCCAGGAACGCGACCTTGGGCAGCCGCTCCAGGATCGCCGCCCGCAGCTCGCCGTCCAGGTGCCCCTTGCCGAGCGGGCCGGGCACGAGCGCGATGGTGGCGGTGGAGACCGGCTCCCACGCGGCCAGCAACTCCGCGTAGGCGTCGGCGGCCCGCTCCACCAGGAAGTCGGTCAGCGGACCGGGCGCGGGGTGCCTGCGGGTGGTGTCCAGCGGCAGCGAGGCGATCAGCAGCGCGGGGACGCCGAGCGGCTCCTCGGTGGGGGTCGGCGCGTGCACGACCGGTGCCGTACGGGGGGTTCGGGGCGCGCCGTCCTCGTCCACCGGCACGGCCCAGGTCACCGACCAGTGCGGACGCAGCCGTTCCTCCACGGGCCGGTCCGCGAGCAACGCCCGCTCGACGGATCCGTGGCGCACGACGGTGCGCCAGCGGTGGGTCCCGCTCGCGGAGTCCTCGACGTGGGTGTACGGCCCGTGCTGCGACCGGCCGAGCGTCCGTACGCCGTCCGGCGTCTCGACGACGACCTCGGCGAGGCCGGGCAGGGTGAGCAGCAGCGCGTCGTCCACCGCGGCGAGCAGCCGGGCCACCAGGTCCTCCGCGACGCCGTCGCGCAGGGGCAGCACGACCACGGTGTCGTAGCCGTCGGGCGCGGTGCCCTCGGCGGGCAGCGGCAGGCGGAGCAGCGGTACGTGGCCGTCGCGGCGGCGCAGTTCGTCCCCGAGGCCGGGGCTGCCCGCGGCCGCCTGCCGGGCGAGTTCGCGGGCCTCGGCGAGCGACCAGCGGACGCCGCCGTGCCGGCCGACGAGGGCGGGTTCGTCGCTGACCGCGAGGACGGCGGCGAAGCCGACACCGAACCGGCCCACGGCCTGCTCGTGGCCCTCGCGCTTGGCGGAGGCCCGCAGGGTGCTCAGGGACTCGACGCCGGTGGCGTCCAGGGGCGCGCCGGTGTTCGCGGCGGCCAGCACGGCGCGGCCGTCCCGGTCCTCGTGCAGGGTGAGGCGGAGCCGGCCAGGGACACCGGCGCGGGCGGCGGCGTCGGCGGCGTTCTGGGCCAGCTCGACCACGAGGCGGTCGCGGTAGCCGCCGAGCACGAGGTCCTCCTCGGCGTTGGCGTCCTCCCGGAACCGGGCGGGCCCGGCCCCCCACGCGTCGAGCACGCCGCGCCGCAGCCGTGCGGTCCCGAACGGATCGGCCCCCTCGGTCGCCTTCATGCTCACGCTCGTAACTCCACTCTTCCGGTGACCCGTGACGCCCAGTGTGCGCCCGAAGGTACCGCGCGTGGCGCCGCCCATCCGGCCGAGGGGTTCCGTCCTCGCACCCCGGACGGCCGGGGGTGCCCCGCGCGCACGGATGACCGCCCCGAGCCCGCCCGGCGGTTCAGGGCAGGCTCCGGGTGGGGCCGGGTCCGGTCAGGAGTGGCCGAGGTCCTCCGTGGGGGCGTCCGCCAGGACCGGGACCGAGCCGGAGTCGTCCGCCGGCCGCAAGGAGTACTCGTCCACCCGCATCGTGTCCATCGCGTGCGGCACCGGCTTCGGCGGCTTCGGCATCACCGCGGCCTCGGAATGCCCCCCGCAGCCGTACGCCAGCGAGACGACCCGCCCGTCCGCCGGGGCGAACTCGTTGGCGCACACCCCGAACGCCTGCCGCAGCGAGCCCGCCATCGGCAGCAGGAACGCACAGGTCACGCAGGACGCCGGCGCCGCCTGCGCCATCGGTGTCCGGGGTCCGAACGCCTCGTCCCACCGCTCCGCCGCCTGCCGCAGCCCGTACCGGGAGAGCACACGCGCCCGCCGCGCCCCCAGCTCCTCGGCGACCGAGGCGATGGCTCCACGGTTGACCTCCGTGGGCCGGTTCGTCAGCTCGGCGTCCTCCACGTCCACGAGGTCCGAGATCTCGTCGGACATCTCGGCGATCACGGAGTTCGGCGGCGGCTCGTCCTCACCGGTGTAGCCCGGCTCCAGGCGGGGGTCCTCCGCCTCGGTGGGCAGCAGGTCGCCGGGGCCCATGTCGCCGGGCCGCAGCCGCTCGCTCCACGGCACCCACTCCGGGGCGAGGAGCGCGTCGGGGCCCGGCAGCAGCACCGTTTCGTCAAGGGTGACCTTCTTGGCCCGCGACGCGCGGGCGACCGTCACCGCCCAGCGCCAGCCCCGGTAGCCGGGGTCCTCGCACGCGAAGTAGTGCGTGACGACCCGGTCACCCTCGGAGACGAGGGACACATGGTCGCCGACCACACCGGGCGCGGCAGCCTCCTCGGCCGCCGCGCGGGCGAGGTCTACCGCCTCGGCGCACAGGCGGTCGGGGGCGGGGGTACGGGCCGTACGGCTTCGCGTCGTCGCAGCACTCACAGGTCTCGCTTCTCTCCATACGCCGTCTCACGAGTGCGCCAGCAGCCCATCGATGTCCGATTTCGGCTGTCACAGGTGCGGGCGGAGCGGACCTGGGGGCCGCGTCGACGTCCACACCCGTGGTGCCTGCCTCGGGCGCGCCTTCTGCCACCCATTCTGCGGGATCGCGAGGAGGCGCGCGGCCAAGAACCATCGCCGGTGGCGCGTGAGTGCACGCTACCCTCTCCGCCGCCCCGCGCCCACCTGCCCGTCCGTAAGAGAACCGGAACCGGGACGGCCGACCACCGCGACGGGGAACCGGAACCCGTGCGGGAGCACGCCGCGGCGGGTGTGCGGCCCCGGCTCCGCGCGGGCCGCCGGGCGCCGGAACGGCTTCGCGGCGCTCACCCGACAGAGCGTCCGCCGCCGCGTCCGGCACGATCATGGGTTCGTGAGGGCGGGGGGTGGGGCACTATGACTGACGTGGCTGCCGCCAGGTCCTCCGACGGATCCGGTCCCCTCAGCAGGGCGGGCCGGACGGTCGGCCGCGCCCTGCGCGCCCCGTTCACCGGCACCGCGAAGGGCATCCGGAAGGCGACGCACGCCCACGGCGCCGGGGAGTCCGGTCTCGGCAAGCTGATCGAACTGCACGCGGTCAACGGCGCGGGCGACGTCATGATCACCGTCGCGCTCGCCTCCACGGTCTTCTTCTCCGTGCCGACCGACGAGGCACGCGGGCGCGTCGCTCTCTACCTCGCCGTCACCATGGCGCCCTTCACCCTGCTCGCCCCGGTGATCGGCCCGCTGCTGGACCGGCTTCCGCACGGCCGGCGGGCCGCGATGGCGGGCGCGATGCTGGCCCGCGCGGTGCTCGCGCTCGCCATGTCGGGCGCCGTCGCCACCGGCGGGCTCGAACTGTATCCGGCCGCCCTGGGCGTGCTCGTCTGCTCCAAGGCGTACGGAGTGGTGCGCAGCGCCGTCGTACCCCGGCTGCTGCCCCCACGGTTCTCCCTGGTGAAGGCCAACTCCCGGGTGACGCTGGCCGGACTCCTGGCGACGGGTGTGGCCGCCCCCATCGGGGCGGGGCTGCAATCCGTCGGGTCCCCCTGGCCGCTCTACGGCGCCTGCGTGATCTTCATCGGCGGCACGGTCCTGGCCTTCACGCTGCCCCGCACGGTCGACTCCGCGAAGGGCGAGCACCGGGCCCGGCTGGTCCCGCGCGGCGACGACGTACGGCCGGCCTCCCCCGGCCCGGGGAGCACCCGCGGCGATCTGTGGAGCGGGCGGTGGCGCGGGCGCCGGGACGGTACCCGGGGCAAGCCGCCGGGGCTGCGGTCCGTGGGGCCGTCGGTCCTGCACGGCCTCCAGGCCAACGCCGCGCACCGCGCGCTCTCCGGCTTCCTGATCTTCTTCCTGGCGTTCCTGCTGCGCGAGCATCCGCTCGGCGGGCAGAGCGCCGCCGTGTCGCTCGGCATCGTCGGCGTCGCGGCGGGGGCGGGCAACGCCATCGGTACGGCGGTGGGGTCCTGGCTGCGGACACGCGGCCCCGAGGCGATCGTCGCGACCGTGCTGGGGCTCGCCCTGGGGGTCGCGGTGCTCGCCGCCGTCTTCTTCAGCACCGTGCTGGTCGCCGCGCTGGCCGGGGTGGCCGGATTCACCCAGGCCCTCTCGAAGCTGTCCCTGGACGCCATGATCCAGCGGGACGTGCCGGAGGAGGTGCGGACATCGGCCTTCGCCCGGTCCGAGACGCTGCTCCAGATGTCCTGGGTCTTCGGGGGCGCCATCGGGATCGCCCTGCCGCTCAACGGCGTGCTCGGCATGTCGGTCGCCGCGGGGATCCTCGCGCTCGGCGCGACCGCCTCCGTACGGGGCCTCCTGGGCGCCGCGCGGCGCGGCTCACCACACCCCCGCGTGGCGTGAACGCCGCCGACCGATAACCTTCGGCGCATGACCGTTGCGTTCTTCTCCGGTAAGGGCCGTCGAATCGGCGTCGCTCTCGGTGCCGTGTCCGCGGGACTCCTTGTCCTGTCCGCCTGCGACAAGCCGACGCCGCTCGCCACCGTGACGGTCGGCGACACCTCGGTGAACACCGAGGCCGCCTGCTACAACGACGGCAACGCGCTCAAGGAATCCACGATCGAGGGCTGCCTGAACAAGAAGGCGGACAAGGTCGTCGACGTCTCGATGGACGACAAGGTCCGCTTCGGTGTGGACCCCGAGATCGCCGACCACGGCTGGACGCTGTTCATCAACGGCCAGCAGGCCGAGCAGGAGCCGTACAAGAAGACCTACCGGTCGATCCCGGGCAGCGCCTTCTTCGCCAGCCAGACCGGCGAGACCACCGCGGACAAGACCCAGGTCAGCATCGTCGAGACGAAGGGTCAGAAGCTCACGGGCATCTGGCACTTCGAGCTCAAGAAGACCTCCTGACCGTCTCGTCCTGACCGTCTCCTCCTGAACCACCGATCTGAACCACCGATCCACCAGGAGCGTCGCCGTGCGGGTGCTCGTCGTGACCGCCGTCCCGGCCGAACGGGACGCGGTCGCACGCGCCGTCGCGGGGACGCCGCGCGTCCGCGCGGTGCCCGGTGCCGAACTGCACCGGGCGGGCCCCTTCGACGTGGTCGCGGGCGGTGCGGGACCGGCCGCCGCCGCGGCGGCCACCGCGTTCGCCCTCGCCTCGGCCCCCTCCTCGCCCACCGGCCCGGCAGCCGCCGACGAGCCGTACGGCCTGGTCGTCTCCGCCGGCATCGGGGGCGGTTTCGCCCCCGCCGCACCGGTCGGCTCCCTCGTCGTCGCGGACGTGATCGCCGCCGCCGACCTGGGCGCCGAGACCCCGGACGGCTTCGTGCCCGTCACCTCTCTCGGCTTCGGCAGGGACCGGTTCGTGCCGCCCGCCCCGCTCGTACGGGAGGTCGCGGAGGCCACCGGGGCCGTGCCGGGCCAGGTGCTCACCGTCTCGACCGTGACCGGGAGCGCCGCCCGCACCGCCGCGCTGCTGGCCGCACACCCCGGAGCCGTCGCCGAGGCCATGGAGGGCTTCGGCGTCGCGGAGGCCGCCGCCCGGCTCGGTGTGCCGGTGCTGGAGTTCCGGGCCGTCTCGAACGCCGTGGGGCCCCGCGACCGGGACGCCTGGCGCATCGGCGAGGCGCTGGCCGCGCTCACCGGGGCGTTCGGGAAGCTCGTACCCGTAGTGGAAGGCTGGACCCATGACCGACTCGACCGACACCGCGCCCCGCACCGTGACTGAGACCGCCGACGGCATACCGCCCGAGCTGCGGATCGCCTTCTCGCCGTGCCCCAACGACACCTTCGTCTTCGACGCCTGGGCGCACGGAAGGGTCCCCGGCGCGCCCGCCCCCGAGGTCACCTTCGCGGACATCGACCTCACCAACGGCATGGCCGAGCGCGGCGAGTTCGACGTGCTGAAGGTCTCCTACGCCGTCCTGCCGTGGGTCCTCGACGAGTACGCGCTGCTGCCGTGCGGCGGGGCGCTGGGCCGGGGCTGCGGGCCGCTCGTCCTCACCCGGGAGCCGGGCGCGGACCTGACCGGGAAGACCGTGGCGGTACCCAGCGAGCGCTCCACCGCCTACCTGCTGTTCCGGCTCTGGGCGGCCGAGGTGGTGCCCGGCGGCGTGGGCGAGGTCGTCGTCATGCCGTTCGACCGAATCATGCCCGCCGTGCGGGACGGCCTGGTGGACGCCGGTCTGGTGATCCACGAGGCCCGCTTCACGTATCAGGACTACGGCCTGCACAGCCTGGCCGACATGGGCGAGCACTGGGAGTCCACCACCGGGCTGCCGATCCCGCTCGGCGCGATCATCGCCAAGCGGTCCCTGGGCGAGGAGACGCTGAAGCGGCTGACGGAGACGATCCGCGCCTCGGTACGGATGGCCTGGGACGACCCGGAGCGCTCGCGCCCGTACGTCCTGGAGCACGCCCAGGAGATGGACCCGGCCGTGGCCGACCAGCACATCGGGCTGTACGTCAACGAGTTCACCGCCGACCTCGGCGAGAGCGGCTACGCGGCGGTCCGGGGCCTGCTGACGCGGGCGGCCGCCGAGGGCCTCGTCCCGCCGCTGGCCCCGGACGCGCTGACGGTCACCGGCCGCTGACGGGCGCCTCGTGCGGGCGCGCCTCGTGCGGGCCGTGTCCGGGCGGGCCGTCACTCCGACGAGGCCGTACGCCCCGCCGGGACGTCACCCCGTCGGGGGGATCGCCCGTGTCGGTGTCCTCCCCGGCGGGGCCGTACGTCCGGTGGCCGGGCCACGTCCGTCCGGCGCGCGTCAGACGTCGAGCTGGTCCGCGACCGCCCTCAAAAGGCCCGCGATCTTGGCGCCAGCGGCCTTGTCCGGGTAGCGGCCCCGCTCCAGCAGCGGCGTGATGTTCTCCAGCACCGTCGTCAGGTCCTGCACGATCGAGGCCAGCTCGTCCGGCTTGCGCCGCTGCGCCGCGGCCACCGACGGGGTGGGGTCCAGGACGGTGACGGAGAGGGCCTGGTCACCGCGCTGCCCCGCCACCACGCCGAACTCGACGCGCTGGCCGGGCTTGAGGGCGTCGACACCGGCCGGGAGTACGGACGAGTGGACGAAGACGTCGCCGCCGTCGTCGCGCGAAAGAAAGCCGAAGCCCTTTTCCGAATTGAACCATTTGACCTTACCCGTGGGCACGTCTGTCCTCGTCCTCGTACTCGTCGGTGGGGCGGGAGAGCCGCGAACCGGCTCCGGATAGCAGTACAGCGGGTCCCGTGACCCGCCACGTCCAAGGCTAGTGGCCCAGGGGCCGGAGACAAGACGTCGCCGAACGGCTCCGCCGAGCTGGGAACTACCCTGGCCGGGTGAGTACTACTCCTTCCGGCGCCGGCGACCGGCTCGTCCAGGTCGGCGCGATCGTCTTCTTCATCGGCGCGCTGGCCACCCTGGTGACCGTCGCCCCGCTGTTCCTGGGCACCGATCCGTTCCCGTCCGCGGCTTATGCGGTGTGCATGCTGATGGGACTGGGCTTCCTCATCGCCGCCGCGGGGGTGGTGCGCTCGGTCTGGAAGAGCTCACCGAAGCGCGCCGCCACCCGCTGACGGAGGCCCGTCAGACCGCCGCGCCGCGTGCGTGCCAGCGCTTCAGCCAGGCCGGGAACCGGGTGAGATTTGGCAGGATCACGTCGGCGCCGGCGGTCCGCAGCTCCGCCTCGTCGCACGGTCCCGTGGTGACGCCGACCGACAGGGCGTCCGCCGCGCGGGCTCCGCGTACGTCCCCGGTGTGGTCGCCGACGTATATGCGCGCGCCGTGTTCCAGGAGCGCCTCCGCCTTGCCCTCGGCCCAGAGGCCGCCGATCAGGACGTCCGGTGCGAGGCCGAGGTGGTCGAGGTGGAGCTTGGCGTTCGGCTCGTACTTGGCGGTGACGACGAGCGCCCTCCCGCCGAGCGCCTGGACGGCTTCGACGGCCTTCCGCGCACCACGCAGGGCGGTCGTCGGGGTGATCGCCCGCTCCGGGTAGATGCCCCGGTACAGGTCGGCGACCTCGGCGACCCTCTCGGGCGGGTACCAGTTGGCCAGCTCGTCCTCCAGCGGCGGGCCGAGCCGGGTCACGACCAGGTCGGCGTCGATCGTCACCCCCGTCACCTCCGCCAGGGTCAGATAGGCCGCCTTGATGCCGGGACGGGAGTCGATGAGCGTCATGTCCAGGTCGAAACCGACCGTCAGAGGGTGTGAGGGCATACGGCCATTGTGCCGAGCCCCGGTCTGATGCGGGACGGGCCGTACGGGCGCCCGGCGCTCGGTCCCCCGTGAGCGCAGCCGGGTCCCCGTGAGCCCGGCGCTCGGTCCCCGTGAGCGCGGCCGGTCCCCCGTGAGCGCGGCCCGGCGGTGCGGTCGCGGGGCAGAGGAGGCCCCCGGACAGGCCGCGCATAGACTCAGCCAAGCCTTACCTTGCTCGTCCTCGCACACCCGATTGGTTCCGATGGCCCCCGCCGCACCCCGCCTCTCCAGACGCGCACTCGCGACAACGGCGGCAGCCCTCGCGCTGGTCCTGGCCGTCCTGCTCAGTCTGGCCGTGGGCGCCCGGACCATCGCCCCGTCCGCCGTCCTCGACGCCCTGCTGCACGGCGGGCACTCGGACGCCGCCGAGGTGATCCGCCAGATGCGGGTGCCCCGGACCCTGATCGGGCTGATGGTCGGCGCGGGCCTCGCCCTCGCCGGTACGGCGCTCCAGGGCATCACCCGCAACCCCATCGCCGACCCCGGCATCCTCGGCATCAGCCAGGGCGCCTCGGTCGCCGTCGTCCTGGCCATCGCCTACGCCGGGATCCACACCCTCAGCGGGTACGTCTGGTTCGCGTTCGCCGGGGCCGCCGTCGCGGCCGTCGCCGTGTACGCCGTCGCCGCCCGGGGGCGCGGCGGTGCCACCCCGGTCAAGCTGGCGCTGGGCGGCGCGGCGATCAACGCGCTGCTGGTGTCGGTGACCATGGGGGTGCTCACCACCAAGGCGTCCGCACTCGACGAGTTCCGCTTCTGGCAGGTCGGGTCCATCGCCGGGCGCGAGACCCAGGTCGCCCAGCAGATCTGGCCGTTCCTGCTGGTCGGGGCCGTGCTCGTGCTGTCCGTGGCGCGCGGTCTCGACGCCCTGGCGCTGGGCGAGGACGTGGCGAAGGGCCTCGGCCAGAACGTCGCGGCCGTACGGATCGTCGGCGGGATCGGGGCCACGGTGCTGACCGGCGCCGGGGTCGCCGCGGCCGGGCCGATCGCCTTCGTCGGCCTCGCGGTCCCGCACATCGCCCGCGCGATCGTCGGCGGGGACCACCGCTGGGTGCTGCCGATGGCGGCCCTGATCGGACCCGTGATGCTCCTCGTCTCCGACGTCGTGGGCCGGATCGTCCTCCCGCCGGGCGAGGTACCGGCAGGGGTGATGACGGCCCTGATCGGGGTGCCGTTCCTCGTCGCCCTCGTACGCCGGAAGGCGGTGCCCGCGTGAGCACGGACACGGCGGTACCCGCACGGAAGGTCCCGGTCCGCCCCGCCGGTTACGGCGTCGTACGGATCGGGGCACGGGCCCGCTTCCTGCTCCACCGGCGCTCGGCCCTCGTCTCGCTGGGGCTCGCGGCGCTGCTGGCCGCCCTCTGCGTCGCCTACCTCTGCGTCGGCGAGAGCTTCGTGGCACCCACGGAGGTCGTGAAGGTCGTCCTGGGGCAGCCGTCGCCCGACGAGCTGGTCGTGGGCACCCTGCGGCTGCCGCGCATGGTCGTCGGGCTGCTCGTGGGCCTCGCCTTCGGTGTCGCCGGGGCGCTGATCCAGACCGTCGCCCGCAACCCGCTGGCCAGCCCCGACATCATCGGCGTCAGCCAGGGCGCGGGCGCGCTCACGGTCGGCGCGATGACCTTCGGCGTCACCTCGTACACCGTCCTGCCGTACCTCTCCGTCCTCGGCGGGATCCTCGCGGCGGTGCTGGTGTACGTGTTCGCGTGGCGCGGCGGGCTGCACGCCACCCGCTTCGTCCTGATCGGGATCGGCTTCGCGGTCGCCCTGCGGTCGGTGACCACCCTCTTCCTGACCAAGGGCGACTACCTGGTCGCCCAGCAGGCCCAGATCTGGATGACGGGCTCGCTCAACGGCCGCGGCTGGAACGAGGCCGCACCGATCGGCTGGACCCTGCTCGTCCTGCTCCCCGCCGTGCTGTGGGCGGCGCGGGCGCAGCGCACCGTCTCGATGGACGACGACACGGCGACCGCGCTCGGCGTGCGGCTCGGCCGTGTACGGCTGGGGCTCGTCGCCCTCGGCGTGGTCCTGGCCTCGGTGGCGACGGGGACGGCCGGGCCGGTGGACTTCGTGGCGCTGCTCGCCCCGCAGATCGCCCGCCGGATGACGCGTACGGCGCAGATCCCCCTGCTGTCCTCGGCGCTGCTGGGGGCGGTCGTCGTCGTCCTCGGCGACCTGCTGGCCCGCAGGCTCTTCTCGCCGACCGAACTGCCGGTGGGCGTGCTGACGGCGGCGGTCGGCGCCCCGTACCTGATCTGGCTGATCATCCGCGGTCACGGCGGCCGCAGTGGAGGCAACGCATGAAGACGACCGGCCCCGGCACCGCCACGGACACCGTGACCAGCCGGCTCACCGCCCGTGGGCTGACCCTCGCCTACGAGGACCGCACCGTCGTCCACGAGCTGGACCTCGCCGTCCCGGACGGACGGGTGACGGTCATCGTCGGCCCGAACGCCTGCGGCAAGTCGACCACCCTGCGGGCGCTCGGCCGGCTGCTGAAACCGGCGGGTGGATCGGTCCTCCTGGACGGCACCGAACTCTCCCGGATACCCACGCGGAAGATCGCCCAGTCGGTCGGACTGCTGCCGCAGACCCCGGTGGCGCCCGAGGCGATCACCGTCTCCGACCTGGTCGCCCGCGGCCGCCAGCCGCACCAGCACTGGTGGCAGCAGTGGTCGGACGCGGACGAGCGGGCGGTGACCGAGGCCATGGAACGGACGGACGTCACCGCGCTCGCCGAGCGGTCGGTGGACGAGCTCTCCGGCGGTCAGCGCCAGCGGGTGTGGATCGCCATGGCCCTCGCCCAGGACACCGATCTGCTGCTCCTGGACGAGCCGACGACGTATCTGGACATCGCGCACCAGGTGGAGGTCCTGGACCTGGTGCGCAAGCTCGCCGCCCCGGCGGCCGACGGCACCCGGGGGCGGACCGTCGTGACGGTGCTCCACGACCTCAACCAGGCGGCCCGGTACGCCGACCACCTGGTCGCCATGAAGGCCGGCCGGATCGTGGCGGAGGGCCGCCCCGAGGACGTCGTCACCGCCGGCCTCGTACGCGAGGTGTTCGGCCTGGAGGCGGTGGTCGTCCCCGATCCGGTGACGGGCTCGCCGCTCGTCGTGCCGGGCGCGCCCTGGAAGCCCTCCGCCCCCTCTCCCCGAAAGGCACCCTGACATGACCGGTCACCTCCGCAACCGCCGCTCCCTCGCCGCCGTCTGTTTCGCCGTGACGACCGCCCTGGCGCTCTCCGCCTGCGGATCGTCGGACTCCGACGACTCCGGCACCGGCCCCGTGTCGGGCGGCGGCTCCACGGGCGGCACGACGCACATGGTCGCCACGGCGATGGGCAACGTGGCGGTCCCCGTCGCCCCGAAGCGGGTCGTCGTCCTGGACACGGCCGAGCTGGACTCGGCGCTCACCCTGGGGGTGAAGCCGGTCGGGGCGACGCACGCGGACGTCGACTCGGGCTTCCTGAACTACCTGCCCCAGGACCAGGTCGCGGGCATCAAGGACGTCGGCGCGATGATGACACCCAGCCTGGAGTCGATCGCCGCCCTCAAGCCCGACCTGATCCTCACCAGCAAGGTCCGCCACGGCGACGTGTACGACGAGCTGAAGAAGATCGCGCCGACGGTGATGACGGAGAACACCGGTTTCACCTGGAAGGAGAACTTCCAGACCCACGCCAACGCGCTCGGCAAGGTACCGGAGGCCGAGAAGGTCATCGCGGCCTACGCCGACCACACGGCGAAGGTCACCGAGGCCCTCGGCGGCAAGGAGAAGGCGGCGGGCACCGAGGTCAACATGGTGCGCTTCGTCGAAGGCGCGGACATCCGCGTCTACGGCAGGCAGAACTACATCGCGACGATCCTCGCGGACGTGGGCCTCGGCCGGCCGGCGATCGTGGACAAGGCCAAGGACGGCTTCTCGTACGACGTCAGCCCGGAGAAGATCGACCTGGCGGACGCGGACGTCGTCTTCCACTCGACGTACGGGGACGCGAAGAAGTCCAAGGAGACGCGGACCGTGGGCAGCGGGCTGTGGAAGAACATGTCCGCGGTGAAGAACGGCAGGGTGTTCGCGGTGGACGACGAACTGTGGATCCAGGGCATCGGCTACACGGCGGCGGACAAGATCCTGGACGAACTCCAGGCGGACCTGACGAAGTGACACCACCTGTGGCCGGGCCGCCCCGCGAACGAACGCGGGTCGGCCGGGCCGGGTGGCCGGGGGGCTGTCTCTTTGGCGGGCTCCGGCCCGCGCGCCCAACTGCGGCCGACGCGCTCGGCATTCTCCCCGCTCGTGGTGGCGGGCGTACCTTGGCGACGTGGCAAACGAAGACCTGGGACGGACCCTGCGCCGCTTGCGCCGCCTGGCCTCCCTGACGCAAGAGGAACTGGCCGAGCGGTCCGGCGTGTCCGTCGATGTGATCCGTCAGCTCGAACAGGGACGGAAGCACTCGGCACGCCTCCCCACACTGCACGCGCTGGCGGACGGTCTCGGCGTGGAGCTGACCACGCTTCTCGGTGACCCGCCCGCGGTCGCCTCCTCCGGCGAGAACGACGGACCGCGCTTCGTGGCCGTACGCCGTGCGATCATGCCCGCTCCGGGTCCGGAGCCTCGGCCTCCAGGCCCCGGCTTCTCCGCGGAGCGGCTGCGCGAGCAGATCGCGGAGGGCTGGACCCAATACCACTCCGCCGAGTTCGACACGGTGATGAAAGCGCTGCCGGACGTGATCTCGGACGCGCGTTCCGCCACGACCTCGGGAAGCGACGACGACCGCAGGGCCGGTTTCGCGGCTCTGGGCAAGGCACTTCAGCTCGCGGGGCATGTCGCCGTGCGGATGGGAAAGACGGACCTCGCCCTCATCAGCCTGGAGCGCGCGGCAGACGCGGCGGGACGGTCCTCCGATCCGCTGCTCCTGCCGATGATCGTCAACTCCACGGCGTGGACGTACCAGCGGCAGGGACGCCTGGAAGACGCGCTGGACATCGCGCTCCGTACCGCCGACGCCATGGCGGACGCGGGCCGTACCGACACGGCCGACGACCTGAAGGTGTGGGGCGCACTGACCATGAGCGCCGCCACGTCCGCCGCGCGGAGCGGCGACTACGAGCGCGCGGCGGCGATGATGGAAACGGCGGAGAAGGAAGCCGCCCGCGTCGCGAAGCTGCCCGCCGGTGGCGACAACCGTATGGTCAGCGTCTTCAGCCCCTCGTCGGTCCGCATCGAACGTGTCCGGCTCGCGGTCCAGTACGGGCATCCGCACGACGCTCTGGCTCTGGCCAAGGGAATGCGGCTGAGCAAGGACACACCGCCGTCCTGGCGGACATGGCTCCTGCTGGACGTGGCACGCGCCCACACGGACACCGGCGACGCGGCCGGAGCGGTGAAGACCCTGGAGTCGCTGCGCCGTGTGGCACCGACGTGGATGCGGCACCACACGCTGGCCGTGGCCGTCGTGCGTGACCTCTGGGCCCTGCCCAACCACCCACCGGGCCTGCGGGCCTTGGCCGAGTTTTTGGGTGTCAGCGAATAGCGTGGTGAAAGTAGGACGTTGCGCCCCTGTCAGCGCCCCCGGCATGTCGATTTCATGAGCGGACAGCGCCCCGGCGGCCGTGCGACCGCCTCGGGGCTCGGCCGATCCGAGAAAGCAGACCGATATGCCGCAACCTGTGGCGCGAGCCCGCCCGACCGGGCACCCCGGGTACAGCGAGACCCTGCCGCGCCTGCCGGAAAGCGCCGCGACCGCCCGGCGCCTGGTCCGTGTGGCACTGGCCGCCTGGGACCTGGACGACTTGGCCGAGGACGGCGCGCTGATCGTCTCCGAACTGGTCTCCAACGCGGTGCAGCACGCGCGGCGGGGATCCATCCGGATCGTCGTCGATCGCCCGGAGGCGGTACGCGTCCGCATCGGTGTCGTGGACTTCTCCAAAGCCCGGCCGGTGCGCGGGGAGCCGGTCCTGGAAGGCGAGAGCGGTCGTGGCCTCGCGCTCGTGGGAGAGCTGGCCGAAGCCTGGGGCACCGAACCGCTGCCGTGGGGGAAACAGGTGTGGGCCGAGCTGCGCGGAGGGGAATCCGGATGACCGACGAACAGGAACAGCGCGCGTGGGTGGGCGACCTGATCCACGACGAAGACGCCGACCGGCGCGGCATCGTCGCGGACGTACGCGGTGGCACCACGTGGGTGCTGCGGCCGGAGTACGGACCGGACCGGTGGACGTCGCGGCGACCGGATCGGTTACGGGTCGTCAGGACCCGTGAGGAGCGGCTGCGGGCCCAGGACATCTGACGCGGATGAAGCCGGGCACGCGGGGGCCCGGAACCGGGCGGAACCAGGCGCGGGGAACGAGGCGCGCGGGGCCCGGAACCCGCCCCCGCCGCCCCGCCTCGGCCGGGGTTCCCGCTCCTCACCCCGGCAGTCGCCGCGAGCGCCACACCAGGTACACCGCCGACGCCACCGCCGCCGTACGGACCACTCCCGGCCATACGTCCGCCATCGCGTCCCCCAGCGCGCCCTCCGCGATCGGGGCGCCCCAGCGGCCGTCCATGCGGCCCCAGAGCCAGACGACCGCACCGGCCACCACCACACCCGGCAGGCCCAGCGCCACCCACTTCGCCTCCGTGCGGGAGAACTTGCGGGAGCTGTACGCCAGCACCCAGCCGCCCGCGAGCGCCAGCCAGGACCCCATGACCGCCCCGGCCACCAGCAGGGCCGCCGCCAGCAGCAGGAGCGGGTGGGAGAGCCGGAGCCTGCGGGCGGGGGCGTCGGCTCCCGGGGTACGGCGGCGCAGCCTCGGCCACTTCCGCGCGGGAGCGGGGGCCGCCTCCGCGGCGGGCTCCTCCGCCTCGGCGGCGTCCGGCGCCTCCACCGGTTCCTTCGGCGGACGGGGCGGCCTCAGCAGTTCCGGGGTGAGCCCGCCCACGAACCCCGGGACGCTCATCTCCGGAGCGCCCGACACGCCCGCCGGGCCCGCGTTCTCGCCGAAGGGCCCGGGTTCGATCCGCCACCACTCCGGCTCACCCTCCGACACGCCCGACTGCCCCAGGCCGAGCATGTGCGGTGCCGACGCCGACGGCCAGGGGGCCCCGGCCTCTTCCGTGTCCGGGGCGGCGGAAGCCTTGTCCGGCCCGGCGGACACCCCGTCCGGCGCGGCGGAAGTGCCGTCCGCCGCGCCCGCCGGTGCCCTGGCGGTACCGTCGCCCGCCCCCACGGTCCAGGGCGCCGGACGGGCACGCCCCGCGTCCCCGTCGGCCCGGTCCGCGCGCCCCGGATCCTTCCTGAACATCCCGAGCCGGGGCCGGGGCACCCCGCGCGACCGTGCCGGTTCGGGGTCGGCGGCGGCCGTCCGGGGCGACGGCGTCACCACCGTCCCGTCGCCCGACTCCGCCGCCGCGGCGACCAGTTCGTCCGGCGCGCCGAGCCGGCCGAGGATGCGCCGGACCGTGGCGAGCGAGTCCGCGGCCTCCCCGCCGCGCTGCCGGTCGATCTCGCCCCGGAGCGTCGAGACGAGTCTCATCCGGGTGCCCGAGGACAGCTGTTGCTGCTGGGCCAGGTCACCGACCCGGCTCAGATAGTCGTAGACAAGCTGGTCGCTCTCGATCCCCACGCGTTGGCTCTCCCTCCACCCGCCCTGCCCCGACGGTAGCGTTCCAGCGGCTACCGTGGGACGGATGG
The DNA here is from genome assembly GCF_002910775.2 of Streptomyces sp. SM18. Lineage (NCBI taxonomy): Bacteria > Bacillati > Actinomycetota > Actinomycetes > Kitasatosporales > Streptomycetaceae > Streptomyces > Streptomyces sp. SM18. The sequence goes on along the minus strand of NZ_CP029342.1, from coordinate 4,128,482 downwards.
GGACGACCACACCACCGCGCACGCTCGCCGAGGCTCTGCGCGCCCGGGGCGACGCATCGCTGGCAGGGCTGCTCCGTGCCCGCCCCGACCTGCTGAGTCCCGTGCCGAACGACATCACGCAACTCGCCACACGGGCCGGGACGCGGGCCTCCGTCGTACGGGCGCTGGAGCACCTGGACCGGTTCGCCCTCCAGACGGCGCAGGCCCTGGCGGTGGCGCCGGACCCGGCTCCGTACGCCACGTTGCTCGCGCTCCTGACGGGTGACGGCCAGGACGACGGCGAGGGGCGCGACGGCACCGGGGCGGCGATCACCGCCGCACTGCCCGGGGCCCTCGACGCCCTGCGCGAACAGGCCCTCGTCTGGGGCGAGGACGAGGCCCTGCACCTGGTCCGCACGGCACGCGAGCTGCTCGCCCCGTCCCCCCAGCACCCCTCCGCCACCGGTCTCGGTCCGACCGTCGCCGAGGCCACCCCCGGCATGTCACCGGGCCGGCTCCAGGAGATCCTGGCCGCCGCCGGGCTGCCGGCCACGCACGACCCGGTCTCGGCCGTCGCCGCGCTGACGGACCTGTTCACCGACCGCACGCGGATGGCCGCCCTGCTGGACACCGCCCCGGTCGAGGCCCTGGCGGTGCTGGACCGCCTGGTGTGGGGCCCGCCGTACGGGGAGGTCACCGCCAACCCCGCGCCGCCGGTGCGGTGGCTGCGCGACCGGGGGCTGCTGCTGCCGGTCTCGACCCGTACCGTCGTCCTGCCGCGGGAGGCCGCGCTGCACCTGCGGGCCGGCCGCGCCCACCGCGTACCGGAACCCGTGGCCCCGGCCGTCACGGCGGCGGCCGAACGCGATCCCCAGGCTGTGGACAGGGCGGCGGCCGGTCAGGCCTTCACCGCGCTGTCCACGATCGAGGAACTGCTGAAGCTCTGGAACAACGGCGGACCGGCCATCCTGCGCGCGGGCGGCCTGAGCGTGCGCGAGCTCAAGCGGACCGCGAACGCCCTGGACGTCTCCGAGCCGATCGCCGCCTTCTGGGTCGAACTCGCCTACACCGCCGGGCTGTTGGCCCCCGATGGAGAGACCGACGAGCGGTACGCGGCGACACCGGCGTACGACGAGTGGCTGGAGCGCCCGGCCCAGGACCGCTGGACCCACCTCGCCACCGCCTGGCTCGCCGCCACCCGTACCGCGGGGCTGGTCGGCGGCCAGGACGCCAAGGGACGGGCGCTCTCCGCGCTCGGCCCCGACCTGGACCGGTCGGCCGCACCCGAGGTACGCCGCCGGGTGCTGGCCCTGTTCGCGGCGCTCCCGGCGGGCACCGCCCCCGACCCGCAGGCCCTCCTCACCCGGCTGCGGTGGGAACGCCCGCTGCGCACGCCCGCGCCCGGCACGTCGGCGGCGTCCGGCGAGACCCTGGACCTGCGGTCCAGGATCGCCCTGTGGACGGTGAACGAGGCGGAACTGCTCGGCGTCACCGGCCGCGGCGCGCTCTCGTCGCAGGCCCGCGCCCTGCTCGACGAGGGCCCCCGCGAGGCCTCCGCCCGGCTCGCCCCGCTGATCCCCGAACCCCTGGACCACGTGCTGCTCCAGGCCGACCTGACTGCGGTGGCACCCGGACCGCTGGAACGCCCGCTCGCGGAGACGCTGTCGGTGCTCGCGGACGTCGAGTCCAAGGGCGGGGCGACGGTCTACCGCTTCACCCCCGGCTCCGTACGCCGCGCCCTGGACGCCGGGCAGGCCGCCTCCGACCTGCACGCCTTCCTCGCCACGCACAGCCGTACGCCGGTGCCGCAGCCGCTGAGCTACCTCATCGACGACGTGGCGCGCCGCCACGGCCATCTGCGGATCGGCGCCGCCTCGGCCTACGTCCGCTGCGACGACGAGGCCGTCCTGAACGAGATCCTGGCCGACAAGCGCTCCGCCGGACTGCGGCTGCGCCGCCTCGCGCCGACCGTGCTGTCCGCGCGGACCGACCCGGCGTCGCTGCTGGAGGCGCTGCGCGAGATGGGGTACGCCCCGGCCGCCGAGTCCGCCGAGGGCGATGTCTTGATCACCCGCGCCGGCGCCCGCCGCACCCCGCCGCGCACGGCCCCGGCCCCCGTGCCCGAGGGCCCGCCGGTCCCGGACGCGACCCTGCTGTCCGCCGCGGTACGGGCGGTCCGCGCCGGTGACACGGCCGCACGGGCCGTCCAGGCCGGCGCCGGGGACGCCGGGGACGACCCCGCCCCGTCATCGGCCGGCACCCTGCCGCGTACGACGGCGGCGGAGACCCTGGCCACCGTCCAGGCGGCCGCGATGACCGGGTCCACGGTATGGATCGGCTACGTCAACGCGGACGGGGCGGCCAGTCAGCGCGTGATCGCCCCCGTCAAGGTCGAGGGCGGCTTCGTCACGGCGTACGACCACACGGCCGACGAGGTCCGCACCTATCCGCTGCACCGGATCACGGGCGTCGCCGAACTCGCCGACGAGCAGGGTGACTGACGGGCCGTCAGGACAGCCCGCACAGGTTCGATCAGGCGGGATCCATGTCCCGGAACCGCTCGAAGGACTCCGTGCCGGTGGTCCCCTTCTTCCACGTCACGGTCAGGGTGTCCCCGCTCTGCTCGATCTCACCGAGCCGGTCCTTGTCCTCGACCTTGGTCCCGTCCTGCTCGCAGAGCAGCGCCACCACCAGGCCGCCACCGTCGTCCTTCTGCCACCGGCCCTTGCACTCGAAGCCGTTCCCGTCGCTGAGGACCGCGTTCACACGTCGGGGCTCGTCCTCGTACGCGTCACCCAGGGCCAGCATGGTGGAGTCGGGGGCCCGCCACACGGCCTGGAGCCCGGTTCCGGTGGGCGTCGGCAGCTCCGGGACCGAGGACGACTCCTCCCCCGCCGACCCTTCGGCGGACGGCCCCTCCACAAGCGGCTCCGATGCGGTGGGCTCGTCCGTCACACCCGGACCGGTCTCGGAGACACCCGGACTCCCGTGCGCCGTGGGCGCCTTGGCGTCATCGCCCCCGTCACCGAGCGCGAACCACACCCCACCGCCGACCAGCACGAGAGCCACCAGCGCACCCCCGGCGACCAGCCCGGCCCGCCGCTTCCCGGCACCGGACGCCGGTACCGGGACCGGGACCGGGGGCCCGGGGGGCGGAGGCGGCGGGGACGGGTACCCGCCGTACGGCGAGGCATGGTGCGGGGGCTGCTGGTACGGCTGGTATTGCTGAGCCTGCGGGGGCTGGGAAGGCTGCGGGGCGTGCGAGGGCTGTTGCGGCTGGGGCTGGGGTGCCTGCTGCGCATACGGGTTGTCCGCCACGGGTTGCCCGCCCTGCGGGTACCCGTATCCCGGCCGGGACGCATCGTACGGCGACTGGGGCTGCTGAGGCGGTTGCTGTACCGGTTGTTGCTGGGGCTGCGGCCCGTCCATCTGCTGGGGCTGTTGCGGCTGCGGCCCGTCCGGCTGCTGCGGCCAGGGCGGCGGCTGTGTCATGGCTTTTCCTCCCCCGCGGCCGACGGCCTGTCGGCGCGAAATCCCTTTCTACCAGCCGCTCCTGAGCGCCCCGGGCGCCTCCCTTGTCGGCAGTGGCGGCGTGCCCCCGCATGCCGCCCGCTCACGTCGAGGTGTGCCGCGCCCTTCTCAACAACCCGACAAGCCTGTCCACATCCGTCCACGGATTGGACGCGTACCCGTTCGACCCACGCTTCCTCAACGCGCTCGCGCGCTGCTCGGCATACGCATGCCCCTCGCGCAGGCTCTCGTAGTCCAGGTGCTTGCGCGTGGTCGAGTAGCCACAGGACCCAAGCCTCTCCAACGCCTTCTGGGCGGCGTGGACGTCTGGTAGCCCGACACCTCGGTGAAGTGCAACATGATCCACAACTCGAAGCAGGGGTTGGTGAGCGCCACTTCGATGCCGTGCCGTTCCGCCAGTCGTAGCGCATCGCTCAGGCCGGCGTGCGGGGTCGGCGCCTCGACGTCGAGCACGCACCAGACCTCGTCGTATTCCGTCCAGCGGTCCTGCGGCGAACGCGCGGCCCGCTTCTTGTGCTCGATCGCCGCACGGACGACGGATTTCGGCTCACCGTGTTCCCCGCCCATGCAGATCTGGACGGGAAGGGCGCGTAAGTCCGACCTCAGACCACGGAAGTACTGGTTCTCCGTGCACTCCCCCTCGCAGTAGATGAGGAACCTACGCTGCTCCTGACGCACGCCCTTCGGCCGCCTCAGCGGCTTTCCCCGCTTCATTGACACCCCCATGCCGGAACGCCGCGACCATGTCCCGCAGCAGTTCGTCATCCAAGTACGGCACCGCTCCGTACCGTCCGCCCAGGTAACGCTTCTCCAGGTTGTCGGTCGAATCCCGGACCGAGAACTCCGTCATGGGGAACAGCCGGGTGGCGAGTGTGCGCGGGTCCTTCTCGGTGAACCACACCTGGTCGCGGAAGAGTTCGGTACGCACGTTCCGTCCCAGCAGCGCCGCCTCATGCGTGCTGAAGACCAACTGCGCTCCGGTCCGGTTGATGTCGCGGGACTGGAACATGCCGACCAGAGCGTCGACCAGGTACGGGTGCAGTCGTGCGTCGAGTTCGTCCACGCAGAGCACTCCGCCGTCGGCGAGTGTCGTCACGACCGGACCGACGAGTCCGATCCAGGTGCGGGTCCCGCTCGACTCTTCCCTGAGGTCCAGCGGGAACACTCCTTCGTCCGTCCGGTGCTCGACCCTGACTCTCCGTTTGCTCTCCTCCTGCACCCTGACCTTGTCACCCAGGGCCTCGCGCAGTGCCTCGGTGATGCGCTTGTGGTCCTCCAGGACGGCCTCGTCCCACTCCTTGATGTCCAGACCCGATACTCCGAGATCGGCGAAGCGCAACATGGCCATGACAGGAGTGCCCTGTCGGCCCCCGTCGGCCTGACACAGCTGGACGGTGTGGTCGAGTCGCTGTGAGAAGTCCCGATCCGTCGCCATGCGCAGACCGGAACGGAACCACCGGTACACCTCTCCCAACTGCTCGTGGCCCTGCGCCGCCGCCACCGAGAGATACAGGCTGTTGGGGCGCAGCAGTTCGGCGATGAGCTTGCGTCTCCCCGTGAGCCAGCGCCCGAACGTCACAGCGCCGTCGTCTCCCCGCTCGTAGAGCCTGCGCTGCCGGCCCTCGGGGTAGTAGTAGAGCCATTCCTCCGTCACCCGGTCGTCGTTCACCGAGAAACCGAACTGGTGGTGCACCCCGCCCAGTACGAAATCGACCGCGAACGAACTGGGATGCGCGGCGGCGTCGTCGCGCAGGACGAACGGGCGACGCGGCACTCCGCCGCTGGGGTCCCAATGCCGGAACGACGACAGCACGGCCCGTCTCATCCAGCCGACGGCGTCGATGACGTTCGACTTGCCGGATGCGTTGGTGCCGTAGACAGCGCATACCGGGACCGCGCGGACGTCACCGTTGGGTGTCCGCGCCTCCGCCCGTTCGGCGTGACGGTCTGCGGCCACCAGGGAAAGCTCTTGCTCCTCCCGGAGCGACGCGTGATTCGTGACCTGGAACCGAAGCAGCATGGCGCCTCCTCCACGCATCGGACGATGTCGTTGGGCGGGCGGTATCGTCAAGAACTGACGATACCGCCCGTCCAACGACATCAGCCAGCGTTTTCACCCTTCAGGGGGACGCACCGGCCTCTCCGGTCGGCAGGTGTGCCCGGAGGGCTGCCCCAGCCCCCCGATCCCCGCCGCCTCCCGGAGCACGTCGACGAGCATCGGCATCGTGAGCCGGCCGGTGAACGTGTTGCGCTGGCTGGGGTGGTAGCTGCCCAGCAGGTGCATTTCCTGTCGGCGTTCCGTGGCGGGCAGGACCACGTGTGCGCCGTGGCCGAAGGCGGGGCGGGGGCGGGGCAGTCGCCAGCCCGCCTCGGCGAGGACCGGGAGGAGCGCCTGCCAGCCGAAGCCGCCGAGGACGACCACCGCGCGCAGCCCCGGGCTCAGCAGGTCCAGCTCGGCCGCCAGCCACGACCGGCAGGTGTCGCGTTCCAGCGGGGTGGGCCGGTTCGCCGGGGGCGCGCAGTGCACCGGGGAGGTCAGCCGTACGCCGTGCAGGGTGAGGCCGTCCCCGGCGTGGTCGGAGGTGGGCTGCGAGGCCAGGCCCAGGGTGTGCAGGGCCTCGAAGAGGAAGTCGCCGGTGGCGTCGCCCGTGAACATCCGGCCCGTCCGGTTGCCTCCGTGCGCGGCGGGCGCGAGCCCCACGACGGCCACCGTCGCGTCCGGGGGCCCGAAGCCGGGCACGGGCCGGGCCCAGTAGTCCCAGTCCTGGAAGGCCGCCCGTCTGACCTGGGCCACCTCCTCCCGCCAGGCCACCAGCCGGGGGCAGGCACGGCACCCGGTGAGCAGGCTGTCCAGCTCGCCAAGGCCGGAGCACCGGGGCGCGTGGTAGGCCGGAAAGCCCGGGTCGTCGGCGCCCGGCGCCGGATCTTCCGCTTCCGCTTCGTCCATCCCTCCACGCTATGACCGTTCCGCCGCGCGGCCCACGAGCCGGGCGGACGCCGTGATCGCGGTCCCGCGCGCCCACCCGGTCGCGGCCCCGATGCGGCACACTGGACGTTTGGCCGTTCGCGGCCGCCCGGCGGCGGACCCCAGCAGCAGGGCACAGGCAGACCAGAAAGGGCCGACGCGCGTGACCGGACCCCTCATCGTCCAGAGTGACAAGACGCTGCTCCTCGAAGTCGACCACGACCAGGCCGAGGCCTGCCGTCGTGCCATCGCCCCCTTCGCGGAGCTGGAGCGTGCGCCCGAGCACATCCACACCTACCGGGTCACCCCCCTCGGCCTGTGGAACGCCCGCGCCGCGGGCCACGACGCGGAGCAGGTCGTCGACGCGCTCGTGGAGTACTCGCGCTACCCCGTGCCGCACGCACTGCTCGTCGACATCGCCGAGACGATGGCGCGGTACGGCCGGCTCACCCTCTCCAAGCACCCGGTGCACGGGCTGGTGCTGACCACCAACGACCGGCCGGTGCTGGAGGAGATCCTCCGCTCGAAGAAGGTCCAGCCGCTGGTCGGCGCCCGCCTCGACCCGGACACCGTGGCCGTGCACCCCTCCGAGCGCGGGCAGATCAAGCAGACGCTGCTGAAGCTCGGCTGGCCGGCGGAGGACCTCGCCGGGTACGTCGACGGCGAGGCACACCCGATCGAGCTCGCCCAGGACGGCTGGTCGCTGCGCCCGTACCAGAAGCAGGCCGTGGACGGGTTCTGGCACGGCGGCTCCGGTGTCGTCGTCCTCCCCTGCGGCGCGGGCAAGACGCTGGTCGGGGCCGGTGCGATGGCCGAGGCCAAGGCGACGACGCTGATCCTGGTCACCAACACCGTCTCGGCCCGGCAGTGGAAGCACGAGCTGGTGAGGCGGACCTCGCTCACCGAGGACGAGATCGGCGAGTACAGCGGTACGCGCAAGGAGATCCGCCCGGTCACCATCGCCACGTACCAGGTGCTGACCACCCGCCGTAAGGGCGTCTACCCGCACCTGGAACTGTTCGACTCCCGCGACTGGGGTCTGGTGATCTACGACGAGGTGCACCTGCTGCCCGCCCCCGTCTTCAAGTTCACCGCCGACCTCCAGGCCCGGCGGCGCCTCGGGCTCACGGCGACGCTGGTGCGCGAGGACGGCCGCGAGTCGGACGTCTTCTCGCTCATCGGGCCCAAGCGGTTCGACGCGCCGTGGAAGGAGATCGAGGCGCAGGGGTACATCGCGCCCGCCGACTGCGTCGAGGTCCGCGTCAACCTCACCGACTCGGAGCGGCTCGCGTACGCGACCGCCGAGACCGAGGAGAAGTACCGGTTCTGCGCCACGACCGCGACAAAGCGGAAGGTCACCGAGGCGCTCGTACGCAAGCACCGGGGCGAGCAGACCCTCGTCATCGGGCAGTACATCGACCAGCTCGACGAGCTCGGTGAGCATCTGGACGCCCCCGTGATCAAGGGGGAGACCAGCAACGCCCAGCGCGAGAAGCTGTTCGAGGCGTTCCGGCAGGGCGAGATCAGCGTGCTGGTGGTGTCGAAGGTCGCGAACTTCTCCATCGACCTGCCGGAGGCGACGGTCGCCATCCAGGTATCGGGGACGTTCGGGTCGCGCCAGGAGGAGGCGCAGCGGCTCGGCCGGGTGCTGCGGCCGAAGGCGGACGGGCACGAGGCCCGCTTCTACTCGGTGGTCGCCCGCGACACGGTCGACCAGGACTTCGCCGCGCACCGGCAGCGGTTCCTGGCCGAGCAGGGGTACGCGTACCGGATCGTCGACGCGGACGAACTGCTCGCGGAGCCCGACCCGGAGAGCTGAGCCGAAGCCTCGGAAGTGGCTGAAGCGGCCGGTGGGCTCAGTGGTGGCGGCGGACGACGCCCGCCTCTTCGGCGAACTCTCCGAGGACGGCCACCCCGAAGGCGGTGCGCGCGAAGACGGCGACGGCGCGCACCGCGTCCCCGAGGCGGTGGCTGCGGGGGTGACCGGCGTTCGCGCGGTGCGCGGGGCCGGTGCTGCTGGGGTTCAGGTAGGCGCTGGTCATGTGTCCCATGGTGCGTCGCGCCCACCCGTCCGGGCATCGGCCCGGGGGCTGAAGTGGGCGGCGGCGCGGGTAGACCCCAGGTGCCATGCCGTCCCCTACGGGACGGACCCGCCGCCTCCTCCCCCGGCATGTGACGACATCGGTGGCGGAACGAACGACGAACAGGGAGAAGCTGATGGACGCGTCCTTGGCCGCGCTGGCCGAGATCCTGCCCCCGGACCTCGGCGCGGACGAGAGGATCGACCGGCGGGCGGCCGAGGCGCGGTGGGGCACCCGGCTCCCCCGTGACTACACGGCCTTCATGTCCGTGTACGGAGCCGGCTCCTTCTCCGAGGTCGGCGTCCTGATGCCGCTGCCCCCGCGGGAGTACCCCCTGTGGTGTCCCGGGACCTTCGAGGAGGAGACGGCGAACGCGCGGTACACCTGGGAGATGGAGGTGCGGGATGGCCAGGCGGGTCCCGGCATCGACCCGGAGCACATCCTCGCGTGGGGCGTCACCTCCGGCCCCGACATCCTGTGCTGGCTGACCGCCGATCCCGAGCCCGACAGGTGGCCCGTCCTGGTCTGCGGCCGGCACACGGACGACGTCTTCACCCTCTTCGACTGCGGCATGGTCGAGTTCCTCCGCAGGCTGGTCGCCGACGAGCACGACACGTACCCGCTCAGCGTCGACATCCGCGGAGGATCGCACCGCTACATGCACTGGCTGGAGGAGCAGCGCCGCCGGCTGGCCGAGGTGGACCCCGACACGGGCCGGCCGTGGGCGTTGTCGAGCCCTGAGGACTGGAGCTGAGCACCGGCGGGCGCCGCGTCGGGCAGGCGCCCGTCCGCCACGGCCACGCGCCGTAATACGTTCGACCTGACCCACCGCGATCGATACACTCGCCGGTCTGCCCGCCTCCCGCACCGTGGTACCGGCCCGCCGACGTAGCGGCCGGCAGCCGGGGGAGCGCCGCCGACCGGACGGAAACCGGCCGACACCAGCCGTACACGGCCACCGTGTGCGCATCCGTGAGAGTCCTCAGCGGGCCGTGCCGTGAGCGCGGTCCGCCGTCCTGTGTCGAAAGCCGGAGGCAACACCGTGCCCGCGCACGAAGCGACCACCCCACCCGAGACAGCGGCCGCCGGTACGTCCGGTGATCCGCTCGCGAGCGAACGCGCCCATCTGGCCGCGTCCCGTGCCGCCCTGCGCGCCATGCGTGAGGACGTGCAGGCCCTGGACATCCGCGACGTCACCGCGAACTGGGTCAACGCCGCGGTCCTCCAGTCCCAGATGGATGACCGGATCAAGGCGCTGGCCGATCTGGCGCACACCCCGCTCTTCTTCGGCCGCCTGGACTATCTGCGTCCGGTGGGCGGCGAGGCGGCCGAAGGGGCCGAGGGCGAGCAGTTCTACATCGGCCGCCGCCACGTCCACGACGCGCACGGCGACCCGATGGTCATCGACTGGCGCGCCCCGGTGTCCCAGCCATTCTACCAGGCCTCCAGGAACAACCCCCTGGACGTCGACCGGCGGCGCCGTTTCGGCTACACCGGCGGCGAGCTGACCGCGTACGAGGACGAGCATCTCACCGACCCGGCGGAGGCCGAGCAGACCAGCAAGCTCCTCCAGGCGGAGATCGAGCGGCCGCGTGTCGGGCCGATGCGCGACATCGTGGCGACGATCCAGCCGGAGCAGGACGAGATCGTCCGCAGCGGGCTCGGCGGGACGGTGTGCGTCCAGGGAGGCCCCGGGACCGGCAAGACGGCCGTGGGCCTGCACCGGGTCGCCTACCTCCTGTACGCGCACCGGGAGCGGCTGGCCCGTACCGGCACCCTCGTCATCGGCCCGAACCGCTCCTTCCTGCACTACATCGAGCAGGTGCTCCCGGCGCTCGGCGAGCTGGAGGTGAAGCAGGCCACCGTCGAGGACCTGGTGGCGGCCCGGGTCGAGGTGCGCGGCACCGACGAGGCGGCCGCCGCCGTGATCAAGGGCGACGCCCGGATGGCCGAGGTGCTGCGCCGGGCGATCCGCTCCCACGTCACCCCGCCGACCGAGCCGGTCGTGGTGGTGCGCGGCTCGCGGCGCTGGCGGGTACCGGCGTACGAGATCGAGGAGATGGTCGGCGAGCTGCTCGCCCGCGACATGCGGTACGGCGCGGCCCACGAGGCGCTGCCGCAGCGGATCGCGCACGCCGTGCTCGTACGGATGGAGGAGGCCGGTGAGGCGCCCGACGACCGGGTGCAGAACGCGGTGGCCCGCAACCCCGCGGTGAAGGCGGCGGTGAAGGCGATCTGGCCGGCGGTGGACCCGGCGAAGCTCGTACTGCGGCTGCTGACGGACGCGGAGTTCCTCGGCACGCACGCGGAGGGGCTGCTCACCGAGGACGAGCGCAAGCACCTCCTGGCGGCGAAACCGGCGCGCGGTGTGAAGTCCGCGCGGTGGACGGCGGCCGACGCGGTGCTGATCGACGAGGCGGCCGACCTGGTGGAGCGTACGCACTCGCTGGGGCATGTGGTGGTCGACGAGGCCCAGGACCTGTCGCCGATGCAGTACCGGGCGGTCGGCCGGCGCTGTTCCACGGGCTCGGCGACCGTGCTCGGCGACCTGGCGCAGGGCACGACCCCGTGGTCGACGGCGAGCTGGGAGCGGGCGCTGTTCCACCTGGGCAAGCCGGAGGCGGTGGTGGAGGAGCTGACGGCCGGTTTCCGTGTGCCGCGCGAGGTGATCGCGTACGCCTCCCGGCTGCTCCCCGCGATCTCGCCCGGTCTGGCCCCGGTGGAGTCGGTGCGTGAGGCTCCGGGCTCACTGGCCGTACGGGAGGTGGCGGATCCGGAATCCCTGGACGCGGCGGTGGTCGCGGCGTGCGAGGAGTCGCTGCGCCAGGAGGGCTCGATCGGCCTGATCGCGGCCGACGCGCGCGTCCCGGCCCTGGCCGCCGCGCTCGCCGCGGCCGGTCACGGCCACCTCTCCCCCGGCGAGGAGACGACAGCCGCCTCCCGGCTGACCCTCGTCCCGGCCTCCCTGGCGAAGGGCCTGGAGTACGACTACGTGGTGCTGGACGAACCGGCCGCCGTGGTCGACGGGGAGCCCGACGAGCGAACGGGCCTGCGCCGTCTGTACGTGGCGCTGACCCGAGCCGTGTCAGGACTGACCGTGCTGCACGCGGCGCCCCTGCCGGAGCGGCTCGCCGCCTGATCCGGGCGTGGCGACCGGGCGGGACCGGGCCGGGTCGGGGCGACCGGGCGGGGGTCCGGAAGCGCTCACCCGCCGGGCGCGGCCCGGCGTCGCCCGGCGGGTGAGTGCGGTCCGGCCACGCGGGCGTCCCCGGGCTCGGTCACCCGTCGATCGCCGCGCGCCACTCCCGTACGGCCGCCACGTCCACCGGGCCGGACCAGCCGCCGGGGCGGGCCGCTCCGCCGATGTGGAAGGCGTCGACGCCGGCACCCTTCAGACGGGGCAGGTGGTCCAGGCGGAGGCCGCCGCCCACCAGGATCCGGGCCTCGTAGCCGGGCTGTCCCGAGCGGGCCGCCTCGGCCAGCAGGGTCGGGATGCCGTCGTCCACCCCGGTCGCGGCCCCGGCCGTCAGATAGGTGTCCAGTCCCGGCATGTCGGCGAGGTGCTTGCGCAGGACGTCGCGGTCCACGGCGCGGTCGATCGCCCGGTGGAAGGTCCACCGGCAGCCGTCCAGTTCGGCGACGAGGCGCTCGACGGCCACCAGGTCGGCGTGGCCGTCCTGGTCCAGGAAGCCGAGGACGAACTCCTCGGCGCCCTCGGCCCGCATCTCGCGCGCCTTGTCGACCAGTACATCGATGTCACCGGCCGCGAATCCGTCCGCCACCCTGAGCATGACCCGCATGGGGATGTCCACGGCGGACCGGATCTCCGCGACGGTCTTCGCGGAGGGCGTCAGGCCGTCGGCGGCCATGTCGGTGACGACTTCGAGGCGGTCCGCACCACCCGCCTGGGCCGCGACCGCGTCCTCCGCGTCGAGTGCGATCACCTCCAGTAGTGCACGGTTGCTCATGGGATTCCAATTCTTCGGAAGCGGCTATAGGTCTAGTCCATTGACCAGCCTACGGGTCAGCCACCTGACAGCGCAGCTCCCTATGTGAACGTACGGCGGCTCCCTCTGTGAACGTACGGCGGCGCGGCCCGGCGACGACGCGAGGCCGCGGCGGCGTCCGTGGGGGCGGACGCGCCGCGGCCTCGCACGGTCACGGGCGGGGGTGCGTCAGGGCTGGAGCGGCATCGACCAGCAGTTGGAGGTGGTGCGCCTGCCTTCGAGACGGTCGGTCAGCCAGGACACGGCCTTGCCCTGGTCGGTGAGGAGGGGCGCGAGGTGGTTGGTGAGTATCTTGTCTCCGAGGTTGGGCAGGACGAGCGCGTCGTACGTCACGTCACCGCCCTTGCGGCACCAGTCCACCGCCAGTTGACGGGCCTGTCCGTGCGGCACGATGTCGTCGTGGATCCCGGTCGCCAGCCGCACCGGTCCGGTCGGCTTCAGGGTGCCGATGCGCTGGTGGTCGAGCACCGCCCGGAGCTGGAGTTCGGCCGCGATGATGTCGGCCAGGGACCGGCCGTCGGCCGTCCACTTGGTGCTCTTGGTGAAGCCGTGGCCGAGGATCGCGTCGCCGACGCACATGGTGGACGTGTCCTGGAGGGCGGCCTTGCCGGCCGCGTTGGTGTGGGCGTCGACGACGGCCCGCAGGAAGGGTTCGGACTGGACGAAGCCGTTGATCGACCAGCCCAGGGCGCCCGCCAGGGCACTGCCGTCTATGCCCTTCATGACCTCGGTGAGATCGGCGGGCGGCGCACCGGCGTAGGTCCCGGCCAGAGCGATCTCCGGGGCGTAGGCGGGCTGGAGTTCGGCGGCCGCGGCGGTGGCGCCGCCGCCCTGGCTGTAGCCGTACAGGCCGACGCGCGAGTCCTCGGTGACCGACGCCCCGGCGACTCCGCGCGCGGCGCGGACCGCGTCCAGCAGGGCGTGCCCCTCGTCGACGCGGTTGACGTAGGTGTGCAGCCGGTCGGTCGTGCCGAGACCCACGTAGTCGGTGACGACGACCGCCGCACCCTGGGCCAGGAAGCGGTAGACGGCCAGGTTGTCGTAGCCGATGGACAGCGTTCCCTCACCGATGGTCAGGGGGTACTGGAGGGCGAGCGAGGGGGCGCACTGGTCGCCCTGGCCCATCGTTCCCGAGGCCAGCGCGACCAGCGGGCGGGGGCCGGAGCCCTTCCAGCGGGCCGAGGGTTCGATGTAGGCGCCGGTGACGGCGACGGGCTGTCCGGCGGAGTCCGTGGACTTGTACATCAGCCGGGTCGCCGTGCCCGGCATCGGCTTGCCGTCCAGTCCGGGCAGGCTCAGCCCCAGCGGAAGGGGTTCGCTACGCACGAGGGCGCCGTCGGCGGCGGGCAGTCCGGCGGGCGGGGTGTAGAAGGCGGGGATGGTGACGCCCCGGGACACCACCGGCTCGGTATCCGTCGCGGCGGAGGCGGCGGGTACGGCGAGGGCGCCGAGGCAGGCCGCCGCGGCGAGGACCGCCAGCGCCGTCCGGCCGGTACGGCGGCGGGTGGCGGGGCGGAGACCTGGGTGGGGGGTACGCGTGGTCGAGCTGGAACGGGCGGTCTGAGGGGGATGCACGGCTCACTCCTCGCACACGTCGGATGCAGGGTGAGCGCAAGCTAGCACCGAGGTGTTACCTCAAGTAACCGGCCGGTAAGTTACGCTTCGGTAACGTGGCGGCGGGGCCTCCTGACGACGGCGCTCAGACCGCCGTGAACCGCACCGGTGTCCCGGGGACCGCCTGCGCCGCCGCGGCGAGCGCGGACGCGGCGACCACGCCCACGACCGGGTAACCACCGGTCGTCGGATGATCGTTGAGGAACACCACCGGCCGCCCGTCCGGCGGCACCTGGACCGCGCCCAGCACCACGCCCTCGCTGGGAAGTTCACCGCCCCGGACACGCTCCAGGGCGGGTCCCTCGGTACGCAGGCCGATCCGGTTGCTCCGCTCCGAGACCCGGTACACGGCGGTGGTGAACGTACGCAGCGCGGCGGACGTGAACCAGTCGTGGCGCGGCCCCTGATGGACCGGCAGGACCAGCTCGGCGGGCGCGCCCGGCCAGGGCACGGGACCGGCGGCCGGGCAGCCGTGAGCCGGAACGCCCGCGCCCAGGGGCAGGGCGTCGCCGTCACGCAGGACCGGCGGGCCGAGCCCCGAGAGCAGGTCTGCCGACCGGCTGCCCAGCACCGGTTCGGGCACCAGGCCGCCGTCGAACGCCAGATAGGCGCGGAGTCCGGACAGCGCGGGCCCGGCCTCCAGCACCGCCCCCGACGGCACGCGCACGGGCGCGCCCCAGGCCGCCGGCCTCCCGTCCACCGTCACCCGGCACACCGCCCCGCCGACCACGGCGGTGACCGGGCGGGGGCCGGTGACGCGGACCGCGCAGCCCGTGAGGGTGGTCTCCAGCACGGCCGCGTCCGGAGGGTTGCCGACGAGCCGGTTGGCCAGGTCCCGTGCCGGGCCGTCCAGCGCCCCCGCGCGGGGCACGCCGAGATGCGCCAGGCCGGTCCGCCCCGCGTCCTGCACCGTCGTCAGCGCCCCGGCCCGTACGACCTCCAGGCGGGCACCGGCGGACGCCACCCCTCCGCGCCCGGCGGCACTCGCTTCCCGCCGCCCGGGGACACTCGCTTCTCCCCGCCCGGCGGCACTCGCTTCTCCGCGCCCCGGGGGCGGGACCCGCGGCGCGTCCCGGGCCGTGCCGGGCCCCCGGGTCATCCGGCGTCCCCCGCGAGCACGAAGCGCACCCGGGACCCCGGACCGAGCAGCGCGGCCGGTTCACGTCCCGGGTCCCACAGGGCCTCCGGTTCGGGTGTCCGGCCGATGAGCTGCCAGCCGCCGGGCGAGGGGCGCGGGTAGAGCCCGGTGTACGGCCCGGCGAGGGCCAGCGCGCCGGCGGGCACCCGGGTGCGCGGTGTGGCCCGGCGCGGCACCCGCAGATGGCCGGGCAGCCCCGTGAGGTAGCCGAATCCGGGCGCGAACCCGCAGAACGCCACCCGGAATTCGGTCCGCGCGTGGATACGCGGCACCTCCGCCACGGGCACGCCCCACGCGGCGGCGACATCGGCGAGGTCCGGACCGTCGTAGACCACCGGGATCTCGACGGCCTCTCCGCCGCCCCGCCGCAGGGGCGGCACCTCCCAGGACGTCAGCCCCCGGGCCAGCACGGCGGCCGCCCCGGGTTCGATCCCGTCCAGCAGCACGGTGGTGGCTCCCGGGACGATCTCGCGGACGGCGGGCAGCGCGCCCTGGGACCGGCGGCGCAGCAGCTCCGCGTGGAAGGCTTCGGCCGCCTCACCGCAGGACAGCTCGACCAGGAGGGCGCCCGGTCCGGCCGGGAGCACCCGTACCGCGCTCATACGAACGCCCGCACCGTCACGCCCGCGTCCTCCAGGGCGGTCCGGACGCGCCGGGCGAGCGCCGCCGCCCCGGGGGTGTCCCCGTGGACGCACAGCGACCTCGCGCCGACCGGTATCCGGCTGCCGTCCACTCCGGTCACGGCGCGCTCGACGGCCATGCCGACGCTCCGGCGTACGACTTCGTCCGCGTCGTGCACCACCGCGCCCTCCTCGCCCCGGGGGACGAGCGTGCCCCGGGGGGTGTAGGCGCGGTCGGCGAAGGCCTCCTCGACGGCGGTCAGTCCGGCCTCCCGGGCGTGGGCGAGCAGCCGGGAGCCGGGCAGGCCCAGGACGGCGGGACGGCCCCCGGCGAGCAGCACCCCGGCGACGACGGCGGCCGCCTGCCCGTCGTCGTGGACGGTGCGGTTGTACAGGGCGCCGTGCGGTTTGACGTAGGTGACCGCGGAGCCGGCCGCCTCGGCGAACACCCGGAGCGCGCCGATCTGGTAGGCGGTCTCGGCGGTGAGTTCGGCCGCCGGTACGTCCATGGCGCGGCGCCCGAATCCGGCCAGGTCCCGGTAGGAGACCTGTGCCCCGATCCGTACCCCCCGGGCCGCCGCCGTGTCGCAGACCCGCCGCATCACGGAGGCGTCGCCGGCGTGGAAGCCACAGGCCACGTTGGCGCTGGTGACACAGGTCAGCAGCGCCTCGTCCTCGGTGAGGGTCCAGCGCCCGAACCCCTCGCCGAGATCGGCGTTGAGGTCCATCGCGTATGAGGCGGCGGCGGGGGCCGCGCCGTGGTCCGCCCGGTACGCCGGGAGCGCCGCTTCTGTCACCGCCGCAACGTAACCAGTGGCCGGCCCGCCCGACAAGGTCCCGGCCTCCGCGCCCGCCCGTCCAGATCCCCGGCCCCGGTCGCTCTACCCTCGCCGTATGACCGACGCCTCCACACTCCGCCGCCGCTGGCAGGACGCCCTCGTCGCCGTACGGGGCACGGCCTCCGGCCCCGACCCCCTGCCGTACGCCGACCACCTCCTGGAACGCTGGGGCGAGCCCCAGCGGCGCTACCACACCACGGCCCACCTCGCCCAGGTCCTGGACCACGTGGACACCCTGGCCGGTCATGCCGCCGACCCGGACGTGGTGCGGCTGGCCGTCTGGTTCCACGACGCGGTCTACCGCCCCGACCGCTCCGAGAACGAGGAGCGCAGCGCCGCGCTGGCCGAACGGGCGCTGCCCGAGGCGGGGGTGCCCGACGCGGCGACGGCCGAGGTGGCCCGGCTGGTCCGGCTCACCGTCACCCACGATCCGGCGGACGGCGACCGGGACGGCGAGGTGCTGTGCGACGCGGACCTGGCGATCCTGGCGTCGGCCCCCAGGGAGTACGCGGCGTACGCGGCCCAGGTGCGCGAGGAGTACGGCTTCGTCCCCGACGACCTCTTCCGCGCGGGACGGGCCGACGTCCTGCGTCATCTGCTGGGGCTACCCCGGCTGTTCCGTACGCCCCACGGGGCCGCCGTGTGGGAGCCGAGGGCCCGGCAGAACGTCACGACGGAACTGGAGCTGCTCACCGGCTGAGACAGGGGAATGGCGGGCACCGGATCGCTGTTGCTGTGTGTCATGCCTGACTCCGCGTCCCGCCGCGCCCGTATGCCCCTGGCCGTGTACATCCTCGGCCTCTCGGTCTTCGCTCTCGGTACCAGTGAGTTCATGCTCTCCGGGCTGCTGCCGCCGATCGCCGACGACATGGACGTGTCGATACCGCAGGCGGGGCTCCTGATATCCGCGTTCGCGATCGGCATGGTGGTGGGCGCCCCGCTGCTGGCCGTGGCCACCCTGCGGCTGCCCCGCCGTACGACGCTCATCGCCCTCATCTCGGTCTTCGGGGTGGGCCAGATCGCGGGTGCGCTGGCACCGACGTACGAGGTGCTGTTCGTCTCCCGGGTGGTGAGCGCGCTGGCCTGCGCGGGCTTCTGGGCGGTCGGGGCGGCGGTCGCCATCGCGATGGTCCCGGTGAACGCGCGGGCCAGGGCGATGGCCGTGATGATCGGCGGACTGTCGATCGCCAATGTGCTGGGGGTGCCGCTGGGCGCGTTCCTCGGTGAGCACTTCGGCTGGCGCTCGGCGTTCTGGGCGGTCGGCGCCGCCTCCGCGGTCGCCCTGGCCGGGGTCGTCACCCGGATCCCGCGCATCCCGCTGCCGGAGAAGAAGCCGCAGCTGAGGCGCGAGGTGGCGATCTACCGGGACCGTCAGGTGTGGCTGTCGATCGTCATCACGGCGCTCGCCGCGGGCGGGGTGTTCTGCGCGTTCAGCTATCTGGCACCGCTGCTGACGGATGTCGCGGGGCTCGGTTCGGGGTGGGTGCCCTGGGTGCTGGGGCTGTTCGGCCTGGGCGCCCTCATCGGCACGATGATCGGTGGCCGGGTCGCGGACGCGCACCTCTTCGGTGTGCTGCTGAGCGGTATCAGCGCGTCGACGGTCTTCCTGGTGGCGCTGGCCTTGTTCGCGTCCAGCCAGGTGGCGGTGGTCGTGCTGGCGTTCCTGCTGGGGCTGTCCGCGTTCTTCACCGCCCCGGCGCTCAACGCCCGGATGTTCAACGTGGCGGGCGCCGCCCCGACGCTGGCGGGCGCGACGACGACCGCCGCGTTCAACCTGGGCAACACCAGCGGCCCCTGGCTGGGCGGCACGGTGATCGACGCGGACTTCGGCTTCCAGGCGACCGCGTGGGCGGGTGCGGCCATGCTGGTGGTCGGCCTGGCGGCCGTGGGGGTCTCGCTGCGGCTGGGCGGCGCCGGGACGCCGTCCCTGCGGGTGGCGGGCGCGAATGCCGGTTCCGGGCCGCGCACCACGGTCTCCCCGGCGGCCGTCAGCGGGACGGCGCCCGTCACGGGGTCCGCGTCGTCGGAGCGGGCGGCGTCGTCGTCGGAGTGAGCGGCGGCCCCTGTGTGGGCGCCGTTGTCTGAGGGCGCGGCGGCGTCGGAGTGAGGGGCGTCGTCCGGGTGGGAGCCGTCGTCGGAACGGGCGGCGCCGGGCGGCCCTTCGGTCGCCGTAGCCCGGCGGCCGTGAGCCGGCGCACGATCTCCTTCGACCCGACCTCCCTCGCCCCGGCGCGCACCGCGTCGGCGTAGTGCGCCTCGGGGACGTCGTAGTGGTCGCGCTCGAAGGCACGCGGCGGGCAGCCGATGGCGGCGGCGAAGGCGTGCAGCTCCTCGAACGACACGTCGCTGACCAGATGCGACCAGAGGCGGCCGTGGCCCGGCCAGGTCGGCGGATCGATGTAGACGGTCACCGGCGCAGCACACCGGCCAGCCCGCCCACGGGGGCGACGGACACCGCGGTCTCGGTGCAGACCCAGTGCGGGTCGGCGCCGAGCTCCGGTTCGACGTCGAGCGCGTGCGGTCCCTCCGTGCACACCGGGCAGAGCGGCCAGCGGCCGTAACGCTCCAGCAGGGCGTCCTGGACGTCCTGCGCGATCAGGCCGGTGACGTAGGACACGCCTTCGGGCCACTGCTCGACCCACCACCGGCGGTGGGTGACCGCGTCCTCCACCAGCGAGACGATCTGGGCCTCGGCGACGTCGCCCGCGACGAGATCGGCCATCACCAGCGCGCGTGCGGTGTGCAGGGCCCGTTCCAGGGTGTTCAACTCCATGCCTCCATTGTCCTCCTGCCGGCCTTCCCGCTCGTCCTCCCGGCCCGCGACGGTGGTCCGGAAGGGTTTTCCACAGGTCGGACCAAAGGGGGTTGACGGGACACCGCGTTGAAAATATCTTTCAAACGTGACCCATGACGTGAAGGAAAGTTTCAGCGCCGATTCCCCGCCCGCACCCGCCGCACTCGCGGCCAAGGTGCGGACCCTCGCCCCGTCCATGACCCGCTCCATGCAGCGGGTGGCCGAAGCCGTCGCGGGCGACCCCGCGGGGTGCGCCGCCCTCACCGTCACCGGTCTCGCCGAGCTCACCGGCACCAGCGAGGCCACGGTGGTCCGCACCGCCCGTCTCCTCGGCTATCCGGGCTACCGCGACCTGCGCCTGGCACTGGCCGGGCTCGCCGCCCATCAGCAGTCCGGCCGGGCGCCCGCCGTCACCGCGGACATCGCCGTCGACGACCCGATCGCCGACGTCGTCGCCAAGCTGGCCTACGACGAGCAGCAGACCCTCGCGGACACGGCCGCCGGGCTCGACACCGTCCAGCTCGGCGCCGCCGTGTCCGCCGCCGCGACCGCCCGCCGTATCGACGTCTACGGCGTGGGCGCCTCCTCCCTCGTCGGCCAGGACCTCGCGCAGAAGCTCCTGCGGATCGGCCTGATAGCGCACGCCCACACGGACCCGCACCTCGCCGTGACCAACGCGGTGCAGCTGCGCTCGGGGGACGTGGCCATCGCCATCACCCACTCCGGCTCCACCGGCGACGTCATAGAGCCGCTGCGGGTCGCCTTCGACCGCGGCGCGACGACGATCGCGATCACCGGACGCCCGGACGGGCCGGTCACCCAGTACGCCGACCACATCCTGACCACCTCGACCGCCCGGGAGAGCGAGCTGCGGCCTGCGGCAATGTCCAGCCGGACGAGCCAACTACTGGTCGTGGACTGCCTGTTCATAGGCGTCGCGCAGCGCACGTACGAGACGGCCGCGCCCGCGCTGTCCGCCTCGTACGAGGCACTGGCCCACCGCCACGCCCCCCGCAGCCGCTGACGGCGCCCCGCCGACGCCGTCGCCCGCACCCGCACCCGCACCCGCACCCGCACCCGCACGTGATGATGAACGAGAAAGCAGAGCCGCCGTCCATGACCTCCACCACCGACGCCGACGCCGCCACCCCCGACGGCTACGACGCCCTGCGCGCCCAGCTCGCCACCCTGACCACCGAGGCGTTCCGCCCCGAGCTGGCCGAGATCGACCAGCTCCCCACGGCCGACATAGCCGCCATCATGAACGGCGAGGACAGCACCGTCCCCGCCGCCGTCTCCCGGGTGCTCCCGCTGATCGCGGCCGCGATCGACGCCACCGCCGAGCGTATGGCGCGCGGCGGCCGGCTGATCTACGCGGGCGCCGGCACCGCGGGCCGCCTCGGCGTCCTCGACGCCAGCGAGTGCCCGCCCACCTTCAACACCGACCCGTCCGAGGTCATCGGCCTGATCGCGGGCGGCCCGTCCGCCATGGTCACCGCCGTCGAGGGCGCCGAGGACAGCAAGGAGCTGGCCGCCGCCGACCTGGACGGGCTGGGTCTGACCGCCGACGACACCGTGGTCGGGATCTCCGCCTCCGGCCGCACCCCGTACGCCGTCGGCGCCGTCGAGCACGCCCGCTCCCGGGGCGCGCTCACCCTCGGCCTCTCCTGCAACGCCGACTCCGCGCTCGGGGCGGCGGCCGAACACGGCCTGGAGGTCGTCGTCGGCCCCGAGCTGCTGACCGGCTCCACCCGCCTCAAGGCCGGTACGGCCCAGAAGCTCGTGCTCAACATGATCTCGACGATCACGATGATCCGGCTGGGCAAGACGTACGGGAACCTGATGGTGGACGTGCGCGCCTCCAACGAGAAGCTGCGCGCCCGCTCCCGCCGGATCGTCTCGCTCGCCACCGGCGCCACCGACCAGGAGATCGAGGCGGCGCTCGCCGCCACCGACGGCGAGGTGAAGAACGCCGTCCTCACCATCCTGGGCGACGTCGACGGACCCACGGCCTCCCGTCTCCTCGCCGACTCGCACGGCCACCTCCGCGCCGCACTCGCGGCCGTCCGCACCACCTGACGCACCACTCCCCCGCACAGCAAGGCACGACGCACCATGGCTACTGAAGACAAGAACCGCGCGACAGCCGCCGCGATCCTTCCGCTCGTCGGTGGCGCGGCGAACGTCAGCTCGATCGCCCACTGCATGACCCGGCTCCGGCTCGGCCTGCACGACCGCTCCCTCGTCGACGACGAGGCCCTGAAGGCCGTCCCCGCCGTGATGGGCGTGGTCGAGGACGACACGTACCAGATCGTGCTCGGTCCGGGCACCGTCGCCCGGGTCACCCCCGAGTTCGAGCGCCTGGTCGAGGAAGGCCGGGCCCCGGCCCCCGCCGAGCCGGCCGGCGGCACCCCCGCCCCGGTCTCGGCGGAGGAGCTGGCCGCCCAGGGCGCGGCCATCAAGGCGCAGCGGAAGGCGAAGAACGCCACCCCGTTCAAGCTGTTCCTGCGCCGCATCGCGAACATCTTCGTACCGCTGATCCCCGCCCTGATCGGCTGCGGCATCATCGCCGGCCTCAACGGCCTGCTGGTGAACCTCGGCTGGCTGCCGTCCGTCACCCCCGCGCTCGCCGCGATGGCCTCCGGTTTCATGGCGCTGATCGCGGTCTTCGTCGGCTACAACACGGCGAAGGAGTTCGGCGGCACACCGATCCTGGGCGGCGCGGTCGCCGCGATCATCGTCTTCCCGGGCGTCGCGAACATCGACGCCTTCGGCCAGACCCTGGCCCCGGGCCAGGGCGGTGTCCTCGGTGCCCTCGGCGCGGCCGTCCTCGCGGTGTACGTCGAGAAGTGGTGCCGCCGCTGGGTGCCGGAGGCCCTGGACGTCCTGGTCACCCCGACCCTCACCGTCCTGGTCTCCGGCCTCGTCACGATCTTCGGCCTGATGTTCGTGGCCGGTGAGGTCTCCTCCGCGATCGGCACGTTCGCGGACTGGCTGCTGTCCACGGGCGGCGCGGGCGCGGGCTTCCTGCTCGGCGGCTTCTTCCTGCCGCTGGTGATGCTGGGCCTGCACCAGGCCCTCATCCCGATCCACACCACGCTGATCGAGCAGCAGGGCTTCACGGTCCTGCTCCCGATCCTCGCGATGGCCGGGGCCGGCCAGGTCGGCGCGGCGGCCGCGGTCTATCTGCGCCTCCCCCGTAACGAGTCGATCCGCACGACCATCAAGTCGGCCCTGCCCGCGGGCCTGCTGGGTGTCGGCGAACCCCTGATCTACGGCGTCTCGCTCCCGCTGGGCCGTCCGTTCGTCACGGCCTGTGTGGGCGGCGCGTTCGGCGGCGGCTTCGTGGGCCTGTTCAACCAGCTCGGCGACTCGGTGGGCTCCACGGCCATCGGCCCGTCCGGCTGGGCCCTGTTCCCGCTCCTGGACGGCAACCACGGCCTGGGCACGACGGTCGCGATCTACGCGGGCGGCCTGCTCGTCGGCTACGTCGCCGGGTTCGCCGCCACGTACTTCTTCGGCTTCAGCGCGTCGCTGCTGGAGGAGTTCAACGTCTCCCAGAAACCGGCGGCGGCCGGACCCACGGCCACACCCACCGGCCGCCCCGGGACACCGGCGTCCGCCTCCGGAGACCGCGACTCGGGCGACTCCGGAGACCCCACGGCGAAGGAACCGGCGGGGGTCTGACGCCGGGCCGGGCACCCGCGCCGGAACCTGCGGCCGGGCAACCAGGAAAAGAATCCGCAAGCGACCGGTGTATCGAATTGTTCAAGGGGCACCAGACGTGTCGGAGGTTGATAACTATGGGTCCCCTGCTTCTCGTTCTTCTGCTCGCCCTGATTCTTTTCGGTGCCGGTTTTGCACTCAAGGCACTGTGGTGGATCGCGGTGATCGTCCTCATCGTCTGGCTGATCGGATTCTTCGTCCGGCCCGCCGCGAGTGGCGGCCGACGTGGCCGCTGGTACCGCTGGTAGGCGGTGCGACAGCGCTTCACCAGGACCGATGACGCGGGTGGGCCGGAAAGAGATTTCCGGCCCACCCGCATTTTCATTTCTTTCTTGACGCGTGTGTGTCTTCGATGATCGGGGGCACCCGCCTTGTCGAGACCGAATGGACCGTCACGAAAGGAGCCGATGATGAGCGACCACCTGTGGGGTTACCAGCCGACAAGCGGTCATACCGCGGGCGCCGACCTGACCGGTTACACGGTCGAGGCGACCGATGGAAGTATCGGAAAGGTGGACAAGCACTCGGACGACGTGGGCTCGGCCTATCTCGTGGTCGACACCGGCGTCTGGATCTTCGGCAAGGAGGTGCTCCTGCCCGCCGGCACCGTCAAGGGCATCGACACCGAGCACCGGACGATCTTCGTCGACCTGACCAAGGAACAGATCAAGGACTCGCCGGAGTTCGACAAGCACAAGCACACCGGCGACCCGGCCTACCACGCGCAGGTCGAGAGCTACTACGTCGGCCACCGCCTGCGGTAGGCACGACGCGGCCACCGCCGGACACAGGCGGGGGCGGGCCCGGACACACGGGCCTGCCCCTGCCTGTCGGCGCGCGGGTCGGGACGCCGGCGGGAGCACGGGGCGCTTCCGGCCGGCACACGCTTCCGCACGGGGCGCTTCCGGCCGGCGCGACGGTCATCGCGGCAACTGCCCCTCCCGGTTGATCTCCCTCACCCGGGCCCGCAGCGCCACCCCCGGCGGCGCCGGGCGCACGGACTCCCGCGGGCAGTCCCACTCCGCGCCGCCCCCCGGCGGCCGCAGTCGTACGTACGGTCCTACGCGCCTCATCACCCGGCCGACCCGGCCGTCACGGCCGTCCACCGCGAAGGTGCCGAGCTCGGGCGTACACGGCTCATGTCCTTCAACTGTCATGGGGCGCCTTCGCTTCGAGCTGGGCGCTCAGGCGCAGCGCCGTCTCGATCGAGCACCGGCCGAGATCGACCAGCGGAACCGGCTCACCGCCCGCGCACGACACCGGGTCGACGCCCAGCGACGGCAGTTTCACGCCGACCGAAGCGAGCCCGGCCCGCAACCGTGCCACCGCCTCATCCGCCGCCCGCACTCTGTCCCTGTTCCCTGCTTCATCGCGCCGTTCCGTAGCCGTCATCATGATCTTTCCCATTTCCACGCTGAGTAGCGGGTATGCCTACACAGCGTGGTCAATTCCTCGACGCGGAGGAAGAGAAGCGGTCCCCGCGGCCGCACGTGCCCGCGTCGAGGGGGTCAACACGGCACCGGGCGGCTGTCGTCGTCCGTGTCGTCGGCGGCGCCCACGACGTCGCCGGCAGCCAGGGAACGGATGCCGGGTATCGGCGACGGCAGGAGCCAGAGCAGCGACAGGGCCCCGCCGACAGCGGCGAGGAGGAGGGTCGGCCGCAGACCGACGAAGGTGGCGAGGAGCCCTCCGACGACGGCACCGAGTGGGCGTATGCCGTAGTTGATCGTGCCGTACGCGCCGGCCACGCGACTGCGCATGCCGTCGGGGATCACCGCGGCCTGGAGGGAGTTGAGGTTGACGTCGAACAGCATGACGCCGAAGCCGGCCAGGAACTCGGCCGCGGCCAGGGCTCCGGCGCGGAGCCAGAGCGGGCCGTCCGCAGCGGCGACGAGGGCGGTCGGCGCGGGAAACAGGACCGCGCCCACGCAGATGCTGCGCCCCACACCGATCCGCCGCGAGATCTTCGGGGCGAACACCGCGCCGAGGAGGGATCCGGTCGCGCCGACCCCGAACGCGATGCCGATCGCTCCCGCCGAGAGTCCCAGGGTCCGGTTGGCGAACAGCACGAGCAGCCCGCTGCCCGCGACGAAGGAGAAGAAGTTGACGGTCGCCGCGCAGCTGAGGGCGGCCCGCAGCACCGGGTGGCGAACGACGAACGTCAGCCCCTCCCGGGCGCGTCGCCACAACGGGGGCGCCGCCGGGTCCCCGGGGGCGGCGGGCGGTTCGTCGACCCGCACCCGGCCCACCAGGATCGCTGACGCCAGAAAGGTCAGGGCGTCCACGACCAGGGTGACGGGTGCGGTCAGCACCTGAATCAGAGCACCGCCGACGGCCGGGCCGACGACGTACGACGCGGACCGGGCGGCGCTGAGCTTGCTGTTCGCGTCGACGTAGGAGGCGCGCGGCACCAGGCGCACGAAGAAGGGCGGATAGGCGGTGTTGAACAGCACCCCGGCGGCGCCCGTCAGCAGGGCCACGGCGTACAACTGCCCCAGCGTCACCGCCCCCAGCAGGTAGGCCACCGGGACGCTGAGCAGCACCACGGCGCGCACCAGGTCGGCGAGGACCATCAGGCGGCGCTTACGGGCGCGTTGGTCGACCCAGGCCCCCAGAATGATCGCGAGGAGGTTCGGGGTCCAGATGGCAGCGGTCAGCCACGCGACCTGGTTGGCCGAGGCGTTCAGGGCGCTGACGGCGATCAGGGGCAGGGCGAGTTCGGTGATCCGGTCGCCGAACTGCGAGACCGACTGACCGGCCCAGAAGCGGCGGAACCGCCGGTCCCGCCACAGGGATATCGCCGCGACCGGCTCCGGGCCACTCACGACGTCTCCCGCGTCTCCCGCGTCTCCTGCGGCTGCCCCGCCAGCCCGGACCCGCCGGACCGCCCGGTCTGCCCGGTCTGCCCGGACTCGCCGGAACCCCCGGAACCCCCGGACCGGCCGGACCGGCCGGACCGCTCGGGCTGCTCGGCCTGCTCCGGCTCCCCAGGCCCCCCGGGCTTCCCCGGCTCCCCGGAGCCTTCCGGCAGTACGTACCGCATCAGCAGGACGCCACGGCCGTCGTCGGGCCGCTCGGCCGGGTCACGGGTGACGTACGGCGCGAGAACCCGCTCGATCCCGTCCTCGATCGCCGCGAGTTCCTCGGCGGACACGACGACCCGGGTGTTGGCCAGCCCGGCCAGCCTGAGCCAGGTCGGGTCGAGTGCGGGTCCGACCTCCTCGGCCCATCGGCTCGGGAGGTCGGCGTAGCGCCGGAACATCTGCTGTGACAGCACCCGCGCGGCGGCCTGACCCTCCTCGTCGGCCGGGTCCAGCGGCGCCTCGAACCGGAAGCCGCGTGCCGCCGCCTCCCACCTCCGCTGGCGGCGGTCCGGTCCGGGCTCGCTGTCACGGACCAGCCCGAAACCGGCCAGATGGCGCAGATGCCAGCTGGTCACCGAGGGCGTCGCTCCCACGTCGGGCGCGAGCTGGGTGGCGGTCGCGGGTCCGTGCCGCCGCAGGTGGTCGAGGATCGCCAGCCGCACCGGATGCGCCAGCGCCCGCATGGCCTGCGGATCGGTGATTTCGATGTCGCCCAAGCGGTTAGGGGTCTCCATGACGTGAGAGTGTCCTCTCACAATTCGTGAGAGTCAACTCTCAGATCCCGCCCGGTGCGCGGCGGACACGCTCGTCCACTGGCCCTCCCGCCCCTCACGCCACCCGGATCACGCGCTTCCCCCGGACCCCCCCTGCTTCCAGCGCACGATGGGCGGTGGCGATGTCGCCGAGCGGGTGGACCGTGTGCACCAGGGGGTGGATCGCGCCCGTCTCCCCATAACGGGCCAGGCGGACGAACAGGTCGTGGGCCGGGGTTCCCGCTGAAGAAGCGGAGCCGACGTGAGCCATGGACCGCGGAGATCACCCGGTCGCCCGGTGACGCTCGGGGAATCGGCAGCCCGGCTCGCCGCGGGCCCCTCGCGCCGCGCATCGGCTGCCGCTTCGGCACCGGCGCCCTCGACCCCTCGACGGACTTCCCCGAGAGGTTCTGACTCGGTCATCAAGAGGGTGTGTCGCATGCAGGCGCCGGAGCGCGGCTCCACACAGGCCCTCCTCGGCAAGTCCCCCGACCACGCCGGGTACGCCGGGGAAGCGCGCCCCGCCGAGGAGAGGCCGGCCCG
The DNA here is from genome assembly GCF_002910775.2 of Streptomyces sp. SM18. Lineage (NCBI taxonomy): Bacteria > Bacillati > Actinomycetota > Actinomycetes > Kitasatosporales > Streptomycetaceae > Streptomyces > Streptomyces sp. SM18. Next base: position 4,101,029 of record NZ_CP029342.1, on the reverse strand, counting down.
GCTGATTCGGCGCGCCCAGGAGGCCGGGCAGTTGCGGCCGGACCACCGCCCCGCCCCGCCGTCAAGCCGGCCACCTGCGCCGCCGGGCCGTCAGACCGCCGCCCCGCCGACCCGCCGGACCGCCAGCCCCCCGACCCTCCGGACCCTCAGGCCTTGCGCACCTTCCAGAGCCAGCCCGCGCCCACGGCCACCATGACCAGCATCGCTCCCGTCAGCAACCACGGCACGAAGGTCGGCACCTCGCTGGAGGAGACACCGAAGTTGTAGCCGAGGGCGATGACCGTCGGGAGGAAGGCGGTCACCGCGACGCCCACCCATTTCTGGTTCCAGTCCCAGTGCCGGGACCTGCACAGCACCACCACTCCGACGATCCTCAGCACCAGGCCGAGGACGCCCACGAGGATCCCCGCCAGCATCGCGACGACCGGCAGCGCGACCACGACCCAGGCGGGCGTACGGCGCCTGCCGGACCCGCCCACCGGTTCCACGGCCACCGGCACCACCGCGGGCCCCGCGACCGGCGCCCCGGAGCCGGTGCCGACCCCCGACTCCTGGAGCGCGGTGGCCGCGATCGTGCGCGGGTCGCCCAGCTCGCTCAGGATCTCCCGCGTCCCGCCCGGCCGCTCGGCCAGGGCGATCTCGATGTGCTCGGCGAGGTCGGAGACGAGCTCCTGCCGCCGCTCCGGCGGGAGCGCCGACGCCTCACGCCCGACTGCCGCGAGGTACTGCTCCACCAGCGCACGCTCGGTGTCGCCCGCGTTCTCGGCCTTCATTCCTCTGCCTTTCCAGATGGCTGCGCACACGCCGTCGGCGTGAGCAGGCGGTCCACCGCGTCCCGGAAGCCGGGCCACGTCCCCGTGAACTCCGCGAGTGCCGCGTGTCCGGCCTCGGTCAACTCGTAGTAGCGGCGGGGCGGTCCGGAGGTGGACTCCCGCCAACTGGTGACGACGAGTTCGTCCCGTCGCAGCCGTGACAGCAACGGGTAGACCGTGCCCTGGCTCGTCGCCAGCGCCCCCGTCTCCTCCAGCTCCCGGAGCAGCTCCACCCCGTACCTCGGCCCGTCGCGCATCAGGGCGAGCACGCAGTACTCCAGGACGCCCTTACGGAGCTGGCTGACGGCCTTGCTCGGAGTGCGATGCGTCGGCCCGGTCGGTTCCATGCAATGCACAGTACCTTGCGGCCACAGGTTCCGGACCCGCGGGGAGGCCCGTCCACCACACCGGCCCCGCACCCGCCCATGCAAAGGGCCCGGAGGCGGCGCACCCGCGAGGGGTGACCGCGTCCGGGCCCGGTGGCTCTCCGGGTCAGCCCGCCGCGCAGGCCCGGCCGTTCAGCTTGAACGTGCCCGGGTCCGCGGCCGCCCCCGTGGCCGAGGTGTTGAAGCCGAAGTCGACCGCCGCACCGGGTGCCAGCGTCCGGTTCCACGCCAGCGGCCGGGCACTGACCGTGCGCCCGTGCTGCTCGAACTCCGCGCTCCACGTGTGGCTGAGCTTCTGCTCACCGGGCAGCAGCCAGGTCAGCGCCCACGGCTCGACCGGCGACGAGCCGGTGTTCTCGACCCTCACCGACACGGTCGAACCACCGCTCCAGGGGTGCGAGGAGTACGCCACCTTGCAGGTGCGGGCCGCGGTGGTCTGCCCGCCGTCGCCCGCGTCGTCCAGGTAGGAGGCGATGAAGGCGAGGGGGGCGTTCCAGTTGACGGTGATCTCGTTGGTCGACCAGGAGCCGATGTCGTCGATGTAGCACATCGCGGGAGCGCAGCCGTTCAGCTTTTCCGCCGCCACCGGGTCACCGGAGCCGGCGGCGGTGCGGTTGGGGCCGCCCGCGACCGAACCGGGCGCCGGGTTCGGCAGGTTGGAGTCGTACTGGTGCGCCCAGAAGCGGTGGTGCTGGTTGTGCGAGTCCCGCGCGCCGTAGCCGGTGACGTACGACTGGTTCAGCGGGTTGCGGCCGAACAGGTAGTCGGCGCCGCGCAGCACGGCGTCCTGGTAGGCGGCCTCACCGGTCAGGTCGTGGGCGACGGCCAGCACCACCATGTTGTTGAGCACCTGACTGTTGGACCCCCAGACGTAGTCCTCGCCCCGGGGCGAGGACGGCAGCCCGTACGCCTGCGCACGGGACTGGGCGGCGTAGCGGTCGGCCGCGGTGGTCACCATGGCCCGTACACCCGTGAGTTGCCCGTCCGTCAGGTTGTTGGGCACGGTCGCCAGGGTCAGCGCGCCGAGCCCGGCGGTGGCGCCCCAGGAGAGACCGCCGCCCGCCGGGAAGACCGCGTCCGCGTCGCCGTGCAGGTCGGAGGAGAGCACCGCCTGGCGGTAGGTGTCCTTGCCCGTGGTGGTGAACAGCTCCGCCGCCGCCCAGTAGAACTCGTCGGAGACGTCGTTGTCGTCGTACGTGCCGCCTCCGACGCCGTCGTTCGGGTCGGCGAACACGTCCGGGTGCCGCTTCGCCGCGTCCCACGCGGTCTCGGCGGCCCGCAGGCAGCGGTCCGCGAAGTCCTCGTCGTAAGGGGCGTAGAGCCGGGCGCACTGGGCGGCCGTGGCGGCGAGGTTGAGCGTGGCGGCCGTGGACGGGGCGTGCAACTCACGCTGCTGCGGGTCCAGATGCGGCTTCATCGGCAGCCCGGTCCACTCGGCGTCGTGCATCTTGTGGTGGACCATCCCCGCCAGCGGTTCGCCGGCCGGGACCTGCATCTTGATCAGGAAGTCCATCTCCCAGCGCGCCTCGTCCAGGATGTCCGGCACCCCGTTGTCCCGCTCCGGCACCCGCAGCGCGCCGTCACCGAGCTGGGCCGACTCGGCGTTGTCGGCGGTCAGCGTCCGCTCGTACGTGGACATCAGTTGGGCCACCGAGATCCCGCCGTTGACCACGTACTTTCCGTGGTCGCCCGCGTCGTACCAGCCGCCCGACGCGTCCAGCCGGTAGTCGCAGACCCCCGGCTTGCACGGGACGTCCGTGTCCCCCTTGTTGGGCGCGACACCGATGTGCCCGGCCGGGCGCGCGTACGGTTCACCGACGAGGTCCGCGTCGATCTCGATGCCGCTGCGGTTGTGGTAGAAGTACGCCAGCGCGTCGGAGCGCAGACCGTCGTAGAGGTCCCCGCGGATCGAGAACGGCTCGCTCACCTCGCCGTCGATCTCCACCGTGTAGCCGTCGCCCGGCGTGGTGAGACCGCCGAAGTCGAAGGTGTGGACCCGCTGGCGCGAGCTGGCGTCCTCCCCCTGCGGAACGGTCGTACCCGTGGCGGCCGTCGAGCCGTCCCCGGCCTTCACGGTCCAGGTCAGCGGCGCCTCGGCGTCGGTGACCACGGTGCCGCTCTTGACGCCCCGGGGCAGGTAGCCGACCTGGTTGACACGGACCGGCGAGCCGGTGTCCGGTACGTACACCGGAGGCTCGGCCCCGCCGCGCAGCGACACGTCGTCCAGGCAGAAGGTCGTGGCGCGCTCGCCGCCGCCGATCTGCAACTGCACCGACGCGGCCGGCTGGTCCACCGACGCCGTGAACGTACGGGTGACCTGGGTGTCCTCCGTACCCACCGGGTCAGCGGTGGCGAGCACCGTGCCGTACGGCTCGACGGCCTCCTGCACCCGTGTCTGGACGGTCAGGGGCACCGTCGAACGGGCCGTGTAGGACAGCTCGTAGCTCTCGCCCGCGACGATCGGGATGTCGTTCTGGCCGACGATGACGTCCCAGGCCTCGGCCGTACCGCCGGGGACCTCGACGCACAGCCGCCCCTCGGTCACGGCCGCCGAGGCGTTCGGCGTCCACCACCACGGGGCGGTGCCGGCGGCGAAGTCGCCGTTGGTGATCTGCTCGGGGCCGGGCGCGGCGTCGTCGGCCAGGGCCGTGCCGGGAACCGCCAGGGCACCCGCGCACAGCAGGGCGGCGGCCGCGATCCCGAGCGCGCGCCTCCCGTACCGGGACCGTGAACGGACGGGTGCGGGCCGGGCGGGGGGTGGTAAGGCGTTCACCGATGAGACCTTTCGTCCGGACGTACGGGGCGGGGGTGCGGGTATGACGACACATGGGAGCGCTCCCATTCTGCTGCGGCACGACAGGGCCACGGCGAGTGGGAGCGGTTCCATGGGACGCGGCCATTGTGCGGCCTGAGGCGGGCGTTACGCCAGGGTCATGACAGAAGTGGTCCGGAGCCCGGCCCGGACAGCGGCTCCCGCCGGGTGCGGTACCGGCGCCACCGCACACCCGCGCCACACGGCACGACGCCGGCCCCGGGACGAATCCCGGGGCCGGCGGTCGCACAGGTACTACGGGGTACCGCTGGAACCCTGATCCCGGAGGATCAGAAGTCCATGTCACCGCCCGGCATGCCGCCCGGAGCGGCCGCGGCGGCCTTCTCCGGCTTGTCGGCGATGACGGCCTCGGTGGTGAGGAACAGCGCGGCGATCGACGCGGCGTTCTGCAGGGCGGAACGCGTGACCTTCGCCGGGTCGATGATGCCCTCGGCGATCATGTCCACGTACTCGCCGCTCGCGGCGTTGAGGCCGTGACCGATCGGCAGGTTGCGCACCTTCTCGACGATGACGCCACCCTCCAGACCACCGTTGACGGCGATCTGCTTGAGCGGGGCCTCCAGCGCGAGCTTCACGGCGTTGGCGCCGGTCGCCTCGTCGCCCGTGAGGTCGAGCTTCTCGAAGACGGCCGAGGCCTGGAGCAGAGCCACGCCACCACCGGCGACGATGCCCTCCTCGACGGCGGCCTTGGCGTTGCGCACCGCGTCCTCGATGCGGTGCTTGCGCTCCTTGAGCTCCACCTCGGTCGCGGCACCGGCCTTGATGACGGCCACGCCGCCGGCCAGCTTCGCGAGGCGCTCCTGGAGCTTCTCGCGGTCGTAGTCCGAGTCGGAGTTCTCGATCTCGGCGCGGATCTGGTTGACGCGGCCCTGAACCTGCTCGCTGTCACCCGCCCCGTCCACGATCGTGGTCTCGTCCTTGGTGATGACGACCTTGCGGGCGCTGCCGAGCAGGTCCAGGCCGGCGTTCTCCAGCTTGAGACCGACCTCCTCGGAGATGACGGTGCCACCGGTGAGGATGGCGATGTCGCCGAGCATGGCCTTGCGGCGGTCACCGAAGCCCGGAGCCTTGACGGCGACGGACTTGAAGGTGCCACGGATCTTGTTGACGACCAGGGTGGACAGGGCCTCGCCCTCGACGTCCTCCGCGATGATCAGCAGGGGCTTGCCCGACTGCATGACCTTCTCCAGCAGCGGAAGGAGGTCCTTCACGTTGCTGATCTTGGAGTTGACGATCAGGATGTACGGGTCGTCGAACGACGTCTCCATACGCTCCATGTCGGTGGCAAAGTACGCCGAGATGTAGCCCTTGTCGAAGCGCATACCCTCGGTGAGTTCCAGCTCCAGACCGAAGGTCTGGGACTCCTCGACGGTGATGACGCCTTCCTTGCCGACCTTGTCCATCGCCTCGGCGATCTTGGCGCCGATCTCGGTGTCGGCGGCGGAGATGGAGGCGGTCGAAGCGATCTGCTCCTTGGTCTCCACGTCCTTCGCCTGCTCCAGCAGGGCGGCGGAGACGGCCTCGACGGCCTTCTCGATGCCACGCTTGAGAGCCATCGGGTTGGCACCCGCGGCGACGTTGCGCAGGCCCTCGCGGACGAGCGCCTGGGCGAGAACGGTGGCGGTGGTCGTACCGTCGCCGGCGACGTCGTCCGTCTTCTTGGCGACCTCCTTGACCAGCTCCGCACCGATCTTCTCGTACGGGTCCTCGAGCTCGATCTCCTTGGCGATGGACACACCATCGTTGGTGATCGTGGGCGCGCCCCACTTCTTCTCGAGGACGACGTTACGGCCCTTGGGGCCGAGGGTGACCTTGACGGCGTCGGCGAGCTGGTTCATCCCGCGCTCGAGACCGCGCCGTGCCTCCTCGTCGAACGCGATGATCTTGGCCATGTGAAGTGGTCCTCCCGGACAGGGGTGGATTTCTCCGGACCGAGAGGCGCCCGCGACGGACGGCCTGCGTGCTCAGTGGTTCCTTGCCCCACTGGGCCTGCGGGCCTCACCGGCCCGGTCCAAGTTCTGTCACTCTCACCTGGAGAGTGCTAACGCCAATGATTAGCACTCGACCCCCGCGAGTGCAAGCGCCTTCGAGGAACACCCACCGCGGGGCGGCGGTCGGGCGCGGGCGTCTTCGCTCCCCCGAGGGCGCCACCGAGGGCGCCACCGAGGGCGTCACCCCGGGGGTGTCGCGAGGTTCCCGGCCGGCCGGCACGCGGACACGCGCGCAGGGCCCGTCCCCCCTTTACGGAGGTACGGGCCCTGCGTGCGTGAGTAGTGTCGTTCGACCGACCGCGCCGAGCTCAGCCGACGGCGAGCTTGACCATGTCCGCCTGGGGCCCCTTCTGGCCCTGCGAGATCTCGAACTCAACTCGCTGACCCTCTTCGAGGGTGCGGTACCCGTCCATCTGGATCGCGCTGTAGTGGACGAAAACATCCGCACCACCGTCGACCGCGATGAAGCCGTACCCCTTCTCCGCGTTGAACCACTTGACGGTGCCCTGAGCCATGCCTAACTCCCCTATTACTGGCCCTTGCACGAGCCCGCACTTCGCGGGCCCGGGTCAGAACTCACCCTCCGTCAGGAGAGGGTGGTGTGCGTCGGAACGCGTCGACCGCCGCTGAATGTATCTGTCCAACTGCCCTCTGCAACAGGTCAATCGGACGAGAATTCTGGGCACGCCGGAACACCCGGATGGAGAAATCGGGGGAGATTCCTGGGCAAGTCGGGCCTGACAAAGGCCGCTTATGCCGCAAGTAGTACACGCACTTTGGCTGCTTCTTGTCGTGACGGGGCGCATTCTCATATGCGCGTGGCACGGGCAGCGGAGGGGACTTCCCCAACTGTACCCCGCTCAACCATGCAGAATTGCCCCCTCCGTTTCTCCCGGAGGGGGCAATCATGGGATGGCGCGGCCGGACGGGTCAGCCTCCGGCGACGGCCGGGATGATGGAGATACCGGCGCCGTCCGGGGTGGCCGTCCGCAGGCCCTCCTCGAAGCGCACGTCGTCGTCGTTGACGTACACGTTCACGAAGCGGCGCAGCTTGCCCTCGTCGTCCAGGACGCGGGCGGCGATGCCGGGGTGGTTCTTCTCCAGGGACTCGATGACCTCGGAGAGGACCGAGCCCTCCGCCTCGACCTCGGACAGACCGCCCGTGTAGGTGCGGAGGATGGTGGGGATACGGACCTTGACGCTCATGTGGGTGCCTTCCTCGTTCTCGGGTGGTCAGTTGGCGGCGAGGCCCGCGTCGCGGAACGCCTCGAGGCTGGGCCGGATCGTCGCCGACAGGCCGGTCGTCGGGGCGACCGCGTCGAGCGTCTTCAGCCCGTCGCCGGTGTTCAGGACGACGGTGGTCAGCGCCGGGTCGATCAGCCCCGCCTCGATCAGCTTCTTCGTCACGCCGACCGTCACACCGCCCGCGGTCTCCGCGAAGATGCCCTCGGTGCGGGCCAGCAGCTTGATCGCGTCCACGACCTGCTCGTCGTCGACGTCCTCCACGGCGCCGCCGGTGCGCCGGGCGATGTCCAGGACGTACGGCCCGTCCGCCGGGTTGCCGATCGCCAGGGACTTGGCGATGGTGTTCGGCTTCTGCGGGCGCACCACGTCGTGACCGCCCTTGAAGGCGGCGGAGACCGGGGAGCAGCCCTCGGCCTGGGCACCGAAGATCTTGTACGGCTTGTCCTCGACCAGGCCGAGCCTGATCAGCTCCTGGAGGCCCTTGTCGATCTTCGTGAGCTGCGACCCGGACGCGATCGGGATGACGATCTGGTCGGGCAGCCGCCAGCCGAGCTGCTCGCAGATCTCGTACGCCAGGGTCTTGGAGCCCTCGCCGTAGTACGGGCGCAGGTTGACGTTGACGAAGCCCCAGCCCTCACCGAGCGGGTCGCCGATGAGCTCCGAGCAGAAGCGGTTGACGTCGTCGTAGTTGCCCTCGATGCCGACCAGCTCACCGCCGTAGACGGCGGCCATGACGACCTTGCCCTGCTCCAGGTCGTGCGGGATGAAGACGCAGGAGCGGAAACCGGCGCGGGCGGCGGCGGCGCCCACCGCGCCGGCGAGGTTGCCCGTCGAGGAGCAGGAGAGGGTGGTGAACCCGAAGGCGCGGGCGGCCTCGACGGCGATGGCGACGACACGGTCCTTGAAGGAGTGCGTGGGGTTGCCGGAGTCGTCCTTGACGTACAGGCCGCCGGTGACGCCCAGTTCACGGGCGAGGTTGTCGGCCTTGACCAGCTTGGTGAAGCCGGGGTTGATGTTGGGCTTGTCCGCGACGTCGGACGGCACGGGCAGCAGCGGCGCGTAGCGCCAGATGTTGGCCGGGCCCTCGGCGATGCGCTTCTTCAGCTCCTCGGGCGAGCCGCTCGGCAGGTCGTACGCCACTTCGAGCGGCCCGAAACAGGACGCGCAGGCGAAAAGGGGGCCGAGGGGGAATCGCTCACCGCATTCGCGGCAGGAAAGCGCCGCGGCGGGACCGAGGTCCACGGTGGAAGCGGGGTCGTTCGCGGCAACTGTCTGCACAGCCATGATGGCGGAGGCCCTTTCTCCTCATCTTCCTCGTGACGGATTTCGCCACAAGACGGAATTGGCACCTTCCCCGCCCTGACCTCTCGGTGCGGCGGGGGGGTTGCCGGGACTTCAACGGGCCGTTCCCTCTGTCCCTCTGGATGAGCGCTATGGCACCGGATCCGTGGATCCGGGCGTTTATCGGCGGACCGACCCCGACATGCGAGGGCCATCCGCGTTGTTCAAGACTGTAACCGAAGCCCCGGACGATGGAGGTAGTCGTCCGAACCGCGAGATGGATCACATGCAGGGAGTACCGACCGTGCTGGAAGAGGTCGAACGCTGGCTGACCAGGCGTTCCTGGTCGGCCGCCGACCGTCCGCTCGACCGCCTCACGGCGGCCAGGGAGAAGGACCCGCACCGCGCGAGCGTGAGCGTCGTGCTGCCGGCGCTGGACGAGGAGGCGACGGTCGGCGCGATCGTCGCGGAGATCCGGCGCGAGCTGATGGAGAAGGTCCGGCTGGTCGACGAGCTGGTGGTCATCGACTCCGGCTCCTCCGACGCCACCGCCGAGGTCGCCCGCGCGGCGGGGGCGCGGGTCGTGCACCGGGACGCGGTCCTGCCCCGGATACCGGCCGTCCCCGGCAAGGGCGAGGTGCTGTGGCGCTCCCTGCTGGTGACCACCGGTGAGATCGTCTGCTTCATCGACGCCGACCTCAAGGACTTTTCGGCGGACTTCGTCTCCGGAACCGTCGGCCCGCTGCTGACCGACCCCTCGGTGCAGTTCGTCAAGGCCATGTACGACCGGCCGCTGGGCGAGAGCACCGGCCAGGGCGGCCGGGTCACCGAGCTGGTGGCCCGCCCGCTGCTCAACCTGCACTGGCCCCTGCTGGCGGGCTTCGTCCAGCCGCTGGGCGGGGAGTACGCGGTCCGCCGTTCCCTGCTCGAACAGCTCCCCTTCCCCGTCGGTTACGGGGTGGAGCTGGGCCTGCTCGTGGACGCCCTGCACACGGTGGGTCTGGACGCGCTCGGCCAGGTGGACGTCGGCGTACGCAAACACCGCCACCAGGACGGCCGGGCGCTGGGCCGCATGGCCGCCGCGATCTACCGCACCGCGCAGCTACGGCTGTCCCGGGGCCATCTGGTGCGGCCCGAGATCACCCAGTTCGAGCGGGGCGAGCACGGCTTCGAACCGCGCACCTACCCGGTGGACACCGAGGAGCGGCCGCCGATGGCCCGGATCGCCGAGTACGCCTCCCGCCGGGCGGCCTGAGGGCCGGCCCTCAGGCCGTCGGGCCGGGGCCCGGACGGCCGGGTTCCCAGGCCCTCGGGCCTTGTCACGTTTGGCGGCTTCCGCTTCGGGCTAGGTTCGGGTACATGGTCTCCGAGCACGCTGCCAAGGTCCTCGTCGCGTCCAACCGCGGCCCCGTGTCGTACACCCCGCGGGAGGACGGCTCGCTCGACTCGAAAAGGGGCGGGGGCGGGCTCGTCTCCGGGCTGAGCGCCGTCGAGGACAAGGTGTGGGTGTGCGCGGCCCTGAGTGACGGCGACCGCGAGGCGGTGCGGCGCGGGGTGTCCGAGCCCGGTGTGCGGATGCTCGACATCGACCCCTCCGTGCACACCGACGCGTACAACGGCATCGCGAACTCGGTGCTCTGGTTCGTCCACCACATGCTGTACCAGACGCCGGTGGAGCCCGTCTTCGACGCGGAGTTCCGGCGGCGGTGGGCGTCCTACGAGGCGTACAACCGGTCCTTCGCCGAGGCGCTCGCGGAGGAGGCCGACCCCGGTTCGGCGGTCCTCGTGCAGGACTACCACCTGACGCTCGTCCCCGGCATGCTGCGCGACCTCCGCCCCGACCTGCGGATCGGGCACTTCTCGCACACCCCGTGGGCGCCCGTCGACTACTTCCGGCTGCTGCCCGACGACATCGGCGAGCAGGTGCTGCACGGCATCCTGGGCGCCGACCGGGCCGCGTTCCTGACCCGCCGCTGGGCGGACGCGTTCATCGGCTGCTGCACGGAGATCCTGGGCGGCACCGGCGGGACCCGCATCGGTGTGCACGGCCTCGGCGCCGACGCGGACTTCCTGCGCCGCCGCTCGCACGAGGCGGACGTGGACGGGCGGATGGCGACCCTGCGGGAGCAGGTGGGCGCCGGCCGGAAGACGATCGTCCGGGTGGACCGCACGGAACTCTCCAAGAACATCGTGCGCGGGCTGCACGCCTACCGGGCGCTGCTGGAGGAGCGCCCCGAGTGGCGGGAGCGCGTGGTGCACGTGGCGTTCGCCTACCCCTCACGGCAGGATCTCGCGGTTTACCGCGACTACACGGCGGAGGTCCGGCGGGTCGCCGAGGACATCAACGCGACGTACGGCACCGCGGACTGGACCCCCGTCCTGCTCCACGTCGACGACGACTTCGCCCGCTCCCTCGCCGCCTACCGGCTGGCGGACGTGGCCCTGGTCAACCCGATCCGCGACGGCATGAACCTGGTCGCCAAGGAGGTCCCGGTCGTCTCCGACGACGGCTGTGCCCTGGTGCTCTCCCGGGAGGCGGGTGCCTACGAGGAGCTGGGCGAGGACGCGATCGTGGTCAATCCGTACGACGTGTCGGCCACGGCGGCGGCCCTGCACGAGGCGCTGACCCTGGACGACGACGAGCGGTCGGCCCGCACCGGCCGTCTTGCGGACGCGGCGACGGCGCTGCCGCCGCAGCGGTGGTTCCTGGACCAGCTGGACGCGCTGCGCGCCTAGCCGGCCGGGACCTGCGGGCCGGGCCGGGCCGGGTCGGGCGGGACCGGCCGGTCGCGACCGGCCGTCCGGATCAGTCGGCCCGGGGCCAGTCGGCCGGGACCGTCCCGTCCAGCTCCAGGTGGCGGGCGAGCGACGCCAGCAGGTCCGCCACCTCCGCCGGGCCGGACAGCAGCAGGTCGGCCCGTGCCGCGAGTTCGGGGACCTCGGTGCCGCTGCACACCAGCAGGCCGTAGACGCCCTGGGCGCGGAGCGCCTCCACGGTGGCGTACGCGGCGAGGTCCCCGAGGTCGTCCCCGGCGTACAGCACGGCCTCGGCGCCCGTCTCCCGTACGTACTCCGCCAGCGCCACACCCTTGTCCATGCCCGGCGGGCGCAACTCCAGGACGAGACGGCCGGGTTCGACGATCAGGCCGTGCCGTCCGGCGAGGTCGGTCAGCGGGCCGCGCAGGGCTTCGAAGGCGGCCTGGGGGTCGGTCGCCCGGCGGGTGTGGACGGCGAGGGCGTGGCCCTTGTCCTCGACCCGTGCGCCCTCGGCGGCGGTCCGCTCCAGGACGGCGGCGAGTTCGGCGCGGACGGCCTCGACGCCCGGGGACGGTTCGGGGGCGTGGACGGTGTCCGTGGCGGCGTCCCACCGCTCGGCGCCGTAGTGGCCGAGCACGACGAGGTGGTCCAGGCCGGGTGCCCCGGCGAAACCGCCGTACCGGACGGCGACGTCGGCCGGGCGGCCGGTGATCACGGCCACCGAGGCGACCCGCGGGGCGAGCGCGGAGAGGGCAGGGACGGCGTCGGCGTGGGCGCGGGACTGCTCGGGGTCCGGGACGATGTCGGCGAGTGTGCCGTCGAAGTCCAGCGCGACGACGGCACGGGCGGGGCGGGCGAGAAGCGCGGCGAGCCCGTCGCGGCCGGCCTCGGTGGACGGGGCCGGCAGGGGGCGGAGGGGGTCCGGGGTGGCCATGGGGCGAGCGTATCGGGGCCGGGCCGGGGGTGCGGGGTGGATCGGCCGGTGGACGGGCGGGCGTCGGGGCCCCGGCCGGGGCCGGGAGGCGGGAAGGGGCCGCGCGGGTCAGCCGCTCCGGGACCGGGAGGCGGGAAGGGACCGGGAGGCGGGAAGGGGCCGCGCGGGTCAGCGGCTCCGGCGCCGGGTGTCGCGGATCCGGCGCAGGCGGTTGACCGTGACCGGGTCCTCCGCCAGGGCGCGGCGGTCGTCCAGGAGGGCGTTGAGGAGCTGGTAGTAGCGGACCGGGGAGATGCCCAGCCGCTCCCGGATCGCGCGTTCCTTGGCGCCCGGACCCGGCCAGGACTGCCGTTCCACCGCCAGCACCGCGCGCTCCTGGTCGGAGAGCGCGGCATCGGGGCCCTGGTCGGCGGCGGTCATATCGCCCAACCTACTCCGCGCTCTCCGCCTCACGCGCCACGGAGGCGATGTTCCCGAGCACGGTCTCCGGGTTGCCGCCCGGCTCGACCGCGGAGCCGATCTTCTCCTTGACCGCCTCGCTGACCTGCGCCCATGACGTCTTGCCGAACGGGTAGAGCTGGGAGTTGGGCAGCGCCGCCACGAAGTCGTGCAGCTTCTTCTGCTTGCGGTCGGCCTCCATCCGCGCCGACGCGCTCCCGGTCACCGGCAGCAGGTCGTAGGCGTCGGCGAAGGCCAGGACGTTCGTGTCCTCGTACGCGAAGTCGAGGAAGGTGCCTATCTCCTTGCGGTGGCCGTTCTGCTTGAAGCCCATCATCCAGTCGGCCACGCCCATCGAACCCTCGGTCGGACCGTCGGGCCCCGGCAGCGGGACCATGCCGACCTCGACGCCCTTCTTCTCGGCGTCCTGCATGAGCGTCGGATGGCCGTTGAGCATGCCCACCTCGCCCTTGGTGAACGCCTCGAACGCCTTCGCCCGGTCGAGCTTGCCGGGGGCGACCGGCCCGGTGAGCCCCTTGCCGACGAGGTCGTCCCTCAGCCACTGGAAGGTCTCGACGTTGGCCGCGGAGTCGATGGCGTACGTACCGGAGTCGTCGGTGTAGCCGCCACCCCCGCTGAGCAGCCACATCAGGGTCTCGGCCTGGGACTCCTCCTGGCCGAGGGGCAGCGCGAAGGGATAGGTCACCCCGCTCTTCTTGAGCTTCTCGGCGTCGGCGCCGATGTCGTCCCAGGTCTGGGGGGCGTCGATGCCGGCCTGTGCGAACAGCCCCTTGTTGTAGAAGAGCAGCCGGGTGCTCGCCACGAACGGGAGGCCGTACAGGGCGCTGCCGACCTTGCCCGCCTCGCTGAGCGAGGGGAGGAAGTTGGACTCGGTCCGGATGGCGAGCATCTCGTTGGCGCGGTAGAGCTTGCCGGCCTTGGCGTAGTCGGCGTACGCGCCGATCTGCGCGATGTCCGGGGCCTCGTCGCGCTTGACCATGTCGGCGACCTCGCGGTCGACGTCCTTCCAGGAGTGGACGGTGACGTCGACCTTGATGCCGGGGTGGGTCTTCTCGAACGTGGTGACGAGGTCGTCCCAGTACTTCTTCGAGCTGTTCTCCGCGCCGGTGCCGTAGTCCGCGGCGACCAGCTTCAGGGTGACACCTCCGGAGCCGCCGTCCGTCCCGCACCCCGACAACGTTGCCGTCAGACCGAGGGCGGCCACCGCCGCGGTCACACCCGTATAGCGCCGCTGCACCGTCTCGCCCGTCCCTCTTCATGCCCGCGTGTGGTCCGCGCGTGGTGGTCTACACCAACGCGGTATCGATTCGGCAATGTAGCAGGGGGCGGGGCCGGGTCGTTTGTATGCGTACGCAACAAACTGCGCTAGTGGACTAGACCTTTTGGGGGTCCACGGGCGAAACTGTCTCCCGTGAGACATGTCATCGCCCTCGATGTGGGCGGCACAGGAATGAAGGCCGCACTGGTCGGGGAAGACGGCACCCTGCTCCACGAGGCGCGCCGCGCCACCGGCAGGGAGCGCGGCGCCGAGGCCGTCGTGGACGGCATCCTCGACTTCGCGGCGGAGCTGTACGCGCACGGGGCGGAGCGGTTCGGCGCGGGCGCGGTCGCCGCCGGGGTGGCCGTACCGGGGATCGTCGACGCCGACCAGGGCATCGCCGTCTACGCCGCCAACCTCGGCTGGCGCGACGTCCCGCTGCGGGCCCTGCTCGGCGAGCGGCTCGGCGGCATCCCCGTCGCGCTCGGCCACGACGTCAGGACGGGGGGCCTCGCCGAGGGCCGGATCGGCGCGGGCCGGGGCGCCGACCGCTTCCTGTTCGTGCCGCTGGGCACCGGCATCGCCGGGGCCATCGGCATCGCGGGCACCATCGAGGCGGGCGCCCACGGCTACGCGGGCGAGATCGGCCATGTCGTCGTGCGCCCGGACGGCCCCGCGTGCGGCTGCGGACAGCGCGGCTGCCTGGAGACGCTGGCCTCCGCCTCCGCCGTCTCCCGGGCCTGGGCCCAGGCGTCCGGCGACCCGGACGCCGACGCGGCGGACTGCGCCAAGGCCGTGGCCTCCGGCGACCCCGCCGCCCTGCGCGTCTGGCAGGACGCCGTGGACGCGCTGGCCGCCGGGCTGGTCACCGCCCTCACCCTGCTGGACCCCCGCACGCTGATCATCGGTGGCGGTCTGGCCGAGGCGGGGGAAACGTTGTTCACACCACTGCGTGCGGCCGTCGAGGAACGCGTCACGTTCCAGAAGCTGCCCCACATCGTCCCGGCGGCCCTCGGGGACACCGCCGGATGCCTGGGCGCGGGGCTGCTCGCCTGGGATCTACTCTCCACGGAGGTAACCGCCTGATGGCCGGACGCGCAGACAGCACAGTTCTCGCAGGTGCCCGGGTGGTACTTCCCACCGGGACCGTCGAGAACGGCCGGGTGATCGTCGAGGGCACCCGGATCGCCGGCAGCACGCCGGACGGCGCCCGGACCGTCGACCTGGGGGGCCACTGGGTGGTCCCCGGCTTCGTGGACATGCACAACCACGGCGGCGGCGGCGCCTCCTTCGCCACCGGCACCGCCGAGGACGTCCTGACCGGCGTCCGGACGCACCGCGCCCACGGCTCGACCACCGTCGTCGCCTCCACCGTCACCGGCGACCTGGACTTCCTCGCCCGGCAGGCCGGGATGCTCTCCGAACTGGTGGAGCAGGGCGAACTCGCCGGGATCCACTTCGAGGGCCCCTTCATCTCCCCCTGCCGCAAAGGCGCCCACAGCGAGGCGCTGCTGCGCGACCCCGACCCCGCCGAGGTCCGCAAGCTGGTCGACGCCGCCCGCGGTACGGCGAAGATGGTCACCCTGGCCACCGAACTCCCGGGCGGCATCGAGTCTGTACGGCTGCTCGCCGAGCACGGCGTGATCGCCGCCGTCGGGCACACGGACGCCACCTACGAGCAGACCGTCGCGGCGATCGAGGCCGGCGCCACCGTCGCCACCCACCTCTTCAACGCGATGCCCGCCCTCGGCCACCGCGCGCCCGGACCCATCGCGGCCCTCCTGGAGGACGAGCGCGTCACCGTCGAGCTGATCAACGACGGGACGCACCTGCACCCCGCCGCCCTCGAACTGGCCTACCACCACGCGGGCGCCGGCCGGGTCGCGCTCATCACCGACGCCATGGACGCCGCCGGGTCCGCCGACGGCGACTACCTCCTCGGCCCGCTCGGCGTCGAGGTCAGGGACGGCGTCGCCCGGCTCGTGGACGGCGGCTCGATCGCCGGCTCGACCCTGACCCTGGACACCGCGTTCCGCAGGGCCGTCACCGTCGACAAAATCCCCGTCGAGGACGTCGTCCGGTCCATCTCCGCCAACCCGGCGCGACTGCTCGGCCTGGCCGACCGGGTCGGCTCCCTCGAACCGGGCAAGGACGCCGACCTCGTGGTCCTGGACGAGGACTTCACGCTCAAGGGCGTCATGCGCCGCGGCGCGTGGATCGTCGATCCCACCTGAGCCGGGCAACAGATTGAACACGTAACGAAGAGACGGCGGTTGTCCCGGGGGACTGGGACCGCCGCCGCCTCTTTGGCATGATCACCAACGACGCGCCATACGGAGGAGACGGCGCGGGGGCCGTCCTACGAACGAACCGGGAGCCGGTGCGGGTGATACTGACCGTCACGCTGAACACCGCGCTCGACCTGACCTACAGCGTCCCCGCCCTCGTCCCGCACACCAGCCACCGGGTCGGCGAGATGTCCGAACGCCCCGGCGGCAAGGGCGTCAACGTGGCCCGGGTGCTGCGCCTGCTGGGCCACGACACCGTGGTCACGGGCTTCGCCGGGGGCGCCACCGGAGCCGTCCTGCGCGACCTGCTCGCCGCGCTCCCCCACCGCCCCGCCGACGCCCTCGTCGAGGTGGCGGGCAGCACCCGGCGCACCGTCGCCGTCGTGGACCGGGCCACCGGGGACACCACCCAGCTCAACGAGCCCGGACCGCACATCGGCCCCGACGAGTGGGACACGTTCCTGCGCACGTACCGCGAACTCCTCGACGGGGCCGACGCGGTCGCCCTCTGCGGCAGCCTGCCGCCCGGCATCCACGTCGGCGCGTACGCGGACCTGGTCCGGATCGCCCGCTCCGCCGGGGTGCCCGCCCTGCTGGACACCAGCGGCGAACCCCTGCGCCGCGGCATCGCCGCCCGCCCCGACCTCGTCAAGCCGAACGCCGACGAGCTGGCCCAGCTCACCGGTGCCCGCGAACCGCTGCGCGCCACCCGTGACGCCCGCCGCCGGGGCGCGCACAGCGTGGTCGCCTCGCTGGGCGCGGACGGGCTGCTCGCCGTCACCCCGGACGGCATCTGGCGGGCCGCTCCCCCCGCCCCGGTCCGGGGCAATCCGACGGGCGCGGGTGACTCCGCGGTGGCCGGGCTGCTCTCCGGGCTCACGGAGGGGCTGGAC
This sequence comes from Streptomyces sp. SM18, assembly GCF_002910775.2. NCBI lineage: Bacteria > Bacillati > Actinomycetota > Actinomycetes > Kitasatosporales > Streptomycetaceae > Streptomyces > Streptomyces sp. SM18. The sequence continues at coordinate 4,083,892 of NZ_CP029342.1, read as the reverse complement.
TGGCCCGGCCGGCTGGCGCGGGCGGTGTCCCTGGCGACGGCGACCGTACTGGCCCCCACGGCGGGTGAGTTCGACCCCACCGTCTACGAGGAGCTGCTGCCCCGCGTCACGGTCGAGCGCCACAGCCCGGCCACCTGAGCCGCGCGAACCTTCCGGAACACCACGGGGCGGGCCGTCGTACGACCGCGCCCCGGCTCTCGGGCGAGAACCGGGGCGCGGGGTGGTGTCCGGCGGTCCGGGGAGGTGTTCCGCGGGTGTGTTCCGCGTGCTTCCCCGGGACGAACGGGCTACTTGGTGTGGCCCGACTTCAGCTCCAGCTGGTCGAGGTTGGCGTCGCACGAGTCGCCCTCACGGCACGACAGCATCAGCGTGTTGGAGCCCTTCTTCAGCTGCACCCACGCGTACGTGTTGGTCCAGCCCTTCTCCAGGTCACCCTCCGCGGCCTGCGCGTAGTTCTTCATGTTGATGGAGCGGGGGTCCTCGTCGTTGACCGTCAGGGACGTCTTGGCGTCCTTGCCGGGCACTCCGTAGGTCACGTAGAGGGTGTACGGCCCGTCCTCCGGCACGTCCACCGTCCAGGTCGCCGACCGGCCCACCTCGTTGAGGCTGATGTACTGGCCGTTCGCGCCCTTGGCGCCCTTGACCGAGCTGTCCAGGGCCGCCGTACCGCCGAGCGTCAGCGTCGCCGCGTCCTGCTTGGGCAGCTCGACCGGCTCCGGGTCGTCCTCCTCGGCCGACTTCGTCGGCTCCGGGGACTCCTCGGCCTCACCGGCGGGGCCCGCCGACGAACCGGCCTCCTGCTTCTTCTTGTCGGAGTCGTCGTCCGTCATCAGCGCGGCGCCGATACCGATGAGCACCACCGCGACCACGGCGACCGCGATGATCAGCAGCACCTTCGTGTTGGGGCCGCCACGCCCGGGACCGCCGCCCCGGCCGCCGCCGTGCGGAGCGGTCGGCGCACCGCCCGGGTAGGTCTCCGGGGCCGCGTACTGCGGGTTCGGCCCGCCGTACTGCGGCGGGGGCTGCTGGCCGTAGGCCTGCTGCGGAGGGACCTGCCCGTACTGGCGCTCGCCGACGGTCCGCACCTGGTTGTACGAGGTTCTGGGCACGCCGGGCTGCTGCGCGGCCGGGCCGGGGTAGCCGTAGCCGCCCTGTCCCGGCGGCTGGGCACCCGCCGCCTGCCCGTCCGCGTACAGATAGCCGAACGGATCGTCGTCCTCGGGTTTGCTCGCGCCGTTGTTCCCGGCCGTCATCCCTGGGTCACTCCTCACCATGTCGCCAGCCGTCGCCGACCGGCCGAGCCTACCCCGAACGGAGCAGACCTCGAATTGCCCTCGGCCGCCCCGGAAACCGGGCGTGGTACGGGAAGGACAGGGGCGTGAACGTCAGCCGGCTCTGCGGTGAACCTTCGACCGGGACCGCTTCTCCACGTACATCCGCTGGTCGGCGGAGCTCAGGACCTCTTCCACCGTCATGCCGCACTCGGCCCAGCCGATGCCGAAACTCGCGCCGACCCTGACGGCCCGGCCGTCCACCCTGATGGGCGGAATGATGGCGTTACGCAAGCGTACGGCCAGATCTGCGGCATCCGCCGCCGCGAGCCCGTCCGCGAGGACGACGAATTCGTCACCCCCGAGCCGGGCGACGGTGTCCCCGTCCCGTACGCAGGTGGTCAGCCGCCTGGCGACCTCGATGAGAACCGCGTCACCCGTGTGATGTCCGAAACGGTCGTTGATGGACTTGAAGCCGTCGAGGTCGCAGAAGAGGACCGCCAGGCCCTTCGAGCCGTCGTCGCGTTCCTCGTGCGGGGCGACGGTGTGCACATGGTGGTCGTACGGCCCGCCGTCGGGGGCCGCGTCCCCCTCGAGGCCGTCCGCGCGGTAGCCGTGCGCGGGCGAGGGGCCCGTGTCCCCGTACGCGGCGTCCAGCGCCTCGATCGCCGTGGAGGCGGAGGAAGCGGCGGAGGCGGCCACCGAGTGAGGCCTCTCACACAGCCGGGCGCTGAGCCGGGAGCGCAGCTCGGCGCTGTTGGGCAGGCCGGTGAGCGCGTCGTGGGAGGCCCGGTGGGCGAGGTTCAGCTCGTTGCGCTTGCGCTCCTCGATGTCCTCGACGTGGGTGAGCAGGAAGCGCGGGCCGTCGGCGGTGTCCGCGACCACGGAGTTGCGCAGCGAGACCCAGAGGTAGGTGCCGTCCCGGCGGCCGAGCCGCAGCTCCGCCCGGCCTCCCTCGGCGGACGTCCGCAGCAGGGTGCCGATGTCCTCGGGGTGGACGAGGTCCGCGAAGGAGTACCGCCGCAGCACGGAGGCGGGGCGGCCCATCAGACGGCAGAGCGCGTCGTTGGTCCGCAGCAGCCTGCCGTGCTGGTCGCCGCCCATCTCGGCGATGGCCATCCCGCTGGGGGCGTACTCGAAGGCCTGGCGGAAGGATTCCTCGCTGGCCCGCAGCGCCTGCTGCTCGCGCTCCAGACGGACCAGGGCGCGCTGCATGTTTGCTCGCAGGCGAGCGTTACTGATCGCAATCGCCGCCTGGGAGGCGTACATCTGGAGGGCCTCCCGGCCCCAGGCACCGGGCCGGCGGCCGTTACGCGGCCGGTCGACGGAGAGGACGCCCAAGAGGTCCATACCTCCGCCGGAGGCGTACATGGGGGCGTACAGCCGGTCCAGGGGGTGCCACTCGTCCTCGAAGCGGGGCTCGGGTCCGTCGGTGTGCCACTGGGGCACGTCGTCGTCGAGGAGGACCCAGCCGTCGGTGTGCGGGATGAACCGGAGCTCGTCCCAGGGTTCGCCCATGGACAGCCGGCGCTCCCAGGACTCGCGGGAGCCCACACGGCCGGTGATCAGCGCCTCCGCGGCGGAGTTCCCGGCGAAGGCGGCGACGACGAGATCGCCGTCGGGGCGTACCAGGTTGACGCAGCCCAGTTCGTAGCCGAGCCCGGTGACGATGCCGTCGGCCACGGCCTGCAAGGTGTCGGCCAGACTCCGCGCCCTGTTGAGATCAGCGACGGCCTGGTGCAGCTGCCGCATGGTCGCAAGGCGGACATACGGCTCCGACTCGGCCTCCATCGCTCGCACTCCCCGAGACCTCGACAGCAACTCCAGATTTCATATCGACGTACTTGTCGCAGTGTCACGGTCACTGAATCACAGTGCGCTGCGCACCCGGTACACAGGGTCAACAAATAGTGGCCTCTGTGTCCCAAGTCACAACAAGCGTCGCAGGAGTGACGGCTACCCGACAAGCCGCCTTCTGCCCCGTTCCGTTGTTTCCCGAACGCAAAGTCCGGGTGGGCGTGCGCGGCGGTGGGGTGGGTGCGGTGCGTGGGGCGCGTGCCGGGTGCGGTCGCGGCGCGTCGTTCCGGCCGGAGTCCTAGGACCCGGCTGGTCCCCTGGCCCGATGCGGCGGCACATCCGGGGCCACTAGCGTGCCTGATGTGCCGCAGACGACTTCCTCCACCCCGCCCCCCGCGCCCATACCGCATGCTGAAGGGGTGAGCAACGACGCATTCCGTGCCGCCCTGGCCCGCCTGGCCGCGGGGGTGGTGCTGATCACGGCCGAGGAACCACCCCTCGACGCCCACGGCCGGGGCGAGGACGTCGGGATGACGGCGACCGCCTTCGTCTCGGTGTCCCTCGACCCCCCGCTGGTCATGGTCAGCCTACGCAACGACTCACGGATGGACGACCTGCTGGCGGAGCAGCCGCTGTGGGCGGTCTCGGTGCTCGCGGAGGACCAGCGGAAGATCGCGGCGATGTTCGCCATGAAGGGCCGGATCAGCGACCGCCTGCTCTTCGAGGGTGTCCCCTACCTCCGGGGCGAGATGACGGGCGCACCGCTGGTCGGCGGCGCCTTGGCGACGCTGGAGTGCCGTACGGAGCAGCGGGTGCGGGCGGGCGACCACACCCTGGTGATCGGACGGGTGCTGACCGCCGAACTGCCGAGCGCCGAAGGTGAACCCCTGACGTACTTCAAGGGGCGCTACCGCCGGCTGGACTGAGGCCCACGGCCCGTACCTCCCGGCCGTAGAGCCCTCCGGGCCGCAGAGCCCTCCCGGCCTTACGGGGAGCATGTGCCGGCGCCGGTGTCACCAATCGCGGCCGGAGCGGCCGCGCTTGGTCTCGCCGCGCTGCTTCTTCTCGCGCAGGCGGCGCTCGTTGATCCCACGCGGGACGCGCTTCTTGCGGCGCGGTTTCGGCGGCGGGGCCGTGGCCTCGGCGAGCAGCGCCGCGAGTCGCACGGCGGCCGTCTCGCGGTTACGCCACTGCGAACGGTGGTCCGAGGCGCGTACGGAGACCACGCCGCCCACCAGCCGGCCCGCCAGACGTTCGAGCGCACGGGCCTTCCACACCTCGGGCAGCGCCTCGGTCGCCGCCAGGTCGAACCGGAGTTCCACCTGGGAGTCGCTGGTGTTGACGTGCTGCCCGCCGGGTCCCGACGAGCGGGAGAAACGCCACATGAGCTCGGCCTCCGGCAGGGAGACCGAACCGCGGATGACATAGGGCCCGGACATGACACCCATGGTCCCCGCCCCGGCACCTGTTCGTCACCTTCTTTTGCCCGCGTTCGACAAGAAGTTCGGCAAAGAAAGTAAAGGGAGCAGGAACCTCATGGTCCACTGCCTGCGTTAGGACCAGTGACGGTAGCTTCGTGATGGCACGAAGCCCGCACACGACGAGGAAAGGGACTTCCCATGGCAGTAAGCCTGTCCAAGGGCGGCAACGTCTCGCTCACCAAGGAGGCACCGGGCCTGACCGCCGTCACGGTCGGCCTCGGCTGGGACGTCCGCACCACCACCGGCACCGACTTCGACCTCGACGCCTCGGCGATCGCGGTCAACACGGCCGGCAAGGTCTACTCCGACGGCCACTTCGTCTTCTTCAACAACAAGGCGACGGCGGACCAGACCATCGTCCACACCGGTGACAACGTCACGGGCGAGGGCGAGGGCGACGACGAGCAGATCAACGTCAACCTGGCGGGCCTCCCGGCGGACATCGACAAGATCGTCTTCCCGGTCTCCATCTACGACGCCGAGGCCCGCAGCCAGAACTTCGGCCAGGTGCGCAACGCCTTCATCCGCATCATCAACCAGGCCGGCGGCACCGAGATCGCCCGCTACGACCTGAGCGAGGACGCCGCCACCGAGACCGCCATGGTCTTCGGCGAGCTCTACCGCAACGGCGCCGAGTGGAAGTTCCGCGCGGTGGGCCAGGGTTACGCCTCGGGCCTGCGCGGCATCGCCCAGGACTTCGGCGTCAACCTCTGACGTAACGTCACCGAGAGCCCCCGGCCCACCGCTTCGGCGCCCCGGGGGCTCCCGCGCGTCCGGACGGGGACGGGGCGGGGCGGTACGGAGGCGGGACCGCACTCCACGCCTTGCGGCTGGGCCCGGTACGGACGGGGGGACGGACGGGCCAGTACGGGACGGCTCGGCTCGGACCAGCTCGGCTCGGACCGGGCTGGATCGGCTCGGCCCCGGGCTGGCCAGGCTCGGGCCGGTCCGGGCTCGGAGCCGCGCGGGCCCGGCCCCGGTCGAGCCACCCGCGCCGACTGCGGGCCCGCCCCCGGTCGGCGCGGGACACTCGGTGGGCATGACACCATCGGACCGTGCTCGACATCGGCTACTCCCTCTCCCGGCGCTTCCCGGACCCCCCGCAGACCGACTACCGCCGCGCGGACGTCCGTGCCCTACGGCACGACCTGTTCTCCGGCGACGTCTACCTCGCCGACACCAAGGCGGACCGCGAGCTGTCCACAGCCTGGGGATGGGTTCCGGTGCTCGACTTCGCCTGGGCCCTGTGCGACATCGTCGAGCAGATCGACCAGGACCCGCGCGGCAACCGCTCCCACCGCCGGCAGTTCGCCGAGCTGGACTTCACCGAGTCCTCCGACCGCATGCTCTTCGAGCGCCGCTTCGGCTGGGTGGACGTCGAGGCGGACTGGATGCCCGGCGAGGAACCGCCGCTCACCTTCAGCCACTCCCTGCTGCGCCGCGAAGCCCGCGACTTCCTGCACGACCTGATCGCCGACCTGGCCGACCTCCACGAGGGCCTCGCCGACAACCCGGCCGTCTGGGACCTCCAGGCCCGCTTCCCCCGCGTCTGAACCCGCCGCCCCGCCCGCCTCGGACGCGCGCGACCCGGATCCGCGCGACCCCAAACGCGCGCGACAGCCGCACGCGCCCCGCCCCCGACGGCCGCACCCCGAACGAGCCCCCTCCCTCCTACGCCTCCACCCGCACCCCGATCTGGGCCGCGAACGCCGGTGCCAGCTCCATCAGCTGAGCCGGGCTGATCACCGCTCCCGCCAGTCGGTCCACACCGCGCGCGATGTCGAGCTCCGCCACCGTCCGCAGATCGACCGACTCCATCCGTACGGCGTGGAAGTCGGCCCGCCGCACCACGCAGTCCCGGAACTCCACCCGGGTCAGCTGGGCCTCCCCGAAGTCCGGTTCCGAGAGCACGCAGCCCTCGAACACGACGTCCTTCAGCTTCGCCGTACGCAGATTCAGGTAGTCGATCTTCCCGCCCCGCACCACGACCCGTTCGAGCACCGCACCGTGCAACTGCGTCCCGCCGAGCCGCGCGTCCACGATCTCCACATCACGCAGTGACGCCCCCGCGAGGTTCGTGCCCACGCCCCGCACGTCCGTCAGGACCGAGTCCAGGAACCTCGCCCGGGGCAGCTCCGTGCGGTCCAGGGCGCAGCCGCGCAGCTCGCAGTCCATGAAACGGGACCCGGGGCCCGCCTCGTCCGCCAGGTCCACCTCCTCGAACCGCACACCGTCGTAGTCCCCGTCCGGCTCCAGCCCCTCCCCCTCGTACGCCACGAGCGGCGGCAACCGGATCTCCGGCCGCCGCGCCGCGGCCACCGCGCCCTTCGCGCCCGCACGCCCACCGCGTCCACCGCTCCTGCTGCCTCGCTCTGCCATGCCCCCCATCGTGACGTACACCACTGACAGTCCCCCCGCCCGTCCCGAGTCCCGGGCCGAGCCGGGCCGTGCCAGACCGTGTCACAGACCGCCCCCACCGATCCGTCTCCTTACCGAAGTGCCCACCGTCCGACCCCACGAGGAGACCCGGTCATGCAGCGCATCCATGTCGTCGGCGGCGGCCTCGCCGGACTCGCCGCGGCCCTCACCGCCGCCGAATCCGAGGCCCCCGTCACCCTGTACGAGGCCCACCACACCCTCGGCGGACGGGCCAGGACCGCGAACGGCCCCTACCTGACCAACGAGGGCCCCCACGCCCTGTACCACCGGGGACCCCACTGGGCGTGGCTCCGGCAGCGCGGGCTTCTCGGTCCGATGGCCTCCGTACCGCTCCTCGAAGGCGCGCGCTTCCGGTTCCACCGCGGCGGCGTCCTGCGCCGGACCCCGCCCCTCTCGCTGTTCCGGCTCGCCCGCCGCCCGGCCCGTACCGCCCCCGTGGACCACGACTTCCTCAGCTGGGCGACCCGGCAGGTGGGCGAGGAAGGCGCCCGCGAGGCCGCCCACTACTCAGGGGTGGCCCTCTTCCACCACGACCCCGGCTCCCTCTCCGCCGCCTTCGTCCAGGAACGGCTCCGCCGCGCCACCGCCCTGCCGCCCGAGGCGCACTTCCCGGTCGGGGGCTGGGCCGGGATCGTCGGCCGGATGGCCGACCGGGCGCACGCCCTCGGCGTACGGACCGAGACGTCCGCACGCGTCGACTCCGCCGCCCTGCGCGACCTCGCCCGCACCGGCCCGGTCGTGGTCGCCACCCATCTCGCCGCCGCCCGCACCCTCCTCGACGACCCCACCCTGGTCTGGGACAGCGGCCGGACCGCCCTGATCGACCTGGCCGTACGGAGCCGGCGCGGCGACCCGTACATCATCTCCGACCTGGACGCCCCCGGCTGGATCGAGCGCTTCACCGCGCAGGACCCCACCCTTGCCCCCGCCGGGGAGCAGCTCGTCCAGGGGCAGATCCCACTGGCCCCCGACGCCCCGCGCGCCGACGCCACCCGGCGCGCCGAGGAGCTCCTCGACCTCGGCTTCCCCGGCTGGCGCGACCGCACCACCTGGCGGCGCGACGCCCTCGCCGCAGGCCGTACGGGGGCCGTCGACCGGCCCGGTACCACCTGGCGCGACCGGCCCGCGATCGACCGGGGCGACGGCATCCTGCTGGCGGGCGACCAGGTCGCCGCCCCCGGGCTCCTCTGCGAGGTCGCCTTCAACAGCGGCATCGAGGCGGCACTGCTGGCCCTGGCCCAGCTCTCCGGGCCCGGCCGGCGCCCGGCCACCGGGCTCGGCCACAAGCGGACATGAGCCCGACCTCAGCCCTGACGCCCGCGCACCGCCCCGGAACCCTCAGGCCCCGCCCAGCTCCGCCAGCGCCCCGTCCGTCAGCCGGTACACCGTCCACTCGTCCTGCGGACGCGCGCCCAGCGACTCGTAGAACGCGATGGACGGGGCGTTCCAGTTCAGCACCGACCACTCCAGGCGCCCGTACCCACGCTCCACACAGATCCGCGCCAACCGGGCGAGCAGCGCCTTCCCGTGCCCGCCGCCGCGCCGCTCCGGGCGCACGTACAGATCCTCCAGATACACGCCGTGCACCCCGCGCCACGTCGAGAAGTTGAGGAACCACAGCGCGAACCCGACCACCTCGCCGTCCTCGTCCGAGACCGCGAGGTGCGCGTACGCCGCCGGACGCTCCCCGAACAGCGCCTCCCGCAGTTGCTCCTCGGTGGCCTTCGCCTCGTGGAGCGCCTTCTCGTACTCGGCGAGTTCACGGATCATGGAGTGGATCGCGGGGACGTCTTCGACAGTGGCGGCACGAATCATGGCGGCAGCCTAAGGGCTGCCCCGTCATCCCCGGCGGGCGCACGGCGGATCGCGGAACAGCCCGTGCACACGCGGGCCGTACGGCCACCCCTCAACGCCGCCGCAGCAACCGCCGGGCGATCTCCAGGTGACCGGGCGGCAGCCGCCGCGCCCCGTCGCCCGTCGACCAGACCGCGTTCTGGAGCACCCGGGCGAGCGTCCACGCACGCGCCCGCTCCCGGTCGAGCCCCAGCACCTCGGTCAGCAGATCGAACCGCCACATCACCTCGTCGCCCTCGAACCGGTTGTCCAGCGCGGGAAGCAGTTCGAACCCCGGGTCCCCCGCGAGCGGCTTCGGGTCCAGCGCCACCCACCGGTCCGCCCGCCCCTCCTCGGCGCGCCCCGCCAGGACGTTGCCGTAGTGCAGGTCCCAGTGCAGCAGCCGGTCCCCCGGCTCCCCCGCCACCTCCCGTACGGCCGCGGCGCAGTCCCCCAGCAACCGCCGCTCCTCCTCGTCCACCAGCGCCGCGGCCGCCCCCGCCGCCGCCCCGATCACGCGTACCGCGACGTCGGCCAGCCGCCGTATCCCCTCGGGCGCCGGTACGGACACCAGCCGGGCCAGCGACCGCGCCAGCACCTCCGTCGCCGCCCGCCCGTCCGCCATCCCGGCCAGCGGACGGCGTTCGTCCAGCCGCTCCAGCAGCATCGCCCCGGTCCCCGCGTCGTGCTCCAGCAGACCGACCGCCCCCGCGCCCGCCGCACCCCACGCCCGCAGCGCGACCGGCTCCCCCACCGTCTCGTCGTCCACCAGCTGCAACTTCAGCGCCGCCGGCCGGCCGTCCTCCCGCACCACCGGCAGCACCAGCGCGCACATCCCGTACATCACCGCGCCGTCCCGCCGCAGCCCCCACTCCGCCAGGAACCGCGCGGCCAGCCCCGGCAGCGCCGCGGTGAACGCCCGGCCCGCCGCCCCGTTGAACCGCGCCTGCCCGGACACGAACTCCTCAGGAACCTCGATCACGCCCCGAGCCTACGAGTCCGCGGCGGCCGTCGGAACACGCGCGGAGCCCCGACGCGGAGGGGGTCCGCCGCCTCCACCGGAGCGCGCACGTATCCTGCAAGCACGCCTGAAGACGTGCGGCGCGATGGACCGGCAGTCGATGTGAGAGCGGGGGTGGTCCTGCGATGCGCAGTGAGCCTCGTAGTCCGTACACCGCGTAGCACCCGCCTTTCCGCTCCTGCGGGAGCAGGACATGGAACGGTGCCCGCGGTGGCCTCCGGACGCCCGATCTCCGATCTCACCGTTGTGCTGAGGACCTTCCATGTCGCACTCCCGCCTGCCCCACGAGCCGGACCCCGAGCCCACCGAGTCGCTCGAGGACCTCGTCAAGGACCACCGGCTGCTCGCCGCCCAGCAGTGGCTGGGCACCCATCAGCCCCATGTGATCGCCGACGCGCTGGCCCGGATGAACGCGGTCGACGCCGGAGTGGCCTTCCGTCTGCTGGACAAGGACCGGGCCCTGGCGGCCTTCGAGGAACTGGAGCCGGTCAACCAGCAGCAGATCCTCGAAGGACTGCGCGACCGCGCGTTCCTGGACCTGGTCGAGAACATGGAGCCCGACGACCGCGTCCGGATGCTGAACGAGGCTCCGGCCAAGGTCGCCAAACGGGTCCTGGCCGGGCTGAGCCCGAACGAACGCCGGATGACCTCCGCCCTGCTCGGCTACCCGGAGGGCTCGGTCGGGCGCTACATGACCCCCGAAGTGGTGGCGCTCCCGCAGGACCTGACGGTGGAACAGGCGCTGCGGACCGTGCGGGCCAAGGGGGCCGACGCGGAGACGGTGTACACGCTGCCCGTGGTGGACTCCGGGCGGCGGCTGACCGGAATCGTGGAACTACGCGAACTGGTGCTCAACCCGCCGGACATGATGATGTCGGAGCTGGTGGTCACCGAGCCGACCTCCGCGTACGCCACCGCCTCCGCCGAGCGGGCCGCCCGACTGATGCGGGAGACCAACGACCTGAACCTGCCCGTCGTCGACAGCGAGGACCGGCTCGTCGGACTGTTCACGATCGACGACGCGGTGGAGGTCATCGAGGCCGCCGACTCCGAGGACGTGGCCCGGCAGGCCGGCGCCGCCCCCTGGGCCGGCCACTACATGGCCGCCTCGGTATGGCAGTTGGCCCGGTACCGCGCCCTGTGGCTGATGCTGCTGCTGGTCGCCGCGACCCTGACGATCGGCGTGACCCAGGCGTTCGAGGCCACGCTGGAGCAGGTCGCCCAGCTCGCCCTGTTCATCCCCATGCTGATCGGCGCGGGCGGCAACGCCGGCGCCCAGGCCGCCACCGCGTGCGTGCGCGCGCTCGCGGTCGGCGAGGTACGCGGCTCGGACCTGCTGAAGGTCATCTGGCGGGAGTGCCGGGTCGGCCTGGTCCTCGGCTCGCTCCTGGCGGCCCTCGGTCTGCTGGTGGGCTCGCTCTTCGTCAGCCTGAAGATCGCCGTGGTGGTCGGGATCACCCTCGTACTGATCTGCGGCTGGGCCGCGACCATCGGCGGCACGATGCCCCTGCTCGCCAAACGGCTGCGCATCGACCCGGCGGTCGTCTCCGCCCCGATGGTCACCACCCTGGTGGACGCCACCGGTCTGATCATCTACTTCCTGACGGCGAAGGCGGTCCTCGGCGTCTGACCCCGCCCGAGCCGCCTCGCGGACCGTGGACCGACCAGGGCGCGCCGGACTACGTCGAAGCGTCGTACGCCGGACGCGGTGACCTGGGCTGATGCCCGGGGCGACCGGCCACGGGGCGATGCCGTACGCACCACGAACAGCGGCCGGAGGTCCGTCGGCAGGCCATGGGCTCCGTCATCCGCACGGACCAGGTCCGCAGGCGGATTCTGAGTACCGGTACTCAGAATGCAGTCATGACGGAGCAACGCGAACGAGTTACGCGTACCGGAAAGAAGTCCGCCGCTTCCTCGAAGAAATCCACCGCCACCTCCACGATCGGGCCGGAGGTCGCCGCGCGGCACGCCTGCCGCGGTCTCGGCCGCCTGATCGGCCACGACGCGGAGGGGGTGTCGGCCGTACGGCGGGCCGAGCAGGGCTGGCGCGTGCACGTCGATGTGGTGGAAGTGCTCCGCATTCCGGATACGACCAGCCTGCTCGCCACCTACGAGGTCGATCTGGACCCCCACGGCGAGCTGACGCAGTACCGAAGGATCCGGCGTTACCGGCGTGGTGAGAGCGACGACTGAGGCTGCACGCCCGAAAGGAAGAGCCCCCATGACGACCAACGCCACCTACACCGAAGCCGTCGCCTGTGCGCCGCGCACAGGGACCCTCTACGACGTGCTCGAACTGATCCTCGATCGCGGCATGGTCATCGACATCTTCGTCCGCGTGTCCCTCGTCGGCATCGAGATCCTCAAGATAGACGCGCGCATCGTCGTCGCCAGCGTGGACACCTATCTGCGCTTCGCGGAGATCTGCAACCGGCTCGACCTCGCCAACGACCCGAGCTCCAGGACCGTACCGGAGCTCTTCAGCGGTATGGCGGGAGGCGTGGCCAAGAGCGGTGCGAGGAGCACGGCCAAGACCGTGGGCGGCAAGCTCAAGGACGCCGTCGGCCTGGGCGAGGACGAGGACGGCGAGGACGGCGAGCACGAGGAACGGGAACCGGCGCCCGAGCGCGGCGCGTCACGCACCCGTTCCCGCAGCTCGGACAGCGAGAGCTCGCGCGCCGGCCGACGCACCCGGTCCCGGACGGCGTGAGCCATGGAAACCTCCCGTGTCTACGTCTACGGCATCGTCCACGCCGACCGGGCACTGCCCCCGGAACTCACCGGCGTGGGCAGGCCCGCGACGGCGGTCCGCCTGCTGCCCGTGGGCGACCTCGCCGCCGTCGTGAGCGACGTACCGGACGATCTGCGCCCCCGGCGCCGTGACCTGATGGCCCATCAGGATGTGTTGCTGAGAGTCGGATCGGAGACACCCGTGCTGCCGATGCGGTTCGGCATGGTGGCCGACGACGCGGTGACAGTCGCACGGGCGGTCGACAGGGCCGCCGTGGGCCATCACGAGGCGCTCGAACGCATCGGCGGCCGCACCGAGATGAACGTGAAGGCGATGCCGGCCCAGGACCACGTGGAGTCCCTCGTCCGGGGCGACGCGGGCCTGCGACGGCTCCTCGCCGACGTACGGAACAACCCCTCCTACGAGGGCAACGTCCGGCTCGGTGAGGCGGTCGCGGGCGGCCTGGCCCGCCGCGCCACTGCCGCCGTCGAAGAGGTGCTGCCCGAACTCCGGGCCCTGTCCGACGCGTTCGTGCACGGACCCGAGGTGCCCGGGTGCGTGTTCAACGCGTCCTTCCTCGTGCCGGAAGGCCGGAGTGAGCGCTTCCGGGCGGTGGTCGAGCGCTTCACCGCCGCTCGGAGCGACCACGTCGAGCTGCGGCTGACCGGCCCGCTGCCCTGCTACAGCTTCGTCACCCCGGAGCCTCTCCCAGCCGGCCGGACGGGCGACCCCACGAGGGCCGAACGTGCGGCGGTCGCGGGCTGACATGGGACTGTTCAGCGCCGTGCTGCTCCTGCCCCTGGCGCCGCTACGGGGCGTCGAGTGGGTGGCCGGGCGCCTCCTCGACACCGCGGAAGGCGAATTCCGCGACCCCCCGATGCTCCGGGCCCGCCTCGGTGAACTCAACCGGGCCTATGAGGAGGGGGAGATCAGCGAGGAGGAGTTCGAGCGCGAAGAAGAACATCTGCTGGACCTTCTCGAACACCGGACGCCGGCCGTGGTGACGCACACCCCCACCCGCTCCGAACTCCCCGCAGATGAGCCGAGTTCCCCGTCCGAGTCGGACCTATCGCAAGGAACGAGCCATGGAAGACAGTTGTAAGAAGGCCGTTGCCCTCGCTGTCGCGGGCGGCTACGTCCTCGGCCGTACCAAGAAGGCGAAGCTGGCCCTCGCCCTCGGGTCGCTGGTCGCCGGCCGCCGTCTCGGCCTGAATCCGCAGGACCTGCTCACCCAGGGATTCAAGAAGGTCACCGAGCTGCCGCAGTTCCAGGAACTGAGCGTGGAGGTCAAAGGTCAGCTCCTGACGGCGGCCCGCACCGCTGCCACGGCGATGGCGAACCGCCGCATCGAAGGCCTCGTCGACTCTCTGCGCGAGCGTACGGAGGGCCTGCGCGGCCCGGGAGAGGCGAAGGACGAGGACGAGGAAGGCGAAGAGGAGGAGCGCGGACGGGACGAGGAGCCGGAGGACGAGGAGCCGGCACCGTCGCGTAGGAAGTCCGGCGCCGAGACCGACCGATCACGGAAGCCGGCACCGCCGAAGTCGAGGCCCTCCGCCGGCCGGCCGGTCAGGAAGTCGTCCCCCGGCGGTACGAGCAGGAAGCCCGCCACCCACTCCGGGCGCGGGAGGTGACCCCCATGGCTGAGCAGGCGAAAAACGCGGCCTCGGGTGAAGGCCCTTCACCCCTGGACCAGTTGCGCGACCAGGTCCTGGAATACGCGTCCACGCTGGGCAAGCACGCGGTCGGGAAGGTGACCGACAAGCTCAACGGCATGTCGGGCGGCGGCGACATCGCGAGCGCCGCGGCAGCGGTGGGCAAGGGCGAGAACCCGATGAAGGCGATCGCCAAGGACAAGGTGAAGGGCGCCAAGGACAAGGTGGTCGGCTCGGCCAAGGAGGCGGTCGGCATGGGGGACGGTGGCGGCGAGGCGGGGGACATCAAGGCGATCAACATCATCGAGCACGTGGACATCGGCCGCCCGCTGCGGGTGGTCTACAACCACTTCTCGCAGTTCGAGGACTTCGGCACGTTCACCAACGGTGTCAGCAGCGTGTCCAAGGACGACGAGGACGAGACCAAGACCAACTGGAAGGTCAGGGTCTGGCCGTCGAGCCGCAGCTGGGACGCCACCACCCAGGAGATGGTCCCGGACGAGCGGATCGTGTGGACGTCCGAGGGCTCGAAGGGCACCACGCACGGTGCGGTCAGCTTTCACTACCTCGACGAGAGCCTGACCCGCGTCGCGGTGGTCGTGGAGTACTACCCGTCCGGCTTCTTCGAGAAGCTCGGCAACATCTGGCGCGCCCAGGGCAGGCGGCTCCGCCTCGACCTCAAGCACTTCCAGCGCTACGTCACGCTCCAGGCGGAGGAGGTGGAGGGCTGGCGCGGCGAGATCCGCGACGGCGAGGTCGTCCGCAGCCATGAGGAGGTGGTCCAGCAGGAGGAAGAGGAGGAGCAGGAGGACCAGGACGACCAGGCGCCGGACGACGAGGACGAGGAGCCCGAGGACGACGAGGAAGACGAGGACGAAGACGGCGAGGACGACGACGCGTACGAGGAGGACGAGGATGAGGACGACCAGCGGTGAGGAGGGCCGGCCATGACGGAACGGACCATCACCCACGTACCCTCGATGCCCTCCGGTCCCGCCAACCTCGCCGACATCCTCGAACGTGTCCTGGACAAGGGCATCGTGATCGCCGGTGACATCAAGATCGATCTGCTCGACATCGAGTTGCTGACCATCCGTCTCCGGCTGTTCGTCTCGTCCGTCGAGACGGCGAAGAAGGCGGGCATCGACTGGTGGGAGACCGACCCCGCTCTGTCCACCAGGGCACACCGCGCCGCCGTGGACGAGGAGAACACACGGCTGCGGAAACGGATCGCCGAGCTGGAGTCGGGCGAGGACACCGGCCGGGCCGGACGCGAGGACGCGGGCGGGGAGCGTGCGGAGGAGGTGCGGAGCCGATGACGCGACCGCTGCCCGGAGCCGCCGTCACCCCGGGCGGCCTCCCGGCCGCCACCACCGCCACCTACGTCTTCGCCGTCTGCCAGGGCTGCGACCCCGCCGCGCTCACCGGGCTGGCCGGGCAGACGGCGGGAGCCCCCGTACGGCTGCTGCGGTTCGGATCGCTGGAGGCGGTGGTCCAGGACGTGCCCGCGGAGATGTTCGGCGAAGAGGCCCTGCGGGAGCGGCTGGCGAACCGCGCGGAGCTCGAACACTGCGCGCGCGCCCACCACGCGGTGGTCGCGGCGGCGGCCGGCCGCGCGCCGACCCTCCCGCTGCCGCTGGCCACGCTCTACCTGAGCGACGAGCGGGCGAGAGCGGCACTCTGCGAGGACGAGGGCCGCTTCCGTTCGGTCATGGGACGCATCGCCGGGCGGGTCGAGTGGGGCGTCAAGGTCTATGCGGCGCCGGGCCGGCCGGAGCGGCCCGGCCCGAGGGCTACGGCCACGGCCCCGGCCACGGCCCCGACGACGACCACCCTGACCGCGGCCGCGCCACCGGAAACCGCGAGCGCGGCACGTACGACCACCCGCCCCGGACACGCCTACCTCGACCGGGCGCGCGGCGCACGACGCGCGCGCGAAGAGCGGCAGGAAGCCGGGCTCAACGCGGCGGCGTCGGTGGACCGGGCCCTGCGTGACATCGCCGTGGCGGGCCGTCGGCTTCGCTCGCACGACACGGGCGTCACCGGCGCGGGCCGGGTGCAACTGCTGAACGCGGCCTATCTGGTGGACGAAGGCCGGGAGGCGGACCTGACCCGTGCCGTCGAGCAGCTCCGCACGAGCCCCGGGTGCGAACGCGTCGAGCTGGAAGTGACCGGCCCCTGGGTTCCGTACTCGTTCGTGGACGGCGGTGATCTAGATGCCGATCAGTGACCACGTGGGCGAGGTGGTGCCCTGGGAGGGACCCGACAGCGGCGCACCACTGGGGGTACCGCTGGTGGACCTGCTGGACCGGGTACTGGCCACCGGCGTGGTGGTCAGCGGAGACCTGGTGCTGGCGATCGCGGAGGTCCCGCTGGTCCGGCTCTCGCTGCACGCGCTGCTGTCCTCGGTCAACGAACGAGTCGCCGCCCCGTGGGCGGACGGGGGCCCGCTGTGACGCCCGCGCCTACCGAAACGAGCGATCCGGTCCGCGATCCGGTGCGGAAGGGCAACGGCACCCTGAACCTGGACCCGGACCAGGTCGGGCGCGACCTGGTCTCCCTCGTGCTGACGGTCGTCGAGTTGCTGCGGCAGCTGATGGAGCGCCAGGCGCTCCGCCGCTGCGACCAGGGTGACGTCACCGACGACCAGGTGGAACGGATCGGTACGACGCTGATGCTGCTGGACCAGCGCATGGACGAACTGTGCGAGCAGCACGGGCTGACACGGGACGACCTCAACCTCGACCTCGGCCCCCTGGGCACGCTGCTGGAACGCTGAGACGGCCATGCGTCGCCGGCCCCGGGCGGTGCGGCGTCGCCGACGCCCCTGCCATGCGGCCGTCGCGCCCCGAACGTGAGAAACCCCAGGTCACGAACCACGTGACCTGGGGTTTTGCCGAGCCCCCTGTCGGATTCGAACCGACGACCTACGCATTACAAGTTGTCGGATCTTGTTCCATGAACGTCTGGGTCCGTCTGCCATTCCGGCGTTTTCGCAGCTCAACACGCGAGACGGACCGCCTTGGACGCCTGCGGACATGCATGGATCAACCCGCGAATGAGACTGCAACTGAGACTGACCAACCGCTGCCTCACTTCCTCGCCGCCGGATGTTCAGCGCGGAGGTCGCATCCTCGAACTCAGGAAACCCGACCCGTTCGTTGCCAGCGCCCCGTTGACGGTCCCACGGAGATCATCACTGGCCGCAAGATCCCGGAACAACCCTTCGCAAACATGCGCCCTTGGCCCGCCTACGGCCGTCGTCCGAGGTAGGGAATCCCTGGAAGAGAGGTTCGAATGACCGAGTCATACGTTCTGCTCCCCCGATACGCTGGCCAGCACCAGCCGACGAACCGGGAGTGTGTGCCGAGGATGGGACCCAAGACTCAGAGGGTCTACGAGACGATTCGATCCTGGATCGAGTCGGGCCGATTCAGCCCCGGCGACAAGCTGCCGTCCGAGCGGGCGTTGAGTGCTGAGCTGGAGATCGGCCGCACTGCACTGCGTCAGGTGCTCGCGCGCCTTGTGGGGGAGCACTTCATCAAGGCCCATGACCGTAGCTCCTACCGAATTCTCGGTGGCGAGAGCGCCCCGACGCCAGCGGAGGGGGCGCCTTGGAAGATTCACGGCGCCCGCCCTGTCTACGAGAACCGCTGGGTCCATCTGGACCTGGTCGACGTAGAGCCTCCCGGCGTGGACCGCTTCGAGCACCACGTGGTGCGGCTCTTCCCCGTGGCTGTCACCGCTGTGGTCGACGAGCAGGACCGCGTGCTCATGCTGTGGCGGTACCGCTTCGTGCCGCAGCAATGGGGCTGGGAACTCCCCGGAGGGATCCTGGATCCCGGCGAGGACGCAGCGGCTACAGCCGTGCGCGAGACCGAGGAGGAGACGGGCTGGCGTCCCGGCCCCCTTGAGCACGTCGTGAGCTACCAGCCGATGATCGGCATGGTCGACTCGCCGCACGAGATCTTCGTAGCGCGCGGAGCGGAGAAGGTGGGCGAACCCACGGACGCGGAAGAGGCCGGAGAGGTCGCGTGGATCCCCCTTGACGATGTCCCCCGGCTGATGTCCGAGGGCAAGCTGATGGGGTCGGGCACCCTCGTGGCGTTGCTCCACATCCTCGCCGCCCGGACTAGAGGCGACCGGTAAGCATTTCCACGCGACGGCGATACCGCACGGAGCCCGTGCGGTTCGCCAGCAATCTGGCTTGCTGGAGATGCGAGCGCGCCTCTTCCAGCTCCCCCCGGGCCAGATGAGCCTGGGTGAGGTCGCAGTGCAGACCGGAGGTCGCGCGTACGAAGGACGCGTCCGCGCTGGCCAGAGAGGCGTACAACTCTTCCATGGCTGAGGGGTCCCCGAGCTTGGCAAGGACGTTCCCACGCCACCGCGCGAGGTGGCCCGTGTCGAGGAAGATGCTCAGCATGTCGACATCCCGCACTTCCCCATCGTCGGGGAGCAGGGCCGTCGCTCGGTCAAGGGCCGCCCGCGCCTCCGATTCTCTGCCCACCCCAGCCCCTGCGCAGAGTTCGGCCTCGGCAGCGGCGAGCCACGCCCGCAGTCGGAGCGACTGACGCTCGGGTGCGCGCTGAGCGTCCCGCACCAGCTCGATCGCAAGCTGAGGTCGGCCCGCGTCCGCCAGTACATACGCCTGCTCACCCATGGCGTGAGCAAGATAGAGGGGGGACTCGGCATCCTGGGCGGCCTTTTTGGCCAGCTCGTACCTTCGCCATGCTCTGTCCACGGCGCCGGCGTCCAAGGCCTGCCACGCGGCGAGCGTGGACGCTCCCGCAAGCGCGGTCGCGATAGGCCTGCGCATGCCAGGCAGTACGGCGAAGGTGAGCGCCTCTTCCATGGCCTCAAGGTGGCCGTTCATCTGGTCGACCAGGCCGGTCGCGCCCATCTGGCGATCCATGGACCGGAGTAGCTCGGTCTGGGCCAGGAACGACGGGACCATGGACTCACTGAGACTGCCCGCCGCGTCGATCCGGGTCAGCAAGTCCGCGTAGCCATCCGTGTGCAGCTCCAGTGCACTGCCGGTACCCCGCAGCTCGTCGTCAGTGACGCCCAAGAGCGGCCGTAGGAGCGAGGCGTACCGGTCCGACATGACGCGTCGGCCGTTCTCCCACTCCGAGATGTAGGTCTTGAGGCTGGCTGCCGAAGCGATGTCGAGTAGTCGCTGCTCTGCGACCCGCCGCATTTCGTAGACCAATCGGTCCTGGGACCAACCTCGCGCTGCCCTCGCTGCCTTCAATCCCCTAGCCATGCCGCCTCCCCTAAAGCCCCAGGTGAGAGCTGGTTAACACCCCTGAGGTTAACCCCAGTTGGCTACCGAGGCACTCGTCTTTGCGGGTTCTCTAAAGGCACGCACCGACACCAGGTCGACTCCAGGGGTTGCATCTGGTGCGCACCAGATGCCATGCTTCTGGTGCGCACCAAAAAGCCCTCGAAAGGCCAAGTTCGGTGCGTTCACAACTCAACAGCGTGATCCACCGCAGTACGGCGGCCGTGACCGTTCCGGCCGAGGCGAGTGGAGACCAGTCGGCCGAGAAGGGGCCCCCGTCACACCGGGGCCCAACACCCCGGATGGGGGACACGCCACCGACTCGAAAGAACCGCTACGGCACACCTTGAAGCTGCCACCTCAGACGTCCGGGACTTCGGATCTCCCCGGACCGAGCAGCGCCGAGCGAAGACGAGAACCGAGCATCCGCCCATCTCCTGATCTTCAACCGAGGAAGGCCCATGAGTAAGCGAATACGCAGGGCGTCACCCGCGCTGGACCGGCGCGGGTGACAACGCCCTCGGTGTCAGCGGCCAAGCAGCACAGGCCGCACGTTCGACCGTTCACCTGCGGCTATCGCAGGCCGGTTGCCTCCCTCACCCGTCCAGTCCGGTGCCTCGCGCCAGGGCTGTACGGGTGGGGCCGAGGGGAGCCGGGGCCGTCTGGCCTTGCCCCATCAACGCAGCGCGGCCCCGGGATGCACCCCGGGGCCGCTGTCGAGCCGCACCACCTTCACAGGGAGAGAACGACTCATGAACATCATCGCTGCACTTCGGGCCGTTGTTACGGCCGCCCCGTTGGACGGTGAGCCGTCGGCGGCCGAGTTGGACGCGATCGAGGCGGAGATGCCGCTGATCCGGGCGGAGGTCGAGTTGCTGGACGCGCAGATCATCACCCTGGACCGGCCGGCGGCCGAGCTGGACGAACGCCGTGTGCGCCGGGCCCGTAACCGGGTTCTGGCCGCGCGCCGGGACCTGGCCAACCGGGCTTCTGGGGAGGTGGCGTGATGGGTTCGCTCGCTGAGAACCGGCGTGCCGACCAGGCCGCCGCCGCCGAGCAGCGGCGGATCGATCGGGCTGCGGCTGACCAGCGCAGGGCGGAGAGGGAACGGGCCGCGGACGAGCGGGCCGCCCGTCTGCGGGAGCAGCACCGCCAGGAGCAGCAGCAGCTTCGTGAGGAGCAGCGGGCTGAGCTGGAGCGGAAGCGGGCGCGTCGGGGTGCGGCGCTGACGGCGGGGAACGTCTACCGCAAGGGCACCTTGGCCTTGGTCGCCGCGTCGGCGCTCGGGTCGTTGCCGGCGCAGGTGCTGCATTTCGTGCACATCAGCCCGATGCTGTTGCCGTTGCCGCTCGCGATTGAGGGTGCGGCGTGGGTGATGGCGGCCGGTGTCGCGTTCGCGGACGAGCGGCAGTTGCCGGGGTGGGTGCGGTGGCTGCTGCGTGGTCTGGTGGTGGCTGCCGCCGGGTTCGCCGCGACCGTCAACTACGGGTATGGCACCAGTCTTGAGCACCTGTCGGAGGCGGATGCGCGGACGGCCGGTATCGGGCTGGCCGCGGTGACGCTGCTGGGTCCTTTCTTGTTCGAGGTCCGGCAGTGGGTGTCCTCCCTGTCCGCGACGGCGGGCGGCGGGGAGCAGAAGGAGCGGCGTCGTCACGCGCGGAGCCGTCGTCGTCATCACGGGGCGGTGGCGAAGGTGGCGGACCGGCTGCTGTCGGCCGCACCCCTGGGAAGCCTGCCCGTCGAGGATGCGTGGAGGCGGGCGTGGGAGATCGTGCACGGCACCGCTGAACCCGGCATGACACCGCGACTGCACCAGCACGCGGTGCGTTCGGCAACCTCGCTCGTCGCCGCCCGACGCCCGTCCGAGAAGGACCTTCAGGAGCGCATCAGCGGTGGTCTGCGTGACGTGGACTGGGTGCTGCCCACGGACACGAACGTGATCCCGATCCGGCGCGCATCGTCGCAGGTCGCCGCCCAAATGCCCCCCGCCCCGGGCAAGGGTCGCAAGGCGCCCGCGAAGCGCCCTTCCCCGCCGCGTCGGCGTAAGGGCGACACCCCCCGCTACAGCTCCGCCGCACGGGTCGCCGCAGCCGACACCGCCCGCCGCGCCACGGTCACCGCACAGGTAGGAGCGGACACGTGATGAGCGACGCGGACCGCCGCCGCCTCTTCACCATGGAAGCCGCCGCCGCGACCGTCCGGGCGGCCGAAGCCGACGAGTACATCCGGCAGATGCTCGCCGGTATCGAGACCCCCGTCGTGGACCCGCTCCCGTACTACGTGCTGCTGCATCACGGGGAGCTGCACAGCGTCCACGCCACCCACCAGAAGGCCGCCCTCGCCGCGACCACCCCGGACCCGTCGGTGTGGGAGATCCGGCCCATGAAGCCCCGCCCCGCCACCTACCAGCAGGCGCGTGGGGGCGGTGGGTCGTGACGGCCACACTCCCCGTCTACCGGTGGCGCCTGGCCCCGGACGGCTACGCCACCCGCCGCCAGCTCCGCGCCCTCGGGCTGCGACCCGGCGGCCAAGACGTCGCCGCCGAACTCCAGCGGCCCCGCCGCCGGCGGGGTCCGCTGGTCGCCTACCTCTACCGCATCGACCAGGCCAAACCCGTACGCCCCATGACCCCCGCCCGCCAGGCCGCGCTCGCGGCGGCGATGCGGGCCCGGCGCACCTGCCCCAACTGCCGCCGTGACGCCGGGTACTGCATCCCGCGCTCACTCGGCATGTGCGTGCCCTGCACCGACCTCTCGTCCTCGGTTGCCTGACCTGGAAGGACCGACCGTCGTGTTCGCTTCACTCTTCATCCTGCTTTACCTCGGCCACCTCCTGGCCGACTATCCGCTCCAGACCGACCACCAGGCCGCCCACAAGGCCGACTGCGGCCGTGACGGGTGGTTCGCGAACCTTCGCCATGCCTCAACGCATGTGCTGACCTGCGGCCTGGCCCTGGCCATCGGGTCGGCTGTCCTGGACGACGTGGACCTCTCCGCTCCGGTGGCCGCGCTGGCGCTGGCCTGGATCGGGGCGAGTCACGCGTTCATCGACCGCCGGTGGCCCGTCCAGTGGTGGATGACCCACGCCGGCCAGACCTCGTGGGCCGCGAACGGTGGCGCCGCGCACGTAGACCAGACCGCCCACGTCCTGGCTCTGGTCCTCGCCGCACTCGCACTCGTCACCGCCTGACCTGACCCCCGGTCCGCTCGCCACACAACAGCCCCGGCAGTCGCCGTGAGGGTGCCGGATCGAATCCGGCCCGGGGCACTCCCACGCACGCTCTTCTGCCTGTGGAAGGAATCGTATGGACCCGCACCTGCCCGCCCCCCGGGCACTCACCGTCGTCCAGCTCCCCGACGGCACCTACACCTACACCGACCCGGCCCACCTGCCCGCACAGCCGGTGCCGCCCCAGGTGGTGCAGCACATCCACCAGGCGCCGCCGGACCGGACCGTGCAGCGTCTCGCGCTCGGCTCCGGTATCGGCGCCGGCACGGTCGCGGCCGGGGTCTACTTCGGTCCGCTGCTGGTCGGGGCCCTGACCGCCATCGCCGCGAACCTGGCGATCCTCGCGTTCCTCGCCGTCGCCCTGACCTGGGGTGTCGTCACCGTCGTGAAGTCGGTCGGCGGCCCGGACGGCAAAGCCACCCCGTCCTCGCTCCGCAAGACCCGCCGGGGCTGACAGCCCTCTGTCCGTCCGGTCTCGTACCGGGCGGACAGAGGACCGGACAGACCGGCCCGTATCAACGAAAGGCTGAGCATGACCTCGTACTCCCGGCATGACGGCAACCCCTTACCGGCGTGGGCCGCTCTGCCACTGGATATCCGGCAGCACTTGGCCGAGCAGGTCCCCCACCGGCTGCAACGGCTGATGTACTGGACCAACGCCGCCGGTGTCCCCGCCGACGCCTTCGCCGCCCACGTCACCGCCGCAGACGTCCGGCTGCGGGAGCTGCTGCGCGACGAGCCCAGGGCCCGCTCGTACTTCGGCGACTGGACGTTCGCGGCCGTGGCCGACACCACCGACCCGATGCGCGCGGCCGAAGCCGAGTACTACCTCTGCGACGCGCTGATCGAGTACGACAACCAGCACCACGACTCCCCCGGACAACCCGTGCTTGACCCCTCCCTCTACGGCCTCTACGAGGAGGAACGGCCTGCCTGACAGCTCCCTGCCCGCCCCGGACCCACCGGGCCCGGGGCGGGCAGGGAGCCGGACAGTCCGGCCCGTCACCTGGGAGGACCCCCATATGCGTAGCTACACCCCGGCTGAGAAGCGCGAGCGTGGCCGCCTGTTCCGCAAGGGCGCCTGGCAGGCCGTCAGCGACTCCGTCGACCCCCGCCTCGAAGCGAAGATTCAGCGCATCGACCAGGCCGCCGAGGAGCGCGGCGCCCGCGAACTCCAGGCACTCCGCGACAAGCAGGAAGCCGACCGGCAGGCCGTCGCCGCGGCGAAGGCGACCGCCCGCACCGCGCGCGGCACCGACCGGCAGGCCGCCCGCGACGCGTTGAAGGCGGCCGAGAAGCAGCTCCGCACCACCGAGCGGGTCGTCTACCGCGCCGAGCGCTCGTAGTTCCGCCACGGGGCGGCCGCAATACCCGGCCAGGCAGACCGGCCGCCCCGTGCCCCTGACCACCCAACAGAGCAGCAGGAGTACCCATCATGACTGAGATTCTTGCCGACCCGGTAGGTGGCACCCGCCCGCCTCTCACGCTCGTGAAAGACCACCCCGGCCCGGATGTTCCGCCCATGCCGGATGTTCCGCCTGGTGTCGCGGTGCCGGGCGCCGGGGCGGCGCCTGTGCCGTTGTGGGTGCGCTCCGGCCGCGCTATAAGGGGCGCCGTCACGCACGAGCGCACCCGGGCTGGGGCCCGTGCCGCGGTCCGGCACTCCCTCTACGTCGCCGGTGGGGCGGGTGTGGTTGCCCGGCGGACGTGGCAGGGCCGGACGGTGGCGGTCCACCACCAGATGAGGGCCGCCGCGGTGGCCGCGGGAAACCAGGAACTCGCCGCCGAGTGGCAGGAGAAGGCGGACCGCTTCCGCACCGACCGGCACCGCCGCCGGATGGAGCTGATCAGCGGCGTTCCGCAGATGGCCAAGTCCGCGGCGATCGGCGTCGCCGGCACGGAGGGTGCGTTGCTGCTGCTCGGTGCCTGCATGGCCGTCCACGACCGCGACGTGCACGACGTGATCGCGCCGACGCTGGCCGCGGTCGATGCGGTCCGGGCCCTGTGCTGGTTCGTCGGCGTGGCCTGGGGGCCCGTGCTCGCGCTCGCGCTGCTGGCCGGACTGTCCCACCTGTGGCGGGCCGGTCAGCAGCAGCAGACCGCACCCGCCTGGGCCCGCCCCGCCACCAGCGGGGTGGACGATGTCCCGGTCACCCCCTCGGTGGTCGTCAAGGCCCTGTCCGACCTGGGGATTTCCTCGCTGCGTAAGGCCATCAAGGAGATGGCCGACGGTGCGGCCGGCATGCTCGGACCCATCACCCTGGCCGGGTGCGGCGTCGAAGTCGACGTCACCCTCCCGTCCGGAGTGAGCACCGAGGAGGTGCTGGGCAAGCGGCGCAAGCTCGCGGAGAACCTGTCCCGCCACGAACACGAGCTGCACATGACGCTCCCCCCGGCCCCCCGCACGGTGCGCATGTGGATCGCCGACTCCGGCGCCCTGGACCAGCCCATCGGCCCCTCCCCGCTGCTCACCGACCCGGACGCCACCGCCGACATGCACCGCGGGCGGGCCCCGTGGGGTGTCGACCTGCGCGGCGACGCGGTGCTGGTCTCCCTGTGGCAGAAGCACATGCTCATCACCGGCCTGTCCAACCAGGGCAAAACCGCCAGCCTGCGGGCATTGGCCCTGTGGCTCGCCCTCGATGCCCGGGTCGAATTCCGTATCGCCGACCTCAAGGGCGTCGGGGACTGGCAGATGTTCGACGGCATCGCCACCGTCCTCATCCAGGGCCCCACCGACGACCACGTCATCGAAGCCACCGAGATGATCGAAGACGGCGTCACGGAGATGGCCAAGCGCATCGCCGTGATGCGGGAGCTGACCGCCAAGGGCTGGAGTCAGGAGAAAATCCTGGCCGACCCGCGCTTCAACCCCCTGGTCCTCGTGGTCGATGAGGCACAGGTGGCCTACGGCTCCGGCGCTCAGGAGACGTTCGTCACCGAGAAGGGCGCCGTCCGCAAAGGCGCCCCGTTCGGGGGGTCGAAGGCGGACAGCCGCTACTTCCAGGCCGTGAAGAAGATCCACGACCAGGGACGCGCGGTGAACGTCACCACCTGGGAGGGCACCCAGGACCCGACCAACGAGAACCTGCCCAAGCGCTCCCGGGAAGGCAACCACATCCGCGCCTCCCTCGTCCTGGGCACCGAGTCCCAGGCCCGCATGGCCGTGGGCGACTCCGCGGTCGACGCCGGCGCCGCCCCGCACAAGCTGCGCCAGGGGCTGGACAAGGGCACCCTCGTGGTGGCCGGCGACGGAGTCAAACTCGCCCCCGGCCAGCCCTCCGTCACGGCCCGGACCCACTACATCGGCCCCGAGGACGCCGACGCCATCGCGGAGCGGGCCAAGACCCTGCGCGCCGGCGTGAAGACGTCCGCGGGGCCGGAGTCGGCGCCGCGTGAGGCTGACCACCTCGCCGACGTGGCCGCGGTCCTCGGCAGCGAGGAGCGGATGAAGTCCGACGAAGTCCGCCAGCACCTGGCCCAGCGGTGGCCCGAGGTCTACCGGACCTGGTCCGCCTCCGACCTGGTGCAGGCCCTCAAGCCGTTCGGCGCGGAGCCGCGCAAGTACAACGGCAACCAGATGATCTCCCGCGCCCGCGTCCTCGCCGCCATCGAGACCCGCGCCGACGAGACCGAGCGCACCGAGAACGCCGGGTAGAGCCACGCACTGTGACGGGGAGGGAGGTTGGGGAGTCCCGCACATCCTGGGGAGTTCTCCCCAACCGCCTCCCCAACCCGCCCCACCCACGCTGATCAGCAACAACACCCCAGTTGGGGAGCATGGGGAGGCTAGGGAAGCAGCACACCCCGCACCCCGGAACCCCCCGGAAACAGCCTCTCCACAACCATCCCCCAATCCACCTGACAGCTACGCAGAGTGATTAAGGGTGAGAAGCATGGCCGGGCCGTGCGGAGAGTCCGGCTGCTACTGCAGCAGCGCCGGACACGCCGACTGCGCCTGCGGATGCGACTGCCCCCGCTGCTGGGACTGCCTCCAGAACACCGACAACTCCGACTGCTGACCCGAGAGGAACCCTCCCGATGACCGCACGCACCACCGACCCCGCCCGGCACCCGGCCAAGGCCGCCGACGCGATCCGGGCCTTCAACCACGCGACCCTGCCCACCCGCACCGGGCCCGCCATCGCCTACCCCGGCACCGTCTACAACACGATCGGCGCCATGGCCACGCTCGCCCACCGGCTGCCCCAGGCCCTCGACCACATCGCCCTCGCCCTGACCGACCTCCACAAGGCCGGACACCTCACCGCCGACCACGGCACCCCCACCCAGCACACCACCACCGCCGTGACCGCGCTCCGGGAGGCCGAACACCTCGCCGTCGCACTGACCGAGGCGCTGGAACGCGCACACAACTCGGCCGGGCCGCTCGGCTACTGCGGCCCGATGCCCGAGGACGACGACGACCTCTAGGTACGCCGACGGCGGCCCCCTCTCACGCCAATGAATCGGGGCCGCCGTCGTCCAGCCGCTCAGACAAGAGAACTGGAGACACCCAGCATGACTCATGACCGCAACACCGCGCTGCTCTCCGCAGCGTTACAAGCCGCCGAACGCGGCTGGCACGTCTTCCCCCTCCGCTCCCGCGACAAGCGCCCCGCCCTCCACGGCGAAACCGCCTGCCCCCGTACCGGCGACTGCGCCGGCGGGCACCGGAAGTGGGAGCATCGGGCCACCACCGACCCCGACCGCATCCGCCGGGCGTGGTCGGCGGGGGCGTTCAACATCGGTCTGGCCACGGGTCCTTCCGGGCTGGTCGTGGTGGACCTGGACGCGGTCAAGGCGAAGGACCCGAAAGGAACGCCTGACGGCGTCACTTCCTTGCAAGCGCTCTGCGAGCGCGCCGGGCACCCCGTCCCCGCCACCTACCGGACCCGGACCGCGAGCGGCGGACACCACCTCTATTTCACCGCCCCGAACGGGGTCCGGCTCGGCAACAGCGCGGGCAGGCTCGGCACCCACATCGACACCCGCGCCCACGGCGGATACGTCGTGGGCGCCGGGAGCAACCTCCCGCACGGTACGTACGAGGTAATCGACCCCACCACCTCCGTACCACTTCCGGGATGGCTGTACGCCCTCCTGACGCCCCGTCACCCTTCCCAGGCATTGATGGCTGCACCTGCGCCGGTACGGGCCTCCCAGTACGCCTCAGCGGCCCTCAAGGCAGAAACGGCGGCCGTAGCAGGCGCCGGGGAAGGTGCGCGGAACTGGACGCTCGTACGGGCCGCCCGAGCCCTGGGGCGGTTCATCCCGTCCGGCGACCTCGCCCGCCACGAGGTAGAGCAGGCTCTTAATTCGGCGGGATTGCGGGCCGGACTCCACGAGAACGAGTGCCGCGCCGCCATCACCAGCGCTCTGAACTGGTCCATCGCCAACAACCCCGGGCGGCCGGCATGAGCGCGGCCCCGAACCCACACCTTAAGAGCCTGCCTGCCACACCCACCGGCCCCCGCCTCGCCGGACCCGCCCCGGCCACGTCCGGCAGTGGTGCGCCGAAGGTCGTCGGCCGCAAGGCCGTCCCCACTGCTGTTCGCCCTGCCCCGCAGACCGGAGACGGCCGCTACCCCATCGCCTGGCTCACCATCACCGCACCCCGCGGCGCAGTCCCGACCGTGACCAGCGTCTGCCAGTGCGGCCGCAACCTCTTCGCCGCAGGCCACCACAAGGCCCTCGCCCTGATCGAAGACCACACCGACCACCGCACCCACTGCCCGCTGCGCATCGACCAGGAAGGCACCGCCGCATGAACGCGACACCGACCACACCGCCCATCGACGGCGCCGCCCTCCTCGATGCGGTGGAGGCGTTCCACCGCCGCTTCAACGTGTTCCCTACGGAGGCCGCGTACGTCGCCGTCGCCCTGTGGGACGCGCACGCGCACATGCTCGATTCCTTCGACAGCACCCCGCGCCTGGCATTCCTCTCCCCCGAGCCGGGCTCCGGGAAATCCCGGGCGTTGGAAGTGGTGGAGACCCTCGTTCCTCGATCCATGGCCGCCGTGGACGCCTCTGCCGCCGCGCTGTTCCGGTCCGTGTCCGGTCTCGACGGGGGGCGCCCGACGATCCTGTTCGACGAGATCGACACGATCTTCGGCCCCAAGGCGGGAGACAACGAACAGCTTCGGGGCTTCATCAACGCCGGTCACACGCGCGGCCGGTTGATGTACCGGTGCGTGGGAGACGGCTCCAATCAGCAGGTGCAGGGCTTCCCCAGCTTCTGCGCGGTCGCGGTCGCCGGTCTCGGCTCCCTGCCCGACACGATCCTCACCCGCTCGGTCATCATCCGCATGCGCCGACGGGCCCGGAACGAGGAGGCCGAAGCGTTCCGCACTCGCATCCACGTCAAGGAGGGCAACGCGCTCCGCGACCAGCTCGCGGCATGGGCCGAGCAGGTACAGGAACAGGTGGCCGAGTCCTGCCCCGAGATCCCGGACGGCGTCACCGACCGTCCGGCCGACGTGTGGGAACCCCTTCTCGCCGTCGCGGAAGCCGCCGGGGGCGACTGGCCCCGCCGGGCCCGCGAAGCGTGCGTCGACCTGGTCACCGCCTCCCGGTCCAACGACAAAGGGAGCATCGGCATCCGGCTGCTGCTCGACCTGCGCGACCACGTCCTGATCGGCATGGACCGCCTGCCCACCGTCGCCATCCTCGACCGCCTCAACGCGCTCGACGACTCCCCGTGGGCCGACCTGAACGGCAAGCCCCTCGACAACCGGCGCCTGTCCAAGATGCTCAGCGAGTACATGACCGCCGACAACGAACCCGTCGCCTCCCGCAACATCCGCACGGCCGGCGGAGTTCTCAAGGGCTTCTTCGCGAAAGACCTCGAAGACGCGTGGGCCCGCTATTGCCCTCCCCCCACGGCCGCTACATCCGCTACACCGCTACACCCCAGCTCAGAGCCCCTGCCGCTGTAGCGGCACTCCCAGATGTAGCGGCTACGCCCGACCCCCGCGCCGAGGCGTAGCCGCTACATCCGCTCTATCCGCTACACAGAACACGCCGCTGACCTGCGATGTAGCGGCGTAGCGGATGTAGCGGACTTCCAGAGAGGGGTCAAAGCCCCTTCATCCCACTGGAGGCAGTTCGTTGAACACCGTCACCCGAGTCATCGAGCCCCTTCTCTACACCCCGGAAGAGGCCGCAGAAGCCCTGCGGCTCGGCCGGTCCACCATCTACGAGCTGATGGCCGACGGCGCCCTGGAGTACGTCAAGCAGGGCCGCGCCCGCCGGATCAGGGTGACTGCCCTGAAGGCGTACGTCGCCGGAATGCCCGCCCAGAACACCTCTCACTGACAACCACCCTCGAAGCGCGGCCCGGACGAACGAACTCCCGGGCCGCGCTTCGGCGTTGAGGAGCACCATGAGCCCCCGCAAGGCCAACCTTGAGTCGTCCGTCTACCTCGGTACGGACGGCTGGTGGCACGGCCGCGTCACGGTCGGCGTCAAGCCGGACGGAAGCCCCGACCGCCGCCACCGCATGGCCCGCACCGAGCCCGAGGTACGGCGCAGGGTCAAGGAGCTGGAGAAGATCCGGGACGAGGGCCGGGTCACCAAGGCCGGGCGCAAGCCCACGGTCGAGCAGTGGATGACCACCTACCTGGAGACCATCGCCAGTCTGAAGCTGAAGCCCAGGTCGCTGGACGACTACTGGTCGAAGACCCGCAACGACATCATCCCGGGCGTGGGACAGCACCGGATCGACAAGGTCGCCCCGGAACACCTGGAGCGGATGTACGCCGACATGCTGCGGGCCGGACACGCCCCGTCCCACGTGCTGAAGGTCCACCGCATCCTGTCGCGCGCCCTGAAGATCGCGCACCGCCGCCGGCTCATCACGGAGAACGTGGCCACCCTCGTGGACCCGCCGTCTGCGGACGAGACCGAGGCGAACCCCTTCACCCAGGAGGAAGCGAAGAGGTTCCTCGAAGCCGCAGCGAGGCGCCCCACGTTCATGCGCTGGATCGTCGGCGTCGGCATGGGATTTCGCCAGGGCGAGACCCTCGGACTCCGGTGGCCGTACGTGGACCTGGACGCCGAACTGTTTCACCCGAAGTGGCAGCTCCAGCGCCTCACCTGGCGCCATGGATGCGACGACCCGCACACCTGCGGAGCGCGCCTCCACCGCTTCGAGCCCTGCCCGCCGAACTGCCCCACCCACCAGGGATACACGCGCGGCTGCCCGAAGCCCTGCCCCAAGGGGTGCACCAAGCACGCGAGCGTCTGCCCCCAGCGCGACGGGGGCGGCCTCGTCTTCACCCGCCCCAAGACCAAGAAGAGCCAGAACCCCGTACCGATCCCGCCGGTCTTCATCCCGTTCCTCCGCGACCACCGGGCCCAACAGGACGAGACGCGAACCGCGGCCGGCGACCTGTGGCAGGACCTCAAGGTCGTGTTCTCGCGCCCGGACGGCCGGCCGCTCGACCCCCGCGCCGACTACGCCGAGTTCAAGGAGTTGCTCGCCGAGGCCGGGATTGACGACCGCCGCCTGTACGACGGGAGCCGCCACACCGCCGGCACCATCCTCAACGAACTCGGCGTGGACATGCCGACCATCATGGAGATCCTCCGCCATACCCAGATCAGCCAGACCCGGCGCTACGTGAAGGGCCGGTCCCACCTGTCGAAGGACGCGATGCGGCGCATGGGCGAGTTCTTCGTGCCGCCGCCCGCAGCCGCCCCCGAGGCCACTACTGAGACTGGAACTGAGACTACGGGCACCCGCGCGGCCCGCTCACAGCGTCGCCGCCGTATCCGCTGACGACAAAGGCCCAGCTCAGAGCGCATCTGAGCTGGGCCTAGCGGTGAGCCCCCTGTCGGATTCGAACCGACGACCTACGCATTACAAGTGCGTTGCTCTGGCCAGCTGAGCTAAGGAGGCGTGCCGGAGCAGTGTAACCAACGTCGCGGGCCCGGCCGTGCGGAATATTCGGGACCTCGGACTGCTGACAGAAACGAAAACGCCAGGTAGCGTCACCTCAGGTTCACTCCAGTGGACCACACCACTCCCTTACTCGGATCGTCCGGCACGTTCCTGCCGGTGGAGGAGAAGATCAGCATGGCCAGTGTCACGTTCGACAAGGCGTCCCGCGTCTACCCCGGCTCCACGAAGCCGGCCGTGGACCAGCTGGAGATCGACATAGCGGACGGCGAGTTCCTCGTCCTCGTCGGTCCCTCCGGTTGCGGCAAGTCGACCTCCCTGCGCATGCTCGCGGGTCTTGAGGACGTCAACGGCGGTGCGATCCGCATCGGTGACCGCGACGTCACGCACCTGCCGCCGAAGGACCGGGACATCGCCATGGTGTTCCAGAACTACGCGCTCTACCCGCACATGACCGTCGCGGACAACATGGGCTTCGCGCTCAAGATCGCCGGTGTGAACAAGACCGACATCCGGGCGAAGGTCGAAGAGGCCGCCAAGATGCTGGACCTCACCGACTACCTGGACCGCAAGCCGAAGGCGCTCTCCGGTGGTCAGCGCCAGCGTGTGGCGATGGGCCGTGCCATCGTGCGTGAGCCGCAGGTCTTCCTCATGGACGAGCCGCTGTCGAACCTCGACGCGAAGCTCCGTGTCTCGACCCGTACGCAGATCGCCTCCCTGCAGCGCCGCCTCGGCATCACCACCGTGTACGTCACCCACGACCAGGTCGAGGCCCTCACCATGGGCGACCGGGTCGCGGTCCTCAAGGACGGTCTGCTCCAGCAGGTCGACTCGCCGCGCAACATGTACGACCGCCCCGCGAACCTCTTCGTCGCCGGCTTCATCGGCTCGCCCGCCATGAACCTCGTCGAGGTGCCGATCACCGACGGCGGCGTGAAGTTCGGCAACAGCGTCGTCCCGGTCTCCCGCGCCGCGCTCTCCGCCGCCGCCGACCGTGGCGACCGTACGGTCACCGTCGGCATCCGCCCGGAGCACTTCGACATCGTCGAGCACGGTGGCGCCGCCGCCCAGGGTCTCTCCAAGGACTCCGCCGCCGCGCCGGCCGGTCTCGCCGTCTCCGTCAACGTCGTCGAGGAACTCGGCGCCGACGGTTACGTCTACGGTGCCGCGCAGGTCGGTGGCGAGCACAAGGACCTCGTCGTCCGCGTCGGCGGCCGCGCCGTCCCGGAGAAGGGCACCGATCTGCACGTCGTGCCGCGCCCGGACGAGCTGCACGTCTTCGCGACCTCGACCGGCGAGCGCCTCACCGCCTGATCCGGTCCATCCGGTTCGCCGCCTGATCCGCCTGATCCGGTTCACCGCCTGTCGGCCCCGAGCGGATCGCTCGGCAGGCACCGCCCCACCCTGTGAACGGCCCCCGTACCCGGCTCGTCCGAGCCCCGTACGGGGGCCGTTCGCGTGGGGCCTTCACGACGCGCCTCCCCCGGCCCCCCGTGTGCCCTCGTGCCAGGCCCTCCCCCCGGCCCCCC
Organism: Streptomyces sp. SM18; assembly: GCF_002910775.2. NCBI lineage: Bacteria > Bacillati > Actinomycetota > Actinomycetes > Kitasatosporales > Streptomycetaceae > Streptomyces > Streptomyces sp. SM18. Next base: position 4,050,722 of record NZ_CP029342.1, on the reverse strand, counting down.
GTGCCAGGCCCCGCGTGGCCGAAACGGCATCGCCGTGCGTGGGTCCGCCAAGGTGTGGCGGGCCGTTCGCGTGGCGGAGGCGCTGACGGGTTTCGCCCGCCGAGGGCCGCGAAACCCCGGAATTCGGCGCCGTTCCGCCGCTCACGTCAACACCCCATTCGAAAAGGCGCGTCGAACCATCCCCCGGAAGGGTGACGGAATGTCGCCATGTCATCACCTGCCGCTACGCTCACCTGCGTGACCCACACCGCGCGCCGAATCGGCCGATCCCTCGCTCTCGTACTGCCCGTCGTCATGGTCCTGTCCGGGACCCTCGCGGTCACCCGCGTGTCGTGGTCGGCGCAGGGCAGTGAGTCCCAGCTGCTGACCGCGGCCTCGGAGACCAGCCTGTCCAAGCAGGCCGTGGCACCCGCCCCGCAGGACGTCCTCCGCGACAAGCTCCTCCTGGAGATGCGCGAGAAGGACCCGGGCGTCGCGCTCACCGAGTTGCAGCGCGCCGTCGAGGGGCGTCCCTCGCTGGCCCGGCACTGCATGTCCATCGCGAAGGCCCTGGGCAAGGCCGCCGTCGAGCAGTACGGCCCGACCCGCGCCCACCGCTTCTCCCGTCCCGTCTGCGACACCTCGTTCGCCTCAGGCGTCGCGCAGTTCAGCTGAGCGCGGGCTCGGCCGGGCGGGCCGCCGGGCACGGCATATCGTGCCTGGCATGCATACGTATCCGACGCAGGCCGTGATCCTGGCGGGTGGCCAGGGTTCGCGGCTGCGCCCGTACACCGACGACCGCCCCAAGCCGATGGTCGAGATCCCGGGCACCGGGACCCCGATCATCGGCCATCAGTTGTCCTGGCTGGCCGCCGAGGGCGTCACCGACGCCGTGGTCTCGTGCGGCCATCTCGCCGACGTGCTTCAGGAGTGGCTGGCGTCGGCCGACCTTCCGTTGCGCGTCACGACCGTCGTCGAGACCGAGCCTCTGGGCCGGGGCGGCGGTCTGAAGTATGCCGCGACGCGGCTTCCCGACCCGGCCGAACCCTGGTACGCGACCAACGGTGACATCTGGACCCGGTTCTCCCTGCGTGAGATGGCCGCCTTCCACGCCGAGCGGGACGCCACCGCGACGCTCGCCCTCGCCCGCCCCCGCATCCCGTGGGGTGCGGTGGAGACGGACGCCTTCGGGCACATCACCGACTTCATCGAGTCGCCGCCCTCGCCGTATCTGATCAACGCGGGGGTGTACGTCTTCGCGCCCGCGTTCACGTCGCTGCTGCCGGACCGCGGTGACCATGAGCGGACGACCTTCCCGGGCCTGGCCCGCGAGCGCCGGCTCGCCGGATATCCGCTGCCGCACGGGGCGTACTGGCGGGCCATCGACACCGCGAAGGACCTCACCGAGGCCGCGAAGGAGCTCGGCGCCCGCGCCTCGGGCATGTGAGGGAACGACAGCAACGCGGCACCCCCCCTACGGACGGCGTGCGCCCGCAGCACCCCGCGACCGCCCGCACCGCGTACGACCGCGAGGGCGGTCACCGGATCCGTCCGGTGACCGCCCTCGCGGTCTTGTGCGGGCCTGTACGACGGGTGGGTCAGCCGAGGAGGCCGCCGATCGGGTTCTGGCCGGCGCCGCCGGTCGAGCCCTCCTCCGGGGCGCCTCCCTCGTCGGAACCACCGGTACCACCGCCGGCGCCCGTGCCGCCCGAGGACGTCGGGCCCGCGCTGCCGGCCGGGGGCTCCTGCGGGGTGGCCTCCTGCGGGGGTTCCTGGCCGGTGCCCTGGGTCATGCTGGGCTGCCCGGCGCTCGCCCCAGGGGCCCCGCCGGACTCGCGGACGGTGTCGGACCCCGGGGTGGTGGTCTCGGCGGAGGGCGTGGTGGGGACGGTGGACGGGGTGACCTCGGGGCTCCGCTGCTCCGGGGAACGCGAGGGCTTCTTCTCCTTGCCGGACGACTCGTCCGGCAGCGGCGAACCGGGCAGCTGGTTGGTCGGGTTGCCGTTGGGTCCGGGCACGGTGACGACCTCGGTGGAGCGGACCGCCCCGCCGAGCATCGAGCCGACCAGCAGCGTCAGTCCGACGACCACGGTGGCGACGGCCGCGCCCCGGCGCAGCACCCGGCGGCGCAGGTCCCAGATCTCCGAGCGCGGTCCGAGCGTGCGCCAGGCCTCGCCGGCGAGGCGTCCGTCGAGGGAGTAGACGGGCGCCCCGGCGATGACGAGCGGGCTCCAGGCGGCCAGGAAGATGATGTCCGAGGCGTCGTAGGACGCGGCGTCGCGCCAGCCGACTGTGACGAGGACGGTCGCGGCGAGCAGCAGACCGAAGGCCGCGGCGACCCGCTGCCAGAGGCCGAGGACGGTCAGGACGCCGACGACGACCTGGAGGAAGGCGACGGAGAGCCCGGTGCCCACGGGGTGGGTCAGCGCGAAGTCGCGGACGGGCTCGGCGACGGTCCAGGGGTGCAGCGAGGTCAGCCACTTCACCATCGAGCCGCGGTCGCCGTCGTCGAAGTAGACGGGGTCGCAGAGCTTGCCCATGCCTGCGTAGATGGAGATGAAACCGATGAGGACGCGCAACGGCAGCAGGACGACACCGAGGTTCATCCGGCGCCCGGGGTAGTACGCGTGCCGGACGCTGTCGCCGCTCTGCCTGCGCTCCCCTGCGCTGTCGTCGTCGGCCGGGGGACCCTCGTCGTACAGGTCGCCGGAGGTGGGCTCGGCGCTGTCGTAGGCGCCGACGGCCCGCCGCATCGGAGGCAGCAGCGGTCCGGTGTGCTCCCCACCGGGCCGCCGGGGCGCGATGAGTACGGGGTTGGGCTGGGTCTCCTCCAGCAGCGGGATGACCTGGGTGCCGCCGCCCGTGGCGTCGCCGTAGTCATCGGCGGGCGCGCGGTCGAGGCGGCCCGCGGTGGAGTTCCGCACGGCTTGCAGGAGCCCGGTCGCCCCGGTGTCGCCCGGCGCGGACCTGCCGCTCCAGACCACGGGGGCCCGCCTGCGGCCGGGCGCGCCGCTCATCGCGGGGATCCTGACCGGTCCGGCGGGGGCCACGGGGCGCAGACGTGTGCGCTGGCCCGGTGCGAGCTGCACCCGGAAGCTGGCGTGGCTGACGATGACCTGGGCGGGGTCGCTGTCCACCTTTGTCATGCTCAGGGCGGGTTGGTCGTCGAACCGAGGCGTTCTGGTGTCCACACTCATCTAACCGAGTGACGTGACGTTAGGACACTGCCTTGACGCGTCGGAAGTGTCCGAGACCCGTCAACAGCCGGTGACCGTCCCGTACTTCACCGCGCCTCGGCTCCGGATCGTCCCGGAACGCCCCGTATCGCCCCTGGACCGGCCCTCGTTCACGCTCCGGAGCGGTGGGGTGCCCGCCCCCGGTCCAGGCCGGTCCATCCCTGCCCGGTCACCGTTCGTGTCCGGGGTGCCCCGCATCCGGTGGACCGGCGGGTGGACGCGGTACGTAGACGGGGCGCGCAGCGGGGCGGCGCGGGGTGTGGACGGCTGCCGCGCGGAGGCGGCGCCGGGTGTGGACGGGGCGCGCAGCCCGGCGGCGCCGGGTGTGGACGGCTCGCGGACGCGCTGGTCCAGCCACAGCGCGCGCCGGTCCGGGCGCCGTGCACCCCGGCGCCCGGGAAAAGCCGGCCGGGGCCTCTACGCCCCCGGCTGACCCGTGACCCGCCGCGCCCCGGCACACACAGACGCCGCTCACGCTCGCCCCAGGCGCCGCCCAGGCACCCGGTCCCCGCTCAGGCGCGGCGGCGCGCCACCTCGTACAGGACGATGCCGGCGGCGACCCCCGCGTTGAGCGATTCGGCGCCGCCCGGCATGGAGATCCGGACGCGGTAGTCGCACGTCTCACCGACGAGGCGCCCGAGGCCCTTGCCCTCGCTGCCGATGACGATGACGACCGGACCCGCCAGCGCCTCCAGGTCCTCGACCGTGTGTTCGCCGTCGGCGGCGAGGCCGACGACGGTGAGGCCCGCCTTCTGGTAGCCCTCCAGGGCGCGGGTCAGGTTGGTGACCCGGGAGACCGGGGTGCGGGCGGCGGTACCGGCCGAGGACTTCCACGCCCCGGCGGTCATCCCGGCGGCACGGCGCTCGGGCACGACCACGCCGTGGCCGCCGAACGCGGAGACCGAGCGGACGATCGCCCCCAGGTTGCGGGGGTCGGTGACACCGTCCAGGGCGACGATGAGCGGGTCCTCGTCGTTGTCGTACGCGGCGGCGGTGAGGTCCTCGGGGTGCGCGTACTCGTACGGCGGGACCTGGAGGACGAGGCCCTGGTGGTTCAGGCCCTTGGTCATCCGGTCCAGCTCGGGACGCGGCGCCTCCATGAGGTTGATGTTGCCGCGCTCACCGGCGAGCTGGAGGCACTCACGGACCCGCTCGTCGTTGTCGATGTACTGCTGGACGTAGAGCGTCGTCGCGGGGACGCCGTCGCGCAGGGCCTCGTACACGGGGTTGCGGCCGACGACCATCTCCGAGGTGCCCTTGACACCGCCGCGCCGGGGGGCGGGGCGGCGGGCCGCGGCCTGCCTGGCCTGGGCGTTGGCGACCCGGTTCTTCTTGTGACCCTTGCGGGCGGAGGCGGGCGGCGTGGGTCCCTTGCCTTCGAGACCACGGCGTCGCTGGCCACCGCTGCCGACCTGCATGCCCTTCTTGTTGGACGTGCGGCGGTTCCTGCGCTGGCTGTTCCCGGCCATGACCTACCTGTTTCGTTGCTTCAGAGAAGATGTCGTCAAGTGAAAGTGTGCCGCCCGGACGGCCGGGCGGCACAGGTGCGCTGGTCGCGCGGGGTGCGGCGGTGCGCTCAGCGCGGTCCGAGGGTCCACCGGGGGCCACCGGAGCTGTCCTCGATGACGAGGCCCGCCTGGCCCAGCTGGTCGCGGATGGCGTCGGCGGTGGCCCAGTCCTTGCGCTCGCGCGCCGCCTGGCGCTGGTCCAGTACGAGGCGTACGAGCGTGTCCACGACTCCGTGCAGGTCCTCGCCCCGGCTCTCGCCCACCCAGTGCGGGTCGAGCGGATCGAGCCCCAGGACACCGAGCATCGCACGCACCTCGGCGAGGCGGGCGACCGCGGCTTCCTTGTCGTCGGCCGCGAGGGCGGAGTTGCCCTGCCGGACGGTGGTGTGGACGACCGCGAGCGCCTGCGGGACGCCCAGGTCGTCGTCCATCGCCTCGGCGAAGGCGGGCGGCACCTCGGCCGCCGGGGCGACCTCGCCCCCGGCCAGCTCGATGACCCGCTGGACGAAGCCCTCGATCCGCGCGAAGGCGGACTCGGCCTCGCGCAGGGCCTCCTCGCTGTACTCGATCATGGACCGGTAGTGCGGGGTGCCGAGGTAGTAGCGCAGCACGATGGGGCGCCACCGCTTGACCATCTCGCTGACGAGGACGGAGTTGCCGAGGGACTTCGACATCTTCTCGCCGGCCATGGTGACCCAGCCGTTGTGCACCCAGTACTTCGCGAACGTGTCGCCGAAGGCCTTGGCCTGGGCGATCTCGTTCTCGTGGTGGGGGAAGATCAGGTCGATGCCGCCGCCGTGGATGTCGAAGGCGCTGCCCAGGTACTTGTGCGCCATCGCGGAGCACTCCAGGTGCCAGCCGGGCCGGCCGCGGCCCCACGGGGTCTCCCAGCTGGGCTCCCCCGGCTTGGCCGCCTTCCACATCGCGAAGTCGCGGGGGTCGCGCTTGCCGGTCTCGCCCTCGCCCGAGGGCTGGCGCAGGTCGTCCAGGTCCTGGTTGGAGAGCTCCAGGTATCCCTCGTACGAGCGCACGTCGAAGTAGACGTTGCCGTCCGCCTCGTAGGCGTGGCCGCGCGCGATCAGGCCGCGCATCATCTCGACCATCTCGGTGATGTGGCCGGTGGCACGCGGTTCGTAGGTGGGCGGGAGGCAGCCGAGGGCGTCGTAGCCGTCGTTGAAGGCGCGCTCGTTCTCGTAGCCGATGGACCACCACGGGCGGTTCTGCTCGGCCGACTTCCTGATGATCTTGTCGTCGATGTCGGTGACATTCCGGATGAACGTCACGTCGTAGCCGCGGTAGGTGAACCAGCGGCGCATGATGTCGAAGTTCAGCCCGGACCGGATGTGCCCGATGTGCGGGGCGGCCTGGACAGTCGCGCCACAGAGGTAGATCGAGACACAGCCCGCGGTGAGCGGGACGAAGTCACGGATCTGCCGGGCGTCGGTGTCGTACAGGCGAAGAGTCACCCCTCAAGGGTAGTGGGCCCGCACCCGTGCCCGAAGCCCCCCGGGGGATCGCGGTCGGTTTCAGTGCCCGGGGGCCCGCGCGCCCGCCCGGGGCAGGGTCAGCGCGACCCCGGCTCCGGCCAGCGGAACCGCGGCGAGCACGGTCCACAGGACGGGTCCCGGGGCGCCGAGGAGCGTGCCGGAGGCGGCGCTGCCCAGCAGGACGGCCAGCCCGGAGACGGAGGACAGGGCGCCGGTGGCGAGACCCAGCCGGTGGTCATCGACCAGGTCCGGCACGAGGCCCCGGGCGGCCGGGACCAGGAGCATCTGGCCGAGGGTGAGCAGCACGACGAGCGTGGCCCCGGGGAGCAGACCCGCCGGGCCGTCCGGGGCCAGCGGGACGGCGGCGAAACCCGCCGCGACGGTGCCGAGGCCCGCGACCAGGGCGGTCCTGGGGGCGATACGGCGGGCGGACCAGCGGGTCAGGGGGAGCTGGGCGGCGACGACGAGCAGGGAGGAGAGCGCGAAGAGTGCGCCGAGCGCGCCCTGTGACCCGGTGGCGCGCTCCACCTCGGCGGGGAGCGCCAGATAGAGCTGGTTGTAGGAGACGAGGTAGGTGCTGTAGGCGAGGCAGAGCAGGAGGAAGGGCCGGTTGGCGAAGACCTCGCGGGAGAACACGGCGCGCGTGTGGGGCCCGCGAGGGGCGCGCGGCCGGCGCGGCATGAGCCGGGCGTGCCCGGCCAGGACGCCGACGAACACGACGGCCCCGGCGAGGCAGGCGGCCCGGAACCCCCCGCCGAGGAACAGCAGCAGGGTGCCCAGCAGCGGTCCGAGGAAGGCACCGGCCTGGCCCGCCGCGGAGAACACGGCGAGCACCTGGGCACGCGGGGCGCCGGTGGCCCGCTCGTGGGCGACAGCGGCGCGAGCGGTCTCGGACTCGACGGCGGGCGAGAACAGCGCGGCGGCGAAGCCGATGAGCAGGACGGCCCCGACGACGGTGGCGGTGGAGCCGGCCTGGGCCAGCCAGCAGAATCCGGCGATGCGCAGGACACACCCGGCCAGGACGACCGGGCGGGGCCCGTAGCGGTCGGTGAGGGCGCCGCCGACGACGAAGAGCCCCTGCTGGCTGAAGGTGCGCAGACCGAGGACGAGCCCGACGAGCCAGCCCGCCATGCCGAGGCCCTCGCCGAGATGGCCGGCGAGGTAGGGCAGGACGGCGTAGAAGCCGATGTTGAAGGCGAACTGGGTGGCGGTCAGCAGCCGGATGTACGCCTGGGGGTCCGGGGGGCGCGGTGGGGTACCGGGGGCCGACGGGCGGGGTGCGGTTCCGGGGTCCTCCGGTACGGGGTCCCCCGGCACCGGAACCTCACGCCCGGTTCTGGGAGCCTCCTCCGGCACGGGAACCTCAGCCGCTGTCCCGGGACCCACCGCCGAGACCCCGGGCCCGGTGCCCGCACGCCCCGTGTCCTCCCGCCGCAGGGTCACGCCCGCCTCCTCCCGCGCACGGCCGCCGAGGTGAGCACCGCGAGCGCGCCCAGGGCGGCGAGCGCGGCGGCGGGGGCCAGGACCGCCCAGGGCGCCCGCTCGGCGTACGGCATGTTCTCGGAGAGCATGCGGCCCCACTCCGGTGCCGGGGGCTGGGCGCCGAGGCCCAGGAAGCCCAGCGAGGCCAGCGCCAGGGCGACGGCGGGGATCCGCAGGACGGCGTGGCGGACGACCGGCGGGACCACGCCCGGCAGCAGGTGGCGGCGCAGCAGGTGGACCCGTCCGGCGCCGAGCGCGCGGGAGACGGCGAGATGCGGTGCCGCCTTCTCCTGGGCGTACAGCGCGGAGGTGTGGGCGGCGAGGGGCGCCCAGGCGACGGCGGCGACGGCCGCCGCGGCGCCCCAGGGGCCGGGACCCGCGATGCCCGCGACGACGAGTCCCGCCAGGACGGCGGGCAGGGCGTTGGCGGTCTCGGTCAGGGCTCCCGCCCGCAGGGCCCCGATGACCAGGCCGAGGAGCAGGGTGACGGCGCCGACGGCGAGCGCGACGAGGACGGTCCGCGCGGCACCGTGGCCGAGCCGTGCCAGCACGTCGCGGCCGAGCGCGTCGGTGCCCAGCGGGTGGGCGGTGGACGGGGAGGCGAGGCGGGCGGCGGTGTCGACGGTCAGGGGGTCGCGCAGCAGACCCGCGACGGCGACCGCGGCCAGGAGCACGGCGAGGCCCACGGCCCCGGCGGTGACCACACGGCGTACGGGCAGCGGCGGCGCGGCGAGCGCGGGCAGCGCCCCGGCCGTACGGGCGGGGCCGAGCAGGACACGGGAGCCGAGCCGGGCCGCGAGCCCGGCGGCGAGCCCCAGCAGGAGCAGCAGGAGGACACAGGCCTGGAGGACGGGCAGGTCCTGGGCGAGGGCGGCGGCCAGCGCGGTCCCGCCGAGCCCGGGGATCGCGTACAGCGCCTCGACGGCGACCGCGCCGCCGGTGAGCCCGACGACCATCAGGGCGAGCTGCGGCAGCAGGGCGGGTGTGGTGCGGCGCAGGGCGTGGACCGCGATGCGGCGCGGGGGCAGTCCGCCCGCGGTGGCGGCGCGGGCCCAGGGTTCGGCGAACGCGGCGGGCAGGGCGTCGTCCAGCAGCCGTCCGAGCAGCGCACCGGCCGGGACGCCCATCGCGAGGGCGGGCAGGACGGCCTGCTCGGCGCTCCCCCACCCCAGCGCGGGGAACCAGCCGAGCTGTACGGCGACGACGGTGGCCAGGACCGCGGCGAGGAGGAATTCCGGCAGGGCGGCCAGGATGGCGGCGCCGACCCCGGCCCGGGTGGTGGCCAGCCGGCGGCGGGCGCCCCGCCGCAGGGTCGGGGCGGCGAGGGCGAGCGCGAGGAGCAGGGCGACGACGAGCGAGCAGCCCATGAGGGCGAGGGAGACACCGAGGGCGGACACGGCGTCCGGGCCGACCGGTTCGCCGGACACCCAGGACCGCCCCAGGTCGCCCCGGAGCAGTCCGCCCGCCCAGTCGGCCAGCACGTGCGCCGGGCCGCCGTCGAGCCCGGTCTCGGCGCGGATGGCGTCGAGGACGGCGGGGGTCGGCGGCCGGTCCGCGTAGCGGGCGTGCAGGATCGTGAGGGCCGGGTCGGTACGGGTCAGCCAGGGCAGCAGGCCGATGACCGCGAGGACGGCGGCGAGGACGACCAGCCGCCGCCCCAGGTACCGCATCCGGTCAGCCGATGTGCGTGTCGGCGGTGATGAGGGTGCGCTCCATGGGGTCGAGCACGACGCCTTCGACCCGGTCGCCGTCGTAGCCCTGGACGAACCGTTCGTGGACGAGCGGTACGAGCGCGTCGGCGCCGAGCACGGTCGCCTCGGCGGTCATCTCGGCCCGGTGGCGCTCCTCGGTGCCCGCCAGGGAGGCCGCCTTGGCGACGGCGGCGTCCACGCGGGGGTCGCAGAGCTGGGAGATGTTGGCGCTGCCGTCGCAGGTGAAGTCGGAGGCCAGGTAGGAGACCGGGTCGGCGGTGTCCAGGAGGGTGTTGCGGGCCTGGATGAACGCGTCGTACTTCCCGGCCAGCGCGTCGGCCTCCAGTTGCGCGTACTCGCGCACGACCTGCTTGACGGTGAAGCCGCGCTTCGTCAGCTGCTGCTGGACGATCGTGGCGACCTCGGGGAGTTCGGGCCGGTTGGTGTAGGTGGCGAGGACGATCTCCTTCGTCTTCGCCACCTCGGCCCGCCCGGCCGCCTTCGCGCGGCCGGTGGGGGCGGTGCGGTCCTTCGCGGCCCACGGGACGCCGGGGCCGAGGAGGCCCTGGGCGGTGTCGGCGCGGCCTTCGTAGACCCCGTCGACGAGGGCCTGGGAGTCGATGGCCTCGCGGGCGGCGGCGCGCATGGCCGGGTCGGCGAAGACGCCCCGCTCGGTGTTGAGCGAGAGCCCGTTGGTCCGGGCGGAGGGGAACTCGTGGACGAAGCCGTCGCCCAGCAGGGAGGCCTGGGAGATCGGCACGTACTCGGCGACGTCCACGGCCTTCGTGCGCAGGGCGTTGGCGCGGGCGGTGCCGTCGGCGACGAACGTGACGTCGACGCCCGGCGCCTTCGCCTTGTCGCCCCAGTAGTCGGCGTTCCGGGTGAGGGTGGCGGCGACCGCGCCCTTGACGTCGGTCAGGGTGAAGGGTCCGGTGGCGTGCCCGGCGGGGTCGACCGTGCCGCCCTGGTAGGCGTCGGCGGACAGGACGGTGAGGGAGGGGTTGGCGAGGCGCTGCGGGAGGAGCGGGTCGGCTTCCTTGGTGGTGATGCGTACGGTGTCCGCGCCCTGGGCCTTCGCCGTCAGCCGGACGTCGGAGAGCACCCGGGGCAGCGGGGAGGCCTTGCCGGCGGCCGTGAGGGAGCGGACCACGGCGTCGGCGTCCACCTTCGTACCGTCCTGGAAGACGGCGTTCCGGAGCGTGAAGGTCCAGGTGGTGGCGTTGTCCCGCTTCCAGGACGTGGCGAGGGCGGGCTGCGGCGCGCCGTCACGGTCGAGGGAGGTGAGGCCCTCGATGACGGCGAGCCGGCTGAGGGTCACCGCGTCGTCGCCGTACGGGGACATGGCCTGGGCGGGCGGGAAGGCCATGACGACCCGCAGCCGACCGCCGCCGTCGGACGCCGTGTCGCCGTCGGAGGAGGAGCAGGCGGCGAGGGGGAGGAGCAGGGCGGCGGCTATCACCGGCAGGGGTGAACGGCGGCTTCGGAGCGTAGGCATGAGGGTAACCCTATGTGAAAACGATTATCATCTGATAGTGGATCTGGTGGTGCCCTGGGAGAGCGGGGATCACGGCCCCGCCGGGGCGGGCAGCGGCAGTTCGAAGTGGATGATGCCCTGGCCGCCCCCGGGCAGCCTCCGCTCGTCGCAGACCTCGTGCGCCATCGACCGCCAGAACGGCTCGGCGCCCGGCACGGCCGGATCGGTGTGCAGGTAGAGCGAGGTGTATCCCCCCGCGCTCGCGGCGAACGCCCCCAGCTCCCGTACCAGCAGCCGGGCCAGCCCGTGCCTGCGGTGCTCCGGGCGTACGTAGATCCGGCACAGCTGGGCGGTCGAGCCGGACGGGAAGCGGTCGGCGACCCACCGGGGGTTGGGCGGCGCCTGGGGGCCCCGGTCCCGGACCGCGCCGGTCGCGACGACCTCGCCCCCGTGCCGTACGACCAGCAGGGTGCAGCGCTCGGGGCGCAGATAGGCGCCTTCGAGATCGATGATGTCCGCGTGCCAGCGGGGCACGTAGCCGGACCGCAGGTCGTGGTAGACGGTGTCCAGCATCACGGCCCGAGCCCCGCCGATGTCCTCGGTGGTGGCGGTACGCAGGGCGTACCCCGGCCGTCCGGTCGTCGGATCCGCCGTGGGGGACGCGCCCCGCGCCTCGGTCACCGTCGCCCCGGCCGTCCCACCCACCACTGACCCTCACCCTCGCTTCCCGGCCGCCGCGGGGCGCGTCACCAGCGCCACCTGCGGACATGTGCCCTTTCAGCGTACGTGCAACTGATGCGCAACAAGGCGACGGGTGGGACGGACCGCGGCGGCGGGCGGGCCGGGACGCGCTCCCGGGGTCAGCCGGTGCGGTACACCAGCGCGGTGGCGATCCCCGCCACGCCCTCTCCCCGGCCGGTGAACCCGAGGCCGTCGGAGGTGGCGGCGGAGAGCGAGACGGGGGCGCCGACGGCCTCCGACAGCACCTTCTGGGCCTCCTCGCGCCGCTTGCCGATCTTCGGGCGGGCCCCGACGACCTGGACGGCGACGTTGCCGATGGAGAAGCCCTCGGCGCGGACGATCCGGGCCGCCTCGGTGAGCAACCTCACGCCGGGGGCGCCGGACCACTCCGGACGGCCGGTACCGAAGTGCTGCCCCAGGTCACCGAGGCCGGCGGCCGAGAACAGGGCGTTGCACGCGGCGTGCGCGACCACGTCGGCGTCCGAGTGGCCGGCCAGTCCGGGTCCCTCGCCCTCCCAGAGCAGCCCGGCGCACCACAGCTCCCGGCCCTCCTCGAAGGCGTGGATGTCGGTGCCGATACCGACCTGGGGGATCACGGGCGCCGGTCGGCGTACCGCCTCAGAATCCATCGTTCGCCCTCCGGCGTGCGAGTACGGCCTCGGCCAGGACCAGATCCAGCGGCCGGGTCACCTTGAATGCCTCTTCGTGTCCGGGTACGACGACGACGGGCGAACCGAGCCGCTCCACCATGCCGGCGTCGTCCGTGGCCCCCTCGCCGTCGACGGCCACCTCGGCATGGGCCCGGACGAGCGTGTCCCGGTCGAATCCCTGCGGTGTCTGCACGGCACGCAGCCGGGAGCGCTCCGGGGTGGACAGGACCGGCTCGGGCTCGCCCGGCCCTCCCGGCCCGACCTCCTTGACCGTGTCCGCGAGGGGCAGCGCGGGGACGACCGCCGGGGCCCCGCCCCGCACGGCCTCGACGACCGCGTCCACCGTGTCGACGGGGACCAGCGGCCGGGCGGCGTCGTGGACGAGGACGACGGAGACGTCCTCGGGCAGCGCGGCCAGGCCGAGCCCCACGGATTCCTGGCGGGTCGTGCCGCCCGGCACGACGAGGTAGTCGGTGTGGGCGGGCAGGACATGGGCGTCGACGAGGTTCTTGACCTCGGGCGCGCCGTCCGGGGGCGCCACCACGACGACCAGGCCGACAGCGCGCGAGGCGGCCATGGCCCGTACGGCGTGGATCAGCATGGGGGTGCCGCCGAGCGCGCGCAGCGCCTTGGGCGTTCCGGGGCCGAGCCGTACACCGCGGCCCGCCGCGGGGATCACCGCGGCGGTACGGGACGGGCGGGGCCGTTCGGGCGTCGGGGACATCGATGACATCGGGTCGCACTCCGAGACGTCGGCGGGTTTGCCCGCGGCCGACATGGGTATGGCCTGGGGGTGCCCCCCAGGCCGCAGGCCGGGGGAGAGCCGGGCCCGACGCCTCGGCCTGACCGGGACCCTTCCGTGACCCCCGGTCGGGCGGAGTCACGCGGGAGACCCGGCCGGGACGGCCGAGAGGTGTGGCCGGCCGGCACCGCGGGGCGGATTCACTGGATCCGGACGGACCCACGAGAACCGAACATGCCGCAGCGCCCGACGACATACCGTGGAACACGGTCGGTCAGCGGGCACCGCGGCAGATTCGTACAGCCGGTGTGGCACCGGTTCAGGACGCGAGAACCTCGTCGAGCAGAGCCTCGGCCTTGTCCTCGTTGGTGTTCTCCGCGAGAGCCAGCTCACTCACCAGGATCTGGCGGGCCTTGGCGAGCATGCGCTTCTCACCTGCGGAGAGTCCGCGCTCGCGCTCGCGGCGCCACAGGTCGCGTACCACTTCGGCGACCTTGATGACATCGCCGGAGGCGAGCTTCTCGAGATTTGCCTTGTAGCGTCGGGACCAGTTCGTCGGCTCTTCGGCGTACGGTGCGCGCAGCACCTCGAAGACCCGGTCCAGTCCGTCCTGCCCGACCACGTCGCGCACACCCACGAACTCCGCGTTGTCCGCCGGCACGCGAACCGTCAGGTCGCCCTGGGCGACCTTGAGCACCAAGTAGGTCTTGTCCACGCCTTTGATCTGGCGAGTTTCGATAGCCTCGATCAGCGCGGCCCCGTGATGGGGATAGACCACGGTGTCGCCAACCTTGAACGTCATGTGACAGGTACCCCTTCCGTGGCTATCCAGAGTAACACGAGAATCGCTTCTCCTGAATGGCGTTTTCGCAGGTCAGGGCATATCTCGGGGCTTGACAACAACAACACGGACGTGCTGCGGAGGGTCACGCGGAGGCGATATTCGCAGGTCGGAGCGGGCGTACGGCTCCGGCGAAACACATGCGTCACACCGACCGGAAGCCACTCAGAAGATGCCGAACGTCCCGTTTTGCCGGATTCTGGATGGCGAACTTTCCGTACTCCGTTCGGAGATCGATCACTCGTACGGGCCATAGTCGCCGTGTCCATTGAATTTGATCAACGGCCGACCGCCGGGCCGATTATGCGCAGGGAATGCGCCACTTCCGGATATCCGATCAGTCACTGATCACGCCACGATCACGCACGTTATGTGAACGCGCCGTGAATCCACTCGGTGCCGACACACTGTCGGCCGGGCCGCGGCCGCCCCGTCGCGACAGATGGCAGGGAGGGGCGGGTCGGGTGCGGGCGCGGTACGACGGCTCGGTAGCCTGAGCCCGCTGACACACACTTAGGGCGGCTTTACGCCGCTCGGCCTTCCTGTCCGCAGAGTCCGACGTCCGCTGTCCGAAACGTTCAAGGAGTTGCCGCCGCCGTGAGCCGCAGCCTTCGACACGGCGCTCTCGCCGCCACTGCCATCGTGTTCTCGATCGCCTCGCTGTCCGCGTGCGCCGCGGGCAACGACGCGCCGACGCTCAAGGTCAGGCCCGACAACGCGGCGACCTCGGTCGACCACGTGAAGATCCAGAACGTGAACGTCATCACCCAGCCCGACCGCGACACCGAGGGCCCGGCCGTGGTCGCCGCCACGCTGTTCAACGACGGCACGAAGCCGGAGACCCTGGAATCGGTGACGCTGCCCGGTTCCGGCACCACGGTGAAGCTGACGCCCGCCGAGGGCGACGGCCCGCTGGTGATCCCGGCCGGCGGCCGACTGATCCTGGGCGGCAAGGGCAACGCCTCCGCCGTGATCGAGAGCGGCCGCGAGGCCGCGCAGGACGGCAGCGTCCAGACCGTCGCCTTCTCCCTGAGCGAGACGGGCGAGGTCTCCCTGGGCGCGACGGTCGTCCCGGCGAACAGCGTCTTCAAGGACTTCGGGCCGAGCTCCCTGCCGTCGCCGAAGGCGAGCCCCACCGCGTCGGAGAGCGCCCCCGGGACGCCGTCCGAGGACGCGTCGGAGCAGGGATCGCAGGACACTGCGAACGACGAGGACACGGCCTCCGAGTAACGCGAGTGACCTGTGCGACCCGGGTGCCGCGAGTGACCCGGGTACCGCACACCTGACGCGGTCCACGCCCGAAGGGGACGCTCTCCGGACGGAGGGCGCCCCCTTCGGGCGACCGGCGCGCCACGTGGCGCGCGGCCTGCCTACGGCTCGAACTTGTAGCCCAGCCCCCGCACCGTCACCAGGTACCGCGGGGCCCCCGGGTCCGGCTCGATCTTGGCGCGCAGGCGCTTGACGTGGACGTCGAGGGTCTTGGTGTCGCCGACGTAGTCCGCGCCCCAGACCCGGTCGATCAGCTGCATACGCGTGAGGACACGGCCCGCGTTGCGCAGCAGCATCTCCAGCAGGTCGAACTCCTTCAGCGGCAGGTCCACCTTGGCGCCCGAGACCGTGACGACGTGGCGGTCCACGTCCATCCGGACCGGTCCGGCCTCCAGGGCCGCCGGAGTGACCTCCTCCGGCTCACCGCGGCGGCGCAGGACGGCGCGGATACGGGCCACCAGCTCCCGCGAGGAGAAGGGCTTGGTCACGTAGTCGTCGGCTCCTATTTCCAGGCCGACCACCTTGTCGATCTCGCTGTCCTTCGCGGTGACCATGATCACCGGGACGTTCGACCGTACGCGCAGCTGACGGCAGACCTCCGTACCCGGCAGGCCGGGCAGCATCAGGTCGAGCAGGACGAGGTCCGCGCCGTTGCGCTCGAACTCGTCGAGGCCGTCGGGACCGGTGGCCGCGACGGCCACCTCGAAGCCTTCCTTGCGCAGCATGTAGGACAGGGCGTCGCTGAAGGATTCCTCATCCTCGACGACAAGCACTCGGGTCACGGAAGAGCCTCCGGGGCAGGAAACGGTTCGAAGGAGTCGGTCGCGTACGGACCGTCGTCGTCGACGGAACGGCCGCTGACAATGAGGGGCCCTCGGCTGCGGCCCCGTACGACGCCCGACTCGGGCAGTCGCAGGGTGAAGGTGGAGCCCTGTCCCTCGGAGCTCCACACGGTGACCTCCCCGCCGTGCGAGGCGGCCACGTGCTTGACGATGGCGAGACCGAGGCCGGTACCTCCGGTGGCCCGTGAGCGGGCCGGGTCCACGCGGTAGAACCGCTCGAAGACCCGCTCGCGGTCCTTCTCGGGGATGCCGAAGCCCTGGTCGGTCACGGCTATCTCGACGAGGTCCCCGCCGGACGCGGTCATCCGCTGGGCCGCGATGCCGACGCGCGTACGGGCGGGGCTGTAGTTGACGGCGTTCTCGACGAGGTTGCCGAGCGCGCCCACGAGCTGGCCCCGGTTGCCCCAGACGCAGAGGTCCGAGGTGCCGCCCGAGGCCATGGTGATCTGCTTGGAGGCCGCCTGCTGACGGCACCGGTCGATGGCCTCGGCGATCAGCTCGTCCACCCGTACCGGCTCGGCGTCCTCCAGCGGGTCGTCGTTCTGCACCCGGGAGAGGTCGATGAGCTCCTGGACGAGGTTGGTCAGCCGGGTCGCCTCGATCTCCATGCGGCCGGCGAACCGCTCCACCGCCTCCGGGTCGTCCGAGGCGTCCATGACGGCCTCGGACAGCAGCGACAGGGCGCCGACCGGCGTCTTCAGCTCATGGCTGACGTTGGCCACGAAGTCACGGCGCACCGCCTCGATGCGGCGGGCCTCCGTCAGGTCCTCGACCAGCAGGAGCACCAGCCGGGAGCCCAGCGGGGCGACGCGGGCCGAGACGGCGAGCGCCTCTCCGCGTCCCGTGCCGCGCCGGGGCAGGTCCAGCTCGACCTGGCGTATCTCCCCGTCCCGCCGGGTGTCCCTGGCCAGGTGGAGCATCGGCTCGACCGCCAGGCGCCCGCCCCTGACCAGACCCAGCGCGTACGCGGCGGAGCTGGCCTTGACCACGCTGTCGCTCTCGTCGAGCACCACGGCCGAGGAGCTGAGCACGGAGAGGACGGTGTCCACCCCCGGCGGCAGCGACGCGCCGCGGTCGGGCCGCAGGGACGTACGCGTGGGGCGCTTCTGCTCGCGCTCGCTCCAGCGGAACGCCAGCATCGCGATGACGCCGGTGCACAACCCGGCTATCGCGGCAGCTGCGGCGACCGCCGCGTTCACGTCCATGCCTCCAGGTTATGCGGGTGCGCCGACACTCTCCCAGCCATCCGGGTGCCATCTCGAACACTCGTCGCCCAGAGTTCACCGAGGGGATGGGGCCGGTTCACTTACGCGGCCGGATCCCGACGCGTTCGGACCGCACCGTGGAACGCGGACGGCCGGTGCCAAGGTCCCGGCCTCAGCGGGCCCGGCCGGCATACGAGGACGGGCCAGAGGATCCGGAGAGGGACTTCGGATCTGGAGAGGGACTTCCATGCGCGACGCCTACCACGAGGAACTCGATTCGATCGGCGAGGACCTGGTCGAGATGGCCCGGCTCGTCGGCTCGGCGATCGGACGGGCCACCACGTCCATGCTGGACGCCGATCTCAAGCTCGCCGAGAGCGTGATCGCCGCGGACCAGAAGGTGGACGACCTCCAGCACGACCTGGAGGCGCGCGCCATCGCGCTGCTGGCCCGCCAGCAGCCGGTCGCCACCGATCTGCGGATCGTGGTCACCTCGCTGCGGATGAGCGCCGACCTGGAGCGCTCCGGCGACCTGGCCCAGCACGTGGCCAAGCTGGCCCGTCTGCGCTTCCCGCAGGCGGCGGTGCCGCACGACCTGCACGCCACCATCCTGGAGATGGGGCAGCTCGCCCAGCGGCTGATGGCCAAGGCCGCCGAGGTGATCATCACCAAGGACGTCGAACTGGCGCTCCAGCTGGAGCAGGACGACGACGAGATGGACCTGCTGCACCGCACACTGTTCCAGCACCTGATGGACGACCGCTGGAAGCACGGCATCGAGACGGCCGTCGACGTCACCCTGCTCGGCCGCTACTACGAGCGCTTCGCCGACCACGCGGTGTCGGTGGCCAAGCGGGTCGTCTACCTCGTCACGGGCGAGCACGCCGACGAGATCCAGACACCGGCCGCGGTGGAGGGAGCGTAGGGGCGCACACGCTCCCAGGGGTCGCACATGCGTCCAAGCACGCGTGCGCCGTTGATGCGCCCAGGGGCGTGGGCATCCAATGGGGGCGGGTACGGCGGCGGACCCCGCCGCGCCACCCGGCGGGTACGGCTGTGCCGTAGTGCCGTACACCGCCGAGTCGTACCCCTGAGGACCCGTGAGGACCCTTGAGGAGGGACCATGGCCGATTCGCCCATGACCGAACCCCAGCAGGAGATCCCGACCGAAGTGGTGCGACTGCCCGTGCTCGGCGCCTGCGGCTGCGGCTCGGGCTGCGGATGCGGCTGCCAGTCCGGCTCCCCGTGCCAGTGCGGCGGCGGCTGCTGACGGGACACCCGTGAGGCGGTGCCCCGCGAGGGACGAGGAGTCCGTCGCGGGGCACCGCCACGTCTACGGCCGGACGGCGTCGGCCCGGTCGGGCGCCGCCGTGCCGGCCGGTGCGGGCGCGGGCTCGGCCGGTACGGGTGCCGTGTCGGCCGGTACGGGTGCGGGCTCGGCCGGCCGGGGCAGCTTCCGCATCAGCAGCCAGTATCCGGCCGCCGCCACCGTGCCCAGGACCGCGCAGGTCCCCCAGAGCCAGTCCGCCCCGTAGTGGTCGATCACGAAGCCGGACATCAGCGGGGCGACGAGGGCCGCCGCCGACCAGGACATCGTGTACATGCCCTGGTACCGCCCCCGGCCGTGCGCCGGCGACAACTGGACGACGATGCCCGTCTGCGTCGGGGCGTTGACGATCTCGGCCAGCGTCCAGACACACACCGTCAGCGCGTACACCCCGACCGACCCGGCGAAAGCGGTCAGCCCGAAGCCGTACCCCGCGATCACCGACGAGAGGATCAGCAGGCGGCGGGGGTCGCGGTGCTGGATGAAGCGCGTCACCGGGATCTGCATGACCACGATCAGCACGCCGTTCACGGCGATGGCCGTACCGAAGTCGGAGCTGGACAGCCCGTCCGCGCCCATGGCGACGGGCAGGCCCACGTACCCCTGCTGGAAGATCAGCGCGACGAGGAACGACAGCCCCACGACGCCCATGAAGCGCCCGTCCCGCAGGACGGTGGTCAGCCGCACGTCGTCGGGGGCACGGCTACCGGCCGGGGTCCGCACCCGCTCGGGCCGGGACTCCGGCACCTTCAGGAAGACGAGGACGGCGCAGACCAGCGTGAGCGCGGCCTCGCCCAGGAAACCGGCCAGATAGCTGTACTCGGCGACGA
This sequence comes from Streptomyces sp. SM18, assembly GCF_002910775.2. Classification (NCBI taxonomy): domain Bacteria; kingdom Bacillati; phylum Actinomycetota; class Actinomycetes; order Kitasatosporales; family Streptomycetaceae; genus Streptomyces; species Streptomyces sp. SM18. The sequence continues at coordinate 4,031,418 of NZ_CP029342.1, read as the reverse complement.
ACCCGGCCCCGGCCGCCGAGACGGCGAACCCCAGGTTGATCGCCCAGTAGTTGAGCGAGAAGGCCCGCACCCGGTCGGCGGGCGGCACGATGTCGGCCATCATCGCCTGCACGGCCGGCCGGGACGCGTTGGAGGCCATCCCCACCAGGAAGGCCACCCCCGCGATGGCCAGCGGATGCACCATGAAGCCGAGCACCGCCACGGACACAGCGGTGGACAGCTGGGCGATCAGCATCGTGGGCCGCCGCCCCAGCCGGTCCGTCATCACCCCGGCCCCCAGCGCGGAGACGACTCCGCCGAGCCCGTGGAGAGCCACGACGAGACCGGCGTACGAGGCGGAGTAGCCCCGGCCCATGGTCAGGTAGAGCGCCATGAAGGTGGCGACGAACCCTCCGAGGCGGTTGACCAGCGTGCTGGTCCACAGCCACCAGAACTCCCTGGGGAGACCGGCGACCGTCTCGCGTGCCGCCTTTCTGAGACCGGCGACGGACATAGGACTTCCCCCCAGGGACGTACAGAACGGATGGGTGCGGCGGGCGGGTGCCACGGATGCGCGCGGTAAGTGGCCCGACAGCTGTCCGAACATTACGAACCCGGAATCCCGGACCGCCACCCAATTGACGCCGACCGTCAAACGTCACATCGAGGCAGCCGTACGCGACGGCTCTGTCCGCCCTGTCCGCCCTGTGGCCGGGCGCGCCGGGGCCGATCCGCTTCGATTACGCTCGGACACATGGCCGACGCACCGTACAAGCTGATCCTCCTCCGCCACGGCGAGAGCGAATGGAACGCGAAGAACCTGTTCACCGGATGGGTGGACGTCAACCTCACCGACAAGGGAGAGAAGGAGGCGGTCCGCGGCGGTGAGCTGCTCAAGGACGCCGGCCTGCTCCCGGACGTCGTGCACACCTCCCTCCAGAAGCGCGCGATCCGCACCGCCCAGCTCTCGCTGGAGGCGGCCGACCGCCACTGGATCCCCGTACACCGCTCCTGGCGTCTGAACGAGCGCCACTACGGCGCCCTCCAGGGCAAGGACAAGGCGCAGACGCTCGCCGAGTTCGGCGAGGAGCAGTTCATGCTCTGGCGCCGCTCGTACGACACCCCGCCGCCGGCTCTCGAGGACGGCACCGAGTTCTCGCAGAGCAACGACGCCCGCTACGCGACGATCCCGCCGGAGCTGCGCCCGCGCACCGAGTGCCTCAAGGACGTCGTCATCCGCATGATGCCGTACTGGTACGACGACATCGTCCCGGACCTCCTCACCGGCCGCACGGTCCTGGTCGCCGCCCACGGCAACAGCCTGCGCGCCCTGGTCAAGCACCTGGACGGCATCTCCGACGCGGACATCGCGGGCCTCAACATCCCGACCGGCATCCCGCTCTCCTACGAACTGGACGCCGACTTCCGCCCGCTGAACCCGGGCGGCACGTACCTCGACCCGGACGCGGCGAAGGCCGCGATCGAGGCCGTGAAGAACCAGGGCAAGAAGAAGTAAGCAGAGCTGAGGAAGCCCCCCATCTGCGCGTTCTCCGCGTGGTGGGGGGCTTTTCGGTCCGCTCGGCCGTCCGGGGCCGTCAGCCCTGGGAAGGGCAGCGGGCCAGGCGCATGCGTACACGGAACGCGATGAAGAAGCCCGCGAGTGCGGCCGTGCCCAGCGGGATGTCGACCCAGATAGGCAGTACCGTCGCCCCGCGCGGGCTGCGCTGAGTTGAGCGGGCGTCAGCCGGAGGCGGGGATCCGGTAGCTGAAGACGAACTGGTCAGCGGCCATGAGCGTGTCGCACACCTCCACGACGCGATCCTCCGTCGTTCGTGCCTCACGAACCAGGTGAACCACCGAAGCGCCGAGACTCAGGGCCAGTTCGGAGGCCTCAGCCTTGGTCGCCAGCCGGGCTTGCAGCGTCTCGACGAACTCCGCGAAGTCGTGCCCGTGGTCTTCGAAGCGGGCATAGATGCCACCACCGCCGGGGTTCTTCGCGAACAGCTCGGGGATGTCCTTCGCAACGTCCCACGGGAGGTAGGACGTGGCCGTCTCCACGGGGGTCTCGTTGCGGAAGTAGAGGCGATGCCTGGCGAGCACCTGAGTGCCGGCCGGGACGCCGAGCCGCTCCGCGATGTCGTTCGGTGCATCCGTCGGACTGATGTAGAGAACTCTGACGCCAGCCTTGGCCCCGGACTGCTCCGACTCGGCGAGGTACTCAGCCCTGCCGGTGGGAGTGCTTGAAGCGGTCCGAGGAACGGTGCCGTACCGGAGGCCGGGCCTTCACCATGGATCCCTTGCCCTGCCGGGTCTCCACGAGATCACTAGCGCGGACCTCCACCATGGCCTTGCGGATGTGCCGCCGGAGACGCCGGAGCGCTCCACGAGCTCCGATTCGCTGGGCACCATGTCACCGGGCTTCGGAATTCCGGCGCGGATCTGCTGAACGATCTCCTCGGCGATCTGCACGTACTGAGGTACGGACCTCCCACCTCCTACCGCTGTTTCCATAGTCCTTCTCTTCCTCCTATGCTCCTGTACCTGAGTAACAGTGCGCAGGAAGGCACGTCAACGCCGCTCCTCCGTGTCCGTAGCCGGAGTGGTCGTGCGCGAGGACGGGCGACTCCTGGCGATCCGCCGAGCCGACAACGGCACTTGGGAGCTCCCCGGCGGCGTACTCGAACTCGCCGAAGCTCCCGAGGCGGGCGTTCAGCGCGAGGTCCTGGAGGAGACAGGCATCCACGTCAAGGTGGACGAGCTCACCGGGGTCTACAAGAACACCACGCGAGGCATCGTTGCCCTGGTCCTCCGGTGCAAGCCCGCCAGCGGAAGCGAGCGCACGTCCAGCGAATCGATCGCGGTCGACTGGCTCACGCCGGACGAGGTCACCGAGTGGATGTCCGAGGTCTACGCGATCCGGCTGCTGGACGCACTCGACGGGAACGGGCCCCACGTGCGGAGCCATGACGGCAAGCACCTAACGCCGATGCGATAGAACTTTCCTTACTTCATCAAGGCGGCTCGCGCGGCTGGAGCGAGCACCATGGTGGGGAGAAACCCGCTGTGGCTGGGGCGGTCGGCTCCACGGCTTTAGCCACCTCCCCGGTTCGGGTCCCGCGTCGAGCAAGACCAGGGGGCCACTCGTTCAAATTCCGGGCAGGATCACAGCCTGCCCGAGTTGCCAGCCAGCGTACGGCCCCCTGATCATGCTCGACCCCAAACCGGGCAGGACACCGACCACGGACAGCCGAGCGGCAAGGGCAGCCGCGCTCACACCCGAAGCGGACACAGGGCAGCCTCCGTCACCAGTGATCACTTTCAGTGATGCTAATTAATCAGATTAGAGTGGACTAGATTTTCCATATGTCTGAGCAACCGCCGTATCTCCGCATCGCCAACGAACTCCGGCAGCGCATCGCGGAGCACGTCTGGGAACCGGGCGACCGCCTCCCCTCTCGCGCCCAGATCGGCCAAGAGTGCGGCGTGGGCGAGAACGTGGTGCGTCGGGCACAAGAGTTGCTGATCTCCCACGGAGTGCTGGAGGGCCGAGCCGGATCGGGCACGTACGTCGCCGAACCCCGCCAGCAAGTGAGAGTCGTCCGGTCATCGGCGCGTGAGCAGTCCAGCGAGTCCCCGTTTCACGAGGACATGAAGGCCCTTCGCCGACAGAGCGATTGGGAGAGCCGGACCGACGCGAAAGTTCCGGCCCCGGCGGAGATCGCGACGCGGCTCGGGATCGCCGAAGGTGGACAGTGCGTGCGGACGACCTACGAGTTCCTGGCAGACGGCAGGCCGGTGCAGCTGTCCACGAGGCGGGAGCCATACGACCTCACCGCCGGCACACTCGTCGTCCTCCCCGAGAGAGGGCCGCATGCCGGGGCGGGAGTCGTGAATCGTATGGCAGTGATCGGAGTGATGGTCAGCCATGCAGTGGAGCAGCCGGAGCCACAGCATGCGACCGCCAAGGAGGCCTCGCTGCTCGGTGTCCAGAAGGCCGCACTCGTGACGCACATCCGGCGGACGTACTACAGCAACCAAGGCCGCCCTGTAGAGACGGCAGACATCGAGGTACCCGCAACGCACTGCGAGATCGTCTACGAGATCCCGATCCATCGGTAGCGCATGCCGTTGCATGCGCTACCGATGACCGAACTACGCAAGCACGGACTATCGCCCTTTGCCTGCCGCCCGACTCCCTGAGGTCGTAGAGTGCAGCCGTCACCACATGGGGGAGGGGTCATGTTTGGCTTGTCGGGGCAGAGGCTACAACGGGGGTTCGCTGAACTAGGGGATCTCACAGGCCGCACGGCCGAAGAAATCATCGTTTCGGTCGGTGCGCCAATCAGTCAGAGCATGATGGGCCCTGGTCAAACCCTGCTTCAGTGGCAGAGCGGCAGCTACCACATCGGAATTCTCTTCGAGCAGGGCCAGTTCGCAGGCATCACGAGCGAAGATTCAGGACTGTTGCCCGGCGGACCCGCAATAGCACGAGGCTTTGCGGCGCTTGGCAACCTGGTCGGCCGCAGTAAGGACGAGATCGTCACTGTGGTCGGCCCCTACTCCAGCTTCAGCGTGGCTGGCCCCCATCAGGTGCTACTGCAGTGGCAAAGCGACGTGTACCACATTGCGCTGCTATTCGAAGGCGAACTGTGTGTCGGGATTACGCACGAGTTCGCGATCTAGTGCCACATCAGACAGTGTTTGTCCTGTGGCGGCGTAACGTGCCGTTCGAATGCCGCCTCGAACGACAAGGGGTGCAGGCAATGCGGGTGGCAGAACGAGTACGCGTCACGCGGGATCGATAGCGCTTTCGTGAGCTCCTGAAGCGTGTTCGGGCGCCTCCCTCTAGGTCGTGTCCGGCGGATCACTGGCGGAGCCAGAGTCGGATCGCGGCGGCGGTAACGGTGCCGTGGAAGACGTAGGCCCGCTTGTCGTAACGGGTCGCGACCGCGCGGGAGTTCTTGAGCCGGTTGATGGTCCGCTCGACCTCGTTGCGGCGCCGGTAGAGGTCGCGGTCGAAGCTGGCGGGCCTGCCACCGCTGCTGCCTCTGCGTCGGCGGTTGGCCCGCTGGTCCTTCGGTTCCGGGATCGTGTGCCGGATGTGGCGTCTTCGCAGGTAGCGGCGGTTTCGGCGTGAGCTGTAAGCCTTGTCGCCACTGACGTGATCCGGCCGGGTGCGGGGCCGTCCGCCCAGTGGCCGGGGAACCCGTATCCGGTCCAGGACCTCGACCATCTGCGGGGCATCGCCCCACTGACCCGGCGTGAGCAGGAACGCCATGGGACGGCAACCGCCTTCGCCGGCGAGGTGGATCTTGCAGGTCAGGCCGCCCCGGGACCGTCCGAGTCCCTCGTCGGGGCGGTGGTGCCGGGGCGTCGTCCTTTTTTCGGGATCCGCGGACGGACTGTGCGGGCGCCGGCCGCGTGCTGATGGGCCCGGCAGGACGTCGAGTCGACGCCCACCATCGACCAGTCGATCCTCCCGGCCAGGTCGGCGTCAGCCTGGACCGCGTGCAGGATCCGGTCCCAGGTACCGTCCGCCGACCAGCGGCGATGCCGTTCATAGACAGTCTTCCACGAGCCATAGCGTTCCGGCAGGTCACGCCACGGGACACCGGTCCGGACCCGAAAGAGGATCCCGTTGAGCACGGTGCGGTGGTCATTCCACCGGCCGCCCCGACCACCAAGAGGTGGCAGATGCGGCTCCAGCGATGACCACTCGCGGTTCGTCAGATCCCCCCGACCCATGCCCGAACCAACGAACGACCGGTCAGAAGGTCACATGATCCGCCGGACAGGGCCTAGGCCGTTCCTGGGCCGTCTCTGGGCCGTCCGAGGTTGCTCAACAGCACCCGATGACGACCAATGGCGACCGCTCCCCCCAAGTCAATCAGCGCCCGCACCTGCGAAAACCCTGGTCGGCGAGATTCCCCGCAAGACCCAGGGCAAGAAGAAGTAGCCGGCTCTCCAAAAGCCCCCGGCCCGCGCTCTGTCGCGGTGTGGGGGCTTTTCGGTGTGCCAGGGCCCTTGCCGGGACTCAAAATGTGTCCGGTGCTCTCGGTCACGCCGGCGTGCTCACGTGCACGGCGGTGCGTCCCTCCTCAGAGCGGGAGGTCGTCGGGCAGTACCCGGAACGCCTTGTGCCTGCCCAGGGGGCGTACCGCACGGAAGTCGCGTCTGTCGAGGGTGAGGATCGCGTCCGTGTCGTAGTCGGCGGCCAGAGCCACGTTCACCGAGTCGGCGAGGTCGAGGTCAAGGGCGCGGTAGCGGAGGCGGAGCGACTGGGCGGCGGCCAGGTGGGCTTCCGTTACTTCCGGGGCGAGGATGCGACCGCTGCGCATCCAGCGCCGGATGTCTTCGACGGCACTGTAAGCGGCTTCTCGACCGAGCTCGCGTGTCGCCACGTGGTCGAGTTCCGCCAGCAGGAGTGGGGACATGATCAGGAGTCCCGCAGCTCTGATCGCCTCGTTCGACGCACCGTGTTCGGGGTGAGCCGTGTCGAGGGCCGCCAGCAGACCGGTCGTGTCGGCGATGACGATAATCACGCAGCGGCACCGGGATCCGTGTCGGTCTCGCGTCGGACCGCGTCCGCGACCGCGTCACGGACGTCCTCCTTGGACGGTGTCCTGCCCGCTCCGGAGAACGTCCGCGAGAACAGCGGTTCGTCCCAGACCCGGTTCGCCATGGCCGCGAGATGGATTCCCTGGCGGATGATCTCGGCCTCGCTTATGCCGCGGCGCGAGGCGGCTTCCTTGATGATCGCGAGGTCCTCAGGATCGGCATAGACGTTCGTGCGCTTCATGGCCATGTACCAAGGGTAGTCCATGTACCTGGCGCACCCCATGGTCAGCTGTCCCCTGCCGCTCAGCCCGTCGCTACGCGCCCTGTCGGCCCCCCGGCACGCGTTCCGGCGCCTCCACCTCCGGCTCGCCCCATGCCGTGACCGTCACGGCGTCTCCCACCGCCAGGCGCCCCGGCCGGAGCACGGCGTACTTGGTGCCGAAGGCGACGCCGCCGCCGGGTGCCCGGCGGTAGCGGGCGAGGGTGCGCAGGGGTTCCGGGCCCGGCCGGTGGCCCGTCCGCTGGTCGACCAGGACCACCGCGCAGCGGATCGCCACCTTGGCGTAGGCCAGATCCGTCGTGCCGATCGTGAGCCGGTGGGCGCGGTCCTCGGTGTGCGGCTCGGGCCAGCCGCTGATCACCACGTTCGGGCGGAAGCGGCTCATGGGGATCGGGGGTGTGCCGGTCTCAGTCAGCCTCCGGTCGAGGTGGGCGAGGGTGGAGCGGGAGATGACGTGTACGGCGCTGCTGTCGGCGTACCCGGAGGTGCCCGGGACGCGGCCGTCGGTCACCCGGTCGTGCTCCGGCGGTACCCGGACCAGCCGGCTGGGGGCGCCGAGCACCTCCGAGAGCCACTCCGCCACCGCGTCCCCCTGGTCGATGCCCCGGAACGCGGTGCCGAACAGTTCGACCCGGCGGCGGGCTCCCGAGGTGTCCACGGGCAGGGTCAGGGGCTCCGTGTCCGGGGCGCCGAGGGTGAGCCGGGTGCCGTCTTCGCCGACGGCGGGCCGGATGACCGCCAGTCGGGGGTCGCGGCGCTGGGTGCGGAAGACGCCCTCGTCGTCGACCACCATGAAGCTGCGGTCGTGTGCCAGCCCCGCGGGTGTCATCCATGCCTCGGCGGGCGTCGCCCCGGCACATCCCTTGACGGGGTAGTACGTCAACTCCGCGACGTGGGCGGCCATGGCGTGCTCTCAGTCCGTCTCATCGGTTGCATCGGTTCGTCGGCTTCGGTGGTTCGTCGGTTTCGGCGGTTTCGGCGGCTGCTCCGGTCTCGGCGGGTCCGGCCGTCGTGTCCGGCTCGGCCGTCCCGGCCGCCTCTTCGGTCCCGGCCGTCCCGGCCGTCCCGAAACTAGTCGGTGACCAGCGCCAGCGTGAAACCGTCGTACCCCTTGGAGCCGACCGTCTGGATCGTCGTGGCCGTGAGCCTGGGGTGCGCCGCGATCAGTTCCGTGAAGCGGCGCACGCCCTGGACCCGGGGGTCGGTGCTCGCCGGGTCGATGACCGCGCCGTCGCGGACGACGTTGTCGCCGACGATGACGCTGCCGGGGCGGGTCAGGCGCAGGGCCCAGTCCAGATAGGCCGGGTTGGACGGTTTGTCGGCGTTGATGAAGACCAGGTCGAACGGGCCCTCTCCCTCGTCCGCCAGTGTGGGCAGGGAGTCCAGGGCCGGGCCCACCCGGAGGTCCACCGTGCCGTCCAGTCCGGCACCCGCGATGTTGGCGGCGGCCACGGCCGCGTGCCCCTCGTCGGCCTCCAGGGTGACCAGCCGGCCGTCCGCCGGCAGGGCTCGGGCGAGCCAGACGGTGCTGTAGCCGCCCAGGGTGCCGATCTCCAGGATCGTACGGGCGCCCTGGATCCGGGCCAGCAGGTGCAGCAACTTGCCCTGGTTGGGGGCGACCTGGTGCTCCGGGAGGTGGGAGGCGCCGCTGTGCGCGGCGACCGCGCGCAGGGCGTCGTCCTCCTCCACCAGCAGGCCGTTGAAGTAGTCGTCGACGGATGTCCAGAGCTGTTGCGGCATATGCGTTCCCTTCGGTACCGGCTTCGGTCCCGAACCTACTGCGGGCACACGGCGCCTGTCGGCGATCGCGGTGATCGCCGTGGGTCCGGGCCGGATGACCGGAGTCAAGGTCCCGTGACGGTCACTCAGCGAAGGGAACCGGATAACGTGGCCTGTACGCCGTCCCGTTCGGCATGTGCGCACACGGTGCGGAACGGGTACAGAGCGCAGAGGGCAAGGAGATCGGGGAGAGCGATCATGGGCGAGTCTCTGAAGACCTTCGTCGGGGGGACCGAGGTCGACGTCCCCAACAGCATCCCGGCGATCCGCGCCGCGTTGCCCGAGGAGAGACGCGAGGAGTTCGACCGGGCGATCAACGAGGCGGGGGTGCACGAGATCCAGGCCGTCATGCGGCACTGGATGCTGGAGTCCGTACCCGACCCCGAGGCCGAACAGATCCTGGACAGACTGGCCCAGGACGAGGCCGAGAGGCGGAGCGTGGCTTGAGCTTCCGTATCTCCTTCGCACCGCCCGCCGACGACACCCTGGCCAAGATGCGGAACGGCGACTCGTTCCGGCGCGAGATGGCGCGCACCCTGGGCCTCGATCCGTACGGATACGCCTCGACCGCCGTGAAACGCGAACGCGACCGGCGCGAGGCCACCGTGGCCGGCGCCATCGTCCTCTACTACGTCTCCGGGACGGTCCTCACCGTCACCGTCGTCAGGCTCGTCCCCCTGCCGTGAACCGGGAGGGGCGCCGCCCGCCTCGCGCCGCCGCTCAACTCCGCCTGGCGTGACGGTCCGTGTCGCCCAGGGACTCCAACAGGCCCCGCAGGTCGTCCGCGACCCGGTCGCGCTGTTCGTGGGTCAGGCCGGAGAGCAGTCGGTTCTGGTTGTCCACATGGTCCACCAGCGCCCGGTCGATCAGCTCCCGGCCCGCCTCGGTGAGGGACACGTACACGCTGCGGCCGTCGCCCTCCCTGCGTGTACGGACGACGAGTTCGCGGGCCTCAAGCCGGTCCAGCCGCTGGGTGATCGCCCCGGACGTGACCATCGCGGACCGCATCAGGTCGGCCGGGGTCAGCCGGTGCGGCGCGGGGCTGCGGCGGAGCGTCGCCAGCACGTCGAACGCGGCCGCGTCCAGGTCATGCGCGCCGAAGGCGGCGCGCTGCTCCGCCTCGATGATCCGCGCCAGCCGCTTGACCCGCCCGAACACCCCCATCGACGAGGTGTCGAGCCCGGGGACCTGCTCGGCCCACTGCGCCAGTACGCGGTCCACATGGTCGCTCATGAGCCCATCCTAGCAATGTCTTAGCACTGAGACAGCTGGTTGCTTAGCGCTAAGTGAACGCTGTACGGTCTTGGCCATGACCCAGGACTCAGGTGCCCTGCCGCTGCCGCAGGCACAGACGATCCGTACGCGCCGCGGCATCCACCACCAGCCGGCCGCGCCTTCCCATGGGACTCCGCAGGCGCGCCTCGGCAGTCCCGTCCCCGGTGCTGTCGGCGGTGGCCTCGCTGGTGCCGTCCGGGGTGGTGTCCGGTGAAGCCCGACCGGATCGCGGCCGACTCCGCGCTCACCGCGCTGGCCCCGCTGGTCTGGGGCTCCACCTACCTCGTCACCACCGGGATGCTGCCCCCCGGCAGGCCCCTGCTGGCGGCCACCGTGCGAGCCCTGCCCGCGGGGCTGATCCTTCTCGCCATCGGCCGGACGCTGCCACGCGGCTCCTGGTGGTGGCGGGCCGCCGTCCTCGGGGCACTGAACATAGGGGCGTTCCTCTATCTGCTCTTCGTCGCCGCCTACCATCTGCCCGGCGGGGTCGCCGCGTTGGTGATGGCCGTACAGCCCACGGTCGTACTCGTCCTGTCGGCCCTGCTGCTGAAGGAGCGGATCACCGGCCTCCACGCCACCGCCTGCGCCCTGGGGATCGCCGGGGTCGGTCTCCTCGCCCTGACACCCCGTGCGGGCCTGGACCCGGTGGGGGTGGGTGCGGGGCTGCTGGGCGCGCTGAGCATGGCGAGCGGCATCGTGCTCACCAAGCGCTGGGGGCGGCCCCAGGGGGTGGGCCTGCTGACGTTCACGGGGTGGCAGTTGAGTTTCGGCGGCCTGCTCCTGCTGCCGGTCACCCTGATCGGCGAAGGGCTGCCGGGTGCGGTCAGCGGGCGCAACCTCGCCGGATTCGCCTACCTGGGCATCATCGGGGCGCTGTTCGCCTACGCGATCTGGTTCCGTGGCGTGGAACGGCTGCCCGCGCTGACCGTCTCCATGCTCGGTTTCGCCTCACCGCTCGCCGCGACGGCCCTCGGCTATCTCGTCCTGCACGAGACCCTGTCCCCGGCCCAGCTCGCCGGGGCGCTGACGGTGGTCGCGGCCGTGGTGCTCGCCCGGCCCCGGCCGGCGGGGAACGCGCGGCGGCGGCGCCGGAAGCCGCCCGGCGCGTCCCCGGGGCCCGCGCCCGTACCGCCCCCGGCCCGTGCCTCATCCCCGGTCCCGGCCCCAACCCGCGCCGCGTCCCCGGTCCCGGCCGCCAGACATCATGACAACTGCCCGGACACGTAACCCTCCCGATTGCACGCGCCGTTGTGCGACGGCGCCCCTACGATCGGACACCCGTCCGGCGATCGCCCCGCCGGTCACCGGTCGTGATCGCCACGGCAACGGGCCCGCCCGGAAGGCCGCCTCCGGGGCGGTCGCGGGGCCGCAGCCGAGCCCGAGAAGTCCGCCGTGCCCGTCCTACCCGTCGAAGCCGCGCTCGCCGCGGTCCGAGAGCTCGGCGCCGCCGCCGCGCCGGGCGGCGCGCCCCCGACCTGCGAGATCCTCACCGGCGGCACGTACAACACGGTCATCCGGATGACCTTCGAGGAAGGCCGGGCCTGGGTGGTGAAGATCCCGCCGCGTCACAGCACCGGCCTCCGCTACGAACAGCGCCTGCTGGAGGGCGAGGTGGCGTTCTACGAGGCCGCCGCGGCCGTGGTCGGCGGCGGTGTGGTCCCGGCGGTCGTGCACGCCGAACCGGATCCCGCGGCGCCCACGGGCGCGTACGTGGTGATGACCGCCTGCCCCGGGCGGCCCTGGAGCGACCTCGCCGACGAGCTGACGGGCAGTGAAAGACTTGTCCTACGCGCTGAGTTCGGAGCGCTCGTCGGACGGCTCCACACCGTGACCGGCACGGGCGGGTTCGGGTACCCGGGCGAGCCCCTGGGACCGCTCGCCCCCACCTGGCGCGAGGCGTTCACCCGTATGACCGGGGCCGTGCTCGACGACGCGGAGTCCTACGCCGCACGGCTGCCGCGCCCGGTCACCGAGATCCGCGCGCTGCTCGACTCCGCCGCGTACGTACTGGACGAGGTGGTCCGGCCCGTCCTCGTCCACTTCGACCTCTGGGAGGGCAACGTCCTGCTGACCGGCGGACCGGGCGCGCGGTCGATCGGCGGGATCATCGACGGCGAGCGGATGTTCTGGGGCGATCCGGCCGCCGACTTCGTCTCGGCGGCGTTGCTCGGAGACATCGAGGAGGACGAGGACTTCCTCGCCGGGTACGCGTCCGCGACCGGTACCCCCGTCGTGTTCACCGCGTCCCTGCGGCTCCGCCTCGCGCTGTACCGCAGCTATCTGTACCTGATCATGCTGGTCGAGACCGTGCCCCGGCAGGCGCCCCAGGACGCCGTGGAGTGGGTGTGGACGCGGGTGGCGCCACGGCTCGACGCCGCGCTGGACGAGGTGGGCCGGGCCGTCAGCCCTCGGAACGCCGGGTGAGATGGCTGAAGGCGTCGAGGTTCCGGGTGGACTCGCCGCGCTCCACGCGCCAGGCGTACTCCTTGCGGATCGCGCTCGCGAAACCCAGCTCCAGCAGGGTGTTGAAGGCGCCGTCCGCCGCCTCCAGCACCACGCCCAGCAGCCGGTCCAGCTCCTCGGGCGTGACGACGCGGAGTGGCAGCCGTCCGACGAGATAGATGTCGCCGAGCGGATCGACGGCGTAACTCACCCCGAACAGCCGCAGGTTGCGCTCCAGCAGCCAGCGGTGTACGGCGGCGTCGTTCTCGTCGGGGTGACGGATGACGAACGCGTTGAGGGAGAGGGAGTGCCGGCCGACGATCAGGGAGCACGTCGTGGACAGCTTCCGGGTGCCGGGCAGCGTCACGACGTAGGTGCCGGGCTCGGGGCTCTCCCATGCCAGCTCCGCGTCGTTCAGCGTCGCCTCGATGACCTGGGCCGCTGCTGCTTCGTCGGGTACGTCAGCCATGGTGCGAGCGTACGGCAGCGGGCCTGTGCCGTCCCTGGGTGACCACGCCCCCGGGGCCCGTGGCGGCGGCGGGGCGGATCAGCCGTGGGAGAGCCGGGCGCGGCGCCGGTGGTCGTACAGCGCGGCCGTGTACACGTCGGCCGTGGCCGAGGCCGCCGTGTCCCAGCCGAAGGACTGCGCGTGCGCGGCGGCCGCCTCGCCCATCCGGTCGGTCAGCTCCGGGTTGTCCGCGAAGCGGCCCAGCGCCTCCGCGTAGGCCTCGGGGTCGTGGCCCGGGATCAGGAAACCGCTCACCCCGTCGCGCACCGCCACCGGCAGGCCGCCCACCGAGGCCGCGACCACCGGTGTGCCGGAGGCCTGGGCCTCGATGGCGACCAGCCCGAAGGACTCGCTGTACGACGGCATGACCAGCACGGACGCGGCCCGGAACCAGTCGGCGAGCTGTTCCTGCCCGACCGGCGGGTGGAACCGTACGACGTCCGCGATGCCCAGCCGCGCGGCGAGCTTCTGCAGGCCCTCCGGCTTGGCGAGCCCGCTGCCGCTCGGGCCGCCGACCACCGGGACGAGGATGCGGGAGCGGAGCGAGGGGGCGCGGTCCAGGAGGGCGGCGACGGCGCGCAGCAGGACGTCCGGCGCCTTCAACGGCTGGATACGTCCGGCGAAGAGCGGGATCAGCGCCTCCTGCGGCAGCCCGAGCCGGGCACGGGCCGCGGCACGCGCGGCCCCACGGGCGGGGAGCGCGTCGGAGCCCTCCGGGACGGGGCGGAAGCGTTCGAGGTTGACCCCGGGGTGGACGACGGCCACGGACTCGGGGTCGGCGTCGTAGAAGCGGACGAGCTCGTCGGCCTCCTCGGCGGTGTTCGCGATGAGGCGGTCGGAGGCGCGGACGATCTGTGTCTCGCCGATGACCCGCGCGGCGGGCTCGGGGGTGTCGCCCTCGGCGAGCGAGGCGTTCTTGACCTTCGCCATGGTGTGCATGGCGTGGACCAGGGGGACGCCCCACCGCTGGGCGGCGAGCCAGCCGACCTGGCCGGAGAGCCAGTAGTGGGAGTGGACGAGGTCGTAGTAGCCGGGGCGCTGGCCGGCCCACGCCTGCATCACCCCGTGGGTGAAGGCGCAGAGCTGGGCGGGCAGTTCCTCCTTGGCCAGACCCTCGTACGGTCCCGCGTCCACATGGCGGACGAGGACACCGGGCGCCAGTTCCACCGAGGGGGGCAGCGCTCCGGTGGTGGCCCGGGTGAATATCTCCACCTCGATGCCGATCGCGGCGAGGCGGCGGGCCAGCTCGACGATGTAGACGTTCATGCCGCCGGCGTCCCCGGTGCCCGGCTGGTGCAGGGGTGAGGTGTGCACGGACAGCATCGCGATACGGCGCGGCTTGCGGTGCCCGCCGGCGAAACCGCCGGGAAAGCGGATACGCGGCGCCACACGGGTGCCGCCGAGCCGGGAGATGTACTGGCTCACCTGGTCCGCTCCTCCTCGCTCGGGGCATGACGATCGGGGGCACACGTCCCCACGGAAACGCAGAACAGCGGAACGAAAGCTTTCATTTCCGCTTTACCAAATCATTACGCTCCGCCTCGCGCCCGCCGGGGCGTGTCACCCTCCTGCCGGGCGCCCGGCGCACGACGGCGCGCACCACGGATCAGGCGAGATCGGACGCGATCAGGCGCACACCACGGATCAGCGGCGCGCGGATCAGCGGGGCAGCCCCAGCTCGCCCGCGCGCAGACCGGCCTGGAAGCGGGATCCGGCGTCGAGCGAGGCCATCAGTTCGGCCACGCGCCGCCGGTAGGTGCGCAGCGACACGCCGAGCCGCCTGGCCGCCGACGCGTCGGTGAGCCCGGAACCGAGGGCCTTCAGGATCCGGTGGCCGTCGGCGTCGAGGTGGGGGACGTCCCTGCGCAGGTACGCGTCGAGGTCGAGGGAGGTCTCCCAGACCGCCGAGAACAGCGACAGGACGCCCTCGACCAGGGTCCGGGAGGTCGTCACGGTGTACTCACGGCCGGCGGCGGCCTCCTGGCCGGCGAGGATCATCACCCGCCGGTCGATGACGATCGTCTCGTGCGGCAGCGGGGAGACGCTGATCCGGACGAGCGCCCCCTGGCTCCGCAGCAGCCGCAGATGGGCCCGGGACTCCTCCTCGACGAGCGCCGCCGGGCTGAGCAGCTTGCGGGTGGTGAGGTCCGAAGAGCCCACGGCCCGCATCCGGTTCACGACCGCCGCCCTGGCCTCCGGCTGGGACCAGGTCCGCAGGTCACGGGCGGCACACAGGAACTCGGAGTTCAACGACTCGAAGAGATGGCCCGCACGCGCGAGCAGCTCCGCGTCCCCCTGGACCGAGAACACCTGTTCATTCCGCACCCCGCCAGTCTGGCAGCAAGTGGCCGCGCGCTCGCCGCCCACGGTGGCGGCGCCCACGATGGGCTCATGACGAACCACACGTTCTCCCTCGGCGGAGACCTGACCATCAACCGGCTCGGCTTCGGCGCGATGCGCCTGGCGACCGGCACCTTCGACGGTCCGACACGAGCCCCGGAGACCGGCGTCGCAGTATTGCGCCGCGCCGTGGAACTCGGCGTGAACCACATCGACACGGCCGGCTTCTACGGCAGGGGCGGCGTCTGGGCCAACGAGCAGATCCGGACGGCGCTGGCCCCCTACCCGGAGGACCTGGTGATCGCCACCAAGGTGGGCCCGCTGCTCGGGGCGGACGGCATGCCGAGCGAGCAGGCGACACCTGACCGACTGCGTGGACTGGTCGAGGCGGATCTGCGCGCGCTCGGGCTGGACCGGCTCGACCTGGCCTATCTGCGGGTGGGCGGGATGACCGGGCCGGGGGGCGAGTCGATCGCCGAGCGGTTCGAGGTCCTGGCCGGGCTGCGGGAGGAGGGGCTGATCCGGCACCTGGGCGTCAGCAACGTCGATGCGGGCCAGTTCGCCGAAGCGCGTTCGATCGCGCCCGTCGCGGCGGTGCAGAACCAGCACGCCGACGACATGGCGATGCTCGCGGAGTGCGAGGAGGCGGGCATCGCGTACGTGCCGTACTTCCCGCTCGGCGGAGGCGGCAACCCGCTCGACGCGGAACGCCTCGGCAAGGTCGCGGCCCGCCTGGGCGCGACCACCGCCCAGGTGCAGCTCGCCTCGCTGCTGGCCTTCTCACCGTCACTGCTGGCGATCCCGGGCACCGGGTCCCTCGACCATCTGGAGGAGAACATGGCGGCGGGCGACCTCGACCTCACCGCCGAGGACCTGGCGGTACTGCGCGGCTGACGGGGCCGGCAACCGCCGGGTCGCGCCGGGCGGCGGGGGTGACGGGGCCTGGCGGCGGGAGTGACGGGGCCTGGCGGCGGGGCTGACGGCCCGGCGCCGCCAGGGAGCGCGACCGCGCCGGAGCGCGCCCCGGACGAGCGGCGCGCGGGCACGGCAGGCCCCCACGACCGCGTACGGGTACCGAGCGACCGGCCGCCGGGAGGGTGTCCGGGACCCGGGACGCCTCCCGCCCGAACCCCGGTCACCGTCCGCCCCGCGCCCCCTTAGGCTCGCTGTCATGCGCCAGCGCCCCATCGGCACCGCGACCCGCGGGACCACCAACCCCAACCGGCTGCGCCGTATGGACCGCTGGATCACCGCCGTCCACGGCGCCACCCTGCGCCGCAGCGACCAGCCCGTCGCGGTCGATCTCGGCTACGGCGCGGCCCCCTGGACCCCCCTCGAACTGCTGCGCCGGCTGCGCACCGCCGAACCGCGCACCACGGTCGTCGGCATCGAGATCGACCCGGACCGCGTCGCCGCCGCGAAGCCGTACGAGCGTGAGGGCCTCGCCTTCGTCCACGGCGGCTTCGAGATCCCGCTGGACGCGCGCCCCACCCTCATCCGGGCGGCGAACGTGCTCCGCCAGTACGACGAGGACGAGGTCGCGGCGGTCTGGGCGCGGTTGTGCGCCCGGCTCGCGCCGGGCGGGCTGCTCGTCGAGGGCACCTGCGACGAGATCGGCCGGCGGCACGTCTGGGTCGCGCTCGGACCGGAGGGCCCCCGTACGGTGACCTTCGCGACCCGGCTGGGTTCGCTGGAGCGCCCCTCGGACCTGGCGGAGCGCCTGCCGAAGGCACTGATCCACCGCAATGTGCCCGGTGAGCCGGTGCACGCCTTCCTGCGCGACCTCGACCGGGCCTGGGCCACGGCCGCCCCCTACGCGTCGCTCGGCGCGCGCCAGCGCTGGATCGCGGCGGTGCGGGCGGTGTCCGCCGACTGGCCCCTGACGGACGACGTACGCAGGTGGCGGCAGGGCGAGGTGACCGTGCGGTGGTCCGCGCTGCGGCCCGGCACGGACGCGGGCTGAGGGGAGGATCCGGCGGGTGATCCGGCGGTGCCGGACGTGAACCGGGGCCCGGACCGCCCGGTCCGGGAACGCGCGCGTGCCCCCGATCGTCCCCCTGTGTGACGCGTCCTGTGTGACGCGTCACGCGGCGCGGGCCCCTGTTGCTTTACGGGACGACATGGCACGATCACGTCGTCACCGAAAAGTTACTGACGGTAAGTCAGATGGCCGCGATATGGCATATGTTGCCTCACTCCCGGAGGGGGAGCCAGTGAACCGACGCCACTGTGCCTCTGCTGCGATCACCCTGGTCTGCGCACTGGCCCTGCTGACCGCGCCGGTCCAGGCCCTGGCGGCCCCGGTACCCGATCCCGCCCCCTCCTCCACGTCCCCGGCCAGGAAGACCCTCGAAGAGGTACGGGACGAGATCGACACCCTCTACCGCCAGGCGGGCGCCTCGACCGACGCGTACAACCTCGCCAAGGAGGAGGCGAAGCGGCAGTCCAAGGAGATCGCCCAGCTCACCGAGGAGATCACCGAAGGCCAGGAGCGGATCGCGGAGCTGAAGAACAGGGCGGGCGCCCAGGCCCGCGAGCAGTACCGCAACGGCGGCCTGCCGATGGGCGCGCAGCTGATGCTCAGCGGCGACCCCAACCTCTTCCTCGACGGGATGAACCAGGTCCGTCAGGGCCAGCAGGCCACCAAGGGGATGCTCGGCGAACTGGAGCAGGCCCAGGAGGACTTGGAGACCTACACCCAGGACGCCAACCTCAACTGGAAAAAGCTGGAGGCCAACCGCCTCAAGCAGGCGAAGGCCAAGAAGAGCATCAACGCCCGGATCGAGGCGGCGAAGAAGCTCGAAGCGGAGCTGGAGGAAGAGGAGCGGGCCCGCCTCCGGACACTGGAGCGCGAGGCGGCGTCCACGGCGCAGAAGGCCTGGCTCTCCTCCGGCGCCCTCAAGGACATCGACCGCGAGGCCAGCGCGAGCGGCAAGGCGGCCGTGGCCTTCGCGACCGCCCAGATAGGCAAGCCGTACGTGTGGGGCGCTGCGGGCCCCGCCTCGTACGACTGCTCCGGACTGACCTCCCAGGCCTGGGCGGCGGCGAAGCGGCCGATACCCCGGACGTCCCAGGAGCAGTGGCGGCAGCTGCCCCGCGTCGCCGTCCAGGACATGCGCCCCGGCGACCTGATCATCTACTACGGCGACGCCAGCCATGTCGGCATGTACGTCGGCGGCGGCTCGATCGTGCACGCGCCCCGGCCCGGCCGCGACATCACGCTGGCGGGCGCCGGTTCGATGGAGATCCTCGGCGTGGTCCGCCCCGACAAGTAGCCCTGACCGCCCCGTGGCCACCGGACGGAGGCGCGGGGCGTGAGCGATCCCTCTCCCGGGTGGGCCCGTACGTGATGTTCGTCATGGCACCCGTGTCCGTTTCCTCCGCTCACGTCCCGCCGGATCCGTGGCGGGAAGCGGCTTATGGCCGCGCCCACACGGGGCGTCGGCCTCCAGGCGCCATTCCGTTCCCCCGCCGCGGAACGCTATGGTCCCCGTCTGGCGGGTCGTCGATCGTCGGTCCGCCGCGCCCTCGGGGGGAGGGAAGGAAGCCCGAACCCATGCCCGTACCCGTACCGCGGCAACGTGCCGTTTCCGCTGCGGAGACCACCCACGGCCCCGACCTCACCCTGCTGGTGATCTCGGACGACGCTGCGGGCACCTTCACCGTCCCCGAGCTGTCCTCCGAGGGCGGCACCAGGGTCCGCGTCCGTACCGCCCGCAACCTCACCGAGGCGGACCGGCTGCTCACGGACCACGTCGACTGCGTCCTGCTCGACCTCGACCTGGCACCGCCCACCGGGACCCGCGCCGACAGCCGTCCGGACGGCGACACCCAGGCCCGCGACGAGCTGGCCACCCTCCAGCACGTCCTGCGCATCGCACCGCGCCACGCCGTCCTCGCCCTCACCGCCGAGGACGACGCCGAGCGCGCCGCCGAAGCCGTACGCGTGGGGGCCCAGGACTACCTCTACCGGGGGGAGCTCGACGGACGCCTCCTCAGCCGCGCCATCCGGTACGCCGTGGAACGCAAACGCGCCGACATCGCCCAGCACCAGCTGACCGAGTCCCGGCTGCGGGCGCAGGAGAACGCCCGGCTGGAACGCGGACTGCTGCCCACACCGCTCCTGGAGGGCTCCGACCTGGGCTTCGCCGCCCGCTACCGGCCCGGCCGCAGCCGCGCCCTGCTCGGCGGTGACTTCTACGACACGGTCCGCACCCCCGACGGCACCGTGCACGCCATGATCGGCGACGTCTGCGGCCACGGCCCGGACGAGGCGGCGCTCGGCGTCGAACTGCGGATCGCCTGGCGGGCGCTGACCCTGGCCGGGCTCTGCGGCGACCAGTTGCTCGCCACGCTCCAGGAGGTCCTGGAGCACGAACGGCAGAGCGAGGAGATCTTCGCGACCCTGTGCACCGTGGACATCGCCCCCGACGGCCGTAACGCCGGACTCTGCCTCGCGGGCCACCCCGCGCCGCTGATCGCCCGCTCGGGCCGGGCGGCGCACCTGCTCCCGTACCAGGACGGCGGCCCCGCGCTCGGGCTGCTCCCGCGCGCCCGCTGGCCGCGCCGGCAGGTGCAGCTGGGTGGCTCGTGGAGCCTGGTGATGTACACCGACGGGCTGATCGAGGGGCGCGTCTCGGCGGAGGGGTCCCAGCGGCTCGGCCAGGACGGCATGGTGGCGATGGTCAACGGCCAGCTGGAGCGGGGACTGGGCGGCGAGGAACTGCTGGACGCGGCGGTCACCCGGGTACGGGAGCTGAACGGCGGCGAGCTGACGGACGATGTCGCCGTGCTGCTGCTGGAACGCGACGAGGCCCGGATACGGCGACGGGGCCGGAGCGCCTCGCGCTCCCGCCCCGGTGGTCCTGACCCGTCCCCGGGCGGTCAGCGCCCGCCGTTGTAGGGGCCGTACGGTCCGTCGCTGGAGGAACCGCCGCGCCGGCCGCTGCCGCCCGACACCGCCTTGATCGCCGGTCGCACGTCCACCATGAAGACGATGGAGGCGATCACCCCGGCGATCTGCAGGAACAGGATCGGGATGAAGAGGTTCACGGCCACGGCGATGCCGAGGATGATCAGCCAGAAGGACTTCTTCTGCTTGTCCGCGGCCCGGTAGGCGTCCTCGCGCGCCGTGGCGGCGAAGGCCAGCGCGACCACGGCCAGGACGAGCATGGCCAGATAGATCAGCTGGAGAAACGAGCCGAAAGCTTCGAGCAACACGGTGAGCACCGCCTAATCAGGGGAAAGAGCGCCTCGCGGCCAAGGTACCCGGGACAACGACCGGAACACCCCGAAAAGTGCCCGCCCGTCCTTCGGCCGCCCGCCGTCTTCGGGGTGCGCGCCCGCTTCCCGGGCCCGGCCGCGGTTCCAGGTCCGTCAACGTCCCGGAGCGGGCCGCTGTTCCGGGGGCGTCCGCTTGCCGGGGCGGGCCACTGTTCCGGGGGTGACGTAACGTCCCGGGGCGGGCCACTGTTCCGGGGGCGTCCGCTTGCCGGGGCGGGCCACTGTTCCGGGGGTGACGTAACGTCCCGGAGCGGGCCGCTGTTCCGGGGGCGTCCGCTTGCCGGGTTACTTCGCGGACGGCGGCGGGGTGGCCTTCTTGGCCGCCGGCTTCCGGGTGGCCGCCTTCCGCGCGGGGGCGGCGGGGGCCGTCTTCGCCTCGGCGGTCTTCGGCGCGGCCTTCGGAGCCGGCTTCACCGCGGGCTTCTCCGCCGGGGCCGGGGCCGCGGCCACTGTCCGGGGCTCCGGCGCCGGGGCCACCGTCTCGGACTTCGGGGTCGGCGCCGCAGCCACTACCGTCTCGGACTTCGGGGTCGCAGCCGGGCTGGGCTCCGCCTCGACGACGGTGGTGATCTCGACGACCTCCTCGGCCGTCTCACCGCGCCAGGTCCGCACGCTCCGCTCGCCGCGCTCGGCGACCTTCTCGTACGTCTCGCGGGCCCGGACGGCGTACTCGGCGGCCACGCCCACGCTCCGCAGGGCAAGGTCCTGCGCTGTCTCGCCCAGCTTCTTCAGGTCGGTGTCCAGCGACCCCAGGACCTCGGTCACCTTCGCCTGCACGGTGGCCTGCGCCTCCCTGGCCTGCGTGCCGACCCTCTCCCGCGCGGCCTTCGGGTCGGTGTTGCGTACGGCCTCGATCCGCTCGGGCGCCTCGGCCCGCAGCTGCTCGATCAGCGCCGGGACCTTGCGCGCCTGCTCCACGGCGATGTCGGCCGTGCCGGCGGCGAAGTAGAGGGGCGTGGGGTCGGTGAGGGTCTTGCGCAGGTCATCGGTGATGGCCATGACTGTGGTCCTCCCGGATCATCAGATGTGTCAGTTCAGGGGCGGTGTCTCTGCGTCACTGCCGTCGGCCGTGTGCGGGCCGCGGGTCTTCGTACCGGCGCCGTCCGGGGCGCCGGCGGCGCTCTCCGTCCCGGCGTCGAAGCCGTTCTCCTTGCGGAAGGAGTCGTAGATCTGGAGCAGCACGTTCTTCTGCTGCTCGTTGATCGACGGGTCGGCCAGGATGACCGCCCGCGTCTCCAGTTCCTCGCGCTCCCGCTCGTCGAGGATCCCGGCCCGCACGTACAGCGTTTCGGCGGAGATCCGCAGGGCCTTGGCGACCTGCTGCAACACCTCGGCGCTCGGCTTGCGCAGGCCGCGCTCGATCTGGCTGAGATACGGATTGGACACCCCGGCGGCGTCGGCGAGCTGCCGCAACGAGAGCTGCGCAGTACGCCGCTGCTCACGCAGGTACTCGCCGAGATTGCCGACGTTCAGTGATGCCATACGCCGATGGTGCCCCACCCTTGCTAACTTTTGCAAGCGCCTGCTTGCAAAAGTGTTCGCGTGGCGGCGGGGCTGAGGCCGTAGCCGTATCCGATGTGACCCGTCTCCGTGCGGTTGAGGGAGTCCCAGTCCTGGTGAGCATCCAGTCACACGTCTCGCTCAACCTCGGGCATCCGGCGCACTGTCGACTCCGAGCAGGAGGCGCTGGTGGCAAACGACGGAGGCCGCGCTCCACACAGCCGTCGCCCTCGCCGCCGCGAACCGGACCGGGTTCCGGCACCGTGCGCGACCCGCGTCCCTCCCCCCGAGACCTTCACCGTCGGCCACCGGCCCGCCTGCGATCTCTGCGCCTGGCGCTCCGGCGGCAACGGCCAACCCATCCACGTCCGCATCCGAGGGTTCCATGACCATGTCCGCATCCGCCATCAGCGCCGGCCGAGCTACCGGACACCCGCCCCCGAGGCATCACACTCCCGTGGCTCCGCAACGGTCGTGTCGGCTTGGTGGAAGCCGTCGCGGACCTTGACTCACGACCGTGGGCTCGAAGACGCCTCGTCCTGACTGGTCATCACGGAGCATCCCCATCGTGATCGATGAGGGACACGCCCGACGCCAGAGCGCGGGCAACGTCGGCGAAGTACTGCTCGTCGGCGCCAGCGGCGAGACCGAGGGGGACGCCCTGACTGAGGCCGACGAACACCGCCCTGAGCGCGGTGGTCAGGCGATGCGCCTGTTGCGACGTCACGACGCCTCCGTGGTGCGACCTTCCGGTGAACAGCGCGATCAGATGGTTCTCCTGCGACCGGACGGACGTGGCGAGCTGGGATCCCAGCTCGGGGTCATGCAGGGCCATGTCCAGCAAGGTGATCTGGAGTGACAGGCGAGACAACGCGTCCGGCGCGTCACAACTGCGCCGGTAGTACCGGGCGAAGGCGTCGACCGCTTCCAGCAGATCAAGTCCAGCGGGAACCGCCCGCTCGACCTCCTCGTAGTACGGCCGCAGGCAGTCGGCGACCAGGGCGACCACCAGGCCGCTCTTGCTCCCGAACAGCGAGTAGACGGCACCGGTGGTCAGGTCGGCGCGTGCGGCGATCTCGTCGAGCCTGGCCCGGTATCCGTCCCGGGAGACGATCTGAAACGCAGCGTCCAGCAAGGCGCGGCGGTTGCGTTCCTTGGCCTCCGCTCTCGTCATTCTCATAACTTGATTATTGCCGTAATCTCGTTATGAGACCAGCTGGAACGAGCTGCAAGGAGGACGCTCATGGCCCAGATCGTGGCATCGAGGGTGACCCGCCAGACGGTGGGGGCCCTCGCCGATGGCGCCTTCAAGGTGTTGCTCGCCGCCGTCTACATCGTCTGCGCTGCCCCGCTCGGCCGGTTACTCGGCACGCCTGCCTGGCTGATGGCCGTCTCAGGCGTGGCCCTGCTGATCGGCGGCGGCATCGAGATCCGGTACACGCGCGACCGGTCGATGCGCACCTACACGCGGCTCATGATCGCCTACGACAGTGGCTGGGTGCTGGCAGCCTTGACCGGCCTCCTGATGGCCCGGCAGGGCGGCAGCGCCGGGGGTGAAGTCTGGATGGGGTACCAGACAGCAGCCCCCGTCGTGTTCGCCGCGCTGCTGATCGCCTCCGCCCCTGTGCAGATGACCTCGGCCACTCAGCGCGACGCCTCGGATTGAGCGAGACAGGGCACGACGTCCACTGCCCCCTGTGATGTGTGGGCAGTCCCACTCTTCTGTAGGCGTGTGCGACTGGCTCCCGGTCGTGTGTGGGCACGTGCTGGAGAAGATCCGGGGCCGGGGGCGGAGCGACGCGCGACCTGGGTGCTCAGGTCACCCATGGGGTGTTCGCAATGCGCCGGCGACGACGGTGGTCACCATCTTACGGACGGCGGCGGGCTGCGGCGGGGCGCTTGTCCGGTCGGCGAACAGCAGGTGCCCGGCCCCGACGAGGGTGGGGGCGAGTGTGTCGATGTCGGCGTCATCGGCCAGGCGCCCCGACTCCCGCTCGGCCGTGAGGTACGCGGCGATCATCGCGGCGCCTTGCACCGCCAGCGGGATACCGGTCAGGCCGGCCTCGCGCAGCCGGGCGCGGAGGCCGTCGCGGAAGGTGATGAGCGCGACGATCGCCACCGTGACCGGCCCGAACAGGTCCCGCAGGGCGTCGACGAGGTTGTCCACCACGCTCCCGGTGCCGGCTGCCGCGCGCAGAGTCGTGGTTCGGTCCTCGATGCCGCGGACGCGGTCGAGGACCAGTTCCGCCAGGAAGGCGTCGAAGTCGGTGAAGTGCCGGTGCAGCACGCCCTTGGCGCAGCTCGCCTCCTCCGTGACCGCCCGGCTGGTCAACGCGTCGGGCCCGTCCCGCAGCAGGACGCGCTCGGCGGCTTGGAACAACTGGCCGCGCACGTTGTGGATGTGTACCCCTGACGGCATGGTCTCCCTTTCCGCGCCGCCCCGCCTCAACAAGTGGGCAACCGCCCATTAATGTGGGCGCATGCCCACTCTATCGCAGGGACAGCCGGACAAGCCCGGACCCGAGCCCCACCGCCACCGGCAGACGGCCGAGTCGTTCGGTGTGGACGCCGAACGCTACGACCGCGCCCGACCGCCATATCCCGAGGCCTTGGTGGACAGAGTCGTCGCGGCAAGCCCCGGTCGGCACGTCCTCGACGTCGGAGCCGGAACCGGCATCGAGGCCCGGCAATTCCAGGCGGCCGGGTGCACAGTGCTCGCCGTCGAGCCCGACGAACGAATGGCCGCCTTCGCGCGACGCAGCCGTGTCGAGGTCGAGGTCGCCAGGTTCGAGGACTGGCAGCCGGCCGGGCGGCAGTTCGACGCGGTCATCGCCGGCACCGCCTGGCACTGGGTGGATCCCGTCGCCGGCGCGGCCAAGGCGGCCCAGGTGCTCCGGCCCGGCGGCCTGCTCGCCCCCTTCCACCACGTTCCCCAGCTCCCGGCCGAGGTGATCGACGCCCTCGCCGAAGCACTCCAACGGGTCGCCCCCGACTCCCCGTTCAACCCCGGCCTGCTGAGAGGGTCGGCCGTGGACGCGTACCAGCCACTGTTCGCGAGGATCGCCGACGGGATCCGGCAGACGGGCGTGTTCAGCGAGCCGGAACAGTGGCGCTTCGCCTGGGAGCGCACCTACTCCCGAGCGGAGTGGCTCGACCACCTCCCCACCTTCGGCGGCCTCACCCAACTCCCCGCGGACAAGCTGGCGGAGGTCCTGGACAGCGCCGGGACCGCGGTCGACGTGCTCGGCGGCCACGCCGCCATGCCCTACACATCCGTCGTGATCACCTCGACCCGCTCGCGTACGGCCTGACCGCCGCACACGTCGGGCGTCGCCGGGCGTCGCCGGGCACGAGCAGACCGGTGAGCTCGGCGACGCCCCGGGGAGGCGAGGACGAAGACGTGCGCGCGGGGAAGGCTCCCCCGACCTCTTACGCGCCGGGCATCGGCGGGCCTGGCGTCCTGCGGCTGAGCGGTACATCAGGCGCCGGCCTGTCCCACCGTGCCCGTTCCCACCGCGTACACCGGGCACACCGGGCACACCGCGCTAGCCTGGGGCGCCATGATCGTATGGCTCAACGGCACCCACGGCGCGGGCAAGACGACGACCAGCCCGCTCGTGCAGCGACTGATCCCGGATTCCCGGGTGTTCGACGCCGAGAAGGTCGGCGAGACGCTCATGGACATCTCGCCGGGGCTGCCCGTGACGGACAACTTCCAGCACTGGCCTCCGTGGCGGCGGCTCGTGGTCGAGACCGCCCGTCATGTGCTCGACTACACCGGCGGCACCCTGGTGGTGCCCATGACCGTGCTGGTCGAGCAGTACTGGCGGGAGATCAGCGCGGGCCTCGCCCACCACGCCATCCCCGTACGGCACTTCGTCCTCCACGCAGACCAGGAGACCCTCCGGGGACGCATCGAGGGAGACACCCTCCTCGGGCCGTCCCCCTTCCGTCTCCGGTACCTGGAGCCCTACGCCGAGGCGGCCCGCACCTGGCTGCACGGCGAGGCCGAGGTCATCGACACCACGCGCCTCACGCCCGCCGAGGCCGCCCTGCGGATCGCGGAGGCGGTCAAGAGCTGAGGTCCGCCCCTTCGGCCAGGGTGGCTCGCGGGGGTGGGGCGCTCCCGGGGACGTCACGCGAGGCCGCCACGCACTCCCGTACCGCCGCCGGTTGACCTTCACCCTGGGGGAAGCCACAGCATCGGTGGGGCCGGGCGATGTGCCCGGTACGAGGAGGAGCGGGCATGGGGCTGCTGACCATCGGGGCGTTCGCGAGGGCGTCCCGGCTGTCGCCGAAGGCACTGCGCCTCTACGACGAACTCGGTCTGCTGGCCCCCGCCCGTGTCGATCCCGCGACCGGCTACCGCTTCTACGCCCCGGAACAACTGGAGCGAGCCCGGCTCGTCGCCTGGCTCCGGCGCCTGGGCATGCCGCTGGCGCGCATCCAGGGCGTCTGCGCGTTGGAAGGCCCCGAAGCCGCCCGGGAGATCCGCGCGTTCTGGGCTCAGGTCGAGGCGGACACCGCCGCGCGGCGGGATCTCGCTTCCTTCCTCGTCGACCATCTGTCCTGGAAGGACCCCGCCATGCCCATGACCGCCGAACCCCTGGGACTCCGCTACGCCGCCCTCTCCGACCAGGGCCTGGTCCGCAAAAGCAACCAGGACACCGCCTACGCCGACTCCCGCCTGCTCGCCGTCGCCGACGGATACGGCTCCCGGGGCGGCCCCGCCGGAGCGGCCGCCGTCGAGGCCCTCAAGCGTCTCGAAACGGACGGCATCCCGGCGGGCGACCTCCTCAACGTCCTCCAAGCCGCGGTCGGCCGGGCCGAACAGGCCGTACTCGGCGTCGCCGGGGCCGCCCCGACCTCCGAGGACTACGGCACGACCCTCACCGCCCTGCTCTGGACCGGATCGCGGCTGGCCCTCGTCCACATCGGCGACTCCCGCGTCCACCTCCTGCGCGACGGCGAGCTGTTCCAGATCACACAGGACCACACGCTGGTGCGGTCGATGGTCGAGGACGGACGCCTCACCCCGGAAGAGGCCGCCACCCATCCCCAGCGCTCGCTGCTGGTACGCGCCCTGGGCCGGGGAGCCGACGGCACCCCCGACACGCGCCTCCACGACGCCCGGCGGGGAGACCGCTACCTGCTCTGCTCCGACGGCCTGTCCGCCGTCGTGCCGACGGAGGAGATCCACCGGGTACTCGCCGGCACCGCCGAGCCCGAACAGGCCGCCCGCGCACTCATCACCCTGGCCAACGCGTCCGGCGGTCCCGACAACACCAGTTGCGTGGTCGCCGATGTCGTGGAGCTCCGGCCGTAGGGGCGGGCGGCATGCACCTGGAGCCGCACCGGGTCCGTTCCCGGGAGCTCGTCCGCGAAGCCGACGCCTACCGGCTCGCCCGGCAAGCCGCGAGACCCGAACCGGCCCCGGGGCCACGACCACCGGCCCCTCACCGGCCCACCCCGCGCCGCCCGCCGGCCCGGCTCCGTCGATGAGCCCCGCCCCGCCGCGGCCTCATCCGCCCCGCCATGTGCCCGGCGCCGGGCGGGGCACGGCGCCCGTACGTCGGTGAGGACCGCCGGGGGCGGCCGAAAACCGTTCGGCCGCCCCCGGACCTCCCCTCTACGCTGGCCGGTATGTCCCATGGGAAGACCGCGTTCGTCTGCCTGCCCTGCCGCGCCTCGTACAAGCAGCCCTACGACCGGGACCGGCCGGATCGCGTCTGCCCCCGGTGTGCCGGGGCGCTGATCCACGTCGGGTCCGCCTTCGCACCGCCCCGGCGGCGGGACGCGGCCGGGTGGCGCGCCCTGTCGGTGCTGTTGCACGCGGGCGTCCGCTTCCACAAGAGCTGCTGCGGCGGGCCCGGTTACCGGCCCCGTTCCCCGCGCGAGGTGAAGGAGCGGATGGCGTACGCCGAGGCCACCGGCGAGCCGTACGCGCGTGCGCTCGTCCGGGCCGAGGTGGCATGACGTCCGCCGACGCGCCGCCCTCGGGAGCGTCCGGGGCCCCGCGCGCCGAGGCCGTACGCCACCGCCTCGGTCCCGTCGTGGACGCGGCGGGGGCAGGGGCGGTGACGGACACCTCGCCGTACGACGCCGTGCTGTGCGACCTGGACAACGTCATCCGGTACTACGACCTGTCCCGTCTCGCGGCGCTCGAACGGGAATTCGGCCTCCCCGAGGGGACCACCGCCGACCTTGCGTACGCCCCCGAGGTCGATCTGCCCGTCCTGCTGGGCCATGTCACTCCCGACGAGTGGGCGGAGGCCATCGCCCGGGGGCTGTCCGCCCGAGTGGGCGTGGAGCGGGCCCGGACGCTGGGACGGGCGATGGCCGAGGCGCCGTTCCGGGTGGACGGGACGGTGGTCGCCCTGCTGCGCCGGGTACGCGGGCGGGTGCCGCTCGTCCTCGTCACCAACGCCACCCTCCGACTCCACGACGACCTGGCCGCGTCGGGCCTCACGGACCTGGCCGACCATGTGGTCTCCAGCGCCTTGGAAGGGGCAGCCAAACCCGATCCGGCCCTGTACCGGATCGCGGCCGGACGCGCCGGCGTGCGCCCCGAGCGCTGCCTGTTCGTCGACGACCGGCAGGAGAACATCGACACCGCCGAGGCACTCGGCATGACCGGCGTGCTCTTCCGCGAACCGGCCGACCTGTACGGCCCGTTCGGCTTCGCCCGGGAAGACGGATGAGCGGCGGATCGGACGTGGCGGTGCCGCACGATGGCATGGACGACGCGGGCTCCGCCGTACACGGGGGAGACACCGCCGAGCGCCCGGACGGTCTCCCCGACGACTGACGGCTGACGGCTGACGGCTGATCCCTCGACGGCGGATGGCTGACAGCGGACGCCCCGTCAGGCAGAACGGCCCGCGTCCGGCCCGCGTCACCGACCGGCACGACGGACCACACCCGGCCCTCCGTACCGGCCGGCACGAAGCCCCTCGCCCCGCCCTACTCCGCCCCCCGCGCCTCCTTCCGGACGAGCACCTCGACGCCGTCGAGCACCCGCTCCAGCCCGAACACGAACTCGTGGTCCGGGTGGTCCGGTTCGGCCAGGTCCTCGGTCTCCAGCAGACTGACCAGCGCCGGGTGCCGTACGGGGTCGACGAGCCGCTTCAGCGTGCGCTCCCAGCGCGTCATGACCTCCTCGGCCGGGACGCCCTTCTCCTCGACGGCGGCGGCGATGTCGCTCATCAGCAGCGCCTCGTTCCGTACGAAGCCGGACACCAGCATGATGACCGAGATCTTGACGCCCTCGGGAAGTCCGCTCCCCGACAGCGCCTGGAGCCCCTGTTCCCACCAAGCCACCGAATGGGGGCTGGCGGGCGGGCCCCCGATCGGTATGCGCAGCGCCCACAGATTGCGGTGGAACATGCGCCGCTGGGCCCACGCCCACTCGCCCAGGGCCGCGCGCCAGTCGGCCCCCGACTCCAGCGCGGGCAGCGGCTCCGGGGCGCCCATGGCCGCCTCCTGCATCAGGAGGTACAGCTCCTCCTTCGCGGAGACGTACCGGTAGAGCGCCATCGTCGAGGCGCCCAGCTCCTTGGCAACGCGCCCCATCGAGACGGCCCCGAGCCCTTCGGCCGCGGCCACGTCCACGGCGGCGGCGACGATGCGGTCCAGCGAGAGGCCGGGCTTGGGCCCCTTGACCGGGCGGTCCCGCAGCCCCCAGGCGGCCTCGACGCTCGCCGGAAGTCCGGTGCCGTCCCCGCCGTCCGCGCCGTTGTTCCCCGCCACCTGAAGCCCCTCATCCCGTGTGGTCTTGACTGCCATCCTAAGTGTGCGTAATGCTTACGCAGTAGCGCGTACGGCATACGCAGAAGTCGAAGGGGGGTCTCCGCCGTGCCGGAGACGATGATCGAGGCACACGGCCTCACCAAGTCCTACGGAAAACCGTCCGACCCGGTCCGCGTCCTGGACGACCTCGGCCTCCAGGTCCCACGCGGCGGTGTCTTCGCCCTGCTCGGACCCAACGGCGCGGGCAAGACCACCACCGTCCGGATCCTCGCCACCCTGACCACCGCCGACTCCGGCACCGCGCGCGTCGCCGGGTACGACGTCGTCGCCGACCGGCACCGGGTGCGCCGCGCGATCAGCCTGACCGGCCAGTTCGCCGCCGTCGACGCGACCCAGACCGGCGAGGAGAACCTGCGGATGACCGCGCGGCTCACCGGCCTGTCCCGCAGCCACGCGAAACACCGGGCCGCCGAACTCCTGGAACGCTTCGGCCTCACCGAGGCGGCCCGCCGCCAGGTGCGCACCTACTCCGGGGGCATGCGCCGCCGTCTGGACCTGGCGGCCGGGCTGGTCGGCTCCCCCGAGCCCGGGGTCTTCTTCCTGGACGAGCCCACCACCGGCCTCGACCCGCGCAGCCGCCGTGAGCTCTGGCAGGTCGTCCGGGACCTCGCCGACGGAGGCGCGGCCGTCCTGCTCACCACCCAGTACCTGGAGGAGGCCGACCGGCTGGCCGACCGGATCGCCGTCCTGAACGGCGGCCGGGCCGTCGCCGAGGGCAGTCCCGAGACCCTGAAGGCCCGGTTCCCCGGCCACCGGCTCGATCTGGTGCTCACCGGCCGCGAGGCCTACCTGCGCCTCGCCGCCCGCGCGGTCCACCACTCCCCCGGCACCCTCACCCTGGGCCTGCCCACCGACGGCACGGCGGCCCACGCGCGCGCCCTGCTCGACGAGATCGATCCGCACCGCACCGACGTCGAGCGCTTCTCGGTGCACAGCGCGAGCCTCGACGACGTGTTCCTGGCCCTGACCGGACAGACCACCGGAGAGACAGCCGACGAGACCACCGGCGAGACCACCGAGCCGACGGAGGAACCCACCCATGTCTGACGCCCCCGGGGTCCTCACCCACGCCGCCGTCATGACCGGCCGCAGCCTGCGCATCAGCCGCCGCAACCTCGACGCCATGATCACCGCGATGATGCTGCCGATCATGCTGATGCTGATCTTCGTCTACTTCTTCGGCGGCGCGATCGAGACGGGCACCGCCTACGACTCGTACGTCATGTACGTCGTCCCCGGCGTCCTGCTCCTGTGCGCCGGCTTCGGCTCGGCCACCACCGCGGTGGCGGTGAGCGAGGACATGAAGGGCGGCATCATCGACCGTTTCCGGTCCCTGGACGTCGGCGGCGCACCTGTCCTGGCCGGGCATGTCGTGGCGAGCACCGTACGCAACCTGGTCTCCACCACGCTGGTGTTCGGCGTCGCCCTGCTCATCGGCTTCCGCCCCGCCGCCTCCCTCGGCGGCTGGATCGCCGTCGCGGGCGTCCTCCTCGCCTACATCGTCGCGCTGTCCTGGATCTCCGCGGCCATCGGGCTGCTGGCCCGCACCCCGGAGGCGGCCGGCGGCTTCACCTTCTTCATGTCCTTCCTGCCGTACCCGAGCAGCGCGTTCGTCCCGGTCGACTCGATGTCCGGCTGGCTCCACGGGTTCGCCGACCATCAGCCCGTCACCCCGGCCATCGAGGCGCTGCGCGGCCTGCTGCTCGCCCAGCCGGTGGGCAACGCCCCCTGGATCGCGCTGGCCTGGGCGGCGGGGATCCTCACGGTGGCCATCGGCCTGTCGGGCGTGCTGTTCCGGATACGGACCGCGTGAGCCGGTGCGGCACGCCCCGGCGGCCCCTTACGCCACCGGGCCGGCGGCCGGGGCCGGAGCCAGGCCGGGCCAGGCCGGGCCGGCCCGGCCCGGGCACGCCGCTGACGCCGCGTCAGTACCGGCCGCGTCAGGACGGGCCGCGCCAGGACCGGCCCCGTCAGGACAAGCCGCGTCAGAACAGGCCGCGTCAGAACATGTCCGGGCACCACGCCCGGCGCGGCGCACGGAACAGCGCGTCCGCCGCCGTCACCGCACCCGGCCGCAGCTCGTCCACCCGGCCCAGCGCGGCCAGCCGCGCCACCGACTCGTCGCCCAGGCAGAGCGTCGCCAACTCCCCGGCACCCAGCGCCAGGTCGGCGCTCCGGGTCGTCGGCGCGCAGGACGCCCCGGCCGGGGAGGCGTCCAGAAGGAAGCGGCCCGCGGTCAGTCCCGTCGCGTCGTGGACCTCCAGGACCACCTCGGCCTCGGTGTCCCAGGTGCGGGCCGTGAGGGCCCTGGGTACGTCCAGGACGCGCAACCAGAGCCAGTCCGCCTGGGTCACGACACGGGCGGCCCGGGGGTCCGGGAGGAAGAAGGGGAGCAGGTCGTCCGGGGCGCGGCGGCCGGTGCGGACGGTGGTGATCCAGTCGACCGAGCAGACGAACCGCCACAGGACCCGCTCCGCCGCCGGGGTCGCGGCGATCAGGTCGCTCACCGTCGCCGTGTTCAGCGGCTGCTTCCCGTCGCCCCAGCGGGCGTCGGCGCGGTAGGTCACCAGCCCGTCCACCGTGCCGTCCGCCGCGCGGTAGACCGCGTAGAAGGGCTCCGTCCACGTCTCGTACGCCGGCACATGGACACCGGTGGTCCGCAGCCACCACTGCTCGCCCCGGCTCACGACACCGTGCTGCCGGGCCGCCAGCCGGTCGTGCAGCTCCGGCCCCAGGGCGCGTACGGCGTCCCCGTCCACCAGGTCGATCCGGCCGCCGTCCGCCTCGTCGGGCACCGGACGGCGCGGGTCCAGACCGGCCCGGGGCACGTCGATCTCCCACTCGGTGGTCCAGGCGGCCGGGCCGAAGCCGTACCGCCCGTAGATCGGGTACTCGGCCGCGATCAGCGAGGCGACCACGTCACCGCGCTCCTTCGCCGCCGCCAGGTCCACCGCCATCATCCGGCCGAGCAGTCCGCGCCGGCGGTGCGTGGGCGAGACGGTCACCGTGGTGATCGCGTCGGCCGGTACCGTGGCGCCGCCGACGACGGTCAGCTCCTGTGCGAACGATCGGAAGGTGGCGACGCACCGGCCGGCGTCGAACACGCCCTGGACCCGGGCCAGATCGGTGTGGGTCAACCGCAACGCGATCTCCTCCTGCGTCGCCGCGTGCGGCCGCAGGAAGCCGGTGTCCACGGCGCGCAGCCAGTCGGGGAAGTCGGAGACGGTGACGGTACGCGGGTCGAGGCTCATACGCCCCACGCTATGCACCGGCCAGTCAACTGTCGCTCCCTTTACACCCCCGGCGACGTACACCCCCGGCGACCCGGCCACCGGCCGGCGCCCAGGCCCGGCCTCCGCCCGGTCACCGACCCGCTCACAGGCCTGTCTCAGAACGCCGCGCGGATCGCGCCGACCTCCGCGGCCCCGCCGAGCAGCGGCGCCCGGCCGATCCGGGAGACCACCGGGGCGTCCACGCCCAGCAGTTCGAGCGCGCGCGCCAGCACCGGCCCCAGGGCGCGCGTCGATCCGTCGTCGATCTTGAAGGCCAGCGCCCGGCCGTCCGCCAGCGCCACCGCCTGGACCGCCTCGGCGCCCATCTTGGACAGCGTCCCCGGCACCTCCCGCATCAGCCAGGTGTCCGGACGCCGGGTGCCCGCCACGTACTGGGGGTGCTCCCGCATCGCGTCCGCGACCCGGCGCTCCGCCGACCCCGGCTCGGCGGTGACGAAGGCGCGGAAGGCACGGGCCAGGCCCACCAGCCCGATCGCCATCAGCGGCGCCCCGCAGCCGTCCGTACCGACCGCCGCGACGGGCTCGCCCGCCGCCTCCGCGACCACCTGCCCGACCAGCACCTGCAACGGATGGGCCGGGTCGAGATAGGTCGCGGTGTCCCAGCCGTTGCGTACGCAGACCGCGAGCATCGCCGCGTGCTTGCCGGAGCAGTTCATGGTGATCGGTTCCCGCACCCGCCCGGCCGCGAGGTACGCCTCCGCCTCCACCGGGTCCAGCGGAAGGTCCGGCGGGGTCCGCAGGTCGTCCACGGTCAGCCCGTGCTCCGCGAGCATCGTGCGGACCAGTTCGAGGTGGAAGCCCTCGCCGGAGTGGCTCGCGGCGGCCAGCGCCAGCCGCTCCCCGGACAGTTCGAGACCGGCCCGCAGGATCGCGGCGGCCTGCATCGGCTTGTTGGACGAGCGCGGGAAGACCGGGGCGGCCGGGTCGCCGAGGGCGAGATCGACGCTCCCGTCGGGCGCCAGCAGGACCAGCGAACCCCGGTGGTGGCCCTCCGTGAAACCGGACCGTACGACCTCGGCCAGAACCGGGTGCGGGGCGGACGCGGGCGAGTACGGCGAGGTCATGGTGGCGGCTGGCCTTCCGGGCGGCGGGCGGAACCCGCCCCCCGGGGGATCGCCTCAGGCGAGCAGGTCGTCTACTTGTGCTTCCCCGTCACGGTACCTGCGGGCGATCTCCGCACTGCAATCGTCCACGGTCCGCTGGAGCCGGTGACGGCGCCGGGACACCTGCTGCTCGTAGCCCACGAGTCGGCCCATCGCGGCCAGCAGTTCGTCGTCCGTACGCGCCCCCAGGTCGGAGAGCTCCACCTCGGCGAGGGTGTCGGCGGCCAGCCGGCGGTACTCGTCGCTGCGCGGCGTGGTCAGGGTGACGTGCCGCACCGAGGACCGGTGCACGGACGGGGCGTCGGCGAGGATCTCCGAGAGCCGGTCCACCACCGGCGACCGGTGTCCGGCCCGCCGGGCGAGTTCCGCACGCAGGATGTCGATCCGGCCCTGCACCAGTCGGCGTACGTAACTCAGGTCCGCCTCGTCGCGCTGGGCGGCCCGGCGCCGGATCCGCAGGTCCGGCATCCGCAGCCCGCCGAACTCCGCGTGCCCCCGGCCCGCCCCCTCGCCCCCGCAGCCTCCCGCCGCCTGCCCCGGCACGTGCAGCGGCCCGGCCGCCTGCACGGCCTGCGGCACGGGCTCCGGCAGCTGGTCCGGGCCGGGTGAAGCGCCTGTCCGCTGTACAGGTGGCCGCGAGGTACCGGCAGTACGTGTCACCGGTACGGCGCCGGGAGATGACCCGGTTCCCTGTGTACTCATGCTGTTCCGTCCCCTCGGCCGGTGCGTCGGCACACCGACACCGTGCATGGTGCCACTACGGAGGGTGTTCACGCAGGTGCTCTGTACCCGTTCGGCCCAAGATAGGTTGGTCTGTATGCGTGCAGTGATACAGAGGGTGGACGGTGCGAGCGTCACCGTGGCAGGCGGTACGGACGGCCGGCCGGGTACCGCGACGGTCGGCGAGATCGTCGGTGAGGGGCTGTGTGTGCTGGTGGGGGTCACCCACGGGGACACCCCGGAGAAGGCGGCCCAGCTCGCCCGCAAGCTGTGGACCCTGCGGATCCTGGAGGGCGAGAAGTCCTGCTCGGACGTGAACGCGCCGCTCCTGGTGATCTCGCAATTTACCCTCTACGGGGACGCCAGGAAGGGCCGCAGGCCCACCTGGAACGCCGCCGCCCCCGGTGCGGTCGCGGAACCGCTGGTGGACGAGGTGGTGACGGCGCTGCGCGCGCTCGGCGCCCAGGTGGCCACGGGCCGCTTCGGGGCGGAGATGCGGGTCTCGCTCACCAACCACGGCCCGTTCACCGTGCTCGTGGAGGTGTAGCCGCACCCCCGCACGTCGGCCACCCGCCCACACCGGGCAGCCCGCCGCACCGGGCGGCGGGCACGCGCCTCACGGCTCGACGACGGTCTCCTGGGCGGCGGCCGTGTCACCGGCGATCAGCTCGGCGTCCACGGGCACGTTCCGCTTCACCAGGGCCAGGGCGATGGGGCCCAGCTCGTGGTGGCGGGCGGACGTGGTGACGAAGCCGAGCTGGCGGCCCTCCTGGCCGTCGGCCGCGAGCCGCACCGGGGTCCCGTGGCCGGGCAGGTGCACCTCGCTGCCGTCCAGGTGCAGGAAGACCAGGCGGCGGGGCGGCTTCCCCAGGTTCTGGACGCGGGCGACGGTCTCCTGGCCCCGGTAACACCCCTTCTGGAGGTGGACGGCACTGCCGATCAGGCCCAGCTCGTGCGGGATGGTGCGGTGGTCGGTCTCGTACCCGAGGCGCGGGCGGTGCGCCTCGACGCGCAGCGCCTCGTACGCCAGGATCCCGGCGGCCGGGCCGTGCCCGGCCGCGTACGCCTCCAGGCCGTCCCGGGGGAGGAACAGGTCACGGCCGTGCGGGGTCTCCCGTACGGTGACGCCCTCCGGCACCTCGGCGATGGAACCGGCGGGCAGGTGCACGACGGCGATGTCCTCGGTACGGTCGGCGACCTCGACCCGGTAGAAGAACTTCATCGACTCCAGGTACGCGATCAACTCGCCCTGGGTGCCGGGCTCGACGTGCGCCCACACCGTCGTCCCGTCGTCCACCAGGTAGAGGGCGTGCTCGATGTGCCCGTTGGCGGTGAGGACCAGCGCATCGGTCGCCTGGTGGGGGGCGAGATCGCTGACGTGCTGGGTGAGCAGCAGGTGCAGCCACGCCAGCCGGTCGTCGCCGGTGACCGTGACGACGCCCCGGTGCGACAGGTCCACGAACCCGCTGCCGTCGGCGAGTGCGCGTTGCTCACGGAACAGGTCGCCGTAGTGCGCGGCGACACCTTCGTCGCGGCCCTCGGCGGGGACGGCGCCGGGCAGGGACAGCAAGGGGCTCTTCATGCCACCAGCGTACGACTCGGGCCGACGCCCCCTACGAGGCGGCCGACGGACCGGTCCCGGCCGCCTTGGCCGAGCAGTCGGCACACCGGCCGAAGATCGCGAAGTGCTTCATGTCCGTCTCGAAGCCGAAGGTGTCCCGCAGCTTCTCGGTGAAGTCCGCGACCACCTCGACGTCCGCCTCGATGACGTCGGAGCAGTCGCGGCAGACGAGGTGGATGTGGTGGTGGCGGTCGGCCAGGTGGTACGTCGGGGCGCCGTGTCCCAGATGCGCGTGGCTGACCAGACCCAGCTCCTCCAGGAGCTCCAGCGTCCGGTAGACGGTCGAGATGTTCACACCCGACGCGGTCTTGCGCACCTCGCCGAGGATGTCGTCGGGAGTCGCGTGTTCCAGGGTGTCGACGGCCTCCAGAACGAGCTGGCGCTGGGGCGTCAGCCGATAGCCGCGCTGCCGGAGATCGGTCTTCCAGTCGGTGCTCACCACACGCCCAGTGTAGGGCGGGACACGTGGTGGCCGTCGGACCGCGCCCCAGGAGGGCCTGCCGGAGACCGACGAGGGCCTACTTGAAGAAGGTGATGCCGTCGTCAGGCATGTCACCGAGGCTCTTCGCCATCTCGGCGACCTCCTCGGGGGTGACGACCTTCTTCAGGTGCGCCGACATGTACGGCCGCAGCTCCACGTCGGGGGTGGCCTTCTCGCCGACCCACATCAGGTCGCTGTTCACATAGCCGTAGAGCCGCTTGCCGCCGCTGTACGGGCCGGAGGCCGCCGTACGGGCCACCGCGTCGGTGGCGATGTCGATCTGCGGCTTCTGCTTGGCCAGCTCGCCGTACCAGACCTCGACGACGCCCTGGTCCCGGACCATGACGATCTCGACCTTGCGGTCCTTGTCGACGCGCCAGTAGCCGGACTCGCTCTCCAGCGGCTCGACCTTGTTGCCCTCGGCGTCCAGCACCCAGGAGTGCGAGACGTATTCGAGGAAGTCACGGCCGTCGTGGCTGAAGGTGACTTCCTGGCCGAAGTTGCACTTCTCGTCGCCGGGGAAGTCGAAGACGCCGGCGCCGGCCCAGTTCCCGAGGAGGAAGGCCAGCGGTACGAGGTCCGGGTGGAGGTCGGACGGAATCTCGATCATGAGCGGCTCAGACGATCTGTGAGGGTGTACGGGAGCACGGGAGGCGTTCGGCGAGGGTCAGCGCTGGCCCTGGTACAGCTTCTTCACGGTCAGACCGGCGAAGGCGAGGACGCCGACGCAGACCAGGACCAGCAGAGCGGAGAAGAAAGCCTCAAGCACGGGAGCTCCTCGGGACGACATGACGGCGGAAACAGGGCCGGTCCCCAGCGTAATGGGTGGGGCCCGGCCGTGGCGGTCCGGGGTTTCCCCCGGGCCCGGTCGGAGCGCGACCCGTCGCGGGGGGAGACCGGGCACCGGAGGATTACAGTTCGGTCCATGTCCAAGAAGCTCGTGATCAAGGTGACCGCCGGGGCCGATTCCGCCGAGCGCTGCTCGCAGGCCTTCACCGTGGCAGCCGTGGCCGTCGCCAGCGGGGTCGAGGTCTCACTCTGGCTGACCGGCGAGTCCGCCTGGTTCGCCCTGCCGGGGCGGGCGGCCGGGTTCGAACTGCCGCACGCGGCGCCGCTGCCCGATCTGATCGAGGCGATCCAGGCGGGCGGCCGGATCACCCTCTGCACCCAGTGCGCGGCCCGGCGCGACATCACGGAGAAGGACGTCCTGGAGGGCGTGCGCATCGCCGGCGCCCAGGTGTTCGTCCAGGAGGCCATGGCGGACGGCACCCAGGCCCTCGTCTACTGACACCGACGGGAGCGGCGGAGGTCCACCGAGGCCCTGTCCGGCGCCGCGCGGGCCGCACGAGCACCGGCACCGCACGCGCCGAGGACGGCCGTACGAGGACCGGCGCCGCACAGGCCGAGGACGGCCGCACGGGAACCGGCGCCGGTGCGGCCCTCAGCGCGGGCGCTTCCTGCCGTCGAGTTCGTCCCACCACGCGTCGGACTGCGGATCACCGGTGCGCTGGGACCTCCCGTCGCGCGACCCGGCCTTCCCGTGGGGCGGTCCCGTCTTGCTCCCGGGCGGCCCTGCCGTCCCCTCGGGCGGTCCTGCCGCCCCCTGGGGCGGCTCGGCTTCTCCCTGGGGCGGCTCGGCCTCTCCCCGGGTGCCTTCCCCGCTCTCTCCAGGCCGCCGCGCGTCCCCGCCGGGGTGGTCCGCGTCCTCGCCGGGGCGCGGTCTCTTGCCCCGGCGGGGCCGGGAGCCGCCTGGCCGGGGCCGGGAGGCCGGGGACGGATCGTCCCACCACCGGTCGTCCGGGCCGCGCCGGTTGGCGACCATCGCGGCGACGGGTGGGATGACCATGGCCACCACGCACATCGCCACCGCCGCCGGAATCGACCAGAGCCGCACGAAGGCCCAGGCGGAGACGAAGAGTGCGAGGCAACCGCCCATCATCAGGAAGTAGGCGCGCCTTCGTCGGGCGTACATGTCTCCCAGCGTAGGACCGGATCCGCTCCCCGGCAGCCCGCCGGGGAGGGACCGGGCAACACGAAGGGCCGCACCCGCTCAGGTGGCGTCCAACCCCCTGGGGTGCGGCCCTCCGGCCGGATCCGCGCGCACACGCCGCGCAGACGCGCTACACGGCGATGGCGACCTCGGACAGACCACCGGTCTGTGCCACGACCGTGCGGTCGGCGGTGCCGCCCGGGACCAGGGCGCGGACCGTCCAGGTCCCCTCGGCCGCGTAGAAGCGGAACTGCCCGGTCGCCGAGGTCGGGACCTCGGCGGTGAACTCACCGGTCGAGTCCAGCAGACGGACGTAGCCGGTGACGGGCTCGCCGTCGCGGGTCACGCTGCCCTGGATGGTCGTCTCGCCGGGCTTGATCGTCGAAGCGTCGGGGCCGCCGGCCTGTGCTCCACACATGGTGTTCTGTCCTTCTGGTCGGGGTCCTGCTGAACCGGTCGTACGGACTTACTTGTTGGAGCCGAGCTCGATCGGCACACCCACGAGGGAGCCGTACTCGGTCCACGAGCCGTCGTAGTTCTTGACGTTCTCGACACCGAGCAGCTCGTGCAGCACGAACCAGGTCAGGGCCGAGCGCTCACCGATGCGGCACAGCGCGATGGTGTCCTTCGACAGATCGACCTGCTCGTCCTCGTAGAGGGCCTTGAGCGCCTCGTCCGACTTGAAGGTGCCGTCGTCGTTGGCGTTCTTCGACCACGGGATGTTGCGGGAGCTCGGCACGTGGCCGGGGCGCTGCGACTGCTCCTGCGGGAGGTGCGCCGGGGCGAGCAGCTTGCCGCTGAACTCGTCGGGCGAGCGCACGTCGACGATGTTCTGGTTGCCGATCGCGGCGACGACGTCGTCACGGAAGGCGCGGATCGAGGCGTCCTGCGGCTTGGCCACGTACGCGGTGGCCGGACGCGTCGGGACGACGTCGGTCAGGTCGCGGGAGTCCAGCTCCCACTTCTTGCGGCCGCCGTCGAGCAGCTTGACGTTCTCGTGGCCGTACAGCTTGAAGTACCAGTACGCGTACGAGGCGAACCAGTTGTTGTTGCCGCCGTAGAGGACGACCAGCGTGTCGTTGGCGATGCCCTTCTCGGACAGGAGCTTCTCGAAGCCGGCCTGGTCCACGAAGTCGCGCCGGACCGGGTCCTGGAGGTCCTTGGTCCAGTCGATCCGGATCGCGTTCTTGATGTGGTTCTTCTCGTACGCCGAGGTGTCCTCGTCGACCTCGACGATGGCCACCTGCGGGTCGTCGATGTGGGCCTCGACCCAGTCGGCGTCGACCAGGACGTCTGCGCGGCTCATGTGTTTCTCCTCCGGGGCAGTCTGCGGCGGGGTGGTACGGCGTGCGTGGTACGAGGTGTACGCGCGGGCGCTCGGCACCGGGTGCGTACGGGAGGCACGGGGTTCGGCCCTGACGTCGTCGAAGGGCCGGGGGAAAACGGGAGAAGGTCCCGCTCAGAAGGTGCGACAGAGCATGGCGG
Organism: Streptomyces sp. SM18; assembly: GCF_002910775.2. Taxonomy (NCBI): domain Bacteria; kingdom Bacillati; phylum Actinomycetota; class Actinomycetes; order Kitasatosporales; family Streptomycetaceae; genus Streptomyces; species Streptomyces sp. SM18. The sequence continues at coordinate 3,990,972 of NZ_CP029342.1, read as the reverse complement.
CGACGCGGCACAGGTCTACTGCCCGCCGCTTCGTGAGGTCCGCCTGTCGCTTCATGGGTCCGATCGTAGGGAGGTACGGGTGGAGATGTCACCGCCGTGTCGCATCCTGAGACGCGATCGTCCACCATGCGATACGCGAGCGCGGCCGCCCGGGGTGGCGACCCGGCGGCCGGGCGTCGGGGCCGCGGAGGCTTCTACGCCTCGGACGGGCGCGTCTCAGCATCCGGATCGCCGGCCGCCGGTCCCCATGGGCAGGCCGCCCGGTGACGCCCGGTGGCCGGACGCGGGTCGTCGGGCGGGCTGCCGGACGGGCCATCGGCGGGGCTTCGGTGGGTCATCGAAGGAGGCTTCGGGGGCTTCGGTGGGCCATCGACGGAGGCGTTGGGGGCATCAACGGGTCATCGACGGGTCATCGCCGGGTCATCGGGCGAGTGCGATGTCCGAGCCGCTGACCGAGATCTCCAGGCCGTCCGGCGTCACCGCGATCTTCTCCAGTTCCAGGCCCTCAGGCAGCCCGTCGATCTTCCGTTCGAAGTCGGTCTTCTTGCGGACCAGGCCCTCCAGCCCGGGGATGCCCTCACCGGGCACCTCGTCGGCGTGCACCTTGACGGTGTCGTCACCGGCCAGGGTGACGGTGGAGAGCACACTGCGCGAGAGCTGCTTGTCCAGCAGCGGGACCCGGATCGTGCCGGTGACCTTGACCTTGCCGTCGCCGCCGTAGGCGACGGTGACACCGTCCTCGGCGGCCGCGGTGAGGTCCGCGTACGAGACGACGGCCGTCCCGGTCGCCCGGGAGGCCGTCGCACTGGTGTATCCGGCGCCGAGCGCCACCTGATGGAGCCGGGCCCGGATCTCGCTGATCCGGAGCGACCGGCCGGCCGCGTCGGCCTTGGCGTCCTTGACCGTGACGTCCTTGACCGTGACGTCGACCCGGTCGAGCCGGGACCCGGCCAGTTGGGTCAGGAAGGGAAAGCCCTTGATCGAGACCTCGGCGGATCCGGTCTCGACCCCGGTGAACCGGACCCTGTCCTCGGCCTGCGACTCCACGACGTACAGGGCGACCCGGTCGACCACGACGAAGATCCCGCCCAGCACCACGGCCAGGACCAGCAGTATTCGCAGTGCGCGCATCCTCGTTGCTCCCCACTCAGACCGGCCGGACCCGCTTCGCCCGTGACCCGTGCCGCCGACCGGCACACCCTTCAGTGATCGACGGGTGCCGGCCACGGCCGGTTCCCCAGCGCTCCTACCCGGCTTCGTCCCCTCCGCACGCGGGCCGCCCCTCCGTACGCGAGCGGCGAACGGAGGGGCGGGTCAGCCGGGTCGCGTGGGCGTCACCTCAGGCGAGGACCTGCCCGAGCAGGTAGACGGCGGGCGCCGCCGCGGTCAGCGGCAGCGCCACCCCGGCCGTCATGTGCACGAACCGGGACGGGTAGTCGTAGCTCGCCACCCGCAGGCCGATCAGCGCGCAGCCGCCGGCGGCGAGGCCGAGCAGCGCGGCCCGGCTCCCGAAGTCGGTCAGGGTCCCCGCCCCGGCACCGGCGGCGGTCGCGGCGGCCAGCGCCAGGACGACGGAGGCGGGGCCGGTCAGCGGGAGCGCCCGTACCAGCACGGCCACCGCGACGGCGAGCGCGCCCACGGTCACCGCGTCCCCGGTGGCGGCCAGATGACCGCCCGCCAGGACGGCGAGCGCCGCCGAGGTGACGGTGGCGGTCAGCCCGTACATCCGCTCGTCGGCCCCCGCGTGGCTGCGGAGCTGGAGCACCAGGGTGAGCAGCACCCAGACGCCGAGCGTGCCGAGGAGGGCGGCCGGTCCGTTGTCCCGGCCGGCCGCGAGCAGGACGACGTCCGCGACGAGGCCACCCGCGAACGCGAGCGCGATGCCCTGCCGGGCCGGCCACATCCCGTTCAGCCGGAACCAGCCCGCGGCGGTGACCGCCTGGAGCAGGACCAGCGGTACGAGCAGGGCGTACTGCCCGAGCGCCGCCCCGCCCGCGAGGAGCAGGCCGAGCGCGGCGGTGATCGCGGCGGGCTGCATGCCCGGCGCGATGATCGGCGACCGGCCCTCGGCCCTGGCCCGCTGGGCGTCGGTGATCCGGCTGTTGCCCACCGTGGTGGCGGGTCCGTATCCGTCGTTCCCGGCGGCCGGTGCGGGGGCCGCGCCGTCCACCGGCCCGGCGGGAGGCACGGGCGGGGCCGCCGCCGGCTGTGCGGAGGCGGCGGGGCGCACGGGCGCCTCGGGGGGCAGTGGATACGCCCCGGAGCCCGCTCCGGCTCCCCCTGGCCCGGCGGAAGGCTGGGCCGCGCCGAACCGCTGCGGGTCGCCGTAGCCCTGGCCCGTGTGCGGAACGGGCTGCTCCTGCCGCCCGCCTGTGTGCGGGGGCGTGTGGAAGGGCTGCTGCGGTCCGGCCTGCCGGGACCATGCCTGCTGCCCGGCATCGGCCTGCCGCGCATCCGCGTACAAGCCCTGCCCGGCACCGGACTGCCGCTGATCCGCGTACCCGGGCTGCCGCAGGGGTGCGTCCGGCCCGCCCCCCGTGTACTGCGGGCCGGTGTCCGGTCGCGCGCCGTATCGCGACGCGTCCTGCGGGGCGCCCCCGTACGGAGCGCCGGCGCCCTGGGAGCCGTCGGGCCCGGAGGCCGGGGGCGGGGTGGTGAGCGGCCGGATCGGGGGCTGGTACTGGGTGTCCCAGGTCTGGCCCTCCCATGTCTGCGCCACCCCAGGACCCGCCTGCCCCTGCGGCTGAACCGGCTCCGCGTAGGGCCCCGACTGCGGATACGGCTGTGGATCGGTCTGCGGATACGGCTGCGCGTCCGCTTCCGGGTAGCCGTACGCCGCCGGCTGCCGCCCCTGGCTCCCCGCCGGGTCCTGCCCGTGGGCCTGGGGCCATTCCGCCCCGGCCGGCGCGCCCGGAGCCGGGTCAGCGGCGTACGGGCGGCCCTGGGCGTCGTATCCCTGCCCCCGCGCCTGCCCGTACTGCCCGTACTGCTGGTCGTCGTTGCTCATGGTCTCCGGTTCACCCTCCTGCGAACGGCGGGAGCACCTCGACCGTGCCGCCCTCGGCAAGCCGTACGGTCTCATGGTCCCGGGTCCCCACGGGATCCCCGTCGATCAGGAACGAGCATCTGCGCAGGACGCGCGTCAGCTCACCCGGGTGCCGCTCGCGCACCCCGTCGAGCGCCTCCTTGAGCGTCGCCGCCGCGTACGGCTCCTCCGCGGTCCCCGCGGCCGCCTTCGCCGCGGCCCAGTAGCGGATCGTCCCCGCTGCCATGGCGGCACCCCTTTCCTCGTCCGTCAGCTGTCCATCATCGAGCACGCCACGCGTCACGCCGACGCGGTCCACTCCGCGACGCGGGTGAGCAGGTCCTCGTCCGCCGCGTTCTCCGCGTGCCCCATCCCCCGCTCCAGCCACAGCTCCGCGTGGCCCCGCGCCGCCGCCGCCAGCGCCCGGGGGTGGTCGAGCGGGAAGTACGGGTCGCGGTCGCCGTGCACGATCAGCAGGGGCACCCGGATCAGGGGCACCGCCTCGACCGGGGAGAGCGGGACGGGATCCCAGTCCTCGGTGTGGATACGGGTCCGGAAGCCGTAGCGGCCGACGAGCCGGCCGGTCCGCCGGGTGACCACCCAGTGCAGTCGGCGCATCGGAGCCGTACCCCGGTAATACCAGCGCGCCGGAGCGCTGACAGCGACCACCGCATCCGTATGCGCCCCCGCGCGCCCATCACACGCCTCGGTGCGCCGCCCCACTCCCCCGGCCCTGTCCCCGGAATCCTTTTCACCGTCCCCGGAACCGTCCGGGGACGTATACAGGGCGGCGTGCCGGAGCACCACGGAACCGCCCATCGAGAATCCCACCGTGACGACCCGCCGGTGTCCCAGGGAGCGCGCCCAGGCGACGGCGGCGGCCAGGTCGAGCACCTCCCGGTCCCCGACCGTGGACCGTCCGCCGGACCGCCCGTGGCCCCGGAAGGAGAACGTGATCACGGCCGCACGCTGGGCGAACACCTCGGCGGCCCGCCGCACGGCCGGCCGGTCCGCCGAGCCGGTGAAGCCGTGGGCGAGGACGACGGCCGTGCCCCGCGCGTCCGCGCCGTCCGGCCGCGCGGAACCCGCCGTACACGGCGTGTACACCGCTTCGATGCGCACTCCGTCACCCGTCGGCAATGTCGTGCGACGAGGCGTCGGCGTGAGCGAGGGAACAGAAGAACTCAGGAATCGGCCCTCGGACGCAGAACTCATGTGGGCTATTGTGCTGCGGAGAGGATCCGGGCAATGCAGCCCCCGGGTCCTTTTGTGCTTTCCGAGCCTTGTTACGGAGACGTTTCAACAAGCTCAGCGCTCCCGCGAACAGGGATCGCATCCGGAAAGGCCGTATTGCCGTCGCCGCGCGGCGAAAGGTATACGGACTGAACGGGCGTACGAAGCAGTGCCGCATACTCCCCCGGGCGCGGCCCGGGAGTGCCCCTCTCGCAGGGAACGAGGAGAACCGACGTAATGGGCGAGCGAACCGTGCACGATCGACCGACGACCCAGGCAGGTGGGCGGCGATGAGTTCACTGCTGCTGCTGACGAATGCCCTCCAACCGTCGACGGAGGTGCTTCCGGCCCTGGGGCTCCTGCTCCACAGCGTGCGGGTCGCCCCCGCCGAGGGGCCCGCCCTCATCGACACCCCCGGCGCCGACGTGATCCTCGTCGACGGGCGGCGCGACCTCCCGCAGGTGCGCTCGCTGTGCCAGCTCCTGCGGTCCACCGGCCCCGGCTGTCCGCTGATCCTCGTCGTCACCGAGGGCGGTCTCGCGGCCGTCACCGCCGACTGGGGCATCGACGACGTGCTGCTGGACACCGCCGGGCCCGCCGAGGTCGAGGCCCGGCTGCGGCTGGCGACCGGACGCCGGCAGCTCACCTCCGACAACTCCCCCATGGAGATCCGCAACGGGGACCTGTCGGTCGACGAGGCGACGTACAGCGCGAAGCTCAAGGGCCGGGTCCTCGACCTGACCTTCAAGGAGTTCGAGCTGCTCAAGTACCTCGCCCAGCACCCCGGCAGGGTCTTCACCCGCGCCCAGCTCCTCCAGGAGGTCTGGGGGTACGACTACTTCGGCGGCACCCGGACCGTCGATGTCCATGTACGGCGACTTCGCGCCAAGCTCGGCCCCGAGCACGAGTCACTGATCGGGACCGTCCGCAACGTCGGCTACCGCTTCGTCACCCCCGAGAAACCGGAACGCCCCGCCGAGGAGGCGAAGGCCACGGCCGAGACGGCCCCAGGGACAGCCGGAGGACCCGTCCCCCGTCCGGAGCAGTCCGCGCACCCATGTGTTTCGGAAGAAGCCCCGGTCCGGCCTGCCAAGCGATAGGTCGATCCGCGTAGACTGCCGCGCGTGGCCAAGGTGACGCGGGACGATGTGGCGAGACTGGCGGGGACCTCGACAGCGGTCGTCAGCTACGTCATCAACAACGGACCCAGGCCGGTCGCCCCGGCCACGCGCGAGCGGGTGCTCGCCGCGATCAAGGAGCTGGGTTACCGCCCCGACCGGGTCGCCCAGGCGATGGCCTCACGGCGGACCGACCTCATAGGGATGATCGTGCCGGACGCCCGGCAACCGTTCTTCGCGGAGATGGCGCACGCGGTCGAACAGGCCGCCGCCGAGCGGGGAAAGATGGTGCTCGTCGGCAACTCCGACTACCGCGACGAGCGCGAGGTCCACTATCTGCGGGCCTTCCTCGGCATGCGCGTCTCCGGGCTGATCCTGGTCAGCCAGGGCCCCAGCGAGCGGGCCGCCGCCGAGATAGAGGCCTGGGACGCCCGGGTCGTCCTGCTGCACGAGCGGCCGGAGGCGATCGACGACGTCGCGGTGGTCACCGACGACATCGGCGGCGCCCAGCTCGCCACCCGCCACCTGCTGGAACACGGCAACGCCTACGTGGCGTGCCTGGGCGGCACGGAGTCCACCCCGGTGGTCGGTGACCCCGTCGCCGACCACATCGAGGGCTGGCGCCGGGCGATGCGGGAGGCGGGGCTGCCGACCGAGGACCGGCTCTTCCACGCCCCGTACAACCGCTACGACGCCTACCAGGTGGCGCTGAAGCTGCTGGCCGGGCCCGAGCGGCCCCCGGCGATCTTCTGCTCGACCGACGACCAGGCCATCGGGGTGCTGCGGGCGGCGCGCGAACTGCGGCTCGACGTGCCCGGGGAGCTGGCGGTCGCGGGCTTCGACGACGTGAAGGAGGCGGGTCTGACCGACCCGCCGCTGACCACGGTCTCCTCGGACCGCCCGGCGATGGCGCGGGCCGCCGTGGACCTGGTCCTCGACGACTCGCTGCGGGTGCCGAGCTCCCGGCGAGAGCGCCTGAAGCAGTTCCCGTCCGCCCTGGTGGTGCGGCGCTCGTGCGGATGCGGGGAGCCCGCCGTCGGGGCGGTGTAACGGGTCCCCCCGAAGGCGCGGCACACGGCCGTGAGGCCCTCCGGCACACGGCCCGGAGGCCGCCGGCGTACGGCTCCGCAGGCCCTCCGCGTACGGCCCGAAGGCCTCTGACGTACGGCTCGGAGGCCGCCGGCGTACAGCTCGGAGGCCTTCACCCACGGGCCTTTATATCGGGCATACGCGGTTCTGTCGGGCTTCTCAGGACGTACTCAGGCTGCTCTCATGTTCGCCGACCAGTCTCGTGGACATGACCGACAGCCACCGCCCGAGCGGCGCGTACCCGATGTACCCCTCGTACGGCAACGGCGAGGGGGCCTACCCGCCGCCGCCTGCGTACGAACCCCAGCAGGCGGCCGGCGAGGCGCCCGGCGCGGGGGCCTGGCCGCCCCCGCCCCCGCAGTCCCCGCCCACCGGTCCCGAGGCCGGGGCGCCGAAGCCGGAACGCCGGGTCAAGCGGCCGGTCGCCCTGCTGGCGGCCGTGGCCATCGCGGCCGCGGCGGTCGGCGGCGGCACCGCGACCCTGCTCGGCTCCTACCTCGACGGCGGCTCGGCCCCCACGGCGTCCGGCGGTGCCGTCAGCGGCACCACCGTCTCGCAGAGCAGCGCGGGCACCGTCTCCGGTGTCGCGGCGGCCGTGTCCCCGGCCATCGTCGAGATCAGCGCGACGTCCTCGGCGGGCGAGGCCACCGGCTCCGGTGTCGTCATCACCGCGGACGGCGAGATCGTCACCAACAACCACGTGATCTCCGGCGCCTCGCAGATCGAGGTGGCCCTGAGCACCGGCAAGACGTACACCGCCGACGTGGTCGGCACCGACGCCGACAAGGACCTGGCGCTCATCAAGCTCCAGGGCGCGAGCGGGCTGAAGACGGCCACCCTCGGCGACTCCTCCTCGCTGCGGGTCGGCGACGAGGTCGTCGCGATCGGTTCGCCCGAGGGCCTGACCGGCACGGTCACCAGCGGGATCGTCTCCGCGCTGGACCGGGACGTCACGGTCGCCAAGGACGAGGACCAGGGACAGCAGCAGCGCCAACAGGGCGGCGGAAACTGGCCGTTCGAGTTCGGCGGGCAGCAGTTCAACGGCGACACCGGCAGCTCCAAGACCACCTACAAGGCGATCCAGACCGACGCCTCGCTCAACCCCGGCAACTCCGGCGGTGCGCTCATCAACATGAACGGCGAGATCATCGGCATCAACTCCGCGATGTACTCGCCCAGTTCGACCAGCACCTCCGGCAGCTCCGCGGCGGGCAGCGTGGGCCTCGGCTTCGCCATCCCGGTCGACACCGTCAAGGCCGACCTGGACACCCTGCGCGCCGGAAACGGCTCCTGACCGGGAGGTACCACATGAAGTCGGCGACCGACACCGGGCCGTCCGGCCTGGCCCTGCCCCTCGCCCTGGCGGCCGAACTGGCCGCCTCGGCCCCCGCCGTCCGCCGGCCGCCCGAGATCCGGGGCGGCGACGGCGGCCGGAACCGCCGTGCCGCGCGACGCCGCGCGGCCCGCGTGGGACGCTGAGGGCACACCCGGAGAACCGGAACGACGAGAAGAGGACCAGGAAGCGATGAGCCCCGCCGAAGACGATCCCCAGCGTGTCCTGATCGTCGACGACGAGCCCGCCGTACGCGAGGCGCTGCAACGCAGCCTGGCCTTCGAGGGCTACGGAACCGAGGTCGCCGTGGACGGCTACGACGCCCTGGCCAAGGTGGACGCGTACGCCCCCGACCTGATCGTCCTGGACATCCAGATGCCCCGGATGGACGGCCTCACCGCCGCCCGCCGCATCCGGTCCACCGGGTCCACCACACCCATCCTGATGCTCACCGCCCGCGACACCGTGGGCGACCGGGTCACCGGTCTCGACGCGGGCGCCGACGACTACCTGGTCAAGCCCTTCGAGCTGGACGAGCTGTTCGCCCGCATCCGGGCCCTGCTGCGCCGCAGCTCCTACGCGGTCGCGGCGGGCGCCACGGACCCCGACGACGACGTGCTGTCCTTCGCGGACCTGCGCATGGACCTGAACACCCGGGAGGTCACCCGGGGCACCCGCCGGGTGGAGCTGACCCGCACCGAGTTCACCCTGCTGGAGATGTTCCTGGCCCACCCCCGGCAGGTGCTGACCCGGGAGCAGATCCTCAAGGCGGTCTGGGGCTTCGACTTCGAACCCAGCTCCAACTCCCTGGACGTGTACGTGATGTACCTGCGCCGCAAGACCGAGGCGGGCGGCGAACCGCGCCTCGTGCACACCGTACGGGGCGTCGGGTACGCGCTGCGGTCCGGCGGCGGTGACGGGTGACCGGTCTGCCGCGCCCGCTGCGCGCCCTGCCGCTGCGCTCCCGGCTCGCCCTGCTGGTCGCCCTCGCGGTCGCGGTCGCCGTCGCGGCGGTCGCCGCCGCGTGCTGGTTCGTCACCCAGGAGCAGTTGGAGAGCCGGCTGGACAGCTCCCTGCGCAACTCCCCCGAGGTGGACGCCTCCCTGGTCAGGGACCTGCTCGCCAGTTGCCGGGGGGCCGGACGGGAACCGGTGCGGTCGCCCGGTTCGTACACCCTCCAGATCATCGACGCCTCCGGCACGGTCTGCGCGGCCCCCGGGTCCACCCGCATCGAGCCGACCGGTACGGACCTGACGGTGGCCGCCGGGAACCGCCGCGACGTCCTGCACTCCGCCACCGACGCCGACGGCCAGAAGATGCGGGTCTACACCTACGGGCTGGAGCTGCGCCCCTCCGGCGAGCACTACGCCGTGTCGGTGGCCCGCCCCGAGAGCGAGGTCACCGACCCGCTCTCCACCCTCGCCTGGGTGCTGGTCCTCGTCTCCGGTGTCGGCGTCCTCGGCGCGGGCGCGGCCGGGCTGTGGATCGCCCGTACCGGCCTGCGCCCCGTCGACGAACTCACCCACGCCGTCGAACACGTGGCCCGCACCGAGGACCTCACGGTCCGGATCCCCGCCGAGGGCGAGGACGAGATCGCCCGGCTCTCCCGCTCGTTCAACTCCATGACCAGCTCCCTGGCCACCTCACGCGACCGCCAGGCGCAGCTCATCGCGGACGCCGGGCACGAGCTGCGGACCCCGCTCACCTCGCTGCGTACGAACATCGAGCTGCTGGCCCGGAGCGACGAGACCGGCCGGGCCATCCCGCCCGAGGACCGCAAGGCCCTGCTGGCGTCCGTCACGGCGCAGATGAGCGAGCTGGCGGCCCTCATCGGCGACCTCCAGGAGCTCTCCCGGCCCGATGCCGCCCAGCCGGGGCCGCTCCAGGTGGTCGCCCTGCACGACATCACCCGTACCGCCCTGCGGCGCGCCCGGCTGCGCGGGCCCGAGCTGACGATCACCGCCGAGCTGGCCCCCTGGTACGTACGGGCCGAACCGGCGGCGCTGGAGCGCGCGGTGGTCAACGTGCTGGACAACGCCGTGAAGTTCAGCCCGCCCCGCGCCACGATCGACGTGCGCCTGCACCGGGGCGAGCTGACCGTCCGGGACCACGGCCCCGGCATCCCCGCCGAGGAGCTGCCGCACGTCTTCGAACGCTTCTGGCGCTCCCCGTCCGCCCGGCAGCTCCCCGGCTCGGGCCTGGGCCTGTCCATCGTGGCCCGCACGATCCACCAGGCGGGCGGCGAGATCGCCCTGCGCCCGGCGGACGACGGGGACGGCACGGTGGCCTCGGTCCGGCTGCCGGGGGCGCCGCAGCCGCCGCCGGGGCACTGAGCCCCGCCTCAGGCCCCCGGGTTGTGCCTGATGAGCGACTCCACCAGGCCGGAGCGGGTCGCGGGGTAGTCCAGCGGGACGATCCCGAGCCCGCTCCAGCCCGCCGCCTCCGAACCGTCGAGGAAGGCGTGCACGCGGGGGTTGAGCCGGTCGGCGTTCCAGCGGGGCGGCAGCAGCGCCGCGGTGGACACGTAGTTCATGAACAGCTTGCCGGGCTGCTGGGCGGCCTTGCGGAACTGCGCCTCGATCTTGGGGTACTTGCCGATCGGCTCGGCCATGTAGTCGTCCTGGATGTCGAAGAGCGCCGGATCCGCGTACCGGACCCCGGGCAGCCCGCCGTTGTCCGCGAGCAGCACGACCCTGCCCCGGGCCCCGCCGAGGTCGGGCAGCGCGGAGCCGAGGTGGAAGAGCGAACGCCAGCCCTTGCCGTCCAGGTAGAGGTCGAAGATGCCCCGGAACGTGGCGTCGCTCTCCTCGGAGTACTCCTGCTTGACCCGCATCAGCACGGTCTCCGAGGGCCGGCGGGCCAGGAAGTCCCGGCAGGCGATGAGGACGTCGCCGAACATCATGTTCTGGTACGAGGCACCGTGGTGGATCGCGAAGGCGTCACCGGTGACGCGGCAGCGCACGTCGAGGAAGCGGATGCCGCTGTCGAGCTGCTCGGTGACGCTGGTGTTCTGGCACTCCGTCCAGGGCCCGCCGTGGCGCGCGCCCGAGTTGTGCGTCCCGGGGATCGTGAGGTGCCGCAGCGGGGTGGGGTCGGGGACGGCCCCCATCCAGTCCTGGGTCCCGAGGACCCTCACGGAACGGGCGGACGCGGGCGCCGCACCGAGGGCGACTGTGGCAGTGGCGGCCAGGGCACCGGTGAGGAAGGTGCGGCGTGTGGTGGTGGCGGTGTACGGACTCATGCGGACGCGTCTCCGTGGGCCGTGGGGGGCGGGCCTGAATTATGACGGGTCCACAACAATTACGGAACGGGGCGTGAGCACGGGCCGCGCGCCTCAGAGGTGGCGCCGGAAAAGCCGAGCGGGGCGGTGGGCCCGTCGGCCCGCCGCCCCGCTCGTCCGCCTACGGAAGGGTTACCGCACGACCGTGATCCGGTCCGCGGCCGGCGGGGCCAGCGGGGCCGTGGCCGTGGAGTGGGCCGCCAGGTAGTCGTTGAACACGTCCAGGTCGGACGGGCCGACCAGCTTGTTCGTGCCCTGGCCCAGGGCCGCGAAGCCGTCGCCGCCGCCCGCGAGGAACTCGTTCATCGCGACGCGGTACGTCTTCGCCGGGTCGATCGCCTCACCGTTCAGGCGGATGGTGCCGGCCACCACCCGGTCGGCGCCCGACTTCGTCAGGTCCAGCGTGTAGGTGAGGCCCTGCGAGATCTGGAGGATCTTCGGGGAGGCCTCGTTGGAGCCGCTGACCTGCTGCTGGAGCGCCGCCACGAGCTGCGCGCCGGTCAGGTCGACGACGTTCATCATGTTGGTGAACGGCTGGACGGTGAACGCCTCGCCGTACGTCACCACCCCGTCGCCCTCACCGCCGGAGGCCGCGTACACCAGATCCGCCCGGATACCGCCGGGGTTCATGAACGCGACGACCGCGCCGCCCTTGTCGGCCGGGGCCAGTCCCTCCAGCTGCGCGTCCGCGATGAGGTCGCCGAGGGGCAGTTCGGGGGTGGTGGCGCCCCGGCCGTTGATGTCGGCGCTGATCCAGCCCTGCGGCTTGTCCGCGATGGGCGCCGCCAGCTTGTTCCAGCGGGCGATCAGCTTCGTCATGTCGGTGGCCTTGGCCTGGTCGCGGCTGACCACGTGGTTCGCCGACTTCACCGACGTACGCACGATGTCCTTGGTGCGCAGGTCGTAGGTGAGCGTCGTGTCCGTGTACAGCTTGCCGAACGACGCGGCCGAGGTGACCATGCGCGGCTTGCCGGACGGGTCCGGGACCGTGCACACGTACGCCTGGTGGGTGTGGCCCGTGACCAGCGCGTCCACCTTCGGGCTGATGCCCTTGGCGATGTCCACGATGGGCCCGGAGATCCCGTCACCGGCACCCGGGCTGTCGCAGTCGTAGTTGTACGAGGTGGACGCCGGGGCCCCGCCCTCGTGGATGAGCGCGACGATGGACTTGACGCCCTGCCGGTCCAGCTCCTTGGCGTACTTGTTGACCGTCTCGATCTCGTCGTGGAACTTCAGGCCCTTGACGCCGTTGGCCGTGACGATGTCCGGCGTGCCCTCCAGGGTCACCCCGATGAAGCCGATCTTGACGCCGTTCTTCTTCCAGACCGTGTACGGCTTGAGGATCGGCTTGCCGGTCTTCTCGCTCGTCACGTTCGCCGCGAGGTACGGGAAGTCGGCGCCCTTGAACTTCTTGCCCTTCTCGTAACACCCCTCGACCGGGTGACAGCCGCCGTTCTGGAGGCGGGCCAGCTCCGTGGCGCCCTCGTCGAACTCGTGGTTGCCGACCGCCGTCACGTCGAGGTCGATCTTGTTGAGCGCCTCGATGGTCGGCTCGTCGTGGAAGAGCCCCGACAGCAGCGGGCTCGCGCCCACCATGTCGCCGCCCGCGGCCGTGACGGAGTACGCGTGGCCCTTGCGCGCGTTGCGCAGCGAGGTCGCCAGGTACTCGACGCCACCGGCCGGGACCGAGGTCACCGTGCCGTCCGCCTGCTTCTCGCTGACCGTGCCGGCCGAACCGGCCGGCGGCTCCAGGTTGCCGTGCAGGTCGTTGAAGGACAGCAGTTGCACATCGACGGTACGGGCGGGCTGGTGGTGGCCGTGGCCGTGCCCCCGGTCGTGGGCGTCGGCCGGCATCGCGGCGACGAGCGCGCCGACGGTGGCCAGCCCGGCCGCCGCGGCGAGCACCCGCCGGGGCGCGCGGTTCTTCTGCGGATGCGAGGTCGCTGACATCGGTCCCCTTGAGAGTTCAGCGGAGGGTGGTAGGTGGTGACAGGTCTGGATCCTGCTGCCGCAGCCTAAGGTCAACGCGCGTAGCGCGACAGGGTGTCGAGGTTACGAGCTGATTGCTTCCGGGTCGGAAAGCGGCAGATGCCCCCGTATCGTCCGGACGCGCCGCGGGCGGCCCAGCAGGCCGCGGAGCCCGGCCGCACGGCGGACCGGACGGCCGGAAACCGCCGCGCGCCACGGAACACGACGGGCGGACCACGCGGTGCGGGCCGCGCGCGGGGCACCGCCCGACCGTTCGACGCGACGCGACCGGCAACAGCGACCGCGCCCGGACACACCCCCGCCCCGACCCCGCCGCCGTACGCTCGTACCCATGACGACTGACGCACCCCTCCCCTCCCCCGGGCGCGAGATCGAGACCCTCGACGCGCTCACCCCCGAGCAGGCCGACGCCGTCCTCGCCCTCCTCGGCGAGGCCGCCGCGTCCGACGGCCGGCAGGCGGTCTCCGAGCAGGGGCGGCTCCAGCTCCGGGGCGGGCACCGCGAAGGCGTCCGGCACTTCCTGCTCACCGCCGACGGCGTCCTCGCCGGGTACGCGCAACTGGAGGCCACCGACCCCGTCGAGGCCCCCGCCGCCGAACTCGTCGTGCACCCCTCCCACCGCGGCCGGGGACACGGCCGGGCCCTGGGGGCGGCCCTGCTCGCGGCGACCGGGAAGCGGCTGCGGGTCTGGGCGCACGGCGGCCGGGCGGCCGCACGGCACCTCGCACAGGTCCTCGGCCTGTCCCTCTTCCGCGAACTGCGCCAGCTCCGGCGCCCGTTGGACTCGCTCGACATCGCCGAACCCGCGCTGCCGCCGGGCGTGTCCGTGCGCACCTTCGCCCCCGGACAGGACGACGCCGCCTGGCTCGCGGTCAACAGCGCCGCCTTCGCCCACCACCCCGAGCAGGGCTCCCTCACCCAGCGGGACCTGGACGACCGCAAGGCCGAGCCCTGGTTCGACCCGAAGGGCTTCTTCCTCGCCGAGCGCGACGGCGAGCTCATCGGCTTCCACTGGACGAAGGTGCACGCCGACGAACGGCTCGGGGAGGTGTACGTCGTCGGCATCCGCCCGGACGCCCAGGGCGGCGGCCTCGGCAAGGCGCTCACCGCGATCGGCCTGCGCCACCTGGCCGGCGAGGGCCTGCCGACCGCGATGCTCTACGTGGACGCCGACAACCCGGCGGCCCTGTCGGTGTACGAGCGGATGGGCTTCACCACGTACGAGACCGACCTGATGTACCGCACGGAGTCCTGACCGCTGGTCACCTGAAAGGCCGTCAGCAGCACCAGGGGCGGCGTCACTTGACGCCGCCCCTCCCTTACGCCACCCTTTCACTACTCCACTAGTGAAAGGGTGGTGCACATGGCAGAGTCCGCAGCGGTCGAGTTCCGTATCGACCGGCGCAGCGGTGTCGCCACCTACCTCCAGATCGTGCAGCAGACCAAGCAGGCGCTCCGACTGGGTGTCCTGGAACCGGGCGACCGCCTGCCCACCGCCCGCGAGGTCGTCGAGGCCACCGCGATCAATCCGAACACCGTGCTCAAGGCCTACCGCGAGCTCGAACGCGAAGGCCTCGTCGAGGCCCGCCGGGGCCTCGGCACCTTCGTCCGCCGCACGCTCGGCAGCGCGGCGGTCACCACCGACGCCCCGCTGCGCGAGGAGCTCGCCGCCTGGACCCTCAGGGCCAGGGCGGCCGGACTCGACAGGGACGACGTGAGCGCGCTCTTCACCGCCGTACTGGACAGCACCTTCAAGGGGGACACGCGCACATGACAGGCGCCGCCATCGAGGCGAACGGCCTCGGCATGACCTACGGGCGAAAGCGCGGGTGGGCGCTGCGCGACTGCTCGTTCCGGCTGCCCGCCGGACGGATCTGCGCCCTCGTCGGGCCCAACGGTGCCGGGAAGTCCACCCTTCTCGCCCTCGCGGCGGGCCTGCTGAGGCCCACCGAGGGCACGGTCCGGGTGCTGGGCTCCACGGACCGGGCCGAGATCCGGCCCCGCATCGCGTACGTCGCCCAGGACAAGCCCCTCTACCCCCAGCTCACCGTCGCCGACACCCTGTGGGCGGGCCGGGAGCTCAACCCGGCCACCTGGGACGGAGACGCCGCCGACCGGATCGCCGCCCCGCTCCCACGGGACGCCAAGGTCCGCGCCCTCTCCGGCGGTCAGCGCACCCGGCTCGCCCTCGCCCTCGCCCTGGCCAAGCGGCCCGGACTCATGCTGCTGGACGAGCCGATGGCCGACCTCGACCCCCTCGCCCGGCACCAGCTGATGGGCCTGCTGATGGCCGAGGCCGCCGAGCACTCCACCACCATCGTGATGTCCTCACACATCCTCACCGAGCTGGAGGGCGCCTGCGACTACCTCCTGCTCGTCGACGGCGGCCGGGTCCGGCTCGGCGGGGAGAGCGAGGACGTCGTCGCCGCGCACGCCCTGGTCACCGGGCAGGTCCGTGACCTCGCCCCGCACACCGTCATCGAGTCCCGTACGACGGGCCGTCAACTCACCGCCCTGATCAGGCCGGACGGCCCGGTGGATGCCGCCGCCTGGGACGTGGCCGAACCGTCCCTGGAGGAACTGCTGCTCGCCCACCTCCGCTCCCCGGACGCCCCGCCGCTGCTCACCCCGAGCGCGCACGCCCGCGAGGCGGTGGCCGCCGCATGAGCACCCTCGCCCCGCCCCGCCCGTCCCCTTCCCCGGCCCCGTCCCCTTCCCCGACCGGCCTGCGCGGACCGGCCCGGGTCGTCGTGCGGCAGCACCGGCTGGTCCTGTGGATCACGGGCGGGCTCGCCGTGGCCATGGTCCTCACCCTGGTCGCCACCGCCCTGTGGTCGTCCCACGTCGTCGACGCCTTCGCCTCGGGCCCCTGCACGACCGAGGGAGATCCGGGCCGCGGTTGCTACCAGCCCGTCCGCAACTACCTGGACAGCGCCCTCAAGTTCAGCCGCGTGTTCGACTACGCCGCCCTGGTCCTGACCGCCCTGCCGGTGTTCGTCGGCGCGTTCGTCGCGGGCCCGATGATCGCCAGGGAGCTGGAGACCGGCACCTTCAAGGTCTCCTGGACCCAGTCCGTCCCACCCGCCCGCTGGCTGGCCGCCAAACTCGCCGTGCCCGCCGTACTGCTGCTGGCGGGTGTGGCCGCGCTGACGGCCGTACTCGCCTGGGCACGCTCCTACGCGGACACGCCCTATCCCGCCCAGTGGTACGCCCCGACGGTCTTCGGCGCCTCGGGCGTCACCCCCCTCGCCCACACCCTTCTCGCCCTGTCGGCCGGGGCGCTCATCGGCCTCCTGGTGCGCCGCACGGTAGCGGCGACGGGCGTCGCGGCGCTCAGCACCGGTGCGGTGATCGTCGTTCTGGCCGCCGTACGCCCCGGCCTGTGGCCTCTCAGGACGGCGAACCCGGAATCGGGCGGCATACCCAACAATTCCTGGATCCTCGAATCCGGCCGCGTCACCGACACCGGCGAGCGGCTGCCCATAGACATCTGCGGGCAGCCGGTGTCCGAGCATCCCGCCTGCCTGGCCGGAAAGACCGTCGTCGGCAGCTACCTCGACCACCACCCCGCCTCCCACTTCTGGCCCCTGCAACTCGTCGAGACCGGCATCCTGCTCGTCCTCGCCGCCCTGGCCCTCACGCTCGCCTTCCGGCTGCTGCGCCGCCGCCACGGCTGACCGGGCCGCCCGTCCGGGTTCCGGGTTCCGGGGGGATCCCGGAACCCGGGCGGGGACCGGAGAAACGTGTACGGACCACACGGCCACCCCGCAGCCACACCGCTTCCCGTACGTCATGTCGCCGTCACCGACCGTTCAGACGGCCTTGCGACCCTCGCGGGATGCAGCCAGCTCTGCCCGCCCCCCGCACGGCGAGAGACCGGGGTTCACCGCCCGCTCCCGCCTCCTCCGCGTTCTTCCACGGCTCCGACGCGCCCAAGGAGCCGAACACGCGGAAGAATAGGTCCATGAGCCAGCAGCCCAGCTCCGAGGTTCCGGTCCCGCCCGCCCAACCGTCCGTCGGCTCCCTCGCCGCCCAGCGGCCCCACGCCGTGGCCGGCTCCTCGGTGTCCTCCGGTCTGTCCACGGCCGGCGACCTGGAACCCGACCTGGACAACGACCCGGACACCTACGAGCCGGAACGGGACGGCGGCGAGCTCCCTGAGGGCCGGTTCCTGGACCGGGAACGCAGTTGGCTCGCGTTCAACGAACGCGTTCTGGAACTCGCCGAAGACCCCACGACCCCTCTCCTCGAACGGGCCAACTTCCTCGCGATCTTCGCCTCGAACCTGGACGAGTTCTTCATGGTCAGGGTGGCCGGCCTCAAGCGCCGCATCGCCACCGGGGTCGCCACCCGCTCCGCGTCCGGGCTCCAGCCCCGCGAGGTCCTCGACCTGATCTGGAACCGCTCGCGCGAACTCATGGCCCGGCACGCCGCCTGCTACCAGCAGGACGTGGCCCCCGCGCTCAGTGACGAGGGCATCCAGCTGATCCGCTGGCCCGAGCTGACCGAGAAGGAACAGGCCCGCCTCTTCACCTTCTTCCGGCAGCGGGTCTTCCCCGTACTGACCCCGCTCGCCGTCGACCCGGCGCACCCCTTCCCGTACATCTCCGGCCTCTCGCTCAACCTCGCCGTCGTCGTACGCAACCCGGTCAGCGGCCACCGCCACTTCGCCCGGGTCAAGGTGCCGCCGCTGCTCACCCGCTTCCTGGAGGCCTCCCCGCAGCGCTACGTCCCGATAGAGGACGTCATCGCCGCCCACCTCGAAGAGCTCTTCCCCGGCATGGAGGTCCTCGCCCACCACATGTTCCGGGTCACCAGGAACGAGGACCTGGAGGTCGAGGAGGACGACGCCGAGAACCTGCTCCAGGCCCTGGAGAAGGAGCTGATGCGGCGCCGCTTCGGCCCGCCGGTCCGCCTGGAGGTCGAGGAGTCCATCGACCCGTACGTCCTGGACCTCCTCGTACGCGAACTGAAGATCTCCGAGACCGAGCTGTTCCCGCTGCCCGGACCGCTCGACCTCACCGGGCTGTTCGGCATAGCGTCCCTGGACCGGCCCGAGCTGAAGTACCCCAAGTTCGTCGCCGGCACCCACCGCGACCTCGCCGAGGTCGAGTCCGCCTCCGCGCCCGACATCTTCGCCGCCCTGCGCGAACGCGACGTGCTGCTGCACCACCCGTACGACTCGTTCTCCACCTCCGTCCAGGCCTTCCTGGAACAGGCCGCGGGCGACCCGGACGTCCTCGCCATCAAGCAGACGCTCTACCGCACCTCCGGCGACTCCCCGATAGTGGACGCCCTGATCGACGCCGCCGAGTCCGGCAAGCAGGTCCTCGTCCTCGTCGAGATCAAGGCCCGCTTCGACGAGCAGGCCAACATCAAGTGGGCCCGCAAACTGGAGGAGGCCGGCTGCCACGTCGTCTACGGGCTCGTCGGCCTCAAGACGCACTGCAAGCTGTCGCTCGTCGTCCGCCAGGAGGGCGACACCCTGCGCCGCTACTCCCACGTCGGCACCGGCAACTACCACCCCAAGACCGCCCGGCTCTACGAGGACCTCGGCCTGCTCACCGCCGACCCGCAGGTCGGCGCGGACCTCTCCGACCTCTTCAACCGGCTCTCCGGCTACTCCCGCCGCGAGACCTACCGCCGACTGCTGGTCGCCCCGAAGTCCCTGCGCGACGGGCTGGTCACCCGGATCGACAAGGAAGCCGGCCACCACCGCGCCGGACGCCCCGCGTACGTCCGTATCAAGGTCAACTCCATGGTGGACGAGGCGATCATCGACGCCTGTTACCGCGCCTCCCGGGCCGGAGTGCCGGTGGACATCTGGGTGCGCGGCATCTGCGCGATCCGCCCCGGCGTCCCCGGGCTCTCCGAGAACATCCGGGTCCGCTCCGTCCTCGGCCGCTTCCTGGAACACTCCCGGGTCTTCGCCTTCGGCAACGGCGGTGAACCCGAAGTCTGGTTCGGCAGCGCCGACATGATGCACCGCAACCTCGACCGCCGGATCGAGGCCCTGGTGCGCGTCACCGACCCCGCCCACCGGGCCGCCCTCTCCCGGCTCCTGGAAACCGGCATGTCCGACACCACCTCCTCCTGGTACCTCGGCCCCGACGGTGACTGGACCCGGCACTCCACGGACGCGGACGGCCAGCCGCTGCGGCACGTACAGGAGATGCTCATCGACGCCCGGAGGCGCCGGCGTGCGACACCCTGACCACCCGACGACGCCCTCCGCGGCCGACGTGCTCGGCCCCTACCTGCGCGAACAGGCCGCCTGCTTCCTGCGCGGCCTGCGCCTGCACCGCGAGGCCCCCGCGGACGGCGGTACCCACGGCGCCGAGGAGGCCGCCGCGGCTCTGCGCCACGCGGCCCGCCGCATCAGCGGCACCCTGCGCACCTTCCGCACCGCCCTCGACCCGGCCTGGGCCGACCACCTCCGTACGGAACTGGTCTGGCTCTCCGGCACCCTGGCCCGCGAACGCGCCTACGCCGACCGGCTAGGACGGCTGCTGGAGGCCCTGCACCAGCTGTCGGGGACCTCGCTCCCGGCGGCCAGGACCTCATCGCCGCCCCCCGGGGACGGCGACAGGGAACGGGCCGCGCTCGGCATCGGCGCCGCACGGGCCGGCGCCCTCCTGGAACGCCGGCTGACCCTCGCCCGGACCCGCGCCCACTCCGAGGCGCTCCAGGCACTCGGCTCCTCCCGCTTCCACGCGGTCGCCGACGCCGTGGCGCTGCTGGCCTCGGAGGTACCACTGGCCCCCTGCGCCGCCGGACCGGCCACCGAGGTGCTGTACGCCCCGGCCGGACTGGCCGAGCAGCGGGTGCACACCGCGGTCGCCTCGCTGCCGGCCGACGAGGCGGTGGAGCCGTACGACGAGGCCCGGGACGCCCCCTGGCACCGGACCCGGGTGCTGCTGCGGCTGCACCGGTACGCCCACGAGGTGGTCCGCCCGGCCGCCGACCCGGCCCTGACGGGCGCCGGACACGCCCTCGACCTGCACCGGGACGCGGCGGAGGCGGCCTCGGCGGCGTCCGCCGCGGCCCGTACCCCGCGGATCGCGCCCGCGACGGCGTACGCGCTGGGCGTGCTCCACGCCCACCAGCGGCACGAGGTGGGAGCGGCCCGCGCGGTGTTCCGGGAGACCTGGCCGTACGCCGCGGCCGTGACCGCGCCATGAGCGGCCCCGTACTCGCCGCCGGGTGCGTGCTGTGGCGCCGCACCCCGGACATCGAGGTCTGCCTGGTCCACCGCCCCCGCTACGACGACTGGTCCTTCCCAAAAGGCAAGCTGAAGCGGGGCGAGACCGCGCTCGAAGGCGCCGTGCGCGAGGTCCTGGAGGAGACGGGCCACCACTGCGTCCCGGGGGCCGTCCTGCCCACAGCCAGGTACCTGACCGACGGCCGCCCCAAGGAGGTCAGCTACTGGGCGGCCGAGGCCACGCACGGCAGCTTCGTGCCCAACGCCGAGGTGGACCGCCTGGCCTGGCTCCCCCCGTCCGTCGCCCGCCCCCGGCTCAGCCGCCCCGGCGACCGCGTCCAACTCGACGCCTTCCTGACCACCCTGCCCCACCACTGACCCACCACCGGGCCCCACCCATCCCACATCCCACACCCGGTCCCGGCCACACGCACGCGCCGGGCCGCACCCGCCCGACGGCCGGTCCGGGGGCGTGCAGGAGGGTCCCCGCAGGGTGACGAACGGATTCCCGGGCACCCCGGCGTGCAGCTGGAAACGTTCGTCGCCCGAGGAGACACTCCGGAGGGCCCCCGGGCCACCCCCACGCACCCGGGCACCCCGGCACCCCGAACCCCGACCGGGACCACCCCAGCCCGTCCGGCGCTTGAGGACAAAACCCCGCACCCGGGACCCCGCACGCACCCCCGACGCACAGCCCACCGCGCCACGGACCCACGGACCCACCCCCCATACCCCCCGGAACCAGCCCGCCCGGCACGGTTCACCCTCCGTTCACTCTGCCCCGTGGGCCGCTTCACCTGTTCTGCCTAATTTCGGACGTACCCGGTGCACGGCACCAAGCCACCGCACCACTCCTCATCGCACGCCGCCTCGCACCCCAGCCGCGGCGGCTCCTGGAAGGAACACCCCGAAAGTGAAGCTTCAGCGCAAGAACCGGCTTCGTGCCACCGCGCTCGGTGCCCTCGCCGTCTCCGGCGCCCTGGTCCTCACGGCGTGCGGTTCGGACGACAACAGCGGCGCCGACGCGGACGCCGGCGGCAAGACCACGGCGGCCGCGTCCACCATCGCGTGCGACGGCGCCAAGGGTCAGCTGCGCGCCTCCGGGTCCAGCGCCCAGAAGAACGCGATGGACCTGTGGGTCAAGAACTACATGGCCGCCTGTTCCGGCGTGCAGGTCAACTACAACTCGTCCTCGTCCGGAGAGGGCATCGTCGCCTTCAACCAGGGCACCGTCGGCTTCGCCGGCTCCGACTCGGCGCTGAAGCCCGAAGAGGTCGCCGAGTCGAAGAAGATCTGCGGGACCGGCCAGGGCATCAACCTCCCGATGGTCGGCGGCCCGGTCGCGATCGGCTTCCACCTGGAAGGCGTCGACAACCTCGTGCTGGACGCCCCCACGCTCGCCAAGATCTTCGACACCAAGATCAAGAAGTGGAACGACCCGGCGATCGCCGCGCTCAACAAGGGCGCGAAGCTCCCGGACAAGGCGATCCAGCCCTTCCACCGCTCCGAGGACTCCGGCACCACGCAGAACCTCGGCAAGTACCTGGCCGCGGCGGCCCCGAGCGACTGGAAGTACGAGGCCGAGAAGAAGTGGCCCGCCCCCGGTGGCCAGGCCGCGTCCGGCTCCTCCGGTGTCGCCTCCCAGGTGAAGGCCGTCGACGGTTCGATCGGCTACTTCGAGCTGTCCTACGCCGCCTCGCAGGACATCAGCACCGTGGACATCGACACCGGCGGCGCCGCCCCGGTCGAGGCCACCTCGGAGAACGCCTCCAAGGCCATCGCCGCCGCCAAGATCAAGGGCACCGGCAAGGACCTGGCGCTCGACCTCGACTACACCACCAAGGCCGAGGGCGCCTACCCGCTGGTCCTGGTCACGTACGAGGTCGTCTGCGACACCGGCAACAAGGCCGACACCCTCGGCACGGTCAAGTCCTTCCTGACCTACACCTCCTCCGAGGACGGCCAGAAGGTCCTCACGGACGCCGGCTACGCCCCGATCCCGGAGGCGATCAACGCCAAGGTCCGCGAGACCGTCGCCGCCCTCTCGTAACCCGCGCGGCCCCGCGACCCGCGGCCCCGCAACCCGCAGAACCTCGTAACCCGCACGACCTCGCGGGCGGCCGGTCCGGCGCACCCCTCCGGACCGGCCCCCGCCCCCGAACCATCCGGTGCACCGCCGCCAGGGGAGCCAGCCGCTCCCCCACACAGACCGGAAAGACGATGGCTTCCACCACCACACCGCTCGACAGCCCACCGGCTCCGCCCGCCCCACCCGGCCGGCCCCGGTCCACCGGGCGCGTCGGCGACAAGATCTTCATCGGACTCTCCCGGGGCTCCGGCATCCTGCTGCTCGTGATCATGGCGTCGATCGCCGTGTTCCTCAGCTACCGCGCCGTCCTCGCGATATCCAAGGACGAGGGCAACTTCCTCACCACCCTCGACTGGAACCCGGCCGGTGACCCGCCGGTCTTCGGCATCGCCGTCCTGCTCTTCGGCACCGTCGTCAGCTCGGTCATCGCGATGGTCATCGCGGTCCCGGTCGCCGTCGGCATCGCCCTGTTCATCTCGCACTACGCGCCGCGCAAGCTCGCCGCCCCCCTCGGGTACGTGATCGACCTGCTCGCCGCCGTGCCGAGCATCGTCTACGGCATCTGGGGCGCCCTCGTCCTGGTGCCGTACCTGGAGGGCCTGAACCTCTGGCTCGACCAGTTCTTCGGCTGGACGTACGTCTTCGAGAAGACCGAGGTCGGCATCGCCCGCTCGCTCTTCACCGTCGGCATCCTGCTCGCGATCATGATCCTGCCGATCGTGACCAGCGTCAGCCGCGAGGTCTTCCTCCAGGTCCCCAAGATGAACGAGGAGGCCGCGCTCGCCCTCGGCGCCACCCGCTGGGAGGTCGTCCGGCTCTCGGTCCTGCCCTTCGGCCGCTCCGGGATCATCTCGGCGTCCATGCTGGGCCTGGGCCGCGCCCTCGGCGAGACGATGGCCGTCGCCACGGTCCTGTCGCCGAGCTTCCTCATCTCCCTGCACGTGCTCAATCCCGGTGGCGGAACGTTCGCGCAGAACATCGCCGCCAAGTTCGGCGAGGCCGACGAGTTCGGGCGCGACGCCCTGATCGCCTCGGGCCTCGTCCTCTTCGTCCTGACCCTGCTGGTCAACGGCGCGGCCCGGCTGATCATCGCCCGCCGCAAGGAGTACTCGGGGGCCACCGCATGAGCAACGCCACCACCACCGACGTCCAGGACGACCGTCCCCGGACCGCCCCGAAGCCGCCCGGCACCGGCCTCAGCAGCCGCAGCCTCCCCCGCTGGGCCCCCCTCGGCTTCGCCGCCGTGGCCCTCGCGCTCGGCATCGGTACCGGCCTCGCCGCCGGCTGGCACAGCCGTACCCAGTGGGGCCTGATCGCCGCCCTGCTCTTCCTGGTGATCTCGTACGTCGTGACCACGGCCGTCGAGAACCGGCGCCAGGCCAAGGACCGCCTCGCCACCAGCGTCGTCTGGGTGTGCTTCCTGGTCGCCGTCGTCCCGCTCGCCTCCCTGCTGTGGACGACGGTCAGCCGCGGCGCGGCACGCCTGGACGGGTACTTCCTCACCCACTCCATGGCGGGGGTCCTCGGCTCCGAGGACACCGGCGGCGTCTACCACGCGCTGATCGGCACCCTGGAGCAGGTCGGCATCGCCACGGTGATCTCCGCGCCGCTGGGCCTGCTGACCGCGGTCTACCTGGTCGAGTACGGCAAGGGCGCGCTCGCCAAGGCCGTCACCTTCTTCGTGGACGTGATGACGGGCATCCCGTCCATCGTGGCCGGTCTCTTCATCCTGTCGATCATGCTGATGGCGAAGATCGAGCCGTCCGGCCTGATGGGCGCGCTGGCCCTGACCATCCTGATGGTCCCGGTCGTGGTCCGCTCCACCGAGGAGATGCTCAAGCTCGTCCCCAACGAGCTGCGCGAGGCCTCCCTCGCCCTCGGCATCCCCAAGTGGCGCACCATCCTCAAGGTGGTCCTGCCCACCGCGATCGGCGGGATCACCACCGGCGTCATGCTGGCCATCGCCCGCATCGCCGGGGAGACGGCCCCGATCATCCTGCTGGTCTTCGGCAGCCAGCTGATCAACACGAACCCCTTCGAGGGCGCCCAGTCGTCGCTGCCGTTCTACATCTACGAGCAGTACAAGGTCGGCGAGGCCGCGTCCTACGACCGCGCCTGGGCCGCCGCCCTGGTGCTGATCGCCTTCGTCATGATCCTCAACCTGGCGGCCCGCGGCATCGCCCGCTGGAAGGCCCCCCGGCGATGACCACGCGGCTCAGCCACGCGCCCGCCGCTGACGCGGCCCCAGCGACTTTTCGAAAGAAGCAGTGATCTCACCATGGCCAAGCGCATCGACGTCGGCGGCCTCACCGCCTACTACGGCTCCCACAAGGCCATCGAGGACATCTCGATGACCGTGGAACCCCGCTCCGTGACCGCCTTCATCGGCCCCTCCGGCTGCGGCAAGTCCACCTTCCTGCGCACCCTGAACCGCATGCACGAGGTCACCCCCGGCGGCCGCGTCGAGGGCAAGGTGCTGCTGGACGACGAAGACCTGTACGGGGCCGGGGTCGACCCGGTCACCGTGCGCAGGACGGTCGGGATGGTCTTCCAGCGCCCGAACCCGTTCCCCACCATGTCGATCTTCGACAACGTCGCGGCCGGCCTGCGCCTGAACGGCTCGTACCGCAAGAGCCGGCTCGCCGAGATCGTCGAGAAGTCACTCCGCGGCGCCAACCTCTGGAACGAGGTCAAGGACCGCCTGAACAAGCCCGGCTCCGGCCTTTCCGGCGGCCAGCAGCAGCGCCTGTGCATCGCCCGCGCGATCGCGGTCGAGCCGGACGTGCTGCTGATGGACGAGCCGTGCTCGGCGCTCGACCCGATCTCGACCCTCGCCATCGAGGACCTGATCGGCGAGCTGAAGGAGCGCTTCACGATCGTCATCGTGACGCACAACATGCAGCAGGCGGCGCGTGTCTCCGACCGCACGGCGTTCTTCAACCTCGCCGCGGTCGGCAAGCCCGGCCGGCTGATCGAGATCGACGAGACGGAGCGGATCTTCTCCAACCCGTCCGTGCAGGCGACCGAGGACTACATCTCCGGCCGCTTCGGATAACCCCAGACGGCCTTGCGGTGCTGCATGGCGGTGCCACCACAAGGCGAAGGGTCCGCCCCCGCTCCCCGGACACGTTCCAGGGAGCAGGGGCGGACCCATGTGCGTCGGGGCGTCTGCGTACCGGACGGACCGGAGAAGGCGGTACGGGCGGCGGGCGGCGTAGGCCGGAGAGAGCGGTGAGGGGCGGGCCGAACCGCGTCAGCCGAAGAGCAGGAACACGACACCGTAGCTCGTCGCGGCGACGATCGCCGCGGCCGGCATGGTGATGAACCACCCGAGGATGATGTTCTTGGCCACGCCCCAGCGCACCGCGTTCACCCGCTTCGTGGCGCCCACGCCCATGATCGCCGAGGTGATCACATGAGTCGTGGAGATCGGCGCGTGGAACAGGAACGCCGAGCCGAACATGATCGACGCGCCGGTCGTCTCCGCCGCGAACCCCTGCGGCGGGTCCAGCTCGATGATCTTGCGCCCCAGCGTGCGCATGATGCGCCAGCCACCGGCGTACGTCCCGAGCGACAGCATCATCGCGCAGACGATCTTCACCCAGACCGGAATCTGGTCGTTCGGGCCTTCCACATCGGCGATGACGAGGGCCATCACCACGATGCCCATGGTCTTCTGGGCGTCCTGCAGACCGTGGCCCAGGGCCATGGCCGCCGCCGAGACCGTCTGGGCGATACGGAAGCCGCGCTTGGCCTTGTGCGGGTTGGACTTCCGGAACATCCACATGATGGCGACCATCACCAGATAACCGATGACCAGACCTATGACCGGGGACAGGAACATCGGGATGACGATCTTGGACAGCACGCCGTCCCAGTGCACCATCGTTCCGCCGGCCAGCGCCGCGCCGACCATGCCGCCGAACAAGGCGTGCGAGGACGAGGACGGCAGGCCGTAGTACCAGGTGATGAGGTTCCAGATGATCGCGCCGACCAGCGCCGCGAAGAGGATCCCCATCCCCTTCTGTCCCTCGGGCGTCGCGATGAGGCCTTCGCTGACGGTCTTGGCGACCCCCTGGCCCAGGAAGGCGCCGGCGAGGTTCATCACCGCGGCCATCGCCAGAGCCGCACGCGGGGTCAGCGCCCGGGTGGAGACCGAGGTGGCGATGGCGTTCGCCGAGTCGTGGAAGCCGTTCGTATACGTGAAGCCGAGCGCGACGCCGATGGTCACGATCAGCGCAAAGGTGTCCACGAGGTTCAGGACTCCTTGACCGCGATGGTCTCCACGGTGTTGGCGACGTGCTCGAACGCGTCGGCCGCCTCTTCCAGCACGTCGACGATCTGCTTGAGCTTCAGCACGTCCATGGCGTCGTACTTGCCGTTGAACAGGTGCGCCAGCAGCTTCCGGTGGATCTGGTCGGCCTGGTTCTCCAGCCGGTTGACCTCGATCCAGTACTCGGTGAGGTTGTCCATCGTGCGCAGCCCCGGCATCGCCTCGGCGGTGAGCTCGGCCGCGCGTGCCAGCACCTCGATCTGCTGCTCGACCCCCTTGGGCAGCTCCTCGATCTGGTACAGGACGACCAGGTCGACCGCTTCCTCCATGAAGTCCATGATGTCGTCGAGCGAGGACGCGAGGTTGTAGATGTCCTCGCGGTCGAACGGTGTGATGAAGGAGGAGTTCAGCTGGTGGAAGATCGCGTGGGTCGCGTCGTCCCCGGCGTGTTCCGCTGCCCGCATACGCTCCGCGATCTCGACCCGGGAGGCAGAATCCGCCCCGAGCAGTTCCATCAGGAGCTTGGAGCCCGTGACGATGTTGTCCGCGGACGCGGAAAACATGTCGTAGAAGCTCGTCTCCCTGGGGGTCAGACGAAAGCGCACGTGGGGTCCTCGGGGTGCTTTGGATTCGGTCAGGCTGATGCTAGGCGCATCATCCGGCCACGGCTAACCGGCATTCTTCAGTGTCGCGCATCGGGTGCGGCGATCAGCACGGGCCCCCGGTCACGTTTCGGATGTATTCGTTACGCTATACCCGGCAGGGGTATACAGGAGAAAAGCGGGAGGACCCCATGACCACGACAGACGCCACCGGCGCGACGGCTGCGGAAAGCACCACCGAGCCCGGTGGCGAATCCGGCGGGGAAGTGATCGTCACCGATCACGACCGCGGTATTCACGGCTACCACCATCAGAAGGCCGAGCATCTCAAACGCCTGCGCCGCATCGAAGGCCAGGTCCGCGGCCTCCAGCGCATGGTGGACGAGGACGTCTACTGCATCGACATACTGACCCAGGTCTCGGCCTCCACCAAGGCCCTCCAGTCCTTCGCGCTCCAACTGCTGGAGGAGCATTTGCGCCACTGCGTCGCGGACGCCGCCGTCAAGGGCGGCGAGGAGATCGACGCGAAGGTCGAGGAGGCCACCAAGGCGATCGCCCGGCTGCTGCGCACCTGAGCCCCGCCGCGCTCCGCCCCGCCTCCGCCCCGCCTCCGCCCCGCCGCGCGTCACCCGGCGGGGCGGCCACGCGCCGGTACCGCTACCGGTCGCCGCCGGGTGACCGGACGGTCACAGCCTGGTGGTGGGAGTCGCCGAGGTCACAGGGGAGGGGACGGGCGGGAGTCGAGGAGTCACCCAGGCCGGCCGGAGTCGCGCCTGGACCCGGCCGCCGAAGTCGCGCCGTCACCGGGAACCGGACGGGGTCGCGCCGTCACCGGGGACGGAGGGCCCGCCGGGAACCACCCGGGACCACCGCCCGGCGCCACCCAAGCCACCCGGGACAGAGCTACGGCCACGGGGAACAGCCCGGGACAGCGATGCGGCCGCCGGGAACCGCCCGGGATCGCCCGGATCGCGGTGCGGCCGCCGGGACAACGCTGCGGCCACCGGAACCGCCCGGGACCGCAGGAGGCGGCACCGCGGCCGGCCGCCGCCTCACAGCCGGTGGTAGAGCTGTTGCCGCGGCACGGCGGCCGCCCGCTCGCAGCCGTCCGCCCCGACGTTGAGCACCTCGTCGATCCGGTCCGGGCTCAGCCGGTCCTCCAGCGCCGTCGAGGCCGCGATCATCAGCTCACCGCACAGTTCGATCTCGGCAAGGGCCACCCGGTCCTGGGCGGTCGGAGCGCTGAGCGTCACCACCTGCGTCACCTCTCTCTGCCGTCGCCGACTCCGGGCGCACCAACTTCCCAGCGTAGAGATCGAGCCACGCCCGCGCATGGCACGGACGGACCATTTCGGCCCCCTCCCTACGGGGCTTCCGGACCATCCGCACCCTGCTGGACGCTCCCGGTGTAGATGTCCGCCTCCGGCGGCAGCTCCACCGAGACCGTGGCCCCGAACCCGTACAGCAGCATCGTCGAGACCACCGTGACCGGTGGTCCCTGCGCCGCGAAACTGAACCGGTGACGCACCTTGCGCAGCAGCCCGTCGTCGTCGAGGTACACGTCGAACGCCACCGCGTCCGAGCTGAACCCTTTCGCCGCCGCGGCCATCGCCCCGCGTGACGCAGGCGAGGCCGCCCGCGCCGCGCGCCCCAGGTCGGCCGTCCCCCGGTAGTGCCGCACCGCCACCCCGGCCAGCTCCGTCCGCCCCACGTACCGCACCTCCCCGGCCCCACGCAGCAGTTCGGCGGCGGCCATGGGGTCGGTGACACCGCCGGTGACCAGGTTGCCGTCCTCCAGGACCGTCGTGTCGATCCGCACCCACTTGTCCTCGGGCACCCCCGCGCCACGGTTCTTCATGTACAGCACCCCCGGCGCCAGCAGCTCCGTGATCGGCGGGTGCCCGTCCGGTGACCCGGTGACGTCCTTCGGCAGCACCACCCTGATCCGGCCGAGCTGCCGGCGGAAGTCGTAGATCCCCTGGCCCCGGATCGTCACCCGGGTACCCCCGGCCGCGGTCTCCATGGACGTACGTGTCTCGGCGCTGCCCGCACGCGACAGCGCGTCGGCCGCCGCACGGACCACGGCGGCCGAGGCGTCCGCCCCGCTCACCCCGGTCACCGCCCGGCCACCGGTCCCGCTCTCACCGCCCGCGGCCGGACCCGAGCACCCCGCGCACACCGCCACCGCACCCGCCACGGCGAGGGCGCACACAGCCAGTGCCGCGCCCCCGCACCTGTGCTGCCGCACCACCATCGCCTGCCAACCCTCAACGACCGTACGTCTGACCGAGCTTCCGCCCGTCTCGCCTAACGACCACCGGGGCGCCCCGTCACGCCGCGCCACCCCCCACGCAAGCCGATCGGCCCACCCGTCCCCGCGTGGAGGATGCCGTGGGTACCGTGGACAGGTGTACGAGGACTCCCCGGTTCCCCCGGATCCCGCCGCCGAGACGGCCACCCCGGCGCACACCGCCACCACCGTCGAGCGGGGGTCGTTCTGCCTGGCCCGCTGTACCTGCGGCTGGTCGGGCCCGGCCCGCCGCTCCCGCGACCTGGCCCGCACCGACGCGGCCGGACACCCGGCGGCCGTCCCGGGCTGATCCGGCCTTCAGAAGCGCGGCGGGCTGCCGCGCGCCGGAGGAGCGCCCTGGACCGGCCAGCCGTACCCGTACCCGTACGCCGAAGGGGGCGTCCCGTACGGGACGCCCCCTCACATGCACACACACGCTCACACGTCACACGCTCACACGCGTGCGACCACACCCGGCGGCACCGACGGTCGGCGTCGTCCTGGGTGGACGACGTGCGGCCCGCACCGGCCCGCCCTGTCCGCGCGGACTACGCCGCGAGATCCTTCTCGCCGGGCGCGCCGCCCCGGCCCGCTCCCGGCCGCGGCTCGGGAATGCCACGCGCATCGCCGCGCCCGTCGGCCGTCTCCATGACCGGCCGCCGCGAGCGGACCAGCCAGCCGGCCGAACCGGAGCGTGCCACCGCCCCCATCAGGGGCGTCAGCAGCATCATCGCGAGCGGTGCGAGGAGCAGGGCCACCGCCGTACCGAGCGCGAAGCCTCCGATGACGTCGGTCGGGTAGTGCACACCCATGTAGATGCGGCAGAAGCCCTCCAGCACCGCGAGCACCAGCGCGATCAGGCCGAACTTCCGGTTGGCCACGAACAGCCCCACCGCGATCGCCATCGCCATCGTGGCGTGGTCGCTGACGAAGGAGAAGTCCTCCTTGCCCTGCACCAGGACTTCGAGCCCCTGGTGGTCGTTGAACGGGCGCGGCCTCTCGACGAACCCGCGGATCGGAATGTTGATGATCAACGCGATCCCGGCCGCGAGCGGCGCCCACACGAATCCGGCGACCGCGGTCACCGAATCCTCGGTCGTCCCGCGTCGGCGTACGCTCCACCAGCACCACAGGCCGACCAGGACCAAGCCGAACATGATCCCGTACTCACCGACGAACTCCATGACCCGGTCGAACCAGGTAGGAGCGGCTTTCGCCAGCCCATTGATGTCGTAGAGCAGGCTGACGTCGGGGTTCGACCCATCGAGTGCGAGTCCAGCCATCTCCTGCGGCCCCTTGCCTTGTCTGCTGCCGCGACGCACAGCGGCGTGCGTCGCCTTGGTCGGACCCCCGTGATCGGTGCGGATCCCCTCACGCGTGACACCGTGGTGTCATGACGCGTGACCGCTCTGGCCAGTGCCGCATGGTCAGTGCGCATGCTGTACCAGTCCAGGGAACGGTCCGGCGGCCCGTTGCGTTCCGCCCTCCACCGAATGATCACCATGACGTTATCGAAGAGAGACTCGTCGTCGCAGCTCAGGGCCGGGGTTTTACGGAGAGTTCCAGCCATGGCCGACTCCCCGTCAGCTCTGCGGCAGCGCGGTCGGAA
Organism: Streptomyces sp. SM18; assembly: GCF_002910775.2. Taxonomy (NCBI): domain Bacteria; kingdom Bacillati; phylum Actinomycetota; class Actinomycetes; order Kitasatosporales; family Streptomycetaceae; genus Streptomyces; species Streptomyces sp. SM18. Next base: position 3,959,841 of record NZ_CP029342.1, on the reverse strand, counting down.
GCGCCGCCGCCCCGTCCTCGGTGACCCTGGTCGCGCCGAAGTAGTCGGGCGTGTCGATCTTGTCGAACCGGATGACCGCACCGGTGTACGGCGCGTTGATCATGTACCCGCCGCCGACGTAGAGGCCCACGTGCCTGATGGTCCGGGAGTTGGTCAGATCGTCGGAGAAGAACACCAGGTCCCCCGGGAGCAGCTCGTCCCGCGAGGGGTGCGGCCCGGCGTTGTACTGGTCGTTGGCCACCCGGGGCAGCTCGATGTCGACGGTCCGGTACGCGGCCTGCGTCAGCCCGGAACAGTCGAACCGGCCGTCTTGGTCCGCGGTGCCGTTCCCGCCCCAGAGATAGGGCGTACCCAGCTTCTTCTGCGCGAAGTAGATGGCCCCCGCGGCCTGCCGGGAGGGCGAGACCCGCCCGACCGGCTCGGCGAAGCTCTTCTCCAGCGAGCGGATGATCTTGACGTAGTTCTGGGTCTCGCTGATCGCGGGGACCCCGCCGGACTTGATCACCCGGTAGGCCCCGGCGTTGTAGGCGGCGAGCATGTTGTCGGTCGGATCGCCCGCCACCTTCTTGACGTACCCGGCGAGTTCGCAGTCGTACGAGGCCGCGGACGGGATGGCGTCCGCCGGGTTCCATACGTCCCGCTTGCCGTCGTTGTCCCCGTCGATGCCGTGCGCGGCCCAGGTTCCGGGGATGAACTGTGCGATGCCCTGCGCGGCGGCGGCGCTCTGGGCACGCGGGTTCCAGCCACTTTCCTGGTACAGCTGTGCGGCGAGGAGGGCGGGGTTGATGGCCGGGCAGAGGTTGCCCCACTTCTCCACGATGGGCTTGTACTGAGCGGGCACCGCCCCCTTGGCCAGCCCGACCGCCCCGCTCGCCCCGGCCATGCCGGCGGCGGCGGAGTACGTCCCTACGACGAGCAGGGCGATGAAGCACAGGCCGAGCCCGAACGCACCGCCGACGAACACCCAGTATTTCCGCACGCAACAACCATCCCCCATCCGGGCGGGGTTCACGTGCCGATTCGCTGGTGTGTACGGATGGGTGGGTGCATGAGGGGGCGTCAGGGGCGGCCACGGAGGTCAGGGGGCGCCGGCGGACCAGAAGGGGGAGCGGATGTTGGGGCGGGGAAGCGGATAGACGCCCTCGTAGGCCGGGCCGTTCGGCGGAGTGGTCGACTCCGCCACCTCGGACTTCTCGACACAGGGGCTGTCGGCCTCGAAGAACGCCTGCCCCTTGCCCCCGAAGCTCAGACTGACGCCGAACCCGTCCGCCGTGCGCGCGTAGATCGCGGGAAACTCCACATCCTTGTTCACGGATGTGATCCGGTAGCCGGTGTCTCGCCAGTACCGGTCGACGATTCCGAGAAAGCTCCCTCGCCGGTCAAGCGAGACAACAGTCATCACTACGCGCATTCTGGAAACATCGCACCCACCGAGACTGGTCGGCCCATGCGCCCATTGCAGCGGCGGCTTGATCTCGTTGAGCACGTCGTCCAGGATTCTGTCCGCACGGCCGGCAGCCGCTTGCATATCCATAGCCTCGTATCCCTCGTCATTCATCGAGGTGGCATCACTCGCACACCCCAAGATGGGGCAACAGACCAAGCTGAAAAGCGTAATCAGCCACAGGGACCTCAACGCGGCTCCTCGAACTTGACCGCGTCCGAACGCCCAGCAATGATCAACGCAATACTATCCGCGGAGCCGTTGTCCTTTTCGGGCCCCACATCAAAATATTGCGAGTGCGCGGCAAAGCTCCCACTGATCAGAGGCGGCCCTTCATCCGCGTGGAATCGTCTGGCACCGAAGGCGCTGCTCGCCGGATCCTTGCCGAACCAGAGATCGTCGTGCCCACGGTCGAGCAGTCCTCCCACCACATATCCAACCGGCCCCGCAGCGGCAGCCAAGCGCCCTTGCATCTTCGACGGCACTTTGGTGACCACGTCGTTCTCCGCCGCACCGACGAAAACGTGGTCCCCGCCCACTCCCAGGTCCTCGGCCCGGTCAACTCCGACCCCAGGGCTACCGACGAAGACAACCTCAGCGACGCCTGGCGTCTGCCCGCCCTGCATCGCAGCCCCCACGGTCCGCGACCCATATGAATGACCAATAGCCGTCATATGCGGATGGTCGTTCGCATTAGTGACTGCCAATCCCCCCATGAAGGAACTCAATGCGCGGCCGCCCACTTCGGCACGCTCGTCTCCCATCACGTCCGCACTGCTCCACCCGTCAAGGAGCTGCGGAGCGTCATACCCCAGCCACGCAATCGCCGCACTCGAATGATCGTATTTTTGTGCGCCTTTCGCTGTATCCCAAGCTCTCTTGAGGTCCCCCTCCGCGAACTCCTTGTCCAGCGAGGTGTTCAGTCCCGGCACATACGCCGCCACGTTCCGCGCCGTGTCGGGGTTCCCGTAGGACACGATCGCTCGGCCGTTACCCTCGTCGCTGATGCCCAGCAGGAACATCGGAGGGTGGGTCCCGGCCCTCAGCTGCCGGTCGATCTCGCGTAAGCCCGCCAGTTGCGCGACCGACCTGCTGTCGTCCCGGCCGTCCAGCTTCCCGATCAGCAGTTGCAGGTTGTCCCGGTTGGCCGCGTCCCGGACCGCCGCCGGGATGCCGTCCAGGTTGCCGATCACGTCCGGGTACACCGCCAGGTACTCCTCGCGCTGTTCCTGCCCGAGGCCCGCCCACCACGCGTTCCGCTCCGCCGGGGTCGCGTCCTCGGGGATGCCGTCCCGCAGGTAGTTCCTCGCCGCGGCCCGGACCTCGGCCGCGTCGGCCGCCGCGTCCTTCCACGTCGAGGTCGGGACCTTCAGGCCCTCCTCGGCCTTCAGACGCCGGAGGATCCCCGCGTAGCGCCAGTCGATCTCGGCCGCCGCCCGCACCGCGCCCGCCACCCGGTCCGCGATGTCCTGGGCCTTCGCGGCGTTCGGGTTCGGGGCGATCAGGCCCGAGGGGGCCACCAGGCCCGGCGGGCCGCTCGACGCCGCCGTACCGCCCTGGAGCGGCCGGCCGTCGAGCAGGCCCTCGCCGGCCGCCGGGTACGCCACCGAGCCGTCCGCGTGCACCGTGAACTTCAGCGCCGCCGCGTCCTCCAGGGCCTCCGCCAGCACCCGCTGCTGGGCCTTCAGCTCATGGGCCAGGCTGTTGAGGGCCGTACGGATCAGCCCGCACTCGGTGTGCGCGTACTGGAAGTTCCCGTGCAACTGGTGCAGCCGTGCGACCGCCGACTCCGCCGCCTCGCTCCGCTGGGTGTCACGCAGACCGTTCAGCAGGTGCGTGCCCACCCGGTCCCGTGCCGCGTCGGCGCGGTTGCCGACCTGGCCCCACCCGTCGGCCGCGCCTTCAAGTTCCGCGCATTCCAGGTCACGTAACGCCGTCCAGGTCAGACCGCCCGCGCTCACCATCGCGCCCCGGCCCTCCCGGCAACCGACGTGAAGGACGACCGCACGGTCTCGTCCGTCCCGCCCAAGGTCCGGGCCACGGCCCTGAACGTCCCGGTGAGGCTCGCGCACTCGCCCTGGGCGGCCGCGAAGCGCCGCTCCCAGGACGCGCGTACCGTTCCGAGTTCGGTGAGAGCCGACAGCGCGCCCGATCCGGCGGTCAGCCCCTGGTGCGCCACGGCCAGTTCGGCGGGCACGGGCCCGAGGTGTGTACGGAGCGCCTCCGCGCCGTCGGCCGCCCTCACCCACGGTCCGTCGCTGTGCCGCAGCACCGTCCGGTCGTCGCCCCCGGCCGGCCCCGCGAGGTCTCTCAGCCTCCGCACCCCGGTCACACCGCTCACCCCGGTCACACCGCTCACCCCGTTCCTGATCGTGGAGCGGCACTGTGCCAAATCCGGCGTACCCGACACGCCCGGCACATCCGTCACCGGGCTCGCCTCCCCCGCCACCCCAAGGGTTCGGCGCGCCCCCACTTCACCCGAACGCGCGACGGGCTGATCGGACACGATCGCGCCCTCTCGTCCAGGCGCCGGCCATCGGCTCCCCGGCCCCGCACGCCCGCCCGTCCGCCGACCGGTGACGGCCGGGAACAGCCGGAACCGCCCTCCACCCCCGGGCGTCATCCCCACCAGCCCCACCGACACCAGCCACCCCCTACCACCACCGAGGACGGACCATGGCCGGGACCGCAACCCGCTACCTCTACCTCGCCCGGCACGCCGAGGCGCTGCCGGACGAGTCCGGGCTCACGGAGACCGGCCGACGCCAGGCGGAACTCCTCGGCGAACGGCTCCGGAGCGCCTCCCTCGCCGCCGTCCACCACGGGCCGTTGCCCCGCGCCGCCGAGACGGCCGAGCTGATCGGCGGGCGCCTGGACGGTGTTCCCGTGCACGTCGCGGAGGAGGCCGGGGACTTCGTCCCGTACGTTCCGCGGCGCGAGGAGTTCCCGCCGAACGCGGCGGAGCGCTTGCTCGGCTTCCTGGAGCAGTTCACGGAGGAGGAGTTGGCTCACGGCCCGGAGCTGACCCGGGCCGCGACGGAGCGGTTCACCGGCCCCGTGGACGGCGACGAACCCCGCCACGAACTCGTCGTCACCCATGCCTTCCTGGCCGCCTGGCTCGTCCGGGACGCCCTCGACGCACCCCCGTGGCGCTGGATGGGCCTGAACCACGCCAACGCGGCACTCACCGTCATCCGGTACGCCCCCGACCGGCCCGCCGACGTCATGACGGTCAACGACATGGGGCACCTTCCGCCGGAACTGCGCTGGACCGGCTTCCCCCCGGAGTCGCGTATCTGAACCGAAGCATCCACACCGGGGCGGCTGCACGAACCTGGGCAGCTGAACCAGGGCAGCTGCATGAACCAGGCGGACGCACCGCGGCCGCGGGCCTCAACGTCACCCGGACGGATGGTTTACGGAGTGGCGACCCCTCAGTACGGGGTGATGCGCCCGGGAGTTCGTGATCATGCGACGCGTGATCTCTGTACACCGCACCTCATCGCGCGGCCGCCGGCTGCTGCTGGCCTCGGGGCTCGCCGCCGCCGCGGCCCTCGTGTCCTCGCTGCCCGCCGGACCGCCGGCGCGGGCCGCCTCGGTCGCGGCCCCCGCCCCGGACCGCCCCACGACCACCGCCGAGAAGCGCACCGCCGCCTGGCTGGGCGCGCACGGGGCCGAGGCGCGGGCGGCCGACCGCTTCTTCCGGGACCTGCCCAAGGGCGGTGACCTGCACAACCACCTCTCGGGTGCGGTCCGCACCGAGTACCTCATCAAGCTGGCCGCCGACGACGGTCTGTGCGTCGACGCCACCATGACCGCTGTCGCGCCCCCCTGCGGTCCCGGCAAGCGCCCCGCCGCCGACGCTCTCACCGATGCCGCGTTCCGGCAGAGCATCGTCCGGGCCTGGTCCATGCAGGACTTCCCGCAGGGCGAGTCCGGGCACGACCACTTCTTCGCCACCTTCGGCAAGTTCGGCGCGGCGACCGCACACCGCGGGAAGATGCTGGCCGACGTGGCGGGCACCGCGGCCGTCCAGAACCAGAGCTATCTGGAGACGATGGTCAGCCCGGCCTCGGCGGGCGCCAAGAAGCTCGCCGACGAGGTCGGGTGGAACCCGGACTTCGCCACCCTGCACAACAAGCTGCTCGCCGGTGGCCGGCTCGACCAGCTGATCACCGACGCCAAGAAGGAAGCGGACGCCTCCGACGCGGAGTTCCGCGAGACGGCGCGCTGCGCCACCGCCACCCCCTCCCCGGCCTGCCGGATCACCGTGCGCTGGATCTCCCAGGTCTCCCGCAACAGCGCCCCGGAGCGCGTCTTCACCCAGATCGCCCTGGGCCTGCGCCTGGCCGAACGCGACCAGCGGTTCGTCGCGGTGAACCTGGTGCAGCCGGAGGACGGCGAGATCTCCCTGCGTGACTACCGCCTCCAGATGCGCATGCTGGACTACCTCCACGGGGTCTATCCGCGCGCCCACATCACCCTGCACGCGGGCGAACTCGTCCCTGGGTTGGTCAAGCCGGAGGACCTCACCTTCCACATCGATGACGCCGTACGCACCGGTCAGGCGGAGCGGATCGGCCACGGTGTCGACCTGGTCCACGAGGACGGCTGGCGCCGGCTGGCCCGCGACATGGCCCGCCGCCAGATCGCGGTGGAGGTCCCCCTCACCAGCAACGCCCAGATCCTCCAGGTGGAGGGCGCCGAGCACCCCTTCCCGATCTACCGGGCGTACGGGGTCCCCGTGGTGCTGTCCACGGACGACCCGGGGGTCTCACGGGGCGACATCGGCCAGGAGTACCAGCGCGCGGCACGCACCTACGATCTCGACTACCCCACGCTGAAGGACCTGGCGCGGGCTTCGCTGGAGTACTCCTTCCTGCCGGGCCGCAGCCTGTGGCGGGACGCCCCGGTGCGCACGGGGTTCCGGCCGGTCGAGGAGTGCCGGGTGCCGCAGTCGGACCGCTGTGAACGCCTGCTGGCCGCAAGCCCGAAGGCCCGGCTGGAGTGGCACCAGGAACGGGCCTTCCAGGCGTTCGAGGCCCGGTACGCGGGCTGACAGCCCGTCACGCGAACCTGAAGGCGCCTCGAAGACGGACCGGAAGACGGACCGGAGGACAGACCAGAAGGGGCGGCCAGGCCTGTCGGAGGCCTGGCCGCCCCCGGTCACGTACGGGAGTGGTGCCCCGGGGCCGGAGCCTTCCGGATCACTCCGCCGACGACTCCGACGAATCCGACGAATCCGATGACTCCGATGACTCCGATGACGACCCCGCCGGCGACTTCCTCTCCACCTCCGTCTCCGGCTTCCAGGCGCATTCGACCCACAGCAGCTTGCCCTCCTGCCCCGGCAGCCCCTCGCCCACCGGGCAGGCGCCCCACCTCTCCGCCCAGAGGGTGACCAGGTGCAGGCCCCGACCGTGCTCGGCCATGGCCGCCGGTGTCCCCACACTCCGGCCGAACGGCGCAGGGATGTGCGGATCGGTGTCCCGGACGCCGATCCTGACGCGCTGCCGCCCGGCCCCGCGCACCCGGAGCGAATACACGCCCTTGGAGTGCAGATACGCGTGGGTGACCAGCTCACTGGCCAGCAGCTCGGCGGTGTCGATGAGTTCGGCCATGCCATGTGCGCGCAGGGCCGCCTTCAAGGTGGAACGGGCCACCCCTGGGGCGCGGGGATCTCGGGGAAGGTGGAGGGTGTAGGCCCAGGGCGGCGATACGGTGGCAGTGGGCATGGAAGTCTCCGTCCACGGAGGAGGGTTGGGGTGGTCTGCGGTGCCCGGTGACCAGGTCGCTCGGTCGAGCGGGGTTCTTCCGGGCGGGTGGCCTGAGTCAGAGACTAGAGTCATCCAAGGAATACTTGCGCCACACGGCAGGAATCCTTGCCCTAAATCACTCGTACGAGCGAGCGGGCCCCCGCAGACGACTCCGAGGAAGGTTCACATGGCAGGCCGGGCAGCCCCCACAGCGCGCCGCGTCCGACTCGGCGCCGAGCTGCGCAAACTGCGCGAGCGCGCCGGGATGACCACCACCCAGGCGGCCGCGCTCCTGGGCACGAGCTCGGGCCAGCTCAGCAACATCGAGGTCGCACGGTTCGGGGTCAGCGCCGAACGCGTCCGCGTCGCGGCCCGCGCCTACTCCTGTACGGACCAGGCGCTCATCGAGGCCCTGGTCGCCCTGACCGGTGAGCGCAGAGGCGGATGGTGGGAGGAGTACCGGGACAGGCTCCCGGCGAGACTCCTCGACCTGGCGGAGATCGAGCACCACGGCGTCAGCCTGCGCGCGGCCTCCGGCTTGCACATCCCCGCCCTGTTGCAGACGGCCGAGCACGCGCGCGAAGTCCACCGGCAGGCCGTACCCGCGATGTCACCGCCCGAGATCGAGCACCGTGTGTCGTACGGGATCAAGCGTCAGGACGTCCTGTACCGCGACGGTGCCGTCCCGTACCGCGCGGTCGTCCACGAGGCGGCCCTGAGGATGAGGTTCGGCGGCCCCGAGACCGCCCGCAACCAGCTCCGGCACCTGCTGGAGCTGGGCGAGTACCCGCACGTCTCGATCCGTGTCGTCCCCTTCACGGTCACGGACTATCCCGGGTCGGGGCAGTCCGTCTCCTACGTCCAGGGATCCGTGCCCGCCCTCGACACCGCACAGCTCGACCAGGCGCACGGACCGGCGTTCGTCGAGTCGGCCGCCCAACTGGAGCAGTACCGACTGTTGTTCGACCGCCTCGAAGCCGTGGCACTGCCCGGTCCCGAGTCACGGGACCTCATCCAGGCACTCGTACGGGAGCCATGAGCGAACACGCCGCCGACCGGTCTCGCTCTGCGGCGGATAAATACGACGGCCCGTCCGCCGGCCCATGCGAACATCCGATGATGACTTCATCCTCGGAAACGATCGGCGCATCGGCGGCCGGCACCTGGACCCTCGGCGATCTGACGGTCAACCGCGTCGGCTTCGGTGCCATGCGGCTCACCCAGCCCGGCTCGGCGTTCTCGAAGGGCCCCTCCAGCGACCGGGGCAGATCCATGACGGTCCTGCGCCGGGCGATCGAACTCGGTGTGAACCACATCGACACCGCCGCCTTCTACTTCTCCCCCCTGCGGTCGGCCAACGAGCTCATCAACAGCGCCCTGGCCCCGTACACCGACGACCTGGTGATCACCACCAAGGTCGGCCCCGGACGCGACCCCTCCGGCGTGTGGACCTGGGCCACCCCTGAGCAGTTGCGCGGCCAGGTCGAGGAGAACCTGCGCCAGCTCGGCCGCGACCACCTGGACGTGGTGAACCTCCGGATCGCGCGCAGCCACCGGACGGCATCGGTCGCCGACCACGTCGGCGCCCTGGCCGAGCTTCGGGAGGCGGGCCTCATCCGCCACCTGGGCATCTCCAACACCACGGCTGATCAGCTCGCCGAGGCTCAGGGCATCGCCCCCGTGGTCTGCGTACAGAACAGGTACGGCATCGGGTCGACCCCTGAGGACCGGGCGCTCCTCCGCTCGTGCGGGGAGCAGGGCATCGCGTTCGTGCCGTTCTACGCCATAGCCGGTGCCGGAGGTGAGGCCGGGACGAGCGGCGGCGAGGGCGAGAGCGACGAGGTGCTGGCCGTCGCACGGAACCACGGTGTGACGCCCGCGCAGGTGCGGCTCGCCTGGACGCTCCACCAGGGCCCGCACGTGCTGGCCATCCCCGGCACCGGCAACCCTGACCACCTCGCCGAGAACATCGCCGCGGGAGCGGTCCGGCTCACGCCCGACGAACTGACCCTGCTCGGCCCATGACCGGCCGGGCCCGCGCCGGGACTCCCTCCATCGGCGGCCGGGAACATCGGCGGCCGGGGAAGGAAGGACGAGCGGTCGTTCGCCGAGCAGACCGGGCACACCCCGGCGAGTCCGGTGGAGGGGGCGGCGGGGGCCCGCTCCGGAGCCACTCCGCCTGGCCCCAGCCCGCACCCTGACGGAGCGTCGGCCAGGAGCCACCGGCGCACTCCCGGCTCCCGAACAGCGCGTACGAACAGCCGCCACCTGCCCAACGCCGCAACCGAGCCCACAATCCATGGCCACTGTCGTTGCTAACCGTCACGGAGCGTGATACACAGAGTAACCATGCATACGCACACAGATCCGTACGTGAGCCGCACGTCAGAGCGGTCGCACCGGTCAAACGTGCGAGATTCGGGTAAAGAGACCCCGGAAGGCGTCGTGCGACGGCGGTTTCATCAGCGAAGATAGAGGGCGACCCGTTCCGTACGGCGCGGGCGGCGAACTACCCAACAGGGGCGGTGACTTACATGATCCTGGCAGCTGAAAAGGGCGACATCACCACCATCATCGGCGGAATCGCCCCGAACTGGGGGCCGTTCGGGACCCTGGGCAACGAAGCGCGCATCATGATCGAGGTGGTGATGGCGGTAGCCATCCTGCTCTGCCTCGGCATCGCGATCTGGGGGGCGGCCAAGCAGCGCATCGGGGCGACGGCCCTGCGTGACACGTTCAGCGCGGAACAGGGCAAAGGCCTGATCGTGGCGGGCCTGACCGGCGTCTTCATCATCGGGTCGCTGGGGACGCTCTTCACCATCGTCTACGGGATGGCGGTCTGATCGCCCGTCAGCCCGCTCGCCCCGGGCCCGCCCCCGTCCCCCGCCCGCCTCCACCCACCCGTCCGTAGTGCCCACCGGCAGAGGTTGCGTCCCCTGATGTCGAGTCACCACTCCGCGCCCGCGCGGGAACCAGCACGGCTACCGTCGTACCAGGCGGCACCGCACACGGCTGAGGGGGCGTACGCGGCATGAGCCACGGCGACGAGCGTGACTACAGGAGCGAACCGGGACCCCGTACGGAGGACCCGTACAGCACCATCGGCGGTACCCGCCAGACACGGACCCGCCTCCCGGGCGACGACAACGACGGCTACGGACGCCGGCCCGTACGGAACACCCGCTCGCTGGCGATGGTGGTGGGCGTCGTCGTCCTGCTGATCGCGGCCATCGCCCTCGCGAACCTGGGCGGCGGCGAGGGCAAGGGCTCGGGAGCGGGCGGCGGCAAGGACTCCGCCACGGCCGGAACGGGCCCCACGGCCGCCACGGGCACGAAGCCGGTCCAGGGCAAGAACGGCACGATCGCCGCGGGCTTCGCCCACGACGAGCAGGGTGCCCAGAGCGCGGCTGCGAACTACGCGGTGGCGCTGGTGTCCGCGGATATCCTCAAGCCGGACAGCCGCAGTGCAATTGTCCGCCAGATCTTCGTCGCCGAGCGAGTTGACGAACTGGATGCCAAGTTCAGCCAGGCCTACGACCAAGAGTTCCTCGACAAAATCGGGCTGGACAGCAACGGCAATGCCGCCGCCGGGCTCACGTACGTCTCACGGACCGCCCCGGTAGGAACCAAGACGGTCTCGTACTCGGAAACCACCGCCACCGTTGAAGTGTGGTGCACGGGTGTCTTCGGCACGGCCGGCGTCAGTTCCACCAACCCGGTGAGCAACGACTGGTTCACCATGACGCTGCAACTCCAATGGACAGGCGGCGACTGGAAGGTCGACAGCTTCTCCCAGAAGGACGGCCCTGCTCCGGTGAACACCGACCGCACAGCCTCCAACGCCGACGAGATCGCCAAGGCAGTCGAGGAGTACGGAGGGTTCACGTATGCCCGCTAGTCTGCGTCCGCTCCTTGGCGTCGGGGCCTTCTTCGCCGGCCTCCAGGCGTCTGCGGTACTCCTCGCCAGTCGCGCTGCCGCGGCGCCGTCACCCACACCCAGTCCCTCCGCCACGGACAAATGCGATCTCATCGTCGGCCCCGCCAAGGACTACTGCGAAGGCGAGGGCGGCAGCAGCGCACGCAGTACCGTCCCCACCACCGACGACGCCCTGGACCCCCTCTCCTCCCTCGCCCGCGGCTGTGCCGACGCCGCGTCCTGGACCGTCAAGAAGCTCAGCGAGGCCGTCGAGGGCACCGCCAACGTCGACTTCACCAATCCCACGTTCCGCCAGCAGTACGCCATCGTCTTCGCCGCCTCCACCGTCCTGACCCTCGTGCTGTGGCTCTTCGCCGTGGCCAAGCGGGCGATCCGCGGAGTCCCGCTCACCACCGCGATCTCCGAGGCCGTCGGCTTCCTCTGGCTGACCGTGCTCGCCTCCGCCTTCACCCCGCTCATCCTCTACGTGGTCGTGTCCGCCACCGACGGCGTCACCTCGGTCATCTCCTCCGCCACGGGGGCCGACAGCGACGTCTTCTTCGGTTCCTTCGCCGAGGCGCTCAAGAAGGGCACCGACATCGGCGGCGGCCCGATCATGCTGATCATCGTCTCGCTGGTCTCGGTCCTCGCCGCCGGCATCCTCTGGCTCGAACTGGTCATCCGGGCCGCCCTGTTGTACGTGGGCGCCCTGCTCGGCGTCATCGTGTACGCGGGCCTGGTCGACAAGAACATGTGGGGCCACGTCCGTCGCTGGGCGGGCATCATGATCGCCGTGATCATGGTGAAGCCGGTCATCGTCATCGTGCTCGGACTGGCCGGCGCGCTCGCCGAGGACGACGGGCCGAACGCCATGTCCGCCGTCGTCTCCGGGCTCGCCATCATCCTGCTGGCCATCTTCGCCTCGGCGATGATCTACCGCTTCGTGCCCGGTTTCGGCGACGAGATCCAGGGCGCCCGTACCAACCGCAAGCAGGCCACGGACGGCTCCCAGGCGGCCGCGATGATCAGTTCGCCCGCCGCGCTCGTCTCCCAGGGCATCAAGACCCACAGCGGCCGCGGCGGCGGGGACGGCGGTGGCGGTGGCGGTGGTGGCGGGCGACCGGCCAACCCGGTCAGCGGCGGTGTGGCCGCCCACAGCTCCCGCGGAACCGGCGGATCCGGCGCCACGCCCTCACCCCGCGGGTCCGGGCCCACCTCCGGCACCCCCCACAGCAGCCGCTCATCCCGAGGTGGCGGTTCCGGCAGCACAGGCAGCACGAGCACAGGAGGTGGCGGGCGTTGACGACCCAGTCCCACACCATCGCACCCCGCCGTACGTATCTGATCGGCCGCGCCCGGCCGAACGCGATCGTCGGCAAGAACCGCGAGACGGGCGAGATCGCCCTGATCATCGGCGGGGCGTTCCTCGGCATGATGAGCGGGCTCCTCGTCCCCGTCCTCTCCCTGCGGATCGTGACGCTCGTCGGCTTCCCCATGCTGGCCCTGGCCGTCGTGTACTTCCCGTACAAGGGCCGCACCTTCTACAAGTGGTTCGAGATCAACCGCAGCTTCAAACGCTCCCTGCGCCGGGGCACCGCCTACCGTTCCGCCGCCATGGAAGCGGGCGTGGGGGCGGACGGCCGTGAGGTCGAGATCGGGCCGCCGCCGGGCATCGGCCGGATCAGCTGGCTCGCCGCGCCCTTCGGACCCGACGAGATCGCCGTACTCCTGCACGCCGACCGGCGCACGGTGACCGCCGCCATCGAGATCGAGGGCCCCGGAGTCGGCCTGCGCGACAGCGAGGACCAGGAAGCCCTGGTCGACCGGTTCGGCACCCTGCTCAAGCACGTCGCCAACGGCGACGGCTTCGTCACCCGCCTCCAGATGCTGGCGCGCACCCTCCCCGCCGACCCCGACGCCCACGCCAAGGACGTCGCCCAGCGCGGCGACCAGGGCGCACCCGGCTGGCTGCGGGACTCCTACGACCAGTTGCAGTCCATGGTCTCCACCTCCAGCGAGCAGCACCGCGCCTACCTCGTCGCCTGTATGCACTACAGCCGTGAACTGGCCGCCGAGGCCAACGCCATGGCCCGCGCCGCCCGCCCCCGCAGCGGGCGCAAGCTCGACCGCGACGCCGGACTCGCCGTCGTCATGGCCCGTGAGCTCACCGACATCTGCGCACGGCTCGCCGAGGCGGACATCCGGGTGCGCCAGCCGCTCGGACAGAGCCGACTGGCCTCCCTCGTCCACTCGATGTACGACCCCGACCACCCCATCGACCACATCCAGGCGATGACCAAGCGCAACGCCTGGCCCGCCGAACTCGACGCCGTCGAACCGACGTTCCTCCAGGCCAAGACCCGCGAGTCGACGACCCGCGCCCCCTGGTGCCACGCCACGGCCTGGGTGAAGGAGTGGCCGATGACCCCCGTCGGCGTGAACTTCCTGGCCCCGCTGCTCGTCCACACCCCCGACGTGATCCGCACGGTCGCCGTCTGCATGGACCTCGAACCCACCGAGATCGCCATCGAGCGGATGCTGACGGAGAAGACCAACGACGAGGCCGAGGCCAGCCGCCAGGCCAAGATGAACCGTACGATCGACCCCCGTGACATCGCCGCCCACGGCCGGCTCGACCAGCGAGGTGAAGATCTGGCCAGCGGAGCGGCCGGGGTGAACCTGGTGGGGTACATCACCGTGTCGTCCCGCTCCCCCGAAGCCCTCGCCCGCGACAAGCGGACGATCCGGGCCTCCGCCGGCAAGTCGTACCTCAAGCTCGAATGGTGCGACCGCGAGCACCACCGCGCCTTCGTGAACACCCTGCCGTTCGCCACCGGCATCCGCCGCTGACCCGCCGACCGCGCGCACCGACCGCACAGACCAAACCGAGAGGGAGGGCAGTCACGCCATGCGAGACCCGCTGTCCGCGTTGTCGGACGCCTTCACCGCCTTCCTCTTCGGGAAGGTGGAGACGACCCGGCTGCCGGTCCGTACGTCGACGGGCCAGGCCCAGGCCGTCTACCTGCCGACCGCCGCGCCCGGCCTCGGTGACTCCGGCGTGATCATCGGACGCGAGGTGTACTCCGGCAAGGGCTACATCTACGACCCGTTCCAGCTGTACGGCCAGCAGCTCCCCGCACCGCACTGGCTGGTCCTCGGCGAGTCCGGCAACGGCAAGTCCGCGCTGGAGAAGACCTATGTGCTGCGCCAGCTCCGTTTCCGGGACCGCCAGGTCGTCGTCCTGGACGCCCAGGGTGAGGACGGCGTCGGCGAGTGGAACCTCATCGCCCAGGAACTGGGTATAACCCCCATCCGCCTCGACCCGACCGCCGCGCTGAACGACGGGATCCGGCTCAACCCCCTCGACCCGACGATCACCACCACCGGTCAGCTCGCCCTGCTCCGCACGATCATCGAGGTCGCGATGGGACACGGCCTCGACGAGCGCTCCGGCTTCGCGCTCAAGGTCGCCCACGCCTACGTCAACGAGACCATCACCGACCGGCAGCCCGTCCTGATGGACATCGTGGAACAACTCCGCCACCCGAAGCCCGAGTCCGCCGAGGCGATGAACGTCGATCTGGACGACGTACGGGCCTGGGGACTGGACGTCGCCCTCGTCCTGGACCGCCTCGTCGACGGTGACCTGCGCGGCATGTTCGACGGCCCGACGACCATCGGCATCGACCTCGACGCACCGCTGATCGTGTTCGACCTCTCGCACATCGACCGCAACTCCATCGCGATGCCCATCCTCATGGCCATCGTCGGCGTGTGGCTGGAACACACCTGGATCAGGCCCGACCGGAAGAAGCGCATCTTCCTGGTCGAGGAGGCCTGGCACATCATCAACTCCCCGTTCGTCGCCCAGCTCTTCCAGCGTCTGCTGAAGTTCGGCCGACGGCTCGGCCTGTCCTTCGTCGCCGTCGTCCACCACCTCAGTGACGTCGTCGACGGCGCGGCGGCCAAGGAGGCCGCGGCCATCCTGAAGATGGCGTCCACCCGCACCATCTACGCCCAGAAGGCGGACGAGGCCAGAGCCACCGGCAAGGTCATCGGCCTGCCCCGGTGGGCGGTCGAGATCATCCCGACACTGACCCCCGGTATCGCCGTCTGGGACGTCAACGGCAACGTCCAGGTCGTCAAGCACCTGATCACCGAAGCCGAACGCCCCCTGGTCTTCACCGACCGCGCCATGACCGAGGGCTCGGCACCGGACCTGCTCCCCGACGACGTACGGGCCGCGGAGCTGGAGGCGGAGGAGCGGGCGACCAGGGCCGAGCGCCAGCAGCGGCTCGCCCAGTCCTCCGAGTCGACGGTGGCCTGACATGGCACGCCCGGCACCGTCCCGTACGGAGCGCGGCGGCGAGGGCCGGGCAGGTGGCATCCCGGACGGCCTGCTGATAGGTCTCCTGATCTTCCTGTTCGGCCTGACCGTCCTGGCCTGGACGGCCACCGGGCTGGCCGGGCTGTTCTCCCACGGCGCCTGGCCGGACGGCGTCACCTTCACCCGGACCCCGCTGGCCCTGCGCGCCCTGGCCGTCGCCCCGCAGGACCTCCCCGCCGCCTGGCCCGACACCCCGGAGGGCGACCTCTCCGGGTACGGGCTGTTCTGGGGCCTGTTCATCGGCGAGCTCATGGTGCTGGCCGTGCTGACCTTCTTCGTCCTCGGCGTGGTGACCCGCTGGCGCCTGGTCCGCCGCCGACGCGCGGCAGAAGCCGCAGAGGCGGCGGAAGCGACGCACGCACCGGCCGGGGCGGCCACGGAGACGGCCTACGAGCAGCACCAGCCGTCCGTCCGCACACCCGCCGCCGTACCCGAGTCGCACCCTCGACCGGAACCCCTGCCGACGGCCGTGCCCGTGCCTGAGTCCGAAGCGCCACCGACCGTGCCCCTGTCCGTGCCTTCCGCGGCCGCGACCACACGTGCGGCGGTGACCGTCCCCTCACCCAGGGCGCCGGCCCTTCTCTACGGCACCGCCGCCACCCGGCGCCCCACCGCCGTCCAGGCCGTCCAGGACGCCGAGGGCCCCGCCCTGGTCGTGACCTCCGACCCCACGCTCTGGGCCGAGACGAAGGACGCCCGCGCCAAGCTCGGCCCCGTCCTCGTCTACGATCCCGGCCACCTCTGCGACACCCCGGACCGCCTGCACTGGTCGCCCACCGCCGGCTGCGAGGACCCGGCCACCGCGTCCGCACGGGCCGCGGCCCTCCTCACCCCGGTCCGTCCCCGGGCCCGAGCCGACGCGGCCGTCGCCGACACCGCCCAGACGCTCCTCCAGTGCTGGCTGCACGCGGCGGCCGTGGACGGCCGGCCCTTCCGCCAGATCCACCGCTGGGCCTCCGGAGGCAGCGCCCACGAACCGGTGCGCCTGCTGCGTACGCACCCCAAGGCCGCGTCCGGGCTCGCCGGGCTCCTGGAGTCCGCGCTCACCGCGTACCCCGAACGCCGTGAGGCCGCACAGGAACTGACGGCCCGTGCCTTCACCGCGCTCTCCTCGGTCCACATCCGCGAGGCCTGCACCCCCCACCGAAGCGACGCGATCCTGCTGGAATCTTTCGCCCCCGAAGGGGGAACGCTGTACGTGGTGGGTGAACCCATCGAGGATCCCCGTCACCGCCCCGGCGCGATGCCCCTCCTCACGGCGCTGGCCTCGCACGTGGTCGAGCACGGCCGCCGCATGGCCGCACGGTCAACCGACGGTCGGCTCGACCCACCAATGGCCCTCGTCCTCGACGACGTCGCGGCCGTGGCCCCGCTCCCCCAGCTCCCCGAACTCCTGAGGACCGGCCAGCACCGGGGGATGCCCGCCCTGGTCCTGCTCCGCTCCCAGGAACAGGCCCGGTCCCGCTGGCAGGACCCCCTCACCGCCCCGGAACGCTCCTGACGGCGTCCCGCGCCGGCGGTCGGCCGGCCTGGGGTGGATCACCGGCCCCGGGAGGATTACCGGGGCACGTCGGCCGCCCGGTCCCTGCGCACCTCGAACTCCAGCTCGCGAGCAGCCGGATCGCCTTCCATCGGAATCGTCACCCCTGACGGGACGAAGCCGATCCGCCGATAGGAGGCCGCGGCCCGTACGTTGTCCTCGTGGACGTACAGGCGTACGCGTTCCACCGGGGGGCCGGGCAGTGCCCACGACCAGTCGATCGCCGCACGGAACAGCGCGTCCACCACTCCGCGTCCCCGGTGCTCGGGCCGGACGAACACCCCGACCAGGTGGGTCTGATCCCTGTCGGCCGCCGCCCCGAAGCGCACCTCGCCCGCCGGCCGTTCCACGAGCACCGACGTCGTGCCCGCCCACCGCCCATCGGGGGCCTCGGCGACGAACTGCCGGACGTACCGCCCCGTCGCGGCGTCCGCCGTCCGCTCCCGCCAGAACGCGTCGGACCTGGCCGAGGCCTGCTCGTACGACTCCAGGAAGGCGAGGGGGGCCACCGGGTCGCGCAGTGCCGCCAGCCGGATGTCCCTGGCCCGCTCCCACTCGTCGGCCCGTATCCCGCGTATGACGTAGTCCATCCGCCGATGGTGCCCCGCAGCCCGGTCCCGGGCAACCGAAATCCGGCGGGGGGTGCCGGGCCCCTCCCCGCATGTCCCCTGAAACGCAGAAAAGCCCCGTGCCACAAGGGCACGGGGCTTTCCCGGAATAATAGTTCGGCGGCGTCCTACTCTCCCACAGGGTCCCCCCTGCAGTACCATCGGCGCTGAAAGGCTTAGCTTCCGGGTTCGGAATGTAACCGGGCGTTTCCCTAACGCAATGACCACCGAAACACTATGAAATTAACCAACACCGGGCACTGTATCTAATCAAATACAGTCACGGCAGTTCGTTATTTCAGAACCAACACAGTGGACGCGAGCAACTGAGGACAAGCCCTCGGCCTATTAGTACCAGTCAGCTCCACCCGTTACCGGGCTTCCACATCTGGCCTATCAACCCAGTCGTCTACTGGGAGCCTTAACCACTCAAGGTGGTGGGAACACTCATCTCGAAGCAGGCTTCCCGCTTAGATGCTTTCAGCGGTTATCCTTTCCGAACGTAGCCAACCAGCCATGCCCTTGGCAGAACAACTGGCACACCAGAGGTTCGTCCGTCCCGGTCCTCTCGTACTAGGGACAGCCCTTCTCAATATTCCTACGCGCACAGCGGATAGGGACCGAACTGTCTCACGACGTTCTAAACCCAGCTCGCGTACCGCTTTAATGGGCGAACAGCCCAACCCTTGGGACCGACTCCAGCCCCAGGATGCGACGAGCCGACATCGAGGTGCCAAACCATCCCGTCGATATGGACTCTTGGGGAAGATCAGCCTGTTATCCCCGGGGTACCTTTTATCCGTTGAGCGACAGCGCTTCCACAAGCCACTGCCGGATCACTAGTCCCGACTTTCGTCCCTGCTCGACCCGTCGGTCTCACAGTCAAGCTCCCTTGTGCACTTACACTCAACACCTGATTGCCAACCAGGCTGAGGGAACCTTTGGGCGCCTCCGTTACTCTTTAGGAGGCAACCGCCCCAGTTAAACTACCCATCAGACACTGTCCCTGATCCGGATCACGGACCCAGGTTAGACATCCAGCACGACCAGAGTGGTATTTCAACGACGACTCCACAACCACTGGCGTGGCCGCTTCAAAGTCTCCCACCTATCCTACACAAGCCGAACCGAACACCAATATCAAACTATAGTAAAGGTCCCGGGGTCTTTCCGTCCTGCTGCGCGAAACGAGCATCTTTACTCGTAGTGCAATTTCACCGGGCCTATGGTTGAGACAGTCGAGAAGTCGTTACGCCATTCGTGCAGGTCGGAACTTACCCGACAAGGAATTTCGCTACCTTAGGATGGTTATAGTTACCACCGCCGTTTACTGGCGCTTAAGTTCTCAGCTTCGCACACCCGAAAGTGCACTAACCGGTCCCCTTAACGTTCCAGCACCGGGCAGGCGTCAGTCCGTATACATCGCCTTACGGCTTCGCACGGACCTGTGTTTTTAGTAAACAGTCGCTTCTCGCTGGTCTCTGCGGCCACCCCCAGCTCAGGAAGCAAGTTCCCTCACCAGAGATGGCCCCCCTTCTCCCGAAGTTACGGGGGCATTTTGCCGAGTTCCTTAACCATAGTTCACCCGAACGCCTCGGTATTCTCTACCTGACTACCTGAGTCGGTTTAGGGTACGGGCCGCCATGAAACTCGCTAGAGGCTTTTCTCGACAGCATAGGATCATCCACTTCACCACAATCGGCTCGGCATCAGGTCTCAGACTATATGCACGACGGATTTGCCTACCGTGCGTCCTACACCCTTACCCCGGGACAACCACCGCCCGGGCTGGACTACCTTCCTGCGTCACCCCATCGCTTACCTACTACAAGTCTGGTTCATCGGCTCCACCACTACCCTCAACTCCGAAGAGATCAGGCCGGCTTCACGGACTTAGCATCGCCTGATTCAGTACTGGGCGTTTCAAAGCGGGTACCGGAATATCAACCGGTTGTCCATCGACTACGCCTGTCGGCCTCGCCTTAGGTCCCGACTTACCCTGGGCAGATCAGCTTGACCCAGGAACCCTTAGTCAATCGGCGCACACGTTTCTCACGTGTGTATCGCTACTCATGCCTGCATTCTCACTCGTGAACCGTCCACAACTCGCTTCCGCGGCTGCTTCACCCGGCACACGACGCTCCCCTACCCATCCCAGCGGGCGTTGGCCCTCATGCTGGAATGACACGACTTCGGCGGTACGCTTGAGCCCCGCTACATTGTCGGCGCGGAATCACTTGACCAGTGAGCTATTACGCACTCTTTCAAGGGTGGCTGCTTCTAAGCCAACCTCCTGGTTGTCTCTGCGACTCCACATCCTTTCCCACTTAGCGTACGCTTAGGGGCCTTAGTCGATGCTCTGGGCTGTTTCCCTCTCGACCATGGAGCTTATCCCCCACAGTCTCACTGCCGCGCTCTCACTTACCGGCATTCGGAGTTTGGCTAAGGTCAGTAACCCGGTAGGGCCCATCGCCTATCCAGTGCTCTACCTCCGGCAAGAAACACACGACGCTGCACCTAAATGCATTTCGGGGAGAACCAGCTATCACGGAGTTTGATTGGCCTTTCACCCCTAACCACAGGTCATCCCCCAGGTTTTCAACCCTGGTGGGTTCGGTCCTCCACGAAGTCTTACCTCCGCTTCAACCTGCCCATGGCTAGATCACTCCGCTTCGGGTCTAGAGCGTGCAACTCAAACGCCCTGTTCGGACTCGCTTTCGCTACGGCTTCCCCACACGGGTTAACCTCGCTACACACCGCTAACTCGCAGGCTCATTCTTCAAAAGGCACGCAGTCACGACTGACAGCACAAGTGCTGCCAGCGACGCTCCCACGGCTTGTAGGCACACGGTTTCAGGTACTATTTCACTCCGCTCCCGCGGTACTTTTCACCATTCCCTCACGGTACTATCCGCTATCGGTCACCAGGGAATATTTAGGCTTAGCGGGTGGTCCCGCCAGATTCACACGGGATTTCTCGGGCCCCGTGCTACTTGGGTGTCTCTCAAACGAGCCGTCAATGTTTCAGCTACGGGGGTCTTACCCTCTACGCCGGACCTTTCGCATGTCCTTCGCCTACATCAACGGTTTCTGACTCGCCTCACAGCCGGCAGACTGTGAAAGAGAGATCCCACAACCCCGCATGCGCAACCCCTGCCGGGTATCACACGCATACGGTTTGGCCTCATCCAGTTTCGCTCGCCACTACTCCCGGAATCACGGTTGTTTTCTCTTCCTGAGGGTACTGAGATGTTTCACTTCCCCTCGTTCCCTCCACACTGCCTATGTGTTCAGCAGCGGGTGACAGCCCATGACGACTGCCGGGTTTCCCCATTCGGAAACCCCCGGATCAAAGCTTGGTTGACAGCTCCCCGGGGACTATCGTGGCCTCCCACGTCCTTCATCGGTTCCTGGTGCCAAGGCATCCACCGTGCGCCCTTAAAAACTTGGCCACAGATGCTCGCGTCCACTGTGCAGTTCTCAAACAACGACCAGCCACCCATCACCCCACCCTTACAGGTGAGTGCACTGGGGCCGGCAACCAAAGGAACAGACTCAACGAGCCCGTACCTTCAGATACCCAACAGCGTGCCCGACCCGATCAACCCGATCCCGTTTTCCACGCCGAAGCAGTACTCACAAAACCGTGTCCATCGTGCCGAGTAGTCAACGTTCCACCCATGAGCAACCAGCACCGAACATTCGCCGGTGTACTGGCCTCTGACCCAACCGAAGCCGGGTAAGAAATGCTCCTTAGAAAGGAGGTGATCCAGCCGCACCTTCCGGTACGGCTACCTTGTTACGACTTCGTCCCAATCGCCAGTCCCACCTTCGACAGCTCCCTCCCACAAGGGGTTGGGCCACCGGCTTCGGGTGTTACCGACTTTCGTGACGTGACGGGCGGTGTGTACAAGGCCCGGGAACGTATTCACCGCAGCAATGCTGATCTGCGATTACTAGCAACTCCGACTTCATGGGGTCGAGTTGCAGACCCCAATCCGAACTGAGACCGGCTTTTTGAGATTCGCTCCGCCTTGCGACATCGCAGCTCATTGTACCGGCCATTGTAGCACGTGTGCAGCCCAAGACATAAGGGGCATGATGACTTGACGTCGTCCCCACCTTCCTCCGAGTTGACCCCGGCAGTCTCCTGTGAGTCCCCATCACCCCGAAGGGCATGCTGGCAACACAGAACAAGGGTTGCGCTCGTTGCGGGACTTAACCCAACATCTCACGACACGAGCTGACGACAGCCATGCACCACCTGTATACCGACCACAAGGGGGGCACCATCTCTGATGCTTTCCGGTATATGTCAAGCCTTGGTAAGGTTCTTCGCGTTGCGTCGAATTAAGCCACATGCTCCGCTGCTTGTGCGGGCCCCCGTCAATTCCTTTGAGTTTTAGCCTTGCGGCCGTACTCCCCAGGCGGGGAACTTAATGCGTTAGCTGCGGCACCGACGACGTGGAATGTCGCCAACACCTAGTTCCCAACGTTTACGGCGTGGACTACCAGGGTATCTAATCCTGTTCGCTCCCCACGCTTTCGCTCCTCAGCGTCAGTAATGGCCCAGAGATCCGCCTTCGCCACCGGTGTTCCTCCTGATATCTGCGCATTTCACCGCTACACCAGGAATTCCGATCTCCCCTACCACACTCTAGCTAGCCCGTATCGAATGCAGACCCGGGGTTAAGCCCCGGGCTTTCACATCCGACGTGACAAGCCGCCTACGAGCTCTTTACGCCCAATAATTCCGGACAACGCTTGCGCCCTACGTATTACCGCGGCTGCTGGCACGTAGTTAGCCGGCGCTTCTTCTGCAGGTACCGTCACTTTCGCTTCTTCCCTGCTGAAAGAGGTTTACAACCCGAAGGCCGTCATCCCTCACGCGGCGTCGCTGCATCAGGCTTTCGCCCATTGTGCAATATTCCCCACTGCTGCCTCCCGTAGGAGTCTGGGCCGTGTCTCAGTCCCAGTGTGGCCGGTCGCCCTCTCAGGCCGGCTACCCGTCGTCGCCTTGGTAGGCCATCACCCCACCAACAAGCTGATAGGCCGCGGGCTCATCCTTCACCGCCGGAGCTTTTAACCCCGTCCCATGCGGGACAGAGTGTTATCCGGTATTAGACCCCGTTTCCAGGGCTTGTCCCAGAGTGAAGGGCAGATTGCCCACGTGTTACTCACCCGTTCGCCACTAATCCACCCCGAAAGGCTTCATCGTTCGACTTGCATGTGTTAAGCACGCCGCCAGCGTTCGTCCTGAGCCAGGATCAAACTCTCCGTGAATGTTTTCCCGTAATCGGGATGAACACCACGAGAGCGGAACGACCAGGTCGGAATAAGACCGGTCGTTCACAGCGTCCTCGCTGTGTTTCGCCTACCCGCACCCCCGAAGGGACCGGGCAGGTCTTTTCAAAGGAACCACCAACCTGCCGAAGCAGGCCGGGGTATCAACATATCTGGCGTTGACTTTTGGCACGCTGTTGAGTTCTCAAGGAACGGACGCTTCCTTCGGTCCCGTTTCACCGGGGCCCTCCGGGCGCTTCCCTTCGTTCTTGCGTTTCCGACTCTATCAGACTCTTTCGTGTCCGATTCCCGGTCGAAGCGGGTCCCGCGTCTTCCGCTTTCCAGTTCTTCGCTTTCGCGTTTCCCTTTCCGGCGAGTCCGACTCTATCAGATCCTTTCGGGCCTGATTCCCAGTCAGCGGGGTTTGTCTTCCCGGCCGTTGGGCCGTTCCGACGCTCAAACTCTAGCGGATTCTTCCGGCGGCTCATAATCGAGCCTTCGTATTGAATTCCGGCATGCCGAAATTCTCCCCGACGGGAGATCGTGCTGAGTTTGTTTGCCGCGTGAGCGGCGGGATCGGTCGTCATGGTGCCGTACCGGCCCTGTGACAACTCGAAGCACCTTACGGACCGGAGAACAGCGTGTCAACCCCGATCTGCGGCTCCCGGCCCGGTCAGTCCAGGTCGGTGAGCCGGCCGCCCGCGTCGGGCTGCTCGTGCTCCACCCGGCGCAGCAGGCGGATCAGGATCTCGCCCAGCGATCCGCGCTCGTCACCCGACAGGTCCTGGAGGAGGTCCTCCTCGAAGGTGGTGGCCATCCGCATCGCCTCAAGCCACTTCGTGCGGCCCTCGTCGGTCACCTCGACGATCACACGTACCCGGTTGTTCTCGTCCCTGTCCCGGGTCACCAGCCCCTCGCCCGCCATGCGGTCGATGCGGTGCGTCATCGCCGCCGGGGTGAGTCCGAGGCGCTTGGCGAGCTCCCCGGGGCCCAGGCGGTACGGCGCACCGGCCAGCACCAGGGTCTTGAGGACCTCCCACTCGGCGTTGCTGATGCCGAGGTCGGCGAGCTGTCTGCCGTACGCCACGTTCATCCGGCGGTTCAGCCGACCGAGGGCGGAGACGACCTGCTCGACCTGGGGGTCGAGGTCCCGGAACTCTCGCTGGTAGGCGGCGATCTGCTCGTCGAGGCTCGGCTCGTGGAGTCCGGGCTGCTCGGGGTTGTCAGACATGGCGGGAGTATTGCACGCCTGCCGATCCCATCTAAGTCCTTCAGTGTGAAGTGTTGAGCTTCAAACTTTAGTGGTAAAGTCTATTGGTCTGTGTTCTTCAAGATTCTTCGATGTTCTGAGGTAGGTGAGTGTGACCAGGGAGATGGGTGCGGCGCTGCGGCGGATCCAGGTGGGAAGCGCGCTGAGCGCGTTCGGGCTCGGGTTCACCGTTCCGTATCTGTACGTCTACGTGGCGCAGGTACGGGATCTGGGGGCCGGTACGGCGGGTGTCGTGCTGGCTGTGTTCGCGATGGCGGCTCTGGCCGTCCTGCCGTTCACCGGGCGGGTGATCGACCGGCGCGGCCCGCTGTCCGTGCTGGTGGTGGCCTCGGGGACCGCGTCCGTCGGCGCCGTCGCGCTGGGGCTGTCGGGCGGAGTGACCTCGTCGGTGCTCTCCGCGGCGGTCCTCGGAGCGGGTACCGCCGTGATGCAGCCCGCACTCGCGACGATGCTGGTGCGGTGCTCGGACGCCTCGACCCGCACCCGTGTCTTCGCCATGCAGTTCTTCCTGCAGAACCTCGGGCTCGGCGTCGGCGGGCTGGTCGGAGGGCAGCTGGTCGATGTGGGCCGGCCGTCCAGTTTCACGGTGCTCTTCCTCATCGAGGCGGCCATGTTCGTCGTCCTCGGTGTCGTCGCCGCCACCGTACGCATGCCGCACGCGCCCACCGCCCTCGCCGCCGGCACCGCCGCCCCCCGGAGCGGTCTGCGGGTGCTGCTCTCGCACCGGGCGATGGTGCAGCTGTGCGTCCTGGGCTTCGTGATCTTCTTCGCCTGCTACGGACAGTTCGAGTCCGGCCTGGCCGCCTACGGCACCGAGGCCGCCGGGATCGCCCCCTCGACCCTGGGTGTCGCGCTGGCGGCCAACACGGCGGTCATCGTGCTGGCGCAGTTCGTCGTGCTGCGGCTCGTGGAGCGCCGGCGGCGCAGCCGCGTCATCGCGTGGGTCGGCCTGATCTGGGCGTTCGCCTGGATCGTCGCCGGGTACGCGGGGCTCGGGCACGGCAGCCAGACCATGGCGACGGCCGCGATGATCTCGACGTACGCCCTGTTCGGGCTCGGTGAGGCGATGCTGTCGCCGACCGTGGCCCCGCTCGTCGCCGACCTCGCTCCGGAGGCCATGGTCGGCCAGTACAACTCGGCGTTCGCCCTGGTGAAGCAGCTGGCGCTGGCCGTCGGTCCGGCCGTGGGCGGTCCCATGGGGGCGTCGCTGCACGGCCCGTACATCGTGACGTTCGTGCTGTTCTCCCTGGGCATCAGCGTGCTGGCGCTGAAGCTGGGCCGGCGGCTCACCGCCGTCCAGGACAATCCGTCACTCGCCTCGGTGCCCTCCCGGGTGGTGGCGGTCTCCCTCCCGGAGGGCGAGCCGGCCACGGTTCCCGCCACCGCTCACTGAGCACGAGCCGGCCGGATCAGCCGGGCAGGGCGAATTCGCACCACACCGCCTTGCCCCCGCCGGGGGTGCGGCGGCTGCCCCAGGACGACGCGACCGTCGCGATGATGGAGATGCCGCGCCCCGCCTCGTCCGCCGGTTCGGCCTGCCGCCTGCGCGGGAGGTGTTCGTCGCCGTCGGTGACCTCGATGATCAGCCTGCGGTCGGTACGTCTCAGGCCGAGCCGCATGGGCGGGGTGCCGTGCTGGAGGGAGTTCGCCACGAGTTCACTCGCGGCGAGCACCCCCAGGTCGCGGAGTTCCACGGGGAACCGCCAGGACGCCAGGACCCCGGTGGCGAACGCGCGCGCCCTGGGGGCCGCCTCGACACCGCCGAGGAGGTCGAGCGAGGCGTTGTGGAAGAGCTCGGCGCTCGCTCCCGTACGGGAGGGGTGCTGGACGACGAGCACCGCCACGTCGTCGTCGTGGTCCGCGGTCACCCCCAGGGAGCGGATGAGCCGGTCGCAGACCACCTGGGGCGAGCCCACCGCCCCGGACAGGGCGCGCTCCAGGGAGGCGACCCCTTCGTCGATGTCCTCGCTGCGGCGCTCGACCAGACCGTCGGTGTACAGCACGGCCGTCGATCCGGGCGGCAGGGGAATCGTCCCGGAGGTGTGGGTCCAGCCGCCGGTACCTCCGGTGCCCAGGGGCGGCCCGGGAGGTTCCTCCGCGCGGTGGACCGTGCCGTCCTCGTGGCGGACGAGGACCGGGAGGTGGCCGGCGGAGGCGTAGACGAGCTGCCCCTCGTTGGGGTCGTGGACGGCGTACACGCAGGTCGCGATCTGGCTGGCGTCGATCTCGGCGGCGAGGACGTCCAGGAGTTGGAGCACCTCGTGGGGCGGCAGGTCCAGGCGCGCGTAGGCCCGGACCGCGGTGCGCAGCTGGCCCATGACGGCGGCCGCGCGCACCCCCCGTCCCATCACGTCGCCGATGACGAGCGCGGTGCGTCCGGCCCCCAGGGTGATCACGTCGTACCAGTCGCCGCCGACCGCGGCGTCCGTGCCGCCCGGCTGGTACGTCGCCGCGATCCGGAGGTCGTCGGGCTGTTCGAGGTCCTGGGGCAGCAGGGAACGCTGGAGGGTGACGGCCGTGTCCCGGTGGCGGCGCTCGCTGGTGCGGAGGCGCTCCGCCGCCTCGGCGTGGTCGGTGACGTCGGTGGCGTAGACGAGCACGCCCTCCTCGCCGTCGGCTCCTTCCGGGGCGCGGACGGCGACCGGGGTGCAGGTCACGGTGTACGAGTGGCCGTCGAGGACCTTCCGGGACTTGACCGTGCGCGGTGTGCCGCTGCGCAGGACCTGGCCCATCAGGGGCAGCAGGCTGAGTTCGGTGAGCTCCGGCATCGCCTCGGCGGCCGGCGCCCCGAGGGGCCGTTCGCCGAAGGCCGCCGTGTAGGCGTCGTTGACGTAGGTGATGCGCAGGTCGGGGCCGTGGAGCAGGGCGACCGGGGCGGGGAGGCTGTCGAGGATCTCGCTCGCGGAGAGCGCTTCGAGAGGGGCGCCGGGCGGAACCGGGGCGTCTCCTTGCGGGGTGGGGCCGGATGCCGGCCGGGCCGACTCGGCGCGGGCGGCGGGGACGGAACCCTGCTCGTCCCGCACGGCGGCTCGACGCTGTGTTCCGGGGAGGCGGGCGCTCCAGCGCGTGAAGTTCACGGAATTTCTGGCCTCGTGTGTCGGTCTGGTCCGCTCGGGCGAGCTGCTTCGTCTGCTGGTGCCTGTGCCGGTCCCCGGCCGGTGTCTCACCGGGCCGGGGCTTTGGTGCCGGCTCTCTCGGAAGGGTGCCTGCCAGGCCTCTTCGTGTGGTCGGTCTTCGACGTCGGTCACTGTAGGTGACTGCGGCCCGGGTCACTCTGCGCAGGTGTGGGCGCACCTATGGTCACACGCCAAGTGTGACCGACCGTACTGACAGTTGCCGTGCGGCTGCTGTTCGGGCGGCTGAGCTGCGGCCCTTTCCCGCTCATCGGTGTACGGCGGTACGGCGTGCCGTCGGGTCACCCGGGTCAGCCGGTCGGCGCGGGTGGGCCGTCGTCCTCGGAGGTGTCGCCCCGGGGGGTGCCGTTCCCGGGGCGCCGGCGGTTCCCGTCGTCCCGGGGCTGCTCCGGGAAGGGGTGGCCACCGGCCGCGAGGGCGAATTCGGCGCGCGGGTGTTCGAGCGAGCCGAGGGAGACGATCTCGCGTTTGAAGAGCCCGGCCAGTGTCCATTCGGCGAGCACCCGTGCCTTCCGGTTGAACGTCGGCACCCGGTTGAGGTGGTACGCGCGGTGGATGAGCCAGGCCGGATAGCCCTTGAGTCTGCGCCCGTACACCTGGGCGACGCCCTTGTGCAGTCCCAGGGAGGCGACCGACCCGGCGGAGGAGTGCCGGTAGTCCGTGGGCGGCCGCCCGGCGAGCGTCGCCAGCACGTTGTCGGCGAGGACCTTGGCCTGACGCACCGCGTGCTGGGCGTTCGGCGCGGTCACGGCGCCCTGGTGGGGCGAGGTGAGGTCGGGTACGGCCGCCGCGTCACCGGCGGCCCAGGCGTGCTCGACGCCCTCGACGGCCAGCGCGGCGGTGCAGCGCAGCCGGCCGTGCTCGGTGAGCGGCAGGTCGGTCTCGGCGAGGATCGGTGCGGGCTTGACCCCCGCGGTCCACACGAGCGTGCGGGTCGGGAAGCGGGAGCCGTCGCTGAGGACCGCGATCCGGTCCTCGCAGCTGTCCAGCCGGGTGTCGAGCCGTACGTCGATGTTGCGGCCGCGCAGCTCCCGGACGGCGTACCGGCCCAGTTCCTCGCCGACCTCGGGGAGGATGCGGCCGGTGGCCTCGACGAGGATCCACCGCAGGTCGTCGGGGGTGATGTTGTGGTAGTACCGCGAGGTGTAGCGGGCCATGTCCTCCAGTTCGGCGAGCGCCTCGACGCCCGCGTAGCCGCCGCCGACGAAGACGAACGTGAGGGCGGCGTCCCGGACGGCGGGGTCGCGGGTGGCGGACGCGATGTCCATCTGCTCGATCACGTGGTTGCGCAGGCCGATGGCCTCCTCGACGGTCTTGAAACCGATACCGAAGTCGGCCAGCCCCGGCACCGGAAGGGTGCGGGCGACCGATCCGGGGGCGAGGACCAGGTCGTCGTACGGGATCTCGACGGCGCCGGTCCCGTCCTCCCCGGTGGCGAGGGTGACGACGGTCGCGGTGCGCTTGGTGTGGTCGATCCGCCGGGCCTCACCGATGACGATGCGGCAGTCGCGCAGGACGCGGCGGAGGGGCACGACGACGTGGCGCGGCGAGATCGAACCGGCCGCCGCCTCCGGGAGGAACGGCTGGTAGGTCATGTAGGGCTCGGGCGTGACCACCACGATCTCGGCCTCGCCGCTCCGCAGTCTCCGGCGCAGCCTGTGCTGGAGACGCAGCGCCGTGTACATCCCGACGTAGCCGCCACCGACGACGAGAACACGTACGGCCGGCCGGGTGCCGGGGGCCGTTCCCCGGGAATCTGGAGCCATCACCATCCCATGACGCACCGGAGTCCGGTGTTTGTCCACAGGCCCGGCAATTTGTGTGACCGGAGCTCTTGGCTCCCGCGGCGGTGCGTATCCGCTCCCGGCTTCCCGTGCGACGCAGGTCAAACGCGCCGGAGGGGACCCACGGGCGGGGCCGGACCGGGGTTCGCCGGGCCTTTGCTCCGATCGGGGGGCGCACCGTGCGGAACTGGCCCCTTCTGAATTGACTCGGGCTCAACTATGTTCGTACCCCGTCGGGGTGTCGGTTCGGACCAGGACCCGCACCACGACTGACAGGGCGGGGAAGTCTCCGGGGGGAGACGTCATATCCGGGGGAAGTATGCACATTCAGGATTTGCATGGGCAGAGTGTTGTCACCTCCTCTGCGGAGGGTCACGGGCGGCTGAGCACGGTGGCGATGGTCGGGTCGGCGGCCGTGGCCACGGGCGGCGGAGGAGGTGCCCGTTCGACGCCGCTCCGCGTGGACGCGCAGCGCAATCTGGAGCACGTCCTGCGCGCCGCGCGCGAGGTGTTCGGCGAGCTGGGGTACGGCGCGCCGATGGAGGACGTGGCGCGCCGCGCCAGGGTCGGGGTCGGCACGGTCTACCGGCGGTTCCCCAGCAAGGACGTGCTGGTACGCCGGATAGCGGAGGAGGAGACCGCCCGGCTGACCGACCAGGCGCGTTCCGCCCTGGGACAGGAGGAGGAGCCGTGGTCGGCGCTCTCCCGGTTCCTGCGGACCTCCGTGGACTCCGGTGCGGGCCGGCTGCTGCCGCCGCATGTGCTGCGGGTGGGTGTCGACCAGGACGAGGCCCCCGCGATACCGGCTCCGGCCGACGGTGAGCAGCGGGTCCCGTATCAGCGTCAGGGCGCGGAGCAGTCCGAGCCCCGGGTGGTGGTGCCGCCGAGGCCCGCCGAGGAGGAGCCCGTTCACGACGCCGGTGCGGCCGAGCTGCTGGAGGTCGTGGGCCGACTGGTCGCCCGAGCGCGTGAGTCGGGTGAGCTGCGCGGTGATGTGACGGTGGCGGATGTGCTGCTGGTCATCGCCACGGCGGCTCCGGCGCTGCCGGACCCCGCCCACCAGGCCGCCGCCTCCGCCCGGTTGCTGGACATCCTGCTGGAGGGCCTGCGCTCCCGGCCCGCGTAGTGCGGCGTGCGTGGCGCGTCACCGGCCGCGCCCGGACCGGGCGCGGGACCACTCCCCGATGGAGTGACCTCGCGCCTGTGTGCGGTAAGTGACCCCGGACGAGTGGTTGCCTCGGCCGGGGGCCGGTGGCGGTGAAGGCCTGTGGCACGCTTGCCCGGTAGTACGGGTCCAAGGGTGCAGACGGGGGTTTCCGCCATGAGCGGTGACGCGCAGCGGGACGAGCGGTCCGTCGCTGACACGGGCGGGGACGCGGAGACCGGCGGGCCGTCCACCGGCCCGGTGCCCGGTCAGGCCGGACCGGCACCGTCGAGCGGTCCTCCCCGGGGCGGTCCCGCCGACGGCGGTCACACGGGGCGTGGCGCCACGGGAAGCCGGCCCACGGGCAGCCGGTCCCCGGGAAGCGGGCCTGCGGCGGGCGAGAGCGCGGAGGGCGGCACGGTCCTGCCAGGGCCCTGGTCGGCCCCCGTCGAGGCCGTCCCGCCCACCGGACCCGCGGCGGACGGCGGGGCCGCGTTCGCCGTCCCCCTCCAGCGTGAGGGCCGGGGCAGTTCTCCCGATGTCGGGGTGTCCGACGCGCAGTTGCTCCAGCGGATGCGCGCGGGTGACGACCGGGCGTACGAAGAGCTGTTCCGGCGCCACTCGGAAGCGGTGCGCCGCTACGCCCGGACGTGCTGCCGCGACGCCCACACCGCCGACGACCTGACGGCCGAGGTGTTCGCCCGGACGCTCCAGGCGGTACGCGGCGGCAAGGGGCCCGAGCAAGCGGTCCGGGCCTACCTCATGACGGCGGTCCGTCATGTCGCCG
Organism: Streptomyces sp. SM18; assembly: GCF_002910775.2. Lineage (NCBI taxonomy): Bacteria > Bacillati > Actinomycetota > Actinomycetes > Kitasatosporales > Streptomycetaceae > Streptomyces > Streptomyces sp. SM18. Next base: position 3,928,788 of record NZ_CP029342.1, on the reverse strand, counting down.
CGGCCTGGACGAAGAGCGCCAAGCGGGAACAACTGGTCGACGACTTCGCGGTGTTCGCGGCCCAGGCCACGCGTTCGGCGGAGCTGTCGGAGACCGACACCGTCGATCTGGGCGCCGATGTGCGGGCGATGCACGAGGCGGACCGGTCGATGGCGATGCAGGCCTTCCGCAGTCTGCCGGAGCGCTGGCAGGCGGTGCTCTGGCACACCACGGTGGAGGAGGAGTCACCGAGCGAGGTCGCCCCGCTGTTCGGTCTGACGGCCAACGCCACGGCGGTGCTGGCGGTCAGGGCGCGCGAAGGGCTGAAGCAGGCCTATCTGCAGGCGCATGTGAGCCAGGCCCTGACGGCCGGCGGCGACTGCGCCCGGTACGCCGACCGGCTCGGCGCCCACGCCCGGGGCGGTCTGCGGGTCCGTGCGGAACGCGGGCTGAGCAAGCATCTGGAGGAGTGCGCGAAGTGCCGGGTCGCCGCCGGTGAGCTGGAGAGCGTGAACGCCGGTATCCCGGCACTGCTTCCGGTCGCGGTCATCGGCTGGTTCGCCGCGGGCTACGCGGTCAAGGCGGCGGGCGTCGTCGCGGGCGGGGCCGTCGGCGCGGCGGGTGCCGGTGCGGCAGCGGCGGCGACGGGCGGTGGCGCCTCCTCGGGGGGCGCCGCGGGCGGGGCCGCCGCCGAAGGCCTCGGTGCCCCGGCGAAGGCCGGGATCGCGGCGGCGGTGGCCGTGGCGGCCGCCGCGGGGCTCGTATGGGCGCTGGTCGGAGGCGACGGCCCGGCCCAGGAGCCCGAGCCGGTGGCGAAGCCTCCGGTGGCGGCCCCCGCCGCACCGTCACCTCCTCCTCCGGCGGCACCCGAGCCGACCCAGGTCCCTCCGGTGCCCCCCGTGGCGCCCGTGGCGCCCGTGGCGCCCGTACCCGCGCCGACGCGGGAGCCGAAGCCCGCCCCCACACCCACCCCGACACCCGAACCCCCGGCCGCGAAACCCACGCCCACCCCCACCCCCACGCCGCCCGCCCCTGACCCCACCCCCACCCCGACGCCTCCTCCGGCCCCGGAACCCGAGGTCTTCCAGGTCAACGAGCTGGCGTACTCCGTCGCCGGGGACCACACCGCGCCGGAGATCTCGCTGGGCGGCACGCGAGGCCCGGTCTGGCAGCGCACCGGCCTGTCCATCGGCGGCACGACGTACGCGCACGGGGTGACCGTCCACCCGCACTCGTCGGTCGTCATCCAGCTCAACCGCCCCTGCACGCGGTACGAGGCGCTGGTCGGCGTCGACGACCTGACGAAGGGGAACGACTCCGCGCACTTCCCCGTGCGCTTCCCGGTGCGCTTCTCCGTATGGGGCGGCGACGGGGCGCGGCTCTGGGAGTCCCCGGTGATGCGGGGCGGTGACGCCGCCGTACCGATGGGGGTCGCCGTCGACGGCCAGGAGACGATCCGGCTCGTCGTGGAGCCGGCCGGGCCGTTCGGCGGGGTGGCGCTGGCCGACTGGGCGCAGTCGCGGATCAGCTGTCGCTGAGCTCTCCGGTCACGGCGGCCAGGAAGGCCACGGTGGCCTCGGGGGTCATGGCCCGTCCTTCGGTGGCCTCAGCCTCGTACGTCTCCGGTTCGAGGCGGTTCCGGACGAGTTCCAGCGCGGCCGCCACCTCGCGCTCCTCGACCGCGGACCGGGGGCCGTGCACCCGCCAGGCGCCGGCCGCCGCGAGGACCCGGGCAGCGGCCTCGTACAGCCCCACCCGGGGCAGGGTCACGCCCGCCGCCTCCGCCAGATGCGCGGTGAAGATCTCCGCGCAGCCGGCGGCCACCGCCGTGTTCAGGGCGTCGGTCATCCCGCGCAGGCCGGCCACCGGACCACCGGACGGTTCGAACACGGCGATCCGCGCCGACAGCCCGTCCAGTGCCGAGGCGAACTGCGGCGGCGGACTGCCGTACAGCTGGGTGCGGCGTGCCGTGTCGGTGAAGTGCCGGGCCCGGGGGATGTCCCCGGCGGCGAGGGCGACGGCGGCCCGGAGGAAGCCGACGTAGGCGTGGGCGTCCAGCACCTGCCGGTGCTCGGCAGCGGCCTCCGCCTCGTCCAGGCCCGCGTCCGCCGCCTCCAGGTCACCGGCCTGGTAGTGGAGTTCCGCGAGGCGTCCCAGCAGGAACGGCTCCTCCGCGTAGGCGCCGACCTCCCGGGCGAGGTCCAGCGCCTCCTGGTAGGCGGACCGCGCGTCCTCGTACCGTCCGCGCGTCATCCCCGCCTCGGCGACCGCGCTCGCCACCTGGGCGCGCAGATAGCGGTCACCGACCCGGCGGCTGAGCACCCGTAGTTCGGCGAGGTCCTGGTCGACGGCCGCGCCGTCCGCGCCTCGGGGCAGGTCCACCAGCATGTGGACGCGGAACACCAGGATGGTGCCGTACTCCCAGTCGCCGCCGTACGTCCGGGCGTTGGCGACCGCCGCGTCGAAGTCGACGCGCAGGTCGGGGACGTGCTCGTGGAGGAAGTAGGCGGTCATGGGCCAGAGCAGCCCGGGGAACCGGGCGGTCACCGGGCCGTGTTGGCGGCGGAATGCCTCCCTCACCCGCCCCACCAGCGCCCGGAACTCCTCGTCTCCGTGGAAGCTGTCGATCGGCCGGCTCTCCGCGCCCAGGAAGAACCGCACCATGTGCAGACGCATCCGTGGCCAGTGGCGGGGGTCGTCGGGGTCCTCCGGGTCGTCGCCCAGCGCGGCCGTACGGTCCGCCCAGTTCAGGCCCTCGGCGCGCAGGTTGCGCAGCCACCAGAACCAGCCCATGCCGAGCACCAGGCGCGTCGCCGACGACTCGTCGGGGGCGGTGGCGACGGTGCGGTGCAGAGCCCCCCGTATGTTGTCGAGGTCCGTCTCCAGCCGCCCGATCCAGGCGAGTTGGGCCTCGGAACGGAGCAGCGGGTCCGCCTCCTCCACGAAGGCGGTGAAGTGGGCGGTGTGGGCGGTGGCCGCGTCCGCGAGGACGTCCGGGGTCGCGGTGGCGCGTTCGGCGGCGTATTCGTGGATGGTCTCCAGCAGGCGGTAGCGCATCTCGCCGATGGTGGTCGGGGTGGCGACGACGAGTGACTTGTCGACGAGGGCGCCGAGCAGGGCGGCGGCGTCGGGGCCGGTGGTCACCGCTTCGGCGGCGGCGAGGTCCCAGCCGCCCGCGAAGACGGACACCTGCCGCAGGAAGGTCCGTTCGTCCTCCTCCAGCAGGTCCCAGGACCAGTCCACGACGGCCCGGAGGGTCTGCTGGCGGGGCAGCACGGTGCGGCTGCCGCCGGTCAGCAGCCGGAAGCGGTCGTCGAGGCGGGCGGCGATCTGGTGCGGCGTGAGCGACCGGAGCCGGGCGGCGGCCAGTTCGATGGCGAGGGGCAGCCCGTCGAGGCGGCGGCAGATCTCGGCCACGGCCCGCCCGGTCCCGTCGGCCGCCGTCTCCTGGGCGAAGTCCGGCCGTACGGCGCGGGCGCGCTCGGCGAAGAGGCGGTGGGCCGTGTCGGGTGCCAGCGGGTCCACGGGGCGCACGGCCTCACCGGGGACGCCGAGCGGTTCGCGGCTGGTGGCGAGGACGCGCAACCCCGGGCAGTACGTGAGCAGGGTCTCCGCGAGGGCCGCGGCGGCGCCGATGACGTGCTCGCAGTTGTCGAGCACGAGGAGGAACGGCCGGCCGCGGGAACGGTGGGAGAGGTGCTCGACCAGTCGGCCGGTGGGGTCGGCGGCCGGGGCGGGACCGTCGCGGGCGGTGTCGCGCAGCAGGGCCGTCTCGCGCAGGCCGAGCGCGGAGAGTACGGCTCCGGGTACGTCGGCGGGGTCGTCGAGCGGGGCCAGTTCGGCGATCCAGGCGCCCTTCCCCGCGGCGGCCTCCTCGGCCAGCCGGGTCTTCCCGGATCCACCGGGGCCGGTGAGCGTGACCAGCCGGGCCCGGGTCAGGTCGTCCCGGATGTTCCGGAGTTCGGCGGCCCGCCCGACGAAGGAGGTGAGCCGGGGGCGGATGTTGCCCTCGGGGAGGTGGGGTGCGGCGGCGGGGTACGGGTCGGCGGCCGAGCCGCGACCCGGATGCGGGCTGCCCCGACGTGATGTCCCCGGGGCCGGAGACGAGCCGTCCGGGGGTGACGCGCCGGGGGCTGTTCGCGCGCCGTCCGGCGGTGGCGCCCCGGGACCCCGGCGGGCGCCCGCCGGGCGTGATGCCCCGGGAGCCCCCGCTCGATCGCCGGGGGGCGGGACTCCCGGCCTGGCGGGACCGGTCCCGGAACCAGGGCCACGCCCAGGACCGGGACCAGGCCGCGACGGTCCCGGAGCGGCGTCGTCCGCCCTGGCCGGTCCGATGGCCAGTCCCGTGGCCGGTCCCGTGCGCGACGGGCGGGATTCCAGGGGTACGGAGGCGTCCCGGCGGTCCGGGGCCGGGCGGTCCAGGGCCTCATGGGCCCGCGGTGGGCGCGGCGGCGGGGCCGGGGCGAGGAGTTCCCGGTGGAGTGCGGTGAGTTCCGGGCCCGGACCGGTCCCCAGGCCTTCGGAGAGGACCCGGCGGGCCTCCTCGTACGCCACCAGGGCATCGGCCTGTCTGCCGTCCGCGCGCAGGGCCCGGACGAGCTGGGCACGCAGGGGCTCGTGGTACGGGTGCGCCGCGGTGAGTTCTCTGAGCTCCGGTACGAGGCCCGTACGCTCACCGCGCCGGAGGTCGGCCTCGATGCGTTGCCCGAGCGCGGTGAGCCGGTGGGCGCGGGCCCGTACCACCTCGCTCCGCTCGCTCCCGGGAAGGTCGGCGAGGGCCGGGCCGCGCCACAGGCCGAGGGCGGTGCGCAGGGTGCCGGCGGCGGACTCGGCGTCGCCCTGCGCCAGTTCGGCCGCGCCCTGGCGCGTGAGGCGCTCGAAGACGTGCAGGTCGATGTCGTCCGGTCCGGCGTCCAGCCGGTAGCCGCCGGGTGCGGCCGGGACCGCCTCCTTGCCGAGGGCGCGTCGCAGCCGGCCCACGAGTGCCTGGAGTGCGGCGGGCGCGTCGTGCGGCCGGTCGCCGTCCCACACGTCCTCGATGAGCGCGGCGGTGTCGGCGGGGCGGCCGGCCCTGAGCGCCAGTGCGGCCAGGAGGGCGCGCAGCCGGGGGCCGCCGACGGGCAGCGGGCAGCCGCACTCGTCACGCGCCTCGGTGACGCCCAGGATCAGATACCGCACACGCCCATTGTGTCCTGGGTGCCGGGGGCCCCGGTGACGGTCCCGGTGACGGAGGGCCACGCGCTGGGGACGGCCTCGGGAACGGAGCCCCGCCGCCCGTCCCGAGGACCCGGAACCGGAACCGGCGCGGGAACCCGGCGCCTGACCCGGCGCCCGAACCGGCGCCGCGCCAGTCACGGCTGGAGCGGCCATCACGGCTGGAGCGTCCGGCGGGCCGGGACGACTCCGCCGGCCACCGCGCGGCGGCGTGGCGCCGCCGTGCCCGTCCAGCAGGTGCCCCGCCGGGTCACCAGGCGGCGGAGCCACAGCTCCGTGGAGACCAGGTCGGCCAGGCCGTCCAGAGGGACCGGTTCGCCCTCGGCGGCCGCGCGCAGGGCCGTGCGTACGACGCGGGCCTCGATCAGGCCCGCGTCCGCCAGCAGCGGGGCGTCGAAGAGGGCGGTCAGTTCCGGCAGGGCGGTGCGCAGTCCGATGTGGCCCGCCGCGTTCGCCGTGGCGTGCGAGGGAGCGCCCCAGCCGGGAGGCAGGTCGTGGATGCCCGCCCCCGCCAGCACCCGGCGCAGGATCGCGGCCCGCGCGCCCGGCTGGACGCGCAGCGACTCGGGCAGCGCGCGGGACGCCCGTACGACCTGGTTGTCCAGGAAGGGGGCGTGCAGTCGCTGGCTGCGGACCTCCGCGGCCTGTTCCAGGATCCGCTGGTCGGCGGCGGCGCGGGCGAGGACCGCGCGGGCCCTGGCCTCTCCGGGGCGCTGCACCGAGGCGGGGCGGATCGCCGCGGCCTGGAGCCGAACCGATACTTCCGCGAGCGCCTCCCCGGTGAGCCAGCGGGCGGCCGGGCCCGGTCGGGACCAGGCGAGGGAGGCCAGCGAGGCGTCGGCGGGCGTTTCGAGGTCCGGGGCGAAGCGGTTGGCGTCGGGCAGCAGGCCGGCCGCCTCCTCCAGTCCGGTGCGGTAGGAGGTGCGGGCCAGTCTGCGGGCGGCACGGTAGACGGACAGCGGGACGAAGAGGGAGTGCGGCCAGGGGCCTTCGGCCTTGGCCAGGGCGGCGACCGGTCTCATCAGATGGCGTCTGCGGCGGTCGATGAGCAGATCGGCCAGCCGGGCCGGGTGGGCGTCGAGGACCTGCCGGGCGCCGTGTCCGACGAAGTGGTCCGCGCTGCCCGCGGACAGCCGTCTGCGGTGGCGTTCGGCGACGACGAGGGAGGGGGCGGGTTCGTCGGTGAGCGGCCCGCTCTCCAGGGCGGCGTACGGCAGCGCCTCCTCGCCCGCCGCGACGACGACGTGGTGCAGGCGGGGGTTGGCCGCGATGGCGCGGGCGCGCTCCAGCTCGTCCTCGCGGCCCTGGGTGGACAGGTCGTTGAACGTGACGGCGAGCAGCCGTTCGCCCGCGCCCGTGCCGTGGCCGAGGACGGTTCCCGGCAGCCCGGGGAGTCCGGCGGCGAGCAGGGCGAGGGTGGCCGAGGCGCTGCCCCCGGACAGGTCCGCGCCGATACCGGGGACCGGCGCGCCCCGGGCCGCGCGGCGGTCGGCGGGCCCCATCCCCGGGACGGGCCCCGGGTCCGGCGGCAGGGTGCCGGGGGCGTGGCGGGGGGCGGTGAGCCGGGCCCGTACGGCTTCGACCAGCGCGTCCCGTACGCCCTCGACCGCGCGCACCGGGTCGGTCTGGGGGGCGGCGACGGCGAGCGAGGCCACCGCCTCGTACCCGGTGACCTCGCGCGAGCCCTCACGCAGGATCAGCGCGTGGCCCGGTGGGACCCGCTTCACGCCTTCGTACGGTGTGCCGTCGCCCAGCGCCTCGGGGGACTCGGGGCAGGCGAGCAGCGCGGCCAGGTGGCCGATGTCCAGCTGTGCCTCGATGAGGTCCGCGAGCGGGAGGGCCGCGGTGGCGTACGCGGTGCCGTTGGCCCAGGGCGTGTGGAAGACGGGCCGGGCCCCGGCGAGGTCTCCGGCGACGGTGACGCGGCGGCCGATCTGGACGACGGCGGTGTAACTGCCCGGCCAGGCCGTGAGATGGCGCAGGGCGCCGCCCCGGGCGGCCAGCAGGCCCACCCGCAACTGCTCGTCGGTGGCGCCGCAACAGCCCAGTACGGCGAGGCGGGTGGCGGGGGCGCCTTCCGGGGCCGTGACCGTGATCACACGGACCTCGTCGGGCCGCCAGTCACCCACGGCCCACAGCGGATCCGGGTCGCCCCACAGGAGTTGGGAGCCCACGGGGTGGACCGTGCGTCCCTCGCCCCGGCCGCCGACCGCGCCCACGGTGCCGAAGCTCGCGGCGATACTGCTCCACCCCACCAACCAACGCACCCGCCGCCTCCACAGGCTGTGGACAAAGCGGCGCACCGGGACCGGGGGAACGCCGCTGCGGGACATGCTGCCACGACAACGGCGGCGGAGAGGGGGTACGGGCAGCGCACACCGCACGCGCATGCGCCCCTGGCAAGGGCCGATCGGGACCCGTTCGGCCCGACGTTAACGGAACGGGCTCCTCCGGCAGTTGTGCCGCGCACCCCTCCGTGGACCGGGGCACGGCACCCTGGGGAACAGATGTGATCCGGCCAGATTCGGACCGTCTCCCACCGCCCCGACCGACCATCGAAATCCGGCCATTCTCCGCTCGCGCGACAACCGCGCGTTTCGCGGCGGAGCGCCACGGACGCGCGCGGTCCGGGAGGCCGCCGGACGCCCTGCGGCGTACCGGCCGGCGCATCCCCCCGGTGCGCCGGCCGGCCCACTCGTCCCCCGTCGAACCGCTCACGGCACGGCCCGGGAGGTGTGCGTCACCTCCCGGGCCGGTTCGCCGCCCGCGGGGATTGGAGCGGCGGTCTCCCCCAGCCCGCTGAGTCCAGTGCAGCGGGCCGACCCACGCAGGACCAGCGAAGCGCTTGCGTCCTGGCCGGGCCAGAGCGCACGGCCGGGCGCACGGCCACACACCAGGAGCACGACGTCCGGGGCCCTGTCGCGGCCCTCCGCGCCCGGCGCGGGACGTACGGCGCCGCGCGGAGGAGGGCGCACGGCGTCCGGGACGCGCCGTTCCACGCGCGCGGGCAACTTTCCCGCCATCCGGACGACTGCCCCTTAACGGTAGGGATGCGGCGAACTACGCTGTGTTTACTGATGTTCTCGGCAGGGCGGCATATTCCACGGGGCTCGGCCATATGCGTGTGCACCGGAGTGACCGGGACCGCACCTGGGGAGAACACGGTACGAATGCCGCGCGCCCGACGGGTGACGCGGCGGCCGTCTGTGTGTCGAGGGGTGGCGCATGTCCAGGGAGCAACGCGGGCCGAACGAGAAGCTCGGCACAGTTCTCGCCCTCGCGGGAATCAGCAACGCCGGGCTCGCCCGGCGGGTCAACGACCTCGGAGCGCAGCGCGGTCTGACACTTCGTTACGACAAGACCTCGGTGGCCCGGTGGGTCGCCAAGGGGATGGTGCCGCAGGGCGCCGCGCCCCATCTCATCGCGGCGGCGATAGGGGCCAAACTCGGCCGACCGGTGCCGCTGCACGAGATCGGGCTCGCCGACGCCGACCCGGCCCCCGAAATCGGGCTGGCCTTCCCGCGTGACGTGGGTGAGGCGGTGCGTTCGGCGACCGATCTGTACCGGCTGGATCCGGCCGGGCGCCGGGGTGGCGGGATCTGGCAGTCGCTGGCGGGCTCGTTCGCGGTGAGTGCCTACGCGACGCCGGCGTCCCGGTGGCTCATCACACCGGCCGACCCCTCGGTCGCACGGGACCCGACCGCCGCCCGGGACGCGCTCCTGGGCACCCAGGGCGCACCCGGGGCGCACGGTGCGGCGGCGTCCGCCGGACTGTCCGCGGGAGTTCCCGCGCAGCCCGGACCGGACACGGCGCCCGACGCCTCCGCCTCACTGCTGCGGGTCGGCCACAGCGATGTGGCCAAGCTGCGCGAGGCCGCCCAGGACGCCCGCCGCTGGGACTCCAAGTACGGCGGAGGGGACTGGCGTTCCTCCATGGTCCCGGAGTGCTTACGCGTCGACGCCGCGCCGCTGCTGCTCGGTTCGTACAGCGACGAGGTGGGCCGTGCCCTGTTCGGCGCGTCCGCCGAACTGACGCGGCTGGCCGGGTGGATGGCCTTCGACACCGGGCAGCAGGAGGCCGCCCAGCGCTACTACATCCAGGCCCTGCGCCTCGCCCGTGCCGCCGCCGACGTGCCCCTGGGGGGATACGTCCTGGCGTCGATGTCCCTCCAGGCGACCTACCGGGGCTTCGCCGACGAGGGCGTGGACCTGGCCCAGGCCGCCGTCGAGCGCAACCGGGGCCTGGCCACCGCCCGGACCATGAGCTTCTTCCGGCTGGTGGAGGCGCGTGCCCATGCCAAGGCGGGCGACGCACCGGCCGCTGGGGCGGCGCTCAGGGCCGCCGAGGGCTGGCTGGAGCGCTCCCGGGCCGGCGACTGCGACCCCTCCTGGCTCGGCTTCTACTCCTACGACAGGTTCGCCGCCGACGCCGCCGAGTGCTATCGCGACCTGAAGGCGCCCCGGCAGGTGCGGCGCTTCACGGAGCAGGCCCTGTCGAGACCGACGGAGGAGTTCGTCCGGTCGCACGGTCTGCGGCTCGTGGTGTCGGCGGTCGCCGAACTGGAGTCGGGCAACCTGGACGCGGCCTGCGCCGCCGGCACCCGGGCGGTCGAGGTGGCGGGACGTATCTCCTCGGCGCGCACCACGGAGTACGTACGCGATCTCCTGCACCGCCTCGAACCGTACGGGGACGAGCCGCGCGTCGCCGAGCTGCGTGAGAGGGCCCGTCCGCTTCTGGTGGCCCCGGCCTGACGGGCCGGGGCGCGGTGGCCCGGAGTAACCGGGCCGTCGCTGGGGAAGATGTGGCCCGGGGCAGGGCGCGCGGCAGTCCCGACCGCGCGCCGGGCGCACCACCGTCACACGTCCGCGCGCCCCTGGTGCGGGGGCGTTGTCAGTGGGTCGGTGCAGTATCGGGGTGGGAGGTGGCGTGATGGTGACGCACGCGGCGTACGACTGCGACGTGCTGGTGGTCGGGGGTGGGATCGTCGGGCTGTCGAGCGCGTACGCGCTCACGCGCACCGCGCCCGGCACCCGGGTCACGGTGCTGGAGAAGGAGCCCGGCCCGGCCGCCCGGACCGGGCCCGGCGGCGGGGTGGTCCACACCGGTATCCAGCACGCCCCGGGCTCGCTCCAGGCGCGCTGGACGGTGCGGGGCGCCGCCGAGCTGGCCGCGTTCTGCGCGGAGCACGGCATCGCGCACCGGGTCACCGGCAAGCTGATCGTGGCGACGGCCGGCGGCGAGCTGCCCCGGCTGCACGGCCTGGTGCAGCGCGGCCGGGCCCACGGGCTGCCGGTGCGGGAGCTGGGACCCGCCCAGATCACGGAGTACGAGCCGGGGGTGCGCGGCCTGGCCGCGATCCGCGTCGGCACGGGCGGGGTGTGCGACTTCGCCTCGGTCACCGCCCGTCTCACCGCCGAGGTGACCGCCGCCGGCGGTCGCGTCCGGTACGGCGCGGAGGTCGTCGCCGTCGACCGGCGCCCCTGGGGCATCGCGGTGCGGACGTCGGACGGCCGGGTGGTGCGGGCCCGCACCCTGGTCAACTGCGCCGGGCCGTCCAGCGACCGGATCGCCCGCCTCACCGGGGACACCCCGGGCGTGCGGACCGTGCTGCTGCGCGAGGCGTCCTACGAGCTGGCGGCGCCCGACCCGGTGCGCGCCCTGGTGCACCAGGTCCCGGACCCGGCCTGGCGCCACCCCGGGGCCCGGCTCACCCGGGGCCTCGACGGCACCGTCCGGGTCGGCCCGGCCACGGTGCCCGCACGGGCCGACACGGGATACGCCCGCCCTGCCGCACGCCTGCGCGAACCGGCCTCCGTCCTGGGCGGCCCCGGCTCCTGGCGGACCGCCCTGCGGCACCGGCGGCACGACGCGGACGAGGCGCACGGTTCGCTGTCCCGGAGGGCCGTCGCGCGGGCCGTCGCGAGGCTGCTGCCCGGGGTGAGCGAGGACGACCTGCGTCCGTCCCCCTCCGGCGTCCGGACCCAGGCGCTCCTGCGGGACGGCACCCCGGTGGACGACTTCCTGCTGCGGGACGCCCCGCACGCCGTCCATGTGCTGCACGCCCCGCCGACCGCCGCCACCGCCTCGCTGCCCCTGGGGAGGGAGGTGGCACGGCGGGCCCTGCTGCGGGCACACGCGACGGGGTGGAAGCCGCCGGCCGTAGAATCGGGTCATTGTGTCTGAGCCTGTGAACCCCACCCCCACGACGCCCGGTGCCCCGACCGGCCCGGTGACCGGCCTCGCCGCCGGGCGGGCGCCGGCAGCCGGTGCCGGACCGGCCCTCGACGTCACCACCGCCGTGGCCGACGCCGCGCTCCGCTCGGACGAGGAGGCCCGTCGCGAGGCCTCCTTCGAGCGGCAGCGCAGGCTCCGCCAGGAGCCGCGCTTCCCGGGCGGACCGGCCGCCGACCCGGCGGGCTCGCACCACGAGCGCCGCATCCGCAGCTTCCAGCCGCGCCGCAGCCGGGTGACCACCGGGCAGGAGGAGGCCCTCCAGCGGCTCTGGCCCGTCTGGGGCCTGGACATCGACGGCCGCCGCGTCCTCGACCTCCCCACACTCTTCGACGGTCTCCCGGTGGTCCTGGAGATCGGCTTCGGCATGGGTGAGGCCACCGCGCGGATGGCGGCCGACGACCCGTCCACCGGCATCCTCGCCGTCGACGTGCACACCCCCGGTCAGGGCAACCTCCTCGCCCTCGCGGAGCGCGCGGGCGTGACCAACGTCCGGGTGGCCAACGGCGACGCGATCATCCTGCTCCGCGAGATGCTGGAGCCCGCGGCGCTGGACGGGCTCCGGGTGTACTTCCCCGACCCGTGGCCCAAGACCCGGCACCACAAGCGACGGCTGATCCAGCCCGAGTTCCTCGACCTGGTGGCGCGGCGGCTGAAGCCCGGCGCGACGGTCCACTGCGCCACGGACTGGGAGCCCTACGCGGAACAGATGCTGGACGTCCTCACCGCGCACCCCCTCTTCGAGAACACCCGCCCGGACGGCGGCTTCGCGCCGCGTCCCGCGTTCCGGCCGCTGACCCGCTTCGAGGGGCAGGGACTGGACAAGGGGCATGTCGTCCACGACGTGCTGTTCACCCGCGTCGAGGACGGACCGGGACCGTCGCCGACCGGCCACTGACCGCCGCTCCCGCCGTCGCGCCGTGGCCCGTTGTCGGTCCCTCTCGCTAGGGTCGTCGGGTGTACGAGGCGTCCGCGCAACACCAGCAGCCGGCCGTCCCGGTCCTCGGGGAGCAGCGGCTCGACGAGTTCCTGGGCGCCGTCCCCGGGCAGGGCCACTGGCGTTACCGGCCCCGCGGCCTCGGCATGGTCTGGCGCAGCAAGGCGTTCCGGGCCGGCGCGGTCGTCACCGCGCTCGCGCTCTGCGGTCTGGTGATCCTGGCCCTGGTGCGCGAACAGACCGGCACCGAGGGCTTCCTGGTGGGGCTGGGCCTGGCCGTGCTGCCGGTGCCGCTGCTGATGGCGGCGTTCCGCTGGCTCGACCGGGTCGATCCGGGCCCCTGGCGGAACCTGCTGTTCGCGTTCGCCTGGGGCGCGTGCGCCGCCGCGCTGGTGGCGATCGTCGCCAACACCTTCGCGACCCGCTGGATAGCCACGGCCACCGCCGACGCGGCGAGCGCCGACACTCTGGGGGCCACGGTGATCGCCCCGGTCGTCGAGGAGAGCGCGAAGGCCGCCGCCGTCCTGCTGATCTTCCTGTTCCGGGGGAGGGAGTTCGGCTCCCTGGTCCACGGCGTCGTGGTCGCCGGGTTCACCGCCACCGGCTTCGCCTTCACCGAGAACATCCTCTACCTGGGCAACGCCTTCGGCGAGGACCAGCAGTTGGGGACGACGGGCCTCGCGTCGGCGACCGCCGGGACGTTCTTCGTCCGTGCCGTGATGTCCCCGTTCGCCCACCCGCTGTTCACGGTGCTCACCGGCATCGGTTTCGGTCTCGCCGCGCTCGGCGGGCGGCGCCACCGGGTGCGCCGGGTCCTGCTCCCGCTGCTCGGCCTGGTCCTCGCCATGGGCATGCACGCCGCGTGGAACGGCGCGTCGGCGCTCGGCGGCCTCGGCTTCTACGCGGTGTACGGGGCGTTCATGGTGCCGTGCTTCGTCCTGGTGACCTGGCTGGCGATCTGGTCCCGGCAGCGCGAGCTGCGTACGCTCGCCGCCGAACTCCCGGTGTACGCGGCGGCCGGCTGGCTGACTCCGGCGGAACCGCTCGCCCTGGCGTCCATGCGGGCCCGGAGCGCCGCCCGTGACGTGGCCCGGCGCTGGAACGGCCACCCTGACCCGGCCCGGGGCGCCTGGGCGGCACGTGCCGTCGCCGAGTACGAGTCGTTCGCGACCTCGCTGGCCGTGTTGCGCCGCCGGGCCCGCCACGGCGGGGCGGAAGGGGACTTCGCCGCGCGGGAACGGGAGTTGCTGCACCACCTGTGGCAGCGCCGGGACGTCGCGGGCCCCGCCCTGACGTACGCGGCCCAGGTGACGGGCCGGATCCGCCGCCCCGGACCGCCGGCGCCACCGCCCGTACCCCCGCACCTGCCCCGGCAGTTCCCGTACGGCCACACCGCGCCGGTGCGGCCCGGCGGGCCCGTCCCCGCGCCGCACCGGCACTACGGCGGCCACAACCCGTATCTGCACCCGGACGGCCCGGCCCCGGACGCCACCGGTACACGGCCCGGCTGAGGGCCGTACCGCGTGGCGGGTGCCGGGGCGGGCCCGCGTTGATGACGCGGGCCCGTTCCGGGCCGGCTGTCTCAGGCGGAGGCCTCGGTCAGCCGGGTCATCTGGTCGTCCGTCAGCCGCAGGTTCGCGACCGCCAGCAGCGCGGGCAGCTGCCCGACCGTGCGGGCGGAGGCGATCGGGGCGACGACCGTGGGGCGGGCGGCGAGCCAGGCCAGTGCGACGGTGGCGATCTCGGCCTCCTGCTCCCGCGCCACCGCGTCGAGCGCCGCGAGGACCGCGCGCCCGCGCTCCGTCTCCAGGTGGGCGGCGGCGCTGCCCGCCCGCGCGCTCTCCACCTCGGTGCCCGGACGGTACTTTCCGGTCAGGAAGCCGGAGGCGAGGGCGAAGTACGGGACGGCGGCGAGCCCGGCGTCGGCCGCGGTGTCCAGCAGCGCGCCCTCGTAGGTGTCGCGGGAGACGAGGTTGTAGTGCGGCTGGAGCGCCACGTAGCGGGCCAGGCCCTCGCGCTCGGAGAAGTCCAGGGAGGCCTTCAGCCGCTCGGGGCTGATGTTGGAAGCGGCGATCTCCCGGACGTGTCCCGCCTTCACCAGCTCGTCGAGGGCGGTGACGATGTCCTCGACCGGGACGCTCTCGTCGTCGAAGTGCGTGTAGTAGAGATCGATGTGGTCGGTGCCGAGCCGCCGCAGCGACGCCTCGGCCGCCTTCTTGACGTTGTCGGGCGAGAGCCCCTTGTACGCGGGGTGGCCCCCGACCTTGGTGGCGACGACCACGTCGTCGCGGCGGCCGCGCGACTTCAGCCACGCGCCGATGAGGGTCTCCGACTCGCCGCCCTCGTTGCCCGGGATCCAGGAGGAGTACGAGTCGGCGGTGTCGACGAAGTTGCCGCCGGCCGCGGTGTACGCGTCGAGGACGGCGAAGGAGGCGGCCTCGTCGGCGGTCCAGCCGAAGACGTTGCCGCCGAGGGCGAGCGGGAAGACCTGGAGGCTCGAAGCGCCGAGTGCGCGATAGGACGTCATGCCGGAGGTCAACAGGGCGGCGGAAGTCACTATTCCGCTCGTACCGCCGATCGTGTCAGACGTCTGTGCCGGACCTTCCGTGTCAGACGTCCGTGTCAGGAAGGCCGGACCGGAGACGGCGCGGACCGGCAGCCCTGGCGTCGGGGGGTGAGCGTCAGGGCTGCCGGGGTTTCAGAAGCACCGGAGGGGTGCCCGGGGTACGCCGCTGGACCGCCGCGGCACGGCGCGGCACGCCGGTCCACCGTCGCGGCTGGGCGGCGCGCGCCGGTGGACCGGCGTCGGGGCTCAGACCGTCAGGCCCTTGCTGCGGAGCCAGCTCATCGGGTCGATGCCGGAGCCGTCCGCGGTGTGGACCTCCAGGTGGAGGTGAGGGCCCGTCACGTTGCCCGTGGCGCCGACCCGGCCGATGGTGTCGCCGGTGTTGACCCGCTGGCCCGCCGTCACGTCCATCGAGGACTGGTGGCAGTACCAGATCTCGGTGCCGTCGTCGAGCTCCAGCACCGTGCGGTAGCCGTACGAACCGGACCAGCCGGCCGACTTGACCGTCCCGCCGTGCACGGCCTTGACCGGGGTACCGGTGGGAGCGGCGAAGTCGAGCCCGGTGTGCTGGCCGGAGGACCACAGCGATCCGGCCTGGCCGAAGGTCGAGGTGATCGTGTACGAGGAGGTGGGGAGGGAGTAGCTGGCGGCCAGCTTGGCGAGGCGCTCGGCCTCCGCCTTCGCCTTCGCCGCTTCCTCCGCCGCCTTCTTCTCCGCCGCGGCCTTGGCCTCGGCCGCACTCTGCTGCTTCGCGGCTTCCTTCGCGGCCTGTTCGGCCGCCGCCGACTCCTCCGCGGCCCTGGCCTCGGCCTCGGCACCGGACTGCTGCTGCTCGGCCTGCTGGAGGATGCGGGCGCGCAGCGCCTCACCGGCGTCGGTGGCGCCCTGCTCGGCCTCCGTGGCGGTGATGCCGGCGCTGGTCAGCGGGGCGGACGCGGTGACGGCTGTCGTGTCGTCCGCGTCGGAACCGCCGGACATGAACGCGCCCACACCGGGAAGGGATGAGGGATCGGGAAGATTGTCCTTGACGGAATCGGGAAGGGAGATGGAGACCGGCGGCTTGCCCTGCGCGGTGGCCATGCCTCCCGCGCCGACGGCCGCGATGACGCCGACACCGAGGACGGTGGAGCTACGGGCGAGACCGCGCTGCTTGGCCACGCGATGCCTGCCGCGAACGGGCCGGAGGGAATCCTCGGTGGGATTCCATTCTCCCCGCGTCGTGTTCTCGTCACCGAAGGCCGCGGGCCTGAAGGGGGACGAGGTCTCGGGGGCAGGCTGATTCGACGCCACGTGGGCGCACTCCTTTCCTTCCTTCTCGCCTACCGGGTTAGCTGACGGGTTCGGAGCAGGAAGGTCTCCTACGGACCCCTGACGTCTCTCACGAGACACAGGTGTCCGATTCACCCCATGTAGGTGGTTCCCCGGTTCCCTTGCGGAATTCGGCGCTCGCGCACGGTGCCGCCTCTTGCGACGACTGGGACGACCGCGCTGCGTTATCGAACGTTAATAGACACCGGGGTCCGATTCCAAGCCGTTCCCACTGATCGTTCACGACTTCGGGCGGGACTTATCAGCAGGAATCGGGGTCAAGCGGGCGCCTGGAGCGCCTCGTGCCCGGTCGTCAGTTTCTGACGGTTCGTCAAATGTTATGCGGAGCGGGTTCTCGTGATCACGGACGGTCGCGACCGCTCATCCGCCGTCCCGCCCCGCGACGCTCACGGTCTCCGCGGGCCCTGTCGGCCCGTGTCGGGCCGTCCGACGGCGAGCAGCGCCATGTCGTCCGTCGTCCGGCCCCCGGTGTGCAGCCGGACGTCGTCGGTCAGCGCGGAGAGCAACTCCTCGGGCCCCGGGAAGGTCCGGCCGCGCAGCCGTCCCGCCGGGTCGTAGAAGACACCGCGCGCGTTCCGCGCCTCCGACAGGCCGTCCGTGTAGACGAGCAGCGTCGCCCCGGCGGGCATCGGCCACTCGTCGGACCGGTCCGGCCACATGTCCAGGCCCATGCCGATCGGCAGCGCGGGCACAGCCGGTGCCAGCACCTGGAGCTCTCCCCCGCCGTGCAGCAGGATCGGCTCGGGGTGCCCCCGGTTGACGATCCGCAGGACGTCCGACCCGACCGGGATCTCGGCGAGGACGGCGGTGACGAACCCCTCCACGGAGTCCAGTCCGCCCCGCCGCACCCCCTCACGGGCCAGCGCCCGTTCCAGCCGCTGCGCCACCCCTTCCAGGGAGGACTCCTGCTCGGCCGCCTCCCGGAAGGCCCCGATCACCACGGCCACCGCCCCCACGGCCTCCAGCCCCTTGCCCCGCACGTCCCCGACGACCAGCCGCACCCCGTGCGGTGTGTCCACGATGGCGAAGAGGTCGCCGCCGACGAACTCGTCGGCCTGCGCCGCCTCGTAGCGGGCCGCGACCATCAGGCCGCCGATCCGGTCGTCCGGTGTGGGCAGCACCGCCCGCATCGCCGTCTCCGCGATGACCCGGGCCGAGGCCAACTGCTCGTTGCTGTGCCGCACGACGCTGTTGATGACGAGGGCGAGCGCGGAGACGGTGACCAGGGTGAGCAGTTCGGTGAGCGGCACGACGTGGCCGAGCGTGCCGTGCGCGGCCCGGATGGCCAGGACGACGAGGAAGGCGGCCCCCGCCGTACGGACGGTGCTGGCCAGCGAGAAGAAGGGAGCGGCGATCAGCGGCGCCGCGGCGAAGAGCGGGATGGCGGAGAAGTTGGGCGAGGTCGTCAGGTCGACCGCCGCGCCGGCCACGATCATCAGGGCGGGCAGCGCCCACACGAACCGCCGCGTCCGGGAGCCCTCCATGAGCCCGCCGCGCTGTCCGTCCCGCTTCCCCACCTGTGTACTCCTGCCCGGTCCGCCCACGGCTGCGGACGGTACCGCGCCCCGCCCGCACCGCCCGGAGCCGCGCCGCGCGCGGCGGCTCGGCATGGGCCGGAAGGGGGAGCGCGCCGGGGCGCCGCCCTCCGGAGGTCAGTCGGAGAGCCGGTGCCGCGCGTAGATCGTCAGTGCATCCCGTATGAGGGCGGCGGTGCCGTCCCCGTACCGATCGTAGTTCTTCGCGAAGCGTGGATCGGCGACATACATGGCGCCGAGCCCGATCACGTACGAACGGGTGGCCGGCGCGGTCGTCGAGAGCCACGCGCAGTGCCGTCGCGCGATGTCCTGCACCACGTCGCCGCCGGCCTCCAGACCACCGGCCCGTGCCTGCCCGTAGTCCCGGGCGAGGGTGTCGTGCTCGGCCAGGAAGGCCGTACGCTCCTCCGGTCCCAGCCCGCGCCACCACCGGTCGCCCTTCTCGTAGGCCTCCCGCCCCCAGCGATCGGTGACCTCCTCCTCGTAGACGGTGTGATCGAAGCCGTCGAACATGTCCTCGGCCATGAGTTCCTGCCCCTTCTCGGTCCGGTGAAGGGTGGTCCGTACCGAGGCGATCTGCCGCCCGATCCGCTCCCGCTCCCGCTCCAGCAGGCCCAGGTGCGCCCGCAGGGCCGCGGAGGTGTCCCGCTGGCCCTCCAGTACGTCCTTGACGGCGGACAGCGAGAGGCCCAGCTCCCGCAGCAGCAGAATCCGCTGCAACCGGACGAGGGCGGCCTGGTCGTAGTAGCGGTAGCCGTTGGCACCGGTCCGGCTGGGCGCCAGAAGCCCGATGTCGCCGTAGTGCCGGAGCGTGCGGCTCGTGGTGCCCGCGCGGCGGGCGATTTCCTGGATGGACCACTCCATGCCGGAGACGCTAGATCTTTACGTCGCGTCAAGGTCAAGGCGTTCCGGCGGCGGGCGGGAGGAGGACCGGCGGAGGACCGGCCGGGGACGGCGGTGCACTCGCGGTGGGGCCCGGTGGGAAGGCCTGGACGAGGCCGGACAAGCGGCATACGGGGGCATACGACGGTGGCCCGGATCCTTGGAAGGATCCGGGCCACCGTCTTCAGTAGCGGGGACAGGATTTGAACCTGCGACCTCTGGGTTATGAGCCCAGCGAGCTACCGAGCTGCTCCACCCCGCGCCGTTGTGATGCCAACTCTACGCCATCCGCGGGGTCCTCATGACCACGTCGCCGCCGACCGCCCGTGCCCACCCGGCGACCGGGAGGTCCACGGAACCGGCATCACCCTCCAACCACCCTTTGCTACCGAGTAGTTGCCACACGTGGTCCGGTGACCAAGGATGTGGGCGCACCCCCGATCTCGCGCAACAGCCTGTCTGGAGGGCCCTCGACGATGTCCACACCGCTCAGACCTGCCCACGTCCCTTCCACCGCACCGTCGCCGCTCCGTGCCTCGGTCATCAGTGGAGTCTTCGGCGGGGTGGCGGGGGCGGTGATGAGCGCCCTCGTCAACTACCTGGCCATCGGTATGCCGGGCAGCGCCGGGATCAACGCGCTGAACCACGGCGTCTCCGGTCTGGTCAGCGGCTTCATCGCCGGGTTCCTCGGCCTGATGATCCACATCCGCAAGACGTCGGCCACGGGGGCGGCCGCCCCCGTGGCGCCCGAGAGCGGCGCGGAGACCGGAGCGGCCTCCCGGAGCGCCTGACCGGCGGGCGGGCCCCGTCCCGCCCGAGGCGTGTCCCGTCCCGCCCCAGGCATGTCCCGTCGTGCGGGGTGCGCCCGTCGTGCCGGAGGTGTGGACGTACGCCTGGCGCCTGTCTCGGGCCCGCTGCCCACGGTGTGGGCCCCTCGTGCCCCTCGTGCCTCTCGTGCCTCTCGTGCCTCTCGTGCCCCTGGCGTGTCGCGCGAGGGGCGCCTCTGCCCCGTTCCGCGCCGCCGGGCGGGGCTCACCCCCGCCGCCACGCACCGAACGTCGTGCCGGACAGCGCAAATTCAGCGGGAAGCCGTGCCGAGAGGGCTACAGTCTGCATACACCGCGTGTTGATCCGGATGCCCCCGGAGCGGTGCGGCACCGGGGAGCGGCGCTTCGTCGCCGCCCCGGTCGCGACCAGCCGAGCCGTTCTCACCGCCAGGCAGGGTCACGGGGCTCCCACCGCACACCTACGTACAGGACACTCGATGACCGACATGCCCGCACGCTCCACGCAGCGGCACCCCGACAGCCTGGCCGCGGCCACGGACCCGGGCGCGCCGGCCCCGCTGCCCTCCCCGCAGTACGCGGGCCTGTTCGTGGAGCCCGATCTGCCGCCGCTCCCGGTCGACGACACGGATTGACAGCCGGACGGCCGGGGCGAGGAAGGGAACGGCCGGTGACACGCACCCGGTGAGCGGCCGGGTGACACGCACCTGGTGAGCGGCCGGGCGACAGGCGCCCGGTGACCCGCCGGCGGGACGCGTGCCCAGTGACCGGCCGGGCGTACGGTCGTTGAGAGGCCATGCGCACCCGTATCGGCGTGGTCGTCCTGGCCGTGGTCCTGCTGCTCGCCGCGTTCGTCTCGAACATTCCGTCCCAGGCCGAGACGGAAGCGGCCTGCCGACGTGCCCTCGACAACACCTCGACCGCCGAGAACCGTCCCGACGTCTGCCGGGACGTCTCGGCGGAGACGTACCGTACGTTCCTCCTGATGTACGAACTGCGGGCGGAGGGGCTGGACTGACCCCGTAGCACCCCGTAGCCCTGCCCGTACGCACACCCGTATCCCCGTATACCTACGCGGCCCGCCCTCGGCCCCCGGCGCCCCGCACACACGGACGCGTGGACACAGACCCCAGCTCACCTCTGCTCCGAGCTGGGGCTCCGCGCCGTCGAAGGTGATCTCGACCTGCCTGACCCACGCCGGACGGCCCGGGTCTTCCACCGCCGCGTCCCGCCCGAGGCCGATCGGCCGCCGGACACATCGGGCTCGCCGTTCGAGGCGGTGACAGGGGCGACGCCGGGCACCGGGCGTGGAACCACGCGGCCGCATCGCCCTGTTGGGTCGTGTGACGACCGCCACTGCCCTTTCTCCGTGGGTGATGTCGACCGGATGCCCGGCGGCGGGCGTATACCCGGTGAAGCGAAAGATCCGGGAGTGACTGTTGACCGTCGAGGAGTTCGAAGCGTTCTACGTCCAGGCGGTCGCGCGTCTCACAGGCCAGTTGTACGTGATGACTGGGGACCTCCAGGAGGCGCAGGACGTCGTCCAGGAGGCGTTCGTCAAGGCATGGGTCCGGCGCGGGCGGCTGGAGCGTGACGGGCAGCCCGAGGCGTGGATCCGTACGGTCGCGTGGCGCCTGGCGGTGAGCCGCTGGCGTTTCCGGCGTCGTTCGGCGGACGCCTGGCACCGGGGGAGCGACACGGCCGGGCACGTGGCGCCGCCGGACCCGGACCACGTGGTACTGGTCGGCGCGCTCAGGGAGTTGCCCGCGCAGCAGCGGCGGACCCTGACGCTGCACTACCTGTGCGACCTCACGGTGGAGCAGATCGCCGGTGAGACCGGGCTTTCCGCCAGCACGATCAAGACGCATCTGGTCCGCGGACGGGCGGCACTCGCCCACCGTCTGCAGGACCCCCGCATGGAGGAGGCTCCTGATGTATGAACCACGGGATTCCTTGGAGCCGGGGAGATCGGAGGGCGCGCGCGATCCGTTGCGGTCCTTGTTCCGGCAGGCCGGGGACTTCGGGCAGGGCCGCTCCGTGGCGGGCCCGGCCGCGCACATCACCGAACGCGGCATGCGGGCCCGGCGACGCCGAATGGCCGCGCTCGCGGTAGGGGTGTGCCTGGTCGTCGGCGGGGGCGGCGCGGCGGCGGTCGGCATGCTCCCGGCCACACCGGCTCCCGCGCCCCCGGCGACGAGCCCGTCGCCCAGCTCCCTCTCCCCCGCGCCACCGCCGCTCGACACGCCGACGCAGCCGCCGTCGCCCAGTAGCACGCTGCCCGGAACGCCGGATTCCGTCACCAGGTCCTCGTCCCCGGGGTACGTGCCGACGACGGAGGCGCCGACGACTTCGCTGTCGCCGACATCGACGCGTCAGGCGACGTCGGCGCCGTAACCGCCGCCTGCCGCACCCTCGTCCACCTGCCCCGCCCCCTTTCCCCCTCCCTCCTGTGACCCGGCGGCTCCACCGGGCGATCCCGCGCGCCCCGACATGCCCGAAAGGCTCCCGAGTGTCCACCTTGTCCCCCAAGCTGCGGCCCGCCCCGCCACAGCCCGAGAGCCCCGAACCCCGGTCCGTACCGCGCCCGCCCTGGGCGGCCCGGTTCGGCGGGGCGATGGCCTGGCTCACCCCCGCGGACCGCGGAGTGCTGTGGCTCTACCTCCTGACGCGCATATCCGTGTGGATCACGGCCCACGGTGCACGGTGGTTGTTCCCCCAGGGCTCCGACGTACGGGATGCGGGACCCGTCCTGGCGCCGTTCCAGCACTGGGACGCGAACCACTACCTCCACATAGCGCGGGACGGCTACTTTCCGGCCGACGCGGGCCCCTGGACGCTGAGTTGGGACAACAGGGAGGCGTTCTTCCCCGGCTTCCCCCTGCTCCTCAGGGCGGTGCACACCGTCGTCCCGAGCTGGACGGCGGCGGGCCTGCTGATCTCACTGATCGCGGGAGCCGTAGCGGTGGTGGCCCTCTCCCGCACAGCCCGCTCCTACGTTCCCGAGGACACCGACGGCCGGCGCACGGCCCTGTTCTTCCTGCTCTCCCCGTGCGCGGTGTTCCTGGCGGCCGGCTACACGGAGGCGCTGTTCCTGGCGTTCGCGCTCCCGGCCTGGCTGGCCGCCCAGCGCCACCGCTGGGCGTGGGCGTGCGCGCTGACGGCGCTGGCGACGACGGTACGGGTAAGCGGCCTGTTCCTGGCCGCCGCGATCGCCGTACTCTTCGCGCTCTCGGCGAAAACCCGACGGGACTGGCGCGGGTCGGTCTGGCTGGCACTACCCGCGCTGCCGCCGGCCGCGTACAGCTGGTACCTACACGCGTACACGGATGACTGGATGGCGTGGAAGCACGCCCAGGAGCGCGGCTGGTACCGCGAGTTCCACACGCCGTGGGAGGCGTGGACCAACACGTGGCACGCGGCGTTCGACGGCCTGCACACGACTGGCTACGCGGCGATGTTCCAGGCGGAACTGGCGGCGATGCTGGTGGGCCTGGCCCTGGTCGGGCTGCTGGTACGACACCGCCGCTGGCCGGAGGCGGTGTACGTCGCGCTGAGCCTGTGGGCCCTGGGAACCTCGTACTGGTACACGTCCGTCCCCCGCGCGACCCTGCTGTGGTGGCCGCTGTGGACAGCCCTCGCGGCACTGAGCCTGCGCCGCCCGTGGTTCAGAACGGCGTACCTGTGCGTGACGGTGCCGCTGAGCGCACTGGTGGCCCTGGCGTTCCTCACGGGGCGGTGGGCGGGGTGAGGGGGCCGACGATCTCCCTACGGGGTCCGCCCACGCAGGTGCCCGAAACCGCCGCAGCGTACAGCCAGCTGAGACTGGCTCGTACACTGCACAGCAGGTGAGAGGCAGCAATCCCACCTCTGATCGGTAGGCCGTGTGGGACTCGAACCCACAACCAACGAATTAAAGTCCCGGCCAATTCCTGCCGGGACCTACGTTGGGAACTCTGGAGGATCCAAAAGTCCCTGGTCAGCGAATCGCTCTTGCCGTCCGGTCCAGATCTGAGCGCGTCGTGCTAGAACGTCCGCTCACGCATCGCTCACGCATCCGGTCTGAACGACGTCATCACGGCCCAACACTCTTTCCAAACGTTCGCCCGGGGATTCGTCGGAGGACGCTTGTGTCCTGACCTGGTGCGGAGCCGGTAATGGCGTCGCCCTCGAACGGCGTCGGACGAGAGCGAACGAGACCAGAACTGAGACCGAAAGCCAGGACCGTTTGGAGGTTGCCTGTCGAGTGGTGCCTCTCCGATTGCCGCCGGATCCAAGTCCCAGCGTGCCGTCGGACGCGCCGTGAACTGGGGCGGCAGGCGGTCTACGCGGGCATGCCCGCGAAGAATTTCTCGTCGCAGCCGTACTCGTTGCGGAGCAAGCTCGAACTGGCCCTCCGCAGCGCCTCTGCGATGGTCAGAGAAGCACTCGGGCGACCCGTTGCCTCAGCTGCTCGTCGACGAGGCTCTCCACCGTGCGCCACGCGGCATCCGTGACCTCATCGGTCTGCAGTTCGCCGATGTCGGCGGTGGTACGGAACAGGAACCGGAAGTCGAAGTGCTGGTGGGCGGGCTCGTCCTTGGCGGGGTTGGCGTCGATGGGGTGGATGTCGATGTGCAGCGGGATCTCGCTCTGCGGGGTGACGGCGTGTGGCGGGATGCCGGTCTCCTCGGCGAGCTCACGGCCGGCGGCCTGAAGGAGCGTGTCGTCCGAGGGCTCGATGTGACCGCCGGGCAGCAGCCACTTGCCGGTGGCGTTGTGGAGGATGTGCAGGACACGGCCGTCGCGGCCGACGAGGATCGCACCTGCGGTGACGTGTCCCGGCAGGGACTTGCGGCTGGTGAGGTCGTTGCCGTCGTCGAGGAGGCCCTGGACGACGGCGATCTCGCCCTTGTCCTCAGGGTGCTGGTCGAGGTATGCGGTGATGGTGGTGCGGATGTGCCGGACCGTGATGGGCATGGTGATCACCTGTTGAAGTAGGAGAGCCAGGTCGCCGCGATGGCCTCGCGGTCAGGTGCGGGGACCTCGTGGATGCCAGGGGCGAGGTCCCCGCGGGTGAGAATCCTGATCGCGGCGAGGATCTCGGCCTGGATCAGGAAGATGAACGGTCCAACGCTCGCACCGTGGATGAAGTTGACGGCATTGCCGCCGTTCGCCAGATAGAAGTAATGACCGGTGGTCTGGTAGCGGGTGACGTGGTCGCCGACCACCGTGCGGGTGTAGACGTCCGGCAGGCCGGCAAGGTCGAGCTCGTCCTCGCTGGAGGTGACGGTGGCGACGTAGGCGCCGTTGCGCAGGTGGGAGAAGTCCTCGCCGCGCAGGGAGACCGCGCCGGTCGCGCAGAGCACCAGGCCGGCGCCGGTGAGCGCGGTCTCGCGGTCGCGTGCGACGGTGAACCCCTGGGACAGGGCCTGGGTGCGGCGTACTGGGTCGATGTCGAAGACGGTGACCTGTACGCCCTTGGCGTGCAGGAGCCGGGCGATGGAGGAGCCGAGCTTGCCGAAGCCGATCACGAGGGCGGGGCGGCCATGGAGGATGTCGCCGCGGCCGCGCATGACGGCCTCGGTGGAGAACACGACGGACTGGCCGACGAGGTAGTCCTCGGGGTCCTTGAGCGGGGAGCGGGCCACCGAGATGACGGGGCAGGGCAGTTTGTCGAGGGTTTCGTAGCGGCGGTGGCCGTTCTCGGTGTCCTCGACGACGCCGACCAGGCGGCCGGTGAAGCGGCTGTGGAGGTCGGTGAGGGTGGGGGCGAAGTAGCCGCCGACATCGAGGAGAGAGACGGGTTCCCCGGCGGCCCGGGATTCGAAGTAATCCAGCGCGGTGTCCGGGTCGGTGAACAGTTCGCGGGTCAGGGTGTCGACGGCGACGGTCCGCTCGGTCTCGCGCTGGGCAGCCGGGTGGACGGACTTCGGCTTGGGCAGCACCGCCGTGAGCCGGGTCATCGCGGCAACGGCGCGGACGAATGCGGGGCGCTCGGCCAGTAGGTGGGTGATCAGGAACGACGAGGTTTGCTCGTCGGGGGCGAACTGGACGGCGATCCGGGCGAAGTATGCGTCCAGCCTGGCGCGTTCGAAGGTTTCCACGGCAGTTGCCTCTCATCCGTACAACAGGGGCCGTGCAGGGAGCCCCAGGGGGTCAGCGGCTGCGGGCAAGCCCGGACAGCAGCCGATCGGACCGGCTTGCGGCATCCAGGTAGGTGTCGAACTGAGACGCGTCGGAGGACTGCGACAACGATTCCAAGCCGAGCAGGAGAACGGCTGTGCCAGTGCGGGCGAACCTGGGCCGTCCAGGCAGGACGGCTTGGCAGGCGCAGCCTGCGGGAGGCGCCGGGAAAGTGGAGAAACACGTGGTCGCCGATGACGAGCAGGCAGCGGCCGACGTCCGGGACCACATCCTCTGCCCTGCCCAGTCCGCCGAGGCTGTCCGCGAGACGCCGCATGCGGGATTCGGGCGCGTCAGCGGGTTCAGAGAAAGCCGGAGCAGGACTGTGCGCGATCAGGATGTGGGCGATCTCGCGGTCGTCCGGACCGGTGCCCGGCCAGCTCCAAGCTCCGAGTGAGAGGAGTCGTCCGGGCTCAGGTCCGGCCGGAGTATGGGCGGCGGTCACGCCCGGTTCACTCCCGCGCCCTTGAAGGAGGACCAGACGATCTTCCCGAGGGGTGCGCGGTCCTGCACTCCCCAGTCGTCAGCGAGCGCAGCCACCAGGACCAGACCGCGTCCGGACAGGTCGGTGTCGGCGGCCTCACGCGTCTTGGGCTGTTCGCGGCGGCTGTCGTGCACCTCCAGGCGTACGATGTCGTCCTCGACGTCGAGGCGGACCAGGAATCCGTGGTCGGAGACGGTGCCGTGGACGAGCGCATTCGTCGCCAATTCAGAGATGCAGAGACGGACATCGTCGATACGTTCACCACGTCCCCACCCGGCCAGGGTTACGGTGGCGAATTCCCGCGCCTGTTGGATGGATTTCGGGGTGGCCTTGAAGAAGCGCTTTTCAATCATGGTTGTCCTCATGACTCGGCGTCCAGGAGGCGGGCGGGTCCGCAGCCGTGGCGGAGAGCCACGCCCCCGGAGGCGCGTGGCGGGGACGCAGGGCGGGGGCGCCGAACGAGCAGCAGCCTGGAGCCGGCTGCCTCAATCTGTCGACCGCGCTCAGTTGCTATCGCCTTCGGGCCAAGGTGTGACGCCGCCGGGGCGAGCACGCCGTAGACGTCCGGCAGGGCCAACACGTCCAGCAGACCGGTGAAGGCCGCCGAACCGGGGCCGGCACTCCCCTCGCGATCAGTGAAGACGCCGGACAGCTCCAACTCGTGCCTGCGGCAGTACTCGGTGAGCGAGGCGGCCAGCGCCTCCTGCCGGGCTTCGGAGACCCGCACCAGTCGCAGGAAGCCGTAGACGACAGGCCCGCTGACCAGGCGATGTTCCGTGAGGGGTTCCATGCGGGGGACCGTCCAAAGGGTCGACACGTGGTGACGATCCTGAGCATGGAGGTTCCCGAACTCCTGGCCAATCACCTGCCGTTCTACTTCCGTTCCACTTCCGTCCCGCCGCCCACAGGCATCTGCTTCGATGACGGTGGAAGGGAGTGAGGCGTGGCAACCGTGCACCACTGGACCGGCCTGGAGGCGAGGGCACTGCGTCTCGCCCTGCGCTTGAGCGTGCGGGCCTTTGCCGAGCACCTCGGCGTGGCCGTCGCGACGGTCTCGAAGTGGGAGAGCAAGCGCGCCGAGACCGAGCCCAGACCTGACACCCAGGCCATCCTCGACACCGCCCTCGGACGCGCGGACGCCGCCGCCCACCTGCGCTTCGAGACGCTCCTGTCGGAGATGGCCAGCACCGTGCAAGGCGCCGGACGGCGCGTCACCGCCGCCGGCCCGCGAGCTTGGGAGTACGAATCGTGGGCCGAGGACCTGGATCGCGTCGTGGTCGCGCTCTCCCGTCAGAACTTCACCTTCGCCGACAGCCTGCTCAGCCGCTGGCTGACGCGGTTCAACGCCCGAGAACTGGATGAGAAGGGCCTTTACCTTTTCGCCCGCTCGACCGCGCTGCTCGGGGACCTCAAACGCGACCAAGGCTCTGTGCTCGGCCCACTCTCCGCCCAGCACTCCTACGACGGGGCTCGCGCGGTTTTCGCCCAGCTCGACATCCCGCGTCGTGTCGCCCAGCTCGACCTCTCCCTCGCGGTGGTCACGGAAATGTCCGGCAAGCTAGAGGCTGCCGCCCGCCACTACGAAACCCTCGCCGTCGACGACCGGCTCTCCCGCCGGGACCGCGCCAGGGCCCGCCTGTGGGTGGGTACGGCGCTCAGCAAGAACGGTCGCCACGACTACGCGACCCGTGTCATGCAGGCCGCGACCCGCGACTTCGAGGACCTCACCGAACCCGACGACTGGTCGGTCGCCCACCAGAAACTCGCCCTCGCCCGACGTGGCGCCGGCGACCTCACTCAGGCCCTGCACTTCATCGACATCGCACGCAGCAGCGGGGCCGCGGACTCTCCGATGCAACGTGTACGGCTGGACACCGCTCATGGCCACATCCTGCTCTCCGACGCGGCGACCCGGGATGATGGAATCCACGTCCTCGATCAAGCCACCCGCACGGCCGCGCAGTACGGACTCGTGCACCAACTGCGCAGTATCGAGGGCATCAAGGCCATAAGCGCGGGGCCGACCGGCCCTCGGCGACGGTGACCAGGGAGAAACGCGTGAGCGACAACCAGCAGGCCATTACCGAGGACCAGTGGCACCGGGCCGCGCTGCTCTGGGACTACCACCAGATGCACCACCAGCTGCGGCCCGTCGACGTGGCGATCGGGCTGGGCAGCCACGACCTCGGTGTCGCGACTCACTCCGTCGAGCTCTACCGCGCCGGGCTGTTCCCGACCCTGGTCTTCACCGGCGGCAACAGCCCCACCACTGCCAAGGTCTTCCCGCGCGGCGAGGCCGTCCACTTCCGCGAGCACGCCATCGACCTCGGCGTCCCCGCCGAGGCGATCCTGCTGGAACCGTATGCCGGCAACACCGGGCAGAACGTCACCTTCTCCCGAGAGGTCCTCGCCGCCGCCGGCATCACCCCGACGACGGTGATGCTGGTCTCCAAGCCCTACATGGAACGACGGTCGTTCGCGACCGCCCGCAAGCTGTGGCCCGACGTCGAGATCCTCTGCGCGTCGGAGCCGCTGGAGTTCGACGACTACGTGAAGTCCATCGGCGACGAGAAACTCGTCCTGGACATGCTCGTCGGCGATCTCCAGCGGGTCATCGAGTATCCGAAGCTCGGATTCGCCATCACGCAGGAGGTCCCGGAGGACGTGCATGCAGCGTATGAATCCCTTATCCATGACGGCTTCATCAGCCGTCTCATCTCTTCCTGACCTGCCCGAGTCGGGCGGATTGTGCGCAATTCACCAACCCAACCTGTTCCCGAGACTGACCACACTGGCCAAGCTGTTCGCGGCGAACTACTGGATCGTCTTGGACGACGTGCAGTTCACCCACCGCGACTACCAGCACCGAGCTCGCCTCGGTGCCCTCGACGAACCGGATCGTCGGCAGTGGCTCACCGTCCCTACACGCCTTCCCCGCGGACGGCCGACTCTCATCCGGGAGGCGCTGATCGACGATCCTGACCGGGCCCGCCGGAAAACTGCGGCGATGCTGCGGCAGTACTACGGTGCGAGCCCTTACTGGCCTGTGCTCGCACAGGCTCTGGCCCCTGTACTGGACGCCTTCGGCGCAGGCAGGACCGCCATGGTTGCCGAGATCTCCACCCGTGCTCTGCTCGGTCTGCTCGGCTGGCAGGGCAGGATCCTGACCAGCAGCGATCTTCCCGCCAGGCCGGGCCGCTCCCAGCGACTTGCTGATCTATCTGCCGTCACCGGCGCCCGCGCGTACGTGTGCGGGACCGGCGGCATGACGTATCTCGACGCGGCACTGTTCGCCGCCGAAGGCATTGCCGTCCTGCCGTTCCATCCGCCGGTGACCCACATCTGGTCCTCCGGCCGAAGTCTCAGCTCGCTGTGGGCGTTGGCGGCACTCGGCCCGCAGGAGGTGGCCGCCCGCATGCAGCGGCTCGCCTTCGACCACGGCCTGATGGTGGCCGCCGCTTGACCGCTGCCTGTTCGTGCGTCGTCCGGATCAGCGGTGTGGGCGGGTCGGACGGCTCGTGGGAGTCGCGGCTGGCTTCGACGGCTGGCCGGTGGAGGAAGAGCGCTGGTGTCCGCCGGCTTCGGCGTCGGCGAGGACGGTGGCGAGGGCGGTGGCGAGGGCGGGCCCGCCGGGGCCGGTGGCGGTGTGTGCGATGTCGCGGTCCGCAGGGCGTGGGTGACACGGTCCTCGGCCCGGATCTGCGACCGCTGGGCACGGGCGAATGCCGTACTGGTGTGGGCAGGTCCGCTCACGCATCGCTCACGCAAGAGTCCGGGAAAGACGAAGCGCCCCGTCCGGCCGAAGCCAGTCGGGGCACTAACCAGCAGGTCAGAGGGTATGTCCTCGCCCTGCGTCAGGTAGGCCGTGTGGGACTCGAACCCACAACCAACGGATTAAAAGTCTGCGGCGCGCTCATGAGGCCTCGTGCGACATCATGACGGCCGAGGCGACACTGTGCGTTCCAGTACTGGTCAGCGGCAGTTTCCTTCCGCTGGACGCGGCCGGTTCACTCGGCCTCATGGGGTCTCATGCGGTGCTGTTACGGATCGTTCGGGCCAGCACCGGGCCAGCAGAAAGGCCCCGCCACCTGCGGTGACGGAGCCTTGTTGTCCTACGTCCAGGATACTACTCCGACGCATCCTGCGGCTGCCCCTCGGTGTCCCTCCTGGCCCTCGGCACGACGGCGGCCGCGCGCTCGGTCAGCTCGTCCTCGTAGTCCTCGAACAGTTCCATGTACGTGTCGCTCGTCAGGACGATCGTGGAGTGACGCAGCTTCACCTTTGCGTCGTGGAGGTCGCCGCCGCCGGCCTTCACGAGAGCGGCCGCGCCGTGACGCAGGTCCCGCAGGTTGATGGGCGGCAGGTCCGTTGTCGCCAGGATCACTCGGAACGCGTCGCTGAACGTCTCCGGGTGGACCCATGAGCCGTCGGCCTGGGTGAAGACCTTGCCCGTGTCGGCCCATTTCTTCCCGGCCTTCAGTCGCCTCTCGCGCTGAGCCTCTTGGCGTGCCTTGTGCTCGCGCAGCACCGCGACGGTACCCACGTCGATCTTCACGGTGCCCGCTGAGCCGGACGTCTTGGGGTCGGTCTCGATCGGCGTCCAGCCGTCGACCACCAGTTCCGTCGCGACCGTCACGGTCCGCCGCTCGAAGCTGACGTTCTCCCAGTCCTGCCCCGCTCCCTCGCCTCGGCGGAACCCGTGATGAGCGACGAGGTGAAAGAAGGCATACAGCTCGTGCCCCTCGGCAGCGTCCAGGAAGGCGCCGAGCTGTGCGGGGGTCCACACCATCACGGGACTCGGCTTGCGGCCGGTTTCCCGCCACCGGGCAACGCGCTCGTCCGTCCAGAGCAGGCCCTTCGGCCGGGCGGCGGGGATCAGCTCTACGTGCTGCGCCGCGTTGAAGGTCGTCACCTGCTTCTTGATGGCGTAGTTCAACGCAGCGCGCAGAGTGCGACGAATGGACTGCACGGTGGCGGGCCCGGTAACGCGCCGATACGGGGGCATTGCCGCCAGCCGTGCGCGCTCCTCCTCCAGCCGCGGGCGCTCGGTCGCCGGCGGGCGGCCGCCCCGGGCCCACTTCGCCCGCTGCTCCTGCTCCCGGCGAGCGGCGTTCTCCGCACGGATCACGTCGGCCTGGTCGACGATATCGTCGAACATCTGCTGCGCCTGGCCGACGCCGAACCGGTCCACCCTGTGGTGGCCCACCCTGGGGTCCAGGTGGACGCGGACGTGGGAGCGGTAGCCCTTCGTCGTCGTAGAGCGCGTCTTCTTCGAGCCGAGCCAGGAGTCGAACAGCTGGCTCATAGTCATCTTGCCGTCGAGGTCCACACCAACACCAAGCCGCTTACGGACCTCGGCAGCGTCGGGGATGGGGCGGCGGTCACGCATGACGCCCTGGAGCAGGTCGCCGACACGTCGTGCGGCGTCCTCGTCGTCATCGCTGACCAGGTCGAGGATGCTGCGCAGCTTGTCGAGGTCCTCCTGCGCCTCTGTCACCTTCGCGTAGCCGACGCGGCGGAACGGCCGGCGTTTGCCGTTCTCATCGAGCGGGAGTTCCTGGCGGACGGCGTAGGACCCGTGGCCCTTCTTCGTCAGCTTCGGGCACGTCGAACCGAGCAGGTGCCCACCGGGGCCGCGGCACTCACACCGCCTGGTGATACTCCCCGCTCTGCGCGATGCGACCACGGGTCACTCCTCCTGGACGATCAGCCCGAGCGCGGTCAGCGCGTCGTACATCTCGACGATCTCCTTGACGACCTCGGGAGTAATTTTGCCCTCCCGTACAACCATTACGACCCCGGTCGCTGTCGTAACGGGTACCACTCGTCGGCCTGTGGGGAGGTCGGCGCTCACGGCATACCCAAGGGTCGCCGGTTGCGATGCTGCTGCGATGTCCATCCTCGCCCCCGCTTCGTTCATATGTTCGATTCCCGGAGCGCACTCCCCCGCTTCGTGTGCGCTCCGTCACATGCCGACATCATGTCACTACAAAGTGTTGATGCCTACACCCTTTCGAGGGGTATCACTTTGGGTAATGTCAAGGTTAAGGGTGCAGGTCAGCACTCATCCTCGCCTGGTGGCGCGAACGCATCGATCAGGCGCAGGAGTTGCTCGCGCTGATCTTCGGTCAGCCTCGCTGTGCGCCGAACGAGGGCGCTCGCCTCGCCACTCTCCGCCCACACTCGTTCGATTCCGAAGAACTGAGCCCCCGCCGCGTCCTGCAATTGGTACAGCGGCAGACCTGTCGCCTCCCGCAGCGCCTTGAGCTGCGGGAGGCGGGGAGGGATCACCGGCTCCCCGGTCTCCAGGCGGTAGACCCACCCCGACTTCACCCGCGTGCCCGTCTTCGGGTCGACCGCGAGCTTTTCGAACGCATTCAGAGATAGCCCCAAGGCCGCCCGGCGCTCCCTGATGAGGTCAGCGAACTCGGTCGTCTCGGAGGCCGCCTCGGCATCCGGCCTGTTCTCGATCATGACGTTCATCCTGTCACTCCAGTGCGATGGCTGTTCAGGGTGATCACTCGCGCGCGGCCCTATCTCACCATGTCGCAGGGTTGGGGCGTCACGCGACCTGAACGGATTGTTCAGGCAATGACACGGAAGCGCTAGAGCGCCACGGGGGCGCACGGGGCTCACGACACCCTCGATCTTCAACTGCCTGGACAATCCGTTCAGGCAATGGAATGCTGGGGGCGTTCAGAAAAATGAACGAACCATTCCGTGAGGTGAACATGCCCCAAGCACCCATGTGCCGGGTCTACGACCGGCAGCTGCTCGCGAAGGTGATGGAGCGCAGCGGGACGGGCGCCCGCCTGACCTCCCGCGACCTCGCCTCGCTCACCTCCCTTCCCCTCGGCACCGTCGGCGCGCTGCTCTCCGGAGAACAGCGGTTCCTGCCGCGCGAGAAGGCCGAGCGCATCGCGCAGGTCATAGGTGTTGACCTGCTCATCCTGTTCGTCCCGTGCGAGCGCGCCGGACGAAGCTTCGTCGACGCCAGCACGCCGAGTCCCGAGGCGGTGCCCGCATGAGCACTCCCACCGCACTCAGCGCCCAGGAGGTCCTCAACCTCCCGGCCATGGCCAAGGCGGAAGACGCGTTCGCCGCCCTCGGTATCGGCCGCGACCTCGGGTACCGGCTCATCCGCCAGGGCGAGTTCCCCGTCCCCGTCGTCCCGCTCGGCCGCATCGTCCGCGTCCGTCGCGCCGACCTCCTCGCCTTCCTCGGCCTGGCCGAGAACGACGGAGGCACCCATGAGTAGCCCGGCCCCCCGGCGCATCGTTGGCGCGCTTCACGTCGACTTCGGCGACCGGGACCGCCCCCCGCGCGCCCGGTACGAGTGCATCCCCTGCGACTACCGCAGCGACATCGTCACCGGGCCCGCCGCGGTCGCCGCGTTCACCGCCACTGCCTCCGACATCCACCGCACGGTCTGCCCCTCACGCCAGGAGAACCACCAGTGACCGACGCGCAGACGCCCGACATGCGGGCCGCAGCCCGCGAGTACGACGAGGCCGGGCTGTGCGTACTCCCCATCAAAGCCGACGGCAGCAAGGCCGCCTCCGTCAAGTGGACGCCGTACAAGGTGACCCGCTCGATCCCGGCCGAGCACGACCGGTGGTTCCCGGCGGGCACGACCGCAGGTATCGCCGTGGTCTACGGAGCCGTGTCCGGCGGCGTGGAACTCATCGAGTTCGAGGGAGCCGCCATCGAGGAGGGACTCCTCGACGAGGTCACCGAGGTCATGGTGGCCTCCGGGCTCGGCGAGGAATGGCACGCCATCCTCACCGGGTGGGCCAGTACGTCCCCGTCCGGCGGCCGGCACTTCCGGGTTCGCGTCGAAGGCGGCCCTGTCCGGCCCAACACGAAGCTGGCGTCCCGGTTGGCCCGCCCGGAGGAGTACACGCCGGAGGAGAAGCAGCGCCTGGCCGAGAAGCCCGGAAGCCAGATCATCCGCGTTCAGATCGAAACGCGCGGCGAAGGCGGGTACGGGCTCGTCGAGCCGAGCGGGGGGGCCGTCCACGCGACCGGCCGACCCTACCTCCGTACCAGCGGAAACCCCTCGACCATTCCCACCATCAGCGCCGAGCGTCTGGACGCCGTCCACGAGATCTGCCGGATGGTCGACACCCTCCCCAAGCCCGAGTCACCGAAGGCGATCGGCAAGACCCTGCCGCCGCTGCCCGACGGCGGCCTCCGCCCCGGCGACGACTTCGAGCGGCGCGCGGACTGGGCGACGATCCTGAACGGGACCTTCGTCCCGGTGACCACGCGCGGCACCACTACCTACTGGGGGTGGGCCGACGGGAAGGGCGGGGTCAAGGCCACCACGGGCCGCGGAGACGCTGACCGGCTGTACGTCTTCACCACCAGCAGCGAGTTCACCGCCGAGACGCCCTACAGCAAGTTCGGAGCGTACGCGCAGCTGCACCACGGCGGGAACCACAAGGCGGCTGCTTCCGCCCTTCGGGAACAGGGGTACGGCAGCGCCCCCGTGCGCCGCCGCCTCTCCTCCGTACCTGCGCAGCAGCAGCACTTCGCCGACGGGTCCTCCGCGCTGGACCCGGACCACGCACCTGACCCGCAGGACGGGTTCGAGGGCGGCCCGCAGCTTCGCGCCGTCCCGGCCCGCCCCGAGCTGGACATCACGAACGAGGCCGACGGCATCGACGGTGTCCTCGCCCTCATGAAGGACGGCCGACTGCCCGACCTCTACAAGCGGTCCGGGGGGCCGTGCTGGGTGTACCGCGACGACAACGACGACCCCGTGGTGCAGCAGCTCGCGTCCGACAACCTCCGCGCGTACCTCGCCGACCACGTCTCCAGCTACGTCGTGAAGCGCAACCCGGTCACCGAACAGATGGAGGAACACCGAGAGCTCCTCATGCCGAAGAGCTGCGCCACGGTCCTCGGGCGGAAGGACTGGCCTCTGCCGACGCTGCGCGGGGTCGTCACATCTCCCGTGATCCGGCCCGACGGCAGCCTGTTGGAGTCTCCCGGGTACGACCGGGCCACCGGCCTCTACCTGGAGCCTCGTGTGCCGCTGCGCCGTCTTCAGCCGCAGGTGACCAGGGACAGCCTGGAGCGGGCAAAAGGCATCGTGCTCGGCGACGTCCTGCACGACTTCCCGTGGGTGAAGCCGAGCGACCGAGCGAACTTCCTCGGCGCGTTGCTCACCCCGATCCTGCGCGCGTACTTCCACGGGCCGACTCAGATGGTGGCCATCACCGCGACGGCGGCCGGCAGCGGCAAGACCCTACTGAAGGACATCTTCAAGTACTGCTTCGGCACGGCGGACACGGCCTGGCCCGAGAACGACACCGAGCTACGCAAGAGCATCACGACGCAGTTGTACGGCACCGGGTCCCCCGTCGTCGTCTTCGACAACCTGCCGAACGGGTTCGTCCTCAAGACGCCGATCCTCTCCGCTCTCCTCACCGGCGAGCACTGGGGCGACCGCATCCTCGGAGCCACTGGCAAGGTCACCATGCGGAACGACCGGCTGTGGGTGGTCACCGGCAACGCGCTGCGGACCGGAGGCGACAACAAGCGCCGCATCCTGTGGGTACGCCTCGACCCCGACTGCCCCGACCCTGACCAGCGGGACGGGTTCCGCATCGGCGACCTGCGCCCCTGGCTGCGCACCAACGCCTCCACGCTGGTCGCCGCGCTCGTCACCCTCGTCCGGGCTTGGCTGGCCGCAGGGGCCCCCGTCATCCGCGTCCGCAAGGGCGACTACAGCGAATGGGCCTCCATGATGGCGGGCCTTCTCCACTACCTCGGCGTAGAAGGCTGGATGGCCGACACCGCCGACGCCGAGAACCAGGACGACGAGCAGCAGGAGTGGTCGCTCTTCCTGGAGATGTGGCGCGAGACCTACGGCAACGAGCCGCTGGCAACGGGCGCGGTCATCAAGGGCCTGCCCACCCACGTGCCACGCAAGGGCGACGAGCCGCCCTCGGCGAACCAGCTCGGCATCTGGCTCAAGGCCCGGCAGGGCCGCTACTTCGGCATCCACAAGGTCGTGATGGTCGTCGACAGCCACCGGAAGCAGAACCTCTGGCGGGTCGACGTCCACGCCGACCGCGGTACCGGACGGCACGAGCAGTGAGAAGCCGTCCGGCGGGGAGTGCGGGGACTCTGCGGGGACCTGTGCGGGGACTTGGAGAGGTCCCCGCACAGCGGTCCACCAGCGCTGATGCGGGGACGCGGGGACTTGCGGGAGCCCGCCCCGCTCCCCATATACCGCGCGCCTCTCACATGCATCGCGCATCGCATGCGCTGTGGATCAACACACAGCGGTTCGACAGCTCCTCGACATCAGTGGACTTCCTAAGTCCCCGCAAGTCCCCGCATCCCCGCAAAACCGCTGATCAGCACCACTCAAAGTCTTGCCAGGAGTCCCCGCATAGCGACCGCCGAGTCCCCGCACTCCCCGCAAACACCCAGCAACCGAAACCGAGGTGACCCATGACCACAACCACGTTCCCCCCTCGCCCGTACCAACTCGACGCCATCGAGGCCCTGCGAACCGGCTGGGCAGCCGGAGCCACCCGGCTCGCCGTTGTCCTTCCGACCGGCGCCGGGAAGACCGTTGTCTTCTCCCACCTGGCCCACCAGATGCTCGACAGCCTCGGCGGCCGCCGCGTCCTGGTCATCGCGCACCGGGAGGAGCTCATCGAGCAGGCCGCGGCCAAGCTGCTCGCCGTCGACCCGATGCTGCGCGTCGGCATCGTCAAGGCCGAGCGCGACCAGCACCACGACGCCGACGTGATCGTGGCCAGCATCCAGACCCTGGCGGTCGCCCGCCGGCGCGAGGCCATCCGAGACATCGGCCTCGTCATCGTCGACGAGTGCCACCACGCGGCCGCCCGCACCTACATGGACGTCCTGCGTCACTTCGGAGCCTGGGACGGAACGCCCGTCGCGGGGTTCACCGCGACGATGACCCGCACCGACGGCGGCCTGGCCGAGGTGTGGGAGGACGTCGTTTTCAGGCTGGACATCCTCGACATGATCAGCGACGGCTTCCTGTGCGACGTCCGCGGCAAACGCATCACCGTGGACACCCTCGACCTCGACCAGGTCCGTACGCGCGGCGGGGACCTGGTCGACGGGCAGCTCGGCCAGGCCCTGGAGGACTCCGGAGCGCTGGACGCCATCGCGAAGGCGTACGTCGACCACGCCGCCGACCGGCCCGGCGTCGTCTTCACCCCGACCGTGGCGACCGCCCAGGCGGCGGCCTCCGCGCTGGAGGCTGCGGGGATCAACGCAGCGCCGGTGTGGGGCGACATGAGCCGCGACGACCGCCGCGCCACGCTTGCCCGCTACACGGCCGGAGACGTCCAGGTCCTCACCAACTGCATGGTGCTCACCGAGGGGTTCGACGCGCCGCACACCAGCTGCGCCGTGATCGCCCGCCCCACCAAGTCGCCCGGCCTGTACGTGCAGATGGCCGGCCGCGCTCTCCGCCCGGCGCCGGGGAAGCGGGACGCGCTGCTGCTGGACGTCATGGGCGCCTCGACCCGGCACAAGCTGGCGTCCATGGTCGACCTCACTGCGCGGGAGGTTGGGGAGGCCACCGAGAACAAGACGCTGCGGGAGGTCGCCGAGGAGCACGCGGCCGCCGAGAAGCGCAGGGCGCTCGCCGCGCGCGTCGACGCCGAGGAGATCAATCTCTTTGGCAACAGCGCGATTCGCTGGCTGCGTACGGCTGACGGCACGTGGTTCATCCGCCTCACGTCCGCCATGGTCCTGTTCCTCGTCCGTGACCCGGGGACCCGGCTGT
Source organism: Streptomyces sp. SM18 (assembly GCF_002910775.2). Taxonomy (NCBI): domain Bacteria; kingdom Bacillati; phylum Actinomycetota; class Actinomycetes; order Kitasatosporales; family Streptomycetaceae; genus Streptomyces; species Streptomyces sp. SM18. The sequence continues at coordinate 3,890,898 of NZ_CP029342.1, read as the reverse complement.
ACCGGATGCGCCGCTGGACCCAGGCGCACGGCGCGCACCCGCCGAGGGACGACATCGCCCGGCCGCTGCCGGAGGCCCTGGCGTGGCTGGAGCAGCAGGCCCGCGTTCTCGCGCCGGGGGCGTTCGTGTCGAAGCACGCCCGGTGGAGGGCGGGGAAGCCCAGCCCGAAGCAGCTCGGCCTCTGCCGCCGTCTCGGCCTCCCCGTGCCGCGCGGCGCCTCCGCGGGCGACGTCGCCGACCTCATCGACCAGGACCGCGTCGGCCGCGTCCTCGGCCAGCTCATCCTTCCCGCCGCGTAGCGGTCCGGGCCTGTTGCTGTCAGGCCCGGACCTCCACCCATCACACCACGGAGGCACTCATGACCACCTCTCACCCCGACACCAACCCCGCAGACGACCTGCCGCAGCTCGGGGTCGCTTGCCCGACCTGCGGCAGTCAGCCCGGCCACCTGTGCACGAGCCACTCCGGGACCCGCACCCGCCGGCACGACGTGCACCAGGCGCGCACCGCCGCGTACCGGAAGCGGCCCACCCCGTGACACGCCAAGACGCCCCGCCGGCGGCTATCCGGCGGGGCGCCCACCCCAGCATCCCACCCACCTGGAGGACCCTGTGACCACACCCACCCCCGCCGCTGCCGAGCTGACCGAGGAGCAGCGCGAGGCCCGCCGTACCCGGGCCCGCGACCTCATCGAAGAGCGGCTTACCGAGACGTGGGCGGCGTGGCGGCGTCCCGGCCGCAAGCCGAACCTGCCGCTCGCCGCCGACATCGCGCTTGACGCCCTCGGTGACCTCGCCGCTGAGATCCTCGTCGACGGCACGATGATGCGCGCCCTCACCATCAAGGACGGCGTCGCCACCCTCGAACTCGCCGAAGCCACCGAGATGGTCCGGATCTTCGCCGCCGGGATGCGCGGCGTCCTCGACGGCCACGGCGCCTCCAACTACGTCGAGATGGAAATGACAGACGGCCAGACCGGCCAGGGCTACACCGTCACCGTCCAGCGCCGCGAGTGCCCGACCCCGCACCAGTTCCGGCAGCAGGCCGAAGCCCGAGCCGAGCAGCTGGCCGCCGAGCTGGACGCGGCCCATGACCGGCTCGACGTGATTGATGCCGCCGCGAGCGCCTGGCTCCGCCCCGAGATGAGCGAACCGTCACAGGTCGCAGGACGCCACATCAAGACCCTGCTCGCCACCACCGAGGAGACCGCCCGATGACTGACACCACCCCCGCCGCTGACCGCCCCGCCGACCTGCTGCGCGCCGCCGCCGAGCTGCTCCGCCAGACCGCGACCACCGCAGGCGGTGAGCCCTGGGTCGCCGACCACTTCCCCGAGGGAACGATCGTCCGCCCGGCGGCGACCACGCACAGCCTCTTCCGCCTCGCCGCCCACGGGAACCGTGCGGCTGGTACTCCGTGCGTCTCCCCGGCAGTCGGCGCACACATTGCCCTGATGCACCCCGGGGTCGGCCTCGCCCTGGCCCGGCTGCTGGACGGGGTGATGTCCACCAGCCGGGAGGCCGACCACGAGGAGTGTCAGCGCGGGTGCAGCCCGGAGATCTGCGACCTGTCCGCTGCCCTGGCGGTGGCCCGGCAGCTCCTCGGCACCACCGAGACCGAGGGCGCGCGCTGCGTCTGCGGAGACCCCATCGAGTGGATGACCCACTCCGACGGGTCCGGGTGGATCCACAGTCCCGGCTCGGAGACGCGCTGCCTGGACGCGCGCCCCGCGGCCCCGTCCGCGCCTGCCGACCGGGCCGCGACCCCCTCGCCCAGCGTGCTGGCCGAGCTGATGGGCACCATCCGTGACCTTCAGGCCCTCCAACAGCCCCTCGTCAACGCCCTGCGCCACATCCGCGAGGACATGCACCGGGCATGGCGCGGCGGCGACGAGTGGGCCATGGAGTGGATGAGCGACGTCTGGGCGGAGCTGCCGCTCCAGGTCCGGGCTGCGGGCGGAGACCCGGAGGCCGTGCACGAGCTGGCCACCGCCGGGGTGCAGCCGCCCACCACGAGCACCGACCAGACCGAGGGCCCCGAGGACACGGTCCGCCGGTTTGCCCGCCGCCTCCACGCCGTCGAACTCCTCTGCTCCGGCCGCCCCGGCTACCACACCGTCACCGTCAAGCAGCTGCTCACCGCGATGGGCGAGGCCGACGACGAGCAGCCCGCTGCCCCTGCCGCGCCCGAGGAGCCCACACGATGACCACGCCCTACTACCGCGACGACCGCCTCCACCACCTCCTCGACCGGGCACGACGCGGCGCCCTCCTCCCCGCCGAAGCCGACCAACTCGTGTCGCTCATCACCACCCTGGAGCAGCAGGTCGCCGAGCTGGAGGCCGCCGCACCCACACGGGCAGCCCTCCGCGCCCGATACGCGGCAGCCATCGTTGCCGCCTACCCCGACCTGCGATACGTCGCCGACGACCTCGCCGACCACCTGACCCGCACCCACGACGAGCAGCCCACCACATGAGGAGCCACATGACCCGCCGTGAACCGACCGTGCACAAGAAGGAACTCATGGTCGCCTGCCCCGAGTGCGGCAGTGTCCGAGGCGCCGCCTGCTACACCGACCGAGGCCACCGCATGAAGGGCGTCCACCAGGGCCGCGCCGAGCTCTACCGCGAGCAGCACCCCGCCTGACCGCCACGGCCGCCCGGACCCCACCCGGGCGGCCACCCCGCACAGCCCCGTCCCACCGCACGATCAGGAGCCATCCGTGGACCTCTGCCAGCTCTGCGACCAGCCCGACACCATCAGCGGCATGCTGTGTTCCGCCTGCACCAAAAGCACCCTTCGGCACCTGGCCGCCCTCCCCGCCCTCTACGAGGAGCTGGGGGCCCACCTTGCCCCGTCCATGGCCGCCGGGCACGGACGCAGCAGCAAGGGCGGCCCCGCCCCCCTACCCGTACGCGAGCACGTCCTCGACCTGAGGGCCGCCGGGGGCATCGTCGGAGTCCTGGAGGACTGGGAGGCGGCTGTGAGGGCCGAACGCGGCATGACCCGGCCCGTCACCCCAGGCAGAGTTGCGCAGCGCATCACGCGGGCAGTCAGAGCCCTCACTGGGCACATGCCCTGGATTGTTCGCGAGTGGTCCCAGGCAGGGGAGTTCGCCACCGAGATCCGGGCCCTTACCCGGAACGTCCAGACGATCGTCGCCCCCGCCGTCGACCAGGTGCGCGGCACCCGGGTCGGAACCTGCCCGGCCGTGCACGAGGACGAGACGATCTGTGGCGCGGTGCTCCGGCTCGGCCACGGCGAGCGGGTGGTGACGTGCTCGTGGTGCGGCATCACGTACCCACCGGCCATGTGGGCGGGGCTGAAGACACTCATCGACGCCGACGCCGACGCCCGCGCCGCAGCCTGACAGCATGACGAAGCCCCCGACCAGATCGCGGTCGGGGGCTTCCTCGCGCGCGGGCTACTCGGCCGTCGGCGGGCGCAGGTCCGTGCGCTGCCCCTGGCGCGACTTCCGGCCTGCGAAGTACGGGCGTGCCACCCGGTAGTCCACAGCCTTCGACCGGCCGATCTGAACGACCGGCGGGAACGCCGGGTCGTCCCGCGACAGTTGCGAGACGCGCTGGTGCGTCATCCGCTCCACCACCCCGTCAGCCACGAGCCGCCGGACGAGCTCTCTGAACGACACCATGTCTGGCCCTCCTTCTTCGTCGGCCACGGCACCATCTTCCCCGACCTCATTGCCATATGGCAAGGAAGTCGCTACGGTCGTATCTGGAAACGGGAAAGCCCCCGGCCCGGCGCTGACACGCCACATGGACCGGGGGCAGACCCACCCGCAACAGCGACGAAGAGGCAGGTCCGTCATGGATCGTATCCAGACCCCGACCGCGAGCAACATCCCGCCCGACCGGCGTCTCATCGCCGTCGGCACCATCCGCCACCTCAACGGCCGCACCATCACCGTGCGCGCCACCGAGACCGGCGTCACCGGCACCATCAACCGCCGCTGCCCCGTCTGCCGCCGCACCTTCGAGGACTGCACCTGCACCGGCACCCTCCCCGCGGCCCCGGTCATGCAGCCGTTCGACGACGACAGCGACGACGCCTGCCCCCTCTGCGGCGACTGGACCTGCACCTGCGGCACCCCGACGTCGAACACCGACGCCCGCGGTGCCTCGATGCGGCGCCGCGACCGGCTGACGATCGGCCTCCCCCGCCCGGCGGTGACCGCATGAGCACCGACCCCACCACCTTGTACGACCCGCTGTACGCCCCGGAGACCGACGCCTCGTACGCCCTCCCGCTGGACATGGCGATCGACGCCGCCCGCGAGCAGCTCGCCGAGAGCAGCACCGCGAACATCCACGACCACCAGGCCATGATCCGCGCCGCCGTCCACCTGGACATGCGTCTCCGCCAGCTCGTCGCCGCCCTCGACAAGGAGGCCAACCGATGAGCACCGACGCCTTCGACCACGGCCTCCAGGCCCTCCTCGCCGCCCCGACCCGTGCCCACACCATCCTCACCTGCGTCGCCGCCGCACTCCGCGACGAAGACCCGTTCGTTCCGCTGACCCTCGACGTCCTCAACGAGGTACTCCACCGCACCGCCCTCGCGCTCACCGCCGGGCTCCCCGACGTCGTCGCCGACAAAGCCATCGAACGGGCGGCCGCCGCCCTCCCGACCATCCACCCCGGCGAGACACCCGACGCCTACGCCATCCGCGCCACCGATGCTGCGAAGGGAATCTGATGCCCAACTGGCCGAAGGGCATCTCGCCCCTCACCATCCCCGCCGTGATCCTCTCCGGCGCCTCCCTCGCCTGGACCACCTGGTCCCTCGTCGACCTCCTCGGCACCGGCCGCATCGGCCTCACCGTCGCCGTCGGAGCCGACATCGTCTGGGCCTCCGTCATCGCCGCCGAAGCCCGCGGCCTCCGCATCCCCGCCCCGGCCGGCAAGGGCCGCAACCTCGTCCCGTACGTCGGATGGGCCGCGCTCCTCGCCGTCGCCGGACTCCTCGTCTGGCACGGCCACCGCGCCGACAGCCTCCCCATGGCCGTCGCCGGGCCCCTCCTCCCCCTCGGCGCCAAGGTCGTCTGGCTCCTCGCGCTCACCGACATGCGCGACCCCACCGCCCTCACCGACGACGAACAAGCCGTCCTCGCCCGCATGGAACGCGGGCTCGCCTTCGAGGAAGCCCGCCACCGAGTCGAAATGCGGCGCCGCGAGATGGACGCCGAACTCCAGCTCGCCGAGGTGTCCACGGACTTCGAGATCGAGCTCACCCGCATGAACAAGGGCCGCGAACTCGCCCGCCGCCGGCCGCTGGAGCTCACCGCATACAGCCCGGCTGAGCCCACGGCTCACCGCGCTGAGCCCACACCTGAGCCCGCTGAGCCCCCGGCCGAGCCGCAGCACTACCTGCACTCATCAACGCAGGTCGCGACCCCTGAGCCCCCAGCCCGCGCGGCTGAGCCCCAGGCCCCGTCGTTCGGGTTCTCCGCCCAGCTCACCGCTCAGCAGGCTCAACGGGCTCAGGCCGTCGAGAAGGTCGCTGAGCTCCTGGCTCAGGACCCCGGGCTCACCTCGGCCAAGGTCGCTGAGCGGCTCAACGTCAGCGCCGCCACAGCGAAGCGGTACCTCCGCGAGGCCCGGCAGACATGACTGCCGTCGTCTGGATGTTCCCGGTCGCCGCCCTCGGCGCCGGGGCCATCCTCACCGCGCTCGTCGCCCACGAGGTACCCCGCCTCCTCGCCACCCTCACCCTCGTACTCACCCTCGCCGCCCTCGCCGCGGCCATCCCACACTGAGGACGTCGTGACCGACCAACCGATCACACCGACCCGGATCATCCCGGCCGGCGCCCCCCTTCCGAACCGCGGGCCGCTCCCGGGGGAGGCCCCGCCGCGGCGCGAAGCCCCCGCGGCACCCCCGCCTCCGCCGCCGCCGGCCGCCTTCGTTCCCCCGGCTCCCGCACCGGCCCCACCGCCCTTGCCCGAACCGCAGTTCCACGTGCACGTCGTCATGGCCTACGAGCCGCCGCCCGAGCCGACCCGGTGGCAACGCCTCTGGGCGTGGATCACCACCATCGGCCGCCCCTGGCAGATCTGCGGGGCTCTCGCCCTGGCGGTCCTGCCGATCCCGGGCATCGGCTACAGCGTCGCCACGACCTGGGCCTCGTGCGTCTCCCTCGCCCGCGACACCTGGGGCCAGGAGGCCGGCTACGCCCTCGCCCTCACCCCCCTCGCCATTGCCGTCATCCGCATCACCACCAGCGGCGGCACCCTCAAGCGCCTCCTGCTCCTCGCCGTCTCCCTCACCGGCCTGGCCGGCGCCATCCACCTGTACGACCCGATCACCTGGATCACCGGAGTCCGACCGTGAACACCAGCACCGGCGCCACCCTCGCCGCCTGCCTCATCGCCATCGCCATCATGGCCATCTACCTGCGCAAGTGGTGGACCGGTGGGCGGGCCCTCAAGGACCTGATCCCCATGCTCCAGGGCTTCCTCACCGGTGCCCTCGCCACCATCTGCGTCGGCGGCCTCGCCGGATGGCTCGCCGGATGCACCCGCACCGCCACCGGCGGCGCCGGAGGAACCGCCATCACCGCCACCACCGGCACCGACGCCGGAGACACCCTCGCCACCGCCTCCATGGGCCGCCTCACCCCCGAAGGCGGCGCCGTCACCTTCCTCCTCTTCGTGATCCTCGTCGTCTCCTACAAGGCCGCCAACAAGGACGACAAGGGCCGCCTCATCGGGTTCCTCGCCGCCGGAATGATCCTCTGCGCCACCGCCGGTGTCGCCGGAGCCCTCGACGGACTCCCCGGCCTCATCAACGAAGCCGGAGCCAAGGGCCGCAACATCCTCGAAGGCCACTCCTGATGACCACCAAGGCGCACCGCGGCGCCCGCACCCTCACCGCCGGACAGCGCATCCTCGTCCACCGCCTGACCGCCCGCGCTGCCAACTGGGTCCGCGCCGGCCGCCGCGACGACCTCCACGGCATCGCCGCGATCCTCGGATGCATCCTGCGCCTGGCCATCCTCGCCGCCGGGGCGTACGGGGTGTGGCTGCTGCTCCGCCGCTGGCCGAGCGCCCTCTGGGTCCTCGTGCCCCTCTGGTGCTGGGCCGCCGTCCGGGCCCTGCCGACGGCCGCTCCCGAGTCTGCCGAGGAGGGCCCGCTCCCCGCCGAGGACACCGCCGCCCAGCGCGAGCAACTCCTCGACCTCATCCGGACCCTCATCGGCGACCGCCCCGGCGTCCACCTCGCGGTGCTCCTCAAGCACCTCCAGGACCACGGCCAGTGGGAGCACCGCGAGGTGGCCGACCTCCGGGCCCACCTGGTCGCTCTCCAGGTGCCCGTCCGGCGCTCCGTGAAGGTGGCCGGGAAGGTGGCGTCCGGCGTCCACCGCGACGACCTTCCGACCCCCTCCCCGGCCGACGCCGTCCCGGACGCCGCGTAGACGTCTACCACCCCCGTCTACCTGCGGTTCTACCAGTTGAGCTACCTCGATCTACCGGCGGACCTACCGCCGGTCTACCCAGGAAGGACCCCGTCATGAGCGCCAGCCGCCACTTCACCGGCGACCAGCCCGCCGACGAGACCCGCGCCGAGATCCAAGCCGACATCGCCGCATCCCGCCGCGCCCAACGTGACCTCATGCAGGCCGGGGAGTACCGACTCGCCGAGACCATGCGGGCCGCCGCCGACGAGCACATCGACGAGCTGACGGACCTCGACAACGGCACCTGGACCCCGAAGCACGCCTAACCCCGTGGGCGGCCGACTCACTGCCAGGCGACCGGCCGCCCCGGGCCCCATCCCCAACCACGAGACAGGACCCGCATCATGGCACTCCAACCGATCAGCATCGACGAACTCCGCCGCCGCAACGAGGCCTCGCAGCAGAAGCGAGCCGCCGAGAAGGCCAGCAACACCACCCCGAAGAAGGGATGATGACCACATGGCACGCCGAGCGATCCTCATCGTCGACGACTACACCACCAAGTGCAGCCGCTGCGGAAAGGGAGCACGCATCCAGGACACCCACCACACCCGACTGCTCTCAGGCTGGGGCACCCCCGCCCCCCACGACCGGCCGTGCGGCGAGCCCTTCGTCGCCATCTCCACACGCCGCTTGGGGGTCACGGCAGAGGACTTGCGGGCCTTGCGCCCCGACCTCCCCGCCTACGCGGCTGGCGACCTCCCGGCCGAACTGAAGGAACGATGAACGGCCGCTGTCACACCCCCGCAGTAACCTGACCGCATCAGGCACCACCCACCCGGATCGCGAGCTGGCTGCCGCGCTACGGACCGAGGCCCCACCGCCCCGCCGGTGGGGCCTCACCCACGTCTGGACACCCCCAACTGTCCTACCTGCGTGGGACAATGAGCACATGAAACCCCGGCGGCTGCGGTAACAGCCCCGGGGCGTGGCCGACCTTCGAGGAGATCGACATGTACGAGGATAACCGCCTTCACATCTGGAGCGACGAAGGCGTGGGGCACGTTAAAGAAGCCGCACAACACGCCCACCTGGCCGACTTGATCGACCGCGCCGACCCGGCGTTCACTCAGATCGTCCAGGCCGTCGGACGCTTCACCGAAGCAGGGGTTGAGCTCACCGAGGAGATGGTCACTGCCGCCATCAAGCTGGGCCGCGCCGAACAGCGGCGTTGGGTAATGGCTGATGGCAGCGCATTCAAGGCAGAGCGCATCCCCGCCGAAGGTAAGCACGAGGCAGTGGTCTACTACGTCCGGCGCGGGGCCCTGATCAAGATCGGTACGACCACAGAACTTCGCCGCCGCATGAGGGAGATTCTGCCCGAAGAGCTCCTGGCCCTGGAGCCCGGCAGTATCGGCATCGAGAACCAGCGCCACCACCAGTTCTCCGCCCTCCGTGTCCCCGGCCAACGCGAGTGGTTCCACGCCGGTCCCGTTCTCCAGGAACACGTGCTGCGCATGAGGGCCACCCACGGCGTGCCAGACCAACCGCTGCCCACGCTGCCCGGCTGAGCCACACTGGCTGCATGGAGTACCTCCTGCCGCCCATCGGCACCCTCACCACCACCATGGCCGCCCAGTCCGCCGACGTCGCCCCCGCGACCATCCGCGACTGGGTGCGCCGTGGCCTCCTCACCCGCTGCGGCGGCAGCCCCAAGCGCCCGATCTACCGCGTCGCTGACGTTCAGGCAGCCCGGTATGCGGCCAAGCCGACACGTGCCGGACAGCGCGGAACCACAGCAGCTTGACCTGCGGCGCTTCATGCGCCACGATTTCCCCACCACCCGTATGTCCAGACATACGCACAGCCCCCGCCACCACGGGGGCTTCGTCATGTCACAGGACAGTCACCCCGCCTTCACCCCACCCCCACATATGGAAGCGTGACCACCTCACGCCACCTTGGGGGGATCATGAGCAACCGCAAGACCCTGACACCGGACCAGGTCAACCGCCGGCGCCGCCTGAACAAGAAGATCCTCGGCTTCGGCTGCCTACCCATCACCGTTCTCCTGATCCTCGTCATCGTCGCCGCCATCGTAGGCAGCAACGACACCGACTTGAAGGACGAGGAGGCCAAGGTGAGACCCGCCTACACCATCGCCAACAAGACCGAGAAGAAGAAGACCGGCAGCGTAGACCTGGTCATCCCCGACGCCACCGTCGACCAGGCCAAGGCCGCCGTCGAGGACTACGCCCAGCACCACATCGGCGACCGGTTCCTCAACTACAGCGTCACCGTCGTCCGCAGCGACACCGACAAGGTGTACGTCTGCATGGGCGAGTGGGTGAAGGACGAGCAGGCCTCCCAGGTCTACACCGGGGGCCGCGTTAAGGGCGACAACTGGCCCGCCCTGACCACGAACTGCCCCGACCCCAAGAGCTGACCGACCCCACCCAGGCCCGGCCGTGCACACCGCACCGCCGGGCCTCGGCACGCCAGGAGGTAGCCATGAGGATCAGCGTGTCCGGTGAAGGTCGGAGCGTGGACATCGACATAGAGGGCAGCTCGCTACAGAAGCTGGCAGCCGCCGAGGCAACTGCCCTTCGACTCCTCTCTGCCGTACCAGCCGAGAAGCCAGCCACGCCGATCGGCTTCAGCGCCACGTCGGACATCGAACTCTCTGCTGACAACTGATGCCGAGGTAAGCATGTCCCCCCGCAAGGCCATGCAGGTGTGCCCAACACCAGGCTGCCCAACCCTCACCCCCCATGGCCGATGCCCCCCATGCCAGGCCCAGGCCACCCGAGACAGACCCCCCCACCGCAACGCAGGACGAGGCACCGCATGGCGCAACGCCAGCGCGCGCTACCTCGAAGACCACCCGTACTGCGAGTGCGACGAGTGCACGCCCCTCCCCCCACTCCAACGCGACCTCGCAACCGAGGTCGACCACATCGACGGCCTCGGCCCCCTCGGACCGAGAGGCTTCGACCCCACCAACTGGCAAGCCATGTCCAAGCGTCATCACTCGCGCAAAACAGCACGCGAAACATTCGGACACTGACCAACGCCGTCACGCTCAGCGACCCGCCCCAGGGGGACACCCCCAGCGGCCCAGGGGGGCCCAGACGCGGGGGAGGGCGCCAGGAAGTCAGCCGGGTTCAAAGGTCCCCAGTCGTCACGCAATGTGACGGCAAACGGGCTGCGCAACGCAGCCGTTGAAGGAGTGATCGTCATGCCCCGTGGCGGAGCTCGCGCCGTGTCCGGGCCGCCCCCGGACCCGCGCTCGATGCGCAGTGCGAAGTCCATGGAGAAGGGCGGGTGGCGGACGCTGCCGGCGGAAGGCCGGACCGGCGATGCCCCGGAGTGGCCGCTGACCGAGGCTGCTGACCGTGAGCTGGACCTGTGGGACGACCTGTGGGCAAAGCCGCAGGCTGTCGCGTGGGAAGACATGGGCCAGGAGCTGGAGGTGGCCCTGTTCGTTCGGACGTTGGCCGAGGCCGAGCGCGTGGATGCCCGGGTGGACGTGAAGAAGATGGTCCGCGGGTACCTGGATTCTCTGGGGCTGAGCGTGGCGGGCATGAACCGCAACCGGTGGAAGATCGCCCCGTCGGCAGACGCGCCGGTCACCGACGGCCCGGTGTCCGCGGCGCCCGTCCGGCGCCCGTCGGCCCGGGACCGGCTGAAGGTCGTGCCCAGTGGCGAAGGGACCTGACGCCGGGCCCGAGTTCGTCGTCGACTTCCCCACCATGTGGATCGTCCCGGACTGGATCGAACGGCACTGCCCGGTCCCGGACGGCTTCCGCGCGGGTGAGGACATGGAGCTGTACCCGTGGCAGCTCTGGTGCACGGTCAACCACTACCGGGTGAAGCCGTCCGCGACCGTGGGCCAGCTCGCGCCGGCGTTCCACTACCGCCGCAGCCAGATCGTCGCGCCTCAGAAGACCGGCAAGGGGCCGTGGTCGGCGGCGGTGGTTCTGGCCGAGGCTGCCGGACCCGTGGTGTTCAACGGGTGGGCGTGTGGCGGCGAGCGGTACCGGTGCTCGGAGCACGGGTGCGGGTGCGGTTGGTGGTACGACTACGAGCTGGGCGAGCCCATGGGTACGCCGTGGCCTACTCCGCTGATCCAGTTGACGGCCACGTCCGAGGACCAGGTCGCGAACGTCTACCGGCCGTTGCAGGCCATGGTGAAGCGTGGCCCGTTGGCCGAGCAGCTGCGTGTGGGTGAGGAGTTCACCCGGGTCGGGGACCAGGGCCGCATCGACGTCGTCACGTCGAGCGCGCTCAGCCGTCTCGGCAACCCGATCATCTTCGCGTTGCAGGACGAGACCGGGCTGTACAACACGGCGAACAAGCTACGCCGGGTCGCTGAGACCCAGCGCCGCGGTACCGCCGGCATGGGTGGCCGGTCGATGGAGACGACGAACGGGTGGGACCCGTCGGAGAACTCGGTGGCGCAGACGACGTCCGAGTCGAGGCGCCGGGACATCTTCCGGTACCACCCGCAGGCCCCGAAGACGCTGTCGTACAGCAACAAGCGGGACCGTCGGAAGATTCACACGATCGTCTACGCCGGGTCGTCGCACGTCGACCTGGACGCGATCGAGGCCGAGGCGGCCGAGATCATGGAGAAGGACCCGGCGCAGGCCGAACGGTTCTTCGGGAACCGGTGCGTAGCAGGGGCGGCATCGTGGCTGGATCCGGCGAAGTGGGCGGCCAAGGCGAAGCCTCGTCGCGTCCGACCCATGACCCGCATCGTGCTCGGCTTCGACGGGTCCGAGAACGACGACTGGACAGCGATCCGGGCCGAGACGATGGACGGCTACCAGTTCACCCCGGTTTACGGGCCGAACGACGAGCCGACGATCTGGAACCCGGCGGACTACGACGGGCAGGTGCCGGCGGCTGAGGTTCATGCAGCCGTGGAGCAGTTGATGGCCCGGTACGACGTGGTCAGGATGTACGCCGATCCGCCCTACTGGAGTACCGAAATTGACCAGTGGGTGGACCTGTACGGCGAGGAGCGCGTGATCCGCTGGTACACCCGTCGGATCGTGCAGATGCATTCTGCGGCGGAGCGGTTGAAGACCGATGTGGTTCGGGCGACCAACGGGACGGTGACGTTCTCGCACGACGACTGCCCGATTACCGCGGACCACATCGCGAACACAAGGGCTTCCGCGCGGCCGATGGACCGGTACGTGCTGAAGAAGGCCAGCCCGAGCCAGAAGATCGACGCGACCATTCCGAGCATCCTGGCGCACGAAGCGCTGGGTGACGTGATCGCGGCCGGCCTCGCCGAGCTGGAGACGTCCTACTACTACGGCGGATAGGGAGGGCCCATGGCTACGGAGGGGCAGGCCCTTCAGCTGGTCGCGCTGCTGGAGAACGAGCTGATCCGGCGGCGCGGCCCGATCGACCGGCACAACGCCTACTACCGGGGAAATCACCGGCTGAAGTTCGCGAGCGCGGAGTTCGCGAAGTTCCACGGGGACCGGTACCGCGACTTCTCCGACAACTGGACACAGGTGGTGGCCGACTCCCCGGTGGAGCGGCTGACCGTGACCGGCTTCCAGGCCGACGGCGAAACCTCTGCGGATAGGGAGCTGTGGAAGGTCTGGCAGGTCAACGGCTTGGACGTGGACAGCCAGCTTGGGTTCCTCGGATCCGTGACGGGCGCCCGCTGCTTCGTGCTCGTCTGGGGCGACCCCGATGACCCCGACATGCCGGTGGTCACGTTCGAGGACGCCTCGCAGTCGATCGTCGCCTACGAGCCCGGCTCGCGCCGTCTGCGTCGCGCTGCGCTGAAGCGGTGGCAGGACGGCAACCAGGACTACGCCACCCTGTACCTGAAGCACGAGGTGTGGAAGTTCTGCCGGCCGCTCGCTCAGCAGGACAAGTCTCCACAGATGGCTGATGTCGACGAGGAGCTGAAGCGCTGGCAGCCGCGAGACATGGGCGACGAGCCGAACCCGCAGCCGAACCCCATGGGCGTCGTGCCGATGGTGGAGTTGCCGAACAAACCGATGCTCGTCGACGAGCCGATGTCGGACGTGGATGGCGTGACGTCCATGCAGGACGCCATCAACCTCCTGTGGGCACAGTTGTTCACCGCGTCGGACTATGCCTCGTTCCCGCAGCGTGTCGTCATGGGTGCCGAGCGCCCGATGATTCCGAAGTTGAACAGCGCGGGCGAGATCATCGGGAAGCAGCCCGTTGACCTCGACAAGTTCCAGATCGACCGCGTTGCGTGGATCACCGGCAAGGACGCCAAGATCGCCGAGTGGCAGGCCGCGAACCTGGCCGCGTACACCGGGATCATCGAGGTTGCGGTGGGCCACCTCGCGGCCCAGACGAGGACCCCTCAGCACTACCTCATCGGGAAGATGGCGAACCTCTCCGGTGACGCATTGCTAGCTGCGGAGACCGGGCTGGTGCAGCGAGTCGACGAGAAGAAGTTGTGGTTCGGGCAGGGGCTGCGCGAAGTCGCGCGGCTGATCGCTCTGGCGAAGGGCGAGGACGGCAAGGCTGCGGCGATGCGTTCCGGCCGCGTCTTGTGGGCCGACTCGGAGTCGCGGTCTCACGCGCAGATGGCCGACGCACTGCTGAAGCTGAAGCAGCTCGGATTTCCTTTCGAGTGGCTGGCTCTGCGGTACGGGCTCACCCCGACCGAGGTGGGCGACGTCGTCGCGATGCGGGAACGAGAACTGGAGATGGACCCCGTCTCGGAGATCACCCGGCAGCTCACCGGCGGCGCCGGCCCGGCGCCGCAGGATGAGGCTGAGGAAGATTCCGACTCCGAGGAGGCGGCGTAGTGCCCGGCGTGCTCGCGACGGCCCATGCTCTGTCCCGTGTCCGTCTGGCTCTGGCTGCGGCGCGGGCAGCGCAGGGGGCGTGGCGGGGTGTAGACCGGGACAGCCTGTCAGCTTCGTGGTCGGTTGCTCTCGGGCCGGTCATCGCAGCTGTGGCCGGGGCCCAGTTGGCCGCCGCGCAGGGCACCGAGCCGTGGCTGCTCCGTCTCCTGGGCCGCGACCCGGGCCAGGCCGAATCCGATCGGCTGGACCCCTTCTCGCTGGCCGGGATCACCGGGGACGGCACGCCCCTCGCCCACGCTCTTCAGGTCCCGATACGGACGACGCTTCGTCTGGTCGGTCAGGGCATGCCCATCGCGCACGCCATGGCGCGAGGCCAGGCCCTGCTGAACCTCATGGTGCGCACCGCTGTCGCGGATGCCGGGCGGGCCGCCGACCAGGTCGCGATGGTGGCCCGGCCCGCGGTCACGTCGTACATCCGGGTCGTGGAGGCCGGTGCGTGCTCGCGGTGCATCGTGCTTGCCGGCCGCGAGTACGGGACGTCGTCCGGGTTCGCCCGGCACCCGCGCTGTCACTGCGGCATGGAGCCCGTCACGGCTGAGCACAAGCCGGAGGCGCAGGACCCGAAGAAGGTCTACGACTCGATGTCCGAGAAGCAGCGGAAGGCTGCGTTCGGCGAGGCCGCGGTCAAGGCGATCGACGAGGGGGCCGACATCGGCATGGTCGTCAACGCCCGCCGCGGCATGACGACCGCAGTCGCATTCGGCCGGACCGTGCAGGCCACGACCGAGAGCACCACGAAACGCGGCATCGCCCGGAAGGCCACCCGCAGCAAAGGGCCCCGGCTGATGCCCGAGGAGATTTTCCGGCAGACCGACGACCGGGAGCACCAGGTCAGGTTGCTGCGCCGGTACGGCTACCTCCTCTGATCCCCCGCCCGCGCGCAACGCATGGGCCCACCCCCGCAACGGGAGACACCTATGAACCGCAGCACCCTGCCCCGTCACGCCCGCACGCGCGCGCACGCGCCCGGCTGGGCCCACCCCTACGCCGACCCGTTCACCCTCTACGCCGACGGCGGCGACGGAACCGACGACGGCGAGGGCCAGGACGAGACCGACGACGACGGCCAGGGCGACGGCGCCTCGGACGTCGACGGCGATGGTCAGGGCGACGACGAGACCGACGACGCCGAAGGGGCGGACGCGCTCGGCGACAAGGGCAAGCGGGCCCTGGCGTCGATGAAGGGAAAGTGGCGCACCGAGCGCGACAAGCGCAAGGCCCTCGAAGACCAGCTGGCGGCGGCCGCCGCCGACGACGAGGCCGCGACTGCCCGCCGCGAGGCCGAGCAGGCCGCGCTTGGGAAGGCCAACGCCCGCATCATCCGTGCCGAGGTGAAGGCGGCCGCCAAGGGCGTGCTGGCCGACCCCGCGGACGCCTACAAGTTCCTCGACCTCGACCAGTTCGAGGTCGACGAGAACGGTGACCTCGACTCCGAAGAAGTCACCGACGCCATCAACGAGCTCATCAGGACCAAGCCCTACCTGGCTGCCGCAACGGCGAAGAGGTTCCAGGGCACCGGCGACGGCGGCGCAGCGCGCAAGGCGGGCCGACCGAAGCAGCTCACCCGAGCAGACCTCAAGTCCATGTCCGCCGAGGCGATCGACAAGGCCCGTGAAGACGGCCGGCTCGACGACCTCATGGGCGGCAAGTAACCAGGGAGAACACCATGTCCGTGCGGAACTTCGTTCCCGAAATCTGGTCCTCGCGGCTGCTCGTCGCGGTCCGGAAGAACCTCATCTACGCGGGCCCGACCGTCGTGAACCGCGACTACGAGGGCGACATCAGCGAGGCGGGTGACACCGTCCGCATCACGTCGGTGTCCCGGCCGGCCGTCGGCAACTACGTGCCGGGCTCGACCGTCATCACGCCGGAGAAGCTGACCACCGGACAGCGCACGCTGACCGTGGACCAGTCGAAGTACTGGGCGTTCAGCATCGACGACGTGGACGCACGGCAGGCCAAGGGCGGCCTCGTTCCCCAGGCGATGTCTGAGGCGGCCTACGCGCTCGCGGACACCGTCGACCAGTACGTGGCCGGACTGTTCACGCAGATCCAGACGGCGAACTTCCTGAACGCCCAGGGCTCGCCGATCGACACGTACAGCACACCGACCGACGCCTACGACAAGGTCCTCGTCCCGCTGCGCACCCGGCTGACGCGGGCCAACGTCCCGACGGCGGGCCGGTACGCGATCGTGTCCGCCGAGTTCTACGCATCGCTGCTCCTGGACTCCCGGTTCATCAAGGTCAACGAGGCAGGCACCGACGCCGGCCTGCGGAACGGCATGGTCGGCCGGGCGGCCGGGTTCGACATCTACGAGTCGAACAACATCCCGACCCCGGCCGGGGACACGCAGGTCGTCACCGCGGGCACGAACGCGGCGATCACGTTCGCCGAGCAGATCAACAAGACCGAGGCGTACCGCCCCGAGTCCTCGTTCTCCGACGCCGTGAAGGGCCTCGCCCTGTACGGGGCGAAGATGGTCCGTCCGGACCACATGGCCGCAGCGTTCATCAACCCCGCCGCCTGAGAGGTCTGACCCATGGCAACCACACAGATCCCGTACACCAACCTCGTGCCGAACGGCGGCCTCGCGCAGCCCGCCGGAACGACCACGGTCGCCGCCCCGGCGAACAACATGCAGATCAGCAACGCGTTCCCGGAGCTGACTCTGCTGCGCGTCGCGAACACCGGGGCCGAGCAGGACATCACCATCAAGGCCGGTGCCCACCCGCCCGCGCTCGCGGCCGGGCAGGGCGACCTGGTCGTGACCGTCGCCGCGACGACCGGCGTCCAGTTCATCGGCCCGTTCGAGTCCGGGCGTTTCGTCCAGGCCGACGGGTCGATGCTCATCGAGTGCGAGACGACCGGCGCGACGATCGCCGCACTCCGGATCCCGAGGAACACCTGACATGGCCGAGACGATCCACGTCCGCGGGGAGGGCGGGGCCATCCTCACGATGGACCTTCCTCTGCCCGAGGGCATCGCTGAGCGCTACGAGCGGGGTCTGTTGCCCCGCGTGAACGCCGACGGCACCCCGTATGCGGGCGCGCCCGCTGCCGTCGAGGGCGACGACGCCGGCCCGGGACAGGGTGGCAGTGACCTGACTGCCGGGCGGGTCCCGCGGCCCGCCGTGAACGCGTCGAAGGCCGAGTGGATCGCGTTCGTGGTCGGCCAAGGGCACGTGTCGGCCGAGGACGCAGCGAACTACACGAAGGCCGACCTCATCGAAATGTGGTCGTGATGGCGCTGGGCCGCTACACAGAGGTGGCCCGTGCGGCGAACGGTGACCTCATTCGTGCGGGTGAGGTCACCGTTCTCGTCGCGGGCACCGGCGATCTGGCCCAGCTGTGGCAGGACGACGCCGGAACCGTTCCGGCCCGGAACCCGGCCGTCACGGACTTGGCGTCCGGGGCGTGGTCTGCGGTGGCGGAAGCCGGGTTGTACGACCTCCGGTATCCGGATGGCCGGACTGTCCACAACGTGCCGGTCGCGGGCGCGTCCGGCGGTGGCGGTGACGCCCCTTCGTGGGACGACATCGCGGACAAGCCGGAGACCTTCCCGCCGACGATCGGGGCGACGGCGTCGTCCGCAGTCGCGGGCAACGACCCCCGGCTCAGCGCTGCGGCAGCGGGCACAGCGAGCGTGCGCGCGCTCGCGGGCGGAACTGCCACCACAGCGTCCGCGTCCGATCACACCCACGCCGGACTCCTCATCGGGTCGGCGACCGCGGTGAACGAATCGGCGGAGTTCGCTGATCTGGCCGAGGCGACGACCGCCTACAACGCCTTGCTGGCGGCGCTGCGCTTGCGCGGCATCATCAGCGGAGCCTGACCGAAGGGGGCGCGCCGTGGCGCTTGACCCGCTTGCAACTCTGGCTGACCTTGCCGCCCTCGGCCTGACCGTTGACGACGACGAGACGGCAGTCGCTGAGCGGTACCTCGCTGTGGCCTCGGCTGCGGTCCGGGAAGCGGCCGGGTCCCCGATCTCCCAGGTGACATCGACGGTGATGCTGGAGGGTGAGGCGGACCAGCGGCTGCGGCTGCCCGGCTCGCCGATCCAGTCCGTGGACACGGTCGCCATCGACGGCGCCACGGTCACGGACTGGCGGCTCCGCTCGGACAGGCTGTGGAGGTTCGGCGGCTGGACTCGCGCCGAACCGTCCGAGGTGGAGGTCACCTACACGCATGGCCTGCCCACAGTGCCGGACGACATCATCGACCTGGTCGGCCGCCTGGTCGCCGGGGCCATGGCCTCGTACCGCGCTGAGGACGACGGGGCGAGCCTCGGCACCCAGGTCATCACGTCGGAGCGGATCGGAGACTACGCGGTCACCTACGGCGGGGACGGCCTGGCCACCGACATGGAGCTGCCCGCGTACCTGCGCGAGCGCCTGGCCGCCCGCTTTGGTGGCGGGGCCGGGCTGGTGCGGTCGCGGTGAGAGGGCCTGGCCGGTTCTTCAACCGGCGCCTGGAGGTGTGGCGGCCGGCCACCGTGGACGACGGGTACGGCGGGCAGACCACCACGATGGTCCGCCAGCCGGGCACCGTGCGGGCCAAGGTCGATCAGCCGTCGAACGCGGACCGGATGCTGGCCGCGCAGGCGCAGTCCAAGCACGACCACACCGTGTTCGTTCTGCCCCGCGCGGACGTCCGCCGCGGCGACGAGCTACGCGGCGTCGACCGGCTCGGGCAGGCGCAGGTGTTCAAGGTGCTCGCCGCCGTCCAGCCGTCCACCCCCATCTACAGCAAGGCCCCGTGCCAGCTGATCCAGAAGGAAGGTGCCTGAGCATGACGGGACAAGAGCGGCCACGGCTGCCGCAGACCGAGCCGCACGAAGCCCGGCGGACGGCCGAGGACTACCTCGGTCTCGGGGGCGTCGACACGGACGTCTCCCGGGCCATCGCCTGGGGGCTGATCGCGGTGGCCGGTGAACTCGCCGCGATCCGCCGGAAGCAGAAGTAGCCATGGCGCGCAGACGGGGCCGCGCGGGCGGTCGAGGCGGCGGTACCCGGCGCAGCGGGATCACAGTCAACGTTCAGGGCCTGGATCGGCTACGCGAGCAACTGGACGACCTCACGCCGACGATCCGGGCTGCCGCGTTCAAGGCGCTGAAGGAATCGGCGGAGGCGGTGCGCGCGGATGCGGCCGCCGGTGTGCGGTTCAAGTCCGGGAACCTGCGCAAGGGCGCGAAGGCGCGGTTCCACAACAACCAGCTGCGAGCCGAGATCGGGTGGTGGGACCGCGATGTCTTCTACGCGGTGCTCCACGAGTTCGGCACTCGGAAGATCCGGGCCCGCCCGTCGCTCGGCCCGGCGATTGCGGCGGAGCGCTCGAAGATCGGGGCCCGGATTCAGGACGAGGTGAGGAGGGCTCTGCCGTGACGACTGGCCCGTCCCCGATGCTCGGCGTGCAGGGGGCCATGGTTGGTCTTCTGCGTGGCGACACGACCTTGCTGGCCATGGTCGGTGCCATGCGGGGGGCCACGGCGACGCCGGACAGCACGGTGTACGACTACGTCCCCGAGACCGCCGCCTACCCGTTCATCGTGATCGGTGAGGCGATCGAGACACCGGACAACCGGCACGGTGGGTTCGGCCGGCAGACCGTGCCGACTCTGCACGTGTGGGATCAGTACCGCGGGTATGCCCGGGTGCTGCGGATCGGTACCCGGGTCAACGAACTTCTGGATCATCAGCCGTTGGCCGTTCCGGGGCTGTCCCATGTTGCGACGCGGTTCGAGTTCTCCCAGACGCTCACCGACCCGGAGCCACCGGGTGACATCCGGCACCTGGTGCTGCGGTACCGGGTCGTCACAGAGCAGCACTGACCCCGCCCACCACCCGCCCCGCGCCACCCGGCCGGGGCTTTCTTCTTGCCCAAGGAGGCAGCCATGGCCGGTATGGACGGCTTCGGAACGAAGCTCAAGCGCGGCGACGGGGAGACCCCCGAGGTCTTCACCGAGATCGCCGACATTACGAACCTGTCGGGGCCCGGCCTGACGAGGGAGACCCTCGACGTCACCAGCCACGGCAGCCCGGACGGGTGGATGGAGTTCCTCGGCGGGCTCAAGGACCCGGGCGAGGTGTCCGCGGACATCAACTACCAGCCCGCCCTGCACGACCTGCTGGTCGCGGACTTCGACGACAAGGCGCCGCGGAACTACCAGATCGTGTTCCCCGACGAGGACGCCACGACGTGGGCGTTCCCCGCGATCCTCACCGGCTTCGAGCCGGAGGCTCCCTACGACGACAAGGCTGCCGCGTCCCTGACCTTCAAGGTGTCCGGCAAGCCCACCATCTCCTGAACGGATCACGCTCATGGCACTGCTCAGCAAGGAACAGATCAGCGCGGCGGACGACCGGAAGTGGGAGGACGTCGAGGTTCCCGAGTGGGGCGGAACCGTTCGGGTCCTCGGCATGTCCGGCACCGACCGCAACGCCTACCAGTCGAGCCTCGTCGTCCTGGGCCCGAACGGGTCCGTACAGCGGATGAACATGACCGACCAGCTCGCGAAGCTGTGCGCCAAGTGCCTGGTCGGCGAGGACTTCGAGCGCCTGTTCACCGACAAGGAGATCGCCGCGCTCGGCCGGAAGAACGGGGCCGTCCTCGAACGCGTCGGGCAGGTCGCCCAGCGCCTGTCCGGGCTCCGCAAGGAGGACGTGGAGGCGAAGGCGGGAAACTCCGAAGCGCCCCCGAGCGGCGCTTCTACCACCGACTAGCCCTCGAACTCCGCTGCACCGTGCCCGAGCTCCTGGCGCGCTGCACGTCGGACGAGCTGGCCGAGTGGATGGCCTACGAGCACGTGGCCGGCCCTCTCGGCCCGGAGCGCCAGGACGTCCTGCACGGCATCCTCGCCGCGACCATTGCGAACACCGCCCGCGGCAAGGGCGGACGCAAGGCCGAGCCGAAGGACTTCGTACCGGTGTGGGACCAGGGCGCGAAGCGGCAGCCCGGCGACTGGCGGCAGATGCTCGCGCAGGTCAAGGCGATGAACGCCCGCCTCGGGGGCGCTGATCTCAGAGAAGGGAGACCGTGATGGCGACCCTCGAAGAACTGCTTGTTGCGATCGGCATCGATACCGAGGAACTCACGTCAGGTACCCAGGGAGCCGCGGACGAGGTCGAGTCCAGCCTCGGCGGCATCCAGACCGCGGCGGCCGGGGCCGCCGTCGGCGGGATGTTCGTGGCCGGCCTCAACGCCGCGATGGACTTGCAGGCCGTGGAGACCAGCCTCCAGAACCAGCTCGGGCTGAACGAGGCCGAGGCCGCACGGGCGGGTGACGCGGCTGGCCGGGTGTACGCGGCCGGGTGGGGCGAGTCCATGCAGGAAGTCGGTGACGCCCTCGGTGTCGTGGCGCAGGCCATGGGCGGTGTCGGTGAGCTGACCGACGCCGAGATGGACGACATGACGAAGAAGGCGTTGATGCTCGGCGAGACGTTCGAGCTGGACGTCGCCGAGTCCGCGAACGCCGCCGGAAAGATGATCAAGATGGGGATGGCGAAGGACGGCGCCGAGGCGTTCGACATCCTCACCGCCGCCGCGCAAGAACTCCCCGCGATGATGCGCGACGACATCCCCAAGGTCATCGAGGAGTACGGCAAGCACTTCCAGCGCATGGGCATCGACGGCAAGACCGCGTTCGGGATGATGTCGCAGTACGTGCAGGCGGGCGGCCGCGACATCGACCAAGCCGCCGACGTGGTGCACGAGTTCGCCCGCATCACGAGCGAGGAGACCGACCGGGCCTCCGACGCGTTCAAGGAGCTGGGGCTCGACTCGGGGCAGATGCTGTCGGACATCGGCAAGGGTGGCGACAGCGCCGAGGCAGCCATCAGCAAGACGTTGAAGGCGCTTCGAGGAGTGAAGGATCCTGCCGACCAGGCCGCACTCGGGGTGGAACTGTTCGGTGACATGGCGGGCGAAGGCGCGGACGCCCTGTGGGCGATGGACCCGGCCACCGCTGCTGCGGCAGGGGGCATGGACGACGTCGCCGGCGCCGCGGACAAGGCAGCAGGTTCGATCGAGGCGTCGAAGTCGTTGGACGCGATCTGGCGGACGATGTCGGTCACGCTCGGCGAAATCCTCCAGCCTGCCCTGTCGTTCCTGTCCGACTTCATGCAGGAGAACCCCGGCCTGGTGAAGATCCTCGCGGGCGCACTGCTCGTCCTCGGGGTGGCGATCGGCTTGGCCGTGATCGCTCAGTGGGCGTGGAACGCGGCCCTGTGGGCGTTCCCCGGCACCTGGATCATCGCCGGAATCGTCGCCCTGATCGCCATCATCGTGCTGGTGATCGTCTACTGGGACGAGATCGCCGCGGCTACGGGCAAGGCCTGGGACTGGATCCAGACGAAGGTCGGCCAGGGCACCGACTGGGTTTCGGACAAGGTCGGGTCCGCCGTCGACTGGGTGAAGGGGAAGTGGGACGAGGGCTGGGGCTGGGTCGAGGACAAGACCGAGGTCGCCGTCTCCGCCGTTCTCGCCGCGGTCGGCTGGCTGGCCGCGGTCCCCGGCCGTGTAGCGGGCTGGTTCGGGCAGGTCGTCTCGTTCATCCGGGGCCTCCCCGGGCAGATCGGCCGGGCCGCGTCGGGCATGTGGGACAGCATCGTCACGAACTTCCGGGCTGCCGTGAACCGGGTGATCGGCATGTGGAACAACCTCAGCTTCACCATCGGCGGCGGCTCGATCATGGGCGTGTCCATCCCGAGCATGACCCTGAACACCCCGAACATCCCGTACCTCGCGGACGGCGGAATCACGACCGGTCCGACGCTGGCCATGATCGGTGAAGGTGCCGAGCAGGAAGCGGTGCTGCCCCTGTCGAAGCTGGAAGGCCTGATGCGGTCGGCCGCCGGCGTCGGCCGCACCGGCGGCGACCAGAGCCACGGCGAGATCCGCGTGACCCTCGACGCGAGCGGCGGCACCAGCGCCCTGCGTACTGCGTTGCAGGAGATCGTCCGCGTCGAGGGGCGCGGCGACGTACAGATCGCCTTCGGGCAGTGAGGAGGCAGGCGTGACGTTCCCCCTGGACCGGCGCACGGAGCTCCAGATCGGCGGTACGTGGACGACCGTCACGGGCGACGTGCGGGAGTCCGAGCCGATCCGTATCGAGCGGGGCGCGAAAAGCGAGTCGACGAAGCCGGGCCCTTCCCGGCTGACGCTCAAGCTCAACAACCGGGCGGGGAAGTACTCCCCACGGAACCCCATGAGTCCGTACTACGGGCTGATCGGCCGCAACACCCCGATCCGGGTGTCCGTGAAGGGCCCGGAGTCCTACCTCCAGCTGGCCGGGAGTACCGCCTCCTACGCCCGTACCCCGGACGCCGCGCCGCTCCGTATCACCGGCGACATCGACCTCCGGGTCGAGGCGACCACCGACTGGACGTCGTCAACGTCGCAGGCGCTGCTCGGCCGGTGGAATTCTGCGACCAACCAGCGTAGCTACCTGCTGCGGATCCTCGACGGGTTCCTGATCCTCAACTGGTCAACGACCGGCGCGGACAGCCTGTTCGCGCAGGTCGTGCTGCCCGCTCTGCCGCGCCGGGCCGCTGTCCGTGCGGTCCTCGACGTGAACAACGGCAGCGGGGGCTTCACCGCGACGTTCTACTGGGCGGCGTCCCTGGCCGGGCCGTGGACGCAGATCGGGGACCCGGTCGGCGCGGCCGGTGTCACGAGCATCTACGCCGGGACGACCCCGCTGGAGGTCGCACCGATCGCCGCGTCGGGGGTCGCCCCGGTTGCCGGGCGGGTCCACCGGGCCGAGGTCCGGTCCGGGATCGGCGGCACGGTCGTGGCCGCCCTGGACGTGCGGGCCCTGGCCGAGGGCACCACCACGTGGGCGGACAGTGCCGGGCGCACCTGGGCCCTCGGCGTCGGGGCCCGCGTCTCGGACCGCGAGTACCGGTTCCACGGGGAGGTGTCGTCCTGGCCGTCGCGGTGGGACGTGTCCGGCGCCGACGTGTGGGTGCCGATCGAAGCGTCCGGCGTGACCCGCCGCATGGGCCAGGGCAAGAAGGCCCTCGACTCCACGCTGCGGCGCCGGATCCCCTCCGACCCGCACCTGATCGCGTACTGGCCGATGGAGGACGGCGACACCGCCACAGCCGCCTACTCCCCGCTGCCCGGCATCGCGCCGGCGCAGATGCCGGGCTTCGACTTCGCCGCGGACGACTCGCTCGGCGGCAGCAGTCCGCTGCCCAAGACGACCACCCCGTCCTCGTTCCAGGCCACGGTCCCGCGCAGCACCGCCCAGGGCTGGCAGGTCGAGGCCGTCTACTACCTGCCGCAGATGCCCACCCTTCAGACGGAGGTGCTCTCCGTCGACGTGGCCGGGTCGGTGATGCGGACCGCGACCGTGTACGCGTCACCGTCCGGGGTGCGGATCGAGGCGAGGGACTCGGCCGGCGAAGTGATCGCGTTCTTCGTCTACTCCAACGCCCCCGCCCTGGCCGACTTCACCGGGAAGTGGAACCGGCTCGCGCTCTACACCGCGGCGAGCGGGGGGTCGACGTACCTGTACGTCAGCTGGCGGGACATCGCGACGAACTCCCGCTGGATCTCCCGCACGGTGTTCACCGGGGCGCAGGGAGCCGTGGTGGGCGTCAGCGGAACCTACGGCCAGAGTGCTGCGGACATGGTCCTCGGGCACCTGGCGGTGTTCGACGTCCCGGCCACCGGGGCACTGACCACGTCACCGCCCGGCAGCAACATCTTCGCCGGGGCCGACGACGGCTTCACCGGCGAAACCGCGTTGAACCGTCTGGCGCGGCTGGCCGCCGAGGAGCCCGACCAGGTCGCGTTGACGTGGATCGACGGCGACACCACCCAGCTGTCGGAGGCCATGGGCCCGCAGCGCCCGGACACCTACCTCGCCCTGCTGGAGGAGTGTGCGGAGACCGACGGCGGGATCCTGTACGAGCGGCGTGACGCGACGGCGCTGGTGTACCGGGACCGGGCCACGCTGTACAACCAGCGGGTGGCCCTGGCCCTGGACTACCGGGCGCGGGGGGAGGTGCCGCCGCCGCTGGAGCCGGTCGAGGACGACCAGCACCTCCGGAACGACGTCACCGTCACCCGCCGGGGAGGCTCGTCCGCGCGGGCGGTCCTGGAGACCGGTGCCTTGTCCGTCCTGCCGCCGCCGGACGGTGTCGGCCCCTACGACGAGTCCCTCACCCTGTCGCTCGCCACCGACTCGCAGCCGCCTGTCCATGCTCAGTGGCGCATGCACCTGGGCACGTGGGACGAGGCCCGCTACCCGACGATCACCGTGTGGCTGCACGCCGCCCCCCACCTCATCCCCCAGGTCCTCGCGATGGACATCGGCGACCGGGTCCAGATCGCCAACCCGCCGCCGTGGCTGCCGCCCGGCACCATCGACCAGCACATGCACGGGTACACCGAGATCCTCGGCCTGTACGAGTGGTCGCTGGCCATGAACTGCGTCCCCGCGGGGCCGTGGACGGTGGGCGTGGTGGGCGACCCGGTGCTCGGCCGGCCGGACACCGACGGGTGCACCCTCACCGGCGGTGTCACCGCGTCGGCCACGTCGGTCGCGGTCACCTCGTCGCCCGGCCCACGGTGGATCGACACCGCCGGGTTCGGCTCCATGTTCCCGTTCGACGTGGTGGTCGGCGGGGAGGTCATGCGGGTCACCTCCTGTACGGGCACCGGCCTGGCTCAGACGTTCACCGTGACCCGCTCCATCAACGGCATCGTCAAGCCGCACGCCGCCGGGGCCCGGGTCCGGCTCGCCCGTCCGATGCGCGCCGCACTCTAGGAAGGACGCCCACATGCCGATCCTCGCGGGCCAGGTCGTGACCGCCCAGCAGCTCAACCGGCTCCAGCCGAAGACGTACCGGGCCGTCGCCACCAGCGCCCTGTCCGGAGCCGCGACGAACGCCGACGTCCCCGGGGCCACGATCACCCTGACCACCGAGACAGCCAACGCGGTCTATGTGGTGGACGCCTGGTTCGACTACCGGGTGACCAGCACCTCCGGCACCGCGCTCGGGTCCGGCAACGTCGCCGTGGACGGGGCGATCCAGGGCGAGTACGCCGTGTTCCGCGACTCCCACGCCGGCTCCGGTGCCTCCTTCACCGACAGCGTCGGCCACACCTACCGGGGCACCATCCCCACCCCCGGGACCCACACCCTGAAGCTGGTGGCCTCACCCTCAGCAGGCCAGCAGGTCAACGTGTACTCCTCCATCACCGTGACGATCTACGAGGTGGTCTGAATGACAACGCACGTCCTCGCGACGGAGGGCGGGCCCCGGCTGGCCCTGCTGTCCTGCGTGCTCCGGCAGAAGGCAGCCGGCGCGGGGTGGGAGGTGCTGGCCGACTCGGCCCACGCCCCCTCTGGTGTGAACGGGCTGATCCAGCACCCGGACCATCTGGAGATCACGCACCCGGTTGGTGCGGTCCGGGTGTCGTCGGTGCAGGTCACCGTCGATGAGTACTACGCGGCGCGTGCCCTGCGGTGCGGGGTGTCGGTGGGCCTGGACCTGTCCCGCATCTACCTGTACTCCGGGGCGTCGACCAGCCCGGTGGCCCCGGCCTCGCTGTACGCCTCGTCCGGGAACCTCTGGGTCACCGGACTCCTCGAACTCGGCTGAGGCACCGCCCCCCCACCCGCCCCGCGCCGCTCTGGCCCGGGGCTTCTGCATGTCTGGAGACTTCTATGCCCGAACCACTGTCCGCCGCCGCGCTCCTCAAGGCGCTGCGCGACGAGGGCGTCGCCGTCACCGAGGTCGGCGCCTGGCGGACCCACAACAGGAACGCGAAGGGGCTGTGGGGCCCGGTCAACGGCACCATGGTCCACCACTCCGTCACCCGAGGTACGGCGTCCACGGTGGCCCTGTGCCGCGACGGGCACAGCACCCTCCCGGGGCCGCTGTGCCACGGGGTCATCGCCAAGGACGGCCGCGTCCACCTCGTCGGCTACGGCCGCACCAACCATGCCGGGGGCGGGGACCCGGGCGTTCTCGCCCAGGTTGTCGCGGAGTCCTACGGCACCCGGCCGATGGCTCCCGCCATGGGCAACGCCAACGGGACCGACGGCAACGCGCGGTTCTACGGGTGGGAGTGCGAGAACCTCGGTGACGGGAAGGATCCGTGGCCGGCCGCGCAGTACGACGCGATCGTGCGTGTCCAGGCCGCCGTGTGCCGGGCGCACGGCTGGAGCGCGAAGTCCGTGATCGGCCACCTGGAGTGGAGCGCCGACAAGATCGACCCGCGCGGGTTCGGCATGCCGGACCTTCGCGCCGACGTCGCCGAGCGGCTGGAGCACCCGGCCGACTGGAACCCCGGTACCGACCAGAGCAAGGAGGACGACATGCCGACGCGCGTCAACCCGAAGGTCAAGCAGACGAAGAACCGCCCGCAGGGCGAATGGCTGTCCGTCCCGCTGTCCGGCGCCCTGGTCACCGGACCCGCCGACTACTCGGGCACCGTCTACCTCCGGCTCTCCGGCGTCCCCGACGGGGCGACGATCCAGTCCCGCTTCTACGAGACGAAGGGCGGCAAGAAGTCGAAGAGCGGCCAGATCACCGAGCACCTCGGGAGCGGCGGCGACACCTTCATCGCGGTCACCAACGCGGGCGGCCACTGCGACTCCGGAGCGGCACTGGCCGTCGAGTACATCGTCTTCGGCGGCGACACCCACGACCTGGTCTCCGGCCAGGCCCAGCTCCTCTACTGGAAGTAGGCCACCATGACGAAGCTGCTGCTGGACCTGGCGGAGCGCGCGGGCTGGACGGGGGCGCAGGCCGCGCTCGGCCTGGTCGTCGTGGAGCTTGCCGACATACCGGTGTGGTGGGCGGCCCCGGTCGCCCTGGCCCTGTCCTCCGCGAAGGGGTGGGTGGCCGGGCGACTCGGCCGGAAGGGCACTGCGTCCACCCTGTCCGCGACGGCCGACCCGGCGTCCCGCCCGCGGGGGGTGTAGGTGGTGACGCCGCAGGACCCGGGGGTGTACATCCCTCCGGCGCAGATGTACCAGGAGTTGAGATCCCTGAGCGACAGCCTGACCCGGGTGGAGACCAAGCTGGACGGGATCGGGCAGGGTCTCACCGATCTTGGCAAGGACGTCGCCGACCACGAGACCCGGCTCCGGGCTCTGGAGCGTGCCCGGTGGCCTCTGCCGACGATCGGCGCCCTGACCGGGGTGGCTGGTGCTGCTGCTGGTGTCCTCGCCCTCATCCGCTGACCCGCGCCCCCTGTCCTGGCTTCGGCCGGGGCGGGGGGCGCTTCGTCATGCCTGGGGGGTCAACTGGCAGTGACGCGGCCCACAGAAAGGGCCTTGCCCCATACCCTGGCAGTGACGAGCTGGACAGAGAGGGGCAAGGCCATGCCAGTTGATGCTACCCCGGACCCGTATGCCGACCCGATGGCATTCGGTCAACGCATGCAGATCCTCCGGACTCGACGCGGGCTCAGTCGTCCGGTCACCGCCGGCCTGCTCGGCAGGTCCCCCTCCTGGGTGAAGCAGGTGGAGCGAGGAGAGATCGGCATGCCGAAGCTGCCCGTGGTGCTGCGGATCGCCGAGCTGCTGCGCGTGCGCGACCTGGCCGACCTGACGGGGGACCAGTCGGCCCCGGTTGACCTCTTCATCGGGCCGGGCCACCCCCGCCTCCAGGCGGTGCGGGACGCGGTCAACACCCTGTCGCTCAGCAGCGACAGGAAAGCCCCACCGGCTGCGCATCTCTCGGCCCGGCTGGCGAAGGCGTGGGCCGCGCGGCACCAGGCGGCGAACCACAGAGAGGTCCTCGGTGAGCTTCTGCCTGGTCTGATCAGGGACGCCCAGCTCGCTGTGCGGCAGGCTGACTCGGCAGCCGACCGGCGCGCGGCGCAGGCGGTCCTCTCCGAGACGTACAGCCTCGCGCAGTTCTTCCTCGCCTATCAGCCGGAGAGCGCCCTGTTGTGGCGAGTTGCCGAGCGCGGCATGGTCGCCGCACAGGAGTCCGAGGACCCGCACGCCATCGGGGTTGCCGCGTGGCTGGCCGCGCAGGCGCACCGCGACTCCGGCCCCACGCACTTCGACGCGGCGGACAGCATGACCATGGAGGCGCTGGCCTACCTTGAGCGGTTCCTTCCGGACGCTGATGACCGGGTGCGTGCGATCGCCGGGGCGCTCCAGTTCGAGGCCGGGTACACCGCCGCCCGGCGGGGACTGAAGGGGGCGGCGTGGGGGTGGTGGGACAAGGCGCAGACCACGGCGAGACGCCTGCCCGCGGCCTACTACCACCCGGTGACGAGCTTCTCGCAGGCCATCATGGGCGCGCACGCGGTCACGGTAGCGGTGGAGCTTCGGGCCGGCGGCGAGTCCGTGCGCCAGGTCAACACGGCAGACGCCCAGGCGATTCCGTCCCGCCCGCGGCTGGCCCGTCACCGGATCGAGGAGGCTCGGGCGTACCAGCTGAACGGCCAGCAGGAGACGGCGCTCGCGACGCTGGAGCGGGCACACGAGGCCGCGCCGGAGACGATCCGGTACAACGGCTACGCGAGGCGGATCGTGCTCGAAGAGACGGAGTCGAAGGTGCCGGAGCGTCGTCAGCGGGCGGCGGACCTGGCGGAGCGGCTGGGGCTACTCGCTGCCTGATGTCGAACGGATGAACGGGGGGCAGGAATCCTGCCCCCCGTTCGCTGTCTGCGCTCCTACGGTCGAGACACCAGCCTTTGACCTGGAGCCGACCATGACTGTGCCTGCGCCTCCTGCGCGTTCGTTACCTCTGCCCGATCCCGTGACGCTGTCCGACGAGCAGCAGCGCGGCGCGAACTGTGTCTGGTGCGCGGCCCCGCTGGCCAACGCCGCGGCGCACGACCTGGGCGCCCGCCCGCTCGACGCGCACGGGGTCTCGGTCCTCTGGTTCCCCCGCTGCTGCCGCACCTGCTGGAAGGCACGGTCATGACGACGAAGACGGCGGCCGCCGAAGCCGCGTACAAGACCTGGCTCGGCCACACCTACCAGTGCACCGCCTGCCGCACCACTCCCTGCGTGACCGCCATACGGCTCGGCCGCGCCTGGCGAAAGGCCCGCCGATGAGCCGCACCACGAAGCCGAAGCCGCCCGCGCCGAAGCCGGCCGAGCGGGACCCGGTGATGGAGGACCTGATCTGGCTTCAGCAGACCCGCGAGGCACGACTGGCCGCGGCACGAACGCAGCAGGCCCGCTGACCCTGCCCGCACCTGGGGTGCGGGCAGGCCCTACTCCCGGACGAGGTCGGCGAGCGGGACCCCAATCGCGTCGGCGATGCGCAGCAGGTTGTCGAGAAGGGGGCTGGCCCGCCCGCGCTCGATGTCCTGGTAGGCGGACCGGTCCATACCGGTGCGGGTGATGACGTCCTGCTGGCTCAGGTTCGCGTGCAGGCGGGCGGCCCGGATCTGGGCAGCGATCCGCCGTCGTCTCTCCAGGAGGCGAGGGTCTGGCGGGATGACGCGCGGCACGGGTTCCACGCTGACCGGTCATGATCTTTTTGCATGCAGGGTAGACCCGGCTTTCTTCGATCATGAATGCTGGGGGCCACTGCACGAACGGAGCCGACATGCCAACCCTGCTGTTCCTTCCCCAGGCCCCGGCGCCCACAGCACCTCAGAGCGCCCCGCCTTCACCCGCGACGCGGGAGTGGGTAGACGCTCGGTACGAGAGCCTTGTGGCGGCGTGGGAGGCG
Organism: Streptomyces sp. SM18; assembly: GCF_002910775.2. Taxonomy (NCBI): domain Bacteria; kingdom Bacillati; phylum Actinomycetota; class Actinomycetes; order Kitasatosporales; family Streptomycetaceae; genus Streptomyces; species Streptomyces sp. SM18. Next base: position 3,859,938 of record NZ_CP029342.1, on the reverse strand, counting down.
GTGAATCCGCCGCCCGGAGTGGCCGGGTTCATCTACCCGTAGGCGTACCAACGGCGCCCTGACCGCGGTCTGCGGTCAGGGCGCCGTTGTGCGTTCTCGCTGACCTTTCGGGCCAGCAGCGGGCCAGCAGCGCTCACGCATGCTGCCCGAAAGAGCGAGGACCCCAGCTCGCACATGCTCTGAGCTGGGGTCCAGCGGTAGGCCGTGTGGGACTCGAACCCACAACCAACGGATTAAAAGTCCGCTGCTCTGACCAATTGAGCTAACGGCCCCTGATGGATCACCCCCCGAAGCATAGCGGCACGCGGCTCGGCAGCCGATCGGGTATCCGGTGCCAGGGCGTGGAGGCGGGCATGGGCCCGGACGGTTCCAGGAGCCACCGCCCGCGTCGTGGCTCCCGTCAGGGGGCCTCCCGCAGCCCCGTGGCGCCCCGCACGGCCCCCGGAGGCCCGTCTGCCGGGTCCGGGACGTCCGGGCCTCCGGGGGCCGCCCCGTTCACGAACCCGTTCACGACACAGGGCCCGTACGGCACCGGAGTGCTGTACGGGCCCTGCGCGTCGATCAGTTCAGCGGTGGCGACGGTCAGCCGTTGCGCTTCCAGCGGGGCTTGTCGTCGCGGCGGCCGAAGGAGCCGGTGCTCGTGCCGGTGCCGGTGCCCCCGCGGTGGTCGTCACGGCGGCCGGTCGGGCGGTCGTTGCCGCCGGAGCGGAAGCCGCCCGAGGGGCGGTCGTCACGACGGTCGCGGTTGAAGGGGCGGTCGCTGCCACCGGAGCGGAAGCCACCGGAGGGGCGGTCGTCGCGGCGGTCGCGGTTGAACGACGGACGGTCGTTGTCACGACGCTCGAAGGAACGGCCACCACGGTCGTCACGACGGTCACCGCCACCGGAGCGGAACCCGCCCGAGGGGCGGTCGTCGCGGCGGTCGCGGTTGAACGACGGACGGTCGTTGTCACGACGCTCGAAGGAACGCCCACCACGGTCGTCACGACGGTCACCACCGCCGGAGCGGAAGCCACCCGAGGGACGGTCGTCACGGCGCTCGCGGAACGCCGGGCGGTCGTTGTCACGACGCTCGAAGGAACGGCCACCACGGTCGTCACGGCGCTCGGAGGAGCGGCCACCGCGGTCGTTGCCGCCACGGTAACCACCGCGGTCGTCACGGCGGTTGAAGTTGCCCCGGTCGTCGCGGCGGTCGTCGCGCGCGGCCGGCTGCTCCGGGACGGACACGGCGGCCACGAGCGCGGCCTCGGCCTCGGCGGCCACCTCGGCCACCGCCGCCTCCGGGTCCTCGCCCCGCTCGCGGGCGGCGCGGGCGACCAGGCGGTCGGCCTCCTCGCGCAGCTCGACGGCACGGCGCTGGACGCGCTCCAGCTGCTTGGTGAGGTCGGCGGCCTCGCGCTCGGCCTGCTTGGCCGCGTTGTTCGCGGAGTCGGCCTGGACCTCGGTGAGCGAGCGGGCACCGGTGATCTCGGCGACCTCCGGCTCGAAGACGCCCGCGCCCTGCACGATGTGGCGCGAGGCGTCGACGCCCGCGTCCTCCATGAGGCGGAAGATCTGGCGGCGCTGGTGCGGCAGCGCCAGCGAGACGACGACACCGGACTTGCCGGCTCGGGCGGTACGGCCCGAACGGTGCAGGTAGTCCTTGTGGTCGCCGGCCGGGTCCACGTTCAGGACCAGGTCGATGCCGTCCACGTGGATACCGCGGGCGGCGACGTCGGTCGCGACGAGCGCGTTGACGTAACCCTTCTTGAAGTCCTCCAGGACCCGCGTACGGGCGCCCTGGGTCATGCCGCCGTGCAGCGCGTCGGCCTTCACGCCGGACTCGATGAGCTGCTCGGCGATGCGGTCGGCGCCCAGCTGGGTGCGGACGAAGATGATCGTGCGGCCCTTGCGGGCGGCGATCGCGGCCGTGACGGGCGCCTTGTCCTTCGGCTTCACGACGAGGACGTGGTGCGACATGGTCGAGACGTTGCCCTGGGCGCTGTCGACCTCGTGGGTGACCGGGTTGCTCAGGTAGCGCTTGACCAGCGTGCCGATCTCGTTCTCCATGGTGGCGGAGAAGAGCATGCGCTGGCCGCCGCCGGGGATCTGGTCGAGCAGTTCGGTGACCTCGGGCAGGAAGCCCAGGTCGGACATCTGGTCGGCCTCGTCGAGGACCGCGACCTGGACGTCCTCCAGGGAGCAGGCGCCGCGGTTGATGATGTCGCGCAGACGGCCCGGCGTGGCGACGAGGATGTCGACACCGCGCTCCAGGGCGTAGATCTGGTTGCCCATCGACGTACCGCCGCAGACGACCTTCATCTTCAGGCCGAGCACGTCGCCGTAGGGCTGGAGCGCGTCCGCGACCTGCATCGCGAGCTCACGGGTCGGCGTGAGGATGATCGCGCGGGGCTTCTTCTTCTCGGTGCGGCCGCCGGCCAGCGCGGACAGGGTCGGCAGGCCGAAGGAGAGCGTCTTGCCGGAGCCGGTACGGCCGCGGCCCAGGATGTCCTTGCCGGCCAGGGCGTCCGGGATGGTCGCGGCCTGGATCGGGAAGGGGGCGGTCACGCCGTTCTGCGCGAGCTTGCGGACGATGCCCTCGGGCAGTCCGAGCGAGGCGAACGTGACGGTGGGCTCGGCGTCCTCGGCGGAGGCGGCCTCGTCGGTGAGGTCCTCGGCGGAGACGTCCTCGGCGGCGGCTTCACCGGCGGCGTCGGCCGTCGTGGTGGAGGCGGTGTCAAGGGGGGTCTCGGCGGCCACTACGGCCTCGGCGATCTCGACGACCTCGTGGGCGCCGTCGACGATCGCGTCGTTCTCGGGCATGGCGGTACGGTCAGAACTGGAAATTGACATGCGAAATGCGAAACCTTCCGGAGTCTCGGCACGCGCCCGTAACTCCGTGATTCGCAATTTCGACCGCCTCAATGCGGTCCAGCCACGGCAAGGGAGAGTACGCGCCACACGGCGCTCTTCTGTGTCGGCGCCGGGCAATGGATCAAACGATCTACTACCATACGCACTCTCCCCCGGTTCATGCAAACCGCCGTCCTCGCGACCCGGCTCACACCGGCGCGACCTGCGGTGATGCCATCGGCGTCCCCATCGCCTCCGCCCAGCCGGGAGCCTGCGCTGCGCGGCTGCGGAATTGCGCGGCCGGAGACGCGGAGGGCTCGTCCGGCGGCTGCGAGGGCTCCGGTTCCGGGGCGGGCGGGGTGGGTTCCGGAGTGGCCTCCGGGGGCGACGGCTCCTCGGGGGCCGGAGTGCTGGGCTCGGGCGTGGGCAGAGCACCGCCGGGGCCCGGCTCCGGCGTGCCGGGACGCGGTGCGGGACGGGCGGCCCTGTCCGGGGTGGGCGACGGGGTGGCGACGGAGGCACCCGGTTCCGGTGCCCGCGAGGATCCGGCCGGCTCGTTCTGCGCGTGGGCGCGGCCGCCGGCGTGGCCGGACTGTCCGGTGCCACTCACCGTCTCACCGTCCGGCTGGTGGGCCGACTGCTCCTTCCGGCCGGACGGCTGCGCCGGTGCCGGTTCCGCGGAGTCCTCACCGACGCTCATGCAGGCGGTGGACGCGGCGATCGTCAGCGCGGTGACGGCTACCCGGCGGACGCGGGCGGACAACTGGCGCACGAGGCACCTCCGGAACAGGGGACGGCGGGGCGCCGGCGGGAAGGAGCCACGCCGAGCCGGATGAGCGACCTGTCCAACTCCCCCGCACCCGCCGGGGACACGCCCGGACACAACTCCCCCACACGTCACCGCGCGCCACCGCCGCACGGCGGGCCGCCCTCGGACGCCGGCGCCCCGCCGGTCCTCCCGGGGGCCGGTCCGGCGCGGCCCCGACCCGTAACGGGCCACCGGGCCACCAGTTCCAGCCGCCGAGGCGTTCAGCCGCTCACGTACGCGGCCGCCGCACCCACCCGCTCACCCATATCCGAGCTCGTGCAGCCGCTCGTCGTCGATGCCGAAGTGGTGCGCGATCTCGTGGACCACGGTGATCTCCGTCTCGGCGACGACGTCCTCCCGCGTCTCGCACATGCGCAGCGTCGGCCCGCGGTAGATGGTGATCCGGTCCGGCAGCACCCCCGCGTACCACTCACCCCGGTCGGTGAGCGGCGTTCCCTCGTACAGTCCGAGCAGTTCCCGGTCCTCCGGGTCCTCCGGCTCGTCCTCCACGAACACCGCGACGTTGTCCATCAGCCGCATCAGCTCCGGCGGGACCCGGTCAAGAGCCAGGCTCACCAGCTCTTCGAACTCCTCGCGCGTCATCTCCAGCACCCGGCCATTGTCCCGTACGCCGGCCCGGACGGGGCGGGCCCGGCTCCCCCGTTCTTCCAGAGCGTTCTTCCCGGGCGTTCCTCCAGGGAATTCCTCCGGGGCGTTCCTCCGGGGCGGCCACCCGCCCGGCCCACGCCGCCCGCGTCCGGCCGCATGTTCGCCCGCCGGGTGGGGCATACGGGCCCAATGGCCCGCCCTCCGTTCCGTGCAGCAGCCGCCCGACTGCGGCCCCGCCGCCGCCCCCGCGCACCCCTGGCCACGCTCGGCGCCGCTCCGCGCCCCTGGATCCGCGCACTCGGTCTGCTCGCGGTCGTGGTGCTGGGCGCGTGGCTGGGGCTGCTGGCGGTCGGCAGTGTGCGGGCGCCGGTGGGGCCCATGGACACGACCATGACCCTGCGGCCCTCGGTGAGCGGCGGCACCAAGATCAACGTGTCCCCGCTCGGCGCCCTGCGCCTGGACTCCCACCACGCCCCGGTCCGTCTCGACGTGGACGTCGACCAGTTGGACCCGGAACGCTCCCAGGCCCTGGTGAAACACCCCGAACGCCTCTCCGGACTCCAGGACGAGGTCACCGGCGACGTCGCCGCCGGGACCCGTGAACTGGCGGTCCGCTCCTGCGTGGCGGTCGTCACCGGCGCCACCGCGCTCGGCCTCGTCGTCTACCGCCGGCCGCGCCGCGCCCTGGCCGCCGGGGGCCTCGCCCTGGCACTGCTGGCGGCCTCGGGCGTCAGCGCGTACGCCACCTGGAACCCGAAGTCCGTCCTGGAGCCGAAGTTCTCCGGGCTGCTCTCCAGCGCCCCCTCGGTCGTCGGTGACGCCCGCTCGATCGTCACCGACTTCGACGTCTACCAGCAGGAACTCGCCCGTCTCGTCACCAACGTGACCAAGCTGTACGACGCCACCTCCACGCTCCCCGTCTACCAGCCCGACCCGGCGACCATCCGGGTCCTGCACGTCTCCGACATCCACCTCAACCCGGCCGCCTGGCACATCGTCCACTCGCTGGTGGAGCAGTACGAGATCGACGTGATCATCGACTCCGGGGACACCATGGACCACGGCACGGCCGCCGAGAACGGCTTCCTGGACCCGGCCCGCGACCTCGGCGCCCCCTACGTGTGGGTGCGGGGCAACCACGACTCCCAGGCCACCCAGGACTATCTGAAGAAGCTCAAGAACGTGCACGTCCTCGACGAGGGGAGCGCGGTGGACGTCGCCGGGCTACGGGTGGCCGGCACCGGCGACCCCCAGTTCACCCCGGACCGCGTACGCCCCCGGGGCGGCGAGGCGGCCGAGCTGCGGGCGGGCCGGGAGCTCGCCTCGGCGCTGCGTGCCCAGCAACGCGCGGGCACCCCGGTGGACATCGCGGTGACCCACGACCCGACCGCGGCCCGGGAGACGGACGGGGCGGTACCGCTGGTGCTCGCCGGCCACGTCCACCACCGGGTGAACGAACTGCTGCCGCAGGGCACCCGGCTGAAGGTCGAGGGCTCCACGGGCGGCGGCGGGCTGCGCGCCGTACAGAACGAGAAGCCCGAGAAGGTCCGCGCCTCGGTGCTCTACATGGACCGCTCCACCCGGCATCTCCAGGCCTGGGACGAGATCACCCTGGGCGGGCTCGGTCTGACGACGGCCGAGGTCAGCCGCCATCTGCCGGAGGAGAACCTGGTGAAGTCCACGCCCTCCCCGAGCGCCACCACACCCTCTCCGTAAACGGTTTTGGCGATAGCTCCCCGCATCCCATATGCTTCTCACGTCCCCGACGCGCCGGAAGGTGCGCAGGTGGGCCCTTAGCCCTCATCGTCTAGTGGCCCAGGACGCCGCCCTTTCAAGGCGGTAGCACGGGTTCGAATCCCGTTGGGGGCACGTTCAACCGTGTGCGAGACTCGTCTCGCACATGAGCTTGGTCCTGTGGAGCAGTTTGGAGTGCTCGCCACCCTGTCAAGGTGGAGGCCGCGGGTTCAAATCCCGTCAGGACCGCTGCGGCGCTGATGCGCCGCGTGGCTGGGTAGCTCAGTTGGTACGAGCGATCGCCTGAAAAGCGATAGGTCGCCGGTTCGATCCCGGCCCCAGCCACCACCCCGAAGGCCCCGTCCGATGGACGGGGCCTTCGCCGTGTCAGGCCACCTCTTCCTCCTCCCGCGCACCGCGCCGCCGCCACGCCCGCACGGCGAGGACGAGCAGGACCAGCGCCACCACAGCGCCCAGGGCCACGGCGTCGGGGACGCGTTCGCCGAGGTTCTGGGCCCACCGCTCGACGGCGAACGAGTCGTCCACGTCGAGCAGTCCGGGCAGCGCGGTCGTGCCGTCGTACACCAGGAAGAGGGTTCCCAGCGCGATGAAGAAGAGGCCGGACAGCAGCGAGGTGGTGTGCAGCCGGAACCGGCCGAGGCTCAGGGTCCGGCCGCGCAGCCAGCGACGGCGCCCCAGGTCGAAGCGTTCCCAGAGCAGGGCGAGCACGAAGAGCGGTACGGCCATCCCGAGGGCGTAGACGGCGAGCAGCAGCCCGCCGTAGACCGGGCTGCCGCTGACGGCGGCGACGGTCAGGACGCTGCCGAGGATCGGGCCCGCGCAGAATCCGGCGAGCCCGTAGACCGCGCCCAGGGCGTAGACGGAGAGCGCGGTGGTGGGGCGGATCCGCCCGCTCAGCTCGGCGATCCTCCGGGAGGCGAAACCCAGGCCGACGATCTGGGCGACGCCGAGCCCGATGATCAGCCAGCCCGCGCCGAGGACGAGGGCGTCGCGGTGCCCGTAGAAGAGCCGCCCGGCGAAGGAACCGGCGGCGCCGAGCGGGACGAGGGTGGTGGCGAGACCGGCGTAGAAGATGCCGGTGCGGGCCAGCAGCCGGGACGTGGTGTCGACCGAGTACGCGAAGAACGCCGGGAGCAGCAGGGCGCTGCACGGGCTGACCAGGGCGAGCAGCCCGCCGAGCAGGGCCGCGAAGTAACCGATTCCGGAGGTCACTTGGCCTTCTCCCCGGCTCCTTCGTCGGTACCGGCTCCCCCGGCGGCCCCGGCCCCGGCTCCCGCTCCTGCTCCGGCGGTCCCGGTGCCTTCGGCGTCCTCACCGGCGCTTCCCACCCGCGCGGCGTCGGCCGCCGCCTCGATGGCCTCGGTGAACACCGACATGGGCTGGGCCCCGGCGACGGGGCGGCCGTTGATGAGGAAGGACGGGGTGGAGGTGGCGCCGATCCCGTAGGCCTGCTCCTGGTCACGGGCGACCGCGTCGTTCGCGGCCGTGCTCTCGGTGTCGCGGGCGAAGCGGTCCAGGTCCTCGACCCCGGCCTGCTCGGCGAGGGCCTGGAGGTGGTCCTTGCCGAACCCCTTCTCCTTGGCGCCCTCGGCGTACGCGGCCCGGTGGAACTGCCAGAAGCGGCCCTGCTGTCCGGCCGCCCAGGAGGCGCGGGCGGCCGCCTCGGACTCCTTGCCGAAGATCGGGAAGTTGCGCCACTCGATGCGCAGGGTGCCGTCGTCCACGTACTTCTTGATCAGTTCGGGTTCGGTGTCACGGGCGAACTTGGCGCAGTAACCGCACTTGAAGTCGGCGTACTCGATGAGCACGACGGGGGCGTCGGCGCGGCCCAGGGCCAGCTTGTCGGCGGTGTCGCGGCGGGCCAGTCCGGCGAGTTCGGGATAGGCCCCGGCATCCTGGCCGGTGGCGGTGCTGACCGCCGCCGGGGAGTCGGAGCCGGACGAGTCCGGGGCGGTCGCCCGGTAGGAGGCGAAACCGAGCAGTCCGGCGGCGAGGACGACGGCCGTACCGAAGACGAGCGGTTTGCGGGACTTGGTGCGGGTGGACGTGGGCATGCGGGCACTCCGTGCTGGTGCGGGAATCGGAAGGGTGGAAGGAGAGGGCGGAGGGCCCGGCCTCTACACCCTCAGCACGGAGAGTTCGACGGGCGTGGGCGCGGCCGGGCGGGTCGCGCGTATGGCGATCAGGGCGGGGCTCGGGAGCAGGCCGCGTCCGGTGGCGGCGACCGGGCCGGACACGGCGCAGCCGGGTGCCTGGTCGTGCGGGACGCGGTTACGGGCGGGCAGGACGGGGCCGGCGCCGGGATGGCCCCGGTCGCGGTCGCAACCGGGCACGCCGGGGTCCCCGGAACCGTCGTCGGCCCCGGCCCGGACGGGTACGGCTCCCACGGGCGCCTTGGCCGTGGCGGGAAGGGGAGCGGAGTCGGCGGAGTCCGTCCGGCCCGGTGCGAGGCCGGCCTGTCGCACGTCCGGGGCCGGGCCGTCCACGGCCGCCCCTGAAGGGGGGCCCGCCACCGGTACGGGGCCCGCCACGGCCGGGGCCGGAGCGGGGGCGCGGGCGACGGCGCGTCCGGCCCCCGCCGTCACCGGCGCGGCGAAGAGTCCCAGTACGACCGCCAGTACCGCCGCCAGGCAGCACCACTGCGTACGGGACACGAGCGCCGCCTTCCACGGATACGGACGTACGGACGGGTGATCAGCTGCCCGAAATGGTACGTGCTGTGATTCCGCGAGCCCGTCCGGTCGCCGGCCCGGCCCGCGCGTCCTCTCGGCCGAACGGTCCGGGACCGGGCCGAAGCCACGCCGGACCCGGCCGAAGCCACGCCGGGACCGGGCGGGACCGGGCGGGGCCGGGCCCGGTCCGTGGCCACGCCGGGACCTCGCCCCGACCGCGCCCCGACCGGCCCCGGACCGCACCGGAACCCCACTCCGGCCGGCCGACGACCGCCCCCGGTCCGCCTCCGGTCCGCCTCCGATCCGCCCTCGATCCACCCCCGATCCGGCCGAGTGACGCAGTCCGCGTGAAATGGGTTCGCCACTCCTCGCGCCCGGGTGAGATCCTGGGATCGGTATGTCTACTTCCTTTGCCGATCTCCAGTCCCAGCTCGGGCAGCTCTCGCTCCGCGACGCGCACCGGCTCGGCCGGCGTCTCGAAGGTGCCCGGCGCATCCGTAAGCCCGAGGCCCGCCAGTCCGTGCTGGACGAGATCTCCGCCCAGGCGGGGAAGGCGGCCGCCCGGATCGCCGCACGGGCCGCGCGGGTTCCCGCTCTGTCGTACCCGGACCAGCTCCCGGTCAGCCAGAAGAAGGACGAGATCCTGGAGGCGATACGCGACCACCAGGTCGTGATCGTCGCCGGGGAGACCGGGTCCGGCAAGACCACGCAGATCCCCAAGATCTGTATGGAGCTCGGGCGCGGGGTCCGGGGGATGATCGGGCACACCCAGCCCCGCCGGATCGCGGCCCGCACGGTCGCCGAGCGGATCGCGGACGAGCTGAAGACGCCGCTCGGCGAGGCCGTCGGCTGGAAGGTGCGCTTCACCGACCAGGTGAACCAGGACGCGACGTTCGTGAAGCTGATGACGGACGGCATCCTGCTGGCCGAGATCCAGACGGACCGCGAACTGCTCGCCTACGACACGATCATCATCGACGAGGCCCACGAGCGGTCGCTGAACATCGACTTCCTGCTGGGCTACCTGGCCCGGCTGCTGCCCCAACGCCCCGACCTGAAGGTCGTCGTCACCTCGGCGACCATCGACCCCGAGCGCTTCGCCAAGCACTTCGGCGACGCGCCGATCGTGGAGGTCAGCGGGCGTACTTATCCCGTCGAGGTGCGCTACCGCCCCCTCCTGGAGGAGGAGGGCGAGGACTCCGACCGCGACCAGATCACCGCGATCTGCGACGCCGTCGACGAGCTGGGCCACGAGGCGCCGGGCGACATCCTGGTCTTCCTCTCCGGCGAGCGGGAGATCCGCGACACGGCGGACGCGCTGAACAAGCGGAACCTCCGCCACACGGAGGTGCTCCCCCTCTACGCCCGCCTCTCGCACGCCGAACAGCACCGGGTGTTCCAGCGGAGTCCCCAGGGCATCGTCCGCAGGATCGTTCTGGCGACCAACGTCGCGGAGACGTCGCTGACCGTCCCCGGCATCAAGTACGTCATCGACCCGGGCACTGCCCGCATCTCCCGCTACAGCCACCGCACGAAGGTCCAGCGGTTGCCGATCGAGCGGATCTCGCAGGCCAGCGCCAACCAGCGCAAGGGCCGCTGCGGACGTACGTCGGACGGTGTCTGTATCCGGCTGTACTCCGAGGACGACTTCGTGACCCGTCCCGAGTTCACCGACCCCGAGATCCTGCGGACCAACCTCGCCTCCGTCATCCTCCAGATGACCGCGGCCGGCCTCGGCGACATCGAGAGGTTCCCCTTCATCGACCCGCCGGACCACCGCAACATCCGCGACGGCGTCCAACTGCTCCAGGAACTCGGCGCGCTCGACCCGGCCGAGAAGGATCCGAAGAAGCGGCTCACCCCGCTGGGCCGCAAGCTCTCCCAGCTGCCGGTGGACCCGCGCCTGGCCCGCATGGTCGTGGAGGCCGACCGCAACGGCTGTGTCCGCGAGGTCATGGTGATCGCCGCCGCGCTCTCCATCCAGGACCCGCGCGAGCGCCCGGCGGAGAAGCAGACCCAGGCCGACCAGCACCACGCCCGCTTCAAGGACGAGACGTCCGACTTCCTGGCGTATCTGAACCTCTGGCGGTACGTGCGCGAGCAGCAGAAGGAGCGCGGCTCCTCCAGCTTCCGGCGAATGTGCAAGCAGGAGTACCTCAACTTCCTGCGGATCCGCGAATGGCAGGACATCTACGCGCAGTTGCGCACGGTGGCCAGGCAGATGGGCATCGAGCTCAACGACGAGGACGCGCCGGAGCAGTCGGTGCACACCTCGCTGCTGGCGGGACTGCTGTCCCACATCGGGCTGAAGGACACCGAGAAGAACGAGTACCTGGGCGCCCGCAGCGCCAAGTTCGCGATCTTCCCCGGGTCCGCGCTGTTCAAGAAGCAGCCGCGCTTCGTGATGTCGGCCGAACTGGTCGAGACCTCACGGCTCTGGGCGCGGGTCAACGCGAAGGTCGAACCCGAGTGGATCGAGCCGCTCGCCCAGCACCTCCTGAAGCGCACGTACAGCGAACCGCACTGGGAGAAGGACCAGGCAGCGGTCATGGCGTACGAGCGGGTCACGCTCTACGGGGTGCCGATCGTCGCCCAGCGCAAGATCAATTTCGGCCGGATCGACCAGGAGGCCTCCCGCGACCTGTTCATCCGTAACGCCCTGGTCGAGGGCGACTGGCGCACCCACCACCAGTTCTTCCACGACAACCGCAAACTGCTCGGCGAGGTCGAGGAGTTGGAGCACCGCGCCCGGCGCCGCGACATCCTCGTGGACGACGAGACGCTCTTCGACTTCTACGACCGGCGGATCCCGGACCACGTGGTCTCCGGGGCGCACTTCGACTCCTGGTGGAAGCACAAGCGCCGTGAGGAGCCGGACGCGCTCGACTTCGAGCGGTCCATGCTCATCAACGAGAAGGCCTCGGCCGTCACCAAGGACGACTACCCGGACTCCTGGCGCCAGGGCGGGCTCAAGTTCCGGGTGACCTACCAGTTCGAGCCGGGCGCGGACGCGGACGGCGTGACCGTCCACATCCCGCTCCAGGTGCTCAACCAGGTCACCCCCGAGGGCTTCGACTGGCAGATCCCGGGCCTGCGCGAGGAGGTCGTCACCGAGCTGATCCGCTCACTGCCCAAGCCGGTCCGCCGCCACTACGTCCCGGCCCCGAACTACGCGACGAAGTTCCTGGACCGCGCGGTCCCGCTCCAGGAGCCGCTGCCGCTCACGCTCGCCCGTGAACTCCAGCGGATGGTCGGCGTCCCGGTGACGGCCGACGACTTCGACCTGTCACGCGTCCCGGACCACCTGAAGATCACCTTCCGGATCGTCGACGAACGGCGCCGCAAGGTCGCCGAGGACAAGGACCTGGAGGCGCTGAGGCTCACGCTGCGCCCCAAGGCCCGCCAGGCGCTCTCCAAGGCCGCGGCGGCCACCGCCGGGCCGTCCGGCGAGTCCGTGGAGCGGTCGGGGCTGACCGACTGGACGATCGGCACCCTGGACCGCGTCTTCGAGACCCGCAGGGCCGGCCAGCCGGTCAAGGCGTACCCGGCCCTCGTCGACCAGGGCGAGAGCGTGGCCGTACGGCTCTTCGACACGCAGGCCGAGCAGCAGCAGGCGATGTGGCGGGGCACCCGGAGGCTGATCCTGCTCAACATCCCGGTGAATCCCTCCAAGTTCGCCTCGGACACGCTCTCCAACCAGCAGAAGCTGGCGCTGTCCCGTAATCCGCACGGCTCCGTCCAGGCCCTGTTCGACGACTGCGCGACGGCGGCGGCGGACCGGCTGATCGCCGCCCACGGCGGTCCGGCCTGGGACGAGGCGTCCTTCCGGGCGCTGTACGAGAAGGTGCGCGCCGACCTGGTGGACCTGACGGTGCGCACGATCGGCCAGGTGCAGCAGATCCTGGCCGCCTGGCAGGCCTGCGAGCGCCGGCTGAAGACGACCAGCAGCCTGGTGCTGATCAACAACGTCACGGACGTACGGGAGCACCTGGCCCGTCTCGTACCACCCGGGTTCGTCACCGCGACCGGGCTGCGCAGGCTGCCCGACCTGATGCGCTACCTGGTCGCCGAGGACCGCCGGCTCCAGCAGATGCCGACGAACGTCCAGCGCGACACCACGCGCATGGAGAAGGTCCACGAGATGCAGGACGAGTACGCCTGGCTGCTCGAACAGCTGCCGCGGGGGCGTCCCGTGCCGCAGGAGGTCTTGGACATCCGCTGGATGATCGAGGAGCTGCGGGTGAGCTACTTCGCCCACGCTCTGGGCACGGCCCAGCCGGTCTCGGACAAGCGGATCGTCAAGGCGATCGACGCGGCGGCGCCGTGATCCGCGCCGCCGCGCAGGCGTGACCAGGCCGCCACCGTGGGTGAGTTCGACCTGGCCCCGGCACCTCCTGTAGAGTCTGTCTTCGCAGCCGGACGCGAGGAAGGCAGCGGAACAGCCTGGTCCTGTGGAGCAGTTTGGAGTGCTCGCCACCCTGTCAAGGTGGAGGCCGCGGGTTCAAATCCCGTCAGGACCGCAGTAGACGAAAGCCCGGATCCCTCGGATCCGGGCTTTCGCGCGTCTTGACGCCGCCGCCCTTCACGGGTACTTCCGTAGGACGGAGGCCGCCCCTGTTTCCCTCGGCGCGGGGCGGCCGGTGGGACCGGGAGGTCGCGCACATGGCTGCGTCCACGGCACGGCACGAGACCCGCGCGCTGCTGCGCGCCCATCTGGCGGCCGCGTCCGGCTACCGCCACCTCACCGGGCGGTGCCCGGTCTGCCATCGCCTGTTACGCCTCGCCATGGAGCCCCTGACGGCCCCACAGGCGCCGTACGGCGCACGGGAGTCCGGCAGCTCCCCCCGGGGCCCCGAAGCCCCGCAGAAGCCCGCCGGGGCGCCTCGGGGGCCGGAGCCGGCCGGAACGGTCCGCGAGGGGCCGGGTGGTGACGAAAGTCCCGGCACGACATGACCGGAGGCCGCCGCGATCCGCCCGCGGACCGTGGCAGTCTCGTAGGCGAGCGGGACCACACACGTGTGACGCGAGTCACTCAAACAGTTTTGGACGTGAGGGACTTTACTCACTTCCTACAACTGACGAATTTAATATGTGCAATTGCACTCCCCTTTCAGGCACATCCCGGACCGTTCGGTCGGAGCCGGCCCACGCTGCCCGGGACCCACACGAACAGTCCCGAACAGGCTCGCTCCGAGTCGCACACGACCCCCCGGGAAACCGACCCGTCGGCCTGTTCGCCGCCACCGCGCAGCGCGACCGCCCGACCGCGCGAAGCGACGGACCACCGGGGCCGCGGAGGCAGGGGGCGGGGACAAGGCCCCTGGACACAAAAAAGATCGCGCTGGACCCGGCGGAGTCCAGCGCGATCGAACGACGTGTCCTGCGTCTCACAGGTATGACGCCTGTTGGGGCAGGCGTCCGTCGTGTGGAGCTATGAGTGGGGCACCAGCGGGTTGGGGGACCCTTTCGGCGCCCTGGATGGAGCGGTGTGGCTGTGCGGCGACAGGGGTGTGTCAGGCCTCGCTGCGCTGCTGCGGAATACCCGCAAGCAGTGCGCGGACCTCTGCCTCGCGGTACCGGCGATGTCCACCGAGCGTGCGGATGGACGTGAGCTTGCCAGCCTTCGCCCAACGGGTGACCGTCTTCGGGTCCACGCGGAACATCGTGGCGACCTCAGCCGGGGTCAGCAGCGGCTCGGCATCAGGGGTGCGAGCGGTCATGAGCGGCCTCCTCGGGAGAACCGAACCATCTCGGTTCTTTCCTCTAAATTCTGCACCTTGACCCGCGTTGCCCGAAATGGCGGACGCGGGCCGAGTCGGTTATAGGACGAACGGCTTGTCCTCGGCACTACAACTACACCATCCGTCCAGCCACGTCGGCCAAACCGATGGAATTGCCCTCCCAGGTGTTCATCAGCGACGGAAGCCGATGGACCATGCCATAGCGGACAGTCACGCCCCAGTAACGATCAGTCACAGGGGCGAACAGGAGTCGCCAGAAGTCATCAGACCCCCCATAGCGAGCAATGCAGAGCATTCCGCCCATACATGGACGGAGAGAGCCCTCCCCGGACTCCTTGTCCTATTTTGGCATGAGGAGTAGGGAACGGCGCAAGGGCCCCGTTAGTGCTATCCGTCACGCTTGAGGCAAAGGCCCCGGTTCGGGACGTAGGTCCCGGACCACCACCGGCGTCCCGTCGCCACATAGTTCACACGCGTCACACAGGACACAGGTTCACGGCCCGTCAGTTCCCGTCAGGCCATCTCCGCCCACCTCCACCGGTCCGCCGGGCACTCCCGGGGGCTCACGGTGTCCTCGATGCCGGACACCTCACAGGTTGTCTCTTCCCTCCCGATCACCGCTCTATGCGGTGGTTGTGGCCACTTGTGACGGAAACCGGCCTCTGCCCCTCAGTTGGCGGACCGCCGCTCCCGCACCGCGCTCCAGCGCTCCACGAGGCGCCCGTACGCCACCCCCGCCGCGTCGCCGTCGCCGTCCCTCAGCGCCGCGATGCCCTCGGCCACGTCCGCCGCCGAGCGGTCCGCGGCCAGCAGCTCGCCGCTCAGCGCGTGCACCAGGCCGCCGTAGTCCAGCTCGACCAGGGCCTTCGGGTGGAACTCCTCCAGCCAGCGGCCCACGTCCACCAGCCCCTCGGTCAGCGGCCCTTCGTCGACCGTCTCCCGCAGCGTCCTGAGCGCCCGCGCCAGCCGGCGCCGGGCCTGCACCATCGGCGTGCGGTACCGCAGCAGCGGGCGGCCGTCGCCGTCACCGGCCGCCACGTACTCCCGCTCCTCGTCCGTGAAGAGCACGAACCAGCGGACCGGCACGTGCCACACCGTGGTGCGGATCCAAGGACGGGCGTCCGGGTTCCGCTCCGCCCAGCGTTCGTGGTCCGCGGCGGCCTGGGCACGCACCACCGGAGGCAGGACCACGTCCAGCACATTGGCCGGAAACAGACCCTCTAGTTCCTCCAGCGCCAGCCATCCGCGCATCCGGGTCCGCCACGGGCAGACGCACACCACCCCGTCGATCTCCGCGACGAAGGCGTCCCCGCTCTCGCGCTCCGGGACCGCCACCGGCGGGGTGGGCACCAAGTCCGCCAGGGACCGGCGCAGTTCGTCCTGAGCCGTGGGCCGGCCGGGACGCCCCGCGTAGCGGGCCCAGTGGCTCCGCTCGGGCTCCTGGAAGGCGACGAGCGGCTCGTACACCCGCAGGTAGGACGCGTAGGGGACGAGCACCGAAGACACCACCGACATGCAGCAGATCGTGTCACGCCGGTACTCCGCCAGGGGGTGATCCCGGGCACCGGCAGGGACCCGCGTGTCCGGAGGACTTACGCTCGTGCCCAGTCGGGCCGGCCGCGCCGGTCGGCCCGGGGTCCTCCCCACCTCCAGGAGGGCCTTCCGCCGCTTCGTACTTGGGAGTCACCACAGTGACCGATGTGACCGACGGCGTCCTGCACACCCTGTTCCACTCGGATCAGGGAGGCCACGAGCAGGTCGTGGTCTGCCAGGACCGTGCCACCGGCCTCAAGGCCGTCATCGCCCTCCACTCCACCGCCCTGGGCCCCGCCCTCGGCGGCACCCGCTTCTACCCGTACGCCTCCGAGGAGGCGGCCGTCGCGGACGCGCTCAACCTGTCCCGCGGCATGTCGTACAAGAACGCCATGGCCGGGCTCGGCCACGGCGGTGGCAAGGCCGTGATCATCGGGGACCCCGAGCTGATCAAGTCCGAGGAACTGCTGCTGGCCTACGGCCGGTTCGTGGCCTCGCTCGGCGGCCGCTACGTGACCGCCTGCGACGTCGGGACCTACGTCGCCGACATGGACGTCGTCGCCCGCGAGTGCCGCTGGACCACCGGACGCTCCCCCGAGAACGGCGGCGCCGGCGACTCCTCGGTGCTCACCGCGTACGGCGTGTTCCAGGGCATGCGCGCCAGCGCCCAGCACCTGTGGGGCGACCCCACGCTGCGCGGCCGCAAGGTCGGCGTGGCCGGTGTCGGCAAGGTGGGTCACCACCTGGTCGAGCACCTGCTCAGCGACGGGGCCGAGGTGATCGTGACGGACGTCCGCGAGGAGTCCGTACGCCGGATCACGGACCTGCACCCCGGAGTCACCGTGGCCGTGGACACCGACGCGCTGATCCGCACCGAGGGGCTCGACATCTACGCTCCGTGCGCGCTCGGTGGCGCGCTCGACGACGCCAGCGTCGCCGCGCTCACCGCGCGGGTGGTCTGCGGGGCCGCCAACAACCAGCTCGCCCACCCGGGGGTGGAGAAGGACCTTGCCGACCGTTCGGTTCTGTACGCCCCGGACTACGTGGTCAACGCCGGCGGGGTGATCCAGGTCGCCGACGAGCTCCAGGGCTTCGACTTCGACCGGTGCAAGGCGAAGGCCTCGAAGATCTTCGACACCACGCTGGCCATATTCGCACGTGCGAAGGCGGACGGGATTCCGCCGGCCGCCGCGGCCGACCGGATCGCCGAGCAGCGGATGGCGGAGGCCGCCGGCCGCTGAACCGGTCCGCACAGGCCGCCGGCCCCGCCACCGGGCCGCCTCGGGCGGGGTGGCGGGGCCGGCGGCCGAGCGGGGAGACAAGACTCACTCCGGTCGGCGGGTCGGCCGTCCGGAAGAGGTTAAAATCGCCGTTGACCAGCGAGGACAGGCTCCGCGAAGGTCACGTGAACAGGCGCGTGAGGCGGGCGGCGTACCGTATGCCCGACGAAGCAGGTACGGTTAAAGCCACGGGCGCGGTCTCTCAGCCGAGAGTCCGTCCCGAAACATGAACGCGTGTCAAGACTCTGGGGCCGTCGAGCCCCGTCACCGAGGGGGTCGAGCCATGGGGCGCGGCCGGGCAAAGGCCAAGCAGACAAAGGTCGCCCGCCAGCTGAAGTACAGCACCGGCGGGACTGACCTGTCGCGTCTGGCCAATGAGCTGGGCGCATCGACTTCTAGTCAACCACCGAACGCCGAGCCGTTCGAGGACGACGACGAGGAAGATGACCCGTACGCACAGTACGCGGATCTGTATAACGACGACGCGGACGAGGACGAACAGTCCGGTCCGTCGTCACAGCGTCGCGGCGCTTGACCTCGCGCTGACACATCAGCCCGGTCCGGGTCCGCCCGGACCGGGTTCTGTGCTGTCCCGGCCGGGCGGACGATCTCCGACCCGTCCGGCACGGCGCGGTTTCGTCGTGCCCGGAACCGCTTCGTCGTGTCCACAGCGCCCCGGCGCCCACGGGCCCGGCGGTGGCGCACCGGGCCCGTCGACATGCCGTCGCGGGGCCTCTACCGTGCGTAGTCGCCCGTCAGTGCCGCACCGGTGGTGTGGGCACCGCGGTCGGTGATCTCACCGGCGACCCAGGCCTCCACGCCCCTGTCCGCCAGCGTTGTGAGTGCCGCGCCCACCGAGTCGGCGGGCACGATCGCGATCATGCCGACGCCCATGTTGAGGGTCTTCTCCAGCTCCAGGCGCTCGACCTTGCCGGCCGTGCCGACCACGTCGAAGACGGGGCCGGGCGTCCAGGTGGACCGGTCGACCGTGGCGTGCAGGGAGTCCGGCACGACGCGGGCCAGGTTGTTGGCCAGGCCGCCGCCCGTGACGTGGCTGAAGCCGTGGACCTCGGTGGTGCGGGTGAGGGCGAGGCAGTCCAGGGAGTAGATCCTGGTGGGCTCCAGGAGCTCTTCGCCCAGGGTCCTGCCGAACTCCTCGACCTGCCGGTCCAGGGACCAGCCGGCCCGGTCGAAGACCACGTGGCGCACGAGCGAGTACCCGTTCGAGTGAAGACCGGACGACGCCATCGCGATCACCACGTCACCCTTGCGGATACGGTCCGGGCCGAGCATCAGGTCGGCCTCGACCACGCCCGTCCCGGCGCCGGCGACGTCGAAGTCGTCGGGACCCAGCAGCCCGGGGTGCTCGGCGGTCTCGCCGCCGACGAGGGCGCAGCCCGCCAGGACGCAGCCCTCGGCGATGCCCTTGACGAGGGCCGCGACGCGCTCCGGGTGCACCTTGCCGACGCAGATGTAGTCGGTCATGAACAGCGGCTCGGCACCGCAGACGACGAGGTCGTCGACGACCATGCCGACGAGGTCGCGGCCGATGGTGTCGTAGACCCCCATACGGCGGGCCAGATCGACCTTCGTACCGACGCCGTCGGTGGCGGAGGCGAGCAGCGGGCGCTCGTAGCGCTTGAGGGCCGAGGCGTCGAAGAGGCCGGCGAACCCGCCGAGGCCGCCGAGGCCCTCGACCTCGGGACGCCTGGTCTTCTTCACCCACTCCTTCATCAGCTCGACGGCGCGGTCACCGGCTTCGATGTCGACGCCGGCCGCCGCGTAGGAAGCACCTGTTGTCTCAGACATTGCCCGGGATCTTTCGTGTCGGAATACGGGGCTGGTGGGGAGGACGCCGGTCGGTCCGGGTCACGGACGACGCAGCGCGTCGGCCGCCGCGGTGGCGGCGGGGCCGGCCGCCAGCTCGGTCTCCAGCAGCTGCTTGCCGAGCAGCTCCGGGTCCGGGAGCTCCATCGGGTACTCGCCGTCGAAGCAGGCGCGGCACAGGTCCGGCTTGTCGATCGTCGTCGCCTCGATCATCGAGTCGATCGAGATGTAGGCGAGCGAGTCGGCGCCCATGGAGGTGGCGATCTCGTCGACGGACATGCCGTTGGCGATCAGCTCGGCGCGGGTCGCGAAGTCGATGCCGAAGAAGCAGGGCCACTTCACGGGCGGGGAGGAGATCCGGATGTGGATCTCGGCGGCGCCGGCCTCCCGGAGCATCCGGACCAGCGCGCGCTGGGTGTTGCCGCGGACGATCGAGTCGTCCACGACCACCAGGCGCTTGCCCTTGATGACTTCCTTGAGCGGGTTCAGCTTGAGGCGGATGCCGAGCTGGCGGATGGTCTGCGACGGCTGGATGAAGGTCCGGCCGACGTAGGCGTTCTTGACCAGTCCGGCGCCGAACGGGATACCGCTCGCCTCGGCGTAGCCGATGGCCGCGGGGGTCCCCGATTCCGGCGTCGCTATGACGAGGTCCGCCTCGGCGGGGGCTTCCGCCGCGAGCCTGCGGCCCATCTCGACGCGGGAGAGATAGACGTTCCGGCCCGCGATGTCGGTGTCGGGCCGGGCCAGGTAGACGTACTCGAAGACACAGCCCTTGGGCTTCGCTTCCGCGAATCGAGAGGTCCGCAGACCGTTCTCGTCGATCGCGACGAGCTCGCCCGGTTCGATCTCGCGGACGAAGCTGGCGCCGCAGATGTCCAGGGCTGCGGACTCGGAGGCGACCACCCAGCCGCGCTCCAGCCTGCCGAGGACCAGCGGGCGGATGCCCTGCGGGTCGCGGGCCGCGTAGAGGGTGTGCTCGTCCATGAAGACGAGCGAGAAGGCCCCCTTGACCTCGGGGAGGACCGTCGCTGCGGCCTCCTCGACGGTCAGCGGCTTGTCGTCGGCGTCCCGCTGGCCGGCCAGCAGGGCGGTCACCAGATCGGTGTCGTTGGTCGCCGCGACCTGCGTCGCGCGGCCGTCCCTGCGCGGGAGGTCGGCGACCATCTCCGCGAGCTGGGCCGTGTTGACCAGGTTGCCGTTGTGGCCCAGGGCGATCGATCCGTGCGCGGTGGCACGGAACGTCGGCTGGGCGTTCTCCCACACCGAGGCACCGGTGGTGGAGTAGCGGGCATGACCGACCGCGATATGGCCCTGGAGCGATCCCAGGGACGTTTCGTCGAAGACCTGCGAGACCAGTCCCATGTCCTTGAAGACGAGGATCTGGGACCCGTTGCTCACTGCGATGCCCGCGGACTCCTGTCCACGGTGCTGCAGGGCATACAGTCCGAAATAGGTGAGCTTGGCGACCTCTTCGCCCGGAGCCCAGACACCGAAGACGCCGCAAGCGTCCTGGGGGCCTTTCTCTCCGGGGAGCAGGTCGTGGTTGAGTCGTCCATCACCACGAGGCACGGCACCGAGTGTAGGGGAGATCGACCACCGGTCCGAATTGGGTGGCCCCCACATCGGCCCTCGGAAGGTGCGTGGGGGAAGGCCACGAGGGGATTCCCGTACGCGTTCGACGCCACCCGTGACGGTCACCGGGAGTGACCACCGCCGGGCGGTGATCGGCGCCGTTCAGCGCCCGGAGGTCTTTCGTCGCCCGGAATGAGGGGCGGTTACCGGCCGGTCGGGCCGTACGGGGAGCGGCGGCGCGGGCCGGTCGCTCGTGGCGCTCGGTGAACCGGGGCACCGGGCGCGGCGGACGCTGGCCGAACGCTCGTTTCGTGGCGAGCCTCACACTGCGGGGGCCGGGATCGGACGCCGTGGAGCCGCTGGGTGTCCGCACTTCGGGACGGGGCGGGGCCATGGGGCGCCTCCCGCCGGTCCGTGCCCCGCGCCCCGGCACCCCCGCCGGCCCGTGCCACCGTCAGCCCGGCACCTCCTGAGCCGTCGCCGCCAGTCCCCTGCCGCTCGGCGCCGTGAGGGACAGGTCGCGGTGGCGCAGCTCGTACGTCGTCCTGCCGTCCAGCACCTCCAGCAGCGCGCGCTCCACCTCCATCCGCTCGGGCGGGCACATCTTCCGGGTGGAGGCGAGCGCGCCGAAGGTGATCGTGGAGCCGGAGACGGCCGCCTCGCCGTGGAAGGAGTTGCAGCCGAGGTTCCCCTCCACCGAGCCGTCCTCGCCGAAGGTGAGCACGGCCCGCCCCTCCGCGCCGGTGGGCAGGCTGGTGGCGCTCTCTCCCGTGACCAGCGAGGTGACCTTCCAGGTGGTGCCGGTCAGCGGGGCCGGAGGCTGAGCGGCGAGGGTGATCCGGTCGCCGTCGGCCGTGGTCAGGGTCAGGGTCCGTCCGCTGCCCCGCCCGGTGACCGAGGCCTTCAGTTCGCCGTCGAGGGCGCGGGCCAGCGCCGTCTCGAACCGCTGGACGTCCTGCTCGCAGCCCATGGCGGTGGTGGTGGCCGGGCCCAGGGTGACGCTGTCCGCGCCGATCCGGGCGTCGGCGGTGAAGCGGTTGCAGCCGAAACTCCCCTCGGCCGTGCCCGAGGGGCCGAACTCCACATGGGCCCCGGCGGGGGCGGCCGTTCTCTCTCCGCCCACGGTCAGGGAGGTCACGCTCCAGTGGACACCGGTGACGGCCGCCTCCTCCCGCACGGAGCCGTCGCCGCCTCCGGGCCCCGGTTCCGTACCGCAGGCGGCGAGCGTGAGAAGGGTCAGGACTCCGACGAGCGTACGAGGCTGGCGCATGGCCATGGGACGGGCCGACCGGTGGATCGGGTTCCCTCAGCCCAGGAGCGGCAGCGGCTCGGACAGGTCGGCCCGCTCGCCGCTCGCCCGGACCTCCGCCGCCTCCAGCGCCCGCTCCCATGTCGTACGCCCGGTGGCCAGGCGGATCCAGGTGAGCGGATCGGTCTCCACGACGTTGGGCGGGGTGCCCCGGGTGTGCTTCGGGCCGCCGACGCACTGGACGACGGCGAAGGGCGGGATCCGCACCTCGACCGAGCCGCCCGGCACCCGGTCGGCGAGGGTGTCCGCCAGCAGACGCACGCAGGCCGCGAGCGCCTGCCGGTCGTACGGGATGTCGAGGCCGGCCGCGCGGTTCAGGTCGTCGGTGTGCACGACGAGTTCGACGGTACGGGTGACGAGGAAGTCGCCCAGCCGCATGGTGCCCGCCCGGGTCGTCAGCAGCCGGTCCGCCGGAGCGCCGGGGACCAGCCGCGCGAACCGGTCGGCGGTCTCGTCGTACAGCGCGCCGAGGTCCGGGTGGCCGGCGGCCAGGGACCGGGCGTCCTGTGCGATGCCCGGCCCGCGCGGTGCGGTGGTCGAGGCCCACTCCAGCAGTCCGAGGCGGGGCTCGCGGCCGGCCGGCTCCGGCAGCTCCAGCTCGCGGCTGACGCGTGCGAGCCCGGCGGTGACATGGACGGCCAGCTCCCGCACGGTCCACTCCCCCAGCCCTGACGGCCGGGCGAGCCGCTCGGCCGTCAGGGTGCGCACGGCCTGGCTCAGATGGCCGAACTGGGCGAGAACGGCGGTCCGGGTCCGGGAGGGGTCGTACGCGCGCGGGCGCTTCTTGGCCGGGGGCATGGGGCGAGACTAACCGGCCCCTACGACAACGGCCCCGGCCCGGATCCGCGCGCGGCCCCCGGCGCGGCCCGGACCCGCACACGCCGCACCGGGGCCCGGTCACGGTCCGCACGCGGTGCCCCGTCCGTCGGCCGGTACGGACGGCTCCCGGACCGTCAGCCCGTACGGACGTCCGCCCCGGTGACGTCCGCCCCAGCCTCGGACGTCTTGGCCACGGACGTCTCGGCCACGAACGTCTCGCCGTTCGCCGGGACGCCGATGCCCCGCCAGGTGAAGGGCACCCCCCGGGCCACGTCCGGATCCGGGTGGTCCATGAGCTGGAAGTGCACGTGCGGCTCGGTGGAGTTGCCCGAGTTGCCGCACCGGGCGAGCTGCTCCCCGGCCCGCACGGTGTCCCCCGCCCTCACCCGGAGCGAGCCGCGCCGCAGGTGCGCGTACAGGGCGTACGTCCCGCCGCCGAGGTCGAGCACCAGGTGGTTGCCGACGATCCGGCGCGCGCCCGCCATGTCGCGCACGGACGCCTCGACCAGCATCAGATAGGCCAGGGCCGGGCCCGAGTTCCGGCTGAGGTGGTCGCGCTGGCCGTCGCTCGCGTGGACGACGGTGCCGTCCGCCACCGCCAGCAGCGGGGCACCGAAGGCCGGGAAGTCCGAGGCGCGGCGGACGACGGGCCACAGCCACCGGAAGGGCGGACGGCTTCCCTCCGCCTCCGGTTCGGCGACGACGTCGATCGCGTACGACTGCCCGTAGGCGTGGACACCGTGGCTGGGCACCCGGTCGGCCGGGCTGTTGAGCGCCCGCCACCGCCCGGACACCGGCGGACCGACCTCGACGGCGGGCCGGGTCCTCGCCACCTCACGCCCGCTGAGACGGCCCAGCACCACGGTGACGGCGACGGCGACCGCCGCGGGCACGAACGTCAGCCCGAAGGGGAGGACCGGGTCGGCGAAGACCCCCACCAGCACCAGAACGACGAAGACGATCCAGCAGCAACGGCTCAGGATCATCGCGGCTTTGCGTACGGACACGGTCCTCCCCCTCGTCACGGGTCCCTCAGGGCCGGGCGGCCGTGAGGACCACCAGCAGCGGCACGACCCGGGTGCCGGGCACCTCGTACCGTCCGCGGCCGGTGGTGTGCAGCCAGCCCGCGCCGGTCAGCAGGCGCAGGTGGTGGTAGATCTGACCGGTCGTCCCGGTCGCGTCCAGCTCGGCCAGCTCGGCCGCGGTGCGCCGGCCCGCGAGGATCTCGCGGAGGAGCCGCAGCCGCACCGGGTGGCCCAGCGCCGCCAGCGGTTCGGCGGCCTCCGCCCAGTCGGGGCGGTACTCCTCGGTGCCCAGGAGCCCGATCGTGAGCGCGCCGTACTGCCACTCGTACCGCTCCCCGGCGGGCAGCCGGACCGTGCCGGTGAACAGCACCCCGCCGTCCGCCGCGGCCTCCCCGAGCCGGTCGAACTGGTCCTTGAGCCCGTCCAGCGCCCAGAAGTCGCCGTCGTCGAGCACCGGCGGCGCACCCTCCGCCGCCTGCTCCAGCACCGCGATGCGGCGCTCCAGCTCGGCGACGCGTTCCTCAAGCTCCATGTCCACAACCTTACGTAATTACGTAATCTCAATCAACAGGGAACGCCGAAGCCCCCGACCGGTCGGCCCGGACGGGGGCTTCGGATGGATCGGGAAAAGGATCAGGCGAACAGGTCCCTCAGGGTCCCCTCGTGGGCCGTACGCAGCTCACCCAGCGGAATGCCGAACTCGCCCTGGACCTCGATCTCGTCACCGTCCACGACACCGACGCGGGTGGCGGGCAGACCCCGCGCACCGCACATGTCGGTGAAGCGGAGCTCCTCGCTGCGCGGGACCGACACGACCGCCCGGCCGGCCGACTCCGAGAACAGGAAGGTGAACGCGTCCAGACCGTCCGGCACCACCAGCCGGGCACCCTTCCCGCCGCGCAGGCAGGACTCGGTGACCGCCTGGATCAGACCGCCGTCGGAGAGGTCGTGGGCCGCGTCGATCATGCCGTCGCGGGAGCCCGAGATCAGGATCTCGCCGAGCAGCTTCTCGCGGCCCAGGTCGACCGCGGGCGGCATTCCGCCGAGGTGCTGGTGGACGACCTCGGACCAGGCCGAGCCGCCGAACTCCTCACGGGTGTCGCCCAGCAGGTAGAGCAGCTGGCCCTCCTCGGCGAACGCGACCGGCGTACGCCGGGTGACGTCGTCGATCACCCCGAGCACGGCCACGACCGGCGTCGGGTGGATCGCCGTCTCACCGGTCTGGTTGTACAGCGAGACGTTGCCGCCGGTGACCGGCGTGCCCAGCTCCAGGCAGCCGTCCGCCAGACCGCGGGTGGCCTCGGCGAACTGCCACATGACGTCCGGGTCCTCGGGCGAACCGAAGTTCAGGCAGTCGGAGATCGCGAGCGGCTTGGCACCGGAGGCGGCCACGTTGCGGTAGGACTCCGCCAGCGCCAGCTGCGCCCCGGTGTACGGGTCGAGCTTGGCGTACCGGCCGTTGCCGTCGGTCGCCATGGCCACGCCCAGGTTCGACTTCTCGTCGATCCGGACCATGCCCGCGTCCTCCGGCATCGCCAGCACGGTGTTGCCCTGGACGAAGCGGTCGTACTGGTCGGTGATCCAGGACTTGGACGCCTGGTTCGGGGAGGCGACCAGCTGGAGGACCTGCTCGCGCAGCTCGGCGCCGTTCGCCGGGCGGGCGAGCTTCCCGGCGTCGTCGGCCTGGAGCGCGTCCTGCCAGGACGGCCGCGCGAACGGCCGGTGGTAGGTCGGGCCCTCGTGCGCGACGGACCGCGGCGGCACGTCCACGATCTGCTCGCCGTGCCAGAAGATCTCCAGCTGGGAGCCCTCGGTCACCTCACCGATGACGGTGGCGATGACGTCCCACTTCTCGCAGATCTCCAGGAAGCGGTCCACGTGCCGCGGCTCGACGATCGCGCACATGCGCTCCTGCGACTCGCTCATGAGGATCTCCTCGGGCGAGAGCGAGGAGTCGCGCAGCGGCACGGTGTCCAGCTCGACGCGCATCCCGCCGGAGCCGGCGCTCGCCAGCTCGCTGGTGGCGCAGGAGAGCCCGGCACCGCCGAGGTCCTGGATGCCCGCGACCAGCTTCTCCCGGAAGATCTCCAGGGTGCACTCGATGAGGAGCTTCTCCTGGAACGGGTCGCCGACCTGGACGGCCGGGCGCTTGGCCGGACCGGTGGACTCGAAGGTCTCGGAGGCCAGGACGGAGACCCCGCCGATGCCGTCGCCGCCCGTGCGGGCGCCGTACAGGATGACCTTGTTGCCCGGCCCGGAGGCCTTGGCCAGGTGGATGTCCTCGTGCTTCATCACACCGATGCAGCCGGCGTTGACGAGCGGGTTGCCCTGGTAGCAGGCGTCGAAGACGACCTCGCCGCCGATGTTGGGCAGGCCCAGGCAGTTGCCGTAGCCGCCGATGCCCGCGACCACACCGGGCAGCACGCGCCGGGTGTCGGGGTGGTCGGCCGCGCCGAAGCGCAGCGGGTCCACGACCGCGACCGGGCGGGCGCCCATGGCGAGGATGTCGCGGACGATGCCGCCGACGCCGGTGGCCGCGCCCTGGTAGGGCTCGATGTACGAGGGGTGGTTGTGCGACTCGACCTTGAAGGTCACCGCGTACCCCTGGCCGACGTCGACCACACCGGCGTTCTCACCGATGCCGACGAGCATCGCGTCGTTGGCGGGGACCTTCTCGCCGAACTGCTTGAGGTGGACCTTGCTGCTCTTGTAGGAGCAGTGCTCGGACCACATCACGGAGTACATGGCGAGCTCGGCGCCGGTGGGACGGCGGCCCAGGATCTCGCGGATCCGCGCGTACTCGTCCTCCTTGAGGCCGAGTTCCTTCCAGGGCTGCTCGGTGTCCGGGGTTTCGGCCGCGTGCTCGACCGTGTCCAGGCTCATGCGTTGACCAGCTTCTTGATGATCGAGGTGAAGAACCCGAGGCCGTCGGTGCGGCCGGTGCCGATGAGCGGCTCCACGGCGTGCTCCGGGTGCGGCATCAGGCCGACGACGTTCCCGGCGGCGTTCGTGATGCCGGCGATGTCGCGCAGCGAGCCGTTGGGGTTGCCGTCGAGGTAGCGGAACGCGACGCGCCCCTCGGCCTCCAGCTCGTCGAGCGTGCGCTCGTCGGCGGTGTACCGGCCGTCCATGTTCTTCAGCGGTACGGAGATCTCCTGGCCCGGGGTGTAGTCCGAGGTCCAGGCGGTCTCCGCGTTCTCCACCCGCAGCTTCTGGTCGCGGCAGACGAAGTGCAGGTGGTTGTTGCGGAGCATCGCGCCGGGCAGCAGATGTGCCTCGGTGAGGATCTGGAAGCCGTTGCAGATGCCGAGGACCGGCATGCCCGCGCGGGCCTGCTCGATGACCGTCTCCATCACCGGCGAGAAGCGGGAGATGGCTCCGGCGCGGAGGTAGTCCCCGTACGAGAAGCCGCCGGCCAGCACGACCGCGTCGACCTGGTGCAGGTCCGTGTCGCGGTGCCAGAGCGGGACGGGCTCGGCGCCCGCCACCCGGACGGCCCGCAGGGCGTCCTGGTCGTCCAGGGTCCCGGGGAAGGTGACGACGCCGATACGGGAGGTCACTTCTCCTCCACCGTGACGACGAAGTCCTCGATCACGGTGTTGGCGAGGAAGGTCTCCGCCAACGCGTGGATGCGGGCGAGGGCGGCGTCGTCGACCGGCCCCTCGACTTCGAGTTCGAAACGCTTTCCCTGGCGGACGTCCGCGATTCCGTCGAAGCCGAGACGGGGCAGCGCGCGCTGCACGGCCTGTCCCTGCGGGTCGAGGATCTCGGGCTTGAGCATGACGTCGACTACGACGCGTGCCACTGGCACTCCCGGTGGTGTGGTGCGGCTGAGTCTCCGAGGGGTTCCCCATCCCCACGGGTCCACTCAGCGTACCTGGCCCAAAATTCTACGCGGGTAGATATCGGGCGTACCGGATCATGCCGAGATATCGGAGGCGACAACACGCAGGGAAAGTCTCGGGAAAGAATCTTCACCCGGATTGCACGCGGACACGCGGAGGTAATTGGCTGGGCTTCACCATGCGGCTCCCACCGCTGTACAAATGATTACCGGGGAAAGCAGGATTACCCCCGGAACAGTCGACAGCCGTCGATACGTATCCGCCCAGCCGCCGGAAGGCCGGCATCAGCGCATGTCAGACGCGAGGGTGCCGCAGGAAAGGAACGATATCCGTGGCTCAGCGCGTCGTGGTCACACTCTCCGACGACATCGACGGAGGAGAAGCGGCGGAAACGGTCGCCTTCGCCCTGGACGGGAAGTCGTACGAGATCGACCTCAATCCCGCCAACGCGAAGAAACTGCGCAACGCCCTGGCTCCGTACGTGGCGGCCGGCCGAAAGCAGACAAATACCGGCAAGCGCGGCAAGCCCCCGGTCACGTACCACCACACGGCCGTCGCCCCCGATCCCGCGGCCGTGCGCGCCTGGGCGCGCTCGCACCGGATGGAGGTGCCGGCCCGCGGCCGGATCCCCAAGAAGGTCTACGAGGCGTTCCAGGCCGCCAGTTGACCCCTGGGACCGGAATGTTCCCATCCGCTTCCGGTCCGGGAGGGGGCCCTCGGCGGCGCCCCGGGGAGCCGACTTGCACAACACCCCCGCAGGTCGGCTAGAGTCTGGAGCACGCCGAAGGGCAAGGCCGAAAAGCCGGGCCCCAAGCAGCGTGCGGGTGTAGTTCAGTAGTAGAACATCCCCCTTCCAGGGGGAAGGCGCAGTGTGCAATTCCTGTCACCCGCTCTGCATCGCCTTACCGGACCACTTCGTGGATCAGGTAGAGTGGTGGAAGCACCACCGGTGAAAGCCGAGTGGTCGCCATGCGGACGTAGCTCAGTTGGTAGAGCGCAACCTTGCCAAGGTTGAGGTCGCCAGTTCGAACCTGGTCGTCCGCTCTTGTTCAAAGGCTCCGGTCGATATTCGACCGGAGCCTTTGTCATTTTCATGGCCCGTCACTCCCGGCCGCCTCCGCCGCCCCGGTCCGCCCATGACGTTTGTCATGAGCAGTGATGACAGCGCGCACTGCTCACGGCCCCGGCCGGGCGGAAGTCTTGGACCATGACCAGCGACGACTTTCCCTCCGACCGCCCGGCCATCGAGGCGCACGAGGTCCGGCGGCGATACGCGGGCGGCTTCGAGGCAGTGACCGGTATCTCGTTCTCCGTGGCCCGCGGCGAACTCTTCGCCCTGCTCGGGACCAACGGCGCGGGCAAGACCTCGACGGTCGAGCTCCTGGAGGGCCTGGCCCGCCCGGACGGCGGGAGGGTGCGGGTGCTCGGCCACGATCCGTACCGCGAGCGCGCCGCCGTCCGCCCCCGGGTCGGCGTGATGCTCCAGGAGGGCGGCTTCCCGTCCGACCTGACCGTCACCGAGACCCTGCGCATGTGGGCGGGGTGCACCAGTGGCGCCAGGCCGCCCGGGGAGGTCCTGGAGCTCGTGGGCCTGGGTGCCCGCGCCGGGGTGCGGGTCAAGCAGCTCTCCGGCGGCGAGCGCCGCCGCCTCGACCTGGCCCTGGCCCTGCTCGGCCGGCCCGAGGTGCTGTTCCTGGACGAGCCGACGACCGGACTCGACGCCGAGGGGCGGCGCGAGACCTGGCGGCTGGTGCGGGAGCTGCGCGAGGCCGGTACGACCGTCCTGCTGACCACGCACTACCTGGAGGAGGCCGAGTCGCTCGCCGACCGGCTGGCGATCATGCACCGGGGCCGGATCGTCACCTCGGGCACCATCGCCGACGTGACGGCCGAACGCCCCTCCCGGATCCGCTTCGAGCTCCCGGCCGGCGTGCCCCCGGCCCGGCTGCCGCTCGCGCTGCGGGCGGCCGCGGACGGCAGGCGCGTCGACATCCGCACGCACACGCTCCAGGAGTCCCTGCACACCCTGCTGTCCTGGGCCCGGGAGTCGGGCGTGGAGCTGCGCGGGCTCGACGCCCGTTCCGCCTCGCTGGAAGAGGCGTTCCTCGACATCGCGAAGACGCACACGGAGCGGGAGAAGGTGGCGGCATGACGGACACCATGACGGCGGGCCGGGACATCGGGGCAGCGGGCCGGAGCACCACGACTGCGGGCCGGCTGCACGCGCTCGGCCGGGCCGAACTGACCCTTCTCGTACGCAACCGGACGACCGTCTTCCTCGTCCTGATGATGCCGGTGCTGCTGATCCTCGTCATGAGGTCCACGCTCCAGGAGATCGGCCTGGAGAAGTCCGGGCTGACCGTCGCCGGGGCGTCCCTCAGCGGCGGCATCGGCATGGTGCTGCTCCAGGTCGTCTACATGAACCTGGTCTCGGCCTATGTGGCCCGGCGCGAGGAGCTCGTCCTGAAGCGGCTGCGCACCGGGGAGGTGTCCGACCGCGAGATCCTCGTCGGGACGGCTCTCCCGGCGGTGCTCCTGGCACTCCTCCAGAGCGCGCTGATCGTCTCCGTCGGTACCCTCGCCTTCGACCTCTCGGCGCCGCGGCGGCCTGAACTGCTGGTGCTGGGCGTGCTGCTCGGGTGCGTCCTGCTGACCGCGCTCGCCGCGGCCACCTCCGCCCTGACCCGCACGGTGCAGACCTCCCAGCTCACCACGCTGCCGCTGTTCCTGGTCTCGATGATGGGCTCCGGGCTCTTCGTACCGCTGGACCTCCTCCCGGATCCCGCCGCGTCCGTGTGCGAACTCCTGCCGCTGACCGGGGTGCTGACCCTCGTCCGGGCCGGCTGGCTGGGGGGCGTACCGGGTGATGACGTGCTCGGGGCGGCGCTCACGGCGCTGGCCTGGACGGCGCTCGCGGTGTTTGCTGGGCAGCGCTGGTTCCGGTGGGACCCGCGACGCTGAGGCCCCGCTCCGGGACCAGGAGGACGAACCCCGCGAGGCCGAGGCCCCGGGAGAGCGAGAGGAAGCGGAACCGTGTGGGTACGCACGCGCGTACGCCGATGGCAGAAGCGCGACGGCTTCGACAAGATCGACCTCTACACGCGGGGCACCCTGCACTCGCTGGTCTGGGGGGCGATCCTCTGCGAGGGCCTCCTGTCGGTGACCCGCCCCGTGCGGCATTCGGACGCGCCCGCCGTCCTGATCGCGGGTACGGTCCTGACCGCGGTCGCCCAGGGCGTCTGCGCGGCACGGCTGGTCGGCCGCACCCTCGACAGCTACGTCGGCCGGCGGACCACCGAACCGCGGCTGGTGATCCTGGCGGCCGTCCTGATGGCGGCCAACGCGGCGGGGGTGCTGGCGCTCGGCGCGTACGCCGGCCCCGACGAGTTCCCCGAGATCCAGATGGCGCTGGCGGCCGTGGTGCTGCCGTTCATGACCTCCCTCGTCCTCGTGGTGCCGGTGTGGACGTCCACGGTCTGCCTGGTGGCCGTGGCGGCCGGGGTGGGCGGCGGCGTGTGGGCGGCCGGGGGCAACGCCCTCTTCGCCCTGGCCACGTTCGTCTCGGTGGCCCTCGGCAACGCCCTGGTCTCCGCCACGGTGCGGGTGTCCGCGTGGTCGCTGGGAGTGATGCTCAAGCTCCGCGAGGCCAAGGACGTGGAGACCCGGCTGGCGGTCGCCGAGGAGCGGCTGCGGTTCGGCCGGGACATGCACGACGTACTGGGCCGGAACCTGGCGGTGATCGCGCTGAAGAGCGAACTGGCCGTGGAGCTGGCGCAGCGCGGGAAGCCCGCGGCCGTGGACCAGATGACCGAGGTGCAGCGGATCGCCCGCGACTCCCAGCAGGAGTTCCGCGATGTGGTCCGCGGCTACCGGGAGATCGACCTGCCCACCGAACTCGCGGGCGCCCGGGGCGTGCTGGAGGCCGCCGGCATCACCTGCGCGGTACGGGACGGCGGGCTCCGCCCCGGCGAACGCCTCCCCGGTGATGTCCGGTCGGCGCTCGGCTGGGTCGTCCGGGAAGCCGCCACCAACGTGCTGCGGCACGGCGACCCCCGGCGGTGCTCCATCCACCTCGACACGGACCGGGACTCGGTACGGCTGGTGGTGGAGAACGACGGCGTACCGCAGGACGCGGCCGGGGCGTCCCCCGGCGCGGGTTCGGGGCTGCGTGGGCTCCGCGAACGGCTGGGCGCGCTGGACGGCCGGCTGGAGGCGGGTCCGGCGGGAGACGGCCTCTTCCGGCTGACGGCGACCGTGCCCCTGCCCTCGCCCCGGACCGCCGTACCGTCCCCGCTGGAGGAACGACGATGACATCCGCGCCACGGCCCGTCCGGGTCCTGCTGGCCGACGACGAGCACCTGATCCGGGGCGCGCTGGCCGCCCTGCTCGCCCTGGAGGACGACATCGTCCTGGTCGCCGAGGCGGCCACCGGGCCGGAGGCGCTCGCGATGGCCCTGGCCCACCGGCCCGACGTGGCGGTCCTGGACCTGGAGATGCCCGGAGCGGACGGTGTGAGCGTCGCCACATCGCTGCGCACCGCGCTGCCCGGCTGCCGGACCATGATCGTGACGAGCCACGGCCGCCCCGGCCATCTCAAGCGGGCGCTGGCGGCGGGCGTGCGGGCCTTCGTGCCCAAGACGGTCAGCGCCCGGCGCCTGGCCGAGATCGTCCGGACCGTCCACGCCGGACACCGTTACGTGGACCCGGAGTTGGCCGCCGACGCGATCTCCGCCGGGGACTCGCCGCTGACCGCCCGGGAGGCCGAGGTGCTGGAGCTGGCGGCGGACGGGGCGCCCGTCGCGGAGATCGCCGAACGGGCCTCGCTGTCGCAGGGGACGGTCCGCAACTACCTCTCCTCGGCGGTCTCCAAGACGGGTGCGGAGAACCGTCACGCGGCTGTGCGTCTCGCCCGGCAGCGGGGTTGGGTATAGTGGTCTCCGCGCCACGGCGCATGCGGACGTAGCTCAGTTGGTAGAGCGCAACCTTGCCAAGGTTGAGGTCGCCAGTTCGAACCTGGTCGTCCGCTCCGCACAAGAAGGCCCCGGTCCTGGTGACCGGGGCCTTCTGCCGTCACCGCAGGCGGTCCGCCCAGCTGAGACCGGTCAGGTGCTCGTAGGCGTCCAGGTACTTGGCCCGGGTCGCGTCCACGATCTCCTGGGGCAGGGCCGGGGGCGGCTGTTCGCCGTGCCGGTCCCAGCCGGAGGCCGGGGAGGTCAGCCAGTCGCGCACGAACTGCTTGTCGTACGAGGGCTGTGCCGTGCCGGGCTTCCAGCTCGCCGCGGGCCAGAAGCGCGAGGAGTCGGGGGTCAGCACCTCGTCGGCGATGACCAGTTCCTCGCCGCCGTCCTCGGTGGGCGCGAAGCCGAACTCGAACTTGGTGTCCGCGAGGATGATGCCGCGCCCGTGGGCGATGTCGCGGGCCCGGCTGTAGACGGCCAGCGTGGTCTGCCGCAGCGTCGCCGCCGTCTCGGTGCCGACCTCGTGGGCGACCGTCTCGTAACTCACGTTCTCGTCGTGGTCACCGACGGCGGCCTTGGTGGCCGGAGTGAAGATCGGCCCCGGCAGCTCCGACCCGTCGACCAGGCCCGCGGGCAGGCCGAGGCCGCAGACGGTCTGCGTCGCGTTGTACTCGGTGAGCCCGGAGCCGGTGAGGTAGCCGCGCGCCACGCACTCGACGGGCACCATCCGCAGCGACCGGCAGATCATCGTCCGCCCGGCCCAGTCGGCGGGCGCGCCGGGCGGGAGCTCGGTGGACAGCACGTGGTTGGGGACGAGGTCGGCGAGCTGGTCGAACCACCACAGCGACAGCTGGGTGAGCACCCGCCCCTTGTCCGGGATCTCGGTGGGCAGGACCCAGTCGTACGCGGAGATGCGGTCGCTGGCGACCATGACGAGGTCGCCCGCCTCGTT
This sequence comes from Streptomyces sp. SM18, assembly GCF_002910775.2. Classification (NCBI taxonomy): domain Bacteria; kingdom Bacillati; phylum Actinomycetota; class Actinomycetes; order Kitasatosporales; family Streptomycetaceae; genus Streptomyces; species Streptomyces sp. SM18. Next base: position 3,826,401 of record NZ_CP029342.1, on the reverse strand, counting down.
CCGGTACAGGTCGCGCACCTTGCCGGTGTGCAGATGGGTGAGGCCCGGCACCCGCACGGGCTCGGGCTTTTCTACGAAACCGGACACGCTGCCTCCGCGTAGGTTGATCCAGGAGTCGTTCCGATTGTCCCGCATGGACCGGCTGCCCGCCGCCAGGGGTCTCCGCCGGGACCAGGGAGGACGCGGGACACCTTCCCGTCTTCCCGTCTCTCCGTCTTCCCGTCTCTCCGCCTCTCCGCCTTTCCGGTGATCGGACGCGGGAGTTCAGTCGCGCTTGCAGATCCGGTCGAGCAGATTGGCCGTGGCCCGCTGGATCCGGGGGTCCACGTGGCCGGGGCGGTCCAGGGCCGGGGACCAGGCGAAGGTGCCGGAGGCGAAGACGAGCGCGCCCGAGGGGGCCCGGTACAGCGAGGTCTCCTGGTGCCGGGTGGCGCCCTCGCTGTCCTGGTAGGGGGAGTGGGCCAGCAGTATGCGGTTCTCGTGCTCGGGCAGGGTCGTACGCGGGAAGTAGCGGTCGGCCTCGCCCGCCACCAGCCCGTCGATCTCGTCGCCCTCGCCCGCCCCGGTGGCCTCCCAGAGCCAGTGCCCGGCGTTCCGTACGACCAGGGGGTGCGGGTCGGGGACCCGGCCCGCGTACTGGATGCCGAGCAACTGCTGCTCGGGGCGGTCCACCTCGCGCCAGAGCGCGGACTTCCCCGGCCCGCGACGCTTGCGGCAGGTCAGCAGCCGGTCCGGCACCCCGGAGGCGGACGGCGAGAGACCGACCTGCCAGTACATGGTGTTGGCGGACAGGAAGACCAGCGAGGTGCCGGTGTCCCGGGCCAGCTCCGCGGTACGGCGCATGGGGACCGACCAGTACTCGTCGTGTCCCGGGAAGATCAACCCGCGGTACCGGCCGGGATCGACCCGGCCGGCGTGCAGATCGCGGGCGTCCGCGTACGCGAGGTCGTAGCCGTAGCGCTCGGCCCAGCGGATGAAGTCGTAGGCGTGGCCCACGTGCAGGGGCAGTCCGGCGCCCGCGTAGGGGCGGTCGAAGGAGATGGTGACGGCCGCGTCCTCCTCCCCCAGCAGCCTGCCCCGCTCGTCCCAGGCGTGGTAGAGGCTGGCTCCCGTGCGGCCGTCCTCGGGGTAGAGGTTGTACGCCTGCCAGGTGATGTCCGGCAGCAGGAGCAGCAGGTCGGCCGGGTGGTCGTCGCGAACGGTGAACGGGACGTGCGAGCGGTGCCCGTCGGCGGTGGTGAGTACGGCGACGTACGCGCCGACCGACCAGTAGCCGGGGATCTGGAGCCGCCAGGAGAGCCACCAGTGGTGGCAGGAGACCGTCCGCTCGGCGGCGAGCGGGGCCGGCTGGACGATGCCGGGGAGCCGGGGGCTCGTGGTGATCTTGGAGGCGCCGTCGCCCGCGTAGTGGCCGATGCGGTAGACGTCCACGGAGAACTGCTGCGGCGGGTCCACCGTGATGTGGAAGTCGATGGCCTCGCCGGGGGCGGCCGCGCCCGGCGACGCGAACCCCTTGATCTGCTGGTGCACGTCGTCGGCGGTACGCGTACCGCCCCCGCTGCCCGCGCGGCCGAGATCGGGGTCCGCGTACCAGGGGACGACGTGGCCGGTGTCGTCGAAGTAGTTCTCGCTGCCGCGCAGCCAGGGCAGCGGGCCCTGCCCGAAGGGATCGCTCACGGCATGCGCCAGCGCCCCCGATTCCCACCGCCTGATGTGCTCAGCCCCCATGCCGCTCCCCTCCCTCTTCCCCCGACCACTCTGTCGCCCCGGATGCCGGGTGCCGACTCCAGCACATCACATCCCGCATGCACTCCGTCACCGTTCGTCGCGAATTGACGCGTGCGGAGCGCATTCTTCCGCGTATGGGGGGCGTATGTATGACATCTCGCGTCTTTTATGAACGCACGACCGTGCGAACAGGGCGTGACGGGCCGTACCAGGCCCTGCGGTGCGCCGGGAGCGTGCGCGACGCCGGGGACGACGCGCGGGCGTGCCTTCACGCCGCCGCGAGCGCCCCGCGCGCCGTTCCGGGGGCTGCGCCACCCGGACGGGGCACGCGGGGACGGGGTGGCGTTCACGGTGGGAGCGAGAGGCACGACGGGGCGCGACGGGGTACGACGCGTACGGGGGGCTCGGGGGCCGCCGTCCGGCCCGCCGCTCAGACGAGGCGTACGGGCTTGTCCGCGCGGACTCCCACGGCGGAGAGCCAGGACCGCAACGGCTCCGCGTCGCCGTCCTCGACCAGGCTGAGGACGGGCCCGCCCACGTCCGCCCCGCGCCTGCCGTCGACCAGGAGCGCGGGCCCGTCGAGCCAGTCCAGCCCCGGGGCCGCGCCCGCGGTGTCCACGGCCGCGCAGCAGACCATGGCCACGACGTGGTCTGCCAGCAGCTCCGTGCCCGTACGGGGCGGCTGGAGCGGGAAGAGTGGCAGCGGGACGGAGCCCCACAGCTCCAGGGGGTCTGCGGAAGCGGTGCCGTCCTTGGGGCCGGACGGCGCCGGTGCGCCGGACGGGCCGGAGCCGCCCTGCTCGCCGGGCCGCGTCCCCGGGGCCCCTTGCGCACCGCGGACGCCGTGGGGCGCCGCCTCGTCACGGGCGACGGCGGCGCCGATGCCCGCCGCGAGCTCCTCGGCGTTCTGTCCGGGCAGCGCCAGGTGGTCGATGACGCGGGCCAGCGTGTGCCCGGCACTCCCGCCGACCGCCGGCGTACCCGGCGCCCCCACGGAGACGCTCGCGGCCACCCCCAGGGAGTCGAGCACACGGTGCAGACGGGCCGCCTCGGTACGCCACTTCCGGTCGACGACCTCGTCCGGGTACTGCTGCCAGTCGACGGGGGACCAGCCGGGCCCGCTCCGGGCCGGTCCGCCGTGGAAGAGCCGGGCGGCCAGCAGCGAGGCCGCCTCGTCGGCGGTGCCCGGCTCCTCGATCAGGTCGCAGGCGGGGCGCTCCCCGAGCCGGGACGTGAAGCCCTCGGCCAGCCGGTCGCGGCGGGAGAGCTCGGTCAGCGCGGAAACGACTCCGGCGTCCAGCCGGGAGGGCCAGCGGCCCATCCGCCAGGCCGGCAGCGCGACCCGCGTCAGCAGCCGGTCCCAGCCCGCGTAGGCGAGACCGACCTGTTCCTGCGCGACGATCCGGAGGCCGTAGTCCACCCCCTGTGCACGGACCGACGCGGCGGCCGCCACGGAGCGTTCCATCTCGGCGGCGTGGGACCGGCAGCCGCGCAGCAGCAGGGTGGCGACCCGTCCGACGAAGGCCGCCGGGATCCCCCGGAACGCTCCCCGGCCGGGCGCGGCCGCGTCGGCGACCGCGGCGTCCAGCCCTCGTACGAAGCGCCGGGCGGCGGCTATGTCCGGGTGCGCCGAGGGCCCCGTGCCCGCGACGACCGGGGCGAGCACCGCGCGCAGCTCGGCGACCCGCATCCACCACAGGAACGGCGAGCCGATGACCAGCACGGGGGCGTCCGGGGCGCGCCGGCCCCGGCGCCCGCCCAGCGCCTTGGGCCGGGCGGCCGGGTGCGTACGGTCCTCCAGCCAGCTGTCGCAGTCCGGGGTCAGCTCCACGGCGGACGGCGCGGGGACGTCGAGCCGGTCCGCGAGCTCCCGGACGAGCCGGTAGAGGTCGGGGGCGGCCTCTTCGGTGAGGGCCACGGTCGGGCTGACCGCGGGCCTGGCACGGGCCACCGCGACGGCGACCCCGGCGGCGACCAGCAGGACCACCACGGCGCAGCCCGTCACCACCCAGCGTGCCGTCTCCCACGCCGCGCCGCCGATGTACCCCTGGGCACCGACGACGAACAGCACGACGGCTGCCGCGGCGGGCAGGACCGCCAGGGCCGTCGCTCTGCTGCGGACGCGCAGCAGAGCGAGGGCACGGGCGCGCGCGGACCGCGTGCCCAGCTCTTCAACCGAACCGGTAGCGGACACGGCCGGACGTCACCCCCTCTGCCCCCGCGACGGTGTTGGTCACTCCCCCACTGTGGCACCGCCCACCGACATCGCAATGCCGGTGGGCCAAGTGCCGGAAAGCTTGCGCCGCACCCTAGTTGGGGCCTCGGCGGCCGTCATCCGGATGGCCGAGCCGTCACCCGATGGAATGGCTTTGGGCAAAGCTGCTGACGCGCGAGCGTACAGCGCTCCGGTGATACGAGCGCCCCCCGCGCACAGGCCCGCCGGCACGACTCCGGACACGCCCGTGCCCGACCCCTCCGGAGGAGGCGCCGGGCACGGGAGGCGCGGTACGGGACATGGGGCAGCCTGTACGGGACACGGGACACGGGACACGGGGCACCCGGTGCGGGGTACGGACCACGGCAGCCGGTACGGGCGAGGCCGTGTCCCGGAGGCCGGTGACCGGCCGGCCTCCGGGACACCCGCTCAGGCCTCCTCGGCGGCCTTGCGGGCGATGTCCGTGCGGTGCTGGGAGCCGTCGAGCCGGACCCGGCCCACGGCGGCGTAGGCGCGCTCACGGGCCTGGGAGAGGTCCTTGCCGGTCGCGGTGACCGAGAGCACGCGCCCTCCGGCGCTGAGCACCGCGTCCCCGTCCTTCCGGGTACCCGCGTGCAGGACGAACGCGTGCGGGGCATCCTGTGCCGCCACCTCGTCCAGTCCCTTGACCGGGTCTCCGGTGCGCGGGGTGCCGGGGTAGTTGTGCGAGGCGATGACGACGGTGACGGCGGCGTCGTCGTGCCAGGTCAGCGGGGGCACGGTGTCCAGGGTGCCGTCGGCCGCCCCGAGCAGGACGCCGGCCAGCGGGGTCTTCAGCCGGGCCAGGACCACCTGGGTCTCCGGGTCGCCGAAGCGGGCGTTGAACTCGATGACCCGGACACCGCGCGAGGTGATCGCCAGGCCCGCGTACAGCAGTCCGGAGAAGGGGGTGCCCCGGCGGCGCAGCTCGTCGACGGTCGGCTGGAGCACGGTCCGCAGGACCTCGTCGACCAGCTTCGGGTCGGCCCACGGCAGCGGGGAGTACGCCCCCATGCCCCCGGTGTTCGGGCCCTCGTCGCCGTCCAGGGCCCGCTTGAAGTCCTGGGCGGGCTGGAGGGGCAGCACCGTCGTACCGTCGGTGATCGCGAAGAGGCTCACCTCCGGGCCGTCGAGGAACTCCTCGATGACCACCCGGTCGCAGGCCAGCGCGTGGGCGCGGGCGGCACCGACGTCGTCGGTGACGACGACGCCCTTGCCCGCGGCGAGCCCGTCGTCCTTGACGACGTACGGGGCGCCGAAGGCGTCGAGCGCCTCGTCGATCTCCGCGGGCGTCGTGCAGACGTAACTACGGGCCGTGGGCACGTTGGCGCCGGCCATGACGTCCTTGGCGAACGCCTTGGAGCCCTCCAGCCGTGCCGCCTCGCGCGAGGGGCCGAAGCAGGGGATGCCGGCCGCGCGCACGGCGTCGGCGACACCGGCGACAAGCGGTGCCTCCGGGCCGACGACCACCAGTCCGGCGCCCAGTTCGGTGGCGAGACGCGCGACGGCATCGCCGTCGAGCGCGTCGACCGGGTGCAGTTCGGCCACCTCCGCGATACCGGCGTTGCCGGGAGCGCAGTACAGATCGGTGACCACGGGGTCGAGGGAGAGAGAGCGGCACAGGGCGTGTTCGCGGGCGCCGCCGCCGATGACGAGGACCTTCACGGGGTGCAGCCTAGTCGCCGGGACCGAACGCCCTTGACGGCCTCCAGTCCGTGGGACCTGCGGGGCTCGCGGTCCTGGTGCCTGACGGGCTCGGCCCTGGGACCTGGCGGACTCTCCGGCCCGTGGGGCCGGACGGACTGAGCACCGTAGGACGGCGGGGCCGCCCGTCCAGGCCTCGTCCCAGGTGCCGGGCGGCGGACGGCCCGCTCACTGCTCGTTGGTGAACTCCTCGATGACCGTGGCGCCGAGCTCACGGACGATCAGGTCGTGCCCGGACAGCGCGGAGTCGACCAGGTCCGGGTCATCCGCCTCGGCGGTGTCGTCCTCGGGCGCGACCGCGTGCGGCGGCTCGGGGGCCGGGGCACGGTCGTACCCCGACGGCTCGGGCCGCCCGGAGTGCTGCGGCGGGGGCGGGGACTGCGGAGCCGGTGCCGGGGGCTGCTGGGCGGGGGCGGGCCGGGATTCGTACGACGGCGCCTGCGGGGCGGGCGGTGCGGCCTGGTACCCGCCGCCGGCGGGTGCACCGCCCTGGTACGGGCCGGAGGCCGGGGGCCGACCGCCACCGCCGCCCGACTGCGGGGGCGCGCCGCCACCGCCCGACGGGTCGACGACGGCGTCGACGCGCCAGGTGGCGTTGAACTGCTCGGCCAGCGCCTGCTTCAGCACGTCCTCGCTGCCACTGCTCGCGAAGGTGTCCCGCGCTCCGGCGTTGAGGAAGGCGAGCTGGAGCGTACTGCCGTCGAACCCGCTGACCTGGGCGTTCTGGCTGAGCAGGATCCAGGTGAAACGGCGGCGGTTCTTCACCGCCTCCAGGATGTCGGGCCACATGTTCCGTACCTGGGCCGCGCCTTGGGCCATGTCCGGGCCGCCGGCCGGTGGCCCGGCGGGACCGGGCGCCGGAGCGGCCGGGGCGTGGGACTGCGCCGGGGGCTGCGGGGGCGCGGCGCGGCCGGGAGCGGCCGCGGTGGGCCAGCCGCCGGGCCGGCGCGCGGCCTCGGCACCACTTGGCCCGCCTCCGGCCGCAGCGGCGGTCGGCCAGGCACCGGGCCGCGCGCCACCGGGCCCGGCGGGAGCCTCCTGGGCCTGGGGCTGCTGGGCCTGGGAGTGCTGGACCGGCGGCGTCTGCTGAGCCGTCGGCACGGCGGGCGCGGCGGGCGGAGCCATGCCGGGCGAAGGCTGCGCGGCGGGGGGAGCACCCTGGGCAGCTGTCTGGGGCGCCGGGGGGGCTGCGGCGGGAGCGGGGGCGGTACTGGGCGCCTCTCCCCGCACCGCGGCCCGCGCGGCGGCGGGCCCCCCGCCGGGCAGCGCCGCACCGGCCGCGTGGGCCTCCGGCCCGGGTACGTACCCCACGGCGGGACCGGCTCCGGGCGTCGCGAAGGAGGCGCCGCGCTCCAGCCGGTCCAGCCGGGCCTGGAGCGAACGCTCGTCGTCGAACGCGGCGGGCAGCAGCACACGGGCGCAGATCAGCTCGACCTGAAGCCGCGGCGAGGTCGCCCCACGCATCTCCGTGAGCCCCTCGTTGACCAGGTCGGCGGCACGGCTCAGCTCGGCGGCGCCGAAGACGGCGGCCTGCGCCTGCATCCGCTCGACCACGTCGGCGGGGGCGTCGATGAGCCCCTTGTCCCCGGCGTCCGGCACCGCGGCGAGGATCACCAGGTCACGCAGCCGCTCCAGCAGATCGGCCACAAAGCGACGGGGGTCGTTACCGCCCTCGACCACCCGGTCCACGACCTCGAAGGCCGCCGCCCCGTCACCGGCCGCGAAGGCGTCCACGACCGAGTCGAGCAGGGACCCGTCCGTGTACCCGAGGAGCGAGGTCGCCATGGCATAGGTCACACCGTCCTCGCCCGCGCCGGCCAGCAACTGGTCCATCACGGACATCGAGTCACGGACGGAACCCGCACCGGCCCGCACGACGAGCGGCAGCACACCGTCCTCGACCGGGCTGTTCTCCTTGCCGCACACCTCGGCGAGGTAGCTCCGCAGCGTCCCGGGGGGCACCAGCCGGAACGGGTAGTGGTGCGTACGCGACCGGATCGTGCCGATGACCTTCTCGGGCTCGGTGGTCGCGAAGATGAACTTCAGATGCTCCGGCGGCTCCTCGACCACCTTCAGCAGGGCGTTGAACCCCGCCGGGGTGACCATGTGCGCCTCGTCGATGATGTAGATCTTGTACCGGCTCGACGCGGGCCCGAAGAACGCCTTCTCCCGCAGGTCGCGGGCGTCGTCCACACCACCGTGCGAGGCGGCGTCGATCTCGATCACATCGATCGAACCCGGCCCGTTGCGCGCCAGGTCACGGCAGGACCGGCACTCCCCGCACGGCGTCGGCGTCGGTCCCTGCTCGCAGTTCAGACAGCGCGCGAGGATGCGGGCACTGGTCGTCTTCCCACACCCGCGCGGCCCGCTGAACAGGTACGCGTGGTTGACCCGGTTGTTCCGCAGGGCCTGCTGCAAGGGGTCAGTGACATGCTCCTGACCGATGACCTCGGCGAAGGACTCGGGGCGATAGCGGCGGTACAGCGCAAGGGACGACACATCTACGAGGTTATCGGGGCGCACCGACAACCGGCCCCGCCCCCGGAGACGATCACGCGAGCGCACACCCCCGGACACGCAAGGGCCCCCCACGCACCCGCCAGAGCCGACCTACCCTTGCTGCCTTCCGGCCCTGGGGGAGTTCAGTCAGATAGCGCCACGTGAGGGGCTGACGCCCACCTTAGCCGATCCCGACCCCCCGCCGTCCACCCACCCACCGCCCCCACCCGGCCCCGACCCCTCCCTCGGACCCCCGCGGACCCTCCCGGGGACGATCTACGGGGAACGTGTTCGCGAGCACCCTCAAACGTCTTGTATTGTTTGCGGCGGAGGATTCGCCTAGTGGCCTAGGGCGCACGCTTGGAAAGCGTGTTGGGGGCAACCCCTCACGAGTTCGAATCTCGTATCCTCCGCCATTGCTCTCACCGGGCAATACGTTGAAGGCCCCCGCAGCTCGCTGCGGGGGCCTTCGACGTTCGTAGTCTCAACGAGACTCTTCGGAGCCCTCCGCGCCACTGTCGTCAGCGTCGTTGGCCACTTCCCAGATGAGTCCTCCGACCCGCTGCGCGACGTCGGCCAGGATGCCGCCCGTCACGTGCTGGTACCGGGCCGCCATCGCCGTGGACGACCAGCCCATGATCTGCATCACGACTCGTTCGGGGACACCGAGGATGAGCAACACCGTTGCCGCGGTGTGCCGGGCATCGTGCAGGCGCCCGTCCCGAACCTTCGCATCGGTCAGCAGCCGCTTCCAGGCGTGGTAGTCCGTACTCGGGACCAACGGCTCCCCCACGGGAGAGGTGAAGACGAACCCGAACTCCCGCCAGTCCTCCCCCGCGATCGCCCGTTCGCGTGCCTGCTCTCGGCGGTGGGAGCTCCAGCAGCTTCACCAGTCCTTCGGCAGATCGACCGGACGACCAAGCGGCCCTGGACGCGCTGCAGCCTGGCGGCGGCCTCTTCGACACCTACGCCCGTAGCGGCGAACAGACCTGGGGTAGCGCACGCCCGGTCATCGACGACGACATGGTGGGAGCCTGAACATGGGACGCATCGACTACCTGCATGACCCTGACGCCCCGCCGGCCAACTCGGTGGTGCCTTCCGTCGTGGCGTTCGTGCGGAACGACGAAGGTGCCGTGCTGCTCATTCAGCGCTCGGACAACGGCCGTTGGGCACTGCCCGGTGGCGGCCACGACGTCGGCGAGTCCATCAGTGACACCGTGGTGCGCGAGGTCTGGGAAGAGACCGGCATCAAGGCCGAAGTCATGGACGCGTCCGGGATCTACACCAACCCCGGGCACGTGATGCTCTACGACGACGGAGAGGCACGACAGCAGTTCAGCATCTGCTTCCGCGCGCCCTGTCGGTGGTGACGTACGAACGAGCGACGAAACAACTCAGGTCCGCTGGGTTGCCCCAGCGGACCTGTCCACGTACGACATCCACTCGACCATGCGGCTCCGAATCGAGCACGCCATGGACGAGGCGCGGCCGACGCCCTACATCGGCTGACGCTTGACCTCTGCCAGCCGCAGCACGACCCGCGCAGTGCAGGCAAGGATCTCCGGCTCCGCACGACGGATGAAAGTACCGATGAGGCTGTCGGGCCCGTACCGGCCGGTGATCTCGTTCACCCGGTCCACGGGGTTCGTCGACGTGCCATCTGGCGTCGTGTTGATGTCGCAGTAGCAGAGCAACGTCGGCAAGGTCAGGGTGCTCGCGCCGGAACTCGGCTTCCAGTTCGTCGCGCATCCCACGCGCCTCGGCCTCCATCCACGCACAGGAGTGGTGAGCGACCAGGCGCACGATGCGCTCGTCCGCATGCGCGACGTCCCGGAGGTACCGGGCGCCGTCGAGCGGGTGAAACCCGGTCTTGGCCAGGTCTGGCGCGTACCCGATGTCATGCAGGACGGCTGCGGCCTCCAGCAGCTCGGCATCCTTCCCGAGGATCGGGGCCAGGGTTCGGGCACGCTCGGCCACACCCTGGCAATGAGCCCACCGACGTGGGAGTGGCTCGGCGGGCAGCTTCTCCGCGAGGGGGTATGCCCACTCTGTCAATCCTGTGGTCTTCAAGATTCCGGAGACTCCGTTTGCTTTGGCAGCGCCCGGACAGTGCGCTGCTTGCCTTGGCGCGCCTCGGACAACAGGCCGGCAGCTTCCAACTTGTCGAGAGCCTTGCTCACAGTAGGCCGCGAGACGCCGAACCGAGTACTCAGCTCGCTCGTGCTGGGGAAGCGTGCCCCAACCACCAGGTCATCATCAAACATGACGTCCTTCAGCAGTTCCGCCAAGGGTCGACGTTTGCTGTCCTCCCCGGAACGTACAACCCTCCACTGTCCGCCCGGCACGGCCTCCGCCAGGCCATCCTTCTTCAGAACAGCGAAGACCCGTAGAGCAACCCCACGAGAGACTCCGTAGTCGCGCATCAGCTCTGCGGCGGAGGGCAGTTCAGATATCTCAGTGTCACCCTCGATCTGTGCCCTGACTGTGTCGGCGATCTTGAGGAAGGTTCCTCGCGGATTGACCTGTTGAGACACCTCGCCCCTCTTCTCGTCGTCTCTCAAAGTTTGCCACGCCCCTCCTTCCGGCCCGCCCACAGCGTGCCGCACACAACCGACAGCGCCACCTACCTGGTCCGAGACAATATAGATGGAGAGCTATCGCGTCAGAAACTCGAGCAACTTATTCTCAAATTCTGCCTTATGCTTCTCTTCTTGAACGCGCTTTTTCGCCATCCGCATCAGATCACCATTATCGGAGACTGCACACAAAAAGAGCGAAGCTCGCAGCTCATGGGAATCGTGCGCAAGAAGATGCTCCTCAAGAATCGGCACCCGGTCCGGGGAAATTTCAACGTTCGAAGCATTTTCATATTCCATGATCTCAACAAGCGCCCAACCAGCCATCCTCCTAACGCCCCCATCTGGATCATCGAAGAATATCTCCATGAGGGTTGGCAAGAGCTCGACCTGTCGAGTTGATTCGAACACTACCGACCGGGCAGTCCAGGAAAGCGCCCACAATGAAGTGAAGCGCACCACGACGTGAGGGTCATGTATGCATTTAAGCACAGCTGGAATGCATTCCTTCGCGATCTGCACACTCGCAACTTCGTCAAGGTTTCCGTTTCGGAATTCTTCGAAACCGCCAAACCTCCAGTAGGCAAGACTCATAATAGAACCAAGCGCACCAACTCGCTCAGTCACATCGCCGGAATCAAGCAGCGCCTCCAACCGACTCACGACATCCGTTGGGTCAGCAACTTGGGGCAGACTGACAAAGAAAAGACGAGTGAGGATAGGGATACATGGCGAGTCGCCAAAGCTCGCATGCAAAATTTCCTCCCTTGCCTTCTGGAGCAATTGTTCCCCATATCGACTGGTGATAATTCCGTCGAAGTATGTATCCTCAAGAGTGGGAATCAGCAGATCGAGAGCCCTATCAGCAAGCTCGGGTGGCGCTTGAACCTCATCGTCAAGGCACTGATAGGTGAGATAGGTGAGGTCCACCAGGCGCAAATCGTACGGCTCCCTTTCATCACCCGCCGCCGAAGATGCAAGATCAGTCAGGATCTCGTCAATACTGTCGCACAAATATTCAATCAGGAGTTTTCCTCGCCGCCCGGCCAGCACTCCGTAGAGCGCGATAACTTCATGCCAACGCGAGTCGAGTACATGCTGCTTGATGGCGTCAAGGTGCTGTCCATCTACAGGAGCGCCGACGTGCCAACCCTGTGCAATGGCAGTCGCTGTCAAGTACTCCTGAAAAGTCAGATGCTTAAATTCATAAGTTGGTTGAAGTTTTCCGTTGTGGACGGCGTGACCGATCTGCGCTACTAGGCTGCTTCTGAGCTCAATCCGCTGCAGAAGATCTCGTGGACGCAGTTTGCTGTATCCGAGTACCTCTGGCAAATTATCCCGAGCTTCTTGGAAAAGAGATAGCATCTCGTCCTGGCTGACCTGCTGCTGCCCGGAACTAGTCATGGCATGCGCGAGATACGCCAAGTGCGGTTTAGCTTCATCCAAATCGAGTGGATCGTATCCCTCGACATTCCAGGTCATGAGCAATAGCTCGATAGCCTTCTCGTACAAAACTGAGCGCTTGCGTGGGAGATCACCGACCCAACGTTGAACGAGCAAGAGCGTTGTCAACAGGAGAGGATTCACAGCCAACCGCCTCACCCTGTCAGTCTCGATAATCCGGGCAGCTAGAGTTTCAGCCCGGCTCAGAACTGAGGCATTCCTCCCGTGCGCTTGCCTATGCCACGCGATGGTCAGGGAGGTAATCTCATCATTACTTAGTTCGGACACTCTGTACTGAACAAAATGTTCGCTTACGAATCCAGCAACCTCACGAAATCCGGTCTCGCGGCTCGTAACCAATACGGTGCACAGCGGATACCTACTCATGAATGTTTTTAGCTTGCGCAGAAATCCAGCTCTACCGGACGTGTCAGCGAACTCATCAAGTCCGTCTACAAGCAGCAGAGCGGAACCGTCCCGCAGAACCTGGGAAATAAGCTTTCCGAACGCCTCTCCACCGGAGGACATCTCGGCGCGCCGCGGAATGTCGCCCAGCATCTCGATGATGGTAGCCTCAGCGGCAGACCTAATTTCACGGCACTTAATTACGAGGGGCAGCCAATTATTATCGGGCAATCCATCAGAAATGCGATCACGTCGACGAGCGTTTGCGTAACTAGTTGCCAGCCTCTTCACAAGGGTAGACTTTCCCGAACCCGGGGATCCAAGGACGGTGATTGCTTTGTAATCCTCAAGAATCTTACGCACTGGATGACGTTCTCGGCGGGCACTGTTTTTATCTTCGTCATTATCGGCATCAAGATCGATTTTCTCGACCTTTTCCAAGAATTGAGGGATGTACAATTCTTCTAGCTCAATGCTTTTTGACCCCAAATGTTGATCAACCGGGAATCCCTCCAGTGTAAACTCGCCATATTCGGAAGAGACATACTCAAAATAAGATTCGCGCACGTCCGCGATGTCATCGTCGGTCATTTCAGGTTCGCCCTCGATGTACGCAAGGCGAGCGCTCGAATTGTGCTCTAGATATTTTGCGATACTCCTTCCTGCTGCGCGTGAAGGAAAACTACCATCTGCATGAATTAGCGTGTACGCTTTTCGCTCTCCTGCGCACTTGAAATGAATCCTCCAAAGCCAACCTGAGCTGTGTGCCACCAGATCTGCTTCGTCATCGACCTTCCATGGCTGCGGGCCCAGGTTAAGCCGCCCGGCCTTATAGCACGCAGTCCGAAGGGACACCACGATGCGCCCGCGCTGAAGTTGAGCCTGTATCTCCTTCGGACCCAGAAGCGCGACTCGGTTTCTACGGCTAGATTCCTGCTCGACTGCAGAGTCAGTGAAGCCGGATGTGGAGATAAAATACCCCGAGAGTGACTCACCCTCGCGCCGCTCAACATCCATTGCACCAACGAATTTGTTAATATCGCCTCCCCCGATTTTTTCCTTTTTTGCCTTGCATTCGATAACCGCCCGCCGGTCTTCTAGGGAATGCTTGGCTACGATATCTAGTTCACGCCCGGGTTTATGTATGTTGGTTCGCGTCACTTCATACCCGAGGGCGTGAACAAGGTCTTTCATTCTTTCGTTGAAAAGATCTCCGCGTTTATTATCGTCTTCGGCTACTACAAAGATTGCCACGCGCCTCTACCCCTTTTCTGTACACAGCTTATCCATTGTTCCTTACCGGACCTCCTGCTGTCTGGCGCTTCACGGTATTGGCACGAGACGCCGGGAGTCTCCCCTGTCGCACGCTCGCTGTCGAAGGTGGCCGAGGCACGGCCGAGCGAACTGGCAGTCTCAACGACAGTCTCATCCGTGGAGGTTCGCACCCGTTCAACCAGCCTGTCAGGCGCCCAGAAGCCCGGCCCACGGACGATTGCGAACCAGGATGAACGTGACCATGCAGAGTTGGAAAGCGTGTTGGGGGCAACCCCTCACGAGTTCGAATCTCGTATCCTCCGCCATTGCTCTCACCGGGCAATACGTTGAAGGGCCCCACCGCTTGCGGTGGGGCCCTTCAACGTCGGTGGTCCCGGTTGCCCTTCTGCGCCTGGTCTGGGGGCCGACCCCCTGCATCCGCTCGCGACCACGTCTGCCGGGCAGCCCGTCAACCTGCCCGACCGCTCCCGGGCGGACGCGGACGAGCGGGTGGAAGGCAGCGGCCCGACCGGGAAGTTGCGGCCGCGGGCGGCCCAGGCCCCGTCGAACGTCGCGCCGTTCGGCAGCAGATCCTCCGGGCCGCTCCCGCCGCCGCACCGAGGTTGGCGAGCGAGCGGTGCAGAGCGTCCGGTCGGCGATCCGCCGTTGCACCGGCACCAAGTGAACCGTCCGGGCCGGACCGCTGCGGTTCATCCATACTCAAGTTACGCTCAGGCCGTATGCGTAACTCTGTGTTCCCACTTGCGTGTGTGGCCTACTGAGTCCACCGTCGTCCCAGCAACGGGACGGCACGGGGGAAAGGTGCCTCATGGGCATCATCAGGAACGGCGAGTACTGCGGCCTGACTCAGGCGCATCTACGCGCCCATGAAGGCTGGGTGGCACCTGTGGGAGAGCTGATCGCCCCGGCTCCCGCCCGCCGCCCTTCCTTCAGCCTCGCCGCGATTGCCGTGGTCGCCGCCCTGGCGCTGACCGGATGCAGCGGCGAGGCGAAGTCCGCACCGGCCGGCCCGCCCGCCTCTCCGTCCGGGCGTGTCAGTCCGTCGCAGACCGGCGAGCGGTCTGAGCACATCGAGGGCGAGACGGTTTCCCAGGCTCCCAAGCCGGTCAACGACGGACAGGTGCTGCTCTCCGTCGCGTCCAGGAAAGGAAATGCCGAGCTTCCTCTGACCAAGGAGATCGGCATCGGGGGTCTGGCCGTCCAGGTCAACTGCCAGGGCGAGGGAACACTCCACGTAACCGTCAAGCCGGTGGGGCTCTCCTTCCCGCTGGAATGCGTCGACGAGGAAGTCAGCAGCACCTACAACGAGATCCGGCTGAAGAGAGCACGCAGTGAGGGGAGTATCCAGGTGACCGCCCCCTCGACCGTCCTCTGGGCCCTTACTGTCGAACGGTAGGGGCAAGGAGCAAGCACACGGTGCGATGGAAGGAGAGCCCGTCGGGGCCCGCGAAGTACTGCGGGGATCCACGAACGGCAACCGATGGCGACAGGTGGTACGACGCCGGCCGTCACCGGAGACTGCCGCCCGCCGCGCGCTACTCCTTCGTCTGCTGTGCCCTCTGACGCCCAAAGACCTGCGACAGCCCTACCAGGACAAGTCCACCCAGCATGAGCGCCATATCGGCCTCGAACGGTACGACCCGCGCGGCCGCGATCCCTGCTGCCAGCAGCATGACGCCGGCGCCCCAGACACCGGGTCGTCCCACACCCTTGCGAAGCCAGGGCACGGCGACCCGGCCCGTGGCCAAGGTCACCGTCCCCACCACACCGAGCGTCAGAGCCATCACCATGCCGACGATCAGAAAGAACATGGACATCCGCCCCCTTGAGCACTTCTGCGGCGATGATCTCAGGAATCTCGGGGTGCCACGATGCACCTCGCTCCGCCCGGCCCCCGCCTCCCCGCCCGCCCCGGCCCGTTTGTCGGCAGGCCGGTGTGAGGTGTGGAAGCTGGAATAGGATGCGTGTTCATGGCTGGGGCTGAGTTGGGGGAAGACGGCCGGTATTACGGCCAACTGCCGTGCCGGTGGTGTGACACGCGCATCAATCAGGCGGGGCGTCGCAAGCCACGGCTGTACTGCCGCACGTCACATCGTTTGAAGGTGTACGGCGCCTGGGTCGTTGGCGTCGTCGCCTCGGTCTTCTGAGCCGTTGGCTCGGTGTGGCGGAGGCAGTTCGGCGGCACATGCCGTCCCATCCCCGTCCCCTCCGCACTCGGGCCGCCCGAGGTGATGGAGCGCCGGGTGACGCGCCGTTCGGGGACCCGCGTCGTGGCCCGGTGTCCGGCCGGCCGCCGCGTCACCCCAGGACCAAGCGCCGGGACAAGCCGCCACTACGATCGCCGACCATGGACTGGGTCGAGCGCGCCGCGCGGTTGAGGCAGTGGACGAGGAGCGGGACGCGGGCTCCGCACAAGCCGTTGCTGTTCCTGTACACGCTCAGCCGGTTCCAGCAGGACGCCGATGACGAGGTGCGGTACAGCGCCGTGGAGGACGACCTGCGGGGGCTGCTCGCCGAATACGGTCCCGGTAACCGGACGACCCCCGCCTATCCCTTCCATCACCTGGTGAGTGACGGCGTGTGGGAGGTGTGTACCGAGCGCGGGCCGGGCAGCCCCGGGACCGGGGTCAGGGAACTGCGCGCGACCGGCGCCACCGGGCGGCTGACGCCGGAGCTGCGGGCGGCGCTGCGGCGGGAGCCGTCGCTGCTCCCCCGGATCGCCCGGGTGCTGCTCGACCTGAACTTCCCGCCCTCCCTCCACGGCGAGCTGTGCGAGGCCGTCGGCCTGGAGCTGGAGGTGGCCGAGACGGCGCCGCTCTCTGCCGTACGCAGGCAACGGGACCGGCGGATGCGGGAGATGGTCCTGACGGCGTACGAGTACCGGTGTGCCTTCTGCGGGTACGACGGCAGGATCGGCGCGGTACCGGTCGGGCTGGAGGCCGCCCATGTGCGCTGGTGGGCGTTCGACGGACCGGACGAGGTGGAGAACGGGCTGTGCCTGTGCCCGCTGCACCACAAGCTGTTCGACAAGGGCGTGCTCGGTCTCGGAGAGGGCCACCGCATCCTCGTCTCGCAGAGCTTCGTCGGCCACAGCACCGCCGCCCGCGAGCACGTCGTCATGCTCTCCGGCCGTGCGCTCATCGGCCCGCAGCCGGGCGCCGGCCCCGTCGCCGACGCCCACCGTTCCTGGCACACCGCCCAGGTCTTCCACGGCACCCCACGTCCCGCCACGACCGTCTGAGCGTCGGGGCGTCGGGGCGTCAACGGGTACGTGGGGCGCCGGGACGGTCAGAGGGCGTCGGCCAGGCGGTCCACCTGGGCCGAGTCGAGGCCGTAGCAGTAGAGCATCACCTCGTCGGCGCCGAGGCCGGCGAAGGCGGTGATCGTGTCGCGGATCCCGGTGGGCGTGGTGAGCAGCCCGGCCACCATCCGGTCGGCCATGCCCGTGAAGGCGTAGTAGGCGTGCAGGGCGGCTCGGGCCTCGTCGATCACGGGCTGGGGGCCGAGTGCGACGTTGACCTGTGCGACGAGGCGTGGTTCGCCGTCGCGGCCGTACTGGCTCCAGTACGCCCGGACGGTCTCGAACAGGCCGTCCGCCCAGGAGGGCGCCGCGGCGGCGAGGAAGCCGTCGCCCCAGCGGGCGACACGTTCGAGCGCGGCGGGCCGGAAGCCGCCGAACAGCACCTCGGGGCCCGTGGGCCGGGCGGGTGCCGGGCCGATCGGGCCGACGCCGTCGCCGTACGCTTCGCCGGACCAGAGGCGGCGCATCACCGCCATCTGCTCGTCCAGGCGACGGCCCCGGGTCCGCAGATCGGTGCCCGCGGCCCGGTGGTCGTCCTCCCGGCCGCCGATGCCGAGGCCGAGGACCAGGCGGCCCCCGGTCATCCGGTCCACGGTGGCCGCCTGCTTGGCCAGCAGGGCCGTGTCGCGCAGAGGAGCGAGGAGCACCTCGGTCTGGACGCGGATACGGGAGGTCGCACCGGCCAGGACGGCGAGGGCGACCAGGGGTTCCGGGTTGTCGTAGACGAGCCGGTCCAGCAGGCCGAGCGTGCTGAACGGCCCGGCGTCGGCACGTCGGGCCCAGGTGAGCAGGGTGGTGGGGTCGCCGATGGGCAGACCGATACCCACGTTCATGAAGGTGGCCTCCGAGAGGAAGGGTCGACAAAGTCACTGCCGCCCCTCCGGCACCTCTGCGAGGTGGGACGTTCCCGCTCTGCGGCGTGCTTCCGGGGGAACGTTCGTCGAAGTGCCCTCACGGTAGGGGGCGTGGGGTCCGCGGCACCACCTGTTTTTCGACCCGGTCCTCCGGTCTCCCAACCTGTGGCCCCTCGTCCTCGGCCTCGACCCCTCAGCCCCGGAAGGCCCCTACTCCGGCCCTGGCCACGCCCGCACGCGTCGTGCCCCGTGGACGGGCTCGTACGCCAGGAGCCCGCCGCCGGCGGTGATTGCCGGTGGCGGGCTCCGAGGTGGCCGGGGCGGGGGCGACCGGCCGGCGGGGACGTCCGGCCGGTCGCCCCGCCGCCCGTACGTCAGGCGCCCCCGTTTCGTACGGTCAGGCGCCTGCGTCCGTACGGTCAGGCGCCCGCGTCCTTACGCTCAGGCGCCGTTTCGTACGGTCAGGCGCCTGTGTCGGCCTTGCGGCGGCGTACGACGAAGACCGCGCCCGCGCCGATCACCATGGCCGCGCCGCTCGCGAGGGCCATCTGCGACGTCGCGGAGGTCCCCGTCGCGGCGAGGGTTCCGGTCGAGGTGCCCACGGGGGTGGCCGAGGCGTTGCCCTGCGCGGTGTGGCCCGGAGTCTTCGACTGGGTCTTGCCCGGCTTCGCGTCGTCCACGTTGCCGGGCTTGCTGCCCGCGGCGGCGATCTTGAAGTCGTACTCCTGGAGGTCCGGCGACCCGCCGCACGACCCGTCCTCGTTGAAGTAGTCACCGGCGACGAAGGTGACGCCGTGGCCCGCGGGGGCGGAGGCGTCCACCGTGAGGCGCAGCTTGACGTCGGCGTGGGCACCGGCCTTCAGCGGGCTGACGGCGTCGATGTAGTGCTCGTTGTCGACGGTGTGCCACTTCGGGGACGAGACGCTGGACCACTGGAGGCGCAGCAGGTCCTCGGTGTCCTTGAGCCCGCTCTTGTCGGTGGCGTGGACGTAGACGAACGGGTACACCTCGTCCATCGTCGTGCCGGTGCCGTTGGTCACCCGGAGCTTGAAGTCGACCTTCGTGCCGGCGACGACAGTGGACGGGAGGCCCGTCACCACGGTGGTGAGCCTGGCCTCGGGAACGCAGTCCTCGCCGCCCTCGGCCTCTTCCTCCTTCGCCTTGGCCAGCGCCTCGTCGGCGGCGGTCTTGGCCGCGAGCGCCTCCTTCGTGGCGTCCCGCGCCAGGGAGAGTGCCCGCGCGGCGTCGACCCGGTAGTCGTCGAGGGCCTTCCCGGCCTCCTTCACCTTCGCGTCGGCGGCGGTGCTGGTCCCGGCGGCGGTCGCGGCGGCGGCCTCGGCCTCGGTGACCGCTGCCGCCGCGGCGTCCCTCTCCTCCTCGGTGGCCGTCTCCGGGAGGTCCTCGACCACGGCCTTCGCGTCCACGACGGCCTGGTCGGCGGTGGTCTTCGCCGCGGCGGCCTCGTCCGCGGCCGTACGGGCGGCGGTCCAGGCCACCGCGAGCGGCGTGGTGTCGGACATCGCCTCTTCCACGGCCGCGTACGCGGCCTTCTCGGCGGCGACCGCGTTGTCGTACACCTTCTTCGCCGCGGCCGCGGCCTTTTCCAGCTCCGCGACGGAGGGCTTGTCCTGCGTCTGGGCCGCCGGCTTGGTGTCGGCGAACGCCGGGGTGACGGAGAGCAGTACGGCAGGGGCGGTCACGGCGGCCGCGACAGCCGTGGCAAGGAGCCGACGAATCTTCACAAGAGCCCTTCGGGGTCCGGGAGAAAGCGAGAAGGGGCCGCGGCGGAATGGGTCACGCGATACGGCCTGCTGTGATCGTAGGACCGGCCTCGCCCTCAACCAGCGGAAATTCTGCGGCCGTTGAGGTCGGCCACTCGGTACGGGGGCGGATGGAAAGGGCGAAAGGGCGCAGTTGCGCCCACTCCCTGTGCAATCGCTGTGAGGAATGCCACTCCCGCCTCAGGAGTGTCTGATCGTCACACCCGCCCCAGACCGTCACACCCGCCAAACCGCGCGACCGTCACGCCGTCACACCGGCCGGACCGTCACGACCGCCAGACCGTCACACCCGGGCGGGCGCGGGAGCGGCGTGGCCCCGGGTGCCCGCCGCCCTCCCTCACGCCTTCGCCCGCGCGGTCGAGGCCATCAGTTCGTCCGGGTCCAGGACAGTCAGCTCCCGCCGCCGGGGCCCCGCCCGGAGCAGCCCCTCGGCCGCGAGGCGCCTGAGCTGCCGCTGCACCGAGGCCCGGCTCACCCCGCACCACTCCGCCAGGTCCGTCTGCGCGACCCCGTGCAGCACCACGCCCCGCGAGCCGGGGACGGGGACCCCCTCCGTACGGGCCAGCCGCACCAGCATCCGGTTCAGCCGCACCTCGGTCGCGGCCACCGCGAGCTCGGAGCGGCGCCGGTCCGCCTCCTGGAGCCGGTCCAGCGCCACGGTCAGCAGATGACGGGTGAAGGACGGATGCGTCTCCAGGAGCCGCTGGAACTTCGACGCGGGAAGGACGTGCACGACCACCCGGGTCACCGCCGTCACCTCGGCCGTGCGCCGGGCACCGCGCACGGCGGCCATCTCCCCGATGATGTCGCCGGGCCCCCGCGCGGCGAGATAGGAGCGACTGCCGTCCTCCCGGCCGCCCGTGACCCGACAGGTGCCCTCGGCTATGACGCCCGTCCAGCAGTCCACATCGGTTTCGGCCACGAGACGCTGTCCGGCCCGGTAGGCACGGGTACGGCCGAAACCGCCCAGGGCCGCCTTTTCCGTATCGTCCAGCATGTCCCAGAAACATAAGATTGCCATGAAGTAACTATGGGTCCTGCGGGCCAACTAGGCGTCAGGTGACGCTTTTTGTTCGCAATCCACCTGGTTCCATGCTTCCCACTTGCAGGAGCGGGCCCAGGAGAAACACGTGACAGACCAGCCGGATCCACGGGGCGATCAGACCGCCAGGGGTGATCGCAACATCACCTTTCAGGCCAAAGGCAACATCCGCACCACACGTTCGAACTTCGCGCTCGGCGACATCAACATCACCAAGATCAAGACGTCCGTGCGGAGTCATCCCGTGATCTCGCTGACCGCCGCCGTGGCGGTCGTCGTGGGAGCCGCGTGGGGCGGGGTCCACTACGCGACCGCGGAGAGCGGGGTCGACGTCTCGGTGGTCGGTGAACCCGGTGCGGCCGGGGCCGTCCGCACCGCCGAGGAGATCCGCGTCGCGGAACGGATCGGTGACGCCGCCTCCTGGTGCACGCTCGTCGCGCCCGGAGACGCCGGATGCGAGAAGAGCCTCTCGGGGGCGTTCGCCGGGCGGAGTCCGGAGTACCGCCGCAAGGTGGACGCCGTCACCATCGGCGAGGCCACCGCGAGCGCCACGGCCGCGCAGGTGCCGCTGAGCTGGGACGGGAAGAAGGAGGGCACCATCCCGCTCGAATGGTCCGGGGGCCGGTGGCAGCTCGGTGCCTCGGACTACGGCCTGGTCAAGCTGGGCGGCGGTGTCTTCCTCTCCCTCGTGGACTCCAAGGAAGGCAATCTGAAGCTCGGCGGAATCCCGATCCCGTCATGAGCCCCGACCGCGGCCTGCCGCGTCCCGAAGGGGCCGCCCCCATGGGCCCGCCCGCACACGCGACCCTCCTGGTCGCCGACGTCGAACGGTTCAGCACGCGTGACGGCGCCGACCAGATGCGTACCCGTGAGGCGTTGTACGACGAGTTCCGCGCCGCGTTCACCGAGCCCCTCTGGTCCTCCTGCGCGCACGAGGACCGTGGCGACGGCCTGCTGGTGGTCGTCCCGGGGCAGGTCCCCAAGTCGATGGTCCTCGGCGAGGTCCTGCCGCGCCTCGACGCGGCGCTGGGACGCCGGCGGCGCGGCGATCCGCTGCTGAGGCTGCGGGTCGCCGTCCACGCGGGCGACGTCCACCTCGACGAGCACGGCATCGGCGGCCACGCGGTGATCCGGGCGTTCCGGCTGTGCGACAGCGACCCGCTGCGGAAGGCCGTCGCGGCGGCCCGCGGCGATCTCGCGGTACTGGTCTCCGAGACCATCCACGAGGACGTGGTGCGCGGCGGCTATCCGGGCATCGCCCCGCAGGCCTTCCACGCGGTGGACGTACACGTCAAGGAGACGGCGGTACGGGCCTGGCTGCACGTCCCGGGGGACGAGGACGCGGCCCGCCGGGTCGCCGCCGAGGCGTCCCCGGGCCCGGCCGCCACCGCCGCCGACCGGGAGGCGCCTCGCGAGGGCGGTCTCTCGTTCTCGGCGGGCGGCGATCTGCGCGTCGGCCCCGGCAACAACTTCGCCGGCCGCGACGTGCGCGTGGACGAGCGGCCCCGCCCCCGGCGCTGGTGGCGGCCCTGAGCGGGCTCCCGCCCCACGCGCACGTACACCCGGCGCACCCCCGCACCACCCGGCGCACCCCCGCGCCACCCGCCCGCTGCCCACCACGGCCACCCACAGCCGCCCACGGCCGCTCCGGCCGCCGACACACGCCCCTCGTCACGGGGCACCCGCCCCACCACCCCGGAAGGACTTCACCATGCAGTGGACCGCGTACGAGATCTTCTCCGTGATCTCCGGACTCATCCTGATCGGGGCCGCCTTCGCCCCCGTTCTCTCCCTGAAGGACCGCGTCTACGCCCTGCTCGGCGGCGCGCTCTTCACCGGCTACGGCTTCTACGTCGCCAACCAGACGTCCGGCACCTACGAGTTCCCCGTCTTCATCTTCGTCATCCCGGCGGTGGCGGTGCTCTACGTGCTGTACAAGCTGTTCGGCGGAGCCGGGGGTTCGTCGGCCGGCTGAGACGGGGAGCCGCGGGAGGCGGGAGGGGACGGGGCCACGGGGCCCGTCCCCTCCCGCCCGCTCAGTCCTCGCCCTCCAGATCGCCCTCGGTCTCCAGGAAGACCTGACGCAGCGCGTCGAGGACCGCCGGGTCGGGCTTCTCCCACATGCCCCGGGACTCCGCCTCCAGGAGGCGTTCCGCGATGCCGTGCAGCGCCCAGGGGTTGGCCTGCTGGAGGAACTCGCGGTTCGTCGGGTCCAGGACGTACGTCTCGGTGAGCTTGTCGTACATCCAGTCCGCGACCACGCCCGTCGTCGCGTCGTACCCGAAGAGGTAGTCGACGGTGGCGGCCAGTTCGAAGGCGCCCTTGTAGCCGTGGCGCCGCATCGCCTCGATCCACTTCGGGTTGACGACGCGGGCGCGGAAGACCCGGGACGTCTCCTCGACCAGGGTGCGGGTGCGGACCGTCTCGGGGCGGGTGGAGTCCCCGATGTACGCCTCGGGGGCGGTGCCCTTCAGCGCCCGTACGGTCGCGACCATGCCGCCGTGGTACTGGAAGTAGTCGTCCGAGTCCGCGATGTCGTGCTCACGGGTGTCGGTGTTCTTCGCGGCGACGGCGATGCGCTTGTACGCGCTCTCCATCTCTTCCCGGGCCGGGCGCCCGTCGAGCTCGCGGCCGTAGGCGTAGCCGCCCCACACCGTGTACACCTCGGCGAGGTCGGCGTCCGTGCGCCAGTCGCGGGAGTCGATGAGCTGGAGCAGCCCCGCCCCGTAGGTTCCCGGCCGGGAGCCGAAGATACGGGTGGTGGCGCGCCGTTCGTCGCCGTGTTCGGCCAGGTCGGCCTGGGTGTGGGCGCGTACGAAGTTCCGCTCGGCGGGCTCGTCGAGGGAGGCGGCCAGCCGTACGGCGTCGTCCAGCAGACCGACCGTGTGCGGGAAGGCGTCCCGGAAGAAGCCGGAGATCCGCAGGGTGACGTCGATCCTGGGCCGCCCCAGCTCCTCGTACGGGATCGGCTCCAGGCCGGTGACGCGGCGCGAGGCGTCGTCCCAGACGGGGCGGACGCCGAGCAGGGCGAAGGCCTCGGCGATGTCGTCGCCTGCGGTGCGCATGGCGCTGGTGCCCCACAGGGACAGGCCGACGGAGGTGGGCCACTCGCCGTTGTCGGCGCGGTAGCGCTCCAGCAGCGAGTCGGCGAGCGCCTGGCCGGTCTCCCAGGCGAGCCGGGAGGGGACGGCCTTGGGGTCCACGGAGTAGAAGTTACGGCCGGTCGGCAGCACGTTGACCAGGCCGCGCAGCGGCGATCCGGACGGTCCCGCCGGGACGAAGCCGCCGTTCAACGCGTGGACGGTGTGGGCGAGTTCGTCCGTGGTCGCGGCGAGGCGGGGCACGACCTCGCGGGCGGCGAAGTCGAGGATGTCCGCGACGGCCGCGGGGTGTCCCCCGGCGACGGTGGCGACGGCGGCAGGGTCCCAGCCGGCGTCCTCCATCGCCTGGACCAGGGCGCGGGCCTGCTCCTCGACGGTGTCGGCGGCGGTGCGGGTGGCCGCGGACTCGTCGAGGCCGAGCGCCTCGCGCAGTCCGGGCAGCGACGCCGTCCCGCCCCAGATCTGGCGGGCGCGCAGTACGGCCAGGACCAGGTTGACGCGGTCCTTCCCGGCCGGGGCACCGCCCAGGACGTGCAGACCGTCCCGGATCTGGACGTCCTTGATCTCACAGAGCCAGCCGTCGAGATGCATGATGAACTCGTCGAAGCCCTCGTCCTCGGGCCGGTCTTCGAGTCCGAGGTCGTGGTCGAGCTTCGCGGCCTGGATGAGCGTCCAGATCTGGGCGCGGATCGCGGGCAGCTTCGCCGGGTCCATCGCGGCGATCTGGGCGTGCTCGTCCAGGAGTTGTTCGAGGCGGGCGATGTCGCCGTAGCTGTCGGCGCGGGCCATGGGCGGCACCAGGTGGTCGACCAGGGTGGCGTGCACCCGGCGCTTGGCCTGGGTGCCCTCGCCCGGGTCGTTCACCAGGAAGGGGTAGACCAGCGGCAGGTCGCCCAGGGCCGCGTCGGGGCCGCAGGCGGCGGACAGCCCGGCGTTCTTGCCGGGCAGCCACTCCAGGTTGCCGTGCTTGCCGAGGTGGATCATCGCGTCGGCGCCGAAGCCGTTGTCCTCGGCCGGGGCGGCTATCCAGCGGTAGGCGGCCAGGTAGTGGTGCGAGGGCGGCAGATCGGGGTCGTGGTAGATCGCGATCGGGTTCTCGCCGAAGCCGCGCGGCGGCTGGATGAGGACCAGCAGGTTGCCGCGGCGCAGGGCGGCCAGCACGATGTCGCCCTCCGGGTTGCGGGACCGGTCGAGGAACATCTCGCCGGGCGCCGGGCCCCAGTGCTCCTCGACGGCCTCGCGCAGCTCGGCGGGCAGGGTGGCGAACCAGCGCCGGTAGTCGGCGGCGGGGATGCGGACCGGGTTGCGGGCCAGCTGCTCCTCGGTGAGCCACTCCTGGTCGTGGCCGCCCGCCTCGATCAGCGCGTAGATCAGCTCGTCGCCGTCGCCGGAGACCAGGCCGGGGATCTCGTCCTCGGGCCCGAAGTCGTAGCCCTCGGCGCGCAGTCGGCGCAGCAGGGCGACGGCGCTGGCGGGGGTGTCGAGGCCGACCGCGTTGCCGATGCGGGAGTGCTTGGTCGGGTACGCGGACAGGACGAGCGCGATCCGCTTCTCTGCGGCCGGGATGTGGCGCAGCCGGGCGTGGCGTACGGCGATCCCGGCGACCCGGGCGGCCCGCTCCGGGTCGGCGACGTACGCGGGCAGGCCGTCCTCGTCGATCTCCTTGAAGGAGAACGGGACGGTGATCAGACGGCCGTCGAACTCGGGGACGGCGATCTGGGTCGCGGCATCCAGCGGGGAGACGCCCTCGTCGTTCTCCTGCCAGGCGGCGCGCGGGCTGGTGAGGCAGAGCGCCTGGAGGACGGGTACGTCGAGGCCGGTGAGGGCCCCCGCGTCCCACGACTCGTCGTCGCCGCCCGCCGAGGCCGTGGCCGGCTTGGTGCCGCCCGCCGCGAGGACGGTCGTCACGACGGCGTCGGCGGCCCGCAGTTCGTCGATCAGTTCGGGTTCGGGGGTGCGCAGCGAGGCGACGTACAGCGGGAGGGGGCGGGCGCCCGCGTCCTCGACGGCGGTGCAGAGCGCCTCGACGAACGCGGTGTTGCCGCTCATGTGGTGGGCGCGGTAGTAGAGCACGGCGACGGTCGGGCCGGTGACCTCGCGGGCGGTGCGCTCCAGCGGGCCCCAGGCGGGGGCCGGGGCGGGCGGCTCGAAGCCGTGCCCGGTGAGCAGCACGGTGTCCGAGAGGAAGCGGGCCAGCTGCTCCAGGTTGGCGGGGCCGCCGTGCGCGAGGTAGGCGTGCGCCTCGGCGGCGATGCCTATGGGGACGGTGGAAGCGGCCATCAGCTGGGCGTCGGGGGCCTGTTCACCGGTGAGTACGACGACGGGGCGGCCGGTGGCCAGCACCTGGTCGAGGCCCTCCTGCCAGGCGCGGACACCGCCGAGGAGCCGTACGACGACGAGGTCGGTGCCCTCCAGCAGGTCCGGGAGGTCCTGGAGCGGGAGCCGGGAGGGGTTGGCGTAGCGGAAGCCGACCGGGCCGCCGCAGGCGCGGGCACTCAGCAGATCGGTGTCGGACGTCGACAGGAGCAGGATCATGCGGCGTCAGCCCTTCCTCGGGGTGTCCACGCCCCGGGCGGTGTCGAATGCGGGTCCCGGCCCGGTGGGACCGAGCGCTCGGGGAAGGGAGTTCCTGGCTCACCCGGTGCGGACCGGGTTCACAGTGGCGGGACCGCGCCGGATTCTCACCGGGCTTCCTCCCATGTCGCCGTCTGGCGGTGGCGGCCCGAGCGGACCGCCGCTAGGCATACTAAGGGCTGTCCCGTCATCCCTGGCGGGCGCACGACGACAGCTACGGCACCTCGCCGCGTCGTCGGGACGCCCGAATACATCCCGTATGCGGACGTCCCTCCGCCTTGCGATCCACCGCATCTGACGCCGCGCGCTGATCCACCAGGGATGACGGGACAGCCCTTGGGCAGCAGGTGGGGGGCTTTGACCAGACGGCCCCCGGCCCGGAGAGGGGCGGCTCCGCTCGCACGGCCCCGGTCCGGGCACGGCCGTGCGCGATGTCCGGTACGTCACAGTGACGACCAGGGTGCGCGATGGTCACGGTCGGTATGCTCGCCGCCATGTCCGCATCCCCTCCGCCGCCCCCGTCCCCGGGTGCCGCATGTGCCCGGAGCAGCGGCGACGCCTGCCCCGGGACCCTGCGCCTGCACCGGGCCGACGACGGCGCGCTGGCGCGGATCCGCATACCCGGCGGGGTGCTGACACCCCCTCAGGCCGAGGTGCTGGGCCGTGCGGCCGAGCGGCTCGGTGACGGTGAGTTGCATCTCACCTCCCGGGGCAACGTGCAGCTGCGCGGTCTCGCCGAGGACGGCGGACCAGGGCTGGCGGAGCTGCTGGCCGGGGCGGGCCTGCTGCCCTCCGCACGCCATGAACGGATACGCAACGTCGTCGCCTCCCCCCTCTCCGGGCTCGACGGTCTCGGTGACGGGGACGTCGGGCCGTGGCTGACCGCCCTGGACCGGCTGATCTGCGCCGACGAGAGGGCCACGGCGCTCTCCGGCCGCTTCCTGTTCGCGCTGGACGACGGCCGGGGGGACGTGGACGCCCTCGGCGCCGACGTCACCCTGATCGCCCACGGCGGCGGCGCCCTGCTCCGCGTCGGCGCGACGGACACCGTCCTCGCCGTTCCGGCCGCCGAGGCCCCCCGCGCCGCCCTGCTCGCCGCCGAGACGTTCCTGGACGCGGCCCGTGACACCGGCGCCTGGCGGGTGGGGGACCTGGCCGGTGCCGAGGCCGCCGCACTGCCGGGCGCGGTGCTGCGGCGGCTGCGCCGGGCCGGGACCGACGCCGTGACCCACCGGCGCCCGCGTCCGCCGGAGGCCCGGCCGCCCGCCCCCGGGCCGGTTCCCGGCGGCCGTGGCTCCACCGCGCTCGCCGTCGGCGTACCGCTCGGGCGGATGAGCGCCGCGCAGTGGCGGCTGCTGTCCGGGGGCGGCGGGCTCCGGCTCACCCCCTGGCGCGGTGCCGTCGTCACTGGGGTCCCGGCCGACGAGGCGCCCGGACACCTCGCCTCCCTCGCGGCGGCCGGTCTGATCACCGGTCCCGGCTCCGGGTGGGCCGGGGTCGGCGCCTGTATCGGCCGGCCCGGCTGCGCCAAGTCCCTGGCCGACGTACGGGCCCACGCGGCGGCCGCCGTCGGGGAACCCGGACGGCTCCCCGTGTACTGGTCCGGGTGCGAGCGCCGCTGCGGCCACCCGCACGGGGAGTGGATCGACGTGGTCGCCGCACCGGACGGCGGCCACCGGATCTCCCGCGTCCACGGGGACCGCGCGGAGGTCCTCACGGCGGTCGGGGACGATCCGGCCGCGCTCGCCTCGGCGGTGGCGTCCGCGCGCGGGACCCGTACCGCCTGACCGGACATCGGCGACCAGCGTCCGCACCACCCCAGGAAGAATCCGCACCACCCCAGGAAGAAAGCGACAGCACTGTGCACCAGTACGAGAAGGACGGACCGGCGATCTACCGCCAGTCCTTCGCCACCATCCGCGCGGAGGCGGACCTGGCCGGGCTGCCCGCCGACGTGAGCCAGGTCGCCGTCCGCATGATCCACGCCTGCGGCATGGTCGACCTCGTACGTGACCTGGGCTTCTCGCCGAACGTGGTGGCCGACGCCCGTGCGGCGCTGCGCTCCGGCGCGCCCATCCTGTGCGACGTGGCCATGGTCGCCAGCGGTGTCACCCGCAAGCGGCTGCCCGCGGACAACGACGTGGTGTGCACCCTGTCCGATCCGGCCGTCCCCGAGCTGGCCGCGCGGCTCGGCACCACCCGCAGCGCCGCCGCGCTGGAGCTGTGGCGGGACCGCATGGAGGGGGCCGTCGTCGCCGTCGGCAACGCGCCCACCGCGCTCTTCCGGCTGCTGGAGATGATCGAGGAGGGCGCTCCCCGCCCCGCCGCCGTCATCGGTGTGCCGGTCGGCTTCGTCGGGGCCGCCGAGTCCAAGGACGCCCTGGCCGCCCACCCCTCCGGGCTCGAACACCTCGTCGTACGCGGTCGGCGGGGCGGCAGCGCCATCGCCGCGGCCGCCCTCAACGCGATCGCCAGCGAGCAGGAGTGAGCGCCGTGAGCGAACAGCAGCGGGCCGGGACCCCCGGACGGCTCTACGGGGTCGGGCTGGGCCCCGGCGACCCGTCCCTGATGACGGTGCGGGCGGTGGAGGTCATCGCCGGGGCCGATGTCGTCGCCTACCACTCCGCCCGGCACGGCCGCTCCATCGCCCGGTCCATCGCGGCCGCGCACATCCGTCCCGACCACGTCGAGGAGGCGCTGGTCTACCCGGTCACGACGGAGACCACCGACCACCCGGGCGGCTACCGGGGCGCGCTGGAGGAGTTCTACGCCGAGGCCGCCGCCCGTCTCGCGGCGCACCTCGACGCCGGGCGCACCGTCGCCGTCCTGGCCGAGGGCGACCCGCTCTTCTACGGCTCGTACATGCACATGCACAAGCGGCTCGCGGACCGGTACCCCACCGAGGTCGTCCCCGGCGTCACTTCGGTCAGCGCCGCCGCCGCCCGGCTGGGCACCCCGCTCGTCGAGGGCGAGGAGGTGCTGACGATCCTGCCCGGCACCCTGCCCGAGGAGGAGCTGACGGCCCGGCTCGCCGCCACGGACTCCGCGGTGGTGATGAAGCTGGGCCGTACGTTCCCGGCCGTGCGCCGCGCGTTCGAGGCGTCGGGGCGGCTGCCCGAGGCGCGGTACGTCGAACGCGCCACGATGGCCGGGGAGCGCACCGGGGACCTCGCCGGGACGGACCCCGGCTCGGTCCCGTACTTCGCGGTCGCGGTGCTGCCGAGCCGGATCGACGCACCCCGCCCCGCACCGGATCTCCCCTCACCGGCCCCCGACTCATCAGGCCCTGCCGCATCGGCCGCCGACGTCGGGACCGGCCCCGGCGAGGTCGTCGTGGTCGGCACCGGTCCGGCCGGACCGCTCTGGCTGACGCCCGAGACGCGCGGGGCGCTGGCCGCCGCCGACGACCTGGTCGGCTACACCACCTACCTGGACCGGGTCCCCGTCCGGCCGGGACAGCGACGCCACGGCTCGGACAACAAGGTCGAGTCCGAACGCGCCGAGTTCGCCCTCGACCTGGCACGCCGGGGACACCGGGTGGCCGTGGTGTCGGGCGGTGACCCCGGGGTCTTCGCCATGGCCACGGCCGTGCTGGAGGTGGCCTCGCAGGACGCGTACGCCGACGTCCCGGTCCGGGTGCTGCCCGGAGTGACCGCGGCCAACGCGGCCGCCGCGCGGGCGGGGGCCCCGCTGGGGCACGACTACGCCACCCTCTCGCTCTCCGACCGGCTCAAGCCGTGGGAGGTCATCGCGGAGCGGCTGCGCGCGGCGGCCTCGGCGGATCTGGTGATCGCCCTCTACAACCCCGGCTCCCGCAGCCGGACCTGGCAGGTCGGCAAGGCCCGCGACCTGCTGCTGGAGCACCGCTCGCCGGACACACCCGTGGTGCTCGGCCGGGACGTCGGCGGCCCGGCGGAGAGCGTGCGCACCGTGCGGCTCGCCGATCTGGACCCGGCGGGGGTGGACATGCGGACCGTGCTCATCGTGGGGTCCTCGCAGACCCGGTGGGTACGCCGGGGCGGCGGCGAGCAGATCGTCTGGACGCCGCGCCGCTATCCGGAGGCCTGACCCGCGTCACCCCTCCAGGGTGCGGAGCCAGGCGACGGCCTCCTCGGGGGTCGCGGCCACCGGGACGCCGTCCGGGACCGGCGGCCGCCGGACCACGACCACCGGGATGCCCGCCTCACGGGCGGCGGTGAGCTTCGGCGCGGTCGCCTCGCCGCCGCTGTCCTTGGTGACGAGGACGTCGACGCGGTGCCGGTGGATCAGTGCCCGCTCGCCCTCCAGCGAGAACGGGCCCCGGTCCAGCAGGACCTCCGTGTGCGCCGGGAGCGGGGGCTCGGGGGCGTCCACCGAACGCGCCAGGAACCACAGCGCGTCCAGGCCGGCGAAGGCGGCCAGCCCCATACGGCCCGTCGTGAGGAAGACGCGCCGCCCCAGCCCGGGGAGCAGCCGGGCGGCCTCCTCCAGGGAGTCGGCCGGGTGCCATCGGTCGCCCGCCACGGGTACCCAGCCGGGCCTGCGCAGCGCCAGCAGAGGAACATGGGTGGCGCGGGCCGCCGAGGCCGCGTGGAAACTGATCGTTCGGGCGAAGGGATGGGTGGCGTCGATGACCGCACTCACGCGGTGTGCGCGGATCCACTCCGCCATGCCGTCGGCTCCGCCGAAGCCGCCGACGCGTACCTCGCCCGGGGGCAGTTTCGGGTGGGCCACCCGCCCGGCGAGTGAGCTGGTCACCCGCGGCCCGTCCGCGGTGGACCCGTCCGCGATGGACAGGGCCCCTGCCAGGCGGCGGGCCTCCGTCGTGCCGCCGAGGACGAGTACGTGCAGGGTCATCGATCGGTCCGTCCATGAGCGGTGAGCAGGCCCGGGGCGGGCGCGACGCCCAACTCAAGCACACCGGTCTGCGGCCGGGCTGGACCACCGGCGCCTGCGCCACGGCCGCCGCCACGGCCGCGTACACCGCGCTGCTGACCGGTGAGTTCCCCGACCCGGTGACCATCACGCTGCCGCGGGGCCAGACCCCGGCCTTCGCCCTGGCGGTGGAGGAGCGGGCCGACGGCCGCGCCACGGCCGGAGTGGTCAAGGACGCGGGGGACGACCCCGATGTGACGCACGGGGCGCTGGTACGGGCCACGGTACGGCTGCTCCCGCCGGGGTCCGGAGTGGTGTTCCGGGCCGGCCCCGGCGTGGGGACGGTGACGCTGCCCGGCCTGCCGCTCGACGTCGGGGAACCCGCGATCAACCCGGTGCCCCGCCAGATGATGCGGGAGCACATGGCGCGGGTGGCTGCCGAGCACGGCGGTACGGGCGATGTCGAGATCACGGTCGCGGTGGACGACGGCGAGGAGATCGCACGTTTCACGTGGAACATTCGTCTGGGCATCCTGGGCGGGCTGTCAATCCTCGGGACGACCGGAGTGGTGGTGCCCTACTCCTGCTCGGCGTGGATCGACTCGATCCGCCGGGGCGTGGACGTCGCCCTGGCGGCCGGGCACCGGCATGTGGCCGGATGCACGGGCTCGACCTCGGAGAAGACGGTGGTCGCCGAGTACGGACTGCCGGAGATCGCCCTGCTGGACATGGGCGACTTCGCGGGCGCCGTCCTGAAGTACGTACGCCGCCATCCGGTGGAGCGGCTGACGATCTGCGGCGGGTTCGCCAAGCTGTCCAAGCTCGCCGCGGGCCATCTGGATCTGCACTCGGGGCGCTCCCAGGTCGACAAGCCGTACCTGGCACGGCTGGCGCGGCAGGGCGGGGCGAGCGAGGAGCTGACCGCGGAGATCGAGGTCGCCAACACGGGCCTGGCGGCCCTCCAGTTGTGTGCGGCGGCCGGTGTGCCGCTGGGTGACCTGGTGGCGGTGGCCGCCCGGGACCAGGCGCTCTCGGTGCTGCGCGGGGCGCCGGTCGCGGTGGACGTGATCTGCGTCGATCGCGCGGGAACGGTGGTCGGGCGAAGCGCGGTGCGGTGAGTCGGCCGCGCCCGGCCCGTGGGGACGCGGGGCGGTCGCGGTGAGGGCGCTCGGCCCCCGGGTCAGCCGGTCAGCACGTGTGGCGGTCGCGGGCCGGGGAGTAGAGGTGGCTGTCGTGGAACTGCTCCGCGCCCAGGGTCCGGCCCACCATGATCACCGCGGTCCGGGTCACCTCCGCCGCCCTCACCTGCTCCGCGATCGAGTCCAGCGTCCCGCGCAGCACGATCTCGTCCGGCCGGGACGCCATCGCCACCACCGCCGCCGGGCACGCGGACCCGTAGTGCGGCAGGAGTTCGGCGACCACCCGGTCCACGTACCGCGCCGCGAGGTGCAGCACGATCAGCGCGCCGCTGCGGCCCAGCGTGGCCAGGTCCTCGCCCTCGGGCATCGCGGTGGCCTGCTGGGCGATCCGGGTGAGGATCACCGTCTGACCCACCGTGGGTACCGTCAGCTCCCGCTTCAACGACGCGGCGGCCGCGGCGAACGCGGGCACCCCGGGCACGACCTCGTACGGCACGCCCGCCTCGTCGAGCCGCCGCATCTGCTCGTTGACCGCGCTGAACACCGAGGGGTCCCCGGAGTGCAGCCGGGCCACGTCATGGCCGTCCCGGTGGGCGGCGACCAGTTCGGCGGTGATCCGGTCGATGTCGAGCTGGGCGGTGTCGATCAGCCGGGCGTCCGGCGGGCACTCGGCGAGGAGTTCCCTCGGCACCAGGCTGCCCGCGTACAGGCAGACCGGACTGGCGGCGAGGACACGGGCGCCGCGCACCGTGATCAGGTCGGCGGCACCGGGGCCCGCGCCGATGAAGTACACGGTCATCAGTTGTCTCCTGGGTGGGTCGGGAAGGGCTTGCGCACGGACCACTGGGTGACGGGCATGGCCTGGCGCCAGCCCGTGAATCCGCCGACCGGCACGGCGTGGGCCACCGCGAGGCGCACCAGGTCGCCGCCGGACGTCCGGTAGCGGTCGGCCAGCAGCGCCTCGGACTCCAGCGTGACAGTGTTGGCGACCAGCCGGCCCCCGGCGGGCAGCGCGTCCCAGCAGGCGTCCAGCAGACCGGGGGCGGTGAGGCCGCCGCCGATGAACACCGCGTCGGGTGCGGGCAGTCCGGCCAGCGCGTCCGGCGCCGCGCCGGTGACGACCCGCAGTGAGGGCACCCCCAGCCGGTCCGCGTTGCGGGCGATGCGCTCCGCGCGCTCCGGGTCGCGTTCCACGGTGATCGCACGGCAGGACGGATGGGTCCGCAGCCACTCGACGGCGATCGAACCGGAGCCGCCGCCGACGTCCCACAGCAGCTCACCGGGCGCGGGCGCCAGGACGCCGAGCGTGGTGGCCCGCACATGGCGTTTGGTGAGCTGCCCGTCGTGCTCGTACGCCGTGTCCGGCAGTCCCGGTACGGCGCCGAGGCGCGGTGTGTCCGGGGCGCTCCGGCAGTCCACCGCAACGATGTTGAGCGGGTCACCGGGCGGGTGCGCCCAGGTGGCGGCGGTCCCGTCCAGGCAGTCCTCGTCCGTGCCGCCGAGCTGTTCGAGCACCCGCATCCGGCTGGGCCCGAAGCCCCGGTCCCGCAGCAGGGCGGCCACGGCGGCGGGCGTGGCCGCGTCCGCGCTCAGCACCAGCAGCCGCCGCCCGTGGTGCAGCGCGGCGGCCAGCCGGGCCAGGGGGCGGCCGACCAGGGTGACCGTGCCGGTGTCCTCCAGCGGCCAGCCGAGCCGCGCGCAGGCGTACGACACCGAGGACGGATGCGGCACCACGTGCAGCGCCCCGGCGCCCAGTTCCTCGGTGAGGGCCCGGCCGATCCCGTAGAACATCGGGTCACCGCTGGCCAGGACGGCGATCCGGCTTCCGGCGTGGGCGGTGAGCAGTCCTCGTACGGCGGGCCGCAGGGGCGACGGCCACGGCACGCGCCGGCCCTCGCACCCGGTCGGCAGCAGCCGCAGCTGGCGCTCCGCGCCGATCAGGACCTCGGCGCCCAGCAGCGCGGAACGCGCGGGCCCGGTCAGTCCGGCCCATCCGTCGGCCCCGATTCCGACCACGCTCACGGGGGTCGCGGGCGGCGGGACGGGGGGCGGGGGCGATGCGGGGGACACGGGCCGGGTACCTCGGATGTTCGGTGGACGACGCAGCCGCACTCTACTGGGGGGTACGCGCGCACCCACGCGGCGGAGTGACACGGACCCGGTCCCCGCCGTGGGCCGGGGGACCGGGACCGGCTCCGACACCCCCTGGACTCCGCTCCCCGGCCCCGCGAGAGACCGCCCCACGACCCCGCCCCGCGAGGGACCGGCCCCACCACCTGGCCGGTCCTACCGTCCGGCCCACCACCCGGCCGGTCCTACCGCCCGGCCAGCCACTGCGCGAAGGTCGTGGTGCCCCGTACGTCCGGCCGGTCGGTGGTGAGCGCTCCCGCCCGCAGGGCCCGGCCCACCGCGCCCGGCAGCGGCACGGGCACCGGCAGCACCCGGCTGCGATGGGCGGCGCGCCACTGGAGGCCCAGGTCGCGCAGATCCGTGATCTCGGGGCCCGCCACCTCCACCCGTCCCCGCAGCGCGGGCCGCTCGGCGACATCGGCGACGGCGTGCGCCACCTCCACCGCCGCGACGGTCTGGAGCCGCGCCTTCGGCAACGGATGCACACCGCACCGGGCCAGTGGCGCCAGCGCCCCGGCCACCAGCTCATGGAACTGCGTCGCCCGCACCATCGACCAGCCGACCGGCCCCGACTCCACCACCCGCTCCTGGGCCACCTTCGTGCGGTAGTAGCCGATCGGCACCTTCTCGCAGCCGACGATCGAGATGCCCACGTGATGGCCCACCCCGGCCTTCTCCTCCGCCGCGAGCAGCAGCCGCGATCCGTCGACCAGGGTGGTCCTCGCCTTCTTCGGGGAGGTGCTGTTGCTGGCGTCCACCACCACGTCGCAGCCGGCCAGTGCCTCGGCCAGGCCCTGTCCGGTCGTCAGGTCCACCGGATGGTCGGGGGAGCGGCGGCTCAGCACCCGTACCCGGTGGCCGCGCCGCCGCAGTTCCTCGGCGACGGCGCTGCCCAGCGTGCCGGTGCCACCGGCGACGGCCACGGTCAGATTCCTTTGTGCGTCCATGTCCCGTGGACGGATCACGAGCACAGGGATGTGACATCACCGCGCCCCGGCGAGGGGCGACCGGCCCCTGTCATCCCGCCGAGCGCCGCCGGACGAAGGTGAGGACCGCTTGGCCCGGCCCCGGCGGCCTGATCCACGAAGGCCCCCACGCCGCGTGCAAGCCGCCCTGGCGCAGGGCGAACCGGGGCAGACCGATACCGAAGGCCGCGCCGATCGCGTCGAGCACCCGTGTCTCCGCGTCGCGCGCCAGGCCGTGCCCCGTCCCCTCGGCGGCGACCGGCGGGGCGCCGTCGAAGAGGGCCGTGCCGAAGAGGGCCGGGTCGAGCCCGTCGGGCACGGTCCCGGTGACCTCGGCCGCACCCGCGCGCGCCACCGCGGTGAACCGGGTCTCCCCGTCCTCCGCGTACGAGAAGTGGAAGACGTCGGTGCACCCCCTTCCCGGGACGGCGTTCCGCTCGCACCAGACCGCCACCGACCGGACGCCGGGCGGGACGAGGGCGCCGGGACCCTCCACCCGGCCGTACTGATAGGTCTCCGGGTCGTGGTCGTAGGCGAAGCTCCAGTCGCCCGCGCCACCGCAGGAGCCCACCCGGTACAGGCACCGGCCCCGGGTGTCGCCGCCCCGGTGCCGGAGCCGCCACAGCTCCCGCTCGGTGTGCGGGGCCAGCGGCTCTCCGCCGCCGAGCCGTTCGGCGAGGGCCCGTGGGGTGACGCCCTGGACCGCCACGAAACGGTAGGAGTGGTCGGGCCGGTCGTCCTGGGCCACCCACCCGAGCCCCCATCCGCCGTCCCGCTCCGGCCCCACGACGGGGGCACCGGTCCGTCCGCCGTGGCCGGCCCGTGGCGTGGTCAGGATGTGCCGCCCGCGCTCCGGGGTGACGAGCGGTCCGAGGAGCGGGTCGGCCGTCAGCCCGATCGGCGCCAGGTGCTCCGGGCCGTAGGGCTCCCAGCCGGGCACGGCGGTCACCAGGGTCCGCCACGCGGTGTCCGTGTCACCCCAGCGGGCCTGCTCCCTCGCTTCGTCGACGGCCCGCCCGAAGGCCCCCGGGGACACGTACCGGAACGTGCGCCCCCGGGCCGCCGCCAACGCCGCCTCCGCCGCCTCGCGGCCCTCCTCCCCGTGCCGCCGCAGGAACCAGTCGTCGTCCCTGCCCCTTTGGCAGTGCTCCAGGGCGAGGACGGGCATCACCTCCCGGACGTACAGCGGATCGTTCGTGTCCGGGGGCACCGGGAGGTGGCCGGCGCGGCCGAGCATCGTGCCGATCTGCTCGCGCAGCACCCGCGCCCGGGGCCTGCCGAAGGATCCGGCCTCGCCGAGGGCCGCCGCCTGGGCGTCCACGTCCTCCCCCGCCAGGCAGGCGACCCGGGCGCGCTCGACGGACGCGTCGAGCTTCCGGGTCAGCTCGTCCTCGAAGCGCGGATCGTCGCCCTGGTCGGCGACGAACGTCCGGTGCCCCTCCCGCATGAAGGCGGCGAACGACCCGTACCGCTCGGGGTACTCCCCCGACCAGCCCTTGTAGACGTAGAGGGCCCACTCGCCGTTCTCGTCGGTGTCCCCCGGATCGAGCAGCACGTCGGTCATGTCCGAGTCGACGGAGAGTCGCAGCGCCCGCTCCCACATCCCGGCCATCAGCACCTCGGACGGCGTCGGCCGTGCGTCCAGCTGCTCCTCGTAGAGCGCCTTCATGCCCATCGGGTCCCGGTGCCAGTCCGCGTCTCCGGTGCCGGCGAGCAGGTACACCGATCCGCCCGCGTGCCGCCAGCCGTCGGAGACCTGGAGGAAGGCGCGGTAGGACGGCGGGAGCGCGGTGCCCAGCCGCCGTTCCAGAGCGGCCATCCGCCGTTCGCCCGCCGGCGGGAAGCACAGCCCGCCCGCGGCCAGGGCCTCCTCGTCGGCCTCCTCGGGATCGGCCAGCTTCTGCACGGCCCTCCACTGCGCGTTCCAACGGTCCAGGAACCACTGCCAGTTGTCGATGTCCACGGTGGGCGATCCTCGCACCCGCCACTGACAGCGCGGCCGCGCCCGGACCGCCCCCGCCTGCGCCGCCGGACTCGCCGGGGCCCGCCACCCTGGCGATCATCGAAGGCATGACCGAGAACAGCACGGGCAAGGACATCACGCTGCGGATCGCCCAGCAGCCGGAGGCGGACGCGCTCCTCGGCCGCAGCCCGCTGGCCGCCCTCGTCGGCATGCTGCTGGACCAGCAGGTACCGATGGAGTGGGCGTTCACCGGCCCCTACACGCTGGCCGGACGGATGGGCGGGGACGACCTGGACGCCCGGGAGATCGCCGCGTACGACCCGGAGGCGTTCACGGAACTGTTCACCGCCAAACCGGCCCTGCACCGCTACCCGGGGGCCATGGCCACCAGGGTGCGGCAGCTCTGCCGGTACCTGGTGGCCGAGTACGACGGGGAGGCGAGCGCGGTCTGGGCGGACGCCGCGACCGGCGCCGAGCTGCTGAAGCGGCTCAGGGCGCTCCCCGGGTTCGGCACCCAGAAGGCGCAGATCTTCCTGGCCCTGCTGGGCAAGCGGTTCGGGGTCCGCCCAGCGGGATGGCGCGAGGCGGCCGGCCCGTACGGCGAGGAGGGCTCGTACCGGTCGGTGGCGGACATCACCGGCCCCGAGTCGCTCGCCGAGGTACGGGCCGTCAAGCAGCGGATCAAGGCGGCGGCCAAGGCGGCACGACGCGCCACATGACCAGAACACGCCACACAACCGGCCACAACCCGCCACACCTGTTCCAGGACGGCGGCCCCCTCGCTACCTTCCTGCACATCCGTTCGCATCGACCCGCTTCGGAAGGACTCCTGTGCACGCGACTCGTCGCAGATCCCTCGCGGTTGTGGCCGCCACCACCCTGGCCGCACCGCTGCTCCTCGGCGCGGCACCGCATCACGGCCACCCGCCGCACGACCCCGCCAAGGAGGCGGCCAAGCTGTCGCGGCAGCTGGTCAGGGAGGCGTCCGCGAAGGACGCCTTCCGGCACCTGCGGACGTTCCAGGCGATAGCCGACGCGTCGGGAGGCCACCGGGCGGCCGGGTCGCCCGGCCACGACGCCTCCGCCGCCTATGTGCACCAGCTGCTCCGCAAGGCCGGCTACAAGGTCTCCTACCAGTCCTTCGACTTCGTCTACACCGAGACCCTCGCCGAGAAGCTCTCCGTCGTCTCGCCCACCCCGCGCGAGGTGCCCGTCAAGGCGATGACGTACACGACGTCCACCGCGCCCGGCGGGGTGCGGGCGGCCCTCGCCGCCGTTCCCGACAGCGACGCGGCGGGCTGTGTGGCGTCCGACTACGCCTCCGGGACCTTCACCGGCAAGATCGCGCTGATCAAGCGCGGCGGCTGCTCCTTCGCCGAGAAGCAGGCGGCCGCCGGAGCCGCGGGCGCGGTCGGCGCCGTCATCTACAACAACACCGAGGGCGTCCTCTCCGGGACCCTCGGCGACGTCGGGTCGGGCCGGATCCCCACCGGCGGGCTCGTCCAGGAGGAGGGCGAGAAGCTCGTCGCCGACCTGGCCCGGGGCGAGGTGACGGTCTCCCTGGAGATCCGCGAACTCCAGGAGGAGCGCACCACCCGCAACGTCCTCGCCGAGACCCGCGGCGGGAACGCGTCCCGGACGGTCATGCTCGGCGCCCACCTCGACTCGGTCACCGACGGCCCCGGCATCAACGACAACGGCTCGGGCTCGGCCGGCCTCCTCGAAGTCGCCCTGGAACTGGCCAGGACCCACAAGACGCCCGCCAACAAGATCCGGTTCGCCTGGTGGTCGGCCGAGGAGAACGGCCTGCTGGGCTCGGAGGCGTACGTCGCCAAGCTCTCCCAGGCCCAGCGCGACACGATCGCGCTCTATCTGAACTTCGACATGATCGCCTCACCGAACGGCGCCCAGTTCGTCTTCGACGGCGACGACTCCGACGGGGTCGGCGAGGGCCCCGGGCCGGAGGGGTCCGCCCAACTGGAGCACGACATCACCGCGTTCCTGGACTCCCGGGGCACCCCGCACATCGGGGCGGACTTCACCGGGCGCTCGGACTACGGGCCGTTCATCGAGGTCGGCATCCCCTCCGGCGGGACGGACACCGGCGCCGAGGGCATCAAGACCGCCGCCGAGGCCGAACTCTTCGGCGGCACGGCCGGGGTCGCGTACGACCCCTGCTACCACGCGGCCTGCGACGACCTGAAGAACATCGACATGGCGCACTTCGACACCAACATCGACGTGATCGCCCACGCGGTGGGCACCTACGCCTACGACCTCCGCTCGCTGACCCGCCCGGTCCCCGCCGCGGCGGCCACCGCCGGGCGGAGCGCCGGCAGCGGACCGCGCGAGGGCCACGCGCACGGCGTCACCCGCTGACGACGGTTCCCCGGCCCCGAAGCGCCGTTCCGCCCGTGACGAAGCGGCGCTTCGGGGGCCTTCCGCCCGCGGCAGGACGGCGCTTCGGGCACCTTCCGCCCGGCCTCCCGGCCCGCCCCTGGACTTCCCGCCTGGTTCGCCCCGCTTTCACCCGGGATCGCGGTGGTGCCCATGGCTGCGCCCGGAGGCCCTTGCCCGGTAGGCTTTCCGTGTGATCTTCAAGCGCATCGGAAATGGGCGGCCATACCCCGACCACGGCCGGGAAAGCACCCGACAGTGGGCGGACGTCGCGCCGCGCCCGGTCCGCCTCGACCAGCTGGTGACCACCAAGGGCCAGCTGGACCTGGAGACCCTGCTCGCCGAGGACTCCACGTTCTACGGGGACCTGTTCGCCCACGTCGTGAAGTGGCAGGGCGACCTCTATCTGGAGGACGGACTGCACCGCGCCGTGCGCGCCGCCCTGCAACAGCGCCAGGTGCTCCACGCCCGGGTCCTCGAACTCGGCTGAGCCGCGCCACTCCCACCCTTGGAGCATTTCGGGCCTTTCGGGTGCTTTTATGCTCATACGGGTGCCATCTGTTGATCGTTTAGTAGGCATCGTCTCCGAGCGGCACTACGCTTCGGCCATGAGCATGTTGACCCCTCCCGGCTTGGGCGGAAAGTACCGCGTCACGGGTAAGGCGTACCCGCGCATGCGCCGTCCGCGCCGTCGCGGACGACTGGTCCTTTCGGCGGTCGCCGCCGTGGTGGCCCTCGGCATGGCCGGGTGGGGCACCCTCCAGCTCGTCGACGTCTTCACGGGAAGCGACAAACAGGCGAGCGCGGCCGGCCGGCCGAAGACCTGCGCCTCCCCGGCGGCGGCCCCACCCGCGAAGGCGCTGCCGAAGCCGGGCGCCATCAAGGTCAACGTCTACAACGCGACGCCCCGCAGCGGGCTCGCCAAGGCGGCGGCGGACGAGCTGAAGAAGCGCGGCTTCGTCATCGGCGAGGTGGACAACGCCCCGGCCGCCTACGACAAGAAGGTGCCCGGTCCCGGGCTGCTGCTCGGCGCGCCCACGGCGGCCGACGGGGCGTTCCCCGTGCTCACCACCCAGCTTCCGGGGACGGAGCAGAAGACGGACGCCCGCAAGACGGCGGACATCGATCTGATCATCGGGACGAAGTTCAAGGCGTTCAGCACACCGGCCGCCGCGGCGTCCGCCCTCGGCGCCCTGGCGAAGCCGGCTCCGTCCCCCTCGCCCGGCTGCTGAGCCGGGCGGACCTCCCCCGGCCGTCGAACCGGTCGGACCGGGCGGCCGGGGCGCGGGCCCCGGTCCGCGGCCCGTGTCACGTCACTCCGCGGTGCCGTACATCCGGTCACCGGCGTCACCGAGTCCGGGCACGATGTAGCCGTTCTCGTTGAGCCGCTCGTCGACCGAGGCCGTGACCACGGTGACCGGGGTGCCGGCCAGGTCGCGCTCCATCACCTCGACACCCTCGGGCGCCGCCAGCAGCACCACCGCGGTGACGTCGTCGGCGCCCCGCTTGATCAGCTCCCGGATAGCCGCGACCAGTGTGCCGCCGGTGGCCAGCATCGGGTCGAGGACGTAGACCTGGCGTCCGGAGAGGTCCTCGGGCATCCGCGTCGCGTACGTCTCGGCCTGGAGCGTCTCCTCGTTGCGGATCATGCCCAGGAAGCCGACCTCGGCGGTCGGGAGCAGCCGGACCATGCCGTCCAGCATGCCCAGGCCCGCGCGCAGGATCGGCACGACCAGGGGACGCGGGTGGGACAGCTTCACCCCGGTCGTGCTCGTCACCGGGGTCTCGATGTCGACCTGCTCGGTGCGCACGTCCCGGGTGGCCTCGTACGCGAGAAGGGTGACCAGCTCGTCGGCGAGCCGCCGGAAGGTAGGGGAATCGGTGCGCTTGTCGCGCAGCGTGGTGAGTTTGTGCGCCACCAGCGGGTGGTCGACGACGTGGATCCGCATGCCGTCAACAGTAGCCGGGCCGGGGACCACCTCCTCGCAAGCCTGCGCTGGCATCAAGCACCTGTTCGGAGGGAAGGTGGGGACATACGTGACCCAGGCCTTGGGGTGGTGTGTCGATTGCCCGACCGGGAGCAGCCGAGAGAACGCCGGAGCGCGCGCGACGTGCCCGACGCGCCGGAGGACGCGGAAGCCGCGCAGGAGAGTGAAGCCGCGCGCCGGAGGCGGCGGGCGCAGTTCCTCCGCGAGCTCCACGAAGCGAAGCAGCTCCGCGACCGGGTGCAGCCGCGGCGCGCCCGCGCGGCCCGTATGCGGCAACAGATGCGCATGCGGACATTCCGCTGGTGAACCCCGGGTGCCGGAGGGCGGCGGCGCCTCCGGTCCGCCCGGTACGGGGACGGCCGGCACCCGGACTCCCGGAACTGATGGACGACGCAACGGCCGAAGACCTCTCGCTTCGCGCTCGTTTCTGCCACGATGCCGATTGGGCGGGGTCCAGAGCGGCCGGAAGACCGGCCGCCCTCCCGTCGGACCGATTCACCTATGAACAGTGGGAGAGTCACGGTGTACTTCGCCGCACTGCTCGCGCGCACCGAAGACGGGTGGGAAGCGAGCGACACGGAGCTCGACGATGTGGAAACCCTGTCCGACCTGACGGATCTGGCCCGGGACGCCTCGGTGGACGAGGACACGGTCCTGGTCTACATCGAGCAGGAGGACGCCTGGTTCGGCGTCGTCCGGGTGGACGGTGAGGAGGACCCGCGTATCTACGTCTCGGACGCGTCCGCCGCCGCCCGCTCCTCGTACGGGGAGATCCTGCTCACCGACGAACTGCTCGGCCGCGAACCCGGGGCCGAGGACGAGATCGCGGCCCTGGAGGAACTCGTCGGCCTCGACGAGGACGACGAACCGGACGAGGCCGAAGACACCGGCGACGCCCGTGCCGGTACCGCGGGCCTCGACCCGGACCAGGACCCCGACACCGTGCCGGCGGGCCCGCTGGGCGACCTGGGTCTGCTGTCCGACCTGGGGCTGTCCGAGAAGGACCTGCTGACCCTGCGCACCGACGCGCTGGCGGAGATCGCCGACGCGCTGGGCGCGGCCGATGTCCTGGAGGCCGTCCGCTAGGGTCCGCGGGTGACCGCACCACCACCCACGCCCCCCTCACCCCCTCCCGCCGATCCCGTACGGGATCCGTGGCAGGCATCCATGCGCCAGGCCCTGCACGAGGCGGCGCAGGCGGCGTCGGCCGGCGATGTGCCGGTCGGCGCCGTTGTGCTGGACCCGCACGGCGCCTTGCTCGCCACCGGCCACAACGAGCGCGAGGCGACCGGCGACCCGACCGCGCACGCCGAGGTCCTCGCCCTGCGCCGCGCCGCCGCGGCCCTCGGCGGCTGGCGGCTGACCGGCTGCACGCTGGTGGTGACCCTGGAGCCGTGCACGATGTGCGCGGGCGCACTCGTCCAGTCCCGGATCGCCCGGGTCGTCTACGGGGCGCGCGACGAGAAGGCCGGGGCCGCGGGCTCGCTCTGGGACGTCCTGCGGGACCGCCGGCTCAACCACCGCCCGGAAGTGGTCCAGGGCGTCCTGGAGGAGACCTGCGCGGCCCAGCTGACGGCGTTCTTCCGCGAGCGCTGACGGCACCCCCGGCGACCTCGGCCACCGGTCCGGGAATCGGATTTCGACCATCGCCCGGGATGGTCTAAGCTCTCTCTCGGTAGCGTGTCCGAGCGGCCGAAGGAGCTCGCCTCGAAAGCGAGTGTGGGGAAACTCACCGTGGGTTCAAATCCCACCGCTACCGCTCTGAACGAAGGGCCCCGACGCATCGCGTCGGGGCCCTTCGAGCGTCTCCGGACCTTGCCGGGCGTCTCCTGGGCCGTACGGAACGGCCCGGGGCGCGGCGTGGCGGCCGTGTGGGGGATACGGAGACGGCCCCGGCCGCCGGTCGGGGAACCGGGGGCCGGGGCCGTCGTCGTGGAGGTCGGGGGAAGCGGCATCGGGGGGACAAGCCGCTTCCCCCGATGAGAACGGGTCCGGTCCTCGCCGCGGTCAGGGGGAAGTCGCGCGGCGTGGCCTCATGGGCCCCGTCCCTCCGCCCGCCGCATGGATGCCATGAGCGGGCCGTCTTCCATGGTGCCCCCCGACAGAAGCCACGACCGGGGGCAAAGGACCTAAAACCACGGGTCCTTGGTCCCTAAAAGCCGCGTCAGTGATCGGAGACGTCCCCCGGAACCGGCCATACGTGCGGCTAGAATCACCCGACTGCACACGTGATCGACGGGGAGAGGCGGGGGCGGGCTGTGGTGCAAGCGAAGAAGATCGCGCTCTACTTGATTGTGGTCTTCGTGCTGTACACGATCATCACGTCCCCCGAACGCGCCGCGGACCTCGTCCAGGTGGGCTTCGAAGGCATATCGAGCGCCGCCCAGGGCGTCGGGGACTTCATGTCCGAGCTCGTGAAGTAGGAGTGGCCCCATGATCCGCCACCTGGTCCTGTTCAAGCTGAACGACGGCGTCGAGCGGGACGACCCCCGGGTCCTCGCCGGGG
Organism: Streptomyces sp. SM18; assembly: GCF_002910775.2. Classification (NCBI taxonomy): domain Bacteria; kingdom Bacillati; phylum Actinomycetota; class Actinomycetes; order Kitasatosporales; family Streptomycetaceae; genus Streptomyces; species Streptomyces sp. SM18. The sequence continues at coordinate 3,781,940 of NZ_CP029342.1, read as the reverse complement.
CGGAGGCCTTCCGGGTGCTCGGCGGGACGATCCCCGAGCTGGAGTTCTGGGAGTGCGCCTGGAACATCACCGACCGGCCGATCGCCTACGACTTCGCCATCAACTCCGCGGTGGCGGACGAGGAATCCCTCAAGCGCTACATCGAGCACCCGGACCACCAGGCCGCGGCCGGCCTGTGGCGCGAGTTCGCCACTTGGGTGATCGCCGACTACCCGTTCTGACGTACCCGCGCGTCGGCCCCCAGGTCCCTCATCCGATCAGGAGAGGGGCTTTTCGGCATTTTTAAACCATATTCGGCACAACACGACCCTATGCGGTGCTTGCACACAGTGGACATGTCTTGTGATGCTATGACCGCTTTTGACGGATGAGTTGACCGTAGTTGACCGCAAAGGGGTGGCGACACCGTGCCGGCCAGTACAGCGCCTCAAGTCCCGCCCCAGAACGTCCAGACGGACGACATCCAGACCGAGACGCCCGAACCGCCCCAGCCCGGCAGAAGCCGGGGAGCGGACACCCGGGCGCTCACCCAGGTGCTCTTCGGCCGCCTCAAGGACCTCGAACCGGGCACCCCGGAACACGACCGGGTGCGTACCGCCCTGATCGAGGCGAACCTGCCCCTGGTGCGTTACGCGGCGGCACGTTTCCGCAGCCGTAACGAGCCGATGGAGGACGTCGTCCAGGTCGGCACCATTGGGCTGATCAACGCCATCGACCGGTTCGACCCGGAACGCGGCGTCCAGTTCCCGACGTTCGCCATGCCCACCGTGGTCGGCGAGATCAAACGATACTTCCGGGACAACGTGCGCACCGTGCACGTCCCTCGCCGCCTGCACGAGCTGTGGGTCCAGGTCACCGGCGCCACCGAGGACCTGACGACCGCTCACGGGCGCTCCCCCACGACCGCCGAGATCGCCCAGCGGCTGAAGATCTCCGAGGACGAGGTGCTCGCCTGCATCGAGGCGGGGCGCTCGTACCACGCGACCTCCCTGGAGGCGGCACAGGAGGGCGACGGCCTGCCCGGCCTGCTGGACCGGCTCGGCTACGAGGACCCGGCGCTGGCCGGGGTCGAACACCGCGACCTGGTACGGCATCTGCTCGTCCAGCTCCCTGAGCGGGAGCAGCGGATCCTGCTGCTGCGCTACTACAACAACCTGACGCAGTCACAGATCAGCGCCGAACTCGGCGTCTCCCAGATGCATGTGTCAAGGCTCTTGGCCAGAAGTTTTGCCCGACTGAGATCCGCAAACAGGATCGAGGCGTAGCCGGAACGGGTAGACCGTCCCGGAGCCGTCTTCCGGGGCGTAAATGCCGCACACCCCCTGTTTCCTGCGCGGTTCCACCGCTGACTTGTCGACTTGTCACTACAGCGTGTTGCCGACATGTGACATTCTGCTGGAACCGCGTTTGCCGCAGCCCTACCTCCGGTATTCAGGTGGAGGCTGCGTTCCTCCGATGGTCGTGGCCACCGCGACCGTCCGCGACCTCAAGGGGGTGGCATGTCCGTAGACCAGGGCAGCTCGAAGGTGCTCACGCTCACGAAGAGCGTGCCCGCGCCTGCCGTGCTCACCAGCTCGCCGGAAGCCATCGACACCCGCACGCTGTCCCGCTCCCTGTTCCTGCGGCTCGCCGCGCTGGGACCCGCATCGGGACCCGACGGAACGGACAGCCCGGAGCGGGCCTATGTCCGGGACACACTCATCGAGCTCAACCTCCCGCTCGTCCGCTACGCGGCGGCACGTTTCCGCAGCCGTAACGAACCCATGGAGGACATCGTCCAGGTCGGCACGATCGGCCTGATCAAGGCGATCGACCGCTTCGACTGCGAGCGGGGCGTGGAGTTCCCCACCTTCGCGATGCCGACCGTCGTGGGTGAGATCAAACGCTTCTTCCGGGACACCTCATGGTCGGTCCGGGTGCCGCGCCGGCTCCAGGAGCTGCGCCTGGCGCTCACGAAGGCGAGCGACGAGCTCGCCCAGAAGCTGGACCGTTCGCCCACGGTGCCGGAGCTGGCCAAGGCGCTGGGGGTCTCCGAGGAGGACGTGGTCGACGGGCTGGCCGTGGGCAACGCCTACACGGCCTCCTCGCTGGACTCCCCGTCCGCCGAGGACGACGGCGGCGAGGGTTCGCTGGCGGACCGCCTGGGGTACGAGGACGCGGCCCTGGAGGGCGTCGAGTACCGCGAGTCGCTGAAGCCGCTGCTGGCCAAGCTGCCGCCCCGTGAGCGGCAGATCATCATGCTGCGCTTCTTCGCCAACATGACCCAGTCGCAGATCGGCGAGGAGGTCGGCATCTCGCAGATGCACGTCTCGCGGCTGCTGACCCGCACCCTCACCCAGCTCAGGGAAGGGCTCATCGCCGACTGACGCGGGCCGGCCGGTGCCGGGGCCCCGTGAGGGGCCTCGCGCCGGGCGTACGGCTCGCCGGGGCCACCGGGCACCGGTACGGGCGCCTGGACGGCCGTACCGCGCCGTGCGGGCCGTGCGGGCCGTGCGGGCCGTGCTGTGTGCTGCGGGGCCCCGGGGCCGGCGGCGGGAGAGCCGCGACCCGGGGCGCCACCGCGGTAGGTGGTGGGTGACGGGGACGTGCTCTCGGTCAGCCGAGCGCGAGCCAGGCGACCGCGCCGAGGACGACGATGACCGCGACGACGGCCACGATCACACCGGTCTTCGGCCCTGACGGGGCCGCGGCCGTCTCCTGCCTGCGCTGCGGCTCGCCCTCGTCGACGAACGCGCGGAACATCTGCGTGCTGCCCGCCGGGTCGTGAGTGCCCTCGGGGCCCGGCTGCGGGGCGTGGGGGTTGTGTGCCATGGCCCAGGACCCTAGCGAACTCGGCGGTACCGCCCAACCCCCGGGTCTCCGCCGGGCGATGACCCGAAGCGGTGGACGGCCCGCCCGGGAACGCCGGGGGTACGCCGGGCGGGGCCTCCGGCAGTGATTTCCGGGCTCCGGGGCCGGCGGTCGGGGCCGGGGTGCTGGCCACGGGCGCGGGGTGGTCCGCGGGCCGCCTGCCCGGAGGAACCGAAGCACGCGCCCCGGCGTACGTACAGGCGGACGCGGGACGCGCGTGCCGGCCGACCGGGCCGACCACGTGCGCGAGCGGCGACGGGCAGCCGTCGGCGGACCTCCCCGCCTGGCGCACGGGCACCGACCGCTCGCCCGACAGGCGCCGGGCCGCGCACAGGACGGCTGCCGGAGTGCTCCCGATGAGCATCGCCCGTACGCCCCGCAGGCACGGACCCACGCGCCGGGCGGGCCCGGGTGGCACGGATCCCGCCCGGCGCGCGCCGGAAGCGCGGTTCACACCGGACCCCGTGCCCCCAGGACCGTGTGCGCACCGGCGCCCGAGCCACGTGTCCGCCCGCGCGCTACGGGCGGGCTCCGCGCGCCCCGCGCGGGCGCCCCGCGTGTGCCGAGGAACACACGTACGACCACGCGCCCGCTGTGCGCTGGGGGCTTGACCGGGACCCTACGGAGGCTTTTGCGTTCCTTTACTTCTGCAAGGCCCATTCCGTTTGCCTGGGGCAACCAACGGCTTCTATCGTTGCCCTAAGCAACAAGATGACCTGTGAGATCTCTGGAGGGCCGGTGGCCGCACGGAGCCAGTACGAGGAACTGGCCCGGCAGCTCAGCGCCGTCGGAGCCGTCAAGCGGGGACTCGCCCGCATCCTGCCCGCCGAATGCCCCGGTGGCTCGGCATCCGTGCTGACGCTGCTGAGCCGGTACGGCGAGATGCGCATCACGCGACTGACCGAACTCCTGGCCGTGGACATGTCCGTGACCAGCCGTCATGTGGCTCACGCCGTGGAGAACGGCTGGGTTGAACGGCTCGCGGACCCGAGTGACAGACGGTCCCGCATCCTGCGACTGACCCCCGCGGGCGAGGACCTCCTCGACGACCTGAGCCGGCGGACGACCGAGATGTTCGCCCAGAACCTCATCGACTGGTCCGACGAAGACGTGGGCCGGCTCAACACGTTGCTGTCCCGGCTGCGTGACAGTTTCGCCTGCCGAGGCCCCGGTGGATGCGCCCCCGGGAGGCACAGCGGCGACTGCCGCGCCGGGCACTCCGACGACTCGTACACCCGTACACCCGTGTAACAGAAGCAAAGACAAGGAACTCCATGGCTACGACCACACCATCCGGTGTGCGGGGCGGCCACGCCAAGCACGGGGCCCCCGAAGCCCCCGCAGGCACGCCGATGACACACCGGCAGATCATGGAAGCACTGACCGGGCTGCTGCTCGGCATGTTCGTCGCGATCCTGTCGTCGACGGTCGTTTCCAACGCCCTGCCGGAGATCATCTCCGACCTCGGCGGCGGCCAGAGCGCGTACACCTGGGTCGTCACGGCCTCGCTGCTGGCCATGACCGCCACCACCCCCCTGTGGGGCAAGCTCGCCGACCTGTTCAGCAAGAAGCTGCTGGTCCAGATAGCCCTGATCATCTACGTGGCCGGCTCGATAGTGGCCGGCCTCTCGACCAGCAGCGGCATGCTCATCGTCTGCCGTGTCGTGCAGGGCATCGGCGTCGGCGGTCTCTCCGCCCTCGCCCAGATCGTGATGGCCGCGATGATCTCCCCGCGCGAGCGCGGGCGCTACAGCGGTTACCTCGGCGCGGTCTTCGCCGTCGCCACCGTCGGCGGTCCGCTGCTCGGCGGCGTCATCACCGACACCAGCTGGATGGGCTGGCGCTGGTGCTTCTACGTGGGTGTGCCGTTCGCGGTCATCGCCCTGATCGTGCTCCAGAAGACCCTGAAGCTCCCGGTCGTCAAGCGTGAGGTCAAGGTCGACTGGTGGGGCGCGTTCTTCATCAGCGCCGCCGTCTCCCTGCTGCTCCTGTGGGTGACCTTCGCGGGCGACAAGTACGACTGGATGTCCTGGCAGACGGTCGTCATGGTCGTGGGCGCCGCACTGCTCGCGCTGATCTTCGTCTTCGTCGAGTCCCGGGCCAGTGAGCCGATCATCCCGCTGCGCCTCTTCCGGAACCGCACCATCACCCTGGCCTCGGCGGCCTCGCTGTTCGTCGGTATCGGGATGTTCGCGGGCACCGTCTTCTTCAGCCAGTACTTCCAGCTGGCACGGGGCAAGTCACCGACGATGTCCGGCGTCATGACCATCCCGATGATCGCCGGCCTCTTCCTCTCCTCGACCCTCTCGGGCCAGATCATCACCAAGACGGGCCGCTGGAAGGCCTGGCTGGTCAGCGGTGGTTTCCTGCTCACCGCGGGTCTCGGGATGCTCGGCACCATCCGGTACGACACCGAGTACTGGCACATCGCGGTCTTCATGTTCGTGATGGGTCTCGGCATCGGCATGATGATGCAGAACCTGGTCCTCGCCACGCAGAACCAGGTGGCCCCGGCCGACCTCGGCGCCGCCAGCTCGGTCGTCACGTTCTTCCGTTCCCTCGGTGGTGCGATCGGCGTCTCGGCGCTGGGCGCCGTCCTGGGCAACCGCGTCACCCGGTACGTCAAGGACGGCCTCGCCGATCTCGGTCCCGAGGGTGCGGCCTTCGGCCACGGCGGTACCGGCGGCGGGGGCATCCCCGACCTGGACAAGCTCCCGGCACCGTTCCGCACGGTCATGGAGGCGGCGTACGGCCACGGTGTCGCCGACGTCTTCCTGTACGCCGCACCGGCCGCGCTCCTCGCCTTCCTGCTGACCCTCTTCATCAAGGAGGTCGCCCTGAAGACCAGCGCCGGGAACGACAAGGCCCCGGTCACGTCCGAGGTGCCCGCCGAGGTGCCCGCCGACCGGCCGGTCGAGGTCACCGTCGGCGCGCCCGCCGCCGCCTTCGCCGAGGCGTCGGCCGGGCTCCCCTCGGCCGACGTCGTCCAGGACGCCCCTCGGTCCCTGCCGGTCCTGGACGCGCCCGCCGCGCTCCAGGGCGGCACCCCGGTGCGCGGTGTGGTCCGCGGCGCGGAGGGCGCGGCCGTCGCCCGGGCCGCCGTCACCCTGATCTCGCTGGACGGCCGGCAGCTGGGCCGGTCCGTCGCGCAGGCAGACGGCGCGTACGTGCTGGACGCCCCGGGCGCCGGCAGCTACGTCCTGATCGCCTCAGCGGACGGCTTCCAGCCGCAGGCGTCCACCGTGGTCGTCGGCGAGGAGCCGCTGGCCTACGACATCCTGCTCGCCGGTACGAGCGGGCTCGCCGGGACCGTGCGGACCGCCGAGGGCGGGGTGCCGGTCGGGGGCGCGATGGTCGTGGTGACCGACGTGCGCGGTGACGTCCTGGCCACCGGCGTCTCGGACGGGGCGGGCGAGTTCGCCTTCGGCGAGCTGGTCCCCGGCGCGGTGACGGTCGCCGTGACCGCCGCCGGCTTCCGCCCGCTGGCGCTGCCCGTGGAGATCGGCGGCCAGGGTGTCACCCGGGCCGACGTGGCCCTGCGGGCCGGTGCTCTGGTGCGCGGTGTCGTCCGGGCCGGTTCCGACCCGGCTCCGCTGGCCGACGCCCGCGTCACGCTGATCGACGCGGCGGGCAACGTGGTCGCCACCTCGACGACCGGGGAGGACGGCGTCTACGCCTTCACCGACCTGGACGCCGGCGAGTACTCGCTGATCGCGACCGGTTATCCGCCGGTGGCCGGCTCGCTGACCGTGACCGGCGGCGGGATCGACGGCCACGACATCGAGCTCGCCCACCCGGGCGAGTAGGCACGGAACATCCACACAGACCCCTGGCGGCACAGCGCTTCGAGCGGAGAGGCTGTGTCCGCCGGTGGAAACGGGCCCCGTGGCGGGAACGGCGGGCAGGGGACGGCCTGCCGTCCCCGCCCGGGGCCCGGCTCATGGAGCCGTTGGGTCACCGAGTGAGTGAGCAAGGAGAAGGATCGGGATGGGACTTCGAGCACACGTACGCACGCGGGACGGCTGGGCCGTCCAGCACGCGGTCGTGACGGTGACCGACATGACGGGCACCCAGGTGGTCCGGGCCGCCGCCGACGAGGACGGGGCCGTGCGTACCGACGCTCTCCTGCCGGCCGGCGCGTACACGGTGATCGTCACGGCGGTCGGGTACGCCCCCGCCGCCTCCACCGCCCTCGTCACGGCCAGTGGCCGCGTCGAGGCCGGCACCGTGGTGCTGGCCCGGCAGGGCGGGGTGGAGCTGCCGCCGCCGGGCGCCTGGTCGCTGGACCCGGCGCACTCCACGGTGGCCGCGGTCGCGCGGCACCTGGGGATCTCCAGCGTGCACGGCCGGTTCACCGAGTTCAGCGGCCGGATCGACGTCTCCGAGGACGTCCAGCGGTCACGGGTGGAGGCCTCCATCGCCGCGGACAGCATCGACACCGGCAACGGGATGCGGGACAAGCACCTGCGGTCGGCGGACTTCCTGGACGCGGAGCGGTACCCGGAGATCACCTACGTCTCCCGCGCCCTGACCCCGGCCGGGCCCGACCGCTGGACGGTGCACGGCGTCCTCACCATGCGCGGAGTGGCCCGGGACATCGATCTCGACCTCACCTACCTGGGCACCGGCCCGGACCCCTGGGGCGGTGTGCGGGCGGCCTTCCACGCCACCGCCGAACTGCGCCGGGACGACTTCGCCATGAACTACAACCAGGTCGTGCAGGCGGGCATCTCCGCGATCGGCACGACGCTGCGGGTGGAGCTGGACATCCAGGCCGTGCAGGGCGATTCGTTCCCGGCCTGACCGCCCGGGGCAGCCCCTGGGGGCTGCCCCGTGATCCGTGGTGAATCAGCGCACGGCGTCAGATGCGGTGCATCGCAAGGCGGAGGGACGTCCGCATACTGGATGTATGCGGACGTTCTGACAACGCGGCGAGGTGCCGTAGCTGTCGTCGTGCGCCCGCCAGGGGTCACGGGGCAGCCCCTAGGGTGGGCCCCATGGCACCGAACACCGCGACCAACACCACCGTCGAGCTCGGGGAGCTGCTGGACTTCGTCCGTCCCCGGCACCGTGCGATCCTGCTGACGACCCGGTCCGACGGACGGCCCCAGGGGTCCCCGCTGACCTGCGGCGTGGACGACGCGGGCCGGATCGTCGTGTCCACGTATCCCGAGCGCGCCAAGACCCGCAACGCCAGGCGGGACGAGCGGGTCAGCGTGATCGTCCTGTCGGACGAGTGGGACGGCCCCTGGGTCCAGATCGACGGCTCGGCCGAGGTGCTCGACGCACCGGACTCGGTCGAGCCGCTCGTCACGTACTTCCGGAACATCTCGGGGGAGCACCCGGACTGGGACGAGTACCGGGCGGCCATGGTCAGGCAAGGGAAGTCGATCATCCGCGTCACCCCGGAACGCTGGGGCCCGATCGCCACCGGCGGCTTCCCCGCCCGGCTGACCGACGGCGGCTGAGGTGACCGGGGCGGTACCGGCGCCCGATGTGCTCGCCCGTGCCCGGGTGCTGGCCGCCCCGGACGTCGAGGCGTCCGTGGTCCGCGCGCTGGAGGGAATCACCGGGCGCCCGGTGGAGCAGGCGTCCGGCACCGTGCCGGACGGGCCCTTCGTGTACGTCGGGGGCACCCTGCCCGACGCACCGCGGGCCGGGCGGCTGGTCTGGTTCCACAGCGTCAACGCGGGCACGGACGCCCTCCTCGCCGCCGGTCCCTGGCCCGAAGGGGCCCTGCTGACACGGACCGTGGGCCGGATGGGCGAGCGCATCGCGCAGTACGTGCTGGGCTGGATGCTCGCCGAGTGCCAGTCGGTCCCGGAGCACACCGCCCAGCACGCCCGTGCCGTGTGGCAGCGCCTCCCGTCCTCGCTCGTCGCCGGAGGGACCGCCGTCGTGCACGGCACCGGACGGATCGGCTCCGCGGTCGCCGCACTGCTGCGGGCCTGCTCGGTGCGCACGGTGGGGGTCCGCCGCACCCCGGGGGACGCGCCCGGCTTCGACCGGGTCGTGGCGGCCGGGAGCACCCAGGAGGCGGAGGAACTGGCCGCCGCGCGCTGGGTGGTCTCCACGCTGCCGCTGACCGGGGCCACCGAGGGGTTCTTCGGCGCCGAGCGGTTCGCCGCGCTGCGGGGGGCCTCGTTCGTCAACGTCGGCAGGGGCGCCTCGGTGGACCTGGACGCGCTGGAGGCCGCGCTGCGCGACGGAAGGGTGCGCCGGGCCGTCCTGGACGTGCTGCCCGAGGAGCCGCCGGGCCCGGAGGACCGCGTCTGGCGGCTGCCGCGCACCGTCGTCACGTCGCACTCCGCCGGCATCACCACCGACGAGGACGTCGTCACGGACTTCGGGGCCTGCTGGGAGGCGGTGGCGCGGGGGCGTACCCCGGCGCTGGCGGTGGACACCGGGCGCGGCTACTGACGCGGCGGGCGGGCCGGCGGGGCGGCTCCGACGGGCGGTCCCACGCGGCCGTACAGCCCCCCCCTACCGGCGGCCCGCCTCCCGGGCGCACATGGCCTCGATGCCGGCGATGAGCAGGTCGAGGGCGAACAGGAAGTCCCGCTCCCGCATCTCCTCCACGGTGGTGCCGCCACGGGCGTCCATGATCGCCTCGGAGGGCTCGACGATCCGCCTGAGCCGCGGATCCGCCCTGACCGCGTCGATCGCCTGCCGGTAGAACGCGTCCTGGCTGAGACCGGCGTCCTTGGCACGCCGTACGAGGTGGCCTTCCTGGGTGCCGAATCCGTACACGAACTGGAGGACGGCGGACATGGCGCCCGTCTGGCTCTCCAGGGGCAGTCCGGTGGCCCGGACGACGTCCTGGACCGCGTAGGAGAACAGCATCGCGTGGGGGCCGACGTTGAGGTACCTCCCGGCGAGCGCGGACGCCCAGACGTGCGCGACCAGCATGGTGCGGTAGCTGGTGGCCAGTTCGCGCAGCCGGTCACGCCAGTCGGCGTCCTCGCGGGGCGGCGGGATCTCGCCGTACACCGTGTCGAGGGCCAGTTCCAGCAGGTCGTCCTTGGTGTCCACGTACCAGTAGAGGGACATCGCCGTGACGTCCAGTTCCGCAGCGAGGCGGCGCATGGAGAACTTCGTGAGCCCCTCGGCGTCCAGCAGCCGGACGCTCGCCGCGGTGATCCTGTCCCGGTCGAGGCCGGCCGGCTGGTCGGCCTTGCGGTGACGCGTCGGCGTGCGCCGGTCCAGCCACACGCTGACCCGCGCGGGGCTCTTCGCACGGTCTGCCGCGGATCCCATGGCGCGCTCTCCTCCTGCCGACGGTACGGACATGACGGGCGTCCGTCTCCACGGGTGCCGTACGCCGTGGTGGGCACCCGGCGTACGGCCCTGTGCCGGTTCCGATGCTATGCCCGCTGCTCAGGCCCCGGGTCCGTCGGTGCCGCCGCCGGTGCCGGATTCGGATCCGGTGCCGGTGCGTGTGCCGGTGCCGCGGTCGCCTGGGCGCGCTCCGCCCGGCGCAGCAGCACGGCCGCCGTCAGTCCGCCCGCCAGGACGGCCGCCGCCCCCACCAGCTGACTGGCCGCCAGCCCGTCGGCGAAGGCCTCGGTGATCCGCCGGCGTTCCCCCTCGCCCCGTGCGGCGGCGAGCGCGGCGGGCAGCGAGGCCGCCCCTACGGCGGCGGGGACGAGGGTGGCGAACCGCGAGTTCAGTACGGCGCCGAGCACGGCGACGCCGAGGCCGTTGCCGAACTCGGCCAGCGTGCCGTTGACCCCGGCGCCGGTGCCCGCCCGCTCCGGTGGGATGGCGCTCATGATCGCGTTGGCCATGGCGGGCATGGCGAGGGCGATGCCCGCCCCCATGACGACCAGGCCGGACAGCATGCCGCCGTACGTGTGCCGCCCGAGCAGGGCGACGGCCGCGAGTCCGGCGGCCAGCAGGCTCATCCCGGCGGCGATGGTGACGGGCGTCCCCAGCTTCGGTACCAGGCGGGCACCGAGCCCCGCGAGGTTGAGCACGATCACGGTGAGCGCCAGCGGGGCGGTGCGCAGCCCCGCCTCCAGCGGGCCGTATCCGAGCACGAACTGCAGATGCTGGGTGAGCAGGAAGAGCGAGCCGCCCATGCCGAAGGCGACGAGGATCGAGCCCGCGACCGCGCCGACGAACGTCTGGTTCCGGAAGAAGCGCATGTCCAGCATCGGGTACGGGATGTGCAGCTCCCACAGGACGAATCCGGCCAGGACGGCGACCCCCGTGAAGGCGGTCAGCAGGACGTGTACGGAAGTCCAGCCGTGCCCGGGGCCGGAGATGATCGCGTAGACGAGCGCGGCCATCCCCACGGTGGAGAGCAGGGCACCCACCAGGTCGGGCCGGTCGCCCTGGGCGTTCTTGAACTCCGGGACGAGGCGCACCACGGCGACCAGGCCGATCACCGCCACGGGAATGTTGACCAGGAAGATCGCGCCCCACCAGAAGTGGTCGAGCATCACCCCGCCGAGCAGCGGGCCCGCCGCGAAACCGAGCGAGCTGACGGTGGACCAGATACCGATCGCCTTGACGCGTTCGGTGGCGTCGAAGATCTGGACCACGACGGCGAGGGTCGTCGTCAGCAACAGCGCGCCCCCGACCCCCATGCCGGCGCGGGCGGCGATCAACTGCCCGGAGGACTGGGCGAGTCCGGCCACCAGTGAACCGATGCCGAACAGGACGAGCCCGATCACCAGCATCTTCTTGCGGCCGTAGCGGTCGGAGGCGCTGCCCGCCGTGAGCAGCAGACCCGACTGGACGAGCGAATAGGCGTTGATCATCCACTGCACATCGGCGGTGGAGGCGCCCAACTCCCTGGTGAGCGACGGGATCGCGACGTTGAGGACGGTGTTGTCCAGCAGCACGGTGAGCTGGGCGAGGCAGATGACACCGAGGATCAGCCAGCGCTGGGGATGGCCGCCCCCAGGGGCGAGGTCGTGTCGCTCGGCGGCGGTGGCTGTCATGGCGGCTCCTGATCATGGGCGCGCTGGGCGCCTTCGACACGCTGGGCGCCCAGGCGGTCCGGGTGCCCCGGGCGCTCTCGTACGCCCTGGGTGCTCCGGGGGCCCCAGGTATTCCTGTACGCTGTACGAGAGATTCCCATACACCGTATGGCAACCGTGTACGCCGTACAACTCGTTTACCGGCGAGCCCGTCGCGGGTAGCTCTCCCGGCGCGCGCCGGGCGGCCGTCCGGCGGCCGGTGGATGAGTGGAGTGACATGTCTCTGCGGCGTCGCACGGTGGGCGTACTGATCGCGGCGGGTCTCACGGCGACGGCGTTCGCGCCGCCGGCGGGGGCCGTCGAGGGCGCGGGCCGGGGCCGTTCCGTGCCGCTCCGGGTCGCCACGTACAACATCCACGCCGGGGCGGGCATGGACAACGTCTTCGACCTGGACCGGCAGGTGGCCCAACTCCGCGCGCTGCACGCGGATGTGATCGGGCTCCAGGAGGTGGACGCGCACTGGGGCGCGCGCAGCGAGTGGCGCGACCTGGCCACCGAGCTCGCCGAACGGCTGCACATGCGGGTGTCGTTCGCGCCGATCTACAGCCTCGACCCGGTGGCGGTGGGCGAACCCCGGCGTGAGTTCGGCGTCGCGGTGCTGTCCCGCCACCGGATCCTGGCCGCCGAGAACCACGAGATCACCCGGCTGTCCACCCAGGACCCGGACCCGGTACCGGCGCCCGCTCCGGGCTTCGGGGAGGTCCTGCTACGGGTGCGGGGGCTGCCGGTGCGTGTGTACGTGACGCATCTGGACTACCGCTCCGACCCGTCCGTACGGATCGCCCAGGTCGCCGAGACCCGGCGGATCATGGGGGAGGACCGGGGTCACAAGATCCTGCTGGGCGACTTCAACGCGACCCCTGACGCACCCGAACTGGCCCCGCTCTGGCGGGAGCTGGCGGACGCCGACCCCGCAGCGCCGACGTTCCCCGCCCAGGACCCGGTGAACCGGATCGACTTCGTCGCGGTGTCGAAGGGGGGCGGGCCGGGGGCCGGAGCCGTACGGATACGCGGAGCGGCGGTGGCCGAGACCCTCGCCTCGGACCACCGCCCGCTCGTCGCCGATCTGGAACTGCTGCGTGGGAACGGTGCCTGAGGGCGGCCCCCTCCCCGGCGGGCCGGCCCTCAGGAGCCGCTCACCGGCCGGGTGAGGTCGTAGAAGGTCGCGCTTCCCGCGGTGACCTCCGTGAAGTTCTCCTCCACCCAGGCCGAGATCTGGGACGAGGTGCCGTCGGAGCCCATGCCGCCACCGCCGCCCATGCCGCCTCCCGACACGAAGTAGTGGATCTTCCCGTCCGTCACGTACTGCTTGAACTGGGCGAGCGTGGGTGACGGGTCGCTGCCGTTGAAGCCGCCGATCGCCATCACGGGGTCACCGGTGGCGAGTTGGTAACTCGCGGCGTTCTGCGAGCCGACGGCCGCGGCGACCCAGGTGTAGGCGTCGGCGTCCTGGCCGAGCAGCGTCGTGGCCTCCGAGCTGACGGACGAACCGCCGAGCAGGCCGGCCATTCCGCCGCCTCCCCCGCCGGGGCCGCCTTCGCCCATGCCACCGCCGGGCATGCCACCGGTCCCCCGCGTGCCGCCCCCGGGCGCCTGGCCTTGCTGGTTCTGGCCTTGCTGGGTCTGGCTCTGGTCGTCTTGGCCGCGCCCGTCCTGGCCCTGGCCGGTCTGGCCCTGGCCGCCGGGCGGGGTGCCCTGGGCGTTGCCCGGCGACTGGCCCGGACCGCCCTGTCCGGTGCCCTGGCCGGGCGGCTGCCCGCCTCCCCCACCGGGCCCGCCGCCCCGGCCGCCACCAGGTCCGCCCATGCTCGCGCCGGACGGTCCGGCGGTGACGATGGAGCCCTGGTGCCCGGTGTTCAGCGTGCTGAGCGTGTACGCCGTCGGCCCGGCCAGCGACGCGGCCAGCCCCAGCCCCACCACACCCAGCAGCAACGCCCGCCCAAGCCGTGCGGCGAGCAGCAGCCCCACCGCGGCCACCGCCCCGCCGGTCAGCACGGCCCAGCGCAGCCAGGGGAGGTAGTCCGGGGTGCGCCCCAGCAGGACGTACGCCCACACGGCCGTCACCGCGACCGTCCCGCCGAGGGCGGCCCCCGCCCACCACCGGGACCGCTCCTCCCACAGGACCGCGGCGCCCATGCCGATCAGCGCCGCGATGTAGGGCGCCAGGGCCACCGTGTAGTACTGGTGGAAGATCCCCGCCATGAAGCTGAAGACGAAGGCCGTCATCAGCAGCGAACCACCCCAGGCGAGGAACGCCGCCCGCGCGGTGTCGGTCCGCTTCGCCCGCCAGGTCAGGAGGATTCCGGCCACGAGCAGCAGCAGCGCGGCGGGCAGCAGCCAGGAGATCTGGCCGCCGATCTCGGAGTTGAACATCCGGCCGACGCCGGTCTCGCCCCAGCCGCCCCCCTGGCCTCCACCGCCACCGCCACCGACGCTGCCGGTCTCCTCACCGTTGATCCGGCCGAGTCCGTTGTAGCCGAAGGTGAGTTCCAGGAAGGAGTTGTTCTGCGAGCCGCCGATGTACGGGCGGGAGGACGCGGGCCACAGCTCCACGAGCGCCACCCACCAGCCGCCGGAGACGACCACCGCCAGCGCGGACAGCCCGAGCTGCCCCAACCGCTTCCGTACGGACACCGGGGCGCACACCGCGTACAGCAGGGCCAGCGGCGGCAGGATCAGGAACGCCTGCAAGGTCTTCGACAGGAACGCGAGCCCCACCGCGACACCCGCCCACACCAGCCACGCCGTCCGGCCGCCCTCCAGGGCCCGCAGCACGCAGTAGACGGTCACCGTCATCAGCAGGGCGAGGAGCGCGTCCGGGTTGTTGAACCGGAACATCAGCGCGGCGACCGGCGTCAGCGCGAAGACCGACATGGCGATCAGCCCGGCGCCCGCGCCGAAGCGGCGGCGTACGGCCGCGTACAGGACGCCGGCCGTGGCGACCCCCATCACCACCTGCGGGGCCAGGATCGCCCAGGAGCTCAGCCCGAAGATCCGTACCGAGAGGGCCATCGGCCAGAGCGTGGCCGGGGGCTTGTCCACGGTGATGGCGTTCGCGGCGTCCAGCGAGCCGAAGAAGAAGGCCTTCCAGCTCTGGCTGCCCGCCTGGACGGCGGCGGAGTAGAAGGAGTTCGCGTACCCCGAGGCACCGAGGTTCCACAGGTAGGCGAGTCCGATGACCAGCAGCAGGGCGAGGAACGCGGGCCGCGCCCAGCGCGGGTCCTCGGGCCTGCCGCGCCAGACGCGTCGCGGCAGCGACCGCGCGGAACGGCCGTGCCCGTGCCTCGCCCGTGGTGCGGCGAGCGGATCGGAGTGGGTGGCGGCGGCGGTCATCGCACGTCCCTCGGTTCGGTGGCGGCACCCGGCCGGGCGCCGGTGGGGCCGGTGCGCCGGTCGGGGAAGACCCAGGCGCGGAAGAGCAGGAACCGCAGCACCGTCGCCGCGAGGTTCGCGGCGATCAGCACGGCCAGTTCCGTCCCGTGCGACGGCGACCCGGAGGCCGCCCCCAGCGCCGCGAGCGAACCGCTGGTGAGCGCGAGACCGATGGCGAAGACCACGAGCCCCTGCGCCTGGTGGCGTACGGACCCGCCCCTCCCGCGTACCCCGAAGGTGAGCCTCCGGTTGGCCGCCGTGTTGGCGACGGCGGAGACCAGCAGGGCCGCGCCGTTGGCGATCTGCGGACCGGCGCCCAGCCGGAAGAGGGAGTACAGGGCGAGGTAGACGAGCGTGGAGAGCACGCCCACCACACAGAAGCCGACCACCTGCCGGGCCAGTCCGCCCGGCACCCCCGGTACGGCACGGTCGCGCGGGTCGTCACCGAACGGCCGTGCCAGCCGGTCCAGCGGCAGCGCGCCGGTGGCCAGGGCCCGGCCGACCCGCCAGACGCCCTTGAGGTCGTCCGTGGCGGTCCGCACGAGGTGCACGGTGGAGTCGGGGTCGTCGACCCAGTCGACCGGCACCTCGTGGATGCGCAGCCCGGCCCGCTCCGCGAGCACCAGCATCTCGGTGTCGAAGAACCAGCCGGTGTCCTCGACCATCGGCAGCAGCCGCTCGGCGACCTCCCGCCGTATCGCCTTGAACCCGCACTGGGCGTCGCTGAACCGGGCGGCCAGCGAGGAGCGCAGGATGAGGTTGTACGACCGGGAGATGAACTCCCGCTTCGACCCCCGCACCACCCGCGAACTACGGGCCAGCCGCGAGCCGATGGCGAGGTCCGAGTGTCCGGAGATCAGCGGTGCGACCAGGGGCAGGAGCGCGTTGAGGTCGGTCGAGAGATCGACGTCCATGTAGGCGAGGACCGGGGCGTCGGAGTGTGACCAGACCGTGCGCAGGGCCCGCCCCCGGCCCTTCTCCTCCAGCCGGTAGGACCGCACCTGCGGGAGCACCGCCGCCAGCCGGGCCGCCACCTGGGGCGTGCGGTCGGTGCTCGCGTTGTCCGCGACGGTGATCCGGAAGCGGTAGGGGAAGGTGCTGGACAGATGGTCGTGCAGCCGGAGCACGCAGGGTTCGAGGTCCTTCTCCTCGTTGTAGACGGGGACGACCACGTCGAGTACGGGAGCACCGGCCGTGTCGACCGCCGCGGCCAGGAGGTGTTCCCGGGCCGGCAAGGTGCTCCAAGGGGTGTCGGTTTGCATGACACCGACATTCGCCAACCCCGCTGTCACGCCCGTGTGCTGCGCCTGTGGCCGTGCTGTGAGTACGGTGCGGCGGCAAAGCCGACTGCCGGAGCGGGGCCCGCTGCCGGGGTAGGGCCCGTTGCCGGAGCGGGGCCCGCTGCCGGGACCGGCGTGCCCTCCGGCCTCCGCGCCGGGGCCGGAACGTGGTCCGGTCCGGCCGTGGGCTCGCCCTCGTACACCGCGTCCGCCGGCAGGTGGACCGCGAACACCGTGTCGCCGGGCACCGACCGCACCTCCACACTCCCCCCGTGCGCGGCGGCGACGGCCCGCACGATGGCCAGCCCGAGACCGGTCGAACCGGCCTGCCGGGAGCGGGAGGCGTCGCCGCGTGCGAACCGCTCGAAGACGTGCGGCAGCAGCGCGCCGGGGATGCCCGGCCCGTCGTCCTGGACCTCCAGGGTCACCCAGGGCCGGTCGCCGCGCGCCGCCCGCACCCGGACGGTGACCGTCGTCCCGGGCGGGGTGTGCGTCCGGGCGTTCGCCAGCAGGTTGACGAGGACCTGCTGGATCCGGGTCGGGTCGGCGCGTACGGTCGCCGGCACCTCGGGCAACTCCAGCCGCCAGCGGTGCGTGGGCCCCGCTCCTTCGGACGCGGGCTCCCGGACCGAGAGCGCCCGGCCGGCCACGCGGGCGTCGCTCACCGCGTCGACGACCAGCGGTGAGAGATCAGTGCTCTCGTAGGAGAGCGGCCGTCCGGCATCGAGTCTGGCCAGGAGCAACAGGTCCTCGACCATGCCGGTCATCCGCTCCGCCTCGGACTCGATCCGCCCCAGCGCGTGCCGGGTGTCCGGACCGGGGTCCTCCCGGCCGCGCCGCGTCAGTTCGGCGTACCCGCGGATCGAGGCGAGCGGTGTGCGCAGCTCATGGCTGGCGTCGGCGACGAACTGCCGGACCCGCGTCTCGCTCTTCTGCCGGACGTCCAGGGCCGAACCGACGTGCCCCAGCATCCGGTTGAGGGCCGCGCCGACCTGACCGACCTCGGTACGCGGATCGGCCTCGGCGTCGGGGACCCGTTCCAGGAGGGCGACCTCACCGCTGTGCAGGGGGAGCTGGGACACGCGGGTCGCGGTGGCGGCCACCCGGCGCAACGGACGCAAGGCGACACCGACCATGGCGGCACCCGCGATCCCGGCCGCGATCAGCCCGGCGCCGGTGACACAGACCTCGACCAGGATCAGGGTGGTGAGCGCCCGGCTCACCTCGTCCGTGGGGATGCCGACGAGGACGGTCGTACCGTTGCTCGCCCGGACGGCCTCCACGCGGTACCCGCCGAGTCCGGGGAGGTCCACGCCCCGCACCTCACCGTCCGGGGAGAGCGCGGCCGCCTCCAGGGCGCTCTGCTGCGCGTCGGTCAGCGGTTCGGTACGGTCCTGCGCCGGTGAGCTGCCCGCCTTCATCACCTTCGACTCGGTGACGGAACCGTCCACGGAGACGGCGCCGAACGTCTTGAACGGCTGGCCGCCCGTCCCGATGACGTCCAGCGGCTCCCCGCCGCTCCCGGCCCCGCTGTTCCCGGCCCCGCCGGGTGCGGGCTTGCCGCTGCCGCCGCCCGGCGGGTGCACCTGGGTGCGTACGACGATGTCGTGCAGCTGGCTGTCCAGCTTGCCGTACATATAGCTCTGGAAGGCGATCGTGGTGACCGAACCGATCACGGTGGCGACGACCGCGATGAGCGTGACCGCGTACACCACCAGCCGGGTCCGCAGCGTCCACGGCCTCCGGCTCCGCGCCTGTGTACCGGCCATCGGGTCACTCACCGGGCTTGATCAGGTATCCCGCCCCGCGCCGGGTGTGGATCATGGGGCTGCGCCCCGCGTCGATCTTCTTGCGCAGATACGAGATGTACAGCTCGACGACGTTCGCCTGCCCGCCGAAGTCGTAGTTCCACACCCGGTCCAGGATCTGTGCCTTGCTGAGCACCCGGCGCGGATTGCGCATCAGGAAGCGCAGCAGCTCGAACTCGGTCGCCGTGAGGTGGATCGAGTCGGCGCCGCGGCTGACGTCGTGGCTGTCCTCGTCCAGGACCAGGTCGCCGACGACGAGGGTCGACTCGCTGCGGGCGGTGGCCGTCCCCGAGCGGCGGATCAGCCCGCGCAGCCGGGCCACCACCTCCTCCAGGCTGAACGGCTTGGTGACGTAGTCGTCCCCACCCGCCGTGAGCCCGGCGATACGGTCCTCCACCGCGTCCCGCGCGGTCAGGAACAGCACCGGCACGTCCGGCAGCTCCCGCCGCAGCCGTCCCAGCACGGTGAGCCCGTCCATGTCGGGCAGCATCACGTCCAGGATCACCGCGTCGGGGCGGAAGTCACGCGCCGTACTCAGGGCACCGGCCCCGTCCCCTGCGCTGCGCACCTCCCACCCCTCGTAGCGCAGGGCCATGGAGAGCAGCTCGGCGAGAGATGCCTCGTCGTCCACGATGAGGACGCGTACGGGGTTGCGGTCCGGCCTGAGCATTTCGGTACGCCCCTGGGGCGAGGTCGTCGTCGTCATGCCTCAAGGCTGTGAGACGGCGGTGAGAGAGACCTTGGGCCCACCTGTGAATTTCCTGAGAATCCGGTGCGCCGCCTTCCGCTCACGCCGGGACCGGGTTCGGGGGCCGGAGACCCACGGGTTCGGGGGTTCGCGGGCCGGGAAACCACAGGTTCGGGGTGGCGGGGCTCACGGTTCGGGAACTCACGGGCTCGGGGGTTCAGGCGAACAGCGCGCTCGCGTTCCCGTGGCACACGGCCCGCAGCCAGTCGTCACCCAGCCCCAGCCGCTCCAGGGCGTGCAGCTGGTGGGCGTACGGATACGGGATGTTGGGGAAGTCCGTACCGAGCAGGATCCGGTCCCCGAGATCCGCGAGCCGGCCCAGCCGGTCGGCCGGGAACGGCGTGAACTCCTCGGTGAAGTCGGTGAACGCCATCGTCGTGTCCAGCCGCACCTCGGGGTACGCCGCCGCCAGCGCCAGGAACTCCGCGTACTCCGGCATCCCCATGTGCGCCACCACCAGCCGCAGCCGTGGATGGCGGGACAGCAACCGCCCTATCGGTTCGGGACCGGTGTACTTCCCGGGGGCGGGCCCGGACCCGCAGTGCGTGACCACCGGGATCCCGGCCTCGGCGAGCAGCCCCCACACGGGCTCCAGCAGCGGGTCGTTCGCGTCGTACGCGCCGACCTGGAGGTGCGACTTGAAGACCCGCGCCCCGGCCTCGACCGCCTGGCGCACATAGCGGTCCACGCCCTCCTCCGGGAAGAAGGTCGCGGTGTGCAGGCAGTCCGGCACCCGCGCGGCGAACCCGGCCGCCCAGTCGTTCAGCCAGGCGGCCATCCCCGCCTTGTGCGGGTAGAGCATGGAGGTGAACCGCAGCACCCCGAACGAACGCAGCAGGGCGAGGCGTTCGTCCTCGTCCTGCCGGTAGGTGATCGGCCACTCCATGCCGGTCAGCGGCCCGGCCGAGTCGAAGTACGCCCACACCTTGCTGAGCACCCGCTCCGGCATGAAGTGCGTATGGACGTCGATGATCCCGGGCAGCCCGAGCCGCTCCCAGAACCGCACGACGTCGTCACGGTCGTCCTTGTCCATCCGTCCCGCCCTCCACTCGCCTCGTCTCGCCTCGCCTGCCCGCGACGATCTCAGAACAGCCCGTCCTGCACCCCACCGGCCCCCACGGCGACGAGCGGCACGTCCACCCCGGCGCGCGCGTCGGCAGCGGCGAGCTCCCAGCCGGTGATCAGCCGGGTGTCCAGGACGACGGTCCCGTCGGACGGGGTCTCCAGGTACAGATCGGGCCCGGCCGCCGCCACCAGGCGCCCGGCCACGACACCGCCGCCCACAAGGCCGGTCACGGCCCGTACCGGCGCCGCCGTGACGTCGAGCCCCTCCAGCCCGAACACACCGCCGTGGTCCACCGCCTCGAACGGCAACCGCTCCAGCGCCTCCGGCCACCCGGCCCCCTCCAGCGCCACCGCTCGCCGGTACAGGCCCTCGACCTCGGCGGCCCGCTCCACCGGCCCCGGCAGCCCGCCCCGCACCGCCCGTTTACCGGCGTACGGGATCCGGTCGGGCACCCCGAGGGCCGCACGCAGCAGCTCCTCCGTGCGGCGGGCGGCCATCAACGGCCCGCGCCCCAGCCAGCCGAACACCACCGCCCCCTGTTCTCGCAGCCGTGCCCCGCCCCGTGACTCCCGGGTGATCCCGACCTTCACCATCCCGGGCCCGAACCAGGCGAGGTACACGCGGTACGGGCGCGGGTCGTCGGCGAGCGTGTCGGCGGCCACGGAATGCGCCCGGTCCAGCCGTGCGCACTCCGGACACCTGGCCCCCGTGCTCCGTACCGGCACCACGGCCGCGACCGGGCACGGGTTGCCGCGCGCCCCCACGCAACGCCGCTCCCCCTCGGCCCGGAACCCGAGCTCCCTCCCGTACCCCAGGACGCTGACCCGCTCCCGCGCGCCGGCCGAACCGGCGACCCTCTCGTCCCGTCGCCAGCCCAGCACGGGGCCGCCGTCAGGGCCGCCCCGGGGCCAGCTCATCCCGGTGCAGTGCCAGCCCACGCGTACCGCCCTTCCGTCCACCACGGCCGCCGTTCACGACCACCCCCCGTTCACGCCCCCCTGTTCACGACCGCTGCGGGCCCACCACGGGCGCACGCCCACGACCGTCAGCAGTTGCTCACCGCAGCCGTTCGCTCCTCACCGCCGGCCGCCGAACTCCCAGTCGTGGACCTCGATGTCGGCATACCGGTCCGCGGTCAGGACGGCGCGCGCCGCGTCCGGGTCCGGCGCGCACAGCAGCGCCACCGTCCCCAGCCAGCGGTCACCGTCGTCCGACAGCAGCGGCCCGTACGCGATCAACCCCTCCCGGTCCTCCGGCACGGCCAGATCGGCCGCCTCTTCCGACCCCAGCCCGAGCCCGATCACCAGATAGCGGTTGCCGCCGCTCCGTCCGCCGGGGAAGTCCCACATGGTGCGCCCCAGCGTGTTGCGCCAGCGGCGGAGCAGCACGTCCCGGTACACGCCGTCCTGGTGGTTGGGCTCGTCGAAGGCGAACGCGCGGGCGGCGGCGGGATCCGGGAGGTCCACGATGTGCACACTGCCGGTGGGTATCTCTCCGACGAAGGTCGGCCCACGGGCGATCAACTGCTCGGCGTACCGGTCCATATAGGCCCAGTGCTCCTCCAGCAGTTCCTCGCGCCGCTTCATCGAGCCGGGCCGGTCACGGTGGTAGCAGAAGAACTCCATGCGCCCAGTCTTCACCACGGGACTGACAGTCGGCCGTCCTCGCCGAGGAGGCCGGTCCTGGCGGGGCCCCTCGCTACGTGACCGTGTCACCGGTCTGCGACAGCGTTGTCCTGGAACGACGGCGACGGTATCCCCTCGGTCCGCCGCCCCCTCATAGTGATCGAACGAGCACCGAGCAGCCGAGACCGCGTCGGCCTCAACCACTGATGACCAAGGGGATTTCATGTCCGGCAACCGTCGCAAGGCCTTCCTCGTCTCCGCAGCACTCGTGGGCGGCATGCTGCTGATGACGGCGTGCGAGGACGGGGACACGGCGACGGACACCGGCGCCGCGCAGGGTTCCCCGTCCGCCACTCCGGCCGGCCCGTCGAGTTCGGGCAGCGGTGAGGGCGCCGACAAGGGCTCCGACACGGCGGGCAAGGGGACCGAGGACGGCGCGGGTTCGGGCGCCGACACCGGCAACGGCAAGCGGGAGCCGGTCGGGCAGAGCTGCGGCTCCAACGACATCTCCTGGAGCAGCAGGTCCGAGACCCAGGCCGGCGGCTACATCCTGGTCATGGCGAAGGCGAAGCCGGGGATCACCTGCGTCCTGCCGGCCGCGCTTCCGGTGGTGGCGTTCGGCTCCGACGGCACCGAGGCGGGCCCCGCGGAACAGTCGGTCGGCCAGCAGATCACGCTGAGCGGGGGCACCACCGCGTACGCCGGGGTGAACCCGAAGACCACCAACTCGGACGGTGGCAAGGAACTGGAAAGCATCATCGTCTCCGTCGCCAACGACGACCCCGACCCGGTCTCCCTGCGGGTCGGCACCATCACCGTCCAGGACCCGATCGTCACCAACTGGCACACGGTCCCGACGGACGCCGTCCCCTTCAACTGAACGGACCCCAAGGGTCTGGACGTGCGCGCGCCTCCGCCAGCTCGGCCTGAGACTCAATCCCCAAGAGCGGAAAAAGATTCCGTCAGGGGCAGCATTCTTTTGCGCTCGTCCTCCTGTCAGAAACACCACCGCTTCCGCAAGTAGGCGCGCCGTTCGTCCGTCATCATGACCGATCGAGCGCGTCTCAGTTTCCGTCATTCAGCGCCGTTCACGGTTGTTCAGACGGGACCGAAGCCGGTAGCAACTCTCAGGTCCGTCCGTCGATGAACGCAGGTGAACGACCCCGTCCGAGGTCCCCGGTACGACGACCACCACAGTGGGGAAGCGTGCGCCACCGCGCAACCTCCTTGGGCCGCCGCGCACCACTGCGCGGAGCAGCGCGCCTTCCGCAGAGGACATGTACCCGGCAATCCTGCACTGGTCCGCACGACGGTCGAGACCGGGGGTTGGAGACGTGGCTCGTACGCAGTCCAGATGTGGCGCGCTCACAGAGAAGGGCACTCGGTGCCGGCGGCTGGCGATGGTCGGTGCGTCGCGATGCAACCTGCACCGTGGCGAGTGGTCGTCGTACACCATCGAGAAGCGCAAGGAAGCCGAACGCAAGGCGAAGGCACGCAAGCGTCGCAAGTGACCCCAGCCAGCGTGAAGTGACATCAATAGCTGACGTCAACAACAGCGGACAGCGGCGGCGCGGTACGGTCTGACACGGCCACAGCCGCCCCGCGCAGCACGGGTGGACAGGCGGTCAGGCCGAACTCCTGAAGCGGGCGTCGCAGGTGCGATCAGCCAAGATAGGGCCGCTCACGGTGTTCCAGGAAGTGGCAGATCCGGAGGCGCTGCGTGTGATGCATCGGCAGCTGATCGATCTCCTCCGGCTGAACGAACCGCAGCTCCGTGGACTCGTCCGAGATCGCGAGCCGGCCCCCGACCATACGGGCGGTGAAGCAGACGTTGAACTGTCTGCGCACCTCACCGTCCGAGTAGGCGATGACGTGGCGAGGGTCGGTGTACGTGCCCACGAGGCCGGTGATCTCTACGTCCAACCCGGTTTCTTCCTTCACCTCGCGGACAGCTGTTCCGGGGAGTGAGTCGGTCATCTCCATGCCGCCACCTGGCAGCGCCCACAGATCGTTATCCCTGCGGCGCTGAAGGAGTACACGCCCTTCGTCGTCGGTGACCACGGCGGACGCGGCGACCACCAGACTGTTCGGCTCCGGTGCCGCTGGGTCGTCGTAGTACTCGGTCCGTGCCATGATCACCCTTCGCTTACCGGCGTCGCGGTTTCCCACACCGCGTCAAAGCTGCTGGCGTAGGTGTCGAACATGCCACCCTTCCCGCTGCGCCGGAGATGCCACACGGGAGCGCCGTAGGCGTTCACGCCCCAGACATGGGCATTGACCAGCGCTTGGTCATCCGCACGATAGATCGAGTTGTAGAGCGTGGTGGCATGGGTGCGCACCTCGATGCCAGGTACCCCAGTAAGGGGGCGGTAGTGCATGAGGGCAAGTCGGCAACGGGACTCGATTCCGTGGCCGAACCTCTCCTCCGCGCCGCGCTGTTGGACATTCGTACTGTCCGGGTCGCCAATCGCGATACGGACCGTACACCCGTCGTCCGCTCGCTCTCGCAACAAGTCGTTGAGCCGCGGGTACGCCTCGTGCAGGAAGACGGCGGCGTACACCAGCACATCGATGTGCTCGCGCGCCTGGGTCAGCATGTCCACGAAGGTGGACACGGGGACGTCCGCCCGCTGGTCGTAGAGAGCCACAAGTTCCGGACTGACAGCGCGGGCAGGGCGTGCCTGCCGGAGCGCGGGCCACAGAGCGTGCACGTCTTCTCCTAGTATTTCCGCTGCCAGCATGGCCGTGGTCCGGCGCGGCGTACGCCCTAGATTGACCCATCGTTCAACGGACTTGGGATCGACTTCGACCTTGTCCGCAAGGGCGGCATATGTCCAGCCGCCGACCGCCATGGCAGCACGTAACCTCTCGTTCGGCATCAATCTCTCCTCACACCCGGGGACGGCACTAGGGACGTTCTACCCGACGCGGGACGTCCCGAAGTGGGGTTTGTCGGAGGTTCCGACGTCCTGATGAGCGGCAGGATCCTCATCCGCATGGCGAGCAACCAGCAGACCAGACCAGGCATCGGTGAACTGGCGAAGGACACCACCAGGGGACGTATCGGCGTCGTCATGGGCAAGGTCGGCGGCCGTGTGCAGATACGGCCGATCCGCGGCGGCACGGAGTGGGATGCCATGCCGGACAAAGTCGTGCCGCCAAGTGCGCGGGAGGAACTGAGCGCACGTCTGGCCATCCGGAACGCCAACACCCGGGATGGGCTGTGATGCGCGCCATCAGCCGGTATGCGGGAGTCCTGTTCATCGTCATGATCAGCAGGTCGTACGGCCTGGTGATCGGCATGGCTCTCGCCGTCGGCCAGTAGACCGGCCGCCCCGAACGGGTGCCAGTTCCCCGGCTCCCCGTCCCCGTTCGGGGCCGGCCCTCCAAGCCCGCCTTCTGGTCGTCCTTGAGCCGTGGCTCAGCGACCGAGGCGGGAAGTAAGTGCCACGCACCGCCACACACAAGGAGTAGTCGCATGACGACAACGGCGAACGATCAGAGGACCGGTCGCGCGGTAGCTGGTGAGGAGTTGTTCGAAAGCCTCGCCCACTTCGTGGTCGTCCACAACGGGCAGTCGCCCGAGCGTGCCCAGCAGATCGCGGACCAGGCCGTGGCCTTCTTGGTCACCGCTGCCACCGCCACCGTTCCCATGGTCCCGTCGGACGACGTGGACCTCGGGCTGCACGCGCTCATCCTGCACACGAAGGAGTACGCGGCCCTGTGCGAGCGGTACGCGGGCCGCTTCCTGCACCACAACCCGGCGCCGGGCGGCGGAGCCCGTGACTCGGAGAAGGTCGCCGCCTCCGCGCGTGCCATGAAGGCGGCCGGGTTCATGGTCTTCGACGAGCTGTGGACCGTGGACGGCACCAACCTCGCGCAGTGCGACTCGGACTGCGGCCGACCGTACGGTCAGGCGTAGCACACGACAGCAGCGACGCGGCCGACCACGAGTCGTGGCCGGCCGTGTTCGCCGGAACCGGAAGGAGAAGAGACGTTGTCCGGGTCATCCCCTGAACTGCCGATCGTGGTGCTCGACGCCCTCATGCCTACGGCTCAGCGCCTGGTGGTGGACCGCCGGGGCTCCAGGGTCTGGGACGTGGAGAGCCATCGGGGTCACTACGCCGTGAAGCTCGGTCATCCGATCGAGGCCACAGCCGACTGGCCCGCCCAGCCCTGGACCGCGCTCGCACCCGCACGCGAGGGGGCCGTGCTGCATCGCCTCGGCTCGGATGACTTGGCGTACGGCGAGTGGGAGCGCGGAACGTGGAACCTCCAGCCGTGGCACGAAGGGCCGGATCTCTACCGACTGTGGGAGCCTTGCCGTGAGAAGGACTCACCCGCCGAACCGCACACCAGCGTCGCCCTGGGCTGTGTCGAGGCACTGGCCGAACTCCACGCCAAGGGCTGGGCACACGGTGACGTACAGCCCGCCCACTTCATCATCGGGCCGGAGCAGACGCACCTCATCGACCTCGCTCTTGCCCGGGGCGGGCACGTACCCGAGGGGTACGACTTCCCGTTCCGCGGCTGCCTCGTCCACTACGAGGCGCCGGAGATCGCGCGCAGCGTGCTCGCGACCGGAGAGGCCGAACCCACACAGGAAGCCGACGTCTACGGACTCGGCGCGTCTCTCCTCATCTCTGCCACTGGGTGGCGAGCCGTGGAGTATCCGGATGACGCTCCACGTCCCGTCCAGAGAGAGGCAGTGGCGAACGGCAAGCGCCGGCCTGTGAAGGCTCCCGGTCCGCTGGGCGAGCTGATCGACGCAATGCTCAGCCATGCCCCGGAGGATCGGCCGACCATCTACGAGGTGGGCAAAGCCCTGAGCTGACTCCCCACAGCCAAAGACCGGACCACCCCTCAGCCTGGACAGCATCCCGGGTGGTCCGGTCGTGGAATTCTGGTGACCGAAGACAACGCCTCCGAGGCCGACGAGATGGCCGCCCTCGCCGACGAGTGGAACGTCGAGAACCACGCGTACACGAACATGACGCCCACGATCTACGGAGGCGGTGAGCCGCTGCTCGCCCAGTCCGCTGCCCACCTGCGGCAGCGCAAGCCGTTCGCCGGCTGCAACGCGGGACACACCTTCTTCCACGCCGACCCGCACGCCAGGGTCTCGATCTGCAAGGTCGGCCGCGACGACCAGATCGACCTGCTGGCCGAAGGCATCGACGGCCTCACCCGGCTCGGCGCCATCGCCGACCGCCTCATGCTTCGCACCGGTGGGTGCGAGGGCCGCGCCCTGTCCGGCACCTGCCGGGTCTGCCGCCCCCTGGCCAAGCACTACCAGGAAGCGAAGGCGCCGCTGCACAGCTACTGCCAGCACGGAGACAAGGAGAACGCCTCATGACCCCACCCGTACCCGTGACCATCCTCCCCGGCCCGCCCACCTCGGCCCGCCGCACGGCCCCGCCCGTCGCGACCGCGTCGATCACCGCCGTCCAAGACCTCGACGCGATCGTGGAGAGCGCAGAGTGCTCCTGCGACGCCGGTGACGACAACCCCCACTGACCGACACGATCCGATCAACTCCGTTCAGGCCCCGGCGCGCTCGCGTCGGGGCCTGAGCCCTGCCCGTCCCACCGCTAGGGTGCCGCTCATGCTCTTCCGCTGGGACTGGCTGCGGCCCGTGCTCACCGCGCCTATCGTGCCGACCCTTGGTCCCGTCCACCCCGACACACTGTCCGTCGGCCTCTTCGAGGACGTCCTTCGAGCGGCCGATACCGGGGGTTTCCTGCCGTACGACAAGGACCGGCGCTGGGGCGGCGAGAAGGGCGAGAGAGCCCTCCTCGAGGACGTCGTCCACCAGCCCGGACGCACCCTCGTTCCTACCCTGACCCGGCGCGGACGCGGCACCGTCAAGGTCTTCGCCTACGGGGTGCGCGACAGCGTCGTGGAGGAGGCCGCCGAGCTGGCCGCCAAGCTCGCCTCCGTACATGACGTCGCCCGTGCCCGGGTCGTACGCCCCCTCGGCCCTCGAACCACACACCCGCGCGGCACCCGCATCCAGCTGAAGGACTTCATCACCGGCCCCTGCCCCGCCCCGGACGGCCCGGTCCGCCCCGTCACCGACTGGCCGGCCGCCGTGCGGGAGACCTTCGCGCCGTTCGCCGAGACGATGGCCGCCGACGGTCTGGCCTTCCTCCACACCCGGATGCGGGCCGGCCGGTGCGGCCCGGTCCTCGCCGCCGCCATCAAGAACCACATCGTGGGCGCGATCGGCCCCATGGAGATCCAGCCTGACGCCATCGGACACCCCCAGCTCCTCCCCCAGTACTTCGCCGTCCTGCCCGACGCCCGGGGCCAAGGACTGGGCCGTCTCCTGTGGAAGGCCGCGATGCACTGGGGCCAACGCCACGGCGCCGCCTACCAACTGCTCCAGACCGAGGTCGGCGGCCCCTCCGACCAGTTGTGCCTGTCCGAGGGGCTGAACTCCCTCGGCTTCAGCCACACGACTCACCCGTAGCCGCTGACACGGTTTCTGTCCTCGCTGCTGTACGGGCAACGCGAGAGGCCCCCGGGATTTCTCCTGGGGGCCTCTCGCTTGCTGTGCACTCGGCAGGATTCGAACCTGCAACCTTCTGATCCGTAGTCAGATGCTCTATCCGTTAAGCTACGAGTGCCTGTCGTCGGTCTTACCCGGCGGCTTCGCTCCCTGGGCTTTTCTGCCTGGTCGGCGTTGCGGGAACAACATTACATGACCTGCGCCGTGACGCGAAATCCATTGCCCGCACCACATCTGACCTGCGAAAACGCCGGACAGTGACGCTCTCCGGAGGGCTGGGCCGGCCAAAGACCCGCACCTCACGACCGAAGCCCCGTGCCTGGGGCACGGGGCTTCGGGATCTTGCGGAGGCGGAGGGATTTGAACCCTCGATGGGCTTTAAGACCCAAACCGCATTAGCAGTGCGGCGCCATAGACCGGACTAGGCGACGCCTCCAGCACACCTTCGCGCGGACGCGAGTGGTGCGTGCAGATGATGACACAGTTGAGCGTGCTGTCACCAATCGCTGCCTACGGTACTAGGCGGACCGGCGGCGAGGCAAAGCATCCGGCGGGCGGGTGCGTCTCCGGTCGGCCCTCCATGAGTTGCGCAACGTGCGGGCGTGCGGAGCGTTAGAGAAGGCGAGGGCTCCGCCCTCTGTCCGACACCGCCCACCCGCCCGCGCGTCCGCCCACGGGGCGCACGCCGGAGCGGTACCGGCGCGCCGACAGCGCGCCAGAACCATCAGGAGCCCCACATGCTGCGCCGCCTCACCCTCACCGCCGTGGCGTCCCTCGCCGCGCTCTCCGCGACCGCGCCCGCCGCCACCGCCGACTCCCTGCTGCCGCTGCCTCCGCTTCCGGTGCTCCAGCACGACCGGCTCCTCGCCCGTGCCGAGCCCGCCGAGCAGACCCGGCTCACGGTCACCGTCTCGGACTCCGGCAACCCCACGGCCGACGGAGTCTTCGATCTGGAGTGCGGGCCCGCCAGTGGCAGCCACCCGGAGGCCGAGCGCGCCTGCGATCTGCTGGACGAGGCGGTGGAGACGGGCAAGAACCCGTTCGTACCGACCGACCGCAACGCCATGTGCACCATGCAGGCCGGCGGCCCGGCCGTCGCCCGGGTCGAGGGCACATGGGAGGGACAGCCGGTCGACGCCCGGTTCAGCCGTGCCAACGGCTGCGAGATCTCGCGCTGGAACAACCTCGTGCCCGTACTCCCCTCCGCCCGGTAGCCGGCGCCGCCCCTCGGGCAGGTCGTCCGAGGGGCGGGCCGAGGGCCGTCCGAGCTCCGGGCCGAGGGGCGTCCGCGCAGGCCATGGGGAGCGCGCGGCGTCTGTCATGAGCCACCGGCGTACACCGTGTGCACAGAACCTTGGTGAGAGCTCCCCCTCATCCGCCGCCGCGCCGCCGCTCCCTGCCTTTAGACTCCTTCCGTGACAGTCCGAGGCTCCAGAGGCAAAATGGCGCCAGCTGTCAGCACGGTGCGGTAATCAGGGAGGAAGCGTCTCGTGAGCAGCAGGCCATCCCGAGGCGCTGCTCGCCTCGCAGCCATACTCGACGCCCTCCCGGACGGGCTCCTGCTCGTCAACTGCAACGGCACGGTCGTCAACGCCAACACCATCGCCCTCGAAATGTTCGAGACTCCGGGCACCGCGCTCGTGGGGCGCGGACTGCTGGATCTGCTGCCGGAGTTCGACTCCCGGCTGATCCCGGGGTCGATGCGCAGGCCGGACGCTGCGGACGAGCAGGGCAGGACCAAGCCCACGCGCATGACCGCGCGCCGGACCGACGGCACCGAGTACCCGGTCGAGGTCACCAGCGCGAGCCTGGACAGCGGCCAGGCCGCGTACAACGACATCCACTCCAGCTACACCGGCGACGAGTTGCTCATGCTCGTCATCCGGGACCTCACCGGCACCGTCGACACCGAGGCGGAGCTGGCCCGTTCGCAGCGCCAGACCGAGATGATCCTGCGGGCCGCCTCCGAGGGCGTCGTCGGTACGGACATGGACGGCAGGGTCGTCCTGGTCAACCCCGCCGCCGCGCAGATCCTCGGCTTCCGGGCCAGCGACCTGGGCGGCAAGGAACTGCACACCCTGGTCCTGCATTCGAAGGCGGACGGCGAGCCCTTCCCGTACGACGGTTCCCCGCTGGCCGACACGCTGAAGTCGGGCCGCAAGCACCGGGTGCGCGGCCAGGTGCTCTGGGCCAAGAGCGGCGCCGCGGTGCCGGTCGACCTGACCACCGCGCCGGTACGCGACGGCGACCAACTGGTCGGCGCGGTGATGACGTTCACCGATCGCAGGCCGCACGAGGAACAGGTCGAGCAGCACACGGCCGAGCTCGAACAGCTCACGGAACGGCACGCCGCGGAGATCGCCCGGCTCACCGAGCGCCACCAGGCCGAGACGACCGCCCTCACCGAGGCGCACACGGCCGAACTGGCCGACCGGACCGAGCGGTACACCGCCGAGCTGGACGAGAAGACCGAGCGGCTCACCGGCCTGGGAGCACGGCACACCCAGCTGACCGCCGTCCTGGGTGAGTCGCTGCGCGGGCCGCTGGAGGAGCTGCGCGGCGAACTCTCCGCGCTCGCCGCCGACCCGGCCGGCCAGCTCTGGCCCGAGGCCAACCAGATCCTGCACCACCTCGCCGCGGGCTACGCCCGGATGGCGACGCTCGTCGACAACGTCCTCGGTTACCAGCGTCTGGACAGCGGCGCCGAGGACCTCGTCAAGCAGCCGGTCCTGCTCGACTCGGTGGTGACCGCCGGTATCGACGGCGCGGTCGAGCTGATCGGTCCCGGCCGGGCACAGTTCGCGGTGCACGCGCCGCCGATCGAGGCGGAGGTGGACGCGGGCCGGCTGGTCACGGCGCTCGCCCACCTCGTGGCGGACGTGGCCGGGGTCGACTCGACGGGCCGGGCGAGGCCCGTGCCGGGTGGCGGATACGTCGACTCCACCGTCGTCGTGGCCGCGGCCCAGCGCGGTGACGTGGTCCGGATCGAGGTGCGTGGCCCGTTCGCCGGGGGAGACCCGGTGCACGAGCCGATCGTGCGCGGGATCGTACGGGCCCACGGCGGCGTGCTCCAGACGCACGAAATGCCGGGGATGAGCGGCAGCGCGTACGTCCTGGAGGTGCCGATCGGCGCGGGCGCGGGGACGATCGCGCCTCCGGCCGAGCCCCCGCCCGTCGCGGCGCCCGAACCGGCGCCGGTTCCGGCTCCCGCGTCCGGGCCCGTCCCGACAGACGATCCGGGACCGGTCCCCGGGACTGCTCCGAGGCCCCTCCCGGAGGCGTCCCAGGCGCCTGCGGAGGCATCCGTCCCGGTGGTCGGGGCTCCTGCCGTGGCCGAGGCGCCTGCCGCCCCCGTACCGGAAGCCGTCGCGCCACCTGCCGCGGCCGCCGATGCCGCAGGCCCGGAGGCCGCCGCGCAGCCCGTGGCGGGCGGTCGGCGCAGGGCGCGCAGGTCGTCCACGGACGCGTTCCTGGACAGCCCGGTGGACGGGCCCTCCGACCCGGCGGACGTCCCGGTGGCCGAGCCGACCGGGCGGCGCAGGGCACGTCGTGCCCCGGTGGCCGAGGAGACGCAGGGCGCGGGGGCCGTCCCGTCACCGCAGAGCGAGGGTTCCGGGCGCAGGCGCGGCCGGCCGAGCCCGGCCGAGGCGGAGGCGGCGACCGGGGCGCCAGGTGAACAGCCCCGGCAGGCACTGGAGTTGCCCGCACCGCCCGCACCCCCGTCCCCACCCGCGGCCCAGGCACCTGATCCCTCCGCCGCCCCGTCCGAGGGGTCCGTGGTGACGGCCGCCGAGGGCGCGCAGGGCAGCGGCGGCCGTCCGCAGCGCGGGCAGACCGTGCCGCCCCAGGGTGTCCCGCCCGAGGCGGCCGCCCGGCAGATCGCCCCGGGTGGCGAGAACCAGCCCGCCCTTCCCTCCGTCGCCTCGCCCGACCCCGCGGCACAGCCGGGCCAGCCCGGTCAGCCGGGGCGGCAGACGGGCGGCCGCCGGGCACGCAGAGCCCTCACGGTGTCCCAGGAGCGCCCCGCGCCCGAGTCGGCGGGACCGCGTACGGCCTTCGCGCTGCCGCCCGCCGACGCCGACCGGGTGCCGCCGACGGCGCCCGCCGGGGCGGCCCCCGGGCTTCCCGGCACGCCGGGCGTTCCCGTGCCGTCCGGGGCCCCTGGGGCGCCGGCCCAGGCCGGTGCTCCGGACCGGGCCCCCGTGCCCGCCCCGGTCCGGGCCGGTGTGCAGGACGGACCGGCCGCGGCGGGTGCGCCCGCCGGTGTCACCGCCGAGCGCCACGACGCCGTACACACGGCGCCGGACGCGGACCACACCCCGCCGCACGCGCACCCCGTACCGTCCGGCCGCCGCAGGGCGCGCCCCGTGGACGCGGCCGACCAGCCCGCCGCCGCGCGGCCCGGTCACCCCGTACCGGGGGCACCCCTGCCGGACGTCCCGCCGCAGCCCGACTGGGCGCAGCCCGGCGCGCCAGGGCAGGGCCCGGCCTCGCTCGCGGTCCCCGACGACGCGCCCGGCGCGCTCCCTCCGGCGGCCGACACGCCGTGGGCGGTTCCCGCCGGCACCACGCACACCACGGGCAGCATCGCGGCTCCTCCGGCGACCGGGCCCGGCACCGCGCCGCGTCCGGACGACGCCGCCGCTCCCGTACCGGACGCACAACGCCAGCCGCTGCCCGCCGAGGCTCCGATGTCCGCGTCACCGGACTCGACGCAGGGCCGTGCCTTCAGCGTGCGGACGCTGGGGCAGGGGGTGCCGTTCGCGCAGCACCTCGCGCAGCAGCAGAACCAGACGCCCGCCGGTGCGGGCCGGCGCCGCAAGCTCGCCGCCCCGCCCGCCGCCGAGCCCGCGGCGCCGAGCGCGCCGTCCGGGCCGCCCCCGCCCGGGCCGCAGGCCCCCGCGCCCGTACCGCCGCAACCGGGGCCCGCGAGCCCCTCTCCGGGGACGGCGCAGGCGCCGGGGTCCGGGCAGTTGCTGTCCGCTCCGGCCTTCGAGGGGCGCGCGTACGCGATAGGCGCGCCGGACGAGGGTGCCGAGGGTCCCGAGCCGCTGGACGGGCCGGGAGGCGCGGTCGAGGTGGACAACCGCCCGCAACCGCTGCCCGTGGACGACGAGCTGCCCCCGGAGCCGTTGGACAACCCGCGGCGGCTGCTCGTCTGGCCCGCGCCGGACGTCTCGACCCAGCAGGCGCTCAGCGACCGCGGCTACCGCCCGGTGATCGTCCACTCCCGCGAGGAGGTGGACGCCCAGATCGCGGCGTTCCCCGCCGCGCTCTTCGTCGACCCGCTGACCGGCCCGATCACCCGTACCGCGTTGCAGTCGCTCCGCCAGGCGGCCGTGGCCGCCGAGGTTCCCGTACTGGTGACGGCCGGTCTGGGGCAGGCGACCCGGGAGGCCGCGTACGGCGCCGACCCCGCCGTACTCCTCAAGGCGCTCGCGCCACGCGACAGCGACCAGCACCCCCCGCGCGTCCTGGTGATCGAGGAGCACGAGGAGATCGCGCTCGCGCTCACCGAGACGCTGGAACGCCGGGGCATGCAGGTGGTGCGGGCATCCGGCGACAGCGAGGCGGTGGACCTCGCCACCCGGATACGGCCGAACCTGGTCGTGATGGACCTGATGCAGGTACGCCGACGGCGCGCCGGGATCATCGACTGGCTGCGCGCGAACGGGGCGCTGAACCGCACGCCCCTCGTCGTCTACACCTCGGCCGGGATGGACGAGGCGGAGCTGGGACGGCTGGCGTCCGGCGAGACCGTCCTCTTCCTGGCCGAACG
Organism: Streptomyces sp. SM18; assembly: GCF_002910775.2. Classification (NCBI taxonomy): domain Bacteria; kingdom Bacillati; phylum Actinomycetota; class Actinomycetes; order Kitasatosporales; family Streptomycetaceae; genus Streptomyces; species Streptomyces sp. SM18. The sequence continues at coordinate 3,747,914 of NZ_CP029342.1, read as the reverse complement.
CTCGACGAGCGACGAGGTGCAGGCCCGGATCGTCGACCTGCTGGCGAAGATAGGGACGAACTGAGGCACCACCGCCCGGAGCACGCGGCGAGGGCGGTACGGAAGACCCGTACCGCCCTCGCCGTATAGCCCCCGGCCCCTCACACCGGGCCCTCCGACCGGAGCACGGTCGGAGGGGTCCAGAGCGGTTCAGAGCGGTTCAGAGCGGTTCAGAGCTGGGTGACGTCCAGCTCGCCGTCCGCGTACTGCTTGCGGATCACCTTCTTGTCGAACTTGCCGACGCTCGTCTTCGGCACCGCCGGGATGACCGTCCAGCGTTCGGGCAGCTGCCACTTGGCGACGGTCCGGGCCAGGAATGCCTTGAGCGCCGCGTAGTCGGCGGTGGCGCCCTCCTTGAGGACGACGGTCGCCAGGGGGCGTTCGCCCCACCTGTCGTCGGGGACGGCGACGACGGCGGCCTCGGCCACATCCGGGTGCGCCATGATCGCGTTCTCCAGGGCGACGCTGGAGATCCACTCGCCGCCGGACTTGATGACGTCCTTGGCCCGGTCAGTGAGCGTGAGGAACCCCTCGTCGCTGATCACACCCACGTCGCCGGTCTTCAGCCAGCCGTCCTCGCTGAACTTGTCCTCGGGGCGCAGGCTCTCGCCGTCCGACCCGCCGTAGTACGCGCCGGCGATCCAGGGACCGCGGACCTCCAGCTCGCCCGCGCTCTCACCGTCCCACGGCAGATGGTCACCGGCCGGTCCGACCAGGCGCGCCTCCACCCCGGCAGGAAAGCGGCCCTGGGTGATGCGGTAGGGCCACTCCTCCTCGTCGGTCAGTCCGGCGGGCGGGTTGGCCATGGTGCCGAGCGGCGAGGTCTCCGTCATGCCCCAGGCGTGACAGAGGCGGACGCCGAGCTTGTCGTACGCCTCCATCAGGGAGGGCGGGCAGGCGGCGCCGCCGATGGTCACACGGGCCATGGAGCTGAGGTCGCGCGGGCGGGCCGTGACCTCGGCGAGCAGCCCCTGCCAGATGGTGGGCACGGCGGCGGCGTGCGTCGGGCGTTCGCGCTCGATCATCTCGGCGAGCGGCGCGGGCTGGAGGAAACGATCCGGCATCAGCATGTTGACGCCGGTCATGAACGTCGAATGCGGCAGCCCCCACGCGTTCACATGGAACTGCGGGACGACCACCAGGGTCGTGTCCTTGTCCGTCAGGCCCATCGACTCCGCCATGTTGACCTGCATGGAGTGCAGGTAGATGGAGCGGTGGGAGTAGACGACGCCCTTGGGCTCCCCGGTGGTGCCGGAGGTGTAGCACATGGCGGCGGCCTGGCGTTCGTCCAGCTCGGGCCAGTCGTAGGTGGTGGGACGGCCGGCGAGCAGCTCCTCGTACTCGTGCACCCGGGCCGCCGCGCCGTCGAGTACGGAACGGTCACCGGGGCCCGCGACGACCACGTGCTCGATCGTCGGCAGGTGGGGGAGCAGCGGGGCGAGCAGCGGCAGCAGGGAACCGTTGACGACGACGATCTTGTCCTCGGCGTGGTTGACGACCCAGATCAACTGCTCGGGGGCGAGGCGCAGGTTGAGGGTGTGCAGCACGGCCCCCATGGAGGGGACCGCGAGGTAGGTCTCGACGTGCTCGGAGTTGTTCCACATCAGGGTCGCCACACGCTGGTCGCCCGTGACCCCCAGCTCGTCGCGCAGGGCGTTCGCCAGCTGGACGGCACGCCTGCCGACCTCGGCGAAACTACGCCGCTGCGGCTCCGGTTCACCGGTCCAGGTCGTCACCTGCGACTTCCCATGGATGGTCATCCCATGCACAAGGATGCGGGTGACAGTCAGCGGTACGTCCTGCATGGTGCTCAGCACGGCGTCCTCCCGGTGGGCGCTACGCGGCAGTAAGGTTCCGCTGATTCTGCTCACATACCACTCGGTATGTCACTACTTCCGGGCGTACGAATCGATGAAACGGGCGAATTCGGAACGCCGCCGCGGGGGGATGCGCGGGGCGGGCCGAGGGCCGGGACCTGTCGGCCGACCGCCTCCGAGCCGACGCGGCCGGGAATCCTTCGAGTCACCGCACCAGCGAAAGCCCCGGGTCCTCGCGTGCTCACCGCACCAGCGACAGCTCGGGGTCCTCGCGGAGCTTCCCGAGCGCCCGGGAGACGGCACTCTTGACCGTACCGACGGACACCCCGAGGATCTCGGCCGTCTGGGCCTCGCTCAGGTCCTCGTAGTACCGCAGGACAACCATGGCCCGCTGCCGGTCCGGGAGCCTGAGGACGGCACGCCACATCGCGTCGTGGAGCGACTGCTGCTCGGCGGGATCGGGTGCCGGGGCGGCCTCCTTCTCGGGCACCTCCTCGCAGGCGTACTCGTCGACCTTGCGCTTGCGCCACTGGGAGGTGCGGGTGTTGACGAGGGCACGGCGGACGTACCCGTCGAGGGCCCGGTGGTCCTCGATCCGCTCCCAGGCGACGTACGTCTTGGTCAGCGCGGTCTGCAGCAGATCCTCGGCGTCGCTCGGGTTCGCGGTGAGGGAACGCGCGGTGCGCAGCAGTACGGGCCCCCGCGCCCGTACGTACGACGAGAACGACGCATAGGTGCGGTGTCCGGCGGGAGCGGCGTAGGCCGTGGAGGCGCCGGTGCAGACTGGCGTGGTCATGTCCCCCACGCTAGGAGCGGGCGGCAGCGAGGGGATCGGCCCCAGGTCCCGAAGCGGCGTCCGCCTCAGGGTGTAGGGGTGGGGCAGGCCCCACCTCCTGAAGGTGGAGGACGACCGAGCGGTCTCAGGGTCCGGGGCCCTGGACCGGGGCCCCGGGAGTACAGGCCCTGGACTCGGGCGTCCCGGCCCTCCGCCCCCCTGAGCTCGGGCGCCCCGGCATCCATGGCCCTGGACTCAGGGGCCCTGGACTCAGGGACCCCAGCCCTCCCTGGCCCCGGGCTCAGGGAACGCTCCATGGTGGATGGGCCGTCTCAGGGCCTCACCCCTGAGACGGCCCATCGGCCTCGGTCCCCGCCGAAGCGGACCGGCGGCGGGCCGTCCCCAGGCCTCACCCGCCGCCGGTGCGCGGACGGGGCGCCTCCCCCGGGCCCGGCCCGTCCTCGCCGGATATCACCAGAGTGGCGAGAAGAGCACCGCGACGATGTTCGTGGACTGGTCGATCGCCGTGAAGGCGGAGCCGGTCACCTGGGCGGTGTTGCTGTGGTTCGACGCCCCCGCGCCGGTCGCCTGCTGGATCGAGGTGGAGGAGTTGCCCGTGTTGTTGTTCCCGTCGACGCCACCGCCCCCGATCGTCGCCACCCCGGCGTTCGACCCGTCGTTCGCGAACGAGCCGTTGTCGGCCACCGCGACACCGCCGAACAGCGCGAGGGCGAGGGGCAGGGCGGCAACGGCGGCGAGGGTGCGAGCAGTACGGGTATGGGCCATAACAATGTCCTCCGAGAAGCGAGAAGTTGGCTTGGCTGTGGATACCGCGTGATCCGGCTGGTTCGAGTAGTCGGGCCGGTGGGGCCCTTCTGGTCACGACGTCGCGCAACCAGAAGTGCCCATGAGCCTCCCGGCGAACCGTGCGGGGCCCCCGATTCCCCCGCAAGCGTGACGAACACCCGATAAACCTCACACCTACCGCGAACTCGCCACCGCACAGGCTCGGTCACCAGGTGCACAACCTCGGTCAGGCCCGGTCGGTCAGGCCCGATCGATCAGGCCCGGTCGGTCAGCTCCTCGGCGAAGACCTGCGACAAGGGCTGCGGACCCACGTACTGCTGGCAGTTGCACCGGGCGGCCTCGTACCGCAGCGGCTTCTTGTTCTCGTCCCAGGCCGTCGGCGTCTCGACCTGCTCATGGCACCGGCCCTGCTTGTCGTGCTTGGCGAGATGGTGCGTACACCCGCACACCGGCTCCGGCGACTGGTTCGCCGCCTCGACAGCCAGCCGTTCCTGCTTCGCCGCCTCCAGCAACTCCATCTTCCGCTCGTGCCGATTGCGCAGAGCGGTACGGACGTTGTCGGCCACCCAGGCGAAACCGCCCGTCCAGAAGATGATGAGTACGATCCAGAACCAGTTCATCGCTTTCCCCTTCCCCCCGGTGCTGCTGTGGTTCAGGGTAGGCCCCCGCGGGCCACCTGGATCCGCCCAGAACCGGTGAACGGCCCGTTCAATCCGTCCAGATGGCCAACCACATGGCCATCCCGGGCAGAACGCCCCGGACGGCCGACTGCCGTGCCGCTGAGCCGGTGACCCGCCTCGCCGGCGGCCCCGGTCCGCCGCCGGCCGCGAAGGTACGTTGTCCGTCATGGCCACCCAGATCTTCACCCTGGTCGGCGTCCTCATCGGCGCCCTGACGTCCTACTTCGCCACGACGGTCGCCGAACGGGCCAAGTTCCGGAGGGAGATGGCCACACGCTGGGACGAGCGGAAGCTCGACACGTATATCGAGTACCTGACGTGCGTGAAGCAGATCCAGAGGGCAGCCATGGCTGCCGGGCGGGCTCGTGAACAGGGCGTGGACGCGTCTGAAGCGTTGGCAGCGATGGAGGAGAGCGAGAACAGAAGATCGATCCTCTTCGAGACCTTCGTCCTGCTGAGCAACGAGAAGGCCGCCACCGCCGCTCACACAGTCAACCAGCGGACCTGGGAGCTGCTGAGGACGGCCCGCACCCCCTCAAGCGGGACAGCCGAACTCCGCCCGATCCCCCTGGTGGAGGCCCTCAACGTGCTCCACGAGGCAGCGCGATCGGACCTGACGATATCGAGCGCTGTCTCCGTCCGGTGATGGCCCCTTGCGCACCACGACGCGCAGCGGCCCCCGACCGTCTCACCTGGTCAGGGGCCTTCTCGCACTGCGGTGGGTGTGGGATTTGAACCCACGGTGACTCGCGCCACGACGGTTTTCAAGACCGTTCCCTTAGGCCGCTCGGGCAACCCACCCCGCGTCGCCGTCGATCCCGTGATCCGGGTCCGCCTCGACGCGAAGGACAGCCTAGCCGGTCAGCTGTCGCCCTTGCGCTCGCCCAGGACGACGTCGACCGTCGACGTCTCGCTGCCGCGCTTGTACGTGAGGGTGACCTTGTCGCCGGGCTTGTGTGTCCAGATCTCGCCGATCAGGGTCGGCCCGCTCTCGACCACCGTGTCGTTGAACTTCGTGATCACGTCTCCGGCCTTCAGCCCAGCCTTGGCCGCGGGGCCGTCCGGGGTGACGGCCGGGGTGCCGTCCGCGCCCTTGTCCGAGATGACGGCGCCGCCGGACTTCTCCTCCATCGTCACCGTCGCGCCGATCACCGGGTACACCGGCTGGCCGGTCTTGATCAGTTGCTCGGCGACGTTCTTCGCCTGGTTGACGGGGATGGCGAAGCCCAGGCCGATGGAGCCCGCCTGGGACTGGCCCATGCCGCCGCCCCCGCTGGTGGACTGGATGGCCGAGTTGATGCCGATCACCGCGCCGCCCGCGTCCAGCAGCGGTCCGCCGGAGTTGCCCGGGTTGATCGAGGCGTCCGTCTGGAGGGCGCTCATGTACGAGTTCGCGCTGCTCGAACCGTCGCCGGAGGCGACCGGGCGGTTCTTCGCGCTGATGATGCCGGTGGTGACCGTGTTGGAGAGGCCGAACGGCGCGCCGATCGCGATGGTGGAATCGCCCACCGCGACCTCGTCCGAGTCGCCGAGGGGCAGCGGGGTCAGTCCGTCCGGGGCGTCCTTCAGCTTCAGCACCGCCACGTCGTAGCCCTCGGCCCGGCCCACGACCTCCGCTCCGTACTTCTTGCCGTCGGAGAACGTCGCCGTCAGCTGACCGCTGCGCGCCGCGGAGGCCACCACGTGGTTGTTCGTGAGGATGTGGCCCTCCTTGTCGTAGACGAAGCCCGTGCCCGTGCCGCCCTCGCCGTCGCCCGACTGGGCCTCGATGGTGACCACGCTGGGCAGCGCCTTCGCCGCGACCCCCGCGACCGTCCCGTCGGCGCGCTTGAGGTCCTTGGGGCTGTTGGACGCCGCGACGGTGGTCGAACCGGAGGATCCGGAGCCGTTGCTGTCGGCCGCCCAGTACCCGAGGGCCCCGCCGATGCCGCCCGCGACCAGGGCCGCCACGGCCACGGCCGCGACCAGGCCGCTCGCGCGGGATCTGCGCGGGGCCTTCGGCTCCGGGTGAACCGGTGCGCCCCAGGGGTGCGATCCGGCGTCCGCGTACGACGGGACCGGAGGCGGCGGAGGCGGCCAGGCGGCCGACGCGGCCGGGGGCTGCTGGGGCGGTGCGGGCGTCTGACCGGCCGGCCGGCCGTACGGGTCGGAGGACGGTGCCGGGCCGCCCTCCTGGTGTGCCGCGGGAACCCGGTCCGTCGGTTCGTCCCCCCGGGAGTCGGGGCCGGACGCGGGCAGGTCGCCTCCGGGCGGGGTGCCCTCAGGAGCGGCAGCCGGCACAGGAGGTACGGACGGAACAGACGGTGCGGCCGGAACCGCGTCGTTCTCGTTGCCCTCGTTCTCGGTGCTCACAGCTCTTTACTCCTCGGTTCCACTCGGCATTCGGCAAGAGATCCGCTGTGCACGTGTCTACGGTCAGCTTTTCCCACAGCACGTCAGGCCACTGTAAGCAAGACCTGTGCATCCGCACGCCAATCTTTACATCAGGCAAAACGGTCCACCCCGAGAAGGTGTCCGGGGCCGCCGCCTCGGTGACACCATGGCGCCGTGACCCACGCACGCCTACCCTCCACGCCCCGCCCTATCCAGGTCGTCGCCCACCGCGGAGCCTCCGACGACGCGCCCGAGCACACCCTGGCCGCCTACCGGAAGGCGATCGAGGACGGTGCCGACGCACTGGAGTGCGACGTACGCCTCACCGCCGACGGACAGCTGGTCTGTGTCCACGACCGCAGGGTGAACCGGACGTCCAACGGCCGGGGCGCCGTCTCCGCACTGGAGCTCGCCGATCTGGCCGCCCTTGACTTCGGCTCCTGGAAGGACCGTGAGGAGTCCCCGGACTGGGACCCGGTGCCCGGTGAGCTCACCTCCGTACTGACCCTGGAACGGCTCCTCGAACTCGTCTGCGAGGTGCGGGCGCAAGGGCGGCCGCTCGAACTCGCCATCGAGACCAAGCACCCCACCCGCTGGGCCGGGCAGGTCGAGGAACGCCTGCTCCACACGCTCAAGAGCTTCGGCCTGGCCGACCCGCCGGACGAGGGGGAGTCCCCGGTACGGGTCATGAGCTTCTCCTCACGCTCCCTCTACCGCGTCCGGGCGGCGGCTCCCACGATCCCCACCGTCTACCTGATGCAGTTCGTCTCCCCCCGGGTGCGCGACGGACGGCTGCCCGCCGGGGCGGGGATCGCCGGTCCCGGGATGCGGATCGTACGCAACCACCCGGGGCACATCGAACGACTGCGCAGCGCGGGGCACCGGGTGCACGTGTGGACGGTGAACGAACCGGAGGACGTCGAGCTGTGCGTGCGCCTCGGTGTGGACGCGATCATCACCAACCGTCCGAAGCAGGTTCTGTCACAACTAGGCCGCTCTTAATATCATTTGCGGGGGGTGCACCGGCGCATTCACTCCGCATTCGATCGTTACGAGTGCATCACTGACAGGGCATGGGCCGGTTTCCGGCTCGGCCCAGGGGGGCATCCAATCCGTGGCGTGGGGCAAAGGAGGTCTCGGGGGTGGCGTTTGTGATGGCACGAGAAGTGCCGACGTCGTCGAGCATGGCCGTACCCCACGGTCCTGCGGGCGTGGGGCAGGCGCGGCATCGTATGCGCGAGCAACTGCGCGGCAACGGGGTGCCGGACACGGTGGTCGACGACGCCGTACTGATCCTTTCCGAACTGCTCAGCAACGCCTGCCGGCACGGCAGGCCGCTGGAGCCGCTGGACCGCCAGGCGGGTGTGGGTGACGGCGGCGTCCGGGCCGCATGGCGCGTGGATCCGGCGGGAGAGCTGACCGTCGAGGTCACGGACGGCGGGGGCCCGACCAGGCCCGTCCCTTCCACACCGTCGGTGACCGCGCGGGGCGGCCGCGGGCTGAACATCATCAGCGCTCTGGCGCGGGAGTGGGGGGTCCGGGACGGCACCCGGGGCGAGGTCACGGTCTGGGCCCTGGTCTCCTCGGGCCACGGCCGCGCCTCGCAGGCGTTCACGCCCCGGGCCCCGGCCGCGGGGCGGCACGGATCACGCGGTCTGAGCACGGTGGGCAGCGCGCACGGGCTCGGCCCGCTGGGCGGGCTGGGGCCGTTGGAAGGGCTCGGCCCTCTGGACGGGCTGGGTTTCGCCGACGCGCTCGACGCCTTCGACGACGCGGGCTGAGGAACGACGCGGGCCGAGAGTGGTCGCGTCCGCCGGACGGTGCGACGGGCGGGCCCCGCTCCCCGACCGTACGCACAACGGGGTGGCGGCATGTGCGCCCCGGCGGTGACAGGGGCGGCTAGGCTCGCGGCCGAGACCGCACTGTCGCAATCGGGAGAACGCCCACCATGGCCAAGAAGCGCCCTCAGTCCAAGGCCGGGAAGCCGCAGCTCAAGGATGGTGAGATCCCGGTCGTCGGTGCCCGCGAGCCCTGCCCGTGCGGTTCGGGCCGCCGGTACAAGGCCTGTCACGGACGTGCCGCCGCCCAGGCCGTGACCGAGCTGGTCCACCGCCCGTTCGAGGGTCTGTCCGGCGAGTGCGACTGGATCGCGCTCCGTGAGCTGGTCCCCGCCGCCACGGTCGAGCTGACGCTCAAGGGCGGACTGCCCGAAGGCGTACCCTCCGTCACCCTCGCGACCGTCCTGCCGATGGCGTGGCCGGCCCTCCGCCGTGACGACGGTTCCGTCCTGCTCGCCCTGCAGAACGACACCCCGTCGGGCGACCTCAGCCGCGATCTCGCGGACACCCTCCAGCGGGCGCTGGAGGCGGAGCCCGGTTCGCCTGTCGCCGCCCGCCGCGTACCCGCCGACGGGCCGCGCCTCCAGGACCTCCTCGACCCAAAGGCCCCGTTCGAGCCGGTGGTCCACCCGGGCTTCGAATTCTGGGTGCCCGACTCGGAGAACGCCGCGCCCGAGGTCTCCGCCTCCCTGGAACGCGCCAACGCGGCGGCCATCCCGACCACGCTGCTGTCCGGCGTGGACGCCGCGTACTGGTGCGAGACACCGGAGAAGAACCACCTGCGCTGGGTGATGCCGTACCCCGAGGAGCAGCTTCTGGATGCTCTGGCCCGGCTGCACGCGGCCGGCGCCTCCTCGCTGGGCGACGACACCCGGCTCGTCGGTTCGTTCCGGGCGCACGGTTTGATGGTCCCGGTCTGGGACCTGCCGAGCTCCATGGGCGCCCAGGACTGCGAGAAGCCCGCCGCCCGGTTCGCGGAGCGGCTCGCCGAGGCCCTGGCGTCCGACGCGCCCCTCTCCGGCGAGGAGCGGCGCGCCCGCGGCGGCCTCACGAACCGTCAGGTGACGCTCAGCTGACACCGGCCCGTCGGTCGGAGCCGCCCCGGTGACACCTGTCACAGCACTCGTACTCGCCGGTAAATCACTGTCCGAATAGGCGAGATCGAATTTGCAAGCGGCAGATCTCTTGTTACGGTTCTGGAAGCCCGGTCGCTGGTGCATCCCCCGTCGCCAGCGACCGGGCGTCCGCGTTCCCGGAGACGGACGAGCACACGGCCCGGCACAGCGGCCGTGGAGCCGCTCTCACGGACCGTGCCCGCCGGACCCGCTCGCGGCGGACTCGGCGCCCCGCCGTCTCCGTCCCCGCCCCGCCTCCGTCCGGTCACCGGTCCGGTCCCGCACCGCGTACCCCGGACTCCGGTGCGGGCCTGCGCCGTCCCCCGGCGCCCCCGCCGTTCGCTTTCGGACAGAGATGGCACACGCACCACGGGCGGCACCCACCCTGAGGTGGGCACCGCCCGTGGTCCACGCGTCCGCACGCTGTGGCCGCGCGGAACGCGGTCAGTACGCCAGCCTGCTGCCTCCGCCCGGAGCGCCGGTGCTCGCCTCCACCAGCGCGTCCAGCACCGTCTCCACGTCCGGCAGCCAGGGCGCGCCGGGTCCGGCCGAAGGCTCCCGCTCCCAGCGCACCTGCCCGGTCCCCACCTCCGAGGGGGGCAGCACGAGATAGCCGCCCTCTCCGTGGAACCGCAGGGAGCTGGGCACCCAGTCCTTGGCGTGCAGGAGTTCACCGAGCCGTTCCAGGCCGTACGGGGCGACCAGCAGCGACCAGCGGGTGGGCGTCGCCACCACGGGGCCGAGCCGCAGCCCCATGCCGTCGAGCGCGACCAGCGCCCGGGCCCCCGCCACGGCCGGGAGGCTCAGCGCACACGGCGCCTGCCCTCCGGTGGCCAGGACGAGCGGGGCGGTGGGCCGGTTGGTCCACCACCAGCGCACCATGCGCGCGTCGGTGGTCGCCGCGAGGAGACCGGGATCGAAGGGGTGCGCGCCGGGTACCGCGCACTCGGGGTCCGGGCAGGCACAACCGCGCCCGCGTTCGCCGCGTGCCGTCGTGGCCGTCCCCACCCCCGGGACGAGGGGCCATCTCCAGACGGTGGCGCAGGTCAGCGCCGCGTCGAGACGGGCGGAACGTGCCGTGCGCCGGAGCCGGCGCCTGCGTCGCCTTCCGAGGATCTCGCGCATGAGCGCTCGTTCCTTTCCGTTGAACGCCGAGGACCACTTCGCACCGCGCACTCGTCGTACCGCGCGTGTGTCTCTTCACTGTGCGTACGTGGCCGTCGGAACTGAGGTACGGACACGTAATCGGTGCCGAGCGTGCGCCGAGTCGATCGAAGTGGAACCAAAACAGATCAGAGTGGAACCGAACAGAATGGTGCGGAGCCGAGTCCAGTCAAAACTTCGCGCGGGCGGCGTGCGCTTCGCGCGTGCCGCCTCTCGTGCAGTCCCGCCTCACGGGGCGGGGGTGCGGCCGTCACGGGTGAGGACGCCCGGGCTCGTTGTCGGGTTCCGGGGCAACGACAACTGCCCCTGGCCATCCACGATTACGTACCCCATGTGCCCGGGATGACGCTCCCCCGGACTCTCCGTCCCGAGGATGCCCCCTACCGAGCACGCCCAGTCGACCCCAAAAAGCCGCACGGGGGTGCATTTTTCGGCCAAGTTGGCCGCCTCCCGGACACCGCAGATACCCCAGGGACAATACTGGACATCACCTTACTTCTGCGTGTAGATGTGGTGGCGTGTACCTGTGGTTGCACGGAGAGCGGCGCAGCACGACATGGGGGTTTGCGATGCTGTTCGACAGAACGCACCGGTCGGAAAGCCGAATGCCATGAGCGCCCCGCACCTGCCAAAAGTGGCCGGAATCAATTCATCTATTCCTGTTTCAACGCATGCTCACGCGCCTCTGCCGGATGTTCCGGCCCCGCCCGACACCTTCCTCCAGGACCGGCTGGCCGGCTGGGTCTCCGACCTGACCACCCTGCACGAACTCACCGAGGCGCTGTCCGGGACCAGCACCCTGGACAGCGCCCTGCGTGAACTGCTGGACGCCGGAGCGTCCCTGGTGGGCGCCCCCCGCGGTCTCCTCATCCTCGAACCGGGCGACGGAGTGGGCCCCTCCCGTACCGTCGGTCTGGGGCTCACCCACGCGGAACTGGGACACATCGAGACCGTGCCGCGCGGCGCCACCGACCACGGCCGGTTCCTCGACGGCCTCCCCGGCACCGGCGGTCCGCAGGCCAGTCCCGACATCCTCGGCGACCCGGGCCTCGACCCCCGCTCCCGCGAGGTCGCCGTACGGGTCGGCTACGCCGCCAGTTACACCCTGCCGCTCACCACCGCGTCCACCGGCCGGCTCGGAGTGGCCGTCTGGCTCTACGACGAACCCGCGGAACCCCTCGAACGCCGACGCCACCTGGCCACGTTGTACGGGCGCTGCGCCGCCCAGCACCTGGACCGCCTGCTGGAACTGGAGCGGGCCAGGGCGGACGCCGCCGCACTCTCCGAGGAACTGCTGCCGGGCCGGCTCCCGCGGGCTCCCGGGGTCCGGCTGGCCGCCCGCCACCGGACCGGCCGTCGCGGCGGCGGCGACTGGTACGACGCCCTGCCGCTCCCGGACAACGCGCTGGGCCTCTCCGTCGGCTCGGTGAACGGTTCAGGGCCCCGCGCCCTGGCCGCCATGAGCCGGCTCCGCGCCGGTCTGCGGGCGTACGCGGTGATGGAGGGCGAGGACCCCGTCGCCGTACTGTCCGACCTCGAACTGCTGCTGCGGCTGACCGAACCGGCGAGTGCGGCCACCGCCCTCTACGCCTACTGCGAGCCCGACCAGCGCACGATCCTGCTGGCCGGCGCGGGCCACACCCCGCCGCTGGTCACCGGCGACCTGCGCACCGAGTTCGTGGAGACCTCGCTCTCCGCGCCGCTGGGCATGCTGTCGCGCTGGGAGGCGCCGAGTGTGGAGTTCAGCCCGCTGCCAGGCGAAACGGTGCTTCTCTACACGGACGGGCTCCTGCGGCGTACCGGAGAGCCGACGGACGGGGCGTTCGCCCGGCTCCTGACGGCGGCGGCCGGTGTACCCGGCGCCCTCCGCGACGACCCCGGGGCCGTCGCCGACCACGTCCTGCGGACGGTTCTGCCCGACGCCCCCGACGCGGGCGGCGGCCTTGAGGACGTCGTCGTCCTGGCCGTGCGCTTCGACTGACGGCACCCGCGGACCGGTAAGGGTCTTCCGGCCCTGGGCCCCCTTCCGTACGCCCGTACGATGGGGAGGGCCCAGTGTCGTATAAGGAGAGACAAATCGTGTCTGAGGAGCTCACCCCGGAGAACCCGGAGACAGCTGAAGCAGAGCCGATCAAGCAGCGGAAGAACGGCCTGTACCCGGGCATTTCCGATGAGCTCGCCGCGAGCATGAAGTCCGGCTGGGCCGACACCGAGCTGCACGGCCTGGAGCCGATCGCCCAGGCCGGGTACACCGCCGCACGTCGCGCCGCCCTTTCGGCGCGCTTCCCGGGCGAGCGCCTCGTCATCCCCGCGGGCAACCTGCGGACCCGCTCGAACGACACCGAGTACGCGTTCCGCGCGTCCACCGAGTACGCCTACCTCACCGGCGACCGGACCCAGGACGGCGTCCTGGTGCTCGAACCGGTCGAGGGCGGCCACGACGCGACGATCTACCTGCTGCCGCGCTCGAACCGCGAGGACGGCGAGTTCTGGCTCGACGGCCAGGGCGAGCTGTGGGTCGGCCGCCGCCACTCCCTCGGCGAGGCCGAGCAGCTGCTCGGCCTCCCGGCGAAGGACGTCCGCGAACTCCCGGCCGCCCTGGCCGAGTCCACCGGCCCGGTGCGCGCGGTCCGCGGGCACGACGCGGGTGTCGAGGCCGCGCTGACCGACAAGGTCACCGCGGAGCGCGACGAGGAGCTGCGCGTCTTCCTCTCCGAGGCCCGCCTGGTCAAGGACGCCTTCGAGATCTCCGAGCTGCGGAAGGCCTGCGACGCCACGGCGCGCGGCTTCGAGGACGTCGTGAAGGTCCTCGACAAGGCCGAGGCCACCAGCGAGCGTTACATCGAGGGCACCTTCTTCCTGCGCGCCCGGGTCGATGGCAACGACATCGGCTACGGCTCGATCTGCGCCGCCGGACCGCACGCGACCACCCTGCACTGGGTGCGCAACGACGGCCCGGTCCGCCCCGGGGAGCTGCTGCTGCTCGACGCGGGGGTGGAGACCGAGGAGCTGTACACCGCCGACGTGACGCGCACGCTGCCGATCAACGGTTCGTTCACCCCGCTCCAGCGGAAGATCTACGACGCCGTGTACGAGGCGCAGGAGGCGGGCATCGCGGCCGTGAAGCCCGGTGCCGCCTTCCGTGACTTCCACGACGCGGCGCAGCGGGTGCTCGCCGAGAAGCTGGTCGAGTGGGGCCTGCTGGGCGACCTGAGCGTGGAGAAGGTCCTGGAGCTCGGCCTCCAGCGCCGCTGGACGCTGCACGGCACCGGCCACATGCTCGGCATGGACGTCCACGACTGCGCTGCCGCCCGCACCGAGGCGTACGTCGACGGCATCCTGGAGCCCGGTGTCTGCCTCACGGTCGAGCCGGGACTGTACTTCCAGGCGGACGACCTGACCGTGCCGGAGGAGTACCGGGGCATCGGCGTACGGATCGAGGACGACATCCTCGTCACCGAGGACGGCAACCGGAACCTCTCGGACACGCTGCCGCGCCGGGCCGACGAGGTCGAGGCGTGGATGGCCGGCCTCAAGGGCTGAGGAAGGTCGGGAAGCCGGTCCGGAGGCACGCCCGGAAGGGCTGGCCGACGGCGCGGCGACCGCACCGCCCGCACGCCGGGGGCGCGTTGCTCAGGAGACCATGAGCAGCGCGCCCTCGCGCCATTTCAGGACCTTGTCGAAGCTCACCACGGCGCCCCGCCCCGGGCGGTTCCCGAAGTGGACGTGGTCGGCGAGCTCCTCGATCAGGCAGAGTCCCCGGCCGCTCTCGGCGAGGGCCCCCGGGTGCTCCCCCGGGACGACACCGAGAGCGACGCTCCCGGACCCCCCGGACGGCGGGTACGGTTCCGGCGGTTGGCCGGCGGACGGATGTGCGGCGGTGCGAAGCGTGCGCCGTACCGGGAAACCGGGGCCCGAGTCGGCGACTTCGATACGGCATTTCTCGCCGTCCAGATAGGCGGTGACCCGGTACTGCTCGTTGTCCTGTCCGGGCCGCTCGTCCACGGTGCGGCCGGGTCCGGTGTCACCGGTGTCCCCGGTGTCCGGCCGTCCGCCGTGCTCGACGGCGTTCGCACAGGCTTCGCTGAGCGCGACCGACAGGTCGAAGGAGATGTCCGGATCCACCCCCGCCGTCTCCATGGTGCCGAGGAGAAAACGACGGGCGAGCGGAACGCTCGCAGCTTCGCGCCGCAAATGGAGTGACCACCACATGCTCATGCTCAGCCTCCTGGCTGCGGCTCGACATACGGTTACGTATTGCCGGGTGTGGCGCCCGGTAAGCACCCGAGGGCTGTGACAGCGCTCATTCGGCGGACGCGCATACTCCGCGTTCCGGTGTATGGGCGTCCCGCTCTCCGGTGGCGCCTGTCCGATTCCCGTCCGTTTCCGGTCCCCCTCGACTCCGTTCCGCCGTCGCGCACGCCTCTGACCAGGCCCGGCGTGCCCCGGATCGGCCCTGATGGGGACAGACGGAATCTTCCGGACCTGCCGTACGGGAGCCAGGGGCGCAGTGCGATGATGTCCCGGCCATGTCTATGCCTGTCGCACGCGCCGGAGCCGGTCTGCGGCTCATGAGGACCGCGGTGTTCACCGCGGTCTGCGTCGCGCTGGCCGCGGCAGGACACAGCCTCGCCGCCGGTGCCGGTGTCCCGGGCTGGACGCTGGTGGTCGGATTCCTCGGAGTCTTCGCCGCCGTCGCGGTGCTCGCCGGGCGTGAGCGCCGCCTGCCCTCGATCGTCGCCGCGCTGGCCGCCGGACAGATCGCCCTGCACGCGCTGTTCGGGCTCGACCGCCACGCCCCGGTCCCGGCGGCGGCGTCCGGGGACGACCCGCTGGTCCGGTTCGCCGCGAGCCTGGTGTGCGGTGCGGGACCGGCGCAGCTGAGCGCCGGTGAGGCGCACCGCATCGTCACCACCGCGGGCATCGACCCGGCGGCCGTCGCACAGGGCCACACCCACCTGGCGTCCGCGGCGGCCACCGCCTCCGACGCCGCCTCCACGGGCGTCCCGGCGGTCATGGCGGCCCTGCTGCCGAGCCTGCCCATGTTCCTCGGGCACCTCCTCGCCGCGCTGGCCACCGGCTGGCTGCTGCGCCGCGGGGAGATCGCGGTCTTCCGGCTGGCCTCGCTCTCGGCCCACGGCGGACGGCAGCTCGCCGCCGGTGCCCGGCTCCGGGCGCTGCGCGCGGCCATGGCCCTGGTGCGCGCGCTGCGCGCCGGGCTTCCGGGGCGGCCCACGACCGGGCCGCGCCCGATCCGGATCGCGGTGGACGCCCCGGCGCCCGCGACCGGGGATCCTCTGCAGCATCTGGTGATCAGGCGCGGCCCGCCGCCCGTGTACGTACGCGCAGCCTGACGCGGCCACTCCGCCGGATTCCGGTGCGGAGGCGGTCGCGAGCCGTCGCGCACCCGCGCGCCGGACCACCTTCTTCCGTGAACTGTGGAGTGATCCCTGTCATGAACGTTTCCCGTATCGCCCTCGCCGGCGGCATCGCCGCGTCCACCGTGCTGCTGCTCGCCGGTCCCGCCGCCGCGCACGTCACCGTCCAGCCGCAGGGCGAGGCCGCCAAGGGCGGGTACGCCACCGTCAACTTCAAGGTCCCCAACGAGCGTGACAACGCCTCCACCGTCAAGTTGGAGGTCAGCTTCCCGACCGACCACCCGCTGGCCTCCGTCAGCCCGCAGCCCCTCGCCGGCTGGAAGATCGAGGTCACCAAGAGCAAGCTGGACACGCCGCTCGAAGTGCACGGCAAGAAGATCGACGAGGCCGTCTCCAAGGTCACCTGGACCGCGGACGGCAAGGGCATCGAGCCCGGCTTCTTCCAGCAGTTCCCGCTCTCGGTCGGGCAGCTCCCCGAGGACTCCGACCAGTTGGTCTTCAAGGCCCTCCAGACGTACAGCAACAAGGAAGTCGTGCGCTGGATCGAGGAGCCGGCCGCGAACGGCGAAGAGCCCGACAGCCCGGCGCCCGTCCTCAAGCTGACCGCCGCGGCGGACGACGCGCACGGTGCCGCCGACGCCGACGCCAAGGGCGGTAAGACGGAGCAGGCGAAGGACACCACGGCGGCCGCCGAGGACACCTCGTCGAACGGCAGTGACACCACGGCCCGCGTCCTGGGCGTCGTCGGCATCGTCGTCGGTGTCGCGGGCGTCGCGTTCGGTGTCCTCACCGGCCGCCGCCGCACCGCCTGACCCATAGCTCGACCACCCGCACCACAGACCAGGAATCAGCTCTCCATGCGCAACAAGAAGACGGTGCTGGCCGCGGCGTTCGCCGCCGTGGCCGCACTCACCCTCTCCGCCTGCGGTGACAGCGGCAGCTCGGCGGATTCGCCGGTCGCCGACGTCTCCGCCGACACGCGGACCAAGGCCGCGACGGTACTCGACCAGCCCTTCACGAAGCCGGACCTCGTCCTGACCGACACCCACGGCAAGACGTACGACCTGCGGGAGAAGACCAAGGGCAAGCCGACGCTCATCTACTTCGGCTACACCAACTGCCCCGACGTCTGCCCGCTGACCATGAGCAACATCGCGCTCGCCAAGCGGGCCCTGCCCGCCGCCGACCAGGACAAGCTCCAGGTCGTCTTCGTCACGACGGATCCCGAACGGGACACACCTGCGTCCCTGGGCAGCTGGCTCAAGGCCCAGGACCCCGATTTCACCGGTCTCACCGGCGACTTCCCGACCATCCAGGCGGGAGCGCGGCAGATCGGCATCGGTATCGACGCGCCGAAGAAGGAGAAGGACGGCACGGTCGTCTCCATGCACGGGTCCCAGGTCATCGCCTTCTCCCCGAAGACCGACGAGGGGTACGTGCTCTACAGCGAGGACACCACGGCCGACGACTACACCAAGGATCTCCCCGAGATCATCGAGGGGAAGAACCCGTGAACCGCCGCACAACCCTCCTCGGCGCGGTGGCTCTCACCACCGCGCTGGGGCTGACGGGGTGCTCCTCCGACAGCGCACCCGAACTGAAGGTGACCGGGGCGTTCATGCCGCAGCCCGTGAGCGACATGGCGGCCGGTTTCCTCGTCGTGGAGAACACCGGCGGCGCGGACCGGCTCACCTCGGTGACCAGTGCGCTCTCCGACCACGTCACGATCCACGAGACGAAGAACCAGGCGATGCGGATGGTCACGTCGTTCGAGGTGCCCGCGGGAGGCGAACTCGACCTCGAACGGGGCGGCAACCACATCATGTTCACCGACCTCAAGAAGCGGCCCCGGCCCGGGGACACGGTCACCGTGAAGCTCCACTTCGAGAAGGCGGGCGCGATCTCGGTCGACGTGCCCGTCAAGGAGTCCACCTACAACCCGAAGAAGTAGTGAGGTACTGACACTCCATGACAGCCACCGCCCCGCACTTCGGACCCTCCCCGACACGGCGGCCGCTCACCGCGGCCGCGCTCCTCGCCGTGCTGATCAGCCTGCTGTTCGGCATGGTGCTGGCCGGCGCGAGCCCGGCGTCCGCGCACGCCGCACTCACCGGGAGCGATCCGCAGGACGGGGCGGTGGTCGCCACCGCCCCCGAGGAGGTCGCCCTCACCTTCTCCGAGCAGATCGCCGTGAGCGACGACTCCATCCGCGTCCTCGACCCGAGCGGGGAGCGGGCCGACACCGGCGCGCCCCGCGAACTGACGGACGGGGGCCCGGTACGGTACGGCGTCGCCCTCCACAGCGGGCTGCCGGACGGCACCTACACCGTCGCCTGGCAGGCCGTCTCGGCGGACAGCCACCCGGTCTCCGGCGCCTTCACCTTCTCCATCGGAGCGCCGTCGGACACCACCGTCGCGCTCCCCTCCGACAAAGCCGGCGGCGGCCTCGTCGGCACCCTCTACGGCATCGCGCGCTACGCCGCGTACGCCGGTTTCATCCTCCTCGCCGGCGGCTCGGCCTTCGTGCTCGCCTGCTGGCGGCGCGGCGCGGGGGAACGGCCGCTCCAGCGCCTCGTCGTACGCGGCTGGATCACGCTCACCGCCGCCACCCTGGTCATGCTGCTCCTGCGCACCCCGTACACCGGCTCCGGCAAGCTGGCGGACGCGTTCGACCTGGACGGGCTCCAGGCCGTCCTCGACACCAAACCGGGGGCCGCGCTGGTCTCCCGGCTGCTGCTCCTGGGGGCCTCCGCGCTCTTCGTCGCCGTCCTCTTCGGGGCGTACGCCAAGCGCGAGGACGAGAAGGAGAAGCAGGACCTCACCTTCGGGCTGACGGTCGGCGGCGCGGTGCTCGCCATCGGCATCGCGGGCACCTGGGCGCTGGCCGAGCACGCCTCCACGGGCCTCCAGCCGGGCATCGCGATGCCGGTCGACGTGGCCCACCTGCTCGCCGTCGCCGCCTGGCTGGGCGGGCTCGCCGCGCTGCTGGTCGCCCTGTACCGGACACCGCACATCACGGCCGACGCGGTACGGCGGTTCTCCCGTGTGGCGTTCGGCAGTGTGGTCGTCCTCGCCGCCACGGGGCTCTACCAGTCCTGGCGGCAGGTGGGGTCGTGGTCCGCGCTGACGGGCACCTGGTACGGGCAACTGCTGCTGGTGAAGGTGGGGCTGGTGGCGGCGATCCTGGCCGTCGCCTGGTTCTCCCGGCGGTGGACCGGACGGCTGGTGGACGGCGCGGAGCGGAGCGCGTCCGTATCCGGCGAGGCGGAGGGATCGGGCGGTTCGGAGGCCTCCGGCGGCCCGGCCGGACCGGCCGGTCGGGACGAGGGCGCCTCGGTGGAGACCGCTGTGAACGCCCCTGTGGACGCCTCGGTGGAGACCGCTGTGAACGCCCCCGTGGACGCCTCGGTCGGGACTCGCGGCACCGAGAGTACGGACGTCCCTGCGCTCGCCGGTACCGCTGAAGCCACCGAGGTCACCGAAGCGGCCGAGGTAGCCGCCGAGGTGCCCAGGGCCACCGAAGTACCCGCCGCGGCCGCGAGCGACCCGGAGCGAGCCGCCCAACTCGCCCGGCAGCGCGCCGCCCTGACGGCCACCCGCAACAAGCGCGTCCGCGACGCCGACACCGAACGCTCCGGGCTGCGCCGCTCCGTGCTGATCGAAGCCGGTATCGCCGTGGTGCTCCTCGCGGTCACGACGGTGCTGACGAACACCGAGCCCGGACGGACCGAGGAGGAAGCGGCCCGCGGCAACACGGCGGCGACCGCCCCGGTGGCGGGCGGGCAGGTCAATCTGAGCCTGCCGTTCGACACGGGCGGGCAGAACGGCAAGGGGACCGTCCGGCTCGACCTCTCACCGGCCGGGTCCGGCGCCAACGACGTACACCTCTGGATCGACGGACCGGACGGCCCGATGGACGTTCCCGAGGTGAAGCTTGCCTTCACCCTGGAGTCCAAGGACATCGGCCCGCTCCCGGTCGTTCCCGACCGTCTGGCCCCGGGGCACTGGACGGCGAGCGACGTACAGATCCCGATGGCGGGCGACTGGAAGCTCGCCGTGACCGTCCGTACGTCGGACATCGACCAGACCACCATCGACGAGAACGTGAAGATCGGCTGAGCAAGGTGAGCACGAAGAAGACGAAGAGCGCCCGGCGGAGCGAGAACGGGGTCGGCGGCGCGGCAGCGGGGTCCGGTGGGGGCATGTCCCGGCGCGGGCTGATCGGCGGTGCCGGTGCCGCCGGCGCGGCCGGTCTGGTGCTCGGAGCGGCGGGCGGTGCCGGGGGGTACGCCGCGACCCGTGACGCAGCGCCGACCGCGCTGACCACGCTCGGCTCGGCGGAGGAGATGTTTCACGGGAAACATCAAGCGGGGATCACCACTCCGCTTCAGGCCCGCGGGCATCTGATCGCCTTCGACCTGGCGCCCGGGGCCGACCGGAAGGAAGCCGCAGCCCTGATGCGCCGCTGGTCGGCGGTGGCCGAGCGGCTGATGGCGGGCCGGCCCTCCGGCTCCGGTGCGGACCATGACACGGGGGTGGCGCTGGACGCCGGACCGTCCTCGCTGACCGTCACCTTCGGATTCGGGCGCACGTTCTTCGACCGTACGGATCTGGTCGCCCGCCGCCCGGCCGGGCTGGACCCGCTGCCGGCCTTCTCCTCGGACCGTCTCGACGCCAAGCGGTCCAACGGCGATCTCTGGGTGCAGATCGGCTCCGACGACGCGCTCGTGGCGTTCCACGCGCTGCGCGCGGTACAGAAGGAGGCGGGGGCGGCGGCCCGGGTGCGCTGGCAGATGAACGGCTTCAACCGCACCCCGGGAGCCACCGCCCGGCCGATGACGGCCCGGAACCTGATGGGCCAGGTAGACGGAACCGGCAACCCGAAGCCCGCGGACGGCGACTTCGAGCAGCGGATCTTCGTACAGGCCGGCGGCCCGGAGGAGCACGCGTGGCTGCAAGGCGGCTCGTACGCCGTCGTACGGCGGATCAGGATGCTTCTGGACGACTGGGAGAAGCTCAGCGTCGAGCGGCAGGAGCACGTCATCGGCCGCCGCAAGGCGGACGGCGCCCCGCTGAGCGGCGGCACCGAGACGACGACGATGGACCTGGACGCAGCGGGCCCCGACGGCAAGCCGCTGATTCCCGGCAACGCCCACGCCCGGATCTCCACGCCCGAGAAGAACGGGGGCGCCGCCATGCTGCGGCGGCCCTTCTCGTACCACGACGGCATGGCCGAGGACGGCACCCCGGACGCGGGGCTGCTGTTCATCTGCTGGCAGGCCGACCCGTTCCGGGGCTTCGTTCCGGTGCAGCGCAAGCTCGACCGCGGGGACGCGCTCTCCCCGTTCATCCGGCACGAGGCGAGCGGCCTGTTCGCCGTTCCGGGGGGCGTGGCTCCCGGGGAGTACGTGGGTCAACAGCTGCTCGAATCCTGAGCCGCGCGGATGCGGCGACGGTCCTCTACGTCCGTGCCGGGCCATTAGAGTGACCGTATGTCAGCCACGCGTTACGCCTACCTCGGCCCCGAAGGCACCTTCACCGAGGTGGCCCTCCGCACGCTCCCGGAAGCCGCCACCCGCGAACTCGTCCCGATGGTCTCCGTCCCGGCGGCGCTGGACGCGGTGCGCAACGGGCAGGCGGCGGCGGCGCTCGTCCCGATCGAGAACTCCGTGGAGGGCGGTATCACGGCGACGCTCGACGAGCTGACCACGGGCGCGCCGCTGATGATCTACCGGGAGGTGCTGCTCTCCATCACCTTCGCGCTGCTGGTGCGGCCCGGTACCGAGCTGTCCGACATCAAGACCGTCACCGCGCACCCGGCGGCCCAGCCCCAGGTGCGCAACTGGATGGCCGCCCATCTGCCGAACGCGGTGTGGGAGTCCTCCGCCTCGAACGCGGACGGGGCCAGGCTCGTCCAGGAGGGCCGGTACGACGCCGCCTTCGCCGGTGAGTTCGCCGCCGCGACGTACGGGCTGGAACCGCTCGTGACGGAGATCCACGACGCGGCGAACGCGCAGACCCGGTTCGTCCTGGTGGGGCGCCCGGCCAGGCCCTCGGCACCGACGGGGGCGGACAAGACCTCCGTGGTCATCTGGCTCGGCGAGGACCACCCGGGCGCCCTGCTCGAACTCCTCCAGGAGTTCGCGGTGCGCGGGGTCAACCTCATGCTGATCCAGTCACGGCCCACCGGGGAGGGCATCGGGAACTACTGCTTCGCCGTGGACACCGAAGGACACATCGCGGACCGCCGGGTCGGTGAGGCCTTGATGGGTCTGAAGCGGATCTGCCCGAAGGTGCGGTTCCTGGGTTCCTATCCGCGGGCCGGAGTGACGCCCGAAGAGGTGAGCCCGCTGCGGATCGGGACGTCGGACAAGGACTTCACCGAGGCCTCCGACTGGCTGGCCCGCAGCCAGGACGGCCGGGCCTGAGGGCCGGCGCCGGTACGCGGCACGGGCTGTGGGCGGAGCCGGAAAGTTATCCACAGGCACCCTGTGGGCTGGGGACAAGTCGACACCGGGAAGCCGCATGGTCGACAAATCGCCCTACACTCTCATGATCACCCGCAAGGCCACACCTCCGCCGTTGTCACCTAAATTCCGTTGATCAACTCTTTAGGGGCAGGAATTCCCACTCGAATGAGTGCCTGAACGGGGTTTGAGCAGTAAATAGGCGCCCCTCCCACAGCTTTCGGAATGATCACTTCCGATGTCCACAGATCTCCTTCACAGCCTGTGGATAACTAAACGGATCACCCCCTCCCTGTGGACAAGAGCACGCACTTCCCCGCCCCCCAACTCCCGCCCATGGAAACCGTGATGCCCCGACAGTGGGGGCATTTGCCCGCATTTCCATGTATTGATGATCCTCTACCGAAGATCTTCACCGACCCCACCGCCGCGCACCTCTCCACGGGAATATCGATTCCGGCAATCCCGACAAAACGCCGCACGCGTCGATATCGGTTCGAGTGGGGGATGTCCGCACCGGTAGCCTTGAGGGGTGATTGACCTTCGCCTGCTCCGTGAGGACCCCGACCGTGTTCGCGCCTCCCAGCGCGCCCGTGGAGAGGACGTCGCACTCGTCGACGCACTGCTCTCCGCCGACGAGCTGCGCAGGTCGTCCGGCGTCCGCTTCGACGAACTCCGCTCCGAGCAGAAGTCGCTCGGAAAGCTGATCCCCAAGGCCACCCCCGAGGAGCGCGCCGAACTCCTCGGGAAGGCCGACCGACTGAAGGCCGAGGTCAAGGCGGCCGACGTCGCCCGCGACGAGGCCGACGCCGAGGCCAAGCGACTGCTCCTCCTGCTCGGCAACGTGGTCCACGAGGACGTGCCGGTCGGCGGCGAGGAGGACTTCGTCGTCCTGGAGACGCACGGCACCGTCCGCGACTTCGGCGCGGAGGGCTTCGAGCCCAAGGACCACCTGGAGCTCGGTGAGGCGCTCGGCGCCATCGACATGGAGCGGGGCGCCAAGGTCTCCGGCTCGCGCTTCTACTATCTGACGGGCGTCGGCGCGCTCCTGGAGCTCGCCCTGGTCAACGCCGCCATCGCGCAGGCCACCGAGGCGGGCTTCGTCCCGATGCTGACGCCCGCGCTGGTGCGCCCCCGCGCCATGGAGGGCACGGGCTTCCTGGGCCAGGCCGCGGAGAACGTGTACCACCTGGAGAAGGACGACTACTACCTGGTCGGCACCTCCGAGGTCCCGCTCGCGGCGTACCACATGGACGAGATCATCGACGCGGACAAGCTGCCGCTGCGGTACGCGGGCTTCTCGCCGTGCTTCCGCCGCGAGGCGGGTACGTACGGCAAGGACACCCGGGGCATCTTCCGCGTCCACCAGTTCGACAAGGTCGAGATGTTCTCGTACGTCGATCCGGCGGACGCCGAGGCCGAGCACCGCAGGCTCCTGGACTGGGAGAAGCAGTGGCTCACCGGGCTGGAGCTGCCGTTCCAGGTGATCGACGTCGCCACCGGTGACCTCGGCGCGTCGGCCTCCCGGAAGTTCGACTGCGAGGCGTGGATCCCCACCCAGGGCAAGTACCGCGAGCTGACGTCCGCGTCGAACTGCGACGGCTTCCAGGCACGCCGGCTCTCGGTCCGCATGCGGGACGGGAAGAAGGTCCAGCCGCTGGCCACGCTGAACGGCACCCTGTGCGCCGTACCGCGCACGATCGTGGCGATTCTGGAGAACCACCAGCTGCCCGACGGTTCGGTGCGGGTGCCGGAGGTGCTCCGGCCGTACCTGGGCGGCCGCGAGGTCCTGAAGCCGGTCTCCAAGTGAGCTTCCCGTACAAGCTCGTCGCGACCGACCTCGACGGCACGCTGCTGCGTGGCGACGACACGGTCTCCGAGCGCACCCGCGAGGCGCTGGCCGAGGTCACCGCGGCCGGTGCCGCACACATCGTGGTCACCGGCCGGGCCGTCCCCTGGACCCGCTACATACTGGACGACCTGGGCTACGAGGGGCTGGCGGTGTGCGGCCAGGGCGCGCAGGTCTACCACGCCGGGGAACACCGGCTGCTGACCTCCCTGACGCTGGACCGCCGGCTGGCCGGGCTGGCGCTGTCCAAGATCGAGGCCGAGGTCGGTCCTCTTTCGCTGGCCGTGAGCCGTGACGGCCTCGACGGGGAGGTGCTGGTCGGGCCCGGCTACCGGGTGCACGACGGCCCGCTGCCGTACGTCTTCGTCGAGGACTCCACCGAGATGTGGACGGCCCCGCTGAACAAGGTCTACATCCAGCACCCGGAGCTGGACGACGACGCCCTGGCCGAGTCGGCCCGGCAGGCCGTGGGCGGCCTGGTGGACGTGGTCATGGCCGGACCGGGCGTGGTCGAGATCCTGCCCCTGGGCCTGAGCAAGGCGACCGGCCTCTCCCTCGCCGCCCGGCGCCTGGGCCTGACGGCGTCGGACACGGTGGCCTTCGGTGACATGCCGAACGACATACCCATGTTCGGCTGGGCCCGGCACGGGGTGGCCATGGCCAACGCCCACGAAGAGCTGAAGGCCGTGGCCCACCAGGTCACCGCCTCCAACGAGGACGACGGCATCGCCGTGGTGCTGGAGGACCTGCTCCGGACGCCGTCACCCCGCCCCTGACACGGCTCGAAGGGTCGGTGTCCCGCAGCCCGTGACACGGCTCGAACAGGCGGCGCCCCGCGGCCCGTGGGCCCGTGGCCACGCGGCGCCCGCCTCGGCCGCGGCACGCGCCTGACGAAGCCCGCGCCCGTACGGCAGCTGCCGTACGGGGGCGGGCTTCGTCCGTCTCGTCTTCGACGCGGAGGATGCGCGGATCGAACGCGCGCGGGGCGTACCCCGACGACGGCTTAGCAAGCCGCTGCCTTACCACTCGGCCAATCCTCCGGGAGGTGGCCGCGCGATGCGCGCGAGTGGCCACCTGGGGTCCTGCTGCGGCAGCGTCGCGCTCAGCTGATGGGGCTAGCGCGGTGCCTGCTGCGGACCACCCTGCGGGGAGCCCGGCGGACTCCAACTCCTGGCCATCGCCGCGCTCCTCCCCGGTTCCGGTCGGCGCCGTCCCGTGGCGCCGTCGGAACCACTGTGCCCGAACGCGCTGTCGGGGGTCCAGCGAATTACCGGCCCCCGACAGCGCTTGTCCGCCCGCGCGCGTCAGCCGCTCCGGCGGTGGTCCAGGCCCTCGACCCGCCGGGCCACCTCGTCCAGACGCGCGTCCAGCCGGCCGATGTCCTGCGCCACGTCGGTCAGCCGGACGCTGATGGCGCCGACGACCTGGTGGGTGAGGTCCAGCTTCCGGTCGAGGACGTCGAGACGGTACGACATCCGGCCCAGTACGGGCCCCAGCTCCTGGAGCGCGCGCCCGACCCCGGCCAGGCAGCCCTCCACATGGGAGACGCGACGGTCGAGCGAGGCGTAGGCCACCCGGAGCTCCTCCTCGGCGTCGAGCAGATAGGTACGGACGCAGCGGGCGATGTCGCTGTCGCGAAGAAGCATCGCGATGTTGAGCACGGTCCTGCGGGTGTAGAGGGTGAGCTGCGTGGCTGCCTGTGGATAACCTGGCCCCTCGTTCCCCTTCCATAGGGACAACATGTCCCTATGGAAGTTGTGCAGGTCAGAGCCGCGCAGCCGCCTCAGCCCGTTCCCCTCAAGCTCGGCGCGATGGCGCTGTGTCACCTTTTTGACGACCTCTGTGGATACTTCGAAGTACCGCGCCACGTCCTCTGTGCGAACGTGAATTCCGTCAGGGAGCATGACAAGGCTCTTGATCTTGTCGAGGGCGTCGACGCGCCCCATCCGCTCGGCACGCAGCGCGTGGGATTCGAGCAGGGCGACTTCCGTGGGCATGGGCATGCCTTTCGTGCGGGGGTACGGCGATGGACGGCCCAGTCCCCGGGCTGCGGGGGTGGAGGGCGCTCACGGTTGCCACTTGCTCGATGACCGGCCCGATGGCCGGCATTCCCCTAGGTCACGAAAGCTCGACGCCACAGATTCCAGTTGCCTCCACGCACCCGGCCCAACGAACCGATAAGCGTACGGTCACGCGCCCGGCCCCGCACATACGGCAACCCCCGCCCACCGGGCGGGGGTTGCCGTCAGAGCCGTTCGACGGGAGCCGGTCTCACTCCTCGCCCGCGAGCTTCAGCGCCCGCAGTTTCTGGCCCGCGTACCAGGTGGCCACGACCGTGACGCCCACCAGCAGGACCGTGGCCAGCGGCAGGCCCACGTCCGAGGTGACCAGGCCCTCCCCGGCGACCTTCTCGGCGACCGAGAGGGACCACTGCTGCACGCTGAGCGTCCTTGCGCCCGGCACCAGGCTGCCGAACAGTGCCTCCCACACCAGCGCGTACACCAGGCCGAAGACCACCGCGTGCCGGCTGACCGTGCCGAGCAGCAGGAACAGCGCGCTGTACGCGATCGACGCGACCAGCGCCGCGATCGTGTACGCGACCGCGATCTGCCCGCCGTTGCCGTTGAGGACGAAGCCCGCGACCAGGGTCGGCACCGCGGAGAAGAGCATCGTCACACCGATGGCGACGATGAGCTTGGTGAAGATGATCGTCGGCCGCTTCACCGGCTTGGCCAGCAGATAGACGATCGAGCCGTCGTCGATCTCCGGTCCGATGGCACCCGTGCCGGCGATGACGCCGATCAGCGGCACCATCGTCGCGATGGCGAACCCGCCGAGCACCCCGGACGCGACGTCGTCGTCCGCCCCGGCGAACGCCCGTACCGCCACGGCGATGGCGACCAGCAGCACCGGCAGGACGAACAGGATGGCGGCCCGGCGCCGGCCGAGCAGGGCCCGGTAGGTGAGCCGGGCGACTGTGGGGTCGTACATGACGCTTCACAGCTCCTTTCAGGCCACTACTCAGGCCGCTACGAGATAGGAAAAGACCGATTCGAGGGACTCGTCGGACGGGGAGACGGTCAGCAGCCGGATCCCGTGCGCACGGGCCACCTGGGGCAGCAGCGCCGTGAAGCGCCCGAAGTCGACCGCCTGGATCAGCAGGGCGCCTTCGGTGGCGTCGACCTCGATCCCCGCCGTGGAGGGGTCCGCGATCAGCGCGGCGGCCAGGGCCCGGTCGTCGCTGGAGCGCACGGTGTAGCGGTGCGGCCGGTCGGTCATCAGCCGGCGGATCCTGCGGAAGTCGCCGGAGGCCGCGTGCCGTCCCGCCACGATCACCTCGATGTGCGAGGCGAGTTGCTCGACCTCCTCCAGGATGTGCGAGGAGAACAGGACCGTACGGCCCTCCGCCCCCATCCGCCGCAGCAACTCCATCAGCTGCATCCGCTGACGCGGGTCCATGCCGTTGAACGGCTCGTCGAGCAGCAGGACGGAGGGGTCGTGCACCAGGGCGGACGCCATCTTCACGCGCTGGCGCATGCCCTTGCTGTACGTGGCGATCTTGCGGTCCTGCGCGTACTCCATCTCGACCGTGGCGAGCGCCCGCTGCGCGGCGGCGGCGTCCAGGCCGTGCAGTTCCGCGTTGGCGACGACGAACTCGCGACCGGTCAGGAAGTCGTACATCCCCTCCCGCTCCGGCACGATGCCGATCGCCCGGTAGACCGCCTCGTTGCGCCAGATCTGCTTGCCGTCGAGGGTGACCTTGCCGGTGGACGGGGCCAGGAAGCCGGCCATCATGTTGATCAGCGTGGACTTGCCGGCGCCGTTGGGACCCAGCAGCCCCGTGACGCCGGGGCCGATGGTCATGCTCACGTCGTTGACGGCGACCACGTTGCCGAACCAGCGCGAGGTGTGGTCGATCTCGATGGTGGTCACAGCCCGACCCTCCGGTAGCGGCGCATCAGGACGGCGTACGAGCCGGCGACGAGCGCGAGAACAACGAGCAGATAGACCACACCGGCCGCGGCGCCCGGCCCCTCGCCGCCCGGGAAGGCGGAGGTGGCCCCGAGGAACGCGGTCTGCACCCCGTCGATGAGCGTGATCGGCGAGAACAGGCCCAGCCAGGAGACCGCACCGGTCGACCCGGTCGTCCAGGCGATCCCCTGGACCGTGGAGACGGCCCCGTAGGTGATGGTCAGCACGGCGATGACGGCGGCGACTCCGAAGCCGCGCCGCGGGGTCAGCGCGGCGACCACGAGCCCGAGCCCCGCGAACAGCACCGACAGCAGGGCCACCGAGACCATCCCCTGTCCGAACCACTTGGTCTGATCGGCGAAGTCGAACTTGGCCAGCAGCGCGCCCACATAGAGGATGACGAGCGGCAGCCCGGTGAGGACCAGCAGGGCCGACGCCATCGCGCCGAACTTGGCGAGCACGTAGTCGACGCGCTCGATCGGCCGGGAGAAGTACAGCGGCACGCTCTTGAAGCGGAGGTCCCTCGACACGGACTGCGGCGCCTGGGACGCGACGAACAGCCCGATCACGGCCTGGAGGTAGATCGCGAACGAGGTGTACCGGACGGGGAGTTTCGTCATGGTGGGCGCGGCCATGGCGACGGCCACGATGATCAGCGCCACCAGGCACATCACCCCGCACAGCAGCATCGGCAGCACCTTGGACTTGGCGGACCGGCCCAGGCCGAACGCACCCCGCAGGGACTGCGAGTAGAGCGAGCGGCGGGCGTAGGAACGGCCCAGCCGGACACCGTCGTACGAGCGGTATCCGATGTTGTGGATCCGGGAGGCCTCGCTCCCGGTCGCGGTCCCGGTGTCAGCGCTCATCACGGCCGCTCCCCTTCTGCTGTCCTGCTCCGGCCGCCGCGGGCACGGCCGCCTGCGGGGCCGCCCCGTTCCGGAAGACCTCGGCGATGTGGTGGCGTCGCTGCTCCATGCGGACCAGGCCGAGTCCCAGCCCGGCGACACTGTCGCGGACCAGGTCGTAGGTGTCCTCGCCGGCCGCCTCCAGCAGGAGGATGTGGCCGGCGCCCGGCAGTCCTTCGCCGTCGAGCCCGTCGCGGCCCAGAAACGTGACCCCGGCGGCGGTCAGCGCGCGGCGCAGGGCGTCCGTCCCGTCGGGGTGCTCGTCGCTGTCCGTGACCTCGACCGCCAGGGTCGCGGTCGTCCGGGTGAAGTCGCTGGTGGAGCTCGAACGCAGCAGCGCGCCGCCGTCGATGACGACGACGTGGTCGCAGGTGCGCTCCAGTTCACCGAGGAGGTGCGAGGTGACCAGGACGGAGATCCCGAAGTCCGTGTGGACCCGGCGGATCAGGGCGAGCATGTCGTCGCGGCCCACCGGGTCCAGCCCGTTGGTCGGCTCGTCCAGGAGCACCAGCTTCGGGTCGTGGACCAGCGCCTGGGCCAGCTTGACCCGCTGCTTCATGCCGGTGGAGTAGCCGCCGATGGGGCGGTAGCGCTCCTCGTACAGGCCGACGTGCCGCAGGGTGTCGGCGGTGCGCTCACGCGCCGCCGTCGGAGGCAGGCCCGACATCCGCGCCATGTGGACGACGAACTCGGTCGCCGACACGTCGGGCGGCAGGCAGTCGTGCTCGGGCATGTACCCGACCCGCTCCCGGATCGCGGCGCCTTCGGTCGCGACGTCGAGCCCGAGCACCGCGGCCCTGCCCTCGGTGGCGGGGGACAGACCCAGCAGGATCTTGATCAAGGTGGACTTGCCGGCCCCGTTGGAACCCACCAGGCCGGTCACACCGGGTCCGATGTCCAAGGAGAGCCGGTCAAGCGCGGTCACCCGGGGGAACCGCATCGTCAGGCTTTCGGTCGCGATCACAGTCACGTCTACGAAGGTAGCGGCGCACCCCCCGCGCGTCGTCAGCCCTGACGGTCGTATCGGCGTCCGACCAGAGGCGTACGAACCCGTAAGGGGACCCCGTGAAGGATGATCCGTCATCCACAGGTGGCGGCCGTCCCTTGACGCATCGGCGCCGGGTTGCCACATTCGGCGGTGTCACGTTACGGACACGTAGCGCGATGCCGACATCGACAAGGGGACGGCGTGAAGCTGCGGGGCGCGCGCGAGCGCTGGGTGAGCACGGGCGGGATCGAGCTGTGCGTGGCCGAGTTGGGCAACGCGGAACGGCCGACGATCGTACTCGTCCACGGCTATCCGGACAGCAAGGAGGTCTGGTCGCGGGTGGCGGAGCGGCTCGCGGAGAAGTGGCACGTGGTCCTGTACGACGTGCGGGGACACGGCCGTTCGACGGCTCCCCGCCCGCTGCGGGGCGGCTTCACCCTGGAGAAGCTGACCGACGACTTCCTGGCCGTCGTGGACGCGGTGAGCCCCGGCCGTCCGGTCCATGTGGTGGGGCACGACTGGGGATCGGTGCAGTCGTGGGAGTTCGCCACGGTGGACCGCACCAAGGGACGGATGGCGTCGTTCACGTCCCTTTCCGGGCCCTGCCTCGACCACTTCGGCCACTGGATCAGGCACCGGACGACCCGGCGGACCCGGCGCGGCATGGGGGAGTTGGCGGGCCAGGGCGCCAAGTCCTGGTACGTGTACGCGCTGCACACCCCCGTCCTGCCCGAGATGGCCTGGCGCGGGCCGCTCGGCCGCCAGTGGCCGCGGATCCTGCGGCGGATGGAGAAGGTGCCCGCGGACGGCTACCCGACGTCCTCACTGCCCAGGGACGCCTCCCACGGCGCCTGGTTGTACCGGGACAACATCCGTACGCGGCTGCGCAGACCGCGACCGGACCCGTACGCGCATGTGCCGGTGCAGCTGATCACGCCGACCGGTGACGCCTTCCTGTCGCCTTCGCTCTACGACGAACTGGACGACTGGGTGCCCCGGTTGGTGCGACGCTCGCTGCCGGCGAAGCACTGGGTCCCGCGCACCCGGCCGGAGCAGTTGTCCCGGTGGATCGCGGAGTTCGTCACCGATGTCTCCTGAGACACGCGAAGGGCGTTGTCCGGCACGCGACTTGGGCAACTGTGCCGCGTGCGGGGCGCTTTCGCGGCACGACCGTCAACCACCGTGTGGAGAACCGTCCTTACGCCTGGGGATCCGAACAGGGCTACAGAGCACCAAGATTGGGCAAATGCCGCATATCACCCACTGGTTGTCCACAGTTTCACCAAGTTTCCTGTGGATAACCGGACTTGGCTGTGGATCAAACCTGGTGGGCGCCATCGGTGTCGCGAACCGCGCGTGAATTCCGGATGCGCCGAGACCACCGGCGCGGGCACGCTGACGGGATGAACGCACCACGCACCGTGAAGGTGTCGAAGTACCTGTCGAAGCACCTCCGGCATCAACCGGAGCGCATCGGGATCGCACTCGACGCCCAGGGCTGGGTGCCCGTGGAGGCGCTGCTGCGGGCCTGCGCCCGTCACGGGTTCCCCGTGAGCCGGGCCGAGCTCGACCAGGTGGTGGCGGCCGACGACAAGCGGCGCTTCGCCCTCTCCGGCGACCGCGTCCGCGCCAACCAGGGCCACAGCGTCCCGGTCGACCTCGCGCTGCCGCCGGCCGAGCCCCCCGAGTACCTCCACCACGGCACGGTCGGCCGGTTCCTCGACGCGATCCGCGCCGAGGGGCTGCGCCCCATGGCCCGCCACCACGTCCACCTCTCGCCCGACCGTGAGACGGCCACCCGCGTCGGCGCCCGGCGCGGCGTCCCGGTCGTCCTCGCCGTACACGCGGGCGCCATGCACCGCGCGGGCCACCTCTTCCATGTGAGTGCCAACGGTGTCTGGCTCACCGGCTCCGTCCCCCCGCGCTTCCTGCGCCTGCCCTCCCGGACCCCGCGACGGTCACCGTAGAGTCGGGCGCATGACCTCCTCCCGCCGCCTGAGCACCGTGATCCTGCCCATCCACCGGTGGAACGACGGTGGCCGCGCCCTGTGGACCCGAGCCGAACACCTGGGCTTCCACGCCGCGTACACCTACGACCACCTCGCCTGGCGTACCTTCCGCGACGGGCCCTGGTTCGGCGCGATCCCCACCCTGACGGCGGCCGCCGCCGCCACCGAGCGGATGCGCCTGGGCACGCTGGTCACCTCGCCCAACTTCCGGCACCCGGTGACGCTCGCGAAGGAACTCATCTCCCTCGACGACATCTCCGACGGGCGCGTCACTCTCGGCATCGGTGCCGGAGGGAACGGCTTCGACGCCACGACCCTGCGCGGGACCGGCGAGGAGCCCTGGACCCCACGGGAGCGCGCCGACCACTTCGACGCGTTCGTGCCCCTCCTGGACCGGCTGCTCCGGGAGCCGTCCGTGACACACGAGGGGCCCTTGTACGTGGCGAACGAGGCCCGGAACATCCCCGGATGCGTCCAGCGCCCCCGGCTGCCGTTCGCGGTCGCCGCGACCGGGCCGCGCGGGCTGAAGCTGGCCGCCCGGTACGGGCAGGCGTGGGTGACCACCGGGGACCCCAAGCTGTTCGAGGCCGGAACGCCTGAGCAGTCCGTGGCGGCCCTGCGGGGGCAGATCGAACGGCTGGGCGAGGCCGGGGAGGCGGTCGGCCGGGACACCCGGGATCTGGACAAGATCCTTCTGACCGGTTTCACACCGGACCGCCCGCTGACGTCGTTCGACGCGTTCGTGGATTTCGCCGGTACTCACTTCGCGCTCGGATTCACCGAGATCGTCCTGCACTGGCCGGTCCCGGACTCCGATTTCGCGGCGGACGAGGCCGTATTCGAACGGATCACCACCGAAGGCCTGTCCCAGCTCGACTGACCCTCCGGCCCTGATCGCACCCCGAAGCAGCCCCCTCGGCCCTTGGCATATGCCATTGACACGTACCGCAGCTCAGCGGCTCGCGGTCTCAGATGGGCGCCCCTCTGCACGACCGTGCGACCCGGTACGGGAGAATGGCGGGGTGACCTCAGCGATGGACCCCCCTCTGCCCGCCCTCACCCGGCTGATCGCCACCGACCTGGACGGCACTCTGCTGCGGGACGACAAGACCCTGTCGGACCGCACGATCGCGGCCCTCGCGGCAGCCGAGAAGGCGGGGATCGAGGTCTTCTTCGTCACCGGGCGGCCGGCCCGCTGGATGGATGTCGTCAGCTCCCACGTGCACGGCCACGGCATGGCCATCTGTGCGAACGGCGCGGCCGTCGCCGACCTCCACGCGGACGGACGGCTGGTCGAGGTCCGTCCGCTGGAGCGGGGCGCGGCCCTGGACGTCGTCCGGATCCTGCGGGACGCCGCTCCGGGCACGTCGTTCGCCGTCGAACTGACCACGGGCATCCACTACGAGCCCGCCTATCCGCCGTTCCACCTGGACCCGGGTGCCACCGTGGCCGTTGCCGAGAAACTGCTCCAGGAGGAGGAGCCGGGTTCCGGCGCCCCGGTCCTGAAGGTGCTCGCCCACCACCCGGAGATGACCCCGGACGGGTTTCTGACACTGGCGCGTGAGGCGGCGGGCGAGATCGCCTCGTTCACCCGTTCCAGCCCCACCGCGCTGCTGGAGATCAGCGGGCTCGGAGTCTCCAAGGCGGGGACGCTCGCCGCCTGCTGTGCCGAGCGCGGCATCGCCCCGGCCGAGGTGGTCGCCTTCGGCGACATGCCGAACGACGTGGAGATGCTCAGCTGGGCGGGCGCGTCGTTCGCGATGGGCAACGCCCATCCGGCAGCGCTGGCGGCGGCGACCGGGGTCACCCTCACCAACAACGAGGACGGCGTCGCGATCGTCATCGAGCGGATCCTCGCGGGGCACTGACACCGGGCTCGACCGGCGAGGGCCCGGCGCGGACCCGGCGTGGACCTGCGGCGCGCCGGGCAACGTACGCCGAGGACCCAGGGCCGGACCTCCCGCACGCCCAGGCGTCAGAGCGGGACCTGCCAGTACACCGTCGTCCCCCCGCCGTCCTTCCCCGTACCCGGGCCGAACCAGCTCGCCCCGCCCAGTGACTCCGCGCGGCGGGCGAGATTGCGCAGCCCGCTGCGCCGCCCGCCCTCCGGGATGCCCACCCCGTCGTCGGCGACCGACAGCCGTACGGCCTCCCGCCCGTCCGGCAGGGTGGCGGTGGCGTCGACGCCCACGTCGACCCGCGAGGCCCCCGCGTGCCGGAAGGCGTTGGACAGTGCTTCGCGCAGCGCGGCGATCAGGTTCTTGCCCGCGAGTTCCCCCACGAGCGAGTCGACCGGCCCCAGGAAGCGGTGCGACGGTCTGAAACCGAGGGGAACCGCGGCCATGCCGATCTCCCGCAGCACCCGGGCCCGCAGCCCGCCGGGCGTCTCGGCGTGTTCCTGCTGGAGGGCGAAGACCGCCGTGCGGATCTCCTGGATGGTCACGTCCAGTTCGTCGACGGCGCGCCCGACGCCCGCCCGCACCTCCGGGACCGCCGACCGCTGCTGAGCCTGTTCCAGCATCATCCCGGTGCTGAAGAGGCGCTGGATGACCAGGTCGTGCAGGTCACGCGCGATCCGGTCCCGGTCCTCGTAGACGGCGAGGCGCTCCCGGTCGCGCTGCGCCTCCGCCATCATCAGCGCGAGTGCGGCCTGCGCCGCGAACTGGGTGGCCAGCAGACGTTCCGCCTCGCTGTACGGGCGGCTCCCTCTCGCCCGGGGGATGGCGAGCGCGCCGAGTACCCGTCCGCCGATGCTCAGCGGCAGCAGCATGTGCGGCCCGAAGCCGTCGGCGAGCCGCGTGATCGTACGGCTGTCGGTCGTCGCGTCGTCCATGAAGACCGCTTCGCCCCTGAGCAGCGCGGCCACCACCGGGCTCCGGTGCGGGACGATCCTGCCCAGCGCCCCGCCCCGGTCGCCGTCCGCGACGGCCACGACCTCCAGACCGCCCTGCTCGGCCGGGAGCAGTACGACGGCGGCGGCCGAGTCGGCGAGGCGGCGGGCCTGTTCGGCGACGACGGTCAGCGCCTCGTCGGCGTCCCCGCCGGACAGCAGCGCCGTGGTGACGGCCACGGACCCGTCGATCCACCGTTCACGCTGCCGGGCCGCCTCGTACGCCCGCGCGTGGGCGACGGCGATCCCGGCCTCCGTGGCGAGCACCTGCAACAGATGCAGGTCGGTCTCGTCGAAGGGCTCCTCGCCGTCCTTCTCCGCCACGTAGAGGTTGCCGAACAGTTCGCCCTGGACATGGACCGGCACCCCGAGGAACGTCCGCATCAGCGGGTGGGCGGTCGGGAAGCCGGCGAACCTCGGATCGGCCGTCAGGTCGGCCAGGCTGATGGGGCCCGGCTCGCGGATGAGCGCGCCCAGCAGACCGGTGCGGCCGTCGGGCCGGTGTCCGACGGCGTGGGCGACCTCCTCGGGCACGCCGTGGGTGACGAAGTCGGAGAGCCCCTCCCCCGACTCGTCCAGGACGCCGACGGCGGCGTAACGGGCGTGGGTGAGTTCGGCGGCGGTCGCGCAGACCCGGTCGAGGGTGGAGCGCAGTTCCAGTCCGGTACCCACGGACCTGGTGGTGGCCTCCAGCAGCTCCGGGACGCGGGCGGTGAGCTCGTCGGAGAGCCCTCGCAGACTTCCGGTGGGCCGCGTCGCGGCGTCGTCCGGGTCCTTCGGCTCCTGCTCGGCCATGCGTCGAGCGTAGTCACGCGGGGCCTGTACCGCGTTTCGCGGAGAGGGCCCGGCGGCCGCCCGCGCCGCCCCCTACGCGGCGACGGCCCCGGCCGGCGTACCCGCCCGCTCGCGTTCCAGCATCCCGCGCAGCGGCCCGTCCGCCACGGCCAGTTCCGCGTACGCCCCGCGCTGCGCGATCCGGCCCTCGTCGAGCACCAGGACCTCGTCGACGGCGTCCAGACCGGCCAGCCGATGGGTGATCAGCAGAGTCGTCCGTCCCCGGGTGGCGTCCAGCAGATCCGCGGTCAGCGCGTCCGCCGTCGCCAGGTCGAGGTGCTCGGCCGGCTCGTCCAGGACCAGTACGGGGAAGTCGGCCAGGAGGGCCCGCGCCAGCGCCAGCCGCTGCCGCTGGCCGCCCGAGAGCCGGGCGCCGTGTTCACCCACCAGGGTGTCGATGCCGTCCGGCAGCGACCGGACCCAGTCCAGCAGCCGGGCGCGGCCGAGGGCGTCGCTCAGTTCGTCGTCCGTGGCGTCCGTCCGCGCGAGCCGCAGGTTCTCCCGGATGGAGCTGTCGAAGACGTGCGCGTCCTGGGCGCACAGCCCGACGAACGTCCGGACCGTGTCACCGTCCAGTGCTGACGCCTCCACACCGCCCAGGCTGTACATGCCCTCCCTGGCGTCCAGGAAGCGGAGCAGCACCTGGGCGAGGGTGGTCTTCCCCGAGCCGGACGGCCCCACCACCGCCACGCGCCGCCCCGGGACGAGCGTCAGGGCGACGGAGTCCAGGGCGTCGCGGTCCGCTCCCCCGTACCGGGCCGACAGGTCGCGCAGGACGAGCGGGAAGGGAGAGGCGGGGGCCTCGGCCGGGTCGGCGGGTTCCCGTACGGGCAGCGGGGCGTCGAGCACCTCGTAGACCCGTTCCGCGCTCCGCCCGATCCTGCGGCGGAACTGCACGGCGAGCGGCAGTCCGTTCACCGCCTCGAAGGCGGCGAGCGGGGTGAGGACGACGACGGCGAGAGCCACACCGGCCAGGCGTCCGTCGTGCACCGCCGGAAGGGCGACCAGCGCGGCCGCGACGACGGTGAGGCCGCAGAGCAGTGCGGACAGCCCGGCGCCGACCGCGGTCGCGGTCGCCGCGCGCGAGGCGATCGCGGTGAGGTCCGCGTCGGCCGCCCGCGCCTCCCGCTTGCGCCGGGGCAGCGCGCCGGCGACCGTCAGCTCGGCCGTGCCGCCGAGCAGATCGGCGACCCGGACCGCCAGCCGGGACCGCGCGGGCGCCAGCATGCGTTCCGCGTGCCGGGCCGCGGCGCCGCTCACCAGCGGCACACCCACACCGGCGAGAACCAGCCCGGCCGCCAGCACGGCCCCGGCCTCGGGAAGCAGCCAGCCGGTGAAGCCCACGGCCCCCAGCCCGACGAGGAGCGCCGTTCCGGCGGGCAGCAGCCACCGCAGCCAGTAGTCCTGGAGGGCGTCCACATCGGAGACGAGCCGGGTGAGCAGGTCGCCCCGCCGGGCCGTACGCAGACCGGCGGGCGCCACCCGCTCCAGCCCGCGGTACACCGCGACCCTGAGCTCGGCGAGCGTCCGGAGCACCGCGTCGTGCGAGACCAGCCGCTCCGCGTACCGGAAGACCGCCCGGCCCAGGCCGAAGGCCCTGGTCGCGGTGACCGCCACCATGAGGTACAGCACGGGGGGCTGCTCCGAGGCGCGGGAGATCAGCCAGCCGGAGACCGCCATCAGACCCACCGACGAACCCACGGCGAGGCTGCCCAGCAGAAGTGCCAGGGACAGCTTCCCGCGTTCGGCACGGGCGGTCTCCCTGATCCGCGCGAACACCCGGCCGCTGCCCGGGAGAGCGGCCCGCGGTGTCTCCCGCTCCTCCGGTACCGGAGGCAGGGCCGTCACCGATCCGTCCCGCCCACCGGGCTCCCGGCCCGGCTGCGGCGCCAGATGCCCGGTGTCCGGCTGTCCGTCCTCGCGCGGCTCCAGCGCCACCACCCGGTCCGCGACCGCGAGCAGTGCCGGGCGGTGGACCACCAGCAGCACGGTGCGCCCCTCGGCCAGCCTCCGCACCGCGTCCACGATCCCGGCCTCGGTCTCGCCGTCCAGGCTCGCCGTCGGCTCGTCGAGGAGCAGCAGAGGCCGGTCGGCCAGGAACGCCCGTGCCAGCGCGAGCCGTTGCCGCTGCCCCGCGGAGAGCCCCGCTCCGTCCTCTCCCAGCGCGGTATGGGTCCCGTTCGGCAGAGCGGCCACGAAGTCGTACGCCCCTGCCTCCCGCAGAGCCGACTCCACCGCCCGGTCGTCGGCCTCGGGGCGCGCCAGCCGTACGTTGTCCGCGATCGTCCCGGCGAAGAGATGGGGGCGCTGGGGCACCCAGGCGATCTGCTCGCGCCAGCGCTCCGGTGACAGGGTCGAGAGGTCCGTCCCACCGACGCGTATCCGCCCCTCGTCGGGACGGGTGAAGCCGAGCACCACGTCGAGGAGCGTGGACTTGCCGACTCCGCTCGGGCCGACCAGGGCGACGGTCTCCCCCGGTTCCACCACCAAGTGGGCCGCGTCCAGCGAAGGCGCGGTGCGTCCCGGGTGCCGGACGGTCACTCCCTCCAGCTCGATGCGCGGCGACGCGGGGACGGCCGAGGTCCCGGCCGTCGGACGCTCGGTCTCCAGGACCGAGAAGATCTCCTCGGCGGCCGAGAGCCCCTCCGCCGCCGCGTGGTACTGGGCCCCTACCTGCCGGATCGGCAGATACGCCTCGGGCGCGAGGATGAGGATGACCAGTCCGGTGTAGAGGTCGAGTTCGCCGTGGACGAGCCGCATCCCGATCGTGACGGCGACCAGCGCCACCGAGAGCGTCGCCAGCAGCTCCAGGGCGAACGAGGAAAGGAAGGCGACACGCAGCGTCCGCAGGGTGGCCCGGCGGTACTGCGAGGTGATGGCGCGGATCGATTCGGCCTGTGCCTTGGCACGCCCGAAGACCTTCAGCGTCGGCAGCCCGGCGACCACGTCGAGGAAGTGACCGGAGAGCCTCGACAGCAGGTGCCACTGGCGGTCCATCCGGGACTGGGTGGCCCAGCCGATCAGCGCCATGAAGAGAGGGATCAGAGGCAGGGTGACCACGATGATCGCGGCGGAGACCCAGTCCTCGGTGACGATCCTGGCCAGGACCGCCACCGGTACGACGACGGCCAGTCCGAGCTGCGGCAGATAGCGCGAGAAGTAGTCGTCGAGCGCGTCCACCCCCCGGGTGGCCAGCGCCACCAGGGAGCCGGTGCGCTGTTCCCCCAGCCAGCCAGGCCCGAGGTCGGCGGCGCGTTCCATGAGCCGGCCGCGCAGCTCGGACTTGACCGCCGCGCTCGCCCGGTACGCGGCACGCTCGGTCAGCCAGGCGACGAGAGCCCGGCCCAGCGCGACCCCGACGAGCAGGAGGAGGGGTGTGCGGAGTCCGTGAACGGTGAGGCCGTCCTCGAATCCGCCCACCACCACCTCGGCGACCAGCATGGCCTGAGCGATCACCAGGGCGGCTCCGGCCAGCCCGAGCCCCACCACGGCCGCCAGGAAGAAGCGTGTGGCGCGGGCGTACCTGAGCAGGCGCGGGTCGATCGGTTTCACGTGAAACAGCTCCCCAGTGAACTCATGTCGTGCGGTCGTGCGACGGGGTCAGTGCGGATCGGCGATGTGCTGCGTACCGATGCGCTTACGGAACACCCAGTACGTCCAGCCCTGGTAGAGCAGCACGAGCGGGGTCGCGATGCCCGCACACCAAGTCATGATCGTGAGGGTGTATCCGCTGGACGAGGCGTTGGTGACGGTGAGGTTCCAGGCGTCGTCCAGCGAGGACGGCATGACGTTCGGGAAGAGCGTCAGGAAGAGCATCGTCACCGTGGCCGCGATGGTCAGGCCGGACAGCGCGAACGACCAGCCCTCACGCCCGGCCGCGATGGCTCCGATCGCGGCGACCAGGGAGACCGCGGCGACCAGCAGCGCGGCCAGGCTCCAGCCGTCACCGTTGTCGAGCTGCGTCAGCACGAGGAAGACCAGCGCCAGCACCGCGGTGGCCACGCCGAGCTTGACCGCGAGGGCGCGCGCCCGTCCCCGGATGTCACCGACGGTCTTGAGCGCGGCGAACACCGCGCCGTGGAAGGTGAAGAGGAAGAGGGTGACCAGACCGCCCAGGAGCGCGTACGGGTTGAGCAGGTCCCAGAGGTTGCCGACGTACTCCATGTCGGCGTCGATCTTCACCCCGCGGACGATGTTCCCGAACGCCACGCCCCAGAGCACGGCGGGGACCAGCGAGGTCCAGAAGATCGCGTGCTCCCAGTTGGTCTGCCAGCGTTCCTCGGGCCGCTTCGCCCGGTACTCGAACGCGACCCCGCGCACGATCAGACAGACCAGGATGATCAGCAGCGGCAGGTAGAACCCGGAGAACAGGGTGGCGTACCACTCCGGGAAAGCGGCGAAGGTCGCGCCGCCGGCGCTGAGCAGCCACACCTCGTTCCCGTCCCAGACCGGGCCGATCGTGTTGATCAGGACCCGGCGTTCCTTGCGGTCGCGGGCCAGCAGCTTGGTGAGGACCCCGATACCGAAGTCGAACCCCTCCAGGAAGAAGTAACCGGTCCACAGGACGGCTATGAGCACGAACCAGACGTCGTGGAGTTCCATCTCTCAGCTCCCCAGCTCTCAGTAGGAGAAGGCCATCGGCCGGTCGGCGTCGTCCTCGTCGTGACCGCCGATCTTCTTGGGCGGATTCAGGTCGGCCTCGGTGAGTTCCGGCGGGCCGGCCTTGACGTACTTGACGAGGAGCTTGACCTCGATCACGGCGAGGATCGCGTAGAGCGCGGTGAAGCCGATCATCGAGGTGAGGACCTCGCCCTGCGAGACGCCGGGGGAGACCGCGTCCCGGGTCTGGAACACCCCGAACACCACCCAGGGCTGCCGTCCCATCTCGGTGAAGATCCAGCCCCAGGAGTTGGCGATCAGCGGGAAGAGCATGGTCCACAGCGCGGTGATCCAGTAGAGCCGGGTGAACTTCGGGCTCAGCGCCTTGTTCCTGAAGAGCACCAGATGGGGCACCTCGTCCTCACCGGTGCGCAGGGCCGGTGGCAGCAGGAACTTCCTCCGGGTCAGCCACAGTCCCAGCAGGCCGAGTCCGAAGGACGCCATGCCGAAGCCGATCATCCACCGGAAGCTCCAGAAGGCGACCGGGATGTTGGGCCGGTAGTCACCGGGCCCGTAGGTCTCCTGGAGCTGTTCGTTGATGTCGTTGATACCGGGGACGTGCGAGGTGAAGGTGTTGTCCGCGAGGAAGGAGAGCACTCCGGGGATGGAGATCTCCACGTCGTTGTGGCCCTTGGCGACGTCGCCGACCGCGAAGAGCGAGAAGGGCGCGCCGTCCTCGCCCTCCCACAGGGCCTCCGCGGCGGCCATCTTCATGGGCTGCTGCTTGAACATCACCTTGCCGAGGGTGTCGCCGCTGACCGCGGTGAGCATTCCCGCGACGACCACCGTGACCAGCCCGACCCGCAGTGAGGTGCGCATCACCCGGATGTGCCGCTTGCGCGCCAGGTGGAAGGCGGAGATGCCCACCATGAAGGCCCCGCCCACGAGGAACGCCGCCGTGATGGTGTGGAAGAACTGGGTGAGCGCGGTGTCCTGGGTGAGCACCTTGAGGAAGTCGGTGAGCTCGGCCCGCCCGCGTTCCTCGTTGATCCGGTAGCCGACCGGGTGCTGCATCCAGGAGTTGGCCGCCAGGATGAAGAACGTGGAGAGGATCGTCCCGAGGGAGACCATCCATATGCAGGCCAGGTGGATCTTCTTGGGCAGCTTGTCCCAGCCGAAGATCCAGAGCCCGATGAAGGTGGACTCGAAGAAGAAGGCGATGAGCGCCTCGAAGGCCAGCGGGGCCCCGAACACGTCACCGACGAACCGCGAGTAGTCGGACCAGTTCATACCGAACTGGAACTCCTGGACGATGCCGGTGACCACGCCCATGGCGATGTTGATCAGGAACAGCTTTCCCCAGAACTTGGTGGCCCTGAGGTACTTCTCGTTGTCCGTCCGCACCCAGGCGGTCTGCAGGCCCGCGGTGAGCGCGGCGAGAGAGATCGTCAAGGGGACGAACAGGAAGTGGTAGACGGTGGTGATGCCGAACTGCCATCGCGCCAGAGTCTCCGGTGCCAGAGCTAGATCCACGCCTCTTCTCCTTGCATCGCCGCGATCACGGCCTCGAATCGTCCCCATTGATCCGGACGATCACGGGAGAAACGGGACACGCTTGTGAACGCGTTCACATTCACAAGCAATTATGGCGCACATGGTTTCGAGGACGACGCGCGGGGGTGCGTTCCGGCCGATCCGGCGGAACCACCCGAACCGGACCACTCCGAAACACCCGGTCGAAGGCATCGCGACGACCGCCGCGCGGAGTGATCGCGCAGAGGCGCGGGAGCACAGCACGACGGCCCCGGACCGGTCGAAAGCATCGACACGGTCCGGGGCCGCCGGTGTGGAGCGGGCGCCGCGGGGTCAGAGCTCCCCGCGGTACGCCTCCGCCACCTTCAGGAAGATCTCGTTGGCCTCGGTCTCCCCGATCGTGATCCGCACGCCCTCGCCGGCGAACGGCCGGACCATCACACCGGCCGCCTCGCAGACCCTGGCGAAGTCGAGCGTGCGCTCACCCAGCCGCAGCCACACGAAGTTGGCCTGCGACTCGGGAACGGTCCAGCCCTGCCGCACCAGCTCCTCGCGCACCCGGGCCCGCTCCCCGACCAGCGCGCCGACCCGGCCCAGCAGCTCGTCCTCGGCGCGCAGCGAGGCGACCGCCGCGTCCTGGGCGACCTGGCTGACCCCGAACGGGACGGCCGTCTTGCGCAGCGCCGCCGCCACCGGCTCGTGCGCCACGGCGAAACCGACCCGCAGACCCGCCAGGCCGTACGCCTTGGAGAAGGTCCGCAGCACCGCCACGTTCGGCCGGTCCCGGTAGATCTCGATGCCGTCCGGCACATCGGCGTCCCGGATGAACTCCTTGTACGCCTCGTCCAGCACCACCAGC
This sequence comes from Streptomyces sp. SM18, assembly GCF_002910775.2. Classification (NCBI taxonomy): domain Bacteria; kingdom Bacillati; phylum Actinomycetota; class Actinomycetes; order Kitasatosporales; family Streptomycetaceae; genus Streptomyces; species Streptomyces sp. SM18. The sequence continues at coordinate 3,705,023 of NZ_CP029342.1, read as the reverse complement.
ACATCGCCCGGCACCCGGTCCAGGAACCGCTCCAGCTCGGCCCTGCGCACCACCGTGCCGGTCGGGTTGTTGGGGTTGCAGACGAAGATCATCCGGGTGCGGTCGGTGATCGCCTCCGCCATCGCGTCGAGATCGTGCACCTCGCCGTCGGTCAGCGGCACCCTGACCGAGGTCGCCCCGCTGACCTGCGTGATGATCGGGTACGCCTCGAAGGACCGCCAGGCGTAGATGACCTCGTCACCCGGGCCCGAGGTGGCCTGGAGCAGTTGCTGCGCCACGCCGACCGAACCGGTGCCGGTGGCCAGGTGGGACACCGGGACGCCGAACCGCTCCGACAGCTCGTCCATCAGACCGGTACAGGCCATGTCCGGGTAGCGGTTGAAGGCTGCGGCGGCCGCGAGAGCCGACTCCATCACGCCCGGCAGCGGCGGGTAGGGGTTCTCGTTGGAGGACAGCTTGAAGGCGGCCGGACCACCGGCCGCCGCCGGCTTGCCCGGCACATAGGCGGGGACGCCGTCCAGCTCGGCGCGCAGCTTGGGGCTCTTCTCGCTCACCGCAGGTCCTCCTCGACCGTCCGTACACAGGAATACTGCTCACCTTATGAGGATTGGAGGCCTCTGCGAATGGTGCGTGCCCGAAATCTCCTCGCGCGCGGGGCCGTACCGGCCGCGGACCGGTCCGGCTCGGGTCCGGCGCCGTCCGCCGCCGGGCCGGAGCAGGGGGCGCAATCCGGTTCCGGCGCGCGCCGGTGGCTCACTCCGTGGTGCGCATCCCTCGAAGAGGTGAGTTGAGGCCGCTGCGCGTCCGGGGCCATGCAACAGGCACTCACTCCCCGGCGCGTGAATCCTCATCCAGAAATGGCACAACTTCCTTCACTTGCAAGGCATTTAGCACTTAACGATCATGCAGAAACGTGCCTGTCGATGTAGGCATATGCGACCGGCCCTACCCGCCTCCGGAGCCCTACTATCGGCTCGCCATGACAGCAGCAGGGAAGCACCAGGTGAGCCGGACAGAGACGCCCCGGCGCAGCGGCCGGCAGGGACGGGCGGGCATCCGCGACGTCGCGGCGGCGGCCGGCGTCTCGATCACGACGGTCTCCGACGCCCTCAACGGCAAAGGCAGACTGCCGGACGCCACCCGTCGCCATGTCCGCGAGGTCGCCGAGCGCCTGGGCTACCGTCCGTCGGCCGCGGCCCGCACCCTCCGCACGGGCAAGTCAGGCCTCATCGGGCTGACCGTGACCACGTACGGGGATGAACCTTTCACCTTCACCGAGTTCGCGTACTTCGCGGAGATGGCCAGAGCCGCCACCTCGGCGGCGCTGGCCCGCGGTTACGCGCTCGTCATCCTCCCCGCCACCTCCCGCCACGACGTCTGGTCCAACGTGGCACTCGACGGGACGGTGGTGATCGACCCGTCCGACCAGGACCCCGTGGTCACGGAGCTGGTCCGGCAGGGCCTGCCCGTCGTCTCGGACGGCAGGCCGGCCGGTTCGCTGCCGGTGACCGCCTGGGTCGACAACGACCACCGGGCGGCCGTGCTCGACCTCCTCGACCATCTCGCCGCGGCGGGGGCCCGCCGTATCGGGCTGCTGACCGGCACCACGACCGACACGTACACCCGCCTGTCCACCACCGCCTACCTCCACTGGTGCGAGCGGGTCGGCCAGGACCCGGTCTACGAGTCCTACCCGGCCCACGACCCCTGTGCGGGCGCGGTCGCGGCCGACCGCCTGCTGGCCCGCCCGGACCGCCCGGACGCCGTCTACGGCCTGTTCGACCCCAACGGGACGGATCTGCTGGCCGCCGCCCGCCGCTACGGGCTGCGCGTCCCCGAGGACCTGCTGTTGGTGTGCTGCAGCGAGTCCACGGTGTACGCGACGACCGAACCCCCCATCACGACGCTCTCGCTCAAACCGCGCCGCATCGGCACGGCGGTCGTCCAGCTCCTCATCGACGCCATCGAGGGGGTCGAACACGACGGGCCGCTGGAGCGGGTGATACCGACCGAGCTCATCGTGCGGACGTCCTCGCAGCGCCGGCCGCCCCGGACGACGGTCAGCGCGCCACGCTCACCCGCCGGGGACTGACCGGTGCATTCCGGACCAATTGACCGGTGAACTCCGAGTGCGTCCGGATTCACCACCCCTGGTGCGTCACACAGCACGATCCGCATTCCTATGATGGGCGCACGACACCGCGGACCACCTCTACCAGGCAGGGCCCGTCAGGTGTACGGCGGCGCGACGGTGGTGGAGGGGTCGATGACTCAGGGGGCCGGTCAGGAACCCGTGGTGCGGACAGCGACGTTGCGCGACTTCCGCGTGCCGCCCTATGCGCAGGCGCCGATGCCCCCGCCCCCGCCGCATCCCGGCAACGTCCCGGTGGGCGACGACCCGCCGGAGGGGTACACCCCCACCGAGCGTGACCTGCCGGTGATCACCCGGGACGGCACCGCCCAGGTGCGGGCCGTGCCGGAGCCGCACCAGGGAGCCGACCCGGCCCGTGGTCCGCTGTACGTCGTCGGTGACGTCCACGGGTACCTGGACGAGCTGCTCGCCGCCCTGCGCGAACAGGGCCTGGTCGACGCCGAGGGCCGCTGGGCGGCCGGCAACACCCGGCTCTGGTTCCTCGGCGACTTCACCGACCGCGGTCCGGACGGAATCGGCGTCATCGACCTCGTCATGCGGCTGTCCGCGGAGGCCGCGGCGGCGGGCGGGTACTGCAAGGCCCTGATGGGCAATCACGAGCTGCTCCTCATCGGCGCCAAGAGGTTCGGCGACACCCCGGTGAACTCCGGCGCGGGCACCGCCACCTTCCAGGCGGCGTGGCTGCTCAACGGCGGTCAGAAGACCGACATGGAGCGGCTCCAGGAGGTCCACCTCCAGTGGATGGCCCGGCTCGACGCGGTCGTCGAGGAGGACGGGCACCTGCTGATGCACTCCGACACGACCGCCTACCTCGACTACGGCTCCACCATCGAAGACGTCAACGACACGGTGCACGCCATTCTCACGCGCCACGACGCGGACGAGTGCTGGGACCTGTTCCGCAAGCTCACCAAGCGGTTCGCCTTCCGGGACGAGGGCGGCGCGGAGGCCGTACGCGAGCTCATGGCGACCTACGGCGGGCAGCGCGTCGTCCATGGTCACAGCCCGATTCCCTATCTGCTCGGCGAGGTCGGCACGGAGGACGGCGAGCACAGCCCGCGCACCGTGGTGGACGGCCCGCACGTGTACGCGGACGGGCTGGCCATCGCCATGGACGGCGGCGTCACCATGGCCGGAAAGCTACTGGTCGTCCAACTCCCCCTGCATGACTGACGCTCGACGGGGAAGTTCCCTCACGACCTGACCGCACCGGCCGCCGGGCCTATTTCCGGAAACCCCCTGTCACGTCCTGCCGTAATCGCTCTACCATCGGCGTACCAGTAGCAGGCTCTCCTCCGTTTCCGCCGATCCGCCCGGCAGCCCGGCCGGATCAGGCCCGACGGAGCATCGGGGGATGCACATGAACAGCGCTCCGCACCTGCTGAGCGAGGACCGGCCCGAATACGAGCGGATCCTCGCCGACGCACTGCGTCATGCTCGTGAACACCCGGACCTCGACGGGGTCGGGGACCATCTCAACGCGGAACAGCTCCGGACGATGGCGCTCGACGCCACCGCCCTGATCACCGCCGCGGCCGCCCCCGAGTACGAGCACTACGTGCGCGTCCGGGGCGAACTGCGCGGCCCGGACGGGGTGTCGGAGAGGGACCTGGTCCTCGGATCCGTCCAGGACGACGGGGCCGGGGCCGGCACCCTCGCGGTGATCGCCGCGCTGGCTCCGGTGCTCGCGGGGACCGCCGCCGTGATATTCCTGCTGGTCGGCTATCTGCTGAAGGCGTTCAGCCCGTCGCTGTCCTTCGCCGGGACCATGGTCGCGGCCGGGTGGTTCTTCGCCGCGGTCGCCGCGGCCGCGACACTGGCCGCCGCGATCGGCCTCCTCGTCACCGCGTTGCGCAACGGCTCGACCGCGCTGCCCGCCATGGAGGACGACGAGGAGGAACTGCCCGAGGACGTGGCCCGCGCCCGGGAGGCCTGGCGCCATGCCCTGCTGGAGCGCGGCATCCTGCCGTTCCTGCGGGATGCCCTGGCCGACCCGACCGCAGGGCCCGCGGCCCGTGTCCCGCACCGGTCGGCACACCGCATCCCCAAGATCGGCTACAGCAGGCCGGACTTCTCGGGCCCGCAGGACGGTCCCTCGGCCGGGCCCCGCCCGACGTTCACCAGCCCGGACTTCACCAGCCCGGACTTCGGGGGCTCGGAGCACCAGCCGGAGTGATCCGGACGCGGCGGTGCCTCCCGGACGTGGACAGTTCCACAGGCGGCGGCCCGCCGCTCTCAGAGGCAACGGCCGGGCTTCACTCCTCCGGTGGGCGGCCCGGCAGACGGGCCGCCCGGCGCCGGTGCGGGTGACCGGTTCAGTCCATGACCGGCAAACGGACGCGGTCACCCGCCGCCGCGTACTCCCCGGACGTCCGGGCCTTCCCCGTCTCGGCCCCGGTCCGGTCCGCCCTCGTGCTCACGCCGGACGTCGTGCGAGAGCTTCAGGGAGCGGACATCTCACCCGCAGGCCGAGTGGGCGCATGGTCAAACCACCTTCAAGCCGGGCAGCCAGGCCACCTGGACGACCACGCAGGCGACGCCTCCCGACGCATCCAGGCCCACCCATACCGAGTGGGTCCCGTCACCGTCGGTCGCGAACGCGAGCAGGTCCGCACGCGCCTCCTCGTCCACGGTCCGCAGGAAGAAGCCGCTGTCGGGGTCGAGATCCTCGCCCGCGTCCGGATCGTTGTCCGCCATGGCTCGTCGGTAACGGTCCTGGAGGACGGGCCACGCTCCGGCATCCGCGAAACAGCCGGTCGCCCCGCCCGTGTCGAACCCGTACGCGTGGCCGTCGCGCAGCAGTCTGAGATCGTCCCCTTCCCCCAGAGCCATCGCCCAGGACTTGACGGGCTCATCACTCACCCGCAGCCGGACCGCCGGCGAATCGGTGCGCTCGACCCACGTGTCCTCGAACTCGCAGTGGTACCCGGAGCCGATCTGCGCCGTTTCCAAGGGATAGGTGCCCGGCGGGATCTCGATCGTGATCCTCGGCCGTCCGTCGCCGAGCGGGTCGTCCACCGCCAGCCGGCCGCTGGGCACCCGCAGTCGCGGACCGGCATCCGGCTCCAGGACCACCGTGTTCTCCCGGTGGTCGCCGGTGGTGATCCGGGTGCCGGGCGAGAACAGGGCGGTGAGGCCGCCCGGACCGCCCGGTCGCGGCGGCGACCACGGATCCCCGGCCGGTCCGGGGCCGGTCTTGGTGAACGGCGCAGCCGCGCACCGTATCGAGCCGACGACACCGCACCTGTCGGGAGAGAACAGCGGCCAGCTGCCGAACTCAGGCCGCCGCAGCCACCTTTCGCCCTCAGCGAGGTCCGGCACCGTCACCGTCATGGGCCCCGTGTCTCCTTCCGGTCTGCGCGACAGCGAGCCCCTTCCCCCCGGAAACAGCTCCAGAACCGTCCGGTCGCTGGACCGTTCGAACTCCGGCACCTCGGGACCCGCGTAGACCCAGCGCTCGGTGTACCTGCGCAACAAGCGGTCCTCGTCCAGCAGCCGCAGTTCCAGGTGCTCCACCCGCCGTCCATGCTCGTCGTACACCCACACCCCGGCGTAGTGGTCACGCCAGGACACCAGACGGACCTCGAACGGCCCCGCGCTCCCGGCGGCCCGGTACGCCACGACGTACGGCAGGCCCGCCGAGTCCCGCGCCCATGCCTCCTGCGGGCTCAACGGCCCGACCTCAGCACCCGCCCGGAAATCCCACCCCTCGGCATGGCTCATCTCGACCACCGGACCGCCCACCTGTACGCCTCCCCGACTCCGTGCCGAGCACGTTACCGAAGCGCACTGACAGCGACGGGAGCGACCGACAGCCGGAAGGCACGCACCACCGGGCCGAACCGCGCGCGAGGTCGCTCGGCCCCAATCCCCGGCGCCGGGCTGCTGAGCCGGGCGACAGCGTGACGGAGCATCCACCTGGTGACGGACGACGCCGGCAAGCCGTTCGCGGTGGGTTTCGCGGAGGCGGGCCGGCCAGGACCGGTGTCCTGGCGGGCCCCCTCCAGCGAGGCGGCCAGGTCAGTCGGCCGGCCCGCCGCCCGTCTCCGCGAGCGGCAGATAGACGCGGTTGCCCGCCGCCGCGAACTCCTCGGACTTCCGGGCCATCCCCGCCTCGATCTCGGCCTGGTCCGCCCCGTGCTCACGCCGGATGTCGTGCGAGATCTTCATCGAACAGAACTTCGGCCCGCACATCGAGCAGAAGTGCGCGGTCTTCGCCGGTTCCGCGGGCAGCGTCTCGTCGTGGAACTCCCGCGCCGTGTCCGGGTCGAGCGCCAGGTTGAACTGGTCCTCCCAGCGGAACTCGAACCGCGCGTCGGACAGCGCGTCGTCCCACTCCTGCGCCCCGGGGTGGCCCTTGGCGAGGTCGGCCGCGTGGGCGGCGATCTTGTAGGTGATGACGCCCGTCTTGACGTCGTCCCGGTTGGGCAGCCCCAGGTGCTCCTTCGGCGTGACGTAACAGAGCATCGCCGTCCCCCACCAGGCGATCATCGCCGCCCCGATGCCCGAGGTGATGTGGTCGTACGCGGGTGCCACATCGGTGGTCAGCGGGCCGAGCGTGTAGAACGGCGCCTCCTCGCAGATCTCCTGCTGGAGGTCGATGTTCTCCTTGATCTTGTGCATCGGGACGTGCCCCGGCCCCTCGATCATCGTCTGCACACCGAACCGCTTGGCCACGGAGTTGAGCTCACCCAGCGTCCGCAGCTCGGCGAACTGCGCCTCGTCGTTCGCGTCGGCGATGGAACCGGGGCGCAGGCCGTCGCCGAGGGAGTACGTCACGTCGTAGGCCGCGAGGATCTCGCAGAGCTCCTCGAAGTGCTCGTACAGGAAGGACTCCTGGTGGTGGGCGAGGCACCAGGCCGCCATGATCGACCCGCCCCGGGAGACGATGCCCGTCTTGCGGCGGGCGGTCAGCGGGACGTACGGCAGCCGTACGCCGGCGTGCACCGTCATGTAGTCGACGCCCTGTTCCGCCTGCTCGATCACGGTGTCCTTGTAGATCTCCCAGGTCAGCTCCTCGGCGTGGCCGTCCACCTTCTCCAGCGCCTGGTAGAGCGGGACGGTCCCGATCGGAACGGGGGAGTTGCGCAGGACCCACTCGCGGGTGGTGTGGATGTTGCGGCCGGTGGACAGGTCCATCACCGTGTCGGCGCCCCACCGGGTCGCCCAGGTCATCTTGTCCACCTCCTCCTCGATGGAGGAGGTGACCGCGGAGTTGCCGATGTTGGCGTTGACCTTCACCAGGAACCGCTTGCCGATGATCATCGGCTCGATCTCCGGGTGGTTCACGTTGGCCGGCAGCACCGCCCGGCCCGCCGCGATCTCCTCGCGGACGACGTCGGGCGCGACGTCCTCCCGGATCGCGACGTACTCCATCTCCGGGGTGATCTCGCCGCGGCGGGCGTAGGCGAGCTGGGTGACCGGCCGGCCGTCGCGACCGCGGCGGGGGCGGCGCGGCCGTCCGGGGAAGACCGCGTCGAGGTTGCGCAGACCTCCGCGCGGCGAGGTGTGCTTGAGCCCGTCGTCCTCGGGGCGCGCGGGGCGTCCCTCGTACTCCTCGGTGTCCCCGCGGGCGACGATCCAGTTCTCCCGCAGGGGCGCGAGCCCCCGGCGGACATCGGTCCCGGTGGCGGGATCGGTGTACGGCCCCGACGTGTCGTAGAGCGTCACGTCCTTGCCGTTGGTGAGGTGCACCTGACGGACCGGCACCCGGAGGTCCGGGCGCGAGCCCTGGACGTACCCCTTGTGCCAGCCGATGGACTTCCCGTCCTCGCCCGCCGGAGCATTCCGCACATCCGGGGTCTTTCGCGCGTCAGGCACTTTCCGTGTGTCAGGCGCCTTCTGCGCATTCTGCTTCGAGGCAGGCGTGCGTGCGTCCGCTGTGGTCATGAGACCTACTCCCTACGCCGGCATTACCCGGTAACAGGTTCGGCGGTCGGCGCAGCGTGTCCCGTACGGATATACGGAGGTCAGCGCCCTCTCAGCCCGGTGCTCCGAGCTCCCGCGTGTGCAAAGGTGTCTCCACGCTAGCCTCCCGTCTGGCGTGCTGGCCAGAGGGCCTCCCCTCTTCTTGGGATGATCGCGGGGTGACGTCCCCACACAGCGCACCCGACCCCCACGACCCCGCTCCGGGCAGCACGCAGAGCCATGCGCATGCCCACACGCACAGCCACGGTCCGGCCGCACCGGTCTCCACACATCTGCGCAAGGTCATCGCGGCCGTGCTCATCCCCTTCGCCACCGCGGTCCTCGTCGGGATGGTGGCGCTCTGGCCCGGCGGGGCCCCGGCCCACGAACGCACGGGCGTCGGCTTCGACCGGCAGACCCAGGACGGCCGGGTGGTGAAGGTCGTCGCGGTCGACTGCGCCGACGTGAACGCCGGGCAGGTGCCGCCGACCGGCGACACCTCGACGCCGTCCGGGCGTGAGGCCGTCGCCGAGCAGACGGGCTCGTGCAAGAAGGCCACGGTCGAGGTGACGACCGGCAAGGACAAGGGCCGCACGTTCGTCGAGATCATCCAGCCCGACGCGACCCGGAAGCTGAAGCAGGGTCAGGGGGTGGTCGTGGCGTACGCGCCCGACGCGCCCCGCGACCTCCAGTACTCGGTGACGGACGTCGACCGTTCGTTCCCGATGGCCCTGCTGGCCGGAATCTTCGCCCTGGCGGTGGTCGGCGTGGGCAGACTGCGCGGACTCATGGCGCTGATCGCCCTCGCGGTCTCGTTCGCGGTGCTCACGCTGTTCATCCTGCCGGCGATCCTGCAGGGTTCGAACCCGCTGCTCGTGGCCGTCGTCGGGGCCAGCGCGATCATGCTGATCGCCCTCTACACCTGCCACGGGCTGACGGCCCGTACCTCCGTCGCCGTCCTCGGCACACTCATCTCACTGGTGCTGATCGGCCTCCTGGGCTCCCTCTTCATCGGCTGGGCGAGCCTGACCGGCAACACCGACGACAACACCGGCCTGATCCACGGGCTGTACCCGGAGATCGACATGAGCGGCCTGCTGCTGGCCGGTGTCATCATCGGATCGCTCGGCGTGCTCGACGACGTGACCGTCACCCAGACGTCGGCGGTCTGGGAACTGCACCAGGCGGACCCCACCATGGGGGTCCGGCGGCTGTACAAGGCCGGTATCAGGATCGGCCGCGACCACATCGCCTCGGTCGTCAACACCCTCGTGCTCGCGTACGCGGGCGCGGCGCTGCCCCTGCTGCTGCTCTTCTCCATCGCGCAGAGCAGCGTCGGAGTGGTGGCCAACAGCGAACTGGTCGCCGAGGAGATCGTCCGGACGCTCGTCGGGTCGATCGGGCTGGTCGCCTCGGTGCCGGTGACGACCGTGCTCGCCGCCCTGGTGGTCTCCGCGGACCGCACGGGGCTCGGCGCGGAAGCCGGAGCTCCTGCACCCGTACGGACCGGGAGGGGCCGACGCCGCAAGACGTGAGCACGCGGGCTCACGGACGCAGCGGTGCCCTCGCCCGTTCAGCCCGCGTTCTGCTCCTTGGCGAGGATGCGGCCCAGGGCCTCTTCCAGACTGCCGTCGAAGTCACCCAGCGTGTGCTCCTGTCCCAGTGGTACCAACTTGTCCGTCCGGTCGAGAAATGCCACAAGAGGTGCTGTGCCGGCCCGGAAGAGCGCACGGTCGGCGCCCACCTGGAGCCGGATGTGTACGTCCGAGAGACCCTCGGGTTCGGTCGGGGCAATGTGCACATCGCCGTCGCCACTCGGGCTGTTGAGCCCGTCCAGCAACAACTCACGACCGAACGCCCAGGTGACGGGGGCGTCACCGGGCAGGTGGAAGGTCATGCGGATCGCATACGGATCGCTGACCTCGTACCGGAGCTCCACCGGAATACGGAACGAGAGTTCCTCCGAGACGAGGAAGCTCATCATGACCTCTGCTTGAACCGACTCGCGCATCGTTCAACCCCGCAGTAGATGAAACTGGCCAGGAATGATCCCCCATGGCCCTATTGACGCCATCGTGATGCACGCGATAGCAGATCACAAGGAGTGATTTTTCAGATACTGATAGAGAACACGAACGAGCGCAAGAACGTGGTTACTTCGCAGCGTAGTTGTTCGATCGCAGCGAGCAACCGTTCTTCTTGCTCCAGGGGGAGCGAAACGGCCATCGCCGCGACAGCGGGGCCCACCGTGATCGGGATGGCCGCGCACACCGTCCCCAGCGCGTACTCCTGACGCTCGACGACGGGTTCCGTCCGCTTCATCGAGCGCAGCCGCGCGAGGAACGTCCGGCGGTCCCGTACGGAGTAGCGCGTCAGCTGCCGGACCGGATACCGGTCGAGATGGTCCTCGCGCCCCCGCTCGTCGAGCTGCCCCAGCAGGCACTGGCCGAGCGCGTGGGCATGCCCGGTCTCCCGGAAGGCGGCCCACTCGCGCACGGAGGGCACAGCCGGGCTGTCGGCCACCGCGACCAGTTCGATCTCGCCGTCCCGGTAGAGGGCGCAGTACACAGGGGCGCCGATCACGTCGGCCCAGTGGGCGAGGGAGTCCACGATGACGCCGGGCCGGGAGGCGGAGGCCCGGCCGCCGGCCAGCTTCTCGGTGGCCGCGCCGAACAGGAACACCCCGTTCTCCCTGCGGAGATAGCCCTCGTGGGTCAAGGTGCGCAGCAGGTGATAGGCGGTGGGAAGAGGAAGTCCCGCCTCCCGCGCCAGTTGCTTCGCGGGGGCGCCCTCCCGATGGGTGCCCACAGCCTCCATCAGTCTCAGCGCCCGCTGAACCGATCCGATCAATGTCGGGACAGCGGTGTTCGATGCCGTGGTCACAGGTCACCCCCAGGCATGGTGACGGGCTCTCAGCCCTCCCGCGGGGGCCGCCCCCACGAGCCCGCCGCGAGCCTGGGGTCCGGACCGGACGGTCACGCAGATCACTGGGCAGGATGGTGACGGACAGTCATTTCCCAGCTGGCGGCAGCGGAACGCAACTGTATCGGCACGTTCCGTCACGGGTAACGTTTCGTCCCGGACTTCGCTCAGCTGGCCTAATCGACGTATCAGCGTCTCACCGGCCCGTCACCGGGTGTCACGGGCCCTGGGACGCACGATCGTCCTCACCGGTCGCCCCGGCGTCCTTACCAGTCGCTCCGGGAGGACGACAGGAACTTGCGCACGACAAAGATCAGGCCGCCGACCAGGACGACGAAGATCAGCACCTTGAAGAGCAGGCCGATGACGAACCCGACCACGCTGGCGATCAGGCCGCCGAACACGACGAGCGCGATGAGCGGCACCGCGACCCACTTCACCCACCAGGGCATCCCCGCGAAAATCTCCCGCATCGCCATCGTCCGTACCTCGTCTCTGTGAGTTCCTGCCTCGATGCTAGAGCGGTCCCACCCCTCCGCGGAGGGGTGGGACCCCTTGAAGACCCCTGAGCGGTCCCCTAGGGAACCCGGGGCTCCGGCACTCAGCCCTCGGGCGGGGAGAAGACCACCATCACCCGCAGGTCCTCGGTGATGTGGTGGAACTTGTGGGCGGTGCCGGCGGGCACGTACACGACGCTCCCCCGGCCCACCTGGGTGGTCTCCGCGCCGACCGTGATCGAGGCGCGGCCGCTCACCACGAGGTAGACCTCGTCCTGCTGGTGCGGCTGCTGCGGATCGAGCGACCCGGCGTCCAGGGCGTACAGGCCGACGGACATGGTGCGTTCGCGCACGAACTGCAGGTAGGCGCCGTCGTTGGCGGCACGCTCCGCCTCCAGTTCGTCCAGTCTGAATGCCTTCATCGTCCGTCCGCCCCTCGTGCCTTTTCTCGTACCCCGCCGCCGGTGTCCACCGTCGATCGTGTCTGCCACGATCAGACACATGAAGAATTTCGTAGTCAAGACGATCGCCAACGCGGGTGCGCTGGCCGTGGCCACCTGGCTGCTCCAGGACATCACGCTGACCGGCCACAGCACCGCCCGTAAGGCGCTCACCCTTCTCGTGGTCGCGCTCCTGTTCGGCCTGGTCAACTTTGTCGTGAAGCCGGTGGTCAAGCTTCTGACCCTGCCGTTGTTCATCCTGACGCTCGGGCTGATCACCCTGGTCGTCAACGCCCTGATGCTGATGCTGACCTCGTGGCTGGCAGGGGTCCTCGACGTGAGCTTCCATGTCCAGGGCTTCTGGACCGCCGTCCTGGGCGGCCTGATCATCTCGGTGGTCTCCTGGGCCCTCAACGTCGTCCTGCCCGACGAGGACTGACCCGCGCCGTCTCCTGGCACGGTGGGGAGCGGGCGGGCGAAGAGGCGGAAGAGAGACGAGGAAGCAGAGATGAGCACCACGAGCGACGGAACCCGGGCCGTACGAGCGGGACTGCCCGCGCCGCGGCAGTACGAACCGACCCTGCCCGGCCCGGTCTTCGCCGCGCACTTCCATCTGTCCGGTGAGCCGGTCGGCCCCTACACCTACGGCCGGGACACCAACCCGACGTGGACCCTCCTGGAGCAGGCGATCGGGGAGCTGGAGGCGCCGGGGGAGCAGGTGGAGACCACGGTCTTCGCCTCCGGGATGGCGGCCGTCTCGGCCGTCCTGCTCTCCGGGGCACGTGCGGGCGACGTCGTGGTCCTGCCGGACGACGGCTACCAGGCGCTCCCCCTCGTCAGGGAGCAGCTGGAGGCGTACGGCGTCCAGGTGCGCACGGCGCCGACCGGCGGCGACGCCCAGCTGCGGGCCCTCGACGGCGCGAAGCTGCTGTGGCTGGAGACCCCGTGCAACCCCGGACTCGACGTCTGCGACGTGCGCCGGCTGGTCGCGGCCGCGCACGGGGCGGGCACGCTGGTCGCTGTCGACAACACACTGGCCACCCCGCTCGGCCAGCGGCCCCTGAAGCTGGGCGCGGACTTCTCCGTGGCCAGCGACACCAAGGCCATGACCGGGCACGGCGACCTCCTCCTGGGCCATGTGACCTGCAAGGACCCCGAACTGTCCGCGGGCGTACGGCGGTGGCGCAAGGTCGTCGGCGCGATCCCCGGTCCCATGGAGGCCTGGCTCGCACACCGTTCGCTGTCCACGCTGCAGCTGCGGGTCGACCGGCAGTGCGGCACGGCGCTCGCTCTCGCGGAGTTCCTGTCCGGGCGCACCGATGTGGCGGGGCTGCGCTACCCGGGGCTGCCCACCGATCCGTCGTACCCGACCGCCGTACGGCAGATGCGCCGCTTCGGCTCGGTGGTCTCCTTCGTGCTGGCGGACAAGGACACCGCCGAACGCTTCCTGGCCGGGCTGAGACTAGTCGACGACGCGACGAGCTTCGGCAGTGTGCGGTCGACCGCCGAGCGCCGGGCGCGGTGGGGTGGGGACGCGGTGCCGGAGGGTTTCATCCGTCTCTCCGTGGGCGCCGAGGACCCGGAGGACCTGTTGGCGGACGTCGAGAACGCGCTCGACGAGGCTGCCCGCTGACAGAGCGGTGGCCCGGTGCGGCCCCCGTCGTCGCAGGCGGCCCGAGCCTCATGGCTCGGGCCGTCCCGGCTCCCGTGGGCGCCGCGTGCTTCGGTCGGCCGGCCGTTCCGTGGAGCGGCGGGAGTTTCAGAACGGGTTTCCTGGGCCACTCTCTTGCCATGACCGAACGCCCTGTGGTCAAGCGCACCGCACGCGCCGTTCTGCTCGACGGCGATGACCTCATCCTGATCAAGCGCACCAAGCCCGGGGTCGATCCGTACTGGGTCACGCCTGGAGGCGGCGTCGAGCCCGAGGACGACACCGTCATCAACGCCCTGCACCGCGAAGTCGCCGAGGAGCTGGGCGCCAAGGTCGTCGATGTCGTGCCCTGCTTCGTCGACACGGTCGAGCACATCGAGGCCGGCGGCATCAAGGGCGTGAAGGTGCAGCACTTCTTCGTCTGCCGCCTGGCGTCCATGGACCCGACCCGCCGGCACGGCCCGGAGATCGACGAGCCCTGCGGTGAGTACGAGATCGTGCGGGTCCCCTTCAGCCGGATGGGGATCGCCGCGGTTCATCTGGTGCCGCTCTCGCTCCGCCACTACCTGGACGGAAACATCGAGGGAGTACGGGCGATGCACGCCCCCGACCTGGGCTGACACGAGCGCAACGGCCCGATGCGCCACCTCGTTCACAGACCGGGTACGCCGAGGCCGGTAGCCGCGGATACTCCCCGCGTCAGACGACCACGCACCCCGCGCTTGCCACCGTGTTTCACGTGAAACCACTCAAGCGTCGCGTACGCCGCAGCATCCTCGTCGCCCATGTCGCCGTATCCGTGAGCTGGCTGGGCCTGACCGTGGGCCTGCTGACCCTGTCCCTCACCGCGTTCCGCACGGGCGACCCCGCGCTGGCGCATGCTTCCACGCGCGCCATGAAGGTCTTCGGTGACTGGCTCGTCGTACCGGTCGCGCTGGCCTCGCTCATCAGCGGGCTGGTACTGGCACTCGGCACGCCCTGGGGACTGGCCCGGCACCGGTGGGTCTGGACGAAGTTCTGGCTGACGCTCGTCACAGTCGGCCTCTCCGTCTTCTCCCTTCGCCCCGCCATCGACGCGGCGGCCGCCCAAGGCTCAGTCGATGTCGATCTGGTGATCGCCCCGGCCGTGGCCTCCGCCACCTACCTCTTCATCACCGCAATCTCGGTCCTGAAGCCCTGGGGGCGTACTCGCCGCGGCCGCCTTGGGGTCAGCGCCGTCCCACGGTGACGGAAGCCGGCCGCGGCGTGTGCCCGGCGACGGGCCTGCTGGTGCCGGAACCGGGCGCACGGCGCTCGATCGCTCCCGAGAGCAGGGCCAGCAGCAGCGCGGCGGCAGCCAGGAGCGCGCCCACCCAGTTGGGTGCGGTGTAGCCGAGGCCGGCCGCGATGACCACACCACCGAGCCACGCCGACAGGGCGTTGCCGAGATTGAAGGCCCCGATGTTCACGGCCGAGGCCAGCGTCGGCGCCCCTGCCGCATGGTCCAGCACCCGCTTCTGGAGCGGGGGCACGGTCGCGAAGCCCAGGGCTCCGATGAGGACGACGGTGACGGCGGCGAAGACCTTGTGGTGAGCGGTCAGCGTGAACAGCGCGAGGACCAGGGAGAGGGCGCCGAGCGACACGTACAGCAGCGGCATCAGATGGCGGTCCGCGAACCTGCCGCCGAGCAGGTTGCCCCCGACCATGCCGAGACCGAAGAGGACCAGCAGCCAGGTGACGGAGCCCGGGGCGTAGCCGGCGACCTCCGTCATCATCGGCGTGATGTAGGTGATCGCCGCGAAGACGCCGCCGAAGCCCAGGACGGTCATCGCCATGGCCAGCAGCACCTGGACATCACGGAACGCGGCCAGCTCTCTGCGGATGCGTACGTGCTCGGGCTTCGGCTGCTCGGGCACGAGCTTCGCCACGCCCAGGAAGCCGAGGACGCCGAGCCCCGCGACGACGAAGAAGGTGGTCCGCCACCCGACGGCCTGGCCGATGAACGTGCCCAGCGGGACACCGACGACGTTGGCGACGGTGAGCCCGGTGAACATCAGGGCGATGGCGCCGGCCCTCCTCTCGGGGGCGACCAGCCCGGCGGCCACGACCGATCCGATGCCGAAGAAGGCTCCGTGGGCGAGCGAGGCGATCACCCGTCCGGCCAGCATCACGCCGAAGACGGGGGCGAGGGCTGACACCACGTTGCCCACGACGAACAGCCCCATGAGGAACATGAGCATGCGTTTACGGGTGGTCCGGATGCCCAGGACGGTCATCAGCGGAGCGCCGAGGACCACTCCGAGGGCATAGCCCGTGACCAGGAACCCCGCGGTCGGGATCGAGACCTGGAAGTCCGTCGCGACATCGGGGAGCAAGCCCATGATCACGAACTCGGTGGTGCCGATCCCGAAGGCCCCGACGGCCAGGGCCAGGAGGGCGAGTGGCATGGCTTCCCTTTCACTCATCATTGCGGATGCACTTTACGAGCGTGCACAATAATTGCATACGCCGGTTAATTGCAAGCGCGGACTATTGCACGGGTGTCCTATCCTGGACGCAGCAGCTCCCGCGCCCCGAGGAGAGAGACATGACAGCGACGGATCCCGCACTCACCGCCCTCGCTCAGAGCTGGTGCGCCCTCTCCCTGCTCCACGGAAAGATCGAGGCCCGGATCGAGCGGGCGCTCCAGTCCGGCCACGGCCTCAGCGCGCGCGAGTACTCGCTGCTCGACGTCCTGAGCCGCCAGCACAGCGGCACCGGCGGCCATCTGCAGATGAAGCAGGTGGCGGACGCCGTGGTGCTGAGCCAGAGCGCCACCACGCGGCTCGTCACCCGCCTTGAGGACCGCGGCCTGCTGACCCGCTATCTGTGCGACACGGACCGCCGGGGCATCTACACCGACGTCACGGACGCCGGCCTCACACTGCTGAACGAGGCCAGGCCGACCAATGACCGCGCCCTGCGCGCAGCGCTCGACGAGGCTGCGGAGAATCCGGAGCTCGCTCCTCTGGTCAGGACGGTCGAAGCCCTCAAAGTCCCTGCCTGAGCGGCCCTGTTGTTGCGTAGTCTGCCGATCATGAGCGATCTCGACATACGCCCCGCCGCACTCACCGACCTCCCTGCCGTCGTGGCCATGCTGGCCGATGACCCGCTCGGCGCCGAGCGTGAGTCGCCGGACGACCTCGCCCCGTACCGGTCGGCGTTCCGGCGGCTGGCGGACGACCCGAACCAGCATCTGGTCGTCGCCGTGCGCGAGGCACGCGTCGTGGGAACGCTGCAACTGACCATCGTTCCCGGTCTGTCCCGGCGAGGCGCCACCCGCTCGATCATCGAAGGGGTCCGTATCCACGCCGACGAACGCGGAACCGGTCTCGGGACCCAGTTGATCCAGTGGGCGGTCGACGAGTCACGGCGCCAGGGCTGCCGTCTGGTGCAGCTGACGTCCGACGCCAGCCGGACCGATGCCCACCGTTTCTACGAACGGCTCGGCTTCTCCGCGAGCCACGTGGGGTTCAAGCTCGCCCTGTGACGCCCGGCCGCGCCCTCGCCGAGGCTCTTCCGCACGGAAACGGACCGTCCGCAAGGAGACACATGCACCGCATCGATGACGAACAGCGCCGCGTCAGACTCGGCAGAAGGCACCTGCTGGCCCCCTCGACGCGGGCCTCGTCCGTCCCGTCCGTCGCCGACGCGGTGGTGGCGCTGCACTCCACCGACGCTGCCACGCTCTACCTCTCCGTATGTGCCCGGCTGGCCGAGCCGGGCGTGGGCCCCGTGGAACGGGCGCTGTACGAGGATGTCTCGCTGGTGCGGCTCCTCTCGCTGCGGAACACCCTTTTCACTGTCTCCAGCGAGGTCGCACCGTCTGTCGACGCCGCGAATGCTCGGGCCGTCGCGGCCAAGGAGCGGCGCACCTTCCTCAAGCATCTGAAGGAGGACGGCAAGGGGCTGGACGAGCGCTGGCTCGCCGAGACCGAACGGCAGGCCTTCGCCGCGCTGGCTGAACAGGTTCAGGCCACCGGTAGCCAGCTCTCCGCAGCCGTACCGGCCCTGCGCACCAAGATCACGGTCTTCCCTGGTACCCGGCAGGAAACCGTGCAGGGAGTCGCCTCCCGGGTGATCCGGCTGATGGCCGCCGACGGACTCATCCGGCGGGACAGGCCACGCGGCTCCTGGACCTCAAGCCAGTTCCGGTGGACGGTGACCGAGCCATGGCCCACGTCGACCACGGCCGAGGCGCAGGCCGAGGTGGCGCGTCGCTGGCTCCTCTCGTACGGACCCGGAACCGAGGCGGACCTGAAGTGGTGGACCGGCTGGGGTCTCCGCGACACACGCACGGCGTTGGCCGCCGTCGGCGCGGAGGAGGTACTGCTCGACGACGGGGCATCCGGCTGGGTCGCCCCCGGGGATCTCGCCCCGGAGCCGGCCGTGGAGCCCTGGGCCGCACTGCTGCCCGCCCTCGACCCGAGCGCGATGGGCTGGGCCGACCGCGGCTTCCACCTCCCGGCCGGCCACCGGGCGACGCTGTTCGACCGCGCCGGGAACATCGGACCGACCGTCTGGTGGAACGGCCGGATCGTGGGCGGCTGGGCACAGCGGGCCGACGGCGAGCTCGTGTGGCGGCTGTTGTCCGACGTCGGCCAGGACGCCTCGCCCCTGATCGAGGCGGAGGCGGCCCGACTGAGGGCATGGGTGGGCGACACCAGGGTCACCCCGCGCTTCCGCACACCGCTGGAGCGCGAACTCACGGCCTGAGCCAAAAGGGAAAGGCATCGCCCGCGGTCGCTGTTTCACGTGAAACAGCCCTGGTAAGAGACCGTTTCACGTGAAACAGCGTCGGCTGGCCCTGCCCTCACCCGGGCAGTCCGCGCCAGCCTCCCTCATCCACGCCTCCGGGCACGGCCGCTCCGGTGTCGTACGGCTCTCTCGTGAAGACGAAGGAACCCAGATCGAGATGGTCCACGGTGCCGTTGTCCGCACGCACGATGCGGAGCGTCTCGCCCGCGTAGTAGCCGTCGAGACCGGTCCACGCCCCGTCAGGGCGCGCGCGGAAGCGGGCTCCGCGCCCTGACCCCTGCGACGGTCGCAGCTCCAGCCACCGATCCGCGAGGAGCTTCAGGGTGTGCGCACCCGTTCCCCAGTACCAGGTGCCGGTCAGCGCCAACAGGTCCGCGTCCACCTCGGGCAGCGGGCGCCAGGGCTCCGGGATCCTCGGTTCGGCCTCGGCGACGATCCGGACGAGGTCTGCGGCGACTGCGGCGACCGCCGGACCGGAGGTGGCGTTGGTAAGGACCACGGCCGCGACATCGTCCTCGGTGCTGAACCACAGAGCGGCCAGGAACCCCGGAAGTGATCCGGTGTGCCCGAGGAGCCTACGGCTCCCCTGCCGCAGCACCTGGAGGCCCAGACCGTAGTTCCCGATGGAGTCATGGGCCTCCGCCGGGGCCGCGGGGGCCCGCATCTGCTCGACCGAGGACGCGTTCAGCACACGGTCGTCGCCCCGCGCCAGGAACAGCGCGAAGCGGAGGAGGTCGGTGGTGGTCGACCAGAGCTGACCCGCCGAAGCCATGAGGCCCAGATCCTCGGCCGGCTCGGGAAGCATGACATCGGCCCATGGGTGCACGGCCCATCCCCCCGCGTGCGGAGCCTGCGGCTGAACAGTCGTACGGTCCATTCCCAGCGGTTCGAGGACCTCTCGGCGCAACACTGCGGCCCAGGTGTCACCTCGGATCTTCTCGACGAGTGCGCCGAGGAGGGTGTACCCAGGGTTGGAGTAGTGATGGACGTGGCCTGGGGGGTGCGGCAGGGCTTGCTCCCCGAGCACGTCCGACAGTTCGGGCCTGATGCTGCCCGGGGTCCGCTCCCACCAGGGCGCGGGCGCCTCCGCGGTCAGACCGGCGCTGTGGCCCAGCAACTGGAACACGGTCACGCCCCCGACCCCCGTACCGGGCAGATGCTTCTCCAGTGGGTCGTCCAGGCCCAGTAGACCCTCGTCGCGCAGGCGCAGCACCATGACGGCGGTGAAGATCTTGGTGAGGGAGCCGATCCTGTACTGGGTGTCGTCGTCGGGTCCGTGGCCGTCCACACAACTACGTGAACCGGTCCAGACGATCGCGCCCTCGCGCTGTACAGCGGCCACGAGCGAGGGAGTTCGCCCCTCGGCCTGAGCGGTGGCGATGCGGTGGAGCAGAGCACGCCGGGTCCCGGCAAGCAGCGTTTCGGATGAGGTCATGGTCAAGGACTACCCGCGCGCCCGGCCGCCCGGCCAGTACTTTTCGCGATCAGCATGACGGCCGGCCGGCCTGTCTCCGCTCGGACGACAGCGGGTGCGGGCCGCCCCGCCCGTCGAAACGAGCCCTCCGGCCTCCGCATTTCCGGTCCTCAGCCGGAAGGCACGGGGTGAGGTGAGCCCGCCGGCTGTCTGGGCAGCCCGCTCCCCTGGACGTAGCCTGCCTCCCATGGCCGAGACCGGACACGCTCCCGCCCGTATCCGCGCCCTGCCCAGCTGGCTCCTGGGCCGCGCCGCCGCCCGCGGTCACCGGCTCGTCGGCGCGGCCCTCGCCGAGGTGGGCATGCGGATGACGCATCATGCCGTTCTGGCGGCCGTCGCCGACATGGGTTCCCTGTCACAGGCCGAGCTGGGCCGAAGCCTGGGAATCGACCCCAAGGACATGGTCGCGATCCTCGACGATCTCCAGAACGACGGCCTCGTGACACGTACGCCGGACACCGTGGACCGCCGGAAGAACGTGATCGCCCTGTCGTCCGGCGGGAAGCGTCTCCTGCTCCGCACGGAGGAGCTGAGCCGCGCGGCGAACGACGAACTGACCGCCGCCCTGACGCCCGAGGAGCGCACACAACTCGTTCGCCTCCTGACCCGCATCGTCGAGCCCCGGTAGCCCTGCTCGTTCCGGTCCGGTGGGCGGCCGCGCTCCTCGCCGGTCGCGCGGCCGGGCGCTCACGCCTGTCCGGTGGCCGGGGCCGGAGCGGCGTCGTCGGCCCAGGGCGGGGACGACTCGACGGCACCGCGCGAAGTGCGGTAGGCACGGAGGGAGGAGTTGGTCGCCGCCACCACAGCGACCGCCGCGGTGGCGGACAGGCCACCGATGACCAGGGCGAAGGGTGCGGACGTGACCGACGCCAGCAGACCTCCACGGAAGTTGCCGAGTTCGGGACCCGCGACGCCGATGACGTGTTCCACGGACGAGACGCGTCCCCGGTAGGCGTCCGGGGTCTCCAACTGGACCAGGGCGCTACGGGACACCACCGACACGGTGTCGGCGGCCCCGGCCACGGCCAGGCAGCCGAGGACCACCCACAGGGGCCCGGCCAGGCCGAAGCCCGCCAGCGCCAGACCCCAGACACCGGCCGCGGTCAACTGGACGAGTCCGGAACGACGCAGGCGCGTCACCGTGCCGGAGAGCAGACCGGCCGTGATGCCTCCGACCGCGACGGCCGAGAGGAACAGGCCGAGGGTCTGCGGGTCGCCGTCGAAGCGGATCTCGTTGACCAGGGGGAAGAGCGCGATCGGCATGGCGAGCAGTGTCGCGGACAGGTCGGTCGCCATCGATCCCCACAAAGTCGGCCGACGCAGGACGATGCGCCATCCGCCACGCTCCGGTCGCCGCCTGCTGCCAGCCCCGCCGTCCGTACCCTCGGGCTTCATGGACGGAAGGCGGGTCACCGCGAGCGCCGACACCGCGACGGCGACGGCCTGCGCGGCATAGGCGGCGGAGAAGTCCCAGCGGGCGATGACCAGTCCGGCCAGCGCGGGTCCGGCCAGCATGGCCGCCTGGAAGGAGACATTGGTCAGCGCGAGACCGGCCGCGACCTGGTCGGCCGGCAGCAACCGGACCGGAAACGTGCGCCGGGCAGGAGCACCGAGCGCACCGCAGGCGGCCCCCAGGGCGACCAGGCCGAGCAGCACCAGCACGCTCCGGTTGCCCACGGCTGCCTGGACGCACAGCCCCACGGCGGCCAGCAGTTGGCCCGCGGTGGTGGCCCGTACGACCGCTCGGCGGTCCACGGTGTCGGCCAGCGTGCCGCCGAGCAGCCCGAACAACACCATCGGCACCCCGGTGGCCAGCCCGATGGCGCCGGTACCCACCGGGCTGCCGGTCAGGTCCCAGACCTGGGCCAGCACCGCCACCGTGGCTATCTGCCCGCCGAGTTGGGAGGCAGAGGAGCCGATCCACAGATCGCGGAACGGCCGGCTGCCGCGCAGCGGGCGGGTGTCGAGGAACCGGCCGCGCGCCCTCACCGCGGTGGCACGAGGTGGTCGAGGACGCGCTGCCGCATCGACCGGCGTTCCAGCGAGCGCCGCAGCTCGTCGACGACCGAGGTCAGCGCATACGGGACCTCGCCGTCCAGCTCCGCGACCGCCGCGTGGGTGGCGCGCCACTCGGCCTCCAGGAACGGCACCAGCGACCGGCCACGCTCGGTCAGGTCGATCCGCCGGGTGCGGGCGTCGGGCCCCGGCTCGGAGGTGACCAGCTCCTCCTTGCGCATGGCGGCGACGGTCTGGCTGACCGCCGAGTGCGTGCGGTCCAGTGACTCGGCGAGTCCACGGACCGTCAGCGGCCCGGTGTGGGCGAGCCGGATCAGCGGACAGACGAACCGGGGCCGCACCCCCTCGATGCCACGCTCGATGTAGACCTGTTCGATCTCGGCGTCCATGGCGGCCAGCAGCGTGTGCAGCGACTGCCAGGGATCGGGCAGCTCGGTGGGGTCCTGGGTCGTCACCGCGCCAACATAACAGTGCTGCTATAAATGCCGGCCGGATCGCCGGATCGTACGGGTGGCCGCCGGCACGACCCCGGCACTTCCTGGACCAGCCCTCCACAACAGCCACCCGCGGGCCCCGCACCCGCGCTGTTCTGCCGACCGTGAAGTCCGGCCCGGCCGGGCTCGGTCATCACTAGCGTCCGGTCTCATGACAACGGTCACCACACACACGGTCGAATACCCGGCTGACGGGCTCACGATGGTCGGTCACCTCGCGCTCCCCGCCGGTGTCGGCCCCCGGCCCGCAGTGCTGATCGGACCTGAGGGAACGGGTCTGAACGACTTCCAGCGCCGCCGGGCCGACGCCCTCGCCGAACTGGGTTACGTCGCCCTGTCCTTCGACATCCACGGCGGGCGGTGGTTCGCCGACCCGCAGGACATGCTGGCCCGTGTGACCCCGCTGCTCGCCGACCCCGACCGGATGCGGGGTATCGGCCACGCGGCACTCGATGTGCTGCGCGCCGAACCGCGAACCGACCCCGACCGGATCGCCGCCATCGGCTACGGCACCGGGGGCGCGATCGCACTGGAACTCGGGCGCGACGGGGTCGACCTGCGGGCGATCGGGACGGTCAACGCAGTGACCACGGGCCGCCCGGGCGAAGCGGCGCGCATCCGGTGCCCCGTGTGGGCGGGGGTCGGATCGGAGGACCCGATCATGCCCGCCGCGCAACGGGACGCCTTCGCCGCCGAGATGCGGGCCGCGGGCGTCGACTGGCGCCTGGTGGTCTACGGCGGAGCCCTGCACGCCTTCCACCACCCACCGGTCGACCAGACCGTGCTCCCCGGCGTCGGCCACCACCCGCAGCACGCGCGGCGAGCCTGGCGGGACGTCGTCGCCCTGCTCGACGAGTGCGTGCCCGTGACGGAATGAGCTGGAGGGGCAGGCACAATAGACGGCTTCTCAGACCTCGTCCGCGTGGTCCGTCGCGTGGGGAAGCAGGGGGAACAGCCGGGTGATGAGGGCCACCGGCAGAGCACCCTCGGGCCGTGCCAGAGGGCGTTGTTCGCGGTCATGGAAAGGGGCCAGTGCCCCTCGGATCACGTCGGCGACCCGGTTCATCTCTTCAGGTGTCAGATAGGCGACGGCGCTGAAGGCCTCGTCGTGGCGCCAACCGGCCGGCGCCTCGTCTCGCCGGGTCAACCACCGTTGCCAGCTCTCGTCCTCCAGCCCTCGGGCCAGGTCGCCGAACTGATCGTCTGCGGGCCCGTCGACCACAGGGCTGTGCCGCTTCAGCCGCCAGGGGCGGGCCCGGCCCCCGCTGTGGGGCGCTTCTTCGATGTAGCCGTGGCGGGCGAGCTGCCGTAGGTGGAATGAGCAGAGACCCGAGCTGTAGCCCAGCCGGGAGGCGGCTTCGGTCGCCGTGACGGTGCCGACTTCGGCAAGCAGGTCCAGCAGGTGGGTGCGGACCTCGTGCTCGCGCAGCTCTTCGCCCGTCCCGCGTGTCCGGTTGTTCGGTGTCTCGACATCGCCTTCAGTCACTTTGCAAACTCTGCTACTTTGCAAAGCGCTTGGCAAGCAGTGCTTGTTCCGAAGGCACCGGACCGCGTGAGCCGTGCGCGGCATCCGTGGTGCGCACCGAAGGGGAACACCCATGTCTGTTCGTCACGAGCGGTCCCATCTCGCCGACCGGCGCGTCCGCCTGCAAGGCCGCCCCGTCAACTCCTTTCCGGCCCTGCCGCCGGAGGCGGAACGGGGTTCGGTACGCCGCGTCACCGTGGTCGGTGAGGAGATTCTGAACCGTCCGTGCCAGGACGTGACCGAGTTCGGCTCCCCTCAGCTGTCAGCGCTGATCGACGACATGTTCCTGACGATGTACGTGGCCGCCGGTGCGGGCCTGGCAGCCAACCAGGTGGATGTCGACCTACGGCTGTTCGTGTACGACTGTCCGGACGACTACGGCGTCCGGCACGTCGGCCACATCATCAACCCCGTCCTGGACCTGCCCGATCCGGGCAGCCGCCGGCTCGTCGACGACTACGAGGGCTGCCTGTCCGTACCCGGTGCGAGCATGGTGGTTCCCCGCACCGATCGTGCCGTCGCCCGTGGACTCGACAAGGACGGCAACCCCCTCGT
This sequence comes from Streptomyces sp. SM18, assembly GCF_002910775.2. Lineage (NCBI taxonomy): Bacteria > Bacillati > Actinomycetota > Actinomycetes > Kitasatosporales > Streptomycetaceae > Streptomyces > Streptomyces sp. SM18. The sequence goes on along the minus strand of NZ_CP029342.1, from coordinate 3,680,614 downwards.
CATCGAGGGAACCGGCTACTTCGCCCGGTGTCTGCAACACGAGACCGATCACCTCGTCGGCCACACGTATCTCGACCGGCTCTCCGCGCGGGACCGCAAGGACGCGCTGCGGCAGATGTCGGACCGCAGTGAGGACGTCTTCGCCCGACGCGTCATCAGGGCCGCCGACCTGGGCCGGTAGGACACCGGACGCGGGGTCTCGCCGCTCGTGACGTGTCGATCTCGCGTGCCCTGGGCGTTCTTGGCCGCCCCACGGCCTTGTCATCCATGATCAGCGTCACATCCGTGGCATTTTCCTCGCGAGGGCGAGGTCAGCACGAGGGCTACCGGCGAATCCAGGTCTCGCACCGATGAGTCTCCTGCGCCCCGCCGGTCTGTACGACGGACGCAGAACACCAACGGAGGGAAGGCCGGACCATGCGGAAACTGATCTACGGCATGAACCTGACCCTGGACGGCTACATCGCCGCGGCCGGCGACGACATCGGCTGGAGCGGACCGCCGAGCCAGGAGCTGTTCCAGTTGTGGCTCGACCACGAGCGGGAGAGTGGCCTGTCGTTGTACGGGCGCAAGCTGTGGGAGGCGATGAGCTCCTACTGGCCGACCGGCGACCAGCAGCCCGACGCCACCCCGGCGGAGATCGAGTTCGCGCGGAACTGGCGGGACACGCCGAAGGTGGTGTTCTCCTCGACGGTCGACACGGTCGACTGGAATACCCGCCTGGTCAGCGGCGACGCGATCGCCGAGATCACCCGGCTCAAGGCCGAGGACGGCGCCCCGATGAACATCGGCGGCGCAACCCTTGCCGGGGCCGCCATGCGCGCCGGGCTGATCGACGAGTACGTGATCGCCGCCCACCCGGTCCTGGTGGGCGGCGGCACGCCGTTCTTCACCGCTCTGGACAGTTGGGTGAACCTGAATCTGGTGGAGACGCGGACGTTTCCCGGCGGCGTGGTCCTGACCAGGTACGAGACGACACGCTGAGCGGCTTCCCGCTGTCTGACGGCTTGGAGGGGGGCTTCTCCCACGTCGCGGCGATCCACCCCACCTCGTGTCCCCCGCACACGTGCCAACGATGTGCCACCGAAGACAAGACGGTGCCGCGAACCCTGAAGGCCCTGCACCGGACCCGTGTAGGTTCTCACTTTCGGTGTCAGGCGCCGACGCTATGACCTGGACGTTCCCCTCCCGTCTCACGACGTGTCGGCAAGCGGCTGTCTCAGATCGATGTCATTTCCTCAGACTGCCCAGCCATGCATGGCGGCCTCCTGGGCCAGGTCCAGGAGCTGAGCGGTGTCGACGGCTCGGATGGTGCGGGGAAGGGTCGGGGGCATGTCGCGATGATGCCAAGAAGCCCTCGGAACACCGAGAGGTCGGCAAGGTCGGGTTGCAATCTGTCAAGGAACTCGGCCCAGGCTTTCTCGAACTCGCCGGAGGTCACCCTTCCACGGACGGCTCGCCCTTTATGCGGATCCATTCGTGGATGGTCTCGATCGCGTCGAGGAGGTCCTGGAAGGTGCAGAGATCCCGGTGCTGTTGTCGGACCTGGCCTGTTGCCAAGTCCGCGCACTCAAGCTCGGCTTCCCCGCTGCTCCAGACGATGAGCACGGCGACGAAGTCATCGTTTTCGAGCGTCATCCAGGTGCTGTTCTTGGTTCGGCCGTCCTCGGGCGACTGCTGGACCGCACCCGTGATTCCGCGGGATTGCAGGCGTTCCTCATGCTCGGCGAACCAGGCCTGGAGCCTCTGCGGCAGTTCGACCGACATGGGCTGCTCTTCTTCGCTTTGTCTCATTGCTGGGCGATGAACCCTGCGGATCGGTCGAGCTGGAAAGGAGATCCGGCCTTGGTTGGTTCCCAGCCTCGGTTCCGTGCTTCTCTGATGCTGGCAGCAACGTGGGCTGGGCGGATGGGCACTGCCTCGGCACCCACCCAGTTGCTGGGATGGGCCTGACCGCTGGTGACGATCAAGGTCGCGCCAGGCTGGCTGCCGCCGGCTGCTTCAACCGCATAGGTCAATGGTGTCCAGCAGAGTCCCTGCATGTAGGAGGGCTTCCTGCGGATCCGCCAGCGGTACTCGATCCCGTCAACGGTAATGCGCCGGGAACCCTTCTTGTTCAGCGCCATCTTCGCCTCCTGCGCCGTTGGGCTCTGATGTGTCGCCGCGATCGCGAAAAGCAGGTTGCACGCGAACGTACCGAACGTTATCGCCGACAAGCACCTTCGGGACTACGGATGGGTTGATCAGCCCATAAGTTGGTGTCAGTGCCGAGCGACCCGGCGCATCGCACTCGCCCCGAGTGCACTCACCGCGATCGGAGAGCACCGTGAAGAACAGGGCGTTGTGGCGTGTAGTTGACAACGAGAGTGGTAGCCAGTCCATCGTCAGCACGCCCTCCGAGGCGGTCGCGTTCGTCAACAGCCGGTTCGACACCGATGACGACGACGAGCCGTTCAGCATCACCGAGGTCGGTCCTCTCCTTCCGAAGCCGCTCGGGGTCATCACCGCATGGGCCGCCGAGAAGGACGGCGAGCGAACCGACGGGCGTACTGCCCCGATCACCATCAGGCCGGTTATGACGGACAATGCCAGCGAGTGCGATGACGTCGTGCTCTGGGGCGACGTGTACGTCTCCTGGGACCACGACATGTACACCGTCGAGGAGCCGGACGGCTCCGAGTACAGCGAGGCTTACAGCGCGGCCGAGTTGAGCGCGATCCTCGACGAGTACGCCGACGACTACAAGTACGCGCCTGAAGGGCCTGAAGGGCCCGACAGCCACAGGTGGCCGAAACCGGAGGAGTTGATCACCTACGGCGCCCAGGAGTGCGCCAAGCGGTTCGGGCACCTCGACGACGACGCCCTGCTGTGGCTCGCTGCCACCCGCATCACGCTCGCCTTGTGGCGCAACACACCCGTCGAGAACTGGCATGCCGGGAAGAGTCCGCTCCACGACGGCACAATGATGCGGATCAACACGGCAACCACCCGACTCGTGCGCTCGATGCTGTCGTTCGATCATGTCGACTGGATCGGTCTCGGTCTCGCGATCGTCAACCCGTCCCGGGTTCTACCGACCGGGCAGTCTGTTCTCGAGCTCGGGCTGGCCTGCCACAACCCTGACGACCCGGCACACGAGGTTGATCCGCGCGTAGAACTCGCGGGGATGGCACAGGTCGCGATCTCATGGGGGCGAAGGTACTGCCTTAGCGAGAAGGAGTTCGGCCTGCGAACCCTGATCGAATCCTTCTGCGTGTCCGACAACGGCTGGTTCGGAGAACCGAGTTGGGGGCGCATCGTCGATCGGTTCCTTACGGCTGTCGACGACCGGGAGAATGCGCACTGGCGCATACACCGGGACAAGCCTTGGTTCGACGAGTGGTTCACCAACCGGCTGGCCGACATTGCGGGCACCACGGAATTTCGTCGGCTACTTCTTGCCGGGCCCGACCTGCTGTCCGAGGAGGCCGCCGAATGGTGCGTGGATGGCGCCATCCGCTACGTCTGCCAGGACGACCACGCGAACGACTGCTGGCGGTGCGGTATCCCGCTGGCAACGGAGTCGGGCCTTGACCCCTGATGTTGGACACACGAGACACTGGATCCTGAGGATCTGAGAACGGACATCTCGTGGTCATGAAGAACTACCCGCCGGAGTTCAAGGCGGACGCCGTTTCGCTGTACCTGTCGGACCCGCGCCACACCTTCGAGGGCATCGGCAAGGATCTGGGGATCAGCCGGGAGACGCTGCGATATCTGTTCCGGGCTCTCCAGGAGGTTGCCCAGCGGCGGTCCTGACGGCGGGGCTTGTTCCTTCCCTGCCAGGGCGGCACCTGGGGACCCTCGACGACCCGGCCGTCCAGGGCGTGGACGACGTTCCCGGCCAGCCTGTCCTGCACGTACTCGCGCAGTCGCTCATCGGCCACCAGCTTCGCCGGCTTCGGCCGCTTGGCCCGCCGCTCGGCATGCCATTGCGCCAGCGACGCCCGGTACTCCAGGTGGTAACTCCGCGTGGAGGCGTTGCGCCTCAGCTCCCGCGAGATCGTGGACGGCGAACGCCCCAGACACCGCGCGATCGCACGGACCCCGAAGTCCCGCGCACGCAGCAGAGCGATCTCCTCCCGCTCGGTGAACGAGAGGCAACGCTCGGCCGCCCTGGCGAGGGCATCTGCCCGCGATATTCCCGCACCGCCCGCTGCCGATTCCCCACACCCATCACAAGCCCCTAGCTCACGAAGGTGTTGCGACGACCGATTGGATCCGCCCAGTACGCCTCCCGCGACTTCGCCGGCGTCTGCGCTGAGTTGGGTGTCAGGCAGTCCATGGGCGCGGTCGGCACGAGCGCGGACAACGCACTCGCCGAGTCGTTCAACGCGGCCCTCAAACGCGAAACGCTTCGTGGCGCCCGCCGCTTCGACGGGGTCCGCGCCTGCCGCCTGGCCGTCTTCCGCTGGACCACCCGCTACAACACCCGCCGCAAGCACTCACGTCTCGGACAACAGGCAACGATCGCATACGAACAACAGTCAGCCACTCTGACACTTGCCGCATAACGACACGAACAGGTGTCCACCCTTCGGTGGCAAGGCCCGCAAGGTCACCCGAACGAGTGATGGGATTGGCCAGCGATTCTCAATCCCGTGTCAGATCGGTCCGTCACATGACATAGCGACTGAGAAAATGACACGGGATTTGAGAACCCACACCTGCGGAATCAGGTCTGGGCCATGTCCACGAAGCGCGAGTAGTGGCCCTGGAAGGCCACGGTGATCGTCGCCGTGGGGCCGTTACGGTGCTTGGCCACGATCAGGTCTGCCTCGCCCGCGCGGGGGGACTCCTTCTCGTACGCGTCCTCGCGGTGCAGCAGGATCACCATGTCGGCGTCCTGCTCGATGGAGCCCGACTCTCGCAGGTCGGAGACCATCGGCTTCTTGTCGGTGCGCTGTTCGGGGCCACGGTTCAGCTGGGAGAGCGCGATGACGGGGACTTCCAGCTCCTTGGCGAGGAGCTTGAGGTTCCGGGACATGTCCGAGACCTCCTGCTGCCGGCTCTCGGCGCGCTTGGCTCCGCCGGACTGCATCAGCTGGAGGTAGTCGATGACCACGAGCTTGAGGTCGTTGCGCTGCTTGAGCCGACGGCACTTCGCGCGGATCTCCATCATCGAGAGGTTCGGCGAGTCGTCGATGTACAGGGGAGCGGCGGAGACGTCCGGCATCCGGCGCGCCAGCCGTGTCCAGTCCTCGTCGGTCATGGTGCCGGACCGCATGTGGTGCAGCGCCACCCGTGCCTCGGCGGACAGCAGGCGCATGGCGATCTCGTTGCGCCCCATCTCCAGGGAGAAGATCACGCTCGGCAGATTGCTCTTGATCGAGCACGCGCGGGCGAAGTCCAGTGCCAGGGTCGACTTACCCATGGCGGGCCGTGCCGCGATGACGATCATCTGGCCCGGGTGCAGGCCGTTCGTCAGGGCGTCGAGGTCGGTGAACCCGGTGGGGACACCCGTCATCTCACCGCTGCGGGAGCCGATCGCCTCGATCTCGTCGAGCGCACCCTCCATGATGTCGCCGAGCGGGAGGTAGTCCTCGCTGGTGCGCTGCTCGGTGACGGCGTAGATCTCGGCCTGCGCGGAGTTGACGATCTCGTCGACGTCCCCGTCGGCCGCGTATCCCATCTGCGTGATCTTGGTGCCCGCCTCGACCAGGCGGCGGAGGACCGCCCGCTCGTGGACGATCTCCGCGTAGTACGAGGCGTTGGCCGCGGTCGGCACGGACTGGACCAGGGTGTGCAGATAGGGAGGTCCGCCGACCTTGGTGATCTCACCGCGTTTGACCAGCTCGGCGGCCACGGTGATCGGGTCCGCCGGTTCGCCCTTGGCGTAGAGGTCGAGAATCGCCGTGTAGACGGTCTCATGGGCCGGGCGGTAGAAGTCGTGGCCCTTGATGATCTCCACGACGTCCGCGATGGCGTCCTTGGAGAGCAGCATCCCGCCCAGGACGGACTGCTCGGCGTCGAGGTCCTGCGGAGGGACCCGCTCGAAGCCGGACTGACCACCGTCCCAGCCGCTGTCCCGGCCCCGTTCGTGCTGCTCCTCGCGTCCCTTGCCCTCACCGCGTCGCTGACGGGAAACAGGCAGACGGTCACTGGGACCGACATCGGCCCAGGGATCGTCCAAAGGCTCGGGAATGGTCACCCGGCCACCTCCTCCCGTCCGCTTCGCGGACCTAGCCGTGCCACTCTTTCTTACGGCACGGCACCGACAAACAAGACGCCCGACTCCGGTTCCGGCGCGTCAAGTTCTGCGGATTTCCAGGCCGGAACGAAGTGCGGGCGCCGGACCACGGTAGGCCTGTCCGCACCGTCAGCCAATCTGGTTATCCACAGGCCATGTGGACGACGGACCAGATGTTGTGGAGAACTCCCCCGATCCTGTGCACGGACCGGGGGACAGAACTGTGGACAAACTCATAGCACCACCCCCGCGAGCCATCTGACCTGCGGTTTCCCCGTCCACTGACTGTGGGGGAGAAAAACTTTCCCCCACTTCTCAAGATCATCGGAATCACCGTGCGACGGAGCCGTGGAGGCCGCCTCCCGTAAGGGCCAGGAGAGCATTGCATCTCTTACCTGTGGAAGATTAGATTGGCCCTCATGACCGAGGCCCCCACGACCCCACCGCCGTCCCGTCGCCGGCACGACCGCGAGATCATCGCACTCGCCGTTCCGGCCTTCGGCGCACTCGTCGCCGAGCCGCTTTTCGTCATGTTCGACAGCGCCGTCGTCGGCCACCTCGGTACTCCCCAGCTGGCCGGCCTGGGCGTCGCCGCCGCCCTGCTGACCACGGCGGTGAGCATCTTCGTCTTCCTCGCCTACGCCACCACGGCAGCGGTGGCCCGTCGCGTGGGCGCGGGCGACCTCCCCGCCGCGATCCGTCAGGGCATGGACGGGATCTGGCTCGCCCTGCTGCTCGGTGCCGCCGTGGTCGCCGTCACCCTTCCCACCGCCCCCTGGCTGGTCCAGGCATTCGGCGCGTCCGACACCGCGGCCCCTTACGCCACGACCTATCTGCGGATCTCCAGCCTCGGTATCCCCGCGATGCTGGTCGTCCTCGCGGCAACGGGAGTACTCCGCGGACTCCAGGACACCCGGACCCCCCTGTACGTCGCGGTCGGCGGATTCGCCGCCAACGGCATCCTCAACGTGACCCTCGTCTACGGAGCCGGCCTGGGGATCGCCGGATCCGCCTGGGGAACGGTGATCGCCCAGGTCGCCATGGCACTCGTCTACCTCGTCGTCGTGGTGCGCGGCGCCCGACGCCACGGAGCCTCGCTGCGTCCCGACGCCGCAGGCATCCGCACCAGTGCCCACGCGGGTGTCCCCCTGCTGGTCCGTACGCTCTCGCTGCGCTCGATCCTGATGATCGCCACCGCCGTCGCCGCCCGGCTCGGCGACACGGACATCGCCGCGCACCAGATCGTCCTCTCGCTCTGGAGCCTGGCGTCCTTCGCGCTGGACGCCATCGCCATCGCCGGTCAGGCGATCATCGGCCGCTACCTGGGCGCCAACGACGCGGACGGCGCCCGCGAGGCCTGTCGGCGGATGGTCCAGTGGGGAATCGTCTCCGGCCTGGCCATCGGGGTGCTGATCGTGGTGGCCCGGCCCCTGTTCATCCCGCTCTTCACCAGCGATCCCGCCGTACGCGACACTCTGGTGCCCGCCCTGCTCGTGATCGCTCTCACCCAGCCGATCGCCGGCGTGGTCTACATCCTGGACGGCGTCCTGATGGGGGCGGGCGACGGACGCTATCTGGCCTGGGCCATGCTGCCGACCCTCGCGGTCTTCGCTCCCGTCGCGCTTCTCGTGCCCGTCATCGGTGGAGGCCTCACCACCCTCTGGTGGACGATGGCGCTCATGATGGCGATCCGGCTGGTCACGCTCTGGCTCCGTACGCGATCCGGCCGCTGGATCGTGACGGGCGCGACCCGCTGAACCACACAGGCGCCACCCGGCCGCCCTGAGCGGCCAGACGCTCACGCATACCCGCCCGAGCACCCCGCCGCAGAGCACACGTTTCACGTGAAACACGCGAGGACCGCCCCGCGCCGCCTGCCGAACGACAAAGGGCCGCACCCTGGGGGTGCGGCCCTTCATTCAGCTCTGCCGAGCTGCGCCCTTAGGCGGCAACGACCTCGATACCGAGCTTCGCGGCAACCTCGGGGTGCAGACGGACGGACACCTGGTGCCCGCCCAGCGTCTTGATCGGCGAACCGAGCTCGACGCGACGCTTGTCGACGTCCGGGCCACCCGCGGACTTGATCGCCGAGGCGATGTCGGCCGGGGTGACGGAGCCGAAGAGGCGGCCGGCGTCGCCGGAGCGAACAGCCAGACGGACCTTCACGGCTTCGAGCTTGGCCTTGATCTCGTTGGCCTGCTCGATCGTCGCGATCTCGTGGATCTTGCGGGCGCGGCGGATCTGCGCCACGTCCTTCTCGCCACCCTTGGTCCAGCGGATGGCGAAGCCACGCGGAACCAGGTAGTTGCGGGCGTACCCGTCCTTGACGTCCACGACGTCGCCGGCGGCACCGAGGCCAGTGACCTCGTGGGTGAGGATGATCTTCATGATTCGGTCACCCTTCCCTTATCGCGCGGTGGACGTGTAGGGCAGCAGCGCCATCTCACGGCTGTTCTTGACTGCCGTGGCGACGTCACGCTGGTGCTGCGTGCAGTTGCCGGTGACGCGGCGGGCACGAATCTTGCCACGGTCGGAAATGAACTTCCGCAGCATGTTCGTGTCCTTGTAGTCCACGTACTGGGTCTTGTCCTTGCAGAAAGCGCAGACCTTCTTCTTAGGCTTGCGCACAGGCGGCTTCGCCATGGTGTTTCTCCTGTGTGATCAAGAAGTGGGGATACGAGCAGCCCTAGAAGGGAGGCTCGTCCGAGTAGCCGCCGCCGGAACCGCCGGAGCTTCCGCCCCAGCTCCCGCCGCCACCCTGCTGACCGCCGCCGCCCTGCTGGCCGCCGGACGGGCCGCTGGTGGCCCAGGGGTCGTCCGCCGGAGCGCCGCCGCCCTGCTGGCCGCCGCCACCGGGACCGCCGCCCCAGTTGCCGCCGCCCTGCTGGCCGCCGCCGTATCCACCCTGGCCGCCCTGCCCACCGCGACCGGTGGTCTTGGTGACCTTGGCCGTGGCGTTCTTGAGGCTGGGGCCGACTTCCTCGACATCCAGCTCGTAGACCGTGCGCTTGACGCCCTCGCGGTCCTCGTAGGACCGCTGCTTCAGCCGGCCCTGCACGACGACACGCATGCCGCGCGTGAGCGACTCGGCGACGTTCTCCGCCGCCTGACGCCAGACCGAGCAGGTGAGGAACAGGCCTTCGCCGTCCTTCCACTCATTGGTCTGCCGGTCGAAGATGCGGGGAGTGGACGCGACACGGAACTTCGCGACCGCCGCACCGGACGGGGTGAAGCGCAGCTCGGGGTCGTCGACGAGATTGCCGACGACCGTGATGACGGTCTCGCCTGCCATGGATGAACCTCTCGGCGGGGATTGCTTCTGGCTGCTTGCTACTCGAACCCGATGAACGCTGAGCTAGACGCTCAGTGGATCTCGGGACGGAGGACCTTGGTCCGGAGGACCGACTCGTTCAGGTTCATCTGTCGGTCGAGCTCCTTGACGACCGCAGGCTCGGCCTGGAGGTCGATGACCGAGTAGATGCCCTCGGGCTTCTTCTTGATCTCGTAAGAGAGACGACGACGGCCCCAGGTGTCGACCTTCTCAACCTTTCCGTCGCCCTCACGGACGACGGAGAGGAAGTTCTCGATCAGCGGGGAGACAGCTCGCTCCTCGAGATCGGGGTCGAGGATGACCATCACCTCGTAGTGACGCATGTGGAACCCACCTCCTTTGGACTCAGCGGCCACGGTCGTTCCGTGGCAGGAGGGTCGTGATGCGTGAGCAACGGTGTTTCCCGAGTGGAACAGCCACCACTGACAACGCCCCTCTCATGGATCGAGGGGGTCGCCGGGCCGGCTTCGGGCAGACACCGGTGCAGACCGTACAGACTACCCGCAGACCGGCTTCCGGTTGAAATCCGGTGTTCAGGGCGCACAATCGAGACAGACGCGGTGTGACAGGCGCTACATTGCGCGCCCCTTCGGCCAGGAGGTGCTCCATGGCACAGACGATCCGATCCGCCGGCAGCCGTCCCGCTCCGAGCCGGGTGGCGAACCCCCGGCCGCCCACCGGTTCGCTCTTCGCGACGGACGGCAGGCCCCATCCGCTCCAGGAAGTGCTGATGGTGGTGGCCGGGGCACTCGGTGTCCTGGCCTTCGTGGCGGGGATGTTCCACCACCTGCACCTGCTCAGCTCATGGGCGGGCCTGGTCGGCCTCCTGGTCGGGGCCTACGGGCAGTACATCTCCAAGACCACCTGGCAGCGGTTCGCCTTCATCATGTCGATCGGCTCCTCCGGGGTCGGCTTTCTCCTCGGTATGGCGCACGGCGGTCTCTTCGGCGGCGTGATCACCTGACCGGCAGAGCCGTGGCCGGGGCCGCTCGGCCACTTCGCGCGACACTCCGGCGGGCGGTGCGCCACCGCGGACGCCCGGCCCGGTCCCGACGGGGCCGGGCCGGGCGTCCCTCGGCCACAGTAGGCTTCGGCGCGAGAGCCGGAGCCCCTGACCGATGGGGACACACCTGCCGAGGAGCGCCCCGCATGAGCCTGACCCTGAGGACCATCAGCCGAGAAGAGCATCTGGCGTACATCCAGAGTCTTCCCTCGGCCAGTCACTGCCAGGTCCCGGCGTGGGCGGACGTGAAGACCGAATGGCGCTCGGAGAACCTCGGCTGGTTCGACAAGACCGGCGAGATGGTCGGCGCGGGCCTGGTGCTCTACCGCCAGCTGCCCAAGATCAAGCGCTACCTCGCGTACCTCCCCGAGGGCCCGGTCATCAACTGGTACGCCCCGAACCTGGACGACTGGCTCCAGCCGATGCTCGCGCACCTCAAGCAGCAGGGCGCCTTCTCGGTGAAGATGGGCCCGCCCGTGGTCATCCGCCGCTGGGACTCGGCGGCCATCAAGGCCGGCATCCAGGACCCCGAGGTCAAGCGGCTGCGCGACGTCGAGGCCACCCACATCGAACCGCGGGCCTTCGAGGTCTCGGACCGGCTGCGGAAGATGGGCTGGCAGCAGGGCGAGGACGGCGGCGCCGGATTCGGTGACGTACAGCCCCGCTACGTCTTCCAGGTGCCGCTGGCCAACCGCTCCCTCGAAGACGTGCTCAAGGGCTTCAACCAGCTCTGGCGACGCAACATCAAGAAGGCCGACAAGGCCGGCGTCGAGGTCGTCCAGGGCGGGTACGAGGACCTGGCCGAGTGGCAGCGGCTGTACGAGATCACCGCGGTGCGCGACCACTTCCGCCCCCGCCCGCTCTCCTACTTCCAGCGCATGTGGACGGTCCTCAACACCGAGGACCCGAACCGCATGCGGCTCTACTTCGCCCGGCACAACGGCGTGAACCTCTCTGCCGCCACGATGCTCGTCGTCGGCGGGCACGTCTGGTACTCGTACGGCGCCTCCGACAACATCGGCCGCGAGGTCAGGCCGTCGAACGCCATGCAGTGGCGGATGCTGCGCGACTCGTACGCGATGGGCGCGACCGTCTACGACCTGCGCGGCATCAGCGACTCCCTGGACGAGACCGACCATCTGTTCGGCCTGATCCAGTTCAAGGTCGGCACCGGCGGGGAAGCCGTCGAGTACGTCGGTGAGTGGGACTTCCCCCTCAACAAGCTGCTGCACAAGGCGCTCGACATGTATATGTCCCGCCGCTGACCCCCCGCACAACCCCGCTCCACCCCAGCTTCTCCTTCCCCCCACTCCCTCGCAGCCACCAGAAAGGTTCCGGGCCGGCCATGGCGCTCTCCCTCTATGTCGACACCGCGCGCTGGCGGGCGCACCAGAAATCCGTGCTCGACCAGTTCCCCGGTCTCGTGCCCGTCTGCAAGGGCAACGGATACGGCTTCGGCCACGAACGGCTGGCCGACGAGGCCATCCGCTTCAGCTCCGACACCCTGGCCGTCGGCACCACCTACGAGGCCGCCCGGATCAAGGACTGGTTCAGCGGCGACCTGCTGGTGCTCACGCCCTTCCGGCGGGGCGAGGAGCCGGTGCCGCTGCCCGACCGCGTCATCCGCTCGGTCTCCTCGGTGGACGGTGTGCACGCCCTGGTGGGTGCCCGGGTCGTCATCGAGTGCATGAGCTCGATGAAGCGCCACGGCGTGAAGGAGGAGGAGCTCGGCCTGCTGCACGCGGCGATCGAGGACATACGCCTCGAAGGGTTCGCCCTGCACCTGCCGCTGGACCGCACCGACGGCTCGGACGCCGTCGAGGAGGTCATCGCCTGGATGGACCGCCTGCGCGCCGCCCGGCTGCCCCTGCACACCATGTTCGTCAGCCACCTGCGGGCGGAGGAGCTGGCGCGGTTGCAGCAGCAGTTCCCGCAGACCCGCTTCCGGGCCCGCATCGGTACGCGGCTCTGGCTCGGCGACCACGAGGCGACGCAGTACCGCGGCGCGGTGCTCGACGTCACCCCCGTGGTCAAGGGTGACCGCTTCGGCTACCGCCAGCAGAAGGCCGCCTCCGACGGCTGGCTGGTGGTCGTCGCGGGCGGCACGTCGCACGGTGTCGGCCTGGAGGCTCCGAAGGCGCTGCACGGGGTGATGCCGCGTGCCAAGGGCGTCGCGCGTGCCGGTCTGGCCACCGTCAACCGCAATCTGTCGCCGTTCGTCTGGGCGGGCAAGCAGCGCTGGTTCGCCGAGCCGCCGCACATGCAGGTGTCGATCCTGTTCGTCCCGTCGGACGCGCAGGAGCCGAGGGTCGGCGACGAACTGGTGGCCCATCTGCGCCACACCACCACCCAGTTCGACCGTCTGGTGGACCACTAGGGCGTCCGCGCCGTCGGCGGCCCGCGCCCGCTCAGCGCGCGGGCGGCCCGCCCGCGGCGCCCCACTCCACCGGCTGTCCCTCGGCCGCGGGCGCCCGGTCCCCGGCGGAGGGCTGCGGGGGCCCGGCGAGGGCGATCCGGTCCGGGGCCTCGTCGAGCACCCCGCCCGACGGGTCGTCGGAGCCGTCGCGCCGTACCGGGTCCCGCTCGGGCATCAGGATGTCCCGGACGACCAGGGCGCACAGGTACAGCGTCCCCAGCAGATGGAGGACGACCGCGACCTGGTAGCCCTCCTGCGGCAGGCCCTGGTGCTTGTCCCCGCTCGTCGTGTACGCGAGGTACATCCAGATCCCCAGAAAGTACGCGACCTCGCAGGCCTGCCAGATCAGGAAGTCCCGCCAGCGGGGCCGGGCCAGCGCGGCGAGCGGGATCAGCCACAGCACGTACTGCGGTGAGTAGACCTTGTTGGTCAGGACGAACGCGGCCACCACGAGGAAGACCAGCTGGGCGAAGCGCGGCCGGCGGCGGGCGCTGAGGGCCAGCCCGGCGATTCCCGCGCACAGCACGATCATCAGGAGCACCGAGGCCGTGTTGACGGTGGAGACGTCGATGGGCTTCCCGGTGCGCTGGGTGATGAGCAGCCAGAACGAGCCGTAGTCGATCTGCCGTTCCTGGCTGAAGGTGTAGAACTTCTTCCATCCCTCGGGGGCCGCCAGCATGACCGGCACGTTCACCACCAGCCACGCCGCCACGGCCCCGAACAGCGCTCTGGAGAAGTCGCGCAGCCTCCCGGCCCGCAGGCACAGCACCAGCAGGGGACCCAGCAGCAGCACGGGGTAGAGCTTGGCCGCCGTCGCCAGGCCGATGAGGATGCCGAAGGCCAGGGCCCGGCCCCGGGACCACATGAGCATCGCGGCCGCGGTCAGCGCGACGGCGAACAGGTCCCAGTTGATCGTCGCGGTCAGGGCGAACGCCGGCGCGAGGGCCACCAGGAGCCCGTCCCACGGGCGGTTCCGGTGCGTCCGGGCGACACAGACGACGATGACCACGGCGCAGACCATGAGCATGCCCGCGTTGACCATCCAGTACATCTGCTCGCGCTGCTGCATGGGGTCGGAGTCGGGCGTCAGCGTCAGCCAGGCCGCGACCTGCATGAACAGCCCGGTGAGCACCGGGTATTCGAGGTAGGCCATGTCGCCGTTGAGCCGGTCGGCGTACGGGATCAGGCCGTCGGCGAAGCCCCGTCCCACGTAGAGGTGCGGGATGTCGGAGTAGCACGCGTGCGTGTACTGCGAGCTCGCGCCCCGGAACCACGCCCAGTCGTAGCAGGGGACCTTCTGCACCATGCCGAGGGCGAACATCCCGATCGCGACGAGCACCATGACGCGCACCGGGGTGAGCGGACCGGCGCCGGTACGCGCCCAGCGGCCCACAGGGCCGCCGATCAGCTCGCTGCCGGCCGCCGCGACCTCGTCCTGCCGCGTCGGCCGTACGACCGGCCTGTCCTGGTGCGCACTCGTCTCTTCTGGGCTTGGCATGCCGCACATCCTGCCGTACGGCGCTGTGCGCGGGGCGCGGACCGTGCCCGGGACACGGAAGAGCCCGCCGGCACCTGGCGGGTGCGGGCGGGCTCTCGTCACGTGTACGCGCGGGTTCCCGGCGGGGATCCGCGCGAGGCGCTATCCCCCTCCGAAGAGGCCTCCTCCTGGTCGGCCGGTGTTCCCGCTGTTGGCGCCGCTGTTGGCACCCTCGGCCGTACCCTCGCTGGTCCCGGCGTCGGCACCTCCGTCCGAGGCACCGGCGTCGGATCCGCTGTTGGCGTTCCCGTCGGTGGTTCCGGCGTTGTCGTTGCCGCTGTTGGTACCGCCGTCGTCCTCGTTGCAGTCCCAGCCCCACATCCCGCACGTGTTGCTGGGCGAGGGAGGAGCCGGGGACGACGGGGACGGCGGGGGCGTCTCGGGGGTCTCGCTGGGCTCCGACTCCGAGGGGTCCGGGCTCGGGGTCGGGCTCGGGCTGACGGCGCCGCCACCCCAGACCTGCTTGCCCCAGGGCTCCGGCTTCGGGAAGCTCACGGCCTTCTCGCCCTTGAGGGCGCCGGTCATGTAGTCGTGCCAGATCTGGGCGGGGAAGGAGTTACCGTGGATCTTCGCTTCGCCGCCGGTGCCGAACATCTTCTCGAACTTGCGGTCCTTCGCGGACTCGTCGTCGTCCAGGCGGAACATGCTGACGGCGGTCGACAGCTGCGGGGTGTACCCGACGAACCAGGCGGAGAGGTTGCCGTCCGTGGTACCCGTCTTGCCGGCCGCTTCCCTGCCCGCGAGCTGGGCGGGCTGGCCGGTGCCGCGCTCGACGACGCTCTTGAGCACATCGGTGACGTTGTCGGCGATGGCACTGTCCATCGCGGTCTTCGTGGCCTTCTCGTGCCGGTAGACGGTCTCGCCCTTGTGCTTGACCTCGGTGACGGAGAAGGGCTCGTTCTGCTTGCCGCTGGTGGCGAAGGTGGCGTAGGCGCCGGCCATGCGGATGGCGCTGGGCGAGGACGTGCCGATCGAGTACGAGGGCACGGTCGCGTCGGCCATGTAGTTGTCGTCCCGCAGCCCCGATGCGATCGCGACCTGCTTCACCTTGTCGGTGCCGACGTCCATACCGAGCTGGACGAACGGGGAGTTGGCGGACTGCTCCATCGCCTCCCGCAGGGTGATGTCGCCGTGGTCGTGGTCGCCGTCGTTGGTCTGGTACCAGGGGTTGCCGTCGTCGTTCTTCCAGACCGTGCCGTCGTATTCCTTGATCTCAAGCTTGTTGTTGCCGTTGTAGATGCTCTTCGGCGAGACCGGCGTGCGCTCGGAAGCCCCCTGCTCGCGGCCGCCTTCGGGATTGCGGACCCCGTACTCCATGCCGGCGGCCAGGACGAACGGCTTGAACGTCGAACCGACCTGCGCGCCCGTCGTGTCCGCGTTGTTGGTGTAGTGCTTGGTCGCGTCCTGACCGCCGTAGGTGGCGAGGATCGCACCCGTCTTGGTGTCCACCGAGGCGGCGCCGAACTGGACGTGCGAGTCCAGGTCGGGCCGCTTCTTCACGTCGATCTTTTCCTTGTAGACCCTCTTGATGGCCGTTTCGAGCTCCTTGACCTTCTTCTTCTCGAAGGTCGTGTGGATCTCGTATCCGCCCTGGGCCAGCTGCTGCTCGGTGATGCCTTCCTTGTTGTGCGCGAGGAAGTAGTCGGTGGCGAGATCGACGAGGTAACCGGTCTGGCCACCGAGCACGGCGTCCTTCTTCGGCTCCTTGAGCTCCGGGAACGTCGTGTACTTGGCGCGCTCCGCGGCGCTCAGCCTGTTGTCCTTGACCTCCTCGTCAAGGATCCACTTCCAGCGCTTCGTGGCCCTCTCGGTGTTGGCCTTCTCCGACATGTTGACCGGGTCGATCTCCGGGTGCCCGGCGGGGTCGAAGTAGCTCGGGCCCTTGAGCAGGGTCGCCAGGAAGGCGCACTCGCTCGGGTTGAGATCGACGGCGTCCTTGCCGAAGTACGTGCGGGCGGCGGCCTGGATTCCCGAGGCGCCCCGGCCGTAGTAGGAGACGTTCAGGTAGCCGGCCATCACCGTTTCCTTGGGGACGGTCTTGCCGACCTTGAGGGTGATGAAGAGTTCCTTGAACTTCCGGCTGAGGGTCTGCTCCTGGGAGAGCATCGAGTTCTTCACGTACTGCTGGGTGATCGTCGAACCACCCTGGGTGTCACCCCCCTTGGCCATGTTCCAGAAGGCGCGGCCGATACCCATGGGGTCGATGCCCTTGTCGTCGTCGAACGACTTGTTCTCCGCCGAGATGACGGCGTTCCGCATGGCCTCGGGGATCTGCGCGTAGCTGATCTCCTGGCGGTTGACGGACCCACCGGTCGCGACCATCTCCGTGTCGTCGGCCCAGTAGTAGACGTTGTTCTGGGCCGTGGCGATGTCCTTCACCTGCGGGGGCACCACGAGGGCGTAGGCGATGCCGGCCGCGCCCATCATGAGGCCGAGGAAGCCCAGGCACAGTCCGGAGACCAGCTTCCACGACGGAACCCATCGCCGTACGCCGTGCTTGCCGGCCCGCGGGTAGTCGATCAGCTTCTTCTTGCCTGACCGGCGGCCCTCGGGCCCGGCGGCGTCTCCACCGCCCCGGCGCCTGCCGCGCTGGGCGGCCCGGCGGGCCTCGGCGCGACCGCCGTACGACGGTTCGTCATCATGGGCGTCGGAAGGTGACGCCGAGGTCGCCCTGCGTGACGACTCTCGGCGTCCGGCGGGCTGCTGGGCGGCTCGTCTGGCCGCGGCACGTCCGCCACCTTGCGGTTGCGGCGCTTTGCGACGGTGCTCGCTCATCGAACGACTACTCCTCGGGCAGGCGAGAGCGCCTGGAAGCGGCAGTTGAGATCCGGTCCCCCCGCATGACGGACGCTTCCCGCGGAAGGCTCCTTCGCGGTGCGTCCGGCAGTCCGCGTTGATTGACGCGCGAGGACGCCGCGCGGTTCCCGGTGGTCTGCATGCCGCACAGACTACGCACGGTCAAAAACCTCCTGGGACCGAACTTCACCCCAAACAACGCAAGTCGCTCCCTACGAATCACCAATGTGACGCCGCTCACGAATCCCCCTCTTGTCGAACATCACGGGCCGATCTATCGTGCTGATGTATCGACTCGATACATCAGCACGGCATACGGTGGGTTCACGAGCTCCGCGGGAGCACCGGCGAAGGAGGACGCGAAGGTGAGCAGACGCTCCGGCATCCTCGAATTCGCGGTGCTCGGCCTGCTCCGGGAGTCCCCGATGCACGGGTACGAGCTGCGCAAACGCCTCAACACCTCGTTGGGGATCTTCCGCGCGTTCAGCTACGGCACGCTCTATCCCTGCCTCAAGACGCTGGTCGCCAACGGCTGGTTGATCGAGGAGACCGGGAGCGATCCGGCTGCCCCGCCCGCCACGGTCCGTGGGGTCGCCCCCACGTCCTCGCTGACGGGGCGTCGCGCCAAGATCGTCTACCGGCTGACGGCAGAAGGTAAGGAGCACTTCGAGGAGTTGCTGTCGCACACCGGCCCCGACGCCTGGGAGGACGAGCACTTCGCGGCTCGTTTCGCCTTCTTCGGGCAGACGGAGCGCGACGTGCGGATGCGCGTGCTCGAAGGCCGGCGCAGCAGGCTGGAGGAGCGCCTCGAGAAGATGCGCGCCTCGCTGGCCCGCACCCGGGAACGGCTCGATGACTACACGCTTGAACTGCAGCGGCACGGCATGGAGTCCGTGGAGCGCGAAGTGCGCTGGCTGAACGAGCTCATCGAGAGCGAGCGATCGGGACGGGATCAGCGCCGATCCTCGCCCGAGGGCTCCACTCAGCACGACACATCAGGAGAGACGGGCGGCCTGCCCCGGCACCGGGACAACACCCGGCCGGATCCGTCCGACGACACCAAGTGACACCCCCTCAGAACCGCACGGCTTCGTCGGGGACCACAGAGAACACACAGGGAGCAATCGGCATGGGTTCGGTTCGCGTAGCCATCGTCGGCGTGGGCAACTGCGCCGCCTCGCTGGTGCAGGGCGTCGAGTACTACAAGGACGCCGATCCGGCCGGCAAGGTGCCCGGCCTGATGCACGTCCAGTTCGGCGACTACCACGTGCGGGACGTCGAGTTCGTCGCCGCCTTCGACGTCGACGCGAAGAAGGTCGGCCTCGACCTGGCGGACGCCATCGGCGCCAGCGAGAACAACACCATCAAGATCGCCGACGTGCCCAGCACCGGCGTGACCGTCCAGCGTGGCCACACCCACGACGGCCTGGGCAAGTACTACCGCGAGACGATCGAGGAGTCCGCCGAGGCGCCGGTCGACGTCGTCCAGATCCTCAAGAACAAGCAGGTCGACGTCCTCGTCTGCTACCTGCCCGTCGGTTCCGAGGTGGCTGCGAAGTTCTACGCGCAGTGCGCCATCGACGCCAAGGTCGCGTTCGTCAACGCCCTCCCGGTGTTCATCGCCGGCACCAAGGAGTGGGCGGACAAGTTCACCGAGGCCGGTGTCCCGATCGTCGGTGACGACATCAAGTCCCAGGTGGGCGCGACCATCACGCACCGCGTGATGGCGAAGCTCTTCGAGGACCGGGGCGTCATCCTCGACCGCACGATGCAGCTGAACGTCGGCGGGAACATGGACTTCAAGAACATGCTCGAGCGTGAGCGTCTGGAGTCCAAGAAGATCTCGAAGACCCAGGCCGTCACCTCGCAGATCCGCGACCGTGAACTGGGCGCGGACAACGTCCACATCGGCCCCTCGGACTACGTGGCCTGGCTGGACGACCGCAAGTGGGCGTACGTGCGCCTTGAGGGCCGTGCCTTCGGTGACGTTCCGCTGAACCTGGAGTACAAGCTGGAGGTCTGGGACTCCCCGAACTCCGCCGGTGTCATCATCGACGCCGTGCGCGCCGCGAAGATCGCCAAGGACCGCGGCATCGGTGGTCCCATCCTCTCCGCGAGCTCGTACTTCATGAAGTCCCCGCCGGTCCAGTACTTCGACGACGAGGCCCGCGAGAACGTCGAGAAGTTCATCAACGGCGACGCCGAGCGCTGATTCCAGCGGTGCGGGCTTCCGCCGCACCCGGATCGGGATGAGGAGCGGCGGCACTCCGCCCGCTCGACGTGCGAGGGGTCCCCGGGCAGTCCGACCGCCCGGGGACCCCTCGCGTGTGTGACCCTTGCCCACATGCCTGTCGTGCGTGATCTGGGTGTCCTCCTACGCCTGAGGAACTTCCGTCGTCTCCTGGCCGTACGGCTTCTCTCCCAGTCGGCCGACGGCGTCTACCAAGTCGCCCTCGCCACGTACGTGGTCTTCTCTCCCGAGAACCAGACGACACCCGGCGCCATCGCCTCGGCCATGGCGGTCCTGCTGCTTCCGTACTCACTCGTCGGCCCGTTCGCGGGCGTCCTGCTGGACCGCTGGCCACGCCGTCAGGTCTTCCTGTACGGCAACCTGCTGCGCGCCGTACTCGCGTGCTGTACCGCCCTGTTGCTCCTGAGCTCCGTTCCGGACTGGGCGTTCTACGTCTCGGCCCTCTGCGTGACGGCCGTCAACCGCTTCGTCCTGGCGGGGCTGTCCGCCGCCCTCCCCCGCGTGGTGGACGCCGACCGGCTCGTGGTGGCCAACTCCCTCTCCCCTACGGCCGGCACCCTGGCCGCCACCCTGGGCGGGGGACTGGCCCTGGCCATCCGGCTGCTGACGGACGGGTCCGACGCCGCGGTGGTCCTGCTGGGCGCCGGGCTCTATCTCCTCTCGGCGCTCGCCTCCATGACGCTGCCCCGCACCCTCCTGGGTCCGGATCAAGACCAGCCGCACGTCCGGATGGTGGAGGCTCTCGCCACCACCGCGCGCGGTCTCGTCGCCGGCTTCCATCACCTCGCGGAGCGCAGGGACGCCGCTCGCGTCCTCGCCGCGATGACGGTGATGCGGTTCTGCTACGGGGCCCTGACCGTGATGCTGCTGATGCTGTGCCGGTACGCCTGGGCGGACACCGAGTCCGACGGTCTCGCCCTGCTCGGCCTGGCACTCGGCTTCTCCGCGGCGGGCTACTTCGTGGCCGCCACGATGACTCCCTGGGCCGTCGGACGCTTCGGCCGGTACGGCTGGATGGCGGTATGCGCGGGCGTGGCCGCTGTCCTGGAACCCGCGCTGGGACTGCCCTTCGCACCCGCTCCGATGCTGGTGGCCGCATTCGTCCTCGGCCTGGTCACCCAAGGGGCGAAGATCGCGACCGACACCGAGGTACAGACGTCCGTCGACGACGCCTTCCGCGGCAGGGTCTTCTCGCTGTACGATGTGCTGTTCAACGTCGCCTTCGTCGCGGCTGCCGGAGTGGCGGCCCTGGCGCTTCCCGCCGATGGACGGTCGGTCACCGTGGTGGTCACCGTGGCGCTGCTCTATGCCGCCGTGTCGGCGGCGATGGCGCACCGGCTTCGCGCCGTCACAGCCTCGCGAAGCTCCCGCCTCAAGGAGTGAGGGCCGTTGTTTCACGTGAAACAACGGCCCCGTACGGCCACTGTGCCGGCCGGCCGGGCGGCGGGGCCCCGGATGCGCACCGTGCCGGGCGGCCCGGTGGCGCGTGTTTCACGTGAAACATGCGCCACCGGACTCAGTTCTGCTGGGCCCACCACTCCTTGAGCGCCGCGATCGCCGCGTCACGTTCCATGGGTCCGTTCTCCAGCCGCAGCTCCAGGAGGAAGGAGTACGCCTTGCCGATCATGGGGCCAGGACCCACCCCCAGGATCTGCATGATCTCGTTGCCGTCCAGGTCCGGGCGGATCGCGTCCAGTTCCTCCTGGTCCTTCAGCTGCGCGATGCGCTCCTCAAGGCCGTCGTAGGTACGCGACAGGGCATTCGCCTTGCGCTTGTTCCGTGTCGTGCAGTCCGAGCGTGTCAGCTTGTGCAGCCGGTCCAGCAGCGGTCCCGCGTCCCGCACATACCGGCGCACCGCGGAGTCGGTCCACTCCCCGTCCCCGTAGCCGTGGAAGCGCAGGTGCAGCTCCACGAGCTTCGAGACGTCCTTGACCATGTCGTTGGAGTACTTGAGCTCCGCCATCCGCTTCCTGGTCATCTTGGCCCCCACCACCTCGTGGTGATGGAACGAGACCCGGCCGTCCTTCTCGAAGCGCCGTGTCTTCGGCTTACCGATGTCGTGGAGCAGAGCGGCGAGCCGCAGCACGAGGTCCGGGCCCTCCTCCTCCAGATCGATCGCCTGCTCCAGCACGGTCAGCGAGTGCTCGTAGACGTCCTTGTGGCGGTGATGCTCGTCACGTTCCAGCCGGAGCGCGGGGAGTTCGGGCAGCACGCGGTCGGCCAGCCCGGTGTCCACGAGCAGACCCAGGCCCTTACGGGGGTGGGCCGAGAGCAGCAGCTTGTTCAGCTCCTCCCGGACACGCTCGGCGGAAACGATCTCGATACGTCCGGCCATGTCCGTCATCGCCGCGAGAACGTCGGGCGCCACCTCGAAGTCGAGCTGCGCCGCGAAGCGGGCGGCCCGCAGCATGCGCAGCGGGTCGTCGGAGAAGGATTCCTCGGGTGTGCCCGGAGTGCGCAGCACCCGCGCGGCCAGGTCCTCCAGGCCGCCGTGGGGGTCGATGAACTCCTTCTGCGGAAGAGCGACGGCCATGGCGTTGACCGTGAAGTCGCGGCGTACCAGGTCCTCCTCGATGGAGTCCCCGTAGGCCACCTCCGGCTTCCGCGAGGTCCGGTCGTACGACTCCGACCGATAGGTCGTGATCTCGATCTGGTAGCCGTCCTTCTGCGAGCCGACGGTGCCGAACGCGATCCCGACCTCCCACACCGCGTCGGCCCACGGCCGCACGATCTTGAGCACGTCGTCCGGGCGGGCGTCGGTCGTGAAGTCCAGGTCGTTGCCGAGCCTGCCGAGCAACGCGTCCCGGACCGACCCTCCGACCAGGGCGAGACCGAAGCCGGCCTCCTCGAACCGGCGGGCGAGGTCGTCGGCGACCGGGGACACCCGCAGCAGTTCGCTGACCGCGCGGTGCTGCACCTGGCTGAGTGCATTGAGGTTGTCTTCATTGGCGTTCGGCACAACAGAAAAGGGTACGTGCACCGGCCGACCCGGACCGCATCGTTTCCGGGCCCCGGGTCCTTGTCCCGATCATGGGACACGGTCCGCGGCACTCAGCCCTCGGCCGCATCGTTACCATGCGTGGACGCAGAGACCGGCAGGGACCGACACCAGCCGACGACGACGAGGGACGGGTACGCGTGGCCGAGGCGGCAGACTCTCAGGGGACGACTACCTCCCCTGCCCGCCGGTGGCTCCGGCGCACGGCCACCTTGCTCGTCGGGGCGCCCCTCCTGGCGGGACTGCTGACGGGCCCGGCGGCCCTCCCGGCGCAGGCCGTCACGGACAAGACCCCCAGCGGCTCACGAACGGTCGCCGTGTCCTTGGACACGCTGTCCCCGAGCGCGCCGACCGACGGCGACACCCTGACGGTCTCGGGCACGCTGACCAACAAGGGCAAGAAGACGGTCACCGACGCCGAGGTCGATCTGCTCGTCGGCCCGAGGCTGTCCGGCCGGACAGCGGTCGACGACAGCGCCGCGCGCACCGGCTATCTGCCCGGCACCGACCCCGCCCCGCTCGGCGACCCGTACACGCTGAAGGTCCCCGAGCTCGCCTCCGGGGTGAGCCAGGACTTCACCCTCGCGGTCCCGGTGGACAAGCTGGGGCTGGACGAGGAGGGCGTCTACCAGCTCGGGGTGTCCCTCACCGGGCAGACCTCCGACGCCCGCTACGACCAGGTGCTGGGCATCCAGCGGACCTTCCTGCCGTGGCAGCCCGAGGACACCGGGAGCAAGACCAAGCTGACCTTCCTCTGGCCGCTGATCGCTTCCGCGCACGTCACCGCGGAGACGGGCTCGGACGAGCAGCAGACCCCGGTCTTCGCCGACGACGATCTCGCCCTCGAACTCGCTCCCGGTGGCCGGCTGGAGCAGATGGTCTCGCTCGGCAGCGGGCTCCCCGCGACATGGGTGATCGATCCGGACCTGCTGGCCTCCGTCGACGCGATGACGAAGAACTACCGCGTCAAGACCGGTGACACCACGGTCGCCGGGACCAACCAGGCCATCGCCAAGCAGTGGCTCACCTCGCTGCAGTCGGCGGTCAAGGACGCCACCGTGGTGGCGCTGCCCTTCGCCGACCCGGATCTCGCGTCCATCGCCCACCGCGGCAAGAACGTCTCGGGCACGCTCAGCCACCTGCAGACGGCGACCGAGGTGGCGGGCACGACGGTGGAGACGATCCTCCATGTGAAGCCGTCCACGGACTTCGCCTGGCCGGTCGACGGCGCGATCGATCCGTCCGTCGTCGACGTGGCCACCTCCGCCGGAGCGCACAAGGTGATCGCCAGGAGCGACAGCCTCGAAGAGTCCGGCGGCCTGTCCTACACCCCGACCGCGGCGCGGCCCGTCGGAGGCGGCACCACGGCGGTCGTCGCCGACCACCGTCTCTCCACCGCCTTCCAGGGCGACATGGCCAAGGCGGGCAGTTCGACGCTGGCCGTGCAGAAGTTCCTCGCCCAGACGCTCGCTCTGACCGAGCAGGCTCCCGACAAGGAGCGCAGTATCCTCGTCGCCCCGCAACGGACGCCCACGGCGGCCCAGGCGCAGACGATGGCGCGAGCCCTGCAGGCCCTCAAGGACGAGCGCTGGACGCAGCCCCTGGACCTGGTGGCGGCGGCCGAGGAGAAGCCCGACGCCCGCGCCACCACCAAGGTGCCCAAGGCCTCCGCGTACCCGAAGAAGCTCCGCGGCCAGGAACTGCCCACCCAGGCGTTCCAGGACATCCGCACGACGCAGGACTCGCTCAACAGCTTCCAGGTCATCCTCACCCAGCCCGACCGGGTGGTGACCCCGTTCGGGAACGCCGTCAACCGCGCCGTGTCCACGTCCTGGCGCGGCAGCCCGCTGGAAGCCCAGCGGTACCGTGACGCGGTCCGCACCTATCTGCAGAGCCTCACCAGCGAGGTGCAGCTCATCACCAAGTCCGACGTCACCCTGTCCGGACGCAGCGCGACCATCCCGGTCACCGTGCAGAACAAGCTCGTCCAGGGCATCGATCACCTCGTGCTCCGGCTGACGTCGAGCAACGCCACCCGCCTCAAGCTGAACGACGGTGGTGCGGTGGCCGAGCAGCCGGTCAGGATCGCGGGCGGGCACAGCCAGTCGGTGAAGTTCGACGCCTCCGCCAACGCCAACGGTCAGGCTCAGGTCACCGCGCGGCTCTTCACCCAGGACGGGACGCCCTACGGCGAGGAGATGTCCTTCACGGTCAAGGTCTCCGAGGTCACCCCGACCGTGCTCCTGGTGATCGCGGGCGGTCTGCTGCTGCTCGTCCTCGCGGGGATCAGGATGTACACCCAGCGCAAGCGCGCGGCGGCGGGCGACACGGCGGAGAACGACGGTGGGGAACCCGAGCAGCCGAGTGACCCGACACCGGACACCGGTCCGGAAAGCGGGAACCCGTCGGGGACGGGTGAGAAAGTGGACCCTTGAGCGATGTCGGTCGGGGCCGGTCGGCCGGGGACAATGAGGTGGGGTTTCGGATGAACGCGCCGTACGACGGTGACCGCGGCCAGGGCGCGGGCGGAGCTGGGTCGTCCAGCGGTCCGCCGGTGCCTCCGGGCTCCGGCCAGGGCGGAGGTGTGCCCGACCCGTACCTTCAGCACGCGTACGACCACGATCCGTACCGCTCCCAGGATCTCGTGGCACAGGACCCGGTCGCCGAGGCCCTCTACGACCGTGCCTCCCACCCGCCGCCTCCCCCCGGGACCTACCAGGAGCCGCAGGCGCTCTACCAGCAGCCTCCCGCGGCCCAGTACCCCCCGGACCCCCGCCTCTGGGCCCAGACACCGCCACCGGAGCCCGCAGGCCCCTCCCGGCACCTTCCGTACGGGGACGACGCGGCCACCCAGTACGTGGGAGTGGACGACCTGGTCACCCGGGCCTCCGACTCTCCCGCCGAACCGGATGCCTTCGCGCATCTCTTCCGCGACCAGGAGGCGTCGGGGCGGCCTCCCGCGCCACCGGTCGAGCCCGAGGCCGCTCCGGCTCCCACGCCGCCGAAGTCCGGCGGCCGCGCCTCCGGAATCCTGAAGTCGAGCGCGCTGATGGCGGCCGGCACCCTGGTGTCCCGGCTCACCGGGTTCGTCCGCAGCCTGGTGATCACCGCCGCTCTCGGCGCGGCGCTGCTCGGTGACAGCTTCACCATCGCCTACACCCTGCCGACGATGATCTACATCCTCACCGTGGGCGGCGGACTCAACTCGGTCTTCGTCCCCCAGCTCGTCCGGTCCATGAAGGACGACGCGGACGGCGGCGAGGCCTACGCCAACCGGCTGCTCACGCTGGTGATGGTCACGCTCGGCGCGATCGTGGCGCTGGCCGTCTTCGCCTCCCCGTGGCTCATCCACATGATGTCGCCGACCATCGCGAACGACGCGGCCGCCAACAGCGTGGCCGTCACCTTCGCCCGCTACTGCCTGCCGACGATCTTCTTCATGGGCGTCCACGTGGTGATGGGGCAGATCCTCAACGCCCGCGGCCGGTTCGGCGCGATGATGTGGACCCCGGTCCTCAACAACATCGTCATGATCGTCACGTTCGGACTCTTCATCTGGGTCTACGGCTCGTCGGCGGAGTCCCGGATGGGCGTCGAGACCATCCCGCCGGAAGGTGTCCGCCTGCTCGGCATCGGCACCCTGCTCGGCCTGGTGGTCCAGGCCCTGGCCATGATCCCGTACCTCCGTGAGGCGGGGTTCCGCTTCCGCCCGCGCTTCGACTGGAAGGGCCACGGGCTCGGCAAGACGTTCAGGCTCGCCAAGTGGACGGTCCTCTTCGTCCTGGCGAACCAGGCCGGCGTCATCGTGGTCACCCAGCTGGCGACCTCCGCCGGCAAGCTCTCCGGCAAGGACGGCACGGGCTTCCTCGCGTACTCCAACGCCCAGCTGATCTGGGGCATGCCCCAGGCGATCATCACCGTCTCGGTCATGGCCGCCCTGCTGCCCCGCATCTCCCGCGCCGCGCACGACAACGACCCCGGCGCCGTCCGCGACGACATCTCGCAGGGGCTCCGGAACTCGGCGGTGGCGATCGTGCCGGTCGCGTTCACCTTCCTGGCACTCGGTCTGCCGATGTGCACCCTGCTCTACGCCTCCAGCGGCACCGAGGCGGCGCGGTCCATGGGCTTCATCCTCATGGCGTTCGGGCTCGGCCTCATCCCGTACTCCGTGCAGTACGTCGTGCTGCGTGGCTTCTACGCGTACGAGGACACCCGCACGCCCTTCTACAACACCGTCATCGTGGCAGCGGTCAACGCCGCCGTCTCCGCCCTGTTCTACGTCGTCCTTCCGGCCCGGTGGGCCGTCATCGGGATGGCCGCCGCCTACGGCCTGGCCTACGCGGTCGGCGTCGGGGTCGCCTGGCGCCGCCTGCGCAACCGTCTCGGCGGCGATCTCGACGGAGCCCGGGTGATCCGCACGTACGCCCGTCTCTGCCTCGCCGCGGTTCCGGCGGCGGTGATCGGCGGCGCCGTCGGCTTCGCCCTGCTGGAGGTGCTCGGCGAGGGTGCCGGCGGCTCGGTGGTGGCTCTGGTCTGCGGCAGCGTGGTCCTGCTGGGCGTCTTCTACGTCGCGGCGCGGAAGATGCGCATCGAGGAGCTCAACGGCATGGTCGGCATGGTCCGGGGACGGCTCGGACGCTGAAGTACCGACGCGTCGCACAACCATCGCCGGACGCCGCGTGTCGTGCATAGCGCCGGAGTGTGGGCACAATTGGCCTGTGCAGAGCTGGCTTGCATCGCGCAACGGATGGGGAGGCAGGAACGACGGTGGCGGAACGTAGCACGGCTGCCGTCGACGTGGCCGACAACAGCGGCGACAAGCCGCTGACCGCCAAGGCGGACGAGGCCACGGCCGACGGGACGGCAGAAGCCCAGGACACCAAGGGCGCAGACCCTGACGGCGAAGGCGGCGGGCGGACGAGCTCGGAGGCCGTCCCGGCGGCCCCCGACCTGCACAGCGGCCACAAGCTGGCCAGGCGCTACCGCCTCGAGGAGTGCGTCACCCGACTGGACGGATTCAGCAGCTGGCGGGCCGTCGACGAGAAGCTGCGCCGTGCTGTGGGCGTTCACCTGCTCCCCGCCGACCATCCGCGCGCCCGCTCGGTGCTGGCCGCCGCACGGTCCTCCGCCCTGCTGGGCGACCCCCGCTTCGTCCAGGTCCTGGACGCCGTGGAGGAGGACGATCTCGTCTACGTCGTCCACGAATGGCTCCCGGACGCCACCGAGCTCACCGCCCTGCTGGCCGCCGGACCGTTCGAGGCCCACGACGCGTACCAGCTCGTGAGCCAGATCTCCCAGGCGATGGCAGCCGCCCACCGGGAGGGCCTGTCACATCTGCGGCTCACACCGGGGGCCGTGCTGCGCAGCTCCACCGGGCAGTACCGCATCCGCGGCCTCGCGGTGAACGCCGCGCTGCGTGGGGTCACCGCCCAGCACCCGCTGCGGACGGACACCGAGGCCATCGGCGCCCTTCTGTACGCGGCGCTCACCCGCCGCTGGCCGTACGAGAGCGACGCCTACGGTCTCACCGGCCTCCCCAAGGACCTGGGGCTGATCCCGCCGGACCAGGTCAGGGCGGGCGTCCACCGGGGCCTCTCGGAGCTCGCCATGCGCGCGCTCGCCAACGACGGAGCGACTGCGTCACGGCAGGAACAGCCCTGCACGACACCCGACGAGCTGGCCAAGGCCGTCGCCGCCATGCCCCGCGTCCTGCCGCCCGAGCCCGTCTTCGCCGCGCCCCCCGAGTACCAGCGCACCACCTACCAGCAGGGCACCTACGGACGGCCTCCCGCCGGCCCCGCCGCCGCCACACAGCCCGTCATGCAGGCGCCCCCGCCGCCGCTGCAGAGTCGCACCGGCAAAGTGCTCAAGTGGGCGGTGTCCGCCCTTCTCATCGCGGCGCTCGGACTGGGCAGCTGGCAGCTGGCGGAGACCGTGCTGGACCACGGCAAGGACGCCACCGAGCCGACCACCACGCAGAACACCGAGGACGACAACGACGACCACAAGGACGTCGAGCCCAGCAAGCCCGTCGCCATCGCCGGAGCGCAGGACTACGACCCGTTGGGTGACGGCTCCGAGAAGCCGGACTCGATCAAGAACCTCTATGACGGGGACGCCACGTCCTACTGGCCCACCGACGGCTACTACACCGCGGACTTCGGCAGGCTGAAGGAAGGCGTCGGTGTCGTCCTCGACCTCGGCAAGGTCCAGCGCGTGGGCAAGGTCGACGTCTCGTTCCTCGGCGGCGACACCTCGGTCGAGCTGAGGGCGACGGACAGCTCCTCGATCCCCCAGCTGCCGGGCGGCTTCACCAAGGTCGCCCACGGGTCGGGAACGAAGGTCTCCCTCACACCCGACAAGCCGGTGCAGGCGCGCTATCTTCTGGTCTGGCTGACCAAGGTGCCGTACAGCAGCGATGACGGCAAATACCGCGGCAAGGTCTCGGACATCAAGATCACCAGCTGACGGCACCCGGGGGAGGGGGCTCACCGTTGGACGACGCCAGATTCGCCGACACCAGCGACCAGGAACTCCTGGACCAGCATGTCGCGGGCGAACCGGACGCCTTCGGTGAGCTCGTGCGCCGCCATCGTGACCGCCTCTGGGCCGTGGCCCTCCGCACGCTCGGAGACCGCGAGGAAGCGGCCGACGCTGTCCAGGACGCTCTCGTCTCCGCCTTCCGTGCCGCACACACCTTCCGTGGCCGTTCCGCCGTCACCACCTGGCTGCACCGGATCACCGTGAACGCGTGCCTGGACCGGGCCCGCAAGGCTGCCTCACGCAAGACCGCGCCCGTGGACGACGCCGAACGGCTCGATCAGCTCCTGGAGCCGCACGAGTCCGCCGAGGCCCCCGCCGAACGGCACGCTCTGCACCGTGAGCTGCTCGGGGCCCTGGCCACCCTCCCCGCCGAACAGCGAGCCGCTCTCGTCCTGGTGGACATGCAGGCCTATCCCGTCGCGGAAGCCGCCCGGATCCTCGATGTCCCGGTCGGCACGGTGAAGAGCCGCTGCGCACGAGGCCGGGCCAGACTGGTTCCCCTTCTCACCCATCTGCGGAACAGAGGAGAAGGGAGCGGAGACAGCACCATGGAGAGGAACCGGACGCGGGGAGCATCCGTCCCACCACCGTCGATACCACGAGACGCAGGCACCAGTGACCCTGCCGCGGTGAAGGGTGGAGGTGGTCACGCATGACATCCGCAGCTGACACAGCCGGCGCGACCCAGCACCCGGACGTCTCCGAGCTCTCCGACCTGGCCGAGGGTCTCGTACCCGCCCCGCGGGCCGCGGCGCTCCGGCGTCACATCGACACCTGCGCGGAGTGCGGCGACATCCACGCCTCGCTGGAAGAGATCCGGTCGCTCCTCGGAGACCTGCCTGCTGTTCCTCGCATGCCGGGAGAGATCGCCGAGCGCATCGATGCCGCTCTGGCTGCCGAGTCACGTCCCGCTCCCAAGCCATCCGTCGTCACAGACTCGGTTTCACGTGAAACACACCGACAGGCGATGGACGGCCCAGCGACCGCCCGTCCCGCAGGGCGGCCTGCGGCGGCCACCGGCCCTGGGCGAGGCCCGGCGCGACGCCGTCGCCGCACTCTGATACTCGGGACCGCGTTCGGTGCGGCGGTCGTCGGCGTGAGCGCCTTCTTGCTGCACTCTGCGCAGACGTCCGAGAACGCGGCGATGAAGGCCTCGGACCAAGCCTCCGGGACCAGGGCCGGCGCCCTCCACGACTTCGCCGACTCCACGCTGGAGGGCCAGGTCCGCACGCTCCTGGAGGAGGCGTCGGCCTCCCATGCCTCGGGCGCCGAGACGCCGGGCCTCGATAGGGGTGAGCCCTCCATGGCCACGAAGTCGTCTCCGCAGAACACGCTCCCCGACACCGGCATCTCAGGCAGTCCGCTGCTCGCCTCCGTCGTGGACGTGCCACCGTGCGTCCAGCAGGGCACCGGGCGCGAGGCACCCGCCCTGGCGTTGGAAAAGGGCGTCTACGAGGGCACGCCCGCCTTCCTGGTGGTGCTGCCTCATGTGACCGACCCGAGCCGCGTACAGGCCTATGTCGTCGACGCCGCCTGCACCGGGGCCACACCGGCTCCCAAGGCCCACCTCCTCCTCTCCCACGCCTACGCACGTTCCTGAGGGCCGCACAAGAAGCCGGTACGGCACTTCGGGAATGTGTGCCCCGTAGGATCCGTTGGGTGGGGTGAGAGTCGTGTACAGCCCCCAGTAGGCAGTAGGCAGTCCGCAGAGACGAGGAAGAAACCCGTGAGCGACGTCCGCAATGTGATCATCATCGGCTCCGGGCCGGCCGGTTACACCGCCGCCCTGTATACCGCTCGCGCGTCGCTGAAGCCGCTGGTCTTCGAGGGCGCCGTCACCGCCGGCGGTGCGCTGATGAACACCACCGACGTGGAGAACTTCCCGGGCTTCCAGGACGGCATCCTGGGTCCTGAGCTCATGGACAACATGCGCGCCCAGGCCGAGCGCTTCGGCGCCGAGCTGATCCCCGACGACGTGGTGTCCGTGGACCTCACCGGCGACGTGAAGACCGTCACGGACACCGCGGGCACCGTGCACCGCGCCAAGGCAGTGATCGTCACCACCGGTTCCCAGCACCGCAAGCTGGGCCTGCCGAACGAGGACGCGCTGTCCGGACGCGGTGTGTCCTGGTGCGCCACATGTGACGGCTTCTTCTTCAAGGACCAGGACATCGCGGTGGTCGGTGGCGGCGACACGGCCATGGAAGAGGCGACGTTCCTCTCCAGGTTCGCCAAGTCCGTCACGATCGTCCACCGCCGTGACTCCCTGCGTGCCTCCAAGGCCATGCAGGAGCGTGCCTTCGCCGACCCGAAAATCACGTTCGCCTGGAACAGCGAGGTCGCCACGGTGCACGGCGACCAGAAGCTCTCCGGCCTCACCCTGCGCAACACCACGAGCGGTGAGACCTCTGAGCTGCCGGTGACCGGTCTGTTCATCGCCGTCGGCCATGACCCGCGCACGGAGCTCTTCAAGGGCCAGCTGGAGCTCGACGACGAGGGCTACCTCAAGGTCGAGGCTCCCTCGACCCGGACCAATCTCAAGGGTGTCTTCGGCGCGGGCGACGTCGTCGACCACACGTACCGGCAGGCCATCACCGCTGCCGGCACCGGCTGCTCCGCCGCTCTCGACGCAGAGCGCTTCCTGGCCGCGCTCACCGACGAAGAGCCCGCCGAGCCGGAGAAGACGCCCGCAGCCTGAAGCCTCTCCTCACCCACACCCCACGAAGTTAAGGAGGACGCCGTGGCCGGCGCCCTGAAGAACGTAACCGACGACTCCTTTGACGAGGATGTCCTGAAGAGCAAGAAGCCCGTTCTGGTGGACTTCTGGGCTGCCTGGTGCGGCCCGTGCCGCCAGATCGCTCCCTCTCTGGAGGCCATCGCCGCTGAGCACGGCGATCAGATCGAGATCGTCAAGCTCAACATCGACGAGAACCCGGCCATCGCCGCCAAGTACGGCGTGATGTCCATCCCCACCCTCAACGTCTACCAGGGCGGCGAGGTCGCCAAGACCATCGTCGGCGCCAAGCCGAAGGCCGCGATCCTTCGCGACCTTGAGCCCTTCATCGTCACCGAGTAGAAGCTACGGGAACGATGTTTCACGTGAAACGGGTCCGCCCTTCGGGGCGGACCCGTTCTGCGTACCCATCCACCTTCAGCGGCAGCGGGCCCTCTTGCGCAGGGCCCCTCGCCGGGCCGGGTCAGAGCGGTCTCAGCGCGGGTTCCTTCTGAACGGCTCCCAGCAGTCTGTCCAGCGCCAGTTCGACGTCTTCCTTCCAGGACAGCGTCGTCCTCAGCTCCAGCCTCAACCGCGGGTACGCCGGATGAGGGCGGACCGTCTTGAAGCCGACCGCCAGCAGATGTTCTGCGGGTAGCACACAGGCGGGCTCCTTCCATCGGGCGTCGCCGAAGGCCTCGACTGCCCGGAAGTTCCGTCGCAGCAGGTCCTTGGCCACCGTCTGCACCATCACGCGGCCCAGCCCCTGTCCTCGGAATCCCGGAAGGATCAGCGCGGTCATCAGCTGGACGGCGTCGGGGGAGACCGGGCTGGTGGGAAACGCCGTGGACCGCGGCACATAGGCGGGTGGCGCGTAGAGCACGAAGCCGGCGGCGACATCGTCCACATAGACGACGCGCCCGCAGGAGCCCCACTCCAACAGCACGGCCGAGATCCAGGACTCCTTCTCCGCCGCCGGCCGACCGGCCTTTACCGCGGCTTCCCCGCTGACCGGATCAAGCTCCCAGAAGACGCACGAGCGGCAACGCCGGGGAAGGTCCGACAGGTTGTCCAAGGTGAGCGGTACAAGCCGACGCCCCATGTAGGCGGTTCCTCGCTTCCTTCGCCCGCCGCGTCACGCGCGGCCGCCAGCGCATTCCGTTCTCGGAACAGACTGCCGACGAAGCCTCCGACAGCCCCAATCCCCAACCCAACTGTCATCAGGTGGCTGCGATGCACTGATCGCACGGCCCCCGCCTCCTCTGAGGTGGATCACGGTGGTGGATACGGCATACCAGGACGCATCGTATCCACCCAGACGTGATGCGGATACCGAGAGAAAGCAAAGGGCGGGCCGTGCTCCAGGGTTCCCCGGAGTACAGCCCGCCCGTCCACTCGGGCTGATCAGCCCTCGTCCTCGCCGGTCTCTTCCTCTTCGGCGCTCCGCTCCAGGATGCGCCCCTCACCCGGGGCGAGACTGCCGAGAATACGGTCCAAGTCCTCCATCGAAGCGAACTCGACGACGATCTTGCCCTTCTTCTGCCCGAGGTCGACCTTCACCCGCGTCTCGAACCGGTCCGAGAGCCGGGAGGCCAGGTCCGTCAGCGCCGGCGAAACACGGCCTCCTGCCCGGGGGCCTCGCGGCTTCGCGGCACCGGCGAGCTCGGAGCCACGAAGGTTCACGATCTCCTCGACCGCCCGCACGGAGAGGCCCTCCGCCACGATGCGGTGCGCCAGCTGGTCCTGCTCCTCGGAGTCGTCCAAGGACAGCAGGGCCCGTGCGTGTCCGGCCGAGAGCACCCCGGCGGCAACCCTGCGCTGCACCGGCGGGGAGAGCCGAAGCAGCCGAAGCGTGTTGGACACCTGCGGGCGGGACCGGCCGATGCGATCCGCCAGCTGGTCATGCGTGCAGTTGAAGTCCTTGAGCAGCTGGTCGTACGCCGCAGCCTCTTCCAGAGGGTTCAACTGCGCCCGGTGCAGGTTTTCCAGGAGCGCGTCGAGAAGCAGCTTCTCGTCGTCGGTCGCACGGACGATCGCCGGGATGTCCTCCAGCCCGGCTTCACCGCAGGCGCGCCAGCGCCGCTCACCCATGATGAGCTCATAGCGGTCGTCGGCCGTCTTCCGCACGACCACCGGCTGAAGAAGCCCGACCTCCTTGATGGAGGTGACCAGCTCGGCGAGAGCGTCCTGGTCGAAGACCACACGAGGCTGCTTCGGGTTCGGCGTGATCTGATCGAGCGGGATCTCGGCGAAGTATGCCCCGGCCGAGTCGGCCCCTCCCACGACACTCTCCAGACCCGCAGGAGCGCTCGGCTCGGGGACGGTCCGGCCCGGTGCCAGTCCCGTCACCTTGGCCGCGGCCACTCCCCGCTCCGCGGACCGGACCGTGCTCGCCCCAGCGGCGCCCACACCGGCTCCAGGAGCTGCCATCTGCTTCTCCTGGGGAGCTGCCGGGATCAGCGCGCCGAGCCCACGCCCCAGCCCTCTACGACGCTCACTCACTGCATGCCCTCCGAATTGCTCTGCTGGTGGTTCTGAACGCCCGTCTGGGCATGCTGAGCCTCGTAGTGGATCCCGACACCCCTCAGGGCGATCTCGCGGGCCGCCTCAAGGTACGAGAGAGACCCGCTGGAGCCAGGATCATAGGTCAGGACGGTCTGCCCGTAACTCGGAGCCTCCGAGATACGCACCGAGCGGGGAATGCTCGTCCGCAGCACCTCCTTGCCGAAGTGACTGCGCACCTCCTCCGCCACCTGCGAGGCGAGCCTCGTGCGGCCGTCGTACATGGTGAGCAGGATCGTCGACACATGAAGGTCCGGGTTCAGGTGCCCCCGCACAAGGTCGACATTGCGCAGCAGCTGGCCGAGGCCCTCCAGGGCGTAGTACTCGCACTGGATCGGGATGAGCACCTCGGCGCCCGCCACCATCGCGTTGACCGTCAGCAGGCCGAGCGAGGGCGGACAGTCGATGAGGATGTAGTCCAGCGGCTGGTCGTACGCCTGAATCGCGCGCTGCAGCCGGCTCTCCCGCGCCACCAGGGACACCAACTCGATCTCCGCACCGGCGAGATCGATGGTGGCCGGGGCGCAGAAGAGGCCTTCGACGTCCGGGACCGGCTGAACCACCTCGGAGAGAGGCATGCTCTCCACCAGGACGTCATAGATGGACGGGACTTCCGCGTGGTGGTCGATCCCCAGAGCGGTGGAAGCGTTCCCCTGCGGGTCGAGGTCCACCACCAGGACGCGCGCACCGTGCAGCGCGAGGGAGGCCGCAAGGTTGACCGTCGAGGTCGTCTTGCCCACTCCGCCCTTCTGGTTGGCGACCACCATGACGCGGGTACGGTCGGGGCGGGGCAGGCCCTCGCCGGCGCGGCCGAGGGCCTCGACAGCCAGCTGGGCCGCCCGACCGATGGGTGTGTCGTCCATCGGCGGCGGTGTTTCACGTGAAACACCGTCCCCAGAGGACTCGGTACGGGGACCGGGGACCGGATCGGTCATCGGCCCCGCGGTGTCGGCGTCGGACCGCAAGGATTCACTCTCCTCGACTTCAGGCTCGCAATGAATAGAGCCTGCCATGCTTTCGGGGCGGCGAACCAGCGAGGCCGACTCTTCTGTGGATGAATCCGCGTCTGTGGACAACTCCGTAGCCCGTACGGGCTTGCGGTCGCGCGGTACGGCAGCCGCACGACCGCGACCGATAATTCCCTGCAGCAGAGAGCGACGTTTCACGTGAAACACGATGCCTCTGCCGCCGAGCCGCACGGTTTCGACACTCCGCAAGGAGTGCATATCGCCGCTTTCACGGAGCATCAACCAGAACAATCACAAAAGGGGCATCGAATAAAGCCCCCGTGGCAGCGGTCGCCGTCTTCAGCGCCGCCGACGCACGCGGCCGGCCCGCGCGGCCTTGGCCCGCTTCGCAGCGAACCGCACACCGCCCGGGCTCTCTCCGACCACGACCCGCACCACCGTGGACGCCGGCTCGACGACCCCTTCACCGACGTGCAGCACCTCGGTCTCCACCACTCCGAGCTTGCTCAGAGCGGCCCGTGCCCCCTGGATCTCCTCCTCGGCCGTGCCACCCTTCAGCGCCAGCATCTCCCCGTAGGGCCGCAGCAGGGGAACGCCCCACCCCGCGAGCCGGTCGAGCGGAGCCACGGCGCGCGCCGTCACCACGTGGACGGGCGGAAGTGTCCCAAGCACCTCCTCGGCCCGGCCGCGCACCACCGTCACATGGTCCAGGCCCAGCAGCTCGACGACCTCCTGAAGGAAGTTCGTCCGCCGCAGCAAGGGCTCAAGCAGGGTGATCTTCAGGTCGGGGCGCACCAGCGCCAGGGGGATGCCCGGCAGCCCGGCCCCCGACCCCACATCGCAGACGGTGACGCCTTCGGGTACGGCTTCGGAGAGCACCGCGCAGTTCAGCAGGTGGCGTCCCCACAGCCGCGGCACCTCACGAGGACCGATCAGGCCCCGCTTCACCCCGGCGTCCGCGAGGAGCTCCGCGTACCGGACAGCCTCCGGGAAGAACTCCCCGAAGACCGTCCGCGCCTCCTCGGGCGCCTCGGGGAGCTCTGCTTCCTCCGTCACGGGGACCGTCCTTCCATACCGCACTAGCGCACTGTGGGTGGTGACAAACAGGCTGACAAAGATCGGCCCCGCCTGCGAACAGACGGGGCCGAGCGTACAAGGATCCGGTCAGGCCGGAAGCACGACGACGAAGCGCTGCGGCTCCTCGCCCTCGGACTCACTGCGCAGGCCCGCCGCGGCGACCGCGTCGTGGACGACCTTGCGCTCGAACGGCGTCATCGGCTCCAGCTTCACGGGCTCGCCCGAGCTCTTGACCTCGTCCGCGGCCTTGGCGCCCAGTGCGGCGAGCACTTCACGCTTCTTGGCGCGGAAGCCGGCGATGTCCAGCATGAGGCGGCTGCGGTCACCGGTCTCACGGTGAACGGCCAGGCGCGTCAGCTCCTGAAGGGCCTCCAGCACCTCGCCGTCACGCCCCACAAGCTTCTGCAGGTCGCGCGCCGAGTCGCTGATGATCGAAACAGCGGCCCTGTCCGCCTCCACATCCATGTCGATGTCGCCGTCCAGGTCGGCGATGTCGAGCAGACCCTCGAGGTAGTCGGCCGCGATCTCCCCTTCCTGTTCGAGGCGGGTCAGGGTGTCGCTGCCCTCAGCGGCTGTGGTGGTGGTGGCTTCCGTCACGGATGGACTCCTTCTTACTTCTTGGACGGGTGCTTGGGCCGCTGCGGGCCCTTGCGCTGTCCGGACTTGGCTTGCCGTGAGGAGCCGGACGCGGCGGACTTGCCCGCCGACTTCGGCTTGTCGTCCTGGGGTGCGTCCTGCTTCGTCAGCGAGGTCTTGGAGCCGGTTCCGGGCTCTTCCGACTCCTTGGCCGCCCCGGTCTGGGCAACGGCCGTCTGGCGCTTCGCCTTGGTCTGACGCTTGGGCTGCTGCCGCTTCGGCGCGGTGCCGCCCTCGGCCTCGGCGAGGGCCGTCTCGCTCTTCTCCACCGTGCCGTCCTCCTGGGCGGCGAGGCCCAGCTTGCCGAGACCGGTGATGAACTTCCGCTCCAGGTCGTTGCGGTCCGGGCCCTTGGCCACGATCCGCTTGACGGTGTTGCGCCGCGTCCTGCCCCGCACTTCGCCGTGTGCCGTCACGCTCTTCAGCAGCCGGTTCAGGTACTGCTCCTGCGCCTTGCTGCCCGGGGTCGGGTTCTGGTTGATCACGTACATCTGCTGACCCATGGTCCAGACGTTGGTGGTCAGCCAGTAGACGAGGACACCGACGGGGAAGTTGATACCCATGACCGCGAAGATCAGGGGGAAGACGTACATCAGCATCTTCTGCTGCTGCATGTACGGGGTCTTGACCGTCAGGTCGACGTTCTTGGTCATCAGCTGGCGCTGGGTGAAGAACTGCGACGCCGACATCATCACGATCATGATCGCGGTGATGACACGGACGTCGGTCAGGGAGGCGCCGAGCGCCGCGACCTTGTCCTGGCTGTCCATGAACTTCGCGGCCAGCGGAGCGCCGAAGATGTGTGCCTGCCGGGCGCTGTCGAGCAGCGGCTGGTCGATGACACCGATCGTCTTGCCCGAGGCGATGGCCGAGAGCACGTGGTACAGGGCGAAGAAGAACGGCGACTGCGCCAGGATGGGAAGGCACGAGGAGAGCGGGTTGGTCCCGGTCTCCTTGTACAGCTTCATCATCTCTTCGGACTGACGCTGCTTGTCGCTCTTGTAGCGCTCCTGGATCGCCTTCATCTTCGGCTGGAGCACCTGCATGTTGCGGGTCGACTTGATCTGCTTCACGAAGAGCGGGATCAGGCAGATCCGGATCAGGACCACCAGGGACACGATGGACAGGCCCCAGGCCCAGCCGGTGTCGTCACCGAAGATCCAACCGTAGAACTTGTGGAACTGGACGATGACCCACGAGACGGGCCAGGTGATAAAGCTGAACAGACTGGCAATCGTGTCCACTAATCAGGCTCCTTGAGCATTGGGCGAGGTCTCTGTGGCCGGGCTCGAGGAGTCGGACACCGACTCCCGGGCAGGCACAGCGGCGGCGGACTCCCCGCCCTTGCCGCGACCCACATGGCTGCGCAGCAGTTCGTGCCAACGCGGGCGTGTGCGTGGCGGTACGTGATCCACGCCGCCGGGTGACCACGGATTGCAACGCAGGATGCGCCATGCGGTCAGCGCCGTTCCTTTGATCGCACCGTGCCGGTCGATCGCCGTATATCCATAGTGGGAACACGACGGGTAGTAACGGCAGACAGGCCCGAGAAGCGGGCTGATCGTCCACTGATACAGCTTGATGAGAGCCAGCAGCGGGTACTTCATCGCGCGCCCCCTCCCAGCAGCCGCTCCAGAGCGGCGTCCAGGTCTCGGGCCAGCTGAGCGTGATCGGCGTCGCCCGACCCGGGCAACGCTCGTACGACAACAAGGCTACCGGGGGGCAGCTGAGCCAGCCGATCGCGCACCAGGTGGCGAAGCCTGCGCTTCACCGCGGTGCGGACGACCGCTCCGCCCACCGCCTTGCTGACGACGAAACCCGCACGCGGTGGGGGAAGACTCTCCCCCGGCGCGTGCGGGTCCGTGGCACCGCTGCGTAGATGTACGACGAGCGACGGGCGGCCGGCCCGACGTCCCCGGCGTACCGCGGTCGCGAAGTCCTCGCGCCGCCTCAGCCGATTCTCGGTAGGCAGCACGTCATGACCTGGCCGCGATCAGGCGGACAGGTTGGCGCGACCCTTGCCACGGCGGTTCGCAAGAATCGCGCGGCCGGCACGGGTACGCATACGCAGCCGGAAGCCGTGGGTCTTGGCGCGACGACGGTTGTTCGGCTGGAAGGTGCGCTTGCTCACTCGGGGGCTCCAGAAATGATTCGTGTGTTGGCGGGACATCGCCTGGCTGTCACCGTGCGCCCACGAGGAACTCGCGTAAACGCCTTAGTGCACCGCTTCACAATCACAGATCGTGATCTTTGCCCATCGGAGGCAGGCGGCAGCAGCCATCGACAACTCGACCTCGTCACGGTACGTGCGGCCACGCCGTTCGGTCAAACCAGCTCCGCGCCACCCCGTTCTGTACACAGCCTGTGGACAACGACTTGAACCGCGCGGGTCGGGCTGACTACCGTGGCTGAACTCCGGTTCCTTTCCTTCCCCCCTGCCGGGCCTCACCCGACCCGACCCATCCCGTCCCGAGAACCACATATTCGTGGGACATGCGAGAGAGCGTGCCTTGTGGCTGATGTACCCGCCGATCTTGCCGCAGTGTGGCCACGCGTGCTGGACCAACTCCTCGGGGAGGGCCAGCAGGGCATCGAACCGAAGGACAAGCAGTGGATCGAGCGCTGCCAGCCGCTCGCGCTGGTGGCGGACACCGCGCTGCTGGCCGTGCCCAACGAGTGGGGCAAGCGCGTCCTGGAGGGCCGGCTCGCACCGCTGATCAGCGAGACGCTCACCCGTGAGTGCGGCCGCCCGATCCGGATCGCGATCACGGTCGACGACTCCGCGAACGAGCCCCCCTCCCCGCCCGCGCCCCCCATGCACCAGCCGCACCAGCCCCAGGGGCCGCAGTCCCACCACTACCAGGGACCGCCGCCGCGGGACGAGCCGCCGCACGACGACGTGTACGACGGTTACGGGCACCGCCCGTCCGACGACGGCATGCCCACGGCGCGTCCCGCCTACCCGGACTACCAGCAGCGCCCCGGTGCCTGGCCGCGCGCCCAGGAGGACCTGTCCTGGCAGCCCCGGCACGGCGGATATCAGGACCGGGACCCGTACGGGAGCCCGCGCCCCCAGCAGCCGCAGCACGACTACCGGCCGCAGCCGCCCGAGCGCCAGGGCTACGAGCCGCAGCGCGACGGGCGCGACCGCCACGACATGCAGGAGCAGCAGCCCCCGCACCTCCAGGGCGGCCCCGGACGGGCGGGCGGGCCGCCCGGTTCGCAGTCCGCGCCGGCCCCGGGGACGAACGAACCCCATGCCCGGCTCAATCCGAAGTACCTCTTCGACACCTTCGTCATCGGCGCGTCCAACCGTTTCGCGCACGCCGCGGCCGTGGCGGTGGCCGAGGCCCCCGCGAAGGCGTACAACCCGCTGTTCATCTACGGGGAGTCGGGGCTCGGCAAGACGCACCTGCTGCACGCCATCGGGCACTACGCGCGCAGCCTCTACCCGGGCACCCGGGTGCGGTACGTGAGCTCGGAGGAGTTCACCAACGAGTTCATCAACTCGATCCGCGACGGCAAGGGCGACACCTTCCGCAAGCGGTACCGCGACGTGGACATCCTCCTGGTCGACGACATCCAGTTCCTGGCGAGCAAGGAGTCGACGCAGGAGGAGTTCTTCCACACCTTCAACACGCTGCACAACGCCAACAAGCAGATCGTGCTGTCCTCGGACCGGCCGCCGAAGCAGCTGGTGACCCTGGAGGACCGGCTGCGCAACCGCTTCGAGTGGGGCCTCACCACCGATGTGCAGCCGCCCGAGCTGGAGACGCGCATCGCGATCCTGCGGAAGAAGGCGGTGCAGGAGCAGCTCAACGCGCCGCCGGAGGTACTGGAGTTCATCGCCTCGCGGATCTCGCGCAACATCCGCGAGCTGGAGGGCGCCCTCATCCGCGTCACGGCGTTCGCGAGTCTCAACCGCCAGCCGGTGGATCTGGGACTGACCGAGATCGTGCTGAAGGACCTCATCCCGGGGGGCGAGGACACGGCGCCCGAGATCACCGCGCCGGCCATCATGGCGTCCACCGCCGACTACTTCGGGCTGACCGTGGAGGATCTCTGCGGATCCTCGCGCAGCCGTGTGCTGGTGACGGCCCGGCAGATCGCCATGTACCTGTGCCGGGAGCTGACCGATCTCTCCCTGCCCAAGATCGGCGCGCAGTTCGGCGGCCGCGACCACACGACCGTCATGCACGCCGACCGGAAGATCCGCGCGCTGATGGCCGAGCGCCGCTCCATCTACAACCAGGTCACCGAGCTGACCAACCGCATCAAGAACGGCTGACGGCAGCGCCGGACAGGCCGTACACCGCGCCGAGGGCGCCCCGCGAGGACCGAGTACAGAGGTCTCGCGGGGCGCCCTTCGCCGTCTCGGGCCCCGGTCCTGTTCGAATACCTGCCGCCACCTGCGTCTTCTCCACAGGAAAACGGCGAAACCCGCGTCCACAGCCTGGGGACCGGGAAGTTGTCCATATTGCGTCCACAGGGCGCTCTGCCGATACTCCATCAGGCCAGGTCATGTGCCTGGGGATTTGTGGTCAACAGTGATCCACAGCCTGTGGACAGACTCCGGCTCCACAGAGGCCCGCCTCGGTTGTCCACCGTCGGCCCACAGGCAAACCGCTGTTGTCCCCAGGTTTCCCCAGGTTCCCCACAGGCCTGTCCACTGTTCGGCAACCCGACACCCGCTTTCACCGTCGAGAGTGAAAGGCGTCACACCGGGACCGGCGATTGAGCTGTGGGGAACGTGGGTAAAGCTGGGGACAGCCCTGGGGAGAAGTACGCCCCGCCTGTGCATCGGGTGTGCAGAACTTTCGCGTGTCCACAGAGACGCCTAGTTGTCCACTGGTCCCACCCACAGGTGCGGTGGACAAAAAACCGCGACTGACCTGCGCAAACACCGTTATCCACGGTTTCCACAGGGCCTACTACTACTACCACTCAGAGTTAGCCAGGAATCCGCTTCGAAGTGGGGCCTGTGCACAACTCGGCCGTGGAGCGCCACGAGCCTCTTGTCGCGACTTGACCCCGAGCAGCGACGAGTGTCGGTGCCGTGCGTCAGACTGGACCCCGGTGGTCTCCCCGGCCCTTCGGCAGGGAGCCCCGTCAGACGACGAAGGCCAGCAGGGCGAGCGAGCAACAGCAGGAGG
Organism: Streptomyces sp. SM18; assembly: GCF_002910775.2. Classification (NCBI taxonomy): domain Bacteria; kingdom Bacillati; phylum Actinomycetota; class Actinomycetes; order Kitasatosporales; family Streptomycetaceae; genus Streptomyces; species Streptomyces sp. SM18. Next base: position 3,638,401 of record NZ_CP029342.1, on the reverse strand, counting down.
CGGTTCCGGTGAAGATCCGGGTGGAGCGCGATGTACTCGCGGAGGCGGTGGCCTGGGTGGCCCGCAGCCTCCCGGCCCGTCCGCCGGCGCCCGTTCTCGCGGGTCTTCTGCTGAAGGCCGAGGACGGAGCGCTCAGCTTCTCCAGCTTCGACTACGAGGTGTCGGCCCGGGTCTCGGTGGACGCCGAGATCGAGGAGGACGGCACGGTCCTGGTCTCCGGCCGGCTGCTCGCCGACATCTGCCGCGCCCTGCCCAACCGCCCGGTGGAGATCTCCACCGACGGGGTGCGGGCCACCGTGGTCTGCGGCTCCTCGCGGTTCACCCTCCACACCCTGCCCGTGGAGGAGTACCCGGCCCTGCCGACGATGCCGACGGCGACCGGCACCGTCCCCGGTGAGGTCTTCGCCTCCGCCGCCGCCCAGGTCGCCATCGCCGCGGGTCGCGACGACACCCTGCCGGTGCTCACGGGCGTCCGGATCGAGATCGAGGGCGACACGGTCACCCTCGCGTCGACCGACCGCTACCGCTTCGCGGTCCGTGAGTTCCTGTGGAAGCCGGAGAACGCGGACGCCTCGGCGGTCGCCCTGGTGCCCGCCAAGACTCTGCTGGACACCGCCAAGGCGCTCACCAGCGGTGACACGGTCACCCTGGCGCTCTCCGGATCGGGCGCGGGCGAAGGGCTCATCGGTTTCGAGGGCGCCGGACGCCGGACGACGACGCGGCTGCTCGAAGGCGACCTGCCGAAGTACCGCACGCTCTTCCCCACCGAGTTCAACTCGGTCGCGGTCATCGAGACGGCGCCGTTCGTCGAGGCCGTCAAGCGCGTGGCCCTCGTCGCCGAGCGGAACACCCCGGTGCGGCTGAGCTTCGAGCAGGGGGTGCTGATCCTGGAGGCCGGTTCCAGCGACGACGCACAGGCTGTGGAAAGGGTCGACGCCGTCCTGGAGGGCGACGACATCTCCATCGCCTTCAACCCGACCTTCCTGCTGGACGGGCTCAGCGCGATCGACTCCCCGGTCGCCCAGCTCTCCTTCACCACGTCGACCAAGCCCGCGCTGCTCAGCGGCCGCCCGGCCGTCGACGCCGAGGCGGACGACGCCTACAAGTACCTGATCATGCCGGTCCGCCTCTCCGGCTGACCCGGCGGTCGTTCCTGTCACGGCGGCCCCCGGCGGGCGTGTTCAGCGCTGAGCACGCCCGCCGCGCCGCCTCCGGCCGGGCGTAGGCTCGGTGCCGGGTACGAATCGGCACAACGCTTAAGGAATCTCTGATGGAGCTCGGTCTCGTCGGTCTCGGCAAGATGGGCGGCAACATGCGCGAGCGCATCCGCCGCGCAGGCCACACCGTCATCGGTTACGACCGCAATCCGGACGTCGCCGATGTCCACAGCCTGGAAGAGCTGGTGGGCAGGCTCAAGGGCCCGCGCGTCGTATGGGTGATGGTTCCGGCCGGTGCCGCGACCCAGTCCACCGTCGACGAGCTGGCCGAGCTGCTCTCCCCGGGCGACGTCGTCGTGGACGGCGGGAACTCCCGCTGGACCGACGACGAGAAGCACGCCGTCGAGCTGGGCATCAAGGACATCGGCTTCGTCGACTGCGGCGTCTCCGGCGGCGTCTGGGGCCTGGAGAACGGCTACGCCCTGATGTACGGCGGCACCGACGAGAACGTCGCGAAGGTCCAGCCGGTCTTCGACGCGCTGAAGCCCGAGGGCGACTTCGGCTCGGTCCACGCGGGCAAGGTCGGCGCCGGCCACTTCGCGAAGATGGTCCACAACGGCATCGAGTACGCCATGATGCAGGCGTACGCCGAGGGCTGGGAGCTGCTGGAGAAGGTCGACTCCGTCACGGACGTGCGCGAGGTCTTCCGCTCCTGGCAGGAGGGCACGGTCATCCGTTCCTGGCTGCTCGACCTGGCGGTCAACGCGCTGGACGACGACGAGCACCTGGACAAGCTCCGCGGTTTCGCCGCCGACTCCGGCGAGGGCCGGTGGACGGTCGAGGCCGCCATCGACAACGCGGTGCCGCTGCCCGCGATCACCGCGTCCCTCTTCGCGCGCTTCGCCTCGCGGCAGGACGACTCCCCGCAGATGAAGATGATCGCCGCACTGCGCAACCAGTTCGGCGGCCACGCGGTCGAGAACAAGAAGTAGTACGCGGCAGCACACAGCACAGCACGAAGCGGGAACGGAAGGCCGGCGACCATGCACGTCACGCATCTCTCGCTGGCCGACTTCCGCTCGTACGCCCGGGTCGAGGTCCCTCTCGACCCGGGCGTCACCGTGTTCGTCGGGGCCAACGGCCAGGGCAAGACCAACCTGGTCGAGGCGGTCGGCTATCTGGCGACGCTCGGCAGCCACCGGGTCTCGTCCGACGCCCCCCTGGTGCGGATGGGCGCGGAGCGCGCCGTCGTCCGGGCCGCGGTCACCCAGGGCGAGCGCTCGCAGCTCATCGAGCTGGAGCTCAACCCGGGCCGCGCCAACCGGGCACGCGTCAACCGGTCGTCCCAGGTCAGACCACGCGACGTGCTGGGGATAGTCAGGACCGTGCTGTTCGCCCCGGAGGACCTGGCGCTGGTGAAGGGCGACCCGGGGGAGCGCCGCCGCTTCCTCGACGAGCTGGTCACGGCCCGTTCCCCGCGGATGGCGGGGGTCCGGTCCGACTACGAGCGGGTGCTGAAGCAGCGCAACACCCTGCTGAAGTCCGCGGCGATGGCCCGCCGCCACGGCGGCAGGTCGATGGACCTGTCCACCCTGGACGTGTGGGACCAGCACCTGGCCCGGGTCGGCGCGGAGCTGCTCGCCCAGCGGCTCGACCTGATCGCCACCCTCCAGCCGCTGGCCGACAAGGCGTACGCCGACGTCGCGCCGGGCGGCGGACCGGTGACCCTGGAGTACCGCAGCTCGCTCGGCGCCGACGTGGCGCTCTCCCGTACCCGCGAGGAGCTGTACGAGCAGGTGATCGCGGCGCTCGCCCAGGCCCGTAAGCAGGAGATCGAGCGGGGGGTCACCCTGGTGGGCCCGCACCGCGACGACCTGGTGCTGGGGCTGCGGGGCATGCCCGCGAAGGGGTACGCGAGCCACGGCGAGTCCTGGTCGTACGCGCTGGCGCTGCGGCTGGCCTCGTACGAGCTGCTGCGCGGCGAGGGCAACGAGCCGGTGCTGGTCCTGGACGACGTGTTCGCCGAGCTGGACACGCGGCGCCGTGAGCGGCTGGCCCAGCTGGTGGCCCCCGGCGAGCAGGTGCTGGTGACGGCGGCGGTGGACGACGACGTCCCCGGGGTGCTGGCGGGGGCGCGCTACGCCGTGTCCGAGGGTGTGGTGGAGCGGCTGTGAGCGGATCACCGGCGACCGGCGGCCTGCCGTCCGAGCCCGCCTCGGGACCTGGATCCGGATCTGGTGCCGGGCCGTCCGGGCCGACTCCGGGCGCGGCTCGCGGGGCGGCGACGGAGCCCGAGATGTCCGGCGTCGATCTGGCGCGGGTCGCGCTGCGGGCGGCGAAGGAGCAGGCGCGGGCCCGGGGCACGGCGGCGCAGCAGCGCAGGCAGGCCAGGCGGGGCGGGGGACTGCGGTCGGGGGCGCGCTCCGACGGCCGTGATCCGCTGCCGCTGGGGTCGGCGATCAACCGGCTGATCACCGAGCGCGGCTGGGAGACGCCGGCCGCGGTGGGCGGTGTGATGGGCCGCTGGCCGCAGATCGTGGGTGACGATCTGGCCAAACACTGCGTGCCGCTGCGGTACGACGACGATCCGCGGGAGCGGGTTCTCACGGTGCGGTGCGATTCCACGGCGTGGGCGACGCAGCTCCGGCTGCTGGCGCCGCAGCTGGTGGCACGGCTGAACACCGATCTGGGCCACGGCACGGTGCGGATGATCAAGGTGACGGGACCGGGAGGCCCGCAGCGGGGTTTCGGCCCGCTGCGCGCCCCCGGGAGCCGTGGCCCCGGGGACACCTACGGCTGACCAGGCCTTTTCCCTCCCGCCCGGCCCGTCGTGCCCGCTGGGTACCGGCCCTGGGGACCCTGTCGGGCCGCCGGGACGCGCGGTCTGTGACGGTTCGCACCGGGCGACGTCGATGAGGCGTCCCTCACGGTAGCCGGAGGTTGACAGCCCGAAGCGCTCAACGCCCTCGTGAGCCTCCCCGCCCCCCATCCTGAATATGGGGAGTCGTCAGCCGCTCATTCAGGGCGGCACATGCGTACTCAGGTACCGGCAAACCCCCATTCATGTCGGCGCTACCGGTAGACTGGGCACACAATCCCGCGTTCGCGCGGGAGTCGTCGATACAAGCCGAACGACGCAGCCGCTCCCGCCTGCCCGGAGAACGGCCTGTGCTGTGCCAGAAAGGGCGCTTCGTGGCCGATTCCGGCAACCCCAACGAGAACATCCCGTCCACAGCCGGTGAGCACGGCGAGGCGCCCGCCTCGTACGACGCCAGCGCGATCACGGTCCTCGAGGGCCTGGACGCGGTCCGCAAGCGACCGGGCATGTACATCGGTTCCACCGGTGAGCGCGGCCTCCACCACCTCGTGCAGGAGGTGGTGGACAACTCGGTCGACGAGGCGATGGCCGGGCACGCGGACACCATCGATGTGACGATCCTGGCCGACGGCGGCGTACGCGTGGTCGACAACGGCCGCGGTATCCCGGTCGGCATCGTGCCGTCCGAAGGCAAGCCGGCCGTCGAGGTCGTGCTGACCGTCCTGCACGCGGGCGGCAAGTTCGGCGGCGGCGGTTACGCCGTCTCCGGCGGTCTGCACGGTGTGGGCGTGTCCGTCGTCAACGCCCTGTCCACGCGGGTGTCCGTGGAGGTCAGGACGGACGGCTACCGCTGGACCCAGGACTACAGGCTCGGTGTCCCGACGGCCCCGCTGGCCCGTCACGAGGCCACCGAGGAGACGGGCACGATCGTCACCTTCTGGGCCGACCCGGACGTCTTCGAGACCACCGAGTACTCCTTCGAGACCCTCTCGCGCCGCTTCCAGGAGATGGCGTTCCTGAACAAGGGCCTCACCCTCAAGCTCACCGACGAGCGCGAGTCGGCCAAGGCGACGGCGGGCGCGGACAGCGCCGAAGCGGTCGAGGTGTCCGAGGAGGAGTCGACCCGTACGGTCACGTACCACTACGAAGACGGCATCGTCGACTTCGTCAAGTACCTGAACTCCCGCAAGGGCGACGTCATCCACCAGTCGGTGATCGACATCGAGTCCGAGGACAAGGAGCGCCTCCTCTCGGTCGAGATCGCCATGCAGTGGAACGCGCAGTACACCGAGGGCGTCTACTCCTTCGCCAACGCGATCCACACGCACGAGGGGGGCACCCACGAGGAGGGCTTCCGTGCGGCGCTGACCTCCCTGGTCAACCGGTACGCGCGTGACAAGAAGCTGCTGCGCGAGAAGGACGACAACCTCACCGGCGAGGACGTCCGCGAGGGCCTGACGGCGATCATCTCGGTGAAGCTGGGCGAGCCGCAGTTCGAGGGCCAGACGAAGACCAAGCTGGGCAACACGGAGGCCAAGACCTTCGTGCAGAAGGTCGTCCACGAGCAGCTGACGGACTGGTTCGACCGGAACCCCAACGAGGCCGCCGACATCATCCGCAAGGGCATCGCGGCGTCGACCGCCCGCGTGGCGGCCCGCAAGGCGCGCGACCTGACCCGCCGCAAGGGGCTCCTGGAGAGCGCCTCGCTGCCGGGGAAGCTGAGCGACTGCCAGTCCAACGACCCGACGAAGTGCGAGATCTTCATCGTCGAGGGTGACTCCGCCGGTGGTTCGGCGAAGTCCGGCCGCAACCCGATGTACCAGGCCATCCTGCCGATCCGCGGCAAGATCCTGAACGTCGAGAAGGCCCGGGTCGACAAGATCCTCCAGAACACCGAGGTCCAGGCGCTCATCTCGGCGTTCGGCACCGGTGTCCACGAGGACTTCGACATCGAGAAGCTCCGCTATCACAAGATCATTCTGATGGCGGACGCCGACGTCGACGGCCAGCACATCAACACCCTGCTGCTGACCTTCCTCTTCCGCTTCATGCGTCCGCTGGTCGAGGCGGGGCACGTGTACCTCTCGCGTCCGCCGCTCTACAAGATCAAGTGGGGCCGCGACGACTTCGAGTACGCCTACTCCGACCGGGAGCGCGACGCCCTGGTGGCGCTCGGCAAGCAGAACGGCAAGCGGATCAAGGAGGACTCGATCCAGCGCTTCAAGGGCCTCGGCGAGATGAACGCCGAGGAGCTGCGCGTCACCACGATGGACATCGACCACCGTGTGCTGGGCCAGGTCACGCTGGACGACGCGGCGCAGGCGGACGACCTGTTCTCCGTGCTGATGGGCGAGGACGTCGAGGCGCGGCGCTCGTTCATCCAGCGCAACGCCAAGGACGTCCGCTTCCTCGACATCTGAGTCGGCCGTACCAGCAAGCCGCAGCTCGAAAGGACTTTGACCAGCAATGGCCGACGAGAATTCCCCCGTGACGCCCGAAGAGGTGCCCGCCGTCGAGGGCGTGGGCATGCGTGTCGAGCCCGTGGGGCTCGAGACGGAGATGCAGCGCTCCTACCTCGACTACGCGATGTCCGTCATCGTCTCGCGTGCGCTGCCCGACGTGCGGGACGGCCTCAAGCCCGTCCACCGCCGGGTGCTGTACGCGATGTACGACGGCGGCTACCGGCCCGAGAAGGGCTTCTACAAGTGCGCCCGCGTCGTCGGTGACGTCATGGGTACGTACCACCCCCACGGTGACTCCTCGATCTACGACGCGCTGGTGCGCCTGGCGCAGCCGTGGTCGATGCGGATGCCGCTGGTGGACTCCAACGGCAACTTCGGTTCCCCGGGCAACGACCCGGCCGCCGCCATGCGGTACACCGAGTGCAAGATGATGCCGCTGTCCATGGAGATGGTCCGGGACATCGACGAGGAGACCGTCGACTTCCAGGACAACTACGACGGCCGCAACCAGGAGCCGACGGTGCTGCCGGCGCGGTTCCCGAACCTCCTGGTGAACGGTTCGGCGGGTATCGCGGTCGGTATGGCGACCAACATCCCCCCGCACAACCTGCGTGAGGTCGCGGCGGGCGCCCAGTGGTACCTGGAGCACCCGGAGGCCTCGCAGGAAGCCCTCCTGGACGCCCTGATCGAGCGGATCAAGGGCCCGGACTTCCCGACGGGCGCCCTGGTCGTGGGCCGCAAGGGCATCGAGGAGGCCTACCGCACGGGCCGTGGCTCGATCACGATGCGGGCGGTCGTGGCGGTCGAGGAGATCCAGAACCGGCAGTGCCTGGTCGTCACGGAGCTTCCGTACCAGACCAACCCCGACAACCTCGCGCAGAAGATCGCCGACCTGGTGAAGGACGGCAAGATCGGCGGGATCGCGGACGTCCGCGACGAGACGTCCTCGCGCACGGGCCAGCGTCTGGTGGTCGTGCTGAAGCGTGACGCGGTCGCCAAGGTCGTGCTGAACAACCTGTACAAGCACACCGACCTGCAGACGAACTTCGGCGCGAACATGCTGGCGCTCGTCGACGGTGTGCCCCGCACCCTGTCGATCGACGCGTTCATCCGGCACTGGGTGACGCACCAGATCGAGGTCATCGTCCGGCGCACCCGCTTCCGGCTGCGCAAGGCCGAGGAGCGGGCGCACATCCTGCGCGGCCTGCTCAAGGCGCTCGACGCGATCGAGGAGGTCATCGCCCTCATCCGCCGCAGCAACACGGTGGAGATCGCGCGTGAGGGCCTGATGGGCCTGCTGGAGATCGACGAGATCCAGGCGAACGCGATCCTGGAGATGCAGCTGCGCCGGCTGGCCGCGCTGGAGCACCAGAAGATCACCGCCGAGCACGACGAACTCCAGACGAAGATCGACCAGTACAACGCGATCCTCGCCTCGCCGGAGCTCCAGCGGAAGATCGTCAGCGAGGAACTGGCCGCGATCGTCGACAAGTTCGGCGACGACCGGCGTTCCAAGCTGGTGCCCTTCGAGGGCGACATGTCCATCGAGGACCTGATCGCCGAGGAGGACATCGTCGTCACGATCAGCCGTGGCGGTTATGTGAAGCGCACCAAGACGGACGACTACCGCTCGCAGAAGCGGGGCGGCAAGGGTGTGCGGGGCACGAAGCTCAGGGAAGACGACATCGTCGACCACTTCTTCGTCTCGACGACCCATCACTGGCTGCTGTTCTTCACGAACAAGGGCCGGGTGTACCGGGCGAAGGCCTACGAGCTGCCGGACGCCGGCCGGGACGCGCGGGGTCAGCACGTCGCGAACCTGCTGGCGTTCCAGCCGGACGAGCGGATCGCGCAGATCCTCGCCGTACGCGACTACGAGGCGGTGCCGTACCTGGTCCTGGCGACCAAGGGCGGTCTGGTGAAGAAGACGTCGCTGAAGGACTACGACTCGCCGCGCTCCGGTGGTGTCATCGCGATCAACCTCCGGGAGACCGAGAGCGGCGCGGACGACGAACTCATCGGCGCGGAGCTGGTGTCGGCGGAGGACGACCTGCTGCTCATCAGCAGGAAGGCCCAGTCGATCCGGTTCACGGCGACGGACGACGCGCTGCGTCCGATGGGCCGCGCGACTTCTGGGGTGAAGGGCATGAGTTTCCGCGAAGGCGACGAACTGCTCTCGATGAATGTCGTCCGGCCCGGTACGTTCGTCTTCACGGCCACCGACGGCGGGTACGCGAAGCGGACCGCCGTGGACGAGTACCGCGTCCAGGGCCGTGGTGGTCTGGGCATCAAGGCCGCGAAGATCGTCGAGGACCGGGGATCCCTCGTGGGCGCGCTGGTGGTGGAGGAGTCGGACGAGATCCTCGCCATCACGCTCGGCGGTGGTGTGATCCGTACGCGAGTCAGTGAAGTCAGGGAGACGGGCCGTGACACCATGGGCGTCCAACTGATCAATCTGGGCAAGCGTGATGCCGTCGTCGGCATCGCGCGCAACGCCGAGGCGGGTCGTGAGGCCGAAGAGGTCGAAGGGACCGAAGAGGCCGAAGGCGACACGGTCGAGGCCCATGCCGAGAGCGTGGCCGAGGGCACGGAGCCTTCGGCCGGGGAGCACGAGGAGTAGAGCGTGAGTGGAGCCACGGGCGCCGGTCCGGCCGCTTCGGGAGCAGGAGCGAACGGTGCCCGTGGCCCTGCCACGGACTCCCAAGGGGGCACTGTGACGGAGACTCGGGGGCCACAGCCCCAGTACGAGGGGTACGCGACCGGGCCGTTGCCTGGCGAGCGTGAGCCCGCATCGGGTCCTGCGGGGCCCTACCACCCGCCGCAGGCGTACCCGTCCCCCGGGGGCGGTACGCAGGGCGGCGGAACCCATGGGGGAGCGCGGGGCGCGGACGGCGCGCAGGCGACCCGGCTGCCCCGGACGGGGGCGCGGACCACTCCGCGTACCCGTAAGGCCCGTCTGCGGGTGTCCAAGGCCGATCCGTGGTCGGTGATGAAGGTCAGCTTCCTGCTGTCCATCGCGCTGGGCATCTGCACGGTGGTCGCGGCCGCCGTGCTGTGGATGGTGATGGACGCGATGGGCGTCTTCGAGACGGTGGGCGGCACGATCAGCGAGGCCACCGGCTCGACGGAGAGCAGCGGCTTCGATCTGCAGTCGTTCCTCTCGCTGCCGCGCGTGCTCATCTTCACCTCGGTCATCGCGGTGATCGACGTGGTGCTGGCCACCGCGCTGGCGACGCTGGGCTCGTTCATCTACAACCTGTCGGCCGGCTTCGTGGGCGGCGTCGAGCTGACGCTCGCCGAGGACGAGTAGGCCGCGGGGTATCGATTTTGGGACTGGCCCCGACGTGCGCTAATCTTCAGAAGTCAGCGCAGCAGCGCGGCGGGGCTATAGCTCAGTTGGTTAGAGCGCATCCCTGATAAGGATGAGGCCACAGGTTCAAATCCTGTTAGCCCCACAGTGGCGAAGCGCCAGGTGAGAAGCCCGGTAGGTCCCCAGGACCTACCGGGCTTCTTCATGTGCGGGGCCCGTTCGCCCGGGTGGGGAAAATACAGCCCGTGCGCGGGGCCGGGGCCCTACTGTCCCGACCATGAACAAGGACGCCCAGCGGCTCTGGTACTCGTCTCAGAAGTGGATGGCCGCCGCCTTCACGGCTTTCTCCGACGGCCCCCTGGTCTCGGACATGGCGGTCCATCACGCGGGGGTGGCGGCCGAACACCTCCTCAAGGCGTATCTGGCCGCCCTCCACCCGGCGCTGATCGTGGACGGCAGGGACTTCAGCTCGCTGCTGTACGCGACGGGTCACGGGGTCCATGCCTCCGGGCCCCGAAGCCAGACGAAGACGATCGGCCTCGTCGAGGCGTACGTCCGGGTCTCCGGGATCCTGAAGGGGAGCATGCCCGTCTCCCGGCAGGAGCTGGTGCCGGTCGCGGAGGCCCGTAACGGAGTCGCCCACGCGGCCTTCCACGACGCGTCCCAGGTCAACGCGGTCTTCACCACCTGTCTGCGGCTGGCCGACAGGCTGCTTCCCGAACTCCCGCCTCTCGGGGACTTCTGGGGCCGGTACCAGGGGCTGCACGACAAGCTGCTCGACATCCGGGTCGCGGAGGCACGGGTGCGGCTGGAGGGGAAGCTCGCGAGGGCCCGGCACGTCTTCTCGGACCGTTACGCGCACTTCGGCGAGGAAGACCGCGAGCTCGTGCTGGCGGCGATCGCCAACGTCTCGTCACCCGGGTACATCGAGCACGACGAGCCCGCCACCTGTCCGGCCTGCTCGTCGCGGGGATGGCTCGGTGGCGAGACGCACGTCTCCGAGACGGCTGACACGGTTCTGATGACGCCCCTCGTCTTCGACTGCCCGGCATGTGACCTGCACCTTGAGGTGGAGGAGCTGAGGATGCTGAAGGAGCCGTTCGCCGAGGAGATCGACCTGGGGGTGTCCCTGCTGGACTTCTGTCCCGAGCAGGCGGGACGGCGGCCTCCGTACGGGGACGACCATCCGTACGCGTTGTTCACCGGGGACGAGGGAACCGACGAGAACCTCGTGATGAACATGTACCGGCCTCGGTGAGCGGCCCCGGCGGGCGGGCGCCGGAGCCCCCGGACCTCTTGTGCCCGGCGTCCCGCGTCTGACGGCGAGGGAGCGGCGGCTCGGCGTGGAGGTGCCGGGTGGCTGCCCGCCCGCCGCCGCCGGCCGCGTGGGTCCGGCCGGCGTGTGGGCCCGGCCGTCGGAGCGCGGGGCGGCAGCGGGTGGGGGGCGTGCTCCGGGTGTCGGGGCCGTCGCCTGCGCGGCCCGCGTCAGAAGGCGGGGCAGAGGTGCGCGTGTGCCGCCGCGTTGATCTTCCCCGCGGTCTCGGGGGCGCGGGCGTCGGGGTGCTTCGGGCTGGTGAACCGCTGGGCGGCCTGGTCGATCTGCTTCGCCTCGTCGTCCGGCCAGTCGTGGATGGTGCGGCACTGGTTGCGTCCTCGGCCGACCGCCTTGTCGGCGTCGCCGTGGGCGATGTCCTTGTCGATCGAGTCGAGCGCCGCGACGAACGCGGCTTCCTGCTGCGGTGTGGTGTCGGGCAGGCCGGTCAGCTCCTCCTCGCTGAGGCTGGGCGAGGTGGCCGGCTCGGCCCCGGCGGTCTCGGTGCCGCAGGCGGTGAGGGCGGCGAGGAGCAGACCGGCCGCGACGACGGCCGTGGTGGTGCGGGTGCGCATGGAGTCCCCCAAGGACGGGCGTGGTGAAGGAACCAGCATCGCGGAACGATGAACTCCGCGGGCGGAAAACGCGAAGGCCCGTGCTGTGGACGGGTGTTGTGTCCACATCGCGGACCGTGCGCTCCGGGCGGAGCCCGTCGGCGGGCGTGTGAGGGCATGAAGAAGGCCCCTGCCGGGGTGAACCGGTCCAGGGGCCTCGCGGTGTCGCCACGGCGTGCTCAGGGTGGCGGTGGGGCCGAGTCCCGGGCGGGGGACGAGCCGAGGGCGGTGAGGGCGCCGTGCGTCGTGCGGGCGGTGGCGGCGGAGTCCGTGGAGGACAGCTGCCGGGTGGCCGGTGAGGAGCCGTGCGCCTCGGCGCGGATACGCTGCTTCATCGTGGGCGGCAGCGCCCTGTCACGCGGAAGGGTCCATCGCACCGAGGGCGTGGTCACGGTTGCCGGGGCCGCACCCGTGTGCTTCTGGGGCGTGACCGCGGGCTCCGTGACCGTGGCCTGGGCGGTGGTGGCGAAGCCCAGCGAGGCGAGGAGTGCGAAGAGGACGGTGACGAAGGCGGTCCAGAGGCTCTTGGCCTTGAAGGCGCTCATGGCCCCTCACTTTCAGGTGGTCCGGTTTGCTTACCTTTCCGATGATGTGGATCCGGGGCCCGAATCCGGGCACCGACGCCCGCGCTGCGCCGATCTTCCGATGAACACCACTCTTCTGGTGCAACCGCCTCCGGAAAACTGTCCGGGGGCCGCTTCCGGGCCGTCCCGGAACCGCTTGATACGGGTCGGTCACAGGCTTCCGGGCAGGTCACCGAACGGTATCGGCCGGTGTGTATAGTCGGGCGGCAGAAGTCCCTTACGTCAAGGAAAGACGAGGTCGCGCGGTGAAGAAGCTTCTCCTGGTCGCACTGGCCGCCATCGGCGGGCTCCTCGTGTACCGCCAGATCCAGGCGGATCGCGCCGAGCAGGATCTGTGGACGGAGGCGACCGACTCCGTGCCCGCAGGTTCGGGTGTGTGAGACGGGAACAGTCTGATCCGAGGCCCCGGTCGCTCAGCGGCCGGGGCCTCGTGCTGTCCGGCTCCTGTTGCGGGACCGCGACAGCCGTGCTCTCGGCCCCTCGGCACGTGACCAGGGTGGGGCAGGAGTGGCGTTTCGGCCGGGGCCGCAGACAGCGGTGGTACGGCCGGGGCAGGATGGACCGGCAGCGCGACCGCCGGCGCAGCGGGCGCCGCGGTCGCACCGACCGGGGGGCTCGTCGTCGTACGCGGCCGTCGCCGGTCGGGTACGCAGACGACGAGGGGAAGCGCGTGAACAGGCAGCGCAGCAGCGGCCGGGTGTGGTCGGCGGCGGTCGCGGCGGTGTGCGCGGTGGCGGTGCTGCCGGGGCAGGCGGAGGCGGCCGACGGCCCCGGGGCGTACGCCTTCGATCCGGCGGCGAAGACGGTCCGCGGCACGGAGACCAACGCCGACGCGGCCGAGCTGACGCCGGGGTCGGTCTACAAGAGCTCGATCAAGCCGGGCGAGAAGCTCTACTACCGCGTGGACCTCGACGACCGGACCGATGCCTACGTCTCCGCGGTCGCCGTGCCGAGGGGCGCCGGACAGGTCGCGTACGGCGACGGCATCACCGTCAGCATCCGCGACCTCGACGACAGCCGGTGCGGTTCCGGGGACGGGCTCTTCAAGTCGGCGGAGTTCCCGCGCCCCGTGGCCGCGTACGCGTACCGGACGGTGGAGAAGGACGACACCGGTCCCTGTGCCGCCGCCGGCGCGTACAACGTCCTGATCGAGCGGCAGTCCAAGGCGACCTCGTCCCCCGTGGAATGGGACCTGGAACTGCGGTACGTCACGGAGCCGGGCCTGAAGTCCGGCGACGCGCTGCCGACCGAGGCTCCGGAGACGTGGCCCTCGGCCTCGCCGACCCCGCCCACCGGCCGGCAGAAGCGGTCCGGGGGCAGCGGCTTCTACGAGGCGACCAGCCTGGAGACCGGCGAGTGGGCGGACACCGTCGCCCCGGGGCAGACCCGCTTCTACCGGGTGCCGGTGGACTGGGGCCAGCAGATCTTCGCGACGGCCGGGCTGAGCAACAACAACCAGTCCACCGAGTACCACGGCAACGCGCTGTCGGTCGCGCTCGACAACCCGGCTCTCGGGCACGTCGGCGGGGCCACCACGTCGTACTCCGGGAAGCCGGCCTCGGTGGCCCTGGACCCGCTGCCCCCGGTGGCGTACCAGAACCGCTACGACGCCGCTTCGGCCGTCTCCGCCATGCGGTTCGCCGGCTGGTACTACCTGTCGGTGACGCTCGACCCCGCGGTCGCCGAGCACTACGGGGACACCCCCATCGGGCTGACGCTGCGGATCACCGTCCGGGGCAAGGCCCTTCCGAGTCCCTACGCGGGGGACGCGGGGATCTTCGGGGTCAGCGGCGCCGACCGGGACATGGCCAGGACCGGGCAGAGCGCCCCGGAGGCCGAGAAGAGCGGCAGGATGACGATGGTGGCCGCCGGGGGGATCGGCGCGGGCTCCGTGCTGGTCCTCGGGCTGGGGGTGTGGACGCTGCTGGCCAGGCGCCGGGCCGTCGCCGGTCCGACGCCTCCGGGAGCGGACGGGCGGCCGCCGTACGACGGCCGGTCGCCCCAGGCCCGGTAGGCGCCGTCCGGACCGGTCAGGTCTGGGTCAGCGCCCAGATGCCCACCGCGAAACAGATCAGAGCCACGACCAGGACCGGGACCGCCACGGCACGGGGCGGTCCCGGCCTCCTCCGGGGTGCCGCCTGGGGCGCCGTCACGGCGTGCGGGGCCTGGGGCGGGGCGGCGGCCGGCGGGTACGGGTCGGTGTAGGCGTGGGTGGAGGCCGTACCGGGGGGAGCCGGGGCCGGGGAGGCCGGGGCGGGTCCCGGCGCGACGGCGTGGTCCGGTGCCGCGAAGGAGGGGACGGGGGCCGGGGTGTGCGGCTGCGCGTGGCCGGGAAGGGGCGCGGGCCGCGGCGGGGGCGGTGCGAGGTGGAAGCTGCCCGTCTCGGACATGGAGACGGGCGGCGCCGTGCCCTCCGGCCGGCCGCCGGCCCCGTGGGGCTGCTGTGACACCAGGCCGGCGGTCGCGGCGGACGCGTCACCGGGCGCGCTCGGTACGGACGTCCGGGGGGCGCTCACGGGGCCGTCGGGCCCGAATCCGGCCGGCAGCGGCCCGATCTGGTCGAAGACCTCCACCGGTTCGTCGTCCGGGCCGGGCTCCGGCAGCATCTCCACCGCGGCGGCGAGCGCCTTGCGCGCTCCGGTGGCCGTACGGAAACGGGCGTGGGGGTCCGGCTGGAGCAGCCCCGCGAGGACCTGCCACAGGGGCTCCGGCATTCCCTGGGGCGCACCGGAGGTCCCGTGCGCGGCGAAGTGCTCGATGAGCGCCTGGGCGTCGGGTTTCTTGCCCTGGAGCAGGTAGAGCGCGACCAGGCCGACCGCGAACAGGTCGGCGGGGAAGTCGGGTTCGGCTCCCATCATCTGCTCGGGCGCGAAGTAACCCGGCGTGCCCACCACGTAGTTGGTCTCGGTCAGCCTCGGCTCGCCCTTGCGCATCGAGATACCGAAGTCGGAGAGGCGCAGGTGCGGCCGGCCGGTCCCGGTGGCCTCCAGCAGGATGTTGGCCGGCTTGATGTCGCGGTGCACCACACCCTCGGCGTGCACGGTGGACAGGCCGGACAGCAACTGGTCGAGCAACAGGCAGACGAAACGCGGCGGGAGCGCCCCGTAGTCGCCGACGAGGTGGGCCAGCGAGCCCCCGCTGACGACGTCCATCGTGAACAGGACCTTGTCGTCGTCGGCGGCCCAGCTGGCGGGGGCCAGGACGTGTGGATGCTCGATCCGCAGGGCCTGCTCGCGGACGAAGCGCAGCAGGGTGTGCGCGTCGCTCTGCAGGAGGACCTTGGCCGCCACGTACCTGCGGCGCCGGTGGTCCCAGGCGCGCCAGACGGCACCGGCTCCCCCGCGTCCGATCGGATCGATCAGTTCGTACCGACCGGCGAAGACCTCACCCATTGCGCTGTGCCCGCTCCCCGTCCATGTCCCGCCCCGTCCCCGGCCGTCGGGATACCGCGAAGGGCCCTGTCGTGACAGAACCCCGCGCCGACGGTCTCAGGGCCTTCTCAGCTCTGGTTGCCCTCGTAGTGCGCGACCGCGTCGGCGGTGCGCCCCGCTCCGTACACCCGGAGGAACTCTGCCAGTTCGGGGTGGGTCGGGGCGAGGGAGTCCGCGGCCTCGATGATGTCGCCCGCCGCGGCGACCGACCGGAGGAGGGACTGGATCTCCCGGACCACGCGCCGGACGGTGGGCGCCCCGCCGCCGGTGGTGGCCTGCCCGGAGCCGGTGAGGACCGAACCGCCCTGGGACTTCTTGATCTCCTCCATGCGTTCGGCGGCCTCCCCGGCGCTGGTGCTGCCGTCCGCCACCTGGCCGGCGAGCTCCTGGAGCGCCTGGACGCGCTGGACGACCGCGGGGTTGCCGATCTTGGCCCGCTGGCCGCTCATCAGCTGGGAGAGCATCGGGGCGGACAGCCCGAGCACCGCGGCGAGGCGGGCCTGGTTGAGGCCCAGGTCGTCTATGAGCCTGCGGAAGAGCGCCCCCAACGGCTCCCCGTACCAGCTGCGCTGGAGCTCCCGGGCTCTCGCCGTCGCCTCTTGCTGCGCTGCGTCCATGTGCGTCTCCCCTTCGCATGGCTTCGCTGCCGCGAAGCTCGTCGTGCATCTTACGGAGAGTGGTTGTGGACGGGGAGCCCCCATGCTTTTGCAGGATCCAGGGGGTGACCCGGTACTCTGTTCTGCGACAGACGTCGTGGCACGCGGGTGTCCGGTGCCGTCGGTCTTTCCCCGGGGCCTTAGCTCAGTTGGTAGAGCGCTGCCTTTGCAAGGCAGATGTCAGGAGTTCGAATCTCCTAGGCTCCACAGAGAAACGCCCTCCGAACTGCTGAAACGCAGTTCGGAGGGCGTCTTCGTGTGTGCCCGTCGGCCGGGTCAGGAGCGCTCGTCCCGGTCGACGCCGTCCGGGGAGCCTTCGCCGGCGTCGGCCCCGGCCCGTCCGGTCCGGGCCTCGTGGGCGGCCGGCGTCGTCCCGCTGCCGTCCACCGAGCTGAGCGGGGCGCGGCTCTCGGAGACCTCGGTGGGCGCCGGGGGCTCGACCAGCCAGTCGGGGTTGGCCTGCTTGTCCCACCACTTCCAGGCGGCGAACGCGCCACCGGCCAGCACGCCCAGCAGGAGGGCGCCCTTGGCGAACCGGCCGCACCGGGCACGCCGCTCGTGCCTGCGGACGATCTTGTGGATCTCCTTGGCCGTCACCTGGCCGCGCAGCGCGGCCAGCGCGGCCGTGCTGCGGGCGGTCGCCTCCTCGGCCACGGGCCGGCTCGCCGCCACCGCCGACTCGACGCGCGGCACCGTGTAGTCGGCGGCGCTCCGGGCCGCCTGGCGGGTGCGTGCCGCGGCGCGCTGTGCCGCCTCGTCGACCTTGGGCGGTACATGGGTCAGCGCCTGTTCGATACGTGGGGCGAGGCGCGCGTCGTACTGGACACGGGCTTGCGCGGCTGCCTTCGACACCTTGGGCGCGAGCCGGGCGCGGGCCTCCTGGGCGTAGCGGGCGGCCTGCTCCTTGGCCGTGTCGGCGTAGGGCGCCACCACGTCCGCGGCGTGCTGCGCGCTGTCCTTCGCCGAGTAGGTAGCGGCGCGCACGCTGTCGATGCGGGTCACGAGATCCTCCTCCTTGGTGGCGGGTAGGTACTCCGCCTGTCCACCCATGTCGAAATCATGCCCGCCGAGGCCCGGGGCGCCAGGTGAGGCGGGCATCCGGGTCAAGGTCGGCACGGCCCGGTCAAGAGGGTGCGAGGGGAGCGTCCCGACGACCATGCCACGGCGGGCGCCGGTGCGCGCCGACGGGGCGCGCACTTGGCCGTACGTGTCGTGCGGGCGCGCGTGCCCGGGGGCGCCGGTGCCGGGGGTGCCGCGGGTCCGGTTCCGGCCGTGTGTCCGTGAGCGCCGTGGGGAAGGAGGGGCGGCGGCCGAGGCGGGCGGTGCCGGGCGCCGCGCGTGCGAGGATCGGTCGACGCAGCGCAGACGTACGGAAGGCGGGCCGTGGCCGAGCAGCTTCACGCCACTTTGAGGACCAGCCAGGGCGACATCGTGGTCCGGCTCCTGCCGGACCACGCGCCCAGGACGGTCAGGAACTTCGTCGAGCTCGCCACCGGAGGCCGGGAGTGGACCGACCCGGCGACCGGGACGAGGTCCACGGACCGGCTCTACGACGGCACCGTCTTCCACCGGGTCATCGGCGACTTCATGATCCAGGGCGGGGATCCGCTGGGCAACGGCACGGGCGGCCCCGGCTACGAGTTCCCCGACGAGTTCCACCCGGACCTCGACTTCACGCGGCCGTATCTGCTCGCGATGGCCAACGCGGGGCCCGGCACCAACGGTTCGCAGTTCTTCGTGACCGTGTCCCCCACGGCCTGGCTGACCGGGAAGCACACCATCTTCGGCCAGGTGACGACCGAGGCGGCCCGCCGGGTCGTGGACGCCATCGCGGCCGTGCCCACCAATCCGCGCACCCAGCGTCCGCTGCGGGACGTGGTGCTCGACTCGGTCGTGATCGAGACCCGCTGACACCGGCGGGCCGGCGGGCCGAGGACGGACCGGCGGCCTGAGGACGGACCGGGGGCCCGAGGGCGGGGCCGGTTCGGGAACCAATCGCCCTGTTCGTCCGTACTGCTACACGACGGACGAACGGGGGCGGGCACGGCTGTGCTCCCTCCCGGGGCGTGCGTCGCGACGATCGCCGGGACGAGGACCGAAGGGGCCGTGACCGATGGAGCAGCAGCCGGACGACCAGGACGGGGCCGCGGCTGCGGGCGCTCCGCCCACCTGTTATCGGCATCCGGGCCGGGAGACGGGCGTGCGCTGCGTGCGGTGCGACCGGCCGATCTGCGCGGACTGCATGATCGACGCCTCGGTCGGATTCCAGTGCCCGGAGTGCGTGCGTACGGGCTCGGGCACGGGGCACCACCCGGCCGCGAGCAGACCCCGCACCCTGGCGGGCGGCAGTGTCGCCGCCGATCCGCGGCTGATCACCAAGATCCTCCTCGGTGTCAATCTCGCGGTCTTCGTCGCCGTCCTGGCCGACACGTCCCTCGTCGACCAGCTGCTGCTGTTCGGCCGGGCCTACCTGGGCGACCCGTCGGCGGGGATCGAGGGCGTGGCCGAGGGGCAGTGGTACCGCCTGTTCACGGCGATGTTCCTGCACCAGGAGGTGTGGCACATCGCGTTCAACATGCTGGGCCTGTGGTGGCTGGGCGGGCCCCTGGAAGCCGCCCTGGGCCGGGTGCGGTACCTCGCGCTCTACCTGGTCTCGGGCCTCGCGGGCAGCGCGCTGACCTACGCGGTCTCCGACCCCGCGCAGGGATCGCTCGGTGCCTCCGGCGCGGTCTTCGGGCTGCTGGGTGCCACGGCTGTCCTGATGCGCAGGCTGAACTACGACATGCGGCCGGTGATCGTGCTGCTCGTGGTGAACCTGATCTTCACCTTCAACCCCTGGGGTTCGATCGCCTGGCAGGCGCACCTGGGGGGCCTGTTCGCCGGTGCGGTGCTGGCGGTCGCCCTGGTGCACGCGCCCCGGGCCCACCGGAACGCCGTGCAGTTCGGCGCCTTCGCCCTGGTGCTGCTGGCGGTCGTGGCGACCGTCCTCGTTCGTACCTCTGTCCTCATCTGAGCGGAATCGGTCGCTCATTGATCAGAGTTGTCCACAGAGTGTGTCGGATCTTGTGCATGACGTGGGGAACAGATGTGCCCCTTGTCGCTGAGCTGGGTTTTTCCAGGCAGGACAAGGGGCGTATCGGCCCGGTGTGCGAGAGAGTGCGCGGTGTGCGGTCACATCGGCGTCAACCCGGGCGGAAGTTATCCACAGATCGTCTGACCTTTTCCCCCGCCTGTGGATAACTCTGTGGGTAACTTCAGGGCAGGGGCGGGGCGACTACTTCCACTGCGTGGAGACACCGAAGCCGCCGGCGATGAAGCCGAAGCCCACGACGATGTTCCAGTTGCCCAGCGCGCCGACCGGCATGTCGCCCTCGGTCACGTAGAAGACCACGATCCAGGCCAGTCCGATCAGGAAGAGCGCCAGCATCACCGGCGCCACCCAACTGCGATTGGTCAGCTTTATGTTGGTCGACTGCTTCGCCGGAGGGGGCGTGAAGTCGGCCTTCTTGCGGATACGTGACTTCGGCACGAGGGACTCTCCTGTCGATGCGCTGCGTGACCGCGCAGGGATCTGTGGCTGGCGCCGGGGCGCGAGGGGGAATGCTGCCTCCCCGGGGCGTCCGTTAGCGTAGTGCTTCCGTGGCGCCTAAGGAGATAAGGGTACGTTGAGCAATTCCGCCGACTCTCCTCAAGGCCCGGCCCGGCGCATGTCCCGGTGGCCGGTCCAAACGCTCACGGCCGCCGTTTTCGCCCTTGCCGGACTGATCTTCGTCACTAGTGCGAACACGGCGAAAGGGACGGACATCCGCACCGACTCCTCGTTGCTGAAGCTCTCCGACCTCATCCAGCAGCGCAGCGAGAACAACGCCGAGCTCGACGCCTCGACCGCCGCCGTGCGGGCGGACATCGACGCCCTCGCCCGGCGCGACGACGGAAGCACCGAGGCGGAGGACGCGAAGCTCGACGCGCTGGAGAAGGCGGCGGGCACGACCAAGCTCACGGGGGCGGCGCTGACCGTCACCCTGGACGACGCCCCGCCGGACGCCACCGCCAACCCCGGCTACCCCGAACCGCAGCCGAACGACCTGGTCATCCACCAGCAGGACCTCCAGGCCGTCGTCAACGCGCTCTGGGAGGGCGGGGCCCGGGGCGTCCAGGTGATGGACCAGCGGCTGATCTCCACCAGCGCGGTGCGGTGCGTCGGCAACACGCTGATCCTCCAGGGCCGGGTCTACTCACCCCCGTACCGGATCACCGCGGTCGGCGACCAGGGTGCGCTCCGGCGCGCCCTCGACGACTCCCCGTCCATCCAGAACTACCAGCTGTACGTGAAGGCCTACGGGCTCGGCTGGAAGGTCGAGGAGAAGGACAGGACCACCCTCCCCGGCTACTCCGGCACGGTCGACCTCCACTACGCGCGGCCTGTGGAGTAGCCCGTATCCGTCCCGCTCCCGCACCCCGGCCCTTTAGTCTGGTGCCGTACCGAATGGAGGGGACAGCATGTACGGCTGGATCTGGCGGCATCTTCCGGGCAACGTGTGGGTTCGCGGGCTGATCTCACTCGTCCTGGTCCTGGCCGTCGTCTACGCCCTGTTCCAGTACGTCTTCCCCTGGGCGGAGCCGCTGCTGCCGTTCGGCGACGTGACGGTGGACGGCCAGGGCGCCGGAGCGGGGGCCGCCCGGTGAGCGCGCGCATCCTCGTCGTCGACAACTACGACAGCTTCGTCTTCAACCTCGTCCAGTACCTCTACCAGCTCGGCGCCGAGTGCGAGGTGACGCGGAACGACGAGGTGACCACCGCGCACGCCGAGGACGGGTTCGACGGCGTCCTGCTCTCGCCCGGCCCCGGTACGCCGGAGCAGGCGGGTGTCTGCGTCGAGATGGTGCACCACTGCGCGGGTGCCGGGGTGCCGGTCTTCGGGGTCTGCCTGGGCATGCAGTCGATGGCCGTGGCGTACGGCGGAGTGGTGGGCCGGGCCCCGGAGCTGCTGCACGGCAAGACCTCCCCCGTCTTCCACGAGGGCGAGGGCGTGTTCGCCGGGCTGCCGTCCCCGTTCACCGCGACGCGCTACCACTCGCTGGCCGCCGAACCGGCGACCGTGCCCGAGGTGCTGGAGGTCACGGCCCGTACGGCCGACGGCATCGTCATGGGGCTGCGCCACCGCGAACTGCCGGTGGAGGGTGTGCAGTTCCACCCGGAGTCGGTGCTCACGGAGCACGGCCACCTGATGCTCGCCAACTGGCTCGCGCGCTGCGGGGACTCCGGGGCCGTCGCCAGGTCGGCGGGACTGGCCCCGGTGGTGGGCAAGGCCCTCGCGTGACCCCGGCCCGCCCCGGACCCGACGCCGGTCACCAGGACCCGTACGCGCGGGGGCCGTACGGGGCCGACGGCACGTTCGAGGCGGCGGTCGACCAGCTCGCGGACCCGCTGAACGACCCCCTCCCGGGGCAGCACACCCCGCCCTGGTTCCGGGCGGAGGACACCCCGGAGGGCGGGCCCGCCGCGCCGCCGCAGGGTCCGCCGGCGGCCGCGAACCCGCTGGAGGCCGCTGGCGAGTGGTACGACCCCGAGGGGTACCAGCGGGACTGGTACGGCCCGCAGGGGCCGGAATCGGCCCCTGGGGCCGCTTCTCAGGCCATTCCTCACGCCCGCGAGCCCCACCAGGCGTATCGGGCACCTGACGTCCACCCACCACACCAGCCGCGCGAGACCCCCGAGACCCCTCAGGCCCCGCAGGTTCCGGAGGCCCGGCAGGCCCCTCCGCTGCCGGAGCGGCCTTCTCGGGGCCACCGGGCCGACCGGCCGGCCGCGGCGCCCCGGACCGACCCGGTGACCGCCCGGATGCCGGTGATCGTCCCCGGCTCCGAGCCGTTCGAGGCGCGGCGGCCCGTGGTGCCCGCCGTCCCCGACGAGACCGTGGACCCGCGCCCCGCCGGCCCCCGGGACGCGGACGGCGACGGTGACCCCGGCTCCCCGGCCGACGCTCCCGTGCCGGAGGCCGTGCCGACCGGAGGCCGGGCCGAGCGCAGGCGGGCGGCGAAGGGGCGTGGGCGGCGACGGCCGGAACCCCGCCCCGCCGTGCGGGAGCCCGCCGGGAAGCCGCCGGTGCCGATGTCACGCCTGGAGGCGCGGCGGGCGGCGCGCGCCGCCAAGGACAGCCCGGCCGTCGTGGCCAGCCGGGTGGCCGGAGAGGTGTTCATCACCTTCGGCGTGCTGATGCTGCTGTTCGTCACCTACCAGTTGTGGTGGACCAACGTCCGCGCCGACCAGATCGCCGGCCGGGAGACCCACAAGATCCAGGACGAGTGGGCGAAGGGGTCGCGTACGCCGGGTGCCTTCGAGCCCGGCCAGGGGTTCGCCATCATGCACATCCCGAAGCTGGACGTCGTCGCGCCGATCGCCGAGGGCATCGACAAGGAGAAGGTCCTCGACCGCGGCATGGTGGGGCACTACGCCGAGGGCACGCTCAAGACCGCGATGCCTTCCGCGGAGGAGGGCAACTTCGCGGTGGCCGGCCACCGCAACACCCACGGCGAGCCGTTCCGTTACATCAACAAGCTGAAGCCCGGCGACCCCATCGTGGTCGAGACCCAGGACGCGTACTACACGTACGAGATGACCAGCATCCTTCCCCAGACGGCGCCGTCCAACATCTCGGTGATCAAGGAAGTACCGGAAGGTTCCGGGTTCACCGCTCCGGGCAGGTACATCACCCTGACGACGTGTACGCCGGAATTCACGAGTACGTACCGAATGATCGTGTGGGGCAAGATGGTCGACGAACGGCCGCGCGACAAGGGGAAGCCCGACGCGCTCGTCGGCTGAAGCGGACCGGGCGACATCACGACAGGGGCGGGTGCGGTGGCAGCGAGGACGACCGAGCAGGAAGAGCGTGCCGAGGTACCGGCGCCCCCGGTGCGGCGCGTACGCCGCCACCCCGTCGCGGCGGCGGTCAGCCTCTTCGGTGAACTGCTGATCACCGCGGGCCTGGTGCTCGGCCTCTTCGTCGTCTACTCGCTGTGGTGGACCAACGTGCTCGCCGACCGCGAGGCCGGCAAGCAGGGCGACACCGTCCGCGACCACTGGGCGGAGGGCCGGGGCCCCGGTGAGCTGGACACCAAGGACGGCATCGGCTTCCTGCACGTGCCCGCCATGAAGAACGGCGAGGTGCTGGTCAAGAAGGGCACCGACACCGCGACCCTCAACAACGGCATCGCCGGCTACTACACGGATCCGGTGAAGTCGGCCCTGCCCTCGGCCGAGGAGGGCAACTTCACGCTCGCCGCGCACCGCGACGGGCACGGCGCCAGGTTCCACAACATCGACAAGGTCAAGAAGGGCGACGCGATCGTCTTCGAGACCAAGGACACCTGGTACGTCTACAAGGTCTACGCGGAGCTGCCGGAGACCTCCAAGTACAACGTGGACGCGATCGCGCCGGTGCCGAAGGAGTCCGGGGTGAAGAAGCCGGGCCGCTACATCACGCTGACCACGTGCACGCCGGTCTACACGTCGAAGTACCGCTACATCGTCTGGGGCGAGCTGGTCCGCACGGAGAAGGTGGACAGCGACCGCACGAAGCCGGCGGAGCTGCGCTAGGGCGTCGAGGCACCCCGGGGCCCGCCGCCGTAAGGGCCCCGGAACGCGACGGCCCCGGCGCCGCCGGAAGAGCCGGACGCCGGACGTGGGAGGGCCCCGGTCACCGAGGTGGTGGCCGGGGCCCTCCCGCGTGTGTGACGGGGCGGGGCTAGTGCGACCGCCCGGACAGGCCGCCGATGAAGTTGGCGCCTCCCTGGTCTCCCCCGCCGCCGATGGTGGTGAGGGTGACCGTCTCGCCCTTGGCGATCTGGCTGTTCCCGCCCGGGTCGGACCGCACCACCATGGCGTTCGGCTTGTCCGACGAGTTGGGGGCCAGGGCGACCACCAGACCCATGCCTTCGAGCTGGGACTTCGCGTCCTGGTAGCTCTTGCCGGTGAGGTCCCCGGGGATGGTCACCTGCTCCGGCTCCGCGGGCCCCTTGGAGACCTTCAGGACGATCTGGACGTCCTTGGCCTGCTTGCTCGGGCCCTCGGGAGTCTGGCCCACGACCGTGCCCGCCGGCTGTTCCGAGTCGACTTCCTGCGACGAGATGTTGCTGAAACCGATGCCGTTGAGCTGGGACACCGCCTCGTCGTACGAACGGTTGAGCACCGGCAGGTCCAGGAGCTTCTCCTTGGCCACGGTGAGGGTGACCTCGGACTCCTTCTCGGCCTTGTCACCGGGTTCCGGACTCTGCTTGATGACCGAGTCGGGGGTGCTCTCCGACTCGACCGATTCGACCTTGACCGAGAAGCCCTTCTCCTCCAGGATCTTCCGCGCGCTGGCCTCGGACTTCTCCAGGACGTCCGGGACCTCGACCTTGGGCGCGCCGGTGGAGACGACGACGGTGACGGTCTCGCCCTTCTTCATCGAGGCGTCCACGGCGGGGTCCTGGCTGCAGATCTTGCCCTTGGGCTGGTCCTCGCACGGTTCCTCCGAGCCGACCTTCAGCTCCACCCCGGTGTTGAGCGCGAGGGCCTTCGCCTTCTCGACCGTGGTGCCGACCAGTCTCGGCGCGGCGATGCCGTCCCCGTCGTTGTTGCCGCCGCCGAAGACGGTGCGGCCGATCAGGACGGCGCCGACGAGGACGAGGACGCCGGCGGCGATCAGCAGGATCGTCGAGGTGTTGCTCTTCTTCTGCTGGCGCCGGCGGCCCGCGCGGTCGTCGTAGCCGTACCCGCCGTCGTCCGGGTTGACCGGGGGCAGCATGGAGGTCGGGGCGCCGCCCGCGTCCGCCGGGTGCATGGCCGCGGTGGGCTGGTCGTTGCCGTACCCGTCGTAACCGCCGTAGCCCGCGCCCATCCCCGCCGCGGCGGCGACCGGCTGGCCGTCGAGGCAGGCCTCGATGTCGGCGCGCATCTCGTCGGCCGACTGGTAGCGGTAGTCGGGGTCCTTGGTGAGCGCCTTCAGCACGATCGCGTCCATCGCGGGCGTGATCTCGGGGTCGAAGGTGCTCGGCGGCTGAGGCTCCTCGCGCACGTGCTGGTAGGCGACCGCCACGGGTGAGTCCCCGACGAACGGGGGCCGCACCGCGAGGAGTTCGTACAGCAGACAGCCGGTGGAGTACAGGTCGGAGCGCGCGTCGACCTGCTCGCCCTTGGCCTGTTCCGGCGAGAGGTACTGGGCGGTTCCTATGACGGCCGCGGTCTGGGTCATCGTCATGCCGGAGTCGCCCATGGCGCGGGCGATGCCGAAGTCCATGACCTTGACCTGGCCGGTGCGCGTCAGCATGACGTTCGCCGGCTTGATGTCGCGGTGGACGATCCCGGCGCGGTGCGAGTACTCCAGCGCCTGGAGGATCCCGACCGTCATCTCCAGGGTCCGCTCGGGCAGCAGACGGCGTCCGGAGTGCAGCAGCTCTCTGAGCGTGGAGCCGTCGACGTACTCCATGACGATGTACGGGATGGACACCCCGTCGACGTAGTCCTCGCCGGTGTCGTAGACGGCGACGATCGCCGGGTGGTTGAGCGAGGCGGCGGACTGGGCCTCCCGGCGGAACCGGGCCTGGAAGGACGGGTCACGGGCGAGATCGGCCCGCAGCGTCTTCACGGCGACGGTGCGGCCGAGCCGGGTGTCGTGCGCGAGGTAGACCTCGGCCATGCCACCACGGCCGAGCACCGAGCCCAGCTCGTACCGGCCGCCGAGGCGACGCGGCTCTTCCATAACTGATCCAGCCCTCTCCGTCAGTCCCGACCGCACCCGTGTGTGGTCCGGCGGTGCGCTGTTCGCGCTTACGCTACCGGGCTTGCCCGGAGTGATCGCCCCGCACCCGTCAGCTGATATCCGACCGGTATCCCAATGTGCTGGACCGGACAGAACTTGTGACGGGAGTCACTTCTTTCCGTCGAGTACGGCCTTCATGACGCTCTTGGCGATCGGTGCGGCGAGGCCGCCTCCGGAGATGTCGTCCCGGTTGGCCTCGCCGTCCTCGACGACCACCGCGACGGCGACCGGTGAGCCGCTGTCGGTCTTGGCGTACGAGATGAACCAGGCGTACGGCTTCTCGCTGTTGTTGAGGCCGTGCTGGGCGGTTCCGGTCTTGCCACCGACAGTGACGCCGTCGATGCGGGCACTGGTTCCCGTGCCCTCCTCGACGACCGTCTCCATCATCTGCTGGACCTTCTGAGCGTTCTCGGCCGAGAGGGGCTCGCTGAGCTGCTTCTTGTCGTGGGTGTAGATGACGTCCAGGTTGGGTGCCTGCCGCTGGGCGACCATGTACGGCTCCATGAGCTTGCCGTCGTTGGCGATCGCGGAGGCCACCATGGCCATCTGCAGGGGCGTCGCGCGGTTGGACGCCTGGCCGATGCCCGCCATGGCGTTCTGTGGCCGGTTGTCCTTCGGGTAGACGCTGGCGTCGGCGCGGACCGGGGTGAACACCTCTTCGCCGAAGCCGAACTTGCCGGCCTGCTCGATCATCTTTTCGTTGCCGAGGTCGTCGCTGATCTTGCCGAAGACGGTGTTGCAGGAGTAGCGCAGGGCGTCCCGGAGGGAGGCGTCCTCGCAGGGGATGCTGCCCTCGTTCTGGAGCAGGTTGGTCGACTGCGGCAGCCGCCAGGGCAGCGGGGAGTCCGTCTTGGCGTCGATGTCGCTGTAGAGGCCGTTCTCCAGGGCGGCGGAGGCGGTGACGACCTTGAACGTCGAGCCGGGCGGGTAGGTCTCCCGCAGGGCCCGGTTCAGCATCGGCTTGTCCTTGTCGTCAAGGAGCTTCTGCCGGGCCTCGGCGTCCTTGAGCGAGTTGCCGGCGAAGACGGACGGGTCGTACGAGGGGGTGCTGGCCAGCGCCAGGATCGCCCCCGTCTGCGGGTCGAGCGCGGCGACGGCGCCCTTCTTCTTCCCCAGCCCCTCGAAGGCGGCCTTCTGCGCGGCGGCGTCGAGGGTGGTGACGATGTTGCCGCCGGTCCGCTTCTCGCCAGTGAACATCGACAGCGTCCGGTCGAAGAACAACTGGTCGCCGTTGCCGCTGAGGATGCCGTCCTCGAGGTTCTCCAACTGCGAGGAGTCGAAGGCCTGCGAGGAGTATCCGGTGACGGGCGCCCACATGGCGCCGTCCTTCCAGACCCGCTTGTACCTGAAGTCGCTGCCCGTCGTCTCGACGGAACCGGTGACCGGTTCGCCGTCGACGATGATGTCGCCGCGCTCGTGGGCGTACCGCTCGATCTGCACCCGGCGGTTGTGCTCGTTGGTGTTCAGCTCGTCGGCACGGACGTACTGGAGGTAGTTGGTGCGCACGAGCAGGGCCAGGACGAGGATTCCGCAGAACACGGCGATCCGCCGGAGCGGCTTGTTCACGGCCGGACCACCTGGGTCATCTCGGCGTCCGGCGAGGGCGCGGGGGCCGGCGCGGGACGGCGGGCGGTGTCGCTGATTCTCAGCAGGATGCCCACCAGGGCCCAGTTGGCGATGACGGACGAACCACCCTGCGCGAGGAACGGCATGGTCATACCGGTCAGCGGGATGAGCCCCATGACACCGCCGGCGACGACGAAGACCTGGATGGCGAAGGAACCGGAGAGGCCGATCGCCAGCAGCTTGCCGAACGGGTCGCGGGCGGCGAGGGCCGTGCGGACACCGCGCTCGACGATCAGGCCGTAGACGAGCAGGACGGCCATCATGCCCGCCAGGCCGAGCTCCTCGCCGACCGTGGCGAGGATGAAGTCGGAGTTGGCTGCGAAGCCGATCAGGTCGGAGTTGCCCTGGCCGAGGCCGGTGCCGAGCGTGCCGCCGGACCCGAAGGCCATCAGGGACTTGGCCATCTGCTCGCTGGCGGCGATCTTTCCCCAGCCCGCGAACGGGTCGAGCCAGGCGGTGACGCGGTCCTGGACGTGCGGCTCGAACGAGGCCACACCGACGGCCCCCACCGCGGACATCAGCAGACCGAAGACGATCCAGCTGGTGCGTTCGGTGGCGACGTACAGCATGACGACGAACATGCCGAAGAACAGCAGGGACGATCCCAGGTCGGTCTCGAAGACCAGGACGAGGATCGACAGCGCCCAGATCACCAGGATCGGTCCGAGGTCGCGTCCACGGGGGAGGTACATACCCATGAAGCGGCGGCTGGCCAGGGCCAGCGCGTCGCGCTTGACCATGAGGTAGCCGGCGAAGAACACGGTGATGACGATCTTGGCGAACTCACCGGGCTGGATCGTGCCGAGTCCGGGGAGCCTGATCCAGATCTTCGCGCCGTTCACGGCGGGGAAGAACATCGGCAGGATCAGCAGGACCAGCGCCACCACCATGGAGATGTAGGTGTAGCGCTGGAGGATGCGGTGGTCCTTGAGTGCGACGAGTACGGCGACGAGCAGGGCCACGCCCAGCGCGGAGAAGATCAGCTGGTTGGACGCCGCGGGCGCGTAGGTCTTGAGCGCCTGCATGCGCTCCGACTGGTCCAGGCGCCAGATGATGGCCAGCCCCAGCCCGTTCAGCAGGGTCGCCAGCGGCAGCAGCAGCGGGTCGGCGTACGGGGCGAACCGCCGTACGGCCAGGTGCGCCACACCGCCGAGCAGGGCGAGGCCCAGCCCGTATCCGAGCATGCCGGCGGGCAGTTCACCGTTGAGGGCGAGGCCCACGTTGGCGTACGCGAACACCGAGATCAGGACGGCGAAGGCGACCAGCGCCAACTCGGTGTTGCGGCGGCTCGGCGCGTCGATCGCGCCGATGGTGGTGGTGTTGGTGACAACGCTCATGGTGCTGAAGGCCCCCTACGGCTTTACTGCTTACCGCACTGCGGGACCAGCTTCTTCTCTTCCTCCGAGAGGCTGGGGCCGGGAGTGGGAGTCGCGGTCTTCTTGGACCCCTCGGTGGGGGACTTGGCGGACGTGCTGTCGGCGTCTTCGTCCTGGCTCTTGGCGGCCTCCGCCTCGGCCGCGCGGCGCTTGGCGTCCTTCTCGCAGGCGGAGGCCTGCAGCTTGAGCTCGTCGACCTTCTCGCGCGCGTCGGCGAGGTTGCCCTCGGCGATGGTCGCCTCGACCTGCTTGCGCTGGTAGGGCGGGAGGTACTTCAGTTCGATGCCGGTGCTCTCCTCGACCTTCGAGAGGTCGAGCCAGGCGAGGTCCTGGCTGATGCCCCGGTACAGCGCGACGTTGTCGTCCTCGACGCCCACGTAGAACTGGTTCTGCGTCCAGCGGTAGCCGCCGTAGACGCCGCCGCCGATGACGGCCAGCGCGAGCACGATGTAGACCGAGCGCTTCAGCCACCTGCGGCCGCCGCGGGGTTTGACGAAGTCGTCGTCGGTGTAGGCGTCGAAGGCGCCGTCCGGGCCGGAGCCGTAGTCCTCGCCGCTGCCGGGCGGGCCGAAGCCTCCGGAGGGCGGCGGGACGGGGCGGCCGAGGCCGGCCGCGCGCCCGGCGGGTGTCTCCATGGCCCGGCCGTCGGCCAGTTGGGCCGCCTGGTTCTCGGCGACGGCGCCCACCACGACCGGGGTGTCGTTGAGCTGCGCGGCGAGGGTGTCGCCGCTGTCGACGTCCAGGACGTCGGCCACGATGCAGGTGATGTTGTCCGGGCCGCCGCCGCGCAGGGCGAGCTGGATGAGGTCCTGGATGGTCTCCTGCGGGCCCTGGTAGCTGGCCAGGGTCTCTTCCATCGTCTGGTGCGAGACGACGCCGGAGAGGCCGTCGGAGCAGATCAGGTAGCGGTCACCGGCGCGGACCTCGCGGATGGAGAGGTCGGGCTCGACGTGGTCGCCGCTGCCCAGCGCACGCATCAGCAGCGAGCGCTGCGGATGGGTGGTGGCCTCCTCCTCGGTGATCCTGCCCTCGTCGACGAGGCGCTGCACCCAGGTGTGGTCCTGGGTGATCTGTGTCAGCACGCCGTCGCGCAGCAGGTAGGCGCGGGAGTCGCCGACGTGTACCAGGCCGAGGCGCTGGCCGGTCCAGAGCAGGGCGGTGAGCGTGGTGCCCATGCCCTCCAGCTGGGGGTCCTCCTCGACCATGACGCGCAGCTGGTCGTTGGCCCGCTGGACCGCCGTGCCGAGCGAGGTGAGGAGGTCGGATCCCGGTACGTCGTCGTCGAGCTGGACGAGGGTGGAGATCACCTCGGAGCTGGCGACCTCGCCGGCCGCCTGGCCGCCCATGCCGTCGGCGATGGCGAGGAGGCGCGGGCCGGCGTAACCCGAGTCCTCGTTGCCTTCCCGGATCATGCCCTTGTGCGATCCGGCGGCGAAGCGCAGCGACAAGCTCATGCGCACCTCGCCCGTCGGCTCGGGGTACAGCCGGTCTCGAGCCACACTGCCCACCCTCCGGTCGGGAGCCGGACGGGGTCCAGGTTCAGGACCGCCGCGGCTCGCTCGCTCCGCTCGCTCATTGTCGTACTACTTCCGCAGCTCGATGACGGTCTTGCCGATGCGGATCGGCGCGCCCAGCGGAACAGGTGTCGGGGTGGTGAGCCGGGTCCGGTCGAGATAGGTGCCGTTGGTGGACCCGAGGTCCTCGACGATCCACTGGCCGTCACGGTCCGGGTAGATCCTGGCATGCCTGCTGGACGCGTAGTCGTCGTCCAGCACGATCGTTGAGTCGTGCGCCCGGCCCAGGGTGATGGTCTGGCCCTGGAGCGCGACCGTGGTGCCGGTCAGGGTGCCCTCGGAGACGACCAGCTTGGTGGGCGCGCCCCGCCGCTGGCGCCCGGACTGCTGGCGCTGCTGGGGCGGCGCCGCCTGCTGTTGGCGAGCCTGCTGCGGGCGCGTGTCGTTGGCAGTGCGGCGTGAGCCGCGCTGCGTGACGCGCGTTCCGAACAGATCGCTGCGAATGACCTGGACGGCCACGATCACGAATAGCCACAGAACAGCCAGGAAACCTAGCCGCATGACCGTCAGGGTCAGCTCTGACATTGCCCCCGCTTCACCCTTCGGCTTGCCGGTAAACGATGGTGGTGCTGCCCACGACGATCCGCGAGCCGTCGCGGAGCGTAGCGCGGGTGGTGTGCTGCCCGTCCACCACGATGCCGTTGGTGGACCCGAGATCCTGGATCGTCGAGGGCGTTCCGGTCCGGATCTCACAGTGCCGGCGCGATACGCCGGGGTCGTCGATCCGCACGTCGGCGTCGGTGCTTCGTCCCATCACCAACGTCGGGCGGGAGATCTGGTGGCGGGTGCCGTTGATCTCGATCCAGCGCCGCACCTGGGCGTCGGGCGCTGGTGCGGACGCGGGCTGCGCGCGCCAGTCGCCGGCCGGTGCCCCGGGGCGGCCGCCCGGCGGCGGGGCCGCGGGCATGGGCGGAGGGGAGGCCGGCGGATAGCCGTACCCTCCCGGTCCCTGCGGGGTGGACGGCGGGTTCGGCTGGGCGTAGGGGGCGGGGCCGCCGGAGGGGCCCTGCTGCTGTGACGAACTCGACGCCAGGGTCCGGCTGCGGACGCGGTAGAGACCGGTGTCGAGGTCGTCCGCCTTCTCCAGATGGACCTTGATCGGGCCCATGAAGGTGTACCGCTGCTGCTTCGCGTAGTCCCGGACGAGGCCGGAGAGTTCGTCGCCGAGCTGGCCCGAGTACGGGCTGAGGCGCTCGTAGTCGGGGGTGCTCAGCTCTACGATGAAGTCGTTGGGCACGACGGTCCGCTCGCGGTTCCAGATCGTCGCGTTGTTGTCGCACTCGCGCTGGAGGGCGCCGGCGATCTCGACCGGCTGCACCTCGGACTTGAAGACCTTGGCGAAGGTGCCGTTGACCAGACCTTCGAGACGCTGCTCGAAACGCTTCATGACTCCCATGGGGCACCTCCTCCGGTGTCGTCGTCCCTGTACTGCTTACTGATCGTATCCACGCGCCGGGAAATCGGCTGGTTCCCCTTGTCCGCACGGTGGATGAGTGTCACCTCTCACACGGATCGTAGAGGTGGCCTCCTGCCAGTGTCCCGCACTCCGGGCGCACTCAGAAGGAGTGGGGGTGGACGCCCCGGGTTCCCGCTTCCCTTCACGGGTCCGGCGAAACAACGGATGTGAATCCGCCCCTGCCGACGTGCTAATCTTCGGATGTCGCCAGGAGCTCGCACCACACGGTGGGAGAGCCCGGAAACACCACTTGCGCGAGTGGCGGAACGGCAGACGCGCTGGCTTCAGGTGCCAGTGTCCTTAGGGACGTGGGGGTTCAAATCCCCCCTCGCGCACAGCAGGACACCGTGAGGCGTCCGGTAGACGAAGAGGGCCCATCGTGAAAACGATGGGCCCTCTTCGTCGTGTCGGGGGCTCTTGGTGCTCAGGGCTCGTCGGTGTTCGGAGTCCGGCGTGTCCGGGACTCCCGGTGCGGGCGGGTCGGCGGGTGGGGCAGGTGGGCAGGGCGGCCGAGGGGCAAGAGTGTGACGGTAGTTACACCTGCGGTCGGCGGTCTGCGGCGCCGACGCCTTCGAACAGGCCCTTCGTGTCGTGGTGTTGACGTGTCGGTCGACGCTGCGCGGCCGGTTGTCCGCGGCGGAGATCGCTCGCGAGTTGGCCGAGACGGTTTCACGTGAAACACCGAGTGTGGCGAGACTGTCACGGAGCGTCAGGGCCAACTGTGGGGGGTGGCGACCGTCGTCGGGCGAAGGTCCCTAGGAAGCGTTGGCGCCGCCTCCGGTCGAGTTGTAACGCAAGAGGTAGTCGGCGAACTGCGCGAGGTCGTCCGCCGTCCATGAGCCGAGGCGCTCCCGGTAGGCGGCGCGTCGGCTGGCCTGGGTCGAGGCGAGGGCCCGGGTGCCGCTGGCGGTCGGGTGCAGTACCTGGATGCGATGGTCGTCCGGGTCCGGGTGCCGCTCCACCAGGCCGAGCTTTTCCAGGGCTGCGACCTGTCGGCTGACCGTGGACTTGTCGAGCATGTAGTGAGCCGCCAGGTCCGTGGCGCGGCAGCCCTGTCGGTAGTCGATGTGGGCGAGCAGGGTGTACGAGACCAGAGGCAGGTCCGGGTGCAGCCGTGCCGCGGTCGCGCGTGCACGGCGCGCGAAGGCGGTCAGTTCGCGCTGAATGACGTCCAGCGACTCTTCGCGTTCCCGGTGGGCGCCTGTCACAAGATCACCTTTTCTCCTGCAATTAGATGTATGGTACAACGAATATTGGAGTTGTAAAAACCAACTATGGGAAGGGCCGGCCGAATGCCCACAGGTCCGAGTGCGGCCCCCGGCGCGAATGCCGGGGCGCTGCGTCATGTGCTCAGCCATCTCGTCACGCCGCTGTTGATGTGCATCGGTATGGGGCTTGCCTATCTGGGTGCCTTCCACGCTCCGGAGCCGCACGACCTGAGGGTGGACGTCGTCGGATCGGGAGCGAGCGCCCAGGTGCTCGCACAGACCTTGCAGGACAAAGGCGACGGTGCGTTGAGTGTGCGTACGGTAGCCGACCGCGACACCGCGGTGAACCACCTGATGACACAGCGGAGTTACGGTGCCTATCTGCCGGGGGCGAGTCCGGAGCTGCTGGTGGCGACCGCCTCGTCGGAGACGAGCGCCACGGTGGTCCAGAAGGTGTTCACCGAGGTCGCGTCCGGGCAGGGCGCGCCCCTCGACGTGACCGATGTGGCGCCGACGGCGGACGGAGACCCGACCGGACAGGGCCTCTTCTTCCTGATGGTGGCCGTCAGCATCGGCTCGTACGCGTCGGTCGCCGTGATCGGAGGCGCCGGAGCGGTACTGGCGCTGCGTGTCAGGGCGGCGCTGGCGCTCGGTGCCTCGCTCGTGGTGAGCCTGATCGGCGTGGTGTTCGCGGGGCCGCTGTTCGGACTCGTGGACCACGGGCTCGCCGGGCTCTGGGCGTTGGCGTGGCTGTACTCGGCGGGCATCCTGCTGGTCGGGGTGGGGCTGCACACCTTCCTCAAGCGGTGGACCACGCTCGGTGTGATGGCCCTCTTCGTCATGCTCAACTTCACGAGCTCCGGCGGCATCTTCCGGCCGGAGCTCCAGCCGGGGTTCTTCGGCGCCCTGCACGCGTTCTGGAACGGCGCGGGCTTCGTCGAGGGACTGCGCAGCCACGTGTACTTCGACGGGTACGGGCTGGGCGGGCACGTGCTGGTGCTGGCGCTCTGGTTCGTGGCAGGCCTCGCCCTCGTGGGTGGCGCGGGCGTGGCGGAGGCGGGGCGCCGTCGCGTTGCGGACCGTGGCGTCGGGGACCGTGGCGACGCGGATCGACGTGACACGGACCGTCGCGGCGCGGACCTACGGGCACAGGCGGGGACGGACGGTGGCTCCTCCGCCACCTCTGCCGCCTCTGCCTCACCTGCTGCTTCCGCCACCTCTGCCACCTCTGCCACCTCCGTACTGCCGGCGGGTGCTGTGCCGGAGGCATCGGCGGAGGCATCGGCGGAGGAGGAAATGGAGGAGGCGGTCGGGGTCTGAGCGGTTCCGACGCCGTACCCCCGGGTTGTCCAGGCTGTGACGGGCGGTCTGTCTCTCAGATGGTCGAGCGGTCTGTCTCCCGGGCAGTCGGGCGGCGGTTGTCCACAGGCTTCCGACCGAGTCGTCCACAGGGGAAGACGGCGTTCGCGGGGCGCCTGTACCGTCATCGCGATCGAGGGGAAACGCAGCCGGGCGAGGACGGGGGAGGCGACGCTCCATGAGCGGAACCGATGTGGCTGGGGCGGTGCCGGTAGCGGTGCCGAAGCGACGGACGGGGACGCGGCCGCGTATTCCGGCCGTGCCCGGATTCGCGCCACGTCCGGCCGGGGGAGGGGCGGGGCCGGGGGCATCCGGTGCGGGCTCCCTGAAGGCGGCCGGCAAGGCGCTGCGTCTCCGGGTGCCGCGTGCGGCGCACAGCCGTCTGGACCCGCCCGCCGACCGGCCGGACGCCGTACGGGCGGTCGAGGAGTCCAACCGGGGCAGGGTTCCCGGCCTGACGCCGATCCGGGTGGGGCGGATGGCGGCGACTCCGTTCGCCTTTCTCCGCGGCTCGGCCGGACTGATGGCCCACGATCTGACGGGCACCCCGGTCACCGGCGTGGGCGCCCAGCTCTGTGGCGACGCGCACGCGGCCAACTTCGGGCTGTACGGCGACGCGCGCGGAAGCCTGGTCATCGACCTGAACGACTTCGACGAGACCGCCTTCGGTCCATGGGAGTGGGACCTCAAGCGGCTGGCCGCCTCACTGGTGCTCGCCGGCCGGGAGGCGGGCGCGGACGAGGAGACCTGCCGCCGGGGCGCGTACGACACGGTGGGCGCGTACCGGCGCACGATGCGCCTGCTGGCCCGGCTGCCCGCGCTGGACGCGTGGAACGCCATCGCGGACGAGGAGCTGGTCTCCCACACCGACGCGCGTGACCTGCTGGGGACGCTGGAGCGGGTGTCGGCCAAGGCCCGGAACAACACCAGCGCGCGGTTCGCCGCCAAGTCCACGGAGGAATCCGAGGACGGGGGCCGCCGTTTCGTCGACGCGCCGCCGGTGCTGCGCCGGGTGCCGGACGAGGAGGCCGCGGCCGTGGCGGCGGGACTTGAGGGGTATCTCGCCACGGTGTCGCAGGACCGCGTCCCGCTGCTCGCCCGCTACGCGATCCATGACGTGGCGTTCCGCGTGGTCGGTACGGGCAGCGTGGGGACGAGGTCGTACGTGGTGCTGCTGCTCGACCACCGGGGGGAGCCGCTGGTCCTCCAGGTGAAGGAGGCCCGTCCCTCGGCGCTCTCGCCGTACCTTCCGCAGGCCGGATTCGACGTGCCGGACGTGCCGCACGAAGGACGCCGGGTGGTTCTCGGCCAGAAGCGGATGCAGGTCGTGAGCGACATACTGCTCGGCTGGGCGGAGGTGGCCGGCAGGCCCTACCAGGTACGGCAGTTCAGGAACCGCAAGGGCAGCGTGGACCCGGGAGCCCTGGCGGCCGGCCAGGTCGACGACTACGGGCGGATGACGGGGGCCCTGCTGGCCCGTGCGCACGCGCACAGCGCCGACCCCCGGCTGCTCGCGGGCTACTGCGGGAAGAACTGCGAGCTGGACGAGGCGATCGCCGGCTTCGCGGTGGCCTACGCGGACCGGACGGAGGCCGACCACGACGAGCTCGTCCGGGCCGTCAGGGCGGGGCGGATAGCCGCCGAGTCCGGCGTATGAGCGGCCTCTGGGCCGCCGCGCGTCCTTGGCCAACGACCGGTGGCCATACGCTGGACGGGTGACCCACGAAGCCGCCGGGGTGCCGGCCACCCAGAACGACGAAGAACGGCAGGGCCAGGACCGGCCGCAGCCGCACGAGGCCGGGGGCGAGCCCGACGGCACGGCTCCCGGCGCCACCGATACGCCCGCGGGAGAACCCGGTGGCACGACGGCGGACGGCACCGGTGAGCCGCGGCCCGAGGAGCGGCTCGCGAAGGCGGTCCGCACGGCGGAGCAGGCGCTGATCGAGTTCGAGATCGCGGTGGAGACCTTCCGCGTGGAGATCGAGAACTTCTCCCGGCTGCACCACCAGAAGCTCGGCCCGATGTACGCGCGGCTGGACGAGCTGGACGCCCAGATCGCGGAGGCGCGCGCCGCGAAGACCGGGGATCCCGAGGATCTGCGCAAGGCGCAGGAGGCACGGGCCATCGTCATGCCGATGCCGGGTGTCGACGAACTCTTCCACGACTGGATGGACTCCGAGGGTCTCTCGCCGGAGGCCGCGGCCATGCTCACCGAGCAGCCGGTCCGCCCGCCGAAGCGGGTCCGGCCGGGCGAGGAGGCGCGCAAGCTCTACCGGGAGCTGGCCCGCCAGGCCCACCCCGACCTGGCACCGGACGAGGCGGAGCAGACCCGCCGGGACGAGTTCATCGCCAGGGTCAACGCGGCGTACGGCCGGGGCGATGTGGAGCTGCTGAAGGAGCTGGCCGCCGAGTGGGCCGCCGGGCCCGTGGCACCGGAGCGGCGGCTGAGCGAGAGCGAGGAGCTGTACGCGCGGCTGGAGTGGCTGAGCCGCCGGAAGGAACTGCTCACGGTTCTCGCCAAGGAGCTGGAGGAGAGCGCCATCGGGTCGATGCTGCGGATGGCCCCGGACGACCCCGACCGGTTGCTCGACGAGATTGGCGAGAAGCTTCTGGCCGAGGTGTCGCAGCGAGAGACCGAGCTGGCGGAACTGGTGCAGTAGCGTTTCCGGTGACCCTGGCGCGTACGTACGAGAGAAGGCATGACCCATGAATTTCGCCCCGCTGCCCTCGGTGGACGTCGCGGCGGTGCCGTCGGACGGCTTCGTGTTGGACGTCCGGGAGGCCGACGAGTGGGCGGCCGGTCATGTGGAGGGTGCGCTGCACATTCCCATGAGTGACTTCGTGGGCCGCTTCGGCGAGCTGACCGAGGCGGCCGACGACGGTCGCCGCGTGCACGTGATGTGCCGGGTCGGCGGCCGTTCCGCCCAGGTCACCCAGTACCTCGTGCAGCAGGGTGTTGACGCGGTGAACGTCGAGGGCGGGATGCTGGCGTGGGACGGCGCCGGCCGCCCGATGGTCACGGACACCGGCAACTCGGCGTTCGTCCTCTGACTGCGTGACTGCGAGGCCCCCGGCTGGCACGCGCGCGGCTGGACGCGCGCGGACGGGAGGGGCAGGGCCGGGACAGGGCCCTGCCCCCGCGCTCGTCGTTCACCGCAGCGGGGCACACCCGGGAGGCGCCCCACGCGGCGGCGTGCCGCAGCCCGGCCGTCAGCGGTCGAAGTCCAGCTCCACTTCCGAGGTGACGGGGTGCGACTGGCAGGCCAGTACGAAGCCCGCCCCGGTCTCCTCCGGTTCCAGCGCGAAGTTGCGGTCCATCCGCACCTCGCCCGAGACCAGGAAGGCGCGGCAGGTCCCGCACACACCGCCCTTGCAGGCATAGGGGGCGTCCGCACGGCTTCTCAGCACCGTCTCCAGCAGTGATTCACCGTCCTGGACGGGCCAGCTCCCTGAGCGGCCGTCCAGGGTGGCGGTGAGCGTGCTCGCCGTCGGTGCCGTCGTGGTGGTCGCCGCCGACCGCCCAGGACCGTCCTCGGCGACGTGGAAGATCTCTTGCCGGATACGGGACCGGTCGACGCCCAGTTCGCGCAGCGCGCCCTCCGCCTGCCGGACCAGGCCGAGCGGACCGCAGAGGAACCATTCGTCCACGGACGGCACCGGAAGCAGCGCGGGGAGCAGCCCCCTGAGCCGCTTGTGGTCCAGCCGCCCGGACGGCAGCCCGGCCGCCTGGTCCTCCCGGGACAGCACCGTCACCAGATGGAAGCGACCCGGGTAACGGTCCTTGAGGTCGGCCACCTCGTCGAGGAACATCGTCGACGCGGCGGTCCGGTCGCTCCGGACCAGGCTGAAGCGGGCCGCCGGCTCGCGTGCCAGCAGCGTCGCGGCGATGGACAGCACCGGTGTGATGCCGCTTCCACCGACGATCGCGGCGAAGTGCCCGGGGCGCGGCTCCAGGACGAAGCGGCCCGTAGGGGCCATCGCCTCCACCTCGTCGCCGACCGCGAGTTCCTTCAGGGCGTACGTGGAGAACGCACCGCCGTCGACCAGGCGGATGCCCACTTGGACCACCGGTGCGTCGGGCTCCTCGGCGGCCGGCGCACAGATCGAGTACGAACGGCGTATCTCCTTGCCGTCGACGCGGTAGCGCACGTTCAGGTGTTGGCCGGGAGTGTGGCGGAAGGTCTCGCGCAGTTCGGGTGGCACGGCGAAGGTGACGGCCACCGCGTCGTCCGTGATCCGTTCGATCGCGCTGACCCGGAGCGGATGGAACATCTACAACTCCTTGAAGTGGTCGAACGGCTCTCGGCAGTCCACACAGCGGCGCAGCGCTTTGCAGGCCGTGGAGGAGAAGCGGCTCAGCAGCTCCGTGTCGGTGGAACCGCAGTGCGGGCAGCGCACCGACAAGCTCACGGGCACCGGCCCGTCCGGGCCGCGGTGCGGGCGGGGCGGCGCTATGCCGAACTCCGCGAGCTTGCGCCGCCCCTCGTCGCTGATGTCGTCCGTGGACCAGGCCGGGGCGAGCACCGTGACCACGGAGACCTCGGGCACCCCGTGCTCGTGCAGCACCCGCTCGATGTCGGCCGACATGGTCTCGATGGCCGGACAGCCGGTGTAGGTGGGGGTGAGATGGACGGTGACCCTGTCCGGTCCCTGCATCCGCACGTCCCGGAGCACACCCAGCTCCTCCAGCGTCAGCACCGGAAGCTCCGGGTCCGGCACGGAGCCGGCGAGCCGGCGGACCTCCGCCTCCAGCCGGGTCCCGGTCACCATGACGCCCCCGGGTGGCTGCGGTGCAGATGCTGCATCTCCGCGAGCATCCGCCCGAACGGTTCGGTGTGGAGTCCCTGCCTGCCCGCCCCCGCGGTCCAGGACCCCGCCCGGGGGCCCGTGGGAAGGGCCAGGGTGGCTCGGCCGACGACGGAGGTGACGGCGGACAGCCAGTCGCCTTCCAGCGCCCTCCAGTCGATGTCTACGCCTTCGACAGGCTCGAACAGCTCTCCGGTGTACCGCCACAGGGCGTCCAGGCCACGCCGCATCCGCTCGTGGCTTTCCGCCGTGCCGTCACCGAGGCGCAGCACCCACTGTTCGGCGTGATCGCGGTGGTAGGCGACCTCCTTGACGGCCTTCGCCGCGAGGTCGGTGAACGCGCCGTCACCGGCGGCCAGTCGCTCGTACAGGAGGTGCTGGTAGACGGAGAAGAAGAGCTGGCGCGCGATGGTGTGGGCGAAGTCGCCGTTCGGCTGCTCGACCAACTGGACGTTGCGGAAGGAGCGTTCTTCACGGAGGAAGGCCAACTCGTCCTCGTCCCCCGCCAAGGAGAGCAGCGTCCTGGCCTGACCCAGAAGGTCCAGGGCGATGTTGGCCAGTGCCACCTCCTCCTCCAGCACGGGAGCGTGACCTGCCCACTCCCCCAGCCGGTGCGAGAGCACCAGTGCGTCGTCGCCCAGGGCGAGGGCGGCGGTCACAGGTGCTTCACCCCTTCCGGGATCTCGTAGAACGTGGGGTGGCGGTAGGGCTTGTCCCCGGCGGGCTCGAAGAAGGAGTCCTTCTCGTCCGGGGAGGAAGCGGTGACCGCCGTCGAGGGGACCACCCAGACGGAGACCCCCTCCGAGCGGCGGGTGTAGAGGTCGCGTGCGTTACGCAGGGCCATCTCGGCGTCCGGGGCGTGCAGGCTGCCGGCGTGGGTGTGGGACAGTCCGCGCCGGGAGCGCACGAACACCTCCCACAGCGGCCAGTCGGTCGAGCTGCTCATGTGGTCGCCTCCATGGGCTGT
Organism: Streptomyces sp. SM18; assembly: GCF_002910775.2. Taxonomy (NCBI): domain Bacteria; kingdom Bacillati; phylum Actinomycetota; class Actinomycetes; order Kitasatosporales; family Streptomycetaceae; genus Streptomyces; species Streptomyces sp. SM18. The sequence goes on along the minus strand of NZ_CP029342.1, from coordinate 3,597,882 downwards.
GCGGTCGCTTCGGGGCCGGTGGACGGGAATGGGCCGGTGGACGGTGCGCCCGCACCGGGGTGGTCGGGCGGGGTGGCGGCGGTGGCGGAACCGTCGGAGGGCCTCACCGCTCCGGGGCCCTCGCCCGGGCTTTCGCCCTGTGCCTTGTGCTTGTCCCTGTGCTTGTCCGCGTACGCGGCCGCGGCCTGGCGGACCCAAGCGCCTTCTTCGTGGGCCTCGCGCCGCTGGGCGAGCCGCTGGTCGTTGCACGGGCCGTTGCCCTTGAGAACCTCCTGGAACTCCGTCCAGTCGATCTCGCCGTAGTCGTGCTGCCCGCGCTCCTCGTTCCACCGGATGTCGGGATCCGGGAGGGTGAGTCCCAGGGCCTGGGCCTGCGGGACGCAGATGTCCACGAAGCGACGGCGCAGCTCGTCGTTGGAGTGCCGCTTGATCTTCCAGGCCATCGACTGCGCCGAGTGGGCCGAGGCGTCATCGGGCGGCCCGAACATCATCAGCGACGGCCACCACCAGCGGTTCACCGCGTCCTGGGCCATCTCGTGCTGGGCCGGGGTGCCCCGGCTGAGAGCGAGCAGCAGCTCGAACCCCTGGCGCTGGTGGAACGACTCCTCCTTGCAGATCCGCACCATCGCCCGTGCGTACGGGCCGTACGAACAGCGGCAGAGCGGCACCTGGTTGGTGATCGCGGCGCCGTCCACCAGCCAGCCGATCGCGCCCACGTCCGCCCAGGTCAGGGTCGGGTAGTTGAAGATCGATGAATAGCGCTGGCGTCCCGCGTGCAGCTTGTCGAGCAACTCCTCGCGGCTGGTACCGAGCGTCTCGGCGGCGCTGTAGAGGTAGAGCCCGTGGCCGGCCTCGTCCTGCACCTTGGCCATCAGGATGGCCTTACGGCGGAGTGACGGCGCGCGGGTGATCCAGTTGGCCTCCGGCTGCATACCGATGATCTCGGAGTGGGCGTGCTGGGCCATCTGGCGAACCAGCGTCGCGCGATAGGCCTCAGGCATCCAGTCGCGCGGCTCGATCCGCTCGTCGGCCGCCACCGCTGCGTCGAAGGCCGCCTCCTCCTGCGGGGCTGCGGCCTCCTTCACGCCCGCTGCCCCCTGCGCCGTCCGGCCCGCAGTCACTGCCACCATGCCAGGCTCCCTACCGACCGATCGTTCGGTTCATTGGCTTCAATGGTGAGTCGGAGGCCCGTAGGGTGTCAACCCTGTGGATAACTGACCGGTGATCGGCGGTGAGCGGGGCGGGATGGATGCGGACCACGGCGGGCGCGCCGACGGCGAGAGGAAGCCGGCCTGGCCGGAGGTGACGAGCCCGCCTGACGTCGGCCTCCAGGGCTCCGGTGACGAGGCCGAGCCGGGAGCTCCGAGCGCGGGCCCGCCCGGCGCCGGACCGGTCCGCCCCCAGGGCACAGGGGTGGCGGCCGGTACGGCACGGGGTCCGGGAGAGGCCGCGGCACCGGGCGGAGGAGACCCGGAGAACCCGAAGGGGGGCCCGGCGTCTCCGGAGGACGCCAAGCCGCCGGACACTCCGTCCGCCGGACCCCGCGAAGGGGCCGGGATAGCCGGTCTCTCCCTTCCGTACCAGGTCGTCGCGGCGTTGGCGCTGTCCGTCTTCGGGTTGCTGGCCTGTGGACAACTGGCCATGGTCTTTCTGCACGTCGCTCCCTCCAACACGCTGACGAAGCAGCACGGCGAGGCGTTCGACGACTGGATCTACCCCGAGTTCGAGCAGAACTGGAAGCTGTTCGCCCCGAACCCGCTCCAGCAGAACGTCGCCGTGGAGGCGCGGGCCGATGTCGAGGGAGCGGACGGCCGCCGCACCACGCGGTGGGTGAACCTCTCGCGTGAGGACGGCGAGGCGATACGGGGGAGCCTGCTTCCCAGCCACGTCCACCAGAACGAGCTGCGTCGCGCCTGGGACTTCTACACCGGTTCCCACACCGAGGAGAACCGCCCCAACGGGCTGCGCGGGGAACTGTCCGAGCGCTACATGCGCCGCATCGTGATGCTGCGTCTGTCCCAGCAGGGGTACGGCGGCAGCATCGAGCGCATCCAGATCCGGTCCGCCGTGACGGCGGTCGGCGCACCGGCGTGGAGCGACGAGAAGATCAGTACCGAGCCGGTCTACCGGGCGCTCCCATGGTGGAACGTCACCGACGACGACCTCCCGGAAGGCTCTGGCCAGGGCCAGGGCCAGGCGTCCGTCGGCACGGAGGGGGCGGAGTGAGCGCGTCCACCCAGGCCGGCGGCGTGGTACGGCGGGTCGATCGTTCGCTCGCCCGCGCGGTGCAGCGGGTCACCGCCGCGCCGCTGGGCACGTACCAGAGCGCCGTGCTCCGGATCGGTGTGTCCGCCACGTATCTGCTGTTCCTGCTGCGTGAGCTGCCGCACCGGCGTGAGCTGTACGGGCCCGACAGCCCGTGGCACTGGGACATGGCGCGGCAGCTGATCTCGGACAACGAGGCCTTCACCGTCCTCATGTGGTCGGACAGCGCGCTCTGGTTCGAGGTCGTCTATGCCGTCACCCTGGTCTCGGCCGGACTTCTGATGGTGGGGTGGCGTACGCGTGCCACGTCCGTGGTGTTCATGGCGGGTGTCCTGTCCCTGCAGAACCGCAGCATCTTCATGGGCGACGGCGGCGACAACGTCATCCACCTGATGGCGATCTACCTGGTGCTGACCCGCTGCGCGCGGGTCTGGTCCCTGGACGCGCGCAGGGAGGCCCGGAACGCCGTACGGGTCGCGGAGGGCGGGCGCCCGGCTCCTGACCGCGTGGGCCCGGCCCTGTGGACCGTACTCGGTGTGGTTCTGCTGCCGGCGACGCTGATGGGCGGCCTGGGCGGCACCTGGTGGCTCCCCGTCCTCCTGTGGATCCTGTGGCTGGGGAACGGTGCCTGGTGGGGCCTGAACCGCTTGCCGTCGGCGCGTGAGCCGCGCCTCCTCCTCGACGTCCTGGCGAACCTCGCCCACCATGCCGCGCTCCTCGTGATCATGGCCGAGGTGTGCCTCATCTACGCGACGGCGGGCTGGTACAAGATCCAGGGCTCCCGCTGGCAGGACGGCACAGCGCTCTACTACCCGCTCAACCTCGACTACTTCACCCCCTGGCCGGGGCTCTCCGGTGTGTTCGCCTCCAGCGCGCTGGTGGTCATGGCGCTGACGTACCTGACGGTCGTGGTGCAGGTCGCCTTCCCGTTCACCCTGTTCAACCGCAAGGTCAAGAACGTCCTGCTCGTCCTCATGATCGGTGAGCACGCGGGCATCGCCGTCATACTCGGACTGCCCTTCTTCTCGCTGGCGATGATCGCCGCGGACGCGGTCTTCCTGCCCACGGTGTTCCTGGTCTGGCTCGGCGGCAGAGCGACACACGGCCGGCGGAGGCTGTTCTCCCGTGCGGACGGCAGCGGTACCCGGATTCCCCGACCGCGACGACCCGGCGGCGGCGACGGCCAGGAGGCCCTTCCGCCCGGCGCCGACCCTGGCCATACGCTCGTCGGGTGACCAGCGAGACCGGCAGTACACAAGACCAGCCCGACGTGACCGGAGCGGCAGTGGTGTCCGAGGCGTCGGCGGAGCCGATCCAGTACGACGAGGGCTACGGCCCCGAGATCGGCGTCGGGCCGCACCCCCTGCCCTGGCCGGAGGGCGAGCGCTACGACCCGGAGTTGCTCGCCCACGGCGACCGGCGCAACGTGGGTGATGCCTACCGCTACTGGACGCGGGAGGCGATCGTCGCCGACCTCGATCTGCGGCGCCACGACTTCCATGTGGCGGTGGAGAACTGGAGCCATGACTTCAACATCGGCTCGGTGGTGCGTACCGCCAACGCCTTCCTCGCGAAGGAGATCCACATCGTCGGCCGGCGGCGCTGGAACCGGCGCGGAGCTATGGTCACCGACCGCTACCAGCACGTACGCCACCACCCGGACACGGCGGATCTGACCGCGTGGGCGGACGCCGAGGGGCTGCCCGTCATCGGCATCGACAACCTGCCGGGTGCCGTGCCCCTGGAGCGGACGGAGCTGCCCCGGCGCTGTGTGCTGCTCTTCGGCCAGGAGGGCCCGGGGCTCACGGAGGAGGCGCGAGCCCACGCCTCGATGGTTTGCTCGATCGCGCAGTTCGGTTCGACGCGGTCGATCAACGCCGGTGCCGCGGCGGCCATCGCGATGCACGCGTGGGTGCAGCGGTACGCGGACATCCCGCGCCCGCAGGACCGATGACCGAGGTTGCCGGATGACCGGGTGACCGGATTGCCGGGTGGATGACCTGGCCACCCGGGGCTTCCGCCCCCGGTCACCCGATGGGCCGGGTTTCAGGCCTGGCGGCGCACCTCCACCACCCGGAACCGGTTGGACACGAAGGCCCCGTCGCACAGCGCCGCGTTGGCCGCCGGGTTTCCGCCCGAACCGTGGAAGTCGGAGAACGCCGCGGTCTGGTTGACGTACACCCCGCCCGTGAGGTTCAGCGAGAGCTGGGCCGACTCGTCGAAGCAGACCTCCTCCACCGCGCGCTCCACGTCGGGCGACGTCGTGTACGCGCCGACCGTCATCGCCCCCTTCTCCCGGATCGTGCGGCGGAGCAGAGTCAGCGCGTCGGCGGTCGAATCGACGGCCACCGCGAACGAGACCGGCCCGAAGCACTCCGACAGGAAGGCCGCGCCGTCGTCGGGCTTGGCGCCGTCGAGCTTGACGACGACCGGCGTGCGCACCACGGCGTCGGGGAAGTCCGGGTTGGCCACGGCGCGCGAGGCGAGAGCCACCTCCCCCAGTCCCGCGGCCGCTTCGAGGCGGGCCTTCACGTCCGGGTTCACCAGGGCGCCGAGCAGGCCGTTGGCCCGCGCGTCGTCACCGAGGAGGCCGCCGACGGCCTCCGCGATGTCCGTGACGACCTCGTCGTAGGTCTTGGCACCCGCGTCGGTCGTGATCCCGTCCCGGGGGATGAGGAGGTTCTGCGGGGTGGTGCACATCTGGCCGCTGTAGAGGGAGAGCGAGAAGGCCAGGTTGGAGAGCATGCCCCGGTAGTCGTCGGTGGAGTCGATGACGACCGTGTTGACGCCGGCCTTCTCCGTGTAGACCTGCGCCTGCCCGGCGTTGGCCTCCAGCCAGTCCCCGAAGGAGCTGGAGCCGGTGTAGTCGATGATCTTGACCTCGGGGCGCAGAGCCAGGGACTTGGCGATGCCCTCGCCCGGCCGCTCCGCGGCCAGCGCCACGAGGTTCGGGTCGAACCCCGCCTCGGTCAGCACCTCGCGGGCCAGGCGAACGGTCAGGGCGAGCGGCAGAACCGCGCGCGGATGCGGCTTGACCAGCACCGGATTACCGGTCGCCAGTGACGCGAAGAGGCCGGAGTAGCCGTTCCACGTGGGGAAGGTGTTGCAGCCGATCAGCAGGGAGACGCCGCGGCCGGCCGCCGTGTACGACTTGTGCAGCCGGAGCGGGTCGCGCTTGCCCTGCGGCTTCGACCAGTCGGCCGCCTCCGGCGTACGCGTCTGCTCCGCGTACGCGTAGGCCACGGCCTCCAGGCCGCGGTCCTGGGCGTGCGGGCCACCCGCCTGGAACGCCATCACGAAGGCCTGGCCGCTCGTGTGCATCACGGCATGGGCCAGCTCATGGGTACGGGCGTTGATCCGGGCGAGGATCTCCAGACAGACCAGGGCCCTGGTCTCCGGACCCGCCGCGCGCCAGGAGCCCATGGCGCCGCTCATCGCCGGGAGCAGGACGTCCGGGTCGATGTGCGGGTACTCGACGCCGAGCTCCGGCCCGTACGGCGAGACCTCGCCGCCGGTCCAGCCGTCGGTGCCGGGCTGGCCGAGGTCCAGCCGGGTGTGCAGCACGGCGTCGAAGGCGGCCTTGCCCTCCGCCGGGCCCAGGCTGCCGGGCACGCCGCCCTCGCCGTAGGCCTTCGGGTGCTCGGGGTGCGGGGACCAGTACGCGCGCGTGCGGATGGCGTCGAGGGCCTGGTCGAGCGTCGGACGGTGGGTCTCGGACAGCTTCTCGTGGGAAAGCGCGGCGGCCATGACGGACCAACTCCTCGTCGAGCCGGGCAGGGATGTGCGGACGGAGTTAGAGTAACCGAACGATCGGTCGGGACAAGGGGCCAGGGAAACCTGTGGACAACTCATGGGGGAGGATCGCGTTCATGACCACGGCCAAGCGCGACACGTACACACCGGAGACCCTCCTCGCCGTCGCCGTCCATGTCTTCAACGAGCGCGGCTACGACGGCACCTCCATGGAGCACCTCTCCCAGGCGGCGGGCATCTCCAAGTCGTCGATCTACCACCACGTGGCGGGCAAGGAAGAGCTGCTCCGCCGGGCGGTGACCCGGGCCCTGGACGGACTGTTCGGCATCCTCGACGAGCCCGGAGCGGTGCGGGGGCGGGCCGTCGAGCGGGTCGAGTACGTCACGCGCCGCACGGTCGAGGTGCTGATGGACGAGCTTGCCTACGTCACGCTGCTGCTGCGGGTCCGTGGCAACACGCAGACCGAGCGCTGGGCCCTGGACCGGCGGCGCGAGTTCGATCAGCGGGTCTCGGCGCTGCTGGAGGCCGCCGTGGCGGACGGCGATCTCCGCGCCGACGTGGACATACGGATGGCCACCCGGCTGCTGTTCGGGATGGTGAACTCGCTGGTCGAGTGGTACCGCCCGCAGCCGGAGGGGTCCCCCGAACGGGAGCAGCTCGCCGACACCGTCGTACGGCTCGCGTTCGACGGCATGCGGGCCGGCCGCTGACCCTCGCGCACCGCACGGGGCACGCGCCTGCGCGTGCCCGAGCGGGTCATGCGAGCTCGGCCGGGCGGCCGGGGCGCGGTCCCAGATCGGTCTCCTCGAACACCAGCAGGGTGCGGGTGGACAGCACCTCGGGAATGGCCTGGATCTTGGTCAGGACCAGCTCGCGCAGGGCCCGGTTGTCCGGGGTGTGGACCAGGAGCAGTACGTCGAAATCGCCGCTGACGAGAGCGATGTGGGTGGCACCCGGCAGAGCCTGGAGCTGTTCGCGCACGGTGCGCCACGAGTTCTGGACGATCTTGAGCGTGATGTACGCGGAGGCCGCCTGCCCGGCCCGTTCGTGGTTCACCCGCGCGCTGAATCCGCGGATCACGCCGTCCTCGACGAGCCGGTTGATCCGGGCGTAGGCGTTGGCCCGCGACACGTGGACCCGCTCGGCCACGGCGCGTATCGAGGCGCGCCCGTCGGTCCGCAGGATGCGGAGGATGTCCCGGTCGACGGAATCCAGCGGACGCGGGGGCGCCACCGGCTCGGGATCTCCGTCCCTCTCGGCCATTTGTTCAGGTGCCATCTGCCGGTGCCTCCCTGTTGTGGACGACCTGCCCCTATCCCAGGCTGTGGAGAACCGTTTGTCCACAGGCTGAGGGTGCCTGTAGCCAAAATGAGCGCGCGACCGAACAATCGGTAGGTGAGACGCACCACACCGGCGTCTCTCCCACGCCTCGACATTTCTGCGGATTTCGCCACCCCTCGATATACCTCGATGCCAGGAGGTGCTTGTCATGACGGTCCAAGAGCTGGCCGGCGCAGCCGCCTACCGCCCCACGCCGCCCCCGGCGTGGAAGCCGCTCACCGATCCCGCGCCGCTGCTCCCGGACCCCGAGCCGTACCGCGTGCTCGGTACGGACGCCGCGGCCGACGTGGATCCCGATCTGCTGCTCAGGCTCTACACCGAGCTGGTGCGCGGCCGCCGGTACAACGCCCAGGCCACCGCCCTGACCAAGCAGGGCAGGCTCGCGGTGTACCCGTCGAGCACCGGGCAGGAGGCGTGCGAGGTGGCCGCGGCCCTCGTGCTGGAGGAGCGGGACTGGCTCTTCCCCAGCTACCGCGACACGCTCGCCGCCGTGACACGGGGCCTGGACCCGGTCGAGGCGCTGACGCTGCTGCGGGGCGACCGGCACACCGGGTACGACCCCCGCGAACACCGCATCGCCCCGCTGTGCACCCCGCTGGCCACCCAGTTGCCGCACGCGGTGGGCCTCGCCCACGCGGCCCGGCTCAAGGGCGACGACGTGGTGGCGCTCGCCATGGTCGGCGACGGCGGGACGAGCGAGGGCGACTTCCACGAGGCACTGAACTTCGCCGCCGTCTGGCGTGCCCCGGTCGTCTTCTTCGTGCAGAACAACGGCTTCGCGATCTCGGTGCCCTTGGCCAAGCAGACCGCCGCCCCCTCCCTGGCCCACAAGGCCGTCGGGTACGGGATGCCGGGCCGGCTGGTCGACGGCAACGACGCGGCGGCGGTGCACCAGGTGCTCGGCGAGGCCGTGGCGCGGGCCCGGCGCGGCGAGGGGCCGACGCTGGTCGAGGCGGTGACGTACCGGATGGACGCCCACACGAACGCCGACGACGCCTCGCGGTACCGCGAGGACACCGATGTGGAGGCGTGGCGGGCGCACGACCCGATCCGGTTGCTGGAGCGGGAGCTCACCGGACGGGGGCTGCTGGACGAGGAGAGCGCCGGGACGGTCCGTGAAGCGGCGGAACGGATGGCGGCGGATCTCCGGGACCAGATGAACGCCGATCCGCCGCTGGACCCGATGGATCTCTTCTCCGACGTCTTCGAGGAGCGGACGGCGCAGCTGCGTGAGCAGGAGAGGCGGCTGCGGGACGAGCTGGAGGCCGAGCAGGGCCCGCACGGGAGCGAACCGGAGGACGGACGATGACGACCACCGCCACGGCGGCGACCGGCGAGCGGACCGGGCGGGCCGCGCAGACCACCATGGCGCAGGCCCTCGGCCGGGCCCTGCGCGATGCGATGGCCGAGGATCCGTCGGTCCACGTCCTGGGTGAGGACGTCGGCACGCTCGGCGGGGTCTTCCGGGTCACCGACGGGCTGGCGAAGGAGTTCGGCGACGACCGCTGTACGGACACGCCGCTCGCCGAGGCGGGGATTCTCGGCGCGGCGGTCGGTATGGCGATGTACGGGCTGCGGCCCGTGGTGGAGATGCAGTTCGACGCGTTCGCCTATCCGGCGTTCGAGCAGCTGGTCAGCCATGTCGCCAAGATGCGGAACCGGACCAGGGGCGCGATGCCCCTGCCGATCACCGTCCGGATTCCGTACGGCGGCGGGATCGGTGGGGTCGAGCACCACAGCGACTCCTCGGAGGCGTACTACATGGCGACGCCCGGTCTCCACGTCGTCGCGCCGGCCACGGTCGAGGACGCGTACGGGCTGCTGAGGGCGTCGATCGCCTCCGACGACCCGGTGGTCTTCATGGAGCCGAAGCGGCTGTACTGGTCGAAGACGGCCTGGTCACCGGACGCGCCCGTGGCTGTGGAGCCGATAGGGCGGGCCGTCGTCCGGCGCTCCGGACGCAGCGCGACCCTGATCACGTACGGGCCGTCCCTGCCGGTGTGCCTGGAGGCCGCGGAGGCCGCCACGGCCGAGGGCTGGGACCTGGAGGTCGTCGACCTGCGGTCGCTCGTGCCGTTCGACGACGAGACCGTCGCGGCTTCCGTCCGGCGCACGGGGCGGGCGGTCGTCGTCCACGAGTCCTCCGGCTTCGGCGGTCCCGGTGGTGAGATAGCGGCTCGGGTCACCGAGCGGTGCTTCCACCATCTGGAGGCCCCGGTGCTGCGGGTGGCGGGCTTCGACGTCCCGTACCCCCCGCCCATGCAGGAGCGGCACCATCTTCCGGGCGTGGACCGGGTGCTGGACGCCGTGGCCCGTCTTCAGTGGGAGGCCGAGAGCTGATGGCGCAGGTGCTCGAATTCAAGCTGCCGGACCTCGGAGAGGGGCTCACCGAGGCCGAGATCGTGCGCTGGCTGGTGGACGTCGGCGATGTCGTCACCATCGACCAGCCGGTCGTCGAGGTCGAGACGGCCAAGGCGATGGTCGAGGTGCCCTGCCCGTACGGGGGTGTGGTGACGGCGCGGTTCGGTGAGGAAGGCGCCGAGCTCCCGGTCGGGGCGCCCTTGCTGACCGTCGCGGTGGAATCGGCGGAAGGCGCGGCGGTACGGGGGACCTCGGCTTCCGGGCCGTCCGCCGGCCGGAACAACGGATCTGGCGAGGGCACCCGACCGTCCGGCGACGGTACGGGACCCGCAGGAGAGTCCTCGGGGAACGTGCTGGTGGGCTACGGCACGGCGGCCCCGGCAGCGCGCCGCCGGCGCGTCAGGCCGAGCGCGTTCACGGCGCCGCCTTCGCCCGCGCCCGCGCCCACGCCCTCGTCTTCGCCTACCTCTTCGGCGGGGCTCGGTGCCGGTGAGCCGCCGACGGCCGCATCCACTGTGGCATCCGCATCCGCGCCCGCCTCGGCATCCGCACCCGTGCCCGCTTCGGCGGCGGATTCCGGGCATGTGGAGGGGGCCGACGAGGACCGGGGGCCGGTGGCGGTCGTCTCTCCGCTGGTCCGCAGGCTGGCGCGGCAACACGGTCTCGATCTTCGGCACATCGCGGGTTCGGGGCGTGACGGCCTGATCCTGCGCGCGGATGTCGAATCCGCGATCAGGGGGGCCGACGACGAACGCTCCGCCACCTCCGAGGTCCGTTCGGTTTCGGAATCGGAGCCGGTGGCGGCGGGCGAGCGGATCGCTCTGCGCGGAGTCCGGGGCGCGGTCGCGGACAAGCTGTCGCGCAGTCGGCGCGAGATCCCCGATGCCACATGCTGGGTGGATGCCGATGCCACCGAGCTGATGGCGGCAAGAGCCGCGATGAACGGTGCGGGGACGGGTTCCGGAGGAGCGGTTCCCAAGATCTCGGTGCTTGCCCTGCTGGCCCGGATCTGCACGGCGGCCCTGTCGCGCTACCCCGAACTCAACTCGACCGTGGACACGGACGCACGGGAGATCGTTCGACTGCCCGCGGTCCACCTCGGCTTCGCCGCCCAGACGGAACGGGGCCTGGTCGTCCCGGTCGTGAAGGACGCCCATTCCCGGAACGCCGAGTCGATCAGTGAGGAGATCGGCCGCCTGACCGAGGCGGCACGGGCCGGAAAGCTGACTCCGGCGCAGCTCACCGGTGGGACCTTCACGCTGAACAACTACGGGGTGTTCGGTGTCGACGGATCGACCCCGATCATCAACCACCCCGAGGCGGCGATGCTGGGGGTCGGCCGGATCGTTGCCAAGCCCTGGGTGCATCAGGGGGAGCTGGCGGTCCGCCAGGTCGTGCAGCTCTCGCTCACCTTCGATCACCGGGTCTGCGACGGTGGGACGGCGGGTGGTTTCCTGAGATACGTGGCGGACTGTGTGGAGCAGCCGGCACTGCTGCTTCGCGCGTTGTAACTGCGCCAGGCTTCCGGGGGCTGAGGGCTGAGGGCTGAGGGCTGAGGGCCCGGGGCGCGGGTCCGGTGTCCGGGACCGTTGCCGGTCGGTCAGTTCGCCCGATCAGCTCGGGGGAGGACTCGTCGGCTCGGGGAGGGCCGGCCACCGGCCGGTCGGCTTCCGGGCGGAGTCGAGCTTCAGGTCAGGGGCGAGCTTCCGGTCGGGGCGGTCCGGGCCGACTCGGTTCTGGCGGGGGCGGCTCTGGCGGGGCCGCGCTGATCGGTCGGTTTCAGCGCTCAGTCGGCTCCTGGCCGGTCGAGCATTGATCAGGCAACCCCTGGGTCAGGCAACCCCCGGGTCAGGCACCCCCCGGGGTCGGGCGCGCTCCCGGTCGGTCAGCACCGGTGGTTGCTTCCCGGCCGGTGGGTGGGCGGGCGGTTGGGCAGGGGCGGGGTGATTGTGGAGGTGAGGGTGGTTGCCGAGGGGCCGTGGCGCGTCAGTGGCGGGGCTGCCGTGACGGCGGGCGTGATTCCCGACCCCGGTCGGGTTCCGGAAGGTGAGAGGCACGCATACTCGGGGGCATGACCGCGTATGACGCCATCGTTCTCGCCGGCGGGGCCGCGAGGCGGCTCGGTGGCGCCGACAAGCCAGGGCTCAGGGTGGGCGGCCGGTCCCTGCTCGACCGGGTGCTCGCCGTCTGTGTCGGTGCCGGGACCACCGTGGTGGTGGGTGGCCGCAGGCCCACCCGGCGTCCGGTCGTATGGACCCGCGAAGTCCCCCAGGGCGGTGGCCCTTTGGCGGCCCTGGACGCCGGGGTGCGGCAGACGGACGGCGAGATGGTCCTGGTGCTCTCCGCCGACCTCCCGTTCCTGGCCGAGGAGACCGTGCGCACATTGCTGGCGGCAGCCGGGACAGGCGCCTGGGAGGGAGCCATGTGCACCGATCCCGAGGGCAGGGACCAGCCGTTGGTCGCCGCCTACCGGGCCGAGCCGCTCCGCCGGGAACTGGCGCTCCTCGCCACCGAACACGGCAGCCTCGCCGGGCTCCCCCTGCGTCTGCTCACCGCCGAGATGGAGATGGCGCGAGTCGAGGCCGGTCCGCACGCCTCCTTCGACTGCGACACCTGGGAGGACCTTGCCGCCGCCCGCGCGCGGATCAGGGAGCATGGGACCGTGCTGGACGAATGGATCACCGCAGTCAAGAACGAGCTGGGCATCGAGCTCGACGTCGATACCGATGTCCTGCTCGATCTCGCCCGTGACGCCGCCCACGGCGTAGCCCGGCCTGCCGCTCCGCTGACCACCTTCCTGGTGGGGTTCGCGGCGGCGGCGGCGAGCAAGGGCAAGAGTCCGGAGGCCGCGGCCGAGGCGGTGGCCGAGGCGGCCGACAAGGCCGCCGCGCTCGCCCTCCGCTGGGCGGAAGAGACGGAGGCCGGCAGAGAGACCGGCACTCCATGACGCCGCGTGGAGGCGAGCCCCGCAGCTCCCTGTCGCCTGCGGACCGGGCCCCCGAAGGGCGAGCCACCGAGGCCGCCACCACCAGGGCCCGTACCGATGAGGCCGCCACCACCGAGGCCGCCCCGCCCGAGGCCTGCACGGCCGATCAGCCGGCCGCCGAGGCCCGTGCGACCGAGGAACTGACGGCTGAGGAGCGGGCCGCAGAGAGGCGGGCCGCTGAAGAGCGGGCCGTGGAGGAGGCCTTGGCACTCGTGGGACGGCGACAGCCCCACGAGGCCCACGCCCACTCCGCTCCGGAGCGGCTCGGCACCACGGCTTCGCGTCGCCCGGAACCGTTCGGCTCGTCGCCCTCGGGCACCAACTCCTGCCGCACCGACTCCCATCCGGGCGGGAACTCCTTCCGCGCCGACTCTTATCCGGGCGATCCGGGCCCCGAGAGCGGGCAGACCAGCCCAGCTCACCCGGGCCGGCAAACCGAGCCGGGCAAGCAAGCTGAGCTGAGCCAGCGGGCCGAGCCCGGCAGCCCGGCCGTGCCCGGCAGTCCGGTCGCGCCGGGCTCCACCCTCCCCGCCGCCTCTGTCACCTCCTGGCATGACGCGCGGGCGCTGGCGAGGCGGCTGGGGCGGGCCGCGCCTCTCGCTGCCCACCGGCTCCCCCTGGAGCGTGCCCTCGGCCATGTACTGGCCGAGGGCGTTGTCGCCCTCACGGATCTTCCGTCCTTCGACACCTCGGCCATGGACGGCTGGGCCGTCGCCGGGCCCGGCCCCTGGGCCGTACGCATGGGCGAAGGACTTCTCGCCGGGCGTGGGAAGGGGGAGCCGCTCCTCGACGGCCAGGCGGTGCGCATCGCCACCGGAGCCCGTATCCCCGCCGAGGCGACCGCCGTCATCCGCAGCGAGCACGCCCGGTTCGACGAGGTGAAGGGCCTGCTCCATGCCACCCGCGCCGTCGTCCCCGGGCAGGACATCCGTCCCCGCGGTCAGGAGTGCCGGTCCGGCGACCAGCTCCTGCCCGCCGGAACCGTGGTGACCCCACCGGTTCTCGGGCTGGCGGCCGCTGCCGGGTACGACGCGCTCGTGGCCGTACCGCTGCCCCGGGTGGACGTGCTCGTCCTCGGGGACGAGCTGCTTACGGCCGGGCTTCCCCAGGGTGGGCGCATCCGGGACGCTCTCGGTCCCATGCTGGGCCCCTGGCTCCGTTCACTGGGCGCCGAGGTCAGCGCTCCTCAGCGGCTCGGCGACGACGCGGAAGCGCTCCGGCGCGCCCTCACCGCCTCGGATGCCGATCTCGTGCTCACGACCGGCGGAACCGCCGCCGGACCCGTCGACCATGTCCACCCCGTGCTCGCCGAGATCGGTGCGGAACTGCTCGTGGACGGTGTATCAGTGCGTCCCGGCCATCCGATGCTCCTGGCACGGCTGGCGGACGGGGGCCCCTACGTGGTGGGGCTGCCCGGGAATCCGCTGGCCGCCGTGGCCGGACTGATGACGCTGGCCGAGCCTCTGTTGCGGGGGATCGCGGGGCGGCCGGCTCAGGACTCGTACCACCCGCCGGTGCGTGAAGAGGTGCGGGGCCATCCGCTCGACACCCGGCTGATCCCCGTGGTGCACCGTGCGGACAGCGTCATGCCTCTGCACTACAGCGGACCCGCCATGCTGCGTGGGATCGCCGCTGCCGATGGATTGGCCGTCGTGCCTCCGGGCGGGGTACGGTCCGGCGCCGAGGTGGAGATTCTCGATCTACCGTGGACCTCGGCTGAGCCGTGGACGGAAGGGTGTTTCACGTGAAACTTCCCGGCCAGGACGCGATGGCCAGGCGTGCGGACGAGCACGTGGTGCCCACGCGTGTGCTTCTGCCTCGGCGTGTGATGGACAGGCCGTTGCGGCAGGTGGCCAAGCGGCTCGCGATGGCCTTGGCGGTGCTGGCCATAACGATCTTCATCGTCTGGGCCGACCGGGGCGGGTACCACGACAGCGCGGACCAGAAGGTCGATCTCCTTGATGCCGCCTACTACTCGACGGTGACTCTGTCGACGACCGGCTACGGCGACATCACTCCGTACAGCGACTCCGCCAGGTTGGCCAACGTCCTGCTGGTGACACCGCTGCGTGTGCTCTTCCTGATCATTCTGGTCGGCACCACCCTGGAGGTCCTGACGGAACGGACCCGGGAGGACTTCCGCCTGAACCGTTGGAGAACGAACTTGCGTGAACACACCGTTGTCGTCGGTTTCGGCACGAAGGGCCGCTCGGCCATCCAGACGCTCTGCGCGACGGGCCTGAAGAAGGAACAGATCGTCGTGGTCGACCCGGCGAGCAAGGTGCTGGAGGCCGCCAACGCGGAGGGGTTCGTCGGTGTACTGGGCGATGCGACGCGCAGCGATGTGCTGCTGCGGGCGGAGGTCCAGAAGGCGCGCCAGATCATCATCGCCACCCAACGCGACGACACGGCCGTGCTGGTGACCCTGACCGCACGTCAACTCAACCGGGGCGCGAAGATTGTGGCCGCCGTGCGTGAGGAGGAGAACGCACCGCTGCTGCGGCAGTCCGGTGCCGACGCCGTGATCACCAGCGCGAGCGCGGCAGGCCGTCTGCTCGGCCTCTCGGTCCTGAGCCCCAGCGCGGGCACGGTGATGGAAGACCTCATCCAGCAGGGCAGCGGCCTCGACCTCGTCGAACGGCCGGTGATAAAGGCCGAGGTGGGCAAGAGCGTCCGGGAGACCGACGACCTGGTGGTGACGGTGCTCCGTGGTCACCGACTGCTGGGTTACGACGATCCGGCGGCGAGCCCGCTCCAGCTCACGGACCGGTTGATCACGATCGTGCGTGCCTCGCCCCTCCCCGGCCCGCACATGGCCCACCCGCAGCAGCCCCACCCACGACCGTAAGGCCGGAGGCCGCGCCTCGGGGGACCAGGACAGGGCAGGTCGGAACGGTATGCGGGGCGGTACGGAGTAGCCTCGCGGCCATGCATGCGATCACGATCCCCGAACCCGGTGGCCCCGAGGCGCTCGTATGGGCCGAGGTGCCTGATCCCGTACCCGGCGAGGGCGAAGTCCTCGTCGAGGTCGTGTCCAGCGCCGTCAACCGGGCCGATGTCCTCCAGCGGCAGGGCTTCTACAACCCGCCGCCCGGCGCCTCCCCCTACCCCGGGCTGGAGTGCGCGGGCCGTGTCGCCGCGCTCGGTCCGGGAGTGACCGGCTGGTCCGTGGGCGACGAGGTGTGCGCTCTGCTGGCGGGGGGCGGCTATGCGGAGAAGGTCGCCGTGCCGTCCGGCCAGCTGCTGCCCGTACCCGCGGGCGTCGATCTGGCGGTCGCCGCGGCGCTGCCCGAGGTGACCGCGACCGTCTGGTCCAACGTCTTCATGGTGGCTCATCTGCGCCCCGGTGAGACCGTGTTGATCCACGGCGGCTCCAGTGGGATTGGCACGATGGCGATCCAGCTCGCCAAGGCCGTCGGCGCACGTGTCGCGGTGACGGCGGGCGGCCCCGAGAAGCTGGCCCGGTGCAAGGAGCTGGGCGCCGACATCCTCATCGACTACCGCGAGCAGGACTTCGTCGAGGAGCTGCGCCAGGCGACGGACGGCGCGGGTGCGGACGTCATCCTCGACATCGTCGGGGCCGCGTACCTGGACCGGAACGTCCGTGCTCTCGCGGTCAACGGCCGGCTGGCCATCATCGGTCTCCAGGGCGGAGCCAAGGGCGAGCTGAACCTGGGCGCGCTGCTGACCAAGCGTGCCGCCGTCACGGCCACGTCGTTGCGGGGCCGGCCGCTCGCGGAGAAGTCCGCGATCATCGCGGCGGTACGCGAGCACGTGTGGCCGCTGATCACCGAAGGCGTCGTCCGGCCGATCGTGGACCGCACGGTGCCGATGGCGAACGCGGCGGAGGCACACCGCGTGCTGGAGTCGAGCACCCACATCGGCAAGGTGCTCCTACTGACCCCCGCTGCGACCTGACTCCCGCTGCGACCTGACTCCCGCAGCTCGACCCCACCCCGCACGCGGCCCGCGGCCCCACACCTGCGGCCCCCGGCCTCAGGCAACGCGACAGGACCCGGCACACAGCATGTGTGCCGGGTCCTGTCACGCACGGGTGTACTGGGCGTACCGGGCATACGCGCATACGGCATACGCGCATACAGGAAGTACGGATCAGAGGTACGGGCCGGAGCGCGCCGGGCCGTGCGGGTCCGGGCCGTCCTTCTCCTCGTCGTGGATCGCACCCGGAGGAAGGGCGCGCCGCATCTGTTCCAGCTGCGCGCGGGCCGCCATCTGCTGGGCGAACAGAGCCGTCTGGATGCCGTGGAACAGGCCCTCCAGCCAGCCGACCAGCTGGGCCTGCGCGATCCGCAGCTCCGCCTCGGACGGGACGGAGTCCTCGGTGAACGGCAGCGAGAGGCGTTCCAGCTCCTCCACGAGTTCGGGCGCCAGCCCGTCCTCCAGCTCCTTCACCGAGCCCGCGTGGATCTCCTTCAGCCGGACCCGGCTCGCCTCGTCGAGAGGAGCCGCCCTGACCTCTTCGAGGAGCTGCTTGATCATGCTGCCGATGCGCATGACCTTCGCGGGCTGCTCGACCATCTCCGTCACCGGAATCTCACGCGATTCCTCGTCACCGCCACCGCCGCCGATGGCCATTCCGTCCTGCCCCACCACGAGGACTTGGGGGTGCTCCTGCGACCGTTCATTCCTCGGCATCTCCATGCCGCCATTGTCTCCCACACCGGTGGTACGTCGCGGTGGTGCCCCCGGGAAAAGCATGATCCACTTTTCCAGGGGGCACCCAGGGGCCACCCACGGGGCACCGACGGACACCCTGAACCAGCCGGTGCGGCCGGTCAGCCGGAGGACCGGCCGGCCGCCGACGGTCCCCGTCTCATCCCGCGCGCCGCGTCAGGGCCAGTCGTGACCCGGCCAGAGCGGCCGCGAGCAGCCCGGCCAGCACGGGGACGACCACGACCAGTAGCCCGATGGTGTCCCACGGCAGCACGATCGGCGTATAGGCGGAGTCCATGGGCTGGTCCCGCATCGCCTCCATGGCCTTGCGCAG
Source organism: Streptomyces sp. SM18 (assembly GCF_002910775.2). Classification (NCBI taxonomy): domain Bacteria; kingdom Bacillati; phylum Actinomycetota; class Actinomycetes; order Kitasatosporales; family Streptomycetaceae; genus Streptomyces; species Streptomyces sp. SM18. The sequence goes on along the minus strand of NZ_CP029342.1, from coordinate 3,580,168 downwards.
ATCGATCAGGCGCAGGGCCACCGCGGGAACCGCACCGGCCAGCGTGCCGAGCACGACCCCGGTGAGGGCGACCACCACACACTGGAACCCGGAGAGTGCGCGCCGCAGCCGTGGGGGCGCGCCCACCGCGCTGAGCGTCGTCAGGTCCGCTTCCGCGTCGGCCTTGGCCAGGCCCGTCGTGATCGCCGCGGCGCCCAGCGTCACGATGCCCGCGAACAGGGCGAGGAACAGCAGGACCACGTCCTCCCGGCCGTAGTTTCCGCTCTCCGCCTGGAGGTAGACACGGTCGCCGCTCTGGGCGAACGTGGACCACAGGCTCTGCGTCTCGGCGTCCGTCGGCGGGCGCGTCACGGAGTAGAAGGTGCCGTAGGACTTCGTGTGCAGTCCGAGCCGGTCCGCGGCCTTCTGCGGCAGGATCATCCGGATCCCCGGGGTGGCGGCGTACCGCGCGGGGGCGACGTACGCCTTGAGCCGGTCCGTGGTGACCTCGGCCTTGCCCGGGTGGGCCTTCCGGTTCTCCTTGTCCTGCTCGCTGTACGTGCGGACCGCCTTGAGGGTCACCTCGCCGTCCTTCGCGTACGCCGAGTTCAGGAGGACGGGCGTGCCGGCTTCCAGCGCCTCGGCCGCGGCGGGGTCGTCGAGCTTCACGTACGACGTGAGTACCGTGGCGTCGCCCACCACGATCTTGCTCTCACCCGTGTCGAGCGCGGTCACCGAGATGTACTCGTCGGTGCAGGCCGGGGAGGACATCAGCTTCTTGTGCGCGTCGGCGGAGAGGCTCTCGGCGAGCTTCTTGGCGCCCGGCCCCTGCAACGGACAGTCGTGGCCCTCGCCCTTGGGCTTGATCAGTTCGAGCGTGCCGCAGTCGTTCTCCTTCTCGAAGTACACGGAGCAGTCGGAGCCGGCCCAGACCCGGCCGAAGTCGCCGCGTTCCCCAGTGACCGCCAGGGTCCGTTCCACCGCCGCACGGGCCGGAGCGAGCTGGTCGGCGTCGGACGGGCCCGAGGTGACCAGGGCGACCGTGCCGGGGGTGAGCACCGGGACGTAGTCGTAGTCGTGCTCCGCCGAGACGCTGGTGGTGTACGTGGCGACGGCCATCGTGCCCGCGACCGCGGCCATCACCGCCGCGACCGCCGGTGCCGTACGCCCACGGTTGCGGGCGGCGTCGCGCAGGGCCATCCGGGGGGCGAGCGGCAGCCGGGTACCGAGTCGGCCCAGGAACCCCACGACGACCGGGACACAGGCGAGCAGTCCGAGCTCCGCGACCACGGAACCCGCGGCGACCAGGGCCGTGGTGTCGGTCGTGCCACCGAAGACGGCGACGGCGACCCCGCCCACCAGGGCCACACAGCCCACCATCGGCAGGACGCGGGAGCTCCGGCGTGTTCCGCGGCGGCCGGTGAGCGATTCCAGTACGGACTGCCGGCCGGCCACGATCGCGGGCGCCAGCGCCGCCAGGACACCGGTGACGAGGCCGATCGCCGCGATGGCCAGCAGCTCCCACGGACGGATGTCGAGGTGGCCGAAGCGCTGGGAGGCCCAGTCCTCGATCAGCGGCCGGAAGGCGGCAGTCAGCCCGACGCCCGCGGCGACCCCGGTGACGGCGCCGACTCCGCCGAGCACCGCACCGCCGGCCAGTACCACCGCCCGAATGTGGCTCCGGTCGCCGCCGCAGGTACCGACGAGGCCGAGCTGCCTGCGGGAGCGGCGGGCGCCGACGGCGAACGCGGGACCGGCCAGCAGCACGATCTCCAGGACCGCCATGGCGATGACGGTCACCAGGGCGGCGCTGATCTTCAGCTCCTCGGGTTCGAAGCTCTGTCCGGCGTGCGCGGCCCTCGGGATCTCGGAGTCGGGCGGCGGGTCGAGGACGACCTGGCGGGACAGCACCAGGACGCCCTTCTTGTTGGCCGCCAGCACGTCGGACCAGGTGATACCCACCCCGGCGGGTCCCCGGACCAGCCAGTCCACGTCGCCGGACTGCGGCGGTGTCACCTCCTTGTCCCGTCGGGCGGCCGCCTCCCAAGGCGCGATGACCGTCCCCGGGTCGGCGTACAGCGCCTGCTTCGCGAGGTCGGCGGGCAGCTCCACGGATCCGGTGATCGTGTACGTCTGCTCGGGGCCGCGCAGCGTGGTGCGGGACCCGATGCCCAGTCCGGTGGACTTCAGGAAGGCGGTGGTCGCGACGGCCTCGCCCTTGCCGTCCGGGTACGCCCCCTCGACCAGGTCGATCTTGCCCCGGACGACCGGGTCGGAGGTGCGCAGCTCGACGATCTCGGTGGGGGCGATGCCGTGGCGGGTGGTGACGGTGGCGGGCACGCTCTGCTCGGTGACGTACCGCGAGCCCTTCGGGATGGCGCCCGGTACGTCGGCGGGTACGGGGCTCTCGGCGTACGGCACCGCCGGGCTCTCCTCGACGGGGGCCCAGTTCATCGCGTCGGGCATCTGCTCCACGGGCGCGGGCCCGATGTTCGACGAGCTGAACACGGCGTCCGCCGCGCCCATCTCCGACGTGAGCTGTTCGGCCTTGGTGGGCGTGGTGCTGCGGTAGGTGACATCGATGGCGGTGACGCCGAGCACGGGCAGGGCGATCATCGCGACGACGAGGGCGCTGCGGCCCTTCGACCGCAGGGCGTCGCGCCGGGCTATCCGAAGGGCCGCCCGCCAGCCGGTCAGGAGCCTCACTCGGCACCCTCAGCGGTGAGCAGTGTCTCGGCGCCGCCGGACGACGACGTCTGGTCCACGATCGACCCGTCCCGCAGGAAGACGACCCGGTCCGCCCAGGCCGCGTACCGGGGTTCGTGCGTCACCATGACTCCGGCCGCCCCCTGGTCGCAGCGGTTGCGGAGCAGGGCGAGGACGGCCTCGCCGGTCTCGGAGTCGAGGGCCCCGGTGGGCTCGTCGGCGAGCACCAGGCGCCGGTCGCCGACGAGGGCACGGGCGATGGCGACCCGCTGCTGCTGACCGCCGGACATCTCGTCCGGGAAGCGGTCGGCGATCTCCGTGAGGCGCATCTCCTCCAGGGCGGCCATGGCCTCCTTGCGTGCCTTGCGCACGGAGACGCCGTCCAGCTCGCGGGGCAGGGCGATGTTCTCCGCCGCGGTGAGGGCGGGGATCAGGTTGTAGTCCTGGAAGACGTAGCCCACACTGCGGCGGCGCAGGGCGGCGAGCCCCTTGCGGCTGAGCGAGGAGAGGGCCTGGCCCTCGATGACGACCTCCCCGCCGCTCGCGGTGTCGAGACCGCCGGCCAGGGTCAGCAGGGTGGACTTGCCGGAGCCCGAGGGGCCCATCACGGCGACGAGCTCTCCGGCGCGCACGGACAGGTTGACGCCGCGCAGGGCGTGCACCTCGGCGACGCCGGAGCCGTGCGTACGGGTCAGCGCCCGTAGTTCGAGGACCGGCTCGTCCACGGACAGGCCGGTGGACGGGGCGGGGACGGACGAGGACATGCGGGTGGTTCCCCCTAGGACGAACATACGGACGGTGGTATACGGGCAGTGGTTCGCGGCCGGCGGTACGCGGGCGGCGATCCGTGCCGAGTGATCGGGTCGGTGGCCGGTGGCCGGTGGCCGGGTGGCCGAACGCCGGGTGGCGGGTCGTCAGCGGCGAGTGCCCGTACGGGCGCCCCCGGCGCCCCCGGCCTTCGCGGACCGGCGCTCGGCGGGCGTACCCGTACGGGCGGCGGGCTCCGTGGCGGCGGCTTCGGCGAGGCGCACGAGGCGGGACTCGCAGTGGTCCAGCCACCGCGCCTCCGCCTCCGCCTGGAAGATCAGCTGTTCCACCACGAGCAGCCACGCCACCTCGTCGCGGTTGGTGGGTACGTCGGCGAGCGCGCGCGCCTTCAGCCGGGTGTAGTCCTGCATGGCCTTCACCGTGTGACCGCGCTGGGACTGGATGACGGCCCGGATGTCGACCCCGGGCGCCCCGACGGCCATGGCGAGCTTGATGGCCAGCTCGTCCCGGGGCGGGTTGGCACGGTCGACGGGGGTCTCGAACCAGCTGCGCAGTTCGACGCGGCCCTCGTCGGTGATCGAGTAGAGCGCGTGCCCCGCGTCGTCCTCACCGTCCTGCGCGACCAGGCCGTCACGTTCCAGCCGGCTGAGGGTCGTGTAGACCTGGCCGACGTTCAACGGCCAGGTGGAGCCCGTACGGGACTCGAATTCGGTGCGGAGCTGGGAGCCGTATCGGGGCCCTCGCTCCAGGAGGGCCAGCAGCCCGTGACGGATCGACATACTGAGTATGTATACCGAGTATGCTCATCGCCGCAAGCCGCCCGGGGCGTGGCCGCGAGCCGCCCGGAACGTCGTCGCAAGCAGCTCGGGCCGTCGGGCGGTTGCCGTTTCGGCCGGTGTCAGCGGGTACGGCGCATGCGGAGCCCCAGGAATCCGGTCCCCAGTCCGACCAGGATGATTCCGGTCCCCAGCAAGGCCTGCTTCACCTGATGCGTGTCGAGGTGGACGAGCGCCTGCCGCTGTCGCGCGGTCTGTCCCGGCTCCGGGAACGCCTCGGGCGGTGGCGTGAACGCGGGCACCACGCCCGGATCGGCCTCGCCGGTGTCCGTGTCGCCCGGATCGGCCTCGGGCGGCACCTCGTCCACCGAGGTGCCGGTGGGGGCGACTTCGGACGGGGCCGACGTCCGTCCGGGCCGCGCCCGGCCCTCCCCGGCGGACCGGCCGGCCAGCGGGCTCTCGCCCGTGGAGTCCGAGCCGGTCGCGGATCCCGAGCCCTTCACGGATCCCGGGTCGGTCGCGGATCCCGGGTCGGTCGAGGGGCCCGACCGAGAGGCCGAGCCGGTCGAGGAGCCGGACGCGGGCGGACCGGCGGCGGGTGATCCGGAAGGGGAGGCGCCGGAGACCGGGGCCTCTGAAGCGGACGGTTCGGGAGCCGGCGCCCCGGAAGCCGACGGGCCGGGAAGGGGTGGTTCAGGGGCGGGCGACCCGGAAGGGGGCGGGCCCGGCTGAGGGGCGGCGGTGTCGTCGGAGGCGGCCACGGGCACGCGCTCGTGGCCGGCCCGGACGGCGGTCCCCCCGTCCGCGTGCGCCAGGGTCACCGGCCCGAGCGCCATCCCTGCTGCCAACGCCAGGCAGGCCGCGCGTCGGGACGGGCGTGAGGGGGCCAGGGGTCCTGGAGGCATGTAATCAGGGTCACATGTGCCGATATGTCCGGCATCCTGGCGTCACCCGTTCACACCAACCCGCACCCGCCGGGCATCAGCCCCGCCCCAACGGCCCGGCCGCCCGGGGCCGGACAGGGGCCCCTCAGGCCGGGTCCCCCGTGGCGATGCGCAGCTCGAAGTGCGCGCCCCGTTCGGACACCGCGGCGCCCGCCGTGGGGAACTGGTCGATGATCTGGTCCTCGGCGTACGTGTTGCCCGGCACCTCGATGACCTTGACCGTCCAGCCGGCCGCGTCGATGCAGCTCTTCGCCGAGAGGATGTCCTTGTAGATGAAGCTCGGCGCCTGGACCTTCGCCGGGTCGTTCGTGTCCTCCTGCGCGTCCGTGCACTTCTCGGGCTTCATCGTGCGGTTGCGCTCCGGCGGCTTGTGCTCCCCGGCCGCCGCCGAATCGCTGGTCCCCGGATCGCCGTCCTTGCCGTTGTCCTTGTCGCCGTCCATCACCAGCGCCCCGATGAGCGCGCCCACGGCGAGCAGGGCGACGACGACCGACCCCACGATGACCGGCATGTTCCGCTTCGAGCCGCCGCCCGACCCGCCCGGTCCGCCCACGCCGCCCGTCACGGGCTGCGGGGACATCGTGTAGGGCGGCGGGGTCTGGTGCGCGAGGGGTGAGGGCGTTCCGTAGGGCTGGGGCGCCTGCGGGTATCCGTATCCCGGGGTGGGCGTCGGGGCGTACGGGCCCGGCTGGTGCGGACCCGGCTGGTACGGCGTCTGCACACCGTGCTGCGGGATCGGCCCGGACTGGTCGACCGGCGGGAAGACCGCCGAACCCACGCCCGAACCGCTGTTCACCGGCCCGCTGCCGCCGATGATCACCGGGGCGCCCGGCTGGGTGCCCGCGTTGAGCACCCGCGTGACCTCGTCCTGCATGGCCGCGGCGCTGGGGAAGCGCTCGTTCGGGTTCTTCTTGAGTGCGCGGGCGACCAGCGCGTCCATCGCGGGGGTGACCGACCGGTTGATGCTGGACGGCGCGACCGGTTCCTCCTGCACATGTGCGTACGCGATGGCGAGCGGCGAGTCCGCGTCGAACGGGATACGCCCGGTGAGGAGTTGGAAGAGCATGATGCCGACCGAGTAGAGGTCGGAGCGCGCGTCCACCCCGCGTCCGAGCGCCTGCTCGGGGGAGAGGTACTGCGGCGTGCCGACGACCATGCCGGTCTGGGTCATCGAGGTGACGCCCGACTGCATGGCGCGGGCGATGCCGAAGTCCATGACCTTGACCACACCGCGCTTGGTCATCATGACGTTGCCGGGCTTGATGTCCCGGTGGACCAGGCCCATTTCGTGGCTGGTCTCCAGGGCGGCGAGGACGTCGGCCGTCACCTTGAGCGCCTTGTCGGCCGGCATCGCCCCGTGCTGCTGGATGTCCGACTGGAGCACGGAGCCGAGCGGCTGCCCCTCGACGTACTCCATGACGATGTACGGCATCAGCGCGCCGCCGAGCTCGTCCTCGCCCGTGTCGAACACCGAGACGATGTTGGTGTGCTGGAGCTTGGCCACCGCCTGGGCCTCACGGCGGAACCGCTCGCGGAACGACTGCTCGCGCCCCAGCTCCGTGTGGAGCGTCTTGATGGCGACCTGGCGGTCCAGCGCCGTGTCGTACGCCAGGTAGACGGAGGCCATGCCCCCCTCGCCGAGCAGGTCGCGCAGTTGGTAGCGTCCTCCGGCGACGGCTCCGCCCGCGTACCGCCCGTGTGTTCCGTGCGCGCCGTCCTGGCTCATGACTTGCCATCCCCCTGGGCGCCCACGGACGCGGTGATACTGATCCCTGTTACGGGCCAAGTCTGCCCGAGGGGTCCGACACGTCAAGCCGGGTGCCCGTTCCGTGACCCTCCGCACAAGAAGCGTCTCGGAAGCGTTACAGGAAACCCACCGGATTTGCGCGGGCGCCGCGCCAGCCGATTGGATGACCGGTCACTCTCGGAATCGGCACGTGGGCCGAAGGCTGTAGCGTGACGTGGCAATGCAGCACACCGTGAGAACGCGCGGACGCGTGGACAGATACGACGGCGAGGACTGATGGCACCCGATTCCGAAGCAAACGGCGGCGGAGTTTCGGATGGCACCGACTCCTGGGGTGTCGGTGGTGTGGTCGGAGACGGGCGTTACCGCATGTCCCACCGGCTCGGCCGGGGCGGGATGGCGGAGGTGTTCGCCGCGGAGGACGTGCGTCTGGGACGCACCGTCGCGGTGAAGCTGCTCCGCTCCGATCTCGCCGAGGACCCCGTCTCCAAGGCACGCTTCACCCGCGAGGCGCAGTCGGTCGCCGGGCTCAACCACCATGCGATCGTCGCCGTGTACGACTCCGGCGAGGACGTCGTGGGCGGCGCGACCGTGCCCTACATCGTGATGGAGCTGGTCGAGGGGCGCACCATCCGCGACCTGCTGATCAGCGCCGAGGCCCCGCCGCCCGAGCAGGCGCTGATCATCGTCTCGGGCGTGCTGGAGGCGCTGGCCTACTCGCACCAGCACGGCATCGTGCACCGCGACATCAAGCCGGCCAACGTGATCATCACCAACTCCGGTGCGGTGAAGGTCATGGACTTCGGCATCGCCCGTGCGCTGCACGGCGCCCAGTCGACGATGACGCAGACCGGCATGGTCATGGGCACGCCCCAGTACCTCTCCCCGGAGCAGGCGCTCGGCAAGGCGGTCGACCACCGGTCCGACCTCTACGCCACCGGCTGCCTTCTCTACGAACTCCTGGCCATGCGGCCTCCGTTCACCGGCGAGACGCCGCTGTCGGTGGTGTACCAGCACGTCCAGGACACCCCGGTACCGCCGTCGGACGTCTACGAGGCCGTGCCGCCGGAGCTGGACGGCATGGTCATGCGTTCCCTGGCGAAGGAGCCGGACGACCGGTTCCAGAGCGCCGAGGAGATGCGTGGCCTGGTCCAGTACGCCTTGCAGATGCTCCAGGTGCAGGGCGGGCACACGGGTACGTGGAACACCGGCCCGGTCATGGGCGCCGACGGCGGTCACACCGCGGCGATGAACATGGGCGGCCACACGACCGCCATGCCGCACCCCATGCACGGGGACACCTCGCAGGGCCCCATCCTGCCGCCGATGAACCCCGACGACGGGGCGTACACCGGTGGGGGCCACAACGGCGGCGGTGGCCGCAGCAAGATGTGGCTCTTCGTCGTGCTCGCCCTGGTCGCGATCGGTGCCGGGGTGGCGTTCGCGGTCAACGCCGCGAACAGCGGGAACGACGCGCCGGAGACACAGACGACCCCCACCGCGACCACCTCCCCGTCGCCCGACGCATCCTCGGCGGAACCGTCCGACGAGGCGACGGACGAGGCGACGAAGGAGCCCGAGAACTCCTCGGGCAACCAGAACTGGCGTACCCGGCAGCCCTCCTGGCAGCCGTCCGACACCCCGACCAAGGCGACCGAGGAACCGACGGAGCCCACCTCCTCCCCCGATCCGGGGACGAGCGACGGCGGCACGGCGACGGAGGGCGGTTCCGGTGACTCCGACGGGTCGTCCGGCGAGCCCGGCGACTCCGAGGGGGGCGCCGGCGGCGAGTCCGGCAACCAGGGGGGCTCGGAAGGGGCGAACTCCGGTACGGCGGCCGGGGCCGCGGCCGGCGCGGCCGCGGGCAACACCACCACCGGCAACACCGCCCCGTAGGGCGGGGGCCGGGCCTCACCCCGTGAAGGCCTCGCTGACCGTCTCGTACTCGCGCGTCCACCACACCGCCAGGGCCGACACCGCAGGGAACTGCGGGTCGGCCCTGCGGTCGTGCAGGCGGTAGCGCCAGCGCAGTATCCAGAAGTCGTTCAGCCGCTCCCACCACACCCGGTGCACCGCCGCCGCGAGTTCGGCCGCCGAGGCACCGGCCGAGCGCCGGTAGGCGCGGGCGTAGGCCCGTACCTTCTCCAGGGCCAGTTCTCCGCCGGGCCGGACGAAGAAGATCGCCGCGGCCCGGACCGCCTCCTCCGCGCGGGGCTGGACGCCGAGCCGGTCCCAGTCCACGATCGCCACCGGGTCGGCGCCCCGGTAGAGCAGGTTCAGCGGGTGGAAGTCGCCGTGCACCCATCCCCGGGCGGGTTCCCCGGGCGGGGGCGGGCGCCGGTGGGCGTGCCGTTCGAGCAGGGCGCGGCGCTCCACGAGGCGGTGCACGGCCAGCTCGTCGAAGGCGTCCCGGGGGCCCGTACCGTGCGCGGAGGCGGACGCCAGCAGGTCGTCGATCAGCGCGAACGTGTCGGTGGGGTCCGGACTCTGCCCCCGTACGGCCGGTGGCGGGGCCGCTCCCATCACTTGCTCGAGGCCGGTGTGCACGGCGCCGAGGAGCGCCCCGAGGCGCCGGGACTGGTCGGTCGTGAGCTGGCCGCCGTCCCGGTGGAGGCCCTCCACCCACGGGTGCAGGGCATAGCGGCGCCCCTCGATGACGGTCACCGTGTCACCGTCCGTGTCCGCGAGGGGCGGGGCGACGGGGACGCCCAGCGAATGCAACCGCTGGGTGGCGCGGTGCTGGCGGACGATGGTGGCGTGGTCGCCGCTTGCGTCGTCGAGGTGGTGCTTGTCGAGATGGTGCTTGAGGAAGTACGTCCCCCGGGTGGTGGAGACCCGGTAACCGTGGTTCAGCAGCCCCTTGGTGAGCGGCTCGCAGGCGAGGGGCTCACCGGCACGGGGGTAGCGGCGCAGCACCTCGCCGACCGGAGGAACAGGTGGAAAAGTCACAGATGAGCGCGGCACTCGCCACATGTTAGGTGACCCTGAGTGGCTGGTTTTACGGACTTGCGCCGAATCTCAGAGTGTGCATGCGGACCACGTGCGGTTCCAGCCGGATGTACACCGGATCGAACGGTTCGCCGTTCACCCGGGACGGCTCCGCGCCGAAGAGGGCGCGCTCGCCGGGGGCGGGGTCCGTGAGCTCCGCGGGGCCCGTGAAGTGCACGGACCACAGGCCGTCGGGGTCGCCCGGCGCCGGGGCCGAGTCGAAGTTGTCCGCCCCGTAGGCGATCACGCTGCCGTCGCAGGACTCGTGGTAGCCCAGGCCCCGGTGCATCCGCAGGAGCACCCGGCCCTCGACCACCTGGTGCCGGGCCACGGCCAGCAGCGGCAGCGCCCGCATGCTCGTGGCCAGCCGTCCGTAGCGGACCCGGGCCAGCAGCTCCATGGCCCGCCGCCTCTCCGGAGCCGAGGAGGAACCGGGACCCGGACCCGTCCCGGAGCCGGAAACGGAATCAGGACCGGAACCGTGGTGGGGGCCGGTGAGGGGTCCGGAGCCGGATGCCGGGCCGAGGCCGGTACCGGTGTCGAAGGGGCGGGGAGAAGGCATGGCTCCCACTGTCCGGTACCTGTAGGAACCGGGTAAGAGTCGGCGGCCCCGAGCCGACCGGGACCAAAGTCCCGGCCCGGCCGTCAGGGGTACTCAGCGCTTCTCGGCCTGGAGGCGGGCCACGTACGCGGCCGCCTGCGAGCGGCGCTCCATGCCCAGCTTGGCGAGCAGGCTGGAGACGTAGTTCTTGATCGTCTTCTCGGCGAGGTGCAGCCGCTCGCCGATGACCCGGTTGGTCAGCCCCTCGCCGATGAGGTCGAGGATCTTGCGCTCCTGGTCCGTCAGGCCGGCCAGTCGCTCGTCGCCCCTGCCGGTGCGTCCCTCGCGCAGCCGCTCCAGCACCCGCGCGGTCGCCGCCGGATCGAGCAGCGACTTCCCGGCCGCGACGTCGCGCACCGCGTTCAGCAGCTCGGTGCCGCGGATCGCCTTCAGGACGTAACCGGAGGCCCCGGCCATGATCGCGTCGAAGAGGGCCTCGTCGTCGGCGTAGGAGGTGAGCATCAGGCACTTGATGTTCTCGTCGGCGGAGCGGACCTCGCGGCAGACCTCCACCCCGCTGCCGTCCGGCAGCCGTACGTCCAGGACGGCCACGTCCGGACGCGTCGCCGGGATGCGCGCCAGGGCGTCGGCGGCGGTGCCCGCCTCGCCGACGACCTCGATGTCCTCCTCGACGGAGAGCAGCTCATGGACTCCCCGGCGGACGACTTCATGGTCGTCGAGAAGGAATACAGTGATTTTTCCGTCTTCACGCACAAACGAAGTCTCACACACTCCTTTCCCGTCCGCCCTTCCCTGGCGCTTGCGGCCGGGATACCGTGCGGTTGTTCCGGCGGCCCCGGGTCCTGTTGTCAGCGCTGTGACCAGCAGGGCTTCGCGATTTTTTCGATTTACTTGGAAATCCAAGCAAAATCGCAGGTCACAGGGTGTTTCGCAGTTATGCGAAGCACTGGGTAACGTGCTTGTTGCAGGGCGCTCGCCGGGGCACCTGTCACGCCTGTTTCCGGCCGAGTGCACCCACCCCGTGCACGGGTACGGACGCGGGCGAGCCGCACTGGTTGCCCGGCCATCCCGGGGGCCGGACCGACGGAGGAGCACGCACGTGACCGTGGAGAGCACTGCCGCGCGCAAACCGCGACGCAGCAGCAAGCGGACCAGCGCCGCGAAGAAGCCGCAGAACGCCGAGCCGCAGCTGGTACAGCTGCTGACGCCGGAGGGTGAGCGGGTCGAGCACCCCGACTACGCGATCGATCTGAGCGGCGACGAGCTGCGCGGTCTGTACCGGGACATGGTCCTGACCCGCCGCTTCGACGCCGAGGCCACCGCGCTCCAGCGGCAGGGCGAGCTGGGCCTGTGGGCCTCGCTGCTGGGCCAGGAGGCCGCGCAGATCGGTTCGGGCCGGGCGCTCCGCGACGACGACTACGTCTTCCCGACCTATCGCGAGCACGGCGTCGCCTGGTGCCGCGGGGTCGATCCCACCAACCTGCTCGGCATGTTCCGCGGTGTGAACCACGGCGGCTGGGACCCCAACAGCAACAACTTCCACCTGTACACGATCGTCATCGGCTCGCAGACCCTGCACGCCACCGGCTACGCCATGGGCGTCGCCAAGGACGGCGCGGACTCGGCCGTGATCGCGTACTTCGGTGACGGTGCCTCCAGCCAGGGCGACGTCGCGGAGTCCTTCACCTTCTCCGCCGTGTACAACGCCCCGGTGGTCTTCTTCTGCCAGAACAACCAGTGGGCCATCTCCGAGCCGACCGAGAAGCAGACCCGGGTGCCGCTCTACCAGCGCGCCCAGGGCTACGGCTTCCCCGGCGTCCGGGTGGACGGCAACGACGTGCTGGCGTGCCTGGCCGTCACCAGGTCGGCGCTGGAGCGCGCCCGCCGGGGCGAGGGCCCCACCCTCGTCGAGGCGTTCACCTACCGGATGGGCGCCCACACCACCTCCGACGACCCGACCAAGTACCGGGCGGACGAGGAGACGGCGGCCTGGGAGGCGAAGGACCCGATCCTCCGGCTCCGTACGTACCTGGAGAAGCAGGAGATCGCCGACGCCGCGTACTTCACCGCGCTGGACGAGGAGAGCGAGGCCCTCGGCAAGCGCGTCCGCGAGGCCGTGCGCAACATGCCCGACCCCGAGCCGCTGGCGATGTTCGACCACACCTACGCCGACGGCAACCCGCTCGTCGACGAGGAGCGCGCCCAGTTCGCCGCCTACCAGGCATCGTTCGCCGAGGAGGGCAACTAGCCATGGCCGCCCAGAAAATGTCCATCGCCAAGGCGCTCAACGAGTCGCTGCGCAAGGCCCTGGAGACCGACCCCAAGGTCCTGATCATGGGCGAGGACGTCGGAAAGCTCGGCGGGGTCTTCCGGATCACCGACGGCCTCCAGAAGGACTTCGGCGAGGACCGGGTCATCGACACCCCCCTCGCGGAGTCCGGCATCGTCGGTACGGCGATCGGCCTGGCCCTGCGCGGATACCGCCCGGTCGTCGAGATCCAGTTCGACGGCTTCGTCTTCCCGGCGTACGACCAGATCGTCACCCAGCTCGCCAAGATGCACGCCCGCGCGCTCGGCAAGGTCAAGATGCCGGTCGTCATCCGCATCCCGTACGGCGGCGGCATCGGCGCCGTCGAGCACCACAGCGAATCGCCCGAGGCCCTGTTCGCGCACGTCGCCGGCCTGAAGGTCGTCTCGCCGTCCAACGCGAGCGACGCCTACTGGATGATGCAGCAGGCCGTGCAGAGCGACGACCCGGTCATCTTCTTCGAGCCCAAGCGCCGGTACTGGGACAAGGGCGAGCTGGACACCGAGGCCATCCCCGGCTCGCTGCACAGCGCCGCCACCGTCCGCGAGGGCACCGACCTCACCCTGGTGGCGTACGGCCCGATGGTGAAGGTCTGCCTGGAGGCGGCCGCCGCCGCGCAGGAGGAGGGCAAGTCGATCGAGGTCCTGGACCTGCGGTCGATGTCCCCGATCGACTTCGACGCCGTCCAGGCGTCCGTCGAGAAGACCGGCCGGCTCGTGGTGGTCCACGAGGCGCCGGTGTTCTACGGCTCCGGGGCCGAGATCGCCGCCCGGATCACCGAGCGCTGCTTCTACCACCTCGAAGCCCCCGTTCTGCGGGTCGGCGGCTACCACGCCCCGTACCCGCCGGCCCGGCTGGAGGACGAGTACCTCCCGGGCCTGGACCGGGTGCTCGACGCCGTCGACCGCTCGCTGGCGTACTGAGGAGAGGTTCGTGACGACGATGACCGATACGTCTGCCCGCTTCCGTGAGTTCAAGATGCCCGATGTGGGCGAGGGACTGACCGAGGCGGAAATCCTCAAGTGGTATGTCCAGCCCGGCGACACCGTCACCGACGGCCAGGTGGTCTGCGAGGTCGAGACCGCCAAGGCCGCTGTCGAGCTGCCGGTCCCGTTCGACGGGGTGGTGCACGAGCTGCGCTTCCCCGAGGGCACGACCGTGGACGTCGGCGAGGTGATCATCGCCGTGGACGTGGCCCCCGGCAGCGGTGACGCCCCGGCGCAAGCGGAACCCGTACAGGAGGCCGTACCGGAACCCGAGGCGGAGGAGGCCCCCAAGGGCCGTCAGCCGGTGCTCGTCGGGTACGGCGTGGCCGAGAGCTCCACCAAGCGGCGGGCCCGCAAGGGCGTCGCGGTCCCCGGCCCGGCCGCCGCCGCCGTCCAGGCCGAGCTGAACGGCCGCGCCGCCGAGCCCGCCCCCGCACCGGTCTTGGAGGGCCGCCCGCTGGCCAAGCCGCCGGTGCGCAAGCTCGCCAAGGATCTGGGGATCGACCTCGCCACGGTCACCCCGACCGGTGAGGGCGGCATCATCACCCGTGAGGACGTCCACGCGGCGGCGGCTCCGGCCCAGCCGGCCGCGCCCGTACAGCCGGCACCCGCCGTCGAGCCGGCACCGGCCGCCCCCGAGGAGACCGTGGTCTCCGTCCAGGGCGCCCGGGAGACCCGTGTCCCGGTCAAGGGGGTGCGCAAGGCCATCGCCCAGGCCATGGTCGGCAGCGCCTTCACGGCCCCGCACGTCACCGAGTTCGTCACCGTCGATGTGACGCGCACGATGAAGCTGGTGGCGGAGCTGAAGGAGGACAAGGAGATGGCAGGGGTGCGGGTCAACCCGCTCCTGATCATCGCCAAGGCCCTCCTGGTCGCGATCAAGCGCAACCCGGACGTCAACGCCTCCTGGGACGAGGCCGCCCAGGAGATCGTCCAGAAGCACTACGTCAACCTGGGCATCGCCGCGGCCACCCCGCGCGGTCTGATCGTGCCGAACATCAAGGACGCGCACGAGAAGACCCTGCCGCAGCTCGCGGAGGCGCTGGGCGAACTGGTCTCCACGGCCCGCGAGGGCCGTACGTCCCCGGCGGCGATGGCGGGCGGCACGGTGACCATCACCAACGTCGGCGTCTTCGGCGTGGACACGGGCACCCCGATTCTCAACCCGGGTGAGTCCGCGATCCTCGCGGTCGGAGCCATCAAGCTCCAGCCGTGGGTCCACAAGGGCAAGGTGAAGCCCCGCCAGGTGACCACGCTGGCCCTGTCGTTCGACCACCGGCTGGTCGACGGCGAGCTGGGCTCCAAGGTCCTCGCGGACGTCGCGGCGATCCTGGAACAGCCGAAGCGGCTGATCACCTGGGCCTGACGGCCCCTGCGGTACGTGTGACGGATGGGCCCGCGCGGAGTACGTGCGGGCCCATCGGCATGTCCGGCACCGGTCGCCGCACGGAGAGTTCGGCGTAGACCGTCTTGCCCACGGCACGCGGCTCGACGCCCCAGTCGTCGGCGAGCCGCGCCACGATCATGAGGCCCCGCCCGTAGCACTCGTCGTCCTCGGCCGCGCGCAGGCCCGGCAACCGTTCCCCGCGCGGGTCGCTGACCGCGATCCGGAGCGCGGCGGCGGTGAGGGTCAGCTCCACCCGGAAGAGCCGGCCCCGGAGCGAGCCGTGCAGCAGGGCGTTCGTCGCCAACTCGCTGACCAGCAACGCCGCGTCGCAGGCCAGGTGCGGATACCCCCACTGGGTCACCAGCCGGGTGACGCGGTGCCGGGAGAGGGAGACGCTGCGGGACGTGGGGGTGTAGTCGAGCCGGTCCCGGCGGAGGACGGGTTCGGGCGCGGGGACTTCCTGGGCTGCGGTCATGGACGCGTGCCTCCGTGGGGTGCGGGCGGTGGCGATGCCGGTACCTGCGGTGCGGGGGGCCGGGGCGGCCCGGAGCAGGGCAGGGCGGTGCACTTCCGCTGGGTGGTTCCGCTGTGCGAGCGGTGGAACACCGACAGTAGCGGTGTGGTCGAGTGTGCAGCAATAAGTTCGGGCAGAAAGTTCTCTGCCCTAGTTGGTGTTCGAGGAGAATGCGTCCCAGACTTGGGGAACTTGGCGAGGGGATGCGATGTGGCAGGCAACAGGCCTGATCGGGGCCGGACGGTTTCAACGGTGCTGGGACGTCGTCTCGGCGGCGAGTTGCTCCGGCTGCGGGAGGCGCGCTCCTTGCGCCAGTCCCACGCGGCGGAAGCGCTGACGGCCTCGGTCGCGAAGGTGGCCAAGATCGAGCGTGGCCTGGTGCCGATACGGGACCCGGACATCAGGGCCCTGTGTCATCTCTACGGCGAGACCGACGAGGATGTCGTCGCCAGGCTTCTCGCCCTGGCCAAGACCGATCGCGAGCGTCGAAAGGCCAGCGGATGGTGGAACCAGTACCCCGGACTCCAGTCCATGGTCGAGTACGTGGCTCTGGAAGACATCGCCACCAGCCTGCGTACGTGGCAGCTCGCCATCGTTCCCGGCCTGTTGCAGACGCCTGATTACGCCAGGGCCTTGGCAGTGGGAAACGGTTCCTGGGAAGACCCCGATGAAATCGAACCCTTTGTCGCGGGCCGGATGTCTCGACAGGCGCGGCTGACCGGCGAACAGCCACTTGAGCTGTGGGCGGTGGTGCACGAGGGGGCTCTGCGCCAACTAGTCGGAGGGCGCGATGTGATGAGGGAGCAGTTGGGGCGACTGCTCGACATGGCGCGGCGACCGAATGTGAAGCTGCAGATCCTGCCGCACCTGGCGGGCGCCCATCCTGGGATGACGAGCGCCTTCACCATCGTTTCGTTCGCCGAGCCGGGAGCATTGGACGTGGTTCACATGGATACGACCTCGACCACGCTCTGGTTGGAGAGCGATACTGATGCACACCGACACGGCAGCCTCTTCGGGCGGGTCTCGCGTCTGGCGCTCGCACAGCACAACTCGGTCGGACTCATCAACGACATCCTCAAGGAGCTGTAGACCGCGTGCTCGGGTACAAGTTCGTCAAGTCCAGCTACAGCGGCGGCAACTCAGGGCAAGAATGCGTCGAGGTCGCCCGCAACATCCCCCGTACCGTCGCCCTCCGCGACTCCAAGCGGGCCGAAGGGCCTGTCGTCACCGTCGCGGCCGCCGCCTGGGACGCCTTCACGGCGGACCTGCGCCGGCAGCCGTAGCGCACACGGCGAAGGGGTCCGGCCCGCGTCGCGCGGGCCGGACCCCTTCTCCACACCGCGGCGCGGCTACTTCTTGAACCCGTAGTCCAGCAGCTTCTTCGCGTCGGCCGTCCGGGTACTCACCGAGGACGACGTCAGCACCGTCCCGATCACCGTCTTGCCCTTGCGGGTCGCGGCGAAGACCAGGCAGTACTTCGCGGTCGGGCCCGAGCCGGTCTTCACGCCGATCGCGCCGCTGTACCCGCCCAGCAGCGGGTTGGTGTTGGCCCACTCCATGTAGCGGTAGCCGCCGCTCTTGGTGGTGACCTTCTGCTTGGTCGACTTGGTCTTCACGATCGCGCGGAACGTGGAGTTCTTCATCGCGTTGCTCGCGAGCTTCGTCAGGTCGCGGGGCGTCGAGTAGTTCTTGCCGCTGCCGATGCCGTCGAACGAGTCGAAGTGGGTGTTCTTCAGCCCCAGGCTCTTGGCGCTGGAGTTCATCTTGCCGATGAACGACTTCACCCGGGCCGCGCGGGTGCTGCCGGAGCCGAACTTGTCCGCGAGCGCGTAGGCCGCGTCACAGCCGGAGGGGAGCATCAGGCCGTACAGCAGCTGGCGCACCGTCACCTTGTCCCCGACGATCAGCCGGGCCGAGGAGGCGTTCTTGGAGACGATGTAGTCGCTGTAGGCCTTCTGGATCGTGACCTTGGAGTCCAGATTCAGGTTCTTCTGGGCCAGGACCACCTTGGCCGTCATGATCTTGGTGGTGGAACCGGTCGGGCGCCGGGTGTCGGCGGCCTTGGTGTACAGCGTCTTTCCGGTGCCGTCGTTCATCACGAAACCGCCCTTGGCGGTGATCGAGGGCGTCGGCGGGGCCGCGGCCTGGGCCCCGGAGGCGAACGCCCCGCCCGCGAGGAGGGCGCCCGTGGTCAGGGCGATCACGGTCGCGACCGATGCGCGACGAGCGCCCGTAATGCCGTGTATCAAGGTCAACGCTCCAAATGTCTCTGCCGGGCACCGGCACGGAGGCGGTGCGCTCAGTGGTGAGACTCATGAGGTGGCCCGGGGGCTGTACGCACGGACGGGTGAATATGCCCGAGGGGGCGGCGGCGGTCAGCTGTACGAGCTGAGCAACTCGTCCAGCGTCCAGATGGTGGCCCGGACGCCGGAGGTGCGGGCGAGATACCGGTCCCGCTCGATCAGGATGTTCAGGTCGCCGCAGCCGAGCCGGTTGCAGGCGTGCTCGATCAGACTGCTGCCGGTACTGCCGCCGGCCACCAGGGCCCGCAGATGGGCGCCGTCCCATTCGACCTCGTTGAGCGCCCAGGGCGCCTTGCCCTCGATGACCGTGACCAGGACGCCGGAGAACCGTTCCGCGCACGAACGGCGCGATCGGCCGTCGGAGACCTGGGCGATGTGGTTACCCGTTTCGATAACGGCTGTGACCGGCAACAGAAGGTCGGTCTCCCGGCGTTCGCGCTTGCTCTTCAGCTCCTCTACCGCCCGCTTGCGGTCCTGGCACTTCCCGGGCACCTCCAGCAGGTTGCACAGGATCGACGTGTCGACGAACTCCACCCCCCGAGCCACTGGTTCACCCGATCCCGAGAAGCCGGTCGAACTCCGAGTAGTCCCGCTCGCCACGGTCCTCCCGGGCCAGTCTGCCGTGGGTCACCACGTCCCCCAGCGGCCCGGAGCCCATGGCCGAGGCGTAGCCGTCGAGTTCGGTGAGCCGGGTCAGGAGGCTGGCGCCGGTCGAGCGGTCCCGCGAACAGACGATGACCCCCTGGTGGTCGTCGCCGCTCAGGGCGGAGAGCAGGGCGGGGCTGTGGGTGGTGATCAGGACCCGAGTGGCGCTTTCGGCGGCCGCTTCCCGTACCAGGCGCAGCACCTCCGTGGCCTGGGACGGGTGGAGGCCGTTCTCCAGCTCCTCGATGACCAGGGTGAGGGAGCGCTCGGACCCGGCGTCCGGTACGAGCCCCAGGTCCAGCCCTTCACCGCCGGTCAGCAGCGAGGTGGTGACCGCCAGGAACCTGAGCATGCCGTCGCTCATCTCGCGGGCGGGGGTGAGCCCCAGAGGGCCCTCGTCGAGCGCGAGCATGACGTCTCCCAGCTCGGACCTGGTGACGACGAGTCGCTCGATGTCGTGATCGGCCAGGCCTCGGAGGAGGCCGACGAGGTTCGTGAAGGTCTCCTGGTCATGACGTTTGATGTCGCCGATCGCCGCCGAGAGGTTCTCCGCCGTCCTGCGGAGACGGGAGTCGCGGGCCTGTACGTACTGGCGCATCAGATGCGGTACGGGATCGAGGTGGAAGGCCCCGGTCAGCGCGGTCAGCAAGGACTCGGCCGCCCAGCCGGTGTCCCGCTCGCCCTCGCTGTCGCCGGAGAGACGCAGAGGCAGTTGTGAGGTGAGCAGCCGTGTGCCCCGGAACAGGGCACGTGGGTTCCGGCCCGGCTTCCCGTTGTGCCACGAGGCGTGGATGTCCGGGCGGAGCGGTGTCACGTCTCCGCTGGTGAGAAGGGGGCGGATGCCACCGGGAGTGGGGCCGGTGATCCGTTCCTCGATGATCCGGACCCCGGGTTCCACCTGGATCGTCACATCCAGCGTGACGGGGCCGCGCTCGGTCGTGACCGTGCACCCGAGCGAGAACCGGTCCGAGCCGTGCGGCACGCAACCGCTCAGCCCGCCGCGCACCGGACCCGCCGCGCTGCGCCGGCTGTCGATCGCCTCGCTGATGTCGTCGCCACGGGCCAGTCGCGAGAGGACTTCCAGACCGTCGAGGGCGTTGGACTTGCCGCTGCTGTTGCGTCCGATGAGGACGGTCAGGGGTGCCAGCGGGAGCACCGCGCCGCGGAAGCTCTTGAACGCGGTGAGACGTACCTCTTCGATGGCGTGGCCTGTCACCGCATCAACGTAGCGCACGCCGTGCGGGCGCGGGCGGGGCGCAGGACCGCTGGGCCGGGCCGCGGCGGTCCAGGATCCGGACGCGGGAGCCGATGCGTACCTGTTGTATCTATGCTGTGTGCATGCCTGCCGCACCCTCCGCCCCCGTACGTCCGTCGTCGCCTCCCGTCAAGCGCCCTCCCGCCGCCGAGCGGGTCTACACCCACATCAAGGAAGCCGTCCTGGACCGCCGCTACGAGGGCGGCACGCTCCTGACCGAGGGCGACCTCGCGGAGGCCGTCGGGGTCTCGCGTACGCCCGTCCGGGAGGCGCTGCTCCGGCTGGAGGTCGAAGGGCTGATCAAGCTCTACCCGAAGAAGGGTGCGCTGGTGCTGGCCGTCTCCGCCCAGGAGATCTCGGACGTCGTGGAGACCCGGCTGCTGGTGGAGGAGTTCGCCGCCCGCAAGGCGGTCCCGGCCTCCCCGAAGCTCGTGGCCCGGCTGGAGGAACTCCTGGAGGAGCAGCGGCAGCTCGCCCACGCCGGTGATCTGGCCGCCGTGTCCGTCAAGGACCGCTGCTTCCACGCCGAGATCGTGCGCAACGCGGGCAACGAGATCCTCTCGCGCCTCTACGACCAGCTCCGCGACCGGCAGTTGCGGATGGGGGTCGCGGTGATGGAGGCGCACCCGGACAGGATCGCCGCCAACATCACCGAGCACGGGGAGCTGCTGGACGCCATCCGGGCCGGTGACGCGGAGGGCGCCGCGCTGGTCGTCCGCCGCCATGTCAGCCGGGTCAAGGTGCTGGTGCGGGGTGACGACCGATGACGTCCGCCGCCCCCACCCTCTCGCTGCCCGGTGACCCACCCGGCGGCCGGCGTGCCGTCTGGATCTGGGGCATCGGCGTCGCCGTCTACTTCGTCGCCATCATCTTCCGTACGAGCCTGGGGGTCGCCGGACTCGACGCGGCGGACCGGTTCGACGTCAACGCCTCGGCGCTGTCCACCTTCTCGATCCTCCAACTGCTCGTCTACGCGGGCATGCAGATACCCGTCGGCCTGATGGTCGACCGGCTCGGCACCAAGAAGGTGCTCGCCCTCGGCGCCGTGCTGTTCACCCTGGGGCAGCTCGGCTTCGCGCTCTCCCCCTCGTACGGCATGGCGCTCGCCTCCCGTGCCCTGCTTGGCTGCGGCGACGCGATGACCTTCATCAGCGTCCTGCGGCTCGGCTCCCGGTGGTTCCCGGCCCGGCGCGGGCCGATGATCAGCCAGGTCGCGGCGCTCTTCGGGATGGCGGGCAACCTCGTCTCGACCCTGGTCATCGCGCGCGCCCTGCACGGGTTCGGCTGGACCACCACGTTCGTCGGCAGTTCGCTGGCGGGTGTGGTGGTGCTGGTGTTGCTGCTGCTCTTCCTGAAGGACCACCCCGAAGGCCATGAGCCGCCGCCCGCCGAACACGCCGGGGCGGCGTTCGTGCGGAAGCAGATCGCGGCGTCCTGGCGTGAACCGGGCACCCGGCTGGGGATGTGGGTGCACTTCACGACCCAGTTCCCCGGCATGGTCTTCCTGCTGCTGTGGGGCATGCCCTTCCTGGTGGAGGCACAAGGGCTGAGCCGGGGGACCGCCGGTGAACTGCTCACCCTGGTGGTGCTCTCCAACATGGTGGTGGGGCTGGTCTACGGGCAGGTCATCGCCCGGCACCACGCGGCGCGCGCCCCGCTCGCCCTCGGGACGGTCGCGATGACGGCACTGCTCTGGGCGTCCACGATCTTCTACCCGGGCGACCACGCGCCGATGTGGCTGCTGATCACGCTCTGCGTGGTGCTCGGCTCCTGCGGTCCGGCGTCGATGATCGGCTTCGACTTCGGGCGGCCCGCCAACCCGCCGGAGCGCCAGGGCACCGCGTCCGGGATCGTCAACATGGGCGGCTTCATCGCCTCGATGACCACGCTCTTCGCGGTCGGCGTCCTGCTGGACGCGACCGGGGACAACTACCGCGTGGCGTTCGCCTCGGTGTTCGTCCTGGAGGCGCTCGGAGTGGCGCAGATCCTGCGCCTGCACGCCCGCGCCACGCGGCGCGAACGCGACCACCACGTGGTCAGCCGGGTGGAGGCCGTGCACGTGCCCGTGTGAGGCGCCGGGTACGGGGAGGTCTCTCCGCGGACCGCTGGTCCCCTGTCCGCGCCCTGCCGAGGGCACGGACAAGGGACAGCGGTCATCCGCACGCGGAGGGTGGGGCCGGCTACGGCGTCACGGCGAAGTTGTCCAGGATCGCCGCCGCGAGAGCCTGATCGCCCTCGATCTTGATCCGGTCCTCCACCGCCTGCGGCCGCACCCGCCCGCAGGCCAGCCGGTAGTACGTCTCCCAGTCCATGGCCAGGGTCGCCGCCGGACCCAGCGACGGCGAACCGTCGACCGAACCGCGGCCCTCGGCGTCGACCCGGACCGTGCGCAGGAACTCCACCGGCCCGTTCACATCGAAGACCACGGCCGAATGGGGCGGCGAGCCCGCGTCCTTGGCGACCACCTTCGGCAGGGCGTCCAGCAGGATGTCCCGGGCGATCAGCGCACCGGGGGAGTCCAGGCCGCCCGGCTGCCCCAACGTCGTCCGCAGGTCCTGCTCGTGCACCCAGACGTCGAAGGCGCGCATGTGGAGGGCCAGTTCCAACGTCTGCTCGGTGCCCAGGGGCGCCCGCACCATGGTCTCGGGGGCGCGCGACTCGTTGCGCAGCTGGCGCATGCGCCGGATGAGTACGTACTCCAGCTCCGAGGTCATCTCCGGCGCCGTGTGATGGCGCCGGACGTCCACCTGCATCTCCATGTACCGCTGGAGGTCGTTCTGCACGTGGTAGAGGTCGCGCGGCAGCGAGTGGATCGGACGCGGATCGCCGAGCTGCTCGCACTCCATCCCGATGACGTGCGAGACGATGTCCCGCACGGACCACCCCGGGCAGGGCGTACGGCGATTCCACTCCCCCTCGGTGAGTGGCTTCACCAGCTCGGCTATCGACTCGATGGACTGGGTCCAGGCGTCGGCGTAGGTTTGCAGGCTGGGATGGACGGTCACGGGACCCCTCGTGCGGTTCTGCGGTGCATGGGCTGAAGAGCAGGTAGTTCCGGCGGGCTGGCCGGTACTGACGGCGGGTGGCGTGGGTGGTTCGCTCGCTAAGTTACGCTGCGAGCGAGCACCCCGGCAGTGCTTTCGTGTGACGATCGTAGGCCGGTGTTGACCTCTCCCCTGCCAGGACGGTGGTAGTGTGCACGCCTCCCTCATCCAGATCGCTGTAAACCCGGACGAGTCGGTCAATTCCCGTAGGGAACGCGCGGCTTCACTGGTCGTCGCCCAGCGGGGAGTGGATCTGGTCGTCCTTCCCGAGCTGTGGCCGGTCGGCGCGTTCAACTACACCGCGTTCGAGACCGAGTCAGAGCCGCTGCTCGGCCCCACGCACCACGTGATGGCGAAGGCCGCCGCCGAGGCCGGTGTCTGGCTGCACGCGGGCTCGTTCGTCGAGCGGGCCGAGGACGGCACGCTCTACAACACCTCCCTTGTCTTCTCGCCCGAGGGGGAGCGGGCGGCCGCATACCGCAAGATCCACCGCTTCGGCTTCGACAAGGGCGAGGCCGTGATGATGGGCGCGGGCGAGGAACTGGTCTCCGTCGCCCTCCCGGAGACCGTGATCGGCCTCGCCACCTGTTACGACCTGCGGTTCCCCGAGCTGTTCCGGGGCCTGATCGACGCGGGCTCCGAGACCCTGGTGGTGGTGGCCGGCTGGCCGGAGCGCCGCCGTACGCACTGGACGCTGCTGGCGAAGGCGCGGGCCGTGGAGAACCAGGCGTACGTCCTGGCCGTGGGCTCGGCGGGCACGCACGCGGACATCCAGCAGGCGGGGCACAGCATCGTCGTGGACCCCTGGGGCGAGGTGCTCGCCGAGGCCGGACCGGACGAGGAGGTGCTCACCGTGGAGTTCGACCCGGCGAGGACCGGCACGATCCGTGAGCAGTTCCCCGCCCTCAAGGACCGCCGCCTGGGCCTCGCCGCGCGCCGCTGAGCGCCTGGGGGCGTTCCTCATCCCCTGGCCCCTGTTTCCCCTGGCCCCTGTTTCACGTGAAACAGGGGCCATTCGGGTTCAGCCCTCGCGTTCCTTGTCGGCGAGGACGATCACGCACACGGCCACCGCGACCAGCAGCGGCACATCGGCGTCCTCGCGCACGATGTCGATGCCGTAGGTGTCACGGACGGTGAGCCAGCGCCGGGAGATCTGGGCCAGCAGTTCACCGTCGTAGTCGATGGCGAACTCACGGTCCAGGATTTTGCCGCTGACGTCGAGTTCGGTGCCTTCCACCAGCGAGACCCGGTAGTGGTTGCGCAGCAGGGAGAGCCGCTTCCGCTTGACCTTGGCGAGCTCCTCGCCCTCGCGCTCGATGAGCATCGTGTCGCGCAGGCTGATCAGCTTCTGGCGGATCTCCACCAGGACCCGGCCCTCGGTGTCCTTCAGCTCGAAGGTGTCCCGCAGCCGCATGGCCTTGCCGTCGACGAGGAAGAGCTTGCGCCCGTCCGCGTCCTCGATCCAGTAGTCGTCACCGATGGCGAACATACGCTCGCGTACGAGAAGTCTCATGTGTCACAGGTTCCCGGATGCCCCGGCGGAATGCGGGCAGGTCCCGGTGAGGTTGACTGGTGGCATGACAGCACGTGCACGCGTCCGCGCCCCCGAACTGATCGGCAAGGGCGGCTGGCTCAACACCGGAGACCGCTCGTACACCCTCGCCGACCTGCGGGGACGCATCGTCATCCTGGACTTCTGGACCTTCTGCTGTGTGAACTGTCTGCACGTCCTGGACGAGTTGCGCGAGCTGGAGGAGAAGCACCGCGACACCGTGGTGATCATCGGCGTCCACTCGCCCAAGTTCGTGCACGAGGCGGAGCACCAGGCGGTCGTGGACGCCGTGGAGCGCTACGAGGTGCACCACCCCGTCCTGGACGACCCGGAGCTGGCCACCTGGAAGCAGTACGCCGTGCGGGCCTGGCCCACGCTGGTCGTGGTGGACCCCGAGGGGTACGTCGTCGCCCAGCACGCGGGTGAGGGGCACGCGCACGCCATCGAGAAGCTGGTCGAGGAGCTGGAGGCGGAGCACGCGGCCAAGGGCACCCTGCGGCGCGGCGACGGCCCGTACGTCGCCCCGGAGCCGGTGGCGACCCATCTGCGCTTCCCGGGCAAGGCGCTGGCCCTGGCGGACGGCGGCTTCCTGGTCTCCGACACCACCCGGCACCGGCTGGTCGAGCTGGACGCGGACGGCGAGACGGTCCGTGGGCACTTCGGTACCGGCGAGCGCGGGTTCGCCGACGGCGGGCCGGACAAGGTCCGCTTCAGCGAGCCGCAGGGGCTCGCGCTGCTGCCGGACGGCCGGATCGCCGTCGCGGACACGGTCAACCACGCGATCCGGGCCCTCGACCCGGCCACCGGCACCACCACCACGCTGGCGGGCACCGGCTGTCAGTGGTGGCAGGGCTCGGCCACCGAAGGGCCCGCCACCGAGGTGGACCTCTCCTCGCCGTGGGACATCGCCTGGTTCGGCGACCGGCTGTGGATCGCCATGGCGGGTGTGCACCAGCTGTGGACGTACGACCCGGAGAGCGGCACCGTACGGGTCGCGGCGGGGACGACCAACGAGGGGCTGGTCGACGGGCCGGGCCCCGAGGCGTGGTTTGCGCAGCCGTCCGGGCTGGCCGCCACCGAGGACCGGCTCTGGGTCGCGGACTCGGAGACCTCCGCGCTGCGGTACGTGGACCGGGACGGCGCGGTGCACACCGCCGTGGGCACCGGCCTCTTCGACTTCGGCCACCGGGACGGCGCCGCCGGCCAGGCGCTCTTCCAGCACCCGCTGGGAGTCACCGCGCTGCCCGACGGCTCGGTCGCCGTCAGCGACACGTACAACCACGCCCTGCGGCGGTTCGACCCGGAGAGCGGTGAGGTCACGACGCTCGCCACCGACCTGCGCGAGCCGTCCGACGCCGTGCTGGTCGAGGGTGATCTGGTGGTCGTGGAGTCCGCCCGGCACCGGCTGACCCGGCTACGGCTCCCCGAGGAGGCCGTCCGGGTCGCGGACCGGGCCCACCGCACCCAGCGGGCGGCCACCGCGATCGCGCCGGGCACGCTCCGCCTGGACGTCGTCTTCCAGGCGCCGGCGGGACAGAAGCTGGACACCCGCTACGGACCCTCGACCCGGCTGCTGGTCTCCTCGACCCCGCCGGAGCTGCTGGCCGAGGGCTCGGGGCCGGGCACCGACCTGGGCCGTGACCTGGTCCTCGCCGAGGGGGTCACCGAGGGCGTCCTGCACGTCTCGGCGATGGCCGCGTCCTGCGACGACGACCCGGCGAACGAGTACCCCGCCTGCCATGTGCACCAGCAGGACTGGGGCGTCCCCGTCCACGTCACCGCGGACGGCGCCTCCCGGCTGCCGCTGGTGCTGGCCGGGATGGACGACCGGGGCTGACGTACGGGGGAGCCGGGCAGGACGAGCGGCCTACATCAGGCGCCGCTCGTCGTCCGGTACGACCGTGGTGGTCGGCGGCACGAGCATGCGGCGGCGGCGCATGATGCTCGCGTAGACGAAGACGCCGATGACGCCGACGATCATCATGATCCAGCCGACCAGGTCCACGTTCACGGTGTCCATCTCCCAGTCGGTGGCGAAGGCCAGGATCGCCCCCGCACCGATGAGGACGATGCATCCTCCGAGTCCCATGAATACCGCCTCCTCGACGGCCCGGTGACTCCGGGCCGGTGTACGACGTCGCGTACCCGGCCCGGTGCCGTGCATGCGCCGGACCGGAGGGAGTTGGCGGTGTGTCAGCCCGCCAGGAACGCCGCGAGGGCGTTCGCCAGGAGGTGGGGGTCGTCCGCTCCGCACAGCTCGCGGGCGCTGTGCATGGACAGGATCGCGACGCCGACGTCGACGGTCTGGATGCCGTGGCGGGCGGCGGTGATCGGGCCGATCGTCGTGCCGCAGGGCATCGAGTTGTTGGAGACGAACGTCTGCCACGGCACGCCGGCCTTCTCGCACGCCGCCGCGAACACGGCCCGGCCGCTGCCGTCGGTCGCGTACCGCATGTTGGTGTTGACCTTCAGGATCGGTCCGCCGTTGACCATCGGCTGGTGTGTGGGGTCGTGGCGCTCCGCGTAGTTCGGGTGGATCGCGTGGCCCGTGTCGGAGGAGAGGCAGACGGTCCCGGCGAAGGCCCGCGCCCGGTCCTCGTAACCGCCGCCACGGGCGAAGACTGAGCGCTCCAGGACGGTGCCGAGGAGCGGGCCGTCCGCGCCGGTGTCGGACTGCGAGCCGGTCTCCTCGTGGTCGAAGGCGGCCAGCACGGGGATGTACGGGAGCTCGTCGTCGGGCTGCCCGGCCACGGCCGCCAGTGCGGCCGTCGCGGCGTGCACCGAGAGCAGGTTGTCCATCCGGGGCCCGGCGAGCAGCTCGCGGTCCCGGCCCAGGTAGGCGGGCGCCTCGACGGGGTGCGGCATCAGGTCCCAGCCGGTCACGTCCTCCGGCTCGACGCCCGCCTCCCCGGCGACGAAGCGGATGAGATCGCCCTCCTCGACCTCGCCCAGACCCCAGATCGGCTGCATGTGCCGCTGGCGGTCGAGCTTGAGGCCGTCGGGGTTGGCGGACCGGTCCAGGTGGACCGCGAGCTGCGGCACCCGCAGCAGCGGCCGGTCGATGTCGACCAGCCGGTGCGTACCGTCCCGCAGCGACAGCCGTCCCGCCAGGCCGAGGTCCCGGTCGAGCCAGGTGTTCAGGAGCGTCCCGCCGTAGATCTCGACGGCGACCTGGCGCCAGCCGTAGGCACCCGTGTCGGGGCGCGGCTTGACCCGCAGGTTCGGGGAGTCGGTGTGGGCCCCCGCGATCCGGAACGGGGTGTGGGGCCGGGCGCCCTCGGGCACGTACCAGGCCACGAGCGCGCCGCCGCGCAGCACGTACTTCCCGCCCGCCGAGGCGTCCCAGGCCGCGGTCTCCTCGACCTGCCGGAATCCGGCCTTCTCCAGCCGGGCCGCCGCGGTGGCGACGGCGTGGTACGGGGAGGGGCCGGCCATCAGGAAGGACATCAGATCGTCGGTGTGCCCGCGGTCGAAGCGGGGGGAAGAGCTCATGTTCTTCACTTTAACGACGGCCGACCGGGAGGGTTCACGGCGGACGGTCACCGCCGCCCGTGATCGTCCGGAACGTGTCGTCGCCGCTCAGCCCCTGGACGGCGCTCACGGCCTCCTCCAGGGGGCATGGCCGGTCCGCGTCGGCCGGATACCGTCGGCGGACGGTGCCGCGAGGGGGATGGCCGACCGCTCGGCGGGCCGCCCCGACCAGGGATTCGGCGCCGGTCCGTAACCGTCCGGATCTGGCCGGTCACGGCGGGGCGCAAGCGTGACGGGGCGGTCCGGGGCAGGGGCCAGGCCGTGGGCCGAGCCGCATACGCGAACCCCCGCGCGCCACCGCACGGGCCACGCGCCCACCGCACACGGACGGCCCGCCCCCTGCCGGGGACGGGCCGTCTTCGTGCGTGCGCCGCGTGGGGTGGCGCGAGGCTAGAACGCCGCCTCGTCCAGGTCCATCAGCGTGTGGTCCACGGACTCGGCGAGCGCGCGCTCGGCCGAGACGCCCGGCAGGACGTTCGCCGCGAAGAACTTCGCCGCGGCGATCTTGCCCTGGTAGAAGGGGACGTCCTTGGCGGAGGCGTTCCGCAGCTTCTCGGCCGCGACCGCCGCGCCCTTGAGCAGCAGGTAGCCGACGACGACGTCACCGGACGCCATCAGCAGGCGGGTGGTGTTGAGGCCGACCTTGTAGATGTTCTTGACGTCCTCGCCGGTCGCCGTGAGGTCGTTGATCATCGTGCCGACGATCGCCTCCAGGTCCCCGGCCGCCTTGGCGAGGCGGTCCAGCGAGCCGGACAGCTCCTCGTGCCCCTGCGCCTCGGCGAGGAACTTCTTGATCTCCTCGGACAGCGCGTTCAGCGAGACGCCCTGGTCGCGGACGATCTTCCGGAAGAAGAAGTCCTGGCCCTGGATCGCGGTCGTGCCCTCGTACAGGGTGTCGATCTTGGCGTCGCGGATGTACTGCTCGATCGGGTACTCCTGGAGGTACCCGGAGCCGCCGAAGGTCTGGAGCGACTGCGCGAGCTGCTCGTAGGACTTCTCGGAGCCGTAGCCCTTCACGATCGGGAGCAGCAGGTCGTTGAGGCCGTGCAGCGCCTTGGCGTCCTCGCCCGCGGCCTCCGCCACCTGGATCGCGTCCTGCACGGAGGCGGTGTACATGACCAGGGAGCGCATGCCCTCCGCGTACGCCTTCTGCGTCATGAGCGCGCGGCGCACGTCGGGGTGGTGGGTGATGGTGACCTTGGGGGCCGTCTTGTCCATGAACTGCGACAGGTCGGTGCCCTGGACGCGCTCCTTGGCGTACTCCAGCGCGTTGAGGTAGCCCGTGGACAGCGCCGCGATGGCCTTCGTGCCGACCATCATGCGGGCGAACTCGATGATGCGGAACATCTGGCGGATGCCGTCGTGCTTGTCGCCGATGAGCCAGCCCTTGGCGGGGTGCTGGTCGCCGAAGGTCATCTCGCAGGTGTTGGAGGCCTTGAGGCCCATCTTGTGCTCGACGTTCGTCGCGTAGACGCCGTTGCGCTCGCCCAGCTCGCCGGTGGTCCAGTCGAAGTGGTACTTCGGGACCAGGAAGAGCGAGAGGCCCTTGGTGCCCGGGCCCGCGCCCTCGGGACGCGCCAGCACGTAGTGGAGGATGTTCTCGGACATGTCGTGCTCGCCCGAGGTGATGAAGCGCTTGACGCCCTCGATGTGCCAGGAGCCGTCCTCCTGCTCGACCGCCTTGGTGCGGCCGGCGCCCACGTCCGAACCGGCGTCCGGCTCGGTCAGCACCATCGTCGAGCCCCACTGCTTCTCGACGGCGATCTCGGCGATCTTCTTCTGTGCCTCGTTGCCCTCGTCGAAGAGGATGCCCGCGAAGGCCGGGCCGGAGGAGTACATCCACACGGCCGGGTTCGAGCCGAGCAGCAGCTCCGCGTAACCCCAGATCAGGGAGCGGGGCGAGGTGGTGCCGCCGATCTCCTCGGGGAGCCCCAGGCGCCAGTACTCGGAGTCCATGAACGCCTGGTAGGACTTCTTGAAGGAGTCCGGGACGGGCGCGGTGCTGGTCGCGGGGTCGAACACCGGCGGGTTGCGGTCGGCGTCGGCGTACGAGTCGGCGAGCTCGTTCTCCGCGAGGCGGTTGACCTCGTCCAGGATCGACTTGGCGGTGTCGACGTCCATCTCCGCGAACGGACCGGTGCCGTACACCTTGTCCCGCCCGAGGACCTCGAAGAGGTTGAACTCGATGTCGCGGAGATTCGACTTGTAGTGCCCCATGGCAAGGCTCCGTAATCAATAGCAGTGGCGCTCGGCGCCCCGGGGAGATGAGGATCGGGCGGTGGGACGGCCCGGACGTGTCAGCCGGCCCCTACGATGATGCTACCCGTCAGTAATAAGACGCAACCCCTCAAGCCAGAGATGTGTCCGATTACTCTTTGCCGCATGTATGGCTACGACCAGAACCAGGGCGCGCAGCAGCCGATGGGCGGCGGCTACGGCGAACAGCCGCTGTACCCCGAGCCCTCGCCACCGTCCCTGGCCGACGCGGTTCGGGCCTTCACGACCGGTTCCCTCTCCGCGGAGGACTTCCAGCAGATCTTCGCGACGTCCAAGGTCTACTGCCCGCGCGGTGACAACCCCGGCTTCCTGGCCCTGCACAACACCCAGCAGCCGGTGATCCCGATGTTCACCACGCTCAAGGAGCTGCGCCGGTACGCGGGCAAGGAGTCCAAGTACTTCGTGATCACGGGTGCCGAGGTGATCGACCTGCTGCCGACCGGGTACGGCTTCGTCCTGGACATGGAGGGCGACCACCGCATGGTCTTCGACGCCAAGGCGGTGGAGCAGATGGTCGACTTCGCCATGCGCCGCATGTACGGCTGACACGCGCGACGGAGCGTCGGCGAGGGCCCGGACCGGGTGGACGGTCCGGGCCCTCGCCGTGTCCGTGTGCGCCCCCGGGCGCCGTCCGGGAATGAGGGCCGCCTTGCAGGATGTTCACCGTTCAACTAAATTGGACGCAAGACTTCCGGAGGTGGCTTCCATGCCCGCAGTGACCGTCGAAAACCCGCTGACCCTGCCCAAGGTCGCCGCCCCCGCGGACGCCGTGGCCCGTCCCGTGCTGACCGTGACGACCGCGCCGTCCGGCTTCGAGGGCGAGGGCTTCCCGGTGCGGCGCGCCTTCGCAGGGATCAACTACCGGCACCTCGACCCGTTCATCATGATGGACCAGATGGGTGAGGTGGAGTACGCGGCCGGCGAGCCCAAGGGAACGCCGTGGCACCCGCACCGCGGCTTCGAGACCGTCACCTACATCATCGACGGCAGCTTCATCCACCAGGACAGCCACGGCGGCGGCGGAGCCATCGAGAACGGCGACACCCAGTGGATGACGGCCGGTTCGGGCCTCCTCCACATCGAGACGCCGCCCGAGGCCCTCGTCATGTCCGGCGGCCTCTTCCACGGCCTCCAGCTCTGGGTGAACCTGCCGAAGGCCGACAAGATGATGGCCCCGCGCTACCAGGACATCCGCGGCGGCCAGGTGCAGCTCCTCACCTCCCCGGACGGCGGCGCGCTGCTGCGCGTCATCGCCGGTGACCTCGACGGTCACGAGGGACCGGGCATCACCCACACCCCGATCACCATGATCCACGCCACGGTCCGGCCCGGCGCCGAGGTGACGCTGCCCTGGCGGGAGGAGTTCAACGGCCTGGCCTACGTCCTCGCCGGACGCGGATCCGTCGGCCAGGAGCGCCGCCCCGTGCACACCGGGCAGGCCGCGGTCTTCGGCTCCGGCTCGTCGCTGACCGTACGGGCCGACGAGACCCAGGACGGCAACACCCCCGACCTGGAGGTCGTCCTGCTCGGCGGCCGTCCGATCCGGGAGCCGATGGCGCACTACGGGCCGTTCGTGATGAACACCCAGGACGAGCTGCGGCAGGCGTTCGAGGACTTCCAGGCGGGCCGCCTAGGCACCGTCCCCTCCGTGCACGGCATGTGACGGGCCGTCCGGCGTACGGGTGACCGCGTGTCGCCCGTACGCCCGTGCCCCGGCTCGCGGTCCGCACCCCGTGATCAGGTGGGGGGATGCCTCCCCGGAAGCCCCTCCTGCCCGAGAGCGCGCGGCGGACCGCCGCCTGGTGCGGTGTGCTGCTGCTGGTCGCCGGTGTCGCGGCGGTGGCCGTCTGGCTGTGCGTCGAGCTCAAGACCGCCGTCACCCCCGTCCTGCTCGCCCTCCTCGGTACGGCGCTGCTGGGCCCGGTCCACCACTGGCTGACCGAGCGCCGGGTGAACCGGTCGCTGGCCGCCGTGCTCACCTGCACCGCGCTCGTCGCGGTGGTCGGCGGCGCCGGCTACATCGTCGTCACCGCGGTCGTCGACAGCGGTGACCGGATCGTCAGGTCGCTGAAAGAGGCGGCGCAGTGGGTCATCGACCACTTCGACATCGCGGGCGTCGCCAACACGGACGACCTCGCCGACAACGCCAAGGGCCTCGTCGAGAAGTTCGGCGCGAGCGCCGCGGGCGGGCTGCTCACCGGGCTCAGCGTCCTCACCACCCTGGTGGCCACCGCCGTCCTGGCCCTTCTGCTGACCTTCTTCTTCCTGCGGGACTCCCACCGGGCCGCCCGCCTCGCCCACCGGGTCGCCCCACGCGGCAGCGGCGACCTGGTCGAGGCCATGGGGCGCAGGGCCTTCGGCGCCGTCCAGGGCTTCATGCGCGGAACCACGCTCATCGCCCTCATCGACGCGGTGTGCATCACCGTCGGCCTGCTGATCCTGCGGGTCCCGGGCGCGGTGGGGCTGGGGGCGCTGGTCTTCGTGGGGGCGTACATCCCGTATCTCGGGGCCTTCGTCTCCGGCACCGTCGCCGTCCTGGTGGCCCTCGCCGACCGGGGGTTCGTGATCGCGCTCTGGGCGCTGGGGGTGGTGCTCGCCGTGCAACTGCTGGAGGGGCACGTGCTCCAGCCGGTCATCCAGAGCCGTACGGTCCAGATGCATCCGGCCGCGATCCTGATCGCCCTGACCGCGGGCGCGAGCGTGGCGGGCCTGCTGGGGATGCTGCTCGCGGTGCCGTTCTGCGCGGCGGTGTTCGGCGTGATCGGGGAGCTGCGCAACGGGAACGGGAACGGCGACCCGCACGGTTCATGACGCGCGCTCGCCGGACTTCCCCGGCTCCGGCGACTCGTACAGCTCGAACCAGATGCACTTGCCCGCCCCCTGCGGGTCCACCCCCCAGGTGTCGGCGAGCATCTCCATCAGCATCAGCCCCCGGCCGCTGGACGCCATCTCGCCGGGCCGTCGCGTGTGCGGCAGTTCGTCACTGGCGTCGGCCACCTCGACGCGCAGCCGCCGCCCGCCCCGCTCGCCGCTCACCTCGGCGACGAGCAGGGCGTCGCCGTCCGTGTGGACCAGCACGTTCGTGGACATCTCGGAGACCATCAGCTCCGCCGAGTCCACCTGCTCCGCGTCCGCCCAGTCGTGCAGCATCTCGCGCACCTGCTGCCGGGCGGCGGCGACCCGCTCGGGCTCGGCCTGGGCGATGGTCATGGCCGAGCGCCGCCCCGGGCGCTCGCGCGTGCGCCCGGCGTCCCGGCGCAGCACCAGCAACGCGATATCGTCCTCGCGCCGGTCCACCAGCGGGCCCGTCGTGGAGTGCGAGCCGGGGCCGTGCACGGCCTGGACCAGCGCGTCGGCCAGCTCCTCCAGATCGTCCACCGGCCGCTCCAGGATCGGCCGGAGCCGGTCCCAGCCGGTGGCCATGTCATGGCCGCCCGTCTCGATCAGCCCGTCCGTGCACAGCATGATCGTTTCACCCGGGCTCAGGACGATCTGGGTCGTCGGGTAGTCCCTGTCCGCCTCGACGCCCAGGGGCAGCCCTCCCGCGGTCTGCCGGATCACCGCGGTCCCGTCGGCGCTGACCACCACCGGGTCCGGGTGGCCGGCCCGCGCGATGTCGAGGGTGCCGCTGTCCGGATCGGCCTCGGCGTACAGGCAGGTGGCGAAGCGGGCGGCGGTGATCCCGTCCTCTCCGGCGGACGGCTCGTACGCGTCGGTGAGGCCGGACAGGAAGCGGGAGGCGCGGGAGAGGACGGCGTCGGGGCGGTGGCCCTCGGAGGCGTAGGCGCGCAGGGCGATCCGCAGTTGGCCCATCAGCCCGGCGGCCCGCACGTCGTGCCCCTGGACGTCTCCGATGATCAGGGCGATACGGCCGTTGGGCAGCGGGATCACGTCGTACCAGTCGCCGCCGATCTGGAGACCGCCCCCGGTCGGCACATAGCGGGCCGCCACCGACAGGCCGGGCACGCCGGGCCCCAGGGTCGGCATCATCGTCTTCTGGAGCCCCAGCGACAGCTCGCGCTCGGTCTCGGCCGCCCCGGCGCGGGTCAGGGCCTGGGCCAGCATCCGGGCCACCGTGGACAGCACGGAGCGCTCGTCGGGGGTGAAGGAGACGCTGTGCCGGAATCCGGCCATCCAGGCGCCCATGGTGTGGCCGGAGGCGATGAGCGGCAGGAACGCCCAGGAACGGCGGCCGAAATTGCTGGCCAGGGGCCAGGTGGCGGGAAAGCGGCGGCGGTACTCGTCGGGCGAGGAGAGGTAGATCGCCTGCCCGGTGCGCACCACCTCGGCGGCCGGGTAGGCGGTCTCCAGGGGCATGTCGGTGAACGGCTTCTCGTCGCCCGCCTCGTGCCCGTGGTGTCCGACGACCGTCAGATGGTCGCCGGAGACGCCGAAGACCGCGAGGCCGTCGAGCGAGAAGCCCGGCATGGAGAGCGAACCGGCGACCCGCAGCACCTCGGCGGTGGAGCCCGCCTCCGCCAGCGCTCGCCCCGCGTCGAGGAGGAAGGCCTCGCGGGAGCGGCGCCAGTCCCCGGTGACCGGGGTGCCGGCGGAGCCGGACGCGGAGGGCTGGGCCACCTCCTGGAGGGTGCCCGCCAGGACGTACCGGTGGGGGCCGCCGTGCGAGTCCATGGTGACCGGTTTCGACCTGCTGCGTACCGTGCGTACGACGTCACCGCGCTCGTCCACGACCCGCAGCCGCGCCTCGGCCACGGTGCTCTCGGCGATCGCGAAGTTCACCACCCCGTCGATCTCGCCCAGGTCCGTCGGGTGGAAGAGGCGGCGCACCTCCTCGGTGGAGCGGGTGACCGGCTCGGCGGGCAGACCGAGCAGCCGGGCCGCTTCCGCGTCGAGCGAGACCGTCTCCTGCGCGCTGTCCCAGCTCCACAGACCGGTCCCGATCGCAGCCAGGATCTCCTCGGTGCGCATTGCCCCACTTTATGGAGGTCTGCTCCGGGCACGCCACCGAGGGGCCCCCGCCCGAACACACCCCGGGCGGGCACGCCGGAGGGCGTCGTGCCCGTAATGGCTATGAAGGGGTGCGCCTACGGGCGGTAGCCTGGGGTGTCACTCCTCCCCGACCGCGAAGACTGGATGAACGACGATGCATCGGTACAGGTCCCACACCTGCGGCGAGCTCCGCGCCTCTGACGTCGGCACCGACGTCCGGCTGAGCGGCTGGCTGCACAATCGCCGAGACCTGGGCGGCATCCTCTTCATCGATCTGCGCGACCACTACGGTCTGGTGCAGCTCGTCGCACGCCCCGGCACCCCCGCCAACGAGGCGCTGTCCAAGCTGACCAAGGAGACCGTTGTCCGGATCGACGGCACGGTCTCCGCGCGGGGCGCCGACAACGTCAACCCCGAGCTGCCGACCGGTGAGATCGAGATCGAGGTCGGCGAGGTCGAGGTGCTGGGCGAGGCCGGCCCGCTGCCCTTCACGATCAACACCGAGGACGGGGTCAACGAGGAGCGGCGCCTGGAGTACCGCTTCCTGGACCTGCGGCGCGAGCGCATGCACCGCAACATCATGCTGCGCTCGGCCGTGATCGCCTCCATCCGCTCCAAGATGGTGGCCCTCGGCTTCAACGAGATGGCGACCCCGATCCTCACCGCGACCTCCCCCGAGGGCGCCCGTGACTTCGTGGTCCCCTCCCGGCTGAACCCGGGCAAGTTCTACGCGCTCCCGCAGGCGCCCCAGCAGTTCAAGCAGCTGCTGATGATCTCGGGCTTCGACCGCTACTTCCAGATCGCGCCCTGCTTCCGCGACGAGGACGCCCGCGCCGACCGCTCGCCGGGCGAGTTCTACCAGCTCGACGTCGAGATGTCGTTCGTCGAGCAGGAAGACGTCTTCCAGCCGATCGAGAAGCTGATGACCGAACTCTTCGAGGAGTTCGGCAACGGCCGCCACGTCACCTCGCCGTTCCCGCGCATCCCCTTCCGCGAGTCGATGCTGAAGTACGGCAACGACAAGCCGGACCTGAGGGCCAAGCTGGAGCTGGTGGACCTCTCGGACGTCTTCGCGGACTCCGGCTTCAAGGCCTTCGCCGGCAAGCACGTCCGCGCCCTGCCGGTGCCGGACACCGCGGGTCAGTCCCGCAAGTTCTTCGACGGCCTAGGCGCGTACGCCGTCGAGCACGGCGCCAAGGGGCTGGCCTGGGTGCGCGTCGGCGAGGACGGCACCCTGGCGGGCCCGATCGCCAAGTTCCTCACCGAGGCGGACGTCAAGACGCTCACCGAGCGCCTCTCCCTCGTCCCCGGCCACGCGGTCTTCTTCGGCGCGGGCGAGTTCGACGAGGTCTCCAAGATCATGTCGGCCGTCCGGGTCGAGGCCGCCAAGCGGTCCGGCCACTTCGAGGAGGGCGTCTTCCGGTTCTGCTGGGTCGTCGACTTCCCGATGTACGAGAAGGACGAGGAGACCGGCCGGATCGACTTCTCGCACAACCCCTTCTCGATGCCCCAGGGCGGCCTGGAGGACCTGGAGACGAAGGACCCGCTGGACATCCTCGCCTGGCAGTACGACATCGTCTGCAACGGCATCGAGCTGTCCTCCGGCGCCATCCGGAACCACGAGCCCGAGCTGATGATCAAGGCGTTCGAGATCGCCGGGTACGACCGCGAGACCGTCGAGCAGGAGTTCGCGGGCATGCTGCGCGCCTTCCGCCTCGGCGCCCCGCCGCACGGTGGCATCGCGCCGGGCGTCGACCGCATCGTCATGCTGCTGGCCGACGAGCCCAACATCCGCGAGACCATCGCCTTCCCGCTCAACGGCAACGCCCAGGACCTCATGATGGGCGCCCCCACGGTCCTCGACGAGACCCGGCTGCGCGAGCTGAACATCCAGCTCCGCAAGCCGGTGGCGGGGGCGAAGGAGAAGGCCGAGGCCAAGGACTCGGTGGCGAGGGACACCGGCGCGAAGTAGGCGTCAGCGGTTCCGGCCGCGCGCAGGTGTCAGCGGTCCAGGCCGCGAAGTAGGTGTCAGTGGTTCCGCTTCGGTTCCACGTGAAACAGTCCCCGGCCGACCGGCCGGGGACTGTTCCATGTGCGGCCCGGACGGGGCTGCGCGGCGGTGTGGGACGTCGCGGAGGGCGGGTACACGGACCGGGTACAGCCGGATGGCCCCGGTTCGGATTCGGTCCAGCCGGGCCCGGCAAAGACTGCCACCGAAAAGACAGCGACCGCCCCCTCACGAGGAGCCGCGCACCGTGTCCGTCCTACGCCGTCCGTACGTCCTGTTCGTCGCCCTGTTCCTGCTGGTCGCCGGCTGCTCCGCCGGGGCGGCGGAGACCTCCGCACCCCGAGGCGCGGCCGGCCCCGAGTCCTCGGCGGCGCCGTCCGTGTCGCCCTCCGCCTCCGCCCCGGTGGCCCCCGCCCGCCCCGCGGAGATCCCCGGGCTGGGGCCGCAGACCCGGGCACAGATTCCGGCCGAGGCCCACCAGGCCGTCGTGGTGACCGGCGACGGAGTGGACTCCAACCGCTCGGCCGTCGTGCTCTACACCCGCGACGGCCCCGACATCGGCTGGAGACCCGGGGCCGGCCCATGGTCCGCCCACAACGGGATGAAGGGCTGGTCCGACCACCATCTCGCGGACGATCTCCGGTCACCCGTGGGAGTGTTCGGCCTCACCGACGCGGGCGGCCGCCTCCCGGACCCGGGGGCGCTGCTCCCGTACGACGAGCATCCGCGGTTCGCGGTGAGCGGCGAGGGGTTCTTCGGGGAGCCGCTCGACGGCTCCTTCGACTATGTGGTCGCCATCAACTACAACCGGGTCTCGGGGGTCAGCCCGCTGGACCGCACCCGGCCGCTCGGGGAGGAGCGGGGCGGCGGGATCTGGCTCCATGTCGACCACGGAGGGCCCACCCAGGGGTGCGTCTCGCTCCCCGAGGACCGGATGACGGAACTCCTGCGCACCCTGGACCCGGCGAAGCACCCGGTGATCGTGATGGGGGACGCCGCGTCGCTGAGCCGGTGACCCCGTACGCGCGCGGGCCCGGGACCGATGACGGTCCCGGGCCCGCGTCGTGCGTACCGGTGCCTACGCCGGCTTCTCCTCCAGGCGCGGGAAGAGCACCGCGCCCTTGGTCACCGTCGCGCCCGCGGGCAGCTGGCCCCAGCGGCCCGCGTCCTGGACCGGCTGGTCGCGCAGAGCGCCGAGGGAGGCCTCCGCGCCGAGGGACTCCCACAGCTTCTGCGAGGTCTCCGGCATCACCGCGTTGAGCAGGACCGCGACCCCGCGCAGGGACTCGGCCGCCGTGTACAGGATCGCCGCGAGCCGGGCCTTGCCCTCCGGCGAGTCGTCCTTGGCGACCTTCCAGGGCTCCTGCTCGGTGATGTAGCCGTTGACCTGCTTCACGAAGTCGAAGACCGCCAGGATGCCGCCCTGGAAGTCCAGCTCCTCGCCGATCTTCTCGTCGGCCGTGGCGACGGCCCGCGCGAGCCCGTCCCGGACCGCCTGCTCCGCGTCACCGGCGGCCGTGGCCTCCGGGAGCGCGCCGCCGAAGTACTTGCCGACCATGGCCGCGACGCGCGAGGCCAGGTTGCCGTAGTCGTTGGCCAGCTCGGAGGTGTAGCGGGCGGCGAAGTCCTCCCAGGAGAACGACCCGTCGCTGCCGTAGGCGATGGCCCGCAGGAAGTACCAGCGGTAGGCGTCCACACCGAAGTGCGAGGTGAGGTCCTGGGGCTTGATGCCCGTCAGGTTCGACTTGGACATCTTCTCGCCGCCGACCATCAGCCAGCCGTTGGCGACGACCTTGCCGGGCAGCGGAAGCCCCTGCGCCATCAGCATCGCCGGCCAGATGACCGAGTGGAAGCGCAGGATGTCCTTGCCGATCAGGTGCACGTCCGCCGGGAAGGTGGCGTCGAACTTCTCCTGGTTGGCGCCGTAGCCGACCGCCGTCGCGTAGTTGAGCAGCGCGTCGACCCACACGTAGATGACGTGCTTGGTGTCCCACGGCACCGGGACGCCCCAGTCGAACGTGGAACGCGAGATCGAAAGGTCCTGAAGACCCTGCTCGACGAAGTTCACGACCTCGTTGCGCGCCGACTCGGGCTGGATGAAGCCGGGGTTGGCCGCGTAGAACTCCAGGAGCTTCGGGCCGTACTCGCTGAGCTTGAAGAAGTAGTTCTCCTCCTTGAGGATCTCCACCGGCTTCTTGTGGATCGGACACAGCGGGGTGCCGTCCTCGGCCTCGATGAGGTCGCCGGGGAGCTTGTACTCCTCGCAGCCCACGCAGTACGGGCCTTCGTACCCGCCCTTGTAGATCTGGTCCTTGTCGTACAGGTCCTGCACGAACTCCTGCACACGGTCGGTGTGCCGCTTCTCCGTCGTACGGATGAAGTCGTCGTTCGCGATGTCGAGGTGCTCCCAGAGGGGCTTCCACGCCTCCTCGACGAGCTTGTCGCACCAGGCCTGGGGCGAGACGTCGTTCGCCTCGGCCGTGCGCATGATCTTCTGACCGTGCTCGTCCGTGCCGGTGAGGTACCACACCTTCTCACCACGCTGGCGGTGCCAGCGGGTGAGCACGTCGCCTGCGACGGTCGTGTAGGCGTGGCCCAGGTGAGGAGCGTCGTTGACGTAGTAGATGGGGGTCGAGACGTAGTACGCCTTCGCCCCCTGCTTCTCGGATCCAGTGGCCGCCATGGTCGAAATCCTAACGGCCCGCAGGAGATCCACTCACATCGATAAACCCGGCCCCGGCCGAGGAGAGCTTTGCGAAACATCATTTCCCGTACCAAAGACGCATCCTGGGAGGAGTGGGCACGCGTGCACGAGGCAGGGGACAACACCATGCGGGTACTGGTCGCCGAGGACGAGGAGATCCTGGCGGAGCTCGTCGCCACCGGACTGCGGCGGGCGGGCTTCGCCGTCGACACCGTCTACAGCGGGGACGCGGCGCTCGCCTACCTGGGACTGCACGACTACGACGTCGTGGTCCTCGACCGTGACCTGCCCCGGGTGCACGGCGACGACGTGGCCCGCAAACTCGTCGCGTCCGGCTCCCGGACGAGGATCCTGATGCTCACCGCCTCGGGGACCATGGAGGACCGGGTGGAGGGGCTCGACCTGGGCGCCGACGACTATGTGAGCAAACCCTTCGAGTTCCCCGAACTGGTCTCCAGGGTGCGGGCGCTGCGCCGCCGCAGTGCCCGTCCCGTACCGCCCCAGCTGGAGC
This sequence comes from Streptomyces sp. SM18, assembly GCF_002910775.2. Lineage (NCBI taxonomy): Bacteria > Bacillati > Actinomycetota > Actinomycetes > Kitasatosporales > Streptomycetaceae > Streptomyces > Streptomyces sp. SM18. Next base: position 3,539,720 of record NZ_CP029342.1, on the reverse strand, counting down.
GGCACGGCATCCGGCTCGACAGCGTGCGCCGCGCCGCCACCCGGGACGGGCGCGACCTGGACCTGTCGCCGAAGGAGTTCACCGTGCTGCAACTGCTGCTGGAGGCGGACGGCGCGGCCGTCAGCGCGGAAGAGCTGCTGGAGCGTGCCTGGGACGCCAACGCCGACCCGTTCACCGGCGCGGTCCGGGTCTGCATGAGCAAGCTGCGGGCCAAGCTGGGGGAGCCGCAGCTCATCCGCACGGTGCAGGGCGTGGGGTACGCCCTGTGAGGCGGCTGCCGGGACGCTCGCGGCGCACGGACGGCGGGCAGGGCCGCCACTCCACGATCCGGACGCGGATCGCCCTGGTGTACGGCGGGGTGTTCCTGGTGCTCGGCACGGCGCTGCTCGCCACGGTCAACCTGGCCTCGCGCGCCGGCACGGACTCGCAGGCGCGCGCCATCGCGACCTCGGCGGCGGTCGTCCAGCCGGGCTTCGCGGTGAACGGCCCGCTGCACAGCCGTGGCCGGCTGGGACCGCCCACGGTCTACGACGTCACCGACGACGTCAGCGACGCCGCGAGCAGTGAGCTGCTGTACTGGTCGGTCGCCGCGCTGCTCGTCATGACGGGGTGCGCGGTCGGCGTCGGCTGGTGGACGGCGGGGAGGGTGCTGCGGCCCGTCCACGCGATGACGGCGAAGGCCCGTGAGCTCTCCGAGCACACCCTGCACCAGCGGATCGCGGCCGGCGGACCCGACGACGAGCTGAAGGAGCTGGGCGAGACCCTGGACGCCTTGCTGGCCCGGCTGGAGAAGGCGTTCGACAGCCAGCGGCGGTTCATCGCCAACGCCTCGCACGAGCTGCGGACCCCGCTCGCCACCCAGCGGGCCGCGATCCAGATCGGGCTCGACGACCCGTCCCCGGAGGACCTCGTACGGACCCGGCAGACGCTGCTGGACAACAACCGGCGCAGCGAGCGGCTCATCGAGGGGCTGCTGGTGCTGGCGCGCAGCGAACGGGGGCTGGCGAACAGCGAGCGCAAGGACGTCGATCTGGCGCGGGTGGTCGCGGAGGAGGCCGCGCAGCCGGTGCCGGCGGCGGGGCGCCCGGGGCCGTGCCCTCGGGTCACGGTGGCCATCGAGCCCTGTGTGGTGCGGGGGAACCGGCAGTTGCTCGCCCAGCTCACGGCGAACCTGCTGTCCAACGCCGTCCGGTACAACGTGCCCGACGGCTCGGTGGACGTCTCGTTGTCGGCGCGCGGGGAGCTGGTCGTCCGCAACACCGGTCCGGAGGTCGCGGAGGCGGACATCGCGGGGTTCTTCCAGCCGTTCCGGCGCGGTGAGGGGCGGGACCGGATGGGCCGGGGCTCGGGCCTCGGGCTGTCGATCGTACGGTCCATCGCGGTGGCGCACGGCGGTACGGCCACGGCGGAACCCTGCCCGGAGGGAGGGCTCGCCGTGACCGTACGGCTGCCGGTGGATCAGTCCCCGGCTGATCAGTCCTCGGGGTCCTCGGGGAGGAAACCCCGGTCGGCGGCCCAGTCCGGCAGTCCGGCGAGCACCTCCCGGTAGAACACCGCGTCGGGCACGTCACGCGGGGCGGGCCCCGCGTGGAAGAACCCGGCGTTCGGGGCGTCCAGCTTGCGCAGGAAGTCGAACGCCTTGGCGTCCTCGTCACCGAACGCGACGAACTGGAAGAACAGCGGCAGCCGTGCCGCGTCCGCGAGCGCCTGCCTGGCGGCGACCTTGGCGTCCGGGGCGCCGTCCGTCTGGAAGATCACGACGGCCGGGCCGGTGGCGCCGGACGCCTCGTAGTGGGCGACGACCTCTTCGACGGCCCGGTGGTAGTGGGTCCGGCCGAGCCGGCCGAGGCCCGCGTGCAGGGTGTCGATCCGGCCCTCGTGCGCGGTGAGTTCGACGGTGCCGGTGCCGTCGATGTCGGTCGAGAAGAAGACGACGGGCACGGTGGCGGCCTGGTCCAGGTGCGCGGCGAGGGCCAGGGTCCGGTCGCCCAGGTGCTGGGCGCTGCCGTCCTTGTAGAACGGCCGCATGGACCCGGACCGGTCGAGCACCAGGTAGACGGTCGCCCGCAGCCCGGTGAGCCCGAGCGCCTTGAGCTTGGCCTGCGCCGCCTTGTAGGGATCGACGAGGGCGGGCGCGGCGGCCTTGACCTGGGCGAGGGCGACGGCGGGGGTGTGGGCGGGGGTGCTCGCGGGGGCGGCGGCGGGGGCAGGGTCCGGGGCGGTGGGCTCCGGGGCCTCCTCGGGGGGCGCTTGCGGTGCGGGGGCCTCCTGGGCGGGTGCCTCCTCGGCGGGGGCGGGCTGAGGTTCGGGTGTTGCCTCGGGCTCGGCGGCCTGGACCGGCTCGCGCTTGTCGGTTTCGACGGGGGCGGCCTGAGGCTCGGGTGCTGCCTCCGGCTCGGCGGCCGGGGCGGTGACTTCGGTCGGCTCCGCGGGCCGGGCCGTGGCCTGCGGCTCGGGTTCGGCGGCCGGGGCGGTGGCGGGCTCGGGCTCGGTGGTCCGATCCGTGGCGGCCTCGGCCGGTTCTGCGGGCTCGTCCGTTCCGACGGGCTCGGCTGCGGCCCCGGGTGCGGGGGGCGCGGTGTCCTCGACGGCCGCAGCGGCGGGGACGGCTTCCGGGGCGTCGGGCTTTCCGGCCTCGGGGGCGGTCTCGGGGGCCGCCTCCGGCTCACCGGCCGGTTCGGACGGCTTGGCTACCTCGGCCGCAGCGGCCACCTCTGCGACCTCTGCCACCTCGGTAGTCTCCGCAACCTCGGCCGCCTCCGGCACCTGGGCCGACACGACCGTCTCGGCCGACACGACCGCGATGACCTCGACCGCTTCCGCGTCGGCCTCCGGCGGGGACACCGGCGCGGCAGGGGAACCGGGCCCGGCCTCCCGCTCCGGCGTCGGCTCCGACTTCTGCAACGGCTCCGACTCCGACTCGGTCTGCCCCTCCGGCTCCGGCTCCGGCTCGTTCTCCGGCTCCGCCTCCGGGGAAAAGTCGATCCTGATCGCCTCGGCCGTGGCCCCGGTCGTCGCGGCGGACCGTGGCCCGTCAGGGCCCGACGCCTGCGCCGGGACCGTCGGCGTGGACGGCTTGTCGAACGCGGCGGCCACGAGGTCCGCGGCCGCCCCGTCTCCGTCCGCCCGCTCGCCCTTCTCATCGTCGGCACGGGTGGTGGCCCGGTCCGAGGGCGAGGCCGGGGCCGGTACCGAGGCCTTCGTGGGCTCGGACCCAGAAGACGCCGAAGATGCCGAAGACGCGGGGGAGGCCGAAGAGGCCGAAGAGGCCGTCTCCGCCTCCGGCTCCGTGGGCGGGGTGCGCTCGGCCTGCGGCGGGACGGTGGCCGTGGTCGGCTCGTCCTGCTCCGTGCGGCCGAACACCTTGCGCAGCAAGCTCCGAATGCCCATGGGCGAGGCCTTTCGCATGAGTTGGGTGCGATAAATGTCCGTACTGCGGGAATTGATCCCTGGCCAGGGCGGATACGTAAGGTTAGCGGCCGGATCCGGCCGTTCGGCGGCGCGGCCCGCACCCGTGCCCACAGGCCTCCGACCGGGTACCGGGCGCCCCGGTGTTGACGCGGGGGCCGCCGGGGAAGGCCAGCGGTGGCCGGGGCTTCACCCCCCGTTCACCGGCCGTCCCTCGTGTGGCGTGAACGCCCCCCTAGCGTCACGCACGACACACAGACGGAGGGACGGAAAACGTGCGGAACTTGCTGCCGCTCATCGGCTCGCACCCCGGCGGGCGCTCTGCGCTGACCTGCCGCTACCGCTGCGGGGACGCCTGCTTCAAGGAAGTACCGAACACCAGCGACAACGAGTACGCCGGCGATGTCATCGCCGGTGCCCTCTCGCGCCGGTCGATGATGCGCGCCGCCGCGGTGGTGACCGTCGCGGCCGCCGCCGGAACCGCCACGCTCGTGGGCGGGGGTGCCCCCGAGGCCGAGGCCGCACCGCTCGCGGGGCACCCCGGCAAGAAGCCGAAGCCCACCGCGTCCGGCGCACGCGGCCTGCGCTTCTCGCCCGTCGCGCCCAACACGCGAGACCAGGTGAGCGTCCCGGACGGCTACGGCCAGAACGTGGTGATCCGCTGGGGCGAACCCATCCTGCGCGGGGCCCCCGCCTTCCAGCCGGACAAGCAGACCGCCAAGGCGCAGGCGGGCCAGTTCGGCTACAACAACGACTTCCTGTCCCTGCTGCCGCTCCAGGGCGAGCGGGGGCGCCAGGTGCTGGTCGCCAATCATGAGTACACGGACGAGAACCTCATGTTCCGTGGTTACGATCCGGCCAGTCCGACCCGTGAACAGGTGGAGATCGCCTGGGCGGCGCACGGACTCTCCGTGGTCGTGGTCCAGGAGGAGAACCGCAGCGGCAAGCTCACCCCGGTCAACCGCCACCCGCTGAACCGCCGGCTCACCGCCACCAGCGTGTTCCAGGTCACCGGCCCGGCCGCGGGCAGCCCGCTGCTGCGTACCTCCGCCGACCGCACCGGCACGAAGGTGCTGGGCACGCTGAACAACTGCGCGGGCGGCACCACCCCGTGGGGCACCACGCTGCACGGCGAGGAGAACTTCAACCAGTACTTCGCCAACGGCTCCAGCGACACCGACAAGCGCTACGGCATCGGCACGGGCGAGACCGAGCGCAAGTGGGAACGGTTCGACAAGCGCTTCGACCTGTCGCGCGAGCCCAACGAGGCGCACCGCTTCGGCTGGGTCGTCGAACTCGACCCGTACGACCCGGACTCCACGCCCCGTAAGCGGACCGCGCTCGGCCGTTTCAAGCACGAGGCCGCCCAGCCCCGGCTGACCTCGGACGGCCGGCCCGTCGTCTACATGGGCGACGACGAGAAGTTCGACTACTTCTACAAGTTCGTCTCCAGCAAGAAGATGAAGAAGGGCACCTCCCGGGCGGCCCGCGCGCACAACCTGACCCTGCTGGACGAGGGCACCCTGTACGTCGCCAAGCTGACCGGGGACTCCCCGGCCGAGGAGATCGACGGCACCGGAAAGCTGCCCACGGACGGTGAGTTCGACGGCAGCGGTGTGTGGATCCCGCTCGCCACCGGTGACACCTCGCACGTGCCGGGGATGACCGCGGAGGAGGTGTACGTCTTCACGCGCCTGGCCGGTGACAAGGTCGGGGCCACCAAGATGGACCGCCCCGAGGACGTCGAGCCCTCGCCGCGCACGGGCCGGGTCTACATCGCCCTCACCAACAACACCGACCGGGGCAAGGCGGGCAAGGCGGCCGCGGACGAGGCCAACCCGCGCGACGCCAACAAGCACGGCCAGATCCTGGAACTGGCGGAGAACTGGGACGATCCGGCGGGTGACGGCTTCGCCTGGCGGCTCTTCCTCGTCGCGGGCGACCCGAAGGACCCGTCGACGTACTTCTCCGGCTTCCCGAAGGAGCGGGTCAGCCCGATCTCCTGCCCGGACAACGTGGCCTTCGACGACCACGGCAACCTGTGGATCTCCACGGACGGCAACCAGCTCGGCTCGCACGACGGGCTGTTCGGGGTGGCGACGGCGGGTGAGCGGCGTGGCGAGCTGAAGCAGTTCCTGACCATGCCGACCGGGGCGGAGACCTGTGGACCGGTGATCCAGGACCGCAGGGTCCTGGTCGCGGTCCAGCACCCGGGCGAGATCGACGGCGCGTCCGTGGAGAAGCCGGCCAGCACGTGGCCGGACGGACCGGGCCGGATCGTCCGGCCGTCGGTCGTGGCCGTGTGGCGCAAGGACGGCGGGGACATCGGCGTCTGATCCCACCGGACCCGGCCGTCCCGTCCTCGCGGAGGGGCGCGGAGGGGACGTGGCGGGGGTGCGGTGGACGTGCCGGGGGCCGGCTTCGGTTCCCGGCCCCGCCGGGGTGCCTCACCGCATTAGAGTCGGGTGCATGGTTTCCGGTGAGGCACCACAGGCGGCGGGCAGCGTCCGGGTCGACGTGTGGATCTGGTCGGTCCGGCTGACGAAGACCCGCGCCCAGGCGGCCGCCGCCTGCCGGGCGGGCCATGTCCGGGTCAACGGCGAGCGGGCCAAGCCGGCCCAGAACCTCCGCGCGGGCGACGAGGTGCGGCTCCGGCACGCGGGCCGGGACCGGATCGTGGTCGTGTCCAAGATCGTGAAGAAGCGGGTCGGCCCACCGGTCGCCGTGGAATGTTTTGTGGACAACAGCCCGCCCCCGCCGCCGCGCGAGACGGCGATCCAGGTGCCGGTCCGCGATCGCGGTGCCGGACGTCCGACCAAGCGGGACCGCCGCGAGATCGAACGCCTCCAGGGCCTCCATGGCGCACAGAACCCCCAGCGCGCCGCACGCCGGGGCCGCGACACCACCACCTGACGGCGCGCCCGGCGCGGGTGCGGCCGCTCGCGGCACAGTGCGACGCTCGCGCGGCGGTGCGGTGCTCGTGGCGCTGAGCGGTGCTCACACGGCGGTGCGGTGCTCGCGGCGCTGAGCGGTGCTCACGCGGCGGTGCGGTGTTAGCGCGGCGGTGCGGTGCTCGCGGCGCTGAGCTGTGCTCAGGCGGCGGTGCAGTGCTCGCGCGGCGGTGCGGTACTTGCGCGGCGGTGCGGTGCTCACGGCACAGAGCGGTGCTCACACGGCGGCGCGGTGCTCGCGGCGGCGAGCAGTGCTCACGCAGCGGTTCAGCGCTCTCGGACCGGTGCCACCGCTTGCGTGCGCCGTCCGCCGTCCGCGGTCCGGCGTCCGCGGTCCGTCGTCCGTCAGCCCCGGTAGTCCTCCACCTCGCCCGCGGGGCGCAGGGTCGCCTTCGAGGGGTCGTCGCCGAACTCGCTGAGGGCCCGTCGTTGCCGCAGCAGGTCCCAGCACTGGTCGAGCCGGATCTCCACCTCCCGCAGCCGGGAGCGCTCCTCGTCGGAGAGGCCGTCCAGTGTGGAGCGGGCCCGTAGGTCGCGCTCCTCGGCGACCAGCCCGTCGATGTGCTCGATGATGTCGTGTTCGCCCATGGCGGCGGCGCTCCTTACACAGTCAGACGACGAAGACGGTCTTGCCGCGTGCCCCGCCCGCCCGGTTCTGGGCGAGTGCCTGCGGGGCCTTCTCCAGGGGGAGTTCCACCTCGATGGGCACGCGCAGCTCGCCTCGGGCGGCTCCCTCGGCCAGGGCGCCGAGCAGCTCTCCCCCGGAGTCCGCCGGGTCCAGCCGGAAGTCCACCCAGGCGACGCCGGGCGGCCCCGGAACGCCTCGGGTGGTGACGGCGACACCGCCGTCCCGTACCAGCGCGGTGTGTGCGGCGAAGGCGGCCGGGTCGGTGGAGACCAGGTCCACGAGCGCGTCGACCCCCTCCGGGTACAGGTCCGCCACCGCGGAGGCCAGCTCGTCGGGGCCCGCGGTCGTGTCCACGGTGGCGGCGGCGCCCAGCGCGGCCATCCGCCGCTTCTCGTCACCCCGTACGGCGGCGACGACCCCGAGGGAGCGGGCCGCGGCGAGCTGGGTCAGGAAGCTGCCCACCCCACCCGCCGCGCCGATGACCAGCAGGCTCCGCCCGTCGCGTACGGCCGTGCCCCCCAGGATCTGCGCGGCGGCCGTCCCGGCGGACGGGAGCGCCGCGGCGTGCTGGAGCGGGAGCCCGTCCGGGACCAGGGCGATCGGCGCGTCCTGCGCCACGCACAGGTACTCGCCGTACGCGCCGCAGCGTCCCGCCGGGGGTGCCGTCAGCCGGCCGAACACCGGGTCGCCGACGCGGAAGAGGTTGTCACCGCCGCCGATCATGTCCACCCGCCCCGCGAAGTCCGTCCCGACGAGGAGCGGAAAGCTGTGGGGAGCCGTCCCGTCCGGGCTTCGGTCGGCCGTCTGCCAGTCCAGGGGGTTGAGGGAGGCGTACTCGACCTTCACGCGTACCTCGCCGGCCGAGGGGTCGGGTTTGGGGACCACCACGAGCGAGGGTTCCGCGCCCCACGCGCTGACGGCGACGGCTCGCATCCGGCCCACCTCTCACTCGGCCCCCCTGCCCCGCCTCCTACTCTCGCCCGGCCCCCGCGCCCGCGCATGTCGGAACCCGACGCCCCACCGCGCCCCCACCGGGCCCCGCACCCCTACCGGCCCCGCACCCCTACCGGCCCCCGGCCCGTCCCGCCCTCTCCGCCCTCCTCGCCCTCCGCCCCGCCAGGAACCGTCCGGCCCCTCCGCCCACCGCCAGTACCAGCCCCGCCGCCAGGACCGCCCACACGGTCGTCCGCAGCGACGCGGTGAGCGCGTCGTAGACCGCCGAGGCCCCGTCCCGGTCGTCGGACGGCACCTGGTCCAGCACCCTGCTCCGGCCGGCCGCGACCGCGAGACGCAGCAGTACGGCGCCGAGCGCGAGGCCCGCGCCCGCGACGGCGGTGGCGCCCAGGGCGCCCCGGAGCCCGCGCCGTACGGACGCGAGGCCCACGACGAGGACGAGCAGGACCGCCGTGCCGACGGCAGGCCACACGCCGGCGTCCCGCAGGAACCGGAAGGTGCTCCGCAGCTCGTCCGCGCGGTCGGCGGGGAGCAGGGTGATCGTGGTGTGCCGTACGGGGATCAGGTCGGCGAACGGCACCCCGTCGTCGATCAGCTCCTGCCGGACGCGTTCGACCACGGGCGCCAGGTCGATGGTCACCGCCCGCCCGTTGTCGCCGTGCAGGTCGGCCTTCACGGCCTGGTGCGCGGTCCGGTTGGCACCGTCCCAGGCCCGCTGGAACGCCTCGGTCGTGGTGAAGGACCGCGCCGTGTCGTACAGGAAGTCCCCGAGGGTGTCCTGGAGCGGGCCCACGTCGATGTTCTTCATCGCCGCGTCGGTGACGAGCGTGGCGACGGTGTCCTGTACGCCGGGGTCGGAGGCCAGCGGGGAGACGGCGGCGAGGTAGCGGTCGGTGTCGTCGAGTTCCAGATCGACCCAGGCGGCGAGGGCGCCGAACGGGACCAGCAGGGCGAGCAGGACGACCAGGACCGCCGACAGGGCCGCTGAGAGGTAGGTCCGCACAGCCCCCAGCCAATCCCGTGCGGCGGCCGCGCGCTCCGGGCCGTACGCCGTTCGAGTTGCCGGGGCGCGCGGCCGGGTGTGCCCTGGAGAGACGGAGAGGTCCACGGGCGAGAGAGGGAGCTGCCGCCATGGCCACACACGCAACGCTGCCCCGGCGCGGAGGGACCCGCGCCCGGACGCCGGACCGGCATCCGCACCACGCGATCGGCTGGTGGCTGCCGGCGGTGCTGGGCGTGATCGTCGGTTTCTGGGCGTTCTACATCCACCGGGACGGCGGCCCGACCACCGGGGGGCTGATCTGGCTCGGCGTCGCCTCCGGTGTGGCCTTCGCCGTGCTGTGCTTCGCCCTGGGACGGGTGCAGGGGAGGCTGCCGGCCGAGCCACGGGCCGCGGCCTACGGGGCCGTCACCGCGATCGTGATCGGCTACCTCTTCAGCCTGCACCACCACAGCGTGCTGTCCTCGGCCGTCCTCGGACTGGGGGTCGGCGCGGGGGTGACCGTCTACGCGTTCTACCTCGCCCACACGCGGTCGCCGTGACGGCCGCGCGCCCGGCGAAGGTGCCGGACGGGCCGGGCTCGTGACGCGCCGTCCGGTACGACGGCGGGCCCCCACGCGTGATCGCGTGGGGGCCCGCTCGTCGCACGGGGACGGGGCGTCACTCGTGGACGACGGTGACCGGGCAGCGGGCGTGCTGGGTGACGTGCAGGCTGACCGAGCCCAGGAGGGTGGCCTTGAAGCCGCTGTAGCCGCGTGCGCCGACGACCAGCAGGTTGGCGCCCTTGGCCCGCTCCAGCAGGGACTGGGCGGCGTTGCCGATCACGACGACCTTCTCCACCTCCGCCGCGCCCTCGGCGCCGAGGGCCTCCTCCAGCGCCTCGTTGAGCGCCACGGTCGCCACCGCCTGCGGGTCGAAGTCCTCCGGCAGGCCCGGCATCATGGACGCCCAACTGGTCGCGGGGTACTCCCAGCTGTTGACCGCCTCGATCGAGTCCCCGGTCAGCTCCGCCTGGCGCACCGCCCAGCGCAGCGCCTTGATCGACTGCTCCGAGCCGTCCACACCGACGACGATCCTGCCCATGTCCGCCTCCAGCTCCTCGGGACCCGTACGGCACGTGCCCCATGTTGCGTGTATCCGTAATAACACGAGCCAAACCGGGCACAAAGGGCCCGTAGGCCCCTTGCGTTGCTCTGTGCCCGTGTGTCTCGGCTCCCGTGTGTCTCGACGGCCGCCCCGGCGGTGTCGGCCGGGGCCGGACGGGTCAGTTCACCCGCAGTGCGGCGAGCTGCTGGGCGAACGGAACGACCGCGTCCTCGCCGTCGTCGAGCGTGGCCGCCCGGGTCGCCCCGGAGACGGTCCGTCCGGTGACGGCCGAGGCCAGCTCGCCGCCCGCACGGCGGATCCGGGACGGCAGGCCCTCGGCGTACTCGTCGCCCGGCGCCCCCCAGTCCTCGGACGCCGCGTACACCGAGGTCGGCAGGGTGACGGCCCGCAGGTAGGCGAAGAGCGGGCGCATCGCGTGGTCCAGGACCAGCGAGTGCCGGGGCGTGCCGCCGGTCGCCGCGATCAGGACGGGCTTGCCGGTGAGCGCGGTGTTCTCGATCAGGTCGAAGAAGGACTTGAACAGACCGCTGTACGAGGCGGTGAAGACGGGCGACACGGCGATCAGGCCGTCCGCGCCGGTCACCGCGTCGATCGCCTCCCGCAGGTCGGCCGGCGGGAAGCCGGTGACCAGGTGGTTGGCGATGGAGACGGCCAGATCGCGCAGCTCGACGACCTGGACCTCGACGGCGCGGTCCTGGTCGGCGGCCAGCCGTTCACGGGTGGCCTCGGCGAGCCGGTCGGCCAGCAGCCGGGTGGACGAGGGGCTGCTCAGACCGGCCGAGACGGCCACGACGCGCAGCGGGGCGGTGGCGAACACGGTGTTCAGACCTCCTTCGGGGCGGTCGCGGCGCGGGCCGCGGTGACCGCGGGGTGGACGGGGGCGTCCGGCACACCGGCCGGGCGCAGGGCGGCGAATTCCTTGCGCAGCACGGGGACGACCTCCTCGCCGAGCAGGTCGAGCTGCTCCAGGACGGTCTTGAGCGGCAGCCCGGCGTGGTCCATCAGGAACAGCTGGCGCTGGTAGTCGCCGACGGCGTCGCGGAAGGTCAGGGTGCGCTCGACGACCTCCTGCGGGGAACCGACGGTCAGCGGGGTCTCCCGGGTGAAGTCCTCCAGGGAGGGCCCGTGTCCGTAGACCGGCGCGTTGTCGAAGTACGGGCGGAACTCCCTGACCGCGTCCTGCGAGTTCTTCCGCATGAACACCTGGCCGCCGAGGCCCACGATGGCCTGCTCGGCCGTGCCGTGGCCGTAGTGGGCGTAGCGGCGCCGGTAGAGGTCCACCATCTTCTTCGTGTGCTCCATGGGCCAGAAGATGTTGTTGTGGAAGAAGCCGTCGCCGTAGTAGGCGGCCTGCTCCGCGATCTCGGGGGAGCGGATGGAGCCGTGCCAGACGAACGGCGGGACGCCGTCCAGCGGGCGCGGGGTCGCCGTGAAGGACTGGAGCGGCGTACGGAACGTGCCCTCCCAGTCCACGACGTCCTCGCGCCACAGCTTGTGCAGCAGCGCGTAGTTCTCGATCGCGAGCGGGATGCCCTGACGGATGTCCTTGCCGAACCACGGGTAGACCGGCCCGGTGTTGCCGCGGCCCATCATCAGGTCGACGCGGCCGTCGGCGAGGTGCTGGAGCGTGGCGTAGTCCTCCGCGATCTTCACCGGGTCGTTGGTGGTGATCAGGGTGGTGGAGGTCGAGAGGATGAGCTTCTCGGTGCGGGCGGCGATGTAGCCGAGCGTCGTCGTCGGTGAGGACGGGACGAACGGCGGGTTGTGGTGTTCCCCGGTCGCGAAGACGTCCAGGCCCACCTCCTCCGCCTTCTGCGCGATCGCGAGGGTCGCCTTGATCCGCTCGTGCTCGCTCGGCGTCCTGCCGGTCGTGGGGTCCGGGGTGACGTCCCCGACGGTGAAGATCCCGAACTGCATGGCGCCCGCCTCCATCTGTGCCGAACGTGTGGCATCCGTACGTGTGGCGTCCGTACGAATAAGTGGTTGAACGTTGAACTATGCGACACACCCTACAACGGGGCACCCCCGTCCCCTATTCCCGGCCGCGCGGCCACCGCCCGGGGACCGCGCGGCCGGGCTGCGTACGCTGGACGGGCCGCCCGGCCGGGGCGGGGCGGGCGGGTCGAAGGAGGAGCGCCGATGAGCGAGAGCGAACGCTGGAAGGAGCGCGGTGTCATGCTGCGCGTCTTCGTCTACGTCTTCGCGACGCACCTCTTCGCCGGTTTCGTCATGCTGCTGTTCTACGTCGGCGGCGGCGCCGACAAGTAGCCCCGCGTACGGCGGCGGGCGGCCGGTCACCCTCCGGCCGGTGCGGCCCGTGGCCCGTGGCGGCCTTTCCCGGCCGCCCTTCCAGGATCGCCCCGGTACGGCCACCTCCGCGACGCGAGCGGGATCACGTGCGCCGTTCCTCCCGCCCGCCGACCCGTGGCCGCTACACTCACCCCATGACCTCCGTCCCGTGCCGCACCTGGTGGCGCTCCTCCTAGGAGCGGCCACCTCATCTGCACGCACGGAACAAGGGCCGTTCGACATGGACGGCCCTTCTTCGTCGCCCGGCGCCTCGGGCGGGCCGTCCTCCACGCATCCACCTCGCGAGGAGAGACCTGTGACCACCGTCACCGACCAGCCCATGACCCCCGCCGCGCTCCGCAGCGCCGAGCTGGAGCGGCAGATCGCCGTGGACCCCGGACGCTTCCGGATCCTCACCGGCGACCGGCCGACCGGCGCCCTGCACCTCGGCCACTACTTCGGCACCCTGCACAACCGGGTGCGGCTCCAGGACCTCGGCGCGGAGGTGTTCGTCCTCATCGCCGACTACCAGGTCCTCACCGACCGGGACGTCGCCGAGCGGCTCGGCGAGTACGTGGAGGGCCTGCTGCTGGACTACCTGGCGATCGGTGTGGACCCCGCCCGGACGACGGTCTTCAACCACAGCGCGGTACCGGCCCTCAACCAGCTGCTCCTGCCGTTCCTCTCGCTCGTCTCCGTCGCCGAGCTGGGCCGCAACCCCACGGTGAAGGACGAGATCGCCCACTCCCGGCAGGCGGCCGTCAGCGGGCTCATGTACACCTACCCGGTCCACCAGGCCGCCGACATCCTCTTCTGCAAGGGCAACCTCGTGCCCGTGGGGCAGGACCAGCTGCCGCACCTGGAGATCACCCGTACCGTCGCCCGGCGCTTCAACGAGCGGTACGGTCCCGTCTTCCCGGAACCCGACGCCCTGCTCTCCGCCACGCCCCTGCTGCTGGGTACCGACGGCACCAAGATGAGCAAGAGCCGCGGCAACTCCGTCGCCCTGGGCGCGAGCGAGGACGAGACCGCCCGGCTGATCAAGGGCGCCACCACCGACGCCGACCGGCACATCACCTACGAGCCCGCGACGCGGCCCGGGGTGGCCGGCCTGGTGCTGCTGGCCGCGCTCTGCCTGGACCGCGACCCGCACGCCGTCGCCGAGGAGATCGGCGACGGCGGGGCCGCCGCGCTGAAGCGGACCGTGACGGACGCGGTCAACGCGAAGATGGCCCCCATCCGTGCCCGGCGGGCGGAGTACGCCCAGGACATGGGCCAGGTACGGGACATCCTGCGCGCCGGGAACGAGCGCGCGAACGCCGTGGCCGAGGCGACCCTGACGGAGGTACGGGAGGCCATGGGCATGTTCCGCTGACGCCCGGACCCGGGCGCGGAGTCCGGCCCGGGTCGGGAACCGGCCCCCCCGGACCCCGCCCCCGGACCCCGCCCCCCGGGCCCTCCGCCACCGCCACCGCCCGCCCCGGGCTCCGCCTACCGCCCCGCCGTCGCCGTCCGCTGCCCGCGCAGCAGCTCCGCCAGGCCGCGCCGGGTCGCGGCGATGACGACCCGGTCCTCCGGGCGCAGCACATAGCCCGGGTGGAGGTTCCAGACCAGCCCGGAGGGCCGGGCGGCCGCCTCCGGCTCCGAAGGGTCGTACGGCGGTACCGCGGCCAGATCGGGTTGGCGGTCGCGCGGCGGGGTGGCGTCCAGCGCCAGGACCCGCCAGGCGCCGGCCCGGAAGGCCTGCTCGACGGTGCGGCCCGCCAGCTGCGGGTGGGCGCCCACCTCCAGGGCGGCGAACAGCATCACCTTGCGTTCGACCGGGACCGCCCCGAGGATCTGCCGGCCCATCATGGCGACCGCGAACGACGGCGCGGCCAGGTGGGACACCGAGCGGGAGCGGGTGAGCGCCTGCGGGTGGGCGGTGCGCAGGGTGCGGTAGACGGCGGTGGCGAACTCGTCGTCGTACAGGCGCAGGGCCACCCGCAGGTCGGGCTTGACGTGGCGGGCGTACAGCGCGGCTTCGAGGTTGGTCGTGTCCACGCTGGTCAGGGCGAGGAGGGCCCGCGCCCGGCGGATCTTGGCCGCCTCCAGGACCCCTTCCTGGGTGACGTCGCCGATGACCGTCGGCACGTGCATGCCCCGGGCCAGCGGGATGCCCCGCGCGTCCGGGTCCTCCTCGACGACCACCACGGGGATGTCCAGCTCCCGCAGGTGTACCAGCACCCGGGTGCCGATCTTGCCGAGGCCGAGCAGCACCACGTGCCCGGACAGACCACGCGGGGGCCGGCGCAGCGAGGAGGCGTTGCGCAGGGACCCGAAGGCCTCCAGGACGGCGGCCACCAGCAGCGGCAGGAGCAGCAGCCCGGCCATCCCGGACAGCAGCTGGATGATCTGGCGGGCATCCGGCCCGTCCTCGGCCGGATCGCCCATCGCGAGCAGGTCGAGCAGGGTGAGGTAGGTGGCGTGCAGCGGGCTGTCGCCGGTGGTGACGACGGAGGCGATGGCCAGCGCCACGGCGGCGGCCATCACGCCCAGCGCCGACCAGCGCAGCCGGCGCGAGAAGATGTGGCTCAGCGGCGCGCCACGGCCGCCCATGCGGACCGCGACCCGGTCGGGCCCCGCGTGGCTGATGGCCTCCAGGACCACCGTGCCCCGCCCGGTGGCGGCGGCCACCGTCGCCTGGTCGGGCAGGAGTTGGGGGCCCTCGTCGCCGCTGCTGTCGGAGCCCTCGGCGCCCGCCGGGTCATGGGTGGTGGACGACAGGAGCGCCAGGGTGCACAGTCCGGGGTCGGCCAGCTCGCCCTGCCGGGGCGGGGTGCGTTCGGCGGCGCGCAGGAGCAGGCCCTCGGCCTGGATGACCTTGCTGCTGCCGGTGACCGCCGTGGCGGCCAGCGCCGGGGCCGCGGTGTCGGCGTCGGACAGCACGGTGGTGGAGGCGTCCAGCAGCTCCGGGTCCAGGCCGGGCACGGCGAGGGCCGCGGCCTGGTCGAGCAGGGTCTCCAGGTGCTGGCCCAGTTTGCGGTTGTAGAGCCGGATGACCAGCCGCAGACGCGGGTTGAGCCGACGGGCCGTCAGGGCGGCCCGTATGTTCAGCTCGTCGTCGTCGTAGACCAGGGCGAGCGCGGCCGCCCGGTCGACGCCCGCCTCCTCCAGCACCTCGTCCGAGGGCTCGTGCGCCTCCATGATGCGGACGGCCTCGACCCCGGCGTTGGTGTCGCCGTCACCGGCCCCGCCCGCCGCGCCCGCGCGGTTCATCGCCGCCGACATCCGGCCGAACAGGGCGGCGGCGCGGGCCCGTTGGGTGAGGGGTAACTCGGGCCGGGAGGAGAGGTCGCGGTCCGGCGGGAGGAGCAGCGTGACCCGTTCGCCGTACACGTAGCGCAGCTCCACGGCGAGCCGCCGGGCGAGCGCGTCGTCGCCGCAGACCAGCATGTGGCCGCCGCCTGCGGGGGATTGGGACTGGTGCGGTAGTGGGGACACGAAACCCAGCATGCCTGGTGACCCTCCTCCTGTCAGTCGTGGACCGGCCCCGGGCCCGCCAGGAGACGGCGGGGGTCGGCCGCCCGGTCGATGGCCGTCTCCACCGCCGCGACCCGGTCCGCGAGCAGCCCCAGGGCCGCGACCGCCCGGGTGAGCGGGTCCTCCTCCGGTCCGCCGAGCGCCTGCGCGCGTACGTACGAGGCGGTGATCGCCGCCCAGCGCTCGGCCTGCCGGCCGGTGAGCCGGCCCCGCAGGGCGGCCAGCTTCAGCAGGTTCGCCTCGGCGCCGGTGGTGAGGGTCTGGGCCTCGCCCGCGTAGTGGTCGTCGACGACGGCGTCCAGCTCCTCCTCGTTCATCACCGGCTCGATCCGCTCGGCGATCTTGTTCATGTCGCGGTAGGAACCCTGCAACCGGAACGGCGGTTCGGTGCGCGTCGCGTCCGTCCGCGCCGCCGAGGCGATGTAGGCCGCGTTCACCGCGAGGACGGTCTCCCGGGCGGTGAGCAGATGGCGCAGGACCGCCACGATCCGCTCCAGCTCCGCCGGGGCGTAGGCGTGCTCCAACTGGTCGGCGCGGGCCGCGAGGTCCGACCCGGACGCCATGCGCACGAGCACCCCGAGGTCGTCGCGGGAACGGCCGGCGAGCGGGGCGAGGACCGGGTTGGCGGTGAGGGCGTTCTCGACGAAGCTCAGCGCGAAGACGTCCTCCCGGCCGCTCAGCACCTCGCCGAGGTTCCACACGTCGGCCCGGTTGGCGAGCATGTCCGGGATCCGGAACCGCTCCCCGGACTCGGTGTACGGGTTGCCCGCCATGACCACGGCGAAGCGCTTCCCCCGCAGGTCGTAGCTGCGCGGCTCGCCGTCCCGCACCCCCTCCACCCGGCGGGTGGCGTCGCAGAGCGGGATGAACTTCTGGAGCAGCTCGGGCGAGGTGTGCTGGATGTCGTCCAGGTAGAGCAGGGTGTTGTTGCCCGACTCCAGCGCGAAGTTGATCTTCTCGACCTCCCGGCGGGCCGTCGCCCCGGGCGCCTGCGCCGGGTCCAGGGAAGTCACCTCGTGGCCGAGGTTCGGCCCGCCGACCTTCACCAGGACCATGCCGAGCCGGTCGGCGACGTACTCCATGAGCGTCGTCTTGCCGTAACCCGGCGGGGAGACCAGCAGCAGAAGGCCCTGCGAGTCGGTGCGCCGGTCCGCGTCGGCGGTGCCCAGCTGCTTGGCGAGGCTGTCCCCGATCAGTGGCAGGTACACCTCGTCCAGCAGCCGGTTGCGGACGAACGCCGACATCACGCGCGGCCGGTGGTCGTCCAGCCGCAGCCGGGTGCGCTCGCTCTCCACGAGGGTGGTGCGCAGCCGTTGGTACGCCCGGAACCCGGGGACCGCCTCGGCCCGGAACTCCGCGGTGCGGGCGAGGAGTTCGTCGAGCCGTACGGGAAGGGTGCCCCGCTCGATCCGGGGGTGGTCGCCGAGCAGCCCCTCCACGGTCGCGGTGAGCGGGGCGTCCACGTCGTACCGTTCCAGCTTCGGGCACAGCTCCACGGCGGCGGCCTCCGCGAGGTCACCGGCGTCCGCGTCGGCACCGCTCGCGGCGGCGTACGAGGTGAGCCAGCCCTCGACCAGCTGGCGCCGGGCCGGCAGGTCGTCGTGGAGCGCGGCCAGGTCCTCGTCGTACGCCGACGTCCCCGTCGCCCGGCGGAACTTCTCCAGGAAGGTACGGGTCGCGGCGCTGGTGGCGAATCCGGCCGGACCGCTCGTCAGCTCCTCGAAGAGGTACACGGCGGCCGCCTGCCCCGCCCCCATCACCGCCGCCCACTCCTCCTGGAGGACCGTGATCGCCGGGGCGAGCCCGAAGGTGTCGCGGGCCCGCGCCAGCGACACCGCCCGGCGCGTCCAGGACGTCCGCAGCGCCTCGTCCGCGTCGTGCGCCCAGAAGAGCTGCGCGGCGGCGCGCACGGCGGGCGTGAACCGCAGCAGCCCCGCGCCGGCGTGCAGCCGCAGCAGGACGGTCAGAATCGCGGTGGCGTCCTCGTCGTGCACGCCCCGCTGGTGGCCCTCGTCGTACGCGGCGGCGGCCGCCTCCCGGACGAGCGCGGCCAGGTCCTCCGTACCCGCGAGGGCGGCGGCGCCGTGCTCGTCCAGCAGCCGGGCGGCCAGATACTCGGCGCGGTAGACCTCCCGCGACTCGGAGGGCAGCAGCCGGTCCCAGTACGGGCGGGTCGCGGCGAACTCCGGGTCCGTGACCGGGGCCCGGTAGTCGGTGCCGGTCAGCGCGAAGGCGAGCCGGTCCCCGTGCGGGACCAGGGTGAGGTCGAAGGGCTGGGTGTTCACCGCGAACCGGTGGCGGCCCAGCCTGAGCACCGTGCCGCCGTCCGCGTACAGCTCACCGCGGTCCCGCAGCGCCCGCCCGGCCTCCTGGCGGGCCGCCTTCAGCCGCCCGTCCAGCTCCTCGGCGCGCACCGGGTCGCCCAGCTCGCGCAGCTCGTCGGCGGTGCGCCGGACCTTGGCGACCATCGGGTCGGAGGCGAAGTACGTGTGGACCGCGTCCAGGTCCTCCAGGGCGGCGAGGCGCCGGGTGACCGTCTCCAGCACCCGGGCGGCCGAGTCCGCGAGCCGTTCGGCGCGGCGGGCGCGGGCGTCCTGGAGGGTCTGGCGGCGGGCCGAGAACGCCTCGTACACCTCGGTCCGGCGCTCGGACAGCCGGCCGAGGAAGTCGTCGGACTCCGCGAACCGGGACTCCAGGTTCTCCAGCTGGAGCAGCAGCCGCGCCAGCTGCTCGTCGCAGGACTCGGGGGAGTCGGCGGCGGCCAGCGCCCCGGTGACGGCCTGCCCGAGCAGGGCGAACTCGGCGGCGAACTCGGCCCGCCCCTCCCGTGACAGCAGCTCCCGGCGGCGGGCGTCGAGGGTGGCACGGGCCCGGTTGGCGTCCCCCAGGACCCCGGCGATCCGCTCCAGGATCGACGTACGGACGGTGGCGTCCCCGATGTCGAGCCCGGCCACCACGTCCGTGACGGTCCCCAGCCCCTCGGTGATCTCCGTGAGCCGGTCGGCCACCTCCGAGGCGTCCGCGACCGCCGCCAGCTCCTCGGCGGTGGCGGTGAGCGCGGTCAGCTCCTCGTGGTACCCGGCGAAGGCGTCGTCCCGGGAGAGGAAGGCGACGGCCCGCCGGGCGGCCGACTCCAGGTCGTCCTCGGCCTCGGCGGACAGCTCGGCGATCCGCTCGGTGTCCGCGTACCGCATCTCCGCGAGGGTGGACAAGTGGCCGTGCGTACGCCGTAGTTCGGTGAGCTGCTCGACCCAGGCGGCGGCCGAGCGCGGGGCCTCGCCCCGGATGCGGCGGACCAGGGCGGTGAGCCGGGCCGCCGTCTCGTTGAGGGCGTCGGCGGCCTGCCGGGTGAGCTCCCGCACCGTCTCGAACTCGGCGAGGACCTGGCCCGCGGTGGCCCCGATCTCCGCGAGGGGCTCGGCGAGCCCGCCCAGCTCGGGGTCGGTGAGCCAGTGGTAGCGGTCGCCCGCGCGGGCGCAGTCGGAGACGAGCCGGGCGTACACGGCGGCGGTCGGCGTCATGTCGCGTACGCCGTGCGCGAGGGCGAGGCAGTCGGAGATCCCGCGCACCAGGTCGGCGTTGCCGGTCCGGGCGAGCGGGCCGGTCCCGGCGGGGTGCGCGGCGGCGTAGGTGTCGGAGACGAACGGGGTCTGCCAGCGCTGCGTCGGGTGGACGCGGGCGGGACCGTCCTCGCCGCCCTTCAGCAGGACGAGGGTGCCGTCGTCGAGGAGGGCGTGGCCCCGGCCGAGCAGCGGGGTGGCGACCTCCTGGCGGATCAGGTTGTAGGGCAGGAGCAGGGTGCGGCTCTCGTCGCGGGACCGGAAGACGTACAGCACGTCCTCGCCGTTGGGCGAGCGGACGGCGCCCTCGAAGACGGGGTCGGTCAGCTCCTCGGCGGTGTCGAACGTCTTGGCGGCCCCGGTGGTGAGGTAGGTGCCGCCGGGGAAGATGATCCCCTGGTCCTCGGGGAGCCGGTGGCACGACGGCCCGATCGCGTCGAGCCGCTGGACCCGGCCGAGCAGGGTGTTGAAGACCAGGTACCGCCAGGCCTCCTCCTTGTACGGGCGCACCCGCAGCAGGACCAGCGGCCCGGCCCGCGCGTACTCCACGTCGGCGTCCGCGAGGGACTGGAGGGGCTCGTCGACGGGCTCCTCGTAGATGCCGTCGGGGGTCTCGGTGTCGTCCTCGGTCTTGACGGTGAGCGTGCCGCCGAGGGTGTCGACGAAGAGCGCCCCCTCGGCCACCGCGATGTGCGGGTGCCGGCCGGTCCGGTGGGCCTCCCGTCCGGCCGGGGTCCAGTCGAAGTCGTGCGAGGGCGGGAAGACGTGGTCCTTCTCGCCGCGCGCGTCCAGGAACTCCCCGGGCGTCCCGTCCGGGCCCAGGGCCCACCGCAGGACCCGGACGTCCTCGGCGTTCTCCCCGGTACGGAAGACGGCGATCAGCCGCCCGTTGACCCGCCGCAGCCGCAGCAGCCGGGCGTCCCGGAAGTAGCGGTGCAGGCCCGCGAACTCCCGTACGAACGCCTCGTCGGCCAGCGGCCCTTCGCCCACCACCTCGTCCAGGCCGGCCTCGCGGAGGACGAGGACGTCACCGACCTGGGCCTCACCGCCGACCCCGGGGCCGCGTTCGAAGCCGAACAGCAGCCGTCCGCCGACCGCCACCAGGTCGCGGGCGAGCGAGGCCCGCTCGGTGTGCACCTGCTCGGTGGCCAGCAGCCGCAGCCCGGTGGACCCGAACTCCTCGGTCCGGCGCGCGTTGAGCGCCTCGGCCCGCCGGACGAGCTCATCGGCCCGCGCCGCCAGCCGCCGCCGGAGCACGTCGTAGGCACCGCCATCGGTGAGTGTGGTGTCACGTTCCATGCGTACGGCTCCCTACGAAATTTCCACTCACACTGACAACACCCACCGGCCCACCACGCTCCGGGCCCCCACGCTCCGACCCACCACCCTCCGGGCCACCATCCAGCCCGTCCGGCGTTTGAGGACGGAACCCTCGCGGTGGCGCGGGCGCGCCCCCCGGTCGAGGGCCACCATCCAGCCCGTCCGGCGTTTGAGGACGGAACCCTGGCGCCGGTGAGGGCGCGCCCCCTGGTCGAGGCCCGCCATCCCAGCCCGTCCGGCGCTTGAGGACGGAACCCCCGCGCCGGTGAGGGCGCACCCCCGGTCCGGGCCCCGCCCGAACGCCCACCCGGCGCCCCGGGCGACCCCGGACCCGGCCGGAGGCCTACACCCCCGCCCCGTTCACCGAAGGCTCGGCGGCGACAGCCGCCCCCGTACCCCCGGCCAGCGACGACACCGTCATCCCCGCCAGCCCCAGCTCCTCCGCCGCCGCCAGCAACTGCCGTACCTGACCCGTGGCCGCCCCCGACGTCCCCCGCATCAGCCGCATCAGCAACGCCGACACCGTGAGGTTCTGCACGTCTCCCGAGGAGACGGACCCCAGCACCCGGGTCAGGTCGTCCGTGAAGGACGCGCTGCCGTCCAGCCACGGCCCGGCGAGCGTCTGGGCCGTCTTGGAGTTCTCGACGAAGCCGTCCACGCTCCGCCCCAGCGAGATCGACGAGACGAGCCGGTCGAAGAAGACCGAGTCCCCGCCGACGATGTCGATGTCCGCGTTCTCCAGCCCCGTCGCCAGGACCGTCGCCTGCGCCTCGGCCACCTGCCGCTGGACGTCGAACTCCGCCAGCCGGATCTCCTTCTCCGCGGCCAGCCGCAGCCGGTACTCCTCGTGTCCGCGCGAGGCCTCGTCCAGCGCGGCCATCGCCGCCGCCTTCTTCGTGAGGCCCTCCGCCTCGGCCTTCAGCTTCTCGCCGATGACCGCCGCGTCCGCCGACGCCTGGGCCTGCGTACCCTCCGCGGCCGCCAGCGCCTTGAGCCGCGCGCCCTCCGCCTCGGCCTTGAGCCGTGCCTCGGTCGCCTGGGCCTCCGCGAGGCCGGCCTTCTCGGTGACGTCGGCCTGCGCGTCCCGGACCTGGACCTCCGCCAGCCCCGGCGCGGCGGACTCCGCCTGGATGCCCTCCGCCAGCCGCAGCTTCGCCTGCGCGTCGAGGTCGGCGGTCTTCAGCCGGGCCTCGGCGAGCGTCAGCTGCTCGGCCGCCAGGTGCGTCGCGGCCGCCTCCGCGGCCTCCGCCGCCTTGATGTCCTTGACCAGCTTCTCCTGGGCCTCCGCCTCCGCCGCGATGATCACGGACTTGCGGGTGCGCTCCGACTCCTCGACGGCCCGCAGAGTGCGGATCGACTCCTCCTGCTCGGCGACCGTACGGTCCACCGCGATCCGCTCCCGGATCACGTCCGCGACCTCACGGCGCTCGGCCTCGACCTCCTTCGTCGCGGCGATCCGGTTCAGCTCGGTCTCGCGCTCACGCCCGATGACCTCCAGCATCCGGTCCTTCTCGATGCGCTCGTTCTCCACGGCGATGACCCGCTCGCGGTTCTTCTGCGCGACCGCGACCTCCCGGGCCTGGTTCTCCCGCTGGATGCCGAGCTGCTCCTCGGTACGGATGAACGCGCTCTGCGCACCGAGCCGCTCCTCCTCCTGCACCCGGGCCGTGACGGCCTCCTCACGGGCCCGCAGCGTCTCGACCTCGCGGCGCTGCTTGATCTCCGCCTCGGCCTGCCGGCGCTCCAGCTCCAGGATGGTCTCGCGGGCGTCGACGTCCTGCCGGGTGATCTCCTTCTGCTCGGTGCGCTGGAACTCGTTGGTCCGCACGTGCTCGATCGCCGTCAGCTCGGTGATCTTGCGGATGCCCTGCGCGTCCAGGATGTTGGCCCCGTCGAGCTGGACCATCGGCGTCTGCTCGAGGAAGTCGATCGCGGCGTCGTCGAGGTGGTAGCCGTTCAGGTCGGTCCCGATGACCCGGATGATCCGGTCCCGGAACTCCTCGCGCTTGGTGTAGAGATCGACGAAGTCGAGCTGCTTGCCGACGGTCTTGACCGCCTCCGAGAACTTCGCGACGAAGAACTCCTGGATGGCGATCTTGTCGCTGGCCCGCTCGGTACCGATGGACTGGGCGACCTTGATGACGTCCTCGACGGTCTTGTTGACCCGGACGAAGAACGTGATGTGGATGTCGGCGCGGATGTTGTCCTGGCAGATCAGCCCCTCACGTCCGGTGCGACGGATCTCGATCGTCTTGACCGAGATGTCCATCGTCTCGGCCTTGTGGAGGACCGGCAGGACGACCGCGCCGGTGAAGGTGACGTCCACCTTCTTGGTCTTGGAGATGATCAGCGCCTTGCCCTGTTCGACCTTGCGGAAGAGCCGGGTGACGACGAAGACCAGAGTGATGACGATGAGCAGGACAACGGCGATCAGCACGCCGACGCCCAAGGAGATGGCATCCATGTCAGTCCTTGACGGCTGGTGAGATGAGGAGGAAGTGGGCGGCACGCCGGTTTCGGGGCATGCCGGGCCGGGAGCCGGCACGGAGGCCGGCCCGGACGGCGGGCGGGACGTCAGCCCGCTTCGCGTGGCACGGGGCGTGGGGCGAGCGCGGCGTCGTACGGCGAGACCCAGAAGAACTCACCCTCGGCGTCGTACGCGTAGAGGAGTCCCGTGCTGCCGTAGGTCAGCGGCTCGCCCGGTGTACTCGGCTGCTCGGGCTGCCGGACCTGGACGATCGCGGTCGAGCCGTCGGCCGCGGCGACCTCCGCCTGCCCGAAGTCGGCACCGACCGTACCCGTGCGGACCGTGCAGATCTGCCCCACGAAGTCCTGCCGGGATGGTGGAGGCTCCGCGGGGAAGTACCTGCGGAACCGGCGCAGGACCATACGGACCACCCCCCAGGCGATGAACAGTGCCCCTACGAGCACGGAGACGTGGAGCAGGGCCCGTGTGGTTCCCGTGGCGTCGCTGCGGAGCACCAGAACGGATCCCGTCAGGCTGACGAACCAGGAGACGAGGACCAGCAGCGAGAGCGAGACGGAGACCGGCACGCCACCGAGACCGACCGTGTCGGCGTCGAGGTCGGTGTCGAAGGAGTCGTGCCCGGCGGCCCCTGCCAGTACCAGGAGCCAGAAACAGATGACGACGACCAGGGCGGCGCCGAAGAGGACGGCGGGAAAGGCGAGTGCCGCGGAAAGGAATTCGTTCATCCGGTCCACCCCCTGCGCCGTGGCGCACCCTTGTACGATTCGGGGGCCGTCCGGTGGCGGGCGAGAGGGCCCCGGCGCTGCGGCATCGCGTCAACGACCCCGCAACGGCCGGGATTTTTCCCCCGTGTCCCCCGATGTTCCCCCGTGGTTCCCCCGTTGTGTTGCTGAGCTGATCGTGCCATCGGGCCGCGTTCCGGCGCATTGCCGGGTTCCGGCAAACTTGCCAGAACCGGGTTGCCGGGCATCGGCACGTCTTCCCGGGCGTTGCCGCAATGACATAGCTGTTACGTACAAGGAGGAGCGGGACGTGGCGGAACCGGAGATCCCGGACAGGTTTCTGGGGGGCTACGCCGAGATCCTGGGCGAGGTCGCCGGCACCGGCCGCCGGCTCACCCGGGAGGAGTTGGAGTCCCGGCGGACTCTGGGCCGCGAATCCGCGGAGGCCGGCCATCAACTGCGGGCCCTGGTACGGCTCCATCTTGCGGAGACCCGGGCGTCCTGGCCCGCCACGGCGAGGGGGACGGACGCGGCGGCCACGGACGCCGTGCTGGCGGCCGTGGAGCAGGCGGTCGACGCCTTCGCGGAAGGCTTCGAGCGGGCCCAGCGGCTGACGGTCCGCCGCGAGGAGGCCGCGCGCCGGGAGTTCATCGACGACCTGCTGTACGGGCGCAGTGACCTGGGGCGGCTCGCGGAACGCGCCACCCGGTTCGGGCTGCGGCTGTCGCGGGCGCACGCCGTCGCGGTGGCGGCGGGCCCGGAGGCGTACACCGAGAGCGACGCCGCGTCGCGCAGTGTGGAAGCCGCCCTGCTCACCCGGTTCAGCGGCCGGAAGATCCTGCTGACCACGAAGGACGGGCGTCTCGTCTGCATCGCGCCCGGCAGTCAGCCCGACGTCCTGCGGTACTTCGCCAAGCAGGCGCACGCGGCGACGGACGGCGGCCAGGTCGCGGTCGGCCGCCCGCACCGGGGTCCGGGCGGTGTCGTCCACTCGTACGACGAGGCGCTGGAGGCGCTGGACATGGCGGAGCGGATGGGGCTCGACGACCCGGTGCTGTACTCCGCCGATCTGCTGGTCTACCCGGTGCTGACCCGGGACCGGCAGGCGATGGCCGATCTGGTGCGCAGCGAACTCGGCCCGCTCCAGCAGGCGAGGGGCGGCGCGGAACCCCTGCTGGAGACGCTGTCGGTGTACTTCGACGCGGGCTGTGTGGCCGCCGAGACGGCCCGCCGGCTGGCGCTCAGCGTGCGGGCGCTGACGTACCGGCTGGAGCGCATCCACCAGTTGACCGGGTCCGACCCGTCCGACCCGATCCACCGCTACTCGCTCCAGACGGCGGTGATCGGCGCCCGGCTGCTGGACTGGCCGGCGAAGGAACTCTGAGCGCGGACGCGCGGCGGGGAGCCGGCCGGGGGCGCGCAGGGGGGTGGCGCCCCCGGCCTGCCGGGCGCGGACGGTGGGGTGGACCGCCCAGAGGCGCCCGGCGTACGGGCGCGGGCGCGGGACGTACCCCGTACCGCGCCCGGTGCCTGACGGTGGTGCCTACAGGTCGAACTCGTGCGGCGGCAGGTCGAGCGCGAAGCACGCCTCCCGCACGACGGCCCGCTCGGACGCGTCGAAGTCGCCGTCGGCGCCCCCGATGACGATGCCGATCTGGATGACGGCACGCGCCTCGGCCGGCTTCTTCTTCGCCTTGGCGATCTCCTGGAGCACACTGACCTTGCCGAAGGCGAAGTCGGCGGTGAGCTGGTCCACGTACCCGTTGAAACGCCGCTGGAGGTCCTCCGCCGGGAAGTTGCGCAGGACGTCGTTGGCGGAGATCAGGTCGGCGACCCGCTGCCGCTCGGACGGGTCGATGGAACCGTCGGCGGCGGCGACCAGGGCGCAGATGGCCATGCTCGCGTCCCGGAACGCCCCGCTCTTCAGGTCGTTCTTCTTCGCCTCCAACTGCTGCTGCATCGACGACGCGGATTCCTTGATCCGATCCCAAAGGGCCATGACGTCTCCATACGGTGCGGTATGTGTGGTGCGGAACCAGGGAAACTCTACAGCGGTGTAGAAGTTGCCGGACGCGCTCCCCCACGACCGTGTGAGGGGCTGTGGCCGGAATGTGTCGGGGTGATCCTCCGCCCGTCCGGCCCTCAGGGGTGGTCCTCCACCAGGAGGACGAACGGGAGGACCTCGCCCGCCCGCCGGTAGCCCTCGGTGCCACCGTCCACGGGGTGCCCGAGGTACGCGCAGAGCCGGCGCGCGGTACGGGGATGCCGCTCCGCGTACCGGGTCATCGACCTCCCGCCCTCCTCGGGCGTGAGGAAGCGGGCCGACACCGCGTGGTAGACGCGCCCGACCTGCGCCACGGCCTGCGGGGCCGCCCGGAGGTTGAGGTACCAGTGCGCCCGCGCGCCGAATCCGGACGCCACGGTCCACGCCCTGCGCCCGTCCACCCGCTCCGCCGCCACGACTTCGAGCACCGTCCGGCGCTGCTCGCCCGTGACGCGTCCGGTGTGCACCAGCAGCAGCAGACGCCTCCGGAACAGCGGCCCGAGACCCATGCGGAAGAGGTGGACGGGCAGCCGGGCCACCGTTCGCCTCCAGCCGGCCGGCGGCGCGGGATGGCGGGGACCGGGGGCGGCGGGCGGGGGCGTCACAGGGGGTACCTCGATCCGGTGGAAGGGCGGTCAAAAGACACTTGGACCATGCAAACGTTGCATAGTCCAAGCGTGCCTGCCACGGATCGGGGGTCCCGAAACGACATCACCTCGGCGTCAGTTCCGTCGCCGCCCGTCTACCCGCTCGGCCGTACGCCCGAGCCGCGGGGCCGTACGCAGAGCCGCGGGGTCGGAGACCAGCCGGGCTGTACGCCGGGCCGCCCGGCGCGGTCGTTCAGTCGGCGGCGTCGCGCCCGGCGTGCTCGGGCGTCAGGTCGTCGTGCGAGGGCCTCGGCTTGTCGCGCGCGGAGACGGGCTCGTCGTGCGAGGGCGCCGGTTCGTCGTGCGACGGGGCCGGTTTGTCGTGCGAGGGGTTCGGCTCGTCGCCCGCCGGAGCGGGTACGGCCTTCACCTCGGCCGCCGTGGCCTTCTCGGCGCCCTTCCCCTTACCGGCGAGCACCGCCTGGAGCTTGGAGGCGACGGGCTCGGTCCAACGGGCCGTGAGCGGCCCGACGATCACCAGGATCAGCACATACGCGGTCGCGATGGGCCCGATCCTCGGCTCCGTCGCCACGGCCAGACCGGCGATGACGATCGAGAACTCGCCACGGGCGACCAGCGTGCCGCCCGCGCGCCAACGGCCACGGGGGCCGATGCCGGCGCGCCGCGAGGCGTACCAGCCGGTGCCGATCTTGGTGAAGATGGTGACGACCGCGAGCAGGGCGGCCGGGAGCAGGACCGGCGGGATCTCGGCCGGGTTGGTGGACAGCCCGAAGAAGACGAAGAAGACGGCGGCGAACAGGTCGCGCAGCGGCGTCAGCAGTTTGCGGGCGCCCTCGGCGACCTCACCGGACAGGGCGATACCCACGAGGAAGGCGCCCACGGCGGCGGAGACCTGGAGCTGCTGTGCCACACCGGCGACCAGGACGGTCAGCCCGAGCACGACGAGGAGCAGCATCTCGGGGTTGTCCGAGGAGACGGCACGGCTGATGAGCCGCCCATGGCGCAGCGCCAGGTAGAGCACGAACCCGACGGTGCCGAGCGCGATCAGCAGGGCGATGCTGCCACCGGCCAGACCGACACCGGCCAGCATCGCGGTGAGCAGCGGGAGGTAGACGGCCATGGCCAGGTCCTCGATGACGAGGACACCGAGGATGACGGGGGTCTCGCGGTTACCGAGACGGCCCATGTCCGTCATCACCTTGGCGATCACACCGGAGGACGAGATCCAGGTGACACCGGCGAGCGCGACGGCGCCCACGGGGCCCCATCCGAGCATCAGGCCGGCGATGGCGCCGGGCGTCGCGTTCAGCACGAAGTCGACGGCTCCGGACGGGTACTGCGTCTTGAGACTGGTGACGAGCTCGGAGGCGCTGTACTCCAGTCCGAGCAGGAGAAGCAGAAGAATGACGCCGATCTCGGCGCCGATGGCGGTGAACTCCTCACTTGCGCCGAGCGGTAGCAGCCCGCCTTCCCCGAAGGCCAGTCCGGCCAGAAGGTACAGGGGAATGGGCGAAAGCCCTATCCGCCCGGCAAAGCGTCCGATGATGCCGAGCCCCAGAATGACGGAGCCCAGCTCCACCAGCAGTGCGGTCGTGTCGTGCACGGTCAGCCCTCCGCGATGATCTCGGAGAGCGTGTCCACGCCCTCACGCGTTCCTACAACGACAAGCGTGTCCCCGATGGCGAGCCGGAAGTCCGGCCCCGGAGACGGATGCGCACTGTGCGTGCGCAGAACAGCCACGATGGACGCCCCGGTACGGGTACGGGCCTTCGTGTCCCCGAGCAGCCGCCCGCCGTACGGCGAACGGGTCCCGAGCGGAATGTGCTCGGTGACGAGGTCGATCCCCTCGGTGCGCACGGCGTCGATCGGCGCGGCGTCGATGAGGTGCGCGAGCCCGGTGGCCTCGGCCGTCGTCAGGGGTACCGACAGCCGGCACGAATCAGGGTCGTCCTTCTCGTAGAACCCGAGGAACCGCCGTCCGTCGTGATGGACGACCACGGAGATGTGCTGTCCCGATTCGGTGGTGTAGTCGTACTGCACGCCGACGCCGGGCAGAGATGTGCGGTGGGTTCCCATGGCTTCCTCCTGAGGAGCGCGCGGTAAGGTGGTGCATTTGATCATTTCTTTAGTCGGCCATTACCTTATCGGGCCACGTCAATGCCCCCGGGGGGCGCGGGCCCGAGGCTCCGGGAACACCCCGCCGAGACCGCCACCCGACGCCGGTCGGCACGGGCTGACCCGGCCGGCCCTCCGGAGAGGAAGGGGCTGGGCCCCGTTCGCCGCCGCGATCACCGGAAGCGCTCCGGCACCGCCGAGGCCTGCGGTAACCTCCAGGCCACGCAGTCTGTTCCCCGCGCACGCGGGATGACCCCTCGTACCCGATCGTGAGCCGGGTGGGGATGACCTGCTTCCCGCGCACGCGGGGATGACCCCATCAGCTTCGAGACCGAAGCGCGTACCGTCCGCCGCCCCGTACACGGGGACGGTCCCTTCCCGCGCTCGCTCTCCGGTCCGCGCATGCGCTGCCCCCCGCCTGCGCGGGGATGCCTTCGCCCCGCCGGACGGCGCACGGCCGAACCCGCCCCGTCCCCCATCCGAGCTACGCCCAGGTGTCCACCGTGAGGTGACGACCCGTGGGCGCCGGATCCGTAGCGTTCACGTCGGTCGCGGCGCTTGGGCCGTGGGTCTGACGAGGGGGTTCTCATGAGGGTGGTCTGGCAGGTCCTGGCCGTGGTGGCGGTCTCGATGATCGGTGGAAACGCGGTCAACGCGTTGGACGGCAGTCCGTGGATCACCTTCGGGCTCGGCCTCCTGGTCGCCGTGGTCTCCGTGCTCGTCTACGGCTGGGTGGTCCGCAGGACCGAGCACCGGCCGTCCACCGAGGTGGCGCGGAAGGGCGCCGGGTCCGCGCTCGGGCGGGGGACGCTGATCGGGGTCGCGCTGTTCGGGGTTGTCATCGCCAACATCGCCTTCCTGGGGCACTACGAGATCCACGGACTCGGCTCGGTGACGGGCGCGGTGGGGCTGGTCGGCTTCATGGCCGCCGCCGCGGCGACCGAGGAGGTGATGTTCCGCGGTGTCCTGTTCCGGCTCGTCGAGGAGCGCACCGGTACCTGGATCGCGTTGTCGCTGTCCGGCCTGGTCTTCGGCCTGGTGCACCTGATGAACCCGCACGCCGATCTGTGGGGCGCCGTCGCCATCGCGATCGAGGCCGGCGGCATGCTCGGTGCCGCGTACATCGCCACCCGTAGCCTGTGGCTGCCGATCGGCCTGCACTTCGGCTGGAACTTCGCGGCGGCCGGCATCTTCAGCACCGAGGTCTCCGGCAACAACACCCCGCAAGGGCTGCTGGACACCACGACGTCCGGGCCGAAGCTGATCAGCGGTGGCGCGTTCGGCCCCGAGGGCAGCCTGTACTCGGTGCTGTTCGGTGCGCTGATGACGATCGGCTTCCTGTGGCTGGCCCACCGGCGCGGCAACCTGGTGCCCCGCCGCCGTGCCGACCGTGCCGCCGCCGCCCCTACACTCGTCCGATGACCGTGCTGCGCCATGTCCCGGAGTTCGGGCGCCGGTTGGGCGTCAAGGTCTGGTATGTCCCGCTCGCGGTCGTGCTCTTCGCCGCTTCGTTCCTGCCGGCGTTCCGCAGCAACGGTACGGAGATCGGCGGCCTGCCGACCCGCCCCTTCGACGCGCTGGCCGTCGTGGCGATCGCCCTCCAGTGCTTCCCGCTCGCCGCCCGGCGCCGGTGGCCGGTCAGCTGTCTCGCCCTGGTGGCGGCCGGCTTCTCCCTCGACCAGCTGCGCGGCTACCACACGCTCGCGGGCACCGCGCTCCCCATCGCCCTGGTGACCGTGGGGTCCTACCTGGAGCGGAACCGGCGCCCCACGGTGCTGCTCTTCTCGGTGGCGTACGTCCCGCTGGCGGTGGCGCTCCACCGGATCGGTCCGGGCGACCCGGTGGAAGAGTTCGTGACGTTCTACCTGGCGCTGGCGCTCGCCTGGGGGATCGGGGCCTGGCTCCGGTTCGCCAGGGCCGCGGAGGCGGAGCGCCGGGTGCGGGTCGCCGAGGACAGCCGCACCGCCGAGCGCACCCGTATCGCCCGCGAACTGCACGACGTCGTGACCCACCATGTGACGGCGATGGTGGTGCAGGCCGAGGCGGCGCGCTATCTGACCGCGGCGCCCGAGCGTCTCGACGAGAGCCTGGCCGCCGTGTCGGACACCGGCCGGCGGGCCATCACGGACCTGCGCCACCTGCTCGACCTGCTCAACCCCGACCACGGTTCCGAGACCCGGACGCCGGCCGCCGGCCGGGTCCTCACCCTCGTGGAGCAGACGCGGCGGGCCGGGCAGCCGGTGGAGTTCACCGAGGAGGGGACCCCGGCGGTCTCCACCGGCAGCGCCGACCTCGTGGCCTACCGGGTCGTACAGGAAGCTCTGACCAACGCACTCAAGTACGCCCGTGGCAGCCGCACCTCGGTCCAGGTCCGCCACGGCGAGAAGGAGATCACCGTGGAGGTCGGTACCGACGGTTCCGGCGGCAGGACCGAGGGACCCGGCGGCAGTGGCAAGGGCCTCGCCGGGCTCCGGGAACGCGTGGACGTCCTGGGCGGCGAGTTCAGCGCAGGCCGGCGGGCGGAGGACGGCGACTTCGTCGTCCGGGCGCGCATACCGGTGGGAGGCTCGGCGTGACCGACCCGATCCGGGTCCTGATCTGCGACGACCAGGCGCTCATCCGCACCGGCCTGGTGACGATCGTCGACGCGCAGCCCGACCTGGAGGTGGCGGGGGAGTGCGGGGACGGGCGGAGTGCCGTCGATCTCGCCCGTCAACTGCGCCCGGACGTCGTGGTGATGGACATCCGTATGCCGGTGCTCGACGGCATCGAGGCCACCCGTCTGCTGGCCGGGGCGGGGGTGACGCACCCCGTCAAGGTGCTGGTGGTGACGACGTTCAACCTGGACGAGTACGTGTACGAGGCGCTGCGCGCCGGAGCCAGCGGGTTCCTGCTCAAGGACGCGCCGCCGGTGCAACTGCTCCAGGGCATCCGGACCGTGGCGATGGGCGCGGCCCTGCTGGACCCGGAGGTGACCCGTCAGCTCGTGGGCAGGTACGCGGCCCGCATCCGGCCCACCGAGGACACCCCGCAGGACCTCCCGCTGACCCCCCGCGAACTGGAGGTGCTCCGCCTCATCGCGAACGGGCTCTCCAACAACGAGATCGCCGCGACCCTCGTGATCAGCCGGGAGACCGTCAAGACCTTCGTCTCGCGCATCCTCACCAAGCTCGGGCTCCGCGACCGGGTCCAGGCGGTCGTCTACGCCTACCGTCAAGGTCTGGTGACCTGACGGCCGCACACACAGGCCCGGCCGCGACACCGTCACGGTGTCGCGGCCGGGCCCTGGGTGGGGACGGGGCGTGGCTTGTCAGTCCTTGATCTCGATCGGCTCGCCGTCGGAAGCGGCCGAGGACGAGGAGGCCGTCGCGGGCGCGGGCACGGCCGCCTGGGCGACCTTGCCCTTGAGGCCCTGGAGCAGCGCGCCCAGGTCCACGCCCGTGGTCGAGCTGAGCAGCTCCATCCCCTGGGCGACGTTGTCCGTGACCGTACGCGACAGCTGGCTGGCGCCGTCCGTGGAGATGACCGTCATCTTGTCGATGGCGCCCAGCGGCTCGGACGCCTTGGCGACGACGGTGGGCAGCACCTCGACGAGCATCTGGAGGACCGCCGCGTCGCCGTACTGCGCGAACGCGTCGGCCTTCTTCTGCATGGCCTCGGCCTCGGCGGAGCCCTTCGCGGCGATGGCCGCGGCCTCCGCCTCACCCTCGATGCGTACCGCGTCGGCGAGCGCGGAGCGGTGGAGCTTCTCACCCTGACCGGTCAGGCGGGCGCGCTCGGCCTCGGCCTCGGCCTCCTTGACCTGGGCGATACGGCGGGCCTCGGCCTCCTGCTCAGCCTGGTAGCGGGCGGCGTCGGCGGGCTTGCGGACCTTGGTGTCCAGCTCGCGGTCGGTCAGCGCGGCCTGGCGCTCGGCGACCTTCTCCTGCTCGCTGAGGACCTCCTGCTGGCGGGCGGCCTCGGCGAGCGGCCCGGCGGCGTTGGCCTTGGCGGCGGCGGCTTCCGTCTCCGCCTTGATCTCGGCCTGCTTGAGGTAGAACGTCCGCTCGGCGACGGCGATCTCCTCGGCCGCCTTCAGCCGGGCCTGCTCCGAGGCGCGGCGGGCGATCGCCTCCGCGATGTCGGCCTCCTGCTTGGCGCGGGCGGCCTCCGGGCGGCCGAGGTCCTCCAGGTAGGAGCCCTCGGTGGTGATGTCCTGGATCTGGAAGGCGTCCAGGATGAGGCCCTGGCCGGAGAGGCTGGCCTCGGCCTCCTCGGCGACCTGGCCGGCGAACGCGGCACGGTCGCGGATGATGTCCTCGACGGACATCCGGCCGACGATGGCGCGCAGCGCGCCGGAGAGCACTTCCTGGGTGAAGCCGACGATGCCGTCCTGCTGCTGGAGGAAGCGCTGGGCGGCGGCCCGGATGGCGTCCTCGCTGCCGCCGACCTTGACGATCGCGACGCCTTCGAGGTTGGACTTCACCCCGCGCAGGGTGACGGCGCCGCGTACGGCGACGGGGATGTGCCGGCTGGAGAGGTCGAGCGTGAACTTCTGCTGGACGAACGGCACGACGAAGACACCGCCGCCGACGACGACCTTCTGCCCGCTGTTGTCGATGCTGGTGCGGCCGGTCACCGGGTCGGTGGACTTCTTGCCGCGCCGGCCGGTGATGATGAAGGCCTGGCTGGGTCCCGCGACCTTGTACCGGGTGATCACGGCCAGGGCCAGGAGCACGACGAGAACGACGACGCCGATGATGGCGATCACTACTGGACTCATGAGAGATGTCCCCCCTGCCTCCCTACGGGGGGCAGTTTGTTCGGACTGTTCGGAATGCGGAGGTGCGTAGGGGTGGGTGGCGTGGCGTTCCGCGCTCGGTGCGCGGGTGGTGGTTCCGCGCCGGGCGGTGCTCGGCGCGCGACGGTAATCGGCGCCGGGCGACGGTCATCGCTCTACCGGGCGGACCGTGACCGAGGTGGACGAGAGGATGGCCTCGACCCAGATCTCCGCGCCCCGCGCGATGGGCAGCGGGCTCTTCGCGGAGTACTTCACCGTCTGGCCCGCGAGACGCAGCAGGACTTCCCCGTAGCCGTCGGCCGGGATGGGTGTCACGACCGATCCGGAGGTGCCGACGAGGTCCTCACCGCGTGGCGTGGCGGCCGTCTGGTCACGCATCAACGCCTTGCTGAGCTTCCAGGTCAGCCAGCCGGCCACGAGGCCCGCGACCGCGCCGACCACGACGGCGCCGGTCGTGCCCACCCCGGTGGTGCCGAGCACGATCGCCCCGCCGAAGCCGAGCATGGACAGGAAACCGGCTATGACGGGGAGGGAGAGCAGGCCGTCGAAGAAGCCGTTCAGCAGGCCGCCCAGCGCGTCGCCCACGAGCCCTTCGAGAACTCCGTCGAAGATCAACGACAGGACGAGGAGAACGATTCCCGCGATGCCGAGACCGAGAAAGACGGTCATGTGATCACTCCCCCGACTTCTGACTTCCCCCGAAGTATTTACGTCGAACTGGTTGAATGATCCCATACACCCTGGTGAAGAGATACTGCCGGAGCCCGGCAGTCTTTATCCGTTCTTGATGCCGGAGAGTCGCGCCGCGAGCGTGTCGACCGACCGGAACGTGGCCCCGAGCAGCGCGACGTGCTTCCACCGCAGCACCCCGTCCGGCCCGATCAGGAACACGGAGCGCCGCACGCCGATACCGGGCGCGGCCACCTTGTACGCGCGGGCGACGTCCCTTCCGGTGTCGGCCAGGAGCGGCATGCGGAGCCCATGGGCGCGGGCGAACGCCTCATGGCTGTCCACACCCTGTGGGCTGATCCCCCAGACCTCGGCGTCGAGCTCCTCGAAGGTCTCGAACCCGGAGGAATAGGCGCAGAGCTGCTTGGTGCAGACGGCCGTGTCGTCGCCGGGATAGAAGGCGAGGACGACGGACCGGCCGCGCGCGTCGGAGAGCGTGTGCTCCCCCCGCTCGAAGGCGTCCCCGGTCCATGTGCCGCCCGGCAGCGTGAAGTCGGGTGCCGGAAGGCCGATCTCGGGTCCTGATGCCATGGGTGCTCCTCTTGTTTCCGTACGGGACTCGCCGAACGTGACTCGCTGTACGTGACTCGCGGTACGTGACTCGCGGTACGGGATTCTTCGTGCGGGACTGTTCGTGCGGGACGCGCCGTAAGGGACTTTCCGTACGGGTATTCCCGTACGGGGCCGGGGACGGGACTCGTACAGTGCACGCCACTTCCGGCACATGGACATGTTCCACCCATCCGCGGGTTCTCCGGGGCCGAATATGGGACAGGAGAGAGCGGGGCAGGGGTCCCCGCGCCCCGAACGGGAGGTCTGTGTGATCCAGCGTCCGCCGTCGGCAGCGGTGCTCATCCTCCACGGCGGCTACGAGACGGGTCTGGCACCGCCCCCGCCCGGCCCCATGAACCTGCCCGGCCTGCGGATGCTGCCGTTCCTCCACGGGGTGACCCGCGCGGTGCGGGGCGGCCCCGAGGTCCGGGTACGCCGCGTCCGCTACGCCCACCGGGGCTGGAACGGCACCCGGCAGGACCCGGTGGACGACGCGGTACGGGCGCTGGACCGGCTGCGGCGCGAGGCCGGAGACGTCCCGGTGGTCCTGCTCGGCCACTCGATGGGCGCACGCGCCGCGCTCCACGCCGCCGGCCACCCCCTGGTCCGCGCGGTGGTGGGCCTCGCCTCCTGGTGTCCGCCCGGCGACCCGGTGACGCAGCTCGCGGGGCGTGACGTCGTCCTGCTGCACAGCACCCGGGACCGCGTGACCAGCCCGCTCGCCGCCCAGTCGCTCACGGCGCGCGCACGCAGGGCCGGCGCCCGTACCTGCCTGGTGACCGTCCCCGGCAGCGACCACGCGATGCTCCGGCGCGCGCCGGCCTGGCACCACCTGACACGGACACTCGTGGCGGGACTGCTGGGCCTGGCCCCGGTACCGGCGCCGGTCGAGGCCGCGTTCGGCCTGCCGTCCGGCGCCTCGGCGGCCGACGGCACGCTGTGTCTGGCCGACGTGGACACCCGGGGACAGAAGGCGGAGCGGGGTGCGGAGGACCGGCCCGGGGCGGTCGGCCGGGGCCTGCGGGGATGCGAGGTGGAACAGGGCGGCGGACGATGAAAGGCGGAGAAAGGCGGCACGGCGGGCGGTCCGGATCCGGCCGCCCGGTACCTGCCGCACCGGGACGGTCCTGCCCGGTACCCGCACACCCTGGAGGCTCCGTTGCCGGCCGAACAGCCCGCCGCCGACCCGCCCCCGCCCTTTGACGTGGCGAAGGTGACCGCCGTGATGCACGGCAGTCCGGCGGGCATGGCCGTGTTCGACACGAAGCTGCGCTACCTGTACGTGAACCCGGCACTCGAACGGCTCAACGGGCTCCCCGCCGCCGCACACCTGGGCAGGACCGTCGAAGACGTGCTGCCCGAGCTGGATGTGGACGAGGACGTGATGAAGGCGGTCCTGGCCGACGGCAAGTCACGCGAGGCGATGTCCAGCGGCCGCACCTGGGCGACCGTCCCCGAGGGCGAGCGCTTCTGGCAGGGGGCGTACCACCGCCTGGAGGAGGAGGGCGAGGTACGCGGACTGGTCGGGGTCGTGCTGGAGGTCAGCGTCGCGCGCCACCAGCAGAAGGAGCTGGAGCGGGCCAGGCGCTACCTGACGCTCCTGGACACGGCGGCGGTCTCCATCGGCACGACGCTGGACATGGACACCACCTGCCAGGAGCTCGCGGACTTCGTGGTGCCCGCGCTCGCCGACGCCGCCGTGGTCGAGGTCTTCCCGCCGGAGGTGGGCCACGCGGTTCGCCGGCCGCCGGAGGGGGTGCTGAGGCTGCGCCGGGCGGCGATGGCCACGGGCCCGGGGATCCCGGACGTCACCGGCCAGTTCGGGGACCCGGGCGAGTACATCGACTACCAGGCGGACGCCGCCGTGCCGCGCTGCCTGGAGGCGAACCGGCCGGTGATCGAGAACCTCTTCAGCGACGAGCAGCTCGGCCGTGCCGCACCGACCCCGCACCGGGTGGCGGCCTACCGGGCCATCGGACTGCACTCGGCCGTGGTCGTGCCGCTCACCACCCGGGGGCGGCCGCTGGGCGTCCTCGCCCTGGCACGGACCGGGGACTCGCCCGTCTTCACCGAGGGCGGGGACGTGGTCATCGCCAGGGAACTGGCCGTCAGGGCCGCCGTCGACCTGGACCAGGCCCGCCGTTACGCGCACGAGCACACCATCGCCAAGGAACTCCAGCGCTCGCTGCTCTCCGAACCACAGGGGCCCCACCCCCATGTGCAGGTCGCGAGCCGCTACCGGCCCGCGGAGGAGGGGGCGGTGGTGGGCGGTGACTGGTTCGACGTCATCTCCCTGCGCGACGGCCGTCACCTCAAGGCCATGGGCGACGTGATGGGACACGGTGTCGAGGCGGCGGTGGCGATGAGCCACTACCGGTCGATCCTGCGTGCCGTGGCCGAGGACGACATGGAGCCGCACCGCATCCTGACGCGCCTCGACGAGGCGGTGGGACGTTCCGGCGTGGACCGGGCGGCCACCTGCCTGCTCGCGGTGGTCGACCGGCTCGGCGGCACGTGCCGGCTGGCGAGCGCCGGACATCTGCCACCGGTCTTCATCGAGCCGGGGGCCGCGCACGCCCGTGTGATCAGCATGCCCGTCGGGCCGCCGCTGGGCACCGGCTTCGGTGAGTACGTCACGACGGCCGTCCCGTGCGGACCGGGCACCGTGCTCTTCATGTACACCGACGGCCTGGTGGAGCGGCGCGGGGAGGACATCGACGTGTCGGTGGGGCGGCTGGCGGGTCTCACGATGCCCACGAGCGGGCTGCTGGAAGACCTCCTGGACGAGGCCCTGGACCGGTTCGGGGAGGACGCGGAGGACGACATCGCGGTGCTCGCGTCGCGGGTCCACGAAGGCGTGCCGCCCCTCGGCGACGACGACTGACCGCGGCCCGGCCTTCCGCCGGGGCCCGTTGTCAATGGCGGCTGAGAGCATCGGCGGCATGGAACCTCTTCTCCTCACGGACATCGAAGCGGCCGTCCGCAGCAGTTGGGACGCCGACACCACCACCCCCGCGCACCGGCCGCACTGGGACCCCGCCAACCCGGCCCGGGACCATTGCGGGGTCACCGCCATGGTGCTCAACGACCTGCTGGGCGGTCAGCTGATCCGGGGTGAGGTGCT
Organism: Streptomyces sp. SM18; assembly: GCF_002910775.2. NCBI lineage: Bacteria > Bacillati > Actinomycetota > Actinomycetes > Kitasatosporales > Streptomycetaceae > Streptomyces > Streptomyces sp. SM18. The sequence goes on along the minus strand of NZ_CP029342.1, from coordinate 3,501,819 downwards.
GGTCGACGGCCAGCAGGTGGACTACCACTGGTGGAACCGCCTGGGCATGGGGGTGGACATCGACCTGACGCGGCAACAGTTCGCGTCGCACGAGCATGTGGTGGGCGGGACGGTGATCGAGCGTCCGGCGGAGTTCACGCGCCTGCGCGAGGAGTACGAGCTGCTGCGCGACCGGGTGCTGGAGCGGTTGCGGGGGCGCATACCGGCGGCGGCGGAGTCGGAGGCGGGCACGGGCACGGGCCGTACGGCCTGAGCGCCACGGCCTGGGCGCGGCACGGCCCGCGCGCTCAGCCCAGTTCGAGGCTGGTGATGCCGAAGACGCCCGCCCGGTCGAACTCCGGGACCGGCCCCGTGTACATCCGCGCGGTGTCGAACGACGGGGTGAGGCCGAGCTGTTCCGCGAGGCGGACGGCCGCCGGATTGACGTCCGGCACGTCGATCGCCACCGGCACGTCCGGCGCTCCGGACGCCAGCGCGCTCACCAGCGCGGCGGCCACCTCCGGGGAGTCCGCGTGCACGGGCCCGATCCGGGAGGCCTCGCGGCAGGCGCGCAGCACGGCGAACCCGGCGAGTTCTCCGTCCCGGAGGGCGGCCAGTGCGGTGCGCCGGGGCGCGGTGATCCAGGGGGCCAGGAAGCTGTCGCGCGGCTCGGGGAAGAACCGCCGGTCGTAGGCGGCCAGCCGTACGAAGGGCAGGGTGCGGGCGTCGGTGAGGGTCACCCCCGCGGGCGGGGCGATCCCGGCGGGCACCGCACCCTCGTACCGCGCGTTGCCCCAGGCCCTGCGGAAGCCGGAGCGGCGGTAGTTGTCCTGCTGCGCGGGCACCCCGTCGAGGCCGACGACGCGCCCCGCCAGCCGGGCGGTCCCGGCCTGCCAGGTGCGCAGCCCGTACCCCCTGCCCCGCAGCGACGGACGGGTCAGGTAGAAGCCGAGGAAACCGAAGGAGCCGCCGTAGCGCACCACGGAGACGGAGGTGACGGGCTCGCCGTCGAGGCGGCCGATCAGGAAGCCGTGCGGGTCGGCGCCGAAGAACGCGTGGCCGTCGTCGAGCCCTGGGTTCCAGCCCTCGTCATGGGCCCAGTCGCCCAGCATCGTGATGTCGTCGGCGCTCGCGGTGGTGATCTCGAAGTTCGGCACGGCTCAGCATTACCCCGCGCCCGGCCGGTTCATGGGGTCATCGCGCGGGCTCCTGGGAGCGCCCGCGCAGCCGGCGCAGCACGAGCAGGGCCGAGGTGATCAGGGGCAGGAGTCCGGCCAGGGTGTTGAGGACGGTGAGGGCGTCCTGGGTGCCCCTGGCCCGCCGCACCTGCTTGACCGTGCGGACGATGGCGAGCGCGCTGCTGCCCAGGTTCAGGGCCAGTCCGGCCTTGGAGTTCTTCGGTGACATGGGCATCTGTCGTACCTCCTGGTACGTGCATGTGCCTGCGGGGTCCCTCGCTCCACGTAACCGGCTCCCGGACGGGTCCGCAATCGGGGGGCTCGTGGAAGCGCGCGGGGGCGTGTGACAGACGCTCTCACGCCCCGTCCACCGCCCCTCACCACCCCGTCCCTCGCCCCTCACCACCCCGTCCCTCGCCTCTCACCACCCCGTCCCTCGCCTCTCACCACCCCGTCCACAGCAGATGGTTGATCAGCAGGGCCACGGCCGCCTGCGCGGCCAGCCAGCCGCGTGTCCCGCGCCCCGGCAGGAGCGCGGCCGCGGGCAGGAGCCACAGCACGAAGGGCTGCCAGATGCGTTCGGTCTCCGCCTTGCTCATCCCGGAGAGGTCCGCGAGGGCGAGGGCCAGCAGCGCCGCCAGGACCAGTAGGGCCGCGCACTGCTCGGCGGTGGCCGTGGTGGTGCCCCGGCCGGGGCCGAGGGCGCGCAGGGCTCCCGGAGCCCGGGAGGCCGCCCGGCGCAGCCCGGCGACGGTGGCGAGACCGGCGGCGAGGGTGGCGCAGGCCAGGTTGCCCCAGACCCAGTAGGCGTACGGGCGGACGCCGCCCGCGCCCTGGTAGTAGCGCTCGACCAGCAGGTGGTACCCCTCCCACCAGTTGAAACCCGCCAGGGTGAAGGCGGCGGGCACCACCAGCGCGCCGAGGAGGAACGGCGGCACCGGGCGCGCGGACCGGGCGAGGACGAGCACGGCGAGGAGGATGACCGCGACGAGCGTCAGACCGTAACTGAGGTAGCACGTCACCCCGAACAGCAGCCCGGAGCCCAGGGCGGCGGCCGCCGGGCGCCGGGCCGTCCCGGTCGCGGCCAGGGCGAGCAGGGCGACGGACCAGGCGGCCACCCCCGCGAAGTAGCCGTCGGCCGAGGTGCCCGTCCACACGGCGAACGGGGCCAGCGCGAGGAACGGGGCGGCACGGCGGGCGAGGCGCTCGTCGGCCAGGGCGCGCAGGGCGATCAGCACGGCCACCACGCCGGAGCCGCCGAGGACGATGCACCAGACCCCGGCCCACGCCCCGCCCCCGAGCCCGATCCGGTCCAGGCCGACGAAGGTGAGCGTGGCCCCCGGGGGATGGCCCGCGACATGGGCGGGCCAGTTGCCCGGGGGGCCGATCACGATGTGGTCGGTGAAGCCGCGCAGGGCGGCCGGGACGTCGTCGAAGCGGTCGATGACGCGGAGGTACTCGTGCTTGGTGGTGAGCCTGCGGGCCACACCCCGGTCCCAGCCCTCGATCAGGGCCAGCGAGAAGATCCAGGCCAGGGCGGTCGCCCACGCGCCGAGCAGCAACCGCCGCCAGGGCGTACGGGCCGCGAGCCCCGGTCCGTACGCGAGGACGGCGACGGCGACGGCCACGGCGGCCGGGGTGCCGGGTCCCACGTGCGGGTCCCAGGAGGCCAGCAGCGGTGGCCAGTGGACCTGGAGGCTGCCGTTCGCGTCCTGGACCGCCCGGCCCACGACCACGGCCACGACCACCAGCAGGACCCCCGCGGCCGCCGCCGTCAGGTCCCGGCGCCGCCCGCCGGGTTCGTCGGGGCCGGCGGGTTCCTCGGCGGTACGGACGGGGTCACCGCGCTCCTCGGTCTTCACGCCGGCAGGCTATGCACCCGGCGGGCGCCGAGGCCGGTACGACGCCGGGGTGTCACACGGCCGCCGGATCCCCCGGGCCGCCGGAAGCCCCGGCCGCCGGATCCCCCCGGCCGCCAGACCCCCCGGCCGCCGGATCCCCGGCCCGCGATACGGCCTGCGGAGGGACGTCGGGCTCCGGTCAGGAGTCGTACGCCCTCCGCGACCGGGTCCCCGCATAACGTCGGCCCATGGGCGATCCACCACGTCGGACGGCCCGTGCGCGGCTCCGCGCACGAGCCATCCCCTCCAACCCCGCTTTCTGGCGCAGCCCGGTGCGCGGGGTCAGGTTCACCGCGGTCCTCGGACTCGTGCTCCTCGCCGGGATCACGGTGGTGTTCGTGACCGGTCTGCTGTCCTACGCGGCGTACAACCCCGACCTCGCGGCGGTCAACGACAAGACCCCGGAGAAGGGCTGGCTGGGCTTCTACCTCTTCGCCTGGCCCACCGGTCCCCGCTGGCTGTACCGGCTGACCCAGGGGCTGCACGTCACCGTGGGTGTCGTCCTCGTCCCCGTGGTGCTGGCCAAGCTCTGGTCGGTGATCCCGAAGCTCTTCGCACTGCCCCCGGCCGCGTCCCCGGCGCGCGCCCTGGAGCGGATCTCGCTGCTCCTGCTGGTGGGCGGGGTGCTCTTCGAACTCGTGACGGGCGTGCTGAACATCCAGCTGGAGTACCTGTTCCCCGGGTCGTTTTACCCGCTGCACTTCTACGGGGCGTGGGTCTTCATGGCCGCGTTCCTCGCGCACGTCGGGCTGAAGCTGCCCCGCGCCCTGCGGGTCCTGCGCCACGGCGTCACCCGCCCGGACACGGACGAACTCGCCTCCCCGGCCCCGGCGGAGCCGACCGTCTCCCGGCGCGGGGCGCTCGCCGTGGTCGGTGCCGGATCGCTGCTCCTGCTGATCACCACGGGGGGCCGCAGCTTCGACGGAGTGCCGCGGCGCCTCGCGCTGCTCACCCCGCGCGGCGGCGCGGAGCCGGGCAGCGGCCCCGACGGCTTCCAGATCAACAAGACGGCCGCGTCGGTGGGCGTCACGGCGGCGGACACCGGCGACGGGTGGCGGCTCACCCTCGTCGGACCGGCCGGGGAGTTCCGCCTCACCCGGGCGCATCTGCTCGCCATGGACCAGTACGACGCCGCGCTGCCCATCGCCTGCGTGGAGGGCTGGTCGACCTCCAACCAGCGGTGGCGCGGGGTGCGGCTGCGCGACCTGGCCGTACGCGCGGGACACCCGGACGGGGCGGCCGACGTGCTGGTGGAGTCCGTCCAGCGCGCCGGGCCGTTCCGTACCGTCGCGCTCCGGGACAACCAGGTGCGCGACCCCCGCTCGCTGCTGGCCCTCGGCGTCAACGGCGCGGACCTGTCCCTGGACCACGGGTACCCGGCGCGGGTGATCGTGCCCGCCGCGCCCGGGGTGATGAACACGAAATGGGTGACCCGGATGACCTTCGGAGGGCTGTGATGCGCGTGCCGCGCCGCTGGTACGGGGCGGGGCCGCCGCACCTGGTCCTGATGGCCGCGTCGTTCGCGCTGGCGGGGTACGCCGGGGTGCGGTTGCTGGACGGTGGCGGCCCGACCTACCTGGTGGTGCTCTGGTTCGTGGGCGCCGCGCTCGTCCACGACCTGGTGCTGCTGCCGCTGTACACGCTGGCGGACCGGGCCCTCGCCGGACCGCCGGGCCGCCGGAACGACCTGGTGAACTTCGTCCGGGTGCCGGCCCTCCTGTCGGGACTGCTCCTGCTGCTCTGGTGGCCCCTGATCACCCGGCGGGCCACCCGCTACGAACCGGCGAGCGGAATGTCCCCCGACAGGTTCCTGGGCAACTGGCTGCTGATCACCGCGGTGCTGTTCGTCCTGTCGGCGCTCTGGCTCGCCGCGCGCACCGCCCGGTCCAGGCGCAGGGCGACGAAGGCACGGCCGCCGGACTCCCACTGATCGGCGGGCCGCCACCCCTGCCGCCGCGCGTGCCGGAGCAGGGCCGGCGTGCCCAGACGCGCCCACGGGAAGGGGGCGGCGGCCGGTGCGCGGCCGTCGTCCAGCCGGACCCGTACGTGTTCGTCGACGTCCTGCGACGCGTTCTCGGCGATGAGGAGGCCGCCCGGGGCGAGCAGGGCGGCGGTCCGGCACAGCAGCGCGCCGGGATCCCCGCCGATGCCGATGTTGCCGTCGAGGAGCAGGGCGGTGCCCCAACGGCCCTCGCCGGGCAGCGGATCGAAGACACTGCGGTGCAGCGCCGAGCCGCCGAGCCGCTGGGTGTGGTCGACGGCCGCCTCGCTGACGTCGATGCCCAGCGCGCGGTGCCCCCGGGCCGCGAGCGCCGAGACGAGCCGCCCGGGGCCGCAGCCGATGTCGATGACGGGTCCCTCGCAGCGGCGGAGCGCCGAGAGGTCCGTGGCGTCGGCGGCGCCGCACCAGCGCTCGACGTCCAGCGGCAGCAGCCAGCCGTCCGTACGGCGCAGGAAGAGCGGGCCGCGGCCGGTGCGCAGGGCGTTCGCGTACGGGTCGGTGGCCCAGGCGGCGGAACGTCCGGGGCCGGGGGGCGGCAGGGTGGTGCTCATCCGGCCACCGCCCCGGCCGACCGGGCGAGGACGGCGGCGAACTCGCCGTGCGGGGCCGCCGCGGCGACGTGTGCCGCGTCCTCGGCGTCGTCCACGTCACGCAGGAGCGGCAGATCGCGCACGGTGAGCCCGGCACCGGTCAGCCGGGCGCGCTGGAGCGCCCCGGTGCGGGGGAGCGACATCGGCACCCCGAGGACCAGTTCCGGGCGGGGCACGGCCAGCCCGAGCGCCCAGAAGCCGCCGTCCTCGGCCGGTCCGAACCAGGCGTCGCAGCCGTCCCAGCCGTCGTCGGACAGGGCGGGGGCCAGGTCGGCGGCGGTCAGCTGGGGTGTGTCCATGCCGATGAGGAGGGTGGGGCCGTCGCACCGGGCGAAGGCGGCCGCGATGCGCGCGTCCAGGCCGCCCGGCCCCTGCGGGCGCACCTCGATGCCCTCCGGCAGCCAGGGGCCCGGCCGTCCCTCCAGGACGAGGACGCGGCGGCGGGCGGGCAGCGCGGACACGGTCCGCAGGGTGTCCGTGAGCGAGGCGGCGGCGATCCGCGCCGCCTCCTCGGGGCTGTACGGCGGGGTCAGCCGGGTCTTGACGCGGCCGGGCACCGGTTCCTTGGCGATGACGAGCACCGTCGTCGGCCCCGGGTTCACCGGGCGGCACCCGTCCGTACGGGGTGCGCCGTCGCCGCCGGGGGCCGGCGCAGCACCTCGCGCATGTCGCGTACCGCGTGCCAGGTGCCCCGCCAGGTGCCGGTGACCTTGGACCTGCCGGTACGGGGGAGGTAGGGGACGTCGGTCTCGGTGACGCGCAGCCCCGCGTCCGCCGCGAGGACCACCATCTGGAGGGGGTAGCCGCTGCGGCGGTCGGTCAGGCCCAGCTCCAGCAGCGCCTCGCGGCGGGCGGCCCGCATCGGCCCGAGGTCGCGCAGCCGCAGCCCGGTGCGGTCGCGGAGCATCCGGGCGAGGGCGACGTTGCCCAGGCGGGCGTGCGCGGGCCAGGCGCCACGGCCTCGGGGGCGGCGTCTGCCGAGGACCAGATCGCTCTCGCCCGCGGCGATCCGGTCGACGAAGCCGGGCAGCAGGGCCGGGTCCAGGGAGCCGTCGCAGTCGCAGAAGCAGACGTACGGGGCGGTGGCGGCGAGCAGGCCCGCGTGGCAGGCGGCTCCGAAGCCCCGGCGCGGCTCGTGCACGACGGTCGCGCCGAGCGCACGCGCGAGGTCGGCGGAGCCGTCGGTGGATCCGTTGTCGACCACGACGGCCCGCCAGCCGTCCGGAACGCGGCCGAGCACCCAGGGCAGGGCGTCCGCCTCGTCCAGACAGGGGAGGACGATGTCTGCGCCGGCGGGAGCGGGCGCACCGGTGAGGGAGGTATCGGTCACGCGCTCACCCTACGGAGACGAAAGCGGCATTTCGGGCTTCGGGTTCCCGCGAAACGGGGACGTCGACCGGGTGGCGGCCAGGACGGGACCGTCGCGGCGGCCCTGTCCTGACGTGTGGTCACTCCCCGGCGGCCCCCGCCCGTAGCCGGGCCGTGGCGAACTCCGCCATACCCTCCGCGAAGCCGACCTCCGGCTTCCAGCCCAGCTCGTCCCGCAGCCGCCGTGAGTCCGCCGTCACATGCCGTACGTCCCCGAGCCGGTACTCGCCCGTGACGACCGGCGCGGGGCCCTGGTGGGCCGAGGCCAGCGCGGACGCCATCTCACCGATGGTGTGCGGCTCACCGCTTCCGGTGTTGTACGCGGTGAAGGCGCCCGGCTCACGTTCCGCGAGGGCCGTCAGCGCCACGGTGTTGGCCGCCGCGACGTCCCGCACATGCACGAAGTCGCGCCGCTGCGCGCCGTCCTCGAAGACCCGCGGGGACTGCCCACGGGCCAGCGCCGAGCGGAAGAAGGAGGCGACACCGGCGTACGGGGTGTCGCGCGGCATCCCGGGCCCGTACACGTTGTGGTACCGCAGCGAGATCGCGCGCCCGCCCGTCGCCCGCGCCCAGGCGGACGCCAGGTGTTCCTGCGCGAGCTTGGTGGCCGCGTAGACGTTGCGCGGATCGGCGGGCGCGTCCTCCGTGACGAGGCCGGGGCTCAACTCCGCTCCGCAGGACGGGCAGCGGGGCTCGAACCGGCCCGCCCGCAGATCGTCCGCCGCCCTCGGCCCCGGCCGTACGGTGCCGTGCCGGGCGCAGTCGTAACGGCCCTCGCCGTAGACCACCATCGAGCCGGCCAGCACCAGGTCGCGCACCCCGGCCGAGGCCATCTCGGCGAGGAGCACCGCGGTACCGAGGTCGTTGAGGCCGACGTACTCCGGAGCGTCGGCGAAGTCCTTGCCCAGCCCGACCATGGCCGCCTGGTGACAGACGGCGTCGATCCCGGCCAGCGCCCCGGCCACCGCCTCCCGGTCACGCAGGTCCCCGACCGTCAGTCCCTGAGCGGGGGGCCGGTGCGCACCCGCCGGATGGGCCGAGGGCAGCAGCGCGTCGAACATCACCGCCTCGTGCCCCGCCGAGCCGAGGGCCTGGACGATCTGTGACCCGATGAACCCGGCTCCGCCGGTGACCAGTACACGCATGAGCGCCACGCTAAGGGCTGCGCGGCCGCGCCCGGTGGATCAGCGCGCGGCGTCGGACGCGGTGCGCCGCACGGCCGAGGGCGCTTACGCACCGGATGGGTCCGCGCGTGAATGTAGCCCTTCACGACGGGGGATGCGTGAAGGGCTACGCGTGCAGTATGGCCCTTCGGCGGGTCACGCGACAACTGACCGGTCGGTCAGCTGAACGGGGTCCCCGCCCTGGTCGGGGAAGGTCCGGGGAAGGTCCGGGGGGAGTGCGGCCGCGCGCGCCGGCGGGGGAATTTTTCGAAGGTACCGGAATTGATGGGCGCGGCTCTCCATTTATGGAGGGTGGCGTGCGCGGACGTGCGGGCGGAGTGATATAGTTTTCGGCTCGGCTCCGACGGAATCGTGCTACCCTGGGCCGGAGTTGCAGTTGTGGTTCCCAAGACTTCAGGTGCACCGCCCCTTTTTCACTCGGGTGGGTGCGCTTTTGTATTTCCGGTCCCTGCCGGTCGGGGTAATCATGTGCGGCGACGTAGGGAACGCACAGTGCGGACCCACGGGCAACGCCCCGAAGGAGAAAAATATGGCAACCGGAACCGTGAAGTGGTTCAACTCGGAAAAGGGTTTCGGCTTCATCGAGCAGGAAGGTGGAGGCGCCGACGTCTTCGCCCACTACTCGAACATCCTCGCCCAGGGCTTCCGTGAGCTCCAGGAAGGCCAGAAGGTCAGCTTCGACGTCACGCAGGGTCAGAAGGGCCCGCAGGCGGAGAACATCACCCTCGTCTGATCGCTCAGGCGTATGACACGGCTGGGACCCGCACCTCCGGGTGACGGGTCCCAGCCCGTTTTTCCGCCCGCCCGGTCCCGGACGCCGCACATGCCGGGTCGTCGGCGCCGGGCGGGCCCCGCAGTACGCATTCGTCTCTGTCACCGGCTCGTTTCCGGCGATTCCCGGGGCCGCGCACCGAAAAAGGGTGCGGCCCGACCGGAAGGAATCCCTCGGCACGCGCCATTCGAGGGAAGGTTCTCTGTGAACCGGGATCGCATAACCCGCACGCATGACCGGTCCGACCGGAAGGGTTCCGGTGGATCATCCGCCGGCGCGTCCGGCGGGAGCCGCCGCACCCCCACCGGAACGGGTGAATTCACCGCACCGGAACCGGTCGTCCCGGCGCTGCCCCCCGTGGAGGCGTTCGGCGACCTGGACATGCCCGCGCCGCTGCTGGCGGCCCTCGTGGCCGAGGGGGTGACGGAGCCCTTCCCGATCCAGGCGGCCACCCTGCCGAACGCGCTCGCCGGACGCGACGTGCTGGGCCGCGGGCGCACCGGATCGGGCAAGACGCTCGCCTTCGGCCTCGCCCTGCTGGCCCGGACCGCAGGCCGCCGCGCCGACGCCCGCCGTCCGCTGGCCCTGGTCCTGGTGCCCACCCGGGAGCTGGCGCAGCAGGTCACCGACGCCCTCGCCCCGTACGCGCGCTCCCTCAAGCTGCGGACGGCCTCGGTCGTCGGCGGTGTGTCCCTCAGCCGGCAGGCGGCCGCCCTGCGCGACGGCGCCGAGGTGGTCGTCGCCACCCCGGGCCGGCTGTCCGACCTGGTCGGCCGGGGCGACTGCCGGCTCGACCGGGTCACCGTGACCGTCCTCGACGAGGCCGACCAGATGGCCGACATGGGCTTCCTGCCCCAGGTCACCGAACTGCTGGACCTGGTACGGCCCGACGGCCAGCGGATGCTGTTCTCGGCCACCCTGGACCGCGAGGTGGACCAGCTGGTCCAGCGGTACCTGCACGACCCGGTGGTGCACTCCGTCGACCCGGCGGCCGGTGCGGTGACGACGATGGAGCATCACGTGCTCTACGTCGAGGGCGCCGACAAGTACGCCACGACGACCGAGATCGCGGCGCGCGACGGCCGGGTGATCATGTTCCTGCACACCAGGCACTCGGTGGACCGGCTCACCGCCCATCTGCTCGGCAGCGGGGTACGGGCCGCCGCCCTGCACAGCGGGAAGTCGCAGCCGCAGCGCACCCGCACCCTGGAACGGTTCCGGAGCGGTGACATCACCGTGCTGGTCGCCACGAACGTGGCCGCACGCGGCATCCACGTCGACCACCTCGACCTGGTCGTCAACGTCGATCCGCCCGCCGACCACAAGGACTACCTGCACCGGGGCGGCCGTACCGCCCGCGCCGGGGAGTCCGGGCAGGTTGTCACGCTGGTGCTGCCCGACCAGCGCCGCGAGGTGGCCCGTCTGATGGCCGACGCCGGAATCACCCCGCACACCGCGCGGGTCCGCTCCGGTGAGGCCGAGCTGAGCCGCATCACGGGGGCGCGGGCGCCCTCGGGCGTCCCCGTGGCGGGCGCGGCCCCGTCGACCGAGCGGTCCACCAAGGGCGCTCCCGGTCCGCAGCGGCGACGCGGCAGCAAGCCCCCGCAGGGCCGCCGCTCCCACGCGGGCACGGCGACCGCCGAGGCCCGGGCCGCAGCCGCCCAGCGCCGCGCGAACCGGGCCGGGTAGCCGCCGGGCGGCGCGAAGGCCGGGCCGCGGCACACGCCGGCCCACGGAGAAGCCCGGCCGCGCGGCAGAGGCGGGATCGCGGCAGAAACCGGCCGCGGCGGAAGCCGGAGGCGGCCCGCCCGCGCACGGCACCTGCCCGCGCGGACCCACGGGCCCGGCCCGGCCGCCTCATGGCCGCAGTACCACCTTGCCGACCGTCCGGCGCGCCAGCAGGTCCTCGTGGGCGCGCCGGGCCTCGGCCAGCGGGTAGTCGGGCCCCGTCACCGGCTTGAGGCGCCCCGCGCCCACCAGCTCGAAGAGCTCGCCGAGCGGCCCGCTGACGCCACCCGGAGCCGCCAGGGCGGGCCGCAGCCAGAAACCCACCACCGACGCGGGCAGCCGCCCCAGCCGGGCCGGATCGACCGGGGTGAAGCCGGCGCGGGCGGCGTTGCCGTAGGTCACGAGCCGGCCGAAGGGCGCCATCGACTCCAGTGCACGGTCGAAGAGCTCGCCGCCCACCGCGTCCAGGACGACGTCCGCCTTCTCGGCCAGGGGATAGGCGGCCACCGCGTCCGCCCCGAGCTCCAGGGCGAGCCGCTCCTTGGCCGGGGTGGACGCCTGGGCGAGCACCCGCCCCGCACCGAACTCCTTCGCCAGCTGGACGGCGAGACTGCCCACCCCGCCCGCCGCGGAGTGCACGACGACGGTCTCCCCCTCACGGAGCCGGGCCGCGGTCCGCAGCAGGTGCCAGGCCGTCAACCCCTGCATGAGCAGGGCGAGGGCCTCGGCGGCACCGAGCTCCTCGGGGACCTCCACGAGCGCGGACTCCTTGGCGGCCACCTGCTCCGCGTAGCCCCCGGAGACCCGGGCCAGCACCCGCCGGCCGTCCGGCGTACGCCCCACGACCTCACTGCCCGGGACGTACGGCAGCGCGGAGGCGTCGAGGTAGGAACCGTCCACCTGGTGGGTGTCCGCGAAGTTCACCCCGGCGGCCTCCACGGTGAGCAGCACCTCACCGTCCCCCACCGCGGGGGAGGGGAGTTCGACGGGCCGGAGCACTTCGGGACCGCCGAAGCGGTCGAACTGGATGGCGAGCATGGCCGCACGGTATCGCGGACCGCTGCGGGGCGGCCGGGGGAGCCCGTGGCCTGTGGACAACGGGGACAACGGGTTCATGGAAGTCGGCCGAAACAATCCGTCCGGTTTGTTAGAGTGGTCACTCTGAGTGTCCGCGCGCCGGGAAGAGCCGGGCGGGCACCCCTGTAGTCCTCGGATCCCCGTACTCACCGGAGCGGCAGGATGGCCAAGCAGGACCGTGCGGTACGTACCCGGCAGGAGCTCATCCGGTCGGCCGCCGTCGCCTTCGACCGGAGCGGGTACGCGCTCTCGTCCCTCACCGAGATCAGTCGCGGAGCGGGGGTCAGCAGCGGGGCGCTGCACTTCCACTTCAGCAGCAAGCGGGCGCTCGGCCGGGCGGTCGAGGAGTCGGCGGCCCAGGCACTCGGGGACATCGTCGCCTTGCCGCGCTGTGAACAGCCGCCGCCGCTGGGGCACTTGGTCTCCACGTCGCACCTCCTGGCCTGCCGGCTCGCCGAAGACGTCGTGCTGCGGGCCGGGTTCGGCCTCGCCGCCGACGCCACCTGGATGGAGGACGTCACACTGTGGCGGACATGGCGCGGTTGGGTCCGCTCGACGCTGACCCGGGCCCGCCGCGAGGGCACGCTGTCCCCCGATGTCCCGCTGGAGGACGCCGTGTCGGCGGTGACGGCGGCGGTGGTGGGCGTCCAGGCACTCGGCCGTTTCGACGTGGAGTGGTCGCCGGACTACGCCCTCACCCAGTTCTGGAATCTCATGCTTCCGCGGATATCCGCCATGGTCCCGGCCGAATAACGCTGCGAGACTGCGCCCATGAGCGATCTTCTGAACGGCAAATCCGTCCTTGTCACCGGGGCGAGCAGTGGAATCGGCGCGGCGGCGGCACGCGTGTTCGCCCAGGAGGGCGCGCGTGTGGTCCTGGCCGCGCGAAGAGAGGACAGACTGGCGGCGCTGACCGAGGAGTTGAAGGGCCAGGGCGCGGAGGCGGCGTACGTCGTCTGCGACGTCACCGTGGCCGAGGACGCGGTCCGCGCGGTGGAGTTCGCGGTCGAGACCTTCGGGCGCCTGGACGGCGCGTTCAACAACGCGGGGCTCGGCGGCGACCGGACGCCCCTGCACCTCATGGGCGACGACGTCTACGACGCGGTCATGGACACCAACGTACGCGGCGTCTGGAACTGCCTGCGCCCGGAGATAGCGGCCATGCTGGAGGGCGGCGGCGGCTCCATCGTGAACAACAGCAGCGTGGGCGGGCTGGTGGCGATACCGGCCGCCGCGGCCTACATAGCGGCCAAGCACGCGGTCGTCGGCCTCACCCGGGCCGCCGCGGACGAGTACGCGAAGCAGGGCGTCCGGGTCAACGCCGTCGCCCCCGGAACCACCCGCAGCGAGATCACGGCGGACTGGTTCGGGCGCAACCCCGGTCTGGAGGAGATGGTCAACGGCATGACCCCGCAAGGCCGTACGGCCGATCCCGCGGAGATCGGCGCCGCCGCCGCGTGGATGCTGAGCGACCGCTGCCCGTTCCTCACGGGCACGGTCATGCCGGTGGACGGCGGGTTCGTCAATCAGTGAGCGGGAGCCGGGGCCGTGTGCCCGTAGTCGTCGCGGTGTCCGGTGACTGATCCGGTCAACCGGCCCCGGAACACCGGATCGCCGTCCTGCGTCCCCGTGACCAGTACGGTGGTCCGGCCGGGGCCGGAGACCGCCTCCGCCGTGATCCAGCAGGGCCGGTCGAACTCGACGTAGCGCTCGAAGCTGCTGGAGAAGGCGGTCATGTCGAAGGGGGAAGGGTGCAGGAACGCGTTGGCCGCCTGGTGCGCGGCCTCCATCAGGACCAGCCCGGGGACATGGTCGACCGGGTGGTCGAAGAGCAGGACGTTGTCCACGTCGTTGCGCAACTGCCAGTGGTGCGGGCCGTCTCCGGGTGCCAGGACCACATCGTGAGCGGTGACGCGGCCGACCGCGCGGGGGTCGATCGGATCGGGAAGCTCCCAGGTGTTCCAGCCGGCCGTCGGGTGCTCACCGCGGAGGCGGCGGAAGACGGCCGGGGATATCCAGCCGAAGTCGCAGTCGGCTCTCGCCACCATGACGGTGTCGTGGAACAGGCGGATGTCCATCCCGAGCGAACCGACCGCGCGTCCCCGCTTCTTGGGCTCGGCGAGGGCGATCTCGACGGTCAGCGCCGCCGGTTCGTCCGAGGGGACGCGGAAGCCGGGCACGACGGTGAAGTCGAAGGAGTGCAGCAGGGTTTGGTGCGAGAGCGGCACTCCGTACTCGGCGTGCGCGATGACCAGGCCGGTCTGGCGGACGGTCTGGGTCAGCACACGGGGGTCGTACGGCATCTCCCCCTCGGGGGCAGGCCAGCGCACGGTGAGCGAGAACACGCCATCTTCCCGGCGGCGCCAACCGGTGACGAGAAGCGCCGAATCGCGGCTGAGGTGGGCGTATTCCTTGGGTACCGCGTCCGTGCCCCTCGCGTCGGGGTGCGGAGCGGGGCGGAAAACAGGAACCTCGGACACAGTCCCCCCGGACGTGGCGCAAAACGATTGAAAGGGCGCTGGTAGGATACCGGCTCACCGGTTTTTTTTGAAGCGCACATCCACGATCAAGGGGAGCGCAGGTTGGCAAGGCAGCAACGGGCGATCCGGACGCGCAGAATCTTCCTGGAAGCCGCCGCCGAGGTCTTCGACGAGCACGGGTACGACGCCGCCACCATCGCCGCGATCCTTGAGCGGGCGGGTCTGACCCGGGGTGCGCTGTACTTCCACTTCACCTCCAAGGAAGAGCTGGCGCGCGGGGTGCTCCAGGAAGCGGTGACCTCCGACGGAGTCTCCCCGCAGACCTTCAAGCTGCAGGAATGGGTGGACATAGCCCTTCTGCTCGCCTACCGCCTGCCCCGCGAACCGATGCTCAGCGCCTCGATACGCCTCTCCATCGACCCGCGGGCGCGCTCCCTGTTCGGCACCCGCTGGCCCGACTGGATCAGCCTCGGCGCCGGTCTGCTCGTCGAGGCCAAGGAGCGGGGCGAACTCCTCCCGCACGTGGACCCCGAGGCGACCTCTCGGCTCCTCGTCGGGGCCTGGACGGGCGTCCAGCTGGTCACGGAGTCGATGAGCGAACCACCGGACCTGGTCTCCGAGATCTCGGCCCTGTTCGAACTGATCCTTCCCAACGCCGTGGTTCCCGGGGTGCTGGCACGGCTGGACACCTCCCCGCACCGCGCGGAACGCATCATGGAGGAGAACAGGGTGGCCGCCGCCTCCTGACCGCGAGGCCGCCGCGGGCGACGCCCGAGCCCCTCCCCACATCACCCGTCCGGGTGGCCCACACCTGCGAAACGGCTGGTCAGCGGTCAGTGTGAGGCTATGTGGCTTCGCCGAACAGCCCTGGCCGCCGCGGTCGTGCCGCTGGCCCTCCTGGTGTTCCGGGACGCGCCGGTACGGTTCCTCGCGCCCGAGCGGGCCTCCGCGAAGCCGGCCGCACCTGCGGCTCCGCGCCCCGCGATCGTCGGCCGGGCCCAGTGGCACGCGGACGAGAGCCTGGTCAAGGAGCACGCCAGCTACACGGGCGAGGTCAACGCGGTCTTCGTCCACCACACCGGACACCGCAACGACTACGACTGCGCCGACGTCCCGAGGATGCTCCGGGCCATGGAGGAGGACCACGTCCGGAGCGAGGGCTGGGACGACATCGGCTACAACTTCGTCGTCGACCGCTGCGGGACCGTCTACGAGGGGCGGGGCGGCGGCATCGGGCGCTCCGTACGGGGCGCCCACACCACCGGTTTCAACGAACACAGCGTGGGGATCGCGGCCATCGGCGACTTCGCCCCCGGAGTACCGGTGCCCAAGGCGCTCATCGAGGGGATCGCGAAGGTGGCCGCGTGGAAGCTGCGTCCGGGCATCGACCCGCGCGGCACCGTCCGCATGGTGTCATCGAACGACGACAGCCTGTTCCACCGGGGCCAGGTGGTCCACCTCCATGTCGTCTCCGGCCACCGCGACACCT
Organism: Streptomyces sp. SM18; assembly: GCF_002910775.2. Lineage (NCBI taxonomy): Bacteria > Bacillati > Actinomycetota > Actinomycetes > Kitasatosporales > Streptomycetaceae > Streptomyces > Streptomyces sp. SM18. Next base: position 3,486,071 of record NZ_CP029342.1, on the reverse strand, counting down.
TTGAGACCAACTGCCCGGGTGACGCCCTGTACGCCCAACTCCCGGCGATCCGGGAGGAGATGGCGAGACTGCGGACCCCCCGTCGATGACGCGCGGCCGCCCGCCGGCCCGCTCCACGGCCGCCCCGCGGCACGGCTCCGGACGGGCCCGGGACGTGTTCCGGCCGGGCCACCACCTGGGTGAAATGACGGTCCGCGGACGCGTCGCAGCCACCTGAAAACCATACTGGCGGCTTATCTGTTCGTGCCCGAGCACACCTTCTGGAGCACAGCGGAGGAATACCGTCATGCCGGCATCACCCCTCGCCAAGCGGCCCGTCGAAGCCGCGCTCGCTCTTCTGCTCATCCTCCTGAGCGTGCTGGGCCTCTCCGGCCGCAGCGCCGCCGCCGTCCCGGCCCAGGCCGCGCCCTCGCAGGTCTCGCAGGCGGCCCCCGCCCGCGCCGTCCTCTTCCCCACCGTCACGGCGGGCACCGACTGGGACCGCATCGCCCAGTGCGAGAGCGGCGGCCGCTGGAACATCAACACCGGCAACGGCTACCACGGCGGGCTCCAGTTCTCGCCCTCCACCTGGCGGGCCTACGGCGGCGGACAGTACGCACCCCGCGCCGACCTCGCGACCCGCTCGGAACAGATCGCCGTCGGAGAACGCGTCGCCCGCTCGCAAGGCATGGGCGCCTGGCCGACCTGCGGCCGGCTCGGGGCGAACGGCGGCTCCTCGTCCGGCGGCACCGTCCAGGCCACTCCGGAGAAGCAGTCCTCCGGCAGCACGAGCGGTTCGCACGGTTCGACCGGTGCGACCGGCGGTTCCGAGAACGCCTCCACGAGCCACGCCGACGACTCCGGCAGCGCCGCGGTCACCTACCCCCACGACCTCGTCGGTGACGAGACCTATGTCGTCGAACCGGGCGACTGCCTCTCCGTGATCGCCGAGCGCGCCCAGACCCACGGCGGCACCGACGCCCTGTACGAGCTGAACCGCTCACTGCTGGACGAGGGACCGGACCTCATCTACCCCGGCCAGATCCTCCAGCTCACCGCCTGACGCCCGTACGCCTGACGCGGTTCACCTGACGCCCGTACGACCGAAGCCCGTACGCCTGACGCCCGTACGACCGAAGCCCGCACGACCGAAGCCCTTACCGCTGACACCCGGTACCGGCCCCGCGCCCGGAAGCTCCGTGGCGGGGTGGACAGCACCGCGGCACAGCGCCCCACTCCGACTTCTCACCCGGGGGTCCGGTCCATGGCAGCCTCATCGTCCCCGGTCGGCGCCCCGCGAACCGTTCGCGCCGTCGTCTTCGACACCGACGGAGTGATCACCGATTCCACCCCAAGACGCGCTGCGGCCAGGAAGAAGGCACCCGACGCCCGCCCCGACGGGAGAGACGACCACCGGCGCCCTGTGGACGGCCGCTCACCCCAGGAGGTGGTGGGAGCGGACCGCACGGAGACGGACGACAGCGCCGACGACCTGCGGCGGCACGGAGCGGACGCCGTCGTGGCCGACCCCGGGGAGCTGCTGCCCGGCTGGGAGGCCGGCTGATGGCACGACCGGACTGGACCTGGGCGTACGAGGGGTACGAACCGGCGAAGGAACGTCTGCGCGAGGCGTTGTGCACCCTGGGCAACGGCTACTTCGCGACCCGGGGCGCAGCCCCCGAGACGCACGCGGGCGAGTCGCACTACCCGGGCACCTATGTGGCGGGCTGCTACAACCGGCTGGTCTCCGACGTCCAGGGCCGGGACGTGGAGAACGAGGACCTGGTCAACCTGCCCAACTGGCTGCCGCTGCGCTACCGCCTGCGGCCCGCCGACACCTCGCCCGGACCCTGGCTGCACCCCGACCACCCGTCCCTCGTCGAGCACCGGCAGTGGCTCGACCTGCGGGGCGGCACCCTGAGCCGCCGGTCCGTCTACGAGGACGCGTTCGGCCGCCGGCTCACCGTGGAACAGGACCGCCTGGTGCACATGGGCGACCCCCATCTCGCCGCGCTGCACACGGTGTTCACCGCCGAGGGCTGGTCGGGGGAGCTGGAGGTGGTGGCCGCACTCGACGGCGACGTACGCAACCGGGGGGTGCCCCGCTACCGGGACCTGGCCGACCGCCATCTGACCGCCTGGGAGACGGGTACGGAGCACGGCTCCACCGTGTGGCTGCGGTGCCGCACCGTGGAGTCGGACATCGGCATCGCCCTGGCCGCCCGTACGGTGGCTGCCTGCGGGCCGGGGCAGAACGGCGGCGAGCACCGGGCCGCCCCCGAACTGCTGGCCCGGGGCACCCGGCAGACCCTCCTGCTGCCGATCGCCCCCGGCTCCCCGGCCGTCGTGGACAAGACCGTCGCGCTCTACACCTCCCGTGACCCGGCCATCGGCAGCCCGCTGCGGGCCGCCGTCTCCGCGGTGGGCCGCGCCCCGGCGTACCCGCCGCTGCTGGCCTCGCACCACACGGCCTGGTCCGACCTGTGGCAGCAGGCCCGTCTCGAGGTGCCGGGCGAACCGGGGCGCATCCTGCGGCTGCACCTGTTCCACGTGCTCCAGACGCTCTCCCCGCACACCGCCGAACTCGACGTCGGCGTACCGGCCCGGGGGCTGCACGGGGAGGCGTACCGGGGCCATGTGTTCTGGGACGAGCTGTTCGTCCTGCCCTTCCTGAACCTCCATCTCCCGGAGGTGTCACGGGCGTTGCTCGACTACCGGCACCGGCGGCTGCCCGCCGCCTGCCGGGCCGCGCGTGCGGCGGGGCGGGTCGGCGCCATGTTCCCGTGGCAGAGCGCCGACGAGGGACGCGAGGAGACCCAGCAGCTCCACCTCAACCCGAACTCGGGACGCTGGCTGCCGGACCACTCGCACCTCCAGCACCACGTCGGCTCGGCCGTCGCCTACAACGTGTGGCAGTACTGCCAGGCCACCGGCGACACCGACTACCTGTACGGCAACGGGGCGGAGACCCTGCTCCAGGTCGCCCGCTTCTGGGCCGACAGCGCCGAGTGGGACGAGTCCCTGGAGCGGTACCGCATCCGGGGCGTGATGGGGCCCGACGAATACCACGACGCCTATCCGGACGCCGAGCGGCCGGGCCTCGACGACAACACGTACACCAACGTGATGGCGGCCTGGGTGCTGGCACGGGCGGGTGACCTCTGCCGCGACCTGCCCGAGAACAGATGCCGGCAGCTGTTCGAGCAGGTCGGGGCGGACCCCGCCGAGCGGGAGCGCTGGGAGGACATCTCCCGCCGGCTGCACGTGCCCTGGCACCGCGGCGTCATCAGCCAGTTCGCCGGGTACGGGGAGCTGGCCGAACTCGACTGGGACGGCTACCGGGCCCGGTACGGGGACATCCGGCGGCTGGACCGGATCCTGGAGGCCGAGGGCGACACCGTCAACCGCTACCAGGCGTCCAAACAGGCCGACGTGCTGATGCTCGGCTACATCTTCTCGCCCCGCGAACTCGCCTCCCTCTTCCAGGGCCTGGGGTACGAACTCGACGACGCGACCTGGCGGGACACCGTCGACTACTACGCGGCCCGCACCAGCCACGGATCCACGCTCAGCTCCCTCGTCCACGCCCTGGTACTGGCCCGGGTCAACCGCGACGACGCGTGGCGCCACTGCGAGGAGGCGCTGACCGGGGACGTGGCGGACCTCCAGGGCGGTACGACGGAGGAGGGCATCCACCTCGGTGCGATGGCCGGCACCCTCGACCTCGTCCAGCGCGGGCTGACGGGCCTGGAGATCCGCGACGACGCCCTCTGGCTCAGCCCGGCCCTGGTGCCCCAGCTGTCGAAGTTCCGGGTGCGCCTGCGCTTCCGGCGGCACTGGGACGTGGACCTGCGGCTGCGGACCGAGCGGCTCAGGATCGCCGTGCCGGACTCGGGCCGTCCCGCGGTCCGTGTCCGGCTGGACGGACAGACGTACGTCGTCGAACCGGGCACGTCCCGCTGGCTGGAGCTGCCCGACGAGGCCTGACAGGACGAGGTCTGACAGGACGAGGTCTGACAGGCCGGGGGAGCCGTGGTCAGGAGGGCTTCGAGGCGACCAGGACGCCGATCTTGTCGATCCGGTGCTCCGGGTTGTCGTTGCCGTCGCGCCAGTGGTTCCCGGCCGCGTCGTCCTCCGGGGTCGCGCAGGTCGACACGGTGATCATCGCCTTGGTGGGCTTCTCGCCCGGAGCACCCGGCACCTCGGCCCGCTGGGCTGCCAGGGAGCGTTCGGAGCGGAAGGACGTCGTACGGGTCCCGGTGATCCGGTACTCGTACACCGTGCCGCCCTGCGTGACGAAGACGGAGTCGCCCGTGTCCAGCGAGGGCAGCTCGCGCAGCGGGCCGCCGGCGACGATCCGGTGGGCGGTCACCAGGTAGTTGCCCTTCTCACCCGGGCCTACCCCGCCCCGCTCGCCGTACGGGCTGGCGGCCTCGCCGCGGTCCTGGACGCGGGTGCCCGGCCGGTCGTCCGGGGTGCCCTTGTACGGGACGACCCGCAGACCGCCGACGCCGATGGCCGGGATGTCCAGGGTCGCGGTCGCGGTGCGTGGATCGGTGCGGTCCGCGGGGGCCGGTGTCGGCGACGGGGCCGGGGCGGCGGCCACCGGGGCGGGCGGCTGCGGGGCGCCGGCGGCGGCCGGGCCGGCCGCCGCCAGCACGAGGACGGCGGCGCCCGCGAAGGCCCGGGGAAGATTCTTCGGTCCGTGACGTGGATACATGGGGAAGATCCGCATCCGTTGCCGGTGGGAGGACGGCCGTGGTGCGCGCCTCCGCCTCCCAGTACACACCCGGCCCGCCCTCAGTCGCGCGCGCTGGGGGATTCCAGCAGGTCGCGCACCTCCTCCGCCGTGGTCTCCGTCAGCTCCTCGCCGACGAGCAGCCACCGGGTGATGCCGACCGATTCGAGGAAGCCGAGGTCGTGCCCGGCGATCACGAGCGCGCCCTCGTAAGCCTCCAGCGCAGTCGTCAGCTGCCGGACACTGGCCAGATCCAGATTGTTGGTCGGCTCGTCCAGCATCAGCAGTTGCGGAGCCGGTTCGGCGAGCAGTACCGAGGCGAGGGCCGCGCGGAAGCGCTCGCCACCGGAGAGGGTCCCCGCCGGCTGCTCGGCGCGCGCCCCCTTGAACAGGAAGCGGGCGAGCTGGGCACGGATCTGGTTGTCGGGGACCCCGGGCGCCGCCCGCGAGACGTTCGCCGCGACGCCGAGGGCGTCGTCCAGCACGTCCAGACGCTGGGGCAGGAACCTCAGCGGTACGAACGTCCTCGCCTGGCCCTCCCGTGGGGCCAGCTCCCCGGTGAGCGTGCGCAGCAGCGTCGTCTTGCCGGCGCCGTTGCGGCCGATCAGCGCGACGCGCTCGGGACCCCGTACCTGGAGAGAGCCCTCGCGCAGTGCGCCGAAGCGGGGCCGCAGCCCCTCCACGGTGAGGACCGTACGGCCCGCCGGGACGGCCGTGTGCGGGAGCCGCACCCGGATCTCGGCGTCGTCGCGGATCGCGTCGGAGGCCTCGTCGAGCCGCTCCCGTGCCTCCTGGAGGCGGTCCTCGTGCAGGCCCTTGAGCTTGCCCGCCGCCTCCTGCGACGACCGCTTGTGCGCGCCCGCGACGATCCTCGGGGCGCGGTTCTGGGCGTCCATCTTCTTGTTGTGGCGCTGCCGCCGGGCGACCTTGGTCCGGGCCTCCTCCAGCTCGCGCTTCTGCCGGCGCACGTCGGACTCGGCGGCCCGCAGCATCCGTCCGGCGGCCTCCTGCTGCGTGGCCAGCGCCTCCTCGTACGCGGAGTGGCCGCCGCCGTACCAGCTCACCGAGCCGGCGCGCAGGTCGGCGATGCGGTCGACGCGTTCCAGCAGGTCACGGTCGTGGCTGACCACGAGGAGGATGCCGGAGCGCCAGGAGTCGACGGCCTCGTACAGTCTGCGGCGCGCGAACACGTCGAGGTTGTTGGTCGGCTCGTCGAGGAGCAGGACGTCGGGGCGTTCCAGCAGCAGGGCGGCCAGGCGCAGCAGCACGCTCTCGCCGCCGGACAGCTGACCGACGGTGCGGTCCAGGCCGATGCCGTCGAGGCCGAGCGTGCCGAGCGTCGCCAGCGCGCGCTCCTCGACGTCCCAGTCGTCGCCGAGCGTCTCGAAGTGCTCGACGGCGGCGTCCCCGGACTCGATGGCGCGCAGCGCGGCCCGCCGCTCGGCGATGCCGAGGGCCGCGTCCACCCGGAGCGAGGTGTCCAGGGTGAGGTTCTGCGGCAGGTAGGCGAGGCGGCCGCCGACGGTGACCGATCCCGCCGAGGGCCGCAGCCGGCCGGCCAGCAGCCGCAGCAGGGTGGACTTCCCGGAGCCGTTGGTGCCGACGAGGCCGGTGCGGCCGTGGCCCACGGTGAGGGACAGGCCGTCGAAGACCTCGGTGCCGTCCGGCCACCGGAAGGACAGCGCGGAGCAGGTGAGGGAGGTGGCGGGGGCGAGTGGCTGGGACATGGTGATCCTCGCAGGCGTCAGCGTGTGAACAGGGGCTTCGTATGCGAGCACCACGCGGCGACCGGGCCAGGTGAGGAACGGGGGGTGCGTCCGGTCTCCGGAGGCCGGGGACGGGCAGGGCACCGAGGTCGCATCCACGCGGGGGTCACGGGGCGGCCGGAAAGCCGGCGGCGGCGTGACGGGTCACGGCAGGAGCCGTACCGCGCGATGATCGCGGACCTCAGATGCGCAACGTCCACCTCTATCGGAGACGACAGGACCCTACGACTGTAGCGCAGCGGTCCCGGCCGGGGCGGTGGTTTTCCGGGCGGGGGCGGACCCTCGCCGGGCCGGGGCGGCGAGGACGGCGAGGGTGGCGGGGTCCGCCGGGGAGGGGTACGGGGCCGTGCTCAGCCGGTGGTTCCGGTGCCGGTGCCGGTGCCCGCGTCCGTGCCGGTGCCGGTGTCCGTTCCGCCCGCCGCCGCCCGGTACTCGGCGTTGATGCGCTGGGCCTCTTCGAGCTGGTCCTCAAGGATGATGATGCGGCAGGCGGCCTCGATCGGGGTGCCCTGGTCGACGAGTTCCCGGGCGCGGGCCGCGATCCGCAGCTGATACCGGGAGTAACGCCGGTGGCCGCCCTCGGAGCGGAGCGGGGTGATGAGCCTGGCCTCCCCGAGGGCGCGGAGGAAACCGGCGGTGGTGCCGAGCATCTCGACCGCCCTGCCCATCGTGTAGGCGGGGTAGTCGTCGTCGTCGAGCCTGCCGCCGAGCGGACTTTCCGCTGTCATCTGCACCTCTTCGTGGGGGACGCGTGTCGGGGGCCTCGACGCCGTACGGCACCGGGGCCCCGAAAGGAATACAACACCATCCCCCGGTACCGGTGACCGGCCGACGTCCGGTTTCGCACGCTGGAGGGAAGACAGGGCGCGGCCGGTGCGCCGCGGCGGCGGCGGTGGTGTCCGGTGCGCCGGAGGGCGAGCGGCGCGGGGGCGAGGCCGGTGCGCCCCGGACGCCGGTGGACCCGCCGGATAGAATCCGCTGTCATGTCACAGCCTGACGAACTGCTCGTCGACGTCGCCGCCATGGTGGAGTCCGGGCAAAGCAATCAGATGTCCTTGACCGTCGTCACCGGTGGCGCGGTCATCACCGGCCGGCTGGCCCCGGAAGCGGTCTGGCGGCAGCGGGTGTCGGAGGTGCTGACGGACTCGGCCCAGCTGGGCGAGTTCGCGAAGGCCTTCACCGCCCGCGGCCCCGCGGAAGGGCCGCCCACACATCTGCACTTCCACGTCGCACGCATCCTCCAGGGCACGGTGGGCATCCCCGAGACGGGCGGGATGTACCGGGTCTCGATCGAGGACGTGAGCGCCTGGACCATGGGGGACTTCAGCTACCACTGACCTGTCGGACGCGAGCGCCGGAGCGCTGCCCGCCGGGCGGCGCTCCGGCACACCGCGAGGGCCCGGCCACACCAGGTGGCCGGGCCCTCGTCGTCTGCCGGGCACCCGGCCGCGCCGGGCGGGCGGGGTCAGCCGGTGGGCGTGCCGAGGTCTGCGGAGGCCCGCTCCAGCGGGCTGAGGGCCCGCGCCGGCGCGGCCGCGGGCAGCGTGTGGCAGGTGAACCCGAGGAGGGTCATGGCCCGGATGACCTCACCGGCGCTGAAGTCCCGGCGGTCCTGGCGGGTGACGACCTCGCCCACCTGCTTGGCGGGGTACTGACGGCGGCCGATGGTCACGGACTCACCGGTGATCGGCTCGGGCTTGACCGACCGCATCGATTCCAGCACGCCGCCCTTGGTCAGATCGAACGGGAAACGGGCGATGACACAGCGCATGATGCCTCACAGCGGGTAGAGGGGGTACGGAGCCGGGAGCGCGGTTCAGACGGTGACGGCGCGAGGGCCACCTCGACGGTCGTGCCGTCCCCGACCTCCGGGACGGCACGCTCCCGATGCGTCGGGGAAGCGGGACCCCGCCGGCTGCGGTCGCGTCTGAAGCGATGTCACAAGGCGCCTCCTACGGGGACGGACGTCAGGGACACGGTCTCAGGCCGCCGGGTCGAAGGCGGGACGCCGCGGCGTCGCGGCGCGGCGCGCGGACTGCGCGGGGCGCCCGCGCCGGGGGCGTGACGCGCCGGCGCGCCTGGGCCGCTCGGTGACCGGGGCGGCGATCACGACCGGTACACCGGAAGGTGCCTGGGCGCCGGTGATCCGGCTCAACTCGGCCTCGCCGGAACGGACCTGGGTGACCAGCGGCCGGATACCGGCGTCCGACATGAGCCGGGTCACGGCCCGGCGCTGGCCGGGGGTGACCAGGGTGACGACGCTGCCGGACTCCCCGGCGCGGGCGGTACGGCCGCCCCGGTGCAGGTAGTCCTTGTGGTCGGTCGGCGGATCGACGTTGACGACCAGGTCGAGGTGGTCGACGTGGATGCCGCGTGCGGCAACGTTCGTGGCGACCAGCACCGTGACGTGCCCGGACTTGAACTGCGTCAGGGTGCGGGTGCGCTGCGGCTGTGACTTGCCGCCGTGCAGCGCGGCGGCCCGCACCCCGCTGTTCAGCAGGTCCTGGGTCAGCCGGTCGACGGCGTGCTTGGTGTCCAGGAACATGATCACCCGGCCCTCGCGCGCCGCGATCTCGGTCGTCGTGGCGTGCTTGTCGGAGCCGTGCACATGCAGGACGTGGTGTTCCATCGTCGTGACCGTGGCGGCCGAGGGGTCGACGGAGTGCACGACCGGATCGGTCAGGTAGCGGCGGACCAGCAGATCGACGTTGCGGTCCAGGGTCGCGGAGAACAGCATGCGCTGGCCCCCCGGGCGGACCTGGTCGAGCAACGCCGTGACCTGCGGCATGAAGCCCATGTCGGCCATCTGGTCGGCCTCGTCCAGGACGGTGATGTCCACCTGGTCCAGCCGGCAGTCGCCACGGTCGATGAGGTCCTTGAGCCGGCCGGGCGTCGCGATGACGATCTCCGTACCGGTGCGCAGCGCACCGGCCTGCCTGCCGATCGACATCCCGCCGACGACGGTGGCCAGCCGCAGCCGGACGGAACGGGCGTACGGCGTGAGCGCGTCGGTCACCTGCTGGGCCAGCTCGCGGGTGGGGACGAGAACCAGGGCGAGCGGCTGCCGGGGCTCGGCGCGCCGCCCGGCGGTACGGGCGAGCAGCGCCAGCCCGAAGGCCAGTGTCTTGCCGGAGCCGGTCCGGCCACGGCCGAGGACGTCACGGCCCGCGAGGGTGTTGGGCAGGGTCGCCCCCTGGATCGGGAACGGTACGGTCACGCCCTCGGCCCCGAGCGCGGCGAGAAGCTGTTCGGGCATGCCGAGATCGGCGAAGGCCTCGACGGCGGGCAGTGCGGGGGTGACGGTCTTCGGGAGCGCGAACTCGCCCCGCACCGGGGCGGACCGGCGACCGTTGCCGCCCGGCCGGGAAGCGCCGGAACGGCCGCCGTCCCCACGGGTCCGGGAGGAGCGGTCATCCGTGCGATTACTGTTCGTGCGGGTGCTGCGGTTCGTACGCGTGCGGTTCATGCGGAACCTTCCTCGACGAGGCACGTATCAAGGTATTCCCGCAGCGAATGAGCAGCACGGCGAATCGCGAGAACGAGCCGGAACGAAAGTGAGAACAGAAGCCAGGCGGGCCGGAAGAAAATCGGAAGCGAAAGCCTGGGCGAAAAAGAAAGCGGGTCCGGCCGGTGGAGGAATCGGCGTCCCGGTCCGGATGCGTGAAGTCCTCTGGGCGGGGCCTGGTTCCGGAGCACGATCTCGTACGGAACACAGGGTGCCGGGCCGCCCGGGTGGGGGTCCGCCGGGTCGGGCGGGGGCCGCCGCCGCGGGGCGGGGCGCGAGGGCGGACGCGGTCGGAAGGCGCCCTCGAACGAAACGAGCCGGGGCCCGCACCCAAGGTGCGGGCCCCAGCTCGTGCTGCGCGTCTGATCAGGCGGGAACGATGTTCTCCGCCGTCGGGCCCTTCTGGCCCTGCGCGATGTCGAAGTTCACCTTCTGGCCTTCCTGGAGCTCACGGAAGCCCTGGGCGGCGATGTTCGAGTAGTGGGCGAACACGTCAGCGCCGCCACCGTCCTGCTCGATGAAACCGAAACCCTTTTCCGAGTTGAACCACTTCACGGTGCCAGATGCCATGTCAAATCTCCTTCGGGGCTGTGCCCGGAATCCGCACTGTGCGGAATCCGTGTCGCGTGATGATCGCCCCGACCGGTGGATGACCGGACATACAAAAGCGCTCCTCGGCGATGGGAACCGCCGTAGAAGCACTTGGAGTTTTTGGGAACCACAACTGCAACTGACTTCGACAGTACCACGGTGAGATCGGCTCCGCGTGGTACTGAATTATGCCTGGTCCGTCGTTTCGAATATCTTCATCGCGCGTCATTCCCCTTTCTCATCCGGCGGGCACAGATATGTATCCACCCTGGGTGGAGTGTTTCCCGCCCGCGTCCTCGCTCCCCGCCCCCGTCCGCGTCCTCGCTCGGGTCCCTGCTCGCTCTTGACCGCCATGTACTTTGTGACGCAAAGTTGGTGGTGCCGCCGGTCCGGCGGCCTACCGCGTACCGGCCACGTACCGGCCGCGTGTCCACGTAGGAGAACGACCACCGGGGGACATCCATGGAGACATCCGCGACGAGCGGCCCGGACGCGTTCGGGGCCGGGGAGCGTGCGGCCGGTCTGCTGGCGGCGACGGAAGGCCTGCGGGCCAGGACCCGTACGCAGGTGAACGGTTCGTGGGTTCCCCTGCTCGGGTTCGGTCTCCTGGCGCTGGCGGCCGCGCCGATCGCCGAGTACGCGTACAACTTCGGTGCGCACGGCCGCTACGTCGCCTCCTACCCGGCCTTCGCCTACGCGGAGTTGACGGGGCTGTGTGTGGTCCACGAGCCCGGAACCCCGTGCCTCCAGGGCGAGTTCGACGGGGCGGTCCTGCGCTTCGCGGGGTGGGGAGTCTGGTTCGCGCTGCTTCCCCTCGCGTGGATCGTCTGTGCCCGCTGGTACCGGGTGCGCGGCGAGAAGCGGGGCGTCGTCCCCCGGCTGTGGGGATGGGCCGGTGCCGTCGCGGTCGCCGCCGTGGCGGTCGCGGCGGCTCTGGGAGCGCTCCTGTTCGGCCGGAACCAGCCCTGGGAGGTGGAAATGCTGGAGGCCACGTACGCCACTCCGTGGTACCTGGTCGGCATCGGCCTTCTCGCTCTCGGTCTGACCGAGCGCAGCTGGGCCACGGCGGCGGCCGGGGTGGCGCACGCCCTGCTCCTCACCGGGTATCTGGGCGCCTCCTGGGGCACGGGGTGGCTCCCCTGGGTCCATCCCGCGCAGCCGGGCGCGCTCGACGGACCGGGGACCAAGGCGCTCCTGCTGGCAGCGGTCCTGCTGGTCCCCGGCCTGGTCCTGCGGGCGGCGGCCCGGCGGCGGACCGGACCGGTCGCCGACGTCCCGCGTACCGTCGTTCCATGAGCGTCGAGGACCCGCCGGCAGCGCGGGACGATCACGAGAACCCGCATCCGACCCGGGCGCTGGACGACACCGTCCACCAGCGCGTACGGCTCGGTGTCCTCGCCGTCGCCCGCGAGGTGGAGCGCGTCGACTTCGGCTTCCTGAAGAAGCAGTTGGCCGTCACCGACGGCAACCTCTCCCGGCATCTGAAGGTGCTGGAGGACTCGGGACTGATCACCCTGGAGAAGGGGTACGCGGGCCGCCGCCCCCGTACGTGGATCACCCTCACCCGGGACGGCGCGCAGGCGCTCGACACCGAACTCCGGGCCCTGCGCGCACTCGTCGACCGCCTGGACGTGCGCCCGTGAGCCGCCGGAGCCGGCTCCGCGCCGTGCGGCCCCGGCGGGTGACGGGGGCGGGGCGCGGAGGCGGAAGCGGAAGCGCGTGAGGGGGCCGGGGGGCGGGCCGGGACCGGGCCTCACGTGAGGGTCCCGGAATTCCTTCGAGGGTCCGCTGCGCACAGTCTTGTCAGGTACACGATTCGCTTCTACAGTCCGTCCCAAGCCGAATGATGGGAGCGCTCCCACTCCGAAGGCGCGGACGACACCTCGCCCGCACCCGCGAACGGACCAGGCTCCCGGACCTCGGGCACACCGCTACGCAATGCCTCCGACGACTCGTCGCACCTCTTCGGAAAAGGAGACTTCCCTCCATGGCTGGACGCAGCAGACTCATCTCCCTGGCAGCGGTGCTGGCCACCCTGCTCGGCGCCTTAGGCCTCACCGCCCTCTGGCAGGGCAAGGCGGAGGCCCACGGTGTCGCGATGATGCCGGGCTCGCGCACCTATCTGTGTCAGGTGGACGCCCTCAGCGGTACCGGCGCCCTGAACCCGACGAACCCGGCCTGCCGGGACGCACTGAGCAAGAGTGGCGCGAACGCGCTGTACAACTGGTTCGCCGTGCTCGACTCCAACGCGGGCGGGCGTGGCGCCGGTTACGTGCCGGACGGCACGCTGTGCAGCGCCGGTGACCGCTCCCCGTACGACTTCTCCGCCTACAACGCCGCACGCGCCGACTGGCCCAGGACGCACCTGACCTCCGGTGCCGGGATCCAGCTCCAGTACAGCAACTGGGCCGCCCACCCGGGTGACTTCCGGGTGTACGTCACCAAGCCGTCGTGGTCGCCCACGTCCGCGCTGGGCTGGAACGACCTCCAGTTGGTGCAGACCGTCTCCAACCCGCCGCAGCAGGGCTCGCCGGGCGCCAACGGCGGCCACTACTACTGGGACCTGACGCTCCCCTCGGGCCGCTCCGGTGACGCGCTGATGTTCATCCAGTGGGTGCGCTCGGACAGCCAGGAGAACTTCTTCTCCTGCTCGGACATCGTCTTCGACGGTGGCAAGGGCGAGGTGACCGGCATCGGCGACTCCGGCAACGGCACGCCGACCCCGACTCCCACCCCGACGCCGACGGACCCTGAGCACACCGGTTCCTGCATGGCCGTGTACAACGTCGAGAGCTCCTGGAACGGTGGCTTCCAGGCGTCCGTCGAGGTCATGAACCACGGTACGGAGCCTCGCAACGGCTGGGCCGTCCAGTGGAAGCTCGGTACGGGCACACAGATCAACTCCGTCTGGAACGGCACGCTGTCGACCGGGTCGGACGGGACCGTGACCGTGCGCAACGTGGACCACAACCGGGTGATCGCCCCGGACGGCAGTGTCACCTTCGGATTCACCGCCAATTCGTCGGGCAACAACTTCCCGGCGGGGACGATCGGCTGTGTGACGTCGTGACGTCGTGACGTGATCGGGCCCCGGGGCCTGGGGGGGGGCGTGGGGTATCCGTGCAGGTCGCGGCCGTGACCTGTGCCGACACGCGCCGACCGGAGTGCGGTAGGCGCGCGGGAGGCGGCCACCGTCGGTCACGCACGGACCGGTGGCCGGCGGTGGAGGGCCCCGCCCACGGGCGAGGGGCGGTGTGTGCCTCTCGCCCGCGGGCCGGTCCGCCCGCCCCGGACCGTGCTCGGGCGGCACACCGCACGGCTCAGCCGGCCGTCGCGGGCCCGTGGGGGTTCGCGCGCTTCCGCGGCGCCGGTCGAAGCAGCCCTTCTGCCGCGACCCGGACTCGGCCGCGACGCCGGGACGTGCATGGAGACCAATAGCGGGCGTTAATTAGTGAGTTGACGACCCGTCATAGTCGCTAGAGTTATCAGCCGATCAGGCCACTGACTCTGGAGGTTGCACGGTGTCCGAACCCGGCGGCGTGGGCCACTCACCCGGCGCACATCCCCCGCCTCCGCCCCCGGCGCACCCGCCGCTCCCCTCGGTACCGCCTCCGCCGGCCAACGCGCCCGCCGTCCCGCACGGCGGGACGAACAGGGGCGCGGTGACGGCGGCACTGGTCACTGCCGCGGCCACCGTCGTGGCCGCGGTCATCACGGCTGTGGCGGTGGGCGGCGACGACAGGCCCGCCGCGCAACCCGGCCCGGCCGCGGTCACCTCCACCCAGGAGTCGATCAGCTCGGCCTCCCCGTCCACGTCCACCTCGGAGTCCCCGTCCGAGGAACCGTCGGAGGCGCAGCCGGTCCAGACCCTGCCCGTCGAGAGCCCGGCCCCGGAGGTGTCGGCGAACGCCCGGATCGAGGCGACCCCGGACAGCGGCCCGGCGGGTTCGAAGATCACCCTCACCGGCTCGGGCTTCGCGGCGGACGAGCGCGTACGGATCACGTTCAACGGCGCCTACGCCGCGAGCTGGGACCTCCGGGACGTCACGGCCTCCGACGAAGGTGGCTTCGTCGCGGAGATCAAGGTTCCCCCGACCTACGCGGACCGCTCGCAGAAGTCGATCGAGGTCAAGGGGCTGGACAGCGACAAGCGGGCGGACACACCCTTCACCGTCACCGAGTGACCGGGTCGCTGGGCCTGGTGGGGACCGGCGTCGGCGGAAGTCCCCTCCAGGCCGGGGCGTCGGCCGGGACGGGACGGGCCGGTGGTGAAGGGAAGCCCGGCGGCTACCTCGGTGGATGGAGCCTGCGGAAGTACGTCCAACTGGTCTCGTTCGGCTCGCTCCACGCCTCCGGGGCGTGGGCGAACTCCGGGTGACGGTCGGCGATGTAGGCACGGGTGCGCTCGGGGACCTCGGCGTACGAGCCCAGCTTGCGGCCCCGGCAGTGGAAGGTGAGGCCGCCGGGCGCCTGGCCGCGGGCCATCCACGGGAGCCACGGGGACATCCGGGTCCACGACATGGTGGCCGGGACACCGGGGGCCGGACCGGCCAGGTCGGTACGGTCGGCGAAGAACTGGAAGAGCTCCAGGGCCTTGTACGTGTCACCGGACGAGTGGACGGGGTACTGGGCGACCGGCAGCGGCGAGGGGTAGGCGAGCGGGATCTCCAGGCTGAAGCAGACCTGTCCGCCGAGTTCGGTCGTCGGAACCGGGAAAGGGCGCCACTTCTGGTTCGCCGGGTCGTTCCAGACGTGGACCACCGGCAGGTCCTGCCAGGTCTCCAGGATCTCCCGGGTGACGGGGTCCAGGTAGAAGGCGGCCTCACGGGTGAGCAGTTGGTAGGAGTCGGGGCCGGCCTCGGGGTCCTGCGCCAGACGGGCGACGTTGAGCCCTTCGAAACCGAAGAGCCGCTGGTAGGGCTGGTCGGGGGCCCAGGAGTACACGTCTCCGGACCACCAGTATGTGACCTCCTCGCCGTCGAGCGAGGCGCGGGTACGGGCGAGGGAGCGGAGCAGCTCTGCGGGTGTCGTCATACGGACCACTCTGCGCGGCCGCGACCCCCGCCGGGACCTGGAACACCCCGGCCGGTCCGGAAGGCGTCCGGAAGAAGCCGCTCCCGCCGCGTGACCGGGCCGGGGAAGAGCCGACCGTGTTCACAGGCAAACGATGTCTACGGACAGAGGCGGGGAGGTCCGTACTCCGAGTCGACGCGGGAGATGCACCGGGTAGGTGGCGCGAGTCGTCTCGGGAGTCGAGGACGGCGTTTCATTTCGCCGTGACGATCTCGATCTCCGTAATTCGCACAAGATTCTCACTTTCCGTCGTGGCGATTCATCCCATTCTGGGATTGAGGGTGCGCATCTCGGTGATATACGAATCCGGATGTCGTTTCTTCACTACTGGTCGGAGTGCCGGCGTATTCTGTCCAGGGGGAGTCCGAGAGGATCGGGAACGCTGCGGCTCGCGTCGGACTCGTACATGCGCGCATCGCGTGGGGCGATGTTCGTCGACCGGCTGCCGCGAACTCGGAGCCGGAATGCTCCCGCGAGATGACGTGACGGATGATATCCGTTCCGGCTCCGGTGTTGTGCGTTCCACGGTCCGAGCTTCTGCCCCATGTCGGGCGACGGGCCTGCCGCCCTCCTCTTTTGTTCGGAGGACGCCACCGCTGCCGACCTTGCCGATTCGCTGTTGCCGATTCGCTGTTTACGCATACGGCTCCGCAGATGTGCCGGCCGGCCGGTGGCGCGGTCGGTTCCGCCGTCGCTCCGAAGACAGCCTTCGCCGGACCGCCGGGCCGCCGGAGAGCCGCCCGTGCCGTGTCCACACGGCTCGTAGTCGGCGGCGCGGTCATCGCGTGGGAACTCCCGGTGACTGCTGCTTGGCGGCCGACTTCGTCGTCGAAAGCAGCGCTGAAGCGAGGGGATCACCTCCTGAATGGAGCCGCCGCATTGCTCTGTGTGTACCACCGTGCGGAGGTGATGCGGGAGGAGCCTTCCGCCCTCTCTCCCGGAAGGGATTAACCCGACTGATTGGCCCGTAGTGTCGTGATCGTGAAGACATGTACGACAGCAAGTCGTTGATCATTTTCGTGGTAGAGTATTGATGAATTCACCGGACGCCACGATTAAAAGGGGAATGGCGTGCACACTGAGAAGGTTACGGCTCGACGTCTTACGGCCGAAGAAATTTCGGAGTTGGGCCTTCAGGACGGCATCTTCGTCTCGGCAGGGATGGAGGGCCTTCCTCTCGACTGCTACGCCCCGGCTTTCCTGACGGAGCCGGGTAAGAACTTCGAGGGAGGGTCCTTCGCGGCGAGGACGGTCTTCGGCGAGGAAGTCCACGTCCTCCCGGACAATGCCGAAGAAGGCGGTATCTGGATCGCGGACACGGCGGGGGAGGAAATCGAGGTCATCCAGAGCGCCGGTGTCCTCCTGAACCTTGCTCTCTTCGTGCCCAACGGGAACACGGAGGCCCTCGGGGCCCTCTACTCCGCCGCCCGGGACGCGTTCGGCGCGGGGGTCGTCCAGCGCTGGAGCGAGGAAGTCGTCGCCGTCCCGGACGTCAAGATCGACCTCTACGAGGAGCCGGTCCGGGGCCGGAAGAACAACAGCCAGAACCGCGACCGCCGCGCCCTGGACATCTACCCGACCCGCGTGCGGTTCCTGGAGCCCAGCGAGGGCTGGAAGTTCATTGTCGAACCGCACAAGGAGATCGTCGATGACACACCGACGATCTGAGCCGGTGGCTTAGAAGCCACGCCGGCGGCATGAGCCCCCTTCCCGGTAGCGAATTCAAGAGGGCGTAGCAACCTGCTGGTCAAGCGGCTGATGTCAGCGGCTCAGCCAGAACGCCCGGCTGGTACCTCCCAGCCGGGCGTTCCGCGTGGGCGGGCGTTCCGCGTGGGCGGGCGTTCCGCGTGGTCGGGCGCCTCGGGTTCCGCGGCGACGGTGTCCGGACGGGGCGTGGCCGCGGAAGGGGGCCCTCCTCTGTCGCGGAACTCCTGTGTTTGTCGCCGGCCCCCTGCAGGTTCGTCCGCGAACGGTAACCGGGGGATCTTGCTGGGGTGTTCGTGTGTCTTCATGGGTGCACGGCATCGGCGGAGGCAGCAAAGGGGCGGGCGGACATGGCGAAGCACAAGGGAAGGGCATGGCACAGCCGGCTCCTCGCAGCGGCGCTCGGGGTGACGGCGGTGGCCGCTGCCGCCTCGGTGTGGACCGCCCAGGCCGACCCCGCCGGAGGAAGGCCTCAAGCGAGCGCCTCGGCGCCGGAGGCCCAGCCGCAGGACCAGGTGGCCAAGGTCGCGGAGGACATCGCGCACGCATCGGACCGCGGTGCCAAGGGTGTCAACATCACCATCGACGACGGACCGGACCCGGTCTGGACGCCGCAGGTGCTGGAACTGCTGAAGGACAGCGGCGTGAAGGCCACGTTCTGCATGGTCGGCACGCAGGCCGAGGCGTACCCGGACCTGGTCAAGGCCGTTGTGGCAGACGGACACCGGCTGTGCAACCACACCGTCTCGCACGACACCGCCATGGACACCAAGTCCGAGGCCTACCAGCGCCAGCAGATCCTCGACGCCGAACGCATGATCACCAAGGCATCCGGAGGCGTCCGGCCGCAGTACTACCGGGCCCCGGGCGGTGCCTTCACCCCGTACAGCCGTCATCTCGCCGCGTCCCGGGGCATGCGGCCGCTGGGCTGGAACGTCGACACCAAGGACTTCGAGCACCCCGGCGTGGACACCATGGTCGCCACCGTCAAGAGCGAGATCTCCAACGGGCCGACCGTCCTCTTCCACGACGCGGGAGGGGAACGCTCCCAGACCCTGGCCGCCCTGCGCGAGGTGCTGCCCTGGCTGAAGCAGGAGGGCTACTCCTTCGGCTTCCCGGTGCGGTGAGTGAGGATCGCCCGCACGGGCGTCCGAACCCGCCCACCGGGTACGGGCGGACGGGCACGAACAGCAGAACCCACCCCTGACGAGAGCCGCCGGAACGCCCGCTCCTCTGTAGATGCCGTGAGCGCCCGGAGATGTCTCACCCCCGATCCTGGAGCGGTCCCCATCTGCCCCCATCTGCCGGATACCCGAACCGCCTTGACGTCAAGTTTGGTTGAGGTCTTAGCGTCAGGCCGGCACCGACCACTACGGGTGCCGCTGCCGCTGCCGGACGACGGGAGAAGACCTCGTGATACTTGTGACCGGGGCCACCGGAAATATTGGACGAGCCCTCGTGAAGGAGCTGCACGCGCTCGACGCCGGACCGTTGAGGGGGCTCACACGTGACCCCGCGAGGGCCGTGTTTCCGGAGAGGGTCGAAGCGGTCGAGGGCGACCTCGCACGGGCAGCCTCGCTGAACTCGGCGCTGGAGGACGTGCGTTCACTGTTCCACGTGTCACGGGTGGGGGCGGACGCGGACATCCTCGATGCGGCGGGGCGAGCGGGCGTGGAACACGTGGTGCTGGTGTCGTCCATCACCGTCGAGACGCATCCGCATCTCGGCCCCGCCGGCGAGAACTCGGCCGTCGAGCGTCTGCTCAAGGACAGCGGCATGGCGTGGACCATCCTGCGGCCGACCCAGTTCGCCTCGAACGCGCTGTGGTGGGCGGACGCGATCCGCGGGCACGAAACGGTCCGTGTGCCCTACGCGGACGTCGGCCTCCCCACGATCCACCCCGCGGACATCGCGTCGGTGGCCCGGGTCGCGCTGACCGAGCCCGGCCACCGGGAGCGGACGTACGCCCTGACCGGCCCGGAGCGGATCACCGCTCGTCAGCAGGTCGAGGCTATCGCGGCGGTACTGGGGCGGGAGGTGCCGTTCGCCGAGATCAGCCGGGAGGAGGCCCATCGGGGGATGGCCGCCTTCCTCGGCGACGAAGCCGCCGACGCGGTGCTCGACCTGACGGGCGGCGATCTCAACGATGAGCTGCTCACCGTGCGTGACACCGTTTCCCGGATCACCGGCTCCCCGGCCAGGGCCTTTCTGGAATGGGCCTCGGAGAATGCTGGCGCCTTCGCCTGAGAGGTCATCTCGTCTGGGTGGGTGGGCTGTTGGATGGGGCGGGATGGGTGAGCGGTTGGTGCCGGACGGGCTGTGGGGGCCGTGGGGGGCCTGCGGGGTGGTGCCCGGAGGGGCCGTCCGCGCAGGACCTCCCTGGTGCCGGTCCAGGCAGGGCATACTCGCGGGATGGGGTCGATCTACCGTGACGAGAGGGGCCGTCGGTCCGTCCAGGACTGGTGCGCCGATCAGCTCGAACGGTGGACGGTTCCGCACGAGCGGGTGGAGGTGACCGCCAAGGGGGCGCCCACGCACATCGTGGCTGCGGGCTCCGGCTCGACGACGGTGGTCTTTCTCCCCGGAACCAATTTCAACGCCGCTTCCTCCTTGCCGTTGGCGACCGCTCTGGTCACCGCCGGACACCGGGTCCTCCTCGTGGACATACCGGGGCAGCCGGGCCTCAGTTCCACCGAACGCGGACCGGCCGACGGCAGACTCTCCTGGTACGGCGCCTGGCTGGCCGAGACGTTGAAGGAGTTGTCGGTCGGGCCCGTGACGGTCCTGGGGCACTCCTTCGGCGCGGCGGTCGCCGTCTCGTGCGCCTCGCCGGGCGTCGAACGACAGGTACTCGTGTGTCCAGGCGGACTGACCAGGCTCCGCGTCAGCCCCGGCGTGATGGCCGTATCAGCCGCCTGGTATGTGCGCCCGACGCCGCAACGCAGTGCCCGGCTCCTGCGAACCATGCACGCACCCGGCCACCAGCCACGCGCCGAGCTGGTGGAATGGATGACCCTCGTCGGGCGGCACGTCCGCTCCAGCGGATCCCCAGGGGTCGCGGATGTGCCCCCGACGCGGCTTCGCCGCTGTGTCATCGCGGGTGAGCACGACACCTTCCTGCCGCCTCGACGCCTCGGCCCGGCCGTGCGCAAGGCGTTCGGCATCGAGCTTGAGGTGGTGCCCCGCGGGGGTCATCTCCTGGTTGACGAAGCCCCCGCATACGTGGCTGCCCTCATCGCCACCGCGGGTGGGACCCGGGCCTCCCCCGAGGCGACCTGAGAAGGCTGCCTGAGGAGGGGCCCTGAGGCAGCCCCGAGAAGGGGCCCTGAGGAGAGGGGCCCCCGGCCGGCCGGACGGATCAGCGCAGTCCGGCGAAGAGGTCGTTCTCGGGTACGGCCGCTCCGGTGGCGTCCTTGACACGGACGAAGGTCTCCGTGCCCATCCACTCGCGGAACCTCTCCTTGCCCATCTTGAGGAAGAAGATGTTCTCGCCCTGGCTGGAGTGGGCGGCCAGCGCGTCGAACTTCTGATCACTGAATGCGGAGGCGTCCACCCATGTGGTGATCTCGTCGTCGGGGAGACCGATCTCGGCCAGCGCGGCGGCCTCGGCGGGATCCGGCTCCGGCATGTCCTCACCGAACTCGCGCATGGTCTCCCCGAACCGCTGCATCTGCGAGCGGGGCATCGTCGTCCAGTACACCTTCGGGGTCAGCGCGGTCATCTCCAGCGCGGCCATGGTGATGCGGTGGGCCTGGATGTGGTCGGGGTGGCCGTAGAAGCCGTTCTCGTCGTAGGTGACGACCACATCGGGCCGGTAGTGCCGCATGAGTTCCGCGAGGCGGGCGGCGCCCTCCTCCACCGGGGTCTGCCAGAAGGACTCGGGGGCCTCGTTGCTCGGCCAGCCGATCATCCCGGAGTCGGCGTAGTCCAGCATCTCCAGATCGCTGATCTTCAGGACGTCACAGCTCGCCTGGAGTTCCTGACGGCGCATCGAGGCGACGGCCGCGGGATCGTGTCGCGGGTCGCCTGGTTTGACACCCCCGGGTCCGTCACCGCAACCGCCGTCGGTACACGTCACGAGGACCGTGCGGATGCCTTCCGCCGCGTACCGCGCGAGGATCCCACCGGTGCTGGTGGCCTCGTCGTCGGGGTGGGCGTGTACTGCCATGAGCGTCAAGGGCCGGTCGGTCATGGAAAACAGTCCTCCTGCGGAACTACGTCTCGGTCCGGGTGCGCGGCGGTCGTTCCGCGCTCGCGGGCCCGGGGCCTGGTGGGGCGGACGGCCTCGTGGACTCCGTGTCCCCGCGTGGTCTCCATGTTCCCCGCCCGTGCGGCGCCGGTCCCTCGGTTGCAACCGTGCCGACCGGACGGGTTGTTCCCGGCGCGGCCGCTCGGCCCTCCAGGTGTCGGCGTCGCGAGGAGGCCGGGGCCGCGCCGCTGTCTCGTACCGGGCTCCCGGGCTCCCGGGCAACGGCGACCGCGTCGCCGCCCGGGACCGTCGGGCAGCGACGCGGTGGGTGGCAGGTGGGTGGTGGCTGGGGGCGGCTACTGACAGATGGCCGTGTCCACCAGGTCCTGTACGTGCTGGTGCGCCTCCATCATCTCTTCGGGCTCGGCGGCCACCGCGCTCGACAGTGCCGTGACGGCCGCCGTGGCCGCGCGGCCGTCGTCCGTGACGCCGCCGAAGGTCTCGTAACCGTGGATGGAACCGCCGTGGCCCCACAGATCGGCACCGCAGGACAGGGGGGTACGGAAGAGGCCCAGGCCGTATTCGGTGCCGGGCGTCGGAGAGCCCTCCGTGGCCGGAACCGTGGTCGTCATCTCCTTCAGCTCGGCGGCGTCCAGCACCTCGCCGCCGAGCAGGGCGGAGAAGAAGTGGTTGAGGTCGCGCGGCGTGGTGACGAGCTGTCCGGCGGCCCACGCCTGGGACGGGTCGAGGCGGGTGATGTCCTCCAGCGGGTTGCCGGGCGTGGAAGCCCCGTAGCCCTTGGGGTGGCTGCCCCGGATGCCGCGCTCGCCCGCGTCCGGCCAGTAGGTGTCCTTCAGACCGAGGGGACGGATGATCCGGTTCGTGATCTCCTCACCGAAGGGGCGGCCGGTGACCTTCTCGACGAGGAGCCCGGCGAGGACGTAATTGGTGTTGCTGTACTGCCACTTCGCGCCGGGCTCGAACACGGCCTTCTCACCCAGGGCGAGGTCGAGCATCTCGCGCGGGTTGTAGTACGTGTCGCGGATCTCGAACGGGTTCGGGGGCAGCGACCGGGTGTAGTCGGGCAGGCCGCTGGTGTGCTGGAGCAGGTTCCGTACGGTGATCCGCGACCCGTCGATGCCGTCGCCGTGCACCAGACCCGGCAGGTACGTCTCGATCGGTTCGTCCAGGTCCACCGTGCCCTCACCGACCAGCTGGAGCACGACCGCCGACGTGAAGGGCTTGGTGTTGCTACCGGCCCGCACCTGGCCGTTCACCGGCACGGTGGCGCCGGTCTCCAGGTCACCGGTGCCGGCCGTGTAGTCACGGACCCGTCCGTCCCGGCCCTCGACGGCGGCCAGCACGGCGGGGAAACCGTCCTCGCGCACCAGGTCCTTCGCGCCCTCGCTCACGGCGTCGCGGTGACCGGCACGGCCCTGGGCGCCATAGGCCAGGGACCCGCCCACAGCGAGACCGCCACCCAGGACCGCCAGCGCGGCGACCACCGACAACACGCGGCGGCCGCGCCGGTTGTTCGGCTGGCTGCTCGGCTTGTTCCGGGCGGAGGTGTGAAGACGAACGGACACGGGACTTCCTTCCAACAGGGCTTCCTCGGCGACCCCTTGAGCATGTCGCGGACCGTCCGCCCGCTCGATGGCCCCAGCCTGCGGAAACGGGGTACATCCAGCACCACCCCCGGCCGTGAGGGCTTCCACAGCGTTCGGCCCGTGGACCCATCGCCTGTGTACGCCACCCGCACGTGGTCCTCGGCGTTGGAGGGAGGGTCGGAGACGCAGGGCGCCGAGCAGACGTGGACCAGGAGGCAGGACATCGGTGACCCCGCAGGGCAGGGATGCTGAGGCGCGGTGGTGACCCGAGAGCTGAACGGGGCCGACCGCACCCGGTACGGCAGCAGGGCCCCGTACCGGGCCCCGGTACGGCAACAGGGCCCGGACCGTGCGTTGCGGTCCGAGCCCTGCCCTGGGTCACCTTGCGGCAGTAGTGAGGTGTTCAGCTCTGCGCGGTGTCGTTGCCCGTCTGCCCTGTGGCCTCGGCTGCGGCTGCCTTCTCACGCATCTTGCGTACGAGCTCCGCTTTCTGGTCGGCGGCGCCCTTGCGGTCGAGGTTGCGGTGCGGGCCGTTGTTCTGCCGTTCGGCGCGGGACAGCCTCTTGCGCTGGCCGCCGCCCATGCCCACGGGGTTGTTGATGTTCTTGCTCACGGTCATGGGTTCTCCGGGAAGGGTCTGAAGTGATCTGGTCTACGGATTAGCCGGTGGCGGACGGGCGCGGCGATGTCGGGGACGCCGGCAGTGCCCAGTCTTCGAGATCGAGAGCGAGGTCGTGCCGAGGCCAGGGACGGTGACGACACGCGCATGGCACACGTCGAAGTCCAGACAACCACGCGTCGAATTCCAGAGACAACAAAGAGGCCACGACCGCCGGTCCGGGCTCTCTCGTGGCGCGGGCGACGAGAGCCGAACTCGCGCTCCGAGTTGGGGAATCAACGGCCTTGGGACGGCCGAAGCGGCTCTGACCTGGCACAAAAGCGGCTCGGTCACCGAGGTCTGAGTAGCCTGATGGGTATCCTGCCAAGCATCCGGCTCTATGCGGCCATCAGTCTTCGTGCGGAGCTTCCAGCTCCTGGAGCCGTTCGCCGATGTCGTCGCCCCATGTCTGTGCCCACTGCCGCAACCTGGCGATTGCTTGCTCGTCGAGTCCGTAGGCGGCGAACTCCGTGTCGTCGATCCAGTCGGCTCCGCCCAAGTGCACTTGAAGCTCGCTCAGGTCGAAGGAGTCGCGGGCGTGGCGACGTCCGAGTTCCTCGAGTTCGACGTGGGCTCCAGCGGTCTGCGGCGGCCTGTACGTCGATCAGGTCCCTGGCGAGTCCGCGGTCGGCCAGGGCGCGGACCTTGGTGCCGACGACATCTTCGAGGGACAGCACCAGGCCGTACTCGGTATGTACGGGCGGTCGCCAGAGAGCTTCTTTGAGGATGTCGACCTCGCACTCTTCACCGCTGACGAGATCGGTGACGATCAGGCGTGCGGAGAGCGGGTCTGTTTCCAGAGTGGCGGCTACCTGCCATCCGCGTTGTTCCAGACCCGCTCGTACGGCAGTGGCGATGTCCTCCATGCGGTCGGGGTTCTCGGTCGCGACGTCGAGGTCCTGGCTGAGCCGGTCGACCAAGCCGTGTGCCTGAACCGCGTAGCCGCCGGTGAGCGCCAGAGGGTAGGTGCCGCCTACGGCGAGTACGTCTGTCAGCAGGCGACGGTGCAGGTCGGTGAGGTTCACGCAGCGGCCTGGGGGCTGTGGACGAGTTCGTCGAAGGAGCGTTCCCAGACCTCACGGACGTCACGGCTGATCAGTGTGCGCAGTATCGGCCACAGGCTGATGAGGAGGCCGCGATTGAGGTACCGGACCAGGTCGTCGTGCCGGCCCTCGGCCAGGACGATGCGGTAGCAGCTCATCCGTAGCCGGGGCTGATCGAGGTCGAACGTGGTCAGTCCCGACCACGCCAGGTGAAGGGGCAGGCTCACTGTGCCGTGCTCGGGGCCGGCAAGCTCGGACAGCGCCGCGGGCAGGCGCCGTGCGAACGTGGTGCGGCGGAGATCGGAAAGGCTGGGCTGTGATGCCATACGCCGATTATCCAGGAAAAGGCCTCCGAGGCCGACCGGACAGTGACAAGGTGCCGCATACGAAGAAGCCCCGGGCCGCGGCCTGGGGCTTTCCTATGGAGCGGGTGACGAGAATCGAACTCGCGCTCTGAGCTGGGGAATCAGCGGTGCTTGGGCCGTTGCAGGCCCTGACCTGCGATTTCGTGATGGGCAGGTGGGCGGCTCCCGGTCTTTGGGACCGTATCTGACCACTGTTGTCCGCCCTGCTGGGCACGGATGGGACACGAGAGTTGGCAGTGCGACGCGTGCTCCGGGCGGGCCGGCTGGTCAGAGGGTGATGATGCGGATTTGGTTGCCGCGCAGCTTCGTCATGTCGGGTCCGGCATCACGCGGGACCGGACGGTGGCCGGACCCCTCATCAGCGTCTGTGACTGCCTCCGGGGCTGGCGACACCACCCCCAGGTCATCCAGTCGACAGGGGGACACAGTCATACCGGGCCCAGAGGCCAGCGGCTCCCATTGCAGGACCGCGAAAGAGATACGGGGGCCGGGCCCTTCGCTTGCTGACCTCACCGGAGGCGGGAACTGGACGCGTCCAGCCGGAGGGGTAAACAAGCACCTGAAGCCTCTGGTAAAGATGGAATTTTTGGTCGAAAACTCATCTACCAGGGGCTTCACCCCTGTGTCAGGCCAACTGGCAAGCTGCCGAAGCAGAATGAAAACGCTGCTTGGCTACCGGCCTGGCGCATGCCAACCCCGACGTCGTGGATCTAGCTGGTTGTCCTGACGGGTGCACTGCTGCGCCCGTGGCGTTTACCGCTGAGCTCGGCGTCGAGTGTCTCCTGAGCCACGCGCATGGCCTCGGCGTATACGGGGTCCTGCAGCCGCTTCCACATCTCGCCCTCAGGGATGTCCTCAACGCAGCTGACCACCCACCAGATGTTGCCGAAGGGGTCCTTGATACGTCCTCCGCGCTGTCCGAAGGCGTCGTCGGCCAGGGAAGTGACGACATGGGCGCCAGTTGTGACGGCCCGTGAGAACGCCTCGTCCACATCCGCGACACATACGCGCAGCAGGCTCGGCATGGCGGGCCATTCCGTGTGACGGTCAAAAGCCAACACGACGGTGTCGCCGACTCGGATCTCAGCGTGACCGATCAAGCCATCCTCGGTCGACACCCGCCCGAGTTCCTCGCCCCCGAACGCCTGGGTGACGAAGTCGAGAAAGGCCCCCGTGTCGTCGGTGACGACCCAGGGAGCAACGGTGGTGTAACCCTCCGGCGCGGGGCTGGTCTGCTCGGGCATCACGGTCCTTTCGCTGATGTTGGTTGCCAGCAGCGACGGTAGGCGTGAGCTAGGTCAGCTTCTGTCCTAGACAGCAGTGTGCTTGGGGCGCAACCGGTACTACCTCACGACTGCTCGTGCTGCTCCAGACCCGCCTTTGACCCCAACCCCGTCAGCCTGAGGTTGAAAAACGCTCACTGTGTCCCTGAACGACTATGTGGAGAAGATGCGCTCGGGGGAGTGGGACTGGCGACGCCCCGGTACGGCGTCGAAGGTCATGGAGGTGGACGGCCAGCTGGTGTCGTACGACAATCGAAGGCTTGATGCGGCACGTGAAGTAGGGCGGCCGGTCATCATCGAACGTGTCGACCCGAATGCGGTTCACCCTGATTCGACGACCGGACGGACCTGGGCACAGCAATCCCCAAAGGCGCATGAATTCCGCGCGGAAAAGAAATGAACTGGGTGAGCCGGTTTCCCCCGACCGGACTCAAGGAGAGGCCACAGCGCGTGCGCAACTGGGAAGTGTAAGAATAAGAAATGACTATGATCGAACGCCTGTGGGAAGACTTTGAGCTTCCCATCAAGGACGCACTCCATTATGTCGACGGGCACTCCTATGACGTTGCCTTCGACTCTGCCGCGCCGAGTGGCTTCTCGGTGAGCTCCCCGTTCGAGCTCGACGAGATGCTGGAAGGCGATCCATCCTGGGTGTCTGCGGTCGATGGGCTTGTCGCTGTGGACCTGGGAGGTGAGGGGTTTCTGTGGGGCGGAGAAGGTTCGTACGGTTCGGAGGGATTCATCGCACGTCTGACTGCCGACCGTGCGCTGATCTGGGCGATGTTCTTCGCTGAATCCAATCCGTTTGATCGAATTCAGCTGTCCGGCAACATCGCTACGTTCAGCTCGACCTCGGGGTTCGAGATCACAGTGAACATCGACGATCCGCGAACTCCGGTTCCTCCGGAACGGTGACGAAGAAGGCCCAGGTCAGCGACTGGGCCTTCTTCGTTTCAAGAGCGGGTGACGAGAATCGAACTCGCGCTCCGAGCTTGGGTTCGGACGGGGGATGTCGGTACGGGAGTGACTGACTTCCACGATGGTGTTCGCCCGATCACGAGGTCAGCTCCCATGCCGTGGAAGACCTGCAACATCGCGAGAAACCTGCGGTCCTGCGCGATCCAGGCGGAGAGCCCTTCCGAGTCCAGGACAACGGTCTCGATGCGCTCGCTCACGCTGCGTCCGACCCCTTGGTGGAACCGACGGCGCCAAAGATCTTCGAGTGGGCCTCGGCGAGCTCCTCGTCGCTGAAGCTTCCGTGCTCTTCCTCGTATCGGCGAAGGTCGTCGCCCAGAAGCTGGTGCCGGATCTGGCGGGCTACGGCTTCCGCTGCATAGCCGGAGACGTTGTCCGTGAGCTTGCGAAGCTCCGCCACCTGAGCGCTGGGGAGTGTGACGGTAATGCGAGTCGTTGAGGACATACGCCAAGCATGCTGGAGTATGCGCGAGAGGTCTTGGGTTTGCGGCACCGACCGTTCCGGTCAAGGCTTCGCGACTGGAGGGTGTGGCTTCCGGCGTGGGAGTACTCCGCCCGCAGGCCATGCGCGTATCGGTCAGAAGGGCGGTTCGAGATCGCCGCGGCCATCGCTATATGACCGCCAGTCCCAGGGCTCCTCCAAAAAAGGCTCAGGGTCGGTGACGTCGTGGCCCCATGCTTCGAGTGCCTTCCAGGCAACACGCCGGTTGGGGTCGTCGCTGCTGGTGTCCAGGATGGCGCGCGCGTGCACGGCGAGGTGATCGCGGTGCTCGGCGAGCGCGGGGTGCTCGGCGAGGATGAGCGCGGCGACAACGGCGGCTTCGCGCACGTCCGCGTGGCTGTCCTGCAGGAAGGGCGAGACGGCCCGATAAAGCATCGGGCGCAGGTCCCGGAAGGACGCCACGATGGTGCCGGGGGTGAGGTGGCCAGGGAAGTACTGCTCCGTGCGGCCAACAATCTCGTCGGAGGCGTCGTAGGCCGTGGAAGCCAACCAGTTCAACAGGGCCGCGCGGACGGGAACGTTGCGATAGGGCCGGGGGGTGGTAGCCGCCGGGTGGGTGAGGATGCCGGCGACATACAGGGCGACGGGGGCAGTGGCTTCGTAGATGGTGTTCTGGTGGCCGACCATCTCACCCAGCTCCGACAAAGCGGTGACCTGGGTCTTGGCATCGGGCGTGAACAGCCGTGCAAGGACCTTGGGAAGGTCCTCACCACTCCCGAAAGCCGTCTGGAGCGAACTCCAATCAGTCTCTGCCAGGACTACCTGATACGGCGGCAAGTCAGGCCCGCGGGGCGCGTCGGCGTTGGAACGGCTGTGGTTCACAGGCAAAACCTAGACCAGACTTCGGACGCAATTCCTGCAATCCCTGCCGTATTCGGGGCGCGGGAAAGGAAACCGCAGCCGAACGACCCGTCGCCACCGCCGACCAGGTCGACGCGCTTACCGACGCCCTCCGCCCCTGTTGCCGGCTGAGACCGAACTCGCCGCGGAGATCCGTCGCTTCTTCCGCAGACGCCAGCGCCAACCGCACATCCCTCGCAGCCACTTCGGTGGCCCACGCGTCCGCTACGTCCTGGACGAGGACCCCATGAGTGTCTGATCAATAAGGTCGGCGGAGCGGGTTTGGTCGGTGTCCTGCCCGGTTTGGGGTCGAGCATGATCAGGGGGCCGTACGCTGGCCGGCAACTCGGGCAGGCTGTGATCCTGCCCGGAATTTGAACGACTGGCCCCCTGGTCCTGCTCGACGCGGGAC
This sequence comes from Streptomyces sp. SM18, assembly GCF_002910775.2. Classification (NCBI taxonomy): domain Bacteria; kingdom Bacillati; phylum Actinomycetota; class Actinomycetes; order Kitasatosporales; family Streptomycetaceae; genus Streptomyces; species Streptomyces sp. SM18. The sequence continues at coordinate 3,456,841 of NZ_CP029342.1, read as the reverse complement.
CCGAACCGGGGAGGTGGCTAAAGCCGTGGAGCCGACCGCCCCAGCCGCGCGGAGCGAGCCGCCTTGGTGAGGTCGGGGAAGTTCTACCGCGCCGGATCAGGGCCGCCTCGTTTCGGGGGTCACACCATGTGTCGCGCCGCCAGTGCCGGGATCGAGGCGATCTTCTCCGCCGTGAGGTCGGACCAGTGGACGCCGGAAGGGCGGTGTGGGTTCGGGCAGATGATGGTTTCACCGGGGGTGACGATGAGGTCGACGCTGACGTCGTGCTTCGTGGTGGGGATCGGAGTGGCGGTCACCTGAAGTGCGTGGACGGTGGTGACGACGACGGTCTCCGGCGTCACCAGGCCGGCCTCGGTGAGCAGCGCGAACTCGATGTCGGAGTAGCCGGCCCCCTTGCCGACGCGGGCGCCGTCACGGTTGACGGCGACGCTGCCAAGGATGATCAGGTCGAGCGGACGGAGCGCGTCGACCTCGACGGTCGGGGCGATGGAGGCGGCGGTGCGGCTGGCTGCCGCCTCGGCGGGTGGGACGGTGAGGGCGGCCGGGTCGAGGAGATAGAAGGGCTTGAGGCCGGCCAGCTTCGGTACGGCCATGTAGACCGTCTTGCCCGCCTCCAACGCCTTTGCCCGGACCGGGAGCTGGGCTTTGTCGGGTACGGCTTTGACCACGCTCGCGCGCTGCCAGGCCGGGAGCGCTGCGAGTCGAGCAGCGGCTTCTTCCGCGCCCTTGAAGTTCGGGATGCGGCCGTGGACGGAGGCGTCATGGACGGCGTCCGCGGCTGTCAGGGCGTCCCAGACCTGTGTGCGTACCGCTTGCTTGGCCTGATCCAGGGGGTTGGCTGCCACCGGAGTCTCCTTCGTTCTTCTACGCTGCCGTCATCAAGCCGAGCAAGCGGTCGTGGGCCTCGGCGACGAGGGGTTCGTGCCGCCAGGGACGCAGTTCGCGTGCGGCTCCGAAGACGATGTTCATGCCTCCGCCGCCGCGAGTGGCCTCCAACTCGGTGATCGCCTCGATGAGGCTGACCACCGCCGCTTCGACCTCGCCTTGGCGGATGCGGGCGAGCGTAAGGTTCCCCAGTACGATCGCGCGTGATTTCCGCCTGTCCCGCAGTTCTTCCGCCGTATCGGACAGCAGCGCCTCGGCGCGTCCGTGTTCTCCGAGGGAGAGATAGCAGGAGCCCGCGAGGCGGCCGAACTGGGTCGGTGAGACCAGCTCGGCGGCGGCGTCGCTTCCGTCCGCACGAGCGAGTCGGCGTTCGGCGCGGGAGAGAGCACGTTCGCAGGCGGAGGCGGACCGCAGCATGGCGTGGGCCTCGGCGACATGCAGGAGCGCCAGCCCGGACAGGGCGGGGCTCGTCCGTTCGGCGCCTTCCGCTGCGCGCTCGGCCAGAGCGAGTCCGGTGTGTGCGTCGCGAGCGCCGTACAAGGCGACGTAGCAGGTGCGCAGCAGGGCGTGCGCTTCGAGCGTCGCGTCACGCAGGTGGCGTGCGAGGTCGGCGCTCTGCTCGTAATACGACTTCGCGGTGGCGTGGTCATGCCGTTGGGAGGCATCCCAGACAAGCTGGCCCATGAGGGTGCAGGCGTCGGCGTGCAGTACGTGAAGTTCCCTTTGGACACGTCCGCGTGGCGCGGCGGAAGAGAGATGGGCGATGCGGTTGAGCTGTCTCGCTGCTTCCGCGATGAGGCCGGCGGAAGGCATACGGTCGTAGCGTTCGGCGCAGTCGTCGAAGTGGGAGCGGAGTGTCGCGACGGCGGGCAGAGAGATGCGCTCGGGGTGACGCATCGCGTGGTCGAGGGCCTCGCTTCCCCGGGTTTCGCCCGCCGATCTGGCGGTGAGTAGATCGTCGAGGCCGTCGGCGTCGACGCGGAGGAGGCGGGCAAGGCGAGGCCGCATCCAGGGCTGTGGGGCGGTGCGGCCGGATTCCCAGCGGGTGACGGTGGAGCGGTCCACCCCCATGTGTTCGGCGAGACCCTCCTGAGTGAGGCCAACGGTTCGGCGACGCGCCGCTAAGCCGTTGCGGTGCTGCGCCATGATGCGTTCTCCCCGGTTCGCCTGCCCTGCAACGGACGTGCGGCTGTGCGGATGCCCAGGTGAGGCAGGGGTGTGACGCACGGATGCCGCATTGGTGCGTCCATTGTGCTCTGGGCAGCGTCTGCTGTGGGCGGTTGTGTGGAACTCCCACGCACGCAGCCAGGAAGGTTCGCCCTCCATGCCGTACCTGACAACCGCCTTGAATCCTTCGTCTTTTCGTGTCCCCTCGGACATCGCTGCTGTGCCCGGCGCCCGTCGTCGGGTGGTCGCGCTGGTGCGCGGTTGGTGTGTGCCGCTCACGGAAGACGACGTCGAGACGCTGGAACTGCTGGCCGGCGAGGTCATCGGGAACGCCGTGGCGCACACGCGGAAGGGCTGCCAGGTATCGGTGGGCTGGAACGGGGCCCGCGTGCGACTGGAGGTCGAGGACTCGGGACGGGATCTCCTCCCCATGCCGGCGCCGGTCGGCCCTGACGCCGAAGGCGGGCGTGGGCTCCCGTTGGTCGCCGCGCTCGCGCAAGCATGGGGCTCGCGGCCGACGACGTACGGGAAGTCCGTCTGGTTCGAAGTCGGCGCTTCTTCGTCTTCGTCGCCTCAGTCCTCGCACCCGCCGTACGCAAGCACGTGCTTGCCCGGGGCAACTCACCGGGCGGCCGCCACCGGGCGCGGCCCGCGCACCGGTTCCCTCCCGCAGACCACCTGACTCCGGCGTTCCGGAATCAGGCCACGACGCTCCTGGGCGGTCCGAGACGGACCCCACGCGACGGGAGCGTCGTCCAGGGAGCTGGTAACGGCCCGCTCCCAACCCCACAGGAAGAGAGACAGACATGTCCCAGCACAGCGTGACCGCCACCGACGGTCAGGAGGGCGAGGGCCTGCTGGTCGCCCGTCGCCGGATCGCCGCCGCGCGTTCGAGGGCGGAGCAGCCCTCGGACGGCGGTTCCACCGGCCGCTCCGACAACAACGACTAGAAAGGCCGGCACCGATGACCACCGTCGTATCTCCGGTGGTCGCGCACCTGGGTGAGGACTTCCTCACCCAGGTGTACGGCCGCACCTACCGCCACTTCCCGGGCGAGCCCGGCCGCTTCGACGGCCTGCTCGGCTGGGGTGACCTGAACGTCCTGCTCACTCACCACCGCCTCGAACCGCCCCGCTTGCGCCTGTCCATGGGCGGCGAAGCGCTGCCCCAACACGCCTACACCGTCCCGGTCACCACTCGGCGCAACACCGTGTGGCACCAGCTCAAGCCCTCGGAACTCCACCGGCACCTCGCCGACGGCGCCACCCTCGTTCTGGACGCCGTCGACGAACTGCACCCTGGTGTCGGCGAACTCGCACAGCAACTGGAACGGCACCTTCGTACAGGGATCCAGGTCAACGCGTACGCCTCCTGGACGCCTGAGGAGGGTTTCGGGGTGCACTGGGACGACCACGACGTGATTGCCCTCCAGATCGACGGAGCCAAGCGGTGGCGGGTCTACGGGCCTACCCGGCAAGCACCGCTCCACCGTGACACCGACGTTCCGGAGCCACCCCCGGACGAGCCGCTCGTCGAACTCGTCCTGAACGCCGGCGACATGCTCTACCTGCCGCGCGGCTGGTGGCACGCGGTCGCCGCCTCGGAAGGCGTGCACTCGCTGCACCTCACCTGCGGCATGCAGACGACGACCGGTGCGGACCTGCTCCGGTGGATCTCCGAAGACCTGCGCCGGGAGATCTGCGTGCGAAGCGACCTCCCCCGCTTCGGGACCGAGGAGGAGAAGGCGGAGTTCGTCAGGACGCTGGGCGATCTTCTTACGAAGGAGTTCGGCGACGACGGGCTGCTCGACCGCTACCTCTCTGTCCGGGACGCCACGGAACGCTCCCGCCTCGCCCCATCCCTGCCCTATGTCGAAGGTGTGCCCGCCGATCCAGGACTTGCGGTGCGCCTGGTGACCTCCCGGGCCCGCCTCAGCAGGGATGCCGAGGGCAACGCGGTCCTGGTGGCGGGCGGAGAGGAATGGACCTTCGCCTCGGGGACCGAGCCACTTCTGTCCCTCCTCGTCAGGGGCGGGGCCTATCGGCTCGACGTACTCGCCCGAGCCGCCGGCATTCGCGTCGGACAGGCGGCACTCCTGGTGAGCCAGCTGATCGACGGCGAGTTGGCGGCCGTGGAGAAGACCGCGTGAGCGGGGCCCTTGCCCTGGGCACCTATCGCTGCCGCGACGTGAGCACGGCGGTGTCCGCCGCGGTGGCGGCCGGAGTGAAGTGGATCGATACGGCCCCGAACTATGCCCAGGGCGTGGCCGAGACGCCATTGCGTCCGGTGCTCGACCGGCATCCGCAAGTCGGAATCTCGACCAAGGTCGGTTTCGTACCGGCCGCCGACCGGCAGGCGGCGATCAGCGCCGGAGTTCTGCCGGGGGGCCGGAGTGAGCGGAACCACTGCCTCAGCCGTCCGTACATCGCCTGGCAGCTCGCCCTCAGCCATGCCCGTCTCGGCCGCGCGCCCGAGCTGGTCTTCGCGCACAATCCGGAACACGGCACAGGGAGCCGGGACGAGGTGCTGCGATCGCTCGCCTCCGTGTTCGAGGAGATGGAGAGCACGGCGGACGCCGGTACGATCCGCGGCTACGGCGTGGCTACCTGGACGGGGTTGTCGAGCGGACTGTTCACTGTGTCCGATCTCGTCTCCCTGGCACAACGGGTGGGCGGGCCGCACCATCACTTCCACGCCGTGCAGATGCCCGTCTCCCTCGTACACCTCGGCCCGGTGGCGGCAGCGCTGGAGAGGGTCGGCCCACTGCACCAGGCGCGAGAGGCCGGTCTCGACGTGTTCGCGTCCGCACCACTCGACGGCGGTGCACTGCCCGCCCTGATGACGCCGGACCTCGTACGCCTCATCGACCCCTCGACCACCCCGGTCCAGGCCGCTCTCCTGATTGTTCTGTCGGCTCCAGGGATGTCACGCGTGCTCCTGTCGGCGAGCACCCCGGCACACTGGGCTGACGCCTGGTGCGCGGTTGCCCGGGAGCGGCTGTCACCGGAGCACCTGCGAAAGGTCATCGATGTTCTCGGAACCTGACGATCCCGAGGTCGTCGCCCGCATGCACACGGCTCATACCGTGGCGAGCGGCGCCCTCGGCGTGGTTCCTGGCCGCCCTGCGGGTTCCGAGGAAGGACCGCGCGAAGCATGGGGATGGCGCGGACGCACACTGGGCAAGCCCGTCACCGGGGCGTACGGGCTCGGATGGCTGCGCGTGGTCCACAGCCCGGTGGACCACGCGAGCGGCAAGCTGTGGACCGGACCGGAGGACGCCGAACGGCTGGTGCCCCGGCAGGTGCCGCGTCCCCGCCTTCACGTCGTACGGCAGTGGACGGAGGGGAAGGACGCGTACAAGGCAGAGCTCTACGACCACATTGTCGGCCAAACCGTTTCGTCCGCCCCCGTGCTCGCGACCGGGCCCCGTCTGACGACGGCCTGGTGGAGCGACCTGCGTACGGCCCTCGGCTGCCTCTCGGCCGTACGCACCGAGCGCGCGGCCGTACGTCAGGCATACCTGGACCGGGCCATGCCGAAGTACCTCGCTGTTCTCGGCGGACCGGTGCCAACGGTTCCTCCCGCGTGGTCCACCGCGCACGGCGACCTTCACTGGGCCAATCTCGCGGGTCCCGAAGTGGGTGTACTGGACTGGGAAGGCTGGGGCATCGCCCCGGCCGGCTACGACGCGGCGCTGCTGCACGCCTACAGCCTTGTGGAGCCGGAGACGGCGGCACGGGTACGGCGGGAGTTCGCGGACATCCTCGACAGCGACGCGGGGCGTTTCGCAGAGCTGGTGGTGATCACCGAACTGCTCCAGAGCGCGGAGCGCGGGGACAACCTCGAACTGGTTCCGGCGCTGCGGCGGCGGGCCGAAGAGGTCTGGCCGCGGGCGGCGCCCGGCGAGATGGCCGGGCGCTGAGCGGTTCACCCCGCCGGGCCGGTGTGGAGATCGGTAGGCAGGCCCGGAGCCGGCCGTGTGGACGGCACGGCTGTCTCCGGACGGAAGATGCCGGGGGTGCGCGCGACAGTCGAGCGCGTCCGGTCTGCTTGAGCGCGGTCACTGGATGCCGGCCGCTGCGGTGAGCCGTTGCACCCGGCAGCATGTCGTCGCGTCATGCCCCGAAGACAGGACAGGGCGATCCCCAGTATGAGCCGGAGGAATACGATCTCTATCCGTCCAGGTGGAAGCGGTCGGACATGCGCCGCAGCTTCTCCCGCGTGGCTGCTCGTTCCGCGTAGACGATGCTGCGAAGCGTCGAGCGGGCGATGGGGTGGTTCCGTACGAGCTGAGGCGCGATCCGCTCAGCCGTCTCCAACTCGGCCAGGGCCTTTCCTCGGTTCCCGTCCCACAGCCAGGCGCGCGCGACGTCCATGTGGTGGTGCCCTTGGCGGGAGTTGGGCAGCGATCCCACCAGCTCCGGGCTGGTACGGCGGTGCATCTCCAGTGCCTTGCCCTGCTCGCCCGTTTCCAGGGCCACGCTGATCGCGTGGATCTGCACGTTCCCGGCGGAGAACGTCAGCGAATGCCGGTCGTACACCGGTGCCCCGACATACGCGTCCATGCGTTCTGCGGCGTCCTTCGCATGTCCGATCCGGTCCTCGGCCTCCGAGGCGCGGCCGGCTTGGGCGGCGGAGACCGCAGCCCGCAGCTGCAGCGTGCCCCAGGCCCGAACGGCCAGCGGCTCGCCACGGTCGTACTCCCGCTCCACCGAGGCGATCGCCTTGTCCGAGAGCGCCAGAGCGTCGGCCCAGTCAGCCGTCGCCCACATGTCCCAGACCCTCATCCAGTCGGCGACCGCGGGCAGCACAGGATCTCCCGACAACCTGGCTGACCACGCGGCCCGCTCGCAGGCCATGGCCACCAGCTCGGGGTGCCCGAGGGAGTGGGCGGCGGTGTGCGCGAACTTGCAGCACACGGCGTAGATGGCATACGCCTCCTCCCGCTCGTGCCCCTCCGACTCCTCAGCCAGGGCGCGCGCCTCGCGGAACAGGTCCGGGAGAACGCGGAGAATCGCCACGTTGGAAGCGGTGTCCCGCAGGCGGTGCAGTCGGGTCACCTCACGCCACAGCTGTGATGCGGACCGCGGAGCCCCGTCGAAGACAGGGATGAGGTCGTAGCCGCGCAGCTCGCGCAGAATCGATGAGGCGGCGACCTGCCACTGGTTGTCGTCGGGAGAGGTGCTGTACGGGCGCCCGATCAGGTCGTTCGGATGGACGTGCAGCTCCGCGGCCACCTGGTTGAGCAGCCCGGCCCTGTCCAGCTCGATCAGGCCACGTTCCATCTTCGACACCCAGCCTTGCGACTTTCCCAGGGCCGTCGCCAGGTCGGCCTGCGGTATACCCAACCGCAGCCTCGCTCGGTGAACGCGCCTGCCGATCTCCTCGGCTTCCTCCAGCATGAGGACACCTCTCAGCCGCCGGACGTTCCGGCGCGATGGCCGTTCCGCCCGTACAGAGTTCGTCATCAGCACGGTACCCATGACGCGGGTCGCGCGGGGGGCGAGTTGCCGCGGCGTGGGTACCGCAGATGTGTTCCCTGGCCACCGTGAGCGGCTCGCCGGGCGAGGGCAGGCCGGAAGGTGCTGCGGGGGAGGCCGGCGCCGTGGCCGGCGACTCGTTCGCGGAAGCGCTGTCGCGTAGGGCTGTCGTTCTCTCGTCCGTCCTCTGGGGGGGGGCTCAGCAGCTGCGGTCGCCCCGCACAGCCTTCCGCGGGCCTCCATCGACGCCGAACATCATCAGTCGGCAGTGGTGTGTCAGCTCTGTGTGGTGTCGTTGCCCGTCTGCCGTGTGGCCTCGGCTGTGGCTGCCTTCTCGCGCATCTTGCGTACGAGTTCTGCTTTCTGGTCGGCGGCGCTCTTGCGGTCGAGGTTGCGGTGCGGGCCGCTGTTCTGCCGTTCGGCGCGGGACAGCCTCTTGCGCTGGCGGCCTCGGGGGATCCCGGCAGGGCGTTCACCCTTCGAGGTCCGAGGACGAGGTTCAGGTGGGGTCGGCAGTGACGACACGCGAACGGCACGCGTTGAAGTCCGGACAACAAAGAAGCCCTCGACCACCGGCCTGGGGCTTTTTCATGGAGCGGGTGACGAGAATCGAACTCGCGCTCTAAGCTTGGGAATCAACGGTGCTTGGGCTGCCAGAGGGGACTTGAGCTGGGGTTTTGCAGCGGGCAGGTGGATGGGCCCCTGTCTCTGAGAGCCGTATCTGACCGCTGTTGTCCGCTCTGCTGGGCACGGATGGGCACGTCGACTGTGGGGCATCAGTCTGAGGTTCTGTGCTGGAGCGGGTGACGGAATACGGAACGGGAGCCACCTGTGCTGCAGACGCTCCGGTGGCGCAGACGTCAGGCCCAGAAGGCTTCGGTGACGACGATCTGTGGGTCGGCGTGACGCCGGATGAAGGTGTAGATGAGCCAGCCGCGTCCGCCGGCCATGTCCACGATGTGGGGGCCGCCGGGGCTTGTAGAGGCCAGCGGTCGGACGGTCATCCAGTGCGGGAGCGAGGCATCGGCGTCGATCCCCCAGAAGTACGGGTCTTCGGCCGTGTTCAGTTCCGCACGGGCACTCATGACCAGGTCACTGCCTTCGGCGGGCATGTTCTGGAAGTCGTGCTGCGCCTGCTTCGTCCAGTCCATTTGCCAAGGCGGACGGGGTGGTTCGTCGGTCACTCTCCGGGCTTCCTCTCGGCAGCTTCGTGCCGGAGGCGGCTGTACTCCTCCAGAAGCCGAGTGGACTCCTCGGGGTTCTCGGACTTGGCGGCGCGGGCTTCGAGGTCGCGAAGGTGCGAGTCGAGAACCGGATTTCGCGCGATGGCGTACTGCGTCCACCACAGGCGCATGAAAGCGGGCACGGGCGTGATGTTGAAGGCATCGCCGATGACGCGCTTCCAGTGCGCCTCAAAGTCCGGGAGGAGGTGCGGAGTGTGTTCCTGAATCGCCAACCGAAGTGCTTGGGAGGTGTGTTCGGGCATGGGTGGCAACCGCAGGGGCTCCCCGTCGTACCCATCGAAGTGGAGTGCATGGGCGGGCATAGTGTGCAAACTCCTTGGTATGGAGGGTGGGTCAGGCAGCCTCGTGCCGGTCCTCGTGCGACTGGTGCCGACGGGCCATCTGCTCGAACCACTCGGCCGGCACCAGGTAGGCGACCGTCTTTCCCTTGCGGGTGATGGCGGCCGCCTCGCCGGCGATCCGGGTCCGGTCCAGGATCTCGCCCATCCCCTTGCGCAGGTCGATGGTCGTGTACGTCTTCGTCTCCATACGCTGAAGCGTATAGCAACTATCATAGTTGCCTATGTGCTTGCGAGGTGCTGGCAACCTGAAGAAGCGGACGGACGCGTTGGGTGCAGAACGAGTACACGCGGGGTGTTCGATCGGGCTTGAGCAACAACAAGGCCCCAAGCCGGTGGCCTGGGGCTTTTTCATTAGCGGGTGACGAGAATCGGAACCGAACTCGCGCTCTGAGCTTGGGGGGGTCACCTGGACCTAAGCGAGCGATATGCCAGGAACAGGCTGATGCTCCTCGGATCCGTGTGCCGTATCGGGACCGGTGCTGACCGCGCCTTACCACCGATACTGTCATGTTGTGGCACGGCCGGACGCCGGTGCGACCTCGCCCTTTCATACCCAGCGGAACGGTCCTCCGCGGAGAACTCCGAGACCACTGCGTCCGTGATGTTCAGAAGGTCAGAGTGGAACGGGCGGGCGTCAGTCAGCGCTGTGCAGGAGGTGACGTAGGGCGACGGTAGCGCTCGTCGCTGTTGGCGAAGGAGAGCAAGACGCGGGGTCTCACCGCGTGCACCGAAGTGTTCCCGTGCGGCGGGCAGGCAGGCAGCGGCGCAGGTAAGGCACTTCTGTACGAGAAGGGTGCGGCGTTGCCCGCCGGAGTGAGCAGGCCGACGTCATACCCCCAGCTCGCCGCGTTCGAGTGGTTGCTGCGAGCAAGGGGACTGTGCTGCGGGGTGCGCTCGGTCGTTCCCGGCGGAAGGCTCGCCGAGTGGAAGAGCTCCAGCCTCTTGAGCCTGCCGCGAGCACGGAATGCAGAATTCGGCACTCACTCGGAGGGCTCCTCCTCTACTGTGATCGCATGAGCGAAGGTCACCCTCTCTCGCTGTCGCCTCTTCGTGCTCTAGTGCCGTGCGAGGAGTGGGCAGAGCTGACTCGGTATCCGCCCCAGACCTACTTGGCCGGTCGAGCGCTGCTACGTCAGGGCGACAAGGGAACCCACGTACTTGCACTGGTCAGTGGACTGGTGAAGGTAGTACGCACCGACCGCGACGGGCGGCAGAGGCTTCTCGCCTTCCGTGGACCTGGTGAGATTCTTGGTGAGATGGCGCTGCAAGGTGCAGGCATGCGCATGGCCAGCGTGTGGGCAATGAGCGATTGCAAAGCTTCCATCGTTTCTGGGGATGATTTTCGGCGCCTGGTGGACGATCGCCGACTCGCCTATCCGCTCGCGGTGATGTCCTCCCGTCGCCTGTTGGAGCAGACCGAGATCCATGACGGGGCGGTGCACGAGCGGCTCGCCGTGGCTCTGCTTCGACTGGTCGAGGCATCTGACGGAGAGCGGTCCTTCGACCTCACCAGGGAGGACCTGGCACTGCACATAGGGGTAGGCCGCAAGGCTGTCAGCAAGGCGCTGGAACAGCTTGGACAGGACCGGGTGGAGGCTGGGAAAGGGCGGATCGACGTGATCGACGTGGACGCGCTGCGAGAGATCGTCGACTCCGGAGCGCGGTGTGCTCCACGTCACCCCTCATCCGGTCCTGCGGCGCAGACCGTTTCCACGCCCACTGTGAAGCTCGAAATGCGAGCCACCGCACGCATGAATGCCCCGGCCCGATCTCCGAGAGGTCGGGTGGGCTTCACAGAGGAGTGATATGCGCGAGTTCACCGGAGAATTGCCCGGGCGAATCGTCCGTCCTTACACCCACAGTCGGCTGCTGCCCGACTACCGGGGCATCCTGGCCGTGGACGCCAAGGACTTCACGGGCCGCCCCGCAATCGAGCACGAAGCCGTCAGCCGGGCTGTGCCCGACCTTCTCAAGGCCGCGCTGTCCAGGGCTGAACTGGGGGACCTCTGGGAGGAGCGCGTTTTCCCCGCCTCGACCGGCGACGGCTACGTCTTCGGATTTGACCCTGCTCGGATGCCCTTCGTGATCCACCCGCTGCTGCTCACGCTCCAGGACGTGCTCACCGACTACAACGTCCTGTCCTGCGGGGCGGTGCCCATCAGGCTCCGCGCCAGTGTGCACGTCGGCCCGCTGCCCGATACCGGCGACGAGTTCAGCGGCAACGGCAAGGCGCGTAATGACACGCACCGCCTGCTCGACTCCCGACCTGTCAAGGCAGTGCTCGCTTCTCACAAGGAGAACATCACCCACGTCGCGGCGATCCTCTCCGACCGCTGCTACGAGGACGCTGTCGCCAGCGGGTACACCGGACGCCACCCCGACCACTTCGTGGAGGTGGCGGCGACGGTCGAGGGCAAGCCGTTCTCCCAGCGGGCCTGGGTCTACGTACCCCAGCCTTCGGGGCCGCTCTACGAGGATCCCTCGGATGTCGCCGCCACCGAGGAGCCTGCGGCGGAAGTCGTCGGTCCGCCGCCGCACGACGACACGCCGACTCCGCAGGTGAGGAACAGCGCCCCCAGCGGCAACATCAACACCGGCACGGTCCACGGTGGACAGAGCGTGGCCAACCACCATGTCGCCGGCGATCACGTCGAGGGCAACAAGGCCGGGCGTGTCCGCGGCTTCCAAGGGGACCAGGTCCGCGGCAACAAGTACCAGGGGCGGCAGTGACCCCGGACGAAGAGCCGCAACCTGCGGAGCTGCCCGGCTTGGAACCGGCTGCCCCGAAGCCGCCCCCCGGCGACGGACCGTCGCGTACCGAGGCCGAGCCTGACATTCCCGAGCTGCTCGACGCGATCGGCGCGGACAGGAGAGGTTCGCTCTCGTTCGTGTACGCCCCACGGGGAAACATCAACTCCGGAGCCATCCACGGTGGCCAGCGCGTGCACAACGGATCCGAGAACGAAGGGAAGGGACCGGGGGAAGGGAGGCTGCGCGAGGGGCCCGTCCCGGAGTCGGAGGTGCAGGCCGCCGCCTTCGGGTTCGCGCGCCCCGACTGGTTCGGGGAAGCACTCAAGGAGTTGAAGGAAGGACCGCTCTTCCTGGCCGGGCGTCCGGGGTCGGGACGCCGCACCGCGGCGCTCAACCTCCTGCGCGAACGCTGCGGGGACGGGGCCCAGCTGCGGGCGTTGGACAGCGTGACCGAACTGGACCGCTGGCGGCCCACCGATCCCTCGGCCCGGGGATACCTGATGGACGGGCTCTTCCCCTCCCGCCCCCTCGGCCCCGGTGTACTGGGGCATGTGCGCTCACAGCTCAAGCAGGCCAAGGCCCACATGGTGATCACGCTGCCTGATGACGCGGCGCTGCTGCGCCGCCTCGAACAGCAGTTGCACGTCCGGCCCATCCGGTGTGTACCACCACCGCCGGCCATTGTCTTCGGCAGCTATTTCGAGGAAATGGTCCCGGACCAGCGGGAGCGGGAGCGTCTGCTGTCGGCACTGAGCCGGAGCCATGAGCTGAGCGACCTGCTGGTGCCTGAGTTGGTGCCGGCCGAGGTGGTGGAGCTGGTGACGGCCATTACGGCGGCTGACGGCGACCCGGACGCGCTGGGTGACTTGGGAGATAGGCTGAGCTACCGAGCAGAACAGGAAGTTCCGGAACTTTTACGGAAGTTACGCGGAGACCCGGACGCGCTGGCGTTTCTCCTGGCCGCCTCCGTCTACGAGGGCCTGGACCACCGGCTCGTCAGGGACGAAGCCACCCGCTTGCTGAAGCTGTCCGAAGGGCGTCTGACGGAGGAACTGCCGCCGACGGACTCCTCGGGAGCCGAAAAGGGCGAGCGGCCGAACCCGGACTTTGTCTTCCGGCGGTCCCTGACCGACCTGCTGCACGGCGTTCGCGCCGTCCGTCAGGACCGCGCCATCAGTACAGAGGGTGCCTACGCGCACAGTGTGCAGGGGGTTGTGTTTGTCAGGCACCGGCAGGCCGAAGCAGTGCTCAGACACGTGTGGCGTGAGTACGGACAGTTGTCGGACCTTCTGGTCGAGTGGCTGCGCACAGTCGAGCGCTCCACCGAACTGACCCGACCAGTCGGCCAGTTCATGGGCAGGGCGGCGAGGTGGGGAGGTGGACGACGTGCGTTGCGGCACATCCAGGCACTCGCCGAGTCGGACCGCACGACCAGCCAACTCATCGCGGCGAACGCGCTGGGCATCGCGGCCGAGGACCCGGTGCTGGTCGCGGAGGTGCGCTATCGCCTTCAGCGCTGGAGCCTGTCGACTGGCGTCCACCTGAGGACGACAGTGGCGTACACCTGCGGTGCGGGATTCGGGCTTGCCCGACCGGACCTGGCCCTGCGGCTTCTTCACGATCTCCTCCTTGGCGTGCGGAGCCGTCCTGGCGGGACGGATCAGGATGACGATGGAAAGGTCCTGCTGGCCGTGCGGGTAGCGATCATGAGTCTTTTCCAGGCCGGTAACGAGGCGAAGGTGTTCGCCCGGCTCATGGAATGGCTGAGCGCAGAGCGATTGGACGTGGAACAGGTGCTTTTGCTGTTCAGCCAGTTGCTTCAGTCCCCGGGATGGTTCATGCGGGGACTCGCGGACGCAACTCCGGAGGCGGAGGCGACAGTCGAATTCATCCGCCGCGCGCTGAACACGGAGAGTTCGTTCGATGCAACCTGCGCGGCATTGCTGCGTTGGGCCGACTGGGCGCGATGGGACCAAACGCAGTTCCGCGCGGTGGAGAACCTGTTCACCGTATTGGCTCGTGGCATGCAATTCGGTGAATTCCGACTTTTCGTCGAAATGGACGAGGCGGGCGCTGACGGATGGCCCGGACTGAACACGGCGCGGGCTTCGCTCAGCAGATGGCGCGCCGGTGAGCGAGGAGAGGCAGCGTGAACGACGAGTCGACCGAGCGTCTCTATGTCCGGGTCGCCGGCCCGCCCTGGAAGGCAATCCTCCGCCAGCGCTGGTCCACGGCCAGGGACTGGTCCCTGGTGCTCAGGGACGATGCCGGGGACTACCGATTCCTTGGCCACGGTGGGGATCCTGACGATGCCGGAGCCTACGGGCCCGCGTCGGCGGAGGCGGCTCCGCCCGGCCTGGGCGGACGGTACACCGACGTCTTCCGGGTGGACACGACCGAGCACGTGGACTCGCAGGCGGCCGGCCTCCCCACTGTGTACGGAACGGAATCGGTGGATCTCTGGGTGTCGTGGTGGGTCCATGACCCCGTACGAGTCGTGCGTACGAGGACCGCGCACGGCTGGCATGTCGTGCGTACCCGTCTCACCGGTGCCCTGCATCACCTGGCCGAGGCGCAGGCAGTGGCCGGCAGCGGGCTGGGGGCCCCGGAGATCATGCAGTACCTCGGCGGGCCACAGCGGCTGGACGAGGCCGGCCTGAGCTACCGGGTGTTCGACGTACGGCTCCGTGAAAGCGGTGAGGAACTCCTCATCGGCCAGGACGCGGACGAGGGAGTCCGCTACTCCTGGACAGCCAGCCGTCGTGGGGAGTACGAGTTCTGCCTCCAGGCGCTGCAGGCCGGGCCGGCGTCGCTGGCGGCGCTCTGGCTCCTCAGACATCCTGACCAGGTGCGTCAAGTGCTGGACTGGGCGGTCGACCACCAGAGTCTGCTGAGCCCTCCGCGCAGTGACTGGCAGGAGGAGTTGGCCGTACTGCTGGGCACGCTGACGGATCAGGAGCGCAAAGAGATTTCCTACGTGCTCCGGGACCGGATCTCCGCGCTCGGGCGTCCCGTTCCAGGCAGGGACATCTGAGTCAGAGGTTCTTCTCGGCAATCGAATGAATGGGCGAGTGCGCTGCCTTCGAGCAGCGCACTCGCCCTTTTTGTATCGAGGTTCAGCTTGTTCCTTTCTGTGACTGCGGTCACCTGATTTCTGGGTCTCGTGAGCGGACGCGCGCACCGAGACGCGGGATTCTCGATGCGTCCAGGAGAGGGGTGCCCGATCCGATTTCCGGGTGTCCAGAGGATTGAAGGGCGACATGCGAGCAGAAGAGAATCGACGTACTGACGACATCATCGAGTTCCCCCGGCCGGCGGAGAACGCCGAGTCGGTGGCCGCCCGCCGCGCGCTCCCCGACGTCGGCGCCGCGACGGAGGCCCCTGTGGCGACGGTCCTGAACGCTGAACGCGGGATCATCAACACCGGCACCGTCCACGGCGGCCAGCACGTCACCGCCATCGAGCTTTCCGGCCACGTCGGCGGTGGAACCGATGGACACGTCTGAGATTCCCCGAGGCAGTGACCTCGATGCCCTCGTAGCAGCCCTGGCCGGCCGGGAGATGGTCGTCGTCGCTCCGCACAGCACCGTCAACACGGGTCTGGTGACGGGCGGCCAGCGGCACGCCGTGTCCCACCCGGCCGAGGGTGGCACGGCAGCAGGGCCGATGCGGCAGGGTCCCGTACGAGCCAAGCACGTGGAGACCGCAAGACGGCGCTTTGTGCCGCCGCCCGGCTTCGAGGACGCGCTTGCCGCGCTCGACTCAGGCATCACCGTGCTTCTTGGAGAGCCGGGGTCGGGACGTGAGACCCACGCCCTCAACCTGCTGGCCCATGGGCATGAAAACCCCGTGCTTGTCCAGGTGGACGGGGCCGTCAACTTCTCCCGGTGGAGCCCTCGGGCCCAGGGAGTGCACGGATACCTGGTGACAGAGCCCTCGGACCCATTCGCGCTCCGGGCATGGGATCTCTCCCGCATGGAGAGCCCCCTGGCCGAGGCCGGGGCGCATCTGGTCATCGTGCTGGCAGATGTCCCAGGGCTGGCCGGTACCTTGGCGGACCACCTGGGCATGCCAGTGGTGCACCACCTGCCACCGGACCCGCGCAAGGTCTTCAGCGCCCACCTAGCCGACGGCTCCTCGAACGAGGGAGAACTTGCCGGGTGGTTGCGGGCCCTGGAACCGGGTCAGCTCGATGAGTTGTTGCCCGAAGGGCTTCCGCCCCGCTACGCGGCACGAGCGGCGGAGGCCGTGCTCCGGCTGGGTGTCGCCGGCGGAGCGGGCGGTGCCGAGGTAGTGCGCGACGTTGCCCGGACCGAGGGCGCCGAAGTTGTCGCCCGGGCTCAGACGGATCCCACTCTGCGCGCCGACCTGCTCGCGGTCACCGTCTACGGGGGGCTGCATCGCGGCGTCGTGACGGAGCGGGCCCGGGATCTGCTCCGACTGGCGGGACCGGGAGGGGAGCAGGAGACCGATGTCCGGATTTCGCCCGGTCGCGCGCCGTCCGGGACCCGCCGGTGGCCTGAGACTCTGCGGCTTCTCGGGGCCCACTGTGCCCGGGGCGACGTGGAGGCGAGCATAGACGCGGTGTCCTTTTTCTGGCCCTCTGTGAGCGAGGCCGTGTGGGAGGTCCTGTGCCGTGATCACACGGATCTCGTGCCCCTGCTGCACTCCTGGCTCGCCTGTCCCGGCCCCGAGGCGGAGCAGGTCGAACGGGCCGGGCGGGCGGTCGCCGCCATGGCGGTGGCGACCGGAGGCCGGTCCATGGAACACCTGCACGACCTGGCGCTGGCCCCGTCACGCCTGGCTCCTCAGGTGGCGGGGTGGTGCCTGGGGACGGCAGTTCAGGACCCGGCAGTCGGGCGGGCAGCGGCTGAGCTGCTCGAACAGTGGAGTGTCGCCACCGAGGCGCCGCTGCGCGAAACAGTGCTTCACGCCTGTCACCTGGACCGCGGCCACCTGACGGAAGAGCAAGCCCTGCGATTGCTGCAACAGCTCATGACAACCCTGAACGGCGACACGGACGCCCCATCCGTCCTCTTCCTCGTGGAGACGCTGGTGCGGCGTTTCGAAGCCGGGGACTCCGACGCCAGGACAACCGTCCTGCGATGGATGCATGACTGGTCGCGGGCGGAGGACGTTCCCAGCCTGCTGACGGCCCTCTGCTTTCCCCTGATGGTGGACACGGACCTCGCGTGGTGGAGCGACCAGATGCTCGCCGACGCCGAGTCGGCATCCGGCACAGTTCAGCTGGCAGCACATGCCCTCAACGAGGCGGCCTCCTTCGCGGCTATGCGCGATGCCCTCCTCGACTGGTGCACCGAGGCGGCCGGCGCGGAGCACCCGTCCCGGGCACTGAGCGAGCTCCTCGACGGTCTGGTGGGCGCCCGCCAACCCGGTTTCCTCCGCTGGCTCCTGGCCGTCGAGCGGGGCCCGGACGCGCTGCCTGGCAAGGAGCTGGCAGCCCGTGCGCTGGCCGCGTGGCGCGCCGAATCACCTGTCTCGAACTCCGATTGATCAGGAGGACCGATGTCACTTCCCCCGCACCCCAGCATCTTCGCCGCCGTTGAGCGTCGCTGCGCCGACAGCGAGCCGACGCCCCCGTTACGACTCCACGACGGTTCGGAACAGGCCGACGTGCCCCTGACCCTGGTACGGGCCCGTCAACTGCTTTACGACCGCTCAGTCCACCCCGAGGCACGTGCGAGCCTGTGGCACCAGATCGCGGAGCGCGTCCGTTCCGACACCGTCGGGGCCGACTGGCCGGAGGCCGTCGTCTGGTTGGGGCTCCCGGGGCTCCGGCGCACCGCCTACAAGATCACCTGGCGCCTCCACGCCGAACGGGACGACGTTGAGGCCGAACTGATCACCTGCTACCTCGAAGCGCTGGTCGGTCTGGCGGCGGATGACCCTGACCCTGGCAGTACGGTGCTGCGTTCGGCCTGCTCACGCGTGTACGGCGTATGGCGCCACGCCCGTCTTGAGAAGCCCGCGGAAGACGTGGAGCGGGCTGGCGGCGCTCCCGTCGAAGCGGGGGCGGCGGACTGCTGGCAGGTGGACTACGACCCGGTCCGACGCCGTCCCGGGCTCTCGCCCACGGTGCGGATCACCGTTCCCGCTCACCGGGTCGAAGGTTTACGCCTAGGGGCCCTGGCTCGGGCCTGGGGAGCGGCCGACACCGCCACGAGCGTCGGATTCTCTGGCCGGGGCCGCCAGGTTGCCACTGTCTCCCTGCGCCGAGTACGGAGGAACGGATGACCGACCGCGTCGTGACACCCCTCACCTTCCGCGAGATCTTCAACCTCCCGGTCAGCGTCAATCTGCGAACGGCGGCTAGCGCCTTCGGAATGTGCCTGGGTACGGCCTACCGGCTGGTCGCCCAAGAGTCCTTTCCGTGCCCCACTGTGCGCGTCGGCCGACGCCACCGCGTGCTCACCGTGGACCTCCTGAGCGCACTGGGCATCGAGGAACGCCCGGTCTTCGCCGATGAGGTCGCAGACGGAGTGGCGCTCACTCTCTTCGACTGACCTCGCTCTCCACCCGGTCGGTGCCTGGTACGGCCACCGACCGGGCCACCCGACCACTGTGAAGGAGCGTGCCATGCCCACCTGCCTCGCCATCTGCGGGACCACCGCTGTCGTCGACCCTCCCGGTCAATTCCCGCCGGCGGAACAGCCTCGGTACAACGTCCTCTTCGAGGACATCGTGCGTCCCGCGTGTGCTCAGCTCGGGATCACCTTCCTACGAGCGGACAGGCTCACGGAGGCTGGCCTGCCCATGGACCAACTGCACCGCATGCTGACCGAAGCAGACGTGGTCGTCGCCGACCTCGGCGGATCCGGGACGGAGTTGTCCTCCGTCCTCGCGGCGCGACAGGCCCTCGGGCGGTGCACGGTCCATGTCACGGACGGAACTGAGCAGCCCCTGGGCCCCGGAACGACGCTTCGGGTCCCGTTCCCGTCACCACCTGCCGACACCGCCACCGCCCTGCGGCAACTGACGGGCGTACTGACGCAGGCGCTCGGCGGGGACAGCGTCCTGTCGCTTCCCAAAGAGGCGTCTTCCGGGACCCGTCCGGAACTTGCCGCAGGGGGCGACGATGACTCCCCCGGCTTGTTTGATCTGGTCGTCGAGGCGGAAGCGCAGCTTGAAGCCATCTCCGGTGACATGGCCGACGTGGAGTCCGCCCTGACGGATCTCGGGGAGATGATGGAGCTGATCGGCGAGGAAATGGCCCGTGTTAGCCACCCGGGGGCCTCGATGAACAAGCGGATGGCTGTGATCAACCGCCTGGCCAAAGCCATCGAAGGGCCGGCCGAAGACCTCTTGGCGGCGGCCGAGCGCTTCGCGGCGCGTATGGGGACCAACGTCGAAGCGTTCCGGGCGTTCCTCGAATGGGCGGCGAGCACGCCGCGCCGAGAATGGCCTGAGGGCGCGGAGGAGGTGCTGGAGCAGGTCGGCACGGCCGCCGAGGAAGCACAGGGTGCAGCGGGCAACTTCCGTGAGGTCATGGCAGTGATCAGCATGTTTGGCTCCTCCAGCCGTCAGCTGCGCCGCCCCTCCCGGCAGATCAACACATCCATTCAGACCATTTTCCGGAGCGTTGATGTGCTCGACGAACTGAGGGGCCGGGCTATGGAGCTGAGGGAGTCCTGAGCCCCTACATGGCCCGCCGCCCGCGCTCGGGAGCTCGTCGTTCTGGCACGAAAAATGCCGCAGGGTTTTGAAAGGTCTAGATATGAAGAAGCCCCCGGCCGCTGGCCGGGGGCTTCTTCATGGAGCGGGTGACGAGAATCGAACTCGCGCTCTGAGCTTGGGAAGCTCATGTTCTACCATTAAACTACACCCGCGAAGCGCGCCGTATGAGTGGCACCGCATCGCCGCACACTCTACCCCATCGCAGGCCCCCGGCGTCTCCGCCGGTGGGTCTGTGTGGCGTTCGTGGGGTGGACGCGGTTGTCGGGGGCGGGAGTTGGGGGCGTAGCGTGGGTGGGCGGAGTGCCGCGTGGAGTGGCGTCCCGTTCATCCCCTAATGTGGCGGTCTCGTCCATGGCTGGTTGGGGAAGGGACTTGATGGAGTCGATGGAGCGCACCGTCGTCCGCTGTGCCGAAGGGCACGTTTTCGCTACCTCGTCGTTCCCGATGCAGCAGCTCGGGTCCGGCCGGATCGGGCCCGGACGGCTGTTGCGGTGTCCGCGGTGTGCCCGGTTGAGGCAGGCCGTGCCCGTGGGGGCCGAGCAGCGGTGACGGCCCGGTAGCGGGTCGGTAGCAGGTGAGGGGAGCAGACGCGCGCGGGTGGTCCGGTTGGGGGCGGCTCGCGCGTTCTGCGTATCCTCGGTGCGTGCTTCTCTCAGATAAGGACCTCCGGGCCGAGATCGACGCCGGGCGGGTCCGCATTGACCCGTTCGACGCTTCGATGGTGCAGCCTTCGAGCATCGACGTGCGGCTCGACCGCTACTTCCGGGTGTTCGAGAACCACCGCTATCCGCACATCGATCCCGCAGTCGAGCAGGTCGATCTGACCCGCATGGTCGAGCCGGACGGTGACGAGGCGTTCATCCTGCACCCCGGGGAGTTCGTCCTGGCGTCCACGTACGAGGTCGTGTCGCTCCCCGATGATCTCGCCTCGCGGCTGGAGGGCAAGAGTTCGCTGGGGCGGCTCGGGCTGGTGACGCATTCCACGGCCGGGTTCATCGACCCCGGGTTCTCGGGCCACGTGACGCTGGAGCTGTCGAATCTGGCGACCCTTCCGATCAAGCTCTGGCCCGGTATGAAGATCGGGCAGCTGTGCATGTTCCGGCTGAGCACGCCGTCGGAGTTCCCGTACGGCTCCGAGCGGTACGGGTCGCGGTATCAGGGGCAGCGGGGGCCGACCGCCTCGCGTTCGTACATGAACTTCCATCGGACCCAGGTGTGATGCGGTATGGCTGCTGAGGAGCGGGAGAACCTGACGTACGAGGCCTTCGGGCACGCCGTACGCGAGCTGGCGCAGACGGTCGCCGACGACGGGTACGTGCCCGACGTCGTGCTGAGCATCGCGCGGGGCGGGGTGTTCGTCGCGGGTGGTCTGGCGTACGCGCTGGACTGCAAGAACATCCACCTGGTGAACGTGGAGTTCTACACCGGCGTGGGGACCACCCTGGACATGCCCGTGATGCTGGCGCCGGTTCCGAACGCCATCGACTTCACCCGCAAGAGGGTCCTCATCGCCGACGACGTCGCCGACACCGGGAAGACGCTGAAGCTGGTCCGCGACTTCTGTATCGATCACGTGGCCGAGGTGCGCAGCGCGGTCATCTACGAGAAGCCGCAGTCGCTCGTGAAGTGCGAGTACGTGTGGAAGAAGACCGACCGGTGGATCAACTTCCCGTGGAGTGTGGAGAAGCCCGTCGTACGCCGTCGGGGACAGGTCCTCGACGCCTAGGCGGGCGCACGCCTGGGGAGCGGGGGAGTGCGTGACCTCGTGACTTCATGACGGAGGGCCCGGTCACCACACAGGGTGACCGGGCCCTTCGTCACATCGCCACGTCGTCACACGCGCGCGGAGCCGTCAGATCGTGCCGAGCTTGATGATCGACAGCAGCGCGATCAGCTGGATCGCGGAGGCGCCCAGGGCCTTCGGCCACGGCAGGTCGTGCGACTTGCTCACCATCGACGTGAACAGCGCGCCGGCCGCGAGCAAGGTGACCCAGCCGATGATCTGCACCAGGGAGTTCTCGCCGCCCAGGAACAGGGCGAAGACGAGCCGGGGCGCGTCCGTGATCGACATGATCAGCATGGAGAGGCCCACGGTCGGCTGCCAGGAGCCGGTGCCGCCGAGCTGGCGGGCCAGGGTGTGTGTGACGGCGCCGAGCACCAGGCCGCCGATGACGAAGCCGACGCCCGTGAAGATCACGTACGGGGCCGCGGTGGAGACCTCCGCGTGGATCGCCTCGTCCCGGGCCTGGTCGAAGCCGAACAGCGCGAGCAGACCGTAGACGAACGTCACGATCAGCGCGGGTCCCCACACCGGGTAGTCGCGCATCTGCCAGAACGTCGGTCCCGGGCGCAGCACGATGCCGCTGAGCAGCTGCTTCCAGCCGAGCCGGGGGCCCGAGGGCGGGGCGGGGGCGCTGCCGGCCTGGTAGGTGCTGCCGTCGCCGTACGGGTCCTCGTCGAGGCGGAACGCCTGGGTGTGTCCGGGGGCGTTGGCGTACGGGTCGTGCTGCGGGGGCTGGTGGTACGGGTCGCCGAAGTACTCGGGCTCCCCTTGCCCGCCGTTCCCCCCGCCGTACGGGGCCGAGCCGCCCCCGTGTCCGCCGCCGTACCCGGCGCCCTGGGGGCCGCCGTACGGTGCCCCGCCGCCCGCCGGGGGCCACGACTGACCGCCGTACGGCGGCGACGGCGCCTGCCCGTACGGCTGTTGCTGCCGCGGGTGTTGTTGCGGTGTGCGGTTGTCCCGGCCGCGTCCGATCCTGAATCCAGCCACCCGTCGAACGTACCTGGTCCGGGCGTGTGGGGTACCGGGGGCCGGGGAACCGGCGGCCTTTGCGTCCTACCTGTGACATCCCCTAGGGGACCGGGGGCGGGCTCCCCGACGGGCCTCGGGCACCCCGACGGGCCTCGGGCATCCAGGAGGCGCCAGGGCGCGGGCCTCGGGCATCCCCCAGGAGGCCTCCGGCATACGGAAGCGGCCGGTCCTGCCCCCGAGGCAGGTCCGGCCGCTTCCGGTCGAGGTGGGCGCCGCCCTACTTCACGGGCTCGGGCTCCGGTTGGCCGGCCGGCTCCTCCTCGCCCGCCGGATCGGCGGGGGCCTTCACCGATTCCAGGAGCAGCTGCGAGACGTCGACCACCTGGATCGATTCCTTCGCCTGGCCGTCGTTCTTCTTGCCGTTGACCGAGTCGGTCAGCATGACGAGGCAGAACGGGCAGGCCGTGGAGACGATGTCGGGGTTGAGCGAGAGGGCCTCGTCGACGCGCTCGTTGTTGACGCGCTTGCCGATCCGCTCCTCCATCCACATCCGCGCGCCGCCGGCGCCGCAGCAGAAGCCGCGCTCCTTGTGGCGGTGCATCTCCTCGTTCCGCAGACCCGGGACCTTCGCGATGATCTCGCGCGGGGGCGTGTAGATCTTGTTGTGCCGGCCCAGGTAGCACGGGTCGTGGTACGTGATCAGACCCTCGACCGGGGTGACCGGGATCAGCTTGCCCTCGTCCACCAGGTGCTGGAGCAACTGGGTGTGGTGGATGACCTCGTACTCGCCACCGAGCTGCGGGTACTCGTTCGCGATCGTGTTGAAGCAGTGCGGGCAGGTCGCGACGATCTTCTTCGACGCCTTCGGCTTCTTCGTCTCCGGGTCGTCGTCGTCCTCGCCGAACGCCATGTTCAGCATCGCGACGTTCTCCTGGCCGAGCTGCTGGAACAGCGGCTCGTTGCCGAGGCGGCGGGCCGAGTCACCGGTGCACTTCTCGTCGCCGCCCATGATCGCGAACTTGACCCCGGCGATGTGCAGGAGCTCCGCGAAGGCCTTGGTGGTCTTCTTGGCGCGGTCCTCCAGGGCACCGGCGCAGCCGACCCAGTACAGGTAGTCGATCTCGCTGAGGTCCTCGACGTCCTTGCCGACGACCGGCACCTCGAAGTCGACCTCCTTGGTCCACGCGACGCGCTGCTTCTTGGCCAGCCCCCAGGGGTTGCCCTTCTTCTCCAGGTTCTTGAGCATCGTGCCCGCCTCGGACGGGAACGAGGACTCGATCATCACCTGGTAGCGGCGCATGTCCACGATGTGGTCGATGTGCTCGATGTCCACCGGGCACTGTTCCACGCACGCACCGCAGGTGGTGCAGGACCACAGCACGTCCGGGTCGATGACGCCGTTCTCCTCGGCGGTGCCGATCAGCGGGCGCTCGGCCTCCGCGAGGGCGGTGGCGGGAACGTCCTTGAGCTGCTCCGCGGTGGCCTTCTCGGTGCCCTCCATGTCCTTGCCGCCGCCTGCCAGCAGATACGGCGCCTTGGCGTGCGCGTGGTCGCGCAGGGACATGATCAGGAGCTTGGGGGAGAGCGGCTTGCCGGTGTTCCAGGCGGGGCACTGCGACTGGCAGCGGCCGCACTCGGTGCACGTGGAGAAGTCGAGGATGCCCTTCCAGGAGAACTGCTCGACCTGGGAGACACCGAAGACGGCGTCCTCGGCCGGGTCCTCCCAGTCGATCTCCTGGCCGCCCGAGGTCATGGGCTGGAGCGCGCCGAGCGCGGCCTCGCCGTCGGCGTTCCGCTTGAACCAGATGTTCGGGAAGCCGAGGAAGCGGTGCCAGGCGACACCCATGTTGGTGTTGAGCGAGACGGTGATCATCCAGATCAGCGAGGTGCCGATCTTGATCATCGCGACGAAGTAGATGAGGTTCTGGAGGGTGCCGAGGCCCAGGCCCTTGAAGGCCAGCACCAGGGGGTACGAGACGAAGTACGAGGCCCCGTAGCCGTCGACGTGGTGGATCGCGCCTTCCAGGCCCCGCAGGGTGAGGATCGCCAGGCCGATGACGAGGATGACGTACTCGACGAAGTACGCCTGCCAGGCCTTGGAGCCGGCGAAGCGGGACTTGCGGCCGGCCCGGGACGGCAGGTTGAGCAGCCGGATGGCCATCAGCGTGACGATGCCGAGCACGGTCATGAGGCCGATGAACTCGATGTACAGCTCGAACGGCAGCCAGTCGCCGATGACCGGCAGCACCCAGTCGGCCCGGAAGAGCTGCCCGTAGGCCTGGAGCAGGGTCGGCGGCAGGGTCAGGAAGCCGATGGCGACGAACCAGTGCGCGAAGCCGACGATGCCCCACCGGTTCATCCGGGTGTGGCCGAGGAACTCCTTGGCCAGGGTGATCGTGCGCTGCTTCGGGTCGTCGGTGCGACTGCCTGCCGGTACCGGCTGTCCGATCCGGACGAATCGGTAGATCTGCGCGACGGCTCGGGCGATGAGCGCAACGCCGACGACCGTCAGCACCAGCGACACGATGATCGCGGCGAGTTGCATTTGGGGGCTCCTCGGGCCTGCGAGGTGGGATCCAGCACGTACAAGTGATTACTAAGCAGTAACTTAATCAGTCTGTGCTGACACTATCCATTTAGTCCACCCCGCTGTAGCCGGGCGGGCGGTGATCTGTGTCGCTCAGGCGTGCCTTGCCCCGGCGGGCTTCACGCAGTTCGGTGCGCAGGTGGATGCGCGCGCTCCGCACGAGGATCGCCAGGTCGAGACCTGTCCCATGATGCTCCGCGTAGTGCGCGTCCAGGAGCGCGGGTTCGTCCCAGGGCATTCCGGAGCGGGCGCGGACCTGGGCCAGGCCGGTCAGTCCGGGGCGCAGTTCCCGCCGCCAGGGGTCGGTCCGCGGGGCGTTCAGCGCAGGGTCGTCGGGGCGCAGGGGCGGCGGACCGACCAGGGAGAGGTCGCCGCGTACGACGTGCGGCAGCCGGGACAGCAGGTCGAGGCGGAACCGCCGGGTGCGCAGCGAGCGCAGCTCGAACGGGCGGCCGCCCATGCCGACGCGGGCCTCGCGCAGGAGCACCGACCCCCGGCCGTGGGGCGCGCGTACGGCCAGGGTCAGGGCGGTGAGCGCGAGGGCGGGCGCGGCCAGGAGGAGCAGGGCCGAGCCGAGCGCCAGGTCCAGGGCCCGCTTCCTGGTCACCGAGGCCGCGCGCCCGGCCAGCGAGACGGCCGTGCGCTCCAGGGCCGCCCGTGCCGGCCCCAGGGTCACCCCTGCCGCCG
This sequence comes from Streptomyces sp. SM18, assembly GCF_002910775.2. Taxonomy (NCBI): domain Bacteria; kingdom Bacillati; phylum Actinomycetota; class Actinomycetes; order Kitasatosporales; family Streptomycetaceae; genus Streptomyces; species Streptomyces sp. SM18. The sequence continues at coordinate 3,431,252 of NZ_CP029342.1, read as the reverse complement.
TCACGCGTGCCAGGGTCTCTCGTACGGCCGTGGCGCGCCCCGGGGCGCGCCACGGCGCCTCCTCCCGCCCGAGGTCCTGCCGTGCGGCCGTGGTGTGTCCCTCGCCGCCCCTTGTCGCCGTCGCGTATGCGGTGGGGCTCTTCGTGCTCCGTACCGTGGTCCGCCTCGCGCTTCGCATCCGCACCTGCCCGGTGGTCCATGGGTGTGCCGTATTTGACCGGCTCGCCGCAATTTGTGACAGAACAATCCCACGGTGCGATGGTGGGTGGGGAGTGTGTGACGCGCGACGCCCTCCGGTGTCGCGGGAAGCGTGCGCCGGGAGCGGGCCGTGTGCGCGGTTCTCCGTGAAAACGCCTGGTGGATGCGGTTACCTGCATTTAAGTTGAGTCCTGCCCGCTCAAGTCCTTTGACTCTGTCGCCGGTGTGATGCATCCTTGAGCCAGATCCACTCAAGTAGTCAGTTGGAGGAATCGAAATGGCACGTGCGGTCGGCATCGACCTGGGCACGACTAACTCCGTCGTCAGCGTTCTCGAAGGCGGCGAGCCCACCGTCATCACCAACGCCGAGGGCGCCAGGACCACGCCGTCCGTCGTCGCCTTCGCGAAGAACGGCGAGGTGCTCGTCGGCGAGGTGGCCAAGCGTCAGGCGGTCACCAACGTCGACAGGACGATCCGTTCGGTCAAGCGCCACATGGGCACGGACTGGAAGATCGAGCTCGACGGCAAGAACTTCAACCCGCAGCAGATGAGCGCCTTCATCCTGCAGAAGCTGAAGCGGGACGCGGAGGCGTACCTGGGCGAGAAGGTCACCGACGCGGTGATCACCGTCCCGGCGTACTTCAACGACTCCGAGCGCCAGGCCACCAAAGAGGCCGGTGAGATCGCGGGTCTGAACGTCCTGCGCATCGTCAACGAGCCGACCGCCGCCGCGCTGGCGTACGGGCTCGACAAGGACGACCAGACGATCCTCGTCTTCGACCTCGGTGGCGGCACCTTCGACGTGTCCCTCCTGGAGATCGGTGACGGCGTCGTCGAGGTGAAGGCCACCAACGGTGACAACCACCTCGGTGGTGACGACTGGGACCAGCGGGTCGTCGACTACCTGGTGAAGCAGTTCGCCAACGGGCACGGCGTGGACCTGTCCAAGGACAAGATGGCTCTCCAGCGTCTCCGCGAGGCCGCGGAGAAGGCGAAGATCGAGCTGTCGTCCTCGACCGAGACCACGATCAACCTGCCCTACATCACGGCGTCCGCCGAGGGCCCGCTGCACCTGGACGAGAAGCTCACGCGCTCGCAGTTCCAGCAGCTCACCGCGGACCTGCTGGAGCGCTGCAAGACCCCGTTCAACAACGTGGTCAAGGACGCGGGCATCCAGCTCACCGAGATCGACCACGTCGTCCTCGTCGGTGGCTCGACCCGTATGCCCGCCGTCGCGGAGCTCGTCAAGGAGCTGACCGGCGGCCGCGAGGCCAACAAGGGCGTCAACCCGGACGAGGTCGTCGCCATCGGCGCCTCGCTCCAGGCGGGTGTCCTCAAGGGCGAGGTCAAGGACGTCCTGCTCCTCGACGTCACCCCGCTGTCCCTCGGTATCGAGACCAAGGGCGGCATCATGACGAAGCTCATCGAGCGCAACACCACGATCCCGACCAAGCGCTCCGAGATCTTCACGACGGCCGAGGACAACCAGCCGTCCGTGCAGATCCAGGTCTACCAGGGCGAGCGCGAGATCGCGGCGTACAACAAGAAGCTCGGGATGTTCGAGCTGACCGGTCTGCCGCCGGCCCCGCGCGGTGTGCCGCAGATCGAGGTCGCCTTCGACATCGACGCCAACGGCATCATGCACGTCGCCGCGAAGGACCTCGGCACCGGCAAGGAGCAGAAGATGACCGTCACCGGCGGCTCCTCGCTGCCGAAGGACGAGGTCAACCGGATGCGTGAGGAGGCCGAGCAGTACGCGGAGGAGGACCACCGCCGCCGCGAGGCCGCCGAGTCGCGCAACCAGGGCGAGCAGCTCGTCTACCAGACGGAGAAGTTCCTCAAGGACAACGAGGACAAGGTCCCCGGTGACGTGAAGACGGAGGTGGAGGCCGCGCTCACCGAGCTGAAGGAGAAGCTCAAGGGCGAGGACACCGCCGAGATCCGCACGGCCACCGAGAAGGTCGCGGCCGTCTCCCAGAAGCTGGGCCAGGCGATGTACGCCGGTGCCCAGGGCGAGGGTGCCACGCCCGGCGCGGACGCCGCGGGTGACGCCCAGGGCAAGGCCGACGACGATGTCGTCGACGCGGAGATCGTGGACGACGAGAAGGACCAGAAGGGCGGTGCGGCGTGACCGAGGAGACTCCGGGCTTCGAAGAGGAGCCCGACGTCCCCTCCGGCACCGGCTCCGACGAAGCCGAGCCGAAGGCCGCCACCCCCTCCGACAAGGAGGAGGCGGCCCCGGCCGGGGACGTGCAGCAGACAGCGGCACTGACGGCTCAGCTGGACCAGGTCCGTACGGCGCTCGGTGAGCGCACGGCAGACCTCCAGCGCCTGCAGGCCGAGTACCAGAACTACCGGCGGCGCGTGGAGCGCGACCGGGTGGCGGTCAAGGAGGTCGCGGTCGCGGGCCTCCTGAGCGAACTGCTCCCCGTGCTCGACGACATCGGCCGGGCACGGGAACACGGCGAGCTCGTCGGCGGCTTCAAGTCGGTGGCCGAGTCCGTGGAGACGGTGGTCGCGAAGCTGGGCCTCCAGCAGTTCGGCAAGGAGGGCGAGCCCTTCGACCCGACGATCCACGAGGCCCTGATGCACAGCTACGCGCCGGACGTCACCGAGACGACCTGCGTGGCGATCCTGCAGCCTGGGTACCGCATCGGGGAACGGACCATCCGCCCCGCGCGGGTGGCCGTGGCCGAGCCGCAGCCGGGCGCCGCGCCCGCGGCGGCCAAGGAAGAGAAAGCGGACGACGAGGAGAGCGGTGGCACCGAGGAGGTCTGACATCAGGTCCGACCACCGCGGTGAACACCGACAGGGCGTGCGGCCGGCCACAGGGCCGGCCGCACGGCCGATCGTCCGGAAGGAGGGACGTCGATGAGCACGAAGGACTTCGTCGAGAAGGACTACTACAAGGTCCTCGGCGTCCCCAAGGACGCCACCGACGCCGAGGTCAAGAAGGCCTACCGGAAGCTCGCCCGCGAGTACCACCCGGACGCCAACAAGGGTGACGCGAAGGCGGAGGAGCGCTTCAAGGAGATCTCCGAGGCCAACGACGTCCTCGGCGACCCCAAGAGGCGCAAGGAGTACGACGAGGCGCGCGCCCTCTTCGGCAACGGAGGCTTCCGGGCGGGTCCCGGCGGCGGGGGCGGCGCGGGCGGCAACTTCAACTTCGACCTGGGTGACCTCTTCGGAGGCGGCGGGGCCCCGCCCGGCGGTGGCCAGGGCGGTGCCGGCGGCTTCGGCGGCGGTGGACTGGGCGACGTCTTCGGCGGCCTGTTCAACCGCGGCGGCGCGGGCACCCGTGTCCAGCCGCGGCGCGGCCAGGACGTCGAGTCCGAGGTGACGCTCAGCTTCACCGAGGCGGTCGACGGGGCCACGGTCCCGCTGCGGATGTCCAGCCAGGCGCCCTGCAAGGCCTGTTCGGGCACCGGCGACAAGAACGGCACCCCCAGGGTCTGCCCGACCTGTGTCGGTACGGGGCAGGTCTCGCGCGGCACCGGCGGCGGGTTCTCGCTCACCGACCCCTGTGTGGACTGCAAGGGCCGCGGGCTCATCGCCCAGGACCCCTGCGAGGTCTGCAAGGGCAGCGGCCGGGCCAAGTCGGCCCGCACGATGCAGGTGAGGATCCCGGCCGGCGTCACCGACGGGCAGCGGATCCGGCTGCGCGGCAAGGGCGGTCCGGGCGAGCGCGGCGGCCCGGCCGGCGACCTCTACGTCGTCGTCCACGTCGACGCCCACCCGGTCTTCGGCCGCAGGGGCGACAACCTCACGGTCACCGTGCCCGTCACCTTCGTGGAGGCGGCGCTCGGCGGCGAGGTGCGGGTGCCCACCCTGGGCGGCCCGCCGGTCACCCTGAAACTGCCCGCGGGCACACCGAACGGGCGTACGATGCGGGCCCGCGGCAAGGGCGCCGTGCGCAAGGACGGCACCCGGGGCGACCTGCTGGTCACGGTCGAGGTGTCCGTACCCAAGGACCTCGGCGCGGACGCACAGGACGCCCTGGAGGCCTTCCGCAAGGCGACCGCGGGGGAGGACCCGCGGGCGGAGCTGTTCCAGGCGGCGAAGGGAGCTTGAGATGGACGGCCGTCGACGTAATCCGTACCAGCTGACCGACGAATCACCGGTGTACGTGATCTCGATCGCGGCCCAGCTCTCCGGCCTGCACCCGCAGACCCTGCGCCAGTACGACCGCCTCGGCCTGGTCTCGCCGGACCGCACGGCCGGGCGCGGCCGGCGCTACTCGGCCCGCGACATCGAACTGCTGCGCACCGTCCAGCAGTTGTCGCAGGACGAGGGCATCAACCTCGCGGGCATCAAGCGCATCATCGAGCTGGAGAACCAGGTCGCCGCGCTCCAGCAGCGCGTCGCCGAGCTCTCGGCGGCGGTGGACGGCGCGGCCGTGGCCATGCAGCAGCGCGAGGCCCAGGTGCACGCCTCCTACCGCCGGGACCTGGTGCCCTACCAGGACGTGCAGCAGACGAGCGCCCTGGTGGTCTGGCGGCCCAAGCGGCAGGCGGACTGACCGCGTTCGGCGCCTCGGGCCCGCCCCGGAGTTCAGGCTCCGGCGGCGGGCCTTCGCGTCGTCTCCCCGGCTTCGGTGCCCGCGACACCGGACCGGACGAGCAGCGCGCCCAGATGGGTGCGGCTGCGGGCGTCGAGGGTCTGCATGAGCTTGGAGATGTGCGCGCGGCAGGTGCGGACGCTGATGCCCAGCTTGCGGGCCACCACGTCGTCGACGTCGCCCTCGGCCAGGAGCCGGGCGACGCTCTGCTGGACGGCGGTCACCGGAAGGCCGGGGACCGTCGCCGGCAACTGCCGGGTGAGCGGGGTGGCCTGCGCCCAGAGGACCTCGTAGACCTGGGTCAGATAGGCGACGAGCGCCGGGTGCCGGATCTCCAGGGCGGCGTCCCGTGAGGGGGTCGCCGGGACGTAGGCGACGGCACGGTCGAAGATGATGAGCCGGTCGACGGTCTGCTCGACAGTCCGCACCTGGAGGCGGTCGGCGGGCACCTGGGCCAGGTAGTCCTTCAGACCGGGGCTGTAGCGCGCCGGGTGCTGGTAGAGGTGGCGCAGCCGGGCGCCCGAGGCGATCGCGGTGCGGGCGTTCTCCAGGCCCTGGCGCATGTTGTGGGTGAGCCGGTTGCCTCCCGGCTGTGCGGTCAGGACCTCCTCCTTGGCGTGGGTGGAGGCCTCCCGGAGCACGGAGATGATCAGCGAGCGCCCTTCGAGCACGGTGATCGCGAGGTTGGGGTCCTCGTCCGCGACCCTCGCCAGTGGCGCCAGCGCCCCGGCCAGCGCGGCCGTCAGCCGTATCCGCTCGTCTATCTCCCGGGTGATGGGCTGCAGCAGGTGGGCCAGCGCGGAGGACGGCGGGACCGGGCGCAGCCACGCGGCGTCGCCCGGGTCGGGCTGGACGAGGGCCATGTCCAGCAGACACGGGGCCGAGGCCAGGGCGGCGCGGGGCAGACGGCCCGCGCGCAGCGCCTCCTCGTACAGGCGGATCGCCGGGTCGCACAGCTCGCGGTTGCTGTGTGTGTGCGCCGGTTTTGCCCTGTCCGCGTGAATTTGGGACCCCCCACTTTTTGCAGTGCAACAAGATGACGGTGGTGGAAGCCTAGCCGCGGGAGGATCGTGGGGCCTGCCGTGGGAGCGGGGAACTCCTCCGGCGCTTCCACGGCGAGGCCGTGTCCCTCCCCCGGCGCGGCGGCGTCCGGTGGCGGGACCCCGGTCACTCCTGGTTCAGGATTCCCGACTGCGCGATCAGGTAGCCGAGTTGGGCCCGGCTGTTGCTGCCGAGCGCCGCGTTCAGTTTGGCCACGTGCGCGCGGCAGGTGCGGACGTTCATTCCGAGGCGGCGTGCGATCGAGTCGTCCACATGCCCTTCGACGAGGAGTTGGGCAATCGAGCGCTGAACTCCGCTGATGCCGAGGGGAGTCGGTTGGTACTTCACTTCCTCCAGCAGCGGCGCGGCGCGCGCCCACAGCTGCTCGAATACCTTGACGAGATATTCGACCAGGCCCGAATGGCGGAGTTCCAGAGCGATTTGGCGGTCGTCCGTGGCGGGAATGAACGCGACGGTGCGGTCGAAGATGATGAGGCGCTCGATGAGTTCTTCGAGTGTGCGGATTTCCACGTTCTCGTCGGCGATGCGTTCCGCGTACGCGAGTGTGCCGGGGCTGTGCCGCACGGTGTGCTGATAGAGCGTACGGAGGCGTACTCCGCGGTGCACGACCGACAGTCCGCGCTCCAGGGCCTCGCTGAGGCGGTCCTCGCTGCGGCCGCCGCCGGGCTGGACGGTGAGCACCTCGGTCCGGCACTCTGCCGTGGCGAGGTCCAGGGCGGCGTTGATCCGGTTGGCGCCTTCCAGGACGGTGATGGCGTGGGTGGTCGGCGGGTCCTGGGCGCTGATGTCCATGAACGGCTCGAAGGACTCCGTGAGCAGCACGGATCGCCGCCGGCGGTCCTGGATCTCCCGTTCGAGCGGGTGCAGGTGTTTGGCCAGCGCCGCGGACGGCGGGACCGGACGGAGCCATTCCGCGTCGTCCGGATCGGGGTGCAGCAGGGCGAAGTCGATGAGGCACGGAGCCGTCGCCGCCTCGGAGCGGGCGATGCGGCCGGAGCGAAGCGCGCTGGCGTACAGACGGCCCCCTTCGTCACACAGTTCGGTGATCCCGTGAGGATGTGTCGGCTTTATGTAGCTTGTGGTCATATCTCCACCCCCCAGGTTCCTGAACATTCAGGAACATGATGCATCGACTCGGTGGTGTTCGAGTGCCTGGGTGAGACATCGTCTTTGGTGCGGGGGACGAAGAATCCACAAGTGAGGACGAAGCCGACTATGTATAAGCGAATGCTTCGCTCGGCGCTTGCCGCCTCGTTCGTTGCAGCCCTGGGCATTGGACTGGCGGGCGGGGGCGACATCGCCTGGGGCGGGGAGGCCGCAGCGGTACCGGGTGACATCGCCTGGAGTGCCGAGGCCGCAGGTGTGCCGGGTGACATCGCGTGGGGCGCCCAGTCCGGCGACATCGCCTGGAACGTCCGCGCCGTGTCCGCGTCGGACGACATCGCGTGGAGCGCCAAGCCCGGTGACATCGCGTGGGGCGCCAAGTCCGGTGACATCGCATGGGGCGCGCAGTCCGGTGACATCGCCTGGGGTGCCCAGTCCGGTGACATCGCCTGGTCCACTCCGGCCGGCTCGGTCGCATGACCACCCCGCCGGACGACCGTACCTTCCGCCGCGAGATGGCGACGGCGTACCGGTCAGGGTGGCACTTCATCGATCTGCTCACGGCGCTGACGCGTCAGGGCGATTCGTTGATGGTCACCCTGTTCGGAGAGCCGATCGTCGTCGTGATGGAGGCCGAGGACGACATCCGCGCCTACCGGTGCCTCCGTCGGCCCCGGGGTGCCCCGCAACCGGTCCGCTGTGCCGTGAGGTACGGCATGATCTTCGTCAATCTCGATCAGCGCGACCACGAGCTGTTCGAACAAGAAGCCATTTCCGCCACCCCCCGCAGCGCCTGAACGATTCCCCCGTCGTTCCATGTCGTTCAGGCGCTTCCCCCACACAACGGCGCCATCGTGACCTGAACACGATGGCGCCGTTGTGCTGCCCCGGGGCGGTTCAGCCCCTGCCGAGCGCCCGGTCCACGGCGATCTCGATGACCACCCGGTGCGGGTTGTGCGCCGGAGTGCGTTCGTACCGCGCCGCGTAGCGCCGTACCGCGTCCTCGACCTGCTCGGGCTCCGTACGGATCACCGCGCGCCCCTCCAGCGTCGCCCAGCGGCGCCCCTGCGTCTGGCAGACCGCGACCCGTGCCCCGTCCGGGCCGGCCGCCAGGACGTGGGCCACCTTCCTGCTCTTCCCGCTCGTGATGACCCGGGCCGTCCGGGTGTCCGGGTCGTAGGTCACGCCGACCGGCACCACGTGCGGGGTCCCGTCCGGGCGGAGCGTGGTCAGGGTGCACACATGGCGCTCCCGCCAGAAGGCGAGGTAGTCGGGTCCGGGGTTGCGTACGTCAGGCATGGGGTCAGCCTAGAGAGAGGGGCTCCGGCGACCGCGGGGTGGCGGCGTTTCAAGCTTGAGTGGACTAGACTCAACTTTGTACCCGTTGACCGAGTCACAGTTCTCCGGAGCACCCGTTCCCGTACAAGGAGGAGACAGCGCCCGTGGACGCCGAGCTGACCAACAAGAGCAGGGACGCCCTCAACGCGGCCACCAGCAGGGCCGTCAAGGACGGACACCCCGACCTGACCTCCGGCCATCTGCTGCTGGCGCTGCTCGCGGGCGAGGACAACGCGAACGTCACCGACCTGCTGGCCGCCGTCGAGGCCGACCAGGTGGCCGTACGCGAGGAGACGGAGCGGTTCCTCGGCTCGCTGCCCAGCGTCACCGGGTCGACCGTCGGGCCGCCCCAGCCCAGCCGTGACCTGCTCGCCGTCCTCGCCGACGCCGACCAGCGCGCGAAGGAGCTGGGCGACGACTACCTCTCCACCGAGCACCTGCTGATCGCCGTCGCGGCGCGGGGCGGCCGCGCCGGTGAGATCCTCCAGGCACAGGGAGCCAGTGCCGAGAAGCTGCTGGACGCGTTCGAGAAGAGCAGGGGAGGGCGCCGGGTGACCACTCCCGACCCCGAGGGGCAGTACAAGGCCCTGGAGAAGTTCGGCACCGACTTCACCGCCGCCGCGCGCGAGGGCAAGCTCGACCCGGTCATCGGCCGGGACCAGGAGATCCGCCGCGTGGTGCAGGTGCTCTCCCGCCGGACGAAGAACAACCCCGTGCTCATCGGTGAGCCCGGCGTCGGCAAGACGGCCGTGGTGGAGGGCCTCGCCCAGCGCATCGTCAAGGGCGACGTGCCGGAGTCCCTGCGCAACAAGCGGCTCGTCTCGCTGGACCTCGGCGCGATGGTCGCGGGCGCCAAGTACCGCGGTGAGTTCGAGGAGCGGCTCAAGACCGTCCTCTCCGAGATCAAGGAGAGCGACGGCCAGATCATCACCTTCATCGACGAGCTGCACACCGTGGTCGGGGCGGGCGCCGGCGGCGACTCCGCGATGGACGCGGGCAACATGCTCAAGCCGATGCTCGCCCGCGGTGAGCTGCGCATGGTCGGCGCCACCACGCTCGACGAGTACCGCGAGCGCATCGAGAAGGACCCGGCGCTGGAACGCCGCTTCCAGCAGGTCCTGGTCGCCGAGCCGTCCGTCGAGGACACCATCGCGATCCTGCGCGGACTCAAGGGCCGCTACGAGGCCCACCACAAGGTCCAGATCGCGGACTCCGCGCTGGTGGCCGCGGCGACGCTCTCCGACCGTTACATCACCTCGCGCTTCCTCCCCGACAAGGCCATCGACCTGGTGGACGAGGCGGCGTCCCGGCTCCGTATGGAGATCGACTCCTCCCCGCTGGAGATCGACGAGCTCCAGCGTGCCGTGGACCGGCTGCACATGGAGGAGCTGGCCCTCAAGAACGAGACCGACGAAGGGTCCAAGCAGCGCCTGGAGAAGATCCGCCGCGACCTCGCCGACAAGGAGGAGGAGCTGCGCGGTCTCACCGCCCGCTGGGAGAAGGAGAAGCAGGGCCTCAACCGGGTCGGTGAGCTGAAGGAGCGCCTCGACGACCTGCGGGGCCAGGCCGAACGCGCCCAGCGCGACGGGGACTTCGACACCGCCTCCAAGCTCTTGTACGGGGAGATCCCCGGGCTGGAACGGGAGCTGGCCGAGGCCGACGAGGCCGAGCAGGAAGCGGCCAGGGACACCATGGTCAAGGACGAGGTCGGCCCGGACGACATCGCGGACGTCGTGGGCGCCTGGACCGGGATCCCCGCGGGACGGCTCCTGGAGGGCGAGACCCAGAAGCTGCTGCGGATGGAGACGGAGCTGGGCCGGCGGCTGATCGGCCAGACCGAGGCCGTGCGGGCCGTGTCCGACGCCGTGCGGCGCACCCGGGCCGGGATCGCCGACCCGGACCGGCCGACCGGTTCCTTCCTCTTCCTCGGCCCGACCGGGGTCGGCAAGACCGAGCTGGCCAAGGCGCTGGCGGACTTCCTGTTCGACGACGAGCGGGCCATGATCCGCATCGACATGAGCGAGTACGGCGAGAAGCACAGCGTCGCCCGCCTCGTCGGCGCCCCGCCCGGATACGTCGGCTACGAGGAGGGCGGCCAGCTCACGGAGGCGGTCCGCCGCCGCCCGTACAGCGTCGTCCTGCTGGACGAGGTGGAGAAGGCCCACCCCGAGGTCTTCGACATCCTGCTCCAGGTGCTCGACGACGGGCGGCTCACCGACGGGCAGGGACGGACGGTGGACTTCCGCAACACCATCCTGGTGCTGACGTCGAACCTCGGCAGCCAGTTCCTGGTGGACCCGCTGACGGAGCCGGAGGTGAAGAAGGAACGGGTGCTGGAGGTCGTCCGGGCCTCGTTCAAGCCGGAGTTCCTCAACCGGCTCGACGACCTGGTCGTCTTCTCGGCCCTGTCCGGCGACGAGCTGGCCCACATCGCGGGCCTCCAGGTGGACCGCCTCGCCGACCGCCTGGCCGACCGGCGGATCAGCCTCGACGTCACACCGGAGGCGCTGGCCTGGCTGGCGGAGGAGGGCAACGACCCGGCCTACGGCGCCCGGCCGCTGCGCCGGCTCATCCAGACGGCGATCGGTGACCGGCTCGCCAAGGAGATCCTCGCGGGCGAGATCAAGGACGGGGACACGGTGCGGGTGGACCGCGCCGGGGACGGCCTGATCGTGGGGTCGGCGTCGGGGGCCTCGTCGTCGGCGGAGTCAGGAACGGCGGCCGCGTCCGGCTCCGGGGCGAAGACGCTGTAGCCCGGGGCGAAGACGCTGTAGCCCGTCGGCGGGCCGTGTGTCCGCCGTGCTGTCCCCGGCCCGGAAGCTGGACGTCCGGGCCGGGGACAGCTGTGTGTACGGCGGGAGGTGGGCGTCCCGGGGCGCCGGGGGCGCGCGCCGGGGCTGGCGAAGCGTGCATCTGACACCGATGTCTGGCGGTCCGGCCGGGGGAGCGCCCGCGAAATCGCGCCGAAAATCTCCATTGTGTGGCTGAATGCCGGGTGCTCCGGGCGCGATTTGTATCGCAGCTATACATACCCGTGCCCACGCATTCAAGGGTGCCGACTCGCCTCGGACCGGCCGAATTCCGTTCAATACCGGGACACTCCGGGCCCCCTTTCCGGAGATGTCACGAGGGTTTAGGGCGAATTCGCCAGCCGGTAGGCTGCGCGCATGACGGAACGGAAACCTGATGAGATAAGTCCCGACTCGGAAGATTGCAAAAGAGACAATCTCATTCGCCTCGGTGAATTCCGTACCTTGTGGACGGCATATGCCCAGTCGGTCCTCGGTGACCAGCTGGCCCGAGTGGCACTCTCGCTGCTGGTCTTCGAACGCACCGAGTCGGCGGGCTGGACCGCGGCGACCTATGCCCTGACGACCCTGCCCGCCCTGCTGTCCGGGGTCCTCCTGTCCGGACTCGCGGACCGGTTCCCCCGGCGCACGGTCATGGTCGGATGCGATCTGGTGCGTGCCGTCATCGTCGGCCTGATGGCCCTGCCCGGGACGCCCCTCCCGCTGCTCGCCGGTCTTCTGGTGCTCGCGCAGCTCGCCGAGGCGCCCTTCGGCGCCGCCCAGGGAGCCCTGCTGCCCAGCGTGCTCGGCGCGCACCGCTACGAGCGCGGCCAGCGGGTCATGCTGATCACCCATCAGGCCGGGCAGCTGGTCGGCTTCGCCGGTGGCGGTGTGCTGGTCGTGTGGCTGGGCAGCCATGTCTCCCTGGGACTGAACGCGGCGACCTTCCTGCTCTCCGCGGCGCTCATCCGGTTCGGTGTGAAGGCGCGGCCCGTCGAGGGCGCGGCCACCGGACAGAAGCGGGTGCACCTCCAGGTCCGCAGCGCGGTCGCGCTCATCTGGGCGGACCCGAGGCTGCGTTCACTGGTCGCCCTGGGCTGGCTGGCCGGTTTCATCGTCCTTCCGGAGGGCCTGGCGGCCCCCTTCGCCGAGGAGGCCGGCGGTGGCGGGGCCTCGGTCGGACTGCTGCTGGCCGCGCACCCGGCGGGCATGGTGGTGGGCGCCGCCGTGCTGGGCCGGACGGGCGTCGGGGACGACCGGCGGCGCAGGCTGCTGGGGCCGCTGGCGATCGGCGCGAACCTGCCGCTGGTCTTCTACTGGGCGGGTCCCGGCGTCGGGGCGGCGGTGCTGCTGCTGATGCTGTCGGGCGTGTGCTCGGCGTACCAGATCACCGCCGGAGCCACCTTTGTCCTCCTCACGCCGGTGGACCAGCGCGGACAGGCGCTGGGGCTGGCGCGATCGGGGCTGATCGCCATGCAGGGCATCGGGGTCGCCTCGGGCGGGGTGATCACGGAGCTCTCCGGGTCGTCGGCGGCCACCATCGCCGGGGCGGGACTGCTGGGTACGCTCTGCGCGGTCCTGGTCGCGGTCGGCTGGGCGCGGGCCCGTGACACCGGCACGGGGACGATTCCCCTGAGGGCGTAGGACTGCCGACCGCCGATCGCGGCTAGGGTCGGGAGCAGGAAACCACGAGCGATCCACAGGAGTACCCAGCGATGTCTATCGACCCGTCCTCGATCCCCAGCTTCGGGGGCCAGCCCGAGCCGCAGCCGACGGCACCCGAGGGCCCCGTCGTCCCGGACCAGGACCTCGTCAAGCAGCTTCTCGAGCAGATGGAGCTGAAGTACGTCGTCGATGACGAGGGCGACCTCGCCGCGCCGTGGGAGGAGTTCCGCACGTACTTCATGTTCCGCGGCGAGGCGGAGCAGCAGGTCTTCTCGGTCCGTACGTTCTACGACCGCCCGCACGCGGCGGACCAGCGCGCCGTCCTGCTGGACGCGATCGACGACTGGAACCGCCGCACCCTGTGGCCCAAGGTCTACACGCACTCCCACGAGGGCGAGGAGGGCGCTGCCGCCTCCGTCCGCCTGATCGGTGAGGCGCAGATGCTCATCGGCACCGGCGTCAGCCTGGAGCACTTCGTCTCCTCGACGGTCAGCTGGGTCCGCGCCTCGATCGAGTTCGACAAGTGGCTCGTGGAGCGCCTGGGGCTGGAGCCCGCGGAGAAGAAGTCCGAGACCGGCGACGCGGGCACGGAGCAGACCCCGGAGGCCTGATCCGGCACCGCGGCGCGAGCCCGGCCGGGGCGGCGGTGGTCCTCAGGACCACGGCCCCCGACCGGGCTCGCCGCCGTCCGGGACCCTGGCGCGCGCGGGGCCGGCCCACCGGTGCGCGCGTACGTGCACGGGGCGGCGCGTACGTTCACCGGGGCGGCTCGCGGGCTCACCGCCCGGTGGCCGCCAGGGTCTTCAGGCGGGCGACCGCCTCCTCCAGGACGTCCATCCGCTTGCAGAACGCGAAGCGCACGAAGGGCGCGCCCTGTTCGTGGTGGTCGTAGAAGACCGCGTTCGGGACGGCGACCACCCCGCACCGCTCCGGCAGCGCGCGGCAGAACGCGACCCCGTCCCGCTCGCCCCCCAGCGGACGGATGTCGGTGGTGACGAAGTACGTCCCGGCGGGCCGGTGCACCCCGAACCCGGCGTCCGCGAGCCCGTCGCTCAGCAGGTCCCGCCTGGCGCGCAGTCCGTCGCGCAACTCGTCGTAGAAGGAGTCCGGCAGCCGCAGCGCCTCGGCGACCGCGTACTGGAGCGGGCCGCCGGAGACGTACGTCAGGAACTGCTTGGCGGACTTCACCGCGTTCACCAGCTCCGGGCTCGCGGTGATCCAGCCGATCTTCCAGCCGGTGAACGAGAACGTCTTGCCGGCGCTGCTGATGGTGACCGTGCGCTCGCGCATGCCCGGGAAGGAGGCGAGCGGGATGTGCTCCCCTTCGAACACCAGGTGCTCGTAGACCTCGTCGGTGACCACCAGCAGATCGCGTTCGAGGGCCAGCTCGGCGATCGCGGCCAGCTCCTCGCGGGTGAGGACGGTGCCGGTGGGGTTGTGCGGGGTGTTCAGGAGGATCAGGCGGGTGCGGGGGGTCACGGCGGCGCGGAGTTCGTCCAGGTCGAGGCGGAAGGCGCCGCCGTCGGGCCGGAGCGTGACGGGCACCCGGGTGCCGCCCGCCATGGCGACGCAGGCGGCGTAGGAGTCGTAGTAGGGCTCCAGGGCGATGACCTCGTCCCCGGGCTCCACGAGGGCCAGCAGGGTGGCGGCGATGGCCTCCGTCGCACCCGCGGTGACCAGGACCTCGCTGTCCGGGTCGTACGTCAGCGCGTAGTGGCGCCGCTGGTGTCCGGCGATCGCGGTGCGCAGTTCCGGGACCCCCGGTCCGGGCGGGTACTGGTTCCCGTGGCCGGCCCGCAGGGCCCGTACGGCGGCCTCGCGGATCTCCTCGGGGCCGTCGGTGTCGGGGAAGCCCTGGCCGAGGTTGATGGAGCCGGTCCGCACGGCCAGTGCCGACATCTCGGCGAAGATCGTCGTGCCGAACGCGGCGAGGCGGCGGTTGAGCAGCGGTCGTCCCTGTGTCATGGGCGCCATCCTGGGCCGAAGCTCTGGAGTTGCTCAAGTGGGCTTTGGTCCGCAGGGGCCGCGGGAATGTGCCGGGCACACAGGAGCGGGGACCTCGCTTCGGGGGAGAAGAAGGATGGGGGGTCCGATGGAACCGATCGTCATCATCGTGTGCGTCGCGCTCGTGGTCCTGGGGATCACGACGTTCGCCTCACGGGCGGCACGCCGCCCGGCGAAGTACCCGGCCGGGCGTGGCGGCCGTCGCAGGGGGCGCGGTGGCTTCGACGGGGCGGGTGGCTCCGACGGCGGGTCCGGTGGTTCCGGCGGCAGTTGGTGGGCCGGGGACAGCGGATCGCACGACGGCTCGCATCACGGGGGCCACTCGTGCGGAGGCGGCGGCCACTCCTGCGGGGGCGGGGGATGCGGTGGCGGAGGCGGTGACTGACCGCGCGCCTTCGGAAGGCGCGGGGGTACGGCCCTGAGGTGCCCGGTGGCGCAACTGCCGCCGGGCACCTTTCTGTTGGCCGGGGCCGGGTTCCGCACGCCCCGTCGGGGCTCTTCGGGAACAGATGAACCGGTCTGCCCCCGAGGGGATGGAAACCGTGGTGAGTTGGCCAAAAAAGCTGCGAGTGTCGCTTACTTCATGATTTCCTCGTTGTAAAGAACATTCAGCCCCCGGAGCCCAGTTGGGCCGGTTCGGGCGTCTCCCATTCCCCCACGTGCGCGGCGCCGGGGGCACCCCCTGTCCATGTTCCACAGTGTGTGCGGAGCCGATCCAATGCTCACGACCCTCCAGACCTCCTATTCCGACACCCGTGCCGCCGACCTCGCCTGGGCGCTGGGCCGTGAGCCACTGCCCGCCCTCGCCGTACTCGATCTCCAACTGGCGGGCGCCACACTTCAGATGAGGCTGCTGGGCGCCTCCCACCAAGTGCTGCTGGAGGAGGAGCGGGGCTCCTGTTCCGAGACGGTCGCCTGCATGCCGGGCAGCAGCACCCCTCTGCCCCTCGGGGTCGCCAAGCGGCTCGGTGACTGGGAGTACGAGTTCGCGGCGCGCGTCGAGACGCTCTCCGAGGGCTCGTTCGCCGGGCGCGCCCAGGAGTTGCTCGCCCTGGTCGCCGACCATCCGCACGGCCTCGCCGGGACGTTCCCCGGCAGTCCGCACGCGTTCACCGCGATGCTGGCCCAGCGCACGGAGGGGCAGGTGCGGTGGCGGACCTGGCACGCGTACCCGCAGGAGGGCCAGTTGGTCGTGACCCGGACCCGGGTCGGTGTCCGGACGCCGGCGCCGGTGTCGTGACCGTGTCGGCGCCGGTGCGTCACTTGCACCCGTGTGGGTGACAAACCGCGACGGCGTCGTGACGTAGCGTTTCTTTCATGATCGACCAGCAGATGTCGCTGCGAGGGGACGCGGCGCGGCTGCCCGTACGGCCGCGGACCGGCCGGTTCCTGGTGTTGGCCGTGGTGTTCGTCTGTGCCGCCTGCGGTCTGGTGTACGAGCTGGAGCTGGTGGCGCTCGCCTCCTATCTGATCGGGGACTCGGTCACCCAGGCCTCCGTGGTGCTCTCCGTGATGGTGTTCGCGATGGGCATCGGCTCCCTTCTCGCGAAACGTTTACGCGGCCGGGCGGCGGTCGGATTCGGCCTGCTCGAAGCCGCTCTCGCCCTGATCGGCGGGACCTCGGCGCTGGTGCTGTACGCCTCGTTCGCCTGGCTCGGGGAGTCGCGGTACGCGCTGGTCGGGTTCTCGCTCGCCATCGGTGTCCTCATCGGCGCGGAGATCCCGCTGCTGATGACGCTGATCCAGCGCGTCGACCGGCAGGACGCGGGTGGTGCGGTCGCCGATCTCTTCGCCGCCGACTACGTGGGCGCGCTGGTGGGCGGGCTCGCCTTCCCGTTCCTGCTGCTGCCGGTGATGGGCCAGCTCACCGGCGCGCTGGTCACCGGCGCCGTCAACGCGGCGGCGGGCGGGGCGCTGGTGCTGTGGGTGTTCCGGCGCGACCTGGACCGCCGCTCCCGCTGGGTGCTGATCACGGTCAACGTGACGGTGATCGCCCTGCTGGCCACGGCGACGGTCCTGGTCGACGACTTCGAGCGGGCGGCGCGGCGCGCGGTCTACGGCGAGGGCGTGCGGGTCGCCGTGCAGACCGGGGTGCAGGAGGTCGTCCTCACCGGGGCGGGCCGGGACTCCCTCGACCTCTATCTGGACGGCCGGCTGCGGGTCAGCTCGCGGGACGAGCACCGCTACCACGAGGCGCTGGTGCATCCGGCCATGGCGGGCCGGCACGCGCGGGTGCTGATCCTGGGCGGGGGCGACGGGCTGGCCGCGCGCGAGGTGCTGCGCTATCCGGACGTCGAGTCGGTCCTGGTCGTGGAGCTCGATCCCGCCGTCACCCGGTTGGCCCGTACGGACCCGGCGCTGTCCGGGCTCAACGCGCACGTCTACGACGACCCACGGCTCACGGCCGTCACCGGGGACGCGTTCACCTGGCTGCGCGCCCCGCACGGACGGTACGACGTGGTGGTCTCGGACCTGCCGGACCCCGGGATCACGGCCAGCACCAAGCTGTACTCGGCGGAGTTCTACGGCCTGGTCGTGGCCGCCCTGGAGCCGGGCGGGCGGCTGGTGGTGCACGCGGGACCGCTCGGCAGCAGGCCCGCGACGTTCTGGACGGTGGAGGCGTCGATGCGGGCGGGCGGCCTCTCCACCCGCCCGTACAGCGTCGAGGGGCGGCTCGACGGCTTCGCCGCGGGCCCGGACCGGTCCAGGGACGCCACCAGGTCCCCGCAGGACTGGGGGTTCGTGCTGGCCGGCCGTGATCCGGTGGAGCGGCTGCGGCTGGACCCGGGCTCCCCGGGACTGCGGTCGCTGGGGGAGCGGGAGCTGCTGGCGGCCGGGCGCTCGGCGGAGCGGGTCCGGCAGCGGGAGCCCCTGCCCTCGACGCTGGTGCACCCGCGGTACTGGGAGGAGCCGTGAGCGGGGAGGCGTGTGCCCGGTGTCCGCACGGGGCGGGGCGTCGAGGTTGTCGGGAAGCGGGGTGGGGAAGCGCTGACGGGACGGCTGCGGCTGAGTAGGCTCGGTGGGTATGGAGCATGAGGTGTTCGTTCCGGTTCCGGTCGCGTCCCTTCGGCGGACGCTGAGTGATCCCGCCCGCGTCGCCCGGTGCGTCCCGGGGTTCCAGCAGGACGCGGACGTCGCGTCGAGCCCCCTGGCGGGCCGGCTGAAGGTGCGGATCGGCAGTCACACGATCACCTACCGGGGGGCGCTGACCCTGCGGGCCACCGACGGTGGCGAGACGTTCTCGGTGGCGGGCGACGGCGTGGAGGCCCGGGGCACCGGCTCGGCGAAGCTGGCCCTGATCATGAGCCTCGTGCCGACGGACGGCGGTACGACCATCGGGTTCGCGGGGACGGCGAGCGGTGACGGCCGCATCGTGGACCTGGAGCAGACGGCGGCACTCGCCGCGTCCCACCGGCTGCTGGACCGCTTTACGCGGCAACTGGTGACGGAGTCCCTGGCATCGGGGGAGGCGGGCGAGGCGGCGGAGCCGTCTCCGGGCGACCAGGCGTCTTCCTCGGCCGGGCAGCCCGAGTCCGGGCAGCCCGAGGCCGGGGCGTCCGAGGCCGGGGCGTCCGGCGCGGTACCCGACGACGCGGCCTCCTCGTCCGAGGACGGATCTCCCGCCGAGCGTTCTGGAGGGACTGCGGCGTCGGACGAGGCCGAGCCCTCGTCCGAGAGCGCGCCTGGCGACGGCGATGCGGCGTCCTCCGAGCCCGCCCCGCCCGCCGATCCGGATCTGTCCGGTGACTCGGGCACCACGGGCGGGAAGCCCGGCACGGAATCCGTGTTCGACGCACCCGTGCCGCCGTCGTCGCTCGACCCCTCCGAGGAGCTGGACTTCACCGTGCCGGACGAGCCGCCGGCCGAGGCCGCGCACGCCCGCCGCACGATGATCGGCCGCAGCACGGAGGAGGTGGACCACGCCCCGCCGCGCGGCCGGTACGCCCCCGTACCGTCGCCCGAATCGGGCGTCGCGGGCATCACCCTGCGCTGGATCGCTCCGGCGGCCGCTCTGGCGATCGCCTCGGCCGTGGTCGTCGGCCGGGCCCTGCGGCGACGCCGTTGACGGTGAGGACAGGGGCGCGGGGGCGTCGAGGGCCGGTGGCGGCGAGAAGGGCGTTCTCCGCGCCAGTAGTGTCATAGCGTGAGCAGAGCTACGAAGAGCGTCCGGCTGACCGCCGGTGACGCCGAGTTGACCGTTGACCCCGTCCACGGCTGCCGGATCAGCAGCTTCCGGATCGGCGGCACCGAACTGCTGCGCCAGGGCGAGCGCTACGGCTGCTTCCCGATGGTGCCGTGGTGCGGCCGCATCGAGAACGGCCGGTTCCGCAACGGTGACGAGCTCCACCAGATGCCGCTGAACTCCCCGCCCCACGCCATCCACGGCACCGGCCGCGACACCGCCTGGCAGCCCGCCCGGCAGGGCGAGGCGGAAGCGGCCTTCTTCTACGACCTGGCCGACCCGTGGCCGTACGAGGGCCGGGTGACCCAGACCTTCGAGCTGACCGAGGACGCGTTGACGCTCCGCCTCGGTGTCGAGACGTACGGGGACTCCTTCCCGGCCCAGGCCGGGTGGCACCCCTGGTTCCTCCGTAACACCGGTGGGCAGGACGTGCGTATCGACTTCGAGGCCGCGTGGCAGGAGGAGCGTGGCGAGGACCACCTGCCGACCGGCCGCCGGATCGAACCCCGGCCGGGCCCCTGGGACGACTGCTTCGGGATGCCGGACGGCGTCGCGGTGACGCTCACCTGGCCCGAGCAGCTGGAGCTCACGGTGAAGAGCAGGAACGAATGGGTCGTGATCTACGACGAGCAGGACGAGGCCGTCTGTGTGGAACCCCAGTCAGGGCCGCCGAACGGGCTGAACACCGACCCCCGGCTGGTCACCCCGATCGAACCGCTGGAGATCGCGACCACCTGGAGCTGGACCCGGCTCTGAAGCGCTCGCGCCCCGCGCCCCCGCACCCATGGAGTCCGGCGGGACCGCGGGGAAGGGGCGGTGCCGCCAGCGCTTACCCTCGTGAGCATGACTGACGTACGTACTGAGCTGCTCCAGCAGATCAAGGACAAGGCCGTGGTGCACGGCAAGGTGACCCTCTCCTCGGGGCTGGAAGCCGATTGGTACATCGACCTGCGCCGGATCACGCTGGACGGCCAGGCCGCGCCGATGGTCGGACAGGTGATGCTCGACGCCACCGCCGAGCTGGACTACGACTGCGTCGGCGGTCTCACCCTGGGCGCCGACCCGGTCGCCACGTCGATGCTGCACGCCTCCGCGGCGCGCGGGAAGAGCCTGGACGCGTTCGTCGTCCGCAAGGCCCAGAAGGCCCACGGGATGCAGCGCCGCATCGAGGGCACCGACGTCAAGGGGCGCCGCTGCCTCGTCGTCGAGGACACCTCGACGACCGGTGGATCGCCGCTGACCGCGGTCGAGGCGGTGCGCGAGGCCGGTGGAGAGGTCGTCGCGGTCGCCGTGATCGTGGAGCGGGGAGCCGCGCCGGCCGTCGCCGAGGCCGGTCTGCCCTATGTGCAGGTGTACTCGGTGGCCGACCTCGGCCTGGCCTGACCTGCGCGTTTCCCGAGGGGCGGAGGGTTTCACGTGAAACCCTCCGCCCCTCGGGCGCGCTCGCCCCGCATCCGGTGGCCACGGCGGGGTGGAGCCTGAGCGGGAGTCTGGAAGGATGGGGGGTGACGATGACGTCGCCCCCCAGGTCAGGGACCAGCACGCACACCCGCACATCCCAAGGAGCGGACAGATGCCCATCGCAACCCCCGAGGTCTACGCCGAGATGCTCGACCGGGCGAAGGCAGGCAAGTTCGCCTACCCGGCCATCAATGTGACGTCGACCCAGACCCTGCACGCTGCGCTGCGCGGCTTCGCGGAGGCGGAGAGCGACGGCATCGTCCAGATCTCCACCGGTGGGGCCGAGTTCCTGGGCGGCCAGTACAACAAGGACATGGTCACGGGCGCGGTCGCCCTGGCCGAGTTCGCGCACGTCGTCGCCGCCAAGTACGACATCACGGTCGCCCTGCACACCGACCACTGCCCCAAGGACAAGCTGGACGGTTACGTCCGTCCGCTGCTCGACGTCTCCGCGGAGCGCGTCGCCAAGGGCCAGAACCCGCTGTTCCAGTCCCACATGTGGGACGGTTCGGCCGAGACCCTCGCCGACAACCTGGCCATCGGCCAGGAGCTGCTCGCGAAGGCCGCCGCCGCCAAGATCATCCTTGAGGTCGAGATCACCCCGACCGGCGGCGAGGAGGACGGCGTCACCCACGAGATCAACGACGAGCTGTACACGACCGTCGACGACGCGCTGCGCACCGCCGAGGCGCTCGGCCTGGGCGAGAAGGGCCGCTACCTGCTGGCGGCGTCCTTCGGCAACGTCCACGGCGTCTACAAGCCGGGCAACGTCGTCCTGCGTCCGGAGCTCCTCAAGGACCTCCAGGAGGGCGTCGGCGCGAAGTACGGCAAGACGTCGCCGTTCGACTTCGTCTTCCACGGCGGCTCCGGCTCCACGGCCGAGGAGATCGCCACCGCGTTGGAGAACGGCGTCGTGAAGATGAACCTCGACACCGACACCCAGTACGCCTTCACCCGCCCGATCGTGGACCACATGTTCCGCAACTACGACGGCGTGCTGAAGGTCGACGGCGAGGTCGGCAACAAGAAGGTCTACGACCCGCGTAGCTGGGGCAAGTCCGCCGAGGCGGGCATGGCCGCGCGTGTCACCGAGGCGTGCGCGAACCTGCGCTCCACGGGCACCAAGCTGAAGTAAGCACCCACGCAGGACGTCACGGGCCCGGTGTCCCCCCTCGTGGGGAAGCCGGGCCCGTGGTGCGTCCGGACGACCTGAGGGAACCGCTGTGAGTACGTCTGCGCGCTACGACTTCGACACCGTCATCGACCGCCGGGGCACCTGGTGCGTCCAGTGGGACGGGGTCGCCGACCGGTTCGGGGTGGACGGGCTGCTGCCGTTCACCATCTCCGACATGGACTTCGCGACCGCGCCCGAGGTGCTGACCGCGCTGCGCGCCCGGCTCGACCACGGGGTCCTCGGCTACACCACCTGGCAGCAGGACGACTTCCGGTCGGCCGTCGCGCACTGGTACGCGACCCGGTACTCCACCGAGGTGGACACCGGCCGGCTGGTCTACGGGCCGTCCGTGCTCAGCCAGCTCTCACAGCTGCTCCAGATGTGGACGGCCGAGGGGGACGGTGTCGTCGTCCACACCCCCACGTACGACGGGTTCCGCAAGGCGGTCACCGGGCTCGGGCGGGAGCTGCGCGGCGTACCGCTGGGGGACACCGAGGCTCTGGAACGGGAGCTGGCGCGGGCGGACGCCAAGGTGTTCGTGCTGTGCTCGCCGCACAACCCGACGGGGCGGGTGTGGACGGAGGACGAACTGCGGGAGATGGACGCGCTCGCCCGGCGCCACGGGGTCGCGGTGATCAGCGACGAGATCCACGCGGACTTCGTGCACGACGGGTACCGGCACGTGCCGTGGACGCGGATCGGGGGCGACGGGCGCTGGGCGGTGATCACGTCCGGGTCGAAGGCGTTCAACTTCCCGGCGCTGACGGGGTCGTACGGCTTCATCGGTGACCCGGCGGACCGGGCGGAGTTCCTGCGCCGCATGGAGACGGCCGAGGGGCTCGCCTCCCCTGCGGTGCTGTCGCTGACCGCGCACATCGCGGCGTACCGGGAGGGCGCGGCGTGGCTGGACGCGGCCCGGTCGTACGTCGCGGGGAACCTTGCACTGATCGCCGAGCGGCTGAACGGGGCGTTCCCGGAGCTGGCGTGGGAGCCGCCGCAGGCGGGCTATCTGGCGTGGATCGATCTGCGGCCGCTGGGTGTGGGCGTGGGGGCCGGTGCGGATGGTGGGGGCGGTGTGGACGACGAGGTGTTGCAGCGGGTGCTGATCGAGCGGGAGAAGGTCGCGATCATGCCGGGGGCGGTGTACGGGGCGCCGGGGTTTCTGCGGCTGAACGCGGGGTGTCCTCGGAGCAAGGTGGTGGCGGGGGTGGAGGCGTTGGTGCGGGGGGTGGGGGCGGTGCGGTAGGGGGGGCGCCTGCGGCTAGCTGTTCCCCTCCCCGCCCCTTCCCGGAACCGTGGGCTTCGCCCCCGGGCCCCCTTTGTCCTCAAGCGCCGGACGGGCTGGGGTTGGCCGGACGGGCTGGGGTTGGGGGCTCTGCCCCTCGCCCCCGCTCCTCAAGCGCCGGAGGGGCTGGATTGGCCGGGCCGGAAATTGGCCAGGTGGGAAGGGGGCAGGCCTGGGTGGGGATGCCGGGTTGGTGGGGGGCGGGGATGCTGCTCGTATGGATGGTGTCGCGGACGGTGACGGGATCCGGGTCGGGTCGGCCACCGGGCGGTGGGTGATTCTGGCGACCGTGCTGGGCTCGAGCATGGCCATGCTCGACTCCACCGTGGTCAACGTCGCCCTGCCCCGGATCGGCCGGGACCTCGGTACCGATCTCGCCGCGCTCCAGTGGACCGTCAACGCCTACATGCTCACCCTGGCCGGGCTGATCCTGCTTGGGGGTGCGCTCGGGGACCGGTTCGGGCGGCGGCGGGTGTTCGTCGTCGGGATCGTCTGGTTCGCCGTGGCCTCCCTGTGCTGCGGGCTGGCGCCGAACGCGGCCGTCCTCGTCGGGGCCCGCGCGCTCCAGGGCATGGGCGGGGCCCTGCTCACCCCCGGTTCGCTGGCGCTCATCCAGGCGAGCTTCCACGAGGACGACCGGGCCCGCGCGGTCGGACTCTGGTCGGGGCTCGGCGGGGTCGGGTCGGCGATCGGGCCGTTCGTCGGGGGCTGGCTCGTGGACGGGCCGGGCTGGCGGTGGGTGTTCCTGCTCAACCTGCCGCTCGCCGCGATCTGCGTGCCCGTCGCCCTGCACCACGTACCGGAGTCCCGGGACCCGGCGGCACACGGGCGCTTCGACGTGCGGGGGGCGGTGTTCGCCGCTCTCGCCCTCGCCCTGGTCACCTACGCCCTGATCGAGATCCCGGCGCAGGGCGCGTCGGCGGTCGTCGTCGGGGCGGTGGTCGCCGGGGTGCTGCTCGGCGCCGCCTTCGTACGGCTGGAGCGGCGGCTGGCCGATCCGATGGTTCCGCCGTCGATCTTCTCGTCCCGGCAGTTCACCGCGGTCAACGTCGTCACCTTCTGCGTGTACGCGGCGCTCGGCGGCTTCTTCTTCCTCTCCGCGATCCAGCTCCAGGTCGTCGCCGGCTACTCGGCGCTGGGCGCGGGCACGGCCCTGCTGCCCACGACGGTGCTGATGCTGCTCTTCTCCGCGTCCGCCGGGGACCTCGGCCGGCGCATCGGGCCCCGTGTCCCGCTGACCGTGGGGCCGCTGCTGGCCGCCACCGGGATGCTGCTGATGCTGCGGGTCGGCCCGGCCGCCTCCTACGTACGGGACGTGCTGCCCGCCGTGCTGGTGCTGGGCACCGGCATGGTGATCCTGGTGGCCCCGCTCACCGCGAGCGTGCTGGCCGCAGTGGACACCGCGCGGGCCGGGCTCGCCAGCGGGATCAACAACGCGGCGGCCCGTGCCGCCGGGCTGCTCGCGGTGGCGGCGCTGCCGCTGCTGGCCGGGATGGGGCCGGAGGCGTACCGGGACGCCGGGGAGTTCGCCTCGACGTTCCGGCGGGCGATGCCCATGTGCGCCGGGCTGCTCGTCGCGGGCTCGGTCATCGCCTGGTGGACCGTACGGGCGCCGCTGACACCGGAACCCCGGCCCGCGTGCGCCACGCACTGCGGGGTCTCGGCCCCGCCCTTGGAGCCGGAACGCGGATCCAGGCACACTTGAACCATGTCGATCCACGAGAACCTGCTCGGGGGCCCTCCCCCGACCCATCTGCCCGACGACCCGGAGCCGCGTGAGCTGCTCGCCGCCGGCACGGCGCCCGCCGACGTCGCCGCGAAGTACCCCACGTCCTCCCTGGCCTGGGCGCAGCTCGCCGACGAGGCGTTCGAGGGCGGCCGGGTCGTCGAGTCGTACGCGTACGCCCGCACCGGCTACCACCGCGGGCTCGACGCCCTGCGCCGGGCCGGCTGGAAGGGGCACGGTCCCGTCCCGTTCGAGCACGAGCCCAACCGCGGCTTCCTGCGTGCGCTGCACGCCCTCGCGCGTGCCGCCCAGGCCATCGGCGAGCAGCCCGAGTACGAGCGCTGCTCGACGTTCCTGCGCGAGTCCTCGGAGACCGCCGCCAACACCCTCGGCTGATCTCACGGCTGCCGGGCCCCGCGGGCACCGCCTGCGGGGCCCGAGGCGTCCTCGGCCGGCCGGGTCTAGGATGCCGACAGGGGACCGGAGCTCCACCACCTCACAGGAAGGGGCGGACCGCTACCCGGAAGCTTGTGTCGAGGAGACAGCGATGTCGACGTTTCACCCCGACCCCGAAGCCACCGGTGCGGACACCCCGCACCTCGACTTCGCGGGAACGACCCCGTACGAGGACTACGTCCAGGCGGACGTCCTGACCCACCTCCAGCACCTGCGCTCGGACGATCCCGGCGAGATGGTCTTCCTGGTCACCACCCAGGTCATGGAGCTGTGGTTCACGGTCATCGTGCACGAGTGGGAGACCGCCACACACGCGCTGCGCGAGGACCGTGTCCCCGCCGCCCGGGACGCGCTGAAGCGCTCGCTGCGGGAGCTGGAGGCGCTGAACGCCTCCTGGAAGCCGTTGGCCGGCCTTACCCCCGCCCAGTTCAACTCCTACCGCGGCTCGCTCGGCGAGGGATCCGGATTCCAGTCGGCCATGTACCGGCGGATGGAGTTCCTGCTCGGTGACAAGTCCGCGTCCATGCTGGTGCCGCACCGGGGCGCGCCCCGGGTCCACGCCGAGCTGGAGAAGGCGCTCCACGAGCCCGGTCTGTACGACGAGGCGCTCGCCCTGCTCGCCCGGCGCGGATACCCCGTGCCGCGGTCGGTGCTGGACCGGGACCTGTCGCAGAAGTACGAGCCGTCCCCCGCGGTCGAGGCCGTGTGGGCGGAGATCTACGCCGACCCGGACCAGAACGCCGAGCTGGTACGGCTCGGTGAGGTGCTGACCGACGTCGGTGAACTGGTGTGGCGCTGGCGCAACGACCACCTCACCGCCACCCGCCGCGCGATGGGCTCCAAGACCGGTACCGGCGGGTCGGCCGGGGTCGCCTGGCTGGAGAAGCGGGCCACCAAGAGCGTGTTCCCCGAGCTGTGGACGGCGCGCAGCCATGTCTGACCTCAGGGAGCGCGCACAGGCGCTCGACTCCGCCGACGAACTCGCCTCCCGCCGGAAGCTGTTCGCCCTCGACGACACCGTCTACCTCGACGGGAACTCGCTGGGCGCGCTGCCCGCCCACGTCCCGGACCGGGTGCGGGACGTCCTCACCCGCGAGTGGGGCGAACTGCGCATCCGCTCCTGGGACGAGAGCGGCTGGTGGACCGCGCCCGAGCGGATCGGGGACCGGATCGCCCCGCTCGTCGGGGCGGCCCCCGGCCAGATCGTGGTCGGTGACTCCACCAGCGTGAACGTCTTCAAGGCGGTCGTCGCGGCGAGCCGCCTCGCGCCCGGTGACCGGGACGAGATCGTGCTCGACGCGACGACGTTCCCCACGGACGGGTACATCGCGGAGTCGGCGGCCCGGATGACGGGCCATCGGCTCGTCGTGGCCGACCCGCTCGACGTCCCCGGGGCACTCGGCCCACGGACGGCCCTGGTCCTGCTCAACCACGTGGACTACCGCACGGGCAGGCTCCTGGACCTGCCCGCGCTCACCGCCGCCGTCCACGCGGCGGGGGCCCTGGCGGTCTGGGACCTGTGCCACAGCGCGGGGGCCCTGCCCGTCGGGCTGGACGCCCATGGCGTGGACCTGGCGGTCGGCTGCACCTACAAGTACCTGAACGGCGGCCCCGGTTCGCCGGCCTTCCTGTACGTCGCGGAGCGCCATCAGGAGGCCTTCGACTCGCCGCTGCCCGGCTGGACCTCGCACGCCGACCCGTTCGGGATGACGCCGGGCTACACGCCCGCCGAGGGGTCCGTACGGGGCCGGGTCGGCACCCCGGACATCCTCTCCATGCTGGCGCTGGAGGCGTCGCTCGACGTGTGGGAGGGCGTCACCTTGGAGGCCGTGCGGGCCAAGTCGCTGGCGCTGACGGACTTCTTCCTGGAGTGCGTCGAGGCGTACGTCCCGGAGGGCCGGGTCGGCCGCCTCACCCCCGCCGCGCACGCGGAGCGCGGCAGCCAGGTGTCGCTGCGGTGCGAGACCGCCGAGGCCGTGATGGGCGCGCTCATCGGGCGTGGGGTGGTCGGGGACCTGCGCCGCCCGGACATCCTGCGCTTCGGTTTCACCCCGCTGTACGTCGGCTTCGCGGACGCGGAGCGGGCGGCGCGGACCCTGGCCGAGGTGCTGGAGGCATAGCGGCCGTGTGAAGGGCCGGGTCCGGTCACCCGTTCCCCGCACGGGGGTGTGACCGGACCCGTGCCCGTCCTGATACCGTCCCCGCAGTTCGGCCCAGTTGGGCATATGCGGAGGACGGGTGGAGCAGCATGTCGGATTCTGCCGCGCGTGATCGGGACGCCGCGGAGACCGAGTCGGCGTTCGCGCATCCCGAGGTCGCCCCGGACCGGACCGCGGCCTACGGCGGCCACCCCGACCAGGTGATCGACTTCTTCGCCCCGCGTGACGGCCGGGACGGGGCGCCGCTCGTCGTGGTGCTGCACGGCGGTGCCTGGCGGGCCCCGTACGACCGGCGCCACCTGTCCCCCTTCGCGGACTTCCTGGCGCGGCGCGGACTCGCGGTGGCCGCCGTGGAGTACCGGCGCGGCGGCGAGATCCCGCGCCAGGGCGGCCAGGGGCCCGTCGCCGGACGCTGGCCCGAGACGTTCGACGACGTGGCCGCGGCGATGGACGCGCTGCCCGAGCTGGCCGCCCGGGAGCTGCCGGGCGCCGACGTCGGCAGGACCGTGGTCACCGGCCACTCGGCGGGCGGTCAGCTCGCGCTGTGGGCCGCCGCCCGGCACGTACTGCCGCGGGACTCGCCGTGGCGGCTGCCCGCGCCGCCGCGGTGGCGGGGGGTCGTCGCGCTGGCGCCGATCGGTGACTTCACCAGCGCGGTCGAACGGGACGTGTGCTCCGGGGCGGTGCGTCAACTCCTGGGCGGGGCAGAGCGGTTCGAGGAGCGGCGGGCGTACGTCGATCCGGCCGCGCTGCTGCCGACCGGGATCGCGACCGCCGTCGTACAGGGCACCTGGGACCTCACGGTGCCGCAGGCGGTGACCGAGGCGTTCGTGGACGCGACGGCGAAGGCGGGGGAACCGGCCGGGCTGACGCTGCTGGAGGGGATCGGCCACTTCCCGCTCATCGACCCGTCGGCGGACGCCTGCGCGGTGGTCGCCGAGGAGATCGACCAGCTGGCCTGGTAGGTCCGGGCCGGGCGGCCCCGGCGCGGGTGGCGTGTGGGCCCGGTAGTCCTTGCGACGGACGGCACAGGATCCACATCACTGCTGACGACCCCGGCCGGGCCGCCGCCTACCGTGGAAGCGTGACCGAGACCAAGACCAGAAGCCCGGAGCACCTCCTGGCCGCAGGGGCGATAGCGGGCCTGCGGCAGGACCTGTTCCAGAACGTGCTCGACTACCGCCCCCTGGGCCCCCTGGGCGCCGACGGACCGGTGATCCGGCGGCTGCCCGAGCCCCTGCGCAAGGTCGTCGTCTGGTTCCCGCACGCGGTGGTGGGTCTGGTCGTGCTGATCGCGCTGGCGCAGGGCGTCTTCGACGCGAACACGTACTCCCCCTTCGGGATCGCGACCGTCATCACCGCGTTCCTGCCGGCGGGCACGCTGCTGATGACCCTGGTCCGTCCCGTCCTCGCGTTCTGGGCGTCGATCGTCCTGACGCCGCTGGTGGCCGTGGTGGGCAGCGGGGGCTGGCCCTGGGCGCCGACCACGTTCGTCTGCCACCTGGGGGTGCTGATCGTCGTCGCGGCGCGCACCCGTCCGCGTACCGCCGTCTGGACATGGCTGATCACCCTGGTCACCGGTTCCTTCCTGGGGAACATCGGCGGGCACCCCTCCTCCTCTTCCACCACCTTCGCCATGGCCTTCGTCTCCGGGCTGGCCCTGCTCATCGTGACCCTGGCGCAGGCCCGGCGGGACGCGAAGCGGGAGGTGACCGTGCAGCGCACCGTCACCGCGGTGGAGCGCGACCGGCGCACCCTGCTGGAGGAGCGCACCACCATCGCGCGGGAACTGCACGACGTCGTCGCCCACCACATGTCCGTCGTCGCGATCCAGGCCGAGGCCGCCCCGTACCGGGTGGAGAACCCGCCGCCCGAGCTGGAGCAGGCCTTCGTCACCATCCGGGAGAACGCGGTCGCCGCCCTCACCGAGCTGCGCCGGGTGCTGGGCGTCGTACGGTCGGAGGACTACGAGGCGCCGGACGCCCCGCAGCCCACCCTCGCGCAGCTCGACCGGCTGCTGGACAACGTCCGTGAGACGGGGCTGGAGACGGAGAAGACCGTGACCGGCGCGGTACGCGAACTGCCGCAGGGCGTCGAGCTGTCGGCGTACCGGATCGTCCAGGAGGCGCTGAGCAACTCGCTGCGGCACGCGCCCGGAGCGTCGGCCAAGGTGGAGGTCGGGTACGTGCTCGGCGGGCTGGGACTGCGTATCGTCAACGGGCCCGCCAGGGGCCTGGTGAAGCCCTCGCCGGGGGCCGGACACGGGCTCACGGGGATGCGGGAGCGGGTGGCGATGCTGAACGGTGAGATGACGGCCGCCGCGACCGACGACGGCGGGTACGAGGTCACCGTGTTCCTGCCCGTGCGGACCGAGCGGGACCACACGGGCCAGGAGGAGGCGGCATGAGCGGGTCCGACCCCATCCGGGTGCTGATCGTCGACGACCAGATGATGGTCCGCGAGGGATTCTCCGTCCTGCTCAACGCGATGCCGGGCATCGAGGTCGTCGGAGAGGCCGTCGACGGCCGGCAGGCCGTGTCACAGGTCGCCGCCCTGCGCCCCGACGTGGTGCTGATGGACATCCGGATGCCCGAGCTCAACGGCATCGAGGCGACCCGGGAGATCGTCGCGGCCGACGCCGACGCCAAGGTGCTGGTGCTGACCACCTTCGACCTCGACGAGTACGTCTACCAGGCGCTGCGGGCCGGCGCCTCCGGCTTCCTGCTGAAGGACGCCTCGGCACGCCAACTCGCGGACGGCGTAAGGGTGGTGGCGTCCGGGGAGGCGCTGCTCGCGCCCACCGTGACCCGGCGACTGCTCACCGAGTTCTCCAAGCGCGCCGAGGCACCCAGGCCGCCCGCCATGGCCCGGATCGGTGACCTGACCGAGCGGGAGACGGAGGTGCTCGTGCTGATCGCCCAGGGCCTGTCGAACATGGAGATCGCCGCGCACCTGGTGGTCGCCGAGTCGACGATCAAGACGCACGTCAGCCGCATCCTGGTGAAGCTGGGCCTGCGGGACCGGACCCAGGCGGCGGTGTTCGCGTACGAGGCGCGGCTGGTCACCCCCGGATAGCGCCGGGCCCCCGGTAGCGTCGGCCCATGCATGTGTCCTTCGACCCCTGGTCACCGGCGTTCGTCGCCGACCCGTACCCCGCCTACGCCGCGCTGCGCGCCGCCGGCCGGGCGCACTACTTCGAGCCGACCCGGCAGTGGCTGATCCCGCACTACTCCGACGTGTCCGGGCTGCTGCGCGACCGGCGGCTCGGCCGGACGTATCTGCACCGCTTCACCCACGACGAGTTCGGCCTCACCCCGCCGCCCGCCGACCACGAGCCGTTCCACACGCTCAACGGGAACGGGATCCTCGACCTGGAGGCCCCCGACCACACCCGGATCCGGCGGCTGGTGGCCAAGGCGTTCACCCCGCGCCGGGTGGAGGCGCTCGCCCCGACCGTGGAGCGGCTGGCCGCCGGACTCGTCGGGCGGTTCGTGGAGGCGGGCGGCGGCGACCTGCTCACGGCGGTCGCCGAACCGCTGCCGGTGGCGGTCATCGCTGAGATGCTGGGTGTCCCGGAGTCCGACCGGGACCTGCTGCGCCCGTGGTCGGCGGCGATCTGCGGCATGTTCGAGCTGAACCCGCCGGAGGAGACCGCGCGGGCCGCCGTCCGGGCGTCGGTGGAGTTCTCCGCGTATCTGGCGGACCTGATCGCCGCCCGGCGCACCGACCCCGGCCCGGACCTGATCAGCGCGCTCATCGCCGCCCACGACGAGGACGACCGGCTGAGCGAGCAGGAGATCGTCTCCACCTGTGTGCTGCTGCTGAACGCCGGCCACGAGGCGACGGTCAACGCCACCGTGAACGGCTGGTGGATGCTCTTCCGCCACCCCGAGCAACTGGCCCTGCTGCGCGGAGACCACGATCTGCTGCCGACCGCCGTGGAGGAACTGCTGCGGTACGACACCCCGGTACCCATGTTCGCGCGGTGGGTCCTGGACGACATCGAGGTGGACGGCACCGTCATCCCGCGCGGCTCCCAGGTGGCCCTGCTCTTCGCCTCGGCCAACCGGGACCCGGAGCGCTTCCCGGACGCCGGGACGCTGGACCTGGCCCGGCGGGACAACCCGCACATCTCGTTCGGTGCGGGCATCCACTACTGCCTGGGGGCGCCGCTCGCCCGGCTGGAACTGGCCGCTTCCTTCGGTGAGTTGCTGCGCCGGGCGCCGGGGATGCGACTGGCCGCGGAGCCGGAGTGGAAGCCGGGGTACGTGATCCGGGGACTGCGGGAACTCCTGGTCGAGGTCTGAGGCGGGGCCGGCCGCCGTGGACGGCCGTCCCCGGGCTACCTCATCTCCAGGTCGCGGCGCCGGAAGCCCTCCACACCGAGCCACAGCAGGGCCGCCGCGAGAGCGGTGAGAACGGCCGGCGGCGTCCAGTCCATCCCCTCGGCCGGCAGTCGCGGGATCTGGCCGAAGGGGGACAGGGCGTTCAACAGGCCCGGGAACCGCAGCAGTTCACCCAGGTATCCGCAGACGAAGGCGTACACCGGTACGGCCCAGGCCGCGGCGACCGCCCGGGGCAGCCACCCGAACAGGGCGGCGGCGACCCCGACACTCACCCACAGCGCCGGTGCGTACGCCAGGGCCGCGGCCGGCAGCCGGAGTGCCAGCTCCGCCTCCCCGGTCGCCATCGCTCCGGCGACACCGATGCCCAGCCCGGCCGGCACCAGCAGGAACGTGCCGCCCGTCAGCGCGACGGCCAGATGGCCACCCAGCCAGCGGGTACGGGACAGCCCGGTCGCGAGGAGGGGTTCGGCGCGGCCCGCTTTCTCCTCGGTACGCGGCCGCAGGGCGGCGGTGACCGCGTACACGGAGGCGACGACGGCGAGGACGACCGTCACCATCGAGGCGAACGCCTCAGCCGTCGTCGCGCCGCCGGACCCGCGCAGCGCGTCCTGGAGGCCGTCGATGTCCTTCAGCATCGTGTCGGCCTGGCCGAGGACCGATCCGTACATCGCGCCCATCAGGAACAACCCGGCGGCGAATCCGGCCAGCAGGGGGCGGTGCAGCCGCCAGGCGAGGCCGAGCGGCCGCAGCAGGGCGTCCGGCGCCACCGGGCTGCCGGGGCGGACGGCACGCAGTCCGGCACCCACGTCCCTCCGGGTGGACAGGGCGAACCCCGCGGCGGCGCAGAGGACGCCGAGCGCGAGGCAGAGCAGCAGCGGCCACCAGCGGTCGTCCACGTAGACGTAGGTGCGCTGGACCCAGCCGATCGGGGAGAGCCAGGAGAGCCAGGAGAGCGCCTCGCCGCCGCCGGAGTCCCCGGCGGCCCGCAGGACGTAGGCGAGACCGACGACGGCCAGGGCCATGCCCGAGGCGGCACGGGTGTGGGCGGTGATCTGCGCGGTGACGGCGGCGACGCAGGCGAAGACGGCGCCGACCGCCGCGTACGCACAGCCCAGGAGCAGCGGCCCGGCGCCGGGACCGAGGTCCAGGGCGCCGAGTCCGAGGGCGGTGACCACCGCGAGCGCGAGGTCGGCCAGTACCGCGACGAGGAGTGCGGCGGCCAGAGGCGCGTGGTGTCCGACGGCGGTGGAGCGGACCAGTTCGGCCCGGCCGGTCTCCTCCTCGTCGCGGGTGTGACGGGTGACGGTCAGCACGTTCATCAGGCCGACCATGACGGCCATGAAGCCGAGCAGTTGATGGCCGGTCATCGCCCCGGCGGTGTAGTCGTCCAGGTAGTGCCGAGGCCCTGTCATGGCGAGGCCCGCCGGACCGCCCAGCGTGGCGGCGAGGGAGGCGCGGGCCTCCGGGCCGGCGTACAGGGTGGCGTAGTTGGAGGCCGTGGCGACGGTGCCGAGGGACAGCGCGAGGATCCACACGGGGAGCCGGACGCGGTCCCGGCGCAGCGCGAACCGGAGCAGGGCGCGGGTGCCGGCCGTGGTACCGGCGGGCGTGGCGGTGCGGGCCCCCGGGGCCGCGCGCCGGTCTGTGGCGGTGGCACTCATCGGGGGCCGCCTCCGTCCTGGCCCGTGGAGTGGGCGCCGTCGTGCGTGCCTCCGTGTCCGCCCGCGGCCAGCTCGTCGCCGTAGTGCCGCAGCATGAGCTCCTCCAGGGTCGGTGGGTGGCTGACCAGGGCGCGGACCCCGTAGGTGGCGAGCCGGCCGACCACGCCGTCCAGATGGGCGCCGTCCACGGTGAACCGCACCCGGGGCCCGTCCTCGGTGGTGAGCACCAGGTCGTGCACCCCGGGCAGCCGGTCGAGCCCGGTGGCCGGGCGGGCAGTCTCCGCCTCGATCGTCGTACGCGTCAGATGCCGCATCTCGCTCAGCGATCCGGACTGCACGGTCCTGCCGCGGCGGATGATGTTGACCCGGTCGGCCAGCTTCTCGACCTGGGCCAGGACATGGCTGGACAGCAGCACGGTCCGGCCCGCCTCCTTCGCCTGGAGGACCACGTCCTGGAAGACCACCTCCATCAGGGGGTCCAGACCCGAGGTCGGTTCGTCGAGCAGCAGCAGCTCGGCGTCGGAGGCCAGCGCGGCGACGATGGCGACCTTCTGACGGTTGCCCTTGGAGTAGGCCCGGCCCTTCTTCGTCGGGTCGAGGCCGAAGCGTTCGATCAGCTCGTCCCGCCGCCGCTTGTCGCAGCCCCCGCGCAGCCGCCCGAGCAGGTCGATGGCCTCGCCGCCGGTGAGCCCCGGCCACAGCTCCACGTCGCCGGGGACGTAGGCCAGGCGCCGGTGCAGCTCCACCGCGTCGTGCCACGGGTCCATGCCCAGCAGCCGGGCGGCGCCCGAGTCGGCGCGCAGCAGCCCCAGCAGGATCCGGACGGTCGTCGACTTCCCTGCGCCGTTGGGTCCCAGGAAGCCGTGGACCTCGCCGGTCTCGACGGTGAGGTCCAGGCCGTCCAGTGCGCGGGTGGGCCCGAACGACTTGTGCAGTCCGGCGACGCTGATTGCCTTCGTCATGATTCTGAACGTACGTGAGATTCACAAACTTGTGAAGTTAAGGAAGCGTATAAAGTCGGGGCCGGTGACCAGGGCACGGGAGGCGGCGGAGCGATGACCAGCGGGACCGGAGAGGCGGCGGCCACGGGGTCCGGCGGCGGGGCCGAAGACACGGCGGGCCGGGACGAAGAGGCGGTCTCGCGCTTCGTCGAGCGTTTCGCGGCGGAGATGACGGAGGCGGGGATGCAGCGCATGGCCTCCCGCGTCTTCGCGGCCCTCCTCGCGGACGACGACGGATGCATGACCTCCGCGGAGATCGGCGAACAACTGCGGATCAGCCCGGCGGCCGTCTCCGGCGCGGTCGGTTATCTCACCCAGGTCAGCATGGTCGGCCGGGAGCGCGAACCGGGCTCCCGCCGCGACCGCTACCGGCTGCACGACGAGATCTGGTACGAGACGTTCGCCGACCGCGACCATGTGCTGACGCGCTGGGAGCGCACGCTGAGGGACGGTGCGCGCTCCCTGGGCGAGGACACGCCCGCCGGTGCGCGGATCGCGGAGACCGCGGACTTCTTCGCGTTCCTCCAGGAGGAGATGACCGGCGTGATGGAGCGGTGGCGCGCGAGCCGGAGTGAGCGGAGCGGGGCCGCACGGTGAGGTGAGACCCGCCTCGGTCCCGGGACGCCTTCCGCCCGCCAGGGATGCGACTGGCCGCGGAGCCGGAGTGGAAGCCGGGATACGTGATCCGGGGGCTGCGGGAACTCCTGGTCGAGGTCTGAGGAGGGGCCGGTCAGCGGCGGGCCGGTACCAGCTCCTCCAGGTACCGCGCGGTCTCCGGGTCGGCCAGGTCGAGCTCCTCGTACGCGTCGGCGGGCCAGTGGGGGCGGCCGTCGATCCAGGGCACGGCCCAGAAGGGCTCCTCCCGCCGTCCGCGCAGCTCGGCCGTGCCGACCGGGGCGGGCAGCCCGGCCCAGGGGCGCTTGCGCGGGCCGGGGGCCAGCAGCCGCAGCACGGCCCGTGGGGGAGCGGAGTCGTCGGCGTCGGCCGGGAAGAGCAGCAGCACGGGGTCGGTCCCGGTGCCGGACGGTTCCTCCAGCAGGACGTAGCGCGGGGTCTCGGCGACCGGTCCGTCGGCCTGGCGGGTCAACTGCCGGGCGAGCGGGACGCCTTCACGCAGGATGCGCAGGAGCGAGTACAGGCCGAAGGCGCCGAGGACCACCGCGAGCACCTGCATCGGCCCGGAGACGGTTCCCGGCCGGACCAGGGTGAGGGTGCCGATGCCGACCAGGTAGGCCAGCGGGTAGAGGGCCCTGGTGAGCCCGGTCGCCTCCAGCAGGACGGGCACCCGCCACCACGGCCCGGTCCGCACCCCGGCACCCGGTCGGCCCGGGGGCGCGTCGGAACCGCGCAGGGCCGCCTGCCGGGTGGCCGCGGCGGCGCACACGGCGTACGTCAGCGGTGGTGCGGCGGGCCCGCCGGACCAGGGCCGCCCGGACAGCGGGTCCACGCCCGCGTACGCCGGGGCGGGAAGGGGGCCGGCGGCGGCCCGCCCCCTGCGCCTGATCAGATGGACCGCGCCGCCGACCAGCCCCACCAGGGCACACAGCAGACCGCCCACCCCGACGGTGTCCATGACGGTGAAGGCGGACGTCCCCTCCAGATCGGCGTTGTACAGGTCGCCCTTCCAGGGCCCGTACGACACGACGAAGCCGCTCTCCCAGTCGTCCAGCAGCGGGTCCCGGTCCGGGTCGCACTGATAGGTCCCGGTGCGCCGCTGGTGGTCGAAGGGGTCGTTCCACCGCACCACGCAGTGGCCGTCGCTCCGCTCGCTGAGCACGGTGAGGTCGATCCGCGGGTCGCTCTCCGACTGCTCCGCCCAGACGGTCGCGAGCACGACACCGACTAGGCCCGCGACGAGGAGGGCGAGCCAGGTCAGGCCGGGCCGCCACCGGCGTCGGCGAGGCGGTTTCTCCGGCGGAACGGTGAGCCAGAGGGAGCCGGGGCGGTCGGCGGGCGCGTGCGGCTGGCGGGGCGGTGGGCGGTGGCTCAGCGCCCGTACCTGCGGCAGGTCCAGTGTCCTGCGCGCCCGGCGGGCGCCCAGCGGGCGGGCCCGGATCAGCTCCTCGCCGCCGGGCGGGGCCAGCACGCCCCCGGAACGCGGATCGCCGCACCACCACAGCACGCCGGCCGTGTCGGTGAGCAGGTGGTA
Source organism: Streptomyces sp. SM18 (assembly GCF_002910775.2). Taxonomy (NCBI): domain Bacteria; kingdom Bacillati; phylum Actinomycetota; class Actinomycetes; order Kitasatosporales; family Streptomycetaceae; genus Streptomyces; species Streptomyces sp. SM18. The sequence goes on along the minus strand of NZ_CP029342.1, from coordinate 3,394,933 downwards.
GCGCCACTGGGTGGTGAGGGGCGCGAGCACCAGCAGCTCGTCTCCCCGCGGGCCGCCCGCCAGGACGACGGCGGCGCCGCTCCCACCGCGCTGGACGGCGACCGAGGCATGAGCGGTCCAGGGCCTCGACCCGAGCACCCGGCGCATGCGCCGGACCCGCCCCCGCAGCCAGAGACCGAGACCCAGGGCACCGGCGCCGAGCGAGAAGCACCAGGGCCCCAGGACGGCCGCCAGCTCCTCGGCGGAGGCGGACGCGGAGGCCACGACGACCGTGAGGGCGGCGGCCAGCAGCGCGAGGCCCGCGTTCACGCAGTACGAGGCGCGGCGCCGCGCGCGTCCCAGCGCCGCGGCCGTCCCGGGCAGGTCGAGCGCCGTCCGGGCCGGGGCGTCGGGGGACTCGGGGCTGTCAGGTGGGGCGGGGGACGCGGGGGTGCCAGGGGCCGTGGGGGTCTGCGGGGTGGCGGGCGATGCGGGTCCGGGTGCCGGAGCCGGTGCGGGTACCGATGCGGGGGCCGGTTCCGGCGGGCCGGGCTCGGGGGCCGGCGGCCGTGGCTCGGGCGCTTCCGGGGCGGTCGCCGTGTCCGGCCCGGGTGCGGTCGCGGACGCCTCGGCCGCCTCCGGCCCCGTCGCGCCTGCCGTACCGGGTGCCCCCGGCCCCGTGGCGCCCGGTGTACCGGCCGCTCCCGGACCCGTCGCCCCCGGCGTACCGGGTGTCCTTGGCCCTATGGTCCCCGGCGTACCGGGTGCCCCCGGCCCCGCCGTCCCGTCCGCCGCCGGCCCGGCGGTCCCGGACGGCTCGGTCGTCCCGGGCCGCGTGGGCCCTGTCCGTTCAGGTGTGTCCCCCACCGTGCCGCCTCCCCGCCCGCCCCGGTCCTCGCGGTGCCGATCATCCCCCGGGCGTCGTCGGCAGCACCAGCCCCCAGGCCCCGGGGAGCACCGTCCAGGTGCGGGTGCGGACCGGGCCCGCGGACTGTATGTCGGCGCGGTAGCGGAAATCCGGGCCGGAGACCGTCACCGCCTCGGCCCGCGCCGTGACCGTGTCGCCGCACGTCGTGCGGATCACCACATGCGCCGGACCGCCGTCGCCCCCCGGCGTCACCGAGAGGGCGTCGACCGTCCGGTCCAGGTCGTTCAGCAGCACCCCGTCCGCCTCGACCCGCAGCCGGTGCGCGCGCGGCGGGAGGGCGGAGGACGGCGGCTGCGGGGAAGGCCGCACCAGGGCCGATATCAGGGTGCGCCAGGTGTCCCGGACCGCCGTGACCCCCGGATGGTTCGGGCCGTCGTCCGGTTCCGGGGCCGGGATGCGCAGGTCGCCCAGGACGACGCCGTCGCTGTCGTCCACCAGCAGGTCGAGCCGGCGCGCGGTGCCGTCGAGCGCCGTGCGCGCCGCCGCCACCGCGCCCCGGGGCACGCCCAGCGCGTGCGCCAGCTCCAGCGACGGCGCGGCGCCCACGGGGACCAGGCAGAGCGCACTTCCGGCCAGCTCCCGCTCGCGGTGGAGCTGGGTCACCGCCCGGAGCAGGGCGTGGTCGTCGCCGACCACCACCGGCCGCCGGGCCCCCCTCCGGGCGAGGGCGCGGGCGAACTCCTCCGCGCCGTCCGGAAGGCAGATCTTCACGTCCGCACCCGCGCTCAGCACGTCCTTCGCGATGCGGACCGACTCCCCGTCGCTACGGCGCGCCAGGGGGTCGATGAGTACGAGTAGCTGGTGCTCGCCGTCGCCGGGGGGCTCTGCAGCCGACACCTCGGTCCTTCCTCGGGTAGCATCTTGGTGCAAGAGCCCCTTGCGCTATTGCGCCAGGGGCTTCGTCTATTCCGGGGCACCCGGTTCGACGGCTCAGGCTGTGCCGTACATCGTCGTACGGTGGGTACGACCTTTACGTACGCCCCCTGACCTTGGACATGCCCCGCCCGGAAGGGGTGTACGCCTGTGCCCGCACTTGTGCTGCTCGGTGCTCAGTGGGGTGACGAGGGCAAGGGGAAGGCCACCGATCTCCTCGGTGGATCTGTCGACTATGTGGTGCGCTACCAGGGGGGCAACAACGCCGGCCACACGGTGGTCGTCGGCGACCAGAAGTACGCACTGCATCTCCTCCCCTCCGGAATCCTGTCGCCGGGGTGTACCCCGGTCATCGGTAACGGTGTCGTCGTCGACCCGGCGGTCCTGCTCTCCGAGCTGAGCGGCCTGAACGAGCGCGGCGTCGATACGTCCAAGCTCCTGATCAGTGGCAACGCTCATTTGATCACTCCGTACAACGTCACGGTCGACAAGGTGACGGAACGCTTCCTCGGGAAGCGCAAGATCGGCACCACGGGACGCGGCATCGGTCCGACGTATGCCGACAAGATCAACCGTGTGGGCGTCCGCGTCCAGGACCTCTACGACGAGTCGATCCTGGAGCAGAAGGTCGAGGCGGCGCTGGAGCAGAAGAACCAGCTCCTCGCCAAGGTCTTCAACCGGCGCGCGATCGAGTCGGGGAGGATCGTCGAGGAGATGCTCCAGTACGCGGAGCAGATCAAGCCGTACGTCGCCGACACCACGCTGATCCTCAACAACGCCATCGACGAGGGCAAGGTCGTCCTCTTCGAGGGCGGCCAGGGCACGCTGCTGGACGTGGACCACGGCACCTACCCCTTCGTCACCTCGTCGAACCCGACCGCGGGCGGCGCCTGCACGGGCTCCGGTGTGGGCCCGACGAAGATCAGCCGGGTCATCGGCATCCTCAAGGCGTACACCACGCGTGTCGGTGCCGGTCCGTTCCCGACGGAGCTGCACGACGAGGACGGCGAGGCGCTGCGGCGCATCGGCGGCGAGCGCGGTGTCACCACCGGCCGTGACCGCCGCTGCGGCTGGTTCGACGCCCCGATCGCGCGGTACGCGACCCGGGTCAACGGGCTCACCGACTTCTTCCTCACCAAGCTGGACGTGCTGACCGGCTGGGAGCGCATCCCGGTGTGCGTGGCGTACGAGATCGACGGCAAGCGCGTCGAGGAAGTCCCGTACAACCAGACCGACTTCCACCACGCGAAGCCGGTCTACGAGATGCTGCCCGGCTGGTCCGAGGACATCACGAAGGCCAAGACCTTCGGCGACCTGCCGAAGAACGCGCAGGCCTACGTGAAGGCGCTGGAGGAGATGTCCGGCGCCCCGATCTCCGCGATCGGCGTCGGCCCCGGCCGGACCGAGACCATCGAGATCAACTCCTTCCTCTAGCCGTCGCTGACGTACGAGGAGTCGTTCACGGCACGGGCCCCCGGCGCACACGCGCCGGGGGCCCGTGCCGTACGGACGGTGGAGCGGGTCAGTCCTTGCGCCGGTAGGTGGCCGGGGCGTCGTCGTCGGAGCCCACCCAGGTGAGGGACAGCCCGTCGGCGCCCTTCATCTGCACCGTGCGGGTCCCGCCGCCCTCGCACTTGTCCTCGGGTTCGGCCGCCGTCACGGTCTGCGGGCCGAGCCGCAGTTCCTTGCTGTTCGCGTAGACGAGAACGCTCTCCTGCTCGCAGTGGTAGGAGGGCCCGTCGCTGGTGTACTCGGCGACCACCTCGCCGTAGGCGCCCTGGCTCAGCACCAGGGTGGTGGTGTCCGGGGACGGCGAACCGCCGGTCTCCACGTACTCCCAGGTGCCGAGGAACTCGGCCGGGACCGGGGTGGTGTTCGCGGTGCTCTTGGTGAGGGTCGCGCTCTCGCCGTCGTCGTCGGTCCAGATGAGCGTGCCGTCACCGGCTGCGCGGATGGTCTGCCGGCCCCCGTCGGAGCAGGCGTCCTCCGGGATGGAGCTGGTCGCCCGGGACTCGACGACCATCAGGTTGTCGAAGGAGACCAGCTCGGCGGCGCCGTTGCACAGCGCGCTGTCGAACGAGTTGAACGTCGTGACGACGTCGGCCCCCACCCCGCCCTGGGTGATGGTGAGGCGGCGGAAGGAGACGGGCCGCTGCTCGCTGTCCTTGCCGTGCCCCTCCCAGACGCCCAGGTACTCCTCGGCGATGACGCCCTCCACCGCCCCGGAGGGATCGGCGGCCACTTCCGAGGGGGAGGCGTCCTCGGTGGTGGTGTCGGGGGACGGTGTCGTGCTCGGGGACCGCGAGGCGGACGGGGCCGCCTGCCCGCCCTTGCCGTCGTCCGTGTCCGACCCGCTGTTCATCGCCGCGTAGACGATGCCGCCGGCCAGCAGGGCGACGACGGTGACCGCCGTGGTGACGATCAGCGCGGTACGCCGCTTGCGGACGGTTCCGGGGCCGGGCCCCGGTCCGCCGAGGTCGGTGGGGGTGGTGAGCGGAGCGCCGAAGACCCCGAGCGGCGGGGCGGGCGCGCCGTGTTGTGCGGGACCGGGAGGGGCCGGGGCTCCGGCCGGCACCCCCGCCGCCCCTGCCTGCCCGCCGGCCGGTGGCGGCGTCGGGTCCGGGGCGGAGAGCGGGGACGCGGCGGCGGGCGCGGACACCGGTGGCGGAGTCGGCTCGGCCGACGGGACCGGCGGTGTGCTCGGGGGCGGCGGCGTGGGCGCCGCGGCGGGCATCGGCACGGGTGCCGGGGACGACGGCAACGGGGTGGGCGGGGCGGCCGGGAGGGGCGGCGTCACCCCGGTCGTGGGCGCCGTCGTGGGCGGCGGGGGCGTCGCGCCCGGCGGCGGCCCGGCGGGACGGGCGGGCACCCGGTGCGCGGGGCCGTCGGAGTCCAGCAGCTCGGCGGCCTTGCGGCCCAGCTCCGCGATCAGGCCGGCCGGCAGCCAGGGTTCGGTGTCCGCGGCCACCTCCTCGGTACGGGCCACCACCTCCTCCGGCGAGGGCCGCTCAGCGGGGTCCTTCGCCAGGCAGGCCCCGACCAGCTCGGTCAGGCCCTCGGGAAGACCCGTCAGGTCCGGCTCCTCCTGGGCGATCCGGTACATCACCGCGTGCATGCCGCTCTCCGAGGAGCCGAACGGATGCCGCCGCGTACCGGCGAATGCCAGGACCGAGCCCAGCGAGAAGACGTCGCTGACGGGGGTGAGCGTCTCGCCGCGCACCTGCTCCGGCGACATGTATCCGGGCGACCCGATCACCGCTCCGGTACGGGTCAGCTTGCCGTCGGCGGTCACCGCGTCCAGCGCGCGGGCGATCCCGAAGTCGATGACCCGCGGGCCGTCGATGGTGACCAGGACGTTGGCCGGTTTGAGGTCGCGGTGGATCAGCCCGGCGGTGTGGACCGCCGTGAGCGCCTGGGCCAGCCGGTGGCCGAGGATGCGCACCGACCGCTCCGGCAGCGGCTCCGCGCGCCCGGCGAGCACCGCGTGCAGCGAGGGCCCGGGGACGTACGCCGTCGCGACCCAGGGGGCGGCGGCGTCGGTGTCCGCGTCCAGCACCGCCGCGGTCCACCTCCCGCCGACCCGGCGGGCCGCCGCGATCTCCTGGGCGAAGCGCCTGCGGAACTCGGGCTCGGTCGCGAGCTCGGAGCGTACGAGCTTGACGGCGACGGTCCGCCCGCCGCCGGAACGCGCCAGGTACACCTCACCCATCCCGCCCGCGCCCAGACGGGCAAGGAGGCGGTAGGGGCCGATGTGTGACGGGTCGTCATGTGTCAGCTGGTCCACCCTCGGATCCTCGCACAGAGGCTGCGCCGCAGGTGGGCGGAGCGTCGCCGCTGGTGCCGTTCCGTTACGCGGCGGACGCCGGAGCGGATTCGTCCGCATGTCCGTCCGCGTGTTCGTCCGCGCGTCCGTCCGCGCGTCCGTCCGCCGTACGGCTGGTCTAGACCTTGACAGGTCCAGACCAGTAGGCGTTGAGTGACCGCACGTCACGTCGGCCCGCCGGGGTGCTCGGCGCGCCGCCCCGAAGGAGTGAGCAGCGCTGAAACACATCAAGAGGTTCCTGACCGCACTGAGCGCCGTCGTCACCACGGCCGTCCTCCTGCCCGGAGCCGTGGGGACCGCCACCGCCGCGCCCGCCGACGGCGCTTCGGCCTGCGCGCCGCTGTGGAGCGCCACCACCGACTACGCCGCCGGGGGCACCGTCTCCCACCACGGGCGCAACTGGAGCGCGCGGTGGTGGACGCGGAACGAGAATCCGGGCGCGGCCTCCGTCTGGGCCGACCGGGGGGCGTGCACGGGAGGGGAGTCGGACTTCGTCGTCAGCGAGGCGCAGTTCGACGCGATCTTCCCGGACCGCGACCCCTTCTACACGTATCAGGGCCTGGTGGACGCGCTGGCCGCCTACCCGGGCTTCGCCAACACCGGCACCCCGCAGACCCGGGCCCGGGAGGCCGCCGCCTTCCTGACGCACGCGGACTTCGAGTCGGTCGGGCTGCGGTACGTGAAGGAGATCAACGAGGCCAACTACGGGCGCAAGTGCGACGACACCCAGCCCTACGGCTGTCCGGCGGGGCGGGAGGCGTACTACGGCCGCGGCCCGATCATGTTCAGCTGGAACTTCAACTACAAGGCCGCCGGTGACGCCCTCGGCCTGGATCTGCTGAACGACCCGTGGCTGGTCGAGCGCGATCCGTCCGTGGCCTGGCAGACCGCCCTCTGGTACTGGAACACCCAGAACGGACCCGGCGTGATGACCTCGCACGAGGCGATGGTGGGCGGCGCGGGCTTCGGCCAGACCATCCGCTCGCTCAACGGCGCGCTGGAGTGCGACGGCGGCAACCCGGAGTCGGTGGCGTCACGGGTCGAACGCTACGAGCGCATCACCGGGATCATCGGCACGGCCCCGGGCTCCGGGCTGACCTGCTGACGCACCCCGCCGACGCGTCCCGTGAGGCCCATGGCACCGGCCCGGTGGGCGGGGTGCCATGGGTCCGTCCCCGTGGGCTGCCGGGCGGGCGGGCCGGGGCGGCGGGTTCAGCGCACCTCGCGGATGCGGACCTGGTTGCCGGCCGGGTCGCGGAAGGCGCAGTCGCGTACTCCGTACGGCTGCTCGGTCGGCTCCTGGACGACCTCGGCGTCGCGGGCCTGCACCCGCTCGAAGACGCCGTCGAGGTCCGTGGTGGCCAGCATGATCCAGCCGTAGGTGCCCTTGGCCATCATCTCGGTGACGGTGCGGCGCTCGTCCTCGGTGACGCCGGAGTCCGCGGCCGGGGGTGCCAGCAGGATCGAGGTGCCGGGCTGGCCGGCGGGGCCGACCGTGATCCAGCGCATCTTCCCGCTGCCGACGTCGCTGCGTACCTCGAAGCCGAGGGCGTCGCGGTAGAAGGCGAGGGAGGCCTCCGGGTCGTCGTGCGGGAGGGCGGCGGTGTGAATGGTGAGGTTTGTGGTGTCCATGAGGCCACGCTAGCTACGGCCCGGCGGGTGGCGCTTCTCGATTCCTGACGGGTCGGGTCACCTGTTTCGCCACGCACGGCGGCATCCCCGCCGTCACGTTCGCCCCCTGCCGCCGGAAGACGCTGGGCGGCACACCGACCAGTTCGGTGAAACGGGTGCTGAAGGTGCCGAGCGAGGAGCAGCCGACCTCGAAGCAGACCTCGGTGACGCTGAGGTCGCCACGGCGCAGCAGCGCCATCGCCCGCTCGATGCGCCGCGTCATCAGGTAGGAGTACGGCGATTCCCCGTAGGCGAGCCGGAACTGGCGGCTGAGGTGTCCGGCCGACATGGCCGCGTCGCGGGCGAGCGCCTCCACGTCCAGGGGCCGCGCGTACTCCCGGTCGATCCGGTCGCGGACGCGGCGCAGCCGTGCGAGGTCGCGCAGGCGCTGGGCTTCGGCGGGTCTGCTGGTCACCGTGCGATCGTGCCACGCGGAGCCGGGCCGGCCGCCTCCACGGCTCCCGACTCCCGTTCCGCGCACGGGGACCGGCGGGTTCCGCGTGGAGGGAGTGGCTGGTTCCGCAAGGGGGACTGGCCGGTTCTGTGCGCCGCGTTCGGTCCGGACGGCCCCGTGCCGCCGAACGGGTGAGAATCATGCGCCGGTGCTGGTCTAGACCTTGACAGGTTCAGACCATCGACGGTTGGCTGGGCGCACCCCCATGGCGGCACACCTCCCGGCTGTGCCGCGCCGAAGGAGTCGTTCACGTGGTCAAACGTGTCATGAGCCTGCTCACCGCGATCGGTGCGGTCGTCGCGATGCTGGTCTTCCTCCCCGCCACCAGCGCCTCGGCGGCCACCTGCGCCCCGGCCTGGAACGCCTCGTCCGTGTACACGGGCGGCGGTACGGCCTCGTACAACGGGCACAACTGGCTGGCGAAGTGGTGGACGCAGAACGAGCGTCCGGGTGCCTCGGACGTCTGGGCCGACCAGGGCGTCTGCGGTTCGGGCGGCGGCGGTACCGAGGAGCCGGACCCCTCGGGATTCGTCGTCAGCGAGGCGCAGTTCAACCAGATGTTCCCGAACCGGAACTCCTTCTACACGTACAAGGGCCTCACCGCCGCGCTGAGCGCCTACCCGGGCTTCGCGAACACCGGCAGCGACACCGTCAAGAAGCAGGAGGCGGCGGCGTTCCTCGCCAACGTCAGCCACGAGACGGGCGGTCTGGTCCACATCGTGGAGCAGGACACCTCCAACTACCCCCACTACTGCGACACCAACCAGCCCTACGGCTGCCCGGCCGGCCAGGCCGCCTACTACGGCCGCGGCCCCATCCAGCTCAGCTGGAACTTCAACTACAAGGCCGCCGGTGACGCCCTCGGCATCGACCTGCTGGGCAACCCCTGGCTGGTGGAGCAGGACGCCGCCGTGGCCTGGAAGACCGGCCTCTGGTACTGGAACACCCAGTCCGGCCCCGGCACCATGACCCCCCACAACGCCATGGTCAACGGTGCCGGGTTCGGTGAGACCATCCGGTCCATCAACGGCAGCATCGAGTGCAACGGCGGCAACCCCGGCCAGGTCCAGAGCCGGGTCAACACCTACCAGTCGTTCGTCCAGATCCTCGGCACCACCCCCGGCTCGAACCTGAGCTGCTGACCTCGGCCCCACCCCGAGGAAAGGGGGCGTGCCCGGCGACCGCCGGGTGCGCCCCCGATTCGTCGGCCGGGCACGGCGGTTGGCAGGATCACCCACCATGACAACGGACAGCGGCACACCGCCGACCGGCCCGAAGGCCTCGCTCGCCCTGATCGACGACGTACTCGCCCTGCCCTTCCCGGCCGGGGAGGAGAGCGAGGACAGCGGTGTACGCAGCAGCGGCCCCGGGCACCATCTGCTGATCGTGCGGGCCGGGCAGGACTTCTGGGACGACGCCTCCACGGAGACGGTGGAGGCGTCGGAGGACGCGATCGAGGCGGAGTTCAGCGCGGTGGCGACGGCGTTGACCGAGCGGTGGGGCGAACCGGAGACCGTCGACCTCTGGCCGTATCTGGCGGAGGAGGCCTCTCCCGTACCGGAGCCCCTGGGCCAGCTCAGCAATCTGGCCGGGAGCATGCAGCTCTGGCGGCCGCCGGCCGACGCGCCGGGGGCCGGCGGACGGTGGCTGGGGCTGACCGTGGGACAGGCCGACCCCGAGTTCCCCATCTGGCTGCTGGCGGCGGTCGGTGACGCGTCCACGCTGCCGGTCTGAGGACGCCCCGGCCCGCGTCGGACGGGGGCGTGGACGGTGTCCGCGCGCCGGCCGGCGGCCGACGACAGCGACCACCCCCGTGGACCGCTGCCGCCGTGCCCCCGGGCATTCCCCGACGCCTTCCGGAGAGTCCCGGGCCCCTGGGGACTCTAGGGTGACCGGGCCCCGGGCCGGGAGATTCAGGTCGCACGGTGAGGGCGGCCGAGGGGTATCAGAGCGCACAGCCGAACCGGTACCCTGCACTCCGGTTCGGTTCGGTCGGCAGAGCGGGGGACGGGTGCGCGCGCGGGAACGGGCCGACGACGTACTGCGGATGTACCGGCTGGCCCGCACGGGCGGATCGCCGGAGCTGCTGGGCTGGCTGGCCCGGCGGGCGGACGGATGGGCCGGACTCCTCGACGGCGACGGCACGGTCCTCCAGGCCGTGGCCGGTACGGCACGGTGGCCGGGCCAGGACGCCGCGAAACTCGCCTCCCGGGCGGTGCGGGAGCTGACGGTACGGGGCGCCCGCGCCTACTCCCTGGAGGCCGGCGGGCGTACGGCGCTGCTGCTGCCCCTCGACGGCGCGGGCGAAGGCCGGGACACCCTCCTCGCCGTCGTCGCCCCCCGGCCGGTGCCCGACCGGCTGGCCACCCTGCTCGCCGACGCGACGATGCCCCTCGGCCTGGCCTGGTCGTCGGAGAGCGTGGAGCGCAAGCGGCGGCGCGTCGATCTCGCGGAGTTCCGGGGGCGCGAGGCGGTCCTGCATCTGCTCATGACGGGCCAGCTGTCCATCGCCCACCAGGTCGCGGGCGCGCTGCGGCCGAGACTCCCGGACCCCGTCCGGGTGTGCGTGGTCGAGTGCACGGGCGGACAGCGGGACGAGGTGGCCCGGATCTGCGCCGACGCCTCCGGCGGCCGGACGTGGATCGTGCGCTGCCCGGTGTACGCGCGCCATCTGATCCTGATCATGCCCGTGGAGCCGGACGCGGTGTCCACGCCGGGCGGGCGGGGAGCGGGGGCCGGACGGGGAGACGGCGCCCCGCTCGACCGGACCGTGGCCGAGCTGGTGGACGACTGCGTCGTCGGCGTCAGCGAGGCCGTACCGCTCTCCGACACCGCGGGCGCCTACCGCCAGGCCTTCCACGCCCTGGCCGTGGCCCGCGGACTCCCGGACCGGCACGCCCGGTTCGGCAGCGCGCCGGAACCGGCCCTGGTCGCCGGAGCGGCCGGGGCCCGGTGGGCGGACGCGCTGCTCGCCCCGCTGCTCACCCACCTCCCCCGCCGCTCCCAGGACCCGGGCAGCCAGGAACTCGCGGCCACCCTGGCGTCCTGGCTGGCGTTCTCCTCCCACGCCACCCAGCACCTCAAGATCCACCGCAACACCCTCGCCGCCCGCCTCAGGCTGATCGGGGAGTTGCTCGGCCTGGACCTGAACCGGCTCGCCGGGCAGGCCGCCCTCGACCTGGCCCTCTGCATCAGGGCCGCCCCCGCCCGGCACCGCCCCGACGTCCGCCGGGAGCACACGGCGGCCCCCGACCTCGACGCGGTGCTGTCCGGCCCCGGCATCCAGGACTGGGCGGCCCAGCAACTGCGCCAGATCGCCCCGGCCGGCCCCACCGCCGAGGAGACGTTGCGCACCTGGCTGCGCTGCGAGGCCCAACTCGCCCCCACGGCGGCCGAGCTGGGCATCTCCGTGCCGGGGACGCGCAAGCGCCTCGTCCGGCTCGAAGCGGTGCTGCACCGGTCGCTGCTCCGGACGCCGAGTGCGCGCTACGACCTGTGGACGGCGTTCCGGGCGGCGGACCTCCTCGCGTAGACGCGGGGGAGCCCGCTCCAGCGGCAGTGGCGTCAGTCCGAGCGGGTGTACGTCAGGCTCTCACCGGTCTCCGGGATCTCCCGGCGCAGGCTGCCGTCGGGCAGCAGCGTCAGCACGGTCGGCTTGCCCGGGGTGCAGGACGTGGCCGGTTCGCCGGAGGTGACCTCGGACGGGCCGACGCGGACCGGGGAGCCGGAGGCGGGCTCGGCCTCCAACGCGGCCTGGAACACGCAGTGGTAGGAACCGCCGGTGTCGAGCGGGCCCTCGGCGGTGAGGGACAGGACCGTGTCCCCGACCTCGCCCTGCTGGATGACGAGCCGGCGGGTGGAGCGCCCGGCACCGCCGTCGATGGCGCCGGACCAGGTGCCGAGGTAGCCGGACGGGACGGCCCCGTCGTCGTCCTGGCCGTCGCCCTTGTCCTCCCCGTCGCCCCGGACGCCGGCGGAGGGACCGGCCGACGGGGAGCGGGTGGACGTGTGCGCCGGGGAGTTCGTGGTGTGGCCGCCGTCCTTCATGAAGGCGAAGACCGTCCAGCCGGCCCCGATCGCGACGAGCACGGCCACCACGACCAATGCGACGGCCGGTCCCGTACGGCGGCGCTGCGGGGGCGGTGCGTACCCGGGCGCCTGCCCGTGGCCGTGGGCGTACGCCGGGGCGTTCGGCCGGGGGTAGCCGTAGGCCGGGGGCGGTCCGGCCGGGCCGACCAGGGTGGGGGCCGGGTATCCGGCGGCGGGCGGCGGCTGCTGGGCCGGTATCCCGGAGTACGGAGGGTTCCCCGGCGGTATCCCGGCGTGCGGGTGCGGCACTTCGGGGCTGTGCGGGGCGTGGTGGGGGGTGCTGTGCGGTGGCACCGGCGGGCCCACGGGCGGAAGGTCCTCGGCCGGACCGGCGGGCCGGACCGGTCCAGGGGCGTGACCGGACGCGGCGGGAGCGCCCGCCGGACCGCCGGGCGGGGTCTTCTCCGGGTCCTGCAGCGGGTCCTGGAGGTCTTGCGGGTCCTGGTGGCCCGGACGGTTCTGCGGGTCCTGGTGGCCCGGGGGGCTCTGCGGGTTCTGCGCGTCCTGGGGATCCTGCGGGTTCCGCGCGTCCTGGGAGTCCCGCGGGTCCTCGGGGTCCTCGGCGTCCAGCAGTCCGACCGCGTGCCGCCCGAGCTGGGCGATCAGCGCGCCGGGCAGCCAGGGTTCCGCCGTCTCCGTCTCGCCCAGCTGGTCCAGGACCGCGTCCGTGGAAGGCCGTGCGGCGGGATCCTTGGCCAGGCAGTCCTGGACCAGCTCGACGAGGTCCACCGGTACGCCGGTGAGGTCCGGTTCCTCCTGCGCGATACGGAACATCAGCGCGTGCACCCCGCTGTCCGCCACCCCGAACGGCATCCGCCCGGTGGCCGCGTACGCGAGCAGCGAACCGAGGCAGAACACGTCGCACGCGGCCGTCACCCGCTCACCCCGCACCTGCTCGGGCGACATGAATCCGGGCGAGCCGATCAGCGCCCCCGTGCGGGTCAGGCCCGCCTCGGTGACGGTGTCCAGCGCGCGGGCGATGCCGAAGTCGATGACCCGGGGGCCGTCGATCGTGACCAGCACGTTGGAGGGCTTGAGGTCGCGGTGGACGATTCCCGCGCGGTGGATGTCCTGGAGGGCGCCCGCGAGCCCGGAGCCCAGGACCCGGACGGAGCGTTCGGGGAGCGGGCCGTACGCCCCCGACCCGGCCGGGGCGCCCGGCCGGCCCGAGACGATCCGGTGGAGCGAGGGCCCCGCGACGTAACCGGTGGCCACCCACGGCACGGGCGCGTCGGTGTCCGCGTCGAGCACCGGCGCGGTCCAGACGCCCCCCACCTGGCGGGCCGCCCGCACCTCCGCCCGGAAACGGTCGCGGAACTGCTGCTGTTCCGCGAGCTCCGGGCGGACCACCTTGATCGCGACCGTACGGCCCCGGTCGGAGCGAGCCAGGAACACCTGGCCCATGCCTCCGGCGCCCAGGCGCCCCAACAGGCGGTACCGGCCGATACGTTGCGGGTCGCCGTTGCCCAGCTTCTCCATGGCGCGTTTCCTCCCCCGTACGGCCGCCGTGCGCACGGCAGTGCCCCGAGAATAGCGGCGCGCCCCGCGCCCCCGCCCAGCCCGGGGACCGGTGCGCGACCCCCCGTCCGTGGCCCGGCGCGCCCGGAGCGGCGCGGCTCCGGCACCCTGGCCGGACCCGCGTCCTCAGGCCGCGCGCACGGACCTGGAGATCGGGCACTCCGGCCGCCTACGCTCACCGCATGACCCCTGAAGCCCCTCGCGCGCCCCGTGCCCCGTACGCCGATCCCGCCGCGGGCGCGGCCGTCAAGGCCACCGACCGCGCGCATGTGTTCCACTCCTGGTCCGCCCAGGGTCTGATCGACCCGCTCGCCGTCGCCGGCGCCGAGGGGGCGTATTTCTGGGACTACGACGGCAACCGCTATCTGGACTTCACCAGCGGGCTCGTCTTCACCAACATCGGCTACCAGCACCCCGCCGTCGTCGCCGCGATCCAGGAGCAGGCGGGCAGACTCACCACGTTCGCGCCCGCGTTCGCCATCGAGGCGCGCTCCGAGGCGGCCCGCATGATCGCCGAGCGCACCCCCGGCGACCTGGACAAGATCTTCTTCACCAACGGCGGTGCCGAGGCCGTCGAGAACGCCGTCCGGATGGCCCGGGTGCACACCGGGCGTACGAAGGTGCTCTCCGCCTACCGCTCGTACCACGGCGCCACCTCCACCGCGATCAACCTCACCGGCGACCCGCGCCGCTGGGCGTCCGACACCGGCTCGGCGGGGGTCGTCCGCTTCTGGGCGCCGTTCCTCTACCGCTCGCCCTTCTATGCCTCCACCGAGGCCGAGGAGTGCGCCCGCGCGCTGCGGCACCTGGAGGACACCCTCGCCTTCGAGGGCCCGTCCACCGTCGCCGCCGTCGTCCTGGAGACCGTTCCGGGCACCGCGGGCATCATGCCGCCGCCGCCCGGATACCTCGCGGGCGTCCGGGAGATCTGCGACCGGTACGGGATCGTCTTCGTCCTCGACGAGGTGATGGCCGGTTTCGGACGCACCGGCAGGTGGTTCGCCGCCGACCACGACGAGGTCGTACCGGACCTGATGACCTTCGCCAAGGGCGTCAACTCCGGTTACGTGCCGCTCGGTGGCGTCGCCATCAACGCGGAGATCGCCGCCACCTTCGAGACCCGCCCCTACCCCGGCGGACTCACCTACTCCGGTCACCCGCTGGCCTGTGCCGCCGCCGTCGCCACCCTGCGCGTCATGGAGGAGGAGAGGACGGTCGAGGCCGCCGCCCACCTGGGCGAGCACGTGCTCGGTCCCGGCCTGCGCGAGCTGGCCGAGCGCCACCCGTCGGTCGGCGAGGTCCGGGGCCTGGGGGCGTTCTGGGCGCTGGAGCTGGTCCGGGACCGGGAGACCCGCGAGCCCCTGGTCCCGTACAACGCGACGGGCGAGGCCAACGCGCCGATGGCGGCCTTCGGGGCGGCGTGCAGGAAGAACGGCCTGTGGCCCTTCATCAACATGAACCGCACCCACGTCGTCCCCGCCTGCAACATCACCGAGGAGGAGGCGAAGGAGGGCCTGGCCGCCCTGGACACGGCGCTCTTCGCCGCCGACGAGCACACCGTGGAGGCGGTGTGAGGCGGCGCCGGACCGTGTAGGCGCCCTCACGGCACGCCCCGGCCGAACCCACCGCCGGGGCGGCCGCCCGTGCCGGGTGATCAGCGCCCGGTGCCCCCGTGCGCCGCGGCCCGCGCCTGATGCCCCCGTGCCGGGTGCCCGCCCGGTTCTCGTGCCCGGATCCGGGCAGGCGCCTGGCTTAAGGTGACCCAAGCCGAAAACGGGAGAGGGGCACGTCATGCCTGCGAGCGGACCTGTGAACCGCAGCACCCTGCGGGAGCAGATCGCCGACGCACTGCGTGACGAGGTGCTCGCGGGGCGTCTCCAGCCGCGCGTGGAGTTCACCGTCAAACAGATCGCGGAGCAGTACGGGGTGTCCGCGACCCCCGTCCGCGAGGCGCTGTTCGACCTCTCCGCGCAAGGGCTGCTGGAGTCCGACCAGCACCGCGGCTTCCGGGTCCGGGAGTTCACCGTCGCCGACTACCGGTCGATGGTGGACGCCCGCGCGCTGGTCATCGACGCGGTCTTCCGGGGCCTCTTCGACGGGACCGGCGCGGTGCACGGCCTGCTCGCCGCCCACCAGACCGCCCTGGTCTCCGTACGCCGCCGGGCCGAGGAGGCCGCGCGCGCGGCCCGCGGCGGCGACCTCGACATCCTCATCGGCTACGACCTGCGGTTCTGGCGCGAGCTGGGCGCGGTCGTCACCAACCCGTACCTCACCGACTTCCTCCACCGGCTGCGGGTGCAGGCATGGGTCTTCGCCGTCCCCTACCTGCGCGGGGACGCCGATGTGCGCGACTGGCTGTGGAACGGCCACCCGGAGCTGGTGGAGGCGATCACCACCGCCGACGGCGACGCCGTACGGGAGGTGCTGGACGCCTACTACGCGCACGGGCTGAACTGGGCGGACCGGCTGGCCGCCGGCGACCCCCCGCACCCGGGCCACCCCCGGAACTGACATCCCCCGCATCCGGGCCGTACCGGGAACCGTCACCCCGGCGGCCCTGGTGGGGCCCGGCTCCGGCGGCCCGGAGGCGGACGCGGCGGCCCGAACCCGGCTCCGGCGGCCCGGAGGCGGACCCGGCCCGGCCCCGTGGTCGCGCCGGGGCGGCGACCGGAGCGCACCTCCGGGGCCCCCGCACCCTGTGCGCCGGGTCCGGGCGGCATTACGCTGTCCCGACCACCGCACGAACCCGTTGGAGAGCGAGACTTCGTGGCCTGTGACCTGTGGCTGGTCCCCCTCGTCGATGTGCTGTGCCACAGCCCCGACAACCCCTTCGCCGAAGAGATCGCCGTCTACGACAAGGCGTTGGGCGAGGCAGGGCTGCCCCCCGTCCCCGTCTACGCCTACATGCCCGGACTCACCGGGGACGTCGCCCCGGTGGCCGGCTTCGACTACGACGCCCTGCACCTGCTGCGCCGAGCCCATCTGCTCCAGCTGAGCGGCCTCGCCGTCACCCCCGTGGGTGAGCTGGGCGGGGACTACGAGCAGTTGCTGGAGATGTTCGAGCAGGCGGCGCAGCAGTCGCACCTGGTCTGGCACTTCGACCACGCCGGCTCGTACGTCCCGGTGGACTTCCCCGTCCCGCTCTACGACGACGGGCTGCTGGAGGGCGGTGGCGGTCCCCTGGGGTCCTCGCACGGCCTGCTGCGGGACCTGGAGTCCGTCGCCCCGTCCATCGGGATCGACCCGGCCAACCCGCCGATGGCCCCGCTCCCGCCCATCGGCCCGACCACGCTCGAAGAGCCGGCCGGACCGATCCTGCACGACGACGGCCCGTTCGCCCGCGAGCGCCATGTGTGGCTGGGGCTGCACGCCGCGGCCACCCGGAGCCTCGCCCAGGGCTCGATGATCGTCTTCAGCTGACCGGTACCGGAGCCGCCCCGGACCCTGGGTCCAGGCCGGCTCCGGTGAAGCCCGGGTCCGGGCCCCGGACCCGGGGACCGGAGCGTCCGGGCAGCCGGGCCCCTACCGGGGCGGCTCCGGCGGTCGCTGGCGCGGCATGTTCGGCCGGACCGCCGCGGGCATGGTGAGACGGCCGGGGTGCCCGCCCTGCTCGGGGCGGCCACCGGCCGCGCCCGAGACCAGGGACTGCACGCCCATGGGCGCCGGACCGGCCCGGAACTCCACCATCCAGTCCGCCGTCTCCATGCGGACCAGCTCGGTGACGTCCTCGGAGAACCGCCGCAGCACCCCCAGGCACCGCTCCGCGGCCTCGCTGGCGGTGCCCTCGGTCGGGCCGAGCACCTCCCGTACGGACTCCGACGACCAGTCGAACTGGAGCGTCTGGAGGCGCCGCTGTACGGCCTGCGCCGTCGCCAGATCCCTTATCCAGCCCGAGGTCAGGCCGAAGTACCGGTCGTACGCCATGCACGCGGCACCCAGCAGCAGCGACAGATAGCCCCAGCCGGCCGACCCGCGCAGATCGCCGGTCAGGTCCAGCAGCGGAAGGGCGGCGCCCGCGACCACGCCGACGGCCGTGCCGAGGCGCAGCAGCCGGGCCAGACGGCGTTTGCGGACCCGGTCGTGCAGATACCAGTCAGCGGTCTGGAGAGCGCCCGCCTCGACCCAGCGGTACAGCTCGTCCAGCCGCTCGGCGGGCTCGCCCCAGTCCCCGAGGGGGAAGGGACGGGCGGTCAGGTCGCGCGGCCCCGAGCCGTGACGCGAACCGGAGGGTTCGCTTCCGGTATCAGCGCTGGATCCCGCGCCGGACTCCTTGCGGGGCGGCCCTTCGGGCTGCATCTCCGGCTGACTCACCGGGGCACTCCTCTGCACTCTGAGTTCGGCGCGTACCGGCGCGTGGTGACGCGGACCGGCACGGCTGGACGGACACGGGAGGGACGGATCACGGCATATGACCTGGGCCCCACCCGCGTAACTCTGCGTTACCTGCGGTGTGCGTATGTGTACGGATACGCCTGCCCTTCCTACCGCCGAATGGTGGGCCACGGGGTCGAAATCGCGGGATTCCCGCCTGGGCCCGGCCTCTGGTCAGGTATAGGAGCACGACAGCCCGTTTTTGAAACTCACTCGAAAGAGTTGCTCTCTGGCGGGTGGGGCGGACCGTCCGGCGAACACGTAGGCTCGGCGTACCGAAACAATCCGTCGTCGATGTGCCAGGAGTGACCGTGATTCCCGGTGGTGGCCAGCCCAACATGCAGCAGCTCCTCCAGCAGGCCCAGCAGATGCAGCAGGATCTCGCGGCGGCCCAGGAGGAGCTGGCCAGGACCGAGGTCGAGGGACAGGCGGGCGGGGGCCTGGTGCGGGCCACCGTGACGGGGTCCGGCGAGCTCCGCGGCCTGGTGATCGACCCCAAGGCGGTGGACCCGGAGGACACCGAGACGCTCGCGGACCTCGTGGTCGCCGCGGTGCAGGCGGCGAACGCGAACGCGCAGCAGCTCCAGCAGCAGAAGCTGGGCCCGCTGGCCCAGGGCCTCGGCGGCATGCCGGGGCTCCCCTTCTGACCCCCGGCCGGTCCCTGTCCGGGTCCCTGACCGGGGGCGGTCCCGGCGGGCCGGGCCCCTGTAGCTACCCGCCCGTACCGGCTACGGTACGAGCGGGAAGAGGAAAGGCGTTCCGTTGTACGAAGGCGTGGTTCAGGAGCTCATCGACGAACTGGGCAGGCTGCCCGGCGTCGGTCCCAAGAGCGCGCAGCGGATCGCCTTCCACGTCCTCCAGGCCGAGCCCACCGACGTACGCCGTCTGGCCCACGCCCTCCTGGAGGTCAAGGACAAGGTCCGGTTCTGCGAGGTCTGCGGGAACGTGGCCCAGCAGGAGCAGTGCGGCATCTGCCGGGACGCGCGCCGCGACCGGACGGTCATCTGCGTGGTCGAGGAGCCCAAGGACGTCGTCGCGATCGAGCGGACCCGGGAGTTCCGGGGCCGCTACCACGTGCTCGGCGGCGCGATCAGCCCGATCGAGGGCGTCGGCCCGGACGACCTGCGCATCCGGGAGCTGCTGGCGCGGCTCGCGGACGGCACGATCACGGAGCTGATCCTGGCCACCGACCCCAACCTGGAGGGCGAGGCCACCGCGACCTACCTGGCCCGGATGGTCAAGCCGATGGGCCTGCGGGTGACCCGCCTGGCCAGCGGCCTGCCGGTGGGCGGCGACCTGGAGTACGCGGACGAGGTCACCCTCGGCCGCGCGTTCGAGGGGAGGCGACTGCTCGATGTGTGACCCCGCCTCTGACGTCGTCCTTACGCGGGGCGCGGATACGTTCTACCCACCGTTCGCGACCGCGCCCACCGGGAGGTCCCCTCGATGTCCGACGCCACGCTGAACTCCGTCACGCAGGATCCGGACGACTTCGCCGTACAGATCGCGGACCAGATCAAGACGTTCATCGTCGCGGTCGCCGAGGTGTCCAAGGCGGAGGAGCCCGAGGAGGCCGTACCGGTCCTGCTCCTCCAGGTCTCCCAGCTCCTGCTGGCCGGCGGCCGGCTCGGCGCCTACGAGGACATCCTCCCGGAGGAGCGCTACGAGCCCGACCTCGGCGCCGAGCCGGACGCCGACGGGCTGCGCGAGCGCTTCGCGGCCCTCCTGGAGCCGATCGACGTCTACTCCGAGGTGTTCGACCCGTACGAGCCCCGCAAGCCCCCCGTCCCGCACCGGATCTCCGACGACCTGGCCGACCTGGTCACGGACCTCGGCCACGGGCTCGCGCACTACGAGGCGGACCGCACGGCGGAGGCCATGTGGTGGTGGCAGTTCTCGTACTTCTCCAACTGGGGCTCCACCGCGTCCGCCGCCCTGCGCGCCCTGCAATCGCTGATCGCCCACATCCGGCTGAACCAGCCGCTGGAGGAGCTGGACGGCCTCGACACCGACCAGGACCCCGGGGACGGCGACCTCGCTGAGGAGGCGGGCCGGGTGATGGTCGCGGAGATCGCGGGACCGCTGGGGCTGCGGCCGGTCAACTGAGGGCCGTCCCGGCCCGGGTGGCGGCTCCGGCCCGTCCCTGACGAGCTGCCCCGATCTGTCCCCGACGAGGTGCCCCGTTCGTTCCGATGTGTGTCCTGGGCCACAAACGGGCGTGCTCGGAGGGGGTTGTGGGCAGCAGCCCGGTACGAGCAGTTCGGGCGACGCGCCGGACCACGTGGTGAGCGGGACATCTCATCATCTGGTAGGGACGGGTCGATTCCGGACTGCTCGTTAAACTGAGCCGACCGCACCATTAATGAGCGAGGAGCGCACGTGGGCCTTGTCGTGCAGAAGTACGGAGGCTCCTCCGTAGCCGATGCCGAAGGCATCAAGCGCGTCGCCAAGCGAATCGTCGATGCCAAGAAGAACGGCAACCAGGTGGTTGTCGTGGTGTCCGCGATGGGCGACACGACGGACGAGTTGATCGATCTCGCCGGACAGGTATCCCCGATGCCTGCCGGGCGTGAGTTCGACATGCTGCTGACCGCCGGAGAGCGGATCTCCATGGCCCTGCTGGCGATGGCGATCAAGAACCTGGGGCACGAGGCCCAGTCGTTCACGGGCAGTCAGGCCGGAGTCATCACCGACTCGGTCCACAACAAAGCGCGCATCATCGATGTCACGCCGGGCCGCATCAGGACCTCGATCGACGAGGGCAACATCGCCATCGTCGCCGGGTTCCAGGGCGTGAGCCAGGAGGGCAAGAACATCACCACCCTCGGCCGCGGCGGTTCCGACACGACCGCCGTCGCCCTGGCCGCCGCCCTGGACGCCGAGGTCTGCGAGATCTACACCGATGTGGACGGTGTCTTCACCGCCGACCCCCGGGTCGTGCCGAAGGCCCGGAAGATCGACTGGATCTCCTTCGAGGACATGCTGGAGCTGGCGGCGTCCGGTTCCAAGGTGCTGCTGCACCGCTGCGTCGAGTACGCACGCCGTTACAACATCCCGATCCACGTCCGCTCGTCCTTCTCCGGACTGCGCGGCACCTGGGTCAGCAACGAGCCGCAAGGGGACCAGCAGGTGGAGCACGCCATCATCTCCGGAGTCGCCCACGACGTCTCCGAGGCCAAGGTCACGGTCGTCGGTGTGCCCGACAAGCCGGGCGAGGCCGCAGCGATCTTCCGCGCCATCGCGGACGCCGAGATCAACATGGACATGGTGGTGCAGAACGTCTCCGCCGCCTCGACCGGGCTGACGGACATCACGTTCACCCTGCCCAAGGCCGAGGGCCGCAAGGCCATCGACGCCCTGGAGCGCAACCGCTCCGGCATCGGCTTCGAGTCGCTGCGCTACGACGACCAGATCGCGAAGATCTCCCTGGTCGGCGCGGGCATGAAGACCAACCCCGGGGTCACGGCGGGCTTCTTCGAGGCGCTCTCCGACGTCGGCGTGAACATCGAGCTGATCTCGACCTCCGAGATCCGCATCTCGGTGGTCACCCGTGCCGACGACGTCAACGAGGCCGTGCGCGCCGTGCACAGCGCCTTCGGGCTCGACAGCGACTCCGACGAGGCCGTCATCTACGGAGGCACCGGCCGATGACACGACGCCGCCCCTCGCTCGCGGTCGTGGGTGCGACCGGGGCGATCGGCGGCGTCATGCTCCAGATCCTCTCGCAGCACGCGGACGTCTGGGGCGAGGTCAGACTGCTGGACTCCCCGCACGCGGCCGGGCGCAAGCTGGTCGTGCGCGGGGAGGAGTGCGAGGTGCTCCCGCTCGGCGAATCCGCCTTCGACGGGGTGGACGTGGCCCTGTTCCTGGTACCGGACGAGGTGGCCGCCCACTGGGGCCCGGTCGCCGCCGCCCGCGGGGCCGTGGTGGTGGACGACTCCGCGTCGTTCCGGCTGGACGACGACGTGCCGCTCGTCGTCCCGGAGATCAACCCGCATGCCGCGCGGATCAGACCGCGCGGCATCATCGCGTCCCCGAACTGCACGACCCTGTCGCTGATCGTCGCGATCGGCGCGCTGCACGCCGAGTTCGGGCTGCGGCAACTCGTCGTCTCGTCCTACCAGGCGGTGAGCGGCGCCGGCCGGGACGGTGTCGCCGCCCTCCGCGCGCAACTGTCCCTGGTTGCCGGTACGGATCTGGGCACCAGCCCCGGGGACGTCCGGCGGGCCCTGGGCGAGGGGGACAGCCCCTTCGCCGCCCCGGTCGCGCTGAACGTGGTGCCCTGGGCGGGTACGGACGCCGGTGACGGCTGGTCCTCCGAGGAGCTGGCGATCCGTGAGGAGTGCCGGAAGATCCTGGGACTCCCGGATCTGAAGATCTCCGCCACCTGCGTGTACGTCCCCGTCGTGGCGACGCACTCGATGTCCGTGCACGCCCGCTTCGAGAACGAGGTGGCGGTGGAGCGCGCGCACGAGATCCTCGCGACGGCGCCGGGGGTGGTGCTCTTCGACTCCCCGGCGAGCGGGGACTTCCCGACCCCCTCGGACGTCGTGGGCACCGACCCGACCTGGGTGGGGCGGGTGCGGCAGTCGATGGACGACGCGCGCGCCATCGAGATGTTCATCTGTGGAGATAATCTCCGAAAAGGTGCGGCTCTCAATGTGGCGCAGATTGCGGAATCCGTCGCTGCCGAATTTCACCGGGATTGATCGAATCTGTTTTGTAGGATCTGTGTGCGCCCTGTGGGAAATTGGCTGGTCTGAACCTCTTGAGCTGGGGCGTTGCCGTATCCGACGATGATCTCCTGGCCTCCTGCAACCGCTCGTCGGATGCGGCGCGTCTCAATCGTCACTTCTTGCGTGACTGGGTGCGTCTATGTGGCATTTGGGGAAGAGCAGGTACGAATGAGGGCATGTCGCACAGCATCGAACGTGGTGCCGCACGCGTACAACCCTGACGGGGAGAAGTGTGTCCAACTGGCGTGGCAGAGGTTCTCGACATCACAGTGGTGGGCCCGTTGCGAGGCGCTTCGGCGCGCCCGCTCCGGCGGCCCCGCGCAGCCGGCGGCATGCCGGTGATCGCTCCCATGCCCGCCGCGCGGCCCGCCCGTCTGCCGTCCCCGCGCGAAGGCGCTGAGGAGACGGTGGCGGCGGGAACGACGGTCGACCATCTCACCGAGACCTACCGCGCCCACTACCGCTCGCTGCTGGGGCTCGCGGCGCTCCTCCTGGACGACACGGCGTCCTGCGAGGACGTGGTGCAGGAGGCGTTCATCCGGGTGCACTCGGCGCGCAACCGCGTCCGGGAGCCGGAGAAGACCCTGGCGTACCTGAGGCAGACCGTCGTCAACCTCTCCCGCTCCGCGCTGCGTCGGCGCATCCTCGGGCTGAAGCTGCTCACCAAGCCGATGCCGGACATGGCGAGCGCGGAGGAGGGGGCGTACGACCTGCTGGAGCGGGACGCGCTGATCAAGGCCATGAAGGGCCTGCAACGCCGCCAGCGGGAGGTGCTGGTGCTGCGCTACTTCTCGGACATGACGGAAGCCCAGGTCGCGGAGACGCTGGGGATATCGCTCGGTTCGGTGAAGGCGTACGGATCGAGAGGCATAGCGGCACTGCGCGTCACGATGGAGGCGCAGGCATGAGCAGGCCGGAACACAGGCACGACGATGACCGGACTGGAAACGACATTGTGAACCACGGGCCGGACAGCACTCCGAAGACGGATCCGGAGCAGACGGCGGACGGACGGGGCGAGGGCGAGAGCAGCACGGGCGGCCCGGCGGCCGACACCGAGACCGATAACGACGCCGAGGGTGTGGATCCCGGGAGCGTGGATCCCGAGGGTGTGGATGCCGAGGGCGCGGATGCCGAGGGCGTGATTTCGGCAGCCGGAGGAGACACGGGAGCGGGCGCGGGACCGGCTGACGGGACCGGGCCCGACGCGGGCGCTGCCGTTGCCGGTCCGGCCGTTGCCGGTCCGGCCGTTGCCGGTCCGGTCGGGGGTGCCCCGGCGGGCGGCGTCCCGGCAGGTGGGACGGACGACCCGCACATGAACGCCCCGTACGTGAACGGCGCGGACGTGGACGGGGAGGCGCTGCGCCGCATGCTGCACGGCGCCGTCCAAGGGCTGCGGCCCGTCGACGGCGTCCTGGACCACCTGCACCGTGCCGTACCCGCCCGCCGTGCCAAGCGGCGTCAGGCGGTGGTCGGTGCCGTCGCGGCCGCCCTGCTCATCGGTACGGCGGTCCCCGCCTTCGTCCACGTGGCGAACTCGGACGGCTCGGTCACGGCCGATCCCGCCATCGCCGGACACGGCGAGCAGGCCCAGGGGGGCAACGGACAGAACACGGGTACGGAGACGGACGGCCGGGAGACCGCAGGACCGGCCGCTCAGCAGAACGAGGGTGTCGAGGGGGGGACCGACAGGTCCGCGACCCCGACCCAGGACTCCGGTACCGGCACCGAGGGGACCGGCAGCGCCGGTCTCGACGACACACCGGGCGTCCAGGCGGCGGACATGCCGGCCTGTGAGCCGGGTCAGCTGGGCGTCGCCTCGGCCGAGGCGGGAACGCCGGGGTCGGACGGCAAGGTGTACGGCAGCTTCAAGATCTCCAACGTGTCCGGCAAGGCCTGTTCGGTGACGAGCAACGGCACATTCGGGTTCCAGGCGGCGGGCGCGGCCGACCCCCAGAAGATCAGCGTCGTCCGGTACGCCGGCGGCGACCCGGCGAGCGGGCTGCCCGACCCGTCCCAGGAACCCGGTGCGGTGCTGCTCAAGCCGACGACGGCGTACGAGGTGCGCTTCGCCTGGGTGCCGTCGGACACCTGCACGAGCACCGGTGGTTCGCCCAGCCCGACGCCCACGGACGGCGACGGCGGTGGCGGCAGCGGCGGCACGGCGGGCGGCGGCACGGGGCCTTCGGACACGGCGGCGCAGTTCGGCAGCGCCGATGACGCCCCGGCGGACGGCAGTGTCGTGGTGACCCACACACCGGAGACGGGAGCGCCCACGGCCGAGGCCACGATCTCCCACGCCTGCGCGGGCACGATCTACCGCACCGGCGTACTGAGCACCACGTAGCCGTTCAGTCGGCGTCGGCCGCGAGGCCCAGCCGTATGTCGCGGGCGGCCTCCGCCTCGCGGCGGACCAGCCGGAACCACATGAAGAGCACGAAGCCGGCGAAGACGAACCACTCGCCCGTGTAGCCGAGGTTCTGGAAGGCCTTCAGGTCCAGCCCGCTGCCCTGCGCCGCGGCGGCGGGCACCGGCTTCAGGGTGGTGCCGCCCGGCTCCGGCTCGGTCAGGGTCACCCAGGCGTCGTAGACGTCGTACGGGACGAGGTTGACCAGCGAGGCGGCGCTGATCATGCCCAGCTGGCCCTCGGGAAGCCCGCCCCGGAGGTCGACCCCGGTGCTGCCGGTGTTCTCCGACGCCTGGAGATCGCCGGTCACGGTCACCTCGCCGGCCGGAGCCGCCGGAACCTCGGTGGAGTCCGGTGTGCCGGGAAGCCAGCCCCGCACCACGGGCAGTGCCTTGCCACCGTCGGTGCGCAGCAGGTTCAGCACGTAGAAGCCGGTCCGGTCGTCCAGCTCGCGTCCGGGGACCAGGAACTGGTCGGCGTACGACCCCGTCGCCACCGCCGCACGGCCGGAGGACTCTGTCGTGACCGGCAGCAACTCGTCGAGCGGCTTCACGGCCCGGGTGCCGGGGTCGGGCCGGTTCTCGGCCTCCTCGTGCGACTGCACGCGGTCCTCGAAGCGGCCGAGCTGCCAGGTGCCCATGAACACGCAGAACGGGATGGCCAGCACGACGAAGAGGTTGATTCCCCACCATCGCGGGGTCAGCAGGAACCGGTACACCCCTCCACGGTACGGTTCCCCGCTCCGGCCCCCGGGAGCGGGGTGCACCATTTATCCGGACCCTACGTGCTCCGGGCGCCCCCAGGGGCCGGTGCGCGGCTGCCCGGTGAGGCCGCCACGTCCCCGTCCGGCACCGGACGGCCCCCCGGCCGGGACCGGAGCGGACTCCCGTCCGGGGAGCGGTAGTTACCGCCCTCGCGCCCGCATGTCCGCCCCCTTCGTGTCCGCCCCCGGCCCCCGTGCCCCTCCCGCTCATGAGGCCGGGCCCGCCACCTCCCCCTTCCCCAGGTGCCGCAGCGCGAAGTCCAGCTCCAGCCGGACCTGCTTGATCCGCTCCTCCACCACGAGCGAGCCGTGCCCCGCGTCGTAGCGGTAGACCTCGTGGACCGCGCCACGGGTGGCGAGCCGGTCCACGTAGTTCTCCACCTGGCGGATCGGGCACCGCGGATCGTTGACCCCGGCCGAGATGTACACAGGGGCGCGCACCGCGTCCACGTACGTCAGCGGGGACGACGCCTCGAACCGCTCCGGCACCTCTTCCGGCGTCCCGCCCAGCAGGGTGCGGTCCATCGCCTTCAGGGCCTCCATCTCGTCGTGGTACGCGGTGACGTAGTCGGCGACGGGCACCGCGGCCAGTCCGAGGGTCCAGGAGTCCGGCTGCGTGCCCAGCCCGAGGAGGGTCAGATAGCCGCCCCACGACCCGCCGGCCAGGACCAGCCGTGCCGGGTCGGCGAGCCCCGACTCCACCGCCCACTCCCGGACCGCCGCGATGTCCTCCAGCTCGATCAGCCCGACCCGGTGCTTGAGCGCGTCCGTCCAGGCGCGCCCGTATCCGGTGGAACCGCGGTAGTTGACACGGACGACCGCGAATCCGTGGTCGAGCCACGCCGCCGGACCGGACGCGAAGGTGTCACTGTCGTGCCAGGTGGGCCCGCCGTGTATCTCGAAGATGGTGGGGAACGGGCCTTCGCCGTCCGCCGGGGTCTGCACCAGGGCGTGGATCCGGCCCCCCGGACCCTCGACCCACGCGTCCCGCACCGGCTCGGACGCCGGTGCCTCGGGACCCGGCGGGTCGAGGACGACGGCGCCGGTCGTGGACCGTACGACGGGTGGCCGCGCGGCCGACGACCACAGGTACTCCACCGAGCCGTCGGGCCGTGCCGTGGCACCGGAGACCGTCCCGGCCGGGGTCTCGACGCGCTCCGGCCCCTTCGCCCCCGGCTCGTACCGCCAGAGCTCGCCGCGGGCCTCGAAGCTGTGCTCGACGAGCAGGGCCGAGCCGTCGGGATACCACTCGGCGCCCACGTCACCGGGCAGCTCGACGGGCAGGTCCGTCTGGGTCCCGGCCACCGGATCCCAGATCATCGGCTCCCAGCGCCCCCGCCGCTGGTGCCCGACGAGCAACCGGGTGTCGCCCGCCACCGGGGCGAAGCCCAGCACCGACAGACCCAGCTCCTTCGTGCCGCCCTCGGTGTCGTCCAGCTCGGCGACCGTCGAACCGTCGAGGCGCACCACGCGCAGCGCGGAGTGCATCGCGTCCCCGTGCTCCGTGTGCTCCAGGACGATCAGCGTGCCGTCCCGGGAGAGGTCGCCGACCCCGGCGGACTCCCGGTGCCGGTAGATCTCGACGGGGCTCTCCCCGGGCCGCACCACATGGATCGTCGTGCCGTCCTCGTCCGTCGAACGCCCGACCACCGCGGTCCCGTCCCGGCCGATCGCGAGCCCCGCCGGATAGGAGGGTTCGAGACCGGGTGTCGCGGGTTCGTCCGGCCCGCCCTCGAAGGGCTGCCGCATCCATACGCCGAACTCGTCGCCGTCGGTGTCGGAGAACCACCAGACCGAGGCGCCGTCCGGTGTCAGCACCCCGTCCGTGGTGCCGTTGGGCCGGTCCGTGACCTGGCGCTGTCCTCCGGTCGCCCGGTCCCAGGCGTACAGCTCGTACGTGCCGGTGGCGTTGGACACGAACAGCGAACGGTCCGGCGCGTCCTCGGCCCAGTCGGGCAGGGACACCCGGGGCGCGCGGAAGCGCTGCTCCCAGCGGGGCAGCCGCTCCCACGCGGGGTCCGGTTCACGCGGATCCGGTGTGCGCACCCGCTCGGGTGCGGACGTGTCCTTCTGTGCGTCGCTCATGGCTCCATACAACCCGATGTGCCGGTCCACCGGTGAGCCTGTGGATAACCGATCGCGCCCACCCCCAGGCTGTGGGTAACTTTCCCCGCATGTACGCACCGACACCGGACGACTGGCACGAGGCCAACCGCGCGCGCTGGGACGAACGCGTGGCCATCCACGCGGCGGGCGACTTCTACGACCTCGACTCCTTCCGCGCCGGGAAGGACGCCCTGCGCGACTTCGAACGCGCCGAGGTGGGCGACGTGCGCGGCCGCACCCTGCTGCACCTGCAGTGCCACATCGGGCTCGACACCCTGTCCTGGGCCCGCCACGGCGCCGCGCGGGTGGTCGGCCTCGACTTCTCCGAGCCCGCCGTGGAGACCGCCCGACGTCTCGCCCGGTCGCTGGACCTGCCGCCCGAGCGCGCGTCGTTCGTCGTCGCGGACGTGTACGACGCGGCCGAGGCCGTGCCGGACTCCGCGTACGACATCGTCTACACCGGGCTGGGCGCGCTGAACTGGCTGCCCGACCTCAGCCGTTGGGCGGAGACCGTCGCGTCCCTGGTCCGGCCGGGCGGCTTCCTCTACCTCGCCGAGTTCCATCCGCTGACGGACTGCCTGGACGACGAGACCGGCTCGGCCGTCACGTACGACTACTTCAGCCGTGACGCGTGGGTGGACGACACACCCGGTACGTACGCCGACCGCGAGGCCGAGACCGTCCACAACCGCAGCGTCGAATGGCAGCACCCCCTGGGCGAGGTCGTGTCCGCCCTGGCCGCCGCCGGCCTGCGCGTCGACTTCCTCCACGAGCACGACGCCTCGCTCTTCGCCCGCTACCCGGCGCTGCGCCGGCACCCGGACGGCTACTACCGCTTCCCGGCCGACCGCCCGCGCATTCCGTTGATGTACTCGATCAAGGCGACCCGGCCGGCCGGCGGCTGACCGGCCGCGGCCCCCACCGGGCCGCGTACGCGCGACGGCACCACCCGGGCCGCCCGGGTGGTGCCGTCGCAGGTGTGGGGGGAGGGAACTCTCTGCCTACACCGCCGA
Organism: Streptomyces sp. SM18; assembly: GCF_002910775.2. Classification (NCBI taxonomy): domain Bacteria; kingdom Bacillati; phylum Actinomycetota; class Actinomycetes; order Kitasatosporales; family Streptomycetaceae; genus Streptomyces; species Streptomyces sp. SM18. The sequence goes on along the minus strand of NZ_CP029342.1, from coordinate 3,366,202 downwards.
GCGGAAGGCGGGCAGATACCCGTTCGACTGCCCGATGGCCTTCGGGTGGTAGGAGTTGGTGACCGGGAGCGTCACACTGTGGAGCCAGGGGTCGCCCGAGCACAGCTCATGCCCCGTGAACTCGTCCACCACGCTGGAGTAGGTGAACCCGGCGTCGGCCGCCCGCTTGGCGATCACCCCGTTGAGGATGTCCGAGGCGTCGTTGATCGCACCGCGCTCCTTCTCGGTGAGACCGGCGATGCAGCTGCCCGAGATCTTGTAGAAGCGCGGGTAGCCCAGCACCACCACATGGGCCTGCGGGGCACGCGCGTGGATGCCGCTGTACAGCGAGTCGAGCTTCCCCGGAAGCGTGGTCTGCGCCTGCGAGACGGCGGTGTTGACGCGGCTGACGCAGGTGGCCTCGCTCTGGAGCACGCAGGTCTGCATGACGTCCGCGAACCCGACGTCGTTCCCTCCCGCGGTGACGCTGACGAGCGTGGTGGAGGCGGAGAGGGCGCCCAGTTGACCGCTGGACACACTGCTCGTCGTCGCGCCCGAACAGGCGACGGAGGTGAACGAGGACGGCGCGTTCGCCGCCGCCCAGAGGTAGGGGTACGACTTGGTGCTGCGCTTGCAGTCACCGGACTCGGACGTGTAGCTCCCGGCGCCCACTCCGGAGGAGTAGGAGTCGCCGAGAGCGACGTAGTTGGCGCCGGCGGCGGAAGCCGGCTGTGCCAGGCCGAGCACAGCCGCGGCACCGATGGCGAGCGTCGAAACGGAGGCCCAGAAGGTACGTACTGACATGGCTGTCAGCCCTTCGAAGTGTGGGGGACGGGTGGGGAGTTCGTGGGGCGTCCACGTTTGTAGCAGCTCCCGGTACCCGTCGGTAATAGCCGCGAAAGAAGTCGTCTGATATGCCCGAATGCTCGTTCGGTCGGGGAAGCTCCGCGCGTAGATAAACCTCCAACCGCCCCTCAAATGGGTGAAGTTGTGGATCTATCGCGCGGTCGCGTTGACTTCTTCGCTCCATTCCCCGTTGCCCCCGGACGCTCCCGCGCCTCATCCGGCTGACGGTGCCTCAGTACGGCGTACGGGGCGTGCCGCGACGTACGAGAGCGGCCGCCGGGGGAACCCGACGGCCGCTCTCGTACGGAAACGGAAGGGCTTACAGCGTGCGCTCCAGCCGGTCGGCCATCAGCCTGCTGAAGCGGGCGGGGTCACTCAGCTCCCCGCCGTCGGAGAGCAGCGCCAGCCCGTGCACCAGCTCGGCGGTCTCCGCCAGTTCCGAGTCGGCCCCGGGCTCGGTGTCCAGTGCGGCGTGTGCCCGCTTGAGGGAGCCGATCAGCGCGTGGGAGGGGTTGAGTTCGAGGATGCGCTTGATCTGCGGCACCTCCTGGCCCATGGCGCGGTACATGTTCTCCAGGGCCGGGGTCACATCGTGGGTGTCGGAGACGATGCAGGCCGGTGACACCGTGAGCCGCGAGGACAGGCGCACCTCCTTCACGCTCTCACCGAGCCGCTCGGTCATCCAGGTCAGCAGGCCCGCGTACTCCTGCTGCCGCTTCTCGCGCTCCTCCTCGGCCTTCTCCTTCTCCTCGTCGCTGTCCAGATCGACCTCGCCCTTGGCGATGGACTGCACCTGCTTGCCGTCGAACTCCGGTACGGACTGGACCCAGACCTCGTCCACCGGGTCGGTCAGCAGCAGCACCTCCAGGCCCTTGGCCCGGAACGCCTCCATGTGCGGCGAGTTCTCCATGGCGGCACGCGACTCGCCGGTCATGAAGTAGATCTGGTCCTGGCCCTCCTTCATGCGTTCCACGTAGGAGCGCAGGGTGGTCAGCCCCTCCTCGTCCTGGGTGGAGGCGAACGAGGAGATCTCAAGAATCGCGTCACGGTTCTCGAAGTCCTGGAGAAGGCCTTCCTTGAGAACTCGGCCGAACTCCTTCCAGAAGGTGCGGTAGTTCTCCGGGGACGCGGACATCATGTCCTTGACCGTCGACAGCACCTTCTTGACCAGGCGGCGCCGCATCAATTCGATCTGACGGTCCTGCTGGAGGATTTCACGCGACACGTTGAGTGAAAGGTCCTGGGCGTCGACCACGCCCTTCACGAAACGCAGATACGTCGGCATGAGCGCTTCGCAGTCGTCCATGATGAAGACGCGCTTGACGTAGAGCTGCACTCCGCGCTTGTGCCCCTGCATGAAGAGGTCCTGCGGGGCGTGCGACGGGAGGAAGAGCAGCGCCTGGTATTCGAAAGTGCCCTCCGCCTGCATGCGGATGGTTTCGAGCGGGTCCGTCCAGTCGTGGCTGATGTGCTTGTACAGCTCGCTGTACTCCTCGTCGGTCACCGAGTCCTTGGACCGGGCCCACAAGGCCTTCATGGAGTTGACCGTCTCGGTCTCCGGCTCCGCGCCGTCCTCGCCGGGCGTCGCGGCGGCCATGCGGATCGGCCAGGTGATGAAGTCGGAGTAGCGCTTGACGATCTCCCTGAGCTTCCAGGGCGAGGTGTAGTCGAAGAGCTGGTCCTCGGTGTCCTCGGCCTTCAGCCGCAGGGTGACCGACGTGCCCTGGGGGGCGTCCTCGACGGACTCGACGGTGTACGTGCCCTCGCCGTCGGAGTTCCAGCGGGTGCCCTGGCTCTCACCGGCGCGCCGGGTCAGCAGGGTGACCTCGTCGGCCACCATGAAGCTCGCGTAGAAACCGACACCGAACTGCCCGATCAGTTCCTCGGAGGTCGCGGAGTCCTTGGCCTCCTTCCATTCCCGCAGAAACTTCGCCGTTCCGGAATTGGCGATGGTTCCGATCAGTTGCACGACCTCGTCGTGCGACATTCCGATCCCGTTGTCGCGCACCGTCAGCGTGCGCTTGTCCGGGTCGGTCTCAAGAGCGATGTGGAGGTCGGACGTGTCCGCCTGGAGCGTTTCGTCGCGAAGTGTTTCCAGCCGCAGCTTGTCCAGCGCGTCAGAGGAGTTGGAGATCAGCTCGCGCAGGAATACATCCTTGTTCGAATAAATCGAGTGGATCATCATCTGCAGGAGCTGACGAGCTTCCACCTGGAACTCGAATGTCTCGGCCGGCATGAGTGCGGGATTCCTTTCCGGAGTACGTGAGTTGAGCCGAGGCATATCGTAACCAGCCGCGGTCGCACCGATGCGCCGCTTGCCGAAGTCCGGTCCCCGCGAGGCCTACGGCCCGGCGCAGAGCCGGGTGACGAGGTCGTGCCAGCCCTGGTCCAGTCGCTCGATCGGCATGCCCCGGTCCGTCGTCAGGTGGTGGACGAGGGCGGCGTCGACCGAGCCGAGCAGGGTGTGGGCGAGCAGCTCCACGTCTCCCTCCGCGCGGGCCTGGCGCAGCAGCATGGCGACATGGCTGATCCGCAGGCGGTTCGCGGGCACGGCGTAGGTGCGCAGCGGGTCGGTGCGGGAGGCCAGGATCAGCTCGTGGTGCTCGCGCTCGTGGCGCATCAGGGCGGGCCCGAAGGCGTGCAGCCGGTCCAGTGCCGGGGCGCCGGGGCCCATGGGGGGCGGGCCGGAGAGGAAGGCGGCCTGGAGCAGGCCCTCGCGGTGGTTCATGAGCGCGATGAGGAGGCCGGTGCGGTCACCGAAGCGCCGGAACACGGTCCCCTTGCCCACACCGGCGGCGGCGGCCACCGACTCCATGGTCAGGTTCGTGGCGCCGCAGCCGGCCATCAGGCGTGAGGCCGCTTCCAGCAGCAGCGTGCGGTTCCGCGCCGCGTCCGCCCGCAGCCGCTCGGGTTCGCCGGTGCTCGCGAGCGGAAGCGTCGTGCGCGCATCCCCGGAGCCGGAGCCGGAGCCGGAGCCGGGCGGCCGGGGCGGCGAAGGGACAGCGGAGCCGGTCATGGCTCCAGCCTAACGGCACCCGCCGGAAGTGGACTGTGGTCCGTTTGAGGTGGTACACATTTAAACGGACCACGGTCCGCTTGCTTGCGCATCCTTGTCTCTCTCCTGGGAGTTCCCCCATGCCTGTCCGCATCCTCGCCCTCGTCGGAAGCCTCCGCTCCGGTTCCCACAACCGCCAGCTCGCCGAGGCGGCCGCCAAGCACGCGCCCGCCGGTACCGGTGTCGAGATCTACGAGGGCCTGGCCGAACTGCCCTTCTACAACGAGGACCTGGACGTCGAGGGCGGCGTCCCCGCCGCGGTCGTCCGGCTGCGTGAGACGGCGGCACGCGCCGACGCCTTCCTGCTGTTCTCGCCCGAGTACAACGGCACCATGCCGGCCGTCCTGAAGAACGCGATCGACTGGCTGTCCCGCCCCTACGGCGCCGGTGCCCTCACCGGAAAGCCGGTCGCCGTCGTCGGCACCGCCTTCGGCCAGTACGGCGGCGTCTGGGCCCAGGACGAGGCCCGCAAGGCCGCCGGTGGCGCCGTGCTCGCTGACGTCAAGCTCTCCATCCCCGGCTCCGTGACCCGCTTCGCCGAGCTCCACCCGGCCGAGGACGCCGAGGTCGTCACCTCGCTGACCGAGGTGCTCCGTCAGGTCGCCGAGCAGGCCGCGCCCGCCGCCGCCTGACCACGGTCCCGCCGCCGCGTGCGGCGCTCCTCGCCGTCCGGTGGCCCGTGGCCCCCTCGCCGTCCCCACGGCGAGGGGGCCACGGGCTTTCCCCGGAGCCACCGGTCACAGGGGGGTGGCCGCGTGCAGGAGCAGCAGCAGGGTGACCGCCGAGTTGGCCGAGAACATCGCCGACAGGGCGGCCCCGGTGGCCGCCGTCCACAGGGCCAGGCCCACCGCGGTGGAGAGCGGCGGCCAGGCACGCGCGACGGGCGCCGGACCGAGGAGCGCCGCGACCCGGCGGGGGAGCGGACCCGGCGCGGCGAAGCCGGCGAGGGCGGGCGTGGGCGTGCCGCGCGAGACGAGCGCGGCCTTGCCGATCGCGCGGGCCACGGTCCGGCGGCTGCCGACGGTACGGGCGGCCTCCTCGTCCGCCCAGCGCTCCGCCGTGTAGGCCACGGCCGTCCGCAGGGGCCGCAGGAACGGGTTCGCGTCGGCGGCCAGCCGGACGAGCAGCAGATGGCGGTGGTGCCGCGCCGCCAGGTGGACGCGCTCGTGGGCGAACAGCGCCCGGCGCTCCGGGGAGTCGAGGCAGGCCAGCATCGCGGTGGACACCACGATGCGGTCGCGTCCCCCGCCGGGCAGGGCGTACGCGTACGGCCGGTGGTCGGGCAGGACCGCCACCTCCGTACGCGGCAGGGCCTCCAGGGCCTCATGGGCCCGCCGCCGTACCCGGCGGTGGCGTACCAGCGTGCGCAGGCAGCTCGCGAAGACCACGACCAGCGCGACGATCGCGGCCTTCCCGGCGACCTCGTGGTACGGCACGCTCGCCCGTACCTCGGGGTCCGACCAGCCGTCCGGCAGCGGGTTGCCGGGGAGCTGGGCGGTGCCGACCACCATCAGCAGGATCAGGCACACGGTGCTGCACAGGGCCATGACGGCACAGACGCCGGTCAGCAGCCGCGTGGCGGTGCGGGGGTGGAGGCGCTGTTCGGCCAGGCGCGCCACCGGCCAGGCGGTCAGCGGCAGGACCAGGGGGAGGAAGACGAAGATGCCCATGCGCGTCAGCCCCCGTCGCCGGCCTGGTGCAGCAGCTCGCGCAGCACCTGTTCGTCGTCCGCTGGCAGCGCGGTGATGAAGCTGGCGAGGACCGCGCGGCGGTCCTGCTCGCCGTCCAGGACCCGGTGCATCTTCAGCGCGGCGAGCCCCGCCTGGTCCGCGGCGGGCACCCAGACGAACGAGCGGCCCTCGCGCCGGCGTGTGACGGCGTTCTTCGCCAGCAGCCGGGCCAGCACCGTCATCACGGTCGTGTACGCGAGACCGGCCGTCAGGTGCTCCCGCACCCAGCCCGCCGTCACCGGTACCCCGGCGTCGTGCAGCGCCCTGAGCACCTGAGTCTCCAGCGCGCCCTGGGCCCTGCGCCCGCGGTGCGGATCCGTCTGGGTCACGTGCCGTCTCCCTTCCACAGCCTCCCCCTTTATTTCTACAGTGTTGTAGATTTTAGATCGGGGTCCGGGCTTCGGACCCCGATCGACCGCGAGTACGGAGAGATGAACCATGGGCGTTTCCCTGGCCAAGGGCGGCAACGTTTCGCTGAGCAAGGAGGCCCCGGGCCTGTCCGCCGTCCTTGTCGGACTGGGCTGGGACGCACGCGGCACCACCGGCGCCGACTTCGACCTCGACGCCTCCGCCCTGCTGCTGACCACCGCCGGCAAGGTCGTCTCCGACCAGCACTTCGTCTTCTACAACAACCTCACCAGCCCGGACGGCTCCGTCGAGCACACCGGTGACAACCTCACCGGTGAGGGCGAGGGCGACGACGAGTCCATCAAGGTCAACCTGTCGGCGGTGCCCGCCGAGGTCGACAAGATCGTCTTCCCGGTGTCGATCCACGAGGCCGTCTCGCGCGGCCAGAGCTTCGGCCAGGTGCGCAACGCCTTCATCCGCGTGGTGAACCAGACCGGCGGCACCGAGATCGCCCGCTACGACCTGTCCGAGGACGCCTCGACCGAGACCGCGATGGTCTTCGGCGAGCTCTACCGCCACGGCACCGAGTGGAAGTTCCGCGCGGTGGGCCAGGGGTACGCCTCCGGCCTGGCGGGCATCGCGTCCGACTACGGGGTCAACGTCTGAGACCCGCCTCCGCCCACGGCCCGGGGCACCGGAGTCCCGCCCTGATCCGGGTCCCGGCCGGCGGAGCGGGGCGGGACCCGGCGCACGGCCGGCCGTTCCCGAACCATCCAGCGACAGAAAGCGAGACGACGACGCATGTCGGTCAACCTGACCAAGGGCCAGCAGATCAGCCTGAGCAAGTCCGACGGCAGCACGCTGAGTTCCGTACGCATGGGGCTCGGCTGGAAGGCCGTGCAGCGCAAGGGGTTCTTCGCGAAGCTGGCGGGCACCCGGGAGATCGACCTGGACGCCGCCGCCCTGCTGTTCACCGGTGGGCAGCTGGCCGACGTGGTCTTCTTCCAGCACCTGACCAGTGACGACGGATCCGTACGGCACCTGGGGGACAACCTCACCGGTGGCGACGGGGCCGGCGGCGACGACGAGGTCGTCCTGGTGGACCTCGGGCGCGTCCCTGGCCATGTCGACCAGATCGTCTTCACGGTCAACTCCTTCACCGGGCAGACCTTCGCCGAGGTGGAGGACGCGTTCTGCCGCCTGGTCGACGAGAACACCGGCCAGGAGCTGGCCCGTTACACCCTCAGCGGCGGCGGCACGTACACCGCCCAGATCATGGCCAAGCTGTACCGGACGGGCGGCGGCTGGCAGTTGAAGGCCATCGGTGAGCCCGCCGCGGGCCGGACCTTCCAGGACCTGCTGCCCGCCGTCGCCGCGCACCTGTGAGTCGGGCGGCGGCTCGGGCGGGACGGCGGCCGGGTCAGTTGCGCGAGTTGCCGAACAGCAGCCGGTAGCCGATGAGGAGGACCAGGGAGCCGCTGATCGCCGCACCCCAGGTGTAGAGGTCGAAGAACTGGTTCTCCACCGGGCGGTCCAGGAAGCGGGCCGACAGCCAGCCGCCGACGAACGCGCCCGCGATACCGATCAGGGTGGTACCGAACAGCCCGCCCGGGTCGCGGCCGGGCAGCAGGATCTTGGCGATGGCTCCGGCGAGCAGGCCGAGGATGATCCAGCCGATGATGCCCACGTCGTTGTCCTCCAGTCGGGTCGTGCCGGTGGGTGTCCGACGGACACCCACCGGCACGTAGTTGCTTGATTGCGCAATCCTATGAACAGTTCGAAGCTCTGACGAGCCTCCTCCGGGGTTCGGGTCCGATCGGTGACGAGGTGCCGAAGTCCGTCACGGGATCGTCACCGGCCCGTCACCCCGCGGGGCGGAGCCGCCCCGCCTCCCGTAGCGGGCGCGGCACGCCCGGACGCCTACACTGGGTCGGCGCGTGTGCGGCAGCTGTGATGCGGGAGGGACGGGAGAGGACCTTGGCGGAGAACGTCGCTGGCTTCGGGGATCCGTCCGCCGAGGTGCTGGCGGACGCGGCCGCCGCGTTCGGCCTGCTCGCCTCCTCGGCCCGGCTGCACATCATGTGGGCGCTGTCGCAGGGCGAGAGCGACGTCACGCACCTCGCCGACCGCGTCGGCGGCGCGCTGCCCGCGGTCAGCCAGCACCTGGCGAAACTGAAGCTCGCCGGACTCGTACGCTCCCGCCGTGAGGGCCGCCGCCAGGTCTACTACGTCGACGACCCCGACATCGTGACCGTGGTCCGGGTCATGGTCGGGCAGCTGACCGTGCGCTCCCACCAGGCCCACCAGGCCCACGCGGCGGTGACCAGGCTGCCCGGAACCGGTGGCTGAGACCACCGAGGCCTCGGGCCGGGCCGCCGGGGCACCCGCCCCCGCGGCCGTACCCGGACCGGGACACGGCCGGGACGCGGCCGGGGCCCCCGGCCCCGGTCCCACGGCGCCGACCGTGCTGGAGGTGCTGCGACGGCTGGACAGCGGCCCGCGCGGCCTGACGGAAGCGGAGGCCGAGGAGCGGCTGGCCCGGTCGGGCGGCAACACGGTCCCGGGCCGGCGCCCCGCCTCCTGGCCGCGCCTGTTCGTCCGCAGCCTCCGGGACCCGTTCACGGCCGTACTGGGATGCCTCGGCCTCGTCTCGGCGCTCGTCCTCGCCTGGGGCGCCGCCTCGGTGATCCTCCTGCTGGTCGCGGTGAGCTGCGTCCTGCGCGCGTCCGGCGAACACCGCGCCGACCGGTCCATGGCCGGACTGCGGGAGCTGGTCGCGACCACGGCCACCGTGCTGCGGCGCGCGGACGGGGAGGAGGCGGCCGCTGCCCGCGAGATACCCGTGAACGACCTGGTACCGGGGGACGTCGTCCGCCTCGGGCCCGGCGAGCTGGTCCCGGCGGACGTACGACTGCTGCGGTCGAGCGGGCTCACCGTGCACCAGGCCGCGCTGACGGGGGAGTCCGCACCCGTCGCGAAACACGCCGAAGACACCCCCGGCAGGACCGGCGGCGGGGTGTTCGAGCAGCCGCAGCTGTGCTTCCAGGGCAGCAGTGTCGCCTCCGGGAGCGCCACGGCGGTCGTCACCGCGACCGGCGGGCACACCCGGTTCGCCGCCGCTCAGGACCGGTACCCGGGGCCGAGGGAGGCGAGCGCCTTCGACCGGTCGGTCCACGGGATCTCGTGGACCCTGATCCGGTTCATGCTGCTCACCCCGCCCCTCGTGCTGATGGCCAACGCGGCGCTGCGCGGGCGGGGCCTGGAGACACTGCCGTTCGCCGTCGCGGTGGCGGTCGGGCTGACGCCGGAGATGCTGCCGGTGCTCGTCACCACCTGCCTGGCCCGGGGCGCCTCGCTGCTGGCCCGTACCCACGGGGTGATCGTCAAGCGGCTGCCGGCGCTGCACGACGTCGGCGCGGTGGACGTGCTGTGCCTGGACAAGACCGGCACCCTCACCCAGGACCGGCCGGTCGTCGACCGCGCCATCGGGGCGGACGGCCGGGACGACCCGGACGTGCTGCGCTGGGCCGCCGTCAACGCCTGGTGGACCTTGCAGCTCGCCGACCTGCCGGTGCCGGACGCCCTGGACGAGGCGATCCTGGACGCGGCCGACGAGGACGCGCTCACGGCGTACGACGGGACGGCGGCCGTCCCCTTCGACCCGCTCCGCCGCCTCGCCACCGCCGTCGTCCGCACCCCCGGCCGTCTCGGCCGGCACACCCTGGTCGTCAAGGGGGACGTCGAGGCGGTGCTCGGCCGCTGTGTCCTCACCGAGGACGCACGCGAACGGCTGCGCGGCCTCGCCGCCGAACAGGCCGAAAGCGGCGTACGCGTGCTGGCGGTCGCCACCGCGGAACGCCGGGCACGCACCCGCGCCTACACGCCCGCCGACGAACGCGGCCTCACCTTCCACGGCCTGGTCACCCTCCGGGACGCGCTCACCCCCACCGCCGCCGACGCGCTCGTCGTCCTGACCGGGCAGGGCGTCACGGTCAAGATCCTCACCGGCGACCACCCCGGCACCGCCGCCCGCGCCTGCCGCGACCTCGGCATCCCCGTCGCCGACGACGCGGTGCTCACCGCCGACCGGATCGACGGGCTCACCGACACCGAACTCTCCGAGCTGGCCGGCCGTACGACGGTCTTCGCCCGCTGCACCCCCGAACACAAGGCCAGGGTCACCCTGGCGCTGCGGGACGCGGGGCACACCGTGGGATTCCTCGGTGACGGCGTCAACGACCTGCCCGCCCTGAGCGCCGCCGACGTCGGCATCGCCCCGCGCGAGGCCGCCGACGTGGCCCGCGAGGGCGCCGACGTGGTGCTCGCGGAGAAGGACCTCACGGCCATCGCCCACGCGATCAGCGCGGGCCGGCACGCGAGCGGCAACATCGCCACGTATCTGCGGGTCACCCTGTCCTCGAACCTCGGCAACGTCATCGCGATGCTCTCCGCGGGCCTGCTGCTGCCGTTCCTGCCGATGCTGCCGGCCCAGGTGCTCGCGCAGAACCTCTGCTTCGACGCCGCCCAGCTCGCCTTCGTCCACGACCGCCCGCACCCGTCGGAGCTGCGGCGGCCGACCGTGCTGCGCCCGCGCGAACTCCTGCGGTTCATCACCGGGTTCGGCCTGCTCAACGCCGTCGCCGACCTCGCGACCTTCGGGGTCCTCGCGATGGCCCTGTACGGCCCGGGGACCGGCGACGACGAGGCGGCGTTCCACTCCGGCTGGTTCACCGAGAACCTGCTCACCCAGGCCCTGGTGATGCTGCTCCTGCGCATCGGCCGACGCGGCGCCGAGGGGCGCAGACCGGGACCGGTCGCCTGGGCCGCGGCGGCACTGGCCGCCATCGGACTGCTGCTGCCCCCGTCACCGCTCGGCCCGCTGCTCGGCCTGACCACACTGCCGGGCCTGTACTACCCGCAGCTCGCCGCGGTCCTGGGGCTGTACGCCGCCGGCCTCCTGGCGGCACGGGCGCGGTACGAGCGACGGCACGCGGGGGACGCGGACGGGCGGTGAGGCGGGTCCCCCCGGGGCCCGAGCGGATGGAGGGTTCGTCCGGCGTCCGTCAGCCGCCGGTTCCGTACGAGAGGTCCGCGCACAGGTCGTCGTCGCCCGAGCGGGCGTCCTCCGCCACGGAGCTGGAGGCGGAGGTCGGCGTGGTCTCCGTCCCGGCGCCGGGTGCCGCGGGTGAGTCACCGGCGGTGTAGGACGCGCCCACGACCACGTTGATCGCGGATCCGCCGATGGGCTCCAGCTGTGCGCCGGGGAACAGCTCGGCGACCGTCTCGGCCCGGCTCCGCTGCCCCGTGCCGTACTGGACGACCGTGGTGCTGTGCTCCCGGCTGCCGGCGTTGCCGGTGCCGGTGACCGTGAAACCGTGGCCGGTGAGGGCGGTCGCCGCCTCGGCGGCCAGCCCCTCGACGGTGGTCCCGTTGTAGACGGCCACGTCGATGCCGTCCCCGTCGACCCCGCTCCCGTCGCTCCCAGTGGCCCCCGGGGAGGCCGACGCCTCCGAGGTCTTCCCGCTCCCCCCGCTGGCGTCCTTGCCGTCGATGGTGCGGTCGGCCTTCAGCGCGGCCCACAGACCGGAGGCGTCCGGCTCGGCGAGCGCGACGCGCGAACCCTGATAGCGCCAGGGGACGGTGACGAACTTCGTGTCGTGCAGGTCGATGTCCTTCAACGACATGCCGAAGGCGATCAGCTTGTCCGCCGTACCCAGACCGGGGTCGACGGTCATGGACTGGGTGGCCGCGGTGGCCAGCGGCAGCAGCTTCGTCGGGGTGAGGCCGTCACTCTTGATCTTCTTGAGGAGGCTCGACACGAAGGCCTGCTGGCGCTTGATCCGCCCTATGTCGGAGCCGTCGCCGATGCCGTGCCGGATGCGGACGTAGTCCAGGGCCTTCTGCCCGGAGACGTCCTGCTCGCCCTTCTCGAAGATCAGGTCGCCCTTGGTCGCGCGGTTGGGGTTGAGGTCGCCTTGGTAGATGTCCTGGGGGAGGCACACCCGCACGCCGCCGACGACGTCCGTCAGCGCCGCGAAACCCTTGAAGTCCACCACGAGCGTGTGATCGACCCGGAGTCCGGTGAGTTCCTCCACGGTGTTCTGGGTGCAGGCCGGGTTCCCCGATTCGGTCTGCCCGACCGAGAAGGCCGCGTTGAACATGGTGTCGGACTGAGCTTCGGTCCAGGTGCCGTCGGGCAGCAGGCACGGCGGGATGGTGACCAGGGTGTCGCGCGGTATGGACACCGCGATCGCGTGCTTGTGGTCGGCGTAGACATGGAGCAGGAAGGCCGTGTCGGCGCGGCCGATGTCGTCCTTGCTGCCACCGCCGAGCGCGCTGTTGCCCTCGGTGCGCGCGTCGGAGCCGATGACCAGGACGTTCGCACCCTTGGACGTGCCGGACTCGGGCCGGTTCTTGGACAGTCCTTCGCCGTCGAAGGTGTCGATGTCGCCGTTCAGCTTCAGATAGACCCACCCGAGGCCGCCCGTACCGAGCACCGCGAGGGCCAGGACGGCCATCAGGACCGTACGCAGCGGACCGCGCTTGCGGCGCCGTGCCGCGCGGCCACCGTGCCGCTTGCCACGTGGCCTGCCCCGCGTACGGCCCGGAGCCTTGTCGTGCCCAGGCGGCTCCTCGCGACGCCGCCGACGGGAGGGCGTGGCCTGATCGCTGGTGGTGGTCATCCGTGCACCCTCATCCGTCCGACTCATACGGAGTGGACGACTGACCCACCCCCCATGGTTGTACAGTTGCGCAATGTAGCAATGATGTCAGACGGTGCGCACCGCCCGGTGGGCATCGAGGGTCGGCGAAGAGGAGAGGTGGGCGGGATGATCCGCAACGGACTGGAGCCCTGGCACCTGCTGGTCGTGGCGATCGTGATCATCGTGCTGTTCGGGTCGAAGAAGCTGCCCGAGGCCGCCCGGGGGCTGGGCAAGTCGATGCGCATCCTCAAGAGCGAGGCCGAGGCGATGAAGAAGGACGGTGGCGCGACCGTACGGCCCTCCGGGGGCCCGGCCGAGGACACGGCGAACACGGCCGGCACCGAGCCCGCGCCGTACGCCGTCCGGACCGTCCCCGGAGAGACGGCGCAGGCACGTCCCACCACGGAGAACGACCCGACGCGCTGATCCGTCGACCGCCGGGGTGCGCCCGGTGTGGGCGGGGCCGCCGAGGGTCCGTGGGCACCGGGGCCGGGGCGCGCGGGGCTGTCGCGCGCGGGGGCGCCGGTCACATCCCTCGGTGGAGGCGCTCCGGAGGTACTTCGCGCGGCACCCGGGGCGTCGCCCGTCACCGGTGTCACGACATGGTCAGCTCCGCCGAACGGCGAGGCCACGCCCCTGGCCGGAGGCCGTCGTCGTGCGTCCGTGACCACCGCGCGCCGCTTCCATGACCAGTGTGCCCATGACCAGCGTGTCCATGCCCCCGGGGCCGGCGCGCGCCAGGGGTTCGGTTCGGCGCGCGCCGGGGTCCGTGTGCGTCAGGGGCTCGCGACATCGAACCCGTATCGCAGCGGTTCGCTGGTCACGGCGTAGTCGCGGCGGTAGACGTACACCTCGTCCACGCGCACGCCGTTCGGTGCGGCTTCCACCTGGCAGGGGTATGTCACCTGGATCACCTGCGGCCGGTCGGCGACCTCCATCCGTAGTCCGTCCGCAGGCCCTCCGTCGAGCACTGCGGTTTCCTGTCCCGTCGTCGCGTCAGCGGTCTCCATGCGAACAGTTTAAAGGTTGCGCAACTAACGCGAACCGGTGCGGCGAATCCCGTCCTTCACGCGGAGCCCTCCGTACCCCGCCCGTCACACCCGTCACACCCCCCACCGCCGGGCGCGCACCGGGTCCCGCCAAGGACCGTTCGCCGAACCCGTCCCCCGGACGAGGCGTGGCCGGATACGGCGACCGACGTCCCCGGGCGTTCTACAGTGCTGTAGAAGTCTCTCCTGAAGGGTGATCCGATCACCCGACGAGCCCGCCTCCCGGCAGCATCGGCCGGGAGGGGGCGGCACGAGAAGGAGACAGGGCAGCACGATGCCGGAGCAGCACGACCGGACGACCGCCGTCGAGTTCCGGCCCGACCGTCTGGAACTGGCACGACGGTGCCGCCACGTCACCGAGGCCAGATGGTTCGCCCTGACCGTCCTCGCCGTGATCCTCCTCAACGCGGCACTGCTGGGCCTGGAGACGTACTCCGGACTCGTCGCGGATTGGCACCGCTGGTTACGTCTGGCCGAGCACGCCTGCCTGGCCGTGTTCACCGTGGAGATCCTGCTGCGCCTGGGGGCCCACGCTGACCGCCCCCGGAACTTCTGCAAGGACCCGTGGAACCTCTTCGACCTCGCCGTGGTCCTCTGCGCGTTCCTGCCGTTCGTCCGCGAGAACACCACCGTCCTGCGTCTGCTGCGGCTGGCCCGGGTGCTACGGACGGCCCGCTTCCTCCCGCAGCTGCGGATCGTCCTGGTCGCCGTGGGCCGCAGCCTCCCCGGCACCCTGAGCTTCCTGCTGGTCGGCGCGCTCCTGCTCTACGTGTACGCCATGGTCGGCTGGGTCTTCTTCGGCCACCAGGACCCCGAGCACTACGGCTCCATCGGCCGCGCGGTCCTCACGCTGTTCCTGCTGATGATCCTCGACGGCATCGGAGACGCGATCCACGCCGGCCTGGAGATCTCCCGCTGGAGCCTTCTCTACTACGCCTCCTACGTGCTGCTCGCTTCCTTCGTCCTCGTCAACGTCCTGGTCGGTGTCGTCATCACCTCCCTTGAGGAGGCCCGCGAGATGGAGAGAGAGGAAGAGCCGCCGGAAGGACCGGACCCGACACCGGTACAGGAAGACCAACGGCTCCTGCTGGAACGCGTCACAGCGGCCCGCAGGGCCCTGGACGCCCTCGAACGCGACCTCACCACCGCCGCTCTCCCGCCCACCACGGACCACCCACGCCGCGACCTGGCGGAGGAGGGCGCCCCGTCGTGACCGTCTGACGGAAGAACGGGGCGGGGATCTCGTCCGGTCGGTCGTCCAAGACCACCGGATGAGAGCCCTGACCCCGGAACGGGCGGCCCCGCGGACAGACACACGGAAACGCCAGAGGGCCCAGTGCCACTTGCACACTGGACCCTCTGGCCTTGCTGTTACTGACTTCGGCTTGTCAGGGTGACGTTGGGGTGTCGAGGGTCAGGCCGGTGTCGACTATGAAGCCGTCGAGGGTCTCGGGCTGGTACTACAGGCGTTTGAGCCGGTTGCGGACGAGGGCCTCGAGCTGGTCGAAAGCGACCACGGCGAAGTTGGCCAGGCTGCGCTTGACGTGTGCCCAGACCCACTCCACGGGGTTGAGGTCCGGCGAGTAGGCAGGCAGCAGGAACACCGGCAGCCAGGCACGTTCGGCGATCAAGTCGCGCATGGCGTGGGAGACGTGGGTGTTCAGACGGTTCCAGACCAGCACGATCGGCGCCTTGACCAGCTGGTGGACGCCGTCGATCAGCGCGATGAAGTCGCGCTCGCCCATGCTGCGGCGCTTGCCTCTGCCCGCGGGATGGGATCGCAGACGGTGGCACAGCCGGGTACGGGAGCCGGGCCGCATGGCGATCAGCCCGGCCACCGACAGACGTCCCGAGCGCCGGCCGCTGACCGTCACGACAGGGGTGCGGCCCCGTCGGCCCCAGTGCATCCTTCGGGCGGCCGGCGGGTGAAGCCGGCCTCGTCCTCGAAGCAGATGTAGCCCCCGCAGGCCGCCCGCGCTCTTTTACCTCCGCCCAGGTCGCCTCCTTCCACGCAGTGACGGCCTGCTCGTCGCGCTCAGCGACCTTCCGCGCGGGGACCTGCGGGCTGAAGCCGAGCCGGTGCATCAGCCTCGTGGCGCCCGAGACGCTGTAGGAGACGTGGAACTTCCGGCCGATCAGCGTGGCCACCCGCGCCGCGGTCCACACCTGTTCCTCCACCCAACCGTGTTCTGCTGGGCCCTGTTCCAGGTACACGGCCAGTTTCTCCAGGCAGCGCGGGGACAGACGGCATCGAGATCCGCTCGGGCCGCGGGAGGCCAGTGCCCTGGTCCTACCCTCCCGCCACAATTGATGCCACTGGTAGGCGGACTTCGGGCTCACCCGCAGTCGTCGCGCGACCTCCGGTGCCTTGACTCCCCGCGCGAACAGCTCGGCCGCCTGGATCCTTACCACTTCCCGGCGCTCACGGCCCACGGCGGTCAGCCCGCCCCCATCCGCGTATCTCACACACCACCGGATACAGCCACCGCTCCAGATCCGTCCGAGTCTTCGCGAAGGTTCACCCTGACAAGCCGAAGTCAGTAACGGAGACCATGGGTGCATGGCGACCGTCGTACCGTCTGTGGTCACCTCGGCACAAGCAAGACAGGGCTATTCGTCTTGGGGACCCATGAGTTCAAGGGCACAAATGCGTCTGCATCCGGCGCCTCTAGCATGCTGGCCTGACAATCGGGCCCCAGGAGTAGTTGATTCCGGTCTTTCACTCGCTGTGGCGTGAGCTGAGGGCCGTGTGCTTGCTCGGATGGCAGCGCACGGTCTGCCCTGTGACTAGGGGGCTGGCTCGGGGCTCCACGTTACCGGCCTTTGGCGTGATTTCGACGGGCATGGCCATACGGAGCGCCATCTGCCGTGAGGCTTTGGCTGGGCGTGGGGGGCGCTCCCGAAAACGGCCCATGGGGAGGAGACTCGGGTGAACGAGGATGGGGAGCTCATCGATGCAGTGGAAGCACTGCTGTCGGATCCGCGTACGGATCCGGGTATCGATGTCGAGACCGTTGAACAGGCCGCTTGCGCGGTGGGGCTACTTGAGGAGGGGCTTCGGACTGGGCCCGGCGTCTTCCGGCTGATGGCCGAGGGAGGGCAGAGGGGTGCAGAAACCCTGTCATCGGACCGGCTGCAAGTCCTGTCTGAAATGGTGCAGAACGCCGATGACATGGGGGCCTCCCAAGTCCGATTCATTTGGCGCCCCAAGGAGTTGTTGATCGCTCACGATGGCAAAGGCGTGCGACTGGCCGACATCCTGTTGCTCGGTTTGCCGTGGCTCAGCGGAAAGACCTCCGACGCGGAGGCGACGGGACGATTTGGCATCGGGCTGGCGACCTTGCGCGCCCTGGCGACCACCTGGGAAGTCCACTGCCGCCCCTTCCACGTACAGTTCGCCGATCTGTCAATTCAGGCGGTCAGGCCGTTGGTGGTGCCGGAACAACTTGCGGGGCCCGACTGGACGGTCTTCCGGATCCCTCTAGCCGCCGGCGTACTGTCCGCCTCGGAGCTCTTCGAGTGGTTCGAGACGTGGAACGACAGCTCCTTGCTCTTTCTCCGGCATGCGACGCGAGTCGAAGCCCTCAGCGACTGCCCGGTCGATCAGGAACCCGATGACGAGACGTCGCCGGTGACGCTCAGGCTGAGTTGGACGGAGATCGATCGGCGAAGGCTTCGCATCGACGGTGAGAAAGCGGACGTCCGGGTCCGTGAGGCCCGGACGACCAGT
Organism: Streptomyces sp. SM18; assembly: GCF_002910775.2. NCBI lineage: Bacteria > Bacillati > Actinomycetota > Actinomycetes > Kitasatosporales > Streptomycetaceae > Streptomyces > Streptomyces sp. SM18. The sequence continues at coordinate 3,348,761 of NZ_CP029342.1, read as the reverse complement.
GGAGCACTGTGGCGGGTCTACGACGCCCAGGTCGCACCCCACGGCACGAGTACCCGTCGGCACAAGGCGGTGGGGGCCTCTATGCCGCTCGCCGTCGCGCTGCCGGTGCTTGGATCGGAACCGGGAAGTGTGCACACGGGGCTACCTGTGGCCGAGTTGAGAGCCGCGGCCCGCGTGCACGCCCAGTTCGACCCCGTCGTCAGCCGTGAAGGCTTCGCTGCCAGCCGGTGGAACGAGGATCTCGTCCCACTGGTCGCGGACCTCTGGGCTGCTGCCGCCCTCGACATACTCAGCGGCGTCGAACCTTCGGCTTGGCACCTCGTTCCGCTGCCTTCACCCTCCGACCCCTCGCCACCCACCCGGCTCCAGGACAGTATCCGGGCGGCGCTGGTCGACCGTTCCCGCACGTGGTTGGCGTCCCGGATCTCCCTGCCCTGTCCAGACGGGACCACGAAGCCACTCTCGGCGCTTGCCGTTGAGGAGCCGCAGTTGTCGGGAGTGCTGGCTGACGGGGACATTGCCCGGCTTGCCGGGCTGTCGAGTACGTTTCCGCGACGCGCCCGCGATGCTGCTCACCTGTGGCGCGAGGTCCTGACGGACTGGCGCTGCGAAGGCACCGCAGAAGTCGCCGATGAAGTGCGGGTGAGGGACGCGCTCATTTCACTCGACGACACCGAGTACGACATCGGGCAGACCATCCGTCTCACGGCGGTCGCCATCGAGGAGGACCTCGGCTACCTGCTGCGCAGCCAGCCGTGCGTCATTGCTGCCGATGGTCAGCGTCTGCGACCCACAGCAACTGGCGTCGCGTTCGCGGAGTACCAGGACGACGAGCTACGCGGCACCAGCCCGCTGGACGCGCTGGGTATCGTCGTGAATCTCCATGCCGGTTACGCGGAGAACTCGCAGTGGTCCCAACATGTCCTCGACTGGCTACGGAAACAGGACTGCCTCGTACGGCGTGATGACACCGCGGCCGTACTGCGTCGAATCGAACGGATGGGACGCGCGGGCAGGCGAATCGGAGGTGACATCGCATGTGAAGTCGAGCAACTTGTCGCCATCCAGCGGGGCTTGGGCGAAGTATCGAAGAAGGTACGTGAGCGACTCGGCCCCGGCATCGGACGGGCCGTGCTCCTGGACGGCTACATGCACGACCGCGAAGGCAACGAAAAGCCGTGCGTGGTGCAGCCCGCACACGCCTACCTGCCGCAAGCGCTGGAGAGCACAGACGGAGATCGTTTCGCCGTCGCGGCGGGGAAGACCCCCGGTATCAGATGGGTGCAGCGCTCATATGCCCGAACCCTGCTGTCGCAAGCGCAGTGCGGGCTGAGCCGTACGGCTTTCCTTCGACTCCTCGGGGTGGCGGACGCACCCCGGCTCAAGGAGATTCAGCCGGGCCGGGAGACCAAGGAGTACGAGGCGGACTCCCGCATAGGGTTGTCGCGTGACTGCTGGCTGTCGCCGCCTGCGCGTACGAGCGAGCTGCGCCGATTGGGCGCGTACTACACGTTGGACGATCGCAGTAGCCCGGACGTGGACGCTGTGGTGCAACACATCATCGCCGAGCAGAATCCGCAGGAGCGCAGGCGTCGTACGGCGGCCATGCTACAGACGCTTGGCAGGCCCGGCGTGATCAGCTCCTCCGAACACGCAGACGTACAGGCGGCGGACGCGTATCACCGCTGGAACGTGCGTGGCCAGACGGCAGCCCTCTGGGTCTGGCGCCTTCGGGAGACGGCCTGGCTGGAGGACAGCAGCGGCGAACTTCGCACTCCGCAGCAGGTGCACTTGCGAACACGTGACGCACAGGCGCTCTATGGTCAGGATGACCCGGGGTACCTGCACCCTGCGATCCAGCAGACCACGTCCAACAGAGTTGATGTCCTGGCTGCTCTTGGGGTGAAGGGAGACCCTGATGTTCCTCAACTGATCAATCGATTGCGGGAACTTCGGAAGCGTTCCACGGCCCCTGGCTTGGTGGACGACCGTCTCAAGGCCGAGGTATATCTCGTCTATCAGGCTTTGGCGGGGCGGCTGAGAAGCGAGGCGCCGGGTACGTCCCACAACGAGCTGCGAAGGAGGGTCCGGGATGCCTTCAACCGCACCGACTTCGTGCTCACCGACCAGGGGTGGCGTAGGTCGAGCGACTGCTTCCGTGGTCCCACGATCCTGCGCGGCTTCCGGCCTTTCACCATCCCTGACCCCGAGTTGAATCCGCTCTGGGACGCTCTATGGATCGAGGAGCCGAGGCCCGAGGACCTCGCTGATGTGCTGAAGGAGATCGCTCAGTCCGGCGCTCAGCTTCGGGCCGACCAGCAGCGTGTGATGCTGGAGGCGTTGAGGTCCCTTGCAGACACGGTCACTTCGGCTGATGGCCCCGTCCCCCTCGGCCTGCGGGCCAAGCTGCGCTGGCTGCCGCTCCGCACCACCCTCGGCTGGACGAAGGAGCGGCCCGTCTACGCGGTAGACCACCCCGCCATCGCGCGCACGCTCGGCGAGGACCTTCACGTTTGGCAGCCCGGCGGAGATCTGCAGCAATTCGCCGGCCTGTTGGGTGTTCTCAAGGTGCACAGGATGGAGGCGTCGGAAGCGTGTGTCGTCGCTCCGGACCGTGCTCGTCCTGATCGGCAGCTGACCGAGGGCTTCCGGTGGGCGGTGACCAGCCTGCAGGACACTCTCGTACGGGACGAGCCGGCCGCCGCTGAGGCTTTCACGGACTGGGCGTGGCTTATGGAGCTTGAGGTACGAGTCTTGCTGGGGCTGCGGATCCGGCTGAACTTGGGCGAGGGCCATGACGTGATTGAGGTCCCGGTCGATGCACATGTCGATCGGGAGGCCAAGGCGCTCTTCGTCAGTGCCCCCGAGGCGCTGAAGACGACCCGAGGAGGCGGGTTGGCCGTGGCTGCCCTCTTCTCCGCGGAGCGCGCTCACGTCGGCCACCGCTGGCGTGACCTTTGGGAGGAGGAACGGCCGCAGGACGCTCCCGTCACCCCACTTGTCCCATCCGGCCAGCAAGACCATGAGGATCGCGAGCGTTTGGCCTCGCAGCTGCGGAAGCGAGATTTGTCGGCGCCCTCGGGCCCTGTGGTTCCTGCCCAACCGGGCGGTCCGGTGCTACCCACCGGAGTCCCGTCACCTCCGTCGACCCCTGCGCCTCTGCTGACTCCCATACCTTCTGGTGTGGCGTCCCCATCCATTCCGCTGTCGGCTGAGCCTCGCAAGCTTGTCTCCTTGGCCGAACTACAAGCGCGTAGTCCACAGGCGACTCGTACTGCTTCCCTCTCGCAGCTTCGCTCCGCGTCATCCTCGAAAGGCCGACGTGCAGCTTCCCTGCCGCAACCGCGCCAGGGCGGGGCCGCACCCAACGAGCGCTCCGTGCTGCTCGGCTACCAGGACCGGGACAAGGAGAAGACCGTCCTGGCGTTGCTTGCCGGAATTCTCGGCGAGAGCGGGAGGATGCTGGAAGACCAGCGAGGTCTTCAACGACTGGGGGCGGACGCCGTCGACTCAACAGGCCATTTCTATGAGATCAAGGCTCACGGCGGGGCAGAGCCCGCCGACGTCTCACTCACCAGCGCGGAACTCACGCGTGCGCTTGCAGAGGGAAACAACTACTCGCTCGTCATCGCCTCGAACCTGGAGGAGGGCAGGGGAATCCCGACGCTGCGGATCATCACTGATCCGTTGCGCTTCTTTGAGGTCGAATCCATGGCTGACGTGAAGCTGAAAGGCGTACGTGACGCGGATGCCGACGCGACCTTGTGGCAATGGCCGGATGCCGGGGTGTGAGAGGTCTGCCCCGTACATCGCGCAGATGCTCACACACGCTCTGACGATCGTGAGGGATGAAGAGCACGGCTTCCCGCACGCCGTGCTCGGTGCGTGATCGAGCAGCTTTGGCGACGGGGTGATGGGAGCCGTTTGGGAGCCGGGATATGAAGTCGGCTCCCAAACGGCTCCCAAAACGGCACCCGGAACCACTCAGGGGCCTGACCCGCGATGCGGATCAGGCCCCTGACCTGGTGTTTCAGCTGTCGGGGTGGCGGGATTTGAACCCACGACCTCTTCGTCCCGAACGAAGCGCGCTGCCAAGCTGCGCTACACCCCGATGTCCACCGTTGTCCCGGCGACAACGTTTACTTTAGCCCACCGGCGCCCGGAGGCGAAATCCGGATTCTGGGCCGGGCTCCCAGGCCCCGGCGGGCCGGTGGTCGGGCGCTCACCCTCAGTCGCGGGGTGTCAGGGTCAGCAGGGTCGCCTCGGGGGGGCAGGCGAAGCGGACCGGGGTGTAGCGGTTCGTGCCGCAGCCCGCCGAGACGTGGAGGTAGGCGCGCTTGCCGTCGGCCGTGTGGCTGGAGAGGCCCTTCACCCGGTCCGTGTCCAGGTCGCAGTTGGTGACGAGGGCGCCGTAGAACGGGATGCAGAGCTGGCCGCCGTGGGTGTGGCCCGCCAGGATCAAGGGGTAGCCGTCCGCGGTGAAGGCGTCCAGGGAACGCAGGTACGGGGCGTGGACCACGCCGATCGAGAGGTCCGCGTCCGTGTCGGGTCCGCCGGCCACCTCGGCGTAGCGGTCCCGCTTGATGTGCGGGTCGTCCAGGCCGGTGAAGGCGATCTCCAGGCCGTCCGCCTTGAGCCGGTCCCGGGTGTTCGTCAGGTTCAGCCAGCCCGCCTCGTCGAAGGCGTCCCGCATCGGCTCCCACGGGTTGTGGACCACGCCGACGGCCGGGGCGTTCCCGTTGAGGCCGTGCTTGCCGTGGGCCTTCTCCAGGAGGTAGCGGGCGGGGTTGCGGAGCTTGGGGCCGTAGTAGTCGTTGGAGCCGAAGACGTACACCCCGGGGAACCGCATCAGCGGGCCGAGGGCGTCCAGCAGCTCGGGTACGGCCTCGGGGTCCGAGAGGTTGTCACCGGTGTTCACGACGAAGTCCGGGCGCAGCCCCGCCAGCGACTGGAGCCAGGCGCGCTTCTTGCGCTGACCGTTCACCATGTGGATGTCGGAGACCTGGAGTACGCGCAACGGGCGGGCCCCGTGCGGGAGTACGGGAACCGTGATCCGGCGGAGACGGAACGAGCGGGCCTCGAACCCGGCCGCGTACACGAGGCCGGCGGCGCCGATCGCTGCGCCGACTGCCGTGACTTTCAGAGGTACTCCGTAGCGTGCGCGCATGGTCCCATCGTCGCAGACACGGTGCCCGGAGACGAAAACAGGCGGGCGGCGGGTGCCCCGTACCTGTCACAATTGCGGCATGACCACGCTCAAGTCCAAGCTCAAGGAAGACCTCACCACGGCCATGAAGGCGCGTGACGAGCTCACCTCGTCCACCCTCCGGCTCACCCTCACCGCGATCACGAAGGAAGAGGTCAGCGGCACGTCGGCGCGCGAGCTCTCCGACGACGAGGTGCTGAAGGTGATCGCCAAGGAGGCGAAGAAGCGCCGCGAGGCGGCCGAGGCCTTCGCACAGGGCGGCAGGACCGAGCAGGCCGAGCGGGAGCGGGCGGAGGGGAAGCTGCTCGACGCCTACCTGCCCAAGCAGCTCACCGACGATGAGCTCGACGCGATCGTCACGCAGGCCGTCGCGGAGGCCAGGGCCGCCGGGGCCGAGGGGCCGCGGGCCATGGGCGCCGTCATGAAGATCGTCAACCCCAAGGTGGCGGGCCTGGCGGAGGGCGGCCGGGTCGCCGCCGCCGTCAAGAAGGTCCTCGCGGGCTGAGCTCGTCGCGGGCTGAGCCCCTCGCGGGGTGACCGGCCGCTGAGCCCCCCGGGCGGCCGCTGAGCCCCCGGGGACGCCCCGGAGGCACCTCAGGGCAGCGACACGTGAAGGAGGGGCGCCCCCGGCCGGGAGCGCCCCTCCTTCACGTACGGTTCCGCCGGTCAGTGGCCGTTGCCACCGCCGTGCCGGTCACCGCGTCCACCGGTGAAGCCGGGGCGCGAGGGGGTGGTGTCGGGCTTGTCGTCGTCGCCCTTGTCCCCGTCGTGACCCTTGTCCTTGTCCTTCTCCTTGTCTTCCTTCTCCTTCGCGCGCGGCACGTCGACGGCGTTGAAGGAAGGGGTCTCCGAGGCGTTCAGCGCACCGGTCATCGCGGTCCGCCAGATGGGGCCGGGCAGACAGCCACCGCAGACCTTGTCGTAGTACTGGCCGCCGATGGTGATGTCGTACATCGGCACCTTCTTGCCGACGTCCGCACCCACCCACACGGCCGTGGAGAGGTTCGGCGTGTAGCCGACGAACCAGGCGTCCACGCGGTCGTTGGTCGTACCGGTCTTACCCGCGTTGTCACGGTCCGTCAGGCCCGCCTGGGTACCGGTGCCGTCCTCGACGACGCCCTTCAGCATCTGGTTGACGGTGTCGGCCGTCTTCTCGCTCATCGCCCGCGTACACGTGGACTTGGGGACGTCGACCTTCTTGCCGTTCGCGTCGGTGATGGCCTGAAGGGCGATCGGCGTGCAGTACGTGCCCCGGTTGGCGAACGCCGCGTAGGCGGCGGCCATGTTGAGCGGGGTGCTCTCCGTACCGCCCAGGGTGATCGACGGGTTGTTGTCCGAGACGGGCTTGCCGTCACCCCGCTCGTAGCCGAGCTTCTTCGCCATGGTGACCGTCTCGCACAGCCCGGCCTGCTGCTCCAGCTTGGCGAAGTAGGTGTTGATGGACTTCCCGAGGGCGCTCGTCATGTCGAACGCGCCCTTCTCCGAGTCCATCTCGTTCTGGAGGTCCCAGTTCCCGCTTCCGGTGGGCGCCCCCTTGCAGTTCCGGAAGGAGCTCATCGGTACCGAGAGCTTCCAGTCGGAGGAGTAGCTCTGCGCCGGGCTGATGCCCTTCTCCAGCGCCGCGGCGGCCGTGATCGGCTTGAAGGTCGAGCCGACCTGGAAGCCGTAGGTGCTGCCGCCCATCGCGTTGCTGACGGCGAGGTTGAGCACCGTCTCGTGCTGCGTCTGGTCCAGGCCGTACGGGCGGGACTGGCCCATCGAGAGGATCTTGCCGGTGCCGGGCTCGACCTGGACCACCGAGGCGGCGATCTTGTCGTCCTTGTTGACCTTCGAGGTCGCGGCCTCGTTGGCCGCCTTCTGGGCACGCGGGGAGAGCGTGGTCTTGACGGTCAGACCACCGAGGTTCCACAGCTTGGTGCGGTCCTCCGCGGTCTTCCCGAAGGCCGGGTCGGTGAGGATGGTCTTGCGCACGTAGTCGCAGAAGAACCCGGAGCCGCTGACCGCGGTGATGCAGCCGTTCCTCGGCCTCTTCACCTTCAGCTTGAGCGGGCTCTCGATGGCCTTCGCGGCCTCGTCCTTCGAGACGCTGCCGACGTCCGCCATCCGCCGCAGCACGGTGTTGCGGCGCTTGGTCGCCTCTTCCGTGTCATTGACCGGGTCGTAGCGGGTGGGCGACTGGACGAGGCCCGCCAGCATCGCGGCCTCCTCCAGCTTGAGGTCCTTGGCGTGCTTGGAGAAGTACCGCTGGGAGGCGGCCTCGACGCCGTACGCCTGCTGTCCGAAGAACGTGATGTTGAGGTAGTTCTCCAGGATCTTCTTCTTGCCGAGTTCCTCCTCGACCTGGATCGCGTACTTCAGCTCGCGGACCTTGCGGCCCAGCGTCTGCCGAGTGGCCTCGGCGACCTTCTCCGGGTCGTCGCCCGCCTCCTCCACGAAGACGTTCTTCACGTACTGCTGGGTGAGCGTCGAGGCACCCTGCGTGGCGCCGCTCTGCACGTTGCTGTTCAACGCGCGCAGCATGCCCTTGAGGTCGACCGCGCCGTGCTCGTAGAAGCGTGAGTCCTCGATCGCGACGATCGCGTCCTGCATGTACGGGGAGATGTCCTTGAGGGGCACGACGGTGCGGTCACGTGAGTAGACCGTGGCGATCGTGCCGCCCTCGTTGTCCAGGATCGTGGTCCGCTGGCTCAGCGGCGGTGTCTTGAGGTTGGACGGGATCTCGTCGAATCCCTCGACCGTCCCCTTGGCTGCTAGCCCCAGTGCTCCGGCGGCCGGCAATGCGAGGCCCGCCAGTACCGCTCCGGAGAGCGCGGCGACACCGAGGAACTTGGCGGCCTGCTGGGTCGTCGTGAGACCCCCGCCTGAGCGCTTCTTTGGCATGGAGGCAGCCTAATTGGTCGTGAGCGGCGTTCCGCGGGACCAGGGGTGTCCAGGGGCGTTCGAGTACCAGACCGTGACATCCGCGGGCCGTCCCGCGCCCGTCGCGGCCGGTCGGAGGCACCCGGGGAGCGCCGCGCGAGGTCCGCCCTGACGGAACGGGAGGGCGGAACGGAACAGGACTGAACGGGACGGGGCAGCCCGGATCGCGACCGCACGGCAGGGCGCGGCGGTCTGAGGTGTCTACGTTCTCATTCGCCGGACACACCGATAGGCCTTGGCCTAAGCTGCTCCCAACTGTCACAGCAATGCGGTGCTGCATCAAGTCCCCTGCACGGCCCCTGCGCAATTCAGCCACACGTCAAGGCGACCCCGAATTCGCCTGGTGTGTCGCTGAATGTCCGTTGCGACTTGGGTATTCTGTCCCGATTGCGTCGGGATGGTTACGCATGTCCTCCGCTCACTCCTCTGGGTGATCTGCCGCGTACGCATAGTCCGTTCGGGCCATCCAAGATTGGGCCCGAAGGGGGTGTTGTGCTGTCGCCACTTTCCGTAACGTCCTCAACTGGCAGCGGTGAATATGCCGCTGCCGCCGTGGGGGAGCCTCGATTCGGGAGAGGACGGCGCCGGCATGGGCTGGGTAACCGACTGGAGTGCGCAGGCAGCCTGCCGCACTACTGATCCGGATGAACTGTTCGTACAAGGGGCAGCGCAGAACAGGGCCAAGGCGGTGTGCACCGGATGCCCGGTGCGGACCGAATGCCTGGCCGACGCGCTGGACAATCGCGTCGAGTTCGGCGTGTGGGGTGGAATGACGGAAAGGGAGCGTCGCGCACTGCTGCGACGACGGCCCACAGTGACGTCCTGGCGCCGGCTGCTGGAGACCGCGCGCAGCGAGTACGAGCGCTCGACCGGTCTGCTGCCCGCCGCGGTGGGCCTGGACGACGAACTGCACGAGACGTACGCGGCGGTCGGGTAGCTCCCGTCCGGTCGGGCGCAGGGAGGGGCATCGACCGGCGGGGCCTGCCGTACGCGGGGTTCCGCCCCCTGGGGCCACCTGTCGCGCGGCCGACTGGGCGGCACGAGCCTTGGGCCGTACGAGCCATGAGCCGCACGAGCCATGGGCCGCAGGGGTCTTGGGCCGTACGATCCGTCCCGCGCGGGTCCGCGCGCCGAGGCCCGCCTCACGTGATTCCGCTCTGGCGGTCCGCCCTGAGCGGGTCCGCTCGGTGGAGCCGCCTTACGCGCTTCCGGTCGTGGAGGGAACCGCGCCGGTCGCGAGCCGTTCTCCGACGGCCCGGAGCCCCGACAGGTCGTGTACGTCTCCGGGCAGCGCGGCCACCTCGGTCACCGGGACCTCGGGGTGGAGCGCGGTGAAGCGGTCACGCGTGTCGCGCTCGCGTGCGACGACCTGCATGCGTTCGGCGTGCAGCCGCAGCAGCCCGGCGGTCAGTTGCTCCACGGACACGACATCGGCCGATACGGCATCGTCGGACGCGGCTTCGGCCCGTACGGCTTCAGCCGACACGGCTTCATCGGCATCGACATCGGCGACCGGGGAACCGGTGCCGGAGACCGGCGTGGCCGGGCCCGTGGGCGTGGTGGCGTCTCCGGTCCCGTCCGGCCTGTCCTCGTCTGCCGTGTGGTGGTTCGCCGTGTGGTCGTTCACTACGCCGTCGTTCACCGCGTGGCCGTCCGCCGTGTGCGCGGCCGACCCGGGCGGAACGGGCGTCCGGTGCTCCTGTGGGTCGGTGGCCTGCGGGTCACGGGCGGTGTGACCGCGCGGCGGCGGCTCCTCGTGGTGCTCGGGGGAGAGCGGTGGCTCGGGGGAGAGCGACGACTCGGGACGATCGGGTTCTTCGGGGAACGCGTGGGGCTCGTCGTGTCCGGGGGCTTCAGCGGATTCGGGAGAGGTGAGGGCCGCCGCGCCCGCCGGGTCACCACAGCCAGCCTTCCCGGACGACTGATCCACAATGCCGGCGTCCTCAAGATTTTCTGCGGCGGCCAGCGCGCCGTCCGCGGAGAGCCGCGCGGCCTCGCTGCCGTGCACCCGGTTGAGGACCAGGCCCGCCAGCGGCATCTCTTCCGCGGCCAGCCGCTCCACGAAGTACGCGGCCTCGCGCAGCGCGTCCCGCTCCGGTGTCGCCACCACGAGGAACGCCGTACCCGGGGCCTGGAGAAGCTGGTACGTGGCATCGGCCCGGGTACGGAACCCGCCGAACATCGAGTCCATCGCGGCGACGAACGTCTGTACGTCACGCAGGAACTGACCCCCCAACAGCTTGCCGAGGGTCCCGGTCATCATCGACATGCCGACGTTGAGGAACTTCATCCCGGCCCGCCCGCCGATCTTCGCGGGGGCGATGAGGAGCCGGATGAACTTCCCGTCCAGGAAGGAGCCGAGACGTTTCGGCGCGTCCAGGAAGTCCAGCGCGGAGCGGGACGGAGGGGTGTCGACGACGATCAGGTCCCACTCGTCGCGAGCCCTCAACTGGCCGAGTTTCTCCATCGCCATGTACTCCTGCGTCCCCGCGAAACCGGCGGACAGGGACTGGTAGAACGGGTTCTCCAGGATCGCGCGCGCCCGCTCGGCGTCCGTGTGCGCCTCGACGGTCTCGTCGAAGGTGCGCTTCATGTCGAGCATCATGGCGTGGAGTTCGCCGTCGCCCCGTATGCCGTCGACCCGGCGCGGGACGTTGTCGAGCCGGTCGATGCCCATGGACTGGGCGAGCCGGCGGGCGGGATCGATGGTGAGGACCACGACCCGACGACCGCGCTCGGCCGCCCGTACCCCGAGCGCTGCGGCGGTCGTGGTCTTGCCCACGCCACCCGACCCGCAGCACACGACGATCCGGATCCCCGGGTCGTCCAGGAGCGCGTCGGTGTCCAGCCCGGACGCGATGCCGGTGCCCAGCGTCATGAACCCACCCCTTGTCCCGAGCCGCCCCCGGGGCGCTTCCCGGCCCGCTCCGCGCCTCCCGGTCCCTGCCCGGCCGCGTCCGCCGTGCCGTCGCCCACACCCTGCTTGCGGAGCTCCGTCGCCAGGTCGTACAGCCCGGACAGGCTCACGCCCTCGCCCAGGAGCGGCAGTTCGGCGGTCGGCAGCCCCAGGCCGGCCAGTACCGCGCGCTGTTCCCGTTCCAGCCCCACCCGCTGGGCGTGCTCGGCCGCCTGCTCGACCAGGGGGCGTACGAGCCCGGCCGAGCCCGTGACGCCCGCCCGGGTCAGCACCTTCGCGATCTCCTTGCGGCGGCCGCCCGACGCGGTGCGCAGCGCGTCCTCGTCCAGCAGGTGGGGGCGCACCATGTTCACCATGATCCGGCCGACAGGCAGATCGGCCGCCCGCAGTTCGGCGATGCCGTCCGCGGTCTCCTGGACGGGCATCTCCTCCAGGAGGGTCACCAGATGGACCGCTGTCTCAGGCGACTTCAGGACGCGCATCACGGCCTGCGCCTGATTGTGTATGGGGCCGATCCGCGCCAGACCGGCCACCTCGTCGTTGACGTTCAGGAAGCGGGTGATGCGGCCGGTGGGCGGGGCGTCCATGACCACGTGGTCGTAGACGAACTCGCCTCGCCGGTCCTTGCGGCGTACCGCCTCGCAGGCCTTGCCGGTCAGCAGGACGTCCCGGGCCCCGGGGGCGACGGTCGTGGCGAAGTCGATCGCGCCGAGCTTCTTCAGCGCCCGGCCGGCGCTGCCCAGCTTGTAGAACATCTGGAGGTAGTCGAGCAGGGCCCGTTCGGCGTCGATCGCCAGCGCGTGGACCTCTCCGCCGCCCGGCGACACAGCGATCCTGCGTTCCTCGTACGGAAGGGCTTCGGACCCGAAGAGCTGGGCGATGCCCTGTCTGCCCTCGACCTCGACGAGGAGGGTGCGCCTGCCCTCGGTCGCGAGGGCGAGCGCGAGGGCGGCGGCGACCGTGGTCTTACCGGTACCGCCCTTGCCGCTGACGACCTGGAACCTGCTCACGTCTTCGAGCCTAACCAGTCGACGGGCAGGCTACGCACGAGGCCGCGTATGCCAGGCGTTACAGTCGGGCCCATGACCAAGTGGGAATACGCGACCGTGCCCCTTCTCGTGCACGCGACCAAGCAGATTCTGGACACCTGGGGCGAGGACGGCTGGGAGCTGGTCCAGGTCGTTCCCGGCCCGAACAACCCCGAGCAGCTCGTGGCCTACCTGAAGCGGGAGAAGTAGGCGTGGCGGGCGTTGTCGAGGCGCGCCTCGCCGAGCTCGGCCTGACGCTGCCGGACGTCGTTCCTCCGCTCGCCGCCTACCAGCCGGCCGTGCGCTCCGGGGTGTACGTGTACACCTCCGGGCAGCTCCCGATGGTGGACGGCCAGCTCACGGTGACCGGCAAGGTCGGCGCCGAGGTGACGCAGGACGAGGCGAAGGAACTGGCCCGGACCTGCGCGCTGAACGCCCTGGCGGCCGTGAAGTCGGTCGTGGGCGACCTGGACCGGATCGCCCGGGTCGTGAAGGTCACGGGCTTCGTCGCCTCCGCCGCCGACTTCACCGGGCAGCCCGGGGTGGTCAACGGTGCGAGCGAACTGCTCGGCACGGTCCTGGGCGACAAGGGCGTGCACGCGCGCAGCGCGGTGGGGGTCGCCGTGCTGCCCCTGGACGCACCGGTGGAGATCGAGGTCCAGGTCGAGCTGACCGAGGACTGAGCCGCTCGTCCCTGATCCCGCCCGGTCCACCACGACCGGGCGGGATCAGCTGTGTGCGGGCGTGTGCGAGCCCTGGGTGGGGACGGCGAGCCCCCTGAGGCGTGGCGCGTACGAGCGTCGGCGCGTGGACGGCCGACGGCGGCCCCTGGGGTGCGAGTGGCAAGCGGGCCCCCAGGAGGTGCGTGCGGTGAGCGGGCCCCCAGGAGGTGCGTGCGGTGAGCGGGCCCCCAGGAGGTGCGTGCGGTGAGCGGGCCCCCAGGAGGTGCGTGCGGCAAGCGCGCCCCAGGAGGCGTGGACGGCGAGCGGGCCCCCAGGAGGCGCGGGGAGGCCGGAAGGTCACTGCGCGCTCTTTCGCCTCTCGAACATCGGCGCGCTTCCGGATAGCCTCCGGCCATGTCCAACGGTCAGTGGTACCCCCCGGAATGGCCCGCCCGGATCCGGGCCCTCGCCAGCGGCGAGCTGACGGCCGTGCCCCCCAGACGGGCGGCCACGGTCATGCTGCTCCGGGACGCCGTGGCGGAGCAGGCGGCCCCGGGGCCCGCGGTGCACATGCTGCGGCGGAGCGCCTCCATGGCCTTCGCCGGGGGCGCGTACGCCTATCCGGGAGGCGGCGTGGACCCGCGTGACGACGACCACCTCGTGAGCTGGTCCGGGCCGTCCCTGGAGGCCTGGGCCGCACGGCTGGGCGTCGGGACGGTGACCGAGGCGCAGGCCGTCGTCTGCGCGGCGGTGCGCGAGACGTACGAGGAGGCGGGCGTCCTGCTCGCCGGGCCGACCGGGGACACGGTCGTCGGCGACACGACGGGCGCCGACTGGGAGGCCGACCGCGAGGCCCTCGTCGCCCGGGAGCTCTCCTTCGCGGACTTCCTCGGCCGGCGCGGCCTGGTGCTCCGCTCCGACCTGCTGGGCGCCTGGGCCCGCTGGATCACCCCGGAGTTCGAGTCCCGGCGGTACGACACCTGGTTCTTCGTGGCGGCCCTCCCGGAAGGCCAGCGCACCCGGAACGCGTCGAGCGAGGCCGACCGCACGGTGTGGATCCGCCCGGCGGACGCGGTCGAGGGCTACGACCGGGGCGAGCTGCTGATGATGCCGCCGACCGTCGCCACGCTGCGGGCGCTCCTGCCGTACGGGACGGCCGCGGCGGCCCTGGAGGGGGCGGCTTCCCAGGACCTCGCGCCGGTGCTCGCACAGGCGCGTATGGAGGGCGACGAGCTGGTGCTGAGCTGGCCGGGCCACGAGGAGTTCACCAAACACGTCCCGGCGGACGTCCCGGGCGGTACGGGAGGTGGCCGGTCATGAGCGACGCCGCGGCCCTGCCGGGACAGCCGCGCGGCGGAGTGCTGTCCGGACCCGCCACCGCCCGTACGGTCAACGTCCTCGCCCCCAACGCCTCACCGATGACCCTGGACGGCACCAACACCTGGATCGTCGCCGAACCCGGCTCCGACCTCGCGGTGGTGATCGACCCCGGGCCGCTCGACGACATCCACCTGCGGGCCGTCATCGACACGGCGGAGCGGTCCGGGCGGCGTGTCGGCCTGACGCTGCTGACGCACGGCCACCCCGACCACGCGGAGGGCGCGGCCCGGTTCGCCGAGCTGACCCGCACCAAGGTGAGGGCCCTGGACGCGGCACTGCGCCTGGGGGACGAGGGCCTGGCGGCGGGTGACGTGATCACCACGGGAGGGCTGGAACTCCGGGTGGTACCGACCCCGGGGCACACCGCCGACTCGCTCTCCTTCCACCTGCCCGCCGACCAGGCCGTACTGACGGGCGACACGATCCTGGGGCGCGGGACGACGGTCGTCGCGCACCCGGACGGACGGCTCGGCGACTACCTGGACACCCTGCGGCGGCTGCGCTCCCTGACGGTCGACGACGGGGTGCACACCGTGCTCCCGGGGCACGGCCCGGTGCTGGAGGACGCCCAGGGCGCCGTCGAGTTCTACCTCGCCCACCGGGCGCACCGGCTCGCCCAGGTGGAGACGGCGGTGGAGGCCGGAATCCGCGCCCCGGCCGAGGTCGTGGCGGCCGTGTACGCCGACGTGGACCGGTCCCTGTGGCCCGCGGCGGAACTGTCGGTGCGCGCCCAGCTGGAGTACCTGGCCGAACACGGACTGACCGGGACGCCGTCCTAGGCGCCGTCACGAGGCCTGGCCCACCGGGGACAGGCCCTCCACCTTGCCCCGGGGACAGGCCCTCAGGGGCCGCATCCGCCCCGGACAGGCCTCAGGCCCCGCCGCTCGTGCGGTGGGGCCTGAGAACGCGTGCGCGGGCGGGGTGTCCGGCTCAGCGGGACCGCTTCGCCAGCCGCTCGACGTCCAGCAGGATCACGGCGCGCGCTTCCAGACGCAGCCAGCCGCGGCCCGCGAAGTCCGCGAGCGCCTTGTTGACCGTCTCGCGGGAGGCGCCGACCAGCTGGGCCAGCTCTTCCTGGGTCAGGTCGTGGACGACGTGGATGCCCTCCTCGGACTGGACGCCGAAGCGGCGCGACAGGTCCAGGAGTGCTCGGGCGACGCGGCCCGGGACGTCGGAGAAGACCAGGTCCGACATCTGGTCGTTGGTCTTGCGCAGCCGGCGGGCGACGGCGCGCAGCAGGGCGGTGGCCACCTCGGGGCGTGCGTTCAGCCAGGGCTGGAGGTCGCCGTGGCCCAGACCCAGGAGCTTGACCTCAGTGAGGGCGGTCGCGGTCGCGGTGCGCGGTCCCGGGTCGAAGAGCGACAGCTCACCGATCAGCTCTCCGGGGCCGAGGACGGCCAGCATGTTCTCCCGGCCGTCCGGGGAGGTGCGGTGGAGCTTCACCTTGCCCTCGGTGACCACGTACAGCCGGTCGCCGGGGTCGCCCTCGTGGAACAGCGCGTCACCGCGTGCGAGGGTCACCTCACTCATCGAGGCGCGGAGCTCCGCGGCCTGCTCGTCATCGAGCGCCGCGAAAAGCGGGGCGCGCCGCAGAACGTCGTCCACGAGTTCTCTCCTTGTCGGCCTGTTCAGGGAAGCGTGGTCCCCATGATGCAGGACGGTAAAACAGTGCGATCAATCACAAACCAGTTTGACGCACGGGCGTGCCGGACCCTACGGCAGGGGGCCGATCGGGCGTGGAAAGGCGATGACCGGCCCAGATGTCAGTGGTGGGCTCTAGGCTGGCCGAGTGTCCGCAACGCCGGTGAGAGCGCAGGCCAAAGGGGCTGATGGGGTGTCCGAAGAAAAGAGTTCCGCTGTGGGCGAACAGCCTGCGCGGCGTCGCGAGAAGGCCGCGGAAGGCCCCTCGCGTCCGGCCGCGAGCGGCTCGGCACGCACGGGCGGGCGCACAGCGGTGACACCCGGTGGGGCGGAAGCGTCCGGTGCGACCCGTCCGGCGAAGAGGCCGGCCAAGCCGGAATCGCATCTCGCGATGGTGCGCCGTGCCCGCCGGATCAACCGCGAGCTCGCGGAGATCTACCCCTACGCCCATCCCGAGCTGGACTTCCGCAATCCCTTCGAGCTGCTGGTGGCCACGGTGCTCTCCGCGCAGACCACCGATCTGCGGGTCAACCAGACCACGCCCGCGCTGTTCGCCGCCTATCCGACTCCCGAGGACATGGCCGCCGCCGATCCGGAGAAGCTGGAGGAGCTGATCCGGCCGACCGGCTTCTTCCGGGCGAAGGCGCGCTCCCTGGCGGGGCTGTCGGCGTCCTTGCGGGACGACTTCGGCGGTGAGGTCCCGGGGCGCCTGGCGGACCTGGTGAAGCTGCCCGGGGTGGGCCGCAAGACGGCCAACGTCGTTCTGGGTAACGCGTTCGGTGTACCGGGCATCACCGTGGACACCCACTTCGGCAGGCTCGTCCGCCGCTGGAAGTGGACCGAACAGGAGGACCCGGTGAAGGTCGAGGCCGACGTCGCCGCGATCTTCCCCAAGAGCGAGTGGACGATGCTCTCGCACCGGGTGATCTTCCACGGCCGCCGCGTCTGCCACGCCCGCAAGCCCGCCTGCGGCGTCTGCCCGATCGCCCCGCTCTGCCCGGCGTACGGGGAGGGCGAGACGGACCCGGAGAAGGCGAAGAAGCTCCTGAAGTACGAGCTGGGCGGGTATCCGGGCCAGCGGCTCAGCCCGCCCCCGGACTACCCGGGGCGCCCCGCCCCGCCCCTGGGCGCCGGATGAGGGGCACCCGGTGGTGGCACGGGCGGCGCCGTCCGGAACGAAATGGCAGACGGCAGGCGTTGGAACGACGGGGGTGCCGATGACGTACGCACAGAGCACGACGCACGCACAGGGCGCACACGCCGCACCGGCGGCCACCGGAGGCACGGACACGTCCCAGGACAGCTCGATCACCCTCACCACGGACGGCATGCCGGGCTGGCTCGACCCCGTCGCCCAGGCGGCGCGCAGCGTCCGGGCCCAGCAGCTGAGCCGGTTCCTGCCGCCGGAGAGCGGCGCGGGACGCCAGTCCGCCGTACTGGTCCTCTTCGGCGAGGGCGCGCGCGGCCCCGAGCTGCTCCTGATGGAGCGTTCCGGCTCCCTGCGCTCCCACGCCGGCCAGCCCTCCTTCCCCGGGGGCTCGCTCGACCCGGAGGACGGCGACCCCGCGACCACCGGACCGCTCCGGGCGGCGCTGCGCGAGGCCGAGGAGGAGACCGGTCTCGACCCGAGCGGCGTCCAGCTCTTCGGCGTGCTGCCCAGGCTCTACATCCCGGTGAGCGGCTTCGTCGTCGCCCCGGTGCTCGGCTGGTGGCGCGTACCGAGCCCGGTGGACGTGGTCGACCCGGCGGAGACCGCGCGGGTCTTCACCGTCCCCGTGGCGGATCTCACGGACCCGGCGAACCGGGTCACGGCCGTCCATCCCAGCGGCCACCGAGGCCCGGCGTTCCTGGTCGAATCCGCGCTGGTGTGGGGTTTCACGGCCGGTGTGATCGACCGGATCATGCACTACGCGGGCTGGGAACGCCCGTGGGACAGGAACAAGCAGGTGCCGCTCGACTGGCGCGCATGACAGGCTGACCTCCCCTGCTGCGCTGTTCCGGGCCTGGCCCGGACCCCGTCGAACCGGACGGGCCAGGTGACGAATCTGCGAGGCTATAGACGGTGAACGTGCTGGACATCCTGCTGCTCGTCGGCGCCGTGTGGTTCGCGGTCATCGGCTACCGCCAGGGTTTCGTCGTCGGCATCCTGTCCGTCGTGGGGTTCCTGGGCGGCGGTGTGGCGGCCGTCTATCTGCTGCCGGTGATCTGGAACCGGATGACCGACGGGTCGGAGGTCTCGTCCACCGCCGCCATCGTCGCCGTGGTGATCGTGATCGTGTGCGCCTCCGTGGGCCAGGCCCTCACCACGCACCTGGGCAACCGGCTCCGCCGGTACATCACGTGGTCGCCCGCGCGCGCCCTGGACGCCACCGGAGGCGCGCTGGTCAACGTGGTGGCCATGCTGCTGGTTGCCTGGCTGATCGGCCTGCTGCTGGCGGGTACCTCCCTGCCGACCCTCGGCAAGGCGGTCCGCAACTCCTCGGTGCTGCTCGGTGTCTCCCGCGTCATGCCGAGCGAGGCGTCCAACTGGTTCCGGGACTTCTCCTCCGTCCTCGCGCAGAACGGCTTCCCGCAGGTCTTCAGCCCCTTCGCCAACGAGCCCATCACCGAGGTCAAACCCCCGGACCCGGCGCTGGAGGGCAGCCCCGTCGCCGCCCGCGCGAAGAAGTCCATCGTCAAGGTCGTCGGCACGGCGCCGGGCTGCGGCAAGGTCCTCGAAGGGACCGGCTTCGTCTTCTCCGACCGGCGGGTCATGACCAACGCCCATGTGGTCGGCGGTGTCGACGAGCCCACCGTCCAGATCGGTGGCGAGGGCCGCCTCTACGACGCGAAGGTCGTCCTCTACGACTGGCAGCGCGACATCGCCGTACTGGACGTCCCGGACCTGGACGCGAAACCGCTGCGCTTCACCGACGCGGACGACGACGCGGAGAGCGGCGACAGCGCGATCGTCGCGGGCTTCCCGGAGAACGGCGCCTACGACGTACGCTCCGCCCGCATCCGTGGCCGCATCGACGCCGACGGCCCGGACATCTACCACCGGGGCACCGTGCGGCGCGACGTGTACTCGTTGTTCGCGACCGTGCGCCAGGGCAACTCCGGCGGACCGCTGCTCACCCCGGAGGGCAAGGTGTACGGCGTGGTGTTCGCCAAGTCCCTCGACGACCCGGACACGGGCTACGCGTTGACGGCCGACGAGATCCGTCAGGACATCGACCTGGGCAAGTCGGCGGCCCAGCAGGTCGACAGCCAGGGATGCGCGCTCTGAGCGGCGCCCCGCGAGCCGGCCCTGTCCCCGGCGCACGCACGTAGGAACCGGCCCCTCTCGTACGTACGAGAGGGGCCGGACCGTTCGGGAAGGGAGCCCCGGAGAGACCGGGGCGATCGGGCGGCCGCTGCTCACGGGCGCCGGATCAGTGCGTCATGCCCTCATCCACGGGGATGGCGGAGCCGCGCCGAGAACCATCGCGCCCGGCGGTGGAGAATGCGGGGAATGCCCAGCCGGAGATCATGGAAATCGCTCATATCGTGCACCCGGCTCCGGGAGCCGCCCCCCTCATGAATGCTCGGACCAGCAGGAGCGGTCGAGCGGCGGTTGCGTGCTGCGTCACTGAAGTCGCGCGTCCAGCCCATACCCCGACGTCTGCCCCTGACCCATGGTCGGTAATCGTGAGGGAGTCAGCCAATTGGCTTATGCGCCAGGCAATTGGCGTTCGTCGGACGCGCGTTCGCTCAGATCAGCGGTCAGGCTCAGGATCCTTGAGCCAGTTGACGAGTTCGGTCGAGAACCCGTCCGGATCCTCCTCGTGCGGGAAGTGGCCCAGACCGTCGAAAAGTCGCCATCGGTACGGCGCTTCCACGTACTCACCGGACCCCGCCGAACTCCGGGTGCGCATCGCCGGATCGAGTGAACCGTGCAGGTGCAGCGTGGGCACCCGCACCGGCCGCTTCATCCGCCGGTTGAACTGGGCCCCGTCCGGACGGGCCAGGGAACGCACCATCCAGCGGTAGGGCTCGATCGAGCAGTGCGCCGTCGAGGGGATGCACATGGCCCGCCGGTAGACGTCGACCGTCTTGTCGTCGGGGAATTCCGGGGTACGCGGCCCCGACCAGTCCCGGATCAGCCGCCCCACCAAGGCGGCGTCGTCCGCGACGAGCTGACGCTCCGGCACCCACGGCCGCTGGAATCCCCAGATGTGGGAGTTGGCCCGGGACTGCGCGAAGTCGGACAGCATCGAGGAGCGCCAGCGTCGTGGGTGCGGCATCGAGGACACCACGAGCCGGCGGACCAGCTTCGGCCGCATCACGGCGGCGGTCCAGGCGAGATAGCCGCCCATGTCGTGTCCGACCAGCGCCGCGTCCGGCTCGCCCAGCGACCGGATCACACCGGTGACGTCCAGCGCCAGATTGGCGGGGTCGTAGCCCCGCGGCGTGCGGTCGCTGCCGCCCACCCCGCGCAGGTCCATCGCGACCGCGCGGTACCCGGCGTCGGCCAGCGCGGTCAGCTGGTGGCGCCAGGTCCACCAGAACTGCGGAAAGCCGTGCAGCAACAGCACCAGCGGCCCGTCGCCGAGCTCCGCGATGTGGAAGCGGGCGCCGTTCGCCGCCACATCGCGGTGGGTCCAGGGCCCCTCGATGCGTACGGGCCCGCCGGTGCCGGCGGCCGGGCCGAGCGGTCCGACGGGGCCGGGAGAAGCGCTGTGATCGGGGTCGGTCATGTGGACGAGCGTGCCACAGCGGATGCCTTGTCCTGAACCGGACGGTTCTCGATGGCCTTGTCCGGGAGTGTGCTGCCGCCGTGGTCCAGCTCGCCCGCCAGGGTGGCGCGGGGGTGGGGCTTGACGCCCTGGAGGACGGAGGCGGTCTGCTTGGCCGAGGCGATGGACTTCTGCGGCGGCTTGACCTTCTTGAGCTTGGCGACCCCGAAGAGGCCGATCAGGACGGCCAGCAGGGTGAACCCGCCCCACACGATCAGGAACGACCAGGCGAGCCCCAGACCGAGGTTGTGGATGCCGTAGGCCGCCGCGAAGCTCAGCATCGGGAGCGAGAAGAGCAGCAGCACACCGGCGACGATGGCCGAAGAGCTCCCGATCACGCCCCGCTTGACGTCCTGTCGCATCTCGGCCTTGGCCAGGGCGATCTCGTCGTGCACGAGCGCCGACATCTCGGCCGTGGCTGACGCGAACAGCTGACCGAGGCTGCGGTCGGTGCTGCCCGGGTAGTTGCTGGGGTCGCTCATCCCTGACTCCCTCTCCTCATCCGTACATCCGATGTCCGATCATGCCGGACTGTCGGGCTTGCCGCGCGCTGCCCCCGCCTCTTCGGCAAGGCGCCGGTGCTCGGCCGCCTTCTCCTCGTGGATCGCGGCCATGCGGCGGTGGTACTCGGGATCGCCCTGTTCGTAGACGTCGGGGACGCCCGAGGCGTCCTCGTCGAGTTCCTCCTCCTCCGACAGCGCTCTGTATCTCCGTACCCGGAGTCGCAGCAGTACACCGGAGAGTACGGCGGCGATCAGCGAACCGATCAGAACGGCGGCCTTGATCTCGTTGACCGTGTCCTCGTCCCCCGCGAAGGCGAGCTCTCCGATGAGGAGCGAGACGGTGAAGCCGATCCCGGCCAGCGTGGCGACGGCGAAGAGGTCGGCCCAGGCCAGCTCCTTGTTCAGTTCCGCCTTGGTGAACCGGGTGACGAGCCAGGTGCCGCCGAAGATGCCGAGGGTCTTGCCCGCCACCAGGCCGAGAACCACCCCGAGCGTCTCGGGCCGGGTGAACACACCTGCCAGGGCATCGCCCTTGAGCGTGACGCCGGCCGCGAACAACGCGAACAGCGGGACCGCGATGCCTGCCGACAGGGGGCGTACCAGATGCTCCAGGCGCTCACCGGGAGACTGGGTCTCCCCTTCACGCCGGGTGCAGCGGAGCATGAGGCCCATGGCCACACCGGCGATGGTGGCGTGGACGCCGCTGTTGTACATGAGGCCCCAGATCACCAGGGCGAGCGGCACATAGATGTACCAGCCCCGGACACCGGCGCGCAGCAGTACGTAGAAGACGACGAGCCCGGCGAGGGCGCCTCCCAGGGCCAGGAAGTCGAGGGAGTCGGTGAAGAAGACCGCGATGATGAGGATCGCGAACAGGTCGTCGACGACGGCGAGGGTCAGCAGGAACGCGCGCAGCGCCGACGGCAGCGATGTCCCGATGACCGCGAGGACGGCGAGGGCGAACGCGATGTCGGTGGCCGTGGGGACGGCCCAGCCGGCCGTCGAACCGTTGCCCAGGACGACGGTCAGGGTGTAGACCAGCGCGGGCGCCACCATGCCGCACAGGGCGGCCGCCACGGGCAGGACGGCCGCCTTGGGGTCGCGGAGTTCGCCCGCGACGAGTTCGCGTTTGAGTTCGACGCCCGCGACGAAGAAGAAGACGGCGAGCAGTCCGTCGGCGGCCCAGTGGGCCACGGAGAGGTTCAGGCCCAGCGCCTCGGGGCCGATGTGGAAGTGGCTCACGGCCGCGTAACCGGAGCCGTTGGTGTTCGCCCAGACCAGGGCGGCGATGGCGGCGACCAGCAGGATGACCCCGCCGACCGTCTCCGTGCGCAGGGCGTCGGTGACGTAGGTGCGCTCCGGCAAGGGGAGGCGGCCCAGAAAGGTGCGGCGGGGGGAAGGCGGAAGGGGCGCGGCCACGAGGGGGACCTCCGGAGGGGATACGGCAACGATGGCATGGCGAATGCACGTGCCGACCAGACTTCCCGGCGCCCCTGTGGAGATGTCGTATGCAGTTGTCGCTGAGTGCCGACGTGGTCCGCCGACGAAGTCTCCACTCTACCCGGGGCACCCAAAACGCTATCCGGATCCGTTGCCCTTCGCCCGCGACGTGCCCGACGCCGCATCCGGACACCGTTCCGGGTCGGGTGCTTGCCGACGGCGTACCGCCGACACGGGAACCGGCGCGCGGGGTCCGCGTGCGGGTTCCCGTCGGCGCGCGGGGTCCCGTGGCGGGTCCGTTTCTGCCCCGGAGAGCCCGAAGGGGCACCCGGTCATGTCCGGGTGCCCCTCACCGCCGCCGGGCAGCGGGCTCTCTTCGCGGTACGGCAGGCCCGCTGACCGGCTTCGGACCCGGCCCTAGTCCTCGGAAGGCGCGGCGGGGAGCTGCGTCTGGATGAGGTCCATGACCGACGAGTCGGTGAGCGTGGTGACATCGCCCAGCTCGCGGTTCTCGGCGACGTCGCGGAGCAGGCGTCGCATGATCTTGCCGGAACGGGTCTTCGGCAGCTCGGCGACCGGCAGCACCCGCTTCGGCTTGGCGATCGGACCGAGCGTGGCGCCGACGTGGTTGCGCAGTTCCGCGACCAGTTCCTCGGAGGCGGTGGCCGTGCCGCGCAGGATCACGAAGGCGACGATGGCCTGACCGGTGGTCTCGTCGTTCGCACCGACCACGGCGGCTTCGGCGACCGACGGATGCGAGACGAGGGCCGACTCCACCTCGGTCGTCGAGATGTTGTGCCCGGACACGAGCATGACGTCGTCCACCCGGCCGAGCAGCCAGATGTCGCCGTCCTCGTCCTTCTTGGCGCCGTCGCCCGCGAAGTACGTGCCCTCGAAACGTGACCAGTAGGTGTCGAGGAAACGCTGGTCGTCGCCCCAGACGGTGCGGAGCATCGACGGCCACGGCTCGGTGAGGACCAGATAGCCGCCCCCGCCGTCCGGCACCTCGCGGGCCTCGTCGTCGACCACGGTGGCGGAGATGCCGGGCAGGGCCCGCTGCGCCGAACCGGGCTTGGTCGCTGTGACCCCGGGGAGCGGCGAGATCATCATCGCGCCGGTCTCGGTCTGCCACCAGGTGTCCACGATCGGGCACCTGTCGGCGCCGATGTGCTTGCGGTACCACATCCACGCCTCGGGGTTGATCGGCTCGCCGACCGAACCGAGGACGCGCAGCGACGACAGATCGAACTTGGCGGGGATGTCGTCACCCCACTTCATGAACGTCCGGATCGCCGTCGGCGCCGTGTAGAGGATCGTCACCCCGTACTTCTGGACGATCTCCCAGAAACGCCCCTGGTGCGGGGTGTCGGGCGTGCCCTCGTACATCACCTGGGTGGCGCCGTTGGCGAGCGGGCCGTACACGATGTACGAGTGTCCGGTCACCCAGCCGATGTCGGCGGTGCACCAGTACACATCGGTCTCGGGCTTGAGGTCGAAGACCGCGTGATGGGTGTAGGCGGCCTGGGTGAGGTATCCGCCGGAGGTGTGGAGGATGCCCTTCGGCTTACCCGTGGTGCCCGAGGTGTAGAGGATGAAGAGCGGCTGCTCCGCCTCGAACGCCTCGGGGGTGTGCTCGGCGGACTGCCGGCCGGTGATCTCGTGCCACCAGACGTCCCGGCCCTCGGTCCACGCGGTGTCCTGGCCGGTGCGGCGTACGACGACGACGTGGTCGACGCTGTCGAACCGCGAGACGGCCTCGTCCACGGCCGGCTTGAGGGCGGACGGCTTGCCACGGCGGTAGCCGCCGTCGGCGGTGATCACGACCTTGGCGTCGGCGTCCTGTATGCGCGCGGCGATGGCGTCGGCGGAGAAGCCTCCGAAGACCACCGAGTGCGCGGCACCGATGCGGGCGCAGGCCAGCATCGCGATGGCCGCCTCGGGGATCATCGGCAGGTAGACGGCGACCCGGTCGCCCTTTCGGACACCCAGCTCGGTCAGGGCGTTGGCGGCCCGGGAGACCTCGTCCTTCAGCTCCGCGTACGTGATGGCGCGGCTGTCGCCGGGTTCGCCCTCGAAGTGGATGGCGACCCGGTCGCCGTTGCCCGCCTCGACGTGACGGTCCACGCAGTTGTACGCGACATTGAGCTCACCGTCCGCGAACCACTTCGCGAAGGGCGGATTGCTCCAGTCGAGCGTCTCGGTCGGCTCCGTGGCCCAGGTCAGGCGCCGGGCCTGCTCGGCCCAGAAGCCCAGCCGGTCCGCCTCGGCCCGCTCGTACGCCTCCGCGGTCACGTTGGCGTTCGCGGCCAGATCGGCAGGCGGTGTGAACCGCCGCTCCTCTTTGAGCATGTTGGAGATGGAAGGACGCTCGCTCACTGGCCCGTCTCCCCCCTCAGCAGATCGGTCAGGCTTTCGTTGCTCACGACATCTCCCATTCCCAGGGTGTCCGTTGTGTCCAGGGGGACAGCTCATCAGGCCGTGGGCCACGTGACAAGTGTCTTCCAGGAATTGGTTTAGACCTGTGTTTCGTGTATGGGGGCACGTGTCCCGCTCCCGTTGCCGCATGCGTGGGCCGCGGAAGCGGGACCACAGCGGAAGCGGGACCACAAGGTCTCACGGACAGAGGGCGTGAGAGGTTCAGGCCGTCAGGCGCCTACGGCCGCGTCGCCGACCGGCCGGCTCGCTCCGGCGCCTGCCCTGCCCGGCCGGCCGGTGCCGGGATCTGCGTCGGAATCTGTGCCGGAACCCCGGCCGGAAGCGCCGCTGCCGGAGGGCCGTGTGCCGGTTCCGGAGAGGGAGCGCGGCTCAGGCCGGTCACCGGGGGCGACCCGAACGAAGACCTCGTCGGGTCCCGTCCCGGAACTGGCACCCTCGGTCAGCAGGTACGCCTGTGCCTCGCCGACGTGGAAGTACATGCCGTGCAGCCGCAACGTGCCCGCGGCGACCCTGCGCGCGACCGAGTCGTGCTCACGCAGATGCTCCAACTGCTGGACCACATTGGTCAGGCAGAGCTGCTCCACCGCGTCGGTGGGCAACCGGCCGGAGATGCGTGCCCAGGTGTGATGGCGCGACTTCATACGTTCAAGGCTCGGCAGGCCATGTCGGAGCCATCGCCACATCGGCGTCTCCGGGGCCTTGGGCGGGCCACCGAGGAGTGCCTGCATGGCCCCGCAGCCGGAGTGCCCGCAGACGGTGATCGACTCGACCTCCAGCACGTCCACCGCGTATTCGATGGCGGCGGCCACCGAATCGTCCGTACCGGATCCGCTCCCGGCCTTCGGCGGGGGCACGAGATTGCCGACGTTCCGCACGGTGAAGAGGTCGCCCGGCCCGCTTGCGGTGATCATGCTCGTCACCAGGCGGGAGTCGGCACAGGTGAGGAAGAGCTGGGAGGGGCGCTGCCCCTCTGTGGCCAGCCGTGCCAGCTCTTCGCGGACCAAGGGCGCCGTGGTGCGCTGAAAAGAGCTGAGGCCGTTGAGCAACCGGTGGACGGCCGGCTGATCCTCCGAGGCGGCCGTGGAGACGCTCGGTGAGCCGGCTGTCCCGGAGTCCGGTGGCGGAGGTGGGGCCGGGGCGGTGGGGGCGGCCCGGTCATGGCAGTGGTGGTTGCGCCAGGGGGTCCAGGGGCGGCAGCAGGAGTGGGCGGCCGGCGACGCCGGCTCGGCGATTCTGCCGCCGGAGCGCCCTGTGACCTCGACGCGACCGCCCAGTGTGGTCTGCGAGGCGCACCAGCTCTGGATCGTTTCGTACGCGGCGTGGTCCATGAAGGAGCCGTCCAACTCCACGGTCACCTCCGCCCCTTGCGGCAGTCGGCCGAGCGTCCTGCTGAGCCGGGGTACGGCGAGGAAGGTGAGCTGCCCGCGGGCCGTTACGACGTGCCGGCCGTCCCGCTGGGACACGGTGATCCGGGTGCGGGCCAGGCGGTGCAGGGCCAGGGCCATCGCCACGACGATGCCGATCGCCACCCCCATGAGCACCCCGGCCAGGAGTACGCCGACGATCGTGGCCGCGTAGACCGGGAATTCACGGTGCTTGTGGACCTGGCGGATGTGGGCGAAGTTGACCATCTGGATGCCGACGACCATCACCAGCGCGGCGAGTGCGGCCAACGGAATGCGTTCGAGCGCGCCGACCAGCAGCAGCGCGGCCAGGAGGACCCAGACCCCGTGCAGCACCGTGGCCGCGCGACTCGTCGCCCCGGCCCGGACGTTGGCCGAACTGCGGACCGCCCCACCGGACACGGGGAGTCCACCGAGCAGCCCCGACAGCGAGTTGGCCACACCCTGCGCCCGTAGCTCCCGGTCGAGGTCGGAGCGCTTGGCGAGGGGCGTCGGAGCGGAGCGGCCCGTGGGTGGAGCGGCCGCACGGTCGGCCGTCAGTTTGTCCACGGCGACAGCGGCGAGCAGCGACTCCAGGCTGGCCACGAGCATGACGGTGAACACGGCCGTGGCCAGCGCGATGACGGGGCCGTGCGGCATCTCCGGCAAGGCGTGAGACCGCCAGGCGGGAAGCTCGACGCGGGCGATGCCCGGCGCGGCGGGAGCGGCCACGGCCGTCGCGATCGCCACGGCCGTGAGCGCGGCGGGAAGGCGGCCGAGGCCGGCACCGACCCGTCCGGGCAGCCTCGGCCACAGGATGAGAAGGATGATGGTCAACGCGCCGATCGCGGGTGCGGCCGGGCTGAATCGCTCGAACTGGTCCGGCAGAGCAAGGGCGTTGCCGAGCGCGGAGCTCTGCGGTGAGCCGCCGAGCACGATGTGCAGTTGGGCGAGCGCGATGGCCACCCCGATGCCCGCGAGGGTGCCGTGCACGATGGCCGGACTGACGGCGAGCGCGGCGCGGGCGGCTCGCAGAGAGCCGAGCAGGATCTGCAGGAGTCCGGCGGCGATGGTGATCGCGCAGGTGGTGCGCCAGCCGTAGAGCTGGATCAGCTCGGCTGTCACCACGGTCAGTCCGGCTGAGGGACCGCTGACCTGGAGAGGGACTCCGCCGAGCAGGCCGACGACGATACCGCCGATGACAGCGGCTACCAGGCCGGCTGCCAGGGGGGCGTCCATGGCGACGGCGAGGCCCAGGGACATGGGGAGCGCGATCAGGAAGACCGTGATCGACGCGGACAGGTCGGTGCCTGAGAGGCGGTATCGACGGCCGCCGGGTGGCGGCGGGCTGTGTGGACGCTTGAAACCCGAGGCGCGCGAGGGGCGCCAATTGCGGGAGTGGTCGTGGCGAGTAGGGGCGCAGGAAGGCATGTTCCCGTCTCCTCCGGGGCAGCGCGGTCGCGGAATGCAGGAAAGGCGGCCGTGGGTCGGCGTGCAACGGTGGGATTAACTCAACTCTTGGTAAACGAATCGTAATGGCGAGTAAAGGTAGGTGTCCATACTTTCGAGCAGATAGCGGATCAGCTCACTCGTCTCAGTGAATAAGCAGTTTTTCATCATGCTTGTCGTACTTATCACTCGCTCTCCGTGCGACCTTGACCGCGCCGTGTCGGCACTGCAACGCACGTAATCCAGCGAGGAAGAGGTGGACGGATGATGGCCGCCACGAAGAGGATCGCCCTGGGGGCCGTGGTCATGGCGCTGGTCGCGGGGCTGGCGGGCTGCTCGAGTTCCGGTACGGAGGCCGGTGGCCCCGGAACGGAGAAGAAGACCGCGCCCGGTGGTGAGGAGCGGTCCCCGGCCGCGGCGCCCAAGGGGGCGGTCAAGCTCATCGGTGACGGTTCCACCGCGTTCACCGGAGCTCAGCCCAAGCTTCCGGTGGCCAAAAAGTTGAAGCCAGGACAGAAGCCGCCGCAATTCGTGGTGTTCTCCTGGGACGGTGCCGGAGAGGACAGTCAGAAGCTCTTCTCACACTTCCGCGAAGTCGCGAAGAAGTACGACGCGAACATGACGTACTTCCTCAGCGGTGTCTATCTTCTGCCGGAAGAGAAGAAGGCACTCTACGACCCGCCCCAGCACTCGGCCGGCCGCTCCGACATCGGCTTCAACGACGCGGAGGGCATCCACGACACCCTGACGGAGCTTCGTGCCGCCTGGCTGGACGGCAACGAGATCGGGACCCACTTCAACGGCCACTTCTGCGGACCGGACGGAGGCGTCGGCACCTGGTCGGTCGAGGAGTGGAAGAGCGAGATCAGCCAGGCCAAGTCCTTCGTGCAGAACTGGAAGACGAACACCCCCACCCTCAAGGCCGAAGCGCCACTGCCCTTCGACTACGACAAGGAACTGGTCGGAGCGCGCACCCCCTGCCTGGAAGGGCAGAAGAACATGATCGCCGCAGCACGGACGATGGGGTTCCGCTATGACTCGAGCGGGGTCCGCGACCAGGTGTGGCCCAAGAAGAAGGGCGGCCTCTGGGATCTCTCCATGCAGCTCGTTCCGGTGCCGGGCCGCGATTTCGAGACGCTCTCGATGGACTACAACTTCATGTTCAACCAGTCCGGGACGACGCAGGGAGACCCTGACCAGCACGCCTACTGGGGCAATCAGATGAGGGACGGGCTCCTCCAGGCGTTCGACCGCGCGTACAACGGAAACCGCGCGCCCCTCATCATCGGCAACCACTTCGAATCCTGGAACGGCGGCACCTACATGCGTGCGATCGAGGAGACGATCGAAAAGGTGTGCGTCCAGAAGGAGGTGCGCTGCGTCTCCTTCCGGCAACTCGCCGACTGGCTGGACGCGCAGGACCCCGCGATGCTCGCCGACCTCGGCACGCTGAAGGTGGGCCAGAAGCCCGAGCAGGGCTGGCCCGCCTTCCTCGGGGCCACTCAGGGCAAGGCCACGAGCAGCCCCGTACCCGCCGGGCCTTCGGGTGAGGCGGCCGACCGGAGCGCGAAGTAGCACCGGCACCTCCGGGCTCCGGTGCCCTCCGGCGCGCGACCGGCGGAGTGCGTCCGCCCGTCAGGCGGGCTGGGCGGCACTCGCCTTCGCGCTGTGCTCCGCGAGGACGAACGAGGGGTCGACCTGGGCAGCCAGGTCGGCCCCCGTCTTCTCGTTGCCCCAGCTCGCCGCGTTCTTCAGGTGGAAGTGCACCATCTGCCGCGTGTAGCGCTCCCAGTCGCGCTGCTCGTACGAGTCCTCCGCGGTGTTCTGCAAGGCCTGCAGCGCCATCCGGTTGTCGGCTTCGAGCAGTTCGAAGGCGGCCGGCCGGCCCTTCTCCATCGTCCGCACCCAGTCCGACTGCCCGATGCCGACCAGCAGGTCGTCGCCGACCTCCGCGCGGAGGAAGTCGAGGTCGTCCTGGCCCTGCACCTTGTTGCCGACCACCTTCAGGGCGACGCCGAAGTCCCGGGCGTACTCCTTGTACTGCCGGTAGACGGAGACGCCCTTCCGGGTCGGTTCGGCGACGAGGAAGGTCATGTCGAACCGGGTGAACATTCCCGAGGCGAACGAGTCCGATCCGGCGGTCATGTCGACCACCACATACTCTTCCGGGCCGTCGACCAGGTGGTTGAGGCAGAGCTCCACCGCGCCGACCTTGGAGTGGTAGCAGGCCACCCCGAGGTCGGACTCGGTGAACGGACCGGTGGCCATCAGCCGAACCTCCCCGTCGTCGAGCCGGACCGTGCGCGCGCAGGCGTCGAAGACGGGGTTGTCCTCGTGCAGGCGCAGCAGCCGCGAGCCCTCGCCGGGGGGCGTCGTCTTGATCATTGTCTCGGAGGAGGCGATGCGGGGGTTGCTGCCGCGCAGGTAGTCCTTGATGAGCGGTAGCTGCGCCCCCATGGCGGGCAGCGCGGCGGCCTGCTCCTCGTCGAGGCCCAGTGCGGCCCCAAGGTGCTGGTTGATGTCCGCGTCGACCGCGATGACGGCAGCCTCGTTGGCCGCGAGATGTCGGATGAAAAGCGAGGACAGTGTGGTCTTGCCACTGCCGCCCTTGCCTACGAAAGCGATCTTCATGTTCACCTAGGGTAGCGGCTTCAATGCGTAGCGCAGTCATGATGGGTGAAGAAGACCACTCCCGGGCGGTATCCGGCCAAGGGACGCGTAGCCTCGCTCCTTATGAGTACGCCTTCCTCCGATCCGCTCGCCGCTCTGGGTTCCCTGCCCGGAGTGCCCGACGCGGTGGACTCTGTACGCAAGGCGGTCGACCGGGTCTACGGTCACCGGGTCATGCGGCGCCGCAGCAATGAGGTGACGGCCGAAGCGGCCCTGCGTGGCGCGCGTGGTTCGGCGGCACTCGCGGGTGCCGACTGGAATCTCGAAGAGGTGCGCCGACGCACCGACTTCAGCGGTGACCCGGAGGCGCGCACCGTGGGCGCCGCCCTGAGACTGACCGCGGAGGCGGGGCAGTTGCTGTCCATCTGGCGGCAGTCCCCGCTACGGGTCCTGGCGCGACTGCATCTGGTGGCGGCCGGCGGTGCGGCGCCCGACGACGCTGTGGGCAGGCCACGGTTCGCGGGGGAGCCGGTCGAGGAACCCCTGATCGAGGCGCCGCTTCCGGACGCGGACGAGGTGGCGGGGCGGCTTGACGGGCTCGCGGGCCTCGTTCTCGCGGGCAGTGAGGCGCCCGCGCTGGTGACGGCTTCGATCGTGCACGGTGAGTTGCTGGCCCTACGGCCCTTCAGCTCGCATAACGGACTGGTCGCGCGGACCGCCGAACGGATCGTGCTGATCGGCAGCGGCCTCGACCCGAAATCCGTCTGCCCCGCCGAGGTGGGACACGCCGAGCAGGGGCGAGCCGCGTACATCAAGGCTTTCGAGGGCTACCTCTCGGGGACGCCTGAGGGGATGGCCGCCTGGATCACCCACGGCGGGCGCGCCGTGGAGCTGGGCGTCAGGGAGTCGACCGCCGTCTGCGAGGCGCTGCAGCGAGGGGCTGCGTAGGGGGCTCCCCTCCGTCCCGCGCCCGGCCGTCCCGATGTGGGGGCGCGGCACCCCATGAGAGATGAGTGCGGCGGTACCGCTTCCGGTACCGCCGTCGGCATGTCCGCCCAGTTACCAAGCGTCCTCGATGTGTGCCCATCAGGTCGGTTCATCGCCCGTCACCTGGTGTGGCCGGCCCGTATTCGACGGGTCGACGTCGCGTGGGTGCTCGGCTTCCATGCTGGGTCCGTGGGGCCATCTGCTGTACGTGAAGGTCATCCTCTCGGATGTCCTCGGTCTCGCGGGCCACTCATTCCTTTGTACTCCTGACGCGACAACAACGGAAGGCCCAGTTCCGCTTCT
This sequence comes from Streptomyces sp. SM18, assembly GCF_002910775.2. Lineage (NCBI taxonomy): Bacteria > Bacillati > Actinomycetota > Actinomycetes > Kitasatosporales > Streptomycetaceae > Streptomyces > Streptomyces sp. SM18. Next base: position 3,317,141 of record NZ_CP029342.1, on the reverse strand, counting down.
TTGCTACTGCGTTCACTCAAGGTGGGTGAACCGTGGCCGGGCTGCCGCATCGGATGAGGGCTACGCGCCGCTCCGCATCGCAGATCGGCCCCGCCTTCCCTTGTCAGGTGCTGAGCGCCGGTGGGCGGCGTCGGTTGGCGTACCAGACGATTCCCGCGGCCATGGCTGCCGCGCCGACCGCTGCCACGGCCACCAGGGCGGGGCGCGGTGGCATGGAGAACTTTGGCAGCCGCTGCTTGAGCCGGACCGGGCGGTTGAAGACGAGAATCGGCCACTCCCGAAGGGTCGCTTCACGCCTCAGTGCTCGGTCCGGGTTGACCGCGTGAGGGTGGCCCACCGACTCCAGCATCGGCACATCGGTGGCCGAGTCGCTGTAGGCGTAGCAGCGTGAAAGGTCGTACCCCTCGGACGCGGCGAGCGCCTTCACCGCCTCCGCCTTGGTCGGACCGTAGGCGTAGTACTCCACCTCTCCGGTGAAGCAGCCGTCGTCACCGACGACCATGCGCGTGGCCACCACCCGGTCTGCGCCCAGCAGTTCCCCGATCGGCTCGACCACCTCGGCGCCGGAGGTGGACACGATGACGACATCGCGCCCGGCGGTGTGATGCTCCTCGATGAGGGTGGCGGCCTCGTCGTAGATGATCGGGTCGATCAGGTCATGGAGGGTCTCGGCGACCAGCTCCTTGACCTGCTGGACGTTCCATCCCTTGCAGAGTGCCGAGAGATATTCACGCATCCGCTCCATCTGGTCGTGGTCGGCGCCGCCGGCGAGGAACACGAACTGCGTGTACGCGGTCCGCAGTACGGCGCGGCGGTTGATCAGCCCGCCTTGGTAGAAGGACTTGCTGAAGGCGAGGGTCGATGACTTCGCAATGACCGTCTTGTCCAGGTCAAAGAAGGCTGCTGTGCGCGGTGAGAAGCAGTTTTCCACAAAGCTGAGCATAAGGGCCCGCCATTCGGCGTAAACTCCGGTGGGTGGGTTTGCCTGAGAAGGCGCTCGGGTACACCATGGAAGTCACGGATCGTTCGCGACCGTGTTAACCCCGGTCCGGCTCCTCCCCCCCCGAGTCGGCCGTGGGGACGACCCCCGCTCTCCCCCCCGGCGGGGGTCGTCGCATGTCCGGATGCGGTTGTGCCGCTTCTTGCGGGGGGTTCCTCTCCGCTCGGGGACGTACCGGCCGTCCCTCGCCGTGCTCTCGTGCCAGCATCACCCATCACGCAGTGTAGCGGAAGGGGTGCGCTCCGAATGTCGCCTGTATGAGCGACGGAGATATTCACAATGCTGAGGGTGTCCACAGTTTGCGACCAAGATCCACATGTTTTTCCGCGCCGTTGCATGGTGATTCCACCCGCGAAGTCCGCGGGTTCCGGAATCGCGTATCTCGGATGGGCCCGAGAGCACCGCGAACCGTACTGAAGGGGCAGTGGGAAGGGGCGGAGTCCGTGGCTGGAACCAACACACGAGAAGTGCTGCCGGGCGCCGGCGAGCTGAGCGGCGGTCCGTTGATCGTGACCGAGGACGCACATTTGCTGGACGACCTGCTGAGGCTGTGCGCGGCCGCCGGGGCGATGCCCGAAGTCCATCACGGACCTCCGGCGGCGAGAGGGAGCTGGGAGCGGGCGCCGGTGGTCCTGGTGGGGGACGACGCGGCCGTCCGGTGCCGGGGAACGGTACGCAGGCGAGGTGTGATGCTCGTCGGCCGCGACCGGGGCGACCCGGACATCTGGCGCCGGGCGGTGGAGATCGGGGCCGAATACGTGCTGCGCCTGCCGGACGCGGAGAGCTGGCTCGTCGATCAGATCGCCAATGCCGCGGAAGGCGTGGGGCGTCCGGCCCTCACCGTCGGGGTGATGGGCGGGCGGGGCGGCTCCGGCGCGTCCACGCTGGCCTGTGCCCTGGCCGTGACGGCGGCCGGGTCCGGTCGGCGCACCATGCTGATCGACGGCGACCCACTGGGCGGCGGTATCGACATCCTGCTCGGGGCTGAGGAAACCGAAGGGAAGAGGTGGCCGGATTTCGCCCGTTCCAAAGGCAGGGTGGGCGGAGGAGCGCTGGAGGAGTCGCTGCCCGCGTTGCACGGCCTGCGCGTGCTGAGTTGGGGCAGGGACGACGAAGTGTCCGTCCCGCCGCAGGCCATGCAGGCCGTTCTGGCAGCAGCGCGTCGGCTCGGCGGGGTCGTGGTGGTCGATCTTCCACGCAAGGTCGACGACAGCGTGGCCGAGGCTCTGACGCAGATGGATGCCGGTCTTCTGGTCGTGCCGGGGGAGCTCAGGGCGGTCGCCGCGGCCAAGCGGGTGGCCTCGGCGGTGGGTACGGTCCTGCCGGATCTGCGGGTCGTGGCGCGGGGGCCCTACGCGGTGGGACTCGACGAGCACTGGGTCGCTCAAGCACTGGGGCTGCCTCTGGTGGGCGATCTCCCCGTGGAACCGGGCCTCCAAGCGGCCCAGAGCGGAGGGGAGCCGCCGGGGAGTGATCCGCGCGGCCCACTGGCCCGCTTCTGTACGGCCTTCTGGGATCTGGCGGACACGTCCGGCGGTGCCGACGGTGTGGCGGCGGCCTTCGGGACGGGGGCGCCATGACCGAGGTACTGCTGGACGCCGTGCGGCAACGACTGGCCCGTAGCGGCGCCGCTCCGACCCCCGCCGGAGTGGCCGCCGCGCTGAGGGCCCAGGGCCGCTTGCTCGGCGACGCCGAAGTGCTCGGAGCGGCCGAGGAGTTACGCGGCGAGCTGGTGGGCACCGGAGTGCTGGAGCGGTTGCTGGCCGACCCGGCGGTGACCGATGTCCTGGTGTCCGCGCCCGACCGGGTATGGGTGGACCGCGGGAGCGGGCTGGAACTGACCCGGATCACCTTTCAGGACGCGGCGGCGGTCAGCCGGCTCGCGCGGAGACTCGCCGCGGTGGCCGGGCGCCGACTCGACGATGCCCGCCCGTGGGTGGACGCGCGGCTGCCGGACGGGACACGGATGCACGCCGTCCTGCCCCCGGTGTCCGTGGGATCGACATGCCTGTCGCTACGGGTGGTCCGCCCCCGGGCTTTCGCACTGGAGGAACTCGTGGCCGCGGGGACCCTTCCGCCCGGCGGTGACAGGGTGCTGCGAGCCCTGGTAGAAGCACGGGTCTCCTACCTGATCAGTGGGGGAACGGGTGCGGGGAAGACGACGCTGCTGTCCAGCTTGCTGGGCGCGGTCGGACACCGGGAGCGCATCGTGCTCGCCGAGGATTCGGCGGAACTCCGGCCGGATCATCCGCACGTCGTCCGTCTGGAGTCGCGCCCGGCCAACCAGGAGGGGGTGGGGCAGGTGACGCTCCGGGACCTGGTGCGCCAGGCCCTCCGCATGCGCCCCGACCGGCTCGTGGTGGGGGAGGTGCGAGGGCCCGAGGTCGCTGATCTGCTGGCCGCCCTCAACACCGGGCACGAAGGGGGGTGCGGCACGGTGCACGCCAACGCCGCCGAACATGTACCTGCCCGTCTTGAGGCCCTGGGTACGGCCGCGGGCCTTGATCGCGCCGCCTTGCACAGTCAGTTGGCGGCGGCGCTGTCGGTGGTCGTCCATCTTGTGCGGGACCGGAGCGGACAGCGGCGGCTGGCCGAGGTGCATGTCCTCGGCCGGGACGACACGGGGCTGGTGGTCACGGTTCCCGCACTGCGCTGGGGCAGCGGGGGCTTCGCTCCGGAGCGGGGCTGGGAACGACTGGAATCGTTGATCGGCGCGGCGCCATGACGGTGGTGGAGACGGCGGTGCCGTCGATGCCTCTGTCGTCCTTGGTCCTGGCAGCGGGCGCGGGTCTCACGGGCGGGCTGGCCGTGGCCCGGGACCCGGGGCCTGGGCGGGCGAGGGCGATGTTCGCGGACCACGTGGCGCGTGAACCCGGTGTCCTTGGCGCATGGGCCGTCGTCCGGGCGCGTCTCGACGGACACCGTGAGTGGCTGTGCGTTCCTGTGGCGGTCCTGCTGGCGGTGCTGGGGGAGTCGGTGCTGCCGTTGCTCGCCGGTGCCCTGGCGCTGCCCCTGACGCGACGGTGGATCCGGCGGCGAGCCTTACGGCGCAGTCGTGAGCGCGCGGCCGATGCGGTGACGGCGCTCTGCGCCGACCTCGTCGGGGAGCTGCGGGCCGGTCGTGAGCCAGGGCAGGCGTTGCTCCTCGTGGGGCGGGGCCAAGGGGCTCTGGGCACGGCGGAGGCCGCGGTGCTGGCGGCTGCCCGCTTCGGCGGTGACGTGCCGGGTGCCCTCCGCAAGGCGTCCGCGGCACCGGGCCTCGAAGGACTGGCCGGGATGGCGGCCTGCTGGAAGGTGGCGGTGGACGGCGGGGCCGGTCTCGCGACGGGGCTGGCCCGAATCGAGCACGCGTTCCGTGCCGAGCGGCGCGGACGGGAGGAGCTACGGGCGCAGCTGGCCGGTGCCTGGTCGACGGTGGTGGTGCTGGCCTTGTTGCCGATGGTGGGTCTGGGATTGGGAGCGGCGATGGGAGCCGATCCGCTGCGGGTCCTGTTGCACACCCCGGGCGGCCTCGCCTGTCTGGTCGCCGGCTCTCTGACGGAAGGGGCGGGGCTGTTCTGGGCCGCTCGGATCGTGCGGACGGGGGAGACCGTATGACCGGGGCGGCGGAGGTGATGCGGCGGCTGGTGGTGGCAGGTGGGCTCATAGGGACGGCGTTGTATCCGGTGCTCGCTCTGGCGGGGGCACGGCGGGAGCGCGCGACGCGTCGACGGGGAGCACGGCTGACGCACTCCGCCGCGTGCGGACACCCGCGGCCGCCCTCGGCGCGGTCCGTGGACCGGGACGGTGTGCGGCGCTGGGCCATCTCGCTGGCTGCTGGTGCGGCCTGCTGGTTCCTCATCGGCGGAGGCGTCGGATGCGGCGCCGGTTGCGCCGGGGCGTACGGCATATGGAGGTGGCAGCGGTCCGCAGGGGCGCGTCGGGCCGCTACGGCGGCGAAAACGGCGGACGCATCGGTCTCCGCTCAGTTGCCGCTCGTCGCCGACCTCTTGGCCGCCTGTCTGTCGGCAGGGGCCGGACCGCACGAAGCGGCGGAGGCGGTCGGTGAATCGCTGGACGGCCCGGTAGGTGCGCGGCTCGCCCGCACAGCCGCCGAGATCCGGCTCGGCGGCGAACCGTCCGACGCGTGGGGGAGGTTCGGCGAGATACCCGGTGCCGCGCCGCTGGCCCGTTGCCTGGAGCGGGCGGGAGCGACCGGGGCTCCGGCGGCGGAGCCGGTGTCCCGGTTGGCGGACGAGATGCGAGCCGAGCGGGCGAGCGCGGCGGTGGCACGCGCCCAGCGGGCGGGAGTGTTGATCACCGCACCGGTCGGACTGTGCTTCCTTCCCGCGTTTCTGGCCGTGGGTGTGGCCCCGGTGGTGATCGGTCTGGCGACCGGTCTGTTGCAGCGGAACTGAGGGCGCACGGCGGGTCTTTGCCGTCGACCGCGCCTACCGCGTCGCACGGGAAATCAAGAGGAACAGGCCTGGAGCGGCGTTCCGGGCCCCAGACACAAGACGACGACAAGACGACGACAAGACGGGGATCACGGGGTCGAGATGCGGAAGAACGCCATGACACAAGCGCTGAGTTCATTGCGGCGCGCTTGCGAGGACAGGATCGGCCGGCTCAAGCGCTCCGGCCGACAGGACCAGGGGATGACGACATCCGAATACGCGGTCGGAACCATCGCGGCGTGTGCGTTCGCCGCCGTGCTCTACAAGGTGGTGACCAGCGGGGCCGTCCTGTCCGCGCTTCAGTCACTGATCAAGGACGCCCTCGATGCGAAGTTCTGAGTCGGTCGGGAGAGGCACAGGGAGGCGTTTGGCTCCCTGGGCGGGAGTGGGAAGCCGGGCTCGATCACGGTCCACTGACCGAGGCGCGGTGACGGCGGAGGCCGCCATGGCGGTCCCGGTGCTGGTCGCGTTCGTCCTGGCGCTCGTCTGGGCGCTGGTCGCCGCTTCCGACCAGATCCGTTGCGTGGACGCCGCCAGGGCCGGGGCACGGGCAGCGGCACGCTCGGAGTCTGAGGCGGATGTTCTGTCCGCCGCGCGGGAAGCGGCACCGCACGGGGCCCAGGTGGAGGTGGAGCGGGCCGGTGAGCTGTGGCGGGTCCGGGTCGAGTCACCGGCGCCGGGCCCTGGCGCGCTCGCCCTGACACTGAGCGCCGAGGCGGCCGCCTTGGCCGAAGACACGATCGGGGCGGACGCGTGACGAGAAGGCCAAGGCGTGCCTGGACGGGCCTCCTGTGCGAACCACGAGCAGAGGTCGGTCCGGGGCCGGGTCCCGGTCCCGCACAGGGGTCTGGTTCCGGGCAGGGGACCGGTCCCGGGTCCGATCTCGAACGCGGTCTCGGACAGGACCCCGGACGTGGGCTCGATCCTCACCCTGGCCCCCGCCCCCGCCCTGACTCCGATCCGGATCACAGGTACGGACGTGCCGCTGGCCTTGATCCCCAGGTCGGAACGCGAGTCCGACCCCGTGCCGGGTCCCCGGCCGGAAGACGGGTCGGCCGCCGGGTCGGCCGCCGGGTCGAGGAGCGGGACCGGGGGATGGCGACGGTGTGGGTGGCCGTGACGACGGCGACGCTGTGTGCGGTCTTCGCGGCGGTGCTCGCGATGGGCCAGGCGGTGGTGGCCAGGCACGAGGCCGGTGCCGCTGCGGATCTGGCGGCTCTCGCGGCGGCCGATCGCGCATTGCTGGGCGTGGCCGAGGCGTGTGAGGCGGCGAGGGAAGTGACCGGGGCGCAGAAGGCGGAACTGGTGCGGTGTGTGGTGCGGGGGGACATTGCCGACGTAACCGCACGCGCTCGTTTCGGCCCGTACGCACCGGAGGCCAGATCGAGAGCCGGCCCTCCGATGGCACAGGCTCCCGACACACCTGACGTGCCGTCGTTCACCAGGAGCTCAGCGGTATGGAAGGGGGGCCGCTAATGACCGTGACGTAGTCGTGGGACAGCCAGCTGTGGTGGTGCGAGTGGTGCCGGTGGTGCTGGTGGTGCCACGCGGGCGTACTGGGGAGGGAGGAGGTGACCGTGGGGTGCCGGATGTGATCCGGGTGTGGCCGCGGCGGTTCAGGGCGCCGCGGTGGCGGGCGGCAGGGGTCGGTGCTCGGTGGTGCCCTCCGGCTGCCGGCCGTCGCCGGGGTCCGGCGGGGCGGTCCGGAGGAGTTCGGCCAGAAGGCGTACGGCACCCCTCTTGTGCAGTGGGTCGTTGCCGTTGCCGCACTTGGGGGACTGGATGCAGGACGGGCAACCGGCCTCGCACTCGCAGGACGCGATGGCCTGCCGGGTCGCCGTCAGCCACGCACGTGCCGTCCGGAAGGCCCGTTCCGCGAAGCCCGCTCCGCCGGGGTGGCCGTCGTAGACGAAGACCGTCGGCAGCAGCGTGTCGGGGTGGAGCGGCACGGAGACTCCGCCGATGTCCCAGCGGTCGCAGGTGGCGAACAGCGGGAGCATGCCGATGGAGGCGTGTTCGGCGGCGTGCAGGGCGCCGCCGAGGATCTCGGGACCGATTCCGGCGGCGTCGAGCTGGTCCTCCGTGACCGTCCACCACACGGCACGGGTGCGAAGGGTGCGGGGTGGCAGGTCGAGTTTGGTCTCGCCCAGGACTTCCCCGGTGATCAGCCTGCGACGCAGGAAGGAGACGACTTGGTTGGTGACCTCGACGGAGCCGAAGCAGAGCCGCCCGTCACCCCAGGGAATCTCCGTGTCGGTCTCCAGGACGCTGATGGCGGTCGTGTCGCGCGCGGTGGTCGAGTACGGCGGAACGGCTTCCTCGACCAAGGCCACCGAGTCCCGCAGGTCGAGCCTCCGCACCAGGTACGTGCGGCCCTGGTGCAGATGGACGGCGCCCTCGTGCACGGTGGTGTGCGCGGCGGACTCGTCGACCGTGCCCAGCAGCCGGCCGGTGCCCTCCTCGACGATCTGGACCGGGCGCCCTCCCTCGCCGCGGATGCCGGTGAGATCGGCGGCCCGTTCGCGGCGGGTCCAGTGCCAGCCTGTCGTACGCCTGCGCAGCAGTCCCGCGGCCTCCAGCTGCGGCAGCAGATCGGGTACGGCGGGACCGAAGAGCGCGACATCGGCCTCGGTCAACGGGAGCTCGGCGGCGGCGGCGCACAGATGCGGGGCGAGGACGTACGGGTTGTCGGGGTCGAGCACCGTCGACTCCACGGGCTGCTGGAAGAGCGCCTCGGGGTGGTGGACGAGGAAGGTGTCCAGCGGGTCGTCCCGGGCCACCAGGACGGCGAGTGCGCCCTGCCCGGAGCGTCCCGCACGGCCCGCCTGCTGCCACAGGGAGGCCCGGGTACCGGGGTAGCCGGCGATGACGACGGCGTCGAGGCCCGAGACGTCGATGCCGAGTTCCAGGGCCGTCGTGGCGGCGAGGCCGAGAAGCTCGCCGGAGTGCAGGGCCCGTTCCAGGGCCCGGCGCTCCTCGGGCAGATAGCCGCCGCGGTAGGCGGCGACCCGACTCGGCAGAGCCCGGTCCACTTCGGCCAGCCGCTCCTTCGCGATGACGGAGATCAGCTCCGCTCCGCGTCTGGAGCGCACGAAGGCCACCGAGCGGACCCCCTGGACGGTCAGGTCGGTCAGGAGGTCGGCGGTCTCCGCGGTGGCGGTACGGCGCACGGGAGCCCCCCTCTCGCCGTGCAGTTCGGTGAGAGGCGGCTCCCAGAGGGCGAAGACCATCTCGCCCCGGGGCGAGGCGTCGTCGGCGATCTCTCTGACGGGCAGGCCGGTGAGATGGCCTGCCGCGACGGACGGCTGCGCCGCGGTGGCGGAGGCGAGGAGGAAGACCGGTTCGGAGCCGTAGCGGGCGCACAGGCGGCGCAGACGGCGTAGTACCTGGGCGACGTGGGAGCCGAAGACGCCCCGGTAGGTGTGGCACTCGTCGATGACGACGAAGCGCAGGGCGCGCAGGAAGGAGGACCATCGGGGGTGGGACGGAAGTATGCCCCGGTGCAGCATGTCGGGGTTGGTGAGTACGTAGTTGGCGTACTGGCGCACCCATTCGCGTTCTTCGACCGGCGTGTCCCCGTCGTAGACCGCGGGCCGGACGGCGGGGCCGAGCGGTTCCGCGAGCGCCTTCACCGAGCGCAACTGGTCCGCGGCGAGCGCCTTGGTGGGCGCGAGGTACAGCGCGGTGGCCCCTCGGCCGTTCGGGGCCCGGGAGCCGTCGAGGAGGGTGCTCAGGACCGGGGCCAGGTACGCGAGGGACTTCCCCGAGGCCGTTCCCGTGGCGATGACGACGGATTCCCCGTCCAGGGCGTGCTCGGCGGCGGCGGCCTGGTGGGTCCACGGATGGTCGATTCCGGCCCGGCCAATTGCGGCGACCACTTCCGGCCGGATGCGGTCGGGCCAGATGGCATGGGTTCCCTCACGCGGGGGCAGGTGCTCCGTATGAGTGATGCGCGCTGCCCGGCTCGCCCCTGCGGCGAGCCGGTCGAGGACCACCGCGGGAGACGGGCGCGAGCTGCCGTTCTCGGGTGGTTGACTGGGGCGGTGATTCTTGGCCATCGACACCGAGTGTGTCACCGGCATGACGGACAATGGTCCCAAGGCGTCGTGCATGGCTGCTGGTAAGTGATTGAATGCCATCGCGGCTGGCGATCCGTCCCCTGGCCTCCGTCGGGGAGACCGAGGGGCGACCGCTCGATAGCAAGGTGCTGGAGGATCCGTGGACCTGTCCTTGTCGACTCGCAATGTGTCCGGCCCTGGTGGCGACCGTACGGTCGTCGAGGTCGGTGGCGAGATTGATGTGTATACCGCGCCCAAGCTGCGCGAGCAGTTGGTCGAGTTGGTGAATGACGGCAGCTACCACCTGGTTGTCGACATGGAAGGTGTCGATTTCCTCGACTCCACCGGACTCGGCGTGCTCGTGGGTGGCCTGAAGCGTGTCCGGGCCCATGAGGGCTCACTGCGTCTGGTGTGCAACCAGGAGCGCATTCTCAAGATCTTCCGGATCACGGGCCTGACCAAGGTGTTCCCCATCCACACCACGGTCGACGAGGCTGTCGCGGCCACTGACTGATCAGTCGGAGGTCGCTGACCGATCCGCCGGATCGGGTCGGCCGGTCCTCCGGCCGACCAGGTGGTGGCCCGGCCGGCCAGGTCGTGCCCGTGCCTGGGACGGTCGTGTCCGGGCCGGCCGACGGCAGCGGGCAGGCCGTCACGAGCAGGCGGTCGACCTCTTCGGTCGACTGCCGGCTTCGTCGGTTTCCGGAGGAAGATGGAAACCAGGGTTCCGGGCGCCACGCTCGGGCCTCTGAGAAGCACGCCCACACGTTCGAGGGGGATGGCATGCCAACCGTTGAACTCCGCTTCAGCGCTCAGCCCGAGCACGTCAGGACGGCACGCCTGGTGGCGGCCGCCGTGGCGCGTCGGGCCGGTGTCGACGAGGCGTTGCTCGACGAGGTCAGGCTCGCCGTCGGCGAGGCGTGCAGCCGTGCTGTCGGACTGCACCGGAGCCATGACATCACCGCCCCGGTGACCGTGGTGCTGATCGAGGAGGAGAAGGCGTTCTCCATCGAGGTGGGCGACGCGGTTCCCGGCCCGGGGGACAACACCTCGCTGCCTGGACGGTTCCGTGGCGCGGGCGGCGGGCCGGAGACGGACGCCGACAGCGAGGACGAAATGGGTCTCGCGGTCATCAGCGGTCTCGTGGACGACGTGGAGGTCCGGTCGGCCACGGACGGCGGAGTGATCCGTATGAGCTGGCCGACGACGCCTGCGGTCGTCGCCCCCTGAGCGTCGTGCGCTCGGTGAGGGACGACTGCGGGACCGTGGGACCCCGGACGGCGTCGCCGGACAGCGCGTCCTCCGCACTGGCCGTCCTTCGCACCGCCCGTCCTTTCTCTCTCCACCCTCGTTCCACCTTTCCTTCTTCCACCCGGCGTCACCCGTGACGGCAGATCAGGACGAGACCGCCTGTCGGTGCGTCAGGAGGGCGATGCCCTGACGCGTCGTCGGGCGCGTTGAACTCGTGGCTCCCGGCTCGTCCATGCGGTCGCGTGCGGGCGGATCGCGCTGTTCGGGTGAGTTGAATCTCCCTCGCTCCTCTTGGTGCAAATGGCTGCAAAAGCACGCACATCGGATGCCTGCCGCCTGAATGTCGCCCACTTGGCGTGTAAGTTCCGGGGCCGAGAGCCTTGGAAGGGACCCAATCCGGTGAACAAGAAGCTTGCGGCCGCGCTGTCCGGCGGTGCGGTACTCGTGCTGACGCTGTCGGGCTGCAGTGACGACAGCGACGACAAGGTGAACGACTGGGCGAAGAAGGTCTGCGACCAGGTCCAGCCCCAGCTACAGAAGATCGCGAACGCCAATGCCGCGATCCAGGAGCAGACGGCCGACAACAGCAAGCCCGCCGACGTGCAGAAGACCGACTCGGCCGCCTTCCAGCAGATCTCGCAGGCCTACAAGGCGCTGGGCGCCGCTGTCGACTCGGCGGGCCCGCCGCCCGTCGACGACGGCGAGACCACACAGAAGGAGGCCGTGAAGGAGCTCAACGCCTCTTCCACCGCCTACGCGAACCTGAGGACGAAGGTCGACGCGCTCGACACGGGTGATCAGGCCAAGTTCGCCGACGGCCTCAAGGGCATCGCGGACGAGCTGAACAAGATCAGCACCAATGGCGACCAGGCCTTGAAGAAGCTTCAGTCCGGCAAGGTCGGCACCGCGATGTCGAAGCAGAAGGGCTGCCAGAAGCCGACGGCTTCCACCTCGCCCGCCGCCGCGCCGCCGGCCACCGCGTCCGACGAGGCGTCGGAGCCCGCCTCGCCCACGCCCTCCAAGGCCGAGAAGGAATAGCGAGGCCTGGCGCGCAGGACGGGCCATGCCGCGTTCGGGCCGGACCACGCCGCGTTCGGCCGCCCGTGAGAGCTCCCGAGGGGCGCCTCACACGGCCCGGTCGCCCTCCCCGGGCGCCGGGCCGCTGCCGTTGTCAGAGGAAGCGGACACAATGGGCGGGTGAGTACGACCAGCCTTCCCGCATCCGCCCGTACCCCTCGACTCCGCGAAGCCCTGCTCGCCGCCGACTTCACCGCCGACGGTCTTCTCGAACGGCTCGGCGCACCCGCCTACGCCGCTCTCGCGCGCAGTGAGACCGTCCCCGCCCTCCGGGCCACCCGTGGGGACTCGCCGCTCGACACGCTGGTGCGGCTGTTCCTCCTCCAGCGCCCCGTCCCGGCCGCCGTCGCGGCCGCCGCTCTTCCGCTGGAGGAGTGTGCGGAGGACGGCTGGCTGGTCCGAGGGGCGGACGACCTGGTCCGGGCGGCCGTCGACGTACGGCCGTACAGCGGCCCGGAGGGCCAGGACTGGTTCATCGTGTCCGACCTGGGGTGTGCGGTCGGCGGGGCCGGAGGCATCGGGTCGCACGAGGAGGGCGTTGTCCTCGGCGTCGGCGGGGCGTCCACCACGCTGGCCGGGATCACCGTCCGCAGGCCCGTCGAGTCCGCCCTCGACCTCGGGACGGGCTCCGGCATCCAGGCGCTGCACGCCGCACAGCACGCCGACCGGGTCACCGCCACGGACGTCAACCCGCGCGCTCTGGAGTTCACCCGGCTCACCCTCGCCCTGTCCGGCGCCGCCCCGGCCGATCTCCGGGAGGGCTCCCTGTTCGAACCCGTCGGTGACCTGACGTACGACCTGATCGTCTCCAACCCGCCCTTCGTGATCTCTCCTGGGGCCCGGCTCACGTACCGCGATGCGGGCATGGGCGGGGACGACCTGTGCCGGACCCTCGTCGAGCAGGCGGGGGACCGGCTGAACGAGGGGGGTTTCGCGCAGTTCCTGGCCAACTGGCAGCACGTCGAGGGGGAGGACTGGCAGGACCGGGTGCGTTCCTGGGTGCCGCGGGGCTGCGACGCGTGGATCGTGCAGCGCGAGGTGCAGGACGTCACTCAGTACACCGAGCTGTGGCTGCGCGACAGCGGTGACCACCGCGCGGACCCCGCCGAGTACACCGAGCGGTACGAGGCGTGGCTGGACGAGTTCGAGGCCCGCGGCACCAAGGCCGTGGGCTTCGGCTGGATCACGCTCAGGAAGTCCACCGCTGCCGCCGCCGGGAATCCGTCGGTCGTCGCCGAGGAGTGGCCGCACTCGGTGGAGCAGCCCCTCGGCCCGGCCGTGGAGGCCCACTTCGCGCGCCAGGACTATCTGCGTGAGCACGACGACGCGGCGCTGCTCGGGACGCACTTCACCCTCGCCGAGGAGATCGTGCAGGAGCAGGTCGGCCTGCCGGGCGCCGAGGATCCCGAGCATGTGGTGCTGCGTCAGCACCGGGGCATGCGGCGGGCGACCAAGGTGGACTCGGTCGGGGCGGGATTCGCGGGTGTGTGCGACGGTTCGCTGCCCGCCGGCCGGATCCTGGACGCCATCGCCCAGTTGACGGCGGAGGACCCGGTGCTCCTGCGGGACCGCACGCCCCAGGCGATCCGGCTGCTGGTCGAGGAAGGCTTTCTGGAGCCCGTCCGGGGTGGTGCGCCGGAGCGCTGACGGCCATGTTCCGCTCCGGCGCGGGCGTCGTGCGACGCGCCGTGATCCAGACCGTTCCGAACAGCGGGTTCCCGGGTGCCGAGGCGTGCGCCCGGGGTCGTTGTACGGAATCCGTTCGAGGGGTCACGGGCGGCCGCGAGGCGCTGTTCATCCGTGGTTCGCGTCGGCGTCGCCCGGGGGTGGCAGCCTCCCCACTGCCACGGGCGGCATCCGCCGCAGCGGACGCGGACAGGGTTGAGGGGTACGGACATGGAGAGCGTCACCGCCGGCTTGGCCGGTACGGCATTCGCACTGTTCGGAGCGGCGCTCCTGGTCTGGACGGGGGCGCGGACCATCCGGCGCGCGCCCGTCGCACTCGGTGTGAGCCCCGTCGCGTCCACCGCCCTCGCCACGCTCTTCGGCGCACTTCTCCTGACCCTCGGCGTGTGGTTCCTCACCCACGTCTGACCTGCCTCTCCCGAAGGGAGGATCTCCGGACGGACGTGCGTTCCCCCGTGTCCCCGCCGGCCTCGTGAAACCCGTGGGTGGACGTGGTGCGAAGCGCGGACCGGGCGGTCCGGGCGGCAGGAATGCCGGAAGTCGGGTTACCGTTCGAGTGGCCGTTGCGGGCTTTTGCCGTTTGACACGGGGGCGGGTTGTACCGTCACACTCCGCAGCGACAGCACCGCGGGCAGCGTCACAGGGCTGCCCGGATGCCCCACCCGTGCCGACCGGAGAGAAGAGCGAAGTTGTCCCCGACCAGCGAGACCGCACAGGGCGGCCGCCGACTCGTCATCGTCGAGTCCCCTGCCAAGGCGAAGACGATCAAGGGCTACCTCGGCCCCGGATACGTCGTCGAGGCGAGCGTCGGGCACATCCGCGACCTGCCGAACGGCGCGGCCGAGGTTCCCGACGAGTACACCGGCGAGGTCCGTCGGCTCGGCGTCGACGTCGACCATGACTTCCAGCCCGTCTACGTCGTCAACGCGGACAAGAAGGCCCAGGTCAGGAAGCTCAAGCAGCTGCTGGCCGAGTCCGACGAACTCTTCCTCGCCACCGATGAGGACCGCGAGGGCGAAGCCATCGCGTGGCACCTACAGGAAGTGCTCAGGCCCAAGGTCCCGGTCCACCGGATGGTCTTCCACGAGATCACCAAGGACGCGATCCGGGCGGCCGTCGCCAACCCGCGTGAGCTCAACCAGCGCATGGTCGACGCCCAGGAGACCCGCCGCATCCTCGACCGCCTCTACGGCTACGAGGTCTCGCCGGTCCTGTGGAAGAAGGTCATGCCGCGGCTCTCCGCCGGCCGTGTCCAGTCCGTCGCCACCCGTCTCGTCGTCGAGCGGGAGCGCGAGCGCATCGCGTTCCGGTCCGCCGAGTACTGGGACCTGACGGGCACGTTCGCCACCGGGCACGGCGGCGACGCCTCCGATCCCTCGGTGTTCACCGCGCGGCTCAGCGCCGTCGACGGACGCCGTATCGCCCAGGGCCGCGACTTCGGTCCGGACGGGCTGCTCAAGTCCGGCTCCGACCGGACGCTGCACCTGGACGAGGAGAACGCCCGCGCCCTGGCCGCGGCCCTCGCCGACTCGGCGTTCGCCGTCCGCTCGGTCGAGTCGAAGCCGTACCGCCGCTCCCCGTACGCCCCGTTCCGTACGACGACCCTCCAGCAGGAGGCGAGCCGCAAGCTGGGCTTCGGGGCGAAGGCCACCATGCAGGTCGCGCAGAAGCTGTACGAGAACGGCTTCATCACCTATATGCGTACCGACTCCACGACGCTCTCGGACACCGCGGTCGCCGCGGCGCGGGCGCAGGTCACGCAGTTGTACGGGGCGAACTACCTGCCGGACAAGCCCCGCACCTACGCCGGCAAGGTCAAGAACGCGCAGGAGGCGCACGAGGCGATCCGCCCGTCCGGCGACCGCTTCCGCACCCCCGCCGAGACGGGCCTGACCGGAGACCAGTTCCGGCTCTACGAGCTGATCTGGAAGCGGACCGTCGCCTCCCAGATGAAGGACGCCACCGGGAACTCGGTCACCGTGAAGATCGCCGGCCGGGCGAGCGACGGCCGGGACGCCGAGTTCTCCGCGTCCGGCAAGACGATCACCTTCCACGGCTTCATGAAGGCGTACGTCGAAGGTGCCGACGACCCGAACGCGGAGCTGGACGACCGTGAGCGGCGTCTGCCGCAGGTCACCGAGGGCGACGCGCTGAGCGCCGACGAGATCACGGCCGACGGGCACGCCACCAAGCCGCCGGCCCGCTACACCGAGGCGTCGCTGGTCAAGGAGCTCGAAGAGCGCGAGATCGGCCGCCCGTCGACGTACGCGTCGATCATCGGGACCATCCTGGACCGCGGATACGTGTTCAAGAAGGGCACGGCCCTCGTGCCTTCGTTCCTCTCGTTCGCCGTGGTCAACCTGCTGGAGAAGCACTTCGGGCGACTCGTCGACTACGACTTCACCGCACGCATGGAGGACGACCTCGACCGCATCGCGCGGGGCGAGGCGCAGTCCGTGCCGTGGCTGCGGCGCTTCTACTTCGGCGCGGGCGCCGAGACGGACGGCGCGGGCCCGGCCTCCGACGCGGGCAACGGAGACGGCGACCACCTCGGAGGCCTGAAGGAACTCGTCACCGACCTCGGCGCGATCGACGCGCGGGAGATCTCGTCCTTCCCGGTCGGGAACGACGTCATGCTCAGGGTCGGCAAGTACGGCCCGTACATCGAGCGTGGGGAGAAGGGCGCCGAGAACCACCAGCGCGCGGACGTGCCGGAGGACCTGGCGCCCGACGAGCTGTCCGTGGAGTACGCGGAGGAGCTGCTGGCCAAGCCGAGCGGCGACTTCGAGCTGGGCGCGGACCCTGTCACCGGGCACCAGATCATCGCCAAGGACGGGCGTTACGGCCCGTACGTCACCGAGGTCCTGCCCGAGGGCACGCCGAAGACGGGCAAGAACGCGGTGAAGCCGCGGACGGCGTCCCTCTTCAAGTCCATGTCGCTCGATACGGTGACGCTGGCCGACGCGCTGAAGCTGATGTCCCTGCCCCGTGTGGTCGGCGAGGACGCCGAGGGCGTGGAGATCACCGCGCAGAACGGCCGCTACGGCCCGTACCTCAAGAAGGGGACGGACTCGCGCTCGCTGACGTCCGAGGACCAGATCTTCGACATCACGCTGGACGAGGCCCTGGCCATCTACGCCCAGCCCAAGCAGCGCGGCCGGGCCGCCGCGAAGCCGCCGCTGAAGGAGCTGGGCACGGACCCGGTGAGCGGGGCGCCGGTGGTCGTGAAGGACGGCCGCTTCGGCGCGTACGTCACCGACGGCGAGACCAACGCGACGCTGCGGACCGGTGACAGCGTCGAGGAGATCACGCCGGAGCGCGGGTACGAACTGCTCGCCGAGAAGCGCGCCAAGGGGCCCGCGAAGAAGAAGACGGCGAAGAAGGCGCCCGCGAAGAAGGCGACGGCCAAGAAGGCGGCACCGGCGAAGAAGACGGCCGCCAAGAAGACGACAGCCACGAAGAAGGCGGCCACGGCCAAGAAGGCGCCCGCCCGGAAGGCCACCGCGTCCTCGACGGAGGAGTGAGGCGGGCCGGGCGCGGGAGCCCGGCCGTCTGGGCGTGGGACCGTTGACGGCCTGAGATCTGAAGCCTGAAGGCCTGACCGCTGACCACCTGGGCACGTGGGGCGCCGCGCCTCGCGTGCCCAGGTCGTGCGGGGGCGCGCGGGGACCGGGTCGGCGAAGCCGCGCGGGCGGCGGGTCCCGGTCGCCGTGGTTCGGTCGCCGTTGTTCGCACGGGGCGGGCGGCGGGGTGGACCGAGAGGCGGACCGCCGGGCGGTTTCCGCCTCGGTCCGGCTTCTCGTGGCGTGGTCCACCCGCCCCGCCGGTACCCCGTACCGCCCGGTCCATACGTGGCGGCCATATGTTCGGGTGCGGCCCCCGGGCACTGTGTCACTGCCGATAGGCTGGGCGGATGACGCGAGCCGAGCAGCCACCGGTCGTGAGCCCCACCTCCGACACACTTGCCGCAGACTCACGCGAGCGCGCCGTACGAGCCCTCCTGCGTGTTCCCCCGCTCAGGCGGTTGTGGAGCGCCCAGCTCGTCGGCGGTATCGGCGACGCACTCGCCGTTCTCGTGCTGGTGCTGCTGTCGCTGCAAGCGGCGGTCGTCGAGGGCTCCTTCGGGGCCGGATACCGCGGGGCGGCCTTCGCCGTCGCCGCCGTGTTCGGTGCCCGGATCCTTTCCACCGTGCTCTTCGGAGCCGTACTCCTCGGGCCGTTGACGTCGCTCGTGGCGCCCGGCGGTCCGCTGGACCGCCGATGGCTGATGGTCGGGACGGACGGACTGCGGCTCGCCCTGCTGGTCGTCGCGCCGCTGTGGATCGACTGGGTGCCGGACAAGGCGCTCATGATGATCCTCATCACCGTCTTCGTGACCGGCGCCGCCGAACGTCTGTGGACCGTGGCCAAGGAGAGCGCCGCCCCGGCGCTGTTGCCGGCCCCGCCCCTTGAGGGTGCCGCCGTGCGCCCGCTGCCCGACCACCTCGACGCCCTGCGCCGGCTCTCGCTGCGGACAAACTTCCTGGCGATCCCCGCCGCCGCGGTCGTGCTCCTGGTCGCCTCGCTGATCGGTGAGCTGCTGGGCACCGGGTTCGAGTGGTTCTCCTTCCACCAGGCGGCGCTCGGCTCGTACGTCGCGGCCGGTCTCTTCTCGGCCTCGATCTCGGCCCTCTACTTCCTCGAAATCCCCGGCACCGCCACCCCCAGGCCGCGCTCCCCCCTGGAGGGGCTGCGTCGGCCGGGCAGTGGTTCCGCGCCCGACAAGGGCCGTACGGGTTCGATCCGGCTCGTCGTCGCCGCGTGCGCGGCCGTCGCCGGTGCCATCGCGGCCGCCGCGGGGGTCGTCGTGCTGCACGCCTTCGACCTGGGCGGCGGCCCCGCGGCCTTCGCCCTGCTGATCCTCGTCCTGACCGGCGGTACGGCTCTCGGCATGCGCACCGCGGAGAAGGTGCTGCCCGCCCTGTCGCGGCGCCGGCTGCTCGCCCTCGCCATCGCCGTCACCGGGGTCGCCCTCCTCGCACTCGGCCTGGTGGCGGACACGGCGACCGGGGTCTTCCTCGCGCTGCTCGCCGGTTACGCGGCGGGGGTCGCCGCCCGTGTCGGCCACGCGATCCTCGACCAGGAGACCGAGGCGCCCCGCCAGGCCAGGACGACCGAGCACCTCCAGGCCGTCGTCCGGGTGCTCGTCGCCCTCGGCGCGGTGGGGGGCCCGCTGCTCGCCGCCGCGATCGGATGGCACCGCCTCGGTTCCGGCGACTTCGTCTTCGCCCACGGCGGCGCGGCATTCGCCCTGATGCTCATCGGCGCGCTGCTGCTGCCCGTCGCCGTGATCGTCCTCGCCCGGATCGACGACCGGTCCGGTGTCCCGCTCCGCCGGGACCTGCGGGACGCGCTGCGCGGGGGCGACCCGGCGGTGGCACCCGCCGCGTCGGGCTTCTTCCTCGCCGTCGAAGGCGGCGACGGGGCCGGCAAGTCCACCCAGGTCGAGGCGCTCGCCCAGTGGATCCGGGCCAAGGGCCACGAGGTCGTCGTGACGCGTGAGCCGGGGGCGACCCCCATCGGCAAGCGGCTGCGGTCGATCCTGCTCGACGTGTCCTCCGCCGGGCTGTCCAACCGGGCCGAGGCACTCCTGTACGCAGCGGACCGCGCCGAGCACGTCGACTCGGTGGTCCGCCCGGCGCTGGAACGCGGCGCGGTCGTCATCTCGGACCGCTACATCGACTCCTCCGTCGCCTACCAGGGCGCGGGCCGGGACCTCTCCCCGACCGAGATCGCCCGTATCTCGCGGTGGGCGACGAGCGGCCTCGTACCGAACCTGACGGTCCTTCTGGACGTCGCCCCGGAGACCGCCCGGGAACGCTTCACGGAGGCGCCCGACCGGCTGGAGTCCGAGCCGGCCGAGTTCCACAACCGGGTGCGGGCCGGGTTCCTCACCCTCGCGGCGGCCGCCCCGTTCCGCTACCTCGTGGTGGACGCCGGGCAGGAACCCGAGGCGATCACCACCGTCGTACGGCACCGGCTCGACCAGCTCCTGCCCCTCTCCGAGGCCGAGATCAAGGCCCAGGAGGAGGCGCGCCGGGCGGCCGAGGAGGAGGCCCGCCGCAAGGCCGAGGAGGAGGCGGCCCGCAAGGCCGAGGAGGAGCGGCTGGAGCGCGAGCGGCAGGCGCAGCTCGCCAAGCTCCGTGCCGAGGAGGAGGAGCGCAGGCGCCGCGAGGAGGAAGAGGCCCGGCAGCGTGAGGCCGAGCGGCAGGCGGAGGAGGCCCGGCAGCGTGCCGAGGAGGCCCGCCGCCGCGCCGAGCAGGAGCGGGCCCGCGTCGAGGCGGAGGAGCGTGCGCGCGAGGCCGAACAGGAGCGGCTGCGCAAGCAGGCGGCCGAGGAGGCCAGGCTCCGCAAGGAGGCGGAGGAACTCCGCCTGGAGAAGCAGCGCAAGGCGGAGGCGGCGTTGGTGCGTGCCGAGGAGGCACGGCGCCGGGCAGAGGCGGCGGCCGCCGCCGCAGCCGCCGAGACGGCGTCGCGGGAGTCCGCGCCGTCCGATTCCCCGGGACCTTCTGGATCTTCGGCATCTTCGGCGCCTGACAACGAGCTCACGGTGCCGACCCCCGTCGTGAACCCGAACGAGATCACGCAGCCGGTACCGCTGGCCCGGCCGCAGGACCGTTCCGCCCCCGACGCCGAGGAGACGACCGTCCTGCCGGCCGTACGGGACGCGGACGAGACGACCGTGCTGCCGCCCGTGCGCGACGAGAACCCGGCCGACCGGGTGCCGCCGGGCGTCTTCCGGGACGAGCGCGGGTCCGAGGGCGAGAACGAGCGCACGCGCGAGCTGCCCCAGGTCGGTGAGAACCCGCGGACGGACGGCGGGGACCAGGACCGTTCGGACCGCCGCCGGCGGCCTCGCCCGGACTGGGCCGAGGAGACACCGCTCGACGACCTGCCGACCCTGGCCGACGAACTGCTCGGTGGCCAGGAGGACGACGACCAGGACCGGCGCGGCCGTGGAGGCCGCGGGCCGCGCGGCTGACGGAACGTGAGGCGTCCGGCGCGGGCGTCCCGGGGTGACGGATCACCGCTCCCGGGGCGCCCGTTCCGTCGAGCGGTGGTGAAGCCGGGCCGCGGCGGTGGCGAGGACGTACGGAGAGGACCGGTCCGGTGCCGGTGTGGTCCGGGCTGTCAGACCCCTCCCGCACAATGGAATCCGGCTTCCTCAGCAGCACACCACCGGAAGGACGGTGACCCATGACCGTATGGGACGACCTGGTCGGGCAGGACCGAGCGCGGGAGCAGCTCGGTGCCGCCGCCCGGGACGCCGATGCGCTGGTCACCGCGCAGTCCGACCGCACTCCGGTGCCCTCGGGGTCGAAGATGACCCACGCCTGGCTGTTCACCGGGCCGCCCGGATCCGGCCGGTCGACCGTCGCCCGTGCCTTCGCCGCGGCGCTCCAGTGCACCAGCCCCGACCGCGCCCTGGGCGGGGAACCGGGCTGCGGATTCTGCGACGGCTGCCACACGGCCCTGATCGGGACCCACGCGGACGTCGACGTGATCCGCACCGAGATGCTCTCCATCGGCGTGAAGGAGACCCGTGAGCTGGTCCGCCGTGCTCAGCTCTCGCCCGCCGTGGGGCGCTGGCAGGTCATCGTCATGGAGGACGCCGACCGTCTCACCGAGGGCGCGGGCAACGTCCTGCTGAAGGCGGTGGAGGAGCCGGCCCCCCGCACCGTGTGGCTGCTCTGCGCACCGTCGCTGGAGGACGTGCTGCCCACGATCCGCTCCCGTTGCCGCCATCTCACCCTGAGCACGCCACGGGTCGACGCCGTCGCGGACATGCTCGTCCGGCGGGACGGCGTCGACCCCGAGCGGGCGGCCTCCGCCGCCCGTGCCACGCAGGGGCACATCGGCAGGGCGCGCCGGCTGGCCACGGACGAGCGGGCCCGTGCGCGGCGGGCCGCGGTGCTCAAGCTGCCGCTGCGCGTCCAGGACGTCGGAGGCTGCCTCAAGGCGGCCCAGGAGCTGATCGACACGGCCAACGACGACGCCAAGCAGGCCGCGGAGGAGGTGGACGGCAAGGAGACCGAGGAGCTGAAGGCGGCGCTCGGTGCCGCCGCCGGGGGTCGCATGCCGCGTGGCACCGCCGGAGTGATGAAGGAGCTTGAGGACAAGCAGAAGCGCCGCAGGACCCGCACGCAGCGCGACAGCCTCGATCTCGCGCTCACCGAGCTCACCGGCTTCTACCGCGATGTGCTGGCCCTCCAGCTCGGCTCCCGGACCGCCCTCGCCAACACCGACGTACGGGACGCGCTCGACCGGATCGCCGGGGCGTCGGCCCCCGAGCACACCCTGCGGCGGATAGAAGCCGTGATCGCCTGCCGTAAGGCGCTGGACCGCAACGTCGCCCCGCTGCTGGCGGTGGAGGCGATGACGATGGCTCTCCGGGCCGGCTGACGGCCGCCGCTCCCGGCCGGGACGCGACGCGCGAATTCACCCGTAAGAGCAGGGAATCGGTGGAGTCGTCACCCTGCGGCTACGCTCCGGGGATGAACACCAGGCGCCTGTTCACCGTCTTCGCCACCGCGCTCGGCACTGCCGGTCTCCTCGTCTCCGGTTGCAGCAGCGGCGGATCGGCGCCGCGTGCCTCGGCCACCGGCTCCGCGGCCGCCGAAGAGCTCAAGCCGTACTACGGGCAGAAGCTGCGCTGGCGGGACTGCGGGGTGGAGGGCTTCCAGTGCACGACCATGAAGGCGCCGCTGGACTACGCGAAGCCCGACGGCGGTGACATCGACCTGGCCGTCTCACGGAAGAAGGCCACCGGCCCCGGGAAGCGGATCGGTTCGCTCCTGGTGAACCCGGGCGGCCCCGGCGGATCGGCCATCGGCTACCTCCAGGGATACGCGGCCATCGGCTATCCGGCCCCGGTCCGCGCCCGGTACGACATGGTGGCCATCGATCCGCGCGGGGTCGCCCGCAGCGAACCCGTCACCTGCCTCACCGGCAAGGAGATGGACGCCTACACCCAGGTGGACCAGACCCCCGACGACGACGCGGAGGTCGCGAAGCTGAACGAGGCCTTCCGCACCTTCGCGACCGGCTGCGAGAAGCGGTCGGGCAAGATCCTCCCGCACGTCTCCACGGTCGAGACCGCGCGTGACATGGACATCCTGCGTGCCCTGCTCGGCGACGAGAGGCTCCACTACCTGGGCGCCTCGTACGGGACGTTCCTCGGCGCGACGTACGCCGATCTGTTCCCGGCCCGCGTGGGCCGGCTCGTCCTCGACGGCGCGATGGACCCGTCGCTGTCCGCGATCGACATCAACCGCGACCAGACCGCCGGTTTCGAGACCGCGTTCCAGTCGTTCGCCGCGGACTGCGTCAAGGAGAAGGACTGCCCGCTCGGCACCACGTCCACCGCGGACGCGGCGACCGCGCTGAAGAAGCTCTTCGCCGACCTGGACGCCGAACCGGTCCCGACCGGCGAGAGCCGCGAGCTGGGCGAATCCCTGGCGACGACCGGCGTCATCGCGGCGATGTACGACGAGGGGGCCTGGCCGCAGCTCCGCCGGGCGCTGGCCGAGGCCAAGCGGGGGGAGGGCTCCGGCCTGCTCGCCCTGGCCGACAGCTACTACGAGCGCGAGCCCGACGGGTCGTACGCCAATCTGATGTTCGCCAACGCCGCGGTGAACTGCCTCGACCTCGCCCCCGCCTTCACCCGCCCCGAAGACGTGGAGAAGGCCCTCCCCGCCTTCGAGAAGGCCTCCCCGGTCTTCGGCAAGGGCTTCGCCTGGGCGGCCCTGAACTGCGGATCCTGGCCGGTCGAGGCCACCGGCACCCCCCACCGCACCGAGGCGGAGGGAGCCGCCCCCATCGTCGTGGTCGGAACCACCCGCGACCCGGCCACGCCGTACAAGTGGGCGCGCTCGCTGGCGGAGCAGCTCTCCTCCGGCCGCCTCCTCACCTACGAGGGCGACGGGCACACGGCGTACGGCCGGGGCAGCGACTGCGTCGACACGGCGATCAACACGTACCTGCTGGAGGGCACGCCTCCCAAGGACGGCAAGAAGTGCTCCTGACCTGGGGGTACGGGCGGGGCCCAGGGCGGTTCGGAGCACCCTGGGAAACTGTGTAGACTTGGCGTCGCTGCTGGTCGCACCATGGTGTGCCGGAGCGTGCCGCCTTAGCTCAGTTGGCCAGAGCAACGCACTCGTAATGCGTAGGTCTCGGGTTCGAATCCCGAAGGCGGCTCCATGGTAAACCCCAGGTCGAGTTTCTGACCTGGGGTTTCTTGTTTGGGATGACCTTGGAATCCTGTTAAATCGGGCACCGGTCGTCTGTGCATGTAATGCGCAGGTCCCAGGTTTGTTTTCGCTGTCGCCTGTGAGCTTCGGCAAGGCTCTGAACTGCTGTTCTGGTGCAGTTCAGCCCTTCGGTCGCCGCGTAGTCACTTGCTCCGGTGGACAGCCGGTGGACAAGCGTGCTTGACGCTGCGGCCGGGAAACGCTTTCCGAGGGGATGGGAGGCTCCGGGTGCCCGCGGAGGGGCAGCTGGCCGGAGGCCTTTCTGCGCCGGCCCGACATTTGGAAGAACCTCCGAGTTGCAGCTGTCTGTCGCTGCTCAACCGCCAGCCTGTTGGTCGCCTTCGGCCGTCATGTCGGAGCGTGCGCCTCAGACCGCGATGCCCTGAGAAACGCGCAAGCAGCTGCGGGCCAGTAGAGAGAACGAGGGCGGACCACTATGAAAGAGGTCCGCCCTCGCCGGGGTGCCCGCGTGTACGTGCCTGGCGACACGAGTTTCCGGGCGGGCACGACAGACAAGCTGTCCCACCGGACACGACTTACCGCTTGCTCGAGCGACGCGCCCTTTCCGCCGCAACTGCTCTGCTCACGGCGGCTGTCGTGCTCCGGCCGTGCGCCGCGCGCAGCCCTCGAAGAGCTGCGGCCGCTGTGCGCGTGCCGAGGCCCGGTGTGGGGCGGCGGCAGGCTCCAGCGTTGATCAGCAGGAGGCAGGGGTGAGGAGTCGCTGCCGTTGACCAGGTCGGCGATCTCTCCTTCACCTCACACGCGCGGGATCAGGCGTCGGCGGTGGATGTAGGGAGCGGTGTGGCGGAGAAGACCGAGTCCGGGTCGACTGCGGACTTCACGGCGAGCAGGCGTTCGGTGTTCGGCCCGTAGGAGTTCGCTATCTGGTCGGGAGTTTCCGGCCCCAGGAAGTTCACGTAGCCGCCCGGCAGGGAAAACGGTTCGAGGGCTGCGTGGGTTTCTTCCAGCCAGCGCAGGTGCGAGGACCTACCTGTGTGGTCCTGGTTCTCGCCGTTCTCCCACATGGAGATCAGCTCGACCATGAGGTGCGGTTCGCGTCGGCCGAAAGCCGTGGAACCGAGTGGTGGGCGGGTGGCTGCACCGTGGAACTGGTGCCACACGATCGCGGAGAACGGTGAGGTGAACTCCTGGGCGGCTCGGTCCAGGACGGTCGCGATGGAGCCTGTGACGCTCTGGATGGTCCGTGTGCGGATCGCGCCCATGCGTCCGGGTGGGAACATGGCGTCCGTCGCGGCCAGCGTCGTGGAACGAGCGGCCGGTCCGATGTCGGCGAGCAAGGGTGTACTGAGCTTGGCCAGTGCACGCACCGGTCCGTTCTCGGCGTTGCCCGCGTCGAGGTTCCCTGACCAGGTCGGCGCGACGTACACCGTCGGCTTGCCGTCCGGGCCGGGAAGGAACCCCACGTCTACCGTCAGCTCGTCGGGACTGTCCTGAAGGATCCCGCCGAGGTCGGCCAGAATGCCTGCGCTGTGGTCGATCGGGTACAGGATGGTTCCCGAGATGACGGTCGGTACGGGGTGCAGGCGGATCCGTGCCGAGGTCACGACGCCGAAGTTGCCGCCGCCGCCGCGCAGCGCCCAGAAGAGGTCCGGGTGCTGTTCGGCGTCGGTGTTCACCCGTGAACCGTCGGCCAGGACGACCTCGGCGCCGAGCAGGTTGTCGGCTGCTAGGCCGAATTGGCCCAGGAGGGGGCCGTAGCCGCCGCCGAGCGTGAGGCCGACCATGCCGACGGAGCCCGCCGTTCCGGTGACGGCGGTCAGACCCGCCCGCTCGCCGGCCGAGACGACGTCGGACGAGAGCGCCCCGCCACCCACCGTCGCGTAACGGTGGTCGACGTCGACCTGCACGTCCCTCATGTCGGTCAGATCGAGAACCAGCCCACCGGGACGGAACGCCCGGCCCCAGAAGTCGTGACCCCCGCCACGCACGGAGAGTGGCACTCCATGGTTGCGAGAAGCGCGTACTCCCGCCTGCACGTCAGCGGTGCTCGCGCACCGCACGACGACGGAAGGGCGGACATCGACCGCTGCGTTGAACAGCGCCACGGCTCGCGTGTACTCCGGTCCGCTGGTGAGCACACGGTCCGCAGGAATACGGGACCGCAGCTCGGCCAGGAAGGCGGTATCGACTGTTTCGTGGGCGTCGGTACGGGACTGCATGGTCACTCCTGTGTGTCGCTCATCGGGTGCGGCTGTCGAGGGCGTGGTGTGGATGTGGTGGCCGGATCGGTTCGGTGGCGCTCTGCCCGTTCGGCGAGGGCGTCCCGGGCGTTTCGAACCGCCGGATGGCCGACGGTGTGTCTGGGACGGTGCTCGGTGCCCTGCACGCATCAGGAGGAGGGCGCGCCGGGTTCGGTGCACTGCTGGGCGAGGACGGCGACCATGTCGGGCAGCAGAACGGCCATGGGGTCGTGGGTCAGCTCCGTCATGCGTAGGCGCCCCTCGCAGGTGGCGACACCCAGGACGTGTTCGCCGGCCAGTTGGGTGGTCTGCGCCGGTCCCCACAGAGCGGTGAGACGGGCGCGGCCGTGTGCAGGCGCCTCGACCACTCCGAGATTGGTGATCTGGATGTCGGCGGCGGTGACCGCGGTCATCATCGCCTCGGCCTCCTCGGGGGTGGTCGGCGGCTGATGGGCCAGCGCCTGCGAACCGGCTTTGAGCAACCCGGGTGTCCGCTCGTGTTGCAGAGCCTGGTGATGATGCTGGGCCAGCTTCCAGAAATCTTCGGCCTGGGATGCCTCGCTGACTGTCCGCGCTCCGGCGAAGCGATTGGCGACGGCGTCGGGCAGACCCGCGGCACGGCGCAGGTCGACCGGGCTCAGCACCCTCACCCGGGTGCGGCCCGCGCGGTGGAAGACCGTGCCGGCGGCAGCGCACAGCGCGGCGTGCACGGACACGCCCTCCGCGCGGCAGCGGGCCACGAGGCGTGCGGTCAGACCGCGTTGCAGGGCCAAGGCGGAGACGTGCGGTGCCCGTCCCGAGAACTGAGTCAGCTCGCCGGGCGGGTTCATCAGCTCGTCCTGGGGCGGCCCTACGGGAGGCGTCGCCGCGTCGAGGGCCTGCAGGAGGGCCTCCTGGGAGGGCGGCGCATCCTGCCCCGGGGTCGGCCTACCGCTCTCCTCGTCGCCGTCGAGGGCGGCGACGAGGTCCGACACCACCCGCATGCCGCCGGTGCCATCGGTGATCTGGTGAGCGAAGGTCAGCACAATGAAGCTGCCTGTTTCCGCGGGAATCAGTACGGTCCGCAGGAGCGGGCCGGGCTCCGGCGCGATGGGGCACGTCTGCTCACGGGCGACGACCGCCTGCCAGGGCGTTCCCTCGGCGGCGGATTCGATCCTGACCGGGCCCTCTGCCCAGCGGTACCGAGCCTGAGCGGACCGGCGGTCGACCGAGACGCGGAGGAGCGGGTGCTGTGCCTGTACCTGCTTCAGCGCCCGTGCCAGCGTCTGCTCACAGACCTTGCGGTCGATCTCGGCGACCAGGGAGAACTGGACAGGGTTTCGATGCATGTAGAGATCGATGGTCCGCTCGAAGGCTCCGAGTTCCCGCACCGTCTCCGTTTGCGTGTGGCTGATCGACATGAGGTTCCTTCCTCGCTGAGGTGATGTGACTGCTCGTTACCCGGACGCATCCTGACGAGGGGGGAGTTCGGCCTCGTGCTGAGCGATGGTCGGGACCGGTCGGCTGTCCGCCAGACGTTTGGACGTTGCACGGAAGGCCCAGGCGACGACCAGTGCGGCGACGACGGTGAGGGGGGTGCCCATGGCGATCTTCGCGAAGGCGAGCCAGCCGGTGGCGTCATGCACGTAGAGCCACTGCTTCACTACGAACCGGGCGCCGAAGACGCTCGCCGCTGCGAGCGTGGCTATGTCGTGTGCCCGCAGAACCTGACGGTCCGCGCGCCAGGCGTGCGCGCCACCGTGCAGGAGGTTCCACACCACACCGGTCAGGGGGCGGCGCAGGAGGACCGAACCGAAGGTGGCGAGGAATCCTGCGAAGGCCACCCAGATGCCCAGCAGGAAGAAGTCCTTGGCGGATCCGGTGAGTGCGACGATGCCTGCCGCGACCAGAACACCGGTCAGGCTGCCCGAAGCGGCGAGAAGACGTTCCCCACGCACCAGCCGGGCCACGGTGAGCACCGCACCGGTTGCTACAGCCGCGATCACGGCTGCCTTCGTCGACAGCAAGGCGAGTGCGATCACGAACACCACGACCGGGACGGTCGAGTAGACGAAGCCCGCGATGCCGCCCATGGACTCGAGAACGGGTGAACCCGGGGCGGGGGGCGGCGCGCTTGTGTTGGCCCGGTCGTGAGTTGGGGAGGAGGCATGCTCGCCTTCGAGTTGGGTCATCGATCACTCCTGGTCACGGGCTGCGGTTGCAGCGTCTCTCGGGAATTTCTCGTTGCGGTCGTGGTGCGGTTCAGGCGCTCCAGCCGCCTCCCACGGCCCGGCTCGCGAGATAGGAGTCGCGCAGTGCCTTGCGCAGTCCGGGGACGAACGCGTCGAACCGCGCCGCTTGCGCCTTCAGGGCGGACTTGTGGGTGCGGCGGTCCTCTTTGCTCCACACCGAGGTGAGCTCCAGCTCGACCGCCAGGACGGCCATGGCCAGCTCGTCCGTCAGGTCATCGGCGGGAGCGCCGTCGAGCACGATCGCGCGCACCCGGTCCTGCAGGGCGTCCACCAGGTCCGGGTGCACCACGGTGACCCTGTTGGTGGACACGACCCCCAGCTTCTTCCGCCGTTCGATGGCGACATCCCCGGAGGCGAGCAACTGGTCGCGGACCGGGGTTTCGGCTGTGTGCGCCTTGTTGTGCAGGAACTTCAGCCAGCCCTTGGGCTTGTCCTCGGGCAGGTCGTACCAGACCGATGCCGTGAACGGATCCTCAGGCGGATTGCCGGAGAGCCGCCGAACCTTCCCCCCGGTCGCGTCCAGCAGACCGATACGGGCCAGCTCAGTCATCGCCCCGGCCCGCAGCAGCTGGCCGCGCCCCTGAATGTTGTCGAGCTGGAACTTTTCCTTCTTGACGGTGTAGCAGAGCAGATACAGCTTCTGAGCGAGAGTCGTGGGCATCAGAACTCCCCTTTGTGCTAGCCGAAGTGGGCAAGAGTTTCTATCGCCGACAAGAGAGTGAAATGTGTGCAGAAGAGAGGCTCATCGGTCGCACCCTCCCTTCCTCTAATCCCTGTCAAGGGGCAGGTGGAACGAATTGGGCGTTCGCCCACCCATCAGGGAGTAACTGCTACGCCCTCTCCCCCTGATCTGCTTTTCAGTGGTTCTCCTACCTCCGGTTCGAGCCGTGAAACTGGTGACGTTACGGCATAGTTCTGTACGACCTGGAGAATGGGCATTTCGGTATCTATTGCACGGTGTGCGCCGAGTCCACCGTCGTGACAGAGGCGTAACCGGCGTCCGCCTCGCGCCTGGGGGGCGTCCCGACGGGACGTGCGGGATGCACAGGACCCGCAGTTATGACCGTTCTCGTGCCGGGCTCCCGGCGGGCCCTGGCCGTGCCGCTGGGTCTATCCCTCAAGCCGGGGTGGGCCGGGCGATCGCGGTGTTGCGGAGACTGGAGTCGACGTCGGCGAAAGGTGTGCTGGACGTGCGGTAGCAGCAGTGGGAGAGACCGCTGGTGCAATCGGAGTCGCCGATGACGGGGCGGTCTCCCCTTGAACTGGCCAGGTGGTGTGCTGTGAGTGGGGTGGCAACGAGGGAAAGGCGCGGGTTTTCCTTCTGTCTTGTTTGATCTGCGCCGTCAGCAACCGCGGATTACATCGCCGAGACCGCCTCGGTTGAGAACGCAGGACCTATTTTCTGTCCGCTTTTGCGGTGCGTCAGTTCACCAAGCCGGCGCAGAATCACGCACGGGCGGGTCCCTGAAGTGGGTTGCGTGAGGACTATCCCGCAATTCCCGGTGGATCAAGCGCATGGCGTCCAGACGCGGCGCATCGCAAAGCGAAGGAGCGTCCACATACTGGATGTATGGGGACGCTCCGACAACGTGACGAGGTGCCTTGGCTGTCGTCGGGCACCCGGCGGGACATGCGGGCCAGCCCTTAGCTGTGGCCTTGAACACCAGCCAACCCGTGCGTAAGTCCTTCCGCTGTTCTGAGGTCATGCCATGCGTATGCGTGGGTGGGTGACGGCTGGCTGTGACTCAACGCCTCGCAGGGACAAGGGGGCGGGTGGTCGCGGGCGTGTCCGTCTTGCACACGGTGCCGTCGGCGGGGTGGGTGCCGTGGAGGAGTGCGGCGTCAACTGCCTTGTTGACACACGAGTTGATGCCGTAGGAGCCGTGTCCGACTCCTTCACGTGTGAGCAGGACCGCGGCGTCCAGAGTCCGGGTCATGTTCTCGGCCCAGTGATGGGGGGTGACGGGGTCCAGTCGGCCTGCGACCACCAGTGCCGGTGGCGCACCGGCGCCTGTGAGCGGCTTGGTGACGCGGTCCTTGTTCGGCGCGGGCCACCGTGCGCAGTTGAGAGCGGAGTACGCGGCCCGGGTCCCGATCCGCTTCGCCTCAGTAATGGCCTTTGTGGCTGCGGCCTTGTGCGCGGCGATGCCGGACGGGGTCTTCCAGTCGGCGCAGCGTACCGCAGTGTGGGTTTCGAACATCGCGGTGGGGACGGGGAAGGGGGATACCGTGACGCTGCTCCACAGGGTGTAGAGGGGTGCGCCGTTGCCCTTCTGCGCGGCCAGCAGTGCCGAGGTCAGCAAGGGCCAGGTGTTCTGGTCGCCGGCCAGGGCTCGGGTGGTCTCCAGGGCCATGGCACCGTCGAGCTCGCCGCCCGGGGTGGCGCCCCCCTGGGCGGGTGCGATCTTCAGTGGCTTCGCTTCCAACGTGTCGATGAGTGTGTCGAACGCCGCCTCCGGGTCACCCGCCCCGAACGGGCATACTGCGGCCCCTTCGGCGCGACAGGTCTTGAACCAGGCGTTGAGGGTTCGTTCGCTTGCCACAGCGACGTCGTTCTGGAAGGGGAGGGAGTTGCCGAACCACTGGTTGGTGTCGACGGGCGCGTCGAGCACCATCTGGCGGACTCGGTGAGGGAAGAGGGTGGCGTACATCGGGCCGACCACGGTGCCGTAGGACAAGCCGTAGTACGTGATCTTTTTCTCGCCGAGTGCGGCGCGGACCCGGTCGATGTCGCGAGCCACGTTGTCGGTGGAAAGGCTGGCCAGGAACTTCTTGCTCTGGTGCTTGGCGCAGCCGTCGGTGAACGCGGCGGCATCGGCCAGCAGTCGCGGCAGAGGCTTGCCCCCGGGGATCGCCGGGTCGAAGGAGGTGCCGGCGGCGTCGGCTCGCTGCTGGTCGGTCAGGCAGCGAACCGCCTGCGATTGGCCGACGCCGCGCGGGTCCATGGCGATGACGTCGAATCTGGCGAGCACAGCGGGCGAGAAAGCGCCCGGAGTGCCGGCTGTCTTGGGCAGATTACGCAGTGTCTCGGTGGCGGCGACCCCGGGTCCGCCCGGGTTGAAGATGAGACTGCCGATGCGCTGAGCGGGATCGGTGGCCCGGTGCCGCATGACCGCGAGCGGGATCTGTGCGCCCTCGGGGGCGGTGTATTCCTCCGGTACTTTGATCGTGGCGCATTCCAGGTCCTTCCCGCACGTGCTCCAAGTGAGCGGGTCCGGGGAGGGAGCCGGGGCCGACGCGCCCGTTGCGGACGTGCTGCGCAGCCCCGAGGCGCCGGACGAGCACCCTGTCAGGACCATGAGGGCCGCGGCGAACGCGGCCCCGTACTTGGCGGCGGTCCGTGGCCTCGACTGGATCATGATCGTCTTCCTTTCGTCCTACGTGTGCCATGCCCTGCAGCCCGGCTGCGCCGGTCGCGCGAGAGGCCGGCCGAAGAGGGCGTGGTCGTGCCTTCCTCGCTTCGATGAGTCAGTGACCGGCCGCGTCGAGCAGGGAGGAGTACCGCAGGCGGAGAGCGCGCTCCATGCTTGCCAGAACGGCCCCGCCTCCCAGTGCGAGGTTCAGCCAGATCGGCAGGTGTATCGGCGATACGAAGGTTCCGACCCGCTGTGTGACGGGGGGGATGTGAGAGACGGGTTCAGCGAGCTGCAGCAGGTTCAGGCCCACACCGATGACCAGCAGCAGCACCGATCCGATGGTGATCGCCCGGCTCAGCCCCGGGTGGCGGGTGCCGAAGCGCGCCCTCCGTCCCTCCGCGGAGGCGGGGTCAGGCGTGAGCTGAGACGGGTGTCCGTCCGAGGGGCGATAGTGGCAGCGCTTGATGCCGTAGCTGCTCATCGCCACCTCGATGACGCCCCCGTCGACAGGGAGGAGCGCGGGCAGTTTCGACTCGGCCACGTGCCTGCCGTCCAGGAACAGATGCGCCCGGATCCTGCTGTTGTCCAATCGCGCCCAGTGCCGTACGTCGACGGCGTACAGGCGTTCCTGCCCGCCGTCACCGGCAAGCCGTAGCCAGAACAGGGATCGCACGGGGAGCTGCCACCAGCGGAACCGCTGCAGTTCCCTGCCGTCGCCCGGCTTGAGGCGCCTTGATGCCGCCCACTGCTTCAACGCCATGCTCCGCGCACCCCTTCGCGCCTCGGCCGCACCCTTACTAGTACAGCGTGCTAGGAAGACGCTAGCACGCCGTACTAGTACGGCGTGCTAGTCGGGTGGGGAAAGCGGGGAGAAGTGAAGGAAACGAGGACGCGCGAACCGCACGGGGCCAGGTCTATCGGAGCTTCATCGAACCCGAGCCGACCGAACCGGTACGCGCCGCCTGCCTCGCCCACGAGCGGGAGGCGGAGCGTCTGGTCGAACGCTGGCCGGCCGTGCTAGCCGACGAAGGCGCAGCGCCGGTGGCAAGCGGTACTTACGGGACAGTCCTTACGGGCTCGTGCGTGGTTGGCGAGACCTTGATCGTTGAGCACGACCCGTGTGGTGGGGAATCGGACGCGTGCGGCAACCATGCGTAGCCCGCGGATCACCGGGCTGACGCCCGACGTGATCGCAGAACTTGTCCCCGAGGTCGCCCCGTTGTGGCACGAGCGGCACCCAGGCGGTGCTGACGTCTCGCCGTCGCCCGGCGTCACAGGAGGGCGCCGCCGGAGACCTCGATGCGCTGGGCGGTGACCCAGCGCAGTCCCTCGGAGGCCAGTGTGGCGATGGCGTCACCGATCTCCTCAGGTTCGCCGACGCGGCCGAGCGCGGTCTGTCCGGCCAAAGCCTGGCGCATTCCGGCGTCGTCCCGCATCGCTCCGCCGTTGAAGTCGGTGGCGGTCGGCCCCGGGGCGATGGAGTTGACCCGGATGCCGCGAGGTC
Organism: Streptomyces sp. SM18; assembly: GCF_002910775.2. Lineage (NCBI taxonomy): Bacteria > Bacillati > Actinomycetota > Actinomycetes > Kitasatosporales > Streptomycetaceae > Streptomyces > Streptomyces sp. SM18. The sequence goes on along the minus strand of NZ_CP029342.1, from coordinate 3,284,052 downwards.
CGAGTTCTGCGGCGAGGGTGCGGCTCAGAGCTTCGACGGCGGCCTTCGAGGCGGAGTAGACCGAGGTGGCGGGGCTGGTGTGGCGGGTCAGTGACGTCGAGACGTTGATGACCTGGCCGCCCTGGGCCAGCAGCGGCATGAGCGACTGGATGAGGAAGAACGTGCCCCGGACGTTGGTGCCCATCACCGTGTCGAAGTCGTCGATCGTGACGGTCTCCAGCGGCCCGAAGACTCCCAGTCCCGCGTTGTTGACCAGGATGTCGAGCCGCGAAGTACCCCAGCGCTCCAGCTGCGCGCCCAGTTCGGAGGTGAAGGACGCGAAAGAGGGGACGTCGCTGATGTCGAGCCGGAGAGCAGCGGCCGTCCCACCCGCGGCCTGCACCTCTTCCACCGTCTTCTCAGCCCCGGCCGCGTCACCGCGGTGGGTGACCACGACCCGCACCCCGCGTGTGGCCAGGGCGATGGCCGCGCTGCGCCCGAGGCCGCGATTCGCACCGGTCACCAAAGCGATCTTGTCGACTGTCATGAACTTCCTCCATCGTGCGACAACGAGGATGCGCCCAGGTGCCACACCTCAGATGCGAGTCACTCGACTCGCCTTACTGCTGCACCGTAAGTGGCCCCCCGAGGCGAGTCAAGTGACTCGCCTCGGGGCTGCGGCATACTCTCCGCATGGCAGCAGAACTCACCGCGCATCACCGCAGGCTCGCCCAGCAGAAGCGTGAGGCGATCACCTCCGCGGCCACGGAACTGTTCTTGGACCGCGGCTACGACGGCACCTCCCTCGCGCGGATCGCCGAAGCGGCCGGGGTCTCGAAGTCCACCCTGTTCAAGCAGTTCCCCACCAAGGCGGCCCTCTTCGAGGCCATCGTCACCGAGTCCTGGCAGCGCGACGTCGGCGATACCGCCGCGCGGCCACAGGCGGGAGATCTGCGCTCCGGGCTGACAGCCATCGGCCACCGGTACGCCGACCTGATCGGCCAGCCCCGCATGACAGGCCTGTTCCGGATCGTCATCGCCGAACTGCCTCGTTTCCCCGAGCTGGGACGGATGCAGTTCCAGCTCGGCAAACTGCCCTACTTCGCCTCCGTCCAGCACTACTTGGAATCCGAGCATGAGGCGGGCAACGCTGATGTGCCCGACGCTGAAAGCGCCGCGAACCAGTTCCTCGGCATGATCGCTAACTACGTCCTGTGGCCCCGCATGCTGCTGACCGGCTGGAACCCCGCCGCCTCCGACATCGATAGCGCCGTCGAAGAGGCCGTCCAGACCATGCTCGCCAGATACACACCCGGCCCGCCGGCCTGACCCGGAGCCGGAATGTCCACACGGCCGCGCAATGCCTGAGACCGCGGCGCTTTCACCCGCGATACCTGTAGGCAAACGATCGTTTGACGACAGGCGCGGCCCGGTGGACGGCCGGCCGGCTCAGGTTGAGCGCAGGCAGAAGGGGTGTCCGGCCGGGCTGGCGTAGACCCGGCTACCGGTGCGAGTTTCCGGGGTGATCTCGTCGGTGGGGCGCAGTCGGGTGGCGCCGGCGTCGGTGGCCGTGCGGTCGGCGGTTGCGAGGTCGTCGACGCCGAAGTCGAGGTGCATCTGCTGGGAGGTGCCGTCCGGCCAGTTCGGGGCGGTGTGTCCGGGAGCGGACTGGACCACGATCACCGGGAGGCCGGGAGCCTGGACGAAGTGGTGCGTCGGCGTGGGAGTGAGGGAGCCGCCGAGCAGCTGGTGCCAGAACGAGCTTTCCTTCTCGATGTCGGCGGCGTCGATGATCACGGAGGCCAGGGTGATGGGCATGGGGTGTCCTGTTCGTGCTGTCGGTGGTTGCTCAGACGGTCGGGATGATGCCGCCGTCGACGCGGAACTGCGCTCCGGTGAGCCATTTCGCGCGGCCGGAGGCGAGAAAGGCGATCATCTCGGCGACATCCTCGGGATCGCCGGGGCGGCCCATGGGAACGTTCAGGTGGTCCACGATCTGCCGGGTGACCTCTTCGGTGGTCATGCCCTGCTTCTCGGCCATGTGCTTCAGGTGGGCGGTGGCGCCGTCGGTGACGACGAAGCCGGGAAGGACACAGACCACGCGCACCCCGTGTGCGCCGACTTCGGTGGCCAGTTCGCGGCTGTAGGTGTTGAGCGCGGCCTTGGCGGCGGCGTAGGACGCCTCGGTGCGCTGAGGCAGCTGGCTGGCGATCGAGGAGACGTGCACGACGACGCCGGAGCCCCGCTCGACCATTCCCGGCACCAGGGCCCGGTCCAGGCGCACGGCGCTGAGGAGGTTCATTTCCAGGTCCGCCTGCCAGGATTCGTCCGACCGGCTCAGGGTCGGCGCCGGGGAGCTCGCCGCGCCCGCGTTGTTCACGAGCACGTCCACGCCGCCCACCTGCTCGACGACGCGGCGGCCGAGTTCGGCCACTCCCTGCTGCGTGGAGAGGTCCGCCGCGAGGAATGTGGCGCCGCTGTCCTCCTCGGGCCGGCTGCGGGAGGCCGTCAGTACGGTCGCGCCCGCGGTGACGAAGCGGCGCACGGTCGCCGCGCCCAGGCCCCGGCTGCCGCCGGTGACCAGTACCCGAAGGCCGTCGAGGCTGTTGTCCGTGATGGGCATGGGGTGTCTCCTCCGTAAGATGAACCTGACTCCGGAAAAGGTACACGTAAACGGAACTGGACTCACCTTATGGAGGTTCTCTTGACGCAACCACGCCCGCTGCGTGCCGACGCGCGACGCAACCGCGAGGCCTTGCTGTCCGCGGCCCGCCAGGCGTTCCTCGGCGGCGACGCCGACGCGCACGTCGAGGACATCGCCCGCAGCGCCGGCGTCGCCGTCGGAACGCTCTACCGCCACTTCGAAACCCGCGACGCGCTGATCGAGGAGGTCTACCGCAAAGAGGTCGACGACCTGTGCGCCACGCCCGGTGTCCTGCTGGACCAGCACGCCCCGGAGGAGGCGCTGCGGCGCTTCCTGCTGCTGCTCGTGGACCACGCGGCGGTGGGCAAGGGGATGTCCGGTGTGCTGGAAAGCATCATGGCGACGGACTCACCGGTCTTCGACGACGCCCGTACGCGTATGGCCGGTGCCCTCTCCCTGCTGCTCGAAGCAGGCAGTGCGGCCGGCACCGTCCGCGACGACATCACAGGGCCAACTCTGTTGCGTGCCCTGGGCGGCATCTGCGGAATGCGCGCCACGGAGGGCTGGCTGGTCGAGGCCCGACAGATCACCGCCCTCCTCTTCGACGGCCTGCGACACGGCGCCTCGCAGTCACCCTGAGCCGGGGGCGCGCGCCACCCGACAGGCCCTGCCCGTCACTCCTGACCGCTCCCGTCGTCGTCCTCGTACAGCGCGGAACCGCTGCAGTTCCCTGCCGTCGCCCGGCTCCAGGCGCCTTGATGCCGCCCGCTGCTTCAACGTCGTGCTCCGCCCCTCCTGTGTGCATCGGCCGGCACCGCCACTAGTGCAGCGAGTCAGGAAGGGCGCTAGGCCCTGTCCGGCGGATCATGTGACCTTCTGACCGGTCGTTCGTTGGTTCGGGCATGGGTCGGGGGGATCTGACGAACCGCGAGTGGTCATCGCTGGAGCCGCATCTGCCACCTCTTGGTGGTCGGGGCGGCCGGTGGAATGACCACCGCACCGTGCTCAACGGGATCCTCTTTCGGGTCCGGACCGGTGTCCCGTGGCGTGACCTGCCGGAACGCTATGGCTCGTGGAAGACTGTCTATGAACGGCATCGCCGCTGGTCGGCGGACGGTACCTGGGACCGGATCCTGCACGCGGTCCAGGCTGACGCCGACCTGGCCGGGAGGATCGACTGGTCGATGGTGGGCGTCGACTCGACGTCCTGCCGGGCCCATCAGCACGCGGCCGGCGCCCGCACAGTCCGTCCGCGGATCCCGAAAAAAGGACGACGCCCCGGCACCACCGCCCCGACGAGGGACTCGGACGGTCCCGGGGCGGCCTGACCTGCAAGATCCACCTCGCCGGCGAAGGCGGTTGCCGTCCCATGGCGTTCCTGCTCACGCCGGGTCAGTGGGGCGATGCCCCGCAGATGGTCGAGGTCCTGGACCGGATACGGGTTCCCCGGCCACTGGGCGGACGGCCCCGCACCCGGCCGGATCACGTCAGTGGCGACAAGGCTTACAGCTCACGCCGAAACCGCCGCTACCTGCGAAGACGCCACATCCGGCACACGATCCCGGAACCGAAGGACCAGCGGGCCAACCGCCGACGCAGAGGCAGCAGCGGTGGCAGGCCCGCCAGCTTCGACCGCGACCTCTACCGGCGCCGCAACGAGGTCGAGCGGACCATCAACCGGCTCAAGAACTCCCGCGCGGTCGCGACCCGTTACGACAAGCGGGCCTACGTCTTCCACGGCACCGTTACCGCCGCCGCGATCCGACTCTGGCTCCGCCAGTGATCCGCCGGACACGACCTAGTGCTGGGACCGCACAGGTTCGCCGGTTCGGATGCCTTACAGGTTGTTCGCATAGAAGCTGGTGAGTCGTTCGACGGCAGCATCGACGTATTCGGGTTCGTCGTACATCTCGTAGTGGCCGGCGCCGTCGATCACCATGAGGTCGACGGGGTTGGGGGCCAGCTTCCACAGCTGCATGCCGGTGTCGTAGGAGCCGGTGTTGCCGATGCGTCCGGCGAGGATGACCTGGAGTGGCTGGGTCATGAGCCGATCGGCCAGGTGGAACGCGTCGTAGCCCAGCAGGAGGGAGTCGCTGCGCAAGAGGCGTCGGTTCGTGGAATGTTCGTTACCGCCGCGCTCGGTGCGGTAGTAGGTGACGGCCTGAGTGGTGTCGATGTCGGTCAGACCCGCTGCTGTGGCGTCCTCGAGGGTGTCGGGCAGCCAGTTCACGCGGGTCGTCTCGCCGGAGCGGGCCTCTTCGGTGCGTGCGTCCGCGAGGGCGTCGAGTGCTGCGGCCGGACCGTCGGGGGAGAAGCTGCGGAACGCGGCGCCGATGTTGACGGGGACTACCGTGCCGACCGCCTTGATGCGGTGGTCCGTGCGAGCGGTGTGCACGGCGTAGCCGCCACCGGCACAGATGCCGAGGACGCCGATGCGCTGCGGGTCGACGCCGGGGGTCGTGGTGAGCGCGTCGATGGCGTAGGAGATGTCCTCGCCTCGGCGGTAGGGGTCTTCGAGGTCGCGGGGCTCGCCCTCGCTCTGACCCTGATGGGCGGGGTCGAGGACGAGCGCCGCGATGCCGCGGGCGGCGAGACGGGAGGCGTAACCGGCGCCGATCTGCTCCTTCACGCTGCTGCCCGGGGTGGAGAGCACCACGGCGCGCAGCGGTGCGCTGCTGTCGGCGTTGTCGGGCAGGTGGAGGTCCGCGGCGAGGTTGATGGGACCGCGCGGGACCGTGAGGTGCCTAAGCATGCCTGACTTCTTTCGTGAGATTGTTGTTCCATAGGAGCCCAGTACAAGAAAATCGATTGTACGAGGTTAAACTAATGCGAAACCGTACTACATGGATGGAGGGGTCGCATGTCGGTTGACGGGGCGCAGTTGTGGACGCTGAACCAGCGGCTGCTGGGCGTTGTGATGGATGCCTGCACGGGTGAGCTGGCCGAGCTCGGGTTGGAGACGAAGGAGTTTTTCGTCCTGGCCGAGGTGGAGGCGTCGCCGTACCCGGCCGAGATCGCGACGGCACTGCTGCTCCCCAGAGCGAGCGTGACGGTCTACGTCCGCAACCTCGTGGCCAAGGGGTTCATCCGGCGCGAGATCGACGACGCGGACCTGCGGCGTCACCGGCTCGTACTGACCGCCGAGGGCACAGAGGCGCGGGATCGTGCACTCGCAGCCCTCGCGGCGGAGTACGACCGCAGGCTGGCGAGGATCACTCCGCGGGACCGCACCGAGTTGCAGCGCATGCTTCAGGAGATGCTCTCGCCTGTATGAGTCCATGGTCACGAGCAGGGGTTCGCCTGCCCGGTGAACCCCTGCTCACCAGTGCTGTGATCGCGTGGATTCGTTGGATCGTTCAGGCTGCGGTGGCGGGTGTTGGCGTTGCGCCGGCGGAGGTGGGTGTGCAGGGCCCGTGTCTGCGCAGTGTGGTTGGGGTGGTGCGAGTTGGCGATGGTGAACTGCCGCAGCGGTCCGAAGTGTGCTCCGCACCTTCTCGATGCGGTCCAGCTTGGCGTCGCGCTCGGGGTCAGGCGACTCCTTCCACGTCTTGCTCCGCTGGAAGGTGACACCGCGGCGGGCGAGCAGACACGTAGCGCCTCGCGGCCGATCCGGATGACACGGCCGTGCGCTCTCCGCAGGTAGGCGGCGAGCTTGCGGATGGGCCAGCAGGTGAAGGGCTGGCCGAGCTTGCTCGGGCGGGTGCTGGCCGTCCTGACGACGAAGTCCTCGTCAGGACTGAGCAGGCGGGGGCGGCCTCCCGCCCACTGGGGGTCCAGGCAGGCCAGGCCGATCTCATCGAACCGGTGGATCACGTCGCGGACGGTGTCCTCGTCGGCCTGCACCAGCTACGCGATCACCGGCACCCGGTTCCGACCGGCCGAGGTCAGCAGCATCATCGCGCGCCGGTAGCGCCCCGAAATGGTGCTGCCCCGGCGCACGATCTGCTGCGGCTTCTGCCCCTCCTGGTCGGTCAACCTGCGCACATGGACAGGCTCAGCCACTACACCCCCAGCAGTCAGAGCGGCCGTCACCGTGCATCCAACCGCCCGGACGACCGCCTCGGCGAACCTTTCCGATCGGAGCACTGGCATGCTGTACTAGTACGGCGTGCTAGTACAGTGTGAAGGGTGCTGGGAGAAGCAAAGGGGAGCGGGATGGAAACACGCGAGAAGATCCTCAAGGCCGCCGCGGAAATGATCGCCGAGGACGCAGCGGCGAAGCTGAGCGTGCGCGCGGTCGCCGCGCGCGCCGGGGTGAGCATCGGCTCGCTGAGGTTCCACTTCCCCACCCAGCGCGCGCTGCAGGACAGCTTGCTCAAGCGGATCTACGAACACCTGCTGCCCGGCGACCCGATCCGGGACCGGACACTGTCGCCCCGCGAACGGCTGCTGAGCTGCCTGCGGCAGGTTCTCGCACCGCTCGGCACCAACGAGGACGCGCGAACCGCATGGGGCACGGTCTATCGGAGCTTCATCGAACCCGAACCGACCGAACCGGTACGCACCGCCTACCTCGCCCACGAGCGGGAGGCGGAGCGTCTGGTCGAACACTGGCTGGCCGTGCTCGCCGAGGAGGGCGCACTGCCCCCGGGAGACCACACCCGCAACGTCAGGTTCCTTCTCACCGTCCTCAACGGACTCTCGGTCGAACGCGCCCTGCCCACACGCGAACCCGTCCTCATCGCCGAGACCGAGACCCTCAACGCCGCCGTCGACCACGTCCTCTCCACCGGCCCCGCACCATCCGCCGGACCCCCCCGGCCGTGAACCGGACCAGCCACCCCTTCGCGTCGAGGCGCGAGACCACGGCGCGACGGGCGCCGGCGTGGACAGACCGGCATGGTCGGCGGCCATCCGCCCGCCGGGCAGTTGCCGGACTCGAATTCTCGAGGGCGACCGCAAAGAAACGCTAAGGCACGGAACCAGACGGCGAGGGAGATCTCGATCATGGCGTGGAGCACTCGGGAGATGGCGGAGCTGGCCGGCGTCAGTCTCAGGGCCGTACGGCATTACCACGACATCGGATTGCTTGAAGAGCCGGAGCGTCGGTCCAACGGATACAAGCAGTACGGCGTCAGCCACCTCGTCCGGCTCCTCCGGATAAAGCGCCTCACCGCTCTGGGCTTCTCCCTGTCCCAGATCGCGGGCATGGACGACGACCCGGATGCGGGCCCCGACCCGCGTGATCTGCGGGCTCTCGACACGGAGCTGGCCGCCACCATCGAACGCCTGCAACACGCCCGCGCGGAGGTGGGCGCCCTCCTGCGCGGGCGCGCTGCGAGCGATCTTCCCCTCCGCTTCGTCTCCGTGGACAAGACCGCCGAACTTCCTGCCCCGGACCGCTCTTTCGTCACCGTCCTCGGTACGGTCCTCGGACCCAGTGGGATGGACGCCTATGCCGACTTGCTCCATCAGGAGCCGCAGCCGGTGGCACTGGAACTCAACGAGCTTCCGGCCGATGCCGACGAGGTGACCCGCCAGAGTCTCGCCGAGCGTCTCGTGCCATACGTTCGAGGCCTCCGGGTCCGCCACCCCGGGCTCAGCGATCTGGCTTCAGACGCCCCGCGCGGCCGACAGCACACCGCCCGCACCATCGGCGAAGCCATCAGTGATCTCTACAATCCAGCCCAGGTGGACGTCATGAAGCGGCTCGACGGGCTCCTGTCCGATGACGATGCCCCTCGGTGACCGTACTCAGAGCGCCGCTTCGTGACTCGGTGAGTGTGGCCCAGTGCGCGCCTGATGGTGTGACGAGTGCATGCAGGAGTCGTCGTCACTGCCACCACCACCTGGACATCAGCGAACCGTGGTCGGGGTGGTCCGCTGACGCACGTGCGTCGTTGCGGTAGGCCGGTCCGACGCTGCGCGGGCGGCACAGATGCGGTGTGCGCCTACCCGGCGCTGCCCTCACTGCTGGGCGTCGTCGCTCTCGCTCCCTGCGGTGCCGTTCTCGACGAGGATGCTGTGAACGCGTCGCAGCACGTCGAGGTGCGCGCGGTTGTAGAACTCGGTCAAGGCGTGCACGGTGACCGAGTCCGCGAGCGCCCTTTCCCGGTGCGAGGCCCGCCCGAGGTCGGCCAGAGCAGGGTGGGCCCGGTGCTGCTCGCGGGCTTCGGGCGCCATCTGCTCGGCCAGCCGCTGCCGTACGTCCTCGGGTGCGTCCTCCTCGAGCGCCGCGAACTCCGCTTCGAGGTCGCCACGGGGTCCCGAAAGCTGTTCCTTGAGGGCGGCAATCGCTTCGGGTGTGAGGATGCTGGAGTAGGCCACCAGCAGGGATCGCTGTGTTTCGGGCAGGTCGTCGGCAAGCGTCTTGAAGTCCGGGGGCATGTCGAGCGCGGCCCGATTGTCCATGATGGCCGCCAGGTCCCGCCGCATCCGCTGTCGGCGTTCGATGTCCGCCGCGAGTTCGGCGTCGAGGTCCCGAAGGATCTGCCGTGCCCTCTCATCACCGCTCTCGACCGCGGGGACATCTGCGAGAGCCACACCGAGGTCGGTCAGTCTGCGGATACGCATCAGGCGCACCAGGTGGTTGACGCCATAGCGCTTGTAGCCGTTGGACGCCCGTTCCGGCTCGTCCAGGAGGCCGATCTCGTGGTAGTGCCGGACGGCCTTGGCGGTCGTCCCCGCGAGTTCCGCCAGCCGACGGGTACTCCACGCCATCAGGAGCCCCCTCTCCAGGATCGTGCCCGGTGGCCATTGAAAACCCTGCCCCTGGGGCACGGTCAACTCCCTTCGGTTCCGGCTCGCCGGCGGTTGACCGTGCCCCAGGGGCAGGGAGTGTGATGGACGTGACCACGCCCCACGCACCGATATGCGGAGACTGGACATGAAACGACAAAGCGGTGTCGGCCGAAACCTGGCCCTTCTGGCGGTCATCGGCCTGGGCGCGTCACTGATCACTGTGCCCGCCGCCGCCGAGGAGACGAAAACGCCTCAGGTGGAGTGGGGCCAGTGCCCCGACGACGTCGGGGCGGAAGCCGCTCCGACCGTGCTGCAGTGCGCCACCGTGCGCGTGCCGTTGGACTATGCCGAGCCGGAAGGCGACCAGATCGACCTCACCGTTTCGCGGCTGGCCGCCGCCGACCCGGACAAGAGGCGCGGCGTCCTCATGCTCAACCCGGGCGGTCCCGGCGGATCCGGGCTGGCGCTGTCCGCGCTGCTGGTGGCCCAGGGCCTGCCCAGCAGCGTCACCGACCGCTACGACTTGATCGGCATGGACACCCGCGGGATCGGTCATTCCACACCGGTCAGCTGCGGTTTCACCACAGACAGCCCCTACTACTCCAACATCCCGCCCTACGCGGTCGATGAAGCCGCGGTCACCGCGCAGGCGAAGGTCGCTGAGAAGGCGGCCGAGCAGTGCGCGGACAACGACGACGATGGCAGGCTGCGCCACCTGACCACCGCGAACACCGCCCGCGACCTGGACCGGATCCGGGCCGCGCTCGGCGAGGAGAAGGCCAGCTACCTGGGCTACTCGTACGGCACGGCCCTCGGCGCCGCCTACGCGTCGATGTTCCCCGAGCGTTCCGACCGGATCGTGCTCGACAGCAACATCGGAGACGCTCACCTCGACCGCGACGGCATGCGCCGCTACGCGCTCGGCATGGAGCAGACCCTGCCGGACTTCGCGAAGTGGGCCGCCAGCCGGCACGACAGCTACGGCCTGGGCCGCACACCTGGGCAGGTACGGGCGTCCTACCTCGCCATCGCCGGCAGGCTCGACAAGGCTCCGGTCGCGGGGATCGACGGCGGCCTCTTCCGTCTCCTGACGTTCGGCCACTTGTTCAAGCAGACGCAGTACCCCACGCTGGCGCAGACCTGGCAGACGCTGCGCGAAGGCGACGAGGCCGCGGCCCGCGGTCTGACGGCCGCCACCGGGGAAACGGCGGACGGCGCGCTGTCGCCGACCGACAACGCACTGACCGTGTTCCTCGCCGTCACCTGTAACGACGAGGAGTGGCCCGCGGACATCAACACCTACCGGCGAGGCGTCGCCGAGGACCGCGAACGCTACCCGCTGTTCGGCGCCGCCACCGCCAACATCAACCCTTGCGCCTTCTGGCCGTACACCCCCGCTGAACCGCCCGTGGAGGTCGACGCCGAAGGCCCGCGCAACGTGCTGCTCCTGCAGAACCGGCGGGACGCGTCGACCCCGCACTTGGGCGGGAAGATGCTGCGGGAGAAGTTCGGGGACCGCGCCCGGCTGATCAGCGTCGACGACAGCGGGCACGGTGTCTACGTCCTGGGCCGGAACTCCTGCGCGCTGAACACCACCACGCGCTACCTCGTCGAGGGGGAGATGCCCACGAAGGACACGTCCTGCCGCGCGGACTGACCACCGGACCCGGGCCGTCGGCACCCCGTCCGCTGTTGACGTCTTCTGGCGTACCCCTCGGTGCCGGTTTGCGAGTAGTGGGGCGGTCCGCAGTACCAGTCCTTCCTCGGTGAACGGCGCCAGCTGCGGCGCGCCTGACCGAGAGATGCGGCAGTGGGGTCCGCAAGCTGGAGCAGACGCAGGACGGGCCACGGGGCTGACTGCCGTAGTGAAGCTGTGAGTGGGCGGTTCGTGAGTCTTTGAGTGAATCTGCTGTCACCTGATGGTGTGGCGGCGGGGCGGGATCTGCCGGTCCGCGGTTGGTGATCTGGTGATGTGACCGGGTGAGTGAACGCAAGCCGTACCCGAGTGACTTATCGGACGAGCAGTGGTCGTTGATCGAGCCGGTGATCACGGCGTGGAAGGACCGGCACCGCTCGGTCAGCGGCCACCAGGGCGCCTACGACATGCGGGAGATCGTGAACGCGATCCTCTACCAGGGGCGGACCGGCTGTCAGTGGGCCTATCTCCCGCAGTTGAACCTGGTCAAGCAGGTTTCCGCGGCTTCCGACGTCCCCCTGCCGCTGACACCGGGCCAGCAGGTGCCCTACGAGTACGTCGTCACCAACAGCGGCAACACCACGCTGATCGACGTGAACGTGACGCACGATCGGGTCACCGGTATCAGCTGTCCCGGAAGCACCCTGGCCAGCGGTCAGACCATGACCTGTACGGGCACGTACACGGTGACCGACGCGGACGGTCTGGCCGGGTCGGTGACGAACACCGCCCTCGCCCACGGGACGACGCCGGGCGGGACCACCGTGGACTCCCCGCCGGACAGCCGGACGATCGGGGTGGCCACCAGCCTCGCGCTGAGCCTGACCAAGAGCGCCGACGACTCGCGCCTGTACGAGGTGGGTGACCAGGTCACCTACACGTACACCGTGACGAACAGCGGGGACGGGACGCTCACCGGCATCCCCGTCGTGGACGACCGTGCCACCGGGATCACCTGCCAGGCCACCACTCTGGCCCCGGGGGCGAGCACCACCTGCACCGGTACCTACACCGTGACGGAGCAGGACGCCGGGCTGGGGAACGTCACCAACATCGCCTTCGCGCGCGGGCAGTCCGGCGATACCACGGTGGAGTCCCCGCCGGACTCCGCACGCGTGGACGTCGTCACCAACCGGCCTGCCCTCAGGCTCGAGAAGTCCGTCGACGACTCCCGCCCGTACCGGGTCGGTGAGCGGATCACCTACACCTATACCGTCGCCAACACCGGGAACACGGAGCTGAGCGACGTCACCGTCGTGGACGACCGTGTCACCGACGTCACCTGCCAGGCCACCACCCTGGCTCCGGGGCGAGCACCACGTGCACGGGTACCTACACCGTCACGGAGGCCGATGCCGCGGCCGGCGAGATCACCAACGTCGCCGTCGCCACCGCCGACAACGGCACCGTCCGCTCCGAACCGGACCGGGCGACCGTTCAGGTCGAGAGCAAGCCGTGCCATGGGAAGGACTGCAAGCCGTGCCAAGGCAAGGACTGTCACAAGCCGTGCGCTGACCAGCGCTGCGACGCGTACTGAACGGGCAAGGACTGCGAGGACCGCGAGGGCTGTCACACGCCCTGCGGATGAAGTGAGGCGTTCGACGCCAAGGTGAGGCCGGTGCGTGCCGGACCTCACCCGTGGGCCCCCGTCGGTGACCGGCGGGGGCCCACACGTGAGTCCGCCGGGCTCGGGCGCGTACGACGGGGCTCACGTCCCAGGCAGCCCCTGACCTTCGAGTGGCCGCGCGCATGCCTGCGGTGGGTGTCCCCGGTGGCCGGCCGGTTCAGTCCGTCAGCGCCGTCACCAGCGCCGCCGCCTCGTCCAGCAGCGCCTTCTCCCGGTCGCTGAGCCCGGGGTTCACCGCGCGGAGGGCCGTGGCGCGGACGAGGGCGTCGGCCGGGACCCCGCCGTCGTCGGCGAGCCGCTCCAGGAACGTCGCGAGGAGGGCCCGGACGTTCGCGCCCGCGGTGAATTCCGGGTCCACCGCGATCTGCGCCAGGATCAGCGAGGACACGGCCCGGTCCAGCGCGGGCGGCCCCTCCGCGGCGGTCGTCCAGTCGATGACCACGGCGCCCTGCGGGGCCAGCATGACGTTCTCCGGGTGCAGGTCCAGATGCAGGATGCGGTCCGCCGGATCCTGCGAGATCCGTGGCGGGATCGCGTGCAACTCCCGCAGCAGCCGCGCCAGTACGCCGGCGCCCTCGGCCATCGTGACCGTGCCCGCCAGCAGCGCCTCGGCCAGTGTGGGCCCCGTGAGCCGCTGGATCACCAGGTCCTGCGGAAGGACCTCCGCGCCGCCCGGGGGACCGATGCGGGGGAGGGGGTAGCCGTGGGCCGAGAGATACGACATCACGGCCAGTTCGGCGGTGGCGTCGGTGTCGCCGCGGTAGCGGCGCAGGACCCAGGAGTCGTCGAGTGCGTACACGTCGGCGGTGCGCCCTGAGCCCAGGAGAGGGCCTATGTGCATGGGGGGCAACCTACCCGTGTCCGTGGGCGAGGGGGAGATCACCAGCGCATGTGGACATCCTCGGCCCAGCCCAGGAGGTGCCGGACCGCGATCTCGGTGCCGTCGTCGGTGCGGACGCGGCCGTCGTAGTGGCCGAAGCTCTGGTCGGTGCGGTTGGCGATCAGCCCGGCGTCCGTGCGTGTGGACCGGTTGTGGAACGGCGTGAACGTCAGGTCCACCTGGCCGGACACCGGCGTACGGATGGTCCAGGGGGCCGACCGGTCGGTGGCCGACCATTGCCAGTCGAGCTCCTCGCCGATCTTGGTGAGCCGGCCGTCGACGCAGAGTCCGTTCTCGGTGGACCCGGTCCCCGCCGTCCAGCGCCCGCCGAACTGGAGGCCGAGGGTGTGGCCGTCCGTACGGCCGCCGGCGGCGCCCCAGTTCCAGTCGACCGTACGCGGCCAGCGCCCCCGGCCGTGGTCCAGGACCGCCCAGGCCGGCTCGTCGTCCCCGCCGAACTCCAGGACCTCCGCACCGATCCTCACCTGCCCGGTGGCGGGCAGCGCGGTGTGCTTGGAGGTGTACTGGAAACGCCGGTCGCTCCACGGCACCACGACGGAGAGCGACTCGTGCCCCTCCGGCCGGGCGACCAGCAGATCGACCTCCAGCGGCAGCCGGTCCGGCGTCAGGCAGCGGGCCCGCAGCCGGGTGCCTGACGCCTCGTCACGGATCTCGATCCGTACCTTTCCGCCGGACGGGCGGGCGGGGCCCACCACGACGTCCTCCGCGCCCGGGGATCCGGCGACGGTGTCCGGGAGTCGGACACCGCGGGCACCGGGGACGATCGAGGTGTGCTCCGACTCGCGTCCTCCCGGGGCGTATTCGAGCAGGTACACCGTGTTCAGCGCCAGGAAGTCGAGGTCGCTGACGGTCAGGGCCACCAGATGGGTGGGCGTCGTCACGCACCAGTACTCCCATCGTTTGGTCCGGCCCCAGCCGCGCAGGTTGGCACGGTGCAGCGGCACCCGGGACCAGCCGACCGCCGCCCGGTTCAGCCTGCCGTCGGGCAGGCAGAGGTCCACGGGTTCGGTGATCTCGTGCTCATGCGTCGCCATGGCGGGGAGCCTACGGGCGGGCGCCTGTGGCCGGGAACCCGCAGGGGCGCCTACGGCCGGGAGCCCATGGGGCACCGGGCCGGGGCCGGCCGGGTCCGTCCGCCGGGCCGACGCGGCAGCGGGGCGGTCCGGTTCCGGGCGCCCCATAACGCGGTGGTAGGGGGCGGGCGGGATCTCCTGCGGGGCGGTCCGCGCGGCTACGTTTTCGGCAATTCCCCACCTCCTTCCGAGCTCCTCACCCCCGGAGCCCGGCACCCCCTCGATCCAAGGAGAGTCACGTGGAGAGAACCAAGCTCCGCAAGCGCGCGCTCGCCACGGCCACCGCCGCCGTGGCCGTGGGCGCGCTCGGCCTCGCCGGCCTGGCGGGCATCGCCTCGGCCGACCCGCAGCACGGCCCGGCCCCCGCCGCCTCCTCCGGCCAGCTCTCACCGGGGCTGATCAAGGCCATGCAGCGCGACCTCGGGCTGGACGCCGACGCGGCCAAGGCCCGGATAGGCAACGAGTACCGTGCGGCGGTCGTCGCCCAAGGGCTGGAGAAGTCCCTCGGCGCCGACTTCGCCGGGGCCCGGGTGAGCGGTGACGAGGCCGCCCTCACCGTCGCCACCACCGACCGCGCCGACGTCGCCCGGATCACCGGGGCGGGCGCGCGGGCCGAGGTCGTCGACCACAGCCTGGACCGCCTGGACGCGGCCAAGGCGGCCGTGGACGCGGTGGCCCTGAAGAAGGCGCCGAAGGACGTGCCCTCCTGGTACGTCGACGTGCGCGCCAACCGGCTCGTCGTCAACACCGCCCGCACCGGTGCGGCGGACGGCCTCCTCGACGCCGCCGGTGTCTCCCGCGACCTGGTACGGGTCCAGCACACCACCGAACAGCCCCGCACCTACGCGGACCTGCGCGGCGGCGACGCGTACTACATGAACGGCTCGGGCCGCTGTTCCATCGGCTTCCCCGTGAAGCGGGGCACCCAGAACGGCTTCGTCAGCGCCGGCCACTGCGGCACCCCCGGAGTGACCACCAGCGGTGTCAACCAGCAGTCCCAGGGCTCCTTCCAGGGCTCCACCTTCCCCGGCCGTGACTACTCCTGGGTCGCCGTCAACGCCAACTGGACGCCCCGCGCCCTGGTGAACGGCTACGGCAACGGCGATGTGACGGTCGCCGGCTCCACCCAGGCCGTGGTGGGCTCCTCGGTCTGCCGCTCCGGCTCCACCACCGGCTGGCACTGCGGCACCATCCAGCAGCACGACACCAGCGTGACGTACCAGGAGGGCACGGTCTCCGGCGTCACCCGCACCAACGTCTGCGCCGAACCGGGCGACTCCGGCGGCTCGTTCATCTCCGGCAGCCAGGCCCAGGGCGTCACCTCCGGCGGTTCCGGCAACTGCTCCCAGGGCGGTACGACGTACTACCAGCCGATCAACCCGGCGCTGTCGGCGTACGGGCTGACCCTGGTCACCAGCGGCACACCGACCGACCCGCCCACCGACCCGCCGACCGGTGAGCCGGGCGGCACCTGGGCCGCGGGCACGACCTACGCCGCCGGTGCCGTGGTGACCTACGGCGGATCGAGCTACCGGTGCCTCCAGGGCCACCAGGCCCAGCCCGGCTGGACGCCGCCGAACGTGCCCGCGCTCTGGCAGCGGATCTGACCCCGTCCCCGTTCCGAGGATTCCGAGCATCCGGCGGAGTCCGCGTACACCGAGGAATCAGCCATGACCGAGAGATCCGCTGTGCCGCCGGAAGAGACCGGCGGCACCCCCCGCAACGACTCCCGGCAGACCACCGGCCGCCCGATCAGCCGTAAGAGCCTCCTGAAGGCGGCCGTCGCGGCGAGCGCCGTGCCCCTGGTCGTGGGCGGAGGCGCGGCGCTGGCCCGGGACGCCGGCCGCGCCGGCACCACCCCCCTGGCGCTGACGCCGTCCTGCGACGACGGTGACGACCCGACCCCCGAGCAGATGGAGGGCCCCTACTTCAAGCCCAACTCCCCGCTGCGCACCAGCCTGGTGACGTCCTCCACCCCCGGCGTGCCGCTCACCGTGAGCGGCTACGTCTTCGGCCGGGCCTGCAAGCCGGTCGCGGGCGTGCTCCTGGACTTCTGGCAGGCGGACACCAACGGCGCCTACGACATGGCCGGATTCGCCTTCCGCGGGCACCAGTTCACCGGCGCCGACGGTTCGTTCTCGCTGACGACCATCGTGCCGGGGCTGTATCCGGGGCGCACCCGGCACATCCATGTGAAGGCGCAGGCGCCCGGCCGGCCCGTGCTGACCACGCAGCTGTACTTCCCGGGTGAGCCGCGCAACGCCACGGACGCCATCTTCGACCCGGCGCTGCTGATGAACGTCCGTTCCGCCGGGTCGGGGCGGGAGGGCACCTTCGACTTCGTCCTCGACGTGGCCCAGCAGCCCGACCCGACCGATCCGCCCACCGTCCCGCCCACCGATTCTCCGGGCGGCAGCTGGGCGGCCGGAACCACCTACCGCGCGGGTGACCGGGTGACCTACGGCGGCGGTTCCTACCGCTGCCTCCAGGGGCACAAGGCCATCGTGGGGTGGGAGCCGCCGCTGGTCCCCGCGTTGTGGGAACGCGGGTAGAGGGAGCGGCGCGGGCCCGGACCGGGGCATCACCCCGGTCCGGGCTCTTCCGCGCCACCGCACCTTCGCCCGCCCTCACCGTCCGGGCACCGTTCGCTCACTTGGCCTCCGAGTACCGCTCGACGACCGCCGTGGTGAAGGGGAACCGCACCGGCGTCGGGCCGAACGCGGTCAGTCCCGCCAGCTCCCCGGCCGCCCGGATCGCCTCCACCACGTCGGGCGCCTCGTCGGCCGGACAGTGCACGATCACCTCGTCGTGCTGGAAGAACACCAGCTCGGCCCGCATCCCTTGGGCGGCCAGCGTGCCGCGCAGTGCCGCGAGGAGCAGGAGCGCCCAGTCGGCGGCGCTGCCCTGGACGACGAAATTACGGGTGAAGCGGCCCCGGGCGCGGGAGTCGGACGAGGCGTAGCCGGGGGTGAGGCCGTACTCCCCGGTGCTCTCCCCGGGCCCGGTGCCACCGGTCTCCTGCGGGATGCCCGCCTCCTCGTACTCCCCGGCGCCGGCGGCGGGCGGGCTGGTGCGGCCGAGCCAGGTGCGGACGAGCCGGCCCTCCTCGCCGGCCTTCGCCGCGTCGTCCACATAGGCCACGGCGTGCGGGAACCTGCGCCGCAGCGCCGCCAGGTTCTTCAGGCCGTCGCCGGAGGTCTGTCCGTAGACGGCGCCGAGCAGGGCGAGCTTGGCGTGTTCGCGGTCGCCCTGGAAGGCGCGGTCGGACAGGGCCGTGTAGAGGTCGCCGTCGTGTCCGGCCACCTCCATCAGTCCCCGATCGCGGGAGACCGCGGCCAGCACCCGCGGCTCCATCTGGTCGGCGTCCGCCACGACCAGGCGCCAGCCCGGGTCGGCGACGACCGCCCGGCGTATCACCCGGGGGATCTGGAGGGCGCCGCCGCCGTTGGTCGTCCAGCGCCCGCTGACCGTGCCGCCCGGCTGGTACTCCGGGCGGAAGCGGCCCTCACGCACCCAGTCCGTCAGCCAGCTCCAGCCGTGGGCGGTCCAGACGCGGTACAGCTTCTTGTAGCGGATCAGCGGCTCCACCGCCGGATGGTCGAGCGCCTCCAGCTCCCAGCGGCGGGTCGAGCGGACCTTGATCCCGGCCTGGGCGAAGGCCTTCACCACATCGGCGGGCAGGTCGGGGCGCACCCGTCTGCCGAACGCGGCCGAGACCTCGTCGGCCGCCTCGGCCAGCCTGCGGGGTTCGCCGCCGCCCGCGTACCGCTCGCCCAGCAGCTCGTCCAGGACCGCGCGGTGCACGTCGGCCCGCCAGGGCAGGCCGGTCCTCTTCATCTCGGCGGCGACCAGTGTGCCGGCCGACTCGGCGGCCGTGAGCAGCCGCATCCTGCCCGGGTGCTCCGCCGCGTCGTGGCGGCGGAGCTGCTCGGCGTAGACCTGGAGCAGGGCGTCGAACGGCACGTCCGTGCCGGAGGGCGGGTCGAAGAGGGAGGACTGGGAACCTGGCTCCGCCGAGCGGGGCGGTGGATCGGGCGGCACCGGCGCGTCGCGCAGCCGGGCCCAGGCGGCCGCGGCGGAGCGGGGTTCGCCGAGCCGGCCCTCGTGGCCGAGCAGCAACTGCTCGGCGCACTCGATGTCGTAGCACCGCTCGACCCGGACACCGGCCGCGAGCAGGCGGGGGTAGACCTCGGCGGTGGACCGCCAGACCCAGCGGACCACGTCGGGGCGGGAGCGGACCGCCTCGGCCAGGTCGTGCTCGGTCAGCACGGGACCGGCGGGCAGCCCGTCCCGCCCCAGCGGAACGAGGTGCGCGCCGCCCCCTTCGAGGGGTGCCAGGGCCCAGCGTCCGGTCATGGGGCGAGTCTGGCACCCGGCACTGACAGTGACCGGGCGGCGGGCCCCGGGCGGCGGGCCCCGCCTGGCCGTGGCCGTCTCTCGCCGGGCGGCCGGGCCGTCCTGCCGCGACCATCGGAGGGAGGGGCGGGCGAGGCGTGAGGGCACCGAGGAGACGGTGATGGAAGCGATCGTGTACGAGGAGTTCGGCGGCCCGGAGGTCCTGCGGTTCAGCGAGACCGAGGACGTCCGTCCGGGCCCCGGCCAGATCCGGGTGGCCGTGCGGGCCGCCGGGGTCAACCCGATGGATTACAAGATCCGCAACGGCTGGATGGAGGCGGCCTTCCCGACGCCGCTGCCGGCCGTGCCGGGCAGCGAGTTCGCCGGGGTCGTCGAGGAGACCGGCGAAGGGGTCACCGCCTTCGAGGCCGGTGACGAGGTGCTCGGCCGGAGCGCCACCGGCGCCTACGCGCGGTACGCCCTGGCCGACGCGGACGCCGTGGCGGCCAAGCCGGACGGCCTGGGCTGGGAGGAGGCCGCGGCCCTGCCGGTCGCGACGGGGACCGCCGCCCGGGTCCTGGACGAGCTCGCGGTCGCCGCCGGGGACACCCTGCTGGTGCACGGGGCGGCCGGAGCGGTGGGCTCCGCCGCCGTCCAGCTGGCCGCGGCCCGGGGAGCCACCGTGATCGGGACGGCCTCACCCGCCAACCACGACTATCTGCGGGTGCTCGGCGCGTTTCCGGTGGAGTACGGCGAGGGCCTGGTGGAGCGGGTGCGGGCGGCGGCCCCGGAGGGCGTGGACGCGGTGTTCGACGCGGCGGGCCGGGGCGCGCTCGCGGACTCCGTCGAGCTGCGCGGCGGTACCTCCGACCGGATCGTCACCATCGCGGACCCGGACGCGGCCGCGTACGGCGTCGCCTTCTCCGGGGGCGGCGGGAACCGTCCGGACGAGGCCGCCCGGCTCGCGGAGTCCGCCCGGCTGGCCTCGGTCGGCGAGCTGCGGATCCCGGTCACGCAAACCTTCGCGCTCCGGGACGCGGCGCGGGCCCAGGCGCTCAGCGAGGCCGGGCACGTACGCGGCAAGCTCGTGCTGCTCCCCGGGGAGCGGTGAGGGGCCCGTCCCGGCCTACCCTGATCCGATGGAACCGGTGATCGACCAGGCGTGCGCGGCGGCCCTCTACTCGGCGGACGACGCCGGACTGGACACCGGCGCCTCCCTGCTCGCCGCCGACCCGTCCGCCGACGCGGCGGCGCACCGCAGGGGCGAGGAGTTCGTCCGGCGGGCCTGGGAGCGCGGCTGGCAGCCCGCCGACGTCGTCCGGTTCGTCCGCCGTGAGCTGGACGAGGGCGGCGCCGCCCTCGTCTCCGCCCTGATCACCGCCGAGACCGCGCGCTACGACCGGCTGCCGCCCCGCTGGGCCGACCAGATCGCCGGACTCCCGGCGCCCGCGCCCCGCAACAGGCCCGACCGGTTCGGCTACGCCTCGGCGCTCCTGGAGCTGTACCGGCTGCTGCTGCGGCTCCCCGCGACCGAACCGGTCGGCCCGCCGCCCGGCCGGGCGTCCGAGGGCCCGCACCGGCCGCCCGCGCACGGCGAACCCCGGATGCTCACCCGGATCCGGGCCCTGCTCGCCAAGGCGGAGGCGACCGGCTTCCCCCAGGAGGCGGAGGCCCTCACCACCAAGGCCCAGGAGCTGATGGCCCGGCACAGCATCGACGAGGCGCTGCTCGCCGCCCGTACGCACGGGGGTGACGGCCCGGGAGCCCGCCGGATCGGCGTGGACGCCCCGTACGAGAGCGCGAAGGCCGTCCTGCTCGACGCGGTCGCCTCCGCCAACCGCTGCCGGGCCGTGTGGGACAGCGACCTGGGCTTCAGCACGGTCGTCGGGTTCGAGGCGGACCTGGAGGCGGTGGATCTGCTCTTCACCTCGCTGCTGGTCCAGGGCACCGCCGCCATGACCACGGCGGAGGCCGGGCAGCGGGCCGCCGGGCGGAAACGGACCAAGACCTTCCGGCAGTCGTTCCTGATGGCGTACGCCCAGCGCCTCGGTGCCCGGCTCGCGGCGGACACCGCCCGGGTCACCGCGGCGGCCGGCGCCGGCGGTGACGACGCCCCGGGGGACCTGCTTCCGGTGCTGGCGGCCCGGGACGTCGCCGTCACCGACGCGGCGGAGCGGATGTTCCCCAGGACCACCACCTCCCGGGTGCGCGGGGTGAACGACGCCGAGGGGTGGACACACGGAACGGCCGCCGCGGACCGGGCCAGGGTGGGCGGCCGTCCGCCCGGAATCGACCGTTAGCGCGGGCTGGGTGGCGTAAGCCGGGATCGTAGGGGATTGCGGTTACGCTCGGGCCCATGAGCTGGCTCCGGGCGCTGAAGGAGACCGCCCGCTCCGGGTTCACGATCGAGCGGAAACGCCTCGAACCGCTCATCGCGGTGCGCGGAGCCGCGGGCCTCGCCCTCGTGGTCGGCGTCACCCTCACGTTCTTCGGCCCGGCGATCGCGGCCAGCTCCGCCTTCGGGGCGTTCCAGGCGGCCATCGCCTCCTTCCAGCGCAGCTGGCGCCCCCGGCCGGTGCTCGCCCTGGTCTCCGGTGCCAGCCTGGCGGTGTCCACGTTCATCGGCTATGTCAGCGTCTCGCACACCGCCCTGTTCGTGGCGGTGCTGGCGCTGTGGACGTTCGCCGCCGGGATGTCGTGGGCCGCGGGCTCGACGGGCGGCATCATCGCGGGTTCCAACGTGGCGATCATGCTGGTCACGATCACCCTGCCCACCTCCGTCCTGGACGCCGCCGCGCACGCCGCGATGATGGCGGTCGGCGGCCTCGTGCAGGCGGCGCTGATCGTGCTGTTCCCGGTCCGCAGATGGGGCGCCCAGCGCGACGCGCTCGCCGACGCGCTGGCCGCCGAGGCCGAGTACGCCCGCAGGCTCCGCCACGACCCGGTCGCGCACTTCGACCCCGTACCGCTGATGACCGCCCGCAGCGCGGCCGCCGTCACCCCCGCCCAGGCCCGCCGGCGCCCCGCCGAACTGCACGGGGCCCGCAAGATCGCCGAGCGGATGCGCCCGGTGCTGGCCTCGCTGGCCGACCCGGCCCTGGGGGTGCCCGCCGAGGGGCTGGAGCGTGTCTGGGTGCGCGAGATGCTGGCCGCCGCCGGTTCCGTGCTGGACGCGGCGGCCCGCGCGATCCGGCACGGCGAACCCGTCCACATCGCCCCCACGGACCTCGGCGTGCTGCGGACCCCGGACAACGAGGTGATCCTCACCGGCCGGCCCCGCCGCGCCGCCGACCGGCTCAACGTGCTGCTCGCCGACGTGCTGGAGATCGCCGAGGGCACGGGCACCCGCGAGCCGTCCAGCGGAGATCTGGAGACCCGGCGACGCCCCACCCTGCTGCGCATGGTCCCGGTGGTCCTGGCGTCCATGCGCCGTGAGCTGCGCCGGGGTTCACCGATCCTCCGGCACGCCGTCCGGGTGTCGGTGGTCGCGTGCGCCGGCTATCTGATGGGGACGGCGCTGCCGTTCGGACACGGGTACTGGGCGCCGATGACGGCCGTGATGGTGATGCGCCCGGAGTTCTCCCAGACCTACTCCCGCGCGGTGGCCCGGTTCGGCGGGACCCTGGTCGGGGTCGGGGTCGCCACGGGCATCGTGCAGGCCTTCCAGCCGGGTGCCACGCTCGCCGCCGGTCTCGCGGTGCTGTGCGCCCTGCTGATGTACCTGCTGATGCGCACCGGATACGCGGTCGGCCAGGTCTGCGTCTCCGCCTATGTGGTCTTCCTGCTCGGCATGGCGGGCGACGACTGGTCGCAGACCGTCCCCGAACGTGTCGTCCTGACCCTCGTCGGCGGGCTGCTGGCCATGGTCTCGTACGCCCTGTACCCCGCCTGGGAGACGCCCCGGCTGCGCAACCGGCTCGCCGACTGGCTCCTCACGGACAGCGCCTACGCGGCCACGGTCCTCGACCACTTCGCGGATCCGGCCGGCGGCAGCCAGGAGGACGTGCGCAAGGCGCTGCTGACCACCCGTGAGGCGCGGGTGGTCTGGCAGGACGCGCTGGAGACGGCCCAGCACGAACCGGTACGCCACCGGGGCATCTCCCGGACCGCCGCCGCGGACGCCCAGCAGGCGCTGGCCCAGCTCGGCAGGGTCGCGATGCTGATGGAGGCCCACCTGCCGGCCCGCTCGGCCGACCCGGTGCCGGGCGCGGCGGAGCTGGCCGGGGCGCTGCGCAAGGCGGCCGAGCGGGGGGCGAAGGCGGTACGCGAGCGCCGGGTGCCGGACTGGGAGCAGGTGCGCCGGGTGCTGGCCCGCTGGGACCTCCCGGAGGAGGACCCGGAGGCGACACCGCCGCCCGACCCCTTCCTGCGCGAGGGCGCGGCCATGCTCGTGGAGGCGCTGGAGGACTTCTCACGGGGTCTGGAGGGCACGGTGGCGAAGTCCTGACCTGGGACCGGGTCAGGACCTCGGCACCGCTCGACCGTTCAAGGAATTCGTGGCCGTGCCCGGGGAAGCCTTGAAAGAAGCCCCGAGTGAAGTCCGGTGAAGGGATCCTGATCGCCCCGCGGAGCGTCTCTCCGAGGAGAGGTGCCTCGGCGGAATCTGGGGGCAGAAGGAGCGTAACCGCGTGCGCACCCCGCGTGCACGTGCATCTGCTCATGCATCGGCATATGAACACAGCTATGATCCGAGCTAGTTGACACTTGCACCTTGCAACTCGGGAGCGTCCTGTGCACGACGTGTACAACGGCATGGCGGCCACAGAGCTTCGCGGAGTCGTCTGGCAGAAGAGCAGCCACAGCAACTCCCAGGGCTCCTGCGTGGAGTTCGCGAAACTGCCCGGCGGCGATGTGGCGATGCGCAACTCGCGCCACCCGGACGGGCCGGCGCTGGTCTACACCCCGGCGGAGATAGAGGCGCTGCTACTGGGCGCCAAGAGCGGGGAGTTCGACCATCTGGCGGCGGGCGGCTGACCGCACGCCCGCGCCGTCAGCCGGCCGGCCCGCTCCTGTCGCGTGCCCCGGTGGCCGGTTCCGGTCGGTCCGCGCCGACCGGGCGCGCCCCGCTCCGGCCGGGAGGCCCGGCTCCGGCCCGCGCGCTCCGGCCGGGCCGGTCCGTGACGCGTCCCGGTCCGTGACGCGTCCCGGTCCTACCTGCCGTCGGTCAGCGCCTGAGCGGGCTTCGCCGCGCCCAGCGCCGGGAACACCGGTGCCGTGGCCGCGGGGGACTGCTCCGGGAGGCGGAACAGCGCCCAGACCACCTTGCCGCGCTGGGCCGCGCCCCGCGCGGTGTCGGCCGGTACGGGGGACGGGTGCCAGCCCCAGCAGTCGCTGAACGACTCGACCAGGAACAGCCCGCGCCCCGATTCGGCCGAATCGGCGGCGTCGCCCGCCACCGGGCTCTCGTCACTGGGGTCGCGGACCGCGCACACCAGCCGGGAGGTCCAGTGCATCAGGTGCAGCCGCACGGAGCGGTCCTGGCGCTCGCGCGCCGGGTCGGCCGGCAGGGCGTGCCGCAGGGCGTTGGTGACGAGCTCGGAGACGACCAGGGCGACGTCGTCGAACCGGTTGGCCAGGCCCCAGGAGGTCAGCGTCGTACGCGTGAACGACCGTGCCCCGCCCACCGCTTCGTACCGGGGCGGCAGGGTGCAGGACACCGAACCGGCGACGGACGAGGGGTCGATAGGGGGAAGACCCCGCCGTAACGGTTCGAGCATCGTCGATCCATTCGTCCCCATGCGAGGCACTCCCGGGATTCGCGGCTGTAGCGGCACTGCTGGTAGCGGCACTACTAGGAGGTACAGCGGCACAACACGAACGAGCACGCAGGTGCGCGAGGACCATGGTTCCGAATGCGCAGGGCAGATGCAAGGGCAGATGCACGTGCACGCGCCGGACTCGCCCGGTAGCGTGGCGGTTCTTGGTCATTTCTTCCGTCGACCGGATCGGCGGCACTTCGCATCCATGGCCGGTTCTGTAACCGAATGAGTACGGGCTGAAGCGTTTTGGTGGCAGAATCCGGCTCCGGGGTTCGGGGGTGCTCCGGTGCAAGGGAAGCGATGGGGAGGGCAGTACCGGTGTCGGCAGGCGAGTCGAGTGGATCTGTGGTGCGACGCATCCTGCTGGGCTCACAGCTCAGGCGGTTGCGCGAGTCGCGGGGCATCACCCGTGAGGCGGCCGGCTACTCCATCCGCGCCTCCGAGTCGAAGATCAGCCGCATGGAGTTGGGAAGGGTGAGCTTCAAGGCCAGGGACGTCGAGGACCTCCTCACGCTCTACGGAGTCACGGACGAGGTGGAGCGGGAGTCGCTGCTCGGCCTGGCCCGTGAGGCCAACGTGGCGGGCTGGTGGCACAGTTACGGCGATGTGCTGCCCGGCTGGTTCCAGACGTATATCGGTCTGGAGGGGGCGGCATCGCTCATCCGGATCTACGAAGTCCAGTTCGTGCACGGTCTGTTGCAGACCGAGGCGTACGCCCACGCGGTCGTCTCGCGTGGCATGCCCGGCGCCTCCGCGGCCGAGGTGGACCGCCGTGTCGCGCTCCGCCTGGAGCGGCAGAAGGCGCTCGTCTCCGAGCGCGCCCCGCGCTTCCACGCCGTGCTCGACGAGGCGGCCCTGCGCCGCCCGTACGGCGAACGGGACGTGATGCGGGCGCAGTTGCGGCACCTGATCGACATGTCGGAGCAGCCGAACATCACCCTCCAGGTGATGCCCTTCAGTTTTGGCGGGCACGCGGGCGAGAGCGGCGCCTTCACGATGCTGCGGTTCCCCGAATCCGATCTGTCGGACATCGTCTATCTGGAGCAGCTGACAAGTGCGCTCTATCTGGACAAGCCGGAGGAGGTCTCTCTGTACGAGAAGGCGATGGCACGCCTCCACGACGACAGCCCCGGTCCCGAGGAAAGCCGGGACGTTCTTCGCGGACTCCTCCAACTCACCTGATCCGCACGTACGATGACGCCTCTACAGGAGTTGGCGCCTGCAGTAAGGGAATGCATGTCCTTCCATGAACTGGCCCACCAGTACATCGACGGCGAGTGGCTGACCGGCAGCGGCTCGTGGGACATCATCGATTTCAATCCCTACAACGGCGAGAAGCTCTGCTCCGTCACCGTCGCCACGGCGGCCGAGGTGGATCTCGCCTACCGGGCCGCGGAGCGCGCGCAGCGGGAATGGGCCACGACCCACCCCTTCGAGCGCGCGGCCGTTCTGCGGAACGCCGAACGGATCGTCGCGGAACGCGCCGGCGTCATCACCGAGATGCTCATCGACGAGCTGGGCGGCACCCGGTGCAGGGCCGAGTACGAGGTGCGCGCCGTCCGGGCGTTCCTGCGCGAGGCGGAGACACAGGCCCTGGGCCCGACCGCGCGGCTGCTGCCGGCCGCCGTGGACGGCAAGGAGAACCGGCTCCACCGGCTCCCGATCGGCGTCATAGGCGTCATCAGCGCGTCCAACTTCCCCTTCCTGGTGACGATGAAGACCGTCGCGCCCGCGCTCGCCCTCGGTAACGCGGCGGTGGTCAAGCCCCACCAGAACGCCCCGGTGGCCGGCGGCCCGCTGGTGGCCGACGTCTTCGAGGCGGCCGGGCTGCCCGCCGGACTGCTCAACGTGACGATCACCGACAGCGCCGAGATCGGTGACACCTTCATCGAGCACCCCGTGCCCAAGGCGATATCGTTCACCGGCTCCGACCGGGTCGGCCGCCATGTCGCGGCGACGGCGGCCGGGCTCTTCAAGCGGACGTTCCTCGAACTGAGCGGCAACAGCGCCCTGGTCGTCCTGGACGACGCCGACGTGGACCAGGCCGTCCGTGCGGCCGTGCACAGCCGCTTCCTCCACCAGGGCCAGGTCAGCATGGCCGCCAGCCGCATCCTGGTGGACCGGTCCGTGGAGCCGGAGTTCACCGGGCGGTTCACCGCGGAGGTGGCCGCCCTCAAGACGGGCGACCCGCGCGACCCAGAGGTCCGTATCGGCCCGGTGACCAGCGGTTTCCAGGCCGACGCGCTCACGGCGCTCGTCGACGAGGCACTGGCGCGCGGGGCGACCGCCCTGGTGCGGGGCACCACCCGCGGCAACCTCGTCGGCCCCTCGGTGCTGACCGGTCTGCCGGACGACTCGCCGCTGCTGCGGCAGGAGATCTTCGGCCCGGTGGCGTTGCTGGTGCCGTTCGACGGCGAGGACGACGCCCTGCGGATCGTCAACGACAGCCCCTACGGCCTGAGCGGTGCCGTGCACACGGCGGACACCGAACGGGGGGTGCGGTTCGCGCGGCGGATCGTGAGCGGGATGTTCCACGTCAACGACACCACGGTGCAGGACGACCCGCTGGTCGCCTTCGGCGGCGAGAAGATGTCGGGCATGGGGCGGCTGAACGGCGCGGCGGCGGTGGACGCCTTCACCACGTTGAGGTGGATCTCGATCCAGCACGGGCGCACGGCCTTCCCCTTCTGAACCGAGCCTCCTGGACCACCCCGGCAGGGCGGCGCTCGCGCCGGCCGACGCGAAGGCGGCTACGCTGGTCAAAGTTGAGTACAGGGGGTGGAGGGTTTGTCCGCGATCCGGCTCCTGGTCCTGGGCGCCGTCCGTCAGCACGGGCGGGCACACGGCTACCAGGTCCGCAACGACCTGGAGTACTGGGGCGCGCACGAGTGGTCAAACGCCAAACCGGGCTCGATCTACCACGCGCTCAAGCAGATGGCGAAGCAGGGCCTGCTCCTGGCACACGAGAGCGCCCCGTCCACGGCGGGCGGCCCGCCCCGCACCGAGTACGAGATCACCGGGAGCGGCACGAGCGAGTACTTCGCGCTGCTGCGGGCCGCGCTGACCTCGTACGACCAGAGCGTGGACGTGCTCTCGGCGGGCATCGGCTTCATCGTCGACCTGGAGCGCTCCGAGGCCGTGGCGCTGCTCCACGAGCGCGTCGCCGCCATCGAGGGCTGGCGGGCCTCGGTCACGGAGCACTACATACCGGCGGACGGGCCGGAGTCGCTCGGTCACATCGGCGAGATCATGCGTCTGTGGGTCCACTCGGCGGACGCGGGTGCCGAGTGGACCCGGGGCCTGATCGCCCGGATCGAGGCCGGTGCCTACACGTTCGCCGGGGAAGGCGATCCCTTCGTCGGCGTGCTGCCCGAGGGCCGGGAGAACCCGTACGCGACCGGCGCGGCCGACCGGGACGGGGCCGGCTGAGGCCGCACGGCCCTCAGTGGTGGAAGGCCGTCGCGGTCGACCGGTCGCGGTTCAGCGGGTGCGGCTGCCGCCGCAGCTCGGGCAGGAGCCGGCGCAGGTCGTCCAGCAGCAGTTCCGCGAGGTCCGAGGTGAAGCCGTTGCGGCAGACCACCCGCAGCACCGCGAGGTCCTGCCGGTTGGCGGGGAAGGTGTACGCGGGCACCAGCCATCCGCGCTCCCGCAGCCGCCGTGACACGTCGAAGACGTCGTACGCCTGGACGTCGGGCTTCGTCGTCAGGGTGAACACCGGCAGTTCGTCGCCCCGGCTGAGCAGCCGGAAGTCCTCCAGGGCCTCGATCTCCCGGGCGAGCCGCATCGCCACGTCCCGGGACGCCTGCTGGACGGCACGGTAGCCGTCGCGTCCCAGGCGCAGGAACGTGTAGTACTGGGCCACCACCTGGGCGCCCGGCCGGGAGAAGTTGAGCGCGAAGGTCGGCATGTCACCGCCCAGGTAGTTGACCCGGAAGACCAGTTCCTCCGGAAGCTCCGCCGGCGAGCGCCACAGGATCCATCCGACACCCGGGTAGACCAGGCCGTACTTGTGCCCCGAGGTGTTGACGGAGGACACCCGGGGGAGCCGGAAGTCCCACACCAGGTCCTCGTCGAGGAACGGGGCCACCATCGCGCCGGACGCCCCGTCGACGTGGACGGGGATGTCGAGGCCGGTACGTTCCTGGAGGTCGTCCAGGGCCGCGCAGAGCTCGGCGATCGGCTCGTAGGAGCCGTCGAAGGTCGATCCCATGATGCCGATGACGCCGATGGTGTTCTCGTCGCAGAGCTCCGCGGCGGCCTGCGGGTCCAGGTGGAAGCGCTCACCCTCCATGGGGACCTGGCGGGCCTCGACCTCCCAGAACGTGCAGAACTTCTCCCAGCACACCTGCACGTTGACGCCCATCACCAGGTTGGGCCGGGCGTGCGCCGGATAGCGGTGGGCGTTCCGGAGCGACCAGCGCCGTTTGAGCGCCATCCCGGCGAGCATGCAGGCCTCGCTGGACCCCGTGGTGGAGCAGCCCACCGCGGTCCGCGGGTCGGGGGCGTTCCACAGGTCCGCGAGCATCGCCACGCACCGCCGCTCCAGTTCGGCGGTGCGCGGGTACTCGTCCTTGTCGATCATGTTCTTGTCCCGGCACTCGCCCATCAGCACAGCGGCCTGGGACTCCATCCAGGTGGTGACGAAGGTCGCGAGGTTGAGCCGGGAGTTGCCGTCGAGCATCAGCTCGTCACGGACGATCTGGTAGGCGTTCTTGGGCGGCATCGGGCCGTCCGGCAGCCGGTGGACGGGCGGCGCCGCGGTCATCGCGGCCGTCGGGTCGGCCTCGGCGAAGAACGGGTTCATCGCCAGCCTGCGGTCCCCGTCGGCCTGGTCGGCGCCGGGCGAACCCTTGTGGAGCGGCATCGGTGTGTGGTCCTCTCAGTTCTCGGCCGGGAGGCCGTCCTGCCCGCGGGGACGCGGGCGCCGGCGGCGGAGGCGCGTCCTCAGGTCCGGCTGATCACGACGGCCGTTCCGTAGGCGCAGACCTCCGTGCCCACGTCCGAGGCGTCCGTCACGTCGAAGCGCATCGTCAGCACGGCGTTGGCGCCCCGGGCCCTGGCCTGCTCCACGAGGCGCTCCATGGCCTGGTTGCGGGTCTCGACCAGGGTCTTGGTCAGGCCCTTCAGCTCGCCGCCGATCATCGACTTCAGGCCCGCGCCGATCTGGCTGCCGAGGTGGCGGGACCTGACCGTGAGTCCGAACACCTCGCCGATGACCTGGGTGACCTGATGCCCGGGTACGTCGTTCGTGGTGACGACCAGGACGTCCGCCTGAGCCGTCTGCCCGCCGCCGTAATCCTCGATGCCCATGGGTGACACCTCCCGGAGCCACCTTTGCCCCGGTTCGCGTCGGGCGCATCCTTGCTTACGCCACTGGAACCCTGAGCCGTCGCGCCGCGTTGATAGCTTGGGGCGGCGCTGCCGCCGTCATCGATCGATCCTGGAGCCCGGACCCTTGAATACGCTTGCGCTCGGCCCGAGCTGGCTGGACCCGGACTATCTGCTGAACACGTTCGGGCTCCCCGGCCTCCTGCTCATCGTCTTCGCCGAGTCCGGTCTGCTGATCGGGTTCTTCCTGCCGGGCGATTCCCTGCTCTTCACCACCGGTCTGCTGGTCACCACGGGCGACCTGAAGTACCCGCTCTGGGTGGTGTGCGTCCTGGTGGCGCTGGCCGCGATCATCGGGGACCAGGTCGGCTACCTCTTCGGCCGCAAGGTCGGACCGTCGCTCTTCAAGCGTCCGGACTCCCGCCTCTTCAAGCAGGAGAACGTCGAGAAGGCGCACGAGTTCTTCGAGAAGTACGGCCCGAAGTCGCTGGTGCTCGCGCGCTTCGTGCCCATCGTCCGGACGTTCACGCCGATCATCGCGGGCGTCAGCCGGATGAACTACCGCTCGTTCATCACCTTCAACATCATCGGCGGGGTGCTCTGGGGCGTCGGGGTGACCCTGCTGGGTTCCGCCCTGGGCAAGATCGACTTCGTGCACGAGCACATCGAGCTGATCCTCATCCTGATCGTGCTGGTCTCCGTGGTGCCGATCATCATCGAGTTCCTGCGGGCCCGGAGCCGGTCGAAGAAGGAGGCCGCCGCGGCCGCCACGGACGCCTCGGCGGACACGGCGGAGCGGCGGGCGGAGGAGGACGGCCCCTCGGACGGCGGCCCCACCGGCGCCCAGGGCTTCGGCGGCCCCGCACCCCAGGGCTTCGGCGGCGACACGGCCCGGTACGACCAGGACGGGTACGGCACGGGCCGGGCCGGCGGGTACGACGGCGGCCAGGGCGGCGGC
Organism: Streptomyces sp. SM18; assembly: GCF_002910775.2. Classification (NCBI taxonomy): domain Bacteria; kingdom Bacillati; phylum Actinomycetota; class Actinomycetes; order Kitasatosporales; family Streptomycetaceae; genus Streptomyces; species Streptomyces sp. SM18. The sequence goes on along the minus strand of NZ_CP029342.1, from coordinate 3,253,071 downwards.
GGGTACGGCGACGACGCGTACGGCGGCCGGCCGGGCCCGTACGGCGGCCCCGGCCCCGGCACCGGCGGCGGCGCCCCGTACGGCGACGCGCAGGGCACCCCGTACCAGGCCCCCCGGTCCGTCGACCCGTACGGCACCGGTGCGTACGGCAACGGTGACGCCCAGGGCGGCTCGTACGCGGGCGGGCAGCCGGCGGGCCCGTACGGCAATCCCCCCCAGGGCCCGTACGGCGGCGGGCAGGCCCCGTACGCGAACGGCGGGCCCGGCCCGTACGGCGGCCAGAACCCGTACGGCGCGCCCCAGGACCCGTACGGCGCGCCCCAGGACCCGTACGGCGCCCCCCAGGACCCGTACGGCAGCGCCCGGCCGGGTCCGTACGGCAACCCCCCGCAGGGCTCGTACGGCAACGCCCCCCAGGGCGCGTACGGCAACGGGCAGCCGTCCCCGTACGGCGACGCCCAGCCCGGTCCGTACGGCAGCGCCCAGCCGGGCCCGTACGGCAACGGCCAGGGCACGGCGTACGACGGCGGGTACGACGCCCGGCCGGAGGACGACCAGGAGGGTGACCCCGGGCAGCACGGATGGCAGGCCCGGCGCTGATCGCCCAGGACGCGCGGTGACAGGCGCCCCGGCCCCCCACGGGGCCGGGGCGCCGTCGTGTGTCAGAAGCCGCGCGTCCGCTTGGCGGCGCGGCGCGAGGGGCCGCCCTCGACCCCGCCCGGTACCCGCATGAACAGGCGGGAGATCTCGCTCCCCAGATTCACCCCGATGGCGATGGCCAGCGCCGTCGCCACCGCCGTGGAGAGCAGGGCGAGACCGGTGTCCACCTCGTTCTGCGCGAAGGCCAGCAGACCGAAGTACGTCGCCGAACCGGGCAGCAGGGGGCCGATCGCCGCCGTGATGTACGGCAGCGACGAGGTGTACCGGTACCGCGAGAACAACTGGCCGAACAGGCCCACCAGACCCGCCGCCACGGCCGTCGCCGCCACCGGTGAGATGTTCCCGGCACGGGCCATCGCCCCGAAGACGACCCAGGCCACGCCCCCGTTGAGGGTGACCGCCAGGACCGTGGAGCGCTCCTGCTGGAGCAGGATGGCGAAGGCCAGCGTCAGCGCCATCGAGGCGAGGATCTGCACCACCGGCCGGTCGTGCGGCACGAACCGGGCCTCCGGGTTCAGCTGGGCGCCGAGCTGGACGCCCAGGTAGAGCATCAGCAGCACCCCGGCGACGATGCCGATGAAGAAGTACATGACCTCCAGGAGCCGGGCTCCGGCAGTGATGTAGTAGCCGGTCAGCCCGTCCTGCACCCCGGCCACCAGCGCCCGTCCGGGCAGCAGCGCGAACAGTCCACCGGTGACCACCGCGGAGGGCCGGATGTCGGTCGAGTGGGTGAGGGTCAGCGCGATGCCCATGGCCGCGGGCGGCATGGCCGCCGCCATGAACTGGTAGAACTCCGGCAGTCCGCGCCCGGCGAAGAGCCAGGCCAGCCGGTCGCCCAGCATCGCGCCCGCCGCCGCCGCGAGGAAGACCAGCACACCACCGCCGACCAGGACGGACGCCGAGCCGGCGAGCAGCCCGGCGGCGGCCGTCAGCACCCAGCCCGGGTAGGGGTGGCGGTTGCGGCGGATCTCGGCGAGGCGCCGGTAGGCCTCCTCCAGCGAGACCTCGACGTGCTCGGCGGTCGTGATGTCGTCGATCAGCTGGAACACCGCGGCCAGCCGGGTGTAGTCGGTGCCGCGGCGGCGCACGGTCCGGCTCGCGGTGACCGGGTCCTCCACCAGCGACGGCTGGTGCGAGATGGACAGCAGGGTGAAGGTGACCGTCGGCTCGCAGCGGTCGAGTCCGTAGGAGCGCGACACCGCGAACATGGCGGCCTCCACGTCCTCGGCCCCCTCACCGCCCGCGAGCAGCAACTCCCCGATGCGCAGCGTCAGGTCGAGCACCCGGGGGACCGCGGGCCCCGAGTCGTCGGTCTTCTGCACGCTCTCGGGCGCCGGACGCTCGAACACGGGCATCCGCAGCATCGTGCGCATCCGGTCCTGCCAGGGGGCCTCCTTGGTCAGCCGGACCATCGGGACACCCTGCGCCGGGGTGAAGGCCGGTGCCGGGTGCCCCTGGACGCCGCTCGGCGTGGTGAACGCGGAGGCCTGATGCTCGGAGCCGTTGCCGCCTCCGGGGGCGGAAGCGGAACCGGGCGAGGAGGGGTGCTCGGTCTGGAGCCCGGCCGGGACGGCGAACTCCGAGGTGGGGTGGTCGTCCTCGGACGGACCGGGAGGCTGCTCCACACCGGCCGGCGGGACGAACGCGCTGCGCGCCTCGTCGGACTGGGGCTTCTGATCCTCCGGACCGCCCTGTTCCGCCACCACTCGTCCTCGTTCCTCTCGACCGTGTTCCGGAACGCTTCTGCCCAGTATGGCCACGGACAAGGGCCACCACGCGCAGCGGGCGGCGCACCGGTGAACGGTGCGCCGCCCGCTGTTTCCACGGTCGGCCGGGCCGGTCGGCCCGATCCCCGCGAGCCGCCCGGTCCCGCTCGGAAGCGGAACCGGAGGGGACGCGTCAGTGCTTGCCCTGCGTCTCCAGACGCTTGTAGGAGGCCTCGATCTCGGCCTCGGCCTCGGCGCGGCCGACCCAGTCCGCGCCCTCGACGGACTTGCCGGGCTCCAGGTCCTTGTAGACCTCGAAGAAGTGCTGGATCTCCATGCGGTCGAACTCCGACACGTGCTGGATGTCCTGCAGGTGGTCGACCCGGGGGTCGGACGCCGGGACGCACAGCAGCTTGTCGTCGCCGCCGGCCTCGTCGGTCATCCGGAACATGCCGATGGCACGGCACTTGATGAGGCATCCGGGGAACGTCGGCTCGTCCAGGATGACGAGCGCGTCCAGCGGGTCGCCGTCCTCGCCGAGGGTGTTCTCGACGAAGCCGTAGTCGGCCGGGTAGCTGGTCGAGGTGAAGAGCCGACGGTCCAGACGGATCCGACCGGTCTCGTGGTCCACCTCGTACTTGTTCCGCGAACCCTTCGGAATCTCGATGGTGACGTCGAACTCCACGGGTGGCTCCTCCATGATCAAGACATACGACTGGTGGTTAAGTGTCCCTCACGCAGACGAGTGCTCGCGAAAGGGGCTGGTCAACGGTGGCCGAGCCGGTGGAGAGACCGACGGACGGACCGGTGACCAGATGGCGCGTGTGGAAAGACCGGATGTCTCCGGTGCCGGGGAACGGGTCGGACGACCGGCGGTTCGTCGCAGGCTCCGCGGTACTGGGCCTGGTGGTCGCCGCCGTCGCCGTCCTGGCCGCCGGGCCCTGGGACACCGGTCAGCGTAAGGCCGAGCACGACCGGGTGGTCGCGGAGGAGCGCACAGGTGGCGTACGTCACGTGCCCGACCCGGCCGGCCCCCGGCCCGCGCCGAGCGCCCCCGCCGTACTGACCGCGCTGGGCGAGCGGTCCGGCCGTACCGCCCCGGTCGCCGCGGGCACCCTGGACGCCGTGCTCACCCCTCTGCTGGGGGCTCCGGGGCTCGGTGACGTGAGCGCGGCGTCCGTCGTGGACACCGCCACCGGCACCCAGGTCTACGCCCACGGCGCGACGACACCGATGACGCCCGCCTCCACGGTGAAGATCGCCGGCGCCGTCGCCGCGCTCTCCGCGCTGGGGCCGGACCACCGCATCCCGACCACCGTCCAGGTGTCGAAGGACGCCCGTACCCTCACCCTGGTCGGCGGGGGCGACCCCACGCTGGACGGGGCGGCCCTGCGCGCGCTGGCCGCCGGCACGGCGCGCGCCCTGGGCGACAGCGTCCCCGGGAAGGTCCGGCTGACGTACGACACGTCCAGGTACTCCGGGCCCGCCCTGCACCCGATCAGCCCCAACGAGAACATCGCGCCCGTCAGCGCGCTCATGGTCGACGAGGGCCGGCTGGACGGCAGCGACCACGGCCCCGCCCCCCGGACCGCCGACCCCGCCCGGGAGGCCGCCCGCGCGTTCGCGGAGCAGCTCGGGAAGGCGGGGGTGTCCGTCCGGTCCGATGCCACGTCCGGACGGGCCGGTAAAGGGGCCAGGACGGTCGCCAGGCACCTCTCCGAGCCGCTCTCCGCACTCGTCGAACGGGCCCTGACGAACAGCGACAACGACATCGCCGAGGCGCTGGTACGGCAGACCGCCCTGAAGGCGGGCGAGCCCGCCTCGTTCGCCGGGGCGCGGCGCGCGGTGACCGCCCGGCTGAAGGCGCTCGGCGTACCGGTGGCGGGAGCCGCGCTGGTGGACGGGAGCGGGCTGAACCGCCAGGACAAGGTGACCGCCCAACTGCTCACCTCCCTGCTCACGCTGGCCGCCCACCCGGACCACCCCGAACTGCGCCCGGTCCTCACCGGCCTGCCGGTCGCGGGCTTCAGCGGCACGCTCGGTGAGCGTTACGCCGCGACGTCCCGGGGCACCGGGCTCGTCCGGGCCAAGACGGGCACCCTCACCGGGGTGAACACCCTGGCGGGTACGGCGGTCGATCCCCAGGGCAGGCTGCTCGCCTTCGCGTTCCTCACCTCGGGCACCACGTCCCCCGGGGAGGCGGAGGCCTCCCTGGACGCCTTGGCCACGGCCCTGACCCGGGGCGGCCGGTAGACGGCCGACACCCCACCACGGGGCGACCGCCTCACGTACCGTTGACGCATGACGCGCATCGGTGGTGCCGAGATGGTCGACTGGAATCTCGCGGTCGCGACCGCGACCCGGTTCGTACGGCCGGGTCCCGAGATCAGCCGTGAGGAGGCCCGTGCCGTCGTCGCCGAACTCCGGCGGCACGCCAAGGCCTCGGAGGAGCACGTCCGTTCGTATACCAGGATGATCCCGGAGGGGCACGAACCCGAGGACACGCCGGTCCTGGTCGTCGACCGGGCGGGCTGGATCAGAGCCAACGTCGCCGGCTTCCGCGCGCTGCTGGGCCCCCTGCTGGACAAGATGCGGGACCGTCGTGGCAACGGCCCCGGCGGAGCGGTCCTCGGTGCCGTCGGCGGCAAGGTGACCGGCGTCGAACTCGGCATGCTGCTGTCGTTCCTCTCCTCCCGGATCCTCGGGCAGTACGAGACCTTCGCCCCGGCCGGCCGGGAGCTCCCCGCCTCCGCGAACGGTGGCGGCCGGCTGCTCCTGGTCGCCCCCAACATCGTCCACGTCGAGCGCGAACTGGACGTGGACCCGCACGACTTCAGGCTCTGGGTCGCGCTCCACGAGGAGACCCACCGCACCCAGTTCACCGGGGTCCCCTGGCTCCGGGACCACCTGCGGGGCGAGATCCAGACGTTCCTCGACGAGACCGACGTCGATCCGATGACCGTCCTGGAACGCCTCCGGGAGGCCGCCCAGACGTTCGCGGGCGGCAGCCGGCCCGAGGGGGAGACCGGCGAGGAGGGCGGCCGCAGCCTCGTCGAGATCGTCCAGACACCCGCCCAGCGCGAGGTCCTGGGCCGCCTCACCGCCGTGATGTCGCTGCTGGAGGGGCACGCCGACTTCGTGATGGACGGGGTGGGGCCCGAGGTGGTGGGCTCCGTCACCGAGATCCGGGAGAAGTTCCAGGAGCGCAGGGCCCGCGGCGCGAGCCGGCTGGACCTCGCGCTGCGCAAGCTCCTCGGCCTGGACGCCAAGCTCCGGCAGTACCGCGACGGCGAGAAGTTCGTGCGGGCCGTGGTCCAGGAGGTCGGGATGGACGGCTTCAACCGGGTGTGGACCTCGCCCAACACCCTGCCCACCAAGGCCGAGATCGCCGCGCCCGGGGACTGGGTGGCACGGGTGCACCGCAAGGCGGATTCGTGATCAAGGCCCGCCCGGTGGCAGAAGATTGCCCCTCCAATCACCCATCCGAGGGACCATAGGGGCATGGGAAGGCGTGCAATGCTCGGTGGACAGCTTGGCTCTGTCACCATCGACGCACTCTGAGTGACGGGACGTCGCGTCCCGGCACTCCGTAGCGCCCCCCAAAACTTCACCGAAGGGCACCGGACATGGGTCCCCATCCTGCGGTCGCGGCGATACGCCTGGCGGTCCGCCGCGTACTCCACGACGTCGTCACCGACCACCAACGCCACATCGACCAGGCCGGCCACGCCGAGCTCGCCGAAGCCGGGGCCGGTGCGGGCGGGCGCGGCGGCGCGCTCCCCGAACGCCCCGACACCCCCCTGGTCCTCGTCGCGTGCTCCGGCGGCGCCGATTCGATGGCGCTCGCCTCCGCCCTCGCCTTCGAGTCGCGCAAGCTGCCCGTCCGGGCGGGCGGGATCACCGTCGACCACAACCTCCAGCCCGGTTCCGGTCTGCGCGCCGCCGAGGTCGTCGCCCGCCTCACCGAGATGCGGCTCGACCCGGTGGAGGCCGTCGCCGTCCACGTCGGCCGCGACGGCGGGCCCGAGGCCGCCGCCCGTGACGCCCGTTACGCCGCCCTGGACGCCGCCGCCGAACGCCACGGCGCGGCCGCCGTCCTCCTCGGTCACACCCGCGACGACCAGGCCGAGACCGTCCTGCTCGGCCTCGCCCGCGGCTCCGGCATCCGCTCGCTGTCCGGGATGGCCGCCGCCTCCGGACCGGCCGGCCGCTACCGCCGCCCCTTCCTCCAGCTGGACCGGCAGACCGCCCGCAAGGCCTGCCTGGTCCAGTCGCTCCCCGTCTGGGACGACCCCCACAACATCGACCCCGCCTACACCCGGTCCCGGCTGCGCCACGAGGGCCTGCCCGCCCTGGAGAAGGCCCTGGGCAAGGGCGTCGTGGAAGCCCTCGCGCGCACGGCGCAGCTCTCCCGCGACGACGCGGACGCCCTGGACACCTGGGCCGCCGACGCCGCCCGGTCGGTCCGCGACGACGACGGACGGCTGGAGTGCGCCAAACTCGCCGTCCTGCCGCCCGCGGTGCGCCGCCGGGTGCTGCGCCGGGCCGTGATCGACACGGGAGCGCCCGCCGGTTCGCTCTTCGCCCGGCACATCGAGGAAGTCGACCGGCTCATCACCGGCTGGCGGGGTCAGGGGGCCATCAACCTGCCCGGACGCGTCGAGGTGCTGCGGCAGGGTGGCAGACTGGTCATCCGGCAGAGCTGAGGCGCAAGCGGCCGAGGCGCGGGCGAGACGGCCGGTCCGGCCCGGGGCTCCCGGGTCCGGCAGGCACAGAAAGAGACGCGGGTGAACGAGAAGGACATGGGTACCGACCTTCAGTCGGTGCTCATCACCAAGGAAGAGATCGACGCGAAGCTCGTCGAGCTGGCCGCGGAGATCGACACGGAGTACGCGGGCAAGGACCTGCTCATCGTCGGCGTGCTCAAGGGCGCGGTGATGGTGATGGCGGACCTGGCGCGTGCCCTGTCCACCCCCGTCACGATGGACTGGATGGCCGTCTCCTCGTACGGCGCGGGCACCCAGTCCTCGGGCGTCGTCCGGATCCTGAAGGACCTCGACACCGACATCAAGGGCAAGCACGTCCTGATCGTCGAGGACATCATCGACTCCGGCCTGACGCTGTCCTGGCTGCTGACCAACCTGGGCTCGCGCGAACCCGCGAGCCTGGAGGTCTGCACCCTGCTGCGCAAGCCGGACGCCGCGAAGGTCGCGATCGACGTGAAGTGGGTGGGTTTCGACATTCCCAGCGAATTCGTCGTCGGCTACGGCCTGGACTATTCGGAGAAGTACCGCAACCTCCCCTTCGTCGGCACGCTCGCCCCGCACGTCTACGGCGGCTGACCCCGCACCGGCGGAGCGTGACCCGTCCGGCGGGAAGCGGCCCGGACGCCGGGGAACCCTCGTGGTCCTCCCGCCGTTGGAGCCTTCGTAGGCGGGTTTGTCAGACGTCCCCTGCGGTCGCGGGTGACAATGCTGGGGTACCGTCCGAAGAACAAACTTTTCTCACAGCAGCATTTACCTACGGGCAGGAGGGACGGGGCGACTTCGCTCCGTATGGATGGACGTGAAGCGATACTTCCGTGGGCCGGTCATGTGGATCGTGCTGGCCGTCCTCGCCGTGGTCGTGTTGATGCAGGTCGTCGGCTCGTCGGGCGGCTACAAGACGGTGGACACCGGCAAGGTGATCCAGGCGATCAGCAAGAACCAGGTGGAGCAGGCCAAGCTGACCACCGGTGACGAACAGATCATCAAGATCGAGCTGAAGAACAAGGAAAAGCTCAAGGGCGAGGACGGCAGCAAGTTCCAGGCGAGCTACATCGGCAACCAGGGCGTCGAGCTCGCCAACACGCTCCAGCAGAAGTTCGAGAGCGGTGACATCGAGAAGGGTTACACCGTCTCGCCGTCGAAGCAGTCGCCGTTCGTCTCGATCCTGCTGTCGCTGCTGCCCTTCGTCCTGATCGTGGTCGTCTTCCTGTTCCTGATGAATCAGATGCAGGGTGGCGGCTCCAAGGTCATGCAGTTCGGCAAGTCCAAGGCCAAGCTGATCACCAAGGACACCCCGAAGACGACCTTCGCCGACGTGGCGGGGTCGGACGAGGCGGTCGAGGAGCTCTACGAGATCAAGGAGTTCCTCCAGGAGCCGGCGAAGTTCCAGGCCGTGGGGGCCAAGATCCCCAAGGGTGTCCTGCTCTACGGTCCGCCCGGTACGGGTAAGACGCTGCTCGCCCGCGCCGTCGCCGGCGAGGCGGGTGTGCCGTTCTACTCGATCTCCGGCTCCGACTTCGTCGAGATGTTCGTCGGTGTGGGTGCCTCCCGTGTCCGCGACCTCTTCGAGCAGGCCAAGGCGAACGCCCCGGCGATCGTCTTCGTCGACGAGATCGACGCCGTCGGCCGGCACCGCGGTGCCGGTATGGGCGGCGGCCACGACGAGCGGGAGCAGACGCTCAACCAGCTGCTCGTCGAGATGGACGGCTTCGACGTGAAGGGCGGCGTCATCCTGATCGCCGCCACCAACCGGCCCGACATCCTGGACCCGGCCCTGCTGCGTCCCGGACGTTTCGACCGGCAGATCGCCGTGGACCGCCCGGACATGCTGGGCCGCCTGGAGATCCTCAAGGTGCACCAGAAGGGCAAGCCGGTCGCGCCCGACGTGGACCTCAACGCGGTCGCCCGCCGTACGCCCGGTTTCACCGGTGCCGACCTGTCGAACGTGCTGAACGAGGCGGCGCTCCTGACGGCGCGCAGCAACCAGAAGCTCATCGACAACAAGATGCTCGACGAGGCCATCGACCGCGTCGTGGCGGGTCCGCAGAAGCGGACCCGGATCATGTCCGAGAAGGAGAAGAAGATCACCGCGTACCACGAGGGCGGACACGCCCTGGTCGCGGCGGCTTCCCCCCAGTCGGACCCGGTCCACAAGATCACGATTCTCTCCCGCGGCCGCGCCCTCGGTTACACGATGGTGCTCCCGGAGGAGGACAAGTACTCCACGACGCGCAACGAGATGCTCGACCAGCTGGCGTACATGCTGGGCGGGCGCGCGGCCGAGGAGCTGGTCTTCCACGACCCGACGACCGGTGCCGCCAACGACATCGAGAAGGCCACCACCACGGCCCGCGCGATGGTCACCCAGTACGGCATGACCGAGCGTCTCGGCGCGATCAAGTTCGGCGGTGACAACACCGAGCCCTTCGTGGGCCGGGAGGTGGGCCACCAGCGCGACTACTCGGAAGAGGTCGCGGCGCTCGTCGACGAGGAGGTCAAGAAGCTCATCGAGACCGCGCACAACGACGCGTGGGAGATCCTCGTGGAGAATCGCGACATCCTCGACGCGCTGGTCCTCGAACTCCTGGAGAAGGAGACGCTGGGCAAGGAGGAGATCGCCGAGATCTTCGCCCCGATCGTGAAGCGTCCGGCCCGTCCGGCGTGGACCGGTTCGTCCCGGCGTACTCCCTCGACCCGTCCTCCGGTCCTCTCCCCGAAGGAGCTGGCCCTGACCAACGGCGCCACCACCGCCAACGGTTCGGCCGCTTCGGAGAACGCCCCGAAGGACATGCTCTCGAAGGAGACCGGCCCGGCCGCGGAGCCGCACGACGAGGACCGTCCCGAGAGCTGATCACCGGCTCGGTGTGGTACCTGTCACGGGTGCTCCACCGGTCCCGGAATGGATGCCGCGCCCCCCAGGTTCTAGCCTGTGGGGGCGCGGCATTTCGGTATGCCCGCGTGCGATGCCCGCCGTGTTCCGTGATGTCCGGTCGGGCGCCCGCGCATGCGACAGCACAGAGGAACGAGGCACAGATGACCGACCCCGTGACACTCGACGGGCAGGGTTCGATCGGCGAATTCGACGAGAAGCGGGCCGAGGCCGCCGTACGGGAGCTTCTCATCGCGGTCGGTGAGGACCCGGACCGCGAGGGGCTGCGGGAGACGCCGGCCCGCGTGGCGCGCGCGTACAAGGAGATATTCGCGGGCCTGTACCAGGAGCCCGAGGACGTCCTGACGACCACGTTCGACCTCGGCCACGACGAGATGGTCCTCGTCAAGGACATCGAGGTGTTCAGCACGTGTGAGCACCACCTGGTGCCCTTCCGTGGCGTCGCGCACATCGGATACATCCCGGCGACCAGCGGCAAGATCACCGGGCTGTCCAAGCTGGCCCGGCTGGTGGACGTGTACGCCCGGCGGCCCCAGGTGCAGGAGCGGATGACCACGCAGATCGCCGAGTCGCTGATGGCGATCCTGGAGCCGCGCGGGGTCATCGTGGTCGTCGAGTGCGAGCACATGTGCATGTCGATGCGGGGCATCCGCAAGCCCGGCGCGAAGACGCTCACCTCCGCCGTACGCGGTCAGCTGCGCGACCCGGCGACCCGCGCGGAGGCGATGAGCCTCGTCATGGCGCGCTGAGGCGTACAGGCACGGGCGGTGACCGGGGGATCCCCCGGTCACCGCCCGTGTCCCGTGCGGGCCCGTGTCAGGCCGCGGCGGTGCTTTTGTGGTCCTCGCCGTCGTCGGGGAGCCGGCAGACGCGCTCCAGGAAGACCGCGGCGGCGACCACCGCGATGCCGGCGACGACCGCGAGCCCGGAGTAGATCGCCTGGTCGCGCCGGGGCGGAATGTCCAGATAACCGAGCAGGAAGACGAAGACGCCGCCGTACATCCCGGCGACCAGCGACGCGACGAGCGCGCTCGCCTGCCCGAAGACCACGGCACGCGCCGCCATGAGGGGCTCGACGCCCTTGGCGCCCGGACGGCGCTCCCGCTGGGCGCGCAGCCGCGACCGTATCGACAGGGCCGTGGCGAGCAGCACGACGGCGATCGCGGCGAGCACGACGGGCGCGGCGAGGGGCACGCTCGGCAGGGACCCCAGGGAGTCCCAGAGGCGGGACCCCGCCCAGGACAGCACACCGGCTCCGAAGAGGATTCCGGCCAGCGGCCCGAGCCGTAGTTGCTTCACCGAGAGTGCCGCCCTTCGCCGCTGTGCCGGTGCGGGGCGGTGCCGTGCCGGACGCCGCCCGTGTCGTCGTACCCGGATACCCGTCGTACCCGTGTACCTGAGCTGTGTGCCCTTGAGCCTAACGACTACTCGGGGAGGCGGAGTTCCAGGTCGGCCCGGGGAAGCACGCCCTGTCTGCCGACGTCCGCGAGCAGCTCGGCGACCGGACCGGAACCGGGCAGCTGGGCCTCGGGGTCCACGTCGTGCCAGGGGGCGAGGACGAAGGCGCGCTCATGGGCGCGCGGGTGGGGAAGGGTCAGTGACGGCTCGTCGGAGACCACGTCGGCGTACGACACGATGTCCACGTCCAGGGTCCGGGGACCCCAGCGCTCCTCGCGGACCCGCTCGAAGGCCTCCTCGATGGCCTGGCCGCGCTCCAGCAGGGAGGACGGGGGCAGGGTCGTCTTCACCACGATCACCGCGTTGAAGTAGGACGGCTGGGAGCCGGGGTCCACGCCCCAGGGCTCCGTCTCGTACACCGGGGAGACGGCCTTGACCCGCAGACCGGGGGTGTCCTCCAGGGCGTCGATGGCCCCCTGGAGGGTCTCCAGCCGGTTGCCCAGGTTCGAGCCGAGGGCGAGCACCGCGCGTTTGGGGTTGGAGAGGGTGACGTCCGCGGCGTCCACCTGCTCGACGACGGAGGCCGGGACCGGCTGGACGGTGGGGTCGCTCTGCCCCTCGGTGGAAAAAGCGGTCATGCTCGGCTCCGGGTGATGGTGATGGTCACGTCGTCGAAGGGGACGGTGATGGGGGCGTCCGGCTTGTGGACGACGACTTCGACCTCCTCGACCCCTTCGTGTGCGAGGCACTGGTGCGCGATGCGTTCGGCGAGGGTCTCGATCAGATCGACCGGTTCCCCTGTGACGACGGCGACGACCTCTTCCGCGACCACGCCGTAGTGCACGGTCTTCGTCAGGTCGTCGGCGGCCGCCGCGGGGCGGGTGTCGAGGCCGAGCACCAGGTCGACGATGAAGGTCTGGCCCTCTTCCCGTTCCTTGGGGAAGACACCGTGGTGTCCACGGGCCTTGAGGCCGCGCAGCGCGACACGATCCACGCGAATCACTCCTGCTGTTGTCGTCTCCGGTGGCACCCGCCCGTGTGCGGACGGTGGGGTGCCGTCTTTCGAATCTACCTGCGGGCACCGACAGGGCCGACGAGCGGGGGGACGCGGAACGGCGCGGCAGGGACCAGGAACGGCGTTTACCCGTGATCGGGGAATCCAATCCCCCCAGCGCGTATCAGGCGCTCAGGAGGGGGTTTCCTCGTCCTCCTCGCCGGTCTCCGCCAGGACGGGGGAGCCGTGGTGCGACCAGAGCTTCCAGCCGTCCGGTGTGTGCCGGAACACGTTGGAGGCGACGACGAGCTGGCCGACGAGCGGACCGAGCGCGTCGCCCTCCTCCGCGGGGCCCCCGCTGAGGATGTTCTCGGTGCAGGTCACCAGGGCGGTGTCACCGGTCATGGCGACCTGGACGTCGGTCAGGAAGAACTGGATGTACTCGGTGTTCGCCATGATCAGCGCGTAGCTGCGCAGGACCTCGCCGCGGCCCGAGAGGACCGGCCAGCCGGGGTGCACACAGGAGACCGTGAGGTCCTCGCCCGGCAGCCAGAGCCCCGAGAGTGCGTCGAGGTCGCCGCGCTCCACCGCCTCGTAGAACGCGGTGTTGGCCTCCTCGACGGCCCGGACGTCGGCGGCCGCCGCCTCGTGCCCGTCGCGCGGGGAGTTCACGCGGCTCCCTCGACGGCGCGGGCGACGCGCACCGCGTCCGCCGTGGCGCGGACCGCGTGGACCCGGACCGCCCAGGCTCCGGCGTTCGCGGAGAGGGCCGAGACCGCGGCGGTCGCAGCGTCGCGCTCCCGGGCCGGCGGCGGGGTGCCGTCCGGGCCGGCCAGGACGTGTCCGAGGAACCGCTTCCGGGAGGCGGCGACGAGCAGCGGCCGGCCCAGCTCGCGCAGCCGGTCCAGGTGGGCGACGAGGGTGAGGTCCTGGGCGGCGTTCTTTGCGAAGCCGAGCCCCGGGTCGATCACCAGGCTCTCCGGGGCCACCCCGCCGTCGATCACCGTGTCCATGCGTGAGCGCAGCTCCGTGAGGACCTCGGAGACGACGTCCCCGTACACCGCGCGGCTGTTCATCGACGCGCTGAAACCGCGCCAGTGCATCACGACGAACGGCACCCCGGCGGCGGCCACGACCGGGATCATGTCCGGGTCCGCGAGGCCGCCGCTCACGTCGTTGACCAGGGTGGCCCCGGCGGCGACCGCCTGTTCGGCGATCTCGGCGCGCATGGTGTCCACGGAGAGGGTGACGCCCTCGGAGGCCAGCCCCCGCACGACCGGGATGACCCGGCGCAGCTCCTCCGAGGCGTCCACCCGGCTGGCGCCGGGGCGGGTGGACTCGCCGCCGACGTCGATCAGGTCCGCGCCCTCGGCCACGAGTTCGAGGCCGTGCTTGATCGCCGCCGTGGTGTCGAACCAGTGGCCGCCGTCCGAGAAGGAGTCGGGCGTCACGTTGACGACACCCATGACCGCACAGCGGTCCCATCCCGGCAGACCCCGCACCGTGCCCCGTCCTCGCAACGTACTCATGGGGTCAGCCTAAGTGCTGTCCCGTCATCCCTGGCGGGCGCACGACGACAGCTACGGCACCTCGCCGCGTTGTCGGGACGTCCGCATACATCCAGTATGCGGACGTCCCTCCGCCTTGCGATCTACCGCATCTGACGCCGCGCGCTGATCCACCAGGGATTACGGGACAGCCCTTAGAGGGATCAGGCGGCGCGGACGCTCCGGTCCGAGGGCCGGTCGCCGCGGTGGTCGCAGGGGCGGGGAGCGCGGGGGCGGAACGGACGGGGCGGGACGAGGTTCACGAATCCCTCCGCCTGAAGGGCCGCGAGGCCGATCCGGGGCAGCTCGCCGCTTTTGCGGAAGACCACGAAGCGGGGTTCCCAGCGCGGCCGGAACTTCGCGTTGAACTTGTACAGCGACTCGATCTGGAACCAGCGCGACAGGAAGATCAGCAGTCCCCGCCACCAGCGCAGCACCGGGCCCGCCCCCAGCCGCTCACCGCGGGCGAGGGCGGAGCGGAACATCGCGAAGTTGAGCGAGACACGGGTGACCGAGAGCCGGGGCGAGGCCTGGAGGGCGGCGACGATCAGGAGTTCGTTCATCCCGGGGTCGGCCGACCGGTCGCGCCGCATCAGCTCCAGCGAGAGACCGTCCTCGCCCCACGGCACGAAGTGGAGCACCGCCTTGAGGTCACCGTACGGGGACGGGTCGTCGCCGCCGGTCCCGGCCAGATGGGCGGTGGCGATCACGCAGTCGCCGTCGGCCTCGTCACCGAGCCGGCCGAGCGCCATGGAGAAGCCGCGCTCGGTGTCGGTGCCCCGCCAGTCGGCGGTGGCCCTGCGGATGCGCTCCAGTTCGGTGGCGCCGATGTCGCGGACGCGCCGGACGCGGGTCTCGTAGCCGTTACGTTCGATGCGCTTGACCATCTGGCGTACGTTGCGCATCGCGCGTCCGGCGAGGGAGAAATCCGCGACGTCCACCACCGCCTCGTCGCCGATCTCCAGCGCGGTCAGGCCCGTCTCGCGGGTCCACACCTCGCCGCCGGTCTCGCTGCACCCCATGACCGCCGGGGTCCAGGAGTGGGCCCGCGCCTCGTCCATGAAGCGTTCGATGGCACCCGGCCAGGCCTCCACGTCCCCGACCGGGTCGCCCCCGGCGAGCATCACCCCGGAGACCACGCGGTAGCAGACGGCGGCCTTGCCGCTGGGCGAGAAGACCACGCTCTTGTCGCGGCGGAGCGCGAAGTACCCCAGGGAGTCCCGGCCGCCGTGCCGCTCCAGCAGGGCCCGCAGCCGTGCCTCGTCCTCCTCGCCGAGCCGGGCGGCGGGGTGTTCGGGCCGGAAGGCGAAGTAGATCGTGGTGACGGCGGTCAGCAGCCCGAGCGAGCCCAGGGAGTACGCCACCGTCCACGAGGTCGCCCCGGTGTAGTCGACGGGCCCCTCCAGGCCCAACAGGCCGTACAGCACGTGCTGGAGCCGGTCGGCTATGGAGGGGTCACCCACCACCCGCCCCGGGTGGACGCTGACGATGACGAGGCCCAGGGCGAGCGATCCGGCCCCGAGGAGGAAGAAGTTGGCCAGGGCGCGCCAGCGGCTCCGCGGGTCCGGAAGGGCCGCGAACTCGGCCCGGTGGCGGACCAGCAGGAAGCAGAGCGCGAGGGAGAGCACCACCCCGAGGACGGAATGGCGGTAGGAGAACTGCGCCACGGCGCCCGCGGGCAGCAGGATGACGGCGGACCGCCAGGCCCGCCGTTTGCGCCGCTTGATGCCGTGGGCGAGCAGCAGGAGCAGGACGCCCGAACTGAGCGACAGCGCCGCGGCGAAGGGGCCGAGCGCGCCGGGGAGCACCTCGGCGAGGGTGTGCATCCGGCTGTGCCGGAAGCCGGGGAAGACGCCCGCGGCGACGTCGATCAGACCGACGGCCGCGCACGCGCCGCCCACCAGGAGTGGCACCGATTCGGGCCGTGGGCCGCGGAGGAACCTGCGGCGCCGGCTCTCCTGCGGAACCATTCCTGATTTATCACTATCTACCGTGACAGACATCGCTTCCTGTGGCCTCGCGCGAGATTTTCGGGTCCGTCGGCCGAAGCCCTACGGACGGTGTGCCCTCTAGGACGAGTTATCTCCGGGGCGGGTTCATCCGCTACCCGGAAATTCCTGCACAGAAAGCTCATTCGCACCATGGGTCTCACCAGTAACGCGGTTCTGGCCGTCGCGGTCTCCCTGGCCGTCGCGCTGTTCACCGTCACCGTCTGGCTCTGGCCGAGGCTGGCCGCCCGGAGCGCCGGCGCCGTCGCCGGCCGGATCGGCCTGCTGCTGGCGACCCAGCTGCTGGTGTTCGTCTCGGTCGGTCTGCTCGCCAACCACTCCTTCCTCTTCTACGGCTCCTGGGACGACCTGTGGGGGCGTCAGCAGGAGCTGGGCACCGTGGTCGACCACGGTGCGGGGACCGGGGCGACCGGGGGTGTGGTGCGCACCGGGGCGCAACGGCCGGACGTCCCGGGTGGCAGCCGGCCGGCCACGGTCGGGCGCATCGACAAGGTGGTGGTGGCCGGGCGGGCCTCGGGCATCGACAGCCCCGCGTACGTCTATCTGCCGCCGGAGTACTTCCAGCCGGAGTACGCCCGGCGGACGTTCCCGGCGGTCGTGGTGCTCACCGGGTACCCCGGGACCGCGGAGAACCTGATCAAGGGGCTGCGCTACCCGCGTACCGCCCAGGAGCGGGTGCGGGCGGGGGCGTCGCAGCCGATGGTCCTGGTGATGCTGCGGCCGACCGTGGCGCCGCCCCGGGACACCGAGTGCGTGGACGTCCCGGGCGGCCCGCGGACCGAGACGTTCTTCGCCGAGGACCTGCCTCGGGCTGTCTCCCGGACCTACCGGGTCGGTGACCGGGCCCGCAACTGGGGGGTGATGGGCAACTCCACCGGCGGCTACTGCGCGCTGAAGCTGGGCCTGCACCACCCGGACCGCTTCGCCGCGAGTGCCGGCCTCTCGGCCTACTACAAGGCCGCCGAGGACCCCACGACCGGCGACCTCTTCCACGGCGACGACGCGGCCCGCCGCCGCGCCGACCTGCTGTGGAGCCTGGACCACCGGGCCCCGGCCGACTCGTCCTTCCTGGTCACGACCTCCCTGAAGGGCGAGGGGAACCTGCGCGCGACCCGGCAGTTCATCGACCCGGTGAAGGCGCCCGCCCGGGTGTCCTCGATCGTGCTGGACAGCGGCGGGCACAACTTCAACACCTGGCGCCGCGAGATCCCCGGCGCGCTGGAGTGGATGAGCGGCAGGCTCTCGGCGGAGTGAGGCGGCCCCGGGGTGGACCGGGGTGGACCGGGGTGGACCGAGGCGGCCCCGGGGTGTCCCAGGGCGGACTGACGCGGGCTCAGGCTCAGGCGGAATCAGGACCCAGCCGGACCGGCGCGGCCCAGGCCGGACCGGTCAGGGACCGGCGACCGTGGCGACCGTCTCCACCGCGACCCCGGCGCGCGGGACGTCGTGCGCGTCCGCGTCGATCGAGCGGCGCAGCGCCTCGTGGAGGCGGGCGGGGGTGAGGACGCCGAGGAAGCGGCCGGTGCTCTCCGGGTCGACGACCGCGATCCAGCCGGCGTCGTGCTGGAGCATCGTGGCGAAGGCCTGCTTGAGGGGGGAGCCCAGCGGGAGCCACGCCTCCATCCTGCGGGCGTGCTCCCGGACCGTGCCGCCGGTCCGGGCCGACGAGGCGTCCTCGGCCGGGATCCAGCCGTGCAACTGGTCGTCGCCGTCGAGTACCACCGCCCAGCGGGCCCCCTCGGCCCGGAGCCGCTCGGTCGCCTTCGCCAGCGGGTCGTCGAGGTGGACGACCGGCGGCCGGTCCAGGTCGCTCTCCTCGACGGGGGTGACCGAGAGCCGCTTCAGGCCCCGGTCCGCGCCGACGAAGTCCGCGACATAGGGCGTCGCGGGCGCCCCCAGCACGGTGGCGGGCGAGTCGAACTGCTCGATACGGCCCTGCCCGTACACCGCGATGCGGTCACCGAGCCGTACCGCCTCCTCGATGTCGTGCGTGACGAACAGCACCGTCTTGCGGACCTGGGCCTGGAGCCTGAGGAACTCGTTCTGGAGCCTTTCGCGGACGACGGGATCGACCGCGCCGAAGGGCTCGTCCATCAGCAGGACCGGCGGGTCGGCGGCCAGCGCCCTGGCCACGCCCACCCGTTGGCGCTGGCCGCCGGAGAGCTGCTCGGGATAGCGGTCACCGTGGACGGAGGGGTCGAGTCCGACGAGGTCGAGGAGTTCGGCGGCGCGCTCACGTGCCTTTCCCCGCTTCCAGCCCAGCAGATGGGGAACGGTCGCGGTGTTCTCCAGGATCGTCTTGTGCGGAAAGAGGCCGACCTGCTGGATCACATAGCCGATACGCCGGCGCAGTCGCACGGGGTCGATGGCGGATATGTCGTCCCCGTCGAGGAATATCCGGCCCTCGGTCGGTTCGATCAGCCGGTTCACCATCTTCATGGTGGTCGTCTTCCCGCATCCGGAAGGCCCGACGAGCGTGACCAGTTCACCCTCGGCGACCTCGAAGGAAAGGCGGTCGACGGCGGTGGTTCCGTCCGCGTAGCGTTTGGTGACCTGCTCGAAACGGATCATGGTTCCCCATTGTGGCGCGGATGGTGTGAAGGACATGTTGCCGGAATACGACGGCTTCGGCGATTGTCAGTGCTCGGGGATAGGGTCGCCGGTGATCGGGTAGACGAGGGCGACGCGGGAGGTGGGGGGACGTATGGCCGAGCAGAACTGCCTGGTGGCGAACGACTGGATCTGCGGGGAGTATCTGCGCTCCCGCAGCCAGGAGTTGGCCGATGCCACCGTCCAGCACATCTGGATCACCGCGGTATCGGTGCTGATCGGGCTCCTGGTGGCATTTCCGCTCGCCCTGCTGGCCCGCCGGGGCCGGCATTTCGCGGGACCGGTCCTGGGGCTGACCACCGTGCTCTACACCGTGCCGTCACTGGCGATGTTCTCGCTGTTGCTGCCGCTGTTCGGGCTCTCCGCGGCGCTGGTCGTCACCGGTCTGGTGCTGTATTCGCTGACCATTCTCGTGCGGAACATACTCGCGGGCCTGGAAGCCGTTCCACGGGAGGCGAGGGAAGCCGCGAAAGGCATGGGTTACGGCCCCGCGCGACTTCTCTGGGAAGTGGAACTCCCACTCGCACTTCCCGCGTTGATGGCCGGTCTGCGAATCGCCACGGTCTCGACCGTCGCGCTGACCACGGTGGGCTCCCTCGTCGGCAAGGGCGGACTGGGCAATCTCATCGAGGACGCGCTGCCCAGCTTCTTCAAGGCACAGGTGCTCACCGCGTCCGTGCTCTGCGTGCTGCTCGCGGTCGCCGCGGACCTGTTGCTGCTCGGCGTGCAGCGCATGCTCACGCCCTGGACCCGGATACCGGGGCCCGCGGCCCCGGCGGCGGAGGCGGGCTGATCCATGGGAGTCGTTCAGGGGGCCTGGACCTGGCTGACCACCGGGGCCAACTGGTCGGGGGAGAACGGCGCCTCGCACCGGCTCGGTGAGCATCTGTACGTCAGCGGGGTCGCCCTCGCGGTGGCCTGTGCCCTCGCGCTGCCGCTCGCCCTGTATCTGGGGCACATCGGCAAGGGCGGAGCCCTCGCGGTCAACCTCTCGAACGTGGGGCGGGCGGTCCCGGTCTTCGCGGTGCTGGCCCTCTTCATGCTGACGCCCCTGCGCAACTCCGGCTATCTGCCCACGATCGTCGCGCTGGTGCTGTTCGCGGTGCCGCCGCTGCTGACCAACGCCTACGTCGGCATGCGGGAGGTGGACCGGTCGGTGATCGAGGCCGCGCGCGGCATGGGGATGTCCGGCGGGCAGCTCTTCGTACGGGTCGAACTCCCGCTGGCCTACCCGATGATCATGACCGGGCTGCGGTCCGCGGCCGTCCAGGTGGTCGCCACCGCGTCGATCGCCGCCATGGTCGGCCTCGGCGGCCTGGGCCGGATCATCACCGCCGGCTTCAACACCTACGACACGGCACAGGTCTTCGCCGGTGCCGTGCTGGTCGCCCTGCTGGCCCTGGTCGTGGAAGGCGTCCTGGTGGCGCTGGACCGGCTGCTGTCCCCCGTTCGCCGCCGCACGACCGCATGAACGCGGTCCTCCAGGACCGCGCAACCACGTTTCTTTCCCGGACGGAGAACAACATGAGCAGGACCTCGCGCACAGCCGGAGTGCTCGTCTCGGTGGTCGCGCTGGCCGGGGCACTCGCGGCCTGCGGCGGCGACAGCCTGGAGAAGGAGAAGGGCGGTTCGGACGGCGCCTCGGGAGGGGGCGGGAAGAAGGGCTCGCTCGTCGTGGGCGCCGCCGCGTTCACCGAGTCCAAGGTGCTCGCCGAACTGTACGCACGCGTCCTGGACGAGGCCGGGTACAGCACCTCGGTCACCACGGTGAAGAACCGTGAACTCTACGAACCCTCCCTGGAGAAGGGCGAGATAGACGTCGTCCCGGAATACGCGGCGACCCTGGCGGAATTCCTCAACGCCAAGGTCAACGGGGCCGACGAGGCCCAGAAGAAGCCGGTCGCCTCCCCCGACACGGCGGCCACCGTCACCGCTCTGGAGAAGCTGGCCGCCCCGCTCGGGCTGAAGGTGCTCCCGGCAGGCGGAGCCGTCGACCAGAACGCCTTCGCGGTCTCCAAGGAATTCGCGGAGAAGAACAGCCTGGAGACCCTTTCCGACCTCGGCCGTTCCAAGATCAAGGTGAAGATCGCGGCCGGTGACGAGTGCGAGATCCGCCCCTTCTGCGCACCTGGCCTGAAGAAGACGTACGGCATCGACGTGTCCGGGATCGACCCCAAGGGCGTGGGCACTCCGCAGTCCAAGCAGGCGGTGCGGGACGGCGCCGACCAGTTGGTGCTGACCACCACCACGGACGCGGTGCTGGACGGGCTGGTGTTCCTGGAGGACGACAAGAAGCTCCAGAACGCCGACAACGTCCTTCCGGTGCTCAACGCCAAGGACGCGGGCGCCCCGGAGATAGCCGACGCGCTCGGGAAGCTCACCGATGTGCTCACCACCGAGGACCTCGCGGAACTGAACCGCGAGGTCGACGCGGAGCGCGCCAAGCCCGCCGACGCGGCCGAGAAGTATCTGCTGGCGAAGGGGCTGATCAAGAAGTAAAAGGGCGTTTCGGAGGACCGAAGGGGAGGCCCGGAGGTAACCGGCGGGGAACAGATTGGCGGGCGGCCTCCCAAGTGGCGCGCGCGCACGGTAAATTTCGAGCCATGCCACGAGGACGCCACCGCCATTCGCCACCCCTTCACAGAATCCTGCCGCCTTCCGTGGTGGCCGGAGTGTCGGTCGTCTGCGCCGCCGCGGCCTGGCCGGTGTCGGAACCCCTGGTTCTGCGCGTGCTGGTGGCCGCCGCGGCGGCCACCGCCGTCACCGGCGCCTGCCTGATGCGCAGCTGGGACCGGGCCGCGGGGCTGCGGGTCGCGGAGCTGAACCGGGAACGCGCCGGGGAGGAGTGGAGGGCCGAGGAGCGGATGGCCGAGCTGGAGGCCGACCTCGACGAAGCGCGCGAACTGCGGACCCGGCTGGAGGCGAAGCTGCGCGCCAAGCGGGTGGAGCTCACCGGGCTGCGCGGTGAACACGCCGCCCTGCTCCGCCGGTACGCCACCGCGGAGACCGAGCGGGCCAGTGCCCTGGAGGGCCGCAGGCAGCTCGCCATCGAGGCCTCCACGCCCCGGGAGCTGCCCGCCGCGCGGTCCACGCCGACCCCCGGCGCGTATCTGCGTGCCGCCCAGGCGTTGCGGGACCTGGCGCGCAACGCGGCGCTCCAAGAGGCCCGTCGCACGGCGGAGCTGGCCCGGTCGCGCGATCTGGCCGAGCGCGCCGCGGAGCGGGACCCGGAGGGCGAGGGCCCGAAGGGGAAGCACGCGGCGGTCGCCGGGGCGGAAGACCGGCAGCACCGCCGTACGCCCGCCGCGCTCCCCGCCCCGCAGCCCTCGCCCGCCCCGGTGCGGGCACCCCGCGCGGGGGCCGCCGCCTCGGCGGTCGTCCCGTACGCCGCGCGCCGCCACCTCGCCCCGAGGGGAAGCTTCGACTTCTTCGGTACGCAGCGGGAGGGCGCCGCCCCGGCCGGGTCCGTGCAGGACGAGGACCTCGCGGACGTGGTGGGTGAGGAGGCGCTGGCCGCGCACCGTACGGGCACGGCCCAGGACCGCGCCGTCGGGGAGGTCATCGACCTCACCGCCCACGACGAGACCGAGCAGCTGGACATCGTCCCGCTGCGCAGCGCCGTCTCCTCGTAGCCCGCCCGGGGACCGCCGGAGCGCCGGGACCGTCCGGTGCCCGGCGCCCCGGGGGCCCGCTACTTGTCGATGTCCCCGACGACGAAGAAGAGCGAGCCCAGGATCGCCACCATGTCGGCCACCAGCGTGCCCGGCAGAAGCTCGGTGAGCGCCTGGATGTTGTTGTACGACGCGGACCGCAGCTTCAGCCGGTACGGCGTCTTCTCGCCGGTGGAGACCAGGTAGTAGCCGTTGATGCCGAGCGGGTTCTCGGTCCACGCGTAGGTGTGGCCCTCCGGTGCCTTCAGGACCTTGGGCAGCCGCTGGTTGATCGGCCCCGGGGCCAGGTCCGCCATCCGGTCCAGACAGGCGTCGGCCAGGTCCAGCGCGTTGTGCGTCTGCTCCAGCAGGCACTCGAAGCGCGCCAGGCAGTCCCCCTCGGTCCGGGTGACGACCTTCAGGGTGTCCCGCAGCTCCCCGTACGCCAGATACGGCTCGTCGCGGCGCAGGTCGAAGTCCACCCCGGACGCGCGGGCGATCGGGCCCGACACCCCGTAGCCGTGCACGGCCTCCGCGGACAGCACGCCGACGTCCCGGGTGCGGCCCCGGAAGATCTCGTTGCCGAGGACCAGCCGGTCGTACACGTCCATCCGGGAACGGACCGACGCGACGGCGTCCCGGGCCCGGCCGAGCCAGCCGGCGGGCAGGTCCTCCTTGAGGCCGCCGACCCGGTTGAACATGTAGTGCATCCGGCCGCCGGAGACCTCCTCCATCACGGCCTGGAGCTCCTCGCGCTCCCGGAAGGCGTGGAACATCGGGGTGATGCCGCCGAGTTCGAGCGGATAGGAGCCGAGGAACATCAGGTGGTTCAGCACCCGGTTCAGCTCCGCCAGCAGGGTCCGCGTCCAGACGGCGCGCTCCGGGACCTCCATGCCGAGCATCCGCTCGACGGCCATCACGACACCGAGTTCGTTGGAGAACGCCGACAGCCAGTCGTGGCGGTTGGCGAGCATGATGATCTGCCGGTAGTCGCGGGCCTCGAAGAGCTTCTCGGCGCCGCGGTGCATGTACCCGATGACCGGCTCGGCCTGCTGGACGCGCTCCCCGTCGAGTACGAGCCGCAGCCGGAGCACCCCGTGCGTGGAGGGGTGCTGCGGACCGAT
Source organism: Streptomyces sp. SM18 (assembly GCF_002910775.2). Lineage (NCBI taxonomy): Bacteria > Bacillati > Actinomycetota > Actinomycetes > Kitasatosporales > Streptomycetaceae > Streptomyces > Streptomyces sp. SM18. The sequence goes on along the minus strand of NZ_CP029342.1, from coordinate 3,229,717 downwards.
GTTGAGCACCATGTCGGTGCTCTCTGCCGCGCCGCCGATGCCGACCGTCGTCTCCGTCATGCCCGACAGTATCCCTCCCGCGCCGTCCCGGTTCAGGTGCGGTCTCCCGGGGCCACCCACTGTCGCAGCCAGCCGAAGTCACCCAGGCCGCCACGGGCGGTCAGTTCGGCGGCCTCGCCGGCCGAGGCCAGCGCCCGGACGTAGCCGGCCGGGTCGGTGGACGCCCGTGCGAGCGGCGGCCGTTCGCCGCTGACGCCCAGCTCCCGCAGCGCCGTGCGCTGGTCCACCAGCTCGGCCCCGGAGCCGATGTGCGCCGTGGCGGCCGCGCACGCGTCGAGCGCCACGTGCGCCGTCAGGTCGCAGCCGCCGTCCGGCACGGGCCGCACCTCCCGCCCGGCCCGGAACCCGGTCAGGGTCCCGAACGGCGGGCGGGCCGGGCGCGCGTGCGCGTAGTCCACGGCCACCGCGAGCCCGCCGGCCAGCGAACCGACCGCCCCGGCCCATGCCTCGTCGCGCGGGCGGCCGATCTCCGCGCGCTCGCCCGGCCGGGTCAGCGGCCACCAGCGCTCCAGCCACCGGGCGTCCTCGCCCGTCACCGGACCGCCCAGCCGTTCCGCCCCGTCGGACCGGCGGACCAGGACCCGGCGCACCACCCCGTCCGCGTCGGCCTCGGCCACCTCGGCGGGGACGTTGTCCAGCCACTCGTTGGCGAACAGCAGACCCCGTACCCCCGAGGGGACGCCGGAGCACCAGGTGACGGCCGGGTCGAGGCCCGGCGGGCGCGGGGCCAGCTCCACGGCGTACGCCCGTACGGCCAGCGAGGGGTCCTCGGCGGGCAGCGCGGCCAGGACCCCGGTCAGCAGCTCGCCCCGGCCGGCACCGACGTCCACCAGATCGACCGTGCCGCTCCCCAGCTCCCGGGCCGTGCGGACCAGCAGCCGGGCGACCGCCGAGGCGAAGAGCCCGGAGGCGTGGACGGAGGTGCGGAAGTGTCCCGCGGGCCCTTCCGGGCGCCGGTAGAACCCCTCGTCCCCGTACAAAGCGGTCCGAGTCGCTTCCCGCCAGCCGCACCACTCATCCGTCATGTAGGCAAGTCTCCACCTTGGGGAGTACGGTCCCAGGACCTGGATCGGCCCTCCGGCTGACCCGGGTACCGATCCGGTGTCCCTACGCTGGGTGACGTGCAGCGCCTCTACGATTTCATCCGCAGACACCCGACGGGCGTCGACACCTTCTGGGCTGTCGCGCTCCTCGGGCTCTCCGGCATGTCCATCGTGGGGAACCAGGTGGGGAGCGGCCGGGAGCGGGTCGCCGCCGTGCCGCTCGCCGTCGCCCTGTGCGTGGTGGTGGCGCTGCGCCGACGCGCGCCCGAGAAGATGCTGCTGCTCGCGATCGGCACGGGCCTGGCCCAACTGCTCCTCGGGGTACGGCCGGACGTGGCCGACTTCGCCCTGCTGGTGATCACCTACACCGTGGCCTCCGTCGGCGAGCGGTGGGCGTCCCGGCTCGCCCTGGCCTGCTGTCTCGGCGCGGCGGCGCTCTCGCGGCTGCGCTGGCCCCAGACGACGGAGACGGACGGCTGGGCGCAGACGGTCTTCGTGGTGGTGGTGCTGACCGTGCCGTTCGTCCTGGCCTGGGTGCTCGGCGACTCGTTGCGCACCCGGCGGGCCTACTTCAGCCAGCTGGAGGAGCGGGCGGCCCGGCTGGAGCGCGAACGCGAGGCGCAGTCCAAGGTGGCGGTGGCCGCCGAGCGCGCCCGTATCGCCCGGGAACTGCACGACGTGGTCGCGCACAACGTCTCGGTGATGGTGGTGCAGGCGGACGGCGCCGCGTACGTCATGGAGACCTCCCCCGACCAGGCCCGGCAGGCGCTGGAGACCATCTCCGGCACCGGCCGGCAGGCGCTCGCGGAGATGCGCAGGCTGCTCGGCGTGCTGCGCACCGGCGACGCCCCGGAGAGCGGGGAGTACGTCCCCCAGCCCGACGTCGAGCAGATCGAGGAGCTCGTCGGCAAGGTCAGGGAGACGGGCCTGGTGGTGGACTTCAGGATCGAGGGCACCCCCCGTCCGCTGCCGAGCGGGGTCGAGCTGACCGCGTACCGCATCGTGCAGGAGGCCCTCACCAACACCCGTAAGCACGGCGGCCCGGACGCCGGTGCCAGTGTGCGGCTGGTCTACTTCGACGACGGTCTGGGACTGCTGGTCGAGGACGACGGCCGCGGTGCCTCCCACGAGCTGTACGAGGACGGCGGGGCGGACGGCGCCGGGCACGGCATGATCGGGATGCGGGAGCGGGTCGGGATGGTGGGCGGCACGCTGGACGCGGGACCGCGCCCCGGCGGCGGCTTCCGGATCAGCGCGCTGCTGCCGCTCAAGCCCGCGAACCAGTGACCCCGAGGACAGGACGGCCCCAGATGGCGATCCGCGTGATGCTCGTCGACGACCAGGTGCTGCTGCGCACCGGCTTCCGGATGGTGCTCGCGGCCCAGCCGGACATGGAGGTCGTCGCGGAGGCGGGGGACGGCCAGGAGGCGCTCGACGTCCTGCGCTCGACCGCCGTGGACGTGGTGCTGATGGACGTACGGATGCCACGGCTGGACGGTGTCGAGGCGACCCGGCGCATCCGCGCGCGGACCGATCCGCCGAAGGTGCTCATCCTGACCACCTTCGACCTGGACGAGTACGCCTTCTCCGGGCTGAAGGCGGGCGCCAGTGGCTTCATGCTCAAGGACGTGCCGCCGGGCGAGCTGCTCTCCGCGATCCGCTCCGTGCACAGCGGTGACGCCGTGGTGGCCCCCTCCACGACCCGCAGGCTGCTCGACCGGTTCTCCCCGATGCTGCCGAGCGGCGGCACGGAACCGCGGCACAAGGACGTCGAGCGGCTGACCGGGCGCGAGCGCGAGGTGATGCTCCTGGTCGCCCAGGGGCTGTCCAACGGGGAGATCGCGGGGCGGCTGGTGCTGTCCGAGGCGACCGTGAAGACCCATGTGGGCCGCATCCTGACCAAGCTGGGGCTGCGCGACCGCGTCCAGGTGGTCGTCCTGGCGTACGAGACCGGCCTCGTCCGGGCCGGCGGTCACCCGGGCTGAGCGGCCCCCGGCTCCTCTCCGGGCGGCCGGGCGGTGCCGGTTCACCGCAGGACGCCCTCCAGGAAGTCGCTGCCGAGCCGGGCCACCACCGTGAGGTCCAGCGTGTGCAGGACGTAGCGGCCGCGCCGGCGGGTGGTGACCAGACCGGCCTTCTTGAGCACCGCCAGGTGCCGGGAGACCTCGGGCGAGGTGATGCCGTGCGAGTCGGCGAGCTCGCCCGTGGTGTACGGGGAACGGGCCAGGTTGCGGCACATCCGCATCCGCATCGGGTGGGCCAGGGCCTCCATGCGGAGCTGGAGGAGTTCGACGGAGGCGGGGGACGGCAGCTCGGGCCGGCGCACCGGGTAGTGGATCACCGGCCGCCAGCCCGGGGCGTGCAGCACCATCAGATGGGGCCAGCCGAAGCTGGTGGGGATGAGGGTGAGACCGGTGCCTGCGGCGTCGGTGCGCCCCTCCGCCAGCTTGTCGACGCTGATCCTGCCCGCCTCCTCGTCCAGCGACACGGCGGCGGAGACCGCTTCCAGCGCCGGGCCGAGACCCTTGTGCCGCAGCACCTCGGTCTTGTGCCGGGCGTCGGCCGCCAGCGCGACCTGGACGCGCCGCCAGGTGTCCGCGAAGAAGGCCTGGTCGCAGTCCTCGAAGAAGCGCCGGATCCAGCGGCGTACGGAGGCGGGGTCGGACAGCAGCCGCCGGCTGAACTCCACCTGTGCGGGGCCCCGGGCCGCCGCCATGTCCAGCGCGCGCTCGCGCGTCCGGGCGTCCGTGAGCGGGGACGGCGTCCCCGCCCCGTACAGGCCGGCGCAGGTGAACTCCAGGGCGGCGGTGACGAACCGCTCGTCGTCCAGCCGGTCGAGGATGTCCAGGTCGTCCGCGAGGGTCGCCCCGGTCCTGCCGTCACCCCCGCGCACCCCGGCGAACGGCATGAAGATGTCGGAGAAGGTGTTCCGCCAGAGGAACTCCGCCTCGCGCATCCGGTCCGCGAGATCGGGCTCCAGCGAGGCGGCCGTCGCGGTGGCCCAGCCGTGCAGCCCCGGGTGGTGCCCCGGCTCGGAGAGCGCGTGCAGGGCCTGCCCCAGCTCGACCAGCGGGGAGACCTCGAAGACCACGTGTTCGGGGGCCACGCCCGCCATGTCGATGTGTACGCTCACCCCTCCATGGTGCGGGTACGCGGCCGGGAGGCCCGCCCGTTTGACGGGGGCTGTCAATCGACGGGGCGCCTGGCCGTTTGACGGGGGCCGTCAACCGACAGGACGTCCGGCCGGCGCGGGGTCAGGCTGGGGGTATGGACATCGTTCAGCAGCAGATCCTCGACAGCTACCGCGCGGCGCAGCACGGCGAGGCGCCCCCGCCGCCGCCCGGCCGCCACGACCGGGAGGTGCTGCGCGAACTGCGCGGACGCCTCCGGGCCTGGGCCGCCGCGCACCCTCCGCCCGACCGCCGCCCGCCGCCCGGCTGAGACGGGGCCGCGCCCCGGCCCGGACCGGATGCCGACGGGGCCGCGCCCCGCGCCCGGACCGGACGCCGTTGTCGCGTGCGCGGCCCCGTCCGGTGCTCACCCGAGCCGTTCCACGAACCCCGCCACCGCGTCCCGTACGTCCCCCGCCGTCCACTCCAGTCCCGGAGCCGCCACCGTGACCTCGGTGTACGAGAGGCCGGGCGGGCCGGCGGGTGCCGGGAACCAGCGGCGGAAGAGCGTCACACCGGTCTCCTCGGCCTGCCGCACGGACGCCTCGTCCAGTACGTCGGTGCAGTAGGGCAGCCACACCTGGAACTGGTGGGTGTGCGGCGGCTCCGGGTGCACCCGGGACCACGGCACCCCGGAGCCGGCGAAGCCCTCCGCCAGCGCCCCGGCGACCAGCTTGGCGTGCGCCACGTACGACGGCAGCCTCGGCAGCTCACGCTCCATGCCCAGCAGGGCGGAGAGCGCCGCCGGGAACTGCTGGAAGACCTGCCCGCCGTAGCGGTGGCGCCAGGTGCGGGCCTCCTCGACCAGTGCAGCGGGGCCCGCGAGCACCGCCCCTGAGAGCCCGTCCAGCGACTTGTAGAACGACACGTACACGCTGTCCGCGAGCGCGGCGATCTCCGGCAGGCCGCGGCCGAGGTGCGGGCCGCACTCCCACAGCCGGGCCCCGTCCAGGTGGACCACGGCGTCCCGGTCGCGGGCGGCGGCCACGACCGCCTCCAGCTCCTCCCAGGAGGGCAGCGTGAAACCGGCGTCCCGCAGCGGCAGTTCCAGCATCAGGGTGCCGAAGGGCTCGGGGACGTCCCGGACCTCCTCCGCGGTGGGCAGCCGGGGTTCGGAGGTGGGGTGCACCGTGCGCAGGCCGCTGACCACCGAGAGGGCGCCCCCCTCGTGGACCTCGGGGTGGGCGAGGGGGTGCAGGGCCACGACCGGGTTCCCGGTACGCCCCGCCCAGCAGCGCAGCGCGACCTGCTGCGCCATCGTCCCGGTCGGGAAGAACGCGGCGGCCTCCATGTCCAGGAGGTCGGCGGTGCGGCGCTCCACCTCGGCGACGACGCCGTTGCCGTAGGTGTCGGTCCATTCGTCCGGGGCGTGGACGGTTCCGGCGTCGGCGGCCAGCGAGGCCAGCCGTTCGGCCAGGGGGCGGTCCGCGGAGGACCGGGACAGGATCCTCTCCGACCGCCGCCACGCGGTCAGCCTGCGGTGCCGTCGCCTCTGTTCCTCGGTCTCTTCGGTGTCTCCCATGGGACGATCATCCTCGGCCGCCGGAGCCGTCCGCGCCCCGGGTGCTCCGCCGCGAGAAGTTACCCACAGGCTGTGGACAGCCCGGGTCGCCGTCGAGGTGCTGGCGTAGCATGCAGAGAAATCGTCCGGTACCCCCCGCGGACTGGAACGGAAGGCCGTCGCCGCGTGAACCCATCATTTTCCCAGGAGCCCCTCGACGCGAGGGACCGTCCCGCCCGCCTGACCGTGGGCGTGGTCGGCGCGGGCCGGGTCGGACCCGCGCTCGCCGCCTCGCTGCGGCTGGCCGGGCACCGCCCGGTCGCCGTGTCCGGCGTCTCCGACGCGTCCGTGCGCCGGGCCGCCGCCCTGCTCCCCGACGTCCCCCTGGTCACCCCCGCCGAGGTGCTGGCCCGCGCCGAGCTGGTGCTGCTGACCGTCCCCGACGACGCCCTGCCGGGCCTGGTCGAAGGGCTCGCCGAGACCGGTGCCGTACGTCCGGGACAGCTGATCGTCCACACCTCGGGGCGGTACGGCACCCGGGTGCTCGACCCCGCGCGGCGCGCCGGGGCCCTCCCGCTCGCCCTGCACCCGGTCATGACGTTCACCGGCACCTCCGTGGACGTCCAGCGGCTGGCCGGATGCTCCTTCGGCGTCACCGCTCCCGAGGAGCTCCGGCTGGCCGCCGAGGCGCTCGTCATCGAGATGGGCGGCGAACCGGAACAGATCGCGGAGGAGGCCCGCCCGCTCTACCACGCGGCGCTCGCCCTCGGCGCGAACCACCTGGTCACCCTGGTCGCGCAGTCCATGGAGCTGCTGCGGAAGGCGGGGGTGGGCGCCCCCGACCGGATGCTCGGCCCGCTGCTCGGAGCCGCGCTCGACAACGCCCTGCGCTCCGGCGACGCGGCGCTGACCGGCCCCGTCGCCCGGGGGGACGCGGGCACCGTGGCCGCGCATGTGCGCGAGCTGCGCACCCACGCCCCGCAGTCCGTCGCCGGATACCTCGCCATGGCCCGCACCACGGCCGACCGGGCGCTCGCCTCCGGCCTGCTCAAGCCGGAGTCCGCGGAGGACCTCCTCGGCGTCCTGTCGGACAGCGCGCACACGGTGAACGGCTCGTACGGGCTGAACGGCCCGCACGGACGCGACGACGCCGACGAACCGCACCGACGGAACGGTCCGGACGGTCCGGACGGGTTGAACGGTCCGGACGGGGCGAACGGCCCGGAGGGGCAGGACGGACAAGGCGGCCCGGAGGGCTCCGGACCGGGGGAGAACCGATGACCACCGCACCCGCCACCCTGCTGCGCACCGCCGCCGAGCTGGACGCCCTCGCCCGGCCCGCCGGAGCCCGGCGCGCCGTCACGATGACGATGGGCGCCCTGCACGACGGCCACGCCACCCTGATCCGGGCGGCCCGGGACGCCGTGGGCCCGGACGGCCAGGTCGTCGTCACCGTCTTCGTGAACCCGCTCCAGTTCGGTGAGTCCGCCGACCTCGACCGCTACCCCCGCACCCTGGACGCCGACCTCGCCGTGGCCGTGGCCGCCGGTGCCGACGCGGTCTTCGCGCCGTCCGTGGACGAGGTCTATCCGGGCGGCGACCCCCAGGTCAGGATCGTCGCGGGCGCCATGGGCGAGCGGCTGGAGGGCGCCGCGCGCCCCGGCCACTTCGACGGCATGCTCACCGTCGTCGCCAAGCTCCTCCACCTCACCCGGCCCGACGCGGCGTTCTTCGGGCAGAAGGACGCCCAGCAGCTCGCGCTGGTCCGCCGGATGGTGCGCGACCTGAACTTCGGCATCGACATCGTCGCCGTACCCACGGTCCGCGACCCGGACGGCCTCGCCCTTTCCAGCCGCAACCGCTTCCTGAGCGCCGACGAGCGCCGTACCGCGCTGGCGCTGTCCCGGGCGCTGTTCGCCGCCCGTGACCGGCTGGCCGCGCGGCAGGCGCTGCACGCCCGTGCCCGGTCCGTGGCGTCCGGAGCCGACCGGGCCGCCGGACTCACCCGGCTCGGCGAGGCGCGCGCGGCCGCCGACTCCCAGGCGGTGGCCGCGGCCCTGACGACCACGGGGCCCGCCGTGGTGCGGGCCGCCGCGCGGGCCGTCCTGGACGAGGTGGCGGAGGAGTCCGTCCCGCTCGTCCTCGACTACCTCGCGCTGGTGGACCCCGCCGACTTCACCGAGATCCCGGAAGGCCGTGAGAACGGCGAAGCGGTCCTCGCCGTCGCCGCGCGGGTGGGCGCCACCCGGCTGATCGACAACATCCCGCTGACCCTTGGAGCCTGACGTGACCGGAATACGGCTGACCGCCCCCGCCCCCGGCTGGTCCATCGACGCGGACGTCGTCGTGGTCGGCTCGGGCGTGGCCGGTCTCACCACCGCACTGCGCTGCGCCTCGGCGGGCCTGGCCACGGTCGTCGTGACCAAGGCCCGGCTCGACGACGGCTCCACCCGTTGGGCCCAGGGCGGCATCGCGGCCGCGATCGGCGAGGGCGACACCCCCGAACAGCACCTGGACGACACCCTGGTCGCCGGGGCCGGTCTGTGCGACGAGGCGGCGGTGCGGACCCTGGTCACCGAGGGCCCCGGCGCCGTGGACAGGCTGATCGGCACCGGCGCGCGGTTCGACACGACCGAGGCCGGTGCCCTGGCCCTGACCCGCGAGGGGGGCCACCACCGCCGCCGCATCGCGCACGCCGGCGGCGACGCGACGGGCGCGGAGGTCTCCCGCGCCCTGGTCGGCGCGGTCCGCTCGGCGGCCCTGCGCACCATCGAGAACGCCCTGGTCCTCGACCTGCTCACGGACGCCGAAGGCCGTACGACGGGCGTCACCCTGCACGTCATGGGCGAGGGCCAGCACGACGGCGTCGGAGCCGTCCGGGCCCCTGCGGTGGTCCTCGCCACCGGTGGCATGGGCCAGGTCTTCTCGGCCACCACCAACCCGCCGGTCTCCACCGGTGACGGGGTGGCCCTCGCGCTCAGGGCGGGCGCCGAGGTCTCCGACCTCGAATTCGTCCAGTTCCATCCGACCGTCCTGTTTCTCGGCGCCGGCGCCGAGGGCCAGCAGCCGCTGGTCTCCGAAGCGGTACGGGGCGAGGGCGCCCACCTCGTCGACGCCTCCGGGACCCGTTTCATGCTCGGGCAGCACGAGCTGGCCGAGCTGGCCCCCCGCGACATCGTCGCCAAGGCCATCACCCGGCAGATGCGTCTGACGGGCACCGAGAACATGTACCTGGACGCCCGCCACTTCGGCGCCGAGATGTGGGCGCGCCGCTTCCCGACGATCCTCGCCGCCTGCCGCGCCCATGGCATCGACCCCGTCACCGAGCCGGTCCCGGTGGCACCCGCCGCGCACTACGCCTCCGGCGGTGTCCGGACCGACCTGTGGGGACGGACGACGGTGCCCGGCCTGTACGCCTGCGGGGAGACCGCCTGCACCGGGGTGCACGGGGCGAACCGGCTGGCGTCCAACTCCCTCCTGGAGGGCCTGGTCTTCGCCGAGCGCATCGCGGCGGACATCGTGGCGGCCGGCCCCCAGGAGCGGACACCGGAGCGGGCATCCGAGCGGGCGGACGGTCAGGACCCCGCGCCGGCTCCCGTGCCCCTGCTCGCGGCCGAGTCCCGGACCGCAGTCCAGCGGATCATGACCCGGGGCGCCGGGGTCATCCGGTCCGCGTCCACCTTGGCCGAGGCCGCGGAGCGGCTGGAGGCGCTGGGACGCACCGCGGATGCCTTCGACACCGACGCCAAGGACGCCGTCCCCGGTGTGGAGGCGTGGGAGGCCACCAACCTCCTGCTCGTCGCCCAGGTGCTGGTCGCCGCCGCCCGGGAGCGCGAGGAGACCCGCGGCTGCCACTGGCGCGAGGACCGGCCCGACCGCGACGACACCAGCTGGCGCCGCCATCTCGTCGTCCGGACCGGACCGGACGGGCGGCCGGTCGTGAGCCGTACGCGGGACGCCGCCTTCCCGCCCGTACGCCCCGGCGCCCCGGCGGACCCCGCCGGACCCACCGACCTTCCGAACCACCCCGCCGAAGCCCCCCAGGAGCCGCAGCCGTGAGCACGCCCGAAGAGAACCCGCGTCCCACACCGGTGGACGTCCCGCTGATCCAGATCGGTGTCCCGGCCGAGTCGGGCGGCGGTTGCGGCGACGACTGCGGTTGCGGCGACGGTTACGACCCCGACGCTCTGGAGTGCGGCCTGGACCCCGCGCTCGCCCGGCTCCTCGCCGAGGCGGGTCTCGACCCCGTCCAGGTCGAGGACATCGCCCATGTGGCCATCGAGGAGGACCTGGACGGCGGGGTCGACGTGACGACCGTCGCCACGGTCCCCGAGGACGCCGTCGCCATCGGTGACTTCACCGCCCGCGAGGCGGGTGTCGTCGCGGGCCTGCGCGTCGCCGAGGCCGTCCTGTCCATCGTCTGCACCGACGCGTTCGAGGTGGAGCGGCACGTCGAGGACGGCGACCGCGTCGTACCCGGCCAGAAGCTGCTCACCGTCACCACCCGCACCCGCGATCTGCTCACCGGCGAGCGCAGCGCGCTCAACCTGCTCTGCCGGCTCTCCGGGATCGCGACGGCGACCCGCGCCTGGGCGGACGTGCTGGAGGGCACGAAGGCCCAGGTCCGCGACACCCGTAAGACGACCCCCGGGCTGCGCGCGCTGGAGAAGTACGCGGTGCGCTGCGGCGGTGGCGTCAACCACCGGATGTCGCTGGTGGACGCGGCCCTCGTCAAGGACAACCACGTGATCGCGGCGGGCGGTGTGGCCGAGGCGTTCACCCGGGTGCGGGCCGCGTTCCCCGAGCTGCCCATCGAGGTCGAGGTGGACACCCTGGAGCAGGTCCGCGAGGTGCTGGACGCCGGTGCCGACCTCATCCTGCTGGACAACTTCACCCCGGTCACGACCGCGGAGGCGGTCGCCCTGGTCGGCGGCCGCGCGGTGCTGGAGTCCTCCGGCCGGCTCGCCCTCGACTCCGCCCGCGCCTACGCCGAGGCCGGTGTGGACTACCTCGCGGTCGGGGCGCTCACCCACTCGTCGCCGATCCTCGACATCGGCCTGGACTTCCGTGACGCCGAGGAGGCCGGCGTCTGATGCTGCTCACCATCGACGTCGGCAACTCGCACACGGTCCTCGGGCTGTTCGACGGCGAGGAGATCGTCGAGCACTGGCGGATCTCCACCGACGCCCGCCGCACCGCCGACGAACTCGCCGTGCTGCTCCAGGGCCTTATGGGGATGCATCCGCTGCTCGGCATGGAGCTGGGCGACGGGATCGAGGGCATCGCGATCTGCTCCACCGTCCCCGCCGTCCTGCACGAACTCCGCGAGGTCACCCGCCGCTACTACGGCGATGTCCCCGCCGTGCTGGTGGAGCCGGGCGTCAAGACGGGCGTACCGGTGCTGATGGACAACCCGAAGGAGGTCGGCGCGGACCGCATCGTCAACGCGGTCGCCGCCGTCGAGCTCTACGGCGGTCCGGCGATCGTCGTGGACCTCGGCACGGCCACCACCTTCGACGCGGTCTCGGCCCGCGGCGAGTACGCGGGCGGGGTCATCGCGCCCGGCATCGAGATCTCGGTGGAGGCGCTGGGTGCGAAGGGGGCCCAGCTCCGCAAGATCGAGCTGGCCAGGCCGCGCAGCGTGATCGGCAAGAACACCGTCGAGGCCATGCAGTCCGGCATCGTGTACGGCTTCGCGGGGCAGATCGACGGGGTCGTCGCGCGGATGAAGAAGGAGCTGGCGGCCGACCCGGACGACGTCACCGTCATCGCGACGGGCGGCCTTGCTCCGATGGTGTTGGGTGACGCCTCCGTCATCGACGAGCACGAACCCTGGCTGACGCTCATCGGGCTGCGCCTGGTCTACGAGCGCAACCTCGCCCGGATGTAGGGCGCGCCCACGGCCACCTGCGGGAACGGCCCGGCGGCAGCGGCGGGACGCCGCGCCGCCGGGCGACCAGTTAAGCGGATTTTGTCCATTTAGCACGTATTGTCGCTCCATGCCCACGCCCTACGGATCACGCGGCGGCATGGCGTTCGGTGCGGACGAGCTGCGGGTGCTCCGACGCGCTCTCGCCCATGCCCTCCACCCCACGCCCCTGCCGGAAGAGGATGTCCAGGACTGTCTGCGGCTCGCGGACGCGGTGGACGAGGCGGTGGACGAGGCGGGCAGGCTCCGCGCCTTCCTCCTCGCCGACCTCGCCCGCTACCGGGACGCGCTTCCCGGCTCGCTCAGCGGCTATCTGGAGCTCCTTCAGGACGCCCTGGCCGCCGGGTACGACCCCCGCCCCGAGGATCTCGCCGCCCTGCGGGCGCTGCGCGGCGGTCCGGTCGCCGCAGCGCTCCTGGAGCGCTGCCAGGTGATCGCCGAACGCTCGGTCCGCGCCCGCCTCGCCGGGCGCGCCGCCCCCGTGGCCCCCGCTCCGCGCGGCCGGCTGCTGGCCCTGCCCGGCGGCCGGGCGGCGTCCGGGGAGCCGGCCCGCCCCAAGGCGCCCACGGGGCCCGGGAAGCCGGCCCGTCCGGCGGCCCCGGGACGGCCGGACGCCCCCGCCCGGCCCGCCCCCAAGCCGTCCGAGGTCTTCCCGCCGCGCCGTCGTCCCGCGCCCACGCCTCCGCCCCCGCCCGGGGAGCGCGCCGCCTCCTGACGGGCGCGGCCGGTGCGGTGGGGCCTCCTGGCCGTACCCCCTCGGACATGCCGTGCCCGAGCGGCACCGGGCCCCTCGGACGCGCCGTGCCCGAGGGGTCCCCAAGAGGCCGGAATGCCGGGCTCGCTACTCTGGAGCGCATGGACTACGTATCCGCGCTCGTGCCGCCCGTGGTGATGGCCGTCTTCTTCATCGGCCTCGTCGTGACGATCATCAAGAGTCAGGGCGGGCCGAACAAGGCCAAGGAGGACGCCGCGGTGGACGCGGCCCTCGCCCGTGCCGAATCGGCGCGGCAGGCCCCGCGGACCGACGGCGTCTGACCCGGCCCCAGCGTGAAGGGCGCACGGCTCCTGGAGGAGTTGTGCGCCCTTTTTCGTATGACAAAAATATCCCATTCCAGACATCTAGCACTAAGGTGATGCCGTGCCTCGCGCATTGGGAGAGCTGGAAGACGCCGTGATGACACGGGTCTGGCAATGGAACCGACCGGTCACCGTGCGGGAAGTCCTTGAGGACCTTCAGCAGGAGAGGTCCATCGCATACACGACCGTCATGACGGTAATGGACAATCTCCATCAGAAGGGCTGGGTACGCCGGGAAGTGGACGGACGGGCTTATCGATATACGGCCGTCTCCACGCGGGCCGCCTACTCGGCCGCACTGATGAACGAAGCCTGGTCGCGCAGTGACAACCCCGCGGCGGCCCTGGTCGCCTTCTTCGGGATGATGTCGGCCGAGCAGCGCGAAGCGCTCCAGGACGCGGTGCGTATCGTCGCTCCCGCTCTCCCCGGAGCCCCGGAGGCGGAGCCCGGTGACAAGGCGGAGCCCGAGGAGAAGGCCGCGTCCGGCGGTGAGCCGGGGACCGAAGGCGACTTCCCCGCCGGTGAAGCACCGCCCGACTCCGGGCGATAGCGTCGGGGCATGTCCTCAGAGCTGCCGCAAACCGATCCCCGTAACGATCCGGACGCCGATTTCCGTACCGACCCGTCGGTAAAAGGGGCGGCGGCCATCACCGTGCGGCGCGCCAGGACCAGCGATGTGGCGTCCGTACGGAGTCTGCTCGACGGGTACGTCCGCGAAGGCATCCTGCTCGACAAAGCGACCGTGACGCTTTACGAGGACATCCAGGAGTTCTGGGTCGCCGAACGCGACGAGGACGCCCGGGTCATCGGCTGCGGCGCACTCCATGTGATGTGGGAAGACCTCGCCGAAGTGCGTACTCTCGCCGTCGATCCCGTCAGCAAGGGCGCCGGTGTGGGGCACCAGGTCCTGGACAAGCTCTTGCAGACCGCACGCTGGCTGGGTGTCCGCAGGGTTTTCTGCCTCACCTTCGAAGTCGACTTCTTCGCGAAGCACGGCTTCACCGAGATCGGAGAGACGCCGGTCGACGGAGATGTCTACAGTGAGCTGCTGCGTTCCTATGACGAGGGTGTCGCCGAGTTCCTGGGGCTCGAACGAGTGAAACCGAACACCTTGGGCAACAGCCGGATGCTTCTGCACCTGTGAACGGCGGGCGGCGCCGGAGAACCCTATGTCCGAATCGCGCACGTTTCCCGTCCTCTTGAGCTCCTGAACCTCTCCCAGGGGTTTGTGTTTTCCGGGGAAAAGCGGTTTCCTTTCCGCGTACTACATTTTCGATGAAAGGAAATCCGGTGGCGCAGAAGGTTCAGGTCCTTCTTGTTGATGACCTCGACGGTGTCGAGGCGGACGAGACCGTGACGTTCGCTCTGGATGGCAAGACGTACGAGATCGACCTCACCACGAGCAACGCGGACAAGCTCCGCGGTCTTCTTGAGCCGTACACCAAGAGTGGCCGTCGTACCGGTGGCCGCGCGGCGACCGGCCGCGGCAAGGGCCGTGCCACCACGGGCGGCAACAAGGACACCGCGGAGATCCGCAAGTGGGCCCGGGAGAACGGCCACAACGTGAACGACCGCGGCCGCGTCCCGGCCGAGATCCGCGAGGCCTACGAGAAGGCCAACGGCTGACCCGCCGGCCGGCCGGCCGGCAGACGCGTCCGCGCACCCGACAGCCGGGCCCGGTGGCATTCCGTCGCGGCGGCGTCCACGAGCCGTACGAGATCGGGAACGTCCCCGCCCCTGTTCCCGAAACCGACCAGCGCCGGGAGCATGGGCTCCACCGCCCGGCGCGGTTCGGGGGGCCGCAGCCAGAGCGCGGCCCCCGACGGGTCCCCCGGTCCGCCGGGCGGAGCCGGGGCCGTGATGTGCCCGCCCGCGCCGATCGCGGTCAGGTCGAGCGTGATCCCGCCCCACTCCAGCCAGTCGAGCAGCCCCGGCAGCTCGTCGGCCCCTCCGGCCGCCACCAGCAGCCACATCCGCTGCCCCGCCAGCGCCACCGGACCGGTGCGCCCCACCCGGCGCAGCACCGCGTGGCCCGCCACGGCGGGCAGTTCCAGTACGTCGAAGCGCAGCCCGGTGGGCAGCCGCACGGGCGAGGTGCCCGCCGTGGCCCAGCCGAGCTCGCGTGCGTACCACCGCGCGCGGCCGTCGGCTTCCGGCGAGGAGCGGGGAGGCGGAACGATGGGTGCCATGCCGGATGAACCCCCGGAACCCCGCCGGGGTTACGCATAGCCGCACGGTCGTCGCGCTTCGTGTGCGCGGCGGGGGCGCACAGGGGCATGCGACGGTGCGCGGTTGTTCGCCCGTAGCGGAGTGAACAGGGGCGCGCCGCATGGACTGCCGGTGAGTGCGGGTAAGACATCCCTAGTGGGAAGGGGCGACACGCGGGCAAAAGCGTCTCGCGTTCGCCATCGGCGTACTGGCGAAAGGGCTATCTGCCTGGCCTGCGGGAACATCGTCTCGCACCATCGGGTTGAGGCAGTTGTCGGCGTTCGGGGCAGGAGGCCATCGACGGGTGTCGGCAGTTGAAATGAGCGGTCCCCGCTTGCGGGACTAAGCTGCGGAAGGACAGGGAGGGGACCGACCCCTTACTGCCTGACCGCTCTGAGGAGCGATTAACGATGTTCGAGAGGTTCACCGACCGCGCGCGGCGGGTTGTCGTCCTGGCTCAGGAAGAAGCCCGGATGCTCAACCACAACTACATCGGCACCGAGCACATCCTCCTGGGCCTGATCCACGAGGGTGAGGGTGTCGCCGCTAAGGCCCTGGAGAGCCTCGGGATTTCGCTCGAGGCGGTCCGCCAGCAGGTGGAGGAGATCATCGGTCAGGGCCAGCAGGCCCCGTCCGGACACATCCCCTTCACGCCCCGGGCGAAGAAGGTCCTGGAGCTGTCGCTCCGCGAGGCCCTTCAGCTCGGTCACAACTACATCGGCACGGAGCACATCCTGCTCGGCCTGATCCGCGAGGGCGAGGGCGTCGCCGCCCAGGTCCTCGTGAAGCTGGGCGCCGACCTGAACCGGGTGCGGCAGCAGGTCATCCAGCTGCTCTCCGGGTACTCGGGAGGCAAGGAGACCGCCACCGCCGGTGGTCCCGCCGAGGGCACGCCCTCGACGTCCCTGGTCCTCGACCAGTTCGGCCGGAATCTCACCCAGGCCGCTCGTGAGTCCAAGCTCGACCCGGTCATCGGGCGCGAGAAGGAGATCGAGCGGGTCATGCAGGTGCTCTCCCGCCGTACCAAGAACAACCCGGTCCTGATCGGCGAGCCCGGTGTCGGTAAGACGGCGGTCGTCGAGGGCCTGGCCCAGGCCATCGTCAAGGGCGAGGTGCCCGAGACCCTCAAGGACAAGCACCTCTACACCCTGGACCTCGGTGCCCTGGTCGCCGGCTCCCGCTACCGCGGTGACTTCGAGGAGCGCCTGAAGAAGGTCCTCAAGGAGATCCGCACCCGCGGCGACATCATCCTGTTCATCGACGAGCTCCACACCCTGGTGGGTGCGGGCGCGGCCGAGGGCGCGATCGACGCGGCGAGCATCCTCAAGCCCATGCTGGCGCGAGGCGAGCTCCAGACCATCGGCGCCACCACGCTCGACGAGTACCGCAAGCACCTGGAGAAGGACGCCGCGCTGGAGCGCCGCTTCCAGCCCATCCAGGTCGCGGAGCCGACGCTGCCGCACACCATCGAGATCCTCAAGGGTCTGCGCGACCGTTACGAGGCCCACCACCGGGTCTCCATCACGGACGAGGCGCTGGTCCAGGCCGCCACCCTGGCCGACCGGTACGTCTCGGACCGCTTCCTGCCGGACAAGGCGATCGACCTGATCGACGAGGCCGGCTCCCGGATGCGCATCCGCCGGATGACCGCGCCGCCGGACCTCCGCGAGTTCGACGAGAAGATCGCGGGTGTCCGCCGCGACAAGGAGTCGGCGATCGACTCCCAGGACTTCGAGAAGGCGGCTTCGCTCCGTGACAAGGAGAAGCAGCTGCTGGCGGCGAAGACCAAGCGGGAGAAGGAGTGGAAGGCCGGCGACATGGACGTCGTCGCCGAGGTCGACGGCGAGCTGATCGCCGAGGTCCTGGCCGCCTCCACCGGTATCCCGGTCTTCAAGATGACGGAGGAGGAGTCCTCCCGTCTGCTGCGCATGGAGGACGAGCTCCACAAGCGCGTCATCGGGCAGAAGGACGCCATCAAGGCGCTTTCGCAGGCGATCCGCCGTACGCGGGCCGGCCTGAAGGACCCGAAGCGCCCCGGTGGGTCGTTCATCTTCGCCGGCCCGTCCGGTGTCGGTAAGACGGAGCTCTCCAAGACGCTCGCCGAATTCCTCTTCGGCGACGAGGACGCGCTGATCGCCCTCGACATGTCGGAGTTCAGCGAGAAGCACACGGTTTCCCGGCTCTTCGGTTCGCCTCCCGGTTACGTGGGCTACGAAGAGGGTGGCCAGCTCACCGAGAAGGTGCGCCGCAAGCCGTTCTCCGTCGTTCTCTTCGACGAGGTCGAGAAGGCCCACCCCGATATCTTCAATTCCCTGCTCCAGATTCTGGAGGACGGTCGGCTGACCGACTCCCAGGGCCGGGTCGTGGACTTCAAGAACACGGTCATCATCATGACGACCAACCTCGGGACCCGGGACATCTCGAAGGGCTTCAACCTGGGCTTCGCCGCCCAGGGCGATGTGAAGACGAACTACGACCGGATGAAGAACAAGGTCAACGAAGAGCTCAAGCAGCACTTCCGGCCCGAGTTCCTCAACCGTGTCGACGACACGGTCGTCTTCCACCAGCTCAGCGAGGAGGACATCATCCAGATCGTCGACCTGATGGTCGACAAGGTGGATGAGCGTCTCAAGGACCGCGACATGGGCATCGAGCTCAGCGCGGAGGCGAAGACGCTCCTCGCCAAGAAGGGCTACGACCCCGTGATGGGCGCCCGGCCGCTGCGCCGGACGATCCAGCGCGAGATCGAGGACATCCTCTCGGAGAAGATCCTCTTCGGTGAGCTGCGCCCCGGTCACATCGTGGTCGTGGGTACCGAGGGCGAGGGCGACGAGAAGACGTTCACGTTCCGTGGCGAGGAGAAGTCGGCCCTGCCCGACGTCCCGCCGATCGAGCAGGCGGCGGGCGGCGGCCCGAACCTGACGAAGGAAGCGTAGGGGCGCGTAGCGCCTGAGCGTGCACCAAGGGGCTGCCCCGGACCGTCCGACGGTCCGGGGCAGCCCCTTTGCCGTGGGCGCGTCCGCGTTGCGGGGGCGTGGGGGCGGGGGGGCGTACGCGTACGGACGTACTGGCGCACAGACGTACTGGCGCGCGGGGGTACGCGTACGGGCGTGAGGCCCTGCGGCGCGGCCCTGTGACCGGAGCCCCCGCGCCTCCGGGGGACGGGGGCGTGCCCGGCCGGTGCCCAGTGCCCTGGCCTCGGGGGCGCCGGGTCGCCTCGGGCCGATCGGGCCGCCCCCGGGGTCGCCGTCCACCGCGTCGGCGGTCGATCAGGGGGCTCGGCGGGTCCGATCAAGGGGCTCGACAGGTCCGGTCCGGGGGCTCGGCCGGTCGGTTCGAGGGGTGGGTGAGGCCGTCTCCGGGGGCCGGAATCGGGGGCTCCAGGGCCCCCGCCGGTGACAAGGCGCACAGCCCTTTTCGGGCCTACTAGGCGCCCTAGGAGCAAGGCGCCTGCCTCCCGCCGGGACCTTGGTCCCACGGCGGCCGAGTCTTTCGGCAACAGGGGTGATATGTCGGTATCGCGGTGCTGTATCCAGGAAAGATGCGGTTCGAGCAGCGGTTAAACCCGTTCCGGAGAACCTTTCCGGAAGATCGTCATCCCGGTCGCGGTCCGGCGCGCATGGCGCATTCCCGCCCCGCCGGCTACGGCTTTTCATCGTAGATGGGGTGTTTGAGCGTTTCGGGGGGTTCGGGTTACCAAGGTGGAGCAAGCCCGGTGAGAGCGCCGGGTCCAGCCATCCCGGAGGTTCTCCCGCATGTCGAAGCGCGTTACGTTCCAGCACTCCCGCCGCCCGTCCATGTCCCGCGTCAGTGGCGCCGTCGTGGCCGCAGGCCTGGGTGCGTCGATGGTGTTCGGTGCGGGCGCTGCGTTCGCGTCCGGCACGACGGACACCGCCAAGCCCGCGGTGACCGCCGGCGCGTCCACCGCCGACTCCGTCGCCAAGCAGGCGTCCGTCCAGAGCAAGGCCGCCTCCGACAAGGAGGCCGCGGCCAAGAAGGCGGCCACGTCCTGGCAGACCCCGGTCAGCCACTACGTGCTGAGCGCCACCTACGGCACCGGCGGCGACCGCTGGGCCAGCAAGCACTCCGGCCAGGACTTCGCGGTGCCGGTCGGCACCAAGGTCGAGGCCGCGCACGCCGGTACGGTCGTCAAGGCCGGCCCCAACGGCGGCGGCGACGGTCCCGCGTACGGCAACGCCATCGTGATCAAGCACTCGAACGGCAAGTACTCGCAGTACGCCCACCTGTCCAAGATCCAGGTGAAGGTCGGCGACAAGGTGAAGACGGGCCAGCAGATCGCGCTGTCCGGTAACACCGGTAACTCCAGCGGTCCTCACCTGCACTTCGAGATCCGGACCACCCCGAACTACGGCTCGGCGATCAACCCGGTCTCGTACCTGAACTCGGTGCACGTCAGCGTGTGACGCATTGAGTGTCCGCCTTACCCGGCGGAGCCACCGGTCCCGTGATCGTGGGCCCTGGTCACCAACTCGACGGCGACCTCGAGAGCAGCCTCGCGCTTCTCCTCGGGGTCGCCTTCGGCGTCTCTGAGGGCGAAGACACCCGCGTGCATGGCCATCAGCGCCGTGAAGCAGCGCACCTGGTCGCTGAGCGGGGCGTCCTCGTCCTTGAGCAGGTCCACCAGGGCCATGACCCGGTGCTTCATGGTGTGGCCGATCCTGAGGTCCCGGACCGTCGCCTGGTTCTCCTGCATGAAGCGGAAGAGCGGTGCGGCGGCGGTGAGCGCGTCGCTGTAGCGGACCAGGATCTCCTGCTTCGTCTCCAGGGTCCGCGGCTGCTCCGCGCCCCAGGCCAGAAGCTCCTCGACCGGTCGGTTCAGGACCTCGAAGAGGCTGTTGAGGATGTCTTCCTTGGTCTTGAAGTGGTAGTAGAGGGCCGCCTTGGTGACGTCGAGCCGCTCGGCGATCTCGCGGAGCGAGGTCTTGTCGTACCCCTGGTCGGCGAAGAGCTCCATGGCGACGTCCTGAATGCGCTGGCGGGTGTCCCCCCGACGCGGCTGCGGCGTGCTGCCCATGCGACGACTCTCCCTCAACTTACTTGACGCCCGGCTAGTTACGGGTCTACTTTTCCGCAGTGTAGCCAACTAGCCGGGCGACAAGTAAGCGTCGTACCGGCGACCGACCGGGCACTGGGGATACAGGGGAGCGCGTGACATGGCGGAACTGAACAAAGCGGCGGCGACCGGGAAACCGGAATCCCGGCCGCGCAACGTCCGGGTGGTGGTGCTGGCGCTGATGATCGCGATGCTGCTGGCCATGCTGGACAACCTGATCGTCGGTACCGCGATGCCGACGATCGTCGGCGATCTGGGCGGTATGGAGCATCTGTCCTGGGTGGTTACGGCCTACACCCTGGCCACCGCGGCCTCCACCCCCATCTGGGGCAAGCTCGGCGACATGTACGGGCGCAAGGGTGTCTTCCTCACGTCCATCGTGATCTTCCTGATCGGCTCGGTGCTGAGCGGAATGGCCCAGGACATGGGTCAGCTGATCGGGTTCCGGGCCGTCCAGGGCCTCGGGGCCGGCGGTCTGATGGTCGGCGTCATGGCCATCATCGGTGACCTCGTGCCGCCCCGCGAGCGCGGCCGGTACCAGGGCATGATGGCCGGGGTCATGGCGATCGCCATGATCGGCGGCCCGCTCGTCGGCGGCACCATCACCGACCACCTCGGCTGGCGCTGGAGCTTCTACATCAACCTGCCGCTGGGCGCCGTCGCGCTGGCCATGGTGACCATGGTGCTGCACCTGCCCCGCAAGGAACGGGCCCAGCACACGGTCGACTACCTGGGCGCGGCACTGCTGACCGTCGGTATCACCGCGATCGTGCTGGTCACCACCTGGGGCGGCAGCGAGTACGCCTGGGGCTCCGCGGTCATCATGGAGCTGATCGCGCTGGGCGTGGCCTCCCTCGTCGGGTTCGTCTTCGTCGAGACCAGGGCCGCCGAGCCGATCATGCCGCTGCACATCTTCCGCAATCTGAACTTCACCCTGATGTCGGTGGTCGGCTTCATGGCCGGCTTCGTGATGTTCGGCGCGGTGCTCTTCCTGCCGCTGTTCCAGCAGTCGGTGCAGGGGGCGTCCGCGACCAACTCGGGGCTGCTGCTCCTGCCCATGCTGCTCGCCATGATGATCGTCTCGCTGGTCGCGGGCCGGATCACCACGAGCACCGGCCGGTACAAGGTCTTCCCGATCGTGGGCAGCGTCCTGATGGTCGCCGGACTCTTCCTGCTCTCCAGCATGGACACGGACACCACCCGCCTCGTCTCCGGTGTCTACATGGCCGTGCTCGGGGCCGGTATGGGCTTCCTGATGCAGATCACCATGCTCGTCGCGCAGAACAGCGTCGAGCTGAAGGACATGGGCGTCGCCTCCTCCTCCACCACCCTCTTCCGTACGCTCGGCAGCTCCTTCGGCGTCGCGATCATGGGTGCCCTGTTCACCGGGCGGGTGCAGGACGAGATGGCGGCGCGCGGTGGCGGGGGCGTGACCGAGCGGTCGGCCCAGCTGGACGCGGCGAGCCTGGCGAAGCTGCCGGACGCGGCCCGTGAGGCGTACGAGTACGCGGTGGCGTCCGGCACGCACCTCGCGTTCCTGGTGGGCGGATCGGTCGCGATCATCGCCCTGGTGGCGGCACTGTTCGTCAAGGAGGTCCCGCTGCGGGGCACGGCGAAGCCGACGGCGGAGGACGGCGGGGCGGCTCCGGCCGGGCCCGCGGCGGCCAAGGAGTCGCAGACGGTCTGACCGTCCGCAGGTGAGCGGGCCCCGGGGACGACCACCCCGGGGCCCGGTCGTGTCCGGCCCGCCCCGGTCCTTCCGCGCGGCGGTGGCTCAGTCCGTGGCCGGGCGCAGTACGGGGAAACTGCCGGTGTCGGTCGGCGCGTGTTCGGGCAGCCACAGCACGGCGACCGCCCCGCCCGTCCCGTCCGTGGTCCCGGCGGGAGCGGCGTTGCGGAACGTCAGCCGGGCCCCCAGCACCCGCGCCTGGCCCGCGGCGATCGTGAGCCCCAGCCCGTGGCCCCGCCCGGCCCGGTCGCTGCTTCCCGTACGGAACCGGCTCGGCCCGTCCCGCAGCAGGTCGTCCGGGAAGCCGGGCCCGTGGTCGCGGACCCGTACGACACGGCCCTCGACGGTGACCTCCACCGGGCCCGCCCCGTGCTTGGCGGCGTTGCCCAGCAGATTGCCCAGGATGCGTTCCAGCCGGCGCGGGTCCGTGGAGACCCAGGACTCGTGGACCACCCGCACCCGGATGTCCGGGTCGAGCAGCCCGATCCGGCGGGCCACGAACTCGCCGAGCTGGAGCTGCTGGAGCTCGGCCCGCTCGGACGCGCTGTCCAGCCGGGCCACCTCCAGGACGTCCTCGACCAGGGTCCGCATCGCCTGGGCCCGGTCGCGTACCAGCTCGGAGGGGCGGCCCGGGGGCAGCAGCTCGGCGGCGGTCAGCAGCCCCGTCACGGGGGTACGCAGTTCATGGGCGATGTCCGCGGTGACCCGGCGTTCCGCCTCGATCCGTTCGTTCAGCGCGTCCGTGAGCGCGTCCACGGCGCGCGCCAGCTCGTCGGTCTCGTCGCGTACGACCCCGCCGACGGCCTCCCGGACCCGGACGTCGGTGTTGCCCTGGGCGACCTTGCCGGCCGCCGCGGCCGCCTTGCGCAGCCTCCGGGACAGCTGGCCGCCGACCAGCACCCCCAGCGCGCAGCCACCGAAGACGACCGAGACCGAGCCGATGATCAGCGCCCGGTCGAGATCGCCCATGATCATGGAGCTGCGGTCGGCGAACCGGGTGTGCAGCGACAGGACCTCCCCGTTGGCCAGCGGTACGGCCGCCCAGACGTCGGGCACCCCGTCGCCGTACTCGTCGACGTGGGTGGCCCTGCGGTTCTCCCGTATCTGCTCGCGCAGGCTCGACGGCAGCGCGGGGTCGTTGAGCTTGGCGCCGAACTTCGGTGCCGACTTCTGCGTGCCGGCCGCCTCGTAGAGCCGCTGCGCGAACAGCAGCCGCTCCAACTGCACCTCGCGGGCGTTCTCCAGCATCGACACCCGGGCGGCGTTGTGCACGACCAGGCTCAGCGCCACCGCGATGAGCGCGCCGACCGCGGCGATCGCGATGCTGATCTTCCAGCGGACCCCGGTCCGCAGCGCGAGCCGCTTCATGCGCGGAGCTTGTATCCGAAGCCGCGCACCGTCTCGATCCGGTCCTGTCCGATCTTGGTGCGCAGCCGCTGCACATGGACGTCCACGACCCGGGTGTCGCCGCCCCAGCCGTAGTCCCAGACCCGCTCCAGGAGCCGGTCGCGGGAGAGGACGGTACCGGGCGCGGAGGAGAACTCCAGCAGCAGCCGCATCTCGGTCGGCGTCAGCCCCACGGGCACACCGGACCGGCGTACCTCCATGCCCTCGGTGTCGATCTCCACGTCCCCGAAGACCAGCGCCCCGCCCGTGCCGCCGGGGGCGCCCGTGCCGCCGGCCCCGGCGGTGCCGTCCGGACCCGAGGCGTGGCCGAACCGGCGCAGCACGGCGCGGATGCGGGCGACCAGCACCGCGCCGTCGAAGGGCTTGGTGACGTAGTCGTCGGCCCCGGCCTCCAGGCCGAGCACCACGTCGATGGCGTCCGCGCGGGCCGACAGCATGATCACGGGCACCGTGGACTCGTCCCGGATGCGCCGGCACAGGCTGACGCCGTCCAGCCCCGGCACCATCACGTCGAGCAGGGCGATGTCCGGCCGGTCCGCCCGGAACGCCTCCAGCCCCAGCAGCCCGTCCGGTACGGCGGTGACGGTGAAGCCGACCCGTTCCAGGGCGAGCTGGGTGGCCTCGCGGATGACGTCGTCGTCCTCGACGAACAGGACATGGGTGTCGGCCATACGGGAGCCCTCAGTTCTGCGCCGTCGGCTCGGGGAGGGCGCCCTGCCCGTTGCCGACGGCCCGGTTGAAGTCGTTGTGCACCCGGTCCGTCTCGGCGAAGCGGCCGGAGGCCCAGCGGTAGGTGATCACGTCCTCGCCGGAGGGGAACGCGACCGCGTCCTTCGCCCCGTACACCTGGGTCGTCACCACCAGGTCGCCCCGGTCGATGGTCCCGTAGACCGCGGGTATCTCGGTGGCGAAGACGTTCACGTACCCGCCGTTCCCGGTCTGCCGGTACACATAGGTGCCGATGCCCACGGAGTCGCCGCAGGTCAGCACGTTGACCACGACGTCGGGCGCCGAGCTGCCGGTCAGGGTGCCGTACGAGGTGTCGATCGGGTACTCGTCGCCGGTGCAGGGCTTCAGGTCGTTCCTGACCCGCAGGCTGACCTCCGGGTCGCCTTTGACGAGCTGTACGGCGTTGACCCGGGGGGCGGGCTTCGCCGTGCCGGTGGGCGTCGCGGCCGAGGCGGACACCTGGGCGACCGGCTGGGTGCCCGCGGGCCCCTCGTCCCGGGTGCCCGTGCCGCCCGTCGAGCAGGCCGCGCACAGCAGACCGACGGCGACCAGCCCGGCCGTGGCCGCACCGGCCGCCGCCGGCGCCCGGAGTCCGCGGGGGGCCTTCGGGCGTGTCGTACCGGCTCCGGGCGGGGGAACGGTCTCCGTGCCCACACCGTCGCCGCCTGTCAGGCCGCGCACCGCTTCCGCCCCCGCTCCTCGTGACGCCCGTCCCGCTGCGCCGGGACACGGCGCCGGTCCGGCTGCGCCGGGATCCGCGCCGGTATCCCGTCGGCCTCGCGGCTCCGTGCCGCCCGGTCCTCCAGCTCCTGGCGCAGCCGGGCCAGCGCGCGGTGCAGCGTGCTCTTCACCGTACCGGCCGACATGCCGAGGGCCGCGGCCGTCTCCTCCGTGCTCATCTGCTCCCAGTGTCGCAGGACGACGACGCTGCGCTGCTTCGGAGCCAGGACGCCCAGGACGTCCATCAGCAGGGCACGGTCGGCGCGCTGCTCGGTCCCGTCGTCGACGCTCGCGTCGGGCAGTTGCTCGGTGGGGACCTCTTCGAGCCGGCGGGCCCGCCACCACTCCGTACGCGTGTTGATCATGACGCGGCGCAGATAGGCGTCGGCCAGCGACTTGTCGGCGATGCCGTCCCAGCGGCCGTAGGTGCGGGCCAGCGCGGTCTGGAGCAGGTCCTGCGCGTCCACCGGGTCGGGGACCAGCCGCCGGGCACTGCGCAGCAGCGCGTCCTGCCTGGTCCGTACGTACTCCTCGAACCCGAGCGCGTCACCCTGCGCCATCACAACCGCCTCCGTCGTCCCCGTCGTGCCCCGTGGTCCCGCCGTCGGTGACCGGTCATGTCGCCGACAGCGGTGACGCTACGGAGCTGTTGTCACGAGGTTGTGCGGAGCAGGCGTACGCGGACGCACGGCTGTCCATCGGTTGTGTAACAGCGCCGGTCGCCGGGCCCGCTTCCGGTGCGGACCCTCGGGCCGGGGCTCAGGTCAGCGGGAGCCGGTACCGGCCGCCCGCCAGCGGTTCGACGAGACCGTCCGCGACCAGCCCGTCCAGGGCGCGGGCCCGCTGCACGGGCTCCTCCCACACCGAGTCCAGGGCCGCCTGTGACACCGGGGCGACCGACTCACGCAGGACGGCGAGCAGCCGTCCGCGCACCTGCCGGTCCGTGCCCGCGTAGGTCTGGCCCCGTCGCGGTGCCCCCTGGTGGGCGGGCTTCCCGGCCAGCCGCCAGGCGCACTGCTCGGCGATCGGGCAGCGTCCGCAGTCCTCGTTCTTCGCGGTGCACACCAGGGCGCCGAGCTCCATCGTGGCCGCCGCCCAGCGGGCCGCGCGCGCGTCCTCCTCGGGGAGCAGGGCGCGGGCCAGCTTGCGCTCGGCCGCGGTGGTGGCGTTCGGCGGGTACTGGATGCCGGACGCGGCGCGGGCGAACACCCGGCGCACGTTCGTGTCCAGCACGGCGTGGCGCTGGCCGTACGCGAAGGAGGCCACGGCCGCCGCCGTGTACTCGCCGATCCCGGGCAGCGCGAGCAACTGGCCGTGCTCGCTGGGTACGTCGCCGCCGTGCCGTTCCGTTATCGCCTGCGCGGCCCCGTGCAGGCGCAGCGCACGGCGCGGGTAGCCGAGGCGGCCCCAGGCCCGGACCGCTTCGCCGGGGGCGTCGGCGGCCAGGTCGGCGGGGCGGGGCCACCGGGCCACCCATTGTTCGTAGACCGGGAGGACCCGGCTCACCGGAGTCTGCTGCAGCATGAACTCGCTCACCATCACACCCCAGGCGCCCGCTTCGGGACGTCGCCAGGGCAGATCGCGGGCGTGCTGCTCGAACCACCCGATGACGGGGGTGTGGAGGGAGACGGGGGGCGTGTGTGTCGAAGTCATGGCAGTCATCGCACCTACGATCCTGGCACGGAAGCGGGGACATCGGGCACGGCGACGGGGGTGTCGGACCGGCGGATGGTTCAGGTGGTGATAACGCCACCCGTTTCGACCCTTCGCGCCCCGCCACCTGGTTCAAGGGCGGGGCAAAGCGGACGGAAGCGCCGGGAACGGCCGCCGCGTGATGATGATCCGGAAAACTTGTCGGCCGGAGCGGCGGGTAGGGGCCGGAGTCGCCCGTGAACTCTCGTACAGTTCGGTCTTGTGGGATCTATGCGCAATCCGGTCGGGCCGCTTCCCTCCAGCATCTACTGGCGTCGGAGGGCAGTCGCGGCGCTGGTGATCGCCCTGCTCGCGGCGCTGGTCGTGTGGGCCGTCACCTCCACGGGCGGCGGCGGGAAGAAGAGCGACGACGCCAAGACGGGTGACGCCTCACCCGCCCCGTCGACCATCACCCCCGGTCCCTCCAGTTCGGATCCGGTCGTCGGTCAACCTCCGGGCGGCCGCGACGAGTCGGGCGACTCCGGGGAGAGCGGGGACACCGGCGCGGACACCGGCGGCGGTGACGCGGGGACGGGCGGCGAGAGCGGCTCCGGTACGGGCGGGCCGGGCACGGGCGGATCGTCCTCCGGCGGATCGTCTTCCGGGGGTACGGGGACGGGCGGCGGCGGCACGGCCGGTCAGCGGGTACCGGCCGACTCCACGCTCCCCAACTGCACCCCCTCGGCACTCCGGTTGGGCGTCAAGACGGAGAACAGCTTCGGCCCGGACGACAAGCCGGTGTTCCGGCTGGTCGCCGAGAACACCTCGGCCTCCGACTGCAAGGCCGACCTGGGACCGAAGAACGTGGTGCTCACCGTCACCGAGGCCGGCGGTGACGACGAGCGGGTGTGGTCCTCCAAGGACTGCCCGCCGGGCGGCGCGGTGTTCCTGAAGGTCCCGGCGGGCGGGACGATCACGCACACCGTGGAGTGGGACCGGAAGAAGAGCGCCCCCACGTGCCCGACGACGCCTCCCGGTACGGCCGCTCCCGGCACCTATCTGCTGGAGGCCAAGGCCCCCGGCGAGCCGGTGCAGCGGGCGTCCTTCGTCCTCGCCAAGGACTGACCGGTCCGGCGGGACTGAGCGGTCCGGCGGGACGGACCGGTTCCGGGGCCGAACGGTGGGGCCCGGAGGCCGTGGGGCCCCTGCGGCCCGGCCGCCCGAGCCCGGCCCCGGACGTGGCGCCCGAAGCGCCACAGACCGCCGGCCGGGGCTCAGGCTCCGGGGCTCGACGCCCCACGTACCGTCGTCCAGGGCTCAGACGTACCGTTCGAGGATCGACGACTCCGCCAGGCGCGAGAGTCCCTCCCGCACGCTGCGCGCGCGGGCCTCGCCGACCCCGTCGACCGCCTGGAGGTCGTCCACGCTGGCGGCGAGGAGCTTCTGGAGGCCGCCGAAGTGCTCCACCAGCCGCTCGATGATCGCTCCCGGCAGCCGCGGCACCTTCGCCAGCAGCCGGTAACCCCTCGGTGACACCGCCGAGTCCAGCGACTCCGGCGACCCGCTGTAGCCCAAGGCGCGTGCCGCCACGGGGAGTTCCAGCAGCTCGGTGTGGGTGAGCGTGTCCAGCTCGTCCAGCGCCTCCGCCACCGTGCGCGACCGCTTGGCGGTCGGCTCCGGCACGTAGTCGCGGACGACCAGCTCGCGTTCCGGGTCCACTCCCGCGATCAACTCGTCCAGCTGGAGGGCCAGAAGCCGGCCGTCGGTGCCCAGCTCCACCACGTACTCGGCGATCTCCGTGGCGATCAGCCGCACCATCTCCAGGCGCTGGGCGACCGCCGTCACGTCCCGGACGGTCACCAGGTCCTCGATCTCCAGGGCGGAGAGCGTGCCGGCGACCTCGTCCAGCCGCAGCTTGTACCGCTCCAGCGTGGCGAGTGCCTGGTTGGCGCGGGAGAGGATCGCGGAGGACTCCTCCAGGACCCGGCGCTCCCCGTCCACGTAGAGCGCGATCAGGTGCATCGACTGGGACACCGAGACGACGGGGAACCCGCACGCCTTGGAGACGCGGTCGGCCGTGCGGTGACGGGTGCCCGTCTCCTCGGTGGGGATGCCGGCGTCCGGGACCAGCTGCACACCGGCCCGCAGGATCTTGGTCATGTCCTTGTCGAGGATCAGGGCGCCGTCCAGCTTGGCCAGCTCGCGCAGCCGGGTCGCGGTGAACTCCACGTCCAGCACGAAACCGCCGGTGCACATGGACTCGACGGTCTTGTCCATGCCGAGGACGATCAGGCCTCCGGTGTTGCCGCGGAGGATGCGCTCCAGGCCGTCACGGAGGGCCGTTCCGGGCGCGACCGCGCTCAGGGAGGCGCGCATCAGCGCCTCGTTCCCCGTGCCTTGGCCGGACTTTCCGGGCGATGCTGCCCGGTCGTTGGCTGCCACTGCACTCCTCCGGTCACAGGTTTGGGGTGCCCTTGCGTCCCTCATACCGTTCGTACGGGCGGGCGAGACCAGGGCAAAGTCTACCGGCGTGCGCCGTCCTCCCGTGGTCCGTCCGGGCGAGAGCGGCGGGGAAGGGCGCGCAGGGCGTCACCCATGTCGGCGACTTCTGTGACCTTCATACCGGACGGGACCCGTCCGGGGTCCCGGGGGACCAGGGCGTGCCGGAACCCCAGGCGGTGCGCCTCGGCCAGTCTGCGCTGCACCCCGGTGACCCTTCTGACCTCGCCCGCCAGCCCCACCTCGCCGATCGCCACCAGGTTCTTCGGGAGCGGTGTGTCGCCGGCCGCGCTGGCCAGCGCCAGCGCGATCGCCAGGTCCGCCGCGGGTTCGGTGAGCTTCACACCGCCCACCGTCGCGCTGTAGATGTCCCGCTTTCCGAGCGCGCTGATCCGGCCCCGCTGCTCCAGGACGGCCAGCATCATCGAGACCCGGGACGTCTCCAGCCCGGAGGTCGTGCGCCGGGGCGAGGGGATCTGCGAGTCGACCGTCAGCGCCTGCACCTCCGCGACGAGGGGGCGCTTGCCCTCCAGGGTGACCGTCAGACAGGTGCCCGGCACCGGCTCGTCGCGGCGGGTCAGGAAGAGGCCCGAGGGGTCGGCGAGACCGGTGATGCCCTCGTCGTGCAGCTCGAAGCAGCCGACCTCGTCCGTCGCGCCGTAGCGGTTCTTGACGCCCCGGACGAGCCGGAGGCGCGCGTGCCGGTCGCCCTCGAAGGAGAGCACCACGTCGACCAGGTGCTCCAGCAGCCGGGGCCCGGCGATCGCGCCCTCCTTGGTGACGTGGCCGACCAGGAGCGTGGACATGCCGCGCTCCTTCGAGGCCCGGATGAGGGCGCCCGCCACCTCCCGGACCTGCGCCATGCCGCCCGGGGCGCCGTCGATCTCCGGCGAGGCGACCGTCTGCACGGAGTCCAGGACCAGCAGGGAGGGCTTGACCGCGTCCAGGTGCCCCAGCACCGCGGACAGGTCCGTCTCCGCGGCCAGGTACAGATGGTCGTCGATGGCCCGGATGCGGTCGGCCCGCAGCCGCACCTGGCTCGCGGACTCCTCCGCCGTGACGTACAGCGTGCGGTGGTCCTCGCTCGCCGCCTTGGCCGCCACGTCCAGCAGCAGCGTCGACTTGCCCACCCCCGGCTCGCCCGCGAGCAGCACGACGGCGCCGGGCACCAGCCCTCCGCCGAGCACCCGGTCCAGCTCCCCGACGCCGGTCGAGCGCGCCGTGGCCTGCCGGCTGTCCACCTGGCCGATCGGCAGGGCCGCGGTGGAGACCCGGCCCGCGGCGGTGGTCCGGACGGCGGGGGCACCGCCGAACTCCTCGACCGTCCCCCAGGCCTGGCACTCCGGGCAGCGGCCGAGCCATTTGGCGGTCGTCCAGCCGCATTCGGTGCAGCGGTAGGACGGTCGGTCCTTCGCGGATTTCGTACGGGCAGCCATGGCGTCACCGTATAGGCGGCCTCGGACAGTGCCGACCACGGGAACGGGAAGCGAACAGGTGCACGAAGGGGGACGTCCGGCGGGAACCGGGGTTCCTGTCCTCTTTCGAGGGATAGCGTCACCCGTAAGGATTAAATGTGCAGAAGTGCCGTCAGGGGCCCGTGCCGGTCTGCCTACGGTCGCCAGGTGACGAGCAGCAGACTGGAGACCCCCACACACACCACCGGCGTACACCGGGCGCTTCGCCGCGCGTCCCGCCCCTCGGCTCAGCGGGCGTCCGTCCGTTACGAGCCGTACCTCGACGGCCTGTTCACCTACTGCCTCTCCGTGCTGTGCGACCACGAGGCGGCCACCGAGGCCCTGGGCTCCGTCCTCGCGATCGCGGAACGGCAGCACGGCCGCTGCCCCGCGGCCGAGGAGGAACGTAAATCCTGGCTGTACGCCCTGGCCAGGTGGGCGTGCCTGCGCGCCCTCACCGAACGGAAGCGCGGCCGCCAGACGCACCGCCGCGCGGCAGCCCCACCGCCCTGCGCACCGCCCGAGCCCGTCACCCCCGCCGCGCCCGGCACCCCGGAGGAGGCGGCCGCCCCGGACCTCGACCGCGCCCCGGACCCCGGCTGCGACCCCGCCCCCGAATCCGGCCATGTCCCGGACCCCGCCCGGTCACCGGCGGCCGAGGCGCGCCGGCGTGAACTCGCCCGGCTGGCCTGGCCGGAGGCGGCCGGTACCACCCCGGAGCAGCGCGAGGCGCTGGAGCTGGCCGTCCGCCACCGCCTCACCCCGCGCGCCGTCGCCGCCGTCCTGGGCCTCCAGCCGGGCAGCGCCCGCGAGCTGCTGGCCGCCGCCGCCTGCGAGGTGGAACGCACCAGGGCCGCGCTCGCCGTCGTCGAGACGGGCGACTGCGCCACCGTCGGCCGGCTCACCGGCGCCCCTCAGGTGCTGCTCTCCTCGGCCCTGCGCCGGGAGCTCGTCCGGCACGTGGACGACTGCCCCCGCTGCCGCCACGCCGCCGAACGCGCCGGCGCGGCCGGACCCTGGCCGGGCGCGACCGTCACCCCGGCCGTCGCGCTGCCGGTGGTCGAGGCGCCGCGCCCCTCGGTGCACGTCGCGCTGGCCCAGGCCCGCCGGACCCGCTCGGGCGCCCCGCGCTTCGGCCGTACGGGCTTCCCGCTGGACCCCAAGGACCACGCCGCGCGCCGCACCCGGCTGCGCTCCCGGGTCGTGACGACCACCGTCGTGGCCACGGTCGTCGCCGCCCCGGTGATCGCCCTGTGGGCCGCCTACCGGGGTGCGCCGCCGGCCGGCGAGGGCCGTGAGGGCTCCTCGGTCACCGCGACGGCGATGGGCGGCCCGGACAACCCCTCCGGCGAGCCGACCGACCACTACGAGAACGCGGGCAACGCCCGCCTCGACCCGGGGGGCCGCTTCACCGGCGGCGACCGGCGGCCCGACGTGTCCGCCGAGGTCGTCAGCGTCGGCCACGGCGGGCACCGTGCGGGCACGCTCAGGATCGCCGCGCGCTCCTCCGGCGGCCGTACGACGATCATCCTGACCGCCACCGGTGACGAACCCGTCTCCTGGTCGGCCCGCGCCACCGCCCCGTGGCTGCGTCTCGGCCGGGTGTCCGGCACGCTCGCGCCCGGCCGTTCCACGACGCTGGACGTCGTGGTGGACCGGGCCGCCGAACCGGCCGGACCCTGGCGCGCCCGGGTGGTCCTGGAGCCCTCCGGGTCCGCGGTCACGCTCTCCGGCCGCGGCGGCACGACCACGGTCCCGGGACGCCCGGCCCCGCACCCGGCGCCGTCCTCCGGATCTCCCGACCCGACCGCGTCCGTCCCGCCGTCCGCGTCGCCGGACCCGACGCCGGGCACGCCGGAGCCCACCGAGCCGACCCCCGGCCCGACCGGTCCCACCCCGGGCACGCCCGACCCCACGCCGTCCCCGACCGGCGAACCCTCCGCACCGGTGCCGTCCGACCCACCGACAGCACCGGGCGAGACCTCGGCCCGCCGGCCGGCCGACCACGAATGACCACGACCGGCGGATCCGTGCGGCGGATCCGGCCCGGTGGTCCGGCGTGGTCCGGTGCGGTGGTCCGGTCCGGTGGGTCCGGCGCGGGTCTCAGACCGGGTCGGCCGGGTGCGGGGCCATCGGGAGCAGCGAGGCCAGCCGCTGTTCGCACAGCTCGACCAGCTGGTCGTACGCCTCCTTGCCCATCAGCTCGACGAGTTCGGGCCGGTAGCTGACGTAGACCGGTTCCCCCGCCCCGTGCGCCGAGGTCGCCGAGGTGCACCACCAGTGCAGGTCGTGCCCGCCCGGCCCCCAGCCGCGCCGGTCGTACTCCCCGATGGAGACCTGGAGCACGCGCGTGTCGTCCGGCCGGTCGATCCAGTCGTACGTCCGCCGCACCGGCAGCTGCCAGCACACGTCGGGCTTGGTCTCCAGCGGCTCCTTGCCCTCCCGCAGGGCCAGGATGTGCAGCGAGCAGCCCATGCCGCCCTCGAACCCCGGCCGGTTCTGGAAGATGCAGGAACCCTCCCAGCGCCGCGTCTGGCGTTCCCCGTCCTCGTCGACACCGACCCAGCCCGACTCCGTACCGACGTCGTGGAACTGCCAGATCTCCGGAGTGAGCCGGGCCACGTGCCCGGCCACCCGCTTCTCGTCGTCCTCGTCGGAGAAGTGCGCGCCCAGCGTGCAGCACCCGTCGTCCGCGCGGCCCGCCTGGATGCCCTGGCAGCCGCTGCCGAAGACGCAGGTCCACCGGGAGGTCAGCCACGTCAGATCGCAGCGGAAGACCTGCTCGTCGTCGGCGGGGTCGGGGAACTCGACCCAGGCCCGCGCGAAGTCGAGCCCCTTCTCGTCGGGCACGTCGGGCCCCTTTGCTTCCGGCTGGCGCATCTCCTGCTTCGTCTTCTGCTTCTTCGTGACTTTGTCCGGCTTCGCCTTTTTCGTCTTTGGCACGCGCCCAGGGTAAGTCCGTGGCCGCAGTAGCGTTTCCCGGTATGAGACTCGGAGTCCTCGACGTGGGATCGAACACGGTTCATCTGCTGGTGGTCGACGCGCACCCCGGCGCCCGCCCGCTGCCCGCGCACTCGCACAAGGCGGACCTGCGGCTGGCCGAACTCCTCGACGCCGAGGGGGCGATCGGCCCGCTGGGCATGGAGCGCCTGGTGGCCACGGTCGCCGGCGCCGTCCAGGCGGCCGAGGACAAGGGCTGCGAGGACGTGCTGGCGTTCGCCACCTCCGCGGTGCGCGAGGCGACCGACGCGGACCGCGTGCTGGCCCGCGTCAAGGAGGAGACCGGTGTCGTCCTCACGGTGCTGAGCGGCGTGGAGGAGGCCCGGCTGACGTTCCTGGCCGCCCGCCGCTGGTTCGGCTGGTCGGCGGGGAAGCTGCTGCTGCTCGACATAGGGGGCGGCTCCCTGGAGATCGGGTACGGCATGGACGAGGAGCCCGACGCCGTCGCCTCCCTGCCGCTCGGCGCGGGCCGCCTCACCGCGGGCTGGCTCCAGGGCGACCCGCCGGACCCGACGGCCGTACGGGAGCTGCGCCGCCACATCCGTACGGGCATCGCGCGCACGGTCGGCGACTTCGCCCGGCTGGGCCCGCCGGACCATGTGGTGGGGACCTCCAAGACCTTCAAGCAGCTGGCCAGGATCACCGGTGCCGCACGCTCCGCCGAGGGCCTCTACGTCCAGCGCGTCCTGAACCGCGAGGCGCTCCGGGAGTGGGTGCCGAAGCTGTCCTCGATGTCCGCCGAGGAACGCGGGAGCCTGCCCGGGGTCGCCGAGGGCCGCGCCGGGCAGTTGCTCGCCGGGGCGCTGGTTGCGGAGGCCGCGATGGACCTGTTCGGTGTCGAGGAGCTGGAGATCTGCCCCTGGGCGCTGCGCGAGGGCGTCATCCTGCGCCGCCTGGACCACCTGCCGACCGGGGAGGACGCCGTCACCTGAGCCCGGCCGCCGCGACGGACACGGTCGGGCCTCCGTCCGCGACGGACACGGTCGGGCCTCTCACGCCTGACGCGGTGACCTGAGCCCGGCCGGCGTGGCCGGACGCCGCCGGGCCTCCGTCGCCGTCCGGGACGAGGCCCCCCGGTCCTCCGCCGCCGCCCGTCATGGCCCTTCTCACTTTCGACCGGCGACCCGCGAAGCCGCCCATGGGTGCCCGTACGCTGTCCACGTGGCAGAACCAGTGGTGCGCGTCCCGGATGCGAAGGTCGCCCTGTCGACGGCCTCGGTCTATCCGGAGTCGACGGCGACGGCCTTCGAGATCGCCGCGCGCCTGGGCTACGACGGCGTCGAGGTCATGGTCTGGACCGACCCCGTCAGCCAGGACATCGAGGCGCTGCGGCGCCTGTCCGACTACCACCAGGTGCCGATCCTCGCCGTCCACGCCCCCTGTCTGCTGATCACCCAGCGGGTCTGGACCACCGACCCGTGGGTGAAGCTCCGGCGGGCCCAGGCGGCTGCCGAGAAGCTCGGGGCCTCGACGGTGGTCGTGCACCCGCCGTTCCGCTGGCAGCGCGGCTACGCCCGCGCGTTCGTGGACGGAATCTGGCGCATGGCCGACGAGACCGATGTGCGGTTCGCCGTCGAGAACATGTACCCGTGGCGCTACCGGGACCGCGAGGTGCTCGCGTACGCCCCCGCCTGGGACGTCACCCAGGACGACTACCGGCACTTCACCGTGGACCTCTCGCACACCGCGACCGCGCGTACCGACGGCCTCGCCATGGTGGACCGCATGGGCGACCGGCTCGCCCACGTCCACCTCGCCGACGGCAAGGGCTCCGCCAAGGACGAACACCTGGTGCCCGGCCGGGGCGACCAGCCCTGCGCCGAGCTGCTGGAACGGCTGGCGCACACCTCCTTCGACGGCCATGTCGTCATCGAGGTCAACACCCGCCGCGCCATGTCCTCGGCCGAACGCGAGGCGGACCTCGCCGAGGCGCTCGCCTTCACCCGGCTGCACCTGTCGTCCTCGCGGGCCCCGCGCACGTGACGACCGGCGGCACGGACGGCCCGGCCCCCCGGCGCCGGGGGCGCCCCTCCCGTACGGCGAAGGAGGGCGGCCCGGACACCCGGGACACCATCCTCCGGGCGGCCCGCGCGGAATTCGCCGAGCGCGGGTACGACCGGACGTCGGTCCGGGGCATCGCCAGGGCGGCAGGCGTGGACCCGGCCCTGGTCCACCACTACTTCGGTACGAAGGACGAGGTCTTCGCGGCGGCCGTCGAGCTGTCCTTCGAACCCGCGCTCGTCCTCCCCTCGATCCTCGGCGGCCCCCCGGACGACATGGGGGAGCGGCTGGCCCGCTACTTCATCGGTGTGTGGGAGAACCCGGTGTCCCGGGCGCCGCTGCTGGCGATCATGCGTTCGGCGCTCACCCACGAGAAGGCGGCGGACGTGCTGCGCGGCTTCGTCCTGCGCCGGCTGCTGGAGCGGATCGCGGCGGACCTGGACGTGCCCGACCCGACCCTCCGCGCCGAACTGGCCGCCTCGCACATGATCGGGATCGCCGTCCTGCGGTACGTGGTCCGGGCGGAGCCGCTGGCCTCCGCCGACCCGGAGCGGATCGTCGCCATGGTGGCGCCCACGCTCCAGCGGTACCTCACCGAGCGCTGAGCGGGGTCCCGAACCGGGCGCCGGGCCGGGTCCGGGTCGCGGGACGGCTGTGCCGGTGGCTTCACAACGCTGTCGCGGCTCGGTATCAGAGGGTGACCATGGCCGGATCCCGATGGTTGGCTGTGCGGGACCGGCGGGCCGGACGCAGGCCCTCGGCGACACATGGGGGAGAAGACCATGACGCATCGGACCGTGGACAGACCGGACGCGCCCGCGGAGAGCGCCCTGCCCCGCAGGGGCCTGCTGCGGATGGCGGGCGCGGGCCTGGGACTCGTCCTGGCCGGAGGGCTGATCACCGCCTGCGGGCCCGAGGACGCGGACACACCGGGCGGCGCCGGTCCGGGGTCCGGTGCCCCGGAGCCCGGTACGGACAAGGACGGCGACGCCTTCACCACACCGCCCCCGGGAACCGCGCCCCGCGCCCTGTGGCAGGAGGACGCGGCGGCGGGCGCGTTCGGCAGCCTGGACGCGCTCGCCGTCGTCGGGGACGTGGTGCTGGTCTCGGGCGACCCGCTGGTGGGCCGGGACATCGCCACCGGGAAGGAGCGCTGGTCCCGCGCGGAGGTCGCCGTGCCCGGCGCGCGGCTGATCATGGGCGGGGACACGCTGTACCTGGCCAGTGGGCAGTACGACGGCGACGTGGTGGGCCTGGACCCCGCCACCGGCAAGGAGACCTGGCGCAGCCACCTCGGGAGCCGGTACAGCCAGCCCCGCCCGGTCGGCGCCGACACCGAACGCGTGTACGTCGTGGCGGGCATCCTGGAGAAGGACCTCTCCTCGCACCACAACGTGATCGCCGCCATCGACCTCCGTACCGGCAAGGCCGTCTGGAGCGAGCGGCGGGACGCCGGGACCGAGGAGTCCGGGATCACCTCGGCGGTGCTCGGCGACCGCCTCGTCTACACCGACCACCGCGAGAACCTGACCGTCCGGGACACCGCGACCGGACGCCAGTTGTGGACGAAGAAGACCAGCCGTTCCAACTTCGCGAGGATCGCCGTGCACGAGGGCGCGGTCTTCGTCGCGGACGGCCGCTCGCTGCGCTCCTTCGACGTGGACGGCGGCACCGAGCGATGGTCGCTGAAGGCCGACGAGTTCTCCTCGTTCAACGGCCCGGCCGTGCTCGACGGGGTGCTGTACGCCTCCGACAGCGGCCGGTCCGTCTGGGCGGTGGACCCGGCCACGGGCAGGCGCCGGTGGCGTACCCCCGCGCAGACCGACGTCGCGGCCCCCGTCCAGTTCGCGAAGGTGGGGGACACCCTCTACGGGGCGACGGAGTTCGACGAGCGGGGCGGCGTGCACGCCTACGACGCCCGCGACGGCAAACTCCGCTGGACGTACAACGACGGTACGGGCGACATCGAGCAGTGGTACGTGGCCGCGGGCGGCACCCGGCTCGCCGCGCTGCACGCCCGGCGCATCCAGGGGCTCCCGGCCGTGTGACCTGTGGCGGGGGCGTGGCGCGGGCGCCGCCCCCGCCGTCCACCGAGCCAGCACATCCCGCATAACGGACACACTGTCCAGATCTTGGCACCGGAGGCGTACGCTCGGAGACAGTCTTTTCTGTCGAAGGAGCGAGCGACGATGCCCCTGCTGAGGTCCCGCACTGTCACCCACGGCCGCAACATGGCGGGCGCCCGCGCCCTTATGCGGGCGTCCGGCGTAGCGAGCGAGGACATCGGCAAGCCGATCGTCGCGGTGGCCAACTCCTTCACCGAGTTCGTGCCCGGCCACACCCACCTCGCCCCGGTCGGCCGGATCGTCTCCGAGGCGATCAAGGCGGCGGGCGCGGTGCCCCGCGAGTTCAACACCATCGCGGTGGACGACGGCATCGCCATGGGCCACGGCGGCATGCTCTACAGCCTGCCCTCCCGCGACCTCATCGCGGACAGCGTGGAGTACATGGTCGAGGCGCACTGCGCCGACGCCCTGATCTGCATCTCCAACTGCGACAAGATCACCCCGGGCATGCTGATGGCCGCGATGCGCCTCAACATCCCCACCGTCTTCGTCTCCGGCGGCCCGATGGAGGCCGGCAAGGCCACCCTGGTCGACGGCACGGTCCGCAAGCTCGACCTGGTCAACGCCATCAGCGACGCGGTCGACGAGAACGTCTCCGACGAGGACATCCTCCGCATCGAGGAGAACGCCTGCCCCACCTGCGGCAGCTGTTCGGGCATGTTCACCGCCAACTCGATGAACTGCCTGACCGAGGTCCTCGGCCTCTCCCTCCCCGGCAACGGCTCCGTCCTCGCCACGCACACCGCCCGCAAGGCGCTGTACGAGGAGGCCGGCCGCACGGTCGTGGAGATCACCAGGCGCTACTACGAGCAGGACGACGAGACCGTCCTGCCGCGCTCCATCGGCACCCGCGCCGCGTTCGACAACGCCATGGCGCTGGACATCGCGATGGGCGGTTCGACCAACACGATCCTGCACCTGCTCGCCGCGGCGGAGGAGGCCGAGCTGGACTACGACCTGGACGACATCAACGAGGTCTCGCGCC
The DNA here is from genome assembly GCF_002910775.2 of Streptomyces sp. SM18. Taxonomy (NCBI): domain Bacteria; kingdom Bacillati; phylum Actinomycetota; class Actinomycetes; order Kitasatosporales; family Streptomycetaceae; genus Streptomyces; species Streptomyces sp. SM18. Next base: position 3,191,373 of record NZ_CP029342.1, on the reverse strand, counting down.
GCGTGCCCTGTCTGTCGAAGGTCGCCCCCAACGTCGCGCCCGGCGGCACGTACTACATGGAGGACGTCCACCGCGCGGGTGGCATCCCCGCCCTCCTCGGTGAGCTGCACCGGGGCGGTCTGCTCAACGAGGACGTGCACGCGGTGCACTCCGACACCCTCGCCGAGTGGCTGAAGACCTGGGACGTCCGGGGCGGCTCGCCGTCCCCCGAGGCCGTCGAGCTCTGGCACGCCGCCCCGGGCTGCGTCCGCAGCGCGACCGCCTTCTCGCAGTCGGAGCGCTGGGACACCCTCGACCTGGACGCGGCCGGCGGGTGCATCCGCGACCTGGAGCACGCGTACTCCAAGGACGGCGGCCTGGCGGTCCTCAAGGGGAACCTCGCGGTGGACGGCTGTGTCGTGAAGACGGCGGGCGTCGACGAGTCGATCTGGACCTTCGAGGGACCGGCCGTGGTCTGCGAGTCGCAGGAGGAGGCCGTCGACAAGATCCTCCGCAAGGAGATCGAGCCGGGCGACGTCGTCGTCATCCGCTACGAGGGCCCGCGCGGCGGTCCCGGCATGCAGGAGATGCTCTACCCGACGTCGTTCCTGAAGGGCCGGGGCCTCGGCAAGGTCTGCGCCCTGGTGACCGACGGCCGGTTCTCCGGCGGCACCTCCGGCCTCTCCATCGGCCACGCCTCGCCCGAGGCGGCGTCCGGCGGCACGATCGCGCTGGTCGAGGACGGCGACCGGATCAGGATCGACATCCCGAACCGTACGATCGACCTCCTCGTCACCGACACGGAGCTGGCCGCCCGCCGCGAGGCGCTGAACGGCGTGTACGCGCCGAAGAACCGCGAACGCAAGGTCTCGGCGGCGCTGCGCGCCTACGCGGCGATGGCCACGAGCGCGGACCGGGGCGCGGTCCGCGACGTCTCCAAGCTCGGCTGAAACACGCTCCAAGCGCGCCGTCCGGCCCCGCCCGCTGTCACCGGCGGCCGGGGCCGGACCGCGTCCGGGCTTCGGGGGGTACGGGACAATGGGTCGTGTGAGCGAGAACAGTGAGGCAACCGACGCACCCGCCGGCGGCGCCACCCCGCAGGGGACGCCCCCCGGCCCGCAGCCCGAACCCCTGAGGTTCTTCGGGACGACCTGGGTCGGCCACGACGGCGGATACGGGCTGCGGCGCGTGGGCGTCGCGGCCGGCTCGCTGGTGGCGGCCGCCGTCTCCTGCCTGGTCCTGCGCTTCGCCTACCAGGGGCTGGAGATCGCCGAGGTCGACGGGCTCGTCGGCATGCTCGTCGTGCTGATGTTCGCGGTGTGCAGCGCCATCGCCTTCCGCCGGACCTGGGACGGCTTCTCCCGCCGCCCGGCCGATCCGTCCCGCGAGGACAGCCTGCGCGGCCTCAAGTCGATCGGGTTCATCGGCTCGCTCCTCGCCTACTTCGTCCGCTCGCTGACCGAGGCGCCCGGCGAGAAGCTGCGGCGCACGGAGTACGAGACGGCCCTCGCGCAGTACACCAAGCGCCGCTCCGCCCGCACCGGCAACCCGGCGGCCCGCAAGAGCGGCAAGAACGGCAAGGGGAAGCGCCCCGGCCGGGGATAGCCGCGCCGGACCGTGGCGTATCCGTGGCGTATCCGTGGACCCGCCGCGGGGCAGGGCGAAGGGTCCCGGCCGGCGGTAGCGCGCCCGGCGGGTGGCGACACCGTGGACCCGCCGCCCGGACGTGGAACACGATGGGGCATGCAGACACCATCCGCGTCCACGCCCCGCGTCCTCTCCTTCGACCGGGCCGCCGCCGCGTACGCCGCGAACCGCCCCGGCTATCCGCCCGCCCTCTTCGACACGGTCGAAGAGCTGTCCGGCCGCCCCCTGAAGGGCGCGCGGACCGTTGATGTCGGCGCCGGGACGGGCATCGCGACACGGCTGCTCCAGGCCAGGGGCGCCCAGGTCACGGCCGTCGAGCCCGGACCGGGCATGGCCGCCGAACTGCACCGGGCGCTGCCGTCCGTACCCGTCGTCCGGGGCGACGGCAACCGGCTGCCGCTGGCCACCGCCTCCGTGGACCTCCTCACCTACGCGCAGTCCTGGCACTGGACGGACCCGGCCCTGTCGCTGCCCGAGGCGGTACGCGTCCTGCGGCCCGGCGGCGCCCTGGCGCTCTGGTGGAACGTCGCCGACCACGACGTCCCCTGGATCGCCGCACAGGACGAACGCCTGCGCCGCCACTTCGGGACCGGCGACAGCGCCCACGGCTCGGCGCGCGCCGGATCGCCGCTCCCCGCCGGGGCCCTCGCACGGCGGCGGCTGCCCTGGGGCCGGGCCGTGCCGGTGGAGACCCATCTCGCCAACCTGGCCAGCCACTCGGCCTTCCTCGTGCGCGGCGCGGACGAGGAGGCGAGGACGCGGGCCTTCCTGGACGAGGAGCGCCGCCACCTCGCCGACGTCTTCCCGGACGGGAGGGTCGAGGAGCGCTATGTGGTCGATCTCGGGCTGATGGTCGTGGACGGGGCGGGCGTGGCGGAGGCAGACGCTCCCGGCCGCTGAACCCCTCCCGCACGGGCGGCCCGCGCCGCCCGGCCGCACCCGTGCCGCGTCCACGGCCCGCCCGGGAGCGCGTCCCGTGACGGGGCCACCACACCCGGGCCTTGACGGGGCACCAGACCCCGGGCCTTGACGGGGCACCACACCCGGGACCAGAATTCATCACATGATGAATAAAGCGGCCGACGCGGGCGCGAACGCCGTCGAGGCCCGTGCCCTCACGGTCGTACGAGGCGACCGCACCGTCCTGCGCTCCCTCGACTTCACGGTCGGGGCCGGCAGGATCACCGGTCTCCTCGGCCCCTCCGGCTGCGGCAAGTCCACCCTCATGCGCGCCGTCGTCGGCACCCAGGCCAAGGTCACCGGCACCCTGGACGTCCTCGGTCATCCGGCGGGCCACCCCGCGCTGCGCCCGCGCGTCGGCTACGTCACCCAGGCCCCGTCGGTCTACTCCGACCTCACCGTCCGGCAGAACCTCGACTACTTCGCCGCGGTGCTCCGTCCGGGCCGGGCGCACCGGAGCGCCCGGCGGGACACGGTGACCCGCGCCCTCGGGGACGTCGATCTCGCGAGCCACGCGGACGCGCTCGCCAAGAACCTCTCCGGCGGCCAGCTCAGCAGGGTCTCCCTGGCCGTCGCTCTGCTCGGCACCCCCGAGCTCCTGGTGCTCGACGAACCGACCGTCGGCCTCGACCCGGTGCTCCGGCGCGACCTCTGGGACCTCTTCCACGCCCTCGCCGCCGACCGGGGCACCACCCTCCTGGTCTCGTCCCACGTCATGGACGAGGCCGAGCGCTGCCACCGGCTGCTGCTCATGCGCGAGGGCACGGTCCTCGCCGACGACAGCCCCGACGCCCTGCGTGCCCGTACCGGTTCGGACACCGTCGAACAGGCCTTCCTCCACCTCGTGGACACGGCCGCCACCCGGCAGGAGAACTCCCGATGAGCACCGGCACCCCCGTGGCGGACCCGGCCCGCACCCTGGCCACCGCGGCACGCGTCCTGCGCCAGCTCCGCCACGACCCCCGTACCGTCGCCCTCCTGCTGATCGTCCCGGCGCTGATGATCACGCTCCTCCGGTACGTCTTCGACGGCAGCCCCGACACCTTCGACACCATCGGCGCCTCGCTGCTCGGCATCTTCCCGCTGATCACGATGTTCCTGGTGACCTCGATCGCCACCCTGCGCGAACGCACCTCCGGCACCCTGGAACGCCTGCTGGCCATGCCGCTGGGCAAGGGCGACCTGATCGCCGGGTACGCCCTCGCCTTCGGCACCGTCGCGGTCCTCCAGTCCCTCCTGGCGACCGGGCTCTCGGTGTGGGTCCTGGGCCTCGACGTCGTCGGATCGCCCTGGCTGCTGCTCCTGGTCGCGCTGCTCGACGCCCTGCTCGGCACGGCGCTCGGCCTGTTCGTCTCGGCCTTCGCCGCCTCCGAGTTCCAGGCCGTCCAGTTCATGCCGGCGGTGATCTTCCCGCAGCTGCTGCTGTGCGGCCTGTTCACCCCGCGCGACCGGATGCACCCGGTCCTCGAAGCCGTCTCGGACGTCCTGCCCATGTCGTACGCCGTGGACGGGATGAACCAGGTCCTGACCCGTACGGAGGTCACCGCCGACTTCTACCGTGACGTCCTGGTCGTGGCCGGCTCCGCGCTGCTCGTCCTCTTCCTGGGTGCCGCCACCCTCCGACGCCGCACCGCCTGACGGCCCGGTGCGAGGATGGCGGCAACGTCGCGTACCGCCGCCCGGAGGGTGAAACCGCATGACCCAGACAGTCGCAGTCCTCGGTACAGGAAAGATCGGCGAGGCCCTGCTCAGCGGCATGATCCGGGCCGGCTGGCGGGCCGGTGACCTGCTGGTGACCACCCGCCGCGCCGAACGCGCCGAGAAGCTCCGCACCCGGTACGGCGTCGAGGCCGTCACCAACGCGGAGGCCGCCAAGAGCGCGGACATCCTCATCCTCGCGGTCAAGCCCCAGGACATGGGCACCCTCCTGGACGAACTCGCCCCGCACGTCACCTCGGACCGCCTGGTCATCAGCGCCGCCGCCGGCATCACGACCGCGTTCATCGAGGACCGCCTCGCCGAGCGGACCCCGGTGGTCCGCGTCATGCCGAACACTCCCGTCCTCGTGGACGAGGGCATGTCCGTCATCTCGGCGGGCAGCCACGCCACGCCCGACCATCTCGCCCTCGCCGACACGATCTTCGGGGGCGTGGGCAAGACAGTGCGTGTCCCGGAGTCCCAGCAGGACGCCGCCACGGCGCTCTCCGGGTCGGGCCCCGCGTACTTCTACTTCCTCGTGGAGGCCATGACCGACGCCGGCATCCTCCTCGGACTGCCCCGCGCCCAGGCCCACGAGTTGATCGTGCAGGCCGCGATCGGTGCCGCCGTCATGCTCCGGGACAGCGGTGAACACCCGGTCAAGCTCCGTGAGGCCGTGACCAGCCCGGCCGGCACCACCATCAGCGCCATCCGGGAGTTGGAGAACCACGGTGTGCGCGCCGCGCTCATCGCCGCACTCGAAGCCGCCCGCGACCGCAGCCGCGAACTGGCCTCCGGCAACGGCTGAGCCGGGCCCGCCCCGCACCCGTGGGCCCCGAGCTGACCCGTACGGCGGAGTGGCCCACGACCACAGGGACCGGCCGTACGGGCCGGCTCTCCCGCCCGTACGGTCGTCCGCCGTTCCCCGGTCGCTCCCCGGTCGCACCGGGGTGCGTGACCGGGGCACCGACCGATCGTCCAGGCATCACCGCAGGTCAGGGTGGTCAAGCAGTCCGGTCGCCGCCACCGGCGACATCCCGCCGCCGGGGCTCCGGGAGGGGCGGCCACCGCGTGCCGGCCGTGCGGGGAGGCGGCTCGGCACGCACCCTGCGGCCACCGTCGCCCGTACCGGCTCGGGAGTGGGCGCGGGCCGGGGTTGACAGAGCCCGGTGACCTCCGTAGTGTGCTCCGAGTTGTCCGACGTGAGCGCCGACCTCGGTCGGTCCCCGGGCAGCCATTCCGCAGTCTCCACAGCAATCGAGCGACATCTGTCGCGCGTTTTGTATGTGCGCGTGTGCGAAATGAGGAATCAGCGTTCGAAGGTGACCCGATTAGCGTCGGGGCCAGGGATTCCGCTAATGTCTCACTCGTCGGAACGGCCCAACGGCCGGGAGGACGAACCCCGCTGACTGGGAATCAGGCCCGAAAGGATCTGATAGAGTCGGACTCGCCGGAAAGGGAAACGCGAAAGCGAAGAACTGGAAAGCGGAAGACGCAAGACCCGCTTCGACCGGGAATCGGACACGAAAGAGTCTGATAGAGTCGGAAACGCAAGAACGAAGGGAAGCGCCCGGAGGGCCCCGGTGAAACGGGACCGAAGGAAGCGTCCGTTCCTTGAGAACTCAACAGCGTGCCAAAAGTCAACGCCAGATATGTTGATACCCCGGCCTGCTTCGGCAGGTTGGTGGTTCCTTTGAAAAGACCTGCCCGGTCCGTAATGGATGCGGGTAGGCGAAACATAGCGAGGACGCTGTGAACGACCGGTCTTATTCCGACCTGGTCGTTCCGCTCTCGTGGTGTTCATCCCGATTACGGGAAAACATTCACGGAGAGTTTGATCCTGGCTCAGGACGAACGCTGGCGGCGTGCTTAACACATGCAAGTCGAACGATGAAGCCTTTCGGGGTGGATTAGTGGCGAACGGGTGAGTAACACGTGGGCAATCTGCCCTTCACTCTGGGACAAGCCCTGGAAACGGGGTCTAATACCGGATAACACTCTGTCCCGCATGGGACGGGGTTAAAAGCTCCGGCGGTGAAGGATGAGCCCGCGGCCTATCAGCTTGTTGGTGGGGTGATGGCCTACCAAGGCGACGACGGGTAGCCGGCCTGAGAGGGCGACCGGCCACACTGGGACTGAGACACGGCCCAGACTCCTACGGGAGGCAGCAGTGGGGAATATTGCACAATGGGCGAAAGCCTGATGCAGCGACGCCGCGTGAGGGATGACGGCCTTCGGGTTGTAAACCTCTTTCAGCAGGGAAGAAGCGAAAGTGACGGTACCTGCAGAAGAAGCGCCGGCTAACTACGTGCCAGCAGCCGCGGTAATACGTAGGGCGCAAGCGTTGTCCGGAATTATTGGGCGTAAAGAGCTCGTAGGCGGCTTGTCACGTCGGATGTGAAAGCCCGGGGCTTAACCCCGGGTCTGCATTCGATACGGGCTAGCTAGAGTGTGGTAGGGGAGATCGGAATTCCTGGTGTAGCGGTGAAATGCGCAGATATCAGGAGGAACACCGGTGGCGAAGGCGGATCTCTGGGCCATTACTGACGCTGAGGAGCGAAAGCGTGGGGAGCGAACAGGATTAGATACCCTGGTAGTCCACGCCGTAAACGTTGGGAACTAGGTGTTGGCGACATTCCACGTCGTCGGTGCCGCAGCTAACGCATTAAGTTCCCCGCCTGGGGAGTACGGCCGCAAGGCTAAAACTCAAAGGAATTGACGGGGGCCCGCACAAGCAGCGGAGCATGTGGCTTAATTCGACGCAACGCGAAGAACCTTACCAAGGCTTGACATATACCGGAAAGCATCAGAGATGGTGCCCCCCTTGTGGTCGGTATACAGGTGGTGCATGGCTGTCGTCAGCTCGTGTCGTGAGATGTTGGGTTAAGTCCCGCAACGAGCGCAACCCTTGTTCTGTGTTGCCAGCATGCCCTTCGGGGTGATGGGGACTCACAGGAGACTGCCGGGGTCAACTCGGAGGAAGGTGGGGACGACGTCAAGTCATCATGCCCCTTATGTCTTGGGCTGCACACGTGCTACAATGGCCGGTACAATGAGCTGCGATGTCGCAAGGCGGAGCGAATCTCAAAAAGCCGGTCTCAGTTCGGATTGGGGTCTGCAACTCGACCCCATGAAGTCGGAGTTGCTAGTAATCGCAGATCAGCATTGCTGCGGTGAATACGTTCCCGGGCCTTGTACACACCGCCCGTCACGTCACGAAAGTCGGTAACACCCGAAGCCGGTGGCCCAACCCCTTGTGGGAGGGAGCTGTCGAAGGTGGGACTGGCGATTGGGACGAAGTCGTAACAAGGTAGCCGTACCGGAAGGTGCGGCTGGATCACCTCCTTTCTAAGGAGCATCGAGGTTCCGTCAAGGAATCGAGGGCCACTACGTCGGCAAATGTTCGACGGTGGTTAGCTCATGGGTGGAACGTTGACTACTCGGCACGACAGGTCAATCACTGCTAGTACTGCTTCGGCGTGGAACGTGGTGAGGGACAGGTCGGGTCGGGCACGCTGTTGGGTATCTGAAGGTACGGCCGTATGGTCGCCTTCGGTTGCCGGCCCCAGTGCACTCACCTGTAAGGGTGGGGTGATGGGTGGCTGGTCGTTGTTTGAGAACTGCACAGTGGACGCGAGCATCTGTGGCCAAGTTTTTAAGGGCGCACGGTGGATGCCTTGGCACCAGGAACCGATGAAGGACGTGGGAGGCCACGATAGTCCCCGGGGAGCTGTCAACCAAGCTTTGATCCGGGGGTTTCCGAATGGGGAAACCCGGCAGTCGTCATGGGCTGTCACCCGCTGCTGAACACATAGGCAGTGTGGAGGGAACGAGGGGAAGTGAAACATCTCAGTACCCTCAGGAAGAGAAAACAACCGTGATTCCGGGAGTAGTGGCGAGCGAAACTGGATGAGGCCAAACCGTATGCGTGTGATACCCGGCAGGGGTTGCGCATGCGGGGTTGTGGGATCTCTCTTTCACAGTCTGCCGGCTGTGAGGCGAGTCAGAAACCGTTGATGTAGGCGAAGGACATGCGAAAGGTCCGGCGTAGAGGGTAAGACCCCCGTAGCTGAAACATTGACGGCTCGTTTGAGAGACACCCAAGTAGCACGGGGCCCGAGAAATCCCGTGTGAATCTGGCGGGACCACCCGCTAAGCCTAAATATTCCCTGGTGACCGATAGCGGATAGTACCGTGAGGGAATGGTGAAAAGTACCGCGGGAGCGGAGTGAAATAGTACCTGAAACCGTGTGCCTACAAGCCGTGGGAGCGTCGCTGGCAGCACTTGTGCTGTCAGTCGTGACTGCGTGCCTTTTGAAGAATGAGCCTGCGAGTTAGCGGTGTGTAGCGAGGTTAACCCGTGTGGGGAAGCCGTAGCGAAAGCGAGTCCGAACAGGGCGTTTGAGTTGCACGCTCTAGACCCGAAGCGGAGTGATCTAGCCATGGGCAGGTTGAAGCGGAGGTAAGACTTCGTGGAGGACCGAACCCACCAGGGTTGAAAACCTGGGGGATGACCTGTGGTTAGGGGTGAAAGGCCAATCAAACTCCGTGATAGCTGGTTCTCCCCGAAATGCATTTAGGTGCAGCGTCGTGTGTTTCTTGCCGGAGGTAGAGCACTGGATAGGCGATGGGCCCTACCGGGTTACTGACCTTAGCCAAACTCCGAATGCCGGTAAGTGAGAGCGCGGCAGTGAGACTGTGGGGGATAAGCTCCATGGTCGAGAGGGAAACAGCCCAGAGCATCGACTAAGGCCCCTAAGCGTACGCTAAGTGGGAAAGGATGTGGAGTCGCAGAGACAACCAGGAGGTTGGCTTAGAAGCAGCCATCCTTGAAAGAGTGCGTAATAGCTCACTGGTCAAGTGATTCCGCGCCGACAATGTAGCGGGGCTCAAGCGTACCGCCGAAGTCGTGTCATTCATACACATATCCTTAACGGGAGTATGGATGGGTAGGGGAGCGTCGTGTGCCGGGTGAAGCAGCCGCGGAAGCGAGTTGTGGACGGTTCACGAGTGAGAATGCAGGCATGAGTAGCGATACACACGTGAGAAACGTGTGCGCCGATTGACTAAGGGTTCCTGGGTCAAGCTGATCTGCCCAGGGTAAGTCGGGACCTAAGGCGAGGCCGACAGGCGTAGTCGATGGACAACCGGTTGATATTCCGGTACCCGCTTTGAAACGCCCAGTACTGAATCAGGCGATGCTAAGTCCGTGAAGCCGGCCTGATCTCTTCGGAGTTGAGGGTAGTGGTGGAGCCGATGAACCAGACTTGTAGTAGGTAAGCGATGGGGTGACGCAGGAAGGTAGTCCAGCCCGGGCGGTGGTTGTCCCGGGGTAAGGGTGTAGGACGCACGGTAGGCAAATCCGTCGTGCATATAGTCTGAGACCTGATGCCGAGCCGATTGTGGTGAAGTGGATGATCCTATGCTGTCGAGAAAAGCCTCTAGCGAGTTTCATGGCGGCCCGTACCCTAAACCGACTCAGGTAGTCAGGTAGAGAATACCGAGGCGTTCGGGTGAACTATGGTTAAGGAACTCGGCAAAATGCCCCCGTAACTTCGGGAGAAGGGGGGCCATCTCTGGTGAGGGAACTTGCTTCCTGAGCTGGGGGTGGCCGCAGAGACCAGCGAGAAGCGACTGTTTACTAAAAACACAGGTCCGTGCGAAGCCGTAAGGCGATGTATACGGACTGACGCCTGCCCGGTGCTGGAACGTTAAGGGGACCGGTTAGTGCACTTTCGGGTGTGCGAAGCTGAGAACTTAAGCGCCAGTAAACGGCGGTGGTAACTATAACCATCCTAAGGTAGCGAAATTCCTTGTCGGGTAAGTTCCGACCTGCACGAATGGCGTAACGACTTCTCGACTGTCTCAACCATAGGCCCGGTGAAATTGCACTACGAGTAAAGATGCTCGTTTCGCGCAGCAGGACGGAAAGACCCCGGGACCTTTACTATAGTTTGATATTGGTGTTCGGTTCGGCTTGTGTAGGATAGGTGGGAGACTTTGAAGCGGCCACGCCAGTGGTTGTGGAGTCGTCGTTGAAATACCACTCTGGTCGTGCTGGATGTCTAACCTGGGTCCGTGATCCGGATCAGGGACAGTGTCTGATGGGTAGTTTAACTGGGGCGGTTGCCTCCTAAAGAGTAACGGAGGCGCCCAAAGGTTCCCTCAGCCTGGTTGGCAATCAGGTGTTGAGTGTAAGTGCACAAGGGAGCTTGACTGTGAGACCGACGGGTCGAGCAGGGACGAAAGTCGGGACTAGTGATCCGGCAGTGGCTTGTGGAAGCGCTGTCGCTCAACGGATAAAAGGTACCCCGGGGATAACAGGCTGATCTTCCCCAAGAGTCCATATCGACGGGATGGTTTGGCACCTCGATGTCGGCTCGTCGCATCCTGGGGCTGGAGTCGGTCCCAAGGGTTGGGCTGTTCGCCCATTAAAGCGGTACGCGAGCTGGGTTTAGAACGTCGTGAGACAGTTCGGTCCCTATCCGCTGTGCGCGTAGGAATATTGAGAAGGGCTGTCCCTAGTACGAGAGGACCGGGACGGACGAACCTCTGGTGTGCCAGTTGTTCTGCCAAGGGCATGGCTGGTTGGCTACGTTCGGAAAGGATAACCGCTGAAAGCATCTAAGCGGGAAGCCTGCTTCGAGATGAGTGTTCCCACCACCTTGAGTGGTTAAGGCTCCCAGTAGACGACTGGGTTGATAGGCCAGATGTGGAAGCCCGGTAACGGGTGGAGCTGACTGGTACTAATAGGCCGAGGGCTTGTCCTCAGTTGCTCGCGTCCACTGTGTTGGTTCTGAAATAACGAACTGCCGTGTTGTTGCCCGGTGTTGGTTAATTTCATAGTGTTTCGGTGGTCATTGCGTTAGGGAAACGCCCGGTTACATTCCGAACCCGGAAGCTAAGCCTTTCAGCGCCGATGGTACTGCAGGGGGGACCCTGTGGGAGAGTAGGACGCCGCCGAACTATTATTCCGGGAAAGCCCCGTGCCCTTGTGGCACGGGGCTTTTCTGCGTTCTGAGCGTCTACTCTCGGACCATGCGCTACGAACTGGTCATCTTCGACAACGACGGTGTGCTCGTCGACAGCGAGCCGATCTCCAACACCGTCCTCGCCGCCTACCTCACCGAGCTGGGCCACCACACCTCGTACGAGGAGTCCGTCCGCGACTACATGGGCGCCGCCGTCCACCGGGTGCACGACCTGGTGGAGGAACGGACCGGGGAGAAGCTGCCGGCCGACTTCGACGAGCAACTGCACACCCGCACCATCGCCGCGTTCCAGCAGGAGGAACTCGTCGTCGTCGACGGTGTCGAGGAACTCCTGGGCAAGCTCGTCGCCGAGGGTGTGGCCTACTGCGTCGCCTCCTCCGGAAGCCACCAGAAGATCTCCGCCGGGCACCGGCGGACCGGCCTCGACCAGTGGTTCGAAGAGGAATGGATCTTCAGCTCGGAGGACGTCGGACTCGGCAAGCCCGCGCCGGACCTGTTCCTGCACGCCGCCGAACGCATGGGCGTCAGCCCCGAGCGGTGTGTGGTGATCGAGGACAGCCCCCTCGGCGTCGAGGCCGCCCGCGCCGCCGGCATGGACGTGTACGGCTTCACCTCGATGATGCCGGCGGACCGGCTCGTCGGAGTCACCGGACACTTCTCCGACATGTCTCAGCTCCCGGAACTCCTGGCCTGAGTCCCGGAACTCCTCGCCCGAGTCCCGGAACTGCTTGCCCGAGCGATTTGCCTGATCGATCTACCCAGCGGTAGATCCTGGCTCTACGCTCGCGGCCATGACAACTGCGTGGCTGCGGCACGGCAGGGCGTCCCTCGCCTTCGGCTTCCTGGTGCAAGGGGTGACCTTCGCCCTGCTCGTCACCCGCATCCCCGCCATCCAGGACCGGTACGGGATATCCGACGGGCTGCTGCCCGCGTTCCTGGCCGCCGTACCCGTGCTGGCCGGAGTCGCCAGTGTGGCCACCGAGAAGGTCGTCGCCCGGGTGCGTCCGGGAGTCGTCCTGAGGTGGTCGCAGCCCGTCGTGCTGCTGGCCCTGCTCGGGGTGGGCGCCGGCAGCGAGGTGTGGCAGGCCGCCCTCGCGCTCGGTGTCTTCGGGCTGGCCGTAGGAGCGCTGGACGCCTCCATGAACATGCTGGGCGTCAGCCTGCAACGGGCCTACGGGCGCAGCATCATGCTCGGCTTCCACGCCGCGTACAGCCTCGGTGGTATCGCCGGTGCGTCGCTGGCCTGGGCGGGGGCCCACTGGGATCTGCCGCTGTTGGTGTCCTACCTGCCGGTCGTGGCCGTCCTGCTGCCCGCGGCCCTCGTCGGGAGCCGGTGGTACACGGAGGGGGAGCGGCCGGTGCCCCCGGCGGACGGGGACGGGACGGCCGGGAAGAGCCCCTCGGTGCCGTTCAGACTGCTGATGCCGTTGTGCCTCGTGATGGCGTTCGCGTACATCGGGGACTCGACCGTCTCCAACTGGAGTGCCAAGTACCTCCAGGACGTGCTGGGCAGTTCGGAGCAGTTGGCGACCGTCCCGTACAACGTCTACATGGTGACCACGCTGCTCGGGCGGGCCGTGGGGGACCTCGGGGTGCGGCGGCTGGGGGCGGTGGCCGTGGTGCGGGGCGGGAGTGTGCTGGCGGCTGCGGGGTTCGCGGTGGTGGCGGTGGCGCCCGGAGCGTGGTGGGGGATGCTCGGGTTCACCCTGCTGGGGCTGGGGCTGTGTGTGATCGTGCCGCAGACGTTCGCCGCCGCCGGGAGGATGTTCCCCGGCGCCAGCGATGTGGCCGTGGCCCGGCTGAACGTCTTCAACTACGTGGGCTTCCTCGTCGGGTCGCCGCTCGTCGGGGCCCTCGGGGGCGCCTGGAGCTATCGGGGCGCGATGCTGGTCCCCATGGTGCTGGTTCTCGCGACGCTCCTGCACGCCAGATCGTTCGGGGCGGACCCGGCCCGATACGGTGGCGGGCATGAGCGGGCGCGCGCGGCTGATGTGGGATGACGCGGTAACGGGATACGACTTCGGGGAGAGCCACCCCATGGACCCCGTCAGGCTCGACCTGACGATGGGACTGGTGCGGGCGTACGGGCTGGACGCGGGGGTGGACGTGCGGTCCGCCAAGGCGGCGGGGGAGTCCACCCTGCGGTTGGTGCACCGCGAGGACTACGTGGCCGCGGTGAAGGCCGCGTCCGCCGATCCGAAGGCCGCCGACCAGACGTACGGGCTCGGCACCGTGGACGATCCCGCGTTCGCCGGCATGCACGAGGCGTCCGCCCTGATCGCAGGGCTCTCGGTGGGGGCGGCGGAGGCGGTGTGGCGGGGCGAGACGGATCACGCGGTGAACTTCACCGGCGGCCTGCACCACGCGATGCCCGGGGCGGCCGCGGGCTTCTGCGTGTACAACGACCCGGCGCTGGCCATCGCCCGGCTGCTGGAGCTGGGTGCGGAGCGCGTCGCGTACGTGGATGTGGACGTGCACCACGGGGACGGCGTCCAGGCGGCGTTCTGGGAGGACCCCCGGGTCCTGACCGTGTCGCTGCACGAGCACCCGCGCACGCTGTTCCCGCAGACGGGCTGGCCCGAGGAGACCGGTGGCGGGGCGGGGGAGGGCGGCGCGGTCAATGTGGCGCTGCCGGCCGGTACGGGCGACGCGGGGTGGCTGCGGGCCTTCCACGCGGTCGTGCCGGAGCTGTTGGCGGACTTCCGGCCGCAGGTGCTCGTGACCCAGCACGGGGCCGACACGCACTTCGAGGACCCGCTGGCCCATCTCGCGGTCTCGCTGGACGCGCAGCGGGCGGTCATGACGGCCTGTCATGAGCTGGCGCACGCCCACGCGGAGGGCGGGCGGTGGGTGGCGCTCGGCGGTGGCGGCTACGCGGTGGTGGACGTGGTCCCGCGGTCCTGGACCCACCTCGTGGGCATCGCCGCGCACGCGCCGGTGGACCCGGAGTCGGTGGTCCCGGCGTCGTGGCGGGACCAGGTCTACGCCCGGACACGGCAGTTGGGTCCGGGGCGGATGACGGACGGCCGTACGCCCGAGTGGCGGTCGTGGGAGGACGGGTACGACCCGGCGGACCGGCTGGACCAGGCGGTGCGGGCGACCCGGCGGGCGGCGTTCCCGCTGCGGGGGCTGCTGCCGTGAGCGGCGGTTCCACCGAAGGTGGGTTCCGGTAGGGGTTCCGGCCCCTGGGCGGCGTCGGTGCGGCAGCATCGTCCGGGTGTTGAGCACCGGAGCGCTGCGCGCTCATCTGCTGGCGGCCCGGCTGGCCGGACCCGTGGCGACGACCCGGGAGACGAGTCTGCGCAGTTACCGGCTCTTCGCGGCGCGGGATCCGCGCGTCCTGCTGGGGCTCGATCCCGAACGGGCCTGGGCGGAGGGCGATCTGCTGCGGCTGATGGCCGACCGGTGCGGGGTGTCGGACGACCCGGGACGGGTGTCGGGCCCCGATGTGATCGACCCGGAGCGGACGCTGGCCGCTCTGGAGGCGTTCGCCGAGCGGCTCGCGGGGGCGGCGGCCCGGCGTTCCCCGGTGCTGATCGGGACCGGGCATCCGCACCGGCTGCTCGGGTTCTACGCCGGGCTGGCGGACGCCCTGTCGGCGGCCGGGTGCGCGGTCCTCACCCCCGAGCGGGGCAGATGTGTCGACATGACGACTCGGTTCGGCGTACGTGGATACACCCTCGATTACGTAGAAGGTGTCGCGTTGGTGCGCGAACGGGGCGTGCGGGCTCCAGGGAGTGCGACCGGCGCGCACACGCATTCACCGCTGCCGGTCCGGGCGGCTCTGGAGGGCGTGGCGAGGGCCGGCGGGGTGCTGCCCGAGCTGGTCGTGGGGGACCACGGATGGGTCTGCGGGGCAGGTCAGCTCGGTATCGAGGCGATCGGACTGGCGGACACGGACGACCCCGCGCTGTTCGTGGGCGAGGCCGAGGGACGGGTGTCCGTGGTGGTCCCGCTCGACGACGGGGTGCCGTCCGAGCACTACCGGCCGTTGGCTCGCTATGTACTCAATCGGGCGTGTCTGTCACAGTAGGCGGCCGATCGCCTCACCTCTTCCCCACTCGCATCACCCGCCCCTAACCTGGACGGTGAGCGCACAACGACGAAGAGTCACCGGAGGGGAAGCCGGTGCGCGTCTCGTGCGGAAGGTACAGGTGGGTCATGGCTGCTGGCAGCGAGAGGCCTCTCAACGAGGTCAAGTTTCTCACCGTGGCGGAAGTCGCCTCGGTCATGAGGGTGTCGAAGATGACCGTGTACCGCTTGGTGCACAGCGGTCATCTGCCGGCGATCAGGGTGGGAAGGTCCTTCCGGGTCCCGGAGCAGGCGGTGCACGAGTATCTCCGTGAGTCCTTCGTGGGGGTGGAGTCGGCCTAGGCCGCCCTCGGATTACGTCCCTCACCCGGTGGCGGGTAGGCTAGGCCGACGTAGGTCGTGTGGGCCCAGACGCCCCGCACCAGTGAAGAAGACAAAGCGAGGGTAGTCGTGGGCTCTGTTATCAAGAAGCGGCGTAAGCGGATGGCCAAGAAGAAGCACCGCAAGCTGCTCAAGCGCACGCGCGTTCAGCGTCGCAACAAGAAGTAGGCGAACGCGGTTCGTGCGTCCGAGGCCCTTCCGCCGTCCTGGTGGGAGGGCCTCGGTGCGTCCGGGCCCGGTTCCCGGCGGCCACCGGTGTCGTCTTCCGCCATCGGTTCGGTAAAGCCCGCCAGGGGGGCGGCGCGGCGCACCGCCCAGGTATTACGGTGACGCCAGGGGGAGTCCCCGCTCCGTGAACCGCGGAACGACCGACGGAAGGCGCTGATCTTGGGGAAGATCGTGCTCGTCACCGGTGCGGCCCGGCAGTTGGGCGGCCGCTTCGTGCGGCGCGTCCAGCGGGATCCGGGGGTGGACCGGGTGATCGCCGTGGACGCCGTCACGCCGGAGCACCGGCTGGGTGACGCCGTGTTCGTCCGGGCGGACATCCGCCGGCCCGCGATCGCCCGGGTCCTGGCCGAGCACTCCGTGGACACGGTGGTGCACCTGGACGTCTCGGGGAAGTCGCTCGGCGCCGGCGGCCGCACGACGGTCAAGGAGACGAACGTCATCGGCACCATGCAGCTGCTCGGTGCCTGCCAGAAGTCCCCGACGCTCCAGCGGTTCGTGGTGAAGTCCAGTACGAGTGTGTACGGTTCCGCCCCCCGCGACCCGGCCGTCTTCACCGAGACGACCCCGCCCAAGTCCCTGCCCAGCGGCGGCTTCGCCAAGGACGCGGTGGAGGTCGAGGGGTACGTACGGGGCTTCGCGCGGCGCCGGCCGGACGTGGCCGTGTGCGTGCTGCGGTTCGCGAACATCCTGGGGCCCGAGCCGGACTCGCCGCTCGCCGACTACCTGGCGCTGCCCGTGCTGCCCACGGTCCTCGGCTACGACCCCCGGCTCCAGTTCGTCCACGAGGACGATGTCGTCGACGTCCTGGAGATCGCCGCGCGTGAGCCCCGGCGCGCCACGCTGAACAGCGGCACGTTCAACATCGCGGGGGACGGGGTGCTGCTGCTGTCGCAGTGCTCGCGGCGGCTGGGCAGGCCCACCGTGCCGGTGCTGCTGCCCGCGGTCACCTGGGTCGGCGCGGCCCTCCGCGCGGTGGGGATGACCGACTTCTCGCCGGAGCAGATCCGGCTGCTCACCCACGGCCGGGTGGTCTCGACGGTGCAGATGCGCGAGACACTGGGCTTCCGCCCGCGGTACACCACGGCGGAGACGTTCGCGGAGTTCGCCCGGGGCAGGGGGCCGGGACTGCTGCCACCGGAGCGGATGGGCAGAGCCGTCGGCCGGCTGGCGGAGCTGCCGCTGCCCGGCGGCGCGGCCGGTGCGGCACATTCGACTGACGGCGCCAGGTAGAGGAGCGCGACCCACGATGGCGGACGCCAAGGTCCTTCCGTTCGACGACGACCGTTCGCGTTCCGGCGCGGGGCGGCGCCGGGGCACACAGCCGGGCGGCGGCCGTCAGGCACCCTCCGCGGGCGGTGGGGCGCCCGTGAGCGCCCTGCCGGGTGCCGAGCCCCCTGCTGACCCGAAACCGGGGGCACAGGCCCCCCAGGAACCACCGGAGGGCTCCGGGCGGGGTGACTGGGACCGGCGGATCGCGAACGGGCTGGCGTTCCTGCGGCGGCGGGTCACCGGCGACTACGAGGTGGACGAGTTCGGCTACGACCAGGAGTTGACCGACCAGGTCCTCATGTCGCTGCTGCGCCCGCTCGCCGACACGTACTTCCGGGTCGAGGTGAAGGGCGTCGAGAACATCCCGTCCGAGGGCGGGGCGCTCATCGTGTCCAACCACTCCGGGACGCTGCCGCTGGACGGGCTGATGCTCCAGGTCGCGGTGCACGACCACCACCCGGCCGGGCGGCATCTGCGGCTGCTCGCCGCCGACCTGGTGTTCATGCTGCCGGTGGTCAACGAACTGGCCAGGAAGGCCGGTCACACGCTGGCCTGCGCCGAGGACGCGGAACGGCTGCTGGAGCGCGGTGAGGTCGTCGGGGTGATGCCGGAGGGCTTCAAGGGACTGGGCAAGCCCTTCGGCGACCGCTACAAGCTCCAGCGCTTCGGGCGGGGCGGGTTCGTGTCCACCGCGCTGCGGGCCGGGGTGCCGATCGTGCCCTGCTCGGTCGTGGGGGCGGAGGAGATCTACCCGATGATCGGCAACTCCAGGACCCTGGCCCGGATCCTCGGGCTGCCGTACTTCCCGGTCACCCCGACCTTTCCGTGGCTGGGGCCGCTGGGGGCGGTGCCGCTGCCGACCAAGTGGACCATCCAGTTCGGGGAGCCGATCCCCACGGACGGGTTCCCGCCGGAGGCGGCGGAGGACCCGATGCTGATGTTCAACCTCACCGACCAGGTACGGGAGCAGATCCAGCACACCCTGTACAAGCTGCTGGTGCAGCGGCGCTCGGTCTTCTTCTGAGGGTGTGCGGCCGGTCGTGCCGGGAGGGGGCGCCCCGTGGACGCCCCCTCCCGTACACCGTCCGCTACGGCTTGAGGTTCTCGCCGTCGATGCCCAGGCCCGGGAGCAGACCCGGCAACAGGGGCGGCAGGGTGATGTCCGGTGCCGGAGGCGCTCCGCCGCCGGGGGCCGACGGCACGGTGCCGTCGGTCGGCAGGCCGTCCAGCAGGCCGTCCGTGCCGCCGCCGATCAGGCCCTCGGCCGGGCCGCTGGAGTGCGAACCGGACGGCTGGGGTGCGATGTCGCTCTCCGGACCGGAGTCCGGGGACGCCGAGGAGGACGGCGCCGGACGGTCCTTGCCGGACGGGTCGGCCCGCCGGTCGGGGGAGGCGGACCGCTCGGTGTCCGTGCCGCTGTCCGGGGCGCGGGGCAGCAGGGACTGGAGCGGGGCGACCTCCTCGTCCATCGCCTCGAAGACCGAGCTGACCTTCTCGCCGACGTCGGACAACTGGACGGGCAGCCGGTCGCGGAGGCTGCTCCAGCTCTCGCGGTGCGAGCGGGAGAAGGTGTCCAGGGTCTGGATCGGTTTGATGGAGCCGTCGCGCTGATACGCGGCTCGGAGCAGACGGTGGCCCTCGGTGGCGTCGTGCGTCATGCCGTCGAGGGTGCGTCTGACCTCTCCGAGCGACTCGTGGTCCAGGTCGCCGGACCGGGCGCGCTCCATCAGCCGGCGGGCCTCGCTCAGCCGGGTGGACGCCTTGTCGAGGTAGACCTCGCCCCGGTCGGCGTCGCCGTCGGCCATGCCCAGGTGGATGTCCTCCATCCCGCGCTTGAGGCCGTACAGGGAGTCACCCGGCAGGGCGTCGGAACTGGCAGCGGCCACTCCGCCGAGCGCTCCCGCGGCCACACCGACCGTGATTCCGCCCGCGGTGAGGCCCTTCGCCCAGCGGGAGCGTGGACGCAACTTCCGGAGCGGGGAGGCCCGGTGAGCCCCCTTGCCCCGTTGCTCGGGCACCGTAGGGCCCGTGGACGCACCGCCCTGGGCGAACATCGTCTCCATGGCCGCGACGAGCTGGGCTCGCTGCACCACTTTGACCTCGGGATCCAATGATGGCTTCGGTAGCTCGTCGAGGCCGTTCGCCAGGGCCAACAGCGGTCCGTGGTCGGCCTGTTCGGCCGGCTCATCGGGCTGCGCGGCCGCCGCACCCCGGGGCGGCTGGTCTTCCAGGGCCTGGGCGAAGGCGTTCGCCCGCCGGTGTGCCGAAACGTTTGCGATCACTGGCGGCACCTCCTCTCGTCGTGACGGTCGAGTCCCCTGCGGGTCCGGAAGGTTGCCCGCCGGGACCGTTTCCACACGATCGGGTGGAGAGATCCGTCAGGGCGTAGCGACAGGGGGCCTGCATCCGGCACAACGAGTGGCGCGGCAGTTGGGTTACGGACGAAGGTTGATCCGACGGTGTGTCACGGACACGTCACCGATGGTGACGTCATCGGGCGTCGTCCGGGAGGAGCCGGGCGAGGGTGCGCACGGCCCGGTACTGCAAGGTCTTGATCGCGCCCTCGTTCTTGCCCATGACGCGGGCGGTCTCGGCGACGGAGAGTCCCTGGAGGAATCTCAGGGTGACGCACTCCTGCTGCTGGGGGTTGAGCCGGCGTACGGCTTGCAGGAGCGCGGCGTTGGACAGGGACTCCAGGACGGAGTCCTCGGGGCTGCGGGCGACCTCGTTGGCGTCGAGCATCTCGCCGGTGGTCACTTCCAGCCGGAAGCGGCTGGACTTGAAGTGGTCGGCGACGAGGTTCCGGGCGATGGTCACCAGCCAGGCGCCGAAGTCGCGGCCCTGCCAGGTGAAGGTGGAGATGCGGCGGAGCGCGCGCAGGAAGGTCTCGCTGGTGAGGTCCTCCGCCGTCGCCTTGGCGCCGACGCGGTAGTAGATGTACCGGTACACGGTGTCGCTGTACTGGTCGTACAGGCGGCCGAAGGCCTCGGCCTCGCCGGACTGGGCGCGCTCGACGAGGTCCATCATGCGCGCGCTGTCACTGTCGGCCGTGGGGCGGCGGACGGTGGTGGTGGTCGTGGTCGTGGCGCCGCGGGTGCTGCGTCTTCCGACCGCCGCGCCGCGCTCGGCCAGCGCGTAGCAGGGTCCGGCAGGTGCGGGGGTGGTGGCGAATGCGGGGACGGCGTACGCGGTGGGGACGAAGCCGCGCAGGTGGTCGAGGACCGTCGCGCGCAGCGTAGCCAGGCCCGAGGCGTCAACCCCGACGTGTGGGTACACGGGACTCCCAGAGGCAGAGCTTCCATCACGTGCAGTTCGAAAACCGTCACCCGTGGTGGCGAGTGAGGGCTCTTCATGCGTCTGAGGAGAATAACGCTTCGTATAGGCAGTGCTACACCCAGTTGCTCAAATCATCGATTACGTCGCTTCCATAACCTCTAAGTAGCGGTTCGAGCGACAGTTGGTGATCGGTTAGTGACCAAACCGCTTCGTGATCTGTCTGAGGTGGAGACGGGTTGTGGTCGCCGGAACCGAACGCGACTGGCCGGAGCGGTGGGCGGTCCCGTGTCGGGTCCGCTCACGTTCGGCGGTACGTCCCGGGCGTGGCCCTCCGGGGAACGCACGCTCGACCGGCCCCGGCGCGACGGCGCTCACGGGGGCGCGTGCGGGGTGACGGGCGGGCCGGGGGTGACGGGGCGGGCAGGGCTGACGGCCGGGCCGGGAGTGACGGGGCCGGCGGTGCGGTGGCGTCTCCGGTCAGCGGCGGCGGGGCGGTCAGCGGCGGCGGCGGTGCAGGGCGACCGCGGCGGCGGTGCCGCCGGCCAGCGCGCCCACACCCGCGGCGGCCGGGATGCCGACCTTGGCCGCCTTGCGCCCGGTGCGGTAGTCGCGCAGCCGCCAGTCCAGCGCACGGGCGTGCTTGCGCAGTTTGGCGTCCGGGTTGATCGCGTACGGGTGGCCGACCAGCGAGAGCATCGGGATGTCGTTGTGCGAGTCGCTGTAGGCCGCGCAGCGCTCCAGGTCCAGGCCCTCCGCCACCGCCAGCGCGCGTACCGCCTCGGCCTTCGCGGGGCCGTGCAGGGGCTCGCCCACCAGGCGCCCGGTGTAGACGCCGTCGACGGATTCGGCGACCGTGCCCAGGGCGCCGGTCAGTCCGAGCCGGCGGGCGATGATCGTGGCGGTCTCCACCGGGGCGGCGGTGACCAGCCAGACCTTCTGTCCGGCGTCGAGGTGGGCCTGGGCGAGTGCGCGGGTGCCGGGCCAGATGCGGTCGGCCATGTACTCGTCGTAGATCTCCTCGCCGATGGACATCAACTCGGCGACGCGGTGGCCCTTCACGATGGACAGCGCGCTGTCGCGGGCGTCCTGCATGTGTTCGGGGTCCTCGACGCCGGCCAGCCGGAACCACGCCTGCTGCCAGGCGAACCGGGTCAGCTCGCGGCGCTGGAAGAACTTCCGCTTGTACAGGCCCCGTCCGAAGTGGAAGAGCGCGGCGCCCTGCATCACGGTGTTGTCGAGGTCGAAGAAGGCGGCGGCCCGGTCGTCCCCGGCCACCGGGAAGGCGGGTTCGGCCGTCTCCTCGGCCACGGCCGGCGCGGCGGTGTCTTCGGTCAGGTCGGACTCGTCGGCGGGAAGGGCGGACTTCCGTGCTGCCTCGGCTGCTGCCTCGCCTGCCAGCACGCTCCGTGCCGTAGCCGAGCGCCTGCGGGGTGTGAGCCATCCAAGAGCGGCCATGTCGTGAGCATAGCCATTCGGTTCGTCCGTTCCCTCCCCGGTCGGGACGCGGTGGCGTGAACTCTGGGGGCCGCGGCGCCGAACGGGCGGCCACGGGGCGCCCGGTGGCGGGTGGGCGGGCGGGCTTCCCCGGGGACCGGCGCAGAATAGGAGGTATGAGCCCCCTGTTGCGCCGCGCGAAGAAGAAGCCCGAGGACCGGGTGGTGACCCTCGTCGGGAAGCCCGGGTGCCATCTCTGCGACGACGCGCGGGCGGTGGTCCGCGAGGTCTGCGAGGAGACCGGCGCCTCCTGGGTGGAGGAGGACATCACCCGGGACGAGGAGCTGTACCGGGAGTACTGGGAGCAGATCCCGGTGGTGCTGGTCGACGGCGAGCAGCACACCTTCTGGAAGGTGGATCCGGTGAGACTGCGCACCGCGCTGCGTTCCTGAGGGCCCGGACGGGTTCCCAGGGCCTTCCGGGGCATCCAGGTGGCGGAAACCGGCTACCATCGTGGGCGTTTTGGGTGTTCTCGGGGGCATGGACATGAGGAGTGTGTACGGCTTTGCCCTCGTGGAGCCCGCAACGGGCCGAGGCCGCCCCTGGTTCCGGGATCGGGCGGGGAATATGCGTGACCCCGGTCACTTTGACCGGACAAAACGGACACTATCTTTGTGCACGCGTTCACAAAGACATAGCCTGCTGTCGACGGGGCGGTCCTGGGACACACGGCCGCCTACAGCCTCGCTCATCTGGCAGGAGCACCGTGGCAACTGGCCGAACTCACCGACCGGCGACCCGTAGCCGAGGAATTCCCGAGGCCACCGTCGCCCGGCTTCCGCTGTATCTACGCGCACTCACCGCGCTCTCCGAACGCTCGGTGCCCACGGTCTCCTCCGAGGAGCTCGCGGCCGCGGCGGGGGTCAACTCCGCCAAGCTGCGCAAGGACTTCAGCTACCTGGGCTCCTACGGCACGCGGGGTGTCGGGTACGACGTCGAGTATCTCGTCTACCAGATCTCCCGTGAACTCGGGCTCACCCAGGACTGGCCGGTCGCCATCGTCGGCATCGGTAACCTCGGCGCGGCGCTCGCCAATTACGGGGGGTTCGCCTCCCGTGGCTTCCGGGTGGCCGCGCTGATCGACGCGGATCCGGCCATGGCGGGCACGCCCGTCGCCGGGATCCCCGTCCAGCACACCGACGACCTGGACCGGATCATCAGCGACAACGGTGTGTCCATCGGCGTCATCACCACCCCGCCCGGCGCGGCCCAGCAGGTCTGCGACCGGCTCGTCGCCGCCGGTGTGACCTCCATCCTCAACTTCGCGCCGACGGTGCTCTCCGTGCCCGACGGCGTGGACGTGCGCAAGGTGGACCTGTCGATCGAGCTCCAGATCCTCGCTTTCCACGAGCAGCGCAAGGCCGGCGAGGAGGCCGCCGCCGACGGCACCGCCGCTCCGGCCGCCGACGAGCCGGCGCCGCCCGTGCGCGCCACGCCCACGAACCGGAAGGGACCCGAGGGGGACATGCCCGCCGTGATGCCGGCATGAGCCTGCTGGTCGTAGGGCTCAGCCACCGCAGCGCGCCCGTCTCCGTACTGGAGCGGGCCGCGCTGGAGGCCGACGCCAGGACGAAGCTGTTGCAGGACACCCTCGCCGCGGAACCCGCGACCGAGGCGACCGTGCTGTCCACCTGCAACCGCATCGAGCTGTACGCCGACGTGGACAAGTTCCACGCGGGCGTCGCCGAGCTGTCCACGCTGCTCGCGCAGCACAGCGGCGTCGGCCTGGACGAGCTCACCCCGTACCTCTACGTGCACTACGAGGACCGCGCCGTCCACCACCTCTTCTCGGTGGCGTGCGGGCTGGACTCGATGGTCGTCGGCGAAGGCCAGATCCTCGGCCAGATCAAGGACGCGCTCGCGCTGGGGCAGGAGCTCCACACCGCGGGACGTCTGCTGAACGACCTCTTCCAGCAGGCCCTGCGGGTCGGCAAGCGCGCCCACAGCGAGACCGGTATCGACCGGGCCGGGCAGTCGCTCGTCACCTTCGGGCTGGAGCAGCTCGCGGACGGCGCCGAGGTCACCGAGTGGGCCGCGCACAAGCGCGCCCTGGTGATCGGCGCGGGATCGATGTCCTCGCTCGCCGCCGCCACGCTGGCGCGCGCCGGTGTCGCCGAGGTCGTCGTCGCCAACCGGACCCGGGCCCGTGCCGACCGGCTCGTCGAGATCCTCGGCCAGGGCGAGCGCTGTGCCGCCCGCGCCGTGCCGATGGCCGCCGTGGCGCACGAACTGACACGTGCAGACGTCGTCGTCTCCTGTACCGGGGCCACCGGTCTCGTGCTGAGCGCCGAGGCCGTCGCCGAGGCGCTGGACGTGGACTTCGACGTGGCGGGGAGGGCGCCCGGGGCGCCTGCGGCCGCCACGCCGGTGGAGGCCCTGGACCAGCACGCCGCCTGGGTGGAGAACGGTTCCGTCACGACCGCCGAGCGGGACCGGGCCGTGCGCCCGGTGCCCGTGCGCGCCGTGGACGCCGCGCCCGCCCGGCTGCACCTGCTCGACCTCGCCATGCCGCGTGACATCGACGGCGCCGCCCACCGGGTCGAGGGGGTGCGCCTGGTGGACATCGAGTCGCTCGCCGAGGCCTCCGCCGACGCGCCGATGGCCGCCGACGTGGACCTGGTGCGCACCCTGGTGGCCGACGAGGTCGCCGCCTTCGGTGCCGCCCAGCGGGCCGCGCACATCACCCCGACCGTCGTCGCCCTGCGCACGATGGCCGCCGACGTGGTGGCCGGGGAGATCGCCCGGCTGGACGGACGGCTCCCCGACCTTGACGAGAAGCAGCGCGCCGAGATCACCCAGACGGTGCGCCGTGTCGTCGACAAGCTCCTGCACGCGCCCACCGTGCGGGTCAAGCAGCTCGCCAGTGAGCCCGGCGGCGCCGGGTACGCCGACGCGCTGCGTGAACTCTTCGACCTCGACCCGCAGACGGTGGCAGCCGTCTCCCGGGCAGACCTGAACGACCCGAATCGAGGGCGGTCATGACCGACTACTCACCCCTGGGCGGGGACACCACCAAGCCCCTGCGGCTCGGCACCCGGCGCAGCAAGCTCGCCATGGCGCAGTCCGGCATGGTCGCTGATGCGGTCCGTGAGGTGACCGGGCGTGCCGTCGAGCTCGTCGAGATCACCACGTACGGAGACATCTCGCGGGAGCACCTGGCGCAGATCGGCGGGACCGGCGTGTTCGTCGCGGCCCTGCGCGAGGCGCTGGCGCGCGGTGAGGTGGACTTCGCCGTCCACTCGCTGAAGGACCTGCCGACCACGCAGCCCGAGGGACTGGTGCTGGCCGCCGTGCCGCCGCGCGAGGACCCCCGCGACGCCCTGGTGGCGCGGGACGGCCTGACCTTCGCGCAGCTGCCGTCCGGTGCCCGTATCGGCACGGGGTCGCCGCGCCGTATGGCGCAGCTCAACGCGTACGCCCGCGCGCACGGCCTCGGCATAGAGACCGTGCCGATCCGCGGCAACGTCGACACGCGTATCAATTTTGTACGGAACGGAGAGCTGGACGCGGTGGTACTCGCCGCGGCCGGTCTCAGCCGTCTGGGCCGGACCGGTGAGGTGACCGACTTCCTGTCGCCCGACACCGTCCTGCCCGCTCCCGGTCAGGGAGCACTGGCGATCGAGTGTGCTGAAGAGAGCACCGAACTCGCCGCAGCGCTCGCCGAGCTCGACGACCCGCACACCCGGGCCGCCGTGACCGCCGAGCGTGCCCTGCTCGCCGCCCTGGAGGCCGGCTGCTCCGCACCCGTGGGTGCGCTGGCCGACCTCCAGGGCGACGGCCAGACTGTCAACGAACTGCGCCTGCGCGGTGTCGTCGGTTCCACCGACGGCGCCTCCCTGGTGCAGCTGTCCATCACCGGTTCCGCCCCCACGTCGCACGACGACGCGGCGGCCTTCGGCCGCGAACTCGCGTCCGAGATGCTCGCCAAGGGTGCGGCCGGTCTTATGGGGGAGCGAGCACTTTGAGCCCCACCGGCCCCGTCGTATCCGACTTCCCTGTGCTGCCCTCAGGGCATGTCACCTTTCTCGGCGCCGGTCCCGGCGACCCGGGACTGCTGACTCTGCGCGCTGTCGAGGCGCTCGCGAGCGCGGACGTCCTTGTCGCCGAGCCGGACGTGCTCGACGTCGTTCGCGGCCACGCTCGGGCAGGGGTGAGCACGCCTGAGATGACGGTTGTTGACACGTCGTCAACTACCGCCGGGGTACCCGTTCTCAGGGATGCGGTCAATCTTGTCATGGAGGGCGTGAAGGGTGGCAGGCGGGTCGTCCGTGCCGTGAACGGCGACCCCGGCATGGACGGTGACGCGGGTGCGGAGATGCTCGCCTGCGCCGCCGCCGGTGTGCCCTTCGAGGTCGTGCCCGGTGTGGCCAACGCCGTGGGTGTGCCGGCGTACGCCGGTGTGCCGCTGCGGGACGCCCAGGGCGCCGACGTGCGCTTCCTGGACGCCCGTACCGCCACGGACCGCTGCTGGTCCGAGGTCGGGGCGAGCGACGCGACGGCCGTCGTGTCCACGTCGCTGGACTCGGTGGCCGCCGCCGCCGGGGAGCTGGTGTCGGCGGGCCGCAAGCCGGACACCCCGATGACGGTGACCGTCGCGGGGACGACGACGCGCCAGCGCACCTGGACGGCGACGCTGGGGACCATCGGCCAGGTGCTCAAGCAGGCCAAGGTCCTCCCGTCTCCGGAGGGGCACCGGCCGGTCATAGCCGTGGTCGGTGAGCGCAGCTCCGCCGCCCAGCGTGACCAGCTGTCGTGGTTCGAGTCGAAGCCGCTGTTCGGCTGGAAGGTGCTCGTGCCGCGGACGAGGGAGCAGGCGGCCTCGCTCTCCGACCAGCTGCGTTCGTACGGCGCGGTCCCGCACGAGGTCCCCACCATCGCCGTCGAGCCGCCGCGTACGCCGCAGCAGATGGAGCGTGCGGTCAAGGGCCTGGTGACGGGCCGGTACGAGTGGATCGCGTTCACCTCGGTCAACGCGGTCAAGGCCGTGCGGGAGAAGTTCGAGGAGTACGGCCTGGACGCCCGTGCCTTCGCCGGGATCAAGGTCGCGGCCGTCGGTGAGCAGACCGCCGCCGCGCTGATCGACTTCGGTGTGAAGCCGGATCTGGTGCCGTCCGGTGAGCAGTCGGCCGCCGGTCTGCTGGACGACTGGCCGCCGTACGACCCGGTCTTCGACCCGATCGACCGGGTGTTCCTGCCGCGTGCGGACATCGCCACGGAGACGCTGGTGGCCGGGCTGATCGAGCTGGGCTGGGAGGTGGACGACGTGACCGCATACCGCACGGTCCGCGCCTCGCCCCCGCCGGCCGAGACCCGTGAGGCGATCAAGGGCGGCGGGTTCGACGCGGTGATGTTCACCTCGTCCTCGACCGTGCGCAACCTGGTCGGGATCGCGGGCAAGCCGCACAACGTGACGGTGATCGCGTGTATCGGCCCCGCGACGGCGAAGACCGCGGAGGAGCACGGCCTGCGGGTGGACGTGCTGTCCCCGGAGCCGTCGGTCCACAAGCTGGCCCAGGCGCTGGCGGACTTCGGCGCGCGGCGCCGGGACGCGGCGAAGGAGGCCGGTGACCCGGTGACGCGCCCGAGCGAGCGCCGCCCGGGTGCGAGACGGCGCCGGACGACGACCTGACGGGTCGGGTACGGCGGTGTGCGGCCCGGTCGCTTCCTCGTGGAGCGGCCGGGCCGGTCTCTTTCCCGTTCTTTCCGCACCGGCTGTCGGTAAGCCGGTGCGGTGCGCGGGTCTAACCTCGAAGGATGACTGTGTACGGAAACTTCCCCGGCTCCCGCCCCCGGCGGCTGCGGACGACCCCCGTCATGCGGCGCATGGTCGCCGAGACCCGGCTCGACCCGGCGAACCTGATCCTGCCCGCGTTCGTGCGGGAGGGCATCGACTCCCCGGTGGCCGTCTCGGCCATGCCGGGGGTCTACCAGCACACCCTGGACACGCTGCGGAAGGCGGCGGTCGAGGCGGTCGGGGCCGGGGTCTCCGGGATCATGCTCTTCGGTGTCCCGCTGGACGAGAAGAAGGACGCCCGGGGCACGGCGGGCACCGACCCGGACGGCATCCTCCAGGTGGCGCTGCGCGCGGTCCGGGAAGAGGTGGGCGACGACCTGATCGTCATGTCCGACCTGTGCCTGGACGAGTTCACCGACCACGGCCACTGCGGTGTGCTGACCGGGGACGGCCGCGTGGACAACGACGCCACCCTGGAGCGGTACGCGGAGATGGCCCAGGTCCAGGCCGACGCGGGCGCCCATGTGGTGGGCCCGAGCGGGATGATGGACGGCCAGGTCGGGGTGGTCCGGGACGCGCTGGACCAGACCGGGCACGAGGACGTGTCGATCCTCGCGTACACCGTGAAGTACTCCTCCGCCTTCTACGGGCCGTTCCGTGAGGCGGTGGGCTCCTCGCTGAAGGGCGACCGCAAGACGTACCAGCAGGACCCGGCGAACGTCCGCGAGTCGCTGCGCGAGCTGGCGCTCGACCTGGAGGAGGGCGCCGACATGGTCATGGTCAAGCCCGCCGGACCGTACCTGGACATTCTGGCCAAGGTCGCGGAGGTGGCGGACGTGCCGGTGGCCGCGTACCAGATCAGTGGCGAGTACGCGATGATCGAGGCCGCCGCGGAGAAGGGCTGGATCGACCGGGACGCGGCGATCATGGAGAGCCTGACGGGCATCCGGCGCGCGGGCGCGCAGATGATCCTGACGTACTGGGCGACGGAGGCCGCGCGGCGGCTGACCGCGCGGCACTGATCCGGGGGCCCTTGCGGGGGGCGGGGGCGAGCCCGGCGCCGCTCACCGTCGTGTCATGGTCCGGGTGTTCACGGTCCGGGCGCCGGGGGCCGTGGGGCCGTCGCCGCGTCGGCGTAGCGCCGGGACAGCCGGGCGAAGGCCTCCCGTAGGGCGTCCGGGCCGACGGCCTCGATGTCGGCGTCGAACCTGCCGAGTCCGGCGGCCAGGGCGGTCCAGGACCAGGCGCCCAGGACGAGACGGCAGCGGTCGGGGCCGAGCGCTTCGACGAGCCCGTCCCGGACGTAGGGGGCCACGGTGGCGGCGGCGGTGCGCAGGACCACCTCGCCCCGGCAGGGCCAGTCGCCGGGGGCCTCCGCGCCCTGGAACCTGCCGGCCACGAAGGCCGCCACCTCGCCCCCGGGCACCTCGCGCGGGGTGAAGCGGGGGCCGGTGGGGACGCGCGGGGTGATCCGGTCGGCGCGGAAGGTGCGCCAGTCCTCCCGGTCGAGGTCCCAGGCGACGAGGTACCAGCGTCCGGCATAGGTGACCAGGTGGTGGGGCTCCGCCCGGCGGGGCGTCTCGCTTCCCGTGTAGTCGAAGTGCAGCACCTCGTGGGCGTGGACGGCGGCGCCGATCGCCATGAGCGTCCCGCCGCCGGCCCGCTCGCCCCGTCCGCTCGTGGCCGGGGCCACCGCCGTGACCCGGAGGGTGTCGAGCCGGTGGCGCAGCCGCGCGGGCATGACCTGCCGGAGCGTGGTCAGGGCGCGCGCGGCGGCCTCCTCGACACCGGCACCGGTGGTCGTGACGGCCTGGAGGGCGAGGGCGAGCGCGACGGCCTGCTCGTCGTCGAAGAGCAGCGGGGGCAGCTCGGTGCCCGCCTCCAGCCGGTATCCGCCCTCCGGTCCCTTGAAGGCCGCCACCGGGTAGCCCAGTTCGCGCAGGCGGTCCACGTCACGGCGTACGGTGCGCGGGCTGACGTCCAGCCGCTCCGCCAGCAGCGCGCCCGGCCAGTCCCGGCGGGCCTGGAGCAGGGAGAGCAGCGCGAGCAGTCGGGCTGAGGTCTTCGGCATGCGTCCATGCTGCCCGTCATAGCGGCCACACCCTGACCGCTACCCCTGCGAGTGTGGGGCGCACCGCAGGACGCGAGACCGCGTGACCTGCTCCCGAGGGCCCCGTGCCCCGGGGTTCCGCGACCGAGGGCCCCGCGACCGGGGATCCGCGACCGAGGGCCCCGCGACCGGGGATCCGCGACCGAGGGCCCCGCGACCGGGGATCCGCGACCGAGGCGAGGAGCCACCCATGTCCGTCACGACCACGACCCATCTGAACTTCCGGGGCGAGGCACGCGCCGCGCTCGACTTCTACCGCTCGGTGTTCGGGGGCGACCTCGCCGTCGTCACCTACCAGGACGCCGGGGGAGCCAGTGATCCCGACGAGGAGAACCAGGTGATGTGGGGCCAGGTGGCGGCGGAGAACGGATTCCGCGTCATGGCCTACGACGTGCCCGCGCGGCTGCCGTACGACCAGGGCGAGAACTCCCTCTTCGTCTCCGTGCGCGGCGAGGACACCGCGGAGGTGACGGCGTACTGGGAGAAGCTCTCGGAGGGGGCGAGCGTCGTCCAGCCCTTGGGCCCCTCCGCGTGGGCCCCGCTCTACGGCATGCTCAAGGACCGGTACGGCGTGGTCTGGGTCCTGGACGTGGTGAGCGGGTACGACAGGTGAGGACCCTGGACACGCGGGCGCTCAACCGGGCCGCGCTGGCCCGGCAGTTGCTCCTCGACCGCGCGGAACTCCCGCCCCTGGACGCCGTCGCGCACCTGTGCGGCCTCCAGGCGCAGGAGCCGCAGGAGCCCTTCACCGGGCTCTGGTCCCGGCTGCGCGGTTTCGCACCGGCGGATCTGGACGGCCTGCTCACCGGGCGGCGCGTCGTACGCACCCATCTGATGCGCCGCACCGTCCATCTCGTCACCGCCGACGACGCCCTGGCCTGGCGGGCCCGCCATGACGCCATGCTGCGGCAGCGCGTGCTGGGGACCTACCGCCGTGAGCTGGAGGGGGTGGACCTCGACGCGCTCGCGGCGGCGGTCCGCGCCCTGCTGGCGGACGGCGAGCCCCGCACGATGACCGGGATCGCGGGCGCGCTCGCCGACCGCTGGCCCGCGCCGGGCCGCCGGGCACTGGGCGAGATGGCCGTCGCCGCCCTCGTCCCGATGGTCCAGCTGCCGCCGCGCGGGCTGTGGCGCG
Organism: Streptomyces sp. SM18; assembly: GCF_002910775.2. Taxonomy (NCBI): domain Bacteria; kingdom Bacillati; phylum Actinomycetota; class Actinomycetes; order Kitasatosporales; family Streptomycetaceae; genus Streptomyces; species Streptomyces sp. SM18. The sequence continues at coordinate 3,160,438 of NZ_CP029342.1, read as the reverse complement.
TGAGGTCCGGGGTACGCAACCGGCCGCTCGCCCACTGGCTGGGCCGCGAACCGCTCCCGCCCTCCCCGCAGGGCACCGACCCGGCGGGCGAGGCCCTGGTGCTGCGCTATCTGGCGGCGTACGGTCCCGCCGCCTCGGCCGATCTGCGGGCCTGGTGCGGACTCGCCGGACTGCCCGCCGCGGTGGCGGCGGTCCGGGACAGGCTGGTCGCCTTCCGGGACGAGCGCGGCCGGGAACTGCTGGACCTGCCCGACGCGCCGCGCCCGGACCCGGACACCCCGGCGCCGGTGCGGTTCCTGCCCGCCTTCGACAACGCGGTCCTGGGCTACCAGGACCGCGGCCGGATCATCGACGACGCCCACCGGGGCCTGTCGGTGCGGGGCGCGCGCATGGTGCTGGTCGACGGCCGGGTCGCCGGGACCTGGACCGTGGACGCGGGGACGGTGGACGTCGGTCCGCTACGAGGATTCAGCCGGGCCGAACGGACCGCCGTCCGGGAGGAGGGCGGGCGGCTGGCCCTGTTCCTGTCGGACGGTGACAGCGACCGCGTACGGCTGGGGTGAGGCGCGGATCAGTCGCTCTCCAGGACGCGCTTGAGCGCCGCGAGGTCGGCGGTGACGGCTTCGGCGTCGCGGCGGAAGTCGTCGTCGCTCATCTCGGGACGTCGGCGCAGGGTGAACACGACCTCGCAGCCGCTGGTGTGGGCGATGACCCGCACCGGGTTGTGGACCCTTTCCCCCGAGGGCAGCGTGACGTCGTGGTCCAGCACCCCGAACGCGTTCTTCGGGGCGAAGGTGACCACCACGCGCCCCATGGGCGAGTCCGCGATCCACTGTCCGTCGATCTCCTCCACGGAACTGCTCAGCCCCGAGGCCCACTCGGGGAGATGGGCCGGAGCCGACGCGTAGGCGTAGACGTCTTCGGCGGTGCGGTCGATGTGGACGCTGAGGTGCCGGGAAGGCGAGTCGGGTGTGTTCATGGCGGAGACGCTATCGGGCCCGGCGGCCGGGGTCTCGCACGAATCCGAGGTGGTGCCGCCCGCGCTCCGGCGGCCCGCGGACACGGGGTCAGGGCCAGTCGACCAGGGCCATGAAGGCGAGGGACGCGACGAGGACCGTGCCGGGAGCGGCCACCGACAACAGGATCCGCGCGGGGACGTGGCGCCGGCGCCAGGGCAGGACCCAGCTCGCCACCAGCACCGCCAGGGACAGCACGAGACCGGTGCAGAGCACGGCCCAGGCCGCGTTGAAGGAATCGGTGAAGCGCTCGGCCTCGGGGCCGTCGCAGGAGTCGCAGGCCATGGGTGACAGCCCGCCGTAGAGCAGGGCGAGGCCCGCCGCGGGCAGGGTCACCAGGGTGGACAGCAGGGGCGCCACCCAACTGTGCGGGGCGCGGGTGCCGGTCAGGTCGTTCGCCATGCGGACGAGTCAACGCCGCCCGCCGCCCCGGCACATGAGCGCCCGTACTCAGTCCCACCAGAAGCCCCAGGTGGACTGGGAGAGGAGGTTGCGCTCGGCGTACAGGCCGAGACCGTAGGGCGGGTTCTGCTCGATGGTGTCCGGGCAGAACGCGAAGTGCTCCTCGGCCAGGGCCCGTGCCTCTTCCAGGGTGGTGGGGGGCCGGCCGACCGAGACGACCAGGGTGTCGAACCCGATGATCAGCACCCGGATGTCGAAACGGTCCTCCCACGAGCGCAGCACCGCGCACAGCCGCGCCACGTCGTTCTCGTGGTTCAGCGGGCCCTGCCAGCCGATCGCGGCAGGTATGTCGGCGCTCCGCCGCGCGGGGACCAGTCCCATGCGGAACCGGGGCCCTTCGGGGCTCTCGGTGAACATGTCGGCGATCTCGGCGGCCAGCACGTCCGGGTCGTCGGGGGCGCCGCCCTCGGGGACCGGGGCCAGGCCGGGCCACTTCGCGTCGGCGGCGCCGAGCTCGTCCCCCGCGTTGTCCTCCCAGAAGCCCCGCAGCACCTCTTCCGCGTCGTGGTCACCGGGGTACGACATCCTCGCGGGGGCGAGGTCCCACCGCGCCGGCCACTGGCCGCGCCGCCCGCCGTCGACCAGCACCGGGAGCAGACCCAGCGGGCGAGCGGAGGCGCGCAGCGCCCGCCACGACCCGGGCCGGGCCGTCTCGTCCGCGTGCCACAGCAGCGGCTCGTGCCAGACCCCTTCGTCCGTGGTGTCCACCAGAGTGCCGGAGGGCAGGTCCAGGCCCGAAGCGGCCAGGTGCGGCAGGGAGTTCGGAAGCGTCGCCATGCCGGTGACCCTAGGCCCTGCCACTGACAGCCAGGCTCGTGCTCCACAGCCTCGGGTCGTGCCCTCGCGTGCCGGACGGGTCGGACGCGGCACGGACGGCGGGGACTTCGGTGCTACGTGGGAACAGGGCCAGCACGGTGTGTTCGCAGACTCAACGCTTCGGCGGTTGGCTGACCGTCCAGTCGGAGATGTCCGCGATGAACTCTTCGTAAGAACGGTTCGACCCTTGAGGGCTTGCCAGTAATCCCTGCCCCAAGGCTTTGGCTACGATCTCAGGGCCGTCGCGCTCCATGAACCGTGGATGGACGAGAAGCCCTTCGAGGTCCTCCTTCGGATTCCGCAGTTTCCCGCTGTCCCTTCCCTGCCACTTGGCCGGAATCTTCCACGACGGCCGATAGAGCGTAAAGGCCTCAGGGAAGAGGAGGAGCCACGCTTCCGACTCTGCGGCGGCAAGTGCGTAGGCGGACGAGCAGGTGCCGGTCGCCTTGGACAGCGCCGCCGACACGGCCTTGCGGGCCGTGTCGTAGGCAGGCCCCGGGCAGGCATCCATGTCCTCGTGCACAGCGATTCCCACGAACTCGCCGGCTTTGAGGTGGGCTTTGCCGCGAGCCTTACCTACCAACGTCCGCGCTGCGGTCTCCAGCTCGGCCCCGGTTTTCTTCCGCAACCGTACCTGGTCGGTGATTTCCGTAAGGGTGACGGAGGCTGCCAGGCGAGGGTGCGCGGCCTTGATGAATGCGGCCAGCATACGACGGTCATTCGCACTCTCTCCTGCAAGCACGACCACCCCCCGACTCGCAGGCTTGGCTATACGCCTGCGACTCACAGTTCGTCCTCTGTCAGATCGCCGCCGAGCACGCCGGAGAACCACAACTCCCCGAGCGGCTGGTCACCTGTCTCGGCAACGATTGTCTCGATCTCCTCTGTCGTCAGGGCGGGGATGATGGAAGCGCCGTTTTCGTCCCGGTCGCAAACGATGAACTCCTGAGGCTTCAACCGGTCGACCAGTGCCGGTGAGTGGGTCGCCACGATGAACTGTGTACGCATCGAGGCTTCCCTCATCCGCTCCACGATGAGCTCAAGCGCTTGAGGGTGGAGACCGTGGTCGATCTCTTCCACGCATGTCAGGGCTGGAGGGTGGGGGTCGTAGAGCATGGCCAGCAGGCCGAGAAGGCGCACTGTTCCGAACGAAGCGTCGGCGAGTGGTGTAGGCCGGCGCAGACCGCGTTCATGAAGCACCACGGCAAGCTGATCCGCGTACCCGCCGACCTGCTCGAACTCGACGGCATCCAGTTGGGGCAGAATTCGACGGGCGTCCTGGGTCAGACGTTCCCAGCGGTCCTCGTCCGTACTGAGTCGGATGAGAAATGCAGCCAGGTTTTCCGCGTGAGGCTCCAGACGGCCTGCCCTGATGGAGTGGGTGCGCGCCGGTTGGCGAGCGGCGGCGACGTCCACGTCGAAAACCCGGAAGGACGAGAGACGGCTCGCCACTCTTGTGACCTCCTCGCCTCCATCAGAGCGCCCCAGCCGAGGAAGTGTGGACAGGCCGCTGCTCAACCGCTGGATGCCGAAACTTCCCCCATCCGATTCCAGCCCGGCTCTCTTGTCCACGACACGGGCCTCGTCGCCGGAAATGGTGATGCGGCGCCCTCTCCCTTGTGTACGTTTGAACTGGAAACTCTCCTGGCGTGACAAGGTGTAGGAGTCCCGGCTACCAGGGGTGGAGCGCCTGCGGATGGTAAGCGAGTATTCGTCCGGTGCTTTGACGCTCGCATGTGTCGTCCAGTCCGCTTTGAGCCGGATCGCCATCGATGTCGGTGGCCTCTCGCCGCCCCAGAAAGCTACTTCGTCGAATCCGCCACGTTCATCGAGTGCCGGCTGAAGATCGGTCCGGATGATCGCGGCAAGGAAGTCGAAAACCTTCAGTACGTTCGATTTGCCCACCCCATTCGGACCTACCAGGACGGTGAGCGGTCCGAGGGGGATGGTCACGTCACGAAGGCTACGGAAGTTCTCGACGTGCAGTTCCAGAAGACGGCCGGGCATGGAGTGAACCTATCGGGTAGCAGATCGCCGGTTGGCGTAAGCGTCCTGAGCGCGTGGGTTCAAGCGTGGCGTGTTCGTGGCCCGGCGCAGTCGGGGCGAAGGCGCGCAGCGCTGGACCACCACCCAGGATCACTCTCAGGCGTGGCCGGTGGGCAATAAGTTCGAGTAGGAGTAGCCGTCATTTTCACTGTCTTCACGCATGGTCTCCGCAGCAGATGATGGCAGTAGCGATCATTCAGGCAACCACAGCCCGTAGTGCAGCGTAGACCGTGCGGCTGACACGCCTATCCGCTTTGGTCACGTAGAAGGGCGGTGGCACGTCTCACGTGCCACCGCCCCTCACTCATCGGTCATGCGTCGTGTCAGGCCTGGGCCTTGCGGCGGCGGGCCAGCACGACCAGGCCGGCGCCGGCCGCGAGGACCGCGGCGCCGCCGATGACCAGCGGGATCGTGCCGCTGCTGCCGGTCGAGGCCAGGTCACCACCGGCCGGGCTGTCGGACGGGGCCGGGGTGGCCGGGGTGGCCGATTCGGACGGGCCCTCGGACGGCCCGTCGCTCGGGGTGGCGCTCTCGGACGGCGGGGTCACCGAGGCGGACGGGGTGGCCGTTGCCGGAGGCGTCGTCTCCGTGCCCTCGCCGGGGGTCTCGCTCGGCGACGGAGTCTCTGTGCCCGGAACCTCCGGGAGGCAGCCCGTGAACGGGAAGTGGTGCGTCTCCGCCCCGCCCGAACCGTGCAGCGACGCCACCCACACCGAGCCGTTGACCGGCGCGGCGGTCCCCAGCTCCAGGTGGGCCTTCGGTGCGAGCACGCTGCCCGGCCACGCGGCCTGGCTGTTCTTCGTGACCTTGGTGGCGTCGGGGAAGTTCCACAGCAGCTTGGCCCGGATCTTGCCGTCCGACGCGCTCTGGAGCTTGTCGTCCAGCACGAAGTCCTGGCCGCCCGACAGGAAGAAGCCGGTCGTCCGGGCACCGGCCATGTCGTACTCCTGGCCGCTGACGTTGACGATCGTCGTCGCCCCCGCCGGGACCTTGATGAAGACCTCCTTGGCCTTCTCCAGCTGGTCCGCCGAGACCGAGAAGACGTTACGGGCGCTGTTGCCGCCCTCCAGCGTCAGCTTGGGGCCGTCCAGCTTCACCTGGGCACCGGCCGTCGTGGACTCCCCGGCCAGCGCCGAGGAGTACGAACGCAGCTTCGCGAACTCCGCCTCGAAGTCGATGAGGTCGGCCTGGCGGCTGGACGTGCCGTTGTGCATCTCGACCTTGCGGTCCTTGACCGCGCCGCCGACGACGGCGTTGCCCTTCATCACGACCGTGGCCGAGCCCCCGTTGACCAGGTCGCCCCGGACGACGAGCGAGGCGCGGCCGGGCAGGGCGTCGACCTCGGAGGCCGACAGCTCGTTGGCGACGCTGAAGCCCCCGCGGAAGTCGGCGTTTCCGCCGACCGCCACGGCACCCTCGGCGTCGGGGGAGTGGGTGTTGTCCCCGAGGACGAACTCTCCGTACTTACCGGCGATCCCGAAGGCGTCGGTGGTGCAGTCCGCCGATGCGGCGGGGGCGGCCTGGGCGGCCGGAACAGCGGTGAGCCCGAGTACGAGGGCACCGCCGAGCGCCGCGATGGCGGCAGTTGCAGGTATGCGCATGGTGCGTGGTTCTCCTGTGGAACAGTTATGAAGGTTCTGTGGCGACTCCGGTCATGATTCTCATATATCCGAAAATTGGTCAAGACCAATGTATGAACCCGCAGCGTACGGGGGGTGGGGGGTGGAGGCGTCAGGCGCCGATGTGCGCGGCGAACGCGGTCCACGTGGTGGGGGCGACGGTGAGGGCGGGACCCCCGGGGTTCTTGGAGTCCCGTACGTGCACGGCGGCGGGGTGTGCGGCGATCTCGACGCAGGCACCGCCTTCGTCGCCGCTGTAGCTTGACTTACGCCAGGTGTAGGCGACTTCGAGGCACTGCCCACCTTCGCTGGCGCTGTAGGTCGACTTGAACCAGTGCAGTGCGATGCTCATCTCTCTCCCAGAAGACGGTCCAGCAGGCCCAAAGTCTCCTCAGGACTGCATGCCTGAGCTCGCAGCATCGCATATTTCTGAGCGAGGATGCTGACCTCATTCGGGTCAGATACCAGCTGGCTGCCACGCTGGGTTTCGGAGTAAGCCACCTGCTGGTGGTCCGGAGTCTCCAGCAGAGTAAATGGGCCGTCGAGGCCCGCGTGGCCTTTGCTGTTGAGCCGGAGGATCTGGAGGCATACACCGGGGAGTTGGGCGCATGAGTGCAGGTGTCGGAGCTGCTCCGCACGGCTTTCGGGTGGGAGCAGTTCCAGCAGGAGTGCCGCCTCCCAAACCACCAGGCTGATCGTTGGGGGGTGCTTGCGGTGAAGAATGTCCTGCCGTTCGAGGCGGGCGGCCGCCTGCTCGTTCACCTCGTCCTCGCTGAAGGCGGGCACGCGGTTGCGGAGGACGGCTCTCGCGTACGCCTCCGTTTGCAGCAGCCCGGGAATGACCTGGCTGTCGTACCAGGACAGCGCCAGCGCCTCCCGTTCCAGGTCCATGTACCGCTCGGCCCATGCCGGGATCAGGTCCACCTCCGGCATGTTGTCCACCGCCGTCTCCAGCGCCCCCTTCGTCGCCAGCAACTCGTCCAGGCGGCGGGCCAGATCCGGCAGGAGGGTGCGGCGGCCCTGTTCGATGGAGGCGATCGTCTCCATCTGCACGGTGGCCCGTTCCGCCAGTTGGGCCTGGGTGAGGCCGGCCGCGACGCGGAACAGGCCGACGAGTTTGCCTACGAGCTTCATGGCCGACGCGTTCCTGCGCTGCCGCTTCCTGGGGTGCATACGGTTCGACTCCCCGCCCTGGTACGTACTTCACGCGTGCGCGGCCCGTACAGCGGATCTGTACGGCCTCACGTAGTGCGCTACCTTAGCAACGGAGAGTGACAATCGGCTCATGAACGAGACGATGCAACTCTCCCTGGCCCGCGAGCGCTTCTGTCGGCGGGAGCGCCGGTCGGTGCCCGTGGTCAGGGAGTTCGCGCGCGAGGCCGTGACCGACTGGGGGTTCGGGGCGCGGCTGGACGACGTACTGCTGTGTGTGAGCGAGCTGGCGACCAACGCGCTGCTGCACGGGGTGCCGCCGGGGCGCGGCTTTCTGGTGCGGCTGCTGCTGGAGGAGGGGGACCTGAAGGTCGAGGTGCATGACAGCGGGGGCGGGGTGCCCGCTCTGCGCGAGCCCTCCGACGAGTCGGGGCGGGGCCTGCTGCTCGTCGACGCTCTCGCGGACCGGTGGGGCGTGGGCGAGCGGGACCCGGGGAAGGTCGTCTGGTGCGCCTTCGGGAAGACCGGGCCGTGAACCGGGGCCGGTGGACGCGGTGGTGGGGATCGTCCCGTGCCGCGTCCACCGGCCGTGGCTCACACCGTGCGGAGCGCCAGGTAGTCGAGCAGTTCCTCGATCTCGTCCACCGCGTCCGGTGCCAGGGCGACGCCACGCAGGCAGGCGCGGGCGGCGTCGAGGTGGTGGTGGGCCTCGGTCAGGGTGGCGGTGCGGCCACCGGCGGCCTCGATGAGCTCCGCCGCCCGAGCCGCGGTGGCGTCGTCGGGCGGGCAGGGGGAGGAGAGCAGGGCGGCGAGTTCGCGTGCCGTCGGCCCGTGTGAGGCGAGCGCGGCGATGACGGGGTACGTCTTCTTGCGCTGCCGCAGGTCGCCGTGGACCGGCTTTCCGGTTCTGGCGGGGTCGCCCCAGATGCCCAGCAGGTCGTCCACGGCCTGGAAGGCCACGCCGAGGTGGCGTCCGGCGCGGTTCAGAGCGGCGACCGTCCGGTCGGGCGCCCCGGCGAGCAGGGCGCCGAGCGCGGCCGCGCAGCCGAGGAGCGAACCGGTCTTGTGCTCGGCCATGGTCCGGTAGGCGTCGGTCGGCACGGCGTCGGGGCCCGTCCAGGGGCGCTCCGCGAAGAGCAGGTCCTCGGCCTGGCCCCGGACCAGGAGGTTCAGTGTCCCGGACAGCCGCAGGACGGCGGCGCCGCCGCAGGTGCCGGGCGTCTCGGCGAGGGTCTCCATGGCGATGGCCAGCAGGCCGTCCCCCGCGAGCACGGCGGGCCCGGTGCCGTACGCCTTCCACACCGTCTGGCGCTGCCGCCGGGTCTCGTCGCCGTCCATGATGTCGTCGTGCAGGAGGGAGAAGGCGTGGACGAGTTCGACGGCGACCGCGCCCGGGACCGCGCTCCCGCCCGGTGCCCCGCAGGCCTCGGCCGCCAGCACGGCGAGGGCCTGGCGTATGCCCTTGCCCTCGGACGCGCCCGGGGCGGGGGTTCCGCCGGTGTCGCTCCAGCCGAGCGAGAACGCGGCCATCTCGCCGGGCCACGGGTGGAGGCGGCCGACCGCGTCGGCGAGCGCGGGCCGCACCAGGGCGCGGCAGCGGGCCAGGGACGCGGGCGGTCCGGTCATGGAGGCGGTGGCATCGGCCGGGGGCGTCCGGGTGGTGCGGGCCGGTCCGTCGTGTGCGCCGCCGGTGCCGTCATGGGTGCCGCCCGTCCCGGTGGCGCGGGTGACGGCGGCGGGGGTCATCGCAGGGCCGCCTCTGTGCCCAGGGACAGCGGTGGGCCGTCCTGCGGGACCGGCCCCACCCCCAGTTCGGTCGCCGCGCGGTCGATCATGTCGTCCGCGTGGCGCAGGCCCAGCAGCCCCAGGGCGCGGCGCAGATCGGCGAGTTCGGCCACCGTCGCGGCCGGGGCGCGGCCGAGGCGGGCGAGCGCCTTGGCGAGGCCGAGCCGGGAGAGCGCGATCCCCCGTGACTCGTCCATCGCGCGGAACTCCTCCAGCGCCAGCGCGTAGTTCTCCCGTGCCTCCGCGTACCGGGCCGCCCGGTAGAGGACGTTGCCGCGCATCTTGTGGTTGTAGGCGAGGGCGCTGGACAGCCGCATCTCGCGGCAGTATTCCTCGGCCTCGGAGAGCAGTTCCAGCGCGCGGTCGGTGTCACCGTCCCGGACGGACAGCACGTCGGCTATGCCGCGCAGGGCCCAGGCCCGGCCCCGTCGGTCGTCCGCCCTGCCGGCCGTCTCCGCCGCCTCCTCGAAGAGGGCCAGCGCCTTGTCGTACGAGCCGGTGTTGCGGTGCATCTGGGCGATGCCCTCCAGGGCCCACACCGTGTGCCGGGCCTCGCCGCGCCTGCGGGCCTCCGCGAGCAGCTTCTCGTGGAGTTCGCCCACGGCCTGGTAGTCGCCCTGGATGCGCCCGGTCTCGGCGAGCCCGGCGAGCGAGTAGCCGCGTACGACGATGTCGCCGCCGCGTTCCCCCAGTTCGGCCGCCAGTCGGAGCAGCCGGTAGGCCAGGGGCAGCGCGCCGCGCTGCCGGGCGAGCGTGCCGCCGCTCCACAGCGCCCAGGCCATGGCGCCGACGTCCCCGGCGGAGCGGGCCGCGCGGTAGCTGGCCTTCCACGCCCGGTCGGCCTCCTCGTTGCGGCCCAGCCGCCGGCAGGCCTCCGCCACGGCGAGCCCGCACCGCGCCATCTCCGGCCCGTCCCCGGCCGCCTCCGCCGCCCGCAGTTCCTCGATCCCTCTCGCCCGTACCTCGGTGAGCGACGCGTTCACCGAGAGTGAGCCCAGAGCCCCCTGGTACTCGGGAGCGAACGCCTTGTCCTGCGGCGCTTCTCCCCGAACCGTTTCCTGTTGTGTCACGTGTGTCATCCCACCGTGTGCGCACGTCGTCGGTCGTTCGTGGTCGTTGACGACCGTACGAGGGGGAGGGGGCCGGGCGAATCCCTCTCCGTACTGGTCGTCGGTCCGTCCCAAGGGCTACGTGACAGGCCGTCATCTCCTCAGTCGGACGTACGGGACGCACGGGGGAGCCCCGGCCGGCATCGCTGCCGACCGGGGCTCCGCCCAAGGGCGTTGGGGGGCTCAGTACATGAGGGCGTCGGCCATGTCGGCCTGCCAGTAGGTGACGGTCAGGGTGCTGTCCACGTACACCTTCTCGCTGAGCGGCACCTTCGCCCCCTGACCGGTGGAGCCCGAGAGGTCGCGGCCCTGGAAGTAGACGGTCAGGTTCTTGGTGGAGTAGCCGCCCGTGCCGCTGCCGTCGGCGGAGTTGGTCATGACACCGGCGTACGCGGACTCGCCCGGGAAGAGGGTGACGACGGCCTGCGGCTTGCTCTCCTCGTAGACCGGGGGGACGGCCTGGGCCTCGCCGAAGCGCACGGCGGGATAGCCGTACGCGTTGCAGGACTTCGAGCCGGTGTTCGTCACGGTGAGGAGCATGTGGTTGAGGGGACGGGTCACGGGCTTGAGCGTCACCTTGGAGTTGCCGCCGTGGCAGGCGAGGGTGACGACGCCGCTGTCGCCGCCCTTGCTCGTGTTCGCGGCGGGCTCGGCGTGCGTCGAGCCGGAGTCCTTCTTCGTCGCGGCGGCCGGAGCGGAGTCAGCGGAGTCAGGGGCGGAACCGGTGTCCGGCGAGGTGGTGGAGCCCGCCGCGTCCTTGCCCTGCTCGGCGGGTGCCTTGGCGTCGTTCGCCGGCTGCGGGGACGGGGCATCACTCACCGGGGCGGGAGTGCCCGCCGCCGAGGAGTCGCCGCCCCCACAGGCGGTCAGCGAGAGCGCGGCCAGCACGGCGGCCGTGGCCAGGGCGGAGGTACGGGCGGTGCGGTGGAGGCGAAGGGTGCGCATGAGGTGGTTCTCCCCGTTCAGATGGTGTTCGTGAGGTCACCGGGGCGCCGTTTGGCGCGCCGGGGTCCTGCCGGATGTACTGGGTGGTGACGTGTGGTCAGAGACGCCACAGGAGTGTGAGGAGCGTCGCCGTGGAGGCGATCAGCACACCTGCGGCGATCACGTCCGTCAGGATCGGGTCGAAGCGGGTACGCACGGCGTCTCCTCGGTGGGACGGTGTGGTCCTCGGTGGTGTGTCCACATCCTGTGCGGGGCCCGGACCGGTTGGCAACGACCGCCGGGCGGCACGGGACGCGGGAACGGTGGAACACCCTCTGACCTGGGGGAACAATGCCTCCCTGGAACGCCGTTCCGGGATGGAACAGAGGGAGAGACGGTCGGGGTGGGTACGGAGATCCAGGACTTCGCGGCGGAGTTGAGCGGGCTCAAGGAGCGATCGGGGCTGAGCTACGGGATGCTCGCCCGGAAGCTCCACATGAGCACGTCGACGGTGCACCGCTACTGCAACGGCGACGCCGTTCCCCATGACTACGCGCCGGTCGAGCGGTTCGCGCGGGTGTGCGGGGCCTCGGGCGACGAGCTGGTGGCCCTGCACCGGAAGTGGATCCTGGCCGACGAGGCGAAGCGGCGGGGGGCGCGGAAGCCGGAGCCGGGGGGTGCGGCGGGGGCCGGGGCTGGGTCCGGGGGCGGTTCCAAGGCCGGGGGCGCGGCTGTGGCCGGATCCGATCCCGACCCTGCCCCCGCCCCCGACCCCGCGTCCGTGGCCGAGCCCGAGGCAGGGGCAGGGGCCGACTCCGGGGCCGTCCCCGATCCCGAGGCCCACCCCGACGCCGACCCCGACGCCGTTCCTGCGGCCGGGGAAGTGACGGCCAGGGAAGCGGCGGCCGAGGACGTGACGGCCAAGGACGTGACGCCCGAGAGCCGTGTCGTCACGGCGCCGCCGCCGGGGTCCCGGCGGCGTTGGTCCGGGCGGAGCCGGGTGCTGCTCGCCGCCGTGGCCGTCGTGGCGCTCACCGTGCCCGCCGTCGTGGCCGTACACGGCCTCACCCAGGAGGACCCGGCCGACGAGGTGCGCCCCCGGACGACCCTCGCCGCCACGCTGGTCCCGCCGGACACGAGCACCGGCCCGAGCATCAGCGCCTCCCCGTCGCCCGACCGGACGTCCGGCTCGCCGGTCCCTGCGGACAGCGAGTCCGCCGGCCCCTCCCCGTCATCCGGCGGCACCGCCGGGCAGGGCGGGGACGGTGGGGCGAAGAACGGGGGCGTCCCCGTGCACGCCACCATCAGTTCCTACAACTGGGAGGCCCCCTGCGGGCAGTACTACCTGCTCGACCAGGAGCCGGACGACGTACCGCCGCCGCCTCCGCCCCAGAGCACGCGAGACTGGGCGAGGCGCCTGAAAGCGGTGGACGGGGGTGCCATGAGGCTGGCGCTCACCGTCCAGGGCACCTCGCGTGAGGCGGTCGTGCTCGGCGCGCTGCATGTGCGGGTACTGGCGCGTGAACCGGCGCTCGCCTGGTCCGCGTACTCCATGGGGGAGGGCTGCGGGAGCGGGATCACACCCCAGTCCTTCGACGTGGACCTGGACGACGGGCAGCCGCGCCCCGCACCGGTGGCGGGGCAACAGGGAGACTCTGTGGTCCCCGCGAAGGACTTCCCGTACCAGGTGAGCTCCACCGACGTGGAGGTGTTCCACCTCGACGCGCACGTGGAGGGGCACGACGTCACCTGGTACCTGGAGCTGGAGTGGACCAGCGGCGGACGGAGCGGGGTCCTGCGCATCGACGACCAGGGCCGGCCGTTCCGGACGAGCAGCATCGCCGCGCGGCCCGAGTACCTCTACCGCCCCGACATCGCCCAGTGGGTGAATCCGGAGAGCTGACCGGCCGCGAGCGGGGTACGAGGAGTTCCGGAGCACAGGGGACCGGGAAGCGCCGGTCCCGTCCGGCATCGGCCCGAGCAGGTGAGAGATTGTCCAGTCCCACAGACGAGAGACCGGTGGACGACGAGGCGCCCGGCACCCCGGACGGCCCCGGCATACCGCACACGCCTGGCATATCGGAGGCGCCCGACACACGGGTGACGCCCGGCATACCGGAGACGCCCGACACCCCGGAGGCGGCCGTCCACGCGGAGCGCACCCTGCGCCTGCGGCGACGGCTCGAACGCCTCATCGGGATCGCGGCGACCGAGGGCAACGCGCTGCTCCCGCTCCGCAACGGGGACGAGATCTTCGCCGCGATGCTGGACGCCGTCCGGGCCGCGGAGCACACCGTGGACATGATGACGTTCGTGTACTGGCGGGGAGCGATAGCCCGCGACTTCGCGGAGGCCCTGTCGGAGCGGGCCCGTGCCGGGGTGCGGGTGCGGCTGCTGCTGGACGGGTTCGGCAGCCGGCTCATCGAGAAGGACCAGCTGGCGATGATGGAGGCGGCCGGGGTGCAGGTGGCCTGGTTCCGCAAGCCGCTGTACCTGTCGCCCCTCAAACAGAACCACCGCTGCCACCGCAAGGTCCTCATCACCGACGAGCGGACGGCGTTCACCGGCGGGGTCGGCATCGCCGAGGAGTGGTGCGGCGACGCCCGCGACGAGCACGAGTGGCGCGACACCCATGTGCGGGTGCGAGGGCCGGCGGTGGACGGCCTCGCCGCGGCGTTCGCGCAGAACTGGGCCGAGTGCCATACGGAGTTGTTCGACGAGCGGGACCGGTTCGTCGCCCTCGAACCGGAGGGTGACGCGATCGTGCAGGTGGTGCGCGGCTCGGCCAGTTTCGGCTGGCAGGACATGCAGACCCTGCTCCGGGTCGTGCTGGAGTCCGCCGAGGAGCGGGTGCGGCTGACCACCGCGTACTTCGCGCCCGACGCGTACTTCATCGGGCTGCTCTGCGCCGCCGCCCGGCGCGGGGTGGACGTGGAGATCATGCTGCCGGGCCCGCACACCGACAAGCGGGTCTGCCAGCTGGCGGGGCAGCACCACTACGAGGACCTCCTCGCCTGCGGTGTGCGGATCCACCAGTACCAGCCGACGATGATGCACACCAAGACGCTCACGGTGGACCGCGTCGCCGCGCTGATCGGTTCGACCAACTTCAACCGCCGCTCCCTCGACCACGACGAGGAAGTGATGCTGGCGGTGCTGGACCCGGAGTTCACCGCGACCCTGGACGGGCACTTCGAGGAGGACCGGGCCCGGAGCGAGCAGATCGACGGAGCCCGGTGGCGGCGCCGCTCACCGGTGCAGCGGATGCGTGAGGCCGCCGTCCAGCCGATCCGCCGCTGGCTGTGACGCGGGAGGCGCCAGGGGACGGGAGGCGCCAGAGCCCCGGGAGGCGCCAGGGCCCCGGCACGGCCGAGGCCCCCGACACGGTGGGGACGCCGCTGGTGCGTCCGGTGCGTGCCGGGGGCCCCGGGACGGGACGGGCCCGGATCAGAGGCGCTCGGGCGTCCGGATGCCGAGCAGCCGCATGCCCTGGTGCAGGGTGCGGGCGGTGAGCTCGACCAGGAACAGCCGGTTCTCCACGACCGGGGCCGGGTTGTCGTCGCTGAGCACCTGGCACTGGTCGTAGAACGTGGTCAGGTGCGAGGCCAGCTGGTAGAGGTACGCGGCCAGCTTGTGCGGCTCGTACCCCTCGGCCACCTCGGCCAGGACCGCGCCGAACTGGTCCAGGTGCAGGCCGAGGGCGCGCTCGGCCGGGGCCAGCTCCAGCTCCGGGTGCGCGACCGGCTTCGCCTCGCCCGCCTTGCGCAGGATGGACCGGATACGGGCGTAGGCGTACTGGAGGTAGACCGAGGTGTCGCCGTTCAGCGACACCATCTGGTCCAGGTCGAACTTGTAGTCCCGCACCGCCGAGGTGGACAGGTCCGCGTACTTCACGGCGCCGACACCGACGTACCGGCCGTTCTCCACGATCTCGTCCTCGGTCAGGCCCACCTTCTCGGCCTTCTCGCGCACCACCGCGGTGGCCCGCTCGACGGCCTCGTCCAGCAGGTCCTCCAGCCGGACGGTGACACCCTCACGGGTCTTGAACGGCTTGCCGTCCTTGCCCAGGACCGTGCCGAAGGCCAGCTGGTGCGCCGTGACGTCGTCGTTGAGCCAGCCGGCCCGCCGGGCCGTCTCGAAGACCATCTTGAAGTGGAGGGACTGCCGGGCGTCCACCACGTACAGCAGGGTGTCGGCCTTGAGGTTCTGGACCCGGTCGCGGATCGCGGAGAGGTCGGTGGCCGCGTAGCCGTAGCCGCCGTTGGTCTTCTTGACGATCAGCGGGACCTGGTTGCCGTCGGGGCCCTTCACGTCGTCGAAGAACACGCACAGCGCACCCTCGGAGCGGACGGCGACGCCTGTCTCCTCCAGGATCCGGCAGGTCTCCTCCAGCATGTCGTTGTACCCGGACTCACCGACGATGTCGGGGTCGTGGATCTCCATGTCGAGCTTGTCGAAGACCGAGTAGAAGTAGATCTTCGACTCGTCCACGAAGCCCTGCCAGAGCGCCAGCGTCTCCGGGTCGCCCGCCTGGAGGGCCACCACCCGGTCCCGGGCGCGCGCCTTGAACTCCTCGTCGGAGTCGAACAGCACCCGCGAGGCCTTGTAGACGCGGTTCAGCGACGACATGGCCGCCTCGCCGTCCGCCTCGCCGCCCTCGTGGCCCAGCTCGCCCGGGTGCTCGAACAGATACTGGATGAGCATGCCGAACTGGGTGCCCCAGTCGCCGATGTGGTGGCGCCGGACCACCGTCTCCCCGGTGAATTCGAGGATCTGGACCATCGCGTCACCGATGACCGCCGAGCGCAGGTGGCCGACGTGCATCTCCTTGGCGACGTTCGGCTGGGCGTAGTCGATCACGGTGGTGCCCGCGTCGGCGGCCACCGGGACGCCGAGCCGGTCGCCGTCGGCGGCGCGCGCGGCCAGCGTCTCGGTGATCGCCCGGTCGGTGAGCGTGATGTTGAGGAAGCCGGGGCCGGAGACCTCGATGTCCTTGATCAGCTGACCCGCCGGGAGGGCGTCCGTGACCTTGCCCGCCAGCTCACGCGGATTGCCCTTGAGCTTCTTGGCGAGGGCGAGGATGCCGTTGGCCTGGAAGTCGGCCCGGTCGCTTCGGCGCAGCAGCGGGTCCGCGGTGCCGGCCTCGGGCAGTGCTGCCGTCAGGGCGTCCGCCAGCTGCTGCTGGAGCGTGGAAGCGAGGGAAGGGACCGAGGCCATGAGCCGGCTGCCGTTTCGGTAGGGGATGAGGGATCGTTCCCAGTATCCCACGCGGTGTAAAGCGTTTTTCGCGCCTGTGGACAACCAGTTTCCGCGCCTGTGGATAGTCGTTTTCGTGCTGCGGGCGGCACCTGGGAGAATGGGTGTGCCCCTGGTAGGGGTTCCCCGATTGAGTCCTACACGAGAGAAGGACGTGCCGACCGTGGCTTCCAGTCAGAGCAGCACCGAGACCGACTGGGTCTCCCGCTTCGCGGACGATGTCATCGCCGAATCGGAGCGACGTGCGCCTGGCAAACCGGTCGTCGTCGCGTCCGGGCTCTCCCCGTCGGGCCCGATCCACCTCGGCAACCTCCGCGAGGTCATGACCCCGCACCTGGTCGCCGACGAGATCCGCCGCCGCGGGTACACCGTGCGGCACCTGATCTCCTGGGACGACTACGACCGCTACCGCAAGGTGCCGAACGGCGTCGAGGGCGTGGACGAGTCGTGGGCCGAGCACATCGGCAAGCCGCTGACCTCGGTGCCCGCCCCGGCCGGGTCCGCGTACCCGAACTGGGCCGAGCACTTCAAGGCGGCCATGACGAACGCCCTGGACGAGCTGGGCGTCGAGTACGACGGCATCAGCCAGACCGAGCAGTACACCGCCGGTGCCTACCGCGAGCAGATCCTGCACGCCATGCGGCACCGCGCCGACATCGACGCGGTCCTGGACCGCTACCGCACCAAGAAGGACGGCGCGGCGGGCGCGAAGGGCGGCGGCAAGAAGCCGCAGCAGAAGAAGGTGGACGAGGCCGAGCTGGAGGCCGCCGAGGGCTCCGGCGCGGCGAGCGAGGACGACGGCAGCTCGAACGCGGCCGGCTACTTCCCGTACAGGCCCTACTGCGGCAACTGCGAGAAGGACCTCACCGTCGTCACCTCCTACGACGACGCCACCACCGAGCTGAACTACACCTGCTCGGCGTGCGACTTCGCCGAGACGGTCCGGCTCAACGAGTTCAACCGCGGCAAGCTGGTCTGGAAGGTCGACTGGCCGATGCGCTGGGCCTACGAGGGTGTGATCTTCGAGCCCAGCGGGGTGGACCACTCCTCGCCCGGTTCGTCCTTCGTCGTCGGCGGCCAGATCGTCCGCGAGGTCTTCGACGGCGTCCAGCCGATCGGCCCGATGTACGCCTTCGTCGGGATCTCCGGCATGGCGAAGATGTCCTCCAGCAAGGGCGGGGTGCCGACCCCGGCCGACGCGCTGAAGATCATGGAGGCGCCGCTGCTGCGCTGGCTGTACGCGCGCCGCAAGCCGAACCAGTCCTTCAAGATCGCCTTCGACCAGGAGATCCAGCGGCTCTACGACGAGTGGGACGCGCTGGGCCGCAAGGTCGCCGACGGCACGGTGCTGCCCGCCGACGCCGCCGCGTACGCCCGTGCGATCGGCACGGCCGCCGGTGAGCTGCCCAGCACCCCGCGCCCGCTGCCGTACCGCACGCTGGCCTCGGTGGCGGACATCACCGCCGGAGCCGAGGACCAGACGCTGCGCATCCTCAGCGAGCTGGACCCGGAGAACCCGCTGACCTCGCTCGACGAGGCGCGCCCCCGGCTCGACCGCGCGGAGAACTGGATCAGCACCCAGGTCCCGGCCGAGGCCCGCACCATCGTGCGCCAGGAGCCGGACAAGGATCTGCTGGGCTCCCTGGACGAGCAGGGACGCGAGTCGCTGCGGCTGCTGCTGGACGGGCTCGACTCGCACTGGTCGCTGGACGGGCTGACCACACTCGTCTACGGCGTGCCCAAGGTCCTGGAGGGCCTGGAGCCCGACGCCAAGCCGACGCCGGAGCTGAAGGTGGCCCAGCGGTCGTTCTTCGCGCTGCTGTACCGGCTGCTGGTCGGCCGGGACACCGGGCCGCGCCTGCCCACCCTGCTGCTCGCGGTGGGGGCGGACCGGGTGCGGACGCTGCTGGGCGCCTGACCCCGCCGTATGTGAGGACACGAGAACCGGGCGGGCCGTGGGAACGGCCCG
Organism: Streptomyces sp. SM18; assembly: GCF_002910775.2. Classification (NCBI taxonomy): domain Bacteria; kingdom Bacillati; phylum Actinomycetota; class Actinomycetes; order Kitasatosporales; family Streptomycetaceae; genus Streptomyces; species Streptomyces sp. SM18. Next base: position 3,142,284 of record NZ_CP029342.1, on the reverse strand, counting down.
CCCGGTTCTTCGTGTGCAGGCGGGTGTGTCAGGCGATGTGGTCGGCCGACATCTCGCTGTCGAAGCGCTGCTTGAAGCCCGGCAGCAGACGGCGCAGCAGCGCACCGCTGCGCGGATGGTGGACGTTGTGGCCGTCGGCGAGGTGGATGTCGAGGACCGCGGCGTTCGGGTAGTCGTGGTTCTCACGGGTGTACGAGCAGAACACCTCGTACGCCTTCGCGCTGAACTGCGCCTCGGCGGCCGCCCACTCGGCCGCCTTCTGGGCGTCGCGGGGCGGCTGGGCGTCCTGGGGCTGAGGGGTCTGGGACTGGAGCTGGGAGTTCTGGGGCTGGGGCTGGGCGTTCTGCGGCCGGGGCTGCGGGGCCCGCTGGTCCTGAGCCTGCTGATCCTGAGCCTGCGGGGGCTGGGGCTGGGCCTGCTGATCCTGGGCCTGCGGGGCCTGGGGCTGCTGCTCCGGTGCCTGCTGCTCGTGCGTCTGCTGCGGCTGGGGCTGCTGCTCCTGGGTCTGCGGGGCCGGAATCCGCCCGGTGTGCGGCTGATCGGCCTGCTGCCCGGGGTACTGGTCCCGCTCCTCCGGGTGCGAGGGCGCCTCGTGCTCGTACTGCTGCTCCAGCAGACGGGGGCGCGGGACGGCGCCGATCGTGCCCACGTTGCCGAGCGGCCGGGTGCGGCCGCCGGGACCGGTGGGGACCCGGACCGGAGTGGGCTCCAGGCCCTCCACCTGCGTCGGGTCGTACGCCCTCTCGCCCGCGTCCCCCGCGTCGCCCGGGAGCTGGGGCGCGGCGAACCACGGGCTGTGGTGCGCGCCGGGACCCTCCTGCGGCCACTCGGCCTGGGGCTGCTGGGGCTGCTGGGGCTGCTGCGCGTGCTGGATCTGCTGGGCCTGCTGGGCAGGTTGGGCCTGCTGGGCCTGCTGGGCCTGCTGGGCAGGTTGGGCCTGCTGGGCCTGCTGGGGCTGCTGGGGCTGCTGGGGTGCCTGCGGTCCGGTCGGCGCCGGGGCCCCGTGCTGCTCGGGGTGGCCGTGCTGCTCCTGGGGGCCGGGCCGGCCCTGATGCCCTTGCTGTTCCGGCCGGCCCTGCTGTTCCTGGTGAACCTGCTGCCCCTGCTGTCCCTTGTGAAGCAGCTGTACGGGCTGTTCCGCCCGCTGCGGGACGTACGGGAGCTGCGGCTGCCGTGCCTCGGTCTCCACGGCGGCCGGTTCCGGCGCCGGAACGGGCGGCAGGAGCGCCGGTTCGATGCCCGCGGCGGCGAGCCCGGCCGGGGCGGTGTCGGCGAGCGGGACGCCGTACTTGGCCAGCCGCAGCGGCATCATCGACTCGATGGGTGCCTTGCGGCGCCAGTTCCGGCCGAAGCGGGCCTGGAGACGGGCCTGGTAGACCAGCCGGTCCTGTTCGAGCTTGATGACCTGCTCGTAACTCCGCAGCTCCCACAGCTTCATGCGCCGCCACAGCTTGAACGTGGGGACGGGGGAGAGCAGCCAGCGGGTGAGGCGGACGCCCTCCATGTGCTTGTCGGCCGTGATGTCCGCGATCCGGCCCACGGCGTGCCGGGCGGCCTCGACCGAGACGACGAACAGCACCGGGATCACCGCGTGCATGCCCGTACCGAGCGGATCCGGCCAGGCGGCGGCACCGTTGAACGCGATCGTCGCGGCCGTCAGGAGCCATGCCGTCTGGCGCAGCAGCGGGAACGGGATCCGCATCCACGTCAGGAGCAGGTCGAGCGCGAGCAGGACGCAGATGCCCGCGTCGATACCGATCGGGAAGACCAGCGAGAAGTCGCCGAAGCCCTTCTCCAGGGCGAGTTCGCGCACGGCGGCGTACGACCCCGCGAAGCCGATCGCGGCGATGAGCACCGCGCCGGCGACGACGACCCCGATCAGTACCTTGTGCGTGCGTGTGAGCTGCATGGCGGCCACCCGCAGTCCCCTCCCGAACTTCGAAGAACCGGCCCCATTTCGGCAACCGGCGCGGGCACAGCCTGGCACATGTGTACGAGACGTGGTGAGTGGGGAGGGGCCGGAACCCGGCCCTCGGGGGAGGGCCGGGTTCCGTCGGCGGGCGTCTGGTCAGCGGCTTCGGGGGCCGCGCCGGGCGTAGGTCACGACTTGTCGTCGCTCTTGGCGCCGTCCTTCTCCGTGTCCTTGCCGTCGCTCTTGTCCTCGCTCTTGTTCGAGGCCTTCGCGGAGGCGGACGCGGACGGGGACGTCTCGTCGTCGGCGTCCTTGGTGCCGACCGAGGCCACCGCCTCCTTGGCGGCCTTCTGCGCGTCCTTGAGGATGTCGGCGCCGGAGGGGGTCTTGGCGCCCGCGTACCCCGCGCCGTTGTAGGTGAGGGTGACGACGACGTTGCCCGTACGGGCCACGACCGTCGCGTACTTGAAGTCCTCGCCGGTCTTCTTGAGGTCGTAGGTGACGGCGGTCGCCTCCTCGCCGACGCCCTCGGCCGGGGCCGCGGCGACCTTCTGCGCGTCCTCCGCGGCGCGCGCCTTGGCGACCTGCTTGGTGAACTCGGCCGTGGCGCGCTCGGCACCGCTGCCCAGGGACTGGTCCGAGGCGAAGCGGGTGAAGCCGACGTCGAGCCAGCGGTACTGCGAGCCCTTGACGCCGTTGTCGTCCAGGCCGTTCCACGAGCAGCTGGCGCGGGTCGAGGTGTCGCTGGACTTCCCGGCCGTGCCGCCCTTGGTCTTCGCCTTGGGGACCAGGTCCGTGATGGTCTTCTTGCCGAGCGAGGTGCAGGCGTCCGGAAGCTCGGAGAACTTCGCCGGCTCGACGGTCGGCTCCGCCGACCCCGAGCCGCTGGGAGAGGTGGAGGAGCCCGTGTCCTTCTCGTCGCCGGAGTCCGACGAGCAGCCGGCGACGACGAGCATCACCGGGACGGCGGCGCAGACGAGTATGCGGGACAGTCGCGGGGCTGATCGGTGCATGGTTCCTTCACTCGGACGGCACGGCGGTCCCGGTCGTGCGGGTGGTCGGTCGTGCTGGCGGTCGGGCGGGCGGTCCGGAGCGGTGCCGGGACCCGGCCCGGTGCTCCGGAGGGCCACGGTACGACGGACGGCGACCGGACGCCGCCTCGGCCGGGGACGCCGGGAGCACGGGACGGCACCCGTGGCCGCCGCCCCGGCCGGGGCTACTCGCTGAGGGTCTCGGACAGATTCCGGGCCAGGGCCTGGGCCTTCTCCTGGAGTTCCTTGCTGTCGGGGACCTCGGTGACGCGTGCGGGCTGCTCGGTGTACCGGACGGTCACGATGACGTTCGATGTGCGGAACACCACGCTGACGGTGCGGTGCTGTGCGGTGGATCCCGCCCGGGTGAGCGCGTCGTCCAGGAACGCGGCGTCACCGAGCCCGTCGAGCAGGCGCGGCAGCAGGTCGTCCGGGGAACCGGCGCCGTCCGTGCCGGTGGTCGGCGTGGTGGAGGAGCCGGTGGAGGACGAGCCGGACGGGGTGCCGCCGCTCTGGCCGGCCATCTGCGGCAGGGCGGTGTCCTGCTGCTTGGCGAACACCTCGCGGGCACGGTCGTCGTCGCTGACCGCGGGGTCGTAGGACACCACGCGTTCGAAGTCGATCGACAGGTTCCGGGACGCGTCCGGGGCCTCGGACTTCCAGCGGCAGCCGACCTTGCGGTCGTTGTCGTAGGTCACGGCGGGCGTGCCCTCGTACAGCTTCTCCTGCTGTTCCTCGGGCAGGTCCTCGGCGCCGGGCAGCAGGTCCTTCAGGGTGGCACGCGGCACCGCGCGGCAGGACTGGGGCAGCGTCCGGTACTTGCCGGGGGGCGCGGCCGTCACCGTGGGGCTGCCGGGCTTGCTGTCGGCACCGGAATCACCGGCACCGGAGCCGGCGCTGCAGCCGGCGACGAGCGCTGCGAGTAGCGCGACGCCGGGTACGTACGCCATGGGTCGCACGGGACCGGGCTCCCTTCGGTACGGAAAACGAGTTGCCGCTCGACGGCGGCCGATGGAGACAATGTGTATCGCACGCGCCGCTGTGAATGCCGGTCGGCCGACCTGTATGCCGACCTTGGCACCGGTTTTGCGCTTTCAGTTTTTTCGGGGGAATAGAGGGGTTATGTCGTATGTAGAGGTACCGGGGGCGAAGGTTCCCATCCGCATGTGGGCGGACCCGGCGTCCGTGGAGGACGTCGCGATGCGTCAGCTGCGGAACGTGGCGACCCTGCCGTGGATCAAGGGGCTCGCGGTCATGCCGGACGTCCACTTCGGCAAGGGCGCGACGGTCGGCTCGGTGATCGCGATGCACGGGGCGGTCTGCCCGGCGGCGGTGGGCGTGGACATCGGCTGCGGGATGTCCGCGGTCAAGACCTCGCTGACCGCCAACGACCTGCCGGGGGACCTCTCCCGGCTGCGGTCGAAGATCGAGCAGGCGATCCCGGTGGGACGCGGGATGCACGACTCCATGGTGGACCCGGGACGGCTGCACGGCTTCCCGGCCACCGGCTGGGACGACTTCTGGTCGCGGTTCGACGGGGTCGCCGACGCGGTCAAGTTCCGTCAGGAGCGTGCCACCAAGCAGATGGGGACGCTGGGGAGCGGCAACCACTTCATCGAGTTCTGCCTCGACGAGGCGGGTTCGGTCTGGCTGATGCTGCACTCCGGATCCCGGAACATCGGCAAGGAGCTGGCCGACTTCCACATCGGCCAGGCCCAGAAGCTCCCGCACAACCAGGACCTGGTCGACCGTGACCTGGCGGTCTTCATCGCGGACACCCCGCAGATGGCGGCGTACCGCAACGACCTCTTCTGGGCGCAGGAGTACGCGAAGTACAACCGCGCGATCATGATGGGCCTCTTCCAGGACGTGGTGCGCAAGGAGTTCAAGAAGGCGAGGGTCACCTTCGACCCGGTCATCTCCTGCCACCACAACTACGTGGCGGAGGAGCGGTACGACGGCATGGACCTGCTGGTCACCCGCAAGGGCGCGATCCGGGCGGGGTCGGGGGACTTCGGGATCATCCCGGGCTCCATGGGCACCGGCTCGTACATCGTGAAGGGCCTCGGGAACGCGAAGTCGTTCAACTCCGCCTCGCACGGCGCGGGCCGGCGGATGAGCCGGAACGCCGCCAAGCGGGCGTTCTCCACGAAGGACCTGGAGGACCAGACGCGGGGGGTGGAGTGCCGCAAGGACTCCGGTGTGGTGGACGAGATCCCGGCCGCGTACAAGCCGATCGAGCAGGTCATCGACCAGCAGCGGGACCTGGTCGAGGTGGTGGCCAAGCTGAAGCAGCTCGTCTGCGTGAAGGGCTGACCGGGGTTCGGAGGGGCGCGGGGGGCTCCTCCGGACCGCGGGTGGCCGTCAGAGCGTGCGGTGGACCTTGGAGTTGGAGGCCTGGGCGCGGGGGCGGACCACCAGGAGGTCGATGTTGACGTGGCTGGGACGGGTGACGGCCCAGGTGATCGTGTCGGCCACGTCGTCGGCGGTGAGTGGGGCGTCCACGCCCGCGTACACCTTCGCAGCCTTCTCGGTGTCGCCCCGGAAACGGGTGGTGGCGAACTCCTCGGTCCTGACCATGCCGGGCGCCACCTCGATGACCCGGACCGGGGTGCCGACGATCTCCAGGCGCAGGGTCTCGGCGAGGACGTGCTCGCCGTGCTTGGCCGCGACGTAGCCGCCGCCGCCCTCGTAGGAGGCCAGGGCGGCCGTCGAGGAGAGGATCACGATCGTGCCGTCGCCGCTCGCCGTGAGGGCGGGCAGGAGCGCCTGGGTGACGTTGAGGGTGCCGATGACGTTCGTCTCGTACATCTGGCGCCAGTCGGCGGGGTCGCCGGTCGCCACCGGGTCCGCGCCCAGCGCGCCGCCCGCGTTGTTGACGAGCACGGCCAGCGAACGGAACGCGGTGGCGAACTCGTCCACCGCCGCCCGGTCGGTGACGTCCAGGGCGTACGCGGTGGCCTGGTGGCCCGCCTCGGTGAGCTCGGCGGCGAGCGCCTCGATGCGGTCCGCGCGCCGGGCGGTCAGCACCACGCGGTATCCGGCGGCGGCCAGCTGCCGGGCGGTCGCGGCGCCGATACCGCTGCTCGCACCGGTGACGACGGCGATGGGGGTGGCGGCCATGGCGAACTCCTCGGACAGCTGATCGGTACGGGCCCAGGATAGGCAGCCGGGGAGGGGGAGCGCGGTGACCGTCCGGTGGCCGGGCGCTGCTCCGTGGCCGCTGCTCAGGGGTCGCTGCTCAGTGGTCGCTGCTCAGTGGTCGCGTGGGGCGTACATGATCAGCGCCATGCCGGCCAGGCAGATCAGCGCCCCGGTCACGTCCCAGCGGTCCGGGCGGTAACCGTCGGCGACCATGCCCCAGGCGATCGAACCGGCGACGAAGACCCCGCCGTACGCGGCGAGGATGCGGCCGAAGTCGCCGTCGGGCTGGAGCGTGGCCACGAAGCCGTACGCGCCGAGCGCGATGACACCGGCGCCGATCCAGATCCAGCCCCGGTGCTCGCGCACCCCTTGCCAGACGAGCCAGGCACCGCCGATCTCGAAGAGCGCGGCGACGACGAAGAGGGCGACGGAGCGGGCGAGCAGCATGGGAACAGCGTGTCACGCCCGCCGGGAGCCGGGCTCCGGCCCCACCGGGACACCGGGAGCCCGGCTCCGGCCCACCGGGACCGCCCTCCGGCACGGACTCAGCCGGCCGGTGACCCGCCGCCGGGCTCGCCGAACTCCCGCACCGCGTCCGCCACGACCGCCTCCAGGTGTGTGTGGTGGGCGCCGCGCCAGTACACCCGCCCACAGGCCGTGCACCGGGCGAACACGTCGTACGTCGCCCGCGTGCCCCGCTCCAGGTGGGCGCGCACCGTCTCCTTGTCGGCCTCGGCGAGCCGCCCGTTGCACGCCGTGCAGCGGGTCCACGGGGCGAGTACGGGGGCGAAGCGGCCGAGCACGTCACGCACCTGCTCCTCGGGGCGGTCGCTGTAGACGTACGCGCCGGCCCAGATCTCGCGGCGCCTGAGCAGCCCCCGGTCCCGGGAGAGCAGGACGCGCCGCTCCCGCGCGGAGAGGGCCGCCAGCGCGGGGTCGCCGATGTCCTCGCTCTCGTACGCCGCGTCCACGCCCAGCAGGCGCAACCGGCGGGCGAGAGTGCCCAGATGGACGTCGAGCAGGAAGCGCAGGGGCGCGCCGGGAACCCGCTGCGGACGCTCCACCGCGCGTACCTCGACGTGTTCGCCGGGCCCCGGGATGTGGGAGACGGACACGGTCCGGCCGTCCACCAGCAGCGTCCCGGCCTCGGTGAGGGGGATGCCGAGGGACTCCACGACGTGCCCCAGGGTCGAGGAGCCGTCGGTGATGACGGCGGTGCTGCCCCGGCGGCGTCCATGGGCGACGAAGAGCCGCAGTTCCGGGGCCACTTCCACGTCGATCTCGGGTCCGTTCACCCGGTCAGGATGCCATCGGGCGGGACGTGGCGGCGACGGAGTTCCGCCCACCCCGGCGCACCGTCTTCACAAAAGATTCACTTGGCCCCGGCGCGCCGGTTGGCGGAGGTGGGGCGGAACTGTTCTGGAGAGTTTGTGTCCGGCGGACGTCTTTGTTGTGACAGTCGCGGAGACTGGGCGTTTCAGCTGCGAAAACGCTTGCCATCCTGGGTGAGCAAAAGGCGCTTGAGGTGGCATATCCCCCTATAGGGGCAGTCCGATGGCCGTGGGAAGCGCGGTGATAGCATCCCCGCATCTGCGACCTTGATCCACTCGACTCAGGCGCTGATTCGAGGTCGGCCTGCTTCAGTCCAGCAGCGGTCGGGCGGTTCCGAGCGGCTGTGTCATGGATCCTCGCGAGGTGCTCCGTCGATCTCCGCATGCCACGCGCCGGGAAAGGTTTCCATGAATCGAGACGCGCTCATATGGTGCCTGGTTGCGTCGACGGCGATAGCCGTCGCCGCGGTCGTGGTGCTCTTCGTCCGCAGTAGAGCCCTAGGGGTGAAGAAGCGGCAGTCCGAGGCCGCGCTGACGCAGCAGATCTACACGACGGAGGGCCAACTGGCCGTCTCCCGTGCCGAGCTGCGCAAGCACAAGGACGAGTACGACAGCACCATCCGCGAGGCCGAGCAGGCGGCGGAGGAGAGCACCAAGGCGGTCCTCAAGGGGGCCGCCCGGTTCCTTCAGAGCCTCGCGGCGGAGCAGACCACGCTCCTGGACGACATCCAGCGCACCTACGGCGGCCACCCCGTGCTCGCCGACCTGCTGGACGTGAACCACGCCAACGCCCAGATGGCCCGTAAGGCCCAGGGCATCGCGGTCATGTGCGGAGCCCCGCTCGGCCGCCGCAACAAGCCCGCCAGCGTCTACGACGTGGTGCGCAGCGCCCAGGGCCAGATCCGCAACTTCCACCGGGTCGAGATCATGCAGCAGGGCGGCCTCGCGCTGAAGGCCTCCGCGGTCGCGCCCGTCGCCCTCGCCGTCGCCGAACTGCTGGACAACGCGGCCAGCTTCTCGCAGCACGACGCACCCATTGAAGTAACGTTCCAGCGGGTCCAGAGCAACCTGTGCATCGTCATCGACGACGCCGGCGTCAGCATGAGCGACGAGGACCGGCAGCGGGCGACCGCGCTGCTCTCCGGCGACATCACGCCGCAGCTCTCGCAGCTGGGGAACCAGCCGAAGTTCGGGTTCCCCGTCGTGGGTCTGATCGCCCGTCAGTACGGATTCAAGGTGGATGTCACCGGAGTCTCCCGCTACGGGGGCGTCCGGGCCGTCGTCCTGCTGCCCGAGGAGCTGTGGACCATGGAGGAGACCCCGCCGCCGGCCGAGGAGGCACCCGTCAGCAGTATCCGGCGCGTCGAGGGGCGGCCGCAGAACGGCTCGCGCACGATGCACGGTCTGCCGAAGCGGGGAGCACGCCAGTCGCCCATCGCGAGCGTCCCGGACGCCGATGCCCCGGCCCCCCGGCCCACGTCGCGGCTGCCCGAGGGCGGCCGCGCGTCGGGCCGCAGCCTGGGCGCCTTCCAGCGCGGCACCCTCTCGGGCCGCAACCTCGACATATCGTCACTCGAAGGGTCCGAAGACGCATGACCGCCGACCTGTCGTGGATGCTTGAGGACATCGTGAGCAACGTGCCGCGGGCACGGCACGCGGTCCTGCTGTCCGCGGACGGCCTCCCCCGCGGAGCCACGGAGGGCCTGGCCGAGAAGGACGTACGCACCATCTCCGCGGCCATGGCCGGGATGCAGTCGCTCAGCCGGGCCACGGCGCACTTCGCCGGGACGGTGGGGGACCGGCAGTGGAGCCAGACGATCATCGAGTTCTCCCACGGGTGGATCTTCCTGATCGGAGCGGGCCAGGGCGCCTATCTGGCCGCCGCCGCCGAGCCCGACGTCGACATGCAGCAGATCTCCTTCCGTATGCACCGGCTGGTGGCCCGGCTGGGCAACAACCTCACCTCGCCGCCGAGAGTGAGCGCGCAGGAGGAGGGTGAGGCGGCCGGGGCGGCCTCGGCCCGGCGCGAGGGCACGAGCCCGTCGGGGTTCGTGCTCGCCGACCTGGACCAGGTGATCACCGACGTCCAGGGAGCGCGTCACGCCGTGCTGCTGGGGTCCGACGGGCTGCCCCGCGGGGCGACGTCGGGGATGAGCCGGGACATGGCGGACACCATCTCCGCCGCGATGACGGGCATCCACGCCTACAGCCGTGTCACCTCGCAGTTCGCCGGCTCCCCGGAGGACGCCGCGTGGCGGCAGACGGTCATCGAGTTCCAGCACGGCTGGACCTTCCTGATCGCGGCCGGTGACGGGGCCTTCCTGGCCGCGGCGGCCGAGCACGACTGCGACATCGAGGAGTTCGCCACCCGTCTGCACGAGGTGGTGCCCAAGCTGAGGGCGCCTGAGGCGCCATGGAGCAAGGCGGTGGGCCATGCGTGACGAGCACGAGCCGGACCACGAACTGGAGCTCACCTCCCCGTTAGTACCACTCTTCGTGATCACGAACGGGCACGCGCTGCCCCCGGAGCACGAGTACGGGCACACCACCCTCGTCACCGCCCAGGAGGGCGCGGCCGCCGCGGCGCGGACGCTCTCCCCGGAGGCGCGCGAGGTCATGGACCTGGTCGCCGACGGCTTCCTGTCCGTGGCCGAGGTGGCGGGCCACACGCACCTGCCGCTCGGCATCGTGCGCATTCTCCTGGCGCAGATGGAGGGGAGCGGGCTCATCATCGTGAGGAAGCCCGTGCCGCGCGCCGAACGAGCAGACCGAGAACTGCTCAGCGCCGTGCTCGACGGCCTGAAAACCAGATTCGGAGCGTGACCCGTGTACCTGGATCCAGAGGTCTCGCACGCGGTGAAGATCCTCATCGTGGGGCACTTCGGCGTCGGTAAGACCACCTGTATCGGCTCCATCTCCGAGATCGAGCCGTTGCAGACCGAAGAGGAGATCACCGAGGCCAGCGAGGGCTTCGACGACCTGTCGGGCACGCCGAACAAGACGACCACCACCGTGGCCATGGACTTCGGCCGGCTGACCCTCAGTGACCAACTGGTCCTCTATCTCTTCGGAACGCCCGGACAGGAGCGCTTCAAGGAGATGTGGGAGGAGCTGTCCCGGGGAGCGCTGGGCGCGCTGGTGCTCGTCGCCCCCGAACGGCTGAACGAGAGCTTCCCCGTCCTGGACCTCGTCGAGCGCTTCGGCCTGACGTACGCCATCGGCGTCAACCACTTCGACGGCACCACCGACTACCCGCTCGACGAGGTGCGTGAGGCGCTGAACCTCTCCGAGGAGACCCCCGTGGTGCCGTGCGACGTACGCGATGAGCAATCCTCCGCACAGGCGCTCATCACGCTCGTGACGCACCTGATGTCCCAACTCGGCTAGGAGCCCTGGCATGCAACAGCCCTTCGACACCCAGGGGGTACCGTCCGGTTGCCCCGCCCACGGGAACGTCCAGCTGTACGGCCCCGAATTCGGCGCCGACCCCGAGGGCCACTACGCGCACCTGCGCGCGGCCGGCCCGAGCGCGCCGGTGGACATCGCGCCGGACGTCGAGGTGGAACTCGTCACCAGCTACGACGCCGCCCTGCACATCCTCCAGAACCCCGCCTCCTTCGTCCGCGACTCCCGTCGCTGGCGCGCGCTGAACGAGGGGCGGATCCCGGAGGACAGCCCCGCCCTGCCGATGATGGGCTACCGGCCCAACGCGCTCTTCAGTGACGGCGCGTCACACGCCCGGCTGCGCCAGGCGGTCACGGACTCCCTGGCCACCGTCAACGAGCTCCAGCTCGTCCGGCAGACCCAGCAGTCCGCCGACTACCTGATCAGCCGCTTCAGCTCCGAACCGCGGGGCCAGGCCGAGCTGATGGCCGACTACGCCCAGCCGCTGCCGCTGCTGGTCTTCAGCGATCTGTTCGGCTGCCCGCCCGCGGTCGGCGACCGGGTCATCGTCGGCATCAGCGGTATCTTCGACGGGACCCCCGGGGCGGACGAGACGCTGGGCGCGGCACTCGCCGAGCTGATCGCCCTCAAGCGGCGGCGCCCCGGCGCCGACCTGACGACGCGTCTGATGGAGCACCCGGCGCAGCTGAGCGACGAGGAGGTGCTGCACCAGCTCGTCACCCTGCTCTCCGGCGGTACGGCGCCCCTGACCGCCACCATCGGCACGAGCAGCGCGCTGTACCTCGGCGAGGACTGGCAGACCGGCCTCCCGGTGGAGGACGCGGTCTCGCAGACGCTGTGGAACTACGCGCCGATCGCCAACTACGCGGGTCACTACCCGACCCACGACGTCGATCTGGCCGGCCGGACGATCCGGGCCAACGACCCGATCCTGATCTCCTTCGCAGCCGCCAACACCGATCCCAGGCTCACCGAGCACCGTGAACAGCTCAGCGGGAAGGCCCACTTGGCCTTCGGCGCGGGCCCCCACGCGTGCCCGGCCAAGGACCCGGCGTTCATGATGGCGGCCACCGCCGTCGAGTCGCTGCTCAACCGGCTGCCCGACATCGAGATGCGCGTCCCCTTCAAGTCCCTGACCTGGGCGCCGTCGCCGTGGAGCCGCTCGCTGGTGACGCTTCCGGTCCGGTTCTCCCCGCGTACGGTGCCGTCGGCCGGTGTCGAGGCGGCCCGTCACCAGACCGCGGCCCGCGCACCGCAGCCTTCCGCGCCCGGCACCCCGCGTCCGGCCGCCCAGCCTGCGGCGGCTCCGCTGAACAAGTCCGGCCTGTTCAGCCGCTTCCTGGCATGGACGAGGGGCGAGTGACGTAAGTAACTAGGATTGAACTCTGTGTTATTGGATGCTTAATGTGCCCCACGGGTATGCATGGCGGCTGATGCTCAGGAAGGAGCCGCCACCGTGGGGGTTACCACCGTTCCGTCGTCCGACCGCCGGGCTGCCGTATCTCTCTTTTCCCGACTGCGAACGGCACAGGGGCAAGCAGACCCCTTCCCGGTCTACGAGCAACTCCGGGCGAGGGGTGATGTCAGCCGCGCACCCTGGGGCGGGCTCCTCGTCACGAGCTTCGATCTCTGCGACCGAATAGTGCGCGGCCGGGAATGGCTGGAACCGGACAAACGCTGGCGCGAGCAACAGGGCCCGGGCACGCGCTGGAACGCGCCGTCGTCCCGGGAAATGAGCAGCACTCTGCCCGCCCTCAACCCACCGGACCACACCCGGGTACGCCGCGCGGCCGGCGCCTTCGACCGTGCCACCATCGAACGCCTCGGCCGGACGGTGAGCCGGGTCACCGACAGCCTCCTCGACTCGCTGACCGAGCGACTGCGCTCCGGCGAGGCCGACTTCGCCGCCCTGGTGAGCGAGGAACTGCCGATCGCGGCCATCGGTGACTGGCTCGGCCTGCCGGCCGCCGACTTCCCCCGCCTGCGGGAACTGACCCACGATCAGGTCTTCACCCAGGAGCTCCTGCCCTCCGCCAGCCAACTGGCCCTCTCCGACGCGGCCACCGCCGAACTGCGCGTCTACTTCATGAACCTCGTACGCGAACGGCGCGCGTCCCCGGGCGACGACCCCGTCTCCCGGTGGATCACGACCTGGGACGCCATGGAGCCGGACCGCGACAAGGCCGACGAAGGGGTCTACTTCCTGGCCCTGTTCGTCCTGCTGGCCGCCCTGGAGACCACCTCCACCATGCTGACGACCACGGCCCTGATGCTCGTCGAGCGCCCGGAGTGGTGGGAGAGACTGGCCGCCCGCCCCGAACTCGTCCCCGGATTCGTCGAGGAGACGCTGCGCTACGACGCGCCCACCCACGTGATCAGCCGGGTGGCCTCCGACGACCGCACCCTTGGGGACGTGGAGGTACGCAAGGACGAGATGGTCCACCTCATGGTCGGGGCGGCCCACCGCGACCCCGCCCGGCACGCCGACCCCGACCGCTTCGACCCGCTGCGCACCCCGGGCCACCTGGCCTTCAGCGGAGGCATCCACTACTGCCTCGGCGCCCCGCTGGCCCGGATGGAAGCCCATGTCATGCTCCGCGGCCTCGTCGCCCGCCTGCCCAGGCTCACCCTCGTGCGCCGCCCCTCGTGGGCGCCCCGGGTGGCGTTCCGCCGCATACAGAACTTGGACGTCGCACTCGCATGAACGACATGACCCTGACCTTCACCGCCCCGCCGCGTGAGGCGATACGCGTCGAGGAGGACGGCCCCGTCCTCCATGTCCGGCTCAATCCCGCCGGCGGGGCGGACGTCCTGGACGTCGCGACCCTCGACGCCCTCGTCACCCTGATCGACGGACTCCACGAACGCCCAGACATCCGCGTCCTCCTCCTGTCGTCCATGGGCGAGGACTTCTGCCTGGGCGCCGACCGCGACGAGTACCAGGAGGCGCTGGCCGCCGATCCGAGCGGTGGTGCCCTGCGCCGTATCGCGGACAAGGCGCAACGGCTGTGCCACGCGCTGGAGAACACCCACGCCGTCACCGTCGCCCGGCTCCACGGCAGGGTCGTGGGGGCCGGACTGGCGCTCGCCGCCTACTGCGACCTGCGCGCGGGCGCGGACACCTGCCGGTTCCGGATGCCGGAGGTCGGCCTCGGCCTCCCGCCCGCCTGGGGAGGGGCCATGGGCCGCCTGGTCTCCGAGGCGGGGGTCGCGAGGATCCGCGAACTCATGCTCACCTGCGAACCGTTCGACGCGTCCACGGCCCACCGGCTCGGCCTGCTCCACAAGGTCGCCCCGCTCGACCAGCTGGACCGGACGGTGGCCGAATGGACGCGCCCGCTCGTCCGGCGCTCGCCCGAGGCCCTCGTCCTGACCAAACGCATGCTCGCCGGCTTCGCACGGGCCGACCGCACGGCGGACGTGGCGCTGCTCGACTCCCACCTGCTGACGGCCCAGCTCCACCAGGCCCGGAGCTCCGGCCCGGCGGCCTCGTAGGAGACGCGCGCCCGCCGGGCGCGCCGTCCCGCGTCAGCGCGGAGACGCCGCCACCGAGGGGCGGTCCGGTCCGGTCACGGAAGGCGGTGGCCGGACCGGCGTGGCCTCACCGGAATGCCGCGCTGCCCTCGATGTGCCCGCGCAACGCGGCGGGAATCAGAGCTACACGCCCTAGGCCTCGATGTGGGCGGCAAGCATGCGAAGCTCCTGCGCCTCTGGCACCCCGCTGTACCGGCGCAGGCGGACGCGCATGTCCTGGAGTGCGGCCTGGACCCTCACCGAGCGGATGCCGTCGGCGCAGTCGAGGAAGTCGCGCCAGGTGGCCATGGCGCCGTCGACATCGCCTTGACGGAGCCGGACGCCGCCGAGGTCCGCGAGGACGATGGCGCGGGTGCGACGGCGGTCGAGTCCGTGGGTCTCGAGGGCGAGGTTGAGGTGTTCCTCCGCGGCGTCGAGATCGCCGAGGCGGGAGAGGATCATGCCGCATTCGTGGGCCCAGCGGCCCGGCGAGTAGTGGGCGGCCCACGAGTCGCCGGGCGCGGCGCTCGGCTTGCCGATGGCGGTCTCGGACAGGGCGAGGTGCTTGATCGCCATGCGGTGGTCGTTGTCCTGGGCGGCGGCGTTGGCGAGGGTGGCCTCGTAGTAGGCGACCGCACGCGGGTTGTCGAGGTGGCGCCCGTGCTCCACGCAGGCTTCGCCGAGCTGGACGGCTTCGGCCCGGTGGCCGAGGTCGACGCACTGCACGGCCAGGCCGCGGAGAGCCGTCGCTGACAGTTCCGGATCGCCGGCCTCGGCGGCCAGGCGGAAGGAATGCGCGTAGTAGTGCTGGGCGAGCCCGCGCAGTTCGGGGGTGTCGCCTTCGTCCTGGGCCATCCACCCGGCGAGGTGGACGAGTTGGGAGGTGGCGGCGAACAGGTCGCGGCCGGTGGCTTCGGTGAAGCGGCCCTCCAGCCAGCGGGCGACGTCCTGGGTGAGGTAGCGGACGGCCAGGTGCCGGGCGTGCCCGCCACCGAGTTCGGAGGCGGAATCGCCAAGGGCTTTGACCATGTGGCGTACGGAGGTGACCTCGCCCTGGCCGACGCGGACCGCTCCGGGAAGGGCGGTCCTGGTCCGGCGGGTGATGCTGTCCATGTCGGGCAGGCCGAGTGCGGACAGCGCGTATCCGCTGGAGGCGAGGATGAACTCCCGGCGTTCCACGTCGCTCCTCCCCAGGTGCAGGACTGATGCAACGGTATCTGTGTGGGGTGCCGCGGGCACGGGCTCGGGGAGGCTTGTTTCTTGCCTCACGAGGGGATCGCTGGCTTAGAGCTCGTAACACGATCTTGTTGAAGTGTGCTGGTTGGCCGTTACCGGTGTGACGATTCGGCCGTTCGTGAGGGTGTGGGTACTCGACCGTGGATCGTGGACGATGAGTTGTGGGCGCTGATCGAGCCGCTGCTGCCACCGTGGCCGGAGCGGTCCCCGGGGCCTCGGCCGGTGTCGGACCGGCGCTGTCTCCAGGGCGTTCTGTTCGTCCTCTACAACGACATAGCCTGGCAACTTCTGCCCCTGGAGCTGGGGTTTGGCTCGGGTCAGACGTGCTGGCGCCGCCTGGACCGGTGGCAGAAGGCGGGGGTCTTCGACCAGCTGCACCGGGTCCTGCTCGCGGAGCTGAACGCGGCCGGCAAGCTCGACTGGTCACGGGCGTGCGTGGACGGCTCCCATATTCGCGCGAAAAAGGGGGCGCCGACACCGGTCCGTCGCCGGTCGACCGGCGGAAGACGGGCAGCAAGCACCACCTGATCTGCGACGGCCGCGGCACCCCGCTCAAGGTCATCACGACCGCGGCCAACGTCAACGACGTCACCCAAACCCTCGCGTTGGTCGACGGCATCCCGCCCGTCGCGGGCCGACCCGGCCGACCCCGCCGAAGGCCCGTAGCCCTCCTCGGCGACAAGGGCTACGACTCCAACCCGAACCGCGACACACTGCGCAAGCGCCGGATCATGCCCGTCATCTCCCAGAAGGGCCGCCCGAACATCAAGGGCCTGGGCAAACTCCGCTACGTCGTCGAGCAGACCTTCGCCCTCCTCCACCACTTCAAACGCCTCGCCGTCCGCTGGGAACGCCGCACCGAACTCCACGACGCCTTCGTCTCCCTCGCCTGCAGCCTCATCTGCTACCGACGCCTCAAGAAGCCTCACCCGTGATCGTGTTACGAGCTCTTAGGCAATAGAAGAGACTTTTACGACGGATCTATGCCGTCGACGGCTCAGGGATGCGCCAGGTGATGCGGAACCGCTGGTCCGGCGGAAGCCCAAATCTGCCTACCGGGCCGATCGCCTTGATGAGATAGCCAAAGAGCTGATTATGGGCTTCCTCGGAGAGTTCATGCCAGGTCTCCGGTGCCGCGGTCATGATCTCCCGCATCAGGGACATGTCCGATTCGGCTCGCAGCATCTCGATACGGTCTTCACGGTCCATAGTCTCGTCAGCATGCATGGCGCTGATCGACCGCTGGAGGAGGTTCGGCTCGACCGCCAGGCGCTGGAGAAGCCGGTCGCAGCCATAGCGGAAGGCCGTATGCATTTCGACCGCTTCCTGGTCCGGATAGTGGTAGCCGAAGGGGCTGCCTTCCTCGGCGCCCAGGTAGTCGCCCTTCAGGGTTCGCAGGAGAGCACGTAGAGCAAACTCGGCACCGTTCTCCTCGATGAGGCGGACACCAACCTGCACCCATTCGTCCTCTGAGATCACAGGCTCGTGCGGCACCGCGAGCGAGGGGGCGATCTCAATGGCGTTAAACGGGTTGATCATCACGCCGACGACCGCCTCAGCGGTCCACTGCCCGTCATCCGTGCCCCAACCCTGTGACAGTGCCAATTCCCGGGCCGACTTCATGCCACCCGGCTCGCCCTCCCGCACTGCGCGCCATAGGGGCAGGAACCGCGCCACCTCGGCCGTCGCGTCTCGGGGGGGATCGACGCAGGCGCCGGCGAGCACCGCCACGATCGACTGCACGGTCTCCCAGCGCGGGACGTTCAGGCCCTTGAGGGTCGTACGGACTCCCTCATGGCTGACGACCGCCGGGTGGTCGCCCTCAGCGATTAGGGCGCTCACCCTTCGCATGCCGGGGCGGCCCGCCGCTCGGTGGAGCTCTTCGAGGGCGCGTACCAGCTCCTCGTGGGCTTCGTTTGGAAGAGAGACGGTGTTGGGGGTCACGAAACGACAGATCCTTTCGAGCTTTCCGATGGCGGCCCGGATAACCGCCAGATAGCGCCAAGAGCATAGAAGTCGCAGGCAGAGTGCCACATGCCAGATTGCGTCAACTTCCCCCTCCCGGGCGTCAAACGATGACAAGCAACCGGAGATGGCCCCGAGCATGGAGACAGCGTTGTGAGCGAACCAGTGGCTTTTCCGAAGGAGTTGCCCCGTGCACATCCCAAACTATGCCTATGCCATGATCCGGTCCGCACTGCCGACTGTCCCTACCTCCCGCCAGGTGGGGGCGCTGGATTGCTGCCTCTGCGACAAGCCCTTTGAAGAACGGCCGCCCGTACCACTCGGGCCGACTCCCGAGTCGGGACTGTTCGGCTGCCATCCCTGTCTAACCCGGTTGGTCGCCCGGGCGCGGCGGGCCCGTGACGCCGCGCAGACCCAGGACGCTGAGCGGGTCCGAACGGAGTCCGCAGCCTGGCTGCCGGTGCGTGAGCGGCATCTCGCCCGGCTCGACAGTGCGCGGCAGGCCGCAGAGGCCGTGGCCGGGCTGGCCCGGGACGGTGACACCGAGCCGCTGCAGGTCGCCTGGCTGCTGGTCTCGCTGGAGTCGGCGTACGCCTGGCTCCCGGAGGCGCCGGAGCCACCCACCTCTGCGGAGCGCGAGGATTCAGAGCTGAGGGACGAGGTGTTCCGGCTCGACCTGGCGATGATCACAGCACGGGAGGCTGTGGCGGAGCGGCTCGCCTATCACCTCATTAACGAAGCGCAGCCTGAGGAACCGGAGATGTGCGAGGAGCTCGAATGCCCGGAAGGCTGCTCGGGACGACATGACTCCTCTCACATCGACTGCGGACCGGACGCCGTCTTCGAGGATCTGACGAAGCACGGAATCACCGTGGAGCAGCCGGAGCCCGAACCTCTGTCGCCTCGGCTCGCGGCTCTCTTGGGAAGGACCGAGGCCGAGGAGAAGCACTCGCTGCTTCCGGACATTGAGGAGCAGGCCCCCGTTGTCCTGGCGCACTTCGGTATCGACGCCGATGATACGGATGCCCTGGTGAGCGCGGCGGCGGTCGGGCTGGTGGCTGACGCCTGGCGCGAGGGGCCGCTGGACATGATCCACGCGGCCGACGACGGGCCAAGCGACGGGGAGATCTTCGCGCAGAGCATCGATCTATACCGCAGGGCTCGCGCCGCGCTGGTGGCCGCACGGGAGGATGGGCCTGAGAGGCTGCTTGCGTTCGTGGCCGTCGCCTCGGACGTGGACCTTCTGTGGGCGGGCGGTTCGCGCTTCGCGCTGCGGAAGATGTCCGAATCCGTGGCGGAGTTTGTCCAGCACGTCGACGACCGGGTTTGGTTCACCGCAGAAGTGATGTGTGAACAGGGCTGGCGCGCTGGGTTGTTGCATAGAGCCACTTCGGCTGCGTTCAAAGTTCCTACCCACTTCGGTATGCCGGGCTGGCCTGGCGCCGTCGCCTCAGCAATGGACCGTCTCGCCGTGCTGGACAGGTCGGGCGCACCCGAGGCGCTGACAGATCTCGCGGCGGTAGAAGCCGCGTTGGTCGAAGCGCCCGACCGGCTGGGGGCAGATGCCCTCGACTGGATTTCCCGCCAGGCGCTACTCGGCTGATGCGCCACCCGGCCTGCCCACCTGCTGACGGACCAGGATTGGGAAAGCCCGCGCACCAGGGCACCCGAACGGTTGCCCACGGCGTCCTTCGCCCGCGCAGTTCGGTATCCCCAGTGCCGTCAAGCGTGTTGCCAGTGACAACGTCCACGTCAGACTCGGTTGCGCGGTTCTGCAGCTGCCCGAGCGGCGCGAGAGGACCCAGCAGAAGGAAGAGGCCCCGGTGAAGTGGGACGAAGTGACCCTCGTCATCCTCGCCGTGTCCGGCTGCGTCACGCTACTGCTGGCGCAGATCAGCGAGGTGCTCGCGAGGCTGCCACAAATCATCCGCGCGTGGCGGCAGGTCCGGCATGAACTGAGCGCTGGCACCGATCCCGGCTCTCCAGATCACCCAACAAGGGTCACCGCCCCGGGCACCCTTGCGGTCGACCCAAGCGACGGGCGCCATACACCCAGGGGAGCCGGGGCAGGACAAGACGAGGGCTGATCCGGTCAGCGGCATCGCTGATGAGCGCCGTTTGAGGTTGCTGACCGGTTCAGCCGAGAGCGGGACCCGAAGGTCCCGCCCAAACCGCGAGATGCCCCCTCACGGCCACACCAGGCAGTACGCCTGGTGCCCCGCGTCGTGCAGCCGGTAGCTGAAGTCCTGCCACTCGTGCAGCAGCTGGTAGACGTTGAACGCGTCGCGCGGACCGCCCCGGTCGGGGACCGTGGACCAGATGAACGCCGCCGCCCCGACCGACTCCTCGCCGACGTCCCGCAGCGGATCGACCACCGTCATCGGCAACTTGACCACCGCGTAGTCGGGATGGAGCACCACCAGCTCCAGCGGCGGGACCCTGTGCAGGGGTATGCCCTGTATGCCGGTGAGGACCATGGCCGCCACCGTCTCGGGCTTGATCTTGCTGAACATGCCTCCCATGCCCAGCTCGTCGCCGCCCAGCTCCTCGGGGCGCATGGAGATGGGCACCCGCGCCGCGGTGGCCCCGTCCGGGGCACCGAAGTACTTGTAGGTCACCCCCACCCGTCCACTGCTCCTGATCCCCGGAACGTCGGCCTCGGGCACACGGGCGTCCCGGGCGCGCTCCGCATCGCGCCGGTGCCGCCCTCGCCGGGCAGGCTCGGGCCCCAGGTCGTCGGTCCCTTCGCCCACTCCGCCACCGCGATGCATATCTCATCCACCCGACTACTTCTTACGGAGACACAGCCCCGCCGCGCAACCCGATCATCGTGTCAGTGACCTCCCCCACGGGCGTGCGGTGAAACACCTGTCCGCAAGACCGCCGGTGCCTCTGACAACATGGCATGTGTGAGCTTTCCCTATGACGCCCCAGTTTCGCAGACGCGAGGAGACTGACGCCCTTTCGTTGTACGAGCCTCATACGGGGAGAGTGCGCTCCCTGCTCACCCGGTGGCCGGAAACACCGGCCGGACCCCCGAACCCCGAATCGCAGATCAGGACAAAAGTGTCGTATTCATACGAAGCCCCCGTCTCGCAGGCGCTTTTCGACCGCGCGTCCCGCGTGACGCCCGGTGGCGTGAACTCACCCGTGCGTGCTTTCCAGGCCGTGGGCGGTACGCCCCGGTTCATGGTGTCCGGTACGGGTCCGTACCTCACCGACGCGGACGGCCGTGAGTACGTCGATCTCGTGTGCTCGTGGGGGCCGATGATCCTCGGCCATGCCCACCCCGAGGTCGTCGCCGCCGTCCAGGACGCCGTGGCGCGGGGTACCTCCTTCGGTACGCCCGGTGAGGGCGAGGTCGCGCTCGCCGAGGAGATCACGGCCCGGGTGGCCCCCGTCGAGCAGGTGCGGCTGGTGTCCTCCGGCACCGAGGCGACCATGTCCGCGATCCGCCTCGCCCGCGGGTACACCGGGCGCGCGAAGGTCGTGAAGTTCGCCGGCTGCTACCACGGGCACGTGGACGCGCTGCTGGCCGCCGCCGGATCCGGCGTCGCCACCTTCGGCCTCCCGGACACGCCGGGTGTGACCGGCGCGCAGGCGGGCGACACGATCGTGCTGCCGTACAACGACCTGGACGCCGTGCGGGCCGCCTTCGCCGCGCACCCGGGCGAGATCGCGTGCGTGATCACCGAGGCGTCCCCGGGCAACATGGGTGTCGTACCGCCCGGGGAGGGCTTCAACGCCGGGCTGAAGGAGATCTGCGCGACCGGCGGCGCCCTGTACATCTCCGACGAGGTGATGACCGGGTTCCGCACGTCGAAGGCCGGCTGGTACGGCGTGGACGGGGTGCGCCCCGACCTGATGACCTTCGGCAAGGTCATGGGCGGCGGCTTCCCGGCCGCGGCGTTCGGCGGCCGGGCCGACGTGATGGCGCAGCTCGCCCCCGCCGGCCCCGTCTACCAGGCGGGCACCCTCTCCGGTAACCCGGTCGCGACCGCCGCCGGTCTCGCCCAGCTGCGGCTGCTCGACGACGCGGCGTACGCGCGGGTGGACGCGGTCTCCGCGGAGGTCCGGACCCTGGTGGGCGAGGCGCTCACCAAGGAGGGCGTCGCGCACACGGTCTCGGCGGCGAGCAACATGTTCTCCGTCTTCTTCACCGACCGGCCCGTCCGCGACTACGAGGACGCCAGGAAGCAGGAGGCCTTCCGTTACACGGCCTTCTTCCACTCGATGCTGGAGCAGGGCGTCTACCTGCCGCCGTCCGCCTTCGAGTCCTGGTTCGTCTCCACCGCCCACGACGCGGGGGCCGTCGAGCGGATCGCCGCGGCCCTGCCCGCCGCCGCGCGCGCCGCGTCGGAGGCCACCGCATGAGCGAGAACAGCGCGACCGGCGAGAGGGACGTCACCGTGACCGAGAAGACCGAGAAGACCAAGACCGAGAAGGCCGACAGAGCCGGCACGAAGGACATCACCGTCGTCCACCTGGTGCGGCACGGCGAGGTGCACAACCCGCAGGGTGTCCTCTACGGGCGCCGCCCCGGCTACCACCTCTCCGATCTGGGCCGGAAGATGGCCGACCGGGTCGCCGAGCACCTGGAGAAGCGCGACATCACCCATGTCGTCGCCTCCCCGCTGGAGCGGGCGCAGGAGACGGCCGCACCCGTCGCCACCTCCCACGGTCTGGACGTGGCCGTCGACGAGCGCCTCATCGAGGCCGCCAACGTCTTCGAGGGCAAGACCT
Source organism: Streptomyces sp. SM18 (assembly GCF_002910775.2). Classification (NCBI taxonomy): domain Bacteria; kingdom Bacillati; phylum Actinomycetota; class Actinomycetes; order Kitasatosporales; family Streptomycetaceae; genus Streptomyces; species Streptomyces sp. SM18. The sequence continues at coordinate 3,120,004 of NZ_CP029342.1, read as the reverse complement.
TCGGGGTCGGCGACGGGGCGCTGCGCAAGCCGGACAACTGGAAGCACCTGACCAACCCCTTCAAGCCGTCCTGGGGCGAGCCGTACATCGAGCAGGTCGTACGGATGATGGGCGCGCTGGACGCGGCGCGCGACGCGGCCCGTGGCCATGAGGCGGTCTGCGTCAGCCACCAGCTGCCGATCTGGATCGTGCGCAGCTTCGTGGAGCGGCGCCGGCTGTGGCACGACCCGCGCAGGCGGCAGTGCACGCTGGCCTCGCTGACCAGCTTCACCTACCAGGGCGACAAGATCGTGTCCGTCGGGTACACCGAGCCCGCCGTGGATCTGGTGCCGCCGCATCTGCGGGCGGGTGCCAAGCCGGTCAAGGGGAAGTCCAAGGCGTTCGGGGCCTGAGACCGTGCGGTCGGGGACGGCCGGGCAGCCCCGGCGTCCCCCGCCCCCTTCGGCCGTTCTCGTGATGTGGAGCTCGTGTAAGGGTCTAGTCACGTAATAATTTTTGTGATTATCAGCGGAACCCTCGTGTTGTCAGCCTCATCTAAGCCATCGCCGGTTTGTATGGCAATGAGGTAAAACGACCACAGATGGGGACGCTATGCGTGAGATCGACCGAAGGGGACTTCTCGGAGTAGGACTCGGAGCCGCAGCCGCACTCACGGTGGCGGGCTGCGGCGCCTCCGGATCGTCGGACGGCGGCAGCCCCGGCAGCCCGGAGAAGAGCCCCAAGGGGGACGGAGGGGCGCACGGGACCGGGAACGGCGGAGGCTCTCCCAAGAAGAACGTCCGGGTCATCGGTGACGGTTCCACCGCCGACACCGGAAAGCAGCCGAAGCAGCCCGCCGCACCCGTCCGGCTCGAACCCGGCCAGAAGCCGCCGCAGTTCGTGATCTTCTCCTGGGACGGAGCCGGCGAGGTCGGCAACGGGCTCTTTCCGCGCTTTCTGGAGATCGCCCGGCAGCACAACGCCTCGATGACCTTCTTCCTCTCCGGGCTGTACCTCCTGCCCGAGGCGAAGAAGTCCCTCTACCGCCCGCCGAACAACCCCCGGGGCGCCTCCGACATCGGCTATCTGACCGACGGCCACGTCAAGGAGACCCTGAAGTACGTCAGCGAGGCCTGGCTCGACGGCCACGAGATCGGCACCCATTTCAACGGGCATTTCTGCGGCGGTTCCGGATCCGTCGAACACTGGACCCCGGCGCAATGGCAGAGCGAGATCGACCAGGCGGTGTCCTTCGTCACGCAATGGCGCACCAACAGCGGCTGGGCGGACATCGATCCGCTGCCGTTCGACTACCGCAAGGAACTCATCGGCGGCCGCACCCCCTGTCTGCTGGGCCAGGACAACCTGCTGCCCACCGCGAAGGCGCTGGGCTGGCGGTACGACGCCAGTTCGCCCGGCGGCCGGCAGATGTGGCCCGAGAAGCGCCAGGGCGTCTGGGACCTCCCGCTCCAGGGCGTGCCGTTCCCCGGCCACTCCTTCGAAGTCCTCTCCATGGACTACAACATCCTCGCCAACCAGTCGAAGAATTCGACCAACGGCATGCCCTCCCGCTATCCGGGCTGGCGCGAACAGGCCGTCGGCGCCTATGTCGCCGGTTTCGACCGGGCCTACGAGACGAACCGCGCGCCCTTCTACATCGGCAACCACTTCGAGGAGTGGAACGGCGGTATCTATATGGACGCCGTCGAGGAAGTGATCAAAAAGGTCGCGGACAAGCCGGATGTGCGCCTCGTCTCCTTCCGGCAGTTCGTCGACTGGCTCGACGCGCAGGATCCGGCGGTGCTCGACAAGCTGCGCACGCTGGAGGTCGGACAGGCCCCGGCAGGTGGCTGGAACACTTTCTTTAAACAGGCTTGACAAGGGGCTTTACGGGCATTGAGGGGGGCGCGGGAGATCGCCGGAACTGCCATGCGAAACTTTTCACATGAGCTCTGGCCTCGCACCCCGACGCCGCTTCACCCTGCTCGCCGCCGCGGCGGCGGCCGGTGCCCTGACGCTGTCCGCGTGCTCAGGTGACGGCACCACCTCCGGTGGTGGCGGCAACACGAATTTCGTCACCGGCAACAGCGGGATCTCCACCGTCCCCCGGGGCGAGCGCACGGACGCTCCGAAGCTCGACGGCACCACCCTGGAGGGCAAGCCCCTCGACATCACCGACTACCGGGGCAAGGTCGTCGTCCTGAACGTCTGGGGTTCCTGGTGCGGGCCCTGCCGGCTGGAGGCCAAGCACTTCGCCAAGGTCTCCAAGGAGACCGAGGGCCAGGGCATCCAGTTCGTCGGCATCAACACCCAGGACACCCAGAGGTCCCTGGCGATCAACTTCGAGAAGGACTACGGGGTCACCTACCCGAGCCTCTACGACCCGACGGGGAAGCTCCTCCTCCGCTTCCCCAAGGGCACGCTCAACCTCCAGACGATCCCCTCCACCGTGGTCATCGACCGCGACGGGAAGATCGCCGCCCGCAAGCTCGGCGGCCTCGACGCGGAGAAGCTGCACGAGATGATCGACCCGCTGATCGCGGAGAAGTGACCTCGTGCTCCAACTCGCCGCGACCACCGGTGTCAACGAGACGGTCTTCAGCGGGGCCCTCCTGGTGGCGCTCCCCATCGCCCTGCTCGCCGGGCTCGTCTCCTTCTTCTCGCCGTGCGTGCTGCCCCTGGTGCCCGGATACCTGAGCTACGTCACCGGCGTCAGCGGATCCGACCTCGCCGAGGCCCGGCGTGGACGGATGGTCGCGGGCGCCGCGCTCTTCGTGCTCGGCTTCACCGCGGTCTTCGTCTCCAGCGGCGCGCTCTTCGGATACTTCGGCCAGAACGTCATGGAGTACAGCGGCGTCCTCACCAAGGTCCTGGGCGTGCTGATGATCCTCATGGGGATCTTCTTCATGGGGCTGATGCCCTGGATGACGCAGCGTGAGTTCCGCATCCACAAGAAGCCGGTGACCGGGCTGGTGGGCGCGCCCGTGCTCGGCGCGCTCTTCGGCATCGGCTGGACGCCCTGCCTGGGGCCCACCCTCTCCTCGGTCCAGGTCCTCGCGCTCCAGCAGGGGACGGCCGGCCGCGGGGCCGTGCTGTCCGTGGCGTACTGCCTCGGCCTCGGCGTCCCGTTCGTCGTGGCGGCCGTCGCCTTCCGCAAGGCGCTCGGCGCGTTCGGCTGGGTCAAGCGACACTACGCATGGGTCATGCGGATCGGCGGCGGCATGATGATCGTGACCGGAATCCTCCTGCTGACGGGCGTGTGGGACACGCTCATCCAGGAGATGCGCATCTGGTCCGACGGCTTCACTGTGGGGATCTGAGTCTCATGAGCAACCTGAACACCACGGACGAGCACGACCTCTCCACGGCCGGGGAACAGCTCTCCACCGCCCCGCGTGAGGAGTCCGCCGCCTCCGTACCCGCGATGGGCGTCATCGGCTGGGCCCGCTGGTTCTGGCGCCAGCTCACCTCGATGCGGGTCGCCCTGATCCTGCTCTTCCTGCTGTCGCTCGGCGCCATCCCCGGCTCGCTGATCCCGCAGAACAGCGTGGACGAGATGAAGGTGGAGACCTTCAAGGGCGACCACACCACGCTCGCCCCGCTCTACGAGAAGCTGCAACTCTTCGACGTCTACAGCTCGGTGTGGTTCTCCGCGATCTACATCCTGCTGTTCGTCTCGCTGATCGGCTGCATCGTCCCGCGGACCGGCCAGTTCGTCGGGCAGCTGCGCGGCCGTCCGCCGGGCGCCCCGAAGAAGCTGACCCGGCTGCCCGCCTACACCACCTGGCGCACCGAGGCCGAGCCCGAGCGGGTCCGCGAGGCGGCCCTCGGTCTCCTGCGCGGGCGGCGCTTCCGCTCGCACACGGTGGGCGACGCCGTCGCCGCCGAGAAGGGCTACCTCCGCGAGGCCGGCAACCTGCTCTTCCACATCGCGCTGATCGTCATGCTCGTCGCCTTCGGCTGGGGCCAGCTCTTCAAGTTCGAGGGGGGCAAGCTCATCCTGGAGGGCGACGGGTTCGCCAACACGAAGACGCAGTACAACAACTTCCGGCCCGGCACGCTCTTCAGCGACGACGATCTCGTCCCCTTCAGCTTCGACCTCGACGAGTTCAGGGGTACGTACGAGCGCACCGGCCCGCAGCGCGGCACCCCCCGCACCTTCGAGGCCCATGTGACGTACGCCGAGGGCGTGGACGGCAAACCGCAGAAGCGGGTCATCAAGGTCAACCAGCCGCTCGTCGTGGACGGCACCAAGGTCTACCTCAACGCCCACGGGTACGCCCCGGTCATCTCCGTGAAGGACGGCAAGGGCAAGGAGGTCTACCGCAACGCGGTGCCCCTGCTGCCGCAGGACGACAACATCACCTCCACCGGCGCGATCAAGGTGATGGACGGCTACCGGGACGCCGACGGGAAGAAGACCCAGCTGGGCTTCCAGGCGTTCTTCGTCCCGACCTTCGCGGGTGAGGGCAGCGGCACGATGTTCTCGCAGTTCCCCGCCCTGGACTACCCGGTGCTGGCGCTCAACGGCTACTACGGCAGCCTCGGCGTGGACTCCGGGCTGCCGCAGAACGTCTACCAGCTCGACCCGTCCAAGATGACGGAGTTCAAGGACAGCAACGGCGACCAGCTCAAGCAGCGGCTGCGCCCCGGCGAGACGATGAAGCTGCCCGACGGCGCCGGCTCGGTCACCTTCGAGGGCGTCCAGGAATGGGCCAGCTTCCAGATCTCGCGCCAGCCCGCCAGCGGATGGGCGCTCACCGGGGCGGTCGCCGCCATCGCCGGACTCGCCGGATCGCTCTTCATCCAGCGCCGCCGGGTGTGGGTGCGGGCCGTCCCGGGAGCCGACGGGGTCACCGTCGTCGAGATGGCCGGTCTGGGCCGCAGCGAGTCCGCGCGGCTGCCCGAGGAACTGGCGGATCTCGCGGGCGCGCTCCACTCCGTGGCACCCACCGCACCCGAACCCGAGCCCGAGTCCGGACAACCTTCCGAAGAACCTGCCGAAGGGGCTGAGAAGTGAATCTCGCCGCCGCAACCAACGAGAACCTGGCACATACCAGCAATGTGCTGATCTATTCGTCGATGGCCGTCTACACCCTGGCCTTCTTCGCGCACATCGCCGAATGGATCTTCGGCAGCCGCAGCAAGGTCGGCCGCACGGCCGCCGCGCTGACGAAGGACACGGCGGCCACCGCCGGTCCCGTGGTGCGGGTGAAGGGCGCCCAGCAGGGCGGCACCGCCGTGCTGGACCGCCCCGAGGTCGTCACCCGGTCCGCCGCCGGGACCCGGGACGTCCCGGACGGGCCCGGAGCGGCGGGCGGCACCTTCAAGGGCGACCTGTGGGGGCGTATCGCGGTCTCCCTGACCGTCGTCGCCTTCGCCGTGCAGGCGGGCGGCGTGATCGCGCGCGCCCTGTCGGTGCGGCGGGCCCCCTGGGGCAACATGTACGAGTTCTCGATCACCTTCTCCACGGTGGCCGTCGGCGCGTACCTGGTGCTGCTCGCGCTGCGGAAGAACGTCCGCTGGATCGGGCTGCTGCTGGTCACCACGGTCCTGCTGGACCTCGGCATCGCGACCACGACGCTCTACACCGACAGCGACCAGCTGGTGCCCGCCCTGCACTCCTACTGGCTGTGGATCCACGTCTCCACCGCCATCATCTGCGGTGCCGTCTTCTACCTCGGGGCCGTCGGCACCCTGCTCTACCTCTTCCGCGACAGCTACGAGAACAAGATCGCGAGCGGCGGGAAGCCCGGGAAGTTCGCCACCTCGGTCCTGGAGCGGCTGCCGGCCGCCAAGAGCCTGGACACCTTCTCGTACCGCATCAACGCGGCCGTCTTCCCGCTGTGGACGTTCACGATCATCGCGGGCGCGATCTGGGCGGGCGACGCCTGGGGCCGCTACTGGGGCTGGGACCCCAAGGAGGTCTGGTCCTTCATCACCTGGGTCGCGTACGCCGCCTACCTGCACGCCCGCGCCACGGCCGGCTGGAAGGGCCGCAAGGCCGCCTACCTGGCGCTGGTCGCCTTCGGCTGCTGGCTCTTCAACTACTACGGCGTGAACATCTTCGTCACCGGCAAGCACTCCTACGCCGGGGTCTGATCCGGGACGCACACGCCACGAGGGCGCGACCGCTGCCGAGCGGTCGCGCCCTCGTCGTCGTACCGGGGGACCGGCCGGGCCTCAGAGGTCCCCGGCGATCTCGTGCGCCAGCTGTTCGGAGGAGGCGGGGTTCTGGCCGCTGTGCAGATTGCGGTCGTGCACGGTGTGCGGGCCCCAGGCCTCCCCGGCGGAGTACCGGGCGCCGAGCTCCACCAGCCGGCTCTCCAGCAGCCACGGCGCCTTGGCGGCCAACCCCGCCTCGGTCTCCTCGGCGTTGCTGAAACCCGTCATGCGGTAACCGGCGAAGGGCCAGCTCCCGTCCTCCCGGCGGGCGGCCAGCAGGGCGGCCGGGGCGTGGCACAGGACGGCGACCTGGGTGCCCGCGTCCAGGGCCGCGGTGAGCAGCCGGCCGGACGCCCCGTCGGTGGCCAGGTCCTCCATCGGCCCGTGGCCGCCGGGGTAGAAGATCACGTCGTACGAGGTGGGGACCACGTCCTCCAGCCGGCCGGGGATGCGGAGCGTCTCGTCGATCGAGGCGAGGTAGGAGGCGACGGAGTCGGCCCGGTCCTGGCCCCCGTTGGCCTCGGCGGCGAGGCTGGCCGGATCCACCGTCGGCGCCACACCGCCCGGGGTGGCGAAGGAGATGTCGTATCCGGCCTGGGAGAAGACACGGTGGGGCGCGGCCAGCTCCTCGGCCCAGAAGCCGGTGGGGTGGGTGGTGCCGTCGTTGAGGGTCCAGTGGTCGGCGCCGGTGAGGACGAAGAGTACGGAGGGCATGGGGGTGCTCCCTACGGGACGGAGATGCTGCGGTGAGCGGGCTCGGTACCGAGGATGACCGACCACGGCCGCGGACGCGGCACCACGCGCCGTCCCTACTCCGGACGCGCCGGACGTGTCGGGCGCCGCCGGGCCGTCCCGGACGCTCGGCGGGCGACGGGCACGGCGCTCGGTTCAGGCGCTCAGGGGGCGGCGGGCGGGGTGGAGTCCTCCGGCCCGGTGTTGCCCTCGCGGCGCTTGATCTCCTCCTCGCGGCGGCGCAGGTCCGCCTCCCAGTCCTTGAGGAGCGCCTCGTCCTTCTTGTCGTCGTCCTTGAGGGACTTGAGGAAGTCCGGGTTGTCGTCCGGCGCCACCCAGGTCCCGCGCCCACGGGACCACTCGGAAGGCGTACGGCCCCCGCCGGGCACCTGGCGCGTCTTGCCCGCGGCCAGCCAGACGATCGGCCCGACGATCCAGAACAGCAGGATGATGAAGACCCAGGCGATCTTCGGCAGGTGCTTGGCCTCTTCCTCCGGGGTGTTCAGGCAGTCGATGAACGCGAAGATCGTCAGCGCCAGCGGCAGGATGTAGAGCAGGGCCCTGAGCATCGTGGAAGATCCCCCGAGGTGAGGTGACGGGGCGCACGGACCGCCCCCGGTGATGGGCCAAGGGTAGCCGGTGTCCGATACTTGACAGCATGGCTTACGACGATCTTCGCTCCCTGCTCCGGGCTCTGGAGCGCGAGGGCGATCTCAAGCGCATCAAGGCCGAGGTCGATCCCCACCTGGAGGTCGGCGAGATCGTCGACCGGGTGAACAAGGCGGGCGGGCCCGCCCTGCTCTTCGAGAACGTCAAGGGGGCGACCATGCCCCTGGCCATGAACGTCTTCGGGACGGACCGGCGGCTCCTCAAGGCGCTCGGACTGAAGTCCTACGCCGAGATCAGCGACAAGATCGGCGGTCTGCTCAAGCCCGAGCTGCCGCAGGGCTTCGTCGGGATCCGGGAGGCCTTCGGCAAGCTCGGCTCGGTGGCCCACCTGCCGCCGAAGAAGGTCAAGTCCGACAGCGCGCCCGTCCAGGAAACGGTTCTGACCGGCGACGACGTGGACCTGGACCAGCTGCCCGCGCTCTTCACCTGGCCCGAGGACGGCGGCTCCTTCTTCAACCTGGGCCTCACCCACACCAAGGACCCCGAGACGGGCATCCGCAACCTCGGGCTCTACCGGCTCCAGCGCCACGACCGGCGCACCATCGGGATGCACTGGCAGATCCACAAGGACAGCCGCAACCACTACCAGACCGCCGCCAGGCGCGGGGAGCGGCTGCCGGTCGCGATCGCGTTCGGGGCGCCGCCCGCGGTGACGTACGCCTCCACCGCGCCGCTGCCCGGGGACATCGACGAGTACCTCTTCGCCGGGTTCGTCCAGGGCAAGCGGATCGAGATGGTGGACTGCAAGACCGTGCCGCTCCAGGTCCCCGCGCAGGCCGAGGTCGTCCTGGAGGGGTGGCTGGAGCCCGGCCGGATGCTGCCCGAGGGGCCGTTCGGCGACCACACCGGGTTCTACACCCCGCAGGAACCGTTCCCCGCGCTCACCATCGACTGTGTGACCATGCGCAGGCGGCCGCTGCTCCAGTCGATCGTGGTCGGCCGGCCGCCGACCGAGGACGGGCCGCTGGGCCGCGCCACCGAGCGGTTCTTCCTGCCGCTCCTCAAGGTCATCGTCCCGGACATCGTGGACTACCACCTGCCCGAGGCGGGCGGCTTCCACAACTGCGCGATCGTCTCGATCGACAAGAAGTACCCCAAGCACGCGCAGAAGGTGATGAGCGCCGTCTGGGGGGCGCACATGATGTCGCTGACCAAGCTGGTCGTCGTCGTGGACGCCGACTGCGACGTCCACGACCTGCACGAGGTGGCCTGGCGGGCGCTCGGCAACACCGACTACGCCCGTGACCTGCTGCTCACCGAAGGCCCGGTCGACCACCTCGACCACGCCTCCTACCAGCAGTTCTGGGGCGGCAAGGCGGGGATCGACGCGACGCGGAAGCTGCCCGAAGAGGGGTACACGAGGGACGGGGGCTGGCCCGAGATGGTCGAGTCGGACCCGGAGACGGCGGCGAAGGTCGACCGCCGCTGGAAGGAGTACGGCCTGTGAGCGCCTCCGCCGCCGCCGTGCCGCAGCCGCGCAGCAAGTCCCGCGCGTTCCTGCGGCTGGTGATGATCGAGCACTCGGTCTTCGCCCTGCCGTTCGCGTACATCGCCGCGCTCACCGCGATGTTCCGGATGGACGAGACCATCCACTGGGGCACGCTGCTGCTGGTGACCGTGGCCATGGTGGGGCTGCGCACCTTCGCGATGGCGGCGAACCGGATCATCGACCGGGAGGTCGACGCCCGCAACCCCCGCACCGCCGGCAGGGAGCTGGTCACCGGGGCGGTGTCCGTGCGGTCGGCCTGGACCGGCGCGCTGGTGGCCGTCGCCGTCTTCCTCGGCGCCGCGGCCCTGCTCAACCCGCTCTGTCTGATCCTGGCGCCGGTCGCCGTCGTGCCGATGGTCGTCTATCCGTACGGCAAGCGGTTCACCAACTTCCCGCACGCGATCCTCGGTGTCGCCCAGGCCATGGGGCCGATCGGCGCCTGGCTGGCGGTGACCGGCAGCTGGTCCTGGGACGCGGTGATCCTCGGGCTGGCCGTGGGGATCTGGATCGGCGGCTTCGACCTGATCTTCGCCTGCCAGGACGTGCGGGCGGACCGGGCCCACGGGGTCAAGTCCTTCCCGGCGCGCTTCGGCATCCCGGCGGCGCTCTGGGGCGCGCGGGTGTGCCACGCCGTGACGACCGGGATGCTGGTCTGGTTCGGTCTGGCGACCGGGGCCGGGCTCCTCTACTGGGTCGGCATGGTGATCGTGGCCGTGGCGTTCGTCTACGAGCACCGGGTCGTGCGGCCGCACGACCTGTCCCGGCTGAACCGGGCGTTCTTCTCGGTGAACGGCTTCATCGGCATGGCGCTGTTCGCCTGCGCGCTGCTCGACCTGCTGGTGCGCGGCCTCACACCGTGACGGAGGACCCGGGCGCCGGGCGGCGGGGGCGGCGGAAGAGGAACGCCGCCAGCACCCCGCCGAGCAGGCCGAAGAGGTGGCCCTGCCAGCTGATGCCGGAGTCGGTCGGCAGGACGCCCCACAGGATCGAGCCGTAGACCGCGGCGACGGCCACCCCGATCACGATGTCGAGCGGGCGGCGGTCCACGAAGCCGCGGACCAGCAGATAGCCGAAGAGCCCGAAGACCACCCCGGACGCGCCGAGCGTGACCGTGCCGGACGGCGCGGTGAACCAGACGCCGAGGCCGGCCGTCACGATCACCGTCAGGACCACGGCGGCGAACCTGCGGATCCCGGCGAGCGCGGCTATGAAGCCGAGGACGAGCAGCGGCAGGCTGTTGGAGGCGACGTGCTGCCAGCCGGCGTGCAGGAAGGCGGACGGCACGACGTCCAGCAGCTCGGCCGGCTCGCGCGGGGAGATGCCGTGGTCGTCCAGACGGTGGCCGGCCAGGGTGTCTATGCCTTCCAGCACCCACAGCAGCGCCACCCAGGTGATCATCACCGCACCGGCCGTGGTGGCCCGTGCGGTGGTGGTGGTCGTGCGTGTGACGGTCATGGTCACCCCCTGTCGACGGCTGTCGCTTCTTCCGTGCAACGTACGGAGCCCCTCGCCCGGTTCCGCGAGACCTCCGCCGGATAGGCTCGCCCGTGTGAAATCCGGGACTTCAGTGAGTGAGCGGCCGCGCGCGCCTTGGATTGTCGGGGTGTCGGGCGCCTCGGGTACCCCGTTCGCGGCCTCCGTCCTGCGCGGGCTGCTGGACGCGGGGGAGAGCGTCGACCTGGTGGTGAGCCGTGCCTCGCGGCTGACGCTGCTGGACGAGACGGGGATCGCCTTCCGCGACGCGCACTGGCGGGAGGATCTGCGGGGCTGGCTGGCGCGCGGCGCGGACGGCGGGCCGGACACCTTCGCGGTGCCGGACGACGTGCTGGACCGGGTGCGGTACTGGGGGGCCGGTGATCTGGCGGCCGGCCCGTCCTCGGGGTCGTACCCGGCGAAGGGGATGCTGATCGTCCCGGCCTCCACGGCCTGTGTGGCCGGGGTGGCGCTGGGACTCTCGAAGGATCTGCTGCAACGCGCGGCGAGCGTGACGCTCAAGGAGCGCAGGACACTCGTCGTCGCGGTGCGCGAGACGCCGCTCAGCGGCCAGACGCTGAAGCAGATGGTGGCCCTCGACGAGGCGGGCGCCGTGGTGCTGCCCGCCTCTCCGGCGTTCTACGCGGGGGCGACCCACATCCAGGACCTGGTGGACTTCGTCGCCGGGCGGGTGCTGGACGCGGCGGGGGTGCCGCACCAGCTGTACCGCCGGTGGGAGGGAGAACTCGGTGGAGGCTCCCGTGAGAGGCCCTGAGGGCTCAGCGCTTCCGGTCGGTGCGCGGGGCCCGGGTCTTGTCGACGCGGTGGGCGGCGGCGGGCTGGTGGGCACGCGAGCGGTTGGCCAGGTCCTGCAGCTCGCGCATCCGGGCGTAGGCCATCTCGATCGTGTACACGGTGACTATCACTCCTGAAGATTCGTAAGCGATTTTGGATCGACCTGAAAGATTTACAGGCTCTCGACCCTGCTGTGCCTTAGATTCTACACGTAATCTCGCGATACTGCTGAACAATGGAAGGCTTCAGTCATATGGACGCGGTGGACAGGCAGCTCATCCAGGCACTCAGAGAGAACGGCAGGGCCTCGTACGCCGAGCTGGGGCGGCTCGTCGGGCTCTCCGGCCCCAGCGTCACCGACCGCATCAACCGGCTGGAATCCGCCGGTGTCATCACCGGGTACCGCGCGACGGTGGACGCCGCGTCCCTGGGGCTGGGTGTCACCGCGCTCATCGGTGTCTCGCTCTCCGACGCCGCCGACCACGAGGACGTGGCGCACCGGCTGAAGGAGCTCGCCGAGATCGAGGACTGCTGGTTCATCGCCGGCGAGGACTCCTTCACGCTCAAGGTGCGGGTCGGTGACGTGGACGGCCTGGAGCGGACGATCCGCCGGCTCAGCGGGACCAAGGGCGTCTCGCGTACCCGTACGACGGTCGTGCTCTCCACGAAGTGGGAGAACCGGGTGGGAGAGCTCCCCGACGAGGTGTGACACGGAGCGGCAATGCGGGTGCCGGGGGCCGGAAGGCGGGGGAGTACGGTGGGCTGCCGGAGTCTGTTACGTAGAGATATGGGAGGCGCCCTAGTGGACGCGGGACTCAAGCGCGAGCTGGAGGAGAAGGTCCGGGCCGGCGAGCGGCTGACCCGCGAGGACGGGATCGCGCTCTACGAGTCCGACGACCTGGCCTGGCTCGGCGGGCTGGCCCACGAGGTGCGGACGCGGAAGAACGGCGACGTCGTCCACTTCAACGTCAACCGCCACCTCAACATGACGAACGTGTGCACCGCGTCCTGCGCCTACTGCTCGTTCCAGCGCAAGCCGGGCGAGAAGGACGCGTACACGATGCGGATCGAGGAGGCCGTCCGCCTCGCCAAGGCGATGGAGGGCGAGAACCTCACCGAGCTGCACATCGTCAACGGCCTGCACCCCACCCTCCCGTGGCGCTACTACCCGCGGTCGCTGAGCGCGCTGAAGGAAGCCCTGCCGGACGTGGCGCTCAAGGCGTTCACCGCGACGGAGATCCACCATTTCGAGACGATCTCGGGCCTCTCGGCGTCCGAGATCCTCGACGAGCTGATCGACGCCGGTCTGGAGTCGCTGACCGGCGGCGGCGCGGAGATCTTCGACTGGGAGGTCCGCCAGCACATCGTCGACCACAACACCCACTGGGAGGACTGGTCGCGCATCCACCGCCTCGCGCACGAGAAGGGGCTCAAGACCCCGGCGACGATGCTGTACGGGCACATCGAGGAGCCCCGGCACCGCGTCGACCACGTGCTGCGGCTGCGGGAGATGCAGGACGAGACCGGCGGCTTCCAGGTCTTCATCCCGCTGCGCTACCAGCACGACTTCGTGGACATGAAGGACGGCAAGGTCCGCAACACCCTCCAGGCCCGGACGTCCATGGCGACCGGCGCGGAGGCGCTCAAGACCTTCGCGGTCTCGCGGCTGCTCTTCGACAACGTCCCGCACGTCAAGGTGTTCTGGGTGATGCACGGGGTGCAGACCGCCCAGCTCGCGCTCCAGCACGGCGCGGACGACATGGACGGCTCGGTCGTCGAGTACAAGATCACGCACGACGCGGACGACTACGGCACCCCGAACAAGCTCGGCCGCGAGGATCTGCTGGAGCTCATCAGGGACGCGGGCTTCCGGCCCGTGGAGCGCAACACCCGGTACGAGATCCTGCGTGAGTACCCGGGACCGGACGCGGAGCTGCGCGAGTCGCCGCAGCCGATGCGCGTCTGACGCGCCCCGTCGGCAGAGGCCCCCGTAAGGGGCCCGGAGAGCCCCGCCCGTGGTGACAGTCGCCCGGAGCGGGGCTTTCTCATGCGTCCGGACAGGTGTCCGTCCGTCCGGACGGGAGTGCGGGAGGGCGGGATCCGGGTTGTGAAGGCCGGGTTGTAATGGTTAATCTCGCTCTATGGCTCTTACTTTTGAGGTGAACCCCGCTTTCGACCCGGCCCTTCGGGACGGCATCACCGTGCTGTGGGCCGATGTCAGCAACGCGGGCGGGGCCGTCGGGTTCCTGCCCCCGGTGACCGCGGACGAGATCCGGCCGGAGCTGCTCAAGCACCTCACGGCCATCGCGGAGGGACGTACCCGGCTGGTGGTCGGCCGCGACGAGGACGGCCAGGTCGCCGCCACCGCCTTCCTCACCCTCAACACCCACCGCCTGATGCGCCATTGGGCCTGGCTCTACACGGTGATGGTCCACCCCCGCCACCAGGGCAAGGGATACGGCCGCGAGCTGATGGCGGCCGCGGCCGACGCCGCACGCTCCCTCGACGGCGTCGACGCCATCCGGCTCACCTGCCGCGGCGGCACGGGCGCCGACCGCTTCTACACCTCCTGCGGGTACAAGGAGGTCGGCCGGGTCCCGGACGCCATCCGGGTCGCCGACGACGACTACCGGGACGACGTCATCATGCTGCTCCCGCTCTTCCGTTAGCGGTGGCGGGGCGCCCGCTCGTGCCGGAAGGGGAACCCCTGGGAAGTGACGGAATTCGGGGCATGCTTCACTGGTCGGGCAGAGTCGCAGACTGCAACGAGCGTGAGAGACGTCGGACGTAGAGAGAAGGCCAAGCCGTGTCCGCTGCCAAGCCGAGCGCAACGATCCGGTACACCGCGTTGCGCCTCCTGATTTTCGTCGGCTGCTTCTTCGTCTCCGGCGTCGCGGTCCACTTCGGGCTGCTGCCCTCCGGCGTCGGCGGCTCCAACGTCGTCTGGGTCATCCTCCTGGGCCTGCTGCTCTCCGCGCCCCTGAGCTACGTCCTCCTGCGCAAGCAGCGCGACGAGATGTCCGAGCAGATCATCTCCACGGTCGACCGGTCCAAGGCCCGGCTCGAAGCGAACCGCACCCGCGAGGACGGCGTCACCCCGTAACGTTCCTCACAGACGGTCCCGTACGGGACAGCGCCCCGGCACCGAGCAGCCGCTCCGGTACCGGGGCTTCGGCGTTCTCCGGCACGGTCCGGCCCGGCCGGTGCGATTCGACCCAAGCGGACCTTTGAGGTCCTCAAAGTACAAGTGTTAACGTGTTCGGCATGAACACCGCAGTGCGCACCCGTCACGCCATGAGCCTGTCGCTCGTGGCGCGCCTGCACGTGGATCTCTGCCGCTGTATGTCCGCGGTCTGTTGCCGCAACGTCTGAACCGGCATCATGCAGCGGCGCCGCCCCTGGCGCGGGCGCCGCACCCCGTCCCCGTTCCACCGCACGTCGGCACGTCTGTTCCCGTACGTCCCGCTGCGTCCTCCCAGGAGTGTTCCCTTGTCCGCGAATTCCGCGTCCCCCGAGACCGAGGCCGAGGCCGAGAAGCCGTCCGGCTCCGGTTTCCGCATACCCGGCGTCCCGTTCTGGGTCCAGATCGTCGCCGGTCTGGTGCTCGGCGTCCTGCTCGGCTGGCTCACCCGCAGCCAGGACATCGACTGGCTCTACACCACGCTCGACAAGGTCGGCCACATCTTCGTCCAGCTCCTCAAGCTGGCCGTCGCGCCCCTCGTCTTCTTCGCGATCATGGTGTCGATCACCAACCTGCGCAAGGTCAACAACGCCGCCAGGCTGGCCGGCCGCACCCTGCTCTGGTTCATGATCACGTCGCTGATCGCGGTCGCCATCGGCCTCGCGATCGGTCTGATCACCAACCCGGGCTCCGGCACCGGCCTCACCCCCAAGGACGGCGCCAAGCCCGAGCACGCCGGCTCCTGGCTCGACTTCCTCACCGGCATCATCCCGACGGACGTCATCACGCCGTTCACCGAACTGAACGTGCTCCAGATCGTCTTCATGGCCGCCGTCGCCGGTATCGCCGCGCTCCAGCTCGGTGAGAGGGCCAAGCCGATCCTCACCCTCAGCGAGTCGGTCCTGGAACTCCTCCAGAAGGCCCTGTGGTGGGTCATCCGCCTCGCCCCCATCGGCACGGTCGGCCTCATCGGCTACGCCATCGCCGACTACGGCTGGGACCTGCTCGGCAAGTACGCGACGTTCACCGCGGACGTCTACATCGGCTGCGCCATCGTGCTGTTCGGCGTCTACCCGCTGCTGCTCGCCACGGTCGCCAAGGTCAGCCCGCTCCAGTTCTTCAAGGGCGCCTGGCCCGCGATCCAGCTCGGCTTCGTCTCCCGCTCCTCGGTCGGCACCATGCCGGTCACCCAGAAGGTCACCGAGCGGCTCGGCGTCCCGAAGGAGTACGCCAGCTTCGCCGTCCCGTTCGGCGCCACGACCAAGATGGACGGCTGCGCCGCGATCTACCCGGCGCTGGCGGCGATCTTCATCGCGCAGATCTTCGACGTCCAGCTGGGCATCGGCGACTACATCCTGATCGCGTTCGTCTCGGTCATCGGTTCGGCGGCCACCGCGGGCCTCACCGGCGCCACGGTCATGCTGACCCTCACCCTGTCCACGCTGGGCCTCCCGCTGGAGGGCGTGGGCCTGCTGCTGGCCATCGACCCGATCCTGGACATGATGCGCACCGCCACGAACGTGGCCGGCCAGGCGATGGTCCCGGTGCTCGTCGCGGCCCGCGAGAAGATCCTCGACCACGACGCGTACAACTCGGCGTCGGCCTCCCCGGTCGACGAGGTCAGCGTGTCCGACGCGGAGCGGAAGGTGACGCTGCCCGTCCCCGCGTGACACCGCCGTACGGCACCCTCGGAGCGCCCCCGGCCGGAACCCTTCCGGCCGGGGGCGCTCCGTCGTCGTCCGGGGCGGGCACGGCCCTCAGGGCCGCTGGAAGACGACCTCGGGGTTGCCCGGTGTCGGCCCGGCCAGGAGCGGCTGCGGCCGGCCCCGCAGGTGCAGGTCGAGGAAGGCCGCGGTGTAGTCACGGGTGATACGGACCGAGCGGTCCGCGGAGAGGGTGGCGGTGGGGTCCACCGGGAGGCCCAGCTGTTCGGCGAGGAGGGGGACGTCCGTGAAGGTGAAGTGCCCGGACTCCTTGACGGACAGCCAGCGCTTCCAGCCGCCCAGCCGCTGGAAGCCCTCGTCCCAGGTGGGATCCCCGCCGCCGGGCCGGTGCAGCCCGTCGACGCCCAGCATCAGGAACGGGCGGCCGCCGAGGCCCGCTTCGGGGACCGGGTCGAAGAAGGTGCCGTCCATGTTGATCCCGGCGCCGACGCGCGGATCGGTGTGCATCACGGAGGCGGCGGCGTTCCCGCCGATGGAGTGCCCGGCCGCGGCGATCCGGGCCGGGTCGATCATGCGTGCGTGGTGCCAGGCGGGGTGGTGGCCGGTCAGCCGGTCGAGCACGAAGGAGAGGTCGGCGGCGCGCCCGGTGGAGACGGCCTTCAGCACCAGCCGTTCGGAGGCGTCGTCCGGGGCCGCCTGGACCTGGTCGCAGGCGGTGCAGGTGAGTATCCGGCGGCCGGGGAAGGCGCTTCCGGTCGATTCGTAGGCGTGGTCCACGCTCGCCACCACGTAACCGCGGCTCGCCAGGTCCTCGGCGAGCGAGGTCAGGGTGGCCCGGGGGGTGTTGAACCCGGGGGAGAGCAGCACCAGCGGGTACCGGCCCCGGGCGGGGGGAGCTCCGGTGCGGGCGTGGGTGACGGTGCCGGCGACCACATCGGCGGGGACTGCGTCGTCCAGCCCGCGTGACGCCAGCAGCAGCCGGGCCTCCTCGGTGCTCAGATACGGGCGGGGGGCGCCGCCGCCCGAGCGGGCCGGGTAGTGCAGGGAGACCATCAGCTCCCGTGGTCCGGCCTCGGGGACCCAGGGGTCGGCGCGGTCGTGGTCGACGAGGTGCAGCACTTCCGTGCCGACGGCGTACGGGCCGGTGGGGCGGGGCAGTTCGGGTGTCGCGGTGCGGCTCGCCGTCGCGGCGGGGGCGGTGTCCGGTAAGGCGTGGGCCGCGGTGGCGGGAGCGGCGAGCAGGACGGTCGCGGCGAGGGCCGCGAGCACGGCCGGTCCGCGGAATCGGGTCGTCATGCGGCGACAGTAGGCGGCGGCGCGGGGCGCGGGCATCGTGCCCGAGGCCGATGCCGTGTGCGACTGGAGTCGGACGGCGGCCGCCTCCCTTGCGGGTCCGGGGGGGCGTCCTTCGGCCATCGGGGCCGGTGGGCGCGGTCGCGTACGGTGCGCGCCCGACCCGCGCCGTACGCTTACCGGAGTGGTGGGGGCGGGGAGGAAGACCGACGTGAGTGCAGTGAAGAGCAAACGCATGCCGCGCGCCGAGCGGGAGCGGCAGATGATGGACGCCGCGGTGCGGACCTTCGGGCAGCGTGGGTACCGGGCCGCCTCGATGGACGAGATCGCGGAGCTGGCCGGGGTGTCGAAGCCGCTGGTCTACCTCTACCTGAATTCCAAGGAGGAGCTGTTCACCGCCTGCATCCGCCGTGAGTCCGAGGCCCTGATGGAGGCGGTGCGGGCCGGGGTCGAGCCGGATCTGCCGGCCGACCGGCAGCTGTGGACGGGGCTGCGGGCGTTCTTCGAGCACACCGCGGACCACCCGGACGCCTGGGCGGTGCTGCACCAGCAGGCCCGCGCGCAGGGGGAGCCGTTCGTCGGTGAGGTCGCGGTGCTCCGGGAGGAGATCGTGGCGTTCGTGACGGGCCTGATCGGGGCGGCGGCGCGCGAGGCGCACCACGATCCCGCGCTGCCCGACCGGGACGTGGCCGGGCTCGCGCAGGCGCTGGTGGGGGCCGCGGAGGCGCTCGCCGGATGGGCGAACATCACCCCCGGTGTCTCGGCCCGGGAGGCCGCGACCACCCTGATGAACTTCTCCTGGGCGGGCCTGGAGAACCTGATGCACGGGCGGGGCTGGCAGCCCACGGAGGACTGACGGCCCCCTGGTCAGCGCTGGCGGACCAGGGTGCCGGTGAGGTGGACCCGGTCGCCGCCGCGCAGGAGGAAGGCGTCCGCGGCGGCGGCGTAGGTGACGGTGGCGGGCAGCAGGACGGGCGCCTTGAACTCGGCCCGTACGGAACGGATCCGGCCACGGTCCCGCGCGCCGGACTCCGTGCTTGTTGAGCCTGTTCCCGTGCCTGTTCCCGTTCCCGTTCCGGGCCCCGCGCCCGCTCCCGTCTCCGCCTCGGCGAGACAGCGGGCGACCGTCCACATGCCGTGGGCGATGTGCCGGGGGAAGCCGAACAGCCGTGCGGTGAGCGGGTGGAGGTGGATCGGGTTCCGGTCGCCCGAGACGGCACCGTAGCGCCGCCCGAGGTCGCCGGGCAGCCGCCACTCGGCGACGGCGGGCAGCCCGGCCCCGGCGGCGGGCGCGTCCGGCGGGGCGGTCCCGGCGGCGGACGCCCCCGCCCGGACGGTGGCGCCCCGCGACCGGTCCGCGGTGCCGCCGGGCGTACCGGACGCCGCGTGCCGGGACAGATAGCCGCTGCGTGACTCCCAGACCGTCTCCCCCGCACACCGCGCCTCGGTCACCACCGTGACCTCGGTGCCGCGCCGATGAGCCGTCAGTTCGGCGGCGTACACGGTGAGTTCGAGGCGGTCCTCCGGGCGCGGCGGCCGGTGCGCGGTGATCTCGATCCAGGTGTGGACCAGGCCCAGGACCGGGAGCGGGAAGGACCGTCGGGTCATCAGCCGCATGGCGAGCGGGAAGCCGAGCACATGCGGATAGGTGAGCGGCAGGTTCTCCGGGTCGGTGAAGCCGCAGAGCGCCCGGTACGCGGCGAGGGGCGCCGGGGCGGTGGGCGCGGCGGGCAGCACCTCGCGGCCCGTCGGCAGGGTGGCGCCGGGGCCGCCGGCCCGCTTGAACGGGGAGGTGACGGCTCCGCGCAGCAGGGACACGCCGAGGGCGGTCATGGCTCAGGCCCCCAGCAGGCTCTGGCCGCAGACCCGGACGACCTGGCCGTTGACGGCGGTGGAGGCGGGCTGGGCGAGCCAGGCGGTGGTCTCCGCGACGTCCACCGGAAGGCCGCCCTGGGACAGGGAGTTCATCCGGCGCCCCGCCTCCCGTATGAAGAGCGGGACGGCGGCCGTCATCTTCGTCTCGATGAAGCCGGGCGCCACCGCGTTGACCGTGACGCCGTGCTCGGCTGCGGCACGCGGGGCCAGGGAGCGGACCAGACCGATGATGCCCGCCTTGGAGGCCGCGTAGTTGGTC
Organism: Streptomyces sp. SM18; assembly: GCF_002910775.2. Classification (NCBI taxonomy): domain Bacteria; kingdom Bacillati; phylum Actinomycetota; class Actinomycetes; order Kitasatosporales; family Streptomycetaceae; genus Streptomyces; species Streptomyces sp. SM18. The sequence goes on along the minus strand of NZ_CP029342.1, from coordinate 3,100,430 downwards.
TGGCCGTTGTTGCCCGCGATGCCGGCGATGGACGCGGTGGCGACGATCCGGCCGCCCCGGTTCACGGCGCCCGCCTTCAGCAGGGCGTCGGTGGTGCGCAGGACGCTGTCGAGGTTGACCTCGATGACCTGCGCCCAGCGCTCGGCGGGCATGTTGGCCAGCCGCCGGTCCCGGGTGACACCGGCGTTGTGGACGAGGACGTCCAGGCCCTCCGGGGCGGCCGCGGCGATGCGTTCGGCCGCGTCGGCGGCGGTGATGTCCAGCGGCAGGGCCCTCGCCCCGAGCCGATCGGCGGTGCGGACCAGGTCCTCCTGGGCCTGCGGGACGTCCAGGCAGATCACCTGGGCGCCGTCCCTGGCCAGCACGGAGGCGACCGAGGCGCCGATGCCCCGGGCCGCGCCGGTGACCAGCGCGGTGCGCCCGGACAGCGGGGCCGCCCAGTCGGCGACCGGGTCGGGGGCGGTGTCCGTCAGCTCGATGACCTGACCGCTGACGTACGCGGAGCGGGGTGACAGCAGGAAGCGCAGGGTGGACTCGGCACCGGCGGCGGCGCCCGGCGGTATCCGGAGCAGCTGCGCGGTGGCGCCCCGGCCGATCTCCTTGCCGAGCGAGCGGACGAACCCTTCCAACGCCTGCTGGGCGGCGGCCTGGTGGTGGTCGTCGGGCGAGGGCGGGGTGCCGAGGACGACGATCCTGCCGCCGGTGGCCAGGGACCGTACGACCGGGTGGAGCGCGGCGTGGACGGCGCCGAGCCCGGCCGCCGTGGTGATTCCCGTCGCATCCACGACCACGGCCGCCGGGCGCTCGGCGGCCGTGGTGACCACCGGTCCGGTGGCGGCGAGGACCGGGCCGAGAGTCTCCCCGAGAGCCGACGCACCGGCCGTGAGGTGCAGCGACGGGCCGTCGAGCGTGGGTGTCGCCGGGCTCCAGCGGCGCAGCGGGACGGGCTGCGGCAGGCCGAGCCGGCGGGTCAGGAAGCGGCCGGGTGCGGTGCCGGTCAGGTGCAGATAGCGGTCGGCCATTGTCCAGACTCCTGCTCGGTCGTAGATTTACTCCAGAGTAAGGTTACTCAAGGGTCAGGAGTAGGTCGAGATGAGTTGGTCGAGTTGATCCCCCTCCCGCTGCCGCAGCCGCGCCGGGTCGCCGTCCTCGGCGGCAGCCGCATCCCGTTCGCCCGCGCCGACGGCCCGTACGCCGAGGTCTCCAACCAGCGGATGCTGACCGCCGCACTGGACGGTCTGGTCGAACGCTTCGGTCTGCGCGGAGAGTTGGTGGGCGAGTTCGTCGCGGGCGCGGTCCTCAAGCACAGCCGGGACTTCAATCTGGCGCGTGAGACCGTGCTCGGCTCGGCCCTCGACCCGCGCACCCCGGCGTACGACGTCCAGCAGGCCTGCGGCACCGGGCTCCAGGCCGTGATCGCCGCCGCCAACAAGATCGCCCTGGGCGCGGTGGACTCGGCGGTCGCGGGCGGCGCGGACACCACCAGCGACGCCCCGCTCGGGGTCAACGACCACCTGCGCCGCATCCTGCTCCGGGCCAGGCGGGCGAGGTCGGCGGGCGGCCGGCTGAAGGCCCTCGCAGCCGTACGCCCTGGCCACCTGGTGCCGGACATCCCGCGTAACGCCGAACCGCGCACCGGCCTGTCGATGGGTGAGCACGCCGCGCTCACCGCACGGACGTGGGGCGTCACCCGCGAGGACCAGGACCTCCTGGCGGCCACCAGCCACCAGCGGCTCGCCGCCGCGTACGACCGGGGCCTCCTGGACGGCCTGGTCGTCCCCTTCCTCGGTCTGGACCGCGACCAGAACCTCCGCCCCGGCTCCACGCCCGGCAAACTGGCCACTCTCAAGCCGGTGTTCGGCACCGGGCACCCCGACGCGACGATGACGGCGGGCAATTCGACCCCGCTCACCGACGGGGCTGCCACCGTGCTGCTGGCGAGCGAGGAGTGGGCCGAGGCCCACGGGCACGAACCGCTCGCCTACCTCTCGCTGTACGAGACCGCTGCCGTGGACTACGTGGACGGGGAGGAGGGCCTGCTGATGGCACCCGCCCACGCTGTGCCGAGGATGCTGGAGCGCGCCGGACTCGGCATCGAGGACTTCGACCTCGTCGAGATCCACGAGGCCTTCGCCTCCCAGGTGCTGGCCACCCTGGCCTCCTGGGAGAAGCAGGGCCTCGCGCCGGTGGACCGGGAGAGGCTGAACGTGGCCGGTTCCTCCCTCGCCACCGGGCACCCCTTCGCCGCGACCGGGGCCCGGATCGTGGCCACGCTGGCCACCCTCCTCGCGGAGCGGGGCACCCCGGGCCGTGGCCTGATCTCGATCTGCGCGGCGGGCGGCCAGGGGGTCACGGCGATCCTGGAACGCCCCTGAGGGCGGCGAAGAGCCCTCCGGGTGCCCTGGTCACCTGGGGCGTCCTGAAAGCCCCGGCCCCGTGACCCCCGGCCCCGGAGGCCCCGGCCCGCGTAACCCTCCGGGCACCGGACCCCGTAACCCCCGCCACCCGGAACCGCACCGCACCGCACGCGTACGACCCGCGCACCCAGCAGCAGCCCGTGCCGGCGCCGGAGCCCAGGGACGGGCCCGGCGCCGGACCCCATGTCGAGGAGCCGCCCGTGTCCACGCCCACCCCCGCCGCCGTGCCCACCCCCGCCGGGTCCGCCACCGCCTCCGTGCCCGCCCTGGTCGAGCCGACCCGGGTCAGGGCGGCGGACGGCACCGTGCGGGAGGCCTCCGTGCCTCCGCTCGCCCCGGTCGTGGGGCGCGGCTCGCTCGCCGAGATCCCGTACGACAACGCCCGCGAGGCCCCGGCCGAGGCGGTGCTCAGCCGTAAGCGGGCGGACGGCACCTGGCAGGACGTGACGGCCGCCGACTTCGCCGCCGAGGTCCAGGCCGTCGCCAAGGGGCTGATCGCGGAAGGCCTCCGCGCGGGGGACCGGATCGCGATCATGGCCCGTACGACCTACGAGTGGACCCTGCTCGACTTCGCGTCCTGGGCGGCCGGACTGGTCACCGTCCCCGTCTACCCCACCTCCTCCGCCTTCCAGACCCGCTGGATCCTCCAGGACTCCGGGGCCGCCGCCTGCGCCGTGGAGTCCACGGAACAGGGCCGGCTGGTCAGCCAGGAGCGGCAGCAGCTCGCCGGTCTGCTGCACCTCTGGCAGTTCGACACGGGGGCGATCGGCCGGCTGAAGGCGCTCGGCAAGGACGTCCCGGACGCGGTGGTCGCCGCCCGCCGCGCCACACTGGAGCCGCACAGCCCCGCCACCCTCATCTACACCTCGGGCACCACCGGCCGCCCCAAGGGCTGCGTCCTGACCCACGGCAACTTCTTCGCCGAGGTCGACAACGCCATCGAACTGCTCCACCCGGTCTTCAAGTCCGTCTCCAAGGACCCGGCGTCCACCCTGCTCTTCCTGCCGCTCAGCCATGTCTTCGGGCGGATGGTCGCGATCGGCTGCATGCGGGCCCGGGTCCGCCTCGGACACGCGCCGTCGATCCGCACCGAGGACCTGCTCGCGGACCTGGCGGGCTTCAAACCGTCGTTCCTGCTGGCCATCCCGTACGTCCTGGAGAAGGTGTACAACACCGGCCGGGCCACCGCGGAGAACATGGGCCGCGCCTCCTCCTTCGACCGCGCGGCGCGTATCGCCCAGCGGTACGGCGAGGCCGTCGAGGCCGCCCAGCACGGCACGGGCCCCGGACCGGGGCTCGGGCTGCGGGCCGCCCGCGCCCTGTACGACCCGCTGGTCTACCGGCGCATCCGGGCCGCGCTCGGCGGCCATGTGCGGTACGCGATCTGCGGCGGCTCCCCGCTGGGGCACCGGCTCGCGGCGTTCTACGCGGGGGCGGGCATCCAGATATTCGAGGGGTACGGGCTGACGGAGACCACCGCCGCCGCCACCGTCACCCCGCCCCTCAAACCCCGGCTGGGCACGGTGGGCTGGCCGCTGCCGGGCACCGCCGTACGGATCGCGGACGACGGCGAGGTGCTGCTCGGCGGCGGCCAGGTCTTCCAGGGCTACTGGGACGCCGAGCGCGGCGGGCCAGTGCCGCGCGGGGAGGACGGCTGGTTCCCGACGGGCGATCTGGGGGCGCTGGACGAGGACGGCTACCTCACGATCACCGGCCGCAAGAAGGACATCCTCATCACCTCCGGCGGCAAGAACGTCACCCCCGCCCCGCTGGAGGACTGGCTGCGCGCCCACCCGCTGGTCGGCCAGTGCATGGTCGTCGGCGACGACCGGCCGTTCATCGCGGCCCTGATCACCCTGGAGCCGGACGGGCTGGCCCACTGGCGGCGGATGCACAAGAAGGAGGGCGTCCCGATCCGCGAACTCGTCCATGACGAGGAGCTGCGCGCGGCGCTCCAGCGCGCGGTGGACGAGGCCAACCGGCTGGTCTCGCGCGCCGAGTCCATCCGCACGTTCACCGTGCTGCCGGGGGACTTCACGGAGGAGGGCGGCCATCTGACGCCGTCCCTGAAGCTGAAGCGCGACGCGATCACCCGCGACTTCGCGGACCGGATCGACGAGCTGTACCGGAAGCGGTGATCCGTACCGGAAGGGGGCGGGCGTGACGGGGGACCGCGCCCGACGGGGTCAGGGCCGCCAGTACCCCGTGGCGTTCACCCGCTCCCTCGGCACCCCCAGCTTCCTGCGGGCGTACCCGGCCAGCGCCCGGGTCGTCGCCGTGTCGCAGGCGATCCACACGTACGCGTCCGAGGGGTCGGGGCCGAGCAGCGCGGGCAGGGCGGCCTTGACCTCCTCGACCAAGTGCGCGCCCCCGTCGCGGCGCGGGACCAGGTGCACGGTGTGGCGGTCCGGGTCGAGCCGCAGCGGCAGGTCGTCGGGGGAGCTGTGCGCGGTCTCGAACCAGAGGGTCGCGGGCACCTCGGGGAGCGCGTCCAGCAGGGAGTTGATCGCGGGCAGCGAGGCCGGGTCCCCGACCACGAACAGCCGGGCGGGCGCCGGGTCGGGCAGCTCGAAACCGGTGCCCTGAAGGGTGGCGTCGATGGTGTCACCCGCCTTCGCCGCACGTGCCCAGTCGCTCGCGGTCCCGTCGTGCAGGGCGAATTCCAGGCTGAACGTGCCCGCCTCCGGGTCCGGATCGACCAGGGTGTAGCCGCGCTGGTGCGGCTTGCCGGCCCGGTCGAACCAGACCCGGACCCACATCGTGGGGTGCGCCCCGCCCGTCGCGGCGAGCAGCCCGCCGTCGGTCACACGCACCCGGCGGAAGTCCTCGTCGATCTGCTCGGCCCCGGTGACCGTGAACGTGAAGTCCCGCCCCCGGAACAGCTTGAGGACGACGCCTTCCCAACCATGACTCATCGCGGTCCTTCCCACCGAGGCCCTCAGAGGTTTACTAAGGTGAGGCTAACCTAAATCGATCGCCCTGGGGAGTGCCGGATTCCAGGCGGACGCGGGCGCCGGTCCCCTCGGGCTCCGTACTCCGTGCCGCACGGCATACGTTGGGTCCGTCACGGTCGACCACGGAGGTTCCTCGCATGCGGATCGCCACAACGATCTTCCTCACCGATCAGACGATCACCCCGGTACGGCTCGCGCGTGAGCTGGAGCGGCGGGGGTTCCACGGGCTGTACCTGCCCGAGCACACCCACATCCCGGTCAGCCGGGAGACCCCGTATCCGGCGGGCGGTGAGCTTCCGGCGGAGTACGGCCGCACGCTGGACCCCTTCGTCGCCCTCGGTCAGGCGGCCGCGGTCACGGAGCGGCTGGAGGTGGGCACCGGCATCACGCTCATCGCCCAGCACGACCCGATCGACCTGGCCAAGCAGGCCGCCACCCTGGACCACCTCTCCGGTGGCCGCCTCACGCTCGGTATCGGCTTCGGCTGGAACGTGGAGGAGGCCGCCGACCACGGGGTCGAGTGGTCCACCCGGCGGGCCCTGGGCCGTGACCGGCTGGCCCTGATGCGCGCCCTGTGGGCCGACGAACCCACCGCGTACGACGGGGAGTTCGAGTCGGTACGGGCGAGCCACGCCTACCCCAAGCCGGTGCGGGCCCCGCGCGGCCCGGTGAACGGCCCCCGCACCCTGATCGGCGGGGCGGCGGGCCCGAAGCTCTTCGCGCAGATCGCCCGGGACGCGGACGGCTGGCTGCCCATCGGCGGGCGAGGGCTCGCGGAGGCGCTGCCGAAGCTGCGTACGGAGTGGGAGGCGGCGGGCCGTGACCCCGGACACCTCCAGGTCGTCCCGTACGCCGTCGTCCCGGACCCCGGCAAGCTGGCGCACTACGCGGACCTGGGCGTCGAAGAGGTCGTGCTGCAACTCCCGTCGGCCGGTGAGCCGGAGGTGCTGCGCGCGCTGGACGCGTACGCGGCGTACCTCTGAAAAGTCGCCCCGCACGGGCCGCCACCTCATGGCCGCCGGTTCCCCGTGCAACCGGCGGGGCTAAAATCGCATCTATCACCTCCGGACATCGATGGTGCGGCCCGTGTGCGTGTGTGCTCGGCTGCCTGGGAGCGGGAGCACGATGAACAGGCCGTTGCGCCACATAGCCATCTTCTGCGGGCTGCTGATGCTGGCCCTGCTGATCCGGACGAACTGGCTCCAGTTCGCCCAGAGTGAGGAACTGGCCAACCACGAGCACAACCGCCGCGTGAAGATCACGCAGTTCGCGACCCCGCGCGGCGACATCATCGTCAACGGCAAGGCGATCACCGGGTCGAAGGAGGTCGAGGGGACCGACTTCAAGTACCAGCGCACCTTCAAGCAGGGCAAGATGTACGCCCCGGTCACCGGCTACGCCTCGCAGGCGCAGGGCATGTCCCTCCTGGAGAAGACGTACGACTCCATCCTCAGCGGCCAGGACGAGCGGTTCGCCTTCCGGCACGCCAAGGACATCCTCACCGGTGAGCCGCGCCGGGCCGGCGACGTGATCACGACCATCGACGCGAAGGCGCAGGAGGCCGGGTACAAGGGGCTGACCGACCTGGGTGCCCGGGGCGCGGTCGTCGCGCTGGAGCCCTCGACCGGCAAGGTGCTCGCCCTGGTCTCGACGCCCTCCTACGACCCCTCGGTCTTCGCCGGGAACTCCTTCAAGGAGGGCGACAAGTTCCAGGCGCTGGTGGACGACAAGAGCAAGCCGCTCGCCAACCGCCCGCTGCGCGAGACCTTCCCGCCCGGCTCCACCTTCAAGATCCTCACGGCGGCCGCGGCCCTGGAGCACGGCGTCATCACGGACGTCAACGCGCCGACCGACGCGGTCTCCCCGTACCCGCTGCCGCAGTCCACGACCAAGATCAGCAGTGAGGCCGGCGACGCGACGTGCAACAAGGCGTCGATGAAGACGGCCATGCAGTACTCCTGCAACAACGTCTTCCTGGACGCCGCCCTCAAGGTCGGCGACGAGAAGATGCGCGAGACGGCCGAGAAGTTCGGCTTCAACGAGGACGTCTACTCCGACGCCTTCGGTGACATGCTCGCCACCAAGAGCCTCTACCCGGAGAAGCTGGACAAGCCCGGCACGGCGCTGACCGGTATGGGACAGGGCAGCCTCACGAGCACCCCGATGCAGATGGCCATGGTGACGGCCGCGCTCGCCAACGACGGCAAGCTGATGCAGCCGCACATCGTGGAGGAGCTGCGCGGCCCGGACGTCTCGACGCTGGAGAAGCACGACCCGAAGGAGATGAGCCAGGCGGTCTCCCCGGAGACGGCGAAGAAGGTCCAGGAGATGATGGAGTTCACCGCCAAGGAGGGCAGCGCGCAGCGCGCGCTGATCGACGGCGTGACGGTGGGCGGCAAGACGGGTACGGCTCAGCGCGGCAACGACGTGAGCAAGGAAGTCCCGTACGGCTGGTTCGTCTCGTACGGCAAGGCCTCCGACGGCCGGTCGGTGGCGGTCGCGGTGTTCATCGACCCGACCGCCATGGACATCTCCCGCTCCGACATCTCCGGTGGCCGCCTCGGCGCCCCGATCGCGAAGAGCGTGATGCAGGCGGTACTGGGCAAGTAGCCCGCCCATCCCTGCGACACACCTGAGCCCCCGCCCGGCACGTTGCCGGGCGGGGGCTCAGGTGTGTGTCGTCAGCCGAGGCGGCCGAGGTGGATCACGATGACGGTGACTTCGGCGTCCTTGATCTCGTACAGCACCCGGTAGCGGCCCGCGTGGACGCGGCGCAACGTGGGTGCGCCATAGGCGACGGATCCCTTGGGGGCCGGATCAGCCGCGAGCAGGTCGATGGTGTCCATCACTTGGCGCAGCCCGTCGGGGTCGTCCTTGAGGAAGCGGGCCGCCTGATCGATGGCGTGCTCGTCCCAGACGACCAGGTGGGTCACCGCTGCTCCAGGCCGAGCCGCGCGCGCACCTCGTCATGCGGAACGGTTTCGAGCGTTCCGGACGTCTCGCGCTCCCGGTACTGCGCGAGCGCGAGCGCGTCCTCGATCTCGGCCAGCTCCTGGGGGTTGATCAGTATGGCCGCAGGCTGTCCGTGATCGGTGATGGTGATGCGTTCCCGCGCGTTCGAGGCTCTCCGGACGAGGGAGCCGAAGCGGGCACGGGCTTCAGTGATCGGCAGAGTGTCACTCATGTACGCAAGTGTACACTTCACGCGCGTTCTGTGCTGAGTGAGAGTCCGCCCGGCATGTTGCCGGGCGGGGGCTCAGGTCATCCGGTGGGCTCGGTCGGGAGTGCGGGCGGCGGGGTGGTGACGGGCTCGGCCGGTGGGGCTTCGGTGGTCTCCGGGCGGCCCCCGGCCAGCCGCAGGGTGACGGTGGCGGTGACGCCCGCCAGCAGGCCCCAGAGCAGGGCCGCCGGGACCCCGCCGCCGAGAGCGCCGGTCAGGTGCTGCCAGCCCCACCGTGTGCCTGAGTCCGCCGAGGTCACCGCGGACTGCCACACCTGGTTCACCAGCAGCCCGACGACGGTCGCGCAGACCGCCCCGACCGCCGTCGCCGGGACCGTGGCCCGGGTGAGCAGCACGGGCAGCAGCCGCAGCGCCCACCACACCACGGCGAGCAGCAGGACGTCACCGAGGCGGTACAGCAGCCAGTGGCCGAACGCCCCGTCCGTGGGCGGCGCCCAGTAGCCGAGCAGCAGCAACTTGCGCAGCAGGTCGCCCGGTTCGGAGAGCAGCCGGCCGGACAGGGGGACCGTCTGCAAGGAGGCCGCCACCCGGTGGTACGAGAGCACCACCGAGGACACGGCGACCACGACCGTACCGGCGGTCGCCGCCAGACGGGCCGCGCGTGCAGGGACGATGCCCAGCGGCAGCGGACCCGCGCCCTTGGCGGTGATCCACGCCACGAGGACGGTGACCGCCGCGGTGACGAGCGAGGCCACCACGGTGATCTGCTGGCCGGACGACATCATGCTCGCCAGCTGCGGCAGGACCCGGTAACTCCCGCGCCCGGACGAGGCGATCAGCCACGGCGCCGAGACGGTCGTCGCGAGCATCCCGGCCACCGTCCCCCAGGCCCACACCGCGAGCAGTGTGACCACGGCCCGGCGGTTCACCGGCGGCAGCCCGCGGACCAGGAGCAGCGCCCCGGGGACGAAGAAGACGAACAGCGCCGCGAACCGGACCTGCATCCCGGTCTCGTGCAGCGAGAGGTACCGGGCGCCGTCCACCCCGGTGTCGCCCAGTCCTCCGCTGCCGAGCCGGAGCGCTTCGGGCGGGTCGTACGCCCACGGCGAGAGCCAGTACTGAAGGTCGGCCACCATCCGGCCGCCGAGCGCGTCGGTGGCGCCCTGGAGGTGCAGCGCCTCCACGCTCGCCCCGGCCCACCACAGCAGCGCCGTGAGCAGTACCCCTCCGACCAGTGCGGGTATGACCGCGCGCCGGTATGTCATGAACGTCCCCCGATGTGATCGCACCCCGTCAATTTCCTGACCGGCTGGAGAGTACGGGGTGCCGGTCACATGGGGGTCACGGTCGTCGCCCGGGGCGAGCGGTGTCCCCCCGGCGCCCGGTGGTGGCGGAGACGGCCGTCCGTATCTCCGCCCCCAGCGCCTCGTCGTCCTGCTGGTCGCTCGCCCAGGCGACATGGCCGTCCGGGCGGATCAGGGCGGCGCTCACGGTGCACCAGGCGGGACGGCCGGCCGGCCGGGGCGCGGCGTGCGGGACGACGCCGGGGGCGGGGGCCGGGGTGCCGGTGAAGGTGAGGAGGACGTACCGGCCGGGGCGCAGGGCGGTGAACAGGTCGGTGGAGCCCGCGAGTTCGAGGTTCGGGGCGCGGTGGCCGGTGAGCGGGTGGCCGGGGGTCGTGGGCGGATAGGTGACGGCGAGCGCGGAGAGACGTTCGGCCAGGCTCCGGGAGAACGCGGGGACGGTGGCGACGAGTTGGCTGAGCAGGGTCCGCAGGTCCTGGCCCTCCGGTGACCGGGCGTTCATCAGGGCCGTCTGGGCCCGGGTGCTGAGGAGCAGATCGGCGCCGACCGGGTGGCGTTCGGTGTGGTAGCTGTCCAGGAGGGCGTCGGGGGCCGTGCCCGCCACCGTCGCGGCCAGTTTCCAGCCGAGGTTGGTGGCGTCCTGCACGCCGACGTTGAGGCCCACGCCTCCGGCCGGATAGTGCATGTGCGCGGCGTCGCCCGCGAGCAGGACGCGGCCCTGGCGGTAGGCGGCGGCCTGGCGGGTGGCGTTGCCGAACCGGGAGAGCCAGCTCGGGTCGCGCATGCCGAAGTCCGTACCGGCGATCCGGGTCACCTTGGCGCGCAGGGCGTCGAGGGTCAGCTCGCCGGGGTGGTCCGGGCCGTTGCTGTCGGGGTCGCCGCCGACGATCCGGTGCAGACCGCCCGGCATCGGGACGGCCATGACGCCGCCCGCCGGACCGGAAGCGGCGTACACCGCCCCCGTGGGCGGATCGTCCAGCACCACGTCGCCGAGCCAGCCCCATGTGGTGGCGTCGGTGCCGGGGAACGCGATCCCGGCGGCCTCGCGGACGGTGCTCCGGGTGCCGTCGCAGCCCACGACGTACGCGGCACGCAGGGTGTACGGCCCGTCGGGGCCGGTCGCCCCGACGCTCACCCCGTCCTCGTCCTGGGTGAGGCCGGTCACCCGGTGCCCGCGTCGCAGGTCGGCACCGGCCGCCACCGCGTGCGCCTCCAGCAGTTCTTCGGTACGGGCCTGCGGCAGGGCGAGTGTGAACGGGTAGGGCGTGTCCAGGACGGCGAAGTCCATACGGTCGTCCAGCCCGCCGAAGTGGCCGCTCGGGATGCGCCGCCCCTCGGCGAGGAAGGGCTCCGCCACGCCCCGGAAGGCCAGGACCTCCAGCGTGCGCGGATGGAGGGTGAGCGCCTTGGAGTGGGGGTCCCGCTCGTGCCGGGTCTCCAGGACGGTGACGGGCGTCCCGGCCAGGCGCAGTTCGGCGGCGAGCCACAGGCCGGTGGGCCCGCCTCCCGCGATGACGACGTGTTCGGCGGCGCTGTGTTCCATGACGGCTCCTCGGCTCTCGACCGGATTTCTTGGTCAGTGACCAAGAGTGTTTCGCCCAGTAGACTAGGTCGGTGACCAAGAAGCAAGTGGAGGACGCGGCCCGGACCCGGCTCGACCCCGGCACGGTGGTGCGGGCGGCCCTGGAGCTGCTGGACGAGAAGGGCGCGGACGGGCTCTCGATCCGGGGCATCGCGGACCGGCTCGGCGTCCGGATGAACACGGTGCTCTGGCACGCGAAGACCAAGGCCCGGCTGCTGGAGCTGATGGCGGACGCGATCCTGGCCGAGGCACCGTCGGACGGGCTGCCCGAGGCCTGGGAGCCGCGCGTCCGCGAGCTGTTCCACCGCTACCGCCGCGCGCTGCTGGCCCACCGCGACGGGGCCAGGATCGTGGCCGGTACGTACGCGGCCGAGCCCGCCACGCTCCGGTTCGCCGAGCTGGTGGTGGAGGCGCTGCTGACCGGCGGACTGGGGGAGCGGGAGGCGGTGTGGACGGCCTGGACCCTGGTCTACTTCACCCTCGGGCTGGCCCAGGAGGAGCAGGCGCAGCCGGACGCGCTGGGCGGGGCCTTCGCGCGGAGCCTGGCCACGGGCGCGTACCCGTCGCTGTCCCGGGCCGCCGCGCACTTCGGCGAGACGTCCTTCGACGAGCGCTTCGACTACGGGCTCTCCCGCGTCCTCGGCACATGAGACGCGGGCACGCCAACGGGCCGGGCTCTCCCCCCTGTTGGTGGTGAGCCCGGCCCGTTCGCGCCGGAGCGACCCGGCGGCTGATCCGGTGTCAGGTCCGGATCAGCGGTTGATCTCCTTGATCCGCAGCATCCGCGTGATGACCTTGTCCAGCTCGTCGTCCTTGAAGACGTTCTTCCAGTCCTCGCGCACGATCGACTCACGGCCGTAGTCCATCGCGATCAGGCACGCGTCGGAGAACGGGTTGTCGCCCTTGAGGGTGTTGGCCAGGGCGACCTGCGTGTGGCCGAGCAGCATGGCGCGGGCGGCCTTCTCCGGGACGCCCACGGTGTGGACGGTCTCGTGCAGGGCCTCGGTCAGCAGGGCGCCGACCATGCAGGCGATCGTCTCGACCAGGGTCGGCTCCAGGACCGCGAGCTGCTTGACGGTCACCCAGTGCACCTCGACCACCGGGGCGTAGATGGTGGAGATGACGGCCTCGGCCAGCTCGTGGGCCGCCGGGTCGGGGGACTCGGTGGCGGGCTCGAAGGCGGCCACGACCTCCTGCGGGGCGGCGATCCCGCCGAAGGTGTCCGCCCACTCCTCCTTCGTCGTGCGCTCCAGGAACACCGACGGGTGGCAGGGGTGCGCGACCGCGTTGGCCACGTCGGCGCGGCGGGTCAGCAGACCGGCGTACGCGGCGGCGGGGTCCAGGGTCAGCAGGATCGCGCCGGGCTTCATCAGCGGGACGAGCTGCTCGGAGACCGTGCCGAGGATGACGTCCGGGACGGCCAGGATCACGACGTCGGCGCGGGCGGCCGCGTCGGCGCTGTCCGTCAGTTCGCGGCCGAGCTCGCGGATCAGCTCCTGGCCCTTGGGCGAGTTCTCCGCGAAGAGCGGCGTGAAACCGCTCTTGACCAGGTTGTTGGAGACCCGCTGGCCCATCTTGCCCGCGGCCCCGATGACGGCGACGGTCCTGGATTCGGTGGCCATTACTTGCTCCTCAGAAGGGTGGTGATGCTGTGCCGGGTCCACTGGTCCTCCAGGCGGGCGGTCTCCTCGAAACCGCCCTGCCAGGGGAGCCAGTGCTCCACGATCTGGTTGACGCCCCGCTCGTCCGGCCCGACCGTGTCGATCATGTGCCGGTAGTCGAGGAGGCCCTCGCCGAGGAGGCAGCCGGCGAAGGTGAAGCCGACCCAGCCGTCCCGGCGGGAGAACGAGAAGTCCTTGACGTGGATGTTCACCACGTGGGGGGCGGTGGCGTCGATGACGTCCACCGGGCGTTCCAGCCGGGCGACGCTGTTGCCCGGGTCGAGGACGACGCCCAGGTGCGGGCTGTCCACACCGCGTACGACGGACAGCAGGTCGTCGGTGGAGACCTGCTCGTACGTCTCCAGGCCCAGCGTGACGCCCGCCGCCGCGTAGGCGGGGACCGTCTCGCGCAGCAGGGCGGTGGCCTCGGCCGGGGTGGGACGGTGGTCCGCCGTGTTCAGCATCGAGCGGACCAGCGTGACGCCGAGGCGGCGGGCGATGCGCAGATAGCGGGCGAGGTGGTCGGGGCGCACGCCCCGGGTGCCCAGTTCCAGCGTGATGCCGTACCCGGCCGCCGTGGCGCGCAGGGCGTCCAGGGCCGCGTCGTCGTACCCCTCGATCGGCGGGTAGTCGCAGATCTGGAAGACCTCGCCGCCCAGTTCGCGGGTCTCGGCGAGCATCTCGTCCAGGGTGAGGGGCCGGGGTGCCTTGTCGGAGAGGCGCCAGAAGTAGGCGTAGGTGCTCAGGCCGTAGGACATGGACCGGCTCCTTCCAGCGTCTCGTCGAGGATGCGGGCGACCGCCGCCGGGTCGTGCGCGAAGCGGCCCAGGAACAGGCCGTCGACGCCCGCGCCCAGCTCGGTGAGGAGGCCGGGGCCCGCGCTTCCGCCGTAGATGACCCGGCTGCCGGACAGCGCGGGCTGGGTGGCCAGCCAGTCGGCCAGGGCCCGGCAGACCGTGCGGATGTGCTCGGGCGAGGCCGGCCGGGGGGCGCCGATCGCCCACTGCGGCTCGTAGGCGAGGACGACCGGGGCGAGCGGGCCGTCGTGGGCGGCGGTGGCCAGGACGCGTTCCGCCTCGGCGACCGTGCGGGCGGCGGCCTCGTCCGGGGAGACGTGGTCCAGCTCGCCGACGCAGAGCACCGGGGTCAGGCCGTTGCGCAGGGCGGCGGCCGTCTTGGCGGAGACGACGGTGTCGCCCTCGCCGAAGAGGCGGCGCCGCTCGGCGTGGCCGACCTCGGCGTACCGGGCACCGATCTCACGCAGATGCGCACCGCTGACCTCGCCGGTGTACGGGCCGGAGTCCTCGGTCGCCAGGTCCTGGGCGCCGGTCAGCACCCGGGTACCGGCGAGGATGCCGGTGACCGGGACCAGGGCGGGGAAGGCGGGCAGCACGAACAGCTCGGCCGTGCCGCCCGTGACGGCGGGGTGCCGGGCGGCCAGGTCCGCGATCGAGCGGGCCCAGTTGAGGGTCTGGTGGTGGCCGAAGTACATCTTCAGGCTCACCCCGATCGTGACCCGGGGCTGCGGGGCGGGGGACATCAGGCTGCGGCTTCCTGCTGGTTCTCGTAGTCGTCCATGAGCGCGACCTTGGCGGCGGAGGCCGAGGCCGTGTCGAAGCGGTACGTCAGCCACTCGGCGGCCAGCCGGCGGGCCAGCTCCAGGCCGACGACGCGCTGCCCGAAGGTGAGGACCTGGGCGTTGTTGGAGAGCACCGCGCGCTCGACGGAGAAGGAGTCGTGGGCGGTGACGGCCCGGATCCCCTTGACCTTGTTGGCGGCGATGGCCACCCCGAGGCCCGTGCCGCAGACCAGCAGGGCGCGGTCGGCCTCGCCGCGCGCGACCATCTCGGCGGCGGCGATGGCGACCTTCGGGTAGGCGGTGTGCCCGTCCGCGTCCACCCCCACGTCGGTGACGGTGACGACGAGGCCGCTGGCCTCCAGGTCCTTCTTGAGGGCTTCCTTGTACGCGTATCCGGCGTCGTCGGAGCCGACGACGATGCGGAGCTTGTCGGACATCAGTGGTTCTCCAGGGTGGGTGCGAACACGCCGTGCACGGCGCGGACGATCAGGGCGAGCGAGTGGGCTCCGGCGTCCGGGGTGCCGAGGCTCTTCTCGGCGTGCGGGCGGGCGCGGCCCATCCGGGGGAGCAGGCCGGCGGTGGCCTCGGCGGCCTCGGACGCGGCGTCGGCGGCGGTGCCCCAGGCGGCGGGCAACGGCTGCCCGGCGTCCGTGGCGGCGGTCAGGGCCTCGGCGAACGGCACGAGGACGTCGACCATCGTCTTGTCCCCGACCTCCGCCTTTCCCAGCCGCATCACGCCCGCCGACGCCTCACGGACCCCGGCGGCCACCACGGCGGCGGTGGGCCGCTCGGTGTCCCCGAGGGCGGAGCCGACCGCACGGAGGATGACGCCCCACAGGGCGCCGGAGGTGCCGCCCGCCCGGTCGGCCCAGGCGTCGGCGGCCCGGTGCAGGAGCGTTTCCGCACCGGCGCCGAGGGCTTCGGCGCGTACCGCCGCCTCGTAGGCGCCGGTGGAGCCGCGCCGCATGCCGATGCCGTGGTCGCCGTCCCCGGCGACCGCGTCGATCCGGCCCAGCTCGTCGGCGTGGGTGTCCACCGTGTCCGTGAGGACGCGCAGGGCGGCGAGGATGGTGCGGGCCGCCTCGCGGGAGGCGTCGGTGGCGGGCGGGACGGTTTCCTCGACGGCTTCCGCCAGGGTGTCCGGGGCGAGGAGTTCGGCGGCCTCGACGATGCCCTTGCGGTAGGCGGGGGCGTCGGCCGGGGCCGTCCACAGGGGCTCCAGCTCGTCGGTGAGCCAGCACAGGGTGAGCGAGACGCCCGCCATGTCGAAGCTGGTGACCAGCTCCCCGACCTCCGGATCGACGGCCTCGATCCCCGCCTCGGCCAGGAGCTGGGCGACCCGGCGGTAGACGACGAACAGTTCCTCGTACTTCACCGAACCCAGGCCGTTGAGGATGACGGCCGCACGGTGGCCGCGCGGCGCCTCCACCCCCTCGGGCAGCTCGGCCAGGACCGTGGAGACCAGCAGCTCCGCCGCCTCGTCGGCGCTGGGCACGGGCCGCTCGCCCATGCCGGGCTCGCCGTGGATGCCCAGCCCGACGGCCATCCGGCCCTCGTCCACGGTGAACAGCGGGTGGTCGGCGCCCGGCAGCGTGCAGCCGGAGAACGCCACCCCGAAGGAGCGGGTACGGGCGTTCGCCAGCTCCGCGATCCGGGCGACCTCCGCGAGCGGGAGACCGGCCTCGGCAGCGGCGGCGGCGGTCTTGAAGACGACCAGGTCACCGGCGACACCGCGACGCTTGGGGGCCTCCTCGGGGGAGGCGCTGGAGATGTCGTCCGTGACGCCGAGCGTGCGGGTGGGTATGCCCGCCGCGGTCAGCGCCTCGGCGGCCTGGCCGAAGTGCAGCACGTCCCCGGCGTAGTTCCCGTAAGCGAGCAGCACACCGCCGCCGGTCTCGGCGGCCTCGGCGACCTGGCGGACCTGGTGCGCGGAGGGCGAGGCGAACACGTTGCCGACCGCGGCGCCGTGCGCGAGGCCCTGGCCGACCAGGCCGGAGAAGGCCGGGTAGTGGCCGGAGCCCCCGCCCACCACGACGGCGACCTGGCCGGGGGCGGTACGGGTGGCCCGGACCACCCCGCCCGGGACCCGGCGGACCCGGCGGGGGTGGGCGGCGGCGAAGCCTTCGAGTGCCTCGTCGGCGAAGGCGGCGGGATCGTTGAAGAGGCGGGTCATCAGCGGACCTCTGCGAGGGGCCGGCCCTGGTCCGCGCCCCGGCCCCTGGACCGGTTCGCGAGCCACAGCATCAGCGCGGCGGACATGAGCATGAAGGCACCGACCAGGAACAGCGGCAGGTAGTAGTCACCGCTGAAGTCCTTCAGCCACCCGGTGACGTATCCGGCGGCGAAGCCGGCCACATTGCCCGCGGTGTTGATCAGGGCGATACCGGCCGCGGCGGCGGCACCGGTGAGGAACTGCGAGGGCACGGACCAGAAGACCGGCAGCGCGGCGAAGATCGCGCAGGCCGTGACGGTGATGACGGCGACGGTCGCGGCGGGCGAACCCATGTAGAGGGCGAGCGGGATGGAGATGCCGCCGACGACGGCCGGGCCCGCGATGTGCCAGGTCCGCACCCCGTGCCGGGTGGCGTGGCGCGACCAGAAGTACAGGACGACCGCGGCCGGCAGATAGGGGATGGCCGTGATGTAGGCCTTGTCCATGACGCTGAACGTGGTGCCGAACTGCTCCTGGAAGCCGTTGATGATCGTCGGCAGGAAGAACGCCAGCGCGTACAGGCCGTAGATGAAGCCGAAGTAGATCAGGGCGAGGGTCCAGACCCGGCTGTTGGTGAAGGCCGACTTCAGGGCCGCCTTGCCGTGGCTGGTCTTCTCGTCGGCACCGGTCTTGCCCGCGTTCTCGGCGGCCAGCTCCGTGGTCAGCCAGTCCTTCTCGGCCGGGGTGAGCCACTTGGCGTCGGCCGGCTTGTCGATCAGGTAGAACCAGGCGATGACGCCGAGCAGGATCGCCGGGATCGACACGCCGAGGAACATCACCCGCCAGCCTTCGAGGCCGAAGAGCCCGTGCTGGTTGATGAACCAGCCGGCCAGCGGGGCGCCGATCACCGTGGTCAGGGGCTGCGCCAGGTAGAAGAGCCCGAGCACCTTCGTACGGTGCCGGGAAGGCACCCACTGGCTCAGGAAGAGGATCGCGCCGGGGAAGAACCCGGCCTCGGCGACCCCGAGCAGGAAGCGGAGCGTGTACAGCTGCTCGCTGTTCTGCACCCAGGTGAACAGGAGCGCGACGATGCCCCAGCTGACCATGATCCGGGCCAGCCAGCGGCGGGCGCCGAACTTGTGCAGCGCCATGTTGCTGGGCACTTCGAGAATGATGTAGCCGATGAAGAAGACACCGGAGGCGAAGCCGAACTGTGCCGCGGTGAGCGCGAGGTCCTGTCCCATGCCGTTCGGCTCGGCGAAGGAGACGGCCGTCCGGTCCAGGTAGTTCACGAAGAACATCAGGGCCACGAAGGGGACGAGCCGGATCGAGACCTTCCGGATGGTTGATCTCTCGACGGCTGATCCCGTGATGGCTGAATGCGCAGTGGCGCCCATAGGGAGACTCCTCGCTTGCGGACCGCTTTGTCCGGTTCTGTGTCTGCTCCGGCAGGCGAAGGCGAACCGCGGGGGTCGTGTTTCCAGCCGGTGAACAACTCCAAGCTAGCTCTGGATCGTAAATTGGTCACCAATTTACCAAAGTGACGTAGGTCGCTCCGCTGAGCTCTTCTCCTCGACCGATGAGCGCGTTATCTTCCGCCCCCTCCCGGCACCGGCCGCCCGGTCTGATGTACTGGTCAGCGTGTCCACGCAGCCCGAAGCGCCCGATTTCACGTCACTCCTGCGCCCCGTCGTCCGGGAGTCCTCGGTCAGCGAGGTGGCCAAGCGACTCCTTGATCATCTGTCCGAGGGAAACCTGAAGCCGGGCACCCGGCTGCCCGCGGAGCGCCAGCTCGCCGACGCGCTCGGCGTCGCGCGCTCCAGCGTGCGCGGGGCGCTCTCCGCGCTGGACGTCCTGGGGATCATCGAGATCCGCCCGGGGTCGGGCAGCTATGTGCGCGAGGGGACCAGCGAGTTCCTGCCCCGGGCCATCAACTGGGGGCTGATGCTCGGTCAGCGGCGTACGCAGGACCTGGTCGAGGTCCGCACCTTCATGGAGGGCATGTCGGCACGGCTGGCCGCGGACCGGGCCGGCGAGGAGGACATCGAACGCCTCGAACAGCACCTGGAGCGGATGCGCGAGGCCGGGACGGACGTCAAGGCGTTCATCGAGGCCGATATCGCCTTCCACCTGGAGACGGCGCACATCGCCCGCAACACGGTGCTCAGCGACATCCTGCACTCCATCCGGGCCCTGCTCCAGGTGTGGATGGAGCGGGCCGGGGACATCGAGGGCACCGTCAGCGGCACCCTGTGCGAGCACCGGGCGGTGCTCGACGCGATCCGGGCGGGCGACCCGGAGGCCGCGGACGCGGCGATGGCCGAGCACATGCGGCTGGCCAGCGACCGGCTGCGGCTGTCGCTGCGCGGGGACGACGAGCAGGACACGGCCGCCTCCGGGGCGTAGGGGGCGCGTCCGCGGGGGCGGGCGGGTGCGCCGGGTGGCGAGTGCGCCGGGCGCGGATGTGCCGGGGTGCTGGTGCGGGCGCGCTGGTGTGCGCGTACGGGCGCGCCGGGGTGCGGGCCGGGGTGCGGGCCGCCCTGGAGCCCGCGCGTGGGAGCGGGCGCACAACTCGCCTACGGCTTCGGCCGGTTGGCGCTCGGCGTGTGCCGCCCGGCGTTCCGGGAGGCGGGCAGGCCGGTGACCCGTGGTGTGGGCCCGGGGGCGCCGTCCGGCGGCGCGGACGCGCCGGATCCGCGCGACGGCCGCCGGTCCGCGCCGACCTCGTGGTTCGGGGCGTCCGGGTCGCTCGTGTCGTTCGAGTCGCCTAGGTCGTTCGGGTCGTTCGGGTCGTCCAGGTGGTGCAGGTCGTTCGAGTCGCCTGTGCCGCCTGTGCCGCCTGTGCCGCCCGGGTCGTTCGGGGCGCCCCGGTCGGCGTCGAGCAGGGCGGGCAGGTCCGTCAGGGCGCCGAGACGCCAGTCCGCCAGCCGTGCCACGTCCGGATGATCCGCCCACCCGTACCCGTACGGGCCACGGCGGATGTGCGCGGCCCGCAGTCCCGCCGCCTTCGCCGGGAACAGGTCGTCGGCCGGGTGGTCGCCCACGTACAGCGTGGCGTGCGCCGGGGCGTGCGCGACCTCCAGGACGCGGGCGAAGAACGCCGGGTCCGGGGCGGCCACCCCCCACTCCCCGGAGGTGACCACCAGGTCCGCCGGCAGGTCCAGGGCCCGCAGCAGCGCCCCGGCCCGCGCCGACCGGTTCCCCGCGACGACCACCCGCAGGCCCCGCGCCCGCAGTTCCGCCAGGACCGGGCGGACGTCCGGGTACAGGTCCGTCTCGTCCAGGTGCTCGCCCCGCCCGGCCGCCACCCGGGCGCCGTACGCCTCGGTGACGTTCATACCGGGCCGCAGGAGGCGCAGCGCGTCCTCGCCGTCCCGGCCGTGGGCGGCCGCGGCACCGACCAGGGCGCTCACGGTGTGCGGAGGAACGCCCAGCCAGTCGGCCCAGGAAGCCCAGTGGCGGTCGTCGCGGACGAGCGTTTCACCGATGTCGAAGACGATGGTTTCCATCACCGTCCCGACCCTAGGGTGAAATCGGGGCGTATCGGTCAAGGCGCCAGGAGTGATCGGCCGGTTAACCCGAGAGAGGCCCCGGTCCGGACGGCGGACGCCGCTCGTATGCTCGGATCATGACCGATCCTCAGCGCGGACGCCCCACGACCAACGCGATGCGGCGCGCCCTCCGGCGGGCTCGCGACGGTGTCACCCTCGACAGGGCCGAGGCCGCCGTCCTGCTCCAGGCGCGGGGGGAGGATCTCAAGGACCTCGCCGCGTCCGCCGCCCGGGTGCGTGACGCCGGACTCGACGCGGCGGGCCGTCCGGGAGTGATCACGTACTCCCGCAAGGTCTTCATCCCCCTCACCCGGCTCTGCCGCGACACCTGCCACTACTGCACCTTCGTCACCGTGCCGGGCAAGCTCAGGCGGGCCGGGCACGGGATGTTCCTGTCGCCCGACGAGGTCCTCGACATCGCCCGCAAGGGTGCCGAGGCGGGCTGCAAGGAAGCCCTGTTCACGCTCGGCGACCGGCCGGAGGACCGCTGGCCGGAGGCGCGCGAGTGGCTGGAGGCCGAGGGGTACGACGACACCCTGGCGTACGTGCGGGCCATGGCCATCCGCGTGCTGGAGGAGACCGGGCTGCTCCCGCACCTCAACCCCGGCGTCCTGACCTGGACCGACCTCCAGCGGCTCAAGCCGGTCGCCCCGTCCATGGGCATGATGCTGGAGACGACCGCGACCCGGCTCTGGTCCGAGAAGGGCGGCCCGCACCACGGCTCCCCGGACAAGGAACCCGCGGTGCGGCTGCGGGTGCTGGAGGACGCCGGACGTTCCAACGTCCCGTTCACCACCGGCATCCTGATCGGCATCGGGGAGGACCACGAGGAGCGCGCCGACTCCCTGTTCGAGCTGCGCAGGACGGCCCGCGCCTATCACGGCATCCAGGAGGTCATCGTCCAGAACTTCCGCGCCAAGCCGGACACGGCGATGCGCGGGATGCCGGACGCGGAGCTGGAGGAGCTGGCCGCGACCATCGCCGTCGCCCGCCACATCCTGGGCCCCTCGGCCCGTATCCAGGCCCCGCCGAACCTGGTGGACGCCGAGTACGCCCTGCTCATCGGCGCCGGCATCGACGACTGGGGCGGCGTCTCGCCGCTGACCCCGGACCACGTCAACCCCGAGCGGCCCTGGCCGCACATCGAGGAACTGGCCGCCCGCACCGCCGAGTCCGGCTTCGAGCTGCGTGAACGCCTCACCATCTACCCCGAGTTCATCCGCAGGGGTGAACCCTGGCTCGACCCGCGCCTCCTTCCGCACGTGCGGGCCCTGGCCGACCCCGAGACGGGCCTCGCGAAGGAGGGCGCGATCCCGGCCGGGCTGCCCTGGCAGGAGCCCGACGAGGGCTTCACCTCCTTCGGCCGCACCGATCTGCACCACACCATCGACACCGAGGGCCGCACCGGCGACCGGCGGAACGACTTCGACGAGGTGTACGGCGACTGGGAGGCACTGCGCGAGGCCGCCGCCCCCGGCATGGTCCCGTCCCGCATCGACGCCGACGTACGCCAGGCACTCGGCCAGGCCGCCGACGACCCCACGAAGCTCACCGACGACCAGGCCCTCGCCCTGCTCCACGCCGACGGCGAGGCCCTGGACGAGCTGTGCCGGATCGCGGACACGCTGCGCCGCGACGTGGTCGGTGACGACGTCACGTACATCGTCACCAGGAACATCAACTTCACCAACGTCTGCTACACCGGCTGCCGCTTCTGCGCCTTCGCCCAGCGCCGCACCGACGCCGACGCCTACACCCTCTCCCTGGACCAGGTTGCGGACCGCGCGGCCCAGGCCTGGGACGTCGGCGCGGTCGAGGTCTGCATGCAGGGCGGCATCCACCCGGACCTGCCGGGCACCGCCTACTTCGACATCGCGCGGGCCGTGCGGGAACGCGTCCCGGACATGCACGTCCACGCGTTCTCCCCGATGGAGGTCGTCAACGGCGCGACCCGCACCGGCCTGTCCCTCCGCGACTGGCTGCTCGCCGCCAAGGAGGCCGGTCTCGGCTCGATCCCCGGCACCGCCGCCGAGATCCTGGACGACGAGGTCCGCTGGATCCTCACCAAGGGCAAGCTGCCCACGGCCACCTGGCTGGAGGTGATCAGAACGGCGCACGAGGTAGGTCTGCGCTCATCGTCCACGATGATGTACGGCCATGTGGACCAGCCCCGCCACTGGCTCGGCCACTTCCGGACACTGGCCCGCCTCCAGCAGGAGACCGGCGGTTTCACGGAGTTCGTGACGCTGCCCTTCATCCACACCAACGCCCCGGTCTACCTGGCGGGCATCGCACGCCCCGGCCCCACCGACCGGGACAACCGGGCGGTCACCGCGATGGCCCGGCTGCTGCTCCACCCGCACATCACCAACATCCAGACCAGCTGGGTCAAGCTGGGTACGGAGGGCGCGGCGGAGATGCTGCGTTCAGGCGCCAACGACCTCGGCGGCACGCTGATGGAGGAGACCATCTCCCGTATGGCCGGGTCGAGTTACGGCTCGTACCGGTCGATCCAGGACCTGGTGGCCATCGCAGACCTCGCGGGCCGCCCGGCGAAGCCGCGCACGACGCTGTACGGCGAGGTCCCGGCCGAGCGCGTGGCGGCGGCGGAGGCCTCGGACGGACACCTCCCGGAGCTGCTGCCGGTGCTGGAGGGCTGAGCACGGGCCACGCCGAACGCCTGACGGGCCCCGGCGCGGGGGCCGGGACCCGTCAGCGGCGTACGGCGAACGCGACGAAGTCTGCCCAGGCGGGCGCGGCCACGACGAGGACGGGGCCGGTGGGGTTCTTGCTGTCACGGACGGGGACGAGCCCGGGGAAGTCATGGGTGACCTCGAGGCAGTTCGTGCCTCCACCGTCGCTGTAGCTGGACTTGCGCCACACCGCTGTGGCGGGAATGGTCATCGGCCGGTCCCGCGTACGTTGTGCACGAAGGCGGTCCAGGCGTGGTCGGGGAAGACGAGCGTGGGGCCGGTGGGGTTCTTGCTGTCGCGGACGGGGACGAGCCCGGGGAAGTCATGGGCGACTTCGAGGCAGTTGTTCGCCCCGCCGTCGCTGTAGCTGGACTTGCGCCACTCCGCGGTGCCGAGGTCGGGGGTACGGCTCATGATCTGTGCTCCTCCAGGACACCCCTGATGAACCCGATGGACTCCGGCGGGGGTAACGCCCGGTCCCGAAGGCGATCGTAGGACAGCCGGTAGCGTGTCACCGCCGCCGGATCTTCGATCAGCTCGGCGCAGCCGTTGCCCTCCGTATAGGCGATCGACGTGCCGTCTTCCTGCCAGAGCAGGGTCAGTGAGCCGTCCATGAGGTGGTGGGCGCCCTCCGCGAACGGGAGCACCTGGAGGACGATCGACGGCAGCTCCGCGGTGTCGAGCAGGTGTGTCAGCTGTTCCCGCCACGCCTTGGCTTCCGGCACGGGACGACGCAGGGCGTATTCGTCGATGATGACCCGGACCGAGGGCGCCGGTGTTCGGCGAAGCAACTGCTGGCGGCCCAGCCTCGCCACCACCTGTTCCTCGACCAACTCGGCGTCCACCGCCGTTTCCTGGGCACCGGACAACAGCTCTCGCGCCACATCCTCCGTCTGGAGCAGTCCGGGGATCCCGAGCGTGAAGACGTGCATGATGCGGGCCGTCGGCTCCAGCCGCATGAACTCCTTGTACCGGTCCTTGAAGACCTCGCGGCGGGCCACCTTCCACAGCCGTACCAGCAGGTCCCCGGACTCGTAATAGCGGTCCAGGTCCTCCATCACCGCCAGCTTGGACAGCCGTTGGCCCGCTTCCAGCCGGTACAGGTAGCTCTTGTCGTACCGGGTCTCCCCGGCGAGCTGGCCGAGGGACTTCCCCGACCGCTCCCGCAGATACCGCAGGGCCCGTCCCAGTGCCGCGCGGCCCGACTCCTCGTCCGCGTGGGCCGGTTCTGCCGTCATCCCGCTCCTTCCGTTGTCCCCTGGTCAGGCAACCGTGCGCCTCTTCCGAGGCTACGGCCAGACCGTGATCATCGGAACACGAACGGTGACCACCGTCACCCGATGGAAGACATCCACATCGGAAGACACCCACGTCTGCGAGGCGCGCCCCATGAACGAGCTTCCCCTGCGACTGCTGCCCTGGAACTCCCCCGAGGGGAAACCTTGTTACCTCAGCACCGACGATCCCGGCAGCCGACTGTCACGGATGGCGGACGAGGTGGAGGCCGAGCTGATCGCGTCGGGGGAGGCGGTACTGGCCGGGGCCGAGGCCGTGCTCGCCGACCTGGTGGCCGGTGAGGTGGCGGTGCGTTTCGCGCTCACGCGGGCCACCGAGTCACTGCGGGACGCGCTGCGCGTCGCGGAGTGCAGGGGAGACCGGGTGCCCTGACCACGCCGTGTGAGACGCAGGTCAGCCGGTGATGTCACATCGGGTGGGACCCGCTCCGTCGTAGGGGTGTCATCAGCACGCGACCACGACACAGGAGTCCACCATGGAACCCCGTCTGAACGTCTACGCCAGCCCGCTCCTCGGCACGTTCGTGAAGCACATCAATACGGCGGGCAAGGCGGTCGCCGACTCGCCGCTGCCGGCCGCGACGCAGGAACTCGTCAAGATCCGCGCAAGCCAGATCAACGGCTGCGGGGGCTGCCTCGACATGCACACCAAGGAGGCCATCCGAGCCGGCGAGACCGCGACCCGGCTGCACCTGGTCGCGGCCTGGCGGGAGGCCACGGTCTTCACGGACGCCGAGCGTGCCGCCCTGGAACTGGCGGAGCAGGGTACCCGCCTGGCCGACGCGGCCGGTGGCGTCACGGACGAGGCGTGGGCGAACGCCGCCAAGCACTACGACGAGGAGCAGCTCGTCGCCCTCGTGGCGCTCATCGCCCTCATCAACACGTACAACCGCCTCAACGTCATCACCCAGCAGCCCGCCGGCGACTACCAGGCCGGACAGTTCGGCTGACAGCCGCGCCTCCGGGGCCGCACGGCGGCCCCGGAGGCGGAGGGCCGAGCCCGGCCCGTACCGGCCGTGGGACCCGGTCGGGGCCCACGGCCCACGGGGCCAAGCGCCCCCGAAACCCGCATTACCGGCCGGTAAAGAGCCTATCCGCACATACCGTTCCGGCCCTGAGTTCGGCCATCTCGTTCGATTACAGTGCTTGCGCGGTCGCACACCGTAGGGCGGACGGACGGACGGAAGGGGCACGGTGAGCACTGGGACCACAGCTGTCTGGGGCCGCGCCCAGCAGCAGGACTTCCGCAGCCGGGTACGGGGCTCCCTGCTCGGCGGCGCCATCGGGGACGCGCTGGGGGCCGGGGTCTCCGGGCTCGGCCTGGAGGCGATACGCGAGGCCCACGGGGCGGACGGGCTGACGGACTTCGTCGCGGCGCACGGCAGACGCGGCGCCGTCACCGCCGTCACCCAACTCACCCTCTTCACCGTCGACGGTCTCATCCGGGCCCAGGTGCGCCGGGACACCGGCGCCTGGCATCCGCCCACCGACGTGCACCGCGCCCATCTGCGGTGGGCGGCCACCCAGAGCGCCTGGGGGCCCGACGAACGCCGCGACGACAACGGCTGGCTGGCCGGTGAGGAGTGGCTGTACGCGCGCCGCGCCCCCACCCGCGAATGCCTCGTCGGCTTCGGCGACGCCACGATGGGCACCCTCGCCGTCCCCAAGAACCCGGCCGCGCGGGACTCCGCCGCGCTCACCCGCTCCGGGCCGTTCGGGCTGCTCGTCGGCTGGGAACCGCAGCTCGTCCTCCAACTGGCCGTCGAGTGCGCCGCCCACACCCACGGGCACGCCACCGCCCAACTGGCGGCCGGCGCCTTCGCCCTGTTGATCCACGGACTGGCACGCGGCGAGACCCTGGACGGCTCGGTGCAGCACACCCTCGCGATGCTCGCGGACCGTCCGGGCAACGAGCAGGTCAGCGACGCGCTGCGGCAGGCCCTCGGCTCCGTACGGCAGGGCATCCCGGGGCCCGCCCTCATCGAGGCCCTCGGCGACACCGACTCCGCGGAGGAGGTGCTCGCCGTGGCCCTCTACTGCGCCCTGGTCGGTGAGGACGTACGGCACGGGCTGCGCCTCGCCGTGAACCACTCGGGGCCCTCGGCCGCCACCGGGGCCGTGTGCGGGGCCCTGCTCGGGGCGCTGCACGGGGAGACGGCGCTGCCACCGGCCTGGCTGGCCGAGCTGGAGGGGCGCGCGACCGTCCTCGAACTGGCCGACGACTTCGCCATGGAGATGACGCAGGGCCCCGCCCTGCACAACCCGACCGCCGCCGCGCCTGGCTGGCTGGCCCGCTACCCCCGCGGCTGAACCGGCCGCCGGGACGGGCAACGGGCCGTGGGCGGAGGCCGGTTACGGGTAACGGGTACGGGCCCGCCGCTCCACCCGACCTGAGGGACCGTGCCCGTATCCGTACCCGTACCCGTACCCGTACCCGTACCCGTACCCGTACCCGTACCCGTGCCCGGCGGGTCAGTCCTTCAGGCCTTCAGGGACCCCCGTACCGTCCGGGCCGGTCCGCTGGCCGGGCACGGCCGCCGCGCCGCCGCGCGGGGCGCCGTCGCCGCCGTCGGAGTTGATCGTCTCGATGAGGGCGTCGCGCTCCGGGGTGTCCTCGGGCTTGAGGAGTCCGACGACGATGTAGAGCACCAGCGAGATCGCCAGCGGCAGCGCCACCTGGTACTGCAGCGCGACGTCCGTCTTCACAGAACCGTGGAGGTCGTAGTTGGTGAAGTAGAACGCGAGCAGCCCGGCCGCCCAGCTGGTGAGCGCCGCCGTCGGCCCCGACCGGCGGAACGGGCGCAGCAGGCCCAGCATGAACGGGATGGCGATCGGTCCCATCAGCCCGGCCACCCACTTGATGACGACCGAGATGATGTCCTTGAAGGCGGGCGAGTTGATCTGGGTGGCCAGGGCCATCGACAGCGCGAGGAACGCGAGCGTGGAGAGCCGCGCGGCCAGCAGCCCGGCGCGGTTGTCCCAGGAGCGGGCGGCCTTGGAGAAGACCGGCGCGATGTCCCGGGTGAAGACGGCCGAGATGGAGTTGGCGTCGGAGGAGCACATGGCCATCGTGTGCGAGAAGAAGCCGACGACCACCAGGCCCAGCAGTCCGTGCGGCAGCAGTTGCTCGGTCATCAGGGCGTAACTGTCCGAGGCGTCCGGCTTCTTGGCCTCGACGAGCAGGGGGGCCGCCCACATCGGGAAGAAGAGCACGGCCGGCCACACGAGCCACAGGATCGCGGAGAGCCGGGCCGAACGGGTCGCGGAGCGGGCGGAGTCCGTCGCCATGTAGCGCTGGGCCTGGTTCCACATGCCGCCGTTGTACTCGAAGGTCTTGATGAACAGGTACGCCAGCAGGAACGTCACGGTGTACGGGCCCGCCGTCGGTTCGGCGTGGCCCTCCGGGAGCTTGTCCCAGACGGTCCACAGCGAGCTGAAGCCGCCCAGTTCGTCCAGCACGACGACGAGCATGGTGAGCCCGGCGAAGAGCTGGATGACGAACTGCCCCAGTTCTGTGAGCGCGTCGGCCCACAGCCCGCCGACCGTGCAGTAGACGGCCGTGATGGCGCCGGTGATGAAGATGCCCTGGGTGAGGCTCATGCCCGTGAAGACGGAGAGCAGGGTGGCGATGGCCGCCCACTTGGCGCCGACGTCCACGATCTTCAGCAGCAGGCCCGACCAGGCGAGGGCCTGCTGGGTGGGGACGTTGTAGCGGTTTTTGAGGTACTCCAGGGGCGAGGCGACGTGCAGTCGCGACCGCAGCCGGTTGAGCCGGGGGGCGAAGAGCTTCGCCCCGATCCCGATACCGATGGCGATGGGCAGCGACCAGGTGACGAAGGACGTCACGCCGTACTGGTAGGCGATGCCGGCGTACCCGGTGAACATCACCGCGCTGTAGCCCGACATGTGGTGCGAGATGCCCGACAGCCACCACGGCATCCTGCCGCCCGCCGTGAAGAAGTCGCTGACGTCGTCCACGTGCCGGTGCGACCAGAGGCCGATCGCGACCATCACGCCGAAGTAGCCGATGAGCACGGCCCAGTCGAGACTGTTCATGTGCCCCCTCCAGGGGTCCGCCTTGTGAACGGGAACGCACTTCGTCGGTACGGCCGTTCAGCGGGGCCCCGCGCGGGAAGGGGACTGCGGGGATTGAACCGTCCGCCCGCGCCCTCGGTCAAGGTGTGCGCGGTCAGAGATGTGAACGCAGATCAGTAAGCCGAACGATTTTACGGCTTCTTGACCCAGGGGCCCGTTGTCGTGAACGTGACCGGGGCCACACGATGGGCGGGCACTTCGTCAGGCTGTGCGGAGACATGAACGACGGCGAGCACGACCGCGAGTCCCCCGGGCGACGGGCGGGACAGCGGCGGAGCGGTGGCGCGGAGGCGGCGGGGCCGGGATCGGCGGCGGTCGCGGCGCGACGGCACGAGAACGCGGAACGACCGCACGGGATGCGGGTCCCGTGCGGCCGGAGAAGGACGAGGAGGGGTGGTGAGCGAAGAGGCTCTGACTGCGGACGCGCCGAGCGCACGGGCGGTGGCGCGCGGTGGGCGCCGGGCGCACGTGCCCCGGTTCGGACGCCGGCGTACGCACACCGCTACCGGTGTGCGCCGGACGGGCCGAGCCCCCTCGGCCAGGACGGCGGACCAGTCGAGAGGGCTCCTGGCGATGGCGCGGGACGGACTGCCGTGCCGCGCACGGCCGTCAGCCCGTCAGGCGTCGACGGAACCCGTCGCGACGTCGCGCACGAAGGCGTTCCACGCGCCGGGCACGAAGGTCAGCGAAGGGCCCTCGGGCGCCTTCGAGTCGCGTACGGCGATGGACCGGGTGACGGGGGACTTGACCTCGACGCATGCGCCGTTGCCGCCGGAGTACGACGACTTGGTCCACTTTTCGGTAGCGCCCTGAAGAATAGCCATGGTGACTCCGGTTCAGAGAAGTGTGAGGGACACCAACTTCATTCCTGTTGGCGTGATCGACGCTACTAGCCAACTTCATGGCGTGGAGGTGCCGTTCACTCGACCGGATGGCATATTGCATATGGGTCTTCCGTCTGTAGCGGAGGCCGTGTATCTTTCCGCCCCGCCCTGCACTTATCAGCCAATACCCGGCTCTCGGTGACCCTCGGTGACTCCCCGCCGCCCCTCAGCGGGTGTACTCCTTGGCGATGTCGCTGATGAACTCGCGGGTCTGGTCCGCGTTGAGGGCCTGGGCCCGCAAATGCTCGTACATGACGCTGTAGCGCTGTACGTCGTGGGCCTTCTCCAGATAGAGGTCGCTGGTGACCCCTTCGATGTACACGACGCTGGAGTCGGCGGCATCGGGGAATTCCAGAATGGCGTACTGCCCGTTGATGCCCGGGTGGGCGCCCATGTCGAACGGCAGTACCTGCACGGTGACATGGGGGAGTTCGGACTGCTCGATGAGGTGCTCCAGCTGTTCGGCCATCACCTGCTTGCCGCCGACCCGCCGGCGCAGTGCCGCCTCGTCGATGACGGCCCACAGACGCAGCGGGGCCTCCGGCGCGTTGACCCGGTCCTGCCGCCGGGCCCGGACGCTGACGCGCTTCTCGATTTCGGACGGAGGGGCCTCCGGAAGCGCGCCGCTGATGACGGCCTCCGCGTACCCGCGGGTCTGGAGAAGGCCCGGGACGATCTGGGGCTCGTACACCCGGAGGGATTCGGCGTCCGTCTCCAGCCCGATGTAGACGCTGTACGGGATGTCGCCGAAGGCGTGCCACCAGCCCTGCTGACGGGAGTCCTTGGCCATCTGCATCAGCGAGTCGACGACCCGGTGGTCCTCGACCTCGTAGACCCCGCAGAGATCGCGCACATCGCGCTGGCTGATGGAACGCCGGCCGTTCTCCAGTCGGCTGATCTTCGACTGCGAGACCAGCAGCCGCTCGGCCACCTCCTCGGCCGTCATGCCCTTGATCTCGCGCAGTCTGCGCAATTCCTGGCCCAACCGGCGTCGCCTGACGGTGGGATTGACGTTGGTCGGCACGGGAACGGCACCTCCGGCTATGCAGCTGTTGTAGCTGTGCGTATCTATCGCTCAGCAGATTGCCACCCATGACACCGGGCGCGCTGGGAAATGGCCAATACGCGCGAAACGCGGGGCAGCCGGTGGGTCCGGCTGCCCCGCGCCTGGTGCGGCTCCCGAACCGGGTCTTGGGGACGTCGGTGCGGCGGTTGGCAGTGCTGCGCGTAAGTGTCCGCGCGGTCGTGCGGTCAGTGGACGGCGGAGGTGTGCGCCATGCTGCCGCGGCGAGCTGGTGCTTGCGGCTGCAACGGCACTCCGGCCGCCTGCTGATGACGGCGTGGCTGGACTGCCACGCCGTTCTGGACGTCCATCACGGCGTGCGCGACGAGACCACCCATCGGGTCGTGCCTGATCAGGTCCCGGAGCCGGGAGCGCGATGAACGCCCCTCGTTCCCGGGGTACAGGTGCTTGCCGAGTCCGACCGCGTGGGCCAGCGCGGCGAGCGCCGCGGTCCGCGGGTCCGGCGGTACGCCGGTGCGGATCGCACTGTCCAGCCGGCTTCTGATGTCCCGGCTGACCGCCGTGTCCGTCGCCTGGTAGCGAGTCGTCGGCAGCACTCCGCACATCTGGCCCGCCACGGCATGCACCATGCCGCACCGCTCCAGATGCGCGAGGTAGATCTGGCGGAGCCCCAGCCGGGGTCCGCCGATCCAATGGACGGCCCGGACCGGGCTGCCGCGACGGCGCAGCAGTTCCAGTGCGGAGTCCAGAGTCGGATCTCCTGTCGGCCGTGGCATCACCACGGCGATACGATCCCCGTCAGGGGCTATCCGTCCTGCCAGAGCCAGCTCCACTAGCTGTGCCCCGGCCAGGCCGAGGTCGAGCGACTGCGGCTGCGCTGTGGTACCCGTGGTCGGGTCCAGAGCGAGCAGCAGAAGCTCCTCCGGAATTGTTCTGCGGCTCCTGCCCATCCATGCCTCCCCGCGTGGATGAATGACAGGGTGACCCCTCTCACATTGGTCTGTCGAGGGTGCCTGGGTGCTTTGTAAGGGAACCGTTAGGTATGTCGTTCCCGTCTAGCAGCCCAGCCCAGGTTCCACACAGGACACTGGTAGATGGTTCGGACAGTGCGGGCATGTCCTCGCACGGCGTATGGAGGAGGCATCGGTGGCGGGCGAGTCCCCCGACAGGTCGAAGCAGCGGAAGTCGTCGGGGACGGCTTCGGGGACGGCCGAGGAACGTGATCCGCGTCTGGCCGTGTTCCGTGAACCGGCCGCCTCCGCGAGCACCGGGAGCACGGCGGGCGCCGCGACGGCGGTCTTCCGTACGGAGCGGCCCACGGACACCGATGACGACGCGTCGGACGCCCCGGCGGCCGGTACGGCGGACGCGGGGACCGGTGACGAGGGCGGCGGGCCCGCCGAGGGGGCCGTGAAGGACGCAGGACGCCCGGAGAAGGCCTCGGCGCCCCGCGACGGGGACGGGGAGGCGGAGGACGCCGAGGGCGGCTCCGGGGCGAACGGGGGGCCGTCGGCGCGGCGGGACACCGATACGGACACCGACACGGACGCCGACACGGACGCCGACACGGACGCCGACGAGGCGGAGACCGCCGGGACCGGCCTCGCCGACACGGATGCCGCCGAGTCGGCGGGATCGGCCCGTAACGGTTCGGCCCGCAGCGGTTCGGCTCGTAACGATTCGACTTCTGTTCCGGTTGGCGGTTCCGGGGCGTCGGGAGCGTCCGGGGCCGGTGCCGGTTCGGGTGCCGCGTCCGGTTCGGGCGGGAGCGCTGCCGGCCCGAAGTCGGAGGACGCGGGGACGAAGGCCGACGAGACCAAGGACCCGGAGACGAAGGGCCACGGAGCGACGGTCCGCGAAGCCGAGGCGCCGGAGGCGGATACGCCCAGGTCGGAGGCGGCGTCCGCCGATTCCAAGCCCGCGTCCGAGTCCGAGTCCAAGCGCGAGTCCGAGTCCGACTCCGACTCCGCGGCAGGGCGTGCGGCGGAGTCCGGCGCCATGAAGGAGAGTGCCCCCGCCCCGCGCGTCCCGAAGACGCGCGAGGAGGCCGACACCGAGAAGGCCGACACGGAGAAGGACGGCGAGAAGGCCCCCGCATCCCGCGAGGAGAAGCCCGCCTCGGACAAGGCCGAGCCCACGGACAAGGCCGACGCCGAGGCGTCCGACGCCTCCGACGCCTCCGGGGACGGGCGAGGAATCGATCAGCCGACAGCCGTCTTCACGACGACCCGGCGCCCCCAGGTCGATCAGCCGACGACGGCGCTGAAGCTGCCCCCGCGCGTGACCGAGACGAAGAGCGCGGCCGAGGCGGGCCCGAAGACCGGCCCTGCCAAGGATGCCGAGGACACCAAGGACACCAAGGACACCAAGGGGTCCAAGAACACCAAGGGCCCCAAGGGCGCCGAGGGCTCCAAGGGCACCCGCGACGCCGAAGGCGCCGACGCCCCCGGGACCTCCGCCGAGCGGACCAGCAAGTTCGTCCCCCTGCGGTCGGACGACGTGCGGCCCGCCCCCGTACCGTCCCGTGAATCCGGTGTGCCGGGTGCGTCCGGCGCGTCCGGTGCCTTCGGCGCGCCCACCGGCGCGGTCGGCCCCACCGTCGTCCAGGACGTCGGGGCCGCCGGTTCCACCGGCCCCGCGCCCGGGTACGTCGAGGCCGAGCGGACCCGGCAGCAGCCGATGCCGCCCAAGCCGCCGCTGGACCTGCTGGCCGAGCTGACGAACACCCCGCCACCGCCGGAGACCCCGGTCCGCACGGCCGTGCGGCGGGTCAAGATCTGGACCCCGCTGGTCCTGCTCCTGCTGATCATCTTTGCGATCGCGCAGGCCGTGCGCCCGCTTCCCGACCCCGCGCTGACGCTCTCGGCCGCCCCCACGTACACCTTCGCCGGCGAGAAGCTGGCGATGCCGTGGCCCGAGGAGGGGCAGGGCGCCGTCGAGGTCGAGGGCGTCGGAGCCATCGGCTCGTACGGCAAGGAGAAGTCCGCGCCGATCGCGAGCATGGCGAAGGTGATGACCGCCTACGTGATCCTCAAGGACCACCCGATCACCGGCAAGCAGACCGGTGAGCGGATCGAGGTCGACGCGCAGGCGGGCAAGGAAGCCGACAGCACGGACGAGTCGATGGCGACGATCAAGGAAGGCGACACGTACACGGAGTACCAGATGCTCCAGATGCTGATGATCCCCTCGGGGAACAACGTGGCGCGTCTGCTGGCCCGTTGGGACGCCGGGACGGAGGAGGCCTTCGTCGAGAAGATGAACGCGGCCGCCAAGGACCTCGGCATGACCAAGTCGACCTACACCGACCCGAGCGGACTGAAGTCCTCCACCGTGTCCACGCCCGCCGACCAGATCAAACTGGGCAAGGCGGTCATGCAGAACGACATCTTCCGCAGGATCGTGGACATGCCGCAGGCCGACATCCCCGGCGTCGGCAGGATCTACAACAACAACGACATCCTGCTGGAACCCGGCGTGAACGGCATCAAGACGGGCTCCTCCACCCCGGCGGGCGGCAACCTGCTCTGGACGGCGAGCACCGTCGTGGACGGCAAGACCCAGCGGATCATCGGTGTGGTGATGGGCGCCGACATGGAAGGCCGGCTGTACGACAAGCTCCAGCGCGCGGTGCAGAACAGCCTCAAGCTGATCCAGGCCGCCCAGAAGGGCGTCGATTCGACCACCGTCGTCAAGAAGGGCCAGGTCGTCGGATACGTGGACAACGGGTTCGGTGCCCACACCCCCGTGGTCGCCACCAAGAACCTGAAGGCGGTCGGCTGGAGCGGGCTGGAGGTCGACCTCAAGCTGACGGACGGCGGCAAGACGCCCGGCCACCAGGCCGAGGCGGGCACGGTCGTCGGTGAGGTGACGATCGGTACGGGCACGGGCAAGGTCTCCGCCCCGGTCGCTCTCCAGAGCGCGATGACGGAGCCGTCCTTCGGCGACAAGCTGACCCGTATCTCCTGACCGTCCGGCCCCGCTGTCTCCTGACCGTCCGGCCCGGCCCGACCGCCCGGCCCCGCGTCCTCGGCTCCAGGACGCGGGACCGGCGCGGGTCCGGGCACGGGGTCCGGCCGAGAGGTCGCGGCGGGCGGAACGGACACTCCGCCGCATAAGCCCGGTGCCATGGAAAATGGCACATGCTAGCGTCCCGAAGAGCAACGGAAAGGTCACGGGCGCCGTCCTCACGGGTACGGGCCGGCCCGTGAGGTACATCGACGGTTCGGCAGGCCCAGGGCAAGGACGGGGAGAGTCGCAGTGACCACGGCTGAACCGACACGGACGGGAGCCGCCGGTGCGTCGCCGCGGGCGGACGTCGGGATCCGGATCCCCCTCCAGCCCGACGGCGGCCGTGACCAGCGGGAACGGGCCGCACGCCGGCCCCTGTGGCGTCACCCGGTCGCGCTGACGACCGCGGCCGCCGCCGTCGTCCATGTGCTCTGGTTCTTCTTCTTCGCCAACAGCGGCGGGGACATCGCCGCCCAGGACGCCTGGGCCGAGTTCGTCGGCCGCCACCCCGGAACCGCGTACAACCTCGCCTGGTACGGCGGGATGCACCCGGTCTCGTACAGCGTGGTGTCGCCCTACCTGATGTCCCTGCTCGGCGTCCGTACGACGATGATGATCGTCGGCACGGTGTCCTCGGCGCTGACCGCCCTGATCCTGGTCAGGGTGCCCGCCGTACGCAATCCGCTGGCCTGCTCGCTCGCGGGCGTCTTCGCATACCTCTGCAACGCGCTGTCCGGCCGGGTGACCTTCGGGCTCGGCATGATGTTCGCCCTCGGGGCGGTCGCCGCCGTCTTCTGCTGGCCGCACCGCTGGCGTCGCCGCCGCTGGGCGAAGGCCGTCGTCGCCGCCCCGCTGGCCGGGCTCGCGACCGCGGGCAGTCCGGTCGCCGGGCTCTTCCTCGGAGTGGTCGCGGCGGCGCTCTTCCTGAACAAACGGCGCCCCGGGGCGTACGCGCTCGGCCTGGCGCCCGTCGCGGTCGTGGTCCTGTCCGCCTGGCTGTTCCCCTTCTCGGGTACGCAGCCGATGTCGTTCGGCACGCTCTCGCTGCCGTTCGTCTTCGCCGTCCTGGTCTTCGTCCTCGTACCCCGCGACTGGCGCACCGTGCGCACGGCCGCTGCGGTGTACGGGGTGGGGACCCTGCTGACGTACGTCGTCGACTCGCAGATCGGCTCGAACGTCTCGCGGATGGCGATGCTGTTCGGCGGTGTGGTGCTGCTGGCGGCGCTGCCGTACACGGCGCCCCGCACCCGGCGCTGGTACGCCCTGGCGCTCGCGCTCGTCGGGTTCAACTTCTGGATCGGCTTCAAGGGGGTGGACGACATCGTCCGTACCGCCCCCGCCGCCTCCTGGAGCCGTGAACTGGCCCCCCTGGTCCACCAGCTCCAGAAGGCCGGGGCGGAGCGGGGCAGGGTCGAGGTCGTGCCCGCGAGCAGCCACCGGGAGGCGTCGGCGCTCGCGCCGTACGTGAACCTGGCCCGGGGATGGAACCGCCAGGCCGACATGAAGCGCAACCCGCTCTTCTACGACGACACCCTGGACCCGGTGAACTACCGCGAGTGGCTCGACCGCTGGGCCGTCCACTACGTGGTGCTGCCGACCGGGAAGCCGGACTCCAGCGGGGCGGTGCAGGAGGCGGAGCTGGTCGAGAAGGGCCAGCCGTATCTGAAGGCGGTCTGGAGCGACGCCAACTGGAAGCTGTTCCGGGTCCTGGACCCGGTGCCGCTGGCCGACCCGCCGGCGACGGTGGAGAAGGCCGGCGCGGAGGAGCTGACGATCCGGGTGCGGTCGGCGGGCCGGGTGCTGATCCGCGTCCCGTACTCGCGGTGGCTCGCCGTCGTGGACGACGAGGGCAAGAGCGTCGAGCGGCCGCAGGAGACCGAGGCGTCCAAGCAGCGGTCGGAGGAGGACGAGGAAGCGCCCAAGGACTTCACCAACGCCCACGGCTGCCTGATCAAGGTGGAGGAGGACCCGGACGGCGACGAGTGGACCGAACTCCTCGCCCCGCGTCCGGGCGTCTACCGGCTGGCCGCCCCGTACCAGCTCCAGCCCGGTACACCGTGCCCGGACGAACTGCGCTGACCGTATGAGCGACGACGACCGGCCCGCCCGGCCCACCAGGAGGCCGTTCCTGTACGTCGTCGTGTGCGCGGCCGGGGTCGCCGGTGACGTCGGCACGCTGATCACGGCCGCCCAGGAGGCCGGCTGGGACGTGGGCGTCGTCGCCACCCCGCAGGGCCTCGGCTTCATCGACGCGGCGGCGGTCGAGGCGCGGACCGGTCACCCGATCCGCTCGGCGTCGCGGCGGCCCGGCGAGCCCCGCCCGCTGCCCCCGGCCGACGCGATCGCCGTCGCCCCGGCCACGTTCAACACGATCAACAAGTGGGCGGCCGGGGCTTCCGACACCCTCGCCCTGGGGATCCTGTGCGAGGCGTACGGATCGGGCATCCCCACCGCCGTCCTGCCCTGCCTGAACGCGGCCCAGGCCGCCCACCCCGCCTACCGGCAGAGCCTGGACCGGCTGCGCGCGATGGGCGTGCTCATCGGGACGCGGGAACCCCACGACCCGACGCCCGGCGCCGAGATCGCCCCCTTCCGCTGGGAGGAGGCACTCGGCCTGCTCGCCCCCCGGCTCCAGGAGTTCCGCTGACCGGCAGGGGCCGCGGCCAGGGCCCCGCCCCGAATCAGTCCACGTCGATGCCGTACTCCCCGACCAGCTCCTCCAGGCCGCCCGGATAGCCCTTGCCACCGGTGACGAACTCCCAGTCACCGTTGGCGCGGCGGCGGAAGGACCCCAGGACGAGGGCGGTCTCGCCGTCGCGGCCGTCGGAGACGTCCAACCGGTCCAGCGGGGTCCCCTCGGAGTCCAGCAACCGGATACCCGCGTCGGAGAAGCCGGACAGATCAGCCGCGGCGTTGACGACGGGATCGACCGCGGCGATGACGACGAGGCGGTCGGCCCGCGCCGGCAGGGCGTCGAAGGCGACCTGGATGGCGGCCTTGTCCGGCGCGACGGGGCCGAGCGCGCGGACCGTACCGTCCGGTGTCCTGGGGTTGTTGTAGAAGACGAAGTGGTCGTCGTCCAGGACCCGGTTGCCCCGGCAGACGAGCGCGCACACGTCCAGGGCGACGCCGCCCGACCAGTACATGCCCAGGATGTTGTAGTCGTCCGCCGCCGCCGGGCCGTCCGGGTCCGGCGCCCCGGTGTCCGTATCCGCGCCGCCGCCCGGCGTGACCCGGCTGTCCGGCGCGCTCCGCTGGGCGGGCACCGAGCCCTCGCCGCCGCCCAACCGCCCCCGCAGACCGTGGCGGTGCAGCAGATCGACCAGTTCGGAACCGGCCACCAGCTCCAGGGGCTTGCCGTTGGCGAAGGTGTGCGAGCCCGGACCGAACTTCGACGTCGTGACCAGCACGCCCTTGTTGGCACCGGCGTCCTGCACGGTGCCGTACAGATCGCGGACGGCGGTCGGGGGCACGGTGTTGCGGTAGCGCTTGACCTGGACGACGATCTTGCCGCCGCGAATGGGGGTGGGGTCCAGCGCGTCGACGTCCACACCGCCGTCGTTCGAACGCTGGGTGGTCACGGCCTGCATGCCCATGGCCCGGAACAGCTCGGCGACCAGTTGTTCGAAGGCGATCGGGTCCATGGCGTACAGATCCGGCTCCTCGTCGCCCCCGTGGGTGACGACGCCGTTGCCCACGTCTTCGGGGACCCGGCCGGGGCGTACGGTCGCGTACTGGTCGGGGCGGGACGACAACTGCCCCCGGAGCCCGTCCACCAGGCAGTTGACGGCGTTCACCTGTTCCAGGTGCAGCCCGGCGAAGTCCGCGCGCGAGACCATGACGGTCGCGAGGAACAGAGAGGCCCGGCGGCCGGTCACCGGGTCGTGGTCGTCCACGAACCCGTTCAGCGCGACCGACTCCAGCGCACCGAACTCATCGGCGGCGAAGAGATCGCGCAGGACCAGCAGAACACACTGCGCGAGCACGTCCCGGTAGAGGGCGCGGCGCTGGGTGACCGGCCGGGGCGACTCCTTCTCCTGGTCGGCGCTGACCATGTAGCGCACCGACTTCGCCTCGGGGACGACGGCGTACGCGGGCAGCTCCCAGTTCAGTACCAGCTGGCGCGCACCGGAGTCGTACGCCGCGGACACCTGGCGCGGCAGGTCGTCCGGCCAGCCGGTGGAGGCGTAGAGGGCGGCGGAGAAGTACTCCACCGCGGCCTCCGGGTCCCCGCCGCGCAGCCCGGCCGTCATCTCCGTGATCCCGGCGTTGTGCCGCCGGACCTCGGCGAGTTGGGCGTCGGCCCACTGCTGGTACTGCGCCTGGTAGGTGGCCAGCTGCCGGAGCCGCTGGGCCTCGGCGGCCTGGGCGGCCTGCCAGTCACGCTCGAACCTGGACCGGGCCTCCGCCTGCGCCTGGGCCCGCCGCCCGGCGGTCCAACCGCCTTGCGGCTGATACCGGTTCGGGTCCGGCATGGTGATCGGGTGACCGAGCTGCCCCGGGGAGAACGCCTCGACCCGCTCGGGCCGGGTCAGCGCGTCGGCGCGGAACGCCAACGCCCGGCACCCGGTGGCCAGCAGCCCCTGCAACGCCTCCACCCGCGCGTCCAGCTCCTGGGTACGCCGCCGCGCCTCCGCCTCACGCTGCTCCCGGTACGCCGCCTTCTGCTCACGGTGGCTACGGACGATCTCCCGTTGGTGGGCGCGCTGTTGACGCTCCTGATCGCGCTGATACCTGGCTTGCGCCTCACGTTGACGTTGCTGTTGGCGCTGCGCTTCCGCCCAGACACCGACCAACCCATTGGAGCGACGGCTCATGCTCTACAGGCCCTCCCCACCAGCGACCGGACGTGCGTGTACCCGGCCCTGGCCCCATAACCAGCAGTGATGAGGCGACTCTAGTCGGCCACCGGCCACACGCCTATGCGCGTGCCGCAGATGCCCCCACACCGCCCCGACCCGGTATACACGAGACGAAGCGACGGCGCCGGGGGTACGTGAACACGTGGTGACGGCGGGGCGGACGGTTACGCCTCGGTGGGCTGCGCTTCGTGGGCCGCGGCGATTTGGTCGATGCGTGCGGCGAGGACGAAGTCGGCTTCGGTGAGCCGGTGTCCGGCGTCGTGCGTCGTGATCCGGAACCTGACGTGATCCCACCGCAGGTCGATGTCCGCGTGGTGCCCGATGAGCCGCTCGATGTCCGCGACGTGCACGATCAGTGCTACGCCACCGTGGTACCGGATCCCGAACGTGCGGGTGATGCCGTGCCCGTCACGCTCCCATCCCGGCAGCGCGGCCAGGCGTGCGGTGATGTCCGCGTCCGCCAACGGTTCCTTGCCCACAGCTAGCTCCCCTCGGTCAGCGGTGCCAGGATCTCGGCAAGATCCCGGCCGACCGGGGCATCGTGCCACGGGCGCATCGCCCGTTCCAGAGTGGCCAACTCCCGTCGCATGCGGGCCGACCGGGTCTCCACGGCGATCGTTGCCACCGTGCGGGCGATCTCCACCGCGCGGTCCGGCTCGCGGGCCGCGGCCGCTGCGGTCGCCTGCCGGGCCATGTACACCCCGCGGTCCCGACGGGCCGTCTCCGGTACTTCCGCCAGCACCTGCGCCCACAGCGAGCCCGCCTCTGTGCCTAGGCCGAGCCGCCCGTAGCAGGTGGCGCGCTGTACCTCCAGGTAGCCCGGTGTGCGGCGGCAGGCATTGCCCCACGGCAGGTCGTCATCGACCTGGGGAAGTAGCTGGTCGGCCAGGTCGAGCAGTTGGTCGACGGTCCGGCGCTCCCCGGTGAGGCTGGCACCGTGCGCCTGCTGCTGCATCGCCATGATCCGCACTTTCGGGACAAGGCGGTCAGCGTCCTCCAGGGCAGCCTCGCACAGGTCGACGACCGCGCGTCCGTCACCGAGGTCGGTGCGGACCTGCGCCTGGTTCACCAGGGAGTAGCCGATGAGGTGCGGGTCGCGGGACCGCATGGCGATCTCCTGCGTGACCCCGCGCCAGAACGCGGCCCCGTCCATGTCGCCGGCGTCCTGGTACAGCCAGCCGACGAGCGCCGCGTAGGCGGCTCCGGCACGCAGCAGGCCCCGACGCGTCTCGCCCTTCGCGGAACGCACGAGCTTGTCGATCAGCTGGTATTGGGCGGAGACCGTGCCGATCAGATCGTGCGGGCCGAGGAACATGTCGGCACGGTAGTGCCCCTCCAACTGCTGCTGGAAGTAGTCGACCAGAGCGGGATCGACGTGCTGCGGTGTGATCGGCCCGGCGACGAGCGCGGCGGCGGTGACGGAGGTGAAGGCGCGGTTCACCCGTTCCTCGTCGTGGTGCTCGGGCCGGATCCAGCCGGGCGGGGTGGTGAAGCCGAGGTCTTCGGGCCAGCGGCCGAGAGCATCGTGAAGGACGATCGCCGTCTCTTCCGCCGGCCACCCGGGGCGGCTGCCTTCCCATCGGCGCCACGTCCGCGCGGACACCGTGAACTGGCGGTCGTCCAGCAGCTTTTGCCCGTGGCCGGTGAGCGCGGTCGAGGCGGCCTCGACGGTGCGCCATCCGTGCCGTAGGCGAGCGGCGCGAAGGGCGTCGTTGCGGCTCATGCGTTCCGTGTGACGGGTCATCATCCAAGCTCCCGGCCATGGCCGCCACGTGGCCACGCGTGGCCGTCCGGTGACCTGTTGCTTACTTGTTGTGCACGCACATCATCAGGGTGTGACAGCGGGCCGTGCGGCGGAATGGCTGAGAGCCCCCGATGGACGGAGCCGAACATGCCCACGCCCGCGCTTGAGTTACCTCTGCCCGATCCCGTGACGCTGTCCGACGCGCAGCAGCGCGGCGCGAACTGCGTCTGGTGTGCGGCTCCACTTGCCAACGCAACGGCCCACGACCTCGGCGCCCGCCCGCTCGACGCACACGGGGTCTCGGTCCTCTGGTTCCCCCGCTGCTGCCGCACCTGCCAGAAAGCCCGGTCATGACGACGAAGACAGCGACGAACGCCGAAGCCGCGTACGAAATCTGGCTCGGACATACCGTCCAGTGCGCCGCCTGCCGGACCACTCCCTGCGTGACGGCCATACGGCTCGGCCGCGCCTGGCGGGAGGCCCGCCGATGAGCCCCGCCCCCAAGGCCAAGCCGCCACCCACTCCGAAGCCGCCCGAGCGAGACCTCGTACTGGAAGACCTGATCTGGCTCCAGCAGACCCGCGAGGCGCGGCTGGCCGCGGCGCGAGCCCAACGGCCCCGCTGAACGCACGGACCGCATGCGGCCGGGGCCGGCCGTACCTGGCCGGAGCATGGAGGCGCCTACCCCCGGACGGGGCCGGCGAGGTTGACACCGATCCCTTCGGCGGACCGTTTCCCGGTGTGCAGTGGGACCGCCCCCTTGGTGAGGTCAGGGTGGGGGAGGACAGCGCGGAGCATCACCTTCAGGACGGGGGATCTGCCGAGATCAGGAGAAGACCGGCCACTCGGTGCCCACCCCCCTTAGGCTGCGGCGCACACGGCGCACGGCCGCCACGGGAGGGGACACCGTTGGAACAGCTACGAAGACTTGTCGACGCGTACGCCGGGCGCAGCCAGAAGGCGGTGCGGTTCCGCCCGGAGACCTGGCGGCCCTGGCTGGAGCCGCACGGGGCCGCGCACATCCTCGACGCGGGCTGGGAACGCGCGACCGGGCCCGGCGCGGACCGTCTGATCGACCGGGACGGCCTGACGGCGGTACGGGAGCGCGCCGGAGCCGACCGAAACGGCGATCCGGGCGGCGATGCTGACGGCCTCCGCGACCTGTTCGTGGCCGTCATGATCTGGGGCTCGGGCACGACCAACGGCCGTGGCCCAAGACACACGGCCGCAGCCCTCTCGGACCCCCGCCTGCCGACGGTCCTGCGGGCGACCCGCGCCTCGGTCCGAAAGGGCGACTTGGGCGCGGCCTACAGCCAGTTCGCCGTCAGGGGCGTCGGCCGCTCGTTCTTCACCAAGTGGTTCGCCGCGGTGGACGACCGGGGCCCCGAGTGCGACCGCGCGCTGATCCTCGACGACAGGGTCTTCCGCTCCCTGAACGCCCTGGGCTGGTCCAGCCGCGAGGCGGCGGGCACCCGGCGCCGGCCGACGAGATACACGACGTACGTCAGCACGATGCACGGCTGGGCGAGAGAACTGGGGACCACGGCCGACCGACTGGAATGGATCCTGTTCGCTGCGAACGGCCAGGTGGACGGGGATGGGAAACCGGGTGGGCAACCTACCCGGACACGGAGCCACGGTGCGGACGAGAGGACAGGCTGACCACCCTCGCACCGCGCACAGTCAAACGTTCAACCTGCTGTGGGGAGTTGTCGCTCTCATAGGCGGGGGCTTCTGGCCGCCAACATCCGTGGGGAGGCCGAATGGTTCCAGGCGCTGCCCTACGCCTACCGCTCACGGCCCACCAGTGTCACGACGTGCCGAGTGACTGGAGGTGTCTTCGCTCTCGCAGAGGCGGGGACCCTTGTCGCCTGCGGACTCTAAACCGCGCGTGGACCAGTGGCTCCACGATCTCCCGTCCTGGTGCGCGCGATTGGGGCGGCAACCCCCGCGTCCGCTCACGCAAGCGGCCCCGGACGAAGAGTCCCAGACCGCCCAAAACCTCTCACTGGGAGATAAACCCCAGGTCAGAGCGGTAACGCGGTGTGTCCCAGGAGGATTCGAACCTGCGACACCCGCGGATTCCCGTCCTCACGTGTGCTGTATCGCTGTATCCGTGCCAGCTGGGTCAGTGGCAGCGCGAGCTCCAGGAGCGCGGCTCCGTGAGCTGTGGCGGCTTGCGCTATGCGTTTCGAGGTATATACCGTTGATTGCATGACGGAGCGATGGCAGATCGAGATCGAGCCCGAGGTGCGGGATTGGCTGGAGCTGCTTCCATTCCGCCTGTACCGGCGGGTCGAGGACAAGACGGACCGGCTGCTGGACGAGCCGACGACTCTCGGAGAGCCGTACTCGCGCCACCTGGGCGGCAAGCTACGGGAGCTCCGCTTCGAGTTGGACGGCGAGGCGGTACGCATCCCGTACTGGCTCGCGCCGGGGCAACGGATCGTGCTGCTGACGGTCTTCCGCAAGACGAGGA
Organism: Streptomyces sp. SM18; assembly: GCF_002910775.2. Lineage (NCBI taxonomy): Bacteria > Bacillati > Actinomycetota > Actinomycetes > Kitasatosporales > Streptomycetaceae > Streptomyces > Streptomyces sp. SM18. The sequence continues at coordinate 3,056,962 of NZ_CP029342.1, read as the reverse complement.
TGCGCGAGGCAGCAGAAGTTGAGCGCGCGCACCAAGTCCAGAAGGTCTGCGAGACCGAACACGGCCACGCTCAGCACACCTACGAGCGGCGCAAGGAGAGCTGATGAATCACAGCACATGGAGGACGCGTCGGACCCGCCAGCTCGCGGGTGAGGTGGTGGAGTACGACCAGGAGTACGTCGATGCCCGCCTGGCCGGCGACCTCGGGCAGGCGGTCCACGACCGCCGGTCCGAGCTGGGCCTGTCCCAGACGGAGCTGGCAGAGCGGGCCGGGATGACCCAGCCCCAGGTCTCCCGGATGGAGGGGGGTGACACCGTGCCTACGCTCCCGCTGCTGCGGCGCCTGGCCAAGGCTTTGGACGGCACGCTGAAGCTGACCATTGACGAAGGCGACTCGCACGTCACCTTCACCCCGCACGCCGCCTGAACCGACGAAGGGCACCTACGAAGAACTGTAGGTGCCCTTTTCTGTGCCCCCGGCAGGATTCGAACCTGCGACACCCGCTTCAGACCCGGTGCCCGATTCGAACTATTTGATCACGATCCGATTGGGGTCGAGATTCGGAGCGAAGCCGGACAATCGGATCTGCCGGTGGTACCCCACCGACCTCTTCCCAGAGTTACGGGACAACGCTTAGGTCGGCCGGTGAGCGGAAGGCCGTCCGAGCGCGAACGGGCGGAGTTTGGTGAACCGCTAAGGACTCCTGGCAGCAGCGGCGAACACAGCAGGCCCCTCCGGGAGACGTGCGAGGACGTCCAGACTCGGGTGTGGGGGTCGGTGAGCGAGGGGCGGGCGAGGCGGCGAGCGCGCCAGGCTCGGCGGGTCGGCGGTCAGGTCTCGGCGGTGCGGCCGAAGACGATGCTGGGGGCGCGCCATTCGGCGAGGGGGCCGGTATTGGCGACGATGGGCAGGTCCATGAGGGACGAGGTGAGGGTGGCGGTCTGGTGGGCGCGGTAGCGTCGCCGGGAGAACCCATCAGGGAAGGGGCGATCACCGGATGCTGCACAGGACTGATGTGGCCGACAGGCGCGGCCTGATCCTCGACTTCGCCGGGGTGCTTACCGCCAGCCCGATCGATGTCCACCGCGCCTGGTGCGTGTCAGAAGGGCTGGCTCCGGGCGCATGGCGCAGCACTCTCAACGATCACCCTGAGGGCCGGCGTCTGTACGAGGCTCTGGAAATCGGGGAGATCGGGCAGACCGAGTGGAACGAGGGCACGGCCGCGCTGTTGGGTGCGCACGTGGATCCGGTGAACCTGATGGGGCGGGCCTGGGCCGGGGTGCCCGTGGCCCGCCGGATGATCGCGCTCGCGCGTGCCGCGCGTGCCGCCGGCCACCGGCTTGCCCTGCTGTCCAACAGCTTCGGTCTCGACCCGTTCAACCCGTACGAACACGTCGGCGTCTGGGACCTGTTCGACGCGCACGTCGTCTCCGAGCTGGTCGGGATGGCCAAGCCCGATCCGGCGATCTACGAACTCGCCCTGGAGCGGATCGGGCTGCCCGCCGAGCGGTGCGTGTTCGTGGACGATCACGCGGTGAACCTTCCGCCGGCCGCCGAGCTGGGCATTGCCACGGTCCACCTCACGGCCGAGGATGACGCCGTGACCGAGTTGGAGGCCCTCCTCGGTGTCACGGCGGCGCTCGCCGCATGAACCAAACTGCGGTCTGATCAAAGGCTGTCTGCTTCACCGCTCCGGCCAGTACTGTCCGTGTGGAGCTCATCGCGCGGAGGTCCTGGAACATGCAGTGGTCGGAGTACACCACCTCTGAGCGCTTGAAGGCGCTGCGCGGCGGCATGACGCAGCAACCGTGGAGGGTGCAATACAGGAACTCGGGCATGTGTGTGATCAACAGATGGTGGCCGCCGGTGGTGCCCGAGGCGGTCCGGGCCCAGGCACCGAGGGGGAGCGAGTGATCACGAACCGGGAGGGAAGGGGCTCAACGCTCTCTCAGGCGATCACATGCCCAACAACGTGACGACGCCGTGCGCAGGGCGACAGTCATGCCAGCCGGTGAACGATGTCGGAAAGCCGTATGCGGGAGAACCGCACGTATGGTTCGAAGCGGCGGGGACTGGACAGGGAGCGGCAGCCACCGCGCCAGTCCTCGATGCTAAGAGGCTCGGTTTTGGGCAAGCGCCGGGTTCTGGGGGGAGGTGTCGGTCGGGGCCGGGACGTCCTCCCCGGCGTTCTCCGGCGCGCCGAACCAGGCCACCGCGACCGCGCCCGAGACCGCCAGGACGAAGCCGGTCACCGCCAGCCAGGCGAAGCCGGGGCGTGATGCGTCCCCCAGCCACCAGACGCCGATCATGCCGGGCAGCACGGTCTCGCCGACCACCAGCGCCGCCGTCGCCCCGTTCACCGAGCCGATCTGCAGCGCGACGGTGTGCAGGTACATGCCGCCGATTCCAGCGACCAGAATGGCGTACAGGGCTGGGTCGGTGAGCAGCGTGGCCAGGTCGAACGGATCGATCCCGTTCAGCACTCGCACGCCCACGCCCAGCGCGCCGAAGCCGAGACCGGAGAGCAGACCGGCCAGGATCGCGGCCCGTGCGCCGAGCAGCCGGACCAGGACCGTGCCGCCCGCCATCAGCAGCAGTGAGATCGTGAGGAGCCACCAGTGGGTGGTGATCGGCGTGTGCCCGCTGCCCTCAGAGCTCGCCGCGCTCGCAAGCAGCACCAGCGCCGAGCAGACGACTGCGATCGAGGTCCACTCCGCCCGGGTCAGCCGGATGCCGAGCAGCTTGACGCTCAGGACGGCCGTGATGACGAGGTTGGCGCTGATGACCGTCTGGGAGAGGAACAGCGGCAGCAGGCGGGCGGCGAGCGCGCCGAGTCCGAAGCCGACGAAGTCCAGGACCGTGCCGACGATGAATTCCCAGGTCATCGCGGCCTGGGCAGTGGAGGAGAGACTAGGGCCGCCATGCGCGGTGACCTGTCCGGTGGTATGCCCGGCGGCGGTCGCCTCGCGGCGGGCCGACTTGCGGGAGCCGACGGCCTGGAGGACGGAGCCCGTGCCGTAACAGATCGAGGCCGCAACGGCGGTCAGGAGTCCTATGAGCACCGAGCGCTCCGTTCAGGGGGGGGGGTTCCTGGCTGTTCTCCCTACCAGACGAGGGATCGACCGCCCGCGTTGCCTGAACCGGGTCTGCGTCGAGATGGACGTGAAGAAGGCCGTCCGGTATCCCGCAGGGCACGCGCGATCAAGCGGAGATGCCCACTGCGTGTTCGGTCGCAGCAGGCCACGGGCTGCGACCGCCAGCAGCGGAGACACCACCACTGCGGCCAAACAGGACCATCGGCTGGTGCCGCCCTTGAACGCCGGATCCGTTGGATGCGGACTCTCCGAACGGGCTTGAGATTGGTATTCGTCATGCTGATGGCCAATGCCACGGCTACGACGAACAGCGCGCCCACCCGAGAGAGGTAAACGCGCTGGTCAGACACTGTGCCCCCGGCAGGATTCGAACCTGCGACACCCGCTTTAGGAGTGGGATCGAAGTCCTGCCGGGGGGTGCCTGAGTCTGCCGCGTGGTGCTGTCCTGCCTGGTCAGAGCCACGCGGCTTCGTAGTCGGTCCGGCTCGTGACGCCTTGTGCTGGCCCGTCCGCTCACGCATCGCTCACGCATGAATGGGGCTGAGGGGCTTGCTGCCCGGCGTGGGCCAGAAGATGTCCGGCGGCGACATCAAGCCTCGCGTATGGCGTTGTGGTGATCAGGGCGCCGTGCTGCGCAGGTCGCCGCTTCGCGGGCTTGTCCGTGGCTTGAAGGCGACTACCTTTCCATCAGCCCTTGGCTGGTTGGGCCCTACAGATGAAGCGTTCGAGACTGGTTGCGGGGCGATGGACCGCAGAATCGTGGGGTGGATGGCCAACTGGTCGGACGCACGGAGATACGGTTTGTCCCCGTATTGGCGTTGCAGGAGGCGCCACAAGAGGAGGGGTGCCTCTTGCCCCACCGAAACGGGCTCCTTCTTCCGCCAGCCTCGCTGAGTTAGCTGAACGTACAAAGATCGTTTCCGGCTGTCGTCGATGTTTCCCACTGCGGCACCGCGAAGGATCAGCGCCTGGATGGACACTCCCCATGCCTGCTTTCGGCGTGCGAACCCTTCCAGGGTCAGCCGGTCAGTGATTTCCTCTCGCGCCCTTTCGTAGGGGACGAGTAGGGCGCCAGCGAACCGGTTTGCTTCCCCTTCCGGGTCTGCTGCACGCGGCCGGAAGGTATGAAGCACCAGGTGGCCGAGTTCATGGGCGAGGGTGAAGCGGTCCCGATCGCCCTGCGCACCGGGGAAGTACGCGATCAGTGCGGTCTCTCCGATGCCTGCCCAATATGAGACGCCGAAGTGCTTGTTGGTCGGGCTGACTGCGTCGCCCGTTGGGTCGGGTAGCACGATGGGTGCGACAGAGATGCCGGCGCGCTCAAGCGCGCGAGTTAGATGCGGGATGGGCTTGTCCGGCGCCAGGCGCAGAGCTTCGCGCGTCTCAGCGGCTAGCTCCTCGATGCCCTTCTCGGAGAGGTCCGGTGAACTGGCGAACGGGAGCGGAGGTGCTGGGTACCCGGCGCTGGCGGTGATCTCCTCCGTCACGCGGAAGCTCTCTCCGTAGAACGCGCTGATCCGGCGTGTGACGGTCCGGCTCGCACTAGCCATCTTGCGGAAGCGCAACGAGTCCAGGGGCACGGAGGAGGGCTGCGCGTAGAAGAAGCTCATGGGTGTGTCAGTGGCTTCAGCGATCGTACGAAGCCGATCCTCGGCCGGCTCACGTGCGCCTGTCTCAACCTGCGACGTCCAGCTCTGGCTGATTCCCGTCAGACGGTGAAGATCGGCACCAGTGAGCCCGAGGAGGTCGCGGAGCGTCCGCAGCCGCTCACCAGGGGAAGCCTCCAGTGCCGTCGGCATCGTTTGTCTCCTCATCCGGAAGTTCGAGTTCCAGACCTTCATCTTGCGGTTCGAAGTGAAGGTCTCGCAGGTCGGACGCGCTGGCGAGCAGTGGAAAATCGAGGTCGGCTCGCTGCTCCTTGCCGAACCTCCACGTTCCGATGGTCCGTACTACGCGGAACAACGGCGCTCCCTCGGCATCGATACGCCAGAGGATAAGCAGGTCGTTGTCTTCCGGGCCCATCAGGGTCGACTGGCCGAACTTTGTCAGCGGGCGGTTCTGGTAGAAAGCTCGCCGCTGATGGTTCGGGCCGGGGGCGGGGACGTGGTCGTCTCTGAAGGCGTGGAGCAGCCGTGTGCAGTACTCGTCGTTCGTCAGCCACAGCTCGCCGTTCCTGCGGTGATTACCGCTGAGCTTCCAGTTTCCCAGCCTGGCCGCCGCTGACCCAAGGCGGTAGTGGACGAAGGCGCGGGTCATGTGCGTGCGGATCCAGCCGTAGGAGGGCCCGTCCATCTCGGGTAACTGGGCCCGCTGATGTTGGACGGCCCACGCGAAAGCGTCGTGAAGGGGCTCGCAGAGCTGCGCGGTGGCGTCGCGGATGTGCGCGACCTCATCCTTAATCACACGCGTGAAAATATCACGGAAAAAGCTAAGGGTGGCGAGGTTCGGCCATTCAACTTGTGCGGCTGGCACGGAAGCTGACGGTGTGACAGCGAAACGATCAAGGGTTGGGTCCAGGGCAGGCGCCCCCTTGGTCGGTTGCCCCGCGCGTGTGGCGGTGCTGGCGCAGTCCACGCATGGAGGAAGCCCTAGTAGCGGAGGCGGGGAGGGCTCTGGCCAGCCGCCGTCCTCAGTCCAATCAGGGCGGCAAGTCCTGAAACAGCGGCAAGCAGTGCGAACAGGAGCGGGTATCCGCCGAGTGGTGAGGCCAGCGCCGCGCCGGCGAACGGGGCGAGCGCTGCGGCCGTGGTCGCAGGTGCTGCGAGGAGTCCGGACAGGCGGCCGTAGTGGGTGGTGCCCCAGCGGTCGGTAATGGCGGTCGCTTGTAGCAAGGTGAGGTTGCCGCGAACCATCCCGGCCGCGACCGACAAGGCGACCAACAGGGCGTAGGGGCCGGGTGTGAAGGCGAGGGTGGCTGTGGTGACGCCGCCGAGCGCGATCAGCGTGGTGGTGCGCGCGATGACCCTGGTGTGGCGGGCGAGTGTCGCGTACAAGGTGCGGCCAAGGGTTTGGCCCGCGCCGCCCAGGCCGAGCGCCCAGGCGGCCTGGCTGGTGGAGTACCCACGCTCCAGTAGAAGCGGGACCAGGGCGACGACGACGGCGTAGACAGTGAATGCGGAGAGGGTCAGTGCGGTGGCCAGCATCCAGAATGGCCGGCTGCGCGACACTGCGGTCGAGGATTCGCCGGCGTGAGCTGTTGCGGGCGGTGCCTCGGGCCAGGGTGCTCTCAGTGCCAGGGCGTGGGCGGGCACGGTCACCGCAGCGAGGATGAGGGCGAGGACGGCATACGTGGCCCGCCAGGTCAGGTGGTCGGCGAGCATGGCCGTCAGGGGTGCGAAGACGGTCGAAGCCAGCCCGCCGGCGAGGGTGACGACGGTAAGGGCGCGGACGTGGTCGGGTGCCCACCAGCGGGTCAGTGCGGCGAAGGCAGGCTGGTAGAAGGTGGCCGCCATGGCCAGTCCTGCCAGCAGCCAGCCCGTGAAGAACACCGGCAGGTTGGGGGCGGCGGCAATGACGAGGAGGCTGGCCACGCCGAGGACGGAACCAGCGGTCATGACGGTGCGCGGACCGCGGTGGTCGATCATCCGGCCGACTCGGATCCCGGCGAAGGCGGAGATGAGCAGGGCTGCGGAGAATGCGGCTGTCGTGGCGCCGGTGGGCCAGCCGGTGTCTGCGGTGATGGCTGGGTTCAGGACGGGGAAGGCGTAGTAGATGACGCCCCAGCTGGTGATCTGTGTGGCGCATAGAGCAGGAAGTACGGCGCGGGGCCGCGACCGGTCCCCTGTTCCGGTCGCGGCCCCGTGGGCGTCGAGCTTGGTCACGGGCAGCAGCCACCAGCCTCGACGGGCGCTGGCGGGCCTGCTTCGGTGACGGGGCCCTCGCAGCAGGTGCTGTTCTTCTGCTTGGCCATTGAGTCGGCGTCTGCCTTGACGACGTAGACCTCCCACGGTTCCTTGCCGGGGCCGTGGACCCAGACCTTGTCCTGGAGGGCGTAGCAGCAGGTGGTGTCGTTCTCGATGTCGGTCGCCAGCCCTTGGTCCTGGAGACGGGCTGTGGCGGAGTGGACTTCTTCGGTGGCGGCGACTTCGACGCCGAGGTGGTCCATGCGTGTGTCTGCGTCCGGTGTGCCCTGGACGAGGACCAGCTTGAGCGGTGGGTCGGCGATGGCGAAGTTGGCGTACCCGTCGCGCAGTTTGGCCGGCTCGGTGTCGAAGAGCTTGCTGTAGAAGGCGATTGATGATTGGAGGTCGGGGACGCGCAAGGCGAGTTGTATGCGTGACATGACGTTCCTCCAGACTCGGAGTGGTAGCGCCCAGGCCGGGAGTGGCCTGGGTGCGGTGTTTCAGGACCCGCAGCACCCACCGGACGCTGTGTCCTCGGCGACTGCGACCGGCACGGAGATGCCGGTGCCGATCTGTACGAGGGCGGGTGCCGGAGCGCAGCAGCCGCCTTCGTCGGCCTGGCCGGCTGCGGGGCCGTCGAAGAGTCCGGCGCCGCCGCAGACTCCGGTTTCGGGGAGGGTGAGTTCGACGCGGTCGGCGGACTCGGTGTCACCGGCGATGGCGGCGGTGACGGAGCGGACCTGTTCGTAGCCGGTCATGGCGAGGAAGGTGGGGGCGCGGCCGTAGGACTTCATGCCGACGAGGTAGACGCCCTTTTCGGGGTGGGACAGCTCGCGGTGGCCGTGCGGGTACACGGTGCCGCAGGAGTGCTGGTTCGGGTCGATGAGCGGTGCGAGCTCCACCGGTGCCTGCAGGCGCTCGTCCAGGGCGAGGCGGAGCTCGGACAGGAAGGACAGGTCGGGGCGCAGGCCCGTCAGGACGATGACCTCGTCCACCGGGTCGAGGCGTCGGCCGTCCTCACCCACGAGGGTCAGACGATCGTCGGCAGTGGGCTCGATGACCTCAGTGCGGAAGCCGGTGACGGCGTCGGCGTACCCGTCGTCGACGGCGGCCTTGGCGGCCAGGCCCAGGGCGCCTCGGGCGGGAAGCTGGTCGGCGCTGCCACCGCCGAAGGTGGACCCGCTGATACCGCGGCGCAGGATCCACACGGAGTGCGTACCTGGTTCGTTCTTTGCGAGGTCGGCGAGGGTGGCCAGCGCGGTGAACGCAGAGGCCCCGGAACCGATGACGGCTGTGCGCTTTCCCGCGTACCGGGCCCGGACTGCGGGGTCCTTGAGGTCGGGGATGCGGTAGGAGATGTGGGCGGAGGCGGCGCGTTCGCCGAGGGCGGGCAGCCCGTCGGCGCCGATCGGGCTGGGGGTGGACCACGTACCGGACGCGTCGATCACGGCCCGGCCGAGGATTCGGTCCTCGGTGCCGTCGGCGAGCGTGAGGCGGACGGTGAAGGGCTGCTGCTCTCGGTCGGCGTCGACGATCCGGTCCCGGCCGAGGCGCGAGACGCCGGTGACGGTGGCGCCGTAGCGGACCTTGTCTTCGAGGACGTCGGCGAGCGGCTGGAGGTACTGCTCGGCCCAGTCTCCGCCCGTGGGGTAGATCTCCGCGGCGGGCTTGGTCCAGCCGGTCGGCGCCAGGAGCTTCTCGGCGGCGGGATCGGTCAGTTCGTTCCAGGTAGAGAAGAGCCGTACGTGCGACCAGGCACGCACCGCGGTGGCCGCGGAGGACCCGGCTTCCAGGACCAGCGGTTCGATGCCTCGCTCGACGAGGTGGGCGGCGGCTGCGAGCCCGGCAGGGCCGGCGCCGATGACGACTACCGGAAGGTTTGCAGTGGTGGTCATGGCGGTGATGTCCTCCGGGATGGGCGACCGCACCCGGCCGCTGTTTTGATTGCTGTCTATATTCGAAGCTTGCCACTCGCATTGATGAGTGTCAACATAGACGCATGTCGAAGTCAGAGGTAGTGGAGCTGCCGGTTCTGGACCCCGTAACGGCGGTGCCGTGCTGCCCGCCGATCACTGCGGGAGAGCTGTCGCAGGATGACGCGGAGCGGATGGCCCTGATGTTCAAGGCGCTGTCCGACCCGATCCGGCTTCGGCTGTTCTCCAGAGTCGCCTCACATCCCGGCGGCGAGGCGTGTGTGTGCGACATCCAGGACGTCGGCGTCTCCCAGCCGACGGTCTCCCATCACCTGAAGAAGCTGCGCGAGGCTGGCCTGCTTACCTCGGAGCGACGCGGAACCTGGGTCTACTACCAGGTAGCCCCGTCCGTCGTGGCGGCCATGGCCGCCATGCTTGACCTGCGCAGCTGACCTTCCGCCCGCCCCTGCGGGTCAAGTGGCGCAGTCGGTCGGGCAGCAGTTCGCCAGATACGCCTGGAGTGCGGAGAGGCGCTGGGCCATCGTGGCACCGTCGGCCCGGTAGTAGACCTGCTTGCCGTCCTTGCGGGAGATCACCAAGCCACCGCGGCGCAGCAGGCTCAAGTGCTCCGAGGTGGTCGACGGCTTCAGGGCACAGCGGTCGGCGATCTCGCCGACCGTCAGCTCGATCCCGCCGGCGAACTGCTGCAGCACTTTCTGGCGGGTTTCGCTGGCCAGTGCCTTGAGGAAGTCGGCCGTCGCCGGATCCACGCGGGTCGTACCAGCGCCGTCTTCTGTCACAGCTTCCTGCCCAACATTTCGTCACATCCCGAAATAACGACTAAAGCGAAGGGTCTACTTTCTCATGGAGCATGCCGATCTCATCGTCATCGGCGCCGGACAGTCCGGCTTGGCCACCGCTGCCCTTGCCCCGCGTCATGGCTTCACCCGCGTGCTGGTCCTGGAAGCCGCGGAGAAGCCGGGCGGGTCTTGGCCGCGCTACTACGACAGCCTCACGCTGTTCTCCCCGGCCCGGTACTCCTCCCTTCCCGGCATGCCGTTCCCCGGCGACCAGGACCGCTACCCGCGCCGGGACGAAGTCGTGGACTACCTGCGCGACTACGCCAAACGCCTGCCCGCCGACATCCGCACCTCGACCTCCGTCACCTCTGTAGCGCAGCAGGACGGTGCCTGGTCCGTGCTTGCCAGCGACGGGCGGAAGTTCACGGCTGGGGCGGTCGTCGCCGCGACCGGCGACTACGGCACGCCCTTCACTCCGGACCTCCCTGGCCGCCAGGACTTCGGCGGCCAGGCACTGCACGCCGCTGACTACCGCAGTCCCGACGTGTTCGCGGGGAAGCGGGTCGTCGTGGTCGGCGGAGGCAACTCCGCGATTCAGATTGCTGCGGACCTCGGCGTGGTCGCTGACACCACCCTGGCCAGCCGGCGCCCGATCGGCTGGTTGCCCCAGCGCCCGCTCGGCCGGGACCTGCACTGGTGGCTCAAGCACACCCGCCTCGATATCGCTCCGATCCGACGGCTACTGGCGAAGGTCCCCGTCTCTGTGATCGATGACGGCCACTACCTGGCTGCACTGGACCGGCACGGCGTTGAACGCCGCGACATGTTCGCCCGGTACACGAACGAGGGCGTGGTGTGGGCCGACGGAACGAAAGAAGCCATCGATACAGTCCTGCTCGCCACCGGCTACCAGCTCACCTTTCCCTACCTGCACAGCAGCGGCGCCCTCGGCTCCGACGGCGCACCGCTCCATAAGGGCGGCATTGCCACCACCGTGCCGGGCTTCGGTTTCGTAGGCATGGAGTTCCAGCGCAGCTTCTCCTCCAAGACTCTGCGCGGCGTCGGCCGCGACGCGGGGTACGTGCTGTCCCGTCTGCAGAGGCGCTGAGCGACAGCGGCTCTGTGCGTGAGAACTGGTTCTGGCTCAACTTCTGTTTTAGCCGCGAGGCGCTGTTCCTGTACGGGAGTGGGCGCTGGGGGCTGGAAGCAGGCGTGGGACCGTGCGGACGTACACGACCATGCCGATCACCTCGACGAGGGTCTGGGTGACCACGACAACTGCGGCGACGGCCAGGGTGTCAGGCAGCGCCAGGGCGAGGGGGAGGACAACGAGGGAATTGCGGGTCGCGCCGGTGAACACGATGGCCCGCCCGTCGGGGGCGTCAAGACGGAAGAAGCGGGCGACGCCGAGTCCGGCGAAGGCCATCACGAGCAGGAACAGGACGTAGAAGGGCACCACTCGGGCCACGTCGGCCAAGCTGTCGCCGAGCTTGGGAACCTGGGAGGCCACCACGGTCAGCAGGGTCGCGGCCATCAGCGGGACCATGGTGGTCCCCATCGCATCAGCGACCTTCTGCCCGGCTGTGCGGCGGGCCGCCCATGCCTGGGTGAGCCAGGCCAGGGCGAGCGGGATGACGATCAGGATCAGGAACGCTTCGAGGAACGGGCCGGCTTCCACGATGCCGGCCAGGTCGGAGCCCATGAACAGGAACAGGAACAGGGGCAGCAGGATCATCTGGGCCAGCAGGAGCAGCGGGGTCGCGGCCAGGAGGCGCTGGCTGCTGCCGCCGGCGAGCCCGCTGAAGACGATGACGTAGTCGACGCACGGCGCCAGCAGGACCAGGAGCATGCCCAGGCGGACGGCCTGGTCGGCGGGCAGGAACGGGAACATGGCCGCCACGACAAGCGGCACTACCACGAAGTTGACCACCAGGGTCGCGGTCAGGAACCGGCCCGCGCGCAGTGAGCGGAGCAGGTCGGCGGCGGGCACCTGCAGGAACGTGACGTAGAGCAGCACGGCGAGCACCGGGTTGATGGCGTGCTCCAGGCTCGGCCCGGCAGAGGGGGCTACCCAGCCGACCAGGCCACCGGCCGCCAGGGCGCCGATGTAGACGGCGACCTGATGGCGCTCCATGGCTTCGACCAGGCCGGATGACTGCGACAACGTACGTGCTCCTTGCTCAGGGACATAGCGAGGTGGGGGAGAGCTCCTGGCCGCAGAGGCACGGAACCGAGGTGTGGGCGGTCGAGGGTCACGCCGGGGTGTGGGCGGGGACCAAGGCGAGGAAGGCGCAGTGCGGGTCGCAGCGGTCCTCACGGTCGGGCAGCTCGTCCAGATGCTTCACTGCCTGGTGGAGGGAGGCGGTGAACGCGGCCAGCTCGACTGCCCGTCGCTCGGCCTCCGCGATCCGGGCCACGACCCGCTCGCGCAGGTCGGCCTTCACCTCCTGGCAGGCGCTCGCCTGCCACACCCCGAGCAGTTCGGCGATCTCCTCCAGCGGCAGGCCCAAGTGCTTGGCCGCCCCGATGAACGCGAGGCGGTCGACCGCGTCCTGCCCGTACAGGCGGTACCCGGCCGGGGTCCGCTCGGCGGGCAGCAGACCGGCGGTCTCGTAGAACCGCAGGGTGGTCGCCGGGACGCCGCTGCGTTCGGCGAGCTGGGAGATCCGCATCGTGCTCATCGGTCGACCGTAAACCTTCACCTCGACTCGAAGGTCAAGCCCGGCGGCCCCCGCCCGTGATCTTCAACGGGTCCCCCGACGCCTTGCAGCCACACCCTTCCCCGCCCATGGCCTTCGTCGAGGAGGAGCAGGAACAGGAGCCACGACGCCGACCGAGCCACCAGGTCCCTGCCGCGAGTACCGAAAGGACGAGGGCGACAGTAGGCAGCCAGCCCACCACCGCCCCGGCGCCTGCGCCGACGACCCCGGCCGTGATCAGGACCGGAAGCGCGCAGCACGCCACGCAGGCCAGAGCGGCCAGGCCGCCCAGGGCCTTCGGCGCCTGGTGAGGGCGTGGATCAGCAACAGGGTCCGGCATGACGGTTCTCCTCGGCAAGGTCGGTGAAGGGGATGGGGCAGCAGGGGCTTCCGGCACAGACGGCCAGGTCGTCGCACCCGGCCTCGACTGCCGCGGCCAGGGTGGTGCGGATGGTGGTCAAGTCGGAGATCTTCGCGTCGACCTCGGCGAGCTTGGCCGCAGCGTGGTCCTGGAGCCCCGCGACGGGGCGGCCGTGCCGATGGCGACCCGCCTCCAGCAGCTCGGCGACCTCCTCCAGCGTGAACCCGAGTCGCTGCGCGGCCTTGATCACCCGCAGCGCGGTCACCGCTTCCTCGCCGTACAGGCGGTGACCGCCGTTACTGCGGTCCGGCTCGGCCAGCAGACCGCGCCGCTCGTAATAGCGCAGGGTCTGGACGTTCACCCCGGCCGCCTCTGCGACCTGCCCGCTGCGCAGCCCCGCACTCACCGCCGGCCTCCGGCGGCGGTCCGTACGGCCAGGGCCTCCAGGACCACGGCGTGTTGCTGGTCCACCGCAATGTCCAGGCCGATCAGGTTCTCGCCCGGGGTGACGGTGAAGGCGAAGAACGAGCAGCAGCCGCCCTCCCGCTCCGCCAGATCCCGTACCTGCTCCTCGATGCCGGGTCCGCCGGCCAGGTCCAGGTGCAGCCGCAGCGGTCCCGGCCGCGACATCGAGGTCAGGTGCTCGGTGAACAGCTCATCCCACTCTGCGACCCGCAGAGGGCGTTCCTCGGTGGGCAGCGTGCAGGACTGCGGCACCCACGCCAGATCACTCATCGCGCTCACTCCCGTCGTCGCGTCCCCAAAAAAGGGGGAACACCTCCGACGGTAAACCTGTACCTAGGTACCGATTACAAGTGTCCTGCGTGACCGACCGGGCCATAGACCGGGCCGGCGGCATACGGCCGCACCCGCGTCGCATCCGTCCGTAAGCCGGAGCACTGAGATGGGAGGGGGCCTGTTCGACCCGTCGCCGCAACGCGGCACAATCGGCGCCAGCATCGTGCGGCAGGAAGGAATCGCAGTGCCCGCGCAGTTCACCCTCACTCCCATGCTTGCCGAACACGCCCAGCAGGTCCTGGCGATCTACCAGTCCGGGATCGATGAAGGCAACGCCACCTTCGAGACAGCCGCCCCCTCTTGGGAGGCGTTCGACAAGTCGAGGCTGCCCAATCACCGCCTGGTCGCACTCACCCCCGATGCTGCCGTGGTCGGCTGGATCGCCGTCTCGGCTGTCTCTGCCCGCGCCGCATACGCCGGCGTGGTCGAGCATTCCGTCTACGTGCACCCGGACGCCCGCGGGCAGGGTATTGCTCGCGCTCTGCTGCACGCATTGATCGCGTCCACGGAGGCGTCCGGGATCTGGACCATTCAGTCGGGGATCTTTCCGGAGAACGCGGCCAGTCTCGCCTTGCACCAGCAGGCTGGGTTCCGCGTCATCGGGACACGGGAACGCGTCGGCCGGCTCCATGGCATATGGCGGGATGTGCAACTGATCGAACGCCGCAGCCATCACGTCAATTGAGCCGCCCCAGTCGCGCCGCAATCGAGTCCGTTGCCGGAGGCGCCGGCTCGGATGCCTTCAGCGGCTGAGGAGTTCAGCGATCTCTGCGGCGGCGTCGCGGGCCGGGCGGCCGACGCCGATGAGGGTGGCGGAGGCGGGGCCGGTCCAGTCGCCGTAGCCGAGCAGGTGCAGGCGCGGTTCCCCGGCCGCCCGCGTGCCGTGCGTGGGGATGTGGCCGCGTGGTCCCCGAAGGCCCAGCGGGGCGAGGTGGGACAGGGCGGGGCGGAAGCCGGTGCACCAGATCACGGCGTCGGCTGCGGCCCGTGTGCCGTCCGCCCACTCGATGCCGTCGGCGGTGAGCCGGGTGAACATCGGGGACGCCTTGAGCAGTCCGGCATCCCGCGCCTCGCGGACGGGCGGGACAGCGACGATGTCGCCCAGTGAGGCGACGCCGCCGGTATCGGTGCGTCCTTCGTCCAGGGCGCGACGCCGGGCGGTCGCGGCGTCGAACAGGGCCCGGCCGTCGATGTCGTCAGCGAGGAAGCGCGGCGGACGCTGGGTGACCCAGGTCGGATCGACCCCGCCGTGAGTGACGAGATCCGCGGCGATCTGCGCCCCGGAGTTCCCGCCGCCGACCACGACGACTCGCTGCCCGGCGAAGTCGGACGGTCTCCGGTAGCCGCTGGTGTGCAGCTGACGGCCGGCGAAATCGTTCCGGCCGGGGGTGGCGGGCAGGAAGGGGCGCCACCAGGTGCCGGTCGCCGAGACGACGGCCCGGGCGGACCAGATGTCCTTGTCCGTCTCCACCCGCAGCCGATCGCCGTCCCGGCGTACCTGCTGGACCCGGACCGGGCGGTGCACGGGCAGTTCGTAGCGCTGCTCGTAGTTGCTTAGGTACTCCACGACGTGCTTGGCATCCGGGTACTCGTGGCCCGGCTGGGCCGGCATGATCCGGCCGGGCAGCGAGGAGAAGGCGGCTGGTGAGAACAGGTGCAGGGAGTCCCAGGTGTGCTGCCAGGCCCCGCCGGGTGTGCCCTGCGCGTCCAGGATCACGAAGTCCAGCTTCTTGCGGCGCAGGTGGTATCCGGCGGCGAGCCCAGCTTGCCCGCCGCCGATCACCATCACGTCCGTCCGCCTGGTCACGGCGTCAGGACGCATCGCCTCAGGCGTCCTTTTGCGAGGTGGCGAGCGCTGAGGGGGCGAACTTCTTGCGCCAGGCCAGTGCGACGTACACCAGGCCGATCAGGACAGGGACCTCGATCAGCGGGCCGACGACGCCCGACAGCGCCTGGCCGGAGGTGACGCCGAAGGTGGCAATGGCGACGGCGATGGCCAGCTCGAAGTTGTTGCCCGCAGCGGTGAACGCGAGCGTGGCGGTGCGGTCGTACGCGAGGCCGAGGCCCTTGCCCAGGAGGAAGGTCCCGAAGAACATGATCGCGAAGTAGACCAGGAGCGGCAGCGCGATCCGCACGACGTCCAGCGGCTGCGAGGTGATCGTCTTTCCCTGAAGTGCGAACAGGATGATGATCGTGAACAGCAGCCCGTACAGCGCCCAGGGGCCGATCTTCGGCAGGAACTTCGTCTCGTAGGACTGGCGGCCCATCTTCTTCTCGCCGATGCGGCGGGTGAGGAAGCCGGCCAGGAGCGGGAGGCCGAGGAAGACGATGACGTTCAGCGCGATGTGCCACACGGGGACGTCGAGACCCTGTCCGTCGCCCAGGCCCAGCCACTGCGGCAGCAGGTCCAGGTAGAACCAGCCCAGCACGCCGAACATGATGACCTGGAACACGGAGTTCAATGCGACGAGGACAGCTGCGGCTTCGCGGTCACCGCAGGCCAGGTCGTTCCAGATGATGACCATGGCGATGCAGCGGGCGAGGCCGACGATGATCAGACCGGTGCGGTACTCGGGCAGGTCGGGCAGGAAGATCCACGCCAGCGCGAACATGACCGCGGGGCCGGCGACCCAGTTGATCACCAGCGAGGACACCATCAGCTTGCGGTCGCCGGTGACCGTGTCCAGCCGGTCGTAGCGGACCTTGGCCAGCACGGGGTACATCATCACCAGCAGACCGAGCGCGATCGGCAGGGAAATCCCGCCGACCTCGATCTTCGCGAGCGCGTCGTTCATCCCTGGGATGAGCCGGCCCAGCCCCAGGCCGACGGCCATGGCCAGCAGGATCCACACCGCCAGGTAGCGGTCGAGAGTGGAGAGCTTCTTGACGATCGAGTCGTCCCCCGCCGGGCCGGCACCCTGGGTGGAGACTGTGGTGGGCTCAGTGGAGGTCACGGGCAGGCCCTCTTGTTCTCGGCGGCTGTGCGGGCGGACTCGGCGAGCGCCGCGAATTGCTCGGAGAGCCCGGCGAGGACCTCGGGGCGCAGCTTGTAGTAGGTGAAGCGGCCACACGGCTCGGTCTCCACCACGCCGGCTTCGCGCAGGACCTTCATGTGGTTGGACAGGTTGGTCTGCTTCGCGCCGGTCTCCTCGACCAGGTGCGTCGTGCAGAGCGTCTCGCGCGCCAGCAGGGTCACGATCTGGAGGCGGAGCGGATCGCCCAGCACCCGGATCAGATCAGGATCGACTGAAGTCAGCATGCACTGATACTCTCACATCATCACTCGCTGATACCAGCGGGGGCTGAAGTCATTGGCGGCTGGTCCCGCCGTGCGACGAGAGAGAACGATCATCATGGCCGAGTCTTCCGGCAAGCCGTCCGTCCTGTTCGTCTGTGTCCACAACGCCGGCCGCTCCCAGATGGCCGCTGCCTGGCTGACTCACCTTGCCGGGGACCGCGTCGAGGTCCGCTCCGCCGGCTCGAACCCCGGTGACGCCGTCAACCCTGCCGCCGTCGAGGCCATGGCCGAGGTCGGCATCGACATCTCCGCCGAGACCCCCAAGGTCCTCACCATCGACGCGGTCCGCGAGTCCGATGTCTGCATCACGATGGGCTGCGGTGACACCTGCCCTGTCTTCCCCGGCAAGCGCTACCTCGACTGGAAGCTCGAGGACCCCGCAGGCCAGGGCGTGGAAGCCGTCCGCCCCATCCGCGACGAGATCAAGACCCTCGTGGAGGGCCTGATCGCCGAGATCGCCCCGGAGGCCACGGCGTGAGCGTGATACGTGACGTCGTCATCATCGGCTCCGGCCCTGCCGGCTACACCGCTGCCCTCTACACCGCCCGTGCTCAGCTCAGGCCCGTCCTCTTCGGGAGCAGCATCTTCGTCGGTGGTTCCCTGACTACTACCACGGAGGTCGAGAACTTCCCTGGCTTTCCAGAGGGCGTCGACGGCCCCGATCTCATGGCAAAGATGCGGGCCCAGGCCGAGAAGTTCGGCGCCGAAATGATCGACGACGACATCACCGACGTCGACCTCACCGGCCCCGTCAAACTCCTCACCGACTCGAACGGCACCGTCCACCAGGCCCGGACGGTGATCGTCGCGACCGGCTCCGGCTACCGCAAGCTCGGCGTCCCCGGCGAAGAAGAGCTCTCCGGCCGAGGAGTGTCCTGGTGCGCCACCTGCGACGGATTCTTTTTCCGTGACCGCGACATCGTCGTGGTCGGCGGCGGCGACACCGCTATGGAGGAAGCCACCTTCCTGACTCGTTTCGCCAAGTCCGTGACCGTCGTCCACCGCCGTTCCGCCCTTCGCGCTTCGAAGGTCATGCAGAACCGCGCCTTCGCCGACGACAAGATCTCCTTCGCCTTCGACACCGAGGTCGCCGAACTCCGGCAGGAGGGGACCATGCTCGGCGGCATCGTTCTCCGGGACGTCTTCAGCGGCGCCACGCGAGAAGTAGCGGCCACCGGACTCTTCATTGCGATCGGACACGACCCGCGCACCGAGCTCTTCCGCGGTCAGCTCGACTTGGACGAGGAGGGCTACCTCAAGGTCTCCTCACCCACGACCCGGACGAACCTCCCTGGCGTCTTTGGTGCAGGCGATGTCGTCGACCACACCTATCGGCAGGCCATCACCGCTGCCGGCAGTGGGGCCTCGGCCGCCCTGGATGCCGAGCGCTATCTGGCAGGGCTCCCCTCCGGCGCCCTGGCTGACGCATCCATAGCCTCTGTCGCGGTCGCCTGATCCTGAACCGCAGGACGTCTGCGGGATCAAGGCCCCTGTCGCCCCGCCCTCGAAGGGGAGGCTAGGCGGGTCCGAGCCGCCTGCTGGCCCTCGCCAGTCAGTCAGTGATGTGACCTGCCCGTTCACGAAGTTGCTGAGCCTCGGGAACCGCGCTGTACCGGCGCAGGCGTACGCGCATGTCCCGCAGTGCGGCCTGGACCTTGACCGAACGGATGCCGTCGGCGCAGTCGAGGAAGTCGCGCCAGGTGGCCATGGCACCGTCGATGTCTCCTTGGCGTAGGCGGACGCCGCCGAGGTCGGCGAGGACGATGGCGCGGGTGCGGCGGCGGTCGAGGCCGTGGATGTCGAGGGCGAGGTGGAGGTGTTCTTCGGCGGCGTCGAGGTCGCCGAGGCGGGAGAGGATCATGCCGGATTCGTGGGCCCAGCGGCCGGGGGAGTAGTGGGCGGCCCAGGAGTCGCTGCCTGCGACAGCGGGTCTGCCGATGGCGGTCTCGGACATGGCAAGGTGCTTGGTCGCCATGTGGCGGTCGTCGTCCTGGGCGGCTGCGTTGGCGAGGGTGGCTTCGTAGTAGGCGACGGCTCGCGGGTTGTCCAGGTGACGGCCGTACTCCACGCAGGCTTCGCCGAGCTGGACGGCTTCGGCTCGGTAGCCCAGGTCGACGCACTGGACGGCGAGCCCTCGCAGGGCTGTGGCAGACAGTTCTGCGTCGCCGGCCTCGGCTGCCAGGCGGAAGGAATGGGCGTAGTAGCCCTGGGCGAGCCCACGCAGTTCTGGGGTGTCGCCTTCGTCCTGGGCCATCCAGCCGGCGAGGTGGACCAGCTGGGAGGTCGCGGCGAACAGCTCGCGCCCGGTGGCCTCGGTGAAGCGGCCTTCCAGCCCCGCGTCGTCGACGTCCTTCGCCTTCACCTCGAAGGTGACCGACGCATACGCCGTGGAGCCGTCCTTACTCACCGCGGCCGTTCCATACGGATCGGCCGCCCGGACCACCTGGTCGAGCCCCCCGACCTTGCCCACGACCTCGGTGACGGCCGCCCGGTTCGCCTGGTCGGTGACCTTCTCCCCGTCAGGCGCGACGAACACAAGCTTCGCGCTCGCCCCCTCTGAGGCGGCGCTCCCCGTGCTGTTGGCGGGGAAGCGCTCCTCGATGAGGTCGAACGCCCGCTGCGACTCCGTCCCCGGCATCGAGTAGGAACCATCCGGTGCGGCCGGGGCCAGCGCCGACGCCACCCCGGCAGCAACGAGTGCCACCACCCACACCGCCAGGACGCGCCAGCGTCGACGGAAGGCCAACCGGCACAAACGATCAAGAAAAGCAGCGACAGGAGGGTCTCCACATCCGAACTCGGGGAACCCTTTCCACCCTGTCCGACCTGGTGTTCGCCGGCGTCGTGCAGCTGCCGACAGTTCTCTAATACGTACGCAGTAGTGGCCGCCCCGATGGCGGCCGCTGCTCCGGCAACGGGTGGGGGCACCACGTGCTTCAGGTTTCTAACGGTGGCGGCCTGGACTCTTGGCCGGCCGGTGCAGTGCGGCAGACGGCGTCGGGCGACGCGGAGCCGAAGAGGTGCGTATGGTCTGGGTGCTACGGAGAACCCTGCCCCGGGTGGCCCGTCAATGCTGGTTCAGCGCGCGCCTGGCCGAGTTGATGACGTTGTGGGCGTCGGCCCCGTACACCGCCGATTCGCGGAGGGTCTTCCAGACTTTCATGTACAAGGTGACGCTGTCGGCGTCGTCCAGCCACATCTCGGCGTGCCAGTCCTCGGCGACGACGAGGCGGTCGTCGAGGACCCAGAAGCCGTTGGCCGGCACGATCTTCACGGACGCGGTGAACGGGATGATGCCCAGCTCGACCGTGTCCATCCCGATCACGCCCGTGAGGCGGTCGAGCTGCGCGGCCAGGACGGAGGGAGGGCAGATCAGCGAGCGCAACGCGGCTTCCCACGTCAGCACGTGCAGCTTGTGGCCGGGACGGTACAGCCACTCCTGCCGCTGTACCCGGGAGCGCACCGCATCCTCGATGCCGCCGGCTCCGCCCAGCAGCTCCGCGTAGCGCTGGATGACGTGGCGGGCGTACTCGGGGGTCTGTAGAAGTCCGGCGATCACCGACTCTTCCCAGAGCCACATTTCCGTGGTGCGCTCGATCTCCGCGCTCAGCCCCTCGTGCAAGGGCTTGAAGCCGTTCGCCAGTGCTCTGCGCCAGGATCTGATGTGGGACTCGAACCCGGCGAGCCGGGAGGCAAGCTCGGCGTACGCGCCTGGCTGCTCGGTAGCGTCGGCCCACGCCCGAAGATCCTCGGGGGTAGCCGTCTGCCTGCCGTTCTCCAGCTTGCTGACCTTGGACCCTTGCCAGCCCAACCGCTGGGCGAGCTGCTGACCGGTGAGCCGGCCCCCCGGGCACGAGAAGCGGAGTTCACGCAGCCGCGCCCCCAGAGCTGCCCGTGCCTGCTGGTAGTCGGTGCTCACCGGTCACGCACGCTATCCGGTCGCGGCCACCTGCGCCGCGAACCGGTCGTACGGAACGGCATGGTGCATGGCCGCGTCGCGGATGGTGGCGTAGCGCACGACCTGGGCCGGTTCGGTGATCAACTCGATGTCGAGCATGGTGTCTTCGTCGTCGAAGCGCAGCAGCGCCACGATCCGTGAATCGAAGATCCAGAAGTCCTCGGCGGGCAGGGTCGCCTGGTCGGCGTCCTCGCGCCACAGGTAGCGGATGTCCTCGCCGACCGCCGTGTTGTGCCGGGCGTAGTCGAGCAGGAATCGCTGCTCGGTAGTGGGCGGGTTGTCGGCGATGCGGACACGGCCGACCGTCTTGCCGGCGTCCGTCTGGGTCCTGATGTTGAGGAACCAGGGCTCCTCGGGGTCGCAGGGCGACGAGCCGGTGGCGAGGAACGCCTGGAAGTCGGGGTCCTGCCGGTCGGAGGCGTAGCCGCGCCGCGTCTCCAGCCGCCATGCGGTGTGCTCGAAGGTCGTGAACAGGCGCCGGAAGGTGTCCCGGTCGACCATCTCCGGTACCCGGTCCATTTCCTTCGGTCCCCAGTTCACGAGCAGTTCGCGAGGCACGGCAACCGCTGCGTCGTCCGGCCCGTAGTGCTGGAGCTGTGCGAGGTCTTCGGGGTCGGTCACGGGGGTTCCTTGAACGATGATCTCGCCGGTGCCCTCGTCCGTGTGCAGGGCGGGGCAGCCGTCGACCTTGCTGTCTGTGCCGCTGAAGCGCAACTGGCGAGCCATGGACGCTCTCCCTTCCAGGGGTGGTGATCAACAGCATGGCCGGAGCACCAGCTCGGCACTACGGGATCAGGCAGGGCCCAGGAGAAAACACCAGCAATCTTCATGACCTGTCGAGCAAATCCGAGAAAACAGCGTACCGCCGGACAACTTCCCACTTCTAGCGTCTGGTTCATGGCAACCAAGGAACAGCAGGACATCGATCCCTTCACTGCGGTGGAGTCCTTGAGAGAGGCACTGGCCGAGGCCGGGATTGTTCTTCCTTCGCTGAGCGTCGACGCCGCGTCACCGGAGTTGCGGCTCGTTGAACTGGGGCGCGTGCGCTCCGATGTGGCCGCCCGTCTGGCCGAGGCACTTCAGCGAGGAGGTCGCGAGTGACGGCGGCACAGCAGCCGGAGGGCGCACTGGTCGTCGACACCCAGCGCGACAGGCTGGGGTACGTCATGGGACACGAAGGGCCGTACGTTCAGCTTCGGCCGGTGACCGGTGGGTGCGAGTGGGACGCCGACCCCGATCGTGTCCGCCGGGCCACCGACGACGAACGCCAAAAGGCCATACGGGAGCGGACGCGCGCCCTGAACTCGGCCAGCAGCGGCGGCATCCTCTGATGAGCCCGGACACCTCAGGCATGTCGCCGGAATGTGCCCTTGCCCATCGTCCGGGCTACAAGGACCTGCACCGCGAGTGCCGCCAAACCGAGGACGTGTCGCTGCCCCACGGAGGTGGAATCCTGCTCGTGCGCCGCTGCACCTGCGCCCACCACGACTGCAGGGTGGAAGCACTTGACCTGCTCACTCCTGAGTCGACTGGCCAGGCGTGATCACCTGCGCCGGGGCCCAGCCGTGGTGGCGGGCGTGGTCGGTGCCGCGGGCTGCGGGGGAGCTGCGGGGCGTAGAGAAGCTGTTGGGCGCAGGAGGGTGCTGTGTGCTTGCGCTGCGAGGGCACGGCGGCTCGGTGCGGGTCGCTGCGAGAGCCGTTGCATGCGCCAGGCCAGGGTGCGTGCTGGGGAGCGGGCGTCGTTGAGGGTGCGTTCGTCTGCTGCTTGCTGCAACAGGCGTCCGGGATCGTGTCCTGCGGTTTCCGCGGCGGCCATTGCGGTGGTGAGTGCGTCGGTGGCGGGGTCGGTGAGGATCTGGTCGGCGTGCGTGGGGGTGGTCTGGCGGATGAGCTGGGCGTACCGGACTGCGACCTTCTGAGGCGGTCGGTGCTGGCTGGCGGTGAGTAGGTGCCCGGATGAGGTTCGGCCGTAGGCGGTCTGGAGGTGGAGCAGAGTCTGGTGGGCGGCTGCGGCCTGTTGGTTGTGCTGTCGTTGGTCGTGCCAGCGGGCGGCGGCGATGACGGCCAGGAGCGCGGCATCGAGGAACATCGCCAGGAGAGCTCCGTCCTTGGGTGAGGGCTCGCGGAGCATAGATTTCACTGCCCCGCGCAGGGCACGGGCGTGGTGGTGTTCGGCGTGGATACGTGAACGGGTTGCCCGTTCGAAGGCAGAGGCTGCTGCTCGGAGTTCGGTACGGATGTCCGGTGGTGCGGTGAGGGCCACGGCGTCGAGTGCTTCGCCGAGGGCGGCCAGGTGGGCCTGGGCGGCTTCGGCGTCCGGCCGGCCGAGGTGGTGGGGG
Source organism: Streptomyces sp. SM18 (assembly GCF_002910775.2). Classification (NCBI taxonomy): domain Bacteria; kingdom Bacillati; phylum Actinomycetota; class Actinomycetes; order Kitasatosporales; family Streptomycetaceae; genus Streptomyces; species Streptomyces sp. SM18. The sequence goes on along the minus strand of NZ_CP029342.1, from coordinate 3,033,858 downwards.
ATGCGCTCTGTGGCTGCGGTGGCTTGGTGCCACGGGTGCGGCCGTAGATGCCCGTTGGGATTGTCGGCAGGGATGTCTGCTGCGGCGAGACGGCTCTGGATCTTGGGGAGGGAGAGGTCCGGTGACAGCGTGGAGCCGGAGAACCACACCGGCTCTCCTTCGGCGTTCGTGTCGTGCTCCAGGGCGACTTTGTAGCCGCGCGGTTCTCCGGAGGGAAAGTGCAGGACCTCGACGAGGACGCCGCTGGTACGGGTGAGTAGAGCGAGGAATTCCTCGGTGTTGGTGGCGGCAGCCGCTGCTGTGCGGACAAGGGTGCGCAGGCGTACGCGGGCGGGCTTGTCGTGGCCGGTCCGGTGGGCCTTCTCCTGCTCGGCGCGGGTGGGCCGTTTCGCGGCGGTGCGGTCTCCGCGTACGACTTGGAAGAGGCCGTATTCCTTCTCGACGGCTGCGAGTTCGCGGTCGGCGGTGAGGTAGTCGTTCCAGTGGCGTGCGGTGCGCAGGTCGCCTCGGATCTTGGTGGCGGCGATGTGGATGTGGTCGTCGGCATGCCGGACGGCGACCCATCGGCAGCCGTCGGGATCGTCTGTCGGTGCGATGCCGGTCGCTGTGACGACACGACGGGCGATCTCCGCCCATTCGGCGTCGTCGAGGATGCGGTCGCCGGGTGCGGCGCGGACGGAGCAGTGCCACACGTGCTGCTTCGGGGCCCGGCCGAGACGCCTGGCCTGCTGCACGCGTAGGTCGAGGTCGGCCACGAGGAGCTTCTTCGTGGCTGCGCTGTCGTTGGTGCGGCCGGGGTCGGGTGCGAAGCCGTCCCAGGAGGCGACGAGGTGCGGGTCGGTGTGTTCGTTGGCCCGGCCGGGGCCGTAGAGGTAGCGGATGAGGCCGGCGGTGCTCTTGCCGCTGCTGATCTTCGCGATCACCGTGGCCCCTTTGTGGCGGCGGCCTGAGTGGTGGCTGCTGCGATGTGGCGGACGGCTGTGACGGCCGTGCTGAGGACGAGTTCTGCATGGTCGAGGAGTGCGGTGTCCCCAGGGTGTGGACGGCCGCCGGAGTTGAGCTTCTTCGCGATCTGGTTGATGTTGTGGCCGATCTTGGCGACTTCACCTCGGAGGGCTGCGAGTTCGTCGATGTAGTCGTCGAGCTGAGTGCGCTGACCAGGCAGCGTGAGGTCTCCCTGGATGTGGGCCATGACGACGGCGCCGACGTAGTGGGCGGCGGCGATGTTCAGCGAGCGGGCCACGGTGAGGATCGCTGTTTTCTCGTCGATGCTGTAGCGGACGTCCACGCGTTCCTTGCGCTGGGTCTCTTTGCGCTGACGGCGGCGGGCGACTCGGTGCAGTGCGGCGGCTTCGGCGGCACGCTGCGGCAGCACGGTGCGGGTGGCGGTGTCGACGGGCTTGTTCCGGTCGGGCGCCCCCTGGCGCCCGAGCTCCTCCGCCACCCCCGGGGCGGAGGCATCTGCGTGGGACCGGCCCGTGGACGGTCCAACGCCATACCTTGCTCCGCCTGATGCCGGGGTGGAGGTGGTCTGCTGCTGCGCCGACGAGGGCTCGCGGACGGGCCTGTGCATGAGGGCTCCTGCAAGCGGTGGTGGAGGGAGAGGGCCCGTTCCTCCGGTGCTGGTTCATGGGAGGAACGGGCTGGGGTGACGTGGGGTGCGAGGTTCAGTTGGTGCTTGTGGTGACGGCGTCGAGTTCGGCCTGCAGCAGGTCCTTGACCTGGTCCAGGCGGGCGCGTGACATGCCGAATCCGTTGTCCCGGATCGCTTTCTCGACGTTGCGGCGGGAGACGCTGTTGCCTCGTCCGAGGGGAGCCGTGCGGCCGATGGCCACGGCCTGCTCCAGGGAAACGCTCGACTGCTTGCCTCCCGGCTTACCGGGCTGCTGCGGCACATCGGTGTCCGTGTCCGTGGCGTGTGGTGGCGCGAGCTCACCGATGGTGTGGTCCGCGCCGGGTTCGTGGCGGTCGTCGCTGTTGTGGCGGTCAGGGGTAGTGGGGCGCCGGGCGACGAGGAGGTAGAAGTGGACGGCCCCGGCCAAGGCGAGTGGCGCGATGGCGGAGATGGCCCCGACGGTGAGGTCGTCGAGAGAGAGTCCGTTGTGGCGGGTCTGCTGGTTGAGGCGGATGGCGTGCAGGACGTTGGCCCAGATGCTTGTGGCGGTGGCGGTGCCGACTAGCGCCGAGACGTAGAGGCGGGCGGACAGGGGCGCGGTCCGCAGGACGAGCAGGGCGCCGATCCCGATGGCGATGAACCCGTCGATGACGAGCGGGAAGGCGTAGGTGAGCGCCGGGTGAATGTGGCTGGCGGCGGCCATCTGCCGCAGGGCGTCATAGGAAAGCGCGAAGGCTGCCACGGCCAGCAGCGCCACGCCTGTGCGGATCGCTGCGGTCAAGGGCACCGGGGCAGGGGAAGGTACCGCGGTGGAAGTGGGAGAAGGCAAGGGGGAGCGCTCCAGGAGTACGGAGATGAGACTGGTGTGGCCCGGTCGCGGGTGAGAGAGACCCGTCGCAACTCGTCGCGTGCCTGGTCAGGGCAGGTACGGGTGCGGAGGTGACATCGAGTCGACTCGTCACCGGGTCCCGACCCGTCACCGCGCTGACCTGCGCGGAGACGAGTCGCGACGGGTCGTGCCGGGTCAGGCCCCGGTCGTCGTTTCGGGTGCGGGCTCCGGGCAGTAGCGTGCCCAGGAGTCGGTGAAATGCAGGAGGGCGTAGCCCCGGGCCTGGACGTTGCCATGGAAGCGGCGGGGTGCGGAGCTGATGCCGTACTCCTTGAGCAGGATCTGCAGGCCCCGAGGAGTCAGGCCGTTGGTGGTGTACTCCGGCCAGGGGGTCTCGGCGTCCTGGTTGAGGATGTCGAGGAGCCGGCTGGTGCGGAGAGCCGGCGGATTGCCTTCGGTGGCGAAGGCGCGGCGGATGTCGGCCAAGAGGCGGATGCCGAGACTACTGCTGTCCTGGTCCTGCTCGGCCTCGTGCTTGGCCATGACCCGGCAGGCTGTGCGGGCAAGGTCGGGCCACGTCCCGCCGGCGAGGTCGGCAACGGTCACCAGCGGCTGCCAGGTGTCGGCCGCGCGGTCTTCGACCGGCATGGCCGGTGTCAGCTCCATCGCCTCGGCGTGCAGCGGGGCCAGCCAGGCGACGAGCCGGTCGCGCAGCGCGTGGAGGGGCGGGGTGTCACGGAAGGTACGGAACTCCGCCACCTTCTCGCCCGGCCTGCGGCGCCGCATCCGGATGACAATCGACCGGTCCATGATCGTGTCCGGCAGGTCGCCGATGCCGGCGAGGGCTGCCATGGCGAACGTGGGGAACTTCGAGACCTCGTGGTTGGGTCCGGAAACCCGCAGGGTGGGGCGGTTACGCTGGTGCCCCGCGTTGAGCAGGCCGCGCATCTCCTCGTTCTTCTCCGCGACCTTCGCGGAGCCGAAGAGAGTGTCGGCCTCGTCGACCAGCAGGGTGGGCGGTGTGGCGGTGATCGACCGGAATACCGCGGCGGCTGACGCGTTGACCGTGATCAGCGGATCGTGGACGCTCTCGGTGATCACGTCCAGCAGCCGCGACTTGCCGCACCGCTTCGCCGGCCCGACCACAGCCAGGCGCGGGGCGTGCTGCCATGCCGTCTGCAGATGAGTCGCCGCCACCCACAACGTCACGGCCGTGAACGCTTCCTCGCTCGGCAGTACGACGTAACGGCGGATCTGCTCCAGCAGCTCCGTCAGCACCTGATCCCCCTCGGATACCGGGGCAGTCTCGGAGACGGCTGCGGGCGGCTCTCCCGGTGAAGCAGGGTGGCCCGTCGACTGGCCGGGTATGGCCACCGGCGGCCACGAAGGCTTGTCAGGGGTGGAATAGGGCTCGGTTGCCGCGTGTTCCACGGGGCAGCTCCTCGTCTGGCGGTGGTGGGCTTGCCTGCCCTTGCCGCCGGGTTGGTTCTTCCAGGGCCGTTCGGGGCTGCTCGGGCCTCCGGCGTTGCCTCGCCGGAGGCCCACTTCGTACCCCGAGGGAACACGGACCGTACGTCCACTCCTGCCGACAGTCCAGCGATTCTGTGTCAGCTCAACGCAGAATGCTTTGCTACGCTGCCGTCCCTTCATGCCGCCAGCCCGAGCAGATCCAGCAGATCTGCGGTCACGACGCGGTAGGCGTTGCCGAGCCGCAGGACCTTGCACGGGTACGCGCCCCGCTTCGCCAGCTCATACCCCTTGCTTCGGCCGAGGCCCAGGGCTCGATTGCTTGTTTCCAGGTCAACGGCTACCGGCAAGGCCAACAGGTCTTCCCGGCTCATGCCCTTGGGCTGTCCCCCTGTGGTGTTATCGCGCATGCGGCATCCCTTTCGGTACAGCCCTCGGCGGACGTGGTCATCCCGTCCGGCTCCAGGCGTCTACCAATCAGCATCCTCAAGCTAATGTGTCTACATGACACAACGTCGTTCGGATGATGAAGAGGATGACTTCCCGGAGTGGGTGGACCGGGTCCAGGCAAACGTGGCCGGTGAGGTCCGCCGGAGAAGGAAGGAGATGGGGTGGAGCGCGCAGGATCTGGCCGATCGGTGCGAGGGGCTCGGGCATCCCATTCCCCGCAACGTGATTGCCAACATGGAGTCGGGCCGTCGGGCTGGCCTCCCGCTGGTCGACGTCATCGTCCTCGCCGCCGCGTTGGAGACGTATCCGGCCTGTCTGATCTTCCCGGTCGGTTACGTCGACCGGACGCAGGAACTTCCATTCCAGGGTCTGGTGCCGACCTGGGACGCCCTGCGGCGCTTCACAGGCGAAGAGGAAGTGTTCGGTTATGACTCGGGCCTCGTGCCCGATTTCGAAGCCCACACCAGTCTCGTGCGCACCGCACTAGCCGCGCTCGACGAGGAAGAGCAGGCACGGTTTGCGGCCAAGACGGCAACGAGCCGCGCCCAGCAGGAAGAGGCCGAACGCAAGCAGAGCGCGTACGCCGACCAGGCCATCTCCGCCAAGTACAAGCTCCGCTACCTCCGTCGCGAGCTCAGCGAAGACGGAGCCACCCCACCCGACCTCCCACCCGCACTTCACGACGTAGACCCGCCCGAATGGGCCCCTGAGACCACCTAGGAGGAACGCCCTTGAAGGGCTCCACCCACCGCCGCTGCTACTGCCGCGACCCCAAGACGGGAAAGCCGCTCGGCAAGAAGTGCCCCAAGCTCGCCGGCCGCAAGCACGGCTCCTACTCCGTACGCCAGGAACTCCCGCCCCGTGCCGACGGAACCCGCCGCTCGTTCAGCCGTGCCGGCTACGAGAGCCTCAAAGCCGCACAAGCCGAACTCGACCACATACGCGCGCTTCTCGGCCTTGCCGACGCCGACGACTCCGAAGGTCTGGATCAGATCGCCGAGTTGCTGGAGAAGGTGGGGGACGAGAAGGCCCCGCTACCGGACATCGAGTCGACCCGTCGTCGGCTGAGCCACGGCTTGGATCTCACCAGCCGCCTCACGGTCGGCGGCTGGCTGGATATCTGGCTGGCGGGCAAGAAGGGGCGGCAGAGCGCGATCAGCCGCGACGAGAGCAACATTCGTGTCCACCTCCAGCCGCGCATCGGGCACCTGCGACTCGACCGCCTTCGGGTCACCCACCTGTCGGAGATGTTCGAGGCCATAGCCGAGGCCAACGTCGAGATCGCCGAAGGAAACGCCGCACGGCGCAAAGCGGTCGAGGATCTCGCACAGATCCCCTGGAAGGGGCGCGAGCCGCGCTCCCGCCGTAAGGCGATGAAAGCGGCCATCGCAGAGATGGAGCCCTACCGCCGGATCGTCGGTCCGGCAACGCGCCAACGCGTTCGCTCCACACTGCGTGCTGCGTTGAACGCCGCGATCGCTCAACAGTTGATCACCTTCAACCCGGCCTCCCACGTCGAGTTGGAGGCGGGCAGGCGTCCCAAGGCACTCGTGTGGACCGAGGAGCGCATCCTCCACTGGAGGCGCACCGGAGAGACACCCTCGCCGGTGATGGTCTGGACGCCGGAACACACCGGCCTCTTCCTCGACCATGTAGCCGAGGACCGGCTGTACGCGCTGTTCCACCTGGTCGCCTTTCGTGGGCTACGGCGAGGTGAGGCATGCGGTCAGAGGTGGACCGACACCAACCTGAGCGCCGGCCTCCTCACCGTCGCCAAGCAACTCGTGGTGAACGGCTGGGAGGTGTACGAGGACGACCCCAAGACCGACGCCGGAGCGCGCACCATCGCCCTCGACTCCGACACGGTCCAGGCCCTCAAGCGGCACCGCGCCCAGCAGGACAAGGACCGCGAGAAGTGGGGGAGCGCCTGGGTGGAGACCGGAAGGGTCTTCACCCGCGAGAACGGAGAACTGCTCCACCCTGCCAACGTCACGCGGCGATTTATCGAGCTGTACGAGGAGATCGGCCTCCCGCCGGTCCGGCTCCACGACCTCCCTCACGGTGCCGCGACTCTGGCTCACGCAGCAGGTGCCGGCCTGAAGGACATCCAGGAGATGCTCGGCCACTCCTCGATCACCATCACGTCGGACACGTACACGAGCCTGCTCCCCGAAGCGGATCTGGCAATCGCAGAGGCTGCGGCCCGGCTCGTGCCGCGAGCGCGCACAACCCCCGAGAACATCGCTCCCGAGGCGGAGGCCGAGCTCGACGACGCGGAGTCCGCCGACGCGGAATCCGTGCCGGATGGTGCTGATCCGTTGGGGGAAATCCGGGAGATCAACTTCCCGTCCGCTCACGCACCGCTCACGCAATCGGCCCCGGACGAGAAGTCCGAGGCCGAGTAAGACCCCTCCCTGGGGGAGAAACCCCAGGTCAGAACGATAACGCGTTGTGCCCCCGGCAGGATTCGAACCTGCGACACCCGCTTTAGGAGAGCGGTGCTCTATCCCCTGAGCTACGAAGGCGGGGTCCCGGACACGTAGGTCCACTGATCCCGTGGCGTCCCTGGAGGGGCACGCCGCCGTCAGTGTAGCGGGTGAGGGCGGGCGGGCGTGGGGGTCGCCCCCGCCTCCGTCCGGCCCGGGTCACGGGCGTGTGATCCGTATGCGGTAGTTGTCGTCGGCGTCCTTGTCCAGCACGGATATGCGTATGCCGTTGGACCGGTCGTTGAACGTCTCGCCCGGTTCGAACGGGGCGTCGGAGAGTTCGGCGTGGACGTTGGGGCGGCGGGTGCAGCCGCCGCTGTTCTGGGTGCTGTCCGCGACGGAGACCGGGCCCTGGCCGGTGTCGACGTCCGAGCTGACCTTGTAGATGAGGACGCCGGGCCGGCAGACCGCCTCGTCGTTGCCGCCCGGCGTCCGTACCTCCACCGCGTACCCGGACTCGGCGGTCACCGGGACGAAGGCCAGCTTCGGGCCGCCCGGGGTGGCCAGGGGGCCGAGGGTGTGCTCGCTGGTGCCGGTCGCCGAGGCGCAGCTGACCTGGTCGTCGGAGAGCCAGCCGAGCTTCCACTTGTGCCAGCCCAGCAGGTCGTTGTTGGCGCCCCAGTCCTCGGACATGATGTCCCAGTGCCCCACGGCCCCGCCGCCCTCCATCGTGTACAGGTCGGGGAGGCCGAAGACGTGGCCGTTCTCGTGCGGCAGTACGCGGTAGCCGGTCTCCTCGTACGAGCCGGAGCCGTCGTCCTGGCGGCTGTAGACGAAGGACGTGTTGGAGAGGGGTACGCCGTCGGCCGAGGGTGCCTCGTCGTTGCCGGAGAAGGTCACCGACAGGACGGTGTCCAGGGCGGACGGGCCGGCGTTCGGGGTGACCAGCACGTTGACCAGGTCGTACGCGGAGAAGTCGACCTTCGGGTCGGCGACGGTCACCAGGTCCTTGACGAGCTTGCGGTACCCCGGTTCGTACGGTGAGCCGCGCTCGATCCCGTACTCCGAGAACGGCAGCGGCATGCGCAGCCAGTCCTTCACCGGGGCCTCCGGGACGTAGTCGAGGCGGCCGTAGGAGCTGGTGTGGAACCAGTCGGACGTCTGCGGGAAGAACTCCGCGAGCCGGTCCGTCGCCGGTTCCTTCGCCTGGGCGTCCGGGAAGTCGATCATCAGGTTGAGGGCCCTGACCTGCCCGGTCGAGCGGGTGTAGCCGTGCGGGGTCGGTATGCCTTCCGACATCTGCACGCCCATGGTCGCGGGGATACGGCACGGGGCCAGGCCGGTTCCCCGGGGTGCGGACACCGGGCCCGCGGAGGCGCGGCTGGAGAGCGGGATCGTGGAGCTGGCCGATGCCATGGTCGCGATGACCAGGGCCGTCGCTCCGGCGAGCGCGAGGGGGCGGCGGAAGCTGCGTATCCGGTGGCGGGGATGGTGCATGAGGCTCGCCTTCGGGCTCCGCGGCAGCCGGCCGGCCCCGGGCTGCGCTCTGGCGATCAGCCTGTGCCGGGTCCTGTGCGCCCGCCCGTTGGGTGCGCCGTTGGAGGGGATTCCCGAGCCATGAGAGGTGAGGCAGGTCACAATCAGGTGTGAAATAACCGGGGAGGGTCTCCCCGTTTACACCTGTGTTCCCGCGAACCGGGGACATGTTCCCCGGTTGTGCGGGCATCGCGCAGCGGGGATCACTCCGAACGAGAAGGAAGGTCCGTGTCGTGGAGACCGTCGACGAAGCCGCCACGTGCGCGACGCATCGCCCTGGCACGACCCGTCCGCGGGCCGACGCGCTGCGCAACCGGGAGCGGATCGTGACGGCCGCCCGTGAGATGTTCGTCGAGTTCGGGCCGGACGTGCCGCTCGACGAGGTCGCGCGCCGGGCCGGGGTTGGCAACGCCACGCTCTACCGGAACTTCCCCGACCGGGCCGCGCTGACCCACGAGGTCGTGCTCGCGGTCACCTGCCGTACCACCGACCGCGCGGAGGAGGCGGCGACGGCGGAGTCCGACCCGTTCGCCGCGCTCAGCCGCTTCGTGCACGCGGCGGCCGACGAACGGATCGGCGCGCTGTGCCCGATGCTGTCCGGCGGCTTCGACAAGGACCATCCCGAACTGCTCGCCGAGCGCCGTCGCCTCGAAGAGGCCGTCGAAGGGCTCGTCGAGCGCGCCATGTCCGCAGGGCGTCTGCGTACCGACATCGCCGTCGGTGACGTACTCGTCGCCCTCTCCCAGCTCACCCGGCCGCTGCCCGGCATCGCCTGTCCGGGCATCGACCGGTTCACCCACCGCCATCTCCAGCTCTTCCTGGACGGCCTGCGTGCTCCGGCCCGTTCGGAACTGCCCGGATCGGCGGCGACCTTGGAGGATCTGCGCCGCGGACGCTGACTCACGCCGCGACGCCCAGGATCAATCATCAGACGGAACCGAAACCGAAACCGACCGAACCAGAACAGATCGGAACAGATCGAACCAGACCGACTCAGGCCAGACCAGATCAAGCCGGACCGGATCAGACTGGTAGGCCGGTAGCTGTCCGGTCCGGCCGGTGGACCCCCGGCCGGACGGCCGGACTCCGGCCCCCGTGGCAGGTCCGGTCCGCACCCCGATGAAGCGCCGAGGCCCAACCAGCGGGTCCGGCTCCCGGCACAGCACTCCCTTTTCCCGGTTCCGCCGCGGGCTCGTACCCGGGCCCGGTACGGAACCGGTCACGACTCTTCGCGTCCACGCGCGTCCCTAGGTGGCTACTCCCATGTCGAAAATCGCCGACACCTCACTTCCCGACCCCAGTCGCTGGAAAGCGCTGGCCTTCATCGCCCTCGCCCAGCTGATGGTCGTGCTCGACGCGACCATCGTGAACATCGCCCTGCCCTCCGCCCAGACCGACCTGGGGATATCCGAGGGCAACAAGCAGTGGGTGATCACCGCGTACGCCCTCGCGTTCGGCGGACTCCTGCTCTTCGGCGGGCGCATCGCCGACCTCTGGGGGCGCAAGCGCACCTTCGTGGTCGGGCTGCTCGGCTTCGCCCTGGCGTCCGCGCTCGGCGGTGCCGCCCAGGGCCAGGCCATGATGTTCGGCTCGCGTGCCCTCCAGGGTGTCTTCGGCGCACTGCTGGCACCCGCCGCACTCTCTCTGCTCGCGGTGATGTTCACCGACGCCAGGGAGCGCGCCAAGGCGTTTGGCATCTACGGCGCCATCGCCGGTGGCGGCGGCGCGGTCGGCCTCATCCTCGGCGGCTTCCTGACCGAGTACCTGAACTGGCGCTGGACGTTCTTCGTCAACATCCCGTTCGCGGTGCTCGCCGCCGCCGGTGCCTACTTCGTCATCCGTGAGCCGGCCGGCGGCCGTAACCGCTCGCCGCTCGACATCCCCGGTGTCGTCCTGTCCACGCTCGGTCTCGTCTCGCTGGTGTACGGCTTCACCCGCGCCGAGTCGGCCGGCTGGTCGGACTCGCTGACCGTCGGCATGTTCATCGCGGCCGGTGTGCTGCTGGTGGCCTTCGTCGCGACCGAGTCGCGGGTCAGGTCCCCGCTGCTGCCGCTGCGCGTCCTGACCGACCGCAACCGCGGAGGGGTCTACCTCTCGCTGGGTCTCGCCGTCATCGCGATGTTCGGGCTGTTCCTCTTCCTGACGTACTACCTCCAGGTGGTCCAGGGCTACTCGCCGGTCAAGACCGGCTTCGCGTTCATGCCGATGATCGCGGGCATGATCACCGGTTCCACGCAGATCGGCGCCCGCCTGATGACCCGGGTCCCGCCGAGGCTGCTGATGGGCCCCGGTTTCCTGGTCGCCGCCGTCGGCATGCTGCTGCTGACCCAGCTGGATCTCGACACCTCGTACGCGGGCGTCATCCTGCCGGCGCAGCTGCTGCTCGGCCTGGGGATGGGTACGGCGTTCATGCCGGCCATGTCGCTGGCCACGCACGGCATCGAGCCTCGTGACGCCGGGGTCGCCTCCGCGATGGTGAACACCTCGCAGCAGGTCGGGGGTGCCATCGGTACGGCGCTGCTCAACACCATCGCCGCCGGGGCCACCACCGCCTACATCGCCGACCACGCCGCGGGCGCCGGTGACCCGAAGCTGCTCCAGTTCCAGGCCATGGTCAGCGGTTTCGCCGCAGCGATCTGGTGGGCGGTCGGCATCCTCGTGGCCGCCTCGGCGATCGCGGTGACGCTCGTCAACACCGGGCGCCCCGGTTCGGGACCCACGGGCTCCGCCGGTGGTACGGGGGAGCGGGTGGACGGTACCGAGGACGAGTTCCGCATCCCGGTCGTCGCCCACTGACCGGTCGTCGCCGACTGACCGACGCCGCCCACTGACCGGCCGTTTCGCTTACTGACCGGTCGTCGCCCGTCGCTCACCGGCGGGTCGTGACATCTGCCCCGGTCGTCTGCCCGGGTCGTCTGCCCTGGTTCCGCTCGGCGCGGAGCCAGGGCAGACCCGTGTCCGGTCGCCTTCCGGGTCCGCTCAGCGGAGCCAGGGCAGGTCGGCGTCCGTGCCCTCGGGCTGGAGTCCGGCGGCGACGACCCGCATGATCTCGCCGAGGTTCCGCACCTGTTCGGGGGTGAGCCGGGCGAACATCGCCTGACGTACGGCGTCCACGTGACCCGGGGCGGACCGGACGAGCATCGCGTGGCCCTCGTCGGTGAGTACGGCGTTCTGTCCGCGTTTGTCGGAGGGGCAGTCCTCGCGGCGGACCCAGCCGTTCTTCTCCAGCCGGGCCACCGCGTGCGAGAGCCGGGACCGGGTGATCTTCGCGTCCTTGGCCAGCTCCGTCATCCGCTTCCGGTGCCGCGGTGCCCGGGAGAGCTGGACGAGCAGCCCGTAATAGATGTGCGGCATGCCGGCGTCGCGTTGGAGCTGGCGGTCGAGATGGTCCTCCATGAGCGTGGTGGCGTGCAGATAGGCACTCCAGACGCTCTGTTCTTCGTCGGTGAGCCATCGGGGCCCGCCGGTGGATGCCGTGGTCATGTACTTCACTGTACGACCTTTTCTTGAAAGTTGAACTAGATAGAGCTAAGGTCTGTGGACATAGGAACTTGAAGCTTCAAGCAAGCGTCCGGGATCCGACCGGGACGCACGCGAGATCCACGCGAGGCTTCGAGCAACATCCAGGAAGTCCAGGAAATCTCCGTCGCGAGAAGCCGTCCGGCCGGGGCCAGGTGGTCCGCACAGGTGCCGATCGTGGTACCTGCACAGAACACATACCTTGGCCGGCGGAGGAATGGGAGTGTCATGACCGTCACCGCCGCACGCATGCCCGCCCTCTACCTCTCCCACGGCGCCCCGCCGCTCGCCGACGACCCCGTCTGGCCGGCCGAGCTGGCCGCCTGGTCCGCGGAGCTGCCGCGCCCCAAGGCGATCCTGATGGTCTCGGCCCACTGGGAAGAAGCCCCGCTGGCGCTCGGCGCCACGGAGACCGTGCCCCTCGTCTACGACTTCTGGGGCTTCCCCGAGCACTACTACGGTGTCCGGTACGCCGCCCCCGGGGCCCCGGAACTCGCCGAGAACGTCCGCAAGCTGCTGCGCCGGGCGGGTACGCCGGTCCAGGACATCCCGGACCGCGGCCTGGACCACGGGGCGTACGTGCCGCTCGTCGAGATGTACCCGGACGCCGGTATCCCCGTGCTCCAGATCTCCCTGCCGACGCTGGACCCGCAGGCGCTGATGGACATCGGGCGCAGGCTCGCCCCGCTGCGCGACGAGGGGGTGCTGATCGTGGGGAGCGGCTTCTTCACGCACAACCTGGCGGCTCTGCGCCACGCCGGTGGCACCCCCGGCTGGTCGGCGGAGTTCGACGACTGGGGGCACCGCGCGCTCCGGGCCCAGGACATCGACGCGCTGCTGGACTTCGAACACAAGTCCCCGGCCGGCAAGCTGGCGCACCCCCGTACCGAGCACTTCGCCCCGCTCTTCGTCACGCTCGGCGCGGCGGAGAACGACCTCGACCAGGGGCGCAGCGTGATCGACGGCTTCTGGATGGGGCTGGCGAAGCGGTCGGTGCAGTTCGGCTGAGTCCGGGGACCGTCCGGTGGCGGCGGGAAGACGGGGGACAGGCGGCGGGGACGGCGGGTCGTGCGTACGGGCCCGCCGTTCGCGTCGGTCGCGTCGGTCGCGTCGGTCGTGTTGTCCGGCCGGCTGGCGTGCTGCCCGGCCGCCCTGTCGCGTCGTCCGGTCCGGTGGTCGCGTCGTCCGGTCCGGCGGCCGGGTCGGGGCAACCCGTGGGCGTCGGAGACCGTCCTGGGGAGAGAGGCGGGATCAGGGGGGCCGCTGGTCGGGTGAAGGCAACCGTGCCGACCGTGACCGCCGTCTCAGGTACCACGGGGTGGCAGAGGTCGGCGAGGGCCGGCAGATCCGTTCCGGTTCCAGGTCTGACCTGGGCTTCCGCGGGTATCCGTGACATCTGGCCCCCCGAAGGGGCCGACAGGGTACTGCATGATCGCGAAAGTGAATGGCCGGTGTGGGAATTCTGTCCGGATTCCAGTCGTTGTTTCCAACGGATGCAGGGCACCCGGGAGGGTGTCGCGACCTACTCAGCAAGGGAGCACGCATGGCAACCCGTGCCGTCGCCCGTCGTTCGTCCGCCGAGACCGGTGGGACCGACCGGGCAAGCAGTGTTCGCGCCAAGGGCGTGGAAATCGCCGATCGCGACCTGGTCGGCATGTACCTCGACGAAATCGCTCGTACACCCCTGCTCGACGCCGCCAAGGAAGTCGAGCTCTCGCAGACGATCGAGGCGGGCGTCTACGCCCAGCGGATCCTCGACGGAGAGGTGGAGAGCGAGGCCGGAGGCGCCAAGCGTGAGGAGCTGGAGGCGCTCGTCGCCGAGGGTGAGCGCGCCAAGGACATATTCATCCGTTCCAATCTCCGGCTCGTCGTCGCCGTGGCCCGCCGCTACCCGAGGGCAGGTCTGCCCCTGCTCGACCTGATCCAGGAGGGGAACGCCGGCCTGGTGCGCGCGGTCGAGAAGTTCGACTACGCCAAGGGCTTCAAGTTCTCCACGTACGCGACGTGGTGGATCCGGCAGGCCATCACCCGGTCCATAGCCGACCAGTCCCGCACCATCCGCCTCCCCGTCCACCTCGTGGAGGAGCTCGGCCGGATCCGCCGGGTCCAGCGCGAGTTCAACCGTGAGCACGGGCGCGACCCGGAACACACGGAGATCGCGGCGGAGCTGGGATCCAACGCCGAGCGCGTCGGCAACGTCCTGGACTGGGCGCGGGACCCGGTCAGCCTCAACATGTCGGTGGACGACGACGGGGACACGCAGTTCGGTGATCTGCTGGAGGACACCTCCGCCGTGTCGCCGGAGCAGTCCGTGATGACGTTGCTGCGCAGCGAGGAGCTGGAGGATCTGATCGGCAAGCTCGACAACCGCACCGCCTCCATCATCAAGATGCGCTACGGGATCGAGGACGGCCGCGAGCGGACCCTCACCGAAGTGGGCAAGCAGCACGGCCTCACGCGGGAGCGGATCCGGCAGATCGAGAAGCACGCACTGATCGAATTGAAGAGAATGGCTCACGACACGGGCTTTGACGCTGCGGCCTGAGCCGTTGACCCCGTAATCTCCCCATCAAGCCGGTTCGCACCGGCCCGAAGACCGGTTCCTTCCGGTCCCTAGAGCTGAGCCCCGGCGCCCACCCCCCCCCGGCGCCGGGGCTCTTCCATGTCCGGCCCGGCCCGGCCCGGTCGGCCTCGTCCGCCCCGGCCCGTCAGCCTCGTCCGCCCCGGTCGTGCGTGGCCGGCGTCTGTGCCGGTACCGCTGTCCCGTCCGCCGCGCCGAGCCCCGTCGAGGAGGCACGGGTCAGACGGGCACCCAGGGCGTGCAGGTGCTCCACCAGCTGCGGCGGCCCGTGCACCTCGAACTCGCAGTCCACCAGCGCCAGCCGCAGCGCCACCCACTCCAGCGAGTCGTTGAGGGCCGTGCGCAGCCGGCAGCCGCCCCCGCCGTCCGGCTCCGCCGCGCCGAGCGAGCCGGGCAGCCGCGCGGTGACGAAGTCCGCCGGGGCCCGGAACGTCACATCGACGCGCACCTCCGGCTGCCTGCGCGCCATCGACCGGGTGAAGAACTCGGCGGCGTCCCTGTTTCCCGCGGGCAGCTCGCGCGGGGAGAACCGGGCACCGGTGGCGTACGGCTCGGTCACCCGGTCCACCCGGAAGGTGCGCCAGTCCTCACGGTCCAGGTCGTAGGCGACGAGGTACCACCGGCTGCCCGTGCTCACCAGCCGGTACGGCTCGACCTGGCGCTTCGACGCGGTGCCGTCCCCCGCCCGGTACGCGAAACGCAGCCGCTCGCGCCCGGTCACCGCCGAGGCGATGACCGTGAGGGTGCCCGGATCGATGGTGGAGCCGTCGCCCCGGGTGAGCGGCACGGTGGCGTTCTGGAGGGAGGAGACGCGGTGCCGCAGGCGGGAGGGGAGCACCTGCTCCAGCTTGGCCAGCGCGCGTACGGACGCCTCGTCCACGCCCTCGATGGCATGGCCCGCACCCGCCCTGAGCCCCACCGCGATGGCCACCGCCTCCTCGTCGTCCAGCAGGAGGGGCGGCATGGCGGCGCCCGCCACCAGCCGGTATCCGCCGACCGAGCCGCGTGAGGCCTCGACCGGATAGCCGAGGTCACGGAGCCGGTCGATGTCGCGGCGGATGGTCCGGGGGCTGACGTCGAGCCGTTCGGCCAGTTCGCTGCCCGGCCATTCGCGCGGGGTCTGGAGGAGCGACAGCAGATTCAGCAGGCGTGCCGGTGTGTCGGTCATGGGTTCAGCATGTGCCACAAAGAGGTCATGACCTGACCTAATGGCTGTCTAGTTTCCTCCCATGACTTCTCCCGCATCGCCGCGGCCCGCGGCAGCCGCCCGTACGGCTTCCACAGAACAGGCGGACCCGCGCTCGTCGGCAGAACAGGCGGACCCGCGCTCGTCGGCAGCGCAGGCGGACCCGCGCTCGTCGGCCGACCGGCGCCGCTGGTTCGCGCTCGCGATCGTGATGACCGCGGCCTTCATGGACCTGGTCGACGTCACCATCGTCAACATCGCCATACCGAGCATCACCCGGGACACCGGTGCCTCGTTCTCCGCGATCCAGTGGATCACCGCCGGGTACGCCCTCGCCTTCGCCGCCGGTCTGATCACCGGTGGCCGACTTGGTGACATCTACGGCCGTAAACGGCTCTTCCTGCTCGGTATCGCCGGTTTCACGATCGCTTCCGCGCTCTGCGGCTTCGCGGTGAACCCGGAGATGCTCGTCGCCTCACGTATCCTCCAGGGCGCCACGGCCTCGCTGATGGTGCCTCAGGTGCTCTCGATCGTCCACGCCACCTTCCCGGCGCACGAACGCGGCAAGGTCTTCGGGCTCTTCGGGGCGATCGTGGGACTCGGCGCCGTCTCGGGCCCTCTGCTGGGCGCGCTGCTCACCGAGTGGAACCTCTTCGGCCTGGAGTGGCGGCCGATCTTCCTGATCAACCTGCCGGTCGGTGTCGCCGGGCTCGTCCTGGGACGGAAGTTCATCAGCGAGTCCAAGGCCCCGAAGGCGCTCCGCCTCGATCTGGTGGGTGTCGCCCTGGTGACGCTCGGCCTGCTGATGCTGCTCTACCCGCTGACCCGTGGACGCGAGCTGGGCTGGCCGCTGTGGGGGCACCTGTCGATGGCCGGCAGCCTCCTGGTGTTCGCCGTACTGGTCGCGTACGAGGCACGCAAGGCGCGCCTGGACGGTTCGCCGCTCATCGAGCTGTCGCTGTTCCGGGTGAAGAGCTTCGCCGCGGGCATCGCCGTGCAGCTCACCTTCGGGGTCGGCCTCGGCATTTTCTTCCTGGTCTGGACGCTCTACCTCCAGATGGGGCTCGGCTGGAGCGCGCTGAAGGCGGGGATGACCGGGATTCCGTTCTCGATCGCCGTCTCGGTCGCCGCCGGGCTCTCCGTGCAGAAACTGGTGCCCCGCTTCGGCCGCAAGGTGCTCCAGGCCGGCGCGCTGCTCATGATCGTCGGACTGCTGCTCTACATGGGCGAGGCCGGGCACTACGGCCAGGCCGTCACCCCCTGGCAGATGATCCCGCCGCTGCTGTTCATGGGTGTGGGGATGGGACTGATCGTGGCCCCGCTGACGGACGCGGTGCTCTCCGGGGTGCCGAAGGAACACTCGGGGTCGGCCTCCGGGCTGATCAACACCGTGCAGCAGATGGGTACGGCCCTGGGGCTCGGCCTCGTGTCGGTCGTCTTCTTCGGGGCGATCGGTGACGATCTGCCGCCGGACGCGCTCGGACCGGCGTTCGTGGACGCCTTCCAGCGGTCGCTGTGGTGTGTCGCGGGGGTCCTCGCCGTGATCTTCCTGGTGATGTTCGCCCTGCCGGCCGCGCCGAGGGTGCACCTGGAGGGCGGCGGCGACGCCGAGGACCCGGGAACGGGGACGGGGACGGGAACGGGGACGGGGACGGGAACGGGGACGGGGACGGTCGGGGGAGCGGTTCCGGGGGACCTGCCCACCGAGGAGCCGGTGCTGACGCGCTGAGACGGTCACTGACGGACGCGGCGGCGGCGGTGTGCGTGCGGCCCCGCGGTCCACGACGGCCCGTCCACCCCCGAGCGGGGCGGACGGGCCGTCGGTGTACGCGGGACGGTTCCTGCGCGGCGGGGTCAGCAGATCCGGGTGCGGTTCTCCATGGCCCGGCGAGCGGTCTGCTCGTCGCCGTACACCTCGCACATGTGGCGGCCGTCCGGCGTCGCCGTGTGCTCGACCTCCCACAGGCTCGTCTCGCTGCCGTCCAGCAGCAGGAACGCGTGCTCGTAGAGGGTGAACCCCGCGTCCCGGCCGTCGACGCGGCACTGGCGTCCGAAGATCTGGGTGATGTGGTGGGCGAAGGCGGCACGCAGGAGCCCCGCCGTCTCGGTACCCGGCCGGTCCACGTTCTCCGCGCGGCGCAGGACCCGGCGCGCGTGGTCCGCGGAGTTGTCCGGGGCGTACATACGGGGGAGCGGGGCCGGAGGGACGGCCGTCAGGAGGGTGAGGATCTCCAGATCGTCCCGTGAACCCTCGTCGGCGATGGCCCGGGTGTCCCAGAAGCTCCCGGACAGCCGGGCGGCGGCGACCTGCGCGTCGCCCTCGTCGTCGTACAGCTCGTGGCGCAGGGGCGCGTCGGTGTCCCGTGCGCCGCCGTGCACCAGCTCCCACAGGGTGAGCGCGGAGCCGTCGGAGAGCAGATAGGTGTGGCGGTAGGTCTCACGGTGGAGGGCGGCGCTGTGGTGGGACGAGTGCAGCGCGCTGCTGTGCGCCAGTGCCGTCCCGAGTCGTTCGATGGTGGTGTCGGACAGATCGAAGGAGTTGAGGGCGCATCGCAGGAGTCGCTCGAGGTGCTGCTCGGTTGTCTCGTACGGATCGCTCAAGGTGCTGTCTCCAGGCCGTCGCCGCGCGTTACTTGATGCGTGCATAACGTAGTCCCTGGTTCGGACATCGTGACCTGTGTTCGCTAAAAAACGTACCGCTGACGAGTAAAGTTCCTCGCCGTCAGGGCGTGCCGTTGTGATGATCGTTCCGGTTGTCATGGGGCTTGCCGGGGAGCTCGCCGTAGAGGTCGCTGTACGAGGGAAACGTTCCGCCTGGTCCGTCCACCCCCCGGGCCGCCCTGACCGCCTTCACGACGGCTCGGGCCAGCACGTCCGCGCCCGCCGCCAGGATTCCGTTCAGCGCGGACGTGGGTTCCTCGGGCAGCGGTGTACGGCCGGTGGCCAGGACGAAGACGGTGTCCCCGTCGGTCAGCAGATGGACCGGCCGGACGGCGCGCGCCAGCCCGTCGTGCGCCGTGCCCGCGAGCTTCTGCGCCTGGGCGCGGGTGAGGCCGGCGTCGGTGGCCACGACGGCGATCGTGGTGTTGAAGTGTCCGGTTCCGCGTGCGGCGCGCAGCTCCGCCAGCCGTCGGCGGGCCGCCTCGTGGGTGGCGGGGGCGGGAGGTTCCGGGGGCTGACCGGCGCCGTACGCGCCGTACAGGACGCCGGTCCTCGGATCCACGGCCGAACCGGCCGCGTTCACCACGGCCAGGGCGGCGACCGTCGCCCCGCACGCGGTCCGCACGCTCGCCGTGCCGACTCCGCCCTTCAGCTCCCCGGCGACCGCGCCGGTGCCCGCGCCCACCGTGCCCTCGGCGACCGGTGTGCCCGGTTCGGTGGCGGCGGCCGCCTCGATCGCGGCCCGGCCGGTCGAGGCGTCGGGGCGGGCCCGCCAGTCGCCGCCCCGGCCCAGGTCGAAGAGGCAGGCGGCCGGGACGACCGGTACCACCTGGCCGGGCTCCGGGCCCACGGGCACGCCGCGCCCCCGCTCCTCCAGCCACGCCGTCACACCGGACGCGGCGTCCAGGCCGAACGCACTGCCGCCGGTGAGGACGACCGCGTCGACCCGCTGCACGAGATTGCGCGGGTCGAGGGCGTCCGTCTCCCGGGTGCCGGGGCCGCCGCCCCGCACATCGACGGCGGCGACGGCGCCGCCCGTGGGGGCGAGGACGACGGTGGTCCCGCTCAGGGCCAGGCCGCCGGGCACGCGCGCGTGGCCGACCCGGATCCCGTCCACGTCGGTCAGCGCGTCCAGGGGGCCGGTCGGAGGGACGTCGTCATCGGGCATCGCGGGCTCCTCGGTCGTGTACGGCGGGGACGGGCGGCGGGGCGGCAGGTTCCGGCGGGTCCCGTTCGCCGTTCCCCGTTCCCGGATCGTCGTCTTCCGGTGAACGTACAGCGGCGGGGGAGTACCGGGACGTGCGCGGTGGAGCGGTACGGGACCGTGCCCGCCCGGCGCCCGACGGGCGACGCGCACCCACCGAGGGTGCAAAACGGGGTCAAGCGCACTTTTCAGCCCTACGGTGGCGGGGTGACCGAGCCACCAGAAGCGCTGTCCACGGCCGAACAGCCCGGCGCCGGCGCGCGTACCGAACCCCCCGGGGGGCCCGGCCGCCGGCGACGCGGCCCCGTCGTCCTCGCGAGGGCCGTCGAGGCCCTCCCACGGTCCGTCAACGGCCGGGCCGTCCTGGCCGGTACCGCCGTCTCCGCCCTGCTGGTCCTCGCGATCGTGTTCGGCAGCCGGCTCCTGCGCGACTACGACTCCGCGCTCCTCCCGTACGCCGTGGCCAGCGTCTTCCTCGCCTTCGGCGTCGCCTACCGCTACACGGTCTGGGTCTCCGCCCCCGGTGCCCGCCGGCTCCTCGCCCGTGGCTGGGGCAGCTTCTTCTCCGCCGACAACTTCCGCCAGGCGCCCACCGCCGTGCCGAGGATGATCGCGACCTACCTGGGCTTCCAGAAGTTCCTCGGCGCCCGCTCGCACGCCCGCTGGGCTGCCCACCAGCTGATCTTCTGGGGCTGTGTCCTCGCCGCGCTGATCACCTTCCCGCTCACCTGGGGCTGGTTCACCTTCACCTCCGGCACCGGCTCGGGGCCCGCCTACGAGATGCGGATCTGGGGCGTCAAGATCCTCGGCTTCGACGCGCTGAGCTTCGTCGGCTGGGTGATGTTCCACGGCCTGGACCTCGCGGCCGTCCTGGTCATCCCGGGCGCCGCCTACTTCCTCTGGCGCCGGATGAAGGACCGCGGCGCCATGACCGGACAGCGTTTCGCCTACGACATGGTCCCGCTCCTCGCGTTGATCATCATCTCCGTGACCGGTCTGCTGCTCACGTTCTCCTCGCTCTTCCTGCACGGCGGCGGCTACGAGTTCCTGGCGATCCTGCACATGGCGTCGGTGGTCTTCACCCTCGTCTACATCCCGTTCGGGAAGTTCTTCCACATCGTGCAGCGGCCCGCCGCGGTCGGTATGCAGCTCTTCAAGTACACGGCGCGGCGGGACGACGAGATCTTCACCTGCCGCCGCTGCCACGAACCCATCGACACCGGGCCCTACGTCGAGAACCTGCGCGGCACCATGCGCGACCTCGACCTCGGCTTCGACCGATGGGCCGAGTACTGCCCGCGCTGCAAGCGGGTGCTGCGCGGCAACGCCTATCTCTCCCAGGTCAAGAAGGGCTTCCAGTGACCGCGGAACCACACGCGCCCGGCCGTCGTACGGTGATTCCCCTCGACCCCTCACTCGCGCCGCCGGGCACCCGGGGCTTCCGCGACGCGGGCGGGTTCCCGGCCGACCGGTGGCACGCCGACCAGCACGGCGAGACGCTCGTCCCCACCCACTGCTGCTTCTGCGGCGTCCAGTGCGGCATGTATCTGCGCGTGGACGGGGACGGCAAGGTCTTCGGCGTGGAGCCCCGGGACCACGACATCAACCGCATGCGGCTCTGCCCCAAGGGCATCAACGCCTACCAGCAGGTCAACCACCCCGAGCGGCTCACCGCCCCGCTGATGCGCCGCTCCCGTGACGAGGAACTGCGCGAGGTCTCCTGGGACGAGGCGCTCGACCACACCGTCTCCGAGATCAGACGCATCCAGGAGGCCCATGGCAATGACGCCGTCGGCGTCCTCGGCGGGGCCAGTCTCTTCACCGAGAAGACGTATCTGGTCGGCAAGTTCGCCCGGCTGGCGGTCAGGACCCGGCACGTCGACTACAACGGCCGGCTGTGCATGGTCAGCGCCGCGGGCGCCAACAAGCTCGCCTTCAACATCGACCGGGCCGGCAACCCCTTCGCCGACATCCTGCTCACCGACTGCCTGCTGCTGGCCGGTGCCAACGTCGGCGAGTGCTTCCCGGTGCTGACCCAGTACGTGTGGGGCGCGCGGGACCGCGGGGCCACGCTGATCGTGGTCGACCCGCGCGAAACCGCGGTCGCCCGCACCGCCGACATCCATGTCGCCCTCAGGCCGGGCACCGACTCGGCCTTCTTCAACGCCGTGCTGAACGTCGTGATCGAGGAGGGCCTCACGGACGTCTCCTTCCTCGCCGGACACACCAGCGGCTGGGAGGAGGTCAAGGCCACCGTCGCCCACTACCCGCCCTCCCGTGCCGCCGAGATCTGCGGTGTCCCCGCCGAACAGGTCGTCCAGGTGGCGCGCGCCTTCGCACGGGCGCCCAAGGCGATGGCCTTCCACGCCCGGGGCATCGAACACCACACCCAGGGCGTCGAGAACTGCCTCGCCGTCATCAACCTCTGCGCCGCCACCGGCCACCTCGGCAGGCCAGGTGCCGGATACGGCACCCTCACCGGCCAGGGCAACGGCCAAGGAGGCCGCGAGCACGGGCAGAAGGCCGACCTCCTCCCCGGCGGCCGCTCGATCCACGACCCGGAACACCGCCGGCAGATCTGTGAGATCTGGGGCATCAAGGAGTCCGAACTCCCGCCTGCCGGGACCTCGATGATGGAGATGGTCTGGCAGATGCAGCGCGGCGAGATCCGCGGCCTGATCGGCATCTGTAACAACCCGTTCGTCTCCCTTCCGAACTACTCCGTGGTCAAGGACGGGTACGACGTCACCGAGTTCCATGCCCAGTTCGACTTCTTCCTCTCCGAGACCGCCGCCAACGCGCACGTGGTCTTCCCCATCACCGTCTGGGCCGAGGACGAGGGGGTGATGGCCAACTCCGAGGCGCGGGTCGTCAAGCACAACAAGGCCCAGGAACCCCCGCCCGGCGTCCGCACCGACACCTGGGTGATGTGCGAACTGGCCCGCCGCCTCGGCGCCGGCGACGCGTTCGCCTTCGACGGCTCCCGCGCCGTCTTCGACGAACTGCGCCGGGCCTCCGCCGGAACGATCGTCGACTACTCCGGCATCACCTACGAACGGCTGGAGGAGACCGGCGGGATCGCCTGGCCGTGCCCGTCCACCGACCACCCCGGCACCCCCCGGCTCTTCGAGGACGGCAGGACCTACCACGCCGACGGAAAGGTCCATATGCAGGTCGTGGAGTGGCACCCGCCGGCGGACCCGTACGACGACGAGCACCCCATGAGGCTGACCACCGGACGCACCGTCGCCCACTTCCTCTCCGGCAACCAGACCCGCCGGCTGGGCGGGCTCGTCGAGCAGACCCCGCGCCCCTGGGTCGAGATCCATCCCTCCCGGGGGTTCCGCAACGGCGAACCCCTCCGGGTCGTCACCCGGCGCGGCAGCGCGGTCTACCCCGCCCTGGTGACCGAGGCGATCCGGCCCGACACCGTCTTCATCCCCTACCACTGGCCCGTCCCCACCGCGGCGAACGCCCTCACCATCGACGCCCTCGACCCCCGCTCCAAGATCCCCGAGTACAAGGTCTGCGCCTGCCGCGTCGAGCGCGCCGAACGGATCGACGAGGTCCCCTCGCCTCCGGTCGCCCCCGGGCAGGTCGCCTACCCCGAGACCCAGGTCTCCCGGACCGACCCGCTGCCTCCCACGGCCCCGCAGGGCCGCGGCACCTCGGAGAGGAGCTGATGCCCCGATGATGGGCAGAACGATGTTCATCGACCCGGGGCGCTGCATCGGCTGCCAGGCCTGTGTCTCCGCCTGCCGCGAATGCGACTCCCACCGGGGCAAGTCGATGATCCACCTCGACTACACCGACGAGGGTCACAGCGTCGCCTCCCTTCCCACGGTCTGCATGCACTGCGAGGACCCGGTGGCCCCCTGCGCGGAGGTCTGCCCGGCCGACGCGATCCTGGTGACCGCCGACGGCGTCGTGCAGCAGGCCGACACGACCCGCTGCATCGGCTGTGCCAACTGCGTCAACGCCTGCCCCTTCGGCGTCCCCAAGATCGACCTCCAGGCGAAGCTCCAGATGAAGTGCAACCTCTGCTACGACCGCACCGCCTACGGGCTCGCCCCGATGTGCGCCACCGTCTGCCCGACCGGCGCCCTCTTCTACGGGACCGCCGAGGAGCTCCAGGCCGAGCGTCCGGGCGTCCAGATCGCCGACACCTTCGTCTTCGGCGAGAGCGAGGTCCGCACGGGCGCGGCCATGGTCGTGCCCGCGGAACGCGTCCGGTGGCCGGTGCCGGGCGGACTCCCGGTCGTCGAGATCAACGGGGAGGACGTCCGCCGATGAGCGTCACCGAACAGCAGCAGCCGGGCAGCGACGACAACCCCGACGGCGACCCCCGCAACGCCCTGCGGGACAGGATCGCCGCCGACTCACCGACCACCCGGCGCGACTACCTCCGGATCGTCGCCACGGTCTCCGGCGGTCTCGCGGTGGGCGGCCTGGGCGTCGCCGGCGGGATCCTCCGGCGGCACGGGGAGGAGCCGGGCGGCAAGGCACCGGAGCCGAAGCGGATCGCCCCGCGCCTGCTGCCCGGCGAATCCCTCGCCTTCCGCTACCCCGGTGACGAGGACCGGGCGCTGGCCGTACGGATGGACGACGGCACCCTCGTCGGCTACTCGGCCGTCTGCACCCACCTCGCCTGCGCGGTGCTGTGGCGCAAGGACCGGGGCGCGGAGGGGGAACTGTACTGCCCGTGCCACGAAGGGGTCTTCGACGCCCGCACCGGGGAGGTGACGGCCGGGCCCCCGCCGCGCGGTCTGCCCAAGGTGGTGCTGGCCGAGCTGGACGACGGCAGCGTCTGGGCCGTGGGCACCACCCGCTCGGGGGAGAGCATCGAGGCGGGGCTCTGCCGCCAGCTCGGCGACGACCCGGCCCTCGCCGCCCGGATCGGCTGCCCCGGCACCCAGGGCGGTGCGGAGGGCCCGGCCGCTTTGGCCCCCGGTGGCCCGCCCGCCCGGCCCGCGCCGGTCCCAGCCTCGCCCGCCCGACTCGCACCGGTCCCAGCCTCGCCCGCACAGGGCCCAGCTCCGGCCGTGCCGGTCCTCGCCCCGCCCGCGCCGGTGCCCGCTCCGGTCGTGTCCGAGGCCATGGCGCCGGGGAGGCGGGCATGACCGAGCCTCTGGACCCGGTCGAGCCACCGCGCCCTCCCGACCCCGCCGGGACGCGGTATCCGGACTACCACCCGGGCAGCGCCCACCCCCAACTGAACCGTCCCGTCCACGAGCGCTATCCCCAGATCCGGCCCACCAGCGGCTGGGGCGACCCGAGGGTGCGCCACACCGGGCCGGGGCCCGGAGCGGGAACCGAGCAGGAACCCGAACGCTCGGCGAAGCTGACGGCCCGGGTGGTCCTGGCGATGAGCGTCGTCGTCGGCCAGCTCTGGGCGCTGACGGTGGTCGTCAACGTGTGGATGGAGGGCCGGACCGCGACGGCCTGGTGGGGTGCGGGGTTTCTCTGTCTGTCCTTCCTCGTCGTTCTGGGACTGTGGCTGCTCGACCCGAAGGACCGCTGAGCGGTGCCCTCGCACCCCTGGAGACAGTTGCCCTGCCCGGCGAGGTAGCCGCCGCCCAGCTCCGGGAGGCAGCCGCCCTGCCCCGGGGGAGGGCCTCCGGGCTTCTGGAAGTAGCTTTCGTGCCCTTGGGGGCGGCCGCCGTACCCTTGGGACCATGAGCACCGCCCCCGCCCCCGGACCGCGAGATCCGCAGCCGACGCAGACGCAGGAGCAGCAGCCGCCGGAGGCCGAGCCGAGGCAGGCGCTGTTCTTCGACGATCCGCTGGACCGGCAGTCATCGGACGACACGGACCAGGGATGGGGTGAGCGGGCTCCCTCGGGCGGTGGCGCCGCCGATCTGGCTCGCTTCCTCGACGAGAAGCCGCCCCACCACGTCTGACAGGCCCCGCTGTCGGGACACGTGCGCTCAGTGGCCATGGGACACCGCCACGGCGAGCCGTCCCGAGGCGCCGGCACCGGCCAGCGCCGCCGCGGTCTCACGCCCCACGGTGAGGACGACCAAGCCTCCGTCTCCCGCTTCCGCGCCACCGTCCGGCTCCCCGAGGCCCGCGTCCGGACCGTCCGCACGCCCCGGCACCTGAGCCACCCGTACGTCCCGCGCCACCAGGCGGGCTCGCGCGGTGGTGTCCTGCCCGGTGTCCGAGGACCGTGCGTCCGCGTCCCGCGTGGAGAGCACATCGACGCGGTCTCCCGGACGCAGCAGCCGGACGGTCGCCGCGTCGGCGATGCGCACCGGGGCGGCGACCAGCCGGACCGGACGCCGCTCGGGCTCGACCGGTCGGGCGTCGCCCGCGACGGTGGCTCTGCCCTCCTCCCCGGCCGGGCCCGCGCCTCCCGGAGGAGAACCCCCGAGCCCTGACACGGCGAGTAAGGCGCAGGACAGGGCGGACCCGGCCGCCAACGCGCGGCGCTGCCGCCGCAGCACGCGCCGCAGGCGGCCTCCGCCGCCGCCACGCACTCGCAGGGGCGCGAAGGGCGGCATCCCGCAGGGAGCGGGAGGCGCGGGACGGGTGTCGGGCACCGAGGGGAACATGGGGCACCACCTGGCGTGAGTGGAGGAGCGGACGCGGACTCCCTCACCCTGCACCGGCGGCCGGAATCGTGCTGAGGCCTGTGGACGGTCCACACGATGTGGACAACTCGGGGACCCGTACGAGTGGTGACACCGCCCACCGAGGGTGACACCGCCCACCGAGGGTGACACCGTCCACCGAGTGGTGACACCGCCCGCGACGCGGGCACCCACGCCGCCGCCACACGAGTCAGCCGCGCTGACCCACCCCAACCGCCCCACACCTGAGCGCCCACACCCAACCGCCACACCCAACCGCCCACACCCGAGCGCCCACGGAGCAAGCGCCACGCCCCGGCCGACGCGCCTCGGCCACTCCGGCCCCCGCACCTCGGGCGCCCGGCCGCCGGCCGCTGCCAGGCGGGGGTGTCAGGGCAGCACCACGCCCGTCTCGACGCCGTCCAGCGCGTGCGCGCACACGCAGTCGCGGTCCTCGGGCGCCGGCAGCGCCGCGACCGCGTCGAACAGCACCGAGCGGAGCCGGTCCACGTTGGCCGCGAACACCTTCAGGACCTCGTCGTGGCTGACGCCCTCGCCCGCCTCGGCTCCCGCGTCCAGGTCGGTGACCAGCGTCATCGACGTGTAGCAGAGCTCCAGTTCACGGGCGAGCACCGCTTCCGGGTGGCCCGTCATCCCGACGACCGACCAGCCCATCGCGGCGTGCCAGCGCGATTCGGCGCGGGTCGAGAAGCGGGGGCCCTCGACGACGACGAGGGTGCCACCGTCCACCGGCTCCCAGTCACGGCCGCGCGCCGAGGCGAGGGCGGCCTTGCGCCCCTCGGGGCAGTACGGGTCGGCGAAGCCCAGGTGCACCACCTGGGGGGCCACCCCGTCCGACCGGGTCTCGCCGTCGTAGTACGTCTGCACGCGGGCCTTCGTGCGGTCCACCAGTTGGTCGGGCACCAGCAGGGTGCCCGGTCCGTACTCCGGGCGCAGGCCGCCGACGGCGCACGGGCCGAGCACCTGGCGTACGCCCACCGAGCGCAGGGCCCAGAGGTTGGCGCGGTAGTTGATGCGGTGCGGCGGTACGTGGTGGCCGCGGCCGTGCCGGGGGAGGAACGCCACCCGGCGGCCCCCCAGTTCGCCCAGGAAGAGTGAGTCGCTCGGCGCGCCGTACGGCGTGTCCACACGGACCTCGGTCACGTCCTCCAGGAAGGAGTAGAACCCTGATCCGCCGATGACCCCGATGTCCGCCGTAGCCGTGCCTGTAACCGTGCCCGTAGCCGTATCCGCGTTCGCCATGCGATCACCCTAAGGGCTGTCCCGCGTCCCCGGCCGGGCGCACGACCGGGACCCCGCGGTCCGGTCGTCAGATCGGAAGCGGGGTCCCGGGGCGGAATCCTTGGACGGCTCCTGCGGAAGGCCGAGGCCTCAGGCGGCGGACGTGCCGCCCGACGAGCCCGACGACGAAGACGTCGAGGAGGCGGCCGAGGCGGCGGGCTTCGCGTCCGAACCCGACGAGGACGACGAGGTGGTGGACGAGGAACCGGACGTCTTCGCGGACGACGCGGCCGGTGCGCTGCTCGACGAGGAGCCACGGCTGTCGTTCCGGTAGAAACCGGAGCCCTTGAAGACGATGCCGACCGCCGAGAACACCTTCTTGAGGCGTCCCTCGCAGCTCGGGCACACGGTCAGGGCATCATCGGTGAACTTCTGCACCGCCTCTAGGCCCTCGCCGCATTCGGTGCACTGGTACTGATAGGTCGGCACTTGCTCCTCCTGGCACTCTCACTCAATGAGTGCTAACGACGCTCCATACTGACGTATTCCGGCCCGTCAGTCCACCGTGACCGGCCCGCGGTGACCGATCCCACGTGCCACTGTCCGCCCTTCGGAGCGCGGTACCAGCCGTGAACGCAGGGTCAGCAGGGTCGCCAGGGCCAGTACCGTACCGGCCAGCGGCACCAGGAATCCGGTGCTCGCCCCCTTCGCGTCCGCGAGCTGTCCGGCCACCGTGACGGCGGCCGCCTGGCCCAGTGCCACCGCGCCCGTCAGCCAGGTGAAGGCCTCGGTCCGGGCGGACGGCGGAACCAGGGCGTCGACCAAGGTGTATCCGCTGATCAGAGCGGGTGCGATGCAGAGCCCCACGAGCAGTCCGAGGCCGGCCAGCAGCACCACGGAGTGCATGGCCCAGAGGCCGGACGCGGTCACGGTCAGGGCGATGTATCCGATGATCAGACGACGGCGGGGGCTGCTCTTCCAGGCGATGGCCCCGCAGGCGATCCCGGCGAGCATGTTGCCGGCCGCGAAGACCCCGTACAGCAGCCCGTTCACCCCGGGGCGGCCGATCTCCTCGGAGAACGCGGTCAGGGAGACCTGCATGCCCCCGAAGACGGATCCGATGCCCAGGAAGGTGATCGCCAGGACCCGGACCCCCGGGACGGTGAGTGCCGAGCGGTGCGGGGCGGCGGTGGTCGAGGCGCCCCGGACGGCGGGCTGGGTCGAGCGCCGGGCGGCGAAGACGAGGCCGCCGACGAGGGTCAGCACACCCTCCGCGACCAGCCCGCCCGCCGGGTGCACGCCGGTGCACAGCGCCGTCGCGATCACCGGTCCGACGACGAACGTGAACTCGTCCGTCACGGACTCGAAGGCGGCGGCCGTCGCCATCAGCGGGGAGGCCGGACGTCCCGGGGCGGCGCCGAGCCGGGCGGCCCAGCGGGCCCGGACCATCGGCCCGATCTGCGGGATCGACGCCCCGGTGGGCACGGCCGCCAGGAACAGCGCCCACAGGGGCGCGTGGGCCAGGGCGAGCGTCGTGAGCACCGCGACGGACGCGGCGTGCACCAGGACGCCGGGCAGCAGCACCGCCCGCTGGCCGAACCGGTCGGCGAGCCGGCCGCTCTGCGGCGCGAACAGGGCCATCGAGACACCGGAGACGGCGGCGACGGCGCCCGCGCTGCCGTACGAGCCGGTGGTGTGCTGCACCAGGAGCACGATGCTGATGGTCAGCATCGCGAAGGGCTGCCGGGCCGCGAAGCCCGGGAGGAGGAAGGTCCACGCACCCGGGGTGCGCAGCAACTGCCCGTAACCGGGGCGGTCGGAGACCGTGGTCGCCACGGTCCATGCCTTTCTGCCGCCTGGTGGCCGTGCCCCCGGGGGATGCCGGCACCGGGGTGCCGAGCTCGTCCGGAAGCTGCCGAGAGCTGTCCTCTTCGCGCGGGACTGCGGTAGATGCCGGGCGCTCGCTCCAGAGGCGAAAGGACGCCACGACCGCCATACGGTCGCGCCAGCTCTGCGTCAGGCAGAGTTGGTCGATCTCGATCAGATCGAGTAGATCATGTAGCAATCCTTCATGTTACAGGTACGCGACCCGGGGCGCCTGTGATCGCGTACGGGACGCCCGGCCCCGCCTCCGATCACCCGGCCCGCCTCGGGTCACCGGGCCCCGCCCCCGCTCACCGGGCCGCGGGCCCTGATCACCGACCGGACCACACCCCCGCTCACCGGCGGGCCTTGGTGCCGTCCGGACGGCCGTCGCCGCCCTTGCCGAGCTTCTTCGCCAGTCTGACCACGTGCGGTACGTCCACGAGCGGGGCGACGACCTCCGGCCCGGTGTCCTTGCCGGTGCCCAGCCAGCCGGCCAGCTTGCCGCCCTCGGCGACCGCCCGCAGCCGTGCCTCGGCGGAGTCGCGCACCGGGTCGGTGGCGACGACCAGCAGTTCGTCCCCGCGCCGGAGCACCGTGGCGGGCTCGGGTACGAAGCTCGTGCCGTCCCGTACGACGAGGGTGACGGCCGCTCCGGAGGGCAGCCGCAGCTCACCGACCTCGACACCGTGCATCTTCGACTTCCCGGGGATCGCGACGGACAGCAGGTGCCCGCGCAACCGCTCCAGGGGGGCCGACTCGATGCCCAGGTCGGACGCCTCGGACCGGTCGTCCGCGATCCGGAGCGCCTTCGCGAGCCAAGGCAGGGTCGGCCCCTGGATCAGCGTGTAGACGATGACGAGGACGAAGACGATGTTGAAGACCCGGGTGCTTCCCTCGATCCCGGACACCATGGGGATGGTCGCCAGGATGATGGGGACCGCGCCGCGCAGCCCCGCCCAGGACATCAGGGCCTTCTCACGCCGTGGCAGCCGGAACGGCGCGAGGCTGAGGAAGACCGACAGCGGCCGGGCCACGGCGGTGAGGACCAGCCCCACGACCACGGCGGGCCAGAAGTCGTCGACCAGGTCGTGCGGGGTGACGAGCAGGCCGAGCAGGACGAACATGCCGATCTGCGCCAGCCAGCCGAGCCCGTCGGCGAAGCCCCGGGTGGCCGGCCAGTGCGGCAGCTTGGAGTTGCCGAGGATCATCGCGGCCAGGTAGACGGCGAGGAACCCGCTGCCGTGGGCCATGGCGCCCGCCGCGTACGCGGACACCGCGATGGCCATGACGGCGATCGGGTAGAGCCCGGAGGCGGGCAGGGCGACATGGCGCAGCCCGTACGAGCCCAGCCAGCCGACCGCGAGCCCGATGGCCGCGCCGATGGCCAGCTCCAGGGCTATCTCGCCGATCAGGACGTACCAGTGCTCCACCGGGCCCACGGCGGAGAAGGCGACCACCAGGATGACCACGGGGGCGTCGTTGAAGCCGGACTCGGCCTCCAGGACGCCCGTGATGCGGGACGGGAGCGGGACCTTGCGCAGGACGGAGAAGACGGCCGCGGCGTCGGTGGAGGAGACGACGGCGCCGATGATCAGTGCCTGACGCCAGTCCAGGCCGACGAGGTAGTGTGCCGCGCTCGCGGTGACGCCCACGCTGATGCCCACGCCGACGGTCGAGAGCAGGGCGGCCGCCGGGAGAGCCGGCCTGACCTCTTTCCACTTCGTGCCCAGACCGCCCTCGGCCAGGATGACGACCAGGGCGGCGTAGCCGATCACCTGGGTCAGTTCGGCGTTGTCGAACTTGACGTCGAAGAGGCCGTCCTGTCCCAGGGCGATGCCGATGCCGAGGTACAGGAGCAGGCTGGGAAGCCCGCTGCGCGACGAGAGGCGCACCGCCACGACGGCGACCAGCAGGACGAGCGAGCAGGCGAGCAGAAGCTCGTTGAGCGTGTGGACAGTCAGGGTCCGTTCCTTCCCTGCGTACGCCTTCCGGATCGGCCTCCGGCGGCCAGTACTTCGTTACCTTACCTAATCTTTAACG
Source organism: Streptomyces sp. SM18 (assembly GCF_002910775.2). Classification (NCBI taxonomy): domain Bacteria; kingdom Bacillati; phylum Actinomycetota; class Actinomycetes; order Kitasatosporales; family Streptomycetaceae; genus Streptomyces; species Streptomyces sp. SM18. The sequence goes on along the minus strand of NZ_CP029342.1, from coordinate 3,002,664 downwards.
CTTTCTTGACGCCTTCGAGCGTTCGTACGACCACGGCGCAGATGGGTGCATCCCCGTACCGCGTCCGAGTGGCTTCTGCGGGGCGCCTATGGTTGCTCCTGCACTCCCAGGACCGCCCTGCCCCTCGAAGGACAGCGATGCCCGCCAACACAACCGCCCCTTCCGGTTCTTCTGATGCGAAGAAAAAAGGCAGGAAGAAGGGGCGACGCGCTCGCCTGCTCGTGATCGTCCTGGTGCTGGCGCTCGTCGCGGGTGTCGGATATGGGGCGTACTGGTCCGTCTCCACGGTCCGTGCCTCCTACCCGCAGACCACCGGCACGCTCGAACTCAAGGGCCTGACCGGTGACGTCGACGTCAAGCGCGACGCCTACGGGATCCCGCAGATCTACGCGGACTCCGACGCCGACCTCTTCCGCGCCCAGGGCTTCGTGCAGGCCCAGGACCGCTTCTGGGAGATGGACGTCCGCCGCCACATGACGGCCGGACGGCTCTCCGAGATGTTCGGCTCGGGCCAGGTCGACACCGACGCCTTCCTGCGCACCCTGGGCTGGCGCAAGGTCGCCCAGGAGGAGTACGACAAAGTCCTGGACAAGGACACCAAGAAGAACCTCCAGGCCTACGCGGAGGGCGTGAACGCCTACCTGGAGGGCAAGGACGGCAAGGACATCTCCGTCGAGTACGCGGCGCTCGGCCTGACCAACGACTACAAGCCCACCGAGTGGACCCCGGTCGACTCGGTCGCCTGGCTGAAGGCGATGGCCTGGGACCTGCGCGGCAACATGCAGGACGAGATCGACCGCTCGCTGCTGACCAGCAGGCTCACCGAGAAGCAGATCGGGGACCTGTACCCGGAGTACCCGTACAAGAAGAACAAGCCGATCGTCGAGAAGGGCGCCGTCTCCCCGGTCACCGGTGAGTTCGATCCGGAGGCCGAGCCGTCGGACAACATCGGCGGGGACACCGCCACGGACGCGGCCGACGGCCTGAACACCCAGCTCTCCGCCCTCTCCCGCACCCTGGACGAGATCCCCGCGCTGCTCGGCCCGAACGGCAACGGCATCGGGTCGAACTCCTGGGTGGTCGACGGCGAGCACACCACCACCGGCAAGCCGCTGCTGGCCAACGACCCGCACCTGGCGCCGATGCTGCCCTCCCTCTGGTACCAGATGGGGCTGCACTGCCGGGAGGTCTCCAAGGACTGCCGGTACGACACGGCCGGTTACACCTTCTCCGGCATGCCCGGTGTGATCATCGGTCACAACCAGGACATCGCCTGGGGCTTCACCAACCTGGGCGCCGACGTCACGGACCTCTTCCTGGAGAAGGTCTCGGCCGACGGCTACCAGTACGACGGCAAGACCAAGGCGTTCGACACCCGCGACGAGACCATCAAGGTCGCCGGCGGCAAGAGCCGGAAGATCACCGTCCGCGAGACGAACAACGGGCCGCTCGTCTCCGACCGCAGCGGCGAGCTGGCCAAGGTCGGCAAGAAGGCCCCCGTCGCCAACGCGGCCCCCGACCGGGGCGACGGCTACGCGATCGCCCTGAAGTGGACCGCGCTGGAGCCCGGCAAGTCCATGGACGCCGTCTTCGAGCTCAACCGCGCCAAGGACTTCAAGAGCTTCCGGGCGGCGGCCTCGCACTTCGAGGTGCCCTCCCAGAACCTCATCTACGCGGACACCGAGGGCAACATCGGCTACCAGGCCCCCGGCAAGATCCCGGTCCGCCTGAAGGGCGACGGCACGATGCCGAGTCCGGGCTGGTCCTCGGAGTACGGCTGGGAGAAGGACCCGATCCCCTTCGACGAGCTGCCGTACGAGTACAACCCGAAGCGCGGGTACATCGTCACCGCCAACCAGGCGGTCATCGACGACAGCTACCAGCACATGCTCACCAAGGACTGGGGCTACGGCACCCGGAGCCAGCGCATCAACGACCTCATCCAGAAGAAGATCGACGACGGCGGCAAGGTCTCCACCGACGACATGCAGTCGATGCAGATGGACAACCAGAGCGCGATCGCCGCGAAGCTGGTGCCGAAGCTGCTCAAGATCAACATCTCCGACACGAGCATCCGCGAGGCGCAGAAGCTTCTGGAGGGCTGGGACTACACCCAGGAGTCCGACTCGGCCGCGGCCGCGTACTTCAACGGTGTCTGGCGCAACATCCTCAAGCTGGCCTTCGGCAACAAGCTCCCCAAGGAGCTCCGCGCCAAGGGCGACTGCATCTACGTGCGGCCCGCCGCCGGCAGCGGACCCGTGGACGAGCAGGACAAGTTCGTACGGGAGTGCGGTCAGCGCGCACCGGACGCGGCGCAGCCGGACGGGGGCGACCGCTGGTACGAGGTCGTCGAGTCGATCCTCGACGACACGGACAACGAGTGGTGGAAGGCGCCCGCCCAGGGCCGCGAGGAGGCCATCGACGGCCGTGACCAGCTCTTCGCCCGCGCCATGGAGGACGCGCGCTGGGAGCTGACCGCCAAGCTCGGCAAGGACATCAGCACATGGAGCTGGGGCCGGCTGCACCAGCTGACCCTGCGCAACCAGACGCTCGGCACCGAGGGCCCCGACCTGCTCCAGCGGGCGCTCAACCGCGGCCCCTGGAATCTCGGCGGCGGCGAGGCGGCGGTCAACGCCACCGGGTGGAACGCGGCGGGCGGCTACGGCGTCATCTGGGTCCCGTCGATGCGGATGGTCGTCAACGTGGGGGACTGGGACAAGTCCCGCTGGATCAACCTCACGGGTGCCTCCGGACACGCGTTCAGCGCGCACTACACCGACCAGACCGACAAGTGGGTCAACGGTGAACTGCTCGACTGGTCCTACGGGACGGGCGCGGTGGACACGGCCACGGTCGACACGCTGACGCTGAAGAAGCCGTAGGGCTTCGCGGGACAGCGGGACAGCGGGACCGCAGGACCGCAGGACAGCGGGAGGCCCCGGGGCGCGATGCCCCGGGGCCTCCTGGGTTCCTCAGGTGTCCTGGACTTCTCAGGTGTCCTGGACTTCTCAGGTGTCCTGGGGTTCCGTGCGGCCCCGGGGCAGGAAGCGCCGTACGGCGGTCGGCGTGATCACGGCGTCCACGGGGTGGTCGTGCGCTTCGTCCGGGACCCGGGTGACCACCTCGTCGTCGTAGAGCAGGACGACCAGGGCGGGATCCGCCCCGGCAGCCGCCAGCCGGGCCAGTACCCGGTCGTAGCTCCCGCCGCCGCGTCCCAGCCGCATCCCGCGCCGGTCCACGGCGAGGCCGGGCAGCAGGACCACGTCGGCGGCGAGGACCGCGTCGGGGCCCAACCGCTCGCCGTGCGGTTCCAGGAGGCCGCGTCCGGCGGGCAGGAGGTGTTCCGTACCCTCGTAGACGGCCCAGTCCAGGTCGTTGTCGGGCAGCAGGACCGGCAGCAGCACCCGGACGCCCCGGGCGCGCATGTCGTCCAGCAGCGCGTGCGTCCCCGGCTCGCGCCCCACGGACACGTAGGCGGCCACCGTGCGGGCGCCGGCCAGTTCGGGGAGGGCCGCGGCGGCCGAGGACATGAGCTCGGCGGCGTCCCGCACGTCCTGGGACGTCAGGAGGCGCCGGGCGGCCAGCAGTTCGCTCCGCAGCAGCGTTTTTCTGGACATGTCGTCGTTCAACGGGTGCTCACATACCTCGTGTATCGGGTTGTATGAGTGCGAAGTTAACCGGACGCTCATCTTCCGCCCATAGGCACCCGTTACAGTTCTGCGCATGACTCAGTCGCGCCCCAGGATCAGCAAAGCTGTCATCCCAGCTGCAGGTCTCGGCACCCGGTTCCTGCCGGCCACCAAGGCCACTCCCAAAGAGATGCTGCCTGTCGTCGACAAGCCCGCCATCCAGTATGTCGTCGAAGAGGCGGTCGCGGCGGGCCTCTCCGATGTGCTGATGATCACCGGTCGCAACAAGCGTCCCCTGGAGGACCACTTCGACCGGAACTACGAGCTGGAATCCGCGCTGACCCGCAAGGGGGACGCCGAACGGCTCTCCAAGGTCCAGGAGTCCAGCGACCTGGCCACCATGCACTACGTCCGGCAGGGCGATCCGCGCGGACTCGGCCACGCCGTCCTGTGCGCCGCCCCGCACGTGGGCGACCAGCCGTTCGCCGTCCTCCTGGGCGACGACCTGATGGACCCCCGGGACCCCCTGCTCGCCCGGATGATCGAGGTCCAGGAGCGGGAGGGCGGCAGCGTCGTCGCCCTCATGGAGGTCGATCCGGCTCAGATCCACCTGTACGGATGTGCCGCCACCGAGGCCACCGCGGACAGCGACGTCGTGCGCGTCACGGGGCTGGTGGAGAAGCCCGACCCGGCCGACGCCCCCAGCAACCTCGCCGTCATCGGCCGTTACGTCCTCGACCCCGCCGTCTTCGGCATACTGCGGCGGACCGGTCCCGGCCGCGGCGGCGAGATCCAGCTCACCGACGCGCTCCAGCTGCTGGCCGAGGACGAGAAGATCGGCGGACCGGTGCACGGCGTCGTCTTCAAGGGCCGCCGTTACGACACCGGCGACCGCGGCGACTATCTGCGTGCCATTGTCAGACTGGCGTGCGAACGTGAGGACCTGGGACCGGACTTCCGGACCTGGCTGAAGCGGTACGTCGCCGAGGAGTTGTAGGAGCGTGAGCACCATCTGGTCGGTGGACGAGCACCTGGAGGACATCCTCGCCGCCGTGCGGCCGCTGGAGCCCATCGAGTTGCAGCTGCCCGACGCCCAGGGCTGCGTCCTGGTCGAGGACGTCGTGGTGGAGGTCGCGCTGCCGCCCTTCGACAACAGCTCGATGGACGGCTACGCGGTCCGGGTCTCCGACGTCGAGGGCGCGAGCGAGGAGTTCCCGGCCGTCCTCACCGTCGTCGGCGACGTCGCCGCGGGCGCCGGCGGTCTGCCCGGGGGCCGGGCCGTCGCCCCGGGTGAGGCCGCCCGCATCATGACCGGCGCCCCGCTGCCGGAAGGCGCCGAGGCGGTCGTCCCGGTCGAGTGGACGGACGGCGGCACGGGCGGCGGCCCCGCCACCGCCATGCGCGCCCACAGCGACGCCCCGGAGGGGGCGAGCGGCGAGGTCCGCGTCCACCGGCCGGTGAAGCCCCGCGCCCACGTCAGGGCCCGGGGCAGCGATGTACGCCCGGGGGACCTGGCGTTGCCGGCGGGATCCGTCGTCGGCCCCGCGCAGATCGGGCTGCTCGCCGCGATCGGCCGGGCGTCGGTGAAGGTACGGCCCCGCCCGCGTGTCGTCGTCCTGTCCACGGGCAGCGAGCTGGCGCAGCCGGGCGAGGAGCTGACCGGCGGACGGATCTACGACTCCAACAGCTTCGCGCTCACGGCCGCCGCCCGGGACGCCGGGGCGATCGCCTACCGGGTGGCCGCCGTTGCCGACGACGCCGAGGCCCTGCGCGCCACCATCGAGGACCAGCTGATCCGGGCCGACCTCGTCGTCACCACGGGCGGGGTGAGCGTCGGCGCGTACGACGTGGTCAAGGAGGCCCTGTCGTCGGTCGGGCACGCGCCCCGGGACGCGGAGGGCGACCCGGACACCGAGGAGGACGCGGCGGGCCCCGGTGTGGACTTCCGCAGGCTCGCCATGCAGCCCGGCAAGCCGCAGGGCTTCGGCTCGATCGGCCCGGACCACACGCCGCTGCTGGCCCTGCCGGGCAACCCGGTGTCCTCGTACGTCTCCTTCGAGCTGTTCGTCCGGCCGGCGATCCGCACCCTGATGGGCCTGGACGACGTCCACCGCCCCAGGGTCCGGGCCACGCTGAGTGTGGACGAGGCGCTCTCCTCGCCGTCCGGCAAGCGCCAGTTCCTCCGCGGGAGGTACGACGCCGAGGCCGGCACCGTGACACCGGTCGGCGGTCCCGGGTCGCATCTGGTCGCCGCCCTGGCCCAGGCCGACGCGCTGATCGTGCTGCCCGAGGACATGACCTCAACCGAGCCCGGCACGGAGACCGAGGTGATCCTCCTCCGCTGACGGGCCCGTGGTGGCGGTACCGTATCTCGCGCCGCGCCCTCCCGGGGAAGCCCCCGGACCCCCGGCCCGCACGCCTGTGCGGCCGGTGGGGGCGACCGGCGCCCTACCGCTAGGCGGAGTGAGTTGAGTACGCAGAACAGGCTGACGCACATCGACGAGGCGGGCGCGGCCCGCATGGTCGACGTGTCGGAGAAGGACGTCACGTCCCGGGTGGCGCGGGCGAGCGGCCGGGTCCTCGTGTCGCCGCGTGTCGTCGAACTCCTGCGGGGAGAAGGCGTTCCCAAGGGCGATGCGCTGGCCACCGCGCGGATCGCCGGGATCATGGGGGCCAAGCGGACGCCGGAGCTGATCCCGCTCTGCCATCCGCTGGCCGTCTCGGGTGTGAAGGTCGATCTGGGCGTCGCCGACGACGCGGTGGAGATCACGGCCACCGTGAAGACCACCGACCGTACGGGCGTCGAGATGGAGGCCCTGACCGCCGTCTCGGTCGCCGCGCTCACGGTGATCGACATGGTCAAGGCGGTCGACAAGAGCGCGGTGATCACGGACGTCCGGGTCGAGGCGAAGTCCGGCGGCGTGTCCGGCGACTACCGGCGCCCGGCGCCGGAGGGGGCCGAGGCGTGAGCGGCCCAGGAAGTGCGGCGGCGGGCGGCCCTGGAGGCGCTTTGGCGGCCGGCCCCGGAGGCGCTTCGGCGGCCGGTGGCTACCGCGCCCTCGTCGTGACCGCCTCCAACCGCGCCTCGGCCGGTGTCTACCCCGACAAGGGCGGCCCGCTGGTCGCCGAAGGACTCACGGTCCTCGGGTTCGCCGTCGAGGGCCCCCAGGTCGTCCCGGACGGCGATCCGGTCGAGGCCGCCCTGCGGGCCGGTGTGGCGGCCGGCTACGACGTGATCGTCACCACCGGCGGTACGGGCGTCTCGCCCACCGACGGCACCCCCGAGGCCACCCGTCGTGTCATCGACCGGGAGATCCCGGGCATCGCGGAGGCGATCCGGGCGGAGGGACGCGACACGGTACCCACGGCCGCCCTGTCCCGGGGCCTCGCGGGCACCGCGGAGGGCACCCTCGTGGTGAACCTGCCCGGCTCGACCGGCGGCGTACGTGACGGGCTCGCGGTCCTGGGCCGTCTGCTGGTGCACGCCGTCGACCAGATGCGCGGCGGCGACCACCCCCGACCGGGGAGCCCGAGCTGAACGTCCCGACCTGGCCGGTGATCCTGACCGACGGTGAGATCACCCTCCGCCCGATAAAGCTCCGGGACCAGCGCGCGTGGCGCGAGGTCAACCGGCGCAACCGCGACTGGCTGCGCCCCTGGGAAGCGACGGTGCCGCCGCCCTCCCCGGGTGGCCCGATGGCCCAGCGCCCCACCTACCGTCAGATGGTCCGGCACCTGCGCTCCGAGGCCAACGGGGGCCGGATGCTGCCCTTCGCCATCGAGTACCAGGGACGCCTCGTCGGGCAGTTGACGGTGGCCGGCATCACCTGGGGCTCCATGTGTTCGGGGCATGTCGGCTACTGGGTCGACCAGGGCGTCGCGGGACGCGGGGTCGTACCGACCGCGGTGGCCCTCGCCGTCGACCACTGCTTCCGTACGGTCGGACTGCACCGGATCGAGGTGTGCATTCGGCCGGAGAACAGGCCGAGCCGCAGGGTCGTGGAGAAACTCGGATTTCGCGAGGAAGGGCTGCGGCCCCGCTATCTCCACATCGACGGTGCGTGGCGGGACCACCTGATCTACGCCCTCACCGCGGAGGAAGTGCCCGACGGGCTGCTCCGTCGTTGGCGCGGGGCGCGCCAGGACAGCCCGCAGGCATCACCGACGCCGCAGCCCCAACAGACCCAGCAGGCCCAGCAGACCTCGAACTCACCGCGAAGCTCCGGGGAAATGCAATAAGTGTTCGAATTTGATCGCACAATGACCCTGATTCGCCCCGCCGGCGTCGGCAGCTGATCGGAAGAATCGCAAAAAAAGTCCGAGATATCTGCCGGATCGTGCGACACACCGGGCCAATTGGCGGATGCCGCCGTGCAAACCCCTCTACGGTGTGAGCGTGAGCAGCAGCGGCCTCATCTACGCAGTCATCGTCGGTGCCTGGGCCGCCTACCTGGTGCCGATGTGGCTCCGCAGGCAGGACGAGCTCAATGAGGCCCGTCCGACGGAACGCTTCAGCACTGCCATCCGGCTGCTGTCCGGACGGGCAGCCATGGAGCGCCGGTACGCCAAGGAGCTTCAGGGGCGGGAGGCCGGGGAGGCGCCTGGTGACGTGGACCCGGATGCCGTCACGGACCGACTTGAGTCCGTCGACGTCCGGGCCTTTTCCGCGCCCCCGGCACACACCGAAGCCCGGTTGTACGACCCGGCGCACGGCGGCGCACCCGAATACCCCGAATACCCGGCCGACGCACGCCCGCGCGAGGAGGCGCGACCCGCGCCCGCCCGGCGCCCGCGTACGCCCGGCGGGGAAGCGGAGCGCGAGCGGCGCGCCCGGCGCTCCCAGGTCCTGGCACGCCGCCGGCGTACGACCACGGTCCTGTTCATGGCGTTCACGCTGGGCGCGATCGTCGCGGCGGTCGGCGGGCTCCGGTTCCTCTGGGCCCCCGCCGTCCCGGCCGTCCTGCTGAGCGCGTACATCGTGCACTTGCGGGGGCAGGAACGCCGCCGGTTCGTCTTCACCATGGACCGGCGCCGGGCCGAGGTCGCCGCCCAGCGGCTCCGTGAGAGCCGCCCGCGCAGGCACCAGCCCACGGCGACGGCTCCCGCCGAGCCCGACGAGGAGCCCGAGGCGGGGCACCCCGCCCCCGCTCCCACGGTCTCCCCGCAGGAAGCGGGCCGTCGTGCGCTCGTCGAGCAGACGGACCACGCGGAGTGGGTGGACCAGCAGCGCGAACGCGGCCCGGCCCAGGGCGACAGCTGGGAGCCGGTCCCGGTCCCGCTGCCGACCTATGTCACCGCCCCCGTCGCCCCGCGCGCCACGGGCGGGGTGGAGGTCGGTGACCCGGAGACCTGGAGCGCGGCCCGCTCCAGCACGGCGGAACCGTCCCAGACGGGCACCTCGCACCCGGTACAGCCCGAGGCGGACCCGGCCCCCCGCCGCCGCGGTCCCCAGTCCAAGCGAGCCCGCGAGCGCGGTCGGACGCCCCTCTTCGACCAGTACGACGACGAGGACCGGCCCCGCGCGGCCAACGAGTGAGACGGCCGCCGGGCCCGACTCGGTGACCTGCCGGGATCGGATTTCCGGGCACCCCGGTGAGGGTGCTAGAGTTTCACTCGTTGCAAGGGCCTGTGGCGCAGTCTGGTAGCGCACCTCGTTCGCATCGAGGGGGTCTGGGGTTCAAATCCCCACAGGTCCACCGCACGACTGTTCTTGAGTTAGTTCAGGAATGGTGACGAGATCCCGTCCGATCGCAAGATCGGGCGGGATCTTCGTCGTTTCGAGGGTCGTTCGATGCCTGTTCGGGGTGGTGGATGGCGGTGTATCGGGTCTGGCGGGTTGTCGGGCGGGTGCCTGGCTGCCGCCGGGGCGTTGAGCTCGCTGGTGTGCACCAACCCCTGGCAGCGGACAGGGGGCGGCTGGACGTCCGTAGGGTGAGGGCCGGAGTCGAAGCCCTCGGACGTTCTTCATGGAGATGATCGCGGCGTGATCTCGCACACCGGTGCCCTCTTCAACGACGGGCCGGTCGGACGCGTGGTCGAGACAGCACTGCGTGCCCAGCAGTCGCAGGGCGCCCTCGACCTGGACGACGAGTTGAGGCGCTTCGTCCGCACCACGTGTGCCGCCGACACATCGCGCTGGCTGCTTCCCGTCGCGTCCGTTGCCGCCCTGCTGGACCACACGGCCGACCTGTTGAGGTCGGAGGGTGCGGCATTCTTCCCACGTACGTTCACCGAACGGTTGGGCGAGGCGCGAGACGGTGCTCCGGGGGATGAGTATCTGCGCACGCTGGCCGGCCTGATCAGGGCGGTCGACCAGGAACCGGACGCCGGATTCGCCGATCTGCCTCTGGCGGACTGGGAGGCGGCGGCGCGCTTTCCCGAGCTCATCGGGTTCGGCGCCAACTGGATCTATGACGGCGAGTACCCCTCGCTGTCCGACTCGGTCATGGCTTTCGTCGAAGCGGAGCATCCGTTCTGCGGTGAGACGTTCTCCCGCCTGGCAGCCGATGCCCAGTCGGTACTCGTGAACTTTCCGCAGCCTGCGGCGCTGTCCACCCATGTGACGCGTTGGATTCCCTGGGTTTCGCACGACGCGCTGCGCGAGGTCATCCGGAGAATCGACGGCCGCATGCGGACCGAGCATTCCGGTTCCTGAAGCACGTGCCGGGTCCCGTGAAGGACCGCTTAGGCTGTTCCTGCTCATCCGCCTTGTCGGTGACCGTAGTTGAGGGTTGACGGGCAGGTCGGGTGTGGCGTTCTCTGCTCGTGGTTCCTTCGGAGGAGCGTCCTGTGACGGCCGGTTCCGGTATGCCCAGCTCACCCATCGACACCAGCAAGCCGCATCCGGCGCGCGTCTACGACTGGTTGCTGGGCGGCAAGGACAACTACCCGGTCGACCAGGAGGTCGGGGAGGGGCTGCCGGCGGAGGCGCGGGCCAACGCGGGGCGGAACCGGGCGTTCATGCATCGCGCGTCCGCCTGGCTGGCGCGGCAGGGGGTCGATCAGTTCCTGGACATCGGTACCGGGATCCCGACCGAACCCAACCTCCACCAGGTCGTCCAGGCCGTCACGCCGCACGCGCGGGTCGTCTATGCGGACAACGACCCCATCGTCCTGCGGCACGCGGAGGCGTTGCTGGTCAGCCGCCCGGAGGGGGTGACCGACTACATCCACGCCGATGTGCGCGAGCCCATGGCCATCGTCGAACGGGCTTCCCGGACGCTCGACTTCGGCCGGCCCGTCGCGTTGTCCCTGATCGCGCTGATGCACTTCCTGCCCGACGACCAGGAGCCGTACGGCATCACCCGCACCCTGGTCGACGCCCTCCCGCCGGGCAGTTACCTGGTCCTCTCGCACGGGACCGCCGACCAGCACCCGGAGCTGAGGCGGGAGACCGAGTCCGCGTACAAGAAGGGGGCCATCGCGCTCCGGATGCGTACGCGCGCCGAGGTCGAGCCGTTCTTCGAGGGGCTGGAGCTGGTGGATCCGGGGCTGGTGACGGCGCCCGAGTGGTACCAGGAGCAGCCCGCGCCGGTGTACGAGCGCAGCGGGTTCTACGTGGGGGTGGCCCGGGTTCCCTGACGGAAGCCTCAGCCCAGCGGCTTGGCCATGCAGATGCTGCTGTCGTACATCCGGTAGTAGCCGAACTTCGTGCAGATCTCGTAGCCGCAGGAGGTGTAGAGGGCGACCGCCTCCGGCTGCTGGTCGCCGGTCTCCAGAACCATGCGGGTGCGGCCGGCCGCCGTCGCGTCGGCCTCCAGGGCCGCGAGGATGCGGCGGGCCAGGCCCTGGCCCCTGCCCTCAGGGACCACGAACATGCGCTTGATCTCGGCGTCGCCGTCGGAGTAGCCCTCGGCGTTCGCGTCCTGGGAACGCCAGCCACCGGTCGCCACCGGGCGGTCCTGCTCGTCGTAGGCGAGCAGGTACAGACCGTGAGGCGGGTCGAACATGGTGGGGGCGAGCGGTGTGAGATCGCCCTCGTCGCCGTAGCGCGCCGCGTATTCGAGCTGCACCTGGTCGTTGAGTTTGACGGCGTCGGGGTGGTCGAAGGGGCGAGGCTGAATAATCATGCGAATCATCGTACGTCTATGCGTGGGGTGATGTAGGTACTGTTTCGGGATGCTGACTGTTACTTCCGCAAATGTTAACGGGCTCCGCGCCGCCGCGAAGAAGGGTTTCGTGGAATGGCTGGCGCAGTCCGAGGCCGACGTGGTCTGCCTCCAGGAAGTGCGCGCCGAGCCGCACCAGCTTCCGGAGGAGGTGCGCGACCCGGAGGGCTGGCACACCGTGCACGCTCCGGCCGCGGCCAAGGGGCGTGCGGGGGTGTCCCTCTACACGCGGCTCGCGCCGGAACGCGTGCAGATCGGATTCGGTGGGTTCGGCGTCCCCGGGAGTGAGGAATTCGACACCAGCGGGCGCTATGTGGAGGTGGACCTCCCCGGAGTGACCGTCGCCAGCCTGTATCTGCCCTCCGGTGAGGTCGGTACGGAGCGGCAGGAGGAGAAGGAGCGCTTCATGGCGGCCTTCCTGCCGTACCTGGAGGGGCTCAAGGCGCGGGCCGCCGCCGAGGGGCGCGAGGTGCTCGTGTGCGGTGACTGGAACATCGCCCACCAGGAGGCCGACCTCAAGAACTGGAAGGCCAACAGGAAGAACTCCGGCTTCCTCCCTGAAGAGCGCGCCTGGCTCACCCGGGTCTTCGAGGAGGCGGCGTACGTGGACGTGGTCCGCGCGCTGCACCCCGACCAGGAAGGGCCGTACTCGTGGTGGTCCTACCGTGGGCGGGCGTTCGACAACGACGCGGGCTGGCGGATCGACTACCAGGTGGCGACCGAGGGTCTCGCGGGGCGCGCGGTGAAGGCGTGGGTGGAGCGGGCCGCCACGCACGGCGAGCGGTGGAGCGACCACGCGCCGGTGACGGTCTCCTACGAGCGCTGACCGTTACGGGACGTCTGCCTCGGGGCCGGGGCCGGTGCCTGTGGCGGTGCCGGTGCCGTTCGGCTGTGCTCCGTCGTCGGCCACCGGCGTGCGCTCCTGTGTCGGGGACGCCTCGGCCGCCGGTGTGTGCTCCCCGCGTGCGGTGCCCGGGTCCGCGTCCTTGTCGCGGAGGCGGCGGTCCAGGGCCATCGACAGCTCGGCGTCCACCACCGCGTGTGCCAGCGTGCGCAGTTGGTCCTGGTCGGTGTCCGCCGTGTGGGCCCGCAGGACGCGTACGCACAGCTCGGCCAGGGCGTCGGCGTGCTCGCGGACCAGGCGGCCCGCCGAGAGCACCGAGGCGAGCGGCACCCCTGTCCGTACCAGCTCCGACGACGCGTCCAGCAGGCGGCGGCTGATGTGCACGATCGTGTCGCCGTCCGTGCCGAGGTAGCCCAGCTCCATGGCGGCGGCGAGGTTGTCCGCGGTGGCCTCGCCCGCGAAGTAGTCGGCGAGCTGTTCCGGGGTGAGGCGTACCGGGGTCTCCTCCGTCGGTTCGCCCAGGCCCAGCACCTCCGCCACGTCGCGGCCGCTGTCGAAGGTGGCGGCGAGATCGGCGATCCCGTTGAGGGTGTGGCCGCGTTCCAGCAGCCCGGTGATGGTGCGCAGCCGGGCCAGGTGGTGGTCGTCGTACCAGGCGATGCGGCCCTCGCGGCGTGGTGGCTGGATCAGCCCCCGCTCGCGGTAGAAGCGCAGGGTGCGCACGGTGATGCCGGCCCGTTCGGCCAGCTCCTCCATGCGGTACTCGCGGTGCTCGCGTCTTTCGGCCACAGCCGAACCCTATGTTGTACCGCCGGTAACTTTCCTTGGTACGCCCCCTACCCATCGGTACGGCGCTGCTCTACCCTCCCAACCATGCCAGTGATTGCTGGCAGAGTCGTGTGACGTACCGCGGGGAGGCGGCAGCATGGCCCAGCACGAGCACGTACGAGTGGCGGTGATCGGATCCGGATTCGGGGGCCTCGGGGCCGCGGTCCGGCTGCGCCGCGAAGGCATCACCGACTTCGTCGTCCTGGAGCGCGCCGCCTCCGTGGGCGGCACCTGGCGTGACAACAGCTACCCCGGCTGCGCCTGCGACGTACCGTCCCACCTCTACTCGTTCTCGTTCGCGCCCAACCCCGACTGGCCGCGCACCTTCTCCGGACAGGAGCACATCCGCGCCTACCTGGAGCGGGTGGCCGACACCTTCGGGCTGCGCCCGCACATCCGGCTGGAGCACGAGGTCACCCTCATGCGCTGGGACAACGACGCGCTGCACTGGGTGATCGACGCGGCGAACGGCACCACGCTCACCGCCGACGTCGTCGTCTCCGCGACCGGTCCGCTCTCCGACCCCAAGCTGCCCGACATACCGGGACTCGCCGACTTCCCGGGCAAGGTCTTCCACTCGGCCCGCTGGGACCACGGCCACGACCTCGCGGGCCAGCGCGTCGCCGTGATCGGCACCGGCGCCTCCGCCATCCAGATCGTGCCGGAGATCCAGCCGCGGGCCCGCAGGCTCACCCTCTTCCAGCGGACCCCGCCCTGGGTGATGCCGCGCATGGACCGCGCCATCAGCGGCCCCGAGAAGTGGCTGCACCGGACGCTCCCCTTCACCGGTACCGCGCGCCGCGGACTGCTGTGGGCCATCCGGGAGTTGCAGGTGGGCGCCTTCACCAAGCACCCCGACCAGCTCGGGCTCGTGGAGAAGATAGCCAAGGCCAACATGGCCCGCGCGATCAGGGACCCGCTGCTGCGGGCCAAGCTGACCCCCTCGTACCGCATCGGCTGCAAGCGCATCCTGCTCTCCAACGCCTACTACCCGGCGCTCGCCGAGCCCAACGTGGACGTGGTCGCCTCCGGCCTCGCCGAGGTGCGCGGCTCCACCCTCGTCGCCTCCGACGGTACGGAGACCGAGGCGGACGTCATCGTCCTCGGCACCGGCTTCCATGTGACGGACATGCCGATCGCGGACCGGGTCGTCGGAGCCGAGGGCATCACGCTCGCCGAGTCCTGGAAGGACGGCATGGAGTCGCTGCGCGGCGCGAGCGCGGCCGGCTTCCCTAACTGGATGACGATCATCGGCCCCAACACCGGGCTCGGGAACTCCTCGATGATCCTCATGATCGAGTCGCAGCTCAACTACATGGCGGACTACCTGCGCCAACTGGACGTCCTCGGCGGCCGGGTCGCCCTCGCCGCCCGGCCCTCCGCCGTGGGCGCCTGGAACCGGCGGGTCCAGGACCGGATGAAGCGCACCGTGTGGAACACCGGGGGCTGCACCAGCTGGTACCTGGACTCCAGCGGCCGCAACACGACCGTCTGGCCGGGCACCACCGCCGAGTTCCGCCGGGCCACCCGCTCGGTGGACCTCGCGGAGTACGAGGTGGTGCGGCCGCCCGTACCGGACGGCCGCCTCCGGGCCGTGGCCGAGGAGGCCGTCCGATGAGCCGGCAGCCGCACCGCGTGGACGCCCCGCCCGTGCCCGCGCGCGAACTGACCGTCACCTCCGCCGACGGCTCGCGCATACACGTCGAGCTGTACGGCCCCGAGGAGGCCCCCGCGGTCGTCCTGTCGCACGGCTGGACGTGCAACACCCGCTTCTGGGACGCGCAGATACGCGACCTGGCGGCCGACCACCGGGTGGTCGTCTACGACCAGCGGGGCCACGGACGTACGCCCGGGGCGGGTCACGGCGGGTACAGCACCCGGGCGCTCGCCGACGACCTCGAAGCCGTACTGCGGGGCACCCTCGCGCCCGGCCGGAAGGCGGTGCTGGCCGGTCACTCCATGGGCGGGATGACGCTCATGGCGGCGGCCGGCCGGGACGCCGTACGCGAGCACGGCGCGGCCGCCCTGCTGTGCAGCACCGGCAGTTCGCGGCTGACCGCCGAAGCGCGGGTCCTGCCGATGCGGGCCGGTGCGCTGCGGACCCGGATGACCGGGGCGATCCTCGGCGCGCGGGCACCACTCGGACCGGTGAACGCGGTTTCCAGGTCCGTCCTCAAGTACGCGACGATGGGGAGGGGTTCCGCCCCGGACCGGGTGGACACCTGCGCCAGGATCGTGCACGCCTGCCCCCGCAGGGCGCGCGTGGCCTGGGGGCATGTGCTCGCGGAGCTCGACCTCCGGGCGGGCATAGGGGAGTTGAGGCTGCCGACCGCGGTCATAGCGGGTACGGACGACCGGCTGACGCCCCCCGTGCACGCACGGGCCATAGAGGCCGCGCTGCCGCACAGCCTCGGTCTCACCGAGCTGACGGGAATGGGGCACATGACGCCGGTCGAGGCGCCCGAAGTGGTCACCGCGAAGCTCCGCGAGCTGGTGGCCCTGTACGTCACTGTGGACAGTGCGGCCGAGGCCGTGAGCGAGGAGGAGGTCGCATGAGCGGCAGGCGGAGTCTCGAAGGTCAGGTCGTCGTCGTCACCGGCGCGGCACGCGGTGTGGGCGAACTGCTCGCCCGCAAGCTGTCGGCACGGGGAGCGAAGCTGGCGCTGGTCGGGCTGGAGCCCGACGAGCTGAAGAAGGTCTCCGAGCGGCTGCACGGTGACAGCGACCACTGGTTCGCGGACGTCACCGACCACGAGGCGATGGTCCAGGTCGCCCGTGAGGTCAAGGAGCGCTTCGGGAAGATCGACGTCGTCGTCGCCAACGCCGGTGTCGCCACGGGCGGTCCGCTCGTGGACTCCGACCCCGTCGCCTGGCGCCGGGTCATCGAGGTGAACCTCATCGGCGGCGCGGTCACCGCGCGGGCGTTCCTGCCGATCGTCATGGAGAGCCGCGGCTACTTCCTCCAGATAGCGTCGCTGGCGGCGATGACCCCGGCGCCGATGATGAGCGCGTACTGCGCTTCCAAGTCGGGCGTGGAGGCGTTCGCGCACAGCCTGCGGGCCGAGGTCGGCTACCGGGGGGTGAAGGTCGGGGTCGGCTATCTGTCCTGGACCGACACGGACATGGTGCGCGGCGCCGACGAGGACGACGTCATGCGGGAGTTGCGGCAGCGGCTGCCCTGGCCCGCCAACCGCACCTACCCGCTCGGCCCGGCCGTGGACCGGATCGTGGCCGGTGTCGAACGGCGCTCCGCGCATGTGTACGGGCAGTGGTGGCTGCGCGGGATGCAGTCGGTCCGCGGGTACCTGCCGTCGGTGATCGGGGTCGTCGGGCAGCGCGAGATGCATCGGTTCGGGGGGCGGTTGGACGGCGTCAGCAAGGGGCTCGTGGGGGCCGGTGGCGCGGCGGACCAGGAGGCGCGAGCGCAGCGTAACTGATCGAAATGCGTCGGATGTCCGGGTGTGTAAGTCTGGGCGGGGCCCCTCCGGGGGCCGTCCCACGCACCCACGAAGGAGTGAACAGCATGGGCATCGCAGACCAGTTCAGGGACAAGGCGCGGGAACTGGCCGACCAGGCCGAGCGGCGGAAGCGGCAGGGGGGCGGCGAGCGGGACGCTCCGCGGGAGCGGTCCGACCGCGGTGGTGAGCGGCCGGCGGGCCCGCGTGAGCGGGGGCGGGATGCGGCTGAGGGGGCGCGGGAGCGGTTCGGTCGCTGACGGGCCTCGCGGTTGCGGGGTGTAGGGGTGCGTCCTTCTGGGGCGCGCCCCTTTTGTGTGCGGGGTGGTGGGGCGGGGGTGGTGCCGGTGTGGTGCGTGCCGGGGTGGGGGCCGCTGCGGGGGGCTTGTCCCCTCCCCGCCCCTTCCCGAAACCGGGGCTCCGCCCCGGGCCCCGGTCCTCAAGCGCCGGACGGGCTGGAGTTGTGCCCCGGGACGTGGGGTGGGGCTCTGTCCCGGGCGCCGGTCCTCAAGCGCCGGACGGGCTGGATTGTGCCCTGGGACGTGGGGTGCGGGCCAGTGTGTGGGGAGAGGGAACATGCCCCGGGACGTGGGGTGGGGGTCAGCGTGGGGGAAGCGGAGGGCGGCGTAGGTTCGGGGCCGTGGCGTAGGTGGGGGGTGTGGCGGGCGGGTGGGCGGCCAGGAGGTCCAGGGCCACCGTGACCGCGTCGTCCAGGACCGCGTGCCGGCCCTCCGCCCAGTCCAGGGGGGTGCGCAGGGCCTCCAGGTCCGGTTCGACCCCGTGGTTCTCGACGGACCAGCCGTACGTGTCGAACCAGGCCGCGTTCATCGGCACCGTGATCACCGTGCCGTCGCCGAGCCGGTGGCGTCCGGTCATGCCCACCACCCCGCCCCAGGTGCGCTGCCCCACGACCGGTCCCAGCTTCAGCAGCCGGAAGGCCGCCGTGATCATGTCGCCGTCCGAGGAGGTCGCCTCGTCGGCGAGGGCCACCACCGGGCCCCGGGGCGCGTTGGAGGCGTACGAGACCGGCTGGGCGTTGCGGGTCAGGTCCCAGCCGAGGATCGTGCGGGTCAGCTTCTCGACGACCAGTTCGCTGATGTGCCCGCCCGCGTTGCCGCGTACGTCCACGATCAGGGCGGGGCGCGACACCTCCAGGCGCAGGTCGCGGTTGAACTGGGCCCAGCCCGAGCCGCCCATGTCCGGGATGTGCAGGTATCCGCAGGTGCCGCCGCTCAGTTCGCGTACGACCTCACGGCGTTTGGCGACCCAGTCCTGGTAGCGCAGCGGGCGTTCGTCGACCAGGGGGACGATCGCGATGCGGCGGGGCCGGCCGCCCTCGCCGCCCGCCGGGCGGAAGGTCAGCTCGACCGTGGTCCCGCCCGCCGCCGTGAGCAGGGGGTACGGTCCGGCCACCGGGTCCACCGGGCGGCCGTCCACATGGGTGAGGACCGCCCCCTCGCGGATGCCCGTACCGGCCAGCGGGGACCGTGCCTTGGAGTCCGAGGAGTCGCCGGGCAGGATCCGCAGGACCGTCCAGTCGCCGTCCCGGCAGGCCAGGTTGGCGCCGAGCAGTCCGATCGCCCGCTGGTAGTGCGGCGGTCCCTCGTTGCGGCGGGCGGGGGCGACGTAGGCGTGCGAGGTGCCCAGCTCGCCCATGAGTTCACGTAGCAGGTCCGCGAACTCGTCGGGGGAGGCGACCCGTTCGACCAGCGGGCGGTACTGGTCCAGGACACCGGCCCAGTCGATGCCGCACATGTCCGGCTCCCAGAAGTAGGACCGGACGATGCGCCCCGCCTCGTCGTACGCCTGGCGCCATTCCGCCGCCGGATCGACGTCGTGCAGGATGCGGCGCAGGTCGAGGAAGACGGTGGAGTCGCCGTCCCCGGGCTCGTCGGAGGGGACGGCGCGCAGCTCGCCGTCGTCCATGACCACCAGCCGGGTCCGGTCCCCGCTGACCGCGAACCAGTCGAGGTGGGCGACCAGTTCGGTCCTGCGGGTCTTGGCGATGTTGAAGTGCTCCAGGGTCGGGCGGCCCGACATGTCCGCCGGGTTGGCGAACGTCTCGCCCAGGGCGCCGGAGATGGGCCACCGCAGCCAGACCAGCCCGCCCCCGTTGACCGGTTGGAGCGCCGAGTACTTCGAGGCGGAGACCGGGAACGGCGTCACCCTGCTCTCCAGTCCCTCGAACTCCACGGTGACCGTGGGTCCTTCGACCGTCCCCGGGGGGATGTCCACCGGGTCCAGGCCGCCCGCCGCCGGCCGCCCGTCCGGGAGCAGCGCGAAGGGGGAGGGCGTCGCCGAGGAGAGCGGTACCAGGTAGGGGCGGCAGCCCAGCGGGAAGGAGAGGTCGCCGGTGTGGACGTCGTACACCGGGTCGAAGCCGCGCCAGGAGAGGAAGGCGAGGTAGCGGCCGTCTCCGGTGAAGACCGGGTTCTCGTCCTCGAACCGGCCGTTGGTGACATCGACGGTCACCGGGGCGCCGGGGCCGCTGATCCTGGCCAGTTTGATCTTCCGCAGCGAGCGTCCGACTCCCGGGTGCGACCAGGTCAGCCAGGCGCCGTCGGGTGAGAACGCCAGGTCGCGGACGGGGCCGTTGACGGAGCGGATCAGCTCGGTGACCTCGGTCTCGGCGGGCGGTGGGGGAGGGGGCGGGGCGGCCTCCCGCGCGTCCGCGCCCAGGACGGCGGCCCCCTGCCCGGTCACGTCCAGGACGGGGGGTTCCTGTCCGGTCGCGTCCGGGGCGGGGGTGCCCTGTGCGTTTCCGTCCGGTGGGGAGGGTGCGTCCGGGGCGGCGGTCCCCTGTGCGGCGGTCCCTTGTGTGTTTCCGTCCGGTGGGGAGGTCCCGTCCGGCGCGGGGATCTCGTCCGGTCGCGCGGCCTCGCGTTCGGCCAGGTCCAGGACGGCCGCCTCCTGTGCCGCCTCGTCCTCCGCGGTGTCCAGCAGCAGCAGACGGCCGTCGTGGGAGGCGATGGCGAGGCGGGTACCCTCCGGGTCCGCGATCATCTCGTGCACCCGGCCCAGTCGTCCGGAGGCCAGCCGCCGCGGCCGCCGGTCGCCGCTGGCCCGCGGCAGGTAGGCGATCTCGACCGCGTCCTCCCCCTCGGCGTCGGTGACGTACGCGACCTGCCCGCTGCTGCCCAGCATCTCCGGCAGCCGGACGCGCACCCCGGGGTCGTCGGCGATGGTGCGGGCCGGGCCGTCGCGGTGTGTGAGCCAGTACAGGCTGCCGCGTACGGAGACGGCGCTGGCCCGGCCCGTCTCGTCCACGGAGAGCGCGTCCACGTGGCTGGCGGCCGGCACCTGGTAGGTGCGCCGCCCGGTCCTGGGGCCGCCGAGCCGCACCTCCAGCCTGCGCGGGACCGCGTCCGGGTCCTCCAGGTCGTCGACCAGCCACAGGTCGCCCGCGCACTGGTAGACGACGCGTGTGCCGTCGCTGGAGGCGTGCCGGGCGTAGAAGGCGTCGTGGTCGGTGTGGCGGCGCAGGTCCGTGCCGTCGGGCCGGCACGAGTAGAGGTTGCCGACCCCCTCGTGGTCGGAGAGGAAGGCGATGCGGCGGCCGACGAACATCGGCGCGTCGAGATGCCCGCCGATGTCCGGCAGCAGCCGTTCGCCGTGCAGCCACAGCCGGCCCATCGCCCCGCCCCGGTAGCGCTTCCACGCCGCGGGCTCGTGCGGGGGCTTGCCGGTGAGGAGCAGGGTGCGGCGCTCGCCGTCGATGTCGGCGACCGCGATGTCGGCGACCGGGCCCCAGGGGAGCTTGCCGCCGGGGCCGCCGTCGGTGGGGACGCTGTACGCCCACGAGAAGTAGGAGAAGGGCTGGTTGTGCGAGGAGACGGCGAGGATCTGCGCGCTGTCGCCGGGATCGGGGGTCCAGCCGCAGACCCGTGCGTCGGTCGAGCCCCAGTAGGTGAGTCTGCGGGCGGGCCCCCCGTCGACGGGAACCAGGTGGATCTCCGGATCGAGCGTGCGCCAGGTCGTGTAGGCGATACGGCTGCCGTCGGGCGAGAAGCGCGGGTGGCTCACCCGGGTGCGGTCGACGGTCAGCCGCCACGCGCGGCCCGGCCGCTGCCCGGCGGGGGCGAGGGGGGCGACCCAGAGGTCGTCCTCGGCCGCGAAGCAGAGCAGGTCCTGGTGGAGGTGCGGGAACCGGAGATACGCGACGTCGTCACTCACCCTCCAATGCTTTCCGCGCGTGGGGCCGGTGGCAACTTGTGTCGCACGACACAGCGAAACGATTTCGTTTCGCGGGGAGCGGGGAGTAACGTCGAAGTGTACGAAACAGTTTCGTTCGGGTCGTGATCTTGCGCGATGATCACGCGTCCGGGCGTGATCGGCGTACGATCCAGCGGATACCAGGTGGAGGAGGTCGACAGGTGGCACGCTCACGGCTCACGCCGGAACGCGAGAACGAGCTGTACACCGCCGTGCTCGACCTGCTCGGCGAGGTCGGGTACGAAGGCCTGACCATGGACGCCGTCGCCGCGCGTACCCGCTCCAGCAAGGCCACCCTCTACCGCCAGTGGGGGAGCAAGGCCGAGCTGGTCGTCAGGGCGCTCCGGAACGACAAGCCGGTGCACCTCGACGAGGTGGACACCGGTTCGCTGCGGGGCGACTTCCACGCCGTCCTCCGGCGCAGCGACGACTGCCAGATGGAGAAGAACTCCGCACTGCTGCGGGGTCTGAGCCATGCCGTCCATACCAACCCCGATCTCTTGCAGGCCCTGCGCGCCCTGCTGATCGAGCCGGAGATGACCGGCCTCCAGAAGCTGCTCCAACGGGCGGTGGACAGGGGCGAGGTGCGTCCCGACAACCCGGCGCTGTCCTATGTGACACACATGATGATCGGCGCCTTCGCGGCACGGGAGCTCGTCGAGGAGCGCCCGGTCGACCGTGAGTTCCTGATCGACTACGCGGAAGCCGTGGTGTTCCCCGCCCTCGGTGTCTGACCTTCCCACTCCCTTCCGTACGACCTCTCCCCGACGCTCCACCTGACACGCCGCTCTCGTCGTCGGGCTGGTTCCTCACGCCCATTTCCACTCCACGACCTGACCGGGAGTTCCTCTCCGTGGCCACTTTCCTGTACAAAGTCGGGCGGTTCGCCTTCCGGCGCCGCTGGTACGTCGCCCTCGTCTGGGCGGCGCTGCTGGGGCTCGTCGGATTCGGCGCCGCCTCCGCGTCCACCGCCACCTCCAGCTCCTTCTCGATTCCCGGCACGGAGGCCCAGAAGGCCTTCGACCTGCTGGAAGAGCGTTTCCCCGGCGGCAGCGCCGACGGGGCGACCGCGCGGGTCGTCTTCAAGGCCCCCGACGGTCAGAAGATGACCGACGCCGACAACAAGGCCGAGGTCCAGAAGACCGTCGGCCGGCTGGAGGCCGGTTCGGACCAGATCGCCTCCGTCGCCGACCCCTACGAGGCGAACGCGGTCAGCGAGGACGGAACGACGGCCTACGTCTCCGTCTCCTACAAGGTCAACGCCATGGAGCTGACCGACGCGACGCGCGACTCGCTGGAGGACACGGGGGAGGCCGCGCGGAGCGACGGGATGACCGTGGAGATCGGCGGTGACGCGCTCCAGGTCATTCCGGAGACCGGAGCCACCGAGGTCATCGGGGTCGCCGTCGCCGCGGTGGTGCTGGTCATCACCTTCGGCTCGCTGGTCGCCGCGGGGCTCCCGCTGCTCACCGCGCTCGTCGGCGTCGGGATCGGGGTGTCGCTGATCACCGCCCTGGCGAGCGTGCTCGACCTGGGCTCCACCACCTCCATCCTCGCCATGATGATCGGGCTCGCGGTCGGCATCGACTACGCCCTGTTCATCGTCTCCCGCTACCGCGCCGAACTGGCCGAGGGCCGAAAGCACGAGGACGCCGCCGGGCGGGCCGTCGGCACGGCCGGATCCGCGGTGGTCTTCGCCGGTCTGACCGTGGTCATCGCGCTGGTGGGCCTCGCCGTCGTCAACATCCCGATGCTGACGAAGATGGGCTTCGCCGCCGCCGGTACGGTCGCCATCGCGGTCCTCATCGCGCTCACCCTGGTGCCCGCGATGCTCGGCTTCGTCGGCAAGCGGGTCATGGGGCGCAAGGCGCGCAAGGCCGCGGAGGAGGAGAACCGGCCCGACGCCAAGCCGAACATGGGCACCCGCTGGGCACGGTTCGTCCTGCGCAAGCCGGTGTGGGTGCTGCTCGCCGGGGTCCTGGGGCTCGGGGTCATCGCCGTCCCCGCCGCCTCGCTGGAGATGGGTCTGCCGGACGACGGTTCACAGCCGAAGAGCACCACGCAGCGCCAGGCCTACGACCTGCTCTCGGACGGCTTCGGCCCCGGGTTCAACGGTCCGCTGCTGGTCGTCGTGGACACCAGGAACAGCGACGACGGCAAGGCCGCGGTCGAGCAGGTCTCCCAGGGGATCGAGGCGAGCGGGCACGTCGCCGCCGTCACCCCGGCCACCTTCAACAAGGCCGGCGACGCCGCGACCATCACGGTCATCCCGAAGGACCGGCCGAGCTCCACCGACACGGAGAACGTCGTCCACGCCATCCGTGACGCGGGCGCGGACATCAAGAGCGACACCGGCGCCGAGGTGCTGGTCACCGGTGCCACCGCGATGAACATCGACTTCTCGCAGAAGATGAACGACGCGCTGCTGCCCTACCTGGCCCTCGTCGTCGGACTCGCCTTCCTGCTGCTGATGGTCGTCTTCCGCTCGTTGCTGGTGCCGCTCAAGGCGGCCCTGGGCTTCCTGCTCTCGGTCATCGCGGCCCTGGGCGCGGTCGTCGCGGTCTTCCAGTGGGGCTGGCTGGGCTCGCTCTTCGGGGTCGAGCAGACCGGTCCGATCATGAGCATGATGCCGATCTTCATGGTCGGTGTGGTCTTCGGTCTCGCGATGGACTACGAGGTCTTCCTGGTCACGCGGATGCGGGAGGCGTACGTCCACGGGGAGACGCCCGGCCAGGCGATCGTCACCGGCTTCCGGCACGGGGCCCGGGTGGTCACGGCCGCCGCGGTGATCATGATGGCCGTCTTCGCGGGCTTCATCGGCTCCAGCGAGTCGATGATCAAGATGATCGGCTTCTCGCTGGCCATCGCCGTCTTCTTCGACGCCTTCGTCGTCCGGATGGCCATCGTGCCGGCGGTCCTGGCCCTGCTGGGCCGGCGCGCCTGGTGGCTGCCGGGCTGGCTGGACCGCGCGCTGCCCCGTGTGGACGTGGAGGGCGAGGGGCTCCGCCAGGAGCTGCCGGCCGACGGTCCGGGTGACGGCCCGGCGGGCGGGGAGCGCGAGCTGAGCCGCGTCTGATCCGAGAGAACCCCGGGGTCCGCGCCTGAGCGGGACGTGGACCCCGGAGCGCCGGTCACCTGTGGGGACGGGGGACCGGGGCGGCCCATGGGCCCCGTGCACGCGGCGCGGGGCCCATCGGCGTGGCCGGGCAGGGCGTACTCGGCCGGGCGGGCCGGAGCGGGCGAGGCGGGCCGGGATGGTCCGGTCCGCCCCGGCCCCGTCCAGGTCAGGTCAGGGTGGACGAGGTGCCCGCGGCCGGGCGGGTTCCGGCCGCTCCGGCCTCCTCGTAGGTGCGGCGCAGGAAGCGGATCAGCGGCGCGTTGTCGAACTGGAACACGGTGACACCGTCCGGCGCGTGCAGCTCCACCACCAGCTGGGCCCGGCCGCACGGCCAGATCCGCAGGTCGCCGCAGGTGACGGGGGAGCGCAGTCCGCCCTCCAGGACGTCCCGGCCGATGCTCCGGTCGGCGCCGCCGGGAAGTCGCAGGAGCACGGTCCGCGGGGCCTCGGTGTCGCAGCTCAACCGGACGGGGACGAGCCGGGGTTCGGGACCGTCGGTGACGAGCCGGGCCCTGACGTGTTCATGAATCACGAGAGACATGCCGGCTCCTCCGGTGTGAATGTATCTTCCACCCCAATGTCCCATATGTCGCGCTTACGGCATGTTGGGAAGTGCCACGCAGTTGTCACGTCTGCGCTCTTGCGAACGATTCGCAACAGGGTCCTATCATGGAGCGTTTGCCCGAGCCCGCCCCCTCGCCCGAAGCGGAGCCCTCCATGCATGTACCCGACGGATTCATCAACGCACCCGTCTCCGCCGTGGCCGGTGTGGTCGCCGCCGGGGCGGTCGCGGTCAGCCTCCGGGGCGCGCGGCGCGAGCTGGACGAGCGCACGGCGCCGCTGGCCGGGCTCGTCGCGGCCTTCATCTTCGCCGTGCAGATGCTCAACTTCCCGGTCGCCGCCGGTACCAGCGGCCACCTCCTGGGCGGGGCGCTCGCGGCGATCCTGGTCGGGCCGTACACCGGAGTCCTCTGCATAGCCGTCGTCCTGCTGATGCAGGGCATCCTCTTCGCCGACGGCGGCCTCACCGCGCTCGGCGTCAACATCACCGTCATGGGCGTCGTCACCGTCGTCGTCGCCCACGCCCTCTTCCGCGGGCTCACCGGGGTGCTGCCCCGCACCCGCCGCTCGACCACCGCGGCGGCATTCGTGGCCGCGCTGGTCTCCGTACCGGCCGCCGCCGTCGCCTTCACCGCCCTCTACGCGATCGGCGGGACCACCGACGTCCCCCTCGGCAAGGTCCTCACCGCGATGGTCGGCGTACACGTCCTCATCGGCATCGGCGAGGCCGCCATCACCGCGCTGACCGTCGGCGCGGTCCTCGCGGTACGCCCCGACCTCGTCCACGGTGCCCAGGGGCTCGCCGCACCGCTGAAGCTGCGTGTCGACGGCGCACTCGTCGACGCCCCGGCCGCCCCGGCCGCCGAGCCCGAGCCCGCCCCGGCCGCCCGTGGCCGCTCCACCCGCGGGGTCTGGGCGACCGGCCTGGTCGCGGCGCTGCTGCTCGCCGGGTTCGTCTCCTACTACGCCTCCGCCAGCCCCGACGGCCTGGAGAAGGTCGCCGCAGACAAGGGCATCGACGAGAACGTCAAGGAACACGGCGCCGCGGACTCCCCGCTCGCCGACTACGGCGTCAAGGACATCGGCGACGCCCGGCTCTCCGGCGGCCTGGCCGGAGTCATCGGGGTCGGCGTCACCGTGGCGGTCGGCAGCGGCGTCTTCTGGGCCGTGCACCGCCGCCGCAGGCCGGAGCCCGTCGCCGGCGCGCTCGGGTCCGACTGACATGGGCGCGGGCCACGCCCACACGCTCTACCGGCACGGCCACTCCCCGGTCCACCGCCTGCCCCCGCACTGCAAGCTGGTCGCCGTCCTCGGCTTCGTGGTGGTCGTCGTCTCCACCCCCCGCGAGGCGCTCTGGGCCTTCGCGCTGTACGCCGTGCTGCTCGCCGCCGTCGCCGCGGTGGCCCGCGTCCCGGCCGGCTTCCTGCTGAAACGCCTGGTCATCGAGGTGCCGTTCGTGGCGTTCGCGCTGCTCATGCCGTTCGTCGTCCCCGGGGAGCAGACGGGACTCCTCGGCCTGACCGTCAGCGTCCCCGGCCTCTGGGGCGCCTGGAACGTCCTCGCCAAGGGCACGCTCGGTGTGGCCGCCTCCGTGCTGCTGGCCTCCACCACCGAACTGCGCTCCCTGCTGCTCGGCCTCCAGCGGCTCCGGTTGCCGCCGCTGCTCGTCCAGATCGCGTCCTTCATGCTCCGCTACGGCGACGTGATCACCGACGAGCTGCGCCGGATGTCGATCGCCCGCCGCTCCCGGGGGTTCGAGGCACGCGGCGTACGCCACTGGGGCGTGCTGGCCAAGACGGCGGGCGCCCTGTTCATCCGCTCCTACGAACGCGGCGAGCGCGTCCACCTCGCGATGGTCAGCCGGGGCTACACCGGCACCATGCCGGTGATCGACGAGGTGACCGCCTCCCGCGCCCAGTGGGCGTACGCCTGTGCCCTGCCCGTACTCGCCCTGGGCGTCTGTCTGCTGGGATGGACCGTATGAGCCGACCTGCCCGCCCCGCTCCGTCCCCCGACGCCGCCGTGTCCCCCGAGGCCGCCTGGTCCCCTGAGGCCGCTCCGTCCCCGGACGTCCCGCCGTCCCCGGACGTCCCGCCGTCCCCGGACGTCCCGCCGTCCCTTGAGGTCAGCGGCCTCGCCTACGCCTACCCCGACGGCCACCAGGCCCTCTTCGGGGTCGATCTCACCGTGCGCCGGGGCGAACGCGTCGCCCTGCTCGGCCCCAACGGCGCCGGCAAGACCACCCTCGTCCTGCACCTCAACGGCATCCTCGACGCGGGCGCCGGCACCGTCCGGGTCGCCGGACTGCCCGTGGAGAAGCGGAACCTCGCGGAGATCCGGCGCCGGGTCGGCATCGTCTTCCAGGACCCCGACGACCAGTTGTTCATGCCGACCGTCCGGGAGGACGTCGCCTTCGGACCCGCCTCGGCCGGACTGCGCGGCGCCGCGCTGGAGGAGCGGGTCATGGCCGCGCTCAAGCGGGTCGGCATGGAGGAGTTCGCGACCCGGCCCCCGCACCACCTCTCCTTCGGGCAGCGCCGCCGGGTCGCCGTCGCCACCGTCCTCGCCATGGAGCCGGAGATCCTGGTGCTGGACGAACCCTCCTCCAACCTGGACCCGGCCTCCCGCCGCGAACTCGCCGACATCCTGCGGACGCTGGACGTCACCGTCCTGATGGTCACCCACGACCTGCCGTACGCCCTGGAGCTCTGCCCCCGCGCCGTCATCCTCAGCGACGGGGTCATCGCCGCCGACGACCACACCCAGGAACTCCTGTGCGACACCGGGCTGATGCGGAGACACCGGCTGGAACTGCCCTTCGGCTTCGACCCGCGTTCCGTCGCCGTTCCCCGTCCGTGAACAGACGGTGACCCGGCAGCCGCTCCGCCCGTCCGGCGATGCACCATGGGGGGATGAGCGGGAGTGCGGGAGCAGGCGTGGACGTACGAGGCACGGTGGCACCAGGGTTCGAGGCAGTACGGGACGCGTTCGTCCGTAACTTCGAACAGCGCGGGGAACGGGGCGCGGCCGTGGCCGTCTACCGGCACGGGCGCAAGGTCGTGGACCTGTGGGCCGGTACCCGGGACGTGGACGGCACCGAACCGTGGGCGGTGGACACCACCCAGATCGTCCGCTCGGCCGGAAAGGGCGTCGCCGCCGCCGTACCGCTGCTGCTGCACCAGCGTGGACAGGTGGACCTGGACGCGCCCGTCGGCACGTACTGGCCGGAGTTCAAGGCCAACGGCAAGGAGCGCGTCCTCGTACGCCACCTCGTCGCCCACCGGGCCGGACTGGCCGCCCTGGACACGCCTTTGACACCCGAGGAGGCGGCCGACGGGGTCAGCGGGCCACGGGCCGTCGCCGCCCAGCGGCCCCAGTGGGAACCCGGCACCGACCACGGCTACCACGCCCAGACCTACAGCTGGCTCGTCGGTGAACTGGTGCGCAGGGTCACCGGACGCACCATCGGGCGCTGGGTCGCGGAGGAGATCGCCCGCCCGCTCGGCCTGGACTTCTGGTTCGGGCTGCCGGAGGACGAGGCGCACCGCGTCGGCCGCATCGGGCCCGTCGAGCCCCCGGCGGTGGACGGCAACGGCGGCACGCTGCGCATGCGCCCCAAGCGGAACGTCGTCGAGGCCTACGCCGACCCCGGTTCGCTGACCCGGCGGGCCTTCGGGGCGATCGACCCGTTCCCCGACGAGAACGCCCCTGCCTATCGCGCGGCCGAACTCCCCGCGTCCAACGGCGTGGCCACCGCACGCGGACTGGCCCGCTGCTACGCGGCGATGATCGGCGAGGTGGACGGCCACCGGCTGTTCGCCCCGGCCACCCTCACTCTGGCCCGCACCGAGGAGTCCGCGGGCCCGGACCGGGTGCTGGTCGTCTCCACCCGTTTCGGCCTCGGCTACATGCTGCACGGTTCCGCCGCCCCGCTGCTGGCCCCCGGCTCCTTCGGCCACCCCGGCCGGGGCGGGTCGCTCGGATTCGCGGACCCCGAATCGGGCGTCGCGCTGGGCTATGTGACGAACGGTCTGCAGAAGGGGGTCACCGCGGATCCCCGTTCCCAAGCGCTGGTCCGGGCGGTACGGTCGGCGCTGTGACAGCCGACATCAGCAGACGCCTCGACGGACACACCGCCCTGGTCACCGGAGCGGGCCAGGGCATCGGCGCCGCCACGGCCCGCCGCCTGGCGGCCGAGGGCGCGGCCGTCCTCGTCACCGACCTGGACGCCGCACGGGCCGACCGGGTCGCCCGGGAGATACGGGAGAAGGACGGCGGCACCGCCGAAGCCCTGGCCTGCGACGTCGGGGACCGCGCCGCCGTGGAGGCGGCCGTGGCCCACGCGGTCGCCACCTTCGGCGGGCTCGACGTCCTCGTCAACAACGCCTACGCCAACCACGAGGACGCCGCCCTCTTCGAGGACGAGGCCGACGACTCCTGGGCCCACACCCTCGACATCACCCTGTCCGGCCCCTACCGGTGCTCCCGGGCCGCGCTGCCGCACCTGGCCGCCTCCGGCCGCGGCGCCGTCGTCAACATCGGCTCGGTCAACGGCGAGCAGGACTTCGGCGGGCACGCCTACAGCGCCGCGAAGGCGGGCCTGGCCAGCCTGACCCGCACACTGGCCGGCCACGCGGGCCCGCGCGGGGTCCGGGTCAACCTGGTCGCCCCCGGCACCATCCGCACCGAGGGGTGGACCGGCCGCGAGGGCGACCTGGCGCGGGCGAGAGCCCTCTACCCACTGGGACGGCTCGGCGAACCGGACGACATCGCCGCCGCCGTGGCCTTCCTGGCCTCCCGCGACGCGGCCTGGATCACCGGGACGACGCTCCGGGTGGACGGCGGCCTGATGGGCGTCAACAAGGGCTTCCGCGACGCGATGCGGGGCGACACGGACGAGCCCCGGCCGGTGTGAACCGGCGGGGGGCGCGTACGGGCGTGCGGCGCTTCAGCGGTCCGCCGTTGGAGGCCGGCTGAGCGCGGTCAGGCGGGCGTACTCGTCGTCCCGGAAGGTCTGTACCTCGTGACAGATCCGGCTCATGACGAACTGGCCGAGTGGCACACACAGGTCCATGCGCCGGATGCAGACCCCGACCATGAAGGGCCCGTCCTGCTCGCGGTAGAGGCGGACCCCGTAGTACCCCTCCTGACAGTCACGTGCGTTGTTGAACCGGCAGCCGGCACAAGTGTCCGGCAGCCGTACCGGACGGATGGACTTGGCGTACAGGGTGCGGCCGTCCGGGAGCCGGTAGCGGGTGCGCTGGTCGGAAGCGCCCGCTGTGACGATGTGCCGTTCGGGTACCGCCCCGAGGTGGTTCAGCACCTGTCGCATCGCGTGCAGCGACGTGCCCCCGTCCCCGAGGGACACGAGCATGCGTACCGCGACGTCTCGGCCATGCTCTTCGATGATCCGTAACACGCGAGGAACATGCGTCTGATCAGGTACGACGATATTCGCCGAGACCTTCACCCCGCTCAGGAGCGCCGCTTCGATCGTGTCGTGGAGAGCGCGGAGTTTGCGTTCGGCGAGCCTGACGGAGGCGTAGCGCGGGGACTGTACGGCGGCGAGTTCGTCGGCCGTGGTGCCGAAGACGGACAGGTTGACGCGGTCCAGTCCGGCTTCCGCGCACTCCTTCAGCACGGCCGCGCCGTTCTCTCCGTTGGAGGTGAGGCCGACGGTGAGCCCGAGCCGGTGGGCGAGGGAGACGAGTTCGGGCAGCTTGGGGTGGAGGGTGGGTTCACCGCCGGTGAAGTGCACTTCTCCGGTGTCGATGCTGCCCCGGACGGCGGCCAGGGCGAGCGCGAAGTCAGGGTCCGGCTCCACCCTCGCGGGCAGGAACGCGGCCCCGTTGGTACGCAGGTAGAGGGAGACCCGTCCCGAACGCCCGGGGGTACCCGTGTACTCGCCCGCCTGCCTGCCGAGGTTGTCGGCCGTGACCGGTGTGCCTTCGTTGTGGCAGAAGGTGCACGCCAGTCCGCAGGCGTCGATGATCTTCACTCGGACCGTGCGGTCGGGACGGACGTCTACGGGTAAGCGTTCTTCGCCGTGCATCGGCGCACCTCTCTGGGTGAACACGCTCCTGACCGGAGCGGGACCATCGGGGGTGATCAGGCCGTGAACCGGAGGTCGGTGACCTTCTCCAGTTCCACCCCGTACCGGGCGTAGACCGCGGTGGTGTTCTCGCTGGTCAGTTCGGCGCGGGCCAGGCCCAGCCGACGGGCCGCCGTCCAGACCTGCTCCGCGTCGTCCCCCTCGATCTCCAGGTAGGGCGGGATCAGCGGCCACGAGTCGATCTCCAGCCGCACGCCGTCCAGTTGCCAGGAGGAGCGGCGGTTCTCCTGGTACGCCTTGGCGTGGAATCCAAGGCGTTCGAGCAGTACGTGCGTGGCCTCGAAGTCGCCCACCTCCACCTCTGTCTCACGCGTGCCGTCGACGGAGTCGGAGGTGATCTCCTTGAGGCACAACGTCACCTCGGATCCCGTGTCCCGCAGCCGGACCCACCGGCCTGGTGCGGCGGGCCGGACGTCGTACACGTAGCGGCGCATCATCCGGTCGGCGACATGGGTTCCCCCGTTGCCGGCGATACGCTCAGCCATCTCCCCGGGGTCGATCCCCAGCGCCTTCGCCTCGTACTCGATCAGGGTCGCCATCGTGCGTCATCTCCTCGCCGTCGGCTGTCGGGTACCGGCCGGATGTCCCGTACCGGGGCAAGCCTGCGACACCCAGGGGCGCGGATGGGGGGCCACCCGTCACACGTCACCCGCCCGTGGCCGGCACGGCGTGATCCGTGGCCGGGGCACCGAGCCGCCTCGGCTTCCGGGTCCCTGTACGGCACGTTAGGAATCAGCCAGGGAGGGCGGCCACAGAGTTCTACGGAATTGCACGCCGGTTCAACGCAGCGCGTCGATGGCGGCGGTGATCAAGGAACGGGCGTCGGCTCCATGGACGGCGAGCCGGCCGACCCGGGCGAATGCCTGGAGATACTGGTCGACCTCCGACGGAGACGTGACCGTGACGGCCGCGGTGAGGAGCTCCACCTGTGCTCGATCGGTGTCGTAGACGGAGAAGGTCTCCAGTGGCCACATGCCCCGCCGCGCGTCCAGCGGGACGACTCCGAGCGAGACGGACGGCAGAGACATGACGGCCAGCAGATGGCCGAGTTGCCCGGCCATGGTGGCGGCGTCGCCCATGCGGTACCGCAAGACGGACTCCTCGACCAGGAAGGCGAAGCGGTGGTCGCCCTCGCGGAGGAAGCGGGATCGGCCCATACGGGCGGTGACCGCTTCGGCGACATCGTTGGGTGACTGCCGGAAGCCGGCGATCTCCGTGAGCAGTGCCGTGGCGTAGGCGGGCGTCTGCAACAGGCCGGGGACGACGTTCGAGCAGTAGACCCGGAGAGTCCGGGTGCGCTCGAAGAGGGGCTCGTAGGACTCCTGGAGCCTGCGCAGACCGGTCCGTTGCAGTCGTTTCCATTCGACGTACATGGACTCGGTGGACCGGGAGGCGGCGATCAGGTCCTCCGCTTGCCCGTCGGCCCCGCAGGCCGAGCACCAGGCCCGGATGTCGGCATCCGAAGGCGGCGTCACCGCGTTCTCGATACGTGAGGACTTGGAGGCGTGCCATCCGGCCCGCGCCGCCACCGCACGGCCGGTCAGCCCGGAGTCCAGACGGATCTCGCGCAGACGCGTGGCGAGAGCTTCACGGGCGGACTGGACGCTGGACGAGGGATGACGGGACATGGGTGGTGCGTGTGCCTCAGATCGTGTACGCGGAGTGTGGGACGGCCCGGTCCCAGACGGCCTCGAACGCCGACGAGCACAGCTTCACGACGTCGGGGGCGTCCTCGATCTCGTCACCCAGGTACGCGCCTTCTCCCGAGAAGTGTCCGAAGCGGACCAACTGCCCGTCGAACACCCAGAAGTCGTTGCCGGGCAGACAGAGGTCTGATGCCCTTCGGCGGGGCAGCCAGCGAATTCTCTCCCCGGCGGCGATGTTCGCGAAGGAGCCGTCGTAGAGGTAGCGGGTGTACTCGCTGACGGGCTCGGACACGATGCGGGCCCGACGGAACTCGACACCGCGACCGACGGATTCGGCCACCATGTCGAGCCAGGGGCGCCACCACGTCGCCCGGTCCTCCGGGTCCGGGCGGTACCCGGCCTTCCAGGCCGCTACGCGCGGAGCTTCGTCGGGGTCGTCGTAGTGGTCGCGCATCTCCAGATGTACGGCCGAGTGGCGGCAGTTGGCGAGCAGCTCAGCGAACGGCGGTGCCGTCTGCGGCATCGCAAGCCTCCCGGACCGCGGCGGCCATGCGCAGCGGTAGTCGAACGACGGCTTCGGTGTCCGGGATCGGGCCCGTCCTCAGGCAGGCCGTCCGTGTCTCCTCGTCGGCCTTCCAGCCCTGGAGCACGATCTCCTGATTCTCGTCGTCCACCCACACCGTGGGGCAGTTCGCCCCGTCCGTCTCGGGGTCTTTGGCGACGAACCGCAGCGACACAGCAGCCTCCCCGGGCTACGCGGATTGCACCGGCTTCTACTTCTACGCCAGAGCCTTCCGAGCGCGCAGTCCGTCGTCAAGAGGGCGGTTCCGGCCACGTGCTGACGCATGCGGACCGGATGCGGAGACCGAATGGGTTGTCGTACGGTCTGCCCCGTCGCCCCGCCCCCTTCAACCGGTGTGCAGCATCAGGCCGATGCCCACGACCATCAGTCCGGCCGCCGCGATCCTGGGGGTGCCGAACCGTTCCTTGAAGAACAGTGTCCCGATCGCGGCGCCCACGATGATCGACGACTCCCGCAGCGCGGCGACCGGGGCCAGGGGGGCTCTGGTCTGGGCCCACAGGACGAGGGCGTACGCGGTGACCGACAGGGTCGCGCCGAGCAGGCCGCGTCTCAGGTACGGGGACAACTCGGCGGCCAGCGCGCCGCGTCGGCGCCAGAAGGCGTACGCGGGGATGATCAGGCCCTGGATGATCATCAGCCAGCCGATGTAGCCGAGCGGGGTGCCCGCGGCGCGGACGCCGACCCCGTCGACCGTGGTGTACGCGGCGATCGCCAGGCCCGTCGCCAGGGCCGCCAGGATCGCCGGGCCGTGCGGGCGGCTGCCGGAACCGCGGATGCCCCACAGCGCCAGGCCCACCAGCCCGGCCGAGGCCACCGCGACGCCCGCCGTCGCCCAGCCGTCGGGGCGTTCGCCGACGAAGACGGCGGCCAGGACCGTCACCACGAGCGGGGCCGTGCCCCGGGCGATCGGATACATCTGGCCGAAGTCGCCCAGCGTGAACGAGCGCATCAGCAGTGCCATGTAGGCGACGTGCAGGCCCGCCGAGAGC
Source organism: Streptomyces sp. SM18 (assembly GCF_002910775.2). Taxonomy (NCBI): domain Bacteria; kingdom Bacillati; phylum Actinomycetota; class Actinomycetes; order Kitasatosporales; family Streptomycetaceae; genus Streptomyces; species Streptomyces sp. SM18. Next base: position 2,968,579 of record NZ_CP029342.1, on the reverse strand, counting down.
AGCAGGTAGGGCCAGGCACCGGCCGCCGGAAGCGGTGCCGCCGAGGCCAGGACGGCGCCGATCAGCGCGCCGCCCCCGGAGATCAGGGTGAAGGACAGGAGCTGGTCGCGTATCGCGTGGGCGATGGCGTTCCAGCCGGCGTGGGTGATCGCGGCCGCCAGGACGGCGACCGCCACCAGGGGGGTCACGCCGTCTGCTCGCGCACGTCCACCAGGGTGCCGCCGGCGTGCGTGACCAGGGCCTTCGGGTCGAGCGGGAACACGGTGTGCGGGGTGCCCGCGGCCGCCCACACCACCGGGTGGTCGAGCAGTCCCCGGTCGGCCAGCACACGGGTCTTCGTGCGGTGGCCGAAGGGCGGGACGCCGCCGATCGCGTACCCCGTGGTCTCCCGTACGAGGTCGGCGCCCGCCCGCTTGACCTCGGCCGCGCCGAGTTCGGTCCGTACGCGCTCCACGTCCACCCGGGACGAGCCGTCCATCAGGACGAGCACCGGGGTGCCGTCCGCCTCGAAGATCAGCGACTTGACGATCTGGCTGAGCGCGCAGCCGATCGCGGCGGCGGCCTCGACGGCGGTGCGGGTGGCGTCCGGGAAGCGGCGCACCTCGACGTCGAGGCCCAGCTCACGCAGGGCCTCGGCGAAGCGGGGGTGGGCGTCGGAAGGGGGCGCGGTGGGAGTCGTGTCCGATGTGCTCATGGCCGCACGCTACTGAACGGGCCGCCCCCGGCACCAGGGAGTTCGGGGGCGGTGGGCGTGAGGCCGGGGGCGGCGTCCGGGCGAACCGGCCCCCGGTGACGCCCCGGCCAACAGATCACGTTCCGCCCACGCCCCCGCTCACGGACCGGCGCGCAGGACCGCCGCGACCACCGGGCCCGCCGCGTCGCCGCCGTGGCCGCCGGACTGGACGACCGCCGCCGCCGCGAGGTCGTTGCTGAAGCCGACGAACCAGCTGTTGGACGTGGACTGGCCGTCCACCTCGGCGGAGCCGGTCTTGGCGCCCTTGTCGCCGCCGACCGAGGCCATCGCCTTGGTGCCGGTGCCGGTCGGGCTGGTCGCGGTGAAGCGCATCATGTCCCGCAACTGCTGTCCCACGTCGCCCGGGAGCGGGCGGGCGGTGGCGAACGGCCGGTCGTCCAGGTCGCGGGCGACGACGTAGGGCTGCTTGAAGGCGCCGTTCTTCGCGGTCGCGGTGACCGACGCCATGTTCAGCGGGCTCATGAGGATCTTGCCCTGGCCGATGTAGGAGGCCGCGGTCTCGGCCCCCGAGGACTCCGGGACGCTGCCGTCGAAGGACTCCACCCCGGTCTTCCAGTTGTCCTGGCCCAGGCCGAAGTAGTCGCGGGCCTCCTGGCCGAGCGCCGTGCCCGCCCGGTCGCCGAGCGGCTTGACCGGCTTGATGAAGGCCGTGTTGCAGGACTGGCCGAAGGCGTCGCGCAGGGTGCCGTTCGCGATGGAGAAGTCCTTGAGGTTGTGGAAGGTCACGCCCTCCCACGACACGGTGGACGGGCATTCCACCGGGGAGTTGATGTTCCCCAGCCCGTTCTGGATGATCATCGCGGCCGTCACGATCTTCATCGTGGAGCCGGGGGCCAGCGTGCCCCGCATGGCCGCGTCGTAGCCGTCCGCCCGGTTGTTGGCTATCGCCTGTATCGCGCCGGTCGAGGGCTGGATCGCCACCACGGAGGACTCGCCGTACCGCTTGACCGCGGCCTCGGCCGCCGCCTGGACCTTCGCGTCGAGCGTCGTGCGCAGCGTGCCGGGCTTCCCCTTGGCGAGCGTCAGCAGCGTGGTGTCCGGCTGTTCCGCGTCGTCGGACTCGATCCAGGTCTCGATGCCGGGCGAACCGCCGGCGGTGTCGCCGTACTTCTCACGGAGGCTGTCCAGGACCGGGCCCAGCGACGGGTAGGTCTTCTTGTCCAGCACCGTGCCGTCGCGGTCCACGGCCTCGATCGAGGCGACGGAGGACTCGCCGGTCTTCAGGACCGCGCCCTCGGTCAGCTCCGGGTGGATCACCGCGGCGTCCCAGTCGACGAGGGCCTTGCCGGTGGTCAGGCCGCGCACCACGGTCAGCTCGGAGGCGTACGACCAGGGCTTGGTCTTCCCCTCGTAGGAGACCGTCGCCTTCACCGTGTACGGCACCTTCGCGCCGGTGGCCGGGCCCGGGGTGATCACCGCGTCGGTGACGTGGGCGTCCTCGGCGTACCCCGTCAGCAGCGGTTCGGCCGCCGTGGCGTTGTTGGTGAGCTGTGCGGCGGTCGCGGCGTCGCCGGACGCCCACGCCGTCAGGAAGTCCTTCGAGGTCCGCTCGATCTCGGTCTCGCTCGGCGGGCCGGTCTTCACCTCGGTGGACTCGGCGACGGTGTCCGTGCCGCCCCCGGTGTCGTCCGAGATCACGCTGTACGCGCCGTAGCCGATCCCTCCGGCCGCCAGCACGAACACGCCGCCGACCACGGCGACCTTCGCTCCACTGCGCATCGGTGCGGTTCCCCTCCCCAGGAGCCCCCCTCCACATGTTCTGAACGCGTTCAGAAACCCGGGGGTTTTCTGGGGACTCTACGGGACGGCTCTGACATGTGAAGGGGTCGTTACCGGACCGCGACGCATCGCGAGAGAGCGCTTTCCAGCCGAATTCCCGGCGTTCTCACACCCAGGTGTCCAGCCACATCCGGTCCCGCCAGGCGTTCTCCGGGATCGACGTGCCCGTGTACAGCGGCCAGAAATAGACGAAGTTCCACACGATCAGCAGGATCAGCACACCCGCCGCGATCGCCCCCAGCATCCGTCTGCGCTCGCCGGACGGATCACCGCCGGGCAACGGGCGGGCCGCCGGACCGAGCAGCGCGCCGATCAGCATCGTCACCGCCAGACAGAGGAACGGCACGAACACGACCGCGTAGAAGAGGAAGATCGTCCGCTCCTGGTAGAGGAACCAGGGCACCCAGCCCGCCGCGACCCCGCAGGCGATGGCGCCGGCCCGCCAGTCGCGGCGGAAGAACCAGCGCCACAGCACGTACAGCAGCGCCACACAGGCCGCCCACCACAGCAGCGGGGTGCCGATCGCCAGGACCTCGCGGGCGCACTTGCCGGTCTGAGACGCGGCGCAGCCCGGCTCCTCCTCGTAGAAGTACGAGACCGGGCGGCCCAGCACGATCCAGCTCCACGGGTTGGACTGGTAGGTGTGGCCGGAGGTCAGGCCGACGTGGAAGTCGTACACCTGGTTCTCGTAGTGCCACAGGCTGCGCAGCCAGTCCGGCAGCCAGGTCCAGTTGCCGCCCTTGCCCTCGGTGGCCGCCCAGTCGCGGTAGTAGCCCTTGTCCGAGAGGATCCAGCCGGTCCACGAGAGGAGGTACGTGCCGATCGCGACCGGCACCGTGGAGGCGAACGCGGGCAGCAGGTCCCGCAGCAGCACCGCGCGGTAGGGCCGCACCGCACCCGCCGTACGGCGCGCGCCGACGTCCCAGAGCACCGCCATCACCCCGAACGCGGCCAGGATGTACAGCCCGTTCCACTTGGTGGCGAAGGCCAGCCCGAGCATCAGACCCGCGGCGAGACGCCAGGGGCGCCACCCCAGCCGCAGCGTCTCGGCGGTCCGGGCGTCCGGGCGCAGCCCCCCGTCCTCGCCCGCCGGCAGCGCGGCGGCCAGCTTGCGGCGGGACCAGTCGCGGTCGATCAGGAGGCAGCCGAAGGCCGCGAGCACGAAGAACATCAGGACGAGGTCGAGCAGGGCGGTCCGGCTCATCACGAAGTGCAGGCCGTCCACCGCCAGCAGGGTGCCCGCCAGACAGCCGAGGAACGTGGAGCGGAACAGCCGCCGCCCGATCCGGCACAGCATCAGGACCGAGACGGTGCCCAGCAGGGCCACCATGAAGCGCCAGCCGAACGGGGTGAACCCGAAGAGCTGCTCACCGAGGCCGATGATCCACTTGCCGACCGGCGGGTGCACGACGTACCCGGGATCGGCCGGGACCTCCACCGCCGACGGGTTGCTCAGGATCAGCTTGTCGACGTCCTTGGGCCACGCGCCCTCGTACCCCTGGTTGACCAGCGCCCAGGCGTCCTTGGCGTAGTACGTCTCGTCGAATATCACCGCCTTCGGGCTGCCCAGGTTCCAGAACCGCAGCACCCCGGCGACCAGCGCCACCAGCAGCGGCCCGCCCCAGGCGGACCAGCGCACCAGGCGGTCGGCCGCCGCCGGCGGCACGGCGAGCACCTCCCAGAACTGCCGTCCGGGCCGGGTGTACGGCGGCACCAGGCGCTCACGCAGCCCCGTCTCCGGCCGTGCGGAACGGCCGAATCGGCGCAGCCGCCGCTGCCAGGAGGGCGGCTGGTCGCGGGCGGGATCCCCGGCGTCGTTGCCCTGATGGGCCTCGGGCGCAGTACTCGTCACCGCGCCATCGTAGGGAACGCGTCTGTGCGAGGGGCGCCGCCCGTGCTGGGAGGATGGCCGATGTGACTGGAACGACTGGAACGCTCGTACTCGCAGGGACCCCCATCGGCGACGTGGCGGACGCCCCGCCGAGGCTCGCCGCCGAACTGGAGACCGCCGATGTGGTGGCCGCCGAGGACACCCGGCGGCTGCGCCGTCTCACCCAGGCCCTCGGCGTCCGCACGACGGGCCGGGTCGTCTCCTACTTCGAGGGCAACGAGGCCGCGCGGACGCCCGAGCTGGTGGAGGCGCTGGCCGACGGGGCACGGGTCCTGCTGGTCACGGACGCCGGGATGCCGTCCGTCTCCGACCCCGGCTACCGGCTCGTCGCGGCGGCCGTCGAGCGGGACATCAGGGTCACCGCGCTGCCGGGGCCCTCGGCCGTGCTGACCGCCCTCGCGCTGTCCGCGCTGCCCGTGGACCGCTTCTGCTTCGAGGGCTTCCTGCCGCGCAAGGCGGGCGAGCGGCTGGGCAAGCTGCGTGAGGTCGCCGACGAGCGGCGCACGATGGTCTTCTTCGAGGCGCCGCACCGGCTGGACGACACCCTGGCCGCGATGGCCGAGGTGTTCGGCGCGGACCGCCGGGCGGCGGTCTGCCGGGAGCTGACGAAGACGTACGAGGAGGTGCGGCGCGGCCCGCTGGGTGAGCTGGCCGCCTGGGCCGCCGAGGGCGTACGGGGCGAGATCACCGTCGTCGTGGAAGGCGCGGCGGACACCACCGGCGAGCGGCCGGACGCCGCCGAGCTGGTGCGCAGGGTGCGGGTGCGCGAGGAGGCGGGGGAGCGGCGCAAGGAGGCCATCGCGGCGGTCGCCGCCGACGCCCACCTGCCCAAACGCGAGGTCTTCGACGCGGTGGTCGCGGCGAAGAACGCGGCCGGGACCACCCCGTCCGATGGCAAAGGGCAGGCCTGAAACGTAAAGCGGGCCCCGCGTGGAAGGCCCTGTTCCGGGCCTTCGGCCACAGAAGGACCAAGACCTCTCCAACACTCGGCAGAGCTGGTGCGCGGCGGCTCCGGAAGGCGTCCACTGGAAGGCGGAACGCATGTCCGGGGCACGGTCGGAGCACGGGGCCGGAGCGCCTGCCGGAGTGCTTGTCCACGGACAGGAGGAACAGGCATGAGCGAGAGCGCGGCAACCACGGTGCACGAGGCGTACGCCTTCGCGTGCATGAGGTGCGGACACGGCTGGGAACAGGCCTACGAGATAGAACACCACGTCGACGGCTCGGGCCACGCCTACGTGGTCTACCGGGCGGACGGGGAGCGGGTGCCCTCCCCGCTGTCCACCCCCACCTGCGCCAACTGCGGCGGGCACGTGGTCCGGATCATGCGGTCCGGCCGGGTCTCCGGCGCCCAGGCCCTGCTCCGGCCCGCGAAGGGCGCGCGGCCCCCGGGGGCTTCGGGTCCTTCGGGGACCAAGGGCGCGGAGGGCCGGGAGGGCCAGGAGGCCCCGGGCGCTCCCGAGGCCGCCGTGGACGGGGGAGCCGTGCCCGCGGCCGCCCTGGCCCCGGCGTCGGCGACGCACCACTGGCACCTCTCCGACCTGCTGCGCCCCTTCCACCGCGGGTGATCCCGCCGCCCCGGGCGGCCTGCGGGTGCCTGTGCGCGGGGGACCTTTCGTAGAGTCGGGGCATGAGCCGTACCGAAGCCCCGCCGCTGCCCGAACCCCTGCGTGTCCCGGTCGCCGACTCGCACACCCACCTGGACATGCAGGACGCCACCGTCGAGGAGGGCCTGGCCCGCGCCGAGGCGGTCAACGTGACCGCCGTCGTCCAGGTCGGCTGCGACGTGAAGGGCTCGTACTGGGCCGCCGAGACGGCCGCCGCCCACCCCTCCGTGCACGCCTCCGTCGCCCTGCACCCCAACGAGGCGCCCCGGATCGTGCACGGGGACCCGGACGGCGGCGCGCGCCAGGGGGCCAGGGAGCCGGGCGGGAGGGCGGCCCTGCACGAGGCGCTCGCCGAGATCGACGCCCTGGCCGCCCTCGCCCACGTACGCGGCGTCGGCGAGACCGGCCTCGACCACTTCCGTACGGGCCCCGAGGGCATCGCCGCCCAGGAGGAGTCCTTCCGGGCCCACATCGAGATCGCCAAGCGGCACGGCAAGGCCCTGGTCATCCACGACCGGGACGCCCACGCGGACGTGCTGCGCATCCTCGCCGAGGAGGGCGCGCCCGAGCGGACCGTCTTCCACTGCTACTCCGGGGACGCCGAGATGGCCCGGATCTGCGCGGCGGCCGGGTACTTCATGTCGTTCGCCGGCAACGTCACCTTCAAGAACGCCCAGCCGCTGCGTGACGCGCTGGCCGTGGCGCCGGTCGAGCTGGTCCTCGTGGAGACGGACGCCCCCTTCCTCACCCCCGCCCCGTACCGGGGGCGGCCCAACGCGCCCTACCTCGTCCCGGTCACGCTCCGGGCCATGGCCGAGGTGCGGGGCACCGACGAGGACACCCTGGCCGCCGCGGTCTACGACAACACCGCACGCGCCTTCGACTTCTGAGCCCGCCTGAGCGGCTTCTGAGCCCGCCTGAGCGAGCGGCGCCGGAACCGGCAGGCGGTCCCGCACGGCGGACGGGGCGGGCCAGGGCCGACGCGGCCCCCGCCGGGCGGGCCGGTCCCCGCCGCCGCCGTACGCTTACCGGGTGAGCACCACAGAGCCCGACGCCCTCCTGGGCCCCGCAGACATCCGCGAACTGGCGGCGGCGCTGGGCGTACGCCCCACCAAGCAGCGCGGCCAGAACTTCGTCATCGACGCCAACACGGTCCGCCGCATCGTCCGGACCGCCGAGGTGCGGCCCGACGACGTGGTGGTCGAGGTCGGCCCCGGGCTCGGCTCGCTGACCCTGGCGCTGCTGGAGGCGGCCGACCGGGTCGTCGCCGTCGAGATCGACGACGTACTCGCGGGCGCCCTGCCCGCCACCGTCGCCGCCCGGCTCCCGGAGCGCGCGGACCGCTTCTCCCTGGTGCACTCCGACGCGATGCTGGTGACGGAACTCCCCGGCCCGGCGCCGACCGCGCTGGTCGCCAACCTTCCGTACAACGTCGCGGTGCCGGTCCTGCTCACCATGCTGGAACGCTTCCCGTCCATCGAGCGGACGCTCGTGATGGTGCAGGCCGAGGTCGCCGACCGGCTGGCCGCCCGGCCCGGCAACAAGGTCTACGGCGTCCCCTCGGTCAAGGCCGCGTGGTACGCCCACGTCAAGCGCGCCGGGTCGATCGGGCGCACGGTGTTCTGGCCCGCCCCGAACGTCGACTCCGGGCTGGTGTCCCTGGTGCGCCGCACCGAGCCGGTCCGCACCACCGCGAGCCGCACCGAGGTGTTCGCCGTCGTGGACGCCGCCTTCGCCCAGCGCCGCAAGACGCTGCGCGCCGCACTGGCCGGCTGGGCGGGCTCCGCCGCCGCCGCCGAGACCGCCCTCATCGCGGCGGGCGTCTCCCCGCAGGCGCGGGGCGAGTCGCTGACGGTCGAGGAGTTCGCCGCCGTCGCCGAGAACAAGCCGGTGGACCAGACGTCCGGGAGCAACGCATGAGTGTCACCGTCCGAGTCCCCGCCAAGGTCAACGTGCGGCTGTCCGTGGGTGCCGCGCGCCCCGACGGCTTCCACGACCTGGCCAACGTCTTCCTCGCGGTCGGCCTCTACGACGAGGTCACCGTCGCCCCCGCCGAGACCCTGCGGATCACCTGCTCCGGGCCGGACGCCGCCCAGGTCCCGCTGGACTCCACCAACCTCGCGGCCCGCGCCGCGACCGCGCTGGCCGAGCGGTACGGCATCAGCCCGGACGTCCACCTCCACATCGCCAAGGACATCCCCGTCGCCGGGGGCATGGCGGGCGGCAGCGCGGACGGGGCCGCCGCCCTGGTGGCCTGCGACGCGCTGTGGTCCACCGGCGCATCCCGCGACGAACTGCTCGCCATCTGCGCCGAGCTGGGCAGCGATGTGCCGTTCAGCCTGATCGGCGGGGCGGCGCTGGGCGTCGGCCGCGGGGAGCGGCTGACCCCGATCGAGGTCGGCGGCACCTTCCACTGGGTCTTCGCGGTCGCCGACGGCGGGCTGTCCACCCCGGCCGTGTACGCGGAGTTCGACCGGCTCACCGCGGGCACCCCGGTCCCCGCCCCCACCGCGCCGCCCGCGCTCCTGGACGCCCTGCGCAAGGGCGACACCGCCGGGCTCGCCGACGCCCTCGGCAACGACCTCCAGCCCGCCGCGCTCTCCCTGCGCCCCTCGCTCGCCGGCACCCTCGCCGCGGGCACGGCGGCCGGTGCCCTGGCCGCGCTGGTCTCGGGGTCCGGGCCGACCACGGCGTTCCTGGCCGCCGACGCGGAGGCGGCCCGGAAGGTGGCCGACGCCCTGGCGGCCTCGGGCACCTGCCGAGGGGTCCGCACAGCGGTGTCCCCGGCACCGGGGGCGACGGTCCGGGAACCGTAGGCGTCCAGGGGCGGCGGCGGGGGCCACCGCACCCCGCACGCCGTACTCCGCGTGGCGACTACCCTGGGACGTCGAGCGGTCCCCGCATCCGGGACCCCCGAGGCAGGAGTGAAATGGCCGTCAATCTGGTCAATGTCGAGCAGGTCAGCAAGGTGTACGGCACCCGTGCCCTGCTCGACGGCGTATCCCTCGGGGTGTCCGAGGGCGACCGGATCGGCGTCGTCGGCCGCAACGGCGACGGCAAGACGACGCTCATCCGGATGCTCGCCAAACTGGAGGAGGCGGACACCGGGCGGGTCACCCACAGCGGCGGGCTGCGCCTGGGCGTCCTCACCCAGCACGACTCGCTGGACCCGCAGGCCACCATCCGGCACGAGGTCATCGGCGACCTCGCGGACCACGAGTGGGCGGGCAGCGCCAAGATCCGCGACGTGCTGACGGGCCTCTTCGGCGGGCTGGCCCTGCCCGGCTTCGAGCACGGTCTGGACACCGTCATCGCCCCGCTCTCCGGCGGTGAGCGCCGCCGGATCGCCCTGGCGAAGCTGCTCATCGCCGAGCAGGACCTGATCGTGCTCGACGAGCCCACCAACCACCTCGACGTCGAGGGGATCTCCTGGCTGGCCGCGCACCTGCGGGCCCGGCGCTCCGCGCTGGTCTGCGTGACCCACGACCGCTGGTTCCTGGACCAGGTCTGCACCCGCATGTGGGACGTCCAGCGGGGCGCGGTCCACGAGTACGAGGGCGGCTACAGCGACTACGTCTTCGCCCGCGCCGAGCGCGAGCGGATCGCCGCGACCGAGGAGGTCAAGCGGCAGAACCTGATGCGCAAGGAGCTGGCCTGGCTCCGGCGCGGCGCCCCCGCCCGTACGTCCAAGCCGCGCTTCCGCATCGAGGCGGCCAACGAGCTGATCGCCGACGTGCCGCCGCCGCGCGACACCAGCGAGCTGATGAAGTTCGCGAACGCCCGGCTCGGCAAGACCGTCTTCGACCTGGAGGACGTGACCGTCCAGGCCGGTCCCAAGACCCTGCTCACCCACCTCACCTGGCAGCTCGGCCCCGGCGACCGCATCGGCCTGGTCGGGGTCAACGGCGCGGGCAAGACCTCGCTGCTGCGGGCGCTCGCGGACGCGGCCCGCAGCCAGGGCGAGGTGCAGCCCGCGGCCGGGAAGATCGTCGCGGGCAAGACCGTCAAGCTGGCCTACCTCTCGCAGGAGGTGGCGGAGCTGGACAAGAACCTGCGCGTCCTCGAAGCGGTCCAGCAGGTGCGCGACCGGGTGGACCTCGGCAAGGGCCGTGAGATGACCGCGGGCCAGCTCTGCGAGCAGTTCGGCTTCTCCAAGGAGAAGCAGTGGACCCCGGTGGGGGACCTGTCCGGCGGCGAGCGGCGGCGGTTGCAGATCCTCCGCCTGCTGATGGACGAGCCCAACGTCCTCTTCCTCGACGAGCCCACCAACGACCTGGACATCGAGACCCTGACCCAGCTGGAGGACCTCCTCGACGGCTGGCCCGGCTCGATGATCGTCATCTCCCACGACCGGTTCTTCATCGAGCGGACCACGGACCGGGTGATGGCCCTGCTCGGTGACCGGTCGCTGCGGATGCTGCCGCGCGGTGTGGACGAGTACCTGGAGCGCAGGAAGCGCATGGAGGAGGAGGCCGCACCGGCTTCCGCAGCCGCCTCCTCCGCGCCGAAGGCGGCCCCGGCCGCCACGGTGTCGCCGCAGGCCGCTCGGGCGGCCAAGAAGGAGCTCCAGAAGGTGGAGCGGCAGCTCGACAAGATGTCCACGCGGGAGACGGAGCTGCACGCCCAGATCGCCTCGCATGCCACCGACTTCGAGAAGGTGGCGGCCCTCGACGCCGAGCTGCGTGAACTGGTCGCGGAGCGCGACGAGTTGGAGATGCGCTGGCTGGAGCTGGCCGAGGACGCCTGAGGCCGGACCCCCTCCGGCCGGGTGGTACGGCGGGCGGGTGGTGGGCGGTTGTACCGGCGGTACGGCCGCCCGGCGGCGGATTCGTGAGGCGCCTGAGGGTTTGCCATGGCGAAGTGGGCGCCCTGGGCGGCATGGTGACGACCCGTCACCCGAGCGTGGTGACGGGCGTCCGGCGGAACCGGGTAACGAGGGCATCACGGCCCGGTTCTCCCTTGGGAACAGGGCATGGCCCGAACCGGTGGCCGAAGTGATACGGGTGGTACAAAGAAGCCCCGCTCGACTGTCGTAACGCCGCGCCACCCGTGCCCGATTCGCTCCTTTCCGAGGGGAATTCCGCCCCACGGAATCGCGGGGGAGAACGAACCGGGCAACGGACCGCACCGCACGAAGGGGGACGTGCTGATGACCCAGCCGCCCAGCCAGCAACCGCCGCCGGGAGGCTTCGGGGCTCCGCAGGAGCCGCCGCAGGGGACTCCTCAGCCGCCGCCCCAGCCGCAGACCCCGCCCACGGCCGGTCCGCCGCAGACCCCGCCGCCCGCCGGCCCGCCCCCGGCGCCGGGGCAGCCGCCCGCCGCCCCGCCGTCCGCCCCGCCGGTGCCTCCGGCCGCCCCGGCCGACCAGCCGCCCACGCAGCCCGGCTACGGCTACCCGCAGCCCCCGGCCGGACAGCCCGGGTACGGCTACCCGCAGGCCCCCGGCCCGTACGGCCAGCAGCCGGGGCCGTACCACCAGGCCCCCGGCCCGTACGGCCAGCAGCCCGGCCCGTACAACCAGGCCCCCGGCCCGTACGGACAGCCGGGTGCGCCCGGTGGCTACGGCTATCCGCAGCAGCAGTACCCCGGGGCGCCCGCACCGGCCGGCGGTCCGAAGCGCGGCCTGTTCAAGGGGAAGCCCGCCGTCCTCATAGGCGCGGCCGTCGCCGCGCTGCTCGTCGTCGGCGGTGGCGTCTACTTCGCCCTCGGCACCGACGACGACCCGAAGAAGCCCGTGGCCAAGGAGAGCACCGGCACCGAAACGCCGAGCGCCTCCCCCTCCGTGGACGAGGGCGACGGCACGGGCGGGGGCCGGGAGACGAACGACGACCTCAACGCCGGGCGCAAGGAGGGCGAGGCGAAGGTCCTCTGGCTGACGACGAACGACATCGACGTCCCCCGCAACGGCGCCGACGTGTACGGCCCGTGGATCGTCGGCGACACCCTCGTCAAGGGGATGTACCGCTCGGTCGTCGGCTACGGGGTGGCCGACGGCAAGCCGAAGTGGACCGTCCCGCTGCCCGCCGACATGTGCGCGGCCCCGAACAACCCCACCGAGGACGGCAAGATCGTCATCGGCGTCATGGACGGCACCAGCGAGAAGGCGAAGTGCGCCGATCTCCAGATGATCGACCTCACCACCGGCAAGGCCGGCTGGAAGAAGTCGGTCAAGAAGAACGGCGCCTGGGACATACTGTCCGACATCCAGCTGGCGATCAGCGGGGACACCGTGACCGTCGGCCGGACCGGCAACTCCAACGCCTACCGGGTCGGTGACGGCAAGGAACTGTTCGCGAACCCCTCGGGCAACTGCCAGCCGTTCGCGTTCGCCGGCGGCCCCAAGCTCATCGCCGCGGTCAACTGCCGCACCGACGACGTGGACAACCCCCAGCACCAGATCCAGGAGCTCGACCCGGTCACCGGGAAGGCCCGGTGGACGTACGTGCCCAAGCGCGGCTGGGAGATCGACAAGGTCTACTCGGTGAACCCGCTGGTCGTCTCGCTGACCAAGGACAAGGAATGGTCCATCCTCGCCCTCAACGGCAACGGCACCAACCGTTCCGGACTGGTCAGTGACAAGGGGGACGGCTTCTCGGTCGACTGCGGCCACGACTTCTCGGTCTTCGGCCAGGAGCTCGAAGGCTGCACGGGTGTCGCGGCCGACGCCGACACCTTCTACATGGCGACCAAGGACGACACCAGCGGCGAGAGCCGCACCAACAAGGTCGTCGCGTTCGACCTGGACACCGGCAAGACCAAGTGGAAGGCCCCGGCCCCGGACGGACGCGTCGTGAAGCCGATCGGCATGGAGGGCGGCAAGGTGCTGCTCTACATGGAGCCCACGTACGACAAGGGCGGAGCGATCGCCACGCTCGCGCCCACCGGCGGCGCCCCGTCCGTCGTGCTCCAGCACCCGGACTCCACGAACCGGATCGAGGGCGGCTTCTTCACCTCCAAGACCGCCTACGCCGGTGGCCGTTCCTTCATCGTCACCGGACGCGTCAGCGCCTCCAACGACGCGGAGGAACTGGAGCAGACGACCATGATGGCCTTCGGCGAGTGACGGCCCACGGCGTCACCCACCGCCCCTTCTCTTCGCATCCCCCAGAGGTACGCACGCCATGACCCAGCCGAACGACGAATCGCCCCAGGGCGGCTTCGGCGCCCCGCAGGACCCGCCCCCCGGCGGCTTCGGCGCGCCGTCCACCCCGCCGCCGCCCCCCGCCGACCCGCTCGGCAAGCAGCCCCCGGCCCAGCCTCCGGCCGCCCCGGCGGGCCCGCCCACACCTCCCGCCGGCGGTTTCGGCGCCCCGCAGGACCCGCCCCCCGGCGGGTACGGCACCCCGCCGCCGCCCGGTCAGACCCCGCCGCCGCCCGCGCCGGGGCAGGCTCCCCCGCCCGCCGGTTACGGCTACCCGCAGGCACCCCCGCCGGGACAGCCGGGTTACGGCTACCCGCAGCAGCCCCCGCCCGGTCAGCCCGGCTACGGCTACCCGCAGCAGCCCGGACAGCCCGGCGCGTATCCGCCGCAGGGCCACGGTTACCCGACCGCGCCGATGCAGCCGCAGTACGCGACCCCGCCGCCGGGCGGCGGCAAGAAGATCGGCACCCAGACGAAGATCATCGTCGCGGCGGTGGTCGCCGTGGCGCTGATCATCGGCGGCGGCGTCATCTACGCGGCGGGCGGTGACGACGGGGGCTCCAAGAAGAACGAGGCGTCCTCCGCCGGTACCACCGGCGGCGAGGGCAAGGACGACAAGGGCGACGGGCTCGCCGGCGGCAAGGAGAAGGCACCGGCGAACACCGCGTCGAAGGTCGGCTTCCAGCTGGAGCAGCCGAAGGTGGACGACCGGATGACGGTCGTCGGTTCCTGGATCACCGACAAGGCGTACGTCAAGCCCGGCGTGTACGAGATCACCGGCTTCGACATCGACAAGGGCACCAAGCTCTGGTCCGTTCCGCTCAAGGGCCAGATCTGCGCGGCCTCCCGGCACATGAGCGAGGACTACAAGACGGCCGTCGTCTTCGAGGAGGCCAAGCCCACCAAGGAGGCCAAGTACCCGTCGTGCAACCAGGTCGGCGCGCTCGACATGACCACCGGCAAGCTCCTGTGGAGCAAGTCGGTCACCTCCTCCAGCAGCGGTGACAAGCCGGTCAGGTTCGACGAGGTCACGCTGAGCGGCACCACGGTCGCCGCGGGCGGTACCGGCGGCGGCGCCGCGTTCAACCTGGACACCGGGGCCGAGCTGTGGAAGCCGAAGACCGACGCCCAGGGCTGCTACGACCGTGGCTACGGCGGCGGTGAGGCCCTGGTCGCGGTCCGCGCCTGCGGTTCCTACGACGATCCCCAGGTCAGCATCCAGCCGCTGGACGCGACCACGGGCGCGCCGGTGTCCTCGTACACCATGCCCGCCGGGGTGGACTACGCCCACATCGTGTCCACGAAGCCGCTCGTCGTGGCGGCCGACGTCGGCGACACCGCCGGGGACGGCAGCAGCATCTCCGACTTCTTCTCGATCGACGCGCAGACCGGCAAGCTGATCGTCAGGATCTCCGCGGACGCCGACAAGTACGCCGGTGACTGCGGCTCCACCGAGGTCGAGAAGTGCACGGCCCTCGCGGTCGGCAACAACCGGATCTACGTGCCGACCGAGGAGCACGAGGGCGGCGGCGAGTACGGCCGGACCAACGAGATCGTCGCGTTCGACCTGACCACCGGGAAGCTCGTCGGCGGCAAGGCGGACGCGGGCGACCGCCACCACCTCGTCCCGCTGCGCATGGACGGCACCAACGTGATCGCGTACAAGGCGCCCCCGTACGACGAGGGCGGGCAGATCGTGTCCGTCGACGGCTCCACCTTCAAGGAGACCGTGCTGATGAAGAACCCGGGCGACGAGACGGTCCGCAAGACGGAGAGCAGCTTCTCCGCGTACTTCGAGGACATCCTCTACGGCGAGGGCCGGATGTTCCTCTCGCCCAGGTCGCTCTCCACGCCCAGCAGCGCGTTCCCCGACGAGAAGCAGTACCTCGCGGTGTCCTTCACCACCCACTGACCCGTCCCACGGGTGAGCGGCGGCCCTGCCGGGCGATCGGTCGACCGGCAGGGCCGATCGTTTTCCGCCCGCCAAGTAGCCCTGAACACAGCAGAATTCGGCATTCTGGGGGCTCCTGCCCGATAGAGGGCGCACCGCGTCGAACAAGCGTGTAACTTGCCGGGTCCAGAGGGGCGGCCGGGGGGCCTGTTCCAGGACACACAACAGCACAGGGGGGTTGCTCGCATGGGTGTGCGGCTCATGGTGGTCGATGACCACCGTCTGCTCGCCGAGGCGCTCGCCTCGGCACTGAAACTGCGCGGGCACCGGGTACTGGCGGCGGCCGCGCCGACGGCAGGGGCCGCCGAACTCGTGGTCAGCCGGGCGCCGGAGGTCTGCCTCTTCGGGACGGCGACGCCGGCCGAACCGGGCGCCTTCGACCCGATCGTACGGATCGGGCGGGAGCGCCCCCAGGTGGCCGTCGTGGTGCTCGGCCCGGTGCCGAGCCCGCGTGGGATCGCCGCGGCCTTCGCCGCCGGGGCGGCCGGATACGTCCGCCACGACGAACGGATCGAGGGCGTCGAGCGCGCCATGGCCAAGGCCCGCGCCGGAGAGGCCGCCATCGCCCCCCAACTGCTGCGGGGCGCCTTCTCCGACCTCCTCCACCCACCGGTCCAGCCCGACGACGAGGGGCAACGGCTGCTGCGGATGCTCACCCCGCGCGAGGTCGAGGTGCTGTTACGGGTCGCGGAGGGCGACGACACCCGGCTGATCGCGGCCGGGATGGGCATCGCGCCGAGCACCGCGCGCACCCATGTGCAGCGGGTCCTGATGAAGCTGGGGGTGGGCTCCCGGCTGGAGGCGGCGGCGCTGGCCGCCCGCACGGGGCTGCTGGACCGGGCCGCCGCGACGCGGAAGGCCCCGGGCCGCCCCGCGTGAGGACGGCGACGGCCCGGCGCGGACGGCGACGGCCCGGCCCGCGCGGACCGGGGCCCGTACCGGCACCCCGGCCTTGCGCGGACCGACCGGGCACAGCGGCGGTCTGGGCAGAAGTCCGTACGCGGTGGTGCAAGGCGACGTCGTACGTGCTCAGGCTGCGACGCCGAGTTCTGTGCGGGTGCGGTGGATGAAGTCACGGACGGAGGGCTCGCGCCGCCAGGGGGCGAGGGCAGTGTTGAACTCGCGGACGTAGTCCTTGGCCCGGCTCGACTGGACGCGGGCGAGGATGTCGACGGACCGGTTGCCCAGTGCGAGGCCGTGGTCGAGGTCGCGGGCCTGGAGGTGGGCGGTCCCCACGATCGCGAGCCGCATCCCGACGGAGCGGGTGAACACCCCGGACGGCATGGCGGCTGCCCGCTGGTTCCAGGCCAGTGACGCCTTGGGGTTCTTCAGGTCGCGGAAGACCTCGGCGGCGTCCGCGGACAGCCTCGCGTGGTGATAGAAGTCGATCCACGCGGGCTCGTCGCCACTGGTCCGGTCGGCCCGGCTGATGAGGTCCTCGGACACCGCGAGGACCCGTGAGGCGGTCCTGGCGTTGTTCTCGCGGGCGTGGGCCCGGGCCTCGATGAGCTTGGTGAACGCCAGGACACGCGGGGCGGCCCGGCCCTTGGCGCGTTCGAAAGCTCCCTGGGCCATATCGACGGCCTCGGAGGGGAAGCCCCTCAGCAGGGACTGCATGGCCATTGTGGTCAGGACGTAGCAGCCGAGCTGGACGTCACCGCCCGCACGGGCCAGGCGGAGGGCCTGGATGAAGTGCCGTTGGGCCACATCGTGCTGGCCGACGTCGAAGGCGGTCCACCCGGCCAGCCTCGACAGTTCGGAGGTGACGGAGAACAGGTCGCGGCCCACGTCATCGGTGAAGGAACCCCGCAGGAGCGGGGCGGCCCGTTCCTGGAGGCAGACGGTGACAGAGTTGGCCTTCCAGTTCCCGCCGCCGTATTTGGAGTCCCAGCGGCGGGCCTCGGCGGCCGCGTCTCGGAGTTCTTCCAGGTCGGCCCGGCCGACCTGCTTGCCGTCGGCGAGGTCGGCGGCCTCGTCGGCGGGGGTGACCAGCCACCGTGTCACGGGGGTGGTGAACGCGGACACGGCGAAGCCGGATCCGGTCAGGAAGTCGCGGCGGTTCACGAAACTCCAGAACGACGTGGCCACTCGGACCGCATCAGCACGGTCCCGGGGGAAATCCAACCCCACATCGGCGTCCGGTGTCTCCGCATCACCCATACCGATTTCAGACAGAGACACGCGCCGCCCAAGCCGTTCCCTGAGGGCCTGCGCGAGCAACGTGGGCACCGGCCACTTGGGGATCATGCCCCGTCGGCACCAGTTCGCGAGCGAGGTATGCGAGTAGTCCGTCTCCGTCCCCGCGTGCTTGGCGAGCTGGTTGACTCGCAGGGCCAGGGACTTGTGGCTCGCGCCGCAGGTCTCGATGAGCCGGGCCAGATCCGCGTTCGGCGGTCGCTTCCGACGGCTTGTCGACGCCACCTTGATTCCCCTTTTCCACCAGGTCGGCAACAGGGCGGCCGACGAGGTAACGCCATGAGGCCGGGCCGCGTCGACTGGGAATTTTCAGTCGTACGCGTTCCGGCTGTGCACGGGAGACCGGTCCGGCTTCCCGTGCTTGAGGCACTGAGGGTATTGCCCTGCGGACCCTGGGTGAACCTGCTTCGCGAGTTGTGAGCCCCCATGTGAGCCCTCCCCGCCGCCCGGTCCGAACGGTGTGATGAGGGCACAGGTCGCCGTCGGGGCGCCAGGAAGGTGCTCCCGGCGGAGGCCGTCGCCAGGTACCACGACTTCACGCTCGGGGGTGAACCAGATGTGCGGAATTGCGGGACTGGCCGGAGGCGACGCCGTCCGGCACGAGAAGACGGTGGCCGCGATGGGCGCCTCGCAGCACTACCGCGGCCCGGACGGCACCATGCATGCCGCCAGCAGCGACCGCCGGGCGGTGCTGGCTATGAACACGCTGCTGATCGTGGACCCGCAGGCCATGCCCGGCCCCTATCGCGACAGGGCCACCGGTCTGCTGCTGGCCTTCAACGGGGAGATCTACAACTGGCGGCATCAGGCCGCCGCCTGGGGCATCGAGGTCCGCGAGAGGGAGTCGGATGCCCACTTCCTGCTTCGGGCCTGGGCCAAAATCGGCCCGTCCTGCCTGGACGGCCTGGACGGCATGTTCGCCCTGGCCGTCTATGATCCACAGGTCGCGAAGCTGTTCCTGGCACGCGACCGGCTCGGCGAGAAGCCCCTCTACTGGCGGCTCGACGGCGGCCGGCTCGCCTTCGCCTCCGAGGTGACCACGCTGACCGGCTACGGGTCGGCCCCGCTGGTCTTACGGCCGGAGGTCACCGCGATCGAGACCCCGACCGGCGTCGACACCCCGTTCCAGGGCATCCAACTGCTGGCACCGGCCACGCTGCTGTCCTTCGACGTCACCACCGGCTCGATCGACCAGATGACCTGGTGGCACCTGGAGGATCGGGCCCCTTTCACCGGTAGCTACGACGAGGCCCTGGCCAGGTTCTCCACCATCCTGGCCGAGCAGATCCCGCTCAGGTCCCCTGCCTGCGACTTCGCTCTCCTTCTCTCCGGCGGGCTGGACTCGGCGGTGCTGGCCTACCTGATGCGGCCCCCGGTCTGCGTCACCGTCCGCTACCCGGGCCAGGAACGCCTTGACGAGTCCTCCACGGCCGCGGTCATCGCGCGGGACATCAAGGCCGAGCTGGTGGTGGTCGAGCCCGACCACGTCGACTTCACCACCGCTCTGCCGCACATGATGCGGGCCCTGGACTACCCCATGGGGAACGCGTCCACGTTCTCCGAGCACATGGCCTACCGGAAGATCTCCGATCTCGGCATGCGGGTGGTGATCGGCGGTCTCGGACCGGACGAGTTCCTGATGGGCTACGTCCGCCAGGCCCTGGTCCTCTTCGGCCCCGAAGCCGTCCTGAACTCCGGCCTGGAGGCATACCGGCCGCTGGCCTCCAAGCTCATGCACGCCACCGGAGAACCCCTCAACCCGGCGGAAGCGGTGACCCGGCTCATCCTTCGAGGCCCGGACCCCGACGGTCGTCTCCGCGATCTCGTCGCGGACGCCATGGCCCGCGCAGGCGGGGATCTGGCCCGCGGCCTGACCCTCGCGGACCTGGCGACGGCCTGGAGGCCGCTGGTGATGACCAGCGACAAGCTCGCCTCCGCCTACGCACTCGAACGCCGGTCGCCCTGCCTCGCCCGGGACCTGGTCGAGTTCTCCTACCGGCTGCCCGTCGACTACAAGATCACCGACCCGGCCCAGGGCAAGCGGATCCTGCGGGACGCCGCCAAGAGCCTCGGCCTGCCCCGCGAGGTCTGGGCCCGCCGGGACAAGCTCGGCTTCGCCTCCCCGGTCCCCTCCTGGCTCAACGGCAACCTCGCCACCTGGGCCGACACCCAGATCCGCATGGCCCTCGCCGACGCCCCACCCGCGTTCCGCCCCCTCCTGGAGGGGGGTTTGAAGCCCGGCGGATGCTTCGACCGAACGCGCATGCAGGCCCTCATGGCAGCCGCCTGGTTTTCGGACCAGACGGTGAGGGCGGCCGCATGATCCCCAACTCGGTTACTACGGTGAGGGGATGCACTCGAAGACCCCCGCCACCGAGGAGTCGGCCGCCACCCGTGGAGCCGTCGCGATCATCACCAACCGCCACGGCGAACTCCTCCTCCACCTCCGCGATGACCTCCCCGCCATCGCCTGGCCCTCCCACTGGAGCTTGCTGGGAGGCGGCTGCGACCCCGGAGAGGCCCCGGCCACCGCGATCGTCCGCGAACTCCAGGAAGAAGCCGGCCTCACCGCCGACTCGCTGACCGAGCTGTTCGAGACCCGCGACGAACACGGCTCCGGGCAGATCATCACCTTCTTCGCGGCCTCCTGGGACGGCGACGAGACCCGCCTCCCGCTCTCCGAGGGCGTCAGACTCCGGTTCTTCGCCCCCGAGCACCTCGACATCCTCACGATCCCCCCGTTCATCCGGAACGGGATAAACCGCCATCTGGCCGTCCGGCCCTCCTGATCAACCCGCCCGTCCGGGCGGGGCAAGGGCGGGGCCGCCCGCGGCGGCCTCACCCGAAGGGACACCCCGCTCATGAAGATGACCGTCATCGGATGCGGCTACCTCGGCGCCACCCACGCCGCCTGCATGGCCGAACTCGGCCACGAGGTTCTCGGCATGGACTCCGACATCGACAAGGTCGCCATCCTGAACTCCGGCCGGGCCCCCTTCTTCGAACGCGACCTCGACGCCCTGATCACCAGGCACACCACCACCGGACGGCTGAAGTTCACCGCCTCCCATCAGGAGGCCGCAGCCTTCGCCGACCTGCACTTCATCGGCGTCGGCACCCCGCAGCGACCCGGCAGCGACAGCTACGACCTCTCGCACCTCTTCGACGCCGCCCTCAAGCTCGCCCCGCACCTGAGCACCCCGGCCGTGATCGCGGTCAAGTCGACCGTCCCGGTCGGCACGGCACCCCGCCTCGCCGAACTCCTCCAGGCCGCCGCCCCCGCCGGGGACCAGGTCGAGGTTGCCTGGAACCCCGAGTTCCTCCGCGAGTCCTTCGCCGTCGACGACACCCTCCGCCCCGACCGCCTCGTCCTCGGCTTCCAGAACACTCACTCCTGGGCCGAGAGCGTCCTGCGGGAAGCATTCGCGAAGATCATCGACTCCGGGGCCGCGACGATTGTCACCGACTGGGCCACCGCCGAGCTCGCCAAGGGCGCCGCGAACTCCTTCCTCGCCACGAAGATCTCCTTCGTCAACGCGATGGCCGAGGTCTGCGAGAAGTCCGGCGCGGATGTCACCAATCTGGCCGACATCCTCGGACACGATCACCGCATCGGCCGCCATGGCATGCGGCCCGGCCTTGGCTTCGGCGGCGGATGCCTCCCCAAAGACCTCCGCGGCTTCATCGCCCGCGCCGGCGAACTCGACGCTGACCAGGCCGTCGGGATCCTCCGCGAAGCCGACGCGGTCAACACCCGCCGCCGTCGGCGCGTCATCGACCTAGCCCACCAGGAACTCGGGGCTGACCTGCGCGGCAAGCGCATCACCGTCTGGGGCGCCTCCTTCAAGCCCGAGACCGACGACATCCGCGACTCCCCGGCCCTGGACATCGCCCAGAAACTCCACGACCTCGGCGCCTACGTCACCGTCACCGACCCCCAAGCCCTCGACAACGCCCGTAAGCTCCACCCTGACCTCGACTACGTCCAGGACCTCATCGCCGCCACCGAGGACGCCGACCTCGTCCTCCATCTCACCGAATGGCACGTCTTCACCCACATCGACCCCAAGCGGCTCGCCACCCGCACCACCAGTCGCAAGATCATCGACGCTCGCGGCACCCTCGACACCGACCGCTGGCGCGAGGCCGGCTGGATGATCCGAACCCTCGGGCGCCCCTCTCAAGGCGAGTGAAGGGGAACGAAGGCCGTCCTGGAGGCCCCCGGCGCAACCCCTCCACGGAGCGAGTCCGGGCGACCCAGCCGGAGGGACTCTCCCGGACTCCGCAGGTGGCGAGGGTCCGGTCGTGGGGCGTGTGGCCGGACGCTCCCCAGGCGGGTTCATCGGCACTCGGCCCTGGGGGCGGCGTCGTGCGGTGCGTTGTCGTCGGAGCGGTCCGGCGGATCTGCGCTCCACAGGTGCGGGGCGGGGATAGAGACGGGGCCGCGCGGACGGCGACGGCCCGGCCCGCGCGGACCGGGGCCCGTACCGGCGCCCCGGCCTCGCGCGGACCGGCCCGCGGACCGGTCGGCTACAGCGGCCGGCCCGGCTCGTCGAGCCAGGCGTACTCCCCGGCGGCACCGACCGTGAGGCCGAACCGGGGCCACTGCGGGCGGCCTTGGGCGCACCACCACGTGTGCGCGGCGCGCACCTCGTCCCAGAGCCTCCGTGGACCGTGCTGCCAGACCTGCGCGTTCTCTCCTTCCCGCAGGAAGACGCAGGCCCATGAACGGTCGTCGCGGCCGTAGAACCAGAGCGGCCGAGCGCCGTCCCGCGCCTCCGCCGGATGGAAGGTGCAGTCCGGCACCCGGAGGCCGAGAGCGAAGTTCAGTGGACTGAACCGACCGCCCGACGCGATCTCCGAGGCGACCTCCGGGGACTCCTCGACTGCCGGGAAGTCCGTGTGAGGGGCGTACTCCTCGTGGGAGACCGGCGTGATCCGGTGCGAACGCAGCTTCATGAACTCGGCGGGCCCGACGAAATTGCCCTGCGCGATCTGTCCGTTCGGCTGGACCTGAAGACGTACGAGCGCGTCGTCATGGGTGAAGCCGGTCCCCCACGGGGCCACGATCACCCCCAGGGGGCGGGTCTGGGCGACCCAGTCGAAGGGGATCTCCCGGACTCCGCAGGTGGCGAGGGTCCGGTCGTAGGGCGCGTGGCCGGGCGCTCCCCGGGAGCCGTCTCCGTGCACGACCTCCACGAGTGCGCCGAACCGGTCCAGGGCTCTTTTCGCCTGGTCGGCGACGGACCGGTCCACTTCCACGCTGACGACGTTCTCCTCACCGGCGCGGTGAGCCAGCAGGGCGGCGTTCCACCCCGTCCCCGTGCCGATCTCCAGGACCTTGGAACCCTCGTCCACGGTCAGGAGGTCGAGCATCTGGAACACGAGACTCGGCATGGAGGCCGAGGAGGTGGGGAGACGGCCCGGCCGGTGGCCTTCGTGCTCTCCGTCGTCCCACTGAGTCACGACCGGGAGGTCCGCGTCGGCGTACTCCCGCCAGCGCCTCTCGTCGTCGGCCCGCGAGACGTGAACGACCTGTCCCGTTTTCATGTCGAAGGGCCAGATGTCGTCGGGAAGGAACGCCCGGCGGGGCACCAGGGCATAGGCGTTGAGCCATTCCGAGTTGAGGACACCGGCGGACACGAGGGCGAACCCCACCTCTTTACGGGTGGGGCAGGCCTTCTCTTCCGCCTCTTTCATCGGGTTCATCGGTACTCGTTCCTGGGGGTGGCGTCGGGCGGTGTGTTGTCGTCGGAGCGGTCCGGGCAGATCGGCGCTCCACAGGTGCAGGGCGGGAACAGGGACGGGGACGCGTAGTGAGACGTGTCCACGCGCTTCCGGAACCAGAGGTCTTCGGCGCCGAGGCGGGCGCCCCTGTCGGCTGGGGAGTTGGCGGCCTTGAGTGGTGGGTCCATGAGTCCTCACGGTGGTGCTGATCCGTGGCTTCAGGACCAGCTTCGGCACTGTGACGACCAGGCAACAGAGGGTTAGGGTGGACAGTGTGAAGTGTCCAGTTGGACATGAGCCGGTGTCCAAGGAAGTGGGGGCGAACTGGTGGCAGTAGAGGCGGAACCCGCCACGCCGGACCCGGCCGAGACGCCGCTCACGTTCTTCGGGGCGGAGGTTCAAGTCGCGCGTGAGCGTTGGAACATCCGGCGGGAGGATTTGGCCCGGGCGGCCTCCTGCGGCTATTCACTGGTGGCCAAGATCGAAGCGGGCAAGCGGACCCCGTCGTTGAACTTCGCGCGGGCCTGCGACCAGATCTTCCCTGGAGCGGACGGGCTGTTCGAGAGGCTGTGGCCGCTGGCGATGAGATACGCCTTCCCGCCGTGGTTCCGTCGCTACCTGGAGCTGGAATGGAAGGCGTCGAGCCTGCGGATGTTCCATCCTCAGCTCATGCCTGGCCTGGTGCAGACCGAGTCCTATGCCCGGGCCGTACTGCGCACGGGGCGGCCTTCCAACCTGGAAGAGCTGGTCACCGGCCGCATAGACCGGCAGCGGATTCTGGAGCGAGACCGCGATCCGGCGCGGCTCTGGTTGATCCTCAACGAGGCCGCGCTGACCAACATGGTCGGGGGTCGCGATGTGATGCACCAGCAACTGGGGCACCTGTTGCGGCTTTCGGACGTCGCACGGCATCGCGTGCAGGTCGTGCCCGACATCGGACAACACCACGGTTGGGCCTCGCCGTTCGGCATCCTGTCGTTTCCTGATGACGAGGACGTGGTGCATGTCGACGGCTTCCCACGGGGGTACGTGCTGGCAGAACCGGAAGACAGAACGAAGGCGTCCGACGCCTATGATCTGCTGACGGCGCTGGCCCTCTCGCCGGACGCGTCAGCTGAGCTGATCACCTCGATCCGGAAGGAACGCTATTCATGAATCACACGGTCGCGATGGATGGCTGGATGAGTAGTTCGTTCAGTCAGAACAACGGCGGAGAATGTGTGGAGTGGCACCCGGCTCACGCCGCCGCGCACGGCATCGTCCCGATTCGGGACAGCAAGGCGCCTGCCGGACCGGTGTTGATGGTCAGCCGGAGCGCCTTCACCGACTTCGTGCGCTCCACGAAGCTCGGCTGACGGCCGCACCGGCCGGGACGATTCGCTGTCGCAGGCAGCGTCGGTGGCCAAGATCAGCCAGTTGTGAAAGGGTATCCCGTGACGACCGAATCCCTCTGTTGGTACAAGTCCTCGTACAGCTCGAACGGCGGCAACTGCGTGGAGATCGCCGTCGGCTTCGCCGCCACGCGCGGGGTCGTTCCCGTCCGTGACTCCAAGCAGGTGAGCGGTCCCGTTCTGCGTGTCTCCGCCGACGCGTTCTCCTCGTTCGTGGCGGGCGTCCGGGGCGGAGAGCTTGACGCCGTCTGACTGACCGTCCCGGCGTCGCCCTACCGTGCCGAGCGCGGCGGGCTTTCGCTGACGGTGTGGCGTCCCGACCCCGCAGGCTCGCGGGCAGCGTCGGTGGCCAAGATCAGCCAGTTGTGAAAGGGCATCCCGTGACGATCGAATCCCTCCGTTGGTACACGTCCTCGTACAGCTCGAACGGCGGCGACTGTGTCGAGGTCGCCGCCGGCTTCGCCGCCACGCGCGGGGTCGTTCCCGTCCGTGACTCCAAGCAGGTGAGCGGTCCCGTTCTGCGTGTCTCCGCCGACGCGTTCTCCTCGTTCGTCGCGGGCGTCCGGGCGGGAGACCTCGGCACCGTCTGACCGGACGTTCCGGCCTCGCCCCACCGTGCCCCGCACGGTGGGGCTTTGCGTTGCCCGTGAGGCGTCCCGGACCAGGGGGTTGAGGAACATCCATGTCAGATCGTGCGCTAAGCCGACGTCGACCCTGGTAGGTGGCTGACGGGGCGTCGGCGACCGGACCCGTCTGAAGTCTTCCCACGGACAACGCCCCATTATCCGCGGGAGCTTGGTTCGTCACCTGCGGTGACGTTCTCCGGGCCGTACGTGAAGCGGCCCTGCCAGGCTCGCGCCCCGCTGGATGAACACACCGCGGTGCGCGGGCCGGGGACCGGCTGGGACCTGCACGAGTACCGCCATTTTGTCTCTGCTTAGTTTCCGTGTAGCGATTGGCTCCAACTGGGCTGCTGAGCTGGGTGTTTTGGCATTGCGCTGAGCCGTGTGGTGTTTCTACTGTCAGCCCTCATGATCCTGAGCTTTTTCTCGTCCCAGGACTGGGAGTCCTGGGATGTCGAGCATCGGCCGTTGATCCCCGAGGGGATGCCCGTGCTCGTCGACGACGACCTGCGCTTCGAGGACGGCCCGGCCGCGCCGCGCCCCGCGGCGGTGGTGAACCGGTGGCTGCGTGAGCTCCCTGCAAGCGGGGCGCCGGCGCCGAACTCGTGGGAGAACTACGCGCGAGCGGTCAAGGAGTGGATCGAGTTCCTGGCCGAGCACGGGGTGGGCCTGTTCGACTCACGCGAGCGATTGAAGGCCGGGCTGAGCCGGTACGCCGAGCACCGGGCCGCGGGCCCGCTGAAGGCCCGGTTCGCGGCGACGACGTGGGGCCAGCACATGAGCATCCTGTCGCTGTTCTACCGGTGGGCGATGCACGAGGGGTACGCGGTGGCCGAGCCGTTCACCTATCGGGCCGCGCGGGCTCTGTTCGCCGGGACCGGCCGGGAGGTGCGGGTGAATCTGGCGGTCCGTCGCACGCCGAAGCCGCATGTGACGATCAAGTACCTGGAGCCGGACTTCACCGAACTGTTCCGCAAGGGGCTACGCGGGCTGACCCCGGACGGCTCGCAGGACACCGGTTTCCATGGGCGGGAGCTGACCCGCAACGGGGCGGTCGGGGATCACGCGCTGGCCAGCGGGATGCGGCTGCAGGAGTTCACCTACCTTCTGCCCTGGGAGATCCCCGCCCTGCCGCCGGAGCCGACCGCGGTTCCCGTCCCGTTTCCGGTGCCGACTGGGATCACCAAAGGCAAGAAGTTCCGCACCACGTGGACCTCCTACGAGGCTCTCGCTGGACTGCACGACTACCTGGAACTGGACCGCGCGGCCACCACGGAGGGCTCCGGCTGGAGCAGCCCAGCGGACCGAGAACGAGAACCGCATCCGAGCCGCCATGGATCGGCTCCTCCGCGGTGAGATCCCGCGAGGCGGAAAGTGCGACATCAAGACCCTCGCCAGCGAGGCCGCCGTCGACCGCACCGCGTTCTACGGCACCCGCCCCTACGCTCATCTGCGCGTCGAGTTCGAACGACGCCTGAACGTATTGCGTGAGGCCGGCGAGATCCCTGACCCTCGCGACGCTCAGATCTCCCGGCTCAAGGTAGAAAACACCAAGCTCCGGGAACGGCTCGCCCAGTCGGAGCAGACGGTCGACGAGCTCACCGAACTCCGCAGCCAGGCCCTGGCCCGCCTCGCCGCCCAGCACGAGGAGATCGTCCGGCTCCGCGAAGCCGCCAACGGGAAAGCCAAGGTCAGCCGTCTCCCAGCACCGCGAACCGCCGTCATCGGGTCCTGCAGCTGAAATGCCCCTGAACCGAGGTAACCCGCATCGCTGGTCACCCGGCTGTCAGATCGCTCGCACCGCTGCCGAATCCAGACCCCAAGTACTGGCGCAGAGCCTCCCGCCCTCCCGGAACGAAGCACCATTCATCAACCACTGCGCGCAGTTGGGCCACTGTCAGCCAGTCGTACCAGTCGATCTCACCCGAGTCCGGGACCAGGGTCTCCGACACGACGGCCTCATGCACCCCGAGCCAGATGGGACTAAGCCCCTCCCGGAAAAGGAGCTTGAACAGGAAACTCACCGGCACACGAACGCCCAGTTCTTCAGCCAACTCGCGGACTGCCGCCTCCTCATAGGACTCGCCCACGTCCACGGCTCCGCCGACCATCGCGTCGTAGTAGCCCGGAAACCGGGACAACGTCTCGGCCCGCCGCAGCACCAAGATCCGACCTTCGCGATCACGACAGATCGTCGCTGCAATGCGATGCAGCCAGTTCTCACGCACCGCCTCATCCCGTTCGACGATCCCCAGCACGCGGTCGTGCTCATCGACATGCTCAACCAGTTCGCTCACGGATGCACGATCTCAGTCCCCACTGACAGCTTGGCCCCACGGGCAACAGTGACGAGTGATCTGCACCACAGGAGACCTCGCAGAATGCAACACGCGCGACGATCTGGGTCGCGAATGTGG
The DNA here is from genome assembly GCF_002910775.2 of Streptomyces sp. SM18. Taxonomy (NCBI): domain Bacteria; kingdom Bacillati; phylum Actinomycetota; class Actinomycetes; order Kitasatosporales; family Streptomycetaceae; genus Streptomyces; species Streptomyces sp. SM18. Next base: position 2,941,102 of record NZ_CP029342.1, on the reverse strand, counting down.
CCGCGACCCCTGGCTTACTCAATCGCAACACGAGGTCATCCGCACACGGTCTCTGCGGACACAAGGCACACCGCCCTGACCCACCTCGGGGAGCAGGGCGCCTCTCTGCTGATGCTGATGGCGAAGTCCCGGCACAAGAAGCCCGAGAATGTCCGCCGCTACTTCAAGCCCTCCTCGGAGGCGATCTCCGAGCTGACCAGCCTGCTTGCCCCGGGCGGCACCAGCCGCTGGTCGCTCACTGTCCCGGAGTGCGAAGCCCCGGGGCGTGGGGGAGAGACCGCTCTGCGTCGGATGCGTCTCGTACCTTTTGACGACCGGAGCGGGCTTGTGTCAGTCGTGCGCTCCTGGCGCTTGCGCTGTGACGCTGGCGGTATCGGCTGCCGTCCTGCTCCATCGGGCCAGCAGGCGCAGGGAGGTCTCGGACGGGCTGCCGGGTTCGGTGCCGTAGACGAAGAGGATCTGGTCGGGGTCGTCTGCGGGGGTGAGGGCCTGGTAGGTGACGGTGAGGTCGCCGACGAGCGGGTGGTGGTAGTCCTTGGTGCCGGTCGTGCGCCGGTGGACTTTGTTGTCGGACCAGAAGCGGCGGAATTCCTCGCTGTGTATGGACAGGTCACCGACCAGGGCACTGAGGGCCGGGTCGTCGGGGTGGCGGCCCGCGTCGAGGCGGAGCATGGCGGCGGTGTCGGCGGCGACGCGGGGCCAGTCCCGGTACAGCTCGCGCGCGTGCGGGTCGAGGAAGACGAAGCGGGCCTGGTTCCGCTCGGCCGCGGGGAGGGCGCGGAAGTCGGTGATCAGGCGTCCGGCGAGTGGGTTGTGGGCCAGCACGTCGAGGCGTCGTCCGAGGACGAAACCGGGGCGGCCGGTCTGCTGGAGGGTGTCCAGCAAGTCCCAGGTGGCGGGGTGGACGCGCTGGGGGCGGGGGCGCCGGCGGGCCGGCCGGGGCCGTGGCCGGGCGAGGGTGTGCAGGTGGCTGCGCTCAGCGTCGTCCAGGTGCAGGGCGGTGGCGAGCGCGTCGAGGACCTCTGTGGAGGCGCTGCGGCTGCGACCTTGTTCGAGGCGGGTGTAGTAGTCCACGCTCACCCCGGCCAGCCGGGCGAGTTCCTCCCTGCGCAGTCCGGATACCCGGCGTCGGACCGGGCTGGGGTCGTCGAGCCCGGCTTTCTGCGGGGTGAGGCGGGCGCGGGCGGAGCGGAGGAATTCCGCCATGGGTGCGCTGGTGGGGTGCTCACGATCCATACATCCAGGGTCGCGCGTTCACCGAGGATTCGGCGGCGGGAGGGTGGCCCATTTCGTCCCCCGATCAGGCGGGCCCTTTTGAGGCCTCTTTTGCCTGCTCAGAGTTGGTTCAGTGGATGCCGGAGCCCGCCACCGCAAGGGGTGTCCGGGCGAAGCGAACGGATGGAGACACCTTCATGGCAACGTGGTTCATCACCGGCGGCTCCCGCGGGCTGGGGCTGGAGATCGCGCGGGCGGCACTGAACGGCGGCGACAACGTCGTGGTCGCCGCCCGTGACCCGCGGAAGCTGCCGGACGAGCTGTGCCGGCACGACCGCGTCCTCGGTGTCGCCCTCGACGTCACCCGCGGCGAGGACATCACCGCCGCGGTCGAGACGGCCGTGGAGCGCTTCGGCACGATCGACGTCCTCGTCAACAACGCGGGGCGCGGTCTGCTCGGGGCGCTGGAGGAGATCACGGACGCCGAGGCGCGGTCCCTGTTCGATCTCAACGTCTTCGGGCTGATCAACGTCACCCGCGCGGTCCTGCCCGCGATGAGGGCGGCCGGAGCCGGAAAGATCGTGAACATCGGCTCCCGCTCCGGATTCGAGGGCGAGCCCGGGGTGAGCATGTACAGCGCGTCGAAGTTCGCGGTGGCCGGTATCAGCGAGGCGCTCGCGGTGGAATTGGAGCCGTTCGGGATCCAGAGCATGGTCGTGGAGCCCGGTGTCTTCCGCACCGACTTCCTCGACGCCAGCTCCCTGTCGACCGCGGCCGAGCGCATCCCCGCCTACGACGGCACGCCGGCCCACGCCACCCTGGACTGGATCGACACCGCCAACCACACCCAGCTCGGCGACCCGGTCAAGGGCGCCGCCCTGATCTATGAGGTGACCTGCCAGGACAAGCTGCCTGGGCACCTGGCCCTGGGGCGCGACGCGATCGAACGCCAGCTGGTCAAGATCCGCAGCCTTCAGGACGACCTCGCGGCCTGGCAGGACAAGTCCGCCGCCACGGCCTGCGACGACGCTGCCTGACCACCCCAGACCAATCCCGAGCAACAGGACATATCTCTCATCATGACGTACCTGCTTACCGGTCGGCCGTTGGACGGCCGTGTGGCCGTGGTCACCGGAGCCTCCAGCGGCATGGGGGCGGCCACCGCCCGCCGACTCGCCGAACTTGGAGCCTCTGTCGCCGTCATCGCACGCCGCCAGGAAAAGCTCGCCTCCCTCGCCGCCGACATCACCGCGGCCGGCGGAAAGGCCGTACCCCTGTCCGTCGATGTCACCGACCGGGCAGCCGTCCGCACAGCCGCCGACCAGGTGGCGGATACGCTGGGACCGGCGGACCTGGTGTTCAACAACGCGGGCGTCCAGTTGATCTCTGCCATCGACGAGCTCAAGGTCGAGGACTGGCAGCGGCAGATCGATCTCAACGTCACGGGAGTGATGAACGTGATCGCTGCCTTCCTCCCGCACCTGACTGCCGGCGCTGAGCGTGGAAAGTCCGCCGACCTGATCAACACCTCCTCCATCGCGGCGACACGCATTCTGGAGAAGTTCTCGATCTACTCGGGGACCAAGGCGTACATCAGCCACCTCACCCGTCTCATCCGAGTCGAACTGGGCCGAAAGAACGTGCGGGTGAGCGCCATCGAGCCCGGCATGGTCGACACCGAACTACCCGACCACGTCACCGACCCCGACGCCGGCGCCCTGATGGCCGGCCTGCTCCACGACATCGAGTGCCTGCGCGGCACCGACATCGCAGAGACCGTTGCCTTCATTGCCGCTCTTCCCCGACACGTCAACATCAGCGAACTGACCATCCTGCCCACGGCCCAGCCCGTATAGCGCAACAAACAGGCGGTGTACCTGCGTTCTGGTCAACGGACTCAGCCTCTGGTGTGTCCAGAGCTGAGTCCCGTGGCCTGCCGGCTCCCGGCCTGCTGGATCTCCCCAGCGTGGGTACGGGCCGTACCGTCCCGCTCGCCGTACAGCTTCAGGCACGAGGCGTCCGCGAACCCGAGCCGGTTGTGTGAACGGCGCTTGGCCTGCACCGCCTCCCGGTCCGCGTCGTCCAGGAAGAAGTACCGCTCCAGCTCCGCCCGCGAGGGCACCTCGTGGAACGACCCGTACCGGACCGCCTGCTCATCCGTCAGGAACTCGACCGCCACAACAGCTCTCCGAAGATCGACAACAACGACCCACGAAGGCTCCGACGCTCAATCACTCCAGGTCAGCACCAAACTGCCCAGCGAACCCTTGGCGCACGATCTGACACGGATGTTCCTCAGACCCCGACCAGGCGTCATTGACGCTCATGTTGAGTTGTGATTAATTGTGTGCGGTTATGTTGAGAGGGCGGTTACATGGAGGACCCTGGTGAAGAAGACGGTTACGACCCTCGCGGACGGCCGTGAGCTGATCTACTACGACCGCGCGGACGACACCGTCCGGGACGCGGTCGACAAGCGGCCGCTGGACGCCGTCTCGACCTCCTCCGGGATCCGCCGTGACGTGCTGCTCGGTGACAGCGTGGCCATCGCCTCGCACCGGCAGGCGCGTACCTACCACCCGCCGGCCGACGAGTGCCCGCTCTGCCCGTCCCAGGACGGCCGGTTCAGCGAGATCCCCGACGCGGACTACGACGTCGCCGTCTTCGAGAACCGCTTCCCCTCGCTCGCCGGTGACTCTGGCCGCTGCGAGGTCGTCTGCTTCACCTCCGACCACGACGTGTCCTTCTCCGGGCTCACCGAGGAGCAGGCCGCGCTCGTCCTCGCGGCCTGGACGGACAGGACCGCCGACCTCGCCGGGCTTCCGCAGGTCGAGCAGGTCTTCTGCTTCGAGAACCGGGGCGCCGAGATCGGTGTCACCCTCGGCCACCCGCACGGACAGATCTACGGCTACCCCTTCGTCACCCCGCGCACCGAGCGGATGCTGCGCTCGGCCGCGGCCCACCGTGCGGAGACCGGTGGCAACCTGTTCGACGCCGTCGTGGCCCGCGAGCTGTCCGACGGCGACCGGATCGTCCTGGAGGGCGAGCACTGGGCCGCCTTCGTGCCGTACGCCGCGCACTGGCCCTACGAGGTCCACCTCTACCCGCGCCGCCGGGTCGCCGACCTGCGGGAGCTGGACGAGGCGGCGCGCACGGAGTTCCCACAGGTCTATCTGGAACTCTTGAGGCGATTCGACCGGATCTTCGGCCCCGGCGAGCCGCCGACCCCGTACATCTCCGCCTGGCACCAGGCGCCCTTCCGGGCACCCGGGCGGGAGGAGTTCGGGCTCCATCTGGAGCTTTTCACCATCCGGCGGACCTCCGGCAAGCTGAAGTTCCTCGCGGGCTCCGAGTCCGGCATGGACGTGTTCATCAACGACGTGCCGCCGGAGGCCGCGGCCCAGCGACTGCGAGAGGTAGCGAGCGAGTGAGCAACCCGGGGAAGAAGTACCTGGTGACGGGCGGCGCGGGATACGTCGGCAGTGTCGTCGCCGCCCACCTGCTGGAAGCCGGTCACACCGTGACCGTGCTGGACGACCTGTCCACCGGCTTCCGCGAGGGCGTCCCGGCCGGGGCCGAGTTCGTCGAGGGCCGCGTCCAGGACGCCGCCAAGTGGCTGGACGCCTCCTACGACGGGGTCCTGCACTTCGCCGCGTACTCCCAGGTCGGTGAGTCCGTCACCGACCCCGAGAAGTACTGGGTGAACAACGTCGGCGGGACCACCGCCCTGCTCGCCGCCATGCGGGACGCCGGGGTGCGCACCCTGGTCTTCTCGTCCACCGCGGCGACCTACGGCGAGCCGGTGTCCAGCCTCATCACCGAGACCGACCCGACCGCGCCGACCAGCCCGTACGGCGCCTCCAAGCTCGCCGTCGACCACATGATCAGCGGCGAGGCCCGCGCCCACGGCCTGGCCGCCGTCTCCCTGCGCTACTTCAACGTCGCCGGGGCCTACGGCGCCTGCGGTGAGCGCCACGACCCCGAGTCCCACCTCATCCCGCTGGTCCTCCAGGTCGCCCTCGGCCGCCGTGAGTCGATCTCGGTGTACGGCGACGACTACCCGACCCCCGACGGCACCTGTGTGCGTGACTACATCCATGTCGCGGACCTCGCCGACGCCCATCTGCTGGCCCTGGACGCCGCCACCGCGGGCGAGCACCTGATCTGCAACCTCGGCAACGGCAACGGCTTCTCCGTGCGCGAGGTCATCGAGACCGTCCGGCGGGTCACCGGGCACCCGGTCCCCGAGACCGCGGCCCCGCGCCGCGCCGGGGACCCCGCCGTGCTGGTCGCCTCCGCGGCCACCGCCCGGCGGCGGCTCGGCTGGCAGCCGTCGCGCGCCGACCTGTCCGCCATCGTCGCCGACGCCTGGACGTTCGCCCGCCGAGAGGAAACCGCCACCCCATGACCGACCACGCCGGAACCGGCCACGCCGAGCTGACCGCGTCGTTCACCGAGCTGTACGGACACGCCCCCGAGGGGGTCTGGGCAGCACCCGGACGAGTGAATCTGATCGGCGAGTACACCGACTTCAACGACGGCTTCGTGATGCCGCTCGCCCTGCCGCACGCCGCGCGGGCGGCCGTGGCCCGCCGCACCGACGGCGAACTGCGCCTGCACTCCACCGACGTACCGGGCGGGGTCGTCTCCCTGCGCGTCGAGGAGCTGGCCCCGCGCTCCGGCCACGGCTGGGCCGCCTACCCGGCCGGAGTGGTGTGGGCGCTGCGCGAGGCCGGGCACCCGGTCACCGGCGCGGACATCGAGCTGACCTCGACCGTGCCGGTCGGCGCCGGGCTCTCCTCCTCCGCCGCCCTCGAAGTCGTCACCGCGCTGGCCCTGAACGACCTCTTCGAACTGGGCCTGAGCGCCCCGGAGCTGGCCGTCCTCGGACAGCGCGCGGAGAACGACTTCGTCGGCGTGCCGTGCGGGGTCATGGACCAGATGGCCTCGGCCTGCTGCACCGAGGGCCACGCGCTGTACCTCGACACCCGCGACCTCACCCAGCGCCAGGTGCCCTTCGACCTGGCCGCGCACGGCCTGCGGCTGCTGGTCGTGGACACCCGCGTCAAGCACTCGCTGGGGGACGGCGCGTACGCGGAGCGGCGGGCCGGCTGCGAGGCGGGCGCGCGGGCGCTCGGCATACCCACCCTGCGCGACCTGCCGTACGACGGTCTGGGCGACGCGCTCGGCGCGCTGGAGGCGGCGGGCGTGGACGAGTCCGTGGTGCGCTACGTCCGCCATGTGGTGAGCGACAACCACCGGGTGGAGCGGGTCATCGAACTGCTCGACGCCGGTGACGTACGGGCGGCGGGCCCGGTGCTCGACGACGGGCACCGCTCGCTCCGCGACGACCTGCGGGTCTCCTGCCCCGAACTGGACCTGGTGGTCTCCGCGGCCGGCGCGGCCGGTGCGCTCGGCGCCCGGATGACCGGTGGCGGCTTCGGCGGCTCCGCGATCGTGCTGGTGGAGGACTCGGCGGCGGACACCGTCACCAAGGCCGTGGTGGAGGCGTTCACCTCGGCCGGACACGCCGTCCCAGGAGTCTTCCCCGCAGTCCCCTCGGCCGGTGCCCGGCGTCTGGTTCCGGCTGGTCCAGCCGCTTGACCAGGGTGAACTCATGGACGCCCGGCGGGTAGTCCGCGACCTCGCCGGCCACCTCGTACCCGTGCTTCCGGTAGAAGGCGGGGGCCTGGAAGTCCCAGGTCTCCAGCCGGGAGCGGGTGCAGGCCCGGTCCTCGCGGGCGGTCCGCTCCGCCTGGGCGAGGAGCCGGGCCCCATGGCCCTCGCCCCGGTGGCGGGCGTCCACCCAGAGCAGGTCCACATGGAGCCAGTACGCCCAGGTGCGCCCGGCCAGCCCGCCGACCAGGGTCCCGTCCTCGTCCAGGAGCCATACGTCCAGGGGGAGTTCGTGCTCGGCGGAAGTGGAGTGCAGGGCCCGCAGGCCGGAGGATCCGTCCCAGTCGTCGTCGTGCAGCCGACGGCCCAGCAGAATACGACGTTCCTTGTCCACTTCTGTCTCAAGACGGAACATGAGGCACACCCTAAACACGTCGGACGGTCAGTTCTGCGAATTGCTCTCCGCCGCCCCCTACCCGCCGTACGCTGATGCACAGCACCGGTGGGGGCCGGTGCCGATTCAGGGGACGAGACAGTCGGATGCGACGCCCGGGTGGGCGCCGGCCCGGCACGGCGGCGGCCGTGCGGACCGGTCGCCTCGAACGGTCCGGGCGTCGTATCCGCGGTGGTCCGTCCGCCGTCGGGGCCGGCCGCGCAGAGGCGCCCCCAGGAGCAAACGCAGCATGGGGGTGCCTGTGGCTCGTATCCGGGTTCTCGTGGTCGACGACCACCGCATCTTTGCCGAGTCACTGGCGGCGGCCCTCGCGGCCGAACCGGACGTGGACGTGGCCGCGGCGGGCAGCGGGCCCGCCGCCCTGCGGTGTCTGGAACGCGCGGCCGCCGAGAACCGGCACTACGACGTGATGCTGGTCGACGCGGACCTGGGCGCGACCGCCTCCGGCGCGCGCCCCCCGGCCGCACCGGACCGGAACGCCCCGGTGGACGGCATCTCGCTGGTGGCGGGGGTGCGGGTCAGCAGGCCCTCGGTCCGTACGGTGGTGCTCGCCGAGAAGGACGATCCGGGCCGCGCCGCGCTGGCGCTCCAGGCCGGCGCGTCGGGCTGGGTCGCCAAGGACTGCTCCCTGCAACGCCTGCTGGCCGTCATCCGGGGGGTGCTGCGCGACGAGACGCATCTGCCGCCCGCGCTGCTCACCGGGGTCCTGCGGGAGCTGACCACCGCGCGCCGGCACCGTACGGAGAGCGAGCAGCTGGTGGAGTCGCTGACCCCGCGTGAGAGGGAGGTGCTGCGCTGCATGGTCGCGGGGCTCGGCCGGAAGGCGGTCGCGGAGCGGCTCTTCCTCTCCCCGCACACGGTGCGCACCCATATGCAGAACGTCCTGGGCAAGCTGGGGGTGCACTCGACGCTCGCCGCCGTGGCCCTGGCCCGCCGGGCGGGGGTCGGCCCGGTCGCGCTAGCCGGGGATGTTGTCGAACGGGGCGGTCAGCCGGCGTAGCAGACCGGCCAGCTCGGAGCGCTGCCGGCCGGAGAGCTCGCCCAGGATGGCGCGCTCCTGGTCGAGCAGGCCGGCCAGCGACTGGTCGGCCTTGTCACGGCCCTCGGCGGTCAGCCGGACGAGCACACCGCGGCGGTCGCTCGGATCGGGCAGCCGTTCGACCAGGTTCTTCTTGGTGAGCCGGTCGATGCGGTTGGTCATGGTGCCCGAGGTGACGAGCGTCTGGGTGAGGAGCTGGCCGGGGGAGAGCTGGTAGGGCGCGCCGGCGCGGCGCAGCGACGTCAGGACGTCGAACTCCCAGGGCTCCAGTTCGTGCTCGGCGAAGGCGATCCTGCGGGCCCGGTCGAGATGGCGGGCCAGGCGGGAGACACGGCTCAGGACCTCGAGCGGTTCCACGTCGAGGTCCGGGCGCTCTCGGCGCCATGCAGCGACCAGCCGGTCGACCTCGTCCTCCATGTCGATCAGTGTAAAGGGTCCCTCGACATGAAGTCTCTTGATTTCGAGTATCTTGACATCGAAACAAGTGGCTGGTGATGCTGGAACCATGACCTCACCCGTCTGGGACCCCCAGCAGTATCTCCGCCACGCCGACCACCGCACCCGCCCTTTCCACGATCTGCTGGCCCGTGTCGGCCCCCTGCCGCACCCCGCCCCACGCATCGCGGACCTCGGCTGCGGCGCGGGCAACGCCACCGCCCTCCTCGCCGCACGCTGGCCCGGGGCCCGTGTCACCGGCTACGACAACTCCCCCGGAATGCTGGAGCGGGCCCGCGCCCACGCCGGACCCGGCCTCGACTTCGCCGAGGCCGACGCCGCGACCTGGACCCCCGGCGAGACGTACGACCTGATCGTCTCCAACGCGCTGCTCCAGTGGGTGCCGGACCACACCGCGCTCTTCCCCCGCTGGCTGGACGCCCTCGCCCCCGGCGGCACCCTCGCCTTCCAGGTCCCCGGCAACTTCGACGCCCCCAGCCACACCCTGATGCGCGAACTCGCCGCGTCACCGCGCTGGCGCGACCGGCTGGGCGGGGTGCTGCGCCACGGCGACGCGGTGGACACCCCGGCGGAGTACCTCGCCCACCTCACCGGCCTCGGCTGCGAGGCCGACGTCTGGGAGACCACCTATCTGCACCTCCTGACGGGCGAGGACCCCGTCCTGGACTGGGTGAAGGGGACCGGGCTGCGCCCCGTACTCACCGCCCTGGCCGACGACCCCGAAGCCCGCGACGCCTTCGTCGCCGCCTACCGCGAACTGCTGCGCACCGCCTACCCGCCGGGCCCCCACGGCACGGTGCTGCCCTTCCGCCGCGTCTTCGCGGTGGCCCGGACCCCCGAGTAGTACCCCGGCCCCGGCGCCACGCCGCGCCGGACGGGAACGGCGTCACACCGGACGGGAACGGCCCCGGCGCCCCGCCGGGGCCGGAGAGCGGCCGGCGGGACACGGGGCCGGGTGAGCGGGCGCGGGCCGTCAGTTCTTGCGGTGGCCGATCAGGCGCGGCTTCGACTCCAGGTTCTCCAGCCCGTGCCAGGCCAGATTCACCAGATGGGCCGCGACCTCCGCCTTCTTCGGCTTGCGGACGTCCAGCCACCACTGCCCGGTCAGCGCCACCATCCCGACGAGGGCCTGCGCGTAGAGCGGCGCCAGCTTCGGGTCGAAGCCGCGGGCCTTGAACTCCAGGCCGAGGATGTCCTCCACCTGCGTGGCGATGTCGCTGATCAGCGACGCGAATGTGCCCGTGGACTGGGCGACGGGGGAGTCCCGCACCAGGATGCGGAACCCGTCCGTGTACGTCTCGATGTAGTCCAGCAGGGCGAACGCCGCCTGCTCCAGCAGCTCACGCGGATGGCCCGCGGTCAGCGCGCCCGTCACCAGGTCGAGCAACTGGCGCATCTCGCGGTCCACCACGACGGCGTACAGGCCCTCCTTGCCGCCGAAGTGCTCGTACACCACCGGCTTGGAGACCCCCGCGCGGGCCGCGATCTCCTCGACCGAGGTGCCCTCGAAGCCCCGGTCCGCGAACAGGGTGCGGCCGATGTCCAGCAGCTGCTCCCGGCGCTCCTTACCGGTCATCCGGACCCGCCGGGCCCGTCGGGTAGGGGAAGTCCTGCTCTTCTCGCCGTTGCTGCCTGAGTCGGTGACCACGTCCTCAATCATGCCGGGTCGGCGCCCACGGGCTTGCGGCGGGAGGCCATACGCGAGGCGTCCGGCCAGCGCACGTCGCGCGCCCAGCCCGCCTGCTCGAACCAGCGGATCAGCCGGGCGCTGGAATCGATCTGGCCGCGCAGCACCCCGTGCCGGGCGCACGTCGGGTCCGCGTGGTGCAGGTTGTGCCAGGACTCGCCGCACGAGAGGACGGCCAGCCACCACACGTTGCCCGAGCGGTCACGGGACTTGAAGGGCCGCTTGCCGACCGCGTGGCAGATGGAGTTGATCGACCAGGTCACGTGGTGCAGCAGCGCCACCCGGACCAGCGAACCCCAGAAGAACGCGGTGAACGCGCCCCACCACGACATCGTCACCAGTCCGCCGACCAGCGGCGGGATGGCCAGCGAGAGGACGGTGAAGCTCACGAAGTGGCGGGAGATCGCCCGGATCGCGGGGTCCTTGACCAGGTCGGGCGCGTACTTCTGCTGCGGTGTCTGCTCCTCGTTGAACATCCAGCCGATGTGGGCCCACCACAGGCCCTTGAGCAGGGCCGGGAGGTCGTCGCCGAACCGCCACGGCGAGTGCGGGTCGCCCTCGGCGTCGGAGAAGCGGTGGTGCTTGCGGTGGTCGGCCACCCAGCGCACCAGCGGACCCTCCACCGCCATGGAGCCCGCGACCGCCAGGGCGAGGCGCAGTGGCCGCTTCGCCTTGAAGGAGCCGTGCGTGAAGTAGCGGTGGAAGCCGATCGTCACCCCGTGGCAGCCGAGGTAGTACATGAAGACCATCAGGGACAGGTCCAGCCAGCTCACACCGCGGCCCCAGGCGAGAGGCACCGCGGCGACCAGGGCCGCGAAGGGCACCACGATGAACAGCAGCAGCGCGATCTGCTCGATCGAACGCTTGTTGTCTCCGCCGAGCGTGCCGGAGGAGGGTGCGGGATCGGGGACGGCGGACGGCAGGCCGTCGTCGAGTACATCGGGGCTGGTGGTCATAGGGGAGTCCCCCGTGAGGTGAGGAAATATGACGGTATGACCGGGCTACGCTTCCGTAACCTACGGCAACGTAAGTATGGCAGCGAAACCACCCGCGACACGAGACCGCCCACGCCACCACCCCGGTGACACCCACCCCCGGCCCCACCGTCAACCACTCCCCAGGGCTGCCCACACGCCCGTCCCCCGGCCACCTATCCTGGGTGGGTCGGACAGCGCGGTCCGCACTCTGCGTTCACCCGGGGTGGCGTGAGTACCGCGACGACCCCGGACCCCTGTGACAGACGTGCTCACCGGTCTCCCGCCGCCACCTTCCAGGGAGACGCTTACGCGACGCACCTCTTCCCACCACTGCAAGGAGCCGCACACTGTGAGCAGTGCCGACCAGACCCCCGCCGCGAACACCGAACTGCGGGCCGATATCCGACGCCTCGGCGACCTGCTGGGCGAGACCCTCGTACGCCAGGAGGGCCCCGAACTCCTCGACCTCGTCGAACGCGTCCGGGCCCTCACCCGCACCGACGGCGAAGCGGCCGCCCAGCTCCTCGGCGACACCGCCCTGGAGACCGCCGCCCAGCTCGTCCGCGCCTTCTCCACCTACTTCCACCTCGCCAACGTCACCGAGCAGGTCCACCGCGCCCACGAGATGCGCGACCGCCGGGCCGCCGACGGCGGAGTCCTCGCCCGCACCGCCGACCGGCTCAAGGACGCGGACCCCGAACACCTGCGCGAGACGGTGAAGAACCTCAACGTCCGCCCCGTCTTCACCGCACACCCCACCGAAGCCGCCCGCCGCTCCGTGCTCAACAAGCTCCGCCGCATCGCCGAGCTGCTGGAAACCCCCGTCATCGAGGCCGACCGCCGCCGCCACGACCTGCGGCTCGCCGAGAACATCGACCTCATCTGGCAGACCGACGAACTCCGCGTCGTACGGCCCGAACCCACCGACGAAGCCCGCAACGCCATCTACTACCTCGACGAACTCCACGCCGAAGCCGTCGGCGACGTCCTGGAGGACCTCGCCGCCGAACTCGAACGCGTCGGCGTCGAACTCCCCGCCGGCACCCGCCCCCTCACCTTCGGCACCTGGATCGGCGGCGACCGCGACGGCAACCCCAACGTGACCCCCAAGGTCACCTGGGACGTCCTGATCCTCCAGCACGAACACGGCATCACCGACGCCCTCGAACTCATCGACTACCTGCGCGGACTGCTCTCCAACTCCATCCGCTACGCCGGAGCCACCGACGAGCTCCTCACCTCCCTCCAGACCGACCTGGAACTCCTCCCGGAGATCAGCCCCCGCTACAAGCGGCTCAACGCCGAAGAGCCCTACCGGCTCAAGGCCACCTGCATCCGCCAGAAGCTCGTCAACACCCGCGAACGCCTCGCCACCGGCACCCCGCACCGCCCCGGCTGCGACTACCTCGGCACCTCCGAACTCATCCACGACCTCACCCTCATCCAGACCTCCCTGCGCGAACACCGCGGCGGACTGTTCGCCGACGGCCGCATGGACCGCACCATCCGGACCCTGTCCGCGTTCGGCCTCCAGCTCGCCACCATGGACGTACGCGAACACGCCGACGCCCACCACCACGCCCTCGGCCAGCTCTTCGACCGGCTCGGCGAGGAATCCTGGCGCTACGCCGACATGCCCCGCGACTACCGGCAGAAGCTCCTCGCCAAGGAACTCCGCTCCCGCCGCCCCCTCGCCCCCACCCCGGCACCCCTGGACGCCGCCGGCGAGAAGACCCTCGGCGTCTTCCACACCATCAGCCAGGCCTTCGAACGCTTCGGCCCCGAAGTCATCGAGTCCTACATCATCTCCATGTGCCAGGGCGCCGACGACGTCTTCGCCGCCGCCGTCCTCGCCCGCGAGGCCGGACTCCTCGACCTGCACGGCGGCTGGGCCAAGATCGGCATCGTGCCGCTCCTCGAAACCACCGACGAGCTCAAGGCCGCCGACGTCATCCTCGACGCCATGCTCGCCGACCCCTCCTACCGGCGCCTCGTCTCCCTGCGCGGCGACGTCCAGGAGGTCATGCTCGGCTACTCCGACTCCTCCAAGTTCGGCGGCATCACCACCTCCCAGTGGGAGATCCACCGCGCCCAGCGGCGCCTGCGCGACGTCGCCCACCGCTACGGCGTACGCCTGCGCCTCTTCCACGGCCGCGGCGGCACCGTCGGCCGAGGCGGCGGCCCCTCCCACGACGCCATCCTCGCCCAGCCCTGGGGCACCCTGGAGGGCGAGATCAAGGTCACCGAACAGGGCGAGGTCATCTCCGACAAGTACCTCATCCCCGCGCTCGCCCGCGAGAACCTGGAACTCACCGTCGCGGCCACCCTCCAGGCCTCCGCCCTGCACACCGCGCCCCGCCAGTCCGACGAGGCCCTCGCCCGCTGGGACGCGGCCATGGACACCGTCTCCGACGCCGCCCACACCGCCTACCGCAAGCTCGTCGAAGACCCCGACCTGCCCGCGTACTTCCTCGCCTCCACCCCCGTGGACCAGCTCGCCGACCTCCACCTGGGCTCGCGGCCCTCCCGCCGCCCCGGCTCAGGCGTCTCGCTCGACGGACTGCGCGCCATCCCCTGGGTGTTCGGCTGGACCCAGTCACGCCAGATCGTCCCCGGCTGGTTCGGCGTCGGATCCGGACTCAAGGCGCTGCGCGAAGCCGGCCTCGACACCGTCCTGGACGAAATGCACGAACAGTGGCACTTCTTCCAGAACTTCCTCTCCAACGTCGAGATGACCCTCGCCAAGACCGACCTGCGCATCGCCCGCCACTACGTGGACACCCTCGTCCCCGACCCGCTCAAGCACGTCTTCGACGTCATCCAGGCCGAGCACGAACTCACCGTGCGGGAAGTCCTCAAGGTCACCGGCGGCAAGGAACTCCTCGACACCAGCCCGGTGCTCCAGCAGACCTTCGCCATCCGCGACGCCTACCTGGACCCGATCTCCTACCTCCAGGTGTCCCTGCTCGCCCGCCAGCGCCAGGCCGCCGAACGCGGAGAAGAACCCGACCCGCTGCTCGCCCGCGCCCTGCTGCTCACCGTCAACGGCGTCGCCGCCGGACTCCGCAACACCGGCTGACCCACACCCCGGAACACCCGCGGGCGCGGTCCTGTCACAGCGCGAAGAACGTCGCCGCCAGCAGGACCGCCCCCGCGGCCCCCGTGCCCCACGCCGTCCGCGTCAGCCGCAGACCCCCCGCGATCAGCAGCGACGCCAGCACCAGCGCACCGCCCAACGGCACCCAGGCGTGCAGGAACCCCGGCACCCCGGTCCGCACGACCTCCCCGGTCCCCGGCTTCACCACCACCGGGAAGCGGTCACCCTTGCGCACCGCCACGGACCGCTCGATCGTCACCCCGGACCGCCGCTCCGACTGGGCGTCCGGCGCGAACGACCCCGTACACATGTCCTCGCCGCACCCCGTCACCGACATCGTCCCGTGCTCACGGCCCTTGGCCAGCACGATGTGGTGCGCCCTCTCCCACGACGCCCACACCCCCGCCACGAGCAGCAACAGGACGACACAGCCGGCCGCGAACGTACGGCCGTGGTGCAACAGCCGGTGGGACGTGCTCCGCTTCATGGGGGCAGATCTTTGGCGAGAGCCGGACCCTTGGTCAACTCGTGGCCGGAAAACACCCAGGAAGCGACAGGAATGTCAGGAGTTGTACGCCGACTGCGCCCGCTCAAGACCGTCCGCCACCAACGCCTCCACCGCGTCCGCCGCCCGGTCCACCAGATAGGCCAGCTCCTTGCGCTCGGCGGACGAGAAGTCCTTCAGCACGAAGTCCGCCACCTGCATACGGCCCGGCGGCCGGCCGATCCCGAACCGCACCCGGTGATAGTCCGGACCCATCGCCTTCGTCATCGACTTCAGCCCGTTGTGCCCGTTGTCGCCACCCCCCAGCTTCAACCGCAGCGTCCCGTAGTCGATGTCCAACTCGTCGTGCACTGCCACCACATGATCCGTCGGCACCTTGTAGAAGTCCCGCAGCGCCGTCACCGGCCCACCCGACAGGTTCATGTACGACATCGGCTTCACCAGCACCACCCGACGGCTCAGCGGACCCGGCGGACCCATCCGCCCCTCCACCACCTGGGCCTGCGCCTTCTGCGCCCGCTTGAACTTCCCGCCGATCCGCGTCGCCAGCAGATCGGCGACCATGAACCCGACGTTGTGCCGGTTCGCCGCGTACTCGGGGCCGGGATTGCCGAGGCCCACGATCAGCCAGGGGTCGGTGGCGTCGGACATCTGCGTTCGGTCTCCTCGCGCATGGAACGGACGGACAGCGGAACGGGGCACACAGCGCATACGCGCGCACCACGAAACGGGTCGGACAACGAAAAACGGGTCGGACAACGAAAAACGGGGCGGCGCGACCCCCGTGAGGGACACGCCACCCCGTCAGTCAAGCAGGTGCGGCGAGGCTCAGGCCTCTTCGCCCTCGCCGTCCTCCTCGGACGGCTCGGCCTGCGCGGTGACGACCGACAGCACGACGGCCTCCGGGTCGTCCACCAGCACCGAACCGGTGGGCAGCGGGATGTCCTTGGCGAAGACCGACTGACCGGCGTCCATGCCCTGGACGGAAACCGTCACGGACTCGGGGATGTTCGTCGCCTCGGCCTGCACGCGCAGCGTGTTCATGACGTACTCGAGCAGGTTCGAACCCGGAGCCAGCGCACCCTCGACCTGCACGGCGACCTCGACGTCCACCTTCTCGCCGCGCTTCACGGTGAGCAGGTCGACGTGCTCGATGTCGCCACGCAGCGGGTTGCGCTGCACGGCCTTCGGGATGACCAGCGCGTCCTTGCCGTCGATCTCCAGACCGATCAGGACGTTCGGCGTACGCAGCGCCAGCAGCAGGTCGTGGCCCGGCAGCGTGATGTGGACCGGCTCGGCGCCGTGGCCGTAGACCACGCCGGGAACCTGGTGGGCACGACGGATACGGCGGGCGGCGCCCTTGCCGAACTCGGTACGGGCCTCGGTGGCGAGCTTGATCTCGGCCATGGTGCACTCCTCGCAAGGTGACGAACGTTCGATGGTCACCCGGCCCACGACAGGCCTGCTACGAAGAGCGCGTCGATAACGGACCGCCGGCCCTCATGATCCCTCATGAGAACGGCCTCCCTCGCCGAGCAACTCCATGAGTCTACCCGGCGGGGAGGCCGCACCCCAAGTGGATCACCGGCCCCGGGGATCAGCCCGGGATCAGCCCTGCTCCTCGAAGAGGCTCGTGACCGAACCGTCCTCGAACACCTCACGCACCGCACGCGCGATCGTCGGCGCGATCGACAGCACCGTGATCTTGTCGATCTCCAGCTCACCCGGCGTCGGCAGCGTGTCCGTGAACACGAACTCGCTCACCTTCGAGTTCTTCAGACGGTCCGCCGCGGGGCCCGACAGCACCCCGTGCGTCGCCGTCACTATGACGTCCTCCGCCCCGTGCGCGAACAGGGCGTCCGCGGCGGCACAGATCGTGCCACCCGTGTCGATCATGTCGTCGACCAGCACACACACCCGGCCCTCGACGTTGCCCACGACCTCGTGGACGCTGACCTGGTTCGGCACGTCCTTGTCACGGCGCTTGTGCACGATCGCCAGCGGCGCGTCCAGCCGGTCGCACCAGCGGTCCGCGACCCGCACCCGGCCCGCGTCCGGCGAGACGACCGTCAGCTTCGACCGGTCCACCTTCGCACCCACGTAGTCCGCCAGGATCGGCAGCGCGAACAGGTGGTCCACCGGACCGTCGAAGAAGCCCTGGATCTGGTCCGTGTGCAGATCCACCGTGAGGATGCGGTCCGCGCCCGCCGTCTTCATCAGATCCGCGATCAGCCGCGCCGAGATCGGCTCACGGCCACGGTGCTTCTTGTCCTGGCGGGCGTAACCGTAGAACGGCACGATCACCGTGATCGACCGGGCGGACGCGCGCTTCAGCGCGTCCAGCATGATCAGCTGCTCCATGATCCACTTGTTGATCGGAGCGGTGTGGCTCTGGATCAGGAAGCAGTCGGCGCCACGCGCGGACTCCTGGAACCGCACATAGATCTCACCGTTGGCGAAATCGAAGGCCTTCGTCGGCACGAGGCCCACACCCAACTGGTGCGCGACCTCCTCGGCCAGCTCGGGGTGGGCGCGGCCGGAGAAGAGCATCAGTTTCTTCTCGCCGGTCGTCTTGATCCCGGTCACAGCACAGTCTCCTCAGACGTGTATCTGGCGCCGCGCGCATGTGTCCCGATGTGCGACGAGCCAGCCGAAATGGGTGAGCACCTATCACGGTACGCCGCCTGGGGCGCACCTGTTTCCGGTCAGCTTTCGCCGTCGGACTCCTGACCCGCCGCCTGGGCCGCCTGGGCCGCCGGGCTTCCGGGACGCTTCCGGGCCACCCAGCCCTCGATATTCCGCTGCTGGCCCCGCGCGACAGCCAGAGAGCCGGCCGGCACGTCCTTGGTGATGACCGAACCCGCGGCGGTGTAGACACCGTCCCCGACCGTGACGGGTGCCACAAACATATTGTCCGAACCGGTCCGGCAGTGGGACCCGATCGTCGTGTGGTGCTTGGCCACACCGTCGTAGTTCACGAAGACGCTCGCCGCGCCGATGTTGGTGTGGTCACCGATGGTCGCGTCACCGACGTAGCTCAGGTGCGGGACCTTGCTGCCCTCGCCGATCGTGGCGTTCTTCATCTCCACATACGTCCCGGCCTTGGCCTTCACACCCAGCCGCGTCCCCGGACGCAGATAGGCGTACGGGCCCGCCGTCGCCCCCGCGCCGATCTCCGCGCCGTCCGCCGTGGTGGTGTCCAGCCGCGCCCCGGCGCCGACCGCGGTGTCCTTGATCCGCGAGTTCGGGCCGACCTCGCAGTCCTCCGCCAGATGCGTCGTACCCAGCAGCTGGGTGCCCGGGTGCACGACCACATCGCGCTCGTACGTCACCGTCGCGTCGATCAGCGTGGACGCGGGGTCCACGACCGTCACCCCGGCGAGCATCGCGCGCTCCAGCAGCCGCTCGTTGAGCAGCCGCCGTGCCTCGGCGAGCTGGAGGCGGTTGTTGATGCCCAGGATCTCCCGGTGGTCGCCCGCCACCGAGGCGCCCACCCGGTGGCCGTCCTCACGCAGGATCGACAGCACGTCGGTGAGGTACTCCTCGCCCTGGCTGTTGTCCGTCCGCACCTTGCCGAGCGCCTCGTCCAGCAGCCGGCCGTCGAACGCGAAGACGCCGGAGTTGATCTCACGGATCGCGCGCTGCGCGTCGGTGGCGTCCTTGTGCTCGACGATCTCGGTGACGGCGCCGGTGGCCGCGTCGCGGACGATCCGGCCGTAACCGGTGGAGTCCGGGACCTCGGCGGTCAGCACGGTGACGGCGTTGGCGTCCGCGGTGTGGGTGGCGGCGAGCGCGGAGAGGGTCGCGCCGGAGAGCAGCGGGGTGTCGCCGCAGACGACGATCACGGTCCCCTCGACGGCCCCGCCCAGCTCGTCGAGCCCCATCCGGACGGCGTTCCCGGTGCCCTTGCGCTCGGCCTGGAAGGCGGTGCGTACGGGGGTCTCGTCGGCGGCGAGATGCGCGGTGACCTGCTCACTCGCGTGCCCGACGACCACGACGAGGTGCTGCGGACCGAGCTCCCGGGCGGCGGCGACGACATGACCGACGAGCGAACGGCCGGAGATCTCGTGCAGGACCTTGGGAGTCTTCGACTTCATACGGGTGCCCTCACCCGCTGCGAGGACGACGACGGCTGCCGGGCTTGTGGTGCTCACGGATGTGCCCTTCGGCTTCGGGTGATGGACATCCGCAGGATACCGGGGGTGTTCGGGCCCGAAACGAGCGCGGGCCCCGACCGGTTGGGTCGGGGCCCGCGCTGCGGGGGCTCCCGGGGAAGGAATCGAACCCTCATTCAATGGACCAAAACCATTTGTCCTGCCATTAGACGACCCGGGATAGTATGGGTGCTATGCCCGAATTTCCTTCTCGGGCGGAAGCGCAGCCCCTACTATGCCGTACCACCAGCCTTCGATGCGACGGTACAGCTCCGCACTCCGCAGTACACGGATCACGAGGCAACCCCGGTACTCCCCGCCGACGTTCTTCCGGTTGCTCCCGGGCTGATGCCTCTTCAGTGATGTCTTGCCGAATCGCGAGGGGTCCGCGTCCGCGTGCCGGGCCCAGAAGCGTTCCGCCTCGGCGGCGTCGGCGGACTCGTGGATGTGGACGTGGAACCTGAGCTGTTCCGGGGTGACACCGAGCAGACGGAGCCAGGCGAGGTAGACGCTGATCATGTCCGGATCGCTGTTGACGAAGGACACGCGCTCCTGGCGTCGGTAGGGCTTGGACTTGGCGCCTTCGGCCCAGTAGAGCCCGACACCGACCAGGAACAGCTCGCGCTCGCTCAGCGTCGCCGTCTCCCGGCGGGCCGCCTCCCTGGTCCGCAGGCGTTCCGTCTCGCGACGGCGGAGCGTGGCCTCCCATCCCCGCCTGGCGGCGGCCGAGGCGTCCTCGCGGGAGCGTCGCGGCGGCTTCGGCAGGTCCCGCACCCACAGCGAGACCGAACTCTTCGAGCACCCCAGCTCGACCTGGATCGCGTCGTACGTCAGCCCCTGGCGCCGCAGCTCCCGGGCGCGCTCGCGCAGGTCGTCCCGGGCCCGGGGGCGTCTCGTCCACTCCGGGGCGGGCTCGCCGTTCACGAGGCGCTGGAGGAGGTCGTTGTTGTGGACGTGGAGCCGGTCGCGGATCTGGCGCAGGCTGAGCCCGTCACGGCGCAGCGCCACCGCCTTCTCCCGCAGGCCCTCGAAGTCCGCGTACCTGTCGTGGGGCTGGGTCATACGGACACGATCGTGCGGAATGCGGACGTCCGGTCGAAGAGGCGCGTGGTTCACCGGATCGTGGGGACCGGGTGCGTTCCGGTCCCGGGCGTTCGCCTCCTGTGCTGCCGGACTCTCCGGAAAAACGGATGCGGCCGCCCGTACGCTGGATGCCATGACCGCAACGGGGGCAGACCAGGAAGCGCCGGGTGGGACCACCCGCGCGTACTGGTGGTGGGAGCGGCGGCGTGGTGTCGCCCTGGACGTGGGGCTGGCGCTGGTCTCGGCGCTGGAGTGCGCGCTGGAGGGGGTGGAGTTCGCCGGGGACACGGGGCTGCCGGTGCCGCTGGGGGTGCTGTTCGGGCTGCTGGCCGGTTCGGTGCTGGTGGTGCGCCGCCGGTGGCCGATCGCGGTGGTCCTGGTGTCGATCGCCACGACGCCGGCCGAGATGGGCTTTCTGATGGGGCTCGTCGGCCTGTACACGCTGGCCGCCTCGGAGGTGCCGCGCAGGATCACGATCGTGCTGGCGGGGATGACCTTCGTCGGTTCGTTCGTCGTGGGGTACGTGCGGCTGCGGCAGAGCGTCAGCGCGCACGCCGACGTGGATTTCGGTCCGGGTGACTGGTACATCCCGCTGGTGTCGTTGTTCATGGCGCTGGGGCTGACGGCGCCGGCGGTGCTGTTCGGGCTCTACATCGGGGCGAGGCGCCGGCTGATGGAGAGCCTGCGGGAGCGGGCGGACTCGCTGGAGCGGGAGCTGTCGCTGCTGGCGGACCGGGCCGAGGAGCGGGCCGAGTGGGCGCGTACGGAGGAGCGGACCCGGATCGCCCGGGAGATGCACGACGTGGTGGCGCACCGGGTGAGTCTGATGGTGGTGCACGCGGCGGCGTTGCAGGCGGTGGCGCCGAAGGACCCGGCGAAGGCGGTGCGTAACGCGGCGTTGGTCGGTGACATGGGCCGGCAGGCGTTGACGGAGCTGCGGGAGATGCTGGGGGTGCTGCGGAGCGGGGACGCGCTGGTGCCCGGGCCGGTGGGCCGGGTGCCGTTGGCGTCGGTGGGCCGGGTGGCGGCCGAGGCGGCGGTGGTGGTCGTGGAGGACGGTCCCCGGCTGTGCGAGGTGGAGGCGTTGGTGGCGCAGTCCCGGGACGCGGGGATGGCGGTGGAGCTGTCGGTGGACGGGGAGACGCGTGCGTACGCGCCGGAGGTGGAGCAGACGGCGTACCGGGTGGTGCAGGAGGCGTTGACGAACGCGCACAAGCACGCGGCGGGTGCGAAGACGTGGGTCCGGCTGGCGCACCGGGGCGCGGAGGTGGCGATGCAGGTGGAGAACGGTCCGGCGGACGGTGCCACCGCGGACGCGGGTCTGCCCAGTGGGGGCAACGGGCTGGTGGGGATGCGGGAGCGGGTGCTGGCGCTGGGGGGTGTGTTCGTGTCGGGGCCGACCGACGCGGGCGGGTTCCGGGTGTCCGCGGTGCTGCCGGAGGGCGGGACCGCGGTGTGAGTCCCGGGTGGTCCGGCGGTGGGGCCACCGGTCCTGGTGTCACGTGGTGTTGACGTCTCGGTGTCACATGGTGTTGACGATGAGGCCGATGTGGGTGAAGTAGTTGAGGCCTCCGAAGAAGAGGAAGATCACTCCGGCCAGGGCCCAGACGGCGCCGACGACGAGGGTCAGGGGGCTCCGGGGGCGGTGGAGCGCGAAGGGGAAGAGCAGCGCTCCGATGCCGACGAGCACGTAGAGGCTGGACATGAAGCTGGCTTCGAGCATGGGCATGTCCGCGAACTCGCCGGAGATGGGTTCTTCGGGCGGTGCGGCGAAGAGGGTGTACTTCCAGCCGGCGGCGGCGATGCCGAAGCAGGCGAGTCCGAGTCCGAAGACCAGGACGGAGACGGGGGAGGCGATGTGGGCGATGCGGCGGGTGCGGTCGGGGGCGGCGAGGAGGGTGTCGCCGCGTTTCCAGAGGTAGAAGGCGGCGAAGGCGAGGAGTGTGCCGAAGCCGAGGGCGGGCTCGCCGAAGATGATGTTGTCGAAGGGGAAGCCCTGTCCGGCGAGTGGCCAGGTGAGGGTCATGTGGAGGCCGGTGGTGACGAGGATGAAGCCGAGTGCGCCGAAGGCGAGTACCCAGCCGTCGAGGTTGACGGTGCCGGCGGGCCGCAGGAGCCGGTAGCCGAGGGCGACGACGAGGATGAGCCCGGCTCCGGCGGCCAGGGACATGATCGTGTTGTACGTGGGCATCTTGGTCCAGTCGATCTTGAGACCTGATGCCGCGAGGGGCAGGGTGTGGCTGATCATGCGCGGAGCGTAGGGGCGTACGGGGGTGAATCGGCGTAATGCGGTGCGCGTGCGGGCGTTTTACGGCTGTTCGGGGGTGCCGGGGCGGGTGAACCGGGCGGATGGGCCGGTCCCGGCCGGTCGGCGGGTGGGCCGGGTTCCGCCCGGTCCCGGCCGGTCTTCCCCGGACGTCAGGCGGTCTGGCTGAGGCGGGTGGGCTGGACGCCGGTGATCAGGGTGCCCAGGGCCCGGTCGATGTCGGAGCCGAGGTACCAGTCGCCGGTGTGGTCGATGGAGTAGACCCGTCCTTCGCTGTCGATGGCGAGGACGGCCTGGCCGTCGCCCTCCTCGCCGAGCGGGGCGACCTCGGTCTCCAGTGCGCGGCCGAGGTCGCCGAGGGTGCGGGCCAGGTGGAGTCCCCGCAGGGGGTCGACGCGCAGGACGGCGGGGGCGATCTGCCGGCCGGGCGCGGAGGCCGTGACGCGGAGCCGGCCGAATTCGGCCCAGGCCTCGACGGCGGCCGGGAAGACGGCGTGCTGGTGTCCGGCGGGTGAGGTGTGGGAGCGCAGGGCGTCGGCCCACTCCTCGGCCTGGCGGATGTCCCAGCGCCCCGGTTCCCAGCCCGCCTCCCGCAGGGCGGCCTCGACGGGGCCCGGGAAGCGTGCCGAGGGGGCGTGGCCCTGCTGGGCGGGGATGTCGCTTCGTTCGCGCATGGCTGGCGGCTCAGCTCTTCTCGGCGGCGGTCGCCGCGCCGGTGGTGAGGTCGACGGGGCGTACGCCGAAGTGGGCGAGCATCACCGCGCAGGAGCGGCAGGGGGGCGCGTAGCCGCCGTGGAGCGGGTCGCCGTCCTCGCGGATGTGCCGGGCGGTGATCCGGGCGTGCTTGAGGGCGCGGCGGGCCTCGCCGTTGGTGAGGGGCTTGCGCTGGGCCCGCTTGGAGCGGCTGCTGTCGGCGGCGGTGAGCTGACGGGAGAGCAGTATCGCCTCGGGGCAGCGCCCGGTGAAGCGTTCGCGCTGGTTGCTGGTGAGGGTGTCGAGGAAGTCCTGGACGAGCGGGTGCAGGACGGGTGGCTGGTCGCCCTTGCCGGCGGTGCAGGTGAGTGTTTCGCCGCGTACGGACAGGGCTGCGGCCACGGCGGGCAGGATGCCGTCGCGGCGGTGGTGGAGCTGAGGTGTGCGGCTCGGTTCGGTGCTGCTCCAGCTGAGTCGCGGATCTCCGGACGTGACTGTTTGTGCAGGGTGCATGTTGTGGACTTCCCTCCCGCAATCCCCCGAGTTGCGGAGCACAGCCTGCCAAATGTGCAGCGTGGTGGGAAAGCTGGGTGGGGGAAACGTGTCTGCGTGTCGCGGATTTGTGGCGGTGGTGTGGTGTAGCCGTCACCTGATGGTGACGCTGCGTGACGCCTGGTTCCGGGGCGGGGGTGGCCGTCGTGCCACCGCATAGGCTGTGCGGAACACCAGACGCAGCAGGGGGCAACCGCCATGACGACAGGTCGGCTCGGGCAGCAAGCCGCGCCACCGAACGCGGCCTATGCCGGGCAGGTCGTGCACTTCCCGGACCCCGTCCGGGCGTCCCGTCACCCCAGGGGTGTGCGCGTGGACGAGCACGGCCGCCCGGACTTCTCGCCGTACGCCCGTGCGGTCGCGGAGATCGCCGAGCCGCCGCCGGGGTTCGGCATCGACGAGCTGCGGCTGACGGACGTGGTGTCGGCGAACGCGGCGATGGCGGCGGCGGGTCACGAGCTGTGGGACACGATCGCTCCGGTGGCCACTCCGCACGGCTGGACCTGGCACCACGTGGCGGGTGGCCGCCGGATGGAGCTGGTCCCGGTCGAGGTGAAGGCGCTGCTGCGCCACCACGGTGGTCTGGCGACGGCGTCGGTGGACCAGACCCGGCGGGGTACGCGCCCGTTGCAGGAGACCCGGCCGGCGCACTTCGGGCTGCCGAAGGCTTCGGTGGCGGTGGCCGAGCAGCAGATCCTGGGCGTCGAGGAGGATCTGGGGTACCGGCTTCCGGGCGCCTACCGTTCCTTCCTCAAGGCGGCCGGCGGCTGTGCCCCGGTGGGCGTGGCGCTGGACGCGGAGCTGGGTCTGCTGGTGGACCAGCCGTTCTTCACGGTGCGCGAGGAGGCCGCCGTGAACGACCTGGTGTACGTCAACAAGTGTCTGCGGGACCACTTCACCAAGGACTATCTGGGCGTCGGTTTCGTCCAGGGCGGGATTGTCGCCGTGAAGGTGCGGGGCGGTGACGTGGGGTCGGTGTGGTTCTGCGCGTACGACGACGCCCGGGACCAGGACGGCTGGAGCGTGGGGGAGCGGGTGGAGCGGCTTCTGCTGCCGTGCGGTGCGGACTTCGACGCCTTCCTCCAGCGTCTGGCGGGCAACCCGCCGGAGTTGGAGACGGTGGCGAACCTGATGGTGGACGGCGGCTTCGCGCGGGCCGTCCCGGTGGAGGGGTGAGCGCGGGATGGTGACGTTCGCGCAGGCGCAGGAGCGGGCGGACGAGTGGGTCAACGGTGACGTGCCCGCGTATCAGCACCGTGAGGTGCGGGTCCGTGAGTTCGAACTCGGGTTCGTGGTGTGGGCCGAGGACCGGCCGGACGGTCCGGTGTCGGACGGGGGCCGCCAGCGGTTGGTGATCGCCCGGGACAGCGGTGAGGCCACGCTGTGGCCGGGGCTGCCGGTGGGTGAGGTGATCCGGCGGTACGAGGAGGAGTACGGGGCGCGTGGCACGGCCCCGGCCGCTCCGGAGCCGCCGCAGCGCATCGATCTGAATCAGACGTCGTTCCTGCTGACTCCGCCGGAGTGGCTCCAGGAGGCGGCGGACAAGCTGGGCATCCCGGACCGGCGTGCGGAGCCGGCGCCCGAGGGGGCGTCTTCGGGCGGCACCGGCGGCGCCCCCTCGGGGGGCGTTCCCGCTCAGGGGGCCGCCCGCCCGGAGCCGTCCGACGCGGTGCCGTCCGGTACGGCGGCGTCGGGCACGGGGTCGTCCTCGGGTGGTTGGCCGGCCGCCGGTGGCGAGGAGGACCACGAGCCGACGGCGTCGGACGGGGTGCCGGCCGGGGCCACCCCGTGGGCGGGCACGGACACCAACGCGGGCTCGGACGAGGGCGAGGTGGGGCTGCCGGCGACGGTGTTCGCACCGCCGCTGTCCGGGTCGGACGACGACGACACCCCGCCCCCGGGTGTGTCGGCGGAGGCGCCGACCGCGCTGATGTCGGGCGGGAGCCAGCTGCCCAGGACGGCGGTCGTCCCGGGGCTCGACCCGCAGTCCGGACCGGGCACCCCGCCCTCCGGGACGCCCGCCGGTCCCGGTGCGCCTGCCGCTCCCGGGGTGCCGACGGGCCCGGCCTCGTCCGGGACTTCGGGTTCCTCGGCCGCGGACATCGCGGACGCGGCCACCAGCAAGGCGACCGTGTCGCCGCGTGGCGCGCGCGGGACGGGGCCGACGACCCCGCCGCCACCGGGCGCGCCCGGTACGCCGGGGGGCGCCGTGCCCCCGCCGGGAGCCCCGGGTGTGCCGGGCGCTCCGGGCGCTCCTGGGGGTTACGTACCGACGCAGTTGGTGCCGCAGACGGGTCCGCCCGGCGCCACCCCCGCCCCGGGTGCGCCGACGCCCGCGGGCCCGCCCCCTCCTCCCGGGGCGACCCCGCCGCCCGGCCCGCCCGCTCCTCCTGGTGCGACGCCGCCCGGTGGCGGGGTGCATCACGCCGCGACGGTGTTCGCGGACGCGAGCATCGGTGGCCCGAACCTGCCGCGTCCTCCGGGTCCGC
This sequence comes from Streptomyces sp. SM18, assembly GCF_002910775.2. Classification (NCBI taxonomy): domain Bacteria; kingdom Bacillati; phylum Actinomycetota; class Actinomycetes; order Kitasatosporales; family Streptomycetaceae; genus Streptomyces; species Streptomyces sp. SM18. The sequence continues at coordinate 2,914,819 of NZ_CP029342.1, read as the reverse complement.
CCGGTGCTCCGGGTGCGACCCCGCCGCCCGGTCCGCCCGCTCCTCCTGGTGCGACGCCGCCCGGTGGCGGGGTGCACCATGCCGCGACGGTGTTCGCGGACGCGAGTATCGGCGGTCCGAACCTGCCGCGCCCTCCGGGTCCGCCCGGTGCTCCGGCGGGTCCGCACACACCGCCGCCCCCGGCGTACGGCTATCCGCAGCAGCCGGCCGGGCAGCCGACGGTGGGCCCCGGCTACCAGGCGGTGCTGAGGTTCCGGGCGCCCGACGGCAGCGAGCAGCGGTTGATCCGCCGGTCCGCGCCGGGCACCCCGCACCCGGAGTGGCAGATGCTGCACGAGCTGCGGGCGATGAACGTGCCGCCGCAGCAGGTCATCGAGCTGCACACGGAGCTGGAGTCGTGTGAGCTGCCGGGCGCGTACTGCGCGCGGATGATCCGGGAGATGTGGCCGCAGGTCCGGATCACGAGCGTCGCCCCGTACGGCACGGACCACGCGAGCCGGCAGCAGGGCATGCGCGCTCTGCTGACGCATCAGGGCGAGCTGCACCAGGTGGCGGACGGTCCGGCGCGGCCGGCCCCGGTGCGGGCGCCGCTGCCGCAGGTGGCGCCCGCGCCGCCGCTGCCGCCGGAGGCGCTGGCCGAGGAGATGCTCGGCGCGTTCGGCCCGCAGGGCGTACTCCGCTTCGACCAGCGGGCGGTGTCGCGTCAGGGCGTGCCGGAGAGCGTGGCGCGGACCCTGGTGTGGGCGGGGCTGCCCGCCGATTTCGGGCCGTTCTTCTGGGGGCAGCCGGGGCAGCCGGTGGTGCCGACGCTGGGTGAGCTGGCCGCGCAGCGGCAGGTGCCGGCGGCGTCCGACGCGGGTTCGTACCTCGTGATGGGGTCGGACTTCGGCCGGGCGGTCTGTGTGCAGTACGGCACGGCGAACATCGTGGCCGTGCCGGTCGAGGCGGGTCCCGGCGGGCAGCCGGTGCCGCCGCAGTTCGTCAACACCGGACTGGCCGAGTTCGTACGGTCGATGGCGTTGCTGGGCCGGATGTGGCGGCTGCGGTACGGGCTGAATCCGGAGCAGGCGGGCCGTTGGACCGTCGATTTCCAGGCGCAGTTGGCGGCGCTGGACCCGGCGGCGCTGGCGTCGCCGGAGAGCTGGTGGTCGGTTCTGCTGGAGCAGATGTGGGATGGGCTGTTGTGATCTGACCCGTCGAAGGAGTGGCGCCCGGACCCGTTGTGGTCCGGGCGCGTTCCTTTTTGTGCGTTCTGTGATGCCGATCGCTTCCGTCTTGAAAACAGCTGATCGATTCCGACTTCCGGCATCATTTGCCGCATCCTTGACGTATTGCTGGGTGACCGGGGCGTCGACGAGCGGGAATGGGGCTTCAGGGATGAGTGGTGGACCGGTGTCCGCGTTCGACGTCGTCGGCATGCGGGGGCGGGGTTACCGTCCGGAGCAGGTGGACCGGACCGTTGCCGCGCTCCTCGGTGAGCTGGACGGGGCTCTGGACCAGCTGTCCCGGCTGAGGACCCTGGCGGAGGAGCGCTCGGCGGAGTCGGCGCGGCTGCGCGAGGTGGTCGCGTCGCTGGCACCCCAGACGTACGCGTCGCTGGGGGAGCGGGCCCAGCGGATCCTCGCACTGGCGGAGGCCGAGGCCGAGGCGGTCCGCGCTGCGGCGGCCGAGGAGGCGCAGGCACTCCTGGACGGGGCCGAGGCGGCGGGCCGGGAGGCGAAGGAGGCGGCCCTCGCGGAGGCCGGGTCGGTGCGGGCCGCCGCGGAGGAGGCGGCCGGGACGCTGCTGGAAGCGGCCCGTGACGCGGCCGGGACGGTGGTGCGGGAGGCGCTGGAGGAGGCCGGCCGGATCCGTGGGGAGGCCGACGCGGACATGGCCGAGACCCGTCGTCGTACGGCGGGTGTGCTGGCGCATCAGGAGCGGGAGCACACGGAGCGGGGCAAGGCGGCCGAGGAGGAGACCGCCGTGGCGGTGGCCCGGGTCGCGGCCCGTGAGGCGGAGCTGGCGGAGCGGGGCGAGGCGTTGCTCGCACGGGCGCGCCGGGAACTGTCGGAGGCCGAGGAGGCCGCCCGGCACCGCCAGGAGGACACGGAGGCGCAGGCGGCGGGGATGCTCGCCGAGGCGCGGGTGGCCGAGGAGCGGGTCGGCCGGGAGACGGACCGGGTGCTGCGGGAGCACGAGGAGGCCCGCGAGGATTTGCGCTCGCACATGGCGCACGTGCGGACGGCCCTGGCGGCGCTGACGGGCCGCACCCTGTCGGACCGGGAGCCGGCCGGAGGGTGACGGAGGTGTGAACCCGTCCTGCGGGCCGGGGCGTTCGGCGGAGACCGGTTCGTCCCCGTACGGTCCGCCGGGGCGGGCGGCTCACGTGCCGTCCGGGCGCCCCCGGGTGCCGTCGTCGAGGACCGGGAAGCGGCGCGGCGCCATGACGAGGAGCACCAGCAGCGCGAGTACGGCGGCCGCTGCCGCACCGACGAAGACATGGTCCGTGGCCGTGGCGACGGCGCGGCGCAGGTAGTCGGTCGTGGCGGACGGGAGGGCGGCGGGGGACTGGAGGGCGCGGGAGACGCCGTCGAGGTCGCCGGGCAGTCCCGGCATCGGGGCACCGGCCAGCCGGGAGGCGAGGGTCGCGTTGGCGACGGCACCGAACAGGGCCGCGCCGAGGCTCTGGCCGACCTGCCGGCAGAACAGTACGGAGGCCGTCGTCGTGCCCCGCTCCGACCAGCCGACGGTGGACTGGACGCCCACGATCAGGGGCAGTTGGAAGAGGCCGAGGGCCGCGCCCAGCAGCAGCATCAGCAGGGCGGGCTGCCAGGCGGCCCCCGGGAAGGGCAGCAGCGGGAAGGCGAGCAGGGCCAGGAGCGCGGCGCTCATGCCGGTGATCGCGGTGTTCCGGAAACCGACGCGGTTGTAGACGCGGTCGGAGAGCGCCGCCGCGACCGGCCAGCTGAGCGTCATGACGGAGAGGACCAGACCGGCGGCGACCGGGCCGAGTCCCAGCACCGACTGGGCGTAGGTCGGCAGGAAGACGGTGGGGGCGACCATCAGCAGCCCCATCGCTCCCAGGGCGAGGTTGACCGAGGCGATGGGGCGGCGGCGCCAGACCCAGCCGGGGATGACGGGTTCGGCCGCGCGCCGTTCGACGACGACGGTCAGGGCCGCGAGGGCGCCGCTCGCCCCGAGCAGGGTGAGGGAGGGGGCCGAGAGCCAGGGCCAGGCGACCCCGCCCTGGACGAGCGCCGTCAGCAGGAGCGCGCCGGTGGCGAACACGGTGAGGGCACCCGCCCAGTCGACGCGCGGGCGGGTGGCGGGGCGGGGGCGGGCCGGTTCGTGGAGGTGGCGGACCACCAGCCACAGGGCGACCGCGCCGACCGGAAGGTTGACGAGGAAGATCCAGCGCCAGTCGGCGTACGTGGCGAGCAGTCCGCCCAGCGCGGGCCCGGCCACCGAGGAGGTGGCCCACACGGTGGACAACTTGGCCTGGATCTTCGGGCGTTCCTTCAGCGGGTACAGGTCGGCGGCGATGGTCTGCACGGTGCCCTGGAGGGCGCCGCCGCCGAGGCCCTGCACCACGCGGAACGCGATCAGGGCGGCCATGTTCCAGGCGGTGGCGCAGAGCAGGGAGCCGGCCAGGAAGAGGACGATGCCCGCGACCAGGACGGGCTTGCGGCCGAAGGTGTCGGAGAGCTTCCCGTACACGGGCAGGGTGACGGTCACCGCGAGCAGATAGCCGGAGAACAGCCACGAGAACACGGCGAACCCGCCGAGGTCTCCGACGATCTGCGGGACGGCGGTGGCGACGATGGTGCCGTCGATGGCCGCCAGGCCCATGCCGAGCATGAGCGCGGCGACCACGGGGCGCCGGGCCCGGTCGGCCCGCGCCGCGGCCACCGCGTCGCCCCCGGCTCCGGGTACCGGGGTGCCTCCGGCCCCGTCCCCGGCCCCGGTGTCAGAGGTGCCCGGAGTGTCCGGAGTGTCAGCGATATCCGGGATGTCCGGCGTGGCCGAGCCGCCCGTACCGCCCGTGGCCACCGTGGCTTTTCGGCCGCTCGGTATGTCTCCGGTCCCTGACGCCTCACCGGTCTCCGCCGGGTCCGCGCCGCGCTCCACGGGGGTGTGCCCCGGGGTGCCGGCCGTCCCCGCGGCCTTGGTGCCGTCCGCGCCGCCCACCGTCATTCCTTCCCTATGCATGCGGTTTTCCGGTTCACTGTCTCACCGGGAGCCGCCGGACGGGAGGCGGAGCCCGAAGATCGGGACCCCTTACGCGGGACGGTCCGAGGGGGCCGCTTCCCCTAGGGGTGGCACCGCATTTCGGCCTGGGGCGCGTTCCTCCCGGCGGAGGACGTGCCGGGGCGGGCCCGTTCCTTAGCGTGTTCTCACACCGCCGTTGCGGCTGCCCGCAGAGAACGGGGTGGGGAAAACCCCACCCGAAGACTGCGCCGGGCACCAGCGCGCCGGACCCCTCTTTGACCCGAGACTCGGAACGTACACAGAGACGTCCGAGGATCGACCGACATAGGAGAATTACCGTGACAACGGCTGTGACCATTCCCAGGCGCGGGGACACTGGAGGGCGTACGGCCGTAGCTGCGCGAGCCCGGCAGGTCGTCAAGGCGTACGGTGCGGGCGAGACCCGGGTCGTCGCCCTGGACCATGTCGATGTGGACATCGTTCGCGGGCAGTTCACGGCGATCATGGGCCCGTCCGGCTCCGGCAAGTCCACCCTGATGCACTGCCTGGCCGGCCTGGACACGGTGACGTCCGGTCAGATCCACCTCGCCGACACCGAGATCACCGGGCTCAAGGACAAGAAGCTCACCCAGCTGCGCCGGGACCGGATCGGCTTCATCTTCCAGGCGTTCAACCTGCTCCCGACGCTCAACGCGCTGGAGAACATCACGCTGCCGATGGACATCGCGGGCCGTAAGCCGGACGCGGGCTGGCTGGACCAGGTCGTCGAGACCGTGGGTCTCGCCGGGCGGCTGAAGCACCGGCCCACCCAGCTCTCCGGCGGTCAGCAGCAGCGCGTCGCGGTGGCGCGGGCGCTGGCCGCCCGCCCCGAGATCATCTTCGGTGACGAGCCCACCGGGAACCTCGACTCGCGGGCCGGGGCCGAGGTGCTGTCGTTCCTGCGCAGGTCGGTCGACGAGCTCGGCCAGACCATCGTCATGGTCACCCACGACCCGGTCGCCGCCTCCTACGCGGACCGGGTGCTCTACCTCGCCGACGGGTCCCTCGTGGACGAGATGCGCGATCCGACCGCCGAGCAGGTCCTCGACCGCATGAAGGACTTCGACGCGCGCGGGCGGACGTCATGACCGTGTGGAAGACCTCGGTGCGCAACTTCCTCGCGCACAAGGGACGCATGGCGCTCTCCGCCGTCGCGGTCCTGCTCTCGGTGGCGTTCGTGTGCGGCACGCTCGTCTTCACCGACACGATGAACACCACCTTCGACAAGCTCTTCGCGGCGACCTCGGCCGATGTGACCGTCGGCCCGAAGAGCGCCGAGGGCGCCGACGAGATGCCGGAGAACGGCCGGCCCGAGTCGCTGCCCGCCTCCGTCCTCGCCCAGGTGGCCAAGGCCGACGGGGTGAAGGACGTCGAGGGCGCCGTCTCCAGCATGTCCGTCACGGTCGTGGACCGGAACAACACCAACATGGGCTCCGAGACCGGCGCCCCCACCATCGCCGCCAACTGGACGCGCAACGACCTGCGTTCCATGGAGATCAGCTCCGGTCACGCCCCGCGCGGCCCGACCGAGGTCATGGTCGACGCCGACACCGCCGACAAGCACCACCTGAAGATCGGTGACGAGCTGCGGACCGTCGCGGTCACCGGTGACGTCAAGGCGAAGATCAGCGGCATCGCCTCCTTCACCGTCACCAACCCGGGCGCGGCGGTCGTCTTCCTCGACACCGCCACCGCCCAGCGGACGCTGCTCGGCGCCCCCGACGTGTTCACCCACGTCAACGTGACGGCCCGGCCCGGCGTCGAGGACACCGAGCTGAAGAAGAACGTCGCCGCCGCCCTGGGCGACACGGGCGCGTACAAGCTCCAGACGCAGAAGGAGGCGGCCGACGCGAACAAGGACTCCATGGGCTCCTTCCTGGACGTCATGAAGTACGCGCTGCTCGGCTTCGCCGGGATCGCCTTCCTCGTCGGGATCTTCCTGATCGTCAACACCTTCTCGATGCTGGTCGCGCAGCGCACCCGGGAGATCGGCCTGATGCGGGCCATCGGGTCCAGCCGCAAGCAGGTCAACCGGTCCGTGCTGATCGAGGCGGTGCTCCTGGGCGTCGTCGGGTCGGTGCTCGGTGTGGCGGCCGGGATCGGGCTCGCCGTCGGGCTGATGAAGCTCATGGGCGCCGTCGGCATGGAGCTGTCCACCGGGGACCTCACCATCGCCTGGACGACCCCGGTGACCGGACTGGTGCTCGGCGTCGTCGTCACCGTCCTCGCCGCGTACATCCCGGCGCGCCGGGCCGGCAAGGTGTCCCCGATGGCGGCCCTGCGGGATGCCGGGACCCCGGCCGACGCGAAGTCCGGCTGGGTGCGGGCCGGCCTCGGCCTGGTGCTCACCGGCAGCGGCGCCGCCGGGCTGTGGGCGACGACCCGGGTGGACAAGGCGAGCGAGGGCTCGCTCTACCTCGGCCTGGGCGTGGTCCTCACCCTGATCGGCTTCGTGGTGATCGGCCCGCTGCTCGCCGGAGTGGTCGTGCGGGGGCTCGGCGTCGTCGTCCTCAGGCTGTTCGGCCCGGTCGGACGGCTCGCGGAGCGCAACGCGCTGCGCAACCCCCGCCGTACCGGAGCGACCGGCGCGGCCCTGATGATCGGCCTGGCCCTGGTGGCGTGCCTCTCCGTCGTCGGCTCGTCCATGGTCGCCTCGGCCACCGACGAGCTGGACAGGTCGGTCGGTACGGACTACATCGTGCAGTCGAACACCGGCCAGCTGGTGGTGCCGCAGGCCGCCGAAGCGGTCAAGAAGGTGCCCGGCATCGAGCGGGTCACCGAGTACAAGGTGCTCGCCGCGAAGCTCACCAACCCCGACGGTACGACGGAGGAGCGGCACGTCACCGCCGCCGACCCGACGTACCCGAAGGACCTGCGGCGCACCACCGTCGCCGGTGACCTGGCGAAGGCATACGGCGAGACGTCCATGTCGGTCGGCTCGGACTACGCCGCCCAGCACGGGATCGAGGTCGGGGACGAGCTGACCGTCGCGTTCAAGGCGGGGAAGACGGCGAAGCTGACCGTCCGGGCGATCACCTCGGACGACACCAGCGTGGACCAGGGCGCGATGTACACGAGCATCGCGACGGCCGGGACGTACGTCTCCGCCGACCGGATGCCCGGCAACATGATCATGTTCGCCATGGCGGAGGACGGCAAGGAGAAGGAGGCGTACGCCGACCTCAAGGCCGCGCTGGCGCCCTACCCGCAGTACAAGGTCCAGAACCAGGCCGACTTCAAGCAGGACCTGAAGGACCAGATCGGCCAGCTGCTCAACATCGTGTACGGCCTGCTCGCCCTGGCGATCATCGTCGCGGTGCTGGGTGTGGTGAACACCCTGGCGCTGTCGGTGGTCGAGCGGACCCGGGAGATCGGTCTGATGCGGGCGATCGGCCTCTCCCGCCGCCAGCTGCGCCGGATGATCCGGCTGGAGTCCGTGGTCATCGCCCTGTTCGGCGCGCTGCTCGGGCTCGGGCTGGGCATGGGCTGGGGCACCTCGGCCCAGAAGCTGCTGGCCCTGGAGGGCCTGGGGGTCCTGGAGATCCCGTGGCCGACGATCGTCACCGTCTTCGTCGCCTCGGCCTTCGTCGGACTGTTCGCCGCGCTGGTCCCGGCCTTCCGGGCGGGCCGGATGAACGTCCTGAACGCGATCGCCACCGACGGGTGAGCGAGCACCACGGGCGGGCGGGGGCGCGCGCCGTAGGATGACTGATCCGGCCCCGGGACGTTCCTCCAAACGCCCCGGGGCCGGTTCGCGTGGTGGTGCGGCGGCTCCCGTACCGCTGTCCGGGCATCGACGTTCCCTCGCGCGGGTGACAGACCGAAGTCGTACGCTGGATACCCCGGCCCGTCCTACGTGTCGGGTCCTTCGCGTTGTTCCCCTGCCCGTTTACCCCTTGCCTCACCGGACGGAAGCCCCTTCATGAGCCTGCACGGTCTGCTGGATGTCGTCGTCACCGATCCGGCGCTCGCCGAAGCGGTGAAGGCCGCCGCCGACGGTCACCGCTCGCATGTGGACCTGGTCGGCCCGCCCGCCGCCCGCCCCTTCGCGGTGGCCGCCCTGGCCCGTGACGCGGGGCGGACGGTCCTCGCCGTCACCGCCACGGGGCGCGAGGCGGAGGACCTGGCGGCCGGGCTGCGTACGCTGCTGCCGCCGGACACGATCGCCGAGTTCCCCTCCTGGGAGACCCTGCCGCACGAGCGGCTGTCGCCCCGCTCGGACACCGTGGGACGGCGCCTGGCGGTGCTGCGGCGCCTCGCGCACCCCCGTGCGGACGACCCGGAGACCGGACCGGTCAGCGTGGTCGTCGCCCCGATCCGCTCGGTGCTCCAGCCGCAGGTCAAGGGGCTCGGGGACCTGGAGCCCGTGGCGCTGAGCACCGGGCAGACCGCTGATCTCGGCGAGGTCGTGGACGCCCTCGCGGCGGCCGCGTACGCCCGGGTGGAGCTGGTCGAGAAGCGCGGCGAGTTCGCCGTGCGCGGCGGCATCCTGGACGTCTTCCCGCCGACCGAGGAACACCCCCTTCGGGTGGAGTTCTGGGGCGACGACGTCGAGGAGATCCGCTACTTCAAGATCGCCGACCAGCGGTCGCTGGAGGTCGCCGCCCACGGGCTGTGGGCGCCGCCCTGCCGTGAGCTGCTGCTCACCGAGGACGTGCGCCGGCGGGCGGCCGCCCTCGCCGAGGCCCACCCCGAGCTGGGCGAACTGCTGGGCAAGATCGCCGAGGGGATCGCGGTGGAGGGCATGGAGTCCCTGGCCCCGGTCCTCGTGGACGAGATGGAACTGCTCCTGGACGTCCTGCCGAAGGGCTCGATGGCGCTGGTCTGCGACCCGGAGCGGGTGCGGACCCGGGCGGCCGACCTGGTCGCCACCAGCCAGGAGTTCCTCCAGGCGTCCTGGGCGGCCACGGCGACCGGCGGCGACGCCCCCATCGACGTCGGCGCGGCCTCGCTCCGGGGCATCGCGGACGTCCGGGACCGGGCCCGTGAGCTGGGCATGATGTGGTGGTCCACGTCCCCGTTCACCGCCGACGAGGAGGTGGCCGAGGACACCCTGAAGCTCGGGATGCGCGCCCCGGAGGCGTACCGGGGCGACACCGCGCGGGCCCTGGCCGACACCAAGGGCTGGCTGGCCGACGGCTGGCGCACGGTGTACGTCACGGAGGGGCACGGGACGGCGTCCCGTATCGCCGGGGTGCTGAGCGGGGAGGGCATCGCCGCGCGGGTCGAGACGGAGCTGGGGGAGATCGGGCCGTCGCTCGTGCACGTGGCGTGCGGGGCGGTGGACCACGGCTTCGTGGACCCGGGCCTGAAGCTCGCCGTACTGACCGAGACGGACCTGACCGGGCAGCGCACCGCCAGCAAGGACCTGGGGAGGATGCCGGCCCGCCGCCGCAAGTCGATCGACCCGCTGACCCTCCAGGCTGGCGACTACATCGTGCACGAGCAGCACGGGGTGGGCCGGTACATCGAGATGGTGCAGCGCACCGTGCAGGGGGCGACCCGCGAGTACCTGCTCGTGGAGTACGCCCCGGCCAAGCGCGGCCAGCCCGGTGACCGGCTGTACATCCCCACGGACCAGCTGGAGCAGGTCACCAAGTACGTCGGTGGCGAGGCCCCCACCCTGCACCGGCTGGGCGGCGCGGACTGGACGAAGACGAAGCAGCGCGCCAAGAAGGCGGTCAAGGAGATCGCCGCCGACCTGATCAAGCTGTACTCGGCGCGGATGGCGGCCCCGGGGCACACCTTCGGCCCGGACACCCCGTGGCAGCGGGAGCTGGAGGACGCGTTCCCGTACGCGGAGACGCCCGACCAGCTGTCCACGATCGCCGAGGTCAAGGAGGACATGGAGAAGTCGGTCCCGATGGACCGCCTGATCTGCGGCGACGTGGGGTACGGCAAGACGGAGATCGCGGTCCGCGCGGCGTTCAAGGCGGTCCAGGACGGCAAGCAGGTCGCGGTCCTGGTGCCGACGACCCTGCTGGTGCAGCAGCACCACGGCACGTTCACCGAGCGGTACGCCCAGTTCCCCGTCAACGTGCGGTCGCTGAGCCGTTTCCAGTCGGACACCGAGTCGAAGGCGACGCTGGAGGGGCTGCGGGAGGGTTCGGTGGACCTGGTCATCGGCACGCACCGGCTGTTCTCGTCGGAGACGAAGTTCAAGGACCTCGGTCTGGTCATCGTGGACGAGGAGCAGCGCTTCGGCGTGGAGCACAAGGAGCAGCTGAAGAAGCTCCGGGCCAACGTGGACGTCCTGACCATGTCGGCGACGCCGATCCCGCGCACCCTGGAGATGGCGGTCACGGGCATCCGCGAGATGTCCACGATCACGACGCCCCCGGAGGAGCGGCACCCGGTCCTGACGTTCGTCGGGCCGTACGAGGAGAAGCAGATCGGCGCGGCGGTACGGCGCGAACTCCTGCGTGAGGGCCAGGTCTTCTACATCCACAACCGGGTCGAGTCGATCGACCGGGCGGCGGCGCGGCTGCGGGAGATCGTCCCCGAGGCGCGGATCGCGACGGCGCACGGGCAGATGAGCGAGGGCGCGCTGGAGCAGGTCGTCGTGGACTTCTGGGAGAAGAAGTTCGACGTGCTGGTCTCCACGACGATCGTGGAGTCGGGCATCGACATCTCCAACGCCAACACGCTGATCGTGGAGCGCGGTGACAACTTCGGGCTCTCGCAGCTGCACCAGCTGCGTGGCCGGGTGGGCCGTGGCCGGGACCGGGGGTACGCCTACTTCCTGTACCCGCCGGAGAAGCCGCTCACCGAGACCGCGCACGAGCGCCTGGCGACGATCGCCCAGCACACGGAGATGGGCGCGGGCATGTACGTGGCGATGAAGGACCTGGAGATCCGCGGCGCGGGCAACCTGCTCGGCGGCGAGCAGTCCGGGCACATCGCCGGGGTCGGCTTCGACCTGTACATCCGGATGGTCGGTGAGGCGGTCGCGGACTACCGGGCCGCGGTGGACGGCGGGGTGGAGGAGGAACCGCCGCTGGAGGTCAAGATCGAGCTGCCGGTCGACGCGCACGTCCCGCACGACTACGCCCCGGGCGAGCGGCTGCGCCTCCAGGCGTACCGGTCCATCGCCTCGGCGAACACCGAGGACGACATCCGCGCGGTGCGCGAGGAGCTGACCGACCGCTACGGCAAGCTGCCGGAGCCGGTGGAGAACCTGCTGCTGGTGGCGGGCCTGCGGATGCTGGCCCGCGCGTGCGGGGTGGGCGAGATCGTGCTCCAGGGGCCGAACATCCGGTTCGCCCCGGTGGAGCTGCGCGAGTCGCAGGAGCTCCGGCTGAAGCGGCTGCACCCGAAGACGGTGATCAAGCCGGCGGCCCACCAGATCCTCGTCCCGCGCCCGACGACGGGCCGCATCGGCGGCAAGCCGGTGGTGGGCCGGGAACTGCTGGCGTGGACGGGCGAGTTCCTGACGACGATCCTGGGGTCGTAGCCCCGGATCCCGTCGTGCGTCGGCCCCGCCGGTCCGTCCGGGCGGGGCCGACGCGTCTTCGGTACGGGGGACAGCCCTTACCGTGGGCCCGGCACGGTCCGTGGCGGCGACTTCGAGGAGGAACCATGGCGGGAACCATGGCCCAGGGAGAACCGGTCAGCACGTCCGCCCGCTACCTGGCGTCCGGGCCCGGAGCCGGTGACGCCTGGGCGGCCGAGGCGGCGGCCGACGGGCGCCACGGAACGCAGAGGATCGTGCGGGCGGGAGAGGCGGACGCTCCCGACCGGGTGGCCGAGACGCTCGGCCTGGGCCGGGGCGCACGGGTCGTCGAACGGCGCAGGATCATGTACCTCGACGGTGTGCCCAGCGAGTTGACCGATACCTACTACCCGCTGGAGATCGCACGGGGCACGGCGCTCGCCGGGACCGCCAAGATCCGCGGAGGTGCCGTGCGGCTCCTGGCAGAGCTCGGTCACGTGGGCGTCAGGGCCCAGGAGGACGTGGCCGCCCGGCTGCCCAGCGAAGGGGAGCGGGAGGCCCTGGAACTGGACGAGGGCGAACCGGTCCTGGAGCTGTTCCGGCTCACGCTCGGCGCGGACGGCAGGCCGGTCCAGGCTGACCTCATGGTCATGCCGCCGCGCGCCCGGCGGCTGCGCTACGAGATCGGTATCGGGCCCGGGACCGTGACCGGGTGACCGTGGCCGGACCCGAGGAGGAGGCGCCAGGCGCCGTACGCGCGCGCCTCCGGGCCTGACCGGCGGTCACGTCGTCGCGGCCGTCCCGTCGCGGTCCCTCCCGTCACGGCCCCTCGGTGGGCCCCGGTGCGAAGACCAGCCCGGCGAGTGCGCGGAAGGCGTCTTCCGGGGCGCGGCCTTCCAGGGCGTCCGAGAGGTTGCCCGTCAGGAGCAGGGTGGCGAAGCCGTGGGCGAGGGACCAGGCGGCGACGCCCGTGAGCCGGGGGTCCTCGCCGTGGGCCACGTCGGGCAGGGTGCTGACCCCGGCGCGGAGGGCTTCGGTGGCGCGCGCCTTGGCGGTGAGCAGGGCGGGGTCGTCGGCGCGGTACAGCTCGGGGCGGAACATCACCTGGAAGTGCGCCGGGTGCCGGGCTGCGAACCGTACGTAGGCCACGCCCCGTTCGCGGAGGTCGGGGGCGCCGGCCAGGGCGTCCGCGAAGAGCGCGTACCCCTCGGCGGCGACGGCGGTGAGCAGCCCGGCGCGGTCCTTGAAGTGGTGGGCCGGCGCGGCGTGCGAGACGCCCGCGCGGCGGGCCAGGTCGCGGAGGGACAGGGCGTCGGGGCCGTCCGCCGCGACGACGTCGAGGGCGGCGGTGAGCAGGGCCCGCCGCAGGTCGCCGTGGTGGTAGGTGCGCTCGCTGGTCATGGGCCCCACCGTACGCGGCATCTAGCCATTGACAAGATGTGGAGGGGGGCGCACTCTGGGGCCTGAACGATCTAGTCAACGTCAAGATGGTGCGACGAGGGAGACCGGGATGTCCGACGAACTGGGTCAGGTGCGCCGGATGTGGCACCTGCTGGAGCCGCTGCACGCCGTCTTCTACTACGCGCCGGAGGTGTTCGAGGAGGCCGCCGCCCTCGGGTACGCCACGGACGAGCGGTGGCCGAGCTACTTCGTGTGGCGCGCTGCGCCGCTCGGGCCGGTGGGGGCGGAGGAGGCGACCGCCGCCTTTCACAGCTTCAGCCCCGCGACGGTCGGCAGGCACCTTCCGGCCGGCTGGGAGGTGGCGGGGCCACCGGCGGTGCTGGACGCCCGGACCCGGGCGGTCGACCGGGCGTACCGGGCGCTGTTCGGGGACCGCGTGGACGGCCCGGAACTGGCCGAGGCCGCCGCCCTCGCCCGGCGCGCCGCCGAGGCCGCCGACGTCACCGGACGCCCGCTGGCCGGGGCCAACGCGGCCCTGCCGTGGCCCGAGGCGCCGCATCTGGTGCTCTGGCAGGCCGCCACGGTCCTGCGGGAGCACCGGGGTGACGGCCACATCGCGGCGCTGACCGGGGCGGGCCTCGACCCGGTGGAGTCCCTCGTGTCGTTCGCGGCGGTCGGCGCGGCCCGCCCGGAGGTGTTCGCGAGCCGGGGGTGGAGCGCGGCCGAGTGGGGCGCCGCCCGCGAACGCCTCGCCGCGCGGGGGCTGCTGGAGGCCGACGGGACGGCCACGGACGCCGGACGGGCGCTGCGCGCGGAGGTGGAGCGGCGTACGGACGAGAGCGCGGCGGGCCCCTGGGAGGCGCTGGGCGAGAAGGGCCGGGAGCGGCTCGCCGAGTTGCTCGGGCCGTTCTGGGTGGCGGCGATCGGCTCGGGGCTCCTGCCGGGCGAGACGACGCTGGGCATCGGGAAGGTGTAACGGCTCCGGTGGGGCAGGCGGTTGACCGCGCGTGGGGCGGGTGGCCCCCAGGCGGGGAGACCGCTCCCGGGCGGTCCTGGCGTACGGGCGGGTCGTGCGCCGTGGCGCCCCGTACCGGGCGGCGCGCCCGCCGTCCCCGCGTGCGCCGGTAACACCCCCTGTACGGCCGGATTTCGGGCCGTTTACGCTGGTCGGCTGTGACGCCTCCTCAAGCCGTACGCCGCCGCGCCCCGTTGAGCCCCCGACGCCGCGCTCTTCCGTTTCTGACACTGGCCCTCGCGGGCACGCTCGCCCTGACCGGGTGCGACGAGCTGGGCAGTGCGCTGGAGTCCACGCCGTCTCCGGCCGGCCCCGCGGCGTCCGGCTCCGCGTTGCGGGCCGCCGAGGGCCTGCCCGTGAAGGGCGCCGCGTCCAAGGACGGTTACGAGCGGAACGCGTTCGGGTCCGCCTGGCTGGACACCGACCGTAACGGCTGCGGCACCCGCGACGACATACTCGCCGCCCAGCTCGACGACCTCGACCGGGATGCCGACGGCTGCAAGGTGCTCAGCGGCGTCCTGGACCCCGACCCGTACACCGGGACCCGCATACCGTTCCAGCGCGGGCGCAGCAAGATAGACATAGACCACCTCGTCGCCCTGTCCGACGCCTGGCAGAAGGGCGCCCAGAAGTGGAATGACGCCAAGCGCCGGGCCTTCGCGAACGACCCGCTCAACCTGGTGGCGGCCGACGCGTCCGCCAACCGCCGCAAGGGCGACGGGGACACCTCGACCTGGCTGCCGCCGAACGAGGCGTACCACTGCACGTATGTGGCGGGGCAGGTGGCCGTCAAGCAGAAGTACGAGCTGTGGGTGACGTCTGCCGAGCGGAAGGCGATGACGGACGTGCTGGCGGGCTGCCCCGACCAGGAGCTTCCCACCGGCGGCAACCCCACGGAGGCGCCCACCCGTTGAGCGGGCGGGCGGGTGGACGACGGGCGCCGGTGCCGGGGGACTCTCCTCGGCCCGGCGCCCGTCGCGTGGTGCGGGCCGGGTCCGGTGTCCGGGAGCGGCCCCACCGGTCGGCGACGGCGTCGATCGGCGGTGAAGCGGTGAAGCGGTGAAGCGGTGGTGGCCGGAGCGGCTCCAGTGGCCCGGCGGGGCGGTGGGAAGGGGCCGGTGGGGCGGCCCCCCGGCCGTCAGAGCTTCAGGTCCCACTGGCTGGCGTCCCAGTCGAAGCCGGGGCTGACCTCGACGGTGAGGTTCTTCGCGTCGGCCGGGGCGTCGAAGGCGTACTGCACGGTGACCTTCTTGCCCGGCAGGACCGTGCCCGTGAACCCTTCGCCGACCGTCCCGTCGAAGATCTGCTCGGCGTTCACCCCGTCCGCGCCGGCCCGCGCGTCGACACTGGCGAGCACGCTGTCGTACTTCTTCTTCGTCTTGTTCTCGATGACGACGGAGACCTTGTAGGCGCGGTTGCCCTTGGTGTGTCCCGCCGCGTAGGCGTCGGGTGTGTACGCGGCGGCGTTGCTGACCGTGACCTCCAGGCCGTCGTCGTACGCGGCGGTGTCCCGCCCCTCCAGGGTGTCGGCCGCCCCCTTGTCCTTCCCGTCGTCCTTCCCGGAGTCCTTCGGGGAGTCCCCGGAGCCGCCCGGCTTCGCCGAGGCCGAACTGCCCGACAGCTCCTTGTCGATGTCCTTCACCACGTCGTCCACGGCCTTGAACATGATCACCGCGCCGACCACCGACAGGACCAGCGCGACCAGCCCCAGCACGGCGCCGAAGGTGGTCACCCCCTTGTTCGTCGCCTCGCCGCGCTTGACGCGGCCACGGCCCGACAGGCCCAGGATCAGGGCGATGAGGCCGAGGATGCCGGCGAGCCAGAAGAGGAGCGGGACCAGCCCCGAGAGGGTCCCGATGATGCCCAGGACGAGGGCGGCGATGCCGAGGCCGTTACGGGCGGGGCGCGTCCCCGGGGTGTGCGGCGGGGCGTAGGGCTGCTGGGGCTGCGGCGGCTGCGTGTACTGGGACATGGGTGTGCCCTCCGAAGAGCAACGGGGAACTGTGAGCGGTGAGATGCACCGAATGC
Organism: Streptomyces sp. SM18; assembly: GCF_002910775.2. Classification (NCBI taxonomy): domain Bacteria; kingdom Bacillati; phylum Actinomycetota; class Actinomycetes; order Kitasatosporales; family Streptomycetaceae; genus Streptomyces; species Streptomyces sp. SM18. The sequence goes on along the minus strand of NZ_CP029342.1, from coordinate 2,898,713 downwards.
TGCGGTGACGGGTCAATCACAGCAGAGCTTGTGAATCGAGTCAACACGGTTCACGAGGAAGTGGATGCGCTCGGCTGTGAACCGGTGTCGTCGTGCCAGTCGGTATGCTCACCGGCACGACGGATCTCACGACGGATCTACTGGGGAGACAGTCAGTGCCGGAGAACTCGACCGAGGTGACCGCCGCCGGGATCGCCCGCCTCGCGGGCGTGGGACGCGCGGCCGTCAGCAACTGGCGCCGGCGCCACCCCGACTTCCCCCGCCCCGTCGGCGGTACGGACACCAGCCCGTCCTTCGCGCTGCCCGAGATCGAGCAGTGGCTCCGTGACCAGGGGAAACTGGCCGAGGTACCCCTCCGTGAACGGGTCTGGCAGCAGGTGGCCGGGCATCCGGCCGGAGCCGTCACCGCGCTGATCCACGCGGGGTGCGCGCTGCTGGTGGTCCGGGACCGGCCCACGGCGTGGCTGGAGATCACCGCCGTGTCGGACGCCCGGATGGCCGAGGTCCTGCCGGCCGCCCTGGACGAGGCGCTCACCGCGCGCCTGGGCCCCGGGCGCCCGGTACACACCCCGACCGGCCCGGAGCTGCTGCCCTCCGTCCCGCTGCTGCGCGGCACCGCCGAGCTGGCGGCGGAGACGGGGGCCCGCAAGGCCTTCGAGTTCCTGTTCGTCCGCCGGCTCGACGCCAACCCCCGCCAGTACACGCCGACCCCGCCGGACCTCGCCGCCCTGATGGCCGCCCTGGCCGAGCCGGACGCCCCGCGGCCGGGGGCGGCGGGCGCGGGGCGGACCGCCGTCCGCACCGTCCTGGACCCCGCCGCCGGGACGGGCGCCCTGCTGCGCGCGGTCGGCGGCCCCGCGGCCCTGTACGCCCAGGAGGCCGACCCCGACCTCGCCGCCCTCGTCGCGCTCCGCCTCGCGCTGCACGCGGAGAACGCGGCCGGGGAGCCCGCGGCGCCCCCCGCCGACGGCCCGGCCCGGGGCGCGATCACGGTACGGGCCGGGGACACCCTGCGGACCGACGCCTTCCCCCGGCTCGCCGTGGACACGGTGCTCTGCCACCCGCCGTTCAACGAGCGCAACTGGGGCCACGACGAGCTGGCCTACGACCCGCGCTGGGAGTACGGGGTCCCGGCCCGCACCGAGTCCGAACTCGCCTGGGTGCAGCACGCCTTGGCCCGTCTGCGCGAGGGCGGCACCGCCGTCCTGCTGATGCCGCCGGCCGCCGCCTCCCGCCGCTCCGGCCGCCGGATCAGGGCCGACCTGCTGCGCCGGGGCGCCCTGCGTGCCGTGATCGCGCTCCCGGCCGGTGCCGCGCCCCCGTACGGCATCCCGCTCCACCTCTGGGTGCTGCGCAAGCCCGGGGCCGGCCGGCACCCCGCGCCCGAACTCCTCGTCGTGGACACCGCCGAGTCCCCCGAGGCGTCCCCGGCGGCGGGCGGCCGCGACCGGATCGACTGGACGGCCGTACGGGCCACCGCGCTCGACGCCTGGCACGCCTTCGACCGGGCGGGCGGCCCCGACGGCGAGGACGCCGCCCGGACGCTCCGCGCCCCCGGCACGGACCGGGTGGAGGCACCCGTGGACCGGCCCGGCGTCAGCCGCGCCGTCCCCGTCATCGAACTGCTCGACGACGACGTGGACCTGGCCCCCGCCCGCCATCTGCCGTCCCCCGCCACGGGCGGCGGCGCCGCCGAACTCGCCGGCGTACGGGAGCGGCTGGACGACACCCTCAAGCTGACCGCCCGCCTCACCCCGCCGCCGGCCGCCCCCCGGGAGCCCTCCCGGCGCACCCTGACCACGGTCGGCGAGCTGGCCCGTTCCGGGGCGCTGCGCCTGCGTACCGGCACCGGGGCGGGCGGTGGTTCCGCCCCCGTCCTCACCGAGCACGACGTCCTGGCCGGCACCGCGCCCAGCGGCGCGCCGGCCGGTGCGCCCGCTCCGGGGGAGGAGCCGCTGCTGCTGGAACCCGGCGACGTCGTCGTGCCGGTACTCGGCGGAGTGACCGTCACCCGGGTCGTGGACGAGGCGACCGCCGGTGCCGTGCTCGGCCGCAACCTCCAACTGCTGCGCCCGGACCCGGCCGCCCTGGACCCCTGGTTCCTCGCCGGGTTCCTGCGGGGCACCGCCAACAACCGGCAGGCCAGCAGTTACGCCTCGACCGCGACCCGGCTGGACGCCCGCCGGCTCCAGCTGCCCCGGCTGCCCCTGGACGAACAACGGGGTTACGGGGAGCGGTTCAGGGCCCTCGCTGAGTTCGAGGACGCCCTGCGCACGGCCGGGCGGCTCGGCGGGCAGCTGGTCCAAGGCCTGCACGACGGGCTCACGGACGGAACCGTCGCCCCGGAGTGACGGGTCGCACAACGGTTGTGCACAAGGGGGGAACGGTTGTCCGCGTGGGTGTATACGCTCACAGCACACATCCGGCCCCACGCCCTCCCCAGGAGCAGCACATGCACGGCTACGGCTACCCGCCGCAGCAGCAACCGACGCGCCGCCCGACCACCACGACCCTCACCCTTCTGCGCGTGCTCTTCGTTGCGTTGACCGTGCTGAGCTGCGGTTTCCTCTCCTGGGCCGCCCTGTTGCGGCTGGCCGTCGTCACCCGCCGGACGCGGGACTGGGTCCTGCTGGCGGTGGCCTTCGTGGCCAACGGGGCGATGTTCGCCTACATCGTCAGCACGCCCGACAGCCAGGAGGAGCTGACGGACGGACAGGCGATCGTCTTCCTCGTCTGGATGGTCTGCTCGCTCGGGGGCGCGACCGCCTACTACCTGTGGGCGGAGATCCGGCACTTCGGCCGGGGCCCCGGGGCCCACGACCCGGTGCCGTACGCCGGGCCCGTGCCACCGGCTTCGGCCCCCGTCCCCGGGTACGGGTACCCGCCCGGCCCGGCCTCCGCGCCGCACCACACGCCCGCGCCGCACCACTCGCCCGCGCCCCGGCCCACGCCCACCGGTCCGCCGGTTCCGCAGCCCGCCACCTCGCAACGCCTGGACGAGGTGCGGGCCGAGCTGGACGAGCTGAGCGACTACCTCCGCAAGGAGGGCGGTGACCGGTGAACGGGCGGGTCATCGCCGAGCGGTACGAGCTGGCGACCCTCCTCGGCCAGGGCGGCATGGGACAGGTCTGGACGGCGTACGACCGGCGGCTCGACCGGCGGGTCGCGGTGAAGCTCCTGCGCCCCGACCGGGTCGCGGGCCCCACCGGCGGTGACGCCGCCGAGGAGCTGCGCCGCAGGTTCGTCCGGGAGTGCCGGGTCACCGCCCAGGTGGACCACCCGGGCCTGGTCACCGTGCACGACGCGGGCGGTGACGGCGACGACCTGTACCTCGTCATGCAGTACGTCGAGGGCGCCGACCTCGCCGACCACCTCGCCGAACACCTCCCCTACCCGTGGCCCTGGGCCGTCGCGATCGCCGCCCAGCTCTGCGCCGTGCTCTCCGCCGTGCACGCGGTGCCGATCGTCCACCGCGACCTGAAGCCGCGCAACGCCATGGTCCGGCCGGACGGCACGGTCACCGTGCTCGACCTGGGGGTCGCCTCCGTCCTGGACTCCGACACCACCCGGCTCACCCACACCGGCTCACCGATCGGCTCCCCGGCCTACATGGCCCCGGAGCAGGCGATGGGCGGCGCGGTCGGCCCGTACACCGACCTGTACGCGCTCGGGGTGCTCCTGCACGAACTGCTCAGCGGTGACGTGCCGTTCGCCGGGTCCACCGCGCTCGGCGTCCTCCACCGCCACCTCTACGAACCGCCGATCCCGGTCCGCCACCTCAGGCCGGAGGTCCCCGAGGCGCTCGAAGCCCTCGTGCTGCGGCTGCTCGCCAAGGATCCCCAGCACCGCCCGGCCTCCGCCCAGGAGGTGTACGAGGCGCTGCGCCCGCTGCTGCCCGCCCAGGGGGATCCGGCCGGGCCGCTCGACCCGACCCGCCCCTTCCTGCGCCCGCAGGCGCCCTGGCCGGACCGGGCGAGCACGCCCCACCCCGGCCCGCCGGTGCCCGCGCCGCGCGCCGACGAGAGCCGGCAGACGTCCACGCCGCCCGCCAAGCCCGACGTCGCGAAGGCGGTCGACGAGGTCAAGCGGCTCCTGAGCGAGGGCCGGATCACCCAGGCCGTGGACATCCTGGGCGGCATCCTGCCGGCGGCCGCCGCCGAGCACGGTGAGCGCTCCCCGGTGGTGCGGATCCTGCGCAAGCAGTACGCCGCGACGCTGATGGACGACGGCCAGTACCGCCGGGCGCTGCCCGAGCTGCGCCGCCTCGCCGACGACCGCGGCGCCGAGGCCGGACCGGCCGACACCCAGACCCTGCGCTTCCGCTACGACGCCGCGCAGTGCCTTGAGCAACTGGGCGAGGCGGCCGCCGCCCTCGCCGAGTACCGGGCGGTCCTCCCCTTCTACGAGAACGCCTACGCCGCACCGGCGAACGACCCCCAGCGCGCCTTCGACATCCGCCACCGCATCGGCCACCTGCTGCTCGCGGTCGGGGACCACGCGGCGGGCCGCGCCCAGTTGCAGGCCCTGCTGTACGACACGGAGCGGGCCTACGGGCCGCACCACCCGCTGCCGGTGGAACTGCGCAGGCAGCTCAGCCACCAACAGGTCGTCCGGGGCGGGTGACCCGGGTCCCGGGGTGCCCGGTACCGGGTGTCCGGGGCCCCGCATCCCCAACTCCTCCCGAATCGTTGGTCGAATCGGTGGCCCCAGCCACCTCCACTGCCTAACATCGATCAACGCAAGGCCTTGTGCACCGATGCACAATCTCTTTCCGGGAGGCTCCTTTGCACCGCCGCCGTCGTACCGCGCTCGCCGTCACCGCCGTATCGCTCGTCGCGGCGCCGCTCCTGACCGCGTGCGGTGGGGAGGCGCATCCAGGGGCCGCGGCCGTGGTCGGCGGTGAGCGGATCGAGGTCTCGACCGTCCAGGCGCAGACGGCGGACGTGCGGAGCGCCCAGCGGGACTCCGAGCACTCCGAGGAGCTGGTGAAGAAGTCCGGGCAGCTCACCCGGGCCAAGCTGCACGGCCTGATCTTCGGGCAGGTCCTGGACCGGGCCGCGAAGGACGCCGGGGTGAGCGTCAGCCGCAAGGAGATCCAGCAGGTCCGTACGGCCGCCACCGCGCAGTCCGGCGGTGACGAGGGGCTGCGGACCGTGATGCTGGAGCAGCGCTGGGTCGCCCCCGGCCAGATCGAGGAGGACCTGCGCAAGGAGGTCCAGCTGCCCAAGCTGGCCCAGGCGCTCGGCGCGGACCTCCAGAGCCCCGAGGGCCAGCAGGTCGTCGGGGACGCGCTCACCAAGGCGTCGAAGGCCCTGCACATCGACGTCAACCCGCGCTACGGCACCTGGGACGACGCGAAGGTGCAGCTCAGCACCTACCAGGCGCCGTGGATCAGCCAGGTCACCGCGGTGCGGCCCGAGGAGGCCGAGGCGGGCGCCTGAGCCCGGTCCGGGACGCGCGGCGGCGACGGGGCCGGTCGCGGTAGGTTCGGTGGGTGAACGCTGAAGATCCCGGCCGCGTCGTCCTGCTCACCGCCAGCCACCGGGTCGCGCCCGGCCTGCTGTCCTGGCCCGCCTGGCAGACGCTGCACGCCGCCGACCGGGTGCTGTGCGCCGAGCGGGACCATCCGCAGCTGCCGTACCTGCGGGAGGCGGGCGTCGCGGTCGAGCACACCGCGCCGACGGCCGAGGAGCTGGTGGACGACTGCGCGGGCGGCCGGACGGTCGTGGTGCTGGTCGGCGGCGAGGGCAACAGGCCGCTCACCGACGGACTGTCCCGGCTCGGCGGGTCCGGCCGGGTGCGGATGCCCGATCTGGAGCTGCTGCCCGGTTCGTACGACCTGCCGGGCGCCCGGTTCCTGGACCTGGTCCAGGTCATGGACCGGGTCCGCACGGAATGCCCGTGGACCTCGGGCAAGACACACCGGGGTCTCGCGAAGTACGCCATCGAGGAGGCGTACGAGCTGGTCGAGGCCATCGAGGCCGGGGACCGCGAGGAACTGCGGGAAGAGCTCGGGGACGTCCTGCTCCAGGTGGTCTTCCACGCCCGGATCGCCGAGGAGGACCCGGACGAGCCCTTCGCCGTGGACGACGTCGCGGCCACCATCGTGGACAAGCTGATCCGCCGCCACCCCCACGTCTTCGGCGACGAGACCGCCGCGACCCCGGAGGACGTCCACGCGCACTGGCTGCGCACCAAGGCCGTCGAGAAGCGGCGTGATTCGGCCACCGACGGGGTGCCACTGGGACAGCCGGCGCTGGCCCTGGCGGCGAAGCTCGGCGGCCGGGCCCGGCAGGCCGGGGTGGACGTACCGCTCCCGGCCGGTGACTCCCTCGGCCACCGGCTGCTCGCCCTGGCCGTACGGGCGGAGGCGGACGGCACCGACCCGGAGGCCGCGCTGCGCGCCGCCGCCCGCGCCTACCGGAACGCGATCCGGGCGGCGGAGGGCCTCGACACCGCTCCGGATACCGTCGAGGGGTGAACGACAGCCCCGCCCACCCCTCAGCCGGGGGCGACTGCCCCGCCCGTGCCGCAGCCGACGCCGGCCCCGCCCCGGACGGAACCGGAGGGAGCACTTCCGGCCACCGCGCCGCTGAGACGGACCCCGGAGCCGCCCCCGCGCTCTTCACCTGGGAGTTCGCCACCGATCCGTACCCCGCGTACGCCTGGCTCCGTGCGCACAGCCCCGTGCACCGCACCACGCTGCCCAGCGGGGTCGAGGCCTGGCTGGTGACCCGGTACGAGGACGCCCGGCAGGCGCTCGCCGACGCCAGGCTCTCCAAGGACCCGGCGCACCACGCCGGTCCGTCCGACGCCAAGGGGAAGACGGGCATCCCGGGGGAGCGCAAGGCGGAGCTGACGACCCATCTGCTGAACATCGACCCGCCCGACCACACCCGGCTGCGCCGGCTCGTGTCGAAGGCGTTCACCCCGCGCCGGGTCGCCGCGTTCGCGCCCCGCGTGCAGGAGTTGACGGACCGTCTCATCGACGGCTTCGCCGACCGGGGGGAGGCCGACCTCATCCACGACTTCGCGTTCCCGCTCCCCATCTACGCCATCTGCGACCTGCTCGGGGTGCCGGAGGAGGACCAGGACGACTTCCGGGACTGGGCCGGGATGATGATCCGGCACGGCGGCGGCCCGCACGGCGGGGTGGCCCGGTCGGTGAAGAAGATGCGCGGCTACCTCGCCGAACTCATCCACCGCAAACGGGAGAACCCGGGCGACGACCTGATCTCCGACCTGATCCGGGCGAGCGACCACGGCGAGCACCTCACCGAGAACGAGGCCGCCGCGATGGCCTTCATCCTCCTGTTCGCCGGATTCGAGACCACCGTCAACCTCATCGGCAACGGCGTGTACGCCCTGCTGTGCCACCCGGAGCAGCGCGAGAGGCTCCAGCGTTCCCTCGCGGCCGGTGAGAGCGGACTGCTGGCCACCGGGATCGAGGAGTTGCTGCGCTACGACGGTCCGGTGGAGCTCGCGACCTGGCGCTACGCGACCGTGCCCCTGACGCTGGGCGGGGAGGAGATCGGCGCCGGGGACCCCGTCCTGGTGGTCCTCGCGGCAGCCGACCGCGACCCGGAACGGTTCCCGGACCCGGACCGTCTGGACCTTGCGCGGAGTGACAATCAGCACCTCGGGTACGGGCACGGCATCCACTACTGCCTGGGCGCGCCGCTGGCCCGGCTGGAGGGGCAGACCGCCTTGGCTACACTGCTGGGGCGCCTTCCTGACCTGCGCCTGGCCGTGGAACCGGGTGAATTGCGCCGGCGCGGCGGGCTCATCATGCGGGGACTGCGGACCCTTCCCGTGGAGTTCGGTCCCGGACGGGCGCCCGCCGAAGGTGACACTCCGTCAACTCTGTGACTTTCGCGTGATCTCCGCTGCATCGACTTGTGACACACGTTCGAGTCCCGCTAGGTTCACCGTTCGACCCACTCGACATCTGTCAGTCACACGGAAGGCAATGCCCATGGGCTCCGCGAACGGCAGACACCGCCGGCCTCGTCAGGCACCCGCCATCGTCGTCACCGCCGGTGTGACGGGATCGGCCATCGCCATCCCGCTGCTCGGCGCGACGGGTGCGCACGCCGCAGACGCCTCGACCTGGGACCGGGTCGCCGAGTGCGAGAGCGGGGGCATGTGGAGCGCCGACCTCGGCAACGGCTCCTACGGTGGCCTCCAGTTCTCGCAGGACACCTGGAAGGCCTACGGCGGTACGGCGTACGCGGACCGTGCCGACCTCGCCAGCCGGTCGCAGCAGATCGCCGTCGCCGAGAAGGTGCTGGACGCCAAGGGCCCCCAGGCCTGGCCCAGCTGCGCGGTGATATCCGGGCTCGCGGTGGACGGGGTGCTGCCGGGCGTCGACCCGGGCGGCGACCCGGCGGCCGACGAGACGGCCACGCCCTCGCCGGAGGCCACCGAGGGCGCGTCCGACGAGGCGTCGGACGACGCCGCGGGCAAGACGACGAAGAAGCCGGCCGACGACGCCACGGGCTCCCCGGACGCCGGTTCCCCGAGCGCCGGTGCGGACACCCCGGGCCGGAGCGGCGCGACCCCGGGCACGGACGGGACGTCCTCCTCGCCCTCCGCCACCCCCTCGTCGGAGACCTCGCGGACGCCCGGCGCCTCGCAGGGCGCCGAGGGCGGGAAGCACCGGGGAGCCCCCGCGCCCGAGGAGAGCGCGGGCACGACCGGGCCGGACGGGCGCGAGTCCGGCAGGCACGCCTCCCGGGGCGACTCCACCGTGCGCGAGGGCGCCCCGGCGGACGCGGACGGCACGTACACCGTCCAGGAGGGCGACAACCTCTGGTCGATCGCCGAGGAGCGGGAGTTGCCCGGCGGCTGGCCCGCGCTCTACGAGGCCAACAAGGCCGAGGTGGGCGCCGACCCGGACCTGATCCTCCCCGGCCTGAACCTCGACCTGACGCAGCCGTCCGGCACGGCGGCGGGCGCCGCGTCGTCCGGGGCGGCGGCCGTCACCGGCGAGTGATCAAAAGCGGGAAAACACCCCGAAATCAAGGGTAGTTCAGAGGCCTATGTCCACTTATGCGTAAGTGAGACATGGGTCTCTTTGCTGTGACCGGCGGGTCCCGGCCCTCCGGTTCGCCCGCATCGGCTCCGACCTGCGGAAACGATCCACCCCGCCGCACCGGTAAGCGCTGATTGTTCGTTATGTCCATCTTTGAATGTCGGGGTTGGGTGTGTTTACGGTCTAAGCCGCTCGCACCGCGGGCCCCTTCGACCGTCACGCCGAATCCTGCCGTCGGCCGAAGGGCACAGACGCGTAAAGCGCCGTAGGCAGGAGCGGGGGACCCAGGTAAGTGCCGGACCAGGCCGTCCATGGACGGGCGGGGCCGGCTCGGGGTGAAGCCGCTCGCGAGTGCGAGTGGCCGGGCGACTCACAGCCCGAACCCGACAGCTCACCTCGTAGGCGTCGGTGAGGAGAACCATGCTGCTTTCGAGCAAGGGCAAGCACCGCCGTCCCTCCAAGGCCGTCCGGGTCGCCACCCTGGCCGGTGTCGCCGGTGCCGCCGTCGTCGTCCCGCTGATGGGCGCGTCCAACGCCTCCGCCGCGTCCGTCGCCACCTGGGACGCCGTCGCGCAGTGCGAGTCCGGTGGCAACTGGTCCATCAACACCGGCAACGGCTACTACGGTGGCCTCCAGTTCTCGCAGTCCAGCTGGGCGGCCGCCGGCGGCACGCAGTACGCGGCCCGCGCCGACCTGGCCACCAAGGAACAGCAGATAGCCACCGCCGAGAAGCTGCTCGCGCTCCAGGGGCCGGGTGCCTGGGCCTGCGCCGGTGCCGGCGGCCTGAGCAACGACGGTGTGGACCCGGGCGTGGACACCGGCTCCGCCTCCGCCTCCACCACCGGCAAGAACGGCGACTCCGCCCCGGCGGCCCAGCCGGAGCGCAAGGCCGAGCAGCCCACCACCCGCAGCGAGAAGCGCACGGCCCCCACCGGGACCGTCACCACCCCGACCGGCCAGAAGGTCGAGAAGGGCGACGGCGAGTACAAGGTCGAGGCCGGCGACACCCTCAGCAAGATCGCCGAGGCCGAGCACGTCAAGGGCGGCTGGCAGAAGCTGTTCGAGCTGAACGACGACATCGTCAAGGACGCCGACCTGATCTTCCCGGGTCAGCAGCTCCACCTGAAGTAGTCCTGGGACCCTCCTCCCCCCAAGGGCGTGTTTCGAAAGTCCCGCCTGGCCCGCGACGCCCGGCACGCACGCTCGCCGCATTGTCGGAGTCGCCCCAGTACGTCCAGTACGAGGGTGATCCTCCGCCTTGCGATCGCACGCACCGGACGCCGCGGGCCCCGCCCTCCGGGCGGACGGCGCTACTTTCGAAACACGCCCCCGGCCCGGCGCGCCGCCCCCGTGCGCGCCGGGCCGGGGGCGTGTCCGGCGGCCGGTCCGGGGGCGCCTCCCGAGGCGCGCCAGGGGTGCGCGTGTTCAACACTTGTGGTTACCAGTCAGTAAAATTCTGAAGCTTTGCCCGTAATGCGGGCCCTTGGGTCCTTTTTCGTCCCAGGGGACGGGCGGCGGGCCGACGCAGCGGGCCAGGCCGGTTAGGCTCGTGTCGCAAGGCCACAGTGACCCTGCCCAACCAGTGTCAGATCCCAGAAGGAGATGCCTCGTGCCGTCCATCGACGTCGTCGTAGCCAGGGAAATCCTCGACTCCCGGGGTAACCCCACGGTCGAGGTCGAGGTTGGTCTCGACGACGGCAGCACGGGACGTGCTGCTGTTCCGTCCGGCGCCTCCACCGGTGCGTTCGAGGCCATCGAGCTTCGTGACGGCGACCCCAACCGCTACCAGGGCAAGGGCGTCGAGAAGGCCGTCCTCGCCGTGATCGAGCAGATCGGCCCGGAGCTCGTCGGGTACGACGCCACCGAGCAGCGCCTCATCGACCAGGCGATGTTCGACCTGGACGCCACCGAGAACAAGGGCTCGCTCGGCGCCAACGCCATCCTCGGCGTCTCGCTGGCCGTGGCGCACGCCGCGTCCGAGGCCTCCGACCTCCCGCTCTTCCGCTACCTCGGCGGCCCGAACGCGCACCTGCTGCCCGTTCCGATGATGAACATCCTCAACGGCGGCTCGCACGCCGACTCCAACGTGGACATCCAGGAGTTCATGATCGCGCCGATCGGCGCCGAGTCGTTCTCCGAGGCCCTGCGCTGGGGTGCGGAGATCTACCACACGCTGAAGAAGGTCCTCAAGACCAAGGGCCTGTCCACCGGCCTCGGTGACGAGGGCGGCTTCGCCCCGAACCTGGAGTCCAACCGCGCCGCCCTCGACCTCATCCTCGAGGCCGTCAAGGAGGCGGGCTACGTCCCGGGCCGTGACGTGGCGCTCGCGCTCGACGTCGCCGCGTCCGAGTTCTACAAGGACGGCGTCTACGAGTTCGAGGGCAAGTCCCGCTCGGCCGCCGAGATGACCGAGTACTACGAGGAGCTGGTCTCCGCGTACCCGCTGGTCTCCATCGAGGACCCGCTGTACGAGGACGACTGGGCGGGCTGGAAGGTCATCACCGACCGGCTCGGCGCCAAGGTGCAGATCGTCGGTGACGACCTGTTCGTCACCAACCCCGAGCGCCTCTCGCGCGGCATCGAGGAGGGCTCCGCCAACGCCCTGCTCGTCAAGGTCAACCAGATCGGTTCGCTGACCGAGACCCTGGACGCCGTCGAGCTGGCCCAGCGCAACGGCTTCAAGTGCATGATGTCGCACCGCTCCGGTGAGACCGAGGACGTCACCATCGCGGACCTCGCCGTCGCCGTGAACTGCGGTCAGATCAAGACCGGCGCCCCGGCCCGCTCGGACCGCGTCGCCAAGTACAACCAGCTGCTGCGCATCGAGGAGATCCTCGACGACGCCGCGGTCTACGCGGGCCGTTCGGCGTTCCCGCGCTTCCGCCACGAGGGCTGACAGCCGGCCCGGAGCCGCAGCCTCCGTCCGTCCCCGCACTCGGTCCCGTACCGTGTGCGGGGACGGACGTGCGTAACGGGGAGGCGTGAGAGATGGCCGTGAAGGACCGCGACCGGTTCTCCACCACGACCAGGCTGCGCCTGCTCGGCGAGCAGACCGCGGCCCGCGTCTACCGCTCCCAGAACCGCCGCCAGGCACGCCGCTCCCGGCTCACCGGCCGGGCCGCGTTCCTGGCGCTGGTCGTCTGCTCGCTGGTGGTCGTCCTCGCGTACCCGATGCGGCAGTACATCTCCCAGGGCGACCAGATCGCCGAGCAGCAGCGGCTCGCGCGGGACGCGCGGGCGCGTACCGAGGAGCTGCGGGACGAGAAGGCGCGCCTCAAGGACGACGCCTACATCCGCCGTCTCGCGCGTGAGCACCTGCACTACGTGATGCCCGGGGAGACGAGTTACACGGTGATCGACCCGGACGCGGCCGACGCCCGCCGAGGCGGACCGGGCGCGGGCGGCAAGCCCTGGCACTCCAACCTCTGGGACGGCATCGACAGCGCGGACCGCGACTGACCCCGTCCCCGTACGCACACCGACACATGACGACCGAACGATGACATTCAAGGCAGGCATGGACACGCCCCCTCCGCAGACCGAACCCACCGCGCCCACCGCTGCGGACGTCGCCGCGTTCGAGCAGCAGCTCGGCCGGCCGCCGCGCGGTCTGCGCGCGATCGCGCACCGCTGCCCGTGCGGCAACCCGGACGTGGTCGAGACGCAGCCCCGTCTGGAGGACGGCACGCCGTTCCCGACGACGTACTACCTGACGTGTCCGCGTGCCGCCTCCGCGATCGGCACGCTGGAGGCGAACGGCGTCATGAAGGAGATGACCGAGCGCCTGGCCACCGACCCGGAGTTGGCGGCCGCCTACCGCGCGGCGCACGAGGACTACCTCGCGCGCCGGGACGCCATCGAGGTGCTGGAGGGCTTCCCGAGCGCGGGCGGTATGCCGGACCGCGTCAAGTGCCTGCACGTCCTGGTCGGCCACTCGCTGGCGGCCGGTCCCGGGGTCAACCCGCTGGGCGACGAGGCGATCGCGATGCTGCCCGAGTGGTGGGCCAAGGGCCCCTGCGTCACCCCGTGCGGCGAGAGGGAACCGTCCTGACCGGACCGGTGCGGCCGGGACGCCTCCCCGGCCGCACCGCCCCGCTCGCGGGTTCCTCCCCGAGCGTCCCGGCGTCGTCCGTACCACCACAGGAGCCAGCCCCATGACCCGCGTTGCCGCCATCGACTGCGGTACCAACTCCATCCGCCTGCTCGTCGCCGACGTCGATCCGGCCACCGGGCACCTCACCGACCTGGACCGCCGGATGGAGATCGTCCGGCTCGGCCAGGGCGTCGACCGCACCGGGCGGCTCGCCCCGGAGGCGCTGGAGCGCACCCTCGCCGTCTGCCGTGAGTACGCCGCCGTGATCGAGGAGCTGGGCGCCGGGAAGGTGCGGTTCGTCGCCACCTCCGCCACCCGCGACGCGGAGAACAGCGACACGTTCGTCCAGGGGGTCCGCGACATCCTCGGCGTCGTGCCCGAGGTCGTCAGCGGTGACCAGGAGGCCCAGCTCTCCTTCGACGGCGCCACCAAGGAGCTGGCGGGCAGCGACCGCCTGGAACGGCCCTTCCTCGTCGTGGACATCGGCGGCGGCTCCACCGAGTTCGTCCTCGGCGACGACACGGTCCGCGCGGCCCGGTCCGTGGACATGGGCTGCGTCCGTATGACGGAACGTCACCTCGTGGTGGACGGGGCCGTGTCCGATCCGCCCGCGCCCGACCGGATCGACGCGGTCCGCGCGGACATCGCCGCGGCCCTGGACCTGGCCGGGGAGACGGTGCCCCTCGCGGACGCGGCGACGCTCGTGGGCCTCGCCGGGACGGTCACCACGGTCGCCGCCATCGCGCTCGGCCTCCAGGAATACGACAGCGAGGCGATCCACCACTCCCGGGTGTCCCTGGAGCGGGTACGGGAGATCACCACGCGGCTGTGCGCCTCGACGCACGAGGAGCGGGCGGCGATCCCCGCGATGCACCCCGGCCGGGTCGATGTGATCGCCTCGGGTGCGCTGGTCCTGCTCGCGGTGATGGAACGCACGGGCGCCCGCGAGGTCGTCGTCAGCGAGCACGACATCCTCGACGGAATCGCCTGGTCCCTGGCCTGACCGGCGCGTGGACAGAGGGTGCGGAGGCTCCGGGCCGCCCGCCCCTCAGATGCTGCGGTAGACGTCGCGCCGGTCGCCGACCTTGACGACGAGCACGATGAGCTCGCCGTCTTCGACCTGGTAGGCGACCCGGTAGCTGCCGACCCGGAGCCGGTAGAGGCCCGAAGGGCCGGTGAGCTTCTTGATGTCGGCGTCCTCGCGGTACGGATCGTCCCCGAGAGCGGTCAGCGCCGCCAGGATGCGCATGGCGGCAGGCCGGTCGATGGCTCGAAGCTGCCGCTGTGCCGCCGCGGTGAACCGGAACGCGTACTTCATGCCGCGCTGTCGGGGCGCTCGGTGAACAGGTCCGCCAGCAGCTCGGCCATGGTCACCGTCGGGCCTCCCTGGGCCAGGACCGCCTCGGCCTCCCGGGCCAGCAGTACGTCGGCCGCGTCCTCCAGCGCGTCGAAATCCGCGATCGGCACCACGGCCGCGACGGGTTGGCCGTTGCGGGTGATCACCGTGGGAGTGCCCTCCTCGGCGCGGTTGATGTGGTCCGCCAGGTGTGCGCGGGCTTCTCGTACGGTCACCGTGTTCTCGGCCATGAGGGAAGTGTACGCGTGTTTGTGTACACGCGTCGGGAGGTCCGGTTCTGGAGGCGGTACCCGACGGGAGCGCCTGGTCCCTGGCCTGGCCGGCGCGTGTGCCGGGGCGGGGTGCGGGGGTGTGCTCATGCGCACTCCCGCCTGCACCTTTGAGCCCGCCGGGCCCCCTGTGGGGCCCTTCGGGGAGGGCTTGCGCGAGGCGCCGCGGGCAAGTTCGTGAACTTCTTCACAAGAGAATCGGCCCCTCTGGGCGAAGTTCTGCCCCCGGGCGCCCGCCCGGGTCCCCGCGAAGGGTGTACGCCGGTGCGGCGGGAAGGTTTCGAGGGTGTGGCGCGGGTGTGTCCCGGAGGGCCGGTTCACCCGTCCCGGAGGATCAAGGGCCAGCTCACAGCGGTGAACAACGTGCGCGGCGGCGTCCGGGTTCCCCAAAGGGATCATGACATGGGTCACGGGGGCGGCGAAGTGTAGCAGAGGGGGGCCACTACCTTGTGAAGGGGCTCACGAGCACTGCCCTCCAGGGGGGTGGATACTCGATGGCATGAGCACCACGGAGCGTCCCAGGATCCTCGTTGTAGGCGGTGGGTACGTAGGCCTGTACGCAGCTCGTCGCATTCTGAAGAAGATGCGGTACGGGGAAGCGACCGTCACGGTCGTCGACCCGCGCTCGTACATGACGTACCAGCCCTTCCTCCCCGAAGCTGCTGCCGGCAGCATCTCGCCCAGGCATGTCGTCGTCCCGCTGCGACGCGTCCTGCCGAAGGCCGAGGTCCTCACCGGCCGTGTCACGACCATCGACCAGGACCGCAAGGTCGCCACCGTCGCGCCGCTCGTCGGCGAGGCGTACGAGCTGCCCTTCGACTACCTGGTCATCGCGATGGGCGCGGTCTCCCGCACCTTCCCGATCCCCGGCCTCGCCGAGCAGGGCATCGGTATGAAGGGCATCGAGGAGTCCATCGGGCTGCGCAACCACGTCCTGGAGCAGCTGGACAAGGCCGACTCCACGACCGACGAGGAGGTCCGCCGCAAGGCGCTGACCTTCGTCTTCGTGGGCGGCGGGTTCGCGGGTGCCGAGACCATCGGTGAGGTCGAGGACATGGCCCGCGACGCGGCCGTGTACTACTCCAGCGTGAAGCGCGAGGACATGCGCTTCATCCTGGTCGACGCCGCCGACAAGATCCTCCCCGAGGTCGGCCCGAAGCTGGGCGCCTACGGCAAGGAGCACCTGGAGAGCCGTGGGGTGGAGGTCTACCTCTCCACCTCGATGGACTCCTGTGTGGACGGCCACGTGGTGCTCAAGAACGGCCTGGAGGTCGACTCCGACACCATCGTCTGGACGGCCGGCGTGAAGCCGAACCCGGCGCTGGCCCGCTTCGGTCTGCCGCTCGGCCCCCGCGGTCACGTGGACACCTCCGAGAAGCTCCAGGTGCAGGGCACCGACTACATCTGGGCCGCGGGCGACAATGCCCAGGTTCCGGACATGGTCGGCCGCCGCGCGGGCAACCCGAACGCCTGGTGCCCGCCGAACGCCCAGCACGCGCTGCGCCAGGCCAAGGTCCTCGGTGACAACGTCATCTCCGGCATGCGGGGCTTCCCGCAGAAGGAGTACAGCCACGCCAACAAGGGTGCGGTCGCCGGTCTCGGCCTGCACAAGGGCGTCGCGATGATCGTCGTCGGCAAGATGAAGATCAAGGTCAAGGGCCGCCTCGCCTGGTACATGCACCGTGGCTACCACGGCATGGCGATGCCGACCTGGAACCGCAAGATCCGGATCTTCGCCGACTGGACGCTGGCGATGTTCCTCAAGCGCGAGGTCGTCTCGCTCGGTGCCATGGAGACGCCCCGCGAGGAGTTCTACGAGGCGGCCAAGCCGAGCCCCGCGCCGGCCGCCGCCAAGCCCGAGGGTGAGAAGGCCAAGGCCTCCTGACCCGGGCGTCCCGGCCGGGCCCCCGCCCGGTCCGGCCGCCACCCGCAGGTCCCGTACGCGTCGAAGGGGCCGTCCGCCATCCGTGGTGCGGACGGCCCCTTCGGCGTGCTCCGGCACCGAACTAGGTGGTGCGTGCAGGTATTTTGCCGTTCCGTTGCGTGCGTGCGGGATGGCTCAGGGGCAGGATGACGTTGACATCAAGGCAGCTCGTCGCGGCACCGAGGTGTCGCGGCGATGTTTGAGCATGTTTATGCGAATTTAGGCATGTTGGGAAACACCACCATGGAGGTGTGCGCCATGGCAGACGCCGCGTCGCGGCTGACCGCTCTCGCCGAAGAGTTGCTGGGAGAACCCCTGTCGGTCCGGATCCGGGCCTGGGACGGCAGCGAGTCAGGGCCCCCGGGCGCCCCCGTGCTCGTCCTGCGCCACCGCCGCGCCCTGCGCAGGCTGCTCTGGAAGCCGGGCGAACTGGGCCTGGCCCGCGCCTGGGTGGCCGGTGAGATCGACGTCGAGGGCGACCTGTACGCACTCCTGGACGCGCTGGCCTCGCTGCTCTGGGAGCGCGGTGACGACGCCGAGGGCGCCCGGCACCCGGTCCGCGACCCCAGGGTACGGGCGTTCGCCCGCGGCCTGCTCCGGATGGCCGGCCCGCTGCCGCCGCCGCCCCCGCCCGCCGAGGAGGTACGCCGCCGCGCCGGCGCCCTGCACACCAGGCGCCGGGACAAGGAGGCCATCAGCCACCACTACGACGTGGGCAACGACTTCTACGCGATGGTCCTCGGCCCCTCCATGGTCTACTCCTGCGCCTACTGGCAGGAGGGCTCCACCCTGGAGGAGGCCCAGCGCGACAAGCTCGACCTCGTCTGCCGCAAGCTCGCCCTCAAGGAGGGCGACCGCCTGCTGGACGTCGGCTGCGGCTGGGGCTCCATGGCCGTCCACGCCGCCCGTGAGTACGGCGCCCGCGTCACCGGCGTCACCCTCTCCACCGAGCAGGCCGCCTTCGCCCGCAAGCGCATCGCCGAGGAGGGCCTGACCGACCGGATCGAGATCCGGGTCCAGGACTACCGGGACGTCCGCGACGGGCCGTACGACGCGATCTCGTCCATCGGGATGGCCGAGCACGTCGGCAGCGTGCGCTTCCGTGAGTACGCGGACGACCTCTACGCCCTCCTGAAGCCCGGCGGCCGGCTGCTCAACCACCAGATCGCCCGCCGCCCCGAGAAGGACGAGTCGGCCTACCGGATCGACGAGTTCATCGACGCCTACGTCTTCCCCGACGGCGAACTCGCCCCGGTGGGACGCACGGTGTCCACCCTGGAGCAGGCCGGCTTCGAGACCCGGGACGTCGAGGCGATCCGCGAGCACTACGCCCTGACGCTCCGGCAGTGGGTGACCAACCTGGAACGGCACTGGAAGGAGGCGGTCCGGGCCACCTCGCCCGGCCGCGCCCGGGTCTGGCGGCTGTACATGGCCGCCTCCGCGCTCTCCTTCGAGCACAACAAGATCGGCGTCAACCAGATCCTCGCGGTCCGCCCCGGCGAGGGCGGCCGGGCCGGTATGCCGCTGCGCTCCCGCGACTGGACGGCGTCGGCGCCCGGCTGACCCGGGAACGCGTCAGGGCCGGTACCCACGGGTACCGGCCCTGACGCGTCGTCATGCCTACTCGGTCTTGATGGCCGTCAGCATGTTCAGCTTCGCGCCGCTGCGGGCCGGCCACAGTGAGGCCAGCACCCCCACCAGGCCCGCGAGCACCAGGAAGACGGCGAGCCGGTCCCACGGGACGACCAGGGCGTACCCCGCCACGTCGTCGGAGAGGGACTCCCCGATCGCCCAGCCCAGGAACGTACCGAGGGCGACACCGACCACCGCTCCGAAGAGCGAGATGACCACGGCCTCCAGCCGGATCATGCGCTTGACCCGGCGCCGGTCCAGGCCGATCGCCCGGAGCATGCCGATCTCCTGCTGACGCTCGAACACCGACATCGCCAGGGTGTTCACGACGCCGAGGACCGCGATGAGCAGGGCCATCGCCAGCAGGGCGTACATGATGTTCAGCGCCGTGTTCACGAAGCCGCCGAACATGTCCCGGATGCCCTGGCGGTCCACGATGCTCATCGCCGGGTTGTCGCCGAGCGCGTCGACCAGGGCCTGCTCGTTGGCCTTCGTCTGGCCGCCGTCCATGGTCAGCCAGACGTCCTGGATGCCGGGGACGCTCTCGTGCGGGTCGGAGACGGCCTTGGAGATCAGGACCGAGGACAGCAGCTCGTTGCCCTCGTAGACCGCGCCGACCTTCAGGGTCTGCGTCTTCTCGTCCCCGAACTCGACCTTGACACTGTCCCCGGCCTTCCAGCCACGCGACGTCGCGGTCTTCCGGTCGACGGCGAGCTGGCCCTTGCCCAGGGAGTCCAGTGAGCCGGAGACCGCCTTCAGCGTGAAGACCTTCTCCACGTCACCCGGGGTGACCGCGGAGGTCGAGACACCCTCGCCGTCCACCGTCAGCCAGGTGGACTGCTGGGGGGAGACGGCGGTGACGCCGTCCGCCTTCTCCAGGGCCGTCAGCGCCGACTCGTCGAGCAGGCGCCCGCTGGCCATCGAGACCATGTAGTCGGCCTTGATGTTGTCCGTGGTCATCTTGTCGATGGCCTGGCCGAGCGAGATGCCCAGGACCGAGATGCCCGTGACCAGGGTGAGCCCGATCGCCAGGGCGGAGGCGGTGGCCCCGGTGCGCCGCGGGTTGCGGACCGCGTTCTGCGCGGCCAGCTTGCCGGACACGCCGAACAGCCTGTGCAGCAGCGGGCGTACCAGGGAGATCACCGGCCGCGAGAGCAGTGGGATCAGCACGATGACACCGATCAGCGCCAGGAACGCGCCGGCCCCGATGAGCCACCTGCCGTTCTCCGTGCCCTGTACGGCACCTCCGACGATCGCCGCGGCGCCGAACAGGGTGAGCGCGCCGCCGATCGAGTTCCGTACGACCAGCGACTTGGTGGTGGCCACCGCGTGGACGCTGCTCATCGCCGCCACCGGCGCGATCTTCGCGGCACGGCGGGCCGGCAGCCACGCGGCGAGCACGGTGATCAGCACGCCGACGGCGAACGCGGAGATGACCGCGGTGGGGGAGACGACCAGCGGTCCGGCCGGGATCTTCCCGCCGAACGCGCCCATCGCGGAGCGCAGTCCGACGGCGAGGCCCACGCCGATGACGAAGCCGACCACCGAGGCGATCAGGCCGACCACACCGGCCTCCATCAGGACGGCCCACTTGACCTGCCGGCGGGAGGCGCCGACGGCACGCATGAGGGCGAGTTCCCGGGTGCGCTGGGCGACCAGCATGGTGAAGGTGTTGGCGATCAGGAAGACGCCGACGAAGAGCGCGATGCCGGCGAAGACCAGCAGGATCGTGTTGAGGCCCTTGAGCCCGGCCTCGGTCTGCTTGGCCTCCTCGTCCGCGAGCGCCGCGCCCGTCTGGGCCTCGGCGTTCTCGGGCAGCAGGGGCTTCACGGCGTCCAGCAGCTGCTGGTCGGAGGCGCCGGCCTCGGCGGTGACGGTGACGTCCCTGTACTGGCCGGGGCGCAGGAAGAGCTGCTGGGCGGTCCCGGTGTCGAAGAGGACCAGGCTGCCGCCCGCGTTGACCGCGCCGTCCTCGGTGGTGAAGACGCCGGAGAGGGTGTACTCCTTCACCGGCCCGGTGGTGGCGACCCGCACCGGGTCCCCGACGCGGTACTTGCCCCGGTTGGCGGTCTCCTGGTCGAGGGCGACCTGTCCGTCCTCGGCCGGGCCGCGGCCGTCGGTGAAGGCGTACTGGCGGTCCTTGCCGTCGGCGCCGGGCGCGAAGTTGGCCCCGGTGTTGGACCAGCCGTTGCCGATGAGCTTGCCGTCGGGGTCGGCGACGCCGGCGAATCCGGAGACCCGGCCGGTGGCGTCCGCCACGCCGTCGAGGTCCCGGATCTTCTTCAGGGTGGCCTCGTCGACGGCGGAGGTCTCCTCGTCGCCCCGCTCGGCCCAGGTCGTGACGGCGACGGCGACCTGGTCGTAGCTCTTCTTGAACTGGTTGCGGAAGGCGTTGCCGAGGGTGTCGGTGAAGACCAGGGTGCCGGAGACGAAGGCGACGCCGAGCATCACGGCGAGCACGGTCATCAGGAGCCTGGCCTTGTGCGCGAGGACGTTGCGCACAGCGGTACGGAGCATGTCGTCAATTCCTGGAGGGTGTGCGGGGGACGGAGGGCGGGAGCACCGGCCGACCGGTCAGCTGGTGCGGCCCTTGGCGTCGAACGCCTTCATCCGGTCGAAGACCCCGTCGGCGGTGGGGTCGATCATCTGGTCGACGATCGCGCCGTCCGCCAGGAAGATCACGCGGTCCGCGTAGGAGGCGGCGACCGCGTCGTGGGTCACCATCACCACGGTCTGGCCCAGCTCGCGCACCGAGTTGCGCAGGAAGCCGAGCACTTCGGCGCCGGAGCGGGAGTCGAGGTTGCCGGTCGGCTCGTCACCGAAGATGATCTCCGGCTGGGCGGCCAGGGCGCGGGCCACCGCGACGCGCTGCTGCTGGCCTCCGGAGAGCTCGGTGGGGCGGTGCTTCAGGCGCTCGGAGAGGCCCACCATGTCGATCACCTTCTGGAGCCAGGCGGCGTCCGGCTTACGGCCGGCGATGTCCATGGGCAGGGTGATGTTCTCCAGCGCCGTCAGGGTGGGCAGCAGGTTGAAGGCCTGGAAGATGAAGCCGATCTTGTCCCGGCGCAGCTGGGTGAGCTGCTTGTCCTTCAGCGTCCCGAGCTCCGTGTCGCCGATGCGGACCGAGCCGCTGCTGAAGCTGTCGAGCCCGGCCACGCAGTGCATCAGCGTGGACTTGCCGGAGCCGGACGGACCCATGATCGCGGTGAACTCGCCCTGCGGGAAGTCCACGGTCACCCGGTCCAGGGCGACCACCTGGGTCTCACCCTGGCCGTAGACCTTCGACAGCTCCGTGGCTCGGGCGGCGGCCGCGGTGGTGCGGCGGACGGTGGTGGTGGTCACGGGTTTCTCCTGGGTCGGAAGGCTTCGGGCGGTGCGGGGCCCGATCGGGAACTCCTCCATCCTCCCGGCCGTTTTCCCTCCGGTCGTCAGCCCCCGTACCCGTTCCCGGGGCCCTCTTGAGTCGCATGGTCATGGCCGCGGCGTACGTCTCGGGTAGGAGAGCGACCCTGAGGACCGTCCCTCCCCGGGGGGTCCGCGCGGCCCTCAGCGGGGCGGCGCGGTGGATCCGCGGGGCACCAGCCGGGCGGTGGCGTCCTGGAAGCCGGGCGCCGACCCGTCGTCCACCATCGCCAGCAGGGTGCGGGCGGCGTGCGTCCCGTACGCCGGGATGTCCCGGCTCAGCGCCGTCAGCGCGGGCCTGACGACACGGGACAGCTGGGAGTCGTCCCAGGCGACGAGCGAGAGGTCGGCGGGCACGTCCAGGCCCATCTCCTGGGCGACGGAGAGCCCGGCGACGGCCATGATGTCGTTGTCGTAGATGACGGCGGTCGGCCGGCCGCTCGCGCTGACGAGCCTGCGGGTGGCGTGTGCGCCCTCCTCGCCCGAGTAGTCGGTGTGGATCACCACCGGTTCGTCCAGGCCGAGTTCGGCGCTGATCTCCCGCTGGGCCCGGTCGCGCAGCTGGGTGTGGATCAGCTCGGGCAGGCCCGCGACCCGGGCGACGGAGCGGTGGCCGAGCGCGGCCAGATACGTCAGGGTGTCCCGCAGCGCGGCGGAGTCGTCGGACCACACGGGGGTGAGGGAGCCGGCGGCCGAGGGGTGGCCGATGACCACGGCCGGCATGCCCAGTCCGGCGACGCCCTCGACGCGCGGGTCGGGGGAGCGCACGTCGGCGAGGAAGACCCCGTCGACCCGTCCCTCGCCCCACCACCGCTCGTACACCTCCAACTCCTGGGCGGGGTCGGTGACGACCTGGAGGAGGAGTGCGCAGCCGCGGGTGGCCAGTTCGGTCTCGATGCCGCTGATCAGCTCCATGAAGAACGGTTCGGCGCCGAGCATCCGGGCCGGCCGGCACAGGGTCAGGCCCACGGTGTCCGCGCGGGCGCGCGTCAGGGCACGGGCGGCGCTGTTGGGCCGCCAGCCGATCTCCCGCGCGATGGCCTTGACGGAGGCGCGGGTCGCGGGGGAGACGCCGGGCCGGTCGTTGAGCGCGTACGACACCGCGACCTTGGAGACCCCGGCGCGGCGCGCGATGTCGGCGATCGTGGGGCGGTGTTTGGACATGCGACCTCGCTTAACCGGTTCCTCTACCTCGGAGATCCTAACGCCAGACCTGCGTCTTCCCGTACTGCTCGCTGTCGCCCCGGTGGTCCAGACCCTTGCGGCAGGCTCGGGGGAAGGTGGATGGGAGCGCTCCCGTTCTCTTGACAGCGTCTCTGGGCGCCCATACCTTCACGGCACTTACCCGGTTCAGTAACTCCGCTCGGCAGGGACGGCGGGGGAGAAGGAGGGGCTATGGGTACGCGTACCCGGGTGCGGATCACCGCGGCGCTCGCCGTGTTCGGACTCGCCGCGACCGCGTGCACGGGGGGCGGTTCGGCGTCGGGCGGTTCCACCGGGGCCGGCGGCAAGGGCGGTTCGCTCCCGCGTCACGAGACGCTCTACACGACCGGCACCCAGTGGGGCCCGCCCGCCAACTACAACCCGCTGCGCAACTGGGACCACGCGACGGGCACCAAGGGCCTGGTCTACGAGACGCTGTTCCACTTCGACCCGGACAAGGGCGAACTGACGCCCTGGCTCGCCGAGTCGGGCGACTGGACCGGGGACACGACCTACGACGTGAAGCTGCGCGCGGGCATCACCTGGGCCGACGGCGAGCCGCTGACCGCGAAGGACGTGGCGTACTCCTACGGGCTCGGCAAGATCGAGGCCTCCTCCTTCCACTCGCTGTGGAGCTGGCTGGCGGACGCGAAGGCGGTGGACGACACGACCGTCCGCTTCACCTTCAAGGAGGCGCGCTACCAGGAGTGGGACTACACCCTCTTCGGCCAGCCCGTCGTGCCGGAGCACATCTGGGGCTCGCGCACCGAGGAGGACATCCTCAACGGCGTCAACGACAAGCCGGTGGGCACCGGGGCGTACACGCTCAAGAGCAAGACCCAGGACCGGGTCGTCTGGGAGCGGCGCGACGACTGGTGGGGCACGAAGGCGCTGAGCATGACGCCCGCCCCGCGCTACATCGTGGACGTCTCCAACCCGAGCAACGAGGTGGTCATCGGCCAGCTCGGCCAGGGGCAGCTGGACCTCAGCAACAACTTCCTGCCAGGCGCCTCCTCGCTGATCAAGAGCAAGAAGGTCGTGTCGTACTACGACGAGGCCCCGTACATGCTCTCCGCCAACACCGCCTGGCTGGTGCCCAACACCACCAGGAAGCCGATGGACGACGCCGCCTTCCGCAGGGCGCTGGCGGCCTCCGTGGACACCGAGAAGATCGTCAAGGGCGTGTACGGCGACCTGGTCAAGCCGGCCTCCCCGACCGGTCTGCTGCCGCAGTGGGAGCAGTTCGACGACCAGGCCCTGATCGCCGAGAAGGGCTTCACGCACGATGTCGCCGCCGCGAAGAAGGAACTGGCCGACGCCGGCTACCGGGACGAGGACGGCGACGGCTTCGTCGAGAACAAGGACGGCAAGCCCCTCAGCCTGAAGCTGGCGGTGCCCTCGGGCTGGACCGACTGGATGGAGGCGGCCAAGGTCGTCGCCGCGGGTGCCAAGGACGTCGGCATCAAGATCATCACGGAGTTCCCCGACCAGAACGCCCTCAACGAGCAGCGCGCCAAGGGCGACTTCGACCTGGTCGTCAACAACGAGCGCCAGCTGTCCAACACCCCGTGGACGTACTACGAGTACATCTTCCAGCTGCCCGTCCAGAAGCAGCAGAACACGGTGAACTTCGGGCGGTACGAGAACGAGGACGCCTGGAAGCTGGTGCAGAAGCTCGGCGGCGTCAGGACCGACGACACCGCGGGCATGAAGAGCGTGATCTCCCAGATCCAGGACATCCAGCTCACCGAGATGCCCCTCATCCCGCTCTGGTACAACGGCCTGTGGGCCCAGTCCACCACCGGGAGCTGGACCAACTGGCCCTCGGACGCCGCCGGAGCCCCCAAGAGCGCACCGGCCCTGTGGCGCAACTGGCTGGAGATGGGCGGCTTCGAGACGCTCACCCAGATCAAGCCCGCCCCGTGACACGGCCGTCGCCGACTCCATGACCGCCCCGCCGCGCACGTGCCGGCCTGACCGGCGCGCGCACGGCGGGGCCCTCCACTCCCGGGGGCTCCCTTGCGCCGCTACTTCGCCCGCAAACTACTCGTCTACGCACTGACCTTCGTCGTCGCCGTCACCGTCAACTGGATGATCCCGCGCTTCATGCCCGGCGACCCGGTGGCGGCCATGGTGGCGCGGGCCCG
This sequence comes from Streptomyces sp. SM18, assembly GCF_002910775.2. Taxonomy (NCBI): domain Bacteria; kingdom Bacillati; phylum Actinomycetota; class Actinomycetes; order Kitasatosporales; family Streptomycetaceae; genus Streptomyces; species Streptomyces sp. SM18. The sequence goes on along the minus strand of NZ_CP029342.1, from coordinate 2,873,652 downwards.
CGTCTCGCAGCCCGAGGCCGCCGAGGCGATGCGCACCTACTACAACAACCTGTTCGGCTTCGACGAACCCCTGTGGCAGCAGTACCTGCACTTCTGGGGAGCGCTCCTCCAGGGCGACTTCGGGATCTCGATCTGGGTCTTCCCCACCCCCGTCGGTGATGTCCTGCTCGACGCGCTGCCGTACACCCTGGGGCTGATGATCCCGTCCGTGCTGCTCAGCTGGTTCGTGGGCAACTGGATCGGCGCGCTCTCCGCCCGCCGGAAGGTGCTGGACAACACCGTGCTGCCGGTCGGCTACCTGCTGACCGCGATGCCGTACATGTGGATCGCCGTGATCCTCGCCTGGGCGCTCGGCGGGCAGGCCGGATGGTTCCCGCTGTCGGGCGGTTACAGCCTGGACATCCAGCCGGGATGGAACACCACCTTCGCGCTGGACGCCCTCCACCACTGGGTGCTGCCGTTCCTCTCCCTCTTCCTGGTCGCGCTCGGCGGCTGGGCGATCGGGATGCGCAACATGATCATCTACGAACTGGAGTCCGACTACTCCTCCTATCTGGCCGCGCTGGGCGCACCGCAACGGCTCATCCGGCGCTACGCCTTCCGCAACGCCGTCCTCCCCCAGATCACCGGACTCGCGCTGCAACTGGGCGTGCTGGTCGCCGGAGCGCTCGTCACCGAGATCGTCTTCGCCTACCCGGGGCTCGGCTCACTCATCCTGGCCTCGATCCAGAACCAGGACTTCTTCCTGCTCCAGGGCGCGTTCCTGTTCATCGTCATCGGCGTACTGATCGCCAACTTCCTCATCGACGTCGTGTACGTCGTCGTCGACCCCCGCACCCGTACGGGTATGGCAGGAGGCACGTCATGAGCACACGGCCCGAACCGGCGCCGGAGCCCGCCGCGGCCCCTCCCGGGCCCGCCACCCCTACCGCTCCCGCCGCTCCTTCCGCTCCTTCCGCGCCCGCCGCGAAGCCCGGCGGCGAGTGGCTGCACTACGCCGTGCGCAACCCCAAGCTGCTCATCGGCTCCTTCCTCGTCCTCGTCCTGCTCGCGACCGGCCTGATCGGCCCGGTGCTGCTCGACAACGGCGACCCCAACGAGTACGTCGGCCCGCAGGCCTCCCCGCCCGACGGCACGTACTGGATGGGCACCACCACCTTCGGCCAGGACGTGTACGCGCAGTTCGTGCACGGGCTACGCGCCACCTTCCTGGTCGGCGTCGTCGGCGGGGCGATCGCCGCCGTCATCGCGATGCTGGTCGGCTTCCTGGCCGGCTACCGGGGAGGCCTGGTCGACGAGGTCCTCACCATGCTCACCAACGTCGTCCTGGTGATCCCCGCCCTCGCCGTCCTGCTGATCATCAACGCGTACATGGGGGTACGCGGCGTGGCCGTGCAGGGCCTGTTCATCGGACTCACCTCGTGGCCCTGGGCGGCGCGTGCCATCCGGGCGCAGACCTTCTCGCTGCGCACCCGGGAGTTCGTGGACCTGGCGCGGCTCAGCGGCAGCGGCACCTGGCGGATCGTCTTCCGCGAGATCGCGCCCAACATGAGCTCGTACCTCTTCATGATGTTCATCCTGCTCTTCGGCGGCGCCGTGCTCATCGCCTCCTCGCTGGACTTCATCGGGCTCGGCCCGACCGAGGGCGTCTCGCTCGGGCTGATGCTCCAGAGCGCCCAGCAGTGGAGCGCGCTCCAACTCGGCATGTGGTGGTGGTTCATCCCGCCGGGCGCCGGGATCACCGCGATCGTCGGCGCGCTCTACGTCGCCAACGTCGGCCTCGACGAGGTCTTCAACCCGAAGCTGAGGGAGTCCTGAACCCATGACCCTGACCGTCGACGACCTGCGGGTCCACTACCGCACCCTGCGGGGCGAGGTCCGGGCCCTGGACGGCGTCACCTTCGGCCTCGCGGACGGCGAGATCCTGGGCCTGGCGGGCGAGTCCGGCTGCGGCAAGACCACGCTCGGCAAGTCCCTGATCCGGCTCGACGGCCGGATGCGGCACGCCGGCGGCACCGTCACCCTGGACGGAGACGAACTGCCGCTCGCCGACGACCGCGCGATGAACGCCTACCGCTTCCACAGGATCTCGCTCGTCCCGCAGTACTCGATGAGCGCCCTCAACCCCACCCGGCGCGTCGGCCGCATGATCCGCGAACTGCTCGCCTCGCGCGGGGTGAGCGTGGACACCGACGAACTGCACCGCAGACTCGGCCTGGTGGGCCTCGCCCCCGACGTCCTGGACCGCTACCCGATCGAGCTGTCCGGCGGCATGAAGCAGCGCACCGTCATGGTGATCTCCACGCTCCTGGACCCCTCCGTCCTCGTCGCGGACGAGGTCACCTCGGCCCTGGACGTCTCCAGCCAGCAGGCCGTCGTCTCCGCCCTCACCGGGCTGCGCGACACGGGCCTGGTCACCAGCATGATCTTCGTGACCCACGACCTCGGGCTGACCTCGCACATCGCCGACTCGATCATGGTGATGTACGCGGGCAAGCTCGCCGAGAAGGCTCCCACCACGGTGCTGACGACCGCGCCGCGCCACCCGTACACCCGGATGCTGATCGGCTCGCTGCCCCAGGTGGGCGCCCGGTACAAGGACAAGCCGCTCAGCGGCATCGAGGGCTCCCCGCCCTCCCTGCTGAACCCTCCGGCCGGCTGCCGCTTCCGCGACCGCTGCCCCCTCGCGGACGCGCGGTGCGCCGAGGAACCGCCCGCCGTCGAGGTCGCCCCCCGCCACACCGTCGCATGCTGGAAGGCGGCCTGATGCTCACCCTCGACCGTGTCACCAAGACCTTCCGGGCCGGTGCCTTCGGCGGCGGCTCCACCACTGCCGTCGACCGGGTCTCCTTCTCGGCGGCGCCCGGCGAACTCGTCTCCCTCATCGGGGAGAGCGGCAGCGGCAAGTCCACCATCGGCCGTATGGTGCTCGGCCTCACCCCGGTCAGCTCCGGCAGTCTCACCCTGGACGGGGAGCGGGTCCGGCCCGGCAAGGACTTCTACCGCCGCGTCCAGGGCGTCTTCCAGGACCCGTTCAGCTGCTACAACCCGGTCTTCAAGGCCGACCGTGTCTTCGCCCTCGTCCGCCGCGCCTACCACCCGGGCGTCGGGGACACGGAGTGGGCGGACCGCGTCGAACGGGCCGTACGGGACGTACGCCTGGACCCCGGCCAGGTGCTGGGCCGCTACCCGCACCAGCTCAGCGGCGGCCAGCTCCAGCGCCTGCTGATCGCCCGCGCGCTCCTGCTCGACCCGCGCTTCCTGGTCGCCGACGAGATCACCAGCATGCTCGACGCCTCCACCCGCATCGATGTGCTGAACCTCCTCGCCGGCCTCAAGGAACGCGGCCTCGGCGTCCTCTACATCACCCACGACCTCTCGCTGGGCACCTACCTCGCCGAGCGGACCGTGGTGCTGCGTGGCGGCCGCGTCGTCGAACGCGGCGACACCCAGAAGGTGTTCGGCAATCCGCTGCACCCCTACACCCGTACGCTCCTGGCGGCCGTGCCCCGGATCGGCCAACCCTGGACCGAGGCCGCCCCCGTGGACGCGTGCGCCTACCACGCGGGTGGGGCCGCCGGATCCGGGGAGGATCTGCACGAGACCGAGCCGGACCACTTCGTCGCCTGCGCCCACCTGCCCGACTGCGGAAGGACCCGACCGTGAGCCTGCGCCACCCGCCCCTGAACGACGGCTGGACCCTGACCGCCGACGGCCCCGTCCCCGTGGAGCTCCCCGCCGGGGGCCTGCCGGCGACCGTGCCCGGCTGCGTCCACACCGACCTGCTGGACGCCGGACTGATCGACGATCCCTATCTGGACGACAACGAGACGCGGCTCGGCTGGATCGGCCGCACCGACTGGACCTACCGCACCGACTTCCACTGGGCCGAGGACGGACACACCTCCACCGACCTGTGCTTCGACGGGCTCGACACCGTCGCCACCGTCCTGCTCAACGGCACCGAGGTCGGCTCCACCGCCAACCAGCACCGGAGTTACCGCTTCCCGGTCCGCCATCTGCTCCGCGAGGGCGCCAACACCCTCCAGGTCCGTTTCACCGCGCCGTACACCTACGCCGAGGCGCTGCGCGAGAAGCTGGGCGACCGGCCGGGCGCGTACGCCGAGCCGTACGCGTTCATCCGCAAGATGGCGTGCAACTTCGGCTGGGACTGGGGCCCGACGCTCGTCACCTCCGGCATAGGACGCCCGGTCGCCCTGGAGTCCTGGACCGGCCACCGCATCGCCGCCGTCACGGTGCTGGGCGACCTCGACGACGCCGGGGTGCCGCGCCTGTCCGTCACCCTGGACGTGGAGCGCGACGGTCCGGCGCCGCTGTCGGGCTCGGTCGCGGTGGTCGGCCGCTGCGTCGTCTTCGTCGCCTCCGAGGACGAGGACCGGCTCTCGTTCACCCTCCCGGTTCCCGACGCCGAGCCCTGGTGGCCGCACAGCCACGGCGCACAGCCGTTGTACGACGTCACCGTCCGCCTCGGCGAGGACACCTGGAACGGCAGGACCGGCTTCCGGGGCGTCGCCCTGGAGCGTGAGGCGTTCCGGATCTCCGTCAACGGCGAGCCGGTCTTCGTACGCGGGGTGAACTGGATCCCCGACGACTGCTTCCCCACCCGGCTCACCCGGCAGCGGATCTCCGACCGTCTGGACCAGGCGGTCGCCGCCCACGTCAACCTGGTCCGGGTCTGGGGCGGCGGCCTCTACGAGAGCGACGACTTCTACGAACTGTGCGACGAGAAGGGGCTGTTGGTCTGGCAGGACTTCCCGTTCGCGTGCGCGGCCTACCCGGAGGAGCAGCCGCTGTACGACGAGGTGGCCGCCGAGGTCCGGGAGAACCTGGTCCGGCTCTCCCCGCACCCCTCGCTGGTCCTGTGGTGCGGCAACAACGAGAACCTGGAGGGCCACGCCGACTGGGGCTGGCAGGACACGCTCCAGGGCCGCACCTGGGGATACGGCTACTACCACGACCTGCTGCCCGCCCTCTGCGCCGAGATCGACCCCACCCGCCCGTACTGGCCGGGCTCGCCCTACTCCGGCTCCCCCGAACTTCCCCCGCAGGACCCGTCCCGGGGCACCGTCCACCTCTGGGACGTGTGGAACCGGGTGGACTACCGCCACTACGCCGACACCGCCCACCGCTTCGTCGCGGAGTTCGGCTTCCAGGGGCCGCCCGCGTACGCCACCCTGCGCCGCGCCGTCAGCGGCCCGCTGTCCCCCGAGTCGCCGCTGGTCGCCCACCACCAGAAGGCCGAGGGCGGCGACGCCAAGCTGCTGCGCGGCCTGGGCGACCACCTCCCCCAGCCACGCCCGGGGGACTTCGACGACTGGCACTGGCTCACCCAGCTCAACCAGGCCCGCGCCGTGGCCTTCGGCATCCGCCACTTCCGCTCGCACACCCCGTACTGCATGGGGTCGGTCGTCTGGCAGCTCAACGACTGCTGGCCGGTGGTCTCCTGGGCGGCGGTGGACGGCGACGGCCGCCGCAAGCCCCTGTGGTACGCGCTGCGCCAGGTGTACGCGGACCGGCTGATGGCCGTACGCGACGGCTCCCTCCACCTGGTCAACGACGCGGCCGGCCCCTGGGAGGGCACCCTGCGGCTGACCCGGCGCGGCCTGGACGGCACGGTGCTGGCCGAGGAGGAGAGGGTGGTCTCCACGGCGCCCCGCGACGTCACCCGGATCCCCCTGCCCGCGTCCCTCGCCTCCCCGGAGGACGGCACCCGCGAGGTGCTGGTGGCCGAGCTGGACGGCGTGCGGGCGGTGGAGTTCTACGAGGAGGACACCCGCCTCGCGCTGCCGGAGGCCCGGTACGATGTCTCCGTCGTCGCCCAGGGTGACGATCCGGCCGCCGGCTACCGGGTGACGGTGACCGCGCGGACGCTGCTGCGGGACCTCGCGCTCTTCCCCGACCGGCTGGACGGGGCGGCGGAGGTGGACGACATGCTCGTCACACTGCTGCCCGGGGAGAGCGCCGTCTTCCACGTCACGGGGGCGGTCCTGGAGGACCCGGACGCGCTGGGAAGGGCGCCCGTCCTGCGGTGCGTCAACGACGTCGTCGGCCCGTGAGGTGGCGTGGCCCGGCGAACGGTGGCCCGGCCCTGGCGAATGCACCGTACGGGTGCGGCGACTTTACGTCATTCCCCTTTGCCATGGTTCGTGACCGCCTACCCGTCCGGGCATGTGGTGATGCGTCGGCGAGTGTCTGACGGTCCCTCACATGGTCAATAAAATAAGACAACATCGAGGGTGCGCCCGTCTGACGGTGCGCCAGCCCCGGATAGGGTCATGTGCCAACGCGGTGCCGCGCGCCCACGCCCGGGTGGTGGAATGCAGACACGGCGAGCTTAAACCTCGCTGCCTCCTCGGGGGCGTGCCGGTTCGAGTCCGGCTCCGGGCACTCACCCCGTGCGGTGTGGGGGCCGGGCGACCGCCACCGCCGCCGCGGCGGCGCCGCCCCACCCGAGGCGTGACGTGAACACGGCGTGAACGAATGCGGTCACGGTGCGTAGGCGAATCGGGGCTCCCGGGGCGGACGTGACGGCCGCCAGGCGGCAAGGGCGCCGACGACGCCGATCCGGACAGCGGACAGCACAGATCCGGGCATGGGTGAGACCTCCGTGCCGTGAGGGGCGAAGGTGAGGCGGCGCCACCGGTGGGCCGGCGCGCCGTGGTGGTCAGCGCTCGGGCTTCGGGGGCCGCTGCATCAGCGCGGACGCGGCCTCGTCGAGCGTGACGTCCTCGTGCAGCAGGGCGGAGACGACGCCGGTGATCGGCATCTCGACGTCGTGGGCGTGCGCCAGGGCGAGGATCGCCTGTGCGCTCTTCACGCCCTCGGTGGTCTGCCGGGTGGCGGCGGTGGCCTCGGCAACGCTGAGACCGGAGCCGAGGTGGCTGCCGAAGGTGCGGTTCCTGGACAGTGGGGAGGAGCAGGTCGCGATGAGGTCGCCGAGACCGGCCAGGCCGGAGAGCGTGGCGGGGTGCGCGCCCATCGCGACGGCCAGCCGGGTCGTCTCCGCGAGCCCCCGGGTGATCAACAGTGCTTGAGCGTTGTGGCCCAGGCCCATGCCGGAGGCGATCCCGACCGCGAGCGCGATGACGTTCTTCACGGCACCGCCCAGTTCGCACCCGGTCACGTCGGTGCTGGTGTAGGGACGGAAGTACGGAGTGAGGCACGCTGCCTGGATGCGGTGGGCGGCACCCTCGTCAGGACAGGCCACTGTGGCGGCGGCGGGCTGGCCGTCCATGATCTCCCGGGCCAGGTTCGGCCCCGACAGCACGGCGACCCGGCTCTCGGGGACACCGGCCACCTCGGTGATGACCTGGCTCGCGCGCAGCCCGCTGCCGCTCTCGATCCCCTTCATCAGCGACACGATCACCGTGTCCGGGCCGATGAGCGGCGCCCAGGCGGCCAGGCTCTCCCGCAAGGCCTGCGCGGGGACGGACAGCACCAGGAAGTCCGCACCATCCAGTGCGGTGGCCGGATCCGTTGTCGCCGTCAGCGAACTCGGAAGTTCGACGTCCGGGAAGTACCCGGGGTTGTGGTGGCTCACGTTGATCTCAGCGGCGATCTCCCGCCGCCGCGCGTGCATGATCACGCTGGAGCCGGCATCGGCCAGGATCTTCCCGACAGCCGTGCCCCACGACCCGGCCGAGAACACTGCCGCACGGGCGGCGTGGTGCTGGGTCACTGCGGGTCCTCTCGGTGGGCGCGGGCGGGGGCATCGTATCGACCACCGTCGCCCTGTGCGGCGGGTGACGGGCGCGCCGCAGCGTCAGCAGGACGGCCCTGCGGCCGGCCGGCGTCGGGAGCACCTGCTGCGCCTCGGCGAGCATGCGCTCCGCCGGGCCTCGCCGAGCTCGCGCCGCAACTGGTCGGCGTGGGCGATCCACAGTCGGTAGAGCCGTTCCCATATGGCGGGCTCACCGGGCCGCTCGTCCACATGCCGCGCAGGCCCGGCCGTCCCCGGGGCCCTTTCCGGCCACCCCCGCCGGGCCGCTGCGGAGCCCGTAACCAGCCCGTAACCGTGTCGTACCTGGGTGCCGTCGAGTCCTACTCCCGTGCGGGCTCCGTTGGTACGTTGAGATTCGGACTGTCGGACGCTTGTGCACGGGGTGGCTGCATCATGGCATGGGACGAGTGGGAACAGCTGAAGAGCGAGGCGGCACAGCGGGGTTCGACGGCCATGCGCCTCAACCGCCTGCCGGCCGAGGCGGGTTCGGGGGGTGCCGGGCCGCAGGGGGATCTCGCGGTCAACCAGCAGGATCTGGCCGACGTGGGGGACAGCGCGTTCAAGCTCTTCGAGAACCTGGGCCGGCACGGGCGTGACGCCTGGTCCGTCAGCCAGACCGCGGCCAAGGACCTGACGACGCAGGGCTTCGCGCTCGGCGGGGGGCTCGACCATGTGCAGGAGCGGTGGGAGAAGCAGGTGCAGTCGCTTCTGGACGCCTGCGCGCACATCTCCAACCACATGGACTTCACGCAGAACGCCCACGCGGGGGACGAGTACCACATCTACTCCACCGTGAGCAGCATCTCGGCTCTCGACGAGGGCTTCACCGAGAGGACCCAGCGCTGATGGAACTCGAAACGCTGCGGAACGGCGACTTCGCCAAGCTCGGTGCGGCCCTCACCGCCTGGAACGAGATGATCGGCAAACTGGAGACGCTGGAGCAGGACGCCCGGGACGACCTCAAGGCCAAGTCGGACAAGGCGAAGTGGGCCGGCAGCAACGCCACCATCACCCGGGAGTTCGTCACGAAGACGGCGGGTGAGTTCGCCGACGCCCACACGCAGGCGACGACGATCTACAACATCCTCAAAGACACCCGCGACGAGCTGGTGAGCTACAAGGAGGAGCTGGACCAGGCGCTTGAGCGGGGCCGGAAGAAGAACATCACGGTGGTGCCCACCGGCGGGGGCGGCTTCACCGTCACCATGCTCATCCACCCCGACCGCGCCGCCAAGGGCACCGAGGTCGCCGACCACTCCCAGCAGGACGTCGACCACCTCCGTGACGACGTGCAGCGCATCCTGAACCGGGCGGGCGAGAGCGATTCGAGCGCCGCGCGCGTGCTCAAGGCCATCGCGGACCAGGCCGAGCTCGGCTTCTCCGGAGCGACGTACCGGGACCGTGACACCGCGTTCGAGGCGGTGAAGAAGGCCGAGGAAGCGGCGAAGCTGATGAAGGAGAAGGGCGACGAGATGTCGCCCGAGGAGTTCCGCAAGCTCAACGAGACGCTGCGCGTCTACAAGGACGACCCGCTCTTCCAGGAGCAGTTCGCCAGGACCCTCGGTCCCAAGGGGGTGCTGGACTTCTGGGCGGACCTCACCGACGTGTCGACGCCGAACGACCTGGCGCGCACCCAGCTGGACCAGCTGGGCGACTTCCAGAAGAACCTCAGCCTGACCCTGGCCGGGGCCACCCAGTCGGACAGCCCCGCCATGCGTCAGTGGGAGAACGACATGGTGCGGCTCGCGGGCGAGCAGTACCAGACCCACGGGACGCGGGTGTACGGGTACCAGCTGATGAGCAACCTGATGCGGACCGGGGACTACGACGACCAGTTCCTCAACAAGTACGGCAACGCCCTGGTCGAGACCGAGAAGAAGATGAAGCTGCCGGGGAACTACTGGACCGGCGTCGGCGGCATGAACGTACCGAAGATGAACTTCATGGACGGCGACGACTTCGGCCGCGACCCGATGACCGGCTTCATGACGGCGCTCTCCAACAGCCCCGACGCCTCCACCGAGTTCTTCAACGCCAAGGAGCCCCAGGACAACGCCGCATGGGTCCTCAAGGAGCGCCCCTCCTTCGACGACACCCCGCTGAGCGACGGGCCCAGCCCGGTGCTGGAGGCCACCGGCGCGGCCATGTTCGCGGCCGTGTCGGGCGTGGGTGACCCCGATGCCCCGGGCGCCGAGTTCGCCGAGCACACCCCGGAGCAGGACGAGGCCATGAAGCGCTCGCTGAAGTACCTCGCGGCCACGGGCAACGACTTCCCCAGCGAGATGCGCGACGACATGGCCAGGGCCATGGGCAACCACGGCGAGACCGTCCACAAGGCGATGAGCGACCCCCTCGGCTCCCACGGACTCGACGCGGGCGACCTCATGGAGGTCAGCAAGCAGATCTCCCGGAACAAGGACACCTACGGCCTGCTCACCGAGCAGATGAACAACGCGATGATGGCGGACATCCTCACCGAGCAGAAGCACCCCGAGGACAGCCTCGACAAGGCCGGCCGCACCGTCGGGTTCCTGGAGGAGGCCCGGTACCAGGCGACCAACGACAAGAAGGACGGGGACATCACCGACGCGTCGTGGAAGAAGGCGTGGACGTACCACCTCGTCGGCGGTGTGCTCACACCGATCGGCGGCGGCCTCATCGGTGACCCGCTCCAGCGGGGTGTGGACGCGATCACGACCGCCTGGCTCCAGGACAAGACCAACGAGATCAACGCCACCGCGAGCGCCGACCACAAGGAGACCTACGAGGCGCGCAACGGGCAGCTCCGGGCCCTGGCCGACGAGTGGTACAAGGTGAACTCGGACTGGGCGGAGGACCCGGCGCACGAGGGGTACTCCAAGGACCACGGCGTGTACTCCTCCATCGGCGCGTCCGCCAACGACGGCAACAAGAAGGCCGAAGGGGTGGCGGGCGACCAGTGACCAGGCGATCGTTCCGGACGGCGGCCCCGCTCGCGCTCTGCGCGCTCGCCCTGCTCGCGGCGGGGTGCGGCGGCGGCCGGGAGTATGCGATGCCGAAGGAGCTGTGCGGCGTGCCCGTCGGGGAGAAAGAGCTGTCCCCGCTGCTCCCCGACGGCAAGAAGCTCGACGTGGCCGGTGACTCCCTGGTCACCTCGGCCAATCTGTGCGGCGTCTCGGTGGACGACCACCCGGCCGTCGACATCCAGGTCGAGAAGGTCGAGAAGTTCTACGACCCGATGGACGCGTCCGAGGCATTCAGGTTCACGAACCGTGAGAAGTCGGCCGACCTGCCTTTCGAGGGCGCCGGTGCGACCGGTGACAAGCACGTCATGATCACCGCCCGGTGCGACGCGCCCGAGGCCGGCCACCTGGTCGTGAACATCGGCGTCGGGGAGAAGGCCGAGAAGGACGTGGACAGGCGCAGGTCCGACCTGGAGGCGTTCGCCCGCGCCTTCGTTCCCTCGGTCAAGAAGGAGATGGGCTGCACAGCCTGAGCACGGATGCACGGATGTACGGATCCGAACGAGGCGTGGCCGTATGTGAACGGATCATGCCCAAATCCGAACGGGTCATGCCGGAATCCCAGCCCGCCGGTGGATGGAATTTCTCTCAAAGATCCTCCCCTGGCAGTAGAGTCATTGTTTTGCCTACCCATTACCCTTGTGGCAAGGCCGCGCAGGGTGGCCATGGAGGAGTGAGATGAGGAGCAGCAACCCGGTCTTCTCGCGACGGGGGTTCAGCCGCGACAACGGCTACGCGGGCTTCAACGCGGCGCCACAGGCCGGGGCCGCCACCGTGGGGGCCAACCCGTACGCGACCAACCCCTACGCCCAGCCGGACACCCAGTACGGCGCCCCGCAGGCGCCGGCCCGGTCCGGAGCCATGACGATCGACGACGTCGTCACGCGCACCGCCATGACGCTGGGCACTGTGGTGCTCACCGCCGCGCTCGCCTGGGCCCTGCTGCCCGTCGACGCGGCCAACCTCGGAAAGTCGTACGGCATCGGCTTCGGCGCCGCGCTCGTGGCCTTCGTCCTGGCGATGGTCCAGTCCTTCAAGCGCAAGGCGTCCCCGGCGATCATCCTCGCCTACGCGGCCTTCGAGGGTGTCTTCCTCGGAGTGATCTCCAGCGCGGTCAGCACCTACATCGGCCCCGGCACGGTGATGCAGGCGGTCATGGGCACCATGTGTGTCTTCGCCGGTGTGCTCATCGCGTACAAGATGCGCTGGATCCGCGTCACCCGCCGCTTCTACGGCTTCGTGATGGCCGCGGCCATGGGCTTCATGCTCCTGATGGTGGTCAACCTGCTGTTCAGCGTGTTCGGCGGCGGTGACGGCCTGGGCTTCCGCAGCGGCGGCCTCGGCATCCTCTTCGGCGTCATCGGCATCATCCTCGGCGCCTGCTTCCTCGCCCTCGACTTCAAGCAGGTCGAGGACGGCGTCAACTTCGGCGCGCCGCGCGAGGAGGCCTGGCTGGCCGCCTTCGGCCTCACCATGACCCTGGTGTGGATCTACCTGGAGATGCTGCGCCTGCTCTCCATCCTCAACGGGGACGACTGACCCGACGGGGACGACTGACTCGTAGAGGGCGCGTGACACGGAACGGCCCGCAGGCACCGAGCCTGCGGGCCGTCCGCGTGTCCGGAGCGTGCCACGCCCGGCGCCCGCGGCACCCGGCGCGCTCCCCACCCACTCCCCGCGCCCTCCCCGGCACCGGCTGGCGACCGTCCGGTACGGGCGCGTAGGGTCGCGGGGTGCTCGATACGACGCCCCTGATCACCGCCGTGGAGCGGTTCGCCGACCGGCTGCGCAGCGCCCCCCAGAGCCGGCTGAGCCGCGGCCTGGCCGCCGAAGCCCTGGCGACCGCCCGGGAGCTGGCCGCCCGCGCCCAGCGGATCGAGGCGCCGGACCGGGAACCGCGTGTCCTGCCGGACGCCGGGATGTTCGCGGTGGGCGACCAGCTCGCCGTCGCGGGGCGCGACCTGGCCATGGCACTGGAAACGGCCTCGCCCCAGGAGCTGGACGAGGCCGTGCGATGTGTCGAGGAGGCGGCGGAGCGGGCCTTCGCCCGCTGAGGTCGTGGCGCCGGGGAGCCCTGGTCCCGGCGACGGCTCAGAACGAGGCGATGACGCGGTCCGCGAGGATGTAGACGTTCTCCTCGCCGCACGAGAAGGTCAGGGCGTACGCGCCCGACACCCCCGAGCCGCCCAGCAGGACCGGCGTCTCCCCGGCCCGCAGGGAGTCCGCGAGCCGTTCGGCGGTCTCCCGGTGACCCGGCGTCAGACAGAGGGTGGTGCCGTCCGCGAAGACGTACACGTCGAGCGTGCCCAGCGGGCCGGGGCGCACGTCCGTCAGTTCCGTACCGGTGACGGCGAGCTGCTCCAGGCGGTCCACGGTGCGCTCGTGGTCGGCGACCACCGGGGTCTGTACGGGGACGAAGTCCGGGTGCGAGGGGTGGCGGCGGCGGGCCGCTGCCAGCTCGGGCGAGTCCTCGGCGAACTCCACCGACTCCGCGACCTCGGGCAGGTCCGTCAGCTCCACCAGCTCGTCCATCGTCTCCGGGGCGTCGAGGTCCATCGCCTCAAGACCGGCGAAGTCGGCCTGACGGGGCATGAAGAAGGGGGCGTCCTCGCCGAGACCGGAGAGCCCGCCCAGCAGGGAGGGGGCGTCGGCGGCGTCGCGGGCCTCCTGGGCGGCCCAGAAGGCGCGGGCCTCCGCGAGCTCACGCTCGCGCTCCTCGGCCAGCGCGTCGGCCACGGCCGCGCGTATCTCCTCGGCGGAGGCGGCGGTGTCCCGGTTCTGCTGCTCGGGCACGGAAGCGGAAGCGGAAGCAACCCTCGACTCCGCGAGTTCCGTACGCAGGGCGACGACCTGCTTACGGAGACCGTGAGCGGCGTGGAGTGCGGCGGCGCCGACGGCCGTGGCGGCGGCGGTGGTCAGCAACAGGGCAAAGGGCATGGCGCTCACTGACGTACTCCCGGTTTTGATCGACACCCCCGACTTCCTACATCAGCTTGGCCTGTTCGCGTGCCCGCTGTCAGTGCATTACGTCACGAATTGGACAGGTCTTTCGGCCCCCCGCTGGCGGCCCTAAAGGCTCTGACCTGCACAAACGAATCTCCCCCGGGACGCAGGTCACATCCTGGGGGAGATTCGGTCACGTTCGGGGCTCGGGTCGGTTCGAACCGGTGTTCACGAGGAACGGGGCGGACCCTCCCGCCGGGTTCCGGGACGGGCGGCCCCGGTTCAGCTCAGCCGCTCGATGACCATGGCCATGCCCTGGCCCCCGCCGACGCACATGGTCTCCAGACCGAACTGCTTGTCGTGGAACTGGAGGCTGTTGATCAGTGTGCCGGTGATCCGGGCGCCGGTCATGCCGAAGGGGTGGCCGACCGCGATGGCGCCACCGTTGACATTGACCTTCTCCAGCGGGAGGCCGAGGTCCCGGTAGGAGGGGATGACCTGGGCGGCGAACGCCTCGTTGATCTCGGCCAGGTCGATGTCGCCGACGCCCAGCCCGGCGCGCCTCAACGCCTGCTTGCTGGCCTCGACCGGGCCGTACCCCATGATCTCGGGGGACAGTCCGGAGACGCCGGTCGACACGATCCGGGCGAGCGGGGTCAGGCCCAGCTCCCGCGCCTTGGTGTCCGACATGATCACGAGGGCGGCGGCGCCGTCGTTGAGGGGGCAGCAGTTGGCCGCGGTGACCCGTCCGTCGGGGCGGAACGCGGGCTTGAGGCCCCGCACGCCCTCCAGGGTGACGCCGGCGCGCGGGCCGTCGTCCGCCGAGACGACCGTGCCGTCCGGGGTGGTCACGGGGGTGATCTCCCGCTCCCAGAAGCCGTTCTTGAGGGCTTCCTCGGCGAGGTTCTGCGACCGTACGCCGAACTCGTCCATCTCCTCGCGGGTGATGCCCTTGAGCCGGGCCAGGTTCTCCGCGGTCTGGCCCATGGCGATGTAGGCGTCCGGGACCAGGCCCTCCTCGCGCGGGTCGGTCCAGCCCGTGCCGGACTGCTCGGCGCGCGCCGCCGTACGGGCCTCGGCCTCCGCGAAGAGCGGGTTGTGCGTGTCGGGCAGGCTGTCGGAGTTGCCCTTGCTGAAACGGGAGACCATCTCGACACCGGCGGAGATGAAGACGTCGCCCTCGCCCGCCTTGATCGCGTGCAGCGCCATGCGGCTCGTCTGGAGCGAGGAGGAGCAGTAGCGCGTGACCGTACAGCCGGGCAGGTGGTCCATCCCCATCTGTACGGCGACGATGCGGCCCAGGTTGTTGCCCTGCTCGCCGCCGGGCAGCCCGCAGCCGAGCATCAGGTCGTCGATGTCCTTCGGGTCCAGCTCGGGGACCTTGGCCAGCGCGGTACGGATGACGGTCGCGGTCAGGTCGTCCGCGCGCAGGTCCTTCAGGGACCCCTTGAACGCCCGGCCGATCGGCGAACGGGCAGCAGAGACGATCACGGCTTCGGGCATCACGCGGCTCCATCGTGGCTGGAAGGCAGGAAGGGTGGGCTGACTTGGAAGTTACCCGTACGTATGGCCGGGGTCACCCGACGGGGTGTGTGATGCGGGCCTCTTTTCTAAGCAACCGCTCAGGTGCCCCTTCGGAGGCTTCGCGTCCGGTACCGGGGAGGCTGCCGGCCCTCTGCGCGGAGCACCGGGCCCGGTACCGGGCGGGGTATCGGGCCCGGTACCGCCGCCCGTCCTCAAGCGGGCTCCCACGGGCCGCCCGCCCTCAGGCGGGCCGCCATGTCGTCCCGGAGGGAGGCGGGGGCGGCGGGCCCTCGCCTTCCTCCTCGTGCCGTAGCGGCTCGGTGTGCGCGGGCAGCGTCCGCCGGCGCCGGTGCTTGAGCAGAGCCCACGGGGCCCGCGCTCCGGTGACCTCCGTGCCCGCCTCCCGGGCCGCCCGGGACGCCGCCTTGGCGACCGGCAGCATCCCCTCGCGCCGCCCCGCGTCCAGACGGTCCGACTCCGGCCACAGCCCCAGCACCGCGCAGAGGGTCGGCAGCATCGCCATCGCCGCGGTCGCGTACCCCTCGGCGGAGGGGTGGTAGTTGTCCGGCCCGAACAGCTCTCGCGGGTTGGCCTCGAACTCCGGGCCGAGCAGGTCGCCCAGCGACACCGTCCGGCCGCCCTGCTCCACCGCGCCGATCGTCTGCGCCGCAGCCAGCTGCCTGCTCACCCGGCGGGCCAGCCACCGCAAGGGCTGGTAGACCGGTTCGATCGTGCCCAGGTCCGGGCAGGTGCCGACGATCACCTCCGCACCGGCGGTACGCAGCCTGCGGACGGCCGTGCCCAGACAGCGCACCGACTCCGTCGCCGGGATGCGATGCGTCACATCGTTCGCCCCGATCATGATCGCGCAGACGTCGGGCAGACCCGTGGGATCCGTCAGCACCAGCGAGACCTGACGCTCCAGATCGTCCGAGCGCGCGCCCGGCAGGGCCACGTTCCGCAGGTCCACCGGGCGCTCCGCCACCGCCGCGAGCCCGGACGCCAGGAGCGCCCCCGGGGTCTGACCCGCCCGGCGCACCCCCTGACCGGCGGCCGTCGAGTCGCCCATGATCACGAAGCGCAGGGGGTCGGCGGGCCCCGCGAACGCCACCCCGTACCGGCCGTCCGCGCTGGGCGGGACGGGTGCCGTGCCCCCGCCCACGCGCCGTTTCGCCAGCTGCACCTCGGCCAGCACCAGGCCCACCGTCGCCGCCCCGATCAGCCCGACGCTTCCTCCGCCGTAGGCCGCGCCCGCCGCGATCCGCCGTGCCACCCTCGCTCTCGACACAGTCCGGTCCACCTCCTCTTGCCGTACAGCCGTACACGCACTACCTGCCCCGCGGAGGTACCGGCCCAATCGCTTCGCCTGATCCCGCGTGCTCTTGCGCATAGTCTTGGCTGACCATCTCGGAGATCCCGGAGTACACGGTGCAATTCCACGATTCGATGATCAGTCTTGTCGGCAACACCCCGCTGGTGAGGCTGCGCAATGTATCGGCAGGCATTCAGGCGACGGTCCTGGCCAAGGTCGAGTACTTCAACCCCGGCGGGTCGGTGAAGGACCGCATCGCCCTGCGCATGATCGAGGCCGCCGAGCAGAGCGGCGAGCTGAAGCCCGGCGGCACGATCGTCGAGCCGACCAGCGGCAACACGGGCGTGGGCCTGGCGATCGTGGCCCAGCAGAAGGGGTACCGCTGCATCTTCGTCTGCCCCGACAAGGTGTCCACCGACAAGATCAACGTGCTGCGCGCGTACGGCGCCGAGGTCGTCGTCTGCCCGACGGCCGTCGATCCCGAGCACCCGGACTCCTACTACAACGTCTCCGACCGGCTGGTCCGTGAGACGCCGGGGGCGTGGAAGCCGGACCAGTACTCCAACCCGAACAACCCGAGGTCGCACTACGAGACGACGGGTCCCGAGCTGTGGGAGCAGACGGAGGGGAAGATCACCCACTTCATCGCCGGTGTGGGGACGGGCGGCACCATCTCCGGTACCGGCCGCTACCTCAAGGAAGTCAGCGAGAACCGCGTCCAGGTCGTCGGCGCCGACCCGGAGGGCTCCGTCTACTCCGGTGGTTCCGGCCGTCCGTACCTGGTGGAGGGCGTCGGTGAGGACTTCTGGCCGAGCGCCTACGACCGCACGGTGACGGACGAGATCGTGGCGGTCTCGGACAAGGACTCCTTCCAGATGACCCGCCGCCTCGCCAAGGAGGAGGGCCTGCTCGTCGGCGGCTCCTGCGGGATGGCGGTCGTCGCCGCCCTGGAGGTGGCCAGGCGGCTCGGCCCCGACGACGTGGTGGTCGTCCTGCTCCCCGACAGCGGACGCGGCTACATGAGCAAGATCTTCAACGACGAGTGGATGGCCGACTACGGCTTCCTGGAGGACAGCGGCCCGTCGGCCCGCGTCGGTGCCGTCCTCGACTTCAAGGAGGGCCCGCTCCCCTCGCTGGTCCACATGCACCCGGAGGAGACGGTCGGCGAGGCCATCGAGGTGCTCCGCGAGTACGGCGTCTCGCAGATGCCGATCGTGAAGCCCGGCGCCGGCCACCCCGACGTGATGGCCGCCGAGGTCATCGGCTCGGTCGTGGAGCGGCAGCTCCTGGACGCGTTGTTCACCCAGCGGGCCTCGCTCTCCGACCCCCTGGAGAAGCACATGTCGGCCCCGCTGCCGCAGGTCGGCTCCGGCGAACCCGTCGAGGACCTGATGGCGGTACTCAGCGGGTCGGACGGCGCGGACGCGGCGATCGTCCTCGTCGAGGGGAAGCCGAAGGGCGTCGTCAGCAGGCAGGACCTGCTGGCCTTCCTCGCGAAGGGCGCCGCCCCCAAGCAGTGACGCGGGCCGTGGGCCCCGGACCGGGGTCCGCCGGATTTCCGGGCTTCGCGGAAACGGTACGCGCACGACACGTACGCGCAGCACCCGCTTAACACGGATTCGGCACAGTAAGGGGTGTCGGCGGGGGAACCCGCCGCCACCCGATACGGCGACCTGGACTACGGAGCGGCTCCCGGACCTCCACCGTCGCCCGGACGCGGCACCCGGCCCTGACCCGGGACCAGCGTCCTTCGCGGGGACCGCCGTCGTCCCGCCCCCCGGGCAACCGGGGGTGCGGCGGTCCCCGCGACATACCTTTTTCCCCGGTTCCCCGGTTCCCCGGTTCCCCGGTTCCCCGGTTCCCCGGTTCCCCGGTTCCCCGGTTCCCCGGTTCCCCGGTTCCCCGGTTCCCCGGTTCCCCGGTTCCCCGGTTTCCGGAGCACGGGGCGGGTGGCCCACGTGCCCGGAGCGCAGCCCCCGGGCCCCGGGCTGCGGGCCGCGCCTGAGCCCCCCTCAGCCCCCAGTCTCCCCAGTCTCCTCAGTCGGTCCAGTCCGACTCGTCGCGCCCGGTCCGCGAGCGGGACCGCGACCACGGCCATGTCCGGGCGGCGTGAACGGCGTTCACCCCGAAGATGCCCAGCCAGGCCACGACCAGCCCGCCCATCCCGGCGTTGGCGACACCGATCGCGGACAGCGGGATCGCCAGCACCAGGGAGACGGCGGCGAAGCCGAACCGCTCCCCGAAGTTCCCGCTGGGCGCCCCGGCGGGCTGGGCGGAGCCTCGGGCGACGACCATCTGCTGTTCCGCGAGGTGTCGTCGCATACGGCGGTCGAGTGTGCCGTCGAGCCGCTGTTCGACCTTCTCCAGGAACGAGTCGACGAGCGCGGTCTCGTACTCCGGCCCCAACTCGGCGCGGGCCTTCAGGGTGGCGTCGAGCTCTCGCCTGAGCTCGGGGTCACGGGCGTCCATACGTTCACGGTACGGAGCCGGGGCGGCCGTGACAGTGGGGTTAGCACCCCTCTTCGCCCACCGGACAGCCCGCTCTAGGATCCGCAGCTGCGTGAGCAGTGTCGGCGGATCATGAGCACTGCCCGAGCAGATCCGGACGATCATGAGCACTAGCTACGGTGTGTAGCGGGGGTTCCGGTAGTACTCGCCGAAAACGAAGTAGAGCCTGATTTGTGACGATGCTGAGCTACGAGAGCGCTTGAACCTGGCCTGGGACGTTGCTGAGGCTACAGCCCGAATTGCCGCCACCGCTTCCCGCCTTCGGCGTCTCCGGCCCGCTCGCGCGCCCGCGCCAGCCGTATCACGGCGTCCCTGCCTCCGATATGGGCGGCCTGCTGGGCGAGTCGTTCTGCGCCGTCGAGATCCCCCGCCTCCTCGTACCGCCGCGCCAGACGCACCAGGGCGTTGATGTTTCCCGTGGCGGCGGCCCGCAGGGCGAGTCGTTCTGCGCCGTCGAGATCCCCCGCCTCCCCGCGCCGCCACGCCAGCTCCACCAGGGGGCCCGTGTCTCCGGCGTCGGCGGCCCATTGGGCGAGTGTCTCCGCGCCGTCGAGATCCCCAGCCCGCTGGCGCAAATTCGCCAGCTCCGCCAGGGCGCCCGTGTCTCCGGCGTCGATTAGCCGCTGGTACAGCTGTTCCGCACCGCCGAGATCCCCGGCCCGCCCGTGGCGCCAGGCCAGCTCCGCCAGGGCGCCGGTGCCCCCGGCGTCGGCGGCCCGCTGGTACAAGTCTGCCGCGATGCCGTAACGGCCCCGCTGATCGGCCGCTTCGGCCAGGGCTTCCAGGTCTGCTGTGCTGGCCGCGTGGTCCCGGGCCGCAGTCCAGAAGGAGTCCGGCGGGAAGGCGTTGCAGCGGATGGTGCGTGCGTGGTGGTCGAGGTAGTCGCTCAGGCGGTATACGTCCGGGAGCGCGCCCATGCCGTTCGGGTCGGCGACAGGTTCCAGGGCCGCGGCCACTCCCTTCACCTTGGTCCGTGCATAGTCGAGAGCGTGGGCGAACCATGTGTCGGGGTCCGCTGCGGCACACTGTTGCTCGGTCAGATAGCCAGGGGCGCCGGCCTTGAGAAGTGCAGCCGGCAGGGGCGAGGTGTGGCCGAGGCGGCGGGCGTCCATGGCTACGGTGATGATCGCCTTCCCGTAGGGCCCGTAGGGTAAAACGGCCTGCTCGTAGTGGTCGGCCAGCTGGGGGCCGGCCGCCAGGGTCTGGGTGATCGTTCCGCCCGGGCTTGTCCGGTCGGCGACGGTCAGCGAGCTGTGGGCGCCGGCACGCAGGTTCTCCAGGTCTTTTGCGGTGAAAAGCCCGGGAATATCGACCGGGACGACCGGGCCGAGCAGAGCCCGGGCATGTGGGCGCTTGTCATTTCCGGGCTCCGGGGTGGTGGTCAAGGCGCGGTGGTAGGCCGGCCACAGGGTCGCGAGGACCACCCCCGGTCCGGGCTCCTCCAACCGACGGCGCAGAGCCGCTGACGCGGCCTCGCCAACCGGGCCGGCGAGGAAGTCCTGGACCTCGTTCAGCCACAGGACGCTGCGCGGCATGAGAGCGTCGGTGGCCAGCAGGGCGAGCAGGCTGTCAGCGTCTTTGGGGAAGACGAGCTGCCAGCCGCCCAGGCACGCACGGACTGCCTCGTAGGCGGTCCGTGTCTTGCCTGTGCAGGACTCTCCCCGCACGACCACCATCACGGTCTGCGGGCTGGCGGCGGCCTTGTCCAGGCGCGTGCGCAGCTGCCGGTCGTGGTCACGTTCGATGTAGTCGGGCAGCACGAAGGCGCTGTCGGCGCCATCGGTAGTGCCGTGGATGGCGGGGTGGACGCCGAGCTGCTGCGCGGTCCAGGCCGCGACCGGGCGTGGTTTATCGGGCAGGGCGGCGAATCGCGCCCGAACCTCAGCGTCAGCCAGTGCGGCCGCTGCCTGGGCGCGCCGTGTCCCCGCGCTGACGGCCTCGGCACGCTGCCGGGCGACGGCCTGATGCCGGGCGCGCCAGGCGTCAGGGTCCAGCAGGTGGCGGTCGCCGGGCGGCAGGTCGATTCCGGCCTCGGCAAGAGCTGCTCGCAGCAGCGTGATCAGGTTGGTGAAAGCATCCGGCTGCTGGGGGAAGCGGCTGCCCTTCAGCCACTCACTCACTGTGGTCGCCGAGAGCCCGATCACGCGGGCCACGGCACGCAGCGACCACTTCCTGGCCAGATGCGCCTGGTGGAGCGCTCCGAGCCGACTGAGGTCCGTGAGGAACTCCTGCTCCACGCCGTCGTGCTGTCCGCCCGCCACGCCGCCCCCGGGTGCCCACTGTCCAGAACGCCCGCCCTGGACACCTCAGCAGCCTAGGCGTCGACCAGCACGTCCGCGCCGGAATCGTCCAAGGCCTCGCGGAAGGCTGATGGACTCCCCCCTGGACAGGAACCGTCAAGGCCATCGCCCCCGGCAGTCGGCCGGAGACGACACGATTCCTGGGAGGGGCCTGCCATGACGATCGCCAACGCTCTGCACGAGATCAGCACCTACACCACCAGGTTCCTCGGGCCAATCGGCACCACCGCCTTGGTCCTGTTCCTGCTCCTCTACGCCGGAGTGATCCTGCCGGCCGTATGGTCCCGCCGCCCATATCGCCGAGCCGCCGCACACCGCACCCTGACCACTCTGCTGAACCACCTCGACACCCTGCTGCGGGCTCTGCGGGGCATCCGGCCGAGGTGACGGCCGGATGTGTTCACGGAAAGTAGTCAACCTCGCGGTCTGTCAGCTCCAGGTTGCTCACAGAAAGCCGACACTGCTACTGCTCACGAAACCCGGATTGCGACGTTTCCGCAGGATCCACTGCTAATGGTCAAGCGGAACCTACACCCGCGCGGCGGGCGTTCGGGCCGGACGGTCTCGGGGGCGCGACCGGCGGAAGGTCGAGTTCGGCCCACACCGTCTTGCGTGGCACGGGGCCTCGTTCCACACCCCAGCGGTCCGCGAGCGCTTCGACGATCAGCAGACCGCGCCCGGACTCCGCGTCGTCGGCGGACGCCACCGGGGTGGGTAGCTGTTCACTCCGTGTGTCGGTGACTTCGATCCGCAGCAGCTTCTCGTCACGGACCGCCAGACTCAGCCGGAAGTCCCGTCCCGGCACGCGCCCGTGGAGCGTGGCGTTGGCGGCCAGCTCGGCGACGATGTGCGCCGCCGGTTCGGAGGAGAGGCCCCAGTCGGCCAAATGGGCCGTGGCCAGCAGCCGGGCCAGGCGTGCTCCGCGCCGGGTGGGAGAGAGCAGCACGGTGAACTCCCGGGCGGGAGCGGAATTTTCGGTTCGGGTGATTTCTCGGCTCACATCACTCAGCGTGGCCGTCCGCGACTATTCTGAACAGTATCGACGTGTGTACGGACAGTGACTGGCCAGGGGGTGTCCACGCCTGTCCACCGCGTACGGCGTCAAGGGCGATCGGTACGGCTGAGAGGTAGGTGTCGCATGACTGGAGAGGGTGTTGAAGGCCGCGTGGCGGCGGGTGTGGACGAACCGGATCGCGACATCGACCCGGAGGACGACTCAGGAGCCGTGATCGCGGCGGTCGGTCGACAGATCCGCCTCTGGCGTGAATCCGCAGGGCTGCGCGCCGGTGAGCTGGGCGCGGCCATCGGGTACGGCGAGAACCAGGTCTACAAGGTCGAGGCCGGAAAGCGCATCCCGAAGCCGGAGTTCCTGGAGAAGGCCGACGAGGTGCTGGGCGCGGGCGGGAAGCTCGCCGCGATGAAGAAGGACGTGGCGGAGGCGCGGTACCCCAAGAAAGTCCGTGACTTGGCGAAGCTGGAGGCGGGGGCGGTTGAGATCGGGGCTTACGACAACCACAACATGAACGGCCTGTTGCAGACGGAGGAGTACGCCCGCGCACTGTACGAGATGCGCCGTCCGTCCTTCGCTCCGGAGCAGATCGAGCGCTATGTGGCGGCTCGGATGGCGCGGCAGGAGATCTTCGAGCGCCAGCCGCTGACCATGCTCACCTTCGTTCAGGAGGAGGTGACGATCAGGCGCCCTCTCGGGGGGCGGGCTGTCGCCCGCCGCCAGCTCGAACGACTCCTGGAAGCCGGGCAGTTGCGCAATGTCGAGATCCAGGTGATGCCGACAGTCTGTGAAGACCACGCGGGCATGGGTGGACAACTCCAACTGCTGAAGTTCGAGGACGGTACGGCGGTGGGACACTGGGAAGGGCAGCTGTACAGCCGTCTGATCTCTGATCCCAAGGAGATTCGGATCGTCGAGCTGCGGTACGGCATTCTTCGGGCTCAGGCGCTCACTCCACGGGAGTCGCTGGCCTTCATCGAGAAAGTGCTGGGAGAGACATGACCGTCAAGACGTCGGGTGGAGACCACTTCGAGCCGGAGTGGGTGAAGAGCAGTTACAGCAGCAACGACGGACCCGCGTGCGTCGAAGTCGCCGCCGTCCTCACTGCGATCCGCGTGCGTGACTCCAAGCACGTCGCCGGTCCGCAGCTCGGGTTCGCACCGGGTGCCTGGGCGGAGTTCGTGGCGTACGCCTCCGGTAGCTGAGCGGCGAATTCTTCACGGCACGCCCATCGAGAAAGTGCTGGGAGAGACATGACCGTCAAGACGTCGGGTGGAGACCACTTCGAGCCGGAGTGGGTGAAGAGCAGTTACAGCAGCAACGACGGACCGGAATGCGTCGAAGTCGCCACCGAACTCACCGCAGTCCGCGTGCGTGACTCCAAGCACGTCGCCGGTCCGCAGCTCGGGTTCGCACCGGATGCCTGGGCGGAGTTCGTGGCGTACGCCTCCGGTAGTTGAGCGGCGAAGCCTTCACGGCATCCCGGCGAGGTGGCCGGGGCCGTGTTCGGGGGAGCCCGACCCGGCGCTCGTTCGGCCTGCTGGGATCACATGGTCCGGCCCGCCTCCCGGAGCGCGGCGTCCGGCCCGCCCGTCCGCTCAGTCCGGCGCCGCCTCCGCGAGGAACGCCTCCGGGGTGACCGCGTAGCCCATGGCGTTGATCACCGCGACCGGGGTGCGGTCGAAGAGGACCGTCGGGGTGGAGCGGACGCCGCTGTTCTCGAAGGCCAGCGAGACCTGGGCCGCCCAGGGCAGGTACTTCCCCTCCAGCACGTTCTGGCGGAAGTCGCCCGTCCGGAGGTCCTCGACCTCGTCGGCGATCCGCAGCAGGTTGTTCCGGTCGGCGAAGGAGTCCTCGTCCTCGTTGGGCTGATCGGCGTACAGGGCGCGCAGATAGTGCATGAACGGCTGCCGGCCCACGTCCACGGCGGCCCCCAGCGCGGCCAGTGCCTCCAGGGAGCCGGTGCCGCCGGCGGCGGAGTCGAGGAAGGTGCCGAAGTGGTGGTCCACGGCGAACCTGTCCTCGTCCGCGGCCTGCTCCATCACGGCGCCCAGGCCGAGCTCCATGCGCTTGCAGTAGGGGCAGCGCAGATCGGCGTAGACGCTCAGTACATGGGTGGCGTCGTCGTCCCCGTAGCGGATGATGACGCCGCCGGGGCCTGTCGTGTTGGCTGGGATCATGGTCCCAGGGTCGGCAGGGCGGAGCCGTCCCGCAATGCGAGCCCGGCCCGCTGTATATGGACATGCAGTCCGTGTGCTGGCTGAATGGAAGCGGTCGGCATCGGCGTGGTGCGGGGATCTGGGGAGAGGGACGGCATGAGCGGGAGCAGCCCGGCCGCGCGGTTGCAGGGGCTTTTCGAGGGGCGCAGGCTCACGCCCACCCAGCGCCGGATCGCGCACTCCCTGGTGCGGAGGGCCGCCGACGCCCCCTTCCTGTCCAGTGTGGAACTGGCCGAGCTGGCCGGGGTCAGCCAGCCCTCGGTCACCCGGTTCGCGGTGGCGCTCGGCTTCGACGGGTATCCGGCGCTGCGCAAGCACCTGCGTGAGGTGGCGCCCGCCGAGGGGGAGCCGGACACCGCCGAGCCCGCGTACAACGAGTACCAGCAGGCCGTCCTCGCCGAGATCGAAAATCTCCGCCAGCTCGCCGGGCTGCTCGCCGACACCGGACCGGTGGAGCGCGCGGGGCGGCTGCTGGCCGGTTCGCGTCCGCTGCCCGTGCTCGGGCTGCGGGCCGCGTCCTCGCAGGCGCGGGGCTTCGGTTACTTCGCCGCCAAGGTGCACCCCGACGTACGGGTGCTCGACGAGGGCGGCAGCATGCTGCACGACCGCATCGACGCCGCCCGGCGGGCCGGGGCGAGCGCGCTGATGTGTTTCGCGCTGCCCCGGCATCCCCGGGAGGTCGTGGACGCCCTCGGCTACGCGCGGGAGCAGGGCCTCACCACCGTGACGGTGGCCGATTCGGCGTTCGCCCCGGTCGCCGAGCACAGCGATCTGCTCATCCCGGCCGCCGTCGGCACGGGTCTGGCCTTCGACACGGCGTGCGCCCCGATGCTGCTGGGGCGGGTCCTGCTGGAGGCGATGTGCGACGGGCTGCCACAGGCGCAGGCCCGGCTGGAGGAGTTCGACGCACGGGCCGCGGCGCGCGGGCTGTTCGCCGGGTAGGGGGTCGGGGCTCCGGGCCGGGGTCCGTACCCCCGGGTGAAGGCCGGATCTCCGCGTTTCCCGGGGAGCGGGGTTCTCAGAGAGCGCTCATCTGCGCCCGTTAACCTCCGCGCCCAGAGGTCCACAGACAGCCGGAGAGATGGGGTACGGGACGTGGGGCGCGGAGCGGAGTCGTTGGCGAGGGTGGCCGTGGTCGTACGGGCCGGGGCCGCGCCGATGTGGTGGCCCGGGGTACTGGCGGCGGCCGTGGGGGCGTGCGTACCGGGCCTGACCGGGCGCCGGATCGGGCTGCTGGCCGGTGCGGCGCTGTTCCTGGTGACGGCCGCGGTGGTCGCGTCCGTCCGGACACGGCGGTACGGGGAGCTCGCCGGGGCGGCCACGCGGGCCGGGCGCGGGGACTTCCTCCAGGACCGGGACGTGACCGTACGTCTGTGGCGGCGGGCGCACCGGTGGTGGCTGCTCGGGGCGTTCCTCGCGGCCGTGGCGAGCGCGTTCGTCCTGCCCGCCGCCGGGGGACTGGTGCTGGCCGGGGCGGGGGCCGGGCTCTGGCTGAAGGCGGTGCGCCTCGGGCGGCGGGAGGTCCGCGACGACGTCCTGTACTGGGTGCGCGCCAACCCGGCCGGGCGGGGGCGGCCCGCGGGCCGCCGGATCGAGGCGTACCGGACGACCGGGCCGATGGCGGGGGACGCCGCGCCGGGTGGGGCGCGGCGTCGCTGAGCCGTCGAGCCGTCGAGCCGTCGAGCCGTCGAGCCGTCGAGCTGCTGGGCCGCTGGGCCGCTGGGCCGGCAGGCCCGACGGTCGGTCAGCCCGGACGGCCGGGCGGGTCAGACCTCCAGGTCGGCCTCGATCTTCTTCAGCTGGTGACGGGCCATCGCCAGGTTGGCCCGGCCGGAGTCCAGCACCAGGTAGAGGAACAGGCCGTTGCCGCCGCGGGCCTTGAGCAGCCGGATCATGTGGTACTGGGTGCCCAGGGTGATCAGGATGTCCTCGATCTCGTCCTTGAGCCCCAGGTGCTCCATCGTGCGGAGCTTGGCACGGACCACATCGGTGTTGCCCGCGGCGGCGATCTCCAGGTTGAAGTCCTTGCCGCCGCCGAGGGTGCCCAGGGCCATGCCGCTGGTGTAGTCGACGAGGGCGACACCGGTGGCGCCCTCGATCGACGTCATCGCGTCCTTCAGTGCCGTTTCGGTGTTGGCCATGAGTACTCGTTTCCTTTCCCTGGCCGGCCGGGCGGCCGGTCGTTTTCCGGCTGAGGTGCCGGTCTGCCGATGTGTGCCGGGTGGCGTCACGGAGGTCAGGTGGTGTCGGGCGCGGGGCGCCGGGGCAGTGCACCGGGCCGGGCGGGGGGCTGCGGGGGCGCGGCGCGTTCGGCGCGTTCCAGGGTGGCGTCGACGACCTCCCCGATCCGGGCCCCGGAGCGGCGGCCCTCCAGATGGAGCCGGCCGACGTTGATGCGGTCCTCGGCGAGGAGGGTCAGCACGGCGGAGGAGCCCGCCGCGTAGGTGGCGATGTAGCCGCTGCCGCCTCGGATCAGCAGCTCCCGGAAGCCGCCGCGGCCGGTGGCGTCCGTCATGCGGACCGCGACCCCGAGGGCGGCGGCGGTGAGGGCGGCGACGCCCTCGGCCTCGATGCCCGGGGTGTCCTGGGCGACGATCAGCCCGTCGGTGCTGGCGGCCAGGGCGCCGGTCAGGAGCGGTACCCGTGCCCGTAACCGCATGAGTTCGTCGAGGACGTCCCGCACATCGGGTTCGGGCACCATCAGCTGTCTCCTCCCGGCACGCTGTCTGAGCGCGCGTATCACAAGGCCTCCAATGCGTCTCGGAGCCGGCGCAGCAGGGCGACGTCGGGATCGGCCGTGACCTCGGGGAAGTCGATCCGGCCTGCCGGGTGGCCCGGCCCGGACGAGGCGGGGCGAATCGTTTCGACCAGCCCGGCCGCCGCGAGCCGTCGCAGGTCGACCAGGATGTGGAAGGCGGAGCGGCCCAGCTCCTGGGCGATGTCGGTGGCCGTGCGTACGCCGTCCACCAGGTCCAGTACACGGCGCTGGCGCGGGGGCACCGGTGTGTCGACGGGCCCGGCGGTGGGGGCGAGAGGGGCGCTGTCGGTGCGCGCGTCGGGCCAGATCCGGTCCAGCAGCTCCCGGCGCCGGAGCGTCTCGCGCTGCACGGCGTCCACGGGGACGGGGCGGACGGGGCCGATCCAGTGGCGTACGCCGTACCGGAAGCGGGCCGGGGCGCTCGTGGGGGCGAGGGCGAAGAAGGCCGCGTCGTACAAGGCGCCCAGGTGGCACAGCTCCAGTGCGCCGCCCGGTATCCGCCCGCTGTCCACGAGGTAGCGGCCGACCCGCTGCCCGGCGCCGGCCTGGGCGACCGCGTCCCACCAGCCGTCGCTGCGTAACGCGCCGCCGGTGGTGAGCAGGACGTCGATGCCGGGGGTGGCGGGGCTCTCGGCGTGCACCACCTGGCCGTCGGCGAGGTAGAGGATGCCGTGGTCGCGGGTCAGGGCGCCGGTGGCACGCTCCGCCGCGAGCCGCTGGAGCATCGGGGAGAGGACGGTCTGCCCGGGTGTCTCCGGGCGGGCGGTCGCGGTGGGTCTCATGCCAGGACCAGCCGCTCCGCGATCTCGCCGAGCTTGATGCGGGCGAGGGCGAGGTTGCCCTCCGAGCGGTCCAGCCACAGATGGAGGAAGACGCTGCTGTCGAACGCCGTCTCCACGAAGCGCAGGATGTGGTAGCCGAGCGCGGTGGTCACGATGACGTCCTCGACGGCGGGCACGGGTGGCGCGGCGGGGTCGTGCGGGCCCGGGTCCTGGGCGAACACCGGCTGCTCGGCGGCCATCCGCGCCACCTCGGCGGTCTCCGCGGCCGTCGCCTCGTGGTCGCCGTTGGGTGATTCGCCGATGGTGCCGAGGGCGAGGCCGCTGGTCCAGTCGACGACCGCGGCGCCGCGGGCACCCGGCAGCCTCATGACGTCGAGCAGGCACTCGTCGATTCCTGGCACGGCTGTCTCCCCTCCCGACGTGGCGTCCGGCTGTGTTGGAGAGGCTACGCAACGTGCTCGCGCCCGGCGGGAGTTCTGGCATTTTCCACAGGTACATGCGATAGGTCGTGTAAAGGCCGGGCAGGTGGGCGGGGGAGAGCCGCCTTGTTGACTAGGAGTATTCATGGCATCAGGATGTGAATAGTCCAGTCACAGTCGCGAGGAGGCACCTCCCATGTCAGGACCCCGCCCCGTACGGGCACCGCGCGGTACGGAACTGAGCGCCCTGGGATGGCAGCAGGAGGCCGCCCTGCGCATGCTCCAGAACAACCTCGACCCCGAGGTCGCCGAGCACCCGGACAAGCTGGTCGTGTACGGCGGCACGGGCAAGGCGGCCCGCGACTGGCGCTCCTTCGACGCCATGGTCCGTACGCTGCGGACGCTGAAGCAGGACGAGACGATGCTCGTCCAGTCGGGGCGGCCGGTCGGCGTGATGCAGACCCACGAGTGGGCGCCGCGCGTCCTCATCGCCAACTCCAACCTGGTGGGCGACTGGGCGAACTGGGAGGAGTTCCGCAGGCTGGAGGCGCTCGGGCTCACCATGTACGGCCAGATGACCGCCGGTTCCTGGATCTACATCGGGACCCAGGGCATCCTCCAGGGCACCTACGAGACGTTCGCCGCCGTCGCCGCGAAGAGGTTCGGCGGGACTCTGGCCGGGACCATCACGCTGACAGCCGGGCTCGGCGGCATGGGCGGGGCCCAGCCGCTCGCCGTGACCATGAACGACGGCGTCGCGCTCTGCGTCGACTGCGATCCGCGCGCCATCGAACGCCGCATCGAGCACCGCTTCCTGGACGTCCGGGCCGACTCCCTGGAACACGCGCTCCACCTGGCGGTCGAGGCACGGGACGCGCGACGCCCGCTCTCCATCGGCCTGCTGGGCAACGCCGCCGAGCTGCTGCCCCGGATGCTCGCCGAGGGCGCGCCGGTGGACATCGTCACCGACCAGACCAGCGCCCACGACCCGCTCGCCTATCTGCCGGTGGGGGTCGACTTCGACGACATGGCGGCGTACGCGGCCGAGAAGCCCGCCGACTTCACCCGGCGGGCCCGTGAGTCGATGGCGGCGCACGTCGAGGCGATGGTGGGCTTCATGGACGCCGGGGCCGAGGTCTTCGACTACGGCAACTCCATCCGGGGCGAGGCCCAGCTCGCCGGGTACACGCGGGCGTTCGACTTCCCGGGCTTCGTACCGGCGTACATCCGGCCCCTCTTCTGCGAGGGGAAGGGGCCGTTCCGGTGGGCGGCGCTCTCCGGTGAGGCGTCGGACATCCACAAGACGGACCGGGCGATGCTGGAGCTCTTCCCGGAGAACGAGTCGCTGCACCGCTGGATCAGGATGGCCGGCGAGCGGGTCCACTTCCAGGGGCTGCCGGCACGGATCTGCTGGCTGGGCTACGGGGAGCGCGACCGGGCGGGGGAGCGGTTCAACGACATGGTGGCGAGCGGGGAACTGGCCGCCCCGCTGGCCATCGGGCGCGACCACCTGGACTGCGGCTCGGTCGCCTCGCCGTACCGGGAGACCGAGGCGATGCTCGACGGCTCCGACGCCATCGCGGACTGGCCGCTGCTGAACGCCATGGTCAACGTGGCGTCGGGGGCGTCCTGGGTGTCCCTGCACCACGGCGGCGGGGTCGGCATGGGCCGCTCCATCCACGCGGGACAGGTCACGGTCGCCGACGGCACGAAGCTGGCCGGCGAGAAGATCCGCCGGGTGCTCACGAACGACCCCGGCATGGGAGTCATCCGGCACGTCGACGCCGGGTACGACACCGCCGGGTCCGTCGCGGAGGCGAAGGGCGTACGCGTGCCGATGACCGAGGGGGAGCAGTCGTGACGCCCCCGGAGGGCGCGCCCGCCCGTCCGGGCGGACGCACAGGGAGCACGCCCGCCCGTCCGGCCGGCGGGGCGGACAGCGGCGCGGCGGACGGCACGGGCGGGCGTACGGGGAACGCGCCCGCTCGTCCGGGCGGCGCGGGGGCGGGCAACGGGGCCGGCGGCGGCACGGGTGGCCGTTCCGGTGGGGCCGGGGCCTCGTTCCAGGCGATGTGGCGGGATCTCGCCCCGATCGGCCGCCACCGGGGCAGCGGCGGGTACCGCCGGTACGCCTGGACCGCCGCCGACACCGAGTGCCGGACCTGGTTCCGCGAGCAGGCCGAGGCGCGCGGGCTCACCCACGAGACCGACCGGAACGGCAACCAGTGGGCCTGGTACGGCGACCCCTCGGCCGGGGACGCCGTCGTCACCGGGTCCCACCTGGACTCGGTACCGGACGGCGGCGCCTTCGACGGGCCGCTCGGCGTGGTCTCCTCCTTCGCCGCCTTCGACGAACTCCGCCGCAGGGGGGCGGAGTTCGTCAGGCCCTTCGCCGTCACCAACTTCGGTGACGAGGAGGGGGCCCGCTTCGGCCTCGCCTGTGTGGGCTCCCGGCTCGCCGCCGGGCAGCTCACCCCCGAGGCGGCGTGGCGCCTCCGTGACCAGGACGGCGTCTCGCTGCCCGAAGCCATGGAGGCGGCCGGACACGACCCCGGGACCATCGGCCCCGACCCCGAACGGCTCGCCCGCGTCGGCGCGTTCGTCGAACTCCACGTGGAGCAGGGGCGCGCCCTCGACATCGGCGGGGACCCGGTCGGCGTCGCCTCCGCCATCTGGCCGCACGGCCGCTGGCGGTTCGACTTCCGGGGCGAGGCCAACCACGCGGGCACCACCCGCCTCGCGGACCGGCGCGACCCGATGCTCACGTACGCCGAGACGGTGCTGGCCGCCCGGCGGGAGGCCGAACTCGCCGGAGGTCTCGCCACGTTCGGCAAGGTCGCCGTCGAACCCAACGGGGTCAACGCGATCCCCTCCCTCGTGCGCGGCTGGCTCGACTCCCGGGCCGCCGACCAGGACACCCTCGACACCCTCGTCGGCGCCGTCGAGCGGGCCGCCCGGGAGCACGCCGCCACGGCCGGTATCGACCTCGACGTCGTCCGGGAGTCCTTCACGCCCGTCGTGGAGTTCCGGCACGCGCTGCGGGACGAGATCCGCCGGCTGCTGGACGGCCGCGATCCGGGCGACACGGGCCGCGCCGTGCCCGTACTCGGCACCGGAGCGGGCCACGACGCGGGTATTTTGTCCGCCTCCGTGCCTACGGCCATGCTGTTCGTACGGAACCCCACCGGCGTCTCCCACTCGCCGGCCGAGCACGCCGACGAGGACGACTGCGCGGCCGGGGTAACCGCGCTCGCCGACGTACTGGAAGGTCTCGCGTGCAGCTGACACCACCGCCGACGGGCGGCGCCCCGGTCACCGCCACCTACTGGGCCTCCCACGCCTGGCTCGGCACCCATGTCGAGCCGGGTGTCGTCCTGGACGTCGCGGGCGGCCGCATCGCCGCCGTCCGCACGGGCGTCCACGCGCCGCCGCCCGGTGCCACCGCCCTGCGCGGACTGACCCTCCCGGGGCTGGCCAACACGCACTCGCACGCGTTCCACCGCGCCCTGCGCTCCACCACCCAGGCGGGCGCCGGCACCTTCTGGACCTGGCGTGAGCTGATGTACCGGGTGGCCGCCCTGCTCACCCCCGACACCTACTACGACCTGGCCCGCGCCACGTACGCCGAAATGGCCCTGGCCGGCATCACCTCCGTCGGTGAGTTCCACTATCTGCACCACGGGCCCGGAGGCACGCCCTACGACCACCCGAACGCGATGGGCGAGGCGCTCATCGCGGCGGCGGACGAGGCGGGCATCCGCATCACCCTGCTGGACACCGCCTACCTCGCCGCCGGGTTCGGTGAGAAGCCGAACCACCATCAGCTCCGCTTCTCCGACACCACCGCCGAGGCCTGGGCCGAACGCGCCTCCCTCCTCAAGGGCGGCGGCCACGCCCTGATCGGCGCCGCCGTGCACTCCGTGCGCGCCGTCCCGGCCGGGCAGCTCGCGACCGTCGCAGCCTGGGCCCGGGAGCGCGAGGCACCCCTCCACGTCCACCTGTCCGAGCAGACCGCGGAGAACGACGCCTGCGCCGCCGCCCACGGGTGCACGCCCACCCGCCTCCTCGCCGACCACGGGGTGCTCGGCCCGCGCACCACCGCCGTCCACAGCACCCATCTGACGGCCGAGGACATCGACCTGCTCGGCTCCTCCGGGACCGGCACCTGCATGTGCCCCACGACCGAGCGCGACCTCGCCGACGGCATCGGCCCCGCCGCAGCCCTCCAGCGCGCCGGCTCCCCGCTGTCGCTCGGCAGCGACAGCCACGCGGTGATCGACCTCTTCGAGGAGGCCCGCGCGATGGAGCTCGACGAACGGCTGCGCACCCGCGCCCGCGGCCACTGGACCGCGGCCGCCCTGCTGCGGGCCGCGTCCGCGGACGGGCACGCCGCGCTCGGCCGCCCCGACGCGGGCAGGCTGGAACCGGGTGCGGCGGCCGACCTCACCACCATCGCGCTGGACTCCGTCAGAACAGCGGGGCCGGTGCCCAGGATGGCCGCCCAGGTCGCCGTATTCGCCGCCTCCGCCGCCGATGTACGGCACACGGTCGTGGCGGGCCGGCACATCGTCCGGGACGGGGAGCACACCCGGATCCCGGACGTGCCGCAGGCCCTCGCCTCGGCCGTCGCCGCCGTGTACGGCTGACCCGCGGGCCACCCGCACGGACGAGGCCGCGGACGGCCCCGCCCACGACCGCACACCACCTCGCCGCACCCGACGAAAGCTGCCCCCCGATGACGACGACAGCCGTCACCCACATCGCCACTCTGGTCACCAACGACCCCTCCCTCGGAGACGGGACCCCCCTGGGCCTGATCCAGGACGCGGCCGTCGTCATCGACGGCGACCGTGTCGTGTGGACCGGTGAGACGAGCAAAGCACCCGCCACTGACAACGCCGTCGACGCGGGCGGCCGGGCCATGGTCCCCGGCTTCGTGGACTCCCACTCCCACCTGGTCTTCTCCGGCGACCGCACCCAGGAGTTCCACGCCCGGATGTCGGGCCGGCCCTACTCCGCGGGCGGCATCCGCACCACCGTGGCCGCCACCCGCGCCGCGTCCGACGAGGAGCTGTCCGCCAACGTCGCCCGCTACCTCGCCGAGGCGCTCCACCAGGGCACCACCACCCTGGAGACCAAGTCCGGTTACGGCCTGACCGTGCGGGACGAGGCGCGGGCCCTGCGGATCGCCGCCGCCCACACCGACGAGGTCACCTACCTCGGCGCCCACATCGTCGCCCCCGAGTACGCCGACGACCCCGCCGGTTACGTGGACCTGGTCACCGGGCCGATGCTGGACGCCTGTGCCCCGTACGCCCGTTGGATCGACGTCTTCTGCGAGCGGGGCGCCTTCGACGGCGACCAGGCCCGCGCGGTGCTCACCGCCGGCCTGGCCAGGGGACTGCGCGCCCGTGTCCACGCCAACCAGCTCGGCCCCGGCCCCGGTGTCCAGCTCGCCGTCGAGCTCGGCGCCGCCTCGGCCGACCACTGCACCCACCTCACGGACGACGACCTCGACGCGCTCGGCCAGGGTGACACCGTCGCCACCCTGCTGCCGGGCGCGGAGTTCTCCACCCGTGCCGCCTGGCCCGACGCCCGGCGGCTGCTGGACGCGGGCGCCACCGTCGCCCTGTCCACCGACTGCAATCCGGGTTCCTCGTTCACCTCGTCCATGGCGTTCTGCGTCGCCCTGGCCGTACGGGACATGGGCATGACCCCGGACGAGGCGCTCTGGTCCGCCACGGCCGGCGGCGCCGCCGCGCTGCGCCGCACCGACGTCGGACGCGTCACATCGGGCGCCCGCGCCGACCTCGTGCTGCTCGACGCCCCGAGCCACGTCCACCTGGCCTACCGCCCGGGTGTGCCGCTGACCCACGCGGTCTGGAGGGGCGGGGAACGGGTGAGGTGACCCTCCGGATCCCGCCGCCGCCCCGGACCCGCCGGAGGACCGCGCCGCCCCGGACATGCGGAAGGACCCGCCCGGCGGGGGCGGGTCCTTCCGCAAAGCCGTGACGACCGTGCCATGGGCGGCCGTTCACGCGTCGGCGCTCACTCCTCGACGGTCAGGCCCTTCCTGAGCTTGACCAGGGTGCGGGAGAGCAGCCGGGACACATGCATCTGCGAGATGCCGAGCTCCTCGCCGATCTCGGACTGCGTCATGTTGGCGACGAACCGCAGCGAGAGGATCATGCGGTCGCGCGGCGGCAGCGAGGCGATCAGCGGCTTCAGGGACTCCACGTACTCGATGCCCTCGAGCCCGTTGTCCTCGTAGCCGAGGCGGTCCGCCAGCGCGCCCTCGGCGTCGTCCTCCTCGGGCTTGGCGTCCAGCGAGCTCGCGGTGTACGCGTTGCTCGCGGTCATGCCCTCGACGACCTCCTCGTGCGTGATGCCGAGGCGCTCGGCCAGCTCCACCACGGTGGGGGCGCGGTCCAGCCGCTGGGCCAGCTCGTCGCCCGCCTTGGCGAGGTCGAGGCGCAGCTCCTGGAGGCGGCGCGGGACGCGCACGGACCAGCTGGTGTCCCGGAAGAAGCGCTTGATCTCGCCGATGATCGTGGGCATCGCGAAGGTCGGGAACTCGACGCCGCGGCTGAGCTCGAAGCGGTCGATGGCCTTGATCAGGCCGATCGTGCCGACCTGGACGATGTCCTCCATGGGTTCGCTGCGCGAACGGAACCTGGCGGCCGCGAACTTGACCAGGGCGAGGTTGAGCTCGACCAGGGTGTTGCGGACGTAGGCGTATTCGTGGGTGCCCTCTTCGAGGACTTCGAGCCGTGCGAAGAGGGTCTTCGACAGAGCCCGCGCGTCGATGGCGCCGATCTCGTCGTAGGGAGGGATCTCGGGGAGACCCTCAAGGCCCTCACCCGGAAGGGGAAGGCCGTAGGCGTCGCCGGGGGCGACACCGGTGCGCGGGCCGGGGACGGCGCTCGCGGCGGGGGAGTCGGAATCGGTCGGTCCCTGAGGACATGCCGACGTCGCGACGTGGGTACGCGATACGTCGAGCCGGGGTGACATGGTTCTCCTCCATCGTTCTCGGCATATGGCTGCCGATGCCCATACGTGTTCCTGCGGTGAAGCGGCGCCTCCGAAGCCGGTCGAGTTTCCGATGAGAGATGACCCTTCTACCCATACCCGGTTCCAGCCACGAGTTACAAGCGCCAATTACGCCTATATGTCCGCTTTGTTGAGTTCTCCGACTACCGTGTGGCGAGGGAAACGCGTAATGTTTCACGGACGTCGGCAAAAGCCGCGCGGACAACCGTGCACAGGGTGCTGCGGACAGTGACGGACGGCGAAGAGGGACGGGCATGGACCGCGGGACGGTCGGCAGTGCGAACCGGGGTCGGCTTCAGGTCGAGGTCCGGACCGAGGGGCGCAGCGAGGTCGTGACGCCGGTGGGTGAGCTGGACCACCACACCGCCGATCTCCTGCGGGAACCCCTGGAGAGCGCGGTCGAGCAGGGGCGCGCGCGCCTGGTGGTCGACTGCTCGCGACTCGAATTCTGTGATTCCACCGGGCTCAACGTGCTGCTCGGTGCCCGCCTCAAGGCGGAGGCGGCCGGGGGAGGGGTTCATTTGGCCGGAATGCAGCCCGTGGTGGCTCGTGTCTTCGAGATCACGGGGGCGGAGGCGGTCTTCACCGTCCATGCCTCACTCGAAGACGCTCTGAGCGACTGACGGGGGGATCCGTGCCCACGGGACCCGGACGCCCCGCGCGTCGCTCGCGTCACGCTCTCGGCGTAGACGAGATACGTGTCGTCCTGATCCGCTCGGGCAGAAGACACCTCGTCGGGGTCACGGAACCCGCACACTCTGTATCTGACCATTATCTGTTCGTGGCAACACGGTGAATCGGTGAGGTGAAGCGCTGATGAGCACCACCCGGCAGCATCCGCCGGGCGGCCTCGGCCGCGAGCCGGACGGTGGGGGCACCGCCTCCGCCGTACCTGCGGACCGGCGGTGGCGCACCCTCTCGCTGCGACAGGCCACCGGCATCGTGCCGACGGCGCGGGACTTCGCCCGGCAGGCGCTGCACGACTGGGGCTGGCTGCCCGCCGTGGGCGCCGACCGCAGGGCGGCGGCCGAGGACGTGCTGCTGGTCGTCTCCGAGCTCGTCACGAACGCCTGTCTGCACGCGGACGGACCCGAAGAGCTCCGTATCGCCTGCTCGCCCAAGGTGCTGCGGGTCGAGGTCGTCGACCGCGGTGCCGGGCAGCCCGCGCCCCGTACGCCGCACCGCGCGGGGCGGCCCGGCGGGCACGGCATGTTCATCGTGCAGCGGCTCTGCCTGGACTGGGGGGTCACCCGTACCCCGGACGCGCCGGGCAAGACCGTCTGGGCGGAGCTCGCGGCACCCGCGTAGCCGTCGTCCGCGCGGCCGTCGAGGGGCGCGCGGAAGCAAGGACGCCAGGAAGGGGCGCGCCGGTACACCACCGGCGCGCCCCTTAGGCGTTCCGGGCCCGCCCGTCACCGGCGAAGGGGCCGCCGCACCGGATCGGTGCGGCGGCCCCTTCGCCCGTACGTCGCCCGCGTCAGCGGACGTTGCCCATGAGGGCCTTGACCTTGCCGCGGTACACGAAGATCGCGACACCGGCGAGGACGGCGAGGGTCGCCTGGAGCGCCACCACCCCGGTGCCGTTGAGCTCGACGCCCGCGATGGAGAGCAGCCCCGTGGTGCAGTCGCCGGCGGTGACCGCCAGGAACCAGACACCCATCATCTGGCTCGCGTACTTGGCCGGGGCCATCTTCGTGGTGACCGAGAGGCCGACCGGGGAGAGCGTCAGCTCGGCCACGGTCTGCACGAAGTAGATCGCCACCAGCCACATCGCGGCGGCCTTGTGGCCGTCGCCCGCGATGGTCAGCGGTGCCAGGAAGAGGAAGAACGACGCTCCGACCAGGACCAGACCGGAACTGAACTTCACGATCGTGCTGGGCTCCTTGCCCCGCCGGTTGAGCGCCAGCCAGAAGGCGGCGAAGAGCGGGGCGAGCGCCATGATCAGGACCGGGTTGACCGACTGGTACCAGGAGACCGGGAAGTCCCAGCCGAGGACCGAGTTCTTCGCGGAGGTGTCCGCGAAGATCGCCAGGGTCGAACCGCCCTGGTCGTAGATCATCCAGAACAGCGCGGCGGCCACGAAGAACCAGATGTAGCCGGACATCTTGGCCTGCTCGGTGTCGCTCAGCTCCTTGTCGCGCTTGATGCGCGTCAGGACCATCACCGGGATGACCAGGCCGGCGATCGTGATCGGGACCAGCAGCCAGTTCAGCGTGTAGACGCCGGTGGCGACCGCGCCGACGTAGAAGACGGCCGCGACGCCCAGCCAGATCATCGCCTTGCGCAGCGTGGAGGCGCGCTCGTCGGCGGACAGCGGCTTGGGGACGACCAGGCTGCGCGGGTTCAGGTGCCGGGTGCCGATGAGGAACTGGGCCACACCCAGCCCCATGCCGACCGCGGCCAGCGCGAAGCCCAGGTGCCAGTTGACGCTCTCACCGATGGTGCCGATGACCAGCGGCGCGGCGAAGGCACCGACGTTGATGCCCATGTAGAAGATCGTGAAGCCACCGTCGCGGCGCGGGTCGTCCGGGCCGTCGTAGAGGTGGCCGACCATCGTGGAGATGTTCGACTTCAGCAGTCCGGAGCCGATCGCCACGAGGCCGAGGCCCGCGAAGAACGTGCCCTGGGACGGAAGGGCCAGCGTCAGATGGCCGAGCATGATCACGCCACCGGCGACGGCGACCGTCTTGCGGGGGCCCCAGACCCGGTCGCCGAACCAGCCGCCGGGCATGGCGAGCAGGTACACCAGCGACAGGTAGACCGAGTAGATCGCCGTGGCCGTGGCCGGGTTCATGTGGAGCCCGTTGGGCGCGATCAGGTAGAGCGGGAGAAGGGCACGCATGCCGTAGTAGCTGAAGCGCTCCCACATCTCCGTCATGAAGAGAGTGGCCAGGCCGCGGGGGTGGCCGAAGAAGGTCTTCTGGGGGCCGGCCGTACCGGCCGAGTCCTTCGTCAGGCTTGACGCCATGGTCGATCCTTGCTGGTCGGGACGCGCTGCCGCGTGAGCGTCACGCGCCCGGTGGGGGGTGGCCGGCACCGGTACGGCGTCGCCCCGCCCCCGACGCCTCAGGGGGTTCTCGATCAGGCCGCCGGCTCCGTGGGGGAGCCGCGAGGCCATCGGGGACAGTCCGCACCGGGATCCACGCCCGGTACGCGTCCTCGCGCTCCGGGCCCGGCCCACAGGTCATTCACTGGTGGGGGAGCCGGCGGAAACCGGCTCGTACGCAAAAGGACCTCTGGCGCGCGGAACGCTGCCCAAAGGTCCTCGGTTGTGCAACAGGCGTCGAGTCACCATACGGCATGACACGCGTCGATATGGAAGGACTTGAGACATGGATCACAGGTCACCGTGGAACCACGCTCTCATATTCGAAGGTGAATGACCGGTTCGTGTCGCTGAGTCGCAGGGCCTTCTCAGCCCCTCACCCGAGGCGCCTCGCGCGGACTACCATCACTCCATGACCCGTGTACTGCTCGCCGAGGACGACGCATCCATTTCGGAGCCACTGGCTCGCGCCCTGCGGCGTGAGGGGTACGAGGTCGAGGTCCGCGAGGACGGCCCGACCGCGCTCGACGCCGGACTCCAGGGCGGCGTCGACCTGGTCGTACTCGATCTGGGGCTGCCCGGCATGG
Source organism: Streptomyces sp. SM18 (assembly GCF_002910775.2). Lineage (NCBI taxonomy): Bacteria > Bacillati > Actinomycetota > Actinomycetes > Kitasatosporales > Streptomycetaceae > Streptomyces > Streptomyces sp. SM18. The sequence continues at coordinate 2,834,452 of NZ_CP029342.1, read as the reverse complement.
ACGGCCTGGAGGTCGCCCGGCGGCTGCGCGGCGAGGGCCTCGCCGTACCGATCCTGGTGCTGACCGCGCGGGCCGACGAGGTGGACACGGTGGTCGGGCTGGACGCCGGCGCCGACGACTACGTCACCAAGCCCTTCCGCCTCGCCGAACTGCTCGCCCGGGTGCGGGCCCTGCTGCGCCGCGGTGCCGCCGAGCCCGTCCCGCAGCCCGCCACGCACGGCGTCAGGATCGACGTCGAGTCGCACCGGGCCTGGATGGGCGACGAGGAACTCCAGCTCACGGCCAAGGAGTTCGACCTGCTGCGGGTGCTCGTGCGGGACGCCGGGCGGGTGGTCACCCGCGACCAGCTGATGCGCGAGGTCTGGGACACCACCTGGTGGTCGTCCACCAAGACCCTGGACATGCACATCTCCTGGCTCCGCAAGAAGCTCGGCGACGACGCGGCCAACCCCCGCTACATCGCCACCGTCCGGGGCGTCGGCTTCCGGTTCGAGAAGAGCTGACCGAGAAGAGCTGACCGGGACGAGCTGACGTACAGAGACCGCCATGCGCCGCCGACTGATCAATTCCACGCTCGCCGTGGTGCTCGTGGTGATCGCCGTCTTCGGCGTCTCCCTCGTCATCGTGGAGTCCCGCACCATCAGCAACAGCGCCCAGGAGAGCGTCGACTCGGAAGCGCTGCGCCTGATCAGCGTCGTGGAGAGCCGGCTGCTCGGCGCCGAGCGGATCACCCCCGACGTGCTGGCCGAGCAGGTGGACGACAACCGCTACGCACGGGTCGAGATCCCCGGCCGGCCCCCCATCGAGGTCGGCGAGCGCCCCACGGACAGCGTCATCCGCAGTACGGAGGTGGGGGAGCAGAACGAGCGGGTCACCGTCGAGGAGTCCGGCTCCGCCGTCACCCGCGAGGTCGGCCGGACCCTGCTGATCATCGGGGCGGTGGCCCTGCTGGCCATCATCTCCGCCGTCCTCCTGGCCGTACGCCAGGCCAACCGGCTCACCTCGCCCCTCATCGACCTCGCCGAGACCGCCGAACGCCTGGGCTCCGGCGACCCCCGCCCCCGGCACAAGCGGTACGGGGTGACCGAGCTGGACCGGGTCGCCGACGTGCTGGACGCCTCCGCCGAGCGGATCGCCCGGATGCTGACCGCCGAACGCCGCCTCGCCGCGGACGCCTCGCACCAGCTCCGCACCCCGCTGACCGCGCTCTCCATGCGGATCGAGGAGATCTCCGTCACCGACGACCCGGAGACGGTGAAGGAGGAGGCGAGCATCGCGCTCACCCAGGTCGAGCGGCTCACCGACGTGGTGGAGCGCCTGCTGACCAACGCCCGGGACGCCCGCACCGGCTCCGCCGTCGTCTTCGACCTCGACGAGGTGGTCAAACAGCAGCTGGAGGAGTGGCGCCCGGCCTACCGCAGCGCGGGCCGTGCCGTGGTGTGCTCCGGCAAACAGGGGCTCCAGGCCGTCGGTACGCCCGGCGCGGTCGCCCAGGTGCTCGCCGCGCTGATCGAGAACTCCCTGATGCACGGCGGTGGCACGGTCGCCCTGCGCACCAGGGTCACCGGCAACCAGGTGGTCGTCGAGGTGACGGACGAGGGGCCCGGCGTGCCCGCCGACCTCGGGGCGCGGATCTTCGAGCGGACCATCAGCGGCCGCAACTCCACCGGCATCGGCCTCGCCGTCGCCCGGGACCTCGCCGAGGCGGACGGCGGACGGCTCGAACTGCTCCAGCAGCAGCCCCCGGTCTTCGCCCTCTTCCTCAGCCGGATCGCACCGGCCCGCAAGGAACCGGACCGGCCGGTGCGCTGAGGCACGGCCACCGGCCGCCGTACCGGGGGCGGGCCACCGGACGCTCAGCGCGGCACGGCACGTACGGGCCGCCCGGCACGCGCCTGCTGCTCAGCGCGGCACGGGCCCCGGGGCGGTCACGTCGTCGGCGGGTCGTCGCGGCTCCAGAAACCGTTCCGTGCTGAGCACGGCCTCCTGGGCGGGCAGCGTCTTGAAGACCCAGGTGCGGTACGACCAGAAGCGGAAGAGGGTCGCCACCGAGATGCCGACGACCTTGAAGACGTTGCTCTGGACCGGGCTGTTCCACCCGAAGCCGTACGTCGCCAGGTACAGCACGCCCGTCTCGATCACCGCGCCCGCCGCGCTGAACAGCAGGAAGAGCGTCAGCTCACGGGTCCGGCCGCTCTTGTCGCGGTCCCGGTAGGTCCAGTAGCGGAAGCCGACGTAGTTGAAGAGGATCGCGACGACCGTCCCCATCAGCCCGGCCCGCACCACCGGGATGTCCGTGGTGCGCCAGATCAGGTTGGAGACGGCGATGTTCACGACCAGGCCGAGGGCGCCGACCGCGCCGAACTTGGCGACCTCCCGGGCCAGCAGATCAAGCCGGGCCCGCAACGCGCCCCGTTCGCTCATGGTGATCGCTCGCCCCGTCCGCTCGGTGTCGTCAACCCGCCCATGCTAACCAGCCCACACGTGTGATGCCCGTGATCCGCGGTGCGCGTGGGCGGCGGGAGAGTCCGTCCGGGGAGCGGCCGCGGGCCCGATACCCTGGAACGGTGACGTTTCCGGTAGTCGGCATGGTCGGCGGGGGTCAGCTCGCCCGTATGACCCACGAGGCGGGTATCCCCCTCGGCCTCAGGTTCAAGCTCCTCAGTGACACCCCGCAGGACTCGGCGGCCCAGGTGGTGAGCGAAGTCGTCGTCGGCGACTACCGCGACCTGGACACGCTGCGCGACTTCGCGCGCGGCTGCGACGTGATCACCTTCGACCACGAGCACGTGCCCACCGAGCACCTGCGCGCCCTGGAGGCGGAGGGCATCCCCGTCCGTCCGGGCCCCGACGCCCTGGTGCACGCCCAGGACAAGGGGGTGATGCGCGCCAGGCTCACCGCGATCGGCGCCCCCTGCCCCCGCCACCGCGTCGTCGCCGACCCGGCAGACGCCGCCGCCTTCGCCGAGGAGGTGGGGGGCTTCCCCGTCGTCCTCAAGACGGTCCGGGGCGGCTACGACGGCAAGGGCGTCTGGGTGGTCCGCTCCGAGGCGGACGCGGCCGAGCCCTTCCGGGCCGGTGTGCCGGTGCTGGCCGAGGAGAAGGTCGACTTCGTACGGGAGCTGGCGGCGAACATCGTCCGCTCCCCGCACGGCCAGGCCGTCGCCTACCCCGTCGTCGAGTCGATCCAGGTCGACGGCGTCTGCGACACGGTCATCGCCCCGGCCCCTGAGCTGGACGAGCAGCTCGCCGGCGAGGCCCAGCAGCTCGCCCTGCGGATCGCCGCCGAGCTGGGCGTGGTCGGACACCTCGCCGTCGAGCTGTTCGAGACCCGGGACGGCCGCATCCTGGTCAACGAGCTGGCCATGCGCCCGCACAACTCCGGGCACTGGACCCAGGACGGCGCGATCACCTCGCAGTTCGCCAACCACGTACGGGCGGTCCTGGACCTCCCGCTCGGCGACCCGCGCCCCCGCGCCCCCTGGACGGTCATGTGCAACGTCCTGGGCGGCGACTTCCCGGACATGTACCAGGCCTATCTGCACTGCATGGCCCGCGACCCGCAGCTCAAGATCCACATGTACGGAAAGGACGTGAAGCCCGGCCGCAAGGTCGGCCACGTCAACACCTACGGCGACGACCTGGCGGACGTGCGGGAGCGCGCCCGGCACGCGGCCGACTACCTGCGAGGAACGATCACCGAATGACCGCACCCGGCTCCGCCCCCGTCATCGGCATCGTCATGGGCTCGGACTCCGACTGGCCCGTGATGGAAGCGGCCGCCAAGGCCCTCGACGAGTTCGAGATCCCCTACGAGGTGGACGTCGTCTCCGCCCACCGCATGCCGCACGAGATGATCGCGTACGGCGAGGAGGCGGCCGGCCGCGGTCTCAAGGCGGTCATCGCGGGGGCGGGGGGCGCGGCCCACCTGCCCGGCATGCTCGCCTCGGTCACCCCGCTGCCCGTCATCGGTGTCCCGGTGCCGCTGAAGTACCTGGACGGCATGGACAGTCTGCTCTCCATCGTCCAGATGCCGGCCGGGGTGCCCGTGGCCACCGTCTCGGTCGGCGGCGCGCGCAACGCGGGCCTGCTCGCCGCCCGGATGCTCGCCGCCCACGACGGCGCCCTGCTGGAGCGGATGAAGGAGTTCCAGCAGGAGCTGAACGACCAGGCGACGGAGAAGGGCAAGCGACTGCGCGCCAAGGCCCAGGGCGCGGACTCCTTCGGATTCGGGAAGTAGGCCCCCATGGACAACCTGGACCGCGCCCGACTGCTCCTGGCCGACCACCCCGTCGTGGACGGCCACAACGACCTCCCCTGGGCGCTGCGCGAGCAGGTCGGGTACGACCTCGACGCCCGCGACATCGCCGTGGACCAGAGCACCGCCCTGCACACCGACATCCCGCGGCTGCGGGCCGGTGGTGTGGGGGCGCAGTTCTGGTCCGTGTACGTCTCGACCGAACTGACCGGTGACGCCGCGGTCAGCGCCACGCTGGAGCAGATCGACGTGGTCGCCGAACTGCTGGCCCGCCACCCGGCGGACCTGCGGCGCGCCCTGACCGCCGACGACATGGAGCGGGCCCGCGCCGAGGGCCGGATCGCCTCCCTGATGGGGGCCGAGGGCGGCCACTCCATCAACAACTCGCTGGGCACCCTGCGGGCCCTGTACACCCTCGGCGTGCGCTACATGACGCTGACGCACAACGACAACACCGACTGGGCGGACTCGGCGACCGACGCCCCGGGCGTCGGCGGCCTCTCGGAGTTCGGCCGTGAGGTCGTTCGCGAGATGAACCGCGTCGGCATGCTGGTGGACCTGTCCCATGTGGCGGCCACCACGATGCGCGACGCGCTCGCCACCTCCGTCGCGCCGGTGATCTTCTCGCACTCCTCGGCCCGCGCGGTCTGCGACCACCCGCGCAACATCCCCGACGACGTGCTGCGGATGCTCGCGGCCAACGGCGGGGTGGCCATGGCGACCTTCGTACCGAAGTTCGTGCTGCCGGAGGCGGTCGAATGGACCCTGGCCGCCGACCGCAACATGCGCGAGCACGGTCTGCACCACCTCGACACCACACCGGCCGCGATGCGCGTCCACGCCGACTTCGAGGCCGCCCACCCGCGTCCGGTCGCCACCGTCGCGACGATCGCCGACCACCTCGGCCACCTGCGCGAGATGGCCGGTATCGACCACATCGGCATCGGCGGCGACTACGACGGCACCGCGTTCCTCCCGGCCGGTCTGGAGGACGTCTCGGGCTATCCGAACCTGATCGCGGAACTGCTCTCACGCGGCTGGTCGGACGCCGACCTGGCCAAGCTGACCTGGCAGAACGCGGTACGGGTGCTGCGCGACGCGGAAGCGGTCTCCCGGGAGCTGAGTGCCGTACGGGGGCCGTCGCACGCCACGATCGAGGCGCTGGACGGTCCGGCGGTCTGACCCTCCGGGGCGGTGCGGCGGTCTGCCCCGCCGGGGGCGGACCGGCTCCCCGGGACGCGGCCCCGGTGGCGCGGCCTCGCCCAAGGCCTGAGCGAGGCCGCCCCGGCCGTGTCCCGGGCGGCGCGCTCAGGCCTTCGGGCGGCCCATCGCCCGGTAGGTCCAGCCCGCCGCCCGCCACACCGCCGGGTCCAGCGCGTTGCGGCCGTCCAGGACGATCCGGCGCCCGGCGGCCTCGCCCAGGGCCTCCACGTCCAGCTCGCGGAACTCCCGCCACTCCGTCAGGTGCAGCACCACGTCCGCCCCGCGCACCGCGTCCAGGGCGCTCTCCGCGTAGCCGAGGGTCGGGAAGAGCCGCCGGGCGTTGTCCATGCCCTTCGGGTCGAAGACGGTGACCTGGGCGCCCTGGAGGTGGATCTGGCCGGCCACGTTCAGCGCCGGCGAGTCGCGTACGTCGTCCGAGTCCGGTTTGAAGGATGCGCCCAGCACCGCCACCCGCTTGCCGAGGAAGGACCCGCCGCCCACGGCCTCGCGGGCCAGCTCCACCATGTGCCCGCGCCGGCGCATGTTGATCGAGTCGACCTCGCGCAGGAAGGTCAGCGCCTGGTCGGCGCCCAGCTCCCCGGCCCGCGCCATGAACGCCCGGATGTCCTTGGGCAGGCAGCCCCCGCCGAAGCCGACCCCGGCCCGCAGGAACTTCTTCCCGATGCGCTCGTCGTGGCCCAGCGCCTCCGCCAGCTTCACCACATCGCCGTCGGCGGCCTCGCAGACCTCCGCCATGGCGTTGATGAAGGAGATCTTGGTCGCCAGGAAGGAGTTGGCGGAGGTCTTCACCAGCTCCGCCGTCGGGAAGTCCGTCACCACGAAGGGCGAGCCCTCACCCAGCGGCTTCGCGTAGACCTCGCGCAGCAGCTTCTCGGCCCGCTCGCTCCGCACACCGACCACGATCCGGTCCGGGTGCAGGGTGTCGTCCACCGCGAAGCCCTCGCGGAGGAACTCCGGGTTCCAGGCCAGCTCCACGTCGGCGTCCGCCGGGGCCAGCTCGGCCAGCCGGTCCGCGAGCCTGGCGGCGGAGCCCACCGGCACGGTGGACTTGCCGACCACCAGCGCGCCCCGGGTCAGCCGTGGGGCCAGCGACTCGAAGGCGCTGTCCACATAGCTCATGTCGCAGGCGTACTCGCCGTGCTTCTGCGGGGTGTTCACGCAGACGAAGTGGACGTCGCCGAATTCGCCGACCTCTTCCCAGGAGGTGGTGAACCGCAGCCGTCCGGTGGAGCCCTCGATCCCGGCGACGTGCTTGCGCAGCAACTGCTCGAGACCCGGCTCGTACATCGGCACCCGGCCCGCCGAGAGCATCTCGACCTTCTCGGCCACCACGTCCAGACCCAGGACCTCGAACCCCAGTTCCGCCATGGCCGCGGCGTGGGTGGCGCCGAGGTAGCCGGTGCCGATCACAGTGATCCTGAGGGCCATGAGGTACTCCTGAACAGTGCGGACAAACGTGCGGGGCCGAGCATATCCGGGGCGCGTGTGTCCCTTTCCGCGGCGGCCGCCGAGCAGGCGTGCACGGTCCCGGCGAGTCTGTCGGCAAGCTCACGCGTCCGGGCTGTATGCCACCGTGAGACCCGGCCACTAAAATCGGGTTACTTAACAGTAGTTAGCATCGTTGGGGAGTGAACGTCTTGGCGGGTTCGACCGATTTCGACCTGTACCGTCCGGCCGAGGAGCACGACATGCTCCGCGAGACGATCCGTTCGCTCGCCGAGGCGAAGATCGCCCCGTACGCCGCCGCGGTGGACGAGGAGGCGCGCTTCCCGCAGGAAGCCCTGGACGCGCTGGTCGCCTCGGACCTGCACGCGGTCCACGTCCCGGAGGAGTACGGCGGCGCGGGCGCTGACGCGCTCGCCATGGTCATCGTGATCGAGGAGGTGGCCCGTGTCTGCGCGTCCTCCTCCCTGATCCCGGCCGTGAACAAGCTGGGCTCGCTGCCGGTGATCCTGTCCGGCTCCGAGGCGCTCAAGAAGAAGTACCTGGGCCCGCTCGCCAAGGGCGACGCGATGTTCTCGTACGCCCTCTCCGAGCCGGACGCCGGCTCCGACGCGGCCGGCATGAAGACCAAGGCCGTACGGGACGGTGACTTCTGGGTGCTCAACGGCGTGAAGCGCTGGATCACCAACGCGGGCGTCTCCGACTACTACACGGTGATGGCCGTCACCGACCCGGACAAGCGCTCCAAGGGCATCTCGGCGTTCGTCGTGGAGAAGTCGGACGAGGGCGTCTCCTTCGGCGCCCCGGAGAAGAAGCTCGGCATCAAGGGCTCCCCGACGCGCGAGGTCTACCTCGACAACGTCCGTATCCCCGCCGACCGCATGATCGGCGAGGAGGGCACCGGCTTCGCCACGGCGATGAAGACCCTGGACCACACCCGCATCACCATCGCGGCCCAGGCCCTCGGCATCGCCCAGGGCGCCCTCGACTACGCCAAGGGCTACGTCAAGGAGCGCAAGCAGTTCGGCAAGCCGATCGCCGACTTCCAGGGCATCCAGTTCATGCTGGCCGACATGGCGATGAAGCTGGAGGCGGCCCGCCAGCTCACCTACGCGGCCGCCGCCAGGTCCGAGCGCGTCGACGGCGACCTGACCTTCTTCGGCGCCGCGGCCAAGTGCTTCGCCTCCGACGCCGCCATGGAGATCACCACGGACGCGGTCCAGCTGCTCGGCGGCTACGGCTACACCCGTGACTACCCGGTCGAGCGCATGATGCGCGACGCCAAGATCACGCAGATCTACGAGGGTACGAACCAGGTCCAGCGGATCGTCATGGCCCGCAATCTGCCGTAGCGGGTTTCGCAGGTCAACGGCCCGGACGGACCGGCCGGCGGTGATCCGCCTCCGGTCCCTCCGGGCCGCTCCCGTTCACCCGGGGCGCCCGGACGCGGCCTCCCCCACGGGACAGACCTGGTCCGGACCGGAACGGTTCGGGGAACACGTGACGAGGGCGACCGAGTGGAAGAGGGTTCCGTTCAGGTAGTGCCCCAGGGAAACGTCCCCGCCCCAGGTCAGCCTTTCCACGGCGGCCTTCACCAGAAGGACCAGCCGAGTCACTTCCCTGTCCGCTTCCCCCACGAACCGGGGCGCGAACTCGGCCAGCTGGAGACCGAGCCATTCCCCGGCCTCTTTCGGCTCCTCCCAGGTGCCCCGCACCATGGAGGCCGGTTTCACCAGCCAATGAGCTGTCTGGACCGGAGGAACGCCCGTCGCCGGGAAGTCGGCCACCGCGTTGCGGTAGCGCTCCCTCAACGCCTCCTTGATTCCCACGGGCGGGGTGTGCCCCGGCGGAGGGCGCCGGACGCTCTCGTTGTCGAACGCCTTCTTCTCTCCGACCCATGCGTAACCGTGGTGGTGCACTGCCGCTCCGTTTCGAGGAAGCGCGACGGCCCACCCCCGGCGTGTGGGCGGGCCGTCAGTAGGTGGTGCCAGGGATCAGGCGGAGAGGTCGAACCGCGCGGGGTCGATGCCCGCCGCGTCCAGCTCCGCCCTGGTGAACCGCAGCGGCTCGGCCCCGGGCCGCTTGCTGTCACCCACGGCCCACGCGTCCGGGCCGATCCTGGCGAGCGTCACGCACGCCTCGCCGTCCGGGTGCGTGCTGCCGCCGCACGCTTTCGAGAACGTGGCTCCTTCGATGGGGAGCCCGTACAGGTCGGTCATCGTCGTGCCCTTCCTGATTGTCCGTACGGCCGGGCGAACCGGCCGTCCCCCGCCCGCGACGGGCGGAAGTCCTCAACGGGTGCCTCGGCTTCCGGGGGTGGCCCATGCGCGGAACCGCACCGCGTGCACACGCACTGCGGGTACGTCGAAGAGCTCTCGGGCCGCCCCTTCGCGCGTCACGCGTGTGCCTCCGCCTGGTGGCGACGAAGCCTCACGTTGCAGTCCGAGACCCCGCTGTAGTTCCCTGTGGATCGCGCGTTTTCGCGAGAGACGGACAAGGAGAGGCAAGCCCGGCAACCGGGCTGGGGTGATGGCTCGCCCGCCCCCTCCAAGAGGCTGATGGCCGTTGTGGTCGTCTCTGCGTCGGAAGTTCTCTCTTCGCTCCCCATGCCGCTATCTTCGGTCGGCTGTGGGTGACTCTCTAGTCTGTTTCCTGTTCCCGCAAGAAGTCATTACGGATTCCTTCGAGCAGGCTGCGCATTGTGTCGCCCAACAGTGCGGTGCGCGCGAACCCGTCGAATTTGTCGACGTACAGTCCTACGTCCCTCGGGTCCGTCACGACCACTTCTGCATGCGCTGTCTCTATCGTGACCATGTGGTCGTCGCGGATGACGAACGCGTGATTGGCGATGTCGTGCTGCTTAATCGCCAGCGGCACCACTCTGATGTCCACATGCGGCAGGCGTGAAAGGGAGACGATACGGTCCAGCTGTGCGGCCATCATCTGGGGTGGGACGATTCTCCACCTCAGTACGGTTTCCGTGACGATGAAATGGAGCGACTTCGTGCTCTCATAGAGAACTGCTTGACGTTCTAGTCTTCCGTTGATGGTCCGCGTGAGGGTTTTCTTCGCTCAGGTTGTGCCTGTGCAGAATGGCTCGGATGTACTCAGGGGTTTGGAGCAGGCCGGGCACCAATGCCGGTTGGAAAAGGCGCAGCGTCGACATCTGGGCTTCCAGTGCCCTGGTGGCCTGCTGCCCCTTGTGGACGCCGATACGCTTCAGTAGTCGCCATGCCGTCGCTTCCGTCGCCGACGCTCTGGCAGCCTCCGCGTACTCGGCCTTGACTTCGTCCGAGACCCCAATGGCGGCCAGGATGCGTTCCACGTCCGTGGCGCTCGGCGCGAGCTTCGCATTTTCGATCTTGGACAGCTTGGACGGAGACATGAGGGCGCTGCGTGCCACTGCTTTGGCTTCCTTCCCGGATGCCTTGCGCAGCGCCCGCAGCGCGGCCCCAAGCTGTGCTCTGTTCACGCTCCGTACGTGTCCCACCATTCGGTGAAGGGTTCCGCCTGGGCGAGGGCCGTGTCACGGTACCCAGTGAATTCTGCCGAGCGTTCAGGCGCCAGCACCGCCGATCCGGTGTACTTCCCGGCCTCGTCGTAGTTCATCACGGCCACGGACTCGGAATCGAAGCACCAGAAGTCAGGGACGCCGGCCAGTGGATTGGGCTTGTCGGTGACGTCGAGGATGAAGAACTCTTCGCCCCCGGTCCTGTTCTTCCGGTAGCCCCACCCGAGTTCGAAGCGAAGGTAGTCCGTGAGTGGGCGCGACAGAATGTGTACCCGATAGACCCGCTTCCCCTTTCCGGTGTGTGAGCGCAGCTCTTCCACCCATCCGGCGTTGTAGCTGTCCGGCTGCGGCTGCCCGGCCAGAAAGGCGTGATACGCGTCGACGTTCCCGGATCTGCTGTAGTCGTCCAGGGTCTCCAGGCGGAAGGCCTCACGTTCGAAGGAGTCGAAGAGGTCTCCGAGGGTCTTAGATGAGCTTTTCACGGACGGCCTTCTCAAGCAGTTCCATCGGGATCTCGACCAGGTTTTCATGAGCGGGAATCTGAAGCCCGTGGTCCATCGGTGTTTCGCCCTGCACCAAGAAGGTGCCGCGATCCGTCGTGTAGATCGTGGGGCAGTCCTTGATGTCGCACGTGCTGACCAGCTTGGTGACCTTCATGGTCCGGGTTCCCCTCCCGCGCCGCTGTCAGTGCCTCGCGTCTGGGTCGATGCTCCCGAGGACCGGGTGCGTGGGTCAAGCGATCATGGTTGACGGAACGGGAAACCGCTGACTGGGCCACCGAAACGGCCGCACCCCGCGCCCTGCCGCACGCACCGGCCGGTGCCCCCGCCAGGTGATGGGCGAGTCGGACGCGGACCCTGGTACCGCCCGCCCCGTACGATTCCGTTGCCGATAAGGGATCAAACACGGACAGATGGGAATCACAGTGCCGAATCAGTTCGCCATCGACGTCACCAAGATCCGCGAAGAGGCCCGGCGGAACATCACCCAGGGCCCCGTCACCCCCGCGAACACCGCCGATCTGGAACGCCTCATCGACGTGCTCAACCAGGTCGTCGCCACCGAGATGGTCTGCTACCTGCGCTACACGCAGAACGCGATCGTCGCGCAGGGCATCCACCGTGAGCAGGTCGCGGACATGTTCCGCGAGCACGCGGGCGAGGAGCTGGACCACTTCCAGCGCGTGTCGGACCGGATCAACCAGCTGGGCGGCAGCCCGGACATGGACCCGGCCACCCTCGTCGCCCGCTCCCACACCGAGTACGAGACGCCCCCGGACACCGACCTCCAGGGGATGATCCGTGAGAACTTCGTCGCCGAGCGCATCGTCATCGAGACCTACACCGAGATCGTGCGCTGGATCGGCGAGAGCGACCCCACGTCCCGGCGCCTCATCGAGCACATCCTCAAGGAAGAGGAAGACCACGCCGACGAGCTGAACGACCTCTACCAGCCGGCACCGGGCAGCGCGTGACGCCTGCCGGAGGGTCCATCCGGACGGGCGCGGGGCGCGCGTCGCCTCCGGGCCGGTGCGGTCGGTCCCGCCCGACGGGATGACGCGACGGTCGGCGGCGAACACCCCGGCCTGCCGGCCGGCGCGCGCCGAGCCCCCGGCACGGTGACCGGACCGGACCCGCGCCCCAGGCTCCGTCCCCGGCCGCGCCCCAGGCGGTGTTCCAGGTGTTTCGGCGTCCCCGGCCCCGTCGCCGAGGACGCCGAGACGGCCCGGGGCCTGTCACCGCCGGTTGCTATCGTTCCCCCGCGGATCCGGAGTGGGGCGCGTCACCGAGCGGGGGAGGTTTCCATGGGGCTGTTCGACAGCATCCGCGGGGAATTCATCGACATCATCGAATGGACCGACGACAGCCGGGACACCATCGTCTGGCGGTTCCCGCGCCACGACAACGAGATCAAGATGGGCGCCAAGCTCGTCGTGCGCGAGTCGCAGACGGCGGTCTTCGTCAACGAGGGCCGAATAGCGGACGTCTTCCAGCCGGGTACGTACACCCTCCAGACCCAGAACATGCCCTTGCTGTCCACGCTGAAGGGCTGGAAGTACGGCTTCGACTCGCCGTTCAAGGCCGAGGTCTACTTCGTCACCACCCGTCAGTTCACCGACATGAAGTGGGGCACGCAGAACCCCGTCATCGTCCGTGACCCCGAGTTCGGCATGGTGCGGCTGCGTGCCTTCGGCGCGTACGCGGCGCGGGTGGTCGACCCCGCCGCGCTGCTGCGGGAACTGGCGGGCACCGACCCGCAGTTCCGCACCGAGGAGGTGCAGGAGTACCTGCGCCGGATGATCGTCGGCAAACTGGGCGGCGCGCTCGCCACCTCGGGCGTACCGATGCTGGACCTGGCGACCCAGCAGGAGGCCATCGGCGTCCGGCTCGCGGGTGTGCTCACCGAGGAGCTGAAGCCGGTCGGCATCGCCGTCCCCACCTTCGTCATCGAGAACATCTCGCTGCCCCCGGAGGTGGAGCAGGCCATCGACACCCGTTCCCGGATGGGTATCGCGGGCAATCTCGACCAGTACACCCAGTTCCAGGCGGCCGACGCGCTCGCCGCCGGCGCGAGCACGCCCGGCAGCGGCGTCGGCGAAGGCATGGGGCTGGGGCTCGGGATGGCCGCGGGGCAGCGGATGGCCGCCGGACTCACCCCGCAGCCGCAGCCCACCGCTCCCGCCGCCTCTCCCGCACCCTCGGCGGGCCCGCCGCCGCTGCCCGTGGAGGAGCAGTGGTTCATCGGCGTCGACGGCACCCAGCAGGGGCCGTACGACCGGGCGGCGCTGGCCGGTCTGGTGAGCGCGGGCACCGTGGCCCGGACGACACTCATCTGGAAGGAAGGGATGTCCGGCTGGCTGTCCGCCGGTCAGGTACCGGACGTCAGCGGGCTCTTCGGGGCCGTACCCCCGCCGCTCCCGCCACAGGCCTGAGGGAGGGGCGACGTTGAACACCGAAGAGCAGAACGCCGGGGCCCCCGGAACGGGACCCCGTTCCTACCCCTGCCCGGCGTGCGGTGCCACGGTGGTGTTCGCGCCGGGTTCCGACGCCATGCGCTGCCCGTACTGCGGTCATGAGCAGGCGGTGGCCCCGGTGTCGCGCGAGGTCCGTGAGCACAGCTTCGACGAACTGGCCGCCCTGCCCGTCAAACCGCGGAGCTCCGTGGCCGAGGGGGTACGCACCTACGTCTGTCCGGGCTGCGGTGCCCACACCGAGAGCGACGACCTGTCCGCGCGCTGCCAGTTCTGCGCCACCGCGCTGGTCGCCGAGTCCGACCCCACCGAGCGGGTACGGCCGGAGGCCGTGGTCCCCTTCGGCCTGGACCGGGACGCCGCCCGGGAGGCGCTGCGCGCCTGGACGTCGTCCCGCTGGTTCGCGCCCTCCCGGCTGAAGAAGGTCAGTGAGGCGGAGGCGTTCAAAGGCAGCTACCTGCCGCACTGGACCTACGACGCGCAGACGGACTCCCGCTACCAGGGCCGGCGTGGCGACTACTACTACGTCACCGAGACGTACACCACCACCGAGAACGGCGAGAGCGTCACCAAGACCCGCCAGGTGCGCCACACCCGCTGGACCCCCGTCTCCGGAAGGGTCAGCCGCGCCTTCGACGACGTCCTCGTCGCCGGGACCACCCATGTCGACCACGAACAGCTGGACAAGCTCACGCCGTGGCCGCTGGAGGAGGCCAAGCCGTTCCAGGCGGAGTACCTGGCCGGATTCCAGACCGTGCGGTACGACGTGGAGCCCGAGGACGGGCTGGTGACGGCCAAGGAACGGATGGCCGGCGTCATCACGTCCGACTGCCGGGCCGACATCGGTGGTGACGAGCAGCGGGTGACGGAGCTGGACACGCGGTACTCGGCCCTCACGTTCAAGCTGATGCTGCTGCCCGTGTGGTTCCTGACCTATCTGTACGCGGGCACCAGCTGGCAGGTCATGGTGAACGCCCGCACCGCCGAGGTCATCGGCGAACGTCCGTACAGCAAGGCCAAGATCGCGGCGGCGGTGGTGTGCGGGCTGGCCCTCGCCGCGCTGATCGTCTTCCTGGTGACGGCACGGAAGTAGCTGAGCGCGGCCGTCTCCGGCAAGGGCGGCCGCACCGGGGAACACAGGAGGTCCGGGCGGCTCGCCGCCCGGACCTCCTCGCGTGCCCGCCGTCAGTTGCCCTTGACGGTGACCGTGTCGTCGTTCTTCAGCTGCTCCATGAGCTGCTTGACCTTGTCCTTGTCCCAGATCAGGTTGCCGTTCACGCTCTGGCCCGTGAGCGGGATGTTCATCGACGTGCCGTCGCCGCCGGTGACGCCCTTCATCGCGAAGAACATCTTCCCCAGCGACCAGAGCGACATGTCCTTGTCGACGATCAGCGTGTCCAGGCCCGCGCCCATCGTCGGGTAGAGCTTGAACGGGTTGAGGATCGTGGACGGGGTCGCCGTCTGGGAGGCCAGGGCCGCGAGGAACTTCTGCTGGTTCTTCGTACGGTCCAGGTCGCTGCCCGCGAAGGCGTACCGGGTGCGGACGAAGGCGAGGGACTGCTCGCCGTTCAGCGTCTGCGTACCGGCCTGGAAATCGGCGCCGGACTTCTTGTCCTTGAAGGCCTTGGGGATGTCCAGCTCCACGCCGCCGATCGCGTCCACGATCTGGGCGAAGCCGCCGAAGCCGATCTCGACGTAGTGGTCGATGCGCAGCCCGGTGTTGAACTCGACCGTGCGGACCAGCAGCTCCGGGCCGTCCTCGGCGTACGCCGCGTTCAGCTTCACCGTCCGGCCGGTGCCCTCGTACTTCTTGCCGGACTCCGAGCCGACGAACGAGGGGATCTCGACGTTCGAGTCGCGGGGCAGGGAGATCAGCGTCGGGCCGCCGGAGCCGTCGTGCAGGATCATCATGGAGTCGGTCCGCTTGCCCTCGGCGGAACCGGTGTGGAGCTTCTTCTTGTCCTCGTCCGTCATGCCCTCACGGCTGTCGGAACCGACGATCAGGTAGTTGGTGCCCTTGCCCTCGGCGGGGCGGTCGATGACCTTGGAGAGGTCCACCTCCCGCTTGAGCTTGCCGTCGGCCCAGAAGTACGTGCCGACGGAGACGGCCAGCACCACCACGACCAGGGTCAGCGCGCCGATCTTGAGGCGACGGCCCCAGTCCGGCGCCGGTCGGGGCTGGACGTATCCGCTGTCGCCGCCCCGGGAGCCGCCGCCACCGCGGTGTCCGCCGCCCTGTCCGCCACCGGGCCCGTGCCCGCCGCCGTAGACCTGGCCCGTGTTGTACCCGCTGTCGTACCCGGAGGCGTCGCCATGACCCCGGCCGCCCGGCTGCGGCGGGATCCTCGCCGGTGACTGCGGCTGCGGCGCGGGGCGCCGCCGGACATGCGGCATGGCACGGGCGGACTCGGGCCGCGGGCTCGCACTGCCCTGCCCGTACCGCTCGCCGGGTCCGCCGTTGCGCCCCTCGGGCCAATCGCTCATGGAGACAGTGTGCCGCTTGCTCCTGTGCGTCTTACAGGGTGTCCGGGAAATCGGGCCGGGGCTGTTGCGAAGCTGATGCAATGCAACCGTGGGCAAGCCCCCGCATAAGGTGGAGGGCATGACAGATCAGGCCCAGACCCCGGAGGGTGAGATTCCGGCCAAGCCGACCTCGGCCTCCCGGACCACCCTCAGCCACATCATGACCGGCAGCGACACCAATCTCCTGGGTACGGTGCATGGGGGCGTGATCATGAAGCTGGTCGACGACGCGGCGGGCGCGGTCGCCGGCCGGCACTCGGGCGGTCCGGCGGTCACGGCCTCGATGGACGAGATGGTCTTCCTGGAGCCGGTCCGCGTCGGTGACCTTGTTCACGTCCGGGCCCAGGTGAACTGGACCGGCCGCTCCTCGATGGAGGTCGGCGTCCGCGTCATGGCCGAGCGGTGGAACGAGTCGACGCCCGCCCAGCAGGTGGGCAGCGCCTATCTGGTGTTCGCGGCGGTCGACGAGGCCGGACGTCCTCGTCCCGTGCCGCGGGTCGTGCCCGAGACGGAGCGCGATCGGCGCCGCTACCAGGAGGCACAGATCCGGCGCACGCACCGCCTCGCCCGGCGCCGGGCGATCAAGGAACTGCGGGAGCAGCGGATCGCCGAGGGGATCGCGGACTGACGTGGCCGCCGCGCGCCGCCGCACGTCGCCAGGAAGGAAGGGCGGCCCGCCCGGTCGCCGGTGCCCCCGGACTACGGGCAGACCACCTGGTCGCCGGTGACCGCTCCGAACTCGCCCCGCTCCGGATTCTCGGCCTTCACCCGCTTCACCTGGGTGAAGTCGGAGCCCGCCGTCACGTTCAGCGTGCCGCCCTGTCCCTTCACCGCCTTCAGTTCGCTCCCCGGCAGCGCGGTGGCCAGCGCCTTCGCCGACCGGTCCCAGCGGGGGTCGTAGGTGATCAGCGTGTGCGCCAGATCGCCCGGACCACCGCTGCCCCGGGGGGCCCGGGTGGTGTCGAAGCCGGTGGAGCGCAGCGCCTTGTCCACCTCCTGGCCGAGGCCGTCCTTCGTCGTCCCGTTGTAGACCTGCACCTTGATCTGCTCGGGCGCCACCTCGACGGGGGTCGCCTTGGGCTGCTCGGGCAGCACCGGGGCGAGCGGCTTGTCCTCGCGCAGGGACCGGAACATCTTCCTGGCCTTCTCCTCGTCCCACTTCACCGTGGAGCCGAGGCCCTTGACCTGGAAACTGTCCTCGGCCAGCGGTACGGAGGTGAATTCGGAGGACGCCGGGGTGAACCCGTGCATCGCCTTGCCGAGCGCCACCATCTGCTCCGTACCGAACCCCTTGTCCGCGCGGATCGCGGCGAGCACCGTCGAGGCGACCTCCTGGAACTTCACCGGGTTGGTCAGGACCCCGCTGCTGGTGGCCTGGCCGAACAGCGCGGCCATGAACCTCTGCTGGCGCTGCATCCGGCCGAGGTCGGCGGCCCCGTCGATGTGCCGCGAGCGCACGTACTGCAAGGCCTGCCCCCCGTCCAGCTTGTGGGTGCCGGCGGACAGGTCGAGGCCGGTGTAGGAGTCCTTGAGCGGGGCGGCGGTGCAGATCTCCACCCCGCCGACGGCGTCGACCGTCTTCATGAAGCTGGTGAAGTCGGCCTCCAGATAGTGGTCGATCTTGACCCCGGTCATCTGCTCGACGGTCCGCACCGTCAGATGCGGACCGCCCTCGGCGTACGCGGCGTTCAGCTTCACCGGGTGGGCGTCGTGCTCCTTGCCGGTGGTCAGGTCGGTGTGCGCGGGGATCTCCGCGTAGCTGTCGCGCGGCAGGCTGACGACGCTGGCCCGCTGCCGGTCGGCGGAGAGGTGCACCAGCATCAGCGTGTCGGTGCAGTGGCAGGGGGCGCCGCCCAGCTTGTACTTCTCCTTCTCCTGGGCCGTGATCTTGTCGCGGCCGTCGGTGCCGACGAGCAGGAGGTTCAGACCGTGACCGCCCGACGGCCGGTTCTTCATGTCCTTGAACGGGTCGACCCGGTCGATCCCGCCCTCCAGGCCGGTCACCACCGCGTGACCGATACCGCTGGCACCGAGCACCAGCACGGACAGCCCGGTCGCCACGCGCATGCCCCACCGGGGAGGCGTCTTACGGCCGCGGGCGCGGTTGCGGCCCCGGTCCGCGGAGCGCTGCCCGGCGACGGGCTGCCGGGCGGGCCTGCGCTGCGGGGGAGCGGTGCGGGGGTGCGGTGGACGGGGCGATCGGTGCGGCGTGGGCACGAGGGACACCTCCGCGGGTGTTAGTGGGACTTTCGCACGGTAGGTCCATACGATCTGCGGACCGGAGGCAGACCTCGGCGGCGCGCGCCCGTGTCCCCCGTTCGCGGTAACGTGGCGGCGGAATCACGCCGCTTCCCGGGGTGCGAGACACCCCCGGAACGCCCGGCTCCCCCAAGGACTCCCGAGGACCACATGTCTGCCGCGCAGTGCCCCGCCGTCTCCGTGATCATGCCGGTGCTCAACGAGGAACGCCATCTCAGGGACGCGGTCCGGCACATCCTGGAGCAGGAGTACGCCGGTGAGACGGAGGTGGTGATCGCCCTCGGCCCGTCCACCGACCGCACCGACGAGATAGCCGCTGAGCTGGTACGGGAGGACTCCAGGGTGCACACCGTCGCCAACCCGACGGGCCGCACCCCGGCCGCGCTGAACGCCGCGATCAAGGCATCGCACCACCCGATCGTGGTACGGGTCGACGGCCACGGCATGCTCTCCCCCGACTACATCGCGACCGCCGTCCGGCTGCTGGAGGAGACCGGCGCGCAGAACGTGGGCGGCATCATGCACGCCGAGGGCGAGAACGCCTGGGAGGACGCCGTCGCCGCCGCGATGACGTCGAAGATCGGCGTCGGCAACGCGGCGTTCCACACCGGTGGACAGGCGGGCCCGGCCGAGACGGTGTATCTGGGGGTCTTCCGCCGCGAGGCGCTGGAGCGGGCCGAGGGCTACAACGTCGAGTTCATCCGCGCCCAGGACTGGGAGCTGAACTTCCGCATCCGCGAGGCGGGCGGCCTGGTCTGGTTCTCACCGGAGCTGAAGGTGCGCTACCGCCCGCGCCCCAGCGTCCGCGCGCTCGCCAAGCAGTACAAGGACTACGGACGCTGGCGCCACGTCGTGGCCCGCTACCACGCCGGCTCGATCAACCTGCGCTACCTGGCCCCGCCGGCCGCCGTCTGCGCCATCGCGGCCGGACTCGTCGTCGGCGCGGCCGTCACCCCGTGGGCCTTCGTCGTGCCGGCCGGCTATCTGGCGGCGATCGTCGCCGGTTCACTGCCGGCGGGCAAGGGCCTGTCGCCGAAGGCACGGGCGTGGATCCCGGTGGCGCTGGCCACCATGCACATGTCGTGGGGGTACGGCTTCCTGACCAGCCCCCGCTCACTGGCGAGGAAGGTCATCGCCGGCCGCCGGCCGGCCGTGCGGGAGCGGACGGCCTGACCGCCGTACCCGCGGAGGGGAGGGGCCGGCCGCCACGGCGACCGGCCCCTCCCCTCCGGCGTCTCACCAGGTGAAGCCGGGGTTGACGTCCATGCACGCCTCCTCGTCGGCGCCGTTCAGGGCACCCGCCGACTCCGGCGTCTTCTCCTCCTCGCCCGCCTTGGCGGGATAGGCCCCGTCCTCGCGCCAGTCGGCGCCGACGGCCAGGACGATGCCCGAGACGTCGGTCGACTTCTTCACCTGCGACACGGGGATCCCCAGGGCCTTGGCGACCGCCTGGGCGTCGCCCTCCAGGTCCGCGCTGGGATAGAGCAGGCCGGTCCGGGCGGCCGGTGCGACGTTCTGGGAGTCGACCGACGCCCTGGCGAAGCCCGCGTCCGTCAGCAGGTCCTTGACCGTGCCCGCCCGGCCCCGCGCCGGGCCGAGCGCGTCGGTGCCGGTCGCGTTGCGCACGCTGACCGCGATCTCCCCCACGGGCGCCGCCGCGTCCTTGGGGACCGGCGTCTTGCGCTTGGACGCCTTGCCGTCCAGCGGGATGTCCTCGCGGACCATCCGGAACAGCTGCTCGGCCTCACCGGGCTTGGGGAACACCCGCCCGCTGAGACCGCCCGTGCCGTAGACGTTCGGCATCGTCGTCATGGTCATGCGGTCGGTCGGGGCCTTCTTGAGCTCCTCCGCCAGGTCGTACAGCTTCTTGACCGTCCCGAGGCCCTTGTCGACGGTGAGCGCGTTGGTGGCCGCCTCCGCGAGGTCCATCAGCTTTCCGGGGTCGGTGAGCTTGGTGCCCTTGCGCAGCTCACGCACCATCGAGTTGAGGTACTGGTGCTGGGCCTTGGCCCGGCCCAGGTCCGTGTTGTCCTCGAAGCCGTACCGGGTGCGCAGCCACTGCAAGGCCTGCTTGCCCTTGACGGACGTGGTGCCCTTTTCGAGCTTCAGCCCGGAGCCCTTGCCGTCGCTGGTGTGCGAGTAGATGTTGGCGTTGACGCAGACCGGGACGCCGCCGACGGCGTCGGCCATGGAGACCACACCCGCGAAGTCGATCATCATGAAGTGGTCGATGGTGATGCCGGTCAGTTCGTACCAGGCGGCCACCGTGCAGCCCGGTCCGCCGCGCCCCAGGCTCTCGTTGGTCTGGACGGGCCCGCTGCTGGCCGGGTAGACGGTCCCGGTCTTGGGGTCGGTGCACTTCGGCATCGTCAGCATGGTGTCGCGCGGCATGCTCACGACCGAGATGTTGCTGCGGTCGGCGGAGAGGTGGAGGAGCATCTGCACGTCCGCGAGCGGAGGGGCCCCGAAGGTCTCCTTGGCACCGCCGAGCTTCTGGTTCTCCTTGGAGTCCCGGGCGTCGGAGCCGATGATCAGGATGTTCAGCGGGGTCTGCCCGGCGGCGTTGGCCTTGTGGTCGGCCATCTGCTTGTCGCCGAGCGTCAGGTCCTCTTTCTTGATGTTGCCGTTGAGGTGCCTGTAGTAGAGGTAACCGGCGCCGCCGGTGCCGAGTATCAGCAGGGCGGTCACGGAGGCTATCCAGCGCAGGACGTGCCGCTTGCCCCCTCTGGAGGCCCGCCGGGTACGGCGGTTCGGCCCACCCTGGCGATGCCCGCCCTCCGGCGGGGCGGGACCCCGCTCACGCCGGTCGTGTCCCCGCGTCGCGGACCCGTCGCCCCGCGGGCCGTGGCCGACCTGCGGACCCGTCTCGTCCCGGCGGCTGTGCCGGACACGAGGCCGTGCCCCCTCCCCGCGCGTACTGCTCCGTCCCACCAGACCCCCTGCTGTTCAGACTTTCGCTGGAGCGCGGCGACCGGTGGTCACTTCGCGCATTCCGCCTTGTCGGCGCTGGCCTTCTGGATGTCCTCGGGTGCCTTCACCGGACCGGTGACGGGCACCCCCGCGCCCTTGAAGTCGGCTCCCAGGGTCAGCACCATCGCCTGAAGGCCCTCGGCGTCGGTGGTGCCCTGCTTCAGCGCGGTGGCGGGCAGGCCCATCATGTCCGCCAGCGCGCGGGCCTGGTCCGCCTGGTTCGGCGCGTACGCCAGTGTCGTCTTCGCGGTCTTCTCGGGGGCGTTGGCCTTGTTGGCGGACTTGAGTACGCCCTCGTCGTTCTGCAGCCAGGTGACCGTCGCCTGGGCCGCGCCGGCCGTGTCGCCGCCGTTGAAGACGTCCACCCGTACGTCGGCGGGGTCGGCCCGGTCGCCCTTGAGCAGGGCCTCCTGCTTGCTCTTGGCCTTCTTCTCCTGCGCCTTCACCTCGGTCAGGGAGGTGTCGGAGCGCATCGTGGCGAAGAGCTGCTCGGCCTTGGTCGGGTGCTCGACCACGGTGACGGGCGTCGGCTCGGCCGGGTTGTCGATCACCGGCATGGTCACGAAGGTGATGTTCTTCGTGTCGATCTTGCCGAGTTCCTGGGCGAGCGAGGTCAGCTTCTTGATCGACCCGATGCCGGAGTCGACGGTGAGCGCCTTGGTCGCGGCGTCCGCGAGGCCGAAGAGCTTGGACGGGTTGGTCAGGGTGTCGTCCGACTTCATCTGCCGGATCATCGAGCCGATGAACTGCTGCTGGATCTTGATCCGGTCGAGGTCGCTCTGGTTGCCGAAGCTGTGCCGGGTGCGGACGAACGCGAGCGCGTCCTCGCCCTCGATGGTGGACTCGCCGGCCGGCAGGTCCAGATGCGAGTCACGGTCCTTGACGGCCTTGTCCAGGCAGACCTTGACACCGCCGACGGCCGTGGAGAGCGTCTTGACGGCGTTGAAGTCGACCATCATGAAGTGGTCGACGGACAGGCCGGTGATCTCCTTGACCGTTCGCATCGTGCAGCCCGGGTCCCGGCCCTCCTGACCGAGGCTCACGTTGAACCGCACGTTCTGGGTGCCGGGTACGACCTTCTCCGAGCCGTCCGGCTGCTTGGTGGTGCAGTCCGGGATGTCCGTGATCAGGTCCCGGGGGATGCTCATCGCCGTGGCGTTGGTCCGGTCCTCGGAGACGTGGAAGAGGATGTTCGTGTCGGCGTGGCCGGGGCTGTCCTTGTCGCCGTAGCCCTCGTTGCCGGCGCCGGTGCGCTTGTCCGTACCGATGATCAGGATGTTGAGCGGGCCGTCCGAGGCGACGTTCTTGCTGCCCGCGTCACCGACGTCGATGGTGGAGAGGTTGCCGTTGAACTTCTGGTAGAGCGCGTACGCCCCCGCCGACCCGGCGACGACCACGAAGGCCATCACCCCGCCGGTCCACAGCAGGACCTTCTTCCGCCGCGACTTCGCGGGCCTGCGCTTGCGGCGTCCGGCCGACGGCGGCTCGGGCGGGGCGTTACGCGCCGAGCGGCGGCTGCGCTGGGCGGGGACTTCCGGGGCGCCGGTCCTGGATTCACCCTTGCCACGGGCGGGGGAATCGGGACGGTCCGGCGCGAGGGAATCACCGGACGACTCTCTTCCGGAGTGGTTCAGTCGCAATTCGTAATCGCCGGTCTGCGGGTTGAGCACCCACTGGTCGGCAGGATCTATTTCGTCCGCCTGCCCACGGCTATGCGCATCCACGGTTGCCTGAATCCTCCGTCGGTGCCACGCGAGGCGCCTCCCCCTGAAGGGCGCTCGGTCTTTCGCTCCGGCTGTGCGTGGCAAGGTCGCCGTAAGCACCGGATCGCGTCACACTATCCGGCCCATTCGGGCAGAGGCGACGCGCGTGAGATATTCCACGCCCTTTACATTCGGGCATTTCGCCTATTCCACTCGGTTTGTCGTCCACGGTTTGGCAATTGCTTTACGTGCCGCAGGGATCGTCGGCCGCACTCGATCCCGAATAGGTCGGCGCCGGGGTCGGGCTCACGCCCGTATCGCCTGGCTTGCCGTCCGGGGATTCACCGGGAGAGCTGTGAACTTCCTGTGAATCGTCGCCGTTGTTCTCGTCGCCGTTGATCTGGTCGGCCGGCAGCACGGTGACGAGTTCGTCCTTGCGCAGCTTTTCGAACAGTTGATCGGCATCCGGCTGGACGAGTTCGTCGCGGTTCGCGTCCGCGTGGTAGGCCTGACGGGGCACGGTCAGGAACTGGACCTGGTCGGTGGGGACGTTCCGCATCCCGCGTACCAGGTCGTACAGGTCCTTCAGCGAGTCCAGTCCGGCGTCCGTGGTCAGCGACTTGGTCGCCGCGTCCAGCACCGGGTACAGCCGGGTCGGGTTCAGCAGGACCCCGTTGCTCTGCATCTTGTTGACGAGGGCACCCAGGAACTTCTGCTGGCGGTCCATGCGTTCGGTGTCGCTGCCGTTGCCGATCGACTTGCGGGCCCGTACGTATCCGAGGGCCTGCTCACCGTCGAGCTTCTGGCGGCCCGCGGGCAGCGTGAGGTGGGCGTCCTTGTCGTCGACCGGTTCCTTGAGGCAGACCTCGACGCCGTCCACGGCGTCCACCATGTCCTTGAAGCCGTTGAAGTCGATCACCATGTGGTGGTCGATCCGCACCCCGGTCATCTTCTCGACGGTGCGGATCGTGCAGGCGGTCCCGCCCGTCTCGAACGCCGAGTTGAACTGGGCGAACCGCTCCCCGGTCGAGGTGCCGTCGCCCTTGTGGCAGCTGGGGATCCGCGCCATGAGGTCACGCGGCAGCGAGACCGCCGTCGCGCTCTTACGGTCGGCCGCGAGGTGCAGCAGGATCGTGGTGTCCGAGCGCTGGCTGCCGCCGTCGTCACGGCCGTACTTCCGGTTCTCGCCGGACCGGCTGTCGGAGCCGATGAGCAGGATGTTCTGCGCGTCGCCCTGGGCGACCGGCGTGGGCCGTTCCTTCTCGTACGCCTTCAGCTCGGCGGCGGCGCTCGTGTCGGTGGTGATGTTGCCGTCGAGCTTCCGGTACACCCACCAGCCGGCCCCGGCGGCGACGAGGACGACGAACGAGGCACCGAGGGCGGCCCAGCGCAGCCAGCGGCGCTTGTCGGGGGAGCCCTCGGGGCGGGCGCCCCAGCTCCCGAAACGACCGCGGGCCGCGTCGGCGTCCGGGTCCGCGTCGGATCCCGAGTCCGGGGCGGCGTCGGATCTCGCACCCGCGTCGGCGTCGCCGCTCGGATCCTTGCCGTCGCTGCTGTTGCCGGTGCTGTCGTCGGTGCCAGGGGTGTCGGCCTCGGCCTCGGCGCCCGTCCCGCCGTTCCCGCCGTCCGTCCCGCCGTCAGGGCCGGGGGCCTGCGTGGAGCCCGGCTCGTCCCGCGTACCGCCGTCCCGCCCCGAGGGCGCGTCCCGTCCGAGGGCCGCGGGGTCGTCCTGCGATCCGTTCCTTGGCCCGTCCCCGGCCGGGTCCTCCGGGCGGTCCGGATCGGCCGGGGGGCCGGCGCTGTCGCTCACGTATGCGTCCATCCTTCACGTTCGGCGGCGCGATGGGCCGCCGGTCGCAGGAGTAGACGGCTGAACCTCACGCTTGGTTGTGTCTCAGGGGCCGAGTGGTCTGTACCGCCCGATCATGTACCGCCGCCGGTGCCCAGTCCCGGGGGCTCGGCCCGTCCAGGGCCGGACGGGTGGCCCTCGGGCGGCTTGTCATACCGCCGTACCGGTGACCCGCTCGCTCTCGATCCGGCTGGCCAGGGCGTTCTCGTCCAGCCGGTCCAGGTGACGGCAGAGCACCACGGACGCGCCGGCGGCCAGCGGGGCGAGGAGCCCGGCGGACAGCCCCTCCCAGGTGTCGTACGTACGCCCCGTCAGGAGCCGGGAGCCGGGCACGAGTCCGAGCTCCGCCGCGTCCTCGCGGGCCCGCGCGACCACCTGGGCGGCCGTCCGGCCGACGCCGCCCACGGTCAGCGCCGGGGCGTCCGGGTCCACCGGCGCGTACGGGGCGAACCGGTCGCCCTGGCCCGGCACCTCCACCGCGTAGTCCGCGAAGCCCTCCGGCGGCTGGGGGAAGCGGCCACCGAGCGGGCGCAGGGCCAGCGCGACCCGCTCACCACGGCAGGCACGGGCCCGCTCCAGGGTGTCCGGCCCGCTGACCACCAGGTCGGCCGAGGCGGGGTCGCCCTGTACGTCGGCGACGACGCCGACCGAGGAGCAGGCGAGCAGCCAGACCGCGGACTGCCAGTGGGCCGGGAGCAGCAGAGCCAGCCGGTCGCCCGGCTCCGCGGCCAGGTCGCCCTGGAGCAGATTGGCGGTCTTGGCCACCCAATTGGCGAAGGTGGCCACCGACAGTTCGACGCGTTCTCCGGTTGCGTCGTCGTAGAAAGTGACGAGAGGACGGGCCGGGTCCGCGGCGAGCGCGGATCGCAGCAGGTCGGCGGGGGTACGGTCACTGGCGTTCATCCGCGCAAGGGTACGCGGCGGGCGAGGGCGGCCGGGGGCCGCGCCGGGGGCCGTCCACCGGTCGGCAGACGGGCCGTCAGGTCAGGCCCTCCGCCCTCCAGTCGCAGGAGATGCCGGTATCTGCCAAGGATTTCCTGTATGCGTGCACTTCTCGTGACATCCCTCGGCGTCACCTGCGCGGCGGCACTCACCCTGCCGCTCGCCGTGTCCGGTTCCGCCACCTCCGTCCCCGACCCGGCCCCCGCTCCCGCACCGGCCCCCGCCGCGGCGGCGGCCCAGGCCCCCGCCGCCGAACCGCGGGGGTCGACCCAGTCCCTGCCCCTGCGGCCGCTCACCGACGCGGCGCCCCGGACCTCCGCAGAACCCACCGCCCCCCGGTCCGCGCACGCGTCCTCCGCCACCGCGCGAGGACTGGCTCCCCGCGACGCGCACCGGTTCTCGCTCGTCGGTGTGGTGTGGGACGACGTGGACACCGAGCTCCACGGCACCGTCCAGGTCCGCACCCGCGCGACCGCCACCGGCCGGTGGTCCGGCTGGCAGGACCTGGAGACGCACAACGCCGACCACGCCGCCGACGCGGGCAGCGCCGAGCGCGGGTCGGGCACGGTGCACGGCTCCACCGCCCCTCTCTGGGTGGGTGATTCGGACGGCATCGATGTCCGCGTACGGTCCGAGGACACCGCCTCGCGCGACGGAGCCGACGCCGTCCCGCTCCCCGAGGGGCTGCGGGTGGAGCTCGTCGATCCGGGCGACGGCCCGGACCGGCCCGGCGGCGGCACGTCCGTCACGGGCGCCTCCGCCACCGTCACCCCCGTGTCCTCGTCCCCGAAGCCCGGCACCCTCCCGGAGACCGCCGGCTCCCCGACCGGCGCGGCGGTCGGCACGGCGGAGGCGGAGAGTTCCGCGGTCAACGCCGGCCTCGCCCCGCCCGGCGCCACCGAGATCCCCGCGCTGGACAAGGCGGAGCCGGAGGGCCAGGCCGGCGCCGCGTCGTACGTCGGTCCGCGTCCGGGCATCGTCACCCGCAAGGGGTGGGGCGCGGACGAGAGCCTGCGCGAGCGGACGTTCGCGTACACCTCGACGGTGAAGGCGGCGTTCGTCCACCACAGCGCCACCGGCAACAACTACACCTGCGCCGAGGCCCCGTCGGTCCTGCGGAGCATCTACCGCTACCACGTCAAGAGCAGCGGGTGGCGCGACTTCGGCTACAACTTCGCGATCGACAAGTGCGGGAACATCTACGAGGGCCGTGCGGGAGGCGTGACCAAGGCCGTCCTCGGCGCCCACACCCTCGGCTTCAACACCAACACCATGGGCATCGTCGTTCTCGGCACGTTCACCTCGACGAACCCGCCCACCGCCGCGGTGAACGCGATCTCCAAGCTCACCGCCTGGAAGCTCGGCCTCTTCGGCCGCAACCCCAAGGGGAAGGTGACCCTCGTCTCGGGCGGCAGCGGCAAGTACGCGAAGGGAACCAGCGTCAAACTGAACGTCATCGCCGGCCACCGCGACGGTTTCGCAACCGAATGCCCTGGAATCCGTCTCTACAACAAGCTCGGCACGGTCCGCACCACCGCGGCCGCTCTGCAGGGCCGCTGACCGGGAGGGCTTCGAACGGTCTGCATACACTGGCCAGCCGATACGAGGCCCGGCCCCAGCAGGAAGCAGAGACGGTGCTGTGACAGAGGCAAGAGAAGCGATCCTCCTGGTCGGGGGCAAGGGCACCCGGCTGCGTCCGCTCACGGTGCACACCCCGAAGCCGATGGTTCCGGCGGCGGGCGTCCCGTTCCTCACGCACCAACTGGCGCGTGCGCGGGCCGCCGGGGTGGAGCACATCGTGCTCGCGACGTCCTATCTGGCGGAGGTGTTCGAACCGTACTTCGGTGACGGTTCGTCGCTCGGTCTCTCCCTCGAATACGTCACCGAGCGCGAACCGCTCGGCACCGGCGGGGCGATCCGCAACGTGGCGTCGCGACTGACCTCGGGTCCGGACGAACCCGTCCTCGTCTTCAACGGGGACATCCTCACCGGTCTCGACATCCGGGCCCTGGTCGCGTCGCACGCCACGTCGGGCGCGGACGTCTCGCTGCACCTCACCCGGGTCGAGGACCCGCGCGCCTTCGGTCTCGTGCCGACCGACCCCACGGGCAGGGTGACGGCCTTCCTGGAGAAGCCGCAGACACCCCAGGAGATCGTCACCGACCAGATCAACGCGGGGGCGTACATCTTCCGCCGGTCGGTCATCGACACCATCCCGGCCGGCCGGCCGGTCTCCGTGGAGCGCGAGACGTTCCCCGGGCTCCTCGCCGCCGGCGCCCACCTCCAGGGCATGGTGGACTCCACCTACTGGCTGGACCTGGGCACCCCGCAGGCGTTCGTGCGCGGATCGGCCGACCTGGTCCTGGGCCGCGCCCCGTCCCCGGCGGTTCCCGGGCGCTGCGGCGACCGGCTGGTGCTGCCCTCGGCGACCGTGGCGGCCGACGCCAAGCTCACCGGCGGCACGGTCGTCGGCGAGCGGGCGCTGATCGGGGAGGGCGCCCGGATCACGGGCTCCACCGTGCTCCAGGACGCGGTCGTCGAACCGGGCGCCGTGATCACCGACTCGCTGATCGGGGCCGGGGCGAGGATCGGCGGCCGTACGGTCCTCGCGGGTGCCGTCATCGGTGACGGTGCCCAGGTCGGCGCCGACAACGAACTGCGCGACGGCATCCGTGTCTGGTGCGGGGCCGTCCTGCCGGACGGCTCGGTGCGCTTCTCGTCCGACCAGTAGGCGGGGGCGGGCCGGGGCGGCGTACCGGGGGGTTGAGGGGCCGGCTCGGCAGGGCGGTCCGGGGGCCGGTCCGCGCGGGCCGTACCCTCGAAAGGCACCCCGACGACCGAGGACCCTCACCCGTGGCAGGACGCTTCGCACCCCGCACCACCGCCGTGCCCCGGCAGCGCCCCGCCGCCCCGGACACGTCCGCCGCGCTGACCCGGCTCTGGACGCCGCCGGGCCCCCTCGACCTGCGCCTGGTCCTCGGCCCCCTGCGGCGCGGCCCGGCGGACCCCGCGTACCGGGCGCTGCCCGACGGCACGTTCTGGCGGGCCACCCGCACCCCGGCCGGCCCCGGCACCCTGCGGATCTCGGCGGCTCCGGGCGGCCGGATCGCGGCGGCGGCCTGGGGGCCGGGCGCGCGGTGGATGCTGGACCGGCTGCCCGCCCTGCTGGGCGCCGACGACGACCCTGACGCCTTCCGCCCCCGCCACCGCCTTCTCGCCACGACCCGCCACCTGCGGCCGGGGCTGCGTCTGCTGCGTACCGGGCTGGTCATGGAGTCCCTGATCCCGTCGATCCTGGAGCAGAAGGTCACCACGGACGAGGCCTACCGCGCCTGGCGGCTGCTGCTCCGTACCTACGGCACACCGGCGCCGGGCCCCGTGGAACCGCTGTTCGGCCGCTACGGGCTCCACGTCATGCCGGACGCGCGGACCTGGTCGCTGATCCCGTCCTGGGAATGGCACCGGGCGGGCGTGGACGCGAAGCGCTCGGCCACGATCCTGCGCGCGGTGCGGGTGGCCCGGCGCATGGAGGAGGCCGCCGCGATGGAACTGCCCGAGGCGATGGCCCGGCTCCAGGTGATTCCGGGCATCGGCCCGTGGACCGCGGCGGAGACCCTCCAGCGTTCGAACGGGGCGGCGGACGCGGTCACCGTCGGGGACCTGCATCTGCCCGGCATCGTCGGCCACGCGCTGGCGGGCAACCGGAACGCCGACGACGAGGAGATGCTGGAGCTGCTGGCCCCCTACGCGGGGCAGCGCCACCGGGCGACCCGCCTGATCATGCTCTCGGGTCACACCCCGCCGCGCCGGGCCCCGCGCTTCAGCCCGCGCGACATCGCCTCGCTGTGACGGCGGCGCGCTCCGGCCACCCTGTCCCCGTGTCCTTCCGGGGGGCCCGTCACCGTACGGTGAGGTACGCCTCCGGGTCCCGCGCCGCGCGCTCCCGGGGTTCCCCGGCCGCGTGGCCCACGGCCACCGCGCCCAGCGGGTCCCAGTCGTCCGGCAGGTCCAGCACCTCGCGCACCACGTCCCGGCAGAACATCGTCGAGGACACCCACGCCGATCCCAGCCGCTCACCCGCGAGCGCCACCAGGAAGTTCTGCACCCCGGCGCCGGCCGCCACCACGAACATCTCGCGTTCGGCCGTGTCCCGGCGCTCGTCGCCGTAGGAGTGGGAGCCGTCCGCCACCAGGCAGGGCACGGCGAGATAGGGGGCATTGCGCAGGACGTCGCCGCGCCGCACCCGCCTGGCGATCGATTCCTCGTCGCGGCCGTCGCGGCGCAGGTCCGCGATCCACGCGTCGCGCATGGCGTCCAGCAGCCGGGTGCGGGACTCCGCGGACTCCAGCAGGACGAAGCGCCACGGTGTGGTGTGGTGCGGGGCCGGTGCCGTCACGGCCGCCGCGACCGCCCGCCGTACGGCACCGGGGTCCACCGGTTCGGCGGTGAACTCCCGCACCGTGCGCCGCAGGTTCAGCGCCTCCCGTACGGCCTCGGAGGTGCCCAGCCGGAACATGTCGTCCGCCGCGACCCGCACCATGGCCCGCGCCCCGCCCGCCGCCTCGGTCTCCCCGGCGGGGGCCACCACATGGGCGAGCCCCCGGACCACGGCGACGGGCAGACCGGAGGCCTTGCCCTTGACCAGGTCACCGGCCGAGGCCAGCTCGTCGGCCGTGGCGACCACGGTGGCGCCGAGCGGATTGCCGTAACCGTCCGTGCCGCCGCGCAGGTCGTCCAGGACCCGGACCCCCGCGGCGCCGATCGCGACGTCGGTCAGTCCGTTGCGCCAGGGCCGCCCGAAGGTGTCCGTGACGAGGACGCCGACCTCCACCCCGAGCGCGTCCCGCAGTCCGTCGCGGATCGCCAGGGCCGAGGCGTCCGGGTCCTCGGGCAGCAGCAGCACCGTGCCCGCCGGGGTGTTCGAGGCGTCCACACCGGCGGCGGCCATGACGAGTCCCTGGCGGTTCTCCACGATCCGCAGCGTCCCGCGCCGGGCCACCACCCGGACGGTCTCGGCGTCGATCGCCGCCTCCCGGTCGGTGGCCTCGACGATCCGGCCCTCCGCCTTGGAGACGATCTTCGAGGTGACGAGCAGGACGTCACCGTCCACGAGCCCGGGTCCGGTGGCCGCGATCAGCTTCGCCAGGTTGTCCCCGGCCCGTACCTCGGGGATACCGGGCAGGGCCCAGACCCGGTAGGCGGGGGTCCCGGTGGTCTCCGCCCCGCTCATGCCCGTACCTCCTCGGCCAGGGTGAGCGCCTGACGGGCCATCTCGGCGGTGGCGTCCACGTCCGTCATCATGAGCGGCACCGCGCGGCAGCGGATGCCGGCGGCCTCCACCTCGTCCACGGACCCGGCGTCCACGGTGTCCACCAGCCAGCCGTCGAGCAGCCCCGAACCGTAGTGGCGGGCGACCGCCGAGGCCGTCGACTCGACGCCCACCGCGGCCAGCACCTTGTCGGCCATGCCGCGCACCGGGGCGTCCCCGACGATGGGGGAGAGGCCGACGACCGGCACCCCGGCCTCGGCGATCGCCTCCCGGATGCCGGGGACCGCGAGGATGGTGCCCACCGAGACGACCGGGTTGGACGGGGGGAAGACGATGACGTCGGCCTCGGCGATGGCCTCCAGCACGCCCGGCGCGGGCTTGGCCTGCTCGGCGCCGACCGGCACGATCGCCTGGGCGGGGACGGAGGCCCGCAGCCTCACCCAGTACTCCTGGAAGTGCACGGCCTTGCTCTCGCCGTCGGCCTCGACCGCCACATGCGTCTCGACGCGGTCGTCGGACATCGGGATCAGCCGGACGCCGGGCTTCCAGCGGGCGCAGAGCGCTTCGGTGACGGCGCTCAGCGGGTAGCCCGCGGCGAGCATCTGGGTCCGGACGATGTGGGTCGCGAAGTCCCGGTCGCCGAGGCCGAACCAGTCCGGGCCGACCCCGTAGGCGGCGAGCTCCTCCTTGACGTGGAAGCTCTCGTCCGTACGCCCCCAGCCCTGCTCCTCGTTGATGCCACCGCCGAGGGTGTACATCACGGTGTCCAGGTCGGGGCAGACCTTCAGCCCGAACAGATGGATGTCGTCACCGGTGTTGCCGATCACCGTGATGTCCGCGTCCGGGGAGGCCTGCTTGAGGCCACGCAGGAAACGAGCACCACCGATACCGCCGGCCAGAACCACAATGCGCATACAGACAGTCTGTCAGGCGGAGCCTGATCTTTTGTGGGGTGGTGGTGGGCGGCGGGTGGGGCTGTCGGGCGAAGCCTGATGATTTGTGGGGTGGCCGTCAGGTGGTGGCCGGGGTGCGGGTCGTGGGGGAGCACCGGGGGGTGTGCATCGGCATGTCGGTGAGGCCCGGGTGGTAGAGGTGCAGGCTGACCGCGCCGTCGAGGGAGTCGTTGACGACCTCGTGGACGTATCCGGGGGCGAAGACGCGCTGGGCGCCCGCGCCCAGGGTGCGTGTCCCGCGTCCGGTGTGCTCCGTCAACTCGCCTTCCAGGACGGTGAGGACGCCGGACGACGGGCCGTGGTCGTGGCGCCCGCTGCCCTGGCCGGGTGCCCAGCTGAGCAGCCAGATCTCGTAGCCGGGCCGGGTCGTCCCGTCCCGGCCGGGGCCGGTGGCCGGGGGGACGGCGCGGAGCCGGTGGTACCAGCGGGTGGTGGTGTCGTACCGGACGAGGGGGGCCCAGAGGGCGCGGTCGGCCGCGACCGCGCGGGCCAGTCCGGCGAACTCGGCCACGGTGGAGGGGTGCGGGTCGGCGGGCCGCAGGAGGTGCTGGACCTCCAGGATGTCGCCGGCGATCGAGAGGTCGCTGTCGCTGTTCATGGGTGCGGTGGTTCCTCGGCAGGGGGATACACGTGCGGGGCGCGTCGCGGGGAGCCGGACTGCGACGGAGCAGGCGGGAAGAGACGCGGAGAGGACGAGCGGAGGCGCGGGGGCGCCGGGTCAGAGCCGGAGCGCGGGGGGCTTCAACAGCTGTGACAGCTGGAACAGCAACAGCGGGCCTGGACAGCCGTACGGAACCCACGGGTGTGGGCCGGGTACGTCGCTGCGGTCGCTGGCATGCGGTCAAGGAGACCGGCTCGGTCTGTCCCCTGTCAACTCAATGCCCGATTTGGCGGCAATGTTTCACCCCAAGCGGTTGCTGTGCCGAGGGGGAGGTTTGGGTGGCGGTCGCAGGGGCAAGGTGGCGCATCAACCGTGCCGGTGGAGACGACTGACGGGCCGTGACCTGGCTGTGATCTTGGTCGCCTCGGTGATCGAATCGAAACATCGGGGCGGCCCCGTTCGTCTCACCCGGTGAGAAGTGCCGAGCGGTAGAGGCGCTGGCATATGTCAGGTTTTTGGTGATTTGAACACTTTCTGTATACGTTTGGTTCCGCAGAGTGAATACAGAGGCCAATAGCAGATCTTCGCTTGACTGGCCCAGAGCTACACACCTGTAATTTCACTCGTGTTGTTCGGTCGCGTCGATAACGGCCGCATCACGGGACGCAAGAGACAGACGAGGGGCGCACATGACCGAGCTGTTCCAGCAACTGCTGGTCGAGGACGCGGACGAGGAACTCGGCTGGCAGGAGCGCGCACTGTGCGCCCAGACCGACCCAGAGTCCTTCTTCCCCGAGAAGGGCGGGTCCACCCGCGAGGCCAAGAAGGTCTGTCTCGCCTGCGAGGTCCGCTCCGAGTGCCTTGAGTACGCCCTCGCCAACGACGAGCGCTTCGGCATCTGGGGCGGCCTCTCGGAGCGCGAGCGGCGACGCCTGAAGAAGGCCGCCATCTGAAGACCGGCGCACCCGGACGCGCACGGCCGCCCGTCGGCCCGCCGTCCGGACTCCGCGCACGGGCCCGGAGCCCGGCCCGACGCCGCGTCGGGCCGCGTCGGCCCGCGGTCGGTCAACACGCTCGGCGCGGGGCGGACATCCCTAAGGGCTGTCCCGTCATCCCTGGCGGGCGCACGACGACAGCTACGGCACCTCGCCGCGTTGTCGGGACGCCCGAATACATCCAGTATGCGGACGTCCCTCCGCCTTGCGATGTACCGCATCTGACGCCGTGCGCTGATCCACCAGGGATTACGGGACAGCCCTTACCGTTAGTGTGGGGCCCCGTCCGAGACGCGCCAACGCCCCGCCAGGGCGCGCGTGTACACCGAGCAGCCCCCGGGGGGACACCCCTCCGGATCCGGCCGGAGGGCCCGTACCTCGATGTCCGTGCACAGCAGCCATTCGGCGGAGCCGAACGCGGCCGCCGCCCCAGAATTCCCCCGGCACGTCGTCACCGCCGTGCTCGTCTCCCATGACGGCGCACGCTGGCTGCCCGACGTCCTCGCGGGACTGCTCGGGCAGGAGCGCCCCGTCCAGAACGCCGTCGCCGCGGACACCGGAAGCGCCGACGACTCGGCCCGCCTGGTCACCGAGGCGCTGGGCGACGAGCGGGTGCTGCACCTGGCCCGCCGTACGAACTTCGGCACCGCCGTCGACGAGGCGGCCCGCACGGCCGGCGTCCTGACCCCCGACGAACTGCCGTACCTCAAGCGCCCCAGCGGATGGGATCCGGTCACCCGCGCCTGGCGCGACGACGCCTACGACCTTCCCGAACTCCCCCACGGCGAACCCGTCCAGTGGCTCTGGCTGCTGCACGACGACAGCGCGCCCGCGCCGGACGCGCTCGCCGGACTGCTGCGCGTCGTGGACAACGACCCGCACGCCGTGATCGTCGGACCCAAGCTGCGCGGCTGGTACGACCGCAAGCAACTGCTCGAAGCGGGCGTCTCCATCGCGAACAGCGGACGCCGCTGGACCGGGCTCGACCGGCGTGAACAGGACCAGGGCCAGCACGACCAGGTCCGTACCGTGCTGTCCGTCTCCTCCGCCGGCATGCTGATCCGCCGGGACGTCTGGGAGGAGCTCGGCGGCTTCGACCGGCGCCTCCCGCTCATGCGCGACGACGTGGACCTCTGCTGGCGTGCCCACATGGCCGGCCACCGGGTGCTGGTGGCCCCCGACGCCGTCCTGCGGCACGCCGAGGCCTCGGCCAGGGAACGCCGTCCCATCGACTGCGCCGGACGCTCCGTCGCCAGCCCGCACCGCGTCGACAAGGCGGGCGCGGTCTACACGATGCTCGTCAACGCCCGCGGCAAGCAGCTCCCCTGGGCGATGCTCCGGCTCGTCCTCGGCACCCTGCTGCGCACCCTGGCCTACCTCGTCGGCAAGGCACCCGGCCAGGCGCTCGACGAGGTGGCCGGACTCTTCGGCACCCTGCTGCGGCCGGGGCGGATCCTCGCCGGGCGCCGGGCCCGCGGCAAGGGCGTCGTGGACGCCGCCGATCTGCGGTCGCTCTTCCCGCCGGCCGGCGCCACCGTCCGCGCGACCGTCGAGCAGTTCGCCGGGAACTTCGGCAACCGCACCGACTCCGACGCGGCCGGCGGCTCACGCCACGGTGCCGTGGAGTCCGGGCCCGGCGGTGACGACGCGGACTTCCTGGAGATCGACCAGTTCGCGCGGCTCAAGCGGATCGGACGCAAGCCCGGTCCGGTGCTCTTCGCCCTCCTGCTCCTCGTCTCCCTGGTCGCCTGCCGCGGCCTGCTCGGCGGCGGCTCCCTCGCGGGCGGCGCCCTGCTGCCCGCGCCCGAGGACGTCTCCGGCCTCTGGGGACGGTACGCGGACGGCTGGCACCCGATCGGTACCGGCGGCACCCAGACCGCGCCGCCGTACCTCGGGATGCTCGCCGCCCTGTCGGCCCTGTTCTTCGGCTCCACCGGCTTCGCGCTGACGCTGCTGCTCGTCTGCTCCGTCCCGCTCGCCGGGCTCACCGCCTACTTCGTCTCCCGGCCGCTGCTCGAATCCCGGCTGCTGCGGGCCTGGGCGAGCGTCGCGTACGCCTTCCTGCCCGCCGCGACCGGGGCACTGGCCACCGGCCGCCTGGGCACGGCACTGCTGGCCGTCCTGCTGCCGCTGATGGCCCGCGCGGGCGTCTCGGCGTACGGGCTGCGCGGAGACGGCACCGTACGCGGCAGCTGGCGCGCCACCTGGGCGTACACCCTGCTGCTCACCGTCACGATGGC
The DNA here is from genome assembly GCF_002910775.2 of Streptomyces sp. SM18. Lineage (NCBI taxonomy): Bacteria > Bacillati > Actinomycetota > Actinomycetes > Kitasatosporales > Streptomycetaceae > Streptomyces > Streptomyces sp. SM18. The sequence goes on along the minus strand of NZ_CP029342.1, from coordinate 2,798,741 downwards.
GTTCACCCCCGTCGTGTGGCCGCTGGCCGTGGTCCTCGGCATCGCGGTGCTGGCGCTGCGCCGACGCGACCTGATGGCGTACGGGCTGCGCGTCCTGGCCGCGGTGGGCACGCCGCTGCTGGCCCTCGCGCCGTGGTCGCTGTCGCTGCTGACCAGCCCGTCCGGCTTCCTCAAGGAGGCCGGCCTCGACCTGGGCGCCGGCTCCGCCTCCGCCCTCGACCTGCTCGGCATCAGCCCCGGCGGGCCCAAGGCCGCGGGCGGCGTCCTGCTGCTCGGCGTCGTGCTGGCGGCGCTGGCCGCGCTGCTGCGCGGGGAGCGGCAGTTCGCGATCCGTACCGCCTGGGCCGTCGCGCTCGTGGGCCTGGCCTTCGCCGGGTTCACCAACGGTTCCGCCTGGGCGGGCCCCGCCACCCTCGTCTACGGCAGCGCGCTGATCGCCGCCGCCCTGCTCGGCGCCGACGGCGCACGGGTCCGGGTCGCGGCGCTCAGCTTCGGCTGGCGTCAGCCGGTCGCCGCGCTGATCGCCCTGGCCGCCGGGCTGGCACCCGTCGTGGCGGCGGCCGGCTGGATGATCGGGGGAGCGGCCGGACCGCTGGAACGCCGCGACCCGGTGCAGGTGCCCGCGTTCGTCGCGGAGGAGAGCGGCACCCGGGACCAGCCGCGCACCCTGGTGCTCGGCGGTTCCTCCCCGGCCGACGTCTCGTACAGCCTGGTCCGCGGCTCCGGTGTCCGCCTCGGCGACGCCGAACTCACCGCGGCGGGCGACGGCAACCCGCAGCTCGACAAGGTCGTCGCCAACCTGGTGGCCGGCTCCGGCGCCGACCAGGGCAGCCAGCTGCGCGGCTTCGCGATCCGCTACGTCCTCGTCCGGGACGGCGCGCCCCGCCAGATGAGCCGCGTGCTGGACGCCACCCCGGGCCTGAGCCGCCGCAGCCAGCTGGACGGCAGCGCCCTGTGGGCCGTCACCCGGCAGGTCTCCCGTGTGATGGTCGTCCCCGACGGTGAGGGCGACGAGAGCACCGAGCACGTGCCGGTCGGCTCCGGCCCCGTCGAGGCGCACACCGACCTCCCGGACGGCGACGCCGGACGGGTGCTGCGGATCGCCGACACGGCGGACCCGGGCTGGACGGCCACGCTGGACGGCCGGGCGCTGACCCCGAAGACCCTGGACGGCTGGGCGCAGGGCTTCGAACTGCCCGCGAAGGGCGGCAGGCTCGACCTGACGTACGACGCGCCGTTCACGCACACCGTGTGGGTCTGGGCGCAGGTCGCGCTGGGTGTGGTCTTGGTGGTAATGGCCCTGCCGGGCCGGCGCAAGGAGATCGACGACGACCTGCCCGAGGAGGTCGAGACCGTTCCGGCCGAGCCGGTCGAAGGGGAGGGACGCCGGGCCCGCAGGCTGCGCGCGGCCCAGGCGGAGGCGGCGGCCACGGGCGAGGCCGGGCAGGACGCCCCGGAGGCCTTCGAGCCGTACGCCGAGGACGGCGGCCCGGCCCAGGACGGCGCGGCGGCCCCCGGGGGCTCCCCGGACGCCGCCGAGCCGGCGGGGTACCCGGGCTACCCGGACGCCGCCGAGCCGGTGGGACATCCGGACGGCGCCGAGGCAGCGGGGTACCCGGGCTACATCCCGGCCCAGCAGGACACCGGCGCGTACGCCCACCTCCAGGGCGAGCCCCATGTCCAGGACGGCCAGGAGGAGACCGGCGGGTACGCGGCCGTGCCGCAGCAGCAGGGCTACGGGGAGTGGGAGGCCCAGCAGCAGTACCAGGGCGCCGACTACGGCCCGTACCCGCAGGGGCAGGACGCGGGCCAGTACTACCAGCCCGATCCGTACCAGCAGCCCGATCCGTACCAGCAGCAGGACGTGCACCCGCAGCAGGACGCGTACGACCCGTACGGATACGCCCAGCAGCAGCCCTACGGAACGGGGACGGGCGAGGCCGCCCCGTACGGCGGGCACGACGGGCACGAAGAGAACGCTGCTCCGGGCCAGGCCCCGTGGCAGACCGGCAACGCATCGCGAGGCGAGTCCGAGTGAAGTCCACCCCTCTGTCCCTGATCGCGGGCACCGTCGCCCTCGCCGCCGTCACCGGCTTCGCCGCGCTCACCGCGCCCGGCGAGGTGGGAGCCCCGGAGGCGACGGCGGCGGCCAGGCTCCCCGTCGAGCGCACCAGCCTGCTCTGCCCCTCGCCCGGCGGGGTCGAGCTGGCGGAGACGACGTACACCTCCCTCACCCCGGCCGGAGAGGGCGGCGGCGAGGCGGGGACCGCCGAACTGAAGCCCGCCGCCCCCGTGACGGACGACGACACGAAGGACGACGACAAGAAGGGCGACAAGGACGGCAAGGACGGCAAGGACGACAAGGCGGACGCGAAGAAGGAGAAGCCGGTCGTCACGCTCAAGGAGGCCGGGAAGCCGGTCACCGCCGAGACCTCCGACGAGGACGCCCCCGCGCTGATCGGCACCGCCACCGGCCGGCTGGCCCCCGGCTGGGCCGCCCAGCAGACCACCGTGAGCCCCGCGGGCAGCGCCCGGGGCCTGCTCGGCCTCAGCTGCGGCGCGCCGGACACCGACTTCTGGTTCCCCGGCGCGAGCACGGCCAAGACCCGGCAGGACTACATCCACCTCACCAACCCGGACGACTCCGCCCTCGTCGCTGACATCGAGCTGTACGGCCCGGAGGGCCCCCTCGCGTCCGACATCGGCGACGGCGTCACCGTCCCGGGCCGGTCCAGTGTCCCGCTGCTGCTCTCCACGCTGACCACCGACGCCGTCGAGGACGTGACCGTTCACGTCACCACGCGGGGCGGCCGGATCGGCGCAGCGATCAAGGTGGCCGAGGACGAGGCGGGCACGGACTGGCTGGCGGCCTCCACCGACCCCTCGGGGTCCCTGGTCCTGCCCGGCATCCCGGCCGATGCCACCTCCGTGCATCTGGTGGCCTTCGCGCCGGGGGAGGACGACGCCGACGTGAAGGTGCAACTCCTGGGGAAGAACGCGCCGTTCTCACCGGCCGGCAACGACACCCTGCACATCAAGTCGCAGATGACCGCGAGCGTCGACCTCAAGGACGTCACCGGCGGCGAGCCCGGATCGGTCCGGCTCACCCCGGTGGGCAGCGGGGCGACCCCGATCGTCGCGGCGCTGCGGGTGGCGCGCGGCAGCGGGGACAAGCAGGAGATCGCGTACATCCCGGCGACGGAGCCGGTCGGCGGCCGGGCGACCGTGGCCGACAACCGGGCGAAGGGCTCGGTGCTGTCCCTGACCGCTCCGGCCGCCGACGCCAAGGTCAAGGTGACCACGTCCGCCGGGAGCGAGGGCGGCGAACAGACCGTCAAGACCTACACGGTCAAGGCGGGGACGACACTGGAGGTCACCCCGGAGGTGCCGTCCGGGCTCAAGGGCGCGTACGCGCTGACGGTGGAGACGGAGTCCGGCGGCCCGGTCCACGCGGCCCGCACGCTCACGGTCACCGAGGGCGGCATCAAGATGTTCACCGTCCAGACGCTTCCGGACGACGGGGGCACGGTGGACGTCCCCAGGGTGACCCAGGACCTGTCGGTCCTGGAGGACTGAGCCGCCCGCCCTCCCGGCGGACCCGGGGACGGGGCGCCGTGTGTGCTCCGTCCCGGCTGCCGGGTGCGGCGGCTCTCCGGGCTCGGCGGTGCCCGGCCCGTTCGCCGGTGCGCCGCCGGGCCGCCCGTTCAGTCCTGGCCGTAGCGCGGATCGACCGACTCCGGGGAGAGGCCGAGCAGTTCGGCGACCTGCTCCACCACGACCTCGTGCACCAGCAGGGCGCGCTCGTCCCGGCTCTTCGTACGGATCTCCACGGGGCGCCGGTAGACGACGATCTGCGCGGGACGGCCCTTGGCCGCCGACAGCGAACTGCCGAGCGGTACGGTCTCCTCCGCCGCCACCGGGACGTCGAGGACCAGGAAGTCGACGTCGGCCAGTTGCGGCCAGCGCCGTTCCAGCCGCTCCACCGAGTCCTGGACGAGATCGCGGAACGTGTCCGCCCTGCTGACCGACAGCGGCACCTGGGGTGGCGCGACCGGTCCGCGCATACCGCGGCCGTGCCGGTCGCGGTGGCGGGGCCGTGGCTCGGACGGGCGGGGCGGTACGGGACTGTCCATCACCGACGCAGCGTAACCCTCCGGTGGCCGGGACGATCACGGCTTCCCGCGCAGGTCGCCGGATGTCTCCCCTCGGTGGCCGGACACCAGTCCCACCTCGCCGGCCGGACCCCGGCGGACCCGGTGCCCGGGGGCGAGGATTCCGGCCACAGGGGGTCCGGATCCGGCCCCGACCGCGACGGCCGGCCCGGCGCCGGACGCCCCCTCACCTGCCCGCCGACGCCCCGTACCCGTCCCGCCCGCACCCGTACGGAACGGGCTGCGACGCAGGTCAGCGCGGTCGCGCCCAAGGCTTCACGGGAGCCGTCCGGCGGACGACACGAGGCGTGACCCCGGGGACAGTCGTCGCAGCCCGCTCAAGAGTGCGGTACCGTCCAACATCGTGAGCCCTGTACGTCGCTGTTCGCGAACCGCGTGCGGCCGTCCCGCCGTCGCGACACTGACGTACGTCTATGCCGACTCGACCGCGGTCCTCGGCCCGCTCGCCACCTATGCCGAGCCCCACTGCTACGACCTCTGCGCCGAGCACGGCGAACGGCTCACGGCCCCGCGCGGCTGGGAGGTCGTCAGGCTCGCCGATCCCTCGGCGCCCACGCGTCCCAGCGGTGACGACCTCGAAGCACTGGCCAACGCCGTCCGCGAGGCGGCCCGGCCGCCGAGCCGCGAGGCCGAGGGCCGGGGCCGCGGGGCCCGCACCGCGGATCCGGTGGAGGTCGCGCGCCGGGGCCACCTGCGCGTGCTGCGTTCCCCCGAGTCCTGATCCGCCGTTCCCGCTCCTGGCCGCTGTTCCCTGTGCGTCAGGCCGCCGTTCCGCGACGCCTGGTTTTGGGGTGGGTGCGGGGCCTTTGGCTTCGTGCGGCCCAACGCGCCGTCCCCGCAGCGGGTTTGACGGGCACTCGGGCGACGGCATCCGTCCGGGCCCGCACGCGGGTACGGGGGGTCCGCGGCCGGGCGTGTACAGGAAGTCCGCGGCCGGACGCTCCCCTGCCCGTCTCCCGGAGCGCGGCGGGTAGTTTGGGCGGTCCGTAGAGATCCCAGGAGGACTGGCCGTGGTTGCTGACCTGTCGCAGCTCGTGAAGGCGTACGACGTACGCGGCGTCGTGCCCGACCAGTGGGACGAATCGCTGGCCGAACTCTTCGGCGCCGCCTTCGTCCAGGTCACCGACGCGGACGCGATCGTGATCGGCCACGACATGCGGCCCTCCTCGCCCGCGCTGGCCGGGGCCTTCGCCCGCGGGGCGACCGCACGCGGCGCCGACGTCACCCTGATCGGGCTCTGCTCGACGGACCAGCTGTACTACGCCTCCGGCGCCCTCGACCTGCCCGGCGCGATGTTCACGGCCTCGCACAACCCTGCACGCTACAACGGCATCAAGCTGTGCCGGGCCGGTGCCGCGCCCGTGGGCCAGGACACCGGCCTCACCGAGATCCGCACCCTGGTCGAGCGGTGGTCGGAGCACGGCGCCCCGGCCCCGGCCCCCGGCACCGTACCGGGCACGGTCACCGAGCGTGACGTCCTCACCGACTACGCGGCCCATCTGCGGGGCCTGGTCGACGTCAGCGCGGGGCGCCCGCTCAAGGTCGTCGTGGACGCGGGCAACGGCATGGGCGGGCACACCGTCCCGACCGTCTTCGAGGGCCTGCCCCTCGACCTCGTCCCCCTGTACTTCGAACTCGACGGCACCTTCCCCAACCACGAGGCCAACCCCCTGGACCCGAAGAACCTGCTGGACCTCCAGGCACGCGTCGTGGCGGAGGGGGCCGACCTCGGCCTCGCCTTCGACGGCGACGCCGACCGGTGCTTCGTCGTGGACGAGCGGGGCGAAGGCGTCTCCCCGTCCGCGATCACGGCCCTGGTGGCCGCCCGTGAACTGGCCCGCAACGGCGGCGAGGGCACCGTCATCCACAACCTGATCACCTCCTGGTCGGTCCCCGAGGTCGTCCGCGAGAACGGCGGAACCCCGGTCCGTACGCGCGTCGGACACTCCTTCATCAAGGCGGAGATGGCCCGGCACGGGGCGATCTTCGGCGGCGAGCACTCCGCGCACTACTACTTCCGCGAGTTCTGGAACGCCGACACCGGCATGCTCGCCGCCCTCCACGTCCTGGCCGCCCTCGGAGGCCAGGAAGGCCCGCTCTCCGGGCTCGTCGGCCGGTACGACCGCTATGCGGGCTCCGGCGAGATCAACTCCACCGTCGCCGACCAGACGGACCGGCTGGCGGCGGTCCGGGCACGGTACGCGAGCCGGGACGACGTGACCCTGGACGAGCTGGACGGACTGACGGCGACGAGCACCGACTGGTGGTTCAACCTCCGCCCGTCCAACACCGAGCCGCTGCTGCGCCTGAACGTGGAGGCCCGGGACGCGGCGACGATGACCGCGGTGCGCGACGAGGTACTGGCCCTGGTGCGCGCGTAGAGAGGCGGGACCGGGGCCCGTGGGCCCGCCGCGCCGCGCCGGTGTCGGCCCGGCGGTAGGCTGACCAGGCCCCGGGGGCCGCGGATCGCACCGGTTCACACCCGATCCGCGCCCCGTGCCCGACCTGATCCGTACGCCATGCTCGAAGGGACCCACCCCATGCCGCTCGAAGCCGGTCTCCTGGACATCCTCGCCTGCCCGGCCTGCCACGCCGCGCTCGACGACCGGTCCGCCGCCGAGAACCCCGAGCTGGTCTGCACGAACACGGACTGCGCGCTCGCCTACCCGGTGCGCGACGGCATCCCCGTCCTCCTCGTCGACGAGGCCCGCCGCCCCGCCTGACCCCCGGCACACGTATCCCGCACCCTGATCAGCACGGTGATCGGAGGCCCACCGCCATGCTCGACGAGTCGTTGCTCGACGCCCCGGAAGACCTGGCCCGAGCCGATCGGCGCGGACTGCTCCGCGGAGCCGCCGAGGCCGGGGCGCGCGTCCGCACCGCCGCCCGGCACGCCGACGAGGCGGGCATCGGCGCGCTGGCCCCCGAGGGCCGGCCACGCGCCGTCCTCGTCGCGGGCCCCGGTACGGCGGCGACCGGCGTCGCCGACCTGATCGGCGCGCTCGCGGGCGCCGCCGCGCCCGTCACGCCGATCCGGCCCACCGGGGTGGCGGCGGCCGCCGGGGCGCTGCGCTGGGCCCTGCCGGGCTGGGCGGGGTCCGTGGACCTGCTGCTCATCGCCACCGCGGACGGTTCGGAACCCGGCCTCGCGCTGCTCGCCGAGCAGGCGTACCGGCGCGGCTGCACGGTCGTCGCGGTCGCCCCCGTACGCTCGCCGCTGCGCGAGACGGTCGACGGGGTGCACGGACTCGTCGTACCGATGGCGGCGGCCCCGTACGGCGAGTACGACGCCGAGACCGCGGCCGCCGGTCCCGGCACGCTCTGGGCCCTGCTGACGCCGCTGCTGGCCCTGCTGGACCGGGTCGGCCTGGTCGAGGCGCCGCCCGACGTCCTCCACAAGGTCGCGGACCGCCTGGACGCAGCCGCCCAGCGGTGCGGACCCGCCATCGCCACGTACAGCAACCCGGCGAAGACCCTCGCGGCCGAGCTCGCCGGCAGCCTGCCCCTGGTCTGGACGGAGGGCGAGGCGGCGGGACCCGTCGGGCGCCGGTTCGCCGCCGTCCTGGCCGAACTCGCCGGACGCCCGGCGCTCGTGGCCGAGCTTCCACAGGCGCTGCCCGCCCACGGGGGGCTGCTCGCCGGGGCGTTCGCCGCCGCGGCCGACCCCGACGACTTCTTCCGCGACCGTGTGGACGAGCCCGAGGCGATGCGCGCCAGGGTGGTCCTCCTCCGCGACCGGCCGACGGGCGGTCTCAGCGCGGCACCGGCCGCCCGTGAACTCGCCCTCAGCCATGACACGGCCATCAGCGAACTCGAACCACAGGAGGGCGGCGAACTGGAGGCACTCGCCGAACTCCTGGCGATCACCGACTTCGCCGCTGTGTACCTCTCCCTGGCCTCCGCCTCCGAGCATCAGAGCTGAGGATTCCGGTTCCGACGGGTCCGGTTCCCCCGGGTCCGGGGCCGACGGGCCCGGTGGCCGGTTCCGGTCCGGTGGCTCGGGTCCGGAGGTTCCGGTCCGGTGGTTCCGGTTCCCGCTTCGGCCTCCGACTCGGCCTCTGACTCCGGCTCCGACTTCGGCTCCGGCTTCGGCTCCCTTCCTCCGACGAACGATCCGGCTTCCCCTTCCCGCACCACCCGCCCCCGCGCACCCCACGAGGACGACATTCCATGGACCGGCTCTCCAACACCGTGCGCCCCTACGCCTGGGGCTCCACGACAGCGATCCCCGAACTGCTCGGCACCGCACCCACCGGCGAACCCCAGGCCGAGATGTGGATGGGAGCCCACCCCGGAGCCCCCTCCCGCCTCACCCGCCCCACCGGCAACGGACTTGGTACCGGCACCGAACAGGCGCTCTCCGACATCATCGCCGCGGACCCCGAACGCGAGCTGGGCCCGGCGGCCGTCCGCGCCTTCGGCCCCCGGCTCCCCTTCCTGCTCAAGCTGCTCGCGGCCGGCGCCCCCCTCTCCCTCCAGGTCCACCCCGACCTGACGCAGGCACGCCAGGGGTACGCCGACGAGGAGAGCCGCGGCATCCCGGTCGACGCACCGCACCGCACCTACAAGGACGCCAACCACAAACCCGAACTGGTCTGCGCGCTCACCCCCTTCGAAGGCCTGTGCGGCTTCCGCCGGCCCGCGGAGACGGCCGCGCTGATGGGAGCCCTCGGCGTCGACTCCCTCAAGCCGTACGTTGACCTCCTCCGGGCCCACCCCGAAGAGGCTGCCCTGCGCGAGGTCCTCACGGCGATCCTCTCGGCGGAACCGGACGCGATGGCCCGTACCGTCGAGGAGGCGGCGGAGGCGGCCGAACGGCTCGGCGGTGCCCACGCCCCGTACGCCCAGATCGCCCGCCACTACCCCGGCGACCCGGGCGTCATCGCCGCCATGCTCCTGAACCACGTGCGGCTCCAGCCCGGCGAGGCCATGTTCCTCGGCGCCGGTGTGCCGCACGCCTACCTCGACGGGCTCGGCGTCGAGGTCATGGCCAACTCCGACAACGTCCTGCGGTGCGGACTGACCCCCAAGCACGTCGACGTACCCGAACTGCTGCGCATCGTCCGCTTCGAGGCCACCGATCCCGACATCCTGCGCCCCGAGGCCTCGCCCACCGGCGAGGAGCTCTACGACACCCCGGTCGACGAATTCCGTCTGTCGCGCTACGTCCTGCCGACCGGTGGAACGCCCGTGGACCTGACGACGGCCGCCCCGCAGATCCTCCTGTGCACGGCGGGCGGCCCGCAGACCGGTGAACTCACCCTCGCTCCCGGCGAGGCCGTCTTCGTCCCGGCAGACGAAACGGTCGAAGTGACCGGTACGGGCACGCTGTTCCGCGCGACCGTGGTCATCTGACACACCGTCCCCGACAGCGGCTGCAAGAATGTCCCGCCGAACCGCGGCGACCGAGCCGCAGCACTGAGGAAGGGACACCACCCACCCATGAGCGCGTCAGGCGGAACCAAGGCGATCGTGGCGGCACTGTCCGCCAACCTCGCGATCGCAGTGGCCAAATTCGTGGCGTTCCTCTTCAGTGGCTCGTCGTCGATGCTCGCGGAAAGCGTCCACTCGGTCGCGGACTCGGGCAACCAGGGCCTGCTGCTGCTCGGCGGCAAGAGGGCGAAGCGGCAGGCCACCCCCGAGCACCCCTTCGGGTACGGGCGCGAGCGCTACATCTACGCCTTCCTCGTCTCCATCGTGCTGTTCTCGGTCGGTGGCATGTTCGCGATCTACGAGGGCTACGAGAAGATCAAGCACCCGCACGAGATCGAGGCCTGGTACTGGCCCGTCGGCGTGCTGGTGTTCGCGATCATCGCCGAGGGCTACTCGTTCCGGACGGCCATCGCGGAGTCCAACCAGACCCGCGGGAAGCTCTCCTGGACGGAGTTCATCCGCAGGGCGAAGGCGCCCGAGCTGCCCGTCGTCCTCCTGGAGGACTTCGGCGCGCTCGTCGGTCTCGTCCTGGCCCTCGGCGGCGTCGGTCTGGCGCTGGGCACCGGCAACGGAGTCTGGGACGGCATCGGCACCCTCTGCATCGGCGTCCTGCTCATCGCCATCGCGATCGTCCTCGCCGCGGAGACGAAGTCGCTGCTGCTCGGTGAGTCGGCCGGGGTGGAGGACGTCGAGAAGATCAAGGCATCCGTGGTCGACGGTGACACCGTCACCCGCATCATCCACATGCGTACGCTCCACCTCGGCCCGGAGGAACTGCTGGTCGCCGCGAAGATCGCCGTACGGCACGACGAGTCCGCCGCGGAGATCGCCGACGCCATCAACGCCGCCGAGTCCCGGATCCGCGCGGCCGTCCCGATCGCGCGGGTGATCTACCTCGAACCCGACATCTACAACGAGCGGGCGGCCGCGGCCGGAACCAACCCGGGCAAGGCCCCGGAGGCGCCCGACGCCCCGGACGCGCCCGCTACTCCGGACGCCCCGGATGTGCCCGCCACCTCGGACGCGCCCGGCGGGACCGGTACGGGCGGCGGTATGGGCGGTGGTACGGCGTCGGGTGCCGGGGCCTCTTCGGAGGCGAGTGATTCCTCGCCGTCCTCGGCCGCTTCCGAGGCCTCGGCCCCGCCGGACGATTCCGGCCACTGAACCGTTGACCTTCGGCCCGGATCGGCTCCGCGTCCCACCCGGATCCCCGGGTGGGCTGGGGCCCGCCGGGCCGATCGGTGTAGATTCGTCGCAGTACCAGACGTCGCTGCTGATGGCGGTCGATCGGCCCGCGGTCGCGGGCCGGCCGAGGGAGAGAGGGCCTCCGACGGACTGCACTGTGATGACCCGGGCATTCGTGTGCCCGCCGCCACCGCAGAGCCAGCCAGCCCACCCTCGACCCATCACGAGGAGCAGCCCGTTATGACGACGGCCGCCCAGCACCAGGACTTCAAGGTCGCCGACCTTTCCCTCGCCCCGTTCGGGCGCAAGGAGATCACCCTCGCCGAGCACGAGATGCCCGGCCTGATGTCGATCCGCAAGGAGTACGCCGCCGCGCAGCCGCTGGCCGGCGCCCGTATCACCGGTTCGCTGCACATGACGGTGCAGACCGCGGTGCTCATCGAGACCCTCGTCGCCCTCGGCGCCGACGTCCGCTGGGCCTCCTGCAACATCTTCTCCACCCAGGACCACGCCGCCGCGGCCATCGCGGTCGGCCCCGGGGGCACCCCCGACGCCCCCGCCGGCATCCCGGTCTTCGCCTGGAAGGGCGAGAGCCTGGAGGAGTACTGGTGGTGCACCGAGCAGGCACTGACCTGGCCGGACACCCCCACCGGCGGCCCGAACATGATCCTCGACGACGGTGGTGACGCCACCCTCCTCGTGCACAAGGGTGTCGAGTTCGAGAAGGCCGGCGCGGCCCCGGACCCGGCGACCGCGGACAGCGAGGAGTACGCCTGCATCCTCACGGTGCTGAACCGGACCCTCGGCGAGTCCCCCCAGAAGTGGACCCAGCTGGCGTCCGAGATTCGCGGTGTCACCGAGGAGACCACGACCGGTGTGCACCGGCTGTACGAGATGCACCGCGACGGCACCCTCCTTTTCCCGGCGATCAACGTCAACGACGCGGTCACCAAGTCGAAGTTCGACAACAAGTACGGCTGCCGCCACTCGCTGATCGACGGCATCAACCGCGCCACCGACGTACTGATCGGCGGCAAGACCGCCGTCGTCTGCGGTTACGGCGACGTGGGCAAGGGCTGCGCGGAGTCCCTGCGCGGTCAGGGCGCCCGCGTGATCATCACCGAGATCGACCCGATCTGCGCCCTGCAGGCGGCGATGGACGGGTACCAGGTCGCCACCCTCGACGACGTCGTGGAGACCGCGGACATCTTCGTCACGACGACCGGCAACAAGGACATCATCATGGCCGGTGACATGGCCCGGATGAAGCACCAGGCCATCGTCGGGAACATCGGCCACTTCGACAACGAGATCGACATGGCCGGTCTGGCGAAGATCGACGGCATCGTCAAGGACGAGGTCAAGCCGCAGGTCCACACCTGGACGTTCTCGGACGGCAAGGTCCTGATCGTGCTCTCCGAGGGCCGCCTGCTGAACCTGGGCAACGCCACCGGCCACCCCTCGTTCGTCATGTCCAACTCGTTCGCGGACCAGACCCTGGCCCAGATCGAGCTGTTCACCAAGCCCGAGGAGTACCCGACCGACGTCTACGTGCTGCCCAAGCACCTGGACGAGAAGGTCGCCCGCCTGCACCTGGACGCGCTGGGCGTGAAGCTCACGACCCTGCGCCCCGAGCAGGCCGACTACATCGGCGTACCGGTCGAGGGCCCCTACAAGTCCGACCTCTACCGCTACTGAGCCACCCGCCGACCGGACGACCTGCCGGCCGAGCGGCCGGCGGCCGGGTACCACCGGCCGAGCGGCTGGGTACCACCTGCCGGCCGAGCGGCTGGCGGCCGGGTGAGGGTGTGTCACCCGAGCCCGAGCGCCCTGTCGGTCCCGGTCCGGCAGCCGTCCTTGGCAGCGATCCGAGCGCAGGCCCCCGCACCCCCGTGCCGGGGGCCTGCCCCGTCTCGTGCACCTGGTCGGCCCTGTGCCCGACCCGTATGCCCGACCCGTGTGCCCGACTGCGCGACCCCCGCGTCCGGCGGCCCGGCTCGGCACCCTGTCCGACGGCTCGGCCCGGCACCCGTGCCTGCCGGCTCGGCGACGGGGCCCGACCGGCAGCCCTGTGCCCGTTGGTCCGACGCCCGGCGCCCGTGCGTGCCGGCCCGACACCCGCGTCTGACGGTCCGGCTCGTCACCGCACGCGCACGGCCCGAGGAACCCCGAGGACTCGAAGGACCCCATGCCCCGCGGCCGATATTCGCTCCACGATCTCCACGACCACACCCCCCTCGGCGAAGAACACTTCCACTGCGCCCCCGGACCGTCCGGCTGGCGCTACGTCTCCCAGACCACGGCGCCCTCCGGCGCCCATCTGGGCTCGGTCGATCTGGCCCTGGACGAGCTCGGCCGTCCGATCCGCCTCGAACTGCACGCCGCGAGCTGGCAGGTGCGCGGCGCCGCACTCGAAGGCGTCACCTGGGTACGGACGGACCCGACGGGCGCGTACGCGACCGAAGGCAATGTCCGCGCCCACACCTTCTCCGGAACCTCCCCCGCGTTTCTGGTCGCCACCAGCCGACTCCTGCGCCTCACCCCCGATTCCCCCGAGACCCGTGTCCGCGTGGTCACCTTCACGGACCCGGTCCTCGCGCCCCGTACCGTCGATCAGTCCTGGGCCCTGGTGAACAGTGAAGCGCACGCCACTGACAACGGGCCCCTGATCGTGGACGAATACCAGGTCAGCGCACTGGACACCGGTGAACGGCACACCGTCCACCTGGCCGGTGACGTGGTTCTCGCGGCCCCCGGCATCGAGCTGGAGGAACTGGAGTCGCCGCCCTCCCCGGCGCCCCGCGAGGCGGGGTGAGCAGGCCGACCGGACCGGTGCGGGGAAAGTGGCTACGCGGGCGGCGCGAAACCCTTCGTGGCCGGGGCGCCGGATCCCCCCGGCCCGGCGGGGTCCACGGAGCCGGTGCTGTCCGCAGGACCGGTGGGGCCTGCGGCGCTTGAGGGACCTGTGCCGGCTGGGCCTACGGGCCCTCCCGCCCCATGGGTTCCCGCAGGCGCGGTCGAGTGAGTTCCCGTGGGCGCGTAGGAGCCTGTCGGCCGGGCGTCCCGCACCCCAAACCCCTGCTGCGGATGCCCGGTCGGCGTGTACAGCTGGGCACCTCCGGCCGATGTGGCGACGACCCGGCGGACATCGCGTGTCTGCCGCTCGTTGACCACCGCCGCCAAGTACGCCGCCGCGGGCACCCCTTGCGGCGCCGGAGTCCCCGTACAGGCGACGAGATCAGCCGAGAGGCGCTCGGCGATCGACCACCCCACGGCCGCGTCGAGCTGATGCATTCGCGTGAGGTACTGCCGTACGGCCAGCCAGAGTTCGTCCGGCACGGCGGAGAGGTCCAGCTGGGTGAAGCGCCCCACGAGCCAGGGCGGGGGCGGCGGTACCGCGAGGCCGCGACCGGCCGGCACCCGTTCACGTACGACGAGGGTGCCCGCGAACACGTCGCCGAGCCGCCGGCCCCGCTCCGACACCGACGACGAGACGCAGGCGACGACGCCGAACGTCCCGAGGAGCTCGACCATGCCCATCGCCCCCCGCACCAAGGCGTGCCGGAAACGGATCGGACCGCCGTCGTCCCGTACGACGCGCAGCCCACAGGCCAGCTTTCCGAGCGACCGGCCGTGGCTGAGCGTCTCGACCGCGATCGGCCCGCCCACCAGCACCAGCAGGAAGACGCCGACCGCGACAGCGGCGCGGGCCGCCTCGTCCAGCGACACGGTCGCCACGGCAAGGCCGATCGATACCAGCATGAATACAGTCAGAACGACAGCGAGATCGATCGCGATCGCCAATGCCCGGCTCGGCAACTTCGCCGGCCGCAATCCCAGTACGACCGCGTCTCCGGTCACGAGCTCACTCATCGCCGCCTGCCCTCCGCCGCCCTTGTCCGCCCCTCGGCAGCTCAGTCTGCCAAGCTGACCCGCAGCGCGCCGCAGTAGTACGGACCCGTACGCACCCACGCCTGGAGCAGCAGTCGACCATGGATCTCGACGTCTTCGTGACGGCCCACCGCGCCGAGTGGGACCGCCTGGACCACCTTCTGCACCGAGGGCGCGGCCTGACAGGCGCGGAGGCCGACGAACTCGTCGCCCTGTACCAACGCACGGCCACCCATCTCTCGCTGATCCAGTCCAGTGCGCCTGATCCCCAGCTGACCGCTCGCCTCACCCAGCTCGTCGCCCGTGCCCGCTCCACCGTGACCGGGACCCGGCGGGCCTCGTGGCGGGACGCCGTGGGCTTCCTGACCGCGGGCTTTCCGGCAGCCGTTTACCGCTCGCGGCACTGGTGGATACCCACGGCGGTGCTGTCCACCGTTCTGGCGGCGGTCATCGGCTGGTGGATCGGCACCCATCCTGAGGTCCAGGCGTCGATCGCCGCCCCCGACGACTTGCGCAGCCTGACCCGGCCCGGCGGTGAGTACGAGACGTACTACTCCAGCCACCCGGCCGCGTCCTTCGCCGCCCAGGTCTGGACGAACAACGCTCAGGCCGCGGCGATGTGCCTGGTGCTGGGCGCGTTCCTGTGCGTCCCGGTCGTGTGGATCCTCTTCCTCAACGTGCTCAACCTCGGCGTCGGCATCGGTCTGATGTCCTCGGCGGGGCGCCTGGACACCTTTCTGGGACTCGTACTCCCGCACGGCCTGCTCGAACTCACCGCGGTGTTCGTCGCAGCCGGAACGGGGCTGCGCCTCGGCTGGACCGTGATCGACCCGGGGCCCCGCACGAGACGTGCCGCCTTGGCGCAACAAGGCCGCGCCGCACTGGGCATGGCGGTCGGGCTGGCCCTGATCCTGTTCGTCTCCGGTGTCATCGAGGGCTTCGTGACCCCGTCCGGCTTGCCCACCTGGGCGCGGATCACCATCGGGGTGGTGGCCGAACTGGCCTTTCTGGCCTACGTGTACATCCTCGGCGGCCGAGCGTCCCGGGCCGGCGACACCGGCGACCTGGAGGCCGACGGACGGAGTGCCGAGCTGCCCTCCGCGGCATGACGGCCCCGATGTGCGCCGGCCTGTGTCGGCCTGCTAGTCTCATCCTCGCCCACCAGAGCTGTTGACACGGCTGCTGCGGGGAGGTAGGTTTTAACGGTTGCGAGGGACTGGACAAGTCCGGTAGCAGCCAACTAAAGTTCATCTCGCTCAAGCCGGAGACATGTTCTCCCGCAGAGCCGATCGATTCTTCTCTTCCGAGCAGCCAGGCTGATTAACTTCGGCCGAATTGCTTCTGATAAAGTCGAGTCAGCCGAAAGGCGAAGGCCCTTCCATGGCCATTGGATTCAGTATGCGAACCGGAAACGGAACGGATAAAGAGTCTGGTAAGGTTGGAGCCGCCGGAAAGGGAAACGCGAAAGCGAAGAACTGGAAAGCGGAAGACGCGGAACCCGCTTCGACCGGGAATCGGACACGAAAGAGTCTGATAGAGTCGGAAACGCAAGAACGAAGGGAAGCGCCCGGAGGGCCCCGGTAAAACGGGACCGAAGGAAGCGTCCGTTCCTTGAGAACTCAACAGCGTGCCAAAAGTCAACGCCAGATATGTTGATACCCCGGCCTGCTTCGGCAGGTTGGTGGTTCCTTTGAAAAGACCTGCCCGATCCCTTCGGGGGTGCGGGTAGGCGAAACACAGCGAGGACGCTGTGAACGACCGGTCTTATTCCGACCTGGTTGTTCCGCTCTCGTGGTGTTCATCCCGATTACGGGAAAACATTCACGGAGAGTTTGATCCTGGCTCAGGACGAACGCTGGCGGCGTGCTTAACACATGCAAGTCGAACGATGAAGCCTTTCGGGGTGGATTAGTGGCGAACGGGTGAGTAACACGTGGGCAATCTGCCCTTCACTCTGGGACAAGCCCTGGAAACGGGGTCTAATACCGGATAACACTCTGTCCCGCATGGGACGGGGTTAAAAGCTCCGGCGGTGAAGGATGAGCCCGCGGCCTATCAGCTTGTTGGTGGGGTGATGGCCTACCAAGGCGACGACGGGTAGCCGGCCTGAGAGGGCGACCGGCCACACTGGGACTGAGACACGGCCCAGACTCCTACGGGAGGCAGCAGTGGGGAATATTGCACAATGGGCGAAAGCCTGATGCAGCGACGCCGCGTGAGGGATGACGGCCTTCGGGTTGTAAACCTCTTTCAGCAGGGAAGAAGCGAAAGTGACGGTACCTGCAGAAGAAGCGCCGGCTAACTACGTGCCAGCAGCCGCGGTAATACGTAGGGCGCAAGCGTTGTCCGGAATTATTGGGCGTAAAGAGCTCGTAGGCGGCTTGTCACGTCGGATGTGAAAGCCCGGGGCTTAACCCCGGGTCTGCATTCGATACGGGCTAGCTAGAGTGTGGTAGGGGAGATCGGAATTCCTGGTGTAGCGGTGAAATGCGCAGATATCAGGAGGAACACCGGTGGCGAAGGCGGATCTCTGGGCCATTACTGACGCTGAGGAGCGAAAGCGTGGGGAGCGAACAGGATTAGATACCCTGGTAGTCCACGCCGTAAACGTTGGGAACTAGGTGTTGGCGACATTCCACGTCGTCGGTGCCGCAGCTAACGCATTAAGTTCCCCGCCTGGGGAGTACGGCCGCAAGGCTAAAACTCAAAGGAATTGACGGGGGCCCGCACAAGCAGCGGAGCATGTGGCTTAATTCGACGCAACGCGAAGAACCTTACCAAGGCTTGACATATACCGGAAAGCATCAGAGATGGTGCCCCCCTTGTGGTCGGTATACAGGTGGTGCATGGCTGTCGTCAGCTCGTGTCGTGAGATGTTGGGTTAAGTCCCGCAACGAGCGCAACCCTTGTTCTGTGTTGCCAGCATGCCCTTCGGGGTGATGGGGACTCACAGGAGACTGCCGGGGTCAACTCGGAGGAAGGTGGGGACGACGTCAAGTCATCATGCCCCTTATGTCTTGGGCTGCACACGTGCTACAATGGCCGGTACAATGAGCTGCGATGTCGCAAGGCGGAGCGAATCTCAAAAAGCCGGTCTCAGTTCGGATTGGGGTCTGCAACTCGACCCCATGAAGTCGGAGTTGCTAGTAATCGCAGATCAGCATTGCTGCGGTGAATACGTTCCCGGGCCTTGTACACACCGCCCGTCACGTCACGAAAGTCGGTAACACCCGAAGCCGGTGGCCCAACCCCTTGTGGGAGGGAGCTGTCGAAGGTGGGACTGGCGATTGGGACGAAGTCGTAACAAGGTAGCCGTACCGGAAGGTGCGGCTGGATCACCTCCTTTCTAAGGAGCATTTCTTACCCGGCTTCGGTTGGGTCAGAGGCCAGTACACCGGCGAATGTTCGGTGCTGGTTGCTCATGGGTGGAACGTTGACTACTCGGCACGACAGGTTCATTACTGCTAGTACTGCTTCGGCGTGGAACGTGGTGAGGGACAGGTCGGGTCGGGCACGCTGTTGGGTATCTGAAGGTACGGCCGTATGGTCGCCTTCGGTTGCCGGCCCCAGTGCACTCGTCCGTGAGGACGGGGTGATGGGTGGCTGGTCGTTGTTTGAGAACTGCACAGTGGACGCGAGCATCTGTGGCCAAGTTTTTAAGGGCGCACGGTGGATGCCTTGGCACCAGGAACCGATGAAGGACGTGGGAGGCCACGATAGTCCCCGGGGAGCTGTCAACCAAGCTTTGATCCGGGGGTTTCCGAATGGGGAAACCCGGCAGTCGTCATGGGCTGTCACCCGCTGCTGAACACATAGGCAGTGTGGAGGGAACGAGGGGAAGTGAAACATCTCAGTACCCTCAGGAAGAGAAAACAACCGTGATTCCGGGAGTAGTGGCGAGCGAAACTGGATGAGGCCAAACCGTATGCGTGTGATACCCGGCAGGGGTTGCGCATGCGGGGTTGTGGGATCTCTCTTTCACAGTCTGCCGGCTGTGAGGCGAGTCAGAAACCGTTGATGTAGGCGAAGGACATGCGAAAGGTCCGGCGTAGAGGGTAAGACCCCCGTAGCTGAAACATTGACGGCTCGTTTGAGAGACACCCAAGTAGCACGGGGCCCGAGAAATCCCGTGTGAATCTGGCGGGACCACCCGCTAAGCCTAAATATTCCCTGGTGACCGATAGCGGATAGTACCGTGAGGGAATGGTGAAAAGTACCGCGGGAGCGGAGTGAAATAGTACCTGAAACCGTGTGCCTACAAGCCGTGGGAGCGTCGCTGGCAGCACTTGTGCTGTCAGTCGTGACTGCGTGCCTTTTGAAGAATGAGCCTGCGAGTTAGCGGTGTGTAGCGAGGTTAACCCGTGTGGGGAAGCCGTAGCGAAAGCGAGTCCGAATAGGGCGTTTGAGTTGCACGCTCTAGACCCGAAGCGGAGTGATCTAGCCATGGGCAGGTTGAAGCGGAGGTAAGACTTCGTGGAGGACCGAACCCACCAGGGTTGAAAACCTGGGGGATGACCTGTGGTTAGGGGTGAAAGGCCAATCAAACTCCGTGATAGCTGGTTCTCCCCGAAATGCATTTAGGTGCAGCGTCGTGTGTTTCTTGCCGGAGGTAGAGCACTGGATAGGCGATGGGCCCTACCGGGTTACTGACCTTAGCCAAACTCCGAATGCCGGTAAGTGAGAGCGCGGCAGTGAGACTGTGGGGGATAAGCTCCATGGTCGAGAGGGAAACAGCCCAGAGCATCGACTAAGGCCCCTAAGCGTACGCTAAGTGGGAAAGGATGTGGAGTCGCAGAGACAACCAGGAGGTTGGCTTAGAAGCAGCCACCCTTGAAAGAGTGCGTAATAGCTCACTGGTCAAGTGATTCCGCGCCGACAATGTAGCGGGGCTCAAGCGTACCGCCGAAGTCGTGTCATTCATACGTATAGGGCTAACGCCTGTGTGGATGGGTAGGGGAGCGTCGTGTGCCGGGTGAAGCAGCCGCGGAAGCGAGTTGTGGACGGTTCACGAGTGAGAATGCAGGCATGAGTAGCGATACACACGTGAGAAACGTGTGCGCCGATTGACTAAGGGTTCCTGGGTCAAGCTGATCTGCCCAGGGTAAGTCGGGACCTAAGGCGAGGCCGACAGGCGTAGTCGATGGACAACCGGTTGATATTCCGGTACCCGCTTTGAAACGCCCAGTACTGAATCAGGCGATGCTAAGTCCGTGAAGCCGGCCTGATCTCTTCGGAGTTGAGGGTAGTGGTGGAGCCGATGAACCAGACTTGTAGTAGGTAAGCGATGGGGTGACGCAGGAAGGTAGTCCAGCCCGGGCGGTGGTTGTCCCGGGGTAAGGGTGTAGGACGCACGGTAGGCAAATCCGTCGTGCATATAGTCTGAGACCTGATGCCGAGCCGATTGTGGTGAAGTGGATGATCCTATGCTGTCGAGAAAAGCCTCTAGCGAGTTTCATGGCGGCCCGTACCCTAAACCGACTCAGGTAGTCAGGTAGAGAATACCGAGGCGTTCGGGTGAACTATGGTTAAGGAACTCGGCAAAATGCCCCCGTAACTTCGGGAGAAGGGGGGCCATCTCTGGTGAGGGAACTTGCTTCCTGAGCTGGGGGTGGCCGCAGAGACCAGCGAGAAGCGACTGTTTACTAAAAACACAGGTCCGTGCGAAGCCGTAAGGCGATGTATACGGACTGACGCCTGCCCGGTGCTGGAACGTTAAGGGGACCGGTTAGTGCACTTTCGGGTGTGCGAAGCTGAGAACTTAAGCGCCAGTAAACGGCGGTGGTAACTATAACCATCCTAAGGTAGCGAAATTCCTTGTCGGGTAAGTTCCGACCTGCACGAATGGCGTAACGACTTCTCGACTGTCTCAACCATAGGCCCGGTGAAATTGCACTACGAGTAAAGATGCTCGTTTCGCGCAGCAGGACGGAAAGACCCCGGGACCTTTACTATAGTTTGATATTGGTGTTCGGTTCGGCTTGTGTAGGATAGGTGGGAGACTTTGAAGCGGCCACGCCAGTGGTTGTGGAGTCGTCGTTGAAATACCACTCTGGTCGTGCTGGATGTCTAACCTGGGTCCGTGATCCGGATCAGGGACAGTGTCTGATGGGTAGTTTAACTGGGGCGGTTGCCTCCTAAAGAGTAACGGAGGCGCCCAAAGGTTCCCTCAGCCTGGTTGGCAATCAGGTGTTGAGTGTAAGTGCACAAGGGAGCTTGACTGTGAGACCGACGGGTCGAGCAGGGACGAAAGTCGGGACTAGTGATCCGGCAGTGGCTTGTGGAAGCGCTGTCGCTCAACGGATAAAAGGTACCCCGGGGATAACAGGCTGATCTTCCCCAAGAGTCCATATCGACGGGATGGTTTGGCACCTCGATGTCGGCTCGTCGCATCCTGGGGCTGGAGTCGGTCCCAAGGGTTGGGCTGTTCGCCCATTAAAGCGGTACGCGAGCTGGGTTTAGAACGTCGTGAGACAGTTCGGTCCCTATCCGCTGTGCGC
This sequence comes from Streptomyces sp. SM18, assembly GCF_002910775.2. Taxonomy (NCBI): domain Bacteria; kingdom Bacillati; phylum Actinomycetota; class Actinomycetes; order Kitasatosporales; family Streptomycetaceae; genus Streptomyces; species Streptomyces sp. SM18. The sequence goes on along the minus strand of NZ_CP029342.1, from coordinate 2,777,563 downwards.
GTAGGAATATTGAGAAGGGCTGTCCCTAGTACGAGAGGACCGGGACGGACGAACCTCTGGTGTGCCAGTTGTTCTGCCAAGGGCATGGCTGGTTGGCTACGTTCGGAAAGGATAACCGCTGAAAGCATCTAAGCGGGAAGCCTGCTTCGAGATGAGTGTTCCCACCACCTTGAGTGGTTAAGGCTCCCAGTAGACGACTGGGTTGATAGGCCAGATGTGGAAGCCCGGTAACGGGTGGAGCTGACTGGTACTAATAGGCCGAGGGCTTGTCCTCAGTTGCTCGCGTCCACTGTGTTGGTTCTGAAATAACGAACTGCCGTGTTGTTGTCCGGTGTTGGTTAATTTCATAGTGTTTCGGTGGTCATTGCGTTAGGGAAACGCCCGGTTACATTCCGAACCCGGAAGCTAAGCCTTTCAGCGCCGATGGTACTGCAGGGGGGACCCTGTGGGAGAGTAGGACGCCGCCGAACTATTATTCCGGGAAAGCCCCGTGCCCTTGTGGCACGGGGCTTTTCTGCGTTTCAGAGGCTTTTACAGCGGCTAACACAATGAGTTGATCTGTCGGTGGGTGATGAGGCAGCAGGCGAGTTTGAGGAAGGCTTCGTGGATGTCGGCCCGTCGTTCCCAGCGGATGCGGAGGCGTTTGAAGCCGTGGAGCCAGGCGAAGCTGCGTTCGACGACCCAGCGGTAGGTTCCCAGTCCGGTGCCGTGGAGGGTGCCGCGGCGGGCGATGGCAGGGACGATGCGGCGCTGGCGGACCTGGTCGCGGTAGATGTCGTGGTCGTACCCGCGGTCGGCGAAGAGTGAGTCTGGCTTGCGTCGCGGGTGCCCGATCCGGCCTCTGACGGGTGGGACGGCGTCGAGCAGGGGCAGGAGCTGGGTGACGTCGTTGCGATTGCCGCCCGTGAGGATCACGGCGAGCGGTGTGCCTTGTCCGTCGGTGATCAGGTGGTGTTTCGATCCGCTTCGGCCACGATCGACCGGACTCGGTCCCGTGAGGCTCCCCCTTTTATGGCCCGTACGTGGCTGGAGTCGACCACGGCACGCGACCAGTCGAGACGGGCCGCCGCGTTGAGCTCGGCCAGCAGCACCTCGTGCAGCTGCTGCCAGACGCCGGCCTCGTTCCAGTCCCGCAACCTCCGCCAGCACGTCATGCCCGAACCGAAGCCCAACTCCTGCGGCAGGTACTCCCACTGGATGCCGGTGTGCAGCACGAACAGGATGCCGCACAGCACTTGCCGATCCGGCAGCGGCTTCCGTCCAGGGTGCCGAAACCGGCGTTCCTTGCGCGGCAGCAGCGGCTCTATCCGCTCCCACAGAGCATCCGACACGATCCACGGCGAAGCCCCCATGCCCAGACAACGCCCAACTCCGGACACGGACACGGCCAACAGGCCCGATCCACCTCATTGTGTTAGCCGCTGTTAGTCCCGCTTGGTGCCGTGTCTTTCGGACCGGCGCCGGGCGCGGACGCACGAGGGGCGGTCTCCCGACGGGCGATGGCTTCGGCCACCTCAGGAATGGCAGCGCGGAGAAGATCGCCGTAAGGGCTCTGGGGCAGATCAGGGACATGGGCCGCCGCCGCGGTGATGTGCTCGGCGGCAGCCTCGAAGGAGCCCAGCCGACGGTAGTTGTCGGCGAGATTCAGGTGCAGGGACGGGTAGAACCCCGCGATGTGCAGACCCGCGTGATGCTCCTGGACGCGTTGCTCGGTCAGGGCGTTCGCCGCGTCCAGGGCGCGAATGTCCCAGGCCAGGGCTTGGGCAGGATCCTCGTGCAGATCAGCCAAGTAGTGCGCGAGGGTGCAGCGGTGCAGTGGGTCGCCGCCGGCGCCGCACGCGGACCAGAGGGCCAGGAGCTTCCGGCGAGCGGAAGTATGGTCCCCGGCCCGGCCTTCGAGGACGGCTTCGCCGATGGCGGTCATGGTCGGATCAGCGCTGGTGGGGGCAGTGGTCATGGAGGCGGTCCTTGTCATGTGGCATTCCGGCGGGGTGGTCGGGCTTGACGGGCATGGCCAGGGTGGTGAGATCGCCTCGGCCGGCGGAGCGGACCGTGGCAGGGCGCCGCGGGCCCCGGAGATCGAGCATCACGTCCGGGCCGATGGCGGTACTGACGGCCGGATAGAGCGTGGTCAGTTCGAACCAGACCCGAAGGCTCTGCCCGGTCACGGTGGAGGCAAGCGAGGCTTCACATGCGCCCCCGCCGGTCGACAGCACGCCCAGGCGGCCGTCGGTAACATCCAGCGCGACGCGGTCGGTGGAGTGGTTCTCCAGGGATCGCAGGAGCAGCCCCTTCGCGACCGTCACCCGGGTCGTGACGTCGCCCAGCGACGCGAGCATCAGCCGGTAGTCGGGGAACTCCTCGGTCAGCAACCCGCAGAACTGGTCTTCGCGGTCGGCGGTGCGGAGCAGAACCCCGTACGGCGTCGCCTCGATGCGGACGGACGCGCTGCGGCGGATCTCGGCGGCCGCCGCCCGCAGTTCGTCACCCCTGACCGTGGCAGCCCAGGTCTGTGGCGGTGTCTCGGTCTGTGCCGGGGTTTCGGCCGGAACCAGCGTGCGGGTGGAAAGCCGGTACCGGTCGGTGGCGGTGAGTGTGACCGCTTCGGGGCCGGTCTCGATACGCAGACCACCGAGTACGGGCATCCCCGGGTCCCGCGTCGTCGCCGTCAGGATCTGCTCGACCGCGTCGGCCAGCACGGGCCCGTTCAGGACACCGATCGGCAGACCGGGCGCACCGGCCAACGACGCCTTGAGCCTGCCCGCTCTGTGCCGCACCGCCATCGCGTCCCCGGCGACCTTCGCCACGTGCGCGTCGATGAGCCGCGACGCCTCCTCGGCGCCGGAGTCGAGAACCGTCTCGACGGCGGGGAGAGACATCTCCAGTTCGCGGAGCCGACGCAGCGTGGTCGCGCGGGTGAGTTGGGCGGAGCCGTAGTAGCGGTATCCCGTCACCGGGTCGGTCTCGGAAGGGCGCAGCAGTCCTGAGTCCGCGTAGAAGCGCAACGCGCTGGCGGTCAGACCACTGCGGCGGGCGAAGAGCCCGATGGGCATCAAGTCGGAATGTGGCACGCCGCCATCATTGGGCTTCAACCCACTCGAAGGTCAACGTCGTGCCGTGTGACGACCCTCTCGCGAACGGCGACGGCCCGGAGGTGCGGGAGGGGCCGTCAGAGGCGGCCGGCGGCCTTCAGAGCCAGATAGGCATCGGCCAGCGCGGGAGCGAGCGCGTCGGGAGTGGCGTCGACCACGGTCACACCGTGTCGGCGGAGCTGATCGGCGGTCCGGCGGCGCTGCTCGGCCGTCCGTGTGCCCGCCGCGGCCTCGTACACCGCCTCGATCGACCCCCGGCCCCGGGCCATGGCCTCGACGTGAGGGTCCGCGACGGAGGCCACCAGCACCGTGTGACGGCGGGTGAGTTGGGGGAGGACCGGCAGCAGGCCCTCTTCCACCGGAGCGGCGTCCAGGCTCGTGAGCAGCACGAGCAGGGAACGCCGGGGCGCGTGGGCCAGGGCGGTGGTGCTCAGGCCCCGGGCGTCCGTCTCCACGAGCTCCGGTTCCAGAGGGGCCATGGCGGCGACGACGGCCGACAGGACATCGCCCCCGGCCGCCCCGCCACGGACACGGGCTCGCACCCGCCGGTCGTAGGCGAGGAGGTTCACCCGGTCACCCGCACGGGTGGCCAGCGCGGTGAGGAGCAGGGCGGCGTCCATGGCCGCGTCCAGTCGCGGTACGTCCCCGACCCGGCCGGCGGACGTACGGCCGGTGTCGAGGACGACGAGGATGTGGCGGTCCCGTTCCGGGCGCCAGGTACGCACGGCCACCGACGACTGGCGTGCGGTGGCCCGCCAGTCGATGGAGCGGGTGTCGTCCCCCGGGACGTAGGCACGGAGGCTGTCGAACTCGGTGCCCTCTCCCCGGGTCAGCACGCTGGTACGGCCGTCCAGTTCGCGGAGCCTGGCGAGACGGGAGGGGAGATGCTTGCGGCTCGTGAACGGCGGTAGGACCCTGACCGTCCACGGGACGTCGTGGCGCCCCTGGCGGGCGGCGAGCCCCAGGGGGCCGAACGAGCGGACGGTGACCCGCTGCGCCTGGCGGTCCCCCCGCCGGGAGGGGCGGAGGAGTGTGGTGAGGCGGCCGCGTTCTCCGGCGGGGACCGTGAATCGGTGGTGGGACGCGGCCTGTTCGGCCTCGGACGACCAACTGCTGGGCGGCCAGGCGTCGCGGAGCTGGGCGCGAAGGCGACGGCCCGAGGGGTTGGTTACGGTGAGTCGCACGTTCGCCGTGTCACCGAGTCGAACAGATGTATCACCAGTTCGGGTGAACCGCAGCGTACGTACTGGCGCTGCCAGGGCGTAGTCGCACAGAATTGCCAACGAGAGCGGCACATTGACCGCGAGCAGGCCTGCCCAGCTCGGGGCCAGAATGCCTACGGGGAGTGATCCCAAGGCGGCCAGCAGTGCGGTTCGTCCGGTGAGGGCCATGGTCACCGCCTCATCGGGGGACGGGCACATGGGCGAGGACAGCGGTGATGACGGAGTCAGCGGTGACTCCCTCCATCTCGGCTTCCGGCCGCAGTTGGACGCGATGACGAAGTGTGGGGAGCGCCAGGGCCTTCACGTCGTCCGGGATGACGTAGTCCCGGCCGGTGAGCCAGGCCCAGGCACGTGCGGTGGACAGCAGGGCGGTCGCGCCGCGAGGGGACGCGCCGAGAGTGAGTGAGGGGGATTCACGCGTGGCACGGCAGATATCCACGACGTAGGCGGCGATTTCGGCGGACACCTGGGTCTTGGCCACCGCTTCCCGTGCGGCCGCCAGGTCGGCGGGGCCGGCCACCGGCCGTATGCCCGCGGCGTCGAGGTCCCGCGGATCGAAACCGCTTGCGTGGCGGGTCAGGACCGCGATCTCGTCCTCGCGGGACGGCAGCGGCACCGTCAGCTTGAGAAGGAAGCGGTCCAACTGGGCCTCGGGGAGCGGATAGGTCCCCTCGTACTCGACGGGGTTCTGGGTGGCCGCGACCAGGAACGGCTCGGGCAGGGCACGGGGGTCACCGTCGACGGTGACCTGGTGTTCCTCCATGGCCTCCAGGAGGGAGGACTGTGTCTTCGGAGGGGTCCGGTTGATTTCGTCCGCGAGCAGGAGGTTGGTGAACACCGGCCCCGGCTGGAAGGAGAATTCGGCGGTACGGGCGTCGTAGACGAGTGAGCCCGTGACATCGCTCGGCATCAGGTCGGGCGTGAACTGGACGCGCTTGGTGTCCAGTTCGAGGGCAGCCGCGAGGGCGCGGACAAGGAGCGTCTTGGCCACGCCCGGGACGCCTTCGAGCAGCACATGGCCCCGGCAGAGCAGGGCGACGACCAGGCCCGTCACGGCGGGGTCCTGGCCGACCACGGCCTTGGCGATCTCCGAGCGCAAGGATTCCAGGGAGGCGCGGGCCCGGTCGGACGAGACGGGTGCCGTCGGGTTCCCTTCGGTGTCCACGTGCTCGGTGGGCTCCGGGGTCGGGGCGCTCATGAGGTGCGTACCTCTCTTTCGAGGGCGTCGAGTTGGTCGGTCAGGAGAACGAGAGTGGCGTCGTCGGCCGGAGCCGGGCCGAAGAGCAGTGCGGCGGCGTTGCTGTCCGAGGAGGTGCCGAGGCAGACGGAGACGGCGGGGAGCAGGACCTCGGGGGACTGGGCGTCGCGGACCGCCACTCCGACGAGGGGAGCGAGGCGGTCGCGGGTGGCGGAGCGCAGGGTTTCGGCGGCCCGGTCGCGGGCGTTGGTCTTGCGGTAGAGGCGGGCCCGGCCTTCGGTGGATTCGGAGGCCCGGACGGCCACGGGGAGTCGTTCGGTGACCAGCGGGCCGAGACGGCGGGCGCGCCAGATCGCGGCGAGGACTGCCGCGAGGGCGAGTTGGAGGGTGCCCCAGAGCCAGCCGGAGGGGACGAGGTCGAGGAACCCGCTCTCGCCCGCCGTGCCGTCGTCACCACTGCCGCTTCCGTCGCCGGAGCCCATGGCGGACGGGTCCGAGAGAGAGGGGAGGTACCAGACGAGATGAGGGCGGGAACCGAGGGTCTGCAGGGCGAGCGACGCGTTCCCCTGCTGGTCGAGACGGTCGTTGTGGAGGAGGTCGGGGGAGCCGAGGAGCACGGTGTCGCCGGTTCCGTGCTCGGGGAGCACGAGGAAGGTGGGGAGGCCGTCGGCGGGGTAGCAGGCGATGGCGTCGTGGGCGTCCGTGCGGTAGCGGAAGCCCCCTGTGTCGGCGGTGCCCGCGGAACGCGCGGCGGGCAGGTCGCAGTCGGCCGGCCGGGACGCCACGGGGCCCGCGGAGTCGGCGTGGGTACCGGGGGCGAGTGCCCCGACGGACGAGCGTCCGGGTGCCACGAGGACCGTGCGTCCCGAGGAGTCGCCGGTGGCCGCCCGGAGGACGTGCCGCTGGTAGGCGGTGAGCACGTTGGGGCCGGCGACGAGGAGCGTGGTGTCGGGGCCGGCGGCGGCGGTGGCCTCGTCGAGCGTGGTGGCGACGTCGACCGTGACGCCTCGGTCCTTGAGGAGTTCGGCGACGGCGCGGCTGCCGGACGGGTCGGGGGAGCGGGGGTCGAGACGCCCGTGGGCTCCACCGGAGGTGAGGGCGGCGAAGGTGATGCCGGCGACCGCGAGGAGCAGTGCGGCGAGCAGCAGTCCGCGTACCCTCCGCCAGATCTGGTGGGGGGCGCGGGAGACCGACGTCGCGGGAGACGGCGTTTCCGGACCCAGGGGGGTGGCGGGCGCGGGGGCGGGCACGGAGGTCTCGGTCATCGGGCGGCTCCGGTCGGGCCGGTGCCGAGCAGGGGCTTGGCGGTCTCGATGTCGCGGTCGAGTGCGCACATGCTCTGGTACGCGGCCTGGTCGGCCGTGCGTCCTCCGTACGTGACGTCGTCGAAGACCCGGGCGGCGGTGCGGAGCCGGGCGGCCTGCTCGGGCAGGACCCGGCCGGCTTCGGCGGCCGCCTCGTCCGCGGTGCGGCCCGGGCGGGCGTCGAGTACGGCCCGGTCCTCCAGCGAGCGGACGAGGGCGCGCATGCGTTCCTGGACGGCTTCCGTCCACCGGTGGGCGTCGGCGTGCGCCTGTGCCGCCTCGCGGTGGTCGGTCGCGCTGCGGGCGGTGCCGCCGAGGAGCGTCTTCGTGGGACGGTGGACGCGCCGCGGCGTTCCCAGCCGCCACCAGAGGGCGGCGACCAGGCCGAGGACGACGAGGACGATCACCACGAGCCCGAGCGCGCCACCGGGTGCGGCCCCCGCAGCTCCGTCGAAGAGGTCACCCACCCAGGACCAGAAGCGGTCGATGGCGCGTTCGAGGAGGTTCGGGTCGTGTTGGTGGTACATCGGGTCGGACAGCTCGTCCTCGGCCGCCTCCCGGGCGGGAAGGCGCGGGACGTCGAGGGGTGTCCCGTCCCCCGCGCCGACGAACCGTGCCGCCGTTGTGGCGCCCCCCGCTGCCAACACCGCATCAGCTCCTAGGGGTGTCGTATCCGGGCACTCCGGCGGCCCTGGCGAGGTCCAGGTCGAGTGCTTCGCGCCGGATGCGCTGGTCGACGTAGAGCAGCGCCATCACTCCCGCGGTGAAGGGGTAGGCGAGTGTCGAGACGATCACTTCGCCGATGCCCGTGATGATGAGGAAGGGCCAGCCGAAGTCGGTGGCGTCGCTGTTGAGGAATTCGCTCAGCCCGTTGCTGTCCACGGTCACGGCGATGATGCCGAACGGAATGGCGATGATCAAGGTGAGGACGAAGATCAGCACGCCGGTCAGGAGCAGCATCCCGAACATCCGCCACCAACTGCCCTTGACCAGCTTCGCGGAGCGGCGCAGCGAGGTGAGGATCGGCTGCCGCTCCAGCATCAGGGCGGGTGCGGCGAGTGTGAAGCGGACCCAGAGCCACACCGCGACGACGCAGGCGGCGACGAAGCCGAGGAAGGCCAGCGCGGCACCCAGGCCGCCGGGCAGGAGCAGTCCGGGGGTCAGCCCGACCGCCATGATCGCCACGACCATGGCGCTGAGCAGCACGGTCAGTCCGAGCAGTGGCAGGAGCCTGGGGCGGGCCTCGGACCACGCTTCGCGCAGGGTCACGCTCCGCCCCAGTACCGAGCGGCTGATGACGACGGTGAGGACGGAGGTGGTGAGCAGGGTGGCGATCATGGCGATGACCGAGGCCGGCACGGTGGAGAAGAGTTCCGAGCGGAGCGAGTCGCCGGCCTGTCGCACGGCCTCGGCCCCGACGGCGTTCGGGTCGATCGAGGCCGGCTCCGGCAGGACGTAGCGCTGGAGGAGGATGACCAGGATCTCGGTGACCACGGAGACGGTGAGGCTGACGCCGAGCACGGTGCGCCAGTGGGTGCGCATCGTCGAGACGGCGCCGTCGAGGATCTCGCCGACGCCCAGCGGGCGGAGCGGGATGACTCCGGGCTTCGCCGCCGGGGGCGGACCGCCCCAGCCCGGTCCCGGGGCGCCGCCCCAGCCCGGCGGGGTCGGAGGCAAGCCGGGTCCGGTGCCGGGCCCGCGGCCCGGTGCGCTCGGCGGGGACCACTGCCCGGCCGGGGGCTGGGCGGGGGACCACCGACCGTCCGGGCGGTCCCCGTCGGCCGGTGTGGAGGGCCGGGGGATGCCGGCCGTCCCGTCCTGGTCGTCGGAGGGGGCGGATCCGGGCGAAGCCCAGCCCGGAGAGTCGTTCATCGTCGCTCCTTCACGGTCCTGACCGCTCGTCGGGGCGGCAGGTTGGCAGCCATCGTGTCACGCGCCGCCCCGGCGCGGACCGGGCGCTCTGTGTCCTTCGTGTCTTCTGGCCGGGGCCGTTCAGCGGGCAGACTGGGCGGATGGCTGATCAGGACGCGCGTTCGCCGGTGGGTATCGAACCTCCGGCCCTTTCCGTACTTCGCTGGGACGAGCCGCCGGGAGGCCCCGTGGTGGTGCTCCTCGACCAGACGCGGCTGCCGTCGCAGGAGGTCGAGCTGGTGTGCGGGGACGTTCCCGCGCTGGTGGGGGCGATCCGGACGCTGGCGGTGCGCGGCGCGCCCCTGCTGGGGATCGCCGGCGGTTACGGAGTGGCCCTGGCCGCGGCGCGAGGCGAGGACGTCGGGCGGGCCGTGGAGCTGCTGGAGGGGGCGAGGCCCACCGCGGTGAACCTCGGATACGGTGCGCGGCGGGTGGCGGAGGCCTACCGGAGCGCCGAGGCGAAGGGGGCGGACCGGGAGCGGGCCGCCGGTGCGGCGCTGGCCGAGGCTCGGGCGCTGCACCGGGAGGACGCCGCGGCCAGTGCCCGGATGGCTCGGTACGGGTCCCAGCTGCTGGCGGAGCTTCTCCCGGAGGGTGCGCACCGGCTGCTGACCCACTGCAACACCGGGGCGTTGGTGTCCGGTGGCGAGGGGACCGCGTTCGCGGTCGCGCTGCGGGCGCACCGCGAGGGCAGGCTGCGGCAGCTGTGGGTGGACGAGACCCGTCCGCTGCTCCAGGGCGCCCGGCTCACGGCGTACGAGGCCGCGCGGAACGGGCTGCCCTACCGGGTGCTCACGGACAGCGCGGCGGGCTCCCTGTTTGCCGCCGGGGAGGTCGATGCCGTACTCATCGGTGCGGACCGCATCGCGGCGGACGGCTCGGTGGCCAACAAGGTGGGGAGTTATCCGTTGGCGGTGCTGGCGAAGTACCACCATGTGCCCTTCGTCGTGGTGGCGCCGACCTCGACCGTCGATCCGGGGACGCCGGACGGGGCGGCCGTCGTCGTGGAGCAGCGCTCCGCGAGTGAAGTGACGGAGTTCACATTTCCCCGGCCTGTTCCGGCCGGGGCGGAAAAGGACGGGGAGGCCTCGGCGGCGGTGGGAGCCCAGGCGTACAACCCGGCATTCGATATCACGCCGCCCGAACTGGTCACGGCGATCGTCACGGAGGAGGGTGTGGTTTCCCCGGTCACGGGGGTCGGACTGGCAGAGCTGTGTGCCAGATCATCGCAGGTAACGATTAGCTAATGGGATGATGTCGTTTATGAAGGGACGCGTCCTTGTCGTCGACGACGACACCGCGCTGGCCGAGATGCTCGGCATTGTGCTGCGTGGAGAAGGTTTCGAGCCGTCGTTCGTAGCGGACGGCGACAAGGCACTGGCCGCATTTCGTGAGGCCAAGCCGGATCTGGTGCTGCTGGACCTCATGCTGCCCGGACGGGACGGCATCGAGGTCTGCCGGCTGATCCGGGCCGAGTCGGGTGTGCCGATCGTCATGCTCACCGCCAAGAGCGACACGGTCGACGTGGTGGTGGGCCTGGAGTCAGGGGCCGACGACTACATCGTCAAGCCGTTCAAACCGAAGGAGTTGGTCGCCCGGATCAGGGCACGTCTGCGGAGGTCCGAGGAGCCGGCGCCGGAGCAGCTGGCGATCGGTGACCTGGTCATCGATGTGGCCGGTCATTCGGTGAAGCGGGAGGGCCAGTCCATCGCGCTCACCCCGCTGGAGTTCGACCTGCTGGTCGCCCTGGCCCGTAAGCCGTGGCAGGTCTTCACCCGTGAGGTGCTCCTCGAACAGGTCTGGGGTTACCGCCACGCCGCCGACACCCGTCTGGTGAACGTGCACGTCCAGCGGCTCCGCTCCAAGGTCGAGAAGGACCCGGAGCGGCCGGAGATCGTCGTGACCGTCCGCGGTGTCGGTTACAAGGCCGGACCGAGCTGACATGACCCTGGGCAGCTCTGCTCCGAAACCCGGGGGCCCGGGAGTCCGTGCGGAGGGGGCTGCCGGGTCGGCACGGAGGTCTTCCCGGTTCGGCCGGATCCTGCGGGACGGCCGGGTGTTCACCGACCGGGCGCCGGGCGTTCCCGTGCTCCGGCTGCTGATGCGGTGGGTCCGGCGGCCGTTGCTGCCCGCTGTGCGTCTGTGGCGCCGCAATCTGCAGCTGCGCGTCGTCGCGGGCACGCTGCTCATGTCGATCGCCGTGGTCCTGCTGTTGGGCTTCGTCGTGATCGGGCAGGTCAAGAACGGCCTGCTCGACGCGAAGGCGAAGGCCGCGCAGACGCAGGCGGCCGGTGGTTTCGCGGCGGCCCAGGCCAACGCGAACGCGCCGGCCGCCCCGGGCGACCAGGGCGAGGAGGAGGGCGCCGATGGTATGACGGCGAACACCTCCTGGCGTACCGAGCTGGTTGACCAGCTCGCCAGCGGCGGTACGAGCGCGTTCAACGTGGTGGCCCTGAGCGCCGACTCCGTGGAGCAGGGCGCCACCAGCCGCGCCCCCCGGGGGTCGGGCAGCGTCGAGGCGTCCAGCGTGCCGCAGAGGCTGCGGGAAGCCGTGGACAAGGGTCCCGGGGCGTTCCAGACGTACTCCCTGATCAAGTACTCGTACGGGAAGGAGCCCCAGGCCGGGCTCGTCGTGGGCAAGCGGCTCTACGACATCGACCACAACCCGTACGAGCTGTACTACCTCTTCCCGCTCACCCAGGAGGAGAAGTCGCTGACCCTGGTCACGACGACGCTGGCGACGGCGGGCCTCTTCGTGGTCGTCCTGCTGGGCGCCATCGCCTGGTTCGTCGTACGCCAGGTCGTCACGCCCGTGCGGATGGCCGCGGGGATCGCGGAACGGCTGTCGGCGGGGAAGCTCCAGGAGCGGATGAAGGTCACCGGCGAGGACGACATCGCCCGCCTCGGTGAGGCCTTCAACAAGATGGCGCAGAACCTCCAGCTGAAGATCCAGCAGCTCGAAGAGCTCTCGCGGATGCAGCGGCGGTTCGTCTCGGACGTCAGCCACGAGCTGCGGACACCGCTGACGACCGTACGGATGGCCGCCGACGTCATCCATGAGGCACGCGTCGACTTCGACCCGGTGACCGCGCGTTCCGCCGAACTGCTCGGTGACCAGCTCGACCGTTTCGAGTCCCTCCTGTCCGACCTGCTGGAGATCAGCAGGTTCGACGCGGGGGCCGCGGCGCTGGACGCCGAGCCGATCGACCTGAGGACGGTCGTCCGGCGGGTGATCGGCGGTGCCGAGCCGCTGGCGGAGCGCAAGGGGAGCCGGATCCTCGTCGTGGGCGACGAACAGCCCGTGGTCGCCGAGGCCGACCCGCGCCGCGTCGAGCGGGTCCTGCGCAACCTGGTCGTCAACGCCGTGGAGCACGGTGAGGGCCGGGACGTCGTCGTACGGATGGGCGTGGCCCAGGGCGCGGTGGCGGTGGCGGTCCGGGACTACGGCGTGGGCCTCAAGCCCGGCGAGGCGACCCGGGTCTTCAACCGCTTCTGGCGTGCCGATCCGGCGCGGGCCCGTACCACCGGTGGGACCGGGCTCGGGCTGTCGATCGCGGTCGAGGACGCCCGGCTGCACGGGGGCTGGTTGCAGGCCTGGGGCGAGCCCGGTGGCGGTTCGCAGTTCCGGCTGACTCTGCCGCGTACGGCGGACGAGCCGCTGCGCGGGTCTCCGATACCGCTGGAGCCGGAGGACTCGCGGCGCAACCGGGAGGCCCGCGAGCGCTCCGAGGCTGCCTCGGTGACCGCCGAGCATCAGCTGGTGTCCCTGCCGAGCCAGAGCGGGGCCACCACACGGAAGCAACTGCCCGTGCCGTCCCAAGGGCCCCTGGCACGGCCTTCGGCTCCGGCCTCGGTCGACCCGGCGGCCCTGCCGGGCAACGGCGCGCGTGTGGTGCCGCGTCCGGCCGGGGAGCGGCCGGAGAGCCACACGGACACCAGGACGCAGGATCCGGAGCAGGAGGACAGGACCCGTGGACACTGAGCGTCGGCGAGGCGGCCGCGGGCGGGCGGCGCGGGTGTCCGTGCCGCTCGGCTGCGCCGTCCTGGTGCTGGCCGGTTGCGGAGCGATGCCGGAGACCGGTGATGTGAAGGCGGTCGAGGCCTCGCGGGCCGGTGACGCCCAGGTGCAGGTGTACGCGGTGCCGCCGAGGGAGGGCGCCGCCCCCCTGGAGATCGTCGACGGTTTCCTGGAGTCGATGACGAGTGACGACCCGGGCTTCGCGACGACCCGCACCTATCTGACCCAGCAGGCGGGGCGTTCCTGGAAGCCGAGCGAGGGCACCACGGTGCTCGCGAAGGCGCCCAACCGCAACGGGCCCTCGTTCCACGACAAGGAGCGCAAGGCCACCGAGACCACGTACACGCTGACCGGTGAACAGGTGGCGGCGGTCGACGCGCAGAGCTCCTACCGGCCGCTGGCGCCCACGGACTACTCCCAGGCCCTGCACCTGGTCCTGGAGAAGGGCCCCGACGGCAAGCAGGAGTGGCGCATCGACGTCGTGCCGGACGGCCTGGTGCTGGGGCAGTCCGACTTCAAGCGGCTGTACCGGCCCGTGAACAAGTACTACTTCGCGGCGGCACGGGCGGGGAGCGAGCCCTCGCTCGTCGCCGACCCCGTCTACGTGCGCAACCGGACGGACCCGGTCACCCGGATGGACACCGCCACGCAGACCGTGCGGACGCTCCTGGAGGGCCCCTCGAACTGGCTGCGGCCGGTGGTCGAGTCCAGCTTCCCCGCCGGGACGACGCTCAGGAAGGGAGACGTCACCCTGGCACCCGACGACCAGAACGTGCTGAAGGTGCGGCTCAGCAAGCAGGCGGACAAGGCGGGGCCGGCGGAGTGCCGGATGATGGCGGCCCAGGTGCTCTTCACCCTGCGGGACCTGACGTCCGCCCGGGTGGGGCAGGTGGAGCTCCAGGGCGAGCACGGTCCGCTGTGCTCCCTGGCGGCCGACGAGTCGGAGGAGTTCGAGGGGGACCGGGGCTCCTCCACCCCCGACAGCCAGTACTTCGTGGACGACAAGGGCCGGGTACAGCGGATTCCCTCGGGCAGCAAGGGCCTCGGCGATCCGCAGCCGGTGGCGGGCCCGCTGGGCGCCGGACACGTGGCCATGGGCGCGGTCGGCGTGTCCCGGGACGAGCAGCAGGGCGCCGCGGTCTCGGCGGACCAGCGCGATCTGTACGTGTCGTCCGTGGTGTCGGAGGACGAGGCGGCCGCCCCCGTGGTGACCAGCCACGCCAAGAAGGCCGAGGACGGGCTCTCGGCGCCGAGCTGGGACGGCCGGGGCGATCTGTGGGTCGCCGACCGGAATCCGTCCGGGCCCCGGCTGCTGCGGCTGGTCGGCGGCGAGGGCGAGCCGCAGGAGGTCACGGTCCCCGACCTGGGCAAGGGCCGTATCGAGGCCCTGCGGCTGTCGGCCGACGGGGTGCGGGTCGCCCTGCGGGTGGCCGAGGGCGAGCACACGACGTTGCGGATCGGGCGGGTGGAGCGCCACGGCTCGGGTGACGCGGAGCGGGTCTCGGTGGAGGACCTGCGTACCGCCGCGCCGCAGCTGACCGATGTCACCGCGGTGTCCTGGTCGGGCCGCAGCCGCCTGGTGGTGGTCGGCAAGGAGGAGGGCGGGGTCCAGCAGGTGCGGTACGTGCAGGCCGACGGGTCCACGTCGTCCTCCGGTGTGCTGCCCGGCGTCAACCAGGTGACGGCCGTCGCGGCTGCGGACGACGAGCAGTTGCCGTTGATGGCGGACACCGAGAGCGACGGGATAGTGAAGCTGTCGCCCGGGGACAACTGGCAGACGGTCCTCAAGGAGGGCTCCTCGCTGGTCTATCCCGGCTGACCGTACGGGCGGCCGGCCCTGGCCTGCCGGAACGGGGGCGTGGGCGCGGCCGGAGTTGTCCACAGGGCGTTGTCCACAGGGGTGGTCCGGTTCCTGCCGTACGGGCACAGTGGGGCTGTGCGCGGATGGTGGCGGGAGATCACCGGGCTGGTGCTGCCGGCGGCCTGCGGCGGCTGCGGCAGGCCCCGGACGGAGCTGTGCGGCGGGTGCGCGGCGGAGCTGGCGGTGGCGCCGGAGCGGGTGCGGCCGATGCCGGAGCCCGCCGGGCTCCCGGTGGTGCACGCCGCCGCCCCGTACGAGAACGCGGTACGCGCGGTGCTGCTGGCCCACAAGGAGCGAGGCGCACTCGGCCTCGCGGGGGCCCTCGGCGGGGCGCTGGCGGGCGCCGTACGGGCCGGGACGGGGTGGATGGGGGGTGAGGGGCCGCTGTTGCTGGTGCCGATGCCGTCGTCGCGGGTGGCCACGGCGGCGCGGGGGCACGATCCGGCCCGCCGGATCGCCTTCGCCGCGGCGGCGGAGTTACGGCGCGGGGGTCTGACGGCCCGGGTGACCGCCGTGCTGCGGCAGCGGCGCGCGGTGGCGGACCAGGCGGGGCTGGGCGCCAGGGAGCGGCAGGAGAACCTGGCGGGGGCCCTGGAGGTGGACGTCCGGGGCGGGCGCTTGCTGAGCGGCGGCCGGGTGGTGCTGGTGGACGACCTCCTGACGACCGGAGCCACCCTCGCCGAGGCGGCACGTGCCGTGCGCACGGCACGGCCGGCCGGGGACCGGGCGGTGCCCCTGAGCGCCGCTGTGGTCTCGGCATCCCCCTCCGCTTTCGAATTAAACCGGAACTGACAGAAATGTTTCGTTGTTGCAGGTGGGGAGGGGGTACAGGGCCCTGATCGGAGGTACGCACGAGTAGCGGGTGCCGACAGGGGGCCGAGCAGGCTATGTTCGGTTGTGAGGCACGGTGAATGCCGGACCTCGATGAATGCACCACCAGGTTTCGGGCAGGTAACCCACCAGTAGGCCAGAAGCACGGAAAGCGGTGGGGCGCAGATCTCGCCGCAGGGGGAGGAGGTGAAAGTCACCGAGTCCGCGGCTCCGGTGATCATCGGAGCCTGGTGCGAAAAAGGAGATGCTCCGTCTCTGAGCGGGGCGATCCGGGAACGGAGTTCTGCGTGGACATCGTCGTCAAGGGCCGCAAGACCGAGGTGCCCGAGCGGTTCCGCAAGCACGTGGCCGAGAAGTTGAAGCTGGACAAGATCCAGAAGTTCGACGGCAAGGTGATGAGCCTGGACGTCGAGGTGTCCAAGGAGCTGAACCCCCGTCAGGCCGACCGTGCGGCACGGGTGGAGATCACGCTCCGCTCGCGTGGACCGGTCATCAGGGCGGAGGCGGCAGCAGGCGACCCGTACGCAGCGCTGGACCTGGCCACCGACAAGCTGGACGCACGGCTGCGCAAGGAACACGACAAGCGGTACAGCCGCCGGGGCAACGGCAGGCTGTCCGCCGCCGCGGTGGGCGAAGTCGTGCCGGACGCCGCTTCGTTCAACGGGGACGGCGAGCTGGTCGGCGCCCAGACGCCGCCGCCGGTACCCGCCACCAAGGCCGGTTCGCTCGACGTACAGGGCGACGGGCCGCTCGTGGTGCGCGAGAAGACGCACGTCGCAGCACCGATGACGCTCGACCAGGCGCTCTACGAGATGGAGCTGGTCGGGCACGACTTCTACCTGTTCGTCGACTCCGAGACCAAGGAACCGAGTGTCGTCTACCGACGGCACGCGTACGACTACGGCGTGATCCACCTGAGGACCGACCCCCTGGCCGCCGACGAGGCGGGCGGTGCGGGCGGTGCGCTCGGGGGCTGACGCCGTCCACTTAGCCCGTACGCGCGGTGCCCCCGGAAGCGTCTGTGCGCCCCGGGGGCACCGCGTGCGCCGCGGCGGGAACACCGTTTCGGCCTCCAGGCATGAAAGCATGGTGTCCCAAGCCAACCGGCGTTCCGAGAACTGCCGTTGGCGGACAGCCTGTGAGCTCAGGCCGTGGCCTTCAGGGGGAGGAACGATGGCGGACACCTTCGGACCGGTGCGCAGGACGAACGGTGCCCATGACGCCGCGGTGGCGGAGCGCGGGACCGACGACGGCGGTTCCCGCGAGGAGCCCATCAGGGTCCTCGTCGTCGACGACCACGCGCTCTTCCGCAGAGGCCTGGAGATCGTCCTCGCCCAGGAGGAGGACATCCAGGTCATCGGCGAGGCGGGGGACGGCGCGGAGGCGGTGGACAAGGCCGCGGACCTGCTGCCCGACATCGTGCTGATGGATGTCCGGATGCCCAGGAGGGGCGGCATCGAGGCATGCACCTCGATCAAGGAAGTGGCGCCCAGCGCGAAGATCATCATGCTGACGATCAGCGACGAGGAGGCGGACCTCTACGAGGCGATCAAGGCGGGTGCGACGGGCTATCTCCTGAAGGAGATCTCCACCGACGAGGTGGCCACGGCCATTCGCGCGGTGGCGGACGGCCAGTCCCAGATCAGTCCGTCGATGGCCTCGAAACTCCTCACCGAGTTCAAGTCGATGATCCAGCGCACCGACGAACGCCGGCTCGTTCCCGCCCCGCGTCTCACGGAACGGGAGCTGGAAGTGCTCAAGCTCGTCGCCACCGGGATGAACAACCGGGACATCGCCAAGGAATTGTTCATCTCCGAGAACACGGTGAAGAACCACGTCCGCAATATTCTGGAGAAACTCCAGCTGCACTCCCGCATGGAAGCCGTCGTCTATGCCATGCGGGAAAAGATTCTGGAGATCCGGTGAGATGAGGCCCGCGGTCCCCGGCGCCGCGTGACGGCCCCGGGCGCCCGGTCGAACCGCCGGAGCGGATCGCGGCGGGCGCGGCGCCCCGCACATCGCCGCGAGGCGGCACGCACCCCGCCCCACGCACCCCGCCCCACGCCCCCGCGCCTCCCGCCGCAGTGCGCCAGGCGCCTCGCGGCCGTGAGCGGGGCTCAGGAGAGGGCGCGGGCGATCTCCGCCATGAGCGGCTCGCGCAGCTCCGGGGCGTCCACCTTCTCCAGCCGTACCGCCGTGCAGCCGACCCAGGAGGCCGCCTCCACCAGCGCCTCGGCCATCGGCGTCACAGCCTTCCCGCCGTCCAGCGACACCTGCCGGGCCACCAGCGTGGTGCCTTCCCTGGCGGGGTCCACCCGGCCCTGGAGCCGCCCGCCCGCCAGCAGGGGCATCGCGAAGTAGCCGTGGACCCGCTTGAGCCGGGGCACATACGCCTCCAGGCGGTGGGTGAAGCCGAAGATCCGCTCGGTGCGGGCGCGTTCCCAGACCAGCGAGTCGAACGGGGACAGCAGCGTCGTACGGTGGCGTCCGCGCGGCTCCGACGCCAACGCCCGCGGGTCGGCCCAGGCCGGCTTCGCCCAGCCGCGCACGGCCACCGGGACGAGCCCGGAGTCCGCCACCACGGCGTCGAACTCCTCCGCCTTGAGGCGGTGGTAGTCGGCGATGTCCGCCCGGGTGCCGATCCCCAGCGAACCGCCCGCGAGGGCGACCAGCCGGCGCAGGCACTCCGCGTCGTCCAGGTCGTCGTGGAGCAGGGCGTCGGGGATGGCGCGCTCGGCCAGGTCGTAGACGCGCTTCCAGCCGCGCCGCTCGGTGCAGACCACTTCGCCGTACATCAGGGCCCGTTCGACGGCGACCTTGGACGCCGACCAGTCCCACCACTCGCCGCCGTTCTTCGCGCCGCCCAGCTCCGTGGCCGTCAGCGGCCCCTCCGCGCGCAACTGCTTGATCACCGTGTCGTACGCCCCGTCGGGGAGCGTGTGGTTCCAGTGCGGGCGGGTGCGGAAGGCCCGGCGGCGGAAGGCGAAGTGCGGCCACTCCTCGACCGGCAGGACGCACGCGGCGTGCGACCAGTACTCGAACGAGCGCCCGCCCGACCAGTACGCCTCCTCGACCGTGCGGCGGCCGACGGCGCCGAGCCGTGCGTACGGGACGAGTTCGTGCGAGCGGGCCAGGACCGAGATCGTGTCGAGCTGGACGGCCCCGAGGTGGCGGAGCACTCCCGCGACTCCGCCGCGGCGGTCCGGCGCGCCCAGGAGTCCCTGGGCGCGCAGGGCGATCCGGCGGGCCTGGTCGGCGGAGATTTCCAGAACGGGCGGCGGCACGGGCGTCATGCGTGGAACCTTAGGGCGTCGCACTGACACCGGGTGCGGGAAGATAGGGATGGGTGCCCGCCAGCCCCAGGTCGGCGGGGATCAGGGCGCCGACCCAGGTGTCCCGCCGCGTCCCCTTGTTGAGCAGGGCCGAGCGCTGGTCGCCCTCCATGCGGAACCCCGCCTTCAGCGCCACGGCCCGCGACGGGACGTTGCCGACCTCGGCCCGCCATTCCAGACGGTCCGCGGCGAGGTCCGTGAACGACCAGCGCGCCGCCTCGCGCAGGGCCTCGGTGGTGTAGCCGCGGCCGCGGTGCTCCCTGGCCGTCCAGAAGCCGACCTCGTAGGTGCCGGTCAGGAGGCGGCTGTTCACGCCGAGCGCGCCGACCAGCGCGCCGCCCTCCCGCAGCACCACCGCGAAGTTGTACATGCTGTCGTCCGCCCATCCCCGCGGGGACAGCGTCCCGGTGAAGAGTTCCGCGTCGGCGCGGGTGTACGGCGAGGGAACGACCGTCCAGCGCTGTATCCCGGGGTCCTGGCAGGCGGCGTGGGTGTCCTCCGCGTCCTGCGGCCCGAACGGGCGCAGGAGCAGGCGTTCGGTGGTCAGTGTGAGGGGCTCCATGAAGGGATTGTGGTGATCCAGGGCTCCCGGGGCGAGCACTTTTTCCGGCTTCCCGGCACCTTCCGTACCTTCCGGCCGTTGTTCCGAGGAGGGTGCCGCGGTTCAACGCGGCAGCAGCCCTCCCGGCGCGGCGTGGTCCTCGCTTACGATGGCCGATGCGGTGGGGCCCACCTGCCGTGCCCGCGCCAGAGTCCATCACACGACCCAGTGCCCAGGCCCGACCGGCAAGGAGACCAGCCTCAGTGTCCGTCTTCAACAAGCTCATGCGTGCAGGCGAAGGCAAGATCCTGCGCAAACTGCACCGCATCGCGGACCAGGTCAGCTCCATCGAAGAGGACTTCGTCAACCTCTCCGACGCCGAGCTGCGGGCGCTCACCGACGAGTACAAGGAACGGTACGCGGACGGCGAGAGCCTGGACGACCTGCTTCCCGAAGCGTTCGCGACCGTCCGTGAGGCCGCCAAGCGCGTCCTGGGACAGCGCCACTACGACGTCCAGATCATGGGCGGTGCCGCGCTTCACCTCGGTTATGTGGCCGAGATGAAGACCGGTGAGGGCAAGACCCTCGTCGGTACGCTGCCCGCCTACCTCAACGCGCTCTCCGGCAAGGGCGTCCACCTGATCACGGTGAACGACTACCTGGCCTCGCGTGACTCCGAGATGATGGGCCGCGTACACAAGTTCCTCGGGCTGGAGGTCGGCTGCATCGTCGCCAACATGACGCCGGCGCAGCGCCGCGAGCAGTACGCCCACGACATCACCTACGGCACGAACAACGAGTTCGGCTTCGACTACCTCCGCGACAACATGGCGTGGTCGCAGGAGGAGCTCGTCCAGCGCGGACACAACTTCGCCATCGTGGACGAGGTCGACTCGATCCTCGTGGACGAGGCCCGTACACCGCTGATCATCTCCGGCCCGGCCGACCAGGCCACCAAGTGGTACGGCGACTTCGCCAAGCTGGTCACCCGCCTGACCAGGGGCGAGGCGGGCAACCCGCTGAAGGGCGTCGAGGAGACCGGCGACTACGAGGTCGACGAGAAGAAGCGGACCGTGGCCATCCACGAGCCCGGTGTCTCCAAGGTCGAGGACTGGCTCGGGATCGACAACCTCTACGAGTCGGTCAACACACCGCTCGTCGGGTACCTCAACAACGCGATCAAGGCCAAGGAACTCTTCAAGAAGGACAAGGACTACGTCGTCATCGACGGCGAAGTCATGATCGTCGACGAGCACACCGGCCGTATCCTCGCCGGCCGCCGTTACAACGAGGGCATGCACCAGGCCATCGAGGCGAAGGAAGGGGTGGACATCAAGGACGAGAACCAGACCCTCGCCACGATCACCCTCCAGAACTTCTTCCGCCTGTACAGCAAGCTCTCCGGCATGACCGGTACGGCGATGACCGAGGCCGCCGAGTTCCACCAGATCTACAAGCTGGGCGTCGTGCCGATCCCGACGAACCGGCCGATGCAGCGCGCCGACCAGTCGGACCTGATCTACCGCACCGAGGTCGCCAAGTTCGCCGCCGTCGTCGACGACATCGCGGAGAAGCACGAGAAGGGTCAGCCGATCCTCGTCGGTACGACCTCGGTCGAGAAGTCCGAGTACCTCTCGCAGCAGCTCTCCAAGCGCGGTGTCCAGCACGAGGTGCTCAACGCCAAGCAGCACGACCGTGAGGCGACGATCGTCGCCCAGGCCGGCCGCAAGGGCGCCGTCACGGTCGCCACGAACATGGCCGGCCGAGGCACCGACATCAAGCTCGGCGGCAACCCGGACGATCTCGCCGAGGCGGAGCTGCGCCAGCGGGGTCTGGACCCCGTCGAGCACGTCGAGGAGTGGGCCGCCGCCCTGCCCGCCGCGCTGGAGAAGGCCGAGGAGGCCGTACGCGCGGAGTTCGAGGAGGTCAAGGACCTCGGCGGGCTGTACGTGCTGGGCACCGAGCGGCACGAGTCGCGGCGCATCGACAACCAGCTGCGTGGTCGTTCCGGCCGTCAGGGCGACCCGGGCGAGTCCCGGTTCTACCTGTCGCTGGGCGACGACCTGATGCGGCTGTTCAAGGCGCAGATGGTCGAGCGTGTGATGTCCATGGCGAACGTCCCCGACGACGTGCCGATCGAGAACAAGATGGTGACCCGGGCGATCGCGTCCGCGCAGTCGCAGGTGGAGCAGCAGAACTTCGAGACGCGTAAGAACGTCCTGAAGTACGACGAGGTGCTCAACCGGCAGCGCGAGGTCATCTACGGCGAGCGCCGCCGCGTCCTGGAGGGCGAGGACCTCCAGGACCAGATCCGGCACTTCATGGACGACACGATCGACGACTACATCCGCCAGGAGACGGCCGAGGGCTTCTCCGAGGAGTGGGACCTCGACCGGCTGTGGGGCGCGTTCAAGCAGCTCTACCCGGTGAAGGTCACGGTCGCCGAGCTGGAGGAGGCCGCGGGCGATCTCGCCGGGGTCACCGCCGACTTCATCGCGGAGTCGGTCAAGGACGACATCCACGAGCAGTACGAGGAGCGCGAGAAGACGCTCGGCTCGGACATCATGCGCGAGCTGGAGCGGCGTGTGGTGCTGTCGGTCCTGGACCGCAAGTGGCGTGAGCACCTCTACGAGATGGACTACCTCCAGGAGGGCATCGGCCTCCGTGCCATGGCGCAGAAGGACCCGCTGGTCGAGTACCAGCGTGAGGGCTTCGACATGTTCAACGCCATGATGGAGGGCATCAAGGAGGAGTCCGTCGGCTACCTGTTCAACCTGGAGGTCCAGGTCGAGCAGCAGGTCGAGGAGGTGCCGCTCCCGGAGGAGGCGGAGCGGCCGTCGCCGGCCAAGGAGGACGCCCCCGTGGCCGCGGGGTCCGGGCGTCCGGAGATCCGGGCCAAGGGCCTGGACGCGCCGCAGCGGCCCGACCGGCTGCACTTCTCCGCGCCCACGGTGGACGGTGAGGGCGGGGTCGTCGAGGGCGACTTCTCCAACGAGGACGGTGACGGCGGGCGTTCCTCGGGTGACGGGATGACCCGGGCCGAGCGGCGCAAGGCGCAGAAGGGCGGCGGCCGCCGCCGCAAGAAGTGACCGCCGTAAGAAGTAGCCGCGGCGGGAAGTAGCCGCGGCGAGAAGGAGTCGGCGCCGACGCGTCGTGCCTGGGCCGGACACCGTGGGGTGTCCGGCCCAGGCGTGTCCGTGGGGTCCGGGGCCGCGCGGCCGCGTGCGGTGCGGTGGGCGGCCCGGTGCGGACGGTTCCGTGAAGGGACCCGGCAGGTGGCCCGGCGGAGGTTCTGGGGCGCCTGATGGCGGGCCCTCGTCCGGGACCGGCCCTCCTGTTCACGGTCCCGTGGGCGCGTCGCCCCCGGCCCCGACCGCCGCGTGGTCAGCGGACGGCCGGGAGGCGTTCGCCGCCGAGGTCCACGGCGGCGCAGCGCCAGCGCAGGTCCGGGCCCTGTTCCAGGCGGAAGGCCATCGCGCGTACCCGTTCGCCCGTGGCGATGCTGGCGAAGGCCTCGACCACCCCGGTGGCGGGCTGGGTGCCGTGGCAGGCGCGGACGACGGGGCGGCGGCATCCCGCGCCGAGCGGGGAGGCCGGGGCGAGCTCCGCCAGCTGGTCGTAGGCCTCGCCGATCGTGTGCCCCAGCATCCAGTGCACCGGGCGCTGGCCGCTGAGCACCGCGAGCAGGCGCTCGGCGAACCACTGGTGCGGCCGCAGCGGCGGCCGGGGCCGGTGCGGTGTCCGCCGCGTCGGCACGGTGCCGGGCCGCGTACGGTCGCGTCGTCCGGCCGGCCTCGTCCTGTCCGTGTTCATGTGCTGGCCCCCGTGGCTGATGTCGTCTGCCCGTGCGCGTGCCGGGCGGTATCCGCGCGTCGGTGATCTTCTACGGGGGCGGCCGAGGGCGCCGCAAGCCGGTACGGGGCCGGTAGGGGCGGCCGGGAAGGATCACCTATCCGGGTGGCGGGCCCCACCCCGCAAGGGCTCCGACGGGGGTGACGGGCGGTGCGGGGTGGACGGCCGGGGGTGGCTCACGGGCCCCGATCGGGGACGCCCCACGTATCCTGAGGGGCGTTGTCGACGACGAAAGCGGTCAGCCATGCGTGTGTACGTCCCTCTGACCCTCTCCGGCCTCGCCACGGCTCATGGCGCGGGCGAGATCGGGCCGGGCCCGCTCACGGCCTACGCGGTGACCCCCTCACTGCGTGAGTGGTACGTGTCCGACGACATCGAGGAGCTGGAGTACGCGGCGCTCAACCGGGCCGCCTCCGCCTCGCTGCGGCTGATCGCCGGCAGGCCGGACGAGGCCCGGCGGCGCGTCGTCGTCGCCGTGGACGTGCCGGACGGGGAGGCGGTGGCCGACCCGGACCAGATCCTGGACGCCTCGTCGCTCGGAGAGGTGCGGATCGCGCGGGCCGTGGCCCTGGCGAAGGCCGCCGCGGTGCACGTGGACGCCGACGACGCGGAGAAGGACGTCACGGCGGCAGCGGCGGCACTGGGCGCGGCGGATCTCGGCGACGACGACGCGCGGTTCACCGTGGACGGCGCGGAGGACCACGAGCTGCTGTGGTTCGGGGTCCAGGAGATCCCCGGCCTCATCGGCTGAGGCCCCACAAGGCCCCACAAGGCCCCACAAGGCCCCACAAGGCCCCCAGAGCCCCACGGGCGCCTCCGAGCACCTCACCATCCCGGCCAGCTCCACGGGCCCCGGCGGCCGGGCCGGTGCCGTTGTCGTACCCGGCGCGTACCGTTTCCGGTATGGCGAATCGGGGGAAGCACGGCACCACGCATCTGGTCTGGGACTGGAACGGCACACTGCTCGACGACATCGGCGCGGTCGTCGGCGCGACGAACGCGGCGTTCGCGGAGGTGGACCTGCCACCGCTCACGCTGGAGCGGTACCGGGAGACGTACTGCGTGCCGATACCCCGGTTCTACGAGCGGCTGCTCGGCCGGCTGCCCACGGACGCCGAGTGGGAGCGGATGGACGGCCTCTTCCACCGCCACTACACCGAGCGGCGGGCGGCCTGCGGGCTGACCGAGGGCGTCGAGGAGCTGCTGGCCCGGTGGACGGGGGCGGGCCGCAGCCAGTCCCTGCTCAGCATGTACGGGCACGAACAGCTGGTTCCCACCGTGCGGGGCTACGGCATCGAGCCGCACTTCGTGCGGGTGGACGGCCGCACCGGTCCCTCCGGGGGCAGCAAGGCCCTGCACATGGAGCGGCACTTCGCGGAGCTGGAGGGGGAGGGGGTGGACCCCGAACGCTCGGTGGTCATCGGGGACGCGGTGGACGACGCGGTGGCCGCCGCCCACGTCGGGGCGCGCGCCGTGCTCTACACCGGTGGTTCGCACAGCCGGGACAGCCTGGAGGCCGTGGGGGTGCCCGTGGTGGACACCCTGGCGGAGGCGGTCGCGCTGGCCGAGTCGATGGACGGCCCGCCCGCGGCGCGACGGGTCGGCGGGGAGTGACCGGCCCTGTCCCGTTACGTGCCGGGAGCGACCCGTGGCGATGTCCAGAGTGTCAAAGTTCGGGCCGTTCTTTTGTACATATGCGGCTCATGACGGTTGTGGGTGCGGGAGAGATAGCCTGGTGCTGTGATCAGCGCGATACGCCTCGGGGGCAGCGAAGCCCCCGGCACCGGCCCGGAGTGCCACCGCACCCGGGCGATCAGCGCTGTCCACCTCCCGGACCGTCCGCCGGAAACGGCCCGTACGGTCCCGGGGGTCTTCCGAGGCGGCACAGCGTCGGACCGGACCGGATACTCCGTGCCGTGGCGGTACGTCGCCTTTTACACCTACGTCACGCAACGGCGCGCGACAGGAGCCAGAGGACATGCAGACCAAGCTGGACGAAGCCAAGGCCGAGCTGCTCGCACGGGCGGCACGGGTAGCTGACAACAGTCCGGGCGGTGGTGTCGATGGCCCGGGCGGGGCCCCACGGGTCCGCCTCGCGGAGGACACCGGGGCCGGGAGCGACGGGGAAGAGCGGCCGGTCGAGGACCAGATGCTCGCCTACCTCCAGCGTTACTACCTGCACACCGCTCCGGAGGACGTCGCGGGCCGGGATCCGGTCGACGTCTTCGGTGCGGCGGCTTCCCACTACCGCCTCGCCGAGGAGCGCCCCCAGGGCACGGCCAACGTCCGGGTGCACACCCCGACCGTCGAGGAGAACGGCTGGACGTGCAGCCACTCCGTGGTCGAGGTCGTCACCGACGACATGCCGTTCCTGGTCGACTCGGTGACCAACGAGCTGTCCCGGCAGGGCCGCGGCATCCACCTCGTCATCCACCCGCAGGTCGTCGTCCGCCGTGACGTCGCCGGCCGGCTGATCGAGGTGCTCGCCGACGACCGGCCGCACGGCGACGTGCCGCGCCGCTCCAAGGGCCGCAAGGAGGTCCGCGCCGAACTGCCGCACGACGCGGTCGTCGAGTCGTGGATCCACGTCGAGATCGACCGGGAGTCGGACCGCGCCGACCTGAAGCAGATCAACACCGATCTGCTCCGTGTGCTGTCCGATGTGCGCGAGGCCGTCGAGGACTGGGGGAAGATGCGCGACTCCGCCCTGCGGATCGCCGACGACCTCCCCTCCGAGCCCCTGGACGACCTCGGTGACGTCGAGGTGGAGGAGGCCCGCGAGCTGCTGCGCTGGCTGGCCGCCGACCACTTCACCTTCCTCGGCTACCGCGAGTACGAGCTGCGCGACAGCGACGCGCTGACGGCCGTCCCCGGCACCGGCCTGGGCATCCTGCGCTCCGACCCCAAGCACGCCGCCGACGAGGCCCACCCCGTCAGCCCGTCCTTCGACCGGCTGCCCGCCGACGCCCGCGCCAAGGCACGCGAGCACCGGCTGCTCGTCCTGACGAAGGCGAACAGCAGGGCGACCGTCCACCGGCCCGGCTACCTCGACTACGTCGGGGTGAAGAAGTTCGACGCCGACGGCAACGTCGTCGGTGAGCGGCGCTTCCTCGGCCTGTTCTCGTCCGCGGCGTACACCGAGTCGGTGCGCCGGGTGCCCGTCGTCCGGCAGAAGGTCGCCGAGGTGCTGGAGGGCGCAGGCTTCACGCCCAACAGCCACGACGGCCGCGACCTGCTCCAGATCCTGGAGACGTACCCGCGCGACGAGCTGTTCCAGACGCCCGTCGACCAACTGCGGTCCATCGCCACGTCCGTGCTGTACCTCCAGGAGCGCCGCCGGCTGCGGCTGTACCTGCGCCAGGACGAGTACGGGCGCTACTACTCCGCCCTCGTCTACCTGCCGCGCGACCGCTACACCACCGGGGTCCGGCTCCGCCTGATCGACATCCTCAAGGAGGAGCTGGGCGGCACCAGCGTCGACTTCACGGCGTGGAACACCGAGTCGATCCTCTCCCGGCTGCACTTCGTCGTCCGCGTCCCGCAGGGCACCGAGCTGCCGCACCTGACCGACGGGGAGGCGGACCGCATCGAGGCCCGTCTCGTCGAGGCCGCCCGCTCCTGGGCCGACGGTTTCCACGAGGCGCTGAACGCCGAGTGCGGCGAGGAGCGCGCCGCCGAACTGCTGCGCCGGTACGGCCAGTCGTTCCCCGAGGGCTACAAGGCCGACCACTCGCCCCGCGCGGCCGTGGCCGACCTGGTGCACCTGGAGGCGCTTGAGCAGGACGACAAGGACTTCGCCCTCAGCCTGTACGAACCGGTGGGCGTCGGTCCCGGCGAGCGCCGCTTCAAGATCTACCGGACGGGCGAGCAGGTCTCCCTCTCCGCCGTCCTGCCCGCGCTCCAGCGCCTCGGCGTCGAGGTCGTCGACGAACGGCCCTACGAGCTGCGCTGCGCCGACCGGGCGCACGCCTGGATCTACGACTTCGGGCTGCGCATGCCGAAGGCGAGCGGCGGCGTGGACCACCTGGGCGACGACACCCGGGACCGCTTCCAGGAGGCGTTCGCGGCCGTCTGGACCGGTGAGGCGGAGAACGACGGCTTCAACTCGCTGGTGCTGGGCGCCGGGCTCGACTGGCGTCAGGCCATGGTGCTGCGCGCCTACGCGAAGTACCTGCGCCAGGCCGGGGCCACGTTCAGCCAGGACTACATGGAGGACACCCTCCGTAACAACGTCCACACCACCCGGCTGCTCGTCTCCCTCTTCGAGGCCCGGATGGCGCCGAACCGGCAGAAGGCGGGCACGGAGCTGACCGACGGGATCCTGGAGGAGCTGGACGGGGCCCTGGACCAGGTCGCCTCGCTGGACGAGGACCGGATCCTGCGGTCCTTCCTCACCGTCATCAAGGCCACCCTGCGGACCAACTTCTTCCAGCCGGGCGACGACCAGGAGCCGCACAACTACGTCTCCATGAAGTTCGACCCGCAGGCCATCCCCGATCTCCCGGCGCCCCGCCCGGCGTTCGAGATCTGGGTGTACTCGCCGCGCGTCGAGGGCGTCCACCTGCGCTTCGGCAAGGTCGCCCGCGGCGGGCTGCGCTGGTCGGACCGGCGGGAGGACTTCCGTACGGAGATCCTCGGCCTGGTCAAGGCGCAGATGGTCAAGAACACCGTGATCGTGCCGGTCGGGGCCAAGGGCGGGTTCGTCGCCAAGCAGCTCCCGGATCCGGCCGTGGACCGTGACGCCTGGCTCGCCGAGGGGGTCGCCTGCTACAAGACGTTCATCTCGGCGCTCCTGGACATCACCGACAACCTGGTGATGGGCGAGGTCGTGCCGCCCGCCGACGTGGTCCGGCACGACGAGGACGACACCTATCTCGTCGTCGCCGCCGACAAGGGCACCGCGAAGTTCTCCGACATCGCCAACGACGTCGCCGTGTCGTACGGCTTCTGGCTCGGGGACGCCTTCGCGTCCGGCGGTTCCGCGGGCTACGACCACAAGGGCATGGGCATCACCGCGCGGGGTGCCTGGGAGTCCGTGAAGCGGCACTTCCGCGAGCTGGGACACGACACGCAGACCGAGGACTTCACGGTCGTCGGCGTCGGGGACATGTCCGGTGACGTCTTCGGCAACGGCATGCTGCTGTCCGAGCACATCCGGCTGGTCGCGGCCTTCGACCACCGGCACATCTTCCTCGACCCGACCCCGGACGCCGCCGCCTCGTACGCGGAGCGGCGCCGGCTGTTCGACCTGCCCCGCAGCTCCTGGGCCGACTACGACAAGGACCTGCTCTCGCCGGGCGGCGGGGTCCACCCGCGCAACGCCAAGTCGATCCCGGTCAACGCCCACGTCCGAGAGGCGCTCGGCCTCGACGCCGACGTCACCAAGATGACGCCCGCCGAGCTGATGCAGAACATCCTCAAGGCACGGGTCGACCTCGTGTGGAACGGCGGCATCGGCACCTACATCAAGTCGTCGGCCGAGTCGAACGCCGACGTCGGCGACAAGGGCAACGACGCGATCCGGGTCAACGGCGAGGACCTGCGGGCCCGGGTGGTCGGCGAGGGCGGCAACCTCGGCGCCACCCAGCTGGGGCGGATCGAGTTCGCGCGTACCGGCGGCCGGATCAACACCGACGCGATCGACAACAGCGCCGGTGTGGACACCTCCGACCACGAGGTGAACATCAAGATCCTGCTCAACGGGCTGGTCCGGGACAGCGACATGACCGTCAAGCAGCGCAACAAGGTGCTCGCCGAGATGACGGACGAGGTTGGACGCCTCGTGCTGCGCACCAACTACGCGCAGAACGTCGCCCTGGCCAACGCCTGCGCGCAGGCGCCGTCCCTCCTCCACGCCCACCAGCGCTTCATGCGCCGGCTGGGCCGTGACGGACAGCTGAACCGGGCGCTGGAGTTCCTGCCCAACGACCGGCAGATCCGCGAGCTCCTCAACCACGGCAAGGGGCTCAGCCAGCCGGAGCTGGCCGTGCTGCTCGCCTACACCAAGATCACCGCGGCCGAGGAGCTGATCACCACCAGCCTGCCGGACGACCCGTACCTGCAGAAGCTGGTGCACTCCTACTTCCCCGCGCTGCTCACCGAGCGCTTCCCCGAGGCGGTCGCCGGGCACGCCCTGCGCCGCGAGATCATCACGACGGTGCTGGTCAACGACACCGTGAACAGCGGTGGTTCGACCTTCCTGCACCGGCTGCGGGAGGAGACCGGGGCGTCGCTGGACGAGATCGTGCGGGCGCAGTACGCGGCCCGCGAGATCTTCGGCCTGTCCGCGGTGTGGGACGCCGTCGAGGCGCTCGACAACCAGGTGGCCGCCGATGTGCAGACCCGCATCAGGCTGCACTCGCGCCGGCTGGTGGAGCGCGGTTCGCGCTGGCTGCTCGGCAACCGCCCGCAGCCGGTCGCGATCGGGGAGACCGTGGACTTCTTCCGGTCCGGTGTGGAGCGGGTCTGGGGCGAACTGCCCAAGCTGCTCAAGGGTGCCGACCTGGAGTGGTACGGCTCGATCCTCGACGAGCTGACCACGGCGGGTGTCCCGGAGGAGCTCGCGTCGCGGGTGGCCGGGTTCTCCTCGGCCTTCCCGGCGCTGGACATCGTCGCCATCGCCGACCGTACGGGCAAGGAGCCGCTGGCGGTCGCCGAGGTCTACTACGACCTGGGTGACCGACTGGGCATCGCGCAGCTGATGGACCGGGTCATCGACCTGCCGAGGGCGGACCGCTGGCAGTCCATGGCCCGCGCCTCCATCCGCGAGGACCTGTACGCGGCGCACGCGGCCCTGACGTCGGACGTGCTGTCCGTCGGCAACGGCACCTCGACGCCGCAGGACCGGTTCGCCGCCTGGGAGGAGAAGAACGCGGCCATCCTGACGCGGTCGCGCTCCACCCTGGAGGAGATCCAGAGTTCGGAGTCCTTCGACCTGGCGAACCTGTCGGTGGCGATGCGGACGATGCGGACCCTGCTGCGTACGCACGCGTGACGGCGGGTCGGATCGCGCGGCCCCTGCCCGCGTGATCGGGGAGCGGCGGGCCACCGCCGCTCCCGGCCGCCAGACCGATGGTGCCCCCATCGGTCCGGCGGCTTCGTCGTGTCCGCTGCGGGGACGGAGCCGGACCGGCCCGCGGCGGGGTCACTTCCTCGCGGTCACTTCTTCTTGGGCTTCTTCACCGGTCCGGTGAACTCCTCGTACGCCGCGACGACCTCCTTGGCCGGGCCGTCCATCCGCAGTGTCCCCGCCTCCAGCCACAGCGCCCGGTCGCAGGTGTCGGTGATCGACCTGTTGCTGTGGCTGACCAGGAAGACCGTGCCGGCCTGCTCGCGCAGCTCCATGATCCGGTCCTTGCTGCGCCGCTGGAACCTCGCGTCGCCCGTGGAGAGCGCCTCGTCGATCAGCAGGACGTCGTGGCTCTTGGCGGCGGCGATGGAGAACCGCAGCCGGGCCCCCATGCCGGAGGAGTAGGTGCGCATGGGCAGCGTGATGAAGTCGCCCTTCTCGTTGATCCCGGAGAAGTCCACGATGTCCTGGTAGCGCTCCCGGATCTGCGCGCGGGTCATCCCCATGGCCAGCCCGCCCAGGACGACGTTGCGCTCGCCGGTCAGATCGCTCATCAGGGCCGCGTTGACGCCGAGCAGCGAGGGCTGGCCCTGGGTGTGCACCTGGCCCCGGGACGGCGGCAGGAGTCCCGCGACCGCCTTGAGGAGCGTCGACTTGCCGGATCCGTTGGAGCCGATCAGGCCGATGGCCTCGCCCTTGTACGCGGCGAAGCTGACGCCCTTGACGGCGTGCACCTTGCGGGCGCCGCGCGGCTGGCCGCGCGAGACGATCCGGTTGAGGGCGGAGGTGGCGCTGCCCCGTCCGGTGCGGGCGCCGTTGACGGTGTAGGTGATGTGGACGTCGTCGACGACGACGGTGGGGACCCGGGTGTCCGGGGTGGTGCCGGTGATGTCAGCCACGTCCGTACCGCTCCTCGGCCTTCCAGAAGTACACGAAACCGCCGATCCCGCAGAGGAGCGCCCAGCCCGTCGCGACCGCCCATACGTGCGGGGGCAGCTGGGCCCCGGTGAAGCTGTCGATCAGGGCGTAGCGCATCAGGTCGATGTAGACGGCGGCCGGGTTGCACTCCAGCGCCAGCAGGACGTACGACGGGACGCGGTCCTCGGTGAGGAGTTTGTCCAGGCTCCACATCACGCCTGACGAGTACATCCACGTCCGCAGGACGAACGGCATCAGCTGGGCGATGTCGGGGGTCTTCGCGGCGAGGCGGGCCATGACCATGGAGACGCCGGTGTTGAACAGGGCCTGGAGGGCGAGCGCGGGGATCGCCAGCAGCCAGGACGGCCTCGGGTACTGGCCGAACGCCAGGAGGATGAGGAAGAGCGCGCCCAGCGAGAACAGGAGCTGCTGAAGCTGCTGGAGGGCCAGGGCGATGGGCAGCGAGGCGCGCGGGAAGTGCAGGGCCCGCACGAGTCCGGTGTTGCCGCTGATGGCCCGGGTGCCGGCCGTGATCGAGCTGGCGGTGAACGTCCAGATGAAGACACCGGTGACGAGGAACGGCACGAAGTCCGGGATCCCGCGCTTGGTGTTCATCAGGACGCCGAAGATGAAGTAGTACACCGTCGCGTTGAGCAGGGGCGTCATGATCTGCCAGATCTGGCCCAGCTTCGCCTGGCTGTACTGCGCGGTCAGCTTGGCGGTCGCGAACGCGGTGATGAAGTGCCTGCGCCCCCACAACTGCCGGACGTACTCCCCGAGGGACGGCCGCGCGCCGCTCACGGTCAGGCCGTGGCGGGCGGCGAGCGCGGCCAGCTCGCCGGGCTCGTACACGGGCGGCTGGGGGGAGGGTGCGGGGTCCACCGGGGCCGGCGGGGCTGCTGTCTGGCTCACCACGTTCGCTTTCAGACGGGGGGCGGGGGGAACACGGCGCGCGGCCGAGGATGGGACGGGACCGTATCGTCGCAACGCTGAGGGTAGGGCGTCGGTACGTCGCAACGCAACCGTTCCGTCGTTACCGTTTACCATCGGGGACATGACCAGCGAACGGCGAACCGGGCGCCGCACCCCGGCAGGTGCCGCGGTGCTGCGCGAGGACGTGACCGACGCGATCCGCGGCGCCGTCTTCGAGGAGCTGGCCTCCGTGGGCTTCGCCCGGATGTCGATCGAGGGCATCGCCCGGCGGGCGGGGGTCGGCAAGACCGCCGTCTACCGCCGGTGGAAGTCCAAGCTGCACCTCGTGCTCGACCTGGTCGCGGCCGTCGCGTCCCAGGGCATGCCCGCTCCGGCGACGGGTTCGCTGTACGGGGACGTACGGGCCGTCCTGGAGCTCGCCGCGTACGCCCTGCGTCACCCGGTGGCCTCGCAGGTCATCCCGGACCTGCTGGTCGAGGCGGCCCGTAACCCGGAGATCTCCGACGCCATCAAGGCGGCTCTGCTGGACCAGCAGCAGGGGGTCGCCGCCGTCGTCGTGCGGGCGGCGGTCGAACGCGGTGAACTGCCCGAGGGCAGCGATCCCGACCGGGCCCTGGACCTGATCGTCGGGCCGCTGTACTGGCGGCTGGCCGTGGTCCGAGGCCCCCTGCCGAAGGGGTACCTGGACGACCTGGCGGCTTCGGCGGTACGGGCGCTCAAGGGCTGAGCGCGGCGTCGCCGGGGCCGCTCCCGGACCGCTCACCGGTTTTCGTGAACCGGAGGGGCGGGCTCAGCTGCCGTCGTCGGCCATCAGCCGGTCCGCGACACGGCGCGCCGCGGAGCCGTCGTCCAGGTCGCAGTAGTCCCTCCGGAAGCTGTCGTAGGCGTCCGCGTGCAGCCGGGCCGACGCCGTGGTGGTCCGCAGCGCCTGGGCCACCTCGTCCGTGGTGACGAGCAGGGGGCCCGGCGCGCGGGCCTCGAAGTCCAGGCAGAAGCCGCGCACGGTGTCCCGGTAGTGCTCCAGGTCGTAGGTGTGGAAGAGCATCGGCCGGCCCGTGAGCGCGAAGTCGAAGACCAGGCCCGCGTAGTCGGTGACCAGCACGTCCGCGATCAGCAGCAGCTCGGCCGTGTCCGGGTGCCCCGAGACGTCCCGCAGCGCGGGAGCCGCCGGCACGTCCCCCGTCACCCGGGGGTGCCGGCGGACCAGCAGGGTGGTGCGGTCGTCCAGCGAGCCGGCCAGGGCGGAGAGGTCCAGCGCGGGATCCCACCGGTAGGCACGGGACCGGCCGGGCACCTCGCCCGGCGTCAGGGCGAGATGGTCGCGGTACGTCGGCGCGTACAGCACCACGCGGTGCCCCTCCGGGACGCCGAGCCGCCGCCGCACCCGCTCGGCGGTCTTCTCCCGGCCCGGCGCGCACAGCAGGTCGTCGGCGGGCGAACCGGCCTCCAACACCTCGCCCCCGTACGCCAGGGCGCGCCGCAGCAGGGGGGTGGCGAAGGTGCTCGGGGAGACCAGGAACGACCACTGCGCGGAGCGGTGCGGCAGCGACGCCAGCCACTGGTGGTCGGCGTACAGGGTGTCGGCGAGGTCCAGACCGAACCGGCCGAGGGGGGTGCCGTGCCAGGTCTGCGCCACCGTCTGGCCGGGGCGCCGGGCGAACCAGGCGGGGAGCGGCTCCGCGGCGACCACACGGCGGGACCGGGCCAGCGCCTCGTACCAGGCGGTGCTGTACGCCACCACGGGGACGGCGGCCGGGGGCACCCGGTCCGCGTCGGCCGCCGAACCGTCGGTGACCCAGAGGTGGGTGACGTCGGTGCTCCGGCGCACGAGCTCGGCGTGCACGGCGCGCGGGGAGTCGCCCCCGGTGTACAGGACGGTGTCCCGGAGCGGCAGCGCGCGCTGCCCCGGGTAGTGCGCCGTGCGCAGACGGCCCTGGCGGTACGCGCCCCGCTCGGCTTCGGTGAGCGGGGAGGCGGCGCGCACGACGAGCCGGTCGCCGTGCAGCCGGACGAGCCGGAAGGCGTGTCCCGGGGCGTCCAGCGGCAGCCGGGAGGCGAGCGCGCCCAGGACGCGTACGGGACTCCCGTCCGCGTACACCTCCCAGTCGCCCTCCCGGGGCGGGAGCGCGAGGCCGGCGGTGAACCGGCCGTCCGGCAGCGGCTCCACGGGGACGGTCACGCTCTCCCCGAGGGTGCTGTGCCGCAGCACGAGCGCGCCGGAGCGCGCCCCCGTCCCGGAGCCCGGTCCCGTCCCGGCTCCCGTCCCCGCCCCCGTGATCCGCAGCGCGTCCCCCGGGCCGTGCTCGGCGCCGTCCGCGAACGGCCCGGCCTGCACCTCCACCACCAGGTCGCCCGAGGCGTCCGCGAAGACGGGCGGCGGCAGGTCCGGGGCGGCGGCGAGCGGGACGCGGGAACCGGCCGCCGTCTCCAGGGCCGCCCGCCAGCGGCCGGCCTCGTCCGGAAGGTCCCCCCGGGGCGTGCCGCCGTCCCCGGGACCGGCGAGCCCGGTGAGGGGGATCCGCGCGGTGAACCGTCCGCCGTCCTCGCGGCGCACCGGGCAGACCCGCTCCGGTGCTCCGTCCCGGGTCAGCACCAGCGCCGTGGGCGGGGCCTCGGTGTGGAACCGGCCGGTCAGTTCCACGACGGCCTCCCCGCCGTCGTGGGCCAGCGCCAGGGCGGGCGGCCGGGTCACGGTCAGTGCGAGCCGCCCGCCCCGGTAGCCGAGCACCGCCCGCAGCCCGTCGGGCAGATCGTGGACCACGGGCTGCGCGGACGGGGCCTCCACCGCGCGCAGGGCCGCCCGGCGCACGGCGCCGTGGCCCGCCACCACCACCCCCACGAACCAGCTGCCCGGCCCGAGCCGTGCCGGGTCGAGGACCGTCTCGAAGCCCGCGTGGTCGTAACCGTGCGTCTCCTGGCCGGAGTCGGCGGTCGCCTCGGGCATGGGTACGGTCCGCACCGGCACGGGCCGTGGCAGCCCACCGCCCGCCTCGCGCACCAGGGCCGCCTTCAGCGCGTGCCGGGGCGCGTCGGCGGGGAGGTTGCGGATGTACGCGTACCCGCGCAGGGTGAGCCGTCCGTCCGTGCCCCAGGACGCCTCCACGAGCCGGGCCACGGCGGGCAGGTCACCCCGGCCGAGCCGGGCCCCGGCCGTCCCGCCCGCGGCCCCCGGGTGCACCGCGCGGCGCCGCCCCCAAGGCCCCCGGACGGTGAACGTCCCCGTCCCGTTGGCCCGTTCGAAGTCCAGGACGGCCAGCAGCTCGTCCAGCCTGCGTTCGCGCACCAGCCGCCATCTGATCCGCGCCTCGGCCGGCAGCCCCTCCAGGGCCGCGTCCCCCGCCCGGTCGAGGAAGGCGCCCGCGTCCGCCATGAACGCCTCCCGGTAGGAGGGCCCGCCCATCGGCAGGCCCTCCAGGAAGTACACGAAGTCGTCCCGCAGGCAGGACGCGTCGTACCGCGCGCGCTGCCCGGCCCCGCGTCCCGCGAGGAACGCGCTGACCCGCTCGCAGGCGGCGATCCGGTCCCGTACGCCCCGCACGTCCGTGCGCCGCCGGGTGATCGAGCCCTCGCGGACCCGCCAGAGGTACACATGCCGGTGCAGGACGTCCACCGAGCGGGCGAGGTGGTGCGCCGGGATCATCACCGGGGCGTCCTCGTAGAGCCTGCCGACCGGGAAGGTGAAGGCGTGCTCGTCCCAGAAGGAGCGCCGGAACACCTTGTTCCAGGCGACCCGGTCGGCCAGCAGCCGTGGATCACGGGTGACATGGGTGCGGGGGTGGTCGGCGGTCAGCCAGCGGTACTGCCAGGCCTGCCGGGGCCCCTGGGCGGTCAGCCGCCACACGTTGCCCGTCACCAGATCGGAGCCGGTCGACTCCAGGGAGGCCAGCATCCGCGCATACGCGTCGGGGACGACGAGGTCGTCGCTGTCGGCGAACGCCAGGTACGGCACCCCGGGCGTGGTGTGCGCGACCCCGGTGTTGCGGGCCGCGCTCAGACCCGCGTTGGCCTGGTGGACGCAGCGGAAGCGCCTGTCCCGCGCGGCGAACTCCTCCGCGATCCGGCGGCTCCCGTCGGTCGAGCCGTCGTCGACCGTCACCACCTCGACGGCGTCCACCGACTGGCGGGCCAGCGAGGTGAGGCACTCCTCCAGGTACTCCTCGACGTTGTGCACGGGGACGACGACACTGAGGAGTGGCTTCATGCACAACTCAACCCGGCAGAACGCCCGGGGTCACCGGAGCTGACCCGAACGGGTGAAGGCGCGCGGGCCCGGCGCACGGACCGCACTACGCTCGGCTGCCATGCTCCTCAGCGTCGTCATGCCCGTCCGTCACGCCCAGGGTCATCTGCGAGCGGCCCTGGAGTCGTTGACCGGCCCGACGGCGGCCGGGACGGCGGCCGACCGGGAGGTGCTCGCCGTCGAGACCGGCCCACCGGGCGACGGCCCGGCCGTCGCACGGGAGTTCGCGGAACGCGACCCCCGGGTGCGTGTGCTGCGGAACGCGGGCGGCCACGCGCACCCGGAGGGCGCGGCGCGCAACGCCGGGGCCGCCGAGGCCCGGGGCGCGTACCTGCTCTTCCTGGACGGCGACGACCACCTGCTCCCCGGCGCCCTGGAGGCGATCGCCGCGAGGCTGGCGGAGGACCACCCCGACGTGCTGCGCGTCGGTCATGACGAGGCCGACTGGCGGGGTGTCGTCCGGCCCGGCGACGACACCCTCCCCGCCGCCCGCGCCCAGCTCTTCCGCCGCGCCTTCTGGACCGCGCACCGGCTGCGCTTCACCGAGGGCCCCTACGACGACGTGGTGCCCGTGCACCGGGCGGCGCTCCTCGCCACCGACGCCTCCACCCTGGCGGTCCTGGACCACGTCTGCGTACGCCACCGGCCTCGGCGCGCCGGTACCTTCGCCACGACTCCCGGGCGCGCCCACTTCGCGGTCATCGACGCCTACGCGCGGCTGGCGGAGGCCACCGGGGACGACCCGCGCGTCCGCGCCCTGCGTACCGCGCACCTGGAGGCGGTCCTGGAGGACCCCGGCCGGATCGCCCCGGAGGACCGGCGGGCGTTCTTCCGGGCGGCCGGTCTGCCCGGACGGTATGTCTCCCACCGCACCCGGGAGACCGTGCGCGCCCAGCGCACGCGGGCGCGCACCACGGTGGGCGCCGGTCGCAAGGCGCTGCGCACCCGGGTGATGCGGGCCGCGTACCGCACCGATCTGCACCGGTCCCTCGACCCGCACCTGGCGGTCTACGGGGCGTACTGGAACAGGGGCGTCGCCTGCAACCCGGCGGCCGTCTACGCCAAGGCCCGCGAACTCGTCCCGCACATCCGGGGCGTCTGGGCCGTCTCCTCCCGGCACCTGGACCGGATGCCCCCGGGCGTGCCGTACGTGATCGAGGGGTCCCGGGCCTACTGGCGGGCCATGGCCACCGCCACGTACCTCGTCAACAACTCCAGCTTCCCGGGCGGTTTCACCAAGCGTCCCGGGCAGGTCTACCTCCAGACCCACCACGGGACCCCGCTGAAGACCATGGGCCTGGACCAGCTGCCCTACCCGGCCCTCACCGCCGGCGTCAGCTACGAACGGGTCCTCGCCCACGCCGACCAGTGGGACCTCAGCCTGTCCGCCAACCCGCACACCACCGAGATCTGGGACCGGGTCTACCCCGCCTCGTACGAGCAGGTGGCGTACGGCTACCCGCGCAACGACGTCTACTTCACGGCGCCCCCGGAGCGGGCCGCGAAGATCCGCGCCGGGCTCGGCATCGCCCCGGGGCGCACGGTCCTGCTGTACGCGCCGACCCACCGCGACTACCGGAAGGGCTTCGTGCCCCACCTCGACCCGGAGCGCCTGGCACGCGCGCTGGGCGAGGAGTACGTCCTGCTGGTGCGCGCCCACTACTTCTACGGACGCTCCACCGGGCACCCGGCCGGGGACGGGGTCCTCGACGTGACCGGTCACCCCTCGGTCGAGGAACTCTGCCTGGCGTCCGACGCGTTGATCAGCGACTACTCGTCCCTGGTGTTCGACTACGCCTGCCTGGACCGTCCGATCATCACCTACGCCCCGGACTGGGCCGCCTACCGGGCGGCGCGCGGTACCTACGTCGATCTGCTCTCCGGGCGTCCCGGGGACACCCCGGGGGCGGTCGCCACCACGGAGGACGAGCTGCGGGAGCTGCTGCTCACCGGGGCGTGGCGCTCCCCGGAGGCGGCGGCGCTCCGCACGGCGTTCCGCGCCCGCTTCTGCCCGTACGACGACGGGCAGGCGGCGGAACGGGTGGTGCGGCGGCTCTTCCGCGCCGGCCCGGGAGGCGCGGCGCCCCAGGGGTGAGCGCCGCGTCACCCGTACGGGGCGACTCCCGGGCGCCCCGCCGTCGTTGTGCTCAACAGCTCGCGCACACACCGACGTCGGGAGAAGGCATGCACCGGTCCGCCTACGAGCAGATGGCGCTCTGCGTCCAGGAGTACCTGCCCCCGTCCGGCAGGCACCGTGTGGTGGACCTGGGGTCGCGGATCTCCGGGAAGCAGACCCGCACCCACCGGGGGCTGCTGGCCGGTCACGACGTCGAGTACGTCGGCGTGGACGTGGCCGACGGGCCCAACGTGGACGTGGTGATGACCCGTCCCTACCGGATCCCCGTGAAGTCCGGCAGCGCCGATGTCGTCCTGTCCGGGCAGGCGTTCGAGCACATCCCGTTCTTCTGGGCGTCGATGCTGGAGATCGCCCGGGTGCTGCGGCCCGGCGGCCACGCCTTCGTCACCGCCCCCTCGCGCGGACACGTCCACGACGCGCAGGACTGCTGGCGCTACTACCCCGACGGCTTCCGCGCGCTCGCCGCCCACGCGCGTCTGGAACTCCGCGAGGCCTACACGGACTTCCCGCCGTCCCGGGGCATCTGGCACGACTACGGCTCCATCGACGCCGGGGCCGCCTACTGGGGTGACTCGGTGGGCGTGTTCCGCCGGCCGCTCCCTGACCGCCGCCCGGTGACCCGGCTGAAGAACCGGCTGGCCGACTTCGCGGTACGCGAGACGGCCGTGTGGTGGGCCAACCGGGCCGGGGGAGTGGACCGGGTGCCGCTGCCGAGGCCGCTCGACGGACGGGCCCGGTGCGGGCGCCCTGACAGCGCCGCGGCCCCATCAACCACAGGTTGACGAAAGATGACATGAGCCGCAAACCGCGCGTACTGTCCCGGCCCATGGCTTGGCGCAACGCCGTCAACGGCGTCCTTCAGCAACTCACCGGCTATCAGCTCAGGCGCGTGCCCGTGCCCGCTCCCCGCACCGCCCCGCAGCCGGACGCGACGAAGCCCCCGGCGGCGGTTCGCGCGGCCGTGAAGGCGCCCGTGGTGAAGCCCGCGGCGGCGGGACGCGCGGTCGTGAAGCCCGTCGCGGCGAAGCCGCCGCCGCAGTTCCCCGCGGACTACGACGACGAGGCGAAGGACATCCTCCGCGCGGTCAAGCCGTACACGATGACCTCCCCGGAGCGCCTCAACGCCTTCGTCCTGGCCACCCGGCACATCGTCCGGCACGACATCCCCGGTGCCGTCGTCGAGTGCGGGGTGTGGCGCGGCGGGTCGATGCAGGCCTGCGCCAGGACCCTGCTCTCGCTCGGCGAGAAGGACCGGGACCTGTACCTCTTCGACACCTACGAGGGCATGACCCCGCCCACCGCGGAGGACCTGCGGCGTGACGGCAGGTCCGCCCAGGAACTCCTGGACGCCCAGGGCAAGGACCGGCCGATCTGGGCGGTCGCCTCGCTGGAGGACGTCAAGGAGGGCTTCGCGGGCGTCGCGTACCCCGAGGAGCGCGTCCACTACGTGCGCGGGAAGGTCGAGGACACCGTCCCCGGGCAGGCCCCGGAGCAGATCGCGATCCTCCGGCTGGACACCGACTGGTACGCCTCGACCCGGCACGAGCTGGAACATCTGTACGGGCGCCTGGTCAGCGGCGGTGTCCTGCTGATCGACGACTACGGCTACTGGCAGGGCTCACGCCAGGCCGTGGACGAGTTCCTGGAGCGGACCGGCGAGCGGTTGCTGCTGCTCCGGATGGACGAGGGCCGGATCGCCGTCAAGCCCTGAGACCCTTCCCGGCCGGCCTTCCCGCCGACTCCCGGCCCGCTCTTTGGCCGGCTTCCCGGCCGACGGCCGTCGCGAGCCCCGTTGCCTTCCCGGCACGGGGCTCGTTCGTCAATCAGCAACCCGTTGAACGATGTTGTCCGCCCGGAAGGATCGTGCGCAGCACATGGCACCCCGTCTCACCGTCGTCGTCCCGCTCTACAACGTCGAGGAGTACCTCGGAGCCTGCCTGGAGTCACTGGCCGGACAGACGATGTCCGACCTGGAGGTCGTCATGGTCGACGACGGCTCCACGGACAACAGCGCGGGCGTGGCACTGGAGTTCTCCCGGAAGGACCCGCGCTTCCGGCTGATCCGGCAGGAGAACGCCGGGCTCGGCGCGGCCCGCAACGCCGGGGCCGGACAGGCCCACCCGGACGGGGAGTTCCTGGCGTTCGTGGACAGCGACGACGTCGTACCCTCCGGTGCCTACGCGCGCATGATCGGCGAACTGGACTCCTCCGGTTCAGACTTCGCCACCGGCAACGTGCTGCGGCTACGGGCCGGCGGGACGCTGGAGCAGTCCCCGATGTTCCGGAAGCCGATGGAGAGGCCCCGCCGGTCCACCCATGTCACCCGGGACTGGCTCCTGCTCGGTGACCGCATCGCCTGCAACAAGGTGTTCCGCAGGTCGTTCTGGGACCGCCACGGCTTCGCCTTCCCCACCGGGGTGCTGTACGAGGACATCGCCGTGGTGCTGCCCGCGCACTTCCTGGCCGAGGGCGTGGACGTCGTGGAGGCGCCGGTCTACCACTGGCGGGACCGCGACGGATCGATCACCACCCGGCGGGCGGTCGCCCGGGGCATCCGGGACCGGGTCACGGCGGTGAGCGCCGTCAGCGCGTTCCTCGCGGAGCGCGGCATGACGGAGGCCCGGCGGCGCTACCAGGAGCATGTGCTCTGCGGGGACCTGTGGCTGTTCATGGAGGCGTTCGGGGAGGGTGACGCCGCCTTCCGGGAGGCCTTCCTCACCCATGCCAACGCCTTCGCGGACACCGTCGGCCCCGCCGTGTTCGACGGGCTGCCGCTGCACCTGCGGGTCAAGTGGCAGCTCATCCGGGAGGGCCGGGCGGCCGAACTGCTGGCCCTGCTCGCCCATGAGGCCACCGACCGCGACACCTTCCACGTGCGGGGTCTGCTGCGGCCGCGGGCCCAGTTCCCGGGGGTCCGGGAACCGCTGCCGCACCGGGTGACCGCGCTGTCGGCCGCGGACCTCCCGGTGCACGCGCATCTGACCGAGGCCGTGTGGCGGGACGGGCTGCTGCACCTGTCGGGATACGCGTACGTCCGCAACGCCCCGGGGGGCCCGCCGGTGGCCGGGTGGCTCCGGGCGGGCCGCCGGCTGGTCCCGCTCCGGATGCGCACGGCGGCGACGGACGAGGCGGCGGCCGGGTCGGGACGCTCGCTGCACGGCTACGAGCGGTCCGGCTTCAGCACGGTGGTGGACCCGCGCCGGCTCGCCGGGCGGAGGGCGTCCGGGTCCACCCCGGCCGTCTGGAAGCTGGAGGCGCTGGTGCTCGGCGGCGGGCGGCCGAGGCGCGGACCGATGCGCCTGCTGGGAAACCCGGCCGCGCCCGCCGTCCGGTACGTGGACGGGCGCACCCGGGTGGTGCCCGTACTCTCCGGCAACAAGCTGGAACTGCGCGCCGAGCGGATCGACGCCGTACTGGCCGGGCACCGGCCGACCGAGGCGGGCGACGGCATCCGGATCGCGGTACGGGTCCTGGGCGGCGGGACACCGACCGCCCTGCGGATCCAGGAGTGGCACACCAAGGAGCACCGGGAGTACCCCCTGATGCCCGTGGCGCGGACGGCCCCCGACCGGACGGCCCCCGACCGGCCGGCCCCCACGGACGGCGACCCGGCGGAGACCGGCACGGCGGAGAGAGGCACGGCGGAGACCGGTGCCGTCGAGGACGGCCGCACCGTCGTCGCCGAGGTGCCCCTCACGTCGTTCGCCGGTGCGGACGGCGACTGGGGCGTCCACCTGGTCACCGGCGTCCGCAGGACGGCGGTCGCCGTCCGGCCGGAGACCGACGCCGCGCGGTATCCGGTGTCCGGCGGCCGCGAGGTGTACGCCGCCGCCAACCCCTCCGGCGACCTCGTGCTGACCGACCGGTGCGCCCAGCCGGTCCTCACCCGGGTGCGGTGGACGGACGACGCCGGCCTCCTCCTGGAGGGCACCTGCCCCTCGGCGTCCGCCGGACCCGTCGAGCTGGTCCTGCGCCACAGCGGCCACCAGGAGGAGAACACCGTCGCCGCGGAACGGGAGGCGGACGCCTTCCGCGCGGCCGTGGCCCCCGGGGCCGTCGCCTCCCTCGCCGGGGTGCTGCCGCTCGCCGAGGGGCGCTGGTACCCCTTCCTGCGGGAGCGGGGCGAGACGGACCCGGACCGCTACCTTCCCCTGCGGCTGGCCCCCCAACTGCACGCCGCGCTGCCGTCGCACCAGGAGGCGGGCGGACGCCGCTTCACCCTCCAGCGCCGCTTCCACGACCGGCTCTGCCTGGAGTCCGGCAGCGTGCTGGCGGTGCGCGAGCGCGGCGCGTACGGGCAGCGGCGGCTGCGCGAGGCGTACGCGGCGGCCCGGGGTGGTGCCCTCCGTGAGGCCGTGCTGTACGCCAGCTTCGACGGGCGGCAGTACTCGGACTCGCCCCGCGCCGTCCACGAGGAGCTGGCCCGCCGCGACACCGGTGTCGCACACCTGTGGGTGGTGCGCGACCAGCAGGCCGCCGTGCCCCCCGGGGTGTGCCCGGTGACCCTGTACAGCGCCGAGTGGTACGAGGCGCTGGCCCGCAGCCGGTGGATCGTCACCAACACCCATCTCCCGGAGTGGTTCGAACGGGCCGAGGGGCAGTACGTCGTCCAGACCTGGCACGGCACCCCGCTCAAGCGCGTCGGACGCGACCTGGAGGGCACCCCGCACGCGGACGCCGCCTACATGGCGTCCATGCCCCGGCGTTCGGCCCAGTGGAGCGTCCTCGTCTCGCCGAACTCCTTCTCCACCCCGGTCCTGCGCCGCGCCTTCGGATACACCGGCGAGGTCCTGGAGTGCGGCTACCCGCGCAACGACCTGCTGTACGCCCCGGACCGCGCGAAGGTCGCCGCCGCCCTCCGGCAGACCCTCGGCGTGCCCGAGGGCCACCGGGTGGTCCTGTACGCCCCGACCTGGCGCGAGGACCGGCCCCGGCGGGGCGGACGCTACGCCCTCGACCTCGCCCTCGACCTGGACGAGGTCCGGCGGGCGCTCGGTGAGGACCATGTGCTGCTGGTGCGCCGCCACTACCTCGTCGGCGGGAGCGTCCCGAAGGACGCCACCGTCCGCGACGTCTCACGCCACCCCGACGTCACCGAGCTGATGCTCGTCAGCGACGTCCTGGTCACCGACTACTCGTCCCTGATGTTCGACTTCGCCCAGACCGGCCGCCCCATGCTCTTCCACACCCACGACCTGGAGCACTACCGCGACACCCTGCGCGGTTTCTGCTTCGACTTCGAGAACCGGGCCCCCGGGCCGCTCCTGCCCACCACCGCCGGGGTGATCGAGGCGCTGCGTGACCCGGAGGCCGCGACCGCCGCCCACCGGGACGCGTACGCCGGATTCCGCGAGTCGTTCTGCGACCTCGACGACGGGACGGCCGCGGCCCG
This sequence comes from Streptomyces sp. SM18, assembly GCF_002910775.2. Lineage (NCBI taxonomy): Bacteria > Bacillati > Actinomycetota > Actinomycetes > Kitasatosporales > Streptomycetaceae > Streptomyces > Streptomyces sp. SM18. The sequence goes on along the minus strand of NZ_CP029342.1, from coordinate 2,733,711 downwards.
GGTCGTGGACGCGATGCTGAAGGGGGTCCAGGCATGAGCGCCCCCGACGTCAGCTGTGTGATCACACCGGGACCGGGCGGTGCGGCGGCGCTGCGGACGTCCGTGGAGTCGGTCATCGACCAGTCCCTCCGCGCCGTCGAGGCCCTGGTCGTGCTGCCCTCCGGCACCGACGCCCCGGTCCGGGCGGCGGCCGGCGCGTACGCCGGGCGCTTCCCGGACCGGGTCCGCGTCCTGGACACCGACGCGCCCGGGGACGTCCCCGCCGTGGCGCGCAACGCCGGGCTGTCCGCGGCCCGGGGCACCTACGTCCTCGTCCTCTGCGACGGCGAACGCCTCCGGCGGCACGCCTGCCGCACCCTCTGGGAGGCCGGTGAACGCACCGGGGCGGAGCTGGTCGCCGGATGCTGGAGCAGACTCACCGAGGACGGCACCAAGGAACAGGAACCCCCCTGGCAGCAGGCCCTGTTCCCGCGTTCCCGGGTGGTCACCAAGCTCACCGACGCCCCCGAACTGGTCGTACGGGACGCCCTGGTGACGGGGTTCTGCCTGCGGCGGGCGGCCCTGGAGCGGTTCGGGGCGCGCTACGACGAGGACCTCGGCCCCAGCGAGAGCGTCTTCGGCGCACGGGTGGCGCTGTCGGTCGGCCGGATCGCCCTCGTGCGCCGCCGGATCGTCTCCGGGCGGGCCGCCGCCGAACCCGGCCGCGACCTCGCGGGCCGCATCGAGGCGCACCGCCGGATCCGCGACCTGCTGGAGGCCCGGGGGGCGGGCGCCCTGCGCGAGGAGCGGGAACGCGCCTTCCCGCTCGACCGCCTCGTCGCCCTGGTGCACGCCTTCCCCACGCTTCCCGCCGCCGAGCGCGACCGGCTGGCGGCCACGGCGGCCCGGGTCCTGCCCGGGTGCGTCCCGGATCCGGCGCTGCTCACGCTCCCGCCGGTCGAACGGGTCGGCGTACGGCTGCTGGAGCGAGGCGACGCGGACGGGGTGCTCGGTGCCGCGTACGCGCTGCGCAGGCGTGGCAGCGTGGCCTCGCCGCTGGTCGTGACGGACGGCGGCCGGGTCCGGTGGCGGGACGGCGAGGCGGACCCCGCGCTGGACGTCACCGGACTCGGCCACCAGCACAGCGCGTTCGGCGAGCTGCGGCTGATGAACCGACTGACCCGCTACGAGGCCGAGGGCGGCCGCGTCCTGCTCGAAGGCCGTCTCGTGCTGCCCGGCCACACCGGGCCGGGGCCCGCGGCCACGGCCCGGCTGGAGTTCCGGGTCCGCGACGGGGAGCGCGCCGTGAGCCTGCCCGTCGCGGAACTGCGGCGCGACGCCACCGGGATCAGCTGGCGCGCCCGCGCCGACCTCACCCGCCTCCTGCGCCCCCTCGGCGTCCGGGACACCATCTGGGACGCCCGGATGATCGTCGATGACGGCCCCGTCCACGCGGTCAGCGACCTCTTCGCCCCGCACGGACTCGTGGGCCCGGCGGACCGCTCCCCGGCCCGTCCCCGGCTCGGCCTCCTGGCGGGTGACACCTGGCAGCCCTACGTCACCCTCAAGGACCATCTGGCGTTCCGTCTCGAAGCCCACGGCCGCCCCGCCCGCACCGTCCGGCGGGCGGTCCACTACGCCACCCACTTCCGTCCCGCGCGCAAGGCCAGACTGCTGCTGCGCGCCCTGGGCAGGCGCCGTGACCGGCTGCGCTCCCGGGCCTTCAAGACCTCCGTGTACCACTCCTGGCTCCTGCGGCTGCCCGTGCGCCGGGGGTCCGCGGTGTTCGAGAGCCACATGGGCACCTGCTACGGCGACAGCCCCCGGGCCGTCCACCAGGAGGTACGCCGACGGGGGCTGCCGCTGCGCTGCGTCTGGTCGTACGACCGCTCCCGGGACGGGTTCCCGGCCGGTGAGCCGCTGGTGCGCCGCTGGTCCTGGCGGTACCTGTGGGAGCTGGCCCGCGCGGAGTACTGGATCGACAACCAGGGCTTCCCGCAGCGTCTGCGCAAGCCGTCCGGCACCACCTACCTCCAGACCTGGCACGGGTCGGCGTACAAGCGCATGGGCTTCGACGAGACCCGGGTGCGCATGGCGAACGCCCCCCGGCGCGAGCTGCTCCAGCAGGCCGTCCACCGCTTCGACCACTTCCTGGTCCGCTCCGAGCACGACGTACACACCCTCGCGCACGCCTACCGGCTGCCCGAACGGACGCTGCTGCGCACCGGATACCCGCGCAACGACGTCCTGTTCGCGGCGCGTGCCCGGGACGGGGCCGAGGGGCGGCTGCCGCGCGGACCGCTCGCGGAGCGGCTGGGCCTGGACGACCACCGCCAGGTCGTGCTGTACGCGCCGACGTTCCGGGGCGGGCCCGGCCGGCGCGGGCGGCGGCGGCTCCCGCTGGACGTCGCGCGTTTCGCGGAACGTTTCGGCGACCGGTACACCCTGCTGGTGCGGGCGCACTACCTGGAGGCCGCGAACCTGCCCGTGTGCCCGCCCGGGACGGTCGTGGACGTGTCGGACCACCATGACACCGCCGAACTCCTCGTCCTCGCGGACGCGTTGATCACCGACTACTCGTCGATCATGTTCGACTACGCGCTCCTGGACCGGCCGGTCGTGCTGTTCGCGCCCGACCTGGACGCCTACGCCGCCGAACGGGGCAGCTACTTCGACCTGCGGGAGAAGGCGCCCGGACCGGTGGCGGAGACCGAGGACGAGCTGTTCGAGGTCTTCGACCGCCTCAAGGCCGCGGACGCCGGGTTCCAGGCGGAACGTACCGCCTTCGCCCGGGAGTTCGGCGGTTACGACCGGGGGGACGCGGCGCGCGCCGTGGTGGACGCCGTCTTCGCCCGTCATCTGTCCCGCACCACCCGCACCACCGATCCGGGGGAGGACCGCCGATGAGTACCGGCCGTGACGTCTTCGTCGTCGCCAACAGCACCGACGAACTGGGCGGGGTGACGGGGTGGGCGCACCGCACCGCTCACCTCTTCCAGGAGCGGGGCCACCGGGTGCACGTCATCGGGGTGCACGCCGCCGAGCTGACGATGGCCCTGCCCGACCCGCCCGACTACCCGGTCACCGCCCTCTACCCGGCGCACCCGCCGACGCCCTGGGAGCCTCAGGGCGTCCGGGACCGCTTCCGGATCCCGTCCCGGCGGCGGGAGGCGGCCAGGGTGAAGGCCAAGCGGAGGGCGGTGGAGCGGCTCTCCGGGATCTTCCGGGAGGCGCGGCCGGGCGGGGTGGTGATCGTCACCCAGGTCTGGGCGATGGAGTGGGTCGGCGAGGCGGACACCGGCGGTCTGAAGGTCATCGGGATGAGCCACGAGTCCTACGACTACTCGCGGGCGAGCCACCGCTACCGCTGGGTCAAGAGCCACTACGCGGACCTCGACCGCTGGCTCGTCCTCACCGAGGAGGACGCCGACGACTGGGCCGGCGACGGGATGGACAACGTCGGCTTCATGCCCAACGCCCTGGCCGGGCTGCCCCCGGTGCCCTCGCCGCGCACCGCGAAGTCGGTGGCGAGCATCGGCCGGCTCACCGACCAGAAGGGCATCGACATGCTCCTGGACGCCTGGGCGCTGGTCGCTCCCCGGCGTCCCGACTGGACCCTGGACGTGTACGGGGCGGGCGAGGACGAGGCGGCCCTGCGGGCCCGGTGCACCGGCCTGGGGCTGGACGGTTCGGTGCGGTGGCGGGGCCGCACGGACGACGTGCCCGGGGCGCTCGCCCGCTCCTCCGTCTTCGTCCAGTCCTCCCGGGGCGAGGGGTTCCCGCTGGCGCTGATGGAGGCGATGGCGAGCGGGGTGCCCTGTGCGGCGTTCGACTGCGCGCCGGGGGTGCGGGAGATCGTGCGGGACGGCCAGGACGGGCTGCTCGCGCCCGCCGGGGACATCGGCGCGCTGGCCGACCGGCTGCTGCGGCTGACCGGCAACCCCCGGATGCGGGACGCGATGGGGGAGCGGGCGCGGACCGGGGTCCAGCGGTTCTCGGAGGCGGAGACCGTGCGCCGCTGGGAGGAGTTGTTCGCGCTCCTGGAGCGCTGAGCCTTCGGAGGGCTCCGGGGCGCCCGGGCGCCCCGGACCGTCTCACCCGTTGGTGTACTCCCGTACGGTCACCTGCCGGGGCACCCCGGAGGGCCGCCGGCCGCCCGAGGAGACCGGCAGCGGCAGCCCCGACGTGTCGCCGAGGAAGACCCGGCGCACCACCCGCTCCGCCGCGTGCCCGTCGTCGTACGGACAGAACCGGGCCCGGAACGCGGCCCGGCGCTGGGCCGAGCGGGGGCCGCGCCAGTGGTCCGTCGCGAAGATCTCGTGCAGCTCCTCCTGGCTGCGGGAGACCGCGCCGGGCGGGAACGCCTCCAGGTCGAAGTAGGTGCCGCGGGCCGCCTCGTACGCCTGCCGGTCCTCCAGGAACAGGACGACGGGGCGGTCCAGGTTGACGTAGTCGAACATCAGCGAGGAGTAGTCCGTGACCAGCGCGTCCGAGGCGAGGCAGAGTTCCTCGACGGACGGGTGGTCGCCGACGTCGATGATCTGCGGGTGCGGGGCGCGCCCCGCCGTGGCCCGGGGCGCTGTGTCGAGGTAGTGGGAGCGGACCAGGACCACGAAGCGGGGCCCGAGCACCCGCACGAACTGCTCCAGGTCCAGCGGGTGGTGCGGGCCGCGCCGGTAGTCGCGGTGGGTGGGGGCGTACAGCAGGGCCGTACTGCCCTCGGGGACGGCCAGCCGCGCGCGCAGCCGGGCGATCTCCTCGGGGCGGGTGCGGTGGAAGACGTCGTTGCGCGGGCTGCCGTACTCCAGCGTGGTGTACCGGGAGGGGTAGGTGCGCTCCCACACCAGGGTGGAGTGCTGGTTGGCGGAGAGCGAGAAGTCCCACTTGTCGATGTTGCGCAGGAGCTGGCCGAAGTCCATGGTCCCGGCCGCGGCGGGGCGGTGCACGAGGTCGGTCCCCATGGTCTTCAGGGGGGTGCCGTGGTGGGTCTGCACCATGACCTGACCGCGCCTCTTGACCAGCCGCCGGTCGAAGTTGACGTTGTTGACGAGGTACCGGGAACGCGCCAGCGCCGTCCAGTACGCCGCCGTCCCCGGGTGCAGCACCCGGGTGGCGCCCGGGACGGTGTGCGCGTCCTCGGGGCGGCAGATCCACGCGGTGCGCAGCCCCGGGACGAGGGCACGCGCGGTGGCCTCCAGGGCGGCGGGGCTACAGGTGTACCCGCGGTTCCAGTAGGCGGCGAACACCGCCTCGGCGGGCCGCAGCGGCAGGCACAGCTGGAGGCGGTAGTGGAGTTGGAGGGCGGCCGCGCGCACGGCCCTGCGGGCCGCCGTTGCGGCCTGCCGCACCCCCCGGCAGGCCCGCTGCCCGGCCCACAGGGCGCGGTACGTGCGGTGGGCGCCCAGCCGGAACAGCGCGTGCCGCAGCCGGGCGCGGCGCGGTACGGCCGCGCCCGGCGAGCGGTGGCGGGCGCAGTGGGCGCGGGCGCGGCGGAAGAACTGCGCCCGGGTGCCCCGGGGGAGGCGGCCGCGCGAGGTGAACAGGGTCGAGAAGTGGTCGAGCATCCGGCGGAACATCACCGGTCGCCAGACGGCGAGTTCGGGCCGGGCGTCGATGAAGGCGAACACGCGGTCGTACTGGTCGAAGACGTCGAAGTGCCGGCGGGTGGTGGTGGAGAGGATGTTGCCCCGGCGCCGCTGGCGGTAGGCGACGCAGACGGCGTCCAGGACGGCGATCGACCCGGCGGACATCAGGACGGGGTAGGTCCAGGGGGTGTCCTCGTAGTAGCCGGGCGGGAAGGTGAACCCTTCCGCCTCGACGAACTCCCGCCGGTAGGCCTTGTTCCAGACGACCATGAGGACCTTGAGCAGTTCGGGCCGGTCCGCCAGCCGGAAGGAGGCCGGTCCGCTCTCGGTCAGGCACCGGGCGAAGGTGTTGCGGACGCTCTCGCCGGACCAGTAGGCGCGGGCGTAGTCGTAGACGAGGACGTCGGGGCCGCCGGTGGTCTCCAGGCGGTCGGCGATGGTCTGGAGCGCCTCGGGGGTGAAGGTGTCGTCACCGTCGAGGAAGAGCAGGTAGTCCCCGACGGCCCGGGACAGACCGGCGTTGCGGGCGGGCCCCAGGCCCTCGTTGCGGGGGAGGTGGACGACGCCGACCCGGGGGTCGCGCGCCGCGTACTCGTCGGCGATCGAGCCGCAGGCGTCCGGTGAGCAGTCGTCGACCACGATGATCTCGTAGTCCTTGAACGACTGGTTCAGCACGGAGTCGAGACACGCGTGCAGATACGCCTGGACCCGGTACGCGGGCACGATGACACTGAACCGGGGCACAACACATCCAGGGATTCGCTCGCGGGCGGGCAGGTGGCCCGCAAACGGCCGATGGAGTGACTTGGTTACGCCGAATGTGGCATCCGGGGGAAGAGCGAGGTAGGGCGGCCCGGACGAGAGTGAACGGGCCGCCCTGATATTGACGAACGGGTGTGCTGTTGGCGGGTGTCACCCGGCTCCGGTCACCCGGCGGCCCGGCTGACCGGAGCTCCGCTCACTTGACGGCCCCGGCCATCACCCCGGAGACGAACTGCCGCTGGAAGGCGAAGAAGACCGCCAGCGGGATCACCATCGACACGAAGGCGCCGGGGGCCAGCACGTCGATGTTGTTGCCGAACTGCCGGACCTGCTGCTGGAGGGCGACGGTGATCGGCGGCGACCCCGAGTCCGCGAAGATCAGCGCGACCAGCATGTCGTTCCACACCCAGAGGAACTGGAAGATGCCCAGCGAGGCGATCGCGGGACCGCCCAGCGGCATCACGACCCGGGTGAACAGCCGGATCTCGCCCGCGCCGTCGAGCCGCGCGGCCTCCAGCAGTTCGCGCGGGATCTCCGCGAAGAAGTTCCTCAGCAGGAAGATGGCGAACGGCAGGCCGAACGCCGTGTGGAACAGGATCACCCCGACGGTGGTCTCGAAGATCCCGATGGCGCCGAAGAGTTCGGAGACCGGGATCAACGCCACCTGTACGGGCACGACGAGCAGCCCCACGACCACCAGGAACCACCAGTCCCGGCCGGGGAACTCCATCCAGGCGAAGGCGTACCCGGCGAACGAGCCGAGCACCACCACCAGGAAGGTGGCCGGGACGGTGATCAGGAGGGTGCTGACCAGGGAATCGGTGATCGCCGAATTGTCCAGCAGGCGCTGGTAGTTGTCGAAGGTGAGCTCCGAGGGCGCGGTGAAGACCTTCCACCAGCCCGTCGCCGCGATGTCCTGCGAACTGCGCAGCGAGGACAGCAGCAGCCCGATGGTCGGCATCAGCCAGAACAGGGCGACCAGGACGAGGACGACCCGCATCACCCCGCCGCCCGCCCGCGCGGCGATCCGGGCGGCCAGTGGCGTCCGTGGCTTCGCCGGCGCCGTGTCATCGACGGCGGCCGCGGTCCTGACCGGTTCGGTCGTGGTCATCGGCGCCCCTCCTTCCGTATCCGGCGGATGTTGACGAGCATCATCGGGACCACCAGCAGCAGGAGGAGGACGGCGATCGCGCTGCCGATCCCGAGATCGGCGTCCGTGCCGAACGAGGACCGGTAGAGCTGGAGCGCCAGGACGTTCGCGTCGTCCTGGGAGGAGCCCGGCGCGATGATGAAGACCAGGTCGAAGACCTTCAGTACGTTGATCATCAGGGTGACCAGCACCACCGCCAGGACCGGGGCCAGCATGGGCACGGTGATCCGGCGGAACACCTGCCACTCGTTGGCACCGTCCACCCGTGCCGCTTCCAGGAGTTCACGCGGCAGCCCGGCCAGGCCCGCCGCGATCAGCACCATGGCGAAGCCCGCCCACATCCAGACGTAACTGCCGATGATCGCGGGCGTCACCAGGGTCGGGCCGAGCCAGTCCACGCCGTGGTACGGCTCGTGGAAGTTCGCCTCCGGGAGCCGGACCAGGGCCCCGTCGGCGGAGGCGGGCAGCGTGAACACCCCGTCCGCGCCCGCCGTGGCCGTGGCGACGACCCGGCCGTCCCGGACGGCCTCGACCCGGATGCCCTTCAGGCCGAGCTCCTCCGGGTCCACGACGTTGGGCTTGCCGCCGCCGCCCCGGGTGAAGTCCAGCCAGGCGGTGCCGGTGATCTTCCCGTCCGGAGACGGGGACGCCGCCTCGGCCGGGCGCGCGTCGGCGGGCATCTTGGCGGGGGCCACCCCGACCAGGGGCAGCAGGACCGGTTCGCCCGCCCGCACCGGCTCCTTCGTGACGAACGAGCCGTCGCCGCCCGCCTTCAGCGGATGGACGGGCAGCGGATGCGCCTTCGGGAAGCCCGACGACTCGGCGAACGTGTCGTGCACGCCGACCACCACCGCGTTGGCGACCCCGCGCTCCGGAGCCTGGTCGTACACCAGCCGGAAGATGATGCCGGCGGCCAGCATCGAGATCGCCATCGGCATGAAGACGACCAGCTTGAACGCCGTGCCCCACCGGATCCGCTCGGTCAGCACCGCGAAGATCAGGCCCAGCGCGGTGGCGACCGTCGGGGCGAACACGACCCAGATCGCGTTGTTCTTCACCGCCGTGCGGATGGTCTCGTCGGAGAACAGCGCCGTGTAGTTGTCGAAGCCGGCGAACCCGGTACCCGCCTGGTCGAAGAAGGACCGGTAGACGGAGTACCCGATCGGATAGACGACGAGGGCGCCGAGCAGCACCAGGGCCGGCAGCAGGAAGAGCGCCGCCACCGTCCTGCGGGTGCTGGTGACGCCGCGGCGCCCGCCGGGACGTTTGTCGGCGGGGGGCGCCGCCGGGGCGCCCCCCGCTGTCGCTGTCGTCATCCCGTCAGCTCTTGTACGCCTTGGCCGCGTCGGACTCCAGTTTCGCCTGGGTCCCCGCGATGTCCTTCGGGTTCTTCAGGAAGTCCTGGAGGGTCTTCCACTCGCCCTTGCCGGGCGTCCCGCCGAACGACTGCGGGGCCTGGTCGGACATGTCGAACCGGACGTCGTCACCGGCGTCGATCAGCGCCTGGGCCATCGTGCGCTGTACCTCGTTCGGGTAGGCGGCCGCGTCCAGCGACTTGTTGGGCGAGATGAAACCGCCCGCCTCGGCCCAGATCTTCGCCGCGTCGGTCGAGGCGAGCCAGGTCAGCAGCGCCTGCGCGCCCTTGGTGTCCTTCAGCGCCACGGCGGCGTCGCCGCCCGTCACCACGGGGGAGTCGGCGCCGACCGCCGGGAACGGGAACACCTTGGCGTCCGTACCGATCTTCGCCTCGGTCTGCGCGATGTTGACCGAGACGAAGTCGCCCTCGAACACCATGGCGGCCTTGGGCTGGTCGCCTCCGGTGAACGTCTGGGTGACGGAGGTCGGGAACTCGGTCTGCAACGCCCCGTCGGCGCCGCCCGCGATCAGGTTCGGCTTGCCGAACAGCTCGGCGAGGGTGGTCAGCGCGTCCTTGACGGACGGGTCCGTCCACTTGATCTCGTGCTTGGCCAGCTGGTCGTACTTCTCCGGGCCCGCCTGGGAGAGGTAGATGTTCTCGAACCAGTCGGTGAGCGTCCAGCCGTCCGCGCCGCCGACCGAGACCGGGGTGACCCCGGAGGCGGAGACCGTCTCGGCCGTGTTCAGGAAGTCCTTCCAGGTCTTCGGCTCGTTCGCGCCCGCGTTCTCGAACGCCTGGGCGTTGTACCAGATCAGCGACTTGTTGGCGGCCTTGAAGTAGACGCCGTACTGGGTGCCGTCCACCGCGCCGAGGTCCTGCCAGACCTGCGCGTAGTTCTGGCCCAGCTGGGCCCGCGCCTCGTCGCCGACGGGCTTGGCCCACTTCTTGGCCACGGCCTGCTGGATGGCACCGACCTGGGGGATCATCGCGACGTCCGGGGGCTGGCCGCCCGCGATCTTCGTCCCCAGGAAGTTCACGATGGGGTCCTGGGCGGGGACGAAGGTGACCTTGGCGCCGGTGCGCTTCTCGAACTCGCCCAGCACCTTGGTGAAGTTGGCCTGCTCGGGCCCGGTCCACACCGCCGCGACGGATATCTGCTCACCGTCGAGCTTCGGCAGGTCGACGGTCGACGCGCTCTCCTTGCCCTTGCCGGAGTCCTTGTCCGCGGAGTCCTTGCCGTCGTCGCCACCACCGCAACCGGTGAGGGCCAGTGCCCCGACCGCGGTGAACACCACTGCTGCCCTGCGCATGCGAGGGGTTGTGCGCATTCCTGCCCCGTTTCTCCGGCGCGCGTGTGTGCGAACCGACACCGACGGTGGGACCCGTGGTGCCGGTTCACGTCTCCCATCGCGCGGTTCACGTCGTTCGTGCGCACAGGTCTACGCGGAGAGAACGGAGGCCGCAATACTGCGCTCAGGCCCAAGCCGGTGATCGTAATCGGCTCGTGACGTGGCGTCAGTGGCGACGGACGCCCGAACTCTCAGGACGGCGACGGGACCAGCGGGGGCAGCCGCTCGGCGTTGACCGAGCGGGCGGCCCGCTCCAGGGCGCTGGCCAGCAGCGCGAGATCGGTGGGGCCGTTGCCCAGTTCGCGGACCGGACGCCGGGCGGGCGGATCCCCCATCCGCTCCCATTCCAGCGGGACGACGGTGGGGCGCAGGGTCGCCGTACGCGGGATACGGCCGGTGACCCGGCCGCCCTGGAAGGGGGTCACCCGGCCGTCCGGATGTCCCAGCCTGCCCCGTCCCGGAGCCACCTCGTCGGGCGACGGGGGGACGACGGGCGGGTCCAGCACGATGCGCAGCCGGGCCCCGCGGGCCAGTTCGGTGTCCTCGGTCCGGTCCGGGCGGGCGGACGTGGCGACCAGATGGACACCCAGCCGCTCCCCGTCCCTGGCCACGGCCTCCAGCACCCGCACGACGGACCCGGCGGACGGGCGGCCGGGACTGCCGAGCGCCGGGGCGACCAGGGCGTCGAAGTCGTCGGCCAGGACGACGATCCGGGGCAGCGGGGAGGGGCCGGGACCGGCGGGCGGGGCGGCGGGCCGCAGCCGCAGGGTGCTGCTGGCCGGGGAGTCGAGGTCGCCACGCCGGTCACCGGGACCGAAGGGGCGCCTGCCGCCCGGGAGCGCCCGCGCCTCCTCGTACCGCGCGTGCCAGGTGGCGAAGTCCAGGCCGCCCAGCAGCTCCGCGCGGCGCTTCAGCTCACCGCCGAGTGCCTGGGCGCACTCCCGCATCCGTACGGGGTCGGAGGCGACCAGGTGCGTGAAGACGTGCGGCAGTTCCGTGCAGGGGCGCAGACCGTCGCGTCCCCCTCCGTCGATCAGCAGGATGCCGAGGCGGTCGGGGCGGTCCGCGGACGCCAGGGAGGCGGCGATCGCCCGCAGCAGCTCCGTACGGCCGCTGCCCGGGGGCCCCTCGATCAGCAGATGGGGTCCCTCCTCGGTCAGATCGACGGAGAGCGGGCCCCGGGGCCCGGCCCCGAGCACGATCACGGGCCGGCCGGCGTGGGAGGCACCCGGCGGCGCGGCGGCCCGGCGCTGCGGGGGTACGGCGGCGGCGGCCGGATAGGAGGACCGCCCCGGCCCCGAACGGGTGGGCCCGCCACCGGGGCGGGGATCGCCGGAGTGGGGATCGCCGGAGTAGGAGTCGCCGGAGTGGGCGGCGGACCCGCTGTCGGTACGGACGGAGCCGGTGCGGCCGGTGCCGCCGTGATCCGGTCCCGCTCCCGGAGCGCGTCCGGCGGGGCGGCCGGACTCGGGGGACCCGCGCTGCGCCCCCACGCGGGCGCCGGCGTTCAGCGTGCGGCCGGAGCCGGACGTCTCCAGGTCTCCGGACACGGCTGCCGCGCGGACCGTCGCGCCCGGCTGGTCCTCCGCCGTGGACGCCCAGCGGGCCATCAGGGAGGCCGGGGTGGCACGGGCCAGACCCAGCTCGTCGAGGAGCCGGGCCGACGGGGGCAGCGCCGCCGCCACCGGCCGGCCCGTGAGCGCGCCCGCGTCGCGCAGGGGGGCCAGCGCCCGCCCGAACCGCTCGGCCCAGGCCGCCGACACCGCGTCCACCGTCGCGACGGTGCCGTGCCCCGCGACCTGGCCGCCCGTCGTGCGCAGCAGCCGCAACGCGGTCGCCACGTCGCCGCTCAGCATCGCGACCGCGCCGCACTCGCGGAACGGGATCGAGGCCCGGCACGCGGTGTCGTACGTGGCGTCCACCGGGGAGGTGGGGGAGGCGGCCGGGGTCTCGGCCAGGCAGACCAGGTGGATGCCCGAGGCCGCACCGGCCCAGGCCAGCCCGGCCATGGTCTCGCGCAGCGCCGAGGAACCGGGGTCGCCGTCCAGGACGACCACCGTGAACGGTCCGGTGTGCGCACGGGCGGCCCCGGCCACCGCCGGTTGGTCGGCGCCGGCCCAGCCGGGGCCCAGCGGTCCGTCGCCCATGCGGCGGACCAGCTCCGCGGCGCGGGCGTCGGCCTGTTCCCGGTCGAAGGCCAGCAGCAGCCGGCAGTCCTGGCCGTGCAGCGGGCGCAGGTGCGGCAGCCAGCCGAGCCAGGACCACTCGCGCCGCCGCTCCTCCACGCCGCGCGCGCGGTCCGTGCTGATCAGCACGATCTCCAGGTCGAAGGGAGAGTGCAGGGCGGCGAGTTGCGCCACGGTGGAGCGGGCCAGGCCGGACAGCCGGGTGCGCGGCCCGGCGAGCCCGAGCGACCCGGCCTCCCGCAGTCCCACGGTGACCGGCACGGCGGGCAGATCGGCCCGGTCGGCGGTGCCCAGGCGGACGACCAGCGTCTCCGGGTGTCCGGGGTCGCGCTCCCACAGCCGGGGGCCGGGTCCCAGCGCGGTGAGCAGGACGGCCGCCGGGTCGGGCCAGGTCCCCTCGGGGGCGGCCGGGGCGCGGTCGGGCCCGGGGTACGCGGGGGCGCCCTCGGCACCGTCCTCCGGGCCCGCGCCGGGGTGCTGCCCGGCCGGTCCGTGGGGGCCTTCGGCCCGGCCGCCGGTCAGCCGCCGCGCCCAGGCGCCTATGCCGCCGCGCCGGGGGGCCTCCTCGGGGGTGAGCGGGGCGCCGCGTCCATGGGTGGGGTGCTCGGCGGCCGCGCCGGTCGCGCGCCGGGTCTCGTCGTGGCCCGCCGGGCGCTCGCCGTACGCCCCGTACGGATCGTGGCCGCCGGGGTGGGGGGTGCCGAAGGAGTGGGCGCGGTCGTCGTCGGGGTCCCCCGCGGGGGCGGTGCTGCCCGGCTCCCGGGCCACCCGAAGGTGCCCCTCGCCGTCCGGGGTGGTCGTGAGGGCCGGTGCGCGGCGGCCGGTGGTGAGCCGGAGCGTCGATTCGCCGAGCCGCAGCAGGGCCCCCGGGGCGAGCCGGACCGGGCGGTCGTGGACCGGTGCGCCGTCCAGCGAGGTGCCGTTGGTGGAACCGAGGTCGGCGACCGAGACCCGGCCGTCCTCGGAGACCGTCACCGCGCAGTGCAGCCGGGACACGTCCGGGTCGTCGAGCGGGACGTCCGCCTCGGCGGAGCGGCCGACACGGACCGGGCCGCCGTGCAGCAGGTGGACCCCGCCGGCGTCCGGCCCGGCGACGACGTGGAGCCGCGCGGGGACGGCGTCGTCCGCGCCCTCGTCCTCGCCGGGTGCCTGGAGGCAGAGCACCGCGCCGTCCACCAGGGGCGGTTCGCCGAGGGCGCAGCGCTGGGCGTCCAGGCGCTCGCGTCCCGCGTACAGCACGACGGCGCCGCCGCCCTGGGAGCCCTCCGGCCCGGTCACGGCGGCGGCGAGGTTCGACGCGACGGCGGCGAGCGAGGTCCCCGCGGGGGCGGTGACGAGCACGTCGCAGGCGCGTGGCGGGGTCTGGCCGCTGCGCGGCGCGAGGACGGTCAGCCGGATCTGCATCGCCGTCAGCGGTCCCTTCTGCGCGGGGCGCCCGGCAGGGGAGATGCCCTGTGATTCCCCCCACCCGGCACGGACGCGTCGTCCGGTACAGGTCGTCACGGAGCGCAAGGCCAGGCCTCACAGCTCCGTGCTGGAGGCATCCTCCCACCTGCCACTGACAACACGCCCGGGGGTGACCGCTTAGTGATCATGAATGGCCGAGTGTGGGTGCGAAAGTGCCCGCTTGGTCCCGCTTCGGAGGCGCCGCACACGCGTCCGGCAACCATTTCCCCGGTCTCCGCGTCTTCCCCGGACACGGGAAGACCGGCCGGAGGACAACCGGAAGGCGCCGGAAGACCACCGGAACATGCCGGAACACACCGGACGACACGGTGGGGAGGGGCCCGCCGGACCCGCCGGGCAACACGGGCGGAGGACGACCGGCCTCGGCCCCCCACGGCGGCATTAGAGTGGGCCGGAACATCCGGGCGGGCCGGGGGGCCGCCGAGACCACGATCAGCAGGGAGCGCATGACGTGCGGCCGGTAGGCAGCAAGTACCTGCTTGAGGAGCCGCTCGGGCGCGGCGCCACGGGCACCGTCTGGCGAGCCCGGCAGCGGGAAGCCGCCGGGGCCGAGGCGGCCGTCGCCGGACAGCCGGGCGAGACCGTGGCGATCAAGGTCCTCAAGGAGGAGCTGGCCAACGACGCGGACATCGTGATGCGCTTCCTGCGCGAGCGCTCCGTGCTGCTGCGGCTCACCCACCCCAACATCGTGCGGACCCGGGACCTCGTCGTCGAGGGTGACCTGCTCGCCCTGGTCATGGATCTGATCGACGGCCCCGACCTGCACCGCTACCTCAGGGAGAACGGCCCGCTCACCCCGGTCGCCGCCTCTCTGCTCACCGCCCAGATCGCGGACGCGCTCGCCGCCAGCCACGCGGACGGCGTGGTCCACCGCGACCTGAAGCCCGCCAACGTGCTGCTGGACGAGCGCGACGGCGAGATGCACCCCATGCTCACCGACTTCGGCATCGCGCGACTGGCCGACTCCCCGGGCCTGACCCGGACCCACGAGTTCGTCGGCACGCCCGCCTACGTGGCACCCGAGTCCGCCGAGGGCCGCCCGCAGACCTCCGCCGTGGACATCTACGGCGCGGGCATCCTGCTGTACGAACTGGTCACCGGGCGGCCGCCGTTCGCCGGGGGCACCGCCCTGGAGGTGCTGCAACGGCACCTCAGCGAGGAGCCCAGCAGGCCGGACACCGTCCCCGAACCGCTGTGGACGGTCATAGAGCGCTGCCTGCGCAAGGACCCCGACCAGCGGCCCAGCGCCGTGAACCTCGCCCGCGCGCTGCGTACCGTCGGCGCCGGTGTCGGGGTGCACGCGAACTCCGCGCAGATCGCGGCCGCCGAAGGGGTGGGCGCCCTGCTCGCCCCCGACCCGGCGCCCGCCGCCGTCCCGGACACCCCGGGCGCGGCCGACCCGACCCAGGTGCTTCCGAGCAACGCCGGCTCGTACGACCCGGCGGCCCCGACCAATGTCCTGCCGCAGACCGCGGGCGCGGCCGGGCACGCCGACCCGACCGCCGTCATGCCCCCCGTGCCGCCGGGATCCGACGGGCCGCCGCGGCCCGACGAGCCGCACCCCTGGCAGTCCCAGCTGAGGGCCGCCCGCGACCGCAACGAGCAGACCCAGGTCCAGTACCTCGACCCTGCCGAGGACCCGCTGCGCCGCCGTCCGCAGCGCCGCCAGCCGCCCCCGCAGGCCCAGCAGCAGCCTCCGCAGCAGCAGTACCACCCGCAGCAGCAGCGCGGTCAGCAGTACCCGCAGCAGCAGTACCAGGCGCAGCAGCAGTACCAGCCCCAGCAGTACCAGGCACAGCCCCAGCGGCAGCAGTACGCGCCGCCGCAGCAGCCCGCGCCCCGGCCGGCGCCCGAGCCGCCGGCCCCGCGGCAGCCACGGCAGCGCAGCGCCAACCCGATGCGCATCCCGGGGCTCGGCTGCCTCAAGGGATGCCTGTTCACGGTGGTGCTGCTCGTCGTCGCCGGCTGGCTGATCTGGGAGCTGACCCCGCTCCAGGGCTGGATCGCCGAGGGCAAGGGCTACTGGGAGGCGCTCGGGGACGGCGTCTCCACGGTCACCGACTGGCTCAAGGCCCTCGGCGGCTAGGGCGTGTTTCGAAAGTCCCGCCTGGCCCGCGACGCCCGGCACGCACGCTCGCCGCGTTGTCGGAGTCGCCCGAGTACGTCCAGTACGAGGGCGATCCTCCGCCTTGCGATCGCACGCACCTGACGCCGCGGGCCCCGCCCTCCGGGCGGACGGCGCTACGTTCGAAACACGCCCTGGGGCGGACGGCGCCACGTCCGGGACACGCCCTGGCGGCCGTCCGGTGTCTTTGTCGACTTCCGCGGGCCGAATCCGCCCGCGGAAGCCGACGTCGGCGCTGCCCGTCGCACGCAACACCCCGATCTCCGCGTAACTTTGTCGCCGGGGGGTCAACGCCAGCCGCTGAGGGAGCAGTCTTGGCACGGAATATCGGCAGCCGGTACACCGCCCACCAGATCCTGGGGCGCGGCAGCGCCGGAACGGTGTGGCTCGGCGAGGGACCGGAGGGTCCCGTCGCGATCAAGCTCCTCCGTGAGGACCTCGCGTCCGACCAGGAGCTCGTGGGCCGCTTCGTGCAGGAGCGCACCGCCCTGCTCGGACTCGACCACCCGCACATCGTCGCGGTCCGCGACCTCGTCGTGGACGGCAACGATCTGGCGCTCGTCATGGACCTGGTCCGGGGCACCGATCTGCGCACCCGCCTCGACCGCGAGCGGCGCCTCGCGCCCGAGGCCGCCGCGGCGATCGTCGCGGACGTCGCCGACGGCCTGGCCGCCGCCCACCGCGCCGGGGTCGTCCACCGCGACGTCAAGCCGGAGAACATCCTGCTCGACATGGAGGGTCCGCTCGGCCCCGGCGGCGCGCACCCCGCCCTGCTCACCGACTTCGGGGTCGCCAAGCTGATCGACACCCCGCGCCGCACCAAGGCCACCAAGATCATCGGTACGCCGGACTACCTGGCCCCCGAGATCGTGGAGGGCCTGCCGCCGCGCGCCGCCGTGGACATCTACGCCCTGGCGACGGTGTTCTACGAACTGCTCGCCGGATTCACCCCGTTCGGCGGCGGCCACCCCGGAGCCGTCCTGCGGCGGCACGTCACCGAGACCGTCGTCCCGCTGCCCGGCATTCCGGAGGAGCTCTGGCAGCTCCTCGTGCAGTGCCTGGCCAAGGCGCCGGCCTCCCGGCTGCGCGCCTCGGAGCTGGCGGCCCGGCTGCGCGAGCTGATCCCCCTGCTGGCGGGGATACCCCCGCTCGACGTGGACGAGCCGGAGGCGGTCGGGGCCGGACCGCAGGCGTACGACGAGCAGCAGTACACCCCCGCCCCCGAGGAACCCCGCCGCCGTGGCGCGGTGCCGCTGGTCCCCGGCTCCTCCCCGGACTCCAACCGGGACACACACACGAGCATGCGGGTCCCGGCCCCCGACGAACTGGCGGGAGGCCCCCTGGGCACCGCGCGCGCCCCGCGTGCCCCCGGCCGCCCCCGGCCCGGCTCGGCCCGCAACCGGTCCGCCGCCGTCCGCAAGCGCCGTATCACCCTCGGTGCCGCGGTGATCGCCCTGTGTGCGGCGATCGGGGTCGGCGGCTGGCTCGCCGCCGGTGGCGACGATTCCGGTACGGCCCCCGAGGACACCCGGAACTCCGCGCCGGCGGCCCCCTGAGGGCGCCCTGCGGGGACCCGGCGGCGGGCGGCGGGACAGGTTCGCCCGTGCAGCCGTTACGCTGGACCCGTGGCAGTCGTCGATATTTCCGAAGAGCTGAAGTCCCTCTCCTCGACCATGGGGTCGATCGAGGCCGTCCTGGACCTCGATGCGCTGAGGGCCGACATCGCCGCGCTCGAAGAGCAGGCGGCGGCGCCGTCCCTCTGGGACGATCCGGAGGCGGCGCAGAAGATCACCAGCCGGCTTTCGCACCTCCAGGCCGAGGTCCGCAAGGCGGAGACCCTGCGCGGGCGGATCGACGACCTCGGGATCCTCTTCGAGCTCGCCGACGACGAGGACGACGCCGACGCGCGGGCCGAGGCCGAGTCGGAGCTGGAGTCCGTCCGCAAGGCGCTCGACGAGATGGAGGTCCGCACCCTCCTGTCCGGTGAGTACGACGCCCGGGAGGCGCTCGTCAACATCCGGGCCGAGGCCGGGGGCGTCGACGCGGCGGACTTCGCGGAGAAGCTCCAGCGCATGTACCTCCGCTGGGCCGAGCAGCACGGCTACAAGACCGAGGTCTACGAGACGTCGTACGCGGAGGAGGCCGGCATCAAGTCGACCACCTTCGCCGTGCAGGTGCCGTACGCCTACGGGACGCTCTCCGTGGAGCAGGGCACCCACCGCCTGGTGCGGATCTCGCCCTTCGACAACCAGGGCCGCCGCCAGACGTCCTTCGCGGGTGTCGAGGTGCTGCCCGTGGTCGAGCAGACCGACCACATCGAGATCGACGAGTCGGACCTCCGGGTGGACGTGTACCGCTCCTCGGGCCCCGGCGGCCAGGGCGTCAACACCACGGACTCCGCGGTGCGGCTGACCCACCTGCCCACCGGCATCGTCGTCTCCTGCCAGAACGAGCGCTCGCAGATCCAGAACAAGGCGTCCGCGATGAACGTCCTCCAGGCGAAGCTCCTTGAGCGCCGCCGCCAGGAGGAGCAGGAGAAGATGAACGCCCTCAAGGGTGACGGCGGCAACTCCTGGGGCAACCAGATGCGTTCGTACGTCCTGCACCCGTACCAGATGGTCAAGGACCTGCGGACCGACTTCGAGATCGGCAACCCCGAAGCGGTGTTCAACGGCGAGATCGACGGCTTCATCGAGGCGGGCATCCGCTGGCGCAAGCAGAACGAGAAGTAGCCGTCCCCGTACGGCGGCCGGGCCCGGACAGAGACCTCTGTCCGGGCCCGGCGCTTTTCCCAGCGGCCCTGCGGAGTGGCCGAGTTGGGGACGTGGTGTGGCGAACGGGTCACAGTCGTGACGGTGAATACCCGTCAAGAGCCGCCATACCGGCCCGTATGCCCCGGAACGGCCTTGACGTTCTCCTTAACTCTGGACAGGGTGCTAGGGCTGTCCCGTAATCCGTGGTGGATCAGCGCACGGCGTCAGATGCGGTACATCGCAAGGCGGAGGGACGTCCGCATACTGGATGTATTCGGGCGTTCCGACAACGCGGCGAGGTGCCGTAGCTGTCGTCGTGCGCCCGCCAGGGATCACGGGGCAGCCCTTAGGGCAGCGCGCTTATGTCTGGGACAGGTGTGAACGGGGGCGGAGCGGGATGGACACGCATGGACGTGGCCCCGCGGAGCGAGTGACCCCGCAGGGCCGTGGACCGCATAGAGCTGCTCCAACGACGAATTCAGCTACTGGGGGTAGCAACAGATGACGAAGAAGACGCGAGTCCGCGTCGCGCGGATAGCCGCGGGCGCGGTTATCGCCGCAGGTGCCTCCCTGACCGTCACGGGTGTGGCGCAGGCCGCCGGCCTCGTCGAGATCGGTGTGGACGCCGGCTACGACGACCCGACCAACCCGGGCGAGTCGACCGAGGAGCCGCCGAACCCGGGGGAGCCGACCGAGGGTCCCACCGAGGAGCCGCCGAACCCGGGTGAGCCCACGGGCGAGCCCACCCAGGAGCCCACCGAAGAGCCGACCGGTGAGCCCACGCAGGAGCCCACCGGCGAGCCCACCGAAGAGCCGACCGGTGAGCCGACCCAGGAGCCCACCGGCGAGCCCACCGAGGGTCCCACCGGTAAGCCGACGGAGAAGCCCGGCACCAGCGGCGGCTCCACCGGCGGCAACGGCGCCGTCGGGAACGGCGGCGGTGGCGACTGCACCGTCGACGCCAACGGGGTGGCCTGCGCGGACAACACCGACACCGACAGTGTCGGCAACCAGCCGGTCGAGCAGGGCAAGGGCAAGGACGAGCTGGCCGAGACCGGTGCGGCCGAGACCACGTTCCTGCTGGTCGGGGCCGCGACGATGATCGCCGGTGGTATCGGCTTCCGTATCCTGCCGCGTCTGGCCGGCGGGAACCGCACGGCCGCCTGAACGCCGTAGGCCGTACGCAGACGTACACGGACGTACGTGGAAGGGCCCGGGAGAGGCTTCACACCTCTCCCGGGCCCTTCCGGGTGTCCTGCGGTGTCAGCGGGCCGTACGCGCCCGCCTCGGGGCGCCGTGAGGGCGCCGCGGGACCGCTCAGGCTGCCTGGTGCGCCAGCAGCGCCAGCGCCGCCACCAGGACGACCATCAGCGCCACCAGCATCGCCGGGTTCAGCCCGGCGAACGGACCCTGGTCCATCCGCTCCCGGCTCGCCCGGCAGACACGGCAGCGGCCCTCGGCCACGGGCGCCGCGCAGTTCGCGCACACCAGTCGGTCATAGGTCACGCGCATTCCTCCTCCCGCGTGGCGGAGCCGCCTGTACGCGTTCTCTCCGTACAACGTTCAAGGAAACGCAACCGTTCCCCCTCCCACTCTGCCAGCTCGAAAGGGATTCGGCGCGGCCCGGTGGACCCGGGTCCGGCACGCCCCGGTTCGTACCCCACCGCGTTTCCGAACAAATCACTCATTGGCGGACGCCGACTGCACGCCCTACCCCCATTCGCGTATGGTCACGCACACCTATTCCCGGCCGACCGTGGTGCATCCGTGATCCGATTCGACAACGTCTCCAAGACCTACCCGAGGCAGAGCCGCCCCGCTCTCCGGGATGTCTCACTCGACATCGAGAAGGGCGAGTTCGTCTTCCTGGTGGGGTCCTCGGGCTCCGGCAAGTCCACCTTCATGCGGCTCATCCTCCGTGAGGAGCGCGCCAGTCAGGGCATGGTCCACGTCCTGGGCAAGGACCTGGCACGGCTGTCCAACTGGAAGGTGCCGCAGATGCGCCGCCAACTGGGCACCGTCTTCCAGGACTTCCGGCTGCTGCCCAACAAGACGGTCGCCCAGAACGTGGCCTTCGCCCAGGAGGTCATCGGCAAGCCGCGCGGTGAGATCCGCAAGGCCGTGCCGCAGGTGCTCGACCTCGTCGGGCTCGGCGGCAAGGAGGACCGGATGCCCGGCGAGCTCTCCGGTGGTGAGCAGCAACGGGTGGCCATCGCGCGGGCGTTCGTCAACCGCCCCATGCTGCTGATCGCGGACGAGCCGACCGGCAACCTCGACCCGCAGACCTCCGTGGGCATCATGAAGCTGCTGGACCGGATCAACCGGACCGGCACCACCGTGATCATGGCCACCCACGACCAGAACATCGTCGACCAGATGCGCAAGCGCGTCATCGAGCTCGAACAGGGCCGTCTCGTACGTGACCAGGCGCGCGGCGTCTACGGCTACCAGCACTGAGCATCGAGTACTGAAAGGACGCCATGCGCGCCCAGTTCGTCCTGTCGGAGATCGGCGTCGGTCTTCGTCGCAACCTCACGATGACCTTCGCGGTCGTGGTCTCCGTCGCCCTCTCGCTCGCCCTGTTCGGCGGCGCGCTGCTGATGCGCGAGCAGGTCAGCTCGATGAAGACCTACTGGTACGACAAGGTCAACGTATCGATCTTCCTCTGCAACAAGAACGACGCCAAGGACGTGCCCAAGTGCGCCAAGGGCGCCGTCACGGCGGAGCAGAAGGCCGAGATCAAGGCCGATCTCGAAAAGATGGACGCCGTCGAGAAGCCGGTCCTCTTCGAGACGGTCGACGAGGCGTACAAGCACTACCAGGAGCAGTTCGGCGACTCGCCGATGGCCGGCAACATCACGCCGGACCAGATGCAGGAGTCGTACCGGGTCAAGCTGAAGGACCCGCAGAAGTACAAGGTGGTCGCGACGGCCTTCGCGGGCCGTGACGGGGTGCAGTCCGTGCAGGACCAGCGCAGCATCCTGGACAACCTCTTCGAGCTGATGAACGGCATGAACGTGGCCGCGATCTTCCTGATGGGGCTGATGCTGGTCATCGCGCTGATGCTCATCGTGAACACCGTCCGCGTCTCGGCGTTCAGCCGGAGACGGGAGACGGGCATCATGCGGCTGGTGGGGGCCTCCGGCTTCTACATCCAGATGCCGTTCATCATGGAGGCCGCCTTCGCCGGACTGATCGGCGGCGTCCTGGCCTGCGGTCTGCTGCTGGCCGCCCGGTACTTCCTGATCGACGGCGGTCTCGCGCTCCAGGAGAAGCTGAACCTGATCGACTTCATCGGCTGGGACGCGGTGCTGACCAAGCTCCCGCTGGTCCTCGCGATCGGGCTGCTGATGCCCGCCGTGGCCGCTCTGTTCGCGTTGCGCAAGTACCTCAAGGTGTGACCATTGCCCCGTGCGGCATGCGGCCAAGGCGCCGTGTGCCGGCGGGGCGTTGTCCTACACTCAGGCTCATGCCGGGCCATACGCACCGTTTCGGACCCCGTGGCCTCGGCCGCGGGGCGGCCCTGACCTTGGTGTTCGCGAGTGTGCTGGCGACCGCGGCGGCCACCGGGTCCCTGCCCCGCGAGGACGGCGAGGGCACCGAGATAGAGGCGCGGGCCGTCTCCTCCACCGTCGCACCGGTGGACCGCGAGGAGGTCGCGCACGCCGCGGCCGACGCGGAGGCGGACGGGAAGTCCGGCACCGACGCCGCCGAGGAGGTCGTCAGCCGCAGCGGGGACCGCTGGGGCGCGGTGTACGACGAGCGGGAGTACGAGGAGTTCGAGCGGGCCCTCGACGGCACGTACACCGGCGTCGGCCTCTCCGCGCGCCGCACCGCCCACGGAGACGTGGCGGTCACCCGGGTCCAGCCCGGCGGGCCCGCCGACCGGGCCGGGGTACGCCCCGGCGACCTGCTCCGGTCGGTCGACGGCCGGACCGTCGAGAAGCGCCCCGTCGCCGAGGTGGTCGCCCTGCTGCGCGGGGACCGCGAGGAGGCGGCCGTGGGGACCGAGGTCGCCCTCGGGCTCCGGCGCGGCGCCCACACGTGGTCCGCGACCCTGCGGCGGGCCCGGCTCAGCACCGAGCCGGTCACCGTGCGCAGGCTGGGGCACGATCCGGCCGCCGCCGTACTGATCAAGGTGGCCGCCTTCACCAAGGGCACGGGCGGCAAGGTCCGCGAGGCCGTGGACGCGGCCCCCGTGGACGCCGGGATCCTGCTGGACCTCCGGGAGAACTCGGGCGGCCTGGTCGCCGAGGCCGTCACCGCGTCCTCCGCCTTCCTGGACGGCGGCCTGGTCGCCACCTACGACGTGCACGGGGAGGAGCGCGCCCTGTACGCCGAGCCGGGCGGCGACACCGAGCGTCCCGTGGTGGTCCTGGTGGACGGCGGCACGATGAGCGCCGCCGAGCTGCTGACGGGCGCCTTACAGGACCGTGGGCGGGCCGTGACCGTGGGCAGCCGTACGTTCGGCAAGGGGTCCGTCCAGATGCCCAGCAAGCTCCCGGGCGGTTCCGTGGCCGAGCTGACCGTGGGGCAGTACCGCACGCCCGCGGGCCGCAGCGTCGAGGGAAGCGGCATCACACCGGACGTGGGGGCGGGCCCGGAGGCCCAGAAACGGGCCGAGACGGTATTGAGTGGCCTCGGGGGTGGGTCGTAGTGCGAAAATGACCGCACTATGGCCAAGGAAAAAGACACCGGGCGCAAGATGATCGCGCAGAACAAGAAGGCGCGGCACGACTACCACATCCTCGACACGTACGAGTGCGGCCTCGTCCTCATGGGTACGGAGGTCAAGTCGCTGCGGATGGGCCGGGCGTCGCTGGTGGACGGCTTCGTCCAGATCGACAACGGCGAGGCGTGGCTGCACAACATCCACGTCCCCGAGTACGTCCAGGGGACCTGGACCAACCACGCCGCCAAGCGCAAGCGCAAGCTGCTCATGCACCGGGCCGAGATCGACAAGCTGGCGTCCAAGTCACAGGAGACGGGACACACGATCGTGCCCCTGGCCCTGTACTTCAAGGACGGCCGGGTCAAGGTCGAGATCGCGCTCGCGAAGGGCAAGAAGGAGTTCGACAAGCGGCAGACCCTGCGGGAGAAGCAGGACACGCGGGAGACCAACCGCGCGATCTCGGCGGCCCGCCGGCGGCAGCGCCAGGGCTGAGGCCCCTGGCGGGCGTGGCGCGTGCCCGGAGCCACGGGAATACGGTGGCATCCGCGTGCGTTGGTCACGTACGATGGGCCGTGCACCCCACAGAGGGTGCGCGGATTGAAAAATCAACATGGGGATGATCGGTTTCGACAGCGGATGTCGAAGCAGGGGAAGCGAGTCGAGGAAGCGGCAATGATCTCGTTAACCATATGTCGCAACCAATAATCGCCAACACCAAGCGCGATTCCTCCGCCTTCGCCCTCGCTGCCTAATTAGCAGCTAAGCGAAGACTCTGCGGAGTGTCAGCCCGGGGGTGATCCCGACCCGGATCCTGGCATCATCAAGGGATCTAAACTTCTGAGTCCGGTCACGGGTCTCTGAAGGAAATCAAACAGTGACTGGGCCTGTCGGAGGCTTGTTCGCGTGACCTCCGGGGCCGAGAAAAGCGAAGCGAACTGCACTCGGAGAAGCCCTGGTTCCGCACCGTTGGACGCGGGTTCGATTCCCGCCATCTCCACCACCCCATGTAAGCCTCCGCCCCGCGAGTTCACTCGCGGGGCGGAGGCTTTTCTGCGTCGTGCGGGACCTGACGACCGGCCGGGGGCTCGTCACGTCCCCGGCCGGAGGAGGACCTAGAGGATCTCGATGGCCTTGACCTTCGGCGTGTTGTTGTACTTGACGTTGTTCCAGCGGGCGATCTTCACGACGTCGCCGTTGGCGTCGTAGTACTTCACGTCGTTGTTCCCGGTGGAGATCTGGTCGACCCACCAGCCGCCGAAGTCGGTCTTCCCCCGGTTCGCGTAGCAGTCCACGCTCTGGCGCCCGTTCATGTGCGACCAGATCTTCAGGAAGCCGGCGTCGGGGTCACAGGTGACGTGGTCGATGGCGGAGGCGGTGGTGAGCGGTCCACCGAGGGTGAACGCCGCGGCGGCCGCCAGCGCGAGGGCCAGGGTGCGCGGAACGTTCCTCGTCCTTGAGAACATATTTTCCTTCGATTCGGATGCGAAATCGATGGCCCACCATGCCGTTGTGGGCTGATCGGCGCTGAACACGCACCAGGCATCCTAGGAAGCAATACGCCTGTTCAGGAGAAATCGAGAACAAACCACCTGAACGTGGGTATCCGGCCTTATGGGTCGAAGCCCGGCTCTCGGGGCCCCGGTCTTCGAGGGCCGGGCCGCGGATTCCGGGCCCCGGGACCCGAGCGGTACGCGTGTTCAGGCGGCCAGGGACCGCCGCCCGCTTCGGACAGCCCGCCAGTCAGCAGGTCGACGGGGGCGCTGAAGTGTCCCGGACGACATCGTCCGCCGCTGTATTCATCATGCGCTTTTCTCTCGCCAGATCGCGAGCACGTCACGAACCGCACTGGAGACCCGCTCCTGTTCCGTACGGTCGGCCCACAGGTGTGCGTCATGTTCGGTGAGCCTGACGGTGTCGCTCTCACGGGTGACGCGCGCGGTGAAGTTGAACTGGCGAGTCGTCTTGCCGCTCTTGGAGAGGTAGTCGAAGTGCCCGAGGTAGGTCCCGATCGCAGCGACCGTGAGACCGGTCTCCTCGGCGACTTCCCGGTGCAGGGCCCCGGTCAGGGTCTCGCCCGCGTCGACGCCGCCGGACGGCAGCTCCCACAGGCCGCCGAGGTAGTCGTCGGTGGCCCGGTGCAGCAGCAACACCTGGCCTGCTGCGGTGGAGATGACGGCGCCGACGACATGCTTGGTGATGCTGTCGGCGTCTGCGGCATGGATGAGGTCGCCCAGCAGGGCGGCATCGACGGGTGCGTTCACTTCACGAGGTCCTTGTGGTGTTCGGCGACCTTGATGATGGCTGCCGTGTACACGTCGGCGAGGTGGAGGTCTTGGTCTCGGTGCCACACCGGGAGTTTCACCGTGCTGCCGTGTACGCGCTGCGCGGTGGTGAAACTGTCGTCGGGAGGACCTTGGTGGTCAGAGTAGCCGGGGAGAAGCGCCCCGGGTGTATGGAACAGCGGGTGATCGCCGAGAGCTCGGGTCGCGCCGGGAAGGTCGGTCTCGTGGGCGCCCTCGGCGTGAACAGCTTCGAGGAACCGTTCGACGGACAGGCCGGCGAGCTGGTCCGGACGGTAGCGCAGGGGCAGCGCGTACCAGGCCGGACGGGCATGGGGCGGCAGGTGCGGCACCTCGATGCCGGGCACGTCACGCAGAGCCCGCCGCATACGGTCGGCGACCACTTCTCGTCCGGCCAGATAGCCCTTGAGCCGGGGGAGTTGGGCCTGTGCGAGTGCCGCTGCCAGGGGGTGAATGCGCAGCTTGAGTCCCATGCCGGTGACTGCGTACGGGGCAAGGGCGTGGTTGGCGGGGATCTCACGGCGGCACCGCTTGTTGTACTGGCCGTGCAGCAGGACCCGGTAGTACAGCTCGGTGTCGTCGGTGGCGACGAATCCGCCCTCCCCGGCGGAGAGCGGCTTGGGTCCATTCATACTGAAGGCCGCGGCGCGGCCGAACGAGCCGACCGGCTGCCCGCGCCAGGTGGCTCCGTGGGCGTGGGAGCCGTCCTCCAGCAGCGTCAGGCCGTGCCGGGTGCTGAAGGAGGTGAGCGCGTCCATGTTCTCGGGCAGCCCCCACAGGTGGACGGCGACGACGGCCTTTGTCCGCGCCGTGACGCGGCGGGCGGCGTCGTCGAGGTCGAGCTGCCCGCGCGCGTCGACATCGGCGAGCACAGGACGGGCGCCGAGGTGGAAGAGCGGGGTGGCTGTGGCGTGAAAGGTGAGCGCCGGCACGATCACCTCGTCACCTGGTCCGATACCGGCAGCCGCGTACATCGAGTGCAAGGCGGCTGTCCCCGTGCACGTGGTGACGACGTGGCGGACGCCGAGGAAAGACCTCAGGGAGTCCTCCAGTTCGGCGACGACGCCGGAGCAGTCGGGAACAGATACCGCAGACAGCAGTTGGCAGGTGACCGCCGCGACGTCGCGGTCCTCGATCGGCGGCCAGGCGAAGTGGGGGCCAGGTGCCTCGATGACGGGTGGACCGCCGAAGAGGGCGAGGACCGAGGTGGGGCTCACAGCAGGTACTCCTTCGGGTCGGCAGGCATGCGGGCGGCTTGGGAGGCGTAGGCGGCGGCCAGGAACGCGGCGTGCGCCACGTGCGCGCTGGGACCGGAGGGGTTGGTCCGCTCGCCGTCGAGTACACGGCAGAAGCAGTCGATCTGCGTGGTCGCGGCGGAGGGCCAGGCCGGTTCACGGGTAAAGGACTCGATCAGCTGCCCGTCCGGGGCCAGGCGCCGTACCCGTCCTCGCTCGATCATGACCGCGCCGCCGGGGCCGGTCACTGTCAGATGTTCGGTCTTCGGTCCGGCGGACCGGGAGATGAGAAGGGAGCCGTACAGGCCGGAGTCGTAGGCGAGATGGACCAGCGCGGTGTCCTCGGCGTCGTAGTTCGCCTCGGGACGGGCGGCTGTGGAGGTGTCGGCCAGGACACGGTCGGGCAGGCCGAGGTACCAGACGAGCAGGTCGATGAGGTGATAGCCCATGTCCATCAGGGCTCCGCCACCGGCCAGGCGGGCCCGGCCGCGCCAGCCGGCGGCCGGGTCGGGGCAGTGGAAGGTGTAGCGGCCCTCGACCAGGTACGGCTGCCCGATCTGCTCAAGCAACTGCACCGCCGCGGCGTAGACCGGGTGGAAGCGGCGCTGGACGGTGACCATCAGCTCGATGCCGGCCTTGTCGCACAGGCCAACCAACGCGGCGGCCTCGGCCGGGCCTGTGGCGAAGGGCTTTTCCTTCATCACGTGCACCCCGGCCGCCGCGCAGGCCTCGATGACCTCACGGCCGGCGTGGTGAGGAACCGCGACGACGGCGAAGTCCGGGTGTACGTCATCCAGCAGGGAGCGGATGTCGGTGAAACCGGGCACGCGGTGCTGCTGGGCCTGGGCGGCGACCTTGCTGGGGTCGGTGTCGCAGACCGCGACGAGTTGGGCGGACCGGGAGCCGGCCAGCCCCGGTAGGTGGTCGTCCAGGGCCTGGTGGCCGAGCCCGATGACGGCTGCTCTCCTGGGTACGTTCATTCGCGTTCACACCCCTCGCTGAAAAGCATGTCGGCCCGCCTGCTGCGGGCCTTGGCATGCTCCAGAGCACATCAACCGGTCAGGCTTGTGGCAGGGGCGCTGCCGTGGCATGCAAGGCCGTTTGCATCGGGTGCAAAACGACTGTTGCCGCCCGGTGGCCCGGTCTACGGTGAGCGGGGGGCCAGCTCAGCTGTCGACGGGGGCGTGAATGCCAGTCAGCGCGGTTCGTGATCGATCCGAACGGCCGGAAAATCACGGTGAGTTGATCCGTCGCAGACGCCGAGCCCGTGGCTGGACGCTCGCTGAGCTCGGTGACCGGACCGGCTACTCCGCGTCCCAGATCTCCCGGTACGAGCGGGGCCTTTCGCCGCTGTCCGACATCGACGTCCTCCGGCGCTTCGCCGATGTGCTCGACATTCTGCCCAAGGAGTTCGGCCTTGCCGCGACTTCGCCCCCTACCCAGACCCGACACGGATACCGTGTCGTCCCCGGTCCGGCGTACCCGCGTCTTCCCGGGCCTAGGGTGGGACGAACCCAGCGGGAGGAGGGCGAGGACCCAGTGCGGCGACGTAAGTTTCTCGCTCTCTCGGCCGTGGCAGCCATCGGCGCCTCGCTCCCGGCATCGGGGGCAGCAGCGGCTCAGGACGTCCCGGTGGGGCAGCTCCTCGTCGGCGGTCTACGGGATGCGATGCTCGGTATCGGCCAGGACCACGAACTGCCGGCCCCCGAGCGGTTGCCTGTCGAGCTCGCTCGCGTGCACGCTGACTTCCACACCTGTCACTACACCGACCTCGCTGTCCGCCTGCCCCGCCTGATCCGTGCCGGACACGCGCTGGGACCCACCGACAAGGGAGATCACCTCGACCTGCTCGGGCAGAGCTACCTCCTGGCGACCCGCATACTCGTCAAGCTCGATGAGCAGCAGCTCGGCTGGATGGCAGCCGACCGCGCCCGCCAGATGGCTGAAGCCGCCGGACATCCCCTCGTGGTGGCGGAAGCCGCCCGGAACCTCGCTGTACTCGCCCGCCGCGCCGGCTGGGAGGACCAAGCCCTGTCGATCGCGCTCAACGCCGCCGAGGATCCGGCCCTTCGCACGTCCCGCAGCGGCGCTGCCGAGCGCGGCTTGTTGATCCAGTCAGCCGCGTACAGTGCCGCGAGGGGCGGCGACCGGGAGGGGATGCGGGGGCTGACGGACGAGGCCGCCGCCATCGCGGCCGCCCTTGGCGGCACCACCGCACTGCGTGATCACGGCGGCGGCTTCGGACCAGCCACCGTGCAGCTCCACCGCATCTCCGCCGAATTCGCCACTGGCGACCCCTCCGCGGCCCTGGCCGCTGCCCGTGCACTGCCGCCGCAGAGCCTGCCCAGCGTGGAACGCCGGGCGCGCTACTACACCGACGTGGCGTCCGCCCTGGCCCAGCGCGGACGCCGGGACGAATGCGTGCGCTCGCTCCTGGCAGCCGAGCACCAAGCACCACAGGAGACGCACTCCCGACCCGTGGTGAGATCCCTCATCTCCGGACTCCTGCTGTCCGGCCGCACCACACCCGAACTCCGCGCCCTTGCTGCGCGCGCAGGTGTCCTCCGATAGCCGCACATCGGTTTCAGTAGCCGGTCCCGCGCATGCGCTACGGACTGCGGGGGCGAGCTCTCGTTGGACCCGGGTGTTGCCAGGTACGGGCAGACGGGCCGGGTCCCAAGGACGTCATCCGTGGGACCCGGCCCGTCGCGGGCCGGCGCTGGTCAGGCGGTGCCGTGGCTGTCCGTCTTGACGCTGTCGGTGAAGGCGGACCACTGGGTGGGGGAGAAGAACAGGTGGGGGCCGTGCTGGTCTTTGCTGTCGCGGACCGCGCGGCCGCCGTCGGAGAGGGGGGCCACCTCCACGCAGTTGTCCTGCGGGCCGCTGGCGGTGGACTTGACGAAGGGGCCGACGAGAGTGGGGGTGGTCATGATTGCTTCCTCTGGTCTTGTTCGCGGCGCATCAGGGTCATGATGTCGGTGATGCGCGTCAGTGATTCGGCGGGGCTCAAGGCGCCGGCTCGGAGGTTGTCGAAGGCGTCAGAGAACGCGTCGAGTTGTCCGGGCTGGTCCATGAACAAGGTCCCGGTCAGGTTGGCCACGCAGGCGATGCTGGGGTCCGCCGGGAAGTCGAAGAGGACGAACGAGCTGTGGACACCCGCGTGGGCGCCCGCCTCGAACGGCAGGACTTGCAGCGTGATGTTGCTTCGCTCGGTCAGCCGGGTGAGGTGGTGCAACTGGTCGAGCATCACCGTGTATCCGCCCACGGCCTGCCGCAGCGCACCCTCGGTCACGATCGCCCACATCTTCGGCGGCTGCTCGCCGTCGAGAATGGCCTGCCGCTCCATCCGTACCTTGATCAGTGAGTCCACATGCCCGGGTGGCAGGACGGCTGGGTTGGCCATGGTGATGTGACGGGTGTAGTCCGGCGTCTGCATCAGACCCGGCACGATCATGCCCTCGAAGGTGCGGATACCGGCCGCTGTGCCCTCCAGCGCGATGAAGTCGCGGTACTCACGCGGCAGCGCGTCCTCGTAGGCGATCCACCAGCCACGGGACTTGGCGTCCTTCGCCGCGTCCAGGAACGCCGCGATCTGCTTCTCGTCGGTGACCTCGTAGAGCGCCAGCAGAGCCTTGAGGTCCGTGCGGGAGACGCGGACGTCTCCGCTTTCTATGCGGCTCATCTTGGACTGGGAGAAACCGAGTTCGGAGCCGACCGCCTCGGCTGTCAGGTCGGCCTTCCGGCGCAGTTGCCGCAGGTCGGACCCCAGACGGCGGCTCCTGATCGTCTGGCCCATCACGCTCCTCGAATCTGTCGGGGCTCAGTGTGCCCGCTGGCCGGGCACAAGCGCCAGCAAGCAATCGTGCATGTATGCGAAAAGCATAGTTGCAAAAAGGGAGTATGCGGCGCTACCGTGACAGGGTCGATCACGCACCGTCACTCCATTGTGGCGATGCGTGGCAACACCCGTGGTGAGAGCCGGTATTCGCCAGCCTTCGCCACCCGCCGAGAGGTGAACTCTGGTGCTCAACGAAGAGCGGACCTTTGTCTTTCCGGCCGTGGAGAAGTGGGTCCCGGAAGCTAGGAAACGTGTGCGAAGGGTGGTATGTGGCTGGGGGTTCACGGACGAGCTTTCGGATACGGCCGAACTGCTCGCCAGCGAACTCGTCACCAACGCCGTGCTGCACGCCACGGGCGGCAGCTCCTGCCGGGTGATCTGCGCGCGCTCCGGCGCCGTACTCACGGTCAGCGTCATCGACCACGGCGTCGGTGTCCCGGTACTGCGTCAGGGCTCCGCCACGGAGCCGGGCGGCCGGGGGCTGTTCCTGGTGGCGAGCCTCGCCGACGACTGGGGTGTGCGCCCGGTGCCGCGCGGCAAGGCGACGTACTTCGTGCTGAAGGGAAACCGGGGCGCGGCCGGCGGCCCCCACGCGGTGGAGGAGTCCGGTGGGCGAGGAGACGGGGGCGACGCCGGGACTGCGTGTACCGCTGGCCAGGACGGAACCGGGTGGGTACGTCCTGCTGTTCGGGCCGGACGGCGAACGGCGCGAGGCGGTCACCACGGCGCAGCTCATGTCGCTCGTGGTGGAGGCGGCCGGTGAACTCGGACTCGCCCTCGCGGCACCCCCACCACGTCGAGACTGACGTCCTGGCACCCACATCCGGCGAAAAGAGGCGGCACGCGGCTGTGGAACGACCGACGGCGAACGGCGACGCGCTCAGGGAAGGCGACCTGGCGGCACGGGAGTTGGCCGACGCGCTGAAGCTGGCGGGCATCACCCTGCCCTCACTGCGCGGTGACTTCCCCACCGTCACCGACCAGCCGCTCGTGCATCTGGGCGGGGCGTCGGCCGCCCTGGTCCGCGAACTGGCCGCCTGGATCCGGCAACGGGCCTGACCGCACGCAACGAGTGCCGACGTTCCCGGTCCCGGGGTCCTGGTCCGAGGGCTCCCGGAGCCGGGCCGGGAGCGATCAGGGCTGCCTCGGCCGTCGAAGCCGTAGGACCACCTGCACAATCACGGCGTGACCAACACCGTCGAAGCGGCCTGGCGCAAGATCCTTACCACGGTCGGCGAACCTCGTCGGCCGGAAGGATCACTGCTTTCGGCGCCGTTCGCCGAGCTGGTGCGGGTGGCCCACGCCGAGCCGCTGCTTCGTCAGCTCCACCCCTGGACCGGTATGTGGGAGCTGCACTTCAGCAGGTGTACGGAGATGCGCCACACCTGGGACATCCCCTACATCGGCACACTGAAAGACGGCCGGTACTACGTCGAAGGACCGAGCCGGAGCAGTCCGAGGATCGCCGAGACGGACAGTGCGCAGGCCGCGGTGGCGTTGGTCGTCGAGCACCTGCCACCGCACTGTGGCCCGGCCTTTCTCGGCAGCGCGGAGGAACTGGCCGCTTACGAGGAGGAGCGAGACGGAGGGTAGAAACGTAAAGACGCGTGCGTCCATGGTCGGGTCGGAGGCGACGGTGCCCGTGGCCGCGCGGGGCGGCCCGTCGTTCCGTACCCACCGGACCGGCCACGCCTGGTCAGCGGCTTCCCTTCCGCCGCGTCGCGTACCCGGCCACCGCGATGACCAGGGCCAGGGCCGCCGCGCCCAGAGGTGCCGTGTAACCCGTGACCGTACCGGTGTGCTCCACCAGCCAGCCGCCCGCCGCCGAGCCCGCCGCTATGCCGCCGAGCAGGGCGGTGACCGCGAGCGTCATGCCCTCGTTGAGCTGCGCCTGTGGGGTGACGCGCTGGATCAGGGTCATGCCGGTGACCATGGTCGGGGCCGTGGCCGCGCCCGCCAGGAGGAGGCAGCCGGCCAGGACGGGGATCGAGCCGGTCGTGGTGGCGGCCAGCAGGGGAAGGGACATGAGCGCGGTCATACAGGCCAGACAGAGCAGCAGCCTGCGGTGTACGTCCCCGGTGGGGCGCAGCGAACCGTAGACCAGGCCCGCCACACAGGACCCCGCGGCCTGGAGCGCGAGGATCGCGCCCCCGGCGTGGGCGATGGAGACGACCTCCATCGAGCCGAACACCGCCCCCGTGGCGAGGAAGACGGTCAGCAGCGCGGGCATCTGGGGGCTGCGGAGCGGGGAGGCGGTGGCCGTCGTGCGGGGGGCCACCGGTGGTTCGGTCGCCCGTTGCGCGGCGAAGATCAGGACGCCGGTCATCAGCAGGACCGCCCCGGTCAGCGTCCCGGCCTCCGGGAAGAGCGCCCCGCACAGGGTCGCGGCCAGCACCGGGCCGAGCATGAAGCAGAGTTCGTCCGCCGCCTGCTCGAAGGAGTTCGCGGTGTGCAGGGCCGCCGGGTCGCCCCGGTGCAGATGGGCCCAGCGGGCACGGGACATGCCGCCGGTGTTCGGGGTGGTCGCGGTCGCGGCGTACGCGGCGAAGAGGGTCCAGACCGGGGCGTCGAAGCGTACGCACAGCACCAGGGTCAGGGAGCCGAGCACGGCGAGCGCGGTGGCCGGGACCGCGATCCGGGCCTGGCCGTACCGGTCGACCAGCCGGGCCGTCCACGGCGCGACCACGGCGGTCGCGGCGAGGCCCGTCGCGGTGACCGCACCGGCCAGGGCGTACGAGTCGTGGGCTCCGGCGATCATGATGACGGCGCTGACGCTGAACATGCCCATGGGCAGCCGGGCGAGCAGGTTGCCCGCCGTGAAGGCGCGGGCGCCCGGGGTGGCGAGCAGCCGGAGGTAGGGGTTGCGGGCGGACGCGGGGCGGGCGGTGACGCTTTCCGGGGCCGACGCGTGGGCCGGTGCCTGGGACGGCGCGTGGGACGGTTCAGGGGTCGGTGCGTCGGACGTTGTCGCGTGGGCCGGTGCGAGCGCCGATTCCGGGGCCGGTTCGCGGGATGTGCGCCCGGACGGATTCCGGGACGTGGGCTGGGACGTTTCCTGGGACACGGAAGCAGCCTGGTGGCGGGGTCCCCGTGCCGTCCAACACCTGATCACCACCGATTCACGCACCCGCGTTGTAAATTCGGGGGGTGACCGTTCCCGACACCGATCCCCGGCTCCTGCGCTCCTTCGTGGCCGTCGCGGAGGATCTGCACTTCACCCGGGCCGCCGCACGCCTCTACGTCGCCCAGCAGGCGTTGAGCCGGGACATCCGGCGGCTGGAGCGTGAGCTGGGCTGCCCGCTCTTCGTCCGTACCACCCGTCAGGTGGCACTCACCCCGGACGGCGAACGCCTCCTGCCGTACGCCCGCCGGGTCCTCGACGCCCACGCCGCGCTCACCACCGCCTTCGCCGAGCCGGTGACCCGGCCCCTGCTCGTCGATCTCAACACCGACGGGATGACCGCCGCGAGGGTGCTGGCCAGGGCGCGGGAGCTCGCACCCGAGTGCGAACTGATGGCGCGCTTCGAGAGCGGGCTGACCTGGGCGGCCGGCGAGGTGCTCGCCGGGCGGCTCGACGTCTCCTTCGGCCGGGCCGCCGGGCTGGATCCCGCCGTCCTCTCCCGGCTCTCCGTACACCCGGTGCGGTACGAGCCGATGGCCGTGATGCTCCGCGACGATCACCCCCTCGCCGGGCGTGAGGTCGTCACCCCGGCCGATCTGTCCGGGGAAACCGTCTACGCGGGGGCGGGCAATACGCGCACCCTGGAGTGGACCGATCTCGCGGAGCGCCTTTTCGGCGACTGGGGCATCGCCCTCGCCCCGCCCGCACCGCTCGCTGTCGGGGTGGCCGAATTTCAGCGTGTGATGTCGAAGACCGGTCACCCTGTGCTGGCGGTCGTGGACTTTCCGCCACTGCCCGGAACGGTGGTGCGGCCCTTGGTACGGCCGGTTCCGCTCTCCCCGCTGCTGATGGTGTGGCGAAGCGGAGCGCATCATCCCGGTTTGGTGGCACTTCGCGCGGCGGCGGACGAACTCGCTGCCAGGGAAGGGTGGATGGTGCAGCCAACTGGATCATGGCTGCCCGACACCGATGCATCACTCATGCGTCACCGTTGCAGAACAACACCAGCGGCCGGGGCCTGACGGCCACCGCCGTGCGCTACATTCAGGTCTCCGGTGCGTAGCGGCAGGGGGCCGTGAATCGACGCGGGGGCGTCCGACTCATGGCAAGAATCCAGACAATTCCCACGCGCCTGTTTCATTGAGTGGGGGAAGTGCAAACAGCTGTGGACAATTGGCGCGAAGGAACTCGCACCGGGCATACCCATGAGCCGAACGACGTCACCATCCGCCTCGACGGGCTCGGGCGTCAGCTCGCCGACCTGCCGGTGGAGCCCAGCCCTCCGGACCCCTCGGACGGTCCGGTCTTCGTCGACGAGAGCGGTCGTCGCAGCAAGACGTACCGCCGCCTGGGCTGGCTCCTCGCCACGATCTGCGCCGTCTACGCGGTCACGCTGGTGGCGGCCGTGCTCGGCGGGAACTCCAGCGCCCCCTGGCTGCCGATAACCGGGCAGGAGGAGAAGCAGGGCGAGGAGGTCGAGGTACACCCCGCGCAGTCCGCCAGTACCGGACCGGCGACCGAGTCCCCCGGCGCCACCCTCGGCCCCTCCGCCTCGACCGCGGACACCGGCACGGTCGCGGATCCGGGCGGTGGCGTCCCCGCCTCCGCACCGGGAACCGCGGCCGGTACGGGCGCCTCCGCGTCGAAGAGCCCGGCGCTGCCCTCCGGCGGTGAGACCGCCGCCGAACCGGGCGCCGACCCCTCGGCCTCCGCGTCGGACGCGGACGTCCCCACCACACCGGTGACGGAACCAGCGGATTCCGGCGGGCCCCCGCCGACCCCGTCCTCGGCCCCCTCGGAAGCAACGACGCAACCACGTGAAGGTGCTCAGTAACATGACGTCCCCCGCCCCGCGGGGCAGGCACAACCCGAGGAAGAAGAAGCGGAGCGGCCCGCGCAGAATGCCGATGCGCTTCCTGCTCCCCTCGCTCCTGCTCGTGGCCCTGCTCGCCATGCTGATGCTGCGTGGCTACGTACACAGCGAGATCCTCGCGGACCACCGCGTCCAGCCGCCGGCCTCCACCAGCCAGGTACCCGACGAGGTACTCGACGGCGGCCCCGTCATCGACGCGCGGACGCCCGGCGAACCCGCCACGACGCTCCGCATACCCGACCACAAGATAGTCCTGACCTTCGACGACGGCCCGGACCCCGTCTGGACCCCGAAGGTCCTCGACAAGCTGAAGGAACACGACGCGCACGGCGTCTTCTTCGTCACCGGCACCATGGCCTCGCGCTATCCGGGCCTGGTCAAGCGCATGGTCGACGAGGGCCACGAGGTCGGGCTGCACACCTTCAACCACCCCGACCTCTCCTACCAGTCCACCAGCCGCATCGACTGGGAGCTGTCCCAGAACCAGCTGGTGCTGGCGGGCGCGGCCGGAATCCGCTCCTCCCTGTTCCGGCCCCCGTACTCCTCGTTCGCCGACGCCATGGACAACAAGTCCTGGCCGGTCACCCAGTACATAGGCAGCCGCGGCTACCTCACCGTCGTGAACAACACCGACAGCGAGGACTGGAAGCGCCCCGGCGTCCGGGCGATCATCGACCGCGCCACACCCCGGCACGGCAAGGGCGCCGTCATCCTGATGCACGACTCCGGCGGTGACCGGTCCCAGACCGTGCGCGCCCTGGACAGGTTCCTGCCGAAGATGCAGGACAAGGGGTACGAGTTCACCAGCCTCACCGCCGCCCTCGGCGCGCCCAGCGCGCACACCCAGGTCACCGGGGTCGAGCTGTGGAAGGGCAAGGCCTTCATCTTCGCCGTGGGCATCTCCGAGCACGTCACCGGCTTCCTGGTGGTCGGCCTGGCCGTCATCGGCGCCCTGGTGATCACCCGCTTCGGGCTGATGCTGCTGCTCTCCTTCCTGCACGCCCGTCGGGTCCGCCGCAAGGACTTCCGCTGGGGCGACCCCTTCACCCGCCCGGTGTCGGTCCTCGTACCGGCGTACAACGAGCGCAGGTGCATCGAGTCGACCGTGCGGTCGCTGGTGGCCAGTGACTACCCGATCGAGGTCGTCGTCATCGACGACGGCTCCACGGACGGTACGGCCGACGTCGTCGAGGCGATGGGCATCCCGAACGTCCGGGTCGTCCGCCAGCGCAACGGCGGCAAGCCCGCCGCCCTCAACAACGGCATCGCGCACGCCCGTTACGACATCGTCGTGATGATGGACGGTGACACCGTCTTCGAACCGTCCACCGTCCGCGAACTCGTGCAGCCCTTCGGGGACCCCCGCGTCGGCGCGGTCGCGGGCAACGCCAAGGTCGGCAACCGGGACTCGATGATCGGCGCCTGGCAGCACATCGAGTACGTGATGGGCTTCAACCTCGACCGCAGGATGTACGACGTCCTCGGCTGCATGCCCACCATCCCCGGTGCGGTCGGCGCCTTCCGCCGGGACGCGCTGGACCGGATCGGCGGCATGAGCGAGGACACCCTCGCCGAGGACACCGACGTCACGATGGCGCTGCACCGCGACGGCTGGCGCGTCGTCTATGCCGAGAACGCCCGCGCCTGGACCGAGGCCCCCGAGTCCGTGCAACAGCTCTGGTCACAGCGCTACCGCTGGTCGTACGGCACCATGCAGGCCATCTGGAAGCACCGCCGCGCGGTCGTCGAGCGGGGACCCTCGGGCCGCTTCGGCCGGGTCGGACTGCCGTTCGTCTCCCTGTTCATGGTGGTCGCCCCGCTGCTGGCCCCCCTGATCGACGTCTTCCTGCTGTACGGGCTGGTCTTCGGCCCGACCGGCAAGACCGTCACGGCGTGGTTCGGCGTCCTGCTGATCCAGGCGGTGTGCGCCGCGTACGCCTTCCGGCTGGACGGCGAACGCATGACCCATCTCATCTCCCTGCCGCTCCAGCAGGTCCTCTACCGGCAGCTCATGTACATGGTGCTGCTCCAGTCGTGGATCACCGCGCTCACCGGTGGCCGGCTGCGCTGGCAGAAGCTGCGCCGCACGGGCGTGGTGGAGGCACCCGGCGGGGCACCGGCCCGCCGCAAGGACACACCGCAGAAGGACCGGAGGCCGGTCGCATGACCTACCCGAACCAGGCCCGCCCGGACGGCTTCGGCCCGGACGTCACCGCGCCACTCCCCGGGGCACCGACCGTCCTCACGAAGCCGGAGGCGGCGGGAGCCACGGCGGACTCGACGGACGCGGCCCGGCCCGCCGCCCCTCCGGCGCGGCCCGGCCGTGACCGCTACCTCGACCTGCTCCGGGCCGTCGCGCTCGTCCGGGTCGTCTTCTTCCACCTCTTCGGGTGGGCCTGGCTGACCGTCCTCTTCCCGTCCATGGGCGTGATGTTCGCCCTGGCCGGTTCGCTGATGGCCCGTTCGCTGTCCCGCCCCGCCGGCAGCGTCATCCGCTCCCGGCTGCGCCGGCTGCTGCCGCCCATGTGGGCGTTCTCGCTCGTCGTCGTACCGGTCATGTTCGCGCTGAGCTGGAAGCCCGTCCGGGACGAGGGACTGTGGTGGTTCCTCAAGCTCGGCTGCTACCTCTTCCCGATCGGCTCCCCGCCGTACCCGGAGGAGAGCGGTTCGCCGGGCGGGCTGCTGGAGCTGACCTGGGCCGACCAGGCGGTGGGGCCGCTCTGGTACATCCGGGCGTACCTCTGGTTCGTGATCGCCTCTCCGCTGCTGCTCAAGGCGTTCCGCAGGCTGCCCTGGGTGACGATGCTCGCCCCGGTCGTCCTGACGGCGGTGATCGGTACGGATCTGGTGACCGTGCCCGGCATGCTCGGTGAGGGCCTCATCGACTTCGCCGTGTTCGGCGCCTGCTGGGTGCTCGGATTCGCCCACAACGACGGGCTGCTGAAGGAGGTGCCGCGCTATCTGGCGGTCTCCTCCGCCTCGATCGTCATGGGCTTCGGCCTGTGGTGGGCGTCCGGCCACCTCACCGAGGAGGGCTGGAACCTGGACGAGATTCCGCTGGCCCAGGCCACCTGGTCCCTGGGGTTCTGCGCGATCCTGCTGGTGTACGCGCCCTCCTGGCGGAAGCTGCCCGGCAGGCTCGCCGGATGGGACGGCCTGGTGACCCTGGCCAACAACCGGGCCGTGACGATCTACCTCTGGCACAACATCCTGCTGATGGCCGGAGCCCACCTCGTCGACCAGCTGTGGAACATCCCGTGGCTCGGCGACACGTTCGACACGTACATCGAGCAGTCGTACGACGCGCTGATCCTCATCGTGATCTGGCCGCTGATCGGGCTGGCGATCCTGTCGTTCGGCTGGGTCGAGGACGTGGCGGCCAAGCGGCGGCCACGGCTCTGGCCCAACGGGTCCGACAAGCGCCGCGCCACGGCCTGAGCGGTGCGGTGCCCCCGGGGGGTGCGGGCGTCCCGGAGCCCGGCCCCCGGGGCGCCACCCGGAGGTGTGAAGATGGCGATCCGGCGTCGACCGACGTAACGGGCGGGAAACACGGGCGAACCGAGGCTGTCACGCGGGGGCGGCAGTCTCGTTCCTCCGCACCATCGAAGCTGGGGCGTGCGCGCACGGCCCGCCGTACGCCCCGACGGGCGGCCGCGGCGGGGACCCGTACACGGCCCAGCGGGACGAGAGCCGGGTCATCACGCACATGCACGACGACGACGCACAGCACGGGCCCCTCGCGGGCTTCACGGTCGGGGTGACCGCGGCCCGTCGCGCCGAGGAGCTGGGGACCCTCCTCATGCGCCGGGGCGCCGCGGTCCTGCACGCGCCCGCGCTGCGGATCGTGCCGCTCGCGGACGACAGCGAACTCCGCGCCGCCACCGGGGAACTCCTCGGCAAGGTGCCCGACGTGGTGATCGCCACCACCGCCGTGGGGTTCCGCGGCTGGATCGAGGCGGCGGACGGCTGGGGCACCGGCGACCGGCTGCTGGAAGTGCTGCGCGGCGCCGAACTGCTCGCCCGGGGCCCCAAGGTCAAGGGCGCGATCCGGGGCGCCGGACTCACCGAGTCCTGGTCGCCGGCGTCGGAGTCCATGGCGGAGGTCCTGGAACGGCTGCTGGGTGAGGGCGTCGAGGGGCGCCGGATCGCCCTCCAGTTGCACGGCGAGCCCCTGCCCGGCTTCGTCGAGGCGCTCCGGGAGGCGGGCGCCGAGGTCGTCGGGGTCCCGGTCTACCGGTGGATGCCCCCGGAGGACATCGCCCCGCTCGACCGGATGCTGGACGTCACGGCCGCCCGGGGCCTGGACGCCCTGACCTTCACCAGCGCCCCCGCCGTCACCTCGTACCTGAACCGGGCCGAGGCGCGCGGCATGCTTCCGGAGGTACTGTCCGCGCTCGGCCACGACGTCCTCGTCGCCTGCGTCGGTCCGGTCACCGCGCAGCCGCTCCAGGACCGGGGCATCGACACCGTCCAGCCGGAGCGCTTCCGGCTCGGCCCGCTCGTCCACCTGCTCTGCGCCCGGCTGCCCGCCCGCGCACCGGCGCTGCCGGTCGCCGGGCACCTGGTAGAGATCCGTGGGCACGCCGTCCTGATCGACGGGGTGCCGCGCCCGGTGCCGCCGGCCGGCATGGCCCTGCTGCACGCCCTCGCCCGCCGTCCGGGCTGGGTCGTCTCCCGCGCCGAACTGCTGCGGGCCCTGCCGGGCAGCGGCACCGACGAGCACGCCGTGGAGACGGCGATGGCCCGGCTGCGTACGGCACTCGGGCTGTCCGGACTGGTCCGTACCGTCGTCAAGCGCGGCTACCGGCTCGCGCTGGACCCCACGGCCGGCACCGGGACCGGCACCCCGGCCGACGCCCCGTCATCTGACTCCTGACGGGCGTTACGGTCGGGGGATGACCGATCTGATCCACCCCCTGACCGCCGGCGTCCGGCTGAGGCCCGCGGCGCTCGACGACGCCCTCTCCTGCGCCGAGGCACTGACCCGCAGCCGCGCCTACATGAAGCGCTGGGAACCCGTACGGCCCGACGCCTTCTACACCGTCGAGGGCCAGGTAATGCGGCTGACCGGGCTGCTGGCGGAACAGGACGCGGGCCGCGCGATGCCCTGGGTGCTGGCCGACGAGGAGGACCGGGTCGTCGGGGCGATGACGCTCGCCTCGATCGAGCACGGCCCGTTCCGCAACGCCCGGCTCGGCTACTGGATCGACGTGGACCGGGCGGGCGAGGGCCTGGCCACGGCCGCGGTCGGCCGGGTCTGCGCGGACGCCCGGGACCGGCTCGGACTGCACCGCGTCGAGGCCGGCACGGTGGTCGACAACGCGGCCTCGCAGCGGGTGCTGGCGAAGTCCGGGTTCGAGGTCATCGGCACGGCGCCGCGCTACCTCCACATCGACGGGGCGTGGCGGGACCACCGTCTGTTCCAGCGGATCCTGCACGACGGCCCCCCGCGACACTGACCCCGTCACCGGACGCGGCCCGGACTTCCCGGTGACCCCGCAGGAGGGGTTCCGGGGTGGGGCGGGTACGGGCACTCTGGGGGTGGGATTCCCGTGGCCCATGGGTCCCACACCGATCGAGTACCTACCGAGTTCCCGGCCGAGCACCTGTGCGCGACGGCCCGCAGGCGATCCCAAGGCGGTGACAGGCTCATGGCAACGGGTGCGGGGGCGGGCGCGCGGGGCCGGCCGTTCGACTCCGGGCGGATCTGTCTGGACCTGGTGGCGACCGGGCCGGGGTCGCACGGCGGCCACGAGCGACTGGACCGCCCCGCCCGCCTCGCCGACTGGCTGGTGTCCTCGGGGCTGGTCCCCCGGGGCACCCCGCTCACGGTCGTGGACGAGACCTGGCCGGCCCGCTTCCGGGGGCTGCGCGCGGCCGTCGACCGGCTGATGACCGCCGAACTGGCGGGCCGCACGGCCGACGGCGCCCTGGCCGGGCTGAACGCCCTGGCCGCGGGCCCGCCCCCGGGACTGCGGGCGGTACGGGAGGGCGGCGTACTCGTACGCGTGCTGAGCGACGGCCCGGACTGCGAGAGGCTGCTGGCCGCGGTGGCCCGGGACGCGGTGGAACTGCTGACCGACCCGGTGGCCCGGGGCGCGCTCCGCCGCTGCGAGGGCGAGGCGTGCGGACGGCTGTACCTGGACAGCTCGCGCGGGCGGCGGCGCCGCTGGTGCTCCAGCGAGGTCTGCGGGAACCGTGAGCGGGTGGCCCGGCACCGCCGCCGGGCCAGGGAAGGCGAGGAGACACCGGACCCGCCCCGGGAGATCGACGCGTAACCGCAACCCGGCACCCCGGGTGGCAGGTGCGCGGCGGCCCTCCTTTCGCGTACGGTTGACGGCTGCCCAGTGCACGTCAGAAGGGGGCCCCGGTGGCCGCGCAGGATGCCGCTGTCGAGTCGTTGCGGGACCGGGAGACCGGTGTCGAGCAAGAACATCTGGACCGGGTCTACCACCGTCTTGAGGAGAAGATCGACGAGGCGGAATTCCTCATGCGGGACGCCGGACGACGGGCCCAGGTGGGCACGCCCGGCGCGCTCGCGGAACGGGACGCCCAGGTCTTCCGCGCCGGGGTCCACCTCAACCGGCTGAACAGCGAGTTCGAGGACTTCCTCTTCGGGCGCATCGACCTGCTGCTCGGCAAGGACGGCGAACGCGGCCCGGACGGCGCGTACACCTCGGTCGAGCCCGACGACGACGCCGTACGCGAGGACGGCACCGCCGACATCGCGGAGACCCTGCACATCGGCCGGATCGGCGTACTCGACTCCGACTACGCCCCCCTGGTCATCGACTGGCGCGCGCCGGCCGCCGCGCCGTTCTACCGCTCGACGCCGAAGGCCCCGGGACGGGTCGTACGCCGCCGGGTCATCCGCTCCAAGGGCCGCCGGGTCCTCGGCGTCGAGGACGACCTGATGCGTCCGGAGCTGACCGCGTACCTGGGGGGCGAGGAACTGCCCGTCATCGGTGACGGCGCCCTGATGGCCGCGCTGGGCCAGGCCCGCAGCCACACCATGCGCGACATCGTGGCCTCCATCCAGGCCGAACAGGACCTGGTGATCCGGGCCCCCGCCGCGTCCGTCACGGAGGTCTCCGGAGGCCCCGGGACCGGCAAGACCGCGGTGGCCCTGCACCGGGCCGCGTACCTGCTCTACCAGGACCGGCGGCGGTACGCGGGCGGCATCCTCGTCGTCTCGCCGACGCCGCTGCTCGTCGCGTACACCGAGGGGGTGCTGCCCTCGCTCGGGGAGGAGGGGCAGGTCGCGATCCGCGCGGTCGGCGCGCTGTCCGACGAGGCGGCGGGCGTCGAAGGGGCGACCACGTACGACGAGCCCGCCGTCGCCCGGATCAAGGGTTCCTCGCGGATGCTGCACGTCCTGCGCAAGGCGTCCCGGGGCGCCCTGGAGGAGCCCGCGCCCCGGAACACGTCCCAGGGCGGGCAGATGGCCTTCGGGGAGGCGGAGGGACCCGAGCGGGGCCGCGGCACCCCCGACAGGCTGCGGGTGGTCGCCTTCGGCGGCCGCGTCGAGCTGGAGGCGGACGAGCTCAAGCGCATCCGGCACAACGTCCTGGGCGGCAGCGCCCCGGTCAACCTGCTGCGCCCGCGCGCCCGCAAGCTCCTCCTGGACGCCCTGTGGAACAAGTCGTCCGGCCGGGGCCGCTACACCGACCCCGAACTGGTCGCGGAACTGCGGTCCTCCTTCGACGAGGACGTCTCGACCGAGGTCCCCTTCCTCACCTTCCTCGACGCCTGGTGGCCGGAGCTCACCCCGCGCCGCGTGCTGGCGGCGATGGCCGACGAGCGCAGGCTGTCCCGGTGGGCGCGCCGCATCCTCAACCAGGGCGAGGTGCGCCGGCTCGCCCGGTCGCTCAAGCGGCTGGACGCGGACGGCACGGGCCCCCTGTCCGTGCACGACGTGGCCCTCCTGGACGAGCTGCACACCCTGCTGGGCGCACCGCCCCGGCCGAAGAGGAAGCGCGAGCTGGACCCGCTCGACCACCTCACGGGGCTGGAGGAGCTGATGCCGCGGCGCGAGGAGACCCAGTGGGAGCGGGCCGAGCGGCTGGCGGCGGAGCGCACCGAGTACGCCCACGTCATCGTCGACGAGGCGCAGGACCTCACGCCCATGCAGTGGCGCATGGTCGGCCGCCGCGGCCGGCACGCCACCTGGACGATCGTGGGCGATCCGGCGCAGTCCTCCTGGTCCGACCCGGACGAGGCGGCCGCCGCCCGCGACGAGGCGCTCGGCAGCAGGCCCCGGCGCCGGTTCACGCTGACCGTGAACTACCGCAACCCGGCGGAGATCGCGGAGCTCGCGGCGAAGGTGCTGGCGCTGGCCATGCCCGGGATGGAGTCCCCCGAGGCGGTGCGTTCGACGGGTGTCCGTCCGCGCTTCGAGCCCGTACGGGACGGGGACCTCGCCGGGACCGTACGCGAGGAGGCGCGCAGGCTGCTCGCGGAGGTGGACGGCACCGTGGGCGTCGTGGTGGCCATGGACCGCCGTGCCGAGGCGCGGGGCTGGCTGGAGGAGCTCGGCGAGCGGGTGGTGGCGCTGGGCAGCCTGGAGGCGAAGGGCCTGGAGTACGACGCCACGGTGGTCGTCTCCCCGGCGGAGATCGCGGACGAGTCCCCGGCGGGCCTGCGGGTGCTGTACGTGGCGCTCACCCGGGCGACGCGGCAGCTCACCGTGGTGTCGGGGGAGCGGGACCTGCCGGACGAGGACGGCGTACCGGACCTGCTGAGGGACTGACGGGCGTCCCTGGCCGGCGTACGGGGCCCGCACGGCGTACGGGGCCCGCGGGCGTACCGGACCTGCTGAGGGGCTGATCGGAGCCCCCTGGCCGGAAGAGCCCGTGGACCCACGTCGGCCGAGGGGCCGGTGCGGGCGCGCGGCACGACGGCTCTCCGGGATCCGCCAGGGATTCGTGCGGGATCCGTCCGGCGCGCGGGAATCACTTCCCCGGGGTCTTTGTTAGCCTGGGTGTCGGCACCGGTTCGATCCAAGCCCCCGGGCCCAACCTTCGTCGCTTCGAGCGACCACTTGCCGCGAGGCGAGCATGGCGGGCCGGTGTCGTCCAACGTGAAAGACAGACCCGCGTCACCTGATGGTGGCGCGGGTCTGTTTTCGTTGACGAGGACATCTGCCCGATCCATGCGCCTGTGGGGGTTCCTTCCGTCCCCCAACTTCTCGTATGGTGGAAAAAAGTTTCCGAAA
This sequence comes from Streptomyces sp. SM18, assembly GCF_002910775.2. Lineage (NCBI taxonomy): Bacteria > Bacillati > Actinomycetota > Actinomycetes > Kitasatosporales > Streptomycetaceae > Streptomyces > Streptomyces sp. SM18. The sequence goes on along the minus strand of NZ_CP029342.1, from coordinate 2,688,745 downwards.
GGCGGCAGTCATTACCGGCTACCGGCCGGTAGGTGCGACGATCGGAGACGCGCGTCAACAGGGGCGTTCCCCCATCCGCGTGCGGCAATGAAGCGAAGAAAGTGAAGGACTCGCCATGGCAACGGCGCCCAGCGTCTCGTACTCGATGACGGTCAGGCTGGAGGTGCCCGCGAGCGGCACAGCGGTCTCCCAGCTCACCACGGCCGTGGAGTCCTCCGGCGGTTCGGTCACCGGCCTCGACGTGACCGCCTCCGGCCACGAGAAGCTGCGGATCGACGTCACCATCGCGGCCACCTCGACCGCCCACGCGGAGGAGATCGTCGAGGGTCTGCGGGGCATCGAGGGCGTCGTCCTCGGCAAGGTCTCCGACCGTACGTTCCTGATGCACCTCGGCGGCAAGATCGAGATGGCGTCCAAGCACCCCATCCGCAACCGCGACGACCTCTCGATGATCTACACCCCGGGTGTGGCCCGGGTCTGCATGGCCATCGCCGAGAACCCCGAGGACGCCCGCAGCCTCACCATCAAGCGCAACTCCGTCGCCGTCGTCACGGACGGCTCCGCCGTCCTCGGCCTCGGCAACATCGGCCCCAAGGCCGCGCTCCCCGTGATGGAGGGCAAGGCCGCCCTCTTCAAGCGGTTCGCGGGCATCGACGCCTGGCCGCTCTGCCTGGACACCCAGGACACCGACGCCATCGTCGACATCGTCAAGGCGATCGCCCCCGGCTTCGCGGGCATCAACCTGGAGGACATCTCGGCCCCCCGCTGCTTCGAGATCGAGGCACGGCTGCGCGAGGCCCTGGACATCCCCGTCTTCCACGACGACCAGCACGGCACCGCGATCGTCGTCCTGGCCTCCCTGACCAACGCCCTGCGCGTGGTCGGCAAGTCCATCGGTGACGTGCGCGTCGTCATGTCGGGCGCCGGAGCCGCCGGTACGGCCATCCTGAAGCTGCTCCTCGCCGCGGGCGTCAAGCACGCGGTCGTCGCGGACATCCACGGTGTGGTGCACGCCGGCCGTGAGGACCTGGTCGCCGCCGCCGACGACTCGCCGCTGCGCTGGATCGCGGACAACACCAACCCGGAGGGCGTCACCGGCACCCTCAAGCAGGCCGTCGTCGGCGCCGACGTCTTCATCGGCGTCTCCGCCCCCAACGTCCTGGACGGGGCCGACGTCTCCGCGATGGCGGAGGGCGCGATCGTGTTCGCGCTCGCGAACCCGGACCCCGAGGTGGACCCGGCGGTCGCCCGTGAGACGGCGGCGGTCGTGGCCACCGGGCGTTCCGACTTCCCGAACCAGATCAACAACGTCCTGGTCTTCCCGGGCGTCTTCCGGGGCCTGCTGGACGCGCAGTCCCGCACCGTCAACACGGAGATGATGCTGGCCGCCGCCCGTGCGCTCGCGGACGTCGTCGGTGAGGACGAGGTGAACGCGAACTACATCATCCCCTCGGTCTTCAACGACAAGGTCGCGGGCGCGGTCGCGGGAGCCGTGCGCGAGGCGGCGAAGGCCGCCGGGGTGGCCGAGGCCACGGCCGGCCCGGCGTAGGTCCTCCGCCCGCTCCGGGCACGGCCCGGAGCGGGCGTCCGGGCCCGCCCCCACGGCCCCTGAGGGCGGCGGACGACCGGACGTCCGGGGCTCGTGTCCGGCGCGTCGCGTGTCGCGGCGTCCCAAACGCCCCTTTAGGGTGGGCGGGCAGCGAGCCCCACAGGCCCGGCATCCGCTGCGGACCGCTTCACCGGGTCGACGGAACGTCACGGCGGGCATTCAGTGGCGCTTTTCGTGCGACGTCGAAGGGTTCCGGATCGGCGCCGGATTGGCGTTAGCGCCGCAGGTGGGGGCAGGATGCGTATTCGGGCGCGAGGGTCTGACATCAGACCCGGGTCCGGGGACTGTCAGAGGGCCCTGGCAGCATCGGCTTCGATCTCACGCCTCACAGGCAAGAAGAACACGGGAGTAACAACATGAACCGCAGTGAGCTGGTGGCCGCCCTGGCCGACCGTGCCGAGGTGACCCGCAAGGACGCCGACGCCGTTCTGGCCGCGCTCGCCGAGACCGTCGGCGAGATCGTCGCCAAGGGCGACGAGAAGGTCACCATCCCCGGCTTCCTGACCTTCGAGCGCACCCACCGTGCCGCTCGCACCGCTCGGAACCCGCAGACCGGCGACCCGATCAACATCCCGGCCGGCTACAGCGTGAAGGTCTCCGCGGGCTCGAAGCTCAAGGAAGCCGCCAAGGGCAAGTAAGCCCCCAAGGCATCAAGAAGGGCGGCCGTCCTCGACCGGGGCGGCCGCCCTTCGGCACACCCAGGTGCCCGGGACGGCACTCCCGGGCCTCTCCGGGCTTCTCGGGTGGATCCGGGCGGGGGAAGCCCAGGTCGCGGGCCCAGGGCCTCCCAGGCCGCTCCAGGCGGCCGCATGGCTCCCCGACGGCGCCGGGCCTCGGTCCCGTGCTCCCGCCGGACCGGGACCGGGACCGCCGGTGGCCCCTGTGGCGTCACCCGTTCGCCGTCCGCGCCCCCCTGCCCCCGCGCCTGCAGGCCGTTCCCGGGTGCCCGTGCCCGTGCCCGCTGTTTCCCGCGCGCCCGTCGTGCCGGTGCCCGTGACACGGCCGCCGCCCCGGTCCCTGAGGCGGGACCGGGGCGGCGGACGGGTGTGCGCGGGGCGCGCAATGCTGTGTGCGGCAGCACTGTGCGTACGCCGGGGCGCGCGGCGGTGTCAGACGAGCGAGCCGCCCGGCAGCTCCACCTTCGCGCCGAGCTTTTCGAGCTTGTCCATGAAGTTCTCGTAGCCCCGGTTGATCAGGTCGATGCCGTGCACCCGGGACGTCCCCTGGGCCGCCAGGGCGGCGATCAGGTACGAGAACCCGCCGCGCAGGTCCGGGATGACCAGATCCGCGCCCTGGAGCCTCGTGGGCCCGGACACGACCGCGGAGTGCAGGAAGTTCCGCTGCCCGAAGCGGCAGTCGGAGCCCCCGAGGCATTCACGGTAGAGCTGGATGTGCGCGCCCATCTGGTTGAGCGCCGAGGTGAAGCCGAGCCGCGACTCGTACACCGTCTCGTGGACGATCGAGAGCCCCGTGGCCTGCGTCAGGGCCACCACGAGAGGCTGCTGCCAGTCGGTCTGGAAGCCCGGGTGCACGTCCGTCTCCAGCGCGATGGCGTTCAGCGCGCCGCCGGGGTGCCAGAAGCGGATGCCCTCGTCGTCGATCCGGAAGGCGCCGCCGACCCTGCGGTAGGTGTTCAGAAAGGTCATCATCGAACGCTGCTGGGCGCCGCGTACGTAGATGTTGCCCTCGGTCGCCAGCGCGGCGGACGCCCAGGAGGCCGCCTCCAGGCGGTCCGGGATCGCCCGGTGGGTGTAGCCGTCGAGCCGGTCGACACCGGTGATCCGGATCGTCCGGTCGGTGTCCATGGAGATGATCGCGCCCATCTTCTGCAGCACGCAGATGAGGTCCTCGATCTCGGGCTCCACGGCCGCGTTGGACAGCTCGGTGACGCCCTCGGCCAGCACGGCCGTCAGGAGGACCTGCTCGGTGGAGCCCACCGACGGGTACGGCAGCCGGATCTTGGTGCCGCGCAGCCGCTGCGGGGCCTCCAGGTACTGGCCGTCCGCCCGCTTCTCGATGGTCGCGCCGAACTGCCGCAGCACCTCGAAGTGGAAGTCGATCGGCCGGCCGCCGATGTCACAGCCGCCGAGGCCCGGGATGAAAGCGTGGCCCAGGCGGTGCAGCAGGGGGCCGCAGAAGAGGATCGGGATGCGCGACGAGCCCGCGTGGGCATCGATGTCGGCGACGTTCGCGCTCTCGACGTGGGAGGGGTCGAGGATGAGTTCGCCCGGCTCGTCACCGGGGCGGACGGTCACCCCGTGCAGCTGGAGCAGCCCGCGTACCACCCGTACGTCACGGATGTCGGGCACGTTGCGGAGGCGGCTGGGCCCGCTGCCGAGCAGCGCGGCGACCATGGCCTTCGGCACCAGGTTCTTGGCGCCTCGGACGCGGATCTCGCCCTCCAGCGGGGTGCCGCCGTGGACAAGCAGGACATCGTCTGTGCCGGTCATGTATCTCGCGTTCCGGAGTGGTCGGGCAGGGGGCCATCGAAAAGGGTAATGGGCCCCTCCCCTTGTTCCCTAAGCCTCCGGGTGGCGTACGGGCGCCGTGGATCCGCCCCGGCACGCTCTGCTCGGAGGGGCTTGCGGAGGGTCACCGTCCGCCCGGTGGTACCGCGTGCCCCGGGGTGCGCGCTTCCCCTGCCCCGTGCGGTGCGTGGGTGCCCTGAGCTGCGTGTGATCTCCGGCACCGGCCGGGCGGGCGGACTCGGGCCCCACGGGAGGGGAAGATGCGGGATCATCTCTGCCATGACCGAGGTGTCCTCGCTCACAGGGCGGCTGCTCGTGGCCGCGCCCGCCCTGTCGGATCCGAACTTCGACCGCGCGGTGGTGCTGCTCCTCGACCACGACGAGGAGGGCTCCCTCGGTGTGGTCCTCAACCGGCCGACCCCGGTCGGCGTCGGCGACATCCTCGCGGCCTGGGCCGGCCGGACCGCCGCACCGGACGTGGTCTTCCAGGGCGGCCCGGTCTCCCTCGACTCGGCGCTGGGTGTGGCCGTGATGCCCGGGGACGAGGGCGCCGCACCGGGGTCCCGGCTCCGGCCCGGAGCCCCGCGCGGGGGAGCGCCCCTCGGCTGGCGCCGGGTGCACGGGGCGATCGGCCTGGTGGACCTGGAGATGCCCCCGGAGCTCCTGGCCCCGGCCCTCGGGGCGCTGCGGATCTTCGCGGGGTACGCGGGCTGGGGGCCCGGCCAGTTGGAGCGGGAGCTGTCGGAGGGCGCCTGGTACGTGGTCGAGTCGGAGCCCGGTGACGTGTCCTCGCCGCACCCGGAGAAGCTGTGGCGCGCGGTCCTGCGGCGCCAGCGGAGCGAGCTGGCGATGATCGCCACGTATCCGGACGACCCTTCGCTGAACTGATGCGCGGGGCTTTCAGTACGCTTGGGGTCCATGAGCACTCTTGAGCCCGAGCGCGGGGCAGGTACGGGGACCCTCGTAGAGCCGACGCCGCAGGTGTCGAACGGCGACGGCGACCACGAGCGCTACGCCCATTACGTCCAGAAGGACAAGATCATGGCGAGTGCCCTGGAGGGCACTCCCGTGGTGGCACTGTGCGGCAAGGTCTGGGTGCCGGGGCGCGACCCCAAGAAGTATCCGGTCTGTCCCATGTGCAAGGAGATCTACGAGTCCATGGGCGCCGGCGGCGACAAGGGCAAGGGCGGCGGCAAGGGCGACGGCAAGAAGTAGTCTCCGCCCCGGTGTTACGGAAGCTTCCGGAAAACACGGCCCCCGGGACGCGCGGACCAGCGCGTCCCGGGGGCCGTGTGCGTGCCCGCCGGTCACAGTGTGGTTGAGACCACTTGTCCACTTCGGGGCACACCCTTACTCTCCTGCCAGTTGTGCAGAACGAAACGCACGTTGCACATGCTGCAACGACCGATCGGTAAGGGTTCCGGATGAAGCTTTCTGCCCGAATTGCCGCGCCTGCCGCCGCCCTCGTGTTGGCGGGTCTCACCGCCACCGCGTGCGCGCCGGGGACCTCCGACACCGACGCCACGTCGGACGACAAGAGCGGCACGCTCCGCGTCTGGCTCTTCCAGGAGGTCGGCAACAAGCCCAAGGAGAAGGTCGTCGACGCGGCTGTCGCCGCCTTCGAGAAGTCCCACGACGGGGCGAAGGTCAAGATCGAGTACATACCGGTCGACACCCGCGCCGAGCGGATCAAGGCAGCCTTCAACGACCCGAAGAGCGCCCCCGACCTCATCGAGTACGGCAACACCGACACCGCCGGATACGTGAAGGACGGCGGACTCGCCGACATCAGCGACGCGTTCGCCGCCTGGGACGAGGCCAAGGACACCGACCCGGCGGCCAAGCAGTCCGTGACGGTCGGCGGCAAGGTCTACGGCGCCCCGCTCTTCGTCGGCGTGCGGGCCCTGTACTACCGCACCGACGTCTTCGAGGACCTGGGCATCGAACCGCCCAAGTCGCAGGACGAGCTGATCGCCACCGCGAAGAAGGTCCACAAGGAGAAGCCGGACCTCTACGGCCTCGCGGTCGGCGGCGCCTACACCTACGGCGCGATGCCCTTCATCTGGGCGCACGGCGGCGAACTCGCCGACGAGACCGGGGTGACCTACGAGGCGGCCATCAACAGCGAGAAGGCCCGCAAGGGCATCGCGGCCTACACCTCGCTCTTCGGCGACGACAACTGCCCCGCCGCCAAGTGCGCGGCCATGGGCGGCAACGCCACCGTCACCGCCTTCGCCTCGGGCAAGGCGGCCATGGCGATCGGCGGCGACTTCAGCCACGCCGCCGTCGAGGAGGGCTCCGTCAAGGGCAAGTACGCGGTCGTCCCGCTGCCCGGCGTGGAGAAGGGCTCGATCGCCCCGGCGTTCGCGGGCGGCAACAACATCGGTGTGCTCAAGAGCAGCGCGCACCGCACCCTGGCCGTCGATCTGATGAAGCAGCTCACCGGCAAGAAGACCCAGGCCGAGATGTTCGACGCGATGGGCTTCCTGCCGACCTACACCGACGTGCGGGACACGGTCGCGAAGAAGGAGCCCTTCGTCGAGCCGTTCGTCAACACCCTCGGCGCGGGCGCCAAGTTCGTCCCGGCGTCCCCGGCCTGGGGCCAGATCGACGCCTCGCTGATCCTTCCGACGATGTTCCAGGAGATCGCCAGCGGCCGTAAGGACGTCGCCGCGGCCTCCGACGACGCGGCGAAGAAGATGGACGCGGCGTTCGCCGACGCGGGCTGACGATGACCGCGAACACAACGGCGTACAAGGCCCCCGAGACGACCGGGGCGGGCGGGGCGGGCGGCACGCCGGCCCGCCCGCCCCGGCGCCGGGGGTCGCCCCTCCGGCGCTCGGGCTGGACCCCCTGGCTCTATCTGCTGCCCGCCCTGGTCACGCTCGGCGGCCTCCTCGTCTACCCGATCTACCAACTGGGCCTGATCTCCTTCCTGGAGTACACCCAGGCACAGGTCAGCGGCGGCGAACCGACCACCTTCGTGGGTTTCGACAACTACGCGGACCTCCTCGGGGACAGTCAGTTCTGGCAGGTGCTGCTGGCCACGGTGGTCTTCGCGGCCACCTGTGTGCTGGCCACCCTGTTCGTCGGCTGCGCCCTGGCCGTCCTGCTGACCCGCGTCCGGGCCCTGCCCCGGCTCGTCCTGATGATGGCGGCGCTGGGCGCCTGGGCGACCCCGGCGATCACCGGCTCGACCGTCTGGGTCTTCCTCTTCGACCCGGACTTCGGCCCCGTCAACAAGGTGCTCGGCCTCGGCGACTTCTCCTGGACGTACGGGCGGTACAGCGCCTTCGCCCTGGTCCTGCTCGAAGTGCTCTGGTGCTCGTTCCCGTTCGTGATGGTGACCGTCTACGCGGGCATCCGCGCCATCCCCACCGAGGTGCTGGAGGCGGCCTCGCTGGACGGTGCCTCGCAGTGGCGGATCTGGCGGTCGGTCATGGCACCGATGCTGCGGCCGATCCTGATCGTCGTCACCATCCAGTCGATCATCTGGGACTTCAAGGTCTTCACCCAGATCTACGTCATGACCAACGGCGGAGGCATCGCCGGCCAGAACCTGGTGCTCAACGTGTACGCGTACCAGAAGGCGTTCGCGTCCTCGCAGTACAGCCTCGGCTCGGCCATCGGCGTCGTGATGCTGGTGATCCTGCTGGCCGTGACGCTGGTCTATCTGCGCCTGGTGCGACGCCAGGGGGAGGAACTGTGAGCACACGCACACCGCTGCGCGTCCGCCGGCCCGGCAGGCTGGCGGCGGAGGCGGCCGCACTCGTCATCGCCGCCGCGGTCGCCTTCCCGCTGTACTGGATGGTGCTCTCCGCGTTCAAACCGGCCGGTGAGATCCAGTCCACCGAGGCCCGGCCCTGGACCCTGGCACCGTCGCTCGACTCGTTCCGGCGGGTCTTCGAACAACAGGACTTCGGGCGCTATTTCCTCAACAGCCTGACCGTCGCCGGAACCGTCGTCATCGCCTCCGCGCTGATCGCGTTTCTCGCCGCGACGGCCGTGACCCGGTTCCGCTTCAGATTCCGCACCACCCTGCTGATCATGTTCCTGGTGGCCCAGATGGTGCCGGTCGAGGCCCTCACCATCCCGCTGTTCTTCCTCATGCGGGACTTCGGCCAGCTGAACACCCTGGGATCGCTGATCCTGCCCCATCTGGCCTTCTCGCTGCCGTTCGCGATCTGGATGCTGCGCGGCTTCGTCAAGGCCGTCCCGGAAGCGCTGGAGGAGGCCGCCTACATCGACGGGGCGAGCCGCACCCGCTTCCTGTGGCAGATCCTCTTCCCGCTCGTCTTCCCGGGGCTCGTGGCGACCAGCGTCTTCTCCTTCATCTCGACCTGGAACGACTTCCTGTTCGCCAAGTCGTTCATCATCAGCGACACCTCCCAGTCGACGCTTCCCATGGCGCTGCTGGTCTTCTTCAAACCCGACGAGAACGACTGGGGAGGGATCATGGCGGCCTCGACGGTGATGACCATTCCCGTCCTGGTCTTCTTCGTACTCGTACAGCGCCGTCTGGTCTCCGGACTGGGCGGAGCGGTAAAGGACTGACGTGGACAACCTTGTTCCGGCGCCCGTGCGCGTCGACGGAAACGACCAGGGGACCGGATTCCTCCCGGACCACTCCACCACCCTCCTCGCGGGGCCGGGCACCGGGACGGCCGAGCGCTGGCTCCGGTCCTCCCTCGGCGCCTCCCTCGGACTGCCCCTCGCGCCCGCGCGCCCCGGGGACGAGGCCACCGGCAACACCGTCGAACTGCGCGTGGACCCGGCCCTCGCCCCCGAGGCCTACCAGCTCACGGTGGCCCCCGAGACGGGTGTGCGGATCACCGGAGGGGACCCCGCCGGGGTGTTCTGGGGGGCGCAGACCCTCCGCCAGCTCCTGGGACCCGAGGCGTTCCGGCGGGCGCCCGTCGCCTCCGGTCCGGTCCGGCCCGTCCCCTTCCTGGAGATCGAGGACGCCCCGCGCTTCGGCTGGCGCGGCATGATGCTCGACGTGGCACGGCACTTCATGAGCAAGGACGACGTCCTGCGCTACCTCGATCTGCTCGCCGCCCACAAACTCAACGTCTTCCACTTCCACCTCACCGACGACCAGGGCTGGCGCGTCGAGATCAAGCGCCACCCCCGGCTCACCGAGACCGCCTCCTGGCGTGCCCGCAGCAAATACGGCCACCGCGCCTCCGAACTCTGGGACGAGACCCCGCACGGCGGCTTCTACACCCAGGACGACATCCGCGAAATCGTCGCCTACGCCGCCGCGCGGCATATCCGGGTCGTCCCCGAAATCGACATCCCGGGGCACTCGCAGGCGGCCATCAGCGCGTATCCCGAACTCGGCAACACCGACGTCATCGACACCACCACCCTTTCCGTGTGGGACACCTGGGGCATCAACCCGAACGTACTCGCCCCCACTGACACCACCCTGCGTTTCTTCGAAGGGGTCTTCGAGGAGCTGCTCGAACTCTTCCCCGCCGACACCTCGCCGTTCATCCATATCGGTGGAGACGAATGCCTCAAGGACCAGTGGAAGGTGTCACCGGCCGCACAGGCCCGGATCGCCGAACTCGGCCTGAGTGACGAGGACGAGCTCCAGTCCTGGTTCATCCGGCACTTCGACACCTGGCTGACCGCCCGGGGACGCCGTCTCATCGGCTGGGACGAAATCCTCGAAGGCGGGCTCGCCGAAGGCGCCGCGATCTCCTCGTGGCGCGGTTACGCGGGCGGGGTCGCCGCGGCCGAGGCCGGGCACGACGTCGTGATGTGCCCCGAGCAGCAGGTCTATCTGGACCACCGCCAGGACGGCGGGCCCGACGAGCCGATGCCCATCGGATACGTACGCACCCTGGAGGACGTCTACCGCTTCGAGCCCGTCCCCCCGCAGCTCTCCGAGGAGGCGGCCGCCCACGTCATCGGCACCCAGGCCAACGTCTGGACCGAGGTCATGCAGAACCGGGCCCGCGTCGACTACCAGGTCTTCCCGCGCCTCGCCGCCCTCGCCGAGGTCGCCTGGTCGCCGCTCCCGGCCCCGGACGAGCGGGACTTCGCCGGTTTCGAACGCCGGATGAGCGAGCACTACGCGCGGCTCGACGCCCTGGGTGTCGACTACCGGCCGCCCGGCGGCCCGCTCCCGTGGCAACGGCGGCCCGGCATCCTGGGTCGCCCGATCGAGGGACCGCCTCCGCACGTGTGAGACCCGGCCCCTTCCCGGGGCGCCCGTCGCCTTCCCGCGGTACGTGAACCGAATAAGTCGTACGAACTCGCTGAAGAGCGGCAATTCGTACGGTGCCCGGCGCACCTCCGAAAGGTGATTTACCTTCAGGTCGGGGGCGGACGTGTCCTTCGCGGACCCTCGCGTCGGTCCGTCCCGAAGATGTGCCAGAGTTGCCACGTCCCGGCCGTGAGCACGTACCGTACGGCGGACAGGCGGGACTGCCGGGACACCGGGAAGGGGCAGCTGGGTTGACCACGCACGCACCGCAGGCGACACAGCCGGTGACGCTGCCGGCCACGCTCGACGAGGCCGTGGCGGCTCTCGGCGCCATGCCCGCCGCCGTACCGGTCGCCGGGGGCACGGACCTCATGGCGGCCGTCAACAAGGGCCTGCTGCGCCCCGCGGGGCTGGTCGGCCTGGGCCGGATCAGCGAGCTGCGCGGCTGGCACTACCAGGACGGCCACGCCCTGCTGGGCGCGGGTCTCACCCACGCCCGCATGGGGCGGCCCGACTTCGCCGCCCTGATCCCCGCCCTGGCCGCCTCCGCGCGCGCCGCCGGCCCGCCCCAGATCCGCAACGCCGGCACCCTCGGCGGCAACATCGCCTCCGCGGCCCCGACCGGCGACACCCTGCCGGTGCTGGCGGCCCTGGAGGCCGAACTCGTCATCGTGGGCCCGGACGGCGCCCGCCGCGAGATCCCCGTCTCCCATCTGCTGGCCGGACGTGAGCTGCTGGAGCCCGCGGAGCTGATCGGCTTCGTCCGCGTACCGCTGCTGCACGCCCCGCAGGTCTTCCTCAAGGCGACCGGACGCACCGGTCCGGGCCGCGCCACCGCCTCGGTCGCCGTCGTCCTGGACCCGGCCAGGCGCGGGGTGCGCTGCGCGGTCGGCGCGATCGCCCCGATGCCGCTGCGGCCGCTGGAGGCCGAACGCTGGATCGCCTCCCTGATCGACTGGGACGGCGAACGGGGCCTGGCCCCCGACGCGCTGGCCGCCTTCGGCGAGTACGTCGCCGCCGCCTGCGTCCCGGACCAGGCACCACCGGACGACGGGGGAGAGGCACCACCGCTGTCCCCCGCCGTCCTCCATCTGCGGCGCACGGTCGCCGCGCTCGCCCGACGCGCGCTGGGGAGGGCACTGTCGTGAGCAATGAGGAGAACCCCGAGCAGCGGCACGGGCCGTCGGACCCCTACGCCGGCTGGCAGCCGACCCCGCAGGGCGGCGAGTACGACGCCGAGGCCACCGCCTTCGTCCACCTGGACCCGGACGACCTGGCGAGCCTCGGGAGCGACCCGCTGGCCGCACCCGGCCACGGCTACGTACCGCCGATGATCCTGCCGCTGACCCCGGCGGCCGGACTGGACCCGGCGGCCACCGGCAGCTGGGTCACGCAGACCCGGAGCCAGCAGGAGCGGGCCGCGGAGGCCGCCGACGCGGGCACCGCCGCCCCGGAGGCGGTGCACTGGCCGGACCCCAACCAGCGGGAACCGTACGGGCAGCAGCACTACCCGCAGGCGTACCAGGACACCTCGCCCGGATACGGACAGACCTCGTCCACGACGGCCCAGTGGAACTTCACCGAGGCCGTCCCGCCGACCGAGCACCACACCGGGCCCGCCGAGCACCCCGGCGGCCAGGCCGAGCACCGCGCCGAGCCCGCCGGGCCCCGCACGGAGCACCCCGGGCACCACACCGAGCACCCCGTGGCGTCGGACCACAGCACCGCGGCCGGTCCCGGCGGGCTCCCGGGGCACACGGAGGCCGCCGTGCCCGGCGGGCACTCCGGGCAGTGGACGATCCCGGTGGTCGACGGTGACCTCCCGGAGGACTCGGGCGAGTTCACGGCTTCGGCGCCCGCCTCCCCGTGGTACTCCGACACCGCCCCGGCGACGCTGCCGGGCGGCGCCCCGGCACCGTGGGCCGAGCACACCCAGAGCACCCAGGACACCCCGGGCGCCCGGGAGGCCGCCGGGCCTGGAGCGGACACCTCGGCCGGACACGCCGAGCGCGGCGCGCCGACCGGGTACGCCGAGCCTGGCGCGGCGGACGGGTACGCCGGGCGGGACGGTGGGTCCGTGCGCCAGGACGGTGTGCCCGGACATCAGGACGGTGTGCCCGGACATCAGGACGGTGTGCCCGGACATCAGGACGGTGTGCCTGTTGGTCAGGACGGTGCGCCTGGTCACTCCGGTACACACACCCGGGACGAGGAGCCCCCGGGGGCGTTCCGTCCGGAGCACGCCGAGGCCCCAGGGGCATCCCAGGAGCCCACCGGATTCCCCGAGCCCTCGTCACACCCCGCCGAACCGCCCCACCCGGAGCCGGTGGACCGGACGGACCCGGCGGCCGAGCCGGGGACGGCCCCGGGGGGCACAGGCGCGGACCCGCTTCCCGGGCCCACCACCGAGCCGACCGGGCCGACGGAACCGACCGACCTGTCCGAGTCGACGGAACCGGCCGAGTCGTCGGCCCCGGCCGAAGCCGCGGACCCGGCCGAAGCGACGGACCCGGCAGACCCGGCCGTCTCAGCGGAACCGGCCGAGCCCGCCGCCCCCGCCGACGTACCCAGCGCGCACGCCTCCGCCTCGTACGTCCTGCACGTGAACGGCGTGGACCGCCCCGTCAGCGACGCCTGGATCGGGGAGTCGCTGCTCTACGTGCTCCGCGAACGCCTCGGTCTCGCGGGCGCCAAGGACGGCTGCTCCCAGGGCGAGTGCGGCGCCTGCAACGTCCAGGTGGACGGCCGCCTGGTGGCCTCCTGCCTCGTCCCCGCCGCCACCGCCGCGGGCAGCGAGGTCCGTACGGTCGAGGGCCTGGCCGTGAACGGCGAACCCTCGGACATCCAGCGCGCCCTGGCCGCGCGCGGAGCCGTCCAGTGCGGCTTCTGCATCCCCGGGATGGCCATGACCGTCCACGACCTGCTGGAGGGCAACCACGCCCCCAGCGAGCTGGAGACCCGGCAGGCGCTCTGCGGCAACCTCTGCCGCTGCTCCGGCTACCGGGGCGTGCTCGACGCCGTACGCGAGGTCGTCGCGAGCCGCGACACCGCCGTCCCGGAGGCCGACGAGCCCCGTATCCCGCACCAGGCGGCGCCCGGCGCGGGCAGCGTCCAGGCCCACCCGCACGAGGGAGACGCCCGGTGAGAACCGCGTCCCCCGCACACCCGGTCACCCACACCACCACCAGCCGCAACCGCAGCGGGGCGAACGACAAGGAGGCGGCGTGACCAGCGACGCAGCCACCGCGACCGGCACCACCCACACCGCGCCGCGGGCCGAGGGCACCGGCCCCGACCAGGAGCCGCCCGCCCACGGCCTGGGCGCCTCGCTGCCGCCGGCCGACGCCCGCGCCAAGACCGAGGGCACGTTCCCGTACGCCGCCGACCTGTGGGCCGAGGGACTGCTGTGGGCGGCCCTGCTGCGCTCCCCGCACCCGCACGCGCGCATCCTGTCGATCGACACGACGGCCGCCGCCGCGATGCCCGGGGTGCGGGCCGTCGTCACGCACGAGGACATCCCCGGGGACAGCGCGTACGGCCGGCGGGTCGTGGACCGCCCGGTCTTCGCCGCCGACCTCGTACGGCACCACGGCGAGGCCATCGCCGCCGTCGCCGCCGACCACCCCGACACGGCCCGGCTGGCCGCCGCGGCCATCACCGTCGAGTACGAGGTGCTCGAACCGGTCACCGACCCGGAGAAGGCCTTCGTCGCCGAACCCCTGCACCCCGACGGCAACCTGATCCGGCACATCCCGCTGCGCTACGGCGACCCGGACGCGGTGGGCGAGATCATCGTCGAGGGCCTGTACCGCATCGGCCGCCAGGACCCGGCCCCGATCGGCGCCGAGGCCGGCCTCGCCGTGCCGCGCCCGGACGGCGGCGTCGAGCTCTACACGGCCTCCACCGACCCGCACACCGACCGTGACCTGGCGGCCGCCTGCTTCGGCCTGGAGCCCGACCGGGTCAAGGTCGTCGTGACCGGCGTCCCGGGCGCGACCGGCGACCGTGAGGACCCGGGCTTCCAGATCCCGCTCGGACTGCTCGCCCTGCGCACCGGCTGCCCGGTCAAACTGGCCGCGACACGCGAGGAGTCCTTCCTCGGCCACGCCCACCGCCACCCCACCCTGCTGCGCTACCGCCACCACGCGGACGCCGAGGGCCGGCTCGTCAAGGTCGAGGCCCAGATCCTCCTCGACGCCGGCGCGTACGCCGACTCCTCCTCCGAATCCCTGGCCGCCGCGGTGGCGTTCGCCTGCGGGCCGTACGTGGTGCCGCACGCGTTCATCGAGGGCTGGGTGGTCCGGACGAACAACCCGCCCTCCGGCCATGTACGCGGCGAGGGCGCCATGCAGGTCTGCGCGGCCTACGAGGGCCAGATGGACAAGCTCGCCGCCAAGCTGGGCGTCGACCCCGCCGAACTGCGCCTCCGCAACGTCCTGGCCACCGGCGACATCCTGCCCACCGGCCAGACGGTGACCTGCCCCGCCCCGGTGGCCGAACTCCTCGAAGCGGTACGGGAATTCCCGCTGCCCGCGCTGCCGAAGGACGCTCCGGAGGACGACTGGCTGCTGCCGGGCGGCCCGGAGGGCGCCGGGGAGCCCGGAGCCGTACGCCGGGGCGTCGGATACGCCCTCGGCATGGTGCACATGCTCGGCGCGGAGGGCGCCGACGAGGTCTCCACGGCCACGGTCCGGGTGCACGACGGCGCCGCCACGGTGATCTGCGCGGCCGTCGAGACCGGCCAGGGCTTCAGCACGCTGGCCCGCCAGATCGTCCAGGAGACCCTGGGCATCGACGAGGTCCACGTGGCCGCGGTGGACACCGACCAGCCCCCCGCCGGACCGGCCACGCACGGCCGCCACACCTGGGTCTCGGGCGGCGCGGTGGAACGCGCGGCCAAGATGGTCCGTACGCAACTGCTCCAGCCGCTGGCCCACCAGTTCGGCATGTCCACGGAGTTGCTCCAGATCGCGGACGGCAAGATCACCTCGTACGACGGGGTGCTGTCCACGACGGTCACCGAGGCGATGGACGGCAAGGAGCTGTGGGCCACGGCCCAGTGCCGCCCCCATCCGACCGAACCCCTCGACGGTGCGGGCCAGGGGGACGCCTTCGTCGGCCTGGCGTTCTGCGCGGTCCGCGCGGTGGTCGACGTGGACATCGAACTCGGCTCGGTCCGGGTGGTCGAGATGGCCGTGGCCCAGGACGTCGGCCGCGTCCTCAACCCGTCCCAGCTCGCCGTCCGCATCGAGGCGGGCGTCACGCAGGGCATCGGCGCCGCCCTCACGGAGAACCTCCGCACGGCGCGCGGTCTGATCCGCCACCCGGACCTCACCGGGTACGCGCTTCCGACATCGCTGGACGCTCCGGACATCCACATCGTCAAACTGGTCGAGGAACGCGACGTGGTGGCCCCCTTCGGCGCCAAGGCGGCCTCGGCGGTCCCGGTGGTGACGTCCCCGGCAGCGGTGGCCGCGGCGGTCCGCGCGGCGACGGGCCGCCCGGTCAACCGCCTCCCGATCCGCCCCCAGTCGGCGGTGGCGGCCCACAAGTCGTAGGTGGGCGGGGGCGGTTGAGGGCCGGGTCGGTGCGGGTCGTCCGGCCCCGACGTCGATTGGGGGGTCGGCGCCAGGTAGCGTACGGGTCTTTGCGGTCCCCGTAGTTGGTGAGCGCATGGGGACACCGACCACCGACCTCGGTACGGCCCGACGCAAGGAACCGGTAAGCACGATCATGGAAGCCCAGGCGCGGAAGAAGAGGCCGATACGTGGGGCGGCGATCGCCTCGGTGGTGGTGGTCGCGCTCGCCGCGGTCGCCTCGTCGTACCTCTGGTGGAACACGAATCTCCTCGGCGCGGACTCGTTCTGCGGTGGCCGGATGGAGAGCGGGGAGCTGGAAGCCGCGCTGGGCTCCACCGGCCGGGTGTCGGAGGTGCGCGCGGACGGCGATCCGCGGCGGCCCGCCTTCTCCTGCACGGTCGAGCGCACCAGCCGTTTCGTCGGGGGCGGCGACCAGCGGGTGACGGTCAGGACGCACACCGAGGAGGGGGCGTTTCCCTTCACCACCCACGTCTGGAAGAACCCCGCTTCCCGGTCCTACTTCACGGGTGGGTTGACCGGTGCCGTGTCGGAGGACTTCGGCGGATACGTCGTCCTGCCGACGTCCTGCCGGGACAAGGTCCACGGCCCGCAGGACGACGGTGTGATGACGGTGGTGGAAGCCGAGGTGGAGAAGGGGACGGTGGACGCGGCCGGTCTGGCCCGGTTGTTGACCCGCTCGGCGCGGCAGGTGGCCGAACGGGCCGGCTGCGGCGCGGAGTCGCTGTCGGCGGCCCCCGGGCTGGCCGCCCCGTCCGCCCCGCGGACGACGGACGCCCAGAACGTCTGCGGGGTGCCGGGCTTCGTGCTGCCGAAGGATGCGCTGGTCACCTCCCGGGCCGAACCGGGGCAGGAGCAGGTGAACGACGCGAGTCCCGGCACATGGGCGTGTGACCTGCACCTGGCGGGCTCGGCCAAGGCGGTCGTGTCCTTCTCCGCGACATCGGACCGGAATCTCGTGGAGGCGTCCACGAAGGCCTGGGGCGGATCCGCGACGCTCCCGGACGACAAGGGGCGTGCCGGGGTCGACGAGGCGGTACTGCACTGTGCCGACGGAGACGTGCACTTCGCCACGAAGGAGAACACCGACTACCACGGAGCCCTGCGCGCCGCCGGTATCCGCGGGCTCGCGAGCGTGGATGTCACGAAGGCCACGTTCCAGAACTTCCTCGACGCGACGGCCGCGGCCCACGCCTGCCCGCGCGTCACCATCCCCTAGCCGAAGGACCGTTCACATGCCCCACCCCCTGCGCGCCGCAGCCCTGGCCGCCCTGCTCCTGGCCGGCGCGGTCGCGTGCGGCGACTCCTCCGACGAGGGCGCGTCCACGGCCGAGCCGTCCGCGTCGTCCTCTCCCGCTCCCGCCGATGACGCGGCCGGCGGTTCGGCCGCCGCGCGCGTCGAGGCCGTGAACGAGACGATGCGCACCACGACCTTCAGTGCGATCGGCACCTCGACCGCGTACGACGGAGCCCTCCAGAACATGACGTGGAACCCGCGGCAGGGCCTCCACATCCGGATCAGCGGCACCATCGGCGGCAGCATGTACTGCCAGGACGGCGTGACCTACATCAGCTCCAACCTCTTCGCCGAGAGCCTGAAGCAGCAGGGCCAGGAGATCACCGTCCCCGCAGACCTGGACGACGTGTACGTCACCACGAAGTCGGGGGAGGGCTGCGACGCGTACTTCGCCCTGTCCCCGACCGGACGCTTCTCCCCGTCCGACGACGCCGAGGTCAACGGCACCCCGGCCCGCGCCGTCAAGGTGTCCGCGTCGGCATCGGCCACGGACACGTACTACGTCAGCGCCAAGGACCCCGCGTACCTGCTGAAGCTGGAGTCGACGCGCGACGGCAGGACGAGCAGCACGACGTACGTGGACTTCGGCAAGGAGACGACCGTCACGCTCCCGAGCGCCGACAAGACCCTGACCATGGACGCGTTCCGCGCCAGGATCGGCGGTTGACGGACCCGGTGATCAGCCGTTGGCCCATGGCGGGGGCCTGGCCTCCTGCGGATCGATGACAAAACGGTGACCTGACTGTTCTCGCCCAAGTGACCGGACATCGCCATCATGAGGGTGATACAGACTGATTGGACAAGTGGGGTTCAGCCGTGGCCGACGAAATCTACTTCAGCAACAACTACCGCGACCTGTCGCAGCAGCACGGAACAGGTGCGGGTTTTCAGTTTGAGTTCCACTGTTCACGTTGCTCGGACACCTGGCGCTCGCAGTTCGAGCCCTTCAGATCGGGCCAGGCGGCCGGCTGGATAGGCAAGGGCGCCAGCGCCGCCTGGGGCCTGCTGGGCGGGAACGCGAACACCATAGGCAACGCGGCGGACGGGCTGGCCGGTGCCACCTGGGGCGGCGCGCGGGACAACGCCTTCCAGCGCGCGATCACCAACGCGCAGGGGCACTTCAACCGGTGTCCCCGCTGCACCTCGTACGTCTGCGGACGGTGCTGGAACGCTGACCTCGGCCTCTGCATGCAGTGCGCCCCCGACACCGCCGCCGAGGCCGAGGCGGCCCGACGACAGGGGCTGAACGCTTCCGTGTCGGACCGCGCCTACTCCGCCGGGCAGAACGCCGGGAACAGCTACGCCGTGGGCACACCCCGGCAGTTGGTCTGCCCGCAGTGCAGCGCGGAGACCCACGGTGGCGCCTTCTGCGCGGGGTGCGGTCACCACCTCGCCCAGACCCCTCAGTGCGCTTCCTGCCACGAGACCGTGCCCGGGGGTGCCGCCTTCTGCCCGGGGTGCGGTACGAGGCAGTAGTCCGCCCCTCGGCACCGCGACGGGCGACGGCCGCGAGAAACCCGCCCCCGTACAGTGGGGGGCGGGCGTTCCGCTCTCGTCTCCGGCCCGCCCGACAGGCCGGGGCCGCTGGAGACCGTGACCGGATTCGAACCGGTGTAACTCGAGTTGCAGTCGAGCCCCTGAGCCTCTCGGGCACACGGTCGGGGGTGTTCTCGCGTTCCTTCCTCGCGCTCCCGACCGTACGGGCCCGGAGCGACGCCCCTCAAGGGCGCGGGACACCCCGCAACGCGACTGCCACACGCCGTTCACGCCCCGCCCGTACGACCTGGGGCGTGTTTCGAAAGTGGATCTTGTGCTGTGGATGATCAAGGTTCATGGGTCGGGGAGATCTCACGGACGAGCAGTGGGCGGTGCTGGAGCCGCTGTTGCCGAAGGGGGCCAGGGCGGGGCGACCGCCGGTCTGGCCTCGGCGGCAGCTGATCGACGGGATACGGTTTCGGGTCCGGACCGGCGTTCCGTGGCGGGACGTGCCCGTCGCGTACGGGCCGTGGGGCCGAATCTACGACCTGTTCCGCCGGTGGCAGCGGAACGGCACCTGGCATCGGATCCTCACCCGGCTCCAGTCCCTGGCCGATGCGGAAGGTGCGATCACGTGGGACCTGAGCGTCGACTCCACGGTGTGCCGCGCTCATCATCATGCGGCCCGGGCCCGGAAGCAGGGCGACCTGCAGAAGGAGCCGCCGGGCGGCGTGTTCACCGAGCCTGGTGATCATGGGCTGGGATGCTCGCGCGGCGGGTTCACCACCAAGCTGCACCTGGCCGTCGAGCAGGGCCAGAAGCCCATGTCGATCGTGGTGACCGCCGGGCAACGCGGGGACTCGCCGCAGTTCGAACCCGTACTGGAGAAGGTCCGCGTGCCCCACACCGGGCCCGGCCGGCCACGCGTCCGCTCCAACCGGGTCCGCGCCGACAAGGCGTACGCCTCCCGCAGGAACCGCGCTTACTTGCGCCGCCGCGAAATCCGCCGCACCATCCCCGGCAAGGCCGACCAGGCACGCAACCGCCAGAAGCTGGGATCCCGCGGCGGCCGTCCGCCGCATTTCGACCCGGTCGACTACCGCGAGCGCCATGCGGTCGAGTGCGGGATCAACCGCCTCAAGAGGAACCGCGCTGTCGCCACGCGCTACGACAAGCTGGCGGTCCGCTATGAGGCGACTGTGCTGGTCGCAGCGATCAACGAATGGCTACAACCCTGCCTCGCGCGTCATGACGTAGGTATTCCCGATGTCGGGATCGCCGTAGAAGAAGAACAGCTTCAACTCGTCGTTCTGATCGCGATCCACGTAGAAGGACCATGCGTACGTCGACGGGGTTTCAGGAGCGGGGGTGTCGATGGCCGGCAAGGGGGAACGCCTCTCCACTCGGGTCCGGGCTGTCAGTTCGAGTCGCACGACCTGCCCGCCGTCGTCGTCCGTCAGTTGCCAGGTTCCCTTACCGGAGAGGCGCCAGCCGTCCTCGAAGTCGAAGTCCTGCCCGTCGAGCTTCTCGAAAAGGGCAGTCCCGTCTTTCCGGAGCAACACGCGGGTCCCCTCGACGTTTTCCCATCCCCCAGCGACTTCGGCCGCCGTGGTGTCGTGGATGCCTGTTCCCTCGTAGTACTGATAGGGGTTGCACGCCGTCAGAGTAGCCAAAACCACCAAAAAGCCACTGAGAGGCGCCCACCACACCCGAAGCCTGCTTCCGGCAGCCATCAGGACCTCCCACCCTCAGCCCGCATCGGCCATCCACAGGAGTGGGCCGTGGAGAGACACCCTGCCAGACTCGTTGAACGTGTTCACCTTTGGGGCTGGAGGGGTGGCACGTAGGACCCGGCTCGCGCATCCAGCGCTGCCCGCAGCCACCGATGAGCACCGCGAGCAGCGTTTTCGATACACGACCTAGGACCAAGGACGGGTCCGCTCTCCCCCCATCGACAGGGTCAACCCGGCATTTCGGCCCTTACTCTTAGGTCCATGAGCGCCCTCGAACCCCGTGACGCCGATGTCACCGTCCCCGTCGTCGACACCACCGCCCCACCGACCGAGGGCGTGCTCGGCCGGACCTACCGGGCACTCAGCGTCGGCATCGTCTCCGTCGTGCTGCTCATCGCCTTCGAGGCGACCGCCGTCGGTACGGCGATGCCGGTGGCGGCCCGCGAGCTGCACGGCATCCCGCTCTACGCGTTCGCCTTCTCCGCGTACTTCACCACCAGCCTGTTCGCCATGGTGCTCTCCGGGCAGTGGGCCGACCGGAACGGCCCGCTCGCGCCGCTCGCCTCGGGGATCGGGGCGTTCGGCGCCGGGCTGCTGCTCTCCGGGACGGCGGGCGGCATGTGGATGTTCATCCTGGGGCGGGCCGTCCAGGGGGTGGGTGGCGGCCTCGTCATCGTCGCGCTGTACGTCGTCATAAGCCGGGCGTACCCGGAGCGGATCCGTCCGGCGATCATGGCCGCCTTCTCCGCCGCCTGGATCGTCCCGTCCGTCGTCGGGCCGCTCGCCGCCGGGACGGTGACCGAACACCTCGGGTGGCGCTGGGTCTTCGTCGGCATCCCGGTGCTCATCCTGCTCCCGCTCGGCCTCGCGCTGCCCGCGATCCGGCGGATGGCGTCCGGCCCGGCCGACGCCGCCGCGGGGGCTCAGTCGTTCGACCGGCGGCGGCTCCGGCTCGCTCTGGGGATCTCGCTGGGCGCGGGTCTGCTCCAGTACGCCGGGCAGGACCTGCGGTGGCTCTCGCTGCTGCCCGCCGTGGCCGGTGCCGCGCTGCTCGTGCCCGCCGTGCTCGGGCTGCTGCCCCGGGGGACGGTACGGGCCACACGGGGGCTGCCCGCGGTGATCCTGCTGCGCGGGATGTCCGCCGGGTCGTTCATCGCCGCCGAGTCGTTCGTCCCGCTGATGCTGGTGACCCAGCGCGGACTGACCCCGACCCTGGCCGGGCTGTCCCTCGCCGCTGGCGGACTGACCTGGGCCCTCGGCTCGTACGTCCTGGCCCGCCCCCGGCTTGAGCCGCACCGCGAGTCCCTGATGGTCGTCGGCATGGTGCTGGTGACCCTCTCCATCGCGGCGGCACCGGCCGTGCTGATCGAGGCGGTGCCGGTGTGGACGCTGGCGGCGGTCTGGGGGGTCGGCTGCTTCGGCATGGGCATGGTGATCGCCTCGACGAGTGTGCTGCTGCTGAAGCTGTCGGCCCCGGGCGAGGCCGGGGGCAACTCCGCCGCCCTCCAGATCTCGGACGGTCTGGCCAACGTGCTGCTGCTCACCGGCGGCGGGGCCGCGTTCGCCGCGCTCGGCGGCGGTGCGGTGGGCGCGGCGGTGCACGGGGCGGCGGCCGACGGCGCGACCGGTTCGCACCCCGGGGCGTTCACGGCGGTGTTCCTGCCGATGGCCGTGGTGGCGGCGGTGGGGGTGTGGGTGGCCGGCCGGGTACGGGTGACGCCGTAGTCGCCGTCCCCGGCGCCCGGCCCCGTACCCCGCGGGCCGGCCTC
Organism: Streptomyces sp. SM18; assembly: GCF_002910775.2. Taxonomy (NCBI): domain Bacteria; kingdom Bacillati; phylum Actinomycetota; class Actinomycetes; order Kitasatosporales; family Streptomycetaceae; genus Streptomyces; species Streptomyces sp. SM18. The sequence continues at coordinate 2,666,579 of NZ_CP029342.1, read as the reverse complement.
GCCCACACCCGTGGACCGGCCGCCCCACCCGTGAACCGGCCCCGCCCCACCCGTCGGCCGGCCTCGCCCCACCCGTGGGCCGGGCCGCCGCGCCCAGGGGCCGGCCCCGCCCGCGTCGGCGGCTCACCGCCCGGACCGCTCCCTGTGAGGCCCGTCTCAGCCGTGGCGGACCCCGGCCGGTCCGGGCCGGGTCCGGTCGGGTGCGCCGGTAGGGTGGCCCGGTTGTCGTATCGCGTACGGACCCTCCCGGCCCGTACCGACAGCCGCCCCACGTACCCGAGTGCCCTGAACCGGAGACCGTGACTACTACAGCCTCCTCCCACCACCTCTCACCCGCCTTTCCCGGCCGCGCCCCCTGGGGGACGGCCGGCAAGCTGCGCGCCTGGCAGCAGGGCGCCATGGAGAAGTACGTCCAGGAGCAGCCACGCGACTTCCTCGCCGTCGCGACGCCCGGCGCCGGCAAGACCACCTTCGCGCTGACCCTCGCCTCATGGCTGCTGCACCACCACGTGGTGCAGCAGATCACCGTCGTGGCGCCCACCGAGCACCTGAAGAAGCAGTGGGCGGAGGCCGCCGCCCGGATAGGCATCAAGCTCGACCCCGACTACAGCGCCGGACCCGTCAGCAAGGAGTACCACGGGGTCGCGATCACGTACGCGGGCGTCGGCGTCCGCCCGATGCTGCACCGCAACCGCTGCGAACAGCGCAAGACGCTGGTGATCCTCGACGAGATTCACCACGCCGGCGACTCGAAGTCCTGGGGCGAGGCCTGCCAGGAGGCGTTCGACCCGGCGACCCGGCGGCTGGCGCTCACCGGCACACCGTTCCGCTCCGACACCAACCCGATCCCCTTCGTGGCGTACGAGGAGGGCAACGACGGCATCCGGCGCTCCTCGGCCGACTACACGTACGGCTACGGCAACGCGCTCGCCGACGGTGTCGTCCGCCCCGTGATCTTCCTCAGCTACAGCGGCAACATGCGCTGGCGCACCAAGGCCGGTGACGAGATCGCCGCCCGGCTCGGCGAACCGATGACCAAGGACGCGATCGGGCAGGCCTGGCGCACCGCGCTCTCGCCCACCGGCGACTGGATCCCCAACGTCCTGGCCGCCGCCGACAAGCGGCTGACCGAGGTGCGCAAGGGCATCCCGGACGCGGGCGGCCTGGTCATCGCGACGGACCAGGAGTCGGCGCGCGAGTACGCCAAGATCCTCAAGAAGATCACCGGCGACCGTCCCACCGTGGTGCTCTCCGACGAGAAGGCCGCGTCCAAGAACATCGACAAGTTCAGCCAGGACGGATCACGCTGGATGGTCGCGGTCCGGATGGTGTCGGAAGGCGTGGACGTGCCGCGTCTCGCCGTCGGCGTGTACGCCACCACCATCTCCACGCCGCTCTTCTTCGCCCAGGCCGTGGGGCGTTTCGTACGGTCGCGGCGGCGCGGCGAGACGGCGTCCGTGTTCCTGCCGACCATCCCGATGCTGCTCGACTTCGCGAACGAGATGGAGGTCGAGCGCGATCATGTGCTCGACAAGCCGAAGAAGGGCAGCGACGAGGAGAACCCCTTCGCGGAGGAGGACCAACTCCTCGCGGACGCGGAGAAGCTGGAGGACGAGGAGACCGAGGACCAACTGCCCTTCGAGGCGCTGGAGTCCGACGCGGTCTTCGACCGGGTGCTGTACGACGGCGCCGAGTTCGGCATGCAGGCGCACCCGGGCAGCGAGGAGGAGCAGGACTACCTGGGCATCCCGGGCCTGCTCGAACCCGACCAGGTGCAGTTGCTGCTCCAGAAGCGGCAGACCCGGCAGATCGCGCACAGCAGGCAGAAGCCGGCATCGGAGGCGGACCTCCTGGAGAAGCCCGCGGAGGCCAGGCCCGTGGTCACGCACAAGCAGTTGCTGGAGCTGCGCAAGCGGCTCAACACGATGGTCTCGGCTTACACCCACCAGAGCGGCAAGCCGCACGGGGTGATCCACACGGAGCTGCGCCGGGTGTGCGGCGGCCCGCCGAGCGCGGAGGCGACGGCCGGGCAGATCCAGGACCGGATCACGAAGGTCCAGGAGTGGGCCACGCGGATGCGGTGAGGCCTCCGACCGGCCGTGGCGTCCCGGTGAGGGGTGCTCCGCGACGATCGCGGAGCACCCCACGGTGAGCGGACGGCCGCGATTCACCCGGTGCCGGGGCGCGTCGGTCAGCCGGACGTGGGGGCGGGCAGCCTCGCCGGCAGTTTCGCCTCGGAGGCGCAGCCCGCTTCCTGGGCCAGGGCACGGGACACGTCGTTGAGGACGGTCATCCGGTCTTCGGCCGTGCTCGCGGGGTCCACCTGGTTCCTGGCGCTGTACATCTCCGCCTTCACGTAGGGCGTTCCTCCCCTGGGGCCCTCGACAGGGCACGCGAAGTAGAGACTGGCGCCGAAATCCCCGTCCGCCGCGGCGTACAGCCCGATCGGGAAGAGCAGCCGGTCAGTGTCCTCGTCCTCGGTCGGGTCGGGATGCTGTGAGTCGGAGCTGAAACGGAACGTGACGAGTGGCAGACCGCTCTTGTCGGAGGCCTTGTACAGGAGGCACTTGTGCACGTCGGTGTAGTCGGCCTGAAGGTCCTTCACAGCTTGCTTCAGCGACCAGCGGTAGTCCGGGTCGTCGGCGATCTGGATCTCCGTGAAGCGTCCGGTGCCTCCGATGCGGTCCAGCGCCTCCGCACCCACCGAGGACATCGCGCCGTCGCACACCTGGGGCGCCGAAAGGGCATCCGGCCGTTTCCCCGCCCCCTGGTCGTCGCTGCACGCGCTCGCACCACAGAGGGCGAGCACCACGCATAGGGCCGCCCGGACCGTCGGCCGCCCGGAAGCCGGAGCCCGGGAGCCGACCTGTGTCTTCCGCATATCAGTCAGTCCTTACGGGAAAATGCGCACGAAGCTGCGCCGAGTCTGTGGTAGTTCGCCGAGCGCGGAGGCGACGGCCCGGCACATCCAAGGCCGGATTACGAAGGTCCAGCAGCGGGCCACGCAGTTGCGGTGTCACCAGACCGGCACCCGGCGCGCAAGGCGTTTGTGCCGCGCACCGGGTGGGATCTTCTCGTCAGTCGGACGCGGGGTCCGGTACCTCGGCCGGCAGTTCGGCCTGGGCAGCGCAGCCCAGTTCCTTGGCGAGGGCGCGGGAGACATCGTTGAGGACGGCCATCCGGTCCTTACCGGTGCTGTCTGGATTCGTTTGGTTCTCCGAGGAGAACATGCTGGCCATTACGTACGGCGTATCCCCTTCGGGACCCTTCGTGGGGCAGGAGAAGTAGAGGTACGCGCCACTGTCCGCAGGTGTGTACGCGTACAGGCCGATCGGATAGGCCACCGAATCGTCGCCGCCTTTCCCATTTTTTGCAGAGCTCTCCGGGTTTGGGCGGCTTTCCGTAGGCTCGAAGCGCACCTTTAGCAGGTAGATCCCACTTTGGTCGCCCGCCTTGTACAGGACGCACTCGTTGCGCCGGCCCAGTTCGCTGTGGAGGCGCTTCGCCGCCAGCTCCACCGAGAACGAGTTCGGGTCGCCCTCGCCATCGGTGCCATCGAGTTCGGTGAAGGACGCTGTGCCGCCGATGCGCTCCAGCGCGTCCGCAGCCGGCGTGGTCAGCGTTCCGTCGCAGACCTGAGACGCGGACAGCGTCTTTTCCCGCCTTTCGTCGCTGTCGCCGCTGCACCCCGTGATCGCCACCACCAGGGCTGCACACGCACCCCAGTACAGCGCTCTCGTCTTCACGCCTTCCCCCTCCGTACGCACGGCTGCCCACTCATCGTCAGTCCTTGTACGGGGCACGCCCGCGGTAGTCGTCCTGGCCCGCCCCTGTCCCGAGGTAGCTGAACTCGATCTCCCTCGCCCAGTTCTTCGATTCGCTGCTCCGGTCCCATTGCGGGTTGCTTTCGAGGTAAGCGTTGTAGGCGCCGCCGAGTTCGTTGGCGCCCTTCTGGTAGAACCTTCGGCTGGTCAACTGCGCCTGTTCGGTTGGGTCCTTCTCCGCTCCGTCAAGTCCTTTCTCAACCTGGTGACCAACAAATGTATTGAGGACATCTCCGGCGGTTTCTGCTGCCAAAGGCGCAACGACCAGGGCTGCCGGCGTCGACCCAGGCAGTGGAATCGCGGCGATTCCTCCTCCCACGACCACGCCGGTGCCCAGTTCGATCCAGTCACCGGACCTGGCCAGTGACTTGTTGGCCTCTTCGGATTCGGCGGTGTAAGTCGTCTCAGCCTGCTGCACGCGTGAGTGGTCGAGAATGCCCCTGGCCTCGGCGCCTGTCATCATGGCGGCTTTCGCGCGGTCGATCTCGACTTCGCTCGTCGCTGGGTGGGCGTCCAGCGCGCTCAGTGTGTACAGATGTTGGGCAGTGGTGACACCGGCATGCGACTTCTCGTCCTGACCCAGAACGCTCAGGAAGTCGATGGCTCCCTGCTCGCCGAAGTTCGCCCTCCCCGCGTACTTCGCGGGGAAGGCCCCATCGTCCTTCGCGTGGTCGCCGACCCCCGACAGGCTGTAGTCGATGTCGTCGATATAGGCGGCGCCCATCTTGCCCAGGCTGTCTGCCAACTGCGACTGCTCGTGCAGCATCTTGGGGCCGTCTTCGCTCCCGTACAGGAACGCTACCTGCTCCATGACGCCCGCCGTCTCGGCCGTACGGTGATCCGCGTTGCCCGGGACCATGGGGTCCTTGCCGGACATGGGGTCGGAGTCGTACGCGTAGCCGGTGGTGGCCGCTTCCAGGGCATGGCCCAGGGAGTCATGGCCGGCGATGGTCTTGCTGTTGCCCTCCAGGGTCGCGTCCGGCAGCCAGATGCGGTCCTTGGTCAGGTACTTGAGGTGCTCGTTCACCTCGCTTTCCTTGTCGACCGTGGCCCCCGCCCCCTCGGGCTGCGCGAAGAACTGCGTGGCGGCATCGGGGTTGTGGCCCAAAGCCTCCATGAAGCCGTTCATCGGGTCGCGGCCCCGGTCGTCCTTGCCGTAGAAGTTGAGGTCCGCTTGGTTCCAGTTGTTGATCCAGGGACTCATGCCCTTGATGTTGCGTTCCTTGTCGTACGCGATGAGCTTGTCGCCGTAGTCGTTGAGGAACTGGTCGTCGTAGTCGCCGAAACGCATGAGATTGCTCATGACACCGAAGCCCGTCGGGTCGTTCGCGTCGTCGATGCCGAGCCTGTCCGGGCCCAGCTTCACCATCTTCGACTCCCAGCTCTGCATCTTGTCGCTGTCGGAGAGTGTGGCGGTGCCGAGCGTGATGCCGAGGTTCTTCTGCAGTAGTTTCGCCTGCTCGAACTGTTTCGGGTCGGTTCCGTATCCCTGGTACGGGTCGGCGATCCCGGCGTAGAACTGGAGGAGCTTCTTCGGCCCCACCTGGGTCGCGAACTGCTCGGCGAAGAGGGGATTGTCCTTGTAGGCGGCCAGGGTGGTGTTAAGGGTGTTGAGCTCGGTCGGTGTGACGTCGTGCGGGTCCTTCTTGGCGATCTTTGCCATCTTCTCGGCCTCCTCCACCGCCTTGGCGCCGGAGTCCCGGTCTGCGACCTTGGCGCCGGAGAACCCGTATGCGGCCTGCTCGACGAGGAGGTTGAGAACCTTGGCCGCTGAGGTGTCGCTCTCCGTGGCGTTTTTCAGGATGGCCTGGATCTCGTCACGGAACGCGTCGACGTCCGCCTGTGTGTGCTCGGGCACCGTGGTGCCCTTCGCCGCCCGGTCGGGGTGGATGTTCATGGTGACGGTGAAGGAGCCCTCGCCCGTGTCCCGGACGGTGAGGTTCTTCAGTTCGCCGCGTCCGATGGCGTCGTTGAGCTGGGTGCGATAGCCGACGAGCTCCCCACGGGTGTCGGTGAGAATGTTTGTGATGCTTTCGGCCTGAGTGTGGGCATCGGCGAATTCTCCGGCTGTCTTGTCCACGAAAGTGCGGGTTATGGTGGCATTGTCCCCCGCCCAGTTCGCTTTGTCCGACTTGGCTTTGAGGTCCTTCTTCGCGTCGTTCTGGAGAGTCTTGAGCTTGGTGACCATCTGTTCCCAGTCGGTGATGGCCGAATCCAGGTCCGAGAAGTTGGCGAAACGCAGGGAGTCGAGGTCCATCAGGAGCCTTTCCTCTCGTCGAAGCCCTTGTCGAGCGTGTCGATGTTGCTGAGGACCGTGCCGATGTAGACCTCGTCCCCGGCGTGCGCACCCTTGGTGAAGTCGAGGTGGTTGGAGATGTGGGCGCAGGCGTCCAGTAGTGAGCGGACCTGGTCGATCCATCGTGTGGCGACGTTGTCGAGCGCGCTTCCTAGGGCGAACGTCTCCGACTTGAGTCCGCCGGCGGCCTTCTGGGTGGCGGCCCTGGCGTGGTCACCGGCCTTTTCGAGGTCTCCGTACAGCCGGAACGCGGCATTGCCGATCTCCGCCAGGTCCTTCTGGTTCACCTTCAGATCGCCCTGGGGAGGCGGCCCCCCACCGGCTTCCGGTGGCAGTTGATTCAGTTGCATCCTGGCCGAATTTCGATGCACCGCCTCGGATTTCAACTGTTCCCATTCGTCCCACGCCATCGCCAGATACCTTCCCCGTAGTCCCGATGCTTTGCGCTTGTCCGCCATGTGGATAGAATGCGGCGCATCAATCTATCAATGGCGCTGCGTAGTTGGCGCGGTACTTGGCCACATATTGGGTTGATCGGTCCGGCGAAGACTTATGCCTGTTTTCCGGATATCCCGGCGGGCCCGTAGGTGCGTCACGGGGGCCGAGCCTGCCCGGGCAGCGGCGCGGCACGATTTCTCCTGTTTCGCCCCCTCGGCCCGTCCGCGCCCTTCTCAGGCCCTCGTTCGCGGCGAAGCGGCCGCCCTCCCGCCGAGGCCTCGCCGCACGGCGTATCGCAGGGCCACCCGCCCGGCTTCACCCTGGGCGCTCGCTGCGCCCGTGTGGCCCACGGGGCGCGAGGGGTGGTTCGTGAGAGCCGGGCGGCCGAAAAATTTTCCGCGATTTCTTCACCGTGAGTTAACAGTGGTTTACCTGTGATGTACGGAGCGTCGCGAGACGTCACCCGACATGGACGCGCGTAGATGTTCGAGTTCCGGACGGTTCTGCGCTGACCGGCGGTTATACCGTCGCGCTCGGGAGGGCGACCGGATTCTGGACGAGGGCTTCCGCTGAGCGGACCCGCTCGCTAATGTCCCCGAAACATGAACGCGCCGTGGCAGCGTGGCCGCGGTGCGCAGCCGGTGCCATAGCCACTCGGGGGGCCTCTCGGTGCGTCGCCGATGGGACCGGCGCCGTCACCTCGTAGAGGAATCCGCCCCACTCACCACAGAGGGAGAGGGCGTCGTGACCGCAGAGACCTCCCAGACGCTCGACCGGGGACTGCGTGTCCTCAAACTGCTCGCCGACACCGATCACGGCCTGACCGTCACCGAACTGTCCAACAAGCTCGGCGTCAACCGCACCGTGGTCTACCGACTGCTCGCCACCCTGGAACAGCACTCCCTCGTACGGCGTGACCTGGGCGGGCGGGCCCGAGTGGGCCTGGGCGTCCTCCGCCTGGGCCGTCAGGTGCATCCGCTCGTCAGGGAGGCGGCACTGCCCGCGCTGCGGTCCCTGGCCGAGGACATAGGGGCGACGGCCCACCTCACCCTGGTCGACGGGGCCGACGCGCTCGCGGTCGCCGTCGTGGAGCCGACCTGGACCGACTACCACGTGGCCTACCGCGCCGGCTTCCGGCACGCGCTGGACCGGGGCGCGGCGGGCCGGGCGATCCTCACCGCCCGGCAGAAGGCACTCGCCGACGACCCGGGCTACACCCTCACCCAGGGCGAACTGGAGGCCGGTGCCTGCGGGGCGGCGGCCCCCCTGGTCGGGGTCTCGGGCGTGGAGGGCAGCGTGGGGGTGGTGATGCTCGCCGACGCCGTACCGGAACGGGTCGGCCCGCGCGTCCTCGACGCCGCCCGGGAGGTGGCGGACGCGTTGCGCTGAGCGAAGGCGCCACACCGGGGCGGGAAGCCGGCCGGGCCGCCCGCCCGGCTCCCCGCGCCGGGGCGCACCCCGGACGTGGGACCCCCGCGCCGGGCGGGCGGTTAGATTGGGCGGGTGCTTCCTCGTCTCTCGCGCCCCCGCACCCTCGCGCTCTGCGCCCTGCCCGTCCTCGCGCTCTTCGGTACGGCGGTGCTGGCCCCGCTCCCCTTCACCCTGGCCCAGCCGGGTACGACCGCGAACGTCCTCGGAGACGACAAGGGCACGCCGGTCATCACGATCGAGGGCACCCCGACCCGCGCCACCGACGGCAAGCTGCTGATGACGACGATCATCGCGACCGGGCCGAAGGCGGACGTCGGTATCGGGGACGTCGTCGACGGCTGGTTCCGGACCGACCGGGCCGTCATGCCGCGTGACTCCGTCTATCCGAGTGGCGGTTCGGAGAAGGAGATCGAGCAGCACAACCTCCAGGACATGCGCGAATCGCAGAACGTCGCGGTCGAGGCGGCGCTGAACTACCTGGACAAGAAGCCCGGTTCGGTGGACGTCACCCTCCACCTCGCCGACGTCGGAGGCCCCAGCGCCGGTCTGTTCTTCGCGCTCGGCATCATCGACAAACTGGCGGGCGACGGCGCGGGCGGCGATCTGACCGGCGGGCGTACGGTCGCGGGTACGGGCACGATCGAGGCCGACGGGACGGTCGGCGCGGTCGGCGGGGTGTCCCTGAAGACGCGGGCCGCCCGCCGTGACGGTGCGACCGTCTTCCTGGTGCCGAAGGCGGAATGCGGTCAGGCCAAGGCCGAGAAGCCCGAGGGGCTGCGTCTGATCCCCGTCACCACGCTGAAGAACGCGGTGTCCTCGCTGCGGGCGCTGGACCGGGGCGGCAAGGTCCCGAGCTGCTGACCGGCCACGTCGGCCTGGGCGGCGAGAAGGTCACCCGAGCCGCTGACCGGCCACGTCAGACCGAGCGCGTGGCGTGGGCCCGGCCCGCCCGTACCCGACCGCTGACCCGCCACCTCAGGCCGCGTGCGCGGTGCGGACCGGTACGGGCCGGCTCTGGGTGAGGCGCAGGCCCAGCTCGACCATCGTCCAGCCCATCCGGTGCCGCAGACCGGGCCCGGGAACCCTGGCCTCGGCCGCCTCGTCCCGCAGGTCGGTGGAGCGGTAGGTGTGCAGCATGGCGTGGATGTCGGAGTGCATGGCGGTTCCCCCAGTGGGTCGTGTGTGCGTGGTCAGTCGGTCGGGCGCGGAAACATGTGCAGCTGGGTGCGGACGACGGCCGATCCCTCGGTGCCCTCCGGGACGCGGTTGCGGTAGCTGTCCACCAGCTCGTGGATCTTCTCGGCGAGCTCCAGCGAGAGCTCCGGGGTCAGACGCACCTTGAAGTCGCTGACGTCCATGCCGCGGTGCCACTCCTCGGGCCATTCGTGCATGGTCCCGAGCCAGGTGCCCAGCTCCTGGGCGTGCAGGGTGGCGACCTCGTGGAGGACCACCCCTATGGCGCCGCGCACTTCCGGGTCGGCGTGGTTCATGAACTCGGTGGGGGGCCCGAAGGCCGTGCCCTCGTGCGCCGACCTCCACCAGCGCTCGCGTCCCTTGCCGCGTGTCGGGTCGTCCTCCACGAAGCCGTACGCCGCGAGCTGCCGCAGGTGGTAGCTGGTGGCGCCGCTGGACTCGCCGAGCCGGTCGGCGAGCCCGGACGCGGTGGCCGGGCCGTACTCCCGGAGGGCGTTCATCAGCCGGATGCGCAGAGGGTGGGCGAGGCCGCGCAGGGTGCGGGCGTCGACCTGGTGGATGTTCAGCTTGTCCGGCGCGGGGGCCGGACCGTCCTCGGGTTCGCTGGTTGGCATGCCCTGACTGTAGAGCGTGCAAAGACCTCTTTGCAAGTACTTCTTTGCATCGAACTCTTTGCAGCGGGTTCTTTGCGCTCCGGGGCGCACACTCCGCCCGCTCCGGGGCGCACCACGCCCGCTCCGGTGGCGTACGCCCCGCCCCTCAGCCGGCGTCCCGTGCCGCCTGCTCGACGAGCGGGATGACGCGCAGGGGTACCGGGTTCTCCATCACGATCGCCGTCGAGGCCCGGACGATGCCCCCGTAGCCGACGACCCGGTCGATGACGCGTTGCAGATCGGCGTTGGAGCGCGCCACCAGCCGGCAGAGCATGTCGCCCTGTCCGGTCGTGGTGTGCAGCTCCAGCACCTCCGGCACGCCGCTCAGGTGGGCCCGTACGTCCGCCCCCTGCCCCTGCTCGATCTCCAGGGTGGCGAAGGCGGTGACCGGGTAGCCCAGCGCCGCCGGATCGACGTCCGGGCCGAAACCGCGGATGACGCCGTTCGACTGAAGCCGGTCCATCCGTGCCTGCACGGTCCCGCGCGCCACCCCGAGCCGCCGGGACGCCTCCAGTACACCGATGCGTGGTTCACGTGCCAGCAGCACGATGAGCCGGCCGTCCAGATGATCGATCGCCATGGTCCGTCTCCCGATGGTCACCCTGTACAGATAGTGCGCCCATGGTGGCCAACCACTGGTCGGATTGCCCAGTGAATGCGCGAACTGTTGCGCACCTTGCGAAGCGGCGGGAACCTTCCGACATGACTGAGACTGTGCACACCACACCCGACACCGCTCGGCAGGCCGACCCCTTCCCGGTCAAGGGAATGGACGCGGTGGTCTTCGCGGTGGGCAACGCCAAGCAGGCGGCGCACTACTACTCGACCGCCTTCGGCATGAAGCTCGTCGCCTACTCCGGACCGGAGAACGGCAGCCGTGAGACCGCGAGTTACGTCCTGACCAACGGCTCGGCCCGCTTCGTCCTCACCTCCGTCATCAAGGCCTCCACCGAGTGGGGCACCTTCCTCGCCGACCACGTGACCGCCCACGGCGACGGCGTGGTGGACCTCGCCATCGAGGTGCCGGACGCCCGCGCCGCGTACGCGTACGCCGTCGAGCACGGCGCCACCGGCATCACCGAGCCGCACGAGGTCAAGGACGAGCACGGCACCGTCGTCCTGGCCGCCATCGCCACGTACGGCAAGACCCGCCACACCCTGGTCGAGCGCGGCGGCTACGACGGCCCGTACCTCCCGGGCTACACCGCGGCCGACCCCATCGTGGAGCCGCCCTCCAAGCGCACCTTCCAGGCCGTCGACCACTGCGTCGGCAACGTCGAACTCGGCCGGATGAACGAGTGGGTGACCTTCTACAACACGGTCATGGGCTTCACCAACATGAAGGAGTTCGTGGGCGACGACATCGCCACCGAGTACTCCGCCCTGATGTCGAAGGTCGTCGCCGACGGCACGCTGAAGGTGAAGTTCCCGATCAACGAGCCGGCGATCGCGAAGAAGAAGTCGCAGATCGACGAGTACCTGGAGTTCTACGGCGGCGCGGGCGTCCAGCACATCGCGCTCGCCACGAACGACATCGTCGGCTCCGTGCGCGCGATGCGGGCGGCCGGTGTGCAGTTCCTGGACACCCCCGACTCGTACTACGACACGCTCGGCGAGTGGGCGGGCGAGACCCGGGTGCCCGTGGAGACGCTGCGTGAGCTGAAGATCCTGGTCGACCGCGACGAGGACGGCTACCTGCTCCAGATCTTCACCAAGCCGGTCCAGGACCGTCCGACCGTCTTCTTCGAGATGATCGAGCGGCACGGGTCGATGGGCTTCGGCAAGGGCAACTTCAAGGCCCTGTTCGAGGCGATCGAGCGCGAGCAGGAGAAGCGCGGCAACCTGTAGGCCGGGCCGGTACGCACGACGGAACGGGCCCTCCCGCCGGGAGGGCCCGTTCCGCTGTCACCACCGATCCGGACCAGAATCCGGCGTCCGGCCCCGGCACCGCCCAGATCCGGCACCCGGCCGCTTCCGTCAGCTCAGGAGGCGGCCGCCGCGGCCGCCTTCACCCCGGTCCCCGGCTCCCCGCCCGGCGTCCGGCCGGGTGCCGCACTCGGTGCGGCGGCGCCCGGCCCGCCCGGTGCCGTCCCGTCCGGGGAACCCCCGCCCTCCTCGGACGCGACTCCCCGCCCCCCTCCGGCACCGCCCGCGGTCCCGGACGGCTCCGGGTCCGCCGGTGCGGCGGCCTGGCTCGACGGCGGACGGACCTCCGCCGGGCCGCCCGGGTCCGGCTCGCCCAGCGACTCCAGGGCCTCCTCGGCCAGGGGAGCGGCCAGCGGGGAGAAGTCCGGGTTGGTCCGGAGCGCCTCCTCCAGGCGCGAGCGGGCCGGCCCGTCCTGACCGAGGGCGCTCTCGATCACGCCCAGGTGGTAGGCGTACGAGGCGTTCCGTACGCCGCTCTCCAGCGCGCGCTCCGCGTACTGCACGCCCTCCTCGGTCCGGCCCGCCCGGTGCAGCGCCCAGCCGAGCGCGTCCGCCACCTCCGCGCTGCGGCGCAGCTCCGCCCACTCCTTCTCCATCAGCTCCACCGCGGCCTCCGGGTCGCCGTGGTCGGCCTCGAAGCGGGCCTCGGTCAGGGACTCGTTCACCCCGGCGGCCTTCGCCGTGCCGAGCAGTTCGCGGAGCTTGGCGTACTGGGTACGGGCGTCGCCGTCCAGGCCCGACGCCTCGTAGAGTTCGCCCAGTTCGAGGACGTACCGCGGGTCCGGCAGCTTCGCCGTCACCGTGAGGTAGTCGGCCAGCGCCTCGTCCGTGCGGTCCAGGGCGGCCAGGGCGCGGGCCCGGCCGGCCCGGGAGACGAGGTGGCCGCGGTCGGTGCGCAGGGCGCCCTCGTACTGGGCGAGGGCCTCCGCCGGTTCGCCGCGTTCCCACGCCAGGTCACCCAGCCGGTGCAGCGCGTCGGCCTTCTCGGCGGGGGTCCTGGCGCGGTCGGCGGCCTCCTGGGCGGTGGCCAGGGCGTCCTCGCGCCAGCCCTGGGCGCGGTACATGTCCGAGGTCCGGCCCAGCGCGGCCACGCCGCCCCGCAGCGTCCCGAACGTCTCCGTGGCCTTCGCCGCGGCCTCCTGGTCGCCCAGGCCGGTGTACGCGTCGATCAGGACCGGGTACACCGTCCAGCTCTTCGGCTGCCGCGCGCGGACCGTCTCGCCCCACTTCTTCGCGGCCACGTAGTCGTGCCGGGCGTTGGCGAGTGCGCCGAGCCCGGTCCAGGCCTGGGTGTTCCCGCGTTCGCCGGGCTGCGCGGCCAGCGAGCGCTGGAGGGCCTTCTCGGCGCGCGGGAAGGAGGACGCGTCGGCCGCCCGGCTGCCCCACTGGACGTATGCCGCGCCGAGCACCGCCCAGGCCGGCGCGTCCGAGGGATGGGTCTCCACCCACTTCTGCCGGTCGCCGATGAGCGCGGTGAGGTCGGACAGCGACGCCGGGGAGCCGGCCGCCGCCGCGGCCTCGGCGCGGCCCACCGGCCCCGGAGCGGGCGTCGCGGCCGGCTCCTCCTCGTCGGGTACGGCGACCAGAGCGCCGGCGACGAGCACCGCGGCGGCCACGGCACCGAAGGCGGCCCTGCGCAGGGTGGTCCGCATCGGCGGGGGAGGCGGTGACACGGCCGTCGCACCTTCCGGCGGCAGGGGGGAAGCGGGGGGTTCCGGGTTCTGCTGCGGCTTGGCATCCATGGTCGTCACTCTGCGTCAGTACGACGATCACATCGCGCTCCGGGAAGGGCGGCGTGGAAGGGTTCACACCATTGGCCCCGGATGCCACGCTGGGATCATGGACGCTCTCGTCGAACGACTCCGCGCGGGACTGCCGGCCGCGGCCGTGCTCACGGACCCGGACGTCACCGCCTCGTACGCCCACGACATGGCGAGCTTCTGCGACGCGGGCGCCCCCGCCGTCGTCGTGCTCCCGCGCACGGTCGAGGAGGTCCAGCACGTCATGCGGACCGCCACCGCGCTACGGGTCCCGGTGGTGCCCCAGGGTGCCCGGACGGGCCTGTCGGGCGCGGCCAACGCCACCGACGGCTGTGTCGTGCTCTCCCTGGTGAAGATGGACCGGATCCTGGAGATCAGCCCGGTCGACCGGATCGCCGTGGTCGAACCCGGCGTCGTCAACGCCACGCTGTCCCGGGCGGTCGGCGAACACGGGCTGTACTACCCGCCGGACCCCTCCAGCTGGGAGACGTGCACCATCGGCGGCAACATCGGGACCGCGTCCGGCGGCCTGTGCTGCGTGAAGTACGGGGTCACCGCCGAGTACGTCCTCGGGCTCCAGGTCGTGCTGGCCGACGGACGGCTGCTCGACACCGGCCGCCGCACGGCCAAGGGCGTGGCCGGATACGACCTCACCCGGCTCTTCGTCGGCGCCGAGGGCACCCTCGGCATCGTGGTCAAGGCCGTCCTCGCGCTCCGGCCGCAACCGCCCCGCCAGCTGGTCCTGGCCGCCGAGTTCCCGTCCGCCGCCACCGCCTGCGACGCCGTCTGCCGGATCATGGAGCGCGGACACACCCCTTCACTCCTCGAACTGATGGACCGTACGACGGTCCGGGCCGTCAACGCCATGGCCGGCATGGGGCTTCCGGAGTCCACCGAGGCGCTGCTGCTCTGCGCCTTCGACACGCCGGACCCGGCTGCCGACCTCGCGGCCGTGGGGGAGCTGTGCACCGCGGCCGGGGCCACCGAGGTGGTGCCCGCCGAGGACACCGCCGAGTCCGAACTCCTCCTCCAGGCACGCCGCCTGTCGCTCCCCGCGCTGGAGACCGTCAAGCCGGCCACGATGATCGACGACGTGTGCGTACCACGCTCCCGGCTCGGCGCGATGCTGGAGGGCACCGCGGCCGTGGCCGAGAAGTACGGCCTCACCATCGGGGTCTGCGCCCACGCCGGGGACGGCAACACGCACCCCGTCGTCTGCTTCGACCACACCGACCCCGACGAGTCCGGCAGGGCCCGCGCCTCCTTCGACGAGATCATGGCGCTCGGCCTCGCACTGGGCGGCACCATCACCGGCGAACACGGCGTCGGCGTACTGAAGAAGGAGTGGCTCGCCCGCGAACTGGGCGAGGTCGGTGTGGAGTTGCAGCGGGCCGTCAAGGCGGCCTTCGATCCCCTGGGGCTGCTCAACCCCGGAAAGCTCTTCTGACCCGGGGCGCTTTCTCCGCCCCGGGAAGCCTTTCCGGCCCGGGGCGTTCAGGACTCGGCCTCCGGGGGATCGTCCGCGGACCACGGATCGCTCAGCCACAGGTCGTCGGCGGGCATCGGGGCCAGCAGCTCGGCGAGCGCGCCGTCCAGTCCCAGCAGCGCGCTCTCCGATCCGGGAGGGACCACCCGCAGCGTGCGCTCGGTCCACGCGGCGACGGCGGTCGAGGGCAGCTCCAGCAGGGCGTTGCCGTCGGGGGAGGTGAGTGCCACGCAGATCACCTGGCGGTTGCGGGTCTTGGTGGGCCAGATCCGCACGTCCCCGTGCCCGCACGGCCTGAACACCCCCTCCACCAGCAACTCCCGGGCGAACGTCCAGTGCACGGGAGCCTCGGAGCCGATGTGGAACGTGATGTGCACGGCGTACGGGTCGGCGGTGATGTAGGAGAGCCGCGCCGGTACGGGGAGGGAGCGCTCGGGCGAGAGGACCAACTTGACTTCCAGTTCACGTTCCACGACGTTCTGCATGAGGGTGCACGACCTTCCGGTGCTCGTAGGGGCCGGTCCCCTGACCGGTCCGCACAAGGAGAGAGAGCCCTCCGCGCTCTCCATGACGCGACTTCCCAGAAAATCTTCCCCGAGCCCTGAAAGTGGTCCAAACAGCAGGACAGGCCCGGGGGCGCGCGCGGGTCTGATAGATGTGGACCCTTATGTATGGGGGCCGACCGCCACGAGCATGTCACCGGTCGGCCCGAGGACTCGAAGAGATACGGGACCACGGTGATGAGCGCCCCAACCCCGGCACCCGGTGACGAAAGCCCCCGCGAGGGGTACTACCCCGACCCGTCCATCCCCGGTTACGTCCGGTACTGGAACGGCGCCTCCTGGGTCCCCGGTACGAGCCGCCCCGCACCGCCGCAGGCCGAGCCGTCCGCCGCGCCCGCCGCCCCGGGGCCGCCCGCGCCGCGCGCCGCCCCGGTGGACGAGACCGGGCCGATGTACTTCGACGAGGCCGAGGCGCCCGACGAGGCCGGGCGGACCGGCGGCGTCCCGGACGCCACGGGCGACAACCGGCCCGAACCGGCGACCGCCTGGCAGGCCGACACCTCCCGGCAGACGGGCTTCGGCGACCAGGACCGCCGGGTCTCCTGGGGCGGCGGCCCCGACCCCCGCTCGGCCTCCCCGGCACCCGCGCCCGCCGCCCCGGCGGCACCGGAGCCCGGTCCCCGGGACCCCGCTGCGGCGGCCCTCGTGCCCTACGACCCCGCGCCCTCCGGCCCCGTCCACCGCGACGTGGCACCGCCCGCCCCCGACCCCTCCGTGCCCGCGCCCGCCGACCCGCGCCGGCCCGCCGCGCCCGGACCGGCGCGGGTCGCGCTGCCGGGGATGCGGGACGGCGGCAGCGGCACGCCCGGCACCGCCCCCGGGGCCGGCCGGCCGGACGACGCGGGCCCGCGCCCGCCGACCGAGGGCACCGTCACCATCCGCGCCGTGGGGCGCGGCGGCACCCGTACACCGCAGCCTGGCGAGGACGGCGCGCCGCCCGCCGAGGGCACCATGACGATGCGCGCGCTGCCGCCCACCCCCGCCCCGCAGGCACCCGAGCGGACACCGCGCGCCCCGGACCCCGTACGGAGCGACCCGCAGGGCCCCGTGCGGAACCCGGCGCCGGGCCCCGTGCCGGCCCCGGCGCGGAACAGCGCGCGGGCACCGTCCCGGCCGACCCCGCCCCAGCTCCCCGCACCGGCCGGTCCGCCCGACTCCTGGCCGCAGCAGGTTCACCAGCTCGCCCGGCCCGAGCAGACGCCCGCCCCACAGCAGCCGCAGGCCGTCCCGGCGCGGCACCGGCAGGCGGCCCCGCCCGAGGGGCAGCAGCCGGTCACCCCGTGGAAGCCGCCCGTCGACGACCCCTTCCAGCAGCTCGCCCGCGCCCAGGCGGCGGCCCGCCCGGCCGGGCTCGGCAAGCGGCTGGCCGCCCGGCTCCTGGACACGGTGGTGCTCGGCGCGCTCGTCGGGGCGGTCGGGTTCCCGCTGGCGACCCGGGCACTGGATCATGTCGACCGGAAGATCGACGCCGCGAAGCAGACCGGCGAGACGGTCACCGTGTGGCTGCTGGACTCCACCACGGCCGGACTGCTCGGCGCGGTGGTCGCCGCCTTCCTGGTGCTCGGCTTCCTGCTGGAGGCCCTGCCCACCGCCAAGTGGGGCCGCACCCTGGGCAAGAGGCTCTGCGGGGTCGAGGTCCGGGACATCGAGTCGCACGGTCCGCCCACCGTCAAGGCCGCGCTGCGCCGCTGGCTGGTGTACGGGGTGCTGGGCCTGCTCGTCGTCGGTGTGGTCAACGTGCTCTGGTGTCTGATCGACCGCCCGTGGCGCCAGTGCTGGCACGACAAGGCGGCCCGTACCTTCGTCGCGGGCTGAGCGCGCCGGCCGGGAGCGTCCCGGCCCCGGCCGCACGCCGTCGAACCCCCGCGTACGCCCGTGTGCTGACGCTCCGTCCCCCGAAGGGACCTGAGCCGTTGCGGGCCTTTCCGGGCCGGGGTGCACTGCCCCCATGAGCAACGAACCGCCGCCGCCCGGTGAGCCGCCCGAGGACGATCCCTTCTCCAAGCGGCCGCCGCACGGGACGCCGCCCGGTCAGGACGGCTCGCCCTACGGCGGCGGCGCGCCACCGCCGCCGTACGACCCGGGTCCGTACGGCGGCGGTGGTCCGTACGGGGGCACCGACCCGCTGGCCGGGATGCCGCCGCTCGCCGAGCCGGGCAAGCGGATCCTGGCGCGGCTGATCGACTTCCTCATCATCTCGATCCCGCTCTACCTGATCTCGCTGCCCTTCGGAGGCGCGGTCGACGTCGGCAACAACGCGAACAACAACGACTTCGGCAACGCGATCAGCAACTCCTACAACGGCCACCAGCTGATCTGGTCGCTGATCGGCGTGGTGGTCTACGTCGCCTACGACACGTACTTCACGCACAAGGACGGGCGCACGCCCGGCAAGCGACTGCTGAAGATGCGGGTGGCGATGCTCAACGACGGTTCGGTGCCCGACACCACGTCCTCGCTGCTGCGGGCCGTCGTGCTCTGGGTCCCGGCGCTGCTGTGCTGCCCGTGCCTGTGGTGGCTCGTCAACATCGTGCTGATGTTCACCGACAAGCCGTACCGCCAGGGGCTCCAGGACAAGGCGGGCAAGACGGTGGTCGTGGCCGTCCGGTGAGGCCGGGGGCGGTTCAGCGGTGCAGCGAGTGGTCGCCGGCGCGGTGCGCGCGGGCGGCCGTCCTGACGGCCTCGACCCGGTGCGGGGCACGGGCGGTGCCCGAGGCGCCCGCCGTCCGCAGGGCCCTGGCCCGTCCCGGCCGGGGCGCGGTCACGGCCACCAGGAGGCCGAGCACCAGCGCGGCGGCGCCGATGACCGCCACACCCGCACCGGAGTCCGTGCGGGACAGCAGCAGCATGGCGAGCGCGGAGAGGACGACCGTGGCCGAACCGTAGAAGACCTGGGCGGCACTGAGACGCGGCATGGCGGAATCCGTCCTCCGGGTGTCGGATGGGGCAGTCGCTCGGCGCGTTCGTACGGACGATCGCCCCTACGACGGTGGATGCCCGGCCCCGGTACGCGGTAAGCGTGGCCCTGCCCCCGGTGCCGGTGCACAGGGGGCGCACGGAGTCACTCGCGCGTCAACCACCGTGTCGTTCAAGCCGGTTGGCCCGGTGCGACAGAGGCGCGCGTCCGGATAGCGGAAAGCGCCTCCCGCATAATGCACTTGGCCTGTCCAAGTCAAGATCTGTCTTTTCTCTCATAACTCCGATCGAATGTCGTCACTTGTGACGCGTTGACGCGCGCGGCCCGCTCTTCACCCCCCTTCGGCCGCGATCGCGAACGCCGGGGAGGACTGCATCACGTGAGCACTCAGAGACGGTCGCTACGCGCGACCGCGGTAGCCGTGGCCCTGATCGCCACCGCCGCGACGGCGTCCACATTCGCCACCGCGCAGGCGGACGACAAGACGCCGGGATCCGGCGCCACCACCGTGGACCGCCGCGACCCCGCGCCGGTCAAGGCGCATGAGCACGACCTCGAAGGCCCCTTCAGCAAGCAGCGGGACGCGCAGCGTCAGTCCGCGCTGGAGCAGGTGCTGTCCGGGGACAAGAAGGTGACGACCCGCGGCGGTTCGAAGGTCGTCCAGCTCGGCAAGAGCAAGTACGTCGAGCTCGGCCGCGAGAAGACCGACAAGATCTTCACCATCCTTGTGGAGTTCGGCGACCAGGTCGACGACACCACGATGTACGACCCCGACGGCGACGGCCCGAAGCCGCCCGTCAAGAAGTACGGCGGCACGCCCGGCCCCCTGCACAACCAGATAGCCAAGCCGGACCCGAAGAAGGACAACAGCACCGCCTGGCAGGCCGATTACGACCAGGGCCACTTCCAGGACCTGTACTTCGGCCAGGGCAAGGGCAAGGAGTCGCTGAAGACCTACTACGAGAAGACGTCCTCCGGGCGCTACTCGGTCGACGGTGAGGTCTCCGACTGGGTCAAGGTCCCGTACAACGAGGCCCGTTACGGCTCGAACTACTGTGGCTCGACCAACTGCGCCAACGTGTGGGACCTGATCCGCGACGGCGTCAACGCCTGGGTCGCCGACCAGAAGGCCAAGGGCCGCACGCTCGACCAGATCAAGGCCGACCTCTCCCAGTACGACCAGTGGGACCGGTACGACTACGACGGCGACGGCGACTTCAACGAGCCCGACGGCTACATCGACCACTTCCAGATCGTCCACGCGGGCGAGGACGAGTCCGCGGGCGGCGGCGTCCAGGGCACCGACGCCATCTGGGCGCACCGCTGGTATGCGTACGGCACCAACGCCGGTGCGACGGGCCCCACGGACAACAAGGCCGGTGGCGCCGAGATCGGTGACACGGGCTACTGGGTCGGTGACTACACCGCCCAGCCCGAGAACGGCGGCCTGGGCGTCTTCGCCCACGAGTACGCCCACGACCTCGGCCTCCCGGACCTCTACGACACCTCCGGCGGCGGCGAGAACTCGGTCGGTTTCTGGTCCCTGATGTCGGCCGGATCCTGGCTCGGCACCGGCGACGGCCAGATCGGCAACCTCCCCGGCGACATGACCGCCTGGGACAAGCTCCAGCTCGGCTGGCTCGACTACGACAAGGCCAAGGCCGCGACGAAGTCGACCCACAAGCTGGGTGTCTCGGAGTACAACACCAAGGACAAGCAGGCGCTCGTCGTCGAGCTGCCCAAGAAGCCCGTCACCACCACGGTCGTCAAGCCGGCCGAGGGCACCAAGCAGTGGTGGAGCGAGATGGGTGACGACCTGTCGAACACCCTGACCCGCTCGGTCGACCTCACCGGCAAGACGTCCGCCTCGCTGGACCTCTCCGGCTGGTACGACATCGAGGCCGACTACGACTACCTCTACACCGAGGTGTCCGAGAACGGCGGCTCCAGCTGGACCGCGCTCGACGGCACGGCGGACGGCAAGGCCATTCCGCGGGACGCCAGCGACAAGCCGGCCCTGACGGACGTCTCCGGCGCCTACCAGAAGCTGTCGTTCCCGCTGGACGCCTACGCGGGCAAGAAGATCGACCTCCGCTTCCGCTACCAGACGGACGGCGGCGCGGGCGGCAAGGGCTTCACCGCCGACGCCCTCACGATCACCGCCGACGGCGCCGTGGTCTTCTCGGACGGCGCCGAGGGCGACGACAACGGCTGGACCGCCAAGGGCTTCTCGCGGATCGGTGAGTCGTTCACCAACGACTACCCGCAGTACTACATCGCCGAGAACCGCCAGTACGTCTCGTACGACAAGACCCTCGAGGTCGGCCCGTACAACTTCGGCTTCTCCACCACCCGCCCCGACTGGGTCGAGCACTACTCGTACCAGAACGGCCTGATGGTGTGGCTCTGGGACACCTCCCAGAAGGACAACAACACCTCGCAGCACGAGGGCCACGGCCTGATCCTGCCGGTGGACTCGCACGCGAAGCCGCTGAAGTGGAAGGACGGCACGGTCCTGCGCAACAAGATCCAGCCGTTCGACGCGCCGTTCAGCTGGTACCCGAACAAGGGCTTCACGCTGCACAACGCCGACGTGGCGCTGAAGATCAAGCCGTCGCTGGGCGTGCCGGTCTTCGACGACCGGCTGGGCACCTACTGGTACAAGGAGAACCCCACCGGAAGTGTGAAGGTCCCTGACACCAACACCCGGATCACGATCGTCAACGAGCCCCTCAGCGGCTCCACGATGACCGTGAAGGTCGGCCCCTCGGGCCGGTAATCAGCAACACCGCAGGTCAGAGCTTGATCGGCCGTCGCCCACTAGCGGGCGGCGGCCGATCGTGTTTAGGTGCGTCGTGACCGATCCTTATTGACGCGACGTCTTACAGCCTGTCGGGCGGCCTTCGATCAGGTGGTGGCAGCGGCCTGGTACATGCGATTCCCAGGCGCGGCCGCCCGACCGGAGGCCGGCCGACAGGCCATGAGCGGGGAGTGCGGAAACATGGCAGGCGGAGGATTCTGCAGATTGCCGAACGGCACGGTGGTGGTGGCCCTGGCCCTGAACCGCCCGCCGGACGGAGCCGGGGGCACCGGGGCCCCGGTACGGGTGCTCGTGCACGCCGCGAACCGGGCGCGGGCCCTGACCAGGCTCCGCAACCTGGGGCTGCGCGCCGTCTACCTCCGGGGCAACGCCCAGCCGCCCACCCCGGACGAGATCACGGCGGTGCTGCACCACCCGGACGGGCTGCTGTGGCGGGCGGCACCGGGGGCCGCCCAGGAGCTCTGGCACCCGATCCGGGCGCTGCTGGGGTCCGCCGGATACGCCGGACCGGCCTGCCCGGCCGCCTGAGCGCCCCCAGGGCGTGTGGCGGGCGCCGCGCGCGCCAGGGTGGCTCCGCACCGCCGTCCGGGACGCGGGCGGCGCGCTCGCCGTCCGGGTCTCAGGCGACGGGCTTGCCGGACAGCTCCACACCGGCCGCCCGCATGTCCTCCAGGGCCCGCTCGGTGGTGGCCTCGGAGACGCCCGCCGTCAGGTCCAGCAGGACGTGCGTCTCGAAGCCCTCACGGACCGCGTCCAGGGCGGTGGCCCGCACACAGTGGTCCGTGGCGATGCCGACGACGTCCACGGCGGTGACGGACCGCTCCCGCAGCCACCGGGCCAGCCCGGTGCCGTTCTCGTCGGTGCCCTCGAAACCGCTGTAGGCGGCCTCGTACGCGCCCTTGTCGAAGACGGTGTCGATGGCGCCGGAGGCGACGGCCGGGGCGAAGTTCGGGTGGAAGCCGACCCCCTCGGTGCCCGCGACGCAGTGCGCCGGCCAGGAGTGCTCGAAGTCGGGGGTGGCCGAGAAGTGGTCTCCCGGGTCGATGTGGTGGTCCCGGGTGGCCACCACGTGGCGGTAGCCGGGGCGGGCCTCGCCGATCAGGTCGGTGATGGCGGCGGCGACATCGGCGCCGCCCGCCACCGCGAGGCTGCCGCCCTCGCAGAAGTCGTTCTGAACGTCGACGACGATCAAGGCGCGATGCATGACGGTTGTCCTTCGGTGGGGGTTCGGGTGGCGACGGGTGGGGGAGGGGCGGCGGACAGGGGAGGGAACGGTGGGGACGTCTTCGAGCCTAGAGACTCGGCGGGGCCTCCGGGAGGGGTAACGCCCGGCGGGTGGCCCCGGGCGCGCCCCGCCCGGCGCGTACGGCGCACGCCGGGCCGGCCCGCTCCCCCTCGTGCGGCCCCCGGCCCCCGCACGGCGCGCCCCCGCGTGGCGCCCGGGCCCTCACACGTACTCGGTGGGCAGGACCGGCTCGCCCCGTGACAGCTGCATCGCCGACATCGGCAGCCCGGCCCGCGCCGTGACGTGCCGGTCGCGCGCCGCCTCCAGCGGCTCCCGGGCGACCACCTCGCCGCCCCGGACCAGCTCGGTCTGGAGCTGCCGGTCCACCAGGTCCGCCGGTACCTCGCCGGTGCCGATCACCTCCGCCTCGGCCACCCCGTAGGCGTCCGTCCGGCGGGCCGCCCACTTGCGGCCGCCCCTCGACGTCTTCGCGCCCAGTGACTTCTTCGCCACCGGGAGCAGCGGGGCACCGGGGTCGGCGGACTCCGCGCGGGCCACCAGCTTGTAGACCATCGAGCACGTCGGGTGCCCGCTGCCGGTGACCAGCTGCGTGCCCACCCCGTAGGCGTCCACGGGCGCGGCGGCCAGTGAGGCGATCGCGTACTCGTCCAGGTCGGAGGTCACCACGATCTTCGTCTCCGTGGCGCCCAGCTCGTCCAGCTGCTGCCTCACCCGGTGCGCGACCAGCAGCAGGTCGCCCGAGTCGATGCGCACCGCTCCCAGCTCCGGCCCGGCGATCTCCACCGCCGTACGGACCGCCTCGGCGACGTCGTAGGTGTCCACCAGCAGCGTGGTGTCCCGGCCCAGCGAGTCCACCTGCGCCCGGAACGCGTCCCGCTCGCTGTCGTGCAGCAGGGTGAAGGCGTGCGCGCTCGTCCCGACCGTCGGGATGTTGTACCGGAAGCCCGCCGCGAGGTCCGAGGTGGTGTGGAAGCCGCCGATGTACGCGGCGCGTGACGCCGCCACCGCGGACAGCTCGTGGGTGCGCCGCGCGCCCATCTCGATCAGGTTGCGCCCGCTCGCCGCCGAGGACATCCGGGACGCCGCCGCAGCGATCGCCGAGTCGTGGTTGAGGATCGACAGGATCACCGTCTCCAGCAGCACGCACTCGGCGAAGGTGCCCTCGACCCGCAGGAGCGGCGAGCCGGGGAAGTACACCTCGCCCTCCGGGTAGCCCCAGATGTCGCCGCGGAAGCGGTAGTCGGCCAGCCAGTCCACGGTGGCCGTGTCCACCACGCGCTGGTCCCGGAGGAAGGCCAGCATCTCGTCGTCGAAGTGGAAGTTCTCGACCGCGTCCAGCACCCGCCCGGTGCCCGCCACGACGCCGTAGCGCCGCCCCTCGGGCAGCCTCCGGGTGAAGGCCTCGAAGACGGAGCGCCGGTCGGCGGTACCGGCCTTCAGCGCCGCCTGCACCATCGTGAGCTCGTACTGGTCGGTGAAGAGCGCGGTCGACGGCACACCGACCCGTCGCCCAAGGTCCGCTGAGTTCATGCCGGGGATGCTACCCCCTTATTCGTCAGAGTGACGAGATGGGGTCTTCGTTTATGCGTGAGCCCCACCCTGGTGGCAGCATGGGGGGCGTGAGCGTTGCTTCCCCCGTAGAGATCGAACGTCCCGAATCGGCCGAGGAGAGCTACATCGTCCCTGAACCGGACGTCCCCTGGGTGACGCTGGTGCACAACGACCCGGTCAACCTCATGAGCTATGTGACGTATGTCTTCCAGGCGTACTTCGGCTACTCCAAGGACAAGGCGCACAAGCTGATGCTGGACGTCCACCAGAAGGGCCGCGCGGTCGTCTCCAGCGGAAGCCGCGAGGAGATGGAGCGCGACGTCCAGGCCATGCACGGCTACGGCCTCTGGGCCACGCTGACCCAGGACCGCAACTGACGCTCCGCCGCCCCTCAGTCCGCCCCATCATCGGAGAACCCATGGCCGGCCACTTCGAGGCCACCCCCGGCGGCGGCGCGGCCGTCGCGCTCGACGAGGTCGAGATCGCCATCCTGCGCTCCCTCGCCGTCCAGCTGCTGGAACTGATCGGACCCGGCGACGAACCCGCCGAGGGTGAGGACCCGTTGGCCGCCCTCTTCGCCGAAGGCCCCAGCGAACCACCGGCCGACCCGGCCGTGGCCCGGCTCTTCCCGGACGCCTACAGCAACGAGGACGAGGAACTGCGCGCCGCCTCCTCCGAGTTCCGCCGCTTCACGGAGATCGACCTGCGCGACCGCAAGCGGGAGGACGCCCTCGCCGTCGTGCGGAGCCTGGACACGCTCCAGCCGGCCGGGGAGGAGAGCGTGGTGCTCACGCTCGACGCCGAGGGCAGCCGTCACTGGCTCGGCTCGCTCAACGACCTGCGGCTCACCATCGGCACCCGGCTGGAGGTGTCCGACGAGGACGAGGGGCAGGGCGGCTCCCTCTACCGGCTGCCCGACAGCGATCCCCGCAAGCCCATGGTGATGGCCTACCTCTGGCTCGGCGCGCTCCAGGAGACGCTCGTGGAGACCCTGATGCCCGAGTAGTCCGCACACTGCGGCACCGTGGGCCGTTCGCTCAGCGGACGCTCAAATCGGAATAACGATCGCGTCACCCGAACGGCCTACTTTGCAGCGGCTGGAAACCCTTGTCCGCTTCTTCCTGTGGTGTGCGCCACAGAATGTCTCCTGGAACACCCGGGCACCCGTGATAAATCTTCACGACCGCCCGGGGACGCCACCCCTGTCCCCGGAGGTGCCCAGCCGGCCGAACGCCGGCGGCACTCCATCCATATCCGGGGGGGGACCGGGACCTGATCCGTCACCCGCCAGGGTGCGGACCGGGAATGGAGAAAGGCGCACCACCATGACATCGGCGCAGGTCGACAACGGACAGGCGGACGAACCCGAGGCCGCGAAAACCGGTACGTCCACCGAGGGCTACCAGAGAGGTCTGGGCGCCCGGCAGATCCAGATGATCGCCATCGGGGGCGCCATCGGCACCGGGCTCTTCCTCGGCGCCGGCAAGGCCATCGGCCGGGCCGGACCCAGCCTGATCCTGGCCTACGCCCTCGCGGGCCTGGTCATCTTCTTCATCATGCGCGCCCTGGGCGAACTCCTCATGTACCGGCCGGTCTCCGGCTCCTTCTCCGAATACGCGCGTGAATTCGTGGGCCCCTTCGCCGGATTCGTGACCGGCTGGACCTACTGGCTCTTCTGGGTGGTCACCGGAATCACCGAAGTCACCGCCGCCGCCACCTACATGACGTATTGGTGGAACATTCCGCAATGGCTGTCCGCGCTGGTCTTCACCCTCATCCTGTACGGCGCGAACCTGATCTCCGTAAAACTCTTCGGCGAGCTCGAATTCTGGTTCTCGATGGTCAAGGTCACCGCGATCGTCGGCATGATCCTCATCTGTGCCGGTGTGCTCACCGTCGGGTTCTCCGACGCCGGTGACACCGCGACCGTCGCCAACCTCTGGAACGACGGCGGCTTCTTCCCCAACGGTGTCGCGGGCACCATGATGACCCTCCAGATCGTGATGTTCGCCTTCCTCGCCGTCGAACTGGTCGGTGTCACCGCGGGCGAGTCCAAGGACCCCAAGACCGTCCTGCCCAAGGCGATCAACACCGTGCCGTGGCGCATCGCCGTCTTCTACGTCGGCGCCCTGATCATGATCCTCTCGGTGGTCCCCTGGAGCACCTTCGAGCCGGGCGTCTCGCCCTTCGTGGCCGCGTTCGAGCAGATGGGCCTCGGAGTCGGCGCCGCGATCGTGAACTTCGTCGTCCTCACCGCGGCCCTCTCCTCCTGCAACTCCGGCATGTACTCCACCGGCCGGATGCTGCGTGACCTCGCGCTCAACGGACAGGGACCCAAGGCCTTCACCAAACTGACGGGCAACGGGCTGCCGCTGGTGGGCACCACCTTCTCCGCCGCGCTGATGCTCGTCGGCGTCTGGATCAACTACCAGTGGCCGGGCGAGGCGTTCACCTACGTCGTCTCCTTCGCCACCATCTCCGGCATGTGGGCGTGGATCATGATCCTCGTCAGCCAGATCCGCTACCGGGCGGCGGCCGACCGCGGCCTGCTCCCGCAGTCCTCGTTCAAGGCCCCCGGCGCACCCGCCACTTCGTGGTACGCGCTCGGCTTCATCGCCGTGGTGATCGTGATGATGGCCATCGACAAGGACGCCAGGATCTCGCTGTACTGCGCGCCGCTGTGGGCGCTCCTCCTCGGCGTCTCCTACCTGGTGCTCAGGGCCCGCAACCCCGGAAGCGCGTTCTTCGCCAAGCGCCGCTGAACGGCGCCCGGCCTTCCCGCGGACACCGGTCGCCCCAACGGCCGTGTCCGGCATCCGGGCCCTCCCGTACCGCCCCTCGGTACGGGAGGGCCGGTCTGCTTATCCTGGCGCCATGCTGACCATCACCCAGGCGCTCTACGACCAGATCGTGGCGCACTCCCGAGCCGACCACCCCGACGAGGCGTGCGGCGTGGTCGCGGGCCCGGCCGGAACCGGCCGCGCCGAACGCTTCATCCCGATGCTCAACGCCGCCCGCTCGCCCACGTTCTACGAGTTCGACTCCACGGACCTGCTGAAGCTCTACCGCGAGATGGACGACCGCGACGAGGAGCCGGTGATCATCTACCACTCCCACACCGCGACCGAGGCCTACCCGTCCCGCACGGACGTCACCTACGCCAACGAACCGGGCGCGCACTACGTCCTGGTCTGCACGGCGGACGCCGACGACGCGGGCGACTTCCAGTTCCGCTCGTACCGCATCGTGGACGGCGAGATCACGGAGGAAGAAGTCGAGGTCGTCGAGGCGTACCCGCCGGCGGCCTGACATCCCGGGGGCGGGCGCCGAGCGTTCCGCCCCCGGGCCTCCACCCCCTCCCGACCGCCGCCGTCCGGCCCGTCCTCCGGGCGCTCGTCCGCCTGGCGGACGCCGACCATCCGCCATGTGGGATCACACTCCGGGTTCCTGGTGGGGAATCGATACGATGAGCGCATGGTTTCCCATGACGTGAGCGAAAAGACGCCGGGCACACTGCTCGTCGCGCGGCTGCACGTCGACCTGTGCAGGCTGTCCAGCGCGATGTGTCCCGCCGCGGCATGCCCGTGAACCGCACGGCCTGAGCCGCGGTCCGAGCCCCACCCGTACGCACCACCCCCCGCGCGGGGGCATGAACGCGCGCCCCACGCGCACTCCACGCTTTCGACAGGAGCCCACGCCATGGCCATCGAGGTCCGCATCCCGACCATCCTCCGCACCTACACCGACGGCGCCAAGGCGGTCGAAGGCACCGGGGACACCCTCGCCGACCTCTTCGCCGACCTGGAGAGCCGCCACAACGGCATCCGTGAGCGCATCGTCGAGGGCGACAAGCTCCGCCGCTTCGTGAACGTCTACCTCAACGACGAGGACGTCCGCTTCCTCGACGGCATCTCCACGAAGCTCTCCGACGGCGACAGCGTCACCATCCTCCCGGCCGTCGCCGGCGGCATGCGCTGATGCGGTACGACTCCCCGCTCGCGGCCGTGGGCAACACGCCCCTGGTCCGCCTCCCCCGGCTCTCCCCGTCCGACGACGTCCGCATCTGGGCCAAGTTGGAGGACCGCAACCCCACCGGCTCGATCAAGGACCGCCCCGCGCTCCACATGGTCGAGCAGGCGGAGAAGGACGGCCGCCTCACCCCGGGCTGCACGATCCTGGAGCCGACGAGCGGCAACACCGGCATCTCGCTCGCCATGGCGGCCAAGCTCAAGGGCTACCGCATCGTGTGCGTCATGCCGGAGAACACCTCCCGGGAACGGCGTGACCTCCTCGCCATGTGGGGAGCGGAGATCATCCCCTCCCCGGCGGCCGGCGGCTCCAACACGGCCGTCCGCGTCGCCAAGGAGCTCGCGGCCGAACACCCGGACTGGGTGATGCTCTACCAGTACGGCAACCCGGACAACGCGGGCGCCCACTACGCCACCACCGGCCCGGAGATCCTCACCGACCTCCCGTCCCTCACCCACTTCGTGGCGGGCCTCGGCACGACCGGCACCCTCATGGGCGTCGGCCGCTACCTGCGCGAGCACAAGCCGGACGTCGCGATCGTGGCGGCCGAACCCCGGTACGACGATCTCGTCTACGGCCTGCGCAACCTCGACGAGGGCTTCGTACCGGAGCTGTACGACGCGTCGGTGCTCACCACACGCTTCTCGGTCGGCTCGGCCGACGCGGTCACCCGTACCCGCGAACTCCTCCAGCAGGAGGGCATCTTCGCGGGCGTCTCCACCGGCGCCGCGCTCCACGCGGCGATCGGCGTCGGACGGAAGGCGGTCAAGGCGGGCGAGTCCGCGGACATCGTGTTCGTCGTCGCGGACGGCGGCTGGAAGTACCTGTCCACGGGCGTCTACACCGCCCCGACGACGGAGGCCGCCATCGAGACCCTGCACGGCCAGCTCTGGGCGTGACCCGCACGCCCCCACCGGACACCCCCGCCCCGAGCCGGGCGCGTCACCCCTGACGCGCCCGGCTCCCGCATGTCCGGCCGCCCGCGACGGGGACCGGCTTCTCCAGCCCGTCCGGCGGTCGGGGCCAGCCCCTCAGGCCAGCCCCCGCACCCGGTTCCACACCCCCGGCTCCACATCCCCCGCCTTCCGGCGGAACGCCGACACCGCCACATCACGCAACTCGTCGGTCTCCAGGAAGCTCTGCCGCCCCTGGGCGTCCCCCACCGCCCCCGCCGCGAGCGCGATCACCCCGGGGCGTTCCGCGTGGTGCCGACTGGTGATCTTGGCGACCACCGCCGTACCGCCCCGCACCGACAGCACCAGACACGGCCGGTCCTTCGACCCCGGCCCGTCCTCGTACGGCACGTCCGCCCACCAGATCTCCCCGGGCCGCGGCGCCCCGCCCGGCCGGGCCCGTGTCGGCGGCCGTGTCCGCTCCGGTGCCCGCCCCCGCGGCCGGACCGGACCGCCCGGCCGACGCCCCCGGGGCCCACGCCCGCTACGCCCCCACCCGTCCGCCACCGACGCCACCAGAGCCAGCAGGACCACGGCGGCCAGCGCCACCCACCACCACGTGTTCATCACCCGACCGTACCGGCAGGCCCCCGCGGGCGGGCTTCCATCGAACCGGTGACACCACAGGTGAGTTCCCCCACAACGGCAGGCCGTGGAGGCGCGGGGGGTGGTCCGGCACCTTAGGCTCGACGGACCGCACGAACCCTCCCCGTTCCCACGTCTCGGAGGTTCACGCTCCATGAAGCTCACCGTCGTCGGCTGCTCCGGCTCGTTCCCGTCCGCGGGTTCGGCATGTTCGAGCTACCTCGTAGAGGCCGACGGCTTCCGGCTGCTCCTCGACATGGGCAACGGCGCCCTCGGAGAGTTGCAGCGCCATGTGGGTCTCTACGACCTCGACGCCATCTTCCTCAGCCACCTCCACGCCGATCACTGCATCGACATGTGCGCGTACTTCGTCGTCCGCTACTACCGCTTCGACGGAGGCCGGCCCGCCCCCATCCCGGTGTACGGGCCCGAGGGCACCGAGCGGCGGCTGACGACGGCCCACGCCGACACCCCGTCCGAGCACGCGATGGGCGAGGTCTTCGACTTCCGCACGCTGAAGCCCGGCTCGTTCGACATCGGCCCCTTCTCGGTCCGTACGGAACAGGTCTGCCACCCCGTGGAGACCTTCGGCATCCGCATCGAGCACGAGGGCCGGACGCTGGTGTACTCCGGCGACACGGGCACCTGTGAGGCACTGGACGAACTCGCTGAGGGCGCCGACCTGTTCCTCTGCGAGGCGTCGTTCGTGGACGGCAAGGAGGACATCCCGGACCTCCACCTCAACGGCCGCGAAGCGGGCGAGTACGCCGCACGCGCCGGCGCGGGGCGCCTGGTCCTGACCCACATCCCGCCGTGGACCGACGCGGAACGCAACCGCGCCGACGCCCGCGAGGTCTACGACGGCCCGGTCGAGCTGGCCGCTCCCGGCGCGGTGTACGAGGTCTAGGGACACGACGAACGACGGAGCCCCCGGTCCTCGCGGGACCGGGGGCTCCGTCGTACGGACGGGCGGGGCCTACTTGGCCTCGGCCTTCTGGAGCTCGGCCAGTTCCTCGTCGGACTCGCGGCCCGGCGTCGGAAGGTTGAACTTGGTGATCGCGAACCGGAACACCGCGTAGTAGACGACCGCGAAGCAGAGGCCGACCAGCACCAGCAGCCAGGGCTTCGTCGCGATGCCCAGGTTGAGGAAGAAGTCGACCGCGCCGGCCGAGAAGCCGAAGCCGTCCTTCATGCCCAGGCCCCATGTCAGGGCCATGGAGACACCGGTCAGCACCGCGTGTATCGCGTACAGGACCGGCGCGATGAACATGAACGTGAACTCGATCGGCTCGGTGACACCCGTCACGAACGCGGTGGCGGCGAGCGAGAACATCATGCCGCCGACGACCTTGCGGCGCTCCGGGCGGGCACAGTGGACGATCGCCAGGCAGGCCGCCGGGAGGGCGAACATCATGATCGGGAAGAAGCCGGTCATGAACTGTCCGGCGGTCGGGTCACCGGCCAGGAAGCGGCCGATGTCGCCGCTCTTACCCTCGTACGAACCGGCCTGGAACCACGGGAAGGAGTTGAGCAGGTGGTGCATGCCGACCGGGATCAGCGCACGGTTGGCGACACCGAAGATGCCCGCGCCGACCGCCCCGGAACCGACCAGCCACTCACCGAAGTTGTGCAGCCCGGTGCCCAGGACGGGCCAGATGTAGCCGAAGACGATCCCGATGAACAGGCCCGCGATCGCGGAGAGGATCGGTACCAGGCGGCGGCCGCCGAAGAAGCCGGCCCAGGCGGGCAGCTTCGTCCGGTAGAAGCGCTGGTAGAGCAGGGCGACGACGATGCCCATGACCACACCGCCGAGCACACCGGCGTTGACCGGCGCGTCGTTCATGACGATCTTGTCGTCCACGACGCTCGCGACCTTGGGCAGGTTGCTGTCGGTGAAGGTGGCCAGGACGTTCTTGAAGACCAGGTATCCGGTGACGGCGGCGAGGGCCGTCGAGCCGTCCGACTTCTTGGCGAAGCCGATCGCGATGCCCACGGCGAACAGCAGCGCCATGTTGTCGAGGATCGCGTTGCCGCCCGCGGCCATGAAACCGGCGATCTTGACGATGGCGGCCGGGAACGAGTCCCGGCCGAGCATGTCGTCGTTGCCGAGGCGGACCAGGAGCGCACCGGCCGGCAGCACCGCGACCGGCAGCATGAGGCTGCGGCCGATGCGCTGCATGACGGCCATCACGCCCGCGCCCTTCTTCTTCTCGGGAGCCGCCGCGGCGGTATCCGTACTCACAACTTCCTCCATGGGGCAAGGTGCCGCCCAGGTGATCGTTGAAGGGAGGCGGCGATTCGAGGACCGCGGCGGGCAACAGCCGCGTGGTCTGGACCACTGAGTGGTGTAGACCAGTTTTAGCACGGTGAGGGTTAGATAAGGAACCTGCAATTTCCCTTCCTGATGGCGGGTAGTTCCCCCGCCACCCTCGGTGACGGTCGCGGGCACGGCGAAGCCCCCGGACCGTGGGGTCCGGGGGCCGTGATGGGGCGCCTGTCCGGGGCTACTTCGTGAGGTCCTCCTCGATCTTCTTCTCCACATCCTCGGGCTCCCGGCCCGGCGTGGGGAGGTTGAACCTGGTGATCGCGAACCGGAACACCACGTAGTAGACGACCGCGAAGCAGAGTCCGATCGGAATGATCAGCCAGGGTTTGGTGTCCAGGTGCCAGTTGACGACGTAGTCGATCAAGCCCGCCGAGAAACTGAATCCCGCGTGCACCCCGAGCGCCCAGGTGACGCCCATCGAGACGCCGGTGAGCACCGCGTGCACCCCGTACAGCAGTGGCGCGACGAACATGAACGAGAACTCCAGCGGCTCGGTCACCCCCGTCACGAACGACGTCAGCGCCACCGACAGCATCAGCCCCGCGACCTCCTTGCGGCGCTCCGGCCGCGCGGTGTGCGCGATGGCCAGGGCCGCGGCCGGCAGGCCGAACATCATGATCGGGAAGAAGCCGGAGGTGAACTGCCCCGCCGACGGGTCCTGCGCGAAGAAGCGGGAGATGTCGCCCTGGACGGTCTGGCCGTCGCCCCCGGTGAACTCGCCCGCCTGGAACCAGAAGAAGGTGTTCAGGAACTGGTGCATACCGATCGGGATCAGCAAGCGGTTCGCGAAGCCGAAGATGGCGGCGCCCCAGGCGCCCAGATCGATCAGCTGCTTGGAGAACCACGTCAGCGCGTCGCCCACCGGCTGCCACAGCAGCCCGAACAGCACGCCCAGGACCACGCAGAGGAACGCCATCAGGATCGGTACCAGCCGTCGGCCGTTGAAGAAGCCCAGCCAGTCGACCAGCTTCGTACGGTGGTAGCGCTGCCACACGACGGCGGTCAGCAGGCCGATGAGGATGCCGCCCAGGACGCCGGGATTCTGCGGCTCGCCGTCCGGCAGCGCCTCGGTCACCGACCCGGCCACCGGGAACGCCCCCAGGACACCCCGGTACACGAGGAAGCCGACGACCGCGGCGAGGGCCGTCGAGCCGTCGGACTTCCTGGCGAAGCCGATCGCGACACCGATGCAGAACAGCAGGGGGAGTCCGACGGTGCCGTCCAGGATCGCGTTGCCGCCGTTGAGCAGGACCTTGGAGGTCTTGTTCCAGAAGGCGCCGTGGAGATACGAGTCGAAGAGGTTGCCGAGGCTGACCAGCAGACCGGCGGCCGGCAGCACGGCCACCGGCAACTGCAGGCTACGGCCCACCTTCTGGAGCCCCTGGACCGGGCCGTTCCACCACTTCCGCCCTGGTGCCGCCGCCGCGTCCGCACTCATCGGCATCCTCCCGGAACACATCAGGTTCGGCGATCGTTGGAGACTGGTGTAGACCAGTTGCGATACGGTGCGGAGCCCGCCCGCACGGCCGGGCGCCGTGCTCGTCATCATTGGGGGCCGTGCGGTTACCCGCTCGTGAAGTTGGGCCAACCGTGCGTTACCGTGACGAAACCGACCCATGGTGGGCCGCCCACGCACGAAAGACCAGGGAGAAGGACATGGCCAGCAAGGCTGAGAAGATCGTCGCCGGGCTCGGCGGTATCGACAACATCGACGAGATCGAGGGCTGCATCACTCGCCTCCGGACCGAGGTCCACGACCCCAGCAAGGTCGACGAAGCCGCGCTCAAGGCCGCCGGCGCCCACGGCGTCGTCAAGATGGGCACCGCGATCCAGGTCGTCATCGGCACCGACGCCGACCCCATCGCCGCCGACATCGAAGACATGATGTGACCGGCTGAACCCACCCGGTCCGCGTGCGGACCCCGCAGGCCCCGCTCCCGCCGCTCCCCCGGCCGGGGAACGGGGCCTGCGGCGTACCCCCGGCTCCCGCCGGGAGGTCCACGGCGCACCCGGAAAGAGCCGCCCCCGTCAGCCGATAGGCTCGACGCCATGTCTCGTATCGACGGCCGCACCCCCGAACAGCTCCGCCCCGTCACCATCGAACGCGGATGGAGCAAGCACGCCGAAGGCTCCGTACTCATCTCCTTCGGCGACACCAAGGTCTTCTGCACCGCCTCCGTCACCGAAGGCGTCCCCCGCTGGCGCAAGGGCAGCGGCGAAGGCTGGGTCACCGCCGAGTACTCCATGCTGCCCCGCTCCACCAACACCCGGGGCGACCGCGAGTCCGTACGCGGCAAGATCGGCGGCCGCACCCACGAGATCAGCCGTCTGATCGGCCGCTCACTGCGCGCCGTCATCGACTACAAGGCCCTCGGCGAGAACACCGTCGTCCTCGACTGCGACGTCCTCCAGGCCGACGGCGGCACCCGCACCGCCGCCATCACCGGCGCCTACGTCGCCCTCGCCGACGCCGTCGCCTGGGCGCAGGGCAAGAAGATCGTCAAGCACGGCCGCAAGCCCCTCACCGGCACCGTCGCCGCGGTCAGTGTCGGCATCGTCGACGGCACCCCCCTCCTCGACCTCTGCTACGAGGAGGACGTGCGCGCCGAGACCGACATGAACGTCGTCTGCACCGGAGACGGCCGCTTCGTCGAGGTCCAGGGCACCGCCGAGGCCACCCCCTTCGACCGCGCCGAACTGGACGCCCTCCTCGACCTCGCCACCGCCGGCTGCGTCGACCTGGCCAAGCTCCAGGAGGAGGCGCTCGCCCGCACCCTCGGCGAATAAAGAAGCAACCAAGTACGCAGCGCACAGCGTCGTGACGGATACGGGCGCACGGGCCGAACCGTGCGCCCGTCCGCGTATCCGTCCGGGGAGGGACCGCACCATGACCGCGCGCCGCCACCACCGCACCGCACTCGCCGTCACCGCCACCCTGCTGACGCTCACCGCGGCGGCCGGCTGCTCGGCCGTCGACAAGGCCCTCGACTGTGTCCGCACCGCCGACGCGATAGCCACCGGCGTCGACAACCTCCAACAGGCCGTGTCCAACGCCTCCGACGACCCGACCCAGGCCACCGAGTCCCTGGACGAGATCGACAAGGAACTGAAGAACCTCGGCGACACCACCGACGACGCGGACCTCTCCCAGGCCGTCGACGACCTCCAGGCGGGGGTCGCCGATGTCCGGGAATCCATAGCCGCGGGCGACGCCACCCCCGACCTCTCCCCGGTCACGGTCGCGGCCACCGAAATCGGCAAGGTCTGCGGCCCCTGATAATCGACGTATGACCCGCCTGATCCTTGCCACCCGCAACGCCGGGAAAATCACCGAACTCCACGCGATCCTCGCCGACGCCGGTCTCGACCACGACCTCGTCGGCGCGGACGCGTACCCCGAGATCCCCGACGTCAAGGAGACCGGCGTCACCTTCGCCGAGAACGCCCTGCTCAAGGCCCACGCCCTGGCCCAGGCCACCGGCCACCCGGCCGTCGCCGACGACTCCGGGCTCTGTGTCGATGTCCTGGGCGGGGCTCCCGGCATCTTCTCGGCCCGCTGGTCCGGCACCCACGGCGACGACGACGCCAACCTGAAGCTGCTGCTCGCCCAGCTCTCCGACATCGACACCCCCCATCGCGGCGCCTACTTCACCTGCGCCGCCGCCCTGGCCCTGCCCGACGGTACGGAACGCGTAGTCGAGGGCAGGCTGACGGGGATCCTGCGCCACACCCCGGCCGGCACCCAGGGCTTCGGCTACGACCCGATCCTCCAGCCCGACGGCGAGTCCCGGACCTGCGCGGAACTGACCCCGGCGGAGAAGAACGCCATCAGCCACCGCGGCAAGGCGTTCCGGGCGCTGGTACCGGTGGTGCGGGAGTTGGTGGGCTGACAGGGACGAGGCCTTCACCTTCGATATGAAGGTGAAGGCCTCGTTTGACCTGTGGGCCCGGTGGGATTTGAACCCACGACACACCGGTTCTAAGCCGGCGCCCTCTAGCCTGCTGGGGTACGGGCCCGCGTTTCACTACTGTACTGGGTGGGCCTTCGCCGCCCTGAACAGGTTGCGGTCTGACTGTGGCATGACGGACACAAGTAGCGCAGGTTCTGGCGGCGGTTGTCCAGATGGTCACCGTTGACGTGATCGATCTCCAGCACGAGACGCTTGCCCTGCCAGGTGTCCCCGATGCCACACGCGGAACATACGCGCGGGCGTCCGATCTCGTCGAGTGCACGGCGCAGGAATGTGGTTCGGGTTCGTGCGGCGCCAGGCTCCCTGCGCTGAAGGATCTCGGATGCGGCCTTGCGGTGAGGAGAACTGGAGCCCCTGGTGTGTCCCTGTCCAGTGAAGTGGGCAGTTGAGAGGCCGTATTCGGCGAGACTCCGTTTCAGGCGGGCGCGAGCCGCGCCGTTGTTCGTATGGCCGAGAAGTTCCAGTACTCCGGCCATGCTCCTGGACTTCGCGACGGCGGAGGCCAGTTCGTGTCGGGAGGTCAGAGGTGAGCTGTACCTGCGGCCGCTGGTGAAGTGTGACGTGTCGATCCCAAGGCGGTCGAGCGACGAACGGTTTATCGGATTGTCACGTCCGGAACGCGAGGAGATGCGAAGGGGCCCGTGCCGCTTCGGGTGAAGCGGTACGGCCCCCTCCGTCGCCGTGCGAGTGGGTCAGAACTTGGGGTCCGGGCTCTGGGCGTGGACCTGTTCTGCTGCTTCCTCCTCCGTCTCCACCGAGGGCGGGGGGCCGGCCAGGGGCTGCTGACGGTCCCCTTGGGGTGCGTTCGACCGCACCAGTCGGGCTGACGCCAAGGCCGTGTGTGTCGGATGTCCGATCTTTCCTTCCTTCACCGGCTCTCCTCATGTCGTACCCAGCGGCTAGGATCTGGCGGCGGGGTTTGATCCGGCCGGGACCGGTGAGGTCTCCGGCGGAACGCGCGCGTGGTTCGAAGGGCGGGGCAGTACATGCGGGATGGCCGGTGGACCACGGTCACCGAGTCCGAGTTCGATCATGAGCGCCGCGGCCTGGAGGCGATCCGGCAGAAGCTGCCGGACTCCGACCCCTGGCGGGCCTGGTCGAACTTCACCTTCACCGCCAACACCGGCCACGTCCGCGAGGTCGACCTGCTGGTCGTCGCCCCCGGCGGCGTGTGCATGGTCGAGCTGAAGGACTGGCACGGCTCGGTCACCTCGGAGAACGGCACTTGGGTCCAGACCACCCCCAGTGGCCACCGCCGACCCCACGGCAACCCGCTGCATCTGGTCAACCGGAAGGCCAAGGAGTTGGCCGGCCTGCTCGCACAGACCGGCGGGAAGCGGGTCTGGGTCGCCGAGGCCGTCTGCTTCACGGACGACGGCCTGCGTATACGGCTGCCCGCCCACGACCAGAACGGCGTCCACACTGTCGACGAGCTGGTCGAGATGCTGGGGCAGCCGCCGCGCGACGAGCGCCGCCGCATCACCGCGATCGGCTCGCGTGAGATCAAGGCCGCCCTCGAGAAGGTCGGCGTGCGGCGCAGCGACGCCCAGTACAAGGTCGGCCCCTACGAGCTGGACCGGAAGTCCTTCGACTCCGGGGCCACCTGGGCGGACTATCTGGCTCGCCACAGCGACCTCCCCGAGGCCGTCCGCGTCCGCATCTACCTCAGCGAACGCGGCTCCGACGCATCGCTGCGGCAGTCCGTCGAGAACGCCGCCCGGCGAGAGGCCGCCGTGCTCGGCCGCTTCAAGCACCCGGGCGCCGTGCAGCTCAAGCAGTACTTCCCCTCGGGTCACGCCGCCGGCCCCGCCCTGATCTTCGACTACCACCCGAGCACGCTGAAACTGGACGAGTACCTGGTCCAGTACGGCGAGAAGCTCGACATCCTCGGCCGGATGGCGCTGGTGCGCCAGCTCGCCGAGACCCTCCGCTCCGCGCACGCCAGCCGTATCCACCACCGGGCGCTCGCCGCCCGCTCCGTTCTCGTCGTCCCCCGGCCGCGCGGCGGCAAGGGCCGGGCGCTGGGGGAGGAGGCCGCCTGGCTCACCCCGCAGCTGCAGATCTCCGACTGGCAGATCGCCAGCCAGCGCAGCGGCGACTCCTCCGCCGGCCAGGGCATGACCCGGTTCGCGCCGACTGCCCTGTCCGTCCTGCACCTGGCCGAGGACGCCGACGCCTACCTCGCCCCGGAGCTCACCGCTCTCAGCCCCGACCCCGTCTACCTCGACGTGTACGGGCTGGGCGTCCTCACCTATCTGCTGGTCACCGGCAAGGCACCGGCGGCCGGCCAGGCCGAGCTGCTGGCCCGTTTGGAGGCGGGCGAGGGCCTGCGCCCCAGCTCACTGGTGGACGGGCTCTCCGAGGACGTGGACGAGCTGGTGCAGGCGGCCACCGCCTACCGGCCCGGCCAACGCCTTTCCAGCATCGACGAGTTTCTGGAGCTGCTGGAGGTCGTCGAGGACTCCCTGACCGCCCCGGCCACGGCCCCCGAGGGGGAGGACGCCGGAGCGAGTGCCGACAAGGACCCGCTGGAGGTCGTCGCCGGTGACGTGCTCGCCGGCCGGTGGGAGGTCCGCCGTCGCCTCGGCACCGGCTCCACCAGTCGCGCCTTCCTCGTCCGCGACCTGGAGGCCGAGACCCGTAAGACGCGCTCCCTGGCCGTGCTGAAGGTCGCCCTGTCCGACAGCCGCGGCGAGATCCTCGTCCGCGAGGCCGAGGCCATGGGCCGGCTGCGCCCTCACTCCGGCATCATCCGCCTCGTCGAGTCCGAACCGCTGCACATCGGCGGCCGCACCCTCCTGGCGATGGAGTATGTCGGCGACGAGCGCGACGAGCGCGACGACGACGGCCAGGGCGTCGAGGGCGGCGCGGTCGCGGCCCGCCCGCGCCGCCGCGAGGAGACCGTCGCCCGCCAGCTCCGCGAACACGGCCGCCTCCCGGTCGACCAGCTCGAGGCGTACGGCGACTACCTCTTCGGCGCCGTCGACTTTCTCGAGGGCGAGGGCGTCTGGCACCGCGACATCAAGCCCGACAACATCGCCGTCCGTATCCGCCCCAACCGAACTCGCGAGCTCGTCCTCATCGACTTCTCGCTCGCCGGCTACCCGGCGAAGAGCACCGACGCGGGCACCGACGGCTACCTCGACCCCTTCGTCGAGGTCATCACGCGCGGCTCGTACGACTCGCACGCCGAGCGGTACGCCGTCGCCGTCACCCTGCACCAGATGGCCTCCGGCGAGCTGCCCAAGTGGGGCGACGGCAGCGTCCTGCCGCGTATGACCGACGCGAAGGAGTGGCCGTACCCGACCATCGCGGCCGAGGCGTTCGACCCGGCCGTGCGGGACGGCCTCGTCGCCTTCTTCCAGAAGGCCCTGCACCGCGACGCGGCCAAGCGCTACCCCGAGCTGAAGCCGATGCGGGACGCCTGGCGCAAGGTCTTCCTCGACGCCTCGCAGACCGTCCCCTCCAGCCACCGCACCCGCCAGGCCGCCCCCGACGCCGTGCCGGCCGTCGAGGGAATTCCCCTCGAGGGCGCCGCCGGTGCGGGGATCGCGGACGCCGAACCGGAGACCGCCGACCAGCAGCGCGACCGGCTCGCCGCCGAGGCGACCCTGGACACCCCGCTGACAGTCTCCGGCCTCACGCCCGCCGCCCAGTCCTTCCTCTACGGCCTGAACATCACGACGGTCGGCGAACTCCTCGACTACAGCCGCCGCAAGCTCGTCAACGCTCCCGGCCTCGGCGCCAAGACCCGCAACGAGGTCCAGGGACGCCAGCGCGAGTGGGGCGAGCGGCTGCGCCAGGCACCGGTCTCGCCGCTCACGCCGCAGGGGCGGGCGGAGGCGAAGGAGGAGCTGGAGCAGCTCACCGCCGCCGAGTCGGCGCTCGTCGGCCAGCTCGCGACGGGCCAGTCTGCGGCCGCGCTGTCCGCACGTACGCTGCGCTCGGTCAGCCTCGACACCCTCGCCACCGTCTTGGTGCCGGCCGTCAACAACAACGGCTCCAACCGGAACAAGGCGGAGATGGTGCGGCTGCTGCTGCGCCTGCCCGACGAGCAAGGCGTCCTGCCCGACATCGGCGTCTGGCCCAAGCAGAAGGACGTCGCCGACGCGCTCGGCCTCAGCCACGGCCGCATCCCGCAGATGCTCAAGGACGAGCGCAGGCGCTGGAAGGCGGAGCCCGCCGTCCGGGCACTGCGCGAGGAGATCATCGCCCTGCTGGTGAGCATGGGCCGCGTCGCCTCCGCCGTGGAGATAGCGGACGCGCTGGCCGTCCGGCGCGGCACGCACCTCGCCGGGCGTGAGCAGCGGCGCGCCATGGCTCTGGCGGCGGTACGGGCCGTCGTGGAGGCCGAGCAACTGGTGCCGCAGGAGGCCGACTTCCAGCACCAGGCCAACCGCAAGGCGACGGACGAGTCGCTGGGCGCCGGCCTGCTCGCCCTCGACGTGCGCGAGAACGACGGCCCGGACACCCCGACCGCCCCCGGCCTGCTGGAGTACGCGACGCGTCTGGGCAAGACGGCGGACCGGCTCGCCAAGCTGGACACCCTGCCGACGGCGGCGACCGTGCTGGCGGAGCTGGGCGCGCTGACCGTGCCGCCCGGCGCGATCGACTGGGACGAGCGGCGCATGGTGGAACTGGCCGCCGCCGCGTCCGTGAACGCCGCCGCCACCCCGCGCCTGGAGATCTACCCGCGCGACCTGTCGTTGGTCCGGGCCCTGCGTCTCACCCAGGCCGGTCTGGTCCGCTGGATTCCGGGCCAGCCCGAGGGCCGACAGCCCGGCCTGCGGGGCGAGGACGTGCACGAGCGGGTCCGCGTCCGCTTTCCCGAGCTGGTCGTCCCGGACGGGCGCGGCGGCACGACCCACGAGCTGCCGACCGGCGGCCCGCTGACGAAGGCCCTGCGCGACGCGGGCTTCGAGCTGTCGCTCAGCACGCGCGAGGGCGAGGGCACGCTGCGCTACCTGCCGACGCGGGTGGACGACGCCTCCAGCTACCTCACGACGGGCGCCTGGCGGCAGTCGACGCGTACGGGCGAGGTGACCCGGTACGCGGACGATCCGCAGCTCGCGGGCGCGGTGCGCGCGGAGGAACGGCTGCTCGCATCGGCCCGCCGGGACGGGTACCGGGTGCTGACGGTCGGGCAGCGGTCGGTGCGCCAGGCCGTGGCCGGGCTCGGCGGCGAACGCATCGGGGCCGAGGCGGTCTCGGTGACCGAACTGTTCCTCCAGGCACTGCACGGACAGGTCACACCGGGCACCAAGCCCACCTGGGAGACCCTGCTCAAGGCGGACGCCGCCGAGCCGGGCTCGAAGGGCGCGGTCCGGTTCGCCGAGTACGCGCGCACGGCGTGGGGTGCGGTCGAGCCCCGGATCGTGGAGTTGCTGGGCAACGGTCGCGGTGGCGGTGGCGCGTCGGGGCCCGTCCTGCTGACGGATGCCGGGGTGTTCGCCCGGTACGACGCGATGGGCGTCCTGGACCGGCTGGCATCGGCGGCCCGGCGGGGCGGGCGGGGCCTGTGGCTCCTGGTCCCGCAGAGCGACCCCTCGCGCGAGCCCCGGCTCGGGCAGGTGGCTGTGCCGTACCAGGCCGGCCTGGGGGAGTGGATTCAGCTTCCGGACACGTGGGTGGGCAACGCCCATCGCGGGTCCGGCGAGATTGTGGCAAGTGGTGTCGAGGGAGACGTCAAATGATTGACCGCAAGGCTCTGTTGAACGACCTGAAGCAGCAGGTCAAGGCGGTCGAGGTCGACCTCGGCAAGCAGGTGAAGGTGCTGGACGAGGTCGGTGCGCGGTTGCGTGCCGAGTACGACCAGGCGCGCAAGCTCGGTCGCACGGCGGCGACGTGGAACTCGTGGCTCGACGAGCGCATCACGCAGGTCGCGGTGGCGTGGGTGCTGGGATCCGTGTTCGTGCGGTTCTGCGAGGACAACCAGCTGATCCCGGAGCCGTACCTGACGGGACCGGACGGTGACCGGCGTGAGCTGGCGGAGTCCCGGTACGACGCATACGTGGAGACGGACGACAACCCGACGTACCGCGGCTGGCTGGAGAAGGCGTTCGACGAACTGGGCCAGGGCCAGGCCGGCCGCCTCCTCTTCGACAAGCGGCACAACCCGCTGTACCAGGTCCCGATCTCGCACGACGGTGCGCGGGAGCTGGTCGAGTTCTGGCGGGGGAGGGACGAGGCGGGCGTCCTCGTCCACGACTTCACGGACCCGCTGAACGAGGACGGTACGGAGGGCTGGGACACGCGGTTCCTGGGCGACCTGTACCAAGACCTGAGCGAGGCTGCGCGGAAGACGTACGCGCTGCTCCAGACCCCGGAGTTCGTGGAGGAGTTCATCCTCGACCGGACGATGAACCCGGCGGTACGGGAGTTCGGGTACGAGGAACTGAAGATGATCGACCCGACGTGCGGGTCGGGGCACTTCGTGCTGGGGGCGTTCCGGCGGCTGGTGCGGCTTTGGCAGGAGGAGCAGCCGGGGAAGGACGTGCACGAGCGGGTGCGGGCGGCGCTGGACTCGGTGCACGGGGTGGACATCAACCCGTTCGCGGTGGCTATCGCACGGTTCCGGCTGCTGGTTGCGGCTATGGCGGCAGGTGGCGTGCGGACGCTGGAAGAGGCTGCCAAATACGAGTGGCCGATCAACCTAGCGGTCGGGGACTCGCTCATTAAGGCGCAGGGCTCCCAGCAGGGCAACCTGTTCGGAGAAGCGGACGAGGACTCCGCGGACGAGCTGGCCGAGTTCAAGTACGTGACGGAGGACGTGCACGAGTACCCCGACATCTTGCGGCTGGGGAGGTATCACGTGGTGGTAGGAAACCCGCCCTACATCACGGTGAAGGACAAGAAACTCAACGAGTTGTACCGGGATCTGTATCCGGCGTGCGCGGGCAAGTACGCGTTGTCGGTTCCGTTCGCCCAGCGGTTCTTCGAATTGACCAAGCGTGGAGACGCCGAGGGGCGCGGATACGGCTTGGTCGGCCAGATCACCGCAAACTCATTCATGAAGCGGGAGTTCGGGACGAAGCTCATCGAGGGCTACTTCGGGCACGCGGTGGAGCTGACCGAGGTAATCGACACGTCAGGCGCCTATATCCCGGG
This sequence comes from Streptomyces sp. SM18, assembly GCF_002910775.2. Classification (NCBI taxonomy): domain Bacteria; kingdom Bacillati; phylum Actinomycetota; class Actinomycetes; order Kitasatosporales; family Streptomycetaceae; genus Streptomyces; species Streptomyces sp. SM18. The sequence goes on along the minus strand of NZ_CP029342.1, from coordinate 2,623,502 downwards.
GCACGGGACGCCGACCGTGATTCTCGTGGGCAGGAACCGGGGCGGGGACGGGCGCTCGCCGGTCATCCGGACCGTTCGCAGCGCACAGGGCGAGCCGTCCGCACCGGACAACCCTGCGATGGGTGTGGTCTGGCAGGCGATCGTCGAGCAGATCGACAAGCCTGGTTCGGCGAGCCAGTGGGTGTCTGTGGGTGATCTGTCACGTGATGAGTACTTTAGTTCGCAGCCGTGGATCCTTACCGATGGGGGATTGGAGATGGTGGACAGAATCGCCGTTTCCACTTCCAAGGCCTTGTCGGATTTTGTTTCCGCCATCGGTATGACAGTGTTGACATTGGAAGATGACGCATATCTAGCGTCTACTCCGTTCATGTCACGCAAGCACCTGATAGAAGACTCTGTCGCCTTCGTGACCGGTGATGAGGTGCGCGACTACTCCGTCTCTTCCCGTGAGCTGGTTCTGATGCCCAGCTCATGGGATGGAAGTCGCCGCGATCTCGGCGCTGGAGCGATGGATCATCTCTGGATGTACCGCACCCGCCTGCGTAAGAGGCTCTATTTCGGCCGGGTCCCGGAAGACCGTGGGTTGCGTTGGTTCGACCTCGGAATGTTCTTCGCTGAGCGGCATCGCTCGTCGCTGTCTATCACGTTTCCGGCGGTGGCCACCCATGCGCACTTCGTTCTTGATCGAGGTGGGAAAGTCTTCAACCGTCATGCGCCGGTGATTAAGTTGCGGGAGGGGGCGAGTGAGGAGGAGCACCTGCGGTTGCTCGGGCTGCTCAACAGCTCCGCGGCTGGCTTCTGGCTCAAGATGGTGAGCCATAGCAAGGGAACCGAGGGGCATCAGTCTGGTATCAAGACGGAGCTGTGGGAGCAGTTCTACGAGTTCACCGGAACCAAGCTACAAGAGTTCCCGCTACCCGCTGCGTGCCCCAGCGAACTTGGCGCCGCGCTCGATGCTCTAGCCCAACGGCTCACCGCTGCCAGCCCTGCGGCCGTGGCTGCCGAGTCCACTCCGACTGCTGCGGCTCTCCGGGAGGCCGCCTCTCGATGGGAATCCACTCGCGCCCGGATGATTGCCCTCCAAGAGGAACTGGACTGGCAGGTCTACTCCCTCTACAACCTTCACTCCCAAGACCTCCGAGTCTCTGAGGACCCTGATTACTCCAGCATCCCCGAACTCAACCCTGGCGAGAGGGCCTTCGAGATCGTCCTCGCACGCCGCGTCGCCGCCGGTGAGGCCAGTGACGAGTGGTTCAGGCGACACAACTCAACTCCCATCACGGAAATCCCCGCCCACTGGCCTGCCCCCTACCGCGAGATCGTCCAGAAACGGATCGACGCCATCGAGTCGAACCGTGCTATCGGCATGGTCGAGCGCCCTGAGTACAAGCGTCGCTGGGCCACCGAGGGCTGGGACGCGCTCCAGGAGAAGGCCCTGCGCTCCTGGCTGCTGGACCGTACGGAGAACCGGGACCACTGGTTCGACGAGAGTGGCCAGCCCGCCATCCTCACTCTGGCTCGCCTTACCGACGCCCTCTCCCGCGACGAGAACTTCGTCTCCGTCGCCAAGCTCTATGCGCCCCGCAAGGAACTTGCGAAGGTCGTCGATGAGCTGATCACCGACGAGCACGTGCCGTTCCTCTCCGCCCTGCGTTACAAACCCTCTGGCATGAAGAAGCGGGCGGACTGGGAGGAGGTCTGGGACCTCCAGCGTAAAGAGGACGCCGCGCCCGACGAGCTCGCCAAGCGGAAGATCCGGGACTCCATCCCCGTGCCGCCGAAGTACACCTCGGCCGACTTCCTCCGCGCCTCCTACTGGAAGGCGCGCGGCAAGCTGGACGTGGCCAAGGAGCGGTTCATCTCCTACGGGCAGACCAACGCTGCCACCCCCGAGCTGTACGGCTGGGCCGGATGGGACCACAAGGAGCAGGCGCAGGCGTTGGCGACGTACTTCACCAACACCGCGCTGACCACCGAGGAGATCACGCCGTTCCTCGCCGGCCTGCTGGAACTCCAGCCGTGGCTGTCCCAGTGGCACAACGAGTTCGACATGCTCTACAGCGGATCCCCGGCGGACTTCTTCGTCGGTTACCGCCAGCAGAAGCAGAGCGAGCACGGACTCACAGACGACGACCTCCGTGCCTGGCGTCCCCCGGCCGCGACCCGAGGTCGTCGCGTAGCAGCGAAGCAGTAGCCAGGAGTAGATCGAGATCCGTCGGTTCAGGGGCCACCCGCTGTGTGAGCGGGGGGCGGTCTGTCCGTACGTGCAGCTTCGCCCAGATCGTCTTGCCCGGGGCGACCCGTCGAGGGCTGACTCCCCAGTCGTCCGCCAGGGCGGCGACCAGAAGCAGGCCCCGGCCGGACTCGGAAAGCGAGTCGGCCGTCGAGGGACTGGCCGGGGGGCGCTTTTCGGCGCGGGTGTCGGTCACCTCGATGCGGAACGTGTCCTCGGCCATGGTGAGTTGGACGTGGAAGTCCCGGCCGGGCACGTGGCCGTGGCGTACGGCGTTGGCGCTGAGTTCCGCCGTGATGAGGGTGAGCGTCTCGTTGGCCGGGGTCGTGTACGGGTGGCCCCAGTCGTCCAGGCGGTGCGAGACGAGTCGTCGGGCGAGGCGGGCACCGCGCGGGGTTGAGGTGAAGCGCATGGTGAACTCGCGTTCGGGTGCGGGATGCTGCGGCATGTGCCCGTTCGGGGGAGTTGCTGACTTCATAGGGTCAACGGTGTCGGACTCTGCGTAGCGTTGACCAGGAGCGACGCGCTGACGGGTGCGGGCTGTACACGCGGTCGGTGCGCTTGTACGTGGTGTTGGGCGTGACCGGTTCCCAGGCACCGAGTTGGCTGACTGGGCGGTTGTACGAGAGGAGCTGCGGCGTGGGCGACGAGGTTCAGCAGCCGGAGGAGTACGAGGTCGGCACGGGCATGCTGTGCGTGTTCGGGCGGCAGTTGAAGCTGTTCCGGGAGCGGGCGGGCCTGGATCGCGCGAGACTTGGGTCGCTGACCGGGTACTCAGCCTCGACGATCGCGTCGTTCGAGCAGGGGAGGCGAGTCCCACCGCCGAAGTTCATCGACCAAGTTGATGAAGCGCTGGACGCACGTGGCGTGTTGTGCGCGAGCAAGGAGGAGGTGGCTCGGGCCCAGTATCCGGCGTTCTTCCAGGGCGCGGCCAAGCTGGAGGCCGAGGCGGTTGTGCTGCACGTCTACGCCACTCAGGCTGTGCCAGGGCTCTTGCAGACCGAGGAATATGCGCGGGCGGTGTTCGTCATGTGGCGTCCGCAGCTGGACGAAGAGGTCATCGAGCAGCGGTTGGTCGCTCGGCTGGCACGTCAGGAGATCATCGAGCAGAGGCCCGTCCCACACCTGAGTTTTGTGATCGAGGAGGCTGTGCTCCTGCGTCCGCTCGGCGGTGAGACGGTGTGGCGGGGGCAGTTGGAACAACTTCTGATCATCGACGAGAAGCGGAACGTGGAAGTCCAGGTGATGCCGCTCTCCCGTCAAGAGCACGCAGGATTGGCTGGTCCGTTCACCTTGATGGAGATGAAGGATGGGCGCAGGATCGCCTATGCGGAGGTGCAAGGTGACAGTCGGGTCCACACGGAGCGTCAGAAGGGTAGAGAGCTTGAACGTACGTATGGGTCCCTGCGCGCACAAGCACACACTCCGGCAGAATCGCGAGCGTTGATCGAGAAGCTGTTGGGAGAGAGATGAGCGGGGAAAATACCGAGCTTGGCCTGAACAAACTTGCCTGGTTCAAGAGCAGTTACAGCGCGGGTGATGGCGGAGAGTGTGTCGAGGTCGCCACCGGCCCCGCCACAGTCCACGTCCGCGACTCGAAGGACACCGCCCGCGCCGCACTCGCCGTAGAACCCACGGCGTGGGCCGCCTTCGTGGAGTTCGCGGCACGCTGACAGAGGTAGCGCCGATCGCAGGGCCTTCCGGTGGGCGTGTGCTTGCCGCGTGGGCCCTGCGCATCCCGTCTCCACGGTGCACCTTCACGAGCCTCAGCGCCTTGCTCACCACGCTGCGTGGGCGTAGGTCGCCACGGCTGTCACGTACGCAAGCAGGCGCTCGTTTCGCGGCGGTGGTCGCCATACCGAGTGGCCGTCGGCGTGGTGCCGGCGTCGGCCTTCGTGCCACGGTCACTTTTACTGCAAGGTCTCAACGAAGCCTCTACATCATGGCCCTTGCGGCTCGGAGCTACGGTAAATTCCTGCCATGAAGCAGGGTAAAGAGATCGAGCACCCCGAGTCGCGTTTCTTCGCGGTGCTGCTGGCAGCGGCGAAGCTGCCCGGCGTGCGTATCCACAGGGAGTCGTACCTCCGAAGTGCGCTGGCTCGGCACTGCTCCGAGGACGAGATCCGGAGAGCGATAGAAGAGACTCCTGCTGCGGCGGGCATCACTGTTGAGCTCCTCGACAAGGTCGCCAAGGACTCCATCCGCTACGAAACCGCCAAAGTCAGCGCGCTCTCGGCCGCGGCCGGGATACCCGGCATCCTCGCCCTTCCCGCCACGGTGCCCGCTGACCTGGCCCAGTACGTCGGCCACATGCTGCGTATCTCGCAGAAGCTCGCCTACCTCTACAGCTGGCCCGATCTGTTCTCCGGCGAGGGCGACGACGTTGATGACGCGACCGTAGGGGTGCTCACGCTGTTCTTCGGCGTGATGTTCGGCACCCAGTCGGCGAACGTCGCTGTGGGGAAGGTCGCCGGGATGATGTCGAAGCAGGTTGCGAAGAAGCTGCCACAGAAGGCGCTCACCAAGGGCGTCATCTACCCGCTCGTGAAGAAGTCCGCGGCTTACCTCGGTGTTCAGATGACCAAGCAGTCCTTTGCGAAGGGCGTCTCCAAGGCCATCCCTGTCGTGGGGGCCGTGGTGTCCGGCGGTCTCACCTTTGCGACGTACCTTCCGATGGCCAAGAGGCTCAAGAAGCACCTCGCCGGCCTGCCGCTGGCAGACCCGTCGCACCAAGTGATGGACGGGGAAGTCGTGGACGGCGAAGTAGTGGAAGACGACGAGTCTTTCGCCTCCGTACACGCTGAACAGCATGGCGCGGACACTGACACCGACACCGCTGCCGTCAAGCCGGAGGACGCCAGGTCCTGACACCGCGCGTGCCCTCTGGCTGCCCAAGGGAGCCCGGCCTTCCGATCTTCGACGGAGGCGCCGACCCGCGCTCCCCTGCGCTTGCCCGTGATGCGTGGCCGGCGCTCGTCGCCATGACCTGTTGCGCGAGTTGAATCCGGCCAGTCCGGCGGCGAGTTCGGGGTACGCCCCCGGATGCTCGGTCGCGTCGGCCCACGCCCGCAGGCCCTCGGGGGTGGCCGTCTGCCTGCCGTTCTCGAGCTTGCTGACCTTGGAGCCCGGCCGCCCGAGCCGCTGCGCGAGCTGCTGACCGGTGAGCCGACCACCGGGGCACGTGAAGCGGAGTTCGCGCAGCCGCGTACCCAACGCCGCCCGTGCCTGCTGATAACCGGTGCTCACCGGTCACGCCGCTATGCGGTCGGGGCGGCCTGTGCGGCGAACTGATCGCGAGGGACCGCGTGGCGCATCGCCGCGTCGCGCACCATGGCGTACCGCACGACCTCGGCCGGTTCGGTGATGAGCTCGATGTGGAGCAGGTTGTCCGCATCATCGAAGTGCAGCAGGGCGACCAGCCGTGAGTCGAAGATCCAGAAGTCCTCGGCGGGAAGGCCGGACCGCGCGGCGTCCTCGCGCCACAGGTATCGGATGTCCTCACCGAAGGCGGCGTTGTGCCGGGTGTAGTCGAGCAGGAACAGTTGTTCCGTGGTGGGCGGGTCGTCGGCGATGCGTACCCGGCCGACCGTTCTGCCGGCGTCCGTCTGGGCCCTGATGCTGGCGAACCAGGGTTCGTCGGGGTCGCAGGGCGACGAGCCGGTGGTCAGGAAGGCCTGGAAGTCGGGGTCCTGCCGGTCCGACGCGTAGCCGCGCCGCGTCTCCAGCCGCCAGGCGGTGTGCTCGAAGGTCTCGAACAGGCGGCGGAAGGTGACCCGGTCCACGAGTTCCGGCACCCGTTCCAACTTCTTCGACCCCCAGTTCACGAGCAGCTCACGCGGCACGGCCCACCGCTGCCTCGCCGACGCCATGAGTGACCTCTCGGCCGCGGATGCGGCGGTCGGGAGGGCGGCGTTCGCGTCATCACCATCGGGGGCGGTGCCCTGTCGGCATGAGGGCTCGCCCGTCACTCGGTGTCGCTGATCACCGCTACCCGCGAAATCCCGTTGAGGTACCGGCCCCCCGCGGCGGGGGCAGGGGAACGATCTCCCGGTCGAAGAAGTCGTGGAACCCCTCGCCACGTTCGTACAGCGCATCGAACCCGGCGTTGGTTTCCCGGATCAGCGAGCTGTCCGTGTAGCGGTTGGCGCCCGCCGCGTTTCCGTTCTCGTCGTACACGACCTCGTACATGACCACATCGCCGAGAATCACCACCTCTGGAACCAGGTGATTCCGCTCGATGCTGGAAATGTCGCGAGCGTCGACAACTCTGATCGCGTCGCCCACGCCCACACGCACGCGCAGGACGCTCAACTCCCATTGCACATACGGCGTGACAGGGAATTCCACCACCCGGAGACGGCGGTGCGCGACGCCCCGTTCCGACGCCCGCCGAACTTCCTGCGCGTACTCCTCGCGCCTCTCGTCGGCGAGGGTCAACGCCCTCTCCCAGTCGCCGGCTGCGAAGGCCTCCCAGCTGGCGAAGCCGCGCTCCTGGAAGTGCTGGCCGCGTTCCAGCTTGTTGAGGAAGTCGATCCCGCCACCGGTGTAGGTCCGGCCCAGGTCGGCGTGGTACGTGGGGCGGTCCAGGCGGTCGGAGACGCCGTCCGGGAAGGAGTCAAACACTGGGGATGTCCGGCTTCGCCGCGATGAGCATGTTCCTGGGGATGACCACGAGGCGTTCGTCCGATCCGATCGAGACCCCGTCGGGAAGGTTCCTGCCGAGGGACTCGGTGAGGTCCCGGCCGATGACGGCGATGTCGCCGTTGGCGAGTTCCCAGATGTCCGGGCAGTCGGGAGTTCCGGTGGTGTTGCCGAGTTCCTGGGGAGATCTTCCCAGTCGTCGCTTGAAACGCGTGGCCGGATCCGCTTCCCATGGCCTGGACATCTTCGTCGTCCCCTCGATCGGTCGGGATGCGTGACTGTAGCGTGCAGAGCGAAGACCTGACCAGGTGTTAACCCTGCTCCGTAAGGGTATTGGCGAGGACTGATCCTTCCCTGTCCCATGATGCTCAGGGAGGGAATGAAAGTGGACCGCAAAGGTGATCGCATCACCGTCTGACGAGTGACACGTTCAGTTCTGGTGTCTGGAAATCGAGTGAACGGAGGGGCGGCTGTGGACGCAGAAGTGGCCTTGCTCGCACAGGGTGCGGGGACCACCCTGGTCGCGTTGATGGCGACAGACGCCTGGCAGCACATGCGGGACGGGATCACACGGCTCTGGCGCCGGACGCAGCCCGAGCGCGCCGACACGGTAGCCGCCGATTTGGAGGCCGGACGCGAGGACGTCCTGGCCGCCACGGCGGCCGACGACCAGCAGACCCTCGACGAACTGCGCCTCCAGTGGCAGGGGGCGGTCCGGCGGCTGCTGGTCGCCCGGCCCGACGCCGTCCAGGAACTGCGGGCACTGCTGGACCGACTCGACCCGGAAGGCTCGGCCACGCGGCGCATCACCCAGCACGCCACCGCGTCCGGTCAGGGCAGGGTCTACCAAGCGGGACGTGACCAGCACATCACCGAGCGATGACGGGTGGCACGGACGGCCACGCCGAGGACCAGGGGCGCGTCTACCAGTCGCGGGGCGACCAGCACATCAGCGAGCACCACCACTACGGCGGTGGCGGGCCGGAGCACGGTGGGCCGGACTCGGTGCGGCGCCCGGCGGTCGGCCGGTGTCCCGTCGCGCTGCGCGACCGCAACGAGGTGATGGAGCGACTGCGGGAGAGCGTCCGGGCCGAGCACGGCGGCCAGGTCTACGTGCTGTACGGCATGGGCGGCTCCGGCAAGACGGCGGTCGCCTGCGCCCTGTTCGACGAGGTCACCGGGGACCAGGGCCGGGTGGGCCTGTGGGTCAACGCCGCCGACCGTGCGAGTCTGCGCGCCGGCATGCTCGCCGTCGCCGCCGACCGAGGGGCGGGTGACGGCGAACTGCTCGCGGCGCGCAACGGACTCAGACCTGCCGCCGATCTCGTCTGGAACTACCTCGACCGTTCCGCCGAGCCCTGGTTGCTGGTCCTCGACAACACCGACGAACCGGAGGTCCTGCGGGACGGCAACTGGCTGCGCACAAGCCCGCGCGGCACCGTCCTGGTGACCACACGGCGTGCCGCGGCCCGTTGGTGGCCCGGCGCCGAACTGCAGCACATCGGGGTCCTGCCCCGCGAGGACGCCGCGCTCGTCCTGCGCGATCTCGCCCCGCACAGCGGGACGCCGGAACAGGCGGCACGGGTCGCCGACCGGCTCGGGCGGCTGCCCCTCGCCCTCACGCTGGCGGGGGGCTTCCTCTCCCACCAGGTCATCGACCCGTGGACCATGGACGCCTACGGGGACCAGCTCGACGGGGACGAAGGAGTCCGGCTGCTCGACCGCGGGGCCGACGCGCTGTCCCCGGCGGATCCCCGCCACCTGGTCGGCCTGACCTGGCAGCTCACCCTCGACGCGTTCGAGGCGCGCGGGCTGCCCGAAGCGGCGGCCCTGCTCCGACTGCTGGCCCGGTTCGCCGCCGAGCCGCTGCCGCTGACCCTGCTGAACCACGTCCGCATCGAGGCCGTACTACCGCGTGCCCGCACCGAGACGGCTCTTCGAGCCCTCCTCGACCAGTCGCTGTCCGAGCTGGTCGACGTTGCGGGCACGCGCTGCGTGCAGAGTCACGGCATCCTCCTCGACAGCGTCTCGACGGCCACCGCCGCAGACCTCGTGTCCGTCCTCGACACGACCGCTGTCCGCATGCTCGACGCGGCCGTGCCCGTCGTCCCCGACGCGGGGCCGCACGATCCGCGGCTGCGTCTGCTGGTCCCCCACGCGCTGGCGCTGCTGCGGCACGTCGGCGGGCCGTCCGCCGCCGACGCGCTGGCCGTCACGACCCGGCTGGCCGTCGCCCTGCACCGGACCGGCGACTACCCCTCCGCCCGGGAGACCGCCCGCACCGCGGCGGACCTTGGGCAGCGGCACCTCGGTGCGGACCACCGCACGGTCCTCGCAGCCCTCTCCCGGGAGGGACGGGCACTGTTCCGGCTGGGCAGGTACGCCGAGGCCGAAACGGCGCTCCGCGCGGTCCGGGACGTCCAGCAGCGACTGTTCGGCGCCGACGACCCCGACACCACCGACAGCGGGTACGGGCTCCAGCTGGTGCTGGCGAACCTCGGGAGACGCGAGGAATCGGTCGCACTGCTCCGCGAGACCGTCGCCGGGCGGTGCTCGGCACTGGGCCCCGCGCATCCGCTGACCTTGCGGGCCCGCGCCAGTCTGCTGGAGATGCTGCCCGCCACCGAGGTGGTCACCGAGGAAGGCGGCGCCCTGCTCACACTGCCGTCGGAGTGCGAGCGGGTCCTCGGCCCCGACCACACCGTCACGCTGGGCGCCCGGCACAACCACGCGTGGGCGCTGTATCTCCTGGGCCGCTTCGACGAGTCCGACCGTGAGATCCGGCAGGTCGCCGAGACATACGTACGACGCTTCGGGCCCGACTACCCCGTCGTGCTCGCCGCCCGGCAACTCCTCTCCCGGACCCGGGCCGCACTCGGGCACGTGGACGAGGCGATCGCGCTGATGACCGACGTCGTCGAGCGGCGGGAGTGCGGCATGGGCCCCGAGCACCCCTTCACGGTCGCGAGCCGGCATCTGCTGGACGCCTGCCGGTCGGGGCGACGGCGGCCGTAGTGCTCACGGCGGGGCCGAAGCGGCCCGCACGGACGGTGTGCGAGGGGATACGGCAGGTGGTCCGCAGGAGGACGGATGTAGGGTGCTGTGCGCAGGCCGTACGGGTGACGTTCAGGACGAGTCGGACCGGCATCGGGCCCCGGCGGCGGACTCCGCGTGTGCGGGTACGAGCAGCAGCACCGACCACCGTCAGGGAGAGCGAGACCCCGCAATGGCTCAGCAGCCCCTCCTCCGCGATGTCATCGACATCAAGGAGTCCATCTCCACCTCGGACTTCGTGCTGTCCCTCGCCGAGGCGACGACACCGGAGGGCGCCCAGCACGCGCTCAAGGACTACGTCGTCACCGAGCGGCTGCAGGAGAACTTCGACGAGGCGTTGGCCCTCATCAAGGCCTCGCTCGATGGGCACCGCTCCAAGGCGGCGTATCTCCACGGCTCGTTCGGTTCCGGTAAGTCGCACTTCATGGCCGTGCTGTACGCGCTGCTCAGCGGTGACCCCGCAGCCCGTGCCCGTACCGAGTTCGACCCGGTGCTGACCAAGCATGAGTGGCTGAGCACCGACGGCAAGAAGTTCCTGCTCGTGCCGTACCACATGCTCGGCGCGAAGGCCCTGGAACAGCGCGTCCTCGGCGGGTACGTGCATCACGTCAAGAAGCTGCACCCGGAGGCCCCGACCCCGCAGGTGTACCGGACCGACTCCCTCTTCGCCGACATCCGTGCTCAGCGCGCCACCTACGGCGACGAGGCGGTCATCCGCGGTCTGGGCAGCAGCGAGACGGACGACGGCGAAGAGGACGAATGGGGTGAGGGTTTCGCCTGGACCCCGCAGCTCCTCGACACCGCGCTCGCCGCCGAGGAGAACCACGAGTCGGGCGTATCGCTCAACCTCCTCAACCCCTCCACCCCGTCCGAGCTGCGCGCCAAGCTGGTCAACGATGCCAGCACCAACCTCCTGCCCGGTTTCACCAAGAACGCAGCCGAGGACGAGCACGGCTTCATCTCCCTGGATGCCGGCCTGTCCGTCATCGCCGAGCACGCCAAGTCGCTCGGCTACGACGGCCTGATCCTGTTCATGGACGAGCTGATCCTGTGGCTCGCCACCCTCATCCACAACGAGAAGTTCGTGGCGCGTGAAGCCAGCAAGATCACGAACTTCGTGGAGGGCGGCGACGCCCGCCGTGCCATCCCGATCGTGTCGTTCATCGCCCGCCAGCGCGACCTGCGTGAGCTGGTCGGCGAGGAGGTGTCCGGCGCGGCCGAGTCGTCCATCCAGGACACACTGAACCTGGCCTCCGGCCGGTTCGACAAGATCACCCTGGAGGACCGCAACCTCCCGCAGATCGCCCACGCCCGCCTTCTCAAGCCCAAGGACGCCGAGGCGGCCAAGCTGGTCGACGCGGCGTTCGAGCAGACGAGGCGGGTCGGCACCCAGGTCTGGGACACCCTGCTCGGCTCGGAGAAGGGCACAACCGGCGCGGACGCGGAGTCGTTCCGGCTGACGTACCCGTTCTCGCCGGCGTTCATGGACACCCTCGTCCACATCTCGTCCGCTCTTCAGCGCTCCCGCACCGGTCTGAAGCTGATGGGCCAGCTCCTGGCCGATCACCGCAACGAGATCCGCCTCGGGCAGCTCATTCCCGTCGGCGACCTCTACCCGGTGATCGCGGAGGGCGGCGACAAGCCGTTCACCGACAGCCTGAAGGTCGTCTTCGAGGCTGCCGACAAGCTGTACAAGACCAAGCTCCGCCCGTATCTCCTCAGCTCGTACGACATCACCGAGGACGACGTCGAGCAGTACCGCAACCGGCCCGACACCTTCAGCGACCCGCAGCGTGCAGGCCGCTGCCGGATGTTCGCCGGCGACAACCGGCTCGTGTGCACCCTGCTGCTGTCCGCGCTCGCGCCCAGCGTGCCCGCCCTCGCCGAGCTGACGATCCGGCGGCTCGGCGCGCTCAACCACGGGTCGGTCCTGGCGCCGATCCCGGGCGCCGAGGTCGGCATCATCAAGAACAAGGTCGCCGAGTGGGCGGCGAGGTTCCCCGAGATCAAGGAGACCGGCACCGACGCCAACCCCGGCGTCCGCCTCGAACTCTCCGGCGTCGACGTCGACTCCGTCATCGCCAACGCCCAGGTCAACGACAACCCCGGCAACCGCGTGGCCCTCGCCCGCCGTCTGCTGTCCGAGGAACTCGGTGTCGAGCACGGCCAGTTGAGCGACCAGATCGGCTTCACCTGGCGCGGCACGGTCCGTACCGCCGAGATCGTCTTCGGGAACGTCGCCGACGAGGACGAGCTGCCCGACCACGACCTGATGCCGCAGGAGGACGGCCGCTGGCGCATCGCCATGGACCTCCCCTTCGACGAGGGCGAGTGGGGCCCGGTCGAGGACGTCAACCGCATCCGGCGACTGCGCGAGCGCCAGCAGGGCGAGCGGTCCCGTACCGTCGCCTGGCTGCCCGCCCATCTGTCCACAGTGCGCTTCGCCGACTTCCGGCGCCTCGTCGTCATCGACAAGGCCCTCGCCGACGAGCACCGCTTCGACACCCAGTACGCCGGCCACCTCAACGCCGACAACCGCAGCCGCGCCAAGGGCCTCCTCGAAACTCAGCGCGAGGCGTTGCTCAAGCAGGTCAAGGGCGCCTTCAAGCAGGCGTACGGACTCGCCCGGAAGCAGGCCGCCGATGTCGTCCCCGACTTCGACGACCACCTCGTCGCGCTGCCCGACGTCGACGGCCTCACCCTGTCCTTCGGACAGAGCCTGCACGACGGCGTCCGGCACATCGCGGGCAAGCTCCTCGCCCACCAGTACCCGGCCCACCCCGACCTCGACCCCGACGCCACCGGCACCGCCGTCAAGGCCGTCGACACGAAGAAGGTGTTCACCCACGTCCGGGCCGCCGCCGAGGCGCGCGACGGACGGGTCGAGGTCCCGGCCGCCGACCGCAGGCTCATGCAGCGGATCGCCGGACCCCTGCGCCTCGGACAGCAGAAGGAGGCCTACTTCGAGCTGTCCCGCTACTGGGCCGACCACTTCCGACAGCTCGCCAGCGGCCAGGGCGTCACCGGGGACCTGTCCCTGATCACGCTCACCGACTGGACCGACCGGCCCGACCCGCGGGGCCTGCCCGACTTCCTGGCCCGGCTGGTCGTCGCCTCCTTCGCGGAGATGGACGACCGGGTGTGGGTGCGAGGCGGCACCGTCCTCGACCCCGCGCCCGAACTGCCCGCGATCAAGGACCACGACGCGCTGCGCAGTCAGCCGCTGCCCGCCGAGTCCGCCTGGGACACGGCACGGCAGCGCTTCGAGACGGTCTTCGGGGTGAAGCCGCCCGCGCTGCGGCGCGGTCGCATGGTCAACCAGTTCGCCCGCCAGATCATCGACGCCGCCCGCACCGACCGCGACCACGCGGCCGACCTGGTGCACCAGTTGGAGGCCCACGCCGGCTTCCTCGGCCTCGACCAGACCGCCGACACCGGCCGCCTCCCGCTCGCCCGCAGTTCCCTGGAACTGCTGGACGCGCTCACGGCGGAGGCCGGCAAGGGGGCGGCCGGAGCAAAGAAGACCGTGGAGGCCCTGGCCTCGTTCGACCTGGGTGAGACCAGCGCCGACCGGTACGGCACCTCCATCAAGAAAGCCCGCGCCGTCGCCGAGGCCGTCGCCGCCGCGCCCTGGAGCACGCTGGAACTCGCCGCCGGGCTCGGGCCCGAGGGCGAGGCGCTGCTCGACTCGCTGCGCAACGTCGCCCGCGACGACCAGCGCACCGCCGACCTGCGCGAGGCGCTCGCCCGCACCCAGCGCGAGGTCGTCGCCCTGGTCAAGCGCAGCCAGGCCGCCACCCCGCCGCCCCCGCCCGCAGCACCGCAGCCCCCCTCGGCCGGCGACCTGTCCCTGGACACTCCGACCAGTGACCCGCGCATCTCCTACATCAAGCCGCAGGACATGCCCTCCGCGGCGAGCGGCGGCGGCACGACGCGGAGGTCCGGAGGCCGCCGTACGACCGCGGCGCGGGCCGCCGCCGACCTCCAGGCCGAACTGTCCGAACTGGCCGCCCGCCACCCCGACGCGACCATCGAGATCACCTGGCAGGTCGTCGAATGACGGACACCGTCGCCGCCGCCCCGGGCGCGGTCCGGCTGAACACCGCGACCGTCACCCAGTACCTGTCCTCGCAGTCTTCCCTCGCCGACTCCCTGACGGGGGAAGGCGGGGCACGGCGCCGCGTCGTACTGCTGCGGTCCACGCCCCAGTGGGACGGCCCCGCCGAACCGGCCTGGGACGAGGACAAGGCGGCCGGCGTCGCCGCGGCCCCGTCGCCTCTCGCCGTCCACGAACTGGTCCTCGACCACCTGACCGGTCGCAGCCCCGGCCCCGCCGTCCTGGTCGTCCTCACCGACCGCGAACAGAACGAACTCGACCCGGCGATCCTCGCCCGCGTCCACAAACAGCGCATCGACACGGTCGACAGCTGGGACGTCGTCCGCGAGGCGTTCGGCGCCCGGCAGATCGACCCGCGTCTCAAGGACGTCAACTGGGCCGCCGAAGCCCTGCTCGACGCCACCCCGCCCGGCGGCTGGCCGTCCGTGCCCGGTGGCTGGCTGTCCCGCCAGCACGCCCTCACCGCCCTCGCCCAGCGCCGTCTGCGCCTCGGCCGCCACGACACCGAGGGCGGCACGCGCCAACGCCCCGGCGACGACCGGCTCGACGCCCAGACCCTGCTGCACTGGACGACCCGCCCCGGCGCCCCCGAACGTCTCCTCGGCCTGCGCGGCCCCGAACGCGCCGGACTGACCGCCTTCCTCGGCGAACAGGACCAGGCAGGTCTCGCCGGACACGCCCTGCTCGCCCTCGTCGACGCCGAACGCGGCACCGACACCGCCGCCTTCGGCCTCGTCTGCGCTGCACTGTGGCAGCACGCCGAGCCGGCCCCCGAGACCTACCAGTCCAGGGGCCGCGCCGAACGCTACTTCGGCGACCGGCCCCCGGCCGTCGGCGACCAGCTCGACGCCCTGGTGACCGTCTTCGGCCGGTCCGCCGAGGAGTACGTGACCACCCTGCTGGCGTCCGGACACCGCACCGGCGGCGCCGACGCCGACCAGGCCCGCGAGGCGCGCCGCACCACCGGCACCGTGCTCGAACGAGCGGCCGCACTGGCCCGCCAGTTCGGCGCGGAACAGGCCGTCGCGGCGAGCCCTGTCCTGCGCGGCGGACTCGACGCTCGGTTCACCGCCGTCGGCCGGGCCCTCGCGACGGGCGACCCGGCCGCGGTGGGGGACGCCGTACGGAAGCTGGCGGACCACCGGCTCGCCGCCGAACCGGAGGAAGCCGCCCGCGTCGAACGCGCCCGCATGGGGCAGCGCCTCGCCCGCTGGATGGCCACCGACCCGGCCACCGACTCACCCACCGTCGCCGACGGCATACAGCGGCAGGTCGACGAGACCGGCTGGGCGGACCTCGCACTGGAGCACATCGAGGCCGGCGGCGACCCGGACCCCGTCCTCAAGGCCGCGTACGACACCCTCGGCGCGCGCGTCAGGGACTGGCGCCGGCAGATCGACGCCTCCTTCGCGCGCTCGCTGGCCTCCTGGACCGAGGCCGGCACCCCGCCAGGCTCCATGCTCACCGTCGAGACGTTCCTCGACCGTGTGGTCGGACCCGTCGTCCGGCGCGGCGAGGAACGGCGGGTGCTGCTGCTCGTGCTCGACGGCATGAGCGTGGCCATAGCGAACGAGCTCGGTGAGGAACTCCGCGGCTCCTGGGCGGAGTTCGACCCGCTTCCGACCGACGACACCCCGCGGCGGCGGGCCATGGCCGCCGCCCTGCCCACCGTGACGGCGGTGTCCCGCACCTCGCTCTTCGCCGGCGCGCTGACGAAGGGCACCCAGGCCGACGAAAAGCGGCTCTTCCCCGCGCTGAGGCTGTGGGGCGGGGCCCCGGCCGCCGTGTTCCACAAGGACGACCTGCGCACCGAGACCGCGGGCGACGCCTTCGGCCCGGCGCTTACGGAAGCCCTCGGCGACGGCAGGACCCATGTCGCCGTCGTCCTCAACGCCATCGACGACCGGCTCGGCAAGGAACAGAAACTCGGCGACGGAGCCTGGCGGGTCGGCGACGTGCCCGGCCTGCGGGACCTGCTGCGGGCGGCGGCCACCCAGGGCATGGCCGTCATCGTCACCAGCGACCACGGCCACGTCGTCGACCGGCACGGCACGAGAGTCGCCACGGCTGCCGACCCCGCGTCCGCCCGCCACCGTCTGCCCGGCACCGGACCGCTCGCCGACCGCGAGATCGCCCTCACCGGACCGCGCGTGGTGTGGCCCGAGCCCGGCGCGTCCATTGTCGCGCTGTGGGACGCAGACTCCCGCTACACCGCCCTCAAGGCCGGCTACCACGGCGGGGCGTCCCTCGCCGAGTTCACCATCCCGGTGCTCGCGTTCCTGCCGTTCGGGGCTGAACCGCCCAAGGGGTGGCGGGAACTGGGCGACCAGCGGCCGAACTGGTGGCCGATCGGAGGGGTCGGGACGCGGGCGCCGGAGGAACAGACGTCCCAGGCAGCCGACCCGACTCCGAAGAAGGCACCCGCGAAGTCCCGTAAGAAGCAGCCCGACCCCGGGACACTGCCCGATGCGCTCTTCGATGTCGCGCTGGCCCCAGGGGGAGACGACGCCCTACTCACCCCGACCGTCGTCTCCCGCACTGAGGCACTGGTGACGGCGCTGCTTCACTCGGAGACGTACGAGGCGCAGCTCGGCGGCCTGGCGCGCAAGCCGCAGCAGGAGCAGGTCCACAAGGCGCTCGCCGCCCTGCTGGATGTGGGCGGCACTCTGCCCGTCACCGCGCTCGCCCAGCGCGTGGGCATGCCCGCGGCCCGGGGCGACGGCTTCGCCGCCGTCCTGCGGCAGCTGCTCAATTACGACGGCGTTCAGGTTCTGGAGACCCTGCCGGACGGCCGCACCCTGCGGCTCCACGAGGCGCTGATGCGCGAGCAGTTCGCCCTCGGAGCGGGCTGACGACGAGCCCCGGGCCGCTTCCAGGATGACGGGCAGCCGCTCTGCTCACTCCGGGCTGCGGCCCGCCATGACGAGGTACGCGCAACGTCATCGACCACGGTCTGTGCCGCCCAGCGGCTTACGACGCGTACGCCCGCAGCACCGTCGCGAAGGTCGTCAGTTCGTCGAGCATCCCAGGAGGAAGCGGCTTCTCGTCGAAGTGCGCGATCCGGTTACGGATGTCCTTCACCCTCTTCAGTAGGCCGATGAACTGTTCCCGGGGCATGTTGGGCCACTTCAGTGCCTCCCAGTTGCGGTTCGCCCGCTCGGCGAGGGACTGCTTCGTCTGGTCGCCGTCCAGGAGCTTCAGGTAGTCGCCGAACATCAGGTCAGACACCTGGCCGGTCCGGTGCTCCGGCTTCTTGTTCGTCTGGACCGCCCTGATGGTTTCCGTGTCCAGTGCCGCGCCCAGGCAGCGACGCAGCAAGGACTCGATCTCGCCGACGATGAAGAAAGGGCGTGCCGCCCCTTCGAAGCGTTCCGTGACGTCCGCGGCGGTGACGATCCCCGAGAGGCAACCGTCATCGCCGCGGACGAGCAGATAGCCGTGCTCACGAATGACCGGGAGGGCGGTGAAGAATTCCTGGCGGGCGTCGGCGACGGGCAGCGAGTCCTTCTCCATCGCGCTGTCGAGCGTGGCATCCCTCCCCGCCTCGTACATCTTGGCCACGGACCCCCAGGTGACAACCCCGTGCACCTGCGCCATGCCAGTGGTCACCGGCACCTGGGAGAGGCCCTTCGTGCGCATCAGGAAAGTCGTCTGCGACAGGGGTGTGCCAGGGCCCACGGACACCAGGCCGCGCCGGGCCGACGGCATGTCGACGAGCAGCAGCCGCTGCGGCAGGGCATGCGAGGGCAGCGCCTCGTCCGCCTCACTCTCCGGTTCGTCGCCCGCACGCTGTGTGGGAACAGCAGCCAGCGCCACGACGTCGACACTGCTGCGCAAGCCGCAGACGGCGAAGTCCGGCAGCGTGGTGAGCCCGGCGTCAGTGAGGGCCTGCGAGATCCGGTGCACCGACCTGTGGTCGCGGACCCTGACCTGGAACAGGTCGAGGATGTCCTGCACGGACACGGTCCTGCCCTTGAGTGACGAGACGTCCCGCTCGTGCGGCCTGGTCGTCATCGGGCGTCGTCCTCCGGCAGGTCACGGAGCATCGTCCTCTTACCCATGGCGGAGTGCACGAGATCCTGCAACTGCTTGGAGCGGTCGCGGTAGAAGCGCTCGTAGTCGCTCTCGCGCAAAGCCTCCGGATCGATCAGGTGCGTGGTCAGAACATCGTCGAACCATTCGGGACGCATGTCGGACGCGGCGATCATCGTGGACAGGTAAGACGACGGTGCCCCGGTCATGTCCATGGAGGCACGGTAGGAAAGGGGTGTCTTGTTCACGATCGAACTCGTGGGCAGGCCGTCACTGTTGCCGCGCCGGAACCACGCCTTGGGGAAGATCTGGCGCACGTCCACGCCGTACTCGTCCAGCCGGCCGGGACTGAGTGGGACACCGGTGTGGTGCCAGTCCACCGCCCCCTGCTTGATCAGCAGGGCGTAGATCCCCTTGTAGGCGGCGCTGTTGCGCGTGGTGAGAGTGTCCAGGCGGTCGGCGAAGAAGAACGCCTCCGTGACCGTCTCGGGGGCCTTGTCGTCCTGCGCGATCCAGGGGACGAGCTGTTCGACGTCCTTGGTGAAGCGCGTCTCCGTGGAGCCGCCGTACATCTCACCGAGCACCCCGCACCAGTACCACTGTTCGGTCTTCTCCTCCGCCCCCAGACCGTCCATCCCCGTGTCGAGGATGGCGCGGACGGCCGCGAGCGGGACGAGCTGCGTCTTGTACGGCAGATCGGCCGGGCGGACGATGCACTGTCGCTCCAGGAAGTCGCCCACCCAGGCGAAGGCTTCCGCGAGCTTGGGCGCCAGGCGGACGAAGTCGGCCAGGGGGAGATCGAGCAGGTCGCGGCGCTTGCAGGACACCGTGGCACTGACGCCCTCCTGCTTGCGTTCCCAGGTGCGCGCCAGAGCGATGGCCTGCAGAAAGTCGATGCTGCTCAACCCGTGTTCGACTCCGTTGCCCAAGTGGCCGAAGACCGGGTACTTGCTCGCCAGCGCCTGCTTGATATCGCCCCAGACCACCGGGAGCTGGTAGTAATCCCCGGTCTGATCCACGTGGTCGCGGTCCCCGGCGTATGTGGCGGTGAGCAGTTCGAAGACGTTGAGAGGCACTCCGCCGGTGTTGACGCGTTCGAAGACCGCGCAGACGGCGTCCATGGAGGTGGAGGCAGCCAGCCGGATCATCGGAACCTGAAAGGCACGGACCTGCTGGAGTACCGCCTCGTCGAACTGGCCCCACAGGTCCCAGTTCCGGTCCTCGTCCGCCTTGATGTACGCCTTCTTCCACTCGTTCACACGTTGGGCGTCGAAGACGAAGTGCAGGGGAAACAGGCCGGCTGTGCACTCGGCCTCGGTGGTGCTCAGGTCAAGTACCACCGTGCGGTTGAAGTCCGTCCGCAGCACCTTGTCCGCGGGGACGGACACGACAGCCTCGTCGCGGTCCACGGACGGCCCGACGGATTTCGCGATGTCGACGTAGTACCACCGTTGGATGGGCTTGCCCCGTGAGTCGGCGGTCTCCACCGGGGCATCCAGCCACATCGCCTGGAAGAGGGAGGTGAGACGCTGCTGTCCGTCGAGCAGCAGAAGATCGGCCGCGGGGTCATCGCCAGGCCGTGCGCCGGTGAGGGTCCGGGAACGGAACCGAGTCGCGCCGCCGGTCTGCAGTGTCATGACGACGCCGAGCGGGTAATCCAGCGTGACCGTCGCGATGATCGCGCGGATCCGGTCGTCGTCCCATTTCCAATTCCGCTGGAAATCGGGCAGCTGTAAGGAACCCGAGGCGACGTCCGCCAGTACGTCCTTCAGCTTCACATTGTCGAGCGCTGCCATGTGACTCCACTTCCCACCCTGTTGTGCCTGTACAGAGAGTGATTTCAGCAGCGCTCTGTGGTGACCGTCAAGCGATTGGGACAGCCTGGGCAGGAGCCGACCCGCTGTGGGCGGGCCGTACCCGGAGTCAGCGAGTCCTGGCCCGAACGGAGTCGTCGCATGCAGGAGGTTCGGCCCAGCGAGCTCAAGTGAGGACCAGGGCTGCCACCGGCTGCCGGAGGAACATCCGAGGCAGGCTCCCGGCCTAGGCCAGTAACGCTCAGGGAGGTGGAACACTGATGGTCGTGAGTACCACCGGACCCAGCCGCCCCGCGCAGGTCAGCGCCGCCCGCCGCCGTACCGTCATCGATGCCCTGCGCCGCGGCGCCGTGCCCGAGAGTGGGCTCGATCTGCTCGCCACCGGGCTCGACCGGTTCGAGGCCGCCCTCGACGCCGAACTGGACGCCGTCGCGTCCGGTGGATCGGTGTTCAAGGCGGTGCGCGGAGAGTACGGATCCGGCAAGACGTTCTTCACCCGCTGGCTGGGGGAGCGGGCCAAGCGGCGGAACTTCGCCGTGGCCGAGATCCAGACCTCGGAGAGCGAGACGCCGCTCCACAAGCTGGAGACCGTCTACCGGCGCCTCACTGAGCGGCTCACCACCTCCAGCTTCCCGCCCAGCGCACTGCGGCCGGTCGTCGACGCATGGTTCTACGCGCTGGAGGAGGACGCGCTCGCTGCCGGAGCGACCGAGGCGGAACTGCCGCAGGAGGTCGAGAAGCTGCTGGTCGCCCGACTTGCCGAGGTGTCCCGGCACGCGCCGTCCTTCGCCACGGCGCTGCGCGGCTACCGCGCGGCGCTCGCCGAGGGGGACGAGGCCACCGCCGCAGCCGTACTGGCCTGGCTCGGCGGTCAGCCGCACGTGGCGGCTGCCGCACGGCGGTCCGCCGGCGTACGCGGGGACCTCGACCACTTCGGTGCCCTCGGATTCCTGCAGGGCCTGCTCACCGTGCTGCGCGACTCCGGGCACACCGGGCTCTTCGTCGTCCTCGACGAAGTCGAGACCCTGCAGCGCGTACGGTCCGACGCCCGGGACAAGGCGCTCAACGCGCTGCGGCAACTCATCGACGAGGTCCACTCCGGTCGCTTCCCCGGCCTCTATCTTGTGATCACCGGCACACCCGCCTTCTACGACGGCCAACAGGGCGTCCAGCGCTTGGCCCCGCTCGCCCAGCGGCTCGCCACCGACTTCACCACCGATCCCCGTTTCGACAACCCCCGTGCCGTCCAGATCCGGCTGCCCGGGTTCAGCCAGGAGTCCCTGGTCGGCCTCGGTACCACCATCCGCGAGCTGTACGCGGACGCCGCCCATGCCCCCGAGCGCGTGAAGACAGTTGTCGACGACGCCTACGTAGCCGATCTGGCGCGAGCCGTCGGCGGGGCACTGGGCGGAAAAGTGGGGGTGGCGCCCCGGCTGTTCCTGAAGAAACTCGTCGGTGACGTCCTCGACAGGGTCGACCAGTTCGACGACTTCGACCCCCGGCAGCACTACCGGCTGACGGTCGCGAGCAGCGAGCTCACCGACGTGGAGCGGAACCTGGCCGCCTCGGTCGCGGGAGGTGCCGCTTCCGCAGATGACATCGAGCTGGAGCTGTGATGACTGAGGACAGCAGCCCGGCCCGAGGAGAGCGCGACGTACTGGACCGGCTGGACCCCGTCGTCCTGCACCACATCGTCAACACACTCGGATGGCCCGACCTGCGCCCCCTCCAGCGGATGGCCATCACACCGCTCATGGACGGTGAGGACGCCGTCCTGCTGGCGCCGACGGCGGGCGGCAAGACCGAGGCGGCATGCTTCCCCCTCCTGTCGGCCATGTCGGAGCAGAAGTGGACCGGTACCTCGGTGCTGTATCTGTGCCCACTCAAGGCGCTCCTCAACAACCTCGTCGGCCGTGTGGACGCGTACGCACAGTGGCTCGGACGACGCGCGGCGCTCTGGCACGGCGACACCAAGGAGTCCCAGCGGCAGCGCATCCGCACCGAAGCGCCCGACATCCTGCTCACGACCCCCGAGTCACTCGAAGCGATGCTGATCGGTGTCAAGACCGACCACGCGCGCCTCCTGGGAAGCGCGCGGGCCGTCGTCGTCGACGAGGTGCACGCCTTCGCGGGCGATGACCGGGGCCGGCATCTGCTGGCCGTACTGGAACGGCTCGTAAGAGTCACCGGTCGACCCATTCAGCGCATCGGTCTCTCGGCAACCGTCGGCAACCCGGAGCAGTTGCTGCACTGGCTGCAAGGCGCCGGTGCGGGGAATCGCACCGGACGGGTCGTCGCGCCGGGAGTCCAGCTGCCCGCCGCCGGTTCAAGCGGACAAGGGGAACCGGTCACCGCGGACCCGTCCCGCAGGCCCGCGGGCGAGGTGGAACTCGACTACGTGGGCTCCCTCGACAACGCCGCGAAACTCATCGCCGCCCTGCACAGAGGAGAGAAGCGGCTCGTCTTCTGCGACTCGCGCCGCCAAGTGGAGGAACTGGGCGCCGCGCTGCGCGCCCGCGAGGTGACCGTCTTCCTGTCCCACGCCTCCCTATCCGTCGACGAACGCACGCGCTCCGAGCAGGCTTTCGCCGAAGCCCGCGACTGTGTCATCGTCTCCACCTCCACCCTCGAACTCGGCATCGACGTCGGCGACCTCGACCGCGTCATCCAAATCGACTCACCCACCTCCGTCGCCTCCTTCCTGCAGCGCATCGGCCGCACCGGCCGGCGGGCGGGCACGGTACGCAACTGCCTGTTCCTCGCCACCCGCGAGGACGCGTTGCTCCAGGCAGCCGGACTACTGCTGTTGTGGTCGCGCGGCTGGGTCGAGCCCGTCAGCCCACCACCCGAGCCACGTCACCTCGTGGCCCAGCAATTGCTCGCCGCCACCTTGCAACAGCACAAACTGGGCGACCAGTTGTGGGACCAACAGTGGAACGGCCTTGCCCCCTTCGACCGGTCCGCCGCTCCGATCCTGCGCCACCTCATCGACGAGGGCTTCCTCGACAGCGATGGTGGTCTGCTGTTCGTAGGCCCCGAGGCGGAACGCCGCTTCGGCAGGCGCCATTTTATCGAACTCACCGCATCGTTCACCGCACCGCCGCAGTTCACCGTCCTGTCCGGGCGCACCGAAATCGGCCGCACCGACCCCAACGTGCTCACCGAAGAACGGCCAGGCCCGCGACGGCTGCTTCTCAGCGGACGAAGCTGGCAGGTCACGTACATCGACTGGGTGCGCAAACGCGTCTTCGTCGAACCCGCTGATGGCGGGGGCGTCGCCAAATGGATGGGCGGCGGCATTGCCGGGCTTTCCTACGCGCTGACACGCGCCATGCGCGAAGTACTGCTGGGAGCGGACCCACCCGTCGCTCTCACCCGGCGTGCCGAAGCCTGTCTGGCCGAACAGCGCGAGACCGACGCGCCCGACACAGTGCACCCGGACGGCACCGTGATCACGCGCGTCGGCAACGACGTGCGCTGGTGGACGTGGGCCGGCTACCGTGCCAACGCCACCCTGGCGGCGTCAATCCCCTCAGTCTCCGACCCCTTGCAACGCCCCGCCGACTGCTGGCTACGCCTGCGTGAGAACGTGACTTCCGCCGAGTGGCGCACGGTCCGAGAGCACGTCGGTGAAGACCTCGTGCTGCCCGACGTCGACCCCCGCGCAGTACGCGGCCTGAAGTTCTCCGCCGCCCTGCCGGAAGGCCTCGCCGTCTCCACGCTGGCGGCCCGTCTGGCCGACTTCGAGGGCGCCCGGGCTGTGCTGGGCACGCCGGTGCGTTTCCAACACATCAACTGACCGACCTGCCCGAGGAAGCACCATGGCACCCCGCTTCGAGACAGCCCGCTTCCACGCCGAGTCCGGGCCGGCGCCCCTGTTCACCCGCGTGCGCCACGTCCTGCGCGAGCCGGCGCGGCTGAAGGCCCAGGGTGTTCACGTGACCGAGCGTCTGCAGCAGCGCAACGCGCCCGTCGAGGAGCTGACGGCGTTCGGCCCGGATCATTGGGACTTGGTCTCGGCCGACGTACGCACCGATACCGGCAAGTGGGTCAAGTCGACCTGGCGGGTGCATGTGGACGGCCGGGACTGGTGGGTGGTGATCGGGCTGGGCAACGTACTGGTGACGGTGATCCAGGTGGACCCTTGGAGACGAGGCCAGGGCGAGCGTGTCGTCACCGAGGGACCGCTGTACGCACACGTTGAACATGTCAACCAGGACCTCATGAGCGGATGAAGGCCGTAAGGCGCCGAGGAAGCCTGCCGTCCGGGTACTCCCCGATGCAGGCTCCTCGGCGAGGAGGGAGCGGTCAGAACTTCGGGTCCGGGCTCTGGGCCTGGACCAGTTCCACGGCTTCCTCGGTCGTCTCCACCGAGGGCGGGGAGCCGGCCAGGGGCTTGTTGGCGGTCTCCTTCATGCAGGCCACGGCGATCACGCCGATCAGGGCCGCCGCCATCGCGTAGTACGCCGGCATCAGGTTCGAGCCGGTCCAGCTGATCAGGGCCGTGATCACCAGCGGGGTCGTACCGCCGAAGAGCGAGGCGGAGAGGTTGTAGCCGACCGACAGGGAGCCGTAGCGGACGTTGGTCGGGAAGAGGGCCGGGAGGGCGGCGGACATCGTGCCCAGCATGCAGACCAGGGAGAGGCCGAGCATCAGCATGCCGACCGTGATCGCGATGATGCTGCCCTGCCGGATCAGCAGGAACGCCGGGAGGGACAGGATCAGGAAGCCGAGCATGCCCGTCATCAGCAGCGGCTTGCGGCCGAAGCGGTCGGAGAGCTTGCCGAAGCGGCTGATGACCACCATCAGGAAGACCATGACCACGAGCAGGATGAGCAGACCGTGGGTCTCGCTGTAGCCCAGTTCGTCGGAGAGGTAGGTCGGCATGTACGACAGCAGCATGTAGTCGGTGATGTTGTACGCGCCGACCAGGGCGATGCAGAGGATCAGCGTCGGCCAGTACTGGCGGAAGATCTTGGCCAGGTCGCCCTTGGCGGTGGTCTCGACGTGGTCGGCGGCCTCCGTGGCGTGTGCCGTGCCGCCCTCCAGCTTCTGGAAGGCGGGGGTCTCGTCGAGGCGCAGCCGCAGGTAGAGGCCGACCATGCCGAGCGGTCCGGCGACCAGGAACGGGACGCGCCAGCCCCAGGACTCCATCTGGCCGGTGTCCAGGACGGCGTAGAGGGCGGTGACGAGGCCGGCCGCGCCCACGTAGCCGGCGAGGGTGCCGAATTCGAGGAAGCTGCCGAAGAATCCCCGGCGCTTGTCGGGGGCGTACTCGGCGATGAACGTGGAGGCACCGCCGTACTCGCCGCCCGTGGAGAAGCCCTGGAGCATCCGGAAGACGATCAGCAGGACGGCCGCCCAGATCCCGATCGTGTCGTGGGAGGGGATGAGGCCGATCGCGAAGGTGCCGATCGCCATGAGGATCATGGTGAGGGCGAGGACTTTCTTACGGCCGATCTTGTCGCCCATGGGCCCGAAGAACATGCCCCCCAGCGGCCGGACGAGGAAGGCCACCGCGAAGGTGGCGAACGAGGAGAGGAGCTGGGTGGTGTCGTTCCCCGACGGGAAGAAGACGTGTCCGATGGTGACGGCCAGGTAGGAGTAGATACCGAAGTCGAACCACTCCATGGCGTTACCGAGTGACGCCGCCTTCACCGCCCGCTTGACCGCCTGGTCGTCGGTGACCGTGATGTCGGTCCGGCGGAGCCGCGGGTTCTGGCGCTTCCTGATGGCGCGGAAGAGGGCCGGGTGACGTTTGACCGCTTCCGGGTCGGCCGCCTGGTGGGGGTCGGGGGCCGCCATGGCCGGGTCCTTTCCTCGGAGGGTGTTCCAGGAAAGGCTTCTGCGCGGTCATGGCGGTCGCAAACCGAATCCATGGCCTTTTGCGATGTCGGTCACAAGTTTTCGGCCGTGAAGGGAGGGTGTCCGGTCAGATGCCGAGATCCTTGATGATCTTCGCCACGTGCCCGGTCGCCTTGACGTTGTAGAGAGCCCGCTCCACCTTGCCCTCTTCGTCCACGACGATCGTGGACCGGATGACGCCTGTCACCACTTTGCCGTAGAGCTTCTTCTCGCCGTAGGCGCCGTAGGCCGCCAGGACCTCCTTGGAGGGGTCGCCGACCAGGGTGACCTTGAGGTCTTCCTTCTCGCGGAACTTCGCGAGCTTCTCCGGCTTGTCCGGCGACACGCCGATGACGTCGTAGCCGGCGCCCGTCAGGAGCTCCAGGTTGTCGGTGAAGTCGCAGGCCTGCTTGGTGCAGCCGGGGGTAAGTGCGGCGGGGTAGAAGTAGACGATGACCTTGCGGCCCTTGTGGTCCGCGAGCGAGACGTCGTTGCCGTCGGCGTCCGGAAGGGTGAAGGCGGGGGCGGTGTCGCCGGTCTGGAGTCGCTCGCTCATGTTTCTCCTCAGGTGGCATACGGGTGGTGCGGGACCGAGCGTAATAGGGGGTGCCGCCGGGTGTACGGGCGGTCGAGCTGACAGACTGTCGATGAAGGCTTACCGGACGACGACCACGGAGGCGGCGCAGTGTCGGACACGAGGACCCCTGCGCAGATCGAGGCGGACATCATCAGCAGGCGTGATCAGCTCGCGGTGGTGCTGGACGAGATCGGCGTACGGGTGCACCCGAAGACGATCATGGATGACGCGAAGGCCAAGGTGGCGGCCACGGTGGACCGGACGGCCGGGCGCGCGTTCGTCGCGGTGAACCGGACGGTGTCGGACGTGAAGGCGCAGTTCGTGGCGGAGGACGGCTCGCCCCGGCTGGAGCGCGTGATCCCGGCGGCGCTGGTGGTGGCCGGCGCGGTGGCGCTGCTGACGGTGTCCTCGCGCCGGAAGAAGCGCTGAGCACCAACCCCGGTGGGTGTCCGCCGCCCCGTCGCGGCGGCACTTTTCGTGGTGCCCCAGGGGCGTGCGCGGGGTGGGGGGCCAGGTAGGTTCGGGGCGTGAGCGAGAACACCGACGACAAGCTGCCCATCCGGATGCTGCACGACCGTGTGCTGGTCCGTACCGACTCGCCCGAGGGCGAGCGGCGTTCCGGCGGGGGCATTCTGATCCCCGCTACGGCGGCGGTGGGCCGGCGGCTGGCCTGGGCCGAGGTGGTCGCGGTCGGCCAGAACGTACGGACCGTGGAGCCGGGGGACCGGGCGCTGTACGACCCGGAGGTCGAGGTCCGGGGCGTGGCGTACGTGCTGATGCGGGAGCGGGATCTGCACGCGGTGGCGGCGGACCGCTTCCAGGGCTCGGTGGACTCGACGGGGCTGTACCTGTAGGACCGGCCGGTCGCGGACCCCCTTGTCCGAGAGGGGGCCGGGAAGGGCCCGAGAAGGGTCCGAGAAGGCCTGGTGACCGCTGTCACCAGGCCTTTTGCCGGTGCGTGGGTGTTGCTACGGTGGGGGGACCCCGACGAGACGCGCCGTACCGGGTTCCGCAAAGACGACGCACCTGTGTGTTCTGTCCGCGTGTTCGTCGTGTGGAGGTGCCGTCATGGCATGGGTTCTGCTGGTGGTCGCCGGTCTGCTGGAAGTGGGCTGGTCGATCGGGATGAAGTACACCGAGGGGTTCACCCGGCTGTGGCCGAGCGTGTTCACCGGGGCCGGGATCGTGGCGAGCATGCTGCTGCTGTCGCAGGCGGCGAAGTCGCTGCCGATCGGTACGGCTTACGGGGTGTGGGTCGGGATCGGTGCGGCGGGTGCCGCGGTGCTCGGCATGGTGGTGCTGAACGAGCCGGTGACCGCCGCCCGGATCTTCTTCGTCTGTCTGCTGCTGGTGGCGGTCGTCGGGCTGAAGGCGACCTCGGGGCACTGAGGCCGCCGGGTGCCGGATGCCGGGTGACGCCGCCCGGTGAGGGATCCGCGGCCCGGCTCAGGGACGGGAGTCGAGGACGGGGGCCGCCTTCGGGAGGCCCTCGTCCCGCTGTTCCTCCGGGGCCCCTTCCCCCGGCTGTTCCAGGAAGGCGTGTTCCCCCGGCTGTTCCGGGAACGCGTGCCGCTGGTCCTCCTGGCGGGGCGCGTCCGACGCGGGGGAGGCCGTCGCCCCGCCGGCGGGGGTCTCGCCCCGGGGGGTGCGCGGCGCGTCGGTGGGCGCGGGGGCCGTGGACGGCTTCGTACGGGGGTGGTCTCCGGTGGAGCGTGGTGAGGGGGACGCGCTGTCGCCGCCCACGGCTTCCTCGGTGTCCCCTTCCGGCTCCTCGGGACCGTCGTCGGCCTCCAGGTCGAAGTCCTGTACGGCGCTGCCCTTCAGCGCTGCCCGGGTGTAGGCGCCCCAGGTCTCGGCGGGTGCGCCGCCGCCGTTCATCCGGGCGAGCCCGAGGGCTCCGTACAGCGGTTTCTGGATACCGGTCTCGGGGTCCTGGCCCATGACGGCGATGACGGTGGCGAGGTCCGGGGTGTAGCCGGCGAACCAGGCCGCCCGGTCGTCCTCGGCGGTGCCGGTCTTGCCGGCTGCGGGCCGGCCCGCCGACTGGGCGGCGGTGGCGGTGCCGCCCTTGACGACGCTCAGCAGGACGGAGGTGGTCGTGTCGGCGGCCTCGCGGCTGATGGCCCGGTGGGTGTTCCGGGTGGGCAGGGGGAGGTCGGTGCCGTTCTTGCTGATCTTCACGACGAGGGTGTGGGCCCGCTGCCTGCCGTGGTCGGCGAGGGTGGCGTAGGCGGAGGCCATGTCGAGGACGCTGGCGGTGGCCGGGCCGAGGGCGATGGAGGGGGTGGCGCTGAGGTCGGGGGTGGTCTCGGGGATGCCGAGGGCGACCGCGGTGTCCTTGACCTGCTGGGGTCCGACGTCCTGGGCCATCTGGGCGTAGACCGCGTTGACGGACTTGTCGGTGGCCTCGCGGACGGTGATGGAGCCGTAGTCGACGTCGTCCTCGTTGGCGGGGGAGTAGCCGGTGGATCCGGTGGCGGCCTGGACGGTGCGCTTGTTGGTGCCGTCGTAACGGGTGTTGGGGGTGATGGCCCGGCCGCCGTGGGTCTTGGAGCCGTTGGCGAGGGCGGCGGCGAGGACGAAGGGCTTGAAGGTGGAACCGACCTGGAAGTCGCGGCGGGTGGCGTTGTTGACGAACTGCCGGGTGTAGTCGATGCCGCCGTACAGGGCGACGACGTGCCCGTCGGAGGGGTTCACGGAGGCGCCGCCCGCGCGGACGTTGCGGTCGGCGTCGCGCTCGTCGCTGGTCTTGGACAGGACGTTGTCCTCGACGGCCTGGACGAGGGCGTCCTGCTTGCTCTTCTGGAGGGTGGTGACGATGCGGTATCCGCCGGTGGCGAGGGTGTCCGCGTCGATGATCTTGTTGGTGGTGAGGTAGTCCTCGACGGCCTGGACGACGTAACCGCGCTGGCCGGAGAGGGCGGTGCCGGGCTGGGCCTTGACGGGGACGGGGAAGTCCAGGGACGCGCGGTCGGAGCGGCTGAGCCAGCCCTCCTTGACCATGCCGTCGAGTACGTAGTTCCAGCGGGCGAGGACGGCGTCCTTGTTCTCGGGGTGGGCGACGACGTCGTAGTCGCTGGGGGCGTTGAGCAGGGAGGCGAGGTAGGCGCCCTCACCCGCGTCGAGGTCTTCGACGTCCTTGGCGTAGTAGGCGTGGGAGGCGGCCTGGATGCCGTAGGCGTTGCGGCCGAAGTAGCTGGTGTTGAGGTAGCCCTCCAGGATCTCGTCCTTGCTCTGCTCGCGGTCGAGCTTGATGGAGATGAAGAACTCCTTGGCCTTGCGGACGACGGTCTGCTCCTGGCCGAGGTAGTAGTTCTTGACGTACTGCTGGGTGATGGTGGAACCGCCCTGGCGTCCCTTGCCGGTGACGGTGTTCCATCCGGCGCGGAGGGTGGCGGAGACGTCGATGGCGTTCTCGGAGTAGAAGTCCCGGTCCTCGGCGGCCAGTACGGTGCGCCGGATGGTGAGGGGGACGCGGCTCAGCCGGACGTTCTCGCGGTTGGTCTCTCCGTCGCGGGCGACGACGTTCTTGCCGTCCGCGTAGAGGTAGACGTTGGACTGGGCGGTCGCGGCCGCGTTGGCGGCGGGGATGTCGACGAGCTGGTAGCCGACGAGGAAGCCGCCGACGAGGAGTACGGCGAGGAGGAGGACGCCGCCGAGGGTCATGCGCCAGGTGGGTACGGCCCGGCGCCAGCCGGTGCGTTTGGGGCGCTTGCGGCGTTTCGTGCGCCCCTTGCCCTCGGACGCGCCGTCCGCGTCGTCGTTCGCACTGGATGCGCCGTCCGCGCCGTCCGCGCCGTCCGCACCCTCCGCACCGGACGCGCCCTCCGCGTCGCCGGACGCGCTGTCCGCGTCGGCCGGTGTGTCCTGGGGGCCGTCCGGCGTATCCGAGGCCCCGGGGGTGTCCGGCGCCGCGTCCTGGGCGTTCTCGGCGTCCGGGGCCGGCTTCTCGGAGGGGTCCCGGGGGGACCGGCCCTCGGGACCCTGCCGACCAGGGTCTCCGCTGTGCTGCGGTGGCTCATGGCTCATGACGTGGGGACTCCTCGACTGCGGACAGTTATCCCATAGTGCACTTTTTGTACTGATAACCCCGGGATCCCTACCGGAAATGCGGTCGCGGCTCCTTCATCCGGTGGACTACCGTCGTGCGCTTTGGTCCGTCGTGCGGGAGGAGGAGGGGGCGTGGTACGGCTCTACGCGGTGGTGGCGGCCGGCGGCTTCCGGCGGCACGCCACCTACCGGGCGGCGACGGCGGCGGGGATCTTCACCAACACGGTCTTCGGCTTCATCGTGGCCTACGCCTACACCGCCCTGTGGGACGTACGCCCTCAGCTCGGCGGCTACGACAAGCCCGAGGCGCTGACGTACGTCTGGCTCGGCCAGGCGTTGTTGATGACCTGCGCGATGCTCGGCGGAGGGTTCGAGGACGAGTTGTCGGAGCGGATCCGTACGGGTGACATCGCCGTCGACCTGTACCGGCCCGCCGATCTCCAGCTGTGGTGGCTGTCGGGGGACCTGGGCCGGGCGGCGTTCCATCTGCTGGGGCGCGGGGTCGTGCCGATGGCGCTGGGGGCGCTCGCCTTCGAGCTGGCGCTGCCGGCCTCGCCGTGGACCTGGCTGGCCTTCCTGGTCTCGGTGGTGCTGGGGGTGGTGGTGAGCTTCGCGTTGCGGTTCCTGGTCGCGCTGTCGGCGTTCTGGCTGATGGACGGGGCGGGTGCGATGCAGATGGCGATGCTCGCGGGGATGTTCTTCTCGGGGATGCTGCTGCCGCTGACCCTGTTCCCGGGGCTGCTGGGCGAGGTGGCGCGGGCGCTGCCGTGGTCGTCGCTGTTGCAGGTCCCCGCCGACGTGCTCCTGGGCAAGCGCACCGGGTGGGGCCTGGCGGGGGCGTACGCCTTCCAGGCCGGCTGGGCGGTGGCGCTGCTCGGGGCGGGGCGGCTGCTCCAGTCCGCGGCGACCCGGAGGGTGGTGGTCCAGGGTGGCTGAGGCCGAGGTGGAGTCCGGCGTCGGCCTGCGGGCCGGGGAGCCGGAGCCCGCGGCGTGGTCGCGGCCCGGGTTCGACGACCGGTCGCGGCTGCTGGAGGGGGTCCGGGCGTACGGGCTGATCGTGGCGATGTGGTTGCGCTCGACGATGGCGTACCGGGCGTCGTTCGTGATGACGACGCTCGGCAACTTCGTGGTGACGGCGTTCGACTTCGTGACGATCATGCTGATGTTCGCGCACGTGGACGCGCTGGGCGGTTACACGCTGCCGGAGATCGCGCTGCTGTACGGCACGTCGGCGACCGCCTTCGGGCTGTCGGACCTGCTGTTCGGATCGGTGGACCGGCTGGGCAGGCGGGTGCGGGACGGCACGCTGGACACCCTGCTGGTCCGGCCGGTCCCGGTGCTGGCGCAGGTGGCCGCGGACCGGTTCGCGCTGCGTCGGCTGGGGCGGATCACGCAAGGCCTGCTGGTCCTCGGCTACGCGCTGATGACGCTGGACATCGTGTGGACACCGCTGAGGGTGGTGATGCTGCCGCTGATGGTGCTGAGCGGTGCGGCGATCTTCGGGGCGGTGTTCGTGGCGGGGGCGGCGTTCCAGTTCTTCGCGCAGGACGCCTCGGAGGTGCAGAACGCGTTCACCTACGGGGGCACGACGGTGTTGCAGTACCCGCCGACGATCTTCGCGAAGGAGCTGGTCCGCGGGGTGACGTTCGTGGTGCCGCTGGCCTTCGTGAGCTGGCTGCCCGCGCTGTACGTGCTGGGCCGGGACTATCCGTTGGGGCTGCCCGGCTGGGTGGCGTTCCTGCCGCCGGTGGTGGCCGGGCTGTGCTGGCTGCTCGCCGGACTGGCCTGGCGGACGGGGCTGCGGGCGTACCGCAGTACGGGAAGCTGAGGAGTGGGCATGGACAGCGACTTCATCGAGCTGGACGGCGTCGAGAAGGTCTTCGACGTGCGTCGCAGGACCGGCTTCCTGCGCCGGGAGCGGCGGGAGGTGCGGGCGGTGGACGGCATCAGCTTCCGGGTGCCGCGCGGTGAGATGGTCGGCTACATCGGGCCCAACGGCGCGGGCAAGTCGACGACGATCAAGATGCTGACGGGGATCCTCACCCCGAGCGGCGGGCGGCTGCGGGTCGCGGGGATCGATCCCTCACGGGAGCGTACGAAGCTGGCGCACCGGATCGGGGTGGTGTTCGGGCAGCGGACGACCCTGTGGTGGGACCTGCCGTTGCGGGACTCCTACCGGCTGATGCACCGGATGTACCGGATCCCGGACCGCCGGTTCCGGGAGAACCTGGACCGGTGTGTGGAACTCCTGGATCTGGGCGCTCTGTTGGAGGTTCCGGTACGGCAGTTGTCGCTGGGGCAGCGGATGCGGGGCGACATCGCGGCGGCGCTGCTGCACGATCCGGAGGTGCTGTACCTGGACGAGCCGACGATCGGGCTCGACGTGGTCTCCAAGGCGAAGGTGCGGGGCTTCCTGCGCGACCTGAACGCGGAGCGGTCCACGACGGTGCTGCTGACGACCCACGACCTCACCGACATCGAGCAGCTGTGCCGGCGGGTGATGGTGATCGACCACGGCCGTCTGGTGTACGACGGCGCCCTGGCCGGGCTGCACGAGGTGGGGGAGAGCGAACGCACCCTGGTGGTGGACCTGGAGCGTGAACTGCCCCCGGTCACCCTGGCGTCGGACCCGTCGGTACGGGTGGTCAGGGTGGAGGGCCCCCGGCAGTGGCTGGCGTTCCCGGCGTCGGTGTCGGCGGCCCCGCTGGTGGCGCGGCTGGCGGCGGACTATCCGCTGGTGGATCTGTCGGTGCGGGAGCCGGACATCGAGGCCGTCATCGCGAAGATGTACGCGTCGGACCCCGCTCTATAGGCTGCTGGCATGACAAGTGAACGCCCGGACATGCGTGCCTCCGACGCCGAACGCGAGCGGATCGCCGAGACGCTGCGGGAGGCCGTGGCCGAGGGCCGGTTGCAGATGGACGAGTTCGAGCAGCGGCTCGACGCGACGTACAAGGCCCGCACCCACGGCGAGTTGGAGCCGCTGGTCAGCGATCTCCCGGTGCCGGGCGGGTCCGTGGCGCCGGTGACGGGCCGGGCGCCCGTGCCGGCCGGGCAGCCGGGGGCGCCGGTGGACTGGTCGCGGCGGATCGGCAAGCCCGCGACCTCCTCGGGCGGCTTCGCGTTCTGGAGCGGGTTCAGCCGCAAGGGGAAGTGGACGGTGGGGCGGGTCTTCACCGGGTTCGCGATGTGGGGCGGGGGCGAGATCGACCTGCGCGAGGCGGACTTCGAGGACCGGGAGGTCCACATCCGCTGCTGGACGGTCATGGGCGGCATGCTGGTGAAGGTCGCGCCGGACGTGCACGTCCACGTCAACGGCGTGGGCATCATGGGCGGGTTCGACGAGCAGACGAAGGACGCCGACCTCGGCGACCCCGCCCCGGACGCCCCGCGGGTGCGGGTGACCGGCTTCGCCCTGATGGGCGGGGTCGGCGTGGAGCGCAAGTGGACCAAGGCGCAGCGGCAGCGTCTGAAGGAGGCGGAGCGCGCGCGGCTGCGGCTGGAGAAGGGCTACGAGGACTGACGGATCAGAAGGCGGCCGTCCTGGGGAGCCCGGTGACCGCCTCGGGGCCGATGAGCCGGCCCAGGACCCGGTAGCCGGTGTCGTTGAGGTGGAGCCGGTCGCCGGAGTCGTAGGCGGGCAGGATCCGGTTGGGCGCGTAGGGGTCGCGTACGGCACGGTCGAAGTCCGCGAAGCCGTCGAAGACTTCGCCCGCCCGGATCCGCTCGTTGACCGCCAGGCGTACCGCGTTGCGCTCGGGGGTCCAGGTGGCGTAGCCCTGGAACGGCGTCAGCGTGGTGCCGATCACTCGTAGGCCCTGGGCGTGCGCGCGGTCGGTGAGGGAGCGCAGCCCGGCCACGACGCGCCGGGCGTCGGTCTCCTGGGGGGCCTGCTGTACGTCGTTGATGCCGAGCGCGACGATCACGGTCCTGGCTCCGGCGACGGAGAGCACGTCGCGGTCGAAGCGGTGGGCGCCGGACGGGCCGCCCGCGCCGCCGGGCTTCAGGCTGTCCCGCAGGAGGCGGTTGCCGGCGATGCCCTGGTTGGCGACGCCGTAGCGGTGGCGCAGCCGGTCGGAGAGCACGTCGGGCCAGCGGCTGTCGGTGTCGGTGGTGGAGCGGGTGCCCGCGGTGAGGGAGTCGCCGATGACCACGATCGCGCCGGGGGCGCCGTCGTGGCGGACGTCGACGGCGGTGAGGTAGCGCCAGGCGGTGGTGGGCCAGGTGAGGGCGCCGTCGGACTGGTAGGACGTCTGGTGGGAGCTGGGGTGGAGGGTGACGGGTTCGCCGCCGCGTGCGGCGTGCAGGCCGACGACCAGGTCGGCGTCCGGGGCGACGGGGACGGTCACCGCGTCGCTGACGACCTGCCGGCCGGCGGCGACGGTGACGGTGCGCAGCCCCCCGAAGGTGACCGGACGGGTGGCGACGGTGGCCTGCTCCACGACGAGCGGGGTGGTGCCGAAGAGGTTGGACAGGGTGATGCGGGCCGCGTCGCCGCCGATGCTGGTGTGCACGGTGTTGTGGATGATGCGGCCGGTGTAGCCCTGGGCGGTGTTCGGCTCGGGTTGGGCCGGGGCTCCGGTCCAGGTCACCACCCAGGTGCCGGAGGAGTGGGCGGGTGCGGCGGGGTGCCGGGCCGCGGGTTGTGCCTGTGTCCCGGCCGGCGGTGCCTGCCGTGTCGAGGTCACCAGCGACGTACCGACGGCGACGGCGGCGGCGAGCGCGGCGGTGCCCGCCACGAGGGCGGTGAGCAGGGTGTGTCCCTGGCGGCTGGGCATGGGCGGTGATTCTCCTTGTGGGGTTCTCGCTGATCTCATGATGCGGCAGGGCGCGGGAACTGGACCTGTCGCCCGGGAGTAGGTCAGGCAGGGACAATTGCGTACGGCACGGGGTGACGTGTACGCGGACGGGTGGAGCGGATGGAACAGGACGCGGGGCAGGGCACGGGTGCGGGGTCCGAGGACCACGGCCCGGACGGCGGCGGACCGGGCCGCCCGGGAACGCCGGACGCGCCGCCGCCCGGACCGCGCGAGGTCGGGCCGTCCGGGTCGTCGGGCGGGCTGTCCGGGTCGTCGGGCGGGGCGTCGGACGAATCGGTGGGCGGGCCGGTGGGCGGGTCGCCGGACGGACCGGTGGGCGGTGGTGGCGCGTCGGGGAAGGGGCCCGTGCCCGTCACCGGGGCCGGGGGCACCTTCGGACGGGGGCGTGTGACGACGGGACTCGGCGGGTTCGCGTACACCGCCGCCGACGAGGAGAAACAGCGCGGTGTCCGCCGTATGAAGGCCACGGCCACGGGTCTGCTCCTCCTTGTCGCGCTCGTGTACACCCTCGCCACCTGGGCGAAGAACTCCGGTGTGGGCGGCTGGCCGGGCTATGTCGCGGCGGCCGCCGAGGCGGGGATGGTCGGTGCGCTGGCGGACTGGTTCGCCGTCACGGCGCTCTTCCGGCGACCGCTCGGCCTGCCCATCCCGCACACCGCCATCATTCCCACCAAGAAGGACCAGCTCGGGGCGTCACTCGGTTCCTTCGTCGGCGAGAACTTTCTGTCCGGCGACGTCGTTCGTGACCGGATTCACGCCCTCGGCGTCGGTGCGCGGCTCGGGGCCTGGCTGGCCGAGCCGGCCCACGCCGACCGGGTCACCGCCGAGCTGGCCACCGCGCTGCGCGGTGCCCTCACCGTGCTGCGGGACTCCGACGTCCAGGCCGTGGTCGGCGAGGCGATCACCCGGCGGGCGGACGCCGTGGAGGTCGGTCCGGGCCTCGGCAAGATGCTGGAGAAGGTCGTCACGGACGGCGGCCACCGCAGGGTCGTGGACCTGGTCTGCGTACGCGCCCACGACTGGCTGGTCCTGCACGGCGACTCCGTGATGAACGCGGTGCAGGGCGGGGCGCCCGGCTGGACGCCCCGGTTCGTCGACAAGCGGATCGGGGAGCGGGTCTACAAGGAGCTGCTGCGGTTCGTCACCGAGATGCGGGACATGCCGGACCACCCGGCACGCGGCTCGATCGACACCTTCCTGACGGACTTCGCGGCCGACCTCCAGACGGACCCGGACACCCGCGCCCGGGTGGAGCGGCT
Organism: Streptomyces sp. SM18; assembly: GCF_002910775.2. NCBI lineage: Bacteria > Bacillati > Actinomycetota > Actinomycetes > Kitasatosporales > Streptomycetaceae > Streptomyces > Streptomyces sp. SM18. The sequence goes on along the minus strand of NZ_CP029342.1, from coordinate 2,587,058 downwards.
GAAGTCGGAGATCCTGGGCCGGCGTGAGGTCCAGGACGTCATCGCCTCGGCCTGGTCCAGTGTCAGGTCGATGATCATCGCGGCGGCCGAGGACGAGCGGAGCGAGCTGCGGATGCGGGCGCGGTCCTCGCTGATGTCGCTGGGTGCCCGGCTGGCGACGGACGAGCGGTTGCAGGCCAAGCTGGAGGGCTGGCTGGAGGACGCGGCGGTCTACGTCGTCACGACCTACCGCGCCGAGATCACCTCGCTGATCAGTGACACGGTCGCCGGCTGGGACGCCGACCAGACCTCGAAGAAGATCGAGGCGAACATCGGCCGCGACCTCCAGTTCATCCGGATCAACGGCACGGTCGTGGGCGCGCTCGCCGGCCTGGTCATCTACACGGTGTCGCACGCCCTGGGGGGCTGAGCCCACCGGACGGGAGCGGGCCCGTCGCCGGTGGCGCACCCCGTGGGTGGGCCGGTGAGGCGGTGGGGCCCACCCGCCGTTCTGGTGGGCCCGTCGCCGGTGGGCTACCCCACCGTGAGGTGTAGGCCCGTACGCCGGTGAGGTATCCCACCGTGAGGTGCCGGGCCCGTACGCCGGCGGGCGCACCCCGTGCGGTGGCTCAGGCGCCGCGGCGGGTGACGGCCCAGGACGCCGCCGCGACGCCGCCCGCCACGGTGAACACCGCGGGCCAGGCGCCGATCTTCTTGGCCAGCGGGTGCGATCCGGCGAACGCCGCCACATAGGCGACGGTCAGACCGGCGGCCGCGCGGGCGCCCGCCCGCCGGTTCCACTCGTAGGCGGCCACCGACCCGGCGGCTGCCAGCGCGACCCCGCCCAGCGGGCGCTTCTTCGTCCACCGGGCGACCCCGTAACCGCCGACGAGCCCGCCCGCCGCCACCGCCGCTGCCGGAATCTTCGCCATCCCCGCCACCTTCGCTCTCTTCGTTACCGATGCGTTCCTGATGCGTTCCTGACGCGTTCCCGGCCGATGGGCCGTTCCGTTCGACGGATACGTTCCCCGCCGACGGATACGTTCCCGATCGACGGATCCGAGGCTAACGCCCGGCTTCCGGGGCCCTCGCCGCCCAGGGGGTGTACAAGCGTTTACCCTGTGGGGGTGAACGCTTGTACACCCCCTCTGCGTACGGAGACCCGATGACCGCACCCGCCCCGGCCGCCGCCCCCGGCCACCCCCGATTCGCCCTCGGCGTGCTGGCCTTCTGCGGTGTCGTGGTCGCGATCATGCAGACCCTCGTCGTGCCGTTGCTCCCGCACATACCGGAGCTCACCGGCGCCACCCCCTCCGCCGCGAGCTGGCTGGTCACCGTGACCCTCCTCACCGGGGCGGTGTTCACCCCCGTCCTCGGCCGGGTCGGCGACATGTACGGCAAGCGGCGCGTCCTGCTCGTCTCGCTGGGCCTCCTCGTCGTCGGTTCGGTGCTCTGCGCGGTCAGCTCGGACATCGGCGTCCTGATCGCCGGACGCGCCCTGCAAGGGGCCGCCATCGCCGTGGTGCCGCTGGGCATCAGCATCCTGCGCGACGAACTGCCGCCCGAGCGGGTGCTGTCGGCGGTCGCGCTGATGAGTTCCTCTATGGGCATCGGCGCCGCGGTCGGCCTGCCCATCGCCGCCGTGGTCATCCAGAACTTCGAGTGGCACACCATGTTCTGGGTCTCCGGCGCCATCGGACTCCTCGACATCGTCCTGGTGCTCCGCTGCGTCCCCGAGTCCTCGCTGCGGACCCGCGGCCGCTTCGACGTACCGGGCGCGCTCGGTCTGACCGCCGCACTGGTCTGCCTGCTCCTCGCCGTGACCCAGGGCGGCGGCTGGGGCTGGACGTCGGCGCGCACCCTGGGTCTGCTGGTGGCCTCGGTCGTCATCGCGCTGGTCTGGGGCGCGTACGAACTGCGGGCGCGCACCCCGATGGTGGACCTGCGGGTCTCGGCCCGCCCCGCCGTACTCCTCACCAACGTCGCCGCCCTGCTGATCGGCTTCGCCTTCTACGCCAACTCCCTGGTCACCGCACAGATGGTGCAGGAGCCCACGTCCACCGGTTACGGGCTCGGCGCCTCCCTCGTCGTCAGCGGGCTGTGCCTGCTGCCGGGCGGGGTGACGATGGTGCTCCTGTCACCCGTCTCGGCCCGGATCTCCGCCAAGCACGGCCCGAGGACCAGCCTCGCGCTCGCCTCCGCCGTCATCGCCGCCGGATACGGCGTGCGGTACTTCACCAGTCACAGCCTCTGGCTGATCGTCGCGGGTGCCACGGTCGTCGCGGCCGGGACGGCCATCGCCTACTCGGCGCTCCCGGCGCTCGTGATGCGCGGTGTCCCGGTCGGTGAGACGGGCGCCGCCAACGGCCTGAACACCCTGATGCGCTCGGTCGGCCAGGCGTTCTGTAGTGCCGCGGTGGCCGCCGTACTGGCCAACATGACGTTCGTCGCGGCCGGGCGTACGGCCCCGACCCTGGGCGCCTACCAGCTCGTCTTCCTGATCGCCGCCGTCGCCGCGGTACTCGCCCTGGTGGTGACCCTGTGCATGCCGAAGGGGGCCGTCGATGAGGGTACGGTCGAGAAACGACGCAGGAGCACCGGCCGTACGAGCGCGGTGCCGATCCAGGAGAGCACATGACCGCCCGAGCCCCCGCGGCAGCGCCACCGGCGGAAGCCACCACGGGCAGGGACGCGATCCTGCGCGCCGCCCGGCGGGCGTTCACCCAGCGCCCGTACGCGGAGGTCACCATCCGGGGCGTCGCGGCCGACGCGGGGGTCAGCGCCTCCCTGGTCGTCAAGCACTTCGGCCGCAAGGAGGAACTGTTCAACACGGTCGCCGACTTCGGTCCGGCCGCCGACGAGCTCTTCGACGCCCCGCCGGACCGGCTCGGCCGCCACATGGTCCTCACCCTGGTGCACCGCCGCCGGGAACGGCAGACCGACCCGCTCCTGCGCGTCGTCTTCTCGCTGGGCAACCACGACGAGCGCTCCCTGCTGCGCGACCGCTTCCAGGCACAGGTCACCGGCCGCCTGGCCGCCCTGCTGCCCGGCCCCGACGCGGACCTGCGCGCGGAGCTGATCGCTGGTCAGCTCCTGGGCCTGGGCGCCACGTTGAGCCTGCACCGCACGGGAGCGGGCGCCCTCGCCACGCCCGAACACCTCGCGGACCTGTACGCCCCGGCGCTACAGAAGCTGGTCACGGGCTGAGCGGGGCGGCGGGTAGGGTCTGGGGCACCTACGAGGGGGGCCTCATGTCTGTCCGTACCGCTCTGCGTTCCGTGATACCGGTCGTGGTCCTGGGCGTCTGCCTGTCCGGCTGCTCCCTGCTCAGCTCCACTCCCGAGCCGGGCGCGAGCGCCGCCGGCCGGCCGAGCGTCTCGGCGGAAGCGGCGGATTCCACCGAAGCGGCCAACTCCGGGGCGGGCGCGCCCGATGGGGACACCGGTGGGGGCTCGGGCGAGCCCGCGCCGACCCTGGTCCGGGACGCCTTCGCCGGACTCCAGGCGACGCTGGACGACACTTGTACCCCCGGCGCCGGGGACTGCGCCGACTTCCTGGGCCGGGTCAACGACGAACTGGACCGCCTGGACAAGGCGATGAAGGCCGATCCGCAGGGCCCGGACCACTTCAAGGAGCCCGTGGCCTGGATCACCGGCCTGCGCACCACCCTCGGTGAGGACGTCTCCACGCCGAACCTGGAGAAGCACCGGGACGCGCTGGTCGGCACCCGGGACCGGGTCAACACCTGGATGCAGGACCACCCGGAGGACTACCGCTGACTCCGGCCCGTCCGGGAGCGCCGGCCCCGATCCGCTCGGGGCCACCGGCGCCGGCCTGGATCAGCGCCCGGGGTGGGCCAGGATGCCCAGCAGGCGGGTGACCTCGGTGGCGACCGCGTCGCGTGCCGGGCCGAGGTACTTCCGGGGGTCGGCCACCTGGGGGTCGGCGTCCAGGCGGGCGCGGACGGCCGCGGTGAACAGCTTGTTCAGGTGGGTGGAGATGTTCACCTTGGTCATGCCGGCCGCGACGGCCCCGGCCAGTCCGGTGTCCCCGACGCCGGACGAGCCGTGCAGGACCAGCGGGACGTCCACGGCGTGGCGCAACCGGGAGATCAGCGCGAAGTCCAGGGCGGCGTCCCGGGTGAGCATGGCGTGGGAGCTGCCGACGGCCACGGCCAGGGCATCGACCCCGGTGGCGCGCACGAACGCCCGCGCCTCGTCGGGATCGGTCCGTACGCCGGGGGCGTGCGCCCCGTCCTTGCCGCCGATCTCCCCGAGCTCCGCCTCCACGCACACCTCACGCTCGTGGCAGTACTCCGTGACGGCGCGGGTCGCGGCGACGTTCTCCTCGTACGGCAGCGTGGACGCGTCGAACATGACCGAGGTGAAGCCCAGTTCGACCGCCTGCCGCACCAGGTCGGCCGATTCGGCGTGGTCCAGATGGACGGCCACCGGGACGTCCGCCGCGCGCGCCAGGGCGAGGCCGGCGAGCCCGATCGGCTCCAGCGATCCGTGGTAGCGGGCGGTGTTCTCGCTGATCTGGAGCACCACCGGCAGCCCGGCCGCCTCCGCCCCGCCGACGATGGCCTGGGCGTGTTCGATCTGGACCACGTTGAAGGCCCCGAGGCCCGTCGCGGCGGTACGGGCGTCCCGGGCGAGAGCACCGGTGGATATGAGCGGCATGGGCTTCCTTCGCAGGTGCGTGAATCCTGGCGGATGATGCTCGAAGTTGCTCATTTATAGCGCGCTTGAAGCAGATTGAAAAAGATGTGGGGAGGCGGCGGGGAAGCGCGGCCGCCCCCGGCGGGTGAGGGCCGGGGGCGGTCGTCGTGATGTTCGTGCGGGTTGTGCGGTTCGCGCGGGGCGTGCGGGTGAGGCGTGTGGTCCGGGCGAGGCGTGTTACTCGCAGGCCACGCCGTCGCCGTCCCGGTCGAGGTGGGAGGCGTAACCGGGCTCCCCGCGGTGGATGGGGGCGGCCCCGGCGGCGCGTACGGCGGTGCAGTTGGCGTAGTAGGTGCTGCCTCCGCCGCCGCCCCCGCCGGATGACGAGCCGTTGGACGACGAGCCGCCGGAGGACCCGCCGCCCGACCCCGACGAGCCGTACGGTTCGCAGCCCACCCCGTCGTTGTCCCGGTCCAGATGGGCCGCGTAGCCGGGCTCCCCGCGGTGGACGGGCGCGGCACCGGCGGCCCGCGCGGCGTCGCAGTTCTCGTAGTACACCGAGGGCGCCTCCGTCTTCCGCGCGGGCGTCGGCGTCGGCTTGGGCTTGGCCTTGGGCGCCGGGGGCGGGGTGGGTGTGGGGGACGGCGTGGGTTCGCTGACGGTGACGCGGACGACGGCGACGTCGGTGATCCCCTTACCGCCCTTCACCGCGACCCGGTAGGTGAACTCGTCCTCACCGCTGTATCCGGCCTTCGGGGTGTACGTCAGCGAGGTGCCGTCCACCGCGGCGACGCCCTGCCCCGGCGGGACGTCCACGGTGAGGGTGAGGTGGGCCGGCCCGAGGGTGTCGAGGAGCGGCCCCTCGGCGCCGTCCTCCCCGGTCACCGAGTCGTTGACGAGGGCATCGACGGTGATCCGCTCGCCGGCGCGGGCGGTGGTGGTGTCGTCGGTGAGCGCCAGTCGGCGTTCCGGGGTGGGCGAGGCGGACGCCGTGGGCGAGGAGTCCGCCACGGCCTTGGCGTCCTGGGTCCCGTCTCCCTCGCATCCTGTCAGGGCCAGTGCCAGGACGGCGGCTGCCGCCGGCATCCGGAGCGGGCCGCGCGTCGTTCTTGAAGTCATGGGTCCCCCAAGGCGTTCAGCCATGTTCTGTGCGGTGGAAAGCGTGATGTTCGCAGGGGCGGTCGGACGGGGTGACGGCCTCGGGGGAAAGGAAGCGGAATCGTGATGAAAGCGTGGAGGAATGGTGGCTTCCCTCTGAAGGGTCGGCCCCGTGATCCACATGCGGAGGCGCGGCCGTGGCCTGACCATCGGGGGTACGGGCGGTGGCCCGGTCGCGCCGTGGCCCTCTCGGGCCGGTTCTCCCTTCCGGGCGCACCGGACCGCCTCCCGGCCCGCCCCTGGGGGGAACGGAGGTACGGATGCCACGGCCCCTGTGGACCGGAGCGATCAGCTTCGGACTGGTCACGATCCCGATCAAGGTCGTCTCCGCCACCGAGAACCACTCGATCTCCTTCCACCAGTACCACCTGGAGGACATGGGCCGTATCCGCACCCGCAAGGTGTGCGAGCTCGACGGCGAGGTCCTGTCCCAGGACGAGATCGGCAGGGGGTACGAGGTGGCCAAGGGCAGGACCGTGCCCGTCACCGACGAGGAACTCGACCGGATGCCGCTGCCGACGGCCAAGGCCATCGAGATCGTCGCCTTCGTGGACGCGGACAGCGTCGATCCGGTACGGATCGGTGACAGCTACTACCTGGCGGTCGACGGACAGGTCGCGGCCAAGCCGTACGCCCTGCTGCGCAAGGCGCTGGAGCGCAGCGAGAAGGTCGCCGTCGCGAAGTTCGCCTGGCACAACCGGGAGCGGCTCGGGCTGCTGCGGGTGCGGGACGACGCGATCGTGCTGCACTCCATGCGGTGGCCGGACGAGATCCGCAGCCCGGAGTCCCTGGCCCCCCGGGACGTCGAGCTGGAGGAGGACGAGATCGACCGGGCCGTCCAGCTCACCGACAGCATGGCGCTCGACGGCATCTCGGGCTTCAAGGACCGCTACCGGGAAGCCCTGGAGGACCTGATCGCCGCCAAGTCCGAGGGCAAGGAGCTGCCGGAACCGCGCGAGGGCGAGGAGGAGGAATCCGGAAAGGTCATGGACCTGATGGCGGCGCTCAACGCCTCGGTGGACGCCGCGCGGGAGTCCCGGGGCGAGGAGGCCGGGGGCGAGGGCGCGACGGTGCACGAGATGAAGCCCGGCACCCGCAAGCGGGCAGCGAAGAAGACCGCGAAGAAGACCACGAAGGCGGACTCCGGGAAGAAGCCGGCCAAGAAGGCGGCCCCGAGGAAGCGCACGGCGTCCTGAGGGGTGGGCGGTTCCGGGCCCGGAGCGGTACGGGCCCGTCGCCGTCCTCATGTCTCCAGGTCGTCCGGTGCCAGGTCCGGGCGTAGTCGGTGCCAGGACGGTTGGCGGAGGCGGCCCGCCCGGGTCCGGGTCGAGTAGCGGACCTCGCCCACCAGCCTCGGCAGCACCCACCGAGCACCGGCGACCCGTGGCACCGTGTCGAAGGGGCAGACGTCCGTCGCGGCCACCCGCAGCAGCTCGGCGAGCCTGCCCCGTTCGGCGTCGCTCCACCCGGTGCCGACGCTGCCCGCGTACCGCAGCCCGCCCTCGTGCCGCTCCCCGACCAGCAGTGCCCCGGGCAGCCCGCCCAGCCTGCCCCGGCCGGGCACCCAGCCGCCGACCAGGACATCGGCCGTGCGGGCGTGGCGGATCTTGATCCAGGCCCGCGAGCGGATGCCTGGTTCGTACACGGAGTCCAGCCGTTTGGCGACGACCCCCTCCAGCCCCGCCTCCCGCGTCATGTCCAGGGCCCGTGTGCCGTGGCCGACGACCACCGCGGGCGTCGACCACCGTGGTCCGGCCAGCCCGAGCCCCTCCAGCGCGGCACGGCGTTCCCGGTAGGTCTGCCCCACCAGGGGTGTGCCCCGCAGGAACAGGGCGTCGAAGAGGACCAGATGGGCGGGAACCCGCTGCGCCGCACGGGCCGCCTTCGCGGGCGATCCGGAGAGCCCCATCCGCGACTGGAGACGCTCGAAATTGCTGCGCCCCTGGCTGTCCAGGGCGACGATCTCGCCGTCCAGCACCGCCGGTACCCCGCCGAGCGCGTCCCCCAGCCCGGCCAGGTCCGGGTAGGCGGCCGTGATGTCCGTCCCGGAACGGGCCCGCAGCTCGACCGTGCCGTCGCCCGGCAGATAGATCACGGCCCGCTGCCCGTCCTGCTTCACCTCGTACGCCCACCGGTCGTCGACAGCGGGGGAGGGAAGGCGGCCGGGCGTGGCCAGCATCGGGGCGAACCGGGGCAGGGTGGGCATGGCAGCACCCTCTCAGCAGAGGGCGACGGACGCCGTCAGGCGCACCCCGCCCGAGGACTCGGTCCGGCCGTCGCCGGGTCCGCGCCGTGGCGCTCATCCAGGGACAGGTTGTCCCCGGATGGGCTGTGCCTTCATCCGGGCGCGCGGCAGGCGGATCGTCGGTGTCGGCGGAAACTCCGCCCGGGGCGCGCCACCACGGCCCCGCCGATCCTCCAGGAGTCTTCGATGAGCCGGAACACCACGATCGCCCTCGTCACCGGCGGGAACCGGGGGCTCGGCCGGGCCACCGTCCTCGCGCTCGCCGGGCAGGGCACCGACGTGATCCTCACCTACCGGTCGAACGAGGACGAGGCGGCGGCCGTCGTCGAGGCCGTCGCCGCGCTCGGCCGGACCGCCGTGGCCCTGCGGCTCGACACCACCGAGTTCGGCGCCTTCCCCGACTTCGCGGCGTCCGTCCGCGAGGCGCTCCGTGTCACCTGGGACCGCGAGACCTTCGATTTCCTCGTGAACAACGCCGGATCCTCCGTGTCCACCCCGGTCGGGCGGACGACCGTCGAGGCGTTCGACCTCCTGGGGAACGTGCACTTCAAGGGCGTCGTCTTCCTCACCCAGGAACTGCTGCCGCTGCTCGCGGACGGGGGCCGTGTCATCAACCTGTCCACCGGTCTCACCCGGTTCTTCGGCGAGGGATACGCGGTCTACGCGTCGTTCAAGAGCGCGGTGGAGACGTACAGCCGCTATCTGGCCCAGGAGCTCGGTGGGCGGGGCATCAGCGTCAACGCGGTCGCCCCGGGCCCCGTCGCCACGGACTTCGGCGGCGGCAGGCTGCGCGACGACGAGCAGGTCCGCGCGCATCTCGCGGGTCAGACGGCCCTGGGGCGGGTCGGGGAACCCGAGGACATCGGCGGCGTGATCGCGGCCCTCCTCGCCCCCGGCACCGGCTGGATCAGCGGGCAGCGCATCGAGGCCTCCGGCGGATCCCGGCTGTGAACCCCGGCGCCCGGCGGGACCCGGTGGCGGGGCCGGAGGCCGGACGGCTTCCGTGCGCGGACCCCGGCAACCCGCCGGTCCCGGCGGCGCCTCCGGGTACGCGCGGCGGCGGGAGGACAATCACTCCCATGGACCGTGCACAACTCGCCGACTTCCTGCGCACCCGGCGCGAGGCGCTGCAACCCGAGGACGTCGGCCTTCCCCGGGGCGCCCGCCGCCGTACCCGGGGCCTGCGCCGCGAAGAGGTCGCCGTCCTCTGCGGTATGTCCGCCGACTACTACGCCCGCATCGAGCAGCGGCGCGGCCCGATGCCCTCCGAGCCGATGCTCGCCGCCCTCGCCCGAGGCCTCCACCTCACGCTGGACGAACGCGACCACCTCTTCCGTATGGCGGGCCACAACACCCCCAGCCGCCGGCCGGACACCGACCATGTCCCGCCCGGCATGATGCGCGTACTCGACCGGCTCCAGGACACCCCCGCCCAGGTCGTCAACTCCCTGGCCGAGACGCTGGTGCAGACGCCCCTCGCCGTCGCGCTGGTCGGTGACGAGACGGGTTTCACCGGGATGGACCGCAGCCTGGTGTACCGCTGGTTCACCGACCCGTACGCGCGCCGGATCTACCCCGAGGACGATCACCCGATGCACAGCCGGCTCCTCACCTCCGAGCTGCGCACCGCCTACTCACGCCAGGGCGCCGACTCCCGCGCGGGCCGCATCGTGGACGCCCTGCTGGACCGGAGCGAGGAGTTCGCCGCCCTGTGGAGCGCCCATGAGATCGGCGTACGGCGCGAGGGCGACCGCAAGCGGATCCGCCACCCCGAGCTGGGGGTCCTGGACCTGCGGTGCCAGGCACTCTACGACGCCGACCAGGCGCAGGGGCTCCTCGTCTTCACCGCCACCCCCGGCACCGAGAGCCACGAGAAGCTGGGCCTCCTCGCCGCGGTCGGCGACCGTGACCCGCGCCGCTGAGACCGGGCGTCAGCGGCCCGGCGGCACGGGCGCCGTGAACGTGACACCGGCGGCCGGGACGGTCACCTCGGCGTCCGAGCCGAGCGCCCAGGCGGCGACCCGCGCGACCACGGCGGCGGGAACGGCCTCGCTGATGCCGGGCGCGGCCGGTACGTCGTGGGTGGCATGGGCGTCGTACGGCAGGACCACCCGGTAGCCGTGGGCCAGGGCGGTACGGGCCGTCGCCTGTACGCACATCTCGGACATCAGCCCGCAGACGGCGACCGACCGCACCCCGGCCCCGGTGAGCAGGGCGCCGAGCCGCGTCTCCTGGAACCCGTCGTCGTGCTCCTTGCGGACCACGGTCTCGGTGGGGCCGGTACGGACGGGGTGGTGAAGGCCCCAGCCGGGTGTACCGGGCGCGTCGTCCGCTCCGGGCGGCCCGTCGTTCTGTACGTGCACGACGAGCGCCCCGCCCCGCCGCGCCCGGACGATCAGATCGGCGGTCCGGTCCACCAGTCGGTCCGCCTCGGGCAGCGCGCCCTCCCCGGTGACGAATGCCGTCTGGACATCCACCACGACCAGCGCTTCCACGGGATCCGCTCGGTTCTCCACGGCACCATCCTGGCCGCCCGCGCCTCGCCCGTCACCCGTATATAGACGGGCGTCGTACGTGGAGGGGGTCGGCGCCGTCCGGGCGCCCGCCGTGAGCGGGCGACCGGGGAGTCCCCGGTCGCGGCCCGTTGCCGGTGCCGATGAGGGCCGCGTGATGCAAAGCTGAGCAAAGCAGACATATGACCTTCCCCTGTGCGTGAGGAAAGGGACGACATGAAGATCGCGGTGCTCGGCGGGACCGGGCTCATCGGCTCACGGGTCGTGCGGGAGATCACGGAGGCCGGACACGAGGCCGTGTCGCTCTCCAGGTCCGGCGGTGTGGACCTCCTGACCGGGGAGGGGCTGGCCTCCGGCCTCGAAGGCGCGGACGCGGTCGTCGACGTCACCAACTCCCCGACCTTCGACGAGGACGCGTCCGCCTTCTTCCGGACGACGACGGAGCACCTGCTCACGGCCGCCCGCGACCAGGGCGTCGGCCATGTGGTGATCCTGTCCATCGTGGGCGTGGACCAGGTTCCGGACCTCGACTACTACCGGGCCAAGGTGCTTCAGGAGGAGGTCCTCAAGGCCGGTCCGGTCCCGTATACGATCGTGCGGGCCACGCAGTTCTTCGAGTTCGTGGACGCCATCATGTCCTGGTCCTCCGACGCGGAGACCGTCCGTCTGCCCCCGACCCCGATGCAGCCGATCGCGGCGGCGGACATCGCCCACGCCGTCGCCGACGTGGCCGTGGGGCGTCCGCTCCGGGCCACCGTCGACGTCGCGGGCCCCGATGTGTTTCCCCTCGACGAACTCGGCAGGATCACCCTCGCCGCGCGCGGCGACGAGCGCGGCGTCGTCACCGACGACACGGCCGGGATGTTCGCTGCGGTCCCGGACGACGCGATCATCGCCGGGCCGGACGTCCTGATCGCCCCGACCCACTACCGGGACTGGCTGGCCGGCTGACCTGGGCGGTGAGACGCGGCTCGTGCCTCGTCATCGGCGGGGTGCGGGCGGGCGGCGGTCACTCCCGGACTCCGGTGCGTCCGCCCGCCCGTCGGTCGGGGCGGCCTGTTCCTCGGGGACGTCGGCCCACCCCTCGGTGTGGGAGTACGACTCGTAGCTGTGCGCCGTGGCCCGGTCCCACGTCTCACCCGTGAGGCGCTCGTACGCCTGGTCCGGTACGTACAGCAGCGCTTCGGCCCACACGTACTCGGCGGCGTACCGCCGGAACCGGGCGGGATCCGCGAGGGCCCGTTCGTACTCCGCCCGGCCCGCCGCGACCACCGCCGCCCGTGTGTAGAGGAACTCGTCCGCCGACAGCTCCTCGCCGAACTCCCGGCGGTCCAGGCGGTACAGCGCCTGGGACAGCTGCTCGGCGAAACCCGTCACGGCCGGTACGGGGCCCTCCGCGAGGTGGTCGGTCAGGGCGGGGGCCAGGTGGTCGGCCTCGGGGTCCGGCGCGGAGGGGCGGCACGTCTCCAGAAGGGCCCAGAACTCGTCTTCGGTCATGCCCGTCAGCATGACGGCGGGCACTGACATCGACGCGGCTCACCGCGTCACGATGCGTTCGACCGCGGCTTCCACGAGCTGGTCACGCTCCGCCTCCGTGAAGACCTCCGGCAGGGTGAGCTGTTCCACGATCAGCCAGTTCAGGGTGAGGATCAGCAGGCGGACCGCCGTGGCGTCCCCCGGCAGGCCCGAGGCCTCGTGGTAGGCGACGTTGCCCTCGACGTCCGCGCGCACGCGCTCGGTCAGCACCCGGCGCAGCTCGGGGCGGCGGGTCGCCTCCAGGCGCAGTTCGAGCAGGGCGAGGTACCCGGTACGGAAGCCGCTGACCCGGCCGACCAGTTCGCGCATCAGCCGGGTGTAGCCCTCCCGGTCCGGGGTGGCGGCGCGCTGGCGGGCGATCGTCGCCTCGTCCGGCTGGAGGCGCTCGTAGACCCGGCTGCCGACCTGGGTGAACAGGTCGTCGCGGTTGGCGAAGTAGTTGGAGGCCGTGCCCGTGGGGACGGATGCCTCGGCGTCCACCGCCCGGAAGGTGAGGCCCCGTGCGCCTTCCCGCGCCAGCACCTCGATCGCGGCGTCCACCAGAGCGGCTCTGCGCTCGTCGTTCCTGCGAACCATTGCAACCACTCCAGTTGTAGTACTACAGTCAAACCACTCCAAGCAGAGTACTACGAGTAGGGATTCCTGTATGCGCACACTGGTGTACTACGTCGCCGTGACCCTCGACGGCCGCATCGCGGGCCCGCAGGGCGAATACGACTTCTACCCGCAGGGCGACGAGGAGCAGGCCGCCGCCTACTCCTCCTCGATGAACGCCCGCTGTCCGGAGACGGTCCCCACCGTCGCCCGGGAGGCGCTCGGCCTCACGGACACGCCCCACGCGCGTTTCGACGCCGTGGTGATGGGGCTGGGCGCCTACCGCCCCGCGCTGGACGAGGGCATCACGAGCCCGTACGCGCATCTGCGCCAGTACGTGGTCTCCAGCACCCTGACGTCCGGCATCGACCCGGCGGTGACCGTGGTCGCCGAGGACCCGGTGGGCTTCGTGCGCGACCTCAAGCGGCAGGAGGGGCGGGACATCTGGCTCTGCGGAGGCGGCCGTCTCGCCGGTGCGCTGCTCTCCGAGATCGACGAACTGCTGGTGAAGAGCTATCCGGTGGTGGCGGGCGCCGGAATCCCGGTGTTCGACGGGGAGTTCGACCCCACCGTCTTCCAGGTCGCCGAGCGGACGGCCTTCGCCAACGGTGTCATGTTCACCCGGTTCACCCGGCCCCGGACCCGGTGACGGTCCTGGTGACCGGCCCTGGCCCCGGCCCGGGTATCGGTATCGGCGTCGGCGTCGGTGTCGGCTCCGGCCCTGACTTCGGTCTGCCGGTTACGGCACGCCGGCCGGCGGAGGCGGGAGCGGGGCGGGGGGTCGCCTCTGTCGGCCGGCGCGGATCACAGACGGCCCATCAGGCCGTGGTGCAGGCGGCGCCGTTGAGGGTGAAGTTCGTCGGCGCGGAGTTCCCGCCGCTCAGGCTGCCGGTGAACCCGACGGTGACCGAGCCGCCGGCGGCGATCGTCGAGGTGTACGACGCCGGGGTGACGTTCACCGTGCCCCCGGTCTGCGCCGGGGTGCCGCCCCACATGTTGGTGATCGCCTGGCCGTCGGCGAAGGCGAAGCCCAGTGTCCAGCCGTTGACGGCGGCGGTCCCGGTGTTGCCGATGGTGATCTCTCCCTGGAAGCCGCCCGGCCACTCGCCGATCACCTGGTAGCCCACGGAGCAGGTGCCGCCGGGAGTACCGCCGCCGTCCTTGGTGGTCACGGCCACCGTGCCCGAGCGTGCCGAGCGGTTACCGGCCGCGTCGCGGGCGTAGACGGCGAAGCTGTACGCGGTACCGGCGCTCAGGCCGGTCACGGAGACCGAAGTGGTCGTGGAGGAGGCGACCTTCGTCTCGGAGTCGCCGCCGACGCGGACCACGTCGTACGCGGTGACGCCCACGTTGTCCGTCGCTGCCGCCCAGCTGAGGGTGGCCGAACTCGCCGTCACCGCAGAGGCGGTGGGGGTGCCGGGCGCGGTCGGGGCCTCGGTGTCGCCCTGGCCGCCGCCGCCGAAGACGGTGGCCTCGCGGGACGTCTCGCCGATGCCGTTGGGACCGTTGAAGACGCGCTCACCCCATGAACTGGGCCTGGCGGGGTCGAAGTCGAGGACCAGGTCGAGGATCGGGTCCGTGTTGCCGCTCCAGGACCAGGCCAGGTAGCCCAGCCCCAGTTCCTCGGCGGTGGCCATCATGGTGTCCTCGTCCGGGTCCCCGTACTGGTCGGCGGGACCGCCGAACTCGCCGATGAGCAGGGGTAGTCCGGCGTCGACGAAGGCGTGGAGGTAGTCGGTGACCTTGTCGGCGGTGTTGTAGACGCTGTATATGTGGATCGAGAAGATCAGGTTGCCGGTGGTGTCGGCGTCGTAGACGGACCGGGCGTTGGCGCGCATGACGCCCTCCCAGTCCTGGCCCCAGTTCGGCGCGTCCACCATGATCGTGTGGGCGAAGCCCGCGCTGCGGAGCTTCTGGATCGCAGCGGTGGTGGGCGCGGTCCAGCCCGAGGGATTGCTGTTTCCCCAGGGCTCGTTGCCGATGTTGATGACGACGTAGTCCTCCTCGCCGTCGAGCACGTCCTTGAGGCTGATCCAGTAGTCGGCCGCGTGGTCGAGCGTCCCGGCGGCCGAGTCCTCGCCGTATCCGGTGGTGTCGTGCACCTCCAGGACACAGATGAGCCGGTTGGCCTTGCACTGGCTGATGACCGAGGCGACGTCCGCCGGGCTGTTCCTGCTCCAGCGGTAGCCGTCGGACAGGACGACGCGGACGGTGTTGGCCCCGGTCGCCTTGATGTCGGCGAGCGACTGCGTCTCGCCCGGATACCAGGTGTGGGCGTGGTTGATGCCGCGCATGACGAAGTCGTTGCCGTTGCCCTCGACCAGACGGCCGTCGCTGATGTGGAGACCGGCGGCCCGCGTCTGGGCCCGTGCCTCGTGCCCCCGGTCGGCGGCCTGCGCGGCGGCCGGGCCGAGGGTGCCGGCGAGGACGAGTCCGAGGAGGGCCGCCAGCCCGCGAAGCAACAGGGCGAGGGGCTGCGACCGTGCCGGGTGGGGCGTGCGGTGTGCCGTACGTGGTGCTGTTCTCACTGCGACTCCAGGGGTGGGCGGACGCGAGGAAGGACGAGCAGGGGCAGGCGTATGGAGCGTATGGGAGCGCTCCCATAAAGCCATCCCGTCAGGAGCACGTCAAGACGTCGGGCGGATGTGGGGTGGATGTGGGCGGATGCCGGACGGATGCGGGTGCGTGCCGGGCCGATGCGCGCGAGGGCGGTGCGGGCTCTACGGGTCGAGGCCGGGCGATCGGACCCAGGGGCGCAATTTTCGCCCCGAACGGAATCGAACCGGCGTCCCCGAATCGAGGGTTCCATGCGTGCCCGCCAAGCTAATGGGCCATCAACTGCCGTGACCAGCAAGCTAAAAGGGTCCACTGCTCTCCACTCCCGGCGAATCTTTCGCAAGCGATGACGAAACCGTTGACAGTCGTGCGGGCCCGGACCACCATCGGCGGCAACCGATCGCCCCACCGACGTCGGCCACGGTGCAGCCCCCGCGACCGGGTGCAAGAGGTCCGCCGGGTCGTACCACGCTGCCTGGCCTCCGCCGGCCTTCACGAGGAGGAAGCGTGCACGAGGTCCAACCCCCCACCCGAGGGACCAGCCGCAGAGGCTTCATCGGCGGCGCCGGAGCGCTGGCCCTGGGCACCGCGTCCGGGCTGCTGCTCCCCGGTACGGCCCACGCGGACACCACGATCACCACCAACCGGACGGGCACCGACAACGGCTTCTACTACTCGTTCTGGACGGACGGCGGCGGCTCCGTCTCCATGACCCTGTCCTCCGGCGGCAGCTACCGGACGTCCTGGACCAACTGCGGCAACTTCGTCTGCGGCAAGGGCTGGAGCAACGGCAGCCGCAGGACGGTCCAGTACTCGGGCAGCTTCAACCCGTCCGGCAACGGCTATCTGACCCTCTACGGCTGGACCGCGAACCCGCTGGTGGAGTACTACGTCGTCGACAACTGGGGCACCTACCGGCCCACCGGGACGTACAAGGGCACCGTGTCCAGCGACGGCGGCACGTACGACATCTACCGGACGACGCGGTACAACGCCCCGTCCGTCGAGGGCACGAAGACCTTCGACCAGTACTGGAGCGTGCGGCAGTCCAAGCGGACCGGCGGCACCATCACCACCGGGAACCACTTCGACGCGTGGGGCCGGGCCGGTATGCCGCTGGGCAGTTTCAGCTACTACATGATGCTCGCGACCGAGGGCTACCAGAGCAGCGGGAGTTCGAACATCACGGTGAGCGGCTGAGCTGACTGCCATCCCTGACCAGACGTCAATGTGACGCTGCGGCGCGATGGTTGGCGTCAGGGCCCTCGAGCCGACCCCTGCGGCGCGGCGCCCTCCCGTCGCCCGCCGCAGGGGTCACCGGCTGTCGGACGGACGCGGGGGAGGGGCGGGGCGTCAGGCGGGCAGGGCGTGTTCGTCGCGCAGGGTGTCCAGGTATGCGGTCAGATCGCGTTTGCCCGGCGACGCCTCGGATGCCGCCGCCGGGTCGGTGGTGGCGGCCGGTGCCCGGCAAGGGCGGCACAGACCGTCCGGGAGCGCCTCCGGCGGGCCGGGACGGCCGCACTCGGCACACTCGACCAGCACCCTGCGCGGCGGGGTGCCCGGACCGGCGTGCGGGGCGGGGGTGCGGGGCAGGGCGGGCGGAAGCTTGTCGAGGAGCCGTCGCCGTACGAGGCCGATGGGGGAGCCCACTTCCGGGGGAAGCCCGGAGGCGAGGGTCCGGATCAGATGGTCGGCGTCCACGCCCCGGGTGAACCACCGCTCCGCCAGGCCCTCCAAGGCCGTGCAGTCGGCGGCGGAGAGCGCCAGACGGGGTTCGACCCGTCCCAGCCGGGCCAGAGCGGTGTAGGCGGGGGAGGGGGAGGAGCGATCCGCCGGAGCCGCCTCCGGGGTGCGCTGCGACGGTACGGCGGGGGCCGCCGGGGCGACGGCGCTCGGTGACGGTTCCGGTGTGTCCGTCGTGGGGGAGCCCCCGGCGGCCGGCGGGAGGGCCGCGAGCGGCGCTGTGGCGGCGGCCGAGGGGGAGTCCACGGTCGCGAGGTGTGTGGTCCACCAGGTGTGGTCGCGGGCGGTGCGGGACCAGTAGGTGCGGGTGACCCAGCGGTTCTGGCCGAGGGTTTCGACGCGGCAGCGGACGTGGCGGAGGTGTCCGGCGACGGCGAGGGTGCGCAGGGCGGTGCCGATGGCCATCTGGCCGTAGAGGGGGAGGTCCTTGGCGAGGGACTTGATGTCCATGGCGGCGCCGTCGGGGAGGTGGTCGACGTACCTGGCGACATAGCGCTCACGCTCGGGAAGCCGGGCGAAGTCGGCTGCCTGGGGCGGGGGTTGGTCGGGTACGGAGCGTTTGCCGTAGCCGGTGGTGGCCTGGCGGTACGGGCGGGAGGGTGCGGGCGCGCACGGGGCGGAGCTAATGTGCTGAGTAGCCACGAGATCGTCTTTCTACGGTGTCGATCTTCAGGTCAGACCCCGGCCGGTGTGCCTACACCGTGTCGGGGTCGTTTCGTCGGTGGCACCGTAAGCAGCGGCGACTCTGCGCCGCAAGCTGGTCACGATTAGTCATACTTGCTGGCCGTGACGGGGTAGGGAGGGTGGGGAGGTTTTCCCCAACCCCCTGTATTTCCTGTATGTCCCCGCCGGATGAACAACACCGCTCGAAGCCCGGCCCCCGGGTCCCGACCCCCGGATCCCGAAGCTCAAGCGCCGGAGCGGGGCCCGCAGACGCACACACGAAGGGGTGACCCGGTGGTCCCGGCGCTCGACCCTCGCGTCTCGGGATCCGGGATCCGGGATCCGAGGGCCGGGCACCCGCGCGTCGCACGGCAGCCGACCGAGGACGGTGGCCCGGTCTCAGAGGCGGTCGGCGGCTCCCTGGGCCCTGGTAACGGGCGCGTCCTGACGGGCGTTCTCACGGCGCGGGAGCAGCAGCGGGGTCGCCAGGAGGACGACTCCGGCGGCCGCGATCGCGGTGCGGGGGCCGGTGACGGCGGCGAGCACCCCCCACAGGGCGGTCAGGGCCGCGATGGCGGCGCTGCTGCTGATCGACCAGGCGACCAGAGTGCGGGCGACCCGGTCGGGGGCGGTGTGGTCGAGCCGGTAGGTGGCCAGCACCGGATTGAACAGGGCGCAGCAGGTCACCAGCCCGAGCTGGACGGCGATGACCAGGACGATCCCGGGGAGGCCGGGCCGGACGAACGCGAGCCCGAGCGGCCAGCACGCGCGCAGCGCCCCGGCGGCGTACAGCACCTCGCGTCGGCCGAACCGTGCCACGAGCCGGTGCGCGAGGCGCGAGCCCACGAGACCGCCGACGCACGGGACCGCGAACACGAGACCGTACTGCCAGGGCGCGAACCCGAAGTCGTCCAGCAGGAGTACGGCGAGCGGCGGCTCGGACGCCATGATCAGACCGTTGACCACGATCGAGTTGAGGAACAGCGGTCGCAGGGTGGGGTGGGCGAGGATGTGGCGCCACCCTTCGAGCAGTTCGGGTGCCCGCAGCCGGGGTGCGGTGCTCCGCGCGGGGCGTGGCTCCGTACCGCCGATGGCGCGGATGCCGAGTGCGGAGAGCAGGTAACTGACCGCGTTGGCGACCAGGGTCGTCAGCGGGCCGAACAGCCCGATCGCGGCCCCGCCGAGCGGCGGGCCGATCATGGTGGCGGACCATGTCGTGGACTCGAAGCGGCTGTTGGCGACGAGCAGGTCCTCCGGTGGTACGAGCGCCTTCAGATAGGCGCCCCCGGCCGCCTTGAAGGCGATGTCGGCCGTGGCGACGACGACGGAGACGGCGAGGAGCTGGGCGAAGCCGAGCCGGCCGAGCGCGAACGCGGCGGGGACGCTCATCAACGCCGCGAACCGGGTCAGGTCCATCGCCACCATGACCGGCCGCTTGCGGCGGAACTCCATCCAGGGGCCGAGCGGTACCGCCACGACGGCTCCGACGGCCCGCCCCGCGGCGGCCAGCGCCGCGACCTGGGCCGGTCCGCTGTGCAACACGAGCACCGCAATCAGGGGGAACGCGCCGAACCCGAGCCCGGTGCCGTACGAGCTGACCGCGAACGCCGCCCACAACCACCCGAACGGTCTGCCCAACGCCCGTCTGCCCGCCATACCCGTACGCGCCCCTCACCGACCCGACAACCCGCGACCGATCCGTCCACCCACGACTGGTCCGCCGACCCACCCCATGGCGACCACGGAGGCCAGGCCGCCCAGTCGGGGCACGCCATCCCCGCCGAACTCCGGAATCAAAGCGAGTGAGGGGTGCCCGGAGCAAACAACTGACGCGTGGGCACAGCTCAACCATCTGTTGTGTGGCACCTTGACCGGCATGGATCTCGATGCCGTCCGCACCTTCGTGACCGCCGCGGACGCGGGACGGTTCCAGGACGCCGCCGCCGACCTGTCCGTGACCCCGCAGGCCGTCTCAAAGCGCATTGCCGCACTGGAACGGCGCCTCGGCGTACGGCTGTTCACCCGTACCGCGCGCGGGGCGAAACTCACCGTGGACGGGCAGGCGTTCCTCCCGCACGCCCGCGACCTCCTACGGGCCGAGAAACGGGCCGTGGGCTCCGTGCGACCCGGCCGCCGTGCCCTCCGTGTGGACGTCATCGGCCGCAGGCTGGCCCCGGCCACCCTGCTGCGCGACTTCCGCCTCGCGCACCCCGGGACGGAGTTGGACGTCGTCACCCTCTTCGACGCCGACGCGGCCGTCGAGGCCGTACGTACCGGCACGATCGACGCGTCCTTCCGCGCCGTCACCATGCCCGGCCGGCAACTCCCCGACGACATCCGGGCCGTACGGGTCTTCGACGAGCCCCTGCAACTCCTGACCGGGCCGGACCACGCGCTCGCCGAGGCCCGCACGGTCACCCCGGCCGAGCTGGCCGGACAACGCATCTGGATGCCCGGCCTCGTACCCGGCACCGAGTGGGCCGCCTACTACGACGCCCTGGCCGCCGCGTTCGCCGTCACCATCGAGGTCACCGGCCCCGACTTCGGCACGGAGCCCCTGCTGGACACCCTCGCCGGCTCCCGGTCGCTGGCGACCTTCGTCGGCGAGCGGACCCACCTCGTGTGGCCCGCCGACCACGGCTTGCGGCGCATCGCCGTACGCGAGCCGACGCCGGTCTACCCGCACTCCCTGGTGTGGCACCGCGACAACCGGCACCCGGCCCTGGCCGCACTCCGCGACCACCTTGCGCCGGAGGTCTCACCCGGGACAGGCCCGGCCGGGCGCTCCTCCGCGCGGGGCGTACACCCCGGCGTCAAGACGTGGGTACCGGCGTGGGCGTAGCGGGGTCGGCACCGGAGGGCCGGTCCGTCCGGGACCTGTGACGCGACTGTTGCCGGAAGTGTGGGCTCCGTCACAAGGGCGACGCCCCTCGGCTGGTGGACTCGGCCGATGACGCTCCTGTTTCTCATCCCGCTCTGCATCATCATGCTGTTCGGCCTGGCCGGTTACGGCTTCGGCAGCCTCGGCCGGGCCGGCGTCCGGCAGGCGGGCCGTGCGCTGCGGCTCCGCAGCGGGGCCGCGATCCTGGGCGCGACCACGGTCGCCCTCTACACCTGGGGGCTGCTGCACCTCGCCGGTGCGGTGATCGGCGCGGACGGCAACGGGGCGAGCGCGTCACCGAGACCCTCCTGCCGCACGGCCGACCAGGACCTGTGGGCCACGGTCGTGGATTCCCGGGTGGACTACCTGCCGCTGCGGTTCGTCTGCGAGACCAGCGACGGCGGGAGCTATGTCCCCGACATCGTCCCCGGCTACATCGGCCCGGCCGCGGCGGCCTTCGGACTGTCCGCAGTGGTCTGCGCGGCCGCCGCCGCGGTCGACTCGGAGCGCCGGGCGCGGCGGTAGCCGTGGTTGCCGCGACGACGGTCAAGCGGCTCGGGGAACTGCACGAACTTCGCGTTTCTTGCTGCCGGCATCCTTGACAAACTTGATGGCGGCCACACATGCCCATGAGGGCCGTGATCGTTGGGGGTACCGTGAAGCGCGGACTATCGACAGTATGTGCGTATGCCTGTCAAGCGTTCGAAGTCGATCTACTTTGGCCCGCCGCCCAACGTCACGGAGGGGCAGTGGTTCAAGAGCCATGATGATCTGCATGCGGCCAGCGTCCACAGGTTCCGCGGACGCGGGATCTCAGGTACGGCGCACGAGGGTGTCGACTCCATCGTCGCAAGTGGTGGCTACGCCGGTGACGAGGACCTAGGCGACACCGTGATCTACACAGCTCAGGGTGGGAGTCCTGATAGCACCGGACACATTACTTCCAGTCAGGCCCTGGACGGAGTCAACGCTGGGATGGTGCTCAATTGTAGGGAGGGGCTGCCCATCCGGTTTGTGTGCGGCCTTGAGATCAAACGAGGTAAGGCGACTGGTGGATACCAATATCGCGGTCTCTATCTTGTAGAAGATTACTGGAGCGTGCGCACCGAGCGCGGGCACCTCATGTGGCAATTCCGGTTGATAAAGGAACAGGCCAGGGACGAGTTGATGCACGACGGATTCGATCCTGATCCCTCAAGCGAAATTGACCCCACCGAGCTTGCTGATGCGAGGTACGTCAGCACTCAGCGGCATGTCCGCAATACTCGGGAAACCCGTGCCATAAAAGCCCTGTACGAGAACGTGTGTCAGATGTGTCGGGTGCCAGTCGATGTGGGCGTGGACGGTGCGCGCTACAGCGAGGGGGCGCATATACATGCACTTGGAAGGCCGCACGGAGGCCGCGATGTCCGGAGCAACATTTTGTGCTTGTGTCCGAATTGCCACGTCCTCTTCGATCATGGGATGCGTTTGATAACTGATGACCTCAAGATTGTGGATGGGATCAATCGTCGAATAATTGGCGCCTTGTATGTTAAGCATGGGCAGCACGTAATAGATCGAGGATGCTTGGCGCAACATCGTTCGCGATGGGCTGACCGGGCAGAGGGTATATGACCATGCGTGGTGCGAGCTGCGCTGTTGTCGTGCGCCCGCCAGGTATGGCGGGCAGGCCTTAGAGCTCGTAACACGATCATGATCGGGCCTTCTTGAGGCGTCTGAAGCAGATGAGGCTGCAGGCGAGGGAGGTGAAGGCGTCGTGGAGTTCGGTGCGGCGTTCCCAGCGAACTGCGAGGCGTTTGAAGTGGTGGAGGAGGGCGAAGGTCTGCTCGACGACGTAGCGGAGCTTGCCGATGCCCTTGATGTTCGGTGATCCCTTGCGGGAGATGACGGGCAGGATCCGCCGTTGCCGCAGTGCGTCTCGGTTCGGGTTGGAGTCGTAGCCCTTGTCTCCGAGCAGGGCGTCGGGTCGGCGGCGGGGCCGGCCGGGGCGGCCCGCGACGGGTGGGATGCCGTCGACCAGGGCGAGGGTCTGGGTGACGTCGTTGACGTTCGCCGCAGTGGTGATGACCTTGAGCGGGGTGCCGCGGCCGTCGCAGATCAGGTGGTGCTTGCTGCCCGTCTTCCGCCGGTCGACCGGCGACGGACCGGTGTCGGCGCCCCCTTTTTCGCGCGAATGTGGGAGCCGTCCACGCACGCCCGTGACCAGTCGAGTTCGCCGGCCGCGTTCAGCTCCGCGAGCAGGACCCGGTGCAGTTGGTCGAAGACGCCTGCCTTCTGCCATCGGTCCAGGCGGCGCCAGCAGGTCTGTCCCGAGCCGAACCCCAGCTCCAGCGGCAGCAGTTGCCAGGATATGTCGTTGTAGAGGACGAACAGGATGCCCTGCAGACAGAGCCGGTCCGACACCGGCCGCGGCCCCGGCGACCGCTCCGGCCACGGCGGCAGCAACGGCTCGATCAGCGCCCACAACTCATCGTCCACGATCCACGGTCGAGTTCCCACACCTCACGAACGGCCGAAGCATCACATCGGTCACGCCTGGCCAGCGCATCTCAACAAGATCGTGTTACGAGCTCTTAGCTAGCCGCGATGGCTGAATAGTTCAACACATCTGCTGGGATTTGATGCTGAAGCTTCCAGATGATGCCCATCGGCTTGCTTCCCTTGTGCTCGACGTACTCGGCCGGGCCCAACAGCATCCAGGGTTGTGGGCCGCCGATATCCGTCTTCTTGTATCGACGTACGAAGAGCAGCACCTGCGTTCCTGTGGTTTTGTGCGTCTGGTACCGGATGCCGGTCGGGGATGATTCTGACGTCTGGTTCTGCGACTCCCAGTGGAACAGGAAGTCATTGCGGGCGTAGTCCTTGTATCTGGTCTCTGGGGAGAAATCCTTTTCGTCCTTCTCTAGTGTGATGAGAAGGGCGTCGGTCTGAATGTTCTCGCACCACTTCACTCCCTCTCGGAAGTGCCCGGGCATGAAGCCGTCCACGGTTGACTGGCCCAATGCGGGCAGGATTTCCTCCCGGCTGTATGAGGCGTGGACCGCCAGTGGCAGGCTTGCGTGGGTGCCGAGCAGAGGTAGGGGGACATGGTCTGCCTCGTGGAGCACCTGCATGAGCACCTGGCGTAGCTCGTCACGGAAGGCGCTGTGGGGACGGAGCGCGTGGAAGCCGGCCTGGTAGCTGGTAAACCCTCCGCCCAGTGGCCAGAGGGAGAAGAAGAACATGCGGGCGAAGGCCCGATCCCGTTCTGATAGTTCGTCATAGTCGGGGGCGTCGTCAGCCAGCAACTTGGTATACGCGGCAACGCGGAGCGGGTCGTCTACGTGAAGGAACGCTGAGACGCGCTTCAGTAGTGCTGCCTCACCGTCCGGCACAGGCGTGTCTAGAAGTTTCGCTCGGCGGAGAAGTCCTGTCCAAGAGTTTCCGTTGCCTCGATACAATTCTTTCAGGGCCCGACCGCTCTCTCTGAGGTAATCTGTGAGACGCGGTTCGGCGTAGCCGGCAACCTCGCGGGCGAGTTGTGTGACGTTTACGCTGATCTGGTTTCGGATGTTATTAAGGATTAGATCCTTTGCCTTTGTCTCCAGGACGATCTGGCAGCCGGAAGGCAGCTGGGGAAAACCCTTTTCGACGCTCGACAGTAGACGGTTACGTGTCAGGTTTGTCAGTGCACGGAACTGCTCTTCGAAGCGGAATTCTCTGCGGTGCTGGCCAATGAAGTCCAGGACAGTGAGAACGGCCTTTTCTTCGGTGCGACGGAGTCCGCGGCCGAGTTGCTGAAGGAAGACGGTGGCGCTGGAAGTGGGGCGTAGCAGGAGCAGGGTGTCGACGTCGGGGACATCGAGTCCTTCGTTGAACAGGTCGACCGAGAAGATCACCTGAAGGGTGCCCGAGCGAAGCCCATCCAGTGCGGCTTTACGTTCGTGGCGTGGAGTCTCCCCGGATAGGGCCAGGGCGTTGACTCCAGCACGTCGGAAGAAATCGGCCATGAAGTGAGCGTGAGCTACAGATACACAGAATCCCAGTGCTCGCATGGAGCTTGGATCCGTCACTTTATCCATCACCGCCTGCACGACGAGCCTCGCACGTGCATCATTTCCGGTGAAGAGGTTACTGAGTGCCGTTGAGTCGTAGGCTCCTCGCTTCCAGGCGATGGCAGTCATGTCGGTGTTGTCTGTGATGCCGAAATAGTGGAAGGGGCTAAGGAGTTCATTCTCCAACGCTTCCCAAAGGCGCATTTCGGCGGCGATGCGTCCGTCGAAGAATTCGTCCTGGATGTTCTTGCCATCCATGCGTTCTGGAGTCGCTGTGAGGCCAAGCAATTCGAGCGGAGCAAAGTGATCCAAGAGCTTTCGGTACGTCGGTGACGTGCCGTGGTGGAACTCATCGATCACGATGACGTCGAAGTGATCGGGGGAGAAGCGTTCCAGTGTTCCTGCGTTCAGCGATTGGACGCTGGCGAAGACGTGATTCCAGTGATCAGGGATCTCGCCAGTGAAGAAGAGCTCACCGAAGTTAGCGTCAATGAGGACGTTTTGGTAGACACGGAGTGACTGTTCGAGGATCTCCTGGCGATGTGCCACGAAGAGCAATCGTGGATCGCGGCCGAGTGTCTGGCGCAGGCGCCTGTAGTCCAGTGCAGCCATCACGGTTTTCCCTGTGCCCGTGGCCGCTACGAGGAGGTTGCGGTGGCGGTCGTGCACCGTGCGTTCAACGTCGAGACGTTCGAGCATGTCGCGCTGGTGTGGGTAAGGCCGAACCTCTAGGCCGGACAGTGTGATGGCTCCGCGATCACTTTGGCCGGAACCACCTGCG
Organism: Streptomyces sp. SM18; assembly: GCF_002910775.2. NCBI lineage: Bacteria > Bacillati > Actinomycetota > Actinomycetes > Kitasatosporales > Streptomycetaceae > Streptomyces > Streptomyces sp. SM18. Next base: position 2,561,711 of record NZ_CP029342.1, on the reverse strand, counting down.
TACGACAGTGCCTCGTCGAGACGCTCGGCGTCGGCGTCTGGGTTATACGGTTCGAAAGCTCGATCACTCCAGTACGCGTCGAACGTGGCTTCGAACTTGTGAAGTACGGGCGGGGTGGCAACGGAGGAAAGTCGTACGTTCCATTCGAGCCCGTCGAGGAGCGCAGCCTTTGACAGATTCGAGCTCCCCACGTAGGCGGTGTCGAAGCCGCTGTCCCTACGGAAGAGCCACGCCTTGGCGTGCAGGCGTGTGGAGCGGAGCTCGTAATTGACCTTCACCTCGGCGCCGAAATCCCGGACGAGGCGGTCCAATGCACGACGTTCTGTAGCGCCGATGTATGTCGTCGTCAGCACACGGATGGGGACGCCCCGATCGTGCGCCGAGGCTAGCGACTTCTCAAGGATGCGCAGGCCGTGCCACTTTACGAACGCACAAAGGAGGTCCACGCGGTCGGCGGTGGCTAGTTCAGCGCGGAGCTCGAAGCCGAGACTCGGATCCTCTGGAGAGTTCGTGATCAGCGCTGTCTCGGAGAGCGGCGTGGCTGGGCGTATGGCGTAGACACCGGGGGCCTCTTGCTCGGCGATCGAGTGGAGCTGCCGTGGGCCGGCTGTGATGAAGTCGATCCACTCCGTCGCGCCCTCGATGGTGTTGAGGGATTGCAAGATGTGGTTGGCGGCGATCACCTGCTCCTCAAGAGGCAGTCCTGCGAGAATTCGACGCACGATGTCACCGATGTGGCGTGCGAGCACATGAGGTGCAGACTCCTCCCCCACAACGGCATCGATGGACCGCCGTCCAGCGTTGTCCAGCTGTTTGAGTCGCTTTTCGAGGCGGTGGGTGATGAGTGTTTCGTACAGCCCGACAACTGGCGCTGCTTCTGGAACGTTACTGGGCATGGCCGAGTCCCCTCATCTCGTCACCTACTACACGCGCAGTTGTATCAAGGGCTGCTGACATCGCGGTCTTCCGGCCGGTACCGAGGGCCCGCTTCAGATGTCTCTGGCGCCCAGTTGCCCGTCCCGCCAACCCCCTCCACGTTCAGCCCGCGCCCCCCACCATCGCCTCCACCCCGTCCAGGACCCGCCGCAGGCCGAACTCGAAGAGGGTGTCCAGCTCCAGTTCGAAGCTGCCCTCGTCGAAGAGGGTGGAGAGCACCGGGAAGGCCGCGGTCGTCTGGACCGCTTCCATCCGGGGTTCGTTGGACGTCATCCACTCGTCGGCCGTCATGCCGGTGTCCTGCCGGGCCAGCGACTCCAGTTCGACCGCCATCGCGATGCCCTGGGCGAAGCCGAGCACCGTGAGGTGGACGTGGAGCATCTGGTCCGGGGAGAGGCCGACGCCGGTGAGTGCGCTCAGGGTGCGTTCGGTGTAGCGCATGGCGTTCGGGGATGCCATCGGCCGGGTCAGGGCCGCCATCGCGCGGGCCAGCCACGGGTGTTGTTCGTACCGGCTCCACAGCCAGCGCGCCTCGCGTTCCAGTCCGGCGCGCCAGCCGTGGGGGCGTGGGCCGGAGGGTGGGGAGCCGAACACCGCCTCCGCCATCAGCCGGATCAGCTCCGCCTTGTTCGGGACGTGCCGGTACAGCGCCATCGTGGAGGTGCCGAGGTCGGTGGCCACCCGGCGCATGGAGAGCGCGCCCAGCCCCTCCGCGTCCGCGAGCGCGATGGCGGCGGCGAGGACGCGGGCGCGGGTGAGCGGCCGGCCGGAGGCCGCCCCGCGGTCGTGTCCGTGCTCCGCCACCACCGTGCCGACGCCGGGGACCGCCCGCACCAGTCCCTCCTGGGTGAGGACGCCGAGCGCCTTCGTCGCCGTCGCCATCGCCACGCCCCACTCCTGGGTGATACGGCGGGTGGACGGCACCCGGTCGCCCGGCGCGAGTTCGCCCGAGGCGATGCGGCGGCGCAGCCCGGCGGCGATCCTGAGGTAGGGCGGTTCCGTTGCCATGGAGCCACCGTACTAGTGCACCTACGGGCCGTTCACCCTGGTGGGTACGGGGTGTTGCCGCGGTGCACTAGGCATCTGTTTGCGGTGTACGTGGGCGGCCCGGTTCCGTACCAGGCATGGAGAACACACCCGGCCCCCGTGCGGGCCGCAAGGAATGGATCGCCCTCGGCGTCCTGATGCTGCCCCTGCTGCTCGTCTCGATGGACGTCTCGGTCCTGTACTTCGCGATCCCCTACATCAGCGAGGACCTGGAGCCCAGCGCCACCCAGCAGTTGTGGATCCTCGACATGTACGGCTTCGTCCTGGCCGGACTGCTCATCACCATGGGGGCGCTCGGCGACCGGATCGGGCGGCGCCGGCTGGTCCTCGTGGGCGCCGCGGTCTTCGGCGTGGCCTCGGCGGCCGCCGCGTACGCGCACTCCGCCGAACTGCTCATCGTCGTACGCGCGTTGCTCGGCCTCGGTGGTGCCGCGCTGATGCCCTCGACCCTCGCCCTGATCCGCAACCTCTTCCACGACGCGAAGCAGCGCGGCCGTGCGGTGACCCTCTGGACCGCCGTCATGACCACCGGGATCTCGCTGGGGCCCGTCGTCAGCGGGCTGCTGCTCGAACACTTCTGGTGGGGTTCGGTCTTCCTGATCAACCTCCCCGCCATGGCGCTGCTGCTCCTGCTGGTGCCGTTCCTCGTGCCCGAGTCCTCCACCGGGTGGTCCGCCGCCGGGGCGCGCCGCCGCTTCGACCTGTTGAGCGCGGTCCTCTCGTTGGGGGCGCTGCTGCCGGTCATCTACGGCATCAAGGAGTGGGCCCGGCACGGCTACGCACCGGTGCCCGCTCTCGGTGCCGTCGCGGGACTGCTGCTCGGGCTGGTGTTCGTACGCCGCCAGCGGCGACTGGACCACCCGATGATCGACCTCGGCCTGCTGGGCCGGCGGGCCTTCGGCGGACCGGTGCTGGCCAATCTGCTCGCCATGTTCGCCACCGTGGGCATGGCCGTCTTCTTCACCCAGTACCTCCAGTCGGTGCTGGGGCAGAGTCCGCTGACGGCCGCGCTGTGGAGCCTGGTACCGGCGGCCGGTGTCGCCGTCACCGCCCCGGCCGGCGCGGCACTCGCCCGGCGGATCGACCGGGCGTACGTCATGGGCGGCGGTTTCGCCCTGTCGGCCTGCGGGTTCCTCCTGATCACCCAGGTGCGCACCGACTCGCCCCTCTGGTTCACGCTCGTCGGGGGTTCCGTCTACGCGGGCGGGCTGGTCGCGGCCATGACCCTCGCCAACGAACTGGCGCTCGGCGCCGCCCCGCCCGAGCGCGCGGGATCGGCGGCGGCCGTCCTGGAGTCCGGCCAGGAACTCGGCGGGGCCCTGGGCATGGCGATCCTGGGGTCCGTCGGGGCCGCGGTCTACAGCCGGGACATGGCGGATTCCCTGCCCGTCCTGCCCACCGGAGTGCCGGGCGCCGACGCGGTACGGGAGACCCTGGGCGGTGCGGCCGCGGTGGCGTCCGGTCTGCCGGGCCCGGCCGCCGACGCCGTACTCACCGCCGCACGCACGGCCTTCACCCATGGGATGGGCATCGCCGCGGTCGGCGCGGCCGTGGTCATGGCGGGGGCGGGCCTCTTCTCGGTCTCGCTCCTGCGGGGGGTGGGCCGGACGGGACGCCCCACGCCCGCGGCGGTACGGGAAGGGCCGCCCGCGCCCGTGGAGGGGATGGAGGCGCGGGACGGGCTCTCGGTGTCCGCCACCCAGGGCGGCGGCCGCGTAGGCGAGGGGGCGTAGGGCGACAGGGCACCGGGCGTAGGGCGGTAGGGGCCGTGTCCGGCGGACGCGCCGGGTGCCGGGTGCCGTGTGCCGTGCGCGGTACGGGAGTGAGGGGTGCCGCGGGCCCGGGGCGGGCGCTCGCGTGGGTGAGCGGGCCCGGACCGTCGGCGCACGAGGCCCGGCCGGGCCTCCGGCCCCGCCCCGCGCCCCGCCCCGCCCCGCCGTGAGCGGGCGCGCCGGGTCCGCCTCCGGTCGCGGCTGCCCGGAGAGGGACCGATGCTGGACCCGTACATGTCGTCGTGTGCGGAGGCTCGCCCCGGGCCCCGTGAGGGGCGAAGGAGCTGGGCTCGATGGCGGATGCGCCCCTGATGGTCGTGGACGGCGGCGGTGTGGTCACCGGCTGGAGCCGGGCCGCCGAGCAGCGCTTCGGGCTGTCGACCGCCGACGCGACGGGCCGGTCCGTGACCGAGGTGCTGGCCCGCGACCGGGCGCCCCGTGCCGGCGGCGGCGACGCGGGCGCGTTGCGGGTGGAGCCGCTGGCCGGACAGGAGTGGGCGATCCGGGCCGCGGGGGAGGACCACGACGCCATCGGGCAGGCACTGCTGGACGTGATGTTCACGCAGGCACACGTGCAGGTCCACCTCCTCGACCCGGAACTCCGGGTACTGCGCGTCAGCGACCCGTCCCCCGGCCGGACCGTGGACGAACGGATGCGCGGGCGCCCGTTCGGGGAGGCCTGCGGCTTCGAGGAGCCGGAGCGGGTGCACGCCTTCGTGCGTGAGGTCATGGACACCGGCGTCCCCGGCATCGAGCGGCTCTTCCACGCCCACCCCCTGGGCGTACCGGGCGGACGGCGCACCCTGTCCGTCACCGCGTTCCGGCTCCAGGAGGGGCAGTCGGCGCGGCAGAGCGCCCACGGCACGGTTCTCGGTGTCGCCGTGTCCGTCGTGGACGTCAGCGAACGGGTCAGACGCCGGCGCCGGGACGCCGCGCTCGCCGCGGTACGCGAGAGCATGGGCCGGAGCCTCGATGTCGAGGCCACCTGCCGCGACCTCGTGGACGCGCTGGTCCCGGAGTACGCCGACGCCGGGGTCGTCGAGGTCGTCGACGCGGTCCTGCGCGGAGAGACCGTACGCCCCGGGCCGCTGGACCGCGACGTACCGCTGCGCCGGGCGGCGTTCGGCGGGCGGCTCGACCCGGCCCACCCGGTGGGGGACGTACGCCCGGTGGTGCACGGCACCCCCTACCAGCGGGCCCTGTCCGACCTGCGGGCTCGCGTCGTCCCGCTGGACGACGTCGCCTGGAGCGAGGCCGACCCCGAACGCACCCGTATCCTCCGGGAGTTCGGCGCGCACTCGCTCCTGCTGGCCCCGATGTCACTGCGTGGAACGGCCCTCGGGCTGCTCAGCCTCTACCGGTGCGGCGACGCCGAGGCGTTCACCGAGGAGGACATCCCGGTCGCCGCGGCGATGGCCTCCCGCGCCGCCCTCGGGATCGACAACGCACGCCGGTACGTACACGAGTTCACCGTCGCCAGCACGCTCCAGCGCAGGCTCCTGCCGCAACTCCCGGAGGACCAGCCCGCCGTCGAGACGCACCACCTGCTGCTGCCGGGCAGGGCCAGCGGCAGCTGGTTCGACACCATCTCCCTGTCGGGCGCCCGGACCGCGCTCGTCATCGGAGAGGTGTCGGAGCGGGGCCTCCAAGCGGCCACCACCATGGGGCAGTTGCGCACCGTCGTCCACGCGCTCGCCGCGCTCGACCTGGAACCCGACGAACTGCTCGCGCGCCTGTACGACACGGTGGCCCGGCTGGCACGGGAGCGGGCCCAACTGCCCGCTAGCGACCCGCTGCACCGCCAGGCGCTGGCCGCGACCTGCGCGTACGCCGTGTACGACCCGTTCACCGAGACCTGCGCCATGGCCTCCGCCGGCCACCCCGCCCCGCTCGTCGTGGACCCGGACGGCACCACCGGCGTCGCGGACCTGCCCATCGGGCCGCCGCTGGGTTCCACGACCCGGGAGCCCGTGGCCGCGGCCACCTTCCCCCTCCGGCAGGGCAGCGTCCTGGCGCTCGCCGGCGGCGCGCTGAGCGAACACCTGGCTCCGCCCTCGGGCGCGTTGCGCCAGGTGCTCGCCCACCCGGACCGGCCGCTGCGGGAGTTGTGCGACGAGGCCGCGTACGCCCTGCCCGACAGCGCCGAACTCCACGGCTCCGTCCTGCTCCTGGCCCGGACCCGCACCATGCCGGCCGAGCGGTACGCGGCCTGGGAGCTGCCGTACGACACCTCGGCCCCGGCGACCGCGCGTCGCCTCACCTCCAAGCGGCTGGCCGACTGGAACCTGGACGACGACACCGGTGAGGCGACCGAGCTGATCGTCAGCGAGATGGTCACCAACGCGGTGCGCTACGGCCGTCCGCCGTTGAAGCTGCGTCTCATCCTCGACCGGGGGCTGACCTGCGAGATCCGCGACGGCAGCACCATCGCCCCGCACATGAAGTACGCCGGGGCCGTCGACGAGGGCGGCCGGGGGCTGTTCATCGTCTCCCAGCTCGCCACGGTCTGGGGCACCCGGTTCGCCCCCGGGGGCAAGACCGTCTGGTCGGAGCAGACGCTCCCCCCGGACGAGGCGTGAGCGGGGGCGGTGCCTACGCGGAGGCGTCCTCGGCGCGGACGTGGGCGACCAGCGCGTTCGCGTGACCGTGGCCCAGACCGTGCTCCGTCTTCAGCCAGGAGACCAGCTCCATGTGCTTGGTCAGCGGTGAGGAGCGGATGAGGTCCTTCCACTCCTCGACCGGCCGGCCGTACTTCTTCTCGATCGCGGGGAAATAGCTCGCGGGACCCTTCACCTGGTCGCTCATGCCGTCTACCGTCCGTTCCTGTGGGGCGCGTGCGCGCTTCCTGTCGAAGTGTGGACTTCCCGGCGGCCCGGAACTCATCGGTGCCCGCGGTCCGGAACAATTACCTGCCCCGTGTCAACACGCGTGAAATAATGGCTCGTTCGGAGATTTTTCGCATCGCGGGGCGGCAGCGACGGTGTCGAGGGGAGCGGACTGCATGGCGGACCGGACGCGGACGGAGGGACGGGAGCCGGACCACGGGGACGGGACCGTCGAGTTACGGATCAGCCTCGGTGGTACGCACACCCGCAGGGACGACCTGGACGCACTCCACACCTGGCTGAGCCACGCCCCCACGCTTCAGGACGCGCGTCGGCAGGGCCGGTTGAGCATCGGGCGGAGCGACTCCCTCACCCAGACCGACGCGATGAGCGGCGAGCTGGTCCAGGACATCATCCTCCTCGTCTCCGCCGAGGTGGCGCGGTCGGTCGCGGAGATCGCCAAGAGCTCCGTGGAGACGTGGCTGCGCAACCGGCGCAGGTTCGCCGGTGACGACGAGAACCCGCGCTACACCCTGGAGGAGCGGACCGGGGAGCCGGAGTCCGGACCCCGACGCGGTCCCGGCCGGACGGCCGGCCCCGGCACGGCCGCCGACCCCTCCGACCCCGACGGCTCCGCCGACCCGGCCGACCCCTCCGGCTCCGGGGAGCGGGGCCCGACCCGCCCGGAGGGCCCGCGGAACCGGCGGCCGGAGAGACGGAACCGCTCGGAGGACCCACCGACCCGGCGGGGGAGACGGAACCGCCCCGACGGCCCGACCCGCCCCGAGGAGCCGCCGGACCGAACGGACGGCGACGAGCCCGGGGAGGGCTAGCCACGTGCCGCCGTACGACGCGCGCGGCGAGGAGAACCAGGGCAAGCGGCACCGCGCCGTGCTCATCGGGGTCGAGTCCTACACCGGCAGCCGCAACGACCTCCCGGCCGTCGCCGCCAACCTCCGTCTGATGGCCGAGGCGCTGACCGCCGAGGGCACCGGCGTGCTCGACCCGGACGATCTCGTCGTCGTGCCCCGGACGGGCGGTCCGGCCGCCGTCGATCCCCTCGTGGCGCACGCCGCGCTGCGCGCCGCCCGCGACGAGGCCACCGGCCTGCTGATCGTCTACTTCGCGGGCCACGCCATCGTGCGCCCGGACGGCGGCGACCTGAACCTGATGTTCACCGAGTCGCGGGTGACCCGGGACCGCCGGCACCCGTTCGTGGACACGCTCTCCTGGTCGGACAGCGTCATGCCCGTACTGCGCAAGGCCCGCGCGGACTGGGTCGTCGTCATCCTGGACTGCTGTTTCGCGGGCAACGCGCTCGCCTCCTTCAGCCCGGCGGTGGACCAGAACTTCGCGCTGCTGACCGCCGCCGAGGCCGGGGTGGAGATTCCCCCGGGCGACCCGGTGGCCGGTACGGAGTTCACCTCGGCCCTGCACCGCCTGCTGACCCGGCGTACGGAAGGGGCGGGGCCGGCCACGTTCACCCGCCTGGTCACCGGGGTGCGCGAGGCGATGGAGCACCTGAGGGCCGTCGACGGACACCCCTGGGTCCCGGACGAACTGCGGCACGGCGACGACGTGGTGCTGGCCCGCGCGAAGGGACCCGCTCTTCCTCCGCCCGAGCCCGCCCCGCCGTCAGTGCCCCCGGTGCCGCCCCCGCCCGAGGCGCCCTGGTGGCGGCCGGTCGCGGACCGCCTGCGCTCCCGGGTGCCGGTGCTGTCCCGGCGTGTCTCCCGTACGACCGTGTTCGTCGTGGCGGGGGCCGTCCTGCTGGCCGGTGCGGGGGCCTGGTTCCTGACCGGCGGTCCGTCCGGTGCGGCAGGCCCCTGTGCGCCCCCTCTGGAGCTGCGCGTCCTCACCGATCCCGACCTGCTGCCCACCGTCCAGAAGGCCGCCGACGTCTACATGGCGCGCGGCCAGAGGCACTGCAGGGACGTCAACCTCACCGTGTACGCGGCCCAGGCCACCGACGCCGTCGCCGCCTTCCGGTCCTCCTCGCTCTGGCAGCGGCCGCCCGCCGAGTGCCCCGACTCGGGCGACTGCCCGCGACCCCAGCGGGACGTCGGCGCCCAGCCGGACATCTGGATCCCCGCTGCCCTGAGCGCCTGGCGCAGGGCGCTGGACGACGGGCCGGGCGGCGGGACCGCGCCCGCCTCGGTGTCCGCGCCCGGGACCATGTCCGGGGGAGCCTCCGGTGCCACCGGGGCCCCGGAGCCCGCCGGTGAGAGCGCCGTGCGGCTCGAACCGCTCGGCGCGGTCGCCTACACCCCGATGGTCCTGGCCGTCCCGGAGTCCATGCCGGTGGCGCCCGCCGTGCAGACCGGTCACCCCCTCGGCGCGATCGTCTCCGCGCTCAAGGCCGCCCGGGAGGAACCCGTCGCGATCCTGCGGCCCGACCCCGAGGGCACGGACGGCGCCCTGCTGTCGACCGAGGCCCTGTACGCGACCGACGCCGCCGCCATGGCGGGGCTGGAACAGACCATGGCACAGGCCCTGCGCCCGATGCCCTCCACCGCGGGCGAACTGATGTGCGCACTGGCCGACGGCACCCGCAACGGACTGGAGGACAGGGCCGCCGTCCTCGTACCGGAGCAGACCATGGCGCGCTTCAACCTCCCGGCCGGTGATCCGGGCCGCCCCTCCTGCGCGACGGTCACCCTGGAACGCCGCGTCGCCCAGTACCCGTCCGACGTGCCCGTGCTTGACCTGCCCTTCGTCCAGGTCACCTGGCGGGGCGCCGAGCGGGACGCCGACGACCGCGCCGGTGCCGTACGCGACTTCCACCGCTGGCTGTCCGAGGACCCCGACGCCCAGCGGCAGTTCACCGACGACGGCTTCCGGGGCGCCGGCCCGGACGGGCGTCCCGCCCCGCCCCGGAAGGACTCCCCGCTCCGGGCCGGCGCCAACGAGCGCGCCGTCCGCGAGCAGATCCCGGCCCGGAGCGGCGAGACCGTCACGGCCGCCTCGCTGACCGACACCCTGCGCCGCTACCGGGAGGCGCTCGGCCCCGGCCGGGTGCTCTACCTCCTGGACAACTCGACCTCGATGACGGACGGCCGGGTCTGGGAGGGCCAGGGCCGCGCCAAGGACGTGGTGGCGCGGTCGATGAGCTCCCTCGGGCCGAAGGACACGTACGGGGTGCGGCTGCTCGCCGTGAAGAAGGGCGAGCGGGCCACGGACGCCGTGCCGTTCGGGGCGTACGCCGCGCCGGACGGCGCGAGGCGTGCGGTGACGGGCGCCCCCCTTGCCGACCTCGACGCCCGTGTGGCGGACGGGATACGCGACGGGCTCGCCACCCTGCGCGAAGGCCCCTCGGACGACCGGCCGCGCCTCCTCGTCCTGGTCACCGACGACGAGGACTCCGCCGGTATCGGGAAGAAGGCACGGGACGCACTGGTCGCGGACGCGGCGGCGGCCCCGCTCGTCCGGATCGTGACGGTCTCCCTGCGGAACGGCGGCTGTGCGCCCGGCGGCCTCGACGACCGGCTCGGCGAGGCGACCGGGGGCCGCTGTCTGGACCTGTCCGACGACATCACCACCGAGCTGGCGGCCGAGGTCGCCAAGGCCGGTACGGGGGACGCGCAGTGACCCGCCCACACCCTTGCCCCGGTGCCACCGGGCCGGCCACCCGGCGTGCCGTCCGCCGCGCCGGGCTCGCGCTCGGCTGCCTGCTCCTCCTCGCCGCCACCGCCTGCACCGGCGGTGGCGGGGACACCCCGCGCCCGGACGAGGGGAAGGACCGGGCCGCCGACGGGCCCCTCGTCGTCGCCAGCGGCCTCGACGTCACCGGCTCCGGCGGGGTACGCCGGCAGCTCGTGGAGGAGTGGAACCGCCGGCACGCCGGATCCAGGGACAAGCAGGCCGAACTCGTCGAACTCCCCGGCGACGCCGACCAGCAGCGCAGCCAGCTCCTCGGCGCCCTCCAGTCGGGCAGCGCCCGGTACGACGTGGTCAACCTCGACATCACCTGGATCCCCGAGTTCGCCGAGGCCGGACTCGTCAGCCCGATGCCGCCCGCGGCGAGCGAGCGGGAGGCGGACGACGACCTCGACTTCATGAAACGGGTGCACGCGACCACCGTCTGGAAGGGCCGCTCCTACGCACGCCCCTTCAACACCGACGTCGGCCTCCTCTACCACCGCACCGACGTACTGACCGGCGCCGGTATCCCCGCCGGACGCCAGCCCTCCGCCGACTGGACGTGGCAGGACCTCTACGCCTCCGTGAAGACCCTCGGGGTGAGCCCCCGGAGCACCCGCGACCAGGCGGGCTGGACCACCCAGCTCAAGGAGTACGAAGGCCTCACCGTGAACGTCGTGGAGGCGTTCGCCGACGTCCACGTCAAGCTCGCCGACGCCGACGGCCGTTACAAGGCCGACCCGGTGTCCCTGAAGAAGGGCCTGGACGCGCTGCTCACCCGTAACCGCCTCGGCCAGGTCCAGCCCGCCGCGCTCTCCTCCGACGAGACCTCCTCGCTCGCCGACTTCGCCGCGGGACGCGCCGTCTTCCTGCGCCACTGGCCGTACGCCTACGGGGCGTTGGGCGGCATGCTCGACCCGGACCGGTACGGGGTGAACCGGCTGCCGGGGGCGGCGGTGCTCGGCGGCCAGAATCTCGCCGTCACCGCCGACTCGGCCCGCGCCGAGGACGCCCGCGCCCTGGTCAGGTTCCTGACCTCGGCGGAGAGCGAACGCTGCCTGCTCGACGCCGGGTTCGCCGCGACCCGGGACTCCACCTACCGCCCGGGGGCCAAGGCCTGCTGGCCCCGGGTCGCCGCCGCGCTGCGGCCGTCGCCCGGCGCCACCGCGCGGGAGGGTGCGCCCAAGGAGCAGTCGGAGGCGGCGCGCGCGGCGTACCGCACGACGCTGCACGACGCCCTGAACGCGGCGGAGCAGCGCCCGCGCACGCCGTACTACGGCGCCTTCACGCACGTACTCCAGTCCCGTGTGCACGCCCTGCTGTCGGACGAGACCCCGGACACCGCCCAGGCCGCCGCCGAGCTGGACACCGCGCTGAGGGACGCCTTCGCGGGGCGGTGACCGGACCGGGGTGACCGGCGCCCGCCCGCCCGTCCGGCGGCGGCCCGTGGGCGGTGGGCGTGCCGGTCGTCCGTGACCGGGGCCCGGAGCCGTTACGCCGTCGTCGCTCCGTGGCAGTGGCGGTACGGGCGACCGGTGCCGCACCAGCAGTCCGCGCTGCGCGCCGGGGGCCACGGCACGGCGCGGCCCCGGGCGGCGAGCGTGGTGGCGTACTGGGGGAGCAGGCCCGGGTCGGACGGGGACACCGCCTCGGAGGCCGCGAACGCCTCGTACGAGGGGACCGTGCCCGTGACGATGCCGAGATTCGGTGTACCGGTGGCGTGCAGGTCCCGCAACGAGGCCTCCAGGCGGCTCAGATGGTCCGCGTGGTCGGCGTACTCCTGACCCAACTCCGGGTAGGCCGACAGGAGTTCGGTCAGCTCGTCCTCGGACCAGTGCAGCACCGCGACGGGGAAGGGACGGGACAACGCCGCCCGGTAGGCGCCCAGTTCGGCGCGGAGCCGGGTGATCTCCGCCCTCAGCTCGCCCGGATCGGAGGAGCCGAGGGACCACAGGCGCTTCGGGTCGTGCAGCTCGTCGAGCGGGACGGCCGCCGTGTGCAGGGCGTCCGCCAACTCGTCCCAGGCGTCGTGCCCGAACCCCGTCAGCCTCCGCACCCGGTGCCTGCCGGTGAGCAACGCCTGTGTGGCGTACGGGACTTCCTCGCCCGGCGCGAGCAGGAGCGTCAGCGCCGCCGAGAAGAAGTCATGGGCCGACTCCAGCTCGTCGTGTGCCTCCAGCGTCTGGGCGGCGATCTCCCAGGCCGCGGCGTCGAGCGGGCCCGCGGCCTGGAGACCGTCGAGGATCGCGCGGGCCTCCGCCTCGTGGCCGTACTCCCAGAGATTGGCCGCTTTGAGCGCTTTGATCAGATGCGGGGCGTCGAGGGTGGATTCCGGTGAGGTGAGTAGTTCGTCGTAGAGCGCGGTGGCGCGGGCACGGTCGCCGGCCAGCTCCAGATGGGCGGCGGCCTGGAGGAACAGCGGTTCGTGGTCCTCGGGGTACTGCGCCGCGGTGCGCAGCAGGCGCTCGGCTTCGGTGGTGTGCTCGGCAGGCGTGTCGGGGCGCATGGACCACACGGTACTGCGGTGCGGGCGCGCGGTGAGAGGGCCCCGGGCGGAGTGACGGAAGAGCGGCGCGGGCGCCCGGCCGGACCGCTCCCGCGCCGGTGGCGCGGGGCACCGGACCACCTTCGGCGGGCCCGCGCGGAGGGGCCGGTGCGCACGAGGGGCCGGGCGGGGGCGGGTGCGCACCACGGGCCCGCGCGGAGGCCCGTGCCGGCCGAGTGCGGGCGGCTCCCGTGGCTTCCGCCCGTGGCCGCCCGTGGCTCCCGCCCGTGGCCGGACGTGGCCGGGGGCGCCCGGTCGCCGCGGCCGTTCGTGTATAACGGCTGGAGGACAGTCGCACGACGGCTGAAGGGCATCGCGGGCGCGCACGCGCCGTACGAGAGGGAGCGGGGGGCGATGAGCGACACCGACCGGCTGCGCCGCGCGGCCACCCGGCTGCTCGCGCCGGTGCTCCGGCCCGCCGCCTTCCTCGTCCTGTTCCTCACCGAGGTCCTGCTCGCCGAGAGCGGCAGCCTGTCGGCGATGGCGCTCGCCGCCACCGCGGCCGCCGGTTCCGCCCTCCTCGTCTGCTCGGTCATCAGCGCCCGCTGCGCCGTCCCCGTGCCCCGCACCCGGGTGCGCACCGCGCTGCGCGACCGGGAGAAACGCACCGCGTTCCTGCCGCAACGGGACCCCGACGCCAAGGGGCGTACCCGGCCCCGAGCACCCGGCGCCGCCCTCCTGACGGCCGCGTAGGGACCAGCACCCACTTCACCACCCCCGCCTGTTCCCGGCGCGGTCCGTCCTGCCGACATCTCTTCTCCCGGCACGACGAGACCCCCGGAGGGCTCACCCATGTCCGCGTTCATGTCCGCCTTCGCGAGCCTGGTCGGCTCCCTCGCCGACCTGCTCCAGCCCCTCTTCCAGACCGCCTCCACCGCCGCCGCGATCATCCTGTTCACCGCTCTCGTACGGCTCGCCGTCCATCCGCTGTCCAGGGCGGCGGCGCGCGGCCAGAAGGCGCGCACCAAGCTCCAGCCGCAGATCGCCGCGCTGCGGAAGAAGCACGCGAAGAACCCGGAGCGGATGCAGAAGGCGCTCATGGAACTGCACGCCGCGGAGAAGGTCTCACCGTTCTCCGGCTGCCTGCCCAGCCTGCTCCAGATGCCCGCCTTCTTCCTGCTCTACCACCTCTTCTCCAGCGGCAGCATCGGCGGCGAACCCAACTCGCTGCTCTCCCACGCGCTCCTCGGCGCCCCGCTCGGCGGGCGCTGGCACGACGCGCTCGCCGACGGCGGACTCCTCGGCCGGGCGGGGCTGGTCTACCTGGGGCTCTTCGCGGTCGTCGCGGCCGTCGCCACCTTCAATTACGGGCGCACCAAGCGGCAGATGGCGGCGAACCCGGTCACCCCGGCGACCGGTCCGGACGGGACGCCGGTCCCGGGCATGGGCGCGATGACGAAGGTGATGCCGCTGATGTCGTTCCTGACGCTGTTCTCCGTGGCCGTCGTGCCGCTGGCCGCCGCGCTGTACCTCGTCACCAGCACCACCTGGACCGCGGTCGAGCGTGCCGTCCTCTACCGGGACGCGTACCGGGACGCGCCGGCGAAGGAGCCCGCCGTGGCACCGGTCTCCCCCGAGGCGGGGATCCGGCGCCGGCGCGGGGCCGTGCGAGGCGCGGGTCCAGTGCGTGAACAGGGGCTTGCGGAGTGATCCGATGTCTTGGACGATCGGACGAGCCTTTCGCTGGCCGCAACCCATCGACGGGCCCGATCACGACCAAGGGGAGACGGACCGTTGAAGTTGCTTCGAGTCGGTACGGCGGGTGTGGAACGTCCCGCACTGCTGGACCGTAACGGGACCTTGCGTGACCTCTCGGGCTTCGTGACCGACATCGACGGCGAGCTGCTCGCCGACGCGTCGGCGCTGGCCCGGGTGCGGCAGGCGGCACAGACACCCGACGTACTGCCGCCGCTGGACGCCGAAGGGCTGCGCATCGGCCCGCCGGTCGCCCGGATCGGCAAGATCGTGTGCATCGGGCTGAACTACCACGACCACGCGGCGGAGACCGGGGCGGCGATCCCCGACGAGCCGATCCTGTTCTTCAAGGCCCCCGACACCGTCGTCGGCCCTGAGGACACCGTGCTGGTGCCGCGCGGCAGCCGCAAGACCGACTGGGAGGTCGAACTGGCGGTCGTCATCGGCCGTACCGCCCGCTATCTGGACTCCGCCGAGGAAGCCCTCGGGTACGTCGCCGGGTACGCGACGGCGCACGACGTCTCGGAGCGGGAGTTCCAGCTGGAGCGGGGCGGCACCTGGGACAAGGGGAAGAACTGCGAGACGTTCAACCCGCTCGGGCCGTGGCTGGTCACCGCCGACGAGGTGCCGGACCCGCAGGCGCTCGGCCTGCGGCTCTGGGTCAACGGCGAGCTGAAGCAGGACGGCACGACCGCGGACCAGATCTTCCCGGTGGGCGAGGTCGTGCGCTATCTCAGCCACTTCATGACGCTCTACCCCGGCGACGTCGTCAACACCGGCACCCCGGCGGGCGTGGCGATGGGGCGGCCGGAGCCCAAGCCGTACCTGCGGGCCGGTGACGTCGTCGAGGTCGAGGTCGAGGGGCTGGGCCGGCAGCGGCAGGCGCTCAAGGACGCGTAGGCCGGGCCGCGGGAGGCCAGGACGCAGGGCCGCGGGGCGGTGCCGCCGCCCGTTCTGCGGTGCCGCCGTCCCGTCCCGCGGTGCCCCGCCCCGCGCACCGGTCAGGACGAGCGGCGCGTGAGGAACTGTTCCAGGGCCTCCACCACCAGCGCGTGGTCCTCGGCCTGGGGGAGCCCCGACACCGTGACCGCGCCGACGACGCCCGCGCCCTCCACCGCGATCGGGAACGAGCCGCCGTGCGCCGCGTAGGTGTCCAGGTCCAGCCGGGAGGACTCCTCGAAGGTGGTGCCCTTCGCCCGGAAGCGGGTGCCGACCAGGTACGAACTCTCGCCGTACCGCTCCACCACCCTGCGCTTGCGGTCGATCCACGCGTCGTTGTCCGCGCTGGAGCCGGGCAGCGCCGCGTGGAAGAGCTGCTGGGGGCCGCGCCGGATGTCGATCGCGACCGGTGCGTGCCGCTCACGGGCCAGCGTGACCAGCAGGCCGCCCAGCGCGTACGCGTCGTCGTAGCCGAAGCGCGGCAGGGTCAGCCGCCGTTCCTGGGCGATCAGTTCGGAGATGGTCGGCGCGCCGGTGCTCATGCCTGCGGCTCCTCTTCCTGGTGCGGGGCTTCGGGGTGGGGGAGGGTGACCGTGACGCCCTCGCGGGCCGAGCGGCGCGCGGCTTCCAGGACGTCCAGCGCGGCGGCGGCCTGTACCGCCGTCACCGGGTTCTCGCCGGTGCCGCGCAGGGCGGCGGCGACGGCCGCGTAGTACGCCGGGTAGGCGCCCGGCAGGGTGGGGACCGGGTCGCCCCCGCCGGTCAGCGGCGACTCGCCGGACCCGAGACGGCCCCACAGCGCCTCCGGCTCCACGCCCCAGGGCCGCCCGGCCGCCGGGCGGTCGCCCTCGCGCAGGGCCGCCTCCTGGGGGTCCAGGCCGTACTTCACATAGCCCGCCGTCGAGCCGAGCACCCGGAAGCGCGGGCCGAGCTGGGCCGTGGTCGCGCTGGCGTACAGATGGGAGCGGACGCCGTTCGCGTGGGTCAGGGCGAGGAAGGTGTCGTCGTCGGCCGCCGCACCCGGACGGCGTACGTCGGACTCCGCGTACACCCGTACCACCGGGCCGAACAGGGTCAGCGCCTGGTCCACCACATGGCTGCCCAGGTCGTAGAGCAGTCCGCCGAACTCCTGCGGGTCGCCCGACTCGCGCCAGCCGCCCTTCAGCTGCGGCCGCCACCGCTCGAACCGCGACTCGAAGCGCAGCACGTCACCCAGCTCGCCCTCCTCGACCAGCCGGGCCAGGGTGAGGAAGTCGTTGTCCCAGCGGCGGTTCTGGAAGACCGAGAGCAGGAGCCCCCGCTGCCGGGCCAGGGCCGCCAGCTCACGGGCCTCGGCCGCCGTCCCGGCGATCGGCTTGTCCACGACCACCGGCAGCCCGGCCTCCAGGGCGGCCCGCGCGATCGGCACGTGCGTCTTGTTGGGCGACGCGATCACGACCAGGTCCAGCTCGTCCGCGCGGTCGAGCAGCTCCTGCGGGGTCGCGGCGAACCGCAGCCCGGGGAACTCCGCGTCGGCGGCCGCCCGCCGCTCCGGGTTCGAGGTGACGACCGTGTCCAGGACCAGGCCCGCCGTGGCCGAGACCAGCGGGGCGTGGAAGACGGAGCCCGCCAGGCCGTAGCCGACGAGCCCCACGCGGAGAGGGGTGGGGGCAGTCATGCCAGCCACTTAAGCAACGCTGTTGCCAAAGTGCAAGCGATAGAGACAATGGGGCGGTGAACAGGAGCAGCGGCAGGAGCGGCGGGGCGAACCTGCCGTCCTTGCGCCACCACAACGCCTCACTCGTGCTCGACCTCCTGCGTGCCGCCGGTGAGCGGGGGATCAGCCGGCTGGAGCTCGCGGAGCGTACGGGGCTGACCCCGCAGGCGGTCAGCAAGATCACCACCCGGCTGCGCGCCGAAGGACTCGCCGCAGAGGCCGGCCGGCTCGCCTCCACCGGGGGCAAGCCCCGTACCGTCCTGCGCCTCGTCCCGGACGCCGGATACGCGGTCGGGCTCCACCTGGACCGCGACGGGACGACCGCTGTCCTGGTCGACCTCGCCGGAACCCCGGTCGCCACCCGCACCACACCGCTGGACCTCGGCGCCCCGGCCGCCGAGGTCGTCGGGGCCGCGGCCCGTGCGGTGCAGACGGTACGGGCAGACGCGCCCGGGACCGAGGACCACCGCGTGTTCGGCGTGGGCGCCGCACTGCCCGGCCCGCTGGACCACACCGACGGCGTACTCCACCGCGTCACGGGCTTCCCGCAGTGGGACGGCTACCCGCTGCGCGAGGCGCTCGCCGAGCGGACCGGGCTGCCGGTGGTCGTGGACAAGGACACCAACGCGGCCGCCCTCGGCCTCGCCCTGCGTGCTCCGGACGGGTCCGACTTCGCCTACCTCCACCTCGGTACGGGCCTCGGGGCCGGGCTCGTCCTGGGCGGCGGAGTGCACCGGGGGGCGCGCACCGGGGCGGGGGAGTTCGGCCACCAGACCCTCCAGCTGGACGGGCCGCCGTGCGGCTGCGGCGGGCGGGGCTGTGTCGAGGCGCTCTGCCTGGCGGCCGTCGCCCGGGGCGATCTCGCCGAGGCGGCCCGGGTCCTGGGGACGGCCGCCGCCAACCTCGTCGGGCTGCTCGACATCGGCCGGCTCGTCCTCGGCGGCCGTACGGTCGCGGCCGACCAGGACGTGTACGTGGACGGGGTCCGCGCCGTCGTGGCGGAACGCGCCCGCCGCGAGGGCACCGGCCCCGCCGTCCCGGTCACCGTCGCCCCCGGCGGCGACCGCCCCGTCGTCGAGGGGGCCGCCCATCTGGTCCTGGCCCCCCTCTTCGGCCGCGCCGGCGAGACCCCCGCCGGGCCGGGCGGCCTGCCGGCACCGCCGTACTGACCCCGGACGCCGCCGGGACCCCACCAGGGAACCGGCACCCGGCGGACCGGCACCCGGGGAGCCGGCACCCGGCGGACCGCCGCGCCGGGAGGCGCCGTTCGGGCGGTTCCTCCCGCCCGAACGGGCGGACTTCCGCGCCCGGCGGTTGGCGGTGCCCGGGGACGCGTGGCAGCGTCGCCGCCACCGCCGGTGGCCCCCCTGCCCCGACTGCCGGCGAGCGAGCAGCGAAGGGTGTTCCCCATGCCCCCCAAGCCCCCGGCCCGGCTGCGCGACGGCCGTGCCCTCACCCGCCTCGGCCTCGCCGCGGGCCTCGTCGTCCCGGCCGGACTCCTCGGCACCCCCGCCGCCGTCGCCATCCCGGTCACCACACCGGTCCCGGCCGTCTCCGGCCCGGTCACCGCGGCCGCCCCGCCGGCGGCGGACGCCCGCGCGGCCTGCGGGGACCCGGACGCCGCGGACTTCCCGATCGACACCCGGATCCACGGCGGGCCGGACACCTACGCCTCCGGCGGCGGCTACGGAACCTGGTACCTGGACCTGACCAACACCACCTCCGAGCCCTGCCGCGCCCTCCACCCCGTCCTGGTCCTCACCGACGAGGACCGCGCGCTGACACCCGAACAGATCCAGCTGGAGTTCATCGAGCGGACGCACCCCGACGAGGAGCACCGGGTCACCTGGGAGTCCACCGACCGGGACGAGCAGATCGGGGTCTTCGGCAGCGGCGAGCGCGGCGACGACTTCCCCGGCTTCACCGTCCCCGCGAAGAAGACCGTCACCGTGGAGGTCCGGATGGCGTTCACCTCGGACACCCGGCCGGGCAACGTCACGGCGACGGCCGCCGTCGTCCAGCGCCGCACCGCGAAGGCCGGACAGCAGGGGCCCGGCACGTCGGACGGCGACTGGGTCGGCGAGTCCGAGGGCTACGCCTTCACCGTCGTGGACGGAGGGTACGACGGCGGTGCGGACGCGGGACACGACGAGGGCGCGGACGGGGCTCCCCACCGCGGCGCGGCGGGGGAGCCGCTGCCCGCGCTCGCGGCGACCGGCCCGGCGCCGCTCACCTGGCTCGCCTCTGCGGCCGGGGCACTGGTCCTCGGCGGCGCCGCCGTGTTCGCCCTGGCGCGGAGGGCGGCCCGGTCACGGCTCTGACCCGCTCCCGCCCGGCGCCGGCCCCTCGGGGCGGTCCCGCTGTGGTGGGCGGCGCCCCGGCCCCCGTCAGATCAGCTCGACGAGGTCCGCGATCGAGTCGACGATCCTGGTCGGCCGGTAGGGGTAGTGGTGGACGTCCTCCTTGCGGGTCAGTCCGGTGAGCACCAGGAAGGTCTCCATCCCGGCCTCCAGCCCCGCCAGCACGTCGGTGTCCATCCGGTCACCGATCATGGCCGAGGTCTCCGAGTGCGCGCCGAGGGTGTTCAGCGCGCTGCGCATCATCAGCGGGTTGGGCTTGCCGACGAAGTACGGCTCCTTGCCCGTCGCCTTCGTGATCAGCGCGGCGACCGACCCCGTGGCGGGCAGCGCCCCCTCGGGCGAGGGCCCGGTGTTGTCGGGGTTGGTGGCGATGAAGCGGGCGCCGTTGTTGATCAGCCGGATCGCCTTGGTCAGCGCCTCGAACGAGTACGTGCGGGTCTCGCCCAGGATCACGAAATCGGGGTCGGAGTCCGTCAGCACGTATCCGGCCTCGTGCATGGCGGTGGTCAGTCCCGCCTCACCGATCACATAGGCGGTCCCGCCGGGGTGCTGGTTGTCCAGGAACTTGGCCGTGGCCAGCGCCGAGGTCCAGATGTTTTCGACCGGTACCTCCAGACCGATCCGGCTCAGCCGGACGTGCAGGTCACGGGCCGTGTAGATCGAGTTGTTGGTCAGGACGAGGAAGGGCTTGCCCGAATCGCGGAGTTTGCCGATGAAGGTGTCGGCGCCGGGCACCGGCACACCTTCGTGCATCAGCACGCCGTCCATGTCGGTGAGCCACGATTCGATGGGCCTCTGCTCTGTCATGGGTGCGGCTCCTGGCTGCGGGGACTCACGGGATGACCATGTTATTCACTGATCGCACCACGGGGTGAGAACGTCTCGTAGCCCGGACCGGCGCCCGGCCCTGACCCGACCGGGCTACAGCGGATGCGAAACGCCCACCCACGCGTGAACCTTCGATCAGGAGGTTTACGATGCGTTCACTGCCCCTCACGTTCTGTGCCGCAGCGGCGGTCACGGCGATGGCCTTTCCCGCGTCCGCCACGGCGGCCGGCTCCGAGCCCAAGGACCCCAAGGAACACCGAGGTTCCGGATCGGTCATGATCACCCCGGTCGCCGTCACCCCGGGCGGGGAGGTGCAACTCCGGACCGACGCCTGCGGCAAGGGACGATCGGCCGAGGGGGACTCCGAGGCCTTCGTCTCCGGGGTGCGCCTCACCCCGGACAACGGCAAAGGGCTCCACGCCGAGGCCCGGATCCGCCGCGACGCCACCCCCGGCGACTACGACGTCCTGGTGACCTGCGCGGACGGCCACGGCCGCGCCACCGGCACCCTCACCGTCGTCCCCCGCCACCACGCCTCGCCCGCCGCCCCCGTCCGCGCCGGCGGAGGCGGCACGGCGGATCTCGCCGCCGGCCGGTCCACCGCCGAGCAGGGCGGCCCCGGACTCCCGCACGCGGTGACCGGACTGGCGCTGGGCGCCGCCGCGGTCACCGCCGTCGCGCTGCGCGGTGCGCGCCGCCGCCGTGCGGAGCACCGCTGAGATGGCGGACGCCGACCGCCCGGCCGGGTCCGGCCGCCTGCTGACCGGCGTCACCTGGGCCGTGCTGCTGCTCGGCCTGTGGCTGTGGGGCCGAGGGGCCGACGGCGGCAACTCGGCGCCGACGACCGGAGACGTCGCCGCGGTCGGACGCCCCCTGGGGGCGCCCCTGCCCCCGGCGCACCGGCCGCTCGACGGGGCCCTGCCGCAACGGGTGGAGATCCCCTCCCTGGAGATCGCGGCGCCGGTGGTCCCCCGGGAGCTGGACGCGGACGGCGCGATCGAGCCACCGCCCTACGAGACGCCCGGGACCGTCGGCTGGTACGGCGACGGCACCGAACCCGGGACGAAGGGCACCGCCCTCCTCGTCGGCCATGTGGACACCGAGACGGAGCCCGCCGTCTTCTACGGCCTCAGCGCCGCCCGGCCGGGCACGACGATCCGGGTCGGCCGGGACGACGGCACGGTCGCCGAGTTCACCGTGGACGACGTCCAGGTCTTCACCCGGGAACGCTTCGACGCCCGGAAGGCGTACGGGCCCCGCGAGGACGGCCGGGCCGAGCTGCGACTGATCACCTGCGGCGGCACGTACGACCGCGAGGCCCACGCGTACACCGCGAACGTGGTCGTCTCCGCCTATCTGACGGGGGAGAGCGGCGCCTCGAAGAGCCGCGTCTGACGCCGTACACCTGGCCCGGCCGGCAGCCCGCACCCGCTCCAGGTCACCGGCCGGGCCGGTCCTCCACCGAGGTGCCTGGACTGCGGGAGTAGCCCGGCACGGCACGGGAGGTCGGGTGGTCCGGCTCCACGCCACTGTAGGGGCCCCCACCGCCCCGGCCTAGAGGGTTTTTAACACGTTGTCCGGATCCGGGCGGAAGCGTCCGGCGGGCCGGGCGCTGTGCCACGATGGGAACGACCGGCGGTACATCGGTACAAGGGGGCGTGGATGTACGGCAGTTGGGCCGGCAGAAAAGCGTGTGCCGCGTTCGGGGCCCTGGCGGTCCTGGCGCTGGCGGGCTGTACCTCGACCGACGGCGGGGGCCCGGGGGAGGGGACCCGCGCCGAGGGCGCCCGGCCCGCCGGGAGCGGTGCGTACTGGGTGGACCCCCGGACCAGCGCCGCCCGTCAGGTCGCCGCGTACGTCCGGGACGGCGAGCGGGAGAACGCCGACCTGATCCGGCGGATCGCCGGCCGGCCGGTCGGCGAGTGGATCGTCCCGGAGGACCCGGAGGCATCGGTCGCGGGCGTCACCGGCGCGGCCGAGAAGGCCGGACGGCAGGCCGTGCTGGTGCTGTACAACATCCCGCACCGGGACTGCGGCCAGTTCTCGAAGGGCGGGGCCGCGGACGGCGCCGCGTACCGGGAATGGCTGGAGGGCGTCGCCCGGGGCATCGGTGACCGGCGGGCCACGGTGGTGCTGGAACCGGACGCGCTGCTGCACCTGGTGGACGGGTGCACGCCCGAGGAGTTCCACGAGGAGCGGTACGACCTGCTGAAGGGTGCCGTCGAGCGGCTGAAGCGGCAGCCGGGGGCCCGGGTCTACGTGGACGCGGGCAACGCCGGATGGCAGTCGCCCGACGCCCTGCGCGAGCCGTTGCGGCGGGCCGGTGTCGAGGAGGCGGACGGCTTCGCGGTCAACGTCTCCAACTTCCAGACCACCGCGGCCAGTACGGACTTCGGCAGGCGGCTGTCGGCCGAGGTGGGCGGCAAACCCTTCGTGATCGACACCAGCCGCAACGGCAACGGCCCCTACGACGGCGGTGACCCCGCCCTGGACTGGTGCAACCCGCCCGGCCGCGCCCTCGGCGAGCCCCCGACGACGGACACCGGGGACCCCCTCGTGGACGCGTACCTCTGGGTCAAGCGCCCGGGGGAGTCGGACGGCGACTGCCGGGGCGGACCCAAGGCGGGCGCGTGGTGGCCCCGGTACGCGCTGGAGCTGGCCCGCGCGAGCGGCTGATCCCCAGGGCGTGTTTCGAAAGTCCCGCCTGGCCCGCGACGCCCGGCACGCACGCTCGCCGCGTTGTCGGAGTCGCCCAAGTACGTCCAGTACGAGGGCGATCCTCCGCCTTGCGATCGCACGCACCGGACGCCGCGGGCCCCGCCCTCCGGGCGGACGGCGCTACTTTCGAAACACGCCCCGGGACGTCCCGTGGCCCGGGGACGTCCCCGGACCCCGGGACGCCGTCAGGGGATCTCCACCCAGGTGCCCTCGGACGGGGTGCCCTCGGCGTCCGTGACGAAGAGCATGTACCAGCCGGAGGGCACCAGCGCCCGGTTGTCCGGGACCGTCACCGTGACGCTGTCCGGCGCCTTCTCCAGGTCCAGCGCGACCGATCGCTGGTCCGTGTCCGTCACATGCGTGACCGCGCTGGGCCGGATCAGCTTCGCCGAGGTGATGGACGCGGCGTCCCGCGTGGTGAACAGCCCCGTGCCGCCGCGCCGGATCCGCTCCGGGCCGGCCGTCAGCTCCGGGCGGGTGTCCCGGTACAGATAGGGCGGTGAGTAGATCTCGACGCGCTGCTCGAACGTGCCCGGCCGGGTGTTCGCCGCGTCCGCGTACAGCGAGTCCGAGCCGAAGATCATGACCCGGCCGTCCGGCAGCAGCACCGAGCCCGAGTGGTAGTTGCGGCCCACCGCCGGGTCGGCCACCCGCGCGTACGTGTCCGACGCCGGGTCGTAGAGCCGGGCCTGGAGGATGTCCGAGCCTCCGCGCCCCCGGTAGTCCCCCGATCCCCCGGTGACCAGCACCGAGTCGTCCGGGAGCAGCGAGGCGCTCGGATAGCGGGTGCCCTCCGAGAGGGACGCGCCGTCCCGGAACTCCGGGTGCGGCTCCCGCAGATCGACCAGCCGGGACTTCTCGCTGGACTTCGCGGACTCACCGACCCCGCCGCCGCCGATCACCATGAACCTCTCGTCCTGGGCGGGCGGCAGCCGTACGGTCGCCGAGGTCTCCATCAGGTCCGGGTCACCGAGTCCGGGGATCGTGGTGAACGTGTTTGTGTCCAGGTCCCAGACGCCCGGGTCCCGGCCCTCGTCGGCGGGCCCGTAACCGGCGTTGGAGCCGGAGTAGAAGAGCGTGCCGTCGTTCAGCAGGAAGACCGCCGGATAGGTGGGGAACTTCCGGACGACACCGGTGTAGGCCCAGGTCCTGGTCTTCGGGTCGTAGATCTCGTCCTTGCCCGGCACGATCTGGCCGATCTCGTCCAGACCGGAGAGGGAGAGCACCCGGCCGTCCTTGAGCGTGGTGAGCGTCGGATACCAGCGGGCCTCGTTCATCGGGTCCACGGGGAGGTACTTCTCCGCCACCGGGTCGAATTCGAAGGCCTCTCTGATGCCCTGGAAGTCCTTCTTGTCGAGGGCGAGTTTCTGCGCGATGCCGTAGACGTTGTGGGTGTCGGAGCCGGTCAGACCGGCGATCCGGTAGTTGTCCTCGGTGCCGGTCTCGTAGCGGGTGCCGGACTTCCGCGCCTCGACGTAGATCCGCCCCAGACCGGGGTCGTTGTGCAGGAAGGCGCCGGTCTTCTCGTCGAAGACCTTGGTGGCCCTCGGCACCAGCACCGGGTCCTTGGAGACGTAGGTCCGGCCGTTCCCCTTGCCGGTGAAACGGGTTCCCGCCGGGAGGGTGACCGGCTTGTCCGGGTCCTCGTTGTGGACGATCATCAGGCCGCCCGCCTTGGTGACGTCCCCCTCCAGCTTCTCGTACCGCTTGGTGCCGCCGGCTATGAGGAGCTTGCCGTCAGGCAGTTGGGTGTGCCCGGCGCAGAACATGTCCTTCGGGGTGGGGATGTCCTTGAAGGCGCCGGTCTCCGGGTCCCACAGCACCGAACGGAAGGTCTTCGCGTCGAAGTTCTTCTGGTTGTTGCCGGAGCCCGCGACGAGCAGCACCTTGCCGGTGTGCAGCAGGGCCGCGTGGATGGTGTTGATCCGGTGCTCGGAGGGGACGTCCAGGAAGTCCCAGTGGCCGTTGGCGGCCTTGTACTCCGGCCGGTTGACGGCGTACGTGTGGTAGCGCTCGGTGCCGAACCGGTAGAGCCACGGCCCGTTCGTCGCGGCGAGCGCCAGCACCACCGCCGTACCGATCGCCAGGCGGCGGGTACGGCGGCTCGGACGGTACTTCATCGGTGAGGTCCCCCCAGGGCGATCCGCGTGGTCTGTTCACTGCCGGCGGCCGGTGCCGGCCGGTCCTCGGGTGTGGCACCCGGTGGCGGCTCGCGGCGCCGGGTGCGTCCGGCCCGGACGGTGAGCCACCAGCCGACGATCGGCGCCGCGGTGATCAGCAGCGCGAGCGAGGCCCAGGTGAGCATCGCCGGATGGCTGTGCCCCCGCAGGAAGGAGGCGATGATCGACCCGCCGAAGACGGCCAGGAAGAAGAGATGGATCCGGAAGGTGCCGAAGAGTCTGTCGGGGCTGGACGAGTCGCCCTTCGGCGTCACCACGAACGAGCTCTTGCGGCGCAGCACCGCGTCCATCAGGGAGCGGGCGTAGACGGGGGCGGAGAGCGCCGACATCACCATGCCCGCCAGCCCGCCGGACCCCTCGGGCTCGTGCGGGGAGACGTTGTGGCGGCGGTTGAAGACGTAGAGCCCGATCTGGAGCGCCGAGGCGTTGCCGTACAGCATCATCCAGACCACCGGGTCGATCTGTACGCCGGAGGCGCCCATGCCGAGGAAGAGGGCGCAGCTCAGGGCGGCCAGGATCCAGTTCAGGGCGGACATCGGGTAGAAGATGATCATCATGGTGTAGTTGAAGAGCTTGCCCGGGGGCAGGGAGTACCAGCCCTTCCAGTACTGGGTGAGGATCGTCTCGTACGTCCCCCGCGACCAGCGCAGTTGCTGGGTGAAGAAGTCGGTCCAGGCGGTCGGGCCCTCGCCGACGGCCAGCACGTCCGGGGTGTAGACCGAGCGCCACTTCCGGCCGGTGAGCGGGTTGCGGTGGCGGTGGATCTCGAAGCCGGTGGCCATGTCCTCGGTGATCGAGTCGTACAGGCCGCCGATCTGCTTCAGGGCGCTGATCCGGACCGCGTTGCTGGTGCCGACGAACATGGGGGCGCCGTAGCGGTTGCCCGCGCGCTGGATCAGGGCGTGGAAGAGGAACTGCTGGGACTCGGCGGCCTTCGTGACGAACGTGTCGTAGTTGCCGTAGACCTGCGGTCCGATGACGAAGGCGGTGTCCGGGTCGCGGAAGTAGCCGAGCATCCGCTCCAGGTAGTTGGGGAGCGGGACGTGGTCGGTGTCGACCGAGGCGAAGAAGTCGTAGGCGTCGCCGTGCGCGTCGAGCCAGGCGTTGTAGTTGCCGTGCTTCGTCCTCGCCCGGTGCGGGCCCTTCGCCTGGTTCCAGCGGGCGACGCCCTTACGCGAGAAGTGGCGCACCCCGAGCCGGTCGCAGACCTCCCGCACCGCCGGGTCGTCGCCCTCGTCCAGCAGCCAGACGTGCACCGGGCCCCGGTGGCGGACGCGCACCGCCGCCTCCAGGGTCCTCGTCACCATCTCCAGGGGTTCCTTGCCCGGCACGAAGGAGGTGAGAAAGGCGACCCGGGTGCCGCTCTCGGGGACGACGGGCACGGGGTCGCGGGCCACCAGGGTGGCGTGCGCGTTCGACAGCACGTTCATCGTCCGGAACAGCTCGATGAGCCCGATGGAGACGAGCATCACGGCGTCGAGGACGACCAGAGTGGCGTCGTGGAGGTTCGGGTCGCGCCGGGTCCAGTGCTCGGGCCGCATCAGCCAGACGAAGAGGCCGAGCGAGACGAGCGGCGCCGCGCCGAGGAGCAGGGCCGCGCGTATCCGGTGGGGCTCCTGGGCCAGCAGCGAGCGGTAGCGGACCCGGTAGGGCCGGTCCGGATCGGGCTCGGTGAGCGGACCGGCGAGCCGGCTGTGGTGCTCGTAGTCGTAGCGCGGGGCCGGCGCGGACGGGCGGTGCGGCCCCCCGGCACCCGGCGGCCGCGGCGGTAACCGTGCCGGCGGCGCCAACTGCCTCGTCGGGGCAGGGTCGTGGTGCTGCCGGTCGCCTGACGGCGTCGACGTCATGGTCATCCCCCCGCACGCAGGATGCCTGCGTGACGTCTGCGTGTCTCATATGAGCGGGGCCCCCACCCCGCCGGGTCAGATTGTCCGATCTGTGGCGTGATCGCAAGAGTGAAACAGCCTGTTTGGTGGTCATATAAGCGATTTAGGGGAGTTGCCCGGAGGGGGCGTACGGGAGTGACCGGAGGCGCCCGGACGGTGTCCGCGAACCTCGTGCGCGCCCGAGGTGTGTTCTCGCCCGAAGCGCGTGCGCGCACACGTTCGCGCACACGAAGAAGGCCCCCTCACGCTCGGTGAGAGGGCCTTGCTTCTGCGTGCGCCGTCAGGGACTCGAACCCCGGACCCGCTGATTAAGAGTCAGCTGCTCTAACCAACTGAGCTAACGGCGCCTGCTGACCTGGAGAACTTTACCCGATGCGCGGGGGTGCTCCTGACCCATTCCGGTCCGCACGGCCTGTCGGATGGTCGTTTTTAACCTTTTGTCAGTCAACATGAGTTTTGCCGTAAAAGTTGAGATGCGGAAGATCTTGACGACTGCCGAGTGGAAGAGGAGTCGCATGACTGCGCCGGTCTTCGAGGAGTACGAGCCCGCTGCCGACTGCGGTTGCGCGGGGTGTTCCCGGCAGCGGCGTACGGCCGCGGTGCTGTCCGCGCGGTACGGCGGGCACCCGGCCGCGCACGGGGCGCGGCGGGCGCTGGTGCTGGTCACGGCGGCGGGCGTGGTCCTGTCCTGCGGGGCCGCCCAGGCCGCCGCCACGGCCGCGGCGGCGGGCCGAGGAGTCCGCGCGGACACCGTCGACCCCGAGCCGGCCACCCCGCAGGGCGCCGTGGGACCGCTGGCCGGCGTCGGCGCCTCGGGGGCGCCCGCCGAGTCCTCCGCGTCCCCGGCCGCGCAGCGGACGACGACCCGGGACGAGATCATGAGCCGCGCCGCGGCGTGGGTGTCCTCCAAGGTGCCGTACAGCATGACGGCGTACTGGTCGGACGGGTACCGCCAGGACTGCTCCGGGTTCGTCTCGATGGCCTGGGACCTCGGGACCAACGAGTGGACGGGCAGCCTCGCCGCGTTCGGGACCAAGATCGCCCGGTCGGACCTCCAGCCGGGGGACATCCTGCTCTTCCACAACCCGGCCGACCCCGGGGCGGGATCGCACGTCACGGTCTTCGGCGGCTGGACCGACAGCACCCGGAGCCACTACGTCGCGTACGAGCAGACGCGGCCGTCCACCCGTAAGGCGACGACGCCCATGGCGTACTGGAGCAACTCGTCCCAGTACGTGGCGTACCGCTACAAGGGGCTCACCGGCCAGACCGGCGGCAGCGGCTCGGCCACCACGTTCCCGGGGGTGGGGATGTTCGGGCCCGGCGCCGACAACGCCTTCGTGACCCAGCTCGGGAAGCTGCTCATCGCCCAGGGCGGCAAGCGGTTCTACCAGGTCGGCGCGGGGCCCCGCTGGACGGACGCGGACCGGCAGGCGACGCGGGCGTTCCAGCTGGCCCAGGGCTGGAAGGGCGCGGAGGCGGACGGGATCCCCGGCCCGGACACCTGGGAGCTGCTGGTCAAGGGCACCGGCCGGGCGATCCCCGCCGGTACGGGCGGCGGTGGCGGCCAGAGCCCGGCTCCGGCTCCGGCTTTTCCGGGCCGGGGCTTCTTCAAGGCGGGCCAGTCCAACAGCCACGTCCAGCGGCTCGGGACCCAGCTGGTCAGGAAGGGATACGGCACGCACTACGTCTCGGGCCCCGACCCACGGTGGCGGGAGGCCGACCGCCGCAACGTCGAGGCCTTCCAGCGCGCCCAGGGCTGGCGCGGAAGCGCGGCCGACGGCTACCCGGGGCCGGAGACGTGGCGGCGGCTCTTCGCGTGACGGGCGTGGGGCGCGACGGGCTTCCTGTGTGACGGGCTGTGCCTGTGAGGGCTCTTCGCGTGGCGGCGGTGACGGAACGGACAGACGGAACAGGGCGGAGGCGGCATGCGGTACGACGGAATGCGGGACAGGGGCACGGGCGGGGACGGGGACGGGGACGGTCTGGGGGGCGCGGGGGACGTCGCGTCCGGGTGGTCCGGCTCGTCCGTACGGTCCGTACGGTCAGCGCGATCCGGGTGGTCCGGGTGGGAGGAGCGGGAACGGCCGGACTGGCGGGACACGGTGTCCACCGGGAGCGCCGAGGTGCCGCCGGGGGAGGGTCCGGCGGCGATGGCCTGGGAGGTGGCCGGGGGAGAGGACCCGGCCGGGTCGGATGGTTCGGACGTGTCGGTCGGTGCCGCCGGTGCGGCGGACAGGTGTGGCCTGGTCGGCGTGGTGGCTCAGGACGCGCCGGGCACACCGGACGCTTCCGGCGGTGACGTCCCGCTCGGCGGTGCGATCCCAAGCGAGGACGAGGCGGATGAGCCGGCGGTGGTGAGCGCCGGGGCGGGGGATCCGGCCGCCCCCGGTGCGTGTGCGACGGCCGGGTTCCGGGGAGAGCCGGAGGCGGACCTGATCGGCCCGGAGGCGGCATGGGTGGAGGTGCCCGCCGACCTCGGGCCCGCGCTCGACGCGGTGGCGGGCGTGGGACGCGCGGCGAGGGCAGGCGACTCGGTGCCCGTACCGGTGGTGCGGCCGCTCGTTCCCGACATGGAGGACGCGCTTGCCGGACCGGCCCTCGAAGCGGACGCGCAGGCGGCGGATCTGGCCGCGGGCCCGGCGGCGGACAGCGACGTCCCCGACGACGCGTCCGACGACGCATCCGGTGAGGCGTCCGCAGCGGTGGCGGACCAGGAGGCGGTGGCCGGCGCCGTGTCCCCGGTGGTGGATCGGTCGTCCGACCATGACGCGACGGCCGGTCCAGCGGCCCGGAAGGTGCACCGGCAAGCCCCCCAGGAACAGGAAGCGGGCCCGCACGCGCACCAGAAAGCGGCCCAGGACACGGACCGGGCCATCGGCAGAAGCACGGACCGGGATGTGGGCCGGGACGCGGACCGGGATGCGAGCCGGGACCGGGACCGGAACACGGACCGGGCCACGGACCGCGCGTGCGGCTCGGACTTCGGTGCCGCCCTCCCGGCGGGGGCCGGCGCCGCCCTCCGCGCCGCGGTCCGTGGGGCCGGGGTGCCGGTGGCCGTGTCCGGCCGGCCGGACGACGCCGACGCGTGGTGGGAGACAGGGCGGCGGCGCCCCGTCATCAGCAATGAGACCACCACGCCGATCCCCGTCCATCTGCTCTTCCGCGACGAGGGCCCCGGCAGTGGTTCCGGCGGTGGCCCCGGCGGCCTCCCCGGCCCGCTCGGCTTCGGTGGCGGGGCCGGGGACGGGGTTCGCGCGGTACGGCGGCCTCCCGTGCCGCGTACCCCCCGCGCCCCGCAGCCACGGTCCCGGACGCGGCCCCGTACCCCCGCCCGCCCCGCGCCCGCCGTCGATCCCCGGCTCGCCGAACGGCCCGGACCCGTGCTGCCCGGCTGGGTCGCCCTGCTCACCGGGGTGGCCGGGGTCGCCGGCGGGCTCGCGCTGCTGGCCTGGCACGGGGTGCTGCCGGCCGCGCTGACCGGACGGCTGGGCCTGGACCCACGTCCGTACGCGAGCCTCGGCGCCGGGAGTTGGGCGGTGCTCGCGGTACTGCTGACCGTGGTGGTGTTCGCGCTCGGCGGTATCGGCCGGGGGCGGGTCGGACACGCCTGTGTGCTGACCCTCTTCGGCGACTACCGGGGCAGTGTCCGGCGCACCGGACTGCTCTGGGTCTCGCCGCTCCTGCTGCGCCGGCGCGTGGACGTACGGCTGCGGCACTGGCGGAGCGAGCCGCTGCCCGCCGTGGACGCGAGCGGTACCGCGCTGCGTGTGGTGGTGCTGGTCGTCTGGCGGGTCGAGGACACCGCGCGGGCCCTCCTCGGCGTCGCGGACCACGAGCGGTACCTGCGCGACCAGGTCGAGGCGGCGCTGGCGCGGGTGCTGTCGCAACTGCCCGCCGACGCCTTCCACGAGGAGACCCGCACCCTGCGGGACGCCGAGGCGGTGGGCGACGCGCTGACCCGGATGCTGAAGGCCGACTGCCTCCCGGTGGGCATCGAGGTGTACTCGGCCCAGCCGACCGGCATCGAGTACGCCCCCGAGGTCGCGGCGGCGATGCGGCGGCGCCGGATCGCCGCGATCGACGCCAGGCACCGGGACCGTGTGCTGACCTCCGTGGTCGACGCGGTGGACGACACCGTCCACCGTCTGACCAGCCGGGGCATCGTCGAGCTCGACACCTACGAACACAAGGCGCTGGTCAGGGACTTGACGGTGGCTTTCTACACCGGGCGTCCCGAGCACGAGCGTGCGTGAGGAGTCGCCCGACGCCGCGGCCGCGCGCGGAAAGCCGTACCCACATTGGTCTGGACATGTTCATGCGCCGTCAATAATCTGGAGTTGGTCTAGACCGGAGATCCATCGCACCACCCCTGCGCGCAGCAGAGCCCCCAGAACATCCCCCACGTTCTCTAGGAGCGACACACCATGCGGAAAAGGGCAAGCGCGGCCGTTATCGGCCTGGCGATCGCCGGCGTCTCCATGTTCGCCACCAGCAGCGCGAGCAGCCACGGCTACACCGACTCCCCCATCAGCCGCCAGAAGCTGTGTGCCAACGGCACCGTCACCGGCTGCGGCAACATCCAGTGGGAGCCGCAGAGCGTCGAGGGCCCCAAGGGCTTCCCGGCGGCAGGACCGGCGGACGGGAAGATCTGCTCCGGCGGGAACGGCACCTTCGCCCAGCTCGACGACCCGCGCGGGGGCAACTGGCCCGCCACCCAGGTCACCGGCGGCCAGGGCTACAACTTCCGCTGGCAGTTCACCGCCCGGCACGCCACGAGCGACTTCCGCTACTACATCACCAAGGACGGCTGGGACTCCACCAAGCCGCTCACCAGGGCCGCTCTGGAGTCGCAGCCGTTCATGACGGTGCCGTACGGGAACCAGCAGCCCCCGGCGACCCTGACCCACCAGGGCACGATCCCCACCCAGAAGTCCGGGAAGCACATCATCCTGGCCGTCTGGAACGTCGCTGACACCGCCAACGCGTTCTACGCGTGCTCCGACGTGAAGTTCTGATCCCTGACGTCCTGAGCTGAGGGGCCCGTCGTCGCGGGCCCCTCAGCGCGGCTCGGCGCACGAAAGCGCGGTGGGCGGTTCCCGTCATCCGGAAACCGCCCACCGCGTCGTCTGTGCGCCGTCAGGGACTCGAACCCCGGACCCGCTGATTAAGAGTCAGCTGCTCTAACCAACTGAGCTAACGGCGCCTGCTGACTCGAAAATAATACCTGGTCCCCGAGGGTGCTGACGACAGGCGCCCGCGAGGCCCCGGCGAGGGTGCGGCGGCCGGTTCAGAGGGCCATCGACAGCAGGAGCGGGGCCGCCCCGCGGTTCAGCGTGTCCGCCGCCGACCGCAGCCGGTGCGCGTCCTCGATCGGGAGGGACAGCGCCAGGCACCCGGCCGACGCCCCGGCCGTCAGTGGCACCGCCGCGCAGACGGTGCCCACCGCGTACTCCTGGATGTCGAGCACCGGGACCGTCGCGGGCTGGCTGTCCAGCTTCGAGAAGAGCACCTTCTCGTTCGTGATCGTCCGCGAGGTGAGCCGGGCCGTACGGTGCCGGGCGAGGTGGTCGCGCCGGCCGTTCTGGTCGAGCTGGGTCAGCAGGCACTTGCCGATCGCGCTGGCGTGCCCCGCCGAGCGGAAGTCCACCCACTCGTTGACCGCAGGCGTGCGCGGGCCGTCGGCCACCTGGGTGATCCGGATCTCGCCGTCGACGTACCGGCTGACGTAGACCGCGGCGCCGACCGAGTCCCGTAGCCGCGTCAGCGTCTCCTGGAGCCGTGCCTCCACCGCCCGGCGCCGGGTCGCTCCTGAGCCGAGCTCGGCGAGCGACGCCCCGACGACGTAGGCGCCGTCCGCGATCTGCTCGACGTACCCCTCGCGGCGCAGGGTCAGCAGCAGGGAGGCGAGGTGCCCGAGCGGCAGCCCCGTCTCACGGGAGAGCTGTGCGTCGGTCACGCCGGCGCCGTGGGTGGACACGGACTCCAGCACACGCAGCGCGTACTGCACCGAGTGGAACGGCGCCTTCGGCTCGGGCTTCAACGCCACGGTTCTCCCCCACCAGGTTGTGACCTGCGCCAGACCACCACGATAGCGGTCACCGGCGCACTACGGAGGGGGCGTTGACGAGTTGTCCCGGGGTGCCCCGGAGGTGTCGTCCGGGGCACCCTCCGGATCGCACCGGATCGCATATGCCAAGGTCATGGCCGAGGCGTCGGCGCGGAGGTCGGAGCACCGCGTCGAGGCCGGAGCACCGCGTCGAGGTCAGAGCACCGCGTTGAGGAACTCCCGCGTCCGTTCGTGCTCCGGGTCGGTGAAGATCTTCTCCGGGGTCCCGGACTCCACCACCCGGCCCGCGTCGAACATCAGGACCTTCTCCGAGACGTCCCGGGCGAAGTTCATCTCGTGCGTCACACAGAGCATGGTGATGTCGGTGTTCCTGGCGATGTCGCAGAGGAGTTCCAGCACGCCCGCCACCAGCTCCGGGTCGAGCGCCGAGGTCACCTCGTCCAGCAGGAGGATCTCCGGGCGCATCGCCAGCGCGCGGGCGATCGCCACCCGCTGCTGCTGGCCGCCGGAGAGCTGGGAGGGGTGGGCGTCGACCTTGCCGGCGAGCCCGACCATGTCGAGCAGCTCGCGGGCGCGGGTCTCCGCCTCCTCCCGCTCCATGCCCAGGACGTTGACCGGGGCCTCGGTGATGTTCTGGAGCACCTTCATGTTGGGGAAGAGGTTGAACTGCTGGAAGACCATGCCGATCTTCTTCCGGGACTCCCGCAGCTGCTTCTCGCCCGCCGGCTTGAGCGAGCCGTCCGGCTTGCGGGTGTGCGACAGCGGCGAACCGTCCACCCAGATCACCCCGCCGCTGACCTTCTCCAGCGTCATCAGCAGCCGCAGGATGGTGGTCTTGCCGGAACCGCTCGGGCCGATCAGCGTGACGTGCTCGCCGCGCTTGACGGTGAAGTCCAGTTCGTCCAGGACCACATGGTCGCCGTACCGCTTGACGACCTTGTCGAAGCGGACCAGCGGCTCCACGCCGGTGGTCCCGGGGGCCGGAGCCGAGTCGGCGGGCTCCTTCAGGGAGGCAGAGTCAGTGGCCAAGGCGCTTCTCCAGCTTTCTCATCAACAGCGACGTCGGGTAGCTCGCGACCAGGAAGACCAGCCCGGCGAGCGTGAACACCTCGGTGTACGCGAAGTGGTCGGTCCCGTACTTGCGGGCCTCGAAGACCATTTCCTGGACCGTGATCACGGCGAGGAACGGGGTCTCCTTGAACATCGAGATGGCGTAGTTCCCGAGGGCGGGCAGCACGTTGCGGACCGCCTGGGGCAGGATCACCGCCTGCCAGGTCCGCCGGGGCGGCAGCGACAGCGCCCGGCAGGCCTCCCACTGGCCCTTGGGCACCCCGTCGATACCGGCCCGGTAGACCTCGGAGGTGTACGTGGCGTAGTGGATGCCGAGAACGACGATGCCGATGGTCAGCGGTTCCACGGAGGTGAAGACGGCCGCCGCGCCGACCAGTTGGACGAGCAGCGGGGTGGCGCGGACGAACTCCATCACCGTCTTGACGGGCACGCTCACCCACCGTGACGGCGCCCGCCCGGCCACCGCGATGGCCAGTCCCAGCACCGCCGCGACGAGCGTACCGAGCACGGTGGCCAGCAGGGTGACCCGGAATCCTTGGAGCAGCACGGGAAGCGAGTCCCTGACGGCGTCCCAGTCGAACGTCTGGCTCACCGGGTACCTCCGGCTGTGGCGGCGGACTCCGCCGTACGGGTCTTGAGCAGGCTGCCGGCCCCGGGATGCAGGCCGAGCCGCCGCTTGGCGGTCCGCTCCAGCAGGTTCATCAGCAGGGTCAGCGCGTAGGCGAGGACGAAGTAGGCGACCAGCAGCAGCAGGTACGAGACGAGCGTCTCACCGGTGAGGCTGCGCACGTGCTCGACCGCGGTCATCAGGTCGGCGGCGGAGATCAGCCACAACAGCGGCGTGGCCTTGAGGAGTTGGATCAGCAGGTTGGTGAAGGACGGGATCATCTGCACCCAGGCCTGCGGCATGATCACCTTCCGCATCCGGTGGAAGGGCGTCATGTTGAGCGCCACGGCCGCCTCGTACTGGGCGCGGGGTACGGAGTTGATCGCCCCGCGCACGATCTCCGAGCCGTACGCGCCGTAGTTGAGGCCGAAGGCGACGACGCCGCAGACCAGTGGCGTCAGTTCGTACCCCGTCAGCTGCGGCATCGCGTAGTAGAGCCAGAAGAGCTGGATGTAGAGCGAGGTGCCGCGGAAGAACTCCACGACGACCCGGGAGACGCCCCGGACAGGCAGCAGCCTGCTGCCCGCCATCAGGCCGAGGAGGAAGGACAGCAGCAGGGCGAGCAGGGAGCCCAGGACCGTTGCCTCGACCGTCACCCACAAGCCCGCTCTGACCTGCGGGAACTCATCGAGGAGGGTGGAGAAGAAGTCACTCATAGGGTCTGGTTCGCCCCCGTCAGCCCTTGCACAGGTCGGCGGTCTTCAGCGTGGCCGGCGGGATCTCCGTGGCGCCGAAGCCGTAGGCCTCCAGGAGGCCCACATAGCGGGACTTGTCCGCGGTGATCTTCTTGAGCTCGCGGTTGAAGGAGTCGCGCAGGTCCTCGTTGCCCTTGCGGAACACCGCGCCGCCCGGGGAGAACTGCTGCTGTCCGTCCAGCTCCGGTACGAACGCCTCGGTGACCTCGGTCTCCGGGTTGGTCTTGGCGAGCCAGCGCAGCGAGATACCGGTGAGCAGGAAGGCGTCCACCCGGCCGCCCTTGACCGCGTCCGCGCCGTCCTGCGGCTTCTGGAGCGTCTTGATCTTGCTCCCGGATATGCCCGCGCCCTTGGCGTACGAGTCCTCGACGGCGCCCGACATCACGCCGATGACGGCGCCGGCCGCCTTCGCCGACGCCAGGTCGGTGATCTTCTTCGGGTTGCCCTTCTTCACCATCATCGCGGTGGGGGAGATGAACTCCGGGTCGGAGAAGAGGGCGTTGGCGCAGCGCTCGGGCGTGATGGCCATGCCCGCGCTGACCACGTCGTACTTGCCGGCCTGGAGACCGGGGATCAGCCCGTCCCATTCGGAGAGCGTGGGCTTCAGCTCGTCGACGCCCAGCGCCTTGAAGATCTCCCGGTGCAGGGTGGGCGCCTCGCCCTTGAGGTCCTTGCCCTCCATGTAGCCGTAGGGGGCCTCGTTCGCGTACGCGACGCGGACGAAGCCCTGCTTGCGCAGCTTGTCGAGGGCGCCCTCGCCGTCCGTGGAGCCGGCGTCGGTCTTGCTGCACGCGGAGAGCAGACCGGGAACGACGAGCAGTCCGCCCACGGCTGCCGATCGGTTGAGGAAACCCCGGCGGGACAGATTCGGGAAGTCAGCCATGGTTCGCAATCTCCTGGAGGGCTCGGACGGTCCGGACAGGGTGAGCGCCTGCCCGATCCCCTGCGTCTATGCAGCGAGCCCGGTCCATGTAATCGAACAGTGGCCGGAGGGTGACCTTCCCGTGTCTCGTCACGGGCGGAGCGCGACGGGAGGTGCGCGGGGCGTATTCCCCCGGCACCATCGGCCCGTGACTGCCCGTTATGGCTGGTTCTGCGGGGTCGATGGGGAACCGTGACGTATGTCCCCGGTGGGGGAGGGGGACGCTTTCCCGGGTGCCCGGTCTCCGGGGGCGTAAACAGACCGGTTCCCGTGTCCGTGTACGGGCGGTCTCCGGGGCGGCGGCCGCTGAGGGACCCGGTCTCCGGCCGCGGACCGGCCGCGATCCGCCCTGCGGCGGGCGGCTTCCGGAGCGGCGGGGGGCGACCGTCGGAGGAATACTTGAGGCAGGCAGGGGCAGCGGAGACAGGGCGCCCATGAAGGGCCGGCGGGACATCCGGACACACAGGAAGGATGGACATGACGACCGTAGGACTTCTCTACCCGGGCCATGCCGCGGAGGACGACTTCCCGCGGATCGAGGTCATGATCGACAGCGACATCAGACTGCCGCTGTTCCACACCGTCACCGACGGGGACTCCCGGGGCGTCGAGGCCCTGCGCGCGGCCGGTGAACCCGAACGCCTGGCCGCCGGGGTCGAGGAACTGCGTATGGCCGGGGCCGAGGCGCTGATCTGGGCCACCACCGGCGGCAGCTTCGTCCGGGGGTGGGACGGCGCCCACGACCAGGTCGCCGCCCTGGCGCGGACGGCGGGCCTGCCCGCGTCCAGTACCTCCTTCGCCTTCGCCCACGCCGTACGCGAACTCGGCGCGACCCGGGTGGCCGTCGCCGCCACCTACACCGAGGACGTCGCCCCCCTCTTCGCCGAGTTCCTGGAGGCGGCGGACCTGGAGGTGATCACCACCGAGAGCGCCGGGGTCGCCACCGCGGACGAGGCGGCCGCGTGCGACGCCGAGCGGGTGAAGGAGCTGGTGGTGGCCGCCGACCACCCCGACGCGCAGGTGGTCCTGATCCCGGACAACGCGCTGCGCACCGCGGCGTACATCCCCGAGCTGGAGGAACGCCTGGGCAAGCCGGTCCTCACGGCGAACCAGGTCGCCGTCTGGGAAGGGCTGCGGCTCGCCGACCGCCGGGTGTGGGCGCCCACCCTGGGTACGCTCTTCGCGACCCGCGAGCCCCCGCCCGGGATCGACGAGCACCGGGGCATCGAGGTACGGGAATGACGCGCACGGGGCATCAGGCGTGACGCGCACCGCCGGCCGGAGATGAGCGCCGGGCGCGGGCGCCGGGCCCAGGGGCCGTGAACGGGTGCGTGGAGCAGGCGCCGGGAATAAGCGGAGTCATCCTCCTGTTGGGGTCCTTCGGTACCCCAGACGCACCACCGGAGAGGCCCGACACGTGGACGAGAACCGAGGCGACGAAGCGAACCGAGGCGGCCGGATCCGCGGCACCGCGGGTGGGACGGCGTCCGTCCCCCTGTCGGTACTGGACCTGGTGACCGTGGGCGCCGGCCGCACCGCGAGCCAGGCCCTGCGCACCAGCGTGGACATCGCGCGGCTCACCGAGCGCCGGGGCTTCCACCGCTTCTGGGTGGCCGAGCACCACTCGATGCCCGGTGTGGCCTCCTCGTCGCCCGCCGTCATCCTGGCGCACCTGGCCGCCCACACCGAGCGCATCCGGCTCGGCTCCGGCGGAGTGATGCTGCCCAACCACGCGCCCCTGGTGATCGCCGAGCAGTTCGGCACCCTGGAGGCCATGGCCCCGGGCCGTGTGGACCTCGGACTCGGCCGCGCCCCCGGCACCGACGGCGCCACCGCCGCCGCCCTGCGGCGCACGGACCGGCTCAACGAGGGGGCCGACGACTTCCCGCAGCAGCTGGCCGAGCTGACCCGCTTCCTGGACGACGACTTCCCCGACGGGCACCCCTACGCCCGTATCCACGCCGTCCCCGGGCCGGTCCAGGCGACCTCGCCCGGTGGCGTCCAGTCGCCCGCCCGGCCGCCCGTCTGGCTGCTCGGTTCCTCCGGTTTCAGCGCCCGGCTGGCCGGTGTTCTCGGGCTGCCCTTCGCCTTCGCCCACCACTTCTCGGCCCGCAACACCGTCCCGGCCCTCGACCTCTACCGGGAGTCCTTCACCCCGTCCGCCGTGCTCGACGCCCCGTACGCGCTGATCGGCGTCTCGGCCCTGGCCGCCGAGACGGAACGCGAGGCGCGCCGCCAGGTGCTCACCGGGGCCCTTTCGATGGTCCGGCTGCGCACCGGGCGTCCGGGGCTGGTCCCCACGCCGGAGGAGGCCGAGGCGTACGACTTCAGCCCCATGGAGCGCGAGTTCGTCGACAGCTGGCTGGCCGACGTCGTCCACGGCACCCCGGACGAGGTGCGCGGCGGACTGGACGCCCTGACCCAGCGCACCGGCGCCGACGAGCTGATGATCACGGCCAACGCCCACGGCGGTGACGCGCGACTGCGCTCGTACGAGCTGATCGCGGACGCCTACGGCCTGCCCGACCTGGGCTGACCGCCGGGCGGGGCCCGGGTCCCGGGTGGCCGGCGGTGATCCGTGACCCGTGGGCTCAGCTCCCCGGGGGCCGGGAGCCGATCAGCTCCGCGATCCGTTCCGGGGTCACCGCCCGCGAGTACAGCCACCCCTGCCCGGTGTCACAGCCGATCCGCCGCAGCCGCTCCGCCTGGCCCGAGGTCTCCACGCACTCCGCGGTGACCGTCAGGCCCAGGCGGTGCGCCAGTTGCACCATCGCCTCGACGATCGTCTCGTCGGCCGGGCTGGAGCGGTTGCCGTCGTCCTGCCGGAATCCGCGCACGAAGGAGCCGTCCAGCTTGAGCACCGACACGGGCAGCCTGCTCAGATAGGCCAGGTTGGAGTAGCCGGTGCCGAAGTCGTCGATCGCGATACGGACCCCCATGTCGCTGAGCGCCTGAAGCACCCGCAGGGGACGCCCGGCCGAGCCCGTCACGGCCGACTCGGTCAGCTCCAGCTGGAGCAGGCCGGGCGCCAGACCGGTCTCGGCCAGCACCTCCGCCACATCGGCGACCAGGTCGGAGTCCCAGAGCTGGCGGACCGCGACGTTGACGCTGACGAACAGCGCCGGTTCCGCCGGGTGCTCCAGTTGCCAGCGCCGCGCCTGCCGGCAGGCCGTACGCAGCACCCACCGGCCGAGCTGGACGATGGTGCCGTCCTCCTCGGCGATCGGGACGAACCGGTGCGGCGCCAGCATCCCGAACCGCGGATGGTTCCAGCGGACCAGCGCCTCCACGCCCCGTACGACCTCGTCGGCCATGCCGACCAGCGGCTGGTACTCCAGGGTGAACTCACCGCGCTCGACGGCGGCCCGCAGGGTCGCGGAGAGCGCCTGCCGGGTCATCCGGTGGGCGTTGCGCTCCGGGTCGAAGAGCGTCCAGCGGCCTCTGCCGTCCGCCTTCGCCCAGTACAGCGTGGTGTCCGCGGCCTGCATCAGGCCGGTGGGGGTGGCGTCCGCCGCCGCCCGCTCCACCACCCCGATCGACGCGGAGACGGAGAGCCGCTGACCGCCCACGTCGAAGGGCCGTTCGAGCGCGCCGAGCACCGCATCGGCCAGCTCGGTGAGCTGGTGCGCACCGGCCGAGTCCTCGACCAGGATCGCGAACTCGTCACCGCCCAGCCGCGCCACCAGGTGGCCCCCGGCGCGGTGGTGGCCGTCGGCGTCCGCGCAGTCGGTGAGCCGGGTGGCGACGGCGGCCAGCAGCCGGTCGCCGACGTGGTGTCCCAGGGTGTCGTTGACCGCCTTGAAGCCGTCCAGGTCCAGGTAGCAGAGGCCGATCCGGCCGT
Source organism: Streptomyces sp. SM18 (assembly GCF_002910775.2). Classification (NCBI taxonomy): domain Bacteria; kingdom Bacillati; phylum Actinomycetota; class Actinomycetes; order Kitasatosporales; family Streptomycetaceae; genus Streptomyces; species Streptomyces sp. SM18. The sequence continues at coordinate 2,521,379 of NZ_CP029342.1, read as the reverse complement.
TTCCGGGAGGCGGGTCCTTCTGGAACGGCGGGGCCTCCTGGAACGGCGGGGTCTCCTGGAAGGACGGGGCCTCCAGCGCGGTCGTGAGGCGTTCGAAGAAGAGCGTGCGGTTGGGCAGCCGGGTCACCGGGTCGTGCATCCGCAGATGACGCAGCCGCAGGTGAAGTTCGTGTCGGTCGCTGACGTCCTCCACGGACAGCAGGGCGTTGCCCGGCCCCTCGGCCGGGTCCGCCATCGGGACGACGGTGACCTCGGCCCACAGGGAGCGGCCGTCGGGGTGCTTCAGTCGACGGGTGCAGCGGAGCCGGGACCGCGTACCGGCCAGGACCTCGCCGTACGCCACCTGGCTCCGTCCGTCCGCCGCGAGATCCACCAGGTCGGCGGCGCGCCCGCCCCGCAGCGCGTCGGGGCCGGTGCCGAGCAGCGAGGCCAGCGCGTCGTTCACCCGGACGACCTGACCGCGGTGGTCCACGACCGCCATCGGGAGGGCCGCCGCACGGAACGCGGCGCGGTAGTCACGCAGCTCGCCGGAACCCTCTTCGTCACGCTCGGTGACCATCGGTGGCCCGGCGCGGGGCGGCTCGCCCGACTCGGGCGCCGGCCCTTCGGAGGTTCCGCTCACCGCTCGCTCCCGCTGTGCAGATTGTCGTGAACAGATGTGGCCGGCCTGGGGGCAGCGTGGGGGGACGCCGTGCCGGAGGCGGAAACCACACAGGAAAGCGAGGTGAAGCATAGAGGGTGGCGCCTCAGGCGTACCAGCGCGGCCGCCGTTTCGTGGTGGCGGCACGACCGGTCGCACACGCATGGCCCTACGTCGGGCGCGTGGACGCCGTCTCTCGGTTTGCCCGCTATTGATCGGTCCTGTGAACACCTGGTGAATTGCGTTGTTCGCCTGACTGATTGTGACGTTCCGTGAGCGCTATGGCTGCGGAGGTCACCCCTCCGGCTGACCCGTGTGGGGCAGCACAACGAGGCGTGCGGCATCGGCCCGGCACAGGGTGGTGGAACGGATCCCGCAGTCGCCACCGGAGGTTCACGTGCCGCGTCAGCACAGACACGGGAGAGCGGGGCGGTCCGGTCCGCGCAGGGCCGCGGCCGCCCTTACCTCCCTGCTGGCGCTCGCGGCCACCGGGCTGGTCGCCGGGCCCGCGGCGGCGGCCCCACGCGACGCGGGCCCCTGCGCGCTGCCCCGCACCCGCGCCCACCACTCGCTCGGTCTGGACACCTGGAACACCGCCTACCCGCGCCCCGACCACGACCTGGACGCGGTGATGGTCTTCCTCTCGTTCCCGGACTCGGAGCCCGTGGTGTCGCCCAAGGTGCTGACCGCCGACCACTTCCCCTCCACCACCCGCTTCTTCCAGCGCGCCTCCTACGGCGCGTTCACCCTGCGCGCCCACCCGCAGAGCCGCTGGGTCGAGATGCCCCACCCGTCCACCTGGTACGGGATACAGCGCGACTGGGGGTCCGAGCGGCGCGGCGCCTATCTGCACGACGCGATCAAGGCCGCCGACGACCAGGTCGACTTCTCCCGGTACGACATCGTCTACCTCGTCGCCGACCCGGACGCGCCCGGTGTCGACTCCGACGCCACGAAGGTCGTCAACTTCGACCGGCCGGTGCGCGTCGACGGCACGGACATCCGGCGCGTCGTCACCGTCTTCGAGGAGCACCCGCCCGACCGGAACGTCCTGGCCCACGAGACGGGCCACGTCTTCGACCTGGCCGACCTCTACCACCGGCCGGAGGACGGCAAGGGCGACTGGGACACCTACGTCGGCGACTGGGACGTCATGGGCAGCCAGTTCGGACTGGCGCCCGACCTGTTCGGCTGGCACAAGTGGAAGCTCGGCTGGCTGGGCGGCGACGAGATCGTCTGCGTCCAGGGCAGCGCCGACCTCACCCTGGTGCCGATGGCCGAGGAACCCGTACGCGGCGGATCCAAGGGGACCCGGCTGGCGGTCATCAGGACCGGCACGGACAGCGCGCTCGCCGTCGAGGCCCGCAGCGCCACCGGCAACGACCGGACGACCTGCGCCGAGGGCGTCCTGATCTACCGCATCCACAACGCCACCCCGTCCGGCGGCGGGCCCGTCGAGGTCCTCGACACCCACCCCGACTCCGACGCCTGCTGGGACCGCTCGGTCTACCCGCCGCTCGCGGACGCCCCGCTCCGGGAGGGCGAGCGGTACACCGTGCCCGGTGAACACACCCGCGTGGAGGTCGCGGGCCGGACGCCCTCCGGCGCCTGGACGGTACGGATCACCACGGGAGCCTGAACCGGGGCATCCGCCCGCACACGAAGAAGCCCCCTCGCGTCCGCGAGGGGGCTTCTTCCGTCTGTGCGCCGCCAGGGACTCGAACCCCGGACCCGCTGATTAAGAGTCAGCTGCTCTAACCAACTGAGCTAGCGGCGCCTGCTGACGTCGTAGACATTAGCACCCGGATCGGCGGGAGGAAAAATCGAATACCCGGTGGTGGAGGGGGCCGCCGAGCGGCTCACCCGCACACAGGCCCAGAGCAGCACATCGGGCCCCGGCAGCCAGGGGGCACGGGTGTCGGGCGCGACCAGCCAGCGCGGCCCGCCGGTGCCCGGACCGGCGACGAGCGGTGGCACCGTCACCGCGTCGCCCGTGCCGTGGCAGAGCAGGGCGGGCAGGGACGCCGGGTGCACACGGGAGGTGCCGGTGCCCCATTCCTCCCAGGTCAGCAGTGAGGGCAGCCGCTGGGCGGTCCCGGGGGCGGCGAACAGCAGCAGCCGGCCGCGGTGCGTGGCCACCGGGCCGGAGCCGGGCCCCTCCGCCCAGAGCCGCTCCAGCATCCGGCGCCCGAAGAGCGCGGGCACGTTCACCACGTCGAAGGACGAACCGCACGGCAGGACGCCGGGGGCGGTGGGGTGCGCCTCCCACCGCGCGAGGGTGCTCCGCGGATACGGGGAGGCCCCCGCGAGCCAGGCCGCGCCCGACGCGGTGACCTGGGCGGCCCGGTCGCCCGCCCGCTCCCGGGCCCACTCGTCGGCCCGCCCTCCCGTCCGGCCTCCGGCCCGGCCGCCTGTCCGCTCTCCGGCCCGGTCGTCCGCCTGGTCCGTGAGCCGTTCGCCCGCCCGGTCCCTGAGCCGGTCGCCGGTACGGTCCCCGCTCGGGTCGTCGGTGCCGTCCCGCAGCGCGGCGAGGATGCCGGCGACGTGGTGCGGGGCGGGGGTGTCACCGGGGTGCAGGGTCGTTTCGTCTCTCAGCCAGGCGGTCATGACGACAGGTCTACCGGTAGTGACGGCCCTGTTTCCGAGAGTTGTCGAAAGCGGGGCGAGGCGCGCCGGAAGCGGGTATCTTGCGCGGCGGCATATGCCACGGGTGTACCCGGAGTGACGGACGGGGCGGACGGTGCCGCGTGCGGCCCGTGCGCGTCCGGTGGGGACGTGCGCGGACGGTGCGGCGGGCCGAGGACGGTCGGGACGAACGCGGACGGTGCGGCGGGGCCGAGGGTGGGGCCGGTGACCGAGGGCCGGGCCGGGGCTGGGGCCGGGGGCCGGCGTCGGCGGGGTCAAGGGCGGACGTCGTCCAGCAGGGAGCGGCCGAACTCGATCATCTTCTTGGCGTAGTCCTCGGTCCACCCCGCCCGATCGGCTATCTCCGCCGGGGTGATCCGGTCGAACCGGCGCGGGTCGGCCAGCTGGGCGGCGGCGACGGCCTGGAACTCCACGGCCCGGTCGGTCGCGGCCCGGAAGGCGAGGCTCAGCTCGGTCGAGCGCGCCAACAGCTCCTTGGGGTCCTCCAACGACTCCAGGCCGAAGAAGTGCTCCGGATCGGCCACCGCCTCCGACGGCTCGAAGAGCAGCGGTGCGGGACGCAGCCTCTGCCGCTCGTTCCGTTCGGGTTGTGCCATGGGCTGATTCCTTCCTCGCGCGGCCGGACGGCCACCTTCCATTGTCGCGCCTGGCGCAAGAGCGCTTCCCCGGAACCGGGCCCATGATGCGCGGATCACGCCGGAACCGGAGTCACGGGGGAGGACAGGTGGTGGATCGTGTGCTCTGTGCATGACCGGCCGCCGCCAGGCCCAAGGCCCCGTCGAGCGTCAAGGCCGCCACGTGACCCGGTGTTCGGACAGGTGGGCCAGGACGGCGTGGTTGGCCTCCCAGCCGTCCGGGAACTTCACCGTCACGCCCAACTGGACCGGTTCCGTGGACGGGTGCTCGTCCAGCAGGTCCGCCACCCCCGCGCGGCACACCACCACGCACGCGTGGCGGTGCCGGGAGGCCAGCACGCACAGGCGGCCCGTCTCCAGGTGGAAGGCCGTCGCGTCCGGGCGCCCCGACAGCGGGTGCAGGAACACCGTCACGTCGAACTCGCGTCCCTGGAGCCGGTTCGCCGTGTCCACCGTCACGTCCGCCACCCCCAGCTCCGCCAGGGCCGCCCGCACCGCCGCGGCCTGGTCGCGGTGGGCCGTGCCGACCGCCACCCGGTCCGGCGTCACCGGGACGGGGTCCGGGCCGCGCTCGCTGGTCGCCGCGCCGCCCCGCTCCAGGAGTCTGCGGACCACCAGGGCCACCGCCCGGACCGCCTCCGGGTCGGTGCGCGGGGTGTGGCGGGCCGGGAGCTCCAGCAGGCCCCAGCCGGACTCCGCCGCCTCGTCCAGCACCCGGTCCGGGCCCGAACCGTCCGAGGGCACGCCGAACGACAGCCGCCGGTCCCCGTGGTCCGTGCCGCTGCGGAAGGGGGTGTACGGGTAGAACGCGTCCGACACCAGCGGCGCCGCCGACGCCGGGAGCCGCCACGACACCGGAAGCCGGTGCTGCGGCAGCTCCGGATTGTGCGCCAGCAGCGTGGTGACCGCGCTCGCCGACGGGTCGTACGCGAGCCCGGCCCACTGGTCCGCGCCCACGATGGAGAACGGGTCCAGCTGACCCGGGTCCCCGACGAACAGCGCCCGCTCGAACAGCCCGGCCACGGCGAGCAGCGCGTCCGACCGCATCTGGTACGCCTCGTCGACGATCGCGTGCCCCCACGGCTCCACGTTCTTCACATGGGCCCACTTGGCCGCCGTGGACAGCACGATGTCCAGACCGGCCAGGTCCGCGGCCTTCGCCGACGTGCGGACGTTGTCGAGGCCGTCCAGGACCTTGTCGTAGGGGTCCGAGTCGCTGCTGTGCAGCCGGCCGACCGGCAGCTCCGGGGCCTTCTCGGCCAGCCGCACCACCAGGTCGTCCACCTGCGCGTTGGTCTGCGCCACCACCATCAGCGGCCGGCCCGCGGCGGCCAGCTCCAGCGCGGCGCGCACCACCAGCGTGGACTTGCCGGCGCCCGGCGGGGAGTCCACCACCACGCCCCGCGCCGCGCCGCGCAGGGTGTCACCGAGGATGGCGTCGGTCGCCCGCGCCGCGGCGGCGGACGGGTCGGTCACGGTGGTCACAGCAGGTCCTCCGCGGTCACGGGATCGGGCTTCTCGGCATCCTCGGCCGCCCCCGGCGGGCCGCCGTGCGTCCACGGGGTGTTCTCCGCGTCCGGCAGCGCCGGACCGCCCCGCTGGTCGTGCTCGAACAGCGTCCAGGCGATCCGCTCACCCGGCTCCGGCACCGAACCGGGGGCCGGTTCCCTGCCGCGCCCCATCCGGTCCGTGATCCGCAGGACGAGCGCGCTCTCCGCACCGGCGGGGCCCTCGGCGGCGTACCCCACGAACTCGGCGGTCTGCGGCTTCCCGTCCAGCGAGCGGTAGACCTTCGTCCGCTCCCCGAGGTGCGGGCGCTCGTCCGTGCGCACCGTGACCAGGGGGCGGGGCGAGGGCCGCTTCGACTCGGTGTACGTCATCTCCACCTCCGCCACCTCCCCGAGGAACGCCTCGCCCGCCAGCCGCCGCCCCGCCAGCACCAGCGGGTCGTCCAGCGCCTCCTGGGCCTCCAGCTGCGCCTGCGCCGTCTCGCGCGCGGCCAGCTTCCGGGCCGCCGTCACCGCGTCGTCGCGGCGGGGCTGCGGCGGCTCGCCCGCCCGCACCCGGTCCCGGTGCGCCGTGAACGACCACCGGTCCCGGGTCCAGCGGTCCTGGGACCGGGCCCCCTCCGGCAGCCCCCGCGTCAGGTCGAGCCCGCGCCACACCGCGTCCCAGGTCGGCCGCATCACCGCGGCCAGCAGCGACCGGATCTCCCGCTCGGCCCGGCTCAGCTCACCGAGCCGGGCGTCCGCCGTGAGGCCGTCCTCGGCGGCGGCCAGCGCCACCCGCGCCCGGTCGTACGCCTCGATCGCGGGCGCCAGCAGCCGGTTGTCGAACGCCGGGTCGGTGGCCGGACCGGCCGGGGGACAGAGGAGCTGGCCCGCGCCGTCCCGCGCCAGCTCGGCGCGGAACGCCGCCTCGGCCCCGGACTCGCCGGGCGGCGGATCGATCCAGGCGAGCAGCGCGCCGAGGTGCTGGTCCTCCAGGCTGCTCTGGCCCGTCGCCCAGTGCCGGTTCAGCAGGTCCGTCGTGGCCAGCAGCAGCGAGGAGCCCGGCACCCGGGCCCGCTCCCCGTAGTGCGTCAGCCAGCGGCCCAGCAGCGGGACGCGGGCGGGCGCCGGATACGGGGTGTCCGGGTCGTCCTCGGCGGTCCGCCGGAACCGCATCGACCGCCCGAGCAGCCGTACGAAGTCGATGCCGGCCCGGCTCGGCACGACGAGCTGGGCCGCGTCCGCGCACAGCTCCACCTCGACCTTGGTCCTCCTGCCCGTCTCCGGGTCCACCTCGCTGCGCTCGGCCGGCTCGACGGCGTCGGCCGCGGACTCGATGTGCGGCAGCACCGCCTCGGCCAGCTCGGCCAGGAACGCGAAGCGCAGGTCGCGGTCGCGCGGCTGGGCGACCGCCAGCAGCCGGGGCGCGTCGCGGTCCGTGCCGACGAGCGCCCCGAGCGGCGCGCCCGCCTCACCGGCGGTGGTCAGCGGCACCAGGACGAGCGGTCGGCCGGTCAGATGGCGGTGGCACACGGTGGACAGCGGCTGCGCCCGGCCGCTGTCCACCGCCTCCAGCCGGGCCAGGGTCGTGATCAGCGACACCGCGCACCCCCGTCGTCCGCTGTCTCCAGGGCCTCCGCCGTCTCCAGGGCCTCGGCCCGCAGGGCGGCGGCCCTGCGCAGGGCCGCCACCGTCGGGTCCGCCGGATCGCCCTCCTTGCCGGACGCGGCCGCGAGCACCCCGGCCACCGTCGTCAGACCGCCCAGCTCACCGCGCACACCGCGGCCGAGCGTCTCCACCGCCCCCTCGGCCCGGGACCTCGCCCGGCAGTGGAAGGCCAGCTCGCAGGCGGACAGGCACTCCGGGGCGTAGGCGGCGGGGACCGCCTCGACGGCGGTGTCCAGCTCCTGACGCGTACACCCCGGGTCGAAGGTCGCGCCGTCGGGAAGGGCCGCCGCGATGTCCTCGATCCGGGTCAGCCGGGTCAGCTGACGGCGGGTCACCGCGCGCTGCTTGCGTACGTCCACGACCGAGGCGGTCGGCAGGTTCGAGAAGTCCTTCGGGCAGACCAGCAGGACGCGGTGTCCCACCTGGGCCCCCTCGGTCACCGACGCGATCCGCTCCAGCGCCAGGACGTAGACCGCGGACTGACGGGCCGCCGCGCCGACCTTCGCGGCGTCCGCCGACGCGTCGATCATGGGGAACGACTTGATCTCGACGACCGTCCAGGTGCCGTCGGGGTGCACCACCACCGCGTCCGGCTCCAGATACACGGGCGAGCCCGCCACCTCCAGGGCCAGCATCGGATGGTCCAGCAGGGTCCAGCCGTCCGACGCCGTGGCCTCGCGCAGCGCCAGTGCCGTGCGGGCCGTGCGGCCCTCGGGACCGGCCGCCGTCAGATCGGGCAGCACGGCCTCACCGGGCGCGTCCGCCCCGGCGCCGAGCCGCTCGAAGAGCAGCCGCAGCAGCTCCGTGCCGCCGTCGGCCTTGACCTTCGCCTCGAAGGCGTTGCCCCGGACCAGCGCGAACTGCGACTGCCCGAACGGGGCCGGGGAGCCGAGCGCGGTGGCCACCGCGGCCTTGTCGACCCCCGCGCCGTCGAGCAGGGCGCGCCGTCTGCACCCCGGGTTCGCGGCGAGCGCGGCCAGGGCGCGCGCGTCCAGCGGGTGCGGTGCGACGGACGGACCGCGCAGCTCAGCGAGCCGCTGCCGGAGCGTCGTCGCCGGCGGTCGCGGGGCCGGCGGCCGGGGGGCCGTCGGCTGCGCCGGAATCTGCGGAGGCGGTCCGCTGGCCGGGGATTCGCTCACCCGCGGAAGTCTTCCATCCGCCACTGACAATCGTGGAACCCGCGGGGGGAACGGAAGCCGGGAGCCGGGGGAGGAGCGCCCCCACCCGGTCCTTGATCCGGTCGGCGATCCGCATGACCGGCCTGGCCAGCAGGGCTCCGAGCCCCATCACGGCGGCCCCGGCGACGGCGTCGAGGAAGTAGTGGTTCGCGGTGCCCATCACCACGAGCACGGTGAGCAGCGGGTACGCCACGCCCACGGCCCGGACCAGCGGGTGGCGGCCGTGCCGCCACAGCAGGACGCCGCACCACAGCGCCCAGCCGACGTGCAGGCTGGGCATCGCCGCGTACTGGTTGGTCATTCCGCTGAGCCCGCGCGGGGCGCTCGCGCCCGTGCCCCACCAGCCGTACTGGCTGTACTGGGCCATCGTGTCCACGAACCCGTGCCGGGCGTCGAGCAGCCGGGGCGGGCAGGTCGGCATGAGGGTGAAGCCGACCAGCCCGAGCAGGGTGGACGTCATCAGCCAGGTCCGGGCCGCGCGGTAGACGGCGGAGCGGCACCGGAAGACCCAGACCAGGACGGCCGGGGTGACCACGTAGTGCAGGGAGGCGTACGCGAAGTCGGCGGGTATGCCCAGCGTCGCGTGCTCGGTCAGCAGCCGGTTGAGCGGGTGCTCCGCGTTGAGGTGCAGCGCCTGTTCCAGGCGCAGGATGGCCAGGCCGTGTTCGACGGCCGCGGGTATGTCCTCGTGGACCAGGAGACGGCCCAGCGAGTACAGCCCGTACACCACCGCGATCAGTGGGAGCTCCGTCCACCAGCGGGGCCGGTGGCCGGCCCGCGAGGTCGCGGCGGTGGCGTGCGGCATCCGGTGGCTCTCCCCTGGTTCATGCGGTCGACGGCGGGCGTTCAACCGTACGGTGGTCGTGGGCCGTGCGACCCGCCGGGGGCCTTCCCCCGCGGACCCGCGTGGCCGATGCCCCGGTGAGGGACGTCGGCGGCGCCCCCGGGGTTGCCCGGAGCGGCCGTGAGAGATGATGGAGCGGGCCCGCGCCGCACCGTCCCCCCGGCCGGTGGACGCCGTCGGCGCCCCCTCGCCGTCCCGGACACCGCTGTCCAGGACCCACCAGATCCTAGGGTCCTCAGATCTTCAGATCTCCGTACTTTTCAGGGAGAGCCGTCATGGCACCGCGAATCCTGCTCGCCCGGCACGGCCAGACACAGTGGTCGGTCCAGGGCAATCACACCGGCAGGACCGACATCCCCCTCCTCGACAGCGGCCGTACGGGAGCCCGGCTGCTCGGCCGGCGGCTGCACCGGGAGCCCTGGAGCGGGCTCCCCGGTGTGGAGGTACGGACCAGCCCGCTGGTCCGGGCGGCCGAGACCTGCGCCCTCGCCGGGTTCGGCGACCGGGCCATGCCCTGGGACGCGCTGATGGAGTGGGACTACGGGGACTACGAGGGGCTGACCCCCGCCCAGATCAGGGCGGACCGGCCCGACTGGCTGATCTGGCGCGACGGGGTACCGGGCGGCGAGACCACGGCCGAGGTGGCGGCCCGTGCGGACACCGTCGTGGAGTGGGCGCGCTCGGCCGACCGGGACGTCCTGGTCTTCGCCCACGGGCACATCCTGCGGGCCCTGGCGGCGCGCTGGCTCGGCGAGGACCTGACCTTCGGCGCCCGTGTCCGGCTGGAGCCGACCTCGCTGTCGGTCCTCGGCTGGGCGTACGGCGAACCGGCCCTGGAGCGCTGGAACGACACGGGGCACCTGGACGGGTAGCGGTTCCGGGGGCCTGGGACGGCGTGTTCCGGCGACCGGGGGCCGGCGCCGACGTGCCCCGGCGACCCGGGGCCCCGGCGGCCGGAGGGCCGGACCGGGACCTGGCGACGCGAGGCCCCAGTCCGGGGAGCGTCCGGTCCCGGCCGCCGAAGGCCCGCGACGGCCAGGGCGGCCCCGGCCGGTCAGCTCGGCAGCGCCTCGTAGCGGTTCAGGAGGGCGGTCACCTCGGGGCCGCCCTGCGGGCCCAGCGCCCGCACGGTGGTCGCCAGCATGCCCCGGACGCGGGACGACTGGACCCGTTCCAGCAGGTCCAGCACCTCGTGCACCGCGGCGGCTGCCTCGTCGGCCGTCCCGGACCGCGTCAGGTCCCAGGCCAGCTGCGCCCGGTACAGCGCGAGGTTGCGGCTGAAGTGCGGGTCCTGGAGCCGGACCGCGCGCCGGGCGTGGCGGGCGGCCCGGGGCCAGTCACCCAGCGCCGACCAGCACTGGGCCACCAGGAACTCCAGCTCCGCCTCCCGGAAAAAGCTCATCCACTCCAGGTCCGTCCCGGCGGCCCCCTGGTCGAACGCCGTACGCGCCCGCCCGATGGACTGCTCGCACCCCGAGCGGTCCCCGAGCCACGCCCGGCCGCCCGCCTCCCGCAGCGCCAGCAGGGCCATCAGCCGCGGTGAACCCAGCGGGCGGGCCACCCGCTGGCCCGCCTCCGCCGCCCGTACCGCCTCGCGCGCCCGGCCCATGTCGCGGGCCAGGAACGACGCGTTGCAGAACGCGTGCGCCTCCAGCGCCGCGTCCCCGGCCAGCCGTGCCGTCGCGAGCGCCTCCGCGTAGTGCGAGCGCGCGTCGTCGAGGCGGCCCGAGTCGTGCGCCAGCCAGCCGACCGAGATCGCCAGCTCACCGGCGCCCGAGTAGAGCCGGTCCGAGGTGCTGCGACGGGCCGCCGAGGCCGCGTCGAGCAGGTCGAACGCGGCCCGGAGCGGCTGTGCCGCCCTCCGGTAGAGGCCGTCCGCGCCGTGCCGGTCGTCCAGCACCCGGATCTCCCGCACCGCCCTCTCGACGGCACTCACCTCGGCCTCGCCGACCCGCCGCTGGGCGGGCACGGAGACCGGAGCCGCGGCGGCGGCGGCGGGCGGGCCGTCCAGGCCCAGGGAAGCGGCCGCCACCGTGGCGGTGCCGCTCGTCATGAACACGCGACGTAGCACGTCGCACTCCTCGTCGGTATCGCTGTCGAGCGTGGAGGGCAGGGACAGCAGGGAAGGGGCGGACGGCATCACCGCTCGCGCCCCCCGCCCGCGCACGCTCTCGCGGGCCGAGAAACCCAGGTCCACCAGGGACGCCCCGGGGAACATGTGCAGGAACACCCGTTCGTACGCGTAGTTCGGGCAGCGGATCTCGCCCGCCTCCACGCGTCCGACGTACCGGGCGTCGCACGCGACCTGTTCACCGATCTCGCGCGCGGCTCTGCGGACCGCCGCCGCGAACTCCGCCGCGGAGCGCTGTCCGCGCAGCCGACGGAAGGCGAGGTTGGGAACTGCCCGTGTCGACACCATGGCGGGGCCCTCTCTGGTGCGCCGGGCCTCTGCTTCCGGTGTCCCGGCGGAGCAAGAACGTACCCGCCGTGACGGCACGCACACGCAGCGATTCCCAATAAAGCGGACATCTCTCCCGTGATCCGCCATGAACTGCCACCCTTTGCGGCGGCGTGCCGCCGTAGCCCTTGACGCGGTCGGCGCGTTGGTCCATGTGGAGACGGGGCGCGGCTCCGTATCGAGACGAAGAGGAGAGGTTCCCATGCCGCACATCGGCCCGGAGACCACACCGTGCGACCTGGTGACCGTCCCGGCGCGCCAAGGCCTGGAGGCGGTGGACATCCTGCGGCGGGGCGCCGGCCACCCGGGCGTCGGCCCGGTCCTGCACGACGGGACCTGTGCCACCCTCGGTTTCCTGGTGCCCCCGGGCACCGCCGACGCCTGGGACGTACCCGGAAGCGCCTGCACCCGCACGGACGGCCGGGGCCTGCGCATCCCCGCCGAACCGCCCGTCACCGGCGGCGGCTGGCTCCTGCCGCCCGGCGCGGACGCCCCCGTCACGGACCCGGCCGCCCTCCGCGCCGCGCTCGGCCAGGCGGCCCGGCTCATCGAGGCGGCCGACAACTGCCATTGAGGGCGTGGCGGCGCGACTCCTGCCACCGAGGCCATAATGGCCGGGTAGGCGGACCTCCCGCCGCCGCTCCCCTCCCCCGGGGCGGTCCGTCGAGGAAACCGGCCCGGACCGGTCAGCGAGGACGAACGCACGTGGCACGCCGAGGCACACCGGCCAAGGGCGCGGCCGCCCGGAAGCGGTCCGAGCGCACCCGGGAGCCGGTGGCCGCCCCGGTGGACGGCGGGCTCGCCGAACTCGTGCCCGACCGCGAACGCCCGCGCGGCTGGACCCTGCTGCTGGACGGCGCGCCCCAGTCCCATGTGGACCTCGACGACCCCGCATACCTCTCCTTCGCGTACCAGCGCCGGCTCGGCCATGTCATCGACCTCGCCGCGCCCGCGGGCCGGCCGCTGCACGCCGTGCACCTCGGCGGCGGCGCCTTCACCCTGGCCCGGTACCTCGCGGCGTCCCGCCCGCGCTCCACCCAGCAGATCATCGAGGTCGACGCGCCCCTCGTCGACCTGGTGCGCCGCGAACTCCCGCTGGACCCGCAGGCCCGGACTCGGGTGCGGGCCATGGACGCCCGCGCCGGACTCGGCAGGATCCCGGACGGCTGGGCCGACCTGGTGATCGCCGACGTCTTCAGCGGCGCCCGCACCCCCGCCCACCTGACCACCGTCGAATTCCTCACCGAGGTACGCCGGGTGCTCAGGCCCGGCGGACAGTACGCGGCCAACCTCACCGACGGTCCGCCGCTCGCCCACCTGCGCGGCCAGATCGCCACCGCCGCGGCGCTCTTCCCCGAACTCGCCCTCGCCGCCGACCCCGTGGTGTGGCGGGGCCGCCGCTTCGGCAACGCGGTCCTGGTCGCCTCGGACCTGCCCGTCGCCGTCGCCGAACTGACCCGGCGCGTGGCGGGCGACCCGCACCCCGGCCGGGTCGAACACGGCCGTGCCCTCGCCGACTTCACCGGCGGCGCCGCCGTCGTCACGGACGCGACCGCCCGGCCCTCCCCGCCCCCGCCGCCCGGCACCTTCGGCTGAACGGCGGGCCGGGCGCGGTCAGCGGTCCACCACCTCGACCGCCGGCGGATGGCCGTTCCAGGTGCAGAAGACGGAGACCGTCGCGCCCGCCCCGTCGCTGAAGTCCACCCGGATCCACTGGTTCTCGGTCCACACCGCCATCGACCAGCCCGGCTCCGGCGTGGCCGAGACCAGCGTCGCCGCGTCCGGTGCCAGCTCCAGCACGACCCGCCCGCCCCGCGTCGGATAGCTCCGCACGTCCCCCGAAGCCACCGAGGGCGCCGCCGAGGTGGATTCACCGCCCGACGGGCGGCCGGACGGCGGACGCGGCGAGGAGGACCGGGGGCCGGGCGGGGACGCCGGACGGGTGGCGCTCGCGCTCGGGGTGGGCGACGGCGACGCCCGGTGCGTCGAGGAGGAGACGGGTTCCTCGGTGGCCCGGTCGCCGCCCGCGCCCACCGAGACCGGCACCGCACGCGGCCGGTCGTACGCCGTACCCGACAGCACCGAGTGCACCCCCCACCACGACAGGGTGACCGACGCCCCGGTGGCGAGCGACCACGCGAGCGCGTGTACAAGTCCTCGGCGCATCCGGCACATCCTGCCGCACCCGCACCGGTGTTGTCCCTACGGGCACCCGACGCCCCCGCATGGGTTACGGTGCGGCCCATGCCCAGTGTGCTCGTGGTCGAGGACGACCAGTTCGTACGTTCCGCCCTCATCCGGCACCTGAGGGAGGCCTCGCACACCGTGCGCAGCGTCGGCACCGCGCTCGAAGCCCTGCGCGAGGTGGCGCACCACCGCTTCGACGTGGTCGTCCTCGACCTCGGACTGCCCGACCTGGACGGCGCCGAGGCACTGAAGATGCTGCGCTCCGTCACCGACGTGCCGGTGATCATCGCCACCGCCCGGGACGACGAGGCCGAGATCGTCCGACTGCTCAACGACGGCGCGGACGACTACCTGACCAAGCCGTTCTCCGTGGAGCACCTCTCCGCCCGGATGGCCGCCGTACTGCGCCGCACCCGGGGCCCCGCCGGCCAGGCACCGCCCCGGGTCATCCAGGTCGGCGGGCTGAGCGTCGATCCGCTGCGCCGCCAGGCCGAACTCGACGGCACGGCACTGGATCTGACGCGCCGTGAGTTCGACCTGCTGGCCTTCCTCGCCGGGCGCCCCGGAGTCGTCGTCCCGCGCAGGGAGCTGCTGGCCGAGGTCTGGCAGCAGTCCTACGGCGACGACCAGACCATCGACGTCCACCTCTCCTGGCTGCGGCGCAAGCTCGGTGAGACGGCGGCACGCCCGCGCTATCTGCACACCCTGCGGGGCGTCGGCGTGAAGCTCGAACCCCCGCCGGTCCCCGAGCACCGCGTATGAGATGGGCCCTGGTCAAAGTGAGCCTGGCGGTCACGGCCATGGTCGTGATCGCCTTCGCCGTCCCGCTCGGGCTGGTCGTCAGGGAGATGGCCCGCGACCGGGCCTTCTCCGACGCCGAACGGCAGGCCGCCACCATCGGCCCGACCCTCACCATCACCGGCGACCGGGAGGAGCTGACCCGGGCCGTCCTGTCCACCGAACCCGGCGGCCGGGGCCGGCTCGCTGTCCATGTGCCCGCCCCCGGCGAACCGGCCGCCCGGCCACCGGAGATCGGCACCGGGCGCGCCACCCGCGAGGACCTGGAGACGGTCCGGGAGTCCGGGCGCGCCTCGGTCACCGAGGTGCCGGGCGGCTTCGCGCTGCTCCAGCCCACCGCGCTGGGCTCCGGCGGCATCGCCGTGGTCGAGGTGTTCGTGCCCCAGGACGAGGTGTCCCACGGTGTCACCACCGCCTGGCTGATGCTGGCGGGTGTCGGCGCCGCCCTGATCGTCGGCTCGGTCGCCGTCGCCGACCGTCTCGGCGTACGCATGGTCGAGCCCGCCCGGCGGCTCGCGGGCGCCGCCCACGACCTGGGGGAGGGGCGGCTGGGGACCCGGGTCCCCGAGGAGGGCCCCACCGAACTGCGGTCCGCCGCCGCCGCGTTCAACTCGATGGCGGACCAGGTGGTCCAACTCCTGGCCGGTGAACGGGAACTGGCCGCCGACCTCTCGCACCGGCTGCGCACCCCGCTGACCGTGCTCCGGCTCAACGCGGCGTCCCTGGGCGAGGGACCTGCCGCCGAGCAGACCCGGGCGGCCGTGGAGCAGTTGGAGCGGGAGGTGGACACGATCATCCGCACGGCCCGGGAGCAGCGCCCGCAGACCCAGGGCCCGTACGGTGGCGTGGTCAGCGGCTGTGACGCCTGTGAGGTGATCCGCGAACGCATGGGGTTCTGGTCGGCCCTGGCCGAGGACGAGGGCCGTACGGTCCGGCTGGCGGGTGTCGACCGTACGGTACGAATCCCCGTCGCACGCGCCGAACTGGCCGCCGCGCTCGACGCCTTGCTCGGCAACGTCTTCCGGCACACCCCGGAGGGCACCGCGTTCGCCGTCGATGTGCACCACAGCGGGGACGCGGTGATCGTCCTGGTCTCGGACGCGGGCCCCGGCATCCCCGACCCGGAGGCGGCCCTCGCGCGGGGGGCGAGCGGACGCGGTGACGGGCCGGGGGCCGTGGGCTCGACCGGACTGGGGCTGGACATCGTCCGCAGGGTCGCCGAATCGACCGGCGGCGACCTGCGCGTCGGGCGCTCGGTGCTCGGCGGCACCGAGGTGCGCGTCTGGATCGCCCTGGACGGCGGCCCCTCGGAGCGCGGCCGCCGGGGGCACCGGTCGGGCGGGCGGGGCGTACGGCGGCAGCGGCGGCAGGCGAAGGGCCGGAGCGCGGACCCGCTCGGCACCCCCGGCGCGGGGTCCCAGCTTTAACCCGCGCCGATGTGCTCCTTAAGCCAGCCCTAAGAACACCGCCCCAGGTCCCGAAGGTCCGGTTCGTCGGTTCCCGTGCGGCTAGCGTGCAGACGGATTCCCCCCACGGGACACCGCGGGGCCGGAGGGCCGCAGACCGGCCCCCGTGCCCCGCGCCTCCCGGAGTCCCCCGAACCGCGCGCGCCCCGGCCGGCCCCCCACCCCACCACCGGCCGGGGCGCGCGCCTCCTTGTGCGGGCCTCCGGCGAACCCCGCGAGGCCGCACCGGAGTTCGGGGAAAGAACACGGAACCCGCCGCACCCCCCTCCGGACGACCCCGCGACGCCTCACCCCGTTCATCTTCCGGCGTGCCCCTCGGGGCCGGGCGGAAGCCGGGGCACCCCCGGGAAAGCGGCGCGGAAATGCCTCCCGTCCGAACCCCGTTCCGGGGCGCCGGACGGTTCCGAGGCCCCAACACCCCGCTGACCTGCGGACATTCGGGGAGGTCGAGGTGTCCACGCAGCTCGTTCCCCGTAACGCAAGCCTTCGGTCGGACACGTTCGCGTGACTTGGAGGACACACTCGGGCAACGGAAGCGTCTTCAACTCTTGACACCCACCCCCCTGAGGCAGCAATCTTCCGGCATCAGCGCATGGGAGCGCTCCCATATCGAACGAGGATTTTCGCTCGTACGGGGACGACACCGCCCATGTCCCTCCGTACCCCTGGCACCCGCACCCATCAGCGCGTATGCCGAGCAGATCGAACGCCAGTCCCACCCTGGAACAAGGAGTAGTGGAATGCGCATCACCCGCACCGTCGCAGGTCGACGCCGCAGAACGGCCGTCGTGGCCACCACGGGTCTCACCGCCGCCGCGCTGCTGCTGACCGGCTGCAGCGACTCCGGCTCGGACTCCGACGAGGCATCCGACTCGAACGGCAAGATCACCCTGACCCTGGCCGACTTCGGCCAGTTCGGGTACAAGGAGGCGGGCCTCTACGAGAAGTACGAGAAGCTCCACCCGAACATCCAGGTCAAGGCCACCACCACGGCCGACGAGCAGGTCTACTACCCGAAGTTCCTCCAGCAGCTCAACGCGGGCAAGGGGCTCGCCGACATCCAGGGCATCGAGGTCGGCCGCGTCAAGGAGCTGGTCGACACCAAGGCGGACGCCTTCGCGGACCTCTCCAAGGTCATCGACGCCAACCAGTGGGTCAACTGGAAGGCGCTGCAGGCCAGCACCGACGAGGGCAAGGTGATCGGCGCGGGCACCGACATCGGCCCGATGTCCCTCTGCTACCGCCGTGACCTGTTCGAGCAGGCGGGGCTGCCGACCGACCGCGAAGAGGTCGCCAAGAAGGTCGCCGGCGGCTGGGAGGACTACCTCAAGCTCGGCGAGGAGTACAAGAAGAAGGCCCCCAAGGGCACCTTCTACATGGACTCCGCCAGCGCCATGTACAACGGCGTGGTCAGCTCCAACGAGGAGCAGTACTACTCCAAGGACGGCAAGGCGATCTACAAGGAGAGCGCCGGCGTCAAGGCGGGCTGGAACCTCGCGGCCGAGGCCGCCGACAAGAAGCTGAGCGCCGGACTGGCCCAGTTCCAGGACCCGTGGAAGGCCGCGCTGCGCAAGGGTTCCGTCGCCACCATCGCCTGCCCCGCGTGGATGGCCGCCCAGATCTCCACCTACGCCGGTGACGACTTCAAGGGCAAGTGGGACATCGCCCGCACCCCGGGTGACACCGCGGCCAACTGGGGCGGTTCCTTCCTCGCCGTGCCGGCCAACGGCAAGCACGTCAAGGAGGCCGGCGAGTTCGTCAAGTGGGTGACCGCTCCCGAGCAGCAGGCCGCCGTGTTCAAGGCCGTCGGTGTCTTCCCGTCGAACAAGGGCGCCTACGACCTGCCCGACGTGAAGAACGCCACGCTGGAGTACTTCAACAACGCCCCCATCGGCGCGATCTACGCCGAAGAGGCCCAGTCCATCCCGGCGGCCGTGCTCGGCCCGAAGGACGGCGTCATCAAGGACAGCATCTCCACCCAGATCAACAACATGGAGCAGCGCGGCACCAAGCCCGACAAGGCGTGGGACGACGCCGTCGAGGCGGTCGACAAGGTGATCGGCTGACCCTCTCCGTAGCGGGCGGCCGGGACGGTGACCCCGTCCCGGCCCGCCCGCTCCGGCGCCGGCCTCCAGGCCGGCCCGCGCACGGATTCCGACACCCCACCGGACCTGACCAGAGGTCCGGCCTGCCCCTGCGGTGTCGGCACACCCAGGGAAGGACTCCCACCTGTGGCAACCTCGACCCCCACCCGGGGCACTCACGGCTCGCGGCCGGGCCGCCGCGCCCCGAAGGCCATGACCCCCGGCCGCCAGGCGTGGCGGAGCCGGCTCTGGCGCTTCGACGACAAGGCCTCGCCGTACGCGTACATCGCGCCCTTCTTCCTCATCTTCGGGGCCTTCGGGCTCTACCCCCTCATCTACACCGGCTGGATCGCCCTGCACCGGGTGGAGATGGTCAGCCTCGACCAGATGGACTGGGTCGGCTGGGAGAACTTCAGCAAGATCCTCCAGGACGACGAGTTCTGGACGGCCGTCGCCAACACCTTCGTCATCGGTGTGATCTCCACGGTCCCGCAGCTGCTGATGGCGCTGGGCCTGGCGCACCTGCTGAACTACAAGCTGCGGGCCAGCACCTTCTGGCGGACGGTGATCCTCACCCCGTACGCCACCTCCGTGGCCTCCGCCGCCCTCGTCTTCGCGCTCGTCTTCCGCGCCGACGGCGGGCTGCTGAACTGGGTCCTCGACTTCGTCGGCCTCGGCGACACCAACTGGGCCCAGGGCCACTGGTCGTCCAAGATCGCCATCGCGGTCATCGTGATCTGGCGCTGGACCGGCTACAACACCCTGATCTACCTGGCCGCGATGCAGGCCGTCCCGTCCGACCTCTACGAGGCCGCCTCGCTCGACGGCGCCTCGCGCTGGCAGCAGTTCCGCAACGTGACGATCCCGGCCCTGCGGCCCACGATCCTCTTCACGATCGTCATCTCGACCATCGGCTCGATGCAGCTCTTCGGTGAACCGCTGCTCCTGGAAGGCGGCACCATCGGCGCCCAGGGCGGCAGCGAGCACCAGTACGAGACGCTCAGCGTCTACCTGTACAACTACGGCTGGAAGCTCGGGCACCTCGGTCCGGCCGCCGCGGTCGCCTGGGCGATGCTTGCCCTGCTGCTGCTCATTGCCGCGATCAACTGGCTCGTCGGGCGCTCCGTGCGCAAGACCGCGGCCTGACCGGGAGCGATACCCATGACCACGACCAGTCCCCTCACCGTCCCGGACCGCCGCGGTGTGTCCAAGGCCGCCGCCCCCGGCACCCCGCCGAGGCGCAACAGGTTCAAGCAGGGCGCGGGCCGCCAGCACCACGGCGGGCCCTTCGCCTACTTCGCCCTCGCCGTCGTCGGCATCGGCTCCCTCTTCCCGCTGTACTGGACGCTCGTCGCGGCCTCCCGTACCCAGGACGAGGTGCTGGACTCGCCCCCGCCGTTCATCCCCGGCGGCAACCTGTTCAGCAACCTCCAGACGGCCTGGGAGCAGGCCCAGCTCGGCAAGGCGATCTGGAACACCTTCCTGGTGTCCGCCAGCATCACCGCGGCGACGCTCTTCTTCTGCACCCTGGCCGGCTACGCCTTCGCCAAGATGCGCTTCAGGGGGCGCGGCGCGCTGATGACGATGGTCATCGCCACCCTGACGGTCCCGCCCCAGCTCAGCGTCGTACCGCTGTACATGATGATGTCGGACATCGGATGGAACGGTCAGCTGGAGTCGGTGATCTTCCCGACCCTGGTGAGCGCCTTCGGTGTGTTCTTCATGCGCCAGTACCTGGTGGAGGCACTGCCGTACGAGCTCATCGAGGCGGGCAGGGTGGACGGTGCGAACAACCTGCGCATCGTGTGGAGCATCGTGCTTCCCGTCGCCCGACCGGCCATGATGGTCCTCGGCATGCTCACCTTCGTCCAGACGTGGAACGACTTCTTCTGGCCGTACCTCGCCCTGGGTGCGGAGAACCCGACCCTCCAGGTCGCGCTCGGCCAGCTGAGCGCCTCCTACGTCCCCGACCAGAGCATCGTGATGGCGGGCGCTCTGATCAGCACCCTGCCGCTGCTCGTCGTCTTCGTCATCTTCGGCAAGCGGATCGTCGGGGGCATCATGTCCGGAGCGGTCAAGGGCTGACCCGCCCCGCCGTCCCCGTTCCCGGCGCGCGTTCCCGTATCCGGTCCGCTTCCCGTTCCCGGTCCGAGAACCCGTACCGGTCTCCTGGTCCGACCCCGGCCGTCCGTACGGTCCGTACCTGACCACAGGCCCTTCGGGGCCGGGGTCCCCGCTCTTCCCGTCCACGTTCGTCAACCCATGGGAGCGCTCCCGCATGACTGCAGTACGACCTGACACCACCCCCCAGGCGCCCGAGGCAACGAACTTCCCCACGGGCTTCATCTGGGGCGCGGCCACCGCCTCCTACCAGGTGGAGGGCGCCGCCGCCGAGGACGGCCGAACGCCGTCCATCTGGGACACCTTCAGCCGCACCCCCGGCAAGGTCCGCAACGGCGACACCGGCGACATCGCCGCCGACCACTACCACCGCTACCGCGACGACGTCGCCCTGATGAAGGAGCTGGGCCTGAAGGCCTACCGCTTCTCCGTCTCGTGGTCGCGGGTCCAGCCCACCGGCCGCGGCCCCGCCGTCGAACGCGGGCTGGACTTCTACCGCAAGCTCGTCGACGAACTGCTCGACGCGGGCATCATGCCCGTCGCCACCCTCTACCACTGGGATCTGCCCCAGGAGTTGGAGGACGCCGGCGGCTGGCCGGAGCGCGCGACGGCCGACCGGTTCGCCGACTACGCCGCGATCGTCTCCGGCGCGCTCGGCGACCGCGTCGGCATGTGGACCACCCTCAACGAGCCGTGGTGCTCGGCCTATCTCGGCTACGGCTCCGGCGTGCACGCGCCCGGCCGCACCGAGCCCGCGGCGGCGCTGCAGGCGGCCCATCACCTCAACCTCGCCCATGGCCGGGCGATCGAGGTTCTGCGTGCCCAACTCCCCGCTGCCGCGCAGACCTCGGTCACCCTCAACCTCCACCAGGTCCGCCCGCTCACCGACAGCGCGGCCGACGCGGACGCCGCCCGCCGGATCGACGCGGTCGGCAACCGGGTCTTCACCGGCCCGATGCTGCGCGGGGAGTACCCCGAGGACCTGATCGCCGACACCTCGCACCTGGTCGACTGGTCGAAGCTGGTCAAGGACGGCGACCTGGCGGCCATCTCCCGCCCGGTCGACTCGCTCGGCATCAACTACTACACGCCGACGCTGGTCTCGTCCCCGGTCGAGGGGGCCGAGTACGCGCGCAGCGACGCCCACGGCGCCAGCGACCACTCCCCGTGGCCCGGCTCCGAGCACGTCGCCTTCCACCTCGCCGAGGGGAAGGAGCGCACCGCGATGGACTGGTCGATCGACCCCAACGGCCTCTACGACCTCCTCATGGACGTGCACCGGGACCACCCCGGCCTGCCGCTGATGGTCACCGAGAACGGCGCCGCCTTCGACGACTACGTCTCGCCCGAGGGCAAGGTCGAGGACCCCGAGCGCATCGCGTACCTGCACGGGCACCTCGACGCCGTACGCCGTGCGGTCGCCGACGGCGCGGACGTGCGCGGCTACTTCCTGTGGTCGCTGATGGACAACTTCGAGTGGGCGTACGGCTATTCGCGGCGCTTCGGTGCGGTGTACGTCGACTACGCCTCCCAGCGCCGCATCCCCAAGGCGAGCGCCCACTGGTACTCCGACGTGATCCGCCGTCACGCCCTGCCGCCGGAGGGCGGTACGGCCTGATCGACGAGGCGCGAAAGCGCGACCGAAGCGGGACCCGGCCGGGGGGCCGGGTCCCGCTTTTTCGTGCCCTCACGCCTGGTTCCCTGCCCTCATACCTGCGCGTCCTCGCCACCCCGTAGTCTTGGGAGCGCTCCCAAGAAGTGTGGCGCTGCGGAACGGCCGATGGGCCCGCACAAGTGTCAAGGGATCGGACAGCGGGACTTGGTTTGGTAATCCGGCTGTGAGAAATTGACCGCGAACGGGAGGCAGCCATGGCGGCAGCGCGAGTACGGAGTGGCGGGCGGCCCACGCTCGAAGAGGTAGCGGCACGGGCCGGGGTGGGGCGGGGCACCGCCTCGCGCGTCATCAACGGCTCCCCGAGGGTCAGTGCCCAGACGCGCGAGGCCGTCGAGGCGGCCGTCGCCGAACTGGGGTACGTACCCAACCGCGCGGCCCGCGCCCTCGCCGGGAACCGCACGGACGCCATCGCCCTCGTCGTACCCGAGTCGGAGACCCGGTTCTTCGCCGAGCCGTACTTCTCCGACATCGTGCGCGGGGTCGGGGCGGCGCTGGCCGACACCGAGATGCAACTGCTGCTGACCCTCGCGGGCAACGACCGCGAGCGCCGGCGCCTGGCCCAGTACCTGACCGCGCACCGGGTCGACGGGGTGCTGCTGGTCTCCGTGCACGCCGACGACCCGCTGCCCGACCTGCTGGAACAGCTCGGCATGCCGTCGGTGATCAGCGGCCGCAGACACGCGGCCGAGACCCTGCCCTCGGTCGACTCCGACAACTTCGAGGGCGCGCGGGCCGCGGTCGACCACTTCATAGCGCGGGGCCGGCGGTCCATCGCCACCATCACCGGACGCCTGGACGTCTACGGCGCCCAGCGCCGCCTCGACGGCTACCGCAAGGCCATCGCCTCGGCGGGGCTGGACCCCGACGAACGGCTCATCGCCCCGGCCGACTTCAGCGAGGAGAGCGGCGCCCGCGCCATGCGCGAACTCCTGGCCCGCCGCCCGGACGTGGACGCGGTCTTCGCGGCCTCGGACGTGATGGCGGCCGGTGCCCGCCAGGTGCTGCGCGAGTCCGGCCGGCGGATCCCGGACGACGTGGCGTTGATCGGCTTCGACGACTCCGCGGTGGCCCGCCACATGGACCCGCCGCTGACGAGTGTGCGCCAGCCGATCGAGGAGATGGGCCGCGTGATGGCCGCCGTGCTCCTCCAGGAGATCGCCCAGCACCACGAGGGCCGTACCGAGGAGCGCCCGAGGATCGTGCTCCCCACGGAACTGGTGATCCGCGAGTCGTCCTGAGGCGGGGGAGGGGCCCGGTCGCGGGACGGGTACCGGTCGAGGGGTGGGTACCGGTGCTCATCGCAAGGCCCGACCGGGCATCTACAGGAAGGGCAAAACTTTCACAACTCCTCCATGTCTCGGCTGTGTGGACGTTATGGTTCCCCGCATACGGATGTGTGTGACGCATCACACACCGTCACGCAACGATCTGCCGCGCGAACGGTTCCGGCCGGCAGTGCATGGGGGGCCGCATGCAGAAGATGATCAAGGGTGCCAACATCGGTCTGGCTGCCCTCAGCGAGAACGTCGGTTCGGTCGTGATGAGCCTGGGCTGGAGCAGCCCGACCGGGGAGGGCGACGCGGATGTCTCCGTGCTCCTCCTCGACGGCAACGGCAAGGTGCGCGGCGACGCCGACTTCTGCTTCTACAACAATCCGGTCGTCGGCAACGGCAGCGTACAACTGCTCGGGAAGACGCCCACGTCCGACGGTGACGAGGACCGGATCAGCTTCGACCTGGACGCGGTACCGGCGGAGGTCGAGCAGATCGTCGTGGCGGCCAGCCGGTACGGCGGGGCGCGGTTCGGTGATCTCGACGATCTCCGTCTGACGCTCGCCGACGGCTCGGGTGACAGCCTGGTCCAGTTCTCCGTGGAGGACGCGGGCGCCGTGAGCGCCTGTGTCTTCGGCGAGCTCTACCGGCGGGACGGCGCCTGGAAGTTCCGTGCCGTCGGGCAGGGATACGCATCCGGTCTGGCCGGTCTGGCGACGGACTTCGGCGTCGACATCGACGACGACGCGGAGGCCGAGGCGGAGGCCGACGTGGGGGCCGGAGCGGGGCCGGGGAAGGTGCCCGACGGCCCGCGGGGCGGCTTGGTGGACGAGCCCGACGGGCAGGCCGGCTCCCCGGCGGCGGTCCCCGCGCCACGCGCACCGGAACCCGCGCCGACCGCCCCGGCCGGCATCGTGCGGACACCGTCCGAGGAGCCGAAGCCACGCGCCAGGACGCGCACGGCGAGGAAGAAGGTCACGCTTCCCAGGACGGAGAAGAAGACACTGGCGGAGAACGACTCCTGGCGTACCGCCAGGCTGTTCCCGCTCTCCGCGCTCAAGAACGACCGCGAACGTGAGACCCGGGCCACGTCCGTCCTGTTGTCGGTGATGACCCAGGTACCGGAGTTCGGGCGGCGCCTGACCGCGGGATTCGGGGCACCCGCCGGGCGTATGGAGACGTTCACCGAGGTCTCGCTGCCGCACGGGGACTCACCCAGGCGCCCGGACGGCGTCATCCGCGTCGAACGGGCGGGCAAGCTGTGGACCGCGCTGGTCGAGACGAAGACCAACGGCAACGCCCTCAAGCCGGACCAGGTACAGGCGTACATGGACATCGCCGCGCGCCGCGGCTACGAGGCCGTCATCACCCTCTCCAACGACGTGGCGCTCGACGGCACCCCGCTCGTCGATGTCCGGATCGACGGCCGGCGCAAGCACAAGGTGGCTCTCTGGCACCTGTCCTGGGCCGAGGTCGCGCACCAGGCGCAGATGCTGATCCGCCACGAGGGGGTGGGCAACGCCAGTCACGCGTGGCTGCTGCGGGAACTGCTCCACTACCTCCAGCACGAGCACTCGGGCTGTCACGGATTCCAGAACATGGGAGCCGCCTGGGTGCCCGTCCGCAAGGCGATCGACGACGAGACCCTCTCCCAGGGCGATCCCCGGGCCACCGAGGTGATCGAGAGCTGGGAACGGCTCGTCCGCCAGGTCTGCCTGGGGCTCGGTGGTGAGCTCGGCCACAAGGTGCTCCCGGTCCAGCGCGCGAAGCGGGGGACCGACCCCCGGGCCCGCCGGGCCACCCTCGCCGATCAGCTCTGCTCCCAGGGCCGGCTCCACTCGGAACTCCGTATCGAGGGGACACCCGGCATCCTCGCCATCACCGCGGACCTGCGGACCCGGAAGCTCCGCACCTCGATCGAGGTGCCGACGGCCGAAGGCGGCTATCCGCTCAGCCGTGCCAAGCGCCTGATCCGCCAACTCGCGGCGGCACCGGCGGACCTGCACATCGAGACGCTCGTCGAAGGCGGCACCGGCCCACGGGGGACGCTGGAACGGCTGCGCCCCGAACCGGCGGACATCCTGCCCAAGGACGGCGCGGAGATCTCCGGCTTCCGCCTCTCCCTGTTCAAGGGCATGGGCAACGGGCGGGGCAACGCCGAGACCGGGTTCATCCGCAGCGTCGACGAGGCGGTGGACCGCTTCCACACCCACGTGATCGCTCACCTGGAGACCCGGGGAACACGCCGGCCGGCGGCCGAGCCGGCGGAGGCCCGCTGAATCCGGGCAGCTTCCCCGGGGCCGCCTGGCAGGGCTCTCCGGCCCCGGCGGGACCGGGCGGGGCCCCGGCGCCGAACGCCCGGTCCGGCCCGCCCAGGGGCGGGAACACGGCCGTTCCGGAGGCGCGGGGAGGTCCTGCCGCGTCGGGGGAGTGCGCGGCAGGACCTGTGGGGCGCGTGCCCGGTCGAGGACGGTTCATGCGGGAACGCTTGAGGGCCGGCAGACCGGCCTGGGGGAGTCGTGCGGGACGTACCTCCAGAAAATTCTGGCGCGGTTCACGTAGAGGGCCGTGTTGGAGCCGTCGCGGAGTTCGACTCTGCGTGGCAGAAGCCAACGACTCGAACTCGGCGACAGGCAGAGGTCGAAGCCGTCAGGTGCGAATGTCCCAGGACAGGCTGCGTCGCGATCACCTGGCCGAAGTGCTTCGCATCCCCCGCCCGAGCGCACCTCCCGATTGCCCCGAGCACCCTCATCCCGGGCAAGGAAAGCTGAGCGCTTTCGGTTGTACCGGCCCGAGCGGACACGGGGTACGCCGACGACTGGGAGCAGTAGGTCCGCGGCGTGAGCCGAGGATGGCGCGAAATGCCGCTGAAAGTCCGATGTACTGACACCGTGTCGGCTCCATAGAGTTGTAACCCGAGCCGGATCGAGGGAGGGCAAAGGATGGACGCGGAGATCACCCTTCTGGCGGGTACTGCCGGGACGACGATCGCGGCGCTGCTGGCGACCGACACGTGGAACGGCGTGCGGAACGGCGTGGTCAGTCTGTGGCGACGTGTCCGGCCGGACCACGAGGAGCAAGTCGGCGCCCAGCTCGACGCGTCGCGCCGGGACCTCCTGGGCGCGCAGAGCAGTGGTGACGAGGAGGCCGAGCGGGAGATCGCTGCGGAGTGGCAAGGCCGCATTCGCCGCCTCCTCGTCGCGCACCCCGAGCTGGTGGCGGAACTGCGCTCCCTGCTTACCGAACTCGACCCCGGCACACCCGCCACCCCGACCGTCACCCAACGTGCGACCGCCTCCGGCAGCTCACGCGTCTACCAGGCCGGCCGCGACCTGAACGTCGACCAGCGGTGACCGGCCGCAACGACGGCCGGGCCGCTGACCAGGGGCGTGTCTACCAGGCTTCCGGAGACCAGCACATCATCGAGCACCACCATCACGGCGCCGCCTGGGCCGGCCCGGACTCGGTGAGGCACCCGCCCATCGGCCGAGCACCGGCGATCCTGAGGGACCGCGACGAACTCGTCGGACGCCTGAAAGAGGCGGTAACCGAGGGCGCCGGAAGCACCGTGTTCGTCCTGCACGGCCTGGGAGGATGCGGAAAGACGGCCGTGGCGTGCGCACTCTTCGAACACGCCACCGGGGAACGCGGACGCCTGGGCCTGTGGGTCAACGCCTCCGATCAGGCATCCCTGCGGGCCGGGATGCTTGCTGTGGCCGCCGACCGTGGCGCCGGCGACGGTGAGCTGATGGCCGCACGCAACGGCTTACGCGCGGCCGCGGACCTGGTCTGGGACCACCTCGACCGGTCCGACGTGCCATGGCTGCTGGTGCTGGACAACGCCGATGACCCAGCGGTGCTGCGGGACGGCGGATGGCTGCGTACCAGCCCGCGCGGAACCGTCCTCGTGACCACACGGCAGGCCGCCGGCCACTGGTGGCCCGCTGCCGAGCTGCTGTACGTGGATGTCCTGCCGCGTGCGGAGGCGGCTCAGGTCCTGCGCGATCTCGCCCCAGGAACGGGTTCTGCCGAGGACGCGGCCGCCATTGCCGACAGCCTCGGCCGCCTGCCGCTCGCCCTGACTCTGGCCGGCGGGTTTCTGGCCCACCAGGTGATCGACCCCTGGACGATGGAGGAGTACGGGCGCCGTCTGCAGGAGCGTCCGGATCCCATCGAACTGATCGACCAGGGAGCCATCGACGCGGGCAACGACTCGCGTCACCTGGTCAGCGGAACGTGGCAGCTCTCGCTGAATTCCCTGGTCGGGCAGAACCTGCCCGAGGCTGTTGTCTTGCTGCGCCTTCTGGCCTGCTGGTCGAACGACCCGCTGCCCCTGTCGCTGCTGGCCAACACCCGGCTCGACCTGCCCCTGCCCGCGGGCCGGGTGGAAATGGCGCTTCGGGGGCTGCTTGACCATTCGCTCACCGAACTCGTTCCCGGCGACATTCGCTGCCTGCGTACGCACGGAGTGCTGCTCGACAGCGTCGCGCGCGTCACCCCGGCCGGTGAACGCGACCAACTCGCCTCCACGGCGGCTGGACTTCTTCTGCACTCCCTGCCCGCGTCCCCGGAACGCGGCTTGCGTGACAGCCTGCTCACCCCCCTCGCCCCACATGTCCTGGCTCTGCTTCGCCGCATCGTCACCTGGCCCGAGATCACGATCGCCACCATTGAGTCCGCTGCCGCTTGCGCCCTGCGTCTGGTGACAGCCCAGCATCGTTCCGGCGATTACGCGTCTGCGCTGGCCATGGCCGAACAGGCGACGCTTCTCGTACGACGACGACTGGGAAACGATCACGTCCTGGTGCTGCGCCTGCGGCAGCGGATCGGGAAGGCGACCGATCGTCTGGGGCTCCTTGAAGAGGCAGCGGATCTCCACCGCGGGCTGCTCGACGACTTCGAACGGGTTTGTGGTCCCGAGGCGCTGGACACCCTGACCACCTGCCTCCATCTGTCCCGTCCGTTGGTCTGGCTCGATCGAGTGCCGGAAGCCGTGCAGTTGATGCATCGGGCGGTCGCCGGGCGAGCCGCGCTGCTTGGCCCATGGCACCCGCTGACGCTGGAGGCGAGGACGTGTCTGCTCGAACTGCCCCCAGGACCGGACCTGGACCGCGAGGCACTGGCAGGAACGGGTTTGGTCGCCGACTGCCGCCGTGAGTTGGGCCCAGACCACCCGATCACACTGTCGGCCGACCTCAACTGCGCAGGTGCACTGCTCAACACCGGAAAGTACGCCGAAGCATTGCTGTCGGCCCGCCGTGCGCTGGAGGCGCACGAACGCCGGTTCGGAGCTCGCTACCCCATCACGCTGGCGGCACGAAGCCTGCTCAGCAACGTCCTGCACGCGGTCGGCGAGTACCAGGAAGCCATCGAGCAGGCGGAAATCGTCAGGAAATGGCGCGAGCTGGTGCTCGGTCCGGAGCACCCGTGGACGAGGGGAATCCGGGACAAGCTCGGGCGGTACCGGCATTCCCTGGCGGAGGCAACGTCACCAGACTCGAACTGACTCGCGGTGGTCCGGTGTCCGTTCAGGATTCGGAGTCCGCCACCGGTGCGGACTCCGTGATCCACACGGGTCCATCTCCACACATCACCTTGATTCCGTCCGCCGACTGCAACGATGTGCGCAGAACTCTCAGACGACGGTCAGCCACCATGGCAACTGGGCCGGATCTTCCGGAGCTGCCGAACCTGACGGCGCGTACCTGATTGTGGATCTCTTCCCTGGCGGTGTTCCAGTCGATCTGAGAGAACTCGGGTTCCATCCACCCCGCGTAGGTGGCCGACCTCTCATCCTGCGGCGTACCAGGCGAACCGGCTACGGCCAGCGAGAGCGCACGGGGCAGAAGCCGCTCGATGTATCGGTCGACCTCTTCCCACAACAACTGGGGGGCGACATCGTCACCCAACGCGATACCCGCCTCCTGCGCCAGGATCCCGCCGGAGTCGAATTCGCTCTCCATCCAGTGGATGCTGACGCCGATTTCCTTGTCGCCGTTCCTGATTGCCCAATTGACCGGAATGGGGCCTCGGTATTTCGGCAGCATCGACGTATGCACATTGATGGCACCCAAGTTCGTCGACCGGAGTACCGCCGGCGGCAGCTTCCAGGGGAAGCCGTAGCAGACGATGAGATCGGCCTGGTATCCCGTGATGATGTGCGGCAACATGCTTTTACGGCCCGGAACCAGCAGATCCATCCCGTTCGGCAGGGCGTCGACGATCTCGCCCACGACATCGCCCGCACCGCGTCGCGTCGGCTCCCCCGGCCGCAGCGATCGAGCATGCAGGTAAGCGACGGGGGTATGTCCGGCCTGCCGGCACACGCGGTGCAGGAGGGCGAAGCCCTGTGCGGAGTATGAAATTAGAATAATGCGCATTTATGGCCCTTATGTTGCGGCAGGCTTCCGGCCGAAACTCTTATGTCCATCCCGGGCTCTCCACCGAGCTCGGGGCGGGATTGCCCGGCTCTACTCCTCGGTCACGGTCGGCGGAGGCAGTTGGGTGACCTGGCGGCTGAAGAAATTGTCCAACGGCTCGCCGGACCGGTGCATCTCCTGGATCGCCCGCCGGTATCGGGAGATGGTGCGCGGATCGCTGAAACGGATACCGCCGGCGAGTTCGCCGTCGTCGTCATAAAGCACCTCGTACATCACCGAGGAGCCGAGGACGACGATTTCCGGAAGCGGGTGCTGCGTTTCGTACCGGAGGATGCCGTCCCCGCTGAGGACTCTCGTGTCCTCCCCGCACTGGGCCTTCAGGTGCAGCAGGTGGAGTTCCCACTGGAGGTACGGAGAGATGGGCTCCTCCACGCAGCGGACACGGTGGAGGGCGAATCCGCTTCCGGCGATTCGCCGGAGGTACTTCTCGTAGTGACCCCGCTGTCCCTCGATCAGTGCCAGGGACTCGTCCCAGTGCCCCTTGCGGAAGGCCTCCCAGCTCTCCACCCCGGGCTCTTGGAAGCTCTGCTGACGTTCGAGCTTCCAGAACCCCTCGGGGCCGGAATTCCAGAAATGGCGACCGAAGTCCTCTGTGTAGTCGTCAAGTTCGAGGCGCTGACCCGGGCCGTCGGCCTGTGGGCTAAGCATCGGGAAGGTCCACCTTCGCCGCAGCGGCTGTCCTGCGGGGGATGACGACGATCCGTTCGTCCGGGGCGACGACGAGTCCCGGGGGAAGGTTGGGGAGGTAGGAACCGGTGAGGTCTCGGCCAACGACGGCGATGTCCCCGTTCTCCAGCTCCCAGATGTCCGGGCATCCCTGCTCGCCGCCCGTGGTCCCGAGCTCGGTGGGGGATTTACCCAGGCGGCGCAGCAACGGCGAAGAGGGATCGGCTTCCCAGCCCCGAATCATCACGGTTCTCCATCCAGTCCCCCTGAAGGTAACCTAGATCACACCTCACGCAACGTCGGGCAGAGACTTCCAGCCAGCCGAAGGCAACGGCTCGTCCCCCTGCATCGACTGGATGACGGGATCATCCGGCCCCGGTAGGGAAACCGTCCCCTTGGCGCCGCCGTCCAGGATCGCCTCACCTGAGTAGCAACAGCCGAGGGATCCACAGACTGTGTACCGCCGGTCGAGCAGGAGACCGTCGGAAGTGCCGGCCGAACAGCGGTGTCGATTCGGGGCGCGGGGGTATCAGGGCATGCTGCATCGCAGCGGCTCCTCGTGGTTCGTAGAAGGCGCGGTGCCGGCTTCTCCTGCAAAGCCGCCGACACCGCGCCCAGGTGAATCCCTCACTCAGGGCGGGCCCTGTCGCGGGAGTTGCCAGATCCCGGACACGGGTCTCAGGTCACGCGGGGCAGTCGGCCGCGCTCGTGATATCAGCTCGTTGGGTACGGCCGGAACACGCGGCTAACTTCCGGCACAACCCCGCCCCGAACAGCCGCTGGTGAGCGTCGTCCGGAGTGGCCGGGTCCCGCCGTGCCCTGAAAGAAGCCCCGCAGATGAGCTATGGGGTTGTGGGTTGGACCTGGAGCGGCACGATCCCCTGGATCAAGCCCGCCGGCCAGCCCTACAAGGGCGGATTCAAGCAGGCCGCCGAGTTCATCACCTGGGGCGTCAGGGGCGGCCTGACCAAGGACCGGCTCGCGCCGGTATTCGTCCCGGGTCCGCGAGTCGATACCGGTGAGGCGGTCGACGTGGCGCCGAGCCCACTCGGTCAGGGGCACGTCGTCAGGGTCCTGCTCGGGCTCGATGAAGCCCGGCCCGGAATTTGCCCAAAGGGCCACCGCTGCTTGTGGGCGTCGACGAGCTTCTTGAACGTGTCGGCCTGCTCCACGTCCTCGAACCTTTCGGCTTCCCATGTGCCGCCACGCCCTCCTGGAGCCAGTGGAGCTGGTAGCTCGCCGTTCCGTTCTTGCGGACCGCTTCCTGACCGTTGCCATGAGGCGCACGGTGGGCCGGAAATCCGGCCGCGCCTGGCCGTGGCTGGTCCGCCTCGACGGACGAAAAAGCCCCTGACCGGCGTTTCCGCAGGTCAGGGGCTTCCCTGAAAGGGTGAGTAACGGGACTTGAACCCGCGACATCCTGGACCACAACCAGGTGCTCTACCATCTGAGCTATACCCACCATGTCGTCCGGTCGTTTCCGACCGGCCGAGAAAAAGTGTACAGGGTCCGGGAGGGTGCTCGCGCACCTGTTTCCCCGGACCCGGTCACAGGCCGGGAATACGGCCGTGACCAGGGGACGGACTACTGTCCGGCGGGACCGCTGTGGCGCGCCGCGATCTCCTTGGCGCGGGCCGAGTCCGGGCCGGGCTGCGGGACGAAGACCGCCTCCCGGTAGTACCGCAGCTCCGTGATGGAGTCGCGGATGTCCGCCAGGGCACGGTGGTTGCCGTTCTTCTCCGGACTGTTGAAGTACGCCCTCGGGTACCAGCGGCGCGCCAGCTCCTTGACCGAGGACACATCGACGATCCGGTAGTGCAGGAAGCCCTCCAGCGACGCCATGTCCCGCGCGAGGAAGCCGCGGTCGGTCCCGACCGAGTTTCCGCACAGGGGGGCCTTGCCGGGCTCCTTGACGTGCTCGCGGACGTAGGCCAGGACCCGCTCCTCGGCGTCCGCCAGGGTCGTGCCCCCCGCCAGCTCGTCGAGGAGGCCCGAGGCGGTGTGCATCTGCCGCACCACCTCGGGCATGGTCTCCAGGGCCGCGTCCGGCGGGCGGATCACGATGTCCACCCCTTCGCCGAGCACGTTCAGTTCCGAGTCGGTGACCAGTGCGGCCACCTCGATGAGTGCGTCGTCCGCCAGCGAGAGCCCGGTCATCTCGCAGTCGATCCACACCATGCGGTCGTTCATGCGTCCACCCTACGGGGCGCTCCGCTGGCCCGGCAGGGCCGGGCGACCGGGAACATAGGGCTCTGGAGCCGCTCTCAGGCCCTCCGGGAGCCCCTCGGGCCCCGCGGCGGCGCCCCGCCGGGTCGACGCCGTGCCCTGGGCGGGGACGGACGCCTCCAGCACCGGGGCGATGCCCTCCATCGCGCCGCCCTGCGGACGGCGGGCCCGGTAGGCGGCCCGGTAGGCGGCCGGTGAGGAGCCGAGCTGGCGGCGGAAGTGCCCGCGCAGCGCGACCGGGGAGCGGAAGCCGCAGCGCCCCGCCACCTCGTCCACCGAGTAGTCGGAGGTCTCCAGCAGCCGCTGCGCCTGGAGCACCCGCTGGGTGATCAGCCACTGGAGCGGCGCGCTGCCCGTGAGCGAACGGAACCGGCGGTCGAAGGTCCGCCTGCTCATGTAGGCCCGCGCGGCCAGCGTCTCCACGTCGAACTGCTCGTGGAGGTGCTCCAGCGCCCACGCCACCACTTCGGCGAGCGGGTCGGAGCCGATCTCCTCAGGTAAAGACCGGTCGAGGTAGCGCTCCTGGCCGCCGCTGCGCCGTGGCGGGACGACCAGTCTGCGGGCCAGGGCCCCGGCCGCTTCCGTGCCATGGTCGGTACGGACTATGTGGAGGCACAGATCGATTCCGGCCGCCGTCCCGGCCGAGGTGAGCACATCGCCGTCGTCGACGAAGAGTTCACGCGGATCGACGTGCACCGACGGATAGCGCTTGGCCAGCGTCGGCGCGTACATCCAGTGCGTGGTGGCCGGGCGCCCGTCCAGCAGGCCGGCGGCCGCGAGCACGAAGGCCCCCGTGCACAGTCCGACGATGCGGGCGCCCTCCTCGTGGGCGCGGCGCAGCGCGTCCAGGGCCTCGGCGGGCGGCGGCGAGGTGATGGACCGCCAGGCGGGCACCACGACGGTGCCGGCCCTGCTGATCGCCTCCAGTCCGTGCGGGGCGGTCAGTTCGAGACCGCCCGTGGTGCGCAGCGGCCCTTCCTCCCCGCCGCAGACCAGCAGGCGGTAGCGGGGAACTCCCGCGTCCTGCCGGTCGATTCCGAAAACGGAGAGCGGGATGGAGCTCTCGAAGATAGGGCCACCACTGAACAGCAGTACGGCTACGACTTCCCGGCGTCGCCGTCCGGTCAGTTTTCGTGCGGCCTCCGTAACGGTGGCGGAGTCCTGGCTCATGACGCTAAGCCCCCCTCGGTGTTCGCGTCTCCCTGGTCCTTACGGGCCTGTCGCACCTGCACGTTTCCCCTCGGTCTCGCACGCGTCCCCAGTCCTCGATACCCAAGATCGAATCTACTGCGTTCCGCGGTGCCGACATGACACGTTCCCCCACGGCCACTATGTCGACAAGGCAACTTGGCGCGAAGCATTCGATCACGAGCGTTTCACTCACGGCCCCCCGGTGGGAAGCGGGCTTGGTGATCATGGCCCGTCCCCATCGGTTCAAAGCGTACCGCGCGGTCTATTCCTGCCTGCTGGCACGTAGGTTGGTCGGCCATGACGGCAAGAAACCGAGGTAGTCGAGAAGTTGGCTCAAAACCAGCGGTTGTGCACGTGGAAACCAGTCATGTGACCGGCGCACCCCCCGCAGCGGTGAGCGCTTCAGTGCGCCCCCGTGCTCCCCAAGGACCGTAATGTCTCCACGGGGTGGACGAAGCGCAGTCGTCCGATGGCGTGCTGTGACAGCCGGGCCTCTGGGGTGCGAGAGGCATTCGGCCGCCGCGACGGGATCCGTGCGGCTCGGCCGGCGGGACCCGGAAGCGGCTCGCGCCCCGGTCCCGGGAGCTGGATGTACGACGCATCCGGCATTGCCTTACGGGGCTGTCTCCGGCATGCTCCCTGCAATGCCGCATGCGTTTTGTGAGGGATGGGCAGAGGAGGAGTGGCGCCGTACCCTTAGGGGTAAGGGCTTGGAAAGATGATTCCCGGACACAGCTTCGCCGCTCGCCGACACCTTCACACCGCTCCCTCCTCACGAGGATTCTCTTCGCCGAGACACCGATGGCCGGTCACGAAATCCCTGAACCCGCAGACCGCAAGCAGGTGGCCGACCCCCGGTCGGACCCGCAGCCGGTCGCAGAGTCGCGCCCTTCCTGCGATCCCGCCTTCCGGCATGGGGTCGTGGTCGGTTTCGACGGCTCCACCTCCAGCGAACGAGCCCTCGCGTATGCCATCGGAATGGCGTGCCGGCTGGGCTCGGGCCTGATCATCGTCCATGTGGCCAACCGGCTGCCCACCACCGTGTGGGCGGGCTGCGAGCCCCCCGTCTTCGTGGATCTGCCCGATCACCGCACCGAGGTCCTCGGCCTGGAGCTGGCCTGCGCGGACTACCTCGCCGAGGTGCCCTGGGTGCTCGTGGAGCGCGGCGGTGACATCTGCCACGAACTGGAGGAGGTCGGCCGGGAGTACTCGGCGGACGCGATCGTCGTCGGTTCCACGCACGGCATCGTGGGACGCCTCTTCGGGTCGGTGGCGGGCCGTCTCGCGCGCCGGGCCCAGCGCCCGGTCATCGTCATCCCTTGACCCGGACCCTGAACTGTCCCTGATTTCCTGACCCTGATCTGTCCCTGATCCGTCCCTGATTCCGGGACCGGGATTCCGGGACCGGCCGGTCTCCGGCCGCGGACCCGGCCGGTCCTTCGCGCCCGCCGGGATCGTTGAGGGCCCGTCAGCCCCGGTGCCTCGCGCGGAACTTCCCGTACGGACGCACGCGAGGGGGCGGCCCCCGCGCCCACGGTGTGACGTGGTGCGGGGGCCGCCCCCTCGTGCCGGACCGGTGGGACCCGGCCGGTCCCGGTCCGGCTACTCGACGGTGACCGACTTCGCCAGGTTGCGCGGCTTGTCGATGTCCCGGCCCATGGCCAGCGCCGTGTGGTACGCGAGCAGTTGCAGCGGGATGCCCATCAGGATCGGGTCCAGCTCGTTCTCGTTCTTCGGCACGACGATGGTGTGGTCGGCCTTCGCCTGCTCACGGTGGGCGACGGCCAGGATGCGTCCGCTCCGCGCCTTGATCTCCTCCAGCGCCGCGCGGTTCTTCTCCAGCAGGTCGTCGTCCGGGACGATCGCGACCGTGGGCAGGGCCGGCTCGATCAGCGCGAGCGGTCCGTGCTTCAGCTCCGAGGCCGGGTACGCCTCGGCGTGGATGTACGAGATCTCCTTGAGCTTCAGGGAGGCCTCCAGGGCGACGGGGTAGCCCCGCACCCGGCCGATGAACATCATCGACTGCGCGCCCGCGTACTCCTCGGCCAGCTTCTTGATCTCGTCCTCCGCCGCGAGGATCTCCCCGATCTGCTCGGGGAGCCTGCGCAGGCCGTCGATGATCCGCTTGCCGTCGGCCACCGACAGGTCGCGGATGCGGCCCAGGTGCAGGGCGAGCAGCGCGAAGGCGACGACGGTGTTGGTGAAGCACTTGGTGGAGACCACGCAGACCTCCGGGCCCGCGTGGACGTACATGCCGCCGTCGGCCTCGCGGGCGATGGCGGAGCCGACCACGTTCACGACACCCAGGACGCGGGCGCCCTTGCGCTTGAGCTCCTGGACGGCGGCCAGCACGTCGTAGGTCTCGCCGGACTGCGAGACGGCGACGTACAGGGTGTCGGGGTCCACCACCGGGTTGCGGTAGCGGAACTCGGAGGCGGGTTCGGCGTCGGCGGGGATGCGGGCCAGCTCCTCGATGAGGCCGGCGCCGATCATGCCCGCGTGGTACGAGGTGCCGCAGCCGAGGATCTTGATGCGGCGCACCCCGCGTGCCTCGCGGGCGTCCAGGTTGAGGCCGCCGAGGTGCACGGTGGAGAAC
This sequence comes from Streptomyces sp. SM18, assembly GCF_002910775.2. Lineage (NCBI taxonomy): Bacteria > Bacillati > Actinomycetota > Actinomycetes > Kitasatosporales > Streptomycetaceae > Streptomyces > Streptomyces sp. SM18. Next base: position 2,485,099 of record NZ_CP029342.1, on the reverse strand, counting down.
CGGTCGTCGATGCGGCCGCGCAGCACGCGGTCCACCGCGTCGGCCTGCTCGGAGATCTCCTTGTGCATGTACGTGTCGTGGCCGCCCATGTCGTACGACTCGGCCTCCCACTCCACCGTGGTGGGCGTGGCCGTCGTGGTCGAGCCCTCGGTGGTGTACGTACGGAAGTCGTCGGCCTTGAGGGTGGCCATCTCGCCGTCGTCCAGGGTGACGATCTGGCGGGTGTGCGCCACCAGCGCCGCCACGTCGGAGGCGACGAACATCTCCTTCTCACCGATGCCCAGCACGACCGGGGAGCCATTGCGGGCGACCACGATGCGGTCGTTGAAGTCGGCGTGCAGGACGGCGATGCCGTAGGTGCCCTCGACCGCCTTCAGCGCCTCGCGGACCTTCTCCTCCAGGGTGGCGGCCTGCGCCCGGGAGATCAGGTGGACGAGGACCTCGGTGTCGGTCTCGGAGAGGAACGCGACGCCGTCGGCGACCAGCTTCGCGCGCAGCTCGGCGGCGTTGTCGATGATGCCGTTGTGGACGACGGCGACCTTGCCGTCCACGTCCAGGTGCGGGTGGGCGTTCTCGTCGCTCGGGGCGCCGTGGGTGGCCCAGCGGGTGTGGGCGATGCCGGTGGTGCCGGCGAACCGCTTGGGCACCCGGGCCTCCAGGTCGCGGACCCGGCCCTTGGCCTTGACCGTCTTCAGGGTGCCCGGCCTGCCCGCCGCGGCCTTGCCCGTGATGGCGATGCCCGCGGAGTCGTACCCCCGGTACTCCAGCCGTTGCAGCCCTTCCAGCAGCAGCGGGGCCACGTCACGCTTCCCGATGTATCCGACGATTCCGCACATAGAGTCTCTGCCCTCCATCGACGTACAAGAGTCCGGTGCCCCGGCCTGCCCCGGTCCGTTCAGCCGTAGACGATGCGGCGCAGCTGCCGGAGCGAGAGCTCCTGCGGGGCCACCGCGCGGTGCGGCAGTTCGGCCGCGATCCGCTCGAAGATCTCCGTGTTCACCAGGCCGCCGGACTGCAGTTCGCGGTGGCGGCGGCGGACGAAGGCCTCGGTCGTCTCGTTGAAGTACGCCAGCACGTCGAGGACCACCCGGGCGGCTTCGCCGCGCTGGAGCGCGGTGGACCGGACGAGGTGGTCGATCAGGTCGTCATGTGACGGGCGGCGTTCGAGCACCCGTTGATATTGCTCGGGACGGGCGACTTTCGCAAGAAATCTGCCCGATATCGGGCAGGAATCACTGGGAAAGAGAGCCTGGCCGGGGTTACATCCGCTTCAGGATCGCCTGTTTGGCCGTACTGAACTCGTCGTCGGTGAGGATGCCCGCCTCGTACAGCTGGCCCAGCTCGCGCAGCCTGCGCAGCAGCGCGTCGTGGTTGTCGGCGGCCGGGGCGGGCGTTCCGGGGGAGGGGGCGAGGGCGGGCGGCGCGGTCGCGGGGGTGAGCGCCGGGGCAGCCGGTCCGTCCGGCGCCGGCATCCGTACGAGGACGGCGGCTGCGACCAGGGCCGCCGTGCACTCCCGCTTCGACAGCCCCCACAGCTCCAGGGAGTACGGGTCGAACTTGGCCGGTGCCGGAGAGGCGGCGCCGGCCCGGTCGAAGCGGAGGGAGCCGTTCTCCAGCCCGATGGCGGGCACCCAGCGCACCCCCGTCACCTCCGCCAGCGGCAGGGACACCGTTCCGCCGGCCGTCTTGGACTCCTCCGCCTTCCAGTTCCAGGTGAGGCGGACCGTCTTCCCGTCGAAGGAGGCCGTGCCGTCCCCGCCGCCGCCGGACACGGGGACCGCGGGCCCCGGCAGCAGGAAGTGGTCCACCGGGCCGTCGGGCACCTGCTCGATCAGCAGGGCGTTGCGTATCTCGTCCACGAGGTATTCGGCGACGCCGGCGCGGTCCTTGTCCACCGAGAGCTGGTACGGGTCGGAGGCGTCCTGGAGCCGCCCGTCGGCGGCCCGCAGCACCGGGCAGGCGCCGGAGCGCAGCCGCAGCCGCAGCCGGCCCCCCTTGCGGTCCGGCTCGAAGGAGACCCCCGCCACCGCCTCCAGGGGGACGGCCAGTTCCCCGAGGCCCTGCCGGACCGGATGCGCCTTTCCGCCCGGGACGACGCGTACCGTTTCCCCGTCGAAGCTCCATGTTCCGTCACGCGTGATGATGTCCGCCATGCGGCGGATTCTGCCAGCCGTGCGGCTGCGCGTAACCGACTGAACGGTTTGGTTGAAGACGGTACTGCTTGGTGTCCGCCGTTGTCATAGGCCTTACTCGGCCACTCTGCTCGCCTTCTCCCTCAGCTGTTCTCGCCGATGCCGCGCCGCCGGGAGCCGGTGAGGGTGATCCGCTTCCGGCCGATCCCCCGCTCCTGGACGAGGTGACGGAGCCCGTCGCCCCGCGTCCCGCCCGGCGCCCCGCGCCCGGCCCCGGAGACGCCGAGGGCCGGCGCCGCGACGCGGGCCGGCCCTCGCTCCTCACCCGGTGTCAGGCGGGCATCCCCAACTCACGGGCGATCAGCATCCGCTGGACCTCGCTGGTGCCCTCGCCGATCTCCAGGATCTTGGAGTCGCGCCACATCCGGGCCACCGGGTACTCGTTCATGAAGCCGTAACCGCCGTGGATCTGCGTCGCCTCACGGGCGTTGTCCACGGCCACCGTCGAGGAGTACAGCTTGGCGATCGCCGCCTCCTTCTTGAACGGCTCGCCCGCCACCAGCCGGGAGGCCGCGTCCCGCCAGCCGACCCGGGCCATGTGCGCCCGCGCCTCCATGTCGGCGATCTTGAACTGTATGGCCTGGTTGGCCCCGATCGGCTTCCCGAAGGCGTGCCGCTCCCCGGCGTACTTCACCGACTCGTCCACACAGCCCTGGGCCAGGCCCGTGGACAGCGCGGAGATCGCGACCCGGCCCTCGTCCAGGATGCGGAGGAACTGCGCGTACCCCCGGCCCTCCTCGCCCAGCAGGTTCGCCGCCGGGACCCGGACGTCGGAGAAGGACAGCTCGCGGGTGTCCGAGGCGTTCCACCCCACCTTGGAGTACGGGGCGGCCACCGTGAAGCCGGGGGTGCCGGACGGGACGATGATCGCCGAGATGCGCGGGGCGCCGTTCTCCTTGCGGCCGGTGACGGCGGTGACCGTCACCAGCTCCGTGATGTCCGTGCCCGAGTTGGTGATGAAGCACTTGGAGCCGTTGATCACCCACTCGCCGGCGGCCTCGTCCAGCACGGCCGTGGTGCGCGTGCCACCGGCGTCGGAACCGCCGTCCGGCTCGGTCAGCCCGAACGCGCCGAGCGCCTCGCCCGAGCAGAGCCTCGGCAGCCACCGCCGCTTCTGCTCCTCGGTGCCGAAGCGGTAGACCGGCATGGCGCCCAGCGAGACACCGGCCTCCAGCGTGATCGCCACCGAGGAGTCGACCCGGGCCAGCTCCTCCAGGGCGATGCCCAGGGCGAGGTAGTCGCCGCCCATCCCGCCGTACTCCTCCGGGAACGGCAGCCCGAACAGGCCCATGCGCCCCATCTCGGCCACGATCTCGTACGGGAACTCATGGCGCTCGTAGAAGTCGCCGATCTTCGGGGCGACCACCTCGTGCGCGAACTCCTCGACGGTGCGGCGCAGTTCCTCGTGTTCGGCGGTCAGCCGGTGGTCCAGGGACATGCTGGGTCACTCCTTGTGAGAGAGGGCGCGGACGGTACGGGACGGGCTCGGCCGGCCCAGTTGTTCGGCCATCCACACGCTTGTGGCGGTGAGTGCGCCGAGATCGACCCCGGTGGCGACACCGAGGCCGTCGAGCATCCACACGAGGTCCTCGGTGGCGAGGTTCCCGGTGGCGCTCTTCGCGTACGGGCAGCCGCCGAGGCCGCCCGCGGAGGCGTCCACCGTCGTCACCCCCCGCTGGAGCGCGGCCAGGGTGTTGGAGAGCGCCTGGCCGTACGTGTCGTGGAAGTGCACCCCGATCGAGGCGGTGGGCACACCCGCCTCGTCCAGGGCGGCGAGCAGGGCCACCACATGGCCGGGGGTGGCCACCCCGATGGTGTCGCCGAGGGACAGCTCGTCGCAGCCGAGGTCCATCAGCGCCTTCGCCACCCGGACGACCCGCGCGACCGGCACGGCGCCTTCCCACGGGTCGCCGAAGCACATCGAGAGGTAGCCGCGCACCCCCACCCCGTCCGCCTTGGCGCGGGCCACGACCGGCTCGAACATGGCCAGCGACCCGTCCACCGTGCGGTTGAGGTTGCGGGCGGCGAACGTCTCGGTCGCGGAGCCGAACACGGCGATCCGGCGGACACCGAGCGCCAGCGCCCGGTCCAGGCCGCGTTCGTTCGGTACGAGGACGGGCAGCTCGACGTCCCCGACGTCCGCGATCTCTCCGAGCAGCGGGAACAGCCGCTCGGCGTCGGCGAGCTGGGGGACCCACTCGGGACGCACGAAGCTGGTCGCCTCGATGGTGGTCAGCCCCGCCTCGGCGAGCCTGCGAATGAACCGGGCCTTCACCTCGGTCGGGACGACCGCCTTCTCGTTCTGCAGACCGTCCCGGGCCCCGACCTCGTGGATGCGGATCCGGTCGGGCAGCCCCGGCAGGGGCACGGTCATCGGCAGCGCGGTGGCGCTCACGGGGTTTCCCGCGGTGTCGGTCATGCTTCCTCCCCGGGGGTGACCACGGCCAGGACCTGGTCCATGGCGACGGTGGCTCCTGCGGTGACGTCCAGCTCGGTGACGGTGCCGGCGTGCGGGGCGGAGATGACGTGTTCCATCTTCATCGCCTCCACCACCAGCAGGCTCTGTCCGGCCACCACCTCCTCCCCGACGGCGACCTTCACCACCGTGACCGTGCCGGGCATGGGGGCGGCGAGCGTGTCGGCCCCGGAGCGGGCGGCGCCACTCAGCGAGGCCTCGACCGGGTCGTGGTCCAGCACGTGCCAGGTGTCCCCGTCCCGGCCGAGCCAGACCCCGTCCGGGGAGTCGGCCCGGCTGAACGTGTGGGTGAGGCCGTCGAGCTCCACGGTCACCCGCCGGTCCGACACCTCCACGAGACGTGAGCCCTCCGGAGCGGGCCGCGCGGGGAGGGGGCCGCAGGCGTCCGCCGGCTCCTCCCGGTCCCCGGCGTGCCCGAAGTCCAGCTCGGCCGTGCCGTCCCCGCCCCGGCGCACCCCGACCCGCACCGGGTCGTGGCCCGGCACCCGCAGATGGTGGAAGGTCCGCGCGGGCGTACCGCCGAGGCGCCAGCCGCTCGGCACCGAGAACGGGTCGGTCCAGCCGGACGCGTCCGCCGGGAACGGCTGACGCAGCAGCGCCGCCGCCGCGTACACCTCCTCGGGTACGCCCTCCGGCACCAGCGACTCCGCCTCGCGCTCCACCAGGCCCGTGTCCAGGTCACCCGCGGCCACGGCCGGATGGGCCAGCAGCCGCCGCAGGAAACCGGCGTTCGTCGGGACGCCCAGCACCACCGTGTCCGCCAGTGCCGCCCGCAGCCCGCGCAGCGCGGCGGCGCGGTCCGGCCCGTAGGCGATGACCTTCGACAGCATCGGGTCGTAGGCGCTGCCGACCGGCACGCCCTCGCTCAGCCCCGAGTCCGTCCGCACCCCGCCGCCCTGCGGCTCACACAGGGTGAGCACCGTGCCGCCCGAGGGCAGGAAGCCGCGTGCCGGGTCCTCGGCGCAGACCCGGGCCTCCACGGCGTGCCCGGTGAGCGTGATGTCCTCCTGAGCGTAGGGCAGAGGCTCCCCGGAGGCCACCCGCAGCTGCCACTCGACCAGGTCGAGGCCGGTGACCAGCTCGGTGACCGGGTGCTCCACCTGGAGGCGGGTGTTCATCTCCATGAAGTAGTACGCGGAGGGGTCGGCACCCGGCACGATGAACTCCACCGTGCCCGCGCCGACGTATCCGCAGGAGCGGGCGGCCTGGACGGCCGCCTCGCCCATCGCCGCCCGGGTCTCCTCGTCCAGCAGGACCGAGGGCGCCTCCTCGATGATCTTCTGGTGGCGGCGCTGGAGCGAGCACTCCCGCTCACCGAGGTGCACCACCCGGCCGTGCGCGTCGGCCAGCACCTGGATCTCGATGTGGCGCGGCCGGTCGATCCACCGCTCCACCAGCAGGGTGTCGTCACCGAAGGAGGCGCGGGCCTCACGCCGCGCCGCCGCGATCTCGTCGGCGAGCAGCGTCTCGTCACGCACCAGCCGCATGCCCTTGCCGCCCCCGCCCGCCGAGGGCTTCAGCAGCACCGGGGTGCCGATCTCGCGGGCGGCCTCGGCCAGTTGTCCGTCGGTGAGGCCGCTGCCGGACGATCCGGGGACCACCGGCACCCCGGCCGCGGCGACCGTCTCCTTCGCGCGGATCTTGTCGCCCATCAGCGCGATGGCCGGGGCGGGCGGGCCGATGAAGACCAGTCCGGCCTCCTCGCAGGCACGGGCGAAGTGGGCGTTCTCCGCGAGGAATCCGTATCCGGGGTGGACGGCCTGGGCCCCGGTGCGGCGGGCCGCGTCGAGGACGCGCTCCACGGAGAGGTAGCTGCCGGCGGCGGGCGCGGGCCCGATCCGGACCGCGGTATCGGCCTCCCTGACGTGCCGGGCGTCCGCGTCCGCGTCGCTGAAGACGGCGACGGACCGCACGCCGAGCTCCCGCAGGGTCCGGATGACCCGGACCGCGATCTCGCCACGGTTGGCGACCAGAACAGTGCTGAACACGGGGGTCCTCACCTCACATCCGGAAGACGCCGAACTGGGGGTCACCCAGCGGGGCGTTGGCACAGGCGGTCAGGGCGAGTCCCAGCACCTGCCGGGTCTCCATCGGGTCGATCACACCGTCGTCCCAGAGCCGGGCGGTGGCGTAGTAGGCGTTGCCCTGCTCCTCGTACTGGGCGCGGACCGGGGCCTTGAAGGCCTCCTCGTCCTCGGCGGGCCACTCCTCGCCGCGCCCTTCGATCTGGTCCCGCTTGACCGTGGCCAGGACCGAGGCGGCCTGCTCCCCGCCCATGACGGAGATCTTGGCGTTCGGCCACATCCACAGGAAACGCGGCGAATAGGCCCGGCCGCACATGGAGTAGTTGCCCGCGCCGTAGGACCCGCCGACGACGACGGTCAGCTTCGGCACCCTGGTGCAGGCCACGGCCGTCACCATCTTGGCGCCGTGCTTGGCGATGCCCCCGGCCTCGTAGTCCCGGCCGACCATGAAGCCGGAGATGTTCTGGAGGAAGACGAGCGGGATGCCGCGCTGGTCGCACAGCTCCACGAAGTGGGCGCCCTTCTGGGCGGACTCGGAGAACAGGATGCCGTTGTTGGCGACGATGCCGACCGGGTGGCCGTGGACGCGCGCGAAGCCGGTGACCAGCGTCTGCCCGTACTCCGCCTTGAACTCCTGGAAGCGCGAGCCGTCCACCACCCGGGCGATGACCTCCCGCGCGTCGTAGGGCGTACGCGAGTCCACGGGCACCGCGCCGTACAGCCCGGCGGGGTCGGCCTCGGGCTCCTCGGCGGGCTCCACGGACCAGGGGAGCGGGGCACGGGCGGGCAGCGTGGCGACGATGTTCCGGACGATCCGCAGCGCGTGCGCGTCGTCCTCGGCGAGATGGTCGGTGACCCCCGACGTACGTGAGTGCACCTCGCCGCCGCCCAGCTCCTCGGCCGTGACGACCTCGCCGGTGGCGGCCTTCACCAGGGGCGGCCCGCCGAGGAAGATCGTCCCCTGGCCGCGGACGATGACGGCCTCGTCGCTCATGGCGGGCACATAGGCCCCGCCGGCCGTGCAGGACCCCAGCACCGCCGCGATCTGCGGGATGCCCGCCCCGGACATCCGGGCCTGGTTGTAGAAGATCCGGCCGAAGTGCTCCCGGTCGGGGAAGACCTCGTCCTGCATCGGGAGGAAGGCACCGCCGGAATCCACCAGGTACAGGCAGGGCAGCCGGTTCTCCAGGGCCACCTCCTGGGCCCGCAGGTGCTTCTTCACCGTCATCGGGTAGTACGTGCCGCCCTTGACCGTGGCGTCATTGGCGACGATCACGCACTCACGGCCGCTGACCCGCCCGATCCCGGCGATCACCCCGGCGGCCGGCGCCGCGCCCCCGTAGAGCCCCTCGGCGGCCAGCGGGGCCAGCTCCAGGAAGGGGGAGCCCGGGTCGAGCAGCGTGTCCACCCGCTCCCGGGGCAGCAGCTTGCCGCGCGCCACATGCCGGGCGCGGGCCTTCTCACCCCCGCCGAGCCGTGCCGTGGCGAGCCGCGTGCGCAGCTCCTCGGCGAGCGCGTGGTGCGCCGCCTCGTTGGCCCGCCAGGCCTCCGAGGCGGGATCCGCCGCGCTCGCCAGGACCGGTGCCTGCTGCATCGTGGTGAGCCCCCTTGCCCGTACCGCAGTAGTGGATGAGCGTGCTGTGGCTGATGAGCCGTTGTTAATGAGCGTTAACGCATGGCTTCAGGTTAACGAGCGCTAACGCCACTGTCTAGAATGAATCTCCATGAGCACCCATGCCGCCGACCGCGCCGCCGCCCGCGCCATCTCCCGCGTCGCGGCACCCACCCGCCGCGAGCAGATCCTGAAGGAGGCCGCGCGCCTCTTCGCCGAGCGCGGCTTCCACGGGGTCGGCGTCGACGAGATAGGGGCCGCGGTCGGTATCAGCGGTCCGGGGCTCTACCGCCACTTCCCCGGCAAGGACGCCATGCTCGCCGAACTGCTCGTCGGCATCAGCGAGCGCCTCCTCGACGGCGGCAGGCTGCGCGTGAGCGAGGAGCGGGCCTCGCCCGACAGCTCCCCGGAAGCCCTCCTGGACGCGCTCATCGAGGGCCACATCGACTTCGCCCTCGACGACCGCCCCCTGATCACCCTCCACGACCGCGAGCTGGACCGGCTGCGCGACACCGACCGCAAACGGGTGCGGCGCCTCCAGCGGCAGTACGTCGAGGTCTGGGTCGAGGCGGTGCGCGCCCTGTACCCGACCCTCGGCGAGAACGAGGCGCGCGTCACCGTCCACGCGGTGTTCGGCCTGCTGAACTCCACCCCGCACATGGCCCGGCCCGAAGCGCTGCCCGGCCGCGCGGCCACCGCCTCCCTGCTGCACCGCCTCGCCCGGGGCGCCTTCGAGGCGGCCGCCCAGGACGACTGAACGGGGGCCCGGCCCCCTACGGTCCGGTCCGGCATCGGCCCGGTGGCGCGTCATCACTCCTCCCGTGCCGTTTCCCGACATCCGGGACACCAGGCACACAGCGCGTTCGCGGCGGCACAATGGGCGCATGCCGATACCCAGCCGCGCCACCCTCGTCGAGCACCTCGTCCGCACCCGTATCGCGGGCGACGTCGCCACGCCCCGGGACAACAACCTCGACCACTACCGCAGGCTCGCCAACGGCGACCGCCACTTCTGGCTGGGGCTCGAACTCGGTGACCGGTGGCGCGACGAGCAGGACGTCCTGGCGGTGATGGCGGAGAGATGCGGGGTGAACGACGACCCCGAGCACCGGCAGGGCCAGGACACCATCGACCCCGAGCTGACCGTGGACGCCCTGGACCGGATGGCGGCCCGGCTCCGGCAGGCGGCCGAGGGCCGGGAGCGGGTGCTGTTCGCGACCGGGCACCCCGGCGGGCTGCTCGACGTGCACCGCAGGACGGCCGAGGCGCTGCGGGCCGCCGGCTGCGAGATCGTACGGATCCCCGGCGGGCTGGTGGCCGACGAGTGCATGGTCTTCCAGTTCGCGGACGTCGCCGTGCTGGAGCGGGGGGCCTCCCTGTGGCACACCCACTCCCCGGCGCCGATGGCCGCGATCCTGGACGGCCTGGAACGCGAGGGCCGCCCGCTGCCGGACCTGGTCGTCGCGGACCACGGCTGGGCCGGCTGCGCCGGGCAGCGCGGGATCGACTCCCTCGGTTACGCGGACTGCAACGACCCCGCGCTGTTCCTCGGGGAGGCGGAGGGCACCCTCCAGGTCACCGTGCCGCTCGACGACCACGTCACCGATCCGCGCTTCTACGACCCGATGACGGACTACCTGCTGGACGCGGCCGGGCTGCTCCCGTCGTCCGGGGACCCGGCCGCCGGTGCCGCCGCGTCCACACCGGGTGCGGACGTGGCCGTGGACCGGGCGTAGCGCCCCGCCAGCTCCCGCAGGTACGCCACCAGCTCGGGCGGCTCGGTCACGGTGAAGTCGCACCCGAGCACGGACAGGTGGACGGCGAGGCTTTCCAGCGAGTCGGCGCCGGTGACCAGCACGCACGTCCGCCCGTCCACGGCCTCCACCACGCCCACCGCCGGGTTGACCCGCTCCAGCACCGTGGGGGCGGGGGCGTGCACCGTCACCCGGGCGTGGTGGCGCCAGGCCGCGGCCGAGACCTTCCCGGCGACGTACGCGGCCGCGTCACCCTCCGGGTCACCGCGCGGGGCGAAGCGCGGACCCGCTGGAGTGCGCGGGGTGATCCGGTCCGCGCGGAACGTCCGCCAGTCCTCCCGGTCCACGTCCCAGGCCACCAGATACCAGCGGCGGCCCCAGTTGACGACGCGCTGGGGCTCCACCAGCCGCCGGGTGGACGCCCCCCGGTAGTCCAGCCGCAGCCGTTCGTGGTCGCGGCAGGCCGCGGTCAGTGTCATCAGCAGCTCCGTGTCCACCCTCGGGCCCGGACGGTCGGCGGGCACCGGTGCCGTGTACTCCTGGAGCGCCCGCACCCGGCGGCGCAGCCGGGCCGGAAGCACCTGCTCCAGCTTGGCCAGGGCGCGCAGCGAGGTCTCCTCCGTCCCGGCCATGGAGCTCTCGGCGACCGTGCGCACGGCCAGCGTCACGGCCACGGCCTCGTCGTCCTCCAGGAGCAGCGGTGGCATCGCGCTGCCGGCCGCCAGCCGGTAGCCCCCGGTCGATCCACGGGTGGCGTCGACCGGGTAGCCGAGCGTGCGCAGCCGCTCGATGTCGTTGCGGACGGTGCGGCCGCTGACGCCGAGCCGTTCGGCCAGCTCGGTTCCCGGCCACGCGCGGGGTGACTGGAGCAGGGTCAGCAGGCGCAGGAGTCGTGCGGAGGTTTCCAGCATGGGAGAAAGCCTGACGCTTCTTTAGGAACGTAACGTGCCTATATCGATCCTAGAGTCTTCCTCATGGAGAAGCGCAGCACCACCGCAGCCGCAGACACGTCCGTCCGGCCCTTCCGGGTCGCGATCCCGCAGGCCGATCTGGACGACCTGCGCCACCGTCTGGCCCGCACCCGCTGGAGCGCGGGTGTCCCCGGGGCCGAGGACTGGTCGCGCGGGGTGCCCGCCGACTATCTGCGGGGCCTGGCCGCGTACTGGGCGGACGGGTTCGACTGGCGCGCGGCCGAGGCCCGGCTGAACGCGTTCCCGCAGTACGTCACCGAGATCGACGGCCAGGACATCCACTTCGTACACGTCCGGTCGCCGAAGGCGGACGCCACCCCGCTGCTGCTGATCCACGACTGGCCGGGCTCGTTCGTCCAGTTCATCGAGGTGATCGAGCCGCTCTCACGTGACTTCCACGTCGTCGTCACCTCCACGCCCGGGGTCGGGTTCTCCGGTCCGCTCTCCTCGACGGGCTGGAACACCGGCCGGATCGCGGCGGCGTTCACCGTCCTCATGTCCCGCCTCGGGTACGGGCGTTACGGCGTCCAGGGCAACGGAGGCGGCGCCTGGACCGCGGCCGAGACGGGCCGGATCGCCCCCGACCGGGTGTGCGGTGTCCATGTGAACGGGCTGGTCACCTTCCCGTCGGAGGACCCCGCCGACTTCGCCGGTCTCACCGAGGGCGAGCAGGCCCGGCTGGAGCGGCTCCAGGCGTTCCGCGACGACAAGATGGGGTTCAACGTCATCCAGTCGACCCGCCCCGACACGCTCGCGTTCGGACTGCATGACTCGCCAGTGGGTCAACTCGCCTGGATCGTCGAGAAGTTCAAGGAATGGACGGACCCGGAGAAGGAACTGCCCGAGGACGCGGTGGACCGCGACACCCTGCTGACGAACGTCAGCGTGTACTGGTTCACCGGGACGGCGGGCTCGTCGGCCCACCTCTACTACGAGATGGCCCACGACCCGGGCGCCTGGGCGCCCAAGGAGCGCGGCACCGTGCCCACCGCGGTGGCGGTCGCGCTGCCGTCCGACGTCGCCGTCCGCCGGTTCGCGGAGCGGGACCACCATGTGGTGCGCTGGACCGAGTTCGAGCGCGGCGGCAACTTCCTCTCCCTGGAGCAGCCGGGACTGCTGGTCGAGGACGTACGCGCGTTCTTCGCCGGTCTCGGCTGAGGCCGAGGGAGGCGCCGCCTTCGGGCCGCTACGGTCGCAGGCGGACCGGGAGCGCACGATGGCCGTTGCTGATCAGCGAGGGCAGCGGCCGCAACCCCTCTTCATCTCCCGCCAGTTCGGCGTCCGGGAAGCGGTCGAGCAGGACCCTGAGCGCGATCTCGCCCTCCAGCCTGGCCAGTGCCGCGCCGAGGCAGAAGTGGATGCCGTGGCCGAAGGCGAGATGGTCCTTGGTGAGGCGGGTGACGTCGAAGTCGTCGGGGGAACCGTGCCAGTCCGGGTGGCGGTTGGCGGCGGCGTACGACGCGAGGATCGCCTCACCCTCAAGTATCGTCCGCCCGTCCGGCAGCGGGATGTCGCGGACGGCGAAGCGCAGCGGCAGATGCTTGACGGGCGGTTCATGACGCAGTGTCTCCTCCACCACGTCGGCCCACCCGGCCCGCCCCGCCCTGACATGGAGCAGCTGTTCCGGCCGGATCAGCAGGGTGGTGACGGCCTGGTCGATCAGGTTGACGGTGGTCTCGTACCCGGCGTTGATCATCAGGAGCAGCGTGTCGCGCAACTCCGCCTCGGCCAGGGCCGATCCGCCGTCCTCGTCGCGCATCGTGATCAGCGCCGAGGCCAGGTCGTCACCGGGATCGGCCCGCTTGGCGGCGATGAGTTCGTCCAGCATCGCGTACAGCGCCTGGGTGTTGGAAGCGGCCTCTTCCGGGGAGAGCAGGGTGTCGAACACCCCGTCGACGAGCGCGCGGAACTCGGCCCGCCGCTCCGCCGGCACCCCCATCAGACGGCCGATGACGGCGATGGGCAGGGGCACGGCGTACCGCTCCCGCAGATCGGTGACCGCCCCCGCCGGGGTGGCCTCCAGGTCGTCGGCGAGACGGCTCGCGATCTCCTCGACCACCGGCCGTAACGCGGTGATCCGCCGGGCGCTGAACGCGGGCGCGATGATGCGGCGCAGCCGGCGGTGGTCGCCCCCGTAGGCGGTGAACATGTTGGTGGCGGCGACCCAGAGCGCCAGCGGCCAGCTCTCCAGGGCCGCGCCGAAGCCCGGCCAGTGCCGTCGCCCGTCCTTGGACACGTCGGGGCTGGTGAGCAACTCCTTGAGCAGGAACGGATCCGTCACGGACCAGGCCGGCACGCCGAGGATGTCGATACGGGCGGCGGGCCCCTGGGCGCGTAACAGCCGGTGTTCGGCGTCGGCGTCGCCTGCCGCGGGGTCGAGCACGATCGGGGAGGACTGCCGGGACATGACGGGGCTCCTCGGGGCGGTGGGGTGGACGCCGAGGTACGTACCCGTGCCCGAGGGCGCGAACGCGGCAGTGGCAGACGAGAAGGGGTGCGCGGGCGCAGGGGAGACGGCGGGGTCGCTCCGGGCGCGAAGAGGCGTGATGAGGCGTGGGGGAGCGTGAGGCGGGGGGCGGCGGCCACGGTGACCCGGTCCCGGGCGTGGGACGGGTGTCCGGCCCGGCCTCGGCCGTTCAGCTCCTCGGGACCCGGACCACGCCCTCCTGGATAACCGTGATGGCCAACTGCCCGTCCGCCGTGTAGATCCTGGCCTGCCCCAGCCCGCGTCCCCCCGACGCCGAGGGCGACTGCTGGTCGTACAGCAGCCATTCGTCGGCCCGGAAGGGGCGGTGGAACCACATGGCGTGGTCCAGGCTGGCGCCCACCACGTCACCGAGCGCCCAGCCGCCGCGCCCGTGGGCGAGCAGCACCGAGTCGAGCAACGTCATGTCGGACACGTACGTCGCCAGGCAGACGTGCAGCAGCGGGTCGTCGGCCAGCTTGCCGACCGTCCGGAACCACACCTGGGAGCGCGGTTCGCGCGGCTCACCGGCGGTCGCGAACGGCGGGGCGTCCACGTACCGCAGATCCACCGCCTCCCGCGCCTCCAGCAGCCGGTCCACCATGAGCGGGTCGGTGAAGCGGTCCGCGTACCGGGGGAGCATCTCGGCCGCCGTCGGCAGCGTGTCGGGGTCCGGGGCGGACGGCATCTCCGCCTGGTGGTCCATGCCCTCCTCGTGCACCTGGAAGGACGCCGAGAGGTGGAAGATCGGCTTCCCGTGCTGGACGGCGACGACCCGGCGGGTGGTGAAGGACCGCCCGTCGCGGATCCGGTCCACGCTGTACACGATCGGCGCGCCCGGGTCCCCGAGCCGCAGGAAGTACGCGTGCAGCGAGTGCGCGGGCCGGTCCGCGGGCACCGTGCGGCCCGCGGCAACGAGCGCCTGCGCCGCGACCTGGCCGCCGAAGACCCGGGGCACGACGGCGCTGCGGCTGCGGCCGCGGAAGATGTCCTGCTCGATCCGCTCCAGGTCGAGGAGATCGAGCAGGGAGTCGAGTGCTTCGCTCATGGAAGAGGCGCAGTCCTTCTAGAGGCCCATGGACTTGGCGATGATCGACTTCATGACCTCGCTGGTACCGCCGTAGATGCGGTTGACCCGGTTGTCCGCGTACAGGCGGGCTATCGGGTACTCGTTCATGTAGCCGTAACCGCCGTGGAGCTGGAGGCAGCGGTCGATCACGCGGTGCGCGACCTCGGTGCAGAACAGCTTCGCGGAGGCGGCCTCGGCGGGCGTCAGCTCCCCGGCGTCCAGGGCCTCGATCGCGCGGTCGCAGACGGCCTCGGCCGCGTCGACCTCGGCCTTGCAGGCGGCGAGTTCGAACTTGGTGTTCTGGAACGAGGCGACGCTCTGGCCGAAGACCGTGCGGTCCTGGGTGTACTGCTGGGCGAACCGCACGGCGGCGGCGGCCTGCCCGTACGAGCCGACCGCGATGCCGAGACGCTCCTGCGGGAGGTTCTGGCCGAGGTAGGAGAAGCCCTTGTTCTCCTCGCCCAGCAGGTTCTCGACGGGCACCTTGACGTCCACGAAGGCGAGTTCGGCGGTGTCGGAGACCTTGAGGCCCAGCTTGTCGAGCTTGCGGCCGACCGAGTAGCCCTCGGCCTTGGTGTCCACGACCAGCAGCGAGATGCCGTGCCGGCGGTCGTCCGGCCGGGGGGCGTCCGTGCGGGCGCAGACGATGACGCGGTCGGCGTGCACACCGCCGGTGATGAACGTCTTGGCGCCGTTGAGGACGTAGTGCGTGCCGTCCTCGGAGAGCTTGGCGGTCGTCCTCATCCCGGCCAGGTCCGAACCGGTGCCCGGCTCGGTCATGGCTATCGCGTACATGGTGGTGCCGTTGACGAAGTCCGGGAGCCAGCGCTTCTTCTGGTCCTCGGTGGCGTACGCCTTGAGGTACGGCAGGCAGAGCAGGACGTGCACGCCGGAGCCGCCGAAGGACACGCCCGCGCGGGAGGTCTCCTCGTAGATGACCGCCTGGTACTTGAAGGACTCCTCACCCGCGCCGCCGTACTCCTCCGGCACCTCGATGCCGAAGAGCCCCAGCTCCGCGAGCTTGTGGTAGAACTCGCGGGGCACCTGGCCGGCCGCGCACCACTCGTCGTAGACGGGGACGACCTCGGCCTCGATGAAGGCCCGCAGGGTCTCCCGGAACGCCTCGTGGTCCTCGTTGTAAACCGTACGGCGCACGGGGTGCCTCCTGGTGTCGGCGTCGGGTCGGGCTTCGGCGGGTCTCGGCTGGGGCGGGGCGGGTTTCGGCCTGGGCGGTTCAGCCTGGGCGGTTCGTCCTGGGCGGTTTCGGTCCGGTCGGTTTCGGCCGTACACCTAAGCGCTTGCTCAGCCCTGGTCGAAAGTTACCCGGCGGTCATGCCGACTGTCCAGGGTGATGCCGCGCACCCCGCTCCCGGCCCGCCCCGCTCCACAGCCATTCTTCTTACGGACCACAGGGCCGGACGGCGTCACCGTGGGGCGCGCGCTGACTCCAATGGCGGACCGCGGCGGACGGCCGCACAGTGGAACGAGGAGCTGACGAGGGTGCGAGCCGCCTCGTCGTGACAACTCTCTGTGAGGCGAATCATGGCTGATGCCGAATCCCTGGGCGGGAACTCCACGACAGGCAGCACATCGGAGAAGGCCGTACGCGGCACGACCACCATCGCCGACGGTGTGGTGGCCACCATCGCGGGAATCGCCGTCCGCGAGACCGACGGCGTGTATTCGGTGGGCCGAGGGGCCTCGAAGGCCGTGGGCGCCGTCACCGGCCGTATGCCCGGGTCCTCCGGCGCGGGCCGCGTCGTCAAGGTGGAAGTGGGCGAGAAGGAGACGGCGGTCGATGTCGACGTCGAGGTCGAGTACGGCGTGCCGATCCATGAACTGGCCGACCGGATCCGGAGCAACGTGACGGACGCGGTGCAGTCCATGACCGGACTGAAGGTCGTGGAGATCAACATCAATGTCTTCGACGTCCACATCCCGGGCGACGACGACAACGACGAGGACGAGGACCGCTCGCGTCAGAGCGCCTCGCGCGTGCGGTGAGATCTGGCACAGCCGGTGCCTTCGCGTCGGCGTGTCCCGTGCGGAGGCGGACATCGGGCACGGGTGCGGCCCCTCCCGGCAGACGGCGGGAGGGGCTCGCACAGTGCCGCCGGGCTCCCTACTGGGGCTTGAACGAGCGGATCTGGTAGTTGCCCTGGAGGTTGCCGCCGTTACCGGAGGGCGTCGAGCCGACGCGTGAGGTGTAGTTGGTCCCGGTGTAGTACTGCACGCGGTGACCGGTCGAGTTCCACACGGAGCGGACGTTCTGACCCCGCTGGATGAACGAACAGTTGTCGGCGGTGTTCGCCAACTGGCTCTGGGACCACTGACAACGCGTGCCGCCGCCGTTCCAGTCGCTGTAGATACAGAAGTACCCGGAAGAGCAGCTGTACGCGGGAGCCGGGGCCGCCGGAGCGGCCTCGGCGGGGCCGACGAGCCCGAAGGCGGCGGCGAGGGTGGCGGCGGCGAGTGCGGTGAAGCGGTTCAAGGGTGGGGCCCTTCCTCTGTGGGGCGATTCGGGGGGTGTCCCCGTGGACGGGTGGCTCCCGTTAACGGCTGGCTCCGTGAACGCGGCGTCTCCGTGAACGGGGCGTCTCCGTGTACGGGCGTCTCCGCTTACGGGGTGTCCCCGTGAACGACACCAGCGTGACCGGCCCTGACCTGCACGGAAAGCGCCCGAACAGGGGGCGCCCGAGGCTTGCGGGGACGGTGGTACGCGCCCCTCGTGCCCCGGAGCCCCGGCGGAGGCAGGGCGTTGTCAGTGGAGTGGTGCAGGATCGGGACGACGGATCACCGAGCGGGACGACGGGGGAGCACCATGGCCATCACGAACGAACGGATGAGGCGGCACGCCTTCCTCCAAGGGCTCTACGACGACGCGTACTTCCCCGACCACGTGGTGGACCGTGGCAAGGCCGTCCTGGTCCGCCTCTGCGAGACCATCGAGGCACGGCAGCCGGCCGACCTCGCGGCGCTGTACGTGCTGACGCACGCGGCGACGGAGGAGTTCAACGCGCTGGAGGCCGAGTTCGAGGCAGCGGGGAGCGAGATCGAGACGGCCGCCCGGGAGGAGATAGCCGAGGACTTCTGGCTCGTCGCCACGGCATACGGTTTCGCGGAGGCGGACGTGGAACAGCTCATCGCCCCCAGAGAGTGGTGAGACGAGACCCCGCCTATCGCCGTGCTGCCGCGTCGCTCAGGGACTGAGCAGGTCCGCCTTGAGGGCGGAGACGAAGGATGTCCAACTGGCGGTGGGGACGAGGAGGGCCGGCCCGGAGGGCACCTTGGAGTCACGGACGGGGACGGCGGTGGGGTGGCCGTCCAGGACTTCGAGACAGCTTCCGCCTTCGTTCCCGCTGTACGACGATTTGCGCCAGCCGACGGTTGCGGACACGTCCGGCAGGATGGGTTCAGTCACGATGTCCGTATTCCTTTGCGGTCGTCCTCAGCAGAGTCAGTGACTCCCTGAGCGGTATGGCGTCGCCCAGCGCGAGATCGTATGCGCCGAGCAGTCGATCGACCATCGCGGGGGAGTCGTGCACCTTTCCGACCTGAATGCCTTCCGAGTACGCCACAGGTGGCTGGTCTTCGAAACGCATCAAGGTGAGCATGCCCTGCATCAGAGTGTGCACGCCAAGACCGAACGGCAGTACGTACACGCGTACTCGACCTGATTCCACGAGTCGCACGAGATGTGTGACCTGTTCTGCCATGACGTCGAACCCACCGACTGTGCGGCGTAGTACCGCTTCGTCGAGTAGGACCCAGACCACAGGCTGCACGGGATTCTCAAGGATCTTCGCCCGCTCCAGCCGTGTGACCACGAGCCTGTCACACTCCTCCTCGCTCACCGGAGGAAACGCTGTGCTCAGCACGGCGCGGGCGTACTTCTCCGTTTGGAGGATGCCTGGGACGAACGACAGGGCGAACTCGCGGATCATCACAGCCTGTTGTTCCAGTTGTCGAGCCGTCTCGAAGTAGTCGGCGACCGCAACGTCGTCCTGCCTCGGCAGAAAGCTGCTCAACACGTCCCCGGTGCCGAGGGCCCGGTCCAGCCTGCGCGCGTCCTCCCGGGACGGCACACGCCGTCCCGCCTCGATGTGGGAGATATGGGATCGGGTCATGATCGCCATGTCCGCCAACTGCTGTTGTGTCAGTCCCGCCGTCTCGCGCTGCGCCCGCAACCAATCGCCATAGGTATTACTCATTGTCAACTCCCATGTGACGGATCACGTGTCACCAGCGACCCTCTGGCGAGCGTAGTCAGGTTCCTCTCACTCTGTGTGCAGATCGCTACACAGCGAGAGATACGGCTGACACCCTCACCACCGGAGTTGACGACGTGCGACACGAGACACCAGCCGAGGCCCGACGCCTGCTCCCGTGGGCGAGCCCGGACGGCAACCCCTGCTATCTGCTCGGTGACGGCACCGGCTATGTCTCCCGGCTGGCGAACACCATGGAGAGCGTCCAACTGGGAATGGCAGGCGAACTCCTCGGCCACGTCGCGGACATGCTGGACGACCCGCACGTCACCCCCGCCCAGCTCCGCTATGTGGCAGCACGCATGGCCGAGTCGCTTCGGGACGTACACCGCATCGCGGAGAGCCGGGGGGAACGCCTGGTCGCGCTCGGGCTCGGTGCGCAGAGCTGAGCGGGCGCCCGGGAGATCAGGAGTCGAGAACGGCTGCGACGCCTTCGATCTCCACAAGCTGGTCGTGGTACCCGAGGACGGTGACGCCCAGCAGTGTGCTGGGCACGTCGTGGTCTCCGAACGTGTCCCGGACGACCTGCCAGGCGGCCACCAGATCCTCCTGCCGGGTGGAGGCGACGAGTACCCGGGTGCTGATGACGTCCTCCAGGCCCGCACCCGCGGCGGCGAGGGCGGTCCGCATGTTCTCCAGGGCCTTCGCTGCCTGACCCGCGTAGTCACCGACCGCCGCGGTCGAGCCGTCCTCGTTCAGCGGGCACGACCCGGCGAGGAAGATCAGCCGCGCGTCGGCGGGCGCGGTGGCAGCGTAGGCGTACTCAGCCACATCGGACAGGGCGGTGGAACGGATGAGGGTGACGGCGCGGGGCATGGCGGTCCGGCTCCTTGTGAAGTAGCAGGAAAGGGGGCTCCATCCTCACAGGGCTCGTCGACTGCTGCTCGAATTTTCCGGTCACGCCGATTTCTGGCAGCGACGGGTGCGGCCGGCCCGGCGTTGTGAACCGACCGCACCCTACGCGTCAGCTGCCGTACCGCTCCAAGACGTAGGAGCGGGCGAAGCTGTAGCCGGTCGTCACCCCCCAGCTGCTCACCGGGTTGGCGAAGGTGCGGCCGGGGCGAGCGGTCCAGGTCCAGGCCTTGATGCTCTTGTCGTCGTAGCCGTACAGGGCCCCGAAGTCGTCCAGTCCGTCACCGTTGTAGTCGCCAATGGTGATCTTCATGTGATCACGCCACATGTTTCCGGCGGGCGTCGTCCACGCCTCCGAGACCGAGGTGAACGTGCCGGTCGCGCTGCTGGGGAAGATGTAGATGCTGTCATGCCCGTCTGCGTAGTCGTACCAGGCGGCGATGTCATCCCGGCCGTCGCCGTCGAAGTCGCCCGCATGGACGGTTGTGCGGTCCCAACTGCCCCAGCTGGTACTGGTCCACGAACCAACCGGAGCGTCGAACCCTCCGTTGGGACTCGCGAGGAACGTCCAGATCTTGTTGCTTCCGTCCGAGTAGCCGTGGAAGACGGCCAGGTCGTCCCGACCGTCGCCGTTGAAGTCCCCGGTCACGTGTTTGTCGCGAGAAGCCGTCCAAGCGCCGACGGGACGGTTCATCGACTCGAAGGGAGCATTGAACCCGCCCCTGACATCGGCGGTGAACGTCCACAAGGCATCGTGGCCGTCCGCGTAGTCGTACCAGACGGCGATGTCGTCTCGGCCGTCGCCGTTGAAGTCCCCGCTGCTGACCTTCATCCTCTTGAAACTCCAGTTGCCGGCAGGCACCTTCCAAGAGTCGAACGGGGAGGCGAACTTGCCACTGGAGGTGCCAAGCCATGTCCACAGGGCCACGCGACCGTCCTCATACCCGTACACGGCGGCCACATCGCCGATGCCGTCACCGTTGTAGTCGCCGGTGGTGTGCTTCATCAGCCTGACGGCCCAAGAGTCCGCAGGCACGTTCCAACCTGTGAGCGGGTTCTGGAAAGTTCCGTCCGAGTTCGTCAGGAAGGGGTGGATGGTGTCCGACGCGTCGGCATGGTCGTACCAGTCGGCCATGTCGCTGCGGCCGTCACCGTTGTAGTCGTGGCGCTGTGCCGTCCCGCTGCTCCACAGCGATTGCCCTCGGACATTGTGGACGACGAGGCTGCCGCGGTCCTGGAGGACCGCATACCCCTCCGCCGCTGTCGTCCGGGAGCTCCAGAGCACGGTACTACCGTCCCCTGCGAGTACCGCGAGGCTGCCGTTGGACTGCATGACCGCCTTGGCACCGATGTTCCCGGCGGTGTCGGTCGACCAGAGCCGGCCGCCGGCCTTGG
The DNA here is from genome assembly GCF_002910775.2 of Streptomyces sp. SM18. Classification (NCBI taxonomy): domain Bacteria; kingdom Bacillati; phylum Actinomycetota; class Actinomycetes; order Kitasatosporales; family Streptomycetaceae; genus Streptomyces; species Streptomyces sp. SM18. The sequence continues at coordinate 2,464,022 of NZ_CP029342.1, read as the reverse complement.
AAGTGATGGTGAGGTTGCCGTCGGCCTGCATGGTGAGAATCGCGGAGCGAGAGGTGTAGGACTGTCCGGCAGTGAGAGTGGTTCCGGCGGGGATGCGGACACCGCCGACGGATCCGTCAATGGCGAACGCGTCGCCGAAGGCGAAGGCCGAGCCGGTGTTCTTGCCCGGCCACCCGGTCATGGTGTTGTCGGGCTTACGTCCCCATAGGTCCGCCACACCGTCTCCGGTGACGTCACCGACACTTCCCAGGACCGGATAGGTGCTCGCCGGATAGCCACTGGCGATCTTGACCCGGGCAGTCGTGTCACCCCACGTGGTCGGGTCGAGTAGACCGGTGGTTCCTTCGCTGCCGAAAGCGCGGTACACGTCTCCGGAGGCGTCCTCGCGCAACCAGAGGTCGGCGATGCCGTCGCCGTTGAGATCGCCGGGTGAGACAATCGTGTACTTGTCCCAGTCACTGGCTCCCACGAGGACGGGAGCACTGAGCCGCTTGGTGTAGCTGCCGTAGTAGGCCCACAGAAACTTGCCTTGCTTGACCAGGAGGTCGGGCTTGCCGTCGGCGTTGATATCGCCGGGAGTGACGATTTGGTCAGCATCGCCCCAGTGGTCGTTGCCGGTCCAGCCTGGCTCACCTGTGCAGCCGTAGTCCTCGTCGACAACGGGGCACTTGACGGTCAGCGCCTGCTTCCCCTCTTCGTAGTCGGTGGTGGCGATGCCGAGCCCGTTGTTGGTGTAGGTCCACAAGTTCTTGCGTTTGGAGACACCGTCGTACTCCAAGGAGACCAGATCGGTGTAGCCGTCCTGCCCCCAGTCGGTGAGGTAGGTGATCTGTGCGTCCTCGAATGTCTGCCCGCCGTTGGTCGCCGAGGAGAACGTCCCGTTCTGCTGTCCGGAATAAGTCAGCAGCGTTCCGTTGGAATCAATACTCCAGATGTCCTTGTTGCCGTCGCCGTTGAGATCTCCCGGTGCGTCGCGTTCCGCCGAGCGGGTGGCGTAGAAGACATAGCTTGCGGTGTCTGACCTGTTGCCGGCCTTGTCGACGCTGTATGCGTAGAGGAAGTGGGGTCCGTACCCCGGCGGCAGGACCGGAACCGGCACGCCGGGGGCGCTTTCGTTGAGCTGCGGTTCGGAATCCGTCCACCAGACGTAATGATCGATGTCCGTGACACCGTTGGGGCCGAGGGTGAACCATCCAGTCTGGCGTGCTTTGCCTGTTACCGCTGGCCAACCACTGTCACCGGGGGGAAAGACGTCGTCCTTCGAAGTGATCGTCGGCGGCAGGCTGGGACGGGTGCGGTCCACGGAGAACTTGCAGGTGGCACTCCAGGCCGAGGTGGCGCCGTCCGCGTCCTTGGCACGTACCTTCCAGGTGTAGTCACCGGTGGGCAACTTCGCGTCGACGACCGGCAGCGTTACCACGCGCTTTTTGGGGGCGGTGAGCGACTGGTCGACGACTGCTGTACTGCTGCCTGCGGGGAAGATCTGGAACTGGGCTGTCAGATTGCCCGCGTCCGGGTCGTCCACGGTAGCGTGCACGCTGATCCTGGTGTTACCGATGAGACCGCCCGCGGAGCACGAGGACTTCGGATTGGTGCCCAGGTCATAGGGCGTCTTCGGCGGGTTGTTGTAACTGGTCTCCAGGACCGCGGTCTTGGGGTCGAATTTCTTCCAGCCGAATGTGTCCTTCTCGTCCTTGGCGTACAGACCCAGGGTCAGGCTCGACCACTTTCCGCTTGCGGCCTCACGGACCTTGGAGGTGACGTCGAACTCCAGATTGCCGGCCCCGCAGTCCTTGCTCCAGCCCTTGGATTCGTTCACTGTCTTCAGCGGGGCGGTCCCCACCTTCTTGGGCTGTTTGGACCACGTCGTCTTCTTCGAGATGGATGACGTCTGCCATAGTTCGACAGGCCGGGCCTGGCAAGACCAGGACCAGACGTTCTTGATCCGGAATGTGGATGACTTCACCAAGGCGCCCTTGATGTTGTCCGTGTCCACTTGGAAGAACGAGCGGGAGATCCGGTCGAGTCCGCCCGTCTCGCTCTCGTAGCCGACGCGTGCCACCTCATTGGCGTTCCAGAACGAGGAGTTCGGATAGGCCTGGTAGACGCGAGTCCAATTCTCCTTCTTACCCCAGGCCCACGACGGGTCGATGAACACGGGGTAGGTGGTGTCAGGGCCTTGCAGCAGCTCCTGATCCGGTGTGATCTCGATCGTGTCGTCCCCGACGGTGGTCTTCATCTGAGCGTCCACGGCGCCGGGCGGCGGCTCGAAGAGGTCGGCAGGCTCAGCGTCCTCGGCAGTGACGCCGAGGGCTGCCTTCGAGGCGGATGTGGATGAGACCGTGGTCGAGTCCCACATCAGGGGCGTAGGACTGGTGAAGATGGTCTGCCCAGCGGGATCAACGGCGGCCAGGCTGCCGGTCTCCGCGTCTACGGACACGCTCAGGCCCACCGTCTTCATCTGGTAGGTCAGCTTGCTCAGCCCCGGGTCCGCCGCAGCGGCGGCGTTCTTGACCACAAAGAGCTGGGAGAAACCTTCCACCTCAGCTTTGAGCTGGAGGTCGACGCCGGGGAGCACCTCGCTGTACGTGGCTACGTTCTCGGAGACAACCGGTTTCGGTAGCGGCGTGGGCCACGACAGAGTCAGGGTCCGGCCGTCCTTCACGCCGGACAGCAGCGGGCCGGTGCCACCCCCCGAGAAGGCGACGCTGACCATGGACGCCTTCGGTACGACGGTTCCATCCTCGGCGAACACGAGCGACGGGTCGGTCGCCACCCACGCACCGTTGCGCAACATCCGTATGGCAGACCCGTAGCGCTTGACCGAAAAGGATCCGTCGGGCAGCGCCCAGGTGTCTGACGTCTCGGTGCGCGCTGACATCAGTTCGGCCGGCCGATCAGTGGACTGGGCTTCTTGCAAAGCCTTGTCTTCCTCGCTCAGTGACCCGTCGTCCATCGGTGTCTCTGCGGAGGCAACCCGCAGCGGCGCGGCTGCTGCTGTCTCGGTCGGCGCCAGGACCGTGACTGGTCCGACGGCAGTGGCCAGAGTCAGAGAGATGGCTCGAAAGATGCGACTGGGTCTCCGGCCTGTTCGTCTTGGCGATTGACTCATTCCGATCCCCCCAAAGAAAGTCTGTGCATATTCGCGCCGACCTTATAGCGGTCGGCCTCCAGTTGGCAGCGCCGGGGAATGAGAACCCAAGAGCCGTATCTGCTGAAAACAAGGCCAGTCACCTATCGCAATACATCATCGGAGATTTGCAACTTATCGGGCATCGGTAAAGGAAATTACCCCTGCCAGATAACCCCTTTAGCTCTGCTATGTCACGTTATGGTGTGGCGTGAGGGCAAGGAAACAGTGACTTTTCCGTGAAGGGTCTGCTACGTTCCGGAAGGTCATTCCTGGGTCGGCAAGGGGGAGTTGTGGGCTGGTTCGACAGGTCGTTGGTGGCTGCACCCTTGTCTGCTGCCCTTTTGTTGGGACTACTTCCCGGTGCAGCTGTTGCTGCCGAGCCCGAGACAGTCTCAAGCCACCCCCGTACGGAAATAGAGCAACCCGAAGCCGTCCCGGTGAAACCGGTGAAGTTCGGATCCGACAAGCTCAAGAACGACGCTGTGGCTCACGCCTGGCATTCACCGGATGTCGTCTGGCCGACCGCAACCAGCACGGAAGTGGAACTGGGCGCAACCGGAGCGAGGACCGAGTCTGCCGGAGCACCCCCTGTCTCCCTCGCACCCACAGGGAAGCAGAATCGCTTGCGTGCTGCGGCTCCCACCAAACTGCGGGTGACGATCGAGAGCCGGGCAGCTGCCGACAAGGCGGGAGTGGACGGACTGCTGCTGTCCGTGGGACGGACAGAATCTGCGGATGACGACCGACCTGTCGATGTCACCGTCGACTACACGTCGTTCAAAGACGCCTACGGTGGCGACTGGGCGGCGCGACTCTCGTTGGTCCAGATGCCGGCTTGTGCCCTGAGCACTCCTCAGAAGGCCGAGTGCCGCGCGACGCAGCCGCTGAAGACAGTGAACGACACGGAGGAAAAGACACTCACGGCGTCGGCTCCGGCTCCAGCTCTCGGTGTCCCGACGGTGCTCGCAGCCGTGGCAGGTGCGGAAGGGGCCTCGGGCAGCTTCAACGCGACTCCCCTTCAGCCGGCCGGCGCCTGGAACGCGGGAAGTTCCACCGGTTCCTTCAATTGGTCCACGAACCTGGCTGTCCCTGTGGTTCCGGGCGACCTGATGCCCAAGTTGGACCTGAGCTACTCCTCACAAACCGTCGACGGCCGGACTGCGGCGTCGAACAACCAGGCCGGCTGGATCGGTGACGGCTGGTCGATGGAGCCCGGATACATCGAGCGACGGTACAAGTCGTGCCAGGACGACAAGAGCGAGGGCGACCCCACCAGGGTCGGGGACCTGTGCTGGTACAACGACAACGCTGTCCTGTCCCTCGGCGGGAAGACCACCGAACTCGTCCATGACGCTGTGAAGGGTTGGCACCCCGAGCAGGACAACGGGGAGAAGGTCGAGAAGCTGACCGGTGCGGTCAACGGCGACCGGGGCACGGCCGGTGTCGACGGAGTCGGTGAACACTGGAAGATCACGACAACGGACGGTACTCAGTACTTTTTCGGGCTCAACCGATTGAAGGGCTGGAGCGACCACGGGGCGGAGGCAGATGATCCCGTCACCAACTCCACGCTCACCGTGCCAGTCTTCGGCAATCAGCAGGGCGAGCCCTGCTACAACTCCACGTTTGCCTCCGCCTGGTGCCAGCAGGCGTGGCGGTGGCAACTCGACTACGTGGTCGATCCGCATGGCAACGCCATGGCCTACTACTGGAAGACTGAGAGCAACAACTACGGTCTGAACGTCTCCACCACGACCGGCAAGGCGACAGTCACTCCGTACCAGCGGGCTGCCTACCTCGACCACATCGAGTACGGACTGCGTGACGAGAGCGTCTACACCGCCAAAGCCATGGCACGTGTCGACTTCCAGGTTGCCGAACGGTGCCTGGCGTCCTGCGGCACGTTCGACGAGGCCCATGCCAAGAACTGGCCGGATGTGCCCTTTGATCTGTACTGCAAGGACGGGGCGACCGACTGTAAGGACCAGTACTCCCCGAGCTTCTGGTCTCGTAAGAGGCTCAGTAGTGTCAGCACGAGCGTGCTGACGGGCGGAGCTTATGCGGCCGTTGACACCTGGTCCCTGAGGCAGGGGTTTCCCGCCTCCGGGGACGGCATCTCCACTCCGATGTGGCTGGAGTCCATCCAGCACACGGGGAAGTCAGGCGGTACCGCCGACCTTCCCCCGATCACCTTCGCCGGTGTACAGATGGCGAACCGGGTGGACAAAGTCGGCGACGGCCTCGCGCCCTTCATCCGGCTTCGCGTGTATCAGGTCACCAACGAGAGCGGCGGCACCATCAACGCCGAGTACTCCAAGCCAGGATGCACCGCGAGCACTCTTCCCGAGCCGGATGCGAGCAACAAGACCCGCTGCTACCCCGTCAAATGGGCGTTTGAGGGAGACACGGCCAAGCAGGACTGGTTCAACTCCTATGTGGTGACCAAGGTCGTGGAGGGCGACAACGTAGTCGAAACCCCTGACACGACGACCGAGTACACCTACCTCGACGGCGCCGCGTGGACGAAGAGCACCGACGAGTTCACGAAGAAGGAGGACCGCACCTACTCCGTGGCCCGGGGCTACGGTCGGGTGCAGACGCGTAAGGGCGGGACCGAGGAGGGCCCGACGCTGACGGAGACACGCTTCTTCCGTGGTATCGACGGGGCTGCGGTCAAGGACTCCGCGGGTACCGAGGTCACCGACCGTGAGCAGTTCGCAGGCAGAGCCCGTGAAACAGTCACGTACAACGGCGACAACACTGACGCGTTCGTCTCCGCGGTTTCCTACACTCCCTGGCGTTCTGCGGTGACGGCCGGCAGGGCCCGCACCGGTCTGCCGGATCTGGAGGCCTATCTCACCGGCACATCGAAGGACGAGACGCGGACCAAGACCTCCGTGGGCGAGTACAGGACCTCGGTCACGCGCACCTACGACGCGTACGGGCGGGTCGTCTCGGAGTCGGAGACCGGTGATGCGGCCAAGACTGGTGACGAGAAGTGCACCACCACCACCTTCGCTTCCAACACCAGTAAGTACCTTCTGGACTTGGTCGCGCAGAAGAGGACGGTCGCAACCCTGTGCGGGGCGGCCGACCCGGGCAGCGACGGGGTGATCAGTGATCAGCGGAGCTACTACGACGGCGCCACGTCCCTGACGTCCGCTCCCGTCAAGGGCAACGTGACCAAGGTCGAGACGGTCAACGGCGCGGGTACCGGATACGAGATCGTGGGAACGACGCCCGCTGCCGACTTCGACATCTATGGCCGTTCGCTGTCCCTCACCGATGTCTACGGCAAGAAGACGACAACTACATATACCCCCGCTCAGGGTGAGGTGCCGACCAAGAAACAAGTGGTCAACCCGCTGGGTCACACCGTCACCACGGAGCTGGATCCTCGTCGTGGACAGCCTCTCAAGCTCACAGACGCCAACGCCCGTGTCACCTCCGCCGTCTACGACGCCCTCGGACGCGTGACCAAGGTCTGGCAGCCCACCCGCTCCGCGACGGCGTACCCGGACAGCCCCAGCCGGACCTTCGCGTACCAGATCCGGAACGACGGTCCGGTGGTCGTCACCACCACCGCTCTCAACCACAACGGCGTCTACCAGCCCTCGTACACCTTCTACGACGGGCTCATGCGGGAGCTGGAGACTCAGGACCCGTCCCCGGACGACGCCGGGCGCCTGGTCACCGAGACCTCCTACGACAGCCGCGGTCAGGTGTGGCACAGCTCCGGCGTCTACTACACGGACGGGGAGGCGGAACCGGTGCCGGTGACCGGCCAGGAGCTCAAGTATCCCTCCGCCACCGAGACCGTCTTCGACGGTGCGGGCCGTGTCACCGCGATGATCGCCAAGAAGTTCGGTGAGGAGACCAAGCGCACGACCGTTGCCTACACCGGAGACACCACCACAGTCATTCCTCCGACGGGTGGGACGACCACCACGAAGCTGACCGACGCGCTCGGGCGGACCGTCGAACTGAAGCAGTACACCGACACGGACCGCACCACGTCGCAGTCGACGAAGTACACGTACGACAAGGCGGGCCGCCTCAAGCAGGTCACCGACCCTTCGCAGGCGAAATGGAGTTTCGGGTACGACGCGGCGGGGCGGAAGAACTACGCGGATGATCCCGACAAGGGCGTGACGACGACCACCTACGACAAGGGCGGGCGCCCCACCGAGGCCACCGACGCCCGGCAGATCACGCTGCGCACGGACTACGACGACCTCGGACGCCCCACCGCGTTGTGGCAGGGCACCACCAAGCGATCCTCATGGGAGTACGACAAGGCGTCCAAGGGCATCGGCCAGCTGTACAAGGCCACTCGCCACAACGGCTCCGACGCCTACACCAGCACCATCCTCAACTACAACGCCGACTATGCGCCGGTGGGTACGACCTTCACCGTCCCGGCGTCCGAAGGTGCGCTTGCCGGAACCTATGCGTGGACGGACGTGTACAACCCGCACACCGGGCAGCTCATGGAGACAGCGCAGCCCGCCGTCGGAGGCTTGCCGGAAGAAGACGTCGTCAACGCCTACGCCTATGGATCCAGCCTGCCGATGTCGGTGTCTGCGGGCGACGACACGCTGCTCGCGTCGGTGAGTTACGACCACTACGGGCGGCCGGCCCGACAGGAGTACGGGGCGTTCGCCGAGCACCTGTGGAAGAGCAACGAGTATGACGAGCACACAGGCGCGCTGACCCGTGCGTTCACGGACCGTGAGGTCGCGCCGCAGCGCATCGACGATGTCCGCTACACCTACGACCCGGCCGGCAACGTCAAGCGCATCGACACGACGACCGGTCAGGACGACACCGCCGTCGACGACACCCAGTGCTACGCACTGGACACCTTGCGCCGCATCACGGAGGCCTGGACCGCGACCGACGACTGCGCTGCGGCCCCCAGCGTCACCACCGTAGGCGGGCCGGAACCGTACTGGACGTCCTACTCCTACGATGCGGTCGGGAACAGGAAGGTGGAGACCCAGCACACCGCGGCGGCAGGCCCGGCGTCCGATACCGTCCGCACCTACGACGCCCCGGAACCCGGGACGCACAACCTGCCCGGCATCACGCAGACGGGAGCAGGCGCCCGCACCGAGACGTATACCTACGACAAGGCGGGCAACACCGAATCCCGGAAGATCGGCAATGAGGCTACGCAGAGCCTGAAGTGGGACGCCGAGAACCACCTGGAGTCCGCTACCGAGGTCACCGACACCACCAGCTACCTCTACGGCACCGAGGGACAGCGCATCATCCGCCGCGATTCCGGCGGCACGACGCTCTATCTGCCACAGGGCAACGAACTGCACCTGGACAAGAGTGGCAAAGTCATCGGCACCCGCTACTACAGCGCGGACGCTGAGACGGCGGCTGTGCGTACAGGTGGCAAACTCACGTTCCTGATCAGTGATCACCATGGGACAAGCACTACCCAGGTCACTGCTGACAGCGCGCAGTTGGTCACCAGGCGGCAAAGTACGATCTTCGGCGCTCCGCGCGGCGCCCAACCCACCAGTTGGGTCGGGGACAAGGGCTTTGTCGGTGGTACGGAGGACGCCGACACCGGCCTTACCCACTTGGGGGCACGTGAATACGACCCTGCAACAGGGCGATTCATCAGTGTGGACCCGATCATGGATCTGGCCGACGCCCAGCAGATGCACGGGTACGCCTATTCCAACAATAATCCGGTCACCTATTCCGACCCCGATGGTCTGTGTATGGACCCGGGTAATGGACGGTGCATGCCGGACGACGGCGGAAAGAGCGGGGGAAGGCCCGACTCTGCCTTTCCGCTCGATCTGCATCCGGATGACGGTGTAGACAGCTCGAAGGTTTCTATTGCTGATCTCGGCGCTGGGGCGCCGAAAGGGCTTCCTTCTGTCAAAAACATCAAGTTGTACGTCGGGAAGAAGGGGAACCTGTCGAACCTCCTCGGAATGGTGACGAGGTGGCGGTTCTACAAGCCTGAGATGAGTATCGAACTCAACACGGAGCTTTTTCTGCGTGACGAGTGTTCTTTCAGCGCTTTTCGTGACGGGTGTGCAGAGTTCAAGCAGTTTTATGGAGAGTGGAAGCATGTAGACAGCATGCCCATTCAGGAAGTCTGTCCGATCTGCAGCAACGTCGGCTTCCAGATAATTATGGAAAAGGTGTTGGCAGGACGTGGCAAGTGCTTCCTGGCCGGCACCGAAATCCTGATGGCTGATGGTACTTTTAAGAAGATCGAGGCCATAGAGCCGGGTGACGAGGTTCTGGCTACGGATCCCGAGACCGGAAAGACGGGCTCCCGTAAGGTCACCGGGCTTATCGTCACGGAAGGCGACAAGCGTTTCAGCGAACTCTCGCTTGCCACCGAAGATGGCATCACGAAGATTACGGCGACTTACGAGCACCCCTTCTGGTCTCCATCGGAAGAGCGCTGGATCGCGGCTGCGGACCTGAAGGCCGGAATGACTCTGCTCACGGATGCCGACGCGAGTGTGATCGTCACAGGTAACCGGAGCTATGGCGAGCGGGCCCGCACCTACAACCTGACGGTCGATGACTTTCACACGTACTATGTGCTGGCGGGGACTACGCCGGTACTCGTTCACAACAACTGTGATGTCTCGGATCTAGCGTCGAAGATCGATGTTGAGAAACTTTCGATGACTAAGACTGTCGAAAATCACACGTGGGATATTGCCGGTACTCGGGATGTCGATGCCTCCAACTTCGGTAAGGCCGCACGCCCTTACATGAATGGCAATAACGGGCTGCTCCTTCGGGAGATAATGGAGGGATCCACGCCCAGGGTGGATTCCCGTGGTGCTCCAGGGGTTGTTGAGTGGAGAACGCCCGGAGCGATGAACGGAAGCAATGGGATCTATGAGCTCAACATTGACGCAAATTCCAACAGAATCGTCCACTTCCTCTTCAAGCGTACAAAAGGCTAGCGTGAAATGAAATTCTCCATCAGAGATGGATCTCCTCTTGAGGGCGTTCTCGCCTATGACGAGTCCGAGTACGGATTCTCCTTCCGGGCGCGCAGCGGCGAGTTGTTGGGCGAGAAGCTCGGCTCGAATGGGGTCGCAAGTGCGCTGATCGGCACGCTCCAGCTTGAGGTCGATATTGAGTCCCGTGAAATCCTGTTCGCCTGGGGATATTTCCCGAATGTTCGGGGTGTGGTGACTGATTTGACTACCCCACGGATCAATCCCGGACGGGCATTCATCTCGTCGGATCACTCCCTCGAGCCTGGAGTTTCTTTTGAGGTCCCTGGAGACAGGTGGCGGGTTTCGTATGACTCTTCCTCGGGTTGGGTCGCCATTCGCCTGAACGATGCCACCGGCGCTAAGTTCGTCCAAATCGCTAGCGGAACTGTCTTGGGCATCGACAACGGTGATCTGGTTTCGGTTTGGCTTAACCCTGTCTTTGTGGGGTGTGAGGCGGATGGTTGAGAAGAGGATCCTCTACTGAGGATGAACTCGTGGGGTCGTAGGGCTGACGGTTGGCGTCTGGGCGGGGTATCACGGGAGGATGCGGTATCCACAGGGTGTCGGGTTGACCGCCGAGCGGCAGGACAGGCGCGAGGAGTTACGGCTCCAGGCGGGGGATCGGTTCGCCCGGGGCGAGGGCAGTATGTCGATCGCAAGGGACCTGCGGGTCAGCGTCCGCTCGGTGCAGCGATGGCGTCATGCGTGGGCCGAGGGTGGTCCGCGGTCTTTGCGGTCGCAGGGGCCGGCGTCGCTGCCGAGGCTGAGCGAGAAGCAGTTCGCGCAGCTGGAGGCGGAGCTGGCGAAGGGGCCGGCCGCACATGGCTGGGAGGACCAGCGCTGGACGCTGTCCCGGGTCAAGACCGTGATCGGTCGGCGTTTCCACCTGACCTACACCATCCAGGGAGTGCGCAAGCTGCTGGTTCGTAACGGCTGGTCCTGACAGGTCCCGGCCCGGCGCGTGATGGAGCGGGACGACGGGCTTCTCCATGACGCCGCCGCAGGCGAAGACGTGGTCACAGCGTGGCCGGACCCCGGTGGTGCACGTTCGCGGCCGTCCCGCCGTCGGATATCCATCGCAGCGTTGACGTGCTACAGACCTGGCCACCGATCGAGCCTCATCTACCAGCCCGCCGGGACGACGGCCGACGCGACGGCCGAACAACAGCTCGGCGGCCCGATCGTGCTCGTCCGGGGCAATCTCAATGTCCACAAAGCCGCCGGTCTGCGGGAGTTCGCAGAAGCACGGGACTGGTTGACCATCTACTACCTGCCGCCCTACGCGCCCGATCTCAACCCCGTGGAAGGGATCTGGTCCCTCCTTCGGCGCGGCTGGCTCTCCAACGTCGCCTTCAGCACTCCCGAACACCTCGTGCAGACCGTCCGGCGGCCTACGGCACATCCAGTACCGCAACCGACCTCATCGACGGCTGCCTCACAGAGGCCGGCCTGACCATCAGACCGGCCTGAGCAACTGGACGACATCACGAGTTCAACCTCAGTAGCACAAGCAAAGCTGGAGCCCGGGACTGTAAAATGTTCGGCTCTGGCTCGTATTCGGTGGTGACGAAGTGTGACTGCTTTCGTTGGCATTGCGTGCATGATGCCAACGAGCTTGTAGGTACGGTGTTTTCGGGGCTTTCGGACGGACGGGGGCGAGGCTATCCGGGTGTCTGCGCGAACCCGGGACGATCCGGTGCCGTGTCCGGTGTGCGGGCGGCCGACGAGGCGGGTACACGGCTTCCATGGACGGGTGGTCGCGGACGTGCCGTGGACGGACGGCGGGTCGGGGTGTCGGTGCGGGTCCGGCGCCTGGTCTGTCCGGTTCTCGGCTGCCCGCGGCAGACGTTCCGCGAGCAGGTTCCTGGCGTCGTGGAGCGCTACCAGCGCCGCACCAACCGCCTGACCACCCAGCTGGGCTCAGTGATAAGGGAGTCGGCGGGCCGGGCGGGCGCCCGCCTCTCCCGCGCCCTGGCCTGCGGGATCTCCCGCTCGACCGCCCTGCGCATGCTCATGTGCCAGGTTGCGACACCGCTGCGCGTCCCGCGCGTGCTCGGTATCGACGACTTCGCACTCAAAGGCCGACACCGCTACGCCACTGTGATCATCGACGCCGAGACCGGCGAGGGGATCGATGTCCTGCCCGACCGCACCGCCCAAACCCTTACCACGTGGCCGCGCGAGCACCCCGGGGCCCAGTACGTCTGCCGCGACGGCTCCGCCACCTACGCCGAAGCCATTCGCCAAGCCCTCCCCTATGGGCTTGCCGGGAAACAAGTCGTGGCTTCCAGCTGTGGGGCTCGTTGGTCTGGTATGGGGAGACCGGAGGGGATCGAGGCCGTTCTGGCGGCGAAGTTCCAGGTGCTGTTGCCGCATCTGGACGAGCGTCAGCGTCGGCTGGCCATAGGGGCGGAAGCACTGTCGCTGGGGCATGGCGGCATCAGGATCGTCGCCGCTGCAGCCGGGGTCCGGGAGGCCACGGTCTCGCGTGGGGCAGCTGAACTGGACTCTGGTCAGGCCCCGTTGGGGCGGGTGCGCCATCCCGGCGGAGGGCGGAAGAAGGCGGCCGAGCTGGACTCTGGGCTGCGGCCGGCACTGCTGGCGCTGGTCGAGCCCGACGAGCGGGGCGATCCGATGTCGCCGCTGCGCTGGACGACGAAGTCGACCCGGAAGCTGGCGGCGGAGCTCACCCGCCAGGGGCACCGGGTCTCCGCCGACACCGTCGCCGGCCTGCTGCGGGAGGAAGGATTCAGCCTGCAGGCCAACGCCAAGACCATCGAAGGTGCCCAGCACCCCGACAGGGATGCCCAGTTCCACTACCTCAACGAGCAGGCACGAGATCACAGGGACGCCGGTGACCCGGTGATCAGCGTGGACAGCAAGAAGAAGGAGCTGATCGGCGACTACAGGAACGCCGGGCACGAATGGCAGCCCGCAGGACAGCCCGTGAGGGTCAAGGCGCACGACTTCCCCGGCCAGGCCGAGAAGGCGATTCCATACGGAATCTACGACATGACGGCGAACACCGGCTGGGTCAGCATCGGCACCGTTCACGACACGGCGGCGTTCGCCGTCGCCTCGATCCGCCGCTGGTGGCAGGCGGTCGGCCGGCACGACTACCCTGGCGCCCGCCGGCTGCTGATCACCGCTGACGGTGGCGGCTCCAACGGCTACCGCACCCGGGGCTGGAAGACCCAGCTCGCCGATCTCGCCGCCGAGACCGGCCTTGAGATCACGGTGTGTCACCTGCCGCCCGGCACCTCGAAGTGGAACAAGATCGAGCACAGACTGTTCTCCCACATCACCATGAACTGGCGAGGCAGACCCCTGACCAGCCACGAAGTCATGCTCCAGACCATCGCCGCGACCACCAGCCGCACCGGCCTCACCATCCAGGCCGAACTCGACAGCGGTGAGTACCCCACCGGTATCCGCATCAGCGACGACGAGATCGCCGCCCTGCCCATCACCCGCCACCGCTTCCACGGCGACTGGAACTACACCCTCCACCCCCAGCCAGTGGGCACAGTGACCACCGGCAGCACACCGGACGAGGCCCCGGCGGACGGCCCGACTCACCTCACGCGGCATTCACTCCAGGACCCGCTGCTGACCGGAATGACCCGTCGGCAACTCAGCCAACTCATCGCCGTGTTGGCTCCAGGGATGGAGCTTCAGCGTGAGCAAGTTCTCCATACGCGCCGAGGCCACGAGCGCCTGGTCGCCCCCGGCGCGGGCGCCAAAGCCAAGCTCACCTCAGCTGACCGAGTCCTGGCTACCGTGCTCCACCTGCGAAAACTCGCGCCTATGCACCTCCTGGGCCAGCTCTTCAACACCACCGCCATGACCATCAGCCGCGCAGCGAAAGACGTCCGCCCGCTACTGGAAGACCACGGGGTCCGTCTTGCCGCCTCAACAGCCCGCTTCCACACACGGGAAGACATCGCCAGGTTTCTCGAGACCGACGAAACCAAGATCAAACCGGCGTGTTGATTTCCGGCAAGCCCTTAGGCCGAGGAGTTCGCCCTTGCGGACCCTGTATGGAGAGCGAGTTCGAACAGTGCGTTCAGCGGATGACCTTGCGCGGCGGTGAGGAGTTGGCGGGCTTCGTCGGAGGTGAGGGGTTCGGAGCGCCGGGGCCGTGGGGTGCCGGTGCGGACGTTGCGGGCGACGTTGCGCGGAACCTCCTCTCAAGGCCTTGGGGCCAGGAGTGCCCAAGGTTCGGCTCAGCCCAGGAGACGGCCGGACCGTCCGGTCTGTCGTCGCCGGTTTGTGTGGCCGGTGGCGTCGAGAAAGGCGTCCGGCGCAGCGCGGGATGGGCGGTCAGGTAGGAGGTGGCGTCCGCGATGCGGGTGGCGTTCGGCATCGGAGACGCAGGGGCTCGGATGCGGGTGTGTCGGGAGGGTCCCCGCATCGCCATCCCCGCGACACCGGCGAAGGCACGGTCCTGCAAGGGCGTCGGGCCAGTTGCGGATGTCGTCGCCCGCGGCGACCACCGCAGCTTCCACCGTCTTCTGTGCGACGGACAGTCAGATGAGGCGCCCGTCACGGACGAACGTCGCGATGCCCCTGGGCTGACCCGGACTGGCTGGCGGGTGGTCTCGTGCGGTCCCTAACCGGACTTGCCTACGCGCAGTCGGCTGTCCCGGCCGTGTGTTCCGCTTTCGAAACGGGGCCGCAGTCGTCGTCCGGCGCCGCAGGCGCTGCCTTGGTCGCCTCTGTCGCCTCGGCCGGCCGGACCAGGCGGTGCTGGATCAGGCAGGTCGCCACCAGGGTCGCGCCCAGGACCGGCCAGGCGAGGGCGCCCACGCTCACCGCGGCGCCGACCACGATCGGGCCGAGACTGCGCTGCGCCGACTGGGCCAGGCCGTGCACCCCGAGGTAGGCGCCCTGGGCGTCGCCGGGGGCGAGGGCGACGGAGAGTTCCCAGGAGGACAGGGAGTGCAGGATCTCCGCCAGGGTGAACGCGACGGCCGCGACCAGAACTGCCCCAGTGGCGAACCACGTTCCTCCGCCGGCCGAGGCCGCGAGCGCCGCTCCGCCCGCCAGGAACGCGACGCCGATGGGAAGGAGCAGGCGGCGGGCGGCGGCGCGGGTCTCGCCGTAGCGGGACAGCGGCACCTGGAGCACGATCACCAGCACGCTGTTGAGTACGAGGATCAGGGGCACCAGCCCGACCGGGGCGTCGGTGGCGTGCACGATCCAGAGCGGGAACCCGACCTGGAGCACGCTGTCGTCCAGGAAGAGCCAGACCTCCGTCGTGGTGAAGGCGAGGTAGCGGCGGTCGCGCCAGGGTGTCGGCCCCTTCCCGGTCCGCGCGGCGGGGGCGCCCTGCTCCGCCACCACGCGTCCCGGCGCGGCCGGTTCGGCGCACCGCAGCGTCAGGACCGCGATCACCGCGTACGACCCGACGTTGGCGAGCAGCAGGGTCTCGTAGGCGGTCGCGGTGCCCACGGTCAGGACGGCGGCGGCCCCCGCGCCGCCCACGGCCCAGCCGATGTTGACCGCCGTGCGCTGGATGGCCTGGTACCGCACGCGCTGGGGGCCCGCGACCCGTGCGGCGAACAGCTTGGTCAGCACGCTCGACGCCCGGTCCGGTAGTGCCCCCAGCGCCGAGAACAGCACCAGCGGCAGGAACTCGTGCGTGGTCAGCAGCGCCGCCAGGGCCGCGCCGCGCACCAGTTGGGCGACGACGAGGACGCGGGTCACCGGGAAGCGGTCGGCCAGCCGTCCGGCGAGGGGCGGTCCCGCGATGCCGAGGACCCCGGACACGCCCAGCAGGGTGCCGATCTGACCGACCGACAGATGCGCGACGTAGATGAAGTAGAGCGTCGACGCCCCGGCCCACAGGCCCGTACCGATCTTGTCGATGACGGCGATGACCAGCATCCGTCTGCCGTCGCGGCCGCCCGGTACGACGAGCCGCCGGGTGAACGGGACTCGGTCGGCCCCGCCCGCCCCGGCTTTCCCCACGTCGGCCTGCTTCTTCACCGGCTTCATCGGTCCCCCTTGACACAGTTTTTGTATCGGTACAAACTTGCGTCTGTGGCAGAACAATATGCGCTCTCCGGTGGGACGGCCAGAGAGATTTCCGCTTCCGTCGAAAGCCGTGTCGCCGACGGCACACTCCGGCCGGGCGCTTCGCTGCCCCCCGTGCGCCGGCTCGCGGAACACCTCGGCGTGAGCGCCGGTACGGTCGCGGCGGCCTACAAGGAGCTGCGCGGGCGCGGGGTGGTGACGACCCTGGGGCGCGGCGGCACCGTAGTGGCGGCCGCGCCCTCCGTCACCTCCCGGCGGCCGCCCCGGGTGCCCACGGGGCTGCGGGACCTGGCGGGCGGACACCCCGACCCCGCCTGCCTCCCGGTGCTGCGCCCGCCGGGCTGGGTGGAGCCCGTCCCCGGTTCGCACCGCGCCGCGCCCCGGCTCCCCGCGCTCGAAGAGGCCGCCCGCGACTGGTTCGCCCGCGACGGGGTGCCCACGGGTTCGGTGACGTTCGCCCACGGGGCCCTGGACTGCGTCGGCCGGCTGCTCTCCACCGAGCTGCGCCCCGGCGACGCCGTGGCCGTCGAGGACCCGGGTTTCCACCATCTGCTCGACCTGGTCCCGGCCCTGGGGCTGCGCATGCTGCCGGTGGCCGTGGACGACGAGGGCATGCGGCCCGAGCCGTTGCGGAGGGCGCTGCGGGCGGGGGCCCGCGCCCTGGTGTGCAGCCCGCGCGGCCAGAGTCCGCTCGGCGCCCGTTTCACGCCCGCCCGCAGGGACGCGCTGCTGGCGGTGCTGGGCGACCATCCGGACGTCCTGGTGGTGGAGGACGACCACAACGCGGACATCGCCGGGGCGGACGCCGCCACCCTGGCCGCCGGCGGCCTGCCCCGCTGGGCGCAGGTGCGTACCGTCTCCAAGCACCTGGGGATCGATCTGCGCTGGGCCGCCCTCGCCTGCGACCCCGCGACCCTGGCGCGTCACGACGGACGGATGCTGCTGACCTCCGGATGGGTCAGCCACATCCTCCAGAGGACCGTCGCGGACCTGCTCACCGATCCGGAGGTGCGCGCCCTGGTGGCCGGGGCCGCGGACACGTACACCGTCCGGCGCGACGCCCTGCGCACCGCGCTGGACCGGCACGGCATCCCCTCCCACGGGGCGAGCGGCCTCAATGTGTGGGTCCCGGTCCGCGACGAGTCCGCCGTGGTCAACGGGCTGCGCACCCGGGGCTGGTGGACGGCGGCCGGCACCCGCTTCCGTTCCGCCTCCCCGCCGGGGGTACGCGTCACCACCGCGGCCCTCACCCCCGCCGAGGCGGAGGAGCTCGCGCGCGACTTCGCGGCCACGCTGGGGGAGCCGGGGTCGGAGCCGGTCTACGGGGGCTGAGGGGCGGCGCGGCCGTAGGGCGGCGGGGTCAGGCGGGGCCCCCGGCGTACGGTTCCGGGCCGGGCCGGACCCGTACGGATCCGGGCCGGGCCGGACCGGTGGCCCACACGGAGCGGCCTCGCGGCCTGTCCCTGCCACGGCCCGCCCCGGCGTACGGACCCGGCTCGCCCCGTGGCCGTAGGGACCCGCCCCGGCGTACGCCCCGCCCCACCGGCCCGCCCGCACCCGGAAGGGGCGGAAACGTACACTTCAGCAGCGTCGGCCCACCCGCCGCTCGCCGTCGGTCACCGCACGAGACCCGTGCCGCACCACGCACAAGGACCGTGCCGCACCGCACCACCGCCGACTGCCCGCCGACCGCCCACAAGGCGCGTACCGCCCGAACGAAAGGCACCGACCTCATGAGCAGCACCGACTCGCCGCGCGGCCCCGTCGACTCCTCCCGCGTCCCGCGGTACGCCGGACCCGCGACGTTCGCCCGGCTGCCCCGCCTCGACGAGGTCGGCTCCGCCGATGTCGCCGTCGTCGGCGTGCCCTTCGACAGCGGGGTCTCCTACCGTCCCGGCGCCCGCTTCGGCGGCAACGCCGTCCGGGAGGCCTCCCGTCTCCTGCGCCCCTACAACCCCGCGCAGGACGCCTCCCCCTTCGCCCTCGCCCAGGTCGCGGACGCCGGGGACATCGCGGTGAACCCGTTCGACATCAACGAGGCCGTCGAGACCGTCGAGGCCTCCGCCGACGACCTCCTCGCGACGGGCGCCCGGCTGATGACGCTCGGCGGCGACCACACCATCGCGCTTCCGCTCCTGCGGTCCGTCGCCAAGAAGCACGGCCCCGTCGCCCTGCTCCACTTCGACGCCCACCTGGACACCTGGGACACCTACTTCGGCGCCGAGTACACCCACGGCACCCCGTTCCGGCGGGCCGTCGAGGAGGGCATCCTCGACACCGAGGCGCTCTCCCACGTCGGCACCCGCGGCCCGCTGTACGGCAAGAAGGACCTCACCGACGACGCCAAGATGGGCTTCGGCATCGTGACCTCCGCCGACGTCATGCGGCGCGGTGTGGACGAGATCACCGACCAGCTGCGGCAGCGCATAGGGGACCGGCCGCTCTACATCTCCATCGACATCGACGTACTCGACCCGGCGCACGCCCCCGGCACCGGCACCCCCGAGGCGGGCGGGCTCACCTCGCGCGAACTCCTGGAGATCCTGCGCGGCCTCGCCTCCTGCCACCTGGTCTCCGCCGACCTGGTCGAGGTGGCCCCGGCGTACGACCACGCCGAGATCACCTCCGTCGCCGCCTCCCACACGGCGTACGAGCTGACGACGATCATGGCCCGGCAGATCGCGGAAGGCCGCACCCGGTGAGCCACGACCACGACGACCGGCCCGGCCTCAACGCCGCGCAGGCCGAGGCGGCGCTGAACCCGCCGCCCGGCCGCGTCGGCGGCGACCTGGTGACCGAGACCCTCCAGGGCCTCGGCGCCGCCACCGTCTTCGGGGTGTCCGGCCGTCCCGCGCCCGGCCTGTCCGCCGCGCTGCGGCGCTCCGCGCTCGCGTACGTGGAACTCGGCGCCGAGAACAGCGCCGCCTTCGCCGCCGACGCCTACGGCCGGATCACCGGTGAGGTCGCCGTGCTGCTGCTCACCGCCGGTCCCGGCGCCCTGGCCGCGCTGCCCGCGCTCCAGGAGGCGGCGGCCGCGTCCGCCCCCGTACTGGCTGTCTGCGCCCAGGTCCCGGCCGCCGGGCTCGGCGGCCGGCGCCACGGCCATCCGCGCGAACTCCGCGACCAGCAGGCGTCGTTCCGCGAGGTCGTGAAGTCCGTGCACCCCGTGCGCACCGCCTCCCAGATCCCTTCCGCGATCGCCGCCGCCTGGGAGTCCGCGCTGACCGCCCCGCACGGGCCGGTCTGGGTGGAGATCCCCGAGGACGTCCTGCGCGCGGAGACCGTCCTGCCCCCGGTCAGCGCGCTCGACGCCACACCCCGGGAGCTGTACCCGCGCCCCGAACTCACCCTCGTCGCCGCCGACCTGCTGGCACGCGCCGCACGCCCCGCGATCATCGCGGGCGGCGGGGTCGTACGGGCGGACGCGACCGGCAAGCTGCGCGCGCTCGCGGAGCGGATCGCCGCCCCGGTCGCCACCACCTACGGCGGCAAGGGCGCCTTCCCCTGGGAGCACCCGCTCTCGCTGCGGTCCTGGCCCGGCGATCCGCGCGTCACCGAACTGCTGGAGGCCGCGGACGTCCTGCTGGTCGTGGGCTCCGGCCTCGGCGCGCTCTCCTCCGGCGGCCACACCTTCGCCCCGCGCGGCCGTATCGTCCAGATCGAGGCCGACGCCGGGAAGCTGGAGGCCAACCACCCCGCGCTCGGCATCCACTCCGACGCCCGCGAAGCCCTCGACGCGCTGCTGGACACCGTGGACCCCCGCGAGGACCCGGCAGCGGCCGACCGCGTCCGTACGGCCCTGGAGACCGCGCCCGCCCCGGCCGCCGACCAGGAGCAGGGCCCGGCCGCCGCCGATCAGGGGTCCGGCCCGGACGCGCGGGTGCTCGCCGCCGTCCGCGCGGCGCTGCCCGACACCGCCCCCAGCTTCTGGGACCTCACGCCCCTCACCACCCTGGCCTGGTCCGCCTTCGACGCCCGCCGCCCCAACACCACGCACTCGGCCCAGGGCGCGGGCGGCCCCGGCTACGCCCTCCCGTCCGCGACCGGCGCGGCCTTCGCCGACCCGACCACACCGGTGCTCGCGGTCACCGGCGAGGACGACGCCCCGCACACGGCCGCGGAGCTGACCACCGCGCGGCGGTACGGCCTGCCGGTCACCTGGCTGCTCGTGGACGGTGACGGCCCGGGTGCCTCCGGGGTCCAGGACGGCGGCCCGGACGCCGTGCGCCCCGATCTCGTCGCCCTCGCGGAGTCCCTCGGCGTACCGGCGCTCCGGTCCACACCCGCGTCGCTCGCCACCGACCTGAAGACGGCACTACGCGCCCCCGGCCCCTCGGTGATCGTCCTCCGGGCGGGGTAGTCGGCCACGCGTGTGCACTCCGGCGCGGGCGGCGCTTGCGGCTCCCTTGGCCGTCCGGCGGCAAGTGGACCGGACCTTCCGGGAAGCGGCTCAGCCGTGGGCCGCCCTCGCCACGCCCGTGCCGCCGGACTCCTTCTCGGGCTCCGCCGCCCGCTCCTCCGACGCGGGCCGCGCCGTGAACGCCACCCGGACGCCGTCCCCGTCCGGCTCCAGGCGGAAGGAGGAGTCCATGGCCTTGGCCAACCGGACCAGCAGAGCCATCGTGGGCATGGTGCCGCCGAGTTCCATCTTGGACACCTGGGGCTGAGTCATCCTGGCCCGGCGAGCCAGCTCCGTCTGCGACAGGCCGCACGCGGTCCGCCGGTCGTGGACCGCCTGGCCCAGGTCGAAACGGAGGGCGATCTCCTCACGCAGCTTCTCCGTCGCCGCATCGTCCGCGATCCCCTGAGCGACCTTCTTGTCACGGGCGAGCTTCCAGTGCGCGTGGCTGACCATTACCGCTCCTCCTTCGCTGCTTCCACTTCGCGGGCGTACACATCGAGCGCGGGTCCGTGAGAAGCCTCACAGACCGCTTTGGCCTTCTTCGCCCGAGCCACTTCCGCGGTCTCCCGCTGCCTCGTCTTACGGAAGACGGTGAGCAGAACGATCCGCCGGTCCGGCGCGAGCCAGTAGGAGAGCCGTGTGGCCTCCCGATTGTCGCCCAGTACGAAACGCAACTCCCTGACACCGTCGCCGAGGTGGCGCGAGTACGGCTCGCCGAGAGTGGTCGGCCGTTCATGGAGCACGCCCGTGACGTACTCGACGACGAGGTAGTCGTGGTAGCGCAGATTCATCAGCCACAACCGCACCTCGGGCTCGATCTCGATGACGTAAGAGCTCTCCATATACAGGAAGGTATAGATGCTTCAGTGTATGACGATGCGCTGGGCCGGTCGACCACCCATGCGAGTGGCCTTGTCTGATTCATTGACCTGAGTCCTACGACCACCCGCCCCCTGCCTCCGACCATCGGCCCAGGATTGTTGCGGCGGGATGAAATCCCCCGCCCGCCGCGTTGGGGACATGCGGCGGGCCAGGGGGCCGGCCGGCTGAACGGGAGGCACGGGTGGCGGGCGCCGATGACGTCAAGGGCATGAAGGAAGCGACGGAAGAGCGGAAGAAAGCGACGGACGAGCGCGGGGAGCGAGGCGCGGGGTCTCAGGCCCTGCGGCAGGGGTGGGCCCGGCGGCTGACCGGGTACGCGTGGCGCTACCGGCGCAACGTCGTCCTCTCCCTCGGCTCCTCGCTCGCCGGCATGGGGGTGATGGCCCTCGTCCCGTTGATCACCAAGGTGATCATCGACGACGTGGTCACCGACCACACCCGGTCCCTCGCCGTCTGGACCGGCCTCCTGATCGGCGCCGCCCTCCTCGTCTACGCCGCCACCTACATCCGCCGCTACTACGGCGGCCGGCTCGCCCTCGACGTCCAGCACGACCTGCGGACCGAGATGTACACCACCCTCACCCGGCTCGACGGGAAGCGGCAGGACGAGCTGTCCACCGGGCAGGTCGTCGGGCGGGCCACCAGTGACCTCCAGCTCATCCAGGGGCTCCTGTTCATGCTCCCGATGACCATCGGGAACGTCCTGCTCTTCCTCATCTCCCTGGTGATCATGGCGTGGCTGTCGCTGCCCCTGACCCTCGTCGCCCTCGCCGTCGCCCCCGCCCTGTGGTTCATCGCCCGCCGCTCCCGCACCCGCCTCTTCCCCGCCACCTGGTACGCCCAGAGCCAGGCGGCCTCCGTCGCCGGAGTCGTCGACGGCGCGGTGACCGGTGTCCGGGTCGTCAAGGGGTTCGGGCAGGAGGAGCAGGAGACCGGCAAGCTCCGCGAGGTCAGCCGCAAGCTCTTCGCGGGCCGGCTCCGCACCATCCGGCTGAACTCCCGCTACACCCCCGCCCTCCAGGCCGTCCCCTCGCTCGGCCAGGTGGCGATGCTCGCCCTCGGCGGCTGGCTGGCCACCCGGGGCGAGATCACCCTCGGTACGTTCGTCGCGTTCTCCACCTACCTCGCCCAGCTCGTCGGCCCCGTCCGGATGCTCGCCATGGTCCTCACCGTCGGCCAGCAGGCGCGGGCGGGCGTGGAACGCGTCCTGGAGCTCATCGACACCGAGCCGTCCATGGCGGACGGCACCAAGGAGCTTCCGGCCGACGCCCCGGCGAGCGTCGAGTTCGACGACGTGCGCTTCGGGTACGCCGAGGAGCGCCCCGTGCTCGACGGCTTCTCCCTGACCATCGAGCCCGGTGAGACCGTCGCCCTCGTCGGCGCGTCCGGCAGCGGCAAGTCGACCGTCTCGCTCCTGCTGCCCCGCTTCTACGACGTGACGCACGGCGCCGTCCTGGTCGGCGGCCACGACGTGCGCGAGCTGACCCAGGACTCCCTCCGGGCCGCCGTCGGGCTCGTCCCCGAGGACAGCTTCCTCTTCTCCGACTCGGTGGGCGAGAACATCGCCTACGGCCATCCCGGAGCCACCCGGGAACAGATCGAACAGGCCGCGCGCGCCGCCCAGGCACACGGCTTCATCTCCCAGCTGCCCGAGGGCTACGACACCAAGGTCGGCGAACACGGGCTGACGCTCTCCGGCGGCCAGCGCCAGCGGGTCGCCCTGGCCCGCGCCCTCCTCACCGACCCCCGGCTCCTCCTCCTCGACGACGCCACCTCGGCCGTCGACGCCCGGGTGGAACACGAGATCCACGAGGCCCTGGCCGAGGTCATGGCCCAACGCACCACGCTGCTGATCGCCCACCGCCGCTCCACCCTCGGCCTCGCGGACCGGATCGCCGTCCTCGACCGGGGGCGGCTCGCCGACATCGGTACGCACGCCGAGCTGGAGGCGCGCTCCGCGCTCTACCGGCGGCTGCTGACCGACCCGGACGAGCTGGGCGGCACCTCACCGGGCCACCGGCCCGAGGTGTCCGGAACCGTCGAGGACGACCGCGCGCTCCAGGAGGAGCTGGCCGCGGAGTTCGACGCCGAACGCGGTATCACCCCCGAGCTGTGGATCCGCAAGGAGGAACCGCGCGACACCGCGGCGGCCGGCATGCCCGCCACCCCCGAACTGCTGGCGCAGGTGGACGCCCTGCCACCCGCCACCGACCTCCCCGCCGTCGACGAGGCGGCCGCGGTGCGCCCCGAGGAGTCCTACGGGCTGCGCAGGCTGCTGCGCGGCTTCGGGCTGCCGCTGCTGATCAGCCTGGGGCTGGTCGCGGTCGACGCGGGCATGGGCCTGCTCCTGCCCGTACTGATCCGGCACGGCATCGACGACGGCGTGACCCGGATGGCGCTCGGCGCGGTCTGGGCGGCGGCGGGGATCGGACTGCTGGCCGTCCTCGTCCAGTGGGCGGCGCAGATCGGTGAGACGCGCATGACGGGCCGTACGGGCGAACGCGTCCTGTACTCCCTGCGCCTCAAGATCTTCGCGCAGCTCCAGCGGCTCGGCCTCGACTACTACGAGCGCGAGCTGACCGGCCGGATCATGACCCGGATGACCACGGACGTGGACGCGCTGTCCACGTTCCTGCAGACCGGGCTGGTCACGGCCTTCGTCTCGGTCGTCACCTTCCTCGGGATCATGGTCGTGCTGCTGGTCCTGGACGTCCAGCTCGCCCTGGTCGTCTTCGCGACCCTGCCCATCCTGATCATCGGCACCGTCTTCTTCCGCCGTAAGAGCGTCCAGGCCTACGAGCTGGCCCGCGAGCGCATCGGTGTCGTCAACGCCGACCTCCAGGAGTCCGTCTCCGGGCTGCGGATCGTGCAGGCGTTCCGGCGTGAGCGCGACGGCGCCGAGCGGTTCGCGGACCGCAGCGACCACTACCGCCAGGCCCGGGTGCGCGGCCAGTGGTTGATCTCCGTCTACTTCCCGTTCGTCCAGCTGCTGGCCTCGGTCGCGGCCGCCGCCGTGCTGATCGTCGGCGCGGGCCGGGTGGACAACGGCACGCTGACGACCGGCGCGCTGGTCGCCTACCTCCTCTACATCGACCTGTTCTTCGCCCCGGTGCAGCAGCTCTCCCAGGTCTTCGACGGCTACCAGCAGGCCGCGGTCTCGCTCGGCCGGATCCAGGAACTGCTGCGCGAGCCGACCTCCACCGCCGACCACGAGGCGCCCCGTGAGGTGCCCTCGCTGCGCGGGGACATCGCGTTCGAGAACGTGTCGTTCGGGTACAAGGCGGCCGACGGCGAGGGGGAGGAGGAGGCGCTGAGCGGCATCGACCTGCGTATCCCGGCGGGGCAGACCGTCGCGTTCGTGGGGGAGACGGGCGCGGGCAAGTCCACGCTGGTCAAGCTCGTCGCCCGGTTCTACGACCCGACGGACGGGCGGGTCACCGCGGACGGCGTCGATCTGCGGGCGCTCGACCGGACCGCGTACCGGCACCGGCTCGGTGTCGTGCCGCAGGAGTCCTACCTCTTCGCCGGGACCGTCCGCGACGCCATCGCCTACGGGCGCCCCGCGGCCACCGACGCCCAGGTGGAGGCGGCGGCCAGGGCGGTCGGCGCGCACGACATGATCGCCACGCTGGACGGCGGCTATCTGCACGAGGTCGCCGAGCGCGGCCGTAACCTCTCGGCGGGCCAGCGCCAGATGATCGCGCTGGCCCGCGCCGAACTGGTCGATCCGGACGTCCTGCTCCTCGACGAGGCGACGGCCTCCCTCGACCTCGCCGCCGAGGCCCAGGTCAACCAGGCCACCGACCGGCTGGCCGGCCGGCGTACCACTCTCGTGGTCGCCCACCGGCTGACCACGGCGGCCCGCGCCGACCGGGTCGTGGTGATGGACCGGGGCCGGGTCGCCGAGGACGGTACGCACGAGGAACTGCTCGCCCTGGGCGGCCGGTACGCCCGGCTCTGGCGCACCTTCATAGGGGAGGACCTGGGGGAGGGCGCCCCGGCGAACGTCTGACCCGGCGTTCCTCCCGGCGTTCCGCCCGGCGTCTCTCCCGGGCGTCTCCCGCCCCGCTCCCGGACGTCCGCCGCCCTGTTTCCGGCACCCCGGCCGTCCCGTCCGTCCCCTCAGCCCCGTCCGTTTCGCCGGTCCCGGTCGTCCCGTCCGCCCCTGTCCGCAACCTTCCGGTCCGCCCGACGCGTCGTACAGGGATACGCACACGTGTCGGCCACGGCTCCATGTGTTCGACGGCATGGACGGAAGCGGGCGACGTGGAGGGGCGGGCGGTATGGACGGGGCGGGCGACGTGGACGAGGTGGACCGGGTGGACCGGACGGACGAGGTGCGTGGGGCGGCGGGGCCGCTGAAGGACCCTCAGGACCCTCAGAACCCCCGGAACCCCCAGGCCCCTCAGGACTCGAACGGGCGGCCGGGCGGGCGGCGCCGAGCCGGCGGCAGACGGCTGGCGGCGGCCCTGCTCGCCCTGCCGGTGCTCGCGGCGGCCGGTCTGGTCCTCGGTGCCGGGCAGGCGACCGCCGCGGCGCTCTGCCCCGGACGGCTGGTCAAGACGGTGACCTTCTCCACCGGTTCGCTCCAGGTCTACAAGAGCAGGGCCTACGCCTGCGCGGTGACCGTGGCCAAGAAGCCGGGCGCGCGCCGCGAGATGAAGGTGTCGCTGCAACCGCGCGGGGGCCGGGCGGTCGTCGATCAGGGGAAGTTCACCACACGGGCCGGACCGGTGCGGGTGCACGCCCTCAACCGCTGTGTCCGGGCCTCCGGTTCGGTCGGCGGGTCGGCGGGGTCCACCGGGTGGATCGGCTGCTGACACGCGCCGGGGTCTGGCGTGGCAGGCGTCGTCCCCGCTAGGTTCACGGCGTCTGTCGTGAAACAAGGGGAGGGTGCATGCGCAAGACGCTCAGAGGGGTTCTCTCGCTCGCGGTGCTCATCGGCACGGTGAGTGCGACGGGAGCCTCGGCCGGTGCGGCCACCGCCGCGGAACCGGTCGCGACGCGGAGCGGCGTGAGCAGTGGTGAGACCAGCGCCAAGGACATCAAGGACCGCATCCTGGCCATCCCGGGCATGAGTCTGATCGAGGAGAAGCCGTACACCGGCTACCGCTACTTCGTCCTTGAGTACACCCAGCCGATCGACCACAAGAAGCCGTCCAAGGGAACGTTCCAGCAGCGCATCACCCTGCTGCACAAGGACACCAGCCGTCCCACGGTCTTCTACACCAGCGGCTACAACGTCTCGACCAACCCGAGCCGCAGTGAGCCGACGCAGATCGTCGACGGCAACCAGGTCTCCCTGGAGTACCGTTTCTTCACCCCGTCCCGTCCGCAGCCCGCCGACTGGTCGAAGCTCGACATCTGGCAGGCCGCCAGTGACCAGCACCGTGTCTACACGGCGCTGAAGAAGATCTACTCCAAGAAGTGGCTGGCCACCGGCGGTTCCAAGGGCGGCATGACCGCCACCTACTTCGAGCGCTTCTACCCGAAGGACATGGACGGCGTCGTCGCCTATGTCGCGCCCAACGACGTGGTGAACAACGAGGATTCGGCCTACGACCGGTTCTTCGCCAAGGTCGGCACCAAGGAGTGCCGCGACCGGCTGAACGGGGTGCAGCGCGAGGCGCTGATCCGCAGGAAGCCGCTGGAGAAGAAGTTCGAGGCCTACGCGAACAGCAACGGCCTCACCTTCACCACCGTCGGCACCCTCGACAAGGCGTACGAAGCCGTCGTCATGGACTACATCTGGGCGTTCTGGCAGTACAGCATGCTCGCCGACTGCGAGGCCATCCCGGCCGACGCCCGCAGGGCCACGGACCAGCAGATCTGGGACTCCGTCGACGGCATCTCGGGCTTCTCCGCCTACAGCGACCAGGACCTGGAGCAGTACACGCCGTACTACTACCAGGCGGGCACACAGCTCGGTTCGCCGGACATCAAGCAGCCCTGGCTCGGCAACCTGAGCCGTTACGGCTACCAGCCGCCGCGCACCTTCGTGCCGCGCTCCATCCCGATGAAGTTCCAGCCCTCCGTGATGCGGGACGTGGACCGCTGGGTGAGGAACAACGCGCGCCAGATGATGTACGTCTACGGCGAGAACGACCCGTGGGGTGCCGAGCCCTTCCACCTCGGCCGGGGCGCCCGGGACAGCTACGTCTACACCGTGCCCGGCGGCAACCACGGCTCGAAGGTCTCCGGTCTGGTCGACGCCGAGAAGGCGAAGGCCACCGCGGCCATCCTGCGCTGGGCGGGCGTCGCCCCGGCCGCCGTCGAGGCGGACCCGGCCCAGGCGAAGCCGCTGGCGAAGTTCGACGCGCGTCTGGACAAGCGGGACGCGGAGATCGAGCGGAACCGGGGCACCCTGCGCCCGTAAGGGGTACCGCCCTCAGGGGTGCCGCCCCTCGGGGTACCGCTCCAGGGTTTTTGTGCGCACCGGGTGCCGGGTCTCACCGCACCCGGTGCGCACAGCCCACCGGGCTGTCCCCGCCCAGTTGGACGTACAGATCGGTCGTGCCGGGACACCGGTCGCGGGAGGCGACGGCCGACTCCACCTCGAACTCCGGTGCGTGCGTGCCCGATCCGTCGCAGGCGGTCTCCTTGACCTCTCCCTCGCGGGAGGCGTAGACGCAGTCCCCGACGACGGTGAGGGGACCGCCGCCCTGCCCCGGATCGCCCGGGTGCGGGGGTTCCAGGTTGCGCATGCAGGCGTAGCCCCGGAGCGTGCCGGTCTCCTCGGCGGGGCCGTCGCGGTCGTCCTCGGGCGGGCCGGCGGCCCCGGCCGGGCCGCCGTTCTCCGCGATGTGCAGGACGAAGTCGGTGGCGGGCGGGCAGGCCGGGCCGTTGGACGGCACGCCGGAGTACCGGGCCAGCACCCGGGCCGCCGCCTTCTCGCTGCGGCACGAGACCTCCCGGACCGGCTCCCCGCGCGAGCTGCAATCGGCGGGCCCCAGGAAGACGTCGCCGTAGCCCCCGGGCGAGGGCTGCTGCCCGGAGAGGCCGGCGGGCGCCCCGGACGACGGGTGACAGCCCGTCAAGGCCAGTACTCCCAGGGCGGACAGCAGGACGCGCACCGGTCCCGGGGCGCGTCGGCGCTCGTACATGGATGTCCCCCCGATACGTCCCGTGATGACGTCCGCCAGCCTGGCCCGGCGGGGCGGGCGCGCGCCAGGCGTGGCGGGACTTTGCCCTCCATGGGGTGAACGCGCGGGGCCGAGGGGGACGGTGGCGGTACGCGCGCGGCACCGCGCCCCGCCGGAACCGGCTTCCGGCGGGGGCGGGGTCACGGTCCCCGGGTCAGTACGACAGGCCGTAGCCGACCGGGTAGAGGGTCTGCTCCGGGGCGTCCGCGCGCCGCACCGGGACCGGCAGCCGGCCCTTCGGCCGCGCCCGGCCCGCGATCACCCGCACGGCGGCCCGCAGTTCGACGTCGGTCCAGGAGTAGGTGGCCAGGCTCGCCGCGTATCCGGTGCCGGTCAGATGGGCGATGTCGTACGGGTTGCGGATGGCCAGGCAGATCACCGGGACACCCGTCGCCGCCAGCGCGGCCACCAGGGTGCGCTGGGAACTCGTGGCGGTGACGCCGTACGTCCCCACCACCACGGCGTCCTTGCCCGCGGCGGCGGCCGCCGCCGCCTCGATCGTGGCCGGGGAGGGGGCCGTGCCCGTGGGCAGGGCGGTGGCCCGGAACCCCAGTTCCTCGAAGGCACCGGCCAGGGTGGTGGTGGGCGGGCCCGTCGTGCCGGAGGGCGAGGCGGGATCGGCGCCGACCACCAGCACGTTCCGGTGGGTACGGCGTGAGAGCGGCAGCAGCGCGCCGGTGTGGGCGAGCAGCGTGGTGGTGCGCTCGGCGATGCGGTCGGCGGCGGCCAGGTGCTCCTTGACGCCGACGGTGCGGTCGACGCCCCGGCGGGTGACGTAGGGATCGCGGAAGAGGCCCAGTTTCGACTTCAGCCGCAGGATCCGCAGAATCGATTCCTCGATGCGGGCCTCGCTGATCTCGCCGCTCTTGACGGCCGCCAGGACGGCGTTCCAGGCGACGGAGAGGTCCGGCGGGTTGAGCAGCTGGTCCACACCGGCCTGGAGGGCGAGGACGGGGACGCGCTCGTCGCCGTACTTGGTGCGGACGCCCTCCATGCCGAGGGAGTCGGTGACCACCACCCCGTCGTACCCCAGCTCCTCGCGGAGGATGCCGGTGAGGATGGGGCGGGAGAGGGTGGCGGGGTCCTCCGAGGGGTCCAGCGCCGGGACCACGATGTGCGCGGTCATGATCGAGTCGATACCGGCGGCGACGGCCGCCCGGAACGGCGGGGCGTCCAGCTCGGCCCACTGCTCACGGGTGTGCTGGATGGAGGGCAGGCCCGTGTGGCTGTCGGTGCTGGTGTCGCCGTGCCCGGGGAAGTGCTTGGCCGTCGAGGCGACCTGGGCGCTCTGGTACCCCTTCACCTGCGCGGCGACCAGGCCCGCGACGGACTGCGGGTCGGAGCCGAAGGAGCGTACGCCGATGACCGGGTTGGCCGGGTTGACGTTGACGTCCGCGTCGGGGGCGTAGTTCTGGTTGATCCCCAGGGCGGCCAGCTCGGCGCCCGCGATCCGGGCCGCCGTGCGCGCGTCGGAGCGTGAACCGCCCGCGCCGAGGGCCATCGCGCCCGGCATCAGCGTGGCGGGTTCGCCCACCCGGCAGACGATGCCGTGTTCCTGGTCCGTGGAGATGAGCAGCGGCAGCGGGGTGGGCTGGGCGAGCGCGGCGCGCTGGATGCCGTTGGAGAGGTCGGCGATCTGGTGCGGGTCACGGGTGTTGTGCGCCCAGGTGAAGTAGATGATGCCGCCGACGTGGTACCGGGAGATCAGCTCGGCGGCGGTGCGCACGCCGATCTCGTCGAGGTTGGCGTCGATGTCCGCCTGGTCCGGCGCGGTGGCGGAGTGCCCGTACACCCGCATCACGAAGAGCTGGCCGACCTTCTCCTCAAGACTCATCCGGGCGATGAGCCGCTTGAGGCGGCTGTCCGTGGAGGTGCCGGACGCCTGCGCGGTGCCGGGGACGGCGACCACGCCGGTGGCCGCCGCGGCGGCGGTGGCCGCGGTGGCGGCGAGGAGGGTGCGTCTGGAGGTGCGGTGGTGCACGTGAGCCCCTTCCGGTGCTGAAAGAAACTTCCAAGAAGGTACGGATATAGGGAAAGTAACTACCAGTCAAGGGGGCGGCCCGAGAACGGGAGGGACACGCGGAGGGACGGCCGGACATGCCCGGACATGGGGGCGGCGGTCAGCTCCGGGCACGCGGACACGCCCCCGGTGTCCGCTCCACGGGTCCGTGCCCTCAGGCCAGTCCCGCCTCCGCGCCGCCGGCCTGGAGGGCTGCCACCGTCGCCGTGATCGCGGGGCGGCGGGCCGCCTGGGCGCGCCACAGGGCGTACAGCCGGCGCACCGGTACGGGGTCCAGCCGCACTGCCACCACGCCCGGCGGCAGCGGGCCCCGGCCCAGCCGGGGGATCATCGCCACGCCGAGTCCGGCGGCGACCAGGGCGAGTTGGGTGTGGTTCTCCTCCGCCTGGTGCCGGATGTCCGGCTCGTAGCCCGCCGTCCGCAGGGTCCGTATCAGCCAGTCGTGGCAGACCGTGCCCGGCGGCTGGCACACCCAGCGCTCCTTCGCCAGCTCCTCCCGCCGCACCGAGGTCCGGCCGACCAGCCGGTGTCCTTCCGGTACCAGCAGGTCGCAGCGGTCCTCGCCGATCACCGCCTGGGCCACCCCCTGGGGCGCGGGCAGCGGCGCGATGTCCCAGTCGTGCGCCACGGCGAGGTCGATCACGCCCTTGGCCACCAGGTCCACCGAGAGGTGCGGATCGACCTCCGTCAGCCGGGCGTCCAGCGCCGGATGCTCCCGCGCGAGGGCGGCCAGCACGCCCGGCAGCAGCCCGCGCGCCGCCGAGGCGAACGCACCGACCGACAGCCGCCCGGTGGGCCGCCCCCGGCGCTCCTCCAGGGTGGTCTCCGCCTGTTCCACGATCGCCAGCAACCGCTGGGCGGTGGCGGCCAGATGCACCGCCTCCTCGGTGAGCGCCACCCCGCGCCCGCGCCGCTCCAGCAGGGTCGTCCGGGTCTCCCGCTCCAGCTTGGTGATCTGCTGGGAGACGGCCGACGCGGTGTAGCCGAGCGCGGTGGCCGCGCCCGCCACCGAACCGTGGACCGAGACGGCGTGCAGGGCGCGCAACCGGGCGAGATCGAGCATCGGGGGCCTTTCGCTGAAGACGGGGGCGGGGGCGGGGACGGCCGCGCGGGCGAGGCGGGCGGCGCGGGCGGGACGGGCGGGGCAGGACACATGAGCCGTGCTTAATCCAACCATGTAGGAATCCGCGCTGGTGCTACACGGTCCCGCCCCCGATCCTCGGTACATGCGTCCCCTCCACATCGGCCTGGCCGCGCTCGTCGCCGCCGTCTGGGGCCTCAACTTCGTCGTCATCGAGGTCGGCCTCGCCCACTTCCCGCCGCTGCTCTTCTCCGCCCTGCGCTTCCTCGTCGCCGCCCTGCCCGCCATGTTCCTCGTCGGGCGGCCCACGGTCGCGTGGAAGTGGATCGTGGGCGTCGGGATCGCCCTCGGGGTCGCCAAGTTCGGGCTGCTCTTCATCGGCATGGACCGGGGGATGACTGCCGGGCTGTCCTCCCTCGTCCTCCAGGTCCAGGCCGTCTTCACCGCCCTGTTCGCGGCCCTGACGCTCGGTGAACGGCCCGGCGGGGTACGGGTGGTGGGCATGGCGGTGGCTCTCGCCGGCATCGGGGTGGCCGCCGTGGACGAGGGGGCGGGCGGGCCCGTGCTCGCCTTCGTCCTGGTGATCGCGGCGGCGGCCTGCTGGGGTGTGTCCAACGTCCTCACCCGCAAGGCCGCCCCGCCGGACTCCCTCAACTTCATGGTGTGGGTCTCGACCGTCCCCGTCCTGCCCCTGATCGGCCTGTCCCTCCTCTTCGAGGGCTGGGACCGGGACGTCGAGGCGCTGGCCGCGTTGGATCTGAGCGGCGCCGGGACCCTCGTGTACGTCGCCTGGATCTCCACCGTCTTCGGCTTCGGGGCCTGGGGCTTCCTGCTCCGCCACCACCCGGCCTCCTCGGTGGCCCCCTTCACCCTGCTCGTCCCGGTCTTCGGGATGTCCTCGGCCGCGCTCCTCCTGGGCGAGTCGGTGAGCCCGCTGCGGTGCCTGGCGGCCGCGCTGCTGGTCGGCGGGGTGGCCCTGACCTCCCTGTCCCGGCCACGCCCCGCCGTCACCCCACCGCCGGTGACCCGTCAGGCGCGGGTCTGACCCCGCTCCGGCCGTCAGCCCCCGGGACCGCCCGCCCGGACGGCCCGCCGCTCCGGAGATCCGCCGCTGCCGGGACCGCCCTACTGTTTCGGCGCGCCCAGCCGCAGCAGGTACTCCCGCCCCTCGGCCAGCAGCGCGGGGAGTTCCCCCGCGTCCGGGTACCAGCGCTTCTCGTACTCCCAGCAGACCCAGGCGCCCGGGTCCAGCGCGTCCAGACAGGTCCGCAGCGGCAGCACCCCGGCCCCGAGCGGCAGCGGGGTGGTGTCCTCGGCGGAGGCGATGTCCTTGACCTGCACATAGCCCAGGTGCGGGGCGAGCACCGCGTGCGAGGCCGGTGCCTCCTCGCCGGCCAGCCAGGTGTGCATCACGTCCCAGACCGCGCCGACCGACCCGTGCCCGACCGTGCCCGCCACCCGCGCCACGTCGGCCCCGGCGCGGTGCGAGTCATGGGTCTCCAGCAGGATGCGTACGCCCAGGTCCGCGGCGTGCGGAGCGGCCGCGCCCAGACGCCGGGCGGCGGTCGCGTCGGCCTCGGCCGGGTCCAGGCCTCCGCCGCCCGGGAACACCCGGACGTACGGCGCGCCCAGGTCGCGGGCCAGCTCCACCAGCCCGGCCAGCTCGGCCGCCACCGGTTCGTCGTCGCCCTCGGCGGCGACCCTCGCGTACCCGGCGACCGCCAGGACCGCCACCCCGCCCCGCCGGAACTCCTCGGCCACGGCCGCCCGTTCACCCGGGGTGAGGCCGGGGTGCACCGGCTCCTCCGGGTGGGCGCGCAGCTCCACCCCCTGGTAGCCGTTCCCGGCGGCGAGCCGTACCACCTCGGGCACGGACGTCCCCGGCACTCCGAGGGTCGAGAAAGCCAGCTTCACGATGTGTCCTTCCGTCCTGCGCGGGCCGGTGCCCGGGACGTCACTCCCGAGGGGCCCGGCGTACGTGTCCTCCCCTCAGCCCGTGCCCCGCAGAAGCCGTTCCAGGCTGCCGAGCAGTTGCAGCGCGTCCTCGCGCCGGGTGCCGTCCAGCGTCCGGGCCGCGGAGGCCGCCGCGACCGGCTCGGGGGCGAGCACCCGCAGCGCGGCGGCCGCCTGCCGGGCGAACATCGCCAGCAGGTCCAGCTCCCGGACGCCCGAGCGGGCCTGCGGGGACGGATCCAGCACCTCCAGCACCCCCAGCACCCGGGAGTCGCTGATCAGCGGGGCCGCCATGATCGCGTCGGGTACGTACGCCGTGGACTCGGCCAGGGACCGGTCGAAGGACGCGTCGCTGCTCAGGTCGTCCACCACCATCGGCTCGCCGGAGGTCGCCACCCAGCCCGCGATGCCCCGCCCGGCGGGGAACCGGCGGCCCACCAGGAACTCCTCGCCCTCGCCGGAGACCGCCTGGAAGACCAGTTCGTCCGCCTCCTCGTCGAGCAGGAAGACCGAGCTGGCCGCAGCCCCGAAGATCGCGCGCGCCACATCGACGACCGACTGGAGCAGTTCGCGCCGGGCCGCCTCGCCCGGCGCGGGGAAGGGGGCGGAGGTGAGCGTGGTGTCAGTTCTCGGAGTCGTCACGGATATCTCCTGCCGCTGTGGAAGGACGCGGACCGGCGTGCACGTTGGCCGCGGACAGATAGAGCGCGTTCTTGAGCTGAAAGGCCGTCATGCGGGGGTGCGCGGACAGGATCTGGGCGCAGAGCCCCGCGACGTACGGCGTGGCGAAGCTGTTGCCGGTCGTACGGATCGTCCGGCCGCCCAGCCACGGCACCGTCACGTTCTGCCCCGGCCCGAAGAACTCCACCGGGGGCCGCGGGTTGTACAGGTGGAGCGCCGGGTCGTCCTCCTGGTGGCTGCCGACGGAGATCACCGAGGCGAACCGCCACGGGAAGCTCTCCACCGGGGTGTTGTGGGCCGACGCCACGATCACCGTACGGGCGAAGTAGGCGCGGTCGGCCAGACCGTGCAGCTCCGGGGCGAACCGGGTCCTGGTGGTGGACAGGCTCAGGTTCACCACGTCGAAGCGCTGCTCCACCGCCCAGCGCAGCCCGGCCATCAGGACGTCCCCCGTACCGGAGAAGCGCTCGCCGAGGACCCGGACGCTGTGGATCTCGCAGTCGGGGGCGGTACGCCGGATGATGCCCGCGCACGCCGTGCCGTGCCCGC
The DNA here is from genome assembly GCF_002910775.2 of Streptomyces sp. SM18. Classification (NCBI taxonomy): domain Bacteria; kingdom Bacillati; phylum Actinomycetota; class Actinomycetes; order Kitasatosporales; family Streptomycetaceae; genus Streptomyces; species Streptomyces sp. SM18. Next base: position 2,429,142 of record NZ_CP029342.1, on the reverse strand, counting down.
AGGTGTCGCCGGTCGTGGTCGGCTCGACGGTGATCGCGCCGCTCTCCCCGTCCTTGACCACCACCCAGGAGGCGTCCACCGGGCCGACCAGCGGATGGTCGCGCTCCACGCCCGAGTCCACCACGCACACCCGCACCCCCCGCCCGGTCGCCTTCCCCGCGGGCCGGCCGCCCGGCGGGCCCGGGTCGGCGGGGACCGGTACGTCCTCGGGGCCGCGCCCGCGCAGGCTCCAGGTCAGCTCCTGCCCCGGCCTCGTGCCTGTTCCGGTGGCTCCCATCGGTCAGCTCCTCTCCCTCGTGATGAGCGCGGTCCCGTCCGGGGCGGGACCGTCCGGCACACAGCCGGCGGCCGCCCGCACCCCCGGCAGATGTCCTTTGCTCGCGTAGTGCTCCCGCGCGGTGTGCGCCGAGGCCCGTGCGTCCGCCCACCGCCCCAGCGTGGACAGGGTGCGGGCCCGGTCCAGCTCGGCCGTCGCCTGGACCAGCGGGGAGTCGGTGAGCAGCGAGGCCGCCACCGCCCGGTCCGCGTGGACCACCGCCTCGAACGGGCGCCCCTCGGCGGCCGACAGCCGGCCCCGCATCCCCCGGAGATCGACCGCGTCGGCGTGGCTCAGATCCGCCTCCTCCCCGACGGCCGCCAGCCGGGCGGCGGCCCGGCGGGTGCGTCCCGAGTCCAGCTCGATCCGGGCGGCGTCCAGCGCGACGGCCGTCCGCATCCCGGCCGCGCCGGTGTGCCGGGCCGCCTCGTCGGCCCGGACCAGCAGCTCCAGGGCGGCGGAGCCGTGGCCGACCAGCGACTCCACCGCGGCCCGGAACACCGGCAGGAACACCTCCGCCTCCGCGAACCCCAGCTTCCGGGCCAGCTCCTCCGCCTCCGTCAGACAGCCGTACGCGTCGGCGGGCCGGTCCTGGAGGGCGTAGAGCACCGCCAGCGGGCAGTTCAGGGTGAGCCGGACGGTCGGGCGGCCCACCCCGTGCGCCGCCAGCAGGGCGCGGCAGCGCCGTACGGCCTCGGGCGCCGGTACCGGGCCCCGCCACAGGGAGATGCCGATGGCGCCGAGCGCCCCGGCGCGCTCCGGCTCGGCCCCGGCCAGCTCCGCCTGTTCCAGGGCCCGCGCCTGGTCGCGCTCCGCCTCCTCGTGCCGGCCCGCCTGCTGGAGCCGCTGGGCCAGCCGCAGATGCGCGCGGGCCCGGCCCACCGAGTCCCCGGCCTCCTCGAAGACCGGCAGCACCGCCCGCGCCGTCGCGGTCAGTCCGGGCCCCGGGCCGCCGGGGTCCAGCACCACCAGGGCCAGCCGGGCGTGCGCGGACTCCAGCGGGGCGGAGTCCAGGTCCCGCACCCTGCGCAGCAACTCCGCGCCGGCCTCGGTGTCCCCGAGGGCCACCCGCACCTCACCGAGCCTGCGGACCGCGCCCGCGTCGTCGGGGTCGAGCCCGGCCGCCCGCTCCAGCAGGCTGTGCGCCCAGGGCAGGTCGGACCGGGCGGCGGCCTGTGCCCCGGCCCGGCCCAGCGCGGCGGCGGCGCGGCCACGCAACCGCCGGGTCGCGTCGTCGAGCAGCCCCAGCTCGGCGCGGTAGCGGTAGGCGCGCTCCAGGTGGCCGCCGACCGCCCCGTCCCCGGCGCGCAGCACGCTGGGCAGCTCCGCCGCCCACGCGTGGCGGTCGGCCTTGGCCCGCTTGGACAGCGAACCGTACGTCACCTCGTGCACCAGGCCGCTGCTGAACCGGTACGCCGAGGTCTCCGGGCCCGGCCGGGGCGCCGGTTCCACCAGCCGCCGCCTGCTGAGCGCCGCCAACACCTCCTCGGCCCGCGCCAGTTGCCGGGCGCGTTCCTGGGGCGGGGCGGCCACCACGGCGGACGGGCGCCGCTCCGCGAGGCGCGCGGACACCTCCAGCAGGACCAGCTCCGCCGCGGTGAACTCCCGGCCGATGACGGCGGCGAGGTCCACCACGGTCCGCTCGGCCCTGGCCAGCGCGCCGATCCTCGCGCCCAGCAGGGCCTGGAGCGTGGGCGGCAGACCGGCGTCCCCGCCGGTGCCGCCCGCGCCGTCCGCCCGCCCGTCCACCAGCAGTTGTTCCAGGTAGAGCGGATTGCCCTCGGCGCGGGCGAGGAGGATTTCGTCCACCGGGCCGTCCCGGCCGTCGAGCCGGGCCAGCAGGGCGGCCAGCCGGGCGGCCTCGTCCCGGGGCAGCCCGGTGACCGGGAGGGCGCCCGTGGCGTCGGCCGTCCCGTCCGGGCGGCCCACCTGGACCAGCAGCACGCCCGGGGGCCCCGATCCGGCCGTCAGCCGTTCCAGCGTGCGGGTCAGCAGGGGCGCCGCCGCGTGCGCGTCGTCGAGCACCAGCACCACCGGCCGGAGACGTGCGGCCCGTTCCAGCACGGTGGACAGCGCGGCGCACATGTCGTCGAAGGGCGCGTTCGGGGTGCCGTCCCGGAGCAGCCCGGCCGAGAGCAGGGCCCTCGCGTCCTCGTCGGCGGCAGCCCCGGCGGCCTCCGCCGGTTCGCCCGTGAGCGTCGGCAGGGACCGCAGGGCGTCCGCGAGCGGCGTGAGCGTGCCCTGCTCCCCGTGGCTGCGGCACCGGCCCGCCCCGTAGGCGAGGGTGCCCGAGGCGGCGCCCCGGGCGAGCCACTCCCGTACCAGCCGGGTCTTGCCGACGCCCGCCTCGCCGGTGACCCGCAGCAGGCCGGCCCGGCCGTCGCGCACGGTCGCCGCGAGCGCCGCGTCCAGGGCGTCCCGCTCGGTGTCGCGCCCCACGAACGGGACGTCGAAACGGCGGAGTTGGGCCGGGTCGTCGGTGCCGAGGGCGAGCAGCCGGTAGGCCTCCACGCTGTCCTGCTTGCCCTTCAGCCGGAGCGGCCCGGTGGGCTCGGCGGTCACCGTGGGACCGGCGGCGCGCAGGGTGTCCGGACCGATCAGGATCTCGCCGGCCCCGGCGTTCTGCTCCAGACGGGCGGCGATGTTGACGGTCTCGCCCGACACCAGGGCCTGACGGGCCGTGGCGTCGCCACCCGCCACCACCTGACCGGTGTTGACGCCGACCCGGGTGGTGAGCCGGATCCCGAGCGTGGCGTGCAGTTCCTCGTTGAGCCGGGCCAGCGCCTCCCGCATCCCGAGGGCCGCGGCCAGCGCCCGCCGGGCGTCGTCCTCCCGGACCACCGGCACACCGAACACCGCCATCACGGCGTCCCCGATGAACTTCTCCGGGGTGCCGCCCTCCGCCACGATCCGCTCGCTCATCGCCTCGAAGTACCGCAGGGTCACCGTGCGCAGGGTCTCCGGGTCCAGGACGCCCGACAGCGCCGTGGAGCCGACGAGATCGCAGAAGAGGACCGTCACCGGTTTGCGTTCGTCGTCGCCCGGCGCGGCGGGGGCGGCGCACGGCGTCCCGCAGGACGAGCAGAACCGGGCCTTGGGCGGGAGGTCCTCATGGCACGAGGGGCAGGTCATGACGGTTCCTTCTCTCCAGGGGGCCGGGCCGCGCCGTCGGCGCCCCGGTGGACCGGGGCGCCGGGGCGGGACTTTCGAAACACGCCCTAGAACAACGCGCCGCCGGCGATCTCGCCGTGCGCCTGGACCTCGGGTTCCACCGCGTCCAGCCGGCTCTTGATGTCGAGCAGTACGCCCAGTTCCTCCGGCGTCAGCTGACTGAGCACGAGACGCTGCTCGTCGCTCAGCAGGTCCACCGGCAGCCCGGCCTCGTACAACGCGTCCGGCAGCACGGGCGGTCCGCCGTCGTTCTCGGGTGGTCGGGTCATGAGGTGACTCCCATCGGTGAGGGGTGTCCGGCTCCCCGGGGCGGCGGCACCGCCACGGAGCGCCCGAGCCGGACGAACAGCCGGGTGAGCGCGTCGAGGGAGTGCATGGCGCTGACCGTCACCTCCGCCTCCTGACCACGGGTCAGCGGCAGCCGGTCCAGCAGCGCGTGCAGGTCGTCCAGGTGGCCCGTGTCCAGCGCCGCGTGCTCCCGTACGGTCCGCAGGGCGGCGTCCGGCAGTCCGGTCGTCCTGGCGATACGGGCGGTCAGGGTCGCGGCGGGCGCGTACCCCTCCAGCACCGCGATGTAACCGAGCAGGGCCACGGGGTGGTGGTGCTCGATCCAGTAGTACTGGGAACCGGCGAGCGCGGCGACGACCGGCGCGGGCATCGGGCGCAGCGCGTCCTCGGGCGTGGCACCGGCGGCCAGCAGATCCTCCAGCAGCCAGCTGTCGTGGTCCTGTTCCTCCTGGATGTGTTCGGTCAGATAGGCGGCCAGCGGGCCGGCCACCGGGTCGTCGCCGTGGGACGCCAGCCGCTCGGCGTGCTCCCGGGCCCGCTCCATCAGGGGGACCGAGGCGCGCACCACCGCGTGCATGGCGCACAGATAGCGGCGGTAGCGGGGCACCAGGTCCTCCGGGCGCCACAGGTGCTCCATCGCGTCCAGCAGCTCGCGGTCCAGCAGCCGCAGGGTGACCCGCAGCCGCGCCGAGGTGCTCGGCCGGGGCGCGCTCACCGGGACCCGCCGGAGACCGGGGCTCGCACGGCGTCGGCCGGTGCCGGGCCCGCGACGACCAAGGGGGCGTACGCGGCGCAGCCATGGCGTCGCACCACGCCCTGCGGGCCTCCGGCGGCTCCCCGGCGCGCGGCCGCCAGGTCCAGCAGCGCCCCCGTCGCGCCCGACGCGACCGCCCGCGCCCCGGCCGCGACCCGTGCGTCGCCGCCCAGGGCCCGGCAGCCGTCGCAGTACGAGCCGTCCCGGGGCGGGGCTCCGGAGCGGGCGGCCAGATGGACGGGGCCGACCGTGCGGATCATGCGCAGCACCGGCGACTCCAGGGCGCGCCGGCGTACCGCCGCCCAGTCGTCGGTGGCGATGTGCCCGAGGTACAGGTGGTCGGGGACGGGCCGCAGGTCCACGGTGTCCTGGTTGCAGCAGGCCAGCACCGTGCCGTCGAAGGCGACCACGGGCCAGGCGGCCATGGAACACGGGGACACCGCGTCCGGCGCGGGTCCGGTACGGGCGGGGCGGGCCCAGGACGCGGCCCGCCCGAACGGCCGCACCTCGTTGACCAGCGACGGCACCTGGCCGCCGAACTCCGCCTCCACGGCCCGGGTGAGGTCCGCGAGGTACGGGTCCGACGGCCCGGTCCCGGTGAGATGGAAGCTCACCGCCACCCCCGCCTCCCGTATCCGGTGCAGGGCGCGGAAGACGTCGGCCCGGCCGACCTCCCGCTCGTGGTGGACGTCCAGGCTGGCCGAGAAGTGGTCGACGGCGGTGATCGCGCGCAGGACCGGCGCCGGGATCCGCGGCGAGCGGGCGAAGAACATGCCGCTCAGCAGCGCCGTACGCGATCCGGCGCGGCGGGCCGACGCGCTCAGCTCCTCGACGAGCGCGGGCAGCAGCAGCGGCTCACCCCCGGTCAGCATCACCACGTCGGGCCGGTCGTCCGGTGTGAACGAGTCCACGAAACGCGCGAGTTGACCGGCCTCGGGCCGCTCCCGCACGGTCATGTCCGATCCGGTCGAGCAGTGGGCGCAGCTCAACGGGCAGCGCCGGGTCAGTCCGAGCAGCAGACCGGCGGCCGGGAAGGGCCGCCGTCCGACGAGTTCGCCGAGTTCCATGCGGGGCCGCCTCCTTCAGAGGGCCGGGGCGCGTCGGGCGCGTAGCCAGCCTGCGGCGCCCCGGTTCGGTGGCGGTGCGTGGCCGCTTCAGGGACGGTATGGGCGCAGGCCACAGGGGGCGGGGCCGAGCCGTCACGCGGGCCGCGGACCGCCGTACAGCCCCGTCGAGCTGGCCCGATACCGGGTCCATACCGCCGCCGGGGCGTCTGCCAGGCCGGCCGTCCTAGCTTTCTCGGCAACGGCGGGCACACCGGCCCGCCGCACCGGATCCCGGTTCACGCCGGCGGTACCGGGACCAGCGCAGTGACGAGTGGACGGAGACCACCATGTCCGAGAACACCAAGCCCGCGGCCGACGACAACAACGAGACCCCCGAGGTCGAGGCGCACTCCGTGCTGGACCTCCAGGAGACCTCCGTGCACGAGGTCATCGCCCCGGGCAACTGCGTCAGCCTGGTCAGCGTGGTCGAGAACGCCAAGTGACCGGATGAACCGGGTCGTGCGCCACGGCGGACCGAGGCAGACGCCTCCGCCGTGGTGCCCGGCCGGCCGGTGAGTGGGGCGGCTCCGTCATGACGGAGACCGCCCCGCCGCCGCTTGCGGCCCGTGCCGGGCCCCGGCCCGCGCGTCACGGGCGGTGGGCGCCGTACGGCGGGTTCCGGACCCGGGCGCGGCACACCGCGTCCGTGCGACCCCGCCCCGCGCGGCCGCCCGCACCTCTCGTCACCACCCCGACGACCACCGGGAGCCCCCGATGACCACGCCGCTGCGCGACAACCGGGATTTCCGGCTGCTCTGGATGAGCGGCCTCTTCGCCGTCCTGGGGGCGCAGATGAGCGCCCTCGCCCTTCCCCTGCTGGTGCTCAGGGAGACCGGCTCCGCGGTACAGGCCGGCTCCGTCGGGACGGTGGCCGTGGGAGCCGTGCTGATCACGATGCTGCCCGGCGGTGTCATGGCCGACCGCGTCGAACGCCGGCGGCTGATGCGGCTGTGCGACATCGGCTCCCTGACCGTCGTCACCGCCCTCGCCACGGCCGTCTGGTTCGGGCGGGCACCCATGGCGCTCGTCCTGCTGGTCGCCGCCTCCGGCGCGGTGCTCAGCAGCATCTACGCCCCGGCCGTCTTCGGCCTGATGCGGGCGGTCGTCCCGCCCGAGCAGATGGGCACCGCCACCGCGCGGCTCCAGGCGCGCACCCAGACGGTCCGGCTGGTCGGACCGCTCGTCGGCGGCGCGCTGTTCGGTGTCCACCCGGCCCTGCCCTTCGCGTCCGAGGCGCTCGGCCTGCTGCTGTCCACCCTCTGCGTGGCCCTCGTACGCACCCGCTCCCGGGCCAGGACCGCGGCGGGCCCGGTGTTCAGCAGACGCGAGCTGACGGCGGGTCTGTCCTTCCTCTGGGGCATCCCCTATCTGCGGACGGTGCTCCTCGTCTTCGGCCTCGGCATGAACTTCGCGTTCGGGGCGCTCACCTTCACCGCCCTGTCCGTGTTCTCCGAGGGAGGCCGTTCCGGCGTCGGCGGCGGCTTCGTCATCACCTGCGTCTCGGCCGGAGCGCTGGCCGGGGCGCTGATCGCGCCCCGGATCAACCCCGACCGGCACTCCCGGCTCCTGATCCTCGCCACCTGCTGGACCTGTGTGACGGCCGCCGGGGGGATGGCGTGGTTCACCGATCCGCTGGTGGCCGGGGCCCTCTGCGCGCTCTGCATGTGCCTGGCGACGATCGCCAGCATCGGGTTCCTCTCGACCCTGCTGATCGTGACCCCCGAGGAGCGGGTGGGGCGGGTGCAGAGCGCGGCGAGCTTCCTGTCCTCCATCGTCCAGCCCTTCGGACCGCTGGCCGGTGGCGCGCTGCTCACCGCCTTCGGCGCCCGCTGGGCCTTCACCCTGACCGGTTGCGTACTGGCCGTGTCCGCCCTCGTGGTCACCCTCGCGCCCTCGACACGGCAGAAGGCCGCCCCGCACCGGACCGCGGAACCGGCGGCCCCGGACCCCGGTCCCGGACCGGCGCCCGACCCGCGTACCGCACCGGCACCCGACCCCGGCCATGCCCCGGCCGGCGCGCACCGTGCCGTGCCCGGGGACTGACCCGCGCGCGGGTCGGAACACCCGCGCCGCATCCATCGCCCGCGCCCTCGGCGGGCCCCGTGCCCCCGGTGGGCTTCGCGAAAGGAGAGCCGAGCGTGCCAGGCCCCCAGGAGACCCAGCTCTACTGCCTCGCCGACCGCAGGTACTTCGACGTCCCGGACCGGCTGCCGGACCAGGAGACCCGGTACCGGCTCGACAGCGAACCGCCCCCGGCCGGCTGGCGGCGCGAAGCCGTGGGCCTGTGGACCTCCCTGGTGCCCGAGGAGGGACGGCCGGCCGAACAGGGCTGGAAGATCCATGTGTCCACCGTGCCCGAGGAGGCCGAGGCCACCCTGCGGGACACCGCCAGGCTCTGCCTCCGCCACGGGGTGCCGTTCAAGTTCCTGCGCAGCGAACGGGCGTTGCTGCTCATGGCGGACAAGTACATGAACCGCAGCGGCGCGGGCAAGTTCATCGCCGTCTACCCGCCCGACGAGGCCGTGTTCCTGACCCTGGCCGAGGAGCTGTCCCGGGAGCTGGCGGGGCGCAGCGGGCCTTACGTCCTCAGCGACCTGCGCATCGGTGACGCCCCGGTGTACACGCGGTACGGCGCCTACGTGCCCCTCTGGTGCCTCGACGCCGAAGGCCGCCGGGTCCTCGCCCTGCGCGACCCCTCCGGGACGCTGGTGCCGGACGAACGCGGTGTGGTCTTCCGGATGCCCGAGTGGCTCGATGTCCCCGCGGCCCTGCGGCCGCACCTCGCCGCGCGGGCCGCCGCCCGCGACGACGGCTTCCCCTACACGGTCACCGAGGCGCTCCAGTTCTCCAACGCGGGCGGGATCTACCGGGCCAGGCACCGGGAGACCGGCCGTCAGGTGGTGCTCCGGGAGGCACGCCCGCACTGCGGCCTCGACGGCGCGGGCGACGACGCCGTGACCCGGCTGCACCGCGAGCACCGGGCGCTGACGGCACTGGCCGGCCTGGACTGCGTACCCGAGGTGTACGGGGTACGGACCGTCTGGGAGCACCATTTCCTCATCGAGGAGCACATCGAGGGCAGCACCCTGCTGGAGGAGATCGTCGCCCGGTTCGCCCTCGTGCGGGGGGCGGACACGGCGGCCGGACTCGCCCCGTACCTCCAGTGGGTGGACTCGGTGCTGGCCGGACTGACCCGGGCCCTGGAGGCGATCCACGCGCGCGGTCTCCGCTTCGGTGACCTGCACCCCTCCAACATCATCCTGCGGCCCGACGGCCGCGTCGCCCTCATCGACTTCGAGTACGCCACCGGGCTGGACGACGAGCGCACCCCGCTGGCCGGGGCCCTCGGACTCCAGGCGCCCCCCGGCACCCCCGGGGCGGAGGCGGACGCCTACGCGCTCTGGGCGACCTGGCTCACCATGCTGATGCCGATCACGGAGATGGCCGGGCACGAGAGGGCGAAGGCCCTCACCCTGGAGAGCTGGGCCCGGCGCCGCTACGGCCTCCCGGCCGACGCCGGACCGGCCAGGCCCCGGCTCCTCCAGGACGCGACGGCCTCACGGGAACGCGAGGCGGAGGTGGCCGCCCTGTTCGACGGGCCCGTCCCGGACTGGGCGGAGATCCGCACCCGCCTGGTGGCCGGTATCCGCTCCGGGGCGACCCCGGAGCGGGCGGACCGGCTCTTCCCCGGCGACCCGGGTCTCTTCGCCACCGGGGGCACCGGTATCGCGCACGGCGCGGCGGGCGTCCTGTACGCGCTGCACCGGGTGGGCGCCCCCGTCCCCGAGGAGTGGACCGACTGGCTCGCCTCCGCCGCGCTGAACCGGGACCCCGCCGCGGCGGGCGGACTCTACGACGGACTGCCGGGCACGGCCCTCGTCCTCACCCTCCTCGGCCGCGGCGAGCAGGGGCGGGCGCTGTGGGACCGGGCCATGTCGTCCGCGCCGGCGGCCGGTTCGGCGGACCTGCTCACCGGGCGCGCGGGGATCGCGCTCGCGGCCCTGCGCATGGCCCGCGCCACCGGCCCGTCCCCCGACCAGGCACTGATCGACACCGCCCTGCGCACCGCGTGGGACCTGGACCAGCTGGTACGGGGGGAAGCGGTACCGGGGATGTGCCTCCCGGAGTCGGCGGGACTTCTGCGCGGGCTGAGCGGGGCCGTCCTGCTCCACCTGGAACTGCACGCGCTGACCGGCGAGGAGTGGCTGCGGAAGGCCGCACGCGAGGCCCTGGACCGGGAGACCGGGCACCTCGTCGCCATGCCCGGCGGCTCCGTCCAGGTCAAGGACGGCCGACGCCATCTGCTCTACCTGGACCAGGGCAGCGCGGGCGTCGCCCTGGTGGCCCAGGCGTACGCCGACCGGTCCGGGGAGCCCGCGCCGAGCGCCCTGCTCTCGGGGGTGCGTACGGGCTGCGTCACGGAATTCGTCCGCGAACCGGGGCTGTTCACCGGGCGGACGGGTCTCGTCGCGGCGGCGGGCCAGCTCGGTACGGCGACGGGCGCCGGGGGCCCCTCCGGTACGGCGACGGGCGCCGGGGGCGTTCTCGGTACGGCGACGCGCGCCCGGGAGAACGACGAGGTCCTGGCCTCCGTACGCAATCTCACCTGGCATCTCGTCGCCGACGAGGACCGGCTGCTGGTGCCGGGCGCGACCCTGCGCCGCTTCTCCGCCGACCTCGCCACGGGGGCGGCCGGCGTCCTGCTCGGCCTGCACTTCCTGTCACGGGGCGAGGACGGGGCCGGGGACAGCAAGGGCGCGGGCCCGGCCCCCGCCGGGCTGCTGGAGCTGCTCACCCTCGGCTGAACGGCAGGGCGGGCACCGGCACCCCGCCGCGCCCGCCCGCACCGCCCCCGGACCGCTCGCGGGCGTACAGACAGAGCAGGCGCGGCACCTCGTACAGCGCCGCGTGGGCGGTGACCTCCCCGGCCGGTGAGGTCACCGCACCGGTGCCGATGAGCGATTCGACCGTACGGATCGCCCCCCGCTCCCCGCACCCCAGGGCCTCCATCGCCCGCTCCAGGGTGAAACCGCCGTCCGGGGCCAGGTCGGCGAGGAGCGCCAGCGCCCCCCGGTCGCCCGGACCGAGGTCCTGCCAGCCCGCCGCGATCCGCGACCGTACGGACACGTCACCGGCGACCAGTTCGTCCAGGACCGCCGACGGGTCCTCGACCCGGGCCGCGTACTCCGCCAACGGCAGGTGCCGCAGCACCGCCAGCCGCATCCCGCTCACCGCCACCGCGACCGGCAGCGCCCCGCAGGCCCGTACGATGCGCAGCGCCGCGGCCCGGTCGGTCCGCAGCCGGTCCGCGCCGATCAGCCTCCCGAGCAGGTCCAGCGCCTCGTCCTCCTCCGGCGCGGACAGGGCGATCCGGTGCACCGGCGCCAGCCCGGCCAGGAGCCCGCGCGCCGTCAGCAGCACCGAGGAGCGACCCGACCGGGGCAGCAGCCCGCGTACCGACGCCTCGTCCGCCACATCGTCCAGGACGACCAGGGCCCGGTGCCGGGACAGCCAGTCCTGCCAGACGCTCTCCGCCTCCGCCGCGTCCGGCCGGCCTGAGGTCCCCATGCCGCACAGCCGCAGCAACTCCTCCAGCATGTCGGTCCGGACGCGTGCCGTGCCGTCCTGGCGCCGGGCCCGGATGTGCACCCGTCCGTCGGGGAAGTCCTCCGCGAGCAGGTGCGCCGCCCGCACCGCCAGCGCCGACTTGCCCACCCCGGCCGGGCCGGTCACGACCACCACACCGCCGTCCGGGGCGCCCGCCACCGGGAGCAGCCGGGCCAGTTCGTCGTCGCGTCCGGTGAAGACGCGGAGGTCCGCCGGCAGCGACACGTCCCGTGCGGCGGGGCGGGGCCCGGCCGGCCGCGGTGTGGCGCCCCGGCCGAGGAGGCGGCCGTAGAGCGCGGCCAGTGCCGGGCTGGGCTCAAGCCCCAACTCCCGGGCGAGCAACTGCCGGTAGTCGTCGTACACCTCCAGCGCCTCCGCCTGCCGGCCGGACTGGTGCAGGGAGTTCATCCAGGCCGCCCGCAGCCGCTCGCGGAGCGGGTGACGCTCCACCAGGTCCCGCAGACCGTCCACCGCGGCGGCGGCCCGGCCCGTCTCGATCTCGGCCTCCGCCCAGTCCTCGTAGACCGTCAGGCACCGGGCCTCCAGCCGCTCCGCCTCGTCCGCCACCACGGCCGAGTCCCGCAGGTCGTGCAGGGGCGGGCGCTCACCCCAGAGGTCCAGCGCCTCCCGCAGCAGCCGGGCCGCGGTGCGCAGGTCCCCCCGCTCACCGGCGGCCCGCCCGGCGCGTGCCAGTGCCCGGAAGCGGAGGGTGTCCAGCTCGCCCTCCTCGATCCGCAACCGGTACCCGCCGCAGCCGTGCACCACCCGGTCCCGGTCACCGCCGTCCACGGCACCGAAGAGGGTCCGGGCGGCGCTGACGTAGACCTGGAGGTTCTTGCGCGCGGTCCTCGGAGGCGACTCCGGCCACACCACGTCGGTCAGCACATCCACCGGTACGGGGGTGTTGGGGCGGGCCAGCAGGGTGGCCAGCACCAGCCGTTGCTTGCGCGGGCCGAGCGGCAGGGGTCTGCCGTCCAGCACGGCGGTGAGGGGTCCGAGCAGGGAGAAGTACACCGAGCCGGTGGGGGCGGGTCGGGCAGGAGGGCGGGTCATCGGCGGGCCTCCAGGGCGGGGGGACGGGCGGCGGGCTGCCGTACACCGGCCGACCGGACGGGGACGGGCCGCCGTACACCCGCCGATCCTTCCGGGCCCGGGAGCGGGGCACATCGGTGAGCGCCCCGCATGTTCCGGGGCGGGCACCCGACCTCCGTCGCCCCGTGCCCCCATGTTGCCGCCGCGCACCCCCATGGGCGGGGCGCGTGGTCCGTCGGGGCGGTCGTCCTCAGACCCTGACGCGTGCCCGGTCCCGGCGGCCGCCATCAGGCATTCCGGTCCTCATGCGTGGTCGCCGTCACGCGTGGTCGCTCTCATGCGTGGTCGCTCTCATGCGCGGCCGCCCTCATGCGCGGCCGCCCTCAGGCGTGATCGACCAGGCACTCCGCCGCGAACTCGCACAGGGCCGCCCGGTTCGCCCGGCCCGTCTTGCTGATCAGGCTCGCCAGGTGCTTCTCCACCGTGCGGGGCGAGATGGACAGCCGGCGGGCTATCTGCTGGTTGCCCGGCCGCTCGGCCAGCAGGACGAACACCTCGTACTCGCGCGGGGTCACCCCGTGCGTTCGCAGCGGTGAGGGGATCCGGTCCCGGCCGTCCCGGTGCTGGGTCACGCTCACCCCGGCCTGCCGCAGGGCCGCCCGGCAGGCGGCCGCCACCGGCTGCACCCCGGCGTCGTAGAAGTACTCCTCGGCGGTGCGCAGCCATGACACCGGCTCCCCCCACCCGTCGGCGAAGGCCGCGTCCGCGACCAGCCGGAGCCCGAGGTGGCGGGCGACCGGGAAGGCCGCGGACCGGGTGTCGAAGGCCGCCATCCGCCGTACGGCGGCGGCCTGTTCGCCCTCCCTGCCCAGCAGCACCGCGTCCGCCAGGTCGAGGAACTGCCGGTTCCAGGCCAGCGCCGCACCCGGCGACGCCGCCACCTCCTCGTACTCCGCGCGGTCCGCCTCACCGGCGAGCACCCGCAGCAGCGGACGCAGCCCGTTGCGGCCGCTGAGGTAGTAGTAGCTGGGGTGGTCACGCTCCCAGGCCATGACGGCGTCGAGATCCGCCACGGCCGAGGCACGGTCCTCCTCCAGCAGCGCGCCGAGCGCCCGGCAGAACCCCAGCCGCAGGGGCACCAGCGGGGAGTCCTCGCCACCGGCCCGGCGGAACGCGGCGAGACAGCGGTCCCGCTCCCGGCGGCGGCCCCGGTGCGCGGCCATCGTGGCGCCGGCCAGCAGCAGGTAGCGGTGGGCGGCGAGATTCCCGATCCGGGCGCTGACCTCCACCGACCGCTCGACGGTCTCCTCCGCCTCCTCCCACCGGGCGCACATCACCGCGTTCATCGCGAGCAGCCCGTCCACCGTCTGCGTCAGCAGCAGCGACCCCAGCTCCGCGGCGGCCGCCCGCGCGGAGTGCAGCCGGGCCGCGTCACCGGTCCGCATGAAACCGTTCGCACCCAGGCGCACCAGCGCCTCCACCCGCCACAGCGGTAACGCGTGCTCGGTGGAGAGCGACAGCATCCGCTCCAGACACGCGTCGGCGGCGTCGAAGCCCTCTTCCCGCGTGAGCAGCGCCAGCAACTGCCAGGCCTGGCAGGCGACCACGGGCAGTCCCTCGGCCTCGGCGGTGCCGGCGGCCTCGCGGGCGGCCCGCTCGACCGCCTCCGGATCCAGCCGCTCCTGGCCGGGCAGCAGCGAGAGGTGCCCGTCGACGACCGCGAGCGAGGCACACCGCGCCGGGGAGGGCGACGGACCGAGCAGTGCGCGCGCCGCACCGATCTGCCGGTCCGTGTCGTCGGCCCGCTCCGCCATGACCGCCACCCAGGCGATCTTGATGTGGGCCTCTCCGCGCCGGACGGCCGCCTCCGAATGCGCGGGGACCGGGGGGAGCGCTTCCACCAGGGCGAGGGCGCCGTCCAGGTCCCCGCTCTCGGCCCTGGCCACCGCCAGGGCCTCGGTGACCCCGGCCCGGTCGGCCTCCGCCGCCAGCGAACGGGCCCGCTCCAGCAGCACCACGGCCGAGCCGTGCGAGCCGGCCGCGAGCATCCGCCGCCCCGCCTCGGCGAACTGGAGCGCGGCGCCCGAGCGGTTGCCCGCCGCCAGCTCCAGGGACGCGACGAGCTGCCGCCGGTCCTCGTCCAGGGGCTCACCCGAGTGTTCGACGGCGGTCGCCGCCCGGCGGGCGAGCGCCGCCCGCTCGGCGGGGGCGAGCGAGGAGACCAGCGCCTCCGCGGTGAGCGTGTGCCGGAAGGTGTAGCGGTCGGGGGCCGCGCCGTCGGGGGCGATCACCCCGGTCTCGACCGCGGACCGCAGATGGGTGAACAGGGCCCGGTCCTCCAGGCCGGTGACGGTCTGGAGGACCCCGACGGAGAACTGGCTGCCGAGGGTGGCCGCCGTCAGCAGCAGGTCCCGTACCGGTTCGTCCAGCCGGTCGAGCCGCCGCGACCAGCTCCTCAGGATGCGTGAGGGGAGCGTGGAGTCCGGCTGTTCCGCCGCCTCCCAGCCGTTCTCCGTCCGCCGTAACCTGCCGGTGTCCAGCAGGTCGGCGAGCAGCACCTCCACCAGATAGGGGTTGCCCGCCGCGCGTTCGGCCAGCCGTCGCTGGACCACCGCCGGTACCCGCTCGGGCGCGGCCTCCAGACAGGCACCGGTGAGGAGGCGCACCTGCGCGTCGTCCAGCGCCCCCAACTCCCGTACCGCCGCGCTGTTACGCTGCTCGGCCGCGCGTACGAGGTCCAGGGCCGTCCCCGGCTCCGGGCGCAGGGTGCCCAGCAGGAGGATCGGCAGGTCCGCCAGGTTGTCCACGACGTACTCCACGACCGCGAGGGTCTCCGTGTCGCAGTCGTGCAGATCCTCCAGCAGCATCACACAGCCGGTGTCCCGGCCCAGCACGGAGAGCAACCGCAGCAGTGCCTCGGCCAGTTCGACGACGGTCTCGGTGTATCCCGGCGACGCGCTGCCCCGCCACTCCGGGACCAGCCGGGCCAACGCCGGGTGGTACGGCGTCAGTTCGGGATCGGTGGGGGTGCCCGCCGCCCGGAAGTGGGACGAGAGGGCCTCCACCAGGGGGCGGAACGGCACGACCAGGCCCGTCGATCCGGCCCGTCCGCGCAGCACCGGCATGCCCAGACCGTAGGCCCGGTAGGCGCATTCACCTCCCAGCCGGGACTTGCCGATCCCCGCCTCGCCGAGCAGGAACAGCGCGCGCCCCGAACGCCGTCGCGCGGCGTCCAGGGCGCTGCCCAGCAGGACGATCTCGTCGTCCCGGCCCACGATGACCGGCGAAGTGGCTCGCATGGCCGCAGGCTACTGGAGCCGTACAGAGCGCGGCAGTAGGCGCATTCGCCGGAATCCGGTGCGTTGTCCCGTGAAAGGGTCGAAGGGGAACGGCCAAAGGGGCCGGACCGTAACAGAAAGGCGAAAGAAGTCGGACGGACCGGGACGGTGAAGAGGTCAGAGCGCGGTGATCGGGACGGTGAAGGGGTCAGAGCGCGGTGATCGGGGCGGTGAAGGTGGTCAGCGGCAGCTCCGGGTCGTAGCCGCCGTCCCCGTCCGACCCGCTGAGAAGTCTGCTGCGCAGCCCCAACGCCCCGCCGGAACCGAGCGAGATCCGGCCCGCGGGGTGCTCGGAGGCACCGTCGTACGCGGTGGTGGCGGCGGTGTACAGGGCCGAGTCGCTGATCTGCGTCATGTCTGCCTCACTTGTCGGTGATCAGGGTGGGGTCATCAGGAAGGGGTCATGTGACAGGTCGTCGCCGACGGGCCACGGTGACGGGTCATCGGCCGTGGTCGACGACGGAGGTACGGAGGGGGCCGGGCCGTCCCGGGGGGATCCCGGCGGAGTGGCGCAGGAGCAGCACGGAGCCGATCCGGTCGGGGAAGCCCGCCCGCAACAGCCCGTGCCCGATACCCGACAGGCCGGTGAGCAGCCCCGGGTGCGGTACGTGTCCGGGCGTCCCGCAGTGCGGCTGCGCCCGGTCGGCGGCGGCCAGCAGGATGCCGGTCCGGCGCAGCCAGTGAGGGCGGGCGTGGGGCAGGGCGGTGTGGCCCAGCAGCTCCAGTACGCCCAACTCGCCGTGGCAGAGGCTGTCGTCGGCGAGCGGCGCGGCCTCGGCCAGCTCACCGGCCCGGACCGCCAGCCAGGCGGCCAGCTCGGGGTCGGCCAGGGCGTCGGGGCTGTCGGCGACGGCGAGCGCGACGCCCGCCGTGCCCCGGCACCAGGCCTGGCCCTCGTGGTCGCCGAGCACCGCACGGCGCAGGGCCGCCAGCCCCGCCTCGCGGTAGCGCGCACCGCCGCCCGCACCGGCGAACCGCAACAGCGCCCAGCCGATGCCCGCCGCCCCGTCCGCGAAGCCCTCCGCCGTGGGCAGGGGTGCCGCCGCGATCCGCTCGGCGCAGAGTTCGGCACCACGCCAGGCCTCCGCCCGGCCGGTGGTCCGGTGCACCGCGAGCAGCGAGACCAGTCCGCCCGCCGCCCCGCCGCGCACCCCGGACCCGTCCTCGGCGGAACCCGCCGCGTGGCTCAGCCGGGTGGCGGGACCCGCCCACTCCCGTACCCGGGGATCGTCCAGCAGCGTCCCCACCTCGGTGAGGGCGTACGCGATGCCACCGAGACCGGCGAACGCGCCGGAGCCGAGCACCCCGAGGTCGTCCACCCGCCGGTGCAGGGCGTCCAGCAGCCCCGGCACCGGCGCCAGGGCCGCGCGGGCGGCGTCGGCGTACCGCGAGTCCCCGGTGAGCGAGGCCAGTTGGGCGAGGAAGAGGGCCGGCCCGGTGTAGCCGCACGCGAGGTCGGCCGCCAGCGGGGTCAGCCGCCAGTAACGTTCGCCGAGCAGCTCCAGGCCGATCCAGTTGGTCCGGTTCCCGTCGTGGTACGCCTGCGAGACCAGTTGGTCGCCGACCGACCGGGCGGCGGACAGCAGCCGTTCCGGTTCCGGCGCGGTGGCGGCCACCCTCGGCCGGCCGCCCCCGGAGGCGCGGTGCGGGGGCTCGGCGGACGTGGCGACCATGGCGGTCCGGATGATCCGCTCCTGGTCCTGCCGGTCCACCGTGTCCAGGGCGCGCACCTTCGCCTCGACCCGCTCCAGCCCGCAGGGGCCACCGGATCCGGGCACCCGGCGCCCCGTACCGCTCCACAGGTCCGTGGCGCCCGGCCGGGTGGTGAACACCGGCACGTCACCCCGCCACAGCTCCGCGATCTCCTCGTCCTCCAGACCGGGCAGCGCCGTCGCGCCGAGGGCCCCGGTGCGCAACAGGGCGAACACCCGCTGCCGTTCGGTGGCGTCGCGCATCAGGTCGGGGTGGGTGGACTCGTGCAGCAGCGTGGCGTACGCCGACGTCGGCCGGGGCACGAAGCGGACCTCGTCCCGCGCGAACATACGCAACAGGCCGTCCGGGCCGAGGAGTTCGCGGCGAGACTCGCTGAGGGCGGTGTAGGCCGCGCGGAAGCCGTCGCACAGGGCGTCGGTGTACGCGGACGGGTCGGTCCGTACCCCGTCGAGCCGGGGCCGGTTGGCGGACCCGGTGAACCGGCCCGCCCTGCGGACCAGGCGCATCGTGTCGGTACCGGCCGCCGCCCAGTCCGCCGTCTCGACGGGGGAGGGCGCCGCCCGGCCCCCGCCGATGGCCGACATGTCGAGCGCGCTGGTGTCCCCGACCAGCAACTGCGGGAGCAGGCCCACCCGGTGGACCGAGGCGTGCAGGGCGCGGGCGGCCGGATCGGCGAAGCCGGCCGGCACCAGCGGCGGGTGGAACAGCGTCTCCACGTCGACCAGCACGGGGTGCGGCCCCCGGGCGATCAGGTTCTCGTGGTGCAGATCGGTTCCGTCCAGGACGTGCAGGAGGGCCAGCAGCGCGCCCAGCCGCCGGTAGAAGTGCGCGGTCTCGGCGGCCGAGCGGCAGGGCGCCTCCTCGACGAACTCGGCCCAGCCGTACGCGCCCCGGTCGAGCACCCGGGGCGAGCGCAGATCGGTACCGTCCACACGGGAGTTGAACCACGCGACCAACGTGTTGAAGTGCCGGTGGGCGGCGAGCGGGCGCGGCTTGTAGACCAGCCGGGCACCGTCCGCGAACCGCAGCAGCATCACCGCCCGGCCCCCGCGGTGACTGTCACCGGCACCGGCGGCGACCCCCGTCAGGGCGTCCGGCCCGCAGCCGCCGGCCGTCCCCGTGCCCCGGTCGCCGAGCACCCCGGAGGAGGCCAGCAGGTCCCGGTCGGCCGCGAGCCTGCCGAGCATCTCCGCGAACGCGTCGGCCGCGTTCAGCGCGTTGCGTGCGAGGACCCTGGCGAGCACGGGATACGCGGTGACCAGCGACGCGAGACCGGCCCGGCACGCCGTCATCCGCAGGAAGTCCCGGAACCGCTCCCGCGACCCCTTCCCGCCCAACCGGCCTCCGGTGCGCGCCTGGTGGAGTTCCAGTACGAGGGTCCGGGCCGCGAGCCGCGCCAGCCGCCGGGCGGTGTCCTGCCGGAACCCCTCCAGCACGGCGGCGGGGCAGCCGCCCGCCCCGCACGCCTCGGCCACCCGGTCGGCGGCCCGCGCCACGAACGGCGCCACGACCAGCTCGAAACCGGTCAGGTCCGGATACGGCCGGTCCGGAACCTCCACCTCGACCGGCGCGCCCGCCACGGCCTCCCGGACGAACACGGCCCAGTCGGGCTCCCCGCCGGCCGCCTGCCCCACGACACCGGCCAGCCACCACGGCTCACCGTGCCCCCGGGCACCGAGGAGCGGGGCGTCCCCGGGCACCCGGTCGTGGGTGCCGGGCCCGGGGGCGGCGGGGTCGCGTGGTTCCGGGGAAGGGCCGCCGCGCGGGGCGGGTGCGGGTGCTGGTGCGGCGTTGTGCGGTTCCGGGAGGGGGCTGGGACCGCGCGGGGCCGGTGCGGGGTCGCGCGGTGCTCGGACGGGACCGTACGGTTCGCGCGGTTCCGGCGCGACGTCGCGCGGGTGCCCGGGGGCCGTGCGGGCCGCCGCCATACGCGGCGCGGGGGCCTTGAGCGGTTCCGTACCCCGGACCGTGTTCTTCTCCGCCACCGCGTCCACCTCCCCGGCCGTGGAAGACCGAGCGGCCTTCCCACGCCCCATCCTGCGGGGCGGACAGGCCCGGCACATGGGGGAGTGGCCCCCATCTTTCGGGGGGCGGTGCGTGGGGGCCGTACGGGTGGCCTGCCGAATACCGGTCGCGGGATCCGGATCCGCGTCGTATCGGACTTGAGGACCTCAGCGTCCGGCCAGTGTCCGGCCGTCGTGCACTCGGACGCGGGGTGCGCCGTTCAGCAGGGCATCGGTGACGCGGACCGCGTAGACCTCGGTCATACGACGGGTCACCTCGTCCGGGGTCAGCCATTCGACCGCCGCGGACTCCTCCGACAGCCGCTCGTGGCCGCCCTCGGCGTGGCAGCGGAAGACCAGGGCGACGATGCCCCGGGACGTGTTCTTGTAGACCCCGGTCAGGCGGCCCACGCGGACCGCGATGCCGGTCTCCTCGTAGATCTCACGACGGACGCCGTCCTCGGGGGCCTCGGCCAGTTCGAGCACCCCGCCGGGCGGCTCCCAGGTCCCGTTGTCGGCTCGTTTGATCGTGAGCACCCGGCCGTCGCCCCGGACGACTACTCCCGCTACGGAGACGGAGTGGAGCGGCGTTGACGGGGTCTCCTGGCGGCTGTTACTCATGTACAGGAGAATAGGAGACTGAGAAGGACTATGGCGAGCAGTGATGTGGCCTCTTCGGCCAAGGCGAAGTATCTCCAGATCGCGGACGACCTTGCCGCACAGATTCGGTCGGGTGTGTTGAGAGCCGGAGACGCCGTGCCGAGCGAAACGGTTCTCATGGAACGCTACGGCGTCGCCTCGGGAACCGTGCGCAAGGCAGTCGCGGAGCTACGCGCGACCCAGCTGATCGAGACTCACCACGGGCGGGGATCTTTCGTCCGGTCCCGGCCACCTGTGCAGCGCAAGTCCTCCGACCGCTTCCGCCGGTCCCACAGGAAGGCAGGCAAGGCCGCGTACCTCGCGGAAGCAGAGCAGTCCGGTGGTCGTCCGTCCGTGCAGGTCCTCTTCATCGGCCCGGCGGAGGCACCGGAGGAGATCGCCGAGCGGATGGAGGTGCCCGTCGGCTCCCAGGTGCTCGCGCGTAAGCGCCGCTATTTCCGGGACGGTGTGCCCACGGAAGAGGCCACCTCGTACCTCCCCTGGGAGGTTGTGAAGGACATCCCGGAGATGTTCGCCGAGAATCCAGGCGGCGGCGGTATCTACGCCCGGCTCGAAGACCGCGGGCACACCCTCGCGGAGTTCACCGAGACCGTTCGGGCGCGACTCGCAACGAAGGCCGAGGCCTCCGCACTTGCGCTGAGCCCCGGCTCCCCGGTGATCCATCTCGTACGAAGCGCGGCGACCAAGTCCGGGCGCATCGTGGAGGTATGCGACACGATCATGGCCGCTGACCAGTTCGTATTGGACTACCGGTTCTCCGCAGGGAACTGAGGCGCCGTCAAGCGGCAAGCCTCACCGTGGAATTCTTGTCGTGGTGGGTTGACTCATGTACAGGAGTGCTGCACTCTCTATCACTCATGTACATGAGTGACGGACTTGATCATGTGTATAGGAGGTGGCTCATAGTGTCGTCCAAGACTGGTGCTTCGACCGGCTCTCGTGGCATGGCAGCCAGGTCGCACGACCTCTCGCAGGAGCACCCGATCACGCCGAACGCATGCTCGGACGTTACGCAGCCTGTCGTGCGGATGACACTGCGGGTGTCGCGTGACTCCGGTCGGACGTGGGGCCCTTTGGGGGAGGTGCGCGTGGGAGAGAACCCGGCGGTCCCGGACAGCCTCGGCGGCTTCCCGCCATGCGCGTGCCATCGGTGCGGCGCACGGGACTCCACCAGCTCCCACCGGGGGGTTTCGCGATGAGGTGTGCGCGCTGGCGGCAGCTGCCGCTGGATTCAACGAGGGAGGCCCGGGAGAAGTCGGCCTCGGGGTGCGTCGACAGCGCCGTGCAGTGTCAGCTGTCCGTACACGGGGACGACGAGCACTACGGCCTTCTCGGCGACTCGGAATACGGCACCGCGCTCTGGCTCCGCTGGCGTGGGAGGGCGGACGTGGAGCTGACCGTACTGCCGGACTGCCCGCTGGTCGGCCCGGGACCCGATGGGGAGGGCTGCTGCCTGTTCGCCGATCACGCTGAGCAGCACACCTGGCAAGACAGCAGGGAGGAGGACCCGTGCACCAGCTGATCGCAAGCCCGTACAACGGCACGTTCCTCGTTGCCCGACCCGGCGCTCGTGCCGGGATACAGATCCCCCGCGCGCTGTACGAACAGCTCGCCTCGCTCGCCGAGAGCAGCGGCCCACTGCCGGTCTGGCTCCTCGACACAGCCCGAGCCGCGTGGGGCCTTGAACTGACTGGCCGACCAGCGCGCACCGTCCTCCTGGTGCGTCCGGAGACCCGATTCGGATACGGCCGGGCCACGTACGAGATCAACAAGGGTTGCAACTTCAACTGCGAGCACTGCTACCTCGCCGAGCGGAAGTTCGAGGGCCTTCCGTGGGACGGCAAAGTCCGCCTCCTGGAGCTGCTGCGGGACGCCGGGGTTCTGTGGTTACAGTTCACCGGCGGTGAGCCACTGATCGACCGTGACTTCATGGACGCGTACGCGTTCGCCCACCGATCCGGAATGCTGATCGAGATCCTCACCAATGGCTCCCGGCTCCACCGGCCCGACATCATCGAGATGCTGCGGAAGCTGCCGCCGCACAAGGTGACCGTCTCTCTCTACGGGGCAACCCCGGACAGCTTCGACTCCCTTACCCGCAGGAAGGGAGCGTTCAAGCTCGTCGAGAGGGGTCTCGTCGCAGCTCGGAAGGCCGGAATCGCGCTCGAAATGGCGCTGATCATTACCAAGCACAACGCACACGAGGCGGAGGCCATGCGTGCCTTCGCCGACCGGTACGGGGCCAAACGCACGGAGTACGGGGCGATCTCCCCCACGTACTCGGGAACACCCGAGCCCCTGGCCGTGCAGGCCCCTGGCTTCCTGGACAAGTCCAGCGTCTTCAAGGGCTGCCCCGCCGGCCACACCTTCTTCCACGTCGACCCGCACGGCCTGGCGACCATGTGCAAGGTCGGCCGTGAGAACCCTGTCGACCTCATGACCGAGGGCCTGGACGGACTGTTCCGTCTGCCCGGCATCGCCGATGCCCAGATGCTTCGCACCGGTGGCTGTGGCGGCTGTCAGCTCTCTCGCACCTGCCGGGTCTGCCGACCGCTCGCCAAGGCCTACCAGGAGGCGAAGGCACCACTGAACACCTACTGCCAACACGGAAACGAGGAGATGCTGCGATGACCGCTGTCATGGTGGAGATCAGCTCCCGGCCACCGGTCCGGGAGGAGCCTGAAGGAGTCGTCCTCCTGGACGACCTGGAGGCGTTGACCGAGGGCGCGGTCCCCGGCTGTAACGACGACAACCCGTACACATAGTCGTACGGCTGTACATAACCGCGGAGGCTTCGGGTCGTTCTTCCGCCCGAAGCCTCCGCACCACTGCCTCCGTAGAAGAGTGAGATCCATGGCGACCACCCGCATCGGCCTGGACCGGCTGCCCACCACCGTCCGCGCCGCTGTCGAGCAGTACACCGGCCCTCTGCTCAGCGTTGTGGAGGCCACCGAGGGCTTCAACAGCGAGATCGCGGCCCGCGTCACCTCCGCCACAGGGGCCTGGCACATCAAAGGCCTGCGCACCGATCACCCTCGTGTCTGGACCCAGCGCCGGGAGGCCTCGATCGCCCCCTTCCTCGGCGGGGTCGCTCCCGCCCTGTGCTGGCACGTCGAGACCGCCGGGTGGGACCTCCTCGGTTTCGAGTCCCAGGACGGCCATCACGCCGATTTCTCCCCCGGCTCACCCGACCTCCCTGAAGTCGCGGCACTTCTCTGCCGCCTCGGCGAAACCGCGTGCCCCGGCATCGAGCTGCGCCACGCCGAGCAACGCCTGGAGCGCTACGCGGCCGCTCCCGGCGACCTCCGCTTCTTCGCAGGAGATCACCTCTTGCACACCGACCTCAACAACACCAACGTGCTCGTCAACAACTGTGCCTCGCAGGGCGATCGCGCACGTCTCGTCGACTGGGCCTGGGCCACCCGGGGAGCCGCCTGGCTCGATGCCGGTTACTGGGTCATCTGGCTCATCGCCTCCGGCCATGCCCCCGCCTCGGCCGAAGACCGGGCCGCCGAGATCCCCGCTTGGCTCACCGCACCCGCCGAGGGAATCACCGCCTTCGCTGCCGCCAACCGAAGTGTCTGGGGCGAGATCACCACCGGCGATCCGGACCCGTGGACCCGGCGCCTGGCGTCTGCCGCCACCACCTGGCACGTGTACCGCGGGGGCGCCTGAACTGACGTCAGCCCTCAACAGTCGCGAACACGCCATGTGCGTTCGGACTCCGCTTCCACGACCTCCTCTGCACCCGCGTGTAGGCGACCCGCCCGGCCCGCCGTCACGGCATGGACCGGAGGCCCTGGCTCTCTCGGAGATTTCGGACTGCTGTGCGCCGCAGGATTCGAACCTGTGCGTCAGACGCCGCAAACGCCATCCACGTCCGGACGCTCAGCCCCGCAGGGCCGGTGAGGGCGCGGGCGAAGTCGAGGAGGTGCCAGCCGTTCTCCCCGATGTGGATGCTCGTGGGGCGGAACTCGGAGTGGACCCAGCCGAACGGGTCGAGCGTCGCCCCCTGGACGCGGCTCTCGGCTGCGGCGGAGATCTTCCCCAGTGCGGTCTCGATGTCGTCGCAGTCTGTCCAGCGGATCGGCTTTCCGCAGCCGTTGAAGGTGATTCAGGGCTCGTCCGGGCGGGGCCGCGAGGCCCTCGCTGTCGAGAAGGGGCAGACCGCCCGCAGGGCGGGCGACATGGAGCATCACGGCGGCGGCGACGCCGTCGAGGTCGTCTGCGTCCCGCTTGAAAACGGCTGTGGTGCCGTCGGGGAACGTGACGCGTTCGACGCCGGACATGCCCCAGACGCGAATCGCTGCGCGTTCGGGAAGGGGCTTGCCGGTGAGGGTGCACAGGTCCTTGAGCAGGGTGGCGGACGGGCTCTGGTCCCATGGGGGGTCTCCAGGGACTGGTGGGATCCGGGGCGGGCCGGCTCGCGCGCCGCCCGCCCCGGAGCCGTGCGGGGGAGGCCTATTCGGCTGCGGTCACGCGGTGGGCGTAGACCTGCTCGATCCAGCCCGCCTTGAACTCGGCCAGGTCACCCCGGAAGTTGGCCATCGAGGCACCGGAGGGCGCGACCACACCGCCGGACTGGTCCGGCACGGAATGGCAGCCGTGCACGAGCCGGCCGCCGAGCGCGGCATGGGCCTTGATCGCCGACCTCGGCGACAGCCTCGCTGCCCAGTCCCGAGCCGACGAAGCGGTCGCGGCCTGGACCCAGGCCCTTGCCCTCATGGAGGGCATGACCTCAGACCGCACCCGCAAGGCGATCACCTCGATCCGTTCCACGCTCGCGATCTACCATCGGCGCAAGGTACCCGGTGCCGTAGATCTCGCCCGCCGCGCACGCGAGGCCCTCGCTCTCACATGCCCAACAACCCGCCCGACGAGGGGAACCCCGTGGCTCAGCAGACCGGCGACCGCTCCCAAGCCCTCAAGCCGGCGCTTGACTCGATGACCCTGCTGGTCGCGGCCGTCATCGTCCATGACGAGGTCACGAATCGCGTCGTGCTTCTCCAGCGCAGCGAGAACGCCAAGTTCGCCCAGGGGCTGTGGGACCTCCCCGTAGGCAAGAGCGAGCCCGGCGAGCCCATCACCGAGACTGCGGTCCGCGAGCTCTACGAGGAGACGGGCCTCACGGTGAGGCCCGAGTCCCTGCAAGTCGCCCACATCATCCACGGTGCCTGGGGCGTCGAAGCCCCCAACGGCTTCCTCACTGTCGTGTTCGCCGCCCACGAGTGGACCGGCGAACCCGAGAACCGAGAGCCACGCAAACATGCCCAGGTCTGCTGGGTCGACACCGATTCCATCCCCGTCGGCTTCGTGGACACCACGGCCGACGCTCTCCATCGCTACCTCAACGGCGGTCCTCAGGTGTCACTTGACGGCTGGAAGTAGACGAGTACTACCTGTCGGGCGAGGAGTGGCAGCGAACACGGCTGATTCCCGACTGACTCGACGAGCGCGTGTGTCCACATCGTCCATGACGACAAGTGGGACAACCCTTTTCGATGAATCGTCTGCCCGTCCGCAGGACACCCGATCGGGACCGTCGCACCCCATCGCCAGCCAACAGCAAAAGGCGGGTCAGCGCCCTACGAGGAAGATTGCCGCAGGTCGCCGACCCGGGCCGTCACTTGGTGAAAACCAGAAGGCCCCACGCCCCGGTCTCGGCCGAAGACCGGCCCGCCGGGCGTACCGCACCCGCCGAGGAAGTCACCGCCTCCGCCGCCGTCCGAAGCGTCCGGGGCGAGGCACCACCGGCGATCCCGCTCCGGTCCACGTCCGGCCCCTCAGCCCCGCGGGGCCGCCGTGGAGCCCCGTACCATCAGCTCCGCCTCGATCGTCGTGATGCCCCCGGCCGGCGGCTTCTCCTTGCCCATCGCCAGTCGGCCCGCGCGCGCCCCCGCCTCGGCCAGTGGCAGCCGTACGGTCGTCAGCGCCGGTACCGCGTCCACCGAGAACGGCAGGTCGTCGAAGCCGGCGACCGAGACGTCCTCCGGTATGCGGAGCCCGTGGTCCCGGACCGCCGCGCAGGCGCCCAGCGCCACCGTGTCGTTCGCGGCGAGCACGGCCGTCACCGCCCCTTCGCGGGCCAGGAGTTCACGCGTGGCGTCGTAGCCGGAGCGCCGGTCGTACGGGCCGTGCACGGTCAGGCTCTCCTCGTCGCCGGAGAGGCCCGCCGCGCGCATCGCCTCGCGATGGCCCTCCAGCCGGTGCCGTGTCGTGGTGCGTTCCAGCGGGCCGGCGACGTAACCGATCCGCCGGTGGCCGAGTTCCAGCAGGTGTTCGGTGAGCCGTCGGGCACCGCCCCGGTTGTCGAAGGCCAGCGAGGCCGCGACGGCGTCCGTGTCCGGCAGCGGGGGGCGCCCGCAGAAGACGATCCGGGTGCCCGCGTCCGCGAGCTTCGCCAACTTCGCCGCCATCGCTGCCTGGTGGGCCGGGTCCTCCAGCGCCCCACCGGTGACGACTACGGCCGCCGCGCGCTGGCGCTGGAGCAGGGTGAGATAGGTCAGCTCGCGTTCGGGCGAGCCACCGGTGTTGCACACCACGGCCAGCTTCTCGCCGCCCGCCCGGCCCGATCCGTCGCCCGGCCCGCCGATCTCGCTCTGCGCGGCGCCCGCCATGATCCCGAAGAAGGGGTCGGCGATGTCGTTGACCAGGATCCCGACCAGGTCGGACGTGGCCGCGGCGAGCGAACTGGCGGGCCCGTTGAGCACGTAGTCCAGCTCGTCCACCGCGCGCAGCACTCGCTCCCGGGTGGACGTGGCCACCGGGTAGTTGCCGTTCAGCACGCGGGACACAGTGGCCGGGGAGACCCGGGCGCGGGCCGCCACGTCCGCCAGCGTGACTGTCATCGCTCTCCTCCGAGGAGTTGTGGAGCGGCCCCTCTTGTCCGGGCCGCTGTCGGCAGGCTAGCGTCATCCCTCATAGAAAGCGCTTGCTACGGCTGTATGGAGGGACCTTTCGTGACACGCAGGACAGTGCGCATCGCCATGAACGGCGTCACGGGACGCATGGGATACCGGCAGCACCTGGTGCGCTCGATCCTCGCGATCCGGGAGCAGGGCGGTCTCGACCTCGGCGACGGCGACGTGCTGTGGCCCGAGCCGGTGCTCGTCGGCCGCCGCGCCCACGCCCTGGAGGCGCTCGCCGAGCGGCACGGCCTGACCGAGTGGTCCACCGACCTGGACGCGGTCCTCGCCGACGAGACCATCGACATCTACTTCGACGCCCAGGTCACCTCGGCCCGCGTCGAGGCGATCAGGAAGGCCGTCGCGGCCGGCAAGCACATCTACACCGAGAAGCCCACCGCCACCGACGTCGAGGGCGCCCTCGAACTGGCCCGGCTGGCCCGCGACGCCGGGATCAAGCACGGTGTCGTGCAGGACAAGATCTTCCTGCCGGGTCTGCTCAAGCTGAAGCGCCTCATCGACGGCGGCTTCTTCGGCGAGATCCTGTCCGTACGCGGCGAGTTCGGCTACTGGGTCTTCGAGGGCGACTGGCAGGAGGCCCAGCGGCCGTCCTGGAACTACCGCGCGGAGGACGGCGGCGGCATCGTCGTGGACATGTTCCCGCACTGGGAGTACGTCCTGCACGAGCTGTTCGGCCAGGTCACCAGCGTCTCCGCAACCGTCCGGACGCACATCCCGCAGCGCTGGGACGAGCAGGGCAAGCCCTACGCGGCCACCGCCGACGACGCCGCCTACGGCACCTTCCAGCTGGCCGGCGGCGCCGTCGCCCAGATCAACTCCTCCTGGGCGGTCCGCGTCAACCGCGACGAGCTGGTGGAGTTCCAGGTGGACGGCACCCACGGCTCCGCCGTCGCCGGTCTGCGCAACTGCCGTGTGCAGCACCGCTCCGCCACCCCCAAGCCGGTCTGGAACCCGGACCTGCCGGTCACCGAGCCGTTCCGCGACCAGTGGCAGGAGGTCCCGGACAACACCGTCTTCGACAACGGCTTCAAGGCCCAGTGGGAGCTGTTCCTGCGCCACATCGCCCTCGACGAGCCCTACACCTGGGACCTGATGGCCGGCGCCCGGGGCGTCCAGCTCGCCGAGCTGGGTCTGAGGTCGGCGGCCGAGGGCCGCCGTTTCGACGTCCCGGAGCTGTCCCTGTGAACGGCCCCCTGAACGGCGTACCGAACGGCCCCACGGGCAGCCCTCCGCGCGGCCCCGCGAGCGGCCCTGTCGGCGCCCGACCCGCCCCCGCGGCACAGGAGTTGACCCCGTGACCATCCACCTCCCGCAGGGTCCGTACGAGCCGCGTACCACCCCGCTCGACCTCGGCCCCGCCCCGGACGGTGCGGCGCTCGCCTCCCGTACGGTCTTCTCCGCCGCCCATGTCGTCGCCGACCCGTACGCCGACGCCGGTCCCGACGGCCCCGCCGCCGTCGACTGGGACGCCACCCTCGCCTTCCGCCGCCACCTCTGGTCGCACGGGCTGGGCGTCGCCGAGGCGATGGACACCGCACAGCGCGGCATGGGCCTGGACTGGGCCGGTGCCGCCGAACTGATCCGCCGGTCGGCCGCCGAGGCGAAGGCGGTCGGCGGCCGGATCGCCTGCGGTGTCGGCACCGACCAGCTCACCGGCCCCGCCACGCTCGCCGAGGTGCGCGCGGCCTACGAGGAGCAGCTCGCGGTCGTCGAGGAGAGCGGCGCCCAGACCATCCTCATGGCCTCCCGGGCCCTGGCCGCCACGGCGACCGGCCCCGAGGACTACCTGGAGACCTACGCCCACCTCCTGCGCCAGGCCACCGAACCCGTCGTCCTGCACTGGCTCGGCCCGATGTTCGACCCGGCGCTGGACGGCTACTGGGGCTCCGCCGACCTCGACGCCGCCACCGACACCTTCCTGAAGGTCATCGCCGAACACCCGGACAAGGTGGACGGCATCAAGATGTCGCTCCTGGACGCCGGGCGCGAGATCGACGTCCGGCGCCGCCTCCCCGGCGGCGTGCGCTGCTACACGGGCGACGACTTCCACTACCCCGAGCTGATCGCGGGCGACGAACGCGGCTTCAGCCACGCCCTGCTCGGCATCTTCGACCCGCTGGGACCGCTGGCCGCCCACGCCGTACGCGTCCTGGACACCGGCGACACCGAGGGCTTCCGCGCCCTGCTCGACCCCACGGTCGAGCTGTCCCGCCACCTCTTCCAGGCACCGACCCGCTACTACAAGACCGGCGTGGTCCTCCTCGCCTGGCTGGCGGGCCACCAGGACCACTTCACGATGGTCGGCGGCCTCCAGTCCGCCCGTTCGCTGCCGCACCTGGCGAAGGCGTACGAACTGGCCGACCGGCTGGGCCTGTTCCCCGATCCGGAGCTGGCCGAGTCCCGTATGCGCGCGCTGCTCGCCGTCCACGGAGGTACCCGATGAGCTCCGAACTCTCCCGGCTGTCCGTCAACCAGGAGACCGTCCGCCAACTCTCCCTCCCCGAACTGGCCGACGGCTGCGCCAAGGCGGGCGTCGGACAGGTCGGCCTGTGGCGGGCCCCCGTGCAGGAGTACGGGATCGAGCGCGCCGGACAGCTGATGAAGGACGCGGGGCTCACCGTCACCAGCCTGTGCCGGGGCGGCTTCCTCACCGCTTCCGACCCGGCCGGGCGGGCCCGCGCCCTGGACGACAACCGTGCGGCGGTGGACGAGGCCGCAGGCGTGGGGACCGACACCCTGGTCCTGGTCTCCGGCGGTCTCCCCGAAGGGGACAAGGATCTGTACGGCGCCCGCGAACGCGTCGCCGACGCCCTGGCCGAGCTGGCCCCGTACGCGGCGGAACGCGGTGTCCGCCTCGCGATCGAGCCGCTGCACCCGATGTTCGCCTCGGACCGCTGCGTCGTCTCCACGCTGTCCCAGGCGCTGGACCTGGCGGAGCGGTTCCCGGCCGAGCAGGTCGGGGTCGTCGTGGACGCGTACCACGTCTGGTGGGACGACCAGGCGCCCGCGCAGATCGCCCGTGCGGGCGCGGGCGGCCGGATCCACTCCTTCCAGCTGGCCGACTGGATCACCCCGCTCCCCGCGGGCGTGCTGGTGGGCCGGGGCCAACTGGGCGACGGCAGCGTGGACTTCCGCTTCCTCCGGCGGCACGTCGAGGCGACCGGATTCGACGGGCCGATCGAGGTGGAGATCTTCAACGAGGAGCTGTGGGCGCGTGACGGCGCCGAGGTGATCGCCGAGGTCGCCGCCCGCTATCTGGCACACGCCTGCTGAACACGCTTTCCCCGGGGCCCGGTTGTGCGGTCCGGGTCCCGGGGAAGGCGGCCGCCCTACTCGGGCGCTTCGATGGTGACCGGCTTGCCGAGGTCGTAGAAGTGCTGGAGCGTGGTGCTGGGCGCACCGCCGGTGTCGGAGGTGCCCTGGGCGCCCACCGGGGTGGCGTCGTCCTCCAGCCACACGATGTACTCGGTCATCGTCGCGCCGTTCCAGGTGAACGGCTTGGTGTTGGTGATGCGCCAGGCGTTGGTGTCCTCGCCGTTCTCCAGGGAGATCAGGGCCTTCTCGGTATCGACCTTCCACTCCGGGGAGGTGGCGATGATGTCTGCCGTCACCTGCGGGTCCGAGAGCGCCCGGTAGGCCTTGCCGACCGAGGCGACGACGACCGCCCCGGCGTCACCGTCCGGATCACCCTTGACCCATGTCCCGTTGGTCTTGATCCACTCCTCGTCACCGAGGAACACGAACGAGGTCGCGCCGTCCTGCCCGTCCTCCCCGTCGATGTCCCCCGCCATCGCCGGGTCGTCCCCGAACCGGAACCGCGTGGTACCCGACCGGTCCCCGGAGAGCACGTACTCGGTGCCGGTGCCGTAGGCCTCCATCGCGGCGACCACACAGGCGGCCAGGTCCTTGCCGGAAATCGTCGCCCCCGATTCCAGCGGCACGCCCTCGCAGGCGGCGGGGGTGGTGTAGCCGGTGGCCGAACTCTCTTCCGGCGCCGGGGAGTCGGACGCGGCGGGCGACGACGCCACCGGCTCCTTGGCGTCCGCGTCCGCGTCGTCGGACGAGCATCCCATGAGGAGGACGGCCCCGATCGCGGTGGTCGTGAGCGCTGCCATGACGTGCTTCGGTCTACCCATGGGCGGGATGGTAGCCGAGCGTTCGGGTCGCGTGGCGGGCCGGTTCACCATGAGGGAACGACCCCTATGGTAAAGGAAATGTAAAGGCATGCAACCTTTCCGTACCTTCCGTCGTCGTATTCGGCGTCGGGGCTTCCGGGGGGAGTCCGGGGGGAACAGGAAGGCCCGGCGGAGGGGGAGAACGAGGGGGGTCCGGCCGCATGGCCGGACCCCATTCGGCCTTCCGGGGACAGGCCCCACTTCCGGGGACAGGCCCTACCTTGCTAGGACAGGCCCTACCCTGCGGGGACAGGCCCCACCGCCCCGCGCACCCGGCCGGGCGGCCCCGATCGCCTCACGCGAGCAGCGGTGGCGAGGGCAGCCCGAAGTGGTCCGCGATGATCCGGAGCGTGTGCGCGCCGTCGGCGTTGAAACCGGGATCGGCGTCGTACCCCGTCTCCCGGCCGACGATCCCGGCGTCGAGCAGCTCGCGTACCAGCAGGTCCCCGCTCCGTCGCGACTCGCGGCGGCCGCCCATGTTGAAGTAGTTCAGCGCGAAGCCGCCACGGCTGTGGACGAACTGGAACGGGTGGGCTTCACAGTGCGGAACCGAGTAGTGCTGCCCGTGCTCGCACGCGCAGTCGGGCGTGGACGCCAGGAACACGGTCTCCGCCGGCTCGGGTCCTTCCACACGGTCCGTGTAACGGAATCCGGTGACCCGGCCGGCCAGCTCGCAGACCGATATCCCGTCCGAGGCGGGGTGCGCGTCATGGGTCACCCACGTCCATCCGGACGACTGCCCGGCGCTGGTCGGGGGAAGCCCCGCTTCGGCGTAGACGGCGGACAGCGTGGGCAGGCTCATGCCCTTGCAGAAGGTGACGTACGTGTCCGGGGCGAGCCGCATCACCGCGCCGCCACCTTCGCGGCCAGCGGAGGCGACGGCAGGACGAAGAAGTCCGCGATCGTCTTCACGAGCCGTTCCTCGTCGTCGTCCCGATGCTCGGAACAGTCATGGCCATCGCCCTCCCCCCATCCGCAATCCGCTCCAGGGCCTATGAGGTTCGCGGCCAGAAGCTCGGCGGAGAGGTGGTCCGGGTTCTCGCCCACCCGCTGCTCCACGTCCTCGAAGCTGAAGTGGAGGACCATACGGCCGTCCCGGTAGTACGAGAAGTCCGGCCCGTGCGCCTTCGCGCTGCACGGCTCGGTCACGAAGACGACGATCTCCCCGCCGCCTTGGGAGATGCCGACGTAGTCGACCAGCTCGTAGTCGTCGGCCTCGAAGCTCAGCATGTCGTGGACCGCCCAGGTCCAACCGTTCGCCACGCCATGGGCCAGGGGCTCGCGGAGCAGGTCCCGCAGCCGCCCGACGAGCGCGTCGGGGGCCAGCCCGCGAGCGAAGACGAGGTTGACCTCATGGTCGGGGAACGAGTGATGGGTCCAGTCAGTCATGTCGTGGACCCTATGCGGCGGCACTGACAATCCGTCATGGTCCGGCTGGCGGTCGGCAGCGCCCGCCACCGTGACTCGCGGACCGTCGCGCCCCGAGCCGCATCCGGCCGCGTCCCGACCCGCGATCGGTCCCAGCCGGCCCACAAGGTGCGCGGCCGGGCGCCCCGGTGTGGTTCCCCGGCCCCTGCCCGGTTCCTTCCTGAAGGGGTGTCCGGACCGCGATACTCGCCCCGTGGAGTGGTTCGAGCGGGCCCGAGCGGCGGAGGAGACCCACGACTGGGACACGGCTATCGATCTGCTCGACCGTGCCCGGGACGGCGACCGCGGCGCCCTGTACGTCCTCGTCCGACTGCTCTGCGAGACAGGCCGCTCCGAGGAGGCCCGCCGGGCGGTCCTGAGCATCGCGCCGGACGACACGTACGCCCACCACATCCTGGAGCCCCACCGGCCGCCGCCGCTCGGCACGACGTGACTGATCCGTGCGGCCGGCCCACAGGGGGGCGGTCAACGGGCCGGTTCCGTAACCACGTTGGTTTTCACCGCTGCTGGCCGTGGCTCACTTTTCGTAGAGGGCTGACTGGCCGTAATGTCATGTGCTCGAGACGCTGGCTGGTATGCCTGCCCAGCAGAAAGAGGCTGCATTGAGCCAGTACTACGACATGGGCGACCAGACCCTGTGGAACCCGTCCAACGGAGCCTCCCGGCTGTTCATCAGCCAGGTGAGTGTCTACCAGGCCGAACTGGGACTGCCCTCCGGCATCGGTCCCATGCAGGCCGACGAGTGCCAGATCGACCCTCTCGTGTTCAGTGAGTTCGTCGATGCCCTGATCGCATGGCACCGGAGGACGAGTCACGTGGTCATGACTGCCCTGTCCGAGGGCTTCGTCGCCACGGTGCTGGTTTTGGCGGAGAGGGCAGGCATCGAGGTGAACTGGCTGCCGACAGGTTCCGCCGAGGACGGGGGCCTCAATGATGTTCAGGTCCCGGCGGTCCCGGTTGCCTCTGAGGACGTGTGGGCGACCGCCCTTCGGGACAAGTCACGTGAGTTGGGCCGGTTCATGGCGTTTGAGTAGAGCAAGACGCGCTTGCGGCGGAGATTGAAGCCGACGACGACCGTCATGACCAGCTTCCGCAGTCGGGGCAGACGGCCCCAGCCACCGTGCTTCGCGCCTCCATACGTACCGCCTCGTCGCTCACGTCGACCGACGGCACCGCACATCGGCGATTGACGGGAACAGCACCTCTGCCAGCCCGGTGGACCACTTCTTCCACGGTCCGAACTGTCAGCCTCACCGCACCCGGAACGGCTCAACTCCGGGCAACTTCCCCAGGGCTTGCCCGCTCGACCACCGTCACTCAGGTGCATGCTCCACGGAAGGCGAGTCAGAACCCCGCTTCTGACGGCGCCGCGCCACGAAGACGAACTCCTTGCCCGGCCTGTCCGGCGCATCCCGCACCTCCTCCACCTCGAACCCCTGTGCGCCCAGATCCCGTTCGACCTTCGCTCGCTCCCGGAACCGCAGCGTCGAATCCGAGGTCAGCATCTGCCCGTCCGCCGCGAACGCATAGGTCCACCGGAAGGAGACCAGTGGCCCGTCGACCGAGGTGACCTCGACCCAGCTCTCCACCGCGCCTGCGCCCGGGATTTCCGTCACCGTGCGCGAGTCCGCGGGAGTCCACTGCTCCCAGGCCCGCGCCGCCGGGTCCCGGGTTTCGAACACGAGCCGCCCGCCGGGTCGTAGCGAGTCGTACGCCACCCGCAAGGTAGCGGACCAGTCCTGCGGATCGGCAATGGCCTGGGCGACGTTCGCCGTCATGGTGACGAGATCGACCTGAAGCGGCGGGAGGGCCTCCGCATCCCCACAGATCCACCGCACCCGTTCCCCGCCCGGCTTGGACCGCGCCACGTCGAGGGACGCACGGGCGGGATCGACCCCCACCACCTCGATACCGCGCCCGGCCAACAGGAGGGCGAACACCCCGGTCCCGCATCCGATGTCCAGCACCCGACGCGCCCCGAAGTCGTCGGCCATCCGGAGATAGGGGTCGAGGTCACCTCGGTCGGGGTCGAGAGGATCGTAGAGCGGGGCCAGGCGGGGGTGCGCGAAGCATGCGTCAGCCATGGGGACGACGGTAGGGCGGAGCCGGACCGGGCGAACATCGAATTCGGGGACAGCCGGACCGGTGGATCCACCGTCTGCGGGCCCTCACGGACATCGGCCGCGTCCCCGCGCCTGAAGAGGGCCCTGGTAGGGGGAACATGCGCTCGTCGGGGATCGGGGGCCAGGAGGTCAGGGGGTTTGCATCAGGTTGCGGAGACTGTCGACGAGTGCGTGGACGTCGCGCTGCTCGGGGACCTCGACGGGAGTGGGCGCCCCGGCCTCCGGGGAAGGCGTACGGCAGGACCGGCAGAGGCCGCCCGGCAGGGCTTCGGGCGGTCCGGGCACCCCGCATTCGGTGCACTCCATCAAGACCCGGCGCACGGGGGCGTCGGATGCGACCGGTGACGGTGCCGTCGGTAGCCGGGGCGGGATCTTGTCCATGAGCCGACGCCGTACGAAGCCGACGGGCGAGTCGACGTGTGAGGGGAGCCCGGCCGTGAGAGCGAGGGTGAGGTATTCCGTGTCCACACCCCGCTCCAGCCATGCGGAGGCCGCTTCTTCGAGTACCGCGCAGTCGGCGGCGGACAGGGCCAGGCGTGGTTCGCGGCGTCCGAGTCGGGCGAGGGCGAGGTACGCGGGCGAGGGACCGGCCGGGGTCTCCTCGGCGGCGGTCCGCTGCGCGGGGACGACAGGCGGCGAGGCGGGCGGACGCTGGGCCGAAGTGGACGGATGCTCAGCCGAGACGGCCGGGCGCTGAGCCGAGGCGGCCGGATGACCAGCCGGGGATGCCGGGACCGCCTCGTCGGCCCAGGTCGGCGGTGGAGCGACCTCCGATGCCGCCTCGACCACCGGGACGGGCACGACTGCCGGGGCGGGCACGACTGCCGGAGCGGCCGGTTCAGCCGGGGCTTCCGGGTGGTTTCCGGCGCCGTCGCGGGTGAACGTGTCCCACTACGCGCTGTCGTGTGCCGTACGCGACCAGTACGTCCGGGTCACCCAGCGGCTCTGACCGGCCTCGACCACTTGGCACCGCACACGCCGCAGATGACCGGCCACTCCCAGGGCCCGCAACGCGCTGCCGACGGCCATCTGTCCGTACAGCGGAAGTGCCTTGGCCAGCGACTTGACGTCCATGGCGCACCCGTCGGGCAGCCGGTCCACGTACCCGGCGACGTATCGCTCCCGTTCCGGCAGAAGCGCGAAGTCGGCAGCACGGGGCGGGCGTTGGCCGAGCGCGGTGCGCTTGCCGTAGCCGTGGTGGGCTCTGGCGTACGGGCGTGAGGCTGCGGGGGCGGGCAGGGCAGGGCTAAGCTTCTCGGTAGCCACGAGATCGGGGTCCGTTCGATCTTGGGGTGAGACCCCGTCCGGTGTTGTTAGCGCCGCGTCGGGGTCGTTTCGTTGAGGGCACCGTAGACAGTCGTGACAGTCCGCTGCAAACTGATCACGAATAGTCATATTTGCTGGCTATGGAGGGGTGGGGAGGCGGGGAGGTTTTCGCTACCCCCTTCTTTCCCTACCGGACAACGACACCGCTCGAATCCCGAACCCCGCGTCCCGGCCCCCGAATCCCGAAGCTCAAGCGCCGGGCCCCGCGCCCTCTCCGTACCCACGAAAGAGTGAGCCGCCCTGTCCCGGCCCTCGAAGCCCGAGCTTCGGGCCCCGGGACGCGTCGCGTGGCGTCGATCGACACAGCGGCGGACAGGAGGACGTAGGGGCGGGGCACGGACGACTCCATGGGGTGGGCGGAGTGGAGCAGGCGGCATTCAGGATGCGATCGAGTGCGGCTTCGGAACTCGGTGACGCCCACCTCATATGCGGCAGGGGCCGACGCCTGATCGTCAGGCCGACGGCGACTCACGGCATCAGTGGGCTGATGACCGAGGGCGGGGAAACGTCGGAGCTGAGGGTGTCCATGAGCAACTCGTCGCAGACCTGCCCGAGCCAGTACCCGGCTTGGCGGAGGGTGCCTGCGGTGCGGAAACCGGCCCGTTCGTATGCGCGGACGGCGGGCTTGTTGGGGGCCAGCACCTTCAGCCAGACCATCCGCAGGTTGGTGATGTGGAAGGCGTAGTCCAGGGTCAGTCGGGTGGCGGCGGTTCCCAGTCCCATGCCGCGGGCCTCAGGAGCGAGCATCACGACGTACTCGGCCGTGCGCACCGAGGGATCGGGCAACAGGGTGGTGACCCCTACCGGTTCTGGCGTTCCGTCGGTGAGGTGGTAGACGGTGAACCGAATGTTGTCGCCGCGGAGCTGGTGGGCGATGCCCTCGGTGCGGGCCTCCAGGGACTCCGGTTGCTGGCGGCCGTAGCCGATGAGCGAGGCGGGGTCCTGCTCCCACCGCCAGTACGTCTCCACGAGGTCGGCCTGGTAGGGGCCGAGTCCGCAGACGTCGTCGCGGACCCAGATGATTGGTTCAGGACTGGTGATGGTGGGCTCCGAGAGTGAGAACGGGTGTGAAGGCGCTGGTGGAGAGGGGTTCGGCGATTGGCGTGCCGTCCTCAGTCTGCACCCAGGCATGCAGCCGGACGGGGTCCGCGGCGATTCCGTGGCACCAGGTGACACCGAGACAACGGGAGGCCATCAGTAGTACGGCGGCGGCGGACTCCTCCAAGCAGGCGCTGCGCCCAGGGGAGTTCCACCCGGCGGCCCGGACGGCGAGTACTGCGGCGGCCGCCTGCTCAGGGGTGGCCGGGCGGCGACGAGTTGACGTGGCTCGGTGGACGGTGCGGATGACGCGGAGCATGGTCGTACGACGGTGGCCGACGGCCTTGACGGCTGCCACGGCGGACAGCGCTCCTGTGGCGCGAAGCAGGTCAAGAGGCGGAACGGAACGGGGGCGTGCCGTGCCGGCGGGGTGCTCGACGCTTCCCCAACTGGCCGTCGCCGTCGTGGCCCTGGTCACTGGCCAGGGGCGAGGTCCCGAGGTGGGGGCGAGGAACCCGGAGGTCAGCAGGTGGGTGGCCAGTGGACCAGGGAGCCGGCCAGGGCGACCCGTGCGGGCGGCCTCGCGGAAACGCTCGGCGGTGGTGGGTAAGAGGCCCTTCACGTCGCCTGTGCGGTAGTCGATGAGGACCACGACGTGGCCGAAGTCCACGGCACGGAAGTGTGGAAGAACGGTGGCGAAGGCGGAGAGCTCATCCACGGGGCGCGCTCGCTTCCGGGGCGCGA
This sequence comes from Streptomyces sp. SM18, assembly GCF_002910775.2. Lineage (NCBI taxonomy): Bacteria > Bacillati > Actinomycetota > Actinomycetes > Kitasatosporales > Streptomycetaceae > Streptomyces > Streptomyces sp. SM18. The sequence goes on along the minus strand of NZ_CP029342.1, from coordinate 2,391,394 downwards.
GTCCAGCCAGGGGACGGGCCGCCGTGATGGGCGGTCAGCCACGCCTCAGCGGTCAGGGCCTGTTCAAGGGTGGCGAGCGGCATCGGCAGGCCGGCGGCGGCCTGGGCCAGATGGTGGCGGAACGGCCCGGGACGGATCAGGCCGAGGGCGGCAAGGTGGCCGTTCGCCAAGGTCGACAACTCCGGCAGGTTGGCCCGGAGGCCGGCGTAATGGTCGGCATCGAAGCTGCCCTTGGTGGTGCGGTCGGCGGTCTCGGGCGGCAGCACTCCTGCCATGGCGCGGGCCAGTACCGGCTTGTAGGCATACAGCGGCGGGCGTCGGCCGATCGGCGTGGTCAGGACCGTGTTCACCACCATGGGGTCAAGGAACGGGTTGTGCGTCTGGATGCCGCACGATGCGGCGAGTTGGGCGTCGGCCGCGGCGGTGCGCGCGACCTCGCGGATCTCGTCCACCAGCACACGTACCGAGTGGTCGAGGCCCGGCAACGGGTCAGCTTCGGCGGCTGCTTGGTGAGCGGCGTCGACCAGCAGGCGGACCGCCGGTGGGGCGGCCCAGGCGGGACAGGGAAGCAACGGGAACCAGGTGACCTTGCCGTGATCGTTGCGGGTCGGATCCCCGACCTCGTTGGCGAGGACCTCCAGCGCTTGGAAACGGCTGGCGCACGCCGTGCGCGCGGACGAAGCCAGCAAGGGGCCGACCGAGGTGTGGCGGAGTCGTGCCCAGCCGAGTGCCTCGCCTGCCACCCGGCGAAGGAGGCGGTGACGGATCAGATCGGCGAGGTGGATCGGAGGCTGGAAAAGGATGCTGTCGCCGCCGTCGCCGGTCAGGTGCGTCCGGCTACCCAACGCTTGCTTCATTCAGTCAAGTTGGTGGACCAGGCGGGTGCGCGTCAGAGTCGAGGGTGCCGGTTCGTCTGTTGTCGTCGCTTCAGTGATCGCGGTGTACGGCAGATGTCGACTGGTGAGTGGCAGCAGATGATGGGTGAGGCGGCGCGGGTGGCGGGCTGCGGCCAGACGGGCATGGCGCAGATCAGCTCCGCCGAGGTCCCCGTCGGGATGGACCGTGACCGCGTTCAGCCGGCGCCCGGTCGGCAAGGAAGCCGTCGCAAGCATCGAGATGCTGGTGGAGTCCAGACCGCCCGACAGGTCACACGACAGCGACGGGTCCGTGTTGACGCGCAAGCCGACCGAAGCGGCCAAGGCGTGACGGAGTTGGACCTCAGGCACGTGATCCGGTAGCGGATCCGGCCGCCAGGTTGTGCCGACGCGCGGTTCGCCGCCGTCGGCGGGCAGCTCGATCCGGGCACCGGGCGACAGATGTCGTACGCCGTCGAAGAATGACCGGCCCGCCGCGAGAGTGGGGACCGAGGGCAGGAACACCGCACAGGCCAGACGCTGTACGTCTACCGGAGCGCCAGTCAGCGATGCCAGCAGTCGGGCCGATGTCGACCAGGCCCAGCCACCACCCCACCGGGTGGCGTAGACAGGCTGTGCGGCGACCGGATCGGTGTGGACCACCACCGTGTCCGTACCCTCCTCCACCATCGTCCAGACGCCAGGCCGACGACAGGCCACATCAGTAGGCGGTGGGGCACTGATCAGGGGCAACAGATCGGAGTCGTCAGCCCCGCAGTGGCCGAGCACCACAACGCGTCGGCGTGCGCTTCCCGTGGCCAACACGCGAGCCGGACTGTTGCCGAGTCGCCAGGTCGAAGAGCCGGGTGTGACCGGCGAGGCGCCGACGGGGAGTAGGCGGTGGGTGTGTGAGGGGATGCTGAACCCTCCGAAGATCACGGCTGTCTCCTTGCGAGGAGGGTGCTGCCGCCCCGGCCGAGGCCCGGGCGGCAGCACCGGGCGGTCAGCTGTTGTAGGCGCGGCGCTTGTCTTCGCTGTTGCCGCCGCCCTGACCTTCTGTCAGGGCGGCGGCGTCGCCGATCTGAACCAGCACGACACCGTCCTCGTTGCCGGTGTCCTCGGTGACGACCAGGTCATTCATTGGCTCTTCCTTTCCTTTGATTCCTGGATTTCGCACGGCTGAGCTCGTTGTCGACCGTGCACAGCACCGTGAGGTGCCATCTCCCGCCTCAGCAGTCGTAGGGCGGGAAGTCCGGTGACGGTGTTGTGTTTTCCAGCCGAAGCTCGGCGTGGACGGTTTTGCCGTCAGACGTGGGCGTGACGCCCCATCGCCGGCCGGTCAGGTGATGGACCAAAGCCAAGCCCCGGCCGCCCAACGCCTCGTCATCGACCAGGGACCGAACTGGTAGGGCTCGGGAACCGTCGGTGACGGAGATCCGCACCGACCCCTCACCGGTCCGCTCGACACCGAGGGACAACGGCCGTCGGCACTCGGTCTTGGCTGCGTTGGCGACCAGTTCCGATGTGATCAGCAGTGCATCGTCCGCCAAGCCGGACAGGCCCCAGTCGATCAACTTCTCCCGGATGAATCGGCGAGCTGCCGAAGCCGACTGGGGTCGGCACGGCAGATGGACCAGGGAGGGCCCCGCGCCTGTGCGCGCTGGGTCGGTGGAGGCGGGCACGGCGCCGGGCGGCGCCGTGCGATCCGAGCGGGTGCCGGAGGGCACGGCAGTGATGTTCCGCATCGCAGGGTCCTGATGGTGAGGTAGCTCATTCCGACGGTGCTGGGCACCGGCACCGGCTGGGCGCCGGTACGTCATCAGGAGACCGCGTTCACGGGTACCGCGTCCGTAGTCGGGCTACGGCCCGTAGCCCGACTACGGATCAGTTGAGGACAACGCCGGTGCGAACGGCGAAGTCGCGGACACCGGGCAGCTTGCGGTCGTGTCGCAGCAGACCGGTGGCGAGGTCACGGACGGCGCTGCGGTGCATTTCCTGCGGGGCCGCCTGTTCGGCGGCCAGCAGGGCCCTGAAGCACTGTTCGGGCTTGCCCCACTGGTCGAACGCGCGGGCCACGTCGGTGAAGAAGCGGGCCTGACGCTCGGCGGTCGGTAGGGCGGTGGGGTCGATGGTGCGGGCCAGTTCGATCGCGCGACCGGCGTCACCGAGTTCATAGTGCACAGAGAGCTCGTGCAGGGTGACGCTTTGGACGCCATGGGCCGTACCGGATGTCCGACTCGCAGCGGTGGCGTTTTCGGCGGCTTCGCGGATCAGCGCATGCGCAAAGGTGCGGTCACCTGTCTTCGCGGCGGTGTAAGCGGCAGTGGCGTACAGGCCGCCGCAAGCCGCCAGCCGCTGCACCTCGGGCGCTGAGGTGTCGGTGAGCAGGTCCCCGGCCGCGACCACCACGATGTCCGTCGCTCGCGTCAGGCTGCCCTGGCGGCGCCAGGAACTGGACACCATGCGATGCGCCTCGGCGACGACCAGAGGGTCGCCGCCGACCCGGGCGGAAGTGAGTGCCCGGTCGGCGGTGATGGCGACCAGATTGTTGTCGCCGATCTTGATGCAGAGTCGCGTGGCCAGGTTGTACAGCTCGGCGATGTTCCGCGCGCGCTGCTCCGCCGTGCCGACCGATTCAGCGGCGATGATCCGTCCCGGTAAAGCCTTGGCCAGGGTGTCGTACCGAGCCGTCTTGAACTCGCGCCGGGATGTCAGCAGCGAAGTCGCGACCGACTCCCCGGTCGGGTCGTACCTGGGTGGCGGCAGCCGGGCAGCCCCGTACAGCAGAAAGTCTTCCAGACCGGCCAGCGGTGTGCCCTCGGCGTGTGCGGACCGCTGGCCGACGACGGGTGAGAACAGGGCGGCAGCCGCCAGAGCCATGAACGGGCGGCGTCGCACATCGTCCTCCTCGGCAGCGCGCGTGCTCGTCAGCGTATCGGAGGGGGAGGCGCGTCGGCGTGATCTCGGGCGGTCGGCGGCCGGTTGCGGCAGCTCCGTCAGCGTGTCGAGTTCGAGCCCCAGCGCGGACGCGAGACGGCGGAGAAGGGTGAGGTCCTTCACCTGCTGTACGTCGCGTTCCACCTGTGACACCCAGTCTTCGCTGCGATCCACCTCTGCGGCCAGACGTAGCTGTGTCCACCCCAACTCGGTACGTCGGTACGCGATGCGTCTGCCGAACGTGATCCCGTTGCCGCCCACCCTGACCCCCGACATACGTGTCGAATCCACCACGGAACGTCACCGTACCGAGGGTGGACGTCACGGCGCAGGTGAATCGTCCTTACGTCGAGGACGTCTCGACGGGGCGTCGGCCCGGTCGCCGCCTCACCACCGGTCGCCGACGCGCACCTTGTCCCAGCGGCTCTTGGCGATGCACAGCTCGTGCCTGTCGTCGTCCAGCTCGATCTGCCAGCACTCCGGCTTGCGGTGCGAGACACGCTTGGTGCCGGTCTTCACCGTGGTGCACGACTTCTTGGACCTGCCGTTCTTCTTGGTCGTGGTGCACTGCCGCTTGGTGACCGGCTCGGTGGACCATGTGGTGCGGGCCGCCTTGTGCTCCTTCTCCGTGATCGTGCCGTGCACCTCGCTACTGCCGCAGGCGGCGAGCAGAAGGACGGCGACGGATATCGCGGCGAGGACGGTGGCGTTCCGGCGGACGGGCATGGTGAGTTCCCTACGGCACAGTGCGATGCCGGGCCGGACGGGGGATGGGCGACGGCGGTGGACAGCTCGCAGCATAAGGACGCGGGTCGGGTTTACGCCAGGGGGGCTGGGCGCGCACTCAGCTCCCCGGGGGTGGACTGCCCTCAGCCGTCGGGGACGGAGCGCCCTCGGCTGCCAGGGGCCGGGGCGCACCCGCACCCCGGGCCGGCGCCCGCGCCCGTGTCCGGGCCCGTGCCCGTCCCCGTCCGGCGTTCGGCGGCCAGGGTGAAGGCGTGTTCCGTGGGGGCCGGGATCCACTCGGCGGTGAAGAGGGAGAGCTGCCTCTCGACGAAGTCCTGGATCTTCCGTATCAGCATGTGACCTCCTGACGTGGTCGGCCCGGGAGCGGAAGCCGGTCCGGGCCCCCGCTCCCCGCCGTGCGGGGCATTTCGGGGCGGGGTCAGCCGTGAGCGGCGGCCCGGTCGGCGCCCATGTCTACGTCCTTCGTCTCCGGGCCGAGCGCCCCGCCCAACGTGATCAGCGCACCGGCGATGACGAGGAGTACGGCCGGACTGAGGTGAGCGGGCACCACGTGTGCCAACTGGCGTTGGTAGAAGACGTAGAAGGCGGGCGCGATGAGGGCCAGGCTGTAGCCGACGCCGTAACCGGTGGACCTGATCTCCGACGGGAAGCGTTCGGTCAGGTAGGCGGCGATCGGCCCGTAGGCGCCGATGGTGAAGAGGCCGAGCGCGACCCCGTATCCCAGCACGGGGCCGAAGCTGTGTTCCGAGGCCGTCATCAGGGTGTAGGCGCCGCCGCCGCCCACCGCGACCGCTATGCCGTACCCGATGTAGAAGGGTCTGCGGCCGATCCGCTGCGAGAGCACACCGTAGAAGGGATAGGAGACCGCCGCGGCGGCGTTCACGACGAGCATGGTCAGGGTGACCTGCGTGCTGTCCAGGTGGACGTGGGAGGCCAGTTGGGCGGGGGTGGCCGCGGCCTCCATGTTCGTGGCGAGCCAGGCGCCGGTCATGAGGACGAAGACCTGGACGAGTGCCTTCGGGTGGCGCAGCAGCAGCTGGAGGAACGGGGCCTTGGAGCCGGTCGGCGCGGAGGCGCCCGTGGCCGGGGGCTCGTGCACCTGCTTGCGGTAATAGAGGTAGAGGCCTGCCGCCAGCAGTGCCCCGATCACGAACGGAATGCGCCAGCCCCACTGCTGATAGGCGCTGTGCGGCCCGTGGGAGGGGATCACCTGGAGCAGCAGCAGCGTCAGTGCGGCGATCGCCACGTACGCGCCGGGCGAGGTCGAGGTGATGATCGACGCGTACAGTCCGCGCTTCTCTTTCGGGCTCCACTCCATGGCCAGGGGTACGGCGGTCGTGTACTCGCCGCCCAGGAAGATGCCGTCGACGAAGCGGAGCGCTATGAGCAGCCCGACCGACCAGCCGCCGATGGTCTCGTGTCCGGGCAGGCACGCGGTCAGCAACGTGGTGGCACCGAAGCCGGCGACGGCCACCAGCGTGGTCCGTTTGCGCCCCACGGTGTCGGCGAAGTGCCCGAAGATCACCGCGCCGAGCGGCCGGGCGAGCAGCGTCGAGACGAACACCAGGGAAGAGATCAGCGCGGCCGTCGAGGCGCTCGTCGTGGTCGGCTCGAAGTACGCCATGGCGGGAGCGAGCACCACGATCGGCAGGTAGATGTCGAACTGGTCCACGAAGTAGGCCAGGGTGCCGCCGCGGATGGCGGCCTTCGCCTTGCCGAGATCAGGACCGGGTGGCGAGGGCGGTTCGGGCGCGGTCGGTGCGGTGGAGGTCATCGACTCCCCGCCAACGGGTTTGACCATCGTGGCTCCTGGGGTGCGGAGTGCGCGGCGCCCGGCTTCCCGCCGAACGCGATGTTCACCAAATGAACGTGCCGACCATAAGTCGGTACCCGCGGGTACACAAGAGTCCGGCGACCCCGACGTCGGTCGTGATCTCCCCTTGACCACTAATCACGGGCCGCCTGCAGGTGGGGCCGGTGGTCGGCGAGGTCGTGCCGGCGTGCGTCGCCTGGTGGACCGCTCTTGACATGAGTGAACATGGTGAACTTAATATCCGTACTACGAACAAGGAGGTAGTCGTGACGACATCACGTCCTGCTGTTGCCAAGGTCCTCGACGGGCTGGTCGACATGCATGTCCACTCCGGCCCCAGCCCGTTCCCGCGGCGTTTCGACCATGTCGAGGCGGCTGAGGACGGTGCGCGCGTCAACATGCGCGCGATGGTGGCGAAGTCCCATCACCACAACACCCAGATGGACGTCCTGGCCATGAGGGGCCGTCTGGAGGGTGTCAAGGCACAGGTGTTCGGGGGTATCGCGCTGAACAGCACCATCGGCGGGCTCAACATCCACGCCGTACGGATGAGCCTGCGGATGGGCGGCAAGGTGGTGTGGTTCCCGACCATCTCGTCCGGCCGGCACATCGAGTGTCATCCCGAGGACGGCGCCTTCCCCACCACGACCGTGCCGCTCACCCTGGAGCGCATCGACATCGTCGACGGGCAGGGGGAGTTGCGCCCCGAGGTCCACGAGATCCTCGACGAGATCAAGGAGCAGGGGGCCGTCGTCAACGCCGGCCACATGTATCCCGAGTACATCCGCACCCTGTTCCAGGCCGCCCAGGCCAAGGGCATGAAGCGGCTCGTGGTGAGCCACCCCGACTTCGTCATAGGGGTGGAGCCGGAACTGTGCCGGGAGTTCACGGGACTCGGCGCGTTCATCGAGCACGAGGTCGGCATGTACGACCCCGAAGGCACCCAGAAGTGGGATCCGGCCCAGCTCTACCGCTGGATCGAGACCATCGGTGTCGAACACACCGTGCTCGCATCCGACTTCGGCCAGGCCGCCAATCCCAAGCCCGTGGACGCCTACCTCCGGGTCGCCGAAGCACTGCTCGACCTCGGCCTGCCCGAGAAGGACCTGCGCCGGATGACCTGTGACAACCCGTCCTACCTGCTCGATCTCGACTGAGGGGGAGGGCCGCGTGAACACCGAACGCCGCAAACTACGCCGGGTGGCCATGGCCTCCCTGGTGGGCACGACAGTCGAGTGGTACGACTTCTTCATCTACGGCACGGCGGCCGCACTCGCTCTCGGAGACCTGTTCTTCCCGTCGCTGAGCCCGACGGCGCAGACCCTGTCCGCCTTCGCCACGTTCGCCGTCGGGTTCCTGGCGAGGCCCCTCGGAGGCATCCTCTTCGGCCACATCGGCGACCGTGTCGGACGCAAGCACGTGCTGATCGTCACCCTGCTGCTGATGGGCTTCTCGACCTTCGCGATCGGTGTGCTGCCCACCTACGAGACCATCGGCGTCGCCGCACCGATCCTGCTGACGGTTCTTCGCTTCGTGCAGGGGATCGCGGTCGGCGGTGAATGGGGCGGAGCCGTACTGCTGGGTGTCGAACAGGCACCCGCCAAGCGCAAGACCTTCTACGGGTCGTTCGCGCAGGTCGGGTCCCCCCTGGGCGGGCTGCTGGCCGCCGCGGTGTTCGCCCTGGTCGAGTTGCTGCCCTCGGAGGCGCTGCACACGTGGGGCTGGCGGGTCCCGTTCCTGCTGTCCGTCGTCCTGATCGCGGTCGGGCAGATCATCCGCTCCAAGGTGGAGGAGGTACCGGTCGCACGACCGCAGGAGAAGGCGCGACTGCCGATCGGCACCGTGCTGCGGGATCACTGGACAGCGGTCCTGCTGGGCACCGGCGCCATGATCGTCACCCTGACCGGTTTCTATCTGTCCACCACGTTCCTCACGAGTTACGGAACCAAGCATCTCGGCTTCAGCGCCAACAACCTGCTGGTCGGCGCCATGCTGGTGTCCGTCGTACAGATCGTGGCCCTGCCCTTGGCGGCGATCCTGGCCGACCGCCGGGGCAGACAGCCGGTGATCCTGGTCGGCGCCCTGGTCACGGCGGCGCTCTCCGTCCCCCTGTTCGCCCTGGCGGACACCGGGAGTGTCCTGCTGCTCTGGGCGGGCATGGCCCTGTTCAACATCGGGCGGTCACTGGTGTACGGCCCACTGCCCGCGTTCGCGTCGGCGTTGTTCCCCGCCGAGGTGCGGTTCACCGGGATCTCCCTGTGCTACCAGCTCGCGGGCATCCTGGGCGGCGGCATCGCTCCCCTCGTGGCGGTCGCCCTCGTCGGCGAGGGCGAGCACTACCTCCCGGTCGCCCTCTACCTCGCCGCGACCGGTCTGCTCAGCGCCGCCTGTGTGTTCATGATCGGCCGGCGCGTCGATCACCTGGCCGAGCCGGCACCCGAGAAGGAGCTGATCGCATGACCGACCTGTCCACCGCGATCGGACCGCTCCGGCTCAAGAACCCGGTCATGGCCGCCTCGTCGGAGGCGACCATGACGGAGGAGGGGATCCGCGCCTGCCTCGACGCCGGTGCCGGGGCCGTCGTCGCCAAGTCGGTCAACGAGTCCCCGGCGGGGCGACGGCAGTTGCTCATCGCCGACTACGCGCTGCTCGGGCGCGCGGGCGAGACGGTCGACTGGCAGCGGTCCAGCGGGGACGAGACCCTGCTGTGCCGGTCGGGCCTCGCCCCCCTTGACGGCTGGCTCACCATGCTGGAACGTACGAGCCGGTACGCCCGCGGCCTCGGCTCGCACGTCATCGGCAGCATCACCGTGGCCGAGCCGGAACCGGCCGCGCGCATCGCCCGTGACATGGCCCCGGTCGTCTCGGCCGTCGAGCTCAACATCGGCGCGCCGCACGGACGCGAGGCGACCGCCGTCCGGCAGATCACGGGCGCGGAGATGGTGAAGCACTACACCCGCACCGTCCGTGCCGGGCTCGACGTCCCCCTCGTCGTGAAGCTGCCCGCCCAGGCCGAAAGCCCCCTGGAACTGGCGGCCGCGGCGCGAGACGCGGGGGCGGACGCCGTCTCGATGATCGGCCGGTTCAACGGCTTCTGGCCGGATCCGGTGACGAGCGAGCCGGTGCTCGGCTCGTGGGGCGCCGTGGGCGGTCCCGGAATGCTCCCGGTGAGCTTGTACTGGGTGTCGAAGACCTACGCCGCCGACCGCGAACTGCCCCTGATCGGGACCAACGGCGCGCGGAACGGCACCGACGTGGCGCGCTTCCTGCTGAGCGGCGCGCGGGCGGTGGAACTGGCCAGCGCGGTGCTGATGCGCGGGCCGGGCGTGCTGTCCGACTGTGTCCGGGACCTGGACACCGTACTGACCGAGGGCGGCTACGGGCGCGCCACCGACGCGGTGGGCGCGGCCGTGCGCCGGGCCCGGTCGTATGCGGACATTCCGCTCGGCGACGAGCCGCCCCGTCCGTGGGAGAACGGCCGAACTGCGCGTTGACGCTACGCCCGGCCGCCTGCCCGGAGCCGTGCACGCCCGCTCCGGGGCGCCGAAGCACCGTTCGGCCTCGACCTGACCGAAGGCGAGAAGGAGGACCCGCGCCGGACGACCTGAGATGCCCCGGCCTGCCCTGCTCGACCTCGAAAACCGAAAGGACCCCAGATGTACAACGACTCAGACCCGCGGGCGAGTCTCGCCGGGGCGGCGGACACGCGTGACTCCGGCGCACCGATCGCCCCGCCGGAGTTCTTCGACTTCCGCGCGTCCGCGCCCGAGACCGGCGGCACACCGGAAGAGCGCACCTTCGTGGTGCGTGGCCAGAACGTCGTGCTGGTCCACACCTTCGCCCGCGGAGGCGAGGAACTCGACAACGGCGCCCCCGGCGGCGAGGTCGCCGTGCTCACCACGGACGACGCCGCCTCCTACGAGGTCGTCAGGGCCGACGGCACGGCCACCACGGTGGACGCGCCCGGTCTCACCGTCGTCCCGCCCGGGGCTTCCCGCCTGCGCGTGCTCACGGACGGCCCCATCGTCCGCCTGTTCGAATCGGGCGAGGGCGAATGGGCGGAGCGCGCGGTCAACGCCGACTCCTACACCCGGCCGCACCCACGTGTCGCCGCGCTGACCCGCTGGCCCGAGCCCGCCGGGGAGGAACGTGTGAGGGTGTATCCCCTCTCGGCCGTCGCCGAGCAGCCCGGCCGCTTCGGCCGGATCTTCCGCACCCGCGCCTTCATGGTGAACTTCCTCCCGGCCCTCGACGGCCCGCGCGACCCACGGAAGCTCTCCCCGCACGACCACGCCGACTTCGAGCAGCTGTCGCTCGCGACGGAGGGCGAGTTCGTGCACCACATCCGCACCCCGTGGCTGCCGGACCGCACCACCTGGCGCGAGGACGACCACGTCCACCTCGGCAGCCCCTCCCTGGCGGTGATCCCCCCGCCGACCGTCCACACGTCCGAGGCCCACGCCGGCGGCCGTCATCTGCTCGTCGACATCTTCAGCCCCCCACGCACCGACTTCTCCCAGAAGTCCGGCTGGGTGCTGAACGCCGACGACTACCCGATGCCATGAGCGCGCCGCGACGTACCGGGGGCCTCTTCCACCCCGACCGGACCACCGTTCCACTGGGGACCTGGCTGAAGATGGGCGCCGCGGAACCCGTCGAGATCATGGCGTTCGCCGGCTACGACTTCGTGGTCGTCGACATGGAACACGCCCCGCTCGACCTCCAGAGCGCCTACCGGATCATCGGTTCCGCGACCGCGCTGGGCCTGGTGCCGATCGTCCGGGTCCCGGACAAGAACCCCTCGACCATCCAGAAGATCCTCGACGCCGGCGCCGAAGGCGTCCTGGTACCGCACGTGGACACCGTCGAGGAGGCCGAGGCCGTGGGCCGGGCCTGCCGCTTCCCCCCGCACGGCACGCGCGGGGCCGGCGGAACCAGCAAGGCCGGACTGTGGGGGCTGCGCCCCACGGAGGAGTACCTGGCCCAGGGCAACGACCGGGTGTTGTGCATCCCGCAACTGGAGAGCGTCCAGGCCGTCGGGGCGGCGCGGGACATCCTGTCGCTCGACGGCGTCGACGCCGTCCTCGTCGGCGCCGCCGACCTGTCCCTGTCCATGGGTGCCACTCCCACCTCCCCGGAGGTGCTCGAACTGGTCGGACGCGCGGTCTCGGCCGCCCACGCGGCGGGCAAGAAGTGCGGGCTGGCCTTCGGGGCCGCCCCCGACCGGGCCGTTCAGGCGGTGCGCGCCGGCTGCGACTTCGTCGTCCTCCACAACGACCTCTCGCTGCTCGCGGACGCGGCCTCCTCGCTCGTACGCGCCTTCCGCGCCACCGAGTCGGACCCCGCCCGCAACTGACCACCGCTCGGCCACCGTTGGGGCGGTGGTCCACCCGGGTGTGCCGACGGCTCCCCGGACCGACCGAAGGGCTCGTATGAACAAGACAGTGGCCTCGGCCCAGGAGGCGACGGCCGACATCGGCGACGGCGCGAGTGTCGCCGTCGGGGGCTTCGGGCTCAGCGGAGTACCCGAAACGCTGATCCGAGCCCTGGACCTGCGTGGCTCCTCCGGGCTGAGGATCGTGTCGAACAACTGCGGAGTCGACGGGCGCGGACTCGGCCTCCTGCTCGCCGGGCGCCGCGTCGCGCGGGTCACCGCCTCGTACGTGGGCGAGAACAAGGAGTTCGCACGGCAGTACCTGGACGGCGAGTTGGAGGTGGAGCTCACCCCTCAGGGCACCCTCGCAGAGCGGCTGCGGGCCGGCGGCACCGGCATCCCGGCGTTCTTCACCCCCGCCGGGGTCGGCACCCAGGTCGCCGAGGGCGGACTGCCCTGGCGCCACGCGGCGGACGGCACGGTCACCGTGGCCTCGCCCGCCAAGGAGGTGCGGGAGTTCGACGGGCGGCCCCATGTCCTGGAAAGCGGGATCACCACGGACTTCGCACTGGTGCGCGCGGCCCGTGGCGACCGGCACGGGAACCTCGTCTTCCGGCGGGCCGCGGGCAACTTCAACGCCCTGGCCGCCATGGCCGGCCGGATCACCGTCGCCGAGGTCGAAGAACTGGTCGAGCCAGGCCTGCTGCGGCCCGAGGACATCCACGTTCCCGGCGTCTTCGTGCAGCGGGTGGTCGCACTCACCACGGAGCAGGCGGCGGACAAACACATCGAGAGAAGGACGGTGCGGGGCTGATGGCCTGGACCCGGGAAGAGATGGCCGCGCGCGCGGCCGCGGAACTGCGCGACGGGGAGTACGTGAACCTCGGCATCGGCCTGCCCACCCTCATCCCCGACCACCTCCCACCCGGGGTGGAGGTGGTGCTCCAGTCGGAGAACGGCATCCTCGGCACCGGTCCCTACCCCGAAGAGCACGAGGTGGACGCGGACCTGATAAACGCCGGCAAGGAGACGGTGACGGTCCTGCCCGGTGCCTCCTTCTTCGACTCCGCGCTCTCCTTCGGCATGATCCGCGGCGGTCACATCGACACCGCGGTGCTCGGTGCCATGCAGGTCTCGGCGCGGGGCGACCTGGCGAACTGGATGATCCCCGGCAAGATGGTCAAGGGCATGGGAGGCGCGATGGACCTGGTCCACGGAGCCCGCCGCGTCATCGCGCTCACCGAACACACGGCCAAGGACGGCACCCCGAAGATCGTGGAAGCGTGCACCCTGCCACTGACCGGACGTACCTGTGTACAGCGGATCATCACCGATCTGGCCGTGCTCGACGTCACGGAGCGGGGGCTGATCCTGGTGGAGACCGCACCCGGAACCAGCGAGGAGCACGTGCGGGCGGCGACCGGTGCCCCGGTCCGTCGCGCCACGGATATGCTCGGGCCCCCACGGGCGGCCACCGTCGAGCGTGAGCGTCATCTGTCATCTGAGGAGAAGACGCGTTCCGCTATGTGAGCACAGCGCGCACTATGTGGTCTCTCGTTCTCCGGTCCGACGAAGAGCAGGCCTCGCGTACCGAGGATCACGGTTTGCCTATACTGTCGTCTGTTCACTTCGTGAACACATGACCGTTGATCGAACGAGAGGAGGCCTCCGTCGTGAAGCCGTCGCGCCCCTCCGAATCGCCGAAGGGCGACCAGGCCGACATCCAGGCGGTGAGCAGGGTCAGCCAGATCCTGGCGCTGTTCACCCCCGCCACCCCGGAACTCTCCGCGAGCGAGGTCGCGGACCGGCTCCAGCTCAACCGGACCACCGCCTACCGCTACTGCACCTCTCTCGCGGCGGCCGGCCTCCTCGAACGCGCGAAGGAACCCGGGCGCTTCATCCCCGGCGGACTCCTGTTGCAACTCGGCGCGTTCGCCGTGGGCCGTCGCCGGGTGGTCAACGTCGCGCCCCGCCATATGCAGGCACTGTCCCGGGCGACGCAGATGAGTGTGGTGCTCTGCCTGTGGGGCTTGACGGGGCCGGTCGTGTCCCGCGTCGAGGAGGACACGGCCACCGTCGTGGTCGTGTCCGTCCGGGTCGGCAGCCAGCTGTCCCTCGACGCCGCCCAGAGCATCCTCTTCCTCGCCTACCACAACGACCAGTTGTCCATGGAGCGACTGCTGGCCACACTTCCGCCGGAACGCCGCGAACAGCTACGCGGCCAAGTGGCGCACGTGCGCGACGTCGGACACTGCTCCCTCTCCAGCACGCCCGGCGTCGTGGCCGTCGCCGCACCCGTCTTCGACGAGTACGGCATCTGCGCCACCGTGGCGGTGATCGGCACCGACAACGCGCTCTCCATGGCCGACGACGCGCCGGAACTGCGTCAGGTCATGGAGACGACACGCCTCATCACCTCCGAGCTGGGTGGCACCTACCTGCCCGACCGGCCGAACCCCACCGCGACCCCTTAGCCCGAAGTCCGCCGGGTGCCAGGAAGGTTGGGCGCCACCCGGCGGCGTCGACGCGAGGCGGGCGGTCGTCGCCGGGCGGGCGCGGCGCGGATCCGGTCGCGGACTCGGGCCGCCACGCCGCCCGGAAGGCACCCGGCCGTCACGGCGCCACCGTGGTGCGGCGCGTCCCGCCCGCCCCGGGCCCGGCCGGGCACTGTCACCCCCGCCCGATACCGTCGGTCCCATGTCCAACACCGCCGTGCTCGAAGGCGTCCTGGAGCGGATCACCTACGCCAACGAGGAGAACGGATACACCGTCGCCCGCGTCGACACCGGCCGGGGCAGCGGGGACCTGCTCACCGTCGTCGGGTCGCTGCTGGGCGCGCAGCCCGGTGAGTCCCTGCGGATGGAGGGGCGTTGGGCCTCGCACCCGCAGTTCGGCAAACAGTTCCAGGTCGACAACTACACGACGATCCTCCCGGCCACGATCCAGGGCATCCGCCGCTACCTCGGCTCCGGCCTGATCAAGGGCATCGGCCCCGTCATGGCCGACCGCATCACCACCCACTTCGGCGTGGACACCCTGGACGTCATCGAGCGGCACCCCGAGCGGCTGGTGGAGGTGCCCAGGCTCGGGCCCAAGCGCACGAAGATGATCGCCGCGGCCTGGGAGGAGCAGAAGGCGATCAAGGAGGTCATGGTCTTCCTCCAGAGCGTCGGCGTCTCGACGTCCATCGCCGTCCGTATCTACAAGAAGTACGGGGACGCCTCGATCTCCGTCGTGAAGAACCAGCCCTACCGGCTGGCCGCCGACGTCTGGGGCATCGGCTTCCTCACCGCCGACCGCATCGCCCAGGCCGTCGGCATCCCGCACGACAGCCCGGAACGCGTCAAGGCGGGCCTCCAGTACGCGCTGTCGCAGTCCACCGACCAGGGCCACTGCTTCCTCCCCGAGGAGCGGCTGATCGCGGACGGGGTGAAGCTGCTCCAGGTGGACACGGGGCTCGTCATCGAGTGCCTGGCCGAGCTGGCCGAGGACCCGGAGGGCGTCGTACGGGAGAAGGTGCCGGGCCCGGAGGACGGCGCGCTCGTCACCGCCGTCTACCTGGTGCCCTTCCACCGCGCCGAGATCTCCCTCGCCGCCCAGGTGCGGCGCCTGCTGCACACGCCGGAGGACCGGATGCCGGCCTTCCAGGGCGTCGACTGGGACACGGCGCTGTCCTGGCTCGCACGGCGTACGGGGGCCACGCTGGCGCCCGAGCAGCAGGCCGCCGTACGGCTCGCGCTCAGCCGGAAGGTCGCCGTCCTCACCGGTGGTCCGGGGTGCGGCAAGTCGTTCACCGTACGGTCCGTGGTGGAGCTGGCCCGCGCCAAGAACGCCAAGGTGGTGCTGGCCGCTCCCACCGGCCGGGCGGCGAAGCGGCTCTCCGAGCTGACCGGTGCCGAGGCGTCCACCGTGCACCGGCTGCTGGAGCTGAAGCCGGGCGGGGACGCCGCGTACGACCGTGAACGGCCGCTGGACGCCGACCTGGTGGTCGTGGACGAGGCGTCGATGCTCGATCTGCTCCTCGCCAACAAACTCGTGAAGGCGGTGGCACCCGGTGCCCACCTCCTCCTGGTCGGGGACGTGGACCAGCTGCCCTCGGTCGGCGCGGGGGAGGTCCTGCGCGATCTGCTCGCGGAGGACGGGCCGGTGCCCTCGGTCCGGCTGACCACGATCTTCCGGCAGGCCCAGCAGTCCGGTGTGGTCACCAACGCCCACCGCATCAACGCCGGTCTCCCGCCGCACACCCAGGGGCTGAGCGACTTCTTCCTGTTCGTGGAGGACGAGACGGAGGACGCGGGGGTGCTCGCCGTGGACGTCGCGGCCCGCCGTATCCCCGCCAAGTTCGGGCTGAACCCCCGCCGTGACGTGCAGGTGCTCGCCCCGATGCACCGGGGTCCGGCCGGTGCGGGCCATCTGAACGGCCTCCTCCAGCAGGCCATCACCCCGGGCCGCCCCGACCTGCCGGAGAAGCGGTTCGGCGGCCGGGTCTTCCGGGTCGGTGACAAGGTCACCCAGATCCGGAACAACTACGAGAAGGGGGCGAACGGCGTCTTCAACGGCACGGTCGGCGTCGTCACCGCCCTGGACACGGACGAACAGACGCTCACCGTCCTCACCGACGAGGACGAGGAGATCGGGTACGACTTCGACGAGCTCGACGAGCTGTCCCACGCCTACGCCATGACGATCCATCGCTCCCAGGGCAGCGAGTACCCGGCGGTCGTCGTCCCCGTCACCACCAGCGCGTGGATGATGCTCCAGCGGAACCTGCTGTACACGGCCGTGACCAGGGCGAAGAAGCTCGTCGTCCTGGTCGGCTCGCGCAGGGCGATCGGCCAGGCGGTCCGCACGGTTTCCGCCGGCAGACGCTGTACGGGGCTGGCTTTCCGGCTGCGGGGAGGCGGCACAGGAGACTTCGCGGAAAAATGATCGATCAAAACGGTGGGAAACATCACTGAGCTCTTCCGGAACCGGAAGAGAGGGGGCAGGATGAGAAAGTTGGCGGCACTCAGTGCCGTCGGTAGGTCCAATGGACGACCCCGAGTGCACTCTCCTGAGCCAAATGGGGGAGGGTGGAGACAGTCAGGGCACCTCGAAGAAGAGGCACTACGTCGGTGAGGGATGACGTGAGCGAGCACACCAACAACGCTGTAGTACTGCGGTACGGCGATGACGAGTACACCTACCCGGTGATCGACAGCACCGTCGGCGACAAGGGCTTCGACATCGGGAAGCTCCGGGCCCATACCGGCCTGGTCACGCTGGACAGCGGATACGGCAACACCGCCGCCTATAAATCCGCCATCACCTACCTCGACGGCGAACAGGGCATCCTGCGCTACCGCGGTTACCCGATCGAGCAGCTCGCGGAGAGCTCGACCTTCCTTGAGGTCGCCTACACGCTGATCAACGGTGAGCTTCCCAAGGCCGACGAGCTGTCGGACTTCAAGAACGAGATCACCCAGCACACGCTGCTGCACGAGGACGTCAAGCGCTTCTTCGACGGCTTCCCGCGCGACGCCCACCCGATGGCGATGCTGTCCTCGGTCGTCAGCGCGCTGTCCACCTTCTACCAGGACAGCCACAACCCGTTCGACGAGACGCAGCGCCACCTCTCGACGATCCGGCTGCTGGCCAAGCTCCCGACGATCGCCGCGTACGCGTACAAGAAGTCGATCGGTCACCCGTTCGTCTACCCGCGCAACGACCTCGGCTACGTCGAGAACTTCCTGCGCATGACCTTCTCGGTGCCCGCCCAGGAGTACGTGCCGGACCCGGTCGTCGTCTCCGCGCTGGAGAAGCTGCTCATCCTGCACGCGGACCACGAGCAGAACTGTTCGACCTCCACCGTGCGCCTGGTCGGCTCCTCGCAGGCCAACATGTTCGCCTCCATCTCCGCCGGTATCTCCGCGCTGTGGGGCCCCCTGCACGGCGGCGCCAACCAGTCGGTGCTGGAGATGCTGGAAGGCATCCAGGCCAACGGCGGCGACGTCGACTCCTTCATCCAGAAGGTCAAGAACAAGGAGGACGGCGTCCGCCTGATGGGCTTCGGCCACCGGGTGTACAAGTCCTTCGACCCGCGCGCCAAGATCATCAAGGCGGCGGCGCACGACGTGCTGTCCTCGCTCGGCAAGTCCGACGAGCTGCTCGACATCGCGCTGAAGCTGGAGGAGCACGCGCTCTCCGACGACTACTTCGTCTCGCGCAACCTCTACCCCAACGTGGACTTCTACACGGGCCTGATCTACCGGGCCATGGGCTTCCCGAGCGAGATGTTCACCGTGCTCTTCGCGATCGGCCGCCTTCCCGGCTGGATCGCCCAGTGGCACGAGATGATCAAGGAGCCGGGATCCCGCATCGGCCGCCCGCGCCAGATCTACACCGGCGAGGTCCTGCGCGACTTCGTCCCGGTCGAGAGCCGCTGAGCCCCGGCCACCTCCCGGTTCCGTTTCCTGGAGCCACCGCCGTACCGGGTCCCCGTGGCCCATGCCTTCGCCCCGCCTGCCGCGCTCGCTCATCGAGCGCGGTGCCGGGGCGATTCGGCGTTCAGGGGGCGAGCGGTGGCCCGCCGGGCCTCGGGCGGGCCTGCCTCAGCCCGCGGCCTGGGTGGTGACGCGCTGGACGGCCTTGACCGCGAGGTCGGGCCGGTCGGCGTAGATGTAGTGGCCGCTCTTGGCCGCGGTGGTCAGGACGGCCCGCCCGGGGGAGACCGCGAGCCACTGCCGCTGGCCCTCGGACCACACCTCTTCCAGGCCGGACCCGTAGGTGGGGACCTCGGCGAGGTAGGGGGTGCCGTGCTGGATGACCTCCACCGGGATGTCCCCGGCGGAGCGGACCTTCCCGTCGGGGACGACCAGCATCTCCGGGTTCTCCCCCTCGTTCACCGCGCGGGTCTGCTCCCGCAGTTCGGCACCCGGGTCCTCGGCCGAGTCCGGGATCACCTTCGCGATGTCGGCGGTGGTGGTCGGTGACGTGGCGTCCATCAGGACGAGGCCCTTGACCCGGTCCTGGTGGTCGGGGGCGTACCGCGCGGCGAGCAGTCCGCCCAGCGAGTGGCCGGCCAGGACGACCGGTCCGTCGCCCGCGACCCGGTCGAGCACGGCGGTGAGGACCTTCCCGCTGTCGGCGACGGTCTGCGGACCGGCCGGCTTGTCGCTCGCCCCCTCGCCGAGACGGTCGAAGGAGCAGACCCGGTCCTTCTCGCTCAAGGACTTCTGGAGGGCCGCCATCTTGTCCAGTCCGTCACCCAGCCCGGCCATCAGGACGACGACCGGCCTGCCGTCCACCGCGTCGCCGGAGCAGGAGACGTTCACCGAGCGGCCCTTGACGTCGATCTTCTTCGTCCCGGAGAACAGGCCGGAACCGCTCGGCGACGCGCCGGCGGTGGACGCCGGACGCGGCTCCGTCTCGGTGATGTCCTCGCAGCCGACGAGCCCCGCGCCGACCGCCGCGCAGCACAGTGCGGTCATAACGGTGGTCCTGATCGTGCGCGCCATGATGTCCTCCGGGAAGGGGAAAAGTGGGTAACGGCCAAGCCGTGGGCGGTGGTTCGGGGGCTCTCGCCCCGTTCCGCCGTTGCCCTGAACGCTACGGATCCGGCGATCCGGGATCGTCACCTCACGGTGGACACCTGTGCGTCCCCCGCACGGGGGACACGGCCAGGGGCTGACGCGCCTCGCGGGCTGGCGGCGCCTCGCAGGCCGGTGGCGCCTCGCAGGCTGGTGGGCGTACGAGCTGGTGGGCCGCACAGGCTGATGGGTCGTACGGGTCGGCGCCTCGCGGGCCGACGGGCTTCGCCGGGCTGATGGGCCGGGCGGGCGGCCGGGAACGCGAGAAGCGCCCCGTCTGCCGATCCCCCCACGGGTCGACGGACGGGGCGCTTCCCATGTCCCGGTGCGGATTCCCCCCACGGGATCCGGCCGGGCGTCTGCGGGGAGCGCTCGGGCTCCCGCTGTTCCTTACGGTGGCGCGTATTCAGTTCGGTCCTGCTGGTGCGATCTGCCGGGGTACGTACGCACGGGAGGGCCGCTCAAAGCTCCCCGGTGCACGTGCCCCGGCCACGCTTGCCAGGAGCGTCCCCCAAGACACTCCAGTCGGACGTCCCCCAAGACATCCTTGGCATCGCACTCTTAGACTCACCAACCCATCAGATGGTTACCCTCGAATCGGTGTGATCTAAGTCTCTTTGTAGAAATTATGTGAAGGAGCGCAACCGCAGGCTGTTCGTCACGACGAAGACCGACGAAAACGCCATCGTCGCACCCGCGATCATGGGGCTGAGCAGCCCGAACGCAGCCAGAGGCAGTGCGGCCACGTTGTAGCCGAAGGCCCAGAACAGGTTGCTCCTGATGGTCGACAGCGTACGCCTTGACAGCCGGATGGCGTCAGCGGCCACCTTGAGATCTCCACGAACCAGCGTGAGGTCGCCCGCTTCGATCGCCGCGTCCGTGCCGGTTCCCATCGACAGGCCCAGGTCGGCCACGGCGAGCGCCGCCGCGTCGTTGACCCCGTCACCGACCATCGCCACGGACCGGCCCTCGGCCTGGAGACGCCGGACGACGTCCACCTTGTCCTCGGGCATGACCTCCGCGTAGACCTCGTCGATCCCCACGGTACGGGCCACGGCGTCCGCCACGGCCTGGTTGTCGCCGGTGAGCAGGATCGGCCGCAGACCCAGGGCGCGCAGCTCCGCGACGGCCTCCGCGCTGCTCTCCTTCACCGCGTCGGCGACCTCCAGCACTCCGCGGGCCTCGCCGTCCCAGGCGACCGCGATCGCGGTGCGTCCCTGCCCCGCCGCGTCCGTCAGCGCGCCGGACAGGGCGGCCGGCAGGGCGATGCCGGCGTCGGCGAGCAGCCTGGGGCGGCCCGCCAGCACCTCGTGGCCCTCGACCGTGCCGCGGACACCGAGCCCGGGGACGTTGGTGAACGACTCGGTCGCGGGCAGCGGTCCGGCGACACGGTCGGCGGCCCCGGCGGCGACCGCCTGGGCGATCGGGTGCTCGGAGGCGTACTCCAGGGCGCCCGCGAGCCGCAGCACCTCGGCCTCGTCCGCGCCGGGCGCGGTGTGGACGGCGCCGAGGGTCATCCGGCCGGTGGTGACCGTACCCGTCTTGTCCAGCACGATCGTGTCCGCGCGGCGGGTGGTCTCCAGGACCTCGGGGCCCTTGATGAGGATGCCGAGCTGGGCGCCGCGCCCGGTGCCGACCATGAGGGCGGTGGGCGTGGCGAGGCCGAGGGCGCACGGGCAGGCGATGATCAGTACGGCCACGGCCGCGGTGAACGACGCGGTGACGTCGCCGGTGACGAGCAGCCAGGTGACCAGGGTGGCCAGGGCGATCAGCAGCACCACGGGCACGAAGACCGCGGAGATGCGGTCCGCGAGGCGCTGGGCGGAGGCCTTGCCGTTCTGCGCGTCCTCGACCAGCTTCGCCATCCGCGCCAGCTGGGTGTCCCCGCCGACCCGGGTGGCCTCGACCACCAGCCGGCCCGACATGTTGAGCGTGGCACCGGCGACGAAGTCGCCCGGGGCGGTGTCCACCGGCACGGACTCGCCGGTGAGCATCGAGGCGTCCACGGCCGAGGACCCCTCGGTGACGGTGCCGTCCGTGGCGATCTTCTCGCCGGGCCGCACGACGAAGTGGTCACCGACGACGAGCCGGCCCACCGGGACGCGTACCTCCCGGCCGTCGCGCAGGACCGTCACGTCCTTCGCGCCGAGGTGCATCAGCGCGCGCAGCGCGGAGCCCGCCTGGCGCTTGGACCGGGCCTCCAGGTACCGGCCCAGCAGGATGAAGGCGATGACCCCGGCCGCGACCTCCAGGTAGATGGTGGAGGACGGGTCCGAGCGGGAGACGGTGAACTCGAACCCGTGCCGCATCCCGGCCATGCCCGCGTTGCCGAGGAAGAGCGCCCACACCGACCAGCCGAACGCGGCGAGGGTCCCGACCGACACCAGGGTGTCCATCGTCGCCGCGCCGTGCTTGAGGTTCGTCCAGGTGGCGCGGTGGAAGGGCAGTCCGCCCCAGACGACCACGGGGGCGGCGAGCGTGAGGGAGAGCCACTGCCAGTTGTCGAACTGGAGGGCGGGGACCATCGCCATCAGGACCACCGGTACGGCGAGCGTGACGGTGACCAGCAGGCGCTGCCGCAGCGAGGCGAGGGCGTCGGCGGCGCCGCGGTCGGCGGCGTCCTGGACGTCGGCGCGCTCGTCCTCGTCGTCGGGGGCGGGCCCGTCGCCGGATCCGCCGTGTCCCTGGGGGGCGGCGGCCGGGGTCTGGGGAGACGGCGCGGGGGCCGCCTTGGGCACGGGCCGCGCGCTGTACCCGGTCCTCTCGACGGTGGCGACGAGATCGTCGAGCGTGGTTCCGGCGGCGAACCGGACGCGGGCCTTCTCGGTCGCGTAGTTGACGGTGGCGGCGGTGACGCCGTCCATCCGGTTGAGCTTCTTCTCGACGCGGGCCGCGCACGAGGCGCAGGTCATTCCGCCGATCGTCAGCTCGGCCTCGGACGCTTCCGCTGCCGGGGCATCGGCTGTTGTGGTACTGGCCATGGCCGGACTCCTGGGTGACGCATGCCGGGCCGTTCCCTCACCGGTGTCCGCTCGCGCGGACCTCCTGATGACGGCCGTCCCGACGGGGAAGGGGTGGGGCGCGGATCCCGGGTCACGGGACGCGCCACCGGGGGCCGGGCGGGGTGCGGGTCCGGTGTCACGGACCCGCACCACCCGGCGTCGGGCGGGTGTCCGGCTCTCAGGCCTGACCCACGAGCTCGTAACCCGCCTCGTCGACGGCCGCGCGTACGGCGTCCTCGGACAGCGGGCCCGCGGAGATGACGGTCACCCGGCCGCTCGACGCCTCGGCCTGGACGGAGGTGACGCCCTCCAGCCCGGAGATCTCCTCGGAGACGGCGCCTTCGCAGTGGCCGCAGGTCATGCCCGTCACCGTGTAGACGGTGGTGACGCCGCCCGCCTGGGCGTCCGCCGCCCCGTCCTGGCAGGAACCGGTGGACGAGCAGCAGGAGCCGGTGGTCCGGGGGGTCTCGGTCTCGGTGGTCATGACGTTCTCCTCTTCACGGGCACATGGGGGCATGGAGCGAGGGGCACCGGGAAGGCCGGTGCGCCCCACTTCTTCGATACTATACCCCTAGGGGGTATCAGTGTCGTGTGCCGTGGCCCCGGCCGGCCGGGTGCGGGCCAGGGGGTGCAGATAGCCGTACATCACCGCCTTCAACTCGGCGATGTACGCCTGCCGTTCGGGCCCGTCGTGGGCCATGACCAGGTCGAGGCCCGACTTGAAGACGACGAAGGCGGTGTCCGCGATGCGGGTCACCCGGTCGGCGGGGAGATCGGGGAGGTACCCGCTGATCAGCTCCTCGGTGCGGGTGAGCATCGTCTCGTGGAGGGCGTCGTGCTCCTGGCTGATCACGCCCGGGATCTCCGAGCCGTGGGTCAGGACGGCGAAGGCCGGGTTCTCGCAGTTGAAGGCGATCAGCGGGTCGAGGATCGCGTCCAGCATCCGGTCGAGCGGCAGCTCCAGGTGGCTGTGGACGAACGCGGCGCCGTACGTCTCCCGCCAGCGGTGCGTGAGCCGATTGCCGAGCTCGACCGCGATGGCCTCCTTGTTCGGGAAGAACTGGTAGAGGGTGCCGGGGGACACGCCCGCCTCGCGGGCGATGGCGTTGGTGCTGGCCCCGTTGTAACCGCTGGTGGTGAAGACCGTGGCGGCGGCCTCCAGCAGCTGGGCGATACGGGCCTCGCCGCGCGCCTGCCGGCGGCGGGGGCGGGCGGGGGCGGCCTCCGGATCGGTTACGGCTTCCGGATCGGTTGCGGCGTCCGGTCTCGTTCCGGTTTCGGGGCCGGGTCGGGTTCCGGGTCCTTGTGTGGCTCTTCCCGGCCCGGTTCCGGCTTCTGCCTCTGGCGTGGTTCCGGGCCCGGGCCCGGTTCCGCTCCTGGCTTCGGCTTCCGGTGTGGTTCCGGTTTCGGCCTCGGTGTGCTGTGCGGGCTCGGCGGCTTTGTTGGCCCTGGCCTCCGACACGGTCAATCCCCAGCTTTCAGGACGCGGTTGACAAACGCGAGTAGCCGCTCGCATTCTTGAGAAACGCGAGCGCCGACTCGTGTTTGCCAGTCTAATTGGCAATGACCGACCCATGCTGCCCTGCGCTGCCCGGGTCTGGGGTGAAGGGGACACCGCACCATGTCCGAAGTCAACAGCGGCGAGCGCGTCGGGGGCTGGACCCGCTTCGTCACCGCGCGACCACGGCTCGCACTGCTGGCCGCCCTGGTCATCACGGCGCTCGCCGTGTTCGCGGGAAGCGGCGTGGCCGACCGGATGGGCAGCGGGGGCTGGACGGCCCCCGACGCCGAGTCGACCTACGCGACCAAGGCGCTGGAGCGTGAGTTCCCCGCCTCGCAGCCCAACCTCCTGCTCCTCGTCCACAGCGGCGGCGCCTCCGTCGACGACCCCGCGGTGGCCGCCGAAGCCGCCCGGCTCACCGAGCGCCTGGCCGCCGAAGAGGGGGTCACGGGCGTCGGTTCCTACTGGCAGGGCAAGTCCCCCGCCCTCCGCTCCGAGGACGGACACGAAGCGCTCGTCGCCGCCCGGATCGAGGGCGAGGAGAAGGCCGCGGGCGAGATCCTCGACCGGATAGCCCCCGCCTACCGCGGCGAGCACGGTCCGGTGGTGGTCTCGGTCGGCGGGCCCGTCGCGGTACAGCACGACATGCAGACCATCATCGAGGAGGACCTGTTCCGCGCGGAGCTCATCGCCCTGCCCGTGACGCTGGTGCTGCTGGTCATGGTCTTCGGCAGCGCCGTCGCGGCACTCCTCCCGCTCGGCGTCGGGATCGTCGCGATCCTCGGGACCAACGCGGTGCTGCGGGGTATCACCGAGTTCACCGACGTCTCCGTCTTCGCCCAGAACCTCACCACGGCACTGGGCCTCGGACTGGCCATCGACTACGCCCTGTTCATCGTGCGCCGGTTCCGTGAGGAGCTGAACGCGGGGGCGGACACCCGGGCGGCGATCGGCACCACGCTGCGCACAGCGGGGCGCACGGTGCTCTTCTCCGCGCTCACGGTGGCGGTGTCGCTGGCGGCGATGCTGGTCTTCCCGCAGTACTTCCTGCGCTCCTTCGCCTACGCCGGGATCGCCGTGGTGCTCCTGGCCGCCGCCGCGGCCCTCATCCTGCTCCCGGCAGCCCTGATGCTGCTCGGCCCGCGCGTCAACTCCCTGGACCTGCGCCGTCTGCTGCGCCGGCGGAGGCGGGCCACGGCGGCGGTGGACGCGTCCACTGCTCCGGGTACCGCCTCGGGCGAGGACACCGGGCCGGGCACCGCCTCGGGCAAAGACACCGCTCCGGGCAGGGACACCGGGCCGGGCGCGCGGTGGGGCCGTTTCGCGGAACTCGTGATGCGCAGGGCGCCGGTCTTCGCCGTGCTCACCACGGTGGGGCTCGTGCTGCTGGGGCTGCCCTTCCTCGGGGTGAAGTTCGGCACGGCGGACCATCGCCAACTGCCCGCGACGGCGGAATCCCGTGTCGTCCAGGAGCACATCCAGCACGGATTCCCCGGAAACCCGGGCGGTGGCCTCGAAGTGCTCGCCGAAGGGCCGGCGACCCCCGCGCAGTACGAGGACTTCCGCACCCGGGTGGCCGACCTCGACGGGGTGCGACGGGTCGACGGCCCGCTCACCGCGGAGAACACCGCCTACTTCGAGGTGCTGCCCGACGGGGAGTCCGTCGGACAGGACGCCCAGCACCTGGTGAGGGACCTGCGGGCCGTTCCCGCCCCCTTCGACACCTCGGTGACCGGCACCGCCGCCGCGCTGGTCGACTCCCAGGACGCCATCGCGGACCGGCTCCCCTGGGCGGTGGGCATCATCGCCGTCGTGACGCTGCTGCTGGTCTTCCTGCTGACCGGCAGTGTGCTGATCCCCCTCCAGGCGGTCGTGCTCAACGCCCTCAGCCTGACCGCGATGTTCGGCGCGGTGGTCTGGGTGTTCCAGGACGGCCACCTCTCCGGCCTGCTCGCGTTCACCAGCACCGGCGACATAGAGACCACCCTGCCCGTGCTGATGTTCTGCGTGGCGTTCGGGCTCTCCATGGACTACGGGGTGTTCCTGCTCTCCCGTATCAAGGAGGAGTACGACCGCACCGGCGAGCACGAACACGCGGTGACCTTCGGACTGCGGCACACCGGCGGACTGATCACCGCGGCCGCCGTGATCCTCGCCGTGGTGATGGTCGCCATCGGCACCTCGCGGGTGACTAACACGAAGATGCTGGGACTCGGCATCGCCCTGGCCGTCCTGATGGACGCCATGGTGGTGCGGAGCCTGCTGGTTCCCGCGGTGATGAAGGTGATGGGCCGGGCCACCTGGTGGGCGCCCGCACCCCTGCGCGCGTTCCACCGGCGGTTCGGACTGAGCGAGGGGGAGCCGGCACCGGCCGTCTCCCCGCAGTCCCGGCCCGCCGAGGAGATACCCGGCGGCGCACCCGGAGACATGTCCGGCGGTGCACCCGGAGACGTACCCGGCGGCGCGTCCGAGGAGATACCGGAGGAGGGCGGCGGCCACGGCCGGGACAAGATCGCGGCGGGCGCGTAGATTCACCGGATCCGAGAGCCGATCCAGGGGAGGCGGAGTCGATGCGGGCCGTGGTGTTCGAGGAGTTCGGCCGGGAGGCCCGCGTCCGGGAGGTTCCGGACCCCACCCCGTCCACGGCGGGAGCGGTGATCCGGGTCGGGGCGACCGGGCTGTGCCGGAGCGACTGGCACGGCTGGAAGGGGCACGACCCGGACATCGTCCTCCCGCACGTGCCCGGCCATGAACTGGCCGGCGTGGTCGAGGCGGTCGGCCCGGACGTCCGCAACTGGCGGCCGGGCGACCGGGTCACCGTTCCCTTCGTCTGCGCCTGCGGCCGGTGCGCCGCCTGCGCCGAGGGAGCACATCAGGTGTGCGAGCGGCAGACCCAGCCCGGCTTCACCCACTGGGGCTCCTTCGCCGAGTTCGTGGCGATCGAGCAGGCCGACGTCAACCTGGTCGCTGTGCCGGAGGAGCTGTCGTTCGCCACCGCCGCGGGGCTCGGCTGCCGCTTCGCCACGGCCTTCCGGGCTGTGGTGGGCCAGGGCAGGGTCGCGCCGGGTGAATGGGTGGCCGTGCACGGCTGCGGAGGGGTCGGGCTCTCCGCCGTGATGATCGCGGCCGCCGCCGGGGCGCGGGTGGTGGCGGTGGACGTCTCGCCGGGCGCCCTGGAGCTGGCGAAGGCGTTCGGCGCCGCGGAGTGCGTGGACGCCTCGGCCCACCCCTCCGGACCGGTCACGGCGATACGCGACCTGACCGGCGGCGGTGCCCATCTGTCGCTCGACGCGCTGGGTTCCCCGGCGACCTGCGCGGCCTCGGTGGACGGCTTGCGGCGCCGGGGTCGCCACGTCCAGGTCGGCCTGCTGCCGGCGGCGGCGGGCGAGACGGTCGTGCCGATGGCCCGGGTGATCGGCCTGGAGCTGGAGATCCTCGGCAGCCACGGCATGGCCGCCCACGACTATCCGCCGATGATGGACATGGTCCGGGCCGGGACCCTGCGGCCCGATCTGCTGGTGACCTCCACCATCACCCTCGACGCCGCCCCGGCGGCACTGGCGGCCATGGGCACGGCGCCCGGCGCGGGCGTCACGGTCATCGACCCGGCACAACGGCTCGCGGAGGAGGACTGACCGGCTCGCACGGCCCCAGGGCCCCACGGGCCCACGGGCCCGGCTCACGGAGGGGGCTGACCGGCTCGCACGGCCCCGGGGCCCCGCCCCCGGCTCCGGTGGACCGGGTGATGCGCTGATGCGGTGATCCGGCGGTCCGGTGATCCGGTGGTCCGTGATCGCCGGATCACCGGATCAGGCGGTGGGGCGGGCGGGGCCGCAGGAGCGGAGGAACGCCCGGGTGCGTCGGGCGATGGGCAGCGGCTTGTCGGGCGGACAGGGGTACATGTCCTGCTCGACGACGGCGAACAGGTCCCGTCCCAGGGCACGCGCGGCGTCCAGGACCGGTTCCAGCGCGGGCACTCCGCCGGGAGGCTCGCACATCACCCCGCGCGCCACCGCCGGGCCGAACGGCACCCCGTTCGCCACGACATCGGCCAGGATCTCGGGATCGACCTGCTTGAGGTGCAGATAGCCGATGCGTTCGCCGTAGGTCTCGATGAGCTTCACGCTGTCCCCGCCGCAGTACGCGTAGTGGCCGGTGTCGAGGCAGAGCGAGACCAGATCCGGGTCGGTGGCGTCGAGGAACCGGTTGACGTCCTCCTCGTCGGCGATGTGCGTATCGGCGTGCGGGTGCACCACGACCCGCAGCCCGTAGCGCTCCCGCACCTCGTGGGCCAGCCGTTCCGTCTGGGTGGTGAGATCGTGCCACTGGGCGGCCGTGAGCGTACGGTCCTCCAGCACCTCACCCGTCTTGTCGTCCCGCCAGAAGGCCGGGATGACCACCAGGTGTTCGGCCCCCATGGCCTGGGTGAGTGCCGCGTTGTCGGCGACATGCGCCCAGGTCCGGTCCCAGACGGCGGGGCCGTGGTGCAGTCCCGTGAAAACGGTCCCCGCGGAGACGGAGAGGCCACGCCGGGCGGTCTCGTCCCGGAGCCGGGTGGGGTCGGTCGGCAGATAGCCGTACGGGCCGAGTTCGATCCACGCGTAACCCGCCTCGGAGACCTCGTCCAGGAAGCGTTCCCAGGGCACCTGCCGAGGGTCGTCGGGGAACCACACCCCCCACGAGTCGGGTGCCGAGCCGATACGGATGCCGGTCGGAGAGGGTGCGAAGGAGGTCATATCGCCCACCCTTCCGCCCCCTTGAGGGGGTGTCAAGGGCGTGTCAAGCGATCCTCCGAATGTCCGGACAAAGTGTTGACAGTCTTCCTGGGTAGGGCTAGACCTGGGGGCCGGTCGAAGGGATGGATATGCCTGAGCCGTACGACGTGATCACCATGGGCCGGATCGGGGTGGACATCTACCCCTTGCAGATCGGTGTGCCGCTGGCCCGCGTCGAGACCTTCGGGAAGTTCCTCGGCGGTTCGCCCTCCAACGTCGCCGTGGCCGCCGCGCGGCTGGGCCGCCGCGCGGCCGTGATCACCCGGACCGGCCGCGACCCCTTCGCCGACTACCTGCACAGCGCCCTGAAGGAGTTCGGGGTGGACGACCGCTGGGTGACGCCCGTCGCGGAGTACCCGACACCGGTCACCTTCTGCGAGATCTTCCCCCCGGACGACTTCCCCCTCTACTTCTACCGGCAGCCCACGGCACCCGACCTGGAGATCCACGGCCATGAACTCGACCTGGAAGCGGTCGGCGCGGCCCGGGTCTTCTGGATGACCGGCACCGGGCTGTGCGCGGAACCCAGCCGCACCGCGACCCTCACCGCCCTCCGCGCCCGCAGCGCGGCGGGCCCGGTGTCCGCAGGCCCGGAGTCCACGGAGGCGGTGTCCACGGAGGCGGCGTCCCCACGGGCCACCGTCTTCGACCTCGACTGGCGCCCGATGTTCTGGCCCGACGCGAGCCGGAGCGGCGCCACGGCGACCGCCTCCCCGGCCGCCGCCCACTACCGCGAGGCGCTCGCCCACGCCACGGTCGCGGTCGGCAACGTGGACGAGTGCGAGGTCGCCACCGGCGAACGCGAACCGTACGCAGCCGCCCGCGCCCTGCTGGCCGCCGGGGTGGAACTCGCCGTGGTCAAACGGGGCCCCGCCGGTGTCCTCGCCGTGCACCGGGACGGCACCACGGCCGAGATCCCGCCCCTGCCGGTGGATGTGGTCAACGGGCTGGGCGCGGGGGACGCGTTCGGCGGCGCCCTCTGCCACGGTCTGCTGGCCGGCTGGGAGACCGCGCGGATCATGCGCTACGCGAACGCCGCCGGCGCCATCGTCGCCTCCCGCCTCGCCTGTTCGTCGGCGATGCCCTTCCCCCACGAGGTCGAACAGGCCCTCACCGAAGGCACCGTCCCGGCGGAGCGGGCAGCGGCCCCGGCTTTCGGTTCGCCCGGAACGGCGGCTTCCGCTCCTGGTTCGCCGGGGACGGCTGCTCCCACCTCCGGTTCGTCGGAGGCCGTCGCGTGAGTGCCCCCGCCGCCGACACCCTCGCCGACCTGGTCCGCCTCCGCGCCCACCGCCCCGAGGCGGTCGCCGAGGCTGCCGACGCCCGCCGCCGACGCCCCCTGATCGGCCCCTCCGGACGGTTGATGATCATTGCCGCCGATCATCCGGCACGCGGCGCGCTCGCGGTCGGTGACGACGCGTACGCCATGGCCGACCGCTTCGACCTGCTGGGCCGTCTCCGGCTGGCCCTCTCCCGGCCGGGCGTCGACGGCGTGCTGGCCGGTGCCGACGTCCTGGAGGACCTGCTGCTGCTCGGCGCCCTGGAAGACAAGATCGTCATCGGTTCCATGAACCGGGGCGGCCTCGCCGGGGCCGCCTTCGAGATGGACGACCGCTTCACCGGCCACCGCCCCGCCGACCTCGCGCACCGGCACTTCGACGCGGGCAAGCTCCTGCTGCGGATCGACCGAGGCGACCCCGGCTCCCTGGAGACCCTGCACACCGCCGCCCGTACCGTGGACGAGATGGCGGCCCTCCGGCTGCCGGTGTTCGTCGAACCGTTCCTCTGCCACCGCACCGAGGGCAGGCTCCGCACCGATCTGACACCCGCCGCCGTCACCACCTCGATCGCCGTCGCCTCGGGCCTCGGCGGCACCTCCGCGTACACCTGGCTCAAGGTCCCCGTCACCGACGACCCCGACGACATGGCCCGGGTGATGCGGGCCTCGACCCTGCCCGCCGTCCTGCTGGGCGGCGAGGTGGGGGACGACCTGGACAGGGCGTACGAGAAGTGGCGTGCGGCCCTGCGCCTGCCGACCGTTCGCGGGCTGGTCGTCGGGCGTTCGCTGCTCTATCCGTCGGACGGGGACGTGGCCGGCGCGGTCGACACGGCGGTCGGGCTGCTGTGACGCGCCGGGCCGACGCACCGCAGGACCGCCGGGCGCACGGCCGCGAGCCGGAAGACGGAAGAACGGAGTCGGCGGAACGGGAGAACGGAAGAACGGGAGACGCGAGAAAGACGGGGGGACGGGGAACGGAGTCGGCGGAACGGGAGACACGAGAGGGGAGACGGGTAGGGATGGCACCATGACGACGCGCGACCAGCACGAGCACCGCAGCCCGGACCTCGGCCCGGACCTCGGCCCCGGCCGCACCCCGGACCGGAGCGGGCACCGGGACCCTCACCGCAGCCCCGCCCGCCGCCATCACCACCTGCCGGCCGGCCGGGCCGCGAGCGGCTCGTACGCTCTCGACATCACCCCGGAGACCGCCGGATGGGACCGGTCGAGCCTGCGCGTCCTGGAGCTGGCGCCGGGCGGTGTTCACACCCTCGTCACCGGTGACAGCGAATGGATCGTCCTGCCGTTGTCCGGTGCCTGTACGGTGCAGACGGCAGATGCGGACTTCGAACTGCTGGGCAGGGACGACGTGTTCGGCTCAGTCACCGATTTCGCCTATCTGCCACGTGATACCCGCGCCCAGATCGCCTCCGGCGCAGGCGGCCGCTTCGCCCTGGCAGGAGCGAAGTGCGAGCGACGACTCCCCGCTCGCTACGGCCCCGCGCCGGAGGTTCCGGTGGAGCTGCGAGGCGCCGGGAACTGCTCCCGGCAGGTCAACAACTTCGCGGCGGCCGACACCTTCGTATGCGACCGGCTCATCGCCGTCGAGGTGCTGACCCCCGGCGGCAACTGGTCCTCGTACCCCCCGCACAAGCACGACGAGCACCACCCCGGCGTCGAGTCCGAGCTGGAGGAGATCTATTACTTCGAGGTCGAAGGCGGCGGCCTCGGCTACCACCGCGTGTCGCCGTCCCGGGCGGACGGTACGGACGTGCTCGCCGAAGTCGCCACCGGCGACGCGGTCCTGATCCCGGACGGCTGGCACGGCCCGTCCATCGCCCCGCCCGGCCACACCCTCTATTACCTGAACGTGATGGCGGGCCCCGGCGAGCAGCGCGAGTGGCTGATCCGCGACCACCCGGACCACCGCTGGATCCGGGACACCTGGCCGGACCTGCCCGTGGACCCCCGGCTCCCGCTGTACGGCCCGACGCCCGGCCCGCCGCCCGCACCCCAGGATCCGGAGGCCACCCGGTGACCGCCACCGCACGTACGCGGGCGCCCGCCCGCCGGATGACGACCGCCCAGGCGCTGATCGCCTTCCTGGCCCGCCAGTACACCGAGCGCGACGGTCGCCGCCACCGGCTGATCGGCGCCACCTGGGGCATCTTCGGCCACGGCAACGTCGCCGGGGTCGGCCAGGCGCTCGTCGAGGCCGGACCGGCGATGCCGTACTACCAGGGCCGCAGCGAACAGGCCATGGTCCACGCGGCCGTCGGATACGCCCGCCAGTCCAACCGCCTCTCCGCACACGCTGTGACCACCTCCATCGGCCCCGGCGCCACCAACCTCGTGACCGGCGCCGCCCTCGCCACCGTCAACCACCTCCCGGTGCTGCTGCTGCCCGGCGACACCTTCGCGACCCGGCCCGCCGACCCCGTGCTCCAGCAGCTCGAAGTGGAGCACACCGGCGACGTCTCGGTGAACGACTGCCTGCGCCCCGTCTCCCGCTACTTCGACCGGATCACCCGCCCCGAGGCGCTGATCCCGGCCGCGCTCCAGGCGATGCGTACGCTCACCGACCCGGCGGCCACCGGCGCGGTCACGCTCGCCCTGCCGCAGGACGTGCAGGCGGAGGCGTACGACTGGCCGGCGGAGTTCTTCACCGAGCGCGTCTGGCACGTCCGCAGGCCCGCCCCCGACCCGGACGAACTGGCGCGGGCGGTCCGGGCCGTGCGCGTCGCGCGGCGCCCCCTGATCGTCGCGGGCGGCGGCGTCCACCACAGCGCCGCCGAGGAGACCCTCGCCGCGTTCGCCGCCGCCACCCGCATCCCCGTCGCCTCCACCCAGGCAGGCAAGGGCTCGCTGCGCCACGACCACCCGGCCGACGTCGGAGGCATCGGTCACACCGGCACCGCCACCGCCGACGACCTGGCCCGTGAGGCGGACCTGGTGATCGGCGTCGGAACCCGTTACACGGACTTCACCACCGCCTCCGGCACCCTCTTCGCCGCCCCGGCCGTCCGCTTCCTCAACCTCAACATCACCGGCTTCGACGCCCACAAGCTCGCCGCCCACCCCCTCGTCGGGGACGCCCGCACCTGCCTGGAAGCGCTCGGCGCCGCCCTCGACGCGCCCGCCTACCGCGTGGACCCCGCCTACGAGACCGAGTACACCGACGCCAAGGACCGCTGGGAACGGCGCGTGGACGCCGCGTTCGCCGCCCCCGACCCGGACGCCCGCCCCACCCAGGCCCAGGTACTCGGCCTGCTGGACGCCCTGGTCACCGAGGACGACATCCTGATCAACGCGGCCGGTTCGCTCCCCGGCGACCTGCACCAACTGTGGCGGGCCCGCTCCCCGCGCCAGTACCACGTCGAGTACGGCTACTCCTGCATGGGTTACGAGATCCCCGCCGCCCTGGGCGTCCAGCTCGCCGCGCCCGGCCGCCCGGTCTGGGCACTGGTCGGTGACGGCACCTATCTGATGAACCCCACCGAGATCGTCACCGCCGTACAGGAAGCGCTGCCGGTCAAGCTGGTGATCCTCCAGAACCACGGGTACGCCTCCATCGGCGGTCTCTCCGAGTCGGTCGGCGCCGAACGCTTCGGCACCGCCTACCGCTACCGCGACCAGGACGGCGCCTACACCGGCCTCCCGCTCCCCGTCGATCTCGCCGCCAACGCCGCCTCGCTCGGCATGCGGGTGCTGCGCGCCCGTACCGTACGGGACCTGCGCGAGGCCCTGACCGAGGCGCGCGGCGCGGACCGTCCCATCTGCGTCCACGTCGAGACCGGGACGGCGGACACCGCGTCAGGACCCCCTCCGGCCCAGGCGTGGTGGGATGTCCCCGTGGCCGAGACCGCGAGCCGCCCGCCCGCCGCCGAGGCCAGGAAGACGTACGACCGGCAGATCGCGGCCCGGCGCCGCCACCTGTGAAACACGGCGACGCCGCCACCTGTGAACGACGCGGCGCGCTCCGACCGCCGCCCGTGTGTCCGGCGAACCCTCTAACCCGCCACCCTCTTCGAAGGAGCCCAGCCATGAAGACCCTCAACCACTGGATCGGTGGCAAGACCGTCGAGGGCACGTCGGGCACCTACGGCCCGGTCACCGACCCCGCGACCGGCGCCGTCACCACCCAGGTCGCCCTCGCCTCACCGGACGAGGTGGCCACCGCGGTCGCCGCCGCGAAGGACGCGTACGCCACCTGGGGCACCTCCTCGCTCTCCGCCCGCACGGCCGTCCTCTTCCGGTATCGCGCGCTGCTGGACGCCCACCGCGACGAGATCGCCGCACTCATCACCGCCGAGCACGGCAAGGTGCGCTCCGACGCGCTCGGCGAGGTCGCGCGCGGCCTGGAGATCGTCGAGCTGGCCTGCGGGATCACCACCCAGCTCAAGGGCGAACTGTCCACCGAGGTCTCCAGCCGGGTGGACGTCTCCTCGATCCGGCAGCCGCTCGGCGTGGTCGCGGGGATCACCCCGTTCAACTTCCCGGCGATGGTGCCGATGTGGATGTTCCCCCTGGCCGTCGCGTGCGGCAACACGTTCGTGCTGAAGCCCAGCGAGAAGGACCCCTCGGCCGCCAGCCTGCTGGCCGAGCTGGCGGCGGAGGCGGGCCTGCCCGACGGCGTCCTGAACGTCGTCCACGGAGACAGGGTCGCCGTGGAGGCGCTCCTGGCCCACCCCGACGTCGCGGCCGTCTCCTTCGTGGGCTCCACCCCGATCGCCCGCCACATCCACGCCACCGCCTCCGCGAACGGCAAGCGCGTCCAGGCGCTCGGCGGCGCGAAGAACCACATGCTGGTCCTCCCGGACGCCGACCTGGACGCCGCCGCCGACGCCGCCGTCTCGGCCGCGTACGGCTCCGCCGGCGAACGCTGCATGGCCATCTCGGCGGTGGTCGCGGTGGGTTCGGTCGCGGACGACCTGGTGGCCCGGATCAAGGAGCGCGCCCAGCAGGTCACGATCGGCCCCGGCACGGACCCCGCCTCCGAGATGGGCCCGCTGATCACGGCCGCCCACCGCGACAAGGTCGCCTCGTACGTCAAGGGCGCCGCCGCCCAGGGCGCGGACGTGGTGCTGGACGGCACGGCGTTCACCGTCGAGGGCTTCGAGGACGGCCACTGGATCGGCCTGTCCCTCCTGGACAACGTCTCGACGGACTCCGACGCCTACCGCGACGAGATCTTCGGCCCGGTGCTGTGCGTGCTGCGGGTCGAGACGTACGAGGAGGGCGTCGCCCTCATGAACGCCTCCCCGTTCGGCAACGGCACCGCCATCTTCACCCGCGACGGCGGCGCGGCCCGGCGCTTCCAACTGGAGGTCGAGGCCGGGATGGTCGGCGTCAACGTCCCGATCCCGGTGCCCGTGGGCTACCACTCCTTCGGCGGCTGGAAGGACTCCCTCTTCGGCGACCACCACATCTACGGCAACGACGGCGTGCACTTCTACACCCGGGGCAAGGTTGTCACCACCCGCTGGCCCGACCCGGCCGACGCCCCGGCGGGCGTGGACCTGGGCTTCCCGCGCAACCACTGAGAGAGCGTCACGTCGGGTCTGGACAGCGGCCCGTCGCATGGTCTCTCCTGTTCTCGTACGGCCCGCTCCCTGCCGGGAGCCACTGCCAGGTGATACGTCACCGGCAGGGAGCGGGGGTCAGGTGGGCCTGTCAGCACTCCACTTGTTGGCCTCGCGGACCCTGGCGAGCAGCGCCGCCCGGCGCTGCTCGTCGGCCGCGGCCGGTGAGACGGGGGCGGTGTCCGGGTCCGGGGCCGTGTCCGTGTCCGCGTCCCCGTTTTCCTCTTCGGGCTGTGGTCCAGCCTCCACGGCGCGGCTCATTCGGGCCGTCGCCGGTGCAGGGCGGCCGTCAGCCGACGCGTGGTCTCCAGATTGCACCGCCCCAACTCCACCAGGGGCACCGGCACCTGGGCGGCGAGCGACGCCGGGTCCAGACGCAGCGACGGCAACGTCACCCCCACGGCGGTGAGCGCCCGCCGCAAGTCGTCCCGCGCCGTCTCGGCCTCACTGATCCGCTCTGCCGCGGTCCTGTGTTGTTCCACGCTCACGTACGTACTCCTCGATGAGTCGACCTGACTGGCCTTCAGTGGCCATGAATCGGTCATGGGTTGTTCCACCCCTGAGCATCGGTCCGTATCGCTACGATCACCAGGTGTAGTTGTTTACGAGGTGCCGAGTGAAAACGGGGATGGCAGTGCCCGCACCGAAGAAGCTCGACCCGACGCAGTCGCTCACGGCGCTCTACGGGTCGATGCTCCGCAAGTTCCGGACGAAGGCGGGCTGGACACAGCGGGAGTTGGGGGACAGGATCCCGATCGCGCACAGCCGCATCGCGCAGTTCGAGCTCGGCAACGAGACTCCGGTTCCGGACGTGGCCCAGGCACTCGACCGGTTGCTCAAGGCGGACGGGGACCTGCTGGACCTGTGGCAGCACGTGGTCCGCACACCGATCCCGGACTGGGCCCGGCGGTACGTGAATCTGGAGCCGCAGGCGAGCAAGATCCGTAAGTACATGGCCCACACGGTCCCGGGCCTACTCCAGACCGAGGCTTACGGGCGGGCGTTGCTGGGTGTGGCTCGCCCTCGGGAGGACAGCAAAGTCGAAGAGTTGCTGGCGGCGAGGCTTG
Source organism: Streptomyces sp. SM18 (assembly GCF_002910775.2). NCBI lineage: Bacteria > Bacillati > Actinomycetota > Actinomycetes > Kitasatosporales > Streptomycetaceae > Streptomyces > Streptomyces sp. SM18. The sequence goes on along the minus strand of NZ_CP029342.1, from coordinate 2,354,895 downwards.
CTCGGCAGGGCATTCTCGGCGAGAGCGGCGCCCCCGTTCTCTGGACCATCTTGGATGAAGCCGTACTGCGACGACGTGTCGGCAGTCGGGCGACCATGCGGGAGCAGATGGAACGGCTCCTACGTGCTACGGGAGAGTTCCAGCATGTGGTCCTGCAAGTGCTGCCTTTTGATCAGGGCGAGCACACGTTTCTGAACGGCTCGGCCACGGTGTTGTCGTTCCTCGACCGTCCGGATGTCGCCTACCTGGAGAGTTCGTACTCTGGTGAACTGGTTGAGCATGCTCCGACAGTGGCTGAATACGCCTTAGCATTCGACTACTTGCAGGCTCTCGCGCTCCCGCCGGAGGAGTCGGCCGACCTGATCCGTTCCGCAGCAAAGGAAAGCTATCGTGACCGACCTCTCCCGAGCCGCTCTCAGCGCCGCCGCCTGGCGCAGGTCCAGTCGCAGCAATCAGGCGGGCGGCGACTGCGTCGAGGTCGCTGACGGATTCTCCGGTGTGCTCCCAGTCCGCGACAGCAAGCGCCCGCAGGGGCCGGCGCTCGTGTTCGGGGTGCTGGCCTGGTCCGCTTTCGTCAACGAGGTGAAGGCGGACCGTTCCGCGTAAGGGAGCTCGCCAGGTTGGATGTTTTGCGTGCAATGCCGGAGTCGGTGAAAGTGCTTCAGAACGACCGATCGCGTTGCTAAACCCGCTGGTCGCGCAGTCTGCTCCCCGCGCACGCGGGGATGGTCCCATGGGAACACCGTCGGGGAGGTCGACCATCAGCTGCTCCCCGCGCACGCGGGGATGGTCCCGCGCCGGTCTTCAGCGTCATCTGCGCGAAGTGCTGCTCCCCGCACACGCGGGGATGGTCCCGCCTGCGTCCCATCACTCCGGACGGGGGTGCCCTGCTCCCCGCGTAGGTGGGGATGGTCCCCGGCTGATCGGGCACCGGCTGGAGCGCGATGACTATTCCCCGCGTACGCGGGGGTTGCCGTGCTCGCACCGAGGAAGTTGGAGCATTCTGGAACCGTGGCCGAGTTTGCAATGGGGCTTGACCGCTTATAAGCCCTTGCGCGCTCGCATCAGGCGTTTGCAGGCTTGATCCGCTCCGTCATCGAGGAGAAGTACTGTGACTCCCGACTCCCGTCCCGGGTGCGGCGCCGTCGCCTGGCGCCGGTCCAGCTACAGCAACACACAGGGTGGCGATTGCGTCGAGGTTGCTGACGGATTCTCCGGTGTGCTCCTGATCCGCGACAGCAAGCGCCCGCAGGGGCCGGCGCTCGTTTTCGGGGTGCCGGCCTGGTCTGCCTTCGTCAACGAGGTGAAGGTGGACCGTTCCGCGTAGGGAAGGCTCGCCGGGTTGGGTATTTTGCGTGCGATGTCGGAGTCGGTGAAAGTGCTTCAGAATGACCGATCGCGTTGCTAAACCTGCTGGTCACGCAGTCTGCTCCCCGCGCACGCGGGGATGGTCCCAGCAGAAGCAGCGTCTGGACGAGTTCGGGGTCCCGCTCCCCGCGCACGCGGGGATGGTCCCAGGCCGCTGGTCGTGTTCTTCCCGAGGGGGATCTGCTCCCCGCGCACGCGGGGATGGTCCCCCGGTTCTGCTCGGGGGCGCCGCCCTCGTCCTCTGCTCCCCGCGCACGCGGGGATGGTCCCTGGCTGCGGACATCGCTCGCCCGCGCGACGATCTGCTCCCCGCGCACGCGGGGGTGGTCCCGACCACGCCCCTCAGTGGCGCGAACGGATCTACTGCTCTTATCCGGACAGTTTTGGGTTCTGTGGCGGTGGCTTCCTTCGATCGGGTGTCACCCTGCCGAGTGGGGGCGTCATCTCCTTGCCGTGCAGTGTCTGGCGCTCTCATCAGCGACAGAACAGAGCTGGCCGATGAACTCGCGGTAGCTGTCGGGGGCGTCGCGGTCCTTGATGGGCGGTCCATCGATCCACCGCTGCCAGAGACCGTCCGGGATGAGGAACTGGGCCGCCTGGCCGGCACCGAGCCGGGCGTCGAGCAACAGGAGCGCGCCGAGGGCTGCTGTCTGGTCGTAGTAGAGGTCGGGGCGGCGCAGGTAGCGGTCCAGGTAAGCGACCAAGAGGTCGGCGTCGGCAGAGGTCCCGAAGGTAGCGAGGGCAACGCAGTAGGCCTGCCCCGCGTACGGTCCTTCGCTGGCGAGCAGGAGTTCGCCGAGGCGTTCGCGGAACTCGGTCCTGCCGTTAACGGCGATGAGCCAGGCTGCCGTCTTCCGCTCGCGCCATCCTCCGTCGAGCAGGACGTCCAGTTCACGGGGGCTGATCTCACTGGCGGCCTTGCCCAGCTTCCGCGTGAACTCGGCGCGTTCGCACCCGCTCATGCCGAGAAGGCTGCCACCGAGTTTGAGGTACCGCCGGTCGGGTGTGACGTAGCGGCGGATCAGCTTGAGCAGCTCGGATTCTTCGTCAGCGTGGTGCATGGCGGCATCCTGTCGCGGACGAGGCTGTTCGACCAGCGATCTGGCCGGTCCGGCGACTCAGCCGGTCGGCTCGTCGTGGGATTCGCCGAGGTCGTCGAGGAGGCTGGTGATGCGGTCGGCGACCCGCTGGTGGTGTTCGATCTCGCGATCCCAGCCTCGGTCCTGGGCGTTGGCGATCAGTTGCCGTTCGACGCAGAGGCGTTCGCGCAGCCGAGGCGCGTACTGAGGTGTGGTGATGAACTTTGCGCAGCTCAGGTAGAGGTCGCACTCGCAGGGACCTTCCTGGGGCAGGCGCAGGCAGCGGCCGAGTTCGAGTTCGGTCTTGTAGAAGTTGGTCTTGAGCCAGTCCAGCGCGTCCTGGTCGAGTTGTCCGGAACGCAGGGTGTCGGCGAGCAGACCAGCGATGACCGCGCCGGGCGTGAGCACGGCCTGGTAGTCGGCCAGGACCGTGGGGTCGGAGATGTGCGTGTACGTCATCGACATGCCGGGGCTCTTGTGGCCGAGGACCTTCATGATGGTCTGCGTGCGAGCCCCCCTCTCGGCAAGCTGGGTGCCCAGGGTGTGCCGGAGACGGTGGGGGTGGATCGCGGGTTTGCCCACGCCGTTGAGGATGCCCAGCTCCTGGCAGATGGCGCGGAGCGGGTTGGCGAAGAGGTAGTCGGGGCCCGCGAGGCGGCCGTTGCGCAGGAACAGGTAGCGCACCGGGCGTCCGAGATCGGGATCGTGGATCCCTCGGTCGTGTTGGGCCTGCCGCAGGGCGACAAGTGCGCGGATCACCTCGGCGGCCTCCTCGTGCAGCGGAACAGTGCGCTCCTTGAGGGCCTTGCCGGCCGCGAGCCGCAGCCGCGGGGTGCCGTCCGGGTAGGCGTCGAGGCAAGTTTGCGGATCTCGGTGCGGCGGGCGCCGCTTCACCGGGCGACCAGCAGCGCGCATCGCTGCAAGGGGCAGTCCAGCTGCCGGACCTGGTCCATGACCGGCCCGAGCTGGTCTTCGGGGATGAACCGGGGGACGCGCTCGACGACGCGGGGCATGTCGGCGTGCGTGACCAGGGGGCGGGCCGGGACGTCGTCCCATTCGGCGACGGCGGCATGGCAGAAGAACACGGCAACGGTCGAAATAATGCCGGCCCGGTAGGCACCGCTGAGCGGTTCGTCGAGATGCTTTATCTTGCGCAGCCGGTGGACCGACTCCATGAACGCGACCATGTCTTCGCGTCCCAGCTGGTCGAGCACTGGCCCACCAGCCGCGTCCACCAACCGCACCTGCGGCTGGCCGTCCGTGGCGTTGGGCACCTTCACCACTCGCGCGGCCGGAACCCTACGCACACCACACGGTGTGCACAGTCGCTGAATCAGGCGAACCGTCCAGATGACTTCGTCCCGCGTAGGTGGGATGGTCCCCGGCTGATCTGGCACCGGCTGGAGCGCGATAACTGTTCCCCGCGTACGCGGGGGTTGCCGTGCCCACACCGAGGAAGTTGGAGCATCCTGGAACCGTGGCCGAGTTCGCATTGGCGCTTGACCACCTGCAAGCTCTTGCGCTCTCGCCTCAGGCGTCTGTCGACTTGATCCGCTCCATCATCGAGGAGAAGTACTGTGACTCCCGACTTCCGTCCCGGGCTCGGCGCCGTCGCCTGGCGCAGGTCCAGCTACAGCAACGGGCAGGGCGGCGACTGCGTCGAGGTCGCTGACGGATTCTCCGGTGTGCTCCCGGTCCGAGACAGCAAGCGCCCGCAGGGGCCGGCGCTCATGTTCGGGGTGTCGGCCTGGTCTGCCTTCGTCAACGAGGTGAAGGCGGACCGTTCCGCGTAAGGTAGCTAGCCAGGTTGGGTTTTTTGCGTGCAATGCCGGAGTCGGTGAAAGTGCTTCAGAATGACCGATCGCGCTGCTAAACCCCCTGGTCACGCAGTCCGCTCCCCGCGCACGCGGGGATGGACCCTGCATGGGCCTGTACACCCGGAACACCTTTACCCGCTCCCCGCGCACGCGGGGATGGACCCGAGGCGAAGGCCGCCATCGCGGACGGTGACATCTGCTCCCCGCGCACGCGGGGATGGTCCCACCTCCGGGTCCTCGACCTCGGCGGGGCAGCACTGCTCCCTGCGCACGCGGGGATGGTCCTGGCACCTACAGCTACAGCGAGACCTTCCGCGGCTGCTCCCCGCGCACGCGGGGGTTGCCGTGCCCACACCGAGGAAGTTGGAGCATCCTGGAACCGTGGCCGAGTTCGCCTTGGCGCTTGACCACTTGCAAGGTTTTGCGCTCTCGCCCCAGGCGTCTGCCGACCTGATCCGCTCCGTCATCGAGGAGAAGTGCTGTGACTCTCGGCTTCCGTCCCGGGCTCGGCGCCGTCGCCTGGCGCAGGTCCAGCTACAGCAACACGCAGGGCGGCGACTGCGTCGAGGTCGCTGACGGATTGCCCAGCGTGCTCCCGGTCCGAGACAGCAAGCGCCCCACGGACCGGTGCTCGTGTTCGGGGTGCCGGCCTGGTCTGCTTTCGTCAACGAGGTGAGGGCGGACCGTTCCGTGTAAGGAAGGCTCGCCAGGTTGGGTATTTTGCGTGCAATGTCGGAGTCGGTGAAAGTGCTTCAGAATGGCCGATCGCGCTGCTAAACCCCCTGGTCACGCAGTCCGCTCCCCGCGCACGCGGGGATGGACCCTCGGGGGCGTCCTCATGGGCGCTGGCACCCTGCCGTTCCCCGCGCACGCGGGGATGGACCCATCACGTACCACGTCGCCGACATGACCGGCCACTGCTCCCCGCGCACGCGGGGATGGACCCTCCACACCCTGCTCCGGGTCGAGGCCGTTCAGCTGCTCCCCGCGCACGCGGGGATGGACCCGCCCCCGCCGATCTGCGCCCCGCGCGCAGGACCTGCTCCCCGCGCACGCGGGGGTGGCCGTGCCAGCACCGAGAGGGATAAGTGAGGTCCGAGACAGCAAACGCCCGCAGGGACCGGTGCTCGTGTTCAGGGCGTCGGCCTGGTCCGCCTTCGTCAACGAGTTGAAGGCGAACCTTCCCGCGTAAGAAAAGAGGTGCCGGGCGTGAGAGCGTCCAGCATTCTGGGACGCATGCACGTCCAAGTGACAACGCCCCGTTACGAGATCCGCGCCCAGCACACCGCCTCGACGGTCACCGTGTATCAGGCGTACTCGCCCGCCATCGGGCTGCCCGCCGTACGGGACGGTCGATTCCCGGCAGCCTGGAAGCGTGACCGGATGACGTGGGTCAAACCCAGCTTCCTGTGGATGATGTACCGCTGCGGGTGGGGTACGAAGGAGGGGCAGGAGGTCGTGCTTGCCGTCGAGGTTGAGCGGGCGGGACTCGCCTGGGCGCTGGAGCGCGCGGAGCTGTCCCATTACGTGCGTGACGTCCACGCGGACGAGGCAACCTGGAAGCGGAGCCTGCGGGCCGCTCCAACCCGGGTGCAGTGGGACCCGGAACGGGACATGGACGTGAACCCGCTGCCGTACAGGTCGCTCCAACTCGGGCTGTCCGGCGAGGCGGCGAGGAGGTACGCGGACGAGTGGACGGTGTCGATCCGCGATGTGACACCACTGGCCCGCGAGGTGCACGGCTTGCTCAGGGCGGGGCAGCGGGACCGGGCTGCGGACCTCCTGCCGGCGGAGACGCCGGTGGACCTGCCCGCGCCCCGACCGACCCGGGCCTAGACGATCTGTTCCAGTGGAGCAGTGGCCACTGCGTCACGGACTGCTTCCACTGCCTTTCGGACATGTGAGTGCGGGTCGTCGGCGAGGCCGTCGAGCAGTTCGGTGACCCCTGGGGTGGACCAAGGGGCCACCGCCCACACCAGGCCCTCCCGCCGTACCCCGGGGTCGGGGTGGGTGGCGAGACGGCTCAACCGGGCGAGGGGGCCGCGCCGACGCATACCGAACCAGTGCAGTGCCTCTCGCAGCGCGGCTGGGTCCCCGGGGTCACCGGCTGCGACGCGGGCGAGCAGCACTTGACGGGCGGGGGCGGACCATCCAGCGGATGCGGCAACCGCTCGCGCAGGCGCCGCGCTCCGTACCCGCCGCGCACACGGCATCCGAAACAGGTGCAGGGACGCACGCCGTGCGCGTCCGGCAGATACCGCCAGCCCGCGACCTGCGGCGCGATGCGAATCCGGTGCACCTCACGCGGCCGGATCGCCCGGGGGACGAACACCTCCCATCCGCGAGGGTCCTCCAATGCCGCGATCCGCCGCACTGCCTCTGACGCGGAGACGGTGGCCTGGGCGTCCCGCGCCCGGTCGGCATAACGTCCGACCAACACGTCCTGGGCATCTTCAAGCCGCACGTGGACTGCCACAAGTCCGCCCCGGCTGCCGAAACGGGCCAGCTCGCGCAGCCATTGGTGGGTAAGGGTGTACGACGGCAGGACCGGGAAGCAGTAGGCCCCGTCCCTCGGCGGCGCGGACGCCCTCGCGCCAGGCCGGACGTGGTCCCGGCGGACAAGGCCGATTCATCCCGTGCGATCCGCGACCACCTGCGCATGCGCGGTATCCGGGCGGTGATGACCCCGGTCCCTTCAGATCAGCGTGGCCACCCACCGGCTGCGTCGAGGAATTCGGGGCGGCAGGCCACCGGCCTTCGACTGCGAGGCTCGCTGTTCCGAGAGCCCCTAGTTGAGGCCGTCGGACGACTCGGTGAAATCCCTAATCAAGGCTGTGGGATTGCTGGAAGAGACCAACGGTGTTCGACGGGTGGCTCCCTCACCAGCGTCTACAGTGACGCCCAGGTCACGGCGCATCGCCTCTCTCATGACGCTTATGAGAGACCAGAGCGCATGCTGCGCTTCGGCGGCTGAACGCAAGGTCTCGCCCGGTCGGGGGCTTTCCCGTTCCAGGCGCTTGATCTGTCCGTAGACCCCGGTCAGCGCTTCGTTCAGTTCGTCAGCCGGAACAATCACCGCATCGGGGGCGATCATCAGAGCCTCGGACCATCGGTCACGGTAGGCATCCTTGGTACCTTCCAACGCCGATACGTCCTCCTGCCCGAGGGTGTGATCCCGCATGACGTACAAGTGCCGGCTGAGTGCCGTGGCGAACTGCCTGGCATCCCGGTGCAGTTGTGTGTAACAGCTCCGACGTACCTCACGGTTCTCGCGAGCTTCCTGGATGGCATGGGCCATCTCCAACTCGCGCTTCTTGGTGCGGTCGGCGCCCCGCTGGGTAAGCAACGCGCCCCCAAGCGTTCCCGCTACACCAGTGATCGCAATGAGTACCGCCCCCACGTCCATTCGATCAGCCTAGACCGCGTCACCTGGCTGGCCGGATATAGGGCGGCGATCACGACTCGCCGCCTGAATCGCTGCGAGTGCTGATCCGAACGAAAGGCTCTAATTCTGGCTATGGGGGTTCCTGCATGGCCGGTGGTCAACGGGGCAGCCCTTAGGCTGGCCCCCGAGGTAAGGAAGGTTCGTCGCGTTGAGTCTTTTGCGTGTAATGCCGGAGTCGGTGAAAGTGCTTCAGAATGACCGACTGCGCCGGTAAACCTGCTGGTCGCGGAGTCTGCTCCCCGCGCATGCGGGGATGTTCCCTGGTTGAGCTGCCCGTCCGACAGCTCGTCCCACTGCTCCCCGCGCATGCGGGGATGGTCCCTTCACCCCTAGCACTTCATGGCATGCCGTACGCTGCTCCCCGCGCACGCGGGGATGGTCCCCTGACGACGATGGGCAAGGCCCTGGGTAACGGCTGCTCCCCCGCGCACGCGGGGATGGACCCCAGAATGTGAAGACGCTGCCGTAGCCGGTGGCCTGCTCCCCGCGTATGCGGGGGTGGTCCCGCTATGTAGGGGACGCCTCGGCGGTATGTGGCCTGTTCCTCGCGCGTGCGGGGGTGGTCCCAGCGGGATGACCAGGAAGAACAGGCCGGTGTGCTGCTCCCCGCGTCATGCGGGGATGGTCCCGTGGCGGCGGCTCCGTCGAGCAGGAGCTCGCGTTGCTCCCCGCATGACGCGGGGATGGGTGCCGTGTCCAGTTGCGGCAGGTGTAGTCATTGGTGCGGGGGTGTCGGCCGCGGTGTCGGCGCGCCCGCCCGCCGCAACTCGTATCCGTATTGCGGCAATTCGAGAAGTTTGCCTACAACTGTGCTTATGAGCCGAAGAGTTGCAACATCTGAGCAGGGCGCTCAGTTCGAACTTCGTCGGGGTGGGGTCCACGTGACCGTCCAGCGCGTTCCCGCGTGGCTGATCACCTTGGTGACCACGGCCGGGAGTGCTGCGGTCGCCTGGTGGGTGGGTCGCTGACGGGCGACTCCGACCTCGGGTTCCCGGCCGGCCGGAATGCGCGGCCCGAGCCCGAACCCCCGCCCATGGGCACAGCGCATGCGTGCGGGAGCTTCCCGGGAGGTGTGCGCGGCGGGCGGTGTCAGCGGGCATGTCCGGCATTCACGCGCGGTCACGCCGGACGGCCAGGCTCCGTGGTCGCGTTCAGGCCGGTCAGGAGCAGGTCGAGGCCGGTGGTGAACTGGTCGCGGTCGTCGTGGTCGCGCAGGTTCGCCGTGGTGCGCGTCAGGAACGGGTAGTCGGCCGGGTCGAGCGCTTCCCAGCGGTCGGCCGTCCGGGCCAGGAAGTCCTCGCGGCTGGTGGCCGGGGAGACGGTGAGGCCCGGGGCGATGATCTGGGCGCTGACGCCGGTGATGTAGTACGAGATCGCGGTGGAGACCTCGAAATGCCGCTCGGCGGGCAGGCCCGTTCGCGCGACCAGGCTGCCGATACGGTCGAACAGGCGCAGTGCGTTCGCCAGGGTGGCGGGTGCCGTGACACGGGACGCCGCCCACGCGTGCCGGTCGAGGGCGTCGAAGACGGTGACGGCCAGCGTGCGCAGCCCGGCGACGGCGTCGCCGGTGGGGGGCGGTACCTCTGCCAGGGCGTGGCCGAGTACGTGATCGGCGGCCAGGGCGACGAGCTCGTCCTTGTTGGCCACGTGCCAGTACAAGGCGCCGGGGCCGGTGCTCAGTCGCTCGGCGAGCAGCCGGAACGTAAGTCCCCGCTCGCCGTGCTCGTCCAGAAGCTCGACCGCCGCGCCCACGACCACCTCCCGCGAAAGGGCGTCGGCGCGTCCTCCGGCGGGTGCTCTTCCGCGTGTCCGTGGCATGCCCTCATTTTGACACACCCTGGAACGGCGTTCCATAGTGCTTATGGAACGTCGGTCCATATAGCGTCCGGGCAACTGTCCGGTGCTCCGTCCGTACAGGAACTCCGCACAGGAACGAGGAAGCCATGGACACCACCCGCACCACCCCTCACCATCCGATCGTCATCGTCGGCGCGGGCCTCGGAGGCCTGACCCTCGCCCGGGTCCTGCACGTCCACGGCATCCCCGCGACCGTCTACGAGGCGGACCCCTCGGCCCGGTCCCGCACCCAGGGCGGCCAACTCGACATCCACCAGGACGACGGGCAACGCGCGCTCGCGGACGCCGGTCTCACCGACGAGTTCCGCGCGATCATCCACGAGGGCGCCGAGGCCCTGCGCGTACTCGGCCCGCACGGCGAACCGCTGCACGAGGAATCCGACGACGGGACCGCGGAACGCCCCGAGGTGCTCCGCGGGGGCCTGCGGCGGATCCTGCTCGACTCCCTGCCGGACGGCACGGTCCGATGGGGGCACAAGGTCACCGGCGTCCGGCCCCTCGGCGACGGCCGGCACGAGCTGACCTTCGCCGACGGTTCGACCGTGACCAGCGGCCTCCTCGTCGGCGCGGACGGCGCCTGGTCGAGGGTCCGGCCCCTGCTCTCCGACGCGAAGCCCCGGTACATCGGCACGACCTTCGTCGAGACCTACCTGTACGACGTGGACGAGCGGCACACCGCGACGGCCGAGGCGGTCGGCGCCGGTGCGATGTACGCGCTGACCCCGGGAAAGGGGATCGTCTCCCATCGCGAGGCGGGGAACGTGCTCCACACGTACGTCCAGCTGAACCGCAGTGCCGAATGGGTCGCCGGGATCGACTTCACCGACACCGCCGCGACCGCCCGGATCGCGGCCGAGTTCGACGGGTGGGCGCCGGAACTCACCGCGCTGATCACGGACGGTGAGACCCCTCTGGTCGCGCGCATGATCCACACGCTTCCGGACGGACACCGGTGGGACCGCGTGCCCGGAGTGACGCTCCTCGGCGACGCCGCCCACCTGATGCCGCCGTCCGGTGACGGCGCGAACCTGGCGATGTTCGACGGCGCCGAACTCGGCCGGGCGATCGCCGCGCACCCCGACGACCCCGAAACGGCGCTCACCGTCTACGAGGAGGCGATGTTCCCGCGCAGCGAGGCCTTCTACGCCGACGCGCACGAGATCCTGGACCTCTGCCTGGGGGAGCGGGCACCGTTCGGACTCATCGATCTCTTCAACGGGGTCTCCCCGGAGCCGGAAGAGGCGTCGTAACGGTCCTGAGTCGCCCTGTCCGGGCGCTGGGCGCCTCACCCGTGGAGCACTCGCCCGGCCGCCTCCCTCACCGCGTCGGCCAGTGCGTCCGGGGCGGTGAGGTGGGCGATGTGCCCCTGCCCGGTGAGGGTGAGCGTCCGCGCGTTCGGGAGGGCCGCCGCCAGGTCGGCCACGCGCTCGCGCAGATGCGCGGGGCTGAGGTCACCCTGAACCAAGGTTGTCGGTACGGAGAGGTCCGCGAAGCGGTCGGTGCCGACGCCGAGGGCGTCGATCGCCTCGTCATCGGCGATCTGCGCGTCCGCGTGGGCGGCGAAGGCCGCCCGTACCCGTTGGTCGGCGAACATGGCGTCGACGGTGCTCACGGGCATGCGGACGATGTCGCGCATATGGATCCGCATCGCTTCGACCGGGTCGCCCGCGTCGAGTGCGGCACGGGCGCGAGCGCCGGCCTCTCCGGCGATCGGCCCTCGGGTGGGCAAGGGGGGCTCGTAGAGGAAGAGCCCGGCGAACGACGACGGAGCGAGTACAGCGGCTTCCAGCGCGGCGACGGCTCCCGAGGAATGCCCCACGAGGAGCATCGGGGACCCGACGACCTCCGCCACGGCGAGAACGTCGGCGGCCTCCATCGCCATTGAGTGGGGGAGCACGATGTCCGCTCCGGGTGCGTAGATACGGCGGTGGACCCTGACGACGCGGAAGTCGTCGGTCAGGCGACGGGCGACGCTGTCCCAGGCCGTCGCGTCCCCACCGCCCGGGTGGACCACCAGCAGGTTGGGCCCGGAGCCGTCGTCCAGGGCTGTGACGGTCCGGCCGTCAGCGGATGATGCGTGAAGCTCAGTCATACGTACAAGGGTGTCGGAGCTGCCGACAACACGCCCGCAGGCGATTGAGCGTCACGCGCAACCTCGTTGTCCGCTTCGCTCCGCGCATGAGCGCTCGTCCGATGGTGTGCTTTCGCGAGATCTCGTACCTGTCCGGCGTGCGCCTGCACACCGCGTCCCGGGCGAAGATCCGTCACGGGGTACGTCTCCGGCCGCAACAGCCCGACATGGGTGCGCTGGGAAACGCAGCAGATTGCGGTGCCGAGACGGCTGATGCCTGACTGATAACTGGTCTCTGGCGGCGGGAGCTTGGCTAGGCTGGCTCTCCGAGGGTAGGGGGTCGTTACGTTGAGGCTTTTGTGCGTAATGCCGGAGTCGGCGAAAGCGCTTCAGAATGACCGGCCGCGCAGGTAGACCCGCTGGTCACGGAGTCTGCTCCCCGCGCACGCGGGGATGGTCCTCGGGTCGACCACCCCACGATCGGCCCTGTCCACTGCTCCCCGCGCACGCGGGGATGGTCCCGGTTCTGGACGGGGGACCTTGACGCCAGGCCACTGCTCCCCGCGCACGCGGGGATGGTCCCACACCAGCCCACGCCCGGGCGTAAGCGATCTGCTGCTCCCCGCGCACGCGGGGATGGTCCCTCGTCCTCCCACCGGGTGCGCGCCATGCCGCGCTGCTCCCCGCGCACGCGGGGATGGTCCCGCGAACGCCACGCAGCCCCCGGCGATGGGTACCCTGCTCCCCGCGCACGCGGGGATGGTCCCGTGCGGGTGGTCTCAGAATCCACCTACCGACGCTGCTCCCCGCGCACGCGGGGATGGTCCCCGGTTCGTTCGCATCAGGTGCGTTTGCGATTCCTGCTCCCCGCTCATGCGGGGGTGGTCCCGAAGCCGAAGCGCTCCGGGCGCGGGGCTTCCTGCTGCTCCCCGCTCACGCGGGGGTGGCCCCGACCGTTGAAAGTCGGCGTAGTTGAGCGTGTCCTGTTCCCCCGCGTGAGCGGGGATGAACGATGTCGCAGCGCACAGCGACCGGAGCGCCGTCCTCGCGGCCGAGCCGGAACCGGCCAGGAGGTGATCGAGAACGGCTCCTGGGCACCGGACACCGGTGTCACCGGACCAGACCACCCGGCACCGCGTCGGCCGGGGCGTCAGTGACGAGGTCTGTGTGGCGGGCCGCCCGATACCGCGATCCCCCGGGGTCTCGCGGCCCGCCATGGTCTCGCGGTGGACCGTCCGTTCCAAGGGGGCATCCGTCGCTGGGAGTAGGTCCCGTGCCTCAGGTGCCCTCCGCGCCCGCTGGTTAAGGTCGGTCCGTATGGAGACCTCAGGAACCGGTCGTCGCCCGACGGCGGAGCGTACGCGCGACGTGCTGGAACGGCTCGCCACCGAGCGGGACGTATGGGTGGCGACGGCTCACCCTGATCACGGGCCGCACCAGGTGCCGTTGTGGTTCTTGTGGGACGGGGAGGCGGTGTGGATGTGTACCGGCGCCACTTCCGTGACTGCCCGGAACGTCCGCGTGGAGCCCCGCGTCCGTCTGTCGCTTCCGGACAGCTTCGACGTGGTTCTCCTTCAGGGGGAGGCGGAGTGCTTCCCGGACCAGGAGGTGCCCTCACACGCGGCGGAGGCGTTCGCCGCGAAGTTCGGGTGGGATCCGTGCGTGGAAGAGGGTCCCTTTACGTATGTACGCGTGGTCCCGAGCACCGTGCGTGCCTGGCGCGGTGAGCCGGAACTGCGCGGGAGACTCGTCATGCGCGACGGGGTGTGGCTGGATTGACGCCTCCGCCCCGGCCATGCCCTCTCCGGAGCCGGCCCTGGGTGCTCTGTCGCCGATCGGCCCGGTCGGGTGCCGACGGGCCGCTCGCGCCAACTCCCGTACGCTTCTTGGGTGGCGGCTGTCCTCCGGCCGCTTCCCGCCGATGCGGGAATGGTCCTGCGGACGTGCTGCTCCTTCACCGCACCAAGGCCCGCTCCCCGCATGCGTGGGGATGGACCCCCCTGCTCGACGGCGACCTCGTACGCCGAGTGCCTGCCGCCCGCGTATGCGGGGATGAACCCTTCGGGGTGGTCGTGAGGGTGTATCTCACGCGCTGCTGCCCGCCCACGCGGGAATGCCCCACGCGGGAATGCCCCCCCGCTGGAATGCCCCCACGCGGGAATGCCCCTATGCGACGGGCCCGGACGACGACCGGCCCCTCCCGCTCCCCGCGACGCGGGGATGGCCCTCCCGGCGAGAACGAGGAGACCGCCGACACCACCTGCCCCGCGCGTCAGCGGGGACGAGCCCGGTCAGGCTGGCCCGCTCCGGCCTCACCGGCCCCCGTTGCCGCCCGTGCCCGGCGTCATCCACCCCGTGACCGCCAGCACCTCCGCCGCGATGTCGCCCACCGTCCGGTCGTCCGTCGCCACCCGGACCGTGTCCGGCGGGGAGTGCGCGTCCAGGAGGCGGGACTTGCGGGCGCTGCCCGCCAGTTCGCGGTCCAGGGCCGAGCCGATCTCGCGGGCCGTGAGGCGGGTCAGGGTCGTGGTGTCGGTGGCGGTGAGCAGGACGCGGATGATCCGTACGCCGGGGCCGAGGGCCCGCTCGAACATCGGGGCCGAGTCCGGCAGGACGCTCACCGTGTTCGTGTAGACGAGGCGGCGGTGGCCGAGAGCCGCGTAGGTGCCCCACACCGCCGTCAGGTTGGCCTCCGTGACCGCCGAGCGGTGCGGGTCGCCGGGCGGGGCCGGGTGGACCTGACCCAGGTAGTCGCCTTCCAGGATCGCGTGCGCCACGGCCGCCTCGCGGAGCCGGTCGGAGATCTCCCAGCCCACCGTCGTCTTGCCCACGCCCGCCCGGCCGCCGATCAGCAGCACCTCGGTGGGGCCCGGGGCCGGGGCCGGATCCACGATGCCGTCTGTGCCGCCCGTGCCGTCCGCGCTGTTCGTGCTGCCCAGGCCGCCCGTGCCGTCGATGTCGTCCATGCGCGTACCCTGCCAGGCCGTGCGCGGCCCCTGCGAGGGGATTACGCCTGATCACACCCCGACCGCCCTCCTCGTGCGGCGCTCAGCGAACAGGGCCCCGACCGCGTGGAGTTGATCCCTGGTGGTGGTGCGATGGATACGCGTCGGCGGGGGCCCTTCCGGCCGGTGGCGTACCGCGTGCGGAGTACGGGGTGGACGAGGCGTACCCCTCAGGGAGGTCCGCAACCTCACCCCGGGGGCGCCCGGGGGCCCGGGGCGTGCCGTTTAGGGTCGGACCATGGAGACTCCGACTTCCCGGTGGCGTGCCCGGCTGCCCCGCGCCCGGGTCCGGCTGCCCGGCACCCCGGGCAGGTGGGCCGCGCTCGTCGCCGTGCTCGTCCTGCTCGCGGGTGCCGGCACCTGGGCCGCCGTGGCCGACGACAGCACACCGTCCGTGCACCGCGAGGACCGGATGATGCCGATGAACGGGGTGTCCGTCGACACCTCGTACTTCACCAGCGGCGACCCCGGCCGGCCCCGGCCCGCCGTGCTCATCGGGCACGGCTTCGGCGGCAGCAAGGACGACGTACGCGCCCAGGCCGAGAAGCTGGCCGCCGACGGGTACGCCGTGCTGACCTGGTCCGCGCGCGGATTCGGGAGGACCACCGGGGAGATCGGCCTCAACGCGGCCGACGGCGAGGTCAAGGACGTCTCCGGGCTCATCGACTGGCTCGCCACCCGGCCCGAGGTGCTGCTCGACGCGAAGGGCGACCCGCGCGTCGGCGTGACCGGGTCCTCCTACGGCGGGGCCGTGTCGCTGCTGGCCGCCGGACACGACCCCCGGGTGGACGCCGTCGCCCCGGTGATCACCTACTGGGACCTGGCCGAGGCCCTGTTCCCCGACGGGGTGTTCAAGAAGCTCTGGGCCGGGATCTTCGTCACGACCGGCGGCGGCTGCCAGAAGTTCGAGAAGAGCCTCTGCGCGATGTACGAGCGGGTCGCGGTCGACGGTAAACCGGACGAGGCCGCGCGGGCGCTCCTGACGGAACGTTCCCCCGTGGCCGTGGCCGACCGTATCGACGTCCCCGCGCTCATCGTCCAGGGCCAGAGCGACTCCCTCTTCCCGCTCGGGCAGGCCGACGCCATGGCCCGCGCGATCCGGGGCAACGGCGCCCCCGTCTCCGTCGACTGGATCTCCGGCGGGCACGACGGCGGGGACACGGAGGCCGACCGCGTCCAGCACCGCATCGGCCAGTGGTTCGACCGCTACCTCAAGGACGACAAGGGCGCTGACACCGGGCCCGCCTTCCGGGTCACCCGCACCGGCGGCGTCGACTCCACCGACGGGGCCGCCCTCATGCGCGGTGCGGACGGTGCCGTCTACCCGGGGCTGCACAGCGGCGGCGAGCGGTTCGCCCTCGACGGGCGGCGCACCCAGACCGTCCGCAACCCCGCCGGGGCCAACCCGCCCTCCGTCTCCGCCCTGCCCGGCATCGGCGGCGGGCTCTCCCAGCTGTCGTCCCTCGGCGTCGGGCTCTCCCTCGACTTCCCCGGCCAGTACGCGCGCTACGACTCCGCCCCGCTGGACGCACCGCTACGCGTCACCGGCTCACCCACCGTCCGCGTGAACGTCAAGGCCGACCACGGCGACGCCGTCCTCTTCGGCAAGGTGTACGACGTCTCCCCGGATGGCAAGCAGCAGGTGCTGCCGTCCCAGCTCGTCGCCCCCTACCGGATCGCAGCGGGCGAGCAGGGCGAGCCCGTCGAGCTGACCCTGCCCGCCGTCGACCACGAGATCGCGGCCGGGCACCGGCTCCGCCTCGTCCTGTCCGCGACCGACCTGGGCTACGCGTCACCCGCCGAGCCGGCCACGTACACCGTGTCCCTCGACGGACCCCTCACCGTCCCCACCGCGCCCGCCGTGACGACCGCCGCGACCGGACTGCCCTGGTGGACCTGGGGGCTTCCGGCCGCCGGGCTCCTTGTCGCCGCCGCCCTGCTGCTCACCACCCGCAGGCGTTCCGCCGCCCCCGCACCCGACCCGGACCTCGCCCGGGTACCGCTGCGGATCACCGGCCTGTCGAAGAAGTACGCGGGCGCCACCGACCGCTACGCCGTCCGCGATCTCGGCTTCCAGGTGGAGAAGGGCCAGGTCCTCGGCCTCCTCGGACCGAACGGCGCCGGCAAGACCACCACCCTGCGGATGCTGATGGGGCTCATCACCCCCGACGCCGGTGAGATCCGGGTCTTCGGACACGCCATCCGGCCCGGGGCGCCCGTGCTGTCCCGGGTCGGCTCCTTCGTGGAGGGCGCCGGTTTCCTCCCGCACCTGTCCGGCCGCGCCAACCTGGAGCTGTACTGGCAGGCCACCGGACGCCCCGCCGAGGACGCCCACATGGACGAGGCGCTGGAGATCGCCGGGCTCGGCGACGCCCTGGCCCGTGCCGTACGCACCTACTCCCAGGGCATGCGGCAGCGCCTCGCCATCGCCCAGGCCATGCTCGGCCTGCCGGACCTGCTCATCCTGGACGAGCCGACCAACGGCCTCGACCCGCCCCAGATCCGTGAGATGCGGGACGTGATGATCCGGTACGCGGCCGCGGGCCGCACCGTGATCGTCTCCAGCCACCTCCTCTCCGAGGTCGAGCAGTCCTGCACCCACCTCGTCGTCATGGACCGGGGCCGGCTCGTCCAGGCCGGGCCGGTCGCCGAGATCACCGGGGCGGGCGACACGGTCCTGGTGACCACCGCCGAGGAGGTGCCCGAGCCGCTCGCGGAGAAGGTCGCCGCGCTGCCCGGCATCGGCTCCGCCGTCCGCGCCGACGACGGGCGCGGCCTGCTCGTCCGGCTGGACGGGGCGACCGTCCCCGCCCTGGTCAGTGAGCTCGTCCGGCTCGACGTACCGGTCACCGGGGTCGGACCCCACCGCCGCCTGGAGGACGCCTTCCTCACCCTCATCTCCGGAGGTTCCGCATGAGCCCCGCCAGCGAGCTCCAGAGCCTGGCCGAAGCCCCCGGCTACCGGGCCCGACGCACCCTGCCGCTGCGCGTCGAGGCGATGCGGCAACTGCGCAGGCGCCGCACCCTGCTCATGGGCGGGGTGCTGGCCGCCCTGCCCTTCGTGCTGATCACCGCCTTCGCGATCGGCGGGACACCCGGCGGCGAAGGGGGCGGTCGCGGCGGTTCGCGGATCAACCTCATGGACGTCGCCACCCAGTCCGCGGGCAACTTCGCCGCCACCTGTCTGTTCGTCTCCGCCGGGTTCCTGCTGGTGGTGCCGGTGGCGCTGTTCTGCGGGGACACCGTCGCCTCCGAGGCGAGCTGGTCCTCGCTGCGCTATCTGCTGGCCGCGCCCGTGCCCCGGTCCCGGCTGCTGTGGAGCAAGCTCGTCGTGGCGCTCGGCTTCAGCCTGGCCGCGATGGTGCTGCTGCCGCTGGTCGCACTCGGGGCGGGAGCCGTCGCCTACGGCTGGGGCCCGCTGCGGCTGCCCACCGGTGGCGCGCTCGCCACGGGCGACACCGTGCCCCGGATCGCCCTCGCCGTCGCGTTCGTCTTCGTCTCCCAACTCGTCACGGCCGGGCTGGCGTTCTGGTTGTCCACCAAGACGGACGCACCGCTCGGCGCGGTCGGCGGCGCGGTCGGGCTGACCATCGTCGGCAACGTCCTGGACGCCGTCACCGCGCTGGGCTCCTGGCGCGAATTCCTGCCCGCACACTGGCAGTTCGCCTGGGCGGACGCCCTCCAGCCGGACCTGGAGTGGGGCGGGATGGCGAAGGGGGCGGCGGTCTCGGTGGCGTACGCCCTGGTCCTGTTCGCCCTGGCCTTCCGGGGGTTCGGCCGCAAGGACATCGTGTCCTGAGGCCGGTCGTACGTACACGGCCCGCCCGTCGTGGACGTCTCGCCCGCCGCACACGGCTCGCCCCCGGTCCGTGCCCGCCCGCGCGTCAGGCCGCTACCCGGCACCGGCGGCGGCACCGGCGCCCGGGTGGGCGGGGCCGAGCAGTACGGTCAGGGCGGCCCGGCCGGGTACGGCTTCCGGGAGCCGGTGCCATCCGGCCCGCCGGTAGAGGCGCAGCGCGGACCCGGCGCGCAGCGAGGTGAGCAGCCAGCAGCGTCCGCCGGGAGCAGCCGCGGTGACCGCCGTGAGCAGTGCCGCGCCCGTTCCCGTACCGCGAGCGGCCGGGGCCACGGCCAGTTCGTCGACCTCCAGGGCCCCGCACAGCCGGTCCGTCACCCGCCGCGGGCCCAGGGCCGCCGCCACCGCGTCGTACGCGCGTCCGCTGGGGAAGGGGTCGGGGGTGGTCCAGGCGGTGGCGAAACCGCTCACGGCGCCGTCCGCGTCGAGGGCCAGCGCCGCCGTGAACCCGGGGCGCGCCGCGTCGGTGGCGAGCCGCTCGACGTACCGGCGGGCCGCCGCCGGGTCGTCCTCGTGCCACGGCGGGCCCGAGAAGGCGTCCGCGTACACCCGCCGTATCCCGTCCGCGTACGCACCGACACCCTCGCCGTCCAAGACCCGCACCCGCACGATCGCCCCTTCCCCCTGTGCCGCTCGGTGCGGAAAGGATAGGGGCGAGGGCGGGACGGCCGGGGCGGGCTCAGGGGGCCGTGTCCGGCTCTTCCGGCAGCAGGTGTGCCGTGAACCAGTCGCGGGCCAGCGCCGCGACCTGGTCGAGGGCCCCGGGTTCCTCGAAGAGGTGGGTGGCGCCGGGGACGACCTCCAGCCGGTTCTCGCAGTGCAGTGACGCCTGCGCCTGCCGGTTGAGGTCGATCACCGTGCCGTCGTCGCCGCCCACGATCAGCAGGGTCGGCGCCCGTACCCCGGACAGGTCCGCGCCGGCCAGGTCCGGGCGCCCGCCCCGGGAGACCACCGCGCCGACACCCGAGTCCGTCGCCGCCGCGGCCCGCAGCGCGGCGGCCGCTCCGGTGCTGGCCCCGAAGGAGCCCACCGGCACGGACACCCGGTTCCGCAGCCACCCGGTGGCGTCCGCCAGCCGGCCCGCGAGCAGCCCGATGTCGAAGACGTTGGCCCGGTCCGTCTCCTCGGCGGGGGTGAGCAGGTCGAAGAGGAGGGTGCCCAGGCCCGCGCCGTTCAGGACCGACGCCACCGCACGGTTGCGGGGGCTGTGCCGGCTGCTGCCCGAGCCGTGTGCGAACACCACGACCGCGCCCGTCCCGCGCGGGAGCACCAGGTCCCCGGCCAGCCGGGTCCCGCCCGACTCCACCTCGACCTCCTCGGACACCGTGCCGCCCCGGCCCGCCCGCGCCAGCAGGGCCACGACCTCGTCGTCGGAGGTCTGGGAGAAGTCCTGGTACCACTCGCCCACGGAGGAGAAGAGGGCCGGGGTGGACAGGCACACCACTTCGTCCACGTCGTCGCGCAGCCGGGCCACCACGTCCGGCGAGGCCACCGGGACGGCCAGCACGACATGGGTGGCGCCCTGCTCCCGTACCACCCGGCACGCCGCGCGGGCGGTCGCGCCGGTCGCGACACCGTCGTCCACCACGATCACCGTGCGCCCCCGCAGCGGCAGCCGCTCCCGGCCCGCCCGGTAGGCGTGCGCCCGCCGCTCCAGCTCGGCGGTCTCGGCGCGCTCGACCGCCAGGACGTCCGCCTCGCTGATCCCGGCGTGCCGGACGATCGCGTCGCTGACGACCCGCGCCCCGCCCTCGCCGACCGCACCGAAGCCCAGCTCAGGCTGGTAGGGGACGCCCAGTTTGCGCACCACCGTCACGTCGAGCGGGGCGCCCAGTGCCCGCGCCACCTCGAACGCCACCGGAACCCCGCCGCGGGGCAGGCCCAGGACCACCGGCTCCCGCTGCCCGAGGTGCCCCAGCGCCCCGGCCAGCCGGCGTCCGGCGTCCGTACGATCCATGAACAGCACTGTCGCTCGCCTCCGGAGTCCGCGCCGTCTTCGGCGGGGGCGGTCCGTCCCCGTCCCCACCTTCGAAGCAAACCCATACGGGCGCGCCCGGCAACCGGGGGCGGCGCCCCGCGCAGGGGAAGTGGTGCGGAGGGCCCCGGCGGCGCGCGACACGGCACCTGACGCGCCGGGCGCGCGACGCGGAACCTGACGCGCGGGCCCGGACGGCCCGGACGGCCCGGACGGCCCGGCCGGTCAGCCCGTCCGGCCAGTCAGCCCGTCCGGAGCGCCGCGGCCGTCCGCCCCGTCCGTACGCTCCACCGCCCCTCGTCGCGGAAGAGCCGGACCGGATGGTCGAAGCAGCGGCTGACCAGGTCACCGGTCAGGATCTCCTCGACCGGCCCGGCGGCCAGGCACCGCCCGTCCCGCAGCAGCATCGCGTGCGTCGTCCCCGGCGGCAGCTCCTCCAGATGGTGGGTGACCAGGACCGACGCCAGCTCCGGGTGGGTCTGCTGGAGCGTGTCGATCCGCTCGATGAGCTGCTCGCGCCCCGCCACGTCCAGGCCGGTCGCGGGCTCGTCGAGCAGGAGCAGCCGGGGCTTGGGCATGAGGGCCCGCGCGATCAGCACCCGGCCGCGTTCCCCCTGGGACAGGGTCGGCCAGAGGGCGTCCCTGCGGTGGCCGAGGCCGAGCAGGCCGACGAGATGGTCGGCCGTGGCCAGTTGGTCGGGTGTCGGGCGCCGCCGGGGGACCTTCTCGATGCTGTTGGTCAGCCCCGTCAGCACGACGTCACGGACCTTCAGCGGCGAGCGCAGGCCGTGCCGGGGATCCACATGCCCCACGTACGCCCGCAGGCTGCGCATGTCCACCCGCCCCAGCCGGTGCCCCAGGACGTCCACGGTGCCCCGGGTGGGGTGGGTGAGGGCGCCGAGCAGGCCGAGCAGGGTGCTCTTGCCCGCGCCGTTCGCGCCGAGCAGCGCCCAGTGCTCACCGGTCCGCACCGTCAGCGACACCTCGCTCAGGATCGGCCGGCCGTCCCGGACGACGTCCACCTCCCGCGCGCAGAGGACCGGAACGGTGCCCGTGGTGGCCATGGTGGGTTCCGCGCTCATGACCGGCTCCCGAGGGCGCGGTTGACGGCGGCCATGACGGAGCTGACCGACGCGGTCAGCACCGACGTGTCCCACCCGGCGCCCCAGCACGTGGTGCCGTCCACCCGGCACTCGGCGTAGGCGACGGCGGGGGAGTCCGGCCCGGCGGCCGTCGCGTGCTCGGAGTAGCCGAGGATGTCCACGCTCACCCCGGCCGTACGCAGGGCGTCGGTGAGGGCGGCCAGCGGCCCGTTCCCGGTGCCCCGGCAGGTGCGCTCCCGCCCGTCGATCCGCAGGACGCAGGCGAACTCATGGGCGCCTGGGGCCGTTTCGGCGGTACTCCAGGACACCGGCTCGACGGTCCCCTCCTCGGCGGGGGCGATGTAGATGGTGCGGAACAGCTCCCACAGCTCCTTCGCCGACAGCTCCCGACCGGTGTCGTCGGTCACCCGCTGCACCGCGCGCGAGAAGTCCGGCCGCATGCCCCGGGGCAGGTCCAGCCCGTGGTGCGTGCGCAGCAGATGGGCGATACCACCCTTGCCCGACTGGGAGTTGATGCGGATGACCTCCTCGTACGTACGCCCGATGTCCGCCGGGTCGATCGGCAGATAGGGCACCGCCCACGCCGCCTCGCTCTCGGGGACGCCCCGCTCGGCGGCGCGCCTCGCGTGATCGGCCATGCCCTTGGCGATGGCGTCCTGGTGGGTGCCGGAGAAGGCCGTGTGCACCAGCTCGCCGCCGTACGGGTGGCGCGGGTGGACCGGCAGGCGGTTGCAGTGCTCCACCACCTCCCGTACGGCGTCGATGTCGGAGAAGTCCACCATCGGGTCCACGCCCTGCGCGTACAGGTTCAGGGCCAGGGTGACGAGATCGACGTTGCCGGTGCGCTCGCCGTTGCCGAACAGGCAGCCCTCGACCCGCTGCGCCCCGGCCAGGACGGCGAGTTCGGCGCAGGCCACCCCGGTGCCCCGGTCGTTGTGCGGGTGGACCGAGAGGATCACGGAGTCACGGCGGGCCAGATGGCGGTGCATGTACTCGATCTGGTCCGCGTAGACGTTGGGCGTGGCGATCTCCACCGTCGCCGGGAGGTTGTGGACCACCGGGCGGTCCCAGCTCGCCTCCCACCGCTCGGTGAGGCTGTCGCACACCTCCAGCACGTAGTCCGGCTCGGTGAGGTTGAAGACCTCCGGGGAGAACTCGAACCGGATGTCGGCACCCGGCCGTTCCTCGGCCCGCCGCATCAGATACGTGGCCGCGTCGAGGATCATCGCGTGCAGTTCGGCCCTCGACCGTCCCAGCACCACGTCCCGCCAGACGGGGGCGGTGGCCGTGTACAGGTGGACCAGGGTGCGGGGGAGCCCTTCGACGGACGCGATCGTGCGGTCGATCAGGTCCTCGCGGGCGGCGGTGAAGACGGACACCGTCACGTCGTCGGGCACCGCGCCGCTCTCCGCCAGGTGGCGCACGAAGCCGAAGTCGGTCTCGCTGGCGGAGGGGTAGCCGACCTCGATCTCCTTGAACCCCATGGCGACCAGGAGGTCGAACATCCGGCGCTTGCGGGCGGCGTCCATGGGTTCGGCCAGCGCCTGGTTGCCGTCCCGCAGGTCCACCGGCACCCACAGCGGGGCCCGTGTCAGCCGGCGCGCGGGCCAGCTCCGGTCGGTCAGCGGCAGCGCCACCCGGTCGTGGGCGGGCCGGTAGCGGTGGTGCGGCATCGCGCTCGGGCGCTGCGGATTCCACGCGGGGGCCCCGGCGGGCACCTTCCCGGCGGGCGTCCGCAGGGTCGGGAACGCGGTGGTCCGGAGGGGTGCGGCGGCGGCCCGGACGGGGGCGGCCGTCCGGACGGCGGTGTCCGGCTGTACGGGAGGGGTCACGGCGAACTTCTCTCACTCGGCCTACGACGACCGGCAC
The DNA here is from genome assembly GCF_002910775.2 of Streptomyces sp. SM18. Classification (NCBI taxonomy): domain Bacteria; kingdom Bacillati; phylum Actinomycetota; class Actinomycetes; order Kitasatosporales; family Streptomycetaceae; genus Streptomyces; species Streptomyces sp. SM18. The sequence continues at coordinate 2,331,451 of NZ_CP029342.1, read as the reverse complement.
GGCCCGACCTCCGCTGCGGGGGGCCGGTCGTGATCAGGCCCCGCAGCGGCAGTCGAGGAGAAGGAGCTCGCGCTGCGGCATGCCGGGTACAGTAGGGCAAACGAACTCCTCAGACAAGCTGAGGTGTGGCGGAAGGTGGACGGCATGGCGCGGGGACCGCTCGGCGAACTGGGTGCGCTACGGCCGTCGCCCCTGGTCGAGCAGGCCGCCGAGCGGCTGCGCGAGCGGATCGCGTGCGGCGCCTGGCCGGTGGGTACGAAACTGCCCGGCGAGACCACACTGGCCGCGTCCCTGGGCGTCGGCCGGTCCACCGTCCGCGAGGCGCTGAGGGCGCTCGCCGGAGCCGGACTGGTCCAGCCGCGCCAGGGGGCCGGGGTCTTCGTCCTCGCGACGGAACCCAAGGAGGACTGGGCGACCCAACTGCGGCGCGCGGCGGTCACCGACGTCTACGAGGTCCGCATGCTCATCGAGGTCGAGGCGGCGCACCTGGCCGCCCGGCGGCGTACGGACGAGGACGTCCAGGCCCTCCGGGAGGCGCTGGCCGGGCGCCGGGCGGCGGGCCGCGCGGACAACGCCGCCTTCGTGGACGCCGACATCGCGCTGCACTCCGCCGTGGTCGCGGCCGCCCACAACCCCGTGCTGACCTCGCTGTTCACCCAGTTCGTGCCCGCCCTGCGCAGCGGGCTCATCGACATGCTGGACCTGCTCGGCCTGCGCACCGCCGACCCCGACCACGGCGACGCGGACCACGCCGCCCTGGTGGACGCGGTCGTCGCGGGCGAACCGGAACGGGCCGGCCGCACCCTGCGCGACGAACTGGCCGCGACCCTGGAGCGGCTGCGGTCGGTGTGAGGGGGCACCCCGCCCGAGGAGCGAACAGGCCGCCGTATCACGTGAACGCCGGACCTCCCGCCGTCACATGAACGCCGGACCTCCCGCCGTCACGTGAAGGCCGGGCGTCCGGCCGTCACGTGAAGGTCGAACGTCCGGTCTCACGCGAAGTCCGAACACCCCTCCATCTACCGGGAGTTCACCTCCTCCGGGAACAATGGGCCCGCTCGGCCCACACCCCCCACGAGGAGAGACACACATGCCGAACGGCTCGATACGGCCCCCCACCGCACCCCTGCCCCACCCCGCCGCCCGCCGCCGCTCCCGTAAGGGGCCGCTCTCCCGCGCCGGGGCGGTACTCGCCGCCGCCGCGCTGCTCGTCCTCGTGCCGGCCTCCGCGGCCCACGCCGATCCGCCGCACAACCTGCCGCAGAACGCGGGCGGTTACGAGCAGACGTTCTCACCCGCCTACGACTACGACGGCGACGGCTGCTACGCCACCCCCGCCATCGGCCCGGACGGCGCCCTGGCCACCGGACTGAAGACCACCGGCGCGATCAACGGCAGCTGCCGCGACCAGTGGGACCTGGACAACTCCCAGACCTACGCCCGCTCGCTGTGCGACCACGGCTGGTGCGCGATCGTCTACGCGAGCTACTTCGAGAAGGACCAGGCCGTGCACGGCAGCGGCCTCGGCGGCCACCGCCACGACTTCGAGCACGTCATCTCCTGGGTGAATCAGGGCTCGGACCAGGTGGAGTACGTCTCGACCACCCAGCACAGCGGTGTGAAGACCTACCCGCGCTCGCAGGTCCGCTTCGACGGCACGCACCCCAAGACCGTCTACCACAAGGACGGCGCGAGCACGCACTTCTTCCGGCTCGCCAACAACAACGACGAACCGCCGGAGAACCACTACCACACCTGGCGCTACCCTCCGATCGTGGACTGGAACGGCTTCCCGACCACGGAGTTGCGCGACACCCTGATGAACGCCGACTTCGGCGCCGCGACCATCAAGGTCACCGACAAGGACAACCGCTTCCGCAACCTGCTCGCCAACTCCAAACCGTCCGGCATCCCGTTCGACCCCTGGGCCTGAGCGGCCCGACCGGCCTGCGCGGCCCGACCGGCCTGCGCGGCCCGAGCGCCACGGCCCGCTGCCCGACGCCCGGGTGCCGGACGGGGGACCGCTCCCGTCCGGGACCCGTACGTCACGGTGAGAGAGGCGGCGCGAGGTCGGAGACCACCCGCATACCCAGCCCGCGCACCCGGTAGATGCACGTGTCGTCGCCCCACAGCGTCGCGTCCGCCGTCGCGTACGGGCCCCGCGCGTCCGTGCCCGACTCCACGACGTCCAGGTCCACCCGGATCAGCCGGTTGGCCGGGGTGATCTGGCCCCGGTACGTCCAGGTCGTCTCACGGCCCGGGAGCACCGGCTCGAACCGGGGACGCGGTACGGCGTCCGCCGCGCCGCTCTCGATCAGGTGGTACTGGAGCAGCTGGCACATCGCCTCGATGCCCAACGACCCCGGCTGCACCGGGTCCTGGAAGAAGTGCGCCCGGAAGAACCACTCGCCCGGGACCACGTCCTTCTCCGACCGCAGCCGTCCCGTCCCGGCCCCGTCCCCGTCCGGCCAGGAGCCGGTGACCCGGTCGAGCATCAGCAGCATCGGCCCCGGCAGCCGCAGCGCCCCGCCGAAGTACCGGGCGGGCCGGGCGGTCAGATCGACGGCACGGCCGCACGGCTCCTCCAGCCGGGCCCGGTCCTTGGCCGACACCGGCAGACCGGGCTGCTCCTCGAAGGCCGAGGGCGGGAAGTAGCCGAAGACGGTGGTGAGTTCGAACAACGGGACACCGGCGGCCGTGCAGCTCACCCGGAACGACTCGATGACCATGTCCCCGCTGCGGGAGACCCGGATCAGCTCGGCACGGGTGCGGACCGTCCCCGTCGCCGGGGTGACCTCGCCGGTGACCGTCCCGCACCCGTCGAGGTTGCGGAACAGCAGATCCGTGCCGGCGCTCGCCGCGCTGCCCACGTACGCCGCCAGCCAGCCGCAGGGTTGCAGCGCGACCTCCATGAGGACGGCGAACGGCATCGTACGCCCGCCGCTCTGCTCGAAGTACCAGGCCCGCTCGGGCACGTCGTACTCCGCGACGACCACGCTCCCCTCCCGCACACCGCCCTGCGGACCGTCCACCGAGACGATCCGGCTCATGAAGTGGTACGGCGGGCCGGGCAGCCTGGCTACCCTGCGGGGGCCGTCGAACCGCTCGTAACCCGCCCCGAACGCCTCGCTCGGCCGGCCCCAGGCGCACGCCAGCAACGACGCGTAGCCGAAGGGGAGTCCGTCGGCCCCCCTCGCCACCGGCCGCGGCTCCCGGTGCCCGGCCAGTCCGCCGAGCCGGGGGAGCGGCACCGGGGCGCCGGTGGCCTGCACGGCCGGCGGGCCCGCGTGCCGCCAGTGCGACAGCGGCCAGTCGGGCACCAGCCGCAGGGCCACGTCCCGGCCGAGGAACGCACCGGCCCCGTCCACCGAGCCCAGCACATCGGCGTACAGCGTCGGCACCGGACCCGAGGAGACCCCGCGCACGAACACCTCGTAGACGACCCGGTGATGGTCCGGGGTGGCCTGGCCCCGGCAGATCGTCCGGCACGGGCGGTCCGGCACCGGCTCGAAGCGCCACCCGTCCCGGTCCAGGGAGAAACCCATGGCCATCAGGTAGAACGCCATCGCCTGCTGCGCGCCCTGGAGCATCAAGGTGCCCGGCATACAGGGGTCGTTCTTGAAGTGCCCCGCGAAGAACCAGTCGTCCGGCGCCAGGGCGGTCTCGGCCCGCAGGTAGCCGCGGCCCCACGGCCCGCCGGTCGGGTCGAACACGGTCACCTCGTCCAGCAGCCGCATCCGGCCGCCGTCGAGGCCCGGCGGGCGGACGTGCGCCGCCGTCGCCTCCCAGCCGGGACCGAAGCACTCCCAGGGCCGCCCCAGCGCCAGCGCCCCCACCCGCTCCGCGTCGAAGCGGGACGACGCGCAGCGCACGGCGGGCGGGTCGCACGGCAGGCCGGTGCCGGGCGGGTGCGCGGCGGGGTCCCACCGCACCCCGCCGCTTCCGGCGAGTTCGGCCGGGGTGAAGAACCCGGCCTGCCCCTCGCGGACGCTGAGCCGGAGCTCGCCGTCCACGAAGCAGTCGTAGTGGAAGAAGGCCAGCCGGACGCCGTCGTACTCCGCGTGGCCGTCGACGTGGATCTCGTAGCACAGGGTGTCGCCCGCCTCGGGCGGACTGCCGTGGTGGGTCACCTCGCAGCCGAGCAGCCGGTAGGCGCGCTCGCCCCGGTTGAGCAGATCGACGCCCAGCCAGCTCAGCAGGAGGAGGTCCGCCTGGCCCGCCTCGATGACCAGCGCGGGCGGCATGCGCCCCGTGGGGTCCAGGTACCAGCTGTCGGGCAGGACGTCGGTCTCCGTCCAGATCGTCCCGTCCGTGCGCGCCGCCCCCGGCTCGGCGAGCGCCGCCGGTACCGCGTCGATGCCGGTGACCCGGTCCGCGAACAGCATCGGGGGTCCGGGCATCCGGGTCTGCACCGCGTACCCGTCCTGCTCGGCGAACCGGGGCCCGAACAGCGCGGAGACCTCCCGGGAGGCCAGGTGCTCCAACTGCGCCCGGTCGAACGTGGGCCCCGGCCTCGGGGGACGCCCCGGCCCGGATCCCGGCGACTTCGGCCGGGGCGCGGGCAGCCACTCGGGCCGTACGGGGATCTGCGGCGGCCCGGCCGCCGGACGCGCGGGCGGTCGTACGGGGACGGCCGGAGGACCCGCTGCCGGACCCGCGGGCGGTCGTACGGGGGTGGGCGCGGGGCCCGTCGGCCCGGCGGACACCAGCGCGCCGAGCGCCAGCGCCGAGACCCGCAGGAAGCGCCGATGCGCCTCGGCGTGCCCCGCCATCACCTCCTGGTGCAGCGCGGCCACCCGCTCGCTCTGCCGGGCGACCACGGCGGCGATGCCGGGGGCGTGGGACGTCGGCATGGGTCCGGAGGCCGACCCCGGACCCGGCACGGGCGTTGGTGTCGGCGTCGGCTCAGGAACCGGAACCGGATCCCATGCGCTCACGGGTGTCGGCATCGGCCCAGCGGCCGGCACCGGCACGGGCAGCGGTGCCGGCCCCGACTCCGGCTGCGGTCCCGGTTCCCGTTCCTCCGGTGTGGGCGGGCCGCCGTCCGCCCGGGGGCGCCGGGACGCGGGCGTGGGCGCGTGCGGTCGCGGGGGCCGGGCGGCCTCGGCCTCCCGGTCCGCCACGGGTACGAGCGTGGGGGGCGCGGCTTGTGCCGGTACGGGCACCGGCTCCCGGTCCGGCGCGGGCTTCCGGGGCGGGCTCTGTTCCGGTACGGGCAACGCCCCCCGGCGCACAGCCCGTTCGGGCCGCCCGTCCGGTACGGGCGCCAGTTCGGGGGCCCGGGGCAGGGTCACCACGGCCGGCTCCACAGGCGCCAGACGCGGAGGCGCTGGTACGGCGACGGTGACGGCGGGGCCGGGGTCCGGGACCAGGTGGGCGGCGGCCGCGAGCCGGGCGAACAGCTCCCCGGCCTCCACCGGCACCCCGGCGACCACGAGTTCGGCCACCGCGAGGGACAACTGCCGCAGCCTGGTGTCGCCCGGGGCGTCCAGGGCGACGGACACATGGTCGCGGTCACCCAGCACCCGCTTGATCCAGCCGGTGCACAGCCGTCGCGGCCCGTGCTCCACGAAGATCCGGACCCCGTCGGCCCACGCCTGCTCGACCGTGGCCGCGAAGTCGATCGTGCCCACCCCCTGGGCGGTGAGCGCCTCGGCGGCCCGCTCGGACGTCGGCCGGTAGGACCGCCCGGTCGCCCCGCTGTAGAAGCGCACGCCGGGCACCTCGACGGTGGGGCGGCGGTGGACCGCCCGCCACACCTCCTCGACCTCCGTCAACTCTGGTGCATGCGCCGCCAGTTCGTAGTCCAGCTCGATCGCGTGGTCGGTGCCGATCCGGGCCACGACCGCCGCGCACGCCTGGGACTCGCCGCCGATGACGCACACCCCCGGTGCGTTCACCGCCATCAGATGGACCGCGACCTCACCGTCCAGCTCCGCCCGGACCGTGTCCAGCGGTGCGTTGACCAGATAACCGGCCCAGCGGGAACCGCGTACCCCCAGGCGCTCCCAGTGGCGCCGTACCGCGCGGAGTTCACCGGTGAGTTCCGTCGTGAACAGGCCGCTGTCCCGGGTCGCGTCGTACAGCCCCGCCGCGTCCGGCCAGGCGCCCAGCGCGACCAGGGCGGCCGACTCGCCCGAGGAGTAGCCGAGGGCCGCGTCCGGCCGCAGCCCCAGCACGTCCCGGGTGAGCACGGTGTGGAAGACGGAGAGTTCGGCGGCGCCCCAGATCTGGTCGAGCACCCCGCGCTCCCGGCGCACCCGCAGCCGGGTGCCGATCGGCCCGTACCGGTCCCGGACCGCCTCACCGAGCGACGGCAGCGCGAGCATCAGCTCATGGCCCATCCCCGGGTAGGCGGCCGAGCCGTTGGTGTACACGAACGCGGTCCGCCCCTCGACCGGGCGGTCCCGGTACACCACGTCGGCCGGCCGGATCCCGCCCTCCGCCAGCCACCGCCGGGCCGCCTCCCTGCGGGCCGGCAGCGCCGCGTCACCGTCGACCACCAGCGCCAGCCGGGCGGGTCCCGCACCGGACTCCGCACCGGACTCCAGCGCGGCCAGCACCCCGTGGCGGTCGGTCCCGGAGTAGACGTGCAGCCGGGGGGCCGGACCCCGCAGCCACGGCAGGGGGTCCCCGGCGCGCAGCCGTACGCTCGCGGCGGGCCCGTCCAGCGGGGTCACCCCGGCCCGTGCGGTGAGCGGCAGGGCGGCGGTGTCCGCGGGCCCGTCCGGACGGGGAACCGCGCGGTGCCGGAGCGCCAGGGCGGCGACCGCGACGGAGACCAGCCCGGACGCGGCGTGCGCCCGTCCGAAGGCCGACGCGGGATCGAACACCGCGTCCGGGCCGTCCCCGACGACCAGGTCGGGCGGGCCGGACGGGCCGGACGCCCCGGCTCGGGGCAGCTCGGCCCCGGATTCCCCGGCCTCGGACATGCCGTCCCCGGACTCCTCGTCGAGCAGGGCGATGACGGGGTCCCCGTCCTCACGGGCCGCGTCCAGCGGCTTGAGGACCAGGACGACGGCGGCGTCCCCCGGTTCGCCCTCGCACCCCAGCTCCCGCAGGGCCGCCCGGTGGACCTCCTCGCAGGAGAGGTCGGTGGCGCCGACGAGCGCCGCGTCGACCTCGCCCGCCCGGATCGCGCGGGCCGCCACCTCCAGCGCCACCAGCCCGGACGCCTCCTCCGCCGACACCGCGAACCCCGGCCCCGCCAGGTCGAGTTGGGTACTGATGCGGTTCGCCACCAGATTCGGCAGGGTGCCCACCACGCCCTCCGCGTTCATGGGCGGCCCGAAGGCGTCCTGGGCGGAGGCCGTGGACGTGCCGGGGACCCCTCCGGCCCGCTCCAGCCAGTACGGCACCCGCCAACGGGCACCCGCGCGGGCCACCTCGGGGTCCACCCCCGTCCCGATGACCACCATGGTCCGCTCGCGGGGCAGCGACAGGGACCGTACGGCCTCGCGGGCGGCCTCCATCACCAGGAGCTGATGCCGCACGGTCCGTTCCAGGGTGAGCGGGGGGAAGCACAGGTCCGTGAGCCCCACGGCGATCTCCGAGACCGCGCCGCGCCGCTCGCCGGCCAGTACCGCCCGCCGGAAGTCCTCCGCCGAGGTCCCGTCGCCGACCCGGGCACCGAGGGCGACGACCGCCACCGGCGTACGCCCGCGCGCACCCTCCCGTACGGAGGCCGGAGCGCCGGACGGCTCCACGGCCGGGCGGGGCACGAAGGCCGCCGGGCGGGACACGGAGGCGGCAGGACGGGACACGGGGGCCGCGGGCCCGAACCGCCCGCGCGCACCGGAGCACCCGTCCTCGTCGAGGTCCACGATCAGATGGGCGTTGGTCCCGCCGAACCCGAAGGCGCTCACCGCCGCCCTGCGCCGCCCCTCCCACCGCTCCGGCGCGGTCAGCACCCGCAACGGCGTGCCCGCCAGCGCGTCGAGCGGCCGCCCCGCGCCGAGCGTCGCCGGGCGGATCCCCGTACGCAGCGCGCCGAGCACCTTCAGCAGCCCGGCCGCGCCCGCCGACGCCAGCAGATGCCCGATGTTCGACTTCACCGAACCGATGGGCACGTCCTCACCGGCCGCGAACACCCGGGCCGTGGCACGCGCCTCCACGGCGTCCCCGACCGGCGTCCCCGTGGCGTGGCACTCCACGAGCGACACGGTCTCGGGCGCGACGCCCGCCCTGGCGTACGCCAGCCGCATGGCCCGTACCTGGCCCTCCTCCGCCGGACTGATCAACCCGGCTCCACGCCCGTCGTTGGAGAGCCCGACCCCCCGGATCACCCCGAGTACGGGCAGCCCGGAGGCACGGGCCTCGGACAGCCGCGTCAGGGCGACGAACCCGGCGCCTTCGCCGTGCACCAGCCCGTCCGCCTCCCGGTGGAAGGGCCGGCTGCGGCCCGTCCGGCTCGTCGCGGACAGCCCGCAGAACCCCACGTGCAGATAGAGCGGGTCGGCCCGGCTGACCGCCCCGGCCACCATGAGGTCCGCCGTGCCGTCGTGCAGCCGGTCGCAGGCCAGCTTGACGGCGTACAGCGAGGAGGCGCAGGCGGCGTCCAGGGACCACGCCCCCGCGCCGAGCCCGAGCGCCCGCGCCGCGAGCCGGGCGGGCAGCCCGGACGAGAAGCGGTTGCGGGCGTCGGGGCGCTCCCGGCGCTCCCCGGTCAGCAGGGCGTCACGCACCGGGGGCCGCTGGGCGGACAGCCAGACGTGCTCGGCGAAGGCCGCCCCGGTCGGCGTGGGATACGACAGGTTGCCCAGCACCAGCCCCGCGCGGGGCAGCGGCCCCTCGCGGCCCGCCTCCGCCAAGGCCTGTCCGACCCCGTACAGGACCCAGTGGAAGAGCGGGTCCAGCGACAGGATCCGCTCCGGGGGGATCCGGAAACCGCCCGGGTCGAAGACGGACTCGAACCCCTGTACGTACCCGCCGACATCGGTCCAGGTGCGGTCGAGGTGGTCGTCGACCGAGCCCATGGCCCAGCGGCGCGGCAACCGCCACCGGCCCTCCGGGGCGGCCACCAGGCTGCTGCGGCCCTCGGCGACGCCGTCCCAGAACGTGTCCGGGTCGAGCGCGCCGGGCAGCACACAGCCCCGGCCGACGACGGCGATCGGTTCGCATTCCATACGGATCTCACTTCACGGCGGGGGAAGGGGTGTTGCCTGTTGCCGGGACGTCGGGAAGGGCGGTCGCCGGGGTCTCAGGAGGGGCGGCGGACGAGTTCCACGCCGAGCAGTTCCAGACGTACGGACCCGTCGGGGGCGATCAGCGCCGCGTCGCAACGCGCCCCCGTGCCGTGCGCCTTCCGCCCGCGCACCACACACCGCACGGTGCCGTCCACCGGACCGCGCCGGTGCACCCTGCACTCGGCGACCGCCATCGGCAGTGTCGCCTCGCCGAGGACGTCCCGTGCCCAGACCAGGGCGAGTTGGAGCGCGCCGTCCACGGCGGCCGGGTCCAGCGGCCCGTGGCCGTCCGCCCAGCCCAGGAACCGCAGGCCGGCGACCGTGGCCTCGGCGCCGTGCTCCGACACACCGCGCACGGTCCGCACGGCGTGGAACCGGGGGCCGTGGAAGAGGAGGTGCCCGTCGTACCACGCGTCGCGTCCGAGCGGCTTCAGGCCGTCCGGGCTGCCCCACGCGGCCGGGTCCGGAGCCGTGGCATCGGTGTCCACCTCGGCCCGGAAGTGGACCACGCCGTCCTCGCCGCGCAGCTCCGCCTCCAGTCCGGACGGCGATCCGGTCGTGCTCCGGGAGCCGTGCACGGTGAGCCGGTGGCCCGCGCCGGCGAGTTCCGGCAGGGCGAACCTCCGGTACACCCGCAGATCGCGCAGGACGAGCGGACCCGCGCCCGGACGCCAGGCGGCGCCCGCCCCCGCGAACCAGTTCAGGACCATCGCCACGGGCAGCACGGGGACTCCGGCGGGCGCGTGGTCGGCCAACTGCGGCAGGGTGTCCGCCCGGACCAGGATCTCGGCCGGGCGCGGACCGCCGGCCGGGGACAGGGCCGCCGGACCGTCACCGGCCACCAGCACGACGCGCGCCTCACCGGGCGCCCCGTCCAACTCGGCGGTGAAGGCGGCCACCCCTCGCTCCAGGGGGATGAGCGGCACCCCGGACCGGCCGAAGTGCCCGGCGAGGGCGGGCGTGACCATCCCTCCGTGCCACGGGCCCCAGGCCACGGAACGCACCAGGCAGCCGGGCCGGCGGGCCTGTTCGGCGGAGGCCACCTGATTGAGTACCTCGTTGGCCAGGGCGTAGTCGGCCTGCCCCTCGTTGCCGAACACGGCGGCCACCGAGGAGAAGAGGCAGATCACCTCCAGCGGGTCGCCCGCCGTCGCGGCCAGCAGCGCCCGCAGACCGTCCACCTTGGTGGACACCACCTGCTCGAACCCCTCGTCGCCCTTGTCGGCGATCCGCTTGTCGGCGAGCACCCCCGCGCCGTGCACGAGCCCGGTGACCGGCCCCCACTCCTCCCGTACGTCGCGCAGCGCGGCGGCGAGCGCCTCGCCGTCGCGGGCGTCCACCTGGACGTAGCGGGCGGCGGAGCCCGCCGCCTCCAGCGCGGCCAGCGTCGCCCGTACCTCGCGCGCGGCCAGGATCTCCCGGGCCCGCGCCGCGATCCGGGCAGGCGAGGCGGCCGCGTCCCCGGTGGAGCGCTCCGCGAGCAGCCGGGTGAGCGCCGGTTCGTCGGTGGCCGCCGCGAGCCCGGCGGGCTCGGGGGCCGGTGCGGTCCTGCCGAGCAGGACGATCCGGGGGCGGTGGGCCCTCGCCAGCTCCAGCAGCGCGGCGGCGGTCACCCCGCGGGCCCCTCCGGTGGCCACGACCACCGATGCGGAGCCGAGGCGCGCCCGGTCGCCGGGCACCCACGGCGCCGGCACCACCCGGGGCGCCGTACGGCTGCCGTCCGCGCGCAGCCCCACCTCCGACTCCGGTCCGCCGTACAGCAGTTCACGCACGATCGCCTCGGCGACCGCCTCGTCGCCCCGGCCGCCCCGCTCGCAGTCGACGGCCTTGACGGACGCGCCGGGCCACTCCTTCGCCGCGGTCCTGGTCAGACCGGCGACACCGCCCAGCCAGGCCCGGCCGGGCGCGTGGCCGCCGAGCCCGAAGTCGCCCCCGGTGTCCTGCACCGTCACGAACAGCCCGCCCTGCCCGGCCGCCCCTGCCGCCACGGCACGCGCCGCCCGGAACACCGACCGGTGCACCTCCCGCGCCTCGTCCGGCGCGCCGCTCGCCGTCAGGCCGCCGAGGTGGACGACGGCACGCGCGTCCTGGGGCACCTCGGCCAGGGCGGTGGCGTCGATGCCGTGGGCCGCCAGCTTGTGCGCGACGAGGCCGGTGATCCCGGCACCGTCCGGGCCTTCTCCGGTGACCACGACCGGCCCGTCGAGGAGCCCCGCTGTCATCAGCCCGGACGCGGGCGCCTCCACGGTGCGGGGTACCAGCCTGGTGAGCGCCGTCGCCTCCTGCCGCCCGGACACGGTGCGCCTGGTGGGGATGTCCGGGGTGGTGGGGATCTCCGGGGCGGTGGGGATGTCCGGGGCGGTGGAGATCTCCCGGGCGGGGGACTCGGACGGCGCCGCACCGGCGGCCTCGGTGAGCGCCTCGACGATCTCGCGCAGGGTGCGGAGCTTGCCCAACCGCCCGACGTCCTCCGTCGCCAGGTCGCCCACCTGTCGGCGTACGGCGGAGAGGATCTCCACCCGCTTGATGGAATCGACCCCCAGATCCGCCTCCAGTTCCATGTCCATGTGGAGCATCTCCGTGGGGTAGCCGGTGAGTTGGGCCACCACCGAGAGAAGTAACTCCTCCAGCTCGGCGGCCGACAGCGGCGCGGAACCGGCGGCCGGGGCCGGTTCGGGGGCCGGTTCCGGGGCCGGTTCCGGGGCCGGTGCCTGCCCCAGGGCGTCCGCCGGGGATCCGCCGTCCGGGGTGTACGGCGTCGGCCCGGAACGTCGTTCGGCGGCAGCGGACCCGGAGGCCGTGGCCCGTACGGCGGTGCCGAGCGCGGGCGGGGGTGCCGGTGCCCGGCGGGGGGACGACGGGCGGGGGAGCGGCAGCGGCACCGGGGGAGCCGGGGCGTCGAGCGCGCCGCCCGCCTCGTGTGGCCCGACCGCGCCGTACGCCCCGTCTCCCTGGCCACGGCTGCCGGGGACAGCGCCGACGTGCTCCGCGCCGACGTGCTCCGCGCCGACGTGAAGACCGCCATGAAGACCGACGTGGACATCACCGTGGCCGCCGCCGTGTGCGCCGAGCATCGCGGCCAGGGTGTTCTCGGTCATCCGCAGAAAGGCCATGTGGCTCTCGGTCAGCATGCGTTGGCAGGCCGCGTGGGCCTCGGCCGTCTGCCGCTGCACGCTCTCGACCGCGCCGTACCAGCCGGAACCGGCGACGGCCCCGGGCTCGGTCACCTGGTCGCACGCGGGCGCGGAGTCAGGGGCGTACGCGGGTTCGGATGCGTGGGCGTACGCGCGGTCCGGTTCGTGGGCGTACGCGGGCTCGGATGCGTGGGCGTACGCGGCCTCAGGCGTGTGGCCGTGCGTCGGTTCGTACGCCGGCGGCTCCGGGGCGTGGGTGGGCGCGGGGGCGTACGAGGGCGTGGAGACCGCCGGGTAGCTGAGCGCCGGTGCATGCCCGGTGGGGGGCGCGGGGGCGGGCTCGGGCGGCGGTGGGGCGGCGGCTCCGGCGGGCGGCGGGTAGAGCTGACCGTAGTTGGCTCCGCTGATCTTCACGGTCATCCGGGGCTCGCGCTCCTTCGCTGGGGTCCCGGGCACGGCGTACGGCGCCCAGAGGTGGTCGAGATCGAGGGGGACACCGCGCACCGCCAGCTCGCCGAGCGCGGTGTGCAGGGGGACGGTGGCGGACCGGCCCGGCCGGTCCAGGGGGACGGCCGCGTGCTCACGGTCGCCGAGGATCTGCCCGACCAGGCCGGTCAGCGACGCACCCGCGCCGACCTCGACGAAGGTCCGCACCCCCGCCGCGTACATCGCCTCCACCTGGTCCTGGAAGAGCACCGGCGAGGCGAGGTGGGACGTGATCCGGCGGCGCACTTCGTCGGGCGCGGACGGATACGGGGCCGCGTCCGCGTTCCCGTAGACGTCGATCCGGGGCCCCGTCAGCGGGACGGTGTCCAGGTAGGCGGCGAGCGGGTCACCGGCCGGGGCGACCAGCGGGCTGTGGAAGGCGGCCGAGGTGTCCAGCCGGCGCGTGCCGACGCCCTCGGCCGCGAACGCCCGCTCGGCGCGTCCGACCGCCTCGGCCGTCCCGGACAGCACCACCTGGAGCGGGGAGTTGAAATTGGCCGGCCACAGGTCACCGAACCGCCCGTCCGCGAGGACCGCCGTCACCCGCTCACGGTCCGCCGCCACGGCCAGCATCGCGCCCGGGGTGGCGGCCGCGTCCCGCATCAGCTCACCGCGCCTGCGGGCCAGACCGACCAGCGCCCCGGCGTCCAGGACACCCGCGCAGTGCAGCGCCACCAGTTCACCGAAGCTGTGGCCCGCCACACAGTCCGGCCGCAGCCCCAGCCCCCGTACCACCTCCAGCAGCGCGAGGGCGTGCACCGCGAGGGCCGGCTGCGCCCATTCCGTGGCGGCCAGCCGTGCCCGCCGGTCCGCGTGCTCCTCCTCGGTGAAGGCGGGCGGCGGGAACACCACCCGGTGCAGGGGGTGTCCGTCGAAGCCGGTAGCGCCCAGCCGGTCCCACACGGCCTGGGCGCCCGGGGACAGCATCGCCAGATCGGCACCCATGCCGACGTACTGGGCGCCCTGGCCCGGGAACAGGAAGCCGATACGGCCGGGCGCCGGGGTCCCGGAGGCGTACCGGACCCCGGTGGGCGTCGAGAACGCGGTGCCGGGCCGCCGCCGGATCAGCGCGAGGGCCTGCGCGTACTTCTCCCGCAGGTCGTCGGTGTCCGTGGCGACGACCGCCAGCCGCACCGGGTCGGCGGGCGAGAACGCGCGGTGGCTCTCCCGCGCGAGCGCGGCCAGCGGACGTCCGCCGGTGGTGTCCGGGGCCTCCAGGGCCTCCGGTGACGCCCCGCTGAACAGGACGAGTTCGCTCGGGGCGGTGCGATGGCGCGGTGCCGTACGGCCGGGAGCTCCGGCGGGCGGCACGTACTCCTCCAGCGTGACGTGGAAGTTGCTGCCCCCGAAACCGAAACTCGACACGGAGGCGCGGCGCGGATGGTCGTCGGGCCGCACCCAGGGGCGGGCCTCGGTGTTGACGTAGAACGGACTGTCCGGGGCGGTGACCGCCGTGCTGGGGCGGTCCACCTTGATGGTGGGCGGCAGCACCTTGTGGTGCAGCGCCATGACCGCCTTCAGCAGCCCCGCCGCCCCGGCCGCGCACTTGGTGTGACCGATCTGCGACTTGACCGACCCGATCGCGCACCACGGCCCGTCCGTGCCCGCGGGGGTGCCGAACACCTGCCGCAGGGCGGCGAGTTCGGCCGCGTCCCCGGCCTTGGTGCCCGTCCCGTGCGCCTCGACCAGCTCGACGGTGTCCGGACCGTAGCCCGCCTGCTCGTACGCGCGCCGCAGGGCACGGGCCTGCCCCTCGGGCAGAGGCGCGTAGATCGCCGGGCCGCGCCCGTCCGACGAGGTGCCGATGCCCCGGATCACCGCGTGCACCCGGTCGCCGTCCCGTTCCGCGTCGGACAGCCGCTTCAGCGCGTACATGATGACCGCTTCGCCCAGCATCGTGCCGTCCGCCGCCTCGGAGAACGGCCGGCAGTCACCGCTGGGGGACAGGGCCGGGGTCTTGGAGAAGCACAGGAACATCCCCACGCCGTTGCCGGTGTCCACACCGCCGCTGATCACCAGGTCGGCCCGGCCGAGGGCCAGTTCACCGACCGCCGTGGACAGCGCGGCCAGGGAGCTGGCGCAGGCGGCGTCGGTGGTGTGGTTGACGCCGTGCAGGTCGAACCGGTTGGCGATGCGGCCCGCGACCACGTTGCCGAGCAGCCCGGGGAAGGACGACTCCCGCCACGGGACGTAGTGCGCCGAGATGCGGTCGCACACGGCCCGCGCCTCGTCCTCGCCCATCCCGCTCTCGCGCAACGCCTTGAGCCAGACCGGTCGTTGGGCCCGCCCGTACATGTGCGGAAGCAGCTCCAGGGCGGCCGCCCCCAGGACCACCCCGACCCGGCCCCGGTCCACGCCCGACAGCCCGCCGGTGTCGGCCAGCACCTGGTCGGCGACCATCAGGGCGAGGAGCTGGGAGGTATCCGTCGTGGACAGGTTGGCGGGCGGCACCCCGTAGGCCATCGGGTCGAAGTCGACCTCCGGCAGGAACGCGCCCCGGCGGGCGTACGTCTTGTCGGGGGCCGCCGGGTCCGGGTCGTAGTGGTCCTCCACCCGCCAGCGGGACGGCGGCACCTCGGTGATCAGGTCCCGGCCGCCGGTCACGGCCCGCCAGAACGCGGCGGGGTCCGTCGCGCCGGGCGCCAGGGCACCGACACCGACCACGGCGACGGGCACCTGCTGGGGGGTGACGGACACGGTCTCTCCTCGGGGCCGGACGACGGTCGGGGGCGTCTGCGGGGCGCCGGGGCCGCTCATGCCAGCTCGCACGGGGCGAAGGCGAACGCTTCGGACGTCAACGGCACTCCGTAGGTACGCAGTTGATGGGCACGGGTGAGCACGGCGGCGCCTTCGAGCAGATTGAGGGCGATCTGCGTGACGGACCGGTTCGCCGGGTCCGCCAGGAACGACCCCGCCACCCACCGGTTGAACGCGCCCATGGCCGGACCGCACCAGATCTGGTAGTCGGCGCGCCGGGCCGTCTCCCCGGTGATCGCCCACCGGCTGGAGCTGCCGAGGTACCAGCGGAAGACCAGGGCCATACGGTGCTTGGGGTCGGCCTCCGCACGTGTGATCTCCGAGGGGTCTCGGCGTTCCCAGAACGCGCGGACGCGCTGCCAGACCTCGTCGAACGGGGCCCGCAGCACCTCCCGTTCGATCGAGGCGCGGGACGCGGGCGGGATCTCCTCCAGCGAGCCGTGCTCCCGGTACGCCGTGTGGAGCCGGGCCGCCCGCCGGGCGAACAGGGTTCCCCGGGACAGGACTTGCAGCGTGACGCCCAGCTCGAACATGTCCGCCGCGGGAGCCATGGCCACATCGGCGACGTCCGCGTCGCAGAGCATCGCCTTGGCCTCGTCGGACAGGCCCGCCTCGACGGCCGTCTGGTTCACCGAGCCGACCACCACGTACGACGCGCCGAGGGCGAAGGCGGAGGCCACCGCGTCCGGCGTGCCCAGACCGCCCGCCGCGCCGAGCCGGACCGGCCGCCGGTAGCCGAACCGCCGGCAGAGCGTGTCGCGCAGCAGGGCGATCCTCGGCAGCAGGACCGACAACGGCCGGTTGTCGGTGTGCCCTCCGCTGTCCGCCTCCACGGTGATGTCCTCGGCGACCGGCACCAGGGCCGCGAGGCCCGCCTCCCCGGGCGTCAGCCGCCCCTGGGCGACCAGGGCATCCAGCAGGGCGGCCGGGGCGGGCGAGAGGAACCGTTCGGCCACCTCGGGACGGGAGACCTTGGCGAACAGCCGTGCACCACGGACGATCCCGCCGTCGGCGCCCCGGCGCAGGCCCCGCACCGAGCACAGCACGACGGCCGGGGTCAGCTCCATGAACGCCGAGGCGGAGATCCGGGGCACACCGCAGCGCAGTAGCAGCTCCGCGACCCGGAGTTCCAGCGCCGGTTCGGCCGGGGAGTGGATGAGGTTCACGCCCCAGTTCGGGGTGGAGCGCAGCTCGTCGGCGAGCGTGTGCACGGCCCGCTCGACCTCGGGGTACGCCAGACCGCCGGCTCCGAAGAACCCGAGCATCTCGGCACGGGCGGTCGCGGACACCATCCGGGTGGTGGCGATGCCGTTCGCCATCTCGCCCACGACGTAAGGGAATCGGATGCCATGCGCCTCGCAGAAGGCGCGCCCGCCGAGCCACTCGGGGTACAGCGGCGGCAGCGTACCGAGCACCCGGGCACGGGGCACCGGCCCGGTCGCGAGCCCCAGCTCCCGGCCGCTCGGCCCGCTGACGACGTGGACGGGTTCCCGGATCCGCCGGGCGAGGGCGGCGATCCCCTCGGGCGAGAAGACCGGCGGGCACGCGGTGGCGGAGTCGGGAGCGGCGAGGACGGACACGGAGGGTGCTCCAGCGGGGGGAGAGGACGTCTACGGAGGGGGGCGGCGACCGGGGCCGGGGCAGGGGCCGGGATCAGGCGTACCGGTCGGACGGAACGGTGGCCGGGGACGCGGGTGGTGGCGCCGGGGCGGGTACGGGCTCCTCGGGGCCCAGGCCGGACCACAGATAGCCGAGGTCCACCGGGGCGGAGACCGCCGAAGGCCCCAGCAGGGTCCTGACCCGGGTGTCGTCGAAGCGCCGGCGGTGGCCGAGGTAGGCCGTCATGCCGGGGTAGAAGTCGAGCGGCGCCTCCAGCGCCGACGGGGTGTCGGGCTTGGTGGCGACGAGGTCGATCGAGATCCCCGACAGCCCTTCCAGCAGGGCCACCACCGTCCGTACGGGCACGTCACGGTCGTGGACGACGTGGTAGGTGTCCACACCGCCCGAGGGGGTACGGCCCGCCAGCCGCACCATGACCTCGGCCGCGTGTTCGACCTGCGTGAGGTTCAGCCGTCCGTCCGGCTGACCCACCAGCCGGACGCGGGGGCGGGGGACGGTCGCGCGGAGGCCTGGGTGACCGGGGCCGTGGGGGCGGCGGACCGCCGGGTTCCCGTGCTTCTGACTCTCGTGCTCCTGACTTTTGTGCTCCGGACCGGCCGTGCGCCGGACGTCGCTCAGGATCCGTTCGATGACCTGGAGCGGGTGCGAGGGGAGGTCCGGATGCGGGGGCAGGTCCGTGACCAGGATGCTCGGACGCAGCACCACCACCGGGCGGCCGTGCTCCCGCGACCACGCGTGGACGAGCTTCTCCGCCTCGTACTTGGAGCGTTCGTAGGCGTTCTCGAAACCGGACGCGTCGTCCAACTCGTCCTCGTAGGCCACACCGTCACGCCGGGCCCCGGCCACGAAGGCCGTGCTCACGTGGTGGACGACCGGCTTGCGGCGCCCGGCGGCGGCCAGCTCCAGTACGCGCCGGGTGCCGTCCACATTGGTCCGGCGCAGCTGGGGGAGATCGCCCTCCAGATTGATGCTGCCCGCGCTGTGCCAGAGCGCGTCGAGTCCGTCGGCCAGCTCCTGGAAGGCGGGGGCGGACAGTCCCAGCCGGGGCCGCTCCAGGTCGGTCTCCACCACCCGTACGCGGTGCGGGAGTTCGGAGACGACCGGGCCCGGGGCGCCGCTCAGTTCGAAGAACCGGGTGATGCGGTGCAGCGCGTCACCCGAACCGGCATGGGCCAGGACCGTCACCGACCGGTGCACGGCGAGCAGTTGACGTAACAGGCGGAGTCCGAGGAATCCGGTGGCGCCGGTGAGGGCGACAGGCACAACCATGGCTCCCAGGGCATTCGGAAGGGACAGGAACAGGGACAGGGACGGGAACGGGCTACGGGAGAGACGAAGGTGAGGTGTCGGCGGAGGGGCACGGGCTTCGGGCGGACGGGAAGGGTGGCCGCGCACGAGGGCCGGGATCGGCCTGTCGCGGTGGGTGGCCGGGGGAGAGGACCGCGTCCGCCGTCGCGCGGCACGGCGTGACACCCGGCGGGTCCCGCCGCGTACGGCCTGGTTCGTCCGGCCGGTCCCCACTGGCGGGCACGGGCCGGGACTCCGGGTCCTCCAGCCGCGCCGGGGGTTCCTCAGGCCCTCCCCCGGGCCCGGTGACCGCCGACGCAAGGCACAGAGTGTCAGACGGCGGGCGGTGTCGGGGCCCAGGATTCCCCCGCCTCACCTGAACGGATTACGTCCGCCGGTACCCGTGACAGCGGTCCGGGGCCCCTCGCAGGCCGGGGGCCTGGAGGGTACGGACACGACGCGGGCTGCCGTGCGCGTACGAGGGGCCCGGCGGGCCGTAGCCATTTCGGGTGATCCCGCAGTCGGTGCCCGGCGGCGGAGGGGAAGGCGGAGGGTCGGACCTGTGGTGTCGTGACCGGGAGTTGGCGGGCGGCGGGGCGCCCGGAACGAGGTCACGGCCACGCCGGGCCGCTCTCCGGGAGCGTACGGCTGATCACCACGGCCCGGTATAAACCGTCCGGTCCGACGCGGGCCGGATCCTGAGACCCACCGCCATCGATTGATCGATCGATCGTGCGGGCTTCCAGCGGGACCGTGGAGCCGGGAGGGCCCCCGCGGACCGCCTCCGTCCCCCTCGCCCCCGGGCCCTCTCGAACCCGGGCCAGGTCCACCCAGCCGCCCGTCCTTCCCGTTTGCCTCCCGTCTCCTTTCCCTCTTCCCTCCCCGATCCCCGTACTCCCCGGCACGAACTGGAGCCCTCGATGCCCGTGTCCGTCGCGTCAGCGCAGGCCGTCCCCGGTCAGCGCACCCACTCGGTCGACCGCGCCTTCCTCAGCATGGAGCGCCGCCGCCCCGACGTCCGCTGGGAAGCCGGGGGCGTCGCCTATCTGAGCGGTCCGCCGCCGAGCCTGGCGGACTTCCGCGCGTACGTGGGGTTCCACCTGTCCCGGCTGCCCCTGCTGACCAGTCGGGTCGAGGGCGGCTCCCGGCGCCCCCGGTGGAGGCCGGACGCGGGCTTCGCCCTCGACCAGCACGTCCACGAGGCGGTCGCGGACGGGCCCGGAGGGTGGGAAGCCGCCCTGGACAGCGCCCTCAACGCGCCGTTCGCACCCGGGACCTACTGGGGTGTCTGGCTGGTTCACGGGCCGCCGGACACATACGCCGTGTGCTACCGCTTCCACCACGCCTGCCAGGACGGTGCGGCGGCCGCGCTCACCTTCCGTTCCCTGCTGGGCGAGGGCGAGCCCTCGGGTCGTCCGGTGCCGGAGAAGGGCCGTCCGGCCGATCTGCCCCGCCGGGTGGGCGCGGCCCTCGGACTGACCGTGAGGTTCATGGCCGGGGCACTCGTCGTCCGGCGCCGCCGTCCGGCCCTCCCCTTCGTGCCCACGGGAGAGCGGCAGTTGTGGCGGGGCCGGGTGCGGGCGGACACGCTCCGCCGGATCGGCGCGGCGCACGGCGGGTCGGGCCACGACGTCCATCTGGCGGCGCTCGCGGGGGCGTTGGCGGACTGGTCGGAACGGTCAGGCGTGGCCCTTCCACGGGTGACCGCGCTGGTGCCTTTCGACGCGCGCCGTCCCGACGAGGAACAGACCTGGGGCAACCGCTGCTTCGCTCTGCCGCTGGAACTGCCGTTGGAGCCGCCGTCGGAGTCGTCGCCGGTGCGGGCGGCTGCCCCGGGGCGCCCGCAGGGCCCGGCGGAAGGCAACCTGCCCCTGTGGCGCCTGGAGCACGTCGTGGCGAGTACCCGGAAGCTGAGGGGCCGGGTGTGGCGGCAGGGGATCCAGGACCTGGTCCGCTTCATGCCGGCCCGTCCGACCGAGTGGTACATGCGAGGGATGCTCTCCCCCCGTGTCACCGACGTCATGGCCACGTCCATGCCCTTGGCCGACCAGGGCAGCCTGGGGGACACCCAGGTCACCGGCACCGCCCTGCTTCCCCTGGTCGTGCCCGGCCATCTGTTCGCGGTGGGCCTGTCGTTCTTCGGCGGCTGGGCGGAGGTGTCCTTCGTGGCCGACCGGGCCCTTCCCCTGGGGGAGTCGCTGCCCGAGTTGTGGGAGCGGGCCGTGGGAGACCTGGAGCAGGCAGCGCACATGTGAGCGAGACCGTGGCACGCCCAGGATCGCCGCGCCATCCGGCCGTGTCCTGCGGGAGCCGGTGATCGTTCAGTAGCCAGGCGCCGGCATGCGCCCGAACCCCACATTCTTCACAGAAGGAGCACCATCCTCATGATCCTTTCGCGTACGGTCCGGAGCACGGTCGTCACCGCGGCTCTCGTCTCCGCCTCCGCCCTGGCCCTGCCCTCGACGGCCCAGGCCGCCCCGCTGCCGCCCGCGTGTCAGGAAGCGCTGCTGGAGAGCCTGGACAAGTTCCCCGTCCAGAACTTCGAGGTGCCCGAGAAGGCCAAGAACGCCCTGCTCGGCGAGGTCCTGGGGCTGAGCGACGCCGACCAGGCGGCGTTCACCCAGGAGGCGTGCGCGGCCTGGAACACCTGGGCCACCAAGAACGGCCAGGCGGTCGCCACCGACCTGGACACCCGCTACCAGAACGCCGCCGGGCCCGCGTGCAACAAGTTCGCCACGTCCGCCCTGGCGACCATCAAGAAGTACGCCCCCAACGTCCCCGCCCAGACCCGGGAGCTGGAGAAGGTGGCCAAGAAGGTCTGGAAGAACTCCATGCAGAAGCTCGCCACGCAGGCCACCAACGCCGACTGCCGCAAGGCCTACGACACCGCGAAGGCCGGCTGGTAGAGGCCCCCGAGCCGCGACACGGCACGACGGCACGGGTCGGGCGTGCGGCACGAACCGAGGCCCCGCGCCGCACGCCTGTCCTCCCGCGCCCTCTTGTCCTTCCGTCCGAGGGCCTGTCCCCCGTCACCGTCCGTCCCTCGCACCCTCCCCAGCCGTGTCGATCGTGCCGAGGGTGTGTACGAGGGCCGATTCCGCGAGCGGGGACAGCGCCTCCGGGGCGAGCCGGGGCAGCAGCGGGAGGGCGTACCGCCAGTGCTCGCCCGCCAGCACCTCCCGTACGAGACGGCGGGCCTCCCGCTCGTCGCGGGTCGCGTCCGCGCCGAGGGCGTACGCCAGCGAGAGGAAGCCGAGTACCGAGGTGTCCTGCGCCGCCCAGCCGTCCGCCGCCGGGACGGTCACCGGGACACCGGCGAGATACGTCGCCACCGCGGCCAGGGCCGCCGCCCGCCTGCCCGGCGTCCCCGCTCGCTCCGCCGTCTCCCGCGCCGCCGGGACATCGCCCCGGAAGGCGTACAGGACGGCCAGTTCGGCGAAGGGGAACACCCCGTGGGGCAGAGGGGTCGCCGCCATGTACCGCTCCCACTGGGCCAGTTTCCCGCCCAGCTCCGGAACGTCGAGATCGGTCCCGTGCGCCGACCGGGCCGCTTCGAGCAGCCCGTGGACCAGCACGGCGTGCGGGTCCCGGCCCCGGATGTCCTCCTCCGGGCGTGCGCACAGGGCCCGCAGCGCCGCACTCAGGGCGGGGCCCGGCCGCCGGGGGTCGGGCAGGGCGAGCAGGAGGCCCGCGATCCGGGTGAGGTGCCGGTCCCGGCCCCACATCTGGGCCATCCGGTCGACCCCCACCAGCTGCTCCCCGACGATCCGGGCGGCCGCCTCGGGATCGTACGGGGCGAGACCCACGGCCACGGCGGCCCGCGACCGCAGGACCTGCTCGCGCCTCATGCCGCTCAGGTCCTCCCGGCCCGACCAGGTCTCCGCCGGCTCGGTGGCTCCGGTGTGCGCGAACGCCTGCGCCACGAGACCGCGTACCGCCGGGTCGGGGACGTCCGTGGCCGACTCGGCCGCCTCCTGGGCGTATCGCAGGGCCTCTGTGAGGTGTCCGCCCGCCGCGCAGCCCATCGACACGACGGCCAGGCTGCCCGCCCGGTCGGCGGGATCGGGCGAGCGGACCGCGAGCCGTACCGCGTCCTCCGCGTGGCCGATGGAGGCGAGCGCCCCGGCCAGCGGAAGCCCCCACCCGTGGGCGCCCACGCTCGACGCGTGACCCTCCCAGCGGGCGAAGGCCTCCGTGAGGAGCTGCCGGCCATGCACGGGATGGGCCTTCAACGCCGCCTGGATGTCGGCGAACTCGTCGTCCCCGCTCTTCTCCTTGGTTCTTTCCGCCTCGGCCTCTTCCTCCGCCTGCCGGCCGGTGGAGCGTGACGTCACCGTACGGGCCTGTGCCGTGACGTCCTCGTCAAGGACGTCTCGGCACAACTCGACCGGAACCGCGTCCAGGAGCTTCTGTGCACCCGCAGGCCTGCCCACGTTGTAGAAGGCCTGCACGACGCGTACCAGGGTGGTGGACAGTTCGAGGTCCAGATGGGCCCGGTCGGCGGGGGAAAGCACTCCACGATCGGTGAAGGCGCGGCGCAGTGCCTGCTCCGCCTCTCCGATCAACGTGCTCCCCATACCGAACCGATGCCATGACAGGGCGGTCACCCCGAGGGCAACCAGATCCACGTGCATCAGGTCCGACGCGGGGGACAGCTCGGCGCAGAACGCCTCCACGAGGTCCCGGAACGCAGTGTCGTGCCGTCCCAACTGCTCCCAGATCTCCAGCGCCTCGGCCTGTTCCGCGAATCCGCCTTCGGCCAGCGACGACGCGTACCGCGCGACCCCGGCGAGCCAGTCGGCCCGCTCCGGACCGAGGGCCCTCGCCGCCTTGACCCTGCCTGTCCAGCCCACGGCCTCACAGGGCACGACGGCACGCAGGATCGCCCGCCCCGCCTCGGCCTGCCCCTCCGCAAGGAACGTGTGGCCCACCCGAGCCAGTTCCTCCAGGAGCGGGTCCGACTCCGCCACCGACCCCACGGCGGCAGTGGCGCGCGCCGCCCACGCGGCGGCTTCCCGAGCGGCCTCCGCGGTCTCGGTGCCGGTGAGTGCCAGTGCCACGTTGGCCAGCCGTAACGCCTTGGCCGCAACCCCGGGCGCCGAAAGGGCCAGCTCCCGGGCCCGGTTCGCGTCTCCGGCGTGCGCGAAGAGCGCGGGGAACTCCATCGGTACCGGTCGGGCCCGGCCGGTCAGCACGGACCGGGAGAGAGCCGCCCGCGCGGCCACCCCGAGGTCACCGCCCTCCGCCTGGGGCAGGAGGTCCAGTTGTGCCAGCGCCTCGTCGAGCCGTCCCGCCGCCACCATCCTCAACTGACGGTGCGGATCGAGCACCACGCGCTCAAGGCGCTCGCCTTCACAGAGCTGGTGCGGATAGTGCGACAGAAGGTAGCGGGGCAGCGGCCCGGACCGCTCGCCGGTGTGCCAGGACTCGGCCCAGGCGTGCAGCCGCCGGGAGTACCCAGCGCGCAGGCCCGGACCGCTCTCCTCCCACACGGCGTGCCGCAGCTCTTCGTCGGCGAAGAGGTATCCGCCGGAGCCGGTGCCGTCCGGTACGAGACCGTGGCCCCACGCGCGTTCGAGCAATCCCTCGATCTCGACGGGGCCCGCGTCCGTCAGCTCGGCCAGGTCCGATGCGCCCAGGCCGGCCCCCGCGACGGCGAGCAGGCCCAGCACGGTGCGCCCCGGCTCGGAGCCGCGCAGGCGGTCCAGCCCTTCCGCCGGGTCATGCTCACCGTCCTGCGCCAGATACGGCGACAGGGACATCCGGAGCACGGAATCCTCTCCCCGTAACGGGTGTTCGGCAGGCACGTCGGCCGGCGGCGCCGCAGCGGGGCGGCTCGTGAGGATGACGCGGATCGCTCTCTTTCCGTACCGCCTCCGGGGCCCGAGGGGCACACCGCATGTCGCGTCGGGGAGCAGGGACGCGATGCTGGCGCGGGGCCGCAGGTCCTCCGGAACCCCGCCCCGCCACGCGGCGTCCTCGTGCAGCCCGTCCACCACGACGACCAGCCGGCGGCCTCTGCGCGCGGAGCGCTGCGCGGCGAGACGGTAGAGCTTCTGGAGTCCGGCGGGCGGGACCGTCCCGGTGGTGGCCGGAGCCTTCTCGCCGTTGACGGACAGGAGGTGGGCCAACTGTCCTGCCATCACCGACGTGAAGTCCGTGTCCAGATCCCAGCCGTCCGCCTCGGAGACGAAGTAGCCCACGACATCGAACTTCTTGGTCGCCCGCACGTGCTGCGCCACTCGGCCCAGGAGGGCCGACTTCCCCGCCATCGGTGGCCCTTGGCACCAGAGGTAGAGGGGCGAGGCGTCGTTCGAACTCAGGAACGCGTCCACGGTCCGCAGCTCGGTGGCGCGGCCGTCGAGGGGCTTCTCCAGATACTTCTCGGCGCGCAGTCGCCGCATGAAGAGCGCGGTCTCTCGGCGCTGCGCGGAAGCCCCACGGCGGCCTTCAGCCTCCTGCTGGGCGGCTTCGAGCGCCCGCGCCCACTCCTCGTCGAACCCGCCGCTCTCCCCGGCAGCCTGCCGAAGGGAGACCACCAGCCGCCGCACATCCTCCGTGTTGGTACGCAGAGGGGCTGTTCTTCCCCGGTGCCAGTTCCGGATCGTCTGCACACCGACGTCGGTGCCGGCGGCCGCCACCCGTGCCGTGAAGCCGGTCTCCCCCGACACCGCCTCCGCCCTCGCCCACAGCTCTCTCAGCATGCGGCCGAACTCCACGCACGCTTCCCGGCCGGGCTGCTCCACGTCCCCCACCGTGCCTCCCCAAAGAAATCATGCCTCGCTGACCTGCGGATACATGAGAAATCGTGGGGGGTACCCCATCGTTTGTCCCCCGCCTGACCGGCCAAGGTGAGACCACTCGGCGGCCCTACGCCGAGCACCGACCGGAAGGACCAATCCCATGCCCCTGCTCCCCGCCCTCCTGGACGCCGCGACCCTGGCCGCCGCCGGCGCCACGGCGTACACGGCGGTCCTCGCCGCGGTCGCCCTCACCTCGGTCCTGTCCCCGGCCCCGGAGATCCGCCGGGACGCCAGGGCCACCCTGACCATCCTGCTGCGACGCCGGCGGCGGGGGTAGGTGGTGGTGCGGCCGGGACGGTCTCGCCGCAGGGGCACTCGGCGTGCGCGCCCGGCGCGCGCGTACACCTCCGAGTGCCCGGGGTGATCCTCCAAGCCCCGTACGGGCCAACGTACTTACTGCTAGCGTCCACATGTCCCGGTATGCGTTCCGCTGACGAGAGTGGTTGCCGAGTCTTGCCCGAAGTCCGTGCTCCAGTTGAGCGGCGTCCCTCCTGGGACCCCCGGTATCAGCCCTGTGTGCCCGTCGTCTCCCTCAAAGGCGTGACAGCCGAGCTGTCGTTGGTCGAAGTACTGCGTCGGGCAGACGAGTTGAGTGCCCTCTTCTGCCCGACACCGGGTGAGGGGGTCGCTGTGATCGAGTACCTGCTAGCCCTCTGCTTCGCCTCCGAAACCTTCCCCTCGTCCGACGAGGAGTGGCAGGCCTGGGTCGTCGAGGAACACCCACTTGATGAGGTCGCGAAGTGGCTGGTCGATGAGCCCGACGACGCATGGGATTTGTTCCACCGGGAACATCCCCTCGCGCAGAACGCCGAATTGAGAGGTCAGTTCGACGAAGACAGTACGGGCCCCGCACAGCTCGTCCTCGAACGGGTCGGTGACTACAGCCAGTTCTTCGACCACCACCACCTCGAACACCCCGTTCCCCTCCCGGCAGCCGAGGCCTTCCGGGCGTTGCTCGCCCAGCACGTCTACGGGTTGTCGGGCCGAGCCCGGATCTCCGGCAAGACGCTCGGCCCCACCCTGACCAACCTCGCCGCTGGGCGTCTCCAGGGCCGTATCAAGGTCGTGGTCCAGGGCCGCACGGTCGGGGACACGTTGCGGCTGAACCTCTACCCCGCCACAGGGGGAGTGCGGGGGCACTTCAACCATTCGTGGACCACCCAAGAGAATCCGCGCCGTGAATTTGAGACGAAGCCATCGGGGCGCCGCACCTCCGGCCCCGCCGACCTGCACAGTTACCTCGGCCGTTCCGTGTTGCTGCGGCCCGTGCCGGCGGCGCCGGGCGAGCCCGTCCACGTCGACCGGGTGCTGATCGGGGCCGGTGAACTCCTCGACCTCGACCCCGAGCGCGACCTTGAGGACGCCGTCTTCCACAAGAAGCTGAACAATCACCGCAAGCCGCTCTGGCCATCACCCACCCGCGCCCTGTGGCGTGAGGCGCACGCGCTCTACACTGCGGCGACCAGGGAGACGAAGGGCGTCTTCGGGCGGCTGCGGAATCTCTCCTTCCCGCAGGACGGCGAAGGTCCGCCCTGCGTCCTCTGGGCCGTCGGGCTCCTCGCCGACAAGACCCTGGCGTCCACCTGGACCGAGGGCCACTTCCCGTACGCACCGAGCCAGGGGGAGGCCCTGTGCACGGCGTCCCGGCGCGGCTCGGAGATCGCCGAGTACGTGGCGCGGGCCCTGGAACGCGCGGCGTACGCGGCCTGGAAGATCGTCTACCCGAACCCGAAACCCACCGACCGGGGCGCGCAGATGGCCCGCTTCGACGCCCGGCAGGAGTTCTGGCCGGCCGCGGAGGACCCCTTCCGGTGGCTGCTCGACGCGACGGTCCGGGGTGACGACGTACCCCTCGCCCTGCTCGACTACGCCGCCGAACTCCACCTCAAGGCGGACGACTTCCTCAAGCACCGGCTCGACGCCCTCCCGCACGACGAGAAGGGGCTGCTCGCCCGCGCGCGTGCCGAACACCGCTTCGGCCAGGACATGGCCGCCGCGAAGGCTCCCGCAGAACTCCGAGGGGAGACGTACCTATGACCGAATGGGCGGAGTCCACCACGGACCGGCCGGGCGGTGAACAGCTCACGGCCTGGCTCATGAGCCTCGTACACAACCGCGAGTACGGAAAGCTCGCCGAACTGCGCCGCACCAGGCCGACCGACTCCCATATCCGCGCCGGCTGGTACGCCCCGGAGGAGCACCGCGAGATCTACGAGAAGGTCGCGTTCCTCTTCGGCGTCTACCACCAGGGCAGGCCCGTCCCGTCACGGGGCAAGGGCAGCCTCGGCGCGGCGGCCCGCATGATCGGGGACAGCAGGGGGCGGGGGCCCGACGACCCCGGTGCGCAGCGGCTGCTCTCACGGGTGGTCGCCAGCCGCCGTATCCCTTGGCGCCACCTCCAGCACACGGTCACCCGGCTGCGGTCCTGCGAACAGCCGCCGCCCTCCTGGGCCCAGCTCACCGAGGACCTGGCCCGGTGGCACGACCGCAAGGCGCGGATCGCCTACGAGTGGACCGTTGACTTCCACCAGCCGCCCACGCGGAGCCGAGCCGGCGCGCCCGGCCGGAGCGCGGCCGACAGCCGCACCGGAACGACCAAGCAGCCGACGCGGAAGGACGCGAGTACGTGACCGAGGCCCCCCGACACCAGTTCCTCTCCCTGCACGTGCTGGAGACGCTGGTCGCCGTGCTCCCCGTCCGGAATGAAAACGGCTCGCCGAAAAGCCTGGTCTACGGCGGTGCCGAACGGCACATGATCAGCAGCCAGGCACGCCGCCGGGCGGAACGGGTGCACGCGCGTGACCGGGCCAACGCCGGTGTCGGCGCCCTGGCCGGCCGGAGCACCGGCCTGCGCACCCGCGAATGGGCGCTGATCACCGCCGCGTCGCTGGCGGACGACCACGGCTGGGACCGGGACGAAGCTCTCGTCACCGCCCGCGCGGTGATCGAGGCCACCGGCCTGAAGTTCGGCGACCCCAACAAGAAGACGGTCGCCCATCTGACCAAGGTGCTCCTCTTCGCCCCGGCGGACACCGGTGTACGGATCGCCGCCCATGTCGCCGAACACGCCGAAGAGCTGCGCGACTGGCGGGACGGCTATCTCCGGGCCCAGGCCGAGGCCACGAAGAAGTCCGCGCGCAAGGGCGCCCGGAAGACCGGACCGGAACCGGAGGAAGCCGCCGCGGCCGTGCCGCTTCCGCCTCTGCCCAAGGAGCACCGCGACGCCGTGCTGTTCGCCCTCGCACCGCGCGACGCCATCGACATCGCGCTGTACGGCCGCTTCCTGGCCGAGATCGCGGACTCACCGAACGTGGACGGGGCCGTCCAGAGCGGACACGCCTTCACCGTCCACGAGGCGGAACAGGTCGACGACTTCTACGCGGCCGCCGACGACGCCAAACTCCACCGGAAGCGGAACGCCCTGGACTTCCTGGACTCAGCCGACGACGCCGGAGCCGGGATGACCGGCTACCAGTCGCTGATCTCCGGCACGTTCTACCGCCACGCCGTCCTCGACCGCAGGCAGTTGGTGAACAACCTCCGTGCCGCCGGGATGACCGAGGCGGAGGCGGCGGAGACGGCGCTCGACGCCGAGAAGGAGTTCGTCAACGCGTTCGTGGAGGCGTTCCCCGAGGCCAAGAAGAACTCCACGGCCTCCACCGGCTCGCTCCCCGCCCTCGTCCTCGCGTTCGAAGGGGAGCGGCCCTACAACTACGCCGCCGCCTTCCAGCTCCCCGTCGACGAGACACCCGTCGCGGCGGGCGGCGAGGGCCCGGCCGGTCCGGCGGCGGTCCGCAGACTGCTGCGCCACCACGCCTTCGTCGGCGAGCGACGCCCCGACCTGACGTCCGCCCGGGTCCTGACGTACGACCCGCAGGTCGACGCCGTGCTCAAGGAGTTCGGCGAGGCGGGCGGGGCCGGGGTGACCTCTGTGACGGCGATCGAGGAGCTGACGCCGTGAACCATGTGCTGCTGGTCCGGCTCGCCGCACCGCTCCAGTCCTGGGGTGTGGCCGGCCGGTTCTGGCGGCGCGACACGCACAGCAGGCCCACCAAGTCGGGTGTGATCGGGATGTGCGCCGCCGCGCTCGGTCTGCCGCGTGAGCCGCCGCCGGACGACCCCGGCAGCGACCCGCTCGCCGAACTGGCCCCGCTGCTCTTCGGCGTGCGCGCCGACCGTCCCGGCACACCGGTGCGCGACTACCACACCGTCGGCGCCGGACGGTATCCGCTACGGCCCCGGGACCTCGTCACCGACCACCGGCGGGCCGCCGCGGCCGCCGCGTCGGTGGACGCGCGGGACGGGAGCACCTTCGGCCACCATGAACTGGAGGGCTGGTACGGGGCGCCGAAGAGGATCTCCGCCGATCCGCGCTCCGGCGCCCTCGTCTCCGCGGAGATACGCCGCAAGGCCCTGATCACCGAGCGCTGGTACCTCGCGGACGCGGCCTTCCTGGTGGGTCTCCAGCACACGGAGAAGGCGCTGCTGGAGCGGATCGCCCACGCCCTGGAACACCCGAAGCGCCTGCTGTGGCTCGGGCGGAAGTCCTGCCCGCCCTCGGGCCAGCTCGCCCTCGGGATCCGGCCGGGCACGCTCGCCGAGGCCTTCGGGGCCGTGGCGCTGCTGCCCGCGCCCTCCGAGACGCCCCGGCCCGCGCGGGACGACCGTCCCTGGGCCTGGATCGAGAGCCGGCAGCCGGTGCCCGGTACCGGCCCGGTCATGGACCAGCCGGTGGCCTTCCACGCCATGGGCCCTCGGCACGCCGCCCGCTGGGAGACCCGGTCCCGCGTCACCGTCGACCCGCACGCCCGCGATTGGGACATCATCCTGTGACAGCACCCCGTACCCCGGACGCCAGGTTCGTCGCCACGCACACCCTGCTCACCCTGGACGCCAGGCACCCCTACACGGCCAAGTCGCTCATCGACGCGCAGGACATGCACCGGACCGTCATGAGCGGCTTCCGGGGCTGGGTGGACGACGGCAGCCGCGACGCCCGGGCCCAGATGGGCGTCCTGTCCACGTGGACCCTGAACCTCCGCGAGGCCCGGCTCTCGCTCGTCGTGCAGTCCCTGGTGCCCGGTGACTGGAGCCGGCTGCCGAGGGCGGCCCTCGCCGGTGAACCCGAGACCCTGACGCTCGACCGCACCTTCGGTGTAGGGGACACGGTCGATTTCCGTACCGTCGTCAACCCCGTGTACAGCCGTCCGCCCGCGCCGGGTTCCCCCGAGAAGACCCGGGGCACCAGGGTCGCGCACACCCGGCCCGACCACGTGAAGTCCTGGTTCGCGCGCCGCCTCCAGCCGTCCGGTGCACCGGCCACCGCCCCGGACGGTGTGACGCGCGTGGGCGCCGACAGCCGGGCCGACGACCTGGCCGTCCGTATGCTCCCCCGGATCTCCAGCCCGGCCCCGCACAAGGGACTGCGCCTGGTCCGCGCGGAGATCAGGGGCACGCTCACCATCACCCATCCGCAGAGCTTCGTGGACGCCCTGACGAAGGGGCTGGGGCACGGACGGGCCTACGGATGCGGACTGATACTGGTGCGCTGAGGCGGACGGACGGCCGCCGGGCCGGGCACCCGTGGATCGTGAGCCGGTACCTGCCCCGGCCCTGCCCCATGTCATGTCTGGAGCCCGTCGTCCCGGAACCACGGGTCGATGGGTACGCACTCCGCGCGCCGTCCCAGGGAGTCGAGGATCCAGCCCTGCCGTTTGACCGTACGCAGCACGATCGCGTGGTCGACGATCTCGAAGCCGGGCAGCGCGGAGCTGATCCGCTCCTCCAGCTCCAGGGCGTCGTCGACCGAGTGCAGCCAGGTCGAGGCGAGGATGTTGGCGCTGCCGCTGGTGGCGACCAGCTGGCGGACCTCGGGCATCCGGGCGAGCTGGTCGGCGGCCCCCTTGCGTTCGGTGTAGGGGACACGGCCGCGCAGCATCGTGGTGACCGGCCACCCGGTGAGGTTCTGCGAGATCTCGCAGCGGAAGGAGACCGCGCCGGTGCTCACCAGCCGTGAGAGCCGCCGCCGGGTCGCGGTGTGGCTCGCGCCGGTGTCCTCGGCCAGCTCGGTGACCGTACGCCGGCCGTCGGGGGCGAGCGCGAGCAGCAGTTCCCTGTCGGCGGCGGGGAGGCGGCCCGGCTGCGCGTCGGGTTCCGTCACGGGCGCGCCCGGTCTGAGCTGTTCGCGCTGGGCGCGGGAGAGCGCGTTCAGCCGCCATGAGTCGCCCGCCTGGTAGATGCGCGTCCCCACCTGGGTGGCGACCTTCAGCACACCGGGCAGCAGGCTGACGTGGTCCAGCGCGAACCGGGCGAGCGCCGACAGGTCCCGGGTGATGACGTTGACATGCAGGTCACAGCCGCTGGTCAGTTCGAGCACCGCCTTGGTCCGCGCGTCGCGGGCGAGCGCGAGGGCGACCTCACGGCGCTGCGAGGGCACACAGTCCACGTCGAGGAAGGCGTTGCAGAAGGACCGCCACAGCGTCGGTGACCCGGTCGCGGTCACCCACGCCTGGCCCGTCTCGCTCAGCCGGCCCCAGCGCCGGGCCGCCGTGGCGGGGCTGAGCCCCAGGACCGCACCCAGCTCGGTCCAGGTGGCCCGTGGCGCGATCTGCATGGCATGGGCCAGCGCGAGATCCGTCTCGTCGAGCCCCGGCTCGGCCTCTCTGGCGAAATCCTGCATGGAGGGAGCCCTATCGGTGATTTCCTTCGATTTCATCCCCCGGAGAGGGAGCGTAAGCATGATGTTCCACAACTTCGAGGCTGTATGCCAGCCCTGGCCGGTTTTCGCCGGTCCAGCCTCGGCCAGCCGCACCACACCTCCTCGGAAGGGTTGAGCCCAGATGTCTCCGACAGAGCAGCAGCCGTGGGAATGGGACGAGCCGACCTGGCGCCGTCACGTCGGCCGGGTCCGGGCCGGGCGCCCCCTGCTTCCCGGGCATCTGCCCGACCGCTGGCCGGGCGGCGCCCGGTGCGCGGTGGCGGTCTCCTTCGACTCGGACCACGAGACACCCTCGCTGCGGGACGGCGAGACGAGCCCCGGAAAGCTCGCCCAGGGCGAGTACGGAGCCCGCGTCGCCGTACCGAAGATCCTCCGGCTGCTGGACCGCCACCGCGTCCCCGCCAGCTTCTACATGCCGGCCGTCTGCGCCCTGCTGCGCCCCGAGGAGGCCAGGGGGTACGTGGCGGCGGGGCACGAGGTGGCGCTGCACGGCTGGATCCACGAGCGCAACACCCTGCTGTCCGCCGCCGACGAACGCGAGCTGCAACTGCGCAGCGCCGACGCGCTGGAGCGGGTGACCGGAACCCGCCCGGTGGGCATCCGCACCCCGTCGTGGGACTTCTCCGACAACACCCTCGACATCATCCGGGAGATGGGGCTGCTCTACGACTCGTCCCTGATGGCCGACGACGAGCCGTACGAACTGCTGGCCGACGGAGAGACCACCGGCGTGGTGGAGATCCCGGTGGAGTGGATCCGCGACGACGCGCCGTACTTCATGATGGACCGTTTCGCCTCGCTGCGCCCCTACATCGCGCCCCGCGACGTACTGCGGGTCTGGCAGGACGAGTTCGACGCCGCGTACGCCGAGGGCGGGCTCTTCCAGCTCACCCTGCACCCGCACATCATCGGCCACCGCTCCCGTCTCACCGTCCTCGACGAACTGCTCGGGTACATCGCCGGCCGGGAGGGCGTCTGGTACGCCACCCACCAGCAGATCGCCGAGCACTGCCTGTCCGGCCGGCCACCGCACGCGGCCTGACTCCCGCCCCCTCTCCGTCCGAGGCCGCGCATCCGACACTCCTACCGAGCCCCGACACCCCGTACCGCGCACCACCTACGCGCGGCACGGCCCGACCCACCGCCTCGATCACCGTTCGACCCACCGCACGACCCCCACGGCGTGATCACCGCTCGATCACCGTCCGTACCACCGCTCACCTCCGGGGCCGACCGCCCCGTCCCGCTCCGTACCCCGGCGGCCGGCCCGCGCACCGCGCGCCCGCCGCGCCCATGCCGCCCCGCTCCACGCCCCGCCGTTCTCCCGGCCGCGTGGCCCGTACGTCCCCGAGCGCGATCCGCTCCCCGGACGACCGGGCGCGGACGGCCGGTACGACACCACCGGCCGTACCCCGTACGTCACTTCCCCTCGTTCCTTCCCACGACGAAACAGTGGTAGCGCCATGACGACTTCATCCCCGGTGTCCCTGGAGCCACAAGGAACCGGTCTCACCCCGCAGCAACGCAAGGCGATCATCGCCGGCACCATCGGCAACACCGTCGAATGGGTGGACTGGGCGCTGTACTCGATCTTCGCGAAGATCATCGCGGACGTGTTCTTCCCGAGTTCGAACGGCGCGGCCGCACTCCTGTCCACGCTCGCCGTCTTCGCCATCGGCTTCGTCATGCGGCCGGTCGGCGCCGCCGTGCTCGGCGCGTACGCCGACCGGCACGGCCGCAAGAAGGGGCTGACCCTCACCATCGGGCTGATGGCGGGCGCGGGCTTCGTCATCGCCCTGACCCCCGGCTACGCGACGATCGGCATCGCCGCGCCGATCATCCTGCTGGTGGCCCGGCTCACCCAGGGCTTCTCGGCCGGCGGCGAGTTCGGCTCCTCGTCCGCCTTCCTGGTGGAGAACGCCGGACGGGGGCGGCGCGCGTTCGCCGGTTCCTGGCAGCAGGTCTCGGTGGGGGGCGGCGTGCTCATCGCCTCCCTGCTCGGCACCCTGTTCACCTCGGTGCTCAGCGACAGCGCCCTGCACTCCTGGGGCTGGCGGGTGGCCTTCGGGATCGGCGGCCTGCTCGGGCTGATCGGCCTGTGGCTGCGGGTCACGGTGGAGGACACCGAGTCCTTCGCCCGCGCCCAGCACGAGCAGCGGGCCAAGAAGAACCCGCTCAAGGCGATGATCGTCGAGCACCCCAGGGCGGCCCTGCGGGTCGCGGGCATCACCATCGCCGGCACCCTGACCTACTACATCTGGGTCAACTACCTTCCGACGTACGCCAACCTGACCACCGGCATACCGCTGAACCAGGCGCTCCTGTCGCAGACCCTCTGCCTGGTCGTGTTCATCGTGCTGCTGCCCTTCGCGGGGCTGCTGTCCGACCGGTTCGGCCGGCGGCCCACGATGATCGCCTTCGCGGGCGGGTTCGTCGTGCTGGCGTGGCCGCTGCTGCACCTGCTCGACGGCGGCTTCTGGAACCTGTTCGTGATCCAGCTCGTCGGCATGCTGCTGATCCTCGGCTACTCGGCGAACTGCGCCGTGATCATGGCCGAGCAGTTCCCCGCCGAGGTGCGGGCGACCGGTATCGCCCTGCCGTACGCGCTGGCCGTCGCCCTGTTCGGCGGTACCGCGCCCTACCTCATCACCTGGCTCAACGATGTCGGTCTGCGCGACATGCTCTGGCTGTACGTGTCCGTGGCGGCGCTGATCTCCCTCGTCGTCTACTTCCTCATGCCCGAGACCAAGGACAAGGAGTTCTCCTGATGCGGCACGTCCTCGTCACCGGTGCGGCGAGCGGTATCGGCCGCGCCGTCGCGGAGGCCTTCCACCAGGACGGGGCCCGCCTCAGCCTCGTGGACATCGACCCCGAGGGGCTGCGCGCCACCGCCGGACGCCTGGGCGCCCACTCCCTCGTGTCGGACCTGACCGGGCCCACCGCCCCGGAGGAGATGGTGGCCCACTGCTGGGAGACCACCGGCCCGGTGGACGTCCTGGTCAACGCGGCCGGCCTCTACCCCTCCCTCGACACGCTGGAGCTGCGGGCCCCCGAGTGGGACCGGGTCTTCGCCCTCAACACCAGGGCCCCGGCGCTCGCCACCGCCGAACTGGCCCGCCGGGCCGTCGCGGCCGGGCTCCCCGCCTCCGTCGTCAACATCTCCTCCGGCGCCGCGCTGCGCTCCCGCCCCGGTGGCGGACCGTACGCGGCCTCCAAGGCGGCCCTGGAACTGGCCACCCGGGCCGCCGCCCTGGAGCTGGGCGAGCACGGCATCCGCGTCAACGCCGTCAGCCCCGGCTTCGTCACCGTCGACAGCACCTGCAACCCGGTCGCGCCCGCGTACGCGGCGGCGGCCTCCGGCAACCCGCTGGGCCGTCCCGGCACCCCCGCCGACATCGCCGCCGCCGTCCGCTGGATCGCGGGCGCCGAGGCCACCTGGATCACCGGCGAGGTGCTGAGGGTCGACGGCGGCTCCTCCACCGGCGTCCGCGACCTGCCCCGGATATGGCCGCCCCGGCCGCCCGGGGACGACGGCGCCACCCGTACCACCCGCGACACGAAGGAACAGCGCTGATGAGCCACACCCCGTACACCGTCGTGGGAGGGGGCGCCATCGGCGGCACCCTCGCCCACGCCCTGGCCCGCGCCGGACATCCGGTCACCCTCATCGACAGCGACGCCGACCACGTGGCGGCGATCCGGGAGAACGGCCTGGCGCTGGACGGCGCCGACGGGCGCGCCCTCGTCCCGATGGCGGCCCACACCCCCGAGGAGTACGAGGGGCCCCCGCTCGAACGGGTGCTGCTCGCCGTGAAGGCCCAGGCCACCGACGCCGCCATGCGCTGGATCGCGCCCCGGCTGGCACCGGACGGCTATGTCGTCTCCGTACAGAACGGCTTCAACGAGGGGCTGATCGCGGAGCACGTCGGCCCGCACCGCACCGTCGCCGCGTTCGTCAACATCTTCGCGGACGTGACCGGGCCCGGCGTCGTCCGGGACGGCGGGCCCGGCGCCTTCGTCATCGGGGAGCCCGGCGGCGGCCCGGTGTCCGACCGGGTGACCGCACTCGTGGCGGACCTCCAGGCGTGGGGTCCGGCACGGGCGCACGAGAACATCGAGGGGTTCCTCTGGGCCAAGGCCGCCTTCGGCGCGATGCTCTCCGCCACCGCGCTCGCCGACGCGCCGATGGCCGACCTGATCGACCGGCACCGCCCCACGATGTACGCGCTGGCCCGCGAGGTCTTCCGGGCGGCCGACTCGCTCGGGATACACGCCGAGTCCTTCGACGCCTTCGACGCGGAGGCCTTCCACCCCGACGCCGCGCCCGCGGCACGGGACGCGGCCTGCGACGCGCTGACCGCCTGGCTGCGCACCCAGCCCAAGGACCGCAGCGGCATCTGGCGGGACCTGGCCGTACGCCGGCGCCCGGTGGAGGTGACCACGCACTACACCACCGTGTTCGACACCGCGGACGCCGCGGGGCAGACCACCCCCGTGCTCCGGGCCGTGGTCGCCGGGCTGCGCGAGCTGGAGTCGGACCCCTCGGGGATGGCCGAGAGCCGGCTGGACGCCCTGGACCGGCGGGTGGCGGCGGGCGGACTGCCGGAGGCCCCCGCGCTCACCGAGGAGCAGAGCAGGGCGGTACACGACTGGCTGGCCGACCACACCGACGACCTGGTCGCCGATCTGGCCGCGTACACCGGGCTGGAGAGCCCCAGCGACGACCCCGCCGCGCTCGACCGCTGCCTGGACTGGCTGCGCGGCTGGCTGGACGACTCCCTCGGCGCCCCGGCGTCCGAGGAACGCCTCAGCCGCCCGGAGTCCGGCGACGTGCTGATCCGCCGGTACGCCGCCACGGGATCCGGGGCGGACGCCGCGGCGCCGGTCCTGCTGCTGTGCCACTACGACACCGTCTGGCCGCTGGGCACCCTGGAGGGCTGGCCCTTCCACCGGGACGGCGACCGGGTCACCGGGCCGGGGGTGTTCGACATGAAGGCCGGACTCGTCCAGGCGGTCTGGTCGCTGCGCGCCCTGGCCGCCCTCGAACTGCCCCGGCCCGCCGTCACCTTCCTGCTCAACGGCGACGAGGAGACCGGCAGCCTGCACTCCCGCGAGGCCATCGTCGCCGAGGCCGGTGCCTCCCGGGCCACGCTGGTCTTCGAGGCGAGCGCCGAGGGCGCCGTCAAGACGAACCGCAAGGGGGTGGGGATCTTCCGGCTCGTCGTCGACGGGAGCGAGGCGCACGCCGGGCTCGACCCGACGGCGGGCGCCAGCGCCGTCAGCGAACTCGCCCACCAGATACTGCGCCTGGAGAAGCTCCAGGACCACGACGCCGGAACCACGCTCAACGTCGGGGTGGTCCAGGGCGGCACCCGCAGCAACGTGACGGCGGGCCGGGCCACCGCCGAGCTGGACGTCCGGGTGGCCACCACCGCCGAACGCGCCCGGATCACCGAGGCCCTGGCCGCCACCGTGCCGTACGACCCACGCACCCGGGTCACCCTCGAAGGCGACTGGAACCGCCCGGTCTTCACCCGCACCCCGGAGGTCGCGCACCTGTACCGGCTCGCCCACGCGTGTGCCCGGCCGCTGGGCCACGACCTGCGGGAGATCTCCGTCGGCGGCGCGAGCGACGGGAACTTCGTGCAGGACGCGGGTGTTCCGGTGCTGGACGGCCTCGGTGCCGTGGGCGCGGGGGCGCACGCACGCAGTGAGCACGTGACGGTCAGCGGCATGGTCGAACGCGCGGCCCTGGCCGCCGGCCTGCTCGCGGCCTTCGCCACGGGCTGACCCCGGCCCACCCCCGCCTGACGCCCTCCGCCGTCTCTCTCGGGAGCCGGTGGAGGGCGTCCGCCCACCCCGAAGGGCCGGTGCGGGGCAGGCGTGCACTTAGGGTACCCTAAGTGCATGTCGAAAGCCCCCCGGCTCACGCCGGAAGAGCCTGGTCTGTTCCACGGCGAGGTGCTCCGCACCGAGCGCCTCACCCCGTCGATGCACCGCGTGACGGTGACCGGCCCTGATCTCGCCAACTTCCCGTGGCGGGGCTACGACCACTGGTTCCGCCTCTTCCTGCGACAGCCCCACCAGAAGGAGTTGCTGCTTCCGGAGATATCCGGCTCGCGGTGGTGGGAACCGTACCTGGCGATCCCGGAGGACGTCCGGCCGCACTGCGCCAACTACACGGTGGCGGACTTCCGTCCCGGCGCGGCGGAGATGGACATCGATTTCGTCGTGCACCGCGGCCCGACGGGTGAGCTCGACGGCGCCGCGTCGATCTGGGCGTGCTCCGCCCGGCCCGGCGACCCCGTCGCGCTGCTCGACCAAGGGGTCATCTTCAACTGCCCGGACGACGCCTCGGAGATCCTCGTCGTCGCCGACGAGAGCGGTCTGCCCGCCACGGTCGGCGTCCTCCGCTCACTGCCCCGGGACACCGTCGGCCGGGTCATCCAGGAGGTCCCGGTGGACGGCGACCGACGGGACCTCGACGCACCGGACGGAGTGACCGTGACGTGGGTGGTCCGCGGTGAGGCCGCCACGGTGCCCGGTGCCGGCGCCCTGGCGGAACTACGGCGCCACCGGTCGGCCGACGAGACCGGTTACGCGTACGTGGTCGGCGAGTCGACGCTCGCCACCGAAGGGCGGCGCCATCTGCACCGCGCGGGTCTGGCGAAGAACCGCATCACGTTCTCCGGCTACTGGAAGCACGAAAGCACCCGGGCTTCCCGGTGACGTGTGGCGGGGCGTGGCCCGTCCTCCGGACGGATCGGGGTACCCAGCGCGAAGGAAGCCGCGCCACGCCCGACCGTGGGCCGGGCGATCTCAACGGACCCTCGTGGGGATGCGGGCACAGCCGTAGGGCCTACGGCCGGGGCTGCCACCTGCGGGTGATCAGAGACGAGCGCGCCTGCTCGGCTCGATGACCCGGTGCGGATCCCGCAGCCACGTCTGCTGCCCGCGGGTGCCCACGGTCAGCCCGAACTCGCCCAGTTCGGGCTGACCGAGCGCGGTGTACTCCGTCCATACCTGCTCGATCTCCTCCCACAGGAGTCCGGGCCCGTACTGCCACACGTCCTCGTCGGTTGCTGCCGTGGCGGCCGAGCCGTCCTCGCGGCTCGCCCACACTCGGGCCCCGGCGCGGGTGTCCTCGTGTGTCAGCCGTACACCGGGGAGCCGTGCTCCGGCGTACAGGGCGAACCCCAGGGTGAGCATCTGCGCCGGGTCCACCAGGCCCGCGCTTCGGGCTCGGCCGGTGTTCGCGTCGACCTGGTGAGGGCCGATCGTGCGGTGGGACCTCATCGGCATGTACGACGCGCCGCCGCAGTACGGCCCCACCGCGGTGCCGTCGTCCTGGACGTACAGCTGCACCAGGGCACCGGACCAGAAATCCCGGTCGAGCGGAGCGACGATGATCCCGCCCGGCCGGACCTGGCGGACCAGGGCGTGGGGGACGTACCGCAGGGCGCAGGTGGAGATCAGCCGGTCGACCTGCCCCATGCCGGGCCACGGCTGCTCGCCGTCGCCGACGCGCAGGTGCGGCCGGTACCCGGCGTCCTTGAGTGCGGCTGCGGCCTGCTCGCCGAGGACCGGGTCGATCTCGATGCTGTAGACCTGCTCGTCGCCGAGCCGCTCGCAGAGCAGCGCGGCCACATGGCCGGACGCGGTGCCGATCTCCAGCACCCGGTGCCCGTCCTCGACGTGCAGGAGCCCGAGCTTCCGGGCCACCATCGACGGCTGACTGTTCGAAGACGTAGCGATGCCGGGCCCGCCCTCGGCCCCGTCGTCGAGCTGGATCACGACCGGCTCGTCGGAGTTGACCAGGGCCAGCCAGTCGTCGGCGCCGGCCACCGGTTCGCACCGGTCGGGGAGT
This sequence comes from Streptomyces sp. SM18, assembly GCF_002910775.2. Taxonomy (NCBI): domain Bacteria; kingdom Bacillati; phylum Actinomycetota; class Actinomycetes; order Kitasatosporales; family Streptomycetaceae; genus Streptomyces; species Streptomyces sp. SM18. The sequence continues at coordinate 2,291,594 of NZ_CP029342.1, read as the reverse complement.
TGCCGCCAGATGTGCCGCGGGATGAACCGGCTACGGGGGACGGCGTCCCACACCCGGCGCCAGCGGGCTGCGAGTAACCCGCGGTCGGCGAGTTCCTGCACCAACCTGGGGTAGGTGGGGGCTTGCTGCTCGGTGGTGCTCACGCCGCGTCCTCGGGGTGGGAGGAGGAGGGACCGCTGCCGTCCGGGGACGGCGGGGCCGGGGGTGTCCAGGGCTTGATCGGTGCCGGGCTTCCGCCGTGCTTGCCGTCGTCGGCCGAGGTGGTGTCCGTCATGTGCCTCTCCTTCATCGGTGGTGGTGAACCGGCCGAAGCGCTGTTCGGCAACGGCCGGGATGGGAGCGGGGCTCGCCAGGCGCGACCCAGGCGCTTGGCGGTGATGCGGGCCACGCCTGCTCGGCAGGTGGCGCAGGCGTAGGTGTGTCCGATCCACGTCTGATATGCCGCCTCGGCGCCGCGCTCATGGGGATCACGCTAGGTGTTCGCGCCGTCACAACCCAGGGACGTGCCCCACCAGTCAAGCAGTCCGGTGCCGTTGAGGTAGGACGTGGCGTCCTACCTCACAGAGCCGGATCCACCCCCAGCCGTGACGCCAGGCCCCGCAGCGTGCTGTTCCGGCGGCGCTCCGCCTCAAGCATCTCCCGCACCGTCGCCGCGGCCCCTGTCTGAAAGCGGATCCACTCCGGCTGATCGGCCTCCACCTCCAGGAGCAACTCCAGCGCGCCCGCGTTGTCGCCGGTCTGGTAGCGGGCCTGCGCCACGTCCACTCGGTACGAGGCAGAGTGCACCGGGCGGCTGATGCTGCCCAGGTCGACAGCGGCCGCAGCCGTCAGGGCCACATCAGGCCGGCCCTCGGTCCCGGCGAGTGCCACGTTCACCTGCTGTGTCCGCACGTCGGCCGGGCTGAACACGGTGCCGTAGGCGCGAACAGGGCCGGACTGGACGGCGGCCGACTCGGCGAGCCTGAGCAGCTGCATCGCGTCGTCGTGGTGGTCGGCCCGCGCCGCCGGCGTCGCGGCCGCGATGAGCAGATTCCCGTAGACGGCGAGCTGGTCAGCGGTGGCGCGGCGGCGGGGCGGCTCCAGCGCGTCAGCCTTCCGCTCGGCGATGTCCCGGGCCTGCTCCCACCGGCCCTGCCGCAGGAGCACCCACGACAGAGTCGAGACCCCCATCCCTTCGAGCAGCGGGTCCGACGCCCGCGCGGCAGCGGCCAACTGCTTCTCCACCGCGGTGTACGCCCAGTCGGGGTGGCCGGACTGGGTCGAGAGAGACGCGGCCAGCTGGTAGGCGAGGGCGAGGTGGGTCCAGACGCTCTCGCTGTCGTGCAGGCGTGCCGCGGCGCGACCGTCACGCAGCAGGCCGGGGAGCGTAGCGGCGAGCTCGGAGTACCCGCCGGTCCAGTACGTTGCCGTGGAAGCCCGCACCTGCTGTGCCCACTCGGCCGGGCCGGGCGGGTCCTCAAGGCCGTCGTCGCCCGGGACTCCGGGGAGAGAGCCGGGGTCCTGGATCGCGTCACGCAGGGCGAGGAGGCCGCCGTCGTCGGCGAGTCGCCGGGTCACGGTGGGCTGCCCCACGAGGCGTTCGAGCTGGACGTCCAGCGCCCGGGCGAGACCTCGTAAGGTGTTGATCCGCGCGGACTCCCGCACGCCCTGCTCCAGCTTGCGGATGGTGTCGACGGACACCCCGCTGCGCCGGGCGAGTTCGTCTTGGGTGACGTCGCGGAACTCGCGCAGCGCACGAACGCGGTCGCCAATCGAAGTGTTCACGTGGACCCCCGCCGGCAGGTGTGGATCCACGGTACTCCGGGACGCGAAGGCGCCCCCCACGCCCGGCACGTGGCCGGACAGGGGTGTGGCCGTTCAGCGGATGAGGGCGATCACCCCGGCGGTGGCGCCGGCCACCCCGGGCCGGGTGCCGATCGTCGGCAGCGGCCGCCGGGCTCGCTCCGGAGCCCGCAGCCGCGCCTCGTGGCCGGCCGGACCGGCACGGAACACGCTGTCCACTGTCGTGGACATTCAAGACGTTTGGCGGAGAAGCGATGTGCATCGGGCCGGATGAAAGCCTCACCGGCGTTTCCGCGGGTGAGGCTGTGTGTGCGCCCCCGGCAGGACTCGAACCTGCGGCCAAGCGCTTAGAAGGCGCCTGCTCTATCCACTGAGCTACGGGGGCCGGTGTATAGGCCTCGACGGTCCCGGAAGGCGCTGGAACAAGCCATCCGTGACCTTGCCGGGACAAGGATAGGGCTCTTGGGACCCTGTCCCGGTTGCTTCACCTGCGTGGCACGATGTGGAGGTTCGGTGAAGCGAACCGATAATCGCAGGTGGGTGCGAATCGTGCATCGCTTTTCACGCCTCACGCCCCGGGTGTTGTGCACTCGTTATGCCTGCGCCCCACTCGTCCGCTCTGTCCCCCGGAGCGGATTCGCCGTCTCCTGGGGTGGATCCGCCGCGCAGAGAGGGCTATACGCTTCAAAAAGCCTCCAAAATTGGGCATTCTTCACATGTGGTAACCATGGATGTACGGCCCCAGCTCATCGACGCACTGACCGCCCTGCGCGACCGTGTCGCTGCCGTGCGTCTTCCCCTCCCGCTTCCCGGGGCCGAACGTGCCCGGCAGACGCGGGCCGAACTGCTCGCCCAGCTCGACGACTATCTCGTCCCCCGGCTCAAGGACCCCGAGGCCCCGCTGCTCGCCGTGATCGGCGGGTCCACCGGAGCGGGGAAGTCCACCCTCGTCAACTCGCTGGTGGGATGCGGGGTCAGTGAGGCGGGCGTGCTGCGCCCGACCACCCGTACGCCCGTGCTGGTCTGCCACCCCGACGACCACCACTGGTTCGCCGGGGTGCGGGTGCTGCCCCAGCTGACCCGGGTGTGGCTGCCCCCGGGGCGTACCCACGAACGGGACGCGTTCGACCACCCCGGGGCGGACAAGGAGCAGGACGGCACCGTGCTCCGGGTGGAGACGGCGGCGACGCTGCCCCGGGGGCTCGCGCTGCTGGACGCCCCGGACATCGACTCGCTCGTCGTACGGAACCGGGTCCTGGCCGCCCAGCTCATCTGCGCCGCCGACGTCTGGATCATGGTCACCACCGCGTCCCGGTACGCCGACGCCGTGCCCTGGCACATGCTGCGTACCGCCAAGGAGTACGACGCCTGCCTCGTCACCGTCCTGGACCGGGTCCCGCACCAGGTGATCGGCGAGGTGTCGCGGCAGTACGCGGCACTGCTCACCCGGGCGGGCCTCGGGGACGTGCCGCGCTTCACCATCCCGGAGCTCCCCGAGTCCGCCGGCGGCGGCCGGGGCCTGCTGCCCACCACCGCCGTGGCACCCCTGCGTGCCTGGCTCATCCACCGGGCGCAGGACCCGGCGGCCCGTCAGCAGGCGGTGGGACGCACCGCGTCCGGCGTCATCCACTCGCTCGACGCCCGGATGCCCGAACTGGCCGGAGCGGTCGCGGCGCAGTACGCGGCCGCCGTACGGCTGACCGGGGGCGTCGAGGAGGCGTACGGGGCGGAGTCGGAGCGGGTACGGCGGCGGCTGGCGAACGGCGCGGTGCTCGCCGGGGCCGCGCGCACCCGGTGGCGTGGCTATCCGCTCTACAGCACCGCCGGTGAACTGCTGGACGCCCTGGTGGAGAGCCTGGCGGCCCTGCTCCAGTGCGCGGTCGCCGCCGCCGACGAACAGATCCGCACCCGCTGGCAGCGCGACCCCGCCGCCGGGAACTTCCGCTACGGGCACGCCGGGCGGGAGGCCGGGGGGTGGGGGCCCGTCGAGGACGTCCAGGGCCGCATCGCCGTGACCGTACGGCGGTGGCGGCGCGTCCTGGAAGAACTGGCCGAGGAGGAGGCGCGGCTGCTGGAACGCAACGCCGCGCCGGACGCCGAGACGGTGGCGGCCCTGCTGGCCGCCGCCCTGCTCGGCGGGCGCCGCGCGCGGGGCGCCGGGGAGCAGCTCGCCGAACGGATCGGCGCCCAGGGCGCGCTACGGCTCCGCGACAAGGGCGGGGCCCTGCTCACCGACTGCCTGGACCAGGTCCTGCACGGTGAACGCGACCGGAGACTCGCCCCGCTGGACGCGCTGGAAGTCGCACCGGAACCCCAGGCGGAACTGATCGCCGCACTGTCCGTCATGAAGAAGGAGAGGAGCCGGCGATGACCGCCGTCACCGACCAGGACCAGGAGCAGGACAGGGGCCGCGACCACGGCCAGGGCGGCGACGCCGAGCCGGCGAGGGCGCGGGAGGGCGCGGAACGGCACTGGGACGACGGGCTCATCGCACGGCGCGCCGCCGCCGTCGTACGCGTGGCCGGGGACGGGGTGCGGCCGCCGGACGACGACGTACGGCCTCAGGTCGAGGCGTACGGGCTCCAGACCGGCCCCCTGCGGCCGAGACTGGACGCCCTGCGGGAACTGGTCGGACTGTCCCGGGCCCGGCTCGACGGGGACACGCTCACCGAGGCGGGCCGGGTGCTGGACGAGGCGTCGGCCCGGCAGCGGCTCTCCTCACGGCACACGGTCGTCGCCATCGCCGGGGCCACCGGCAGCGGGAAGTCCACCCTGTTCAACACCCTGGCCTGCTCGCAGATCAGCGAGACGGGGCTGCGCCGGCCGACCACGTCCGCGCCGATCGCGTGCAGTTGGACCGACGGCGCGGCCGGGCTGCTGGACCGGCTGGCCATCCCCGGCCGGCTGCGGCGGCGCCCCGTACTGGGCGGCGCGCGGGCCGACGAACCGCTGCAGGGGCTGGTCCTGGTGGACCTGCCCGACCACGACTCGGCGGCGACCGGGCACCGGGACGAGGTGGACCGGGTGCTGGCGCTGGTCGACGCGGTGATCTGGGTCGTGGACCCGGAGAAGTACGCCGACGCGGCCCTGCACGAGCGCTATCTGCGGCCGCTCGCCGGCCACGCCGAGGTCACCTTCGTCGTCCTCAACCAGATCGACCGGCTTCCCGGGGAGGCCGCGGACCTCGTCCTGGACGACCTGCGCCGGCTGCTCGACGAGGACGGCGTGGCGGTGGGGGAGCACGGCGACCCCGGAGCCACCGTCATGGCCCTGTCGGCGCTCACCGGAGAAGGGGTCGCGGACCTGCGGGAACTCCTCGGCCGGTTCGTCCAGGACCGTACTGCGGCGGCGCGCAGGCTCTCCGCCGACGTGGACGCCGCCGCCGCGAGGCTACGGCCGGTGTACGTCGCCGAGGGGCGCCCCGGACTCGGCGAGCGGGCCCGCGACGCGTTCACCGACCGGCTGGCAGACGCCGTGGGCGCCACGGCGGCGGGGCAGGCGGCGGAGCGCGAGTGGCGCAGGAACGCCGGACGGGCCTGCGGGACACCGTGGCTGCGGCTGTGGCGCTGGTACGAGTCCACCCGGCAGCTCGGCGGGGGCCTGGACCTGATGGCCCAGGTGCTCGCGCCGCCCGAGGAGGAGCTGACGGCCCGGCAGCGGGTGGAACAGGCGGTGCGCAAGCTCGCGGACGACGCGGTCGAGGGGCTGCCCGCGCCATGGGCGCAGGCGGTGCGCGAGACGGCGGTGAACGGGGCGAAGGGGCTGCCCGAGGCTCTGGACGAGCTGTCGCGGAAGGCCCAGGCGGGCGCGCGGGCCGCCGGGGGCAAGGAGCGCACGGCGGACGGGGACGGGGCCGGGACGGGCTCTGCGAACGCGACCGGGACCGCGACCGGGACCGGGAAGGGGAAGGGGCGGGGGAGCGGTGCGGAGGGCGGTTCCGTACGGGCGCGCCCCGGATCCGGGCCGGGAGGGGCGGGGACGTCGGGCGGGCCGGAGGCAACGGAGGGGCCGGATGCGTCGGACGCCTCGATTGCCTCGGTCGTGTCAGGGGCTGTGGGGGCTGCCGGGTCCGGGGGGACCGCGGGGGCGGCGGGGGCGCGGGCGGTGGCTCCGGCCGGGAAGCGAGGTACCGGGGCGGCGGCCGGGCAGGTCAAGGCCCTCAGGCCCGCGGTGGGCGCGCTCGGCGGCCGCGCCGCCAAGCCGCCGCGGCCCGGCTGGTGGCCGGCCGCCGTGCTGGTGCAGGCGTCCATGACCCTGCTCCAGATCTTCGGCGGGCTGTGGCTGCTCGGCCAGATCGTCGGGGTACTCGAACCCGGCCTGATCATCCCCGCCCTGCTCATGCTGGCCGGAGTCGTCGGCGGGCCGCTGGTGGAGTGGTCGTGCGCGGCCGCCGCCCGTGGGCCCGCGCGACGGTACGGGCAGGAGGCCGAACGGCGGCTGCGGGACGCGGCCGCCGCGTGCGGCAGGGCCAGGGTCCTCGACCCGGTCGCCGCGGAACTGGCGCGCTACCGCGAGGTACGGGAGCGGTACGTGACGGTGACGGAGTTCTCCACAACCGGCCGGTAGTCCACAGGCCCCGGCGGGATCCACGACCTTCGTCCAGCATGGAGAACACGGACGGCGGCGGTCGGCGCGGCCGAAGGGACAGGACCGGGGGACGGGCATGAACGAGACGATGGTGACGCTGGTGGGCAACGCGGCCACGGCGGTGGACTACCGGGAGACGGCGACGGGCCCGATGGCCCGCTTCCGGATGGCGGTGACGCCCCGGCGGTGGGACCGGGGGAAACAGGAGTGGGCGGACGGCCACACCAGCTTCTACACCGTGTGGGCCTGGCGGACCCTGGCCTCCAACCTGGCCGGATCGGTCTCGGTGGGAGAACCGCTGGTGGTGCACGGCCGGTTGAAGGTGCGCGAGGAGGAACGCGACGGCGGGCGGAGGACGTCCGTGGACATCGAGGCCGTGGCGGTGGGCCACGACCTGACCAGGGGCACGGCGGCCTTCCGCAGGGTCCTCCGCGCGGACCCGGCCCTGACCGAACCGACGCGCCGTCAGGAACCCGCCACCGTACTGGCGTCGGTGTCCTGAACAAGTGCGGCGCGCGGGCGGGCTATAACGATTCCGAGTCGGAATGGTTATCTGATGGCTGGATGGGGGACTCTCCTCCGCTTGATCCATACGATTCCTCAGTACTCATGCGGCACTTGAGTTTGCTGGCGAGGCACCTCCCACACGCGCACCATGTGCGTGCAGGTCTCGCCCGGAGGGGAATTCTGTGTTTTCAGCGTCTTCAGCATCCACTCCGTCGTCGCCCAAGGCGATGACGGAGCACTCCATACAGGCCCGGACCGGAGGTCGCCGGCACGGCCAGGAGCCAGGCCGGGGCGGGCGGGGTCGTGGCCTCGCCCGGGTCGGTGCCACGGTGCTCGCCTCGGGTCTGGTCGCGGCCGGCACGCTCGTCGGCGCGACGGCGGCGGCGGCCGACGATGTCACCCAGCACCAGGGTGGTGCGGTCGCGGTGCTGGACGGTCTGAAGACCTACGGCATCGCGCAGCTCAACAACGGCAAGGGCAAGCCCCAGGACCTTCCGGCCGGGCTGTTCGAGATGAACGTCGACGGCGGCGGCACGCTGAAGACGTACTGCATCGACATCCACAACCCCACGCAGGACCGCGCGAAGTACCTGGAGACCCCCTGGGACCAGTCCTCGCTCGGCGCCAACGACGACGCGGGCAAGATCCGCTGGATCCTCCAGCACTCCTACCCGCAGGTCGACGACCTGGCCGGGCTGGCCGCCAAGGCCGGGACCGGACCGCTGACCGAAAAGACCGCCGCCGCCGGTACCCAGGTCGCCATCTGGCGCTTCTCGGACAAGGCCGACGTCACGGCCAAGGACAAGAACGCCGAGAAGCTCGCCGACTGGCTCCAGGAGAACGCGGCGAACGTCGCGGAGCCCAAGGCCTCTGTGGCGCTCTCCCCCGCCGCGGTCTCCGGCAAGGCCGGTGAGCAGCTGGGTCCGATCACCGTCCACACCGACGCCGGCCAGGTCTCGGTGGCGCCGCCCGCCGACGCCGCCGCCAGCGGTGTCCAGGTCACCGACAAGGACGGCAAGGCCGTCACCCAGGCCACCAACGGCAGCGAGCTCTACTTCGCCGTGCCCGAGGACGCCGCCGACGGCTCCGCCTCGCTCTCCGTCCAGGCCTCGACCTCCGTGCCCGTGGGCCGGGTCTTCGCCGGGCTGACCAAGAGCCAGACGATGATCCTCGCCGGTTCCAGCGAGTCCACCGTCACCGCGACGGCGACCGCGACCTGGGCGAAGAAGGGCGCCGTTCCGGCGGTCACCGCGGAGAAGAACTGCGCCAAGGGCGGCGTGGACATCACCGCGAGCAACAGCGGCGACGAGGCGTTCACCTTCGAGCTCGCCGGTACCGAGCACACCGTCGCCGCGGGTGAGACCAGCACGGTGACCATCCCGGTCGGCGAGGACGAGGCCTACGACTTCACGATCACCGGCCCCGGTGGTTTCAAGAAGAACTTCAAGGGCGTCCTGGACTGCGAGACCGCCGGTACCCCCGCACCGGGTGACGGTGACGGAACCGACACCCAGACCGGTGCCAGCCCGTCGCCCGTCGCCTCCACCGGCACCGGCACCGACAACGGTGGCACGACCGGCACGGACGGCGACCTCGCCGCCACCGGTGGCTCCAGCGCCACCCCGATCATCGCGGGCGTCGCGATCGCCCTCGTCGTCGTCGGCGGCGGCGCGGTCTTCATGCTCCGCCGCAAGAAGCCGCAGATCAGCGGTGAGTGAATGAGTCAGTGACCGCCGGCGCCTCGTGGGAGTGCGCCGGTGACGGGCCCGGTACGGACATCCGTACCGGGCCCTGTCGCGTTCCGGCTCCCCGGCCTCCTCCGGCCCCCCGGCCCCCCGGCAACCTGGCCTCCGGCTCCCGGCGGCCGGCGGGTGCGGGTGTCCCGGACCGTCCCGGACCGTCCGGGACCATTCCGGACCCTTCCAGAGCGTTCCGGACCGTTCCGGGTGGTCCCGGACCGGTCCCGGGCGTCCCGTGGGGTGGGACATCCGGTACCGGGGACCGAACGGGTTTCCTTCCGGGCGCGGACGTCAGGCAAGATGGGTGTATCTGCCCACACCTCTATTGCTGCCGGACGGTTTCTCTTGGCTGAGTACATCTACACCATGCGCAAGACGCGCAAAGCGCACGGCGACAAGGTGATTCTCGATGACGTCAATCTGAACTTCCTGCCCGGCGCGAAGATCGGTGTCGTGGGGCCCAACGGCGCCGGTAAGTCCACGGTGCTGAAGATCATGGCGGGCCTGGAGCAGCCGTCCAACGGCGACGCGTTCCTGTCGCCCGGCTTCAGCGTCGGCATCCTCATGCAGGAGCCGGAGCTCGACGAGAACAAGACCGTCCTGGAGAACGTCCAGGACGGTGCCGCCGAGACCATGGGCAAGCTCAAGCGCTTCAACGAGGTCGCCGAGCTGATGGCGACGGACTACTCCGACGCGCTCATGGACGAGATGGGCAAGCTCCAGGAGGACCTGGACCACGCCAACGCCTGGGACCTGGACGCCCAGCTGGAGCAGGCCATGGACGCCCTGGGCTGCCCGCCCGGCGACTGGCCCGTCGTCAACCTCTCCGGTGGCGAGAAGCGCCGGGTTGCGCTCTGCAAGCTGCTCATCGAGGCCCCGGACCTGCTCCTCCTCGACGAGCCCACCAACCACCTCGACGCCGAGTCGGTGAACTGGCTGGAGCAGCACCTCTCGAAGTACGCGGGCGCCGTCGTCGCCGTCACGCACGACCGGTACTTCCTGAACAACGTCGCCGAGTGGATCCTCGAACTCGACCGCGGCCGCGCCCTGCCCTACGAGGGCAACTACTCCACCTACCTCGACAAGAAGGCCACCCGCCTCAAGGTCGAGGGCCGCAAGGACGAGAAGCGCGCCAAGCGGCTCAAGGAAGAGCTGGAGTGGGTCCGCTCCAACGCCAAGGGCCGGCAGACCAAGTCCAAGGCACGTCTCGCCCGTTACGAGGAGATGGCGGCCGAGGCGGACAAGATGCGGAAGCTGGACTTCGAGGAGATCCAGATCCCGCCGGGCCCGCGGCTCGGTTCCATCGTCGTCGAGGTCGAGCACCTCTCCAAGGCCTTCGGCGACAAGGTCCTCATCGACGACCTCTCGTTCACGCTGCCGCGCAACGGCATCGTCGGCGTCATCGGTCCGAACGGCGCGGGCAAGACCACGCTGTTCAAGATGCTCCAGGGCCTGGAGACGCCGGACTCCGGTTCCATCAAGGTCGGCGACACCGTCAAGATCTCCTACGTGGACCAGTCCCGCGCCAACATCGACCCCAAGAAGACCCTCTGGGCCGTCGTGTCGGACGAGCTGGACTACATCAACGTCGGCCAGGTCGAGATGCCCTCGCGGGCGTACGTCTCCGCGTTCGGCTTCAAGGGCCCGGACCAGCAGAAGCCGGCCGGGGTCCTCTCCGGCGGTGAGCGCAACCGCCTGAACCTGGCGCTGACGCTGAAGGAGGGCGGCAACCTGCTGCTCCTCGACGAGCCCACCAACGACCTCGACGTCGAGACGCTCTCCTCGCTGGAGAACGCCCTGCTCGAGTTCCCCGGTGCCGCCGTGGTCATCTCCCACGACCGCTGGTTCCTGGACCGCGTCGCCACGCACATCCTGGCGTACGAGGGCGACTCCACGTGGTACTGGTTCGAGGGCAACTTCGAGTCGTACGAGAAGAACAAGGTGGAGCGCCTGGGCGCGGACGCGGCCCGGCCGCACCGTGCCACGTACAAGAAGCTCACGCGAGGCTGACCGTGGCACGTCACCTCTACAGCTGCCCGCTGCGCTGGTCGGACATGGATGCCTTCGGCCACGTGAACAACGTGGTCTTCCTCCGTTACCTGGAGGAGGCGCGCATCGACTTCATGTTCCGGCTGGCGCCGGGGGACGGTTCGCCGTCCTTCGCGGGCGGGTCCGTCGTGGCCCGGCACGAGATCGACTACGTGCGTCCGCTGGTTCACCGGCACGCCCCGGTGACCGTCGAGTCCTGGGTCACGAAGATCGGCGCCGCGTCACTGACGATCGCCTACGAGATCAAGGACCCCGAGCAGGTCTACGTACGGGCCTCGACGATCGTCGTGCCGTACGACCTGGCGGCGGAGCGGCCCCGGCGGATCACCGCCGAGGAGAAGCTCTTCCTCCAGGAGTACCTGGATCAGGAGCCCGCTGCCGTATGACGGTGCCCGTACGGTCGCTGGGGTTTGCCGACACGAGGGAGGCGGCCGATCTCGCCGCGTTCCTCGGCCGGCTGCTCCACTACGACCGGGCCGCCGCCGTCCGCCTCCAGGCGGGCGGCGGCGCGCTCGCGGTGTTCGGCAGGCCGCCGTCGTTCGAGGTCCTCGCGATCCGTACGGCACGGTTGTCCGGCAGCCACACGTTCGATGTCACCGTCTCCGCCGGTGAACTCCTCGAAGCGCTCGACCCGCAGGGCGGCGACGGACCGGCGGCCGATCTGCCCGGCCCCGTCACCGGCCCGCCGTGGACCGGGGTGCTGCCTCCGCGCGGCGGCTGGCGGCCCACCGACGGGCTGCCGTCCCCCGTCGATCTGGATGCCGCGCTGGCCGACGCCGTCGCCGAGTTCCGGGCGCGGGACGCGGCCCTGCCCGAGGAGCGGCGCACCCGGGCGGAGCGCGATCTGATCGGGCACGACATCTGGTCCCGCACCCTCGGCTCCACCGAGCTCCCGCTGCGTGCCGCGCACGCCGCCCAGTGCCTGGGCTTCCTGCGCGCGGCACCCGACTTCCCGGTCGCCCTGCTCACGGCCGGTGCGTGGCTGCGGCTGCGCACCCCGTTCGGCTCGGTGGCCCTCAGGGGCGCCGGCGGCGGGCTCGGCGCGCTCGCGGTGACCGTCCAGCGGGCCTGAGCCCCGAGCGGTCCGAAGGACCTGAGCCCCGAGCGGTCCGAAGGGCCTGAGCGCCTACGGTTGCTCCGGCGCGTCCGGCTTCTGCGAGGTCTCCCGCTGCTCCGGCGCGTCCGGCCACACCCCGATGTGGTCCCGTTCCAGCTCCAGCATCACCCGGTGCTCCATGCCCAGCGCCTCGGTGTAGTCGGCCGGCAGTTGCAGCCGTCCCGCCCGGTCGAGCATCGCGTACTCCCGGGCCACCTGGGACTCCTGGCCCGTCGCCGCGTCCACCTCGGTGTGCCGCAGCACCTCGGAGGAGGTCCGGCCGTCGCGGATCGCCACCGTACGGCGTACCTCGCTGGCCACCGCCTGGTCGTGGGTCACGATCACGATCGTGGTGCCCAGCTCGTCGTTGGCCCGGCGGAACGCGGCGAAGACCTGCTCCCCGGTGGCCGAGTCCAGCTCACCGGTCGGCTCGTCCGCCAGCAGGACCGAGGGGTTGTTGGCCAGTGCCACCGCGATCGCGACCCGCTGCTGCTGGCCGCCGGACATCTGCGCCGGGCGGCGGTCCCGGCAGTCCTCGACCTCCAGCATCCGCAGCAACGACTCGGCCCGCGCCGCCCGTTCACGGGCCCGGCCGCCTCCGCGCAACTGCATCGGAAGGGTGATGTTCTGGGCGGCCGTCAGGTACGACAGCAGATTGCGGGCGGTCTGCTGCCACACGAACCCGACCACGTCACGGCGGTAGCGCAGCCGCTCCTTGGCCCCCATCGCCAGCAGGTCGCGGCCCGCCACCTTCGCCGACCCCGCCGTGGGCACGTCGAGCCCCGCCAGGATGTTCATCAGGGTGGACTTCCCGCTGCCCGAAGCGCCGACCAGCGCCATCAACTCGCCCTCGGTGACGAGCAGGTCGAGCCCCTGGAGGGCCTGCACCTCCACCCCGTCCAGGGAGAAGATGCGGACCAGCCGGTCGCAGGCGATCAGGGCGTCGTGGCCGTACGAGGGGCGGTCGCGGCGTGCGGCGGCCCGCTGTTCGAGCTCCGCCAGGGTGGTCTCGGTCGACGACGTCATCGGGTGTCTCCTGCCCTGAGTTCCTTGATCGAGCCCCGGCGGCTCGCCCACCATGCCTGTACGCCCGCCACGGCGGCGGTGAGGAGGACCACGCCGAGCGCCGGGAGGACCAGCGAGACGGCGTCCGTCCGCAGGGTGGCGGAGCCCTGTGCCGCCGTGCCGCCGCCGGTCAGCGCCAGCGCCGCCAGGTCCACACCGGGTGCCAGCAGGGCGATCGTCGCCCAGCCGACGAGGAGGCCGCCCCCCGCCGCCAGGAGCGCCTGCGGCATCGCCTCGTACGCGAGGAGCCTGCGGCCCTGCCGGGTGGTGAGCCCCATGGTGCGCAGCCGGGCCAGCAGGGTGGTGCGCTCCGGCGCGGACTGGAGCAGGGACAGCAGCACGGCCAGCAGCGCGTAACCGGCGCCCGCCGCGACCGCGGCCGTGTAGATCTGCCCGGCACCGGACTGGAGCGGGCTGTCCACCAGCGTCGCCCGTTCCTCCGACCACAGCCGCACGGCGAATCCGGGGCCCGCCTCGGCCGCCGCGGCCCGCAGCCCCTTCGCGTCCGGTGAGGCTCCGCCGACCAGCAGGGTCGTGGGGTCGGACACGGCGAGGCCCGACGCGTCGACCACCAGGAAGTCGGGGGAGTCCACCGCCGAGGTGCGCGCCCGGACGGCGACCACCTCCACCTGGATCTCCCCGCCCGGCCACCTGACGGTGTGCGTGCCCCCGCCGAGCCGCTCGGCCACCGACGGCGAGGCGAGGGCCGGCAGCACCGTGCCCTTCTCCCCGCCTGCCTTCAGCTCTCCGGCCGGGACGGAGGGGAGACCGCTCTCGCGGGCCAGCCGTGCATAGGGTTCCGGGTCGACGCCCAGCAGCGTCGCCCGCTTCGCGTCCGCCGTGCTGCCCGCGACGGGGTCCAGCACGACCCCGTACTCGACGCGGACGGGCTGTACCTCCCGCACCCCGTCCACCGCCCGCACCGCGCGGACGAGGGTGTCCGTCAGCGGGGTGGGGGCGCCCTCCCCGCTGATCCGGGCGTCCGCGCCCACCGCCCGCAGCGCCGCGTCGTCGCGGGCGTCGGCGATCCCGGCGAGCACCGAACCGCCGAACGCCGCCGTGGTCAGCGCGACCAGCAGGGCCAGCAGCGGCAGCATCCCGCTCGCCGACGACCGGCCGGCGCGGGCCAGCGCGAGGAAGCCGACCGCCCCGCGCAGCCGCGCCACCGACCGGGAGGCCAGCCGCAGCGGCAGCGGGTACAGCCGGACGAGGACCAGCGCGGCGATCAGCCCCACCAGGACCGGTGCGGCGCTGATCAGCGGGTCACCGGCGGAATCCGCCCCCGTGCCCCGGCGGCGCAGCGCGGCGACCGCCCCAACGGCCAGGACGAGCAGGGTGAGTTCGACGACCGTACGCCGCCGCGAGGGACGGGCGTCCATCACGTCGTCGCGGGCGCCGTGCAGCAGCGGTCTGCGGTGGTTCAGCGTCGTGCGGAGCGGCAGGACCAGGCAGACCAGGGCCGCGACCGAGGCGGCGCCCACGGCCGCGGGCCACCACCGGGCCTCACCGATCAGCAGGACCGCCACGAGGAGACCCAGGGCGGCGGCGGGAACCACGGCCACCGCGGTCTCGGCGAGCAGCCGGCCGCCGATCCCGGCCAGGGAGCCGCCACGGGAGCGCAGCAGGGCCAGCTCCCCGTGCCGGCGGGCGCCGATCAGCCCGCCCGTCATCAGCAGGACGACGGCGGCGACGGCACCGATCCCCACCGCGGCGACCGTGACGACCGGGCTGATCGCGGTGCGGACCGCCGTGTACGTGTCGAGTACGGCGTCCAGTCCGGTGGACACCGTGGTGGTCGGGCTCACCAGGTCGCGCACCTTGAGGAGTTCGGGCCCGCTCTTCAGCGAGGTGACGGCCGTCCGCAGCGCGGGCGCGTCGGCCGAGGTGAGGCCCGAGGCGTCCGGCGCGAGACGCCAGTACAGCTCGGGCTCCCCCGTCGTGGCCAGCAGGGCCGGCCCGGAGTCGGGGGCCAGCAGCAGTGTGGCCGCCCAGTAGAAGACCGGGTTCGAGGAGCCCGGGTCGGGGACCAGGGAGGGGGCGCGGTAGAGCGGATCGACGGACCAGTAGCCGCTCTCCGGCCGCAGCGGGGTGACGACGCCGGTGACGCGTACGGTCAGCGGCTTCCCGTTCTGGGTGGGCACCTCGATGGTGGATCCGGGCTTCATGCCCAGCTCGCGCGCCGTCTCCTCGGTGACGGCCGCCTCCACCTCACGGGTGTCGAGGGTCACCGTGCCGTGCGTCTCGGGCCAGCGGCCCGCGCTCAGTTCACCGTGCTCGGCCAGCGCCGACGGGACGGCGTAACGGAACTGCGGGGGGAGGGCGTTGGGGCGGGGCAGCCATGGCTCGTCCGCCACCACCGGCTTCGTGGTGTGCACGCCGAACGAGGACCGGGGCACATCGGCCCGTACCGGCTCGGGCAGCACCTTCACCAGGGAGCGGTAGCTGTCCGCCAGGAACTCCTCCCGCAGCGCCTTCTCCCGCGCCTCCCGCGGCAGCCCGAGCGACGGCGGCGGGGTGCTGACCTCCAGCACGCTCCGGGCCGGTGACGCGGAGCCGATGTCGTGGCGCAGCGCCTTCGTCTCGTACGCGTCCACGGCGCGCGGGAACGCGGCGGCGAGGAACGCCGTCAGGAACACCAGGAGCGCGAGGGCGACGGAGACGCCCGGGGCGGTACGCAGCCGGGTACGCACCCACGGGGCGCAGGCGGCCGGGATCTTGGTGGCGGTCATGTCAGTTGTCCCCCTGGTGGCGCAGCGACACCGCGGGATCGGCCCGGCGCAGCGTGAGCGCGGCCACGATCAGCAGCGGCAGCAGGGCGACCCCCGCCAGCAGTACGGCGATCCGCCCGGCCGGGAGCGTCACCAGCACGTCCGGCACCGGTCGGGCGGCCTGCCCGGTCAGGACGACGAGCGGTACGACGGCCCGGGTCAGCACCGCTCCCAGGGCCAGCCCGATCAGCACCCCCAGGGTGATCAGCACCCCTTGTTCGGCGGCGGTCATCCGGGCCAGCCCACGCCGTGAGGCACCCAGCGCCCGCAACACCGCGAACTCGGCCGCCCGTTCGCGCTGGGAGCCGACCAGCCCGACCGCGAAGCCGACCGCCGCGAGGGCCGCGGCGACCACGGCGACGGCCAGCAGCGCGGACTGCGGTCCGGCTCCCAGCGGGTCGTCCGCCAGCTCGCGCGCCGTCTCGTCCCGCACGAGGACCTGCGCGGGATCGACCCCCGGCAGCTCGCGCAGTTCCGCCGCCACCTTGGGCCCGTCGCCCGGCGCGGTGCTCAGCCACCACTCGGTGGGCACGAGCGTGGCCCCGGACCGGTGGGCCAGCACCTCGGACACGGCCCTGAGGTCCAGCAGCAGGCTCCCGCCGGGCCGTGTGGCGGGGCCGGCGGTCCCCGCCACGACCGTGCCGGCCGGACCGGTCGTGGGCAGATGCCGCACCGCCTTCACCAGGGTCACCCGGACCGTGTTCCCGGCCAGGGTGAGGTCGATCCGCTGTCCGGGCTTCGCCCCGGAGTACTCCAGATACGCGTCGGTGGCCACCGCCTTCAGCGCAGGGGCCTTCGCCCGCGCCGCGGTGATCCGGAGGGTGTCCGTCCGCTCGTCGGTATGGTCTTCGGGCGGAAGGGACCCGGTGGTGTACCGGAAGGAGGGCGCCGCGCCCGTACCGGAGAGCGTCACCGGTGTCTCACCGGCCCGTTCGCCGCCCCCCGACGTGACGGCCGTCGCCGCCCGCCAGCGCACGGCGTCCGAGGTCGGTACGGGCCGTTCGCCGTCGTCCGTGAGCGTCCTGAGCCCGGTCACCGACAGCAGCCGCGTCTCCGGGGTGCTCCCGGGGACGGCGCTGTCCAGCTCGAAGCCGGTGACGGCCGGTCCGTTCGCGGCGGAGACCGGGACGGACACCGGGTGCGGGCGGCCGTCCACCGGGATCTTGCCGGCGGCCACCCGGTAGCCGGTGCCGTACCGGTCCTCCAGCAGCACCGTCACCACCGGCGCCGCACCGGTCGCCGAGCGGCCGTCCGCGGCCGTGGCGTCGCGCAGCCGCACGTCGAACAGCAGCCGGGTGCTGTGCGCGGGCAGGACCACCCCGGCGCGCTCGCTCCTCGGCGGGGCGATCGCCTCGAACAGCTTCTCCGGTGAGGTGCCGGAGAGGTCCTCGCGCATCAGCATGTGCTCGCCCGCGTGGGCCGTGTCCAGGGCCAGCACGTCGGTCGTGCGGCCGCCGGAGATCTCCACCGCCGTACGGAACGCCGGAGCGGCGTCGCGTACCCCCGGCAGGTCCGTGTACTCCACCGCGTCGTCGCCGACCCCGGCCGTCACCCGCACCGACGCGCCCGACCGGAAGTCGGCCTGGTCGCTCTGCGAACGGTCCCACGACGCGGCCTGACCGATGGCCAGCATGCCCGTCGCCACCGCCAGTACCAGCAGCAGCACCGGGCCCGCGCCGCGCAGCGGGCGGCGGCTGAACTGCCAGCCCGCCAGCGCCGCGGACAGCCCCCGGCCACCCGCCGCACGGCGCTCCGCCAGCCGGGCCGCGGGCGGCAGCAGCCGCAGGGTGAGCACCGTGCCCGCCAGCAGCGCCAGCGCGGGGGCGGCCACCAGCAGCGGGTCGATGCCCAGGTCACCCCGCCGGTCACCGCTGAGCGCGCCGCTGCCGGACGTCCCGGTCTGCCGGTCCAGCTGCCAGTACGCCACCCCGGCGATCAGCAGCAGCCCGATGTCCGCGCCCGCGCGCACCGGCGTGGGCAGCGCCGCGGACCGGGCGCCCCGGCGCCCTCCGGCGCTCGCGGCGAGCGCCGGCGCCACCACGGCGAGCGCGCACGCCAGCGCCACGGCCACGGCCACCAGCCACACCGTGCCGCTCGCGCCGCCGTCGAGCCGCAGCCCGATCCGGGTGAGCCCGCCGTGCTCCGCGAGCAGCCGGGTCAGCGGGCCGGCGAGCAGCGGGGCGGCCACCGCGGCGGGCACCGCCAGCAGCAGCGCCTCGACGGCCGCCAGTGAGGCGATCCGGCCCCGTGAGGCGCCCCGCGCCCGCAGCAGTTCGGTCTCCCCGGCGCGCTCGCTGCTCAGCAGGCGGGCCACCAGCAGCAGCGCGTACCCGGCCAGCAGCACCAGCTGCACGGCGACGATCGCGATCGTGGAGCGGGACACCAGCAGGGCACGCTCGATCTGGTCGATGACGGTGGGCAGCGAGGTGTGGACCGTGGCCCCGTCACCGAGGGACGGGACCGCCTTCAACTCCTCCGGGGCGCGGGCCGACGCCTCCCGCAGGGCGCCGGTCCGGTCGGTGGTCAGCGTCCGGAAGTCTGCGGTGGCCAGCCAGGACCGGTCACCGGAGCTCAGCCGGTCCGCGCCGAACACCGCGGGATCGGTGAGCAGCGGACCGTACGTGGTGAAGTCGAGCGTGCGGGCGCCCCGCCCGGCGAGCGGGTCCAGCCGCCAGTAGGAGTCGGCCAGGTCCGCCGCCTCGTACAGGCCGGTGACCTCGATCCGCAGGGACGCCCCGCCCAGCCGGTCGGTGAGGGTCAGCCGGGCGCCCGGCCTCAGCTTCAGGACGTCGGCGGCGGCGCGGGGCAGCGCGACCGGCACCGGGTCCCCGTCCTTTCCGGCGCCCCCGGCGGGCAGCCGCCCGGCGGTCAGCCGGACCTGGCCGGGGTCCAGCGAGGCGAAGTGCGTGAGATCCGGTTCGCCTCGCCGGGCGGCCGGGGTCTGGAGCCCGCGCGGCAACGCGTACGGTCCCGAGCTCTCCAGCGTCCGCACGGTCACCGGCAGCCCGTCGAAGGCCGCGCCCGCGGCCCGGCGCACCGCCGCGTCCGCCTCGTCGCGCCGCTCCCGGTCCGTTCCGGCGGTGACGAACAGCGAGGCGGGTTCGGCGGACCGGTTGGTGAGGGTGTGCCGCAGGGCGGCGTCCCCCATGGAGCCCGAGAAGGCGGTGAGCGCCGCCAGCACGCTCGTGGTCAGGAGCACGGCCGACAAGGCGGCGGCGAGCAGGAGCCGGTGCGCCCGTACGCGCAGAAGGACGAACCCCGTCACCTGATCCCCCGAACCTCAGCAGTCCCACGCCCCCCGACGCTGTCAGGATGTTTTCAGAGGACACCGGCTTTGGAAACGGCTGGTGGACGTGGGTGATGGGATCGTGACCGTTATCCGGTGGCGGAGTACCGGATTCCGGGTGTGGACCGCGTCAGTCGGCGGTGTTGATCATCGACGCGGCGGCGTACGTGAGGTAGTCCCACAGCTTCCGGTCCTGCTCGGGGGAGAGGCCCAGCTCGTCCAGCGCCACCCGCATATGGCCGAGCCAGGCGTCGTGCGCCGCCCGGTCCACCCGGAACGGGACGTGCCGCATCCGCAGCCGCGGGTGGCCCCGGCGGTCGCTGTAGGTGCGCGGACCGCCCCAGTACTGCATCAGGAACAGGGCGAAGCGCTCCTCGGCCGGCCCCAGATCCTCTTCGGGGTACATCGGCCGCAGCAGCGGGTCGTCCGCGACGCCCTGGTAGAAGCGGTGGACCAGGCGCCGGAACGTCTCCTCGCCGCCGACCTGCTCGTAGAAGGTCTGCTCTTGAAGCGTGTCGCGCGGAATCTCTGTCACCCGTCCATGGTCGCAGACGCACCGGCCGAGTACGGAGGTCGTACGACCTTCCCGCACCCGGCCGGTGCCCCCGACGTTCAGTCGCGGCGGACCGTGATCGTCGTCCAGGCACCGACGTGCACCTGGTCGCCGTCCTGGAGCGGGACGGGCACGTAGGGCTGGATCGGGTCCTCGGCGCCGTTGAGCGTGGTGCCGTTGGTGGAGTTCTGGTCCACCACGGCCCAACTGCCGTCCGGCTGCCGCACCAGCACCGCGTGCTGGTGCGAGACGCCCGGGTCCTCCGGCGGCACGGCGAGGTCGATGTCGGGCGACTCCCCGGTGCTCTGCCGACGCCGGCCGACGGTGACCTGGTTGCCGGTCAGCGCGAGGCGCTGCTCGGGGGAGTACGCGGGCAGGTTGAGCCCGGTGGCCTCCGGGCCGCTGCGCTGCATCATCGCCAGGAAGTAGTCGCGGTCCGGGGCGACGACCGCCGTCCAGCCCGCCTCGTCCCGGTCCGCGCCCGGCCCGGCACCCTGGGCGCCCTGGGCGGGGCCCTGTGAGTCAGGCCCCGGCTGACCGGGCACCGGGCCCTGACCCGGGAACTGCGGGGCCTGGGGCGCCGAGGCGGCCGGAGGGGACTGCGGGCCCTGCTGGAAGGCCTGCGGGGTCTG
The DNA here is from genome assembly GCF_002910775.2 of Streptomyces sp. SM18. Classification (NCBI taxonomy): domain Bacteria; kingdom Bacillati; phylum Actinomycetota; class Actinomycetes; order Kitasatosporales; family Streptomycetaceae; genus Streptomyces; species Streptomyces sp. SM18. The sequence continues at coordinate 2,271,530 of NZ_CP029342.1, read as the reverse complement.
CTGCCGCGACGGCGGGGGCAGCATCCAGTCGTCGTCACCGGAGCGCGGCGCCTGGGGCCGGGGCGGCGCGGACTGCTGCGCCGACTGCTGCTGGAACGACGACGGCGGGCCCTGGCGCTGCGGCTCGAACGGCGAGGGCGCACCGGGCGGCGGGCCCTGCGCACCGGTCTGTCCGGGCTGCGCCTGCGGGCCGGACGGTCCCGGCTGCCCAGCTTGTCCCGGCTGTCCCGGCCGGTTCTGCGGGTCGAACGGCGAGGGCCTGCCCTGGCCGTCGAAGGGCGACGGCGACTGCTGCTGGAAGGCGGGCGGGGGCGGCGGCCCCTGCCGGAAGGGATGCGGCGGCGGAGCACCGCCCTGCTCCGGCGCCAGCGGCTCGGCGGGGCGGTTCACCTGTGAGGGCCGCGAGCTCTGGTACTCGAACGGGTCACGCTGCCGCTGTGACGACGGGCCTGTCTGCGCCGTGAAACCGGGCGGCAGGCCGAGACCGGGCGCCGGGGCACCCGGGCCGGGCTGCGGCGCCAGCGGGGTGTACGAGGTGGCCGTGTTCGTGAGGTAGTTCCAGCGGCACTCCTCGCAGAACGGCGCCATCGCCTCGCGCGGGGTGCGGCACTGCGGGCAGAGCTCCGCCTGCGCGGTCGGCTCCCCGGGGCCGGACGGGCCCGGCGGCGGGTAGCCGTAACCGCGTGCGGGCGGCGGAGGGGGCACGGCGCCCGTGGGCGCACCCGCCCCGGCCATGCGATGTCCGCAGACCTCGCACCAGTCCTCGGAACCCGACTGGTGTCCGTTCGGGCAGGTCGGCATGTCGGCGCTTCCCCCTCTCCTACTCCGGCCCGCAGGCCGTCATGCTCTGTCGACTGTGTCGTCCGTGGCGCTGTTCGTGGTCACTTCTTGACGCGAACAGTCTTGGTCGAGCGGGTTTCGAGCGTCATCTCGTCCGCTTCCGCCACTCTCGCTTTCAGTCGCACAGTACCGGTCACCGCGTCGACGACGTCCACCACCTTGGCGAGCAGTTTCGCCGTATCCGCGTTTCCGGAGACCGACGCGAGCTGCACGGCACGGCCCAGTTTGGCGGTCGCGCCGTCGAAATCCCCCGATTTGCGCGCGTCCAGGCCCTGTTGGATGACCTGTGCCAGTTCGGCCTGCCCGGTGTAGTGCGCCACCTGCGGGTTGATCGAGGTGGAGGCCACCATGTCGTCGGTCCACACCGCGCGGACGAGCCCCTGCGAAAGCGTCTGCGGGGGCTCCCCGGCCGAGGCGGACGGCAGGATCAGCGAGACGCGGGCCGCCAGCATCTCCTGGCCGATTCCGGCCTCGGGAACCCTGACGCAGACGTGGTAGTCCCGGGACTCGTCGCCCCAGGACCCGGTCGGATAGTCCCCCGCGCGGGGGCCCGCCCCGGTGCGGCGGTCGGTCAGGTCGACGACCGTGGGAGCGACCTGTTTGACGAAGACGATCTCCACCCCGACGGGGTTCCACAGCCGCAGAGCCACGTCCGCGACCTCCTTGCCCATCGCGTTCTCCATCATCCGCGTGAAGTCGGCGGCCAGGCCCGCCGGATCGGCGACGATGTCGGCCGAGCCGAGCAGGGCGGAGGCGATGGCTGTGACTTCTTTCACCTCCCAGTCCGTGCCGACACCCCGGGCGTCACAGGTGAACCGGCCCGCGCAGGCGTCCAGCGCGGCGCGCAGGTCCTCCGGGGACTCGTGCTCGTTGCGGCCGTCGGTGAGGACGATGCCGTGCCGGATGTCCACGTCGACGGAGCCCAGCAGCCGGTCGGCCAGCCGCAGCCAGGTGCCGATCGCCGTCCCGCCGCCCGCGGTCAGCCGGCGCAGGGCGTCCTTCGCCTGCGCCCTGGTCTGCGCGTCGGCGGTCGCCAGCCGTCCGTTGCCCGGATACACGTCCCTGGCGAGATGGGTCCCCGCCACCACGGCGAACCGGGTGCCGTCGCGCAGCGTGTCGAGGGCCGCGGCCGTGGCGTCCCGGGCGTTGCGCAGCTTCGTCGGCGGGTAGTCCATCGACCCCGAGCAGTCGACCATGAGCACCACGGCGGCGTCCGGCCCCCGCCCGGAGCCCACCGGGCGCGGGCCCGCGTCGGCCGGCGCCACGCCCCCGGTGGTGCCGCCGCCCGTCGAGGTGACGGTGATGATCGCGTTGACCTCGCGCCCGCCCTCGGGCAGATAGGCGTTCTGGTACACCTCGACGGAGAACTGCGGCACGTGCGACTTGGAGAAGTTGGCCATCTGAACGGCTCCTCGATGCTCCTTGGTGCTCCACATGGTCAGGTGAAGACAGAGGTACGGGCGGCTCCGGGCAGCGGAGGGACGCGGGGCGCGCGCGGAGGGCGGCGGGCGCGGCTCAGCCGGCCGGGCAGGCCGATCCTGCCCCGTGCGACGGCACGGCGAACGGCAGCAGCGCCACCGTTACGTTGTCGTGGCCCCCGCCGTCCAGCGCGTGACCGACCAGCACCTGGGCCCCGCGCAGCGGCCGTTCGTACGCGTCGGACGGTACGGCGGCCGCCATCTCGGCCGCCGCCTCCGCGTAGTTCCACAGTCCGTCGGTGCACACCACCACCAGGCCCGGCCGGTCCGGTTTGAAGGACGCGGTGTGCGGCTCCAGTTCGTAGGCGTCGGCGCCGAGCCACCCCGTGATGGCGTGGGCGCGCTCGTCCGCGTACGCCTCCGCCTCGCTCATCAGGCCGGTGGCGACCATCTGCGCGGCCCAGGAGTCGTCCTCCGTGAGCCGGGCGGCCGGGTGGGCGCGGTCCTGGGGCACCCAGTAGACGCGGCTGTCGCCGACCCAGCCGACGACCAGCAGGTCGCCGGCCACGACTGCGCCGACCAGGGTGCAGGCCGGGGCGTTCTGGTGGCGGTGCTGGTCGTGCTCCATCGCCCGGCCGGGGCCCTGGGCCAGCGCGTTGACCGCCTCGGACGCGGCCAGGATCGCCTCGTGCATCGCCTGCTGCGGATGCGTGCCGCGCGGCAGCGACTCCAGCAGCGACGCGTCGGCGGCGGCCGCCGCGGCGGCGGACGCCTCGTCCGGGCGGCTCGCGGAGGAGACGCCGTCGCAGACGATCGCGACGACGGCGGGGGAGCCGTCCGGCAGAGCGGTGCTGGAGACAGCGAACGCGTCCTCGTTGCGGTGGTGGCGCAGTCCCCGGTCGCTGACCGCCGCCACCGCGCCCAGCTCCCGTTCCATGTGGTCGCGTTCACGGGGCTGGGCGTGGCCGCAGTTCTCGCAGTAGCCGTCGGTGTCCACGCGCCCGGAGCGGCAGGCGACACAGACCGTGCCTCCGGCCGGGGCGGCCGCCGCCGCGTGCTCCGCCTGGCGCGGGTCGGGTGCCGCCAGCTCGAAGTCGTCGCCGCCGTCGGGGCCTTCGGCGTCCGGGCCGTCCACCCGGACCGCCGAAGGGGCCGGCGCGGGGGCCTCCTCGGGCAGGGGGCGGCCGCCCGAGTCGGTCCCCGGGAGGTCGCTCGGGCGGTGCGTGGGCGCGGGCAGGTCGGAGCTGTCCACCTCGGACGCGGCCGGCCACTGGACGGCCCCGGCTTCGGACGGCCCGCCGGGAGGCGTACCCGTGCCGGGCGCGGGCGTTCCCGTGTCCGGCGTTCCCGAACCGGGCGTGGGCGCACCCGTGTCCGGCGCGGGCGTTCCCGCACCCGGCGTGGGCAGCGTGATCGCGACCGTCGGGCGGTCGGCGGGAGGCGCGGGGACGGCCGAGAGGTCGTACCCGCACGCCCCGCAGAACCGGTCCCCCGACTCCAGCGGTTCCTCGCAGCTGGGGCATCCCGGCAAGGAGGCCCGCTGGTGGCTCTGTGACATCTTCACACCCAGGTCCGTGGGCGGAGGCGGTTGGCCCGCTCCACCAGTTCGATCCTCTCGTCGCCCCGCTGCGCGAGCCGGGCGAGCATCCGGTACGAGCGTTCGAGGCCGAATCTGAGACCCCGCTCGTCCAGCTCGCTGCCGAGCAGCTTCCCCGGCGCCGAGGCCGCCGGGTCCGCCGTCCGAGGCGTGGGACCACCGGAGAGTACCCAGTCCAGCGCCGTACCCAGCACCTCGGTCGACAACCGCTCACGGCGCACCGCGTCCAGGCCGTACCCCCGCAACGCCGTCACCTGGGCGGCGGCGGCCGACAGGTCGTCGAGCAGCGGCTCCTCGGGCGACCGCCCGCGCAGCCGGGCCCGCACCGAGGCGACCCGCGCCGCCGTGTAGTGGATCGACGCCTCCGGGACCGACTCCAGCGCCCGGACCGCACCGGCCCGGTCGCCCGCCGCGATCCGCACCCGCGCCAGCCCGAACGCCGCGCTCACGAAGCTCGGATCGGTCGTCCACACCAGGTGGTAGTACTCGGCGGCGTTGTCCAGCTGGCCCAGCACCTCCGCGCAGATGCCGAGCGCCACCTTCGGCGCGGGCTCACCGGGGAACGCGTCGTACACCGCGTCGAAGGCCAGCGCCGCGTGCTCGTTCTCTCCGGTCACCAGGGAGGCCAGGCCCCGGTACCACACCACCCGCCAGTCGTCCGGATGCCGTTCCTCCACGGCGGTCAGCGCCCGGACCGCGGAGTCGAGTTCGCCCATCTCCAGCCGGGCGCGCAGCTCACGCAGCCGGGTCTCCAGCGACGGCGCGGGCACGGAGTGCAGCGCGGAGATCAGCTCGGCCGGCGCCGAGGTCATCACACCGGCGAGGAAACCGGCGTTGGGGTCGTTCGCGTCGACCCGGGGGACCGGCAGGGCGAGCGAGGTGGCCCGCGCGTCGAACGCCGCGAGCCGCGGGCGCCCGCCGGACACCACGACGGCCGGAGCGGGGCCGGGGGCCGCGCGCGGGGCCGGCACCGCCGTCCGCGCCGGGGCGTACGCGGGCGCGCCGCCCGGCCCGCCCGCGCTGCCGCCCCGGACGTGGGTGTCGGGGGCGTGGACCGGCCCCGCACCTGGCGCGGGGAGCGCCGGGGCCGGTACGACCGGGGGCGGGGCGGCGGTGACGGGGTTCGGCGGCCCGGCCGCGGGCGCCCCGGCGGGCACCGTCCGGCCCCGGCGCCGCCCCCGGCCCGCCGGGGCGGCCCGGACACCCAGCCGCGAGACCTCCTCGGTCAGCTCCGCGAACAACTCCGTGTCGGTGACGCGCACTTCCGGCCCGAAGAGCGTCGAGAGCGCCGGGCGCGGGCGGCCCGTCTGGAGGGCCACCACCTCACGCAGCACCCCGGTCAGCTGCTCCGCCATCTCGGCCGCCGAGGCGAACCGCCGTGCCGGATCGGGGTCGGTGGCCCGGACCAGCAGCCGGTAGAAGGACTCGTACCGCCGGAACACCTCGATGTTGTCCGGGTCGGGCAGCGAGTCCACGAAGATGTTCGTGTACCCCTGGAAGTCGAAGGTGAGCACCGCGAGCGTCCGCGCGACCGTGTACAGGTCCGAGGCGACGGACGGGCCGACCTCGGCCACCTCCGGCGCCTGGTAGCCGACGGTGCCGTAGATCGCCGACTCGTCGTCGTCCATCCGCCGCACCGCGCCCATGTCGATGAGCTTGAGCTGGTCCTCGGTCTGGATCGCGTTGTCCACCTTGAAGTCGCAGTAGAGCAGATTGCGGCTGTGCAGGTGGCCGAGCGCCTCCAGCGCCTCGATGCCGTACGCGCAGGCCTGCTCGACCGGCAGCGGGTCCCGCTTCCCGTCCGGGGCGCGGCGGCCGTTGGCGATCTCCTTGAGCGCCTTGCCGCCGACGTACTCCATCACTATGTAGCCGTCCAGCGACCCGGTCCGCTGGTCCAGGTGCTCCACGAAGTTGTAGATGCGGACGATGTTGGAGTGCTCGATCTCCGCCAGGAAGCGCCGCTCGGAGATGGCCGCCGCCATGGCGTCCTGGTCGCCCGTGTCCAGCAGGCCCTTCAGGACCACCCAGCGGTCCGACACCGCGCGGTCCACCGCGAGATACACCCAGCCCAGCCCGCCGTGCGCCAGGCAGCCCGCCACCTCGTACTGCCCGTGCACGACGTCACCGCCGCGCAGCTTGGGCACGAAGGAGTACGGGTGCCCGCACTTGGTGCAGAAGCCCTCCGTACGGCCCGCCCGCTCGCCGCGCGCCCGGCCCACCGGGGCGCCGCAGTCCGAGCGGGAGCAGAACCGCTTCCGCTCGGGGACCTCCGGGTTCTCCATCACCGCCGTGCGCGGGTCCGGGCGCGGCACGTCCGGGACGAGCACCAGACCCGCGCCCAGCCGGTTGCGCCCGGACGCCGTCCCCGTCGTACTGCCCGACGAACGCACCGACACCGGGCGGGAGGTGGACGCGCCCGACAGCGCGCGTGAGAGCCGGCCGGAGACCGACCGCCGTGAGGTGGACGAGCGCGAGGAGGACCGCGCGGACGCGCGTGAGGCCGAGCGCTGCGAGCCGCTGTCACCGCCCCGGGTGCCCGCCCCGCCGCCTTGGGCGATGCCCGTGGGCGGCGAACTCACCATCCCCGTCGGCGACACGACCGGCGCCAGCCCGCACGTGTCGCAGTACAGCTCACCGCCGCCCATGTCCTCGTAGGCGCCCTCGCACGCGGGACGCTGGCACTGCGTACTCATGATGTCTCCCCGTCCCCGTGGCCGCCCCGGCCGCCCGCGCGGCGCGGTGCCGGCAGATCCGCCGCGGCCCGCTGGTAGCGCAGCACCGCCTGCTCGGCGACGCGCAGATCGCACGGAGCGCTCCACAGCATCCGGCGGGCCGTGTCGTACCGCTCGGTCAGCAGCGGGTCCTCCGCCATGCCGTGCCGGGCCACCTTCGCCCGGTACGCGTCGAGCCGGCCGCGCAGCTCCGCGCGGACCGCGAGCGGCGCCGTGACCGAGGTCAGCGACTCCCGGGCCCGCATCAGCTCGTCCTCGGCCTCCCGCTCCAGCGAGTCCAGCAGCGGCGAGAGCCGGCTCCACTGGGCGTGCCTGCGGTACGCCGCCGCCGTCGCGAGCCGCTCCTGCAACGCGGTCGGGGGCCCGCTGACCGCGGGCACCTCGCAGGCGGCGATCTTCGCCAGCACCTCGCCGCGCGCCAGCCGGGCCTCGGCGAGCGTACGGGTCGTGCGCGACAGCAGGTCACGCAGCTGGAGCAGGCGCCGCTCGGAGTCCTGCCGGACCGCGAGCACCGCTTCGATCTCGCGGCGCACGTCCTCCAGGGCGAGGGCCGCCCGGTCGTAGCGCGTGGTGTCGGGCCGCCCGCCGCCGGGCGCGGAACTGCGGGGGCCCGGCACCCAGAACGCCAGGGGGTCGGAGACCACCCGCGCCCGCAACGCGGTCAGCTCCTCGGTGATCGACTCCAGGTCGTCACCGGCCGGATGCTCCCCGGGCCGCACCCCGACGGAGTGCGCCAGCGAGCGGGTGCGGCGCAGCTCGGCCGTGAGCAGGTCGATCCGGGCGGGCAGCGCCGACCACACGGCGTCCGCCGAGAGGACCATGTCCAGCGCGTGGGCGTACAGGTCGTTCATCCGGGCGACCAGTTCCTCCAGCGTGAACCGCTCGGAGAGCCGGGCAGGGCCGGTGAGCGAGGCGCCCGGACCCGCCGTTCCCCGGTTCGCCACGGTCACCCCGTCGCCGCGCAGCAGCTCGGTCAGGGCCAGCAGGTCGCTCCTGCCCGGGTAGCGGCGCCTGGCCCGGATCTCACGCGCCGAGGCCAGCGCTCCGGCGTAGGCCTCGAAGTACCGCCAGAGCAGCGTGATCGACCGCGTGGCCGAGGCCCAGCGCTCCTTGGTGACACCGGTCAGCTCGGCGCCCTCCAGGAGACGGCGGCCGGCGTGTTCCTCCAGGGCGAGGAGCGAGGTCTCGATGGCCTCGTGCTCCGCGGCGAGCCGGGCCAGCGTACGGTCCGCCTCGTCCCGGCCCATGACCCGGCCGGGGGGCCCGCCCGCGTAGCCGGGGAAGGATCCCGCCACGCCCATCGTTCACCTCTCCGTTCTCTCGTCCCGGCCGGGTGCCCGGCGGGGTTCAGCTTCCCGGCCGGGCACCCGGCGGGGCTCAGTTGCTCCGGTACGTGGCCGCCGGGGGCCCGGTGACGCCGGGCAGCCCCTCCTCCAGCCACTCCCGGTACGACCGCATCCAGGGACTGCTCGCGCCGCCCCGCCGGTACTCCTCCAGCACGTGATTGACCCGCGCCACCAGGTCGTCCGCGCCGAGCTTCGCCGCGACGCCGTAGTACTCGGTGGTGAACGGCTTGTCGCCCTTCAGCTCCACCGCCGGGTCCTGGGCGGCCTGCCCCGCCGCCAGCGCGTTGTCGGTGACCACCGCGTCCACCTTGCCGAGCTGGAGCCGCACCAGGCAGTCCAGCTGGTTGGGGACGGTCAGCAGGTCCGGGTCGGCCGCGGTGCCCTCGTGCTCGTCCTTGAACACCGCGCCGAACGACTCCTTCTCCAGCGCCTCGTACGCCGTGGAGCCCTCGGCGGTGCACACCCGCTTGCCGGCCAGCGAACGGTCGTACCCGGTGATGTCCGACCCCTTCGCGGCCAGGACCTGCTGCCCGGCCTGGAAGTAGGCGGTGGAGAACGACACCTGCTTCAGCCGGTCGCAGTTGATGGTCATGGTCCGTACGACGATGTCCACCCGGTCGTGCTCCAGCGCGGCGATGCGCTGGTTGGTGGGGATCGCCCGGAAGATCACCGCGTCGGGGTCACCGAGGATGTCCTTGGCGACCGCCCGCACCAGGTCGATGTCGAAGCCCTCCAGCGTGCCGCTCTCCGGATCGCGGTAGCCCCACCGGAAGCTGTTCTGGTCGACACCGGCGATCAGCTTCCCGCGCGCGCGGATCTTGTCGATGTTCGGCCCACCCCCACCGGACGGCGGCAGGCTCGCCTCCGGGTCCACGCACGACTCGGCCGTGGTCCGCACCACCGACGTCACCCCCCGGCCGGTGTCCTGCCCGCCGTGGGAACCGTCCCCGTGCGTCAGCGGCAGCAGGGTGACCGCCGCCGTGACCGCGCAGGCAACCGCCATGCCCGTCACTCCGCCCCAGCCGCGCATCCGCACACGCGCCGACCGGTGGCCCGTCCCTCTCATCGCTCCCCCTTTCACCGGTACTCCGAGAGCCTGCGGTTGATCCCGGCGATCGCGGCGACCGCGCCCAGCACCGCCAGGACACCGGCCCCCACCGGCAGTCCGCCCAGCGCCCCGCGCCCGCTCTTCGCCGCACCGGTGAACTCGCTCTGCTCCTGGCCGAGCGCCTCCTCCAACGCCTCGTCCACCAGGGCGAAGGACTCACCCGTGGAGTCCTTCGCGCCGATGATCTGCTTCAGCGCGCCGTCGTAGTCGCCCTGGTCGTCGGTGGACCGCGCCCTGCGGTGGCGCTCCTGCCACTCGGACACGGCGTCGGCCGCCCGCGCCACCGGCTCCCTGCCCCGGGAGTCGTCGGCGAGCCGGCCGGCGGTGGTCAGCTGCTCGCCGAGGGCCTTCATGCCCGCGCCGTAGTCCGTCTCGTACTTGTCCTGGGTGCCGTCGGCCGTCAGGACCGCCCCGCGGGCCACCAGCGTGAGGTTCTCGTTGGCCCGTGCCTTCAGCGAGTTGATCCGGGCCTTGTTGAGGACGTCGAGCGACTCCTGACCGTGCGTCATCGCGGCGCGCAGCTCCGCGCGGGCGACCGTGTGGCCCACGGCCAGCCACAGCAGCACCACCGAGGCCGCCGCGGTCGCCGCGAGCAGCCCCCGGCTGAAGACCCGGTTGGTGCGGCGGTAGGCGCGGCGCTGCGTCCACACCAGCGCGGCCAGCGCCACGACGCCCGCGCCGAGCGCGAGGAACGGCCAACGCCGGGCGTCGGCCGTGTCGGTGGAGAGCCGGCCGGTCTCCGCCGCGTACAACCGCTCGGCGGCCGGCAGGAGGTCGTTGGTCATCTTCTGGTTGGCGTACCGCAGGTAGGCGCCGCCGAGCGGCAGCCCCTGCCGGTTGTTGGCGCGGGCCCGCTCGACCAAGCCCGCGTATTCGGGGAGCAGTTCGTTGAGGGTCCTGATCTCCCCGGCGGACGAGGACGAGGCGTCGGTGCCGGCCGCGGCCTTCACCAGCAGCCGGGACGCCTCCCTGATGTCCTCCTCGTACTGGGCGTGGACGTCCTCGGGCTCCTCGGCGCCGGCCAGGAAGCCGCTCGCCGCCATCGTGTCCGCGTCGGCCAGCGAACGGTAGATGTCCGCCGCGTCCGCGCTCAGCGGCTGACTGCGCGTCACCACGTCGTCGGCGGCCGAGGCCCGCCCGGACACCTCCAGGGCGGTCACCGCCCCGAACGCCACGACCAGCAGGGCCAGTACGGCACCGATGACCTGGAGCCGGCCCGGCTCGGTCGTCGCCACGGCCCGCAGCCGCTCGGCGGCCACCGACCGGACACCGCGCTGCCCGGGTACGGCCGCGGACGCGTCCGGCCGATCGGGCGCAGGCTCCCGCCGCGGGTCCGCGTTCGGCGGATATGTCACTTGACCTCCCCCTCGGTCACTGGCGGCTGCCCGGTCCTCCGGCCGGTCGGAGGAAAGGTCCCTGGCCAGAAGTATGGCCGCAGGAACCGTCATTCACCAGGAACGCCCTGATCCTCACCCCCGGCCCCCGTATTCGATCAGGACGAGCACAGCCGATCAAGGCGCGTCGCCGGGCGGGCCCCACGGGCCCCGGAACGCACCGATCCCCCACCATGAACACGTTCGGGACATCTGATCGGTTCCCGTACGGATGAGGCGATTCGCGCGGCCGGTGCCGCCGGGGCGCGGCACGACGACGGGGGCACCGGGGCGCCACGCGCCGCCGGTGCCCCCGGTGCCTTCGGTACGTCAGGCGTAGTGCGCCCGCAGGGTGTCGTGCACCCCGGGGGCCGCCCCGAGGTGGTCCAGGCCCAGCAGTCCCGCCCCCAGCACCGGCGGCTGGGCGACGACCCGGATCACCGCCTTCGGCGCCCGCTCGGCCAGCAGCGCGCCGATCCGCTCGTCCAGCCGGGGGTGCCGGGCCGCGAGCACACTGCCGCCCAGCAGGACCGGCACCTCCTCGTCCAGCAGCCCGAGTCGGTCCAGCGCCACCGAGGCCATCGCGACCACCTCGTCCGCCAGCCGGTCCACCAGCGCGGACGCCACCCGGTCGCCCGCGGCGCCCGTCGCGAACAGCACGGGGGTCAGCTCGTGCCGCGACTCCTGCGGTATCCGCCCCCGGTGCAGGGCCTCGATCAGCGCGTACATCGAGTCCAGCCCGAAGTGGCCGGGCAGCGCGCGCGCCAGTTCCGTCGGCTCGCCCCGCCCGTCCTCGGCCCGCGCCGCGTACCACAGGGCCTCCTCCGCGAGACCCGAACCGCCGCCCCAGTCCCCGGATATCCGGCCGATCGCGGGGAAGCGGGCGGTGCGGCCGTCCGGCACCATGCCCACGCAGTTGATCCCCGCGCCGCAGACGACGGCCACCCCCCTCGGCTCGTCCACCCCGGCCCGCAGGATCGCGAAGGTGTCGTTGCGGACCTCGACGGTGCGGCCCCACCCCCGGCGGAGCAGGGCCTCGGTCAGCTCGGCCTCCTCCACCGGGAGATCGGCGTTGGCCAGACACGCCGAGACGTGCGCGACGGCGCCCACCGGCCGCCCCGCCCTGGCCAGGGCCCGGCCGATCGCGGAGGCCAGCACGTCGACCGCCGCCTCCACGCCGACGACCGGCGGCTGGAACCCGCCGCCGCGCGCCGTCGAGAGCACCGAGCCGTCCTCACCGATCAGTGCCACGTCGGTCTTGCTGTTCCCCGCGTCGACGGCGAGGACCGAAGCGTTCACGCCCACGCCAGGTGCTCCCGGTTGTGCGCGATCAGCCGGTCGGTGAGCTGCTCGGCGTACGCGTACTGGCCGACCAGCGGGTGCGCCAGCAGCGCCTTGAACACCCGGTCGCGGCCGCCGTGCAGCGCCGCCGCCAGCGCCAGGTCCTCGTACGCCGTCACACCGGCGACCAGCCCCGCGAACAGCGGGTCGAGCGCCGGGACCGCGAGCGGCACGGCACCCGAGCCGTCCACCCGCGCCTGGGTCTCGATGACCGCGTCGTCCGGCAGGAAGGGCAGCGTGCCGTTGTTGTACGTGTTGACGACCTGGATCTCGGAGCCGCCGCCGCCGAGCAGGGAGGCCGCCAGGTCCACGGCCGCCTCCGAGTAGAAGGCGCCGCCCCGCTTCGCCAGCAGCGCGGGCTTCTCGTCCAGCGCCGGGTCGGCGTACAACGCGAGGAGGTCCTTCTCCATGGCGGCGACCTCCGCCGCGCGGGACGGCTTGGTGGCCAGCTCCCGGACGACCTCGTCGTGCGCGTAGAAGTACCGCAGGTAGTACGAGGGGACGACGCCGAGCCGGTCCAGCAGGGCGGGGGACATCCGCAGGTCGGCGGCGATCGCCTCGCCGTGCTCCGCCAGCAGCCGGGGCAGCGCGTCCTCGCCGTCCGGGCCGCCCAGGCGCACCCCCAGCTCCCAGGAGAGGTGGTTCAGCCCGACGTGGTCCAGGTGCACCTCGGACGGGGCGACGTCCAGCAGCCGGGCGAACTTCCGCTGGAAGCCGATCGCCACGTTGCACAGCCCGACGGCCTTGTGCCCGGCCTGGAGCAGGGCCCGGGTCACGATGCCGACCGGGTTGGTGAAGTCGATGATCCAGGCGTCGGGGTTGGTGCGCCGGACCCGCTCCGCGATGTCCAGGACGACCGGCACCGTGCGCATCGCCTTGGCGAGGCCGCCGGCCCCGGTGGTCTCCTGGCCGACGCAGCCGCACTCCAGCGGCCAGGTCTCGTCCTGCTCGCGGGCCGCCTGCCCGCCGACGCGCAGTTGGAGCAGCACCGCGTCGGCGCCCTCCACCCCCGCGTCGAGATCGGCGGTCGTGGTGATCCGCCCCGGGTGGCCCTGCTTGGCGAAGATCCGCCGGGCCAGCGGACCGACCAGGTCCAGCCGGTCGGCCGCCGGATCGACGAGCACCAGCTCCTCGATGGGCAGCGTGTCCCGCAACCGTGCGAAACCGTCGATCAGTTCGGGGGTGTAGGTGGACCCGCCACCCACTACTGCGAGCTTCATTTCAGCCCTTCACTCCAGTCAGTGTGACGCCCTCGACAAACGCCTTCTGGGCGAAGAAGAAGACGGCGATCACGGGGGCCATGACCAGAACGGTCGCGGCCATGGTCAGGTTCCAGTCGGTGTGGTGCGCGCCCTTGAAGGACTCCAGCCCGTAACTGAGGGTCCAGGCACCCGGGTTCTCCGAGGCGTAGATCTGCGGCCCGAAGTAGTCGTTCCAGGCGGCGAAGAACTGGAACAGGGCGATCGCGGCGATGCCGGGCTTCGCCATCGGCAGCACCACCCTGATCAGGGTGCGGAACTCGCCGCAGCCGTCCACCTTCGCCGCGTCCAGGTACTCGTCGGGGATGGTGAGGAGGAACTGCCGCAGCAGGAAGATGGAGAACGCGTCACCGAACGCCATCGGGATGATCAGCGGCCAGAGCGTGCCGGACAGGTCCAGCTGCTTCGCCCAGAACAGGTACATCGGGATGATGACCACCTGGGGCGGCAGCATCATCATCGAGATGACCAGCATCAGGGAGAGCCGGCGCCCCCGGAAGCGGAACTTCGCCAGCGCGTAGGCGACGGGCACCGAGGAGACCACCGTCAGCACGGTGCCCACCCCCGCGTACAGCAGGGTGTTGCGCCACCAGGTCAGGAAGCCCGGGGTGTCGAACACACGCCGGTAGTTGTCCCATTCCCAGGTACGGGGGATCAGGTCCCGGGTCAGCGCCTGCTGGTCGCTCATCAGCGAGGTCAGCACCACGAAGACGAACGGCAGGACGAAGAAGAGGGCGGCGGCCACCCCCAGGGAGTGCACCGCGATCCAGTGCAGCACCGCCTTGCGGCGGGCGGTGCGCAGGGCGGGCGAGGGCGCCTCGGGGGAGGCGGCCGGCGGCCGGGGCGGGTCGAGGAGTTGGGTCATGGCTCAGTCACCGGCCTGGATCAGGTTGTTGCGGCCCCGCATCAGCAGTGCGGTGAAGGCCATGGCCAGGGCGAACAGGACGAGGGCGACCACGCAGGCGGAGCCGTAGTCGAAGCGCTGGAAGCCCAGGTTGTAGACGAGCTGGGGGAGCGTCAGGGTCGACTTGTCGGGATATCCGGGTTCGAACTGCTGCCCGGAGCCCCCGATCACCCCCGAGGCGACCTTCCCCGCCACGAGCGGCTGGGTGTAGTACTGCATCGCCTGGATCACCCCGGTGACCACGGCGAAGAGCACGATCGGCGAGATGTTCGGCAGCGTGACGAAGCGGAACCGCTGCCAGGGCGACGTACCGTCCAGCTCGGCCGCCTCGTACTGCTCCTTGGGGACGTCCAGGAGCGCCGCCATGAAGATGACCATCAGGTCCCCGATGCCCCACACGGCCAGCATGGTCAGCGCGGGCTTCGACCAGGTGGCGTCGTTGAACCAGCCGGGCGTCGGCAGGCCGAGGTCGCCCAGGATCGAGTTGACCGGGCCCGTCCCCGGGTTGAGCAGGAAGACGAACGCGAGCGTCGCGGCGACCGGCGGGGCCAGGTAGGGCAGATAGAAGAAGGTGCGGAAGAGCCCCGTCCCCGTCTTGATCTTGGTGATCAGCATCCCGATCCCGAGCCCGAACACGACCCGGCAGGTGACCATGACGAGGACCAGCCACAGGGTGTTGGCCAGGGACGGCCAGAACATCGGGTAGTCGGAGAAGACGTACGTCCAGTTCGTCAGCCCGTTGAAGGACGGCGCCCCGAAGCCGTCGTACCTCATGAACGAGAAGTACACGGTCGAGACCATCGGGTACGCGAAGAAGACGCTGAACCCGATCAGCCAGGGCGACATGAAGGCCGCCGTCCGCAGCGCCGATCTGCGGCGCTTGGACCGGAGGGTGTGCGTGGTCATCGGACTACTTCGCCTTGGCGATGTCGGTGTCGATCTGCGCGGCGGTCTTCTCCAGACCGGCCTTCAGGTCCTTCACCGCGCCCTTCTCGTACTGGAAGCCGAAGTCCTGGAGCGTCTGCTGGTACGTCGCGCCGTTGACCGCGCCGTCCGGGGTGTTGGACTTGGGGTGCTGGGCGATGTCGAGGAAGGTCTTGAAGCGCGGGTCGAACTTCAGGTTGGGCGACTTCAGCGCCTCGAAGGTGGAGGGCACGTTGCGGATGCCGTTGGCGAAGTCGACCACCGCCTGGGTGTCGCTGGTCATGAACTTCACCAGCTCCCAGGCCGCGTTCTGCTTCTTGCTGGACGGCGCGATGCCCATGATCGTGCCGGACAGGAAGCCCTTGCCGTAGCTGTCGGCCTCGTCGTCGGCGACCGGCATGGGCGCCACCCCGATCTCGAACGGCACCTTCGCGTCGGTGGCCATCCCGAGCCGCCACTCACCGTCGAGCTGCATCGCGACCTGCCCGGTGTGGAAGGGGTGCTTGGAACCCCACTCGTCACCGAACGTGCCCCGGTACTTCTCCAGCTTCGCGTAGCCGCCCAGGTCCTCGACGAGCTTCTTCTGGTACGTGAACATCTCGGCGAAGGCCGGGTCCTTGGCGATGTTCGACTTGCCGTCCGCGTCGAAGTAGGTGTGGTCCCACGAGGACAGGTAGTGGTCGGCGACCGTCTCGTAACCGTGGAAGGTCGGCATGAAGCCGAGCTGCTCGTAGCTGTCGCCCTTGGTGATCGTCAGCTTCTTGGCGACGGAGGCCAGTTCGGACATCGTCTTCGGCGGCGCGGTGATCCCGGCCTTCTCGAAGGCGTCCTTGTTGTAGTACAGGCCGTAGGCGTCCGCCAGCAGGGGCAGGGCGCAGCGGTCGCCCTCGAACTGCGTGTAGTCGAGGAGGACCTTCGGGAAGGTCTTCTCCAGGTCGAGCCCCGACTTCTCGATGAACGGCGCCAGATCGGCGAAGGCGCCCGACGAGCAGAACTTGCCGACGTTGGAGGTGGTGAAGGAGGACACCACGTCGGGGCCGTTGGAACCGCCCGCGCGCAGCGCCTGGTTGAGCTTGTCGTCGTTGATGTTGCCGACGACGTTGACGGTGATGTTGGGATGGGTCTTCTCGAACCGGTCGATGGTGTCCTGGACGGCCTTCACCTCCGAGGGGGCGCTCCAGCCGTGCCAGAAGTTGATCGTGGTCCTGGCCTTCGGGTCGTCGTCGGCACCGGACTCGGCCTGGCCCGTACAGGCGGTGGCGAGCACCGAGATCGCGGCGACGGCGACGGCGGCGGTGGTCATCGTGCGGCTTCTGCGCATGACAAAGCTCCCAGGGACGGGGGATGAGGAGGTGAAGGCGGTGAAGTCGGTGAAGCGCGGAGGGGATCGGTGCGGCGTGAGGTGTTCAGCGTGAGGTGTCGAACACTTCGTCGCGGGTGTCGGCGAGGGCCCGTTCGAGGGCGCCCCGCAGGACGGGGTGGTGGTCGATGCGGCCGAGCACGAGGCGGGGCCGGGAGGCGGCCAGCTCGGCCAGTTCGGACTGGACCAGGGAGCGCAGCAGCTCGCCGCCGCAGGAGACCAGTTGGCCGGAGAGGACGATCAGCCCGGGGTCGAGGACCGCGGTGAGGGAGGCGAGACCGGTGGCCAGCCGTTGGGCGTACTGCCGCAGCAGCTCGGTCAGCGCCGGGTCCCGCTCCCAGGCGGCGACGGCCCGGGTCAGCAGTCCGGCCGCGACCTCGGCGTACGGCTGGTGCGGGGTCTCGATGCCGAGCGAGGTGGCGAGCCGGGGCACCGCCTGGGCGCCCGCGAGCTCCTGGAAGCCACCGGCGTTGGCCTTGACCACCTGGCGCACCAGGGGGGTGCCGGGCACCGGCAGGAAGCCGACCTCACCCGCGCCGCCGGTGAAGCCTCGGTGCAGCCGGCCGTTGATGACGAGGGCGGCGCCGAGCCCCTCCTCGTTCCACAGCAGGACGAAGTCCTCGTGGTCCTGGGCGGCTCCGAGCCGCTGCTCGGCCACCGCGACCAGGTTCACGTCGTTCTCGTACTCCACCGGCATGGGCAGGCACGCGGCCAGCTCGTCCAGCAGGGTGGGGGAGTGCCAGCCGGGCAGGTGCGAGGCGTAGCGCAGCCGGCCCGTGCCCGGGTCGAAGGCGCCCGGTGTGCCGATGACGACCCGGTGCACCTCGGCACGGGTGATCCCGGCCTCCTTCACGGCACCGTCCAGCGCCTGGGTCACCTGGCGGACCACACCGTCGGCGCGCCGTCCGCGGGTGGGCAGCTCGTACGTGCCGACGGTCTCCCCGGTCACGTCCGCGACGGCGGCGACGATCCGGTCCGCGGTCACGTCGAGCCCCGCGACGTGCGCGGCCCGCGCGTTGACCGCGTACAGCTGGGCGTTGGGCCCCGGCCGTCCCTCGCTGGTGCCGGTGGCGACGACGAGTCCGGCCGCCTCCAGGCGGGCGAGGAGCTGGGAGGCGGTGGGCTTGGACAGGCCCGTCAGCTTCCCGATCTTCGTCCGGGTCAGCGGACCGTGCTCCAGCAGCAGGTCCAGGGCGGCCCGGTCGTTCATGGCCCGCAGCACGCGCGGAGTGCCCGGAATGCCTGGTGTGGTGCCGGCCATGGAGGATGCGCCCCGCCCTCTGTTAGGAAAGTTTCCTGTTCGTTGGGAGGACGGTAGGGCGCGTGTCACCCGGTCGTCAATGGGTCGCGGGCCCGTACTGCCGAAGCGTTATCCGCGCCGGGCGTCGGAGCCGTGGAGGGCGCGGACGCGCCGGAGCCCCCGCACGGCGGTGTGCGGGGGCTCCGGTGGACGGTCCTGCTTCGCCAGGGGCCGCAGGCGCCGGTGGGGACGTCCTACTTCGCCAGGGGCGGCGGTATCGGCGTCGCCGCGAGGGACTGCGGGGAGGTGGCGGAGGCGAAGGCCGACGGCGCGGACATCCCGGCGGTCGGGTCCGCGGACGCCTCGCCGTCCGCCTCGGCGGTGGGGCCGAGCATCCGGATGCCCGCCTCGTCCATCGCCTGCTTGATGCGCCAGCGCAGCTCGCGCTCCACGCCCACCGACGTGCCCGGCATCGTCTTCGCGCTGACCCGGACGGTCATCGAGTCCAGCAGCACCGCGTCCAGGCCGAGGATCTCCACCGGGCCCCACAGCCGCTCCGACCAGGGCTCCTCCTTGGCCAGCGTCTCCGTGGCCCCGGCGATCGTCTCGCGCACCCGCCCCAGGTCCTCCGTGGGGCGGACCATGACGTCCACCCCGGCCGTGGACCAGCCCTGGCTGAGGTTGCCGATCCGCTTCACCTCGCCGTTGCGGACGTACCAGATCGCGCCGTTCTCGCCGCGCAGCTTGGTCACCCGCAGGCCGACCTCGATGACCTCGCCGGAGGCGACCCCCGCGTCGATCTGGTCACCGACGCCGTACTGGTCCTCCAGGATCATGAACACCCCGGACAGGAAGTCCGTGACGAGGTTGCGCGCACCGAAGCCGAGCGCCACCCCGGCGACTCCGGCGGAGGCCAGCAGCGGTGCCAGGTTGATCTGGAACGCGCCGAGGACCATCAGCGCGGCCGTCCCCAGGATCAGGAACGAGGTGACCGAGCGGAGCACGGAGCCGATGGCCTCCGAGCGCTGGCGGCGGCGCTCGGCGTTGACCAGCAGACCGCCGAGCGCGGTGCCCTCCACCGCCTGGGCACTGCGGTTCATCCGGGCGATGAGGTTGGTCAGGGCCCGCCGGATCACATACCGCAGGACCAGGGCGACCGCCAGGATGAGCAGGATGCGCAGGCCGGTGTTCAGCCAGGTGGACCAGTTCTCCTGGACCCACCCCGCGGCGTCGCCGGCCCGCTCGGCGGCTTCGTCCAGCGAGCCGCCCGGCTCGGGCGACGGGGTCGCGGCCAGGAGCACGGACAGGGGCACGGCGGGGACCTCCGGGAAGGGGCGACGGGGAGACCGACAAGAGTAACGAAGCCGGGGTGAGGGCCCACCGCCGTCCGGGCGCGGAGAGACACGTCTCACCCTCCCCGGAGGCGCCCCGGGCGGTGTGGCCGATCACACAGCGGCCCCGGCCGCCGGGCCGAACCGCCTGCTGCGGGGGGACGCCCGGCCGGGTGAGCGGAAAAATCCTCCCGGCCCGTTACCCGTACGTGGTGGCGCTACGACCAGCCATGAGGGGAGACTGAGACCGGATCGTCCCGGCGCGAGCCACGCGCCGCCGGCGTACAAGGAGGCATCCACCGTGCCGCACGTCCTGGTTCTCAACGCGTCGTACGAGCCGCTCGGCGTCGTACCGCTCCGCCGCGCGCTCGTCCTCGTCCTGGAGAGCAAGGCCATCTGCCTCGAGGAGTCCGGCGCCTTCCTGCACAGTGCCACCCGCGCCGTGGCGGCCCCCAGCGTCATCCGGCTCAAACGGTTCGTCCGGGTGCCCTACCGGGGCCCGGTGCCGCTGACCCGGCGCGCGCTCTTCGCCCGGGACGGCGGCCGCTGCATGTACTGCGGAGCCGCCGCGACCAGCGTGGACCACGTCATCCCCCGCAGCCGCGGGGGCCGGCACGCCTGGGACAACGTGGTGGCGGCCTGCCGCCGCTGCAACCACGTCAAAGCGGACCGCCATCTGCCCGAGCTGGGGTGGCGGCTGCGCCACCAGCCCGCCCCGCCCACCGGTCTGGCCTGGCGGATCATCGGCACGGGCCATCGCGATCCGCGCTGGCTGCCCTACTTGCAGCCGTTCGGCGCGGACGACGTGATGGCCCGGATCGACGGCGTGGGCGCCAAGGAGTCCGGGCCTTCGCCGTCCGGGGGCCCGCGGCAGTTCTCGGCGACGGCGTAGCGCGGGCAGGCGGCGCGGGAGATGCCCGGCGCGGGACATGCCCGGCGCGCCGCCCGGACACCGCGGGGACGCGCCCCTCGCACCCCGCCGCACGGCTGAGAACGGCCCCTGTGTGGCGTACGGGAAACGGAGTGTGACCTACGGCACGATGAGGTCGTTGTCATAACGCCTGTGTCACGTCCGTGCCTGCTCCCGCGCCCGCTGGGTAGGCCTGCTGTGTCCTGTTGTCCACGGCCAGGAGGCCACCGTGCCCGCATCCGCACAGCTTCTTCTCTCCGCGCTCTCCAAACAGGTACCGAGCCCGGCGGTCCCCGTCCCGGCCACCGCGCCGCCGATGATCAGCGAACTGCCGCTCGCCCACGTCTCCCACCACCTGACCGGTGAGCCCGCCCCCGCCGAGACCACCACCCCCACCGGTGAGCCCCCGCTGACCAGCGAGCCCCCGCTCGCCGACGCCACCCCCCTCACGAGCGAGCCTCCGCTCGCCGCCGTCGCCCCTCTCACCAGCGAGCCGACCGCACCCGGCACCGCGGGGGGCATGGAGCTGCCAGGAGTCTGAATGGGCTTGTCCCGGCTCGCCGCACTGCACGGCGTCGCCACCTCCTTCTCCCCGTCCGCGGGCGTCACGGTGCCCGTCCCCGAGCGCACGGTCGTCGCGGTGCTCGGCGCGCTGGGCATCGACGCCGCCACCCCCGCCCAGGTGGCCAGGTCGCTCGCCGCGGCCGAATCCGTCGCGGCCTCCCGGCTGCTCCCGCCGACGGTGGTGGTCTGGTCCGGGGAGCCGCTGCCGCCCGCCCTCACCGCGCTGCCCCCGGACGCGTCGCTCACCGTCGAACCCGAGCGCCGTCCGGGCGCCACCGGGGAACCGCCGCCGCTGCGGATGCGGATCCCGAAGACGCCGCCGGCCACGGGCGAGGGGACGCCGTCCTGGTGGAGCGAGCCGCCGCCGGGCGTCCACCGCGTGACCGTGCGCGCCCCCGGCCACCGCCGTACCGCCGCCACCCTCGTCGTCGCTCCCGGCCGCGTACCCCAGCCGCCCCGCCGTACGCACGGCTTCCTCGTCCAGCTGTACTCGCTGCTCTCCGCCCGCTCCTGGGGCATGGGCGACCTCGGCGACCTGGCCGATCTGGCCGCCTGGTCGGGCCGGACCCTGGGTACGGGATTCGTCCAGGTCAACCCCTTGCACGCGGCCGTCCCCGACAGGCCCGGCGACCCCTCGCCGTACCGCCCCTCCTCCCGGCGCTTCCCCGACCCGGTGCACCTGCGCGTCGAGTCCGTCCCCGAGTACGGGCACGTACCCGAGCGGGCGGCCCTGGGCGACCTGCGCCAGGACGCGGCGGCCCTGAGCGACACCGTGCTGAACAAGGGCGCCCTGATCGACCGGGACGCCGTCCGGGAGCTCAAGTGGCAGGCGCTGGAGCTGATCGTCCGGGTCCCGCTCACCCCCGGCCGCCGCGCCGCCTACTGCGACTACCTCGCCAAGCAGGGCCAGGCCCTGGAGGACCACGCCCTGTGGTGCGCGCTGGCGGAGGCGTACGGCCCGCGCTGGCGCGACTGGCCCGCGCCCCTGCGCGACCCGCGCTCCCCGGCGACCGCCCGCGCCCGCACCGAGCTGATGGACCGGGTCGACTTCCACTGCCGGCTCGCCTGGCTCACGGACACCCAGCTCGCCGACGCCCAGCGGGCCGCGCGCGAGGCCGGGATGGCCGTCGGGATCGTCCACGACCTCGCCGTCGGCGTCCACCCCGACGGGGCCGACACCTGGGCCCGGCAGGACGCCTTCGCGCACGGCATGTCCGTCGGCGCGCCCCCGGACGCCTTCAACGCCCAGGGGCAGGACTGGGGGCTGCCCCCGTGGCGCCCCGACGCCCTGGCCGCCTCCGGCCACGCCCCCTACCGCGACCTCCTGCGCGGCCTCCTCGCCCACGCGGGCGCCCTGCGCATCGACCATGTGATGGGCCTCTTCCGGCTCTGGTGGGTGCCCGAGGGCCGCCCGCCCACCGAGGGCACCTACGTCAGCTACGACGCCGAGGCGATGCTCGCCGTCCTCGTCCTGGAGGCGCACCGGGCCGGTGCCGTCGTCGTGGGGGAGGACCTCGGCACCGTCGAGCCCGGGGTACGCGAGGCGCTGGCCCGCCGCGGGGTGCTCGGCACCTCCGTGCTCTGGTTCGAGCGCGACTGGGACGGCGGCGGGCGGCCGCTGGCCCCCGAGCGGTGGCGCCGGGACTGCGTGGCCACCGCGAGCACCCACGACCTGCCGTCCACGGCCGCCCGGCTGACGGGCGAGCACGTGACGCTCCGCCACCGCCTGGGCCTGCTGACCCGCCCCCTGGAACAGGAGCTGGCCGAGGACACCACCGGCACCGCCGAGTGGCTCTCCTTCCTGGCCCGGCTCCGGCTGCTGCCCGAAGGGGACGGCGACGAGGAGGCGGCCGTCCGCGCCGTCCACCGCTTCCTGCTGCGCACCCCGGCCCGGATGACCGGGATCTGGCTCCCCGACACCGTCGGCGACCGCCGCCCGCAGAACCTCCCGGGCACCTGGGACCAGTACCCCAACTGGCGCCTGCCCGTCGCCGACGCCGAGGGCCACCCCGTCACCCTGGAGGAGATCACCGCCTCCCCCCGGCTGCACCGGCTGATGGAGGTCTTCCGCGCCCCCGAGGACCCTCCGGGGTCCTCTACGGCACCCCCGGCCGCGCGTCGCCGGTAGCCGTTCGCTACGTTTGCACCGTGGACAAGAAGAACGCTATGCGCGCCGGCGCCGTCGCGGCCGGTACGACGCTCATGATGCTGCTCATGTCGTCCCCCGCGCTCGCACTCACCCGCGACGACGGTGACGACCCGGGCCAGGGGATCGGGGCACTGGAGACCGTCGGTGTCTTCGTCGTGCTGCCGATCGTCGTCTTCCTGGTGATCGTCGGCCTGGTCATGGTCCTCGACAAGTCCAAGAAGGCCTAAGGGCTGTCACCACGCGCCGCCGGTACCCGCCCGTACCGCGCGGCGCGTCCGTGTGTCCCGCCACCGGTAGGTTGCGGCCATGACCGAGTGGGACGTCAAGAAGCTCCGCATCCTGCGCACCCTGCGCGACCGGGGCACCGTGACCGCGACGGCCGAGGCCCTGCGGATGACCCCCTCGGCCGTCTCGCAGCAGCTCACCAATCTGGCCGGACAGCTCGGCGTGACGCTCCTGGAGGCCCAGGGCCGCAGGGTCCGGCTCACCGACGCCGCGCACCTCGTGCTGCGCCACGCGGAGGCCGTCTTCGCCCAGCTGGAGCGGGCCGACGCCGAGCTGACGGGCTATCTGCGGGGCGAGGCCGGCCAGGTGCGGGTCGGCGCCTTCTCGACGGCCGTGCCCGCCCTCGTCGTACCGGCCGTGCGGCTCATGAGGGACGAGGACCGGCCCGGGCCCGAGGTGCGCGTGCACGAGGCCGAGGCCGCCCAGGCCTACGAGCTGCTGTCCGCCGGTGACGTGGACCTCGCGCTCTCCCTGGCTGCGCACGCCCCCACGGCCCGCGACCCCCGCTTCACGGTGCTCCCGCTGCTGGCCGACCCCCTGGACGTCGCGCTGCCCGTGGACCACCCGCTGGCCCGCGCCCCCGGTCTGCGGCTGGCCGACCTGGCCGGTGAACCCTGGATCTTCGGCGGCTCGGGCCCCTGGTCCCGCATCACCACGACCGTCTGCGAGGCGGCCGGTTTCGTCCCCGAGCAGGCGCACAGCGCGTCCGGCTGGACCGCCATCCTCGCCATGGTGGAGGCGGGCATGGGCGTCGCGCTCGTGCCCCGCATGGCGGCCGCCTCCGAGCGGGCGCACGGGGGTGTGGCGGTGCGCGTCCTGGAGGCCGACCGCCCACGCCGCCATGTGGTGGCGGCCGTACGGCGGGGGGCGGAGCGGGGACCCGCCGTGGCGCGGGTGCTGGCGGCCCTGCGCCGGGTGGCGGAGACGACCGTCCAGCGGGACTGAGACCGCTCGGCAGACCGTCGTCCAGCAGATCGTTCAGCAGAACTGAAAGGACTGTGCGAAAACTTTCGATGGACCTGACGGGTCCCGGTGGGCGACAGTCGTGGCATGACCACCGACGCGAGCGAGACGGCATTCCAGGACACCGACCCCCACGCCAATGACGCGGCCCCCTACGGCGGCGGCGACCCGTACGCGGACTATCGCGCGGCCACCGGCCTTCCCTTCACCGACCTCGTCGACCTCGCGGACCGCCGTCTCGGCGCGGGCGTGATGGCCGCCAACGACGAGTTCTTCGCCGAGCGGGAGAACCTCCTGATCCGCGAACCCGCGGTCTTCGACCCGGAGCGCTTCGGCCACAAGGGCAAGATCATGGACGGCTGGGAGACCCGCCGCCGCCGGGGCGCCGACGCCGGCCACCCCTTCCCCGCCCCCGAGGAGCACGACTGGGCGATCGTCCGGCTCGGTGCCCCGGGCATCGTCCGCGGCCTGATCGTGGACACGGCCCACTTCCGGGGCAACTACCCGCAGCGCGTCTCCGTACAGGCGACCGCCGTCGAGGGTGCCCCGAGCGCCGAGGACCTCCTCGCCGACGACGTGAAGTGGGAGGAGATCGTCCCGCCGACCCCCGTACGCGGCCACGCGGCCAACGCCTTCGAGGTCACCGGCGGCCGCCGCTACACCCACCTGCGCCTGTGCCAGCACCCCGACGGCGGCATCGCGCGGTTCCGGGTCCACGGCGAGGTCGTCCCCGACCCGGCCTGGCTCGCGGCGCTCGGCACGACCGACCTGATCTCGATCCTCAACGGCGGTACCTACGAGGACGCCTCGGACCGCTTCTACTCCTCACCGGCTCAGATCATCCTGCCGGACACCTCCCGCAAGATGGACGACGGCTGGGAGAACCGCCGCCGCCGGGTCCGTGACTCCCACGACTGGGTCCGCTTCCGCCTCCCCGCCCAGGGCGCGGTCCGTGCCGTCGAGATCGACACGGCCTACCTCAAGGGCAACGCGGCCGGCTGGATCGCCCTCAAGGGCCGCGACGGCGAGAGCGGCGAGTGGTTCGACATCCTCCCGCGCACCCGGCTCCAGCCCGACACCGTGCACCGCTTCGTTCTGGACAGCGAGGCCGTGGTCACCCATGTCCGGCTCGACGCGTTCCCCGACGGCGGGGTGGCCCGGATGCGGCTGTACGGCTCCCCGACGGAGGCCGGAACAGCCGAACTGACCCGCCGCTACGAGGAGTCGGTGGCGTAACCGCCGCCCTCCCGAGTCTCCGCCCGGCGGACGGCAGCGCCTTCGCGCCCGTCCGCCGGGCGGTCTCCACGCACCGGCTGTGCCCCGCGTCCGTGGAGGGGAGTCAGCGGGGGCGCCGCGTCGCCTCCCGCCGGCTCGCGGCCGTGCGCACGTACCCGAGCGTGAGGAACAGCCCCGCCACGCCGATGCCGAGGAACGCCAGCAGGCCGAGCACCCCCGCTCCCTCCGAGACGGCGGCGACGGACCCCGTCACACCCGCCAAGGTGCCGAGGATCCCGATGACGAGGATCCTGTGGTTCCCGAAGACGGCGCGCACCAGGAATCCCGTACCCCGCTGTGGCATCCGCTCCCTCTCTCTTCCCCGGCTTCCTACTTCCAGTGGACCCTGCCCGGATCCTTGGGGGCCATGATCTTCGCGTCGGGGCGCTCCGAGGCGTGCATCCCCGGTGTGTAGTAGAAGTCCAGCCCGGTGGCGACCACCGCGGCGGGAAATCCGAACACCTTGCCGCCGAACACGCCCGCCTTGTTCAGAAGGGTCGGCTTCCGGTGCAGACCGCCGCCGCCCGAGGTCTCCAGCAGCCACGACCCCTGGCCGGCGGCGTAGGCGGGTGTACCTCCGACGAAATTCGCCTTGGCACTCTCCCAGTCGCGTTTCTGGATGCCGTCGGCGCTGTTCATCCACGCCCGGTACGAGAGGAACTCGGCCACCGGCTTGAGGGTGCTGTTTCCGAACTTGCCCTCGGACGCCTGGTCGATCCGGGTCTGGATCTCCTTGTCGGACAGCTCCTTGAGGGAGATGTCCTCGCCGCTCTTCTTCCCCTGGTCCTCGCGCATCCGCCGGGCCTCGGCCAGCGAGGCCGGGGCGGTGGGGAGGAACCCGATGTCGTACCCGTGGCTCATGTCCCGCAGGGCCCAGCGGAGTGTGGAATCCGCTTCGTCGGCGTCCGCCAGGGCCTGACGGGTCCGGTCCTTGTACGACGTGAGGGTGATCTCGTACGCCCGGGTGAGGTCCGCGAGGTCGTCCGGCCCGACCTTGGCGGGGTCCACGAAGACCGCCCCGGTGTGCGGGTCGAGCGAGAGGTGCTCGTGTCCCTCGACCCCGTTGGCCATGTTCTGGAGCTCGCCCCTGGCGGAGCGGAAGGCGTCGAGCGCGGAGTTCAGGAGCTTGTGGACGCTTCCCGCCTCGTTCTCGGCGTTGTCGATCTGGAAGGAGATGCCGTTGAGCGACGTGAAAGCGGCCTGCGCCGCCTCACCCTCCCAGTCCGACTCCCTCAGACCCTTCGCCACCTCGTTCTTGAACGTCTGCCCGGCCCCGTGGACGAGCTTCGGCAGGTTCGCCCACGCGTCCACGGCCGTGGAGAGCTTCTCCAGGTTCACGTCTCTGAGCTGTGTGTACGTCAACGACATGGTGGCCCCCTAGGGCGTGTTTCGAGAGGAGCGCCGTCCGCCCGGAGGGCGGGGCCGGCGGCGTCTGGTGCGTGCGATCGCAAGGCGGAGGGTCGCCCCGATACTGGATGTATCGGGGTGATCCCGACAACGCGGCGAGCGTGCGTGCCAGGCGTCGCCGGGCAGGCGGGACTTTCGAAACACGCCCTAGATCACGTCGCCCGGTTTGTACACAGGTACACTCCCGATTTTCTTCTCGCCGTCGGTGTCATCGGTGTCGAAGGTGTCGGCCGCGGACCTCAGGTTCTTGGCGAGGCCGTCGTTCCCGATCAGACCGGTCACCCGGCGTACGCCCTTCTTCCAGGACTCGACGAAGGCGGTGAGAGCCTCGTCCGAGGCGAATCCCTTCATCGACCCCGAGACCTCCGAGGTCCTCGACACGGCCGTGGAGTGGGCGTCGTGGAACTCCTTCGCCGCCTTGTCCTCCGCGATCCCCGCCCGTGCCCGGAGCACCGCGGGTGTCACATGCAGTTTCCGTCCGGGTCCCGCACCCGGTCCGGCTCCGGCCTCGTTCAGCCGCATCTGTGTGGACCGTCTGGCCAGGGCGGCTTCCTTGAGCTGAGCCCACTCCTCGTCGAAAGACACTTCTCCCCCGTTCAACTCGTGCTGATCGCGGCCCCGTTCGCGTCGTCCGGGCGAAGGGGCCCGCCTGTGCACGGTATCCGACACGCTGCCCCGCCCGCTCCCGGGCCACCGTCTCCCACCAGCGCGTGGGGCTCCTGGGCCGAGTGCACCGCACCGACGAAGGGGACGCCTCCGGTGAGAGGCGTCCCCTTCGTCGGTGCGGGCGGGACCCGCTACGCGGAAGCCGCCGCCGCGTCCGCCGCCTGGGCCTTCAGGGCGCGTTCCACGCCCGAGCGGGACTCCGAGATCAGCCGGCGCAGGGCCGCGTTCGGCCGCGCCGACTCCAGCCAGGCGTCCGTGGCGTCCAGGGTGGCCTGCGAGACCTGGAGGGCCGGGTAGAGGCCGACCGCGATCTGCTGGGCCATCTCGTGGCTCCGGGCGTCCCAGACGTCCTTGACCGCCGCGAAGAACTTCTCCGTGTACGGCGCCAGCAGCTCACGCTGGTCGCTCTGCGTGAAGCCGCTGATGACCGACTCCTGGAGGGAGTTGGGCAGCTTGTCGGACTCCACGACCGAGGCCCACGCCTCGGCCTTCGCCGCCTCGGACGGCTGTGCCGCGCGCGCCGCCGCCGCGTGGCGCTCGCCCGCCGCCGTGCGGTCGCGCTCGTACTCGGCGGCGATCTCCTCCTCGTCCAGCAGCCCCGACGCGGCCAGCCGCTGCACGAACGCCCAGCGCAGCTCCGTGTCGACGGCCAGGCCCTCGATCTCCTCGGTGCCGTTCAGCAGGGCCTGGAGCAGGTCCAGCTGGAGCGGGGTGCGGGCCGTCGCCGCGAAGGCGCGGGCCCAGGCCAGCTGGTGGTCGCTGCCCGGCTCCGCCGCGCGCAGGTGCGCCAGCGTCGCCTCCGTCCAGCGCGTCAGACCCGCCTCGCGCCACTCCGGCGCCGCGTACTGGTCGACGGCCAGCTTCACCTGGCGGTGCAGCGACTGCACCACACCGATGTCGGACTCCTTGGCGATGCCCGAGAGGACCAGCTCCAGGTAGTCGCGGGTGGCCAGCTCGCCGTCGCGGGTCATGTCCCAGGCGGAGGCCCAGCACAGGGCGCGCGGCAGGGACTCGGTGAAGTCGCCCAGGTGCTCGGTGACGACCCGCAGGGAGTCCTCGTCCAGCCGGACCTTGGCGTACGACAGGTCGTCGTCGTTGAGCAGGACGACCGCCGGGCGTGCCGTGTCCGCCGGGAGCGGGACGGCGGTGCGCTCGTCCTCGACGTCCAGCTCGATCCGGTTCGTACGGACGAGGCGGCCCTCGTTGTCCAGGTCGTAGAAGCCGACCGCGATCCGGTGCGGACGCAGCGTCGGCTCGCCCTTGGCGCCGGCGGGCAGGGCCGGGGCCTCCTGGAGGACGGTGAGGGAGGTGAGGTGACCCGCCGCGTCCGTCTCGATCTCCGGGCGCAGGACGTTGATCCCGGCCGTCTCCAGCCACGCCTTCGACCAGGCCTTCAGGTCACGGCCCGAGGTCTCCTCCAGCGCGCCCAGCAGATCCGCCAGACGCGTGTTGCCGTACGCGTGCGCCTTGAAGTAGGCCTGCACACCCGTGAAGAACTCGTCCATGCCGACGTACGCCACGAGCTGCTTGAGCACCGAGGCGCCCTTGGCGTACGTGATCCCGTCGAAGTTGACCAGGACGTCGTCCAGATCGCGGATGTCCGCCATGATCGGGTGCGTCGAGGGCAGCTGGTCCTGGCGGTAGGCCCACGTCTTCATCGAGTTGGCGAAGGTGGTCCAGGAGTGCGGCCACCTGGAGCCCTCGGCGTACGCCTGGCAGGCGACCTCGGCGAACGTGGCGAACGACTCGTTCAGCCAGAGGTCGTTCCACCACTCCATGGTGACCAGGTCGCCGAACCACATGTGGGCCAGCTCGTGCAGAATCGTCGCGGCGCGCACCTCGTACGACGCGTCCGTCACCTTGGAGCGGAAGACGTACTGGTCGCGGATGGTGACCGCGCCCGCGTTCTCCATCGCGCCCGCGTTGAACTCGGGGACGAAGAGCTGGTCGTACTTGGCGAACGGGTACGGGTAGTCGAACTTCTCCTGGAACCACTCGAAGCCCTGACGGGTGACCGCGAAGATGTCGTCCGCGTCGAGGTACTCCGCGAGCGAGGGGCGGCAGTAGATGCCCAGCGGCACCACCTGGCCGTCCTTCTCGTAGGTGCTGTGCACCGCGTGGTACGGACCGGCGATCAGGGCCGTGATGTAGGTGGAGATGCGCGGCGTGGGCTCGAAGGACCAGACGTCGTCCGCCGGCTCGGGCGTCGGCGAGTTGGAGATCACGGTCCAGCCGGCCGGCGCCTTCACGGTGAAGCGGAAGGTCGCCTTCAGGTCGGGCTGCTCGAAGCTGGCGAACACCCGCCGGGCGTCCGGGACCTCGAACTGGGTGTACAGGTAGGCCTGCTCGTCGACCGGGTCGACGAACCGGTGCAGGCCCTCGCCGGTGTTCGTGTACGCGCAGTCGGCGACGACCTTCAGCTCGTTGGCGCCGGCCCTCAGGTGCTTCAGCGCGATCCGCGAGTCGCGGAAGACGGAGGCCACGTCGAGCGCCTTGCCGTTCAGCTCGACGTCGTGCACCGCCGGGGCGACCAGGTCGATGAAGGTCTCCGCACCGTCTTCGGCGGAGTCGAAGCGCACGGTGGTGACGGACCGGTAGGTGCCGCCCTCCTGCGCTCCGGAGAGGTCGAGATCGATCTCGTACGCGTCCACGGTCAGCAGGCGCGCCCGCTCCTGTGCCTCTTCGCGGGTCAGATTCGTGCCAGGCACGCGGTCATCTCCTTGGTCTGTGACGTTTCCCGTCATCCTTCCACGTGGGGCGGGCCCGGCGCGATGTCCCTTTTTCCGCAGGACCCGCGGCGCCGTGCGGGCGGGGGAGACGCGGCGGGGGCGGCCACCGGAATCCGGCGGCCGCCCCCACGGCGTACGGCGTACGGGTCAGGCGGTCAGTTCGGCCGCGACCAGCTCCGCGATCTGCACCGCGTTCAGCGCCGCGCCCTTGCGCAGGTTGTCGTTGGAGACGAACAGCGCCAGGCCGTTCTCGACGGTCTCGTCCACCCGGACGCGGCCGACGTAGGACACGTCCTTGCCGGCCGCCTGGAGCGGGGTCGGGATCTCCGAGAGCTCGACACCCTCGGCGTCCTTCAGCAGCTCCAGGGCGCGCTCGACGCCGATCGGACGGGCGAAGCGGGCGTTGATCTGGAGGGAGTGGCCGGAGAAGACGGGCACGCGCACACAGGTGCCGGAGACCTTGAGGCCGGGGATCTCCAGGATCTTGCGGGACTCGTTGCGGAGCTTCTGCTCCTCGTCCGTCTCGAAGGAGCCGTCGTCCACGACCGACCCGGCCAGCGGCAGCACGTTGAAGGCGATCGGCCGCGCGTAGACGTCCGGCGCGGGGAAGTCGACCGCACCGCCGTCGTGGGTGAGCTTGTCCGCGTCGGCGACGACCTTGGACGCCTGGCCGTGCAGCTCCGCCACGCCCGCCAGGCCGGACCCGGACACCGCCTGGTAGGTGGCGACGGTCAGCGCTTCGAGGCCCGCCTCGTCGTGCAGGGGGCGCAGCACCGGCATGGCGGCCATCGTCGTGCAGTTCGGGTTGGCGATGATGCCCTTGGGGCGGTCCTTGACCGCGTGCGGGTTGACCTCGGAGACCACCAGCGGGACCTGGGGGTCCCTGCGCCAGGCGGAGGAGTTGTCGATCACGACGGGGCCCTGGGCGGCGACCTTCTCGGCGAGCGCCTTCGAGGTCGCGCCGCCGGCCGAGAACAGGACGATGTCCAGGCCGCTGTAGTCGGCGGTGGAGGCGTCCTCGACGGTGATGCCGGTGCCCTCGTAGGTGAGCGTGGAGCCCGCGGAGCGCGCGGAGGCGAAGAGGCGCAGTTCGGCGACGGGGAACTTCCGCTCGGCCAGGATGCTGAGCATGACTGTGCCGACCTGACCGGTGGCGCCGACGATTCCGACCTTCACTGGAACTCCCTCTCATGGACGAACAGGCGCGTTGCCGGTCCATGATGCGTATGTCCACGGCTTTCTTGTCCAATCCATTGTCCGGCAGGCGGACAGGGGGCGGACAGGACTGTGGGGCGGGAGCCCTTGCGGGCGCCCGCCCCACAGCCGCGGTGTGTCGCGGGGATCACACGGTCAGCGGTGTGCCGCTACGGCGTGACCTTCTCGATCACGACGCTGCCGGTGCCCGCGGCGGTGCCCCGGGCGTTCACCAGCTTGACCTCGCCGAAGAACTGCCGGCCCTCGGGAGCCGCTCCGGCGACCACGACCTCGGCGCCGACCTGGGCGGACGCGCCGTTGGCCAGCTTCACGGCCTTCGACTCGTCCACCGTGATCTGACCGAGCGACGCGGAGTAGTACACGTCGCGGTAGTCGTAGTCGGTGGTCCCGGTGGAGACCGAGTAACCGTGGACGAGCACGGTGTAGGTGCCGGCGGCCGGCTTGGCCAGGCTCACCGTCTCCTCCGAGCCCGCCGTCGTCGAGGCGCCGACCTGGGTGTCGCCCTTGAACACGTACAGGTCGAGGTCGGCGTTGGCGTCGGCCGTGTTGCCGATGGTGATGTCCAGCTTCTCGACGCCCGCACCGATGGTGACCGTACGGGTGTACTCGTCACCGGTGGAGATCGACGGACGATCGACGTCGGCCGAGCCCAGCGAGCCGCCCTTCAGCGTGCCCTCCAGGTCACCGGCGTTGTTGGTGACCGTCCAGTCCACCGCGGCCGGGGTGCCGATCTTCGCCTCGGGGAGCGTGCGCACCGCCGGGTCGAAGGAGGCGCCCAGCAGCGAGACGTCCAGCTTGTACGGGTTGTCCAGCAGCGGCGACGTACGGCGCGCCTCGACCTCGACCTCCCAGACGCCGGGCTGCGGGTCCTCGTAGGAGCGCACGTCCGGGCGGCAGGTGTTGGCCGGGTTCTCGTAGTTCGGGTAGCAGTTGACCGTGGAGCTGTTCTCCACCGGGACCCCGTAGGGGTGGAGGGAGATGAACCGGGTCTGGCTGCCCGAACGCAGGGCGCTCAGGGCGACCTCAAGGGTCTTGGCGCCCTCCGGGACGTTCAGGAAGTACGACGTGGTGCCGTTGCGCTGCACCGAGCCGGACGCCTTGAACGCGTAACCGGGCTTCACCAGGTCGTTGGCGACGACGACCGTGGTGAGGATCTGGTGGTCGATCCCGCTGGTCTTCTTGTCGTCGACCTGGAGGATCGCGCTGTGCACGCCCGCGCTCTTGGCCTTCGCCTGCACCTGGACGGTGACCGGCTTGCCCAGCGGCAGCGAGACGTTCTTCTTGCCGGTCAGCTTGAACGTGCCGTCGTCGTTCTTCCACGACAGCTTGTGCTTGACGTCCTTGTCGGGGCCCGTGGTGCGGGTGATGACGACGTCGTACGTCTTCTTCTGGCCGGTCTTGAGGCCGCCCTCGCGGTCGTACAGGCCGGTGCCGAAGCCCGGGGTCTTCAGCGCGAAGTCGATCGCGGTGTCGACCGGGGCCTTCACCGTGTACTCGTGCGCCGGGGAGCCCTTCTGGGAGATCTGCTTCCAGGCGGCGACGATGTCGATCAGACCGGCACCCTGGGCGTGCGCGGGCACGCCGTCGATGTGCGAGGCGGTGCTGGTCAGCGCGGTGCGCAGATCGGCCGGGGGCAGCTCGATGTTCTTCTGCTTGGCGGCGGACAGCAGCAGCGCGGTGGCGCCGGCGGCCTGCGGCGAGGACATCGAGGTGCCCTGGAGCATCGAGTAGCCGGCCGGCAGGGAGTAGCCCGCCTCCTTGACCGGGCCGCCGGGCAGCCAGGTCTGGGTGGTGTTGATCGCGGCACCCGGGGCGGTCAGGATCGGCGCGAAGCCGCCGTCCTCACGCGGACCGCGCGAGGAGAAGGGCAGCATGTCGTACTTCTTGGTGACGTTCGAGCCGTAGTTGGCCGCCCAGGTCTCCTTGGAGATGGACGCGCCCACCGAGATGACGTGGTCGGCGAGACCGGGGTCACCGATGGTGTTCACACCCGGGCCGTCGTTGCCGGCCGAGATGACCAGCTGGACGCCGTAGATGTCGATGAGCCGCTTGTAGAGCTCGGCGCGGGCGTTGTTGCCGTCGTTGAGCGGCGGCAGACCGCCGATCGACATGTTGACGACGTCCACGCCGCGGTTGACGACGAGGTCGATCATGCCCTCGGTCAGCGCGATGTTGGTGCAGCCGCCGGACCAGGTGCAGGCGCGCGAGGAGACGATCTTGGCGCCGGGCGCGGCGCCGTTCATCTTGCCGCCGAACAGGCTGTTGGCCGCGGTGATGCCCGCGACGTGCGTGCCGTGCTCGCTCTCGATGACGCCGATGTTGACGTAGTCGGCCTTGTCGCCCGCCGCGTTGTAGACGACGTTCTGGCGGGTCTCGACGACGAACGGGATGCGCTCGGCGACCTCGGTCTTCGGGTTGTCCTTGCCGAAGTAGCCGATCTGGTGGCCGTCCTTGTACGGCTTCATCACGACGTCGTTCGTGAAGTCCGCGTCGTTGTCGAGGTCGACGCGGACGGTGCCCTTGACCGGGTCGTACAGCACGGCCCACACGTCGGTGGTGTCGCCGTCCCGGTTGAGGTCCCCGGCCATGTCGCCGCCCTTGGTGGCGGCCTCGGCGAAGAGCTGCATCTTGTAGGTGCCCTTGGGCGCCTTGTAGGTGCGGCCCCCGGCGGTGAACGTCGGACCGGTCACCGTGGTGCTCATCCGCAGCCAGGTGCCGTCGCCGTCACTGACCGGGTCGGTGGCGGTGACCCAGTCGACGATCTTGCGCTCGCCGGTGGTGGTCTTCTGGAGCGCGGGGTGGGCGACGTCCACACCGGAGTCCAGGATCCCGATGGTGATGCCGCGGCCGTCGGCCTTCGGGTTCTTCTTCACGAAGTCGACGGCGCCCGTCTCGAAGGACGGGTTGTACGGGTTCTTCGCCGGGGTGTTCTTGCCCGGCGCAGGGTAACTGCCGGTCGCCTTCAGCTGCTTGGCCCCCGCGACCTGGTCGGCCTTCGGGGTCGGGTCGTCCAGCTTGATCTCCTGCTTGAGATCGATGCCGTGGACGCTCGACAGCTTCTGCGTCGCCTTGATGGTGGCCTCGGCCGTCGAGGTCGGCACGGTCGCCCGGACGTAACCGAGCTTGTCGTACGTCTGGCCCAGCACGGAGCCCTTGACGCCGTCCAGCTGCTTGACGACCTGCTGGGTCGCACCCGGTGTGGTGGCGACCATCATCGTGATGTTCTTCTCGCCCTTGGCCTGGGCCTTCGCCAGCAGTTCGGCGTCGGCCCCACCGAGCTTGTCGCCCGGGTCGCCGGTGGCGGCGGGTTTGACGGGGGCGGTGGCCGGGTCGTCCGCGGCGAAGACCGGGGCGGCGCCGGTGGCGGCCAGGGCGGCCGCCAGTCCCGCTGCGGCCGCGATCCGCGCCGCGCGTCTGGCCCCGGGTATGGAGCTGGGGGATTCCTTGGTCATCAGCATCCCTGTAAGTGAAAGAGAGAGTCCGGAATTCGGTACCGGATGACCGCTCAGCCTTTCGTAAATGACAGGGGTTTGTGGAGACTTGAAGGCCGTTAGACATGCACATGGCGTAGATCCGCCACGGGTGCCGATGCGTCACACGGGACGAACAGGGCGAAAGCCGGGCCCCCCGGGTCACCTGGGCAGGGCCACCACCAAGACGGCCGGTTCACGGTCCTCGGCCGCCGACATCGCCGTACGCACCGCCACCGCCTGCTGCGCCGTCGCCCCGCGCAGCTTTCCCGGTGTCACCCGGACCACCGTGATCCCCAGCCGCTCCAGGTGCTCCCGGTCCGCGGGCCCGGCCGAGCCGCTCCGGCGGGGCGAGCGGGTGACGATCTCCAGGGCCACCGCCCGCTCGGGCCAGTACGCGTCCACCCCGCCCAGCACCGCCCCGCCGGGCAGGCACAGGTCCACGTTCCACAACGGCTCCGGCAGCCCGTGGCGGCGCACCATCGCGTAGAGCCGGCCCTCCGCGACGGCCCGGCCCTCGGCCAGCAACTCCTCGACCGCGTCCACCACATGGGCCCGGCCCAGCAGCTTCGCCGCGCTCAGTTCGCGGACCACCGACGCCGGCTCGCAGTACCCGGCGCGGACCGACTCCGTGAGCAGCCGCCGCACGGCGGGGGCGTCGGTGAGCGAGGCCACCGTGTCGGCCAGCGCCCGCTCCACCGGGGCCACCGGAGTCCCGAGCCTGGTCTCCGGCCGGGGCGGCACCGAGGCCCGGACCACCTGGACGAACCCGGTCGAGCGCAGCCGCCGGGTACGCGGCACCAGCACGTCGATCCGGTGCCGCGCGTCCAGCGGAGGGACGGACGTGAAGCCGTGCAGGGCCAGCGCCGCGGGCCCCGTCACCATCGCCTCCCCGTACTCCGGGCCGGGCCGCGCGGGGACGGTCCGCCGCGCCTGCACGGGCGGCCGGCCCGCGTACAGCAGGGCGCCGTGCACCCGCTCCCGCGCGGTCGGCGGATGCGGGTGGAGGAGGAAGACGCCGGGGAGCAACTGCTGCCACGGACCGCCGGGCAGGCACGCGGCGGCGGTCCGCGCGGCGCTCACCCCCGAGGCCCGTAACTGCGCGGCCGAGCGCACACGGTGGCGGACGTCCTGGAGGGGATGGGCGGAGAGCGGGCTGTTCCGGTTCATGCACCGCAGGCTCCCCGCCGGCCCGCCGGACGGTGACCGGTGTTACACGTCCGTCGACGTACCAGGACAACGCCGTACTGATACGGGAGCCCGACGGCCGGAACGGGCGGCCCGCCGGGGTCCGCACGACCGCGCGCCCCGCACAGGTGTACGGGGCGCGCACGGATGTGTCAGGACGCCGCGTCGCGCTCCTGGGCGCGCAGCGCACGGGCCAGGTCGTCCCGTGCCTCCAGGACGAGACGCCGCAGCGCCGGGGCCGCGTCCGGGTGCGAGGTGAGCCACGCGTCCGTCGCGGTGAGCGTCGCGGGGTCGCCCTGGAGCCCCGGGAACAGGCCCTTGACCACGTCCATGGCGATCTGGATGGAGCGCTCGGCCCACACCCGCTCGATCGCCTCGAAGTACGCGGAGGTGTACGGCGCCAGCAGCTCCCGCTGCGAGGGCTGCCCGAAGCCCGCGATGGTCGCCTCGACGAACGCGTTGGACAGCTCGTCCGACTCCACCACCGACGCCCACGCCTGGGCCTTGACCGCCGCCGAGGGGCGCGCGGCCAGGCACCGCACGTGGTGCCGCTTGCCGGACGCCGTGTCGTCGCGGGCCAGTTCCGCGTCGACCGCAGCCTCGTCGGCGACGCCGTGCGCGACCAGCGGGGACAGGAAGGCCCACCGGAGCTCCTGGTCGACCTCCAGGCCCTCGACCACCGCCGAGCCGTCCAGCAGGCCGCCCAGCAGCTGGAAGTCGGCGCCCGAGGTGGCCACCGCCGCGAAGAACCGGGCCCACGTCAGCTGGTGCTGGCTGCCCGGCTCCGCCCGGCGCAGCTCCCGCAGCGCGCCCTCGGCCAGCAGCCGGCCGCCCTCCTCGCGCCATCCGGGAGCCGCGTAGTGGGTCAGCGCGGACTGGGCCCAGGCGTGCAGCATCTGGAGGACACCGATGTCACTCTCCCGCCCGGCGTGCGCCAGCACCAGCGAGACGAAGTCCCGCGCGGGCAGCAGCGCGTCCCGCGTCAGGTTCCACAGCGCCGACCAGCACAGCGCGCGGGCGAGCGGGTCGCCGATGTCACCGAGGTGGCGGCGCAGGGTCTCCAGCGAGCCCGCGTCGAAGCGGACCTTGCAGTACGTCAGGTCGTCGTCGTTGACCAGCACCAGGTCGGGCTTCTCGGCCCCGGCCAGCTCGGTGACCACGGTCCGCTCCCCGGCCACGTCCGTCTCGGCCCGCGCGTACCGCTCCAGCGCGCCGTCGGGGGAGAGCCGGTAGAGGCCCACCGCGACCCGGTGCGGGCGCAGCTCGGGGTGCGAGGCGGCGGCCTCCTGGGTGACGGCCAGCTCCGCGACGCGGCCCTCGTCGTCGTACGTCACCACCGGGGTCAGCACGTTGACGCCCGCCGTCTGGAGCCAGGAGCGGGACCAGGCCGTCATGTCGCGGCCGGACGTCTCGGCCAGCACCGACAGCAGGTCGCCCAGCTCGGTGTTGCCGTAGGCGTGCTGCTTGAAGTAGCGGCGGGCGCCTTCCAGGAACGCGTCCCGGCCCACGTACGCCACCAGCTGCTTGAGCACCGAGGCGCCCTTGGCGTACGTGATCCCGTCGAAGTTCAGCTTGGCGTCCTCCAGGTCACGGATGTCGGCCGTGACCGGGTGGGTGGAGGGCAGCTGGTCGGCGCGGTAGGCCCAGGCCTTGCGGTTGTTGGCGAAGGTGATCCAGCCGTTGGTGAAGCGGGTCGCCTCCACCATCGAATACGAGCCCATGAAGTCCGCGAAGGACTCCTTCAGCCACAGGTCGTCCCACCAGCGCATGGTGACCAGGTCACCGAACCACATGTGCGCCATCTCGTGCAGGATGACGTTGGCACGGCGCTCGTAGGAGGCCGAGGTGACCTTGGACCGGTAGATGTACTCCTCACGGAAGGTGACGAGGCCCGGGTTCTCCATGGCGCCGAGGTTGTACTCGGGCACGAACGCCTGGTCGTACTTCCCGAACGGGTACGGGTAGTCGAAGTGGTCGTGGAAGAAGTCCAGACCCTGCTTGGTGATCAGGAAGACGTCGTCCGCGTCGAAGTACCGCGCGAGACCCTTGCGGCACATCGCGCCGAGCGGGATCTCCAGCGTCGAGCCGTCGTCGGACGTACGGGTGTAGAGGTCGCTCACACAGTGGTACGGGCCCGCGAGGACCGACGTGATGTACGTGGAGATCGGCTGCGTCTCCGCGAACCGCCACACCTCGCCCTCGTGGAACTCCTCCGCGCCGTTGGAACGGACCGTCCAGCCCTCGGGCGCCGTCACCTCGAAGCGGTACGGGGCCTTGAGGTCGGGCTGCTCGAAGTTGGCGAAGACGCGACGGGCGTCGGCCGGTTCGTACTGGGTGTAGAGGTAGACCTCGCCGTCCTCCGGGTCCACGAAGCGGTGCATGCCCTCACCGGTCCGGCTGTACGCGCAACGCGCGTCGACCACCAGCACGTTCTCGCCCTCGGCGAGGTCGTCCAGCGCGATACGGGTGCCGTCGAAGACGGCCTCCGGGTCCAGCGTCTTCCCGTTCAGCGTCACCTCGGCCACCGACGGGGCGAGCAGGTCCGCGAAGGTCGAGGCGCCCGCGCGGGCGGCCCGGAAGCGGATCGTCGTCAGCGAACGGAAGGTCCGCGGGCCGGCCGCCTCCCCGTCGGGATCGCCGACGGCGGAACGCAGGTCGAGGGCGACCTCGTAACCGTCGACGGTCAGCAGCTCGGCCCGCTGACGGGCCTCGTCGCGGGACAGGTTTTCACCGGGCACGGGAGCACTCCTTTGTGTCTCGGACCGACCGGCGACCGGGGCGGTGCCGCGGCGCCCGGCCATCGGTCGGTCCCGATTCGAACGGCTTTGATCCTCGCATGCGGCCCCGGACGGCCGCGCACGGGAATGGCGGGAGGCACCGGTGGTGTTTTCGCACACAGGTACAACCCCGCTCATGAGGAGAGACATGCCCGAGAACAGCACGTCGAACGGCAGGACCCCGGTCGACTTCTGGTTCGACCCCCTCTGTCCTTGGGCCTGGATGACCTCCCGCTGGATGCTGGAGGTGGAGAAGGTCCGCGACGTCGAGGTCCGGTGGCACGTGATGAGCCTCGCCGTCCTCAACGAGGACCGGCTGGACGACCTGTCCGAGCAGTACCGGGAGATGATGCGGACCCAGGCCTGGGGCCCGGTCCGGGTGGTCGTCGCCGCCCGGCAGAAGCACGGCGAC
Source organism: Streptomyces sp. SM18 (assembly GCF_002910775.2). Taxonomy (NCBI): domain Bacteria; kingdom Bacillati; phylum Actinomycetota; class Actinomycetes; order Kitasatosporales; family Streptomycetaceae; genus Streptomyces; species Streptomyces sp. SM18. The sequence continues at coordinate 2,232,747 of NZ_CP029342.1, read as the reverse complement.
GAGGTCGTCGGCCCGCTGTACACGGCGATGGGCACCCGCTTCCACAACAAGGGCGAGGGCCCCACCCGCGAGGCGATCGCGGGCGCCCTGGCGGACACCGGTCTCCCCGCCGACCTGCTGGAGTACGCCGACTCCGACGCCTACGACACCGAGCTGCGCGCCTCCCACCAGGAGGGCATCGACAAGGTCGGCCAGGACGTCGGCACCCCGGTCATCGCGGTCCCCGGCCCCGACGGCGAGCAGATCGCCTTCTTCGGCCCGGTCGTCACCCCCGCCCCCAAGGGCGAGGAGGCGGCGAAGCTCTGGGACGGCACCCTGCTGGTGGCCTCGATCCCCGGCTTCTACGAGATCAAGCGGACCCGGACGCGGGGACCCGTCTTCGACTGACGCACACGCACGGTGACCGGCCGGCCGCGCACGGCGGTCGGCCGGTGCGTCCACGGCGGTCCGCCGCGGTGCACCCATGGGAGAACCCCCGCGAGTCACGTCCTCGCGGGGGTTCTCCGGTGTTCCGCCTGCCGGGTGAAGGTGGAGAAGACGATCACGAGGCAGGACGTCTGAGGAAACCGTCAGGGGGCGAGCAGGAGCACGTCCGCGCGCTCCTTGGCGGCGGCGTACCGCTGCGCCACGTCCTGCCAGTTGACGACGCGCCACATCGCCTCGATGAAGTCCACCTTCTGGTTCTTGTACTGGAGGTAGAAGGCGTGCTCCCAGGCGTCGAAGACCAGGATCGGCACGGAGCCCTGGCCGATGTTGCCCTGGTGGTCGTAGACCTGCTCGACGATCAGCTTGCCGCTGACCGGCTCGTACGCGAGGACGCCCCAGCCCGAGCCCTGGGTGGTCGCCGCGGCCTTCGTCAGCTGGGCCTTGAAACCGGCGTAGGAGCCGAAGGAGTCGGCGATGGCGTCCGCCAGGTCGCCCACACCGTCCGCCGCGAGGGGCTCGCCGCCGCCGTCACCGCTCATGTTGTGCCAGTAGATCGAGTGGAGGATGTGGCCGGAGAGGTGGAAGGCCAGGCTCTTCTGGAGGCCGTTGATCGCCCCCCAGGTCCCCTTGTCGCGCGCTTCCTCCAGCTGCTCCAGGGTGTCGTTCGCCCCCTTGACGTACGCGGCGTGGTGCTTGTCGTGGTGGAGCTCGATGATCTGCGGGTTGATGACCGGTTCGAGCGCCGCGTAGTCGTACGGGAGTTCCGGGAGCGTGTAGGTGGCCATGGGTGCGAACCCTCCAACTGCTGGCTGTTTGTTGTTGCAAGTCCTTCGCAATTGCAGGCTAGCAGGAGGAGTGCGGCGAAGTGATCAGCCGATGGTCCTAGGCCGTGTCCGTGGGGGCCGGCCGCGAAGGCCCGGCGGGGCCGGGGCCGCGTGCGTAGGCTGGACGCCGGTCAGGCGGGCGGGACCCGTACGGACACGACGGTGAGGGACGCGGGATGGGCGCCACGAGCACCACGGCCACGGCACTGGTGGTCCAGCACGGGCCCGGAGGAGGGCTCGGCCGCTGGACGGGCTGGCTGGAGGAGCGCGGCCTCGCGGCCCACGTCGTCCGGGCCCACGAGGGCGCCGCACTGCCTGACCGCCTGGAGCACCCCGCGCTCATCGTCCTCGGCGGCGGCTACCTGCCCGACGACGACGTCCGCGCGCCCTGGCTGCCCGCGACCCGCGCGCTCGTGCGCCAGGCCCTCGCCGCGCGGACCCCGGTGTTCGGCATCTGCCTCGGCGGCCAGATGCTCGCCCAGGTCGCGGGCGGCGAGGTGCGCGGACGGCACGGCACCCCCGAGTTCGGCTCCACCCGGCTCGACCTGCGCCCCGAGGCGGCCGACGACCCGCTCTTCCACGGGCTGCCCGCGAGGCCCCGGGCCATCGAGAACCACGTCGACGCCATCACCGCGCTGCCGCCCGGCGCCCACTGGCTGGTCGGCGGCGAGGACTGCCCCTACCAGGCCTTCCGGGTGGGCCCCTCGGCCTGGGGCGTGCAGTTCCACCCGGAGACGACGGCCGGGACCGTCCGCCGCTGGGACGCCGGCCGGCTGGCCGGACACGGCGCTCCCACCCCCGAGGTGCTGTACCGACGCGCGCTGGAGGACGAACCGGCCGCCACCGTCACCTGGCGTACGGTCGCCCACCGCTTCGCCGACGTGGTGACCTCGGCGGACCGGGCGTGAGCCGGGAGAATTCCCGGTGGACGGCGGGACGTTCGGGTCTAGTCTCGTGCGGAGCGGCACGGCCGGGACGAGGAGGACGCCGATGACCCACGTACGCGAGGGCCGGCCCGAGGACGCGGCGGCGCTGACCGCGCTGGCCCTGCGGTCCAAGGCGCACTGGGGGTACGACGAGGAGTTCATCGACGCCTGCCGCGACGAACTCTTCGTGTCCCCCGACGAGGTGGCCGCCCGTCGTACGGCGGTGGCGGAGCGGGACGGCAGGATTCTGGGCTTCACCATGCTGGACGGGGAGCCGCCCCGGGGCGCCCTGGGCATGATGTTCGTCGAACCGGACACCATCGGGCAGGGCGTGGGCAGGCTGCTCCTCACCCACACGACGGCGCTGGCCCGGCGGTCGGGCTTCCGGACGCTCACCATCGACGCCGACCCGAACGCCGAACCCTTCTACACGGCGATGGGCGCGGTACGCGTCGGCGCCACCCCGTCCGGGTCGGTCCCCGGCCGTGTGCTGCCCCTGCTGGAGCTGGCCCTCACCTGATCCGCCCGAGACGGCGTCCCCCCCGGCCCCGGTGCGCGGGCGGGCGTGTGTGAGGGTGTCCCTCTGCTGAACCGTACAGCTGTACATGGGGGGTGTTCATGAGCCAGGTGCTCTATGGCGAGCGGTCGTGGAATCCGCTGGCGCAGTCCGTGGAGCTGACCGAGGAGCTGCTCCGCAGAGGCGGCCGGGTCACACCGCTGGGCGAGCTGAACCTCGCCGCCATGGCCGACGCGTACCTGCGCGGGTGCTGGCTGGGCGGCGGTGGGACGGAACGCCCGCTGGACCGGCTGGCGGAGGCCGCCGGGACCGTGCCGGTGACCCGCGTCACGGGCACCGCCACCCCGGTGAAGGCACGCCGGGCGGCGGAGTTCGCCCGCGCGCTGGGGGAGTTGGCGGTGCGCGGGTGCGGGGGACCCGAGCAGGTGGCCGCGCTGGCGGCGCGGGCCGGGGCCGAGGGCGTACCGCTGTGGATGGCGCGGAGATCCGTGCCGGGGCCCGCCGGACCGGTCACCGTCGCCGTGGACCGCCGCCTGGTACGCGTGGACGTGTGGGGCCCGCAGGCCCCCGCCGTACGGATACGGGCCCCGCACGGCTTCCGGCGCGACGTCCCCGGGCCGGGCCAGGGCCTGTACGTGACCGTGGGCGAGGCCACCGCGGAGCTGGAACTCAGCAAGAAGCTGCGCAAGTCGAAGAGTTCGGTGGAGGTGCGGCTGCCCACCACGCGCTGGGTGCTGCGGCGGGAGAACGCGACGAGTTCCTGGCTGCTGCGCGACGAACGGCGGGTCGCCCTGCTCACGCGCCCCCCGCGCCGGCCCGCGAGCCGGGCACCGTACTGGCGCCGCTCGCCCCGGTGCGGTACGAGAGCCCCGACCCGCTGGACGCGGTCATGGCCCATGTCTTCGCCGTCACCTTCGGGATGGGGGACACGACCGGCACGGCACGCTTCCGCCCGGTGCCGTACCCGGCGCACACGCGCGGCGGCGAACCGCTCGCGCCCGACACGGACTGGGACCGCCCCTGGTTCAGCAACCTCGGCAGCGGCCGCGACGACAACGAGCCCGGCGGTGGCGACGGCTGGGGCGCGGACGGCGGTGACGGCGGGGACTCCGGCGGAGGCGGCGACGGCGGCGACTCCGGCGGCGGTGGTGACGGCGGCGGGGGTGACTAGGGCGTGTTTTCGCCCGGCGGGTGACCCCGGCGCCGGGGGCCGGGCGGCGGCCCCGGAGGTTCAGGCGCGCCCGTCGGCCGGTGCCGGTGTGGTCCCGGCCGGTCCCCGGTCACGCCGCAGCCCCGGCGCGAGGGCCAGGGTGACCGCGATCGAGGCCCCCGCCATCAGGGCGATCGCCGTCCCGGCCGGTACCCACTGGGCCACGGCACCCGCGACCGAGGCCGCCACCCCCTGCGTCGTCAGCATCCCGGAGGAGTGCAGGCCGAGCGCCTGACCCGTCATGGCGCGTGGGGTCAGCGCCACCAGCCGCTCCTGGAGCAGCAGGCTCGCCGAGAATCCGGTGGAGGCCACGGCGGCCAGGGCGAGGGCCAGGGGCGGGCCCGGCCGCAGCGCGAACAGGAGGTACGGCCCGGCGAGGAGCAGCAGCAGCCAGGTGGACGCGGCCCCGCCCCGGAGACGGGCGGGGAGGAAGCGGCCCGCCAGGGTGTCCCCGGCCAGCATCCCGAGCGCCGCGCAGGCGAACAGCGGCCCCGCCCGGTCCGGGGCGTAGGGGACGAACAGCGATTCGCAGCCGACGACCAGCCCGTTGGGCAGCCAGAGCGCCAGGTAGATCCGCCTGCGCGGCACCGACGACCAGAGCAGAGCGTTGGTCCGCCAGGTCGCGGCCACCGACGGCCGCCCGGCGGACCGGGGCGGGACGCGCGCCAGGCCGTACCGGACGGTGAGGGCGCCGGCCAGGTACAGGGCCGCCGCGACCAGGAGCGTGCCGCGCGGCGACAGCATGGCCACCAGGGCGCCGCCCACGGCGTACCCGGCGACCTGGGCGGTCCCCGCGCACATGTTGAGGAGCGAACGCCCCAGCAGATAGGCGTCCTCGGGCAGGATCTCGGTGAGCAGCCCGTACCGCACCCCACCGGCCACCGCCGCGACGGCGCCCTGCCCGAGGAGCACGGCGAACAGCACCGGCAACGGCAGACCGGGGAGCGCCAGGACCGCCGTGCCGACGCCGAAGAAGAGGGCCGAACCGGTCAGCGCGGCACGCGGCGGCAGCCGGTCCGCCGCCGACATCAGCAGCGTCGCGCCGAGCAGTTGCGCCAGCGAGGAACCGAACATCGACAGGGCGGACAGCAGCGGCGACCCGGTCGTGGTGAACACCAGGACGCCCAGGGCCAGTCCGCTCGTCGTGGAGGCGGCCCCCTGGAGGGCGCCGGCCGTGAAGAGGGGACCGAACCGCGGGACCCGGAACACGTCGCGGTAGGTGAGCATGTCCGGAGTCTTGGCCGGGCCGCCGCGGGGCCGTTACCGTTTCGCGGGGAGGCGAAACCATGGGCTGGTGGCATGTCGGCGCGGACACCCTCGCGGCCGGCCGCTTCCTGGTGTCCGAGCTGGTCGAGACGACCGCGACCCTCCAGGCCCTGGAGCGCGGCACGGCCTCCCATCCCGCCGAGCGGGCGTGGTTCGACACGCACCGGCCCGCCTACCGGGAGCGGCTCGCCGGGGACCCGGCCACCGCGCAGCTCGTGGCGACCGGCCTGGGAGGCCTCTGGAACGCGGACTTCCTCACGCCCACCCCCACCGGCACCAGCACCTTCGCCGAAGACCTGGCCCTGGTGCGGCGGACACCGCCCGACCAGGCGCGCGCCGACCTGGAGGTGTCCCGGGGCGGCCCGCTGCCCTCCCCGCTGTGCCGCCCCGACCTGCCACAGAAGGCGGCGGACCTGCTGGAGTGGGTGTGGGAGCGGATCGTCGGCCCCGACTGGCCGCGCCGCCGCCGGATCATGGAGGCCGACATCGTGGCACGGGCCGCACGGCTGAGCCAGGGCGGCTGGGCGGCCGTGCTGGAGTCCATGAACCCCGGCATGCGATGGCTCGGGGACAGTCGGCTCCAGGTCAACCCGCGCCCCTACCCGCCACGCGAACTCACCGGTGCCTCCCTGGTGTTCGTCCCCGTCACACCCCGTCAGGGCTGGGTGTCCTGGGACGCGGAGGAGCGGCGGTACGCCGTGGTGTACAGCAGTTCCGGCGTCCTGTCCGGCACCGAGCGGCCGCCGGTTCCCGACAGCCTCGGCCGCCTGCTCGGGCCCGCCCGCGCCGGGGTCCTCGTCCTGCTCGACACCCCCAGGAGCACGACACAGCTGGTGGCGCTGACCGGCCAGGGGCTCGGGTCGGTGGGCCGCCACCTCAAGGTTCTGCACGACGCGGGGCTGGCCGGGCGGCGGCGGTCGGGCCGGTCGGTGCTCTACTTCCGGACGGAGGCGGGCGAGGTGCTCGTACGCGCCGGACGCCCGCCCGACGCCGCCTGACCGGGCCGACGCGCCCCGGCCGGTACGCCCCGCTCAGCCGGGCTGCGGGGCGGCCGCCTCCAGCGCGTCGACGCTCCCCGCCATGAGCGTGCGCACATGCGCGGTGAGGTGCTCGGCGGGCCAGTCCCACCAGGCGAGCGCGAGCAGCCGGGCGATGTCCGGCTCGTCGTACCGGAGGCGGATCAGCCGGGCCGGATCGCCGCCGACCACGGCGTAGTCCGGCACGTCACGGGTGACCACCGAACCGGCCGCGACGATCGCGCCGTTGCCGATCCGTACGCCCGGCATCACGGTCGCCCCGTTGCCGAGCCACACGTCGTGGCCGACCACCGTGTCACCCCGCGCCGGGAGGTCGCTCAGCAGGTCGGCGTGGTCGGCCCAGGCGCCGCCCAGCATGGGGAACGGGAAGGTGGACGGGCCGTCCATGCGGTGGTTGGCGCCGTTCATGAGGAAGCGCACACCGGTCGCCAGCGCGCAGAACCTCCCGATGACGAGCCGCTCCGGGCCGTAGTGGTACAGCACGTTGCGGGTCTCGAAGTCGCTCGCGTGGTCGGGGTCGTCGTAGTACGAGTAGTCGCCGGCCTCGATCAGCGGCGAGGTCAGCAGCGGCTTCAGCTGGACCACCCGCGGCTGGCCGGCCATCGGGTGCAGCACGGTGGGGTCGGGGGGCGAGTTCATCCGGACACCGTCTCAACCCGGGCGCCCCGCCGGCCACCGGAATATCAGGCGCCCGGACCGCGCTCCGCCCGCTTCTGCCGTACCAGACCGATGGCGACCAGCAGCGCGGTCAGCGCACCGGTGGCCAGCAGTTGGTCACGTGTGTCCGGCTGACGCAGCATCAGCAGGAAGATGCCGGCCATGGCGAGCAGCGCCGCCACCGTCAGGACCGGGAAGAGCCACATGCGGACGACCAGCTTCTCCGGAGCCTCCCGCTCCGTCCGGCCCCGCAGGATCAGCTGGGACACGGCGATGAAGATCCAGACGACCAGGATCACCGCGCCGATCATGTTGAGCAGCCACGGGAAGACGTCGTCGGGGCGCCAGTAGCTGAGCAGCACGCACAGGAAGCCGAAGAGCGAGGAGACCAGCACCGCGGTGCGCGGGACCCCCGAGGAGACCGTGCCGAGACGCTTCGGTCCCTGGCCGCGTGCCACCAGGGAGCAGGCCATGCGCGAGGCGCCGTAGATGTTGGCGTTCATCGCGGAGAGCAGGGCGATCAGGATGACCACGTTCATGATCTCCGCCGCGCCGCTGATGCCGAGGTGGTCGAGGGTCGCGTAGAACGGCCCGACCTCCGCGACCTTCGGGTCGTCCCAGGGGACGAGGGCGACGACGACCGCCATCGAACCGACGTAGAACACCGCGATCCGCCACATCGCCGTGCGCACGGCCTTGGCGACGCCCCGGACCGGGTTCTCGGACTCGGCCGCCGCGATGGTGACGGTCTCCAGACCGCCGTACGCGAACACGGACGCCAGCAGCCCGATGATGAAGCCCTCCGAACCGTTCGGCAGGAACCCGCCCCCGCCGGTGAGGTTCGAGGTGCCGGGGGAGTCGTGGCCGGGCAGCGCCCCGAGGAGCGCGAGCACCCCGAGCACCAGGAACAGCGCGATCGCGATCACCTTGAGCGCGGCGAACCAGAACTCGAACTCACCGAAGTTCTTCACGGCCGCGAGGTTGGTGCCGAGGAAGACCACCATGAAGAGCGCCACCCAGGCCCACTCCGGGGTGCCCGGCAGCCAGCCCGTGACGATCTGCGCGGCGCCGATGCCCTCCAGCCCGACCGCCACGCAGAGCAGGACCCAGAACGCCCAGCCCGCCGTGAACCCGGCCCACGGGCCGATCGCCCGCTCGGCGTGCACGGAGAAGGAGCCGGACGCCGGGTTGGCGGCCGACATCTCGCCCAGCATCCGCATCACGAACATCACCAGCAGCCCGGAGATGCCGTAGGCGAGGACGACGGACGGGCCCGCGGCGGCGATACCGGCGCCGGAGCCGACGAACAGCCCGGCCCCGATCACGCCCCCGAGGGCGATCATCGAGAGGTGACGCTGCTTCAGGCCGTGGGTGAGGGCGGAGTCGGCGGGGGGTGCGGCGTCCGTGGGGGGCGGAGCGGAGGTCCGGGACATGAACGGCTCTGTTCGCTGGGCGGTACTCGGTCGTCCCACAGTCTGAGCACGCGTACCGCCACAGGGAACGGATGTCCGCAATACGGTCACCACGCTCACACACGGTGTACACCCGCGCACCGCCCCGACGCCCGCCCGCGTTATGGGGACCCTACAGTCACGCCCCCGCGGGGTCATGAGCGTGCGTCAGGCGGATGTCCGCTCCCACCACCGTGACCAGCATCACGCCAAGAGATGATTGCGCCGGGGTCTTTGTGCGAACCCCACCAACCCCTCACCGGCCGCTTTGTCGGCGGCTGACGGTGATCGCGCGAGGCCGGGTCGGCTAACGTCGCCCTCAGTCCCCTGCCGACCCCTCACCCGCGGAGTCCCGATGAGTACTGCTGCCGCCCCCGTCCGCTCCGGAGCGGTCCTCGCCGACCTGCTGCCCGCAGCCCGGCACCGCTACGCGGTGGACACCGCGCTGATCGTCGGGGGCGCCGCCCTCACCGGCATCGCCGCCCAGATCGCCGTGCCCGTCCCCGGCTCCCCGGTCCCCGTCACCGGCCAGACCTTCGCGGCGCTGCTCATCGGTACCGCCCTCGGCGCCCGCCGCGGCTTCCTCTCCCTCGCCCTGTACACGCTCGTCGGCATGGCCGGCATGCCGTGGTTCTCCGAGGGCAGCTCCGGCCCCGGCGGCGCCTCCTTCGGCTACGTCCTCGGCATGCTGCTCGCCGCCACCGTCGTCGGCGGCCTCGCCCGCCGGGGCGGCGACCGCTCGGTGCTGCGCACCGCGGGCACGATGGCCGTCGGCTCCCTGGTGATCTACGCGGTGGGCGTGCCCTACCTGGCCCTGTCCACCGGGATGTCGATGAGCGCCGCCGTCGCGGCCGGCCTGGTGCCGTTCCTCATCGGCGACGCCCTGAAGGCCGCCCTGGCGATGGGGGCCCTGCCCGCCTCCTGGAAGATCGCCGGGCGTCGCGGCTGAAGCCGTACCGGGCTCGCCGGACCGTGGTGACACACCCGGCCGGCGGGCCTCCCGGCCGTCCGGGCACCGGGTCGGCGGCCCCCCGCGCCCCGGCCGCGCCCCGACCCCGCCGACGGCCGCCCGGCCCGGTCCGTGTCACACTTCGCACATGCGCGTGTACCTCGGCTCCGACCATGCCGGCTACGAACTCAAGAACCACCTCGTCGAGTGGCTCACCGCCCACGGCCACGAGGCCGTCGACTGCGGGCCCCACATCTACGACGCCCAGGACGACTACCCGCCGTTCTGCCTCCGCGCCGCCGAGCGGACGGCCGCCGACCCGGACAGCCTCGGCGTCGTCATCGGCGGCTCGGGCAACGGCGAGCAGATCGCCGCGAACAAGGTCAAGGGCGTCCGCGCCGCACTCGCCTGGAGCGAGCAGACCGCCGCGCTCGGCCGCGAGCACAACGACGCCAACGTGGTGGCCGTGGGCGGCCGCATGCACACGGTGGAGGAGTCCACGAAGTTCGTCGAGATCTTCCTGAACACCCCCTACTCCGGCGAGGAGCGCCACACCCGCCGGATCGAGATGCTCACGGCGTACGAGAACACCGGTGAGCTCCCGCCGGTCCCGGCCCACCACCCGCAGCAGGGCTGAGAGCCGCCGCGTAGCCCACCCCGTCCTCCCGTGCCGCCGGCCCGTCGCCCGGCGGCACGGTCGTTCCACCGAGGAGACCCGCCGTGCCCGAGGGGCATACGATCCACCGCCTCGCCGAGGACCACCGCGCACGGTTCGCGGGCGGCCCGGTCCGGGTGAGCAGTCCGCAGGGGAAGTTCGCCGCGAGCGCCGCCCTGCTCGACGGCCGGACCCTCACGGACACCGACGCCCACGGCAAACACCTCTTCCTCGGCTTCGACGGCCCGGACTGGATCCACATCCACCTCGGCCTCTTCGGCAAGCTCGGCTTCGGCACCACCCCGGCGCCCCCGCCCACCGACACCGTCCGGCTGCGCCTGGCCAACGCCTCCGACTACGCCGACCTGCGCGGCCCCACCACCTGCGCGCTGATCGGCGAGGACGAGAAGCGCGCGATACACGACCGGCTCGGCCCCGACCCGCTGCGCGAGGACGAGGACGGCGAGCGCGCCTGGCTCCGCATCTCCCGCAGCCGGGTCACGGTGGCCGCCCTGCTGATGGACCAGAAGGTCGTCGCGGGCGTCGGCAACGTCTACCGCGCGGAGGTCCTCTTCCGGCACGGCATCGACCCGTACCGCCCGGGCAAGCAGCTGACCAGGGGCGAATGGGAGGCCGTGTGGGCCGACCTCCGTGTGCTGATGCGCGAGGGCGTACGCACCAACCGCATCGACACCGTCCGTCCCGAGCACCTGCCCGAGGCGATGGGCCGCCCGCCGCGCGTCGACGACCACGGCGGCGAGGTCTACGTCTACCGCCGGGCCCGGCAGCCCTGCCACATCTGCGGAACCGGGATCCGCACGGCGGACCTCGCCGCCCGCAACCTCTTCTGGTGCCCGGCCTGCCAGCGCCCCCGCTGAACCCCGCCCGTACGACGGCCGGGGAACGGGCCGCCCCCGGCCACGGTTCAGAACTCGTGCGGACACCACGGGGCGACGTCCCAGGAGAACGCCAGGGCCGCTTCCGCCACCGCCCCCGCCCGCTCCTCCCGGACCAGCCCCGCCGACGCCAGGGTGCTGAGCGACACCCCGCCCAGGTACGCGGCCCCCAGCTCCCGTACGGACAGCACCAGATCCGCCGGGTCCTCGGTCGGCCGGCAGGACGCCACGCCCTCGGCGTCGCCCGTCAGCCGCCAACGCCCCGTGTTCCAGGGGCAGAAGGCGTCCTCCACCTCCAGCACCACGTCCACCGGGGCCCGGTAGCGCCGGGCCTGGAGCGCCGCGGGCAGATCGACCAGACGTACGTACAGTCCGTCCCGCAGCCGCACCTCGCAGCGCCGGACGTCCGAGACCAGCTGGAGCACGGCGTCGTCGGCCGGCCGGTTGCCGCACTCGACCGCCGACGTGAGATCGATCCCGAACAGGAAGCGCCACAGCGCCGCGTACGAGGCGGGGTCCAGCGCCGCGAGATCGCGGACCGCGACCGTGCCCCGGGGACCGGCCTCCTCCCAGGCGGGCCGTACCCGGTAGGTGACATAGCCGGTGACCTTCCCGTCCCGCTCCGCGAGGACGCAGATCAGCGGGGAGCCGCCCTCCCGGTGCGCGGCCGGGTCGTTCACCGGCATCTTCTCCCAGCCGGGCTGCCGGACCGGGGTACCGGGACGGCCGGCCGCCAGCCGCGCGTACACCGCCTCGCAGGCGTCGAGCGCCCCGGTCGGCGAGGCGCGCCGCAGCCGGACCCCGTCCGTGCCCGGCGGCAGGGCGAGCCGCACCCGGTCGGTGTCGATCCGCAGCGCCGTCTCGGGGGTGGCCGCGCCGTAGCCGAACCGTCCGTAGATGGCCGGTTCCGATGCCTTCAGCACGGCGATCGGCTCGCCCCAGGAACGGACGTCGTCCAGCTGACGGCGCATCATGGACGTCAGCAGGCCCTGCCTGCGGTGCGTGGCGGCGACGCTCACCATCGTCACCCCGGCGGCCGGCACCGCGGCGCCGCCCGGCACGGTCACCCGGAACGGGTAGGCCCCCGCCGTGCCCACGCACTCCTCGCCGTCCCAGTGGCCGAGCGAACGGTCCGGACGCGACAGCGTGGCGTACATCTCACGGGACTCGGGGGTGAGCGGAACCCCGCCGAACGCAAGTTCGAGACAGCCGAGCCAGGCGTCCCAGTCGGCGACAGACGGAATCCGCAATTCTGTGTTCATGTGACCTGCTTACCAGGGGCGCTTCGCTCGGTCGACACCGGTTCGGGCACTTTGTCACGGGGTCCCCCTGCACCGGAGGCCGTCGGATGGATAGGGTCCCGACAATGGCCCGTCGCGGAGGAGCAGACGCATACACGGCCCGGTGGCGAAGATCGGTGCACCGGGCCCGCGTCGCGCTGCGCCGGTCCGGGGTCGACTCCTTCCGCGGCGACGGCTCCGACCGGATAGCCCTGGCCGGCCTGCTGCTGCTCGTGCCGGCCATCACCTTCGCCACCCTGATCGACCCGGTGTGGTTCTCACCCGCCCTGCTGGCACTGCCGATCGTCGTCGGCGGTCTGCTGCTGCGGCCGGCCAGCCTGCTGGGCCTCTACGCCACCGCGGCCGCCGCGCTGATCGTGGAATCCGTCCGTCTCGGCCCCTACCTGAAGGAACCCGCCGCGGTCACCCCGGGGACCGTACTGACCATCGCCGCCTGCGGCTTCTTCGGACTGGTCCTGGCCCAGTTCCGGGCGAGGGTCGGGGTGCCCTGGCGGCGCGGCGGCACCATGCTCTTCGACCTGCGCGAGCGCATCCGGGTGCAGAGCGCCCTGCCGCGGCTGCCCCAGGGCTGGCACCGCGAGATGGCCCTGCGGCCGGCCGGGGGCCAGTCCTTCTCCGGGGACTTCGTCGTCGCCGCCCGCACCAACGGGGGCCGCACCCTGGAAGTGGTGCTGACCGACGTCTCCGGCAAGGGCATGGACGCCGCCTCCCGCGCCCTGCTGCTGTCCGGCGCCTTCGGGGGCCTGCTGGGATCGCTCCCGTCGCACGGCTTCCTGCCCGCCGCCAACGGCTACCTGCTGCGCCAGGACTGGGACGAGGGCTTCGCCACCTCGATCCACCTGGTCCTGGACCTGGAGTCCGGCGACTACGAGATCCTCTCCGCCGGACATCCCCCCGCCCTCCAACTGCACGCGGGCAGCGGCCAGTGGGAGGAGATGACCGCCGGGGGCCCGCTGCTGGGGGTGTACGACGGCGCGGAGTTCGACGCCGTGAAGGGCTCGCTGGCCCCCGGTGACGTCCTGATGCTTTTCACGGACGGCCTGGTGGAGACCTCGGAGAGGGACCTGTCGGAGGGCATCGACCGGCTGACCGGCGAGGCGGACGGCTACGTCGCCACGGGCTTCGAGGGCGCGGCCTGGCACCTCATCGAGGCCTGCGCGAAGGACGTCAACGACGACCGCGCGCTGCTGCTGCTCTCCCGGCGCGCCTGAGCCGGGCGGACCGGCCGTGCCTGAGCCGGGCGAACCAGCCGCTCCGGGGCCGGGCGAAACCGTACAAACGGATCGGTCGTCAATGTGGTGTCCGCTTCCCACTCGAACGTGGGTGCCCGGGTGCGGGAGGGGGGAGGTGCCGCACCCGGGACACCCTCAGACCGGCGCCGGCTCTTTCTCCGCCTTCCGCTCCTCGGCGCGGCCTCCGGGCAGGATCCGGGCCAGCCACTGGGAGCGCCCGGCGGCCAGGGGGGAGAGGACCGCGAGCACGAGGACATAGCCGGCGATGAACGGTGAGAGCCGCTCGTCCAGCCCGGCGCCCGCCGCCATGGTGGCGAGGATCAGCGCGAACTCGCCGCGCGCCATCAGGGTGGTGGAGATGTTCGACGCGGCGAGGGCCCCGAAGCCGTACACCCGCGCCGAGAACATGCCGGACAGTACGTTCATCGCCACCGTCAGGACGACGGCGGCCAGCACCGGCCACATCACGCTGGGCAGGTCGCCCGGGTCGATGGACAGACCGAACGCGAAGAAGAAGATCGCCCCGAAGGCGTCCCGCAGCGGATGGACCAGCTTCAGGATGCGGGCCCCGGAGGTCGTGCTGCCGAGCATCAGGCCCACCATGAACGCGCCGATCGCGTCCGCGACCCCGAACCACTCGGAGATCCCGGCGACGAAGACCGCCGCACCGAGGAAGGAGATGACCAGGAGTTCGTCGTCCCGGGTGTTGATCAGCTTGCTGATGACCCTGGTGCCGAAGCGGGCGGCCAGGGCGAGCAGCAGCAGGAATCCGAACGCCTTGCCGCCGTCCCGCAGGGCCGCGCCGAGGCCGTCCGAGTGGGACAGGACCGGCTGGAGGGCGGCCAGGTACAGGGCCAGGAAGATGTCGTCGACCACGATGATGCCGAGGATCGGCTTGGTCTCCGGGCTGCCGAGGCGTTTCAGGTCGACCAGGATCTTGGTCACGATCGCCGAGGAGGAGATGCCGATGACACCGGCCATGACCAGCGCCTCGGACGTGCCCCAGCCCAGCAGGAAGCCGAAACCGAGACCGGCGCCGACGTTGAGGATCAGATAGACGGTGCCCGCGAGCACCATCTTGCGGCCACCCGCTTTGAGGTCGTCGAGGTGGAACTCCAGTCCCAGGTAGAAGAGCAGCAGGACGAGGCCGAGCGCGGAGAGCATCTCCAGCTCGTGGGGGTCGTCGACGATGACGGCCCCGGGGGTGTGCGGGCCGAGCAGGATTCCGGCCAGGATGAACAGGGGGATGGTCGGCAGTCCGATACGGCCGCCGACGCGGGCGAGGACGGCGGCGGCCAGGAAGGCGCCTCCCATGGCGATGAGGATGTCTGCGTGTCCGATGAGCCTGATCCTTTGCTCGGTCAAGAGGGCGTCAAGAAATCGTCAGTAATTAGTTTACCGAACGATTGACTCGGCAACTCTGCACCCTTCGAAGTACGGGAACAGGGGGCTACAGTCGCCGCATGACGCCCCCGTACCTGACCCTGGCCGAGGTCGAGGCGATCGCCCGCGAGGCCCATCGCGACCAGCGGGACAAGGCGGGGCGCCCGTACACCGAACATCTGGCCGCGGTGGCCGAGGGGGTACGGGCGCGGGGCGGCGACGACGGGCAGATCGCCGCGGCCTGGCTGCACGACGCCGTCGAGGACGGGGCGCTCACACGCCGGTGGCTGGACGAGGCCCCGCTGCCCGCACGGGTCAAGGAGATGGTCCTCGCCGTCACCAAGCGGAACGGCGAGGACCTCGGCGCCTACACCGGGCGGATTCTCGCCACCCCGGGCGCCCTGCTGATCAAGGAGGCGGATCTGGCGCACAACACGGATCCGGCCCGGCTCGCGGTGCTGGACCCGGCGGTCCGTACCCGGCTGACGGCGAAGTATGCGCAGGTGCGCGGGTTGTTGGGGCTACCGGGGGCGAACTGACCCCGGGACGGCGGAATTCGGCCAACCCCGCGGGCCGCCACGTCGAGCGCGGCGGCCGGCGGGGCCGGGGACGGTACCGATCCGGACAGGCTCAGCGCCGGGCCTGCTCCCGGCGGAACATCCGGTCCAGGTTCGGTTCGGTGGCGAAGCGCAGCGCCCGGCGGACCGGCGGGGTGCAGAGCAGGGTCACCGCGGCGGCCGCGACGACCGAGACGACCACGAGCCCGACCGGGTTCGAGAGCCATGGGTAGCGGTCGAACAGCCCGAAGTACCCGGCCCCCTTCACCAGGAAGCCGTGCAGCAGGTAGCCGCAGATCGTCCCGGCGCCCAGCACCGTGAACCACAGGGGGCGGCGCGGGGTGAGGGCCAGGAACCCGATCGTGAGGACCAGGGCGCAGGCGAGCATGGCGAGGTAGATCACGACGCCCGACCACCAGGGCGCGTCCAGCTCCTGCGCGCTGCTGCTGTGGTAGAGCCAGCCGAGCTGTGTGCGCGGCGCGAGCCAGTAGGCGAGGGCCAGGGCGCCGGCGAACAGCGGCACCGCGAGCACGCGCACCTCACGGCGCCTGACCAGCTCGAAGTGCTCGGGCCTCAGCACGAGCCCGAGGACGAAGAACGGCAGGAACTGCAGTACGCGTTGCAGGTCGAGGTCGTCACCGATCTCCGGGGTCGTCACGGCCAGCAGACCGATGGCGACGGCGATCGGCAGCGGGTGGCGCAGCGACCGCCACAGCGGGGTGGTGACGCGCCAGATGAACAGGGCGACCAGGAACCAGGTCAGGAAGAGCGGGTCGAGCAGCGAGATCGGGGTGTCGTCGTACCCCCCGGCGTACCGCCGGAACAGCGAGTACGCCGTCTCGAACAGCACATAGGGCACGACGACCGTGCTGACCAGCCGCTTGACCTTGCGCGGGCTCATGTCGAACGAGCGTGAGAAGTAGCCGGAGACGAGGATGAAGGCCGGCATGTGGAACGCGTAGACGACCATGTACAGCGCCCGCGTGGCGCGGCTGTCGTCCATCACCGGCTCCCAGGCGTGGGCCACGGCGACGAGCACGATCGCGAGGTACTTCACATTGTCGAACCAGGCGTCGCGGTGCTTGGCGGGAGCGGGGGCGGGGTCCGTGGTGGGGTCCGAGGCGCGGTCCGGTGCCGTCGCGGTGGCGACCGCGCCCTCACCCGTGGGCCGGGGGTGTCTGGACTCCGGCTCCTGGGAGTCCGGCGGGACGGCGGCCCTCTGAAACGCGCTCGGAGCACTGAACATTTAAGGCACCTTAGACCCGTCGATCGGCAGCGGTAAAACTCCTCGGAGATAACGCGTGTTCCCGGCTGATCAAAAGCGAAACCAGCGCCCGGTGACCGCTATGGCGCGATTGACCCCCACCAAAGGGGACATAGCGGGCCGTAGTTGGCGGGTGGATCGGTGAAGTGAAATTCCTCGCACGCATTTCGGACGGTGGCTGACGAGGGGCTGGAGAACACCTGTGGATGAACCGTGCGGATATGGAAACGGTCATGTCGAGCATTAATTCGACCGCTTTCGTACACAGCGAATCCACAGCTTTCCCGGCGCGGGGGTGGCACCCCGTGCGGCACCCGGCGAAGGGCCCCGTGCTCCCTTCCCGCGCCGGAGCACACCGGGCGCACGCGGGCGCGAGGATGGCGCGATCCGATCAGTACGGCGTGTCAGCCGACAGCGGGCCGGGGGGAGTTGGTGGCACGATGGACCCGACGGGGGTGTGCTCGGCCGCACACCGCCGGGCCGGCAAGGCGGACCGACCGAGGGTGTGATCAGTCGTGGCCATTTCACTGTCTGTGGTGCTTCTGCTGGGGATCGTCCTGGTGGTGCTGATCCGCGGCGGATCACTCAAGGGCGGCCCCGCGGTCGTCGCCGTGCTCTTCGGCTTCTTCCTGGCGTCGACGGGCATCGCGCCCTCGATCAGCAGATTCATGGACTCGATAGCCCAGACGATCAACCAGATCAGCTTCTGACCCGGCGCCCGGGATCCACGGATCCCGGGCGGGCCCGGCGGTCCGGACGCGTCCTGGTGAAAGCGTCAGGGCCGGGTCGGAGGACGAACCTCCGACCCGGCCCTGAGCCGTTGGAGCGGGCGACGGGAATCGAACCCGCGTAGCTAGTTTGGAAGACTAGGGCTCTACCATTGAGCTACGCCCGCGTGCACCGCACCGCCGGTCCGGGGACCGCGGTACGGGAAGCATCGTAGCGGGTCGGAGAAGGTGCGCGCACACCCGTATCGGTGCGCCCCCGTCCGGCCGCCCGCGAGCCGCCCCGTGACGCGTCCGAAGCGGTGCTCGCGGCCATGTACCCTACGTGTCGCACCGACGGGGTGTGGCGCAGCTTGGTAGCGCGTCCGCTTTGGGAGCGGAAGGTCGTCGGTTCGAATCCGGCCACCCCGACCACCAGCCAGATCGCACGGCGGGATCGCGTTGTGGGAGTCATCGCGCTTGCCGTTACTATGCAAATTGCGTGCCCGCGTGTCTGATGTACCGGGCTCGATCCGCGAAGCCGCCGCTCGGCGGCCCAGCAGAACCCCAAGAAGTCAGCCACCAAGGAGACCGAACCGTGAAGAGCGCCGTGGAGACCCTGAACCCGACTCGGGTTCGGCTCAGCATCGAGGTGCCCTTCGAGGAGCTCAAGGACAGCCTCGACGCGGCGTACAAGAAGATCAACCAGCAGGTCACGGTGAAGGGCTTCCGTAAGGGCAAGATCCCCAACCGGGTCATCGACCAGCGGTTCGGCCGTGGTGCTGTGCTGGAGGAGGCCGTCAACGACGCCCTCCCGAAGTTCTACACCGAGGCGGTCAACGAGGGTGAGCTCAACGTCCTGGGCCAGCCCGAGGTCGACATCACGGAGCTGAAGGACGGCGAGCTGCTGGCCTTCACCGCCGAGGTGGACGTGCGCCCCGAGATCGAGATTCCGGACTACTCCGGCATCGAGGTCACCGTCGACGCCCTCGAGGTCAGCGACGAGGACGTCGACAAGGCCGTGGAGCAGCTCCGCGAGCGCTTCGCCTCCACCGAGCCGGTCGAGCGCGCCGCCGCCGAGGGCGACGTCGTGACGATCGACCTGGAGGCCAAGGTCGACGGTGAGGTCCTGGAGGACGGCGTGGCCGCCGGTGTCTCGTACACCATCGGCTCCGGCGAGCTCCTGGACGGCATCGACGAGGCCGTGACCGGCCTGGAGGCCGGTGGCGAGGCCACCTTCACCTCCGAGCTGAAGGGCGGCTCCGCCGAGGGCAAGGAAGCGGAGGTCACCGTCAAGGTCACCGCCGTCGCCTCCCGCGAACTGCCTGAGCTGGACGACGACTTCGCGCAGATGGCGAGCGAGTTCGACACGCTGGCCGAGCTCCGCGAGGACAGCCGCAAGCGCCTGGAGAACACCAAGCAGTACGACCAGGCCACCCAGGCCCAGGAGCGCGTCCTGGACGAGCTGCTCAAGCTGGCCGAGGTCCCGATCCCCGAGAAGCTCCTCGCGGACGAGGTCCAGACCCGCAAGCACAACCTGGAGCACCACCAGCTCGGCCAGATGGGCCTGGACCTGGAGAAGTACCTGGAGATCCAGGGCAAGACGCTGGAGGAGTTCGAGGCCGAGACCTCCGAGCAGGCGGTCAAGGGCATCAAGACCCAGTTCATCCTGGACGAGCTCGTCAACAAGGAGAAGCTGAACGTCAACCAGGAGGAGCTCACCGAGCACCTCATGCGGCGCGCGGCCTCCTCCGGCATGAGCCCCGACCAGTTCGCCCAGGCCGTCGTCGAAGGCGGCCAGGTGCCGATGCTCGTCGGCGAGGTCGCCCGCGGCAAGGCGCTCGCCGTCGTCGTCGAGGCCGCCAAGGTCGTCGACACCAACGGTGAGGTCGTCGACCTGGAGGACGAGGAGGAGGAGGCCACCGAGGCCGCCGCCGAGGAGAAGTCCGAGGCCGCGACCGACGAGGCGTCCGCCGACAAGGCCGACGAGAAGGCCGACGAGAAGAACGAGGCCTGAGGCTCGTCCTGACCGGCCCGGCCGGTCGGAGCTGAACCACGCGGCGGGCCCCGGACGCACCACGTCCGGGGCCCGCCGTCGTACCGGCTCCCGAGCCCCCACAACCCTTGTGCCCTCTGCTGACCTTGCGCTCCCAGCGAACAGTTGGAGAAGCGGGATGGCGTTGTCCCACCTGCGCGTTAGGGTCCATGAAGAGGAAGGGTCGGGTAGTCCCGGCCCACCCGGTACGAAGACGCTGAGACGGCCGGAGCCGTCAGAGACGAGCAGGTGGATACGTGACGAATCTGATGCCCTACGCCGCCGGAGAGCCGTCCCTCGGTGGAGGCCTCGGTGACCAGGTCTACAGCCGACTGCTCGGCGAGCGCATCATCTTCCTCGGCCAGCAGGTCGACGATGACATCGCCAACAAGATCACCGCACAGCTTCTGCTCCTTGCCGCCGACCCCGACAAGGACATCTACCTCTACATCAACAGCCCCGGCGGCTCGGTGACGGCGGGCATGGCGGTCTACGACACCATGCAGTACATCCCGAACGACGTGGTCACCATCGGTATGGGCATGGCGGCCTCGATGGGCCAGTTCCTGCTCACCGGCGGCACGGCGGGCAAGCGCTTCGCGCTCCCGAACACCGACATCCTCATGCACCAGGGTTCGGCCGGCATCGGCGGTACCGCCTCGGACATCAAGATCCAGGCCGAGTACCTGCTCCGGACGAAGACGCGGATGGCGGAGATCACCGCCCACCACTCCGGCCAGACCGTGGAGACGATCATCCGTGACGGCGACCGCGACCGCTGGTACACCGCCGAGGAGGCCAAGGACTACGGCCTCATCGACGAGATCATCACGTTCGCGTCGGGCATCCCGGGCGGCGGCGGCACCGGCGCCTGATCCGGCCCGTACGGACCGGCACCGCACCCTCTCGTACGCCTCTCGTACGCCGAGACCCCAGCCCACTGAACGCCACCAGGATGGTGAACACCCACATGACCAACTTCCCCGGCGCCTCCGCGAGCGGCCTCTACACCGGCCCGCAGGTGGACAACCGCTACGTCGTCCCGCGCTTCGTGGAGCGCACCTCGCAGGGTGTGCGTGAGTACGACCCGTACGCGAAGCTCTTCGAGGAGCGCGTGATCTTCCTCGGTGTCCAGATCGACGACGCGTCGGCCAACGACGTCATGGCGCAGCTGCTGTGCCTGGAGTCGATGGACCCGGACCGCGACATCTCGATCTACATCAACAGCCCCGGCGGCTCGTTCACCGCGCTCACCGCGATCTACGACACGATGCAGTTCGTGAAGCCGGACATCCAGACGGTCTGCATGGGCCAGGCCGCCTCCGCCGCCGCGGTCCTGCTCGCCGCCGGCACGCCGGGCAAGCGCATGGCCCTGCCGCACGCGCGCGTCCTGATCCACCAGCCGTCCTCCCAGACCGGCCGCGAGCAGCTCTCCGACCTGGAGATCGCGGCCAACGAGATCCTGCGGATGCGCACGCAGCTGGAGGAGATGCTGGCCAAGCACTCGACCACCCCGCTGGAGAAGATCAGCGAGGACATCGAGCGCGACAAGATCCTTACCGCGGACGACGCACTGGCGTACGGTCTGGTGGACCAGATCGTGTCGACCCGCAAGACCACCGCGGGCGCGTCCGTCTGACGCCGGTCTTTCCCCTTGGCACATGCGCCTCGTACGGCCCCGGCCGTGTGAACCGTGCCAAGGGGGGCCCGAACGGGGGGCCAGGCAAGGTACCGTCGGATAGAGGCACCAGGAGCCGCTGAACCAGGCTGCTCCCAGGCGAAGGGGAAGCACCTCGTGGCACGCATCGGTGATGGCGGCGACCTGCTCAAGTGCTCGTTCTGCGGAAAGAGCCAGAAGCAGGTGAAGAAGCTCATCGCGGGACCCGGTGTGTACATCTGCGACGAGTGCATCGATCTCTGCAACGAGATCATCGAGGAGGAGCTCGCGGAGAGTTCCGAGGTGCGGTGGGAGGAGCTTCCCAAGCCGCGCGAGATCTACGAGTTCCTCGAGGGGTACGTCGTCGGGCAGGAGCCCGCGAAGAAGGCCCTCTCGGTCGCTGTGTACAACCACTACAAGCGGGTCCAGGCCGGGGAGAACGGCGGCGGCGCGAATCGTGACGACGCGATCGAGCTGGCCAAGTCGAACATCCTGCTGCTGGGCCCCACGGGCTCCGGCAAGACGCTCCTCGCGCAGACCCTGGCCCGTATGCTCAACGTCCCGTTCGCCATCGCGGACGCGACGGCGCTGACGGAGGCCGGCTACGTCGGCGAGGACGTCGAGAACATCCTGCTGAAGCTGATCCAGGCCGCGGACTACGACGTCAAGAAGGCCGAGACCGGGATCATCTACATCGACGAGATCGACAAGGTCGCCCGCAAGAGCGAGAACCCGTCGATCACCCGCGATGTCTCCGGGGAGGGCGTCCAGCAGGCCCTGCTGAAGATCCTGGAGGGCACCACCGCCTCCGTACCGCCGCAGGGCGGACGCAAGCACCCGCACCAGGAGTTCATCCAGATCGACACGACGAACGTGCTGTTCATCGTGGGCGGCGCGTTCTCCGGCCTGGAGAAGATCATCGAGTCGCGGGCCGGCGCCAAGGGCATCGGCTTCGGCGCGACGATCCGCTCCAAGCGGGAGATCCAGGCGAGCGACCAGTTCCAGGAGGTCATGCCGGAGGACCTGGTGAAGTTCGGGATGATCCCCGAGTTCATCGGCCGTCTCCCCGTGCTGACCTCGGTCCACAACCTGGACCGCGAGGCCCTGCTCCAGATCCTGGTCGAGCCGCGCAACGCCCTGGTGAAGCAGTACCAGCGGCTGTTCGAACTCGACGGCGTGGAGCTGGACTTCGAGCGCGAGGCGCTGGAGGCCATCGCGGACCAGGCGATCCTGCGGCAGACCGGCGCGCGCGGCCTGCGCGCGATCATGGAGGAGGTCCTCCAGTCGGTGATGTACGAGGTCCCGTCCCGCAAGGACGTGGCCCGCGTCGTCATCACCCCGGACGTCGTCCGCGACAACGTCAACCCGACGCTGGTCCCGCGCGAGCCGCGCACGATCGGCAAGAACGACGGCGGCCGCCACGAGAAGTCCGCGTAGCGGCACCAGGACACACGCGAAGGGGCGCCCGGCCACCGGCCGGGCGCCCCTTCGCGTGTACCGCGCGTGTCAGATCTTGGTGCGTGAGGTGTTGTAGAGCTTGGTGGCGAGGCCCGCCACCTCGTCCTGCGACATGGACTTGTTCGTCATGGCCGCGCCGATGTCGAAACCGATGACCACACCGACCGTGCTGTAGTCGGCCCAGATGCAGACCGGCATGGTCATCTCCTTGGGGCCCTTCTCCGCGGAGCCGTCGGCCTTGTCGTTGACGATCTTGACGTCCTGACACTTCATCAGTGCCCCGTCGAGACCGGCCGGGGTGACCTTCCTGGGGCTGCCGACCAGGGAACCCTGGGCGTCCTCACTCGCCGCCGCCTCCTGCTTGGCGTTCTCGAAGGAACTGTCGATGGCCTTCTCCGGGTCCCCCACCTCGCCCCAGGTGCCCTGGAGAATCAGCATCTTCGTGGTCAGCGGGTTCGTCGCCAGGTCGCCGCTGAGGTACTGGGCGCCGACCGTCTGCGGGTCCTTGATCCCGGCCGCCTCGGCCTTGGCCTTCTTGTCGCCCTTCAGCGCGGACGACGGCTCCGCCTCGGAGGGATCCTGCTTGTACTCCTCCACCGACGCGGCGGGCGTCAGCTTGTACCCCTTGGTGGAGTCCGCGACGTCGCTGTTGCCGCCCCCGCCGGCCGTCAGGAAGTACACCCCGCCCGCGACGACCGCCAGGGCCACCACGCCCACGCCGATGAGCAGGCCCGTCTTCTTCTTCGGCGCCTCCGGCTGCGGGGGCACCCCGCCGTACCCGGCCTGGCCGCCGTACGGCGGGGCGGGCGGCTGCTGGCCGTACGGGCCGGGCTGCTGCGCCTGCGGGTATCCGTAGCCCGGCTGCGGGGGCTGCTGCGGCGGGACACCCTGCGGGGCCTGCTGCGGGTAGCCGTAACCGGGCTGCGGAGCACCCTGCGGCGGCGGGCCGCCGTACGGGTTCGGCTGCTGGCCGTACGGTCCCGGCTGGCCCTGGGGCGGCGGGCCGCCGTACGGTCCCGGCTGGTTGTGACTCATCAGGATGTCCCCTCCGAATGCTTATGCGTTGCGGACATCCTGACGGAAACGGCGCTGACATGGGGTGTCGCGAGGCACACCGTTACTGAACAAACCCGTTTCAGTGCAGGACTGTGACGGGCCTAAACTGTCCCCCGTGACCGAGAACACTCAGCAGCCGCATGCCAGCAACCCCGAACTGCCGACCCAGTACGTGCCGGCCGACGTAGAGGGGAAGTTGTACGAGCGCTGGGTGGAGCGCGGGTACTTCGAGGCGGACGAGCACAGCGACAAGCCGCCGTACAGCATCGTCATCCCGCCGCCCAACGTCACCGGGTCCCTCCACCTCGGGCACGCCTTCGAGCACACCCTGATCGACGCGCTGGTCCGGCGTAAGCGGATGCAGGGCTTCGAGGCCCTCTACCAGCCGGGCATGGACCACGCCGGCATCGCCACCCAGAACGTCGTCGAGCGGGAGCTGGCCAAGGAGGGCAAGTCCCGCCACGACCTGGGCCGTGAGGCCTTCGTCGAGCGCGTCTGGCAGTGGAAGGACGAGTCGGGCGGCCAGATCTCCGGTCAGATGCGCCGCCTCGGCGAGGGCGTCGACTGGTCCCGTGAGCGCTTCACCATGGACGAGGGCCTGTCCGAGGCCGTCCAGACGGTCTTCAAGCGCATGTACGACGACGAGCTGATCTACCGCGCCGAGCGCATCATCAACTGGTGTCCGCGCTGCCTGACCGCGATCTCCGACATCGAGGTCGAGTACCAGGAGGACGACGGCGAGCTGGTCTCCATGACGTACGGCGAGGGCGAGGAGACCATCGTCGTCGCCACCACCCGCGCCGAGACGATGCTCGGGGACACCGCGGTCGCCGTCCACCCCGACGACGAGCGCTACCGGCACCTCGTCGGCCGGCGGATCAAGCTGCCGCTCACCGACCGCACCATCCCCGTCGTCGCCGACCACCACGTCGACCCGTCGTTCGGCACCGGCGCGGTCAAGGTGACCCCCGCGCACGACCCCAACGACTTCGAGATCGGCCGGCGCCACGACCTGCCGAACATCGCCGTCATGGACGAGCGCGCCGTCATCACCGTCCCCGGCCCCTTCGAGGGCCTGGACCGGCTGGAGGCCCGCTCCGCCATCGTCGCCGCCCTGCGCGCCGAGGGCCGGATCGTCGCCGAGAAGCGGCCCTACGTCCACTCGGTGGGCCACTGCTCGCGCTGCAAGACCACCATCGAGCCGCGCCTGTCCCTCCAGTGGTGGGTCAAGGTCGCCCCGCTGGCGAAGGCCGCCGGTGACGCCGTCCGCGACGGCAAGGTCGCGATCCACCCGCAGGAGATGGAGAAGCGCTACTTCGACTGGGTCGACAACCTCCACGACTGGTGCATCTCACGCCAGCTCTGGTGGGGCCACCGCATCCCCGTCTGGTACGGCCCGAACGGCGAGGTCGTCTGCGTCGGCCCGGACGACGAGGCGCCCACCGGCGAGGGCTGGACGCAGGACAACGACGTCCTGGACACCTGGTTCTCCTCCGGCCTGTGGCCGTTCTCCACGCTCGGCTGGCCCGAACGGACCGACAGCCTCGCGAAGTTCTACCCGAACTCGGTCCTGGTCACCGGCTACGACATCCTCTTCTTCTGGGTCGCCCGGATGATGATGTTCGGCCTGTACGTCAACGACGGCGTCCCGCCGTTCTCCACCATCGTCCTGCACGGCATGGTCCGCGACGAGCACGGCAAGAAGATGTCGAAGTCCTTCGGCAACGTGGTCAACCCGCTGGACTGGATGGACACGTACGGCTCCGACGCGCTGCGCTTCACCCTCGCGCGCGGCGCCAACCCGGGCACCGACGTCCCGATCGGTGAGGACTGGGTCCAGGGGTCGGCGAAGTTCTCCAACAAGATCTGGAACGCCACCCGCTTCGCCCTGATGAACGGCGCCACGATCGAGGGCGAACTGCCGTCGGCCGAGGAGATGTCGGTCACCGACCGCTGGATCCTCTCGCGCCTGAACCGCACGGTCGCGGACGTCGACGCGTACTACGACGACTTCCAGTTCGCCAAGATCAGCGAGTCCCTGCGCCACTTCGCCTGGGACGAGGTCTTCGACTGGTACGTCGAGCTGTCCAAGACCACGTTCTTCGCCGGCGGCCGCCCGGCCGAGGTCTCGGGCCGGGTCCTCGGCGAGGTCCTCGACGTGATGCTCCGCCTGCTGCACCCGATCGTGCCGTTCGTCACCGAGGCGCTGTGGACCGCGCTCACCGGCCGGGAGTCCGTCGTCGTCGCGGACTGGCCGACCGACTCGGGCTTCCGCGACGACGCGGCCGAGCAGGAGATCGAGCTCGTCCAGCAGGTCGTCACCGAGGTCCGCCGCTTCCGCAACGACCAGGGCCTCCAGCCCGGCCAGAAGGTCCCGGCCGAGCTGACCCTGACCGGTACGGCGCTCGCCCCGCACGAGGCGGCCATCCGCCAGCTGCTGCGCCTCCAGCCCGCCGGGGACGGGTTCCAGGCCACCGCGTCGCTGCCGGTCGCCGGGGCCACCGTGGCCCTCGACCTGTCCGGCACCATCGACGTCGCGGCCGAGCGCAAGCGGCTGACCAAGGACCTGGAGGCGGCCGGCAAGGAGAAGGCGCAGGCCACCGGCAAGCTCGGCAACGAGGCCTTCCTGGCCAAGGCGCCGGACAACGTGGTCGACAAGATCCGTGGCCGGCTCGCCAAGGCCGAGGCCGACATCGAGCGGATCACCGCCCAGCTGGCGAAGCTGCCGCAGGGCTGACACCCGTACACGGAGCCCCGTGCGCCCGGCCCCGGCCGGGGGAGCGCGGGGGCTCCGCCGTGCGGGGACGGGCCAGGCGCCGGGCGCCGCGCACACCGGCGGCGCCCATCCGTAGACTGGCCCTGTGAGTGAGCCCCGCCCTTCAGACCGGCACGACGCGTCCGATCCCGACGACACCTTCGCGGAGATCGTCGACGAGGAGACCCAGCGCGACCCCGACCTGGCGGTGATCGAGGCCGGGAGCCGCACGCTGCGCACCCAGGGAGGCCCGGCGCCGGCCGACGCGGTCCCCGCCCGCCCCGCCGATCCCGAGACCGACAGGGCGCTGCGCGCCGTGGAGGAGGAGCTCGCGGGCCGCTGGGGCGAGACCAAGCTCGAACCCTCGGTGACCCGTATCGCGGCCCTCATGGACGTGCTCGGGGAGCCGCAGCGCGCCTACCCCTCGATCCACATCACGGGGACCAACGGCAAGACCAGCACGGCCCGCATGATCGAGGCCCTGCTCGGCGCCCTCGACCTGCGCACCGGCCGCTACACCTCGCCGCACGTCCAGTCGATCACCGAGCGGATCAGCCTGGACGGCGCCCCGATCACGGCCGAGCGCTTCATCGAGACGTACGAGGACGTCAAGCCGTACGTCGAGATGGTCGACGCCCAGCAGCCCTACCGCCTCTCCTTCTTCGAGGTGATGACGGGCATGGCGTACGCGGCGTTCGCCGACGCGCCCGTGGACGTCGCCGTCGTCGAGGTCGGCATGGGCGGCACCTGGGACGCGACCAACGTCATCGACGGCTCGGTCGCCGTCGTCACCCCCATCGCGCTGGACCACACCGACCGGCTGGGCTCCACCCCGGCCGAGATCGCCGGAGAGAAGTCCGGAGTGATCAAGCAGGGCGCGACGGTGATCCTGGCCCAGCAGCCGGTCGACGCCGCTCAGGTCATGCTGAAGAAGGCCGTCGAGGTGGACGCCACGGTGGCCCGCGAGGGCATGGAGTTCGGCGTCGTCTCCCGTGAGATCGCGGTCGGCGGCCAGCTCCTGACGCTCCGGGGCCTCGGCGGCGAGTACGACACCGTCTTCCTGCCGCTGTACGGCGCCCACCAGGCACACAACGCGGCGGTCGCCCTCGCCGCCGTCGAGGCGTTCTTCGGCATCGGCGCGGAGCAGGCCCGCGGCCTCGACATCGAGGCGGTGCGCAAGGCCTTCGCCTCGGTGCTCTCGCCGGGCCGCCTCGAAGTCGTCCGCTCCAGCCCGACCGTCGTGCTGGACGCCGCCCACAACCCGGCAGGTGCCCGCGCCGCCGCGGAGGGCGTCTCGGAGGCGTTCAGCTTCTCCCGGCTGATCGGGGTCGTCGGCGCCAGCGACGGCAAGGACGTGCGCGGCCTCCTCGAAGCCTTCGAGCCGGTCTTCGCCGAGGTCGTCGTCACGCAGAACTCCAGCGGGCGCGCCATGGACGCGGACGCGCTGGCGGCCGTGGCCGTCGAGGTCTTCGGCCAGGACCGCGTCCAGGTCGAACCCCGTCTGGACGACGCGCTGGAGGCGGCCATCACCCTCGCCGAGGAAGAGGCCGAGTACGCGGGCGCCGGGGTCCTGGTGACCGGATCCGTGATCACGGTCGGCGAGGCCCGTCTCCTCCTGGGAAGGCACTGACCTGTGCGTACGCTCTGTGCATCCACGCTGATCAGCGAGTTCCTGGTGATCGGGTTCGCCGGGCTGGTCGCGATGAAGTCCGACGACCTGTCCATGGGCACCGTCTGGACGGTCTGCGGCATCGGCATGCTGCTGTCCGTCCTGCTCTGCGGGATGCTCACCCGGCCCGGCGGTCTCCAGCTCGGCTGGGCCCTCCAGATCGCCCTGCTGCTGAGCGGCTTCTTCGTCCCGGTGATGTTCATCCTCGGCGTGGCCTTCATCGCCCTGTGGTGGGCGTCGATCCACTACGGCCGGAAGATCGACGAGGCGAAGGCCCGCTGGGCGGCACTCGCCGAGGAACCGGAGAACACCGAAGCCCCGGCCTGAGGATGACGCAGGGTAAACCCGGTCGTCCGCCCGTTTCCGTACCCCTGTAATCTCAGGGCGCTCACCCGCACCGCCACGTACGCCAGGAGCCGCACATGACCCAGCGCACCCTCGTCCTTCTCAAGCCCGACGCCGTCCGGCGCGGACTGATCGGCGAGATCGTCGGCCGCATCGAGCGCAAGGCGGGCTGGACGATCACCGCGCTGGAGCTGCGGACCCTCGACCAGGAGACCCTGGAGCAGCACTACGGCGAGCACAAGGGCCGCCCCTTCTACGAGCCGCTCCTCACCTTCATGGCCTCCGGCCCGGTCGTCGCCCTGGTCGCCGAGGGCGAGCGGATCATCGAGGGCGTCCGCGCGCTCGCCGGCCCGACCGACCCGATCGCCGCCGCGCCCGGGTCCATCCGCGGTGATTTCGGCACGATCACCCGCGAGAACCTCATCCACGCCTCGGACTCCGAGGAGTCCGCGGAGCGAGAACTGAAACTGTTCTTCCCGGGACTTTCCTGACACCGGCTCGGCCAATCAGCGCTGGGTACCTGGGGCGACCGAAGGAATTCGGTCGCCCTTCGGCATAGGGTCACGTGTCGCGGGAACGCATCCCCCCGACGTAACGTCACCATGGGTGGAACGAGTAGCTGTTCCACCCGCGAAAGGCGAAGGACCCTCGCGCTGTGTCCGTGCATACGGCACTACGATGGAAGCTTCCACGCCCGCAGCGCCAACCCTCGCCTACCTGGAACAAGCCATTTTCCGCTTCCTGGGAAGGCCCGACGCATCCTCATGGGGAACAAGGGGAACTCAATGTCGTTCATCGGCCGTGACATGGCTATCGACCTCGGGACTGCCAACACGCTGGTGTACGTCAGGGGGCGCGGCATCGTGATGAACGAGCCGTCCGTCGTGGCCATCAACACCAACACCGGCGGAATCCTGGCGGTCGGCGCCGAGGCCAAGAAGATGATCGGGCGGACGCCGGGCAACATCGTTGCCGTACGCCCGCTGAAGGACGGCGTGATCGCCGACTTCGAGATCACGGAGCGCATGCTCCGCTACTTCATCCTCAAGGTGCACAAGCGCCGCTACCTGGCCCGCCCGCGGGTCGTCGTCTGCGTGCCCTCCGGTATCACCGGGGTCGAGCGACGCGCCGTCATCGAGGCGTCCACCCAGGCCGGGGCCCGCCAGGTGCACATCATCGAGGAGCCCATGGCCGCCGCCATCGGCTCGGGGCTGCCCGTCCACGAGGCCACCGGCAACATGGTCGTGGACATCGGCGGCGGCACCACCGAGGTCGCCGTGATCTCGCTCGGCGGGATCGTCACCGCCCAGTCGATCCGGGTCGCCGGTGACGAACTGGACAACGCGATCATCCAGCACATCAAGAAGGAGTACTCCCTCCTCCTCGGCGAGCGCACCTCCGAGCAGATCAAGATCACGATCGGTTCGGCGTACGACCTCGGCAAGGACGAGCACACCGAGATCCGGGGCCGCGACCTCGTCTCCGGGCTGCCCAAGACCGTGGTCGTCTCGGCGGGCGAGGTCCGCAAGGCCATCGAGGAACCGGTCAACGCCATCGTCGACGCCGTGAAGACGACCCTCGACAAGTGCCCGCCGGAGCTGTCCGGCGACATCATGGACCGGGGCATCGTGCTCACCGGCGGCGGCGCGCTCCTGCGCGGCCTCGACGAGCGGCTGCGCAACGAGACCGGCATGCCCATCCACATCGCCGAGGACCCGCTGGACTCGGTGGCGCTCGGATCCGGCAAGTGCGTCGAGGAGTTCGAGGCGCTCCAGCAGGTGCTGGACGCCCAGCCCCGACGCTAGAACCCGGGCGTTCCGCCGTACGGGCACCGCCGTGCCCCTGCGGCGGAACGCCGCCCTCCAGCACGAACATTCCGACGAGGAAGGCACGGCCGCCGCACGTGAGGGACACACGAGAGAGCCGGCTGCTCCTGGTGCTGCTGATCGCCATCGCATTCGCCCTGATCACGGTGGACATCCGCGGAGGCGAGGCGTCACCGGTGGACGGTGCCCGGCAGGCAGCCGCCACGGTCTTCGGGCCGGTCGAGAACGGCGTCGCGGCGGCGGTGGACCCGGTGGGCAACGCCATCGGCGCCGTACGGGACTCCGGCGACCGGCACGACCGGATCGCGGCCCTGGAGCACGAGAACGCCGCACTGAAGACCAAGCTCGGCAGCGACGACCGCAACAGCAGCAAGGTCCGCCAGCTCGACTCCATGCTCAAGACCGCGGGCGCCGGCCAGTACGGCATCAAGGCAGCCCAGGTCGTCGCTATCGGAGCGGCCCAGGGCTTCTCCTGGACGATCACCATCGACGCCGGGGCCAACGACGGCCTCAAGCGCGACATGACCGTACTGAACGGGGAGGGGCTCGTCGGGCGCGTCACCACCGTCGGTCCGAACACCGCGACGGTGCTGCTGGCCAACGACCCCGACTTCACCGTGGGCACCCGGCTGGAGAAGACCGACGAGCTCGGCTTCGCCAACGGACAGGGTTCCCGGCCGCTCTCGGTCCAGTTCCTCAACGGCAAGGCCGACGTGAAGAAGGGCGACCGGCTCGTCACCTTCGGGTCCAGCAACGACAAGCCCTTCGTGCCGGGCGTCCCGGTCGGTGAGGTCGTCCGTGTCGACCCGTCCGGCGGCGACCTGACGCGCACCGTCTACGTCCGCCCGTTCGTCGGCTTCACCAAGCTCGACGTCGTGGGCATCGTGGTCCAGGCACCCCGTCTGAACCCCCGCGACCTCGTGCTGCCGGCCCAGCCCAAGAAGCCCGCGAAGCCCAAGCCCACCCCCACCGTGACCGTCACCCTCCAGCCCAACGGCGACCTCGTCGACGGCAACGGCAAGGTCGTCGGAAACGCCAACGAGAGCCCCGGCACGGACACCTCGGGCGACACCGAGGCCGCCGCGGGCGGCGACGCCGACACCGCCGCCGGTGACACGGCGAACGAGCAGGAATAGAGCTGATCCCCATGCGCATCCAACGGACCGTGCTCTCCGTCGTCCTCGTCGTGGTCGCCCTCGTCGTCCAGGTCTCCGTACTCGCGCGCCTCCAGCTCCCCGGCGCCACCCCCGACCTGCTGCTCCTGGTCGTCCTCGGCCTGGCCTTCGTCTACGGGCACGTCGCCGGGGCCCTCATCGGCTTCGGCGCGGGCCTGCTCGCCGACCTGGCCCCGCCCGCCGACCACGCCGCCGGACGCTACGCCCTGGTGCTCTGCGTCATCGGCTACCTCGCCGGGCTGGCCCGCCCCACCAACGGCCAGCTCAAGTCGGCCCTCACCCCGATGGCCGTCGTCGTCGCGGCCGCCCTCGGCTCGACCCTCCTGTACGCCGGGGTCGGCGCCCTGGTCAACGACACGGCGGCCCGCCACGTGGGGCTGGGCAGCCTGATGCTCACCGCCGCGCTGTACGACCTGCTGCTCGCGCCCTTCACGGTCCCGCTGATCATGGCGCTCGCCAGACGGACCGAGAACGACCCGGTCACCGAGAGCTCCCGCGGCGACGTCGCCACGGGCTGGCTGGCCTCCGGCACGGGACTGCGGATCGGCGGCCAGCAGAACGGACTGCGGGTGAGGGCGGCCCGCGGCCGCGCCGCCCGGGCGGGCAGGATCAAGGGGGTCAAGCGCCTGTGACACCCCCTCAGCACCGGACCCCGGCCCCCGGCCGCCCCGGCGACCCCCGTACCCCCGGCCGACACCGGGGGCGCCCCGTGAGGCTGTTGTCTTCCGGGGGCGACCCCCGTACCCCCGGCCGATCCACCACCACCGGGGGCGCCCCGTGAGCAATATTCCGGAGACGGGCCGGACCCAGCGGGTCCAGATCCGCCTCGTCGTCATCCAGATCCTCGTCTTCTCCCTGCTCCTCACCCTCGGCGGCCGGCTCTGGTACCTCCAGATCCGCAACGGCCAGGAGTACACCGACGAGGCGAAGAACAACCACGTCCAGCAGGTCGTCCAGCCCGCCGTCCGCGGGTCCATCCTCGACGCGCGCGGCGTGCCGCTCGCCGACAACGAGACCCGGCTCGTCGTCTCCGCCAGCCGCACCGAGCTGCTGAAGATGAAGGACGACGGCGTCGGGGTGCTCACCCGGCTCGCCGAAGTCCTGCACATGGAGCCCAAGGACGTCATGGACAAGGTCCGGCTCTGCGACGCCAAGACCCCGCAGCCCTGCTGGAACGGTTCGCCCTACCAGCCGATCCCGGTCACCGACGAGGCCACCACCCAGCAGGCCCTCCAGATCCACGAGCGCGCCGAGGACTTCCCCGGCATCACCGCCGAACCCACCGCCGTACGCCGCTACGCCGCGCCCGGCAAGGCCAACACCTCCCAGGTCCTCGGCTACCTCTCGCCCGTCACGGACGAGGAACTGACCAAGGCCCAGGACACCGACTCGCCCTACCTCCGCTCCGACCAGGTCGGCCGCTCCGGCCTGGAGCGCACCTACGACAAGGAGCTGCGCGGCAAGGCGGGCGTCACCCGCTACGAGGTGGACAACCTCGGCCGCGTCATCGGGCAGGCGCAGAACGACGAGGCCGAGCCCGGCGCCAGCGTCATCACCTCCATCGACGCCCGCGTCCAGGCGGTCGCCGAGTACGAGCTGAACGGGGCGATGGAGGCGGCCCGCAAGGAGATGGACCGCAACACCAACGAGCTGTACAAGGCCGACTCCGGCGCCGTCGTCGTCATGGAGGCCAAGACCGGCCGCGTCGTGGCCATGGCCTCCCTGCCCACCTACGACCCCAACTCCTGGGTCGGCGGCATCTCCGCCAAGGACTACGCCAAGCTCACCGGCAAGAAGTCCAACTTCCCGCTGCTGAACCGGGCCATCCAGGGCACCTCGGCACCCGGCTCGATCTTCAAGGTCATCTCCTCGACCGCCGCGGTCAACGCCGGGTACCCGTTCGACGGCAACTACCCCTGCCCGAGCTCGTACTCCATCGGCAACCAGACCTTCAAGAACTTCGAGTCCCAGGGCTACGGCGACATCACCATCGGCCGCGCCCTGGAGGTCTCCTGCGACACCGTCTACTACGGCCTCGCCCACAAGGAGTGGGAGAAGGACGGCGGGAACAAGCCCAAGAAGAACCCGAACGACTGGTTCTACAAGACCGCCCACCAGTTCGGCCTCGGCAAGGAGACCGGCATCGACCTCCCCAACGAGGTCTCCGGCCGCGTCCCCGACCGCCAATGGAAGCAGGACTTCTACGACGCCAACAAGGACGCCTGGTGCAAGCAGGGCAAGAAGGACGGCACCTACGTCGAGAAGATCGCGTACGAGGGCTGCGTCGAGGGCTACAAGATGCGCGCCGGTGACTCCGTCAACTACTCGATCGGCCAGGGCGACACCCTCGTCACACCGATCCAGATGGCCACCATCTACGCCGCCATCTCCAACGGCGGCACCCTCTACGACCCGACCGTCGGCAAGGCGATCGTCAGCGGCGACGGCAAGACGGTCCAGGAGATCAAGCCTCAGGCGCACGGCAAGCTGCCGCTCAAGGGCGACACGCGCGACAAGATAGACCAAGCCCTCGCGGGAGTCGCGACCCAGGGCAGCGCCGCCTGGCGATTCGGCGGATGGCCCCAGGACAAGATCCCGATGCACGCCAAGACGGGCACGGCGGAGGTCTACGGCAAGCAGACGACCTCCTGGTTCGCCACCTACACCAAGGACTACTCGATCGTCATGACGATCTCCCAGGGTGGTACCGGTTCCGGTGCCTCCGGCCCCGCCGTGCGCAACATCTACAACGCGCTCTACGGACTGGACGCCTCCGGCAACCAGGACACCAAGAAGGCCCTGCTGCCCCAGCCCCAGAAGGGACTGCCGACGATCAGGTCCGACGGGTCGATCGTCGCCCCGAAGATCAAGCCGTACGCCCCCGCGCTGCCCGCCGACGACACACAGACGCTCGCCCTCGCCGGGACCCCGGGGAGGCGGGACTGATGGCAGGCTTCTCCGTCTCGCGCTACGCCCCGGAGCGTTCCACCTGGGGCAAGATCGTCGCCCGTGACTCCGTCGTCCGGCGGCTGGACTGGCCGCTGCTCGGCTCCGCGGTCGCGCTGTCCTTCGTCGGGTCGCTGCTGATCTGGTCGGCGACCCGCGGCCGTGACTCGCTGACCCACGGCGACCCGTACTACTTCCTGTTCCGGCACGTCCTCAACACCGGTATCGGCCTGGCGCTGATGATCGGCACCATCTGGCTCGGGCACCGCACCCTGCGCGGCGCGGTCCCGTTCCTGTACGGCATCTCGATCCTGCTCATCCTCGCCGTCCTCACCCCGCTCGGCGCCACCGTCAACGGCGCGCACGCCTGGATCATCATCGGCGGCGGGTTCTCCCTCCAGCCCTCCGAGTTCATCAAGATCACGATCATCCTCGGCATGGCGATGCTGCTCGCCGCCCGCGTCGACGCGGGCGACCAGCTGTACCCCGACCACCGCTCGGTCGCCAAGGCACTCGGCCTCGCGCTCCTGCCGATGGCCATCATCATGCTGATGCCCGACCTCGGCTCCGTCATGGTCATGGCCGTCGTCGTGCTCGGTGTCCTCCTCGCCTCCGGGGCGTCCAACCGCTGGATCTTCGGTCTCCTCGGGACGGGCACGGCCGGAGCGCTGGCCGTCTGGCAGCTCGGGCTCCTCGACGACTACCAGATCGCCCGGTTCGCCGCCTTCGCCAACCCGGCCCTGGACCCCGCCGGGGTCGGCTACAACACCAACCAGGCCCGTATCGCCATCGGTTCCGGCGGACTCACCGGGACCGGCCTCTTCCAGGGCTCGCAGACCACCGGCCAGTTCGTCCCCGAGCAGCAGACCGACTTCGTCTTCACGGTCGCGGGCGAGGAACTCGGCTTCGTCGGCGCCGGTCTGATCATCGCGCTGCTGGGGGTCGTCCTGTGGCGCGCCTGCCGGATCGCCCGCGAGACGACCGAGCTGTACGGGACGATCGTCGCCGCCGGGATCATCGCCTGGTTCGCCTTCCAGGCCTTCGAGAACATCGGGATGACCCTCGGCATCATGCCCGTGGCGGGGCTGCCGCTGCCCTTCGTGTCGTACGGCGGATCGTCGATGTTCGCCGTCTGGGTCGCGGTCGGGCTGCTCCAGTCGATCCGGGTGCAACGGCCGATCACGGCCTGAGCGGGCGCCTCCGCCGTGGCGGGACCCCGGACCCCGGGGAAGGATGAACCCCATGGCGGACGCGGAACGCGGAACCGGCCCGGAGCCGGAGCGGCGGCGGGGACACGGGCCGGAGAGGGCCCCGCGCACCGCCGGCGACCATGTGCTCGCCTACGTACGCCGGCAGGTCGCGGCCCTCGTCCGGCTCGACCCCGCCGTACGCCGTGACCTGCCCGACTCCGTGCACCGGATGCGGGTGGCCACCCGCCGGCTGCGCGGCGCCCTGCGGACCTACCGCGCGGTGCTCGACCCGGACGCCACCGGGCCGGTCCGCGACGAACTGAAGTGGCTGGCCGCCGAACTCGGCACCGAGCGCGACCGGGAAGTCCTCGACGCGCGCCTCCACGCCCGGATCGACGCCGCCCCCCGCACCGACCTCCTCGGCCCCGTGCGGGCCCGGCTGACGCTCTCCTCGGCCGCCCGGCGCGCCGAGGCACGGCACCGGCTGCTGTCCGTACTCGAAGGGGAGCGCTACCTCGCCCTCCTCGACGCCCTGGACGCCCTCCTCGCCGACCCGCCGCTGCTGCCGCGTGCCGGCCGGGCCCCCGAGGACGTCCTGCCCCGCGCCGTGCTGAAGGAGTACCGGCGCCTGGCCGCGAGGATCCGGCACGCCCAGGAACAGCCGCCCGGCCCCGGCCGCGACAGGGCCCTGCACGACGCCCGCAAGGCCGCCAAACGCGTCCGGTACGCCGCCGAGGCCGCCCGGCCCGCCCTGGGCCACCCCGCCAAGCGGTTCGCCGCACGGATGAAGACGGTCCAGAAGGTCCTCGGCGACCACCAGGACAGCGTCGTCGCCCGGGACGCCCTGCGCACCCTCGCCGTCCAGGCGCACGGCGCTGGGGAGTCCGCGTTCACCTGGGGCCTGCTGTACGGGCGGGAGGAGGCGGCCGCGGCCGCACGTGAACGCGAGCTGCCCCGGGTCTGGGCCCGCGCCTCGCGCCCCGGGCCGCGGAAGGCGCTGGAGGGCTGAGCCGCACGGTAGGCTCAAGGGTCACCCCTGCCAGCTCACGAAGGTCCTCAGATGTCTGCCGAGTCGGTCTTCCCACAGCTCGAAGCTCTGCTCCCGCATGTGCAGAAGCCCATCCAGTACGTCGGCGGCGAGCTGAACTCCACCGTCAAACCGTGGGACGAGAGCGACGTCCGCTGGGCGCTGATGTACCCCGACGCCTACGAGGTGGGGCTCCCCAACCAGGGCGTCATGATCCTCTACGAGGTGCTCAACGAGCGGGACGGCGTGCTGGCCGAGCGGACCTACAGCGTCTGGCCGGACCTCGAAGAGCTGATGCGCGAGCACAAGGTGCCGCAGTTCACCGTGGACAGCCACCGGCCCGTCGGCGCCTTCGACGTGTTCGGGCTGAGCTTCTCCACCGAGCTCGGCTACACCAACATGCTCACGGCCCTGGACCTGGCGGGCATCCCGCTGGACGCCAAGGACCGGACCGTCGACCACCCGATCGTGCTGGCCGGCGGCCACGCCGCGTTCAACCCCGAGCCGATCGCGGACTTCATCGACTGCGCGGTCATCGGCGACGGCGAGCAGGCCGTCCTGGAGATCACCGAGATCGTCCGCGCCTGGAAGGCCGAGGGGCGCCCCGGAGGCCGCGAGGAGGTGCTGTTCCGGCTGGCGAGGACGGGTGGCGTCTACGTCCCCGGCTTCTACGACGTCGAGTACCTGCCGGACGGCCGCATCGGCCGCGTCGTCCCCAACCGGTCCGGTGTGCCGTGGCGCGTCTCCAAGCACACCGTCATGGACCTCGACGAATGGCCGTACCCGAAGCAGCCCCTCGTCCCGCTCGCCGAGACCGTCCACGAGCGGATGTCCGTCGAGATCTTCCGAGGCTGCACCCGCGGCTGCCGTTTCTGCCAGGCCGGCATGATCACGCGC
Source organism: Streptomyces sp. SM18 (assembly GCF_002910775.2). Lineage (NCBI taxonomy): Bacteria > Bacillati > Actinomycetota > Actinomycetes > Kitasatosporales > Streptomycetaceae > Streptomyces > Streptomyces sp. SM18. Next base: position 2,195,456 of record NZ_CP029342.1, on the reverse strand, counting down.
CCCGTGCGGGAGCGAAGCATCACCGGCATCGGCGAGATGGTCGAGAAGGGCCTCAAGGCCACCGGCTTCGAGGAGGTCGGCCTCCTCTCGCTCTCCTCCGCGGACCACACCGAGATCGGGGAGATCGCCAAGGGCCTCGCCGACCGGTACACCGAGGACAAGATCGGCCTCTCGCTGCCCTCCACCCGCGTCGACGCCTTCAACGTGGACCTGGCCAACGAGCTGACCCGCAACGGCCGCAGGTCCGGTCTCACCTTCGCCCCCGAGGGCGGCTCCGAGCGCATGCGCAAGGTCATCAACAAGATGGTCTCGGAGGAGGACCTGATCCGCACGGTCGCCACCGCCTACGGCAACGGCTGGCGCCAGGTGAAGCTGTACTTCATGTGCGGCCTGCCCACCGAGACCGACGAGGACGTCCTCCAGATCGGTGACATGGCGGTCAACGTGATCGCCAAGGGCCGCGAGGTCTCCGGCCAGAACGACATCCGCTGCACCGTCTCCATCGGCGGGTTCGTGCCGAAGCCGCACACCCCCTTCCAGTGGGCGCCCCAGCTGGGCGTCGAGGAGACCGACGCCCGGCTGGCCAAGCTCCGCGACAAGATCCGCGGCGACAAGAAGTACGGCCGCTCCATCGGCTTCCGCTACCACGACGGCAAGCCCGGCATCGTCGAGGGCCTGCTCTCCCGGGGCGACCGCCGGGTCGGCGCCGTCATCCGCGCCGTCTACGAGTCCGGCGGCCGCTTCGACGGCTGGCGCGAGCACTTCAGCTACGACCTGTGGATGAAGTGCGCCGAGCGGACCCTGCCGGACGCCGGCGTGGACGTCGACTGGTACACCACCCGCGAGCGGACGTACGAGGAGGTCCTGCCCTGGGACCACCTGGACTCCGGCCTCGACAAGGACTGGCTCTGGGAGGACTGGCAGGACGCCCTCGACGAGACCGAGGTCGAGGACTGCCGCTGGACGCCGTGCTTCGACTGCGGGGTCTGCCCGCAGATGGACACCAGCATCCAGATCGGCCCCACCGGCAAGAAGCTGCTGCCGCTCACCGTGGTCAAGTAGCACCCGCGGAACACCCGGGCGACGGCCCGGTGACGAACGCCCGGCCCGGCACCGCCCGGTCCGGGCGTTCGTGTCCCGTACGGGTCCGGACCGGTCCGGGTGTTCGTGTCGCGTACGGTCTGGACAGGTCCGGGCGTCCGTGTCGCCGCGCGCGGCCCGTGAAGCGCCTGCCTCCGCACCGGGCACGCGGCACGCCGGGACGCCCGCCGGGTCCGGCTGGGAACGCCGCAGGTCACGCCAGTGCGGGAACGCGACGGGTGTGCTGCGCGTACCCTGGGTAGGACAACGACTGTCCCCAGTGCGGCGCCCGCACCAGAGTTCTCCCCGACCGCCAGGCGGGGGTGAGCCGGAGCGGCACCCCGGGGAACCCCGTACTTCGTGGGCGGTACGCCACCGCGTCCGCCCCGCACCGAGGAGAAGAACCACTGGGCAAGCGACAGCCCGAAGGCCCGCCGCCCGCACCGGCGGTGCAGCGCATCCGACTGCGCTACACCAAGCGGGGCCGCCTCCGGTTCACCAGTCACCGAGACTTCCAGCGTGCCTTCGAGCGGGCGCTGCGCCGCTCCGAGGTACCGATGGCCTACTCGGCGGGTTTCACCCCGCACCCCAAGGTCTCGTACGCCAACGCCGCCCCCACCGGCACCGGCAGCGAGGCCGAGTTCCTGGAGATCGCCCTGACCGAGGCCCGCGACCCGGCCGTCCTGCGCGAGCTGCTCGACGCGTCCATGCCCGTGGGCCTCGACATCACCGACGCCGTGGAGGCCCGTACCCCGGGCCTCGCCGACCGGTTGACCGCCTCCGTGTGGGAGATGCGGCTGGACCGGGTCGCGGTCGAGGACGCGCGCGCGGCCGTCGAGGCCTTCCTCGCGGCCGGGACCGTCGAGGTGCAGCGCCGGGCGAAGAACGGGATGCGCAGCTTCGACGCCCGCGCCGCCGTCGTGGACCTGAAGGTGCTTGATCCACAGCCTGATAGGTCCGGGGACGCGCCTTGTGCGATACTGCGGCTGGTTGTGCGGCACGAGACACCCGCCGTGCGACCCGACGACGTCCTGTCCGGTCTCCGAGCTGTGGCCGACCTGGCGCCGCCGGTCCCCGCAGCGGTGACCAGGCTGGCGCAGGGGCTCTTCGACGAGGAGTCCGGCACGGTGACCGACCCGCTCGCGCCCGACCGCGAGGCAGCCCCGGCCGTTTCCATTCCGGCCGACCGGGCCGCCGTCGCGACGGCGCCTGACGGTGCAGTTTCCGCGTAAGGCGGTCGTTGTAGCGCAGCCCTCGGACCCGGGAACCACCTGGGTCGGGCCGCGCACCGCCCCATAAGACTTTCGCCAGGCCGTGCGTGACCGCGTACGGAACCGGCGAGCCATACATCAGCTCCCGTGCGGCGCCCGCGCCCCGGAGGGCGCCTCGCGCACATCACGCGAGGTGTTCCGACCGGAATCAGACGCGGCGCCCGGGAGCGCGACGGGAGAACCGCCCGCATGCACGAGCCGAACGAAACCGGTACGCCCGGAATCACCGACGACACCAGCAACGCCCCCGGGGACAAGCTGCCGCCGCGCCGCAGGCGCCGCGCCGCCTCCCGCCCGGCCGGACCGCCGACCGGCGCCCCGGGCGCGGCCGCCGCCGAGGACACCGCGCCGGCCATACCGGCCGAGGACAGCCCGACGGCCGCCGCCGACGCCCCGGCCGAGGCCGCGCCCGCGGCCCGCCCGCGCCGCCGCGCCGTACGCAAGGCCACCGCCCCGGCGGGAGCCCCGCAGACCGCCGAGACCGTGGAATCCGCCGCACCGGTCGCCGACGGCGACGGACAGGACACGCCGACCGGGGCCGTCGAGCGGAACGAGGTCGCGGAGGCCGTCGAGGCCGCGCCCGCCGCCCGTCCGCGCCGCCGCGCCACCCGTAAGGCGACCGCTCCGGCGGGTGCGCCGAAGCCGGTCGGGGAACCGGCCGAGGCCGTGGCCGCTGAAGAGGCGGCCCCCGTGGAGGCGGCCCCCGAAGAGGAGGAGACGGAAGAGACCGAAGAGGCCGCCGTGGAGCCGGCGCCCGTGGCCCCCCGTGCCCGCCGCCGAGCCGTCCGTAAGGCGACCGCCCCGGCCGGTGCCCCGCAGGCCGCCGAGGAGACCGAGCCGGTCCCGGCCGCCGAGCCCGCCACCCCCGAGCCCGCCACCCCCGAGCACGCCGCCACCGAGCCGGTCGCCCAGGCCCCCGTGGCCGAGCCCGTCGCCGCCCCGCGCGGTCGTGGCCGGCGCCGCGCCTCGGCCCCGGCCGGTACGCCGCAGGGCGTACGCCCGTCCGCCGAGGCCGAGAGCGCCACGGCGGCCGAGCCGGTCGCCGAGCCCACCGCCCCCGCCGAGGCACCCGCGGCCGAAGCGGCCGCCGAGACGCCCGCCGCCGAGGCGCCCCGGGGCCGCCGCCGTGCCGTCCGCAAGGCCACCGCCCCGGCCGGTGCCCCGCAGGCCGCCGAGGAGCCCGTCGAGACCCCGGCCGCCGGGACCGGCGAGAGCCTGCCCGCCGCCGTGGCCGAGGAGCTGGCCGCCGAGGCCGACGAGGTCGAGGAGGCGGCACCGCGAGGCCGCCAGCGCCGCCGGGCCACCGCCCCCGCCGGCCGTCCGGAGTTCACCGCCAAGGCCGAGGAGCCGGTGCGCAAGGGCCGCCGCGCGGCGCGCCCCGCCGTGGCCGTCTTCCAGGCCCCGGTCTTCGCCGAGCCGATGTTCCAGACCCCGGAGACCGCCGCGGCCGCCGCGGCCGCGTCCGGTTCCGCGTCCCCGTACGACGAGAGCGACACGTACGAGGACGAGAAGCCCCAGGAGCGGACCCCGCGCGCGAGCGGCGGACAGCAGCCCGCCGCCGAGCCGGCCGCCGAGACCGCCGCGCCCGTGCAGGAGACCGAGACGGCGCCGCAGGGCGGTTCGCGCCGTCGCCGCCGCCGTCGCGGTGAGGCCGTCGAGACCGAGCCCGCCGCGACCCCGGTCACCCTCCCCGCCGAGCAGCGCGAGGAGACGGCCGAGGCCGAGGCGGAGACCGACACGGACACCGAGCACGAGGGTGACGAGTCCGACGAGTACGGGGACCGGCCCTCACGCCGTCGCCGCCGCGGTGGCCGTCGCCGCCGCCGGGGCGAGAGCGGCGACACGGAGGACGGCGAGCAGCAGGAGCAGCACGACGATCAGGCCGCCGGGTCCTCCGAGGACGAGCGGACCTCCCGGGACGAGGACGAGGACGAGGACCACGAGTCCTCCGCGTCCGGCTCCAGCAGCAGCCGTCGCCGTCGCAGGCGTCGCCGCCGCAGCGGGGACGCCTCGGGCGAGGAGGTCAACACGGGCGCGGACGACCCGGAGCGTACGGTCGTCAAGGTCCGCGAGCCCCGCAAGAAGGAGGCCGAGCGCGAGCCCGGCACCGGCTTCGACGAGGTCCAGTCCATCAAGGGCTCGACCCGCATGGAGGCCAAGAAGCAGCGCCGCCGTGAGGGCCGTGAGCAGGGCCGCCGACGCGTCCCGATCATCACCGAGGCCGAGTTCCTGGCCCGCCGCGAAGCGGTCGAGCGTGTGATGGTCGTCCGCCAGAGCGGTGAGCGCACCCAGATCGGCGTCCTTGAGGACAACGTGCTCGTCGAGCACTACGTCAACAAGGAGCAGGCCACCAGCTACGTCGGCAACGTCTACCTGGGCAAGGTGCAGAACGTCCTGCCGTCCATGGAGGCCGCGTTCGTCGACATCGGCAAGGGCCGCAACGCCGTCCTGTACGCGGGCGAGGTCAACTTCGAGGCGCTGGGCATGGCCCACGGACCGCGCCGCATCGAGAGCGCGCTGAAGTCCGGCCAGTCCGTCCTCGTCCAGGTGACGAAGGACCCGATCGGCCACAAGGGCGCCCGTCTGACGAGCCAGGTCTCGCTGCCGGGCCGCTACCTGGTCTACGTGCCCGAGGGCTCGATGACCGGCATCAGCCGCAAGCTGCCCGACACCGAGCGCGCCCGGCTGAAGACCATCCTCAAGAAGATCGTCCCCGAGGACGCGGGCGTCATCGTGCGCACCGCCGCCGAGGGCGCCAGCGAGGACGAGCTGCGCCGCGACGTCGAGCGGCTCCAGGGCCAGTGGGACGAGATCCAGAAGAAGGCGAAGGGCACCACCGGCTCCAACGCGCCGACGCTGCTCTACGGCGAGCCGGACATGACCGTCCGGGTCGTCCGCGACATCTTCAACGAGGACTTCTCGAAGGTGATCGTCAGTGGTGACGACGCCTGGGACACCATCCACGGATACGTCTCGCAGGTGGCGCCGGACCTCAACGACCGGCTGTCGCGCTGGACCTCCGAGGTCGACGTCTTCGCGACCTACCGCATCGACGAGCAGCTGATGAAGGCGCTGGACCGCAAGGTCTACCTGCCGAGCGGCGGTTCGCTGGTGATCGACAAGACCGAGGCGATGGTCGTCGTCGACGTCAACACCGGCAAGTTCACCGGTCAGGGCGGGAACCTCGAAGAGACCGTCACCAAGAACAACCTGGAGGCTGCCGAGGAGATCGTGCGCCAGCTGCGGCTGCGCGACCTCGGCGGCATCGTCGTCGTCGACTTCATCGACATGGTGCTGGAGTCCAACCGGGACCTGGTGCTCCGGCGCCTGCTGGAGTGCCTGGGCCGTGACCGTACGAAGCACCAGGTGGCCGAGGTCACGTCGCTGGGCCTCGTCCAGATGACCCGTAAGCGGGTGGGCCAGGGACTGCTGGAGTCCTTCTCCGAGACCTGCGTCCACTGCAACGGGCGCGGTGTCATCGTCCACATGGAGCAGCCCACCACCACGGGCGGCGGCGGTGGCGGCGGCAAGCGGTCCAAGAAGCGCGGCCGCGGCGGCGCCGGACACGAGCACGAGCACGACCACGAGCAGCAGGCGCCGCAGCACGAGCACGCCGACCACCCGGGCGAGAGCGAGGCGGAGGTGGCCGCCGAGGTGGCCGCCCCGGTCGCGCTGCCCGAACCGGAGTTCGGCGCGGACGAGGAGCTGTACAGCAGCCCGGCCGAGGCCGAGGCGGCGGCGTCGCGCGGCCGTGGCCGCCGACGGGCCACCCGTAAGGCGACGGCCCCGGCCGGCGCCCCGCAGGCGGCCGCCGCACCGGCCCCCCAGGCCGGGCAGGTCCCGGTCGAGGCGGAGCCGCAGCGGCCCGAGCCCGTGGAGGAGGCCCCGCGGGCGGTACCGGAAGCGGCAGCCCCTGAGGCGGCTGAGGCTCCCGAGGCTCCCGAGGCCGCGCCCCCGGCCCGTACGCGTCGTCGCGCCACCCGCAAGGCGACCGCTCCGGCGGGCTCGCCGAAGCAGGCCGACGTCCCGCAGCCGGTCCAGCCGGTCGAGCCCACGGCCGGGCCGGTCGCGGCCGAGGACCCGGTGGCCCCGCCGCCGCCCGCGGCCGAGGCGCCCGCCGCCGAACCGGAGGCTCCGGCCGTCGAGGAGGAGCCGGCCCCGGCCGCCCCGCCGCGCGCCCGCCGCCGGGTGACCCGCAAGGTCACCGCTCCGGCCGGTTCGCCGGAAGGCGCCGAGGCGGCCGAGGTCGTCGTGGTCGCGGACACCCCCGCGGACACCCCGGTGGCCGGACAGGCAGCTGACGGAGTCTCCGGTGAGCCGGAGGACACGGCGGCCGAGGAGGCGGAGGCACCGGTCAAGAAGACGGCGCGCAAGACCGCCAAGAAGGCGCCGGCGAAGAAGGCCCCGGCGGCGAAGGCTCCGGCGAAGAAGGCCGCCGCCAAGAAGACGGCTGCCAAGACCACCGCGAAGAAGACGACGGCGAAGAAGACGACGGCCAAGAAGGCGGCGACGAAGAAGACCGTCGCGGCCGAGCAGGCGTCGCCTTCGGTGACGGCCTCGGCACCCGCCGAGGACGCGTGACCTCCGGCCGGCCGGCCGGTTCGTAACCGGTCGCACGTCGGTCCGTGTCCCGCTCTCACGCTGTGAGGGCGGGACACGGCTTTGTTTCAGAACTGATGCACAGGTGGGTCGGCGGGCCCGAAATCACCTGAGAAATCCCTGATAATCTGACGACGGTCGCTGACTGTGAGGCTCCGGAGGGGGGTGACGGTCGGTGACCGATCCGGTTCAGGACAGGCCGGGCCCAGATTCCTCGGTAGGGCGTCGGCGTTGTGCCGGTGGGGTACGCGCGGCCTCGTAAGACGTCCCGCACCCCAGACCTCTGCCTGTGAAGAGCTCTTGCGGTGTTCAAGGAGGACGTCCATGACGAGCATCAACGAGCAGCCGATACCCGCTGCCCGTCCGGTCATCGGTGAAGAGGAGATCGAAGCCGCGGTCCGCGTGCTGCGCAGCGGCCGTGTGGTGCAGGGGCCCGAGGTCGCCGCGTTCGAGGAGGGCTTCTCCGGACTGGTCGAGGGCCGTCACTGCGTCGCGGTCAACTCCGGTACCTCCGCCCTGCATCTGCTGCTGCTCGCCCTCGGCATCGGACCCGGCGACGAGGTCATCGTCCCCTCCTTCTCCTTCGCGGCCTCCGCCAACGCCGTCCGCCTCGTCGGCGCCGACGTCGTGTTCGCGGACATCGAGCCCGGCAGCTTCGGCCTGGACCCGGCCGCCGTCGAGGCGGCCGTCACCCCGCGCACCGCCGCGATCATGCCCGTACACCTCTACGGTCACCCGGCGGCCATGGACCGGCTCATGGCCGTCGCCGAGAAGCACCAGCTCGCCGTGGTCGAGGACGCCTGCCAGGCACACGCGGCGGCCCTGCACGGCACCCCGGTCGGCGCGTTCGGCGCGGGCGGGACCTTCAGCTTCTACCCGACCAAGAACATGCACTCCCTCGAAGGCGGCATGGTCACCACCGCCGACGCCGAACTCGCCCGCACCCTGCGCCTCCTGCGCAACCAGGGCATGGAGCAGCGGTACGCCAACGAGATCGTCGGCGCCAACATGCGGATGACGGACGTGGCCGCCGCCGTGGGGCGCGTACAGCTGGGCAAGGTCGAGGGCTGGACCGAGCAGCGCCGTGCCAACGCCGCGTATCTCGACGCGCACATCAGCGCCCCGAACGTGACGACCCCGCCGGTCGCCGAGGGCGCCCGCCACGTCTACCACCAGTACACGATCCGGGTGCGCGGCGACCGCGACGCCGCGATGGCGAAGCTCACCGAGGCGGGCATCGGCAACGCCGTCTACTACCCGACGCCCATCCACCGGCTCAAGCCCTACTGGGAGCCGGACCAGAAGGCGGGCCGGAACTGGGACCTGCCCGAGACCGAGCGGGCCGCCGCCGAGGTCGTCTCGCTGCCCGTCCACCCGTCGCTCGGCGAGGGCGACCTGGAGCGCATAGCCGCCGCCGTGAACACGCTGGGGGAGAACCTGTGACCGCCGCCGCACTCAGGGCCGGACTGATCGGCCTGGGCTCCATGGGACGCCACCACGCGCGCGTCCTCGCCGGGCTCGACGGCGTGACCCTGGTCGGCGTCGTCGACCCGATGGGCGACAAGAACGGCTGGGCGCAGGGCGCCCCCGTCCTGTCGACCGTCGAGGAACTCATCGCGCTGGGCGTCGACTACGCGGTCGTGGCCTGCCCCACGGGCCTGCACGAGGAGATCGGCCTGCAACTGGCCGACGCCGGGGTCTGCGCCCTGATCGAGAAGCCGCTGGCCGACACGGTCGAGGGCGCCCGCCGTCTCGTCGACGCCTTCGAGTCCCGCGGCCTGGTCGCCGGTGTCGGCCACATCGAGCGGTGCAACCCGGCACTGCGCTCGCTGCGCAGCCGCCTGGAGGCCGGCGAACTCGGCGACGTGTTCCAGGTGGTGACCCGTCGTCAGGGCCCGTTCCCGCACCGTATAGCGGACGTCGGCGTGGTCAAGGACCTCGCCACGCACGACATCGACCTGACGGGCTGGGTGACCGGTCAGCGGTACACCTCGATAGCGGCCCACACCGTGTCGAAGTCCGGCCGCCCCCACGAGGACATGGTCTCGGCGGTCGGCCAGCTCTCCGACGGCACGATGGTCAACCACCTGGTCAACTGGCTGAGCCCGCTCAAGGAGCGCTTCACCTCGGTCACCGGCGCCCGCGGCTGCTTCATCGCCGACACCCTCACCGCCGACCTCACCTTCCACTCCAACGCGTCCGTGAACACGGAGTGGGAGGCGCTGCGCGCGTTCCGCGGTGTCTCCGAGGGCGACATGATCCGCTACGCCATCCCGAAGCGCGAGCCGCTGCTTGTCGAGCACGAGCTGTTCCGGGACGCTGTGCGGGGGGAAGAGGCCGACATCTGCACGCTGCGGCAGGGCCTGCGGACCGTGGAGGTGGCGGCGGCGGTGCTGGAGTCGGCCGCGAGCGGACTGAACGTACGGCTGAACGAGGACGAGACAGCGCGTGAGGACGTGTCCAGTTGACTGACCCGGATGTCACCGTTGTCGTAGCCGTCTACAACACGATGCCGTACCTCACCGAGTGCCTGAACTCACTCGTGGGGCAGAGTATCGGTCTCGACAGGCTTGAGGTCATCGCCGTGGACGACGGCTCGACCGATGCGAGCGGTGACGAACTGGACCGGTTCGCGGCGCGGTATCCGGGCACGGTCAAGGTCGTCCACCAGCGCAACTCCGGCGGGCCGGCCGCACCGAGCAACCGTGCGCTGGACCTCGCCACCGGCCGGTACGTTTACTTCATCGGGTCCGACGACCACCTCGGCACCGAGGCGCTGGAGCGCATGGTGAGGTGCGCGGACGAGCACGGGTCCGACGTGGTCGTCGGGAAGATGGTCGGTACCAACGGCCGTTACGTCCACCAGAAGCTCTACGCCGAGAGCGACCCGGACATCAGCCTGTACCGTTCGGCCCTTCCGTTCACGCTGGCCAACACGAAGCTGTTCCGGCGCGCACTCGTGGAGGAGCACAAGCTGCGCTTCCCCGAGGACCTGCCGGTCGGAAGTGACCAGCCGTTCACCATCGAGGCGTGTGTCCGGGCCCGCAAGATCTCCGTCCTCGCCGACTACACGTATTACTACGCGGTGAAACGCGGGGACGCGAGCAACATCACCTACCGGGCGGACCACCTGGCACGTCTCCGCTGCACCGCCAGGATCATGGAGCACGCGGCCGGTCTCATCCCCGCGGGCCCCGACCGGGACGCCGTCTTCAAGCGGCACTTCGAGTGGGAACTCTCCAAGCTGCTCCAGAAGGACTTCCTGCTCCTCGACACCGACACGCGACGGAAGGTCTGTGAAGGGATCGCGGCCCTGCTGGACGCGTACTTCACCGACGGGCTGCGTGACCGGACGGGCGTCGTGCGACGGGTGCGGTTCGGTCTGGCCTGGCGCGGAGCCGTCGACGAGCTCTCCCGCGCCCTGTCCGACGAGGCCGAGCACGGCACCCCGCCGTTCCTCCTGGAGGACGGCCGGGCCTTCGCGGCCTACCCGGGGTTCCGGGACGGCGCCGTCGGACTGCCCGACCACTTCTACGAGGTGCTGGGCGAAGGGGTGGCGGGCCGGCTGGCCAAGCACACACGGCTCGAATCGGCCGAGTGGGAGCAGGAGGGCGAGGACCTCGCGCTCGCCCTCACCGTGCGGATCGGCGTCGTCGGCGACACCGCCTCGGCGGTGGTCGTGCCGGCGCAGGGCGCGATGCCGGCGAGCGCGGACAAGCCCGGGGCCCGCAGGCTTCCCGGTGACGTCCGACGACCGGACGCGGTGGGCAGCTTCGTCCGCGAAGCCGCCCCGGACGGCAGGGGGACCCTGCTGACCGCCCGCGTCCCGATCCGGCCCGGCACCGTCAAGCGAGGCCTGCGGGTCTACGTGGACGTGGCGGGCTCGACGTACGAGATCCCCGTGCGGGCCGACGGCACCGCCATGCCCCTGGCCCGCCGCTGGGGCCGGACCGAGCCCCACCGTGCCTCCGTCAACGTGAACTCCAAGGGCCGCCTCGTCCTCACGACGGCACCCCTGTGGGAGCCCGAGACGGGTGCGTTCAGTCGCCTGCGCTCCAAGATGTCCAGGCCGAAGAGGAAGTAACCCCGATGAACATCTGTGTAGTCGCGCTCGGCAAGATCGGCCTTCCGCTCGCCGTGCAGTTCGCCGCCAAGGGCCACAAGGTCATCGGCGCCGACGTCAACGAGAAGGTCGTCGAGCTGGTCAACGCGGCCACCGAGCCGTTCCCCGGCGAGCACGACCTGGACGTCAAGCTCAAGGAGACGGTGGGCGCCGGCCTGCTCACCGCGACGACGGACACCACGGCCGCGGTCGCCGCGTCCGACGCCGTCGTGATCGTCGTGCCGCTCTTCGTGGACGCCGAGGGCACCCCCGACTTCGGCTGGATGGACTCGGCGACGAAGGCGGTCGCCGCCGGTCTCAAGCCCGGCACGCTGGTCTCGTACGAGACGACCCTGCCGGTCGGCACCACCCGTACCCGCTGGGCGCCGATGCTCGCCGAGGGCTCCGGTCTGACGCCGGGCCGCGACTTCCACCTCGTCTTCTCCCCGGAGCGCGTCCTGACCGGCCGCGTCTTCTCCGACCTGCGCCGCTACCCCAAGCTGGTGGGCGGCATCGACGAGGCGTCCACGCGGCGCGGCGTGGAGTTCTACGAGGCCGTGCTCGACTTCGACGCCCGCGAGGACCTGCCGCGGCCGAACGGCGTCTGGGACCTCGGCACCGCCGAGGCCTCCGAGCTGGCCAAGCTCGCCGAGACCACCTACCGCGACGTCAACATCGGCCTGGCCAACCAGTTCGCCCGGTTCGCCGACCAGAACGGCATCGACGTCAAGAAGGTCATCGAGGCCTGCAACAGCCAGCCCTACAGCCACATCCACCAGCCCGGCATCGCCGTCGGCGGCCACTGCATCCCGATCTACCCGCGGATGTACCTGTGGAACGACCCGGAGGCGACCGTGGTGCGCTCGGCCCGCGAGGCCAACGCCGCGATGCCCGAGTACGCCGTGGACCTGCTGGCCGCCGCCTACGGTGACCTCGACGGAGCCGGGGTCCTGGTGCTCGGCGCCGCCTACCGCGGCGGCGTCAAGGAGACCGCCTTCTCCGGCGTCTTCGGCGTGGTCGAGGCGCTGAAGGCCCGAGGCGCCGTGCCGTTCGTGTCGGACCCGATGTACACCGCCGACGAGCTGACCGCGCACGGCCTGGTGCCGCACGAGGGCCAGACCGTCACCGCCGCCGTCCTCCAGGCCGACCACGCCGAGTACCGCGAGCTGGCCTCCACCGACCTGCCGGACGTCCGCGTCCTGGTCGACGGACGCCGTACCACGGACCCGGCCAACTGGCCGGGCGTGCGACGCGTCGTCATCGGCGGCTGACATGCGGAACCGGAACAACAGAGGAACTGAAGAGATGTCAGGAAGCCGCCCCGGACGAGTCGTGATGCTCGTCGACAACACCATCGACGGTGACTCACGGGTGCAGAAGAGCGCCCGGGCCATGGCTGAGGCGGGCTGGGAGGTCCACCTCATCGGGCGTGCGCCGGCGTCGGGCCCCGACACCTACCAGATCGGTGACGCGCAGATACACCGGCTGTCACTGAAGCGGCTGCCCCCCCGTACCACGCTCCGGAAGAGAGTGGCCAAACTCCGCTATCCCCTGGCCTACAAGAACCAGGAGAAGGCCCTCCTCAAGACACGGACCATCAAGGTCCAGTGGGCCGAGCTGGAGATGAGCAGCGCGGGCCCGGACGCGCGCACCGGCATCGCCCGGAGCCCGCGGACCACGCAGCTGCCGTTGCTCGCGCAGCGCACCGCGGGAAGGCTCCGGCGAGGCGCGATCAAGGCCCGTGTGCAGCAGACGAAGCACCGTGCCGCGAACTGGGGGGACAAGGACGGCGCCTGGGAGGAGGTGGAGCGGCGTTTCTGGAGCTCCACGATGGGGGACCGGGCGTGGCGGCGTCTGGACCCACTGCCGCTGCGCTACGAACTCAGCTACCGGGACAAGATAGAAGAGCTGCGCCCGGACCTGATCCACGCGCACGACTTCCGGATGATCGGCGTCGCGGCCCGTGCCGCGGTGCGGGCGCGCAGGGCGGGGCACAACGTACGGGTCGTCTACGACGCGCACGAGTTCGTGCCCGGCCTCGCGCAGGCCAACCGGTCGAAGAAGTGGCTGGCCTCCCAGGTGGCCTACGAGCGTGAGCACATCGGTTACGTCGACGCGATCGTCACGGTGTCCCCGGCGCTGGCCGAGATGCTGGAGACCGCGCACGGGCTGGCCGAACGGCCGATCGTCACGCTCAACGCTCCGCCGAAGCTCGTGCCCGGGGCGGACGACGGGTCAGGGTGGACCACACCCGAAGGAGCGCGGGACGTCCGCGACGCCTGCGGGCTGGGGCCGGACACTCCGCTGGCGGTCTACTGCGGCGGGGCGGCGCCGCAGCGCTGCCTGCACACCATCGTGGAGTCGTTGCAGTACTCCCAGGACATCCACGCGGCCTTCATGATCAACAATCTCGACGGCGACTACGTGAACTCGCTCCGGGAACTCGCCGCCGGTCTCGGTGTGTCCGAGCGGATACACCTGATGCCCTACGTGCCGTACGACGTCCTGGTGCGTTTCCTCTCGACCGCTGATGTGGGCATCCACCCGCTGCGCAAGGGGCCGGTCAACCACGAGGTGGCGCTGAGCACGAAGTTCTTCGAGTTCATGCAGGCCCGGCTGCCCGTCGTCGTCAGCGACGTCAAGGCCATGTCCGACGAGGTCACCCGCGTCGGCAACGGCGAGGTCTTCCGGTCCGAGGACGCCAAGGACCTGGCCAGGGCGGTGGGGCTGGTCCTCGACGACCGGGACCGCTACACCCAGCCGTACGACCGTCCGGGCATGCTCGACGAGTGGAGCTGGGAAGCCCAGGCGGAGAAGTACGTCGTTCTCTACGAGAAGCTGCTGAAAGACCTCGCCTGACCGCCGGCCGTCCGCCCGGGCCGAGGCCGGGACGGACGCGCCGAAGGCGAGCCGATGACGGCGAAGGGCTCACCCGCGTCTCGACGCGGGTGAGCCCTTCGTGCGCAGCGGCCGTCAGCTCGTGTGCTGAGGCGCCCTCTGCTCCATCAGCTTGACCACTCGCTGGGCCGCGGTGCCGTCGCCGTACGGGGCCCCGTGCGGGGTTTCCGGAGCGCGCCGGGTGACCAGGGCGGCCCACTCGTCCCGGGCCATGTCGTGGGGGTCGGGAACCAGATGGTTCCACCCGCCCTCCAGCGTCTCGATCCACTCCGTCTCCGGGCGGATGGTGGTGCAGACCCGGTCGAGCAGGTACGCCTCCTTCTGGAGGCCGCCCGAGTCGGTCACCACACCGGAGGAGGCCAGCACCGCGGCGACCAGACCGGCGTAGGGGAGAGGGCGCCCCACGTGGATCGAACCCTGGGCCAGGTCGATACCGTGCTGCTCCGCGCGCGCCGTCAGGCGGGGGTGTGCCAGCAGGGCCACGGGCATCGGCAGAGCGGCCAGCGCCCCCACGACGGCAGCCAGACGGGCCGGATCATCGGTGTTGTCCGGCCGGTGCAGGGTGGCCAGCAGGAACGGCTGGGCCGGGTCGATGCCCTCGGGCAGCATCGGAGCCGGGTGTTCCCCTGCCAGGACCGCGTCGCGGATCCGCAGGCAGATGTCGACCATCACGTCGCCGGCCAGCTCGGCCCGCTGCGCCAGCCCCTCGTTGGCCAGATGACGCATGGCCTCCTCGGTGGGGGCGAGCAGGAGATCCGCGCAGTGGTCGGTGAGCACGCGGTTGTGCTCCTCCGGCATCCGGCGGTTGAAGGACCTGAGGCCGGCTTCCAGGTGGGCGACCGGGAGATGCTGCTTGACCGCTGAAAGCGCCCCGGCGATCGTCGAGTTCGTGTCGCCGTACACCAGGACCCAGTCGGGCTGCTCGGCTTCGAGGACCGGGTCGAGCGCGGAGAGCACGGATCCGGTCTGCACGCCGTGGCTGCCGGAACCGACACCCAGGTGCACATCCGGGTCGGGAATCCCCAGCCCCGAGAAGAAGACGTCCGAAAGGTCCGCGTCGTAGTGCTGTCCGGTGTGGACGATGACGTGCTGGTGGTCGGTCTGGGCGAAGGCGGCCGCCACGGGCGCCAGCTTCACCAGCTGAGGACGGGCACCGACGATGCTGATGACTTTCATTGAATACTCTTCTTCTCGGTCATGGGGCTTGGCCCGCTGAGGATCGCGGCTTCAGACTTCCCGCGGCGCCGCGTCCTTCGCCTGGGGGGCGCCGGCGAACGGTTGGCGCCGCCCGGTCCGTTGCGCCGAAGCAGACGTTCGAGTGGATGTTCCACGCAATGGTAGGCAACGGCCGCGACGGCCAGGCTCACGACCAGGACGACGAGCCAGAGCGCGGCGGTCTCCCCGCGCGTGCCGGGGCGCCCGGTCTCCCCCAGCAGTGCTCTGATCACGATCTCGTGGAAGAGGTACCAGGCGAACGACCAGTGGCCGAGCCGGATCATCCAGGGGCCGCTGAGACCGGTCCGCCTGCCTTCCAGGTCGGCCGTCGCCGCCGCCGCCACCAGCAGGGCGAAGAAGGGGGCCGACAGCAGGTGGGAGGCGCTGTACGGGCTGTACCAGAGCGTGTCGGGGACGGCCCGGGACCACGGTACGAGCACCACGTGCCACGCCACGACCAGGGCGACGGCCCAGGCGAGGCCGACCGGAGGACGCCATCCCCGCTTCACGGCGAGGCCGGCGGCCACACCGAGGGCGAACTGCAACGTACGCGTGACCGGGAAGTAGTCCAGGGCCCAGAGACGGAGGGCCGGTTCGGCGATCAGCGCCCCGGCGAACCAGACGGCCACCGAGGCGGCGCACAGGACGGCCACGCTCCACCGGCGGGCCCGTGCCGTACGCAGGACGGGCAGCACCAGCAGGACGGGGAAGATCAGGTAGAACCACGCC
Source organism: Streptomyces sp. SM18 (assembly GCF_002910775.2). NCBI lineage: Bacteria > Bacillati > Actinomycetota > Actinomycetes > Kitasatosporales > Streptomycetaceae > Streptomyces > Streptomyces sp. SM18. Next base: position 2,179,562 of record NZ_CP029342.1, on the reverse strand, counting down.
TCGTCGCTGAGGGACCACGCGGCCGGGTTCCCGCCGACGAGGTATTCCCGCTCGGGAATCCAGGAGTTGACCAGGCCCAGAGTGGCGGCGACGCCCTTGAGGGAGACGTCCGTCCCCAGCACGCGCCACACGATGACGGAGACCGCGGTCGAGACGGCCAACAGGGGCCAGATCCTCGCGAACCGCCGCCAGAGGAAGACCGCGGCCGGGACCGTCTTGCCGTCGTACGTCCAGGCCAGGACGAAGCCCGAGAGAACGAAGAAGAAGGTGACACCGCTGCGTCCGTACCAGGTGAGGTCACTGATCCACGGCAGTGTGCCGGTCTGCCGGGACAGGTGGTAGAGGACGACGGCCAGGGCGGCCCAGAAGCGCAATCCGGTGAGGGATGCCAGCCGGTCCCGCGTGCCGGGGCGTGACGCCTCCGGCGCGCGCACCGAGGTCACCATGTTCTTCGAGCGGGCCCAGGGCCCCGCGACGGCGCCTGTATGTCCGGTCTGTGCTGACCCACGCCCACCGGCTCAGATCTCCCGCTCGGAGAGGACACCCTCGCGCTCCTCGTACACCGCGCCTGTCTGCGGGCACTCCCACGTACCCGGAGCGTCCGCGCTCTCCACCAAGCGCACGCCGCTGCGCCCCACCCAGCCGATCCGGCGGGCCGGCACGCCGACGACCAAGCCGAAGTCCGGTACGTCCTTGGTGACCACGGCGCCCGCCGCGACCATCGCCCAACGCCCGATACGCACCGGCGCGACGCAGACGGAGCGTGCGCCGAGGGAGGCGCCCTCCGCGACCTTCACGCCCACGGCCTCCCAGTCGCCGCCGCGCTTCTGCTTGCCCTCGGGGTCCACGGAGCGCGGGTTGTGGTCGTTGGTGAGGACGACCGCGGGCCCGACGAAGACGCCGTCACCCAGCTCGGCCGGCTCGTAGACCAGGGCGTAGTTCTGCAACTTGACGTTGTTCCCGATCCGCACGCCGGTGCCGACATAGGCGCCACGGCCGACGACGCAGCCCTCACCGAGCTTGGCGCCCTCCCGGATCTGAGCCAGTTCCCAGACACTGCTCCCGTCGCCGATCTCGGCACTCTCGTCGACCTGGGCGGTGGGCTGGACCTTGTAGTTCACGTGCTGCGCCTTCCTGGCGGGCGGATCATCCCGCCGAGCATACGATCTCAGGATCCGGGCGCGCGGCGGGCCGTCCGCGGCACCGGCTCCCGCATCGCAACTGCGTGTGTGTGACATGTGGTTGAACGCACATGCACAACATCGGCACGAGTGCTTCGCGATCCCCGTACTATGAGCAGCCGTCGGCGGGGGCGGGGTGGAGCATCTACGGCCTTCTCGACACGCACATGGTGGCGCGAGAGGCACGAGGCCTGGCGCCCAGGCGTCGGAGGACCCGTGTCGAAGGTGTCGCGTCGGACCGCTCTCGGTGCTATCGGAATCGGGGCGGTGGGGGTGGTCGGCTACCAGCTCCGCGGCGAGGCGGCGTCCTCGTCCTCCCCGGTCGTCCGGCCCGCGCCCAGGACGGGTGACAACCCCGTGGTGACCGAGAACCGCGCCCCGGGTTCGGACGCGTGGACCGTGGGGAACGCCGGTACGAAGGGCGTGCGGGACGAGGGTGCGCAGATCCAGGGGTACGCGTCGGCCACCTCCGTGTCCCCGGGGGAGTCGATCGGCTTCCACATCTCGTCGCACCGGGAGCAGACCTGCACGGTCGCCGTCTACCGCGTCGGCCACTACGAAGGCGTCGGAGCGCGCCTGATGGTGACGGGCGACGACGTGCGCGTGGAACCGCGTACGAAGCCGGACGCGGACGCCGGGACGGGGATCATCGCCTGCGACTGGCCGGTCTCCTGGACCCTGGACGTGCCCGAGACGTGGGTGTCGGGCCTCTTCCTGGCCGTCTTCACCTCCCGCGACGGGTACCGCAGCTACACGCCGTTCGTCGTCCGCGACACCGGCCGGAAGTCCGACATCCTGCTGGTCGTCCCCTTCACCACGTACCAGGCCTACAACATATGGCCGCTCGACGGGCACACCGGGAAGAACCTGTACAAGGGGTACGCCTCCGAGGGAGTGCTGGGCGGCAACGAGGTACGTGCGTTCCAGGTGTCCTTCGACCGGCCCTACGCGGAGTCCGGCATGGCGCGCTGGCTGGACATGGACATGAGCGCCGCCAGGTGGGCGGAGAGCCATGGGTACGACGTCACGTACGCGACCAGCGTCGATCTCCACGAGGGGCGCGTCGACCCCTCGCACTACACGGCCATGATGTTCTCGGGGCACGACGAGTACTGGTCCAAGGAGATGCGGGACCGCGCCGAGGAAGCCGTTGCCGTCGGTACCCATCTCGCGTTCCTGGCCTCCAACAACATCTACTTCCACATACGCGTGGAGGACTCGGCCGACGGGCGGCCCGGCCGGGTGGTGACCTGCTACAAGGAGGCCCCGGACCCCGAACCGGGCGAGGCGGGGCCCACCGTGCGGTGGCGCAAGCTCGGCAAGAAGCACCTCAGGGCGGAACAGGGGCTGCTGGGAGTCCAGTACAACGGGATACTCCACGAGCCCGCGCCGCTCGTCGTCCGCGAGAGCAAACACTGGTTCTGGGCCGGCACGGGGCTCCGGGACGGCGACGAGATCCCGGATCTCGTGGCCGTCGAGGCCGACGGGTTCAACCCGTCCATGCCCCGGCCCGAGGACACCGAGCAGACCCTTCTCTCCGCCTCCCCCTACGGGGACAGCATGGGGCGGGGCCGGAAGGTCCAGAACTCCAGCCTGTGCGTGCACGGCGACGGCACGCTGGTCTTCGTCGCGGGGACGTTCCACTGGCCCCTGGCTCTCCACGCGCCCGCGCACGCCAACGAGCACGTCCAGCGGGCGACGAAGAACCTCGTGGACCGGATGCTGACGCCGCGGGGCTGAGCCCGGTTTGACCCCCGTACCCCGCCCCCGTAACCTTGCCCCTCGGCGTGTCTGTGTGCGTCTGCCCCTGAGCACATCCCTCCCGGTGATCCGTCCCCGGGGGAGGCCGCTCATCCTTCCGGACTGTCGTAGGCCCCGGCCCGCGCGGGCGGCTGGCATCAGGGGATCCGTTCCGAGTGAGAGAGAGATCCGCGTGTACGCCATCGTGCGCAGCGGTGGTCGCCAGCACAAGGTTGCTGTCGGCGACATCGTTGAGGTTGACAAGATTTCCACCGCCAAGGTTGGCGACACGGTCGAGCTCTCGACCCTGCTCGTCGTCGACGGCGACGCCGTGACCAGCGACCCGTGGGTCCTGGACGGCATCAAGGTCCAGGCCGAGGTCGTGGACCACCACAAGGGCGCGAAGATCGACATCCTTCGCTACAAGAACAAGACCGGCTACCGCCGTCGCCAGGGTCACCGCCAGCAGTACACGGCGATCAAGGTCACCGGTATCCCCGCGGCTGCGAAGTAAGGGACTGAGAACACATGGCACACAAGAAGGGCGCATCGTCCACTCGGAACGGGCGCGATTCCAATGCTCAGCGGCTCGGCGTGAAGCGCTTCGGCGGTCAGGCCGTCAACGCCGGTGAGATCCTGGTCCGCCAGCGCGGTACCCACTTCCACCCGGGCACGGGCGTCGGCCGTGGCGGCGACGACACGCTGTTCGCGCTGACCGCCGGTGCGGTGGAGTTCGGTACGCACCGTGGCCGCAAGGTCGTGAACATCGTTCCCGTCGCCGCCTGACCCAGGCGCCGGCCGAACGACACAGCACCTTCCGAGGGCGGATCCCAGCTTTCCCGGTAATCGGGGAAGCGGGTCCGCCCTCGGCGCGTTAGCTCAAGAGACACACCAGAGCTCAAGAGACACCAAGCGACATTCCCGTATGTACCGGCAGTACCTGGAGGCACCAACCATGACCACCTTCGTGGACCGCGTCGAGCTGCACGCCGCCGCGGGTAACGGGGGCCACGGCTGCGCCTCCGTCCACCGTGAGAAGTTCAAGCCGCTGGGCGGCCCCGACGGGGGCAACGGCGGGCGTGGCGGCGACGTGATCCTCGTCGTCGAGCAGTCGGTCACCACCCTGCTCGACTACCACCACAGCCCCCACCGCAAGGCCACCAACGGCCAGCCCGGCGCCGGTGACAACCGTTCCGGCAAGGACGGCCAGGACATGGTGCTGCCCGTCCCGGACGGCACCGTCGTCCTCGACAAGGCCGGCAACGTCCTGGCGGACATGGTCGGCCAGGGCACCACCTTCGTCGCCGGCCAGGGCGGCCGCGGCGGCCTCGGCAACGCCGCGCTGGCCTCCGCCCGCCGCAAGGCGCCCGGTTTCGCGCTGCTCGGTGAGCCGGGGGAGAGCCGCGACATCGTCCTGGAGCTCAAGACCGTCGCCGACGTCGCCCTCGTGGGCTACCCGAGCGCCGGCAAGTCCTCCCTGATCTCGGTGCTCTCCGCGGCCAAGCCGAAGATCGCCGACTACCCGTTCACCACCCTCGTCCCCAACCTGGGTGTGGTGACCGCCGGTTCGACCGTCTACACCATCGCGGACGTCCCCGGGCTCATCCCCGGCGCCAGCCAGGGCAAGGGCCTCGGCCTGGAGTTCCTGCGGCACGTGGAGCGCTGCTCCGTCCTCGTCCACGTCCTGGACACCGCGACGCTGGAGTCGGACCGCGACCCGGTCTCCGACCTCGACATGATCGAGGAGGAGCTGCGGCTGTACGGCGGCCTGGAGGACCGGCCGCGCATCGTCGCCCTGAACAAGGTGGACATCCCCGACGGCCAGGACCTCGCCGACATGATCCGCCCGGACCTGGAGGCACGCGGCTACCGCGTCTTCGAGGTCTCGGCCATCGCCCACAAGGGGCTGAACGAGCTCTCGTACGCCCTCGCCGGGATCATCGCCGAGGCCCGTGCCGCGAAGCCCCTGGAGGAGTCGACGCGGGTCGTCATCCGGCCCAAGGCCGTCGATGACGCCGGGTTCACCGTGACCGTGGAGGACGACGGCATCTACCGCGTGCGCGGTGAGAAGCCCGAGCGCTGGATCCGGCAGACCGACTTCAACAACGACGAGGCCGTCGGCTACCTCGCCGACCGGCTCAACCGCCTCGGCGTCGAGGACGCGCTGCGCAAGGCGGGTGCCCGCGCCGGCGACGGTGTGGCCATCGGCCCCGAGGACAACGCGGTCGTCTTCGACTGGGAGCCGACCGTGACGGCGGGCGCCGAGATGCTGGGCCGCCGTGGCGAGGACCACCGGCTGGAGGAGCCGCGCCCCGCCGAGCAGCGGCGCCGTGAGCGCGAGGCCGACCGGGACGAGGCGGACCGCGCGTACGACGAGTTCGACCCCTTCTAGGGCGTGTTTCGAAAGTCCCGCCTGCCCGGCGACGCCTGGCACGCACGCTCGCCGCGTTGTCGGGATCACCCCGATACATCCAGTATCGGGGCGACCCTCCGCCTTGCGATCGCACGCACCAGACGCCGCCGGCCCCGCCCTCCGGGCGGACGGCGCTACTTTCGAAACACCCCCTAGTCCCGTGCACGCGAGGCGACGGGTGCCCCTCCGCCGACGGCGGAGCACCCGGTTCTCACAGGGAACGCCCAGCTCGGGGCGGGTATCGGGTCCTGTGATGTGCGGATTGCGTAACACGTCTGTGGAGTCGATCACCCCGGGCGCGGGCGCGTGGGGCGGCAACCTGCCTGGCCAGACGGTGAACACGGGGTTTCCCAGGGGAGAGCGGCGTTAAACGTCCACCTTGCGAGACGGTCACGGAGAGTGCGACCATCACACTGTCTCCCCCCTGTCATCGCAAGGTAGGTCGTCTGTGTCTGTGCCTCAGGAAGCCAAGCCCCGGACCACAGCGGTCGTGCTCGCGGGTGGCACCGGTCAGCGTGTGGGTCTGTCGATCCCCAAGCAGTTGCTGAAGATCGCCGGTAAGGCCGTCATCGAGCACACGCTGACCATCTTCGAGCACGCCGAGGACATCGACGATGTCATCGTGCTGATGGCGCCGGGTTTCGTGCCCGACGTCGAGAAGATCGTCGCCAAGGCCGGACTGACCAAGATCACCAAGATCATCGAAGGCGGCAGCACCCGGAACGAGACCACCGAGCGGGCCATCACGGCCCTCGGCGAAGGCCTCGCGGAAGGGGAGGACCGCAACGTCCTCTTCCACGACGCCGTGCGCCCCCTGCTGTCACAGCGGGTCATCAAGGACTGCGTCGAGGCCCTCGACCGCTACCAGGCGGTCGACGTCGCCATCCCGTCCGCGGACACGATCATCGTCACCCGCACGCACGGCGAGGACGGCGAGTTCATCACCGACGTCCCGGACCGGTCCCGGCTGCGCCGCGGCCAGACCCCGCAGGCGTTCAAGCTCTCCACGATCCGCAAGGCGTACGAGATCGCGGCGGGCGACCCGAACTTCCAGGCCACCGACGACTGCTCGGTCGTCCTGCGGTACCTCCCGGACGTGCCGATCCATGTGGTCGCCGGCGACGAGTACAACATGAAGGTGACCCAGCCGGTCGACGTCTTCATCACCGACAAGCTCTTCCAGCTGGCCTCCACCGCGGCTCCGCAGCAGGCCGACGAGGCCGCCTACCGCGAGCTGCTCTCCGGTAAGACGCTGGTCGTCTTCGGCGGCTCGTACGGCATCGGGGCGGACATCGCGACGCTGGCCGAGAGCTACGGCGCGAAGGTGTACGCGCTGGGCCGCTCCACCACCGGGACGCACGTGGAGAACCCGGAGCACGTCGACGACGCGCTCTCCAAGGCCTACGCGGAGACGGGCCGGGTCGACTACGTCATCAACACCGCGGGCGTGCTGCGCATCGGCAAGCTGGCGGAGACGGACAACACGACGATCCAGGAGGCGCTGAACGTCAACTACCTGGCGCCCGTCCAGATCGCCCGCGCCTCGTACAAGTACCTGGCCGAGACCCAGGGCCAGTTGCTGCTCTACACCTCCAGCAGCTACACCCGCGGCCGCGCCGAGTACAGCCTCTACTCCTCCACCAAGGCCGCGATGGTGAACCTCACCCAGGCGCTCGCGGACGAGTGGGCGGGCGAGGGCATCCGGGTCAACTGCGTGAACCCGGAGCGCACCGCCACTCCCATGCGCACCAAGGCGTTCGGCAAGGAGCCGGAGGGCTCCCTGCTCTCCTCGGAGGCCGTCGCGCGCACCTCGCTGGACGTCCTCCTGTCCGCGATGACGGGCCATGTCATCGACGTGAGGCAGCAGGACCCGACGCGGGAGGCCGCCGGGTCCTCGGGCTTCGAGCAGGCCCTGGCCTCCGTGCTGGACCGCCAGGAAGATGTGTAATAATCCTTGACAAATGCACATATGTGCATGTACGGGCCTCTGTGATCGCCGAAAGGTGACCGCGGAGGCCTGTATGCGTACAGCCGTATCATCGCATTTCTCTTTAATCCCTCAATATGTGAAACAACCGGCACCCCCTGGAGCAGGTTCTTCGTGATTTCGACAGCCATTCGCCTGGCCCGTGTGGGCAGTCGGTCAGAACTCGCGGCGGCGATACTGATGATGCTGGGCTACCCCTGCATCATGGTCGCGGCACTTCTTCCCGACATCTGGTTCTTCGCGGCGGCCACGGCTGTCACGTACGTCAGCGACTGGTACCTGCACCAGCGCGGCAGCTATCTCGTCAACCGGCTGAGCAAGGTGCGGGCGGGACTGCCGATCCGCTTCCTGCTCCGCCAGCTGATGGTCATCCTCCTGCTGGCCCGGCTGGACCTCGCCGAGGAGCCGCTCTTCTTCGTCGCCGTGGCCTGCTTCCTGGTCTTCTACGGCCTCCAGGCACCGCACGGCGCGCTGACGACCCTGCTCCGGCTGCGCCGCACCATGCCGATCGTCACCCGCAACGTGGACCTGCACGCCGTCCGCATCCCCGACGCCCCGCCGCAGCGGCTGCTGCACCGGTCCGCGGAGAAGATGCTCCACCTCGACATCCCCGCGATGGCCGGTTTCGTCGTCGCCGCGCAGACCGGCAGCGTCGTCTTCGGTTACGCCGGCGCGGCCCTCACCCTGCTCCTGGGCGTCGCCTACAACGCTGCACTCCTCCCGTACGTGCGGCGCGGCCGCCTGGCGCCTCCGGCCCCGGCGGTGCTGAAGGCGCTGGACACCTGGATGCGCGAGTACCGGCCGACCGTCGTGCTCTACTTCTCCGGCTCGGCCGAGTCCGCCTACCAGGGCAACATGTGGCTGGAGACCATGGCCGCCGTCGAGGGGCGTCCGCTGATCGTCATGCGGGAGCGTAACCTCGTCCCCCAGCTCGCCGACACCTCCGTCCCCGTGGTCTGCGTCCCGGCCGGTACCCATCTGATGAACCTGGACCTGTCCACGGTCCGGGTCTGTCTGTATCCGGCCAACGTCGGCAAGAACATCCACATGCTGCGTGTCCCGACCATGAAGCACGTCTTCATCGGGCACGGCGACAGCGACAAGCTCGCCAGCGTCAACCCCTTCTCCAAGGTGTACGACGAGGTGTGGACCGCCGGCCGTGCGGGCCGCGACCGGTACGCCCTGGCCGACGTGGGCGTCCGCGACGAGGACATCGTGGAGGTCGGGCGCCCGCAGCTGGCGCCCATCGAGACCTGGACCGGCACCACGAAGAACCCGGTCCCCACGGTGCTGTACGCCCCCACCTGGGAGGGCTGGGACGACAACCCCGGCAACACCTCCCTGCTGCTGGCCGGGGAGAACATCGTGCGCGGACTGCTGAACGCGGACCGGCCCGTCCGCGTGATCTACAAGCCGCACCCCTTCACCGGTATCCGCAGCGCCAAGGCCAAGGCCGTCGACTTCAGGATCAAGGCCATGATCGGCAAGGCCGCCCAGGAGCGCGCGGCCGACCCGCGCTGGGTGAAGGAGGCGTCCTCCGCCGCCGCCGGACTCCGTGCCGCCCGGGCCGAGCTGGCCGGCATCGAGGCCCGGCTGGACGAGCTGGTGAAGCCGGGCCGGGCGGGCGGCGACGACGCGGAGGAGTCGCGCGTCTCGCTCGCCGACCCGGCGCGGCAGGCCGAGCTCGCCACGCTGCGTGCCGCGTGGGACGACGCCTACTGGCGCACCTTCGGCTGGTGGGAGCACCGGACGGTGGACGGCGCGCAGCCGAAGCTGTACGACTGCTTCAACCAGTCCGACGCCATGGTTTCGGACATCTCCAGCGTGGTGTCCGACTTCCTCGCGAGCGGCAAGCCGTACGCGGTCACGGACTCCGCCCAGCTCGGGGCGGAGGAGTTCAAGCGGCAGAACACCGCCGTACGGGCCGCCGTCATCCTGTCCAACGGTGCCGAGGAGCTGGGGCAGCTGCTGGACGCCGTCAACGACCCGGCCACCGACCCGCTGGCCGGGCCGCGCCGGGAGCTGAAGCGCTACCTGCTGGGCCCGGACGAGCCGACCTCGATGGAGCAGTTCAACGCCGCCGTGCGGGCGCTGACCGCGAAGGCCGAGGCGCGCAACGCGGGCGTCGCCCAGCGGATCGGGGAGCAGGCCGGGCCGACGCCGGACCCGGAGGCGTCCTCCAGCGGGGCGGGCGACGGCGAGGCGGAGAGCGTGGCCGCGGCCACGACGGCCGCCGACCCGGACGTGCCGTAGGCGGACGCGGGCAGCGGCGGGGAGACCCCGTCGGTGCGCTGATCCGGAGATAACCCTGGCCTGATATCGATTATCGGGCAGATGTCCGAAAAAATTCTCGATCGTGAGGCAACCCGCGCAACGGCCCGTCCGTCTCCTCCTGCGGGAGGGGAACGCACGGGCCGTTTCGCGTGTCTGTCCACGAGGTGCGGCATGAATTGTCGTTCCATCGTCTCTCCTGATCAATATGGAAATCACGGACCGGGGAACGATGAGCAGCAACGCACCGGATGTCAGCGTCGTCATCGGCGCCTACCAAGCGATGCCCTATCTGATCCGCTGCCTCGAATCCGTCGAGGCGCAGACACTCGGCGCCGGGCGCCTGGAGATCATCGCCGTCGACGACGGCTCCACCGACGGCACCGGGGAGTACCTGGACGCCTTCGCCGCGCGGACCGCCATCGACACCAGAGTCGTCCACCAGGAGAACTCCGGCGGCCCCAGCGGCCCCCGTAACACCGGCCTCGCCCTCGCCCGCGGCCGCTACGTCTTCTTCCTGGACGCCGACGACTACTTCGGCGAGGAGGCGCTGGAGCGCATGGTCGCCATGGGCGACCGGGCCGGTACGGACGTGGTGCTCGGCAAGGTCGTCGGCGTCAACCGGGGCGCGGCCAAGTCGATGTGGAAGCAGACCGTCGAACGCGCCGACATCTATTTCTCCCAGGTCAAATTCACGCTGAGCGCCCAGAAACTCTTCCGGCGCGAACTCCTCGTCCGGCTCGGGATGTCGTTCGACGAGAAACTGAAGACCGGCGAGGACGCCCTCTTCACGCTGGAGGCCTATCTGCGGGGCAACGGCGTTTCCGTCGTCGCCGATTACACCTGCTACTACCTGGTGGGCCGCGAAGACGGTAAACACGTCACCAAGAGCGGGAGTTACGAACTCCGCTTCGATTCCGCCCGCGCCCTGACGGGCCTCATCGCCGAGCACGTCCCGCCGGGGCCCAAGCGGGACGCCCTGATGGTGCGCCCGTTCGTCATCACCCTGCTTCCCCAGTTCGGACCCGGGTTCCTGAAGCAGTCCGCCGCGGTGCGGAAGAGGAAGATGGAGCTGGCCGCCCCGCTCATGGCCCAGTACTGGACGCGCGGACTGGCCGGCTCCCTCAAGGTCCAGGAGAGACTGCGCCTGATCTGCGTGGCCAAGGGCCGCCCCGACCTGCTCATGGACATCCTGCGCTTCGTCAAGGAGGGCCGGGAGCCGGAGATCGTCCGCGGAGAGCGCCCCGCCCGGCTCTGGCTGGCGTACCCGCACTTCCGCGAGGGCCCCGAGCTGCCCGAGTCGGCGTACCAGGTGCGGGTGACCGAGTGGCGGAACGGCAAAAGGATCGATCCGCCCGTCGCGGCTGCTTCCTCCCTTGTGCACCGTTTCGTCCGCAAGGCCCGAAGGGTCCTGCGGGCAGTCCGCCCCGCACCGCCGGCACGGCGGGCCTGAGGGGGCGCGGGAGGCCCCTCACCGCCCCCGAGCAGCGGATCGCAACCGAGGGCGGCTGTCATGTGAGGGGGGTCACGGCTTACTGTGGAGCAACGATGAGGCCCTATTATGCGTCTCAGTCACGCCCCGTCTTCCTGGGGTTCACCTCTGCAGTCCCCTCGGAAAGGCCCTCTCGCCGTGGCGTCCCGAACCGTCGAAACCATTCCTGAAGAGCTCAACCGGCTCATGAAGTACTTCCCGGAGACGCCGGTCGAGGAGCGCCCCGCCTTCCACAGCGCGGCGAAGGAGTTTCTGGCGCAGGCCGCCCCCAAGCTCGCCCGGAAGTTCTCCCCGATCGCACGGGTCAAATGGCACCTCGCCGCCACCGGACGCGGTGACGAGCTCGTCCGGCTCCTGGAGTACGAACGCGCCAACCCCGGAGCCTTCGCCGTACGCGGCCTGCGGCGCGCCCGCATCGAGCTCCCGGGCATAGAGAGCTCCTCACTGCCCCCGGCGGTGCGCAACTTCACGCGCAAGGAACTCCCGGTCCGCAGCAAGCTCCTCGGCCTGGCCTGGCGCAACGGGCGTCTGGACGTCCGCGGGTACGCCTACATCCCCAACATCCCCTCCGCCACCGGCAAACGGTCGCTGCGCGTCGCCGTGCTCCGCCGCCAGGGAAGCAAGAGCGCCATCCCCCTGCGGCTGCGCACCGTCCTGGAACCCAGGGCGACCACCGAGGCCAAGAGCGCCCACCACCACTACGACTGGTCCGGATTCGAGCTCAGCATCGACCCCGCGCGCCTGCGCACCCGCGGCCACTGGCAGCCGGGCACCTGGCGCCTGGGCATCGGCATCCCCCGCCCCGGCGGCATGTCCGTGGGCAGCGTCCTCAAGGGCAACGCGGGCGCCACCGGGCACAGCTCCGTCCGCGTCGTCGACGACGGGGTGCGGGTCGTCACCGGATTCGACCGCAACCGGCTCAAGCTCACCGTGGACATCGTCCCGGCCGAGGTCGAGTCCCAGGAGGCGGACACCGACGGCATGTCGGTGACCCTGCGCTCCCGCGCCCTGGCCACCGCGGGCAAGACGCCCACCGCGCTGCGCCTGGACCACGAACCCACCGAGTACACCGCAGACTTCCCGCTCCAGGAGCTCGGCCCCGGCGCCGACGGCTGGATCCGGTTCACCGGACGGGTGCCCTTCGCCGGCCTGCCCGTCGACGGAGTCGTCGCCGGCAAGGCCAGGACCTACCGCGCGTTCATCGTCTTCGCGGACGGCACCACACGCCGGGCCACCATCGGCCAGGGCCTGCGCACCGGCGTCCGGAAGCTCGAAGGCGGCCTGGAGTTCGCCGTACGCACCGACGGGGCCGGCAACTTCTCCCCGCAGATGCGCGTCCCCCAGCCCCTCGTCGACCGGGCCGAGTGGTCCGACGGCGGCGAACTGGTGCTCTCCGGCACCTACTCCGGGCCCGCCGAGACGATGAAGTTCGTCCTGCGGCACAGCGGCCGCAACGAGGACAAGCCGTTCCCGGTCGAGTTCGCCGACGGACGCTTCACCGCCCGTGTGACCCCCGACGTCATGCCGGCGCACGAGGGCACGCTCTCCCTCCGCGCCGGACGCTGGCTCCCCTTCCTGCGGGCGCGGGACGAGTGGGACCACCGGCACGACGTCCCCGTGACGATCCGCCCCGACCTCATCGGCAGCCTGCCGCTCGGCCACCAGGGCGCGCACCGCGCGTACACCGTCGAGCGGTTCGAGTACGACCGGATCTTCCTGGAGTCGGGCCCGGTCCTGGACGACGCACTCCGGGGCGCCTACCGGCAGGCGCAGATGCGCCGGCGGTTCAGCACCGAACTGCGTGAGCTGCCGCTGCGGGAGGCCGTGCTCTACAACAGCTTCGGCGGAAAGCAGTTCTCCGACTCCCCGCGCGCGGTCTACGAAGAGCTGGTGCGCCGCGGCACCGACGTCGAGCACATCGCGATGGTCCACGACCAGCAGGTCGTCCTGCCGCCCGGCGTGCGCGGCGTGGAGTGGGCCAGCGAGGAGTGGTACGAGGCCCTGGCCCGCAGCCGCTACATCGTCACCAACGGCGGCATCCGCGAATGGTTCGTCCGCCGCGAGGGCCAGGTCGTCGTCCAGACCTGGCACGGCACCCCGCTCAAGCGCATCGGCGCCGACCTCCTCGGCACCCCCCAGGCCAACCTCGCCTACATCGGAAGCCTGCCCCAGCGGTCCCTGCAGTACAGCCTGTTCATCACGCCCAACGCGTTCACCACCCCGATCATGACCAACGCCTTCCGGCTCCAGTGCGAGGTGCTGGAGGCCGGATACCCGCGCAACGACGTCTTCCACGCCCCGGACAGGGTGCGGCGGGCGGCGGCCGTCCGGGAGAAGCTGGGCATCCCCGCGGGCAAGAAGGTCGTCCTGTACGCGCCCACCTGGCGCGACGACCAGCGGTACGGCGGGCGGCGCTTCAAGCTCGACAACCGGATCGACGTGGACGCGGCGCGCAAGCGCCTGGGCGAGGACCACGTGCTGCTCTACCGCAAGCACCACAAGGTCCTCGACAGCATCCCCGGCGCCGGCCAGGGCTTCGTCTGGGACGTCACGTACTACCCGGACATCGCCGACCTCTACCTGATCGCCGACGTCCTCATCACGGACTACTCCTCCGTGCTGTTCGACTTCGCGCACTCCGGCCGGCCGATGCTCTTCTTCACGTACGACCTGGAGCACTACCGGGACACCCTGCGCGGGTTCTACTTCGACTTCACCTCGCGGGCCCCCGGGCCCCTGCTCAAGACGTCCGACGAACTCGTCGACGCGATCCTGAACATCGACGACGTGACCGAGAAGTACAGAGAGAAGTACGACCGGTTCAAGGCCGACTTCTGCGAGCCCTCCGACGGGCTGGCCTCGGCACGCGTCGTCGACCGGATGCTGGCCCTCGGCAACGGGTGAGCGGTGTCCGGCGGCGGTACCCGGCACCGGACATCCGGCTGCCGGCACCGGCTCCCGGCCTCCGGACCACCGGCACCGTCCGGCGCCCCCTCCGCTGTCCACCGAGCGGAACGGGAAGGCGCCGGACGGTGCCGTTCGCGTACTGTGCTGTGCCGGGGAGAGGCCGCTCCGGTCCAGGACGCGGACGAGGCCCCTGACGTGGGACCCGGCTCCGACGCGGTCCCGGCGCCGGCCGCCGGTCCTCCGGGCGGTGTCGTCGGGCAACCGGGCGGCGGGCCCCTTGGGGAGGCTCCGGGCGAGCCAGAGTGTGAGGAAGTACGTGTCAGCTGCCAGGCCGGGCGTGACCGGCGCCCGCAGGATCGTCGTCAAGGTCGGGTCCTCCTCACTCACCACCGCGGCGGGTGGCCTCGACGCCGACCGGGTGGACGCCCTCGTGGACGTACTCGCCAAGGTCAGAGGCGGCGGGGACCGCGAGATCGTCCTCGTCTCCAGCGGCGCCATCGCGGCCGGGCTCGCCCCGCTCGGCCTCGTCCGCCGGCCCAAGGACCTGGCCCGCCAGCAGGCGGCCGCCAGCGTCGGCCAGGGACTCCTGGTCGCCCGCTACACCGCCTCCTTCGCCCGCTACGGCGTACGCGTCGGACAGGTGCTCCTCACCTCCGACGACACCAGCCGGCGGGCCCACTACCGCAACGCCTACAGCACCCTCGACCAGCTCCTGGAGATGGGGGCGCTCCCCGTCGTCAACGAGAACGACACCGTGGCCACGGACGAGATCCGGTTCGGCGACAACGACCGGCTCGCCGCGCTCGTCGCCCACCTCGTCCACGCCGACCTCCTGGTCCTGCTCTCCGACGTCGACGGCCTCTACGACGGCGACCCCAGCACCCCGGGCACCTCCCGCATCGCCGAGGTGAGCGGCCCGCAGGACCTCCAGGGCGTCACGATCGGCAGCGCGGGCAAGGCGGGGGTCGGCACCGGCGGCATGGTCACCAAGGTCGAGGCCGCCCGGATCGCCACCGCCGCCGGCGTACCCGTCGTCCTGACCTCCGCCAGCCGGGCCGCCGACGCGCTCGCCGGCCGTGACACCGGGACCTACTTCCACCCCACCGGACGGCGCTCGGCCGACCGGCTGCTCTGGCTGGCCCACGCCTCCACACCGCGAGGCGCCCTCACCCTCGACGACGGAGCCGTACGGGCGGTCGTCGAGCGGCGCACCTCGCTGCTGCCGGCCGGGATCTGCGGGGTCGAGGGCGAGTTCTCCGCCGGTGACCCGGTGGAACTGCGGGACCTGGCGGGCAGCGCGGTCGCCCGGGGCCTGGTCAACTTCGACGCCAAGGAGATCCCCCAGCTGCTCGGCCGCTCCACCCGCGACCTGGCACGGGAACTCGGCCCCGCGTACGAACGCGAGGTCGTACACAGGGACGATCTCGTCGTCCTCACGTCCCGTCCGGCCCCCTGAAACGGCCGAAAGTCCAGCCTTCGGGCGGAGACCTTCACGAAAACCGCCCCAAGCCGGGCCCTGGCCTGGTCAACTTTGTCACGGGGACACAAGGGGTCAGCACAGCTACACATTCACAGGAGGCCGCCGGTGAGACGAGCGCGCCCGGGGGCGCCGCCCCGCGGAACGGGCAGCCGCGCCCTGACCAGTGTCGGAGCGGGACCCGATTTCGTCGGCCCACGCACCGACCAGAGCCTTGAGCAGGAACCGGTGGTGACGGACGAGCAACAGACCCGGTCCAAGCTGTGGCACATCACCCTCAGCGTCTCCGGCGGCGAGGTCCCGCTCAAGGAGGTCAGACGGGGGCTCGAACAACTGGCCCACGATCACCCCTTCCTGCTGACCAGCCGGTACGCCAACGACCACGCGGAGATCCGCTACTGGGAGGAGGCCCGCGACCTCCACGACGCCGCGGCGGTGGCGCTGCGGCTGTGGGGGGAGCACCGGTCCAGCGCGGGGCTGCCGCCCTGGGCGATCGTCGGGCTGGAGGTCATCGACCGGGAGACCTACCACCAGCGCGTCGCCGAGGGATACGGACCGCCGCCGGCGGCCCCGGTCGGGGTGCATCCGTACTGATCAGGCCGCCTGTCAGGCACCTGGCCGGGCAGGCGGCCGGGCCGTCGTTGGTTGCCTGGCGGCGGGCCTGGCCTGATCCGTTCTTGCGCTGGTGCGCACGGTCTCGCGTCGCGTCGGTCGCACCGCGGACCGGACGTGCGATGTGCCGGGGGTCCCGGACCGGAGTCGGGCGCGATCCGGGCACGTCCAGGCGCGGTCCGGGCACCGGGACGTCCGTCTCGTATCACGAAATGCGGGACTGCCGCCCGCGGCGGGCGCACTACCCTGCGGGCATGACCACGCTCTCGCCGTACGACAACATGTCCCCGGTCGTCCAGGCCGCCTACCGGGCCCGTGCCGCCGCCGCCGAGATCGCGCCACTTCCGCGCGCGGCCAAGGACGACGCGCTGCTGGCGATCGCGGACGCCCTGGAGGTGCGTACCGCCGAGATCGTCGCCGCCAACGCCGAGGACGTCACACGTGCCCGCGAGGCCGGGACGAGCGAGTCGATCGTGGACCGGCTGACGCTCACTCCGGAGCGGATCCGGGCGATCGCCGCCGATGTGCGGGACGTGGCCGCCCTGCCCGACCCGGTCGGTGAGGTGGTCCGCGGCTCGACCCTTCCCAACGGCATCGACCTGCGCCAGGTACGGGTGCCGCTCGGGGTGGTCGGCATCATCTACGAGGCCCGCCCGAACGTCACGGTCGACGCCGCCGCCCTCTGCCTGAAGTCCGGCAACGCCGTGCTGTTGCGCGGCTCGTCCTCGGCGTACGCCTCCAACACCGCCCTCGTGCGGGTGCTGCGCGACGCGGTGGGCGGATCCGGTCTCCCCGCCGACGCGGTGCAGCTGGTGCCGGGCGAGAGCCGCGACTCCGTACGCGAGCTGATGCGCGCCCGGGGCCTGGTCGACGTGCTGATCCCCAGGGGCGGCGCCTCACTGATCCGGACCGTGGTGGAGGAGTCCACCGTGCCCGTGATCGAGACCGGCACGGGCAACTGCCACGTGTACGTGGACGCGCAGACCGATCTGGACATGGCCGTCGAGATCCTGATCAACTCCAAGGCCCAGCGGCCGAGCGTCTGCAACGCCGCCGAGACCCTCCTGGTCCACCGGGACATCGCCGCCGACTTCCTCCCACGGGCCCTGGACGCGCTGGCCGAGGCGGGGGTGACCGTGCACGCCGACGAGCGGGTGCGCGCTTACGCCGAGGGGTCCAAGGCCACCGTGGTGGCGGCGGTCCCGGAGGACTGGGAGACCGAGTACCTCTCGTACGACATCGCCGCCGCGGTCGTGGACTCGCTGGACGCGGCCGTGGCGCACATCCGGCTGTGGTCCTCCGGCCACACCGAGGCGATCGTCACCACCTCACAGGCGGCGGCCCGCCGGTTCACCCAGTTGGTGGATTCCACCACGGTCGCCGTGAACGCCTCCACGCGCTTCACGGACGGCGGCGCGTTCGGCTTCGGCGCGGAGATCGGCATCTCCACGCAGAAACTCCACGCCCGCGGCCCCATGGGCCTGCCCGAACTGACATCGACGAAGTACGTCGTCACGGGCGACGGCCACATCCGGTAGCCCGCGCCCGGGTCGTCCGGGCGGGAGCGGCCCCGGCAGAGCGGCCCCGGGCGGGAGGGCCCCGGGCCGCTTGGGCACGCCGTCCGGGCGAGCCGCGCCGGCGCGGACCGGTTCAGGCGCCCGGCCCGCGCCCGCGCACCTCGGCCCGCGCCCCCCAGCCCGCGCGCACGCCCCCGGACCGCGCACAGACGGGGGGCGAGTTTGCGGGGTCTCTGCCCAAAACCCCCCGCCGGGGCTACGCTGAACCCGTGCCGGACGACGTGGGGGGCGGGCCGTTCCAGGACGGCCGGGAGCCCGACGACGACCGCGGGGGCGCGGACAAGGACTTCGCCTCCGTGGTGTTCGACGAGGACTTCGTCCGGTCCGCCGAGATCCATGAACCCAGCGCGGTCGAGCGGCTGCTGGCAGCCGCGCAGGCACGTGCCGAGGCGGAAGCCAGCCGGGCACGCTCCGGCGGCGGCTCCATGGACGACGACCCCTACGACGACGACTACGGGCCGGACGGCCTGTACGGCCGCGAGAGGGGCTTCGGGGGCGCCTTCGACCCCGACGGTGTGGACGAGGACGAGGACGGCCCCTACGGCCGCCACGGCGGCGCCCTGCGCCCGTACCGTGGCACCGCGCGCTGGCACCGGCCGATCGCCTGGATCCTCGCTCTGCTGATGGGGATCGGGATGGTCGCTCTGGCCTTCAGCGCCGTCTACCGGGGCGCCTCGGAGAACCGGCAGGAACCGCTGCCCCAGCCGACGACGAGCGGGGTGGACAAGCCGGTCGTGGCCCCCTCCGCCTCGGCGGACTACTCCCGCCCGGCGGTCTCCGCCGTTCCCCGTACGCCCTGAGGGGCCTGCCAGTCCGGTGGCCTAACCAGACGCCTTCCCGACTGCGCTCCCACCTGCGCCGCGTTTACCTTGAGGACGATCGGCCCACCCTGAAGGCAGGACCCTCGTGGTCCTCTCCCCTTCTTCCTCCCCCCCCCGCCCCCACGTCCCCGCAATCGCACGTCCCCGCAATCGCACGTCCCTGCAATCCCATGCCCCTGTGTCGAACCCCGTGACGGACAGGTCCGCTCGACGCCTTTCGGCTGAGGCGGAGGCGGAGACGGATCCCGCGCCGCCCCCGCCGGCGGCGCGGAGATCGGGAGAAGCCATGACAGGCCGCGGAGAACCGCCGGAAGGACCCCCGGAGCCGCCGGGCGGCGAGGACGAGTACCGCTCACTCGTCTTCGACGAATCGTTCGTACGCGCTGCCCGGCTCCAGGAGTTCTCCGCGCGGGAACGGATGGGCGAACCGGCCCGCGCCGTGCGCTCCGTGGGTTCCCTCACCGGCCGGGGCACCCGCCGGCGCTCCAGGGCCGCCGTTCTTCTCGTCCTGTTGATCACCCTCGCTTTCGCCACCGCCGTCTACATCGGCTTCCGCAACCCCTATCCCAAGCCCGTCGGCCGGCACGTCGAGCCGCTGAGGACCACCGTGATCCCCCTCGCCCCCCAGGACGCCGTGCCCGGCGGCGCACCCGACGACTTGTTCTCCGGGGGGCCGGCCGCGCAATTCCCGACCGGCGCCTCGGGCGTCAACCTGCCGCCGGTCCGGCGGACCGAGAACTTCTCGAACAGCCAGGTCACCGCCGCCCTGGCCACGGTCAAGGACTACCTGGTCGCGTCGTCGCTCGACCCTGACGTGCTCTCCGGCCGGATCGTCCGGCCGGTCGGACGGCTGCTCGACCCGGACCAGACCGCGCAGTTCGACCGGAGCATGAGCGCTCCGGCGGACGACGGCCGCCACACGGCCACCGGCTGGCTGGTGCGCTTCGACCCCGCCGACGTGGAACTGGCCGACACCGACATCCGCGTCCAGGGCAGCCTGTCCTACGCCGAGACGGGCTCGGACACCCTGGAAGTGGTGTCCGACCACACCTTCACCTACGCGCTGCGGCCCGCGGCCTCCGGCCCGCACCGGTCCGACGACGCCTCACTGTTCACCGTGCGGCGTGAACTGCACTTCGTCATCGACCGGGAAGATCTCAGGCTGCACCGGCTGGAGGTGCACAGCGCCTACGTACAGGCCGGGCCGCAGTCCTGTTCGGCCGACGCGGCGGGCGCCCTGCGTCCGCTGCTCGCCGGTGAGCGCGCGGACGACAGGGGACCGGACGGAACCGACCCGTACGCCACGGGCCTGCCCAAGGCCGGGCTCTGCGGGACCCTGACGGTCAGCTCTCCGCCCCAGGGCCCTCCTCCTGGTCCGCACGCCGCCACGTCCCGTCCGAGCCGCCCGTAGCGTCCTTGGTCGTGGCCCCGCCGCCGCGCCCGGAACCGCCGCCGCTGCCGCCGGCCGCGCCGGTGAACTTGTCACGGAGCTTGCCGCCCAGGTCGCCCGCGCCCCCGGCGATGTCACCGACCAGCTTCATCAGCGGGTCCTTGCTGGTGCGCACGGTGTCGGCGTAGTGGGCCGCGGACTCCCGGAAGGAATCGGTCACCGAGGTGTCCTTGTCCTCGTCGCGCCTCGGGTAGTGGCCGTCCACGATGCGCTGGTAGTCCCGGGTCTCGGACCACTTCTTCAGCTCGGCCGCCCGCACCGTGGTGAACGGATGGGAGCGAGGCAGCACATTGAGGATCTTCAGCACGGAGTCCCGGAGGTCCCCGCCCTTCTCGTACTCCTCGGCCTGGGCGAGGAACGCGTCCACGTTCATCTCGTGCAGGTGGTTGCCACCGGCGATCTTCATCAGTCCGCGCATCGAGGCCTTGATGTCCTGCCCGACCAGCAGCCCCGCCCGGTCCGCCGACAGCTCCGACTTGCGGAACCACTCGCGCAGGGCCGTCACGATCGCCATGATCGCCACATTGCCCAGCGGGATCCACGCCACCTTGAGGGCGAGGTTGGTGAGGAAGAGCAATATCGTGCGGTACACCGCGTGCCCGGAGAGCGCGTGGCCCACCTCGTGACCGACGACGGCGCGCATCTCCTCCTCGTCGAGCAGCTCCACCAGCCCGGTGGTCACCACGATGATCGGCTCGTCGAGGCCGATGCACATGGCGTTGGGCCGCGGGTCCTGGTTGACGTACATCGGCGGGACCTTCTCCAGGTCCAGGATGTAACAGGCGTCGCGCAGCATGTCGTTGAGGTGCGCGAACTGGGCGTCACTCACCCGGACGGAGTCCGACAGGAACAGCAGCCGGAGACTGCGCTCGGGCAGCAGTCCGCTGAGGGCCTTGAACACGGTGTCGAAACCGCTGAGCTTGCGCAGGGCCACGAGGGCCGAACGGTCCGCCGGGTGCTCGTAGGCCCGGGAGGAGATTCCCGGGTAACGCCTGCGCTGCCTGCTCGGCACGCTCTCGTGACTGTGGTCGGTCATGGATGCCCCCTGTTCGTACGAGATGACGCTCGTCCCCCTGACAGATGCCAGCGTAGGCGCTGGCGCTACGGTGTGCGGGGGGCTGTGGACAACCTTGAGGAGCGCCCGGAATGTCGCACACCGCCGTACTGCTCGCCGCCGTGTCCGAGGACCAGGGGCCGGGCAACACACTCCGCGTCGTGCTGCTCGTCTCTCTCCTGGGAGCGGCCCTGCTCGCCTGGTTCCTGTTGCGCGGATACCGCAACGACGACAACAACGACTGAGTCGGCGTGAGGGTGCCCGTGGCCCCCGCATACGATGTGGGCGATGTCGTCCTTCCGACCCCCGATCGATAGGTCCCGAAGAAGATGAGCCTCACGAACACCGCGCAGCAGCTGGTCACCCTCGCTGAGGGCGAGGGCGGCGGCAACCACGAAAGCCTCAGCCCCTACGTCACCGGAGCGGGCGCGTTCCTCGTGCTGATGTTCCTGCTGTGGATCACCACGCGCTTCAACCGAGACCGCTGAGGCAGAGGGCGAACAGCCGTGCCAGTAGGGTCTGCACGCATGGGAGAGCAGCAAGTGCCTACCGGCGGCGGCAAGCGCAGACTCGGCGTGATGGGCGGGACGTTCGACCCGATCCATCATGGACACCTGGTGGCGGCCAGTGAAGTGGCCGCCCAGTTCCACCTCGACGAGGTCGTCTTCGTCCCGACCGGGCAGCCGTGGCAGAAGAGCCACAAGACGGTGTCCCCGGCCGAGGACCGCTATCTGATGACGGTCATCGCCACGGCGTCCAATCCGCAGTTCTCGGTCAGCCGCAGCGACATCGACCGTGCCGGGCCGACGTACACGATCGATACACTGCGGGATCTGCGTGACGTCCATGGCGACGCGGACCTCTTCTTCATCACCGGCGCCGACGCGCTCGCCCAGATCCTCACCTGGCGGGACGCCGAGGAGCTCTTCTCGCTTTCCCACTTCATCGGTGTGACCCGGCCGGGTCACCTGCTGACGGACGACGGACTGCCCGAGGGCGGGGTCTCGCTCGTCGAGGTACCCGCGCTGGCGATCTCGTCCACGGACTGCCGCGCCAGGGTCGCGCAGGGGGAGCCGGTCTGGTATCTGGTGCCGGACGGTGTGGTCCGCTACATCGACAAGCGCCAGTTGTACCGCGGCGAATGAGCCACGGAGAGGGGCACCGGTGAACGACCGACCAAACCCGTACGACCCGTACTACCCGCAGCAGCCACAGATCGTCGGCTACGACGAGTACGGTCAGCCGGTCTATCAGCAGCAGGCGCAGCAGCAGTACGACCCGTACGCGCAGCAGCCCCAGCAGGCTCAGCAGTCCCCACAGGACGGGCAGACCCAGCAGGGCTACGGGACGGCCCAGGGCTACGGCTACGACCCGTACGGGGGCACACAGCAGCAGTACGACCCCTACGCACAGCAGATCCAGTCGCCGCCGGCGCAGCCCGGATACGGCTACGACGACGGCGGCCACGGCGGCTACGGGCAGGACACCGGCGGCCAGGCCGCCGTGGACAGCACCCAGCAGTGGGAGGCGGCGGCCGTCACCGCCCCGGCAGCCGCCCCGCCGCAGCCGGAGCCGCCGCGCGAGGCCGAGCCGGCACCCGACGCCGTCGTCCCCGAACAGCGGCGCGCCGACCGCGACTACCGCACCGAGCAGTTCTCCTTCATCGAGGAGCCCGACGAGGACTCCGAAGACGTCATCGACTGGCTGAAGTTCACCGAGAGCCGCAGCGAACGGCGTGAGGAGGCCCGGCGCCGGGGACGCAACCGGCTTGTCGCGCTGATCGTCGTCGCCGCCCTCGTGGTGGTCGGCGGGGCCGGCTACCTCTGGTTCGCCGGCAAGATCCCCGGCATCTCGGGCCAGGACGAGGGGAAGACCACCGCCACCGGCCCGCAGCAGCGGGACGTCATCGTCGTCCACCTGCACAACACCAAGAAGGGCGGCACCTCCACGGCGCTGCTCGTCGACAACGTCACCACGAAGCGGGGCACCACCGTCCTGCTGCCCAACTCGCTCTCCGTGGCCGCGGACGACGGCTCCACCATCCCGCTCGGCGAGTCCGTCGACGACGACGGGTCCGCCGGTACCCGGGAGGCGATCGACACCCTCCTCGGCACCCGGATCAGCGGGACCTGGCGGCTCGACACCCCCTACCTGGAGAACCTCGTCGAACTCGTCGGCGGCATCGAGATCGACGCCGACACCGACGTGCCCGACACCAAGAAGAACGCCGATCCCCTGGTCACCAAGGGCGAGCGCCAGGCACTCGGCGGCCCGGCCGCCGTCGCCTACGCCACCTACCAGGGTCCCGACGAACCGGAGACCAAGCAGCTGACCCGCTTCGGGGAGGTCATGCGCGGCGTGCTGCGCAAGATGTCCGAGGAGCCCGAGGCCGCCACGGTCACCGTGGCGACGCTCGCGCAGATCCTCGACCCGTCGCTGCCCGAGAAGGACCTGGGGGCCTCGCTCGCGAAGCTCGCCGGTCACGCCAAGGTCGGCGACTACAAGACGGAGCTGCTGCCGGTCCAGGACGACGGGACCCTCACGGCCGAGGCGACGGAAAGCGTCGTCAAGGACGTACTGGGCGGCAAGGTCACCAGCCCGGAGAAGGGCGACACGGTGCGCGTCGGCGTCCAGAACGCCACCGGCGTCGCGGAGGCCACCCAGAACGCCCGGGTGCGGCTGGTCAACGGCGGTTACGCCTTCGTCGACGGCGGCACGGCGGACACCGAGCCGTCCTCGGAGGTCCGCTACCGGACCGAGGAGGACAAGGCCGAGGCGGTCGAGGTCGCCAAGACCCTGGGTCTGCCGGCGAGCGCGGCGAAGAAGGCCGAACCCGCCGCCAACGCCGACGTGTCGGTCGTCCTCGGTCAGAACTACAAGATCCCGGATTAGGCGTCGTCAGGCTGTCGGCGGTCCGTGAGACCCTAGGGGTTGATCTGACCGCCGACGAAAGCCTGCATGTGACCGCCACGGACCGCTCCATCGAGCTCATCAACGCCGCCGCCCAGGCCGCGGCCGACCGGCTCGCGCACGACATCATCGCCTACGACGTCAGCGACGTCCTGTCGATCACCGACGCCTTCCTGCTGGCCTCGGCTCCCAACGACCGCCAGGTCAAGTCGATCGTCGACGAGATCGAGGAGCGGCTGCAGAAGGAGCTCGGCGCCAAGCCGGTCCGCCGCGAAGGCGACCGGGACGCCCGCTGGATCCTCCTCGACTACGTCGACATCGTCATCCACGTCCAGCACAGCGAGGAGCGTGTCTTCTACGCCCTCGAACGCCTGTGGAAGGACTGCCCCGAGATCGACCTCCCCGAGGACGCGATCAGGACCCGGGGCAAGGCCGAGGAGCACGCCCAGCTCAACGGCGGCGTGGAAGGTGACCAGAGCTGAACGGCAGCGGGAGCGGCAGGGGCCGCAGGATCGTCCTCTGGCGGCACGGCCAGACGGCATGGAACCTGGAACGCCGTTTCCAGGGTTCCACCGACATCGACCTCACCGAGACGGGCCTCGGCCAGGCCCGCAGGGCCGCCCGGCTGCTCGCCTCGCTGAGGCCGGACGCCATCGTCGCCTCCGACCTGCGACGGGCCGCGGACACGGCGGCCGAGCTCGCCGCGGTCACCGGCCTCGCGGTCGTCCACGACTCCGCCCTGCGTGAGACGTACGCGGGCGCCTGGCAGGGGCTCACGCACGAGGAGATCGTCGAGCAGTACGGCGGGCAGTACGCCGCCTGGAAGCGCGGCGAGCCCATTCGCAGGGGCGGCGGTGAGCTGGAGACCGAGGTCGCCGACCGGGCCGCCCCGGTGGTTCTGGAGCACGCCGGCGCGCTGCCCGACGCCGGCACCCTGGTCGTGGTGAGTCACGGCGGCACCATCCGGACCACCATCGGCCGTCTGCTCGGCCTCGAAGCGCACCACTGGGAGGGCCTCGGCGGCCTCTCCAACTGCTGCTGGTCCGTGCTCGGCGAGGGCGCGCGCGGCTGGCGCCTGCTGGAGCACAACGCCGGGACCCTGCCCGAACCGGTCCTCGGCGACGACGACTAGGGCGTGCCCGCGGGCCGCTCCCGGGCGGCAGGGGCCGGATTTCACTTTCCGGCAGGTCACAGGCTAAAGTTCCTCTTGTTCGCAGCGCGGAAACGCAGGGAAACACAGCGAACAGCGGGGCTATAGCTCAGTTGGTAGAGCGCCTGCATGGCATGCAGGAGGTCAGGAGTTCAATTCTCCTTAGCTCCACAGTCAGGATCCCGTCCCCGGCAGGGGGCGGGATCTTTTGGTACGCGTGCTGGCTTCCGCGGGCGCGGTACACGCTGCCACCGCCTCGGGGCCCGGTTCCCGGCCGTTCTTCACGACAAAGGTGGTCACCGGCTCTCGGCGGGCTGACCCGCTCGCGGGGTCATGGCAGAATCGGAGCGCCGGAGGGGCGACGGACCGATCGGGAGGGAGCGCGATGCCTGCGAGCCGCGTACGGGTCCCTGACCTGCCCCTCGTCCCCACGACATCACCGGGCTCGGCCGCCCTGCCGGAGGACTCCTCCGCGTGTACGGCCCGCCGCCGCTCCCGGAGCTGACCGGATGGGTGCACACAGGCGGAAGTGCGACTGGTGCGGCAGCGGTACGCCCATCGTCCGGGACATGGACCCCGTCAACACGCGGTACCAGTACTGGTGCGAGGAGTGCGCGCGGGCGCTGATCATAAAAGGCGACCCCATCGAGACCTACCGGGAGCTGGAGGGGGAGCCCATCTACGGCAGGCTCCTGGAGGAGCACTGCACCCTCAAGCGCTTCTACTCCTTCGCCACGGCCTGAGACGGACGGCCTGAGACGGGCGGGCTGAGCGGACGGCTTGAGGCCGGTGGCCTGTGGCGGACGGGGCCGACGGGCGCTGCCGGCGGCGGTGGAACCGGGCGGAACCGAATCGATTTTTGATGCACCGGGTGGACCGTGTAATGTTCTCGATGTCGCCGGGGGAACCGGGCGGCAAAGGCGAGGGGCTATAGCTCAGTTGGTAGAGCGCCTGCATGGCATGCAGGAGGTCAGGAGTTCAATTCTCCTTAGCTCCACAGTGGAGAAGCGGGTCATCCGAATCGGGTGGCCCGCTTCTTGCGTCGTAGCCCGCACCTCGGCGTCACGTCCCGCTCTCTGTCCTGTGCGCCGTTCCCTGTCGTGGTCGACCGGTTCGGCCCGTGGGGGAGGCGGCCCCGGCGGCGCGGATATCGCGGACGTCGCTCCGGGCCCGTGCGGTACCCTGGCGCCATGCGTGCCGTACGCCTTCTGCTTAGCGAGCCGCGCTGACGACTACCGACCGGTGAGAACGCCTGGTCGGACTCGGCGCGGCGTCCCCTCCTGTGCGAGGGGATTTTTCGTTTCCGTAGACGTGTGTCCGTAGACGTGTGTCCGTGGACGTGGGCGCCGGCAGATGACGATCGATGGAGCTTGAGGATCATGAGCGAGACGAACAACGCGGCCGAGGTGGCCGCGCCGCACCGCTATACGGCCGCGATGGCCGCCGACATCGAGGCACGCTGGCAGGACTTCTGGGACGCCGAGGGGACCTACGAGGCCCCGAACCCGACCGGTGAGCTGGCGGGAGACCCGGCGCTGGCCGCCAGGCCCAAGAAGTTCATCATGGACATGTTCCCGTATCCGTCGGGAGCGGGCCTGCACGTCGGTCACCCCCTGGGGTACATCGCCACCGACGTGTACGCCCGCCACCAGCGGATGACCGGCCACAACGTCCTGCACACCCTGGGCTTCGACGCCTTCGGCCTCCCGGCGGAGCAGTACGCGGTGCAGACGGGCACCCACCCGCGGACCTCGACCGAGGCCAACATGCGGAACATGAAGGTCCAGCTGCGCAGGCTGGGCCTGGGCCACGACAGGCGCCGCTCCTTCGCGACGATCGACGCGGAGTACTACAAGTGGACCCAGTGGATCTTCCTGCAGATCTTCAACTCCTGGTACGACGCCGAGGCCGGCCGGGCCCGCCCGATCGACGAACTGGTCCCCCAGTTCGAGAGCGGTGAGCGTGCCACCCCCGACGGCCGCCCCTGGGACGCGCTGAGTGCCGTCGAGCGCGCGGAGGTCCTGGGCCACTACCGCCTGGCGTACGCCTCGGACGCGCCCGTCAACTGGTCTCCCGGGCTGGGCACCGTGCTGGCCAACGAGGAGGTGACGGCCGACGGCCGCTCCGAGCGGGGCAACTTCCCGGTCTTCAAGGCCAAGCTGCGCCAGTGGAACATGCGCATCACCGCCTACGCGGACCGCCTGCTGGACGACCTGGACGGGCTGGACTGGCCCGAGGCCATCAAGCTGCAGCAGCGCAACTGGATCGGCCGTTCCGAGGGCGCGCGCGTCGACTTCCCGGTCGACGGGGCCGGTGACATCACCGTCTTCACCACCCGCCAGGACACCCTGTTCGGCGCCACCTACATGGTGCTGGCGCCCGAACACGAGCTGGTGGAGCGGATCATCCCCGCGGCCTGGCCCGAGGGCACCCACCCGGTGTGGACCGGCGGACACGCCTCCCCGGCCGAGGCCGTCACCGCGTACCGCAAGCAGGCCGCGGCCAAGTCCGACGTGGAGCGGCAGGCGGAGGCCAAGGACAAGACCGGTGTCTTCACCGGTGCGTACGCCACCAACCCGGTCAGCGGCGAGAAGGTCCCCGTCTTCATCGCCGACTACGTGCTGATGGGATACGGCACCGGCGCGATCATGGCCGTACCGGCGCACGACGCGCGCGACTTCGCCTTCGCGCGCGCCTTCGAGCTGCCGATGCGCTGTGTCGTCGAGCCCTCGGACGACCGTGGCACGGACACCTCGACCTGGGACGACGCCTTCGCCTCCTACGAGGCGAAACTGGTCAACTCCGCCAACGACGAGGTCTCGCTGAACGGTCTGGGTGTCGTCGACGCCAAGGCGAGGATCACCGAGTGGCTGGAAGCACACGGCGTCGGCGAGGGCACCGTCAACTTCCGCCTGCGCGACTGGCTGTTCAGCCGCCAGCGCTACTGGGGCGAGCCGTTCCCGATCGTGTACGACGAGGACGGCGTCGCCCACGCGCTGCCCGAGTCGATGCTGCCGCTGGAACTGCCCGAGGTCGAGGACTACTCGCCGCGCACCTTCGACCCGGAGGACGCCGACACCCAGCCCGAGACCCCGCTGTCCAGGAACGCCGACTGGGTCCACGTCACCCTGGACCTGGGCGACGGGCCGAAGAAGTACCGCCGCGAGACCAACACCATGCCCAACTGGGCGGGTTCCTGCTGGTACGAGCTGCGCTACCTGGACCCGACCAACGACCGGCGGCTGGTCGACCCGGAGGTCGAGCAGTACTGGATGGGCCCCCGGGAGGGGCAGCCCAGCGGTGGCGTGGACCTGTACATCGGCGGCGCCGAACACGCCGTGCTGCACCTGCTGTACGCCCGCTTCTGGTCGAAGGTGCTGCACGACCTGGGGCACATCTCGTCCTCCGAGCCGTTCCACAAGCTGTACAACCAGGGCATGATCCAGGCCTTCGTCTACCGGGACAGCCGTGGCATCGCGGTGCCGGCCGCCGAGGTCGAGGAGCGCGACGGCGCCTACTACCACCAGGGCGAGAAGGTCAGCCGTGTCCTGGGCAAGATGGGCAAGTCGCTGAAGAACGCCGTCACCCCCGACGAGATCTGCGGCGAGTACGGGGCCGACACCCTGCGGCTGTACGAGATGGCGATGGGACCGCTGGACGTCTCCCGCCCGTGGGACACGCGTGCGGTCGTCGGCCAGTTCCGGCTGCTGCAGCGGCTGTGGCGCAACATCGTCGACGAGGAGACGGGCGAGGTCACCGTCGTCTCCACCGAGCCCGACGAGGACACGCTGCGGGCCCTGCACAAGGCGATCGACGGCGTCGGCCAGGACATGGCCGGAATGCGCTTCAACACGGCCATCGCCAAGGTCACCGAGCTGAACAACCACCTGACCAAGGCGGGCGGCCCGCTGTCGCGCTCGGTCGCCGAGCGGCTGGTGCTGCTGGTCGCGCCGCTGGCCCCGCACGTGGCGGAGGAGCTGTGGCGGCGGCTGGGCCACACGGAGTCCGTCGTGCACCAGGACTTCCCCGTCGCCGACCCGGCGTACGTCGTGGACGAGACGGTGACCTGTGTGGTGCAGGTCAAGGGCAAGGTCCGGGCCCGCCTGGAGATCTCCCCGTCGATCTCGGACGAGGAGCTGGAGGCGCTGGCCCTGGCCGACGAGAACGTCGTCGCGGCACTGGGCGGAGCGGGCATCCGCAAGGTGATCGTGCGGGCACCGAAGCTGGTCAACATCGTCCCCGCGTAACGGCGCTTTCCGGCCGCCGAACGGCAGGCCAGGGCTTTCCCCTACGGGCAGGTTGGGGGTTCCGCAGGAACCCTCGGCCTGCCCGTTCCGTTTACGGTAGAAGGGCGACCGCACACCGGCAGCCGCAGATACCCGAGGGGCGTTCATGGAAGCCGCCATCCTGATCCTGACGCTGCTGTTCGTCGCGTTCGTGGTGCTCGCGGTGTACGCGGGGGTCAAGGCCGTGCGGGCCGCCAAGCGCGGTGTGGACCGCACGATCACCCAGGCCCGCCGCTCCGTGGAGGACACCACGCTGCGGGCCAAGAGCTACGGGCAGCCGGGTGTGCAGGGGGAGCTCGCACAGCTGCGGCTCAGCCTGCGGACCTCGATGCGGGCCACCCAGGACGCGCTGAACGCCGGGGTCGCCGAGGACGCGTCCCTGCGTGAGTCGCTGGAGCTCTTCGAGCGGCTGAGCGTGCACGGGCGGGAGCTGGACGACGACCTCAGGCGTCTGGAGCGCGAGCCGGACCGGGCGACCGTCGCCACGCTGCTGCCTGGGCTGAAGGAGCGCACGGGGCGGATCACGCACTCGGCGGAGTCGCTGCGCTGGGCGGCGCGTGACCGGGCGCGGCGGTTCGCCGACGACGACCTCGCCGCGCTGAACGCCGAGATCGACGTGGAAGCGGGAGCCCTGCGGCACTGGACGACGGACGGGCCGGTGCCGGGCGGGAACGCCGGTGGCCCTCCCAGGAGCGAGACGGCGGGTCCGGCGGGTCCCGCCACGAGCGGCGCGGGCGGTCCCACGGCGGGCGGCGCCGGTCCCACGGTGGGCGGCGCTCGGCCGGGCCGGAGCGGCCCGGCCGGCACGGACACGCCGCAGGCGCTGACGCCGCCGGACGCCCGGCGGACCGGCGGGTACCCCTGGCAGAAGACGGCCAGGCCGGAGACCACGAACTGACACCGGCCCGCCCCGGACCGGACCGGCCGGGTACGTTCCGGAACGTGTGGCGCGGCGGGCCCGGCCTGCCCCGCGCCCGGCCCGGAGGGTAATCTCCGGCTCATGTCCCGCCATGTCGCGATCGTCACCGATTCCACGGCCTACCTGCCGCGCCAGACGATGGAACGGCACGGCATCACCGCTGTGCCGCTCACCGTCGTCCTCGGCGACCAGGCCTTCGAGGAGGGTACGGAGATCTCGGCCCGGTCGCTGGCTCTGGCACTGCAGAAACGCCACTCCGTGACCACGTCCCGGCCCAGTCCCGAGGTCTTCGCCGCCGCCTACCGCACCGCGGCCGAGGCGGGGGCGTCGGGCATCGTCTCCCTGCACCTGTCCGCGGAGATCTCGGGTACGTACGACGCCGCGTGTCTCGCGGCGAAGGACGCGCCGGTCCCGGTGCGCGTCGTCGACACGGGGATGGTCGCCATGGCCCTGGGCTTCTGCGCGCTGGCCGCCGTGGACGCCGTCGAACAGGGCGGCGGACCGGACGACGCGGTCGCCGCCGCGGAGAAGCGGGCCGAGGGCACCTCCGCCTACTTCTACGTCGACACACTCGACTACCTGCGCCGGGGCGGGCGCATAGGCACCGCACAGGCGTTGTTGGGGTCCGCCCTCGCCGTGAAGCCGCTGCTGCAACTGGACGGCGGGCGCATCGAGCTGCTGGAGAAGGTGCGGACGGCCTCCAAGGCCATCGCACGCCTGGAAGAGATCGTGGTCGAGCGGGCCGGGAGCGGAGCGGTGGACATCGCGGTGCACCACCTGTCGGCACCGGACCGCGCGGACGGGCTCGCCGAGCGCTTGCGCGAGCGGGTACCGGGTCTGGCGGAGCTGCACGTGAGCGAGGTGGGCGCGGTGATCGGCGCGCACACCGGGCCGGGGCTGGTGGGCGCGGTCGTGTCACCGCGCTGAAAGCTCACCCTCACGGGTGGCGGGATTATCCACAACCAGCTGGTTATCCACCGGAATTGACGCTGCTCAGCGCGTTTCCGCAGGAGTGTCTAGCGTCGGCGGCATGACTCTCCGCACACTCCATGTATCCCGTCGTGTCGTCGCAGTCGTCAGCCCGAGCGGCGGCACCGCCGACCGGCCGGTTCGGCCGCCGGGCCGACGCCTGCCGGATCCGGCCGCCCGCGCACGGCCGGGGCCGGGTGTCGCTCCCGGCGGCGGGGCGGGCACGGGTCCCGGCGGCCGTCATGCCCGTCGACGCCGTCCGGCGCGCGCGCCGGACGCGGCGGCTTCACGGCTGCGCGCGGACGCGCTGATGGCCGGGCTCCGCGCCGCCGGGGGAGCGGAGGCGGCGGTGGGCCCGGCGGCGCGGTCGGGCCGGGGCGATCCTGCCGCGGGCCCGCCCGTGCAGCCCTTGAGGAGGCCGCCCGCGCCTGAGAGGCCGTCCGCTCCCGGTGGGCCTTCTGCGCCCGGGAGATCGCCCGCGTCCGGGAGGTCGCCCGCGCCTGTGAGGCCGCTGGGGGGCGTGTCACTGCCTGCGAAGGCGGGTGTGGGTGCGGGCGTAGGTGCGGGTGCGAGTACGGGCGTCGGTGCGGGTGCCGTGGGCGCCGGAGGTGGTGCCCGTGCCGACCTGGGCGCGGGAGCCGTGCCGGGGGTGGGCGGCCGAGAGGGAACAGGAGCACCGCCGGGGGCAGGAGGCCCGTCCGGGAGGATGCTCTCCCCGGAGCCACGGGGCGCGCGCCCGGTTCCCTCGTGGGCCTCCGCGGCGACACCCCTGCCGAGGCACGGCCCCGTTCCTGCCAGTGCCGAGGCCAGTCCCCATGCCCATGTTCACGCTGGTGCTGGTGCTGGTGCTGGTGCTGGTGCCGGTGCTCGTCTCGGGACGGGCCTCAAGGTGGCGGGGGCGAGGGGGTCTGCTGCCGGGCGGCGGCCGGTGTCCGAGCCCGGGGTCCCGCCCACGGTGCCACCGCCACGGCCTCGATGGTGGCGGTCGGTGGGCCCGGCCCTGCGCGACCGGTTACCGCTGTGGCTACAGCTCCGATGCTCTCTGGAGCCGAAATCGCTGGCCGCGCTCGCCGTCGTCCTGGTCGGGGCGGCCGTCCTCGCCGGGGCGCACTTCTGGTCGGCCCGCCCTCAGACCGTGAGCGCCCCTGAGCGTGTGCGGGGGGCGGCCGCCGAGGCCCTGGTGCCTGCCATGGACTCCGGCGCCTCCGGTTCCCCCGGCTCCGGCTCCGAGGCGGCCGGAGGGGCCCCGGCCGTGGGTTCGGGCGGCCAGATCGTCGTCGATGTGAGCGGCAAGGTGCGCAGCCCCGGTATCCAACGGCTGCCGTCCGGCTCACGGGTCGCCGACGCCCTGAGCGCCGCCGGGGGAGTGCGCAAGGGCACCGACATGACCGGGCTCAACCGGGCACGCGTCCTGATGGACGGTGAACAGGTCGTCGTCGGCCTGCCAGGCGTGCAGCCCGCACCGGGCGGATCAGCGGGCGGCGGCGGCCCCACGGGGACCGGGCAGGCGGGTCCAGCGGCGCCGCTGAGCCTGAACACCGCCACCCCCGAACAACTGGAGACCCTGCCCGGTGTCGGCCCGGTGCTCGCCCAGCACATTGTCGACTACCGCACCGAACACGGGGGTTACCGATCCGTCGACGAACTGCGTGAGGTCAGCGGCATCGGTGACCGCCGGTTCGCGGACCTGCGCCCTCTGGTCGTGCCGTGAGCGGCCCCGCTGTCCACACCGCATCGGGACGGCGGCTGGGGGTGGCTGATCCGAGGCAGGAGGGGCCGCTCGACCTCAGGCTCGTCCCGCCCGCACTGGCGGCCTGGGCCGCCACCGCACTCGCCCTGGACGCGCCGGGGCGCTGGGTGGCCATGGGTGTGGCGCTCGCCGTCTGTGCCGCCCTGGGCATCGTGGGCGGAACCTGGGCCGTCGGCAGGGTGAACCGGGTCCGGGGCCCTGGGCCCGGTTCCGGACAGGCCGGCGGCGGTGCACCGGCGTACCGGTGGTGGCGTGGCACCGCCGCCGCCGGAGTGTTGCTCTGCGCGGCGGCCGGTGCGGCCGCCGCCGGGATCCACGGAGCCGACGCCCGGAGCGGGCCCGTACCCGGCCTGGCCCAGAGCTTCGCCCGAGCCGACGCGGAGGTGACGGTCACGTCCGACCCGCGCAGGACCCGGCCGCAGATCAGGGGAGATCACAGCATGCCCGCCTCCCTGCTCGTGGATGCCGAGGTCACCCGGCTCACCACCGCGGACGGCACGGTCACCCGGCTGCGCACCCCCGTGCTGCTCATGGTCACACCGGGCGAGGCGGCCGGCCGGTGGCAACGGCTGCTGCCCACCACCGGGCTCCGGATCGGTGGACGGTTCGCACCGCCGCAGCACGAAGGCGAACGCATCGCGGCCGTGATCCGTGCGGACGCGGGCAGGCCACCCGAGGTCATCAGGGCACCCACTCCGGTGCAGCGTGTCGCGGGGAAGCTGCGGGCCGGTCTGCGCGAGGCCACCGACGGGCTCGGCACCGACGCGCGGGCGCTCCTGCCGGGGCTGGTCGTCGGTGACACCTCCCGGGTCGGTCCCGAACTGGACGACGCCTTCAAAGCCACCGATCTCACGCACCTGTTGGCCGTCTCCGGTTCCAATCTGTCGATTCTGCTCTTCCTCCTCATCGGGCCCCCGGGGTCAGCCCTGCGGAGCGAACGCCGGGGCCTGGCACCACGCCTGGGTCTCTCTCTGCGCCTCACCGCACTGACCGGAGGAGGCATCGCGCTCGCCTTCGTGATCGTCTGCCGGCCCGAGCCGAGTGTCCTGCGCGCCGCGGCCTGCGGGCTGATCACCCTCCTGGCCATCGGCACGGGCCGCCGAAGGTCGCTGATCCCCGCCCTGGCCGCGGCGGTCCTGCTGCTGGTGCTCTACGACCCGTGGCTGGCCCGAAGTTACGGCTTCCTGCTGTCTGTGCTGGCCACCGGGGCGCTGCTGACACTCGCCCCACGGTGGAGCGGTGCCCTGCAACGGCACGGGGTCCCGCCGAGACTCGCCGAGGTTCTGGCCGCCGCCGGGGCCGCCCAAGCGGTCTGCGCCCCGGTGGTCGTCGTCCTCGCCTCCAGGGTGAGCCTGGTGGCGATCCCCTGCAATCTGCTGGCGGAGTTCGCCGTCGCGCCCGCCACCGTCCTGGGTTTCGCGGCGCTCGCCGTGGCCCCGGTGTCGATACCGGCGGCGCAGACCCTGGCCACGGTCGCCGGATGGCCGGCCGGGTGGATCGCCACGGTCGCCCGCACCGGAGCATCCTTGCCCGGCGCCCAGGCCGACTGGCCCGGCGGGTGGCAGGGGGCAGGACTGCTGGCCGCCGTCACCGTCGTCCTGGTGCTGTCCGCCCGCCGCCTGGCCCGCCACCCCTGGGTCTGCTCGGCGGCCGTGCTGCTCCTGGTCCTCGCGGTGCTGCGGCCCGTGCCGCTCACCAGGATCATGAGCGGGTGGCCTCCGCCGGGCTGGGCGTTCGCGCTGTGCGACGTCGGGCAGGGGGACGCCATGGTGCTCGCGGCCGGACAGGGGAGCGGAGTCGTCGTGGACACCGGCCCCGACCCCCGGCCGGTCGACCGGTGCCTGCGTGAACTCGGCATCACGCATGTGCCGCTCCTGGTACTGACGCACTTCCACGCCGACCATGTGCGGGGCCTGCCGGGGGTGTTACGAGGACGCGAGGTCGGCGCCGTCCAGACGACGAGCCTGCGAAAACCGGCTGAGCAGGCGGCGTTCGTGAGGCGCACCGCCGCCGAGGCACACGTCCCCGTCGTCCCGGCCGTGCCGGGGGAGCGTCGCCGGCTCGGGCCCCTCGACTGGCAGGTGCTCTGGCCGGCACCTCAGGTGGCGGGCGCGCCACCGTACTTCCTGACGGAGCCCAACGACTCCAGCCTCACCCTGTTCGTGCGGTCGGGTGCGCTGACCCTGCTGCTCCTCGGCGACCTGGAACCCCCCGCCCAGCAAGGGGTCCTGCGCAGATATCCGGCGCTGCCACGGGTGGACGTTCTCAAGGTGGCGCACCACGGCTCCGCCTACCAGGACGCCCGACTCCTGCGCACCGCCCGTCCCCGGCTCGCGGTCATCAGCTGCGGCACGGACAACCCCTACGGCCATCCGGCGGCCCGGACCGTCGAGGCACTCACGGCGGCGGGAGCACGGGTGTTGCGTACGGACATCGACGGGGCGATCGCGGTGTCCGGTGCCGGGGACGGGCTGCGCGCGGTGGGCCGTTCATGAGCGAGGGAGTGGGCCATTCATGGGTGAGGGAGAGGAGGGGCGCCGGCCGCGTGTGACACCCGGGGGCCACACCCTGGGCACCACCGTCCTGGCGAGCGGGGCGGGAGGCCGCTCGGCGCGCGTACGGGCTCAAGGGGGGCCGTCAATTCGGACCTTCGGTCACACCTCGGCTCAACCCGCGTCGAGGTGCCTCGTTTGCCTCGAACGTGGCAATGGTGGTCGAATGTTCATTCGTCGGCGGGCCGCTGCTCCGACAACGACGTCCAGCCGTCAGGGGCCCGAGGTGAGAACCGCCCTGGGGAGTGCGCATGTTCGGCCGTTTGCTAGGCAAGAAGGCCACGTCGGGCCACACGTTCGGCGGCGCCGTCGCGGGACTGCCGGTGCCGCACACCGCCGGTCTGCTCAGTTGCCGGGTACTGGACCCCGTGGGTGAACCGCTGCGGCAGGCCGAGTTCGCCGTCACCGACGCTGCCGGACGCAAGGTCGTCGGCGGCGAGACGGACCCCTTCGGAAGCGTCGTCGCCACCGTCCCCTCGGGCGAGTACCGCCTGGCCGTCACGGCGGAGGGCTTCACCCCGTTCCACAGCCAGACCACGGTGTCCGAGGGCGGGCACACCGGCCTCGGGGACGTGACGCTCCAGATGTCCCAGCCGCCGCAGCTTCCCGTGCCGGGGGAGTGGGAGATCGAGCCGATGCACTCCCAGATCGGCTTCACCGCACGCCACATCGGGATGGCCCGTATCCACGGCAGGTTCAACACCTTCGCCGGGGCGGTCCGGATCGCCGACCGCATGGAGGACTCCGCCATGCATGTCGTCATCGACGCCGCGTCGATCGACACGAACGTCCAGATGCGCGACGACCATCTGCGGTCCTCGGACTTCCTGGACGTGGGCCGCTACCCCACGCTGGAGTTCTACAGCGATCGCTTCGTCCACCGGGGCGGCAGCCGATGGGGGGTCAGCGGTGCGCTCACCCTGCACGGCGTGAGCCGCACGGTCACCCTGGACACCCGGTACCTCGGTCTCGGCAACGGCCTGGAGGGCGAGGTCCGCGCCGCCTGCCGGGCCACCACCGAGCTGCACCGGGAGGACTTCACCCTCACCTGGCAGACCATGCTCGCCCGGGGGATCGCCGTGGTCGGCTCCAGCATCTCGATCGACATGGACATCCAGATCGTTCCCAAGAGCTGACGGCCGCCCGGGACGCCGTGACGGCGGACGGGTGCTGTCAGGGCGCCTCCAGCCATCCCTCGTACTCCGCGGCGAACGCGTCGAGGGCCGTGGCGTCCAGCCGTCCGGCCGGGTCCTCCACGACCACGAGCCACTGGGCGTCCTCGGCGTCGTCCTCACCGGCCAGGGCGTCCCGTACGAGCTGGGGCTCCTCGGTGACGCCGAAGCGGTCGGCCAGTTCGTCGGCCAGGTCCTGGGCCGCGTCGCGGTCGGGCAGCACCAGTACATGTCTCACATCGCTCACCCGGACATTCTCCGGCATCCGCGTCCCGGCGGATCCCCGCCCCGGTCGAGCGGGTCCGTGGGCACAACATCCCGGCGCGTCACCGGGTGGTGCCGGGTGTATCCGGGCTCTCGTTCCGGCGGGCCCGGCCCTGTTGTCCGGTCCCGGTCCCGGTCCGGTCCCGGGAGAGGCGAGCGGGGGGAGAGGGCGTTGTCACAGGTGCGTGGGATGCTGGGGGCGATGGCCACCAGAAGGAATTCCACCGACGATCCGCTCGCCCCCGTCACGCTCGCCGTGGGCCAGGAGGACCTGCTCCTGGACCGTGCCGTGCAGCACGTCGTGGCAGCGGCCCGCGCGTCCGACGCCGACACCGACGTCCGCGACCTGACCTCCGACCAGCTCCAGCCCGGCACGCTCGCCGAGCTGACCAGCCCGTCGCTCTTCGCGGAACGCAAGGTGGTGATCGTCCGCAACGCGCAGGACCTCTCCGCCGACACGGTCAAGGACGTCAAGGCCTACCTCACCGCGCCCGCCGAGGAGATCACGCTCGTGCTCCTGCACGCGGGCGGAGCCAAGGGCAAGGGCCTGCTGGACGCCGTACGGAAGGCCGGGGCGCGTGAGGTCGCCTGCCCCAAGACCACGAAGCCCGCCGAGCGGCTCACCTTCGTGAGGTCGGAGTTCCGGACGCTGGGGCGTTCCGCCACGGCCGAGGCCTGCCAGGCGCTCGTGGACTCCATCGGCAGTGACCTGCGCGAGCTGGCGAGCGCCGTCTCGCAGCTGGCCGCGGACGTCGAGGGCACCATCGACGAGGCGGTCGTCGGCCGGTACTACACGGGCCGTGCCGAGGCGTCCTCGTTCACCGTCGCCGACCGGGCGGTCGAGGGCCGGGCCGCGGAGGCGCTGGAGGCGCTGCGCTGGTCGCTGTCGACCGGAGTCGCCCCCGTGCTGATCACCAGCGCGCTGGCGCAGGGCGTCCGCGCCATCGGCAAGCTCTCGTCGGCGCGGGGCGGCCGCCCCGCCGACCTCGCACGTGAACTCGGCATGCCGCCCTGGAAGATCGACCGGGTGCGCCAGCAGATGAGGGGATGGACCCCGGACGGGGTGTCGGCGGCGCTACGGGCGGTCGCCGTGGCCGACGCCGGGGTCAAGGGCGGCGGGGACGACCCCGAGTACGCCTTGGAGAAGGCCGTGGTCGCGATCGCGCGCGCGGCCCGTTCCGGAGGACGCTGAGCCGGCACCCGCCGTAGACCCGTAGACCCGTAGACCGGCATGCACGCCCCGGGACACGCCGGCCACCCCGACGCCTCGCGCACCCGGCCACCAGCCCACCGGGCAACCCAGAAGTCAGCGGCATGCCGGAGACTCCCGGGCAGCGCGAAGGCCCCGGGTCTGTCCTGGGGAGGACGGGCCCGGGGCCTTCGTGTTCATGCTCGGTGCGCCGCACCCGCGTGGCGAACGCAGGTTCGGTGTGCGGCGCGGGGTGCCGGTCAGGAGCGGGAGAGAGGGCCCGCTGAGTCCGTTCCGGCGTTCACATCACAAGCTCAGCCCTGGAGGCCGGCCACCTTGACTGCCAGCGCCGACTTCTTGTTGGCGGCGGAGTTCTTGTGGATGACACCCTTCGAGACAGCCTTGTCGAGCGCGCGCGACGCGTCGCGAGCGGCCACGGTGGCCTTCTCGACGTCGCCGGCGGCGGCAGCCTCACGGGCCTTGCGGATCGCGGTCTTGAGCGACGACTTGACGGCCTTGTTGCGCAGGCGCGCCTTCTCGTTGGTCTTGTTCCGCTTGATCTGGGACTTGATGTTCGCCACGAAAGAGCCTTTGCAGGTTCGTTGGATCTTCATTGGAGTGCCACGCCGCTTCGGAGAGCCACGAGGCACAGCTGCCCACGGTATCAGTCACCCTCCGACCGGCCCAAACCGCTCGGTACCGCCCAGGCGTGGGACGATGGAAGCTACGTATCGATCCGTCCGACCCGACTTCGACCCGAGACACGGCGTCCGGCGTCTCAAGAATCAGGACCCTGCGTGCCCGCGACTCCTATCCACGTGCCCGAGCCGAGCCGTACCGACCCGGCGCTGATCCGTAACTTCTGCATCATCGCGCATATCGACCACGGCAAATCGACGCTTGCCGACCGGATGCTTCAGCTGACGGGTGTGGTCGACCAGCGGCAGATGCGCGCCCAGTACCTGGACCGGATGGACATCGAGCGCGAGCGCGGTATCACCATCAAGTCCCAGGCGGTCCGTCTGCCGTGGGCGCCCACCGAGGGTGCGGACCAGGGCAGGACCCACGTCCTCAACATGATCGACACGCCCGGCCACGTGGACTTCACCTATGAGGTCTCCCGCTCCCTCGCCGCCTGCGAGGGCACGATCCTGCTGGTCGACGCGGCCCAGGGCATCGAGGCGCAGACACTCGCCAACCTCTACCTGGCGATGGAGAACGACCTCACCATCGTGCCGGTGCTCAACAAGATCGACCTGCCCGCCGCACAGCCGGAGAAGTTCTCCGAGGAGCTGGCCAACCTCATCGGCTGCTCGCCCGACGACGTGCTCAAGGTCTCGGCGAAGACCGGGGTCGGCGTGGACGCCCTGCTCGACCGGGTGGTCAAGGACGTCCCGGCCCCGGTCGGCGACGCCGACGCCCCCGCCCGCGCGATGATCTTCGACTCGGTGTACGACTCCTACCGGGGCGTCGTCACCTACGTCAGGGTCGTCGACGGCCAGCTCAACAAGCGTGAGCGCATCAGGATGATGTCGACGGGCGCCACCCACGAGCTGCTGGAGATCGGCGTCTCCTCGCCCGAGATGACCCCGGCCGACGGCATCGGCGTCGGCGAGGTCGGCTACATCATCACCGGGGTGAAGGACGTCCGGCAGTCCAAGGTCGGTGACACCATCACCAGCCTCAGCAACGGGGCGACCGAGCCGCTGGGCGGGTACAAGGACCCCAAGCCCATGGTGTTCTCCGGCCTCTACCCGCTGGACGGCTCGGACTACCCGGACCTCCGCGAGGCCCTGGACAAGCTCCAGCTCAACGACGCCGCCCTGGTGTACGAGCCGGAGACCTCGGCCGCGCTCGGCTTCGGTTTCCGTGTGGGCTTCCTCGGCCTGCTCCACCTCGACGTGGTCCGTGAGCGGCTGGAGCGCGAGTTCGGCCTGGAGCTCATCGCCACCGCGCCCAACGTGGTCTACCGCGTCGAGATGGAGGACGGCACCGAGCACACCGTCACCAACCCGAGCGAGTTCCCCGAGGGCAAGATCGACAAGGTCCACGAGCCGGTCGTCCGGGCCACGGTCCTGGCGCCCAGCGAGTTCATCGGCGCGATCATGGAGCTCTGCCAGAACCGGCGCGGCACCCTGCTCGGCATGGACTACCTCTCCGAGGACCGCGTCGAGATCCGCTACACCCTGCCGCTGGCCGAGATCGTCTTCGACTTCTTCGACCAGCTGAAGTCCAAGACCCGCGGGTACGCCTCCCTCGACTACGAGCCCACGGGCGAGCAGGCGGCCCAGCTCGTCAAGGTGGACATCCTCCTCCACGGCGACAAGGTCGACGCGTTCTCCGCGGTCACCCACAAGGACAAGGCGTACGCGTACGGCGTCCGGCTCGTCGCCAAGCTGCAGAAGCTCATCCCCCGGCAGAACTTCGAGGTGCCGATCCAGGCGGCCATCGGCTCCCGGGTCATCGCCCGTGAGACCGTCCGCGCCATCCGCAAGGACGTCCTCGCCAAGTGCTACGGCGGTGACATCTCCCGTAAGCGGAAGCTGCTGGAGAAGCAGAAGGAAGGAAAGAAGCGGATGAAGATGGTCGGCAACGTGGAGGTGCCGCAGGACGCGTTCATCTCCGTCCTGTCGACCGACGAGTCGGCCGGTGAGGGCAAGGGCAAGAAGTAGCCCCACCCCCCGCGCGGAACGCCGACGGCGCCCCCGCGCGGAACACCGGCGGCGCTCTCGCGCCGAACACCGGCGCCACCCGCGCGGACACCGGCCGCTCCCGCCCCGCGTGGCGGAGCACGGCCGGGAGGCCCCTGGGCTGCGGACACGTCCGCGGTCCGGGGGCCCGTTCGTTATCAAGCGGCGGCCTGTTGCCCCTTACGCCACGGACCCGCGCGCTCTAGTCTGAGCAGCACCCCGTTAGTTACTCGCCAGTTAAACAAGCAGGCCGCGCGGGAACGAGAAGCAGGAAGACAAGCAGCAGCACCGAGAAGCCGGTCGTAGTACATGCCGCAGGCCCGGAGGACGTCGTGAGCGACACACAGACCTTGATCGACAGCCGGCCGCCCTCCGTGGCGTCCCTCTTCATCGACCGCGTGGCGGCCACCCCGGACCGGGAGGCCTACCGCTACCCCGTGGCGGCGGCCTCCGGGCAGGGGCCGGACACCTGGAAGTCGCTGACCTGGGCACAGGCCGCGACCCGGGTGTACGCCATCGCGGCCGGTCTGATCGATCTCGGCGTCCGGCCGGAGGAGCGGGTCGCGCTGGCCTCCTCCACCCGCGTGGAGTGGATCCTCGCCGACCTCGGGGTGATGTGCGCGGGCGCCGCGACCACGACGGTCTACCCGTCCACCAACAGCGGCGAGTCCGCCTTCATCCTGGCCGACTCCGAGAGCCGGGTCCTGATCGCCGAGGACGCCGCCCAACTGGCGAAGGCGCGGGAGAACCGGGCCGAGCTGCCCCACCTCGCCCATGTCGTCGTCATCGACCCGGCCGGCGCCGAGCCCGCCGAGGGCGACCCGGAGGGCTGGGTCCTCACGCTGACCGAGCTGGAGGCGCGGGGCGCCGAGCACCTCATGAAGAACCCGGACGCGG
The DNA here is from genome assembly GCF_002910775.2 of Streptomyces sp. SM18. NCBI lineage: Bacteria > Bacillati > Actinomycetota > Actinomycetes > Kitasatosporales > Streptomycetaceae > Streptomyces > Streptomyces sp. SM18. The sequence goes on along the minus strand of NZ_CP029342.1, from coordinate 2,137,832 downwards.
TCACCGAGCGGGTCGAAGCGATCACCGCCGACCAGCTGGCGACCCTGATCTACACCTCGGGCACCACGGGCCGGCCCAAGGGTGTACGGCTGCCGCACGACAACTGGTCGTACATGGCCAAGGCGACCGTGGCGACCGGGCTGATCACCGAGGGCGACGTCCAGTACCTCTGGCTGCCGCTCGCCCACGTCTTCGGCAAGGTCCTCACCTCCGGGCAGATCGAGGTCGGCCACGTCACGGCGGTGGACGGCCGCGTCGACAAGATCATCGAGAACCTTCCGGTGGTCCGGCCCACCTACATGGCCGCCGTACCCCGGATCTTCGAGAAGGTCTACAACGGGGTCGCCACCAAGGCGCGGAACGGCGGGGCCGCCAAGTACAAGATCTTCCGGTGGGCGGCCGAGGTGGCCCGCGAGTACGCCCGTGTCTCCCAGGACAACTTCCGGCGCACCGGCACCGCGTCCGTGCCCTTCGCCCTCGGGGCCAAGCACAAGGTCGCCGACACGCTGGTCTACGCGAAGATCCGGGAGGCGTTCGGAGGCCGGCTCCGCGCCTGCGTCTCCGGCTCGGCCGCCCTCGCCCCCGACATCGGCTTCTTCTTCGCCGGCGCCGGTATCCACGTCCTGGAGGGCTACGGCCTCACCGAGTCCAGCGCCGCCTCCTTCGTGAACCCCGGCGAGTCCTACCGCACCGGGACCGTCGGCAAGCCGCTACCCGGCACGGAGGTACGGATCGCGGAGGACGGCGAGATCCTGCTGCGCGGCCCCGGGATCATGGAGGGCTACCACCGGCTGCCGGAGAAGACGGCCGAAGTCCTGGAGTCCGACGGCTGGTTCCACACCGGTGACATCGGGGAGCTCTCCCAGGACGGCTATCTGCGCATCACCGACCGCAAGAAGGACCTGATCAAGACGTCCGGCGGCAAGTACATCGCCCCGGCGGAGGTGGAGGGGCAGTTCAAGGCGGTGTGCCCGTTCGTCTCGAACATCCTGGTGCACGGCGCCGACCGCAACTACTGCACCGCCCTCATCGCGCTCGACGAGCCCACCATCCTCGGCTGGGCCGAGGAGAACGGCCTGGGCGGCAAGCCCTACGCCGACGTGGTGGCCTCCCCGCAGGCCGTCGCGCTCATCGACGGCTATGTGCGGCGGCTCAACGAGGGGCTCCAGCGCTGGCAGACCATCAAGAAGTTCCGGCTGCTGCCGCGCGACCTGGACATCGAGCACGGGGAGCTGACCCCCAGCCTCAAGCTCAAGCGGCCGGTCGTCGAGCGCGAGTACGGCGACCTCATCGAGGAGATGTACGCGGGCTCCCGGGAGGCGTGAACGGAGCATGGCCGGAGGCGTGCACGGAGCACGGCCGGAGGCGTGAACGGGGCGGGGCCGGAGGGCGTGACCGAGACATGACCGAGGGGTGACCCACGGGGACCGAGGGCGTGGCGCGCGGGTAGGCGCGCACTTCAGGGCCGGGACGGGCGAGTGCGCGGGCGCACGCCGGTCCCGGCCCGTTTCTGTCCGACGTGGATCGTTTTGGTCACTCGGTGCTTATGGGTGCGCCCGGTCTGTCACTCTGTCCTAGGGTCTTTCGTCCTGCGCCGTGTTCCGGACGAGAGGCCCCGGACCGTCAGCGGCGTATCGCGAGACCGTCAGGAGCCGCACCGTGGGGCCCATTCCCTTGCAGCGGGACATCGTGCACCGTCCCGGAAGCGTCGTCGCCGGTCAGGGCGACGACCCTCGTTCGGTCGCCCGTACGAGCCTGCCCGGCATTCCGCTGGCCCCCTCCGCGGGCCGCCGGTTCGTCAGGGCCGCGCTGGCCGAGTGGGCCGCGCTCGGCCTGCCCGGTCCCGGAGGTTTCGGCGACCGGCTCGCCGACGACGCCGTGACCGTCGCCAACGAACTCGTCACCAATGCCGTCGTGCACGCCGGCACGGCGGTCGAGCTGCTCCTGCGCCTGGAGTGCGCCTCCGGCGCGGAACCCGCCGCGCTCGTGCTGGAGATCACCGACCACCACCCCGCCCGCTCGGTGCGCGACGACCCGGACCGGCGCCCCGACCCCGCCGAGTACGGCCGCGGGCTCCAGCTCGTCGCCACCCTCGCGGAGTCCTGGGGCATCACCTACCGCACCGGCCTCAAGACCGTCTGGGCCCGGCTGCCCGCGGACGACTGGGAGGACCTGCCCGCCGTCCCCGCGCCCGCGCCGTTCGGGAAGCCGGCGTCCCGGGCCGCCACGGCGGGCGCCCTCACCGCCGCCGGGGACGACGACGGGCGGGACACGGGCCTCGCCGGGCGCGGGGCGCTGTCCTTCCTGGCCGAGGCCTCCGACCTGCTCGCCGGCCAGCTCGACGAGGACCTGGTGGCCGCGATAGCGGGACAGCTGGTGGTGGACCGGCTCGCGGACTGGTGCGCGATCTGGCTGGAGAGCGAGAGCGGCGGCCCCGGGGCGGCCCCGCGGCTCGCCGGGGTCTGGCACCGCGACGAGGCCGCGGCCGACCTGCTGCCCCGCGCTGGAGAAGGAGCCGTTCCGGCTGCCCGAGGGGGTCGGCCCCGGCGCCGTCCCCGTACCGTGGCCGCGCGAGGCCCGGGACGGCCTCGGGGGCTCCGACGGCACGGTCCTCGCGCACGGCATCACCTCCGGCGGGCGGACCCTCGGAGCCGTGCTCGTGGGACGTGAGGGCGTCCCGCACTTCCCCGGCGAGGTCGCGGCCCTCGTCGCGGACTTCGTGCGCCGCGTCGGCCTCGCCGTGGGCGCCGCGCGCGCCTACACCCGGCAGGCCACCATCAGCCGTATCCTCCAGCGCGGTCTGCTGCCCAGCAAGGTCGCCGACATACCGGGCGTCGCCAGCGCCCTGGTGTACGAGCCGGGGGACGACGGCGTGGTCGGGGGCGACTTCTACGACCTCTTCCCCTGCCCCGGCGGCCGCTGGTGCTTCGTCCTCGGGGACGTCCAGGGCAGCGGCCCCGAAGCAGCCGTCGTCACCGGGCTCGCCCGGCCGTGGCTGCGCCTGCTGTCCCGGGAGGGCTTCGGCGTCGGTGAGGTCCTGGAGCGGCTCAACCGGCTGCTGCTGGACGACGCGATGGAGGCCGCCGAGGCCGCCGCCCTGATGGTCGCGGCGGCGGGCGGCCGGCAGATCCAGGACGGCTCCCAGTCCCGCTTCCTCTCCCTGCTGTACGGCGACATCGTGCCGCTGCCCGGCGGCGGGGTCCGCTGCACCGTGGCCAGTGCCGGGCATCCGTTGCCGCTGCTGCTGCGCCCGGACGGATCCGTACGCCCGGCCGCCGAGCCGCAGGTCCTGCTCGGGGTGGTCGACGACGTCGTGTACGAGAGCCAGAGCTTCGACCTGGCGCCCGGCGACAGCCTCCTGTGTGTCACCGACGGGGTGACCGAGCGGCGCTCCGGACGGCTGATGTTCGACGACGGCGACGGCCTCGCGCTGGCCCTGTCCGCCTGCGCGGGGCTCTCGGCCGACGGCATCGCCGACCGGATCAGACGGGACGTCCACGCGTTCGCCGAGCAGCCGCCCGACGACGACCTCGCCCTGCTCGTGCTCCAGGTCGGCCCGCCGGAGGGCGGACAGGCCGCCCCGCCGGAGCGTGGAGGGGAGAACTCCGGCGTCGGGTGACAATGGACGGTATGCCTTCCGTACTGCCCGATGGTGAACCCGTGCCCGACGACGGGGCGCTGCCTCGCCACGCCCTGGAAGGCGCCGCCGGCCGCCCGCTCGGCTTCTACCTGCACGTGCCCTACTGCGCCACCCGCTGCGGGTACTGCGACTTCAACACCTACACCGCGACCGAGCTGCGCGGCTCCGGGGGCGAGCGGGCCTCCCAGGACACCTACGCGGACCACCTGGTCGAGGAGGTGCGCCAGGCCCGCAAGGTGCTCGGCGACGACCCCCGGCCGGTCCGCACGGTCTTCGTCGGCGGCGGTACGCCGACGCTGCTGCCCGCCGCCGACCTGGTCAGGATGCTGGCGGCGGTCCGTGAGGAGTTCGGGCTCGCGGACGACGCGGAGATCACCACGGAGGCCAACCCGGAGTCTGTCGGCCCGGCCTATCTTCAGGCCCTGCGGGAGGGCGGCTTCAACCGGGTCTCCTTCGGCATGCAGAGCGCCCGGCAGCACGTCCTGAAGGTCCTGGACCGCACCCACACCCCGGGCCGTCCCGAGGCCTGTGTCGCCGAGGCCCGCGCGGCCGGCTTCGAGCACGTCAACCTGGACCTGATCTACGGCACCCCGGGGGAGTCCGACGACGACTGGCGGGCCTCCCTGGACGCGGCGATCGGCGCGGGCCCCGACCATGTGTCCGCCTACGCGCTGATCGTCGAGGAGGGCACCCAGCTCGCCCGGCGCATCCGGCGCGGCGAGGTGCCGATGACCGACGACGACGTCCACGCCGACCGGTACCTGATCGCCGACGAGGTGATGGCCGACGCGGGCTTCTCCTGGTACGAGGTGTCGAACTGGTCCCGTACGCCCGAGGGCCGGTGCCTGCACAACGAGTTGTACTGGCGGGGCGCCGACTGGTGGGGCGCGGGTCCCGGCGCGCACAGCCACGTCGGGGGCGTGCGCTGGTGGAACGTCAAGCACCCCGGGGCGTACGCGCAGGCGCTCGTCGAGGGGCGCTCACCCGGGGCCGGCCGGGAGGTCCTCGGTGACGAGGACCGGCGGGTGGAGCGCATCCTGCTGGAGCTGAGGCTGGTGGAGGGCTGCCCGCTGTCCCTGCTCGCCCCGGCGGGGCTCGCGGCGGCGGAGCGGGCGGTGGCGGACGGGCTGCTGGAGCCCGGACCGTACGCGGAGGGCCGCGCGGTGCTCACCCTGCGCGGACGGCTGCTGGCGGACGCGGTGGTCCGGGACCTGGTGGACTGACGGGGCGGGGCGGGGCGGGGCCCGGTCCCGGCGCGAGGCGGGGCGCATCACACGCGCCCCCGCGCGAACGGACGCGCCCCGGCCGCCGGCACCCCGGACTTCCGCGCCCCGGCCTCGGGGCGGACAGCCCCTCAAGCGGCCCGAAGCGTCACGCAAAGCCCCCTCAGGCCGGAAGCGTCACGAAGTCGATCAGTTCCTCCACGCGCCCCAGCAGCGCGGGTTCCAGGTCCTTGTACGAGTGCACCCGCGACAGGATGTGCTGCCAGGCCGCGCCGGTGTTCTCCGGCCAGCCCAGGGCCTCGCACACCCCGGTCTTCCAGTCCTGGCCGCGCGGAACCGACGGCCACGCCCGGATTCCGACCGACGACGGCTTCACGGCCTCCCAGACGTCGATGTACGGATGCCCCACCACGAGCACGTGCGCGTCCGTGACCTGGGCGGCGATCCGGGACTCCTTGGAACCCGGCACCAGATGGTCGACCAGCACCCCCAGCCGGGCGTCCGGCCCGGGGGCGAAGTCGCGGACGACGGCCGGAAGGTCGTCCACGCCCTCCAGGTACTCCACCACCACGCCCTCGATCCGCAGGTCGTCGCCCCAGACCCGCTCCACCAGTTCGGCGTCGTGCCGCCCCTCCACGTAGATCCGGCCCGCGCGGGCCACCCGCGCCCGCGCCCCCGGCACCGCCACCGACCCCGACGCCGTACGGGCCGGACGGGCCGGGCCGCCCGCCGAGGGGCGGACCAGCGTGACCACCGTGCCCTCCAGCAGGAAGCCGCGCGGCTCCATCGGGAACACCCGGTGCTTGCCGAAACGGTCCTCCAGGGTGACCGCGGGCCCCTGGGCCGTCTTCTCGCACCGGATCACCGCACCGCAGAAGCCGGTGGACACCTCTTCCACCACCAGATCGGGTTCGGCGGGGACCTCGGGGACGGGGGCGGACCTCTTCCACGGCGGGGTCAGGTCCGGCTGATAGCTGCGCATGGACCGACGATAGGCCGGGGCCCGTTCACGACACGCCGAAGCGGGCCGCCAGCCGGACCCGCTGCGCCCGTACGAACGCCGCGTCCACCACCGCCCCGTGCCCCGGGACGTACAGCGCGTCCTCGCCGCCGAGCTCCAGCAGCCGGTCCAGCGCGGCCGGCCAGCGGGCGGGTACGGCGTCGGGGCCCGCCTGCGGTTCGCCCGACTCCTCGACCAGATCACCGCAGAGCACCACCACGGGTGAGCCGGGCACCAGGACCGCCAGGTCGTGGCGGCTGTGGCCGGGGCCCACGTTGGCCAGCAGCACCTGGAGACCGCCGCCGAGGTCGAGCGTCCACTCGCCGCTCACCTGGTGCGCCGGGGCCACCAGGGCGTCCGTCGCCGAGGTGGCGTCGTGTTCGTCCATCCCGTGGCGCAGGGCGTCGGCGCGCAGCTCCGCGGCGCCCCGGGACAGCAGGTCCGCCGTGCCCACCGCGCCGTAGACCTCGGCCCCGGCGAACGCGGCGGTGCCCAGCACATGGTCGAAGTGCGGGTGGCTCAGTGCGATATGCGTCACCCTCCGGCCGAGCAGGCCCTCGGCCTGGGCCCGCAGCTCGGCGCCCTCCCGGAGCGAGGAGCCGGTGTCGTAGAGCAGGGCGGCGTCGGCCCCGGCCACCAGGGCGACGGTCGCGTCCCAGCCGGGAAGGCGCCGGCGGCCCGTACCGTTGCCCAACCGCTCCCAGCCGAAGTCTTCCCAAGCGACGTCCATACGGCGACGCTATCGGCAACGACCCGCGCCGTCCCGCGACGGTGTGGCCGGTCGCCCTTGCCCCGGGCCCACCCCGCCCCCGTACACTGGCCGGGGGATTGCTGGCACTCGAACGGACAGAGTGCCAGGCAGGGACCGAGAACCACCGCTGGAGGTGTGCGCGATGCTCAGCGAACGCAGACTCGAAGTGCTGCGCGCCATCGTCCAGGACTATGTCGGCACCGAGGAGCCCGTCGGCTCGAAGGCGCTCACGGAGCGGCACAACCTGGGGGTCTCCCCGGCCACCGTCCGCAACGACATGGCGGTGCTGGAGGACGAGGGCTTCATCGCCCAGCCGCACACCAGTGCGGGGCGCATCCCCACGGACCGCGGGTACCGCCTCTTCGTCGACAAGCTCGCGGGCGTCAAGCCCCTGTCGTCGCCGGAGCGCCGCGCCATCCAGAACTTCCTCGACGGCGCGGTCGACCTCGACGACGTCGTCGGCCGTACGGTCCGGCTGCTCGCGCAGCTGACCCGGCAGGTCGCCGTCGTGCAGTACCCCTCGCTGACCCGTTCGACGGTGCGGCACGTGGAGTTGCTGTCCCTGGCCCCCGCCCGGCTGATGCTCGTCCTGATCACGGACACGGGCCGGGTCGAACAGCGTATGATCGACTGCCCTGCTCCGTTCGGTGACACCGCTCTGGCGGACCTGCGCGCCCGGCTCAACAGCCGGGTCGTCGGGCGCCGGTTCGCGGACGTCCCGCAGCTGGTGCAGGACCTTCCGGAGTCCTTCGAGAGCGAGGACCGGGCGACCGTCTCCACGGTCCTGTCCGTCCTTCTCGAAACTCTGGTCGAAGAGACGGAGGAGCGGCTGATCATCGGCGGCACCTCCAACCTCACCCGCTTCGGGCACGACTTCCCTGTGATGATCCGGCCGGTGCTGGAGGCACTGGAGGAGCAGGTCGTGCTGCTGAAGCTGCTCGGTGAGGCCACGGACTCAGGCATGACCGTACGGATCGGGCACGAGAACGCCCACGAGGGCCTCAACGCCACGTCCGTCGTCGCGGTCGGCTACGGTTCGGGCGACGAGGCAGTCGCCAAACTCGGCGTGGTCGGACCGACCCGCATGGACTACCCCGGAACGATGGGAGCGGTACGCGCAGTGGCACGTTACGTCGGACAGATCCTGGCGGAGTCGTAAGTGGCCACGGACTACTACGCCGTACTCGGCGTGCGCCGCGACGCGTCTCAGGACGAGATCAAGAAGGCATTCCGCAGGCTCGCGCGCGAGCTGCACCCGGATGTCAACCCCGATCCGAAGACCCAGGAGCGGTTCAAGGAGATCAACGCCGCCTACGAGGTGCTGTCGGACCCGCAGAAGAAGCAGGTCTACGACCTCGGCGGTGACCCGCTGTCCGCCTCGGGCGGCGGCGGTGGCGCGGGTGGTTTCGGAGCCGGCGGCTTCGGCAACTTCAGCGACATCATGGACGCCTTCTTCGGCAACGCGGCCCAGCGCGGGCCCCGTTCGCGGACCCGGCGCGGCCAGGACGCGATGATCCGGCTGGAGATCGACCTCAACGAAGCGGCCTTCGGCACCACCAAGGACATCCAGGTGGACACGGCGGTCGTCTGTACGACGTGCAGCGGCGAGGGCGCCGCCCCCGGCACCTCCGCGCAGACCTGTGACATGTGCCGTGGCCGCGGTGAGGTCTCCCAGGTCACCCGGTCCTTCCTCGGCCAGGTCATGACCTCGCGCCCCTGCCCGCAGTGCCAGGGCTTCGGCACGGTCGTGCCGACCCCCTGCCCGGAGTGCGCCGGTGACGGCCGCATCCGCTCGCGGCGCACGCTGACCGTGAAGATCCCGGCGGGGGTGGACAACGGCACCCGCATCCAGCTCGCGGGTGAGGGCGAGGTCGGCCCCGGCGGCGGTCCCGCCGGTGATCTGTACGTCGAGATCCACGAACTGTCGCACGCGGTGTTCCAGCGGCGCGGCGACGACCTGCACTGCACGGTCACCATCCCGATGACCGCCGCGGCCCTCGGCACCCAGGTGCCGCTGGAGACCTTGGACGGCCTGGAGGAGATCGACATCCGGCCGGGCACCCAGTCCGGCCAGTCGGTCCCGCTGCACGGGCGGGGCATCACGCACCTGCGCGGCGGCGGACGCGGCGATCTGATCGTGCACGTCGAGGTGACCACCCCGATGAAGCTCGACCCCGAGCAGGAGCGGCTGCTGCGGGAGCTGTCCAAGCTGCGCGGCGAGGAGCGGCCCACCGGCCAGTTCCAGCCGGGACAGCAGGGTTTGTTCTCCCGGCTGAAGGACGCCTTCAACGGCCGCTGAACCCACGGGCGTTCCCGCCCCGCGCCGTCCTCCCGCCCGGTATCCGGCGGGCGGGGCGGCGTACGGCCGGGAGACCTCGCGGGGCGGGGCATGGCACGATGCCGTCATGTCCTTGGCGCTGACCGATCTGAGCCGGTATCCCGTCGTACAGGCCCCGATGGCCGGCGGGGCCTCCGGTCCGCCCCTGGCCGCCGCCGTCGCCGAGGCCGGGGGGCTCGGGTTCCTCGCCGCCGGATACAAGACGGCGGACGGGATGTACCACGAGATCAAACAACTGCGCGCCCTGACCGCCCAGCCGTTCGGCGTCAACCTCTTCATGCCGCAGCCCCAGCTCGCGGACACCGGTGCCGTCGAGGTCTACCGCCACCAGCTGGCGGGCGAGGCCGCCTGGTACGAGACCCCGCTCGGCGACCCGGACGCGGACGGTGGCGACGACGGCTACGAGGCCAAGGTCGCGACCCTGCTGGACGACCCGGTCCCCGTGGTGTCCTTCACCTTCGGCTGCCCGAGCCGCGAGGTCCTCGACGCGTTCGCCGCGGCCGGTACGTTCACCGTCGTGACGGTCACCTCCGCCCAGGAGGCGCGGAACGCGCAGTGGGCGGGCGCCCACGCGGTCTGTGTCCAGGGCGTCGAGGCGGGCGGCCACCAGTCCACGCACCGCGACGACCCGCAGGCGGGGCTCGGGGGCACCGGGCTCCTCGCCCTCCTCGCCGAGGTCCGCGAGAGCGTCCAGCTGCCGATCGTCGCGGCGGGCGGGCTGATGCGCGGCTCCCAGATCGCCTCGGTCCTGGCGGCGGGCGCCGACGCCGGGCAGCTCGGGACGGCGTTCCTCGCCTGCCCCGAGTCGGGGGCCCACCGGCTGCACAAACAGGCCCTGACCAACCCGCTCTTCGTCACGACGACCCTGACCCGGGCCTTCTCCGGGCGCCCCGCCCGGGGGCTGGTCAACCGCTTCGTACGGGAGCACGGGCCCTACGCCCCCGCCGCCTACCCCCAGGTGCACCAGCTGACCAGTGGGCTGCGCAAGGCCGCCGCCCAGGCCGGGGACGCCCAGGGCATGGCGCTGTGGGCGGGCCAGGGCCACCGGATGGCACGCGAGCTGCCCGCCGGAGAACTCGTGGAACTGCTCGCCGCCGAGACGGATGCCGCGCGCGCGGCAGTGAGTGGGAGGAGCACCCGGTGACAGCACCGGTCTTCGTCGTCGACAACCTGCCCGGCGGGCCGGAGTTCGTGCTGGACGGGCCCGAGGGGCGGCACGCCGTCTCGGTGAAGCGGCTGACGGCGGGGGAGGACGTCGTCCTCACCGACGGGCGCGGCCACTGGGCGGACGGCGTCGTCCGCGCGGCCGAGGGCAAGGACCGGCTCGTCGTCGCCCTCGGGACGGTGTGCGAGGAACCCGCGCCCGCTCCCCGGATCACCGTCGTCCAGGCGCTCCCCAAGGGCGACCGGGGCGAGGTCGCCGTCGAGACCATGACCGAGACGGGTGTGGACGCGATCGTGCCCTGGGAGGCCTCGCGCTGCGTCACACGGTGGAAGGGCGACCGCGGGCTGAAGTCCCTGGCCAAGTGGCGCACCACCGCACGCGAGGCGGGCAAGCAGTCGCGCCGGGTCCGCTTTCCCGAGGTGTCCGGGGTGATGACGACCAAGGAGGTCGCCGCGCTGCTGGCCGGGGCGGACTTCGCGGGTGTCCTGCACGAGGACCGGGACACCCCCGGCGCCCCGCTGGCCACCGCCGAACTCCCCGTCCGGGGCTCGATCGTGCTCGTCGTGGGCCCGGAGGGCGGGGTCTCCCCGCAGGAGCTCGCCGCCTTCGCCGACGCCGGGGCGCCCCCGTACCGGCTGGGCCCGAGCGTGCTGCGCACCTCGACCGCGGGGACGGCGGCCGCGGCGCTGCTGATGGGACGTACGGGCCGCTGGGGCTGACGTCCCGGGAGGTGCCGTTCACGGCGTGGACCGCGAACGCGCGTACCGCCGCAGGGAGATGAACGCGCCTGCCGGCGGAGGGAGATGACGGACACGGCGACGCGCGGGCGGGGCTCACCGGGGACGGACCGGCCGGCGGCCCGTCGTCCGCGGCGCGGGCCGCCCGGCCCGGCCGGCCCGGACCCGGCGACCGCTCACGCCGCCCGCCGGGCCGGATAGCATGCCGGGAGCACAGACGACCACCGAGCGAGGCCCCGGGCGGGGCACGCTCACCCACGCGACCGAGGAGGCCGGGCCATGGCGGGAGAGCCGCAGACCGACTGCCTGTTCTGCAAGATCGTCACGGGCGACATCCCGGCGACCATCGTCCGGGAGAGCGACACGACCGTCGCCTTCCGCGACATAAACCCCCAGGCCCCCACCCACGTCCTGGTCATCCCCAAGGCGCACTACCCGGACGCCGCCTCCCTCGCCGCGGCCGAACCGGGCATCGCCGCCGACGTGCTGCGCGAGGCCGGGCTGGTGGCCGCCGACGAGAAGATCACCGAGAGCGGCTACCGCATCGTCCTCAACACCGGTTCGGGCGCGGGCCAGACCGTCTTCCACGCGCACGCGCACGTCCTGGGCGGACGTGGCATGCAGTGGCCCCCCGGCTAGAGCGGCCCCGGACCCGTGTCCGTACGTGAGTTCGTCGTCCTCGGCACCGCCAGCCAGGTCCCGACCCGGCGCCGCAACCACAACGGCTACCTGCTGCGCTGGGACGGCGAGGGCATCCTCTTCGACCCCGGTGAGGGCACCCAGCGGCAGATGCTGCGGGCGGGCGTCGCCGCCCACGACATCGACCGGATCTGCGTCACGCACTTCCACGGCGACCACTCGCTGGGCCTGGCCGGGGTGATCCAGCGGATCAACCTGGACCAGGTCCCGCACCCCGTCACCGCGCACTTCCCGGCGAGCGGACAGCGCTTCTTCGACCGGCTGCGGTACGCCACCGCCTACCGCGAGACCGTCGCGCTGACCGAGGCGCCGGTCGCCGAGGACGGGATTCTCGCCGTCACCGACGCGTACACCCTGGAGGGCCGCAGGCTCTCGCACCCCGTCGAGTCCTTCGGCTACCGGCTGACCGAACCCGACCGCCACCGGATGCTCCCCGCGAAGCTCGCCGGACACGGCATCGCCGGGCCCGACGTCGGCCGGCTCCAGCGGGACGGGATCCTGCGCGGCGTCACGCTCGACCAGGTCTCCGAGCCCCGGCGCGGCCAGCGGTTCGCGTTCGTCATGGACACCCGGCTCTGCGACGGCGCGTTCGCCCTCGCCGAGGGATGCGACATGCTGGTCATCGAGTCGACCTTCCTCGACGAGGACGTCCGGCTCGCCACCGACCACGGCCACCTCACCGCCGGACAGGCGGCCCGGGTGGCCAGGGAGTCGGGCGTGCGGCACCTCGTGCTCACCCACTTCTCCCAGCGGTACCACGACCCCCAGCTCTTCGAGCTCCAGGCCAGGTCGGCCGGGTTCGAAGGGGAACTGACCATCGCCCAGGACCTCGTCACGGTCCCCGTACCCACCCGCCACCAGTAACCAGTTACGAGAACCACCGTGCACCTCCCCAAAGCGGAACTCCACCTCCACATCGAAGGGACCCTCGAACCCGAGCTGGCCTTCGCCCTCGCCGCCCGCAACGGCGTCGAACTGCCCTACGCGGACACCGAAGAGCTGCGCACCGCCTATCTCTTCGACGACCTCCAGAGCTTCCTGGACCTCTACTACGCCCTCATGGCGGTGCTGCGCACCGAGGACGACTTCACCGAGCTGGCCGACGCCTACCTCGCCCGCGCCGCCGCCCAGGGCGTCCGGCACGCGGAGATCTTCTTCGACCCGCAGGCCCACACCGCCCGCGGTGTGCCGATCGGCACCGTGATCGAAGGGCTCGGCAGGGCGCTGGAGCGCGGCGAGGAGACGCACGGCGTCTCCACCCAGCTGATCATGTGCTTCCTGCGCGACGAGTCCGCCGAGTCGGCGCTCGCGACCCTGGAGGCGGCGAAGCCGTACCTGCACCGCGTCAGCGCCGTCGGCCTCGACTCGGCGGAGGCCGGTCACCCGCCCGCCAAATTCCGCGAGGTCTACAAGGCGGCCGGCGCCCTCGGGCTGCGCAAGGTCGCCCACGCCGGTGAGGAGGGCCCGCCCGCCTACATCCGTGAGGCCCTGGACGTGCTCGGCGTCGAGCGCGTCGACCACGGGCTGCGCTGCATGGAGGACCCGGAGCTGGTCGCGCGGCTGGCCGCCGACCGGGTGCCGCTCACGCTCTGCCCGCTGTCCAACGTACGGCTGCGCGCCGTCGACACCCTGGAGGAGCACCCGCTGCGGGCCATGATGGACGCCGGACTGCTCTGCACGGTCAACTCCGACGACCCCGCCTACTTCGGCGGCTACGTGGGGGACACCTTCCACGCCGTCCACGAGGCGCTCGGTCTGGACCGCGAGGAGCTGCGCACCCTGGCCCGCAACTCCTTCGTGGCGGCCTTCCTCGACCACGACGAGGAGCGCAGGGCGCGCTACCTCGCCGAGGTCGAGGCCTACGTGTTCGACTGACCGGGCCCGCCGGCCGTCCGGAACGCGCTGCGCACCAGCCGCCTGCGCCGCAGGCCCGGCACGCTGATCTCCGCCACGGCCTGTTCGGGCGCGCCCAGTTCGGGCGCCGCTCCGGGCAGGCCGGTGGTGGTCGCGGCCAGCCACGCGGCCGGGGCACCTCCCCTGCGCCGTACCGAACCGGGGACCAGCGGGCGGCCGCCGGTGTGCAGCGCGACCGCGGTGACCGGGGCGGCCACCAGCAGCGTGGCGGACCCCAGGATCAGGCCCATCACCGCGTAGCCCACCTCCTCGGAGAGCACACTGCCCAGCACCGGGCCGCAGGCCGTGCCCACGGAGGCCGCGGAGCCCGCCAGGACCGCCCACCGGCCGCGTACGTCCAGGGACGCCGCCAGCCCGATCAGGTACGACAGGACCACCGGGTAGAAGGTGTTCCACAGGATCTCGCCGGTCGCGAACGCGCCCAGGTCACGGGCCGACGAACTGAGCACGATGCTCCCGGCGATGACCGTCGTGCCGACGCCGATCGGCACCGCACGGCCGAGCCGCGCCCCCAGCACCCCGGCGCCCGCCACCCCGAGCAGTCCGGCGCCGAGCGCGGCGGCGAACACCGCGCCGATCGTCACCTCGGAGAGACCGACCCGCTCGACCCCGATGCGGCTGCTCACGCCCCACAGCGCGTTCTGCGCCATGGACCACACGAGCATGCCGCCCGCCAGCACCAGACCCGACCGCCGGTGCGGCAGCCGCCCCCGGACCGGGACGGTCGCCGCACCGTGGGCCGCGGCACCGTCGAGCCGCGCCGTGGCCGGCCACACGAGCAGCGCCACCAGCGCGATGGAGGCGAAGGGGAGCCGGTGGCCGCCGCCGAGGTGAGGCATCGTCAGGTAGAGCGCGCCCGCCGTCGCGGAGACACTCAGCAGCCCCAGCGACGAGGTCCGGTGGGGGTCGCGCTGCGCGGCGATGCCGGCCACGGCCACCGCGGTCGCCGTACCGGAGCCGAGGCCCCCGACCACCACACCGGCGAGGACCAGCGGCACCGTGGCGGTCAGCGACGCGCAGCCGTAGCCCAGCGCCACCAGCAGCAGTCCGACGCGTGCGGGCCGGCGCGCCCCGTACCGTTCCACCCGCCCCGCCAGCGCGAGCCCGGCACAGGCGGAGCTGAGCAGGAGGGCGCTGCCGACCAGCCCGGCCTGTGTGGTGGTCAGCCCCAGATGGGCGTCGAGGCGGCCGACGACGGTGGGAAGCAGATAGGCGGCGAGGTAACCGGCGGTGAACACGGCGACCAGGGGCCACGCGGCGCGAGGGCGCGGGGACATGGGCGTTCCTGAAGACATGCCGAAAGGCAGGAAAAGGGCAGGGGAGGGTGAAGCGGGAAAGGCGGGGGAGGGTGAGGCGAAGGAGGCGAAAGCCGGAAACGCGGGGAGACGCGGCACTCGTCGTCAACTGTCCCGAACGGTGCTCGCGGGGCAATTTGTATCAAGCGCGCGCGGCGAACGGAAAGACAGACTTATGTGATCTGAATCACTATCGCGTTTAGTCGCGTCACCCCCGGGTAGCCGCACCTGTTTACGCAGGTGGGGGCGGCCGCGCCCGCGACGGCACCCGTCCCCCCGGACGGAGACCCGAATCGGGCACACTGGCCGAAATCAGCAAGCCCAGATCCGTCAGGGGCCGGGAGGCGCACGGTGAGCACACACAACCCAGGCATCGACCCGCTGCTCGGGCTGCGCGCCCCGCAGGACCCCGCCTGCGACGTCTTCCTCACCGGCACGGTCTTCCTGGACATCGTCTTCACCGGCCTGGACAGCGCCCCGGTCCGCGGCACCGAGTCCTGGGCCCGGGGCATGGGCTCCAGCCCCGGCGGGGTCGCCAACATGGCCACCGCGCTGGCCCGGCTCGGGCTGCGCACCTCGCTGGCCGCCGCGTTCGGCGACGACCACTACGGCGAGTACTGCTGGGACGCCCTCGCCCAGGGCGAGGGCATCGACCTGTCGATGTCGCACACCGTCCCCGGCTGGCACTCACCGGTCACCGTCTCCATGGCGTACGAGGGCGAGCGCACGATGGTCTCGCACGGCCACGAGGCCCCGCCCCCCGCCGCCGGAACACCCCCGGGGCTCCCCTTCCCGCACTGCCCGCCCCGGGCCCGCGCCGCCGTCGCCTCGCTCACCCCGGGCCGCAGCGAGCCGTGGGTGGCCGCCGCCGCCCGCAACGGCGCCATGATCTTCGCCGACGTCGGATGGGACGAGACCGGCCGCTGGGACCTGGACGCGCTGCCCGACCTCGGCCACTGCCTCGCCTTCCTCCCCAACGCCGAGGAGGCCATGCGCTACACCCGTACCGACTGCCCCCGCGCCGCCGCCCACGCCCTGGCCGAACGGGTGCCGCTCGCCGTCGTCACCCTGGGCGCCGAGGGCGCGTACGCGGTGGACGGGGCGACCGGCGCCGCCGCCGAGGTCCCCGCCATCGAGGTCGAGGCCCTGGACCCCACCGGCGCCGGTGACGTCTTCGTCGCCGGATTCGTCACCGGCACCCTGGCCGGCTGGCCGATGGCCGACCGGCTCGCCTTCGCCGGGCTGACCGCCGCGCTCTCGGTGCAGGAGTTCGGCGGCTCGCTCTCCGCGCCCGGCTGGACCGAGGTCGCCGCCTGGTGGCAGCGGGTGGGCACCTGCGCCGGCCAGGACCCGGCCGCCCTGGAGCGGTACGCCTTCCTGGCGGACCTGCTGCCCGCCACCCGGCGGGCGTGGCCGCTGCGCCGGGCCGTACCGACCATCGGCTTCCGCAGCGAGGGCCGGACGGCGGCGGGGTAAATCCCCTCTGCGTCACCGGCGGGGAGACGTACGCTGGTAGTCCGGTGGACGTCGACCGGCGACGCCCCTCAACGGGAGGTATGCGCAGGCCCGAGGGCCGGCCCATGACTCACTCACCCACACGGCCTCAGGCGCGTGCCCAGATCACGGTCCCGCCCGCACACCCCATGGTGATGCTGCTCGGATCGGGCGACTCGCTCCTGCGCGTGATCGAAACGGCGTTCCCGGCCGTCGATATCCATGTCCGGGGCAATGAGATAAGCGCGACCGGGGACGCGGCGGACGTCGCCCTGGTCCAGCGCCTTTTCGACGAGATGGTGCTGGTGCTGCGCACCGGTCTGCCGATGACGGAGGATGCTGTGGAACGGTCGATCGCCATGCTCAGGGCGAACGGCGACGGCGGTGACGGCGGCGAGACCCCCGCCGAGGTGCTCACCCAGAACATCCTCTCCAGCCGCGGCCGCACCATCCGCCCCAAGACGCTCAACCAGAAGCGGTACGTCGACGCGATCGACCGCCACACGATCGTCTTCGGCATCGGCCCGGCGGGCACCGGGAAGACCTACCTCGCCATGGCGAAGGCGGTCCAGGCCCTCCAGTCCAAGCAGGTCAGCCGGATCATCCTGACCCGCCCGGCGGTCGAGGCGGGGGAGCGGCTCGGCTTCCTGCCCGGCACCCTCTTCGACAAGATCGACCCGTATCTGCGCCCGCTCTACGACGCCCTGCACGACATGCTCGACCCCGACTCGATCCCCCGGCTGATGGCCGCGGGCACGATCGAGGTGGCGCCCCTGGCGTACATGCGCGGCCGTACCCTGAACGACGCGTTCATCATCCTCGACGAGGCGCAGAACACCAGCGCCGAGCAGATGAAGATGTTCCTCACCCGCCTCGGCTTCGACTCCAAGATCGTCGTCACCGGTGACGTCACCCAGGTCGACCTGCCGAGCGGCACCAAGAGCGGTCTGCGCCAGGTCCAGGAGATCCTCCAGGACGTGGAGGACGTGCACTTCTCCCGGCTCACGTCCGAGGATGTCGTCCGGCACAAGCTCGTCGGCCGTATCGTCGACGCGTACGAGAAGTACGACCACGCACAGGGCCCGACCGGCCGCAACGGGAAGTAGTCGCAGCGCACCATGTCGATCGACGTCAACAACGAGTCCGGAACCGAGGTCGACGAGCAGGCGGTCCTCGACATCGCCCGCTACGCGCTGGCCCGGATGCGGATCCACCCGCTCTCCGAGCTCTCGGTGATCGTGGTGGACTCCGCCGCCATGGAGCAGCTCCACATCCAGTGGATGGACCTGCCGGGTCCCACCGATGTCATGTCCTTCCCGATGGACGAGCTGCGTCCGCCGGCCAAGGACGACGAGGAGCCCCCGCAGGGGCTCCTCGGTGACATCGTGCTCTGCCCGGAGGTCGCGAAACGTCAGGGCGAGGAGGCCCCGACCGGGCACTCCATGGACGAGGAACTCCAGCTCCTCACCGTCCACGGGGTGCTGCACCTCCTCGGGTACGACCACGAGGAGCCGGACGAGAAGGCCGAGATGTTCGGTCTCCAGGCGGCGATCGTCGACGGCTGGCGTGGTGAGCGCGGGCTGACCGGCCCGTCTCCCGCCCCCACCGTCTCGTGAGCGTCGGCCTCCTCACCGGCGCCGTCCTGCTGGTCGTCGTCGGCTGGCTGGCGGCCTGCGCCGAGGCCGGGATCGCCCGCACGTCGAGCTTCCGGGCCGCCGAGGCGGTCCGGGCCGGCCGGCGTGGCAGCGCCAAGCTGGAACAGGTCGCCGCCGACCCCACCCGCTACCTCAACGTGGCGCTGCTCGTCCGGGTCGCCTGCGAGATGGCCGCCGGGGTGCTCGTCACCTACGCCTGCCTCCAGGAGTTCACCGAGACCTGGCAGGCGCTGGCCGTCGCCATGGCCGTCATGGTCCTCGTCAGCTACGTCGCCATCGGGGTGTCACCGCGCACCATCGGCCGCCAGCACCCGCTCAACACGGCGACGGCGTCCGCGTACGTCCTGCTGCCGCTGGCCCGGATCATGGGGCCCGTCCCGCAACTGCTGATCCTCCTCGGCAACGCCCTGACCCCCGGCAAGGGCTTCCGCAAGGGCCCCTTCGACAGCGAGGCGGAACTGCGCGCGATGGTCGACCTCGCCGAGCGGGAGTCGCTCATCGAGGACGAGGAACGCCGCATGGTGCACTCGGTCTTCGAGCTGGGGGACACCCTCGTGCGCGAGGTGATGGTGCCGCGCACGGACCTGGTGTGCATCGAGCGCTACAAGACGGTCCGCCAGGCGCTGACGCTCGCCCTGCGCTCCGGGTTCTCCCGGATCCCGGTCACCGGGGAGAACGAGGACGACATCGTCGGCATCGTCTACCTCAAGGACCTGGTCCGCAAGACGCACATCAACCGGGAGGCGGAAGCCAACCTGGTCTCCACGGCGATGCGTCCCGCCGCGTTCGTCCCCGACACCAAGAACGCCGGTGACCTGCTGCGCGAGATGCAGAAGGACCGCAGCCACGTCGCCGTCGTCATCGACGAGTACGGCGGCACGGCGGGTGTCGTCACCATCGAGGACATCCTGGAGGAGATCGTCGGTGAGATCACCGACGAGTACGACCGGGAGATCCCGCCGGTCCAGGAGCTGGGCGACGGCTGCTTCCGGGTGACCGCCCGGCTCGACCTCGGCGACCTCGGCGACCTGTTCGGCCTCGACGAGTACGACGACGAGGACGTGGAGACGGTCGGCGGACTGCTCGCGAAGGAGCTCGGCCGGGTCCCGATCGCCGGAGCCTCCTCGGTCGTCGGCCTTCCCGACGGACGCAGGGTGCGGCTCACCGCCGAGTCACCCGCCGGCCGCCGGAACAAGATCGTCACCGTGCTCGTGGAACCCGAGGCGGCGGAACCGGAGGAGGCGGAAGCGGAATGACACCCGGAGCGGTACCCGGGATGACCCCCGGGGAACTGCGCGCCTTCTGCCTGGAGTTCAACGCGAGCACCGAGGAGTTCCCCTTCGGCCCCGAGGCCTCGGTCTTCAAGGTCCTGGGGAAGATGTTCGCCCTGAGCGCGCTGGACGCCAGGCCGCACACCGTCAACCTCAAGTGCGACCCGGACGACGCGGTACGGCTGCGCGCGGAGCACGCCGCGATCGCCCCCGGCTGGCACATGAACAAGCGGCACTGGAACACGGTGACCGTCTCCGGACTCCCGGCGCCGATGCTCCGCGAGCTGATCGAGGACAGTTACGACCTGGTCGTCGCCGGTCTCCCGAAGGCCCAGCGCCTCCGCCTCGACCGGCCGTGACGGTCCTTGCCGGGGAACGCCCCGCCCCGGTACGGCGGTCGGCCAGGACGCGTCAGGGACCCTGCAGATAGGCGAGTACGGCCAGGACGCGGCGGTTGCCGTCGCCGTCGTCGGTGATGCCGAGCTTGCCGAACAGCGAGGTGGTGTGTTTGCCGATGGCGCTCTCGCTGAGGAAGAGCCGCCGGCCGATGGCCTGGTTGGACAGTCCCTCGGCCATCAGGCCGAGCACGGAGTGTTCGCGTGCGGTGAGCCGGCCGAGCCGTGAGTGCGAGGACCCGCCGGACAGCAGCTTGGCGATGACGGCCGGATCCATGGCGGTCCCGCCGCCGGCCACGCGCTCCAGGGCGTCGACGAACTGGTCGGCGTCGAAGACGCTCTCCTTGAGCAGGTAGCCGATGCCGCCGGTGCCGTCGGCCAACAGCTCGCGGGCGTAGAGCTGTTCGACGTACTGGGAGAGGATCAGGACGGGGAGCCCCGGGAGCGCGGCGCGCGCCGCGACAGCCGCTCGCAGCCCCTCGTCCGACTGGGTCGGCGGCATCCGGACGTCCACGACGGCGACGTCCGGGCGCCAGGTCAGCAGCGCGTCGAGCGTCTCGGGCCCGGTGGAGGCCGTCGCCACCACCTCGTGGCCGTAGGCCTCGACGAGACGGACCATGCCGTCGCGGAGGAGGTAGAGGTCTTCGGCTACGACGACGCGCATGGCACCATGATCCTCGCCCGCGTCGGGCCGCCGGCCGGGCTGGCGACCTCCAGGGTCCCGTCGAAGACCGCGAGCCGGCGGCGCAGTCCCGCGAGTCCGCCGCCGGGGCGCACGACCGCTCCGCCCCGGCCGTCGTCCTCCACCTCGACGGTGAGACCCGTGCCGTCACCCGTGAGGGAGATCCGCGCCCGGGTCGCACGGGCGTGCTTGACCGCGTTGGTCAGCAGCTCGGCGGTCCCGAAGTACACGGCGGACTCGATCGGCGGGTCCAGGGACAGCCGGACGTCCGCCTCGACCGTCGCGAGGAGCGGACTGTCCAGGGCCAGGGCGCGTACGGCGTCCACCAGGCCACGGTCGCTCAGCACCGGCGGGTTGATGCCCTGGACCAGTTCACGGAGTTCGGTCAGTGAGGTGGCGGCGCCCGTCCGCGCCTCCCGCATCAGCGCCCTGGCCTGCTCGGGGCGGGTCTCCATCAGCTTCTCCGCCGTCGCCAGGGTGAGCCCGAGGGAGACCAGCCGGGCCTGTGCCCCGTCGTGCAGGTCCCGCTCGATGCGGCGGATCTCGGCGGCCTGCGCCACGGTCGTGTCCGCGCGCTGAGCGGTCAGCTCGTCCACCCGGTCCGCCAGCGCCATCCCGGGCGACGGGCGCAGGAGGCGGGCGGCCACCGGCCCGGCGTGGCGCCAGGCGTACGGGGCGGTGGCGACGGCCACCACCAGGCCGAGCACCCCGGCGGCCGAGGCGGCGGGCGACGACCGGCCGGACCCGAGGACCGCCACGGCCAGCCCGGCGGGCGGGACGGCCGCGATCAGGCCCGCCGTGAAGGGGGCGATCACCATGAACCGCAGATCACGCCGGTTCGCCGGATCGGGCCACCGGATCCGCCACTTCTGGTCCAGGAGGGCGTCACGGCGGGTGCGTTCGTAGGCGTAGCCGTTCCACCAGTGGCCGGTGGACAGCTGGACGACCGGCCCTGCCTCCCGGTAGCCGGCGGGGACGACCGTGTCCGTCCACCGCGCGAGGAGGAAGCGGACCGTCCGGCAGACCGGGCGGGCCAGGGTGAGCGTGCCCACACAGACCAGCACGACCGGGGCCACCCACGACCACGGGTTGCCCGGCCCCCACCGGATCCCCAGGGCCGCGGCGGCCACCCACACGGCCGGGACCAGCATGACCACGGCCACGACGACGCACGCGCGCACGAACCCCACGCAGGCCTGCCCCGCCCACGACCCCACTTCCCGCATGATCTTCCTCCCTCTCCGCCGCGCCACCCGGCCGCGCTTCCGCTCTTCCCCCGCGGACCCGGCCCGTGCTCCCACTCTGCACGGCACGGAGCCCGGTGCGTACCGGATCGGCACGGACGTGGGTCTGGCCCCACCCCCGTGTGGGCCGAGGCCCCTGCGGGGAACGCGCGTCCGGGCTTCGTATGCTCAGCACATGACAGAGAGCACCGAACTCGGCCCCGAGGACCGCAAGATCGTCACGCTGGCACGCAGCGTCCGTGCCCGCAACGCCGTGCCCGAGGGCGCCGCCGTACGCGACGAGACGGGACGCACCTACGCGGCGGGCACCGTGGCCCTGGAGTCGCTGCGGCTCAGTGCCCTGCAGACCGCCGTGGCCATGGCGGTCGCCGGCGGCGCCACCTCGCTGGAGGCCGCCGCGGTCGTCTCCGAGGCCGACACCCTCTCCGACCAGGACCGCGCCGCCGTACGCGACCTCGGCGGACCGGACACACCCGTGCTGCTCGCCGGCCCGGACGGGACGCCGCGGACCTCGGTGTCCGCGGGCTGACCGCGGTGGCGGCGCCCTGCTGTGCACCGGCGCCGCCGGGATCGGGGAGAATGGGCGCCATGAGCGCTCGACCGAACACTGAAGCCGCTGCGCGGCAGGCGGAGAACACGGCCCCCCACCGGGCCGGCTTCGCCTGCTTCGTGGGCCGTCCCAACGCGGGCAAGTCCACCCTCACGAACGCTCTGGTCGGGAGCAAGGTGGCGATCACCTCCAACCGCCCCCAGACCACCCGGCACACCGTGCGCGGCATCGTGCACCGGTCCGACGCCCAGCTGATCCTGGTGGACACACCGGGCCTCCACAAGCCGCGCACCCTGCTGGGGGAGCGGCTGAACGACGTCGTACGGACCACCTGGGCCGAGGTCGACGTCATCGGCTTCTGCCTGCCGGCCGACCAGAAGCTCGGCCCCGGTGACAAGTTCATCGTCAAGGAACTCGCGGGAATCAAGAAGACCCCGAAGATCGCGATCATCACCAAGACCGACCTGGTGGACTCCAAGACCCTCGCCGAACAGCTGCTCGCCGTCTCCCGGCTGGGCGAGGAGCTGGGCTTCGAGTGGCGGGAGATCGTCCCGGTCTCCGCCGTCCAGGACCGCCAGGTCGATCTGCTGGCCGATCTGATCGCCCCGCTCCTCCCGGAGAGCCCGCCGCTCTACCCGGAGGGCGACCTCACCGACGAACCCGAGCTGGTCATGGTCGCGGAACTCATCCGCGAGGCCGCGCTCGAAGGCGTACGGGACGAGCTGCCGCACTCGATCGCGGTCGTCGTCGAGGAGATGCTGCCGCGCGAGGACCGGCCGGCGGACAAGCCGCTGCTGGACATCCACGCGAACGTCTACATCGAGCGCCCCAGCCAGAAGGGCATCATCATCGGCCCGAAGGGCAAGCGGCTGAAGGACGTCGGGACAAAGTCGCGCAAGCACATCGAGGCCCTGCTCGGTACGCCTGTCTTCCTCGACCTGCACGTCAAGGTCGCCAAGGACTGGCAGCGCGACCCCAAGCAGCTGCGGAAGCTGGGCTTCTGAGCGAGGCACTTCCGAGTGAGGCGCTTCTGAGCGAGACCCCGCGCGCCTCGTCACGGGCGGCCCGCACCCCGTGACGGCCGCCCGCCCCGGCGGGCCGCGGGCCGGGACCCGGGCGGCTGCCGGTCCCGGCCTGCGGCCCGCCGGGGCGGGGGCCACCGGGCGCGGGCCGTGCCGTGAGGGTCACGCGGTCACGCGCCCTCCTTCAGGATGCGGGTGATCAGCTTCCGCTGTGCCTCGGTGAGCCGGGGGTCGGCGCAGTGGACGGTGTGGTCGCCGACCGTGATGCGGTACCGGAAACCGTCCGGCACCCCCGCGGGCGGGCCGTCCCCGCTCCCGGCGACCGCCGACCGGGCCAGGTCCTCCCACTCCGCGGCGTCGGCCCGTCCCGCGGTGTCGATCTCGCCGTGCCGGGCGATACCGGCGAACCCGCCGGTCCGGCTCACCTGAATGCGCATGCGTATGGCTCCTGCCTGACCCGCCCGGACGCTCCCCGCCCCTGACCTACCCCCTCATCTCATCGCCACGCCCACCTCCGACCAGGCCTTCAGCACCGCCTCCGCCTCGTCGCCCTCGCCGAACCTGCTGCGCGCCGCCGCGACGGTCAGCCGGGCGAAGGCCGCGAAGCCGGCCCTCTGGGTGAGCTCGCCGCCGGTCAGCACGTCGAACCAGATCTGCCCGGCCCGCTCCCAGGCGTTGCCCCCGAGCGCGGTGGCGAGCAGGTAGAACGCGCGGTTGGGGATGCCGGAGTTGATGTGCACCCCGCCGTTGTCGTCCCGGGTCTCGACGTAGTCGTCCATCGAGGCGGGCTGCGGGTCCTTGCCGAGCACGTCGTCGTCGTACGCCGTGCCCGGGGCCTTCATCGAGCGCAGGGCGTCCCCGCTGACCCGGGGGGCCAGGATGTCGGCCCCGATCAGCCAGTCGGCCTGTTCGGCGCTGTGGCCGAGCGAGTACTGCTTGACCAGGGAGCCGAAGACGTCCGACACCGACTCGTTGAGCGCGCCCGACTGCCCCTGGTAGGCCAGGTTCGCCGTGTACTGGGTCAGCCCGTGGGTGAGCTCGTGGGCGATCACGTCGATGGCGAGGGTGAAGTCCAGGAAGATCTCGCCGTCGCCGTCCCCGAAGACCATCTGCTCGCCGTCGAAGAACGCGTTGTTGTACTTCTCGTCGTAGTGCACGGAGCCGATGAGCGGGAGGCCCTTGCCGTCGATCGAACTGCGGCCGTACTCCGAGAGCAGCAGGTCGAACGTGGCGCCGAGCCCGGCGTACGCGCGGTTGACGCTGGCGTCCTGGGTGGGTTCGTCCCCCTCGGCGCGGACCTTGTGGCCGGGAAGGTCCGTGCCGTGGCGGCAGTCGTACAGGGTGCGGCGCGGCTTGGTCGGGACCGGGTCCGCGGTACGGGGCGGGTGGGGTGCGAAGGCCAGCGCGGTCACCTGCCGCTGGTGGCGGCGGGCGCCGTCGGCCTCCAGGGTGCGGCGGGCGGGAGCGGCCAGCACGGGATCGTCGGCCTGGGACAGCTTGTCGAGGAGGTGGGGCGGGACGATGGTGCAGAAGACGGGCCGGAGCCCGTGGTTCGGTCGAGGCTGCATGGATACGACTGTGGCACTCCGTCACCGAACTGTCACTGGTTGCGACGGTGATTGACGAAATAGAGTGATGAGTCACTGTTTTCTCCCCCGCGCGGGCATGATCCCGCATACTGATACGGGCCGACGTGTCCGGAGGGTCTCCGTTAATGTGGCCGCATCATGCGTTTCGGGCTGCTTCTCCTTAGCTGCCGCGGCGAGGGCCTGTAGTCGTAGGCCGGCTCCCTCCCCGCGGAGTTCGCCCCTGCGGCGACACAGCCGGCCACCCCGCTGGACCTCCAAGGAGCCCTACGCCATGACTGCCGACCCCTCCGCCGTGAACGCCGTCGCACCCGTGGGCGGACCCACCCCGGTCACCACCGCCACGCACCTGCAGAAGTCGTCCGGCATGCCGGTCCACAAGTACCGCGGCTACGAGGCCGTGGACATCGCCGACCGCACGTGGCCGGACAACCGCGTCACCAAGGCGCCCCGCTGGCTCTCCACCGACCTGCGCGACGGCAACCAGGCGCTGATCGACCCGATGTCCCCCGCCCGCAAGCGCGAGATGTTCGACCTGCTCGTCCGCATGGGCTTCAAGGAGATCGAGGTCGGCTTCCCGTCCTCCGGCGAGACCGACTTCGCGTTCGTGCGCTCCATCATCGAAGAGGGCGCGATCCCCGAGGACGTGACGATCTCCGTCCTGACCCAGGCCCGCGAGGAACTGATCGAGCGGACCGTGGAATCGCTGGTGGGCGCCCGTCGGGCCACCGTCCACCTGTACAACGCCACCGCCCCCACCTTCCGCCGCGTGGTCTTCCGCGGCACCAAGGAGGAGGTCAAGCAGATCGCGGTGGACGGCACCCGGCTGGTCATGGAGTACGCCGACAAGATCCTGGGCGACGAGACGATCTTCGGCTACCAGTACAGCCCGGAGATCTTCACCGACACCGAGCTGGACTTCGCCCTGGAGGTCTGCGAGGCGGTCTGCGACGTCTGGCAGCCCGAGGAGGGCCGCGAGATCATCCTCAACCTGCCCGCCACCGTGGAGCGTTCGACGCCGTCCACGCACGCGGACCGGTTCGAGTGGATGGCGCGCAACCTGACCCGCCGCGCGCACGTCTGCCTGTCGGTCCACCCGCACAACGACCGCGGCACCGCCGTCGCCGCCGCCGAGCTGGCCGTGATGGCCGGCGCCGACCGCGTCGAGGGCTGCCTGTTCGGCCAGGGCGAGCGCACCGGCAACGTGGACCTGGTCACCCTGGGCATGAACCTCTTCTCCCAGGGCGTCGACCCCCAGATCGACTTCTCGCAGATCGACGAGATCCGCCGCACCAGCGAGTACTGCAACCAGATGGAGGTCCACCCGCGCCACCCCTACGCGGGCGACCTGGTCTACACCGCCTTCTCCGGCTCCCACCAGGACGCCATCAAGAAGGGCTTCGACGCCATGGAGGCCGACGCGGCCGCCCAGGGCAGGACCGTCGACGACATCGAGTGGGCGGTGCCCTACCTGCCGATCGACCCGAAGGACGTCGGCCGGTCCTACGAGGCCGTCATCCGGGTCAACTCGCAGTCGGGCAAGGGCGGGATCGCCTACGTCCTGAAGAACGACCACAAGCTGGACCTGCCCCGCCGGATGCAGATCGAGTTCTCGAAGATCATCCAGGCCAAGACGGACGCGGAGGGCGGCGAGGTCACCCCCACCCAGATCTGGTCCGTCTTCGAGGACGAGTACCTGCCCAACCCGGACAACGCCTGGGGCCGCGTGCAGATCCGTTCCGGCCAGTCCACGACCGGCTCCGACGGCCAGGACACGATCACCGTCGAGGCCACCGTCGACGGCACGGACACCGTGCTGACCGGCACGGGCAACGGTCCGATCTCCGCCTTCTTCCAGGCGCTCCAGGCCATCGGCATCGACGTACGCCTGCTGGACTACACCGAGCACACGATGAGCGAGGGCGCGAGCGCCCAGGCGGCCTCCTACATCGAGTGCGCCATCGACGGCAAGGTGCTGTGGGGCGTGGGAATCGACGCCAACACCACCCGGGCCTCGCTCAAGGCGGTCGTCTCCGCGGTCAACCGCGCGACCCGCTGACCCGCCCGTCCGGCGCCCGGAACCCGTGCCGCGCACGGGTCCCGGACGACCGTTCCCGAGCCCCGTCCGCCCGTTCAGGGTGGGCGGGGTTCGGCCATCTCCGGGCTTTGTGACAGCCGGGCTACTGACGCCACCTCGCCCATGTGGCTAACATCACGTCCAACACGGCAATGTTGCCGGAGCGTTACGGAGGTGTGCGACGTGCGGCCAGCCAAAGGACAACGCGCCATAAGACAGCGCATGTGCGGCGTCCGTACCGTCTGGGACACCGTGGGGGACGGCGAGTTCTTCTGTCCGGGCTGCGGGGGCGACCGCAACTACCGGCACCTCACCGGCCGTCACCGCTTCACCGTGCTCGGTCTGCCCCTCCTGCCGCGCGGCAGCGCGGGGCCCGTCGTGGAATGCGCCGCCTGCCGCGGGCACTTCCCGACCGACGTCCTCGACCGGCCCACCACGACCCGCTTCTCCGCCATGCTGCGGGAGGCCGTGCACACCGTCACGCTCGCCGTGCTCACGGCCGGCGGCACCACCTCCCGTACGGTCCTGGAGACCGCGGCGGCCACCGTCCGGGACGCCGGGCTGGACGACTGCACCCAGGAGCAGTTGTTCACCATCGTGGAGGTGCTGGCGGCGGACGCCGGGCAGGACGGCGGCGGCGACCCGGCCGCCGAGGCCTGCGGCGCGGCCCTCGCCATCGAGCTGCACGAGGTGCTGAAGCCGCTGGCCCCGCACCTGGCCGTGCCGGGGCGGGAGACGGTCCTGCTCCAGGGCGCCCGGATCGCGCTCGCCGACGGACCGTACAGCCAGGCCGAGCGGGAGGTGCTGACCACCGTGGGCAGCGCGCTCCAGCTCTGCCCCGCGGACACCGCGAAGCTTCTGGAAGCGGCCCGTACACCGTCGTAGACGGGGCGTACGCCGTCGCGGGCGGAGTCCGGCGCCCGAACCGCCGGCGGCCCGCCGCCCCGCGTCGTCGGGGTCCCCGCCGCGCGTACGCCCGCGTGGACCGCCTGTACGCGCCCAGGCGGCCCGTACACCGCCGGGAGCGGCCCCCTCGGCCCCCCGGGACCGTCGGCCGCCCGTACGGCCTCACAGGCGCCGTGTGCGCCGCACGGGCTGCCCCCGCGGACTCCCCGCGCCTACTCCCCGGCCTTACTCCCCCGGGAGTAGTCCACGCGCCGTACCGCCCCTCGAAGTAGCGGTGATGTCACCCCCGCGCCGGACGAACGGGCCCTCGCCGGACGGAAGTCTGGACGGAAAGCCATCGTCCAGGAGGGGAGGGCCCACGTCATGGGGGCCGAAACAGACGTGAGCGGTACGCGGTTACGGAGGGCGGGGGCGCGGCGAGGACTGCCCTGGCTGGTCGTGGCCCTCTGGGTCGTGCTGCTCGCGGTCGCCGCGCCGTTCGCGGGCAAGCTCGGGGACGTACAGAGTGACCGCGCCGTGGACTACCTGCCGACGAACGCGGACTCCACCCAGGTCGCGAAGATCCAGGACACCCTGCCCGGCGGCGAGTCCACCGACCTCGTCATCGTCTACCACCGGGACGGCGGGCTGACCGCCGCCGACCGGGCCACGGCCGACGAGCGGGTGGCCGCGATCGCCCGCGAGCACCCGCTGTCCGCCCGGCCCGAGGGCATCGGGTCCAAGGACGGCACGACCGTGATGTACCCGCTCTCCACGACCGGACCGGGCCAGGACGACGAGGCCAGGACCGCGTTCGTCAAGGACGTACGGGACAGCGTGGGCGGGGGCGGCGGGCTCCAGGTGCGGGTCGGCGGACCGGGAGCGATGAACACCGACTCCATGGAGGTGTACGGCTCCCTGGACGGCCCGCTGCTCTACACCACGGTCGCCGTCGTCGCGATCCTGCTGATCCTGATCTACCGCAGCCCGTTCCTGTGGCTGGTGCCCCTGGTCGTCGCGGGCCTCGCCGACCTGCTGTCCATGGCGGTGGTCTACGGGCTCCACCAGGGCTTCGGCACCACCGTCAGCAGCCAGAGCGCGGCGGTGATGACCATCCTGGTCTTCGGCGCGGGGACCGACTACGCCCTGCTGCTCGTCGCCCGCTACCGCGAGGAACTGACCCGCCGCGCCCTGCCCCTGGACGCGATGACCGCCGCGCTACGCGGCTGCGGGCCGGCCGTCGTCGCCTCCTCCGGTACCGTCGCCGCCGGTCTGCTGTGCCTGCTCGCCGCGGACCTCAACAGCAGCCGGGGCATGGGGCCCATCGCCGCCGTCGGCGTGCTGAGCGCCCTCCTCGCGATGACCACCCTGCTGCCGGCGGTCCTCGTCCTCCTCGGCCGCCGCGTCTTCTGGCCGCTGGTGCCCGCGTACGGGCAGGAGCCCCGCGAGCGCCGCTCGGTCTTCGCCGCCATGGGCGGTGTCGCCGGGCGCAGGCCGGTGGCCGTGCTGGTCACCGGGGGTGTCGCGCTGGGCGCCCTGGCCCTGGGGATGTTCAGCCTGCCCGGAGAGCTCAAGCTGGAGGACTCCTTCACCAGCAGGCCGGAGTCGATCGTGGCCATGGAGACACTCGCCACCGCCTATCCCGAGCGCTCCAGCCAGCCGGTCACGGTGATCACCCCCACCGGGCGGGCCGACGAGACACTGGCCGAGGTACGCGGCATCCGGGGCGTCGCCGGTGCCGAGCGGGTCCGCGACGGCGGCGGCTGGACCGAACTCGCCGTCACCGCCCAGGACCTGCCCGAGTCGGCGGGGGAGCGGGCCACCGTCCAGGCCCTGCGCGACGGGCTCGACGGCAGCCACGTCGGCGGACCCACCGCCCAGCAGATGGACCTGGAGAAGACCAACAGCCGCGATCTGAGGGCCGTCGTCCCGCTGGTCGTGGTCGCGGTCCTGCTGATCCTGATCGTGCTGCTGCGCAGCCTCGTCGCCCCGCTGCTGCTCGTGGCCGCCGTCGTCGCGGTCTGGGCGGCCTCGCTCGGGATCGCGGGCCTCGTCCTCGAACCGGTCCTCGGCGCGAAGGGCACCGACCCCGGGCTGCCCCTGCTGTCCTTCGTCTTCCTGGTGGCGCTCGGGGTCGACTACGGCATCTTCCTGATGCACCGGGTGCGGGAGGAGACCCTGGCCGGGGCGGGGCCCACGGACGCGGCACTGACCGCGCTGCGCACCACCGGCGGTGTCATCGCCTCGGCCGGACTGGTGCTCGCGGCGACCTTCTCCGTCCTGATGAACATGCCGATGACGAATCTGCTGGAACTGGGCTTCGTGGTCGCCGTCGGTGTGCTCCTGGACACCTTCCTGGTCCGCACGTACCTGGTGACCTCGGCCAGTGTCGCCCTGGGACGCCGGATCTGGTGGCCGGGGGCGCTCAGCCGCCGCCCCCAGGACGAGGACCGCGCGCGGGAGGACGGCGCGGAACTCCTGGCGCGCCGCTGACGGCGACCGCGCGGCCGGCGGTGACCCGCTGACGGCCGCGCGGGCAGGCCGCCGTCCCGGTACGCGACAATGGGCCCATGAGCTTGTTCCGGGACGACGGCGTCGTGCTGCGTACGCAGAAGCTGGGCGAGGCCGACCGGATCATCACGATCCTGACCCGGGGCCACGGCCGGGTGCGCGCCGTCGCGCGCGGGGTGCGCCGCACCAAGTCCAAGTTCGGGGCGCGGCTCGAACCCTTCTCCCACGTGGACGTGCAGTTCTTCGCCCGTGGCAGCGAGCTGATCGGACGCGGTCTGCCGCTGTGCACGCAGAGCGAGACCATCGCCCCGTACGGCGGCGGCATCGTCACCGACTACGGCCGGTACACGGCCGGCACCGCGATGCTGGAGACCGCCGAGCGCTTCACCGACCACGAGGGCGAGCCCGCCGTCCAGCAGTACCTGCTGCTCGTCGGCGGGCTGCGCACCCTGGCACGCGCCGAGCACGCGCCGGGCCTCATCCTCGACGCGTTCCTGCTGCGCTCCCTCGCGGTCAACGGCTACGCCCCCAGCTTCGACGACTGCGCCCGGTGCGGAATGCCCGGACCGAACCGGTTCTTCTCCGTCGCCTCGGGCGGGGTGGTGTGCGGCGACTGCCGGGTGGCCGGCAGCGTCGTACCCTCGGCGGAGGCCGTCGAACTGCTGAGCGCGCTGCTCACCGGTGACTGGGAGACGGCGGACGCGTCCGAGGCGCGTCATGTCAGGGAGGGGAGCGGGCTGGTGTCCGCCTATCTGCACTGGCATCTGGAGCGCGGCCTGCGCTCGCTGCGGTACGTAGAGAAGTGACACAGGGAGACGAAGAAGCCCATGGCAGTACGCGGGATGCTCGGCGGCCGTAACAAGCGTGAGTACAAGACCCCCGAGCCGCACCCCTCCGGCGCCGTCCCGCCGAGGATCCCCGGTGAACTGGTGCCCAAGCACGTCGCCATCGTGATGGACGGCAACGGCCGCTGGGCCAAGGAGCGCGGTCTGCCGCGCACCGAGGGGCACAAGGTCGGCGAGGGCGTCGTCATGGACGTCCTCAAGGGGTGCATCGAGATGGGCGTCAAGAACCTCTCGTTGTACGCCTTCTCCACCGAGAACTGGAAGCGCTCGCCGGACGAGGTGAAGTTCCTGATGAACTTCAACCGGGACGTCATCCGCCGCCGGCGCGACGAGATGGACGAGCTGGGCATCCGTATCCGCTGGGTCGGCCGCATGCCCAAGCTGTGGAAGTCGGTCGTCCAGGAACTCCAGGTCGCCCAGGAACAGACCGAGGACAACGACAAGATGACGCTGTACTTCTGCGTCAACTACGGCGGCCGGGCCGAGATCGCCGACGCCGCCCAGCGCATCGCCCGGGACGTCGCGGCGGGCAAGCTCGACCCGTCCAAGGTCAACGAGAAGACGTTCGCGAAGTACATCTACTACCCGGACATGCCGGACGTGGACCTCTTCGTACGCCCCAGTGGTGAGCAGCGCACGTCCAACTACCTGATCTGGCAGAGCGCCTACGCCGAGATGGTCTTCCAGGACGTCCTGTGGCCGGACTTCGACCGCCGCGACCTGTGGCGCGCCTGCCTGGAGTTCGCCCAGCGCGACCGGCGTTTCGGCGGTGCGGAGGAGATCGCCTCCGCCTGACGGGCCGCACGGCACCGAAGAAGGGCGCCCCCGGGGAAGATCCCGGGGGCGCCCTCGGCCGTGTCCGTCACTTCCCGGCGGCCGCGCACTCCGCGCAGGTGCCGAAGATCTCCACGGTGTGGGCCACGTCCACGTAGCCGTGCTGGGAGGCGATGGTCTCCGCCCACTGCTCCACGGCGGGGCCCTCGACCTCCACCG
This sequence comes from Streptomyces sp. SM18, assembly GCF_002910775.2. Taxonomy (NCBI): domain Bacteria; kingdom Bacillati; phylum Actinomycetota; class Actinomycetes; order Kitasatosporales; family Streptomycetaceae; genus Streptomyces; species Streptomyces sp. SM18. The sequence continues at coordinate 2,105,860 of NZ_CP029342.1, read as the reverse complement.
CCTTGCCGCAGATCCGGCACACCAGGTGGTGGTGGTGCTCCCCGGTGGAACAGCGGCGGTAGACCGCCTCGCCGTCCGTGGTGCGCAGGACGTCCACCTCACCCGCGTCGGCGAGGGACTGCAGGGTGCGGTAGACGGTGGTCAGGCCCACGGAGTCCCCGCGGTGCTTGAGCACGTCATGGAGATCCTGGGCGCTGCGGAACTCGTCCACCTCGTCGAGTGCCGCCGCGACCGCCGCCCGCTGCCGGGTCGAGCGGCCGCGTACCGGAGCCGCGTTCGTGCCACTGATCGGCGCCGTCGCCACAGCTGCCTCCTCATGTCGCCCGTACGTATGTCGGGCCATTGTGCCAGCCCGGCCTCTCCGTACGGTCATACCCGTGTGTCCTCCGATCCCGGGCGGGCCGCCGGTACCTCCAGGGTGCACTCCGCCGGTTCGGGTGCGCGGGAGCGGGCCTTCCTGCGGGCCAGCGGCGTGGCGAGCGCGGTCAGGGCCACGAACGCGGCGATGGCCAGCAGCACGATGGTCGCGCCGGGCGGTACGTCCTGGTAGTACGAGGTCACGGTGCCGGCCAGGGTCACGGCGGTGCCGAGGACGACGGACAGCGCGAACGTCACCTTGAAGGACCGCGCGATCTGCTGGGCGGCGGCGACGGGGACCACCATCAGCGCGCTGACCAGCAGCAGGCCGACGACGCGCATCGCCACGGTGACCGTGACCGCCGCCGTCACGGCGACCAGCAGGTTGAGCGCGCGCACCGGCAGCCCGGTGACGCGGGCGAACTCCTCGTCCTGGCTGACGGCGAACAGCTGTCGCCGCAGCCCGACCGTGACGAGGATCACGAAGGCGGCCAGGACGGCGATGGTGGTGACGTCCTCCTCGGAGACCGTCGAGAGCGAGCCGAAGAGGTACGACGTGAGGTTGGCGTTGGACCCGGTGTCGGAGAGGTTGATCAGCATCACCCCGCCCGCCATACCGCCGTAGAAGAGCATGGCCAGGGCGATGTCGCCGCGCGTGCGTCCGTACCAGCGGATCAGCTCCATCACGACCGAGCCCGCCACGGCCACCAGGGTGGCCATCCAGACGGGGTTGGTGGACATCAGGAAGCCGAGGCCGACACCGGTCATCGCGATGTGGCCGATGCCGTCGCCCATCAGGGCCTGCCGGCGCTGGACCAGGTAGATGCCGATGGCGGGCGCGGTGATCCCGACCAGCACGGCCGCGATCAGGGCCCGCTGCATGAAGGGGGGTGAGAGGAATTCCATGATCAGGTCAACAGTCCCGTCCGGACGGGCTCCGAGGCCGCGTGGGGGTGTACGTGGTCGTGGCCGGGCAGCGCGTGCTGGCCGACGGCCTCGGGCGGCGGCCCGTCGTGGGTGACGCAGCCGTCCCGCAGCACGACCGCACGGTCGATCAGCGGCTCCAGCGGGCCGAGCTCGTGCAGGACGAGCAGGACGGTCGTCCCGGCGGCGACCTGCTCGCGCAGCGTCGTGGCCAGGATCTCCTGACTGGCCAGGTCGACGCCGGCCATCGGTTCGTCCATGATCAGCAGTTCGGGTTCGGCGGCCAGCGCGCGGGCGATCAGCACGCGCTGGTGCTGACCGCCGGAGAGGGCGTCCACGGAGTCCCTGGCCCGGTCGCCGAGGCCGACCAGCGCGATGGCCCGGTCGACGGCCGCCCGGTCCGCCTTGCCCGGCGGGCGCAGCCGCGTACGGGAGAGCCGCCCGGAGGACACCACCTCGTGGACCGTGGCGGGGACACCGCCGGAGGCCGTGGTGCGCTGCGGTACGTAGCCGACGCGGGCCCACCGGCGGAAGCGGCGCAGCGGGGTGCCGAACAGTTCCACGGTGCCGCCGGTGAGCGGCACCTGGCCTATGACGGAGCGCACGGCGGTGGACTTGCCGGAACCGTTGGCCCCGAGCAGGGCCACCACCTCACCCCGGTGGACGGTCAGGTCGACGCCCCGCAGCACGGGGCGCGCACCGAGCGTCGCCGTCCCCGAGCGCATGCTGATCACGGGCTCCGGGCGCGTGCCGCTCATGGGTGGGGACGTAGCGGGCTCGGTCATGAGCGCCTCCGATGCTGCGGGGTGGGTGGTGGGACCGGGGTCACTTCGCGCCGAGTGCCTTCTGCAGCGCGGCCAGGTTGGACTTCATGACCTCCAGGTAGTCAGCGCCCTTGGACTTGTCGGTAATTCCCTCCAGCGGGTCCAGGACGTCCGTCTTGAGGCCGAGGTCCTTGGCCAGGGTGGAGGCGGTCTTGTCGCTGGCGAGGGTCTCGAAGAACACGGTGGTGGCCTTGTTCTTCTCCGCGACCTGGTGGATCTCGCTGATCCGGGCCGGGCTGGGCTCGGCCTCGGGGTCGATGCCGGCGATGCCCTCCTGGGTGAGGCCGTAGCGCTCGGCGAGGTAGCCGAAGGCGGAGTGCGTGGTGATGAAGGTCTTGGTCGCGGTGTCCTTCAGCCCGGTCTTGTAGGCCGTGTCCAGCGCGTTCAGCTCGTCGACCAGCTTCGCGGTGTTCTCGCGGTAGTCGGCGGCGTGGTCGGGGTCGGCCTTCTCCAGGGAGGTGCCGACGCCCTTGGCGACCTCGGCGTACTTCACCGGGTCCAGCCAGATGTGCGGGTCGGCGCCCACGTGCTCGTGGCCGTGGTCGTCGCCGTCCTCGGCGTCGTGGTCGTCGGCCTCGTGGTCGTGGTCGTCGGCGTGCTCGTCCCCGTGGTCGTGTCCGTCGACCTCGGTGCCGTGGTCCTCCAGCGTGGTGAGGGAGGCCGCGTCCACGGTGTTCTTCACCCCGGCCTGGCCCACCGCGTCGTCGACGGCGGGCTGGATGCCCTTGAGGTAGAGGATGTAGTCGGCGTCGCTCAGCGAGCCGATCTGCTTCGGGGAGAGCTCCAGGTCGTGCGGCTCGACGCCCGGCTTGGTCAGCGAGGTGACGGACACATGGGATCCGCCGATCTCCTCGGCGAGGAACTGCATCGGATAGAAGGACGCAACGACGTCCAGGGTGCCGTCGCTCCTCCCGTCGGCCGCGTCGGACGAGGAACAGGCGGAGAGCGTCGTGAGGCCGAGGACTGCTGCTCCGGCGACGGCGGTGGCGGGTATGAGGCGGCGTACGTTCATGACATCCATTTTCAACAAAAGTGGAAACGATTGTCAACAAGGCTGATGAAATGACTGGATCCCGGTTCCCAAGCCTCCGGAGCCCCCACCGATTTGATCGAAGGGGTGCGCCCGCCGCTAATCTGGGTCATTCGCCCGCCCGTCTCCCGAGTACCACCCCCACCGAGGCGCCGCGCGCCGTCCCTGTCAGTTCCGCCGTCGTAATGAAGAGAGCACCGTGGCCGCCGACAAGATCGACACCATCGTCAGCCTGAGCAAGCGCCGTGGCTTCGTCTACCCCTGCAGTGAGATCTACGGTGGTCAGAAGGCCGCCTGGGACTACGGACCGCTGGGTGTTGAGCTGAAGGAGAACCTCAAGCGCCAGTGGTGGCGCTACATGGTCACCTCCCGCGAGGACGTGGTCGGTCTCGACTCGTCGGTCATCCTGGCCCCCGAGGTCTGGGTCGCCTCCGGCCACGTCGCCACGTTCTCGGACCCGCTCACCGAGTGCACCTCCTGCCACAAGCGCTACCGCGCCGACCACCTGGAGGAGGCGTACGAGGAGAAGCACGGCAAGCTGCCCGCGAACGGCCTGGCCGACCTCAACTGCCCCAACTGCGGCAACAAGGGTACGTTCACCGAGCCCAAGCAGTTCTCCGGCCTGCTGTCCACCCACCTCGGCCCGACCCAGGACTCCGGCTCCGTCGCCTACCTGCGCCCGGAGACCGCCCAGGGCATCTTCACCAACTTCGGCCAGGTGCAGCAGACTTCGCGCAAGAAGCCGCCGTTCGGCATCGCGCAGATGGGCAAGTCCTTCCGGAACGAGATCACTCCGGGCAACTTCATCTTCCGCACCCGCGAGTTCGAGCAGATGGAGATGGAGTTCTTCGTCAAGCCGGGCGAGGACGAGGAGTGGCAGGAGTACTGGATGCAGCAGCGCTGGGGCTGGTACACCGGTCTCGGCATGCGCGAGGAGAACATGCGCTGGTTCGAGCACCCGCAGGAGAAGCTCTCCCACTACTCCAAGCGCACCGCCGACATCGAGTACCGCTTCCGCTTCGGCGGCAGCGAGTGGGGCGAGCTGGAGGGTGTCGCCAACCGCACCGACTACGACCTCACGGCGCACTCCAAGGCCTCCGGCACGGACCTCTCCTACTTCGACCAGGAGAAGGGCGAGCGCTACACCCCGTACGTCATCGAGCCGGCGGCCGGTGTCGGCCGCGCGATGCTGGCCTTCCTCCTCGACGCCTACAGCGAGGACGAGGCCCCCAACGCCAAGGGCGTCATGGAGAAGCGCGCCGTGATGCGCCTCGACCCGCGCCTGGCGCCGGTCAAGGTCGCCGTGCTGCCGCTGTCCCGCAACCCGCAGCTCTCCCCGAAGGCCAAGGGCCTGGCGGCCGACCTGCGGCAGAACTGGAACATCGAGTTCGACGACGCGGGCGCCATCGGCCGCCGCTACCGCCGCCAGGACGAGATCGGCACCCCGTTCTGCGTCACCGTCGACTTCGACACCCTCGACGACAACGCGGTGACCGTGCGCGAGCGCGACACCATGAAGCAGGAGCGGGTCTCCCTGGACCAGATCCAGAGCTACCTCGGCTCCCGTCTGCTGGGCTGCTGACGCCGCACCCCCGTGGTGACGAAGCCCCCGGCCGCGACCGCGGCCGGGGGCTTCGCGCACACCGCCGGGCACACCCCCGTTCACAGGAGGCTCCGATGGCGTCCACCACGAGCAAGGTCAGCAGGCGGGACGAGGACGGACGCGAACACGTCGTCCACGTCACGAAGTCGGGGCCGCGGCGGGAGCTGGCCTGCGACACCTGCGACTGGCGCCAGGGGGCGCAGTTCCTCCCCTGGCTGAAGGCCCAGGAGCACCTCGCCGAGGCCCACCGGGCGACGATCGACCCGACCGCCTGAGCGCGGTGGCCCTCCCGCACCGGAAATACGGGTGAGGACGCCCCCGTTTACGGGGTACCTTTTCGGCATGTCCTCGTTCTTCCAGATCTACGAGTGAGCGCACGGCGGGCCCGGACCGGACAGGGCCCGCCGGCCGTCGAACCGGTCCACCGGACCCCCGATCACTTCCGACCTCACGTCGCACCACGAATGGGAGAACGCCGTGGCCAAGAGCCGCAACAACCTCCTCGGCGTCGGAGGACAGCGCAAGAAGCTGTCCCGCGCCGACCAGCAGGGCAACGGCCCCGCACGCAACGCCGACCGCAAGGCGTCGGCCGACCAGAAGCAGGAGCTGCTGCGCAAGATGCGTGAGCGCGCCGGGGCCGCCGAGGCCACCGACGACGCGTCGGAGCAGGACGCGCCGCAGAGCTGACCCACCGGCCGGCGGCCGACGCCGGCCCCGCGGGCCCGGACCACCTCCACGGTCCGGGCCCGTGCCCGTGTCCGGGGCGCGCGGTCGGCTTCCCTGGCTTCCCGGGGCGGCTTCGCGGTCGGCTTCCCAGTCGGCTTCCCGGGCGGCGGGAGAGATCTTCGCGGGGTACGCGACAATGGGGGGATGACCACGTTCGCCCCCGCCCCCGCACCGCTCCGCATCGGCCCGCACACGGTGCTGCCGCCGGTGGTGCTGGCTCCGATGGCCGGCATCACCAACGCCCCGTTCCGCACCCTGTGCCGGGAGTTCTCCGGCGGCAAGGGGCTGTTCGTCAGCGAGATGATCACCACGCGGGCCCTGGTCGAGCGCAACGAGAAGACCATGCAGCTGATCCACTTCGACGCGAGCGAGACCCCCCGCTCCATCCAGCTGTACGGAGTGGACCCGGTCACCGTGGGCAAGGCCGTCCGGATGATCGTCGAGGAGGACCTCGCCGACCACATCGACCTGAACTTCGGCTGCCCCGTCCCCAAGGTCACCCGCAAGGGCGGCGGCTCCGCGCTCCCGTACAAGCGGCCGCTGTTCCGGGCGATCCTCAAGGAGGCCGTGGCGGGCGCGGGCGACCTCCCGGTCACCATCAAGATGCGCAAGGGCATCGACGACGACCACCTCACCTACCTGGACGCCGGGCGCATCGCCGTCGAGGAAGGCGTGAAGGCCGTCGCGCTGCACGGCAGGACCACCGCCCAGCACTACGGCGGCACCGCCGACTGGGAGGCCATCGCACGCCTCAAGGAGCACGTCCCGGAGATCCCCGTCCTCGGCAACGGCGACATCTGGAGCGCCGACGACGCGCTGCGGATGATGCGGGAGACCGGCTGCGACGGCGTGGTCGTCGGCCGGGGCTGCCTCGGCCGGCCCTGGATCTTCGGCGACCTGGTCAGCGCCTTCGAGGGCACCGGGGAGCGGCGGGCACCGACCCTGCGGGAGGTCGCGGACGTGATGCTGCGCCACGCCACGCTGCTGGGGGAGTGGATCGGTGACGAGAGCAGGGGCGTGATCGACTTCCGCAAGCACGTGGCCTGGTACCTCAAGGGCTTCGCGGTCGGCTCGCAGATGCGCCGGAACCTCGCGGTCACCTCGTCGCTGGAGGAGCTCGGCGCCCAGTTGCGCGAACTGGACCTGGACCAGCCGTGGCCGGACGGCGCCGACGGCCCGCGCGGACGCACCTCGGGCAACAACCGGGTGGCGCTCCCGGACGGCTGGCTGAAGGACCCGTACGACTGCGCGGGCGTCGGCGCCGAGGCCGAGCTGGACACCTCGGGCGGCTGAACGGCCCACCAGCGAGAGGCACGCAGTGCCCGCCACCAGAGCCCGCTCAGATGAGCGGGTTTTTGTGTGCGCTCCGGACGCGCGGCGCCGCGATGCGCGGAGGCCCGGCCCCTCCGGGGTGCCGCCCGAGGGGGAAACGTCACCCACCGGCACGGGATGCGTACCGGAGCGTGACCGGTGTGGGTGACGCGGGCGTCCGTATGGTGACATCTGAGCGTGCACCGGAGAGTGATTCTCGCCACCCTTGAGTGGGTGAAGGCTCAGATGAGCGCTCATTTGGTTGCTGCATTTCTCAAATGACGGCACTGGGTGCCAGTCACCCGTACTTTGATCGATCGACGCATCCGCTACCGCCCGTGGGTGGATGGGCGAGATCTCGCCACGCTCCGTGGTGATGACTTCGAGAGGTGAACGAGGGCCCGGGCCGGCCCGAATCGGCCCGTCACTTTCGATCTGCTGGCGGACGGGTGGTCAGGCCCCCATGACGCGCACGTGGGCGTACCCAGGCACCTTCGATCTGGGTATGTTCCTCGCCGTCAGGGCAGCCACCGCGTCCTCGAGGAGTCGAGACCCGTGTCGGAAAACAAAGATCCTCAGAAGTTCGTCTACGACTTCACCGAGGGCAACAAGGATCTGAAGGACCTCCTGGGCGGCAAGGGCGCCAACCTCGCCGAGATGACCAATCTCGGACTGCCGGTCCCTCCCGGCTTCACCATCACCACCGAGGCGTGCAAGGTCTACCTCGACAGCGGCGACGAGCCGGCCGCACTGCGCGGTGAGGTGAGTGCGCACCTCGCCGCGCTGGAACAGCGGATGGGCAAGAAGCTCGGCCAGGCCGACGACCCGCTGCTGGTCTCGGTGCGCTCCGGCGCCAAGTTCTCGATGCCCGGCATGATGGACACGGTCCTCAACATCGGCCTGTCCGACGCCTCGGTGGCCGGGCTCGCCACCCAGTCCGGCGACGAGCGCTTCGCCTGGGACTCCTACCGCCGTCTCATCCAGATGTTCGGCAAGACCGTCCTGGGTGTCGCGGGCGACCTCTTCGAGGAGGCGCTGGAGGCGGCGAAGGACGCCAAGGGCGTCACCGTCGACGTGGACCTGGACGCGGCCGACCTGAAGAAGCTGGTCAAGCAGTTCAAGAAGATCGTCGCCCGCGACGCCGGCCGGGACTTCCCGCAGGACCCCCGCGAACAGATGGACCTGGCCATAAAGGCGGTCTTCGACTCGTGGCACACCGACCGGGCCAAGCTCTACCGCCGCCAGGAGCGCATCCCGGGCGACCTCGGCACGGCCGTCAACGTCTGCTCGATGGTCTTCGGCAACCTCGGCCCCGACTCCGGTACGGGCGTCGCCTTCACCCGCGACCCGGCCAGCGGCCACCAGGGCGTCTACGGCGACTACCTCCAGAACGCCCAGGGCGAGGACGTCGTGGCCGGCATCCGCAACACCGTGCCGCTGGCGGAGCTGGAGTCGATCGACAAGAACTCCTACGACCAGCTGCTGAAGATCATGGAGACGCTGGAGACCCACTACAAGGATCTCTGCGACATCGAGTTCACCATCGAGCGCGGTCACCTCTGGATGCTCCAGACCCGCGTCGGCAAGCGCACCGCCGGTGCCGCCTTCCGGATCGCCACCCAGCTCGTCGACCAGGGCCTGATCGACGAGGCCGAGGCGCTCCAGCGGGTCAACGGCGCCCAGCTCGCGCAGCTGATGTTCCCCCGCTTCGACGACGAGGCCACCACGGTGCTGCTGGGCCGTGGCATCGCGGCGTCCCCGGGCGCGGCCGTCGGCAAGGCCGTCTTCGACTCGTACACCGCCGTCAAGTGGTCGCGGTCCGGCGAGAAGGTCATCCTGATCCGCCGTGAGACCAACCCCGACGACCTGGACGGCATGATCGCCGCCGAGGGCATCCTCACCTCGCGGGGCGGCAAGACCTCGCACGCCGCCGTCGTCGCCCGCGGCATGGGCAAGACCTGTGTCTGCGGCGCCGAGGAGATCGAGGTGGACACCAAGCGCCGCCGGCTGGCGGTCGGTGACACCGTGGTGGAGGAGGGCGACCTGGTCTCCGTGGACGGCTCCACCGGCAAGGTGTACCTCGGTGAGGTCCCCGTCGTGCCGTCCCCGGTCGTCGAGTACTTCGAAGGCCGCATGCACGCGGGCGCCGACGACGCCGACGAGCTGGTCGCCGCCGTGCACCGGATCATGGCGTACGCGGACCGGATGCGCCGGCTGCGGGTGCGGGCCAACGCGGACAACGCCGAGGACGCCCTGCGGGCCCGCCGCTTCGGCGCCCAGGGCATCGGGCTGTGCCGCACCGAGCACATGTTCCTCGGCGAGCGCCGGACGATGGTCGAGAAGCTGATCCTCGCCGACACCGACGCCGAGCGCGAGGCCGCGCTGGACACCCTGCTGCCCCTCCAGAAGGCCGACTTCGTCGAGCTGTTCGAGTCGATGGACGGGCTGCCCGTGACCGTACGGCTGCTCGACCCGCCGCTGCACGAGTTCCTGCCCGACATCACGGAGCTCTCCGTGCGCGTCGCGCTCGCGGAGTCCCGCAAGGACGCCAACGAGAACGACCTGCGCCTGCTCCAGGCCGTGCACAAGCTGCACGAGCAGAACCCGATGCTGGGCCTGCGCGGCGTCCGTCTCGGCCTGGTCATCCCGGGGCTGTTCGCCATGCAGGTCCGGGCGATCGCGGAGGCCGCCGCGCACCGGAAGAAGGCCAAGGGCGACCCGCGCGCCGAGATCATGATCCCGCTCGTCGGCACCGTCCAGGAGCTGGAGATCGTCCGCGAGGAGGCCGACCGGGTCGTCGCCGAGGTCGAGGCCGCCACGGGTACCGACCTGAGGCTGACCATCGGCACGATGATCGAGCTGCCCCGGGCCGCGCTGACGGCTGGTCAGATCGCCGAGGCCGCGCAGTTCTTCTCCTTCGGCACGAACGACCTCACCCAGACCGTGTGGGGTTTCTCCCGCGACGACGTGGAGGCCTCGTTCTTCACCGCGTACCTGGAGAAGGGGATCTTCGGGGTGTCGCCCTTCGAGACCATCGACAGGGACGGCGTCGGCTCGCTCGTGCGCAGTGCCGTGGCGGCCGGCCGGGCCACCCGCCCCGACCTGAAGCTCGGCGTCTGCGGCGAGCACGGCGGCGACCCGGAGTCGGTGCACTTCTTCCACGAGGCGGGCCTCGACTACGTCTCCTGCTCGCCGTTCCGTATCCCGGTCGCCCGGCTGGAAGCGGGCCGGGCCGCCGCCGTGTCGAAGGGCAGCGACAGCCGCTGAGCGTCCCGTCCGGCGGCCGGTGACCCGGCCGCCCTCATTCCGGGTCCGCCGACCGGCCGTCCCCACCCTCGCCGGGCCGGCGGCGGACCCGGAAATCCGGAAGCGGCGGCGCCCTGTGCGGGGGTGCCGCCGCTTCGTCATGCGGGGATGCCGCCGCTTCGTCATGTGAATACCGAACCATTCGGCGCCGTTACGTCTTTTCACCATTGGGCGAGCAAATCCGGTGCCCGGCGGACCAGGGTGCGGTCCATGGATCCCCACCCATGGACCGCACCCGGCCGGGAGGACCGGGCAGTACTGCCCGGCCCTCTCACCCCCATCGGGTACGGAGCCGCTCCGCCGTCACCTCCGCCGAACGGGCGAAGCCCCCCACGGCCCTCACTCGCTCTTTCGGTGACGCCGGAATCGCACCCGACGCCGTACAGCTTTTCGGGTGGCGACGGCGTGGGCGAGACGTTTCAACTCTGGCCGAAACCCCGTGGTGACCTCCTGTGACGATATGCATACCCTTTGATGGGGGAGATTGCGGTTGCAACAGTGGGGGTTCGGTGCTGCGTATCCATATGTCCGGGGTGGACCTTTCCAGGGTCCGGATGGCCACCAGGCCGGACGCAATGTGGGAAACCATTCTCAGTTTCCACCGGCTGCGGGACCGGCGGGGTTCCACGGTCTTCGGGAAATGGCGGACGGAATCCCGGGCCCGGTTGAATGGTGAAGCACGTCTGCTGTCCTCCGTCGTGCCACCTCGCGGCTATTTCCCGGACTTTCTGACGCCTTCTCGGGAAGGTACGGAGCCGTTCGGCCTCGACGCGGGAATGGAGGCGCTCCGCGACACCCCGGAGGACCGTTTCCGCGGGGAACTGGGGCTGCTGGCCCGGCACGCCCCGCGCCAGCGGCACCCGGGGGAAGCGCGGCCGGCCACCGCCCTGCTGGAGGCGCTCGCGGAGGGGCGCACCGAGCCGCTCGGCCGGCTCATCGGCACCCTGCGCGGCTACCACCGGGCCGCCGTGGAGCCGTACTGGGCGCACATCAGGGCCAGCGTGGAGGCGGACCGGGCGTTCCGGGGGCGGGCCCTGCTGGACGGCGGGGCCGAGGAGCTGCTGGCGACCCTGCCGTCCATGATCCGCTGGCGCCCGCCCGTGCTGGAGGCGGACTACCCGGTCGACCGTGAGCTACGGCTGGACGGGCGCGGACTGCTGCTCCAGCCGTCGTTCTTCTGCCGCGGCACCCCGGTGGTCTACCGCGACCCGGCCCTGCCGCCGGTCCTCGTCTACCCGGTCACCCACCCGGCGGCCCCGGCCTTCGCCGAGGCCGGGCCCTGGCTCGGCCGGCTGGTGGGCCACACCCGCTCGGCGGTCCTCCAGGCCGTGGGCCACGGCTGTACGACGAGCGAACTCGCCCTCAGGACCGGGGTGTCACTGGCCTCGGCCAGCCAGCACGCCTGCGTCCTGCGTGAGGCCGGACTCGTCATGAGCCTGCGGCACGGCAGCTCGGTCCTGCACACGCTCACCCCGCTCGGCGCCTCGCTGCTGAGGGGCGGGGCGCCGCTCGCCCTGTCCTGATACGGGATCCGGAGCGGGCGTGGGCCGGGGCGTCCGGAGGCCACAGCGTGGTGGCCGTACCGGGCGGCGCCCCGTTCGTACATGTGTTCCCGCGAGACCGATGAGTTCCGCCGGGCGCGACCGTCTACCTCCCGACAGCGCCGGAACGCGGCGCCGAGGAGCACATGACGTGCCAGGACGGAAGAATGGAACCATGACCATGCCACAGATGATCTTCGTGAACCTGCCGGTCAAGGACCTGGAGGTGTCGAAGGGCTTCTTCGGAAAGCTCGGCTTCGGCTTCAACCCGCACTTCAGCGACGAGACGACGGCCTGTCTGGTCATCAGCGACACCATCTTCGCCATGCTCATCACCGAGCCGCGCTTCAAGGAGTTCACCAAGAAGGAGATCGCCGACGCGGGGAAGACCACCGAGGTCCTCGTCGCCCTGAGCGCGGAGAGCCGCGCCCGGGTCGACGAGCTGGCCGACGCCGCGCTCGCCTCCGGCGGCTCCCCGGCCAACGACCCGATCGACATGGGCTTCATGTACGGCCGTTCGTTCCAGGACCCGGACCACCACATCTGGGAGGTCGTGTGGATGGACCCGGAGGCCGCCGCGAACGGCGGACAGGCCTGAGGACCGGGACGGCGGCGGGGTGAGCGGCACCGCCCCACCGCCGTCCGGGCACGGCCGGGGGACGGACGGCCCGCGCCGATCACGAGGGCCGTCCCGCGGGCACACCGGCCTCGCCGTCGTCCGGCCCCCGCGGGCCCCGCGACCAACTGGTTGGACGGGCCACCTGTCTCCTGCCTAGGGTCACCCCGTGCCCGACATATCGCTGACCACCCTCGTCCTCCTGTGCCTGGCCGCAGCCGTCGCGGGCTGGATCGACGCGGTGGTGGGCGGCGGCGGGCTGCTCCTGCTGCCCGCCCTGCTGCTCGGTCTGCCGCACACCCCGGCCGCCCATGTGCTCGGCACCAACAAGGCGGTCGCCATCGTCGGCACCACGGGCGCCGCCGTCACCTATGTGCGCAAGGCGCCGGTCCAGGTGGGCACCGCCGTGCGGATCGGGCTGACGGCCCTGGCCGGGTCGATGACCGGTGCCTTCTTCGCGGCCGGTATCAGCAGTGACGTCCTCCGCCCGGTGATCATGGTGGTCCTGCTGGCGGTCGCGGCCTTCGTACTGGCGCGGCCGTCCTTCGGTACGGCGGCGGCGGGCGACGGGTCACGGCGCCCGGTCACCCGGGCCCGGCTGGTCACCGCGATCGTGCTGGTCGGCGGCGGCATCGGCTTCTACGACGGGCTGTTCGGGCCGGGCACGGGCACCTTCCTCGTGCTGGCCCTGACAGCGGTGCTCCACCTCGATCTGGTCACGGCCTCGGCCACCGCCAAGATCGTGAACGTCTGCACCAACGGCGGTGCGCTGGCGATGTTCGCCTACCAGGGCACCGTGCTGTGGCAGCTGGCCGCGCTGATGGCCGTGTTCAACCTGGCGGGCGGCATGCTCGGCGCGCGGATGGCGCTCAGCCGGGGCACCGACTTCGTCCGTGGGGTCCTGCTCGTCGTGGTGTTCTCGCTGGTCGCCAAGCTCGGCTTCGACCAGTGGACGGCCTGACCGCTCCCGCCCCGGGGCCTCGGAGGTCACCGTCCCCCGGGGCCTCGGAGGTCACCGCACCCCGGTGAGGTGGGCGTACGCCACCACGTTGCCCAGGTAGCCCGTCTCGTCCGTGTAGCCGCCGCCGCAGGTGATCAGGCGCAGGGAGGCGTCCGGAGAGGGGCCGTAGACCCGTTCGTCGGGGAAGGCGTCGTTGGCGTACACCTCCACCGCGTCGACCGTGAAGACGGCTGTGCGGCCGTCCGTGCGGTCGATCTCGACCGCCGCCCCCTTCTTCAGGGAACCCAGGGCGTAGAAGACCGCGGGCCCCTCGGCGTTGTCGACGTGTCCGGCGACGATCGCGGTGCCCTTCGCACCGGGCGGGGTGCCGCCCCCGTACCAGCCCGCGAGGTTGGGGTCCCGGGCCGGTGGTACGTCGAGGCTGCCGTCCGCGCCCAGGCCGAGCCGGGTCAGGGGCGCGTCCACCTCGATGCGCGGGATGCGGATACGAACGGGCTCGGCGGCCCGCAGGGGTACGGCCACCGCGGAACCGGCGCGGGGCCCCGGGTCCGCCTCGAAGGCCTGCGCGGCGGACGGCTGGGGCGCGGCCGTCCGGTCCGCCGCACCACTCTGGACCAGCCAGAGCCCGCACAGCGCGACGACCCCCGCCGTCCAGGCCTTGGCGCCGAGCGTTCCACGGTCCATGTCCCGTCCTCGCCGGCCGGCCGCTCAGGCGCCCCGCGTGCCGTCCGCGCGGCTCCGGCGCACGAGCCACACACCGCCGACGGCGGCCGCGCCGAGGAGGCCGCCGCCCACCGCGAGCTGGGCACTGTCGGGGGCGGCGCTCCCGCCGACCCCCGTCCTGACATGGCCGGAGGGCCGGTCGGTGGGGGTGGTGGGCGCGGGCCGGGTCATCGGCGGCTCCGTGGGCGGCCGGCCCGGTCCGGGGTCGGTGCCCGGCGGGGGCACCGGCGGGGGACGGGTCCCGGGCTTCGCTCCCGGACTCGTCCCGGTGTCCGTCCCCGCGTCCGCCCCGCCGTTCGTTCCCGGGTTCGTCCCCGTGGGGGAGTCGCCCTCGTCGCCCGTACCGGACCAGGCGGACGATCCGGCGGCCAGTTCGGCGGCGGCCTCCTCGTCCAGCGCCTCCCCGTCGTCGCAGAAGGCCTCGGCGTCCTCGGCCGTGAAGGAGTCCAGGCACTCCCCGGCGTCCGGTGCGGCCGTCGCCGCGGTGAGCGCCGGCCCCCTGCCGAGTCCGTCCGCGTACGCGGAGGGCGCGGTGGTGAGGCCGAGCGCGGCGGCGGCGAGGGCCGCGGCGGCGGTACCGGTCACGAGGCGGGCGGGGCTGCGCATGGAAGTCCTCCGGGCAGACGGATGGGTCCTGCCTCCGAGACAACGGGCGCCGGGGGTCCGCCGCATGTTGACGGGCGGTCAGCTTTCACCCGAACGGCCCTGGGGGACGAGCCTTAAGTCATGATCCTTCGCAGGTCGCGGCCCTCGTGGAGGCCGTCCGACCAGGGAGGTGCCGATCGGGTGACGAACCCACCACTCAATGTGATGTACCTCACATGTGTGGCGGGACGTGGGACGGGAACACGGTAGACACCCCCCACGGGACGGCATCCCCCCGCCGCCCCACGGCGATCGCCCTCACCGGCTCACCCCCCCCGGGCCGGTGGGGGCGAAGTCATGCTCCGCCCGTGGCCGACCACACGATGTCCGGTGGGCGCACCCGGCCGCACCGCGGATGCCCCGCCTCGTCGCTCAGCCGCAGCCGGGCGGTGAGACGGCCGGTGCGGGCGGCGGCGGCGAGGACCTCCGGGCCGACGTCCGCCAGCATCAGCTTGGCGCGCCGGAACATGCTGAAGAGGCCTGTCGCGTCCACCGTCCCCCAGGACAGATAGACGAAGCGGCCGCCCAGCCGGTCCTGGACGTACGGCCCCGACACCTCGACGCCGTCCTCGGCGACCACGACCGCGCAGTCCAGGGTCCAGACGGCGGACGGGGCGTCGCCCGGGTGCAGGCCGTACAGCTCCCCGGGCCGGTCCTTGCGCTGCACGCCGACGTGGACGGAGTCGTACGCGGGGGAGCCGGGGCCGGGAGAGCAGCGGAGGCCCGGGAGTTCCGTCGCCTCGATACGGATCCGCAGGGCGCCATGGTCCGGCACGGTCACACCTCCGTCCGAGGCGCGTCCCCGTACGTCCGGTCCAGGTCCCTCATCAGCGCCTCGTCCACCGCGAAGGCCCGGTCGTCGATCCGGTGGACGGGCACGACGCCCCGCGAACTACAGACGAACACCGCCCGGTACGCGCCCAGCTCCTCCAGCGTCACCGGCCGCCGCACGCTCACCCGGCCGGTACGCGCCAGGCCGTCCTCCAGCAGCGCCATGGTGACCCCGGTCAGCGCGGGAGCATCCGGCCAGACCACCGAAGTGCCGTCCCAGAAACCGACGTTGGTCGTCGCCCCTTCGGTCACCACACCGCCCGTGGCCGTCAGCAGCGCCTCATCGAAGCCCGCCCGCAGGGCACGCAGCCGGTAGTACGTCTGCCCGAACTCGCCGGGCCGCTTCACCGGCGCCACCGCGCGCGCGTACGGGACGGACATCAGGGCCCATGGTCCCGGAGAGGGCCGGGCCGGTTCGCCCACCGTCACCATCACGGCGGTCTCCGGGCGGTCCGGCGGCGCGTACCCGTGCACCCGGACCGACGCGTCCCGTACGCCCGCGCCGTCGAGCGCGTGCCCGATCAGCGCGCGCACCCGGTCCCGGTCCAGAGAGACACCGAACAGCTCGCGGTTGGCCGCGTCCAGCCGGTCCAGGTGGAGGGAGAGGCCGCGTACCGCCCGGTCCCTGACCTGGAGGGCGGTGAAGTGGCCGAACCCGGCGAAGGCGGGGATCAGCAGATCCTCGGCGGTCGCGGGGCGGCCGTCCATCTCGACGTACGGCGGGAAGGCGGGAGTCGTCATGGGGCCACGGTAGGGGTGCCGGCCGTGGCCGATTCCCACGACCGCCCTCCGCCGCCGTCCGGGGAACGGCGGCGGGGCAGGGGCGAGGGCTGCGGCTACGGGTGTGGTGGTGTGAGGGGGTCAGCCGATGGCCGGAGCCCCGTCGGGGAGGTCGGCGGCGCCTTCGCAGTGTTCCACCTGCCGGGCGATCACCCGGGCGACGTCGGCCGCCAGCCCGGCGAGCGCCGCCTGCCTGGTGGTGTCCACGGTCTCGGGGACGCCTCCGATACCGACCGACACCTCCAGAAGATCCGTACGCCCCTTCGCGTACGGGCAGTCCACGAAAAGCTCGACCCTGCTGTGACTCTCGACGTACCCCCCGGCCGGTCCGAGCGAGAGGGGGATGTTGCCAGGCTTCGACGCGTCCCGTCGCACCCATTCCCGGTTGTATTGGGTCCTGGAGCCTGCTGTACCTGATCTCGAAGACTCTTCCGCCGCCGGACAGGTCACACATGCCCAGTCCTCTGGACACGTCCGGCGTGAAGTTGACGGCACGTTCTTCCTCGAACGGCTCGCCCTTCTCGGGCAGCAGGGCCTTCACATGGGTACTGGGTACGGCTTCCGCGCACACCCGGTCGGGTATGGACAGGGCCGGTTTCCGGTCCGGCAGGAAGAGGGCGACCGCCGCTCCGGCGACCACCAGGGCGCCTAGAGCGGCGAACACGATCTTCTTCCGTCTGGTGCCGCTCGTCGGCGTGGACGGCGCGTTGTTCCGCACGGTCTGGTCAGATCCCTGCCCGTTGGCGACCCATGGCGTAGCTCTCCTTGACATGACGGGCGGCGGTATCGGCTTGGCTCCGGGCGTTCTCCGGGTCGGTTTTGGCCGCGACGGCCGCCGTACTTCGTGACGATCCCCTGAGGGGGTCAGTCGAGGGTCGGGTCGTTCTCAGGGAGGTCCTCGGCGCCTTTGCACAGTTCGATGTCGCGGGTGACCGCGCGGGCGATGTCGGCCGCCAGCGCGGACAGTTCCGCCATGATCGCCGGGTCCTCGGTTTCGGGGCCACCTCCGATACCCACCGAGACTTCCATGAGGTTCATACGCTTGGGGTTCGGGCAGTCGACGAACAGCGCGGCGTTGTTACGAGTGACGAATCCCCCGGCCGCTCCCCACGTGATCGGGTGGTGGCCGGGCTTCGACGCGAGCCCCCGCACCCATTCGCGGTCGTACTCACGCTCCTGGATCCTGCTGTAACTGATCCCGAGCGTCCTCCCCCCGCCGGACAGTTCGCACTTGCCCAGGCCCTTCGGCGTCGCGCCGGTGAAGAAGTTGTAGGCTCGCTCCTCCTCGAAGGCCTCGCCCTTCTCGGGCAGCAGGGCCTTCACGTGGGTACTGGGTACGGCTTCCGCGCACACCCGGTCGGGTATGGAGAGGGCCGGCTTCTGGTCCGGCAGGAAGAGGGCGACCGCCGCTCCGGCGACCACCAGGGCGCCCAGAGCGGCGAACACGATCTTCTTCCGCCTGGTGTCGCTCGTCGGCGCCGCCGACGTGTCGGTACGCACGTTCACGTTCACCGGTCAACTCCCCGCCCGTTGGCGACCCATGGCGTAGCCCTCCTTGACATGACGGGCGGCGGCATCGGCCTGGCTCCGGGCGTTCTCCTGATCGAGCCCCACCGCGATGGCCGCCTCATACGTGACCGTGTACACGGCGTTTGACGAACTGGTCCGCTGGCTCTCCAGAAAGTCGCTCCGCTTCTGTGCCGCCTCGTCGCCGGAGTCACGGGTGTAGTGGTCCACGACCGCCTCCTTGATATCCCCGATGATCATCCCGGCGGCGTCCCCCGCGACGGGCAGCTTGGACAGCCCCATGTCGATCGCGCGGTCCGCCCACTTGTCCGCGAGAGCCAGGCCCTCGTTGAACTCCTCGTCGGACGCGATCTTGGCGTCGTAGACGGCCTGGGTACGAGACTCCGCCAGGATTCCCGCGATCTCGGCGCCTGGGGTGACGCAGTTTCCCACCTCCGACGCGAACTCCTCGTACTTCGCCTTGTCCTGGTAGGCGTCGTTGACCAGCTCGGTGGTGACCGCCTGCTGGGCAGTCATGATCGCCCCATAGGCATCGGGATCCTTGCCCACTGCGGCGATGAAGTCTTTCAACCGTCCGTCGTCCATGTCGGGATAGCCCAGGTTCGCGTTGCTGCCGTATGTTTCGATCGGGCGGGACCCGTTCATCGCGTCCTGTACGTCCCGCATGTACTCCGCAGTGATGTTGCCGAGGCTGTCGCTCAGCGGGGAATCGTCGAGCCGGTCGTGGTTCTTGCCGTACTCCGTGATGATCCGGTTGACGAGTTCCGCGCTGCCCGACGAGTGTTTCGGCGGTGTCGCGTCCGAGTCGTACGGCACACCGATCGTCGCCGATTCGAGGGCGTGCCCCATGGCGTCGTGTCCCAGCGGCTTGCCGTCCTCACCCGGTGGCCACTCGCGGGCGTTGTCGCCCTTGGCCACCAGGTAGTCCCAGTTGTCGAGCTTCTTGCCGTCGGCGGTGGTCGAGTCGTTGAAGAACTCCAGCGAGGCCTCCGGGTTGTGCCCGAGCCCCTCCATGAAGCCGGCGAAAGGATCGTTGGGCTCGTCCGTGGGCGGGTAGTGGAGGTTGGCCGTGTCCCGCCAGGCGACCGCCGGGTCACCGGGGTACTCGCGCTCGTACTTCAGCAGGCTGTTGCCGTAGTCGTGCAGGAATGCCTCGTCGAACGTGCCCTTGCCCATCAGGCTGCTCATGACCTGGTAGCCGTTGGGGCCCATCGGCAGCCCGTGGATCGGGAACGGCTTGTCGCCGGCCGCGATGACGTCGCGCTTCCAGGTCTCCATGGCCGGGCTGTCGCTGTGGGTCGCGGTGGCCAGCGTCATACTCAGGTTGTCCTGGACCTCGGCGAGGATCTTGGCCCGCTCACCCTCCACCGCGCCACCGGGCGGTGCCGCCATGTCACGCCAGAACTGGAGCGTCCCCTCGGCGCCCAGCGAGGTGGCGAACCGCTCGCTGAAGCCCGGGTTGTCGCGCTGGTTCCTGAGGGTCTCGTTGAAGCGTGCTATGTCCTTGTCGCTCCACTCCCCGGGGTCCGACTCCTGAGCCTTCTTCGCCCAGTAGTCGGCGTCCTCCCTGCCCTGCCGGTCGTCGGCCTCCTTGAGCCCGCCCGGACCGTCGCCGGAGAAGTCGTACTTGTTCTTCGCGAGCGCCCGCAGCGCCCGTGCGGCTATGCGGTCGGTCTCGCTCGCCTCCTGGAGCACCCGCTTCACCCGGCGCTCCGCCGCAGCGAGTTCCTCGTCGCTCGGCATGTGGATGTCACCATCGCCCGCCGCCGCGCCCGAGGGAACGGAGGCGACTGCCCCGCCCTTCGCGTTGATGAGGATGTTGCGTGTGGAGACGTCGTCGATGACCGTGCGCAGTGCCGCCTTGTGCTTCTTGAACGCGGCGCTGGCATCGCGAAGGATGCCGAGCACGCTCTTCGCCTGGGCGGCCACGTCCTGGAACTCGACGGCGGTCTTGGTGATGAACTCCTTGGAGATGGTGGCGTTGACGCCCTTCCAGTCGGCGGCGTTCGCCTGCGACCGGAGTGTCTTCGCGCTCGTCTCACCCCCGCCTCCGGTGGCCAGCGTGTCCAGCCTTCCGTGCATCGTCTCCCAGTCGGACACCGCGGTGTCCAGTGTGCCCAGACGCAGAGCGATGAGTTCGTTCGCCGTCATCGTTTCCGCCGACATGCCGTTGCCCAGCCCCCGTTGTTGTCGTCCATGACCGTGGAGAGAGTTACCTGATGTATTCGTTGATCTTCGACACGGACATCAGGTCGCCGTCCGCGTCCCTCATCCCCGTCCTGATCTGCACCTCGTCCTTGGCGTGCTGTGCGCGCGTGAAGTCGAAGTGGTTCGAGATGTGTGCGCACGCCTCCTTCAAGGTCTGGCTCTGCGTGTTCCACGCGTCGTGCAGCTCGGTTAGAGCGGACCCCATGTCGAGCCCGTCGTTGAACAGGTCGACCGACGCGGTGAACGTGCTGGGGCGGGCGAAGTCGCTGTCGGTGCCGAACTTCTGGCGCAACTCGAACGCCGTGTTGCCCATCTGCCCCAACTCGTCGTCGTGGACGACCAGGTCGTCACCGCCCCCGCCCCCGTTGTCGACCGCCTGGTTGAGCCGCATGTGGGCGGAACGCTTGTCCGCCGCGTCGCTCTTGAGCTGTTCCCACTCGTCCCATGCCACGTCGATACCCCCCCGTACGCCATTCGAACAGGCCGCGCCCTTTACTCGTACACGCTAGCAATGTGTGTGGGGGTGGAGGGCGGTGTGCGGGATCGGTGCAAGGTGTTCACATGCGTGCGGTGACTTCCGTCCGAAGTTGCCGCGCATCACGGTGTTCGCCCCTTTTGGGCCGCTGACACGGCCGCTGGTCGCACGGGTCAACACGCGGCGCTCGCACGGAAGCTGACGCGGCGACGGACAATCGTCGGGACACACACCGGCCGCACCGAGGAGAGACGGCATGACCGAGCCCGCATGGCTGAGCGTACTGACCACCACGGACAGCGAGGACAAGGCCCGGGAGCTCGCCCGGGGCGCGGTGGAGGCGCGACTCGCCGCCTGCGCGCAGGTCTCCGGGCCCGTCACCTCCGTCTACCGGTGGCAGGACGCCGTGGAGACCGCCCAGGAGTGGCAGGTGACGCTCAAGACGACGGCCCTGCGGTACGACGAACTGGAGGCCCACCTCATGGTCGCGCACGACTACGACACCCCGGAGGTCATCGCCACCCCCGTCGTGCGCGGCAGCGCCCGCTACCTGGCCTGGGTGGCGGCCGAGACGGCGCCCCCGGCCGCCCTGTGACCGAGGACGGCCTGCCGTTCTTCGTCTACGGGACGCTGCTCCCCGGCGAACGGAACCACGACCGCTTTCTCACCGGCCGTGTCCGAGGACAGTGCCCGGCGGTGCTGCCGGGCGCGCTCCTGTACCACGGTCCCGGGTATCCGTACGCCGTGGAGGGACCCGGCGAGGTGCGCGGCGCGCTCGTCACCGCCGCGCCGGGCGCGTACGGCGAACTGCTGGCGGTGCTGGACGAGTTGGAGGGCTACCTGGGCCCCGGCCACCCCCGCAACCTGTACGAACGGGTGGCCCGGCCCGTGGTCCCGCGCCCGGACGGCCCGCACCGCGCGGGCGACCGGGCCGACCCGGACGGCCCGGCCCGCCCGGTCCGGGCCTGGGTCTACCTCGCGGGCGCCGCCGTGACGCGCTCCCTGCGCACCGGTGGCACGCCCGTCCCCGGGGGCGACTGGCTCGCCCGGCACCCTCGCCCCGGACCGGGCACCCCGTGATCCCGGCCCTTGCCCGGGGCCTGGCACCGCCGCCCCGGACCCGGCGCCCCCGCCCCGGACCCGCCGCCCCATGACCCCCGCCCCCGCCCCGGACCGGGCACCCTCGCCCCGGACCGGGCGTCCCGTGAAACCCGGCCCCCGCCACGGACCGGGCGTCCCCGGCCCCCCGGCCCCTCAACCCGCCCCGTCCACCTCCGCGGGCCCGGCGGGTTCGGTCGCCAGCGCCTCGGCCACACTCGGCTCGTGGGGCCCGAGGGAGTGCGGATCCGGTTGGAACACCGTCGATCCCGGCCGACCCGCACAGGCGATGGCCCGCCGTGGGCGGAAGCCCTGGCTCACCAGCACGGCCCGGTCGACGCCGAAGATCTTCTTGGCCCGGACACAGGAGTCCCACGTGCCGAACCCGGCGTAGTCGCTGGCGATCCGTCCGTCGCGTTCCTCGACTCGGGGCAGCGTGACCACCAGCCCCGCCGTGCTTTCCGACCGGGGGGTGTGGCGGGGCTTTCGCTATGCCGGGACGAGCTCGGGCCGGACGGTCTCGCGTGCGCGCTCGTACAGAGCTTGGGCGTCATGGTTGCGGACGTGTGGACGAATGAGATTGAACATGTCCGTCATCCGTTTATCGATCCGGCCCGAGTTGACTAGCGGGTAATCGTCCAGTGCGAGCCCCCACGTCTTACACGCGGCTTCGAGATGCCCGACGGTCAGTTGCCGCTCGGCGAGGATCGCCCGTTCCTTGACGCGCGTACGTCTATAGATGCTGTACCGAAGCCGGTCGGATTCCTGCATGGCGGCAACCGCCCCTTGCGCGTCGCCCATTTCGAACCGCACTTGACTGGTGTGGTAATTGAGCGATGCGGGGTCATACGATCCGAACACCTTCCCTCGGGACTCTGCCTTGTCCATGGCAACTTCCGCTTCCTGCAAGTACATGCGCGCGGACCGCCGGTCTCCGGTCTGTGCGGCTGCATGCGCCTGCTGGCCGGCGAGAAAGGCGCGCATCCGTGGACCGGCGTGGGGGGAGGAAGCCGCCGCAGCATCCGCGAGCCGTACAGCCATGGGCCCGTGGCCTAGGTCTACCGCTTGCACGCTCATGCCCCGGAGCGTGGTGCAGAACGTGAGGTGATCTTCGGACGCTCCCGCAAGCTCCAGGGCTTTGAGGTAGTACCGCTGGGCGAGCCCGTGCAATCCCTCATCAACCGCCATGTACCCCGTGAGATAGCAGAGATCGGACGCTGCGGACATCATGGCTTTCCGTACGTCCTCGGGCCCGTCTGTCCGCAGGAAGGGGACGACGGTGTTTACCAAGAACGTGGCAGCAAGGGGGCGAGCGGTCCGGCCGCCGAACTGGTCATCCATCGATGAGAGCTGTTCCGTCATGGCAGAGACCGTGTGCACGTCAGACATGCCGATGCGGGTTCGGGTACCTGCCTGTGCGGCTTCCATACGCCCCACCACGTCGGGCCAGTCCGGAACAGTGAGGGCGACCGAGAACAGGGCGACGCCAAGCACGCTGCGGCGGGAAGGGGTCATGTCCAGCCTTCCAAGATCAATGATCCCGTCGACCGTGCTGGATGATGCCGCCCCCGTCACGCTCTCGGGGGCCGGGAAGCCGGTTTCCGCGTACGTGACGGGTCGCCCGAGCTTGCGGGCGAGCGCTTCCAAGATCAACGGCCGGGCATCATCGCGCGGCACGCTCCCGCTCAGCCACTGGTGAACGGAAGGCGCACAGTACTGCTTCGGGGTGCCGCGCTCGGTCCCGACTCGGTTGATCGCTTGCGCACACTGCCGCAGCGTCCATCCGGTCTCTCGGAAGAGTCGCTCTAGTCCTGTGTTCGGCTCCCTGGTGCCCATGGTCGTTCAACTCCCCATGCACGACTGCGTCAAGCGGCTTAACGCTCTTCATCCTTGTGCGCTTCCCAACAGTACCGCCGGGCGTGATCACGCGGTTGCCTAGAGCGAACACGAGAGTCCGCAGCGGAAGGGACATGGGCGAGTGAATGCAGAGCCGGAACCGCCCCCCGTGGGTGTGCTGATGGTGGACACGAGCCGTAGCCGCATCGGGGAATTCCGAGGGGTCGCCGGCTCGTACTGGTCCCTGCGGCCCCTCGGGGGCGGTACCGAGTGGGAAGCCGAGCCGAATCACGTCCGCCCGGCGGACCCCATAGAGCGTCTGTGTGCGAGAACTGCCCGCGCGAATGCACAGAGCCGGGGGGAAGTGCTGTGACCCGATTACGCGTATGGCTCACCCTCGCTGTGGGACCGCGGAGATGCGGTTACGGACCCGCTTCCTTCGGATCACGGAGGCGCTCACCCCGCAGAGGCACCGAGCGGCCGAGCTGGACCGCATCGAGTTGGACCCCGCGTGCGGTCACGCACGCCGAGCGGGACGCACCTGCCGAGCTTCGGTTTCGGGCCGAGGACGACGAGCACCAGGGCGACGCGTCGCACCAGCTCAGCGGGGGTCCCCCGTACGAGTTCCTTGCACATGACGACGACACCTGTGGTACGCGCTCACCGCGCACGCCCTGGTTCTTCCGTCATCCGCCGTGCGCCCGGTGTGCTCGCCCATGCGCGGCCCACACAAGCCCCTGTCCGACTACCACCTGGGCACGCACGGCGGTAGTCGGACGGGCCCAAGCACAGACCAGCAAGACGACACGGAGGGAACACCACATGACCTCGCTCGTTGAGCCCCCCACCCGCGAACCGGTGGCCGGTATCCAGTCTCTTGAACTGGAGATCACAGGGAAATGCCAACTCACCTGCACGCACTGTCTGTCTGAGTCCAGCCCGCAAGCGTCCCACGGCACCATGACGCCCGAGGACTGGCGGGGGGTCATCGTGGACGCCGCCGGGCTCGGTATCCGTACCATCCAGCTCATCGGGGGCGAGCCGACCGTTCACCCGCAGTGGCGGGAGTTCGCCGAACTCGGGCTCTCACTCGGGCTGCATGTGGAGGTGTATTCCAACCTGTTCACAGTCAAGCCCGCGTGGTGGGAGCTGTTCCAGCGGGAGGGGCTCATCCTCGGGACGAGCTATTACAGCGATGACCCCGAGGAACACGACCGGATCACGGGCAAGACCGGAAGCTACGTCCGCGCCCGGTGCAACATCCGCGAAGCCGTGAACCGAGGGATCACGGTCAGGGCTGGAATCGTGGACATCCTGCCGGGGCAGCGCGTCGCCGAAGCCCGCGCCGAGCTGGAATCCATGGGGGTGAGGCACATCAACACCGACCGAGCGCGAGCGGTGGGGCGTGCCGCGCTGCCGGGGCAGGCGCCCAACCTCGCCGAGATGTGCGGGCGGTGTACGCGCGGACGGGCTGCCGTGCTGCCGAACGGTGATCTCGCCGGCTGCGTGCTCTCGCGGGACTTCCCGGCGGGCAACGTGCGGAACACGCGGCTTGCCGATCTGTTCGGGGGACCACGGTGGGCGGAGCTGTCCGCGAGCATCCCCGTCCCGCGTGCCGCGTGCACTCCGAACGACTCGGGCGACTGCGACCCTGCCAGTACCGAAGCGTGTGACCCCGCGTACTGATGACTGGAAGGCTCGGCAACATGGATTGGGACAAGACGGCGGGCAGGCTCGCCGACCGGGTGACGGACCCGGATTCCCGGTGGCTCGCCCCGGTCGCCCGGGTGCCCCGTCATGAACTGGTCCCGCGCTGGTGGGACGTGGACAGCTCGGGCACGTGGATTCTCCGCGACGGGGCAAGCGACCCGGAAGCATGGGTCGAATCCGCCTATGCGGACCGGTCGTTGGTCACCAGGGTCGGCAGGCTGCACGCCGACCATGCGAACCCCGGTGACCGTCCCGAGGGGCTGCCCACGTCATCCGCCACGCTGCCGAGTCTGGTGGTTCGGATGCTCCGACACGCGCGGCTCGGCGACGGGTTGCCGTTGCTCGACTTGGGCACCGGAGCCGGCGGGCTCACCGCGTACGCGTCCGACCGATTCGGAGCCGAGAACGTGACGAGCTTGGACGTGGACGCGTACGTGACCAGCGCGGCAGGTGAACGGCTCGCGTCCATGGGCTATCACCCTCGGTTCGTCACCGCGGATGCGACCGAACACGTCCCCGGCACGTACGAGCGCATTGTGTCCACGGTGGGGCTTCCTGCCGGTCCTGGGCTCCGTCCGGCCCTCGCCGCACTGGAACCCGGCGGAAGGATCGCAACCACCATCGGGCGAACCTGCCTGATCATCACGGGGTGGAAGCACGAGGACGGGGACGTGTTCGGACAGGTGGAACGGGACATGGCGGGGTTCATGCTCACCCGTTCCGGCGACGACTACCCGCCCGCCCTCGCCGAGCTGTTCGCCCTCGCCCGGAGCGCGGAAGGGGACGAGCGCAGTACGGGCCGCTATCCCGTGGTGGACGTGGCCGAAGCGTGGGAACTCCGGTCCATGCTGGAAGTCACGGCACCAGGCGTAGAACTCGGATACGAGACTCACGGCCGAGCCCGTACCGCCTTCCTGGTCCACCCGGACGGTTCATGGGCGCGAGCGTCCGCCGAATGGACCGACCCGCCGGAAGTCCACCAAGGCGGACCGCGACGGCTCTGGACGGCTTTGGAACGCATCCGAAACCGTCTGAACGCCGAGGGCTCGTTGCCGCTGCTCGGCGCGCGGGTCCGCATCACACCCGATGGCGTGTGCCACCTCTCCCGCGGGAAGTGGCGCGCTTCCATGGGTGACCCCTGAGCCCCGTCCGCTCGTCTGACACCCCCGAGTCGGACGGGCGACCGGGCTGACCCGGCCCGTCCGGTCTGGTCCTTGGCGCCCCCGCCGCCCCATGACCCCCGCCCCCGCCCCGGACCGGGCACCCCTGCCCCCGGTCCCTCAACCCGCCCCGTCCACCCCCGCGGGCCCGGCGGGCTCGGTCGCCGCCAGTGCCTCGGCCACGCCCGGCTCGTGGGGCCCGAGGAAGTGCGGATCCGGGCGGAACACCAGGTCCAGGGCCGCCTTTCCCGCCGCGAACACCTCCCGGGTGCCGCCGTAGTACCAGGTCGCGTCGTGGACGGCGTCGACCCCGACCCCGTACGCGTCGATCCCGGCCGACCTGCACAGGGCGATGGCACGCCGGATGTGGAAGCCCTGGCTCACCAGCACCGCCCGGTCGACGCCGAAGATCTTCTTGGCCCGGACACAGGAGTCCCATGTGTCGAACCCGGCGTAGTCGCTGACGATCCGCCCGTCCGGCACGCCGTGCTCGGTGAGATAGGTGCGCATGGCGTCCGGTTCGTCGTACTCCACACGGCTGTTGTCCCCGGTGACCAGCACCACCCTCACCTTGCCGGTGCGGTACAGCTCGGCCGCCGCGTCCAGCCGGTGTGCGAGGTACGGCGAGGGTCTGCCCTGCCACAGCCCCGCGCCGAACACCACGGCGACCTGCTGGGCCGGCGCGTCGGCCGTGGTGCGCACCCGGGCGTCGGCCACCAGGTGCAGCCAGGTCGCGGGCAGCAGGGCCGCCACACAGGCGAGCACCGCGGACCGCACCAGCCACCGCCGGCCCCGCCGGGTCCGCGGCAGCCGGGGCCGCAGAGCCCTCAGCCGTCCCGCGACCGCCGGTCTCCGCCACGTCACCGACCCCATACCGTGCCCCCTCATGTCCACCGATGCCTCAGGGACAGGGACGGGCAGGGCACGGAAAAGGTTCGCCACCGGCCGTGTGACCGACGCCGCACCCCGGGCCGGAGCACGGCCCGCGCCCCTGCGGCTGCGCCGCCCGCCACGGGAAGGCCGTTACTGTCGGGTCCATGGACGGTACGTACGACACCCGGGACATCCAGGAGCACGGCGCCGCGGAGCACGGCGCCGTCTCCTACCGCGCCGAGGACACCGAACGCTGGGACGCCGAGGCCGACAAACGGCCCGACCGCACCGCGTTCCAGCGCGACCGCGCCCGGGTGCTGCACTCCGCCGCCTTGCGCAGGCTCGCCGGCAAGACCCAGGTGGTCACCCCCGGCACCCGGGGCACGGCCTGGGACGCCAGCCCCCGCACCCGGCTCACCCACTCCCTGGAGTGCGCCCAGGTCGGCCGGGAACTCGGGGCCGCGCTCGGCTGCGACCCCGACCTCGTCGAGACCGCCTGCCTCTCCCACGACATGGGCCACCCGCCCTTCGGGCACAACGGCGAACAGGCGCTCAACGACTTCGCGTCCGACTGCGGCGGCTTCGAGGGCAACGCCCAGTCGTTGCGCCTGCTGACCCGGCTGGAACCCAAGCGGTTCGTCCGCGATCCCCGCGGCGGCGAACTCGTCAGCGTCGGCCTCAACCTGACCCGCGCCGCCCTGGACGCCGCCACCAAGTACCCCTGGCTCCGCGCCGGGCACCCGAGCGACCCGGACTCGCCCAAGTTCGGGGTGTACGAGGACGACCTGCCGGTCTTCGCGTGGGTCCGCGAGGGCGCCCCGGAGGGACGTACCTGCTTCGAGGCCCAGGTGATGGACTGGTCCGACGACGTGGCGTACTCCGTGCACGACTTCGAGGACGGGCTGCACGCAGGGCACATCGACCCGGCCCTGCTCCTCGACGACACGGAGCGCGAGGAGATCTGGGGCGTCGCCGTCGGGCGGTACGTCCCCGCCGACACCGACCCGGCGGAGCTGGCCGACGCCCTGGACCGGCTCGTCGCCCAGGAGTGGTGGCCGCACGGCTACGACGGCACCGCGGTCGCCCAGGCCGGACTCAAGAACGCCACGAGCCAGCTCATCGGCCGCTTCTGCCAGGCCGCCGAGACGGCCACCCGTCAGGTGTACGGCCCCGGCCCGCTCACCCGGTACGGTGCCGAACTGGTCGTCCCCGCCCACGTCCGCGACGAGTGCGCCGTGCTCAAGGCCGTCGCCGACCGCTACGTCATGCAGCGCGCCGAGCAGGAGGTGCTCCGCGCCGACCAGCGGATCGTCATCGCCGAACTCGCCGCCGCGCTCACCGCCCGCGCGCCGGACGGCCTGGAGCCCCAGTTCCGCGCGCTGTTCACCGCGGCACCCGACGACCGGGCACGCAAACGGGTCCTCGTCGACCAGATCGCCGCCCTCACGGACGCCTCGGCCCGCACCCTGCACCGGTCGCTCACCGGCACCCGGCAGACTGGAACATGACCGGGTCACATGACCCGGGGCACCGGCGACGGGCCCCGGACGTGACCTGATCGGGGCACACCCCCTTTCGCCATCACGCCGCGTGCGGGACGCTCGCGGGTGGTGGCGCCGCGCAGCACAGCACCGAGGAGGCTTCAAGTGGTCGACGCAAACCGGACGTTCGTCATCGTCGGCGGTGGACTGGCAGGAGCGAAGGCGGCCGAGACACTCCGCGAGGAAGGGTTCACGGGCCGCGTGATCCTGATCGGCGACGAGCGCGACCATCCGTACGAACGGCCGCCCCTGTCCAAGGGGTACCTGACCGGCAAGGAGGAGCGGGACGGCGTCTTCGTCCACGAGACGGCCTGGTACGCGCGCGCCGACGTCGAGCTCCACCTCGGCCAGGTGGTCACCTCCATCGACCGGGCCGGCCGCTCGGTGCAGCTCGGTGACAACACCGTCGTCCACTACGACAAGCTGCTCCTGGCCACCGGTGCCGAACCGCGCCGCCTCGACATCCCCGGCACCGACCTGGTCGGCGTCCACCACCTGCGCCGGCTCGCCCACGCCGACCGGCTGCGCCACGTGCTCTCCGCCCTCGGCCGCGACAACGGCCACCTGGTGATCGCGGGCGGCGGCTGGATCGGCCTGGAGGTCGCCGCGGCCGCCCGGGGATACGGCGCCGAGGTCACCGTCGTCGAGCCCGCCGCCACCCCGCTGCACCACGTCATCGGCCCCGAGCTGGGCCAGATCTTCACCGATCTGCACACCGCGCACGGCGTCCGCTTCCACTTCGGCGCCCGCCTCACCGAGATCACCGGCCAGGACGGCCTGGTCCTCGCCGCCCGTACCGACACCGGGGAGGAGCACCCCGCGCACGACGTGCTCGCCGCGATCGGCGCCGCCCCGCGCACCGCGCTCGCGGAGGCCGCCGGGCTCGACATGGCCGCCCCGGAGCACGGCGGCGGGGTCGCCGTGGACACCTCGCTGCGCACCTCGGACCCGCACATCTTCGCCGCCGGGGACATCGCGTCCGTGGAACACCCGCTGTTCGGCACCCGGCTGCGCGTCGAGCACTGGGCGAACGCCCTGAACGGCGGCCCGGCCGCCGCCCGCGCCATGCTCGGCCAGGACGTGGTGTACGACCGGGTGCCGTACTTCTTCTCCGACCAGTACGACCTCGGCCTGGAGTACTCGGGCTGGGCGCCGCCGGGCTCGTACGACCAGGTGGTGATCCGCGGGGACGCCGGCAAGCGGGAGTTCATCGCGTTCTGGCTGAAGGACCGGCGGGTGCTCGCCGGGATGAACGTGAATGTGTGGGATGTCACCGAGAACATCCAGCGCCTCATCAGCGGCGGCCGGGAGACGGACCCCGAGGCCCTGGGCGACCCGTCGGTGCCGCTGGAGTCCCTGGTCTGAGCGCCGCCCGGAGCCCCGGCGGGGCGCCGCGCACCCGGGCGGCGCCCCGGCCGGGCCGTCCCTCCGGGGACCGGCGGCCGACCCGTAGACTTCACACGTGGCAGGCAGGATCAATGACGACGACGTGAAGGCGGTCCGGGACGCGGTCCCGATCGACGCCGTGGTCTCCGAGTACCTCCAGCTGCGCAACGCCGGGGGCGGCAACCTCAAGGGCCTGTGCCCCTTCCACGACGAGAAGTCCCCCTCCTTCCAGGTCAGTCCGAGCAAGGGCCTCTTCCACTGCTTCGGCTGCCAGGAAGGCGGCGACACGATCGCCTTCGTGATGAAGATCGATCACCTCACCTTCTCCGAGACGGTCGAGCGCCTCGCCGGCCAGGCGGGCATCACCCTGCGGTACGAGGAGGGCGGCTACAACCCCTCCCACCAGCGCGGCGAGCGCATCCGGCTGGTCGAGGCGCACAAGATCGCCGCCGACTTCTACCGTGAGCAGCTGAACGGACCCGAGGCGGAGGCCGGCCGCCGCTTCCTCGCGGAGCGCGGCTTCGACCAGGACGCGGCCGCGCACTTCGGCGTCGGCTACAGCCCGGCCGGCTGGGACCACCTCACCCGCTATCTGCGCGGCAAGGGCTTCACCGACCGGGAGCTCATCTCCTCCGGGCTGTCCCAGGACGGCCGGCGCGGCCCCATCGACCGCTTCCGGGGCCGGCTGATGTGGCCGATCAGTGACACCTCCGGGGACACCGTCGGCTTCGGCGCCCGCAAGCTGCGCGAGGACGACAACGGCCCGAAGTACCTCAACACCCCCGAGACCGCGATCTACAAGAAGTCCCAGGTGCTCTACGGCATCGACCTGGCCAAGAAGGACATCGCCAAGGCCAGCCGGGCCGTCGTCGTCGAGGGTTACACCGACGTCATGGCCTGCCACCTCGCCGGGGTCACCACCGCCATCGCCACCTGCGGCACCTCCTTCGGCAACGACCACATCAAGATCCTGCGCCGGCTCCTGATGGACAACGGCAGCGCCCGGGTGATCTTCACCTTCGACGGCGACGCCGCCGGGCAGAAGGCCGCCCTGCGCGCCTTCGAGGACGACCAGAAGTTCGCCGCCGAGACGTACATCGCGATCGCCCCCGACAACATGGACCCGTGCGACCTGCGCCTCGCCAAGGGCGACGACGCCGTGCGCGACCTGGTCGAACCCCGCACCCCGCTCTTCGAGTTCGCGCTCCGCCAGATCGTCGGCCGCTACGACCTGGAGACCCCGGCGGGCCGCGCCGCCGCGCTCGACGAGGCGGCGCCCGTGGTGGCCCGGATCAAGAACAGCTCCTCGCAGCACGAGGTCGCCGTCCAGCTGGCCGGGCTGCTGGGCATCCTGGACACCCAGTTCGTCGTCAAGCGCGTCGGCCAGCTCGCCCGCTGGGCCCGCGACCGGGGCGAGCGCGGACCCCAGCCGGGCGGCCCCTCGCGCGGCGGCCCCGCCCGGCAGCAGGAGCCCGCGCCGAGGGCGCCCTCCGGCCCCGCGCTCAACCTCCGCAGCCCCGCCCACCGCACCGAGCGGGAACTGCTCAAGCTCGCCCTCCAGAAGCCCGCCCTGGTCTCCCCGGCCTTCGACGCCTACGGGGAGGACGAGTTCACCGCCCCGCCGTACGCGGCGGTGCGCCGGTGTGTCGCGGAGGCGGGCGGCACCGAACAGGGCCTGGCCGAGACCCGTGAGTACCTCGCCGCCGTCCTGGACGCCGCCCCGGACGACACCGTGCGCAACCTCGTCACCGAGCTGGCCGTGGAGGTGTTCCACGGCAAGTCCATCGACGAGACGTACGCCGGCATGCAGCTCGTCCATGTCCGGCTGCGCGCCGTGGACCGCAGGATCCACGACGTCCAGGGCAGCCTCGCCCGCCTCGGGCACAACGTCGCCCCCGACCACCTCGCCGCCGCGCAGAACGAGGTGTGGGTCCTCCAGCAGTACGCCGAGTCCCTGCGCAGCCACGGGGCCGCGGCGCTCTGAGCGACCGCGTGGTCCCGGCGCCGCGCGCTCCGAGCGACCGTGCCCCGTCACGCGCCGGGGCCAGAAAGTCACCGCACGCCCCTCGTGGCGGCGATGTGTCGTACCCCACACTGGTGGCGGTACCCAAGGCCCAGTACGGCGCTCCGGGCAGGGCGTCGTGGGCCTGCCCGGACCTGGTACGGGCGTGGAGAGGGTCCGCTCACCTGGAGGTCGCCCCCGTGCAGACCCGGACCGTGACGACGACCGAGCACATCCCGGCCATCCCCGCGCAGAACCGGGCCGCCCGCCACCCGGAGAACACGGCCGCGCCCGGACCGGTGCTGGAGGAGCCGGTGGACGCGCCCGAGCCGCGCGGCCGCCCGGAGCCCGGCGGGCCCTCGTCCGACCTCTTCCGCCAGTACCTCCGCGAGATCGGCCGGATCCCGCTGCTCACCGCCGCCGAGGAGGTCGAGCTGGCCCGCCGCGTCGAGGCGGGACTCTTCGCCGGGGAGCGCCTCGCCCGGACCCCCGGCCCGGACGCCCGGCTCGCCCGCGACCTGGACCGGCTGGTCGTCCTGGGGCGTACGGCCGAACGCCGGCTCATCGAGGCCAACCTGCGCCTCGTCGTCTCGGTGGCGAAACGGTACGCCGGGCGGGGGCTGACCATGCTCGACCTGGTCCAGGAGGGGAACCTCGGACTGATCCGGGCCGTCGAGAAGTTCGACTACACCCGGGGCTACAAGTTCTCCACGTACGCCACCTGGTGGATCCGCCAGTCGATGTCCCGCGCCCTCGCCGACCAGGCCCGCACCATACGGGTCCCGGTGCACGTCGTGGAGCTGATCAACCGGGTCGTCCGCGTCCAGCGCCACCTGCTCCAGGAACGCGGCTACGAGCCGGGCGCCGCGGAGGTCGCCGCCCAGCTCGGCCTGACCCCCGAACGCGTCGTCGAGGTCCGGCGCCTCGCCCAGGAACCCGTCTCCCTGCACGCCCCCGTCGGCGAGGAGGACGACGTGGCCTTCGGCGACCTCATCGAGGACGGCGACGCGCCCTCACCCGTCGAGTCGGCGGCCTTCCTGCTGCTGCGCGAACACCTGGAGGCGGTGCTCTCCACCCTCGGCGAACGCGAACGCAAGGTGGTCCAGTTGCGCTACGGCCTGGACGACGGGCGGCCCCGCACCCTGGAGGAGATCGGCCGGATCTTCGGCGTGACCCGCGAACGGGTCCGCCAGATCGAGTCCAAGACCCTCGCCCGGCTGCGGGACCACGCCTACGCCGACCAGCTCCGCGGCTACCTGGACTGAGCCGGCCGGGGACCCGGGACCGAAACGGGGCCCGAGCCCGGGACCGCGCCGGCCGGCTCCGTGGCCGTCAGGACCGAGCCCGGAGCCGGCCGGTGTGTCCGCGCCCGGTCAGTCCACCTCGGCCGGTGCCGCGGCGAACTGCGCCGCGTACAGCCGGGCGTAGGCACCGTCGGACGCCAGCAGCTCGTCGTGCGTGCCCTGTTCGACGATCGCCCCGTTCTCCATCACCAGGATCACGTCCGCGTCCCGGATGGTGGAGAGCCGGTGGGCGATCACGAAGCTCGTACGACCGTGCGCCAGGCGGGCCATCGCCTTCTGGATCAGCACCTCGGTACGGGTGTCCACCGAGCTGGTGGCCTCGTCGAGCACCAGGATCACCGGGTCCGACAGGAACGCCCGCGCGATGGTGATCAACTGCTTCTCACCCGCGCTGACCCCCGACCCCTCGTCGTCGATGACCGTGTCGTACCCGTCGGGCAGGGTGCGCACGAAGCGGTCGGCGTGAGCCGCCTTCGCCGCCTCCTCGATCTCCTCGCGGGTGACCTCGCGCGCCGCGCCGTACGCGATGTTCTCCGCGATCGTGCCGCCGAACAGCCAGGTGTCCTGGAGCACCATCCCTATGCCGGAGCGCAGTCCGTCCCGCGACATCCTCGACGCGTCCACCCCGTCCAGGGTGATCCGGCCGCCCGTCACCTCGTAGAACCGCATCAGCAGATTGACCAGGGTCGTCTTGCCGGCGCCGGTCGGGCCGACGATCGCGACCGTCTGACCGGGCTCCACGCTCAGCGACAGGTCCTCGATGAGCGGCTTCTCCGGGTCGTAGCGGAAGGACACCTTCTCCAGCGAGACGCTGCCGAGCGGCTCCTTCGGCGACTCGGCCGGCACCGGGTCCGGCCCCTGCTCCTCGGCGTCCAGCAGTTCGAAGACCCGCTCGGCCGACGCGACGCCCGACTGGAGCAGGTTGGCCATCGAGGCGACCTGCGTCAGCGGCATCGAGAACTGCCGCGAGTACTGGATGAACGCCTGCACGTCACCGATCGACAGCGTGCCGGACGCCACCCGCAGCCCGCCGACGACCGCGACCAGCACATAGTTCAGGTTGGACACGAACATCATCAGCGGCTGCATGATCCCGCTGTTGAACTGGGCCTTGAAACCGGCCTCGTACAGCGCGTCGTTCTGCTCGGCGAAGTCCTTCGCGGACTCCTCCTGCCGCCCGAAGACCTTCACCAGGGCGTGACCGGTGTACATCTCCTCGATGTGCGCGTTGAGTCTGCCCGTCGTCTGCCACTGCGCCACGAACTGCGGCTGCGACCGCTTCCCGACCCGCGCCGCGACCAGC
The DNA here is from genome assembly GCF_002910775.2 of Streptomyces sp. SM18. Classification (NCBI taxonomy): domain Bacteria; kingdom Bacillati; phylum Actinomycetota; class Actinomycetes; order Kitasatosporales; family Streptomycetaceae; genus Streptomyces; species Streptomyces sp. SM18. Next base: position 2,071,259 of record NZ_CP029342.1, on the reverse strand, counting down.
ACCGAGAGCGGGATGGTGACCAGCGCCACCAGAGCCAGCAGCGGCGAGATCCAGAACATCATGAACAGCACGCCGACGATGGTCAGCAGGGAGTTGACCAGCTGGCCCATCGTCTGCTGGAGCGTCTGCGAGATGTTGTCGATGTCGTTGGTCGCCCGGCTCAGCACCTCACCGCGCTTCTGCCGGTCGAAGTACGAGAGCGGCAACCGCGCCAGCTTCGTCTGGAGGTCCTCGCGGAGCTGGAAGACGACCCGGTTGATGACCCGGATCGACACCCGGGAGGAGACCAGCATCAGCAGCCCCGCGCCGACGTACACCGCAAGGGCCAGCAGCAGGACGTCGCCCACCGCGCCGAAGTCGATGCCGTGGCCGGGGACGAAGTCCACCCCGCCCAGCATGTCGGCGAGCCCGCCGTCGCCGTGTTCGCGCAGGCCGTCGACGGCCTGCTCCTTCGTCGTCCCCGCCGTCATCTGCCGGCCGACGACCCCGGCGAAGATGAGGTCGGTGGCGCGGCCGAGGATCTTCGGCCCGACCACCGAGAGCGCCACGCTCAGCGTGCCGGCCGCCAGCATCAGGTACAGCGAGGACTTCTCCTTGCTGAACCGCCCCAGCAGCCGCTTGCCCGACCCCTTGAAGTCCGCGGAACGCTCGGCGGGCCCCATGGCCGCCCGTCCGCCCGGTCCTGCCATCAGGCGGCCTCCGCTTCCGTCAGCTGGGAGAGCACGATCTCCCGGTAGGTCTCGTTGCCGTCCATCAGTTCGCGGTGGCTGCCCGTGCCGACCAGGCGGCCCTCGTCCAGCACCAGGATCCGGTCGGCGTCACGGATCGTGGACACCCGCTGCGCCACGATCACCACGGTCGCCCCGGCCGTCTCCCGCGACAGGGCGGCGCGCAGCGCCGAGTCCGTCGCGTAGTCCAGGGCCGAGAAGGAGTCGTCGAAGAGGTAGATCTCCGGCCGCCGCACCAGCGTCCGCGCGATGGCGAGCCGCTGCCGCTGGCCGCCGGAGACATTGGTGCCGCCCTGCGCGATCGGGGCGTCGAGGCCGTGCTCCAGCCGCTCCACGAACTCCTTCGCCTGGGCCACCTCCAGGGCGTGCCACAGCTCCTCGTCGGTGGCGTCGGGGTTCCCGTACCGCAGGTTCGTGGCGACCGTCCCGGAGAAGAGGTACGGCTTCTGCGGGACCAGGCTCACCGACTCCGCCAGCAGCGCCGGGTCCAGGGTCCGCACGTCCCTGCCGCCGACGAGCACCTCACCGCCGGTCGCGTCGAACAGCCTCGGTACGAGCCCGAGCAGCGTCGACTTCCCGCTGCCCGTGGACCCTATGACCGCGGTCGTCTCACCGGGGCGTGCCACCAGGTCCACCGCCCGCAGCACCGGTTCCTCGGCGCCCGGGTAGCGGAACTCGGCGCCCCGTATCTCCAGATGCCCATGGGTCCGCAGCTCGGTGACCGGGGCCTTCGGCGGGACCACGCTCGAATCGGTGCCCAGGACCTCCTGTATGCGCTCGGCGCAGACCTCGGCACGCGGCACCATCATGAACATGAAGGTGGCCATCATCACCGACATGACGATCTGCATCAGGTACGCGATGAACGCGGTCAGCGCGCCGATCTCCATCCCGCCGCTGTCGATGCGGTGCGCGCCGAACCAGATCACGGCGACGGACGAGACGTTCACCACCGTCATCACGGTCGGGAACATCAGCGCCATCAGCCGGCCGGTCGACAGGGCGACGGCGGTCAGCTCGGTGTTGGCACCGCGGAAACGCTTCTCCTCGTAGGTGTCGCGGACGAAGGCGCGAATGACCCGGTTACCGGTGATCTGCTCACGCAGCACCCGGTTCACCGTGTCCAGCCGGGTCTGCATCGTGCGGAAGAGCGGCCGCATGCGCTTCACGATGAGGCTCACCGCGATCCCCAGCACCGGCACCACCGCCAGCAGCACCGCCGACAGCGGGACGTCCTGGCCGAGCGCCATCACGATGCCGCCGACGCACATGATGGGGGCCGACACCATCAGCGTGAACGTCATCAGGACGAGCATCTGGATCTGCTGGACGTCGTTGGTCGTCCGGGTGATCAGCGAGGGCGCGCCGAACCGCCCCACCTCACGCGCTGAGAAGGACTGCACCCGGGCGAAGACCGACGCCCGCACGTCACGACCGAGTGCGGACGCGGTACGGGCGCCGAAGTACACCGCGCCGATGTTGCAGAGGACCTGGACGACGCTGACGGCGATCATCACGCCGCCGAACTCCAGGATGTAGCCCGTGTCCCCCCGTACGACACCGTTGTCGATGATGTCCGCGTTGAGGCTGGGCAGGTAGAGGCTGGCGCAGGTCTGGAGGAACTGGAGTGCCACCAGCAGCAGAATCGGTTTTCTGTACGGGCCCAGGAAAGCCCGCAGGAGTGTTATGAGCACACGTGTCTCTCGGAGTCGGCGAAGGGCAGAGGCCGGTCCATCCTGCGGTACACGCCGCCACGACTTCCATCGCTTTTCCCCAAACCCCGGTCAAAACCAGGGTGATGCCCGAGGGGTCGGGCCGTCAGACCGCGTCCCCGTCCCCGAACGCCCCCGGGTGGATCTGGTCCCGCGTCGCCGCGTACTGCTGGCGCACGGCACGGCCCACCGCCAGCTCGTCCCCGGGCTCCAGCACCTGCGCCGCCGCGCCCCGCCAGGCCGGAGGCGTACGCGGATCGAGCGTCCCGCGCGAGACCCCCAGCGCCCACGCCGCCTGGCGGGCCGCGCCCAGCGCCGCGTACTGCTCGGGCTGCGGTACGACGACCTGCGTACCGAACACCGCGGGGGCCAGGGCCCGCACCGCCGGCAGCTCGGCCGCCGCGCCCAGCAGGAACACCCGCCGCACCTCCACCCCCCGGCCGCGCAGCACGTCCAGCGCGTCGGTCAGGGAGCACAGCATGCCCTCGAAGGCGGCCCGCGCCAGGTGCTCGGGCCTCATCGACTCGCGCCGCAGCCCGCTCAGCGTCCCCGCCGCGTGCGGCAGGCGCGGAGTGCGCTCGCCCTCCAGGTACGGCAGCAGGACGAGCCCCGAGGCGCCCGGCGTCGACTTCAGCGCCAGCTCCGACAGCTCCTCCGGCCCGCCGTCCAGACCCAGCATCTCGGCGGTGCCGCGCAGCGCGCGTACCGCGTTCGAGGTGTGGACCACCGGCAGGTGCATCCCGGTCGCGTCGGCGAACGAGGTGATCATCCCGCGCGGGTCGGCCAGCGCCTCGTGGTGCACGGCCATCACCGACCCGGAGGCGCCCAGCGACACCACGGCGTCACCGGCCGCGACCCCCAGCCCGAAGGCGGCGGCCATGATCTCGCCGGTCCCCGCCGAGATCAGCAGCCCCTCGGGCGTCGTCCCGGCGGTGTCGGCCGGGCCCAGCACCTCGGGCAGGGCGGCCTGGTGGCCGAGCGCCAGCTCCACGAGGTCGGGCCGGTAGGAGCCGGACCCCGCCGACCAGTAACCGGTACCGGAGGCCGCGCCGCGGTCGGTGGTCCGGCGGGCCGGCCGGCCCAGCAACTGCCACACCAGCCAGTCGTGCGGCTGGAGGACGGCGGCGACGTGCCGCGCGTTCTCCGGTTCGGTCCGGGCCAGCCAGCGGAGCTTCGCGACGGCCTGGGCGGCCTGCGGTACGGACCCGACGGCCTCGGCCCACGCCTGCCGACCGCCGAGCCCGTCGATCAGGTCCGCGGCGGAGGCCTGCGCCCGGCGGTCGTTGCCCAGCAGCGCCGGACGTACGAGATTGCCCTGGCGGTCCAGCGGCACCAGCCCGTGCTGCTGCGCGGACACACCGATGGCCTCCACGCCTTCGAGGACGCCCCCGGAGGCCGCCTCACCGAGGGAGAGCAGCCACGCCTGCGGGTCCACCTCGGTGGCCTTGGCCTCGACGGGATGCGCGGCGTACCCCTGCCGCAGCACCGCACCGGTGTCCGTGTCGCAGACGACGATGTGCGTGAAGGCGGATGAACTGTCCAAGCCGGCGACTATGCCCATACCCGAGATTCTGCCGCACCGGCGGAGCCGACCGGCACCGGGAGCCGTATTCGGGCACGTATCGGGCATCACACCGGGTGCCCTCCCGATGCCCTCCCGGCCCCCGGACGGTGCCGCGCCGGGCCTCCTCCGCGCAAGGCGGGGGCCCCATCAGGTGTCGGCACCCGGCGCGGCACCGTCCGATGTCGGTACCCGGCGCGGGGCCCGTCAGGTGTCGGTGGTGCCCCAGTCGTCGCCGCCGTGGCCGTTGTGCCCGCTGCGCTCCCGCAGCGACCGCACCCGGCCGGAGACCGACGCGGGCACCTTGTCGCCCACCTTCTCGCTCACCGAGTGGTAGGCCTTGCCCGCGAAGTCCCGTCCGCCCTGCGCGGCGGACTCCGCCGCGTTGCGTACGGCCGGATTCTCGGCCAGCCGCTGCACGGACTGCTTCAACTGCTCGTAACGCTCGCGCCCGGCCCGCGTGCCGAGCACGTATCCGAGGGCCACTCCGGCGATGAACGTGAGCCGGTACCGCATGGCTGCCACCCTTCCTACGCTCTGTGCGACGTGTGCCTGCCCGCCTACCCACGGGCACCCGAGATCACCCCGGCCCTACCGATTGGCGGAGCACCCCCCTGCTTGCGCTAATGTATGTGTCGCAGCGAACGTGCGCCGCTCGGCAGCAGCCAGGCAGGTACGTTTCGAGGCGCAGCAGCAATCCCCTGTAGCTCAATTGGCAGAGCAGCCGGCTGTTAACCGGCAGGTTACTGGTTCGAGTCCAGTCGGGGGAGCGCGATCCCCTGTAGCTCAATTGGCAGAGCATTCGGCTGTTAACCGGAGGGTTACTGGTTCGAGTCCAGTCGGGGGAGCGATCGGAAGAGGGCCCCGCGGGGCCCTTTTTCGCGTCCCGTCCGGCCCCGGCCGGGGCCCCCGGCCGCGACTCTTTCGGGGCAATCTCCCGCAGGCCGGAACCGGGCAGCACGCAGCGCTGTCTTCATGGTCACGCGAAGCCGGCCATCCGCAGCGAGAGATCGTATGACCGGCTATGCTGCGGCAGACGGCGCGCACAGGTGTACGCGCCACGCCGATACGGGGCGGTAGCTCAGCCGGTTAGAGCAGCGGACTCATAATCCGTCGGCCGTGGGTTCGAGTCCCACCCGCCCCACCGGGCGTCCCCAGGCAGAATCGTTCTGGCCTGGGGATACGCGTTTTCTGGGGCTCTCACGTGCGGCGTTCGTCTCACGGCGGTGTGGCGAGCGTGGGCCTTCCTGCGTCAGAGCGGTCCTTGAACGGCGGTGACCTGGGTGTTTCGGGGCCCTTCCCGTGGGTGATGGCCAGTCCCGTGGCTGTTGAGGGGGACGGTCCCGTCTCGGTCCCGTCGCACCTGGTCTGCCTCATGCGCACTGGGCCCGTCCGGTCCGCGAGCGGTGGGAGCGCCGGCATGCCGCAAGCGGGACTGTCGAACTCGTCGGCAAGGGCGGCGAGTCGGACGTGTCAGCGGCACCACCGCTCACAGCGTGTTCGTCAGGCGGCGGGCTTCTTCTTGGTGCTCTTGTTCGGTGCCTTAGGCGCGAGCTGGGCAATGCGCTGGTGCGTGACACCGAGCATGCGACCGGCCTCGGCCTGTGTCAGCCCGAGGCCGACGAGTGTCTGTGCCGCTCGTGTCATCGCTACGCGGCGGCGCTTCTCCGCCTCTTGAACGGCGGTGTCGGCTTGATCGGCCTCCTGTACGACCTCGAACATCGCCGGGTCGGCCGGAACGAGATCGACGATATAGGCAGCCGGATCGTCCTCGACATCCAGAACGAGACTGACCAACTCCCGCGCGTTCTCGTGGGCCTCGGTCCAGGTGAGGCCCTGCGTGACGTTCTGCTCTCCTACTGGAAGGCCGTCGATGCGCACGACCCAGAAGCGTCCCTGACGCTCTGCTGTTGCCTTGTACGTGGTCATTCAGTGCGCCCCTTTTTCGCTCGGCTCGATGGTGTGGAGACGGCCGTCCGGATGATCGATTCGGCGGTGCCCTCCGCGATCTCGGAGTGCCGGGGGACATGGACTTTGACGGCGCCGATCTTGTACGTCTCGTGCCGCCCGCGCCCGCTGCCTTCCGGCCCCGTGAAGTCAACCTCCTTCTCAGCTGCGATCTGCTTCAGCCGTTTCATGAGGTCTCTGCGCTTCACGCGAGCAATTCTAGTGCGGATTGAGTTCAAACTCAAGAGTGATTTGAGTTCGAGGTTCGTGCCCTTCTAGAAGCCTCGGAGGTTCAGCGACCTCAGGCGACTTCAAGGGGTGGCGAGTCGGAGATCGCCCTCCGCTCGTGGCGGTGCTCGCCCGGGTCCGCTCGTGTGTCGCCTGCAGGAGGGCAAGGATCGTGACCACACGCCGATCGAGCGGGCTGGTGCGACCGGATTACCTGTCCGCGAGCGCTCGAACCACAGGGGCGCAACACGGTGACAGCCGCTGTGGTCGAACGCAGGAGGAAGCGCACCGCAGAGGCTGGGCGCCCCCTCCTCGGGCAGCAGCGCACACCCGGAGGTACGTGCTGCGGGAGGAGGGCACGAACCTCTCGGCGGCGGCCCAGCAGGGAGTTGGAGAAGGGGTACGTCGGCACGCGGATCGGGCGGCAGGGATGGTCGGGCGATCTACTGGAGGATGTGAGGGACCGCTTCGGAAGGCGTGGGAACGGTCGAACCTGGCTTGACCTGAAGATGCCGCCACTACGTGGAAGGAGTAACCAGAGGCTGACCGGGCGCCACTAAAGGGAGGTCTATCAGAGGGTAATCCTAGGATGTAGACCTTTGCCTATTGATTTCCTCGCACTGCTTCCTGTGATTGTGTGTGACGAGCGTGCATTTTCTCCTGGTGGGCCACTAGCATCTGTGCTCATGACGAGAAGAGTTGCGCCGGTGCGTGAACGAATCAGGAAGGCGCTGGCCGCCGCAAGGACTTCTGAGCCGTACCCAGTTTGGATGACCTGGCCCAGTCTCGCTGTAAGAGTCTATGGGTATGGGTGTGGAACAAAAAGTGATGTTCAGAATATCCGGCGAGCGGCCGAGCAGATGCACGATGTTGAGATGTTGCGCTATGGGGACAGTGGCAGGCACGCCGGGCCGCGCTTGTGCGGTACTCCGGAAGAGAGCTGGCTTCGGTGCCATGTCACCGACGTGCACTCAGGCGCGATGTATGGGGTCGACGCCCACGGCTACCGTCCGCCCAGCAGCGACGAGGTCCTGTCGGCATTCAGGAACGGGTGCTACAGCGAGACTCCGATCCGCGTCAATCTGCAGCGCGTGGTAGCACTCGTCAACAAGAGATGTGGGACGGCGTTCGATCCGTCTGAGGTCGCTTGGTGGAGAGTGGGACTGGAAGAGAAAAGGTGCAGCGAGCGGAGGGATTTGCTGCACCAAATGCGCTGCGCCCTCTCAGGGCTCGCCGTAGAGAAGGAACGGTGTGAACGAGAGCTTCGCCAGATTGATTTCGGTCGGATCGTGGTGGATCCCGCCACGGTCACGCGCTGCCCATGTTGTCAGCAGAAGGTTGATTCTGGGTTTTTCCCTGCGCAACGTCCCGCCGTAGTTTCGATGGACGCCTGAACTGCAGATGCATACCGGGATGCATGTTCGGCGGGACGTGCTATCTCCCCGACGCAGAATAGCTCCTGGAGGATCTGAAGAAACGGGGAGACGCTGGAGCGGATACCGCTGGACAAGGCCGCCTTCCGCTTACTGGGGGCGCCGAGTTGAATCGGCTGGATCTCATGGGTGAACCGGTCGTCGCTATGCCGAGCTCGCTTACAGCTCGGTGAAGACGTCATGGAGCTGTTCAGGCTGGTGGCCGGGCCGCTCGCAACTCCGGACACGCCTGGAGCATGGTGGCGCGGACTGCGGCTTCTCGTCCTGGACGGCACACAGTTCGACGTTCCGGACTCGGCAAGCAACGGTGACACCTTTGACGGTCCTTCCTCCAGCGGCATCCCCTTCGGAATCCCGCAGGTGAGGGCGGTGGTACTCGCCGAAATCGGAACCCACGGAGTGCTCGATGCCCGCCTCGGCGGCTATCGCGACGCCAGTACGCAGCCTCGCCTACCCGCTGGCCAGTTCTACCGTCCCGGGCGGCCTGGTCATCGCCGACCGCGGCTTCTGGTCGGTCGAGTTCGCGCACGCCCTCACCGCGACGGGCGCGAACCTGCTGGTCAGACTTCAGCCCAACCGTCTCGGCACCGCCTGGGAAGAACTCGCCGACGGTTCGTACGTAAAGGCAACTGCATTGGCTGTCGCAGCCCCCTGCGGGTAGCGAGGCCTTCCGTCTGGTGGAAGGGGCACATGGCGGCGAGCGGCCAGACCGGTCAGGCGGCGCAGCCGTACTGCTTGGTCAGGTTCTCCACGGCCTCAAGGATCACAGTGTGAGAATCCTTCATCAGCGACGCGTAATCCCAGTCCCGTCCTGCGATGGCGACCGGCGAGATCTTGAGAGTGACTCCGATGTGCTGGGCGTCGGGCCGCTTCATTTCCTTCGCGCATCCGTCCGGCAGTTGGACTTCGCTCTGCCGCTGGCCGATCCAGCCCGTGAGGCCGTTGCCGATGGGGGTGGCGTCCTTCGGAGGATCGTTCAGTGTGTTCGTGGACGTCACGTCCAGCGTGTACTGGAGCCGCATGCTGCTCTTGTCGTCAGTATTCCCTCGGTTGACGAAGCATGTGGTGGCGAAGACCGGGTCCGCCGGCTTGGTCGCAGACCCCGCGCTGTTCGGGACGAACTCGTCGACCACGACGGCTCCGCCCTTGCCGTCCTGGAGCAGGCCCGCGGTCCGCTCCGTCAGCATGCCCAGGCACAGGTTCTGCTCGCGCAGCTTCTTGAGCTCCGTCGGCCAGAGGTTGATCGTCGTGACGACCGCTGCCGCGACGACGAGTACGGCGGGCAGGGCCAGGTATTTCTTGTTCATGGCTACGGCTGTCCCATCTTCTTCTGGGCGTCCTCGATGCCGTACTGGTACCAGTTCTCGGTAGTCGTCTGGAGATGGTCCTCGTACTCGCCTGGACTCGCGTCAAGTTCCTCCGTCGTAAGGCCCTTCTTGAACGCCATCTCGCGCATCATGGCGTTCATCTGGTTCTCGCCGTTCTCGAAGTGATCGACCATGTTCTTGCGGGTTTCCGCGTCGACCGTGTCGTTGAGATCCTTCATGTACCTGGCTGTGCCCACGTCGACGGCGCGCTGGACCGTGTCGCCGACGATGGGAATGGCTGTCAGGGGTGCGCCGATGACGTGGTAGTTCATCATCTTGTTCCAGCCGTTGGTGTCCTTCTCCGCTTGGCCGAGGTCGTAGATGACATCGCCGCGCACCCCGTCGAGTTGGCCAAGCACAGACGCGGACTGCTTGACCCAGGCACGCAGCCCCTCGTCCTCCTTACGGAACGAGTTCGCCGGGTAGTCGTTCATCCCCTCGGCGATGACCACACTCTGTGAGTGGTGCATGACACCGAACGCCTTGGGATCCTCAGCGACGCCGCGCATGGTCCGGAGGAGGTCGCCGCGCTCGATCTCGAGGTGGTTGTAGTCGGTGGGCCCATCCATGTTCTTGCCGAGGATCTGGTGCACGTCCGAGGCATAGTCCCCGATCATGTTGCCCACGCTCGAGCGCATCGACAGGGGCACGGAGCTCTGGTTTTTCGGCGCGTCCTCGCCGCTGTATTCCTTGATGATTCGCTCGAAGACCGCGGTCTCCGCGCCGTCGTGGTGGGTGGGGACCCCGTGCAGCGGGCTGCCCGGCTCACGGCCGGTGGCGGCAGCCTCGAGAGCGGCGCCGAACTCGGTGCGGGCCGAGGTCTGCTTCACCTCGGTCGCGCTCTCGGGCACCGCCACCTTCATGAACGCTGATGCCTCTGCGGCACCCATGTCCTTCCCCCAGTACGAGGCCTGTCCGCCCGTCACCCGGTGATCACCCCCGCCGCCACTCGAACAGGACGTGAGTAGCAGGGCGTCCCCGCGGGACCCTTCGCGCCCAGGGGCAGCCGGTGCCAGCCCGGGCGCTGAGCCACTGTTCACATCCTGGGTGCAGGTGCTGCTACCGCGCATGTCGCATTCCTGAGCGAAGCCCACCGTGTGCAGCCGCCCCATGTCATCGTCGGAAATGGTGATACCACCAGGGAACGTAGTCGATTTGCCGGAGTTCCAGTTGTGCCTGTCCCACACCTTGGTCTGGTAGTCGCGCAAGACCTGTGGCCATTGCTTGATCCCGCGTCAGGGCTCGGAGCTCGTGGGCGGTGGGAACCTCCGTATCGAACGCTCCTGGGCCCGCGTCCGCCGGGCTCCACCTGTCAGCGGGCCCATGACCCCCACTTCATGGTCCCGTCCACGAAATCGGCGTCGACCACGACTGCTGCGAGGGGCCGGCCTGATGCCGTCGTCGGCGTCGGTGACGGCCTGGACCGCCTGGTCGAGGAGATCGGTCCACCGGGTCACCCGCGCGTGCTTTCCCGGGAGCCGGGATCATGCGCGTACGCACTGGGTGCGAACATGGTCCGTCCCGCCATTGCCAGGCGCACCGGCGCGGACCTTCTGCCACCAGGGCAGCCGTGAGCCTGGCCGTCCACTCTGCAAGGGCAAGGAACTCCGTATGTCTCACCCCGCTGTCGCCCGTCTGCGCGAGCTGCTCCCGCCGCCCGGCTCCGGTGGCGACGCGGTGGACTGGGAGCGGGTCGAGCGGACGACGGGGCTGGTGTTCCCGGCCGACTACCGTGAGCTCGTGGAGTTGTACGGCGGCGGTGAGATCGACGCGTACCTGTCCGTGAGCACGCCGCCGGTCCCCGGCTCGCCGTACGGGGATCTCCTGGACAGAGGCGGACCCGCTCTCTCGGACCGGGACCGCGTGGAGTTGGGCGCCCTTCTGCCGGGAGGCGTACTGCCGCCGCTGCTGCCCTTCGCGGACTCGGCGAGCAGCGATGTCGCGTTCTGGCTGCGCGAGGGCGCTCCCGACGACTGGCGGGTGGCTGTCTTCCGGAGGCAGACGCCGCACGGGACGAGCCGCTGGACCGTGTTCGACGGGGGAACGGCGGCGTTGTGCGTGGCGGCTCTGACCGGCGAGGCGCACCCGTTCAGCGAACTGCTCTCGGCGCGCGGAGGGCATGAGTTCGTGAGCTGGCGCGGCGTGTAGGGATCGGCACGGGGAGGTGGCTTGGCTTCAGGCGGCGCAGTCGTACCGCTTGGCGAGCCTGGTGGCTACTTCTCGCATCACGGTCGCGTTGTTGTGCGTGGCGGTGTCCGGGTCGACGGGCGGCTCCTCCTCCATCCTGGCCAACCGCTTCTCATCCTGCGAGGGCACTTCGAGCCACGCCCTGATGTACGGGGTGGTTGAGCCCATGCCCGCGGCGCAGCCGGCCGGCAACGTGACCGTGGCCTCGTCGGGGAGTGCCCAGCCGGTGAACCCTGGGCCGAGAGGGACGGAGCCCTTCTTGCGGCCTGGGGGGCTCGGGGTGTCTTCGATGATCAGCTTGTAGACGCTACGGGGGTAATCGCTGTCCGGATCGGCGCGCTGCACGGAGCATGCTTTGAACACGTAGTCGGTGCTCTTGCCCCTGCTCTCCCACTCCTCCGTGCTGACCTCGCCCCCCTGGCCGTCGTCTATCAGCTCCGCCGTTTCCCGGCTGAGCGCGCCGTGACACAGGCTCTGTGACAGCGGCGGCTTCTCCTCGTGGTCGGGCCAGAGGCTCGCCGTCACCACGGCCACCCCGGCGACGCCGAGCGTGATGGCCAGCGGCAACCACTTCTTGTCCATCGGTTACCGTCCCGTCCGCAGCGGCGGGAAGCGGTGGTGGGCGAGCTGACGGCCCCTGCCGCGCGGGCGGGCACGGCGGGCAGGGCCACATGGCGCGCCGGTGCCGGCGGCCGCGGCTCGGTGGACGGCGCGGTGTGCGACGTCCGCAGAGGGCGGGTGGGAGTGTGAGCCGACCATGGGGGCAGGCTACGGCACCCCGTGCGGCCACAGCCCTCGGATACGGCGCCCAGGCGGTACCGTCCCGCCGCTCACAGGTGTCGGCGGAGTTCGTCCTGGTGCTGCTGGAGCGCGGGGGACATGGCGACCCGGTGCTCTTCGAGGAGGTTGCGGGCCATGGCGGCGGACGCCCTCTCGCCCTTGTCGAACGCCTGGGCGAGGTGCTGGGCGTGGACGGGCTTGAGGCTCTCGCCGAACGGCGCCTCGTAGGGGTCGGTGATCGCCTCGATCAGGCACGGGCCGTCGTAGGCCATGGCCTCGGCGAAGATCTGCGCGGCCTCGGCCGGGTCGTCGATACGGAAGGCGCGCAGGCCGCAGGCGCGCGCCACCGACCCGAAGTCGATGGGGTGGAGTTCGCAGCCGTACTGGGGGTTGCCCAGCAGGGCGGTCTGTTCCCACACCTCCAGGGCCAGGGAGTTGTTGTGGAGTACGACGACCTTGACGGGCAGGTCGTACTGGGCGAGGGTGGCCAGCTCGCCCATCCCCATGGACAGCGAACCGTCGCCCGTGAAGGCGATCACCGGGCGGTCGGGGTGTGCGCGCTGGGCCCCGATCGCGTAGGGCAGGGCGGCGCCCATGCTGCACAGGGTGCCGGAGAAGGAGTAGTTCATGCCCTCGCGCAGCCGCAGCCGTCCGCCCCACGCGGTGACGGTGCCCGCGTCGCCCGTGATCACCGCGCGGTCGGGCAGGGCCTTGGACAGTTCCCAGGTGACCACCTGCGGCCGCATCGGGGTGCCCGAAGAGGCGGCCTGCTCGCCGATGAGGTCCCACCACGCCCGGTAGCTGCTCCGGGCGCGCTCCAGGAACGCGCGGTCGTCCTTGCGTTCCAGGTGCGGCAGCAGGGCCTGGAGCACCTTCTCGGCGTGGCCCACGAGACCGACCTCGACCGGGTAGCGCATGCCGATGCGGTCGGCGTTCAGGTCGATCTGCACCCCGCGCGCCTGGCCGGGGCGGGGCCAGAAGTCGTAGTACGGGGTGGAGGAACCCACGATCAGGAACCCGTCGCAGTCCTCGAACGCCTCCTGCGAGGCGCGGGTGCCGATCAGGCCCATGCCGCCGGTGGTGTACGGGCTGTCGTCCGGTACGCAGTCCTTGCCGAGGCCGGCCTTGATGATCGGCGCTCCCAGAGCCTCCGCGACCCGCTCCAGTTCGGCCCCGGCGCCCCGGGCGCCCGCACCCGCGCAGATCGCCACCCGGCGGCATGAGTTCAGGACCTCCGCGGCGGCCGTGATCTGCTCCTGCGGCGGCATCACCTCGAAGCGCTGCCCCGCCGTCGAGGTGTGCCCGGGGACGTTCTTGTCCGAGACGGTGTCCTGCTCAAGGGTCCAGGACTGCACGTCGATGGGGATGGCCAGGTGTGACGGAGTGCGGTTCATCAGCGCGCTGCGTACGGCCAGGTCGGTGGCGGTGATCGCGTGGGCCGGGCCCATCACGCGCTCGGAGAACATGCACGCCTGCTCGAAGAGCCGGTCGGAGGGCACGTCTTGCAGGAAGTGCGCGCCGACGGTGTCGTGGTACGCGAGGCCGGTGACGGCGATGACCGGAGCCCCGTCGATGCGCGCGTCGTACAGGCCGTTCAGCAGATGGATCGCTCCCGGCCCCGCGGTCGCCACGCACACGGCGGGCCGGCCGGTGAACTTCGCGTAGCCCACGCACGCCAGCGCCGCGTTCTCTTCGTGCCGTACGTGCGTGAACTTCATCTCGGGGTGGGTGCGCAGCGATTCGAAGAACCCGTTGACCTGGTCACCGCAGATGCCGAAACAGGTATCGACCCCCCATGCCAGCAGGCGTTCGATGATCAGGTCGGAGGTGGTCTTCTTCGCTTCTGCCCGTGCCACGGCGTGCCTTTCCCTCGTCGCCCGGCGGCCGCCGTGGCGGGACGTTCTTCGGGTCCGGCGTTCAGCCAAGCCGACCGGGGTGGGGGCCGCACGCGTACGGCGTCCGTTCGGGCCGGGTGCCCCGCTGGGCCGGTACCGGGCGAGGAGGGACCGTACGGCGTCGTCCCGCGTACGCGCCGAGGGCCGGCCGCCCCCGGGCGGGGAGCGGACCTCGGCCCGGGTACGTCGGGAAGCGGGACCGCGGTCCGTCCCGCGTCCTCGTGGACATTCTGGGTTGCCGGACGAACTGCGCTTCCTGAGCATGTACGTGATGGGCAGTCATATATGCACCTCACCAAGCCAGTTGGGGCATGCGGTGACCAGCCCGCCGGACCGCCCGCCCGGTTCGCGCGACCGCGCGGGCCCCCGCGCGGGCTCCGGCACGGTGGCGGACGGGAGCCGGCGGGGACGTCCCGTGCCGTGCTGCGCTCCCCGCCCGAGGAGACCGGCCTCCCGGCCGCGGACCACCGGCCGACGGACCAGCCCCGGCGGCCCGGTGCCGGGGGCCGTGGCCGCCCAGGTGCCGGGGCGGTCGCCGCCCCGGGGCGCCGGGGTCCGGCGGCCGGTCGTTACCATCCCTCGTGACCGAAACAGCCGAACCACGTGTACCCCACATACGTATCCTCGCCGACCTGACGCCCCTGCGGACCTCACTCGACTACCGGCGGCTCTGGTTCGGCAACACCGTCTCCTGGGTCGGGCAGGGCATGACGGCGCTGGCCGTCTCGCTCCAGGTCTACGACATCACCGGGTCCGCGTTCTCCGTCGGGCTGATCGGTCTCTGCTCGTTCGTGCCGCTGGTGCTGCTCGGGCTCTACAGCGGTGCGATCGCCGACACCGTCGACCGGCGCAAGCTCGGCCTCTACAGCGCCGCCGGGTCCTTCGTCCTCTCCATAGCCCTGGCCGCCGTGGCCTTCGCCGGGATCGAGCACGTCGGATTCCTCTACGCGGTCGTCTCCCTCCAGGCCGTGTGCTTCGCCCTCAACTCACCGGCCCGCAGCTCGATGATCGCGCGGCTGCTGCCGGCCGAACAACTGCCCTCCGCCAACGCGCTCAACGCGATGACGTCCACCACCGGGGGCCTGGTCGGCCCCATGCTCGGCGGCCTCATCGTCGGGTGGTGGGGCTACCGGGCCGCGTACACCGTGGACGCCGTCACCTTCACCGCCTCCCTCTACGCGATGTGGCGGCTCCCCTCGATGCTTCCCGACCGGACTGCGGGCAAGGCGGCCGAGCGGGCGTCGGTCGCGGACGGGCTGCGTTTCCTGGGGACCCGCCCCAATCTCCGGATGACCTTCTTCACCGACATGTGCGCCATGGTGCTCGCCCAGCCCCGCGCCCTGTTCCCGGTGGTCGCGGTCCTCTGGTTCGGCGGCGACGCGAAGACGACCGGTCTGCTGGTCGCCGCCCCCGCCCTCGGCGCCCTCCTCGGCAGCGTGTTCTCCGGATGGCTGGGACGGATCCGGCGGCACGGGCTGGCGGTCCTGATCGCCGTGTGCTGCTGGGGCGCGGCCATCGCGGTGTTCGGGCTGACCCGGCAGCTCTGGCTCGGGCTGGTGCTGCTGGCCGCCGCCGGATGCGCCGACTCCATCTCGATGGTCTTCCGCAACACCATGCTCCAGGCCGCCGCGCCGGACGAGATGCGCGGCCGGCTGCAAGGCGTGTTCATCGTCGTCGTGGCGGGCGGCCCCCGCCTCGGCGACCTGCTGGCCGGTTCGGTGGCCGACCTCGCGTCCCCGGCCGTCGCGGTGACCGGCGGCGGAACGGCGTGTGTGCTGCTGGTCGTCCTGCTGGGGCTGCGCCGACGCGGGTTCGCCCGCTACGACGCCCGCGACCCGCAGCCGTAGCCGAGCCGCGACCCGCAGCCGTAGCCGTAGCCGAGCCGCGACCCGCAGCCGTAGCCGTAGCCGAGTCACGACCCGTAGCCGTGGCCGAGCCGAGACCGCAGCCGTAGCCGCCCCACAGCCGCAGCCGGCCCGCAGCCGCGCCGCGACCCGCGTCGGTCAGCCGCCGGACACCGGGCCCACCACCGAGCGGGCCACCCCCAGGTCCACCAGGTCCTGGGGGCGCAACCGGAGCTGGCCCGCGGTGGCGCGTACCTCTTCCGGGCCCCGCTTCAGGATCGCCGCCGCCGACTCCGGGGCGATGACCGAGAAGTAACTGTCGGCGGTCACATGGGTGTTGCCCGGTGCGGCGAGGGCGAGCGCGCCGCCCGAACCGCCCTCGCCGATGACCAGGCTCGTCACCGGCACCCGGGCACCGGCCACGGCCGCGAACACCTCGGCGATGGCCGCGCCCGCCCCCGTACGCTCCGCCTCGGCGTCGTTGGCCGCGCCGGGGGTGTCGATCAGGGTGAGCACCGGCAGGCCCAGCCGGTCCGCGAGCCGGATCACCCGGGCCGCCGTGCGGTATCCGGCCGGGCGGGTCGCGGTGCCGCACTGGGCCGCGTACGCCACCGGCCGCCCGGCCCGCAGTCCGACCCCGCACAGCATCCCCGGATCGACGCCCCCGCAGCGGTCGCCGCGCAGCGCCAGCCGGTCGTCGAAGTACGCGTCCAGATAGGCGGCGGCGCGGGGCCGGTCCGCCGCACGTGCCTGTTCCACCGCGTCCCAGCCGGTCTCCGGCAGCCCGGTGGCCGACAGCGCCCCCGGCACCGGGGCGGGCCGCGCCGGGCCCGTCACCGTGAGCGCCGTCAGCCAGCGGCCCAGTGTCCGGCGCAGCTCGGCCGGTGCCACCACCGCGTCGACCTGGCCCGCCGCCCACTGCCCCTCGGCGGTGTACGCGAAGGGGTCGGCGCCCGCCGGACGCACCCGCGACCCGGCGAACCCGGTCTGCGCGCCGGGCAGCGCGAGCACGACGTCGGCGCCCGCCCCCAGGGTGGCCCAGCCGCCCCCGGTCGCCGGGTCCCGCACCACGGCGATCTGCGGCAGTCCGGCCGCCCGCAGCCGCGCCGAGGCCGCGGCGACCCGCTGGAGCTGGGTCAGCGCGATCATGCCCTCCTGCATCCGGCTGCCCCCGGTCGCGACGAGCGAGACGAGCGGCAGCCGGCGCTCCGTGGCCAGGGCGTACGCGGCCTCCAGCCGGTCCCCGGCGCGCCGGCCCAACGACCCTCCCAGGAAGCCGAACTCGAAGGCGACCAGGACGCAGCTCCGGCCGGCGACGCGGGCCGTGCCGTGCAGGACGGACTCCTCCTCGCCGGTCCGCGCGGCGGCACGGGCCCTCGACTCCCCGTACCCGGCCCAGCCGATCGGGCCGTCGCCCGTCTCCGGGCCCCCGGCCGGGCGGTGTTCGGTGAAGTCCTCGGTGACGGCGGCGATCGCGTCCCGGGCCGGCATCCGGCCGCCGCCCGGCCCCTCAGACACCGAGCGACCGTTTCATGATCTTGCCCAGGTCGTTGCGGGGCAGCGCGTCGAGCAGCCGGACCACGCGCGGGCGCTTGTGCGGGGCCAGCAGTTCCGCCACATGGTCCGCCAACTCCCTTTCACCGGGCGGCGATCCGGCGTCGGACGGCACCACCCAGGCCACGATCCGCTCGCCCAGGTCCGGATCCGGCTCCCCGGTGACCGCCACCTCGCGTACGCCCGGGTGCTCCAGCAGCGCGTTCTCGATCTCACCGGCGCCGATCTTGTAGCCACCGCTCTTGATCAGATCGGTGGCCCTGCGCCCGACGATCCGTACATAGCCGTCGGGGTCGGCCGTCGCCATGTCGCCCGTACGGAAGAAGCCGTCCTCGGTGAAGGCGGCGGCCGTGGCGTCGGGCCGGTTGAGATAGCCGGTGAAGAGGTTCGGGCCGCGTACCTGGATCTCGCCGAGCGAGGCGGGGTCCTCCAGCACGGTCCCGTCCTCCTCGACGAGGCGCAGCTCCACCCCGGCCAGCGGCGGGCCGACCGTCCCGGCGCGGGGCGCGGCGTCCGCCCGTACCCCGGTGTTCATCAGGGTCTCCGTCATGCCGTACCGCTCGACGACCCGGCGCCCGGTGGCCGCCGTGATCCGCTCGTGGTCGTGGAGCGGGAGCGCCGCCGATCCCGAGACCAGCAGCCGGGCGCCCGCCAGCGCCTTCCGCAGCTCCCCGGAGTCCTCGGCGCCGTCCAGCGCCCCGGCCAGCCGGTGGTACATCGTCGGCACGCCGAAGAGCATCGTGCCCCCGGACAGCAGCTCCCGGGCCACGCCCTCGGGGGAGAACCGGCCGAGGTGCCGCACCGAACCGCCCCGGCGCAGCGGTCCGAGGACGCCCAGGACCAGCCCGTGCACATGGAACAGCGGCAGGGCGTGGACCAGGACGTCGTCGGCCGTCCACGCCCAGGCGTCCTCCAGCGCGTCCAGCGAGGCGGCGAGCGCCCGGCGCGGCAGCACGGCACCCTTGGGCGGGCCCGTGGTGCCGGAGGTGTACACGATCAGCGCGGGGGACTCGGCGGGCGGCTCCGGGAAGGCACCCGGGGCCCGCGCGTCCGGGTCCACGTCGAGGCGCTCCAGCCCGTCCAGGGCGTCCGGCAGCTCGTCACCGGCCCCGGCCAGCACCAGGGAGGGGGTGCTGTCGGCCAGGATGTGCGCGAGTTCCCGCCCGCCGGTCCTCGGGTTGAGCGGTACGGCCGGGACGCCGGCCCGGAGCGCGGCCACCACCGCGACCACCGTCGCGGCGGTGGGGGTGGCCCACACGGCCACCCGTCCGGCCCCCGCGAGCCGGGCGGCCAGGGCGGCGGAGGCCCCGGCCAGCCCGGCGTAGTCCAGGGCGTGCGGACCGAACCGGACGGCCTCCGGGGAGTCCGCGCGGCCGGATGTCTCGTCGAGTGCGGGCAGCAGAGAGGTCACCCGGCGAAGCCTAAGGGTGTCCCGCGATCCCCGGCAGGCGTACGCCGGTGCTGCCCGGCTCAGCCCTCGCCGCGCGGGATCCGGAGGAACCCGTGGCCCGCCGGACTACTCCATCCGGGGCGCACGCGCCTCGCCCTGACGCCCCTTGGCCCCCGGGCTCCCCACGGCCCCCCGGAGCACCCGCTCGGCCGTCCTTTCCGGCCCCCGGCTGCGACAATCGGCCTATGGACCGTCTGGACAGAGAGATCCTCGGCATCCTCCAGGAGGACGCCCGGATCTCGTACCGGGATCTGGGTATGCGCGTCGGACTCAGCGCCAACGCCGCGGGCGACCGCGTGCGCCGCATGCGCCAGGAGGGGGTGATCCGCGGCTTCACGGTCATCATCGACCCGGCCGCCGACACCCGGTCGGGCCTCGTCGTCTTCATCGACGTCACCCTGCGCCTCGACACGACCGCCGAGGAGTTCGAGCGGTCAGTGCTGACGCTGCCCGGCATCACCGAGGTGGTGCACGTGACGGGCGGCCACGACTACCTCGTACGGGCCACCGCCGCCGACTCCGGCGCGCTGGACGCGCTGCTGCGCCGGCTGAAGAAGGACGCGGGCGTCGCCCACTCCAACACCCGGATCGCCCTCAGAGCGGCGCCTGCCAGATGACGGTCGGCGACCGGCCGCCGCTCTCGGTACGCCCGTCGTCCGCCACCACCAGACGTACCGCGGCCCGCCCGTCGGGCAGCCGCGCCGTCGCGTCCACCTCCACCTCGACCGCCGAGACCCCCGCCCGGCGGTGCGCGGTGGCCAGCGCCTCGCGCAGCACCGCGAGCAGGTCCCCGGCCACCGGGTCGGGCACCAGGGCGTCCACCGCCCCCGCGAACTGCACCGACGGCTGGAAGCCGAGCAGCCCCGCCGCGGCCGCCGTCTCGCGCAGCACCCGCCCCCGGAAGGTGGCGGGCGCGTCGGCCGGCGGCTGCTGCAACGCGAAGATCGCCGTCCGGACCTCCTGGATGGTGGAGTCCAGCTCGTCCACGGCCCGGGTGAGCAGGTCGCCGGTCCCGGCGTCCCCCGACGGGTCCTTGCGCCGGGTGGACTCCAGCATCATCTCCGTCGCGAACAGCCGTTGAACGACGAGGTCGTGCAGGTCACGGGCGATCCGGTCCCGGTCCTCGTACACCGCGAGCTGCTCCCGGTACTGCTGGGCGTCGGCCATCACCATGGCCAGCGCGGCCTGCGAGGCGAACTGGGTGGCGAGCTGCCGCTCCGCCTCCGTGTAGAGCCGCTCCCCGCGCCGCCGGGGCAGCGCGAGGGTGCCGATGAGCCGTCCGCCGCTCTGCAACGGCAGCATCATGCTCGGCCCGAAGCGGGACCGCACATGGGTCGTCATCCGGGGATCGGTCGCCGAGTCGTCGAGGAAGACGCCCTCACCGCCCAGCAGTTGGACCAGGACGGGGGCGCCGGGCTCGATGACCGTGCCGACCAGGCCCGCCGGGTCGTCGAGGGTGGACGCGGCCACGATCTCCATCCCCCCGTTCGCCGTCGGCTGGAGGATCACCCCCGCCGCCGCCCCGGCGAGGACCCTGGCCCGCTCGGCGACGGTCATCAGCGCGTCGGTCGTGCCCGTACCGGTCAGCAGCGCCCGGGTGACGGCGGCGGCCCCCTCGATCCAGTGCGCCCGCTGCCGCGCCGCCTCGTACAGATGCGCGCCGCCGATCGCCGCCCCGGCCTGGGAGGCCAGCAGCCGCAGCAGGGAGAGGTCGGTGTCCGTGAAGGCGCCCGACCGCTTGCCGGTGACACAGAGGCTCCCCAGCACCTCGTCACGCACCTGGACGGGGGCACCGGCGAAGGTGCGCGCCCGTGGATGCCCGGCGGGGACGCCGCAGGAGCGTGGATCGGCCGTCAGATCGTCCAGGCGCAGCGGCCGGGGGTCGTCGGCGAGGGCCCCGACCACCCCCGCGTGGGTGTCCGGGACGCCGGCGAGTTCCCGGCGCTCGGCGTCGCTCAACCCGGTGGTGAACAGGTCGGTGACGCGGCGGCGGTCCCGGTCCAGCAGGGTCAGCGCGCCGTGGCGGGCCCCGGCCAGCCCGGTGGCGGTGTCCACGATGTGCTGGAGGATGGTCCCCAGTTCGAGACCGCGCCCGGACACGGTGAGCCCCGCGGCCTCAGCCGGCCAGCGGGTCGAGGACCATCGGCTGGACCGTGCCGTCCAGCATGGCCCCGAGCCCGAGGACCGCGCAGACGTCGGGCCGCTCGGCGATGCGCACGGGCACGCCGGTCGCTTCCCGGAGCATCTGGTCCAGGCCCGGCAGCAGGGCGCTCCCGCCGACCAGGACGATCCCGGAGTCCGCGATGTCGGCCACCAGGTCGGGCGGGCAGGCGCGCAGCACCTTGCCCAGTCCGTCGTGCACCGCCATGAGCGGGGCGTGGATGGCCTGCCGTACGGCAGCGGTGTCCACCGCCACCGTACGGGCCAGTCCGGTGGCCACGTCCCGGCCGTGGATCTCGGTGACCGCGGGGCCGCCCGGTGTCAGCCCGTTGCCGCTCAGGGCCAGTTGGAGCGGGCGTACCGACTGGCTCGGCAGCATCAGCTGGTGGTGCTGGCGCAGGTACTGGATCACCGCGTGGTCGATCGCCTCGCCCCCGACCGGGACGCGGACGGCCGTCACGATCGAGCCCAGCGAGAGCACGGCGATCTGGGTGGTGGCCGCGCCGCACACCATGATCATGGTCGCGGTCGGCTGTTCCACGGGCATCCCGCTGCCGACGGCCGCCGCGATCAGGGTGTCCACCAGCTCCACCCGGCGCGCCCCGAGCCCGACGAGGGTCTCGACGGTGGCGCGCTGGGCCAGCGGATCGCTCTCGTGCGGGGTGCAGGCGGCGGCCCGCAGCCGGGGCTTGCGGCGCAGCTGGCGGCGGAGCTTCTCCCCGAGCAGGTGGCGCAGCATGCGCTGGGCCATGTCGATGTCCACCACGGTCCCGCCGGAGACCGGGCGGGCCACCCGGATGTAACCGGGCGTACGGCCGGTCATCTGCTCGGCCAGCGCGCCCACGGCGATGAGTGAGCCGGTACGCGTGTTCACGGCGGCGACGCTGGGTTCGTCGACGACGAGGCCCAGTCCCTTGACGTACACACGGGTCCTGGCGGCCCCGAGATCGACGGCGACATGGCAACGGCGCAACTGATCGAGACTGACGGTCACGGCAGGTTCTCCCGGAGCGCGGACGGGGCACCGGCGGCAGCCGGTCTTCCTGGCATCGTCCCGCCGCGCCGGGGGCGGCGCGCGCTGGGCGGGTCCGTAGGAGGGACCCGGAACTGACGGGCCGCCAGGTCTCAGGCGCGGCCGGGAAGCACCCGCTGGAGGAGGCCCCAGGTGAACTCCGCGATATACGGGAGCCGGTCGGCCGGGTCGGTGAGGGCCAGGGCCCAGCGGGTCGGCGCGCTGCCCTCCATCGGCCGGACCGGCGCGAAGGCGCGGGCCACCTCGTCCACGGTGCACGACCAGGGCCGCAGGTCGCGGACCGTCCGCAGGCCGGGGGCGGGCGCGCCCGGGGCGCGGACCAGCCACTCGTTCCAGACGGCCCCGCCGGGCCCGGCCATCACCTCGAAGCGGAGGTCCGGCCAGAGGGGCAGCCGCCACAGGAGCGCGTCGCACTCCAGGTCACCGACCGCGCGGCGTACGGAGGACTCGGGCTCACCCAGGACGGAACGGTAGCGGCGCAGGGCGCCCCGGCCGCGCGGGGCCCGGACCATGGCCTGCCAGCGGCGGTTGGCCTCCCGCATCTCGGCGAGCGAGGCGCCGAGTCCGCGGCGGGCGTCCTCCACGAGGTCCGGCTGGTGGTCGGCCATCCGGCGCAGCAGGACGAGCTGGAACTGGAGGGGGCCGAACGGGGCGGGAGCGGTCATGGCGCTCATCCTGCCGCGTCTGCCGCGTATCGGACGGCGTACACCGGAATCCGTACTTCCACACAGGATCCTCACCTGGGCGGCTTCCTGCGGTGTCGCCCGCGCGTCTAGTCTGCGGGCGCCATGGATTACTGCCACCCGTGCCGACGCCACCTCAACGGCGCCCTGGTGTGTGCCGGTTGCGGTACGCCCGCCGAGGCGCCCGCCCCCTTCGCGGCTCCGGCGCACCCGGACCACCACGACCCCGGACCGCCGCCGGACGACCACGTCCTGCTCGCCGAGCCGGCGCGGCGGCGTGCGCGCGGCCGGCGGGGGCACCGCAGGCGCGGGCGCGGGGCGCTGCTGGCGGTGGGTGGTGTGGTGCTGGCCGCCGGAGCGCTGAGCCTGGCCGAGCTGGCGACCGAGACCGAGCACCGGGACAGCGCCTCCGAGTACGTCACCAACGCCTCGGACCCGGCCGCGGGCGGTGCCGAGGTGCCCGTGACGCGTACGGAGACCGGCGGCCCGGGGCCGGTGGCCTCACCGACCGGGGACCCCGTGACGGCCTCGCCCTCCGAGGAGACCGGGAGCGCCGGGCCCACCGGGGCCGCGACCGCCGAGGAGTCCCGGCCGTCCGCCTCCACCGCCTCCGCCTCCGTCTCCTCGGACGCGTCCGGTGCGGCCGACGCCCCGTCCTCGACGGACCCGGGCGAGGACCCCCACGACAGCGACCCTCCGGGCGAGCCGACGAGCCCCGGGCCGAGCGGCGCTCCGGTGCCGCCGGAGCCCACGGAGACACCCTCGCCCACCCCGTCGCCCACCGAGACCTGCACCCGGTGGCTCTGGTTCTGTACCTGAGGCACCCGGGGCACGTGGGGCGCCCGAGGCATCTGAGGTACGTGAGGCACCCGGGGCGCCAGGTGGCCCGGGACACCTGAGAGCCCTGGAGGTCCCAGGCTCCCGTGGCGGGCCGGCGGGCTCAGTCCGTGCCCAGCATCCGGCGCAGCAGATCGCGCAGATGGGTCCGCTCCGCCTCCGAGAGTTCGGCCAGCGGTTCCCGGGCGAAGTCCAGGGCGTCCCGCAGCTGTCGCGCGATGCGCACGCCCTCCTCGGTGGCGGCGGCCAGCTTGACCCGGCGGTCGGCCGGGTCCGGGCGGCGTTCCACCAGGCCGCGGAGCTCCAGCCGGTCGACGATGCCGGTGATGTTGGAGGGCTCGCACTTCAGCCTGCGGGCGATCTTGCGCATGGGCATCGGTTCGAGGGAAAGGAGAGCGAGGACCCTGGCCTGCGCGCCGGTCAGCGTGTGCGCGGCCGCGGCCCGGTCGTACTCCTCGTGGTAGCGGGCCACGACGTCACCGATCAGTTCTATGACGTCCAGGGTCAGCGGGTCCGTGCGAGAGGGGGCCATGACACTCAGAATACCCAATTACTTGACAATATGAAATATTAAGGCGCATGGTTGTTTCAGGTAATGAAGCAATCCACGCTTCCCGTCCGCGAGCCATCGAGGAGACACCCCGACCATGTCCGACGCACTTCCCACCTCCGGCCGCGCATGGCACCTCGTCGCCCGCCCGCACGGCTGGCCCGAGGCCTCGGACTTCGCGCTGCGCGAGGCGCCGGTGAGCGCTCCCGGCGAGGGCCGTGTCCTCGTGCGCAACCTGTACTTCTCGGTCGACCCGTACATGCGGGGACGGATGAACGACGTGAAGTCGTACCTCCCGCCCTTCAAGCTCGACCACCCCATGGACGGCGGCGCGGTCGGTGAGGTCGTCGCGTCGAACGCCGAGGGCTTCGCCGTCGGTGACCACGTGCTGCACGGCAAGGGCTGGCGCGAGTACGCGGAGGTCCCCGCCGAGCATGCGGTGAAGGTGGACGCCTCGATCGCCCCGCTCTCCGCCTACCTCGGTGTGCTCGGCATGACCGGACTCACCGCCTACGCCGGGCTGTTCGAGGTCGCCTCCTTCAAGGAGGGCGACGCCGTCTTCGTCTCCGGCGCGGCCGGCGCGGTCGGCAGCCAGGTCGGCCAGATGGCGAGGATCAAGGGCGCCTCCCGGGTCATCGGCTCCGCGGGCTCCGACGAGAAGGTCAAGCTCCTCACCGAGGAGTACGGCTTCGACGCCGCCTTCAACTACAAGGACGGCCCCGTCAAGGAGCAGCTCGCCGAGGCCGCCCCCGACGGTATCGACGTCTACTTCGACAACGTCGGCGGCGAGCACCTGGAGGCCGCGATCTCCTCGTTCAACGTGCACGGCCGCGCCACCATCTGCGGCATGATCGCGCAGTACAACGCCACCGAGCCGAGCCCCGCCCCGCGCAACCTCGCTCTCGTCATCGGCAAGCGGCTGCGCCTCCAGGGCATGCTCGTCGGCGACCACTCCGCGCTCCAGCCGCGGTTCGTCCAGGACGTGGCCGGCTGGCTGTCCTCCGGGGCGCTCAAGTACCGCGAGACGACGGTCGAGGGCATCGAGAACGGCTTCGACGCGTTCCTGGGCCTGCTGCGCGGCGAGAACACCGGGAAGATGATCGTCTCCCTCGACAACAGCCGCTGAGGGCCGTCCCGTCATCCCTGGCGGGCGCACGACGGCGGCTACGGCACCTCGCCGCGTCGATCACGGGACAGCCCTTAGACTCGGCGCAGGCCGCCGCGGTCGTGGGCGCGAACCGTGGCGCAACAGCAGGAGGAGTCACCCGTATGACCATCCAGGGCATCGACGTCGCCTACACCGCCGTCGCCACCGCGGAGAACGGCCGTGACGGCCGCGTCTCCACCGACGACGGCAGGCTCGACGTCGTCGTCAACCCGCCGAAGGAGATGGGCGGAAGCGGGGCCGGCACCAACCCGGAGCAGCTCTTCGCGGCGGGCTACAGCGCCTGCTTCCAGGGCGCGCTGGGCGTGGTGGCCCGCAAGGAGAAGGTGGACATCAGCGGTTCCACGGTGACCGCGGCCGTCTCCATCGGCAAGACCGAGGCCGGCGGGTTCGGCCTCCAGGTCGCGATCAGCGCCTCCATCCCGAACCTCGACGCGGAGACCGCGCGGTCGCTCGTCGAGAAGGCGCACCAGGTGTGCCCGTACTCGAACGCCACCCGTGGCAACATCACGGTGGACCTGTCGGTCGTCTGACGTTCCGGTCAAGGCGAGAGCGGCGCTCCGGGAAGGGAGCGCCGCTCTCGTCGTCCGTCCGGCGTCAGGAGCCGACCTTGCGTTTGTTCCAGACGTCGAAGCCGACCGCGGCCAGCAGGACCGCGCCCTTGATGACCTGCTGCCAGTCGGTGCCGATGCCGACGAGGTTCATGCCGTTGTTCAGCACGCCGAGGACCAAGCCGCCGATGATCGCGCCGAGGACCGTGCCGACGCCGCCGCTCATCGACGCGCCGCCGATGAACGAGGCGGCGATGGCCTCCAGTTCGAAGTTGAGACCCGCCTTGGGCGAGGCCGCGTTGAAGCGGGACGCGAAGACCAGCCCCGCCAGCGCCGCGAGCATGCCCATGTTCAGGAAGACCAGGAAGGTGACCTTCCGGTCCTTCACGCCCGACAGCTTGGCCGCGGGCAGGTTGCCGCCGATGGCGTAGATGTGGCGGCCGATGACCGCGTTGCGCATCAGATAGCCGAACCCGACGACCAGCACCCCCAGGATGAGCAGCACGACCGGGGCGCCCTTGTAGCTGGCGAGCAGCAGGGTGACGACGAGGACGGCCGAGACCAGCGCGACCAGCTTCAGCAGGAACAGCTTGGCCGGCGGCACGTCCAGGGCGAACTCCTGCTGCCGCTTGCGGTCGCGGACCTCCTGGGACACCACGAAGACGATCAGGGCGAAGCCCAGCAGCAGGGTGAGGTTGTGGTAGTTGGTGTGGGGGCCGACCTCGGGCAGGAAGCCGTTGGCGATCTTCTGGAGGTCCTTGGGGAAGGGGCCGAGGGTCTGGCCCTTCAGGACGATCTCCGTCAGACCGCGGAAGAGCAGCATGCCCGCGAGGGTCACGATGAACGACGGTATGCCGAGATAGGCGATGAAGAACCCCTGCACCGAGCCGGCGACGGCGCCGATGGCCAGGCACAGCACCACCGCGAGCGGCCAGGAGAGATGGTGTTCGACCATCAGGACGGCCGACATCGCGCCGATGAACGCGGTCAGTGAGCCGACCGAGAGGTCGATGTGGCCCGCGATGATGACGAGCATCATGCCGATCGCGAGGATCAGGATGTAGCTGTTCTGCAGGACCAGGTTGGAGACGTTGCGCGGCAGCAGCAGGTCGCCGCCCGACCACACCGCGAACAGCACCACGATCAGCCCGAGCGCCATCAGCATGCCGTACTGGCGCATGTTGCGGCGCATGCCGCCGAGCATCAGCGCCCACAGGCCGTCGCCGGTGCCGCCTCCGCCGTCGCCGGGCGGCGCGGGGGGCGGGGTCTTGGCGGTCACGTCCGTGCTCATCGGGTTACCTCTTTGTCCTTCGTCATCTGACGCATCAGCGCTTCCTGCGAGGCCTCGGCCCGCGAGAACTCGCCCGTCAGCCGTCCCGCCGCCATGGTGTAGACGCGGTCGCACATGCCGAGCAGCTCCGGCAGTTCGGAGGAAATGAAGAGGACCGCCTTGCCCTGGGCGGCCAGTTGGTCGATGACCGTGTAGATCTCGTACTTGGCGCCCACGTCGATGCCGCGGGTGGGCTCGTCCAGGATCAGCACCTCGGGACCCGCGAAGATCCACTTGCTGAGGACGACCTTCTGCTGGTTGCCGCCGGACAGCTTGCCCACCGGCTCGAAGACGGTCGGCGCCTTGATGTTCATGGACGTACGGAAGCCCTCGGCGACCCGCTGCTCCCCGTGCGCGTCCACCAGCCCGCGTTTGGCGACCTTGCCCAGCGCCGTCAGCGAGATGTTCCGGTTGATGGTGTCGATGAGGTTGAGGCCGTAGTGCTTGCGGTCCTCGGTGGCGTACGCGATGCCGTGCGCCACCGCCTCCGACACGGACTTCGTACGGATCTCGGTACCGTCCCGCAGGACGGTGCCGCCCGCGTACCGGCCGTAGGAGCGGCCGAAGACGCTCATCGCCAGCTCGGTGCGGCCGGCGCCCATCAGCCCGGCGATGCCGACGATCTCGCCGCGCCGCACCTCGATCGAGACGTCGTCGACGACCTTGCGCTGCTGGTCGATGGGGTGGTGCACGGTCCAGTTCCGGATCTCCAGGGCGGGCGCGGTGCCCTCCTCCGGATGGTGCGGGGTCCGCTCCGGGAAACGGTTCTCCAGGTCGCGGCCGACCATCCCGCTGATGATCCGGTCCTCGGTGGTCTCCGGCGCCTTCACGTCGAGCGTCTCGACCGAGTGGCCGTCGCGGATGATCGTGACCGCGTCGGCGACCCGGCTGATCTCGTTCAGCTTGTGCGAGATGATGATCGAGGTGATGCCCTGTTCCTTCAACGAGAGGATCAGGTCGAGGAGTTTGCCGCTGTCCTCGTCGTTGAGCGCCGCCGTCGGCTCGTCGAGGATGAGCAGCTTCACCTTCTTCGACAGCGCCTTGGCGATCTCCACCAACTGCTGTTTGCCCACGCCGATGTCGGCGACCCGGGTCTCCGGGTGCTCGTCGAGACCGACCCGGCGCAGCAGTTCGCTCGCGTGCCTGAGGGTGTCGTTCCAGTTGATCAGCCCGCGTCGGGCGTGTTCGTTGCCGAGGAAGATGTTCTCCGCGACGGACAGATACGGCACCAGCGCCAGCTCCTGGTGGATGATCACGATGCCGCGCTGTTCGCTCGCCCGGATGTCCTTGAACCGGCAGGTCTCGCCCTCGAAGAGGATGTCCCCTTCGTAGCTGCCGTGCGGGTGGACTCCGGAGAGCACCTTCATCAGGGTCGACTTCCCGGCGCCGTTCTCTCCGCAGATGGCGTGGACCTCGCCCTGACGGACCGTCAGTGAGACGTCCGAAAGCGCTGTGACACCGGGGAAGGTCTTGACGATCGAGCGCATTTCCAGGACGGGTCCCGCCATGGTCTTGCCTTCCAATCCTTGTGTGGGCCCGGTTACTTGAGGTCGTTCTCCGTGTAGTACCCGTCGTCCACGAGCGCCTTCTCGTAGTTCGACTTGTCCACGCTGACCGGCTGCAACAGGTAGGCCGGGACGACCTTGACACCGTTGTCGTAGGACGTGCTGTCGTTGATCTCGGGCTTCTTGTCGTTCAGGGCGGCGTCGACCATGCCCGCCGCGATCCTGGCGAGCTTGCGCAGGTCCTTGTAGACGGTCTGGGTCTGCTCGCCCGCGATGATCGACTTCACGGAGGCCAGCTCCGCGTCCTGCCCCGTGACCACCGGCATGGGCTTGGCCTTGGTGCCGTAGCCGTCCGACTTCAGGGCGGAGAGGATGCCGATGGAGATGCCGTCGTACGGCGAGAGGACCGCGTCCACCGTGGTGCTGCGGTAGCTGGAGGTGAGCAGGTCGTCCATGCGCTTCTGCGCGGTGCCGCCGTCCCAGCGCAGGGTGGTGACCTGGTTGAGCGCGGTCTGCTTGGACCTGACGACCAGCTCGCCCTTGTCGATGTGGGGCTTGAGGGCGTTCATCGCGCCCTGGAAGAAGTACTTGGTGTTGTTGTCGTCGTTGGAGCCGGCGAACAGCTCGATGTTGAAGGGGCCCTTCTCGCCGTCCTTCAGGCCGAGCTTGTCCACGATGTACGAGCCCTGGAGCTCGCCGACCTTCTCGTTGTCGAACGAGGCGTAGTAGTCGACGTTCTCCGTGCCGAGGATCAGCCGGTCGTAGGAGATCACCGGGATGTCGGCGTCCTTGGCCTGCTGGAGCACGTTGTTGAGGGACTTGTTGTCGATCGCGGCGACGATCAGGGCGTCCACGCCCTGCGTGATCATGTTCTCGATCTGCGAGACCTGCTGGTCCGGGTCGTCCTCGCCGAAGACGAGCTTGGTCTTGTAGCCCTTGGACTTCAGCTCCTTCACGACGTTGGCGCCGTCGGAGATCCAGCGTTCGGAGGACTTGGTCGGCATGGCGACGCCGATGGTGGCGCCGCCGGAGCCGCTCTTGTCCTCCTTGCCGCCGCCCTCGCTGTTCTGGCCGCAGGCGGTCAGGGCGAGGGCCAGGGAGGCGGCGGAGGCTGTGGCGGCGAGTGCTGCTCTGCGGTTGCGCATAGTCATCATCCTTGATGTGGGGTCTGGGCTCGGGCCGGTGGTCGTGCCGGAACGCCGGGGGCGGGCCGACCGAGAACAGGTGTGTGGGATTGTGCGCGTCTCTGTCTTCTTTTGTGGGAAGAGTTTCCGGAACGTTATGACGAGATGTCGAAGCGGTCGAGAGGGCCGGGGAGCCGGCCGCCGAGCGGAGCCATGTCCCCGTCCGACCCGTGCCGTGCGAGCAGGTCCAGCGCGAGCCGGCCGCGCCGCACCCGCTCCCTCGCGGTGGCCAGCGCCAGTTCCCGCAGGTGCCGGCCGTACGGATAGATCCCGGGCGACTTGGCGAGGCCGAACTTCAGGTACAGCGGCGCTCCCCGCCGGATCAGCTCGGCCACCTCGTACATCCGCACATAACCGCCCAGGTCGTCCGGGGCCTCGATGTACAGGTCCATCGGGGCCCGGGAGACCCGGCGGATCTCCGTGAGGTGGGCCGGTGTCAGGTCGGAGGGGACGTTGACCGAGTCGGCGCCGAGGCGTTCGAAGACGGCGTACGAGGCCGGGTTCACCGGACCGATCAGCGCCGACACCTTGAGCGTGGTGTCCGCCGGGAGTTCGCCCCCCTCGCGCAGCCGGTGCAGCGTCCACAGCACGCCCTCGTCGGCCACCAGCAGGCATCTCACGCCCAGCCCGGTGGCGCGCAGCGCGTCCTCGACGCAGCCCGCGAGCGCGTCGTGCCCCCGGGCGCGCAGCCCGGCCCCGCCCGAGTCCGTACGGGCCGAGGCGCCGGTGTCCCAGGTGCCCCGGGGGCCGGTGAACAGGCAGAGCTCGACGCCGCGTTCGGCGCAGCCCCGCACCATCTCGGTGATCTCCGCGTCGGTCAGCATCCAGACGCCGCTGCCCTGGCTGACGCGGTGCACGGGGACGTCGAGCCGGGCCGACTCCTCCAGGACGGCGGCGAGGGCCTCCGGGCCCTCCACGGACGGCACCTCGGTGCGCCAGGACCCGCCGTCCGGGAAGGAGTGCGGGGAGGCGTCGGCGGGGGAGAGGGGGGTGGGCCCGAGGCCCAGCGAGGTGAGCGCGGCGTCACCGGGGCGGCGGGGGCCCGTGGCGGGGGCGGAGACGGGTATGTCGTGCACGGCGGGATCCTTCGTGTTCGGTATGTCGGACAAGGTTCGGATCTCGGGGCGCGCGCCGGTGCGCGGAGCCCTGAGGGCGTGTCTCAGGGGCGCAGCAGCACCTTCCCGGTCCCCGGGCCCCCGGCGCCCACCAGGGCCATGGCGTCACCGAACCGCTCCAGCGGGAACTCGTGGGTGATCAGCGGCGCCGGATCGAGCAGCCCCGCGGTGAACGCCCGTACCGCGTACGACCAGGCGGCCGAGGACGCCCCGAAGACACTGCGCACGGTGAGCTGGCTCAGCGACAGGTGCACCGGGTCGATGCCCACCGCGCCCGGCGTGAACATCCCGGTCAGCACCACCCGCCCCCCGCGCCGCGCCAGCAGACACGCGTCGGCGGCGGTACTGGGGGCGCCGGCGGTCTCCACGACCAGGTCGTACCGCCCGCGCACCTCCTCGGCCTCCTGGGGGGTACGGGCCTCGCTCGCCCCGAAGTCCAGTGCCAGGGCGGCCCGTTCGCTCCGGGGGTCGATCACGGTCAGCTCGGTGGGCGAGAGCGCGGCGAGCAGCTGGACCGCGAGCAGTCCCAGCGTCCCCGCCCCCAGCACCGCGATCCGCTCGCCCGGCTCGGGCGCCCCGGCGCGTACGGCGGCGGCGGTCACCGCGGCGGGCTCCAGCAGTGCGGCGGCCCGCGGATCGGCCTCGTCGGGCAGCGGGTGCAGCAGCCGGGCCGGGACCACCACGTGGTCGGCGAAGGCCCCGGACCGGGTGAACCCGGTCTCGTCGTACCCCGCCGTGCACAGCGAGGTCTCGCCGTACCGGCACCGCTCGCAGGCCCCGCAGAACCGGAAGCCCTCCGCCACCGTGCGCCGCCCGGCGAGCGCGGGGTCCACCCCCTCGCCCACCGCCTCGACCGTCCCCGACCACTCGTGTCCGGGCACCACGGGATAGCGCACATAGGCCGCGTCGCGGTGGCCGTCGTACAGTTCGCGGTCGCTCATGCAGATACCGGCGGCCTCGACCCGCACCCGGACCTCGCCGGGGCCGGGTGTGGGGCACGGCCCCTGGACCAGCCGGTGGCCACCGGGACGGTCGACGACCACGGAGCGGGAGAGGGTGCTCACTTGGGCTGCCTCTTCTCCCAGCCTTCCGCCCACAGGTCGAACCGCGCCCGCTGCTGCGGAAATTCGGCCGCCGCGTCCACGTCCAGCTCGACGCCGAGTCCGGGCGCGTGGGACAGCTCGAAGCAGCCGGTGTCCGGGTCCACCCGGGGCGCTCCCTTGACGACCTTCTTGATGTCGGCGTCCGCGAAGTCGTTGAAGTGTTCGAGGATCTTGAAGTTGGGCGTGCAGCCCGCGAGTTGCAGACTGGCCGCGGTGAGGACCGGACCGCCCACGTTGTGCGGGGCGACCATCATGTAGTGGGTCTCGGCGGTCGCGGCGAGCTTGCGGGCCTCCAGGATGCCCCCGATGTGGCCGACGTCCGGCTGGATGACATCGGCGGCCTGCGACTCGAACAGCTCGCGGAACTCGATCCGGTCGTGGATCCGCTCACCGGTCGCGATCGGCTGGTCCACCTTCTCCGCGACCTTGGCCAGCGCCTTGAGGTTCTCCGGCGGCACCGGCTCCTCCAGCCAGGCCGGTGCGAACGGTGCCATCTCACGGGCGATCCGCACCGCCGTCGCCGGACTGAACCGCCCGTGCATCTCCAGCATCAGCTCCGTGTCCGGGCCGATCGCGTCCCGTACCGCCTCGATCAGCGAGACCGCGTACCGGCTCTCCTCCTGGCCCAGCTCCAGATGGCCGGTGCCGAACGGGTCGATCTTCAGCGCCCGGTAGCCCCGCTTGACGACCGCCCGCGCCGCCTCGTGGTACGCCTCGGGGGTGCGCTCGGTGGTGTACCAGCCGTTCGCGTACGCCTTGACCCGGTCGGTGACCTTCCCGCCGAGCAACTGCCAGACCGGGACCCCGAGCGCCTTGCCCTTGATGTCCCAGCAGGCCATCTCCACGACCGCGATGCCGGACATCACGATCTCCCCGGCCCGCCCGAAGTCGCCGTACTTCATGCGGCGTACGAGATCCTCCACCGCGAACGGGTCCGACCCCGTGACGTGGTTGGCCGAGGCCTCCTTGAGATAGCCGACCAGCGCGTCCGTGTGCCCGAGCATCCGGGTCTCGCCGACCCCGGTGAGGCCCTCGTCGGTGTGCACCTGGACATAGGTGAGGTTGCGCCACGGCGTGCCGACGACATGCGTGCTGATTCCGGTGATACGCACGGGAGTTGACTCTCCTTGTTCGGTATGTCGTCACTCGTTCGAAATCCTGGCGAGACGGTAGGACCGGGTCCCGGACCGTGTCAATGGTTCGCGCACGTACGCTGACGCCATGAAGGATCTCGCCGCGGGCGTCGGGTACTTGGTCAAGGGACAGCGCTGGGTCCTCGGCCACGGCAGGTGGCTCGGCTTCGGCCTGCTGCCCGGTCTGATCACCCTCGTCGTCTACGCCGGGGCACTGGTCGGACTCGGCTACGGCGCCGACGACCTCGCCATCTGGGTCACCCCGTTCGCCGACGACTGGTCCTCGCCCTGGTCCGGACTCCTGCGCGACACCCTGACCGTCCTGGTCTTCCTCTTCGGGCTGTTCCTCGCGGTGATCACCTTCACCGCGGTGACCCTGCTGGTCGGCCAGCTCTTCTACGACGCGCTGTCCGAGGAGGTGGACCGCGCCGAGGGCGGCGAGGTCCCCGGGTCCGGCCTGTCCTTCTGGCGCGAACTGTGGATCTCCGCACGGGACTCCGTCCGCGTCCTGGCACGCGTCGCGCTGTACGGGGTGGTGCTCTTCGCCCTCGGATTCGTCCCGCTCGTCGGGCAGACGGTGATTCCGGTGCTCGGCCTCTGCGTCTCGGGCTACTTCCTGTGCGAGGAGCTGACCGCCGTCGCGCTCCAGCGCCGGGGCGCGGAGCTGGGGGACCGGCTGGCGCTGCTGCGTACGCGCCGGATGCTGGTCCTCGGCTTCGGGGTGCCGCTCGCGCTCGCCTTCCTGGTCCCGCTCGTCGCGGTGTTCCTGATGCCGGGCGCGGTCGCCGGGGCCACGCTGCTGGTCCGCGACCTCACGGCCCCGCCCGCACCGGAACCGGCCGCCCCGTCCCCGTACACCCTGAGCAAGGACCGGACGCCGGTGCCCCCGCACCCTGAACGAGGACCGAGGAGCGGGCCCGTATGACCGAGATCCTGGCCGTGGCCCTGATCACCGTGCTCGCGGTCGTCAGTCCGGGCGCCGACTTCGCGATGGTCGTCCGCAACAGCACCCTGCACGGCCGCAGGACCGGCGTGCTGGGGGCCGCCGGGGTCGCCGCGGGCGTCCTGGTGCACGTCGCCTACACGATGCTCGGCATCGGCCTGCTGATCGCCTCCTCGACCGCGCTGTTCACCGCGATCAAGCTGGCCGGCGCCTGCTACCTCGTGTACATCGGCGTCCGCACCTTCCTCGCCCGGGGCGACCTCACCGTGGACCTCGGGGGGAAAGGGGCGCTGAGCGGGGCCGCCGCGCTGCGCGCCGGCTTCCTCACCAATGTGCTCAACCCCAAGACGACGCTCTTCGTCGTGTCCACCTTCACCCAGGTCGTCGGGGAGGACACGGCCTACTGGCGGCAGGCGGGCTACGGGCTGTTCATGTCCCTGGCCCACTTCGGGTGGTTCGGCCTGGTCGCGCTGTTCTTCTCGCACGCCCACCTGCGCACCGCGATGCTCCGGCGGCAGAAGGCCCTCAACCGTACGATCGGCTCGGCCCTGGTGGGCCTCGGTGTCACCCTCGGCCTCGCCCGCTGAGCCCCCCGGCCCGCACGCCCCCTCAGTGCCGCTCGGCGCCCTCGGCCCCCTCGGCGCCCCTCAGCGGACCGAGAACCCGTACACGGTCGTGGAGGTGAACTCCTCGCCCGGCCGCAGCACCGTGCTCGGGAAGTCCGGCCGGTTCGGGGAGTCGGGGAAGTGCTGCGTCTCCAGCGCGATCCCGGCGCACGCGGTGAACGGCCGCCCGTCGAAGTGGTCGGCGGTGTACAGCTGGAGCCCCGGCTCGGTGGTCCACACCGTCAGCAGCCGGCCCGAACCCGCGTCGTACAGCTCGGCCACCGGCGCCTCGCCCGCCGGGTCCAGGACGTAGTTGACGTCGTACCCGGGGCCCACGGGCGCCGGCTTCCGGAAGTCGAAGCGGGTCCCGTCCACGGCCGCGAGGGCGCCGGTGGGCACGGACCGGTCGTCCGTCGGCGTGATCCGCCCGGCCGCGATCCGCAGCTCGTGCCCGAGCGCGCTCCCGCTGCCCGCGCCGGCCAGGTTCCAGTACGTGTGATTGGTCAGGTTCAGCACGGTCGGCGCGTCCGTGGCCGCCCGGTAGCCGATCCGCAGCGCCCCGCCCGCGTCCAGGGTGTACGTCACCGAGACCGCCAGCCGCCCCGGGAAGCCCTCCTCGCCGTCCTCGGCGACCAGGGACAGCCGTACCCCGTCCGCCACCTCCTCGGCGTCCCACACCCGCTTGTCGAAGCCGCGGGTCCCGCCGTGCACGTGGTTGCGGCCCTCGTTGCGGGTGACCTGGTGGGTGTGTCCGTCCAGGACGAACGTCCCGCCCGCGATCCGGTTCGCGTACCGCCCGACCAGGGCCCCGAAGTACGGCCCCGGGTGTGTCTCGTACCCGGCGGTGTCCGGCAGCCCCAGCGCCACCCCGGCCCGCACGCCGTCCCGTCCGGGCACCTCCACGGACTGCACCACCGCGCCGTACGTCAGCACCCGGACCCGTGTGCCGTCGCGCTCCAGGGTCCAGCGCCGGACGGGCGTGCCGTCGGCGCGGGGGGTGAAGTCTTCGCTGTGTATCGCGGTGCCCGTGATCATGATCACGGACTTTACGCGGACGGTCCGGCGGCCGTGACGGTGCGGTACGCGATCTCCGCCAGCCTGGCCTGGCCGTCGAGTCCGGGGTGGAACCAGTCCCACCGGCTGAGCTGTTCGCCGGTGAACCGGTAGTCGAACACCGCCCCGCCGTCGTACCGGCAGCGGGTGTCCGTGGCGCAGACGTCCTTCAGGACCCCGTTGTAGGCGACCACCCGCTCCTGGACCGCGTCGCGCCGGGCGACGGCCGCGGCGCTCATGTCGTCCGCGTCGGCCAGCATCGACCGGCAGATCCCCAGCTTCCAGATCTCCTTGCCCAGGGGGTTCTCCCGCCCGGTGGACCAGAGCCGCTTCAGGTCGGGCACGCTTGACACGTACACCTGGGCGCCGGGCGCCTTCGCGCGCAGCTGCCGGAGCGAGGCCTCGAACGAGGCCCGGAAGTCCGCCACCGGCGTCATGAGGTCCACGGTGTCCCGGCACGCGTCGTTGGCGCCGATCATCACCGTCACCAGCTCGGGGCGCTCCTTCGCGGCCAGCGCCATCTGTTCCGGCAGCTGTGCCATCCGGGCGCCCGACACCGCGTGGTTCCAGCTGTGCGAGGCCGCCTTCGAGGGGCCCAGCAGCCGCACCGCGAGACTGCGCACCGCGTCGTCGGTGCCGGTCGCCCACGACACCTCGGGGCAGTCGGCCAGGACCGAGCAGGCGTCGAAGCCCCGGGTGATGGAGTCCCCGACAGCGGCGACGGAGGAGGGGCCGGTGTCCCACACGGACGTCGGCGAGGGGCCGCGCCGGGAGTGCCCCGCGCCGCCCGCCGAGCCGTCGTCCACGAGGCCGCCGCATCCGGTCAGCACCGTGGCACCCACGGCCGCGGCCGCCACCAGCGCGGTCGCGGCGCGCCGGAGACGACGGCGAGACACACCCTTGGCCATTCCTGCTGTCCCCTCCGGTCGCACGGGCGAATGAGTCCCTGGCGCACTCCGGCGTACTCCGGCGTCCCCAGGTGGCGGGCCCGCGCGCCCCGGCGGGTGAACGCCGGGCGATTCGGGGGCCTCGTACCGACCGTACGCCACCCACCCGGCCTCGGGGCACGGTAGCTTTTCCCCCGTCGAACCAGTGACGTCGTCTTTCCGACCGGATCCGAACCAAGAGAGATCCGGTAAGTTATCCTATGTCACATATTGTCCCTTTTCAGGAGATTCACTCCCGATGCTGTTTACTGAAGACGACCTCGGGAGCCGTCCGGGAAGAGGCGGTACGGGCGCGAGGCCGCTGGGGAAGGCGATCCTCGTCCCACACTGGAGGTCCCGGTGACGACACGTGGAGTCATGTACGTCCACTCCGCACCGCGCGCGCTGTGCCCGCACGTCGAATGGGCGGTGGCGGGTGTTCTCGGCGTGCGGGTGCAGCTCGACTGGATCAGACAGCCGGCCGCGCCGGGCATGTGGCGGGCCGAGTTCTCCTGGCAGGGCCGGGCCGGCACCGCCTCACAGCTCGCCTCGGCGCTCCGCGGCTGGGACCTGCTGCGCTTCGAGGTGACCGCCGAGCCCTGCCCCACGGCGGAGGGCGAGCGCTACAGCGCCACGCCGGGCCTCGGCATCTTCCACGCCGTCACCGGTATGCACGGCGACATCCTGGTCCCGGAGGACCGGCTGCGGGCCGCGCTCGCCCGGTCCCTGGACGGCACGGCGGACCTGGAGACGGAGGTCGCCGTGCTGCTGGGCAAGCCGTGGGACGACGAGCTGGAGTCCTTCCGGCACGCGGGCGAGGGCGCCCCGGTGCGGTGGCTCCACCAGGTGGTGTGAGGCCGCCGTCGCGACGGGAAAGGCCCCCTTACGGCCAGGGCGCGGGCCCGGCCGTTTGGCCGTCCCGCGACGCGGAAGGCCCGCCTCCCGGACCGGGAGGCGGGCCTCGTCCACGTACGGTGACGCGGCGTCAGACGGAGCGGAACGCCAGCACCACGTTGTGACCGCCGAAGCCGAACGAGTTGTTGATCGCCGCGATCGACCCCTCGGGCAGCGCACGGGGCTTGTCGCGCACGATGTCCGCGTCCACCGCCTCGTCGAGCTCCTCGATGTTGATGGTCGGGGGCGCCAGACGGCGGTGCAGGGCCAGGACCGTCGCCACGGTCTCGACGCCGCCCGCGCCACCCAGCAGGTGGCCCGTCATCGACTTCGTACCGGAGACGGCGACGTGGTCCAGGTCGTCGCCCAGCACCTTGCGCAGCGCCTTGATCTCCGCCAGGTCGCCCTGCGGGGTGGAGGTGGCGTGCGCGTTCAGGTGGGTGATCTCCGACGGCTTGAGGTCCGAGGAGTCCAGAAGGTTCCGCATCGCCGCGGCGATACCGCGCCCGGTGGGCTCAGGCTGCGCGATGTGGTGGGAGTCCGCGGACAGCCCCTGCCCCAGCACCTCGCAGTAGACCTTGGCGCCCCGCGCCGCGGCGTGCTCGGCCGACTCCAGGACGACGATGCCCGCACCCTCGCCCAGGACGAAGCCGTCCCGGCCGGTGTCGAACGGACGCGAGGCCTTCTCGGGCTCGTCGTTGTTCTTGGACATCGCCATCATGTTGGCGAACGCGGCGATCGGCAGCGGGTGGATGGCCGCCTCGGTACCACCGGCGACGACCACGTCGGCACGGCCGGTGCGGATCATCTCGACGGCGTACCCGATGGCCTCGGCGCCCGACGCGCAGGCGGACACCGGGGTGTGGACACCGGCTCGGGCGTTGACCTCCAGGCCGACGTTGGCCGAGGGGCCGTTGGGCATGAGCATGGGAACGGTGTGCGGGGAGACGCGGCGTACGCCCTTCTCCTTGAGCACGTCGTACTGGTCGAGCAGGGTGGTCACGCCGCCGATGCCGGAGGCGACGACCGAGCCCAGACGCTCGGGGAGGACCTTCTCGTCCTCACCGGCCTTGCCGGTGTAACCGGCGTCCGCCCACGCCTCGCGGGCCGCGATCAGCGCGAACTGCGCCGAGCGGTCCAGCCTGCGGGCCAGAGGGCGGGGCAGTACGTCGCCCGGGTCGACGGCCGCGAGGGCGGCGATCCGGACGGGCAGTTCGGCGAAACGTTCGCCCTGAAGGGTCGTGATGCCGGAGCGACCGGCCGTCAGACCTTCCCAGGTCGATGCGGAGTCGCCACCCAGCGGAGTGGTTGCGCCGATACCGGTGACGACCACGGTGCGATTGGTCGAGCTCACTGGAAAATCTTCTCCACGTGTAGAGGGTCGTGAATCAGCGGCGCCACCGCCGGGTGGCGACACACGGATCAGGGCTCGGATCAGCCCTGGTGCTTCAGGATGTACTCGGCGGCGTCCCCGACCGTCTTGAGGTTCTTGACGTCCTCGTCGGGGATCTTGACGTCGAAGCGCTCCTCGGCGGCGACGACGACCTCGACCATGGACAGCGAGTCGACGTCCAGGTCGTCGGTGAAGGACTTGTCCAGCTGGACGTCCTCGACCGGGATACCGGCGATCTCGTTGACGATCTCGGCGAGACCGGTGACGATCTCTTCCTGAGTGGCGGCCATGTTGGCGCTCCTTCGGTGTGTGTCTGCAGGGTTCGGGCGTACGGAAAGAATGATCCGCTGTGCCTAGGGGAGGGTAACGACCGTCGCGGCGTACACGAGACCCGCCCCGAAGCCGATGATGAGCGCGGTGTCGCCGCTCTTGGCCTGCCCGGTCGCCAGAAGCCGCTCCATCGCGAGCGGAATCGAGGCGGCCGAGGTGTTGCCGGTGGTCTCCACGTCACGGGCGACCATGACGTGCTCCGGCAGCTTGAGCGTCTTCACCATCGAGTCGATGATCCGCATGTTGGCCTGGTGCGGGATGAAGACGTCCAGGTCCTCCGGAGAGATCCCGGCGGCGTCCAGCGCCTGCTGGGCGACCTTCGCCATCTCGAAGACGGCCCAGCGGAAGACCGCCTGGCCCTCCTGCGTGATGGCCGGGAACTTCTCCGGCCGCTCGGCGTGGAACTCGTCCCACGCCACGGTCTGCTTGATCGTCTCGGACTTGTCGCCCTCCGAGCCCCAGACCGTGGGGCCGATGGCCGGCTCCTTCGAGGGGCCGACGACGACCGCGCCCGCGCCGTCACCGAAGAGGAAGGCCGTGGCCCGGTCCCCCAGGTCGGTGAGGTCGCTGAGCCGCTCCACGCCGATGACGAGGACGTACTCCGCCGAGCCTTCCACGATCATGCCCTTGGCGAGGGTCAGGCCGTAGCCGAAGCCCGCGCAGCCGGCCGAGATGTCGAAGGCGGCGGGCTTGCCCGCGCCGACCTTGTGGGCGATCTCCGTGGCGACGGCCGGCGTCTGCTTGAAGTGCGAGACGGTGGAGACGACGACCGCGCCGATCTGCTCGGGGCGGACCCCGGCGTCGGCGATCGCCTTGCCGGCCGCCTCGACGGACATCGCGGTGACGGTCTCCTCGTCGGAGGCCCAGTGGCGGGTGGCGATACCGGAGCGGGAGCGGATCCACTCGTCGGACGAGTCGATCGTTTCGAGGATCACCTCGTTGGGCACGACCCGGGTCGGGCGGTAGCCGCCGACCCCCATGATCCGTGCGTACGGGGCGCCCTGGCTGGGCTTGATCTTCGACATGCTCTCGGGCTCCTTAGGCGCCCGCGTGCTCGGAGATGAGCGCGCGGGCCGCGTCGAGGTCATCGGGTGTCTTGAGCGCGAGGGTCTTCACGCCGGGCAGCGCGCGCTTGGCGAGCCCGACCAGGGTGCCACCGGGTGCCAGCTCGACGAGGGCCGTGACACCGAGCTTCTCGAAGGTCTCCATGCACAGGTCCCAGCGGACCGGGTTGGCGACCTGCCCGACGAGCCGGGTGATGACCTCGGGGCCGTCGGCGACCGTCGTCCCGTCGCCGTTGGACACGTACGTCACCCGGGGGTCGGCGACCTTCAGCGTGGCGGCGGCGGAACGCAGCTTCTCCACGGCCGGGGCCATGTGCCGCGTGTGGAACGCGCCGGCCACCTTGAGCGGCACCACTCGGCGCACGCCCTCGGGCTTGTCCTCGGTCAGCGCGGCGATCTGCGCGGCGGTGCCGGCGGCGACGATCTGGCCGCCGCCGTTGACGTTCGCCGGGGTGAGACCGAGCTTCTCCAGATGCGGGACGGTCACCTCGGGGTCGCCGCCCAGCAGGGCCGCCATGCCCGTCTCGGTGACCGCGGCGGCCTCGGCCATGCCGAGCCCCCGGGTGCGGACGAAGCGGAGCGCGGCCTCGTCGTCGATCACGCCGGCCAGCGCCGCTGCGGTGATCTCACCGACGCTGTGGCCCGCGACGACGCCGGGCGAGGCGTCCAGGGCGGCGGCGGACAGGAGGCCCGCGGCGACCAGCAGCGGCTGGGCCACGGCCGTGTCGCGGATCTCCTCCGCGTCGGCCTTCGTGCCGTAGTGGGCGAGGTCGAGCCCGATGGCGTCCGACCAGCCCGCGAGGCGGTCGGCGGCTCCGGGGAGTTCGAGCCAGGGAGTCAGGAAGCCGGGCGTCTGAGCGCCTTGGCCGGGAGCGACGAGTACGAGCACACTCACACTCTCTCTTGGGGACGGCCTCCTACGCCCGTGGGGACAGGGACGAAGAACCGTCAGGGGAATTGTTGAAGTCCGACAAAAGTCTAGGACGGGGTGTCCGCGGCGGCCAAGCGCCCCAGGATGAGGGCGATCCGCAGAGTGAAGGCCGAACGGACGTCGGAGGGTGACCAGCCGGTGACGTCGGTCACACGTCGCAGCCGGTAGCGCACGGTATTGGGGTGTACGAACAGCATCCGGGCCGCCCCTTCCAGGCTGCTCGCCTGCTCCAGATAGACGCTCAAGGTCTCCAGCAGAGCCGAACCGGCTTCTTCGAGCGGTCTGTAGATCTCCTCCACCAACTGGTCGCGCGCGGCGGGGTCTCCGGCCATCGCGCGCTCCGGAAGGAGATCGTCCGACAGGACGGGCCGAGGAGCGTCCTGCCACGCCGAGCACGCCTTGAGTCCGGCGGCGGCGGCCTGCGCGGACCGGGTGGCCGCGAGCAGGTCGGGCACCACGGGGCCGGCGACGACGGGACCGGCCGCGTACGGGCCGATCAGCGACTTCGCGACGTTCAGCGGGTTGTCGCTGCCGCCCGCGATCACCACCAGGCGGTGTCCGAGCACCCCGGTCAGCACCTGGAGCTTGGCGTGCCGGGCCGCCCGGCGGATCGCCTCCACGGTCAGCTCGCTGTCGCCGTCCGGGGCGGTGCCCAGGACCACGCACACGTGCTCGGGGGAGTTCCAGCCGAGCGCCGCCGCCCGGGAGACGGCACCCTCGTCCGCCTCGCCGGACAGCACCGCGTTCACCACCAGCGACTCCAGCCGGGCGTCCCACGCCCCACGGGCCTCGGCGGCCTGCGCGTACACCTGGGCGGTCGCGAAGGCGATCTCCCGGGCGTACACGAGCAGCGCCTCGCGCAGCACGGACTCGTCCCCGGGCGCCGCGAC
Organism: Streptomyces sp. SM18; assembly: GCF_002910775.2. Classification (NCBI taxonomy): domain Bacteria; kingdom Bacillati; phylum Actinomycetota; class Actinomycetes; order Kitasatosporales; family Streptomycetaceae; genus Streptomyces; species Streptomyces sp. SM18. The sequence continues at coordinate 2,029,195 of NZ_CP029342.1, read as the reverse complement.
CTCCTCGATCGCGGTCTCCATGACCTCGATCGTGGTGCGGACCATCTCGACGGTCTGGCGGAGTGTGATGGCCCGGGTCAGCTCGCGGGGAGCCGTCCCGAAGACGTCGGTGGAGATGGCCTGCGGGGTCTCCGGATGCCGGAACCACTCGGTGAACGCGGCGATACCGGCCTGGGCGACCAGGCCGATCCAGGAACGGTTCTCCGGGGGCATCGCCCGGTACCACGGCAGCGTCTCGTCCATGCGGGCGATGGCGTTCGCGGCCAGCCGGCCGGAGGACTGCTCCAGTCGCTTCAGGGTCGCGGCGTGGTCATGGGCGTCGTTCGCAGCGTGCTGCTCGGGCTGCTCGGGATCGGGTCGGGGCACGCACACAAGACTGCCTTATCGGAACCGCCGGACGGAGGGCCGGGGCGGCGGGATACCCGACGGGGCTACCGTGGTGCGTGTGATGGACGTACGCCGCTCCGGCGACCGCTTCCGCGGAGGGGACCCGGCCACGGGTGGCTCCGCGGGCATCGAGACCCTGCACGCGTTCTCGTTCGGGCACTTCTACGACCCGGACAACCTGCGCTTCGGACCGCTCCTCGCCTGCAACGAGGAGCGCCTCGCCCCCGGCGCGGGCTTCGACGAGCACCCGCACAGTCACACCGAGATCGTCACCTGGGTGGTGGAGGGCGAGCTGACCCACCGCGACTCGGCGGGCCACGCCACCGTCGTACGGGCCGGGGAGGTGCAGCACCTCAGCGCCGCCGCGGGCGTGCGGCACGTCGAACGCAACGACGGGACGGGCCCGCTGACGTTCGTTCAGATGTGGCTGGCCCCACTGGAGGCGGGCGGCGAACCCTCGTACACCCATGTCCGGGGACCCGCCGCCACCCCGTACGTCCTCGCCGAGGCGGGGGCGGTGCTCCATGTCCGGCGGCCGGCCGCGGGGGAGCGCACGGCCGTCCCGGAGGCGGCGGGGGTGTACGCGCACGTGGTGCGGGGCCAGGTGCGGCTCGGCGGTGAGGAGCTGGGCGCGGGCGACTCGGCGCGGATCACGGACCCCCGGGGGCTGGAGCTGGTGGCCCTGACGGACGCCGAGGCGCTGGTGTGGGAGTTCGCCGGCATGTGACGGTGCCACCGGTCGGCGGACCGCGCCCGGCGGCGGGTGCCGGGCGCGGGCACCCGGATCACAGATCCGGGTGCTCTCCCGGCTCGGCCAGCTCACGGATCTCCGACGCCGACAGCACACCGGCGTAGGTGCGGACTTCGTCCACGTCGCCGTCGAGGTGGTGGGCCCCGCCCTGTCCGGCCCCGTCGCGGCCGACCTGGAGGGCGCGGTAGGCGTCCCAGGCGTCGGCCGCGGAGTACGCGGCGCTGTCGGTGAGAGAACCGTTCAGGAAGAGGCGGACCTCGCCGGCCTCGCTGTCGTACTGCACCGCGAACGTGCACGTGTCGTCGCCGAACGGGGCGGTCAGGGTGGTCGTCTCCGCGTCGCCGGAGTCGGCGTGGGCGAAGACGGCCTCCCACATGAGGTCGTCCCCACGGTAGCGGAGGGTGAAGGCGTCGGCCTCGTCACCGCCCTGCGAGAGCAGTGCCATGTCCCGTTCCGGCGCCCACTCGCGCAGCCGCACCTGCGCGGTGACGGTGTAGCTCCGGCCGGTGTCGATCTGGTGGCCGTCGCTGTCGAGGTGGTCGCCGTCGCCGTCGAGTGAGATGCTGCCCTCCCCGGTCAGCGGGTCCGTGGTGTTCAGGTGGGCGTCGCCGGAGAGGATGAGGCTCTGGCCGCCGCCGACGCCGGGGGTGTCGGTGTACGAGTCGTCGGTGCGGACGGTGTCCATCGCCCAGTACCCCGTGCGCTGCGGGGTGCGGTGGCCCAGGTCGGCGATCTCCTCCGACCGTACGACGCGGTCCCAGACCCGTACGTCGGCGAGGTCGCCGTGCCAGGCGCCCGTCCAGTGGGTGCCGTCCTCTTCCAGTTCGCGCCCGATCTCCACGTACCCGTGGGAGTCCGCCGCCGGGACCGCCGCGGCGCCGGATGCGGCGAGGGCCCCGTCGACGTAGAGCCGCGCGGTGCCCGCCACCGGGTCGTGGACGCCGGTGAGGTGGGTCCACTCGCCGGGTGCGGGGGTGCCGCCGGTGACGCGGGTCGCCCCGCCGGACGCGGCGGGGACGGAGAAGGCGAAGGCCGGCCGCCCGTCCTCGCCGACGGTGGTGCCGAGAGCGAAGTCGGAGGGTGCGAGGAAGCCGGTCTGGCTGACCGCCGTCATGCCGCGGTCGACGTCCTCGGGACGGACCCACGCGCTGACGCTGTAGGTGCCGGTGGGGTCCGCCGCGGTGGTCTCGGCGCGGAGGCCGGTCGCGTAGGTGCCGTCGAGTGTCACCGCCCCGGTGGCCGACGTGCCGCTGGGGCCGTCGGCGCCGAAGGTGACGCCGTGCCACGCCCAGGCCGACTGCCCGCCGGAGGCCTCCCCGGCGAACAGGGAGCCCGCCGGGTCGTCGAGCTTCCACCGGGCGACGGAGTCGGCGGGCGACGCGACCCGGATGGTGTACCGGGTGGGCGCGCTGATGTTCCCCGCTTCGTCGAGCGCCTGGACCTCCAGCTGCAGCAGCCCCGGGGAGGGAGGCGTCAGCCGCACCGTCACGGATGCCCCGGGCTTCTCCGGCCGTACCGTCTCGGTCGCTCCGCCGTTGAGGGAGTACCGGTACGCGGTGACGTCGGGTGAGGACGTGGCGAAGGTGAAGGAGGGGTACCGCCCCATGACGTCCACCGGCTCGTCGCCGTCGAGGGGCACGTCGGGCGAGGTGACCTGGGGCGCGGCGGGTGCCTCGACGTCCTTGAGGTACTGGCACCGGCCCTGGTGCCGCGAGTCGCTCCAGGGGCCGTAGCCGTCGGCGTCCTTCGCCCGTACCCGCCAGCTGACCTGCCCTTCAGGGACGGTGTCCGGCACCTTCCAGGAGAACGCGGACCCGCTGGCCTTGGCCGTGGTGCCGAGGCGCAGACGGCTCGGTGCGTCGGAGCCCGCGGCGGTCCAGCTGACCTCGAACTGGGCGCTGACCGGGTCGCCGTCGGGGTCGCTCAGCTGGGCGTGGAGGGTCGGTGAGAAGCGCACTCGGGTCGGTGTCACCACGTCGCAGGGCCGGTCCTCCGTGGCCAGGCTGTCGAGTGACGGGCGGGACGGTCTCTGCTCGGACCGCGCGGAGGCGGGCAGCGAGGCGGCCACCGCCATCCCCGTGACGAGGGTGACGGTCAGGAGGCGGAACGTGGTTCTCGGCACGGTGTGGGCTCCCCGGTGGGTCGGTAGGGGGCCACGGCTCACGAGCACCGCCGAAGCGGACGGCCCGTCCTTCGGCCCGCTCCGCCACACAGGGCGGACGCCCGCACCCGGACATCCGCACCCGCCCCCGCCGTGACCCTAGCCCCGGCGGTGGCATGCCCGCGTCGCATTTTTGGAAGGCGGCGTGCGCAGGGGGGGGAACGGACCGCGCTATGCGGGGAGTTCGCCGTCCGGGCTGTCCCCGGCCTCCGCGAACTTGTCCAGCTCGCGCATCGCCTGGCCATGGGCGCTCATCCGGCGGCTGACGGAACCGGCGGTGAAGAGCCCCATCCCCGCGGCCGACAACGGGACCGACAGCCCGAGGACCGCGAGGGCCTCCGGCCAGTCACGCTCGTTCGCGCAGTAATTCCCTTCCTGGATGCCGTGGTTGGCCGTCCCCCGGTCGGTGAACAGGCGGGACTCGCAGTGGGCGGGGCTCCGGTAGTCGTTCCCGCGGGATGTGTCGGCCTCGTAGGGCGTCACCAGCAGCACGGCACACCAGATCCACAGCAGCCCGGCCAGGGACAGCAGGATCAGGCCCCAGGTGCGTATGCGTGCGGCCCGGTCGCGGAACTGGAGGTCGTACTCGTGTGATCGCATGGCGCACGAATCTAGCAACGGCGCTTTCGCCAGGGGGACATGGGCCGGGACGGCTCCCCGGTGGGGCACGTGCCCGCCCCGGCCGGCCGCGTCAGCCCAAGGTGCGCTCGATCAGGTCGGCCGCCCGCGCGGTGCCGCCCTCTTCCCGTGCCCCGGCCCGGAGCTCGGCGGACCGGCGGGCCACCTCCGGGTCGGTGGTCAGTTCGCGCAACGCGGTCCGCAGCGCCTCGGGGGTGGCGTCCGCCGTGTCGATGCGCCGGGCCACGCCCAGTTCGACGAGACGGTCCGCGTTCATGAACTGCTCGGCGCCCTGCGGCACGGCGATCATCGGGACCCCGGTGTAGAGACCCTCGCTGCTCCCGCCCATCCCCGCGTGCGTGACGAAGGCGTCGGCCTGCTCCAGGATCGCCAACTGCGGTACCCAGGAGTGCACTTCCACGTTGGACGGGATGGCTCCCAGCTCCCCGGGATCGACGTACTTCCCGATCTGGAGCACGACGTGCCAGCCGGGCAGATCACCGTAGGCGGCCAGGCACCGGCGGTAGAACTCCGGCTGCCGGGTGTACGCCGAGCCCAGGGAGACCAGCAGCACCCTCTCGGCGCCCTCGGGGCGCGTCCAGGTGTGCTCGTCGCCGCGCGGGCCGAAGCAGGGGCCGACGAACGTCACCGTGCCGGTGTCCACCCGGTCGGCGTGCGGCTGCATCGCCCGGGGAATGAGCGCCAGCGTGTCGGCGGGGCGCCCGCAGAAGGCGTCCATGTCCGTGGTGACCGCCCCGCACTCCGCGAGCCACCGGGTGAACCTCGCCCGGTAGGCGTCGGCCCCGGGCAGCCCCCACAGGGCTGCCGCGACCTCCTCCTCGTAGCCCTCCCAGGCCACGAGGGTCGGGGAGAGCAGCATGAGCGGGCGGCCCTGCGACTCGGCGAGCGCGCGGGCGGCGTACGCGCCGATGTCGTACAGGTACAGGTCCGCCGGGTCGGTGTCGTAGGCGGCCCGCACCTGCGGAAGCGCCTGGACGGCGTCGTCCAGGAAGAGGCCCATCGCCCCGATCGGGTCGTCGGGCCAGTCGTTGTCGGTCACGGGCAGTACGGAGGTGACGGGGACGAACTCGGCGCCGGTGGCGGTGATCAGGCCGGCCACGGCCGGGTCGTTGGCGTAGGTCACCCGGTGGCCACGGGCCACCAGCTCACGGATGACCTGGAGGCTCGGCAGGACGTGGCTGACGGCGGGGACGCCGACCATCGCGATATGGGCGGGGCGACGGGACATGGAGGATCAACTCGATTCAGGTCTACGGCGGAGGGCACGGCGGACCGGTGCGACGGCTCCCCGGGAACGGCCCGGGGAGACGCGCACGGAGCGCGGTGCGCGGGGACGGAGGCGGGGGCGGTGCCCCGTCCGGCGTCAGCCGTAGAGCTGGACGATGTTCATGCGCGGCACGATAGTGCGTCCGCGCGCCGCACGCGACGGATTTACGCGGTGCCGCCGGGTGCCGCCCGCGAAGGCCGGCGGCACCCGGCGGAGAGCCACCGCCGGGCGGGCCGTTCCCGCTCAGTGCCCGCTGCTCTCGTAGTGGCGGGTCTGCCGCTCCCAGAAGCGGTACGCGGCGTACATCAGCAGCACCCCGACGGCGGGCGCCCCCCAGCCGAGCCACGCGGGCACCGCGAGTTCGTCCTCGCGGTCCAGCAGCACGGTCGCCGGGAGGTACGCCACGAACGCCAGCGGGAACACGAAGGTCAGCCCGAATCCGGCCGCCGAACCGAAGATCTTCAGCGGGTAGTTGCCGAAGTCGCTGAAGATCATGTCGATGGCGAACTTGATCGGTGAGACCCTTTTCATCCGGAACACCAGGGCGGACGCGGCCAGTTGCAGCGCACCCTCCACCAACGCGCCCCCGAGGACCGCCAGCAGCAGGAAGCCCACGGCCCCCGGCGTCCAGTTCACCGGCGCGGACGCCGAGGCGACGGACAGCAGGACCACCCCGCCCGCCAGGTCGCCCAGCGAGCTGAGCCGCACCCTGCGGGTGAGGAGCTGGACCAGTGGCGACACCGGCCGGACCAGGTACCGGTCGTACTCGCCCTCGATCACCACCTCGTCCACATGGACCAGTTGGTGGCCCGGCAGCAGCCACAGGCCGTGGGCGGTCAGCCGCAGCCCGTAGAGGAACGCGATCTCCGGGAGCCCCCAGCCGCCCACCTGGCCGAAACGGTCGAGGACCGCCCAGATGAAGGCCAGCCCGACACCCTGGTAGAACAGCCCCCCGATGATGTTGATGAACAGGTTCCCCCGGTACTGGAACTCGGCGCGGAACGCCGCACCGGCCAGCAGCAGATAGACGCGCAGCCCTCGCACCCCCCTCACCCGCCCTGCGACATGACACGGTGGCGCGCCCGCGACCAGACGAGCGCGGAAAGAGCGCCGAGCGCGACGATCCACGCCCCCTGGACGGCGAGGGCGGCGAGCGTGCCGTACCCCTCGACCTGGCCGAGGTAGACGGCGGCCGGGGTGTACGCGGTCGCCTGGAAGGGGAGCCACTCCGCGGCGGCCCTGACCGGTCCCGGCATGAACCACAGCGGGACCAGGGCCCCGGAGAAGAACTGTGCGACGAAGCGGTACGCCATGAGGGCTCCGCTCACCTCCAGCGTCCAGAAGGAGACCATGCCGAGCAGCAGCCCGAGCAGCTGGTTCACGAGCAGCGCGCCGAGCAGGGCCAGGGGATAGGCGACGGCGGCGGCCGTCGAGGCGGGGGCCTGGCCGGCGCCGATCAGCAGGGCGAACGGCAGCGCCACCAGCAGCACGGGCACCGCTGCGGAGGCCCACCCGAGCTGGCCGGAGAGCATCTGCCCGGGGAACCCGACGGGCCGCAGCAGGTCCACCGCGACCTTGCCCTCACGCACCCGCTGGTCGATGGGCGACGACCGCCACGGGCTGACCAGCGTGTACTGGAGCGTGGACAGCGTCGCGTACGCCGTCATGGTGGAGAGGGAGACGCCGTCCACCTCGTCGCGGCCGTCGTAGAACGCCTCCCAGACCACCGTCAGCAGGTAGATCTGGAGCAGCATCATGACGAACGAGGACAGGTAGGAGGCGCGGTAGGTGAGCGCGACGCGGAACTCCATCCGGGCGCACGCGAGATGGGCCTTCATCCTCGGTCCGCGTAGATCCGGTGGATGACGCTCTCCAGCTCGGGTTCCACGATCGACAGGTCGGTCACCTCGTGCCGTGCCAGTACGGAGGCGACCAGGGCGGCGGGCGGGGTGCGCGCCGGGTCGAAGCGGAGCCACACCTTGCCCTCCTCGCGGCGGACGACCTCGGCGCCCTCGACGCTCTCCAGCCGGTCGGTCTGCACGACGAGTTCGCGGTGCGGCGCGTAGCGGGTCTTCAGCTCGGCCACGGCGCCGTCGTAGGCGACCTTGCCGTGGTCGATGAGGACGATCCGGTCGCAGAGTTCCTCGACGTCGTCCAGGTCGTGGGTGGTGAGGACGACGGTGGTCCCGGACTCCCGGTTGAGTTCGCCGACGAAGGCGCGGATGCGCTCCTTGGCGACGACGTCGAGGCCCACGGTCGGCTCGTCCAGGTAGAGGATGCTCGGGTCGTAGAGCATCGCGGCGGCGAGGTCTCCGCGCATCCGCTGGCCGAGCGACAACTGCCGTACCGGGGTGTCGAGGAACGAGCCGAGGTCGAGCACCTCGGTGAACTGCCGCTGCTTCTCCTCGAACCGGGCGGTGGGCACGTCGTAGAGCCGGCCGATCAGCCACAGCGAGTCGCGCAGCGGAAGGTCCCACCAGAGCTGGCTGCGCTGCCCGAAGACCACGCCTATCTGCCGCGCGTTGCGGGCCCGGTCACGCCAGGGGACGGTCCCGGCGACGCGGACGGTGCCGGAGGTGGGCACCAGGATGCCGGTGAGCATCTTGATGGTGGTGGACTTACCGGCGCCGTTCGGCCCGAGGTAGCCGACCATCTCTCCCCGCCCGACCTGGAAGCTGATGCCGTCGACGGCTCGTTTGACGGTCTGCTCACGGGTCAGCAGTGTGCGCAGACCGGCGAAGGAGCCCTCCTGGCGCTTGGTCCTGCGGAACTCCTTGACGAGGTCTGCCACCTCGATGACGGGCATGTGTGCCTCTCCTGGACCTGGTCGGGCCCCGAGGGGCGTGCCGAACAGGAGTGTGCACATCAAGGGCTGGTCTAGGCCAACCAATTTCGGTCCAGAGGGTGGTAGTTCGGGTGCCCCCTGCCGCTAAACCGATTGCACGCCCTTCACCCCCTCCTTAAGAGCTCGTAACACGATCTTGTTGAAGTGTGCTGGTTGGCCGTTACCGGTGTGACGATTCGGCCGTTCGTGAGGGTGTGGGTACTCGACCGTGGATCGTGGACGATGAGTTGTGGGCGCTGATCGAGCCGCTGCTGCCGCCGTGGCCGGAGCGGTCCCCGGGGCCTCGGCCGGTGTCGGACCGGCGCTGTCTCCAGGGCGTTCTGTTCGTCCTCTACAACGACATAGCCTGGCAACTTCTGCCCCTGGAGCTGGGGTTCGGCTCGGGTCAGACGTGCTGGCGCCGCCTGGACCGGTGGCAGAAGGCGGGGGTCTTCGACCAGCTGCACCGGGTCCTGCTCGCGGAGCTGAACGCGGCCGGCAAGCTCGACTGGTCACGGGCGTGCGTGGATGGTTCTCACATCCGCGCGAAAAAGGGGGCGCCGACACCGGTCCGTCGCCGGTCGACCGGCGGAAGACGGGCAGCAAGCACCACCTGATCTGCGACGGCCGCGGCACCCCGCTCAAGGTCATCACGACCGCGGCCAACGTCAACGACGTCACCCAAACCCTCGCGTTGGTCGACGGCATCCCGCCCGTCGCGGGCCGACCCGGACGACCCCGCCGAAGGCCCGTAGCCCTCCTCGGCGACAAGGGCTACGACTCCAACCCGAACCGCGACACACTGCGCAAGCGCCGGATCATGCCCGTCATCTCCCAGAAGGGCCGCCCGAACATCAAAGGCCTGGGCAAACTCCGCTACGTCGTCGAGCAGACCTTCGCCCTGCTCCACCACTTCAAACGCCTCGCCGTCCGCTGGGAACGCCGCACCGAACTCCACGACGCCTTCGTCTCCCTCGCCTGCAGCCTCATCTGCTACCGACGCCTCAAGAAGCCTCGCCCATGATCGTGTTACGAGCTCTAAGGGTGGTTCGTGGCACCGACTGGTCAGGAGCCGTCGGAAACATGTCCTCGGCGTTGGTGGGTGCGTTGGCGACGGCGCTGAAGTTTCTCGCACTGCCAGCATTGCCATCCTTCCGTTGGCGTTCGGCCGGTGGTGTAGCGGCATGAGGCGGTTGCGCATTCAGTGAGTTTTCCCGGCCTGTCGTGGATGAGGCGGGGTCTCTCCTCGGCTGACCTCTGACAAACGATCTTGACTGTTTGTCACTGGAGTTTGACCGGTGACGACTCCCGAGGTGTACGCACCCGCGCAGCAGGGCGGGACGACGTGCTGCGCGTCAGCACGTCCAACAGCCGTGAATCTAATCCGTTCCAGGAGGCGAAGACGGTCCTCGCCGACGCCTCCCGTCGTCAGCGCTTCCCGGGAGTTCCGTAGCGGCTGCGGGCGGTGTCCGGGTGGAGTTCCAGCCACTCGCCGATGTCCTCCCAGGTGAGTCCGGCGGCCCGGTCGCACACGACGGCGGCCGCCATCACCTCGCGCACCAGTTCCGGGAGCCGCGCCGTGTAGGCGCTGCGTACTGCCTGATCACCCGGCGGCAGGGCTGCTAGCTCCTGCGCCGCTCCGGCCAGGCCGGCCGCGCGCGCCCGCGCGAATTCGGCTAGGCCCTGTCCGGCGGATCATGTGACCTTCTGACCGGTCGTTCGTTGGTTCGGGCATGGGTCGGGGGGATCTGACGAACCGCGAGTGGTCATCGCTGGAGCCGCATCTGCCACCTCTTGGTGGTCGGGGCGGCCGGTGGAATGACCACCGCACCGTGCTCAACGGGATCCTCTTTCGGGTCCGGACCGGTGTCCCGTGGCGTGACCTGCCGGAACGCTATGGCTCGTGGAAGACTGTCTATGAACGGCATCGCCGCTGGTCGGCGGACGGTACCTGGGACCGGATCCTGCACGCGGTCCAGGCTGACGCCGACCTGGCCGGGAGGATCGACTGGTCGATGGTGGGCGTCGACTCGACGTCCTGCCGGGCCCATCAGCACGCGGCCGGCGCCCGCACAGTCCGTCCGCGGATCCCGAAAAAAGGACGACGCCCCGGCACCACCGCCCCGACGAGGGACTCGGACGGTCCCGGGGCGGCCTGACCTGCAAGATCCACCTCGCCGGCGAAGGCGGTTGCCGTCCCATGGCGTTCCTGCTCACGCCGGGTCAGTGGGGCGATGCCCCGCAGATGGTCGAGGTCCTGGACCGGATACGGGTTCCCCGGCCACTGGGCGGACGGCCCCGCACCCGGCCGGATCACGTCAGTGGCGACAAGGCTTACAGCTCACGCCGAAACCGCCGCTACCTGCGAAGACGCCACATCCGGCACACGATCCCGGAACCGAAGGACCAGCGGGCCAACCGCCGACGCAGAGGCAGCAGCGGTGGCAGGCCCGCCAGCTTCGACCGCGACCTCTACCGGCGCCGCAACGAGGTCGAGCGGACCATCAACCGGCTCAAGAACTCCCGCGCGGTCGCGACCCGTTACGACAAGCGGGCCTACGTCTTCCACGGCACCGTTACCGCCGCCGCGATCCGACTCTGGCTCCGCCAGTGATCCGCCGGACACGACCTAGCACCGCCTGGAATTGGGGATCCGGCGCTGGCCGCGCGATCGCGGCGGGATGGGTGCTCCGGTGGTGGGCCTGGCGGCACGCGCCCGAGCAGTAGCGCCTGCGGGTAGTCGAGTCGTCCGGCAACGCTTCGGAACAGACAGGGTTCGTGCAGCGGCGTGCCGACACCGGGGCCTCCTGGTACTGCGTTACGCAGGTCGGAGGTTCTCCGTTGCGTCACACCATGGCGTAACGCAACGGGAATTTCCCGATCACCGTAACGCAACGACATCGAGGGACACTGACCTGGCTGCAACCGCTGGTCTTCCAGCCGTATCTTCAGTGTCATGACACCCAATCGAAGGCCTCGATCCGCTCCGAATGATCGGGAGTTGAGGCTATGGAAGGTCGGCTTGGCGCTGACGGCCTCTTTTGCCGCTGCGGTCTTAATCGCCAGCAGCGTCTTCTACGGGCTGTACAGCCTGCTCGGTGTCAAGGAGATCGGTTCCACCGCGAAGCTCAACGCGAAAACGCTCTTCGACCTGGTGAAGCTCTCCTTCGGTGTGGTCGCCGGGGCCGGTGCGCTCGTCGCCCTGGTCGTCGCCTACCGCCGCCAGCGCGTCGACGAGGTCGGCGCTCACCGGGAGGCCACAAAGCTGCACTCTGAGCGCTTCTCCCAGGCCGTCGACAAACTCGGATCTGACTCCCCAGCCGTCCGGCTCGGCGGCGTCCACGCATTGGCCGGCCTTGCCGACGACGCCCCCACACAAGACCTGCGCCAGACCTGCATCGATGTCCTGTGCGCCTACCTCCGTCTACCCTTCTCCCCCGATCCCGGCGACTTGCCCGATACCTTTCCCGACGGGACTTCGCCCTCCGAGGAACGACGCGATACTCATCAGGACAAGAAGGACCGGTACCGCGCACTGCGCGAGGTTCGCCACACGATCTTGCGGCTTATCGGAGATCACTACCGCATCCCCAAGGGCACTCACCGCTCGTGGCAGGGCTACAACCTTGATCTCACCAAGGTCGTCATCGATGGCGACCTGTCCTTCTCCAGCGCGACGTTCTCCGATGGCGACGTGTCCTTCTTCGGCGTGACGTTCTCCGGCGGCGACGTGGACTTCTCCAGCGCGACGTTCTCCGACGGCATCGTGGACTTCCGCGGTGCGAGGTTCTCCGGCGGCGACGTGTACTTCTCCGGTGCGAGGTTCTCCGGCGGCGGCGTGCCCTTCTCCGGCGTGACGTTCTCCGGCGGCTATGTGTACTTCGACGGCGTGACGTTCTCCGGCGGCGACGTGCGCTTCTCCGGTGCGAGGTTCTCCGGCGGTGACGTGCGCTTCTCCGGTGCGAGGTTCTCCGGCGGCGACGTGGACTTCTCCGGTGCGAGGTTCTCCGGCGGTGACGTGTCCTTCTCCGGTGCGAGGTTCTCCGGCGGCGACGTGCCCTTCTCCCGCGCGACGTTCTCCGGCGGCGACGTGGACTTCTCCGACACGGAGTTCTCCGGCGGCAACGTGGACTTCTCCCGCGCGGAGTTCTCCGGCGGCACCGTGGACTTCCGCGACGCGTGCGGCCCGGCTCCTCATGCGCTTCTGGCTGCCGTCGGCACACCTGCTCCTGCAGAGGTCAACCTGCCTTCCTCTTGGCTACTCCCAAGTCCATAGGACTACGGGGGCTTAATCGGTCGCAGGCGGGCCTGCAGGTCTCCCGAAGGGTCCGGTCACTTCATGACCCGACGGACGACAGTACGGTCTCACCAGCCTCCGTCTCGGACCCAGCGTGGGCGTGCGGTCGTACAGTGCGCAGATGGGGACAGGCAAGAGTGGACAGTGTCAGGGACCAGGCTGCAGTTTCACTCTGCCCAAGGCCAGCCCTACTGGACGTCCAAGGAAGTACTGCTCAGAACGATGCAAGGGACGCGCTCATCGACGTCGCCGCTTCGCGCAGATGGCCGCAGCCAGGGACGAGGCCATCAAGATCCAGTCGTACCCCAACGAACAAGAGATCCTCGACCGCATTGTCAACGGGCGCTACACCGCCCAAGAGGTGCTCCTGCTTCTAAGCCTGATCGAGAACCAGTTCGTTGCTGAGCGGATCCGACGCTCACCGATCTCAACCACGAGAAGCACGATCTGGCTGGGGAACACAGAGCTTGGCGCAGTTGAGCGGCAGCTCCGGCGCCTAATCGTAAAGATCACGGGGCACCTGAGTCGCCAGCATGAAGACCTGAGGGGAGACCCCGACAGCCTTAACGACCCACTCCGAGGCCTGGGGAAACAACGCCCACAGAAGTAACGAAACCCTCACAACAGCGCAGCTCAGAGGGTTTTTTCGGGTTTCGTTGTACTCGGTATCTAGGATGCCACCCAGAGCTGACATGCTTTTGACGTCGCCCCCCAGGGCTAGGCCCAGTCTCTTCAATGGAGAGTTGGGCCTTTTTGCTGTGCGAGAGGCGCCGCTCACTGCTGAAGAGGCAAGAGCGGCCTCCCGTCATCCGGCGGCGGGCCGAGGCAGGCCCGCCGCAGTGATCCGGGAAGACGCGTGCGGCGGGCCAGACCACAGGGGTGGCCCGTTACATGAATACCCAGACCATGCTCCTCCTCGCGATCGTTGCCGTGATCGTTGGCTACGCCGCTTACAGCAACCCTGCTCTCGGCACAGCGATCGGGGTATCAGCCGCCGTTGTAGCCATCGTGTACCTGATCCTCCACAATGACCAGGGCAACGACCGCCGTCCCTAAGGTCATGCCTGAGCGGGCCAGCCCAGACCATGTGGTGATCCAATCCGGAGGGTGGCAGAAACGGTCGAAGGCGGCCTCGCCCTCGGTGGGAATGACCGCCTCCGGCTGCAGTCACCGCACGTCGATCCACAGTGAAGAGGGCATCCGGGCACGTTGCATGCCAGTCCAATCAGTCCATTCCACAGTTTCGCCTCCCGGTTCCGCCTCTCCTGCGGTGGAGTCCGGTCGCGTCGGGCAGCCGCCGCCCCGGCCTGCGGGGCAGGTGACCTCGTTGGTCAAGATCAGGTGGCAGAGAACTACCCGTCGTCAAGATCACCTGGCAAGCGGCGAAGATCCTTTGTCGAAGGTCATCGGCGGGTTCGAAGTCGAGAGACGCAGGACGTCGCCACCGCCTGCGAACTCCCCATCGTTGGCCCGGCGCCGTTGTCCTCTGACAGAGGTTCTTGACCGATTGCCAAATGACTTTGATCACTGGCTTCGGTGCCGTTCTATGCCTCTTGTGTGCTCGGCTCGTGGTGTCGCAGCCACGCGAGTGCCTCAGCGCGGTCTGAACGGGAATCCCATTCGCTGGTCGCCGCCCAGCCGATCGTGTTTCGTACGGGTTCTGTGTCGCTCGGGTTGGGCACGGCCAGGGAGCTGATGCCGTTCTGCCAGGTGGTCCCGATCACGGCGACGGTGCTGTCGAGAGACAGCATGGCGAACTCCGGGCGGCCAGCGCCTGAGCCGAGCAGGTGCTCGGGGTATCCGTGCTCGTTCATCCCCCGACTAACCGCGCAACCGGCGCCCATCACGTCCCAGTCGTCGAGCAGACGCACTCGGCGCCAGACGGACTTGCGGTGCCGGGATGCCGCTCGCGCGCTATGAAGATGAGCGGGCAAGGCAAGCAAAAACTCCCGGTCGGCTCCGAACAGCCTGAAAGAGGTCGCCAACTCGTACCAGCCCTGGTTGGCACGCTCGATGAGGGACGGGGCGTCGAAGTCGACGTACATGTCACGCCGACCCGTCCCGTCGCCACAACTGACCGTCGCGCCCACCGCGAATACCGGCAACGGACATTTCGGCACCCCGCCCTCAAGCACTTGCAAGCCCGCTCGACGCAGCGGAGCATGAAGCTTCCGCCGCATCTCCCGCCTGCCCATCATCTGCCCCCACGCTGCCGAACGTCCTGTCCAGTGATCATTCCATCGGAGTGAAGAGCACCGCAGCAAGCACCCCGCCGTGAAAGCCAGATGGCAAACGGCCAAGATCACCTGTCAGAGGTCAGCCGTGCCTGAACATGGTGCTCGCCACCCACGACGGGCACGTGCTGCACCGCCTTCACCTGCGGAAACGCCATGTGAGGCTCATAGGGAGCCGGCTGAGCTGCGAGAGACGGCGTCTTCGGACAGGCGCGCTCGCTACGGTCACGACCATGACGGAGCAGGACGGGGATCGGGTCGGGCCGGTACTGGCACGGCCGGGCGGCATTCCTGAGTTCTCCTCAGTCCGTGGCCCGTCGGTCGTCGTCCAAGTGGACCATGGCGTAGCCGCGTTCGTCAGGGTGGCGGGCCAGACGGGCCATCACCCACGCGGTCCGGGCGTCCATCCCCTCGCCGAAGTCGGCGGCCAGACGGCGCGCCTGCCACGTCGTACGCGGGGCGAGGATCCACCGCGCGAGCGGGAAGCGGACGCGGCCAGTGCCGGCTGCCGTCCGGCCCGTCCCGTCAGGGAGGTTCAGGTCGGTCACGATCACGAGTTTGGCGATGGCCACGGTGCCATAGCGGGCACTGGGCCGGAGATCATCTGAACGAGCGGCGCTGCACGGCTTGGGTTGACGCCCGAGAGGTGT
This sequence comes from Streptomyces sp. SM18, assembly GCF_002910775.2. Taxonomy (NCBI): domain Bacteria; kingdom Bacillati; phylum Actinomycetota; class Actinomycetes; order Kitasatosporales; family Streptomycetaceae; genus Streptomyces; species Streptomyces sp. SM18. The sequence goes on along the minus strand of NZ_CP029342.1, from coordinate 2,013,985 downwards.
GGAGGCAGGGTGCGGTTCGGTGGCCATCATGGCGGCGCCCGCCTTCACGGGTGCGGGCGCCAGGACCGTGGGGCGGCCTGGCAGAAGGCACAGTCACCATCAAAGACTGGGACATCTCGGTCGACTCCACCATCGTCCGCGCGCATCAGCATGCGGCCGGCGCCCGCATCGACCCGTCTCCGGCCCCGGGGTCAAAGGGGGGGGCGAAGGGATGGAACACCAGGACGAGACGCCGTGGCAGAGTCTCCTCGCCCGCTTGGTGGAGGTGGCGCGGAAGGTGAGGGCCTGGGCCGCTCGCGGGGCGGGTTCACCAGCAAGCTCCACCTGAGCGCGGACGGCCGCTGTCGTCCGCTGTCCCTGATCGTCACTCCAGGTCAGCGGGCAGACTGCACCCAGTTCAAGCCGGTCCTGGAGAAGATCCGGGTGCCCAGACCTGGCCTGGGACGGCCACGCAAGAAGCCCGACAGCCTCGCGGCCGACAAGGCTTACAGCAATGGCCCCATCCGGGAGTACTTGCGACGGCGGGGGATCCGCCACACCATCCCCGAGAAGTCCGACAGTCAGGCGGCCCGCCTGCGCAAGGGCGCACGCGGTGGACGGCCGTCCGGCTTCGATGAGGACCGCTACAAGAAGCGCAACACCGTCGAACGGACGATCAACCGCTTGAAGCAGTTCCCGGCGGTCGCGACTCGCTACGACAAGCGCGGCTACGTCTTCCTCGGCACCGCCACAGTGGCGTCCGTCGCTATCTGGCTCCGAACATGAACTCCTACGCGACCCAGCAGTAGGCGCTCTGGTTCTGGCGCCGGGCGCTGCTGACGAGAGCAGCCAGATCACTCACGATCGCGTGGGCGATCTCCGTTTCGATGACGTCACCGTCCTCCGCACACAGCTGAGCCCACGAGGCAGCGATGTCACGCAGCCTGGAGTGCCCTGCGTCCGCGAGTGCGGTGGACAGGCGAGGCGAGATCGCGAAGACGACGCATCCGTCATCGCCCTGGCCGGCGACGATGCGAGGCTCACCGGCTTCGACGAGTTCCTCGAAGCTGCCGCCGGCCAGAAGGCATTCCCACTCGACGACCGCCTCTTCGGGATCGAAGTTGCCGAAGGAGATCGACTCGAATGCCCGCCCCGGGCCCGTCTGGAGGGCCAGACCGGCTGACGTGTCTTCCGGCGCCACGAAGAACTTCACGATGTTGCTCACCCTCGCATCATGCCCGACCGCCCACAGCCATGATCGGCCGGACAAGTCTTAGAGCTCGTAACACGATCTTGTTGAAGTGTGCTGGTTGGGCGTTACCGGTGTGGCGATTCGGCCGTTCGTGAGGGTGTGGGTACTCGACCGTGGATCGTGGACGATGAGTTGTGGGCGCTGATCGAGCCGCTGCTGCCGCCGTGGCCGGAGCGGTCCCCGGGGCCTCGGCCGGTGTCGGACCGGCGCTGTCTCCAGGGCGTTCTGTTCGTCCTCTACAACGACATAGCCTGGCAACTTCTGCCCCTGGAGCTGGGGTTCGGCTCGGGTCAGACGTGCTGGCGCCGCCTGGACCGGTGGCAGAAGGCGGGGGTCTTCGACCAGCTGCACCGGGTCCTGCTCGCGGAGCTGAACGCGGCCGGCAATCTCGACTGGTCACGGGCGTGCGTGGATGGTTCTCACATCCGCGCGAAAAAGGGGGCGCCGACACCGGTCCGTCGCCGGTCGACCGGCGGAAGACGGGCAGCAAGCACCACCTGATCTGCGACGGACGAGGTACCCCGCTCAAGGTCATCACGACCGCGGCCAACGTCAACGACGTCACCCAAACCCTCGCGTTGGTCGACGGCATCCCGCCCGTCGCGGGCCGACCCGGACGACCCCGCCGAAGGCCCGTAGCCCTCCTCGGCGACAAGGGCTACGACTCCAACCCGAACCGAGACACACTGCGCAAGCGGCGGATCATGCCAGTCATCTCCCAGAAGGGCCGCCCGAACATCAAGGGCCTGGGCAAACTCCGCTACGTCGTCGAGCAGACCTTCGCCCTGCTCCACCACTTCAAACGCCTCGCCGTCCGCTGGGAACGCCGCACCGAACTCCACGACGCCTTCGTCTCCCTCGCCTGCAGCCTCATCTGCTACCGACGCCTCAAGAAGCCTCGCCCATGATCGTGTTACGAGCTCTTAGGTGGGCAGCGCCCTCAGCCAACTCGTAGCCAGCTCTCGAGAAGAGCCTCCCGGCGCCTCGACGGCAGTACCCCAGAGGGCCGCCCATCTCCGTACCACCAATCGGACAGGACGGAGGGTGAGGAGGTGCCGCGGGCGAAACGTGCGAGCAGTCCGTGCGAGAGATCGACCTCCCGCTGTGTGTAGGCGCTTGAGGCACCCGAGAAGACTGGTGTCTTGTGTTCGTTGCCGTCGATGGCAATCACCGCTGTCATCTCGGTCGGGCTGCCGGGAACCCACGCGTCCAGGGCTGCTGCGGCAACGCTCGCGGCGCGGGCTGCCCATCGGGCCGCAGTTGAACGGACCGGCGCCTCGGTCACCCGCAGGTCCGTCACGTCGGACCAAGAGCATTGCACCGCATCAGGTCCGACGACCTGCACGCCTGCGGGCGAGAAAAGTACGCCAGGTGCCGGTGGGACCGGGGGCATACCCAAGTACGTCTTTCCCGATTCGATCCAGAAGAGACCGACCATGGCGCCGAGGTCCTGCGTGTGATGCTGGGGCGGCGTCGATTCCAAGGTCAGCTCCTTGCTCTTGGCCGGCCTCCGGGAGGTTGCCGGTGCCGGAACTCCCGAACCTGGGTGGGCTCTTGAGCGATGCTGCTCTGTTTGAGCCATGCCTCAGGCGCGGAACGTGTCGCACGGCGGCACAGCACTTGTACGCTGTGCCGCCGCGCGAGGGGCTTGCCTGCCCGCGACCACGTGCTGCCGTCGCTAAACTTTCTCGCGTGTGAGTGCGGTGGTGGGGTGGTAGCTCTCCACCGTGGTGTCTGAACCTTCCGTGGAGCGGGAGCGCATCCGGTCGATCAGTCGGGCGCCCATTGAGACGGCTTCATCCAGACCTCTGCTGAGGAACACGAGGTCGCAAGCACGCCCGTACGAACGGCTCTGGCCGCCGCGCACACCGGCTCGATACGGCCCCCGAAGCCCCGAAGCTCCACAATCTTGTCAACGAATCCGCTGCACCGCCCGACTCCGTTATTTCGGACGGGTGAAGGTAGCGCGCCAGCGGAGGCTCTGCTCGGTCCGATAAGCCCGGCGCGACTCCGTATACACCGTTCGTTTTACCCGCCAGCCGTTATTGCGTGGTGTCTGACCCAGCAGGCCGCGGACATGGTCCCGCATCCGCCAGCGTAGATCCACCCGAGCGAACAATGAATCCAACTCTGTGCCCCGCCCACTGGGTGCGGTGGTTCGGGTCCGTCGTCCGAAGCGCGGGGGCCGGCCGGACCATGCGCACCGCCCAAGCCGGCGTCGAGGCCACGTCGCTCCGCCGGTCCGGCGGGCCGCTCGCGACCGCTTGCCCACCCTCCCCGCATGTCATCTGCATATACCGATCGCCGGTATATGGTGACGGTTATGACTGAACGCCCCTTGCAGGAGCCGACGTTGCTCCTCATCACCGCCCTCGCCGACGCGCCGCGGCACGGATACGCCCTGATCCAGGAGGTCGCCGCCATATCCGGCGGCCGGGTGCGCCTGCGGGCGGGCACGCTGTACGGGGCTCTCGACCGCCTGTTGGGGCAGGGGATCGTCAGGGTCGAACGGGAAGAGGTCGTCGACAGCAGGCTGCGCCGTACGTACGCGCTGACGGACGCCGGGTACGAGGTGCTCGCCACCGAGGCGGACCGGTTGCGGACGACCGTGCGGGAGGCCGAGCGCCGCATCGGGCTGGGCCGCCCGGGTGGGACGCCGCGCCCCGCACAGGACGGAGCGGGCGCATGACGGAGAACAGGTCCGAGTCCACCGAGGGCCGCTCGCCCCGACCGGGCGGCGTGGTGCGGCTGTACCCGGCCGCCTACCGCCGACAGCACGGCGCGGAGATCGCCGCGACCCTGGCGGACATCGCCGACGCCGAGGGCAGGTGGGGCGTACGGCGCGAGACGGCAGCCGTCGCCGGGCACGCTCTGCGCATGCGTACGGGCCTGGGCTCGGCACGGCCGGCGGGGCGGGTGCTGGCCGGGATGACCCCGTACGTCGTCGCCGTGGCGGCCTCGCTCTCGGCCGCGCTGCTCGCGGTGTGGCCGCTCGAACCGCAGGCCTGGGACGGCGAGCGCACCTACACACCGCTCGCGTACGCCCCCTGGCTCGCGGTGCTCGGATGCCTGATCGCGGGCCGCTGGACAGGGGCCCGGATCAGCGCGGCCGGTGCCCTGGCCGGTGCCGCCGGGTCCGTGCCGCTCGCCTTCTGGTCGGGCGGCCAGGAGGGGCTGTCGCAGAACCTGCCGACGCTGCTCGGTCTCGCGGTGGCCGCCACGGCGGTGCTGGCCGCCCCGCCGGACCTGCCGCCGACCGCGCCGCGCGCCCGACGCAACGCCACGCTGACCGCCCTCGCACTCGGGGTGCCGCTGCTGGTGGCCTCGACCACCGTCTTCCAGGCCCTCGCGGGACCGGGAATCGTGGAGTCCGCCCGTCCGGAACCGGTGCGCGTCCTCCTGCTGTTCGCCCCGCTCGTCCTGGCCTTTCCGGCCGCTCTCGGACTGGCCCGGTCCCGTCACGGAGGCGCTGTCGCCGCGGTGGTGATCGTCGCCGCGTGCGCGCTGATCTACGAGTACGGGCTGCTGGCATCCGTGCCCTACGGCGCCGGGATGCTGATCGGGAAGGTCGCTTTCCTGACCGGCCTGGCCGCCCTCCTCATCCGCCTCGCCCTGCGGCTGCGTGGCACCCGTGAGCACCCTGGGACCTCGTGACCATGCCCCACCGGCTCCGGGAGTGATCCATCCGCGCCTTAAATCGATTGCACGCCCCCTGCCCCCTCCTTAGCCTCGGCCGCATGAGCCCGGAAACAATCATTCGCCCGTACCGGCCCGCCGACGAAGAGGTCGTGGTCGATCTCTGGTCGCGAGCCTCGAAGGAGGCGCACCCCTTCATCGAGGGGGAGGGAGAGGGTGAGCGCGCGCGAAAGGTGCGCGAGGTCTACCTCGTGCACGCCGACAACTGGGTCGCCGAGGCACCGGACGGCACCGTCGTGGGTCTGCTCGGGCTGCTGGAGGCCGAGATCGGCGGACTGTTCGTCGCCCCCGAGTCCCAGGGGGCCGGGGTCGGCCGGGCGCTGGTGGAGCACGCCGTGTCCCTGCACGGCGAGGTGACCCTGGACGTCTTCGAGGAGAACGGGCGCGCCCGCCGCTTCTACGAGCGCGTGGGCTTCGAGGAGCGCGGACGCGGGACGGACGAGGAGACCGGTTACGCGACCGTCGCCCTGTGCCGCCCGGCGGCGGCCCGGTAGTCACCGGGCGCCGCCCCTCCCGCGCCGGGTTACCGGAGCCCGTCCACGAAGGCCTGCCAGGCATCGGCGCTCAGGACGAGGACAGGGCCGCCGGGGTTCTTGCTGTCCCGGACGGGGACGGCGGCGGGACAGCCGGCGGCGACCTCCAGACATTCGCCGCCGGTGTTTCCGCTGTGGGACGACTTGTGCCAGGCGGCGTTGCCGGTGACCGCGCATTCGACGCAGTCACCGCCGTTGGGGCCGCTGTACGACGACTTACGCCAGGTGGCAGCGCCGGTCACGGTGCATTCGACGCAGTCGCCGCCGGTGCTTCCGCTGTAGGACGACTTTCGCCAGCTTGCTCGGGTCAGGTCGTGGCTGATCGGCATGGCTGTCCCCCTGGCTGTGGTCTACCGGAGTCCGTCCACGAAAGCCTGCCAGGCGTCGGTGCCCAGCAACAGGACAGGACCGGCCGGGTTCTTGCTGTCCCGGACGGGGACGGTGGCGGGGTAGCCGTCGGCCACCTCGACGCATTCGCCACCGCTGGGGCCGCTGTAACTCGACTTACGCCACTGTGCTCCGGCGTGGTCATGGCTGGTTCCCATAGCGTTCCTCCATCACACGAGCAATCAGTACCGCAGAGTCCCCGGGGGAGAGGGCCGTGGCTTGCAGGCGAGCGTAGCCGACCGTACGCTCCTTGATCACCTGCGGATTGGCGGTCATGTGACCCTGGTCGTAGCTCTCCACGTAGAACAGATCAGGGTCGTCTTCGAATCTAAGTGTTGTGAACGACCCAATCATGCCAGTGTGTTGACCCGCCGTGAACGGCAGCACTTGGATTTGCACCCACGGATGGTCGTGGAACTCCAACAAGTGGGCCAGTTGGCGCTGCATGACCTGGTGCCCGCTGATCTCTTGAAGTAGTGCGGCTTCGCTCAGAACGACCCACAGGGCGGGCGGATTGGCGCCTTGGAAGATGCGCTGCCGCTCCATGCGGGCCGCCGTCACCTCGTCGATCTTGTCGTGGTGGTTGACGGCCAGAACGGCCCGCGCGTACTCCTCCGTCTGCAACAGCCCGTGGACCAACTGCGCCTGAAATGTGGAGATGTACGTCGCCTTCGTCTCCATGTCCGCGTACGGCTGGAACCACGTCGGCAGCTGGCTGCGCAGCACCAGGCCCACCAGGCGGGAGAAGAGGCCGTCCGTGCCGAGTGCGGCGTCCACCCGTTCCGAGAAGTCGCGGGTGGGGACCTTCTTCGTCGTCTCGATCTGGCCGATCAGGGAGCCCGTACAGAAGATGATGTCCCCGAGTTGACCTTGCTTCAGGTGGGCGGCCTCGCGCAGGCGGCGGAGTTCCCAGCCGTAGTAGTCCAGCGGGGAAGCGTTGGGGTCGAGGGTCTGCACGTTGGCCATGGGGCACCTCCGGCTGCAACGCCGTGCGGCGTTCGTTTCGATGTGTAGCCGAGAGTAATCAGCGCACTGCACGCTGGTGACATGAATCACGTAACTGACACCCGGACCGGTGACTGCGCCGCCGAGTCCGAGCCCACTTACCGCTCGGAGTTCGCCATGGGCGAGCACTCGGCACGGCACCTCCGCCGCATCCTGCGCATGTACCTCAGGAGTTCCGGCCTCCTCGACCTCGCCGACGCGGCCGAGCTGGCGTTCACCGAGCTGATCGCCAACGTCGTCCGGCACGTCCCCGGCCGCCGCTGTCAGACGTGCATCCATCTGTGGGCGGACGGGGTGCGGGTCGAGGTGGCGGACCGTGATCCGAGGCTGCCCCGGCCCGCCGTCGGTGACGAACTCGCTGACGGCGGGCGCGGATTGGTGCTGGTCGCGGCCGTGACCGACCGCTGGGGCGTGGAGCCGCGCCCCGACGGGACCGGCAAGACGGTGTGGTTCGAGTGTCTGGCCGACCCCAAGGGGCGTCAGGCCAGTTCCTTGAGCACCGCGTCCGTGAGCACCGGCCAGACCTCCGTCGCCCAGGGGCCGAACGCCCGGTCCGTCAGCGCGACGCACGCCGCCCCCGCCACCGGGTCGATCCACAGGAACGTGCCCGACTGCCCGAAGTGGCCGAAGGTCGCGGGCGAGGAGGAAGTGCCCGTCCAGTGCGGTGACTTGGAGTCACGGATCTCGAAGCCGAGCCCCCAGTCGTTCGGGTTCTGATGGCCGTACCCCGGCAGGACGCCCTTGAGGCCGGGGTACACGACGGTCTGGGCCTCCAGCACCGTACGCGGGTCCAGCAGGCGCGGGACCTGCACCTCGGCCGCGAACCGGGCCAGGTCGTCCACCGTCGAGACGCCGTCCTTGGCGGGGGAGCCGTCCATCGTGGTCGCCGTCATGCCCAGCGGCTCCAGGACCGCCTGGCGCACGTACTCCGGGAACGGTATCTCCGTGGCCTTCGCGATGTGGTCGCCCAGGACCTCGAATCCCGCGTTGGAGTAGAGCCGGCGGGTGCCGGGGGGAGCGGTCGCCCGGTGCTCGTCGAAGGCGAGGCCGCTTGTGTGCGCGAGCAGGTGGCGGACCGTGGAGCCCTCCGGCCCGGCCGGTTCGTCCAGCTCGACCGCGCCCTCCTCGTACGCCACCAGCGCCGCGTACGCCGCCAGCGGCTTCGTGACGGAGGCGAGGGGGAAGCGGTGCGTGGTGGGGCCGTACGTACCCGCCACGGCGCCGTCCGCCGTGACGACGGCCGCCGCCGCGGTGGGAACGGGCCAGTTCTCGATCAGTGCCAGGCTCTGCATGGGAACGAGCTTACGACCGGCCGGACGGGTCACCCGTTTGCGCTTGCTTCGAGTGCACTCCAAGGTTCTAGCGTGGAGAGCATGACGGTGATGGAGAGCACACCCGCACGGACCGACGCCTGCGCACCCCAGGAGGCGCACCCGCGCCCGGAGGGTGACGACCGCTACACCATCAGTGAGGTGGCCGCCCTCACCGGCCTCACCGCGCACACGCTGAGGTGGTACGAGCGGATCGGGCTGATGCCGCATGTGGACCGTTCCCACACCGGGCAGCGCCGCTTCAGTAACCGCGATCTGGACTGGCTGGCCTTCGTCGGCAAGCTCCGGCTGACCGGGATGCCGGTCGCCCACATGGTCCAGTACGCGGAACTGCTGCGCGAGGGTGAACATACGTTCGAGGAGAGGCAGGGTCTGCTGGAGGCGACCCGCCGCGACGTGCGCACGCGCATCGCGGAGCTCCAGGACACCCTCGCCGTACTCGACTACAAGATCGACTTCTATGCGGGCGCCCGTACGGCGTCGGAAAGGGTCTGACGACATGAGCGAGAGCACCGACAGGATCGCCACGGCGGAGCTCGGGAAGGGCGGCCCCACGGTGGGTGTCCAGGGGCTCGGCTGCATGGGGATCAGCGAGTTCTACGGGGACACCGACGAGGCGGCCGCGAGGGACACCCTCGAAGCGGCGCTGGAGGCCGGGGTCACCCTCTTCGACACCGCCGACGTCTACGGGCGCGGCGCCAACGAGACCTTCCTCGCCCCGTTCGTCGGGGCGCACCGCGACGAGATCACCCTGGCCACCAAGTTCGCCATCCAGCGGACGGACGACCCGGAGTTCCGGGGGGTGAACAACGACCCGGCGTACATCAAGCAGGCCGTCGAGGGCAGCCTGCGGCGGCTGGGCACCGACGTCATCGACCTGTACTACATGCACCGGCGCGACCCGCTCGTCCCGCTCGCCGAATCGGTGGGCGCGATGGCCGAGCTGGTGCGGGAGGGCAAGGTCAAGCAGCTCGGGCTGAGCGAGGTGACCGGGGCGGAGCTGCGTGAGGCGTACGCGGTGCATCCGATCGCCGCGCTCCAGTCGGAGTGGTCGCTCTTCAGCCGGGACGTGGAGCGCAGCGCCGCGCCCGCGGCCGTCGAGCTGGGCGTGACCGTCGTGCCGTACTCGCCGCTCGGCCGGGGCTTCCTCACGGGTGCCTTCGCGGACGCGGCGAAGGATCTGGCGGAGAACGACTTCCGTAAGCACCAGCCGCGCTTCACCGGCGAGAACGCTCGGAGGAACGCTGCTCTGCTGGAGCCCGTCCACACGATCGCGGCGGCGCACGGGGTGACCGCCGCCCAGGTCGCGCTCGCCTGGGTGCAGCAGCGCGCCCAGGTGTACGGGACGCCCGTGGTGCCGATCCCGGGGACGCGTAAGCGCAGCCGCCTGCTGGAGAACGTGGCCGCGACCCGGCTGACGCTGAGCGCCGAGGAGCTGGAGCGGCTGGAGCCGATCGCCGGGCAGGTGGCGGGGGACCGGTACCCGGACATGAGCAACACGGCCATGGCCCGCGAGTAGGCAGGCCCACGGCCCACGGCCCACCACGGCCCACGGGCCGCGTGTGCGGTGGTCCTCCCGGCCTGGTGCGGGTGCGCGTGGGCGCCGGGCGGCCCCGGGGGCTACCCCTCGGCGCTGCCCGGCGCCACCAGCCCCGACTCGTACGCGAAGATCACCGCCTGCGCCCGGTCCCGCAGGTCCACCTTGGCGAGTATCCGTGAGACGTGGGTCTTCACGGTCTGCTCCGCCACCACCAGCCGCCCCGCGATCTCCTGGTTGGACAGGCCCCGCGCCACCAGTTCCAGGACCTCCGTCTCGCGCGGGGTCAGACCCTTCAGCCGCCGGGCGGGGCCGCCCCGGAACGCCCCGGACGGCCGCTGCCGGGCGAAGTCCGCGATCAGCCGGCGGGTCACGGACGGTGCGAGCAGCGCGTCCCCGGCGGCCACCACGCGCACCGCCGCGATCAGATCGGCCGGCGGCGCGTCCTTCAGCAGGAAGCCGGACGCCCCGACCCGCAGCGCCTCGTACACGTAGTCGTCCACGTCGAACGTGGTCAGCATCAGCACCTTCGGGCGGTGGTCCACCCCCGTGGGCGGGTCCAGCAGGGCGCGGGCCGCCGCCAGGCCGTCCATCTCCGGCATCCGGACGTCCATCAGCACGACGTCCGGGCAGGTCTCCCGGCTCACCTCGACGCCCTGGCGCCCGTCCGGTGCCTGGCCCACCACCTCGATGTCGCCCTGCGCCGCCAGCAGCGCCGCGAACCCCGCCCGGACCATGGCCTGGTCGTCAACGATGATCACGCGGATGCTCACGAGTCCTCCGAGGCGAGGGAAGCCGACGGAACCGGGGTGGCGGCGGACAGCGGAAGCCGTGCGGCCACCCGGAAGCCCCCGTCGGGCAGCGGACCGGTGTCCAGCGTGCCGCCGGTCAACCGTACGCGTTCGCGCATACCGACCAGCCCGTGCCCCGTCCCGGTGGACTCCAGCGGCGAACCGGGCCGCCCCGCACCGTCGTTGACGACCAGGACCGTCAGGTGAGGGCCGGCCACGGTGACCGACACCCGGGTGCGGGCCCCCGGCGCGTGCCGGACCACGTTGGCCAGGGCCTCCTGCGCGATCCGGTAGGCGGACAGATCGACGGCCTGGGGCAGCCCCTCCCGTATCGCCTCGGAGACCTCCGCGCCCATCGACAGCTCCACGCGGAGCCCCGAGCGCACCGTGGCCTCGACCAGCTGCTGGATCCGGTCGAGCCCCGGCTGAGGCGCGCGCTCCCCGTCCGTACCGTCGCTGCGCAGCACGGAGAGCAGCCGCCTCATCTCGGCCAGGGACTCCCGGGCGCTCGCCGCGATCGAGTCGAACTCGGCGCGCGCCTGGTCCGGGAGTCCCTCGATCCGGTACGGCGCCGAGTCCGCCTGCACCGTGATCACCGACATGTGGTGCGCGACCACGTCGTGCAGTTCCCGGGCGATCCGGGTCCGTTCCTCCAGCAGTGTCCGCCCGGCCCGCTCGGTCTCGCTGATCGTCTCCTGCTCGGCGAGCCTGCGCTGTGCCTCGCCCCGTTCCCGCAGCGCCGCCGTGATCACCAGGACCACGGCACCCAGGACCGGCAGCAGCACCACACCGCCGGCGTCGCGGTCCGACCCGATCAGGTACAGCAGGAGCCCGGCCGCGGAGATCGTCAGCCAGACGGCGACCAGCGTCCGCCGGGTCTCGCGCAGGCCCAGGGCGAGCAGCACGAAGAGGTGGCCGAGGATGACCGAAGGCGGCCACGGCCAGGGGAGTTCCTGGGGGAGAGGCGGGAGCTGCACCAGGGTGGGCGACGGGTCCGTGAGGGGGGTCAGCAGCACCAGCGCGCCGACGACGTCCGCGCACAGCACGATCCACCACGCCTGCAACGGCCGGTGGGCCAGCATCAGCAGCGGCCCCGCCTGGGCGAGCGCCAGGAGCGCCGCGAGGCCGCGCCCCACCTGGTAGTCCGAGGTCAGGATCTGGAAGGTGACGGGCACGAAGAGGGCGGTGAGCAGGGTGACGACGACATAGGGCGCCAGCCGCCGCCACCGCCTGGAGGAGCCGGCGAGCAACGGGGTCGGCGGGTGGGAGGGGTGGGCCAGACTGCGGGCGAGGGCACCCAGATGGCGGCGGGCGGCGCCGATCAGGCCGTCGGCGGGCGGGGGAGGCCCCGGAGAGGCGGAAGAGGAGGACATGGCCCGGCCAGGTTAGGCGGGCGCACCGCACCGGGGCGTCATACCAGGGTGCCGCTCCTGCCCCGGCCCGCCCCGTACCGGAGTACGGGGTCCATGGCCCGGGAACGGGGTGCGGCGGCCGTGCCCGGAGGGGACGGGGCGTCACAGCTCCGCGAGCAGCTCCGCCTTCTTGGCGCTGTACTCGGCGTCCGTCACCAGACCCGCCTGGTGCAGCTCCCCGAGGTGCCGCATCCGCTCCGCGACGCCGGCCGGATCGTGCAGCGGCCCGCCGACCGGGGCGGGAGCCGTGACGAGCGGGGCGGGCTGGGTACGGCGTACGGACTCCAGGACCGCCGCGGCGAACGGCAGGGACTCGTGCACCGGCCCGTACCCCCGCCCGAACAGGACGGCGGCCGGGTCCTGGTCCACCTCGACGCACGGACCAGGGGTGTCCGGGCCGGCGGTCAGCCCCGGGACGGGCACCGCCACCTCCGCGTCCGTGGGCGCACCCCGCGGTACCAGCCGCAGATACCCCTCCATCGCGTCCGGCGAGCGCCACTCGACCCCGCACAGCTCCGCCACCGGGAACGTCTGGTCGCCCGCCTTCCACTTGGCGCTGGACGCCCCGGTCCACGACCAGCGGAAGGAGACCAGCGACCCGTCGAAGCCCGCCCGGCCGTCGTACGCCTTGAACTGCATCGGCGCCTCGGGCGCCGCGACCAGGAACCGGTCGGCGGGCAGGGACGCGTCCGGTCCCAGCACCGCCCGCAGCTCGGCCGCGTAGTACTCGGCGAGCGTCTCGCGCTCGGCGGGCAGGGCCAGCCGGTACGGGTCGCAGCCCGTCTTCAGCTGCCCGGCCGCCGCCTCCCAGAGCGGATCGGCACCCGGTCTCGGCACGGCGTGCAGGACCACCGTGCCCCGCTTGCCCGGGAAAAGCGCCACCGACGACAACGCGGCATACGGAATGCGGCGTTCACGCAGACTCTGGAAAAGTCTCGGCGTGCGGATCCCCCGTTCGAAGCGGATGAGCACGGAGTCGGTGTCGAACTCCCAGGTGGCATGAATTCCGGCCAGCACATCACCCATGTGCCTCATCGTAGGCGGCACGCGCCCTCACGTCGCCCCTTGGTGATGCGCATTCCGATGGGAACGTTCACAGGATGTCCACACGTCGTTCGCCGCGCTCTACGCGCGTCAGGCACGCACGCCGTCGGAGATCTCGTTCCGGCAGGCCTGCTCGGCGCTCGCGCAACTGACCGAGTCATAAGCGCCCACACCGATCGCGGCGAAATTGCTCAGGCTCTCCGTACCCGGCTCGAAATAGCCGCTGTGGCCGATCGCGCCCTGTGCCGAGACGAGTCGCGCGCCGAATTCCGGATCGACCGGGTCGGCGCCGTGACCGACCCCGCCGACCTCTATGTTCGGTACGTCCGCGATCCAGTCGTCGGCGTCCCGCATGGCCCACACCCGGGCCCCGGTCCGCAGCCCCGCCGCGTTGTCGGCCCGCATGCCGGGGCTCCCCGCGACCGCGATGTCGGACACCCGGCCGGGCAGGTCCCGCGCGGCCAGACCGCACAGCACGGAACCGTAGCTGTGGCAGAACAGCGAGACCGTCGAGGTGCCGGGCAGCGCGTCCAGGAGGTCGTTCAGCCGGACCGCCCCGGCCGCCGCCAGACCGCCGAGGGCGGCGTCCACGCCGAGGCCCGCCGGCGCGGTGTAGTCGGCCCACGCGATGACCGCGGTACGGGTGTCCGGCCGGGCCGAGCGCTCCGCGCCGTACAGCGAGCGGGCCATGCCCACCGGCGCGGCGTTCTCCTTGCGGCCGGTGCGCTCCAGCGTCAGCAGGTTCGTGTCCACCCCGGGGACGACGACGGAGACACGCTGCGCGCGGTCGAGGTCACCGAGGACCTCGGCCACGTGCCCTCGCCCCGAGGGGTCGAACGAGAGGATCTGCCGGTCCTTCGCGAGCAGCGACCGGAAGCGTTCCAGCCGCAGCAGGGCCTGGTGACGGCCGTCGAACGAGAGTCTCGTGTCCCCGGTCCGCTGCCGCTCCTCGGCCTCGGCCGCCACCAGGGCCCGCCGGTTGGCCCGGTAGCGCAGGGTGACGGGGGCGCCGTTCATGTTGCCCACCACCAGCGGGTACTTGTCGGTGAGCGCCACCCGCTGCCCGGCCGTGAGCGACGCGAAGAAGCGGGCCAGCCGGTCCGCGGGGGCGTCCGCGTCCGGGAGCGCGTGACCGCCTATCCGGTCCTTCGCCCAGGAGGCGAGCGCGATGTCGCGCGGTGTGGCGGTGTGTTGGTGGCGTACGGCGGTCCAGCCCGTGGTCGCCAGCATCACGAACACGACCGCGACGGCGAGCAGGGCGCGCCACGCGGTGAGGGTGGGGGAGGAGTCGAAGGAAGTCACTGCGCCCCACCCTAGGAGACGGTTTCAGGCCCTCGTGTCACGGGTGACCCGGATCACCCGGCCGCGGAGGAGCGGCGGACGCGTGTGGCGCCCCGGTGCGCCCGGCGTCCGGGGGCGGGTGCGGGCCGGTGCCCGAAATGGCGTGCGCACGTGGGCTCTTGTGATGTTCGTCACGGGGTGGCGTCGAGGCGTGTCGGCCGGGGGCGGCGGGGGTGCGGGTGTACGGGAAGGCGGGGGGCGCGGTGTTGGGGAGGGCGGGGCCGGGCCGCGCGTGTCGCCGGGCTGTACCCGGTCCGGGGAACGCGCGTGCCGCCGGGCTACGTCCGGTCCGGAGAAGGGGCCGTGGCGCCGTCCGCCGGACACAGGCAGGGGCAGGCCTCGTGGTCCGTGGGCGACGCGGTGCGCCACGGGCCGAGGAGCGTGGTCCGCAGGAGGCCCAGGTGGAGTTCGGTCAGTTCGCGCAGCGCGTGCGCGCTCGCGTCCTGCCGGCGGCCCCACGACTGCCCGGTCAGCCGCATCACCCCGGAGAAGGCGGCGACGGCGACCCGGGGGCGGGGGTCGGCCTCCACGTCCAGCCCCTCCCGCTCGGCGATCAGCAGCGCGGTCTTCCGCTCCAGCTCGACACCGCGCCGCATGTGCGCGGCGACGAGCGAGGGCGTCGACTCGATCATCCGGTACGTCCGCAGCCGGAGTTCGACCGGGAGATCACTCCCGTCGGCGTCCGCGATACTCTTCCAGGTGTTCAGTGCCGCATGCCGCATGGCCTCGAACGGGGCTTCCGCGCACGGGCGTTGGCGCAGTTCGAGGAGGAAGCGCGACTCCACGGCGTCCTGCGCGGCGAAGGCGGCCGCCTCCTTGTTCGGGAAGTAGCGGAAGAAGGTGCGCTGGGAGACGTCGACGACCGCCACGATCTCGTCCACGGTGGTCCGGTCGTACCCCCGGGTGGTGAAGAGTTCGAGAGCGGTGTGCAGTAGGGCTTCGCGGGTGCGCTGTTTCCTGCGTTCACGCAATCCGGCCGGGGGCCCGGGAAGCGAAGCCCCGACTGTCTGCCTGCTCGTCACGTATCGGACCTCTTTCTGCCGCTTTGACCGGCTCAGCCTACCTGTGACCTACGCGACAGTTACCGTCATGTGAAATGGTTTGTTAACTGTCAGAAGCTGACACTAATCTCGGCCCATGACTAGTCAGACCACTGTCGAGAAGGCGCCGCGGGAGCCCGAAGACACCATCCTTCCCGCACCGGCGAAGGGCCTGCGCGGCCACCCCTGGCTGACGCTCTTCGCCGTTGCCATCGGCGTGATGATGGTGGCGCTCGACGGCACGATCGTCGCGATCGCCAACCCCGCCATCCAGCAGGACCTCAAGGCCTCGCTCGCCGACGTCCAGTGGATCACCAACGGCTACATGCTCGCCCTCGCCGTCTCGCTGATCACCGCGGGCAAGCTCGGCGACCGCTTCGGCCACCGCCAGACCTTCCTCATAGGCATCGCCGGATTCGCCGCGGCCTCGGCGGCCATCGGCTTCTCCGGCAGCGTCACCCTGGTGATCCTCTTCCGGGTGCTCCAGGGACTCTTCGGCGCCCTGCTGATGCCGGCGGCGCTCGGCCTGCTGCGCGCCACCTTCCCCGCCGAGAAGCTGAACATGGCGATCGGCATCTGGGGGATGGTCATCGGCGCCTCGACCGCGGGCGGGCCCATCCTCGGCGGTGTGCTCGTGGAGCACGTCAGCTGGCAGTCGGTCTTCTTCATCAATGTGCCGGTCGGGGTGCTGGCACTCGTCTTCGGCCTGGTGATCCTCAAGGACCACCGCGCCGAGAACGCGCCGAGGTCCTTCGACATCGGCGGCATCGTGCTGCTGTCGCAGGCGATGTTCTGTCTGATCTGGTCGCTGATCAAGGGCTCGGAGTGGGGCTGGGGGGACGTCAAGACGCTCGGCTTCCTCGGTGCCGCGGTGGTCCTCTTCCTCGTCTTCGCGCTGTCCCAGAACAACGTCCGCGAACCGCTGGTCCCGCTGGCGATGTTCCGGTCCGTGGCGCTGTCGGCCGGTGTGGTGCTGATGGTGCTGATGGCGTTCGCCTTCATGGGCGGCCTGTTCTTCGTCACCTTCTACCTCCAGAACGTCCACGGCATGAGCCCCGTGGACAGCGGTCTGCACCTGCTTCCGCTGACCGCGATGATGATCGTCGGCTCGCCGCTGGCCGGGGCGGCGATCACCAAGTTCGGTCCGCGCGTCCCGCTGGTCGGCGGCATGGTCTGCGTCGCGGTCGCCATGTTCGGCATGTCCCAGCTGAGTGTCGACACCGGCACGCTGACCATGTCGCTCCTGTTCGCCCTGCTCGGCTTCGGGCTCGCGCCGGTCATGGTCGGCGCCACCGAGGTCATCGTCGGCAACGCCCCGATGGAGCTCTCCGGTGTCGCGGGCGGCCTCCAGCAGGCGGCGATGCAGGTCGGCGGCAGCCTCGGTACGGCCGTCCTGGGCGCGGTCATGGCCACCAAGGTGGACTCCAACCTGGGCGACAACTGGAAGGCCGCGGACCTCCCCCCGGTGGACGCGGCGCAACTGGAGCAGGCCTCCTCCGCCATCGAGGTCGGCATGCCGCCGGTCCAGCCGGGCACCCCGCCGGAGATCGCGGCGAAGATCACGGACGTCGCCCATGACACGTTCGTGTCGGGCATGAGCTTCGCGTTCCTGACCGCGGGCGGCGTCGCGGTGGTCGCCGCACTGGTCGCCCTGCTCACCAAGCGCGGCGAGAACGCCGAGGCGGGCATGGGCGCCGGCCACATCTGAACCCTCGGCCGCGCGGAGCGCACCCCGGGCGCACACCCCGGCGCACTCCTGGTGACCGACGTCAACACAGCGCATACGACAGCCCCGCCGGACGGTTCCGGCGGGGCTGTCGCCTATCAGGGTGGTCCACCGCCCGGCCCCTTCCGGACGCACGGCCCCGCAGGTCAGGGTGCGGACATCGCGAACCATCCGGCTCGCTCGACCACGGGGGTTGAACCACCATGCGTACGACCGTTCTCGCCGCCACCCTGGCGGCCACCGCGCTCATCCCGGCCACCGCGCCGGCCGGCACCGCGGCCGAGGCACCGCACCGGCCCGCCGGACAGGACACCGCCCGCCCCGCCGGCCGGTCCACGCCCGCCGGGCTCGCCCCCTGCGGGGCGGGACAGCTCTGCCTCTGGACGAAGCCCGACTTCGCAGGGGCCCGGCAGACCCACGAACTGGCCACCGTGGACATCGAGAGCTGCACCCCACTGGCCTCCGGCTCCACCGCCCAGGCCCTGGCCAACCGCACCGGACGCCCGGTCACCACGTACCAGTCGGCCACCTGCGCGGAGACCGGGGAGTTCGAGACCTATCCGGGCGGCGGGACCTGGACGCCCCGGTCGCCGTACACCGTGCGGGCCTTCAAGATCTGGGAGAACTGACGCCGCCGCCCCGCACCGGAACGCCGAGGGGCGGCGAGCCGTACGGCCCGCCGCCCTCTGGCTCCGCCCCTGGGGGGCGGACACGTGTTACGCGTCGCCGCCCTCCGCACCGGGGTGCGCGGCGGCCACGTCCAGCAGCTCGTAGCGGTCCATCGCCGTCTTCAGCGCGGAACGGTCGATCTTCCCCTCCTTCGCCAGCTCGGTCAGCACCGCGAGCACGACCGACTGCGCGTCGATGTGGAAGAAACGGCGGGCCGCGCCACGGGTGTCCGCGAACCCGAAACCGTCCGCGCCCAGCGACTGGTACGCCCCGGGCACCCAGCGGGCGATCTGGTCCGGCACCGAACGCATCCAGTCCGACACCGCCACGAACGGGCCCTGGGCACCGGAGAGCTTTCGCGTCACGTACGGGACGCGCTGCTCCTCCTCCGGGTGCAGCAGGTTGTACCGCTCGACGTCCACCGCCTCACGGCGCAGCTCGTTCCAGGAGGTCGCCGACCACACGTCCGCCTTGACGTCCCACTCGTCCGCCAGGATCCGCTGGGCCTCGACCGCCCACGGCACCGCCACGCCCGAGGCCATGATCTGGGCCGGGATCGTGCCCTTGTCACCGGCGCGGAAGCGGTACACACCCTTGAGGATGCCCTCGACGTCCACGTCGGCCGGCTCGGCCGGGTGCTGGATCGGCTCGTTGTAGACGGTGAGGTAGTAGAAGACGTCCTCGTTCTCCTCGGGGGTGCCGCCGTACATCCTGCGCAGACCGTCCTCGACGATGTGCGCGATCTCGTACCCGAAGGCCGGGTCGTACGCGACACAGGCCGGGTTGGTCGAGGCGAGCAGCTGGGAGTGGCCGTCCGCGTGCTGAAGCCCCTCACCGGTCAGCGTCGTGCGTCCGGCGGTGGCACCCAGCACGAAACCGCGCGCCAGCTGGTCGGCCATCTGCCAGAACTGGTCACCGGTCCGCTGGAAACCGAACATCGAGTAGAAGACGTACACCGGGATCAGCGGTTCGCCGTGCGTGGCGTACGCGGAACCCGCGGCGACCAGCGAGGCCGTGCAACCCGCCTCGGAGATCCCGTCGTGCAGCATCTGCCCGGTCGGGGACTCCTTGTACGTGAGCAGCAGATCACGGTCCACCGACTCGTACTGCTGACCGAGCGGGTTGTAGATCTTCGCGCTCGGGAAGAAGGCGTCCATGCCGAACGTGCGGTACTCGTCGGGCGCGATCAGCACGAAACGCTTGCCGATCTCCTTGTCCCGCATGAGGTCCTTGAGGATGCGGACGAACGCCATGGTCGTGGCGATCGACTGCTGGCCGGACCCCTTCTTCGCGGTCGCGTACGTCTTCGCGCCAGGCAGGGGCAGCGGCTTCGCGCGCACCACCCGGGTCGGGACGTAACCGCCGAGCCCCTTGCGGCGGTCGTGCATGTACTGGATCTCGGCCGAGTCGCGGCCCGGGTGGTAGTACGGCGGGTTGCCGTCCTCCAGCTCCTTGTCCGCGATCGGGAGGTGCAGCCGGTCACGGAACCGCTTCAGGTCGTCGGCCGTGAGCTTCTTCATCTGGTGCGTGGCGTTGCGGCCCTCGAAGTTCGGGCCGAGCGTCCAGCCCTTGACCGTCTGGGCCAGGATCACCGTCGGCTGGCCCTTGTGGGCCTTGGCCGCCGCGTAGGCCGCGTAGACCTTGCGGTGGTCGTGTCCGCCGCGGCCCAGGTGGAGGATCTGCTCGTCGGACATGTCCTTGACCATCTCGCGCAGCCGCGGGTCACCACCGAAGAAGTGCTCCCGGATGTACGCGCCGGTCTCGGTGGCGTACGTCTGGAACTGGCCGTCCGGCGTGGTGTTCAGCTTGTTGACCAGGATGCCCGTGCGGTCCTGCGCGAGCAGCGGGTCCCAGGTGCGGTCCCAGACGAGCTTGATCACGTTCCAGCCGGCGCCACGGAACTGCGACTCCAGCTCCTGGATGATCTTGCCGTTGCCGCGCACCGGGCCGTCGAGGCGCTGGAGGTTGCAGTTGACCACGAAGGTGAGGTTGTCCAGCCCCTCGCGGGCCGCGATGGAGAGCTGGCCGAGCGACTCCGGCTCGTCCATCTCGCCGTCACCGAGGTAGGCCCACACATGCGACCCGGAGGTGTCCGCGATGCCGCGCGCCTCCATGTAGCGGTTCATCCGCGCCTGGTAGATCGCGCCGAGCGGCCCGAGGCCCATCGAGACGGTCGGGAACTCCCAGAAGTCCGGCATCAGCCGCGGGTGCGGATAGCTGGACAGGCCGTTCGGCGCCTTCGACTTCTCCTGGCGGAACCCGTCGAGCTGCGCCTCGCTCAGCCGGTCGAGCAGGAAGGCGCGGGCGTAGATACCCGGGGAGGCGTGCCCCTGGAAGAAGATCTGGTCGCCGCCGAGGCCGTCGTCCTTGCCCCGGAAGAAGTGGTTGAAGCCCACGTCGTACAGGGACGCGGAGGAGGCGAAGGTGGCGATGTGCCCGCCGACGCCGATCCCCGGACGCTGGGCGCGCGAGACCATCACCGCCGCGTTCCACCGGGTCGCGTTGAGGACCTTGCGCTCGATCTCCTCGTCGCCGGGGAAGAACGGCTCGTCCTTCGTGGCGATCGTGTTCACGTAGTCCGTGCTGCGCATCTCCGGCACGGCGACACGCTTCTCCCGCGCGCGCTCGATGAGCCGGAGCATCAGGTAGCGGGCACGCTCACGGCCTCGCTCGTCGACGGCGGCGTCGAGGGAGTCCAGCCATTCCTGGGTCTCTTCGGGATCGAAGTCCGGGACCTGGCTCGGAAGGCCGCCAATGATGATCGGGTTGCGATCGGATCCGGAAGCCACGCTGTTCCTTCGCTGGTCGGTGGTGCTCTTCGGGGCCTGGTAGCGGGGAACGTACCCCCGGAAGGCCGCTGTACGCCGCCTCCATCGTGTACCGCGAGGCCCCCCACGTCATCTCTACTGTGGGGTAACACAGGGTTCCCGCCGGGCGCGCCGGGGCACGAGTATCGGCAGCGTGCGGGCGGTCCGGCCCAAAACGCAACCATACGCCCAAGGCGTCCAAGTGTTCCCAAAGGCTGTTCGACTCCTTATGCCGGACCGAAACGGCATAAGCTGAGGAAGGACGTAAAGGGTCCGGACACCATCCCCGGGCCCCTGAGGCGACATGCCGGGAGTTGCGGTGATGTGGCAGGGAACGTCACCGTTTAGGCGGTCTCGTACGCCGGGTACTTGCGCGATTCGCCCAGCCCGTGTGGACTACGGCCAACGCCCCGCGCACGCGCGTGGCTGAAGCATTTTCCGAAACATGATCAGGAGGCAACCCGTGAGCGCGACCGCGGACCACGCGGAGGAACGGACCAACACGGCCGCGAGGCTTGGGTTCGAGCCCGGACAGGTGGTCCAGGAGATCGGCTACGACGACGACGTCGAGCAGGAGCTCCGTGAGGGCATTGAGGCCACAATCGGCCAGGAACTCGTCGACGAGGACTACGACGACGTCGCTGACGTCGTCCTGCTCTGGTTCCGCGACGAGGACGGCGACCTTACGGACGCGCTGGTGGATGCCATTGGTCTGATCGAGGACGGTGGGGCGGTCTGGCTGATGACGCCCAAGACCGGCCGCGACGGATACGTCGAACCGAGCGACATCAACGAGGCTGCCCAGACAGCGGGTCTCGCCCAGACCAAGAGCATCAACGCGGGCAAGGACTGGACGGGCAGCCGTCTGGTCACCCCCAAGGGCGCGAAAGCCAAGCGCTGACGCGGCTCCATCGTCAACCGAGGCCCCCGCGCGGCACGCGCCGCCGGGGGCCTTCGTACGTCCCGCGCGGACCCGGACCGTCACCGTGAGGCGCCCTGCGTAGGGTGGGTCTCACCCGGACGGCTCAGACCGGGACAGTGAAGACGTTGCGAAGGGACCGCTCTCATGGCGATCGAGGTCGGCACGAAGGCTCCGGATTTCGAGCTGAAGGACAACCACGGGCGGACGGTGAGGCTCTCCGACTTCCGCGGCGAGAAGAACGTGGTGCTGCTCTTCTACCCGTTCGCCTTCACCGGGGTGTGCACCGGCGAGCTGTGCGCGCTCCGTGACGAGCTGCCGACGTTCGAGAACGACGACACCCAGCTGCTCGCCGTCTCCAACGACTCGATCCACACCCTGCGCGTCTTCGCCGAGCAGGAGGACCTCGCCTACCCCCTGCTGTCCGACTTCTGGCCGCACGGCGAGGCCTCGCGGGCCTACGGCGTCTTCGACGAGGACAAGGGCTGCGCGGTGCGCGGCACCTTCGTCATCGACAAGGAGGGCGTGGTCCGCTGGACGGTCGTCAACGGCCTCCCGGACGCGCGCGACCTGAACGACTACGTCAAGGCCCTCGACTCGCTCTGAGCCGGGGACCCGGGCCCGCGACGGGCCGATCCGGGAATCCGACGGTGGCACCCCGCCAAAAGCCTGTTTTGGCCGGGAACCGGTCACTAGGATCCAATCGTTGATCCGATGCCAACGCACGAACGGGGTCGCTGGTGTCTGCCGGCCCTCTCAACCATCTTGGAGGACTCGTGGGAGTCAGCCTCAGCAAGGGCGGCAACGTCTCGCTGACCAAAGCCGCGCCGAACCTGACCGCGGTCATCGTGGGTCTGGGCTGGGACGCCCGGACGACCACCGGTGGTGACTTCGACCTCGACGCCAGCGCCCTGCTGACGAACGCCGAGGGCAAGGTCGGCAGCGACGGAAATTTCGTCTTCTTCAACAACCTCAAGAGCCCCGACGGCTCCGTCGAGCACACCGGTGACAACCTCACCGGTGAGGGCGAGGGCGACGACGAGGTCATCAAGGTGAACCTCGCGGCCGTCCCGGCCGACGTCGACAAGATCGTCTTCCCGGTCTCGATCTACGAGGCCGAGACCCGCCAGCAGAGCTTCGGCCAGGTGCGCAACGCCTACATCCGCGTGGTGAACGAGGCGGACAACAGCGAGCTGGCCCGCTACGACCTGAGCGAGGACGCCTCGACGGAGACCGCCATGGTCTTCGGCGAGCTCTACCGCAACGGCGCGGAGTGGAAGTTCCGCGCGATCGGCCAGGGGTACGCCTCGGGCCTGCGCGGCATCGCGCAGGACTTCGGCGTCAACGTCTGAGCCACACCGCTCCACCGCGTCCGGCGCCGCACCCTGTGCGGCGCCGGACGTGCTAGGCAGGGCGCCCCCACCCCGGGGCGTCCGCAACCGTCCATCGACTCGGGGAGGACACAGCATGGGCGTCACGCTCGCCAAGGGAGGCAACGTCTCCCTCTCCAAGGCCGCACCCAATCTCACCCAGGTGCTGGTGGGGCTCGGCTGGGACGCACGATCCACCACCGGAGCCGACTTCGACCTCGACGCCAGCGCGCTGCTGTGCCGGTCCGGCCGGGTCATCGGCGACGAGTGGTTCGTGTTCTACAACAACCTGACCAGCCCCGACGGCTCCGTCGAGCACACCGGGGACAACCTCACGGGCGAGGGCGAGGGCGACGACGAGTCGATCATCGTGAACCTCACCCAGGTCCCCGAACACTGCGACAAGATCGTCTTTCCGGTCTCGATCCACGACGCCGACAACCGCGGTCAGACGTTCGGGCAGGTCGCCAACGCCTTCATCCGCGTGGTGAATCAGGCGGACGGCCAGGAACTCGCCCGGTACGACCTCAGCGAGGACGCCTCCACGGAGACCGCGATGATCTTCGGTGAGCTGTACCGGTACGGCGGGGAGTGGAAATTCCGTGCGGTGGGACAGGGGTACGCGTCGGGGCTCCGCGGCATCGCTCTAGACTTCGGGGTCAACGTTTCGTAAAGCCGCGCACGACGCGGGGGAGCCCCGTACCCAACCGGGAGACCCGTTACACACACGATGGGGTAGCCAGTGCTTCTGAAAACCTTCGGCTGGTCGTTCGCGGTCACCGCGCTCGGCCTGGTCGCAGCGGTGTTCTACGGGGGGTGGCAGGCGCTGGGGATCGTGGCGATCCTGTCGGTCCTGGAAATCTCGCTGTCCTTCGACAACGCGGTGATCAACGCCGGAATCCTGAAGAAGATGAATGCCTTCTGGCAGAAGATCTTCCTCACCGTCGGTGTGCTCATCGCGGTCTTCGGTATGCGACTGGTCTTCCCCGTCGTGATCGTGGCCATCAGCGCCAAACTCGGGCCCATCGAGGCCATCGACCTTTCGTTCAACGACCCCGACCGCTACAAGGAACTGGTCACGGACGCCCATCCGGCCATCGCCGCCTTCGGTGGCATGTTCCTGTTGATGATCTTCCTCGACTTCGTCTTCGAGGAGCGCGACATCCAGTGGCTCCGCTGGATCGAGCGTCCGCTGGCCAAGCTCGGCAAGGTGGACATGCTGTCGGTCTGCGTCGCGCTGATCGTGCTGCTGGTGGCCTCCATGACGTTCGCCACCCAGGCGCACCAGCACGGCGGTGGTCACGCCGACAAGGCGTCCACGGTGCTGCTCGCGGGCATCGCCGGCCTGATCACCTATCTCATCGTCGGCGGTCTCTCCGGCTACTTCGAGGACAAGCTCGAAGAGGAGGAGGAGCGCGAGCAGGAGGCCGAGGAAGAGGCCAGGAAGAGCGGCAAGCCGGCGTCCGCGGTCCTTCTCGCGGGCAAGGCCGCGTTCTTCATGTTCCTCTACCTGGAGGTCCTGGACGCGTCGTTCTCGTTCGACGGCGTCATCGGCGCCTTCGCCGTCACCAACGAGATCGTGCTGATGGCCCTCGGCCTCGGTATCGGTGCCATGTACGTCCGTTCGCTCACCGTGTACCTGGTCCGCCAGGGCACGCTGGACGACTACGTCTACCTGGAGCACGGCGCGCACTACGCGATCGGCGCGCTCGCGGTCATCCTGCTGGTCACCATCCGGTACGAGATCAACGAGATCATCACCGGCCTCGTCGGCGTCGTGCTGATCGCCTGGTCCTTCTGGTCCTCGCTGCGGCGCAACAAGGCGCTCGCCGCGGCCGAGGGCAACGGCGGCAGCACCGATTCCAAGGCCGAGGTGTCCTCCGGGGTGTGACCCGGCCAGGATTGAGGAACGCTCTCTCTGCGGGGCGGCCCACGGCGGCGGTACTTCCGGGAACAGCCCGGACCCGTCCCGGTGGCCGCCCCGCGGCGGCGTGCGGGGGCGCACCGGGACAGGTGGGTCCGGCGGAGACAGGTGGGGGTTGGGATGGGCTTCTGGGACGGCCTGAGGCCGCTGCGCGCGGCACAGTTCGACGCGGGTTCGGGGGCGACGAGCTCGATCGTGCTCACCCGGCGCAACGCGACGATATCCCTGGACAAACAGGGCGCCCTCTCGGGCAACCTGCGCGTGAACCTCTCGTGGCGGATGCGTACGTCGGACATCGGCGGCCGCTCCCAGCAGGGCAGCCGGCTGCTGCGCCCGCTCAAGCTCTTCCAGCCCGAGGTCGTCCAGGCCCACACCCAGGGCATGGTCAACGTCGACCTGGACCTGGGCTGCATGTACGAGCTGAGCGACGGCACCAAGGGGGTCGTGCAGCCGCTCGGCAACCTCACCGGCGACCTCAACGCCCCGCCCTACATCAGGCTCAGCGGGGACGACCGCTTCGGGGCGCCGTCCGGCGAGACGGTCTACGTGAACCTCGACCAGCGGGACGAGATCAAGCGGCTGCTGTTCTTCGTGTACATCTACGACCAGACCCCCGCCTTCGACCGCACCCACGCCATGGTCACGCTCTACCCGGGCAACGGCCCGCGGATCGAGATCGAGCTGGACGAGCGCGCGCCGGAGGCCCGTTCGTGCGCCGTGTTCACGGTGGAGAACGTCAAGGGCGAGCTGGTGGTGCGCCGCGAGGTGAAGTTCGTGTACGGCTTCCAGTCGGAGCTGGACCGGATGTACGGCTTCGGGATGCAGTGGGGGCGCGGCTACAAGTCACGGACCTGAGGACCGCCGCGCCCGGCGGCCGGGACGGGACGGCTCAGGGCCGGATGAACTGCGGCCCCTGCGGCGGCAGTACGAAGCCGGGGTCCGGGGCGTACGCCGCGGCCGCCGCGGGCTGGGGATAGCCGTACGCGGGCTGGGGCGCCGGGACCGGCTGGGGGTAGCCGTAGGCGGGCTGCGGCGCCGCGGCGGGCTGGGGATAGCCGTACGCGGGCTGCTGGTGGACGACCGTGGCCTGCTCGTCGGGCGTCGGCGCGACGGGCCCGGGGGAGCCGGGCACCTGCGCGGTGGTGGCGGGCGGCGGGACGGACGGAGGCGTGACGGGAGCCGGCGGCACGGGCTCCGGCTCGAAGGCCCCGGTCCCGGCTTCGGGCTCGGGCCCTGCCTCGGACTGCGCGTCCGCCTCGTCGACCGAGATCCCGAACGCGGTGGCCAGGCCGACCAGTCCGGTCGGGTAACCCTGGCCCACGGCCCGGAACTTCCAGCCCTCACCGCGCCGGTAGAGCTCGCCGCAGATGACGGCGGTCTCCTCGCCGGTCTCCGCGCGCACATCGAAGACGGCGAGCGGCTCGCCGTCCGAGGAGGCCGCGTCGTACAGCGATATCCGGAGGTCGCGGACCTGCTCGAACGCCCCCTCGTCACAGGAGGCCGCGATGACCACCTGGTCCACGGAGGCGTCGAGCGCCGACAGGTCGGCCTCGACCGTGTCCGTGAGCCCCTCGGGGGCGCTGCGCTTGGGCAGCCGCCGCACCAGCCCCGAGGGATGCCGGGGCTGGTTGTAGAAGACGAAGTCCTCGTCCGAACGCACCTGCCCCGAGGCGCCGAGCAGCAGGGCGGAGGCGTCCACGTCCGGGACTTCGGGCCCCGGGGTCCAGCGCAGCACGGCCCGTACCGCCGTGGCGTCGAGGGGGACGTTCGAGCCCTTCAGCATCGCGTGCGTCATGCCGGTCATCCTGCCTGCTGGAGGCCCCGCCGGACAACGCGGGGGTAGGGACCAGTAGGCCAGGACCCGTCCGGAACGGCACGCGTGAACACGCCGCGAGGGAAGCGGGAAAAGGCCGGGCCACCGGAAGTTCACGCGGGCGGGGAACCAGCGACACCCGTCCGAACGTACTATTACCGGTCATACGTTGCCAGGCCTTCAGGTAGTACGGGGGATACACATGCGTCATTTCGGGCACATACCGCCCGTCGCCCGCGAGCGCCTCTTCTTCAAGGAGCCGTGCGCGTTCGACGCGGGATCCTCGCCCGAGGTGCTCTCGACCGCGCTCGGCGCGACCCTGTACAGCCCCGCGACCCGGCCGCGGCTGGCCGACGACGTGCTCAAGCAGGCGGGGCGCGGAGTGGTCTCCATGGTGCTCTGCCTGGAGGATTCCATCGACGACGCCGAAGTGACCGGCGCCGAGGCGAACCTGGTACGGCAGTTCGCGGAGATCGCGGAGCGCGCCGCCGAGATGCCGCTGCTCTTCATCAGGGTGCGCGAACCGGAGCAGATCACCGACCTCGTCAAGCGCCTCGGGGATTCGGCGCAATGGTTGTCCGGATTCGTACTTCCCAAATTCACCGCCCAGCGGGGAGAGCAGTTCCTCCAAGCCCTCGCAGAGGCCGAATCCGCCAGCGGGCACCGGCTGTTCGCGATGCCGGTCCTGGAATCCCCGGAACTGCTGCACCTGGAGAGCCGGGCCGAGACGCTCCGGGGCATCGCCCGCACCGTGGACCGGTACCGCGAGCGCGTCCTCGCGCTGCGGCTCGGAGTCACCGACTTCTGCTCCGCCTACGGACTGCGCCGGTCACCCGACATGACGGCGTACGACGTCCAGATCGTCAGCTCCGTCATCGGCGACGTCGTCAATGTGCTGGGCCGCTCCGACGGCACCGGGTACACCATCACCGGGCCCGTGTGGGAGTACTTCCGCGTCCAGGAGCGCATGTTCAAGCCCCAGCTCCGCCGGAGCCCCTTCATGGGGCGCTCGGCCGACGAGCTGCGTACCGCGCTCATCGAGCACGACCTCGACGGGCTCCTCCGCGAGATCGAGCTCGACCGGGCCAACGGCCTCCTCGGCAAGACCTGCATCCACCCCTCCCACGTCCAGCCCGTGCACGCACTGTCCGTGGTCAGCCACGAGGAGTACACGGACGCGCAGGACATCCTGCGGCCCGAGCGGGGCGGCGGCGGGGTGCTGCGCTCGGCGTACACGAACAAGATGAACGAGGTGAAGCCGCACCGCGCCTGGGCGGAGCGCACCCTGCGCCGGGCCGAGGTGTTCGGCGTGGCACGGGAGGACATCGGCTTCGTGGAACTCCTCGCCGCGGGGCTGGCGGACTGAGCGGCATCATGGATGAGCGGGGCCCCCTGCCGGCACGGGCGGCCCGGACGCGAGCGGCCGGAGGCGCGTCGGCCCGCACAGGACCGGCCCGCACCGGACCGGCGCACATCGGACCGGCCGGAGATGAGCCGGCCCGGCACAGGACAGCGGTGAGGAAAGAAGTGGCAGTGGACGTGGACTGGTCGGGCGACTGGGTCGCCGAGCGGCTGGGTGTCGAACTCGTCGGTGACTCGGAACTCCGCGACCTGCTGGGCCTCGCCCTGCGGCGCAACCCCAAGCGCGCCCATCTGCTGGTGTCCAACGTCCTGGGCAAGCACGTCCCGCAGCGGCCGTCCGTCGTGTACGGCGCCGGGTACGAGCTCGGCGAGCGGGTACGCGACCTGCTGGGCGAGGCCGAGGCGCGCCGCGCGGTCGTCCTCGGCTACGCGGAGACGGCCACGGGCCTCGGGCACGCCGTCGCGGACGGCCTCGGGGTCGCGCCCTACCTGCACTCCACCCGCCGCCCCGTCGAGGGCGTCGCACGGGCGGGCGGCTTCGAGGAGTCCCACTCCCACGCCACCTCCCACCTCCTGCTCCCCGCGCGGCCCGGCCTGCTCAGCGCCACCCCGGGAGCCCCCCTGGTCCTGGTCGACGACGAGTTCTCCACCGGCAACACCGTGCTCAACACCATCCGCGCCCTCCACGAGCGCTACCCCCGCGACCGGTACGTCATCGTGGCCCTCGTGGACATGCGGTCACCGGAGGACCGGGCCACGCTCACCGCGTTCGCCCGGGAGATCGGCGCCCGCGTGGACCTCGTGGCCCGTGCCCGGGGGACCGTGCGCCTGCCGGACGGGGTCCTGGAGAAGGGCCTCGGCCTGGTCGCCGACCAGCTCGCCGAGCGGACCGGCGCCCACCAGGAGGAGCCGCCACCGGCCCGCGAAGCCCGCCCGGCCCCCGTCCGGGTCGAGCTGGGCTGGCCGGCCGGGGTCCCCGACGGGGGCCGCCACGGCTTCACCCCCGTCCACCGCGCCGCCCTGGAAGCGGCCCTGCCGGACATGGTGGCGCGTCTCGCCGACGCCCTGGGCGACGCCCGCCGGGTGCTCGTGCTCGGCTTCGAGGAGCTGATGTACGCGCCGCTGCGGCTCGGCACCGCCCTGGAGGACGCCACCACCGCCGAGGTGCGGTACTCCACCACCACCCGCTCACCGGTCCTCGCCGTGGACGACCCCGGCTACGCCATACGCACCCAGCTGGTCTTCCCCGCCCACGACACCCCCTCCGACGGCCCCGGCGAGCGGTACGCGTACAACGTGGCCGGAGCCGGCTTCGACGCGGTCGTCGCCGTCGTCGACTCGGTCGCCGACACCCCCGCCCTGCACGCCCCCGGCGGCCTGCTGGACCGGCTCGCCGGACACACCGGCCGCGTCCTGCTCGCGGTCGTCCCCTCGTACGTCCCCACGCCCCCACCCGCCGAAAGGCAGGACGCCGCCATGCTGCCCGAACCCCTGAGGGGCCCCGCCTTCTCCTCCTACGCGGCGGACGAGGTCGGCTGGCTGCTCCAGGACCTCTCGGACACGGCGCTGGAGGCTCCCACCGAGGAACGCGAGGAGGCGATACAGAGCGGCGGCGCCCATTACGCGGAGTCGCTGCCGGTCGAGTACCAGCCCACCCCGCAGTACCAGGAACTGTTCAGGGCGGCCCTGGCCACCTCCGCCACCCGTATCGCCCGCGCGGTGGGCACCGTCACCGAGACCGTCCTCGCCGAACACCCGGGCTCCCGGCCCGTGCTGGTCTCCCTCGCCCGCGCCGGCACCCCCGTCGGGGTCCTGATGCGCCGCTGGGCCCGGCACCGGCACGGTATCGACCTGCCGCACTACGCCGTCTCCATCGTCCGGGGACGCGGCATCGACGCCAACGCTCTGCGCTGGCTGGCCGCCCACCACGACCCGGCCGACGTCGTCTTCGTCGACGGATGGACCGGCAAGGGCGCCATCACCCGTGAACTCGCCGCCGCCCTGGAGGAGTTCGACGGCTTCGACCCGCAGATCGCGGTCCTGGCCGACCCCGGCGGCTGCGTACGCACCTACGGGACGCGCGAGGACTTCCTCATCCCGTCCGCCTGCCTCAACTCCACCGTCTCCGGCCTGGTCTCGCGTACGGTCCTGCGCTCCGACCTGGTCGGCCCGAACGACTTCCACGGCGCCAAGTTCTACCGCGAACTCGCGGACGCCGACGTCTCCGGCTACTTCCTGGACACGGTCGTCGCCCGCTTCGACGAGGTGGTGGACGCCGTCGACGCCGAGACCAAGGAGCTGCTCGCCGCCGACCGCGCCCCGACCTGGGAGGGCTGGGCCGCCGTGGAGCGGATCAGCGAGGAGTACGGCATCCACGACGTCAACCTCGTGAAGCCCGGCGTCGGGGAGACCACCCGGGTGCTGCTGCGCCGCGTCCCCTGGAAGATCCTCGCCAAGCGCGGCGCGGGCGCGGACCTGGCCCATGTGCGGCTGCTCGCGGAACAGCGCGGGGTGCCGGTCGAGGAGGTGGACGAACTCCCGTACACCTGCGTGGGGTTGATCCACCCGAAGTACAACCGCGGTGCGACCGGCGCGTCCGGCACGGCGGTGGCGGGGGTACCGGAGGTGACGGAGAAGTGACCGCGCCCGACACCCCGGCGGCCATGGCCCCGGCGCCTCCCGTGGCCGGCGTGACGCTGGTCGCCAGCGACCTCGACCGGACGCTGATCTACTCCGCCGCGGCCCTCCAGCTCACCATGGAGGACGCGCGGGCCCCGCGGCTGCTCTGCGTCGAGGTCTACGACCGGGCGCCCCTCTCGTACATGACCGAGGAGGCCGCCGCTCTCCTCGACACCCTGGCCCGCACCACGGTGTTCGTCCCCACCACCACCCGGACCCGCGAGCAGTACCACCGCATCCACCTCCCCGGCCCCCCGCCCCGGTACGCGATCTGCGCCAACGGCGGACACCTCCTGGTCGACGGTGTCTCCGACCCCGACTGGCAGCGGCAGGTCGCCGCCCGGCTGGCCTCCGAGTGCGCCCCCCTCGCCGAGGTACGCGCCCACCTCCTCGCCACCGCCGACCCCGCGTGGCTGCTCAAGGAACGGGTCGCCGAAGACGTCTTCGCCTACCTCGTGGTCGACCGCGCGGCCCTGCCCGACGGCTGGGTGAAGGAACTGGCCGCCTGGGCGGGCCCCCGGGGGTGGACCGTCTCCCTTCAGGGCCGCAAGATCTACGCCGTCCCCCAGCCGCTGACCAAGAGCGCCGCGATGCGCGAGGTGGCCCGCCGGTGCGGCGCCACCACGACCCTCGCGGCGGGCGACTCCCTGCTGGACTCGGACCTGCTGCTCGCCGCCGACCACGCCTGGCGCCCGGCCCACGGCGAACTCGCCGAGAGCGGCTGGGACGCGCCGAACACCGAGGCGCTGGAGGAACGGGGCGTCGCCGCCGGTGAGGAGATCCTGCGCCGCTTCCTGCGCACCACGGCGTCCGGCGGCAGGGCGGAGACCCGCTGAGCGCGTGGTGAGGGGTCTACGGCCGCCCGTCTTCGGCAGACTGAGGGCATCCTGCCGCGTACGAGGAAGAGGGCGCCGTGACCCGAGGGAACGAAACCAAGATCACCGACGAGCTGTACGCCTACATGCTGGCGCACAACCCGCCCCTGGACGCGGTACAGCGTGAGCTGGTGGAGACCACCCGCACCGGGTTCCCCGACCGCGCGGGCATGCAGTCCTCGGAGGAGCAGGGGCCGCTCCTCGCCTTCCTCGTCCGGCTGGTCGGCGCCCGCCACGTCGTGGAGATCGGCACGTTCACCGGCTTCTCCGCCCTGGCGATGGCCCAGGCGCTCCCGCCGGACGGCACACTGATCGCCTGCGACGTCTCCGAGGAGTGGACCGCGGTGGGCCGGGCCGCCTGGGAGGAGGCGGGCGTCGCCGACCGGATCGACCTGCGGATCGCCCCCGCCCTGGACACCCTGCGGGCCATGCCGGACGAGCCGCACATCGATCTCGCCTACCTGGACGCCGACAAGGGGAACTACCTCCCGTACTGGGAGGAGCTGGTCCCCCGCATGCGGACCGGTGGCCTGATCGTCACCGACAACGTCCTCTACCACGGGGGCGTCACCGACCCGTACGCGACCGGATCGACGGCGGCGATCAAGGAGTTCAACGACCATGTGCTCAACGACGCCCGGATGGACAGCGTCATGCTCACCGTGGCGGACGGGCTGACGCTCTCCCGCCGCAGGTGAGCGGGCGCCCCTGGGTGGTCAGCCGGGGGTGAGCCTGCGTCCCCGGGCGCGCCGGGGGTGAGCCGGCGTCCCCGGGCGGTCAGCCGCAGGTGAGCGGGCGTCCTGCGGGGTCAGCCGCAGCAGCCGCCACCGCAGCAGCCGCCACCGCCGCCCGCGGGGGCGGCCGGCGCCGAGGACGCCGAAGGCGCGGACGAGCCGCCCACCGCGACGGTCGACAGCAGCTTCACGGTGTCCTCGTGCCCGGCGGGGCAGGCGGCCGGGGCGGACGACTCCGCCATGGGACGGCTGACCTCGAAGGTCTCGCCACAGGGGCGGCAACGGTACTCGTAACGGGGCATGGCCCCAGATTAGATGATCGATTCCGGGCGGTGGGGGACTTGGCGCTGCCCTTCACCCGGGGGACGGGCGCCCGCGCGCGATGCGTGAATCCACACGCCTCGCACGCCCACACGCCCGCCCGGCGCCCCACGGCCCGGCCCGGCGCCCACGGGCTCGCTCAGGAGTGGCGCGCCCTTCTCCTCCGCCAGGCGCCGGGCTTCCGGGGGTGGTCCTGGGAGCTGTCGGGCGGTGGTTCGGGCCGTGCCGGGCCCGGCCGCAGCTCCGTACGCAGGTCGTCGGGCAGGTCGTCGTCGCGCGCCACCTGCTCGGGGTGGCGGGCCCGCCAGTACGGGTTGTCGTGGGGCAGACCGCCGCTCACCCTCCCGTACATCCCGAACGTCATCAGCAACAGCCCGACCAGGAAGCTGAAGATCACGTTCTGCATGTGGAAGGCCAGGAAGTTCATGCTGGTGTCCAGCAACGCCAGATTCACGAAGCCGCTGAGGATGAAGGCGACGCCGAGCACCGTGTTCAGAGTCGAGGCGAAGTTCCCGCCGACGACGCGGCCGACGAAGAGCAGCAGACCGATGCAGATGGACAGCACACTGAGCGTGCCGTTCGTGTTGAGCCCGGCCACGGTGTCGCCGCCGGTGTCGAAGAAGCCGATGCGGTCGATCAGCCCCAGGATGCCGAACGCGATGAGGAACAGTCCCATCAGACCGGCCCCGATCCGGTAGACCCGGCTGAGCCTGTGGTCCACCGGCAACTGCTCGTCGAGCCGGATGGCCCCGCGACGCCACCGGCTCCGCGAGGGGCGCCGGCCCGGATCATGGGCGTGCGCGCGGGTGGGATGCGGATGCGGGACATGCGTGACCATCACGGTCTCCCCTCGCCCCCGTACGGCTGGCGCGGCCCGGACACGACGGACCGGACAGAAGCCGCCGGGTGGACGTACGTACGTACTTCCGGGGGCACCCGGTGACCCGGGTACCCGGTAGTTCCCGTACGTCCAGCTTCGGCCCGGGGGCGGCGGGTGACAAGTCCGGGCCTCGCGGCCCGGCCTCGGGCCCCCGCCGCTCAGCTCGTCAGCGCGCCGCCGCTCAGCCTGTCAGGCGCCGATGCTCAGCTTGTCAGGCGCTGCCGCTCATCTCGTCCCGGATCGCGGAGACCACCCGGGTCGCCGTCTGCCGCACGGCCTCCGTCTCGGTCAGGAAGTGCCAGTAGTCCGGGTGGCGGCCCTCCAGACCGGCGACCGCCCGCTCCAGCCGGGCCACCGCGTCGTCCAGCGGCCGGGCGTGACGCGGATCGGGGGTCTGCCGTCCGGCCATGGCCAGCCGCTGGGCGTCCCGGATCGCGAACCGGGTCCGCTCGATCTCCGCCTGCGGGTCCTTCGACACGGCGTTCAGGCGGTTCAACCGGTCACCGGCGGCCGAGACCGCCTCGTCGGTGGCGTTCAGCAGGGCCCGTACGGTGCTGAGCCGGGCAGTCGCGTCGGCCCAGCGCTGCTCGGACCGCGCCCGGGAGGCCTCGGCCAGCTTCTCCTCGGCCTGCCGCACGTTCGTCGCCGCCTGCTCGGGTACGGGCTGGAGGTCCTGCCAGCAGGCCGCCGCGAACCGCCGCCGCAGCTCGCTGAGCACCGGCTCCACCTGCCCGGCGCGGGTCGTCAGCGCCTCCGCGCGGGTCCG
The DNA here is from genome assembly GCF_002910775.2 of Streptomyces sp. SM18. Lineage (NCBI taxonomy): Bacteria > Bacillati > Actinomycetota > Actinomycetes > Kitasatosporales > Streptomycetaceae > Streptomyces > Streptomyces sp. SM18. The sequence continues at coordinate 1,979,792 of NZ_CP029342.1, read as the reverse complement.
CAGCGTCACCAGGCGGCGGTCGATCTCGGCGGCGCGCTCGGGCAGCCGCTCGGCCTCCGCCCGTACGGCCTCCGCGTCGCGCAGCACCTGGTCGGCCCGCTGGAGCGTCCCGGCCACGCCGTGCTGCCCGGCGCCCTGGTTCAGCTTGGTCAGCTCCGGGGCGAGAGCGGCCAGCCGGGCCGCGAGGTCGTCGGCCCGCAGCCCGGACGCCCGCACCGCGTCCAGGGCGTTGCTCGCCCCCAGAAGGGCTTGGCGGGCCCGCTCCACGGCCGGGGCGAGCCGCGCCAACTGGGTCTCCGCGCTGCCCAGCAACGGCCCGAGCCCCTGGGCGAAACGGTCCAGGTCGGCCTTCACCCGCAGCAGATCGTCCTTGGCCCGGGTCAGCCGCGTCTTCGCGGCGGCCGCGACCGACTGCTCCAGGTCGTCCCGGTCGAGATCGTGCTCGTCGACCGCGGTGATGTAGGTGTGGCTGGCCTCGTCGATCCGCCGGCCCAGCGCGGCGAAGTCCTCCACCGCCTTGCGGGCCCGGGGCGAACTGTCCACCGCGGTGATCGTCTCGATCGAGATGTTGAGATCCCGCTGCGCGGTGTCCAGCTCGTAGAACGCGGCGGCGGCGGCGTCCTTCGCGGCCTGCGCGTCGGCCCGCTGGCTCTCCCCCCGGCCGCCGAACCAACGCCGGGTGCCCCCGCCGGCGAAGGCGCCCGGCAGGGCGGCGACGACCAGCGGCACCGGCAGCAGCATCAGCCCCAGGACGTCCCGGACGGCCGAGCCGCCCCTCGCCCGTACCCGCGGCCGTCTGTGCGTCGCCGTCACATCCCTCTCCCGTGCCGATCTGCCCTGCCCGGTTCATTCTCGCACCAGTAAGGACGAACACGGGGGCCGGTTAGTTCGCCCTTCGGACCTTGACTTCGCCGTTGTCGCTGTTCGCCTTCACGACATAGGGGCTCTTGTCGCTCCGGGGCACGTCCACGGAGACGTTCCCGTTGTCGGCCGAGGCGGACACCGCGTACTCCTCGCCCCCGGCCGGCAGGTCGATGGTGATACCGCCGTTGTCACTGGTGACGTCCACCAGCTTCGGGACCGCGCTGAACCCGAGCTTCACCGAACCGTTGTCCGACCGGGCGATCAGGGAGGTCCCGGTGAACCGCTCGGCCAGGACGGAACCGTTGTCGCTCCTCAGGTCCAGCGGCCCGCTGCAGTCCCGTACCACGACGCCGCCGTTGTCCGAGGAGACGGCGAGCTTGGTGTCGAACCCGGACGCGGTGACCTTCCCGTTGTCCGCCTCCACCGACAGGCCGATGCCCCGGGGCACCTTCACACGGTGATGTGACCCGCAGTCGCTGATCAACGCCCGGCAGTTGACCCGGAACGTCAGCTTGTCCCCCTCCAGCTTCCAGACGGGCTTGGGCCCACTGCCGAGCAGCGCCCACCCGTCGACCTGGCGGGTCACCTCGATCTCCTTCACGTCGGCGGGCACGACGTCCACGACGGAGTTCTCCGCGTCGATGGTGAGGGACGAGCCGCTGTACGCGAACGACTTCGTCTCGACGGGCGCGTCCTCCACGTCCGTGGAACCGCACCCACTGAGGGCGGCGACGAGCAGGACGGTGCCCCCGGAGGCGATGAGCGCCTTGCTGCCGGTACGGATGGTCATGGTGATCGAGTCCCCCTGCGAAGCGGTTGCGAAGCGGTGCCGCGTGCTGCCGAATGTGCCCTCACCGTATGCAGCGCCACCACCCCGGTACGATCCGGGCGGCTACCGTCTCGGGGTGGGGATATCCCCCGTATCGGGGCCGGGCCTGGCCGCGCTGCCCGTCTGCCCGCCTGCCCGCCCGCCCCGGGGGCGCGGCGAGGAGGGCGTGCGCGTCCCGGGGGCGGGCGGGCGGAGCCTCGCACGGGTCGCCCGGCGCACGGGGGGCGAGGGCTGCCGGGGCGGGGGCCTCGTGGCGGCCCTGGTCGCGGTCCTCGTCCCGGCCCTGGCCCCGGTCCTCGTCCCGGGGCAACCGATTGCCGTCGGGGGGCTGGGGCCATGTAACCTGTTGGCTCATCCACGGGTGCGTAGCTCAGGGGTAGAGCGCTGCTCTTACAAAGCAGATGTCGGCGGTTCGAAACCGTCCGCGCCCACCAGCACAAAGACCCCCAGCCGATCGTGGCTGGGGGTCTTTGACATCTACGTCTGACATCAACGGGCACGATCACCCACGGTCGGGACGCTGCCGCTTCAACATCCGGTCGAGGTGACTCACGGCCTCGCGCTGGGAGTCCTGGACGACGTGGGCGTAGAAGTTCATCGATTCGACCACGCGAATAAGGGTCACAGGCGCCAGGCGCCAGGCGCCAGGCGCTCGCCCGAGCACGGGCCGAAGCGATCACCGATTCCATGGCAGGACATCGCAGACGGAATCGGTCCCGGGCCAAGCATCTGACAGCCTGCCGCATAGGTGGGTTGTTACAGGTTTCTCTACCTCATCAAGGCACCCGGCTGCGCTGCGCTCCGCCGGGCGCGCTTCCCGGCTCTGGCTGCGCCCGCGCTCCTGCCTTCGGCCCGCTCGGCGCTGCCGCCGCCGACGCGCGTCCACAACTGGATAGGCCCGGGGGCATGAGACGAGAACCAAGCCCGCGGCTTCAAGACGATGCCTCCGGCGGGGGCGCTCAGACTCCGGGATGGGAGGGGCGCCGTTCGCGAGTGCCGGCCGGAGCAGGGCGGGCGTCGTGGGGCTCCCATCCCGACCACCTTCGACCCAGGCAGAGCCGAGTGGTCGCGGCCCAGGGCGTCAAGGTCGTTCGTACAGCGGCGCGCTCCACCTTGACGCCCTGAACCACGACCGCTCCACGGTGTGTGGGGCGAAGGCAGACGGGATGGGAGCTGAGGTGGGTGGTGGGGAAGGGCTGAAGCCTCGTGTGACCTGAGGATTCTCCAGTTAGCGGTCGGAACCAGAGGTCCGCCAGGCGCAGTGGACGATCCCGCCACGAGTTGCTTCATAGCGCTGCTGGCATAGACGCCCATCTGGGGCTTGGTGGCGATGGTTGCGAAGACCCGCGGGCCGCTCGCGCGAGCTGCTAGCCTCTTGATATGACGCTTGAAAATGAAATCGAACAGTATCGCCGCAGGATCGCAACGGATTCTTATCCAATGTCCATTGGTGAGCTGGCAAACCTCTACAAAGATGGTGAGATTGACATTCACCCTGAGTTCCAGAGGATTTTTCGCTGGAGGATTGAACAGAGTAGCCGTCTAATTGAAAGTATTCTCCTTGGAATTCCTCTTCCGAGCATGTTTGTCGCCCAAAACGAGAAGGGCGTCTGGGATGTTGTGGATGGGGTCCAGCGCATGTCTACGATTTTCCAATTCATGGGTATTTTGAAAGATGAGGGCGGAAATCTTCACGATCCTCTTGTCTGTACTAAGCCGCCCTTTTTGAGTCAACTTGAGGGCTGCGCATATGAGGAGCGTGAAGGTGCCCAGAGGAACCTGACTCCTGCCCAAAGGATTGACTTTAAGCGTGCGCGCATTGATGTGAAAATCATCAAGCGAGAAAGTGACAATCGAACAAAGTACGATCTGTTTCAGAGGCTTAATTCATTCGGTTCTCTGGCGACTCCGCAAGAGCTTCGAAACTGCCTACTTGTGAGTCTCAGTGATAAGCATTATCAATGGCTTGCTGGCATTTCGCAGGATCGGTCATTTGTTGGAGTCGTTGATTTGCCGGAACGGCTGATCAATGAGCGCTACCATATGGAACTCGCTCTGCGGTTCGTGCTCCTGCGGAAGATCCCAAAGGAAAAACTCTCCACTGTGGGCAACATCGGAGACTTTTTGACCTCCGAGATCGTCTCCTTGGTCGAATATGATGACCAGCGTCTCGACGAGGAGAGTGAAGCCTTTAGGGCTACCTTCCAGGCGTTGCGTGAGGCCGGTGGAGCCGACGTCTTGAGGCGTTTCAACGCTGCGCGGGAACGATCTGAGGGCCCCTTCTCTCTTACGGCGTTTGAGGCGCTTGCTCTAGGGCTGGGGTTTCACCTGCCGGGCGAGTTGCCAAGTTCCGATAAGATTCAGGAAAAGCGATCCCTTCTCTGGTCGGACAGCCGTTTCAGTGCAGGTCACGCTACCGGCGTCAGGGCAGATCAGCGAATGAAGATCACCATCCCGTTCGGACGTCAACTCTTTTCCAGCTAGCGCCGGAGGGGCACGTGGATCTGGAAAGATTCAGCGACAAGGTGCAGCGAGATTTGTCCTTGCGAAAGGTCGAGCTGTCGCGATTCTCTATCCTATTCCAGGAAGGGAAAGATCAGTCCCATCAGGAACTCTTGCATCGTGCTGCCGTAGTGATTTCTTATGCGCACTGGGAGGGATTCGTGAAGGCTGGCAGCGCCTTCTATGTGAAGCACATAAATTCCCGCCAGTTGCCAGTTGGGCGACTTAAGTATCCTTTCCAGGCGGCTTATGTTGCATCGCGCTTCAAGCAGGCTTCGGTTAGCTCTAAAAATTACTTTCTCGGCGACTTGCTTGACTGTATCGACGTAGACAGAAAGAAGACCTTTTCGGCTAGGCCAGAGAAGTGCTTCGATACTGAGAGTAATCTATCATCCGTTGTGTTTAAGGCGCTCGTGCAAGGCCTTGGGCTTGATTACTTGGATGAATATGAAACCCGCAATGCTTTCATTGATGAAAAGCTGCTATACGGGCGAAATCAAGTGGCTCACGGAGAGCTGGCGAAATTTGATCGCCAAGATGCAGAAGAGCGGCTAGATTCGGTTCGATACCTTATCGATCTATTCTCCGATCAGCTATTGAATGCGGCTCGTGATGAGTATTATCTGGCCCGGTGAAATCGAATTGCCGGTCCGGGTTTTCCGTGTCGCGGATGGTCGCTACCGCCGTTCTCGTTGGGCAGGGATGCTTTAAGTTCCCCCGCGATCGAACGGCTCCGGTGTTCGTACCGCGGTGACATGACATCTAGAACTGACATCAACGATGGCGTACAGAGGCGGTACAGGTCGGCCGTCCAGAACGCCGGCGTCTGGGCTGTTTGCCTGGGAGCAGGATGCCTGAGCGAACTTACAAAGCAGATGTCGGCGGTTCGAAACCGTCCGCGCCCACCAGTGATAAACAGCAGGTGAGAGCCTGTTTGAAGCCTCTCGACCGGTCCCGGTCGGGGGGCTTTCTTGTGGCCGAAGTCCACTAAGAACGCCTAACACAATGAGGTGGATCGGTCCTGGTGACCGTGTCCGGTCGTCGGGATCGGCGTTGCCCGGCCATGGGGGCTTCACCGTGGACCGTGTCGGATGACCTATGGGAGTGGATCGAGCCACTCCTGCCGAAGCGGGAGAGACGGTTCAGATACCCGGGCCGCAAGCCGGTCCCGGACCGGCAGGTGCTGTGCGGGATCCTGTTCGTGCTGCACACCGGCATCCAGTGGGAACACCTGCCCCAGGAGCTCGGCTTCGGGTCCGGTATGACGTGCTGGCGTCGACTGCGGGACTGGAACGAGGCCGGAGTCTGGCAACAGCTGCATGAGGTGCTGCTGGCCGAGCTGAACGCCGCCGCCCGGCTCGACTGGTCGCGGACGGTCGTCGACTCCAGCCACGTCAGAGCGTTAAAAGGGGGCTCCAGACTGGCCCGTCGCCAGTCGACCGGGGACGGGCCGGCTCCAAGCACCACCTGATCACCGACGGCCACGGCACCCCGCTCGCCGTCATCCTCACCGGCGGCAACCGCAACGACGTCACCCAACTCATGCCCCTGCTCGATGCCGTCCCACCCGTCCGAGGCAGACCCGGGCGGCCCCGCCGCAAGCCGGAGTCGGTCTTCGCCGACCGCGGCTACGACCACGACATCTACCGCGACCAAGTCCGGGCCCGGCGGATCATCCCCGTCATCGCCCGCCGCGGCACAGCCCATGGCAGCGGCCTGGGCGCCTACCGATGGGTGGTCGAGCGTACCTTCGCCTGGCTCCATGGTTTCAAACGACTCCGCATCCGCTGGGAACGCCGAGCCGACATCCACGAAGCCTTCCTCAAGCTTGCGTGCTGCCTGATCACCCACCGCCGGGTGCTGTCCTTGGACGGCCCGGCAAACTGATCGCATGAACCGAGACGCCCTGCAATCCGCACTGTCCCAGGATGGCTGCATCTCTGCACGCGCAGCTCTGGCCGAGTTGGAGGCAGGCGCGGACTTCGAGGTCTTCCTGAACCAAACGGCTTCTGCGCAACAGCTCTGGGACATCTGGTCCTGGCGGCACGAAGTCATGCTCGACACGGGTGTCAGACCTCGGCCCGGCCTTGACGAAGCCATCGCCGGACTCCAGGCCGCAGGAACAGCTCGGGTCTACATGGCGACCGTCACTGGATCGCAGAGACGTTTCACGATCTTCCTGTCGGAGGATCGCACCCAGTGCGTCGCCTGCTGGTGACTACCTCATTGTGTTAGGAGCTCTAAGAGTCCGCATCCCCCCAGAACAGTTGTCGTTCGTCACTCAAGACGCTTGAGTAGCTTGGTGCAGTCCCGGAGAGCAAGATCGACGCCGCCATCACCCCGCTCAGCATGGGGCGAGGCGCGTACATGCGAGAGTCCACGCAGGCCAATGCCTCAGGGAGGAGAGGGGGGCGGGGATCTACGGCCTGCAACATAGTCCCGAGGTGGCTCCCGGGGACCTTTATGCCCACCCCCCTTGACCGCGGACCTCGAAGGCTCTCTGACCGGTCTTCAACCATCAGGCAATCTAGCAAGTGCGTATATCAGCGACTCTGTCCGTCCGCCGCACCAGTCGAGGACACCAACGGAAGCGGGCTGGGGTCGAACTTGCAAAGTAGACGTCGTTGTCGTACTTGTCCGAGCCCACCCTAGGAAAACCCGGTTAAGGCCCTCCAACCCGGCCAGACTGGACGGCCGTTTCCATGATCGATGCCGCATGGATGTCCCACGGGGCAGCTGTTGTTCGTCACCTTTCGGTGTGGGATCCGTGGCGCTGGCACGTTGGCTGACCTCGTCCGGAAGTAGGCCCTGCCCGCACCTCGGCCGCGTACGGTCGGTGAGTTCAGCGGGCCCGCTGCGCTCGCGCTGCGGCCAGGCGTTCCTCGCGGGTCTGCTGGAGCCAGATCAGGTCTTCCAGTACGGGGTCCCGCTCGGTCGGCTTCGGTGCGGGCGGCTTCGTCTTGGCAGTACGGCTCATCGGCGGGCCTCCCGCCAGGCGCGGCCGAGTCGTACGGCCGTCACGCAGGGAGTGGTCCGGCAGGCGGTGCACTGGATGGTGTGTCCGAGCCAGATCTTGTACGCGGCTTCGGCGTTCGTTGCTGTCTTCGTCGTCATGACCGGGCTTTCTGGCAGGTGCGGCAGCAGCGGGGGAACCAGAGGACCGAGACCCCGTGCGCGTCGAGCGGGCGGGCGCCCAGGTCGTGTGCGGTGGCGTTGGCCAGTGGGGCCGTACACCAGATGCAGGACGCCCCGCGCTGTTGAGCGTCGGACAAGGTCAAAGGGTCGGGCAGGGGCAACTCATCAGGAACCGTGACCATGGCCGTCTCCCCGGTTGCTGTAGGTGAGTAGTACGGCTGACGGTAGGGACAGCCCGGTCGTCCCGGGTTCCGGTTTCTACGAGTTTCTACGCGAGCCCGGAGCCCGCGTGCGTAATCAGCCGCAAAGCCCCTGGTCCGTGAACCGCTCCCGCGCCCATCTCGTCGTGCGCGGCGATGTACTGGGCCACCTCGGACGGGGTGGTGATGGTGATCGCGGCCGTCAGTAGCTCGACCGACACCTGCTCGGCGTCGAAGATCGTGAAGGTCTCCAGCGGCCAGAGCGGTCCGGCTTCGGAGGGGATGATTCCCAGCGTTACGGAGGGCAGCGCCGCCGCCCGGAGCAGATGTCCGAGTTGCTCGGCCATCACGTCCGGGCCGCCGATCTGACGGCGCAGAGCGGCCTCCTCGATCAGGATCGGGAACCGGCGCCCGGCCTGCCGGATGATTCGTGACCGCTCCAGCCGGGCGTCGGCGGCCGCCGACGCGTCGTCGGGGATCCGGTTGAAGCGGGCGATCTCCGACAGCAGGGCAGTGGCGTAGGCCCGCGTCTGAAGCATCCCCGGAATGACGCTGGAGCTGTACACCCTCATGACCTTGGTCCGCTCGTACAGCGGCCGTCGAGCCTGCTGCACTCCGCGAAGCCCGGCACGCTGCACGCGGCGCCACTCGGTGTACATCTGCTGCGCCTGCCGGGCAGCCGCGATCAGGTCCGCAGCCTCTTCCTCCGCGCCACAGGCCCGGCACCAGACGCGGATGTCCTCGTCGGACGGCTGCGAGCGGCCGCTCTGGAGGCGGCTCACTTTCGAGCCCTGCCAGCCGGTGCGTTCCGCCAACTGCTGCCCCGTCAGGCCCGCGTCGGCCCGGAGAGCACGCAGGCGGACCGCGATGCGGTCGCGCGCCTCCTGGACGCGGGCTGACGGGGAGGGTGCCATCAGCTGATCGCGAACTCCTGGTGCGGCACGGCCCGGTTCCACACCACGCCGAACGTGGCCGCGATCCGGGCGGCTACGTCCTGGCGGTCATCGAGCTCGTCGCGCACGTGCGTGCCGTCACCTGCGAAGTGGTGCCACCGGACCAGCTGACCGTCGAACAGCCAGAAGTCGTGGGCGGGCAGGAGCAGGCCGAGCGCCTGGACGCGTGGCAGCCACCGCACCTCCTCGCCTGCGGCCACGTTGCGTGCGGTGCAGGCGTGCTCGAACCGGATGTACTCCGTGGCCGGTGTGGAGATGACGCGGGCCCGCTGGACGGCGACGCCCCGTCCGACCGCAGCGGCGACCGCGTCGTGGAACGGCCCCCACCACGCCGCTCGATCGGCGACGCTCGCCAGCTCGCCCGCGCGCCAGGCCTTCAGGTCCTGGTCCTCCTCATCGACCGCGTAGACATCCCGGGTTTCCAGGTGCACGGCCGAGGTGGTGCACTGAGCGAGGAGTTCAGCGAACGGGGGCGGTGCGGGCGACATCGAGCAACTCCTTCAGCGCGTCAGCCATCCGAGCCGGGAGCCGGACCACGGCCTCCGTCTCGGGGATGGGACCGGCCTTCCGGCATCGTGTCTCCAGGGCGGCGTCGGCCTTCCATCCCTGGAAGACGAACTCCTGCTTCTCGTCGTCGAACCACATGGTTGGGCAGTGGTCCCCGTTCGTGTCTGGGTCTTTCGCGATGAAATGTAAGGTCACGATCGCCTCCACCGGCGGCAGATGCCATGCGTCTGCATGGCTGTGCTCGGACCATCGTGCCGCCGGGGGTGATGGTTACGGGCCGGAATGCACGAAGGCGCCCCCGGTCCCGGCCGAAGTCAGGACAGGGGCCCAGTGCCGTGTCCTGCGATGAGCGCGATGACACCAGCAGCGGCGCCGGCCACACCGCTCAGGCGGGCGATGCGCCCCTGTCACGATGCACCGGTCGGCCGGGGTCTTGCGGGGATCCAGGCACCGCTGACCGAAGGGAGCCGACCGTGGGCAAGGAACGGTCGGCGGAGAAAGAGATCACCGCACGCCTGGCCGCGCTGTGAGGATGGGAGCGTGACGGGCACGGGATCACCCGCACGTTCGTTCAGCACTCTTGCTCGTTGAAGGTGCGGATCGCTGGGGACAGTTCAAGCAGGCTCTCGATCCGGAAGGTCGGGAGCTTCTCTGCCTCCTCGCTACGCCACTGGATCGTCGCCCATGGGCCACGGTGGACGAGGGCCGTGTGCATGCCCGCCGCGACGGCGGGACGTAGGTCGTTGTCGATGCGGTCGCCTACGTACAGGATCTCCTCGGGCTCAACCGGCACGACCTCTGCAACCCGGTGGAAGAACGCCGGATCTGGCTTGCTCGCGCCCCAGTCGTCCGACGTGGCGATCAAATCCACGTCCTGAGTGAACAGCTCCCGGAGGATCCGACCGGCGCGGACCGTCTGATTCCCGGCGATGCCGAGCCAGAGCACGTCCGCCCGCAACGCCGCCAGGGAGTCCCGGACCTCGGGGTACAGGTCCTCCTCACCGAAGTGCTCGGGCTGCCCCGCGACTGCTCGCGCCTCGCGTTCGGCGTACAGATCGAAACCGGGCCGGAACTCCTGGAACACGTCCCGGTAGTCGCGCCCCTGGGCGATGACCGCGCCGAACATCGCGGCGAACGTATGGCGGGGTACGCCCAGCCAGTCGGCCCATGTGCCGTACTCCCGCGTTTCGTCCACCAAGCACTCGCCCACGTCGAACACCGCCGCACGAATCATGCCGGTGATCGTAGAGGGTGATGAGCACCCGCACCCACTGCTGACCGGCCGCCGAGCCGGGCCTCCTTTGTCCCCGAGTTCCGCTGGACTCAACAGTCGGCCATGCACAACGCTCGGCCGGAAGCCCGAGCTCAGCGGTTCCCACGCCTGCCCGACACCCCGATGTGATCCAGAGGCATCATGGGCGCGTGGACATTGAACTGCTCTACTTCGCCGGCTGCCCGAACTGGACCGTCGCTCAGGGGCACCTCACCGCGGCACTCGCCGCCGCAGGCCGCTCCGATGTGGACGTGAAGCTCCGCGCCGTCGAAACGGATGAGGAGGCCCAGGCAGTGCGCTTTCCCGGCTCTCCCACGATTCACATCGACGGCCGGGACCCATTTCCCGCCGCCTCCGATTCGTACGGTCTGACCTGCCGTGTCTACTCGACCCCGGGCGGCCTCGCAGGCGTGCCCACCGTCGATCAGCTCGTCCAGGCCCTCACCCGCACCTTCTAGGGCCGTCGCAACGCTCCGCCGGTGTTGCGACGGCCCTTGAAATCCGCCAGGAAGCCGCTCATGTCAGCAGAGGTCGCGCTGCACTTTGACCGTGTCCGCACCAAGGGGTCGCACGATGACCTGCGGTTGCGTATGGGCCGCTATGAACACCGATGTGATTCCTACTATTTCGCGTTGGACGACTCTCCGATCGTTCCCGGTGGCCTTGGCCTCAGGCTCTCGCGTCTGCTGGAGCAGTGGAACTCGCAGGTCGCCGGCCTCGGAGACGGGGGCGGTACCGTCTACCTGCCCTACGACTTCTCCGACCAGTGCACGGCCTGGCTTCGTGTGACATCCGCCGATGGGGAGACCGCCGAGGTCCAAGCTGGTTGGAGCCTGATCGAAGCCTGGGGAATCCACCCCTCCGACTACCGTTCCACAGCACCTGCCGTGACAGACTTCGAGCCGATCCCAGGGGCCCGAGTCGCGTGCTCGCTCATCGCCCTCGCAGCACGTATCGACGCCAACCGCGCCACTCTTGAAGCCACGGGTCCGTAATGCGGTAAGGGTTTCTCTACTTCATCAAGGCGCTGCGCACGGCGCGCGCGTCCGCGTCTGCGGTGCGCGCCCGCCTTCATCCTCCATGGCTGGCGGGGACGGCTCGGCTTCCTCGGGTCCGGAGCCCGCCCCGTGCTGGTGGCGGCCTCGCCGTGTACGACCCCATCGAGCAGGCTGTCAGCGGGCCCGCTGCGCCCGCGCCGCAGCCAGCCGCGCTTCACGGGTCTGCTGGAGCCAGATCAGGTTCTCCAGTACCGGGTCTCGTTCGGTCGGCTTCGGGGTGGGCGGCTTCGTCTTGGCAGTACGGCTCATCGGCGGGCCTCCCGCCAGGCGCGGCCGAGCCGTACGGCCGTTACGCAGGGAGTGGTCCGGCAGGCGGTGCACTGGATGGTGTGTCCGAGCCAGATCTTGTACGCGGCTTCGGCGTTCGTTGCTGTCTTCGTTGTCATGACCGGGCTTTCTGGCAGGTGCGGCAGCAGCGGGGGAACCAGAGGACCGAGACTTCGTGCGCGTCGAGCGGGCGGGCGCCGAGGTCGGGCGCCGTTGCGTTGGCCAGTGGGGCCGTACACCAGATGCAGGAGGCCCCGCGCTGTTGAGCGTCGGACAAGGTCAGAGGGTCGGGCACGTGCGGTAACGCGGTGGTGGTCACGGCTCCCCGTTCACGGGCGGCGAGTTGGTACCGCTGACCGTAGAGGCGGGCACCGGAGAGATTTCTGTGGATTGCACCGGATTGCGCGCGGCCGGAGAACGGGTGCGCAAAATTGCTCAGGGCGCGGTGAGCGTGGCTCGTACACGGCCGATGAGACGTTGGGCTCGTTCGCCGTACACCGCGGATTCGGTCAGCCACTCCCACGACCGTTCGTAGAGCTGGATGGTCGGCGCGTCCTCCAGCCACATCTCGGTGTTGATGGTCTCGACGATGACGAGCCGCCGATCGTAGATCCAGAAGCCGTGCGAAGGGGCGCGGCGCAGGCGGGCGCCGAGAGGGATGACGCCGAGCTTGACGGTGTCGAGGCCGATCACGCCCATGAGCCGGTCGAGTTGGGCGGCGTGCACGGGGACAGGACTGGTGCGGGCGTGCAGGGCGGGTTCGTAAATCAGGAACTCGAACCGCTTGTCAGGGTCGTACAGCGCTTCCTGACGTTGGACACGGGCCCTCACCGCAGCCTCGATGTCCCGGGGTGTCTGCCGGAACTCGGCGTTCTGCTCGAACAGATGCCTGGCGTAGTCGGGAGTCTGGAACAGGCCCGGCACCCGCACCACCTCGACGCCACGGATGTGGCTGGTGACGGAGGTCTCGGCGATGCCCTCATCCTGACGGGGCCGGTGGCCGACAGCGAGTTGGCGGCGCCAGGACCGGTAGGTGGTGTCCAGCCCTGACAGACGCGCCTTCAACTCGGCCAGTACCTCGGGGCGTTCTGCGGCGGTGGCCCATGCCTCCAGGTCGGCAGCGCTCGGGGTCTGCTTGCCGTTCTGGAGACGCGACACCTTCGATGCCGGCCAGGACAACCGCGCGGCGAACGCGTTGCCGTTCAGGCCTGTGCTGGCGCGTAGCTCCCGCAGTCTCGCGCCAAGAGCCTCACGGCTGGCCTGGAAGTCCGTGCTCACGCCAAGGAACGTACCTGTTCCGTGTACTGGAGGGTGGGCATGGCGTGGTGCCAAGCGGCATCCCGGGCCTGGCAGGCCGCTGCGACCTCGGCCGGGTCTTGGGACAGGACGACGCCCAGGGTGGTGTCGTCCTCGTCGAAGACGAGACGTGCCACGGTGCGGGAGTCGAAGAGCCAGAAGTCGTAGTCCGGCAGTCCCAGCGCCTCGGCCCGGCTGCGGGTCAGGTTGCGGATGTCTTCGCCTGCCGAGACGTTGCCGGGGCTGGACGCGAGAAGGAACGCCTGCCCTTCGGTCAGGGGCTCGTCCACGAGGCGGACCCGCTCGAACCGCTTCCCGGCGGCGACCTGCTGCTGGACGTTCGCACGCCACGCGTCGACCGGCTCGGCGGCGATGTCCGCGCCTGCCTTCCACCGATCCCACTTCGGGCTCCGGCGGTCCGTGGCGTAGCTCCGACGGGTCTCCAGCCGCCAGGCGGTGTGCTTGAACTCCGCGAACAGGTCGCGGATATCGGAGAACGGCACCATCTCGGGGGCCTCGGTGCGCGGTGCGAAGCGGATGAGCAGGTCGCGCGGGACGACCACGAACGTCTCGGATTCCTTGACGTTCCGGAGCCGGGCGAGCTGGCCGGGGTCCGTGACCCGGTCGCCCTGGACGAGGATGTCCCCGGTCGCCTCGACCTCGTACAGGGTGGGGCAGTCGCCGTTGTCGCTGGTGGTGCCGAGGAACTTGAGCGTCACAGAGGGCTCCGTTCTTGCGGGTGGACCCTCAGCATGCAGACCGCCAGGAGTGCGTGGGGGCCGATTGCACCGGATTGCAGCAGACGCAGACGGAGAAGTGGGGGCGCGTTGCTTGCGACACCCGTAGGGCATGACGAAGCAGGGGGCGCAGTCACAACCGACGCCAGCCGAGGAGTACGGGGACCGGGCGCACCAGTACACGGCAGCCTGAACCGACATCCGCTCGGTCCCGACGACCGTGAGCCCGCCAGGCCCGAGCGAGCGACCTGCATGCGCCGCATCATGCCGCAGGCCACTGACAACAGGTCAGGCGAGAACGGCGACAAGCACTCCCGCGGGCATGCGTCCGGCACAGGTGTCGTCGGGGGCGAGAGGACGGAGTCGGGTTGTGACGCGGACTCTGCGACAACCTGGGAACGAGGGCCACCTCGAACCGCATGAGGTATGCCAGGAACCAGGCGCATCCGGCCGGGCCCCCTTCCGTCGTCCCCCGACTGTCAGACCTGGGCAGTACGGTCCCCCCATGACAGCCGGATTCGACTTGACGCTTGATTGCGCGGACGCGCAGCTGCTCGCCACCTTCTGGAGGACGGCCCTCGGTTACGTGGACGAGCCGCCTCCGCCTCCTTTCGCGACCCGCGCGGAGTGGTTCGCGCACTTCGACCTGCCCGAGGACGAGTCCGTGGACGACGGGGCGTGGCTCTGCCATCCCGAGGGGCGCGGACCTCGGCTGAGCATCCTCAAGGTTCCCGAGCCCAAGGTGGCGAAGAACCGGCTGCACATCGACGTCCGGGTGCCGGGGCACGGCAGCCCGGACGAGCGATGGGCGCGGATCGAGGCGGAGTCCGCGCGCCTGGTGGCGGCTGGGGGGACCGTCCTGGAGAGGTTCGACGGGCATCACGTGACGATGGCGGATCCGGAGGGCAACGAGTTCTGCGTCGGCGCGGGCCCCGCGTGACGGGCGCGTGAGGAGTGGGGATGAGGGCCTGATCCCCAGCAGGGGCGCGTAGCCCTTCCGCCCCGGGTACACCCCGTGCCCGTGTGACCGCCTCGGTCGCACGGGCACGGGCACGGGTGGCGCGGGCCTCGCCGACAGGGGCCGACAGAGCCGACAGAGCCGACAGAGCGGCGGTCCCGCTCTCCTCATGGTGCGGGCGCCTCGCATCGGTCGCATCGACACGGTGGGAACGCCGAGGACGGCTGGATCACGTCCACCGGCGTCACTTCCGCCTTCGGCCGTATCAACCGGGTCTGCCGTCCCGTTCGGTCGACCACATACACCTTCAACGTCATCACGGACGAGCCTCCGTCGGCCTCAGTGGGAATGCCGGTGACGGTAAGGAGCGGAATCGCTTGCGCACCAGTGGTGTGCAGAAGTGTGCATACAAGCCTCTCGCCAGGGGGAGTTGCGCCCAGGCGGGCTTGACGGAGGCAGGGGGTTCCCCGACCGTGGAGCACACAGATGCACATCCGACGCACAGCCGACTGACGGAGACCAGCATGTCCTTACTCTTCATCGGGATCGACCCGAACACCGGGGACCACGAGAGCCCCACGGTCTGGGCCGATCTCGGCAAGAAGGAGCTCGTCCTCCAGGGCTGGAGGGCCGATCCGGAGCTCGAAGCCGAGTGCGGGGCGCTCCAACTCCCCGGCCACGCCGCCGGTATCCCGGACACCGAGGCGGTGATACGCATCCCCGCGAGGATGGTGCACATGGTCAGGGAGGCGTGCGATGTCGTCGAGCGTGCCGCGGACCTTCCGTGACCTCCTCGCCGACTGCACCCGGTCCGCGACGCACCTGGAGATGCGCGACGCCTACGCCGTGGACTACGAGACCGGACCGTTCGCGGACTGGCGCGCCGGGATCCGGCCCGATCCCGCCGACCGCGCGTCCTGGTGGCGGCCCTGGCTCGACCTCGTGACCGAGACGGTGGACCGCGGAGTCGTCATACGGCGGGCCCGCATCGTGTCCGAGCCGGTCAGCGAGTACATCCGGTACGAGCACTCCAGCACGTTCACCAACGTCGCCGCCGGCGAGCAGGTCCGCTGGCTGTCCCGCCGCGAGGCCTCGGACATCGCGCTGCCCGGGAACGACTTCTGGCTGTTCGACGGCCAGGTGGTCCAGTGGAACCACTTCTCCGGTGACGGCTCGTCCGAGGGCCCGGAGATCACCGACAGCCCCCGTGCGGTGGAGCTGTGCGCCGCCGCGTTCGAGACGGTGTGGGAGCGCGCTGTGCCGCACGACCAGTACACGATCCGCTGACACCGAGCCCTGGACAGGCCATATGACGCTCCCTTCCTCTTCCGCGCAATCCGCACGCGCCGTCGTGGCCAGGCGCCTGCGTGACCTGAGGAAGGGAGCCGGGCTCACCGTCGTCGAGCTGGCGCGCGGCTGCGGGTGGCACCACGCGAAGACGTCCCGGATCGAGAACGCGAAGACGGCGCCGACCGCCACGGACATCCGGCTCTGGTGCCGTACGGTCGGCAGTGAGGGCCAGGCCGACGACCTGATCGTCCAGTCGTTGCACGCCGAGTCCATGTACAGCGAGTGGCGGCACCGGACGCGCAGCGGGCTGAAGCAACTGCAGGACAGCGCGGTGACGTTCTTCCGGCAGACCGAACTGTTCCGTGTGTACTCCTCCACCCTCGTCCCCGGCCTCCTCCAGACCGAGGGATACGCCGCCGCCGTCCTGGGGATGAGCGCCCGCTTCCGCGACCTTCCCGTGGACGACAGCGTCGAAGCCGCCCGCGCCCGGGTCGATCGCTCGCGCATCGTCCACGAGCGTGGCCATCGGTTCGTCCTCCTCGTCGAGGAGGCGGTGCTGCGCTACCGGGTCGGTGACGACGCCGCGATGGCCGCTCAGCTCGGTCACCTCCTCACGGCCGGTGCCCTGCCGGCCGTGTCCCTCGGC
The DNA here is from genome assembly GCF_002910775.2 of Streptomyces sp. SM18. Classification (NCBI taxonomy): domain Bacteria; kingdom Bacillati; phylum Actinomycetota; class Actinomycetes; order Kitasatosporales; family Streptomycetaceae; genus Streptomyces; species Streptomyces sp. SM18. The sequence continues at coordinate 1,963,277 of NZ_CP029342.1, read as the reverse complement.
ATCGTCCCGGCGGCGACGAAGCGGCAGGACCAGTGGCCGCGCGAGACCTTCCACGTGTACGACGACACGCTGGTCTCCGTCGAGCTGGTCTCCGCGCAGGTGCGGATCACACAGCCCAGCGAGATCGCGTTGTACGTGCGGGCCTTCGAGGACCTGAGACGGTCGGCCGTGTACGGGGCGGCCGCGCGGGCGCTGATCGTGAAGGCCATCGAGGCGCTCGGCTGACCGGAACGCGGGTCCGGGATGCGGTTTCGTGGGGTGCGGGGGACCGTGGAGGTATGTCCGGACACCCGCCCGTGATCGTGTATCCGCCCTCGTCGTCCGGTGGGCGGCGGGTCACCGTGCGCGGGCAGATCGTGGGTACGGCACTCGGGCGCGGGGACGTCGCCGCGTTCCTGCGGCGGGCGGGCTTCGCCGAAGGGGTCGAGGAGATCGACCTCGACCAGCCGGAGTTGATCGAGTGGCGGGGCGGGGACCTGGACACCTGGAGGTGAGCGCCATGTGGTTCCGTGGAGCGTCCCGGGCCGTCGAGACCTCGCTGGAGCCGCCTCCCGGCTACTACGGAGCCGAAGGACCGACGCCCGGTGGCACCCAGCGGGGGCTGATCCTGGACTGGGTCGTCAGCCGGCGGATCGCGACCGGATGGCGGGTGGAGTCGCGGTCCGGGAGCCAGGCCGTCCTGGTGCGCGGGCAGCCCGTCAACCACGTGCTGCACGCCTTCCTCACGGTGTGTTCGTGTGGCGTGTGGGGCGTGGCCTGGGCCGCCCTGGCGTGGACGAACAAGGTCGAGCGCATCGCCCTCACCGTCGACTCCCGAGGCCGGGTGCTGACCGTGACGGCCCCTTGACCGGCTCACCCGAACGGGTGCGTCCGGGTCGTCGTGGAGGTGGGCGTCCTCCAGGGTCGGAGCTGCCCGTCCACCTGACGGCGACGGGCCTCCCGCCCGTCGAGTGGAGGATCCCATGACCCAGTCAGCACCCTCGTCCAGCGACACCCGACCGCCCCGGCGCCCCGGGCCGCCGGGCAGCCCGTGGGCGGCGGGCGGGACCATGTTCGCCGGTGTCCTGCTGTTCGTGGACGGCGTACTGGACGTCTTCAAGGGCATCGCCGGTATCGCGTCCGACGACGTCTACGCACGCGTCAGGAACTACACGTTCAAGTTCGACGTCACGGCCTGGGGCTGGATCCACCTCGCGCTCGGGATCGTCCTGATGATCGTCGGTCTCGGCATCCTGAGGGGCGCCGGATGGGCCCGGTTCGTGGGTGTGGTGCTGGCGGCCCTCAACATCGTTGCCAACTTCATCTGGCTGCCCTACCAGCCGGTGTGGGCCATCGTCTCCATCGCGATCGACACGTTCGTGATCTGGGCCCTGTGCACCTCCCGGACGAGGCCGGTCGTCTGAGGTGGGCCACGGGCGGCAGGACGGCCGGGAACCGGGCGGCACGGGGCCGGAAGACACCGCCCGTCTCGCCGCCGACGCCTACGTCTACGGCTCGGCGCTGGTCCGCCAGATGGCTGCGGTGCGGGCCTTCCTCCAGCAGGGGTACGGCACCCTCGGGCCCACGCCGTTCAACGACTTCGCCCACGCGGAGGGCCCGGCCACGCCCGCCGCGCACGTCCCGGGCGCGGCCCCCGACCTCGTCGACGCGCTCGCCCAGATCGACCTGTCCGGCGGGCCGGTGCGGCTGCACGTGCCGGACACCGGCGGGGAGTACTACGTGCTCCAGTTCGTGGACGCCTGGACCAACACCTTCGCCTACGTCGGCAGCCGGGCCACCGGTACGCGGGAGGGCGACTTTCTGCTCGTGCCGCCCGGCTGGGCCGGGACCGTGCCCGACGTGGAGACGGGCGTCATCGACGCCCCCACGTCCGTCGTGTCGCTCGTCGGCCGCATCGCCTGCCACGGGCCCGAGGACCTGCCCCGGGTACGCGCCCTCCAGCAGGAACTCACCCTCACCCACCTCGGCGACCGGGCGCACCGGACGGGGGTGCCCGCGCCGGACTCCGACGTGCCGGTGGCGCTGGGCTTCTTCGAGCGGATGCGGGTGTGGGCGGCGGACTTCCCGCCCGCCCCGGCCGACCTCGACCACCAGGCCCGGTTCCAGCCCCTGGGGCTGCTGGAGGAGGGCCTCTCGCCGTACGTGTCGCCCGGGCCCGCGCTCGTGGAGGCGCTGACGCGGGGGCTGGAGCTGGGCCGGGCGCGGGTGGCGGCGGCGAGCCGGTTCCCGGAGCGGCCGGAGGCCTGGTACGCCGAGCCCCACCTGCACGACTACAACCTGGACCACTTCGGTGTCGGCACCCTCGGCTCGCCCTGGTGGCAGGTCCCGGACCGGGAGGCCGCGTACCTGGTGCGGGCGGTGGCGGCGCGCCGGGCGCTCTGGGAACCGCACGGGTACGAGGCGATGTCCGCGTCCGCCGTCCGCGACGCCCGTGGGCACCGCTTCGACGGCGCCCACGGCTACCTCCTGCGGCTGGACCCGCCGCCACCCGTGGGGGCCTTCTGGTCGCTGAGCGTGTACGAACTCCCGGGGAACCACCTGGTCGCCGGGCCGGAGGAGCGGTACGCGATCGGATCCCGGACGCCGGGCCTGGTGTACGAGGACGGCGGCGCGGTGACCCTGCACATCGCCAGGGAGCGGCCCAGGGAGGCGGGCCGGGCGGCGAACTGGCTGCCCGCACCCTCCGGCGGCTTCCGGCTGGTGATGCGGATGTACGCCCCTGACCAGGCGGTTCTCGACCGTACGTACGCTCTGCCCGCTGTGGAACGGGCCGCCGGGGCCTAGCGTTCGGGCGGACTGTCAGTGGTACGCGTCACACTGGAGACATGTGCCGCAACATCAAGACCCTTCGTCCGCCCGCCATCCCCGAGGAAGCCACCGAGGAGGAGATCAGGGCCGCCGCCTTGCAGTACGTGCGCAAGGTGTCGGGCTTCCGGGCGCCCGCCGCGCACAACCAGGAGGTCTTCGACCGGGCCGTCGCCGAGGTCGCGGAGGCTACCGCCCGGCTGCTGGACGGTCTGGAGATACGGGGAGCCGCTTCGGCCCACGTGTGAGGAGCCGCCGTCCGCGTGCGCGGCAGGTGCCCGGGTGCCCTTGTGCCCGGAGTCTGAGGGGCTGGGCCGGCTCTCAGACTCCGGTCGGGGTGGGCCGCCGGTCGCGGGCGGGGCGCCGGACGACGACGGCTGCCAGCGAACCCGCCAGGAACAGGGCGAGCACCGAGACGGCCGTGCCCAGCCAGGTCGCGCCCAGCCACTGGCCGCCGAAGTAGCCGAGGCCCACGCTGTACGCGGCCCAGGCCACGCCCGCCAGGGCCGACCAGGGCAGGAAGTCCTTCGCCCGGCGATGGGCGGCGCCCGCGCCGAGGGAGACCACCGAGCGGCCGGCCGGGGCGAAGCGGGCCACGACGACGAGCGCGCCCCCACCGCGGCTCAGGGCGGCTCCGAGGCGTTCCTGCGCGGTGGTGAGGCGGCGGGACCGGGCGATCGCCCGGTCCAGGCGTGCTCCGCCGCGCCAGGCGAGACGGTAGGCGACCAGGTCGCCCAGTACGGAGGCGGTGGCCGCGCACAGCATCAGCACCAGCAGGGACGGGACCTGCCGGGTGGCACCGCCGGCCGCCGCGGTGACCGTCGTCGTGCTCGCCGCCGCGGCCGTCGCGGCCGCGATCACGAGCACACCGCTGGGCAGAAGAGGAAGGAACACGTCCAGAAGCACCGAGAGGGCGACCACCGCGTAGATCCATGGGCTGCCGGTCAGCGCACCCACACTCTCAAGCACGTTCCACTCCCCGTTCGTGTCGCCGCGTGTAGACACCGCGACGTCGCAGGGAGCGGCCGGAGCGGCAGGCCGACGATAGGCCAGCACTCCAGGATACTTCTGGGGTTCAGGTGAAGTTCGCCGGTGGGTAGCGATGTTGTGCAGGTCACGTACGCCCCGCCGGCCTCGGGTGGGGCCGGCGGGGCGTATCGGACGTCGGGGCCGGTCAGACCGGGACGGCCGGTGACTTCTCGCGCGTGGTCCGCTCCTCCTCACGCGGGGGAGCGGTGCGGGTGGAGAACAGCCGGTCCACGGCCACGGCGCCGGGGCCCGTGAAGACCAGCAGGAGGAAGGCCCAGCAGAACACCGCCGAGGACTCGCCCCCGTTCTGCAGGGGGAACAGCGAATCGGGCTGGTGAACGCTGAAGTACGCGTACGCCATCGATCCGGAGGCCGCGAGGGCGGCGACGCGGGTGCCGAGGCCGAGTGCGACCAGGGTGCCGCCGACGAGCTGGATCACCGCGGCGTACCACCCGGGCCAGGTGCCGACGGGTATGGAACCTCCGCCCATGGCGCCGCCGAGTATGCCGAAGAGGGAGGCCGCGCCGTGGCAGGCGAAGAGAAAGCCGATCACGATGCGGAAGAGCGCGAGGGCGTAAGGCTGTGCCCTGTTCAGATGCGTGAACATGTGGGGGTGGGCTCCTTCGGTACGGGGACGTGAACCGATCGGATCCGACAGGTTAGGTTTGCCTCACAAGTGCTTGCAACTTAAACAGTTCGTCAAGCTGGCCGAAAAGTTTTCACGCGTTCGAATTCCGCTCGCCCGTCCGGGCCGTGACCGCTGGTGGACCAGTGGATCGCCGATTGGCCTGAACCAATGGCGGCCCGGGAATTCCGGTCACGGCGGGGGAGTGTCATCAGCTGATCGTCCGGCCGGACCGGCTGGTGCCGCGTCGGTGCGCCGGGCCCGGCCCGGCGTACCCGTGGCGGCTCGATGCGTGCTGAATGCACCGGTCCGGCCGGTCCTGGTCGGGTCGGAGGGCTGTCTTCGGGGGCGTGAAGGGGGAGTTGTGGGCGGGAGGGCAGGTCAGCGAGGGGAGGCGGGGGTCCCGAGTGTCGGCCGGTGACTTCTGGGGCCGAGGGGCCGGGTGACATGAACATGGTGCACATCGCCCGGGAGGGCGCAAACCGTCATCAGGGGGTCACGGCCCCGGCCGGCGTTCCGCAGAGCGGTGGACGGGCGGCGGAACGCTCAGGGGGTGCGCCCGTGTGATGTGCCAGGTCACGGGCGTGCCGCGCTCTCCCGCCGGGTCCGCCCGGGTCTCCGGCCGCGCGCCTTCCCCGCGGTGGAGGTGCCTGCCCGGCCGGGGGACGCGGTCCCGGCCCCTGGCGTCGCGGGGGAGGTGTGGCGGCCGTCGCCGAGGGGGATTCCAGCGGGCGTCGAGATGGCGGCGACCGGCTCTGCGGAGCCCTTTTTCGCGCATCCGCCGGGCATTGCCGACCGTGCGTACCAATGAGCGCTCCCGGGCCGGGGCGGGGGCCGTCCGGGCGCCCGGCACCGGCTCTGTACTCGGCCGAAAATACGCACGCCTTCGGCCGCCTGCCTGCACCTTATGAGCGGAGGGGGCTCCAGATGATGGCCGAGGTGTGCCTTACGCGGGTGGTTTCCCCGATGGGGCGGGCGGCTTCGCCTTCCCGGCGGTGCGGCGGGGGCCCCGGGCGGGCCCCGCCTGCGAAGCGCGGCGGGATCCCCGGGCGGCCATCGGAGCGGTGTGGCGGGTCATCAGGGCGGTGCGGCGGGGTTCCCGGAGGGCGTGACCGGGAACCCCGCCTGGTGCGGCCGGGGTCCCTGCGGGGATTCCGGCCTGGTGCGGCGGGGGCTCAGCAGCCCTTCAGCGCGGTCTGGAGCGCGGTCTTCTCGGCCGAGTCCACGCTGAGGTTGTAGTAGTGCTTCACGTGCACCCAGGCGCGGGCGTACGTGCAGTGGTAGGCGGTGCGCGGCGGCATCCACTTGGCCGGGTCCTTGTCGCCCTTGGACTGGTTGACGTTGTCCGTCACCGCGATGAGCTGAGGGCGCGTCAGGTCATTGGCGTACGCCTGGCGTTGGGCGTTGGTCCAGCTGCTCGCGCCGGACCGCCACGCCTCGGCGAGCGGGACCATGTGGTCGATGTCCACGTCGGAGGCGGCCGTCCAGGTGGCGCCGTCGTACTCCGAGTACCAACTGCCGCTGGTCGCGGCGCAGGAGGCGTCCTGGACGACGCCGGTGCCGTCGCGCTTCAGGACGACCTCGCGGGTGTTGCAGGTGCCGGACTGGGTGATCCAGTGGGGGAACTTGTCGCGGCTGTAGCCCGAGGAGGAGCCCTCGGCGGAGACGGTGAGCTGGCTGAGGTAGGTACGGGCGGTCGATGCGGCGATCGGCGTGGGCATCGCGGCCTGGGCGGCCGGGGCGGTGAGGAGCACCGTGGTGGCGGCGAGGGCTGCGGCGGAGGCGGCGACGGCTATGCGACGCGCGTAGATGCCGAGCATGTGAACTCCCTTGATGTGGGGGGAACCTGCGGACGACGTGCGGTGGCCCGGTCATCGTGGCGATACCGGGTTTCCGTGTGGTGGTCGTCAGGTAACAGAGTGGCGACATGCGCACGTCACATCAAGGGGTACGGGCATAGCTCTGACGTTCCGTCTGTAGTTCGTTCGGACCGAGGCGTCGGCCGATGAGAGGGTCAACGGGCGCTGTCTGTCCGCGCGTCGGCCGTGGAACGGGGCGTTCGCGGGGCTCACCGTGCGGCGGAACGGGGCGCACCGCGTACGAACGGGCGCCCGCCGGACAGCGGATGGCGACGCGCGAACGAACGCCCGCCGGGAGGCGGTTGCCTGCCGGCGGGCGGTGGAGGGCGAACGGGTGGTGCGGTGCGGACGGGCGCCGGAGGGAGGGTGTGCGGCGGGGGCGGTCGCCCACCGGGAGGGAGTGCCTGGCGGGAGGCCGGAGCCCACCGGGTGGCCGGAGCCACCGGGAGCGGACGTCCGCGCGGGAGGCGGGTGCCTACCCAGGAGGCAGGCGTCCGGCGAGGGGTGGGTTGTCTGAGGGCGGGCCCTTAGCGCGCGGCGTCGATGTGCAGGCGGACGCGGCCCTCGGGCGTCGCTTCCACCCGGAGCCGGGTCAGGTCCTCGATGTACACGTCCGGCGAGAACGCCGCCGCGCGCGGGCCGATGCCCACGATCCGCATACCGGCCGCGCGTCCGGCCGTGATGCCCGCCTCGGAGTCCTCGAAGACGACGCAGTCCGCCGGGTCGAATCCCAGGTCCGCCGCGCCCTTGAGGAAGCCCTCCGGGTCCGGCTTGCTGGCGCCGACGTGCTCGGCGGTGACCCGCACGCTCGGTACGGGAAGGCCGGCCGCGCCCATCCGGGCCTGGGCGAGCGCCTCGTCGGCGGAGGTCACCAGCGCGTGCGGCAGTCCGGCGAGCGACGCCATGAACGCGGCGGCGCCGCCGATGGGCACCACGCCCTCGGTGTCGGCGGTCTCCTCGGCGAGCATGACCCGGTTCTCGGCGTGGTTCTGCTCCATCGGGCGGTCCGGCAGGAGGGCGGCCATCGTGGCGTACCCCTGGCGTCCGTGGACGACGGCGAGGACCGTCTCGGGGGCGAGTCCCTGCCTCTGGGCCCAGCGGCGCCAGCAGCGCTCGACCACGGCGTCCGAGTTCACGAGCGTGCCGTCCATGTCCAGGAGGAGGGCGCGGGCTTCGAGGACGGTGGCCGACATGGGCAGGCTCCAGAGCGCGGTGGTGCGGGCAGCCCATGGCTGCGGGGCGGGAGAACAAGCAGCCCCGCCCGCCGGTCAGGGAAAACGGGCGGAGGCTACTTTGTTCCATCACGATACAAAAACCGGCGCCCGAATGCCAGTCCCGCACGTCGCGGACCTCGTGCGGGGGCCCGGGGCGTCAGTACGGCCGTCCCGAACCGGTCGTCTCGGCCTCCAGCGCCCTGCGGGTCTCCGGGCCGTACACACCCGGAGGGTCGGTGCTGACCGAGACCCACCGCTGGAACTCACGCACCGCCCGCTCCACCCGGTCCGTGTAGTGGGCGTCGTCCGGTCCCATGTAGATCCACTTCTCCTGCAACCGGCGCTGGAGCTCCGCCACTTCCGGTCCCTGGTCGCCGCGCCGCAGTGTTCCGCCCGTGGCCTGGACCGGGGGTGCGGCCGGTGCCGTGCTCGGGGACGCGGAGGCGGACGCCGAGGGCGGCGGTTCCGTCGCGGCGGTGGCGCTGGGGGAGGCCGAGGCGCTCGGCGAGGCGGAGGGGGAGGAGGACGCGGAGGCCGACGGGGAGGCGGAGGCCGAGTGGGAGGGGGTGGGGGAGCCGGACGCCGACGGGGACGCGGACACGGAGGCGGCCGGCTCGTCGGTGACGTCCGGGACGCTCGTCGTGATCTCGGGCAGGGCCTCCTCGTCGGGCTCGTCGCCGCCGAACAGCCCGCTCGCGAACGCGGCGGTCCCCACCACCGCGGCCACCGCGGCGCCCACCGCGATGGCGGCGAGGGGCTTGCGACGCCGGGGGCGTACGGGGTCCGGAGCCTCGGCCGCGTAGGTGTCGGGGGTACGCCGCCGGGGCCGGCCGGGGGTGCCAGGGGCCCCGGGGTCCGGTGTGCCGCCCGCCGCGCCCCTCGCCGCCGCGTCGCCCAGGAAGAGCGCCATCGTCGGGGCCTCGGCCGGTGCGCCGTGCTCCCGCGTCCCGCCGTTCGACCCGTCGTACGCCCCGGTGCCCGGCCCGCCGGACGTGCCGCCGTGAGTGCCGCCCACCGTGCCGCCGGACGTGCCGTCGTGCGTGCCACCCGACGCCCCGCCGCCCGGCCCGTCGTGCGTGCCGTGGTGCGCCGCGTCGTTCGGCAGTGTCACGTACGGCCGGATCCGCAGCGGGTCGAAGTCCTCGGCGGCGGCCATCTCCGCCGTGCGCGCCGCCACGTGCCCGTGGTCCGTCCACTGCTCCGGCCCGCCGTCCTGCCGGGCCGTGCCCGCGACGGCCACACAGCCGCAGCCGGGTCTCGCGCCCTGATCGCCACCGCACTCCGGGCACATATGTCCGGTCATTGTGGGTCCCCTCCCCTGTGAACTGCCTGCGATTATGCAGGCCGTCATGGGCAAGCCCCACGCTCGCATCTCCTTCTCGGCAGGCCATAACGGGATGTAACGGCCAGGATGGGGGAAAGTGGATCCGAGGAGATGGTCATGGCCCAGGAGTTGAGCCCGCCCGCCGCAGCGCCGGGCGAGGGACGGTCCACGCGGAGTGTCCTGGTGGCCATCGGCGCGCTGCTCCTCGGCATGCTGCTCGCGGCACTCGATCAGACCATCGTCTCCACCGCGCTGCCGACCATCGTCAGCGACCTCGGCGGCCTCGACCACCTGTCCTGGGTGGTCACCGCCTATCTGCTCGCCGCGACCGCGGCGACCCCGCTCTGGGGCAAGCTCGGCGACCAGTACGGGCGCAAGAAGCTCTTCCAGACGGCCATCGTCATCTTCCTCGTCGGTTCGGCCCTCTGCGGCCTGGCGCAGAGCATGCCCCAGCTCATCGGCTTCCGCGCCCTCCAGGGACTCGGCGGCGGCGGGCTGATGGTCCTGTCGATGGCGATCGTCGGCGACATCGTCACGCCGCGCGAACGCGGCAAGTACCAGGGTCTGTTCGGCGCCGTGTTCGGTGTCACCAGCGTGCTCGGCCCGCTCCTCGGCGGCTTCTTCACCCAGCACCTCAGCTGGCGCTGGGTCTTCTACATCAACCTGCCGATCGGCGTCGTCGCCCTCCTCGTCATCGCCGCCGTCCTCCACATCCCCGTCCGCCGCACCAAGCACACCATCGACTACCTGGGCACCTTCCTCATCGCCGCGGTCGCCACCGCCCTGGTCCTCGTGGCGTCCCTGGGCGGTTCCACCTGGGCCTGGGGCTCGTTCCAGATCATCGCCCTGGCCGTCCTCGCCGTCGTCCTCCTCGTGGCGTTCGTCGCGACGGAGCGCCGGGCGGTCGAACCGGTGCTGCCGCTGAAACTGTTCCGGATCCGGACCTTCACCCTCGTCGCCGTCATCAGCTTCGTCATCGGGTTCGCGATGTTCGGGGCGATGACCTACCTGCCGACCTTCCTCCAGGTCGTGCACGGCATCACCCCGACCCTGTCCGGGGTGCACATGCTGCCGATGGTCTTCGGCCTGCTGATCACCTCGACCGGCTCCGGACAGATCGTCAGCCGCACCGGGCACTGGAAGGTCTTCCCGGTCACCGGAACCGCCCTCACCGCGGTCGGCCTGCTGCTGCTCTCCCAGCTGTCCCGGTCCAGCTCCACCTGGACGATGAGCCTCTACTTCTTCGTCTTCGGCGCCGGGCTCGGCCTGGTCATGCAGGTGCTCGTGCTGGCCGTGCAGAACGCCGTGGGGTACGAGGACCTCGGCGTCGCCACGTCCGGCGCGACCTTCTTCCGGTCCATCGGCGCGTCGTTCGGCGTGGCCGTCTTCGGCACCATCTTCACCAACCGGCTGACCGGCAAACTCCAGGCCGCGCTCTCCGGCCGCTCGCTCCCGCCCGGTACGGACGCCGGGTCCCTGGCCGCCGACCCCCGGGCCCTCGGGCGGCTCCCGGCCGACCTGCGCCCCGCCGTCCTCGACGCCTACTCGAACTCGATCACGGACGTCTTCCTCTACGCGGTCCCGGTCGTCCTCGTCGCCTTCCTCTTCGCCTGGTTCCTCCGGGAGGACCCGCTGCGCGGCTCGGTGACCGCCCCCGACCCCAGCGAGACGCTCGCCTCGAACCCGGTCCAGCGCTCCTCGCTGGACGAATGCGCCCGCGCCCTGTCCGTACTGGCCACCCGGGAGGGGCGCCGGGAGATCTACGAGAAGATCACCGAGCAGGCCGGGTACGACCTGCTGCCCGCCGCCAGCTGGCTGCTGCTGCGCATCAAACGGCACGGCACCGTCGAACCGGGCCGTCTCGCCGAGGTCGCCCCCGTGCCGCTGCGGGTGATCAGCCAGGCGGCCCGCCAGGTGGAGGAGCGCGGCCTGGTCCGGCGCGTGGGGGTGCAGCTGGTGCTCACCGAACCGGGCGCCGAGGCGGTGGTCCGGCTCTCCCGGGCCCGTGAGGACTCACTGGCCGAGCTGCTGGGCGACTGGTGGGGCCCGGACCGGCCCACCGACCTCGTCCGCCTGGTGACCGAGCTGACCGCCGAGGTGAGCGGTTCCAGCCGGGAGCGGCCGCACATGCCCGAACCGCGCCGCGACCACTCGGCCTGAGCGGGCGACCCGGTGGGCCGAGCCGTCGGGCGGGCCCCCGGCCCGGCGGGCCCCGGCGGTCCGGTGGGCGCCGGCGGTCCGGTGGGCGCGGGCTCACAGCTCCTTGGCGAACCAGTGCTCCGCGTACGGACCCTCGTTGAACGCCGGAACCTCCACGTAGCCGTGCTTCGCGTACAGCCCCCGTGCCTCGACCAGGTCGTGCCGGGTGTCGAGGCGGATCCGCGTCACCCCGAACGCCCGCGCCGCGCGTTCGGCCGCCGCCAGCAGCAGCCCGCCACCGCCCGTGGACCGGAACGCGGGACGTACGAACACCCGGGTCAGCTCGGCGGTCGTTCCGTCGACGAGGAGCAGACCCGCGCAGGCGGCCGGCCGCTGCCCGTGGCGCCCCACCACGAACTCCCCGGTGGGCGGGGTGAGCCGCTCGGCCCCGTCCCCGGCCAGACCCGCGTCGATCTCCCCGGCGGTCGCGGGACGCCCCCAGTAGCGGCTCGCCACCTCGTCGTAGTACGCGCGTCGCAGGAGCGCCGCGTCGGGGCTGTCGAAGCGCTCGGGGGCCACCGTCCAGGTCATCGGGCCATTCTGGCCACGAGGTGGACGACGTGACGAACTATTAAGGGCGGTCCTGCCGGACGGGGGCCCCGGAGCCGTATGCGGGCTCGGTGCGCCCGTTTCCCGCCAAAGCATCGTGACAGTCAGGCGAAGAGGGGGTTGATTGGGTCTGCCGGACAAGGTAATGGCAGGCTTCATCCGCACATACCCGGACCCACCGGGACCGTGTGCGGATCTCTGGGAGGGGCGGCGCCAAGTGGCAGAGGCGGAGCGCGGTGCGCGGGGGGACGTGACGGCGGAACCGGGGGCGAGAGCCGGGGTGGTCCGGGCGGTGCTCTGGCTCGTCGTGGCCGTCCTCGGGGTACGGCAGATGGCGGCGGTGCTGGACCGGCGCCCCGGTGAGAAGCTCCTCGACCTGGAGAGCTGGACCGGCCAGGACGGCATCCTGCACGTGACCGGGTCCCTCTACGAACCGGGCCGGTTCGCCGGGACTCCGTTCGCCGGGCTGGTCCTGAGACCCCTGACGACCTCGGCCGAAGAGGCGCTCGGTGTCGTCTGGACCTTCGGCAGCCTGCTGCTCGTGGTGGCGCTCGGCCTCGTCGCCGCGCGGGGACTGCCGGGGCCCGTCGCCCGGCGCACCGGTTATCTGGCCGGACCCGTCGCGGTCACCCTGTTCATGGTCTCGCTGCCCGTCCGGAACACGCTGTACCTCGGCCAGACCAGCATCCTCCCCGTCCTGCTGGTGCTGCTGGCCTTCTTCGCCGTCCGGCAGGAGCGGCTGTCCGGGGTGCTCGTCGGGCTCGCCGCGGCCCTCCAGCCGGCCGTGCTGCTCTTCGCCGTGCTGTTCTGGTTTACCGGGAGGCGCCGCGCCGCCGTGGCCGGGGGCGCTTCCTTCGCCTTCTGCACGGCGCTGGCCTGGGCGGCGATGCCGCACGACTCCTGGACGTACTGGGTGCACCATGTGGCGGGCGCGGGGCTGGGCGGGAACCCGGACAGCCTGGCCAACCAGTCCCTGCACGGGGCGCTGCTCCGGTTCGGGCTCCAGGGGCCGCTGGAGATCGTGCTCTTCCTCGTCCTGGCCGTCGCCGTCACCGTCCTCGGGCTGCGGCGCGCGGTCCGCTACGCCCACGACGGGCAACTCCTGCTGGCCGTCGCCGTCACCGGCTGTGTGGCCGTCGCCGTCTCGCCCACCACCTGGCAGCACCAGCTGCTCTGGGTGCTGCTCGCCGTCGTCGGCCGGGTCGGCACCAAGGCCTCCGACCGGCTGGTCTGGCCCGCCGTCGTGGTGCTGGTCCTCACCCTGCCCGGCAAGATGCTGCTGCCGAACATCGGGGCCCTCCTGCCCGTACGCGACAACGTGCTGCTCATCGCGGCGCTCGGGGCCGCCTGCGTGGCGCCGTTCCTGCCGCGCACCTCGCCCCACTGGCAGCGGCCCGTCCCCACCGACTACGCGGTCCCGGTCGCGTCCCGGTTCTCCTGGGTGCCGCTGCTGCCGTTCTGGCGGCGGGTGCTCAGCCGCCCCAACCTGCTGCTGGAACTGCTGCTCATCCGGGTCGTCTACTCCGCCTACGCCAAGGTCCGGCTCGCGGCGGCGGTGGGGCGCCCCACCGCCGAGGAACACGGCCGGCAGATCCACTCCCTGGAGCAGTGGCTGCGCATCGACGTCGAACACTGGGTCAACCACACGGTCGTCGGCATCCCCTGGCTGCGGGAGTTCTTCGACTACTACTACTCGACGTTCCACTTCATCGTGCCGCTCACGATCCTCGGCGTGCTGTACGTACGGCGGCCCTCCGACTACCGCTGGGCCCGCAGCTCCATCGGTTTCGCCACGGTCCTCGCCCTGGTCGGCTTCTGGCTCTACCCGCTGGCCCCGCCGCGCCTGATGCCGGGCCTCGGCTTCATCGACACCGTCCACGGGATGCAGGACCTTTCGAGTCCGGACTTCGGGGCGCTGACGGCGGTGACCAACCAGTACGCGGCGATGCCCTCGCTGCACTTCGGCTGGTCTCTCTGGTGCGGTCTGGTGATCCTCGTACTGGCCCCGAAGGGGTGGATGAAGGCGCTGGGCCTGCTGCACCCGCTGTTCACGGTCTCGTGCATCGTCGCCACCGGGAACCACTGGATCCTGGACGCGGTGGGCGGGGCGACCGTCGTGGGCCTGGGCTTCGGCCTGACGTACGCCCTGGCCGGACCCCGCCGGCTCCTCCCGAAGACGCCTGAGACGGAGGCGACGGAAGAGGCGAAGGGGACGGAAGAGGCCGCGAGCACGCGGGGGACGGAAGCGGTGGAGGGTACGGACGAGGGCGCCGGGACGGGCCCGGGGTCCGGCGGCGGTACGGAGGAGCCGGTGGCCGCACCGGCGGGCCGGACGACCTGACGGCGGGCGCGCGGGCGCGACCGTACGGCCCGCGCGCCGCCCCTACCGTTCGGGGGCCTCGAACGTCACCGGGGCCTCGAAGGCCGCCCGGCGGGTGGCGCGGCGCAGCGCCTTCAGCAGGGTCGGCCCGATCGCCAGGGTCAGCACCACGGTGAGGGCCGCCCGGCCGAGGTCCCAGCCGAGCGAGGTCGCCAGACAGTACGCGAGGAACCGGACCAGGTTCTCGCCCAGCGGGTCGCCCGGGACGAAGGAGATGCCCGAGGCCTGGCCCGGCACGATCGTCCAGCCGTACAGGTTCATGATCGTGCCGTACGCGAACGCCGCCACGAAGCCGTACCCCGCCAGCATCAGCAGCTCACCCCGGCCACGCAGCCGTTCGGCGCCCGGCAGCAGGCCCGCGCCCATGGCGAACCAGCCCATCGACAGCATCTGGAACGGCATCCACGGCCCGACCCCGCCGGTGAGCAGCGCGGAGGCGAACATCGTCACCGAGCCGAGCACGAAGCCGAAGCCGGGTCCCAGCACCCGGCCGCTCAGCACCATCAGGAAGAACATCGGCTCCAGGCCCGCCGTCCCCGCGCCCAGCGGGCGCAGCGCGGCACCGACCGCCGCGAGCACGCCGAGCATCGCCACCGCCTTGGCGTCCAGGCCGCCGTCCGCGACGGTCGCGACGGCCACCCCGACGAGCAGCACCAGCAGCACGGCGAAGAGCCACGGCGCGTCCTGGGGGTGGGCGACCCCGGCACTCGTACCGGACGCCAGCAGCGGCCAGCCGAACGCCATCAGGCCGATCGCGCCGACCAGCACGAGCGCGACGACGGCCCTCGGGCCGAGGCGGACGGGGCGTGCGGGGCGGGGGCCGGTCATGCGGGGGGCTCCGTCGGCGGGGCGGCCTCCAGGGCCGTACGGACCTGGGTCACGGTCAGCCACTCCTGGGGGGCCAGGATCTTCGCGGTCTGCGGGGCGAAGGCGGGGGAGGAGACCACCACCCGGGCGGTCGGGCCGTCCGCGACGACCTCGCCGTCCGCGAGGATCACCACCCGGTGGGCCGACTCCGCCGCCAGTTCCACGTCGTGCGTGGCCAGGACGATGGCGTGGCCCTCGCCGGCCAGTCGGCGCAGGACACCGACCAGCCGGGCCTTGGCGGCGTAGTCGAGGCCGCGGGTGGGCTCGTCCAGGAGGAGGAGCGGGGGCCGGGCGGTGAGGACGAGGGCCAGGGCCAGCGCCAGCCGCTGGCCCTCGGAGAGGTCGCGGGGGTGGGTGGCGTCCGGTACGCCCGGCAGCAGCTCGGACACCAGGGCGCGGCAACTGCCGGGGGGCGCGCCCGCGTCGGAGTCGGCCGCCGCGCACTCGGCGGCGACCGTGTCCGCGTACAGCAGGTCGCGGGGCTCCTGGGGGACGAGCCCGACGAGGCGCACCATCTCGCGGGGGGCCGTACGGGACGGGCGCAGGCCGCCGACGAGCACGGAGCCCGAGGTGGGTTCCAGCATGCCGACGAGCGCGGACAGCAGGGTGGACTTGCCCGCGCCGTTGCGTCCCATCAGCGCGACGGTCTCACCCGGTGCCACGGACAGCGTCACCCGGCGCAGCGCCTCCACCCGCCCGCGCCGCAGCCCGAGCCCGTCGGCACGGGCGACGACACCGCCCCGGGGGAGCGGCGCGTCTCCGGGTACGCCGGGGGCTCCTGGTACGCCAGTGGCGGGGCGGCGGCGTCCCCGCAGCCGGGCGAGGAAACCGCTTCGGGGAGCGGGGGGTTCCACCGGCGCCGGGGTCTCGGCGCCGGACGGGTGGTCCGGCGCGGCCAAGCCGTCCACCGGACCCGGACCCGGACCCTGCCCCGCGTCCGCGTCTGGGCCGGTCAGCGGGGCCAGCCGGGCCCGCAGCGGTGCCGCGCGGCGGCGGGCGTCGCGGATCGACAGGGGGAGCGGGTCCCAGCCCGCCAGGCGGCCGAGGTCCACCACCGGAGGGCGTACGGGCGAGAGCGCCATGATGTCGGCGGGCGGGCCCAGCACCGGGGCGGCGCCCGGCGAGGGGAGCAGGAGGACCTGGTCGGCGTACTGCACCACCCGCTCCAGGCGGTGTTCGGCCATCAGCACCGTGGTGCCCAGGTCGTGGACCAGCCGCTGGAGCACCGCCAGCACCTCTTCGGCCGCCGCCGGGTCCAGCGCGGACGTCGGCTCGTCCAGGACCAGGACCTTCGGGTGCGGGGTGAGGACCGAGCCGATCGCGACGCGCTGCTGCTGGCCCCCGGACAGCGTGGCGATGGGGCGGTCGCGCAGTTCGGCCAGGCCCAGCAGGTCCAGCGTCTCCTCGACCCGCCGCCGCATCACGTCGGGGGCCAGACCCAGCGACTCCATGCCGTAGGCCAGCTCGTCCTCGACCGTGTCGGTGACGAAGTGGGCGAGCGGGTCCTGGCCCACCGTGCCGACCAGGTCGGCCAGTTCACGGGGCTTGTGGGTGCGGGTGTCCCGGCCGTCCACCGTCACCCGGCCGGTCAGCACCCCGCCGGTGAAGTGCGGGACGAGACCCGACACGGCCCCCAGCAGTGTCGACTTGCCGACACCGGACGGGCCGACCAGGAGGACCAGTTCGCCCTCCGGGACGGTGAGGTCGACGCCCGAGAGCGAAGGGCGGTCCGCGTCCGCGTACCGCACCGCGACCTGTTCGAACCGGATCACGCCTGCTCCTCGGGGTCCACGGGGGAGGCCGCCGCCGGGACGGGCGCGACGACGGCGGGCAGCAGCCCGGCCAGCACCGCCGCGGCGGGCCACAGCGGCAGGACGGGCGGGCTCAGCGGTACGACACCGGGGTGCAGCGCCTCCGGATCGGCACCCGCGGCCACGATCAGGGCCGCCGCGACCAGGACGCCCGAGCCCGCGACCAGCCACGCCCGCGCGCCCCACCGGTCGGGCCGGTACCGGGTGCGCACCGAGCGCCGGCCGCCGAGCTTGAGCCCGGCGAGGGCCGCGACCAGCCCGGCCCCCAGCAGCGGCAGCCCGTACACCGCGCCCTGCGCGGCCAGCAGCCCGTACGTGCCGGCGCACACCCCCAGCAGTCCGCCGAGCGTGAGCGCGTTGGTGGTGTGCCGGACGGCGGGCGGGACCTGGGCGGTACGCCCGTACCCCCGCGCGTCCATCGACGCGGCGAGCGCCACCGACCGTTCCAGGGCGCCCTCCAGGACCGGCAGCCCGATCTGGAGCACCGCCGCGACCCCGCCCGTGGGGCGGCCGCGCAGCCGGCGGGCCGTCCGCAGCCGCAGCACGTCGGCGACCATGTTCGGCGCGAACGTCATCGCGACGACGACGGCCACCCCCGCCTCGTACAGCGCGCCCGGCAGCGACTTGAGCAGCCGGGCCGGGTTGGCGAGCGAGTTCGCGGCGCCGACGCAGATCAGCAGCGTGGCCAGCTTCGCCCCGTCGTACAGCGCGAAGACCAGTTGCTCGGCGGTGACCTGGCCGCCGACGCGGACACCCTGCGCCCAGTCGGGCAGCGGGATCTCGGGGAGGGTGAAGAGCAGCCGGGTCCCCGGGACCGAGGAGCCGAGCAGGACCGAGAAGACCAGCCGCACCCCCACGACGAACAGGCCGAGCTTGACGAACGCCCCGTAGGAGCGGGCCCACGGCGCGTCCGTGCGGCGGGCCGCCACCACATAGCCGGCCACCCCGACCAGCAGCCCGAGCAGCAGTGGGTTGGTGGTGCGGGAGGCGGCGGTGGCCAGCCCCAGCGCCCACAGCCACCAGGCCCCGGCCGGCACCGCGTTGCTGCGGCTCGCGGCGGGCGCCCGCAGGGCATGGGGGAGCCGGGCGAGGCCCGTGGAACGGTTCATCGGCGGCGGCGGGCCCGCAGGACGGCGGCGGCACCGAGGACGAGGACCGCGACGCCCCCGGCGAGGACCCCGGCGGACGGGCCGCCCCCGTCGTCGCCGGAACCCTGGGCGGCGGCGGTCGGGGAGGCGTCGGGGCTGCCGGCCGGAGCGGTGGACTCCGCCGCGCCGCTGTCCCCGGAGACCTGCTCACCGCAGCCGGAACGCGGATAGCCGGAGATCGCGCAGAGCATCGCGGAGCTGTCGTACCGCAGGGGCTTCGCCACCGACGCGAGCGCCTGGGCGGTGCTCGCGTCGGGCGCCACCCGGGCGCACGCGGTGCGCGGCGCGGGCGGGGTCTCGCCGTCCGGCGCGTCGGCGGCCGTACCCGCGTCGATGACCAGCGCGACCCGCTTGCGGCCGTCCTGCGCCGGGGTGCCCGCGCAGATCGCGGCGAAGTCCGGGGCGCGGCGCGGCCGGGCGGCGTCCTGGGAGTCCTCGCTGACCGCGAAACGGAACCCCTGCACGGTGCCGTCGTCGGGCCGGACCAGGGAGGGCCCCTGGGTGGCGTACGTCCAGGTGGTGCCGGTGTCGCCCTCCCAGAAGGACCAGTAGCGGTATCCGGCCGCCTGCGCGTTCCCGGCGCCGAGCACGGTCAGGGCCGCGGCGACCAGGAGGAGCAGCACGGCCGTGCCGCGCGGGTGCCTCACAGCTGCTGGTTCTTCCGGCGTCCGCTCAGCAGGAAGCCGATGCCCGCCCCGAAGGCGAGTCCGATGCCGACGAGCCACCAGACGCCGAGTCCGCCGTCGCCGCTGCTGGTGTTCTTCGGCGTGGAGTCGGTCGCGGTCGGGGACGGCACGGCGGTGGCGGCGGGCGCGGGGCCCGTCGCGTTGAGCTGCCGTACGAGGTCCACGCCGCCGAAGTCACGGGCGTCGGTGCCGGTCGCGTGGGCGGCGAGCACCAGTTGGGCGGTGGCGGCCGGGCCGCCCTCCTTCGCCCAGCCCTGGGCGTTCTTCTCCAGGTAGGCGACCGCCTTCGCCGCCTTGTCCTTGTGGCCGGACGCGGCCAGCGCGACGACCGCGTCGGCGGTGTTGCCGAAGTCGGGCTGTGGGTCGGAGTCCTCGGCGCCGGGCATCGGCGGGGTGTCCAGGTGGCCCGACCCGGCGAGCGCTCCGGCCAGGTAGAAGGCGCCGTTCTGCGCGGACTGCTCGGGGGTGAGGCCGGTGCCCTTGTGGCAGACGGGGTCCTTGACGGCGTTGGAGTTGCCCGTCGCCATGCCCTTGCCCATCGCGCCGAGCACCGCGGCGGCGGTGGCGTCCGCGTTGGCGGTGAGCGTGCCGTCCTTGTCCGGCTGGTAGGCGAACGCCCCGCCGTCCTCGCCGCCGCACGGCAGGGCGAACGACTGGAGCGCCGTGTACGGCGTCTTGCCGTCGGCGGTGGTGAGGTCGGCCAGCGGCACCCCGGCCCTGGCCAGGGCACCGATCACCACGGCGGTGGAGTTGGCGTCGCTGGGGCTGCCGGGGTTGTAGCCCCAGCCGCCGTCCTCGTTCTGGACGGACTTCAGCCAGCTGACCCCGTTGTCCACGGCCGGGCGGTTGGTGCCCAGCTCCATCAGCGCCTGGATCGCGGCCCCGGTGGCGTTGGTGTCGGCCAGCGTCTCGGCGTCGCAGGGGCGGGAGGCGTCCCGGTAGGCGGCGAAGGCGCCGCTGTCGCACTGTTGGCCCACGAGCCAGTTCACCGACTCGGTGGCGGGGGTGACCAGCTCGATCCGCTGGGCCAGGAAGGCCATCGACTGGCGCCACACGCCGTCGTAGGTCGGGTCCTTGGTGCCGTACAGGCCTGCGGGCAGGTCGGTGGACGGGGAGGGGGACGGGGCGGCGACCGCGGTGGGGGCGGTGGCCGCACCGAGCACGGCGGTGATCGCGAGCGCTGCCGCGCGGCGGCGTACGGTCATGGCTTGGGTGGGCCTCTCCTGCGAGGGCCGGGCACGGGCGCACGGATGGCGCCGGGCTCCGGCCCCGTGTACCTCGACGGTGCCGCCCACCGGGGTTCCGGTGGCACGAGCCGGTCACGCTGACGTGCGGGGCATTCCGACTGGCCACCCGGCGGGGGGAGGACACGGCTGCGGGTCAGTGCCGGATTCGCACCGGCTTCCCCCCGTACGGGCATGAGGACGACCCGCTCACTCTACCGGGGGCGGTGTGAGCGCGGGCCGGCCCCCTGCCGCCGTACCCGGCGGTCCGTGGCGGCGAACCATGGGTGGGGGCTTCACAGCAGGTCAGGGCACATGCGACACTCCGGCGGAAATCACACGGGCGGTGCCCGTGGAGCGGGTCGAGACCGGGCGGGAAGCACCTGTGCGCAGAGGAAGAACGGCGGCCGTGACCGTCGCCGTGAGTGGGTTCATGAGCGTGGCCTCCGGCTGCGGGCTCCTCGGGCAGGAGGCGGGCGCGGCGAAACCCTCGCGGGTGCCGCCCGCCCCGTTCACCGGGGAGACGGTGGCCGGGGAGATATCCGCCTACACCACGGCGGCCGGGCTCCCGGAGGGTGACACGTCCCTGGACGGTCTGCCGGAGGGCGGCTGGCGGGCGTGCGTCGTGCCCTGGTCCGGGCAGGTGCCCGAGGACGTGGCAGCCGCCGGTTTCGAGGGCACGGAGGAGCGGCTGCGCTCGCACGACTGGGAGATCGTCTCCAGCCACGCCGAGGGGGAGGCGGTCTTCCGCACCTTCGCCAAGCGGGGCTGGAAGCTCTACGCCCGCTCCTGGGCGCTGCTGGGACCCGACCGTACGCGGAGCGTCACGTTCACCGGCGTCGAGGACGGCTGCGAGGTGCCCGGCGAGGTGCGGGACGAGTACACCGACCCGGCCGCGCCGTGAGGGGGCCGCTCCGCCGGAACCGTGGGCGGGGAGAGCGCGTCGTGGGAGGTATGGACCAGCCGAACCAGGGCTCCGCGGGGTGCCTGCTCGCCGTCGCGGGTGCCGCGATCGCCACCCTCGCCTGGGCGCCGCTCGCCCGTGTCAGCGTCACCGGTGGTTTCGAGCAGTCGCGCCGCGACCTCAGCGTGCTCTACGTCGATCTCCCGCTGATCGCCCTCGGCGGGGCGCTGCTTCCGCTGCTGGTCTGGATGCTGGTCCTGCGCCGACTGCACCGGCCGTGGCTGGCCTTCGCCGCGGCGGCGGTGTCGCTGGCGCTGGGCGTGTGGGGGCTCACCCTGTGGTGGGAGCCGTACCAGCAGCCGGAGTTCCTGGGCGGGGCGCCGTGGGCGGGCGCGCCGGGGTGATGGGCGGGCACACCGGCGGGACCTGCGGCCCCTCAGCCGCCCTGGCCGTTCCAGGACCGCCAGAGTGCCGCGTACGGCCCCTGGGCGGCGATCAGTTCGTCGTGGGTGCCGAGCTCGACGATGCGGCCGTCCTCCATGACCGCGACCCGGTCGGCGTCGTGCGCGGTCTGTAGCCGGTGCGCGATGGCGATCACCGTGCGATCGGCGCGGACGGCGGCCATCGCCCGTTCGGCGTGCCGTGCCGTCGTGGGATCGAGAAGTGCGGTCGCCTCGTCGAGAATCAAGGTATGGGGGTCCGCCAACTGCACCCGTGCCAGGGTGAGTTGCTGGGCCTGGGCGGCGTCGAGCTGAACCCCGCCGACGCCGAGACGGGTGTCGAGCCCGTCCGGGAGCTCCTGGGCCCAGTCGGCCTCCACCATGGCGAGCGCGGCGAGCATGGCACCGTCGGCGGCGTCCGGCGCCGCCATCGTGAGGTTCTCCCGGAGGGTCCCCAGGAACACGTGGTGCTCCTGGGTGATCAGGACGATGCGGTTGCCCAGCGCGCCCGCCGCGGCGAGGGCCGCCACCGAGACGCCGCCCACCTCGATGGACCCCGTACGCGGAGCCCCCACACCGGACATCAGCTTGCCGAGGGTGGACTTGCCCGCGCCCGAGGAGCCGACCACCGCCAGCCGTTCGCCGGGACGCACCGTCAGGTCGACGTCGTCCAGCACGTCGTGCGTGCCGGAGTACGCGTACCGCACTCCGGAGACCTCGATGCGGCCGTCGGCGGGCTGCCGGGAGTCCGGCACGGTCGTGTCGGTGACCAGGCCGACGCCCTTGACCCGGGCGAAGGAGGCCCCGCTGCGCTGGAGCTGCTCCACCCAGGCCAGCGCACGGTCGAGCGGGTCGACGAGCTGCCACATGTAGAGGCTGCTGGCCACCACCACACCCAGGGCGACCGACCCGTTCAGATAGGCGAACCCGCCCACCAGGAGGACCAGCGCCAGGGGCAGCGTGTGCGCGAACCCGGTGACGGGGAACAGCACGGTGCGCAGGAACAGGGTGCGCCGGGCCGCCCGGTACGTCGTGTCGATGGTCCTGTCCGTGTGCAGCACCCGGCTCTCGCGCAGCCCGAACGCCTCGACGGTGCGGGCACCCTGCGCCGTGGCGTTCAGCGCCTCGGCGACGTCGGACGCGGCCGCGCCCTGGGCGAGATAGGCGTCCCTGGCCCTGGCGAGGTACCAGCGGCCGGCCCACCAGACGAACGGCAGGCCCACGAGCGCGCACAGCCCCAGCAGCGGATGCAGCACGAAGACGGCGACGAAGATGAACAACACCTGCACAAGGGCGATGAACACGTCGGGCGCCGCATTGCGCAGCGTCAAGGCCACGGTGTCGACGTCCACGGACGTGCGGGTCACCAGATCGCCGGTGCCGACCTGTTCGACCACCTTGGCCGGCAGGGCGAGGGTCCGGTCGACGACCTCCTCGCGCAGCCGGGCGAGCGCGCGCTCGCCGAACCGGTGGGAGTGGGCCCGGGCGTACCGGGTCAGCACCAACTGGGCCACGGCGACGAGGAGTACCGTCATCGCCAGCCGGTCGACCCCCTCGGTCGTGATGCTGCCCTGCTCGACCCCGCTGACGATCCTGCCGAGCAGCCACGGGCCCGCGAGGCCCGCGAGAGAGGCCAGACAGGTCAGGGCGATGATCTTGACCATGGCGGGGCCGTCGGCCGTGAGCAGCCCCCAGGTGCCCCGGCGCACGGCTCGGGCGTCGGCGACCGGGAGCCGCGGTACCTCGTACGAGCCGCTCATCGGCTGATTCCTTCCTGGGTACCGGCTGCCCGGACGGACGGTTCGCTCTCGTCCGGGGCGTTCTCGTCGGTGCCGCGGAACACCAGGGCCCGGTAGTCGCTCTGCCGCGCGAGCAGTTCACCGTGCGTGCCCGTCGCGACGACCTGGCCGTTCACCAGGTACGACACCTGGTCCGCGTGGCCGAGCAGCAGCGGGGACGTGCTGACGACGAGGGTGGTGCGGCCCTGGCGGGCGGCCTTGACCCGCGATGCGACGGTGGCCTCGGTGTGCGCGTCCAGGGCCGAGGTCGGCTCGACGAGCAGCAGGATCTCGGGGTCGGCGAGCAGCGCCCGCACGAGCCGCAGCCGCTGCCGCTGGCCGCCGGACACATGGAGAGCCCGGTTGCGCAGGCGGGATTCGAGCCCGTCCGGCAGCGACTCGACGATGTCCTCGGCCACCGCCGCGCGTATCGCCCGCCCGATGTCCTCCTCGGAGTGGGAGTCCCGTACGGAGACGGCGGCGCGGACCGAACCGCCGAAGAGGTACGTGTCGTTGTCGGCGAGGAGGATGTGCCGGCGCACCTCGGCGAGCCCTATGCCGGCCAGCGGGACGTCGCCCCAGGTGACGTCGGAGTCCGTGTAGCGGCCCAGCCGTTCGACCACCGCCCGGGTCTCGTCGGGCCTGGCGCTCACCAGGGCCGTCGTCCGGCCTGCGGGAACCACCAGTCCGGAGGCCGGATCGCGCAGGTCGGCGGGGCCGTTCGGCCGCGGCACCAGCGTCCTGCCGTCCTCGACGTCGGGTCTCATCGCCAGGATGTCGGTCACCCGGCGCGCGGAGACGAGCCCGCGCGGGAGGTCGTCGGCGCCCTCGATGAAGAAGGTCACGGGCGCCAGGAGCGCGGCGACGTACCCGTAGACGGCCACCAGTTCACCGACCGTGATGGCGCCGCTCGCGGCCATCCGCGCGGCGATCCAGGTGACCAGGGCGAGGAAGATCACCGGCAGGCACGCGCCGAGGGACTGCACCCAGCTGGTCAGGGAGGCGACACGGTAGCCGTCGGTGAGGAGTGCCTGGGACCGCTCCCGGTAGCGGCGGGCGAACATCGGCTTCCCGCCGATGCCGTTCAGCACGCTCAGCCCGGTCACCATGTCCACCGCCTGGGCGGTGAGTTCGCCCTGTTTCTCCCGGTAGGTCCCCTCCACCCCGTGCAGCTTCTCCAGCAGGGGGCCGATGGTCACCGCGAGGAGCGGGACGCCCAGCAGGACCACGAGCGCCAGCAGGGCGGAGATGCGGAACAGCAGCACGGTGGCCACGGCGTACGCGATGACCGCGCCCACCCCGGGCCCCGTGACGGTCAGGGTCTGGGCGATCCGGCCGATGTCGCCCGCCTGCAGATGGGCCAGCTCGCCCGCCGACACCTTGCCGGGCAGCGCCGCACCCAGGTGCGTGACGTGCCGGACGACGACCTGCACCGTGCGGTACGCCGCGTCGGTCCGGATGAGGGTCATGGTGCGGTGGCGCAGGATGCCGAGGACGGCGACGGCCGCGCCGACCACGAGGAGGACCGAGATCCACAGGACCAACTGCCCCCGGTCGCCCGCGTGGAGACCGCGGTCGATCGCCTGGGACATGATGTGCGGCGGCAGCATGAGCGCGCACATCCACGAACTGCCCCACAGGGCCCCGAGGGCGACCCGCTCGCGTTGCGTCCTGACCAGCCACCAGAGGTAGCGTGCCGGGCCGCGGTGGTCCGGCGCTCCCGGATCGGCGTGGGGGACGCTGCGCGGGTACGTGCGCGGATCCGGTCCTTCGGTCATCTCGGGCTCCTCACGTCGGTGTGTCGAGCAGGACTCGCGTCGCGGCGAGACTCCGGCACGACTCGGCGGGGCGACGTGCGGCTGTCCGGCGGGAGCCCTCAAGAGGTTCACACAGCAAGAGGACTGATGGAGAGTCAGGAACGGCGGCCCGTCAGGCCGCCCCGTCGGGCGGGTCCGCCTCCGGCAGGTCGATCAGCCGGCACACCGTCTCGATGTCCCGGCGCACCTGGGCGATCGACTCCCGGCCCGACAGCCACGTGATCAGCGCCGAGAGCCAGGTGTGCTCGATGACGCGGACCACTGCCAGCTGGTCCCGGGTGGGCTCCTCCAGTCGCATCGCGTCCAGGATGATCGCCGTCGTCAGCCGGGAGACGGCGTCCACCTCGGGGCTGACCCCCCGGTCGGCGAAGGTCAGCGCCCGCACCATGGCGTCCGCCAGGTGCGGCTCGCGCTGGAGTGCCCGGAAGGCCCGCATCAGGGTCTCGGCCACCCGTCGGTCCGCGCACCCGGCGGACGGGGGCCGTCTGCGGAGCGCCGCGTGGAGCCGCTGGAGCTGGTCCTCCATCAGCGCGACCAGCAGATGGACCTTGGAGGGGAAGTAGCGGTACAGCGTGCCGAGGGCGACCCCGGCCGCGTCGGCGACCTCGCGCATCTGCACCGCCTCGAAGCCGCCCCGGCCGGCGAGTTGGGCGCCGGCGTGCAGGATGCGGCGTCGGCGGGCTTCCTGGCGTGGCGTCAGGACAGGCGCCGGTGGTCCGGGGTCCGCTGCCATGTCTCCCATCCAAGGCTTCCGTTCGCACCGCGTGCCCGCCGGGACGGGAACCGGTTCCTCGTCCCGGCGGGCCGGCCGGAGGGGCGCGGCCCCGCCGGGCCGTGGGCCCGTCGTGGCGTGAATCACCTGATCCGGCCGCCCCACCGACGCTACCTGCCGGTAGATTCGGTGGTTGCTGAACGAACGGGTCTGAAACTTGTTCTAGATTAGCGCGACCGGTTACGCTCCGGCGAACACCGCAGCGAGAAGGGGACCGAGTGTGACCGCTGAGGCCGTGGAGTCTGGCCCCCTCGCGGGCGGCGGCGCGTCGGGCACCGAGGGTGACCGGCCGTTGCGCATCGCGCTGCTGACCTACAAGGGCAACCCGTACTGCGGCGGTCAGGGCGTCTACGTACGCCACCTCGGCCGCGAGCTGGCCCGGCTCGGCCACAGCGTCGAGGTGATCGGCGCCCAGCCCTACCCCGTCCTCGACGAGGGCGTCCCGCTCACCGAGCTGCCCAGCCTCGACCTCTACCGCCAGCCCGATCCGTTCCGCACCCCCGGGCGCGGCGAGTACCGCGACTGGATCGATGCCGCCGAGGTCGCCACCATGTGGACCGGCGGCTTTCCCGAGCCCCTCACCTTCAGCCTGCGGGCCCGCCGCCATCTTCTGGGCAGGCGCGGTGACTTCGACGTCGTCCACGACAACCAGACGCTCGGCTACGGCCTGTTGGGGGATCTCGGCGCCCCCCTCGTCACCACCATCCACCACCCCGTCACCGTGGACCGCCGCCTCGACCTGGAGGCCGCCGACTCCCGTGTCCGCCGCCTCTCCGTACGCCGCTGGTACGCCTTCACCCGCATGCAGAAGCGGGTGGCCCGGCGGCTGCCGTCCGTGCTGACCGTCTCCGCCTCCTCCCGGCAGGAGATCGTGGACGACCTCGGGGTCCGCCCGGAACGGGTCCAGGTCGTGCACATCGGGGCCGACACCGACCTCTGGTCGCCCGACCCCTCGGTCGCCGAGGTGCCCGGCCGGATCGTCACCACCTCCAGCGCCGACGTCCCGCTCAAGGGCCTGGTCCACCTGGTCGAGGCGCTCGCCAAGGTCCGCACCGGGAACCCCGGGGCCCATCTGGTGGTCGTCGGGAAGCGGGCCGAGGACGGCCCGGTCGCCCAGGCGATCGAGCGGCACGGGCTCACGGACGCCGTCGAGTTCGTCAAGGGCATCAGCGACGCCGAACTGGTCGACCTGGTCCGCGGCGCCCAGATCTCCTGCGTGCCCTCGCTGTACGAAGGGTTCTCGCTGCCCGCCGCCGAGGCCATGGCCACCGGGACACCGCTGGTGGCCACCACCGGCGGCGCGATCCCCGAGGTCACCGGACCCGACGGCGAGGCCTGCCTCGCCGTGCCCCCCGGCGACGCGGACGCCCTGGCCACGGCGCTCGGCAGACTGCTCGGCGACGCGGAGCTGCGCGCCCGCCTCGGCGCCGCCGGGCGGGCACGGGTCCTGGCCAACTTCACCTGGGCCAGGGCCGCCGCCGGCACCGCGGAGCTGTACCGTCAGGCGATCGCCGCCCGCGCGGCACGCGGGTGACTCCCGTGGTTCCCCCGGATCCCGCGACTTCCGCAACCCCCGCCCCCGACCTCGAAGGCAGGCCCCCGTGCTGACCGTCGATTTCACCCGCTTCCCGCTCGCCGCAGGCGACCGGGTGCTCGACCTGGGCTGCGGCGCCGGACGCCACGCCTTCGAGTGCTACCGGCGCGGCGCCCAGGTCGTGGCCCTCGACCAGAACGGCGAGGAGATCCGCGAGGTCGCGAAGTGGTTCGCCGCCATGAAGGAGGAGGGGGAGGCCCCCGCGGGCGCCACCGCCACCGCGATGCAGGGCGACGCGCTCAACCTGCCGTTCCCCGACGCCTCGTTCGACGTCGTGATCATCTCCGAGGTGATGGAGCACATCCCCGACGACAAGGGCGTCCTCGCCGAGATGGTCCGGGTGCTCAGGCCCGGCGGCCGGATCGCGGTCACCGTGCCCCGCTACGGCCCCGAGAAGGTCTGCTGGGCGCTCTCCGACGCGTACCACGAGGTCGAGGGCGGGCACATCAGGATCTACAAGGCCGACGAACTGCTCGGAAAGATCCGTGAGGCTGGGCTCAAACCCTACGGCACCCACCACGCGCACGCCCTGCACAGCCCCTACTGGTGGCTCAAGTGCGCGTTCGGCGTGGGCCGTGACGGCGAGGACGCGGCGCTGCCGGTCCGCGCCTACCACAAGCTGCTGGTCTGGGACATCATGAAGAAGCCCCTGGCCACCCGGGTCACCGAACAGCTCCTCAACCCGGTCGTCGGCAAGAGCTTCGTGGCCTACGCGACCAAGCCGCACCTTCCGAAGGCCGAGGCGTGAGCACCCCCGAGCGGACCGAGCACCTCGTCCTGCCCGGAGTCCTCACCGCCGACCAGGCCGCCGAGACCGTCGCCGCGCTGCGGGCCGTGCAGCGCCGTGACGGGGCCCTGCCGTGGTTCCGCGGCCATCACCTCGACCCCTGGGACCACACCGAGGCCGCGATGGCCCTCGACGCGGCCGGCGAGCACGCGGCCGCCGCCCGCGCCTACGACTGGCTCGCCCGCCACCAGAACGGCGACGGCTCCTGGTACGCCGCCTACCACGACGGCGACCCCGAGCGGCCCACCGACCTCGGGCGCGAGACCAACTTCTGCGCCTACGCGGCCGTGGGCGTCTGGCACCACTACCTGGCCACCGGTGACGACGCGTTCGCCGACCGGATGTGGCCCACGGTCTACGCCGCCGTCGAGTTCGTGCTCCGGCTCCAGCAGCCCGGCGGCCAGATCGGGTGGAAGCGGGAGGCCGACGGCACCCCGGTCACCGACGCCCTGCTGACCGGCTGCTCCTCCGTCTACCAGGCCCTGCGCTGCGCCCTGGCCCTGGCCGAGCAGCGTGAGGAGCCGCAGCCCGACTGGGAGCTGGCGGCCGGCGCGCTCGGGCACGCCGTCCGCAGCCACCCGGAACGCTTCCTGGACAAGAGCCGCTACTCGATGGACTGGTACTACCCGGTCCTGGCCGGCGCGGTCACCGGACCCGCCGCCACGGCGCGGATCCAGGAGGGCTGGGACCGCTTCGTGGTGCCCGGCCTCGGGGTGCGCTGTGTGCTGCCCAACCCCTGGGTGACCGGCGGCGAGAGCAGTGAACTCGCCCTGGCGCTCTGGGTGACCGGAGAGTCCGACCGGGCCCTGGAGATCCTCCAGTCCCTCCGGCACCTGCGCGCCGAGGGCGGCCTGTACTGGACCGGATACGTCTTCGAGGGCGAACGGGCCTTCTGGCCGCCGGAACTCACCACCTGGACGGCGGGCTCACTGCTGCTCGCGGTGGCCGCGCTCGGCGGTGACGAGGCGACCACGGCGGTCTTCGGCGGCGAGCGGCTGCCGACCGGGCTCGAACCCGACTGCTGCCGCTGACCGTCCGCCCGCTCAGCGGCGGATCCGGCCCGCCAGGGCGTGACCGATGAAGAGGTAGACGACGGCGGCCAGACCGTATCCGGCCACGACCCGCGCCCACGCCTCGTCGAAGGTGAACAGGTCGTACGACCAGCCCGCCAGCCAGTTGGCCGACTCGTGGACCACACGCACCAGTTCGTTGCCCCGGTTGGCGTCGAGCAGGTATATCAGGATCCACGCGACGAGGATGAACGCCATGACGTCCGCCACGACGGCGATGACGCGGGCGGCGGTACTGCTTCCTGTGCCTGATCTGTAGGACATGGAATGCGGGTTGCCGCTCCACGCGGAGTGAAACCCCGCCGGGGAAGGCCCCTTGACACGGCCGTGGCCCCCGCCCGGGAAGGGGCGGGGGCCACGGTGGCGTACGGAAGGGTCAGCCGCGCTGGATGCCCGAGGTGTCCTGGAGGACCCCACGACGGCCGTCCTGGGTCTGGGCGATGAGCCCGGAGCCGCGCTGCTCCACCGCCAGGTACCAGGTACCGGGGGCGAGTTCGGCGATCGGCGTCGCGGCGCCGTCCTCGCCGTACAGCGGACGGGCCACCGGCACCGCGAACCAGAACGGCGTGAAGTCACCGGAGGGCGCGCCGCCGCCGGTCTGCGGGGCCTGCTGGGCGGCGTCCGGCGTACCGGGCTGGGCGCCGTACGGCTGGGGCTGGCCCGGCTGGGCGCCGTAGGGCTGCTGGGCGCCGGGGTAGCCGTACCCCTGGGAGAGCTGGCCGAACTGCGGCTGGCCCGGGTGTCCGGGCTGCGCCGGACGCGGGGCGCCCATCAGCGGGGCCTTGAGCGCCGGGACCAGCGGAGTGGCCAGCGCGCCGCCCGCCAGCGCGATCGTCGCCAGGAGGCCGAGGATCAGACCGGCACCGGCGTTGCTGGCGTCGATGATCGTCCAGAACATGGTCCAGAGCGCGAACACGGTGAACGCGGCGCCGAACTGGGCGAGGTCGAGCCCCGCCACCTTGCGGCCCGGCATGGCGCGGCTCGTGATGAGCAGCGCCGCGCCGATGATGCCGGCCAGGTAGATGCTCATCAGGAGGGAGAGCGAGTCCCAGGCGTTGGAGCGGTAGCCGGAGCAGTCGATGCCCCGGGGGCAGTCGACACCGAAGAGGTTGAGGAAAGAGGCGATGAACAGCACGACCGCTGCTCCGATCACCACGCCGTCGCCTCGAGTGAGGGAGCGGATATTCACGTGAAGGTCCTTAGTCGGTCGTCTCGTCGGGGCGGTCGTCGACACCGCCGGTACGGCGGGCACGGCGCGAAGCTCGGGGGCGGCTCCCCATCGTACGGATGAATCTATCGTCTGCCTGGGCGGGTTGTATCCCTGCCCGGACCACGGACGCCTCATCCCCCCGAAGTCGCCACCATCACCGCAGAACTACCTCGCGAGGAAGCTCCCGATGCCCTCGGCGATGCCGGCGGCCGCCCGTTGACGCCAGTCCTCGCTCGTGAGCAGGGCGGCGTCCTTCGGATCACGCATATTGCCGCATTCGATGAAGACTTTGGGCACGGTCGAGAGATTCAGTCCGCCGAGATCGTTCCGGGTGTCCAGTCCCGTACCGCCGCCGATGTAATTGGAAGGCGCGCTTCCGGTGGCCCGGACGAATTTTCCCGCGATCCGTTCCCCGAGGTCGCGCGAGGGCACCACGATCTTCGAGGTGTCCGCGCCGCCCCCGCTCACCGCCGCGGGCAGGATCACGTGGAAGCCGCGGTTGCCGGCCGCCGAACCGTCCGCGTGGACCGACACGACGGCGTCGGCGCGCGCCTCGTTGCCGATCCGGGCCCGCTCGTCCACGCACGGGCCGAACGGGCGGTCGTCGTCCTGGGTGAGGACCACCTTCGCCCCCTCGGCCTCCAGCAGCGTCCGCAGCCTGCGGGACACGTCGAGGGTGAAGCGGGCCTCCGCGTAACCGGAGTCGGTGGCGGTGCCCGTGGTGTCGCACTCCTTGCGCCCGGTGCCGATGTCCACCTGGGCGTTGATCTCCCGGGTGTGCTCGCGGTTGCCCGGATTGTGCCCGGGGTCGATCACCACGGTCCGGCCGGTGAGCGGCCCCTTCGGCAGCGCCTTCGCGGAGGTGGCCGAGGGCAGGGGGGCCGTGGACGGGCTCGCCGGGCCGGACGGCGACCGGGACGCGGACGTGGACGCGGAGGGCTCGGGCGGCGCCGAGGACGTGCTGTCGGAGGCGGGCGGACCGGCCTGCGGAAGGGCGCCGCCGGAGCCGCAGCCCGCGGCGGTCAGGCACACCGCGGCCAGCACCGCGGCACCGGCCACGGGACGGCGGCGCGCGGGCGCCGGGGAGGTGGGGGGAGGGCTGTCGTCGTCACGCACGCCGCGATGCTATCCGCGTCCCTCAGATCCCGGCCCCCGTACGCCGCAGCACGCGCAGCGAGTCCGTGGCCGAGATCTCCGTGAACGCCCCCGATTCCAGGGCCCGTCGGTAGATCCGGTACGGGGCCTGGCCGCCGTCCGCCGGGTCGGGGAAGACGTCGTGGACCGCCAGCAGACCGCCCTCGGCGAGCTTGGGCGCCCAGCCCTCGTAGTCGGCCGTCGCGTGCTCGTCGGTGTGCCCGCCGTCGATGAAGACGAAGCCGAGCCGCCCGCCCCAGACGGCCGCCACCTGCGGGGACCGGCCCACGAGCGCCACCACGTGCTGCTCCAGGCCCGCCCGGCGAAGGGTCCGGCGGAAAGTGGGCAGGGTGTCCGTCAGGCCCACCTCCGGGTCCACCAGGGACGGGTCGTGGTACTCCCACCCCGGCTGCTGCTCCTCGCTGCCCCGGTGGTGGTCCACGGTGAGCGCGCTCACCCCGGCCGCGCGGGCCGCGTCGGCGAGCAGGATCGTGGACCGCCCGCAGTAGGTGCCCACCTCCAGCAGGGGCAGGCCGAGCGCGGCGGCCTCGGTGGCGGCGGCGTACAGGGCGAGGCCCTCACCCGGCGGCATGAAGCCCTTGGCCGCCTGGAACGCGGCGAGAATCTCCGGCTGGGGCTCGGCTGCCACGGGGTTCCTCCTGGTGGGGGCGGGGGACGAAGGCGTCCCATCGTGCCGTACGCCCCCGCCGAAGGCGTCGGCGGGGGCGTACGGGTGGGGTGAGCCCGGGTCGGGGCGGGCCCCTGGCGGAGCTGCCGGATCAGGTCAGCAGCTCTGCCAGAGTCGGGTCATGACGCGGACGCCGAAGCGCAGGCCCTCCAGCGGGACGCGCTCGTCCACGCCGTGGAACAGCCGGCCGTAGTCCAGGTCGTGCGGAAGCTTCAGCCCCTTGAAGCCGAAGCAGCGGATGCCCAGGTGGGTGAAGGCCTTGGCGTCGGTGCCACCGGGGTTGCAGTACGGCACGGGGTGGCCGTCCGGGTCCTCGGCGCGGACCGCCTCGCACATCGCCTCCACCAGCGGGCCGTCGAACGTCGTCTCCATCGCGATGTCGTGGTTGACCCACTCGCGGGTGACGGAGGGGAGCAGCAGCCGGTCGATCGTGTCGGTCAACTCCTGCTCGTGGCCCGGCAGGAAGCGGCCGTCCACCCGGGCGGTGGCCTTCCCGGGGATGACGTTGGTCTGGTAACCGGCGTCGAACATGGTGGGGTTGGCGGAGTTGCGCAGCACCACCTGCATGAAGTCGGAGACCGGGCCGAGCCGTTCCAGGGTGCCCTCGATGTCGTCCTCGTCGAACTCCACCCCGTACAGCCGGGCGGCCTCTTCGAGCAGGGCGCGGACCGGTTCGATCAGCCGGATCGGGAAGGTCTCGCGGCCGATGCGGGTGAGGGACTCGGCGAGGTCGGTGACGGCGTTCTCGTCGTTGGGGGAGGAGCCGTGGCCGGCCCGCCCGGTGGCGGTCAGCTCCATCCAGGCCATGCCGCGCTGGGCGTTCTCGATCGGGTAGAGGCGGCGGGTGTCGTCGATCGCGAAGGAGAAGCCGCCGCCCTCCCCGATCGCCTCGGTGACGCCCGCGAACAGCTCGGGCCGGTGCTCGACCAGCCAGTGCGCGCCGAACTTCCCGCCCGCCTCCTCGTCCGCGAGGAAGGCGAGGACCACGTCGCGGGCGGGCCGCGTGCCGGTACGGGCGAAGTGCCGGGCGGTGGCCAGCATGACCGCCACCGTGTCCTTCATGTCGATCGCGCCGCGCCCCCAGAGGTAGCCGCCGCGGATCTCGCCGGAGAACGGCGGCACCTGCCAGTCGGCGGCGTCGGCGGGGACCACGTCGAGGTGGCCGTGGACCAGCAGGGCACCGCGGTCCGGGTCGGCCCCGGCGAGGCGTGCGATGACGCTGGCCCGGCCGGGGGCGGACTCGACCAGTTCGGAGTCGATGCCGGCCTCGGAGAGGCGGGCGACCACCCAGTCGGCGGCGGCGCGTTCGTCGCTGGTCGGGTTGGAGGTGTCGAAGCGGATCAGCTCGGCGCAGAGGCCGACGACCTCGTCCTGTGCCTGCGCGGAGGCGGGGGTGGTGCTCATGCTGCTCCTGCCGGGGTGGTGGCGTGGGTGGCGGGGGCGGGGGCGTGCGCCTCGTCGTCGTCCAGGGTGGAGGTGCCGTACGGCTTGATCCAGCCCAGCAGGCCGAGGACGCAGTACAGCAGGAAGGCGACGACCAGCGAGTTGAGGGCCGGGATGCCGCCGTCGTAGAACTTGCCGACGCAGAACGCCACCAGCCAGATGACCAGGGACATCGGCACCCAGGTCGGGGACGTCGCCGGAAGGGTCTGGGCCTCGCGGGTCTCGTCCAGCGGCTTGCGCATCCGCTTCACGACCCAGTACTCCGCGACGATGATGCCGCCGATCGGCGGGATCATCACGCCCAGCAGGGAGAGGAACTCCGTGAAGTGGGTCATGATGCCGACCGCGGAGAGCAGGGTCCCGGCGACGCCGAGGGCCACGGTGACCACACCGCGGTGCAGCCGGCGGCCGAAGACGACCTGGAAGAAGTTGACGACGCCGAGGGAGGAGCCGTACAGGTTCCAGTCGTTGATCTTGGCGGTGGACATCAGGACCACCAGGACACCGAAGGCGCCCGAGGTGGAGAGCACGATGTGTGAGACGTCGCTGGACTTCACCAGGTGGCCGAGCACCACACCGGTCATGCCGACGATGTACTCGGAGAGGATCATCGAGGACGCGCTCTGCACGAAGACGTGCGAGCCCTTCCTGTTGTAGCGGGTCATCTCCGGCGACACGATGGCGCCGGTCATGTAGCCGCCCGCGATGGCGGTGGCGGCGACCGCCAGGGGGATCGTCTGGCCGGGCGGCGGTGAGCTGATCAGGTCACTGATCGAGTGGTCCTTGAGCGTCGAGATGACGGACCAGGCGACCATGCCGAAGAAGAGCGGGGTGACAATCTTCGCGAACAGGGCCATGTAGCGGAAGCCGAAGATCACCAGGGCGGTGATGGCGATGCCCGCGATCACACACCACATCCAGGACGGGCCGCCGATCAGGGCCGAGACGCTGTTGCCGAAGATCGTGTTCTGGACGCCGAACCAGCCGACCAGACTGACCGCGATCACGAAGCTGACCAGCGCCGAGCCGTTGCGGCCGAAGCCCACCCAGCGGGTCAGCATCGGGGTGGCGAGGCCCTCGCGCATCCCGGCCAGGCCGATGGCGAAGATCACGATCTCCAGGATGACCGCGCCGAGCGTGAAGGCGAGGAAGGCGTTCCCGAAGGTCATGCCGACACCGATGGTGGCGCCCAGCGTGAACTGCGAGATCGAACCGGACTGGGCGAGCCACTGGAGCAGCATCGACCAGAAGCCGAAGCGCTTGTCGCGCGGGACACGGGAGAGCGAGTAGTCGTCGCTGCCGATGCTCTTGGCCTCGGTGGCCGTGGCGTCGGCCCGGGGGGCGGATGCCATCAGGACTCCTGGGGTGTGCGGCCGAAGGTCTGGAGGTGAGCCAGGGACCCGTAGCGGTTGACGAGGTTGTCGAACTCCACCGCGTCGTGGAAGTCCAGGGTTCCGGCGCCGTAGGCCTTGGCGACCTCCACGGCGTACCGGGCGGCGGACGCGATGTCGCCCTCGTGGCTCGCGCCCGTCTGGCAGCCGGGTACCGCGGCGGCCGAGGTGACCGCGAGACCGACGACCGGAGCGGCGGTCGCGGTGGACGGCTGGAGAATCGAATTGATGTGGTGTGCACCATTACCGTACGGGGTGATGTCCTGGGTGGTCACGGGGTACGTGACCAACGGCTCACCCGTCACCACGGCGAGCAGCTCGCCGAGCTGCTCGGAGACCCGGAGCACCCAGCCCTCCTTGACGGTGGGCGACAGGGCCAGGCCCTTGTGGTTGATGATCCGGTTGCCCTTGGTGGTGTCGATGGAGAGCACGGCCTCCATCTCCTCGGTGACCTCGTGCCGGTTCATCGTGGCGATGTCCACGGGCGAGCCCATGAAGGGCACCGGGTCGTGCGGCTCGGTGGGCGCGTTCGGGCAGATGTGGGTGGCGACGACCACGTCGCCGGGCAGGACGTCGCCCCGGCGGCGCATGTCCAGCAGCTTGGCGGCCGTGGCGACGGCCGCGGCGGCGCCGTCGGCGTCGGACACCAGTCCGGTCACCTCGGGGCGGGCGCCGACGCCGCCGAGCCGGCCGACGACACCGAGGGTGCGGGCGTCGCCGCCGGAGGCGCGTCCCCGGGAGCCCGGGATACGGACGAGTACGAAGTCCGTCGACCCCCGCTCGCCGGTGACGGTCGTGACCTGGGCGGACGAGCCCTCGGCCCCCGCGACGGAGTCGAGGTACCCGACGACCGCCTTACCGCAGGCCTGCGGATCGTCCAGCAGCTCGACGATGTCCAGTACGTACTTCAGCATGGGGGGCCTTTCTCCAGAGCGGGACACCCGCCCGGCGCTCCGGCGGGGGAGGCGCCGGGCGGGGTGCTGGAGCCACATTCGGGATCCGCTACCGTGGAGCGCAACAGTTTCCCGTTATTTGCAATTCAGGTCTGAATGGTGAGATGGCGATGGCCGACTTCGATCTCGACCGGCGCACCCCCGCCGGAGCCCTGCAAACCGTCGACCGGGCCCTGCTGGTGCTGCTCGCCTTCGAGCGCACCCGGCCCGACTGGGGCGTCACCGAGGTCGCCGAGGAGTTCGGCTGGGACACCTCGGTCGCCCAGCGCCTGCTGGCCACCCTCGCGGGCCGGGGCTTCCTGGTCTCCGACCCCGTCACCCGCCGCTACCGCATCGGCCCCGCCGTGCTGCGCCTCGGCCGCCTCTGGGAACGCTCCGGGTCCCTGGAGCTGCTGGCCGCCCCGGTCCTGGAGGAGCTGCGCCGCACCACCGGCGACACCGTCCTGTTCTGCCTCCCGGACAGCTTCCACATGCGGTGCGTGGCCGCCGAGGAGGGCGAGACCGGGCCGCTGCGCTACTACCCGCTGGTCGGTGAGCTCTACCCGGCGCACGCCGGGGCCACCAGCAAGTCGTACTACGCCTATCTGCCCGACGACCAGCGCCACCGGCTCTTCCGGGGCCGCCCCATGGCCCGCTTCACCGAGCGGACCGTCACCGACCCCGACCTGCTGGAGCGGGAGTTCCTGAAGGTCCGCGCCCAGGGGTACGCCTGGACGGTCGGCGAGTACGACACCGGCATCGCGACCGTCGCCGTACCGGTGTTCCTGGGGCGCGAGCCGTACGGCAGCCTCAGCCTGGGCGGGGGCGAGGACCGGTTCCGGGGGGCGCCCGAGGACCGGCTCGACGCCCTGCGCCACGCCGCGCACCTGCTGGAACAGCGGCTCACCCGCCCGCCCCAGCGGCCCAAGGGCCGCGCGGGCCGGCCCCGCACCACCACGGCCACCTGAACCGCCCGACCCGCCCCACCCGTTCGACCCGAGGAATCCCGTTGAATCTGCTGCTGCTCTCCAACTCCACCCAGTACGGCCGCGGTTACCTGGAACACGCGCTCGACACCGTCACCTCGTTCCTGCCGGAGAACGCGCGCCTCGCCTTCGTCCCGTACGCCCTCGCGGACCACGACACCTACACCGCCCGGGTCCGCGACGCGCTGGAACCGTCCGGCATCACCGTGCGCGGGATCCACGAGCACGCCGACCCCGTCGCCCAACTCGCCGCGAGCGACGCGGTGTTCATCGGCGGCGGGAACTCCTTCCGGCTGCTCTCCGCCCTCTGCCGCACCGGGCTGCGCGACGCCGTACGCGACGCCGTACGCGGCGGGCTCCCCTACATGGGGGCCAGCGCCGGGACCAACATGGCCGCGCCGACGCTCCGTACCACCAACGACATGCCCATCGTGCAGCCGCCGTCCTTCGAGACGCTGGGTCTGGTGCCCTTCCAGATCAACCCGCACTACCTCGACCCGGACCCGGACAGCACCCACAAGGGCGAGACCCGCGAGGAGCGGCTCACCGAGTTCCTGGAGGAGAACGACGTCCCCGTGCTGGGACTGCGCGAGGGCTCCTGGCTCCGGGTGCGGGACGGCGTCGCCCATGTCGAAGGCGCCCGCCCCGCACGGCTGTTCACCCGTGGCACCCCGCCCCAGGAGCTGGCTACGGGGACGGACGTGTCCCGTCTGCTGACGACGGAGCCGCGGTTCGACGCCCCGGCGCGCTGACGGCGGCCGACTCCGCCACGGACGGCGAGGCGGCGCGGGCGTCGCCCGCGCTGCTCGCCATCAGGACCGGGCGCTCCGGACGCGGCGACGGCAGGAACGACGCCAGGACCAGGCCGGCCAGCACCGCCCCCGTCGCGATCACGAACGAGGTGCGGAACCCCTCCATGGAGGGGATGTCCACCCCGCCCGCGCGGACCGAGGTGTTCGCCAGCACCATGCCGATGACCGCGCTCGACAGCGAGGTGCCGATCGAACGCATGAGGGTGTTGAGGCCGTTGGCCGCACCCGTCTCGGACGCGTCCACGGCGCCGATGATCAGGGCGGGCAGCGAGGAGTAGGCGAGCCCGATCCCCGCCCCGAGCACCACGGCGATCACCACGGTCTGCCAGGGGGCGCTCATCAGGCCGAGGCCCGCCCCGTAGCCGAGGGCTATCACCAGCATGCCCAGGATCAGGGTGGTCTTGGGACCGCGGCGGGCGGACAGACGGGCGTACAGCGGGGCCACGAACATCATCGTCAGGCCCAGCGGCGCCACGCACAGCCCGGCCACCACCATCGACTGCCCGAGCCCGTACCCGGTCGAGGACGGCAGCTGGAGCAACTGCGGCAGCACCAGCGACACCGCGTAGAAGGCCACCCCGACCATGATCGACACCAGGTTGGTCAGCAGCACCTCGCGGCGGGCGCTGGTGCGCAGATCCACCAGCGGCGCCGGGCTGCGCAGCTCGAACAGGCCCCACAGGACCAGGATCACCAGGGACGCGGCGATCAGTCCGAGCGTGAGCGGGGACGTCCAGCCCCAGTCGCTCCCCTTGGTCACCGGCAGCAGCAGGCAGACCAGGCCCAGCGAGAGCCCCAGCGCCCCGGGAAGGTCGAAGCGGCCCGGAGCGCGCAGGGCGGACTCCGGGACGACCAGGACGGTGAGGGTCATGGCCAGGACACCGAGCCCGGCCGAGGCGAGGAACAGCGCGTGCCAGTCGGCGTGCTGCGCCACCAGGGCGGCGGCCGGCAGGGCCAGCCCGCCGCCCACACCGATCGAGGAACTCATCAGGGCCATCGCCGAACCGAGCTTCTCGCGCGGCAGCACGTCACGCATGATGCCGATGCCCAGGGGTATCGCGCCCATGGCGAAGCCCTGGAGCGCCCGGCCGGTGATCATGACGACGAGATCGTCCGTCGAGGCGCAGATCAGCGAGCCGACCACCATGACGGCGAGGCTGGAGAGCAGCATCCGCCGCTTTCCGTAGAGGTCACCGAGCCGGCCCATGATCGGGGTGGCGACGGCTCCGGCGAGCAGGGTGGCGGTCATCACCCAGGTCGCATTGGCCGGATCGGTGCCGAGCAGGGCGGGCAGGTCCTTGATGACGGGGACGAGCAGGGTCTGCATCACCGCGACGGTGATGCCCGCGAACGCGAGGACGGGGACGACACCGGAGCTTCGGCCCTTTCCCGGGTCCGGGAGCTCCCCGGTTCGCTGTTCGTGCGTCGTCCGTTGCATACGTACGGCCTCCGGGTGAGGAAGAAGGGGCAGGACAGGACGGTGCCGGGGCATGCGGCGGCACACCCCGGGCGGGCGGCACCAGGCCACCAACTAAGTGCACACTGAAACCTTCCGTACGGACGCGGTATTCCGCTGAATTCCCGGGATTTTCCGATGAACGGGAGCGAAACACGCGCCGGTTCACACAACGGGCGGTGAGAGGTCCTACGCCGTTGGGCGGAGCCCGGGGCGGGCCACCAGCGGATGTACGGGGTGCAGGGCGCCTGAGAGTATGACAGTCATGGCTGATGTCTCCCCGCCCCCGCTGCTGCCCGCCCGCTCCAGGACCCGCACCTGGGCCGTGGTCGTGGCCGCCTGCACCGGGCAGTTCCTCGTGCTCCTCGATGTGTCCGTCGTCAACGTGGCGCTGCCCTCCATGCGCGCCGACCTGGGTCTGAGCGCGTCAGGGCTCCAATGGGTCCTGAACACCTACTCGATCGCGTTCGCCGGGTTCATGCTGCTGGGCGGGCGCACCGCCGACATCTACGGCCGCAAGAAGATGTTCCTGATCGGGCTCGGTCTGTTCACCGCCGCGTCCCTGGCGGGCGGCCTCGCCCAGGAGGGCTGGCAGCTCCTCGCCGCCCGCGCCGGCCAGGGGCTGGGAGCCGCGGTCCTCTCCCCGGCGACGCTCACCCTCCTGACCGCCGCCGTCCCCGAAGGCCCCGCGCGTACCAAGGCGATAGGCACCTGGATGGCGGTCGGCGCGGGCGGCGGCGCGGCCGGCGGGCTGGTCGGCGGGGTCCTCACCGACGTCCTGTCCTGGCGCTGGGTCCTGCTCATCAACGTGCCCGTCGGCGTGCTGGTCCTGGTCGGCGCCGCGCTGTGGCTGGCCGAGGGCCGGGCGGGCGACCGGCGCCGCGTCGATCTGGCGGGCGCGGTGCTCGTCACGGCGGGCCTGGCCACGGTGGCGTACGGCATCGTGCAGACCGAGGCGGCGGGCTGGACGTCCCCGGACACCCTGGTTCCGCTGCTCGGCGGCCTGGCCCTGCTGGGCCTGTTCGTCCTGGTGGAGGCCCGGACCGCCGCCCCGCTGATGCCCCTGCGGGTGCTCGGGGTGCGGGCGGTCGCCGCCGCCAACGTGTCCATGCTGCTGCTGGGTTCGGCGACCTTCTGCATGTGGTACTTCATGACCGTCTACGCCCAGAACGTCCTGGGCTACACGCCGCTGGAGGCCGGTCTCGCCCTGATGCCGACCTCGGTCGCCGTCGTCCTCGGCTCGAAGGCCGCGCCCCGGCTGATGGCGCGCGTCGGCACCAAGCCCCTCGCGGTGGCCGGGGTGCTGGTCGCCGCCGCCGGATTCGGCTGGCAGTCCACGATGGGGTCCCACGGCGCGTACCTCACCGCCATCTGTCTGCCCGGCATCCTGATGATGGCCGGTTCCGGGCTGGCCTCCACCCCGCTGGCCACGCTGGCCACCTCCGGCGCGGCACCCGGTGACGCCGGGCTCGTCTCCGGCCTGGTCAACACCTCCCGCACGATGGGCGGCGCCCTGGGACTCGCGGTGCTGTCCACGGTCGCCGCCGCCCGGACCGCGGGAGCCACGGGCGCGGCGGAGATGACCGCCGGCTACGCCCTGGCCTTCCGTACGGCCACGGTGGTGCTGCTGGCCGGGGCGGTCCTGATGCTGCTGTGGCTGCCGGGGCGCACGTCGGGACGTCCCGCGGGGCGCGTGGAACGCAGCGCGGAGAAGCGTACGGAGACGGCCCCGGAGCGGTCGCTGGACCCGTCCGCCTGACGGCGGGACCGCCGCGGGGGGTTGCGCGGGGCGGCCCCTTCCGGCGGGCGGGCCACCGGGGCCGGTCTCGTCGGCGCGGGCGGAAGACGGCGGCCGGCCCGCGGGCGGGTCATCGGTGCGTTCTCGTCGGCGCGGTCAGGTCGCCGGGGCCGGTCTCGTCGGCGCGTGGTCAGGTCGCGGGGCCGGTCTCGTCGGCGCGCGCGGGGCCCCGGCTCAGAGCCAGCCCTGCTGACGGGCCGCCCGTACCGCCTCCATGCGGTTGCGGGTCCCCGTCTTGCCGATGGCGGACGACAGGTAGTTCCGTACGGTCGACTCCGACAGGTGCAGCTTCGCCGCGATGTCCGCGACCGTCGCCCCGTCCACGGCGGCGTTCAGCGCGTCCCGCTCCCGGGCGGTCAGCGGACTCGGGCCCGCGCCCAGGGCCGCCGCGGCCAGCGCCGGATCGACCACGGTCTCCCCGGCCAGCACCCGCCGGATCGCCTTCGCCAGGTCCTCCACGGGCCCGTCCTTCACCAGGAACCCCGCCGCCCCGGCCTCCATCGCCCGCCGCAGATAGCCCGGCCTGCCGAACGTCGTCAGGATCAGCACCCGGCAGTCGGGCACCTCCGTGCGCAGCTCGGCGGCGGCGTCCAGGCCGCTGAGGCCCGGCAGTTCGATGTCCAGCAGGGCCACGTCGGGGCGTGAGGTGAGCGCCGCGCCCACGATCTGGTCCCCGGCCGCGACCTGCGCGACCACCTCAAGGTCCGGCTCCATGCCCAGCAGCAGGGCCAGCGCGCTGCGCATCATGCCCTGGTCCTCCGCGAGCAGAACGCGGACGGACCTGGCGGGGCGGTGGTCCTGCGGCATTTCGGTCACGGGAGACAGCGTAGGCGGGCGGGGCGGCGGTGGTCCGGACCCGGACGCGCTCCCCGCGCACCGGCCGGAGGACGGCCGGGAGACGGCCGGAGGACGGCCGGAAGCGGGACCGGAACCACGCCCTCGGAATCGTGAAGTACCCGTGAATACCCTGTGGAAGCGATGTCGGTGGGTCCGCTTATGCTGCACCCGACGATCACGCGGGACCAGGGGAGGCACGGCATGTTCGGCAAGCTGTTCGGTGGGGGCCGGGAGAGACCGACGGCGGATCCGTACGCCCTCCCCGTCCCGCGCAGACAGAAGAACGGGACGTACACGCTGCGCGCCCTCGGGGACACGCGGGTGCTCGACCTGGTGGAGTCGGCCGACGCGGGCGACTGGGACGGCGTCAAGGCGGCACTGGCCCCCTTCGACCTCGGCCGCGACCACCAGGTGCTGGCCGAGCTGGCCCAACTGGACGGCGTGCAGGACTGGATCGGCCGGGCCGTCGAGGAGGACAAGGAGCACCGGGCGACCGCCCTGCTCATATCCGGTGCCCGCCACATCAGTTGGGGCTGGGAGGCGCGTACCGCCCAGCGTGCCGTGCACGTCACCCAGGACCAGTGGCGGATCTTCCACGAGCGGCTCCGCATCGCCGAGAAGCACCTGTTCGAGGCCGCCGAGGCGCGGCCGGACTGGGTCACGCCGTGGAGCCAGCTCCTCACCTCCGGCCGCGGCATGTCGCTGGACCGCGCCGTCACGGAGACCCGGCTCGACGCCGCCCTGCGCCGCGACCCGCTCGACCTGGAGACCCACCTCGCCTGGGTGTCCCAGCTCCAGCCCCGGTGGAGCGGCGAGCCCGGCCAGGCCCTGGAGTTCGCCCGCGACGCGCTCGCCCGCGCCCCGCAGGG
Organism: Streptomyces sp. SM18; assembly: GCF_002910775.2. Lineage (NCBI taxonomy): Bacteria > Bacillati > Actinomycetota > Actinomycetes > Kitasatosporales > Streptomycetaceae > Streptomyces > Streptomyces sp. SM18. The sequence continues at coordinate 1,920,840 of NZ_CP029342.1, read as the reverse complement.
CCACCGGCTCGGCTGTGTGATCGCCATGGCCCACATCGAGGAATGGGTCGAGTCGGACGACGCGCACGTCCTCGAAAACCCGGAGGTCCAGGCCGAGTTGCGGGCGGCCGCCGATCACAGCGTCCTCCACCCCGGCCATGTGCGCGGCCCGAGCTGGCGGCACGACCTGCACCTGTTCGCCATGGCCCTGTCGCTGGCCGACGAGCGGCACACGGTCCGCCGCGTCTTCCAGGAGCTCGACGGCGCCTACACCAGCTGGCCCTGGACCTACTTCGCGGAGCCCGAGAAGGAGTTCGCCCGCCGACAGCGCGGCTGAACGCACACCGGCCCCGCCCCGCCCCTCTCGCCCTCCCACCTCGGACTGCCCGATGACTCTGCCCGACCCCGCCGCGAACCCGGCCGCCGACCACACCTTCCAGGTGGACCTGCGCGGCCTCGTCGACCTCCTCTCCCACCACCTCTACTCCAGCCCGCGCGTCTACCTGCGCGAACTCCTGCAGAACGCCGTGGACGCGCTGACCGCCCGGCACGGCCTCGACCCGGCCGCCCCCGCCGACGCCTTCGGTATCCGCCTGTACGCCGACGCCTCGGTGGTACGCGTCGAGGACGACGGCGTCGGCCTCACCGAGGCCGACGTCCACGCCTTCCTCGCCACGATCGGCCGCAGCAGCAAGCGCGCCGAACGGATCGCTGAGCAACGCGCCGACTTCATCGGCCAGTTCGGGATCGGCCTGCTCTCCTGCTTCCTCGTCGCCGACGAGATCCACGTCGTGAGCCGCTCCGCCCGCACCCCCGACGCGCCCACCGTGGAATGGCGGGGACGCGGCGACGGCAGCTACACCGTCCGCACCCTGCCCGCCGCCGCCCGCCCCGCGCCCGGCACCACCGTCACCCTGACCCCGCGCGCCGACGCAGGCGAATGGACCCGGCCGGAGCGGGTGCACGCACTGGCCCGGCACTTCGGCTCCCTGCTGCGCCACCCGGTGACCTTCGACGACGGCACCGGCGGTCCGGGAGCGTCCGTCAACCCCGAGCCCGCCCCCTGGGCCCGGACGTACCCCACGCCGGGGACGCGTTCCCGCGCACTGGCCGCGTACGGCGAGGACGTCTTCGGGTTCACCCCGCTGGACACCATCGACCTCGACCTGCCGGCCGTCGGGCTGAAGGGCATCGCCTGCGTCCTGCCCGAGGCGGTCCCGGCCGGACGCCGCCACGGCCACCGGGTGCACGTCAAGGGCATGCTGCTCTCCGAGCAGGCCGAGGAGATCCTGCCCGAATGGGCGTTCTTCGTCCGCTGCGTCATCGACGCCGAGAGCCTGCGCCCCACGGCGTCCCGCGAGTCCCTCTACGAGGACGACACCCTCGCCGCCGTCCGCGACGCCCTCGCCGAGCGGCTGCGCGCCTGGATCAGCCGGGCCGCCGCCAGCGACCCGGACCTGCTCACCCGCTTCCTCCAGGCCCACCACCTGGCCGTGAAGTCGCTCGCCGTGCACGACGACGAGATCCTGCGGATGCTGCTGCCCTGGCTGCCGTTCGAGACCACCGACGGGCACACCACCCTCGACGCGTTCGCCCGCGCCCACCGCACCGTGCTCGTGACGTCGAGCGTGGAGGAGTTCCGGCAGGTCGCCGCGATCGCCTCGGCCGCCGGACTCGGCGTCGTCAACGGCGGCTACACCTACGACCGCGAACTGGTCCACCGGCTGCCCGAGATCAGGCCCGAGGCCACCGTCGCCGACCTCGACCCGGCGACCCTCACCGCCCACCTCGACCCCGTGGACCGGGACACGGAACTGGCGGCCGCCGCCTATGTCGCCCAGGCCCGCGACGCCCTCGCCGTCTTCGACTGCGACGTCGCGCTCCGCGCCTTCCAGCCCGCCTCCGCCCCCGCCCTCCTCGTCGACAGCCGCGAGGCCCGGCACGAGCGCACCCGCTCCCAGATCGCCCGTGAGCAGGAGGGCGGTCTGTGGGGCGACATCCTGGGCGCCCTGAGCCAGGAGGCCCCGCGGGCGCAGCTGATCCTCAACCAGCTCAACCCGCTGGTCCGCACCGCGGTCGCCATCGACGAACCCGAACTCGCCCGGACCAGCGCCGAAGCCCTCTACGGGCAGGCCGCGCTGCTCTCCCGGCGCCCCCTCAGACCCTCCGAGTCGAGCCTCATCAACCGCTCCTTCCTCGACCTCCTCGCCCACGCCCTCCGCAAGGACAGCTGACGATGCCGACCGCACCCCAGACCACCGACGAGCTGTACCAGGCGCTCCAGGACAACGACGGGCGCCCCTACGGCCGCACCCGCACCGTCACCGCCGAGGAACTCGTCGAAGCCGCCGAGCGGTTCGACGAACCCGTCCCGCTCGCCCACGCCCTCCTCGAACTCCAGGAGGCGTACACCTACGGCTCCGAACCCCGTAAATCGCCCGTCGTCTTCGCCCGCCTGCTCACCCTCTTCGACGAGCAGCCCGACGTCTTCGACGCACGCCTGCGCCACCAGCTGTTCTGGCGGTTCAAGTGGGTGGCCAACGCCCTGCGGGCGCTGCCCGAGATACCGCTGGCCAGCCTGCGCCAGTGGCTCACGGAGATGCGCGACCGCTACGAGAAGGCCGGACTGGACCTCCAGCCCTACTACGGGCAGGCGTACCAGCTCGCCGCCCACCGGGGCGAGGACACCACCCTGGCCTACGAGTTGTGGGCCGCCCGCACCCGCACCCCGCTCAGCGACTGCGAGGCCTGCGAGACCTGCGAGCGCGCCCTCCACCACCTCGCGGCGGGCGACGACGAGCGGGCGCTGCGCGCCTGGGAACCCGTCCTGGCCGGCAAGGAGTCCTGCCAGGAGGAACCGGCCCGCTCCATCTCCCACGCACTGCTGCCCCTGCTGCGCACCGGCCGCGCCGACGAGGCCCGCGCACTGCACCTCTCCGGCTACCGGGCCTGCCGCCGCAACCCCTCGATGGCCGGGGAGGTCGGCCGCCACCTGGAGTTCTGCGCGCTGACCGGCAACGAGGCGCGCGGCCTGGAACTCCTCGCCGAGAACCGCAACCTCTTCGACGAGGTGGACTCGCCGCTGGACCTGCTCGACTTCCTCACCGGCGTGGAGGTCTTCCTCCGCCGCGTCGAACTCCTCGGCCACGGCTCACTGCCCGCCGCCGGATACGCGGGCCGCACCTGGACGGTGGCCGGTCTGTGCGCCGAGGTGCGCGACCGGGCCGACGACCTCGCCGCCCGCTTCGACGCCCGTAACGGAACCGCCACCCACACCGACCGCCGCCGCGCCCGCCTCGACCGCGCCCCGCTCCTGGACGCGCTGGAACTGACCCTGCGCACCCGCGGCCTCGACGAGATGGCCCCGGCCGCCCCGGCGCCCGAGCCCGCCGCCGGTACGGCCCCCGCCGTCCCCGAGTCGCTGCCCGCGCTCGTGGTCCGGGCGCGGGAGCTGGACGAGCAGGGGCACCCGGACGCCCAGGCCTGCTGGGCGCGGCTGCGTACGCTCGTCGCCGCCCGCGACTACACCCACCCCGACGACCCGGCCGTGGGCCCGCTCCTCCGCCTGCGCGCGGACCTGCTGGACGACGAGGCGACCCTGGCCGGCGAGAAGGACGCGCACGCCGACTCCGCCGGTCTGCACGAGGAGGCGGCGGGCCTGTACGAGGACGCCGGGGCCCCGGGGCACGCCGCGCTCGCCCGCGCCTGCGCCCTGCTCGCCACCGCCGAGATCCCCGCCGAAGGCGCCGACGACGGGGCCGAGGCGAAGACCGCCGCGCTGACCGCCGCCCACGCCACCATGGTCCGTCTGCACGAGGAGACATCCGGCCTCGCCCCGTACCAGGAGGCCCGGCTGCTGCGGCTCCGCGCGACCGCGCTCGGCCTGCGCCTCCAGACGTCCGGCAGCCAGGAACACATCGCGCCGGTGTTCGCCGAGGCGGACCTGCTCCAGGAGTTCGCCACCCGGCACGGCGTCCTCGTCCAGATCTCCGGCGCCGGGCTGCTGCGGGCCAACACGCACGCCCTCTCCGGTGACCTGCCCGCCGCGCTCACCGAGGTCGACGCCCTCCTCGCCCGGCTGAGGACGGACGGCCCCGCCTGGCACCTGCCCCGCACGCTCGGGCTGCGCGGCAGCGTCCAGCTCGGCCTCCGGGACGCGCGGGCGGCGTACGACGACCTGGCCGAGGCACTGCGACGGGCCGCCGACTGGCCGGCCGACCTGGTGGACACCGCCCGTCTCCACGGCGCTCTGGCCGAGGCCTGCATGCACCTGGGCCGCCCCGAGGAGGCCCTGCGCCACCTGACGCGCGCGGCGGAGGCGGACCTGCGCAACGGCAGCCGGACCGACGCGTACTGCGCGTACAGCAGCGCCGCCCAGCTCAGCCTGGACCTGGGCCGTGTCGAGGACTGCATCGCCCTGCTCGACTCCCTCCTGGCCGAGCCGGACGTCGCCGCCGGAGAGCTGGACGACCGGCTCGTGGCCCAACTGCGCCTGACCCGGGCCCGCGCACTGCACGCGGGGGAGGACCTCAAGGCCGCCGCGGTGGAGTTCGTCGCCCTCGCCGCCGAGTCGGCCGGCTGGGACGACGACCCGGCCAGCCACGCCATGATCGCCGCGGAGACGGCCGTACTCCTCGGTGAGACCGGTGACTTCGGCCGGGCCCGGCAGGCCGCGGACCAGGCGCTCGCCGCCCACGCACGGTCCCCGCGCTACGAGCAGCTCAGCGGTTGCCTGCGCGAACTCGCCCGCCTCCAGTCCGAGCGGCAGGGCGCCGACGGTCTGGCCGACGCCCTCGCCTACCTCGCCGACGCCGGCCGGATCGCCGACGAGGCCCGCACCGCCGGGTACGAGGCCCGGGGCCGCTCCCTGGACAGCGCCCTGGCCTACGAACACGGACGGGTCAACGCCTACGCCGGCGCCCACGAGGACTCCCTGGCCGCCCTGGAGAAGGCCCTCGCGCTGCTCGGCGAGCCGGGGGAGGAGAAGGACCGCGCCGGAGAGTGGGCCGAGTGCGTCCGGCTCGCGGGCGCGGTGGAGGGCGTCTACCTGGAGCGCACCGCTGCCGCCCTCAGCCGCCTGGACGCGGCGGTCTCCCGTCTGACCGCCCTGGGCCACACCGAGGAGAGCGAGCCGCTGGTAGCGCTGGCGGCCCGGCTGCGCGACGAGGAGTGACAGGGGCGCGCGGGGTGGTCCGGGCGGCCACTCCGCGCGCTGGTCCCGGGCGGCCACCCCGCGTCCCGCTCGGGCGGTGACCGTACGGCGGGCCTCAACCCGCCCCGTCCTGGCGTCGCCACGGATGGGGGTGCTCCCGCTCCAGATGGGCCAGGACCGCCTCCTGGGTCGGGTCCACCACCTCCCAGGAGTGTCCGGCGGGATGGCCGGCGAACAGGCCGCACGCGTCGCCCCCGCCGGTGGTCGCGGGGCACCAGGGAAGCCCCGCGAGGCATCTGCCGTCCCCGTCCCAACACGCCCACACCGCACCGTCGTTCGCGTCGTCATCCCACAACGCGCCCGCGTGGACGCCCCCGTGCCCCTCCCCGAGTTCGCACAGGACGTACCCGGCCTCCATGGGGCGGTCAGGGGTGGCCAGCCGGGCGACATGGTCCGGGGGCGGGAGGAACAGTAAGCCGGTGCACTGGTTCACGGGTGCGGCTTTCGTCGGTGGGGCGGGACAGGGTGCCCGGTCGGGCAGACGGCGCGCGGGACCGGGCGTGACGGGCAGGGCGGGCATGACACCTTCCGGTGAATCTCCGCTCACGGAGCGTCACCGGCGCAGCTCGGGTGGAGGCCGGTCACAGCACGGCTCCCCGGCTCCGGGCGTTCGCGCGGGCGGTCTCGGCGCGCAGGCGTTCCCCGGCACCGGCGAGGCGGACGTGCGCGGGGTCCACCTCCCATTCGGGCCCGCCGCGTATGGGCCGCAGCGACCAGTACGGCCCGGCCACCCCTCGGAACTCACCCACCAGGTCACCCCTGGTGGTGTCCACCACGAGGGTGCCGCGCTCGGGGACACGCGGGGGTTCCGGCTCCTTGGACGGGGCGATGCTGTCGGCCACGACCGTTCCTCTCCGTAGTGACGCGACTACCGGGGCGGTCAGCGTGGCCTAGAGTCGAGGACCGTTCAACGTGTCAGTTGAGGACGGACAGTTGGTGGTCATCCGGTGAACCGTAAGGACTTGAACCCCGACAGCAGCCCGCAGGCGGCCTTCGGCGCACGTCTGCGCGTGGCACGCGAAGAGTTGGGCTGGACGCAGGAGGGGCTGGGGGAACAGGTGGGCTATTCCGGCACCCACCTCTCCTCCGTCGAAACCGGGCGCAAGCTTCCGACCTTGCGTCTCGTGCGGGGCCTCGATCGCGTGTTCGGTACGGGGGGTATGGCCGACACCTTCGAGCGGGCCTGGCGCGAGATCCGGCACGGCAGCCTGCTGGAGGGATTCCCCGAGTTCGTCGGGTACGAGGGCCGGGCGGCCGAGATCCGGCTGTACGAGGTGGGCGTCGTGCCCGGCCTGCTCCAGACCCCGGAGTACGCCTCCGTACTCGCGGACAGCGCGGTGAAGCGGGGCGCGATCACGGCCGACCAGGCGAGGGAACGGGTGGCGCTCGTCGCGGAACGACAGACCGCGCTCGTCAGGTCCAGCCCGCCGCTGGTCTTCGCGCTGCTGGACGAGAGCTGTATCCGGCGGCCCATTGGCGGACCGGGGGTCATGGACGTGCAGTTGGAGCGACTGGAGGAGTTCGCCGGGCTGTCGAACACCGTGTTCCAGGTGGTGCCGTTCGAAATGGGGGAGCGGCGTCCGTTCGACCTGCCGCTTTACATACTGACGATGCCGGACCGGTCCCTGATGTCATATGCCGAGTCCGCCCAACAAGGCCATCTCGAACGGGAAAGCACTTCCGTTGTCCCCCTGTTGACGGCCTACCATCAGTTACAGGCCGAGGCGCCCTCCCAGGCGTCGTCCGTGGCCATGATCCGCCAGCTGCGAAAGGGCACCCCGTGACGACCGAATCCCCCCGTTGGTTCACGTCCTCGTACAGCAACAACGGTGGCGCCTGCGTGGAGGTCGCCACCAACCTGGCCGCTTCGCGCGGTGTGGTCCCCGTCCGCGACTCCAAGGATCCGCGCGGCCCGGTGCTCGGTGTGGCCTCCGGTGCGTTCGCGTCGTTCGTGGCGGGCGTCCGGGCGGGGGCGTTCGGCACCGTCTGAGCGGGGCGGCCACGACCTGTCAGTCCTGTCAGTCCTGTCAGCGACGAAAGGGCATCCTGTGACGACCGAATCTCCCCGTTGGTTCACTTCCTCGTACAGCGACAACGGTGGCGCCTGTGTCGAGGTCGCCGTCAACCTGGCCGCCTCGCGCGGTGTGGTCCCCGTCCGTGACTCCAAGCGTCCGGGCGGCCCGGTGCTGGATGTGGGCGCCGGGGCTTTCGCCGCGTTCATGGCGGGCGTCCGGGGCGAGGCGCTTTCCACCGTCTGACGCGTCGGCCTCCGTACGGCCCCCGCCCGCCCCGCCATGCGCCGCGTGACGGGGCGCGGCGGGGCGAGGCCCCCGCTCAGCCGCACTCCGCCTCCGCCGCCCGCGGGCCCGTGTACGCGGTGTCGTGCGGGAGCCGCGCCTCGACGGTGAAGCCGCCTTCCGCGCCGGGACCCGACTCCAGCGAGCCGCCCACGGCCGCGAGCCGTTCGGCCAGCCCCTTCAGCCCCGTACCGCCCACCGTGGCGCCGGAGTCCACGGGGCCCGCGCCGTCGTCCGTGACGGTCAGGTGCACCTGGTCGGGTGTCGAGCCGACCGTGAACACGCAGCGGGTCGCGCCGCTGTGGCGTACGGCGTTGGTCACCGCCTCCCTGGCCACCCAGCCCAACAGCGTCTCCGTCCCCGGCTCCAGCGGCGGGCCCGAGCGGCGGATCACCGGTTCGATCCCGGCGGCGGTCAAGACCGAGCGGGCCCGCTCCAGCTCCGTGGACAGGCTCCCCTCCCGGTAGCCCGTCACCGCCTCCCGGATCTCGGTCAGCGCCTGACGCCCCACCGACTCGATGTCCTCGACCTGTTCGAGCGCGGCGTCCAGGTCGTGGGGAGCGAGCCGGCGCGCGGCCTCCGACTTCACGACGATCACCGACAGCGTGTGCCCCAGCAGGTCGTGCAGGTCGCGGGAGAAGCGCAGCCGCTCCTGCTCCACCGCGCTCCGGGCCAACTCCTGCCGCGTGGCGCGCAGTTCCATCACCGTCTCGGACAGGGTGAGGATCGCCGCCGTCACCGCGCCGGAGATGAAGGTCCCGTAGCCGATCGTCCACGACTCGGAAGGGTGGTCGCCCCGCCACGCGGCCACGGCGCTCGCGCACAGAGCCAGGGTGATCAGCCCGGCCCCGAGCCACCGGCCGCGCAGGATCGTGCCGCAGGCCAGGGAGAGCAGCGGGAAGAACAGCAGCCAGTTCCCCCCGTAGCCGATCGCGAGGGAGAAGGTGATGGCGCCCATGGCGACCAGCAGCCGGTACGAGGTGGGGCTGTCCCTCTTGTGGCGATCGAAGCCCCGGAACACCACCGACACATAAAGGGAGTTGAAGGCGAGAAGCCCCAGGGCGCCGATCCAGGGGTTCGGGGTCTCGCCCTGCCAGAGGTTGGAGAAGGCGCCCAGCCCCAGCAGCAGCCACGGCAGCAGGGTGTACGGCCCGGGAGGGCCCGGCCGCCGCAGCCGTCTGCCACGGCGGGGGCCCTTCGGGGGGCGGGTGAGGTGCGCTGCGAGGGACATGGGCACTCCGATCACACGGTCCGTGCGGACCGACGGTACGAGGCCACCGCGTAGGCGCCGAACACCACCAGCCATACGCCCAGCATCACCACCGGACCGGCCGTCGGGAGCTCCGCGGCCACGGTTGACCGGCCGAGCTCCGCGAAGCCGTACGCCGGGGTGAACTCACCGATCGAGCCCAGCCAGCCGGGGAACGCCTCCAGCGGGAACCACAGTCCGCCGACGACCGCGAAACCCATCAGACAGGCCATGTTGACGACCCCCGTGCTCTGCGGGGTGAGCCGGTATCCGTTGCCGATGCCGAGCAGACAGAAGGGCAGCGCGCCGATCCACAGCAGCAGCACCAGGACCACCCACTGCCACACGGCCAGCCGCACGTCGTTCACCAGCGCCCCCGCCAGCAGCACCGCCACCACGGTCGGCAGCACCGTCACCACACAGCTGACCGCACGCCCCAGCACCGCCCGGCCGGGCCCCAGCGGGATGACCCGCAACTGCCGTAGCCAGCCGAGGGACTTGTCCGAGGCGATGCCCGTACCGATGGACATGGCCGAGACGAGCGCCCCGTACGCCGCCATACCGACCATCGACGCGGCCTTCCACTCGTCGTAGTCACCGGCCCCGCCCAGGTTGGTGAAGAGCAGATACATCAGCACCGGCATTCCCGTCCCGAGGACCAGGAACGCGGTGTCCCGCAGGGTGCGCCGGATCTCCAGCACGACGTACGCGAACATCAGACGGTCTCCTTCGGGTGGCCGGCCCGCCCGTCGGGCGAGGGCGAGGTTGAGGGCGATGGCGAGGTCAGGGAGAGGAAGGCGTCCTCCAGCGTCACCCTGCCGACCTCGATGCCGCGTACGGCGCCGAGCCGGGCCAGCTCCACCACGGTCGCGTCCGGATCCTCCGTCCGCAGCAGGGCCCGGCCCCCGCGTACCTCGACCGCGAGGACGCCCGGCAGCAGCTCCAGCCCCTGCGCCCCGTCGTCCGGGAGATCGACGGAGACCTGGCCCCCGGCCGCCGCGCTCCTCTCGGCCGCCGCGTCCCTGATGGCCTCTCCGCTGCCGTCCGCCACGATCCGGCCCCGGTCCAGGACGACGATGCGGTCCGCGTTCTCGTCCGCCTCCTCCAGGTAATGGGTGGAGAACAGCACCGTGTTACCGCGTCGCGTGTACGACCGCATCGACTCCCAGAACGCGCGGCGCGCCTCCACGTCCAGGGCGGCCGTCGGCTCGTCCAGCACGATCAGCTCGGGGTCACCCGCCAGGGCCACGGCGAACCGGACCCGCTGGGTCTGGCCGCCGGAGAGCTTGTCGACACGGCGGTCCGCGTACGCCGCCACCCCGGCCAGCGCGAGCGCCTCGGCCACCGGCAGCGGGCGCGGATAGGTGGACGCGACGAAGCCGACCAGCTCCCGCACCGTCACCCGGGGGATCGGGCGCCCTTCCTGGAGCATCGCCCCGACCAGCCCGGCACGTACCGCCGCCTCCGGGTCGCGGCCGAGCAGCCGGACGGTGCCGGAGTCCGGGGTGTCCAGGCCGAGCAGCAGCCCGATGGTGGTGGACTTGCCCGCGCCGTTGCGCCCCAGCAGGGCGACCGTCTCGCCGCGCTCCACGGTGAGGTCGATACCGTCCACGGCCCGGACGGTGCCGCCCGGCGTACCGAACGTCTTGACCGCCGCCGTGAAGACCACCGCGGGGCCGGGCGGTGTGCTGTCCGCCGCCGGACTTCCCGCTGCCTGTGGTCCTGTTCCCGGTGGCCTTGCTCCCGGTGTGCTCGTTGCCTGGCCCGCCGCTTTCTGGATTCCCGCTGCCCGTTTCCCCGTTGTCCGCGTCATGCCGATGACGTTACGGAGCGTGCGGGCCGGGCGGCAGGGGCACATGTACGCGGTCACCCGTGACAGATGTCCTGGGTGCCCGCCGGGGGTTGGGGGCGTGGGGGCCGGCCGGCCCCCGGTACGCCGAGGGCCGCCCCGGTCGTGCGACCGGGACGGCCCTGGACACCGTGTCGGCGCGGCTCAGGCCGCCGCGCTGCCACCCCCCTCGGACTGCCGCCGGTGGCGGCCGTTCGGCTGTGCGGCGGCGTTCTCCGCCGACGCGCCCCCTCGGTGCTTTCCGGAGCCGCCGGCTGCGGCCCGCTCCGCGTCCGCCTCCGGCGGGCGCGTCCGGGTCGTGTCGGTTCGGGCTTCAGACATGTGGGAAGTCACTCCGTTGCGATCGCTGGTGTGTGGGTCGCAGCCCCGCCACCGTCCCCCGACGCGGTCACCGTCGGCACCCGCACGGAACGGCTGCGCAGCGCGGACCCGAGTTTATCCAGGCACCGCACGACGGATCAGGGGCGCCTCGCCGAGCGGAACGGGCCTGCACGGACCAGGAGTCGGCTCCGCCCCGGACGGTTCCGTTCCGTTCGTGGCGGGTTGGTGGGGTTCGTCCGCCGCTGCTTCCAGCAGGGCCACGCCACAGGGCGCGCCGTCCTGCGCGTACGGCAGGTGCAGCACGGCGTCACGGGACCAGAAGCCGGAGCCGGTCTGCCATCCGGCGGGCGCCGCGTACGGGACCAGCCTGCGTCCGGACGGCCGCCAGACCCCCACCCAGCCACCGGCCGGACCGTCGATCCGCAGGGCCACCGCACAGCTCTCCGGCATCAGCATCTGACCGGGCTGCACGGCGAACGGGGTCAGCGTCAGGTCCGGGAGGCGCAGGCACTCCGGGAAGCGCACCGGCAGGCAACTGCCGAGCACGCCCCAGCCGAGCCGGTCCTCACCGGGCGCGTCCGAGCGGATCAGCAGCAGCCCGCTGTCCGGATCGGCCAGCAGCAGCCGGTCGTCGCTCTCCGGGGCGATCTGGAGCAGCGGGGTCACCTCGCCGCCCCGCTCCAGGTCCACCGCGACGGCCTTCACCGGTGAGCCGGGCCCCCACCGCCGGTCCAGCGCCAGCAGCCGCCCCTCCCGGTCCAGCCAGACACCGCCCGAACACCGGCCCGGTACCTCCGCGACCCGCTCCGGGCCGAAGGCCCCGCCCGCCACCAGCCAGACAGCGGTGGAACGGTCCCCGGGCACCAGGGCGTAGGCGCTGAGCCCGTCCGGGGACGGGGGGAGCAAGGTCAGCTCGCCGCAGGCGAGATCGCCGAGCGGAAGCTCGCCCGTGCCGGGGCCGGTGGGGTAGAGCAGCGAGAACGCGTGCCGGTCCGCCACCCGACGCCGGATCAGCACACGCCCGTCGGAGAGCGGTAGCACATCCGACGCGGCCTCCTCCGGCTGGTCCAGGGGGAGGGGGACGGCGTAGGGCTCGGGGCCGTCGAGCGTCCACCGCTCCGCGTACCAGGCGGGGTCCACGGCCTCCCGGCCCCCGGGTGCGGTGGTGAGGCGGGCCGCGTAGGCGTGGTCGGCCGCCAGGACGAGGGCGGGCGGCACCCGGCGTACGTCCGGCCTGGGGCGTGCGCCCGGCGTGGTGAGGAGCGGCGCGGCACGGTGGCCCGCGGCGGGCGCCGGCGCGCCGGTGAGGCGCGGGCTCTCCGCGCCGGGGCGGGCGGCGGCGGGCGGGACGGTGCTCGGGGCGGCGGGCCGTGGCGGGGCGGGGTGGGCCGGATGGGGGCGGGGGGTGTCGGCGGGCGGGGCCGCCGGGTGCGGTGCCGTACGCGGCCCGGCCGGGGCGAGGGTGGCCGAACCGGGCGGGAGGGGCACGAGGGATTGGCTGTCGCCGCCGAGCCGGGCGGACACGGCGGCGACCCCGTCCGCGTCGGTGCCGTGCGCCGTGGCGGCCCCGCCGAAGGTCGCGGCCCCGCCGGACCCGGGCCCCACGGTCACCCGGAAGTAGCCCGGGGTGTCGTCCGGACGGTGCGGCTCGGGACGGCCGGTGGCGGTCCTGGGACGGTCGGACGGCTCGGCCCGGCCGTGCCCCTCGGCGGCGCGGGGGTGCGGCACGGGCGCCTCGGCGCGCGCCTGGGGGACGGACGCGGGCCGCTCCGGCCGGTGGTGCGGCTCGGGGTGGTGGTGCGGTGCGGGCGCGTGGGGACGTGGCGCCTGGGGCGCCCGTGCGGGGCCCGGGGGGTGTACGGCGCCCGTGGACATGTCGGTGCCGGTGCCGGATTCCCCGCCCCTGCGGGGGGCGGCGGCCACCCGGGTCCATCCGCCGCCGGTACGGGGGGCGGCCCCGGGCGCGCGGGCGGTCGCGCCCGCGCCGGGGCTCACCACGGCGCCCACGGCAGCGCCCACGCCGGGGCTCACCACGGCGCTCGTGCCGGGTTCGCCGCGCGCCGCCTCGGCGCCCGGCGTACCGGCGGTGCCGGGTTCCTCGGGCTCGGCGGGTTCCTCGGGTTCCGTCGGCCCGGACGCGGCTTCCAGCGCCGTGGCGGCCTTCGCGGCCCCGGCGGTCTCCTTCTCGACGGCACAGGCAGTCATCCTGCGGTCACCTCCGGCAACCGAAGCTAGGTATCGCACTTCCTGCCGAACAACAAGAGTCACCGCACTTCACACATAAGGGTGGCGATGTTCGGAATCGACTGAGAGGCAGGGGGTGAGTGTGCTGCGGATGATCTGTCTGACTAAGGTGAGCCTTTCCTTAACGTTTCCTGTGTGCCCCCCGATCTGGAGCAGAACATGTCCCCTCGACGCCGCGGCGCAGCCGCAGTCGGCCTGGCCGTAGCCGCCGCTCTCACCCTCTCGTCCTGCGGTGACGACGGGGCCGGCGGTGCGGGCGGGGCCGACGCCGCGGGCGGCGACAAGAAGGCCGCCGTCGCCACCGGCGGCAAGGACTTCGGGGACGCGGCGAAGAAGACGGCGGAGTACGGCACGGACGCGAAGGCCGGCGAGTTCCCCCGTACGCTCACCCACGCCATGGGCACCACCCAGCTCAAGGCGGCGCCCAAGCGCGTCGTCGTCCTCGACGTCGGTGAGTTCGACAACGTGGTCTCGCTCGGTGTGAAGCCGGTCGGCTACGCCCCCTCCGAGGGCGACGCGGCCATCCCCTCGTACCTGGAGAAGGACGCGGGCGCCCCGAAGAACGTCGGCACGATCAACAACCTCAACCTGGAGGCGATCGCCGGGCTGAAGCCGGATCTGATCCTCGGCAGCCAGCTGCGCGCGGCCGACAAGTACGACGAGCTGTCCAAGATCGCGCCGACCGTGTTCTCCATCCGCCCGGGATTCACCTGGAAGGAGAACTACCTCCTCAACGCCGCCGCGCTCGACAAGTCCGCCGAGGCGAAGGCCGAGCTGGACGCCTACGAGGCGAAGGCCGTGAAGCTGGGCGAGGACATCGGCCCGGACAAGCCGACCATCTCCATGGTCCGCTACCTGCCGGACCGCATCCGCCTGTACGCCAAGGCCTCCTTCATCGGCACGATCCTTGAGGACGTGGGCCTGCCCCGGCCGAAGAACCAGCAGATCGACGACCTCGCCGCGGAGATCAGCCCCGAAAACATCGACCAGGCCGACGCCGACTGGATCTTCACCGGCGTCTACGGGGACCCGAAGGCCACCAAGCGCGACACCGCCCGGTCCAACCCGCTGTGGAAGAACCTGGAGGCGGTCAAGGCCGGCCGCGCCAAGGACGTCTCCGACGAGACCTGGTACCTGGGCCTCGGCGTCACCTCCGCCGACCTGGTCCTGGACGACCTCCGCGCCGACCTGGTGAAGTAGCCGGTCCATGACGTTCCGTGCCCGGCCCGGGGGCCCCGTGAAGGGGTGCCCCGGGCCGGGCAGGGCGCCCGCCGCCGGGCCACGGGCCGCGGACCGGGTCACTCGCCCCGGCCAGGGACGACGGGGTACCAGGGGCAGGTAGCCTTTCCCCGTGCCCCGTCTGTCTGAAGTCATCGCCGAACTCGACGTCCTCTGGCCCCCCGAGCGGGCCGAAGGATGGGACGCGGTCGGCACCGTCTGCGGCGACCCGGACGCCGAGGTCGACCGGGTCCTCTTCGCCGTCGATCCCGTGGGGGCGGTCGCCGACGAGGCCCGTACCCTCGGCGCCCAGCTGATCGTCACCCATCACCCGCTCTACCTGCGCGGGACGACGACGGTCGCCGCGTCCACCTTCAAGGGCCGGGTGGTGCACGGGCTGATCAAGCACGACATCGCCCTGCACGTCGCGCACACCAACGCCGACACCGCCGACCCCGGCGTCTCCGACGCCCTCGCCGGCGCACTCGACCTGCGCGTGACCGGCCCCCTCGTACCGGACCCGACCGACCCCGGCGGCCGCCGCGGCCTCGGCCGGATCTGCGAACTGGACCGGCCCGAGACCCTCCGCGACTTCGCCGCCCGCGCCGCCGCCCGGCTCCCCGCCACCGCGCAGGGCATCCGGACGGCCGGCGACCCGGACGCCGTCGTGCGACGGGTCGCGGTGAGCGGTGGTTCCGGCGACAGCCTCTTCGACGCCGTACGCGCCGCCGGGGTGGACGCCTTCCTCACCGCCGACCTGCGCCACCACCCGGCCTCCGAGGCCGTCCAGCACTCGCCGCTCGGCCTGGTCGACGCCGCGCACTGGGCCACCGAGTGGCCCTGGTGCGAGCAGGCCGCCGCGCAGCTCGACGCACTGTCCGACCGCCACGGATGGGACCTGCGGGTCCACGTCTCGAAGCAGGTCACCGACCCCTGGACCACCCACCACTCTTCTGGAGCCCCCAACTGAACGCCGCGCCCGCCGACCAGATCCGACTCCTCGAAGTCCAGGCCCTCGACGTACGTCTCTCGCAGCTCTCGCACAAGCGCAACTCCCTGCCCGAGCACGCCGAGATCGACTCGCTCACCAGCGACCTCGCGCAACTGCGCGACCTGCTGGTCGCCTCGCAGACCGAGGAGAGCGACACCAGCCGCGAGCAGACCAAGGCCGAGCAGGACGTCGACCAGGTCCGCCAGCGCGCCGTGCGCGACCAGCAGCGGCTCGACTCCGGCGCGGTCTCCTCGCCGAAGGACCTGGAGAACCTCCAGCGCGAGATCACCTCGCTCGCCAAGCGCCAGGGTGACCTGGAGGACGTCGTCCTCGAAATCATGGAGCGCCGCGAGTCCGCCCAGGAGCGCGTCACCGAGCTGACCGAACGCGTCGGCGCCGTGCAGGCGAAGGTGGACGACGCCACCGCCCGCCGGGACGCCGCCACCCAGGAACTCGACGCCGAGGCCGCCACCGTCACCAAGGACCGCGAGGTCGTCGCCGGAGCCGTCCCCGCCGACTTGCTGAAGCTCTACGACAAGCTGCGCGCCCAGCAGGGCGGGGTGGGCGCCGCCCGGCTGTACCAGCGCCGCTGCGAGGGCTGCCGCCTCGAACTGAACATCACCGAGGTCAACGACGTGAAGGCGGCGTCCCCCGACACCGTGCTGCGGTGCGAGAACTGCCGCCGCATCCTGGTCCGTACCTCGGAGTCGGGCCTGTAATGCCCGCTCCCCGCCAGCTGGTCGTCGAGGCCGACGGGGGATCCCGGGGCAACCCGGGCCCCGCCGGTTACGGCGCGGTCGTCATCGACCCCGACACCGCGCAGGTACTCGCCGAGGCCGCCGAGTTCATCGGCGTCGCGTCCAACAACGTCGCCGAGTACCGGGGGTTGATCGCCGGTCTCACGGCGGTGCGGGACCTGTTCCCGGACACGGACGTGCGGGTCCTGGTCCGGATGGACTCCAAGCTGGTGGTCGAGCAGATGTCGGGCCGCTGGAAGATCAAGCACCCCGACATGAAGCCGCTCGCCGCACGGGCCGCGGGGATCCTGCCCGCGTCCTCCGTGACGTACGAATGGATCCCGCGCGCCGAGAACAAGCACGCCGACCGGCTCGCCAACGAGGCCATGGACGCGGGGCGCCGGGGCGGGCAGTGGGAGCCCTCGTCCTCGACGGCCGACCTGGACACGCCGCGTGCCGCCCCGGAACCGGAGCCGTCCGGTCCGCCCGGTGACGCGGCGGCGGGCGCCGCCAAGGTCCGGGCCGCGATGGCCGCCGCCCGCCCGTCGCCGACGCCCGCGCGAGCACCGGAATCCCCGCAGGTCCCGCAGGCCGCGCAGGCTCCGCAGGTGGGCTGGGGGAGTGCGCCTGATCTCGGTTCGCCCGCCACGTTCGTGCTGCTCCGGCACGGCGAGACGGTCCTCACCCCGGAGAAGCGGTTCTCCGGCAGCGGCGGCAGCGACCCCGAACTGTCGGCCATCGGCCGCGACCAGGCCGCCCGCGCGGCGGAGACCTTCGCCGAGCGTGGCACGGTCCAGGAGATCGTCAGCTCCCCACTGCGCCGCTGCCGTGAGACGGCCGCCGCCGTCGCCGACCGGCTCGGCCTGGAGGTCCGGATCGAGGAAGGGCTGCGCGAGACGGACTTCGGCGCGTGGGAGGGGCTGACGTTCGCGGAGGTGCGGGAGCGGTTCGGTTCGGACCTGAGCGCCTGGCTGGCCTCCCCGGAGGTGGCGCCCACGGGCGGCGGCGAGAGCTTCACGGAGGTGGCCGAGCGGGTGGCGGCCACCCGCGACCGCCTGGTCGCCGCCTACGCGGGTCGCACCGCGCTGCTGGTCACCCATGTCACGCCGATCAAGACGCTGGTCAGGCTGGCGCTGGGGGCCCCGCCGGAATCCCTGTTCCGCATGGAGCTGTCGCCGGCCTCCCTCTCGGTGGTGGCGTACTACGCGGACGGCAACCCCTCGCTGCGACTGCTGAACGACACGTCCCACCTGGGCTGACCGGGCTCTGTCCCCGCGGCTCGGCCGGCGCGGGGTGACCGGCGCGGGGCAACCGGCCGGCGGCTCGCCCGGCCGGGGCCGGACCTTGCCGCCCGGCCGGGCCCTGGACGCCTCAGCCGCGCGGCAGTGCCGCCGCCTCGGCCGCCAGCCGCTCCACCCGCGCCCAGTCCCGCGCGGCCACCGCGTCGCCAGGGACCATCCAACTGCCGCCCACACAGCCGACGTTCGGCAGCGCCAGATAGGACGGCGCGGAGGCGAGCGAGATGCCGCCGGTGGGGCAGAACCGGGCCTGCGGCAGGGGTGAGGCCAGGGCCTTCAGATAGGCGGTGCCACCGGCGGCCTCGGCCGGGAAGAACTTCATCTCCGTGACGCCCCTCTCCAGCAGCGCCACCACCTCCGAGGTGGTCGAGACCCCCGGCAGGAACGGCAGCCCGGACGCCTTCAGCGCGTCCAGGAGCGTGTCCGTCCAGCCGGGGCTGACCAGGAAGCGCGCCCCGGCGGCGACGGTGTCGGTCACGTGCGCCACCGAGATCACCGTCCCCGCGCCCACCACGGCCTCGGGGACCTCGGCGGCGATCGCCCGGATCGCGTCGAGCGCGGCGGCCGTCCGCAGGGTCACCTCGATCGCCGGGAGCCCGCCCGCGACCAGCGCCCTGGCCAGCGGAACCGCGTCGGCCGCGTCCTCCAGGACGACGACGGGGACGACGGGGGCGAGGTCCAGGACGGACGCGGACGTGGCGGAGGACCCGGGGGAGGGCGCGGGGGAGGTCATGTCCTCATCCTGCCGTCGGACCACATCCCGCGCAACGAACGTTGCGCATGCTGCAACGTCTGGGTGCCGGTCTCAGTTGGGTGCCGGTCTCAGTGGATCTCGGTGACCACCACATCGAGCGTCCACGCCCGCCCCGCCCGTGCCGGAGCCTGCGCCTCGACGGTGTACCCGAGGTCCCGCAGCGCCTCCACCAGCTCCGCGGGGCCCTTCGGCCGCACCCCGGCGGTCAGCAGATCGCGGACCATCCGGCCCTTGGTGGCCTTGTTGAAGTGGCTGACCACCGACCGCTTCTCCACGCCGTCCACCGTCCGCGAGTGCAGCACCCGCACGCTCGCGGTGCGCTCGGCCACCTCGCCCACCGGCTTCCACGCCCCGGCGTACGCCGCCGAGCGCAGGTCCAGCACCAGCCCGTCCCCCGCCGCCTCCGGCATGACCGAGGCCATGGGGGCGCGCCAGTAGGCGCCGAGCGCCCCCAGCCCCGGCAGCTTCACCCCCATCGAGCAGCGGTACGAGGGGATACGGTCACCCACACGCACCGCGCCCCACAGCCCGGAGAAGACCAGCAGGGACGTACCGGCCCGCCGCTTGGCCGCCGCGTCCAGCGAGGCCAGTCCGAGGGCGTCGTACAGCACCCCGGTGTAGATCTCCCCGGCGGGCCGGGTGGCGGCCGTGCGCAGCTCCGCGTTCTTCGCGACCTCGCCGCGCAGCCCCTCGCTCAGGCCGAGCACCTCGCGGGCCTTCTCCTCGTCGGCCGCACACAGCTCGACCAGCTCGTCGAGGACCGCGGCCCGTGCGCCGGAAAGACCCGGCAGGGACAGGGACTCGGGTTTCAGGGGTGCTCCGCGCCCCGGTGCGGCCTTGCCTTCGGAGGGCGGCAACAGCACGAGCACAGACGTTCTCCTTCAGGCGGTGGCACGGGACTCCGCACCTGGGAGCCCTCCGGCAAGGTTACGGGTCACCGGGCGAGGGCCTCGGTGAGGGCGGAGACGGCGGCGCGCGGGTCGTCGGCGTGGAACCGCACGGTGTGGGCCCGCCCCGGCTTCCCCAGCGGCCGTACGAACCCGACCGGACCGGTGAGTTCCACGGTGACCGTGGTCTGGCTCCCCACCGACAGATCCAGCACCCCGTCTCCACCCAGCCGTACCGGTGAGCCGTCCGGGAAACGCCGGTCCACCCGCACCCGGGCCACCGAGGCGGCGGGGATCCGCAGGTCGAACAGCCCGCCGTACCGCAGCCGCAGCGAACCGTCGGCGCCCACCACGTGCGGGCGGACCACACAGGCCGCGTGCAGCGAGAGGACCAGCACCACCCCGTACACGTCCACCACGAGCAGGATCCGGTGGACGACCGGCCAGGGCACCAGCAGGGCGAACATCACCGTCTCGACGACGGCGACGAAGAGCAGGCCGTACATCATCGCCGTCTGCGGGCCCGTGTACGCGAAGGCGACCGCTCCCCGGGGCACCCCGTGGCGTCGGCGCAGCACCCACAGGCCGAGGCTGTGCAGCGCCCGCACCTCGTGCGCGACCAGCCGGCGCGCCCCCTCGGGCACCACCTCCCGCACCACCGACCGCAGCGCCGCCCGCCGCCCGGTCCGGCGCCGCTCCGCGCGGTAGCGGGGCCACAGCACGCAGGCCTCCAGGACCAGCACGGCGAGCACGGCGGCCTCCGCGCCGAACAGCACGGCCGCCGGGACCGGCACACCCGCCACCACGCAGACGACCAGGGCCAGTTCGGCGGGCAGGACGGCCCAGGCCACGCCGCGCGCGAGCCGTACGCCTCGCCCATTTCGTCCATCCCGTCCACCCCGGGTGCTCATCGGCGCTCCCGCATCCTGGCGGTCATCGCCGCCATCACCCGGCGCACCACCTCGGCCTGGGCCGGGGGGTAGTCCGCGAGCAGGGCCGCGCCGATGCCCGGGTGCGGGTCCCCGCCGTACGGGATCGCGTCGAACACCCCGGCGGGTACGGCGGCGACCAGTTCGGCGGCCAGCGGGCCGATCCGGGGATCGTCCGCCGGTGCCCCGGCCAGCTCGTCCAGCCGCTCGTACAGGGCCACCACGGCGGGATCCTCGGCCAGTGGCCGCAGCGCGGCGTACACCTCGGCGCTGCCGCCCGCACCGTCCAGCAGCACCAGGTGCTCGCGGTCCTTCACGGCGGTGGGGGAGTCGGTCGCGGCGGCCGTGCCCAGCAGCTCGGCCAGCTCCGGCGAGACGGGCCCCAGGTCGGACAGGGGCCCGTCCAGCAGCCGGGCCAGCTGCCGCCGCCGCTCCGCGAGCTCCCGCTCCTGGCGGGCGAGATCGGCGTCCAGCTCACCCAGCACCTCGGCGAGATCCCGTCCGGCGTCGTCGGCCAGGACGTCGCGTACCTCGTCGAGCCCGAGCCCCAGCTCGGTCAGCCGCCGGATCCGGGCCAGCAGGACGGCGTCGCGCACGGTGTAGGCGCGGTAACCGTTGGCACGGCGCGAGGGCTCCGGCAACAGGCCGATGTGATGGTAATGGCGGACCGCACGGGACGTGATTCCCACGAGTGCGGCGACCTCTCCGATGCGCATGGCACCCAGTAGAAACCTTGATGCCACGACAAGGTCAAGCCCGGCCCGGCCGCGGGGGCCGGACGAAGAGCACCGCCCCGCCGGGTAACATGGCGGGCACGGCAGACGAGCCGGGCGGACGGCCGCGTGAGGATCCCCGGATCCTCCCGAGGAACGTCCGGGCTCCACAGGGCAGGGTGGTGGCTAACGGCCACCCGGGGTGACCCGCGGGACAGTGCCACAGAAAACAGACCGCCCGGGACTCCGGTCCCGGGTAAGGGTGAAACGGTGGTGTAAGAGACCACCAGCGCCTGAGGTGACTCAGGCGGCTAGGTAAACCCCACCCGGAGCAAGGTCAAGAGGGAGCACTCCGGTGCTCCTGCGCGAACGTTCGAGGGCGGCCCGCCCGAGTTCGCGGGTAGACCGCACGAGGCCGGCAGCAATGCCGGTCCTAGATGGATGGCCGTCTCCCCGGCCGCCGCGAGGCGACCGGGTGACAGAACCCGGCGTACAGCCCGACTCGTCTGCCGCTACTTGCGGTTGTGCCTGGGAAAGGGCCTCCGGCCCGCGTCGGAGGCAGCGCCTCCTCGTACAACAGCGACGGCGGCCTCGAAGCGGACGCGGCCCCTGGAGGGTGCCCCCATGCGCGGGTAAGGACGGCGGCCGGGGCCCGAAGCCGCTCTCAGGAGGTCAGGGCCGCGTCCAGGTACTCCTGCACGGGTTGGAACAGTCCGTACGGCACGTACTCCGGGATCTCACCGTGGGCGACCCAGGCAAGTTCGGCCAGCTCCTCGGTGTCTGCGACATGAGCCGTGCCGCCCAGGATCTGACAGGCGGTGTAGGACATGAGGCGGCCCGTCTTCGGGTGCACGCGCTCACCGAGCAGCTTCACCGCCGCCACGGTCAGCCCGGTCTCCTCCTGGGTCTCTCGCACGGCGGCGTCCTCACGCTCCTCGCCCGGCTCGACCTCACCGGCAGGAAACTGCCAGGAGAGCTCTCCCTCGCTCACCCGGCGGCGGACCATGAGCACACGGCCCTCGTGGACGACGACGGCGGCGGCGACACCCGGCCGCTCGTCCGTGTTCTGCTGCGTCACATCTGCTCCTCCAGGACGGCCAGGATGGGCGGGAAGATCGTATCGACAGAGATGAAGCGGGGTACCGCGTTTCCGGGGATCCCCATCACAGGCGTGCGGCGAGTGCGCGGAGCGGTGTGCGAGCGGGTTGTCGCCGCCCGGCACGGGCGTTCACAGGTGAAAGGGCACGGTCGTGACGACGACCTTGGGGAGGGGGCGCAGTGCTCGCCGCAGGCGGGCGGCGGTGCGGCTGTGGAGGAACTGGTGGCGTCGATGGCGGGTGACCACCTCCGGGAGGATCACCGTCAGCGTCAGTTCCGGGTGCTGGCGGTGCAGGGCTTCGACGTAGTGGACGAGGGGGACGACGGTGGCGCGGTAGGGAGAGACGACGATCTCCAGGGGCAGGTGATCGCCCCACCGGGTCCAGTACCCCCTGAAGCGCTGGGCTTCCTCTTCGGTGACGCTGATGTGGACCGCGAGGACGGGCTGGAGGGACGAGGCCGCGTAGGCCAGGGCCCGCATGCTCGCGAGGTCGAGTGTGGCGACCGCCACGACCGAGAGGAGATTGATCTCCTGGGGAAGTTCTTCCGTCTCACCTCCGACGGCTACCGTTCGGCGATTTCCTCCCGCGAGGATCCGTCGCTGTTGCGCGAGTGACGCCTCCTCAGCCGTGTGCGTCGGCAGGTCGGCGGTGTGCGGCCGCAGGTGGAGGGCTGACGAAGCCGTCTCGTAGTGGCGCCTGATGCGTAGGGTGATCAGCAGGAACAGTCCGACCGCGATGATGGCGACCCACGCGCCCGAGAAGAACTTGCTCACGCCCGCCGTGATGAAGACGACCGCGGAAAGGAGCGCTCCGGCGGCGTTGAAGACCAGGCTCTTGCGCCAGTGCCGGTCGCGTAGCCGCCACCAGTGGACCACCATTCCGGACTGGGAGAGCGTGAACGCGAGGAAGACCCCGACCGCGTACAGCGGGATCAGCGCGGCCGTCTGCCCCCCGAAGGCGACGAACACCAGGGTGGCGGCCAGCGAGAGCAGCAGAATGCCGTTGCTGTACGCCAGGCGGTCACCGAGACGCATGAAGATGCGTGGTGCGTACGCGTCCCTGGCCAACAGGGAGAGCACTCGCGGGAAATCGTTGTACGCCGTATTGGCCGCGAGGAGCAGCACCCCGGCACTGGCCGCCTGGATGAAGACGTACAGCCATCCCGAACCGAAGGTGAGATGCGCGAGTTGCGAGAGAACCGTCTCGTGTGCGCTCGTTACCACACCGGTCAGATGGATCAGCAGAATGATTCCCGCGAACATCGCCATGAGGAGCCCGACCATCCACGTCAACGTGGTGCGGGCGTTGCGCCATTCGACGGGCCGGAACGCCGGGACGGCGTTGGAGATGGCTTCGATGCCCGTCATCGCCGTGGCGCCTGAGGAGAACGCCCGCATGATCAGCAGCAGGCCGAGGGACTCCGTGGCGGAGGAGGGCGAGGCCGGACGCGGTTCGAAACCCCGGCCGGCCGCGTCGGCGAGACCGAAGGCGATGAGAAGCAGCATCGCGGCGATGAACGCGTAGGTGGGGGCGGCGAACAGGGCCCCGGCCTGCCGGATGCCCCGCAGATTGCCGACGAGGAGTACGACGATCACACCGACGCCGATGAGGACGGTGTCCGGCGCCAGGGAAGGCAGCGCCGAGGTGATGGCGGCGACACCGGAGGCAATGGACACGGCCACCGTGAGGACGTAGTCGGTCATCAGCCCCGCGGCCGCCAACAGGCCGGGAACCTGGCCGAGGTTGTCACTCGCCACGATGTAGGAACCACCGCCGTGCGGGTAGGCCCGGATCGTCTGACGGTAGGACAGCCCCACGGCGAGCATCAGGAACAGGATCGCCCCGCCGACGGGAAACGCGTACGCCAGGCCTGCCGAGCCCGCCAGGACCAGTACCGCCACCATCGCCTCGGGACCGTACGCGACCGAGGAGAGCGCGTCGGCGGAGAGCACGGGCAGTGCCGTGAGCTTGCGCATCCGTTCCGTCACGAGGGCGGAACTCCTCAGCGCCTCCCCGAGCGCCGCCCGGCGGGCCCAGACCCTGGCACGGCCGGCCCGTCCCCGCGGAGGCTCCGCCACGTCGAGCCGTTCCCCCGGGCTTCCCCCCAGCGGAGGGATGGGGAGGACACGGCCGGCACGCGCCGCCCGGATCTCCGTCGGCGGGGGGAACGTGCCCAGATTCGGATCGACCGGCAGGGCGTCCCGCCACACTTCGGGGGGCGCCGACACCTGCCCCCACGCCCGCCCGATCTTGTCCAGGGAGCCCAGTTGCTCCTGGCCCAGCCCCGGCAACAGAGCGTCCGGGCCGGGTGGGCCCCCTGGTCCCGCATGACTATCGCCGCGACTGTCGACCATGCTGATCAATGTCGCGGACGCAAGAACGCGGGGGCGGGATCGACACAGCCGTGGTGTATCCGTGCCCGCCCCGACGGAGCACCCGCCCCGACGGAGCACCCCCCCACGACGGAGCACCCCCCACGACGGAGCACCTCCCCGACGGGACAGCCCTTCGCAAGCGGGTGAAGCCACTCCACCGGAGCGCGCTGCGCACCTCGGACGGGGCGCTCGCCCGGTATACCTCGGGGCGGAACGGACGTCGTACGAATCCGAAGGAGGTGCGGCCCTATGAGGGGAGAGGCCGGGGCGAAGCTCCGCCGGGTACGCCGGACGGTACTCGCCTCGTCGGCGGCCCTGTGCGCCCTGGCGGGAGCGTCGTGCAGCTCAGGGGCCCCCTCTGCCACCAAGGCCGCCCCAGCCTGTGAGCGCACTCTCGTGGGAGTGGCCCATCCTGACGACGACCTCTACTTCATCGATCCGGAGATCCACGAAACCGTCCGCGCCGGCTGCCCGGTCACCACCGTCTATCTCACCGCGGGCGACGACGGCAAGAGGCCCTTGCGGGCGGCCCTGGACTACGTCGCGAGGAGAGAGGCGGGCGTACGCGCGGCCTACGCCGTGATCGCCGGGGTACCCGACCGCTGGACCGAGAGGACCGTACAGGTCGACGGCCGCGGCATCCGGTCACTCACGCTCGACGCCTCCCCGGCCCCGGTACACCTGGTCTTCTTCGGGCTCCACGACGGTCTTCCCGAAGGACAGGGCGCGGACAGCATGCTCAAACTGTTCACCGGCACCCGCCGGAGCATCCCGTTCTTCGAGAGCGAGGAGACCGTCACCGGAGGACAGCTGGTGAGCGCCCTGTCCACCCTGGCCCGGCAGGAAAAGGCGCAGAGGATCCTCACCCTCGACCACGACAACGCCTCGTTCGCCTTCGGCCTCAGCGGAAGGGTCGACCACAGCGACCACGGCATCGGGGCCCGCTACTTCAGGCAGGCGGGATACGTCGTCGGGATCCCCGTGTCCTCCTACCTCGGGTACACGATGTCGTCGCTGGGTCCCAACCTTCCCCAGAACCGCGTGCCTCCGAAGGAGGCGAGCATCAGGCGTTATCTGGCGCACGCCGAGTGCCGCTCCCGCGAGTGCGACGCGACGGGCCGCTACGAGGGGCCGCTGCCGTCCGACGCGTCGAAGTGGGTCCACCGCCAGTACCAGCAGGTCCACCGCGATCCCCGGCCGGGCGAGATCCTGGCGGACATCGGACGGACCACCGCCTACTCGGGCAGAAACCCCGAGCAGTGCCTCGAAGCGGTGCGGGCGGAAGCGGAGGACGGTGCCGTCAGGCTCAACGGCTGTGACGGTGCCGCTCAACAGAAGTGGGACATCCGGGACGACGGCACCATCAGGTCGCAGCACTTCCACGGCCACTGCCTCACCCTGGTGAAGGCCGGTGTGGGACTCGCCCGGTGCTCCCCGGCGGACGCGGAACAGCGGTGGGCCCGTAAGCCGTGGCAGAGCACCACCTGGAAACGTACGGCGTGGCGCATCGCGGGCGCGAAGGACAGATGCCTCTACCAGGACGACCGGCACCTTCCCCCGCGATGGGACTCGCGAGAGGATCGCACTCCCCGGCTCGCCCTGATCAGGTGCGACGCGCAGACCCAGCCCGGAGTCTTCTGGAACCTGCACGGGAGCGGACCCTCGGCGTCGCCCGGCGGGTGAGCCGTCCGAGCGGCACCCGCCGCGTCCGGTACCCGTCGGTACGGTACGGGCTCCCTCACCGGCGGGATACGCCACCGAGGCCGCCGCCGGGGCAGCACAAGGCGGCCCCATGGCCCCGTGACCAGGGCGGTCACGGGGCGCAGGCCGCCCAAGATGCCGAATGGAGTACACGCCGTTTCACTGGTGAGTGGTGGCCGGATCCATCCGACCCGGTTGACCGGGCGGCACGAGTGCCAACCCCGGCCGAGCCACCCACGAAGCGACGAAGCCGTCGTCTTCCCGCCGGCCTCCAGGGCCCGCACCCCGACCCGCCCCCTTCAGGATGAGGGAAACGGCATGAAGATCACTCACCACCGGACCATCGCCGTGGCCGCTGCCGCGGCCCTCGCGCTCCCGCTGTCACTGGGGGCGCTGGTGCCGCAGGCGCTGGCCGACACGTCGAGCCCCAGCCCGTCCACCGACAAGAGCTCCTCGCCCTCGGCGTCGCCGGGCGCGACCAAGCCGTTCGGCCCGGACTGCTCCGCGTTCAGCAAGAGCACGCGCGACGCGGTGGCCAAGGAGCCGCTGGCGACGGCCGCGGCCCGTGACCCGAACCTCTCCACCCTGGTGAGCGCGGTGAAGGCCGCGGGTCTGACCGACACGCTGAACAAGGCGAAGGACACCACCCTGTTCGCGCCCACCAACGCGGCGTTCGACAAGATGGGCAAGGCGAAGGTGGACGCCCTGCTCAAGAACAAGGCCGAGCTGAAGAAGCTCCTGACCTACCACGTGGTCGGCGAGAAGATCAGCCCGGACCAGCTGCCGCACGGCGACTTCACCACGATGGAGGGCGGCAAGCTCACCACGACGGGCTCCGGCACCTCCTTCAAGGTCAACAAGACAGCCGCCATCACCTGTGGTGACATCACCACGGCCAACGGCAAGGTGTACGTGATCGACGGCGTGCTGACTCCGCCCAGCTCCTAGCGGGCCACGCGGGGTGAGGGCTGGGCGCACGAGGGCGCCCAGCCCTCACCGGTCCCGGCGTCGGCAGCCGGTCGGCGTACGACCGCCGCCGCCACGTGCGGAACGGCGGGCGCGGAGGGACGCGGCCCGTCGGCGCGCCCGCCGCGGTCAACCGTTCCGCGCCCCGGCTTCCCCCACCGGCGGCTCGCCGAACCGCGCGAGCGCCAGGGCCCCTCCCACCGCCACCGCGTACCCCACCAGCGCCAGCCACTCCAGACCCGGGCGAGACCGGTCGCCCAGCCAGGCCACACCCACCAGGGCGGGGCCGATCGTCTCGCCGAGCACCATGCCGGCGGTCGCCACGGTGACCGAACCGCGCTGGAACGCCGAGGTGAGGAACAGGAATCCGGTCGCTCCCCCGGCGAGCAGGGCGTACAGCGTCGGCCCGATGAGGATCTCAGGAGCGCCCAGGGAGCCGAACAGCCGGATGGCGACCTGCACCGCACCGAATCCCAGACCGGCGCCGAGCCCCAGCGCCAGGGCGCGCGGGCCGGCGGAGAGGCGGCCCAGCAGCGTCCCGGAGGCGAGGATCACGACGACGGTGGCCAGCAGCGACCAGCCCAGAGCGGCGGGAGCGGCCTTGACGCCGGCCGGGCCGGAAGTGAGGCCGACCATCGCCAGCCCCGCGCAGACCGCTGTGACCGCGCCCCACTGGGACCGGCCCAGCCGGACGTCGAGCCATCGCGCGGCGACCACGGCGGTGACGGCGAGGCTCGCGGCGAGCGCCGTACCCACCACGTAGAGCGGCAGGGAGCGCACCGCGACGATCTGGAGCAGGAAGCCGATCGCGTCGAGCGCGAGGCCGGCGGGGTAGCGCCAGTGCCGCACGGCGCGGGACAGGAGTGCGGGGTCGAGGCCGGATCCGGTGCCGGGTCCGGCGGAACGCGTGGCCATGGCCTGCAGGACGGAGGCCGTTCCGTAGCAGACGGCCGAGACCAGGGCGCACACCATCCCGAGAAGCACGGGGTCACCTTAAGGGATGACGGGACAGCCCAAGGAGCGGGACAACTCACCGGCAACGCCGCAGAACGCGCATGTGGCTCTTTCAGGTCCTATCGTCACCCCATGGGGCGTGTTCAACCGGGCAGGCGGGCAGACGGTGACCGCACGAGCCTGTCGCGGTTCTGCTATCTGTCGGTGCTCTGGTACCTGCGGGCCGTCGCGTTCGTCAACTTCCTCGCCGCGGTGTGGGTCTCGTTCGGCAACGACATCCGGCGGCACAACGACGACGAGTTCTTCACGCCCTATCTGCTGACGGCGGGATTCTTCTCGGGTTCCATCTCCCTCTTCCTCGCCATCACCATGCGGCGCCGCAAACGGGCGGCGTGGATCCTCAACCTGGTGCTGGCCGGCCTCTTTCTGGCCCTGGCGGTCCTGGCACTGGGGCTTCCCGTCTACCGCCAGCACGTCCAGAACTGGGTCTCGGTGTCCGTCACCGCGCTCTTCATCGCCCTACTGCTCGGCGGGCGGCGCGAGTTCCGTGCCAAGGGGGACCGGTCCAATCCGAAACTGGCCGCCGTCGTCGCGGTCGTGGGATTCCTGACGTGTTCACTGCTCGCCGCCGCATTGGTCACCGTGTCCAACACCGACCCCCACCCCGGACGCTCGACCTTCGTGCAACGGTGGCACTACGGGGTACTCCGCATGGTCTCCCTCGCCTACGACGACATCCACTTCGGGGACATCACCACGCCCGGCTGGGCCCGAGTGCTGATCAACATCATGAGCACGCTGCTGGTCCTGCTGGTCCTGTACGCGGCGTTCCGCTCCCGGCGGGCCGTGGAGGAAATGACCGAAGAGGACCGGCGAGGCCTGCGCGCACTGCTGGAGCGCTACGGGAACCGTGACTCCCTCGGCTATTTCGCGCTGCGCCACGACAAGAGCGTGGTCTGGTCCCCGTCGCGCAAGTCCGCCGTCACCTACCGGGTGGTGAGTGGGGTGTCACTGGCATCGGGCGACCCGATCGGCGATCCGGAGGCCTGGCCGGGGGCGATCGACCGCTGGCTCGCCCAGGCCCGGCTGCACGGGTGGGCCCCGGCGGTGATCGGAGCGAGCGAGGAGGGCGGCACGATCTACGCCCGGCACGGTCTGAACGCACTGGAACTGGGCGACGAGGCCATCGTCGACCTCGACGAGTTCACCCTCGAAGGCCGTGCGATGCGCGGTGTGCGCCAGGCCTACAACCGTATCGACAGGGCGGGTTACGACGTCAGCGTCCACCGCCACGAGGACATCCCGCCCGAGGAGATGGCCGAGCTGGTCCGCCTCGCGGACGACTGGCGCGACGGTGACACGGAACGCGGCTTCTCCATGGCGCTGGGGCGTCTCGGCGACCCGCAGGACGGCCGCTGCGTGATGGTGCTCTGTCGCGACGGAGAACGCCTGTGCGGCCTGCTCAGCTTCGTACCCTGGGGCGACGAAGGGCTGTCCCTGGACATCATGCGGCGGGACCGCGACTCCGAGAACGGCCTCTTCGAGTTCATGGTGCTCAAACTGATCGAGCGGGCCGACGAACTGTCGATCCGTCAGATTTCCCTGAACTTCGCGATGTTCCGTTCCGTGTTCGAACGCGGCTCCCGGCTCGGAGCCGGACCCGTGCTCCGCCTGTGGCGCTCGCTTCTCAGCTTCTTCTCCCGCTGGTGGCAGATCGAGTCGCTGTACCGGGCCAACGCCAAGTACCGGCCCATCTGGGAACCGCGCTACCTGCTGTTCGAGAAGAGCGCGGATGTGCTGCGCATCACCGTGGCGAGCGCTCGCGCCGAGGGATTCCTCGGAGCGCCGAGCCTGCCGAAGTGGCTGCACCGGCGTCGTACGGGCCATGGGGGGCCGAGGCGATGACCGGCCTGAACACCCGGATGCCGGTCGCGCCGGAAGCGGACCGGACATCTGGGGTGCGTAGGCGGAACCGTGATGTCAGGCTGGCCCGATGATCAACGCACCCGGCTCACAGTGGGCCGAGAGACCGGTCCTCCGGCCCCAGCCAGTCGTCGGCCCCTCCCGGTCGAACCCTGTGCCCGGCTCCCCGCGCGGGGAACTGACCCCCGCCG
Organism: Streptomyces sp. SM18; assembly: GCF_002910775.2. Classification (NCBI taxonomy): domain Bacteria; kingdom Bacillati; phylum Actinomycetota; class Actinomycetes; order Kitasatosporales; family Streptomycetaceae; genus Streptomyces; species Streptomyces sp. SM18. The sequence continues at coordinate 1,890,952 of NZ_CP029342.1, read as the reverse complement.
GTCCGGCGTGTGCTTTCCCCGCGTGCCTCGGGAGGGCCGGGCATCTGCCCGGGGACCGCGCACGACGGACGGGCCGAGCCCCCCGCCCCGCACACAGCGGTTCCTGATGCGGCGTCCGGTGGGCATCGTGACCCTCTTCGCGCAGCGGGAATGGGGCCCCGTCCGGGCGGCCGTACGTTCCGGAATCGCCGGCCGGGGGCTGCGAGCGATCCCTCTGACGCTCACGGCGCTCTGCCTCATCGTGCTGTTCCAGGTGGCCCAGCAGCACAAGGGGTACTGGGGCTACGGACTCGTCCAGGACATCGGATTCGTACGGGCGGCGGACCCCTGGTGGCTCGCGCTTCTGCGCCTTCCGCTGTCGCTGTTCGTGCCGGCCGCCGATCTGCCGGTGTGGGGCGCGCTGGTCCAGGTACTCCTGGCCTTCGGGATCGCGGAGATCACGCTGGGCCGACCACGGACGCTGTTCATCGCCTACGTCTGCACGCTGGCGGGTTCCCTGTACGCCCGGCTGGGCCTCGCGATCGGTCCGGGCGGGGCGCTCGGACTCCCGGCGGACGACGCCCTGGTCGTCGACACCGGCCCGTCGGGTGCCGTCGTCGGACTCACGGTCTTCCTCTGCCTCCGCTTCCGCGCGTGGTTCACCGCCGCCTTGGTGGTCGCGGCCATGCTGGTCGAGATGGTCGTCAAACCCAACTTGGCGGGAAAGGAACACCTGGTGGCGATCGTGGTGGCGGTGGTGCTGTACCTGCCCTCGGCGCTGCGAAGAAGGTAGAACCGCGTCCCGCGCGGCGATGCGGTGGACCGGGTGAGTGCCACCGACGCCCGTTGATCCCCGGGGAGTCGATCAGCCCCAGGTGAGCGGGTCGAGGTGGAGGTAGAAGCGCAGGCGGTCGTGGTCCAGGGCGGTGCCGTACCTCTCGGCGAAGGCCAGGTCCGCGGCTTGAGCCCGCTCCTCGTCGGGCCATGTCTCGCGCGCGTTGGCGAGCAGCAGCGCCAGGTCGGCGTGGCGGTCGGCCCGTCCGAGGCGGCCCAGGTCGATGAAGCCCGACACGTCGAGGGTCTGCGGGTCGAGGATGATGTTGGGCAGGCACAGATCCCCGTGGCAGACGACCGTGTCGGCCGCTTCCTGCGCCCGTCGCCGTGAGACCTGCCGGGTGAGGCGGTCCAGCAACTCCGTGGTGGGGGTCTGCTGCTGGTCGACGGGGAGGAACTCGGGGTTGACGGCGTCACGGGCCACGACGTCCCGCGCCATGGTGACCATGGTGTCCAGGTCCCGGCGGAAGGGGCACTGGGACACCGGCGCCTCGTGCAGTCGGCGGACCGCGTCCGCGATCCGTGCCCAGGCGGTCCGCAGGTCCTCGGCGGACACCTGGTCAGCGGGTGTGCCCGGGACGGCACTTGTCACCAGACAGGCCCCGGTGTCACCGGACCGCCAGTCGAGCACGCGGGGACCAGGCACACCCTGACCGCTCAGCCAGGCCGTCCGGTCGCGCTCGGCTTCCAGGTCGGCCGCATCTGCGGCGGGCACGCACTTGGCGTACCGAGTGGCGTCCGCGCTGCGAAAGACGGTCGCTCCCGACTCACCCGCGGTGACACGCGACCAGTCACCGTCAGCCACGCCGAGCAGCGCCGGCGACATGGTCTGAGTTCTGCGGCGATCGGACATGGCGACCACCCTAAGCGGGGCCGTCGCGCCGGTGTCGTTCCCCAGGCAGGAGGGTGCGTCCCGCCGGCGTCCCAGTCCCGCGAGGACCAGACGGACAGCTTCCTCGGCTTTCTCGCGGGTGGGGTAGGCGCCTTCGTAGCGGACCTTCTCCAGCATCCGTTCGTACGCCTTTCCGTCTGGCCGCCGTCCACCCGCACCTCGCCGACCGGCTCGACGCCCTCACACCGCCCTGACACCCACTCAGCAGACCGCGACAGCAGCCCGGTCAGCCTCCGCCCGGGAGAACGGGCGGGGGCCGGAAGGGCCCTTGGGCCGCCGAAAGGACCGGCGGTTCCCGGGAGGCCCGGGTGTGCGACCGGACAGCGGCAGGGACGGCGTGGGTGTCGTCCCGCGCACGACTCGCACTGTGGCGGGCGGCCGACGTGATCCGTGCGGCCGCTCGACAGGGTCGCCGTCGGTGGGCACGTCGTCTCGTGTGTCCGCCACCCGGACCGCGTTCCGCCCGGCGCGCGACGCTTCTTCGCGACCGCGCTTGACCTGGAGTGCGCACCAGGTCGGAGCATGGTGGGCATGGACCTCACCATCACCAGCCCCCAAATCGTCCTCGGCACGATGGACTTCGGCACCCGCGTCGACGCCGACGACGCCTTCGCGATCCTCGACCGCTTCGTCGCCGGCGGGGGTGTATGGCTCGACACCGCGAACTGCTACTCCTTCTGGGCCGATTCGAGCGGCGTCGGCGGTGCCAGCGAGCGGGTCATCGGAGCGTGGCTCCGTGCCCGCCCCGGTGCGCGCGACGTGGTGCGGATCGCGACGAAGGTCCGGCAGAATCCGCTCGTCCCGCACTCCTGGCCGCAGAGCGCCGAAGGCCTTTCCGCCCGTGCCGTACAGACCGGTGTCGAGGACAGCCTGAGGCGTCTCGGAGTCGATCACGTCGATCTCCTCTGGGCCCACGCCGAGGACCGCGCCGTGCCGCTGGAGGAGACCGTCGGCGCCTTCGGGGCATTGGTCGCGAAGGGAGCGGCTCGGCAGGTCGGGGCGGCCAATCATGCCGCCTGGCGCGTCGAGCGTGCTCGGTCGCTGGCCCGGGAGCAGGGCGTCGAGCCGTGGACAGCCCTGCAGTTGCGGTACTCGTTGGTCCAGCCGCGCCCACTCACTCTCCTTACGGAGGCAGGTCATCGGCTGCTCGCCGACGAGGACTTGGACTTCGCGCGGTCGGAGGGGCTCAGCGTGTGGTCGTACACCTCGCTGATGTGGGGTTCCTATGTGCGCCGGGACAAACCGCTTCCGCCGACTTATGATCACCCCGGCAACGGCCGGGTGCTCGCGGTCCTTGAGGACGCGGCCGGAGAGCTGTCGGCCACGAGGAACCAAGTCGTCCTCGCGTGGCTGATGCGGCAGGGGATCGACCCCATCGTCGGCGCGAGCCAGGTGGAGCAGATCGAGGAGGCGCTCGCCGCATGCCATGTGCGGCTCGGTGACGAGCACCTCGCGCGCTTCGCCGAGGCGCGGTAACAGCGGTCAGGGAGGGGACCCGATGACCACGTTCCTCACTCCGGCGGCCGTTGCCGACCGGACCGGTGTCTCCCTTGACACGCTGCGCTACTACGAGCGTGAGGGGTTGATCGGCCCGATCAAACGCTCCCCCGGCGGGCACCGGCAGTACACCGAGGACGATGTCTTCTGGATCGGTCTGGTCACATGCTTTCGTGAGGCCGGCCTCGGCATCGCGGACCTGCGAGATTTCGTCGCCATTCTGCGCGCCGACCATTCCGACCAGGACCGGGTCGCCTTTCTCCGCGAGCGCCGTGCCGCCTTGGAGCAGCGCATCACGGCGCTGTCCCGGGCGGTGGAGGTCCTCGACGACAAAATCGCCTACTACAGCTGAGCGAGGCGTCGGCCGGTGCCTCGACGCGTACGACGTGTCGGGCACGACCCGCCGGAACGACACCCACCGGTCAGTGCGGGCTCCAGCGTGCGGTTCCTTGTGCAGGCTGGTTCGCTCCTCAACGACCTCTCACGTATGGAGCGCGAGGCCCTGCGTCGCCTGACGGCTGTCCCGTAACCGTGGGAGCGGGTGAGCTGATCTTGTCGTGCCTGGTGCGGCGCGGTATCGGAGTCCCCCTGGACAGCTCCTTTCGCGGGACCGGGCGTCTTCTTCGACCCGCTGCCCGACTCGTGGAAGCAAGCCGAAGGCCGTCCCCGTGCCCGCGAACGGCAGAGACCGGCACCTGAGCTGACGTACGTGCTACAGGCCCTCTGGCGGATGGCCGGCACCCACCCAGCGGTGATACGCGCTCATGTCGACGTTGCTGCCGCACACGATGGTGGCCACGTGCCGGCCGGCGAAGCGGTCACGGTCTTCGAGAACCGCCGCGACGCCGAGCGCGGCCGATGGCTCCACGACGAGGCCGGCATGGTCGAGGAGCGTGCGCATGCCGGCGATGATCGACGCCTCCCGGACCAGGACGGCGTCGTCGGCGACCTGGAGCAGATCGTCCAGGACCGCCGGGATGGGACACCGGCCGGCGACGCCGTCGGCGATGGTGTCGGCCGAGTCGGTGTTCACGACGCGCCGCTGGAGCCAGGAGTACGTCAGTGCCGGTGCCCCCAGCGGCTGGACGCAGATCATCTCGACCCCGGGCGTCAGGGCCTTCAACACATGACCCACACCGGTGGCCAGCGCTCCGCCGCCGAGCGCTACAAGGACGGCGTCGAACGACGGCGCGGAGTCCGCCAGCTCCAGACCGATGGTCCCCGCGCCCTCGCAGGTCTCGATGTCCAGGCTGTCCTCGACCAGTCGAATGCCCTCGCGCCGCGCGATGACCGTGGCCCGCTCGCGAGCCACCTCGTGGTCGCCGTCCACCAGCTCCAGCCTGGCGCCCAGTGCACGGATGCGATCAAGTTTGGCCACGGTCGCGAATCGGGACGCCACGACGGTGACGTCGAGTCCCCGGCCGCGACCGGACCAGGCCAGAGCTTGCCCCAGATTGCCCGCGCTCGCGCACACCACGGCTCGCGAACCGCTTTCGGCGAGTCGGCTCGCGACCACCTCGGTGCCCCGGGCCTTGAAGCTACGGACCGGGTTCGCTGTTTCGAGCTTGAGGCTCACCGCACACCCGAGCACGGGCTCCAGCGCTTCGCAGCGGTACAGCGGTGTGTCGAGGAATACCGGGTCGATGGTCCGGCGAGCTGCTCGGATCCGAGCGGTGTCCAGGCGCGTCTTCTGCACGGGACAGCAGCCTAAGGGCTGCCCCTCAGCCATGTGACCAGGTGCTCAGAGCTCGTATCACCATCTTGTCGCAGTGTGCTGGTGGGGCGTATCCGGTATGTCGATCCGGCCGTTCGTGAGGGTGTGGGGCGCCGGTCGACCGGGCCTGCGGGCCTTCGCCTGCTCCACCACTTCGCACGCCTCGCCGTCCGCCCGGTCTCCCCGTCGCCCAGGCGTTGTTGTGCGGGCATGTCCGGTTCCGGTTCTGCCATGACATCCGGACGCCGGAATTCAGTTCCTGTAATACGCTGCATTCCCGACAGGGGGCCGGAATTGGCCTGTGAATTAATCACGCGAGTTCATGACTGATTCACGTAGGCGGCAGTGCCGCGCGGCAGTACCGTCTTCCGGGTATCTGACAGCGAACTGGGAGGTATTTCCATGATTTCGGCCGTCAAGACCAACGTCGTCTGCGCCGTGGTGCACAACCGTGCCGTCGTTCACAACCGCGCCGTGGTGCACAACCGGGCCGTCGTGCACAACCGCTCGGTCACCAAGTGACACCGGCCCTCTGAGGCCGGCCGCCACGGCCCCGGGGCGCGTCCCGGGGCCGTGGCCCGCGCGCCAGGGACGCGCGTGCGACGCGATCACGGGACGGGATCATTCGACGGGGGATGACATGCCAGCGGACGGCACCACCTTGGAAATCGTGGATGTGGAGATCTACGACCTGGCGCAGGACATGTGCTTTCTTGTCACCCCGAACGGCGGGCAGTTCTACATTTCCGCCCCCGGCCCCGAGTTCCGTGCGTGGGCCGCACGCTGCGACGGCACCGTAACCCGTTCCGAGCTGCTGGCGGGAATGGCTCCCGAATACGCCGAAGTGGTCGACGTCCTCCAGGGCGACGGCTGTCTGCGCCCGGCCCGGCCCACCGAGGAGGCCGAACGGGCCGCGCGGACGGCGCGCACCCGGGTCCTCCTCACCGGCTCACCGATGCTCACCGGACCGCTCACCGACGCTCTGAGCACCACGGGTTACGCGTGCGTCGAGCCGGCCCCCGAGGACCTCTCCGCCCTCGACGGCCACGGCCACGACACCGTGCTCGTCGCCGCCTTCGCGCACCCCGCCTACTCCGAGCTGGCCCGCATCGACGCGGTGTGCGCCCGCATCGGCCTGCGCTGGCTGCCGCTGCGCCGCGAACGCGGCCGGGCGGTGCTCGGCCCGGCGATCACACCCGGGCGTACGGCCGACTTCGCGGACGTGCTGGACCGCCGGATCTGCGCGGCACACGACCCCAGGGTGGTCGAGGCCATGAGAGCCGCCCCGGAACCGGACCGCCCCCGCCTCCGGGGCGGCGACGCCCGCTGGATATCCGCGCAGGCCGCCGCCTGCCTGGAGCGCTGGGTGACGGGTGAGGCGGCCGTCGAGGAGACGGACCTCGACCCGCGCTACCTCGGCCGGACCAGCCGCACCGTGCTGCCGGTGCCGACCCGGCCCCGGCCCGTGGTGCGCGGTGACGCCGAGGCGGACCTGCTCGTGGACGAGCAGGTGGGCGTGGTCACCGGAGTCCAGGAGATCGCCCCGTCACCCGGCATGCCCAGCCGGCTGCGGGTGTGCGCGGTCGATGTCGCCGACATGCGGCGCGTCGCGGACTGGCCCAACGACCGGCAGGCGTTCGGCACCTCATGGACCGACTTCGACACGGCCCGCCGCAGCGCGGTCGGGGAGGCGGTCGAACGCTACTGCGGCAGCAGACTGCCGGACGACCGCCTCAGGCACGGCAGCTACGACCGGCTCCGCAGGGCCGGGGTGCCCGCCCTGGACCCGCGCCGGCTGCATCTGTACTCGCGGCGGCAGTACGGCACCGAGGGCTTCCCCTTCGCGCCGCTGACCACGGATGCCGAGTGCGCCTGGGTCGAGGGCCGTTCGTGGACGACCGACGCACCGGTGTGGGTCCCCGCCTTCCTGGTCGCCCACGGGGAGCACGATCCGGTGGCCTACTCCGACCCGTTGGTGGCCGGTGTGGCCGCCGGGGTGAGTGAGGAGCACGCCGTCACCTCCGGACTCGAAGAGGTGATCGAGCGCGACACGACCATGCTGTGGTGGGCCAACGCCGCCCGCCTTCCCCGGCTGCCGGTGCCTGACCGGATCCGCGACCTCGTCGCCGACAGCCTGGACGCCTACGCCGTCACCCTGATCCACCTGGACAACGAGTTCGGCGTCCCGGTGATCGCCGCCGCCGTACGCGACCGCGCCACCTCCTGGCTGACCCTCGGCTTCGCCACCCGGCCCGACCCCCAGGACGCCGCCGAGAAGGCGCTCGCCGAGGGATTCACCCTGCACCACACCTGCCACTACCTCGACGACGAGAAGGCGCTGACAGACGGTCAGGCGGAGCTGCCGCACCTGGACAACCTCAAGCCGCACCGCACGGACCGGCGCTACCTCGACTCCTACCGCGCGGACTTCTCCGATGTCCGCGACCTGCTGTGCCAGCAGCAGCTCCACCTCGACCCCCGTGCCGGGGAGCGGGTCGCACCCTGGATCCTGGACCTTCCCACCCGCTCCTGGGACGGGCTCCCCGCCCTCGCGGAACGGCGCCTCGCGGCCTACCGCGAACGCGTCGAGGACCGGGGCTTCGAGGTGATCAGCGTGGACCTGACGACCTGTGACGTCGAGGCGGCCGGGTTCAGCGCCGCCCACACCCTCGTACCCGGCCTCGTCTCGAACTTCCCCGCCGGGACGCCGATGTGGGGCGACGGACGGATCAGCCGGGCGGGAGTGCGACTCGGCTGGCATACACGGCCGTTGGCCGAGGAGGAGTTCAATGTCTTTCCGCTGCCCCATGCGTGAGGGGCGCCGATGACCGTCATCGAGACACTCGGCCTGCCGAACACCCGGGGGCGCGCCCCGCTGATCGTCGCGCAGGTCGTCGACGCCCTGGGCACCGGGCTCTTCCTGCCGTTCGCCGTCGTCTACTTCCACCGGGCCAAGGACATCGAGCTGACCACGGTCGGCCTGATGCTGTCGGTCGCCGCCCTCCTGTCGCTGCCGGCGGGCCCGTTGGCGGGCCCGCTGATCGACCGGATCGGACCCCGGCGGGTGGTGGTCGCGAGCAACCTGATCCGCGTACTGACCTTCGCCGGTTACGTCTTTACCGATGTGCCCTGGCAGTTGGTCGCTCTGGTCACGGTCACCATGTGGGGCGAGAGCCAGTTCCGGCCCGCGGTCGCCGCGCTGGTCGCCCAGGTGGCCGACGGCGGGCAGCGGGCCCGCTGGTACGCCATGGACCGGATGCTGCGCAACGTCGGGTTCGGCGTCGGCGGGCTGCTCGGCGGTGTGCTCGTCGGCTGGGGCGGCACCAACGGCTACACCCTCGTGGTGGTGCTCAACGCCGTGTCGTTCCTCCTGGCGGCCGGGCTCGTCGCCGCCTGGCGCCGGAGTGCCGTCCCGGTCCCCTCCGGCGGGGGCCAGGTCCCGGCCGCCGACGGCCCGACCCCGGCCGGTGACGGTCCGGACCGGCGGCGTGGCGGCTACCGTGACGTGCTCGCCGACCGCGCGTTCCTCGGATTCCTGGCCACGGTCTGGGTGTTCGCGTTGTGCGACCTCGCGCTGACCGTGCTGCTGACCGCCTATGTGATCGAGGCCCGCGGGCTGCCCGCCTGGCAGCCGGGCGCGCTGTTCGCGATCAACACCGCACTGGTGGTGCTGGCGCAGACCGCGATGGCCAAGGGGGTCGAGCGGTACCGCAGGCCCCGGGTGCTCCAGGTGGCGGCGGTCCTGTTCGTCGTCTCCTTCGCGATGTTCGCGGCGGTGCCCGGGGGGCACAGCCAGGTCGCCTTCGCCGGACTCGCCCTGGGAATGGTCGTCTTCACCGTCGCGGAGTTGCTCCAGGCACCCACCAGCAGTGCGATGATCGTCGCGATCGCCGCCGAGCATCTGCGGGGCCGTTACCTGGGGTTGGAGGAACTGATGTGGGGAGTGGCCCGGGTGATGGCACCCACGGTCTTCACCTGGCTGCTGGTGAAGGGACCGGTCCTGCCGTGGCTCATGCTCGGCCTCTGCTGCCTCTCGGCGGTCGTGGTACTGCACCGGCTCGGCCGCGTACTGCCCGCCGACGTCCAGAGGGACACCGTCCATGGCTGACCGCGCGACCGGGTTACGTCGGCCCGAGGAGTTCCGCGACATCTACCACCGGGTCTACCGCGAGGCGCCGTACCACGAGGACGCGGCGGCCGCGGACGGGTTCGCCGAGCAACTCCTCGCGCACGCGGCGCTGCCCGGCTTCTCCGTGACCTCGGTGCCCGCCACGCCCGCCGTGCCCGGTGACGGTGCGCTCGGCGGCTTCGCGTACGGGGTGCGCCGCGAGGAGGGATGGTGGCACCCACGGGCGGCCGCCCCCGCGCCGGGGTGGCTGCGGCGGCCGGTGTTCTACGTCTACGAACTGGCGGTCGTCGCCGAGTTACGGGGCCGTGGGCACGGGCGTGAGCTGCTGGACCTGCTGCTCGCCGACCGGCCCGAGCCGTATGCCGTGCTCGCCTCGTCGAACAAGGCACCGGCGCGCGAGCTGTACCGCCGCTGGGGCTGGCAGAAGGCCGGCGAACTCACCGGGCCCCCGGACGGCGTGGACCTCCTCGCCCTCCGCCTGACGCCCCGGCCGGGACCGCCCTCCGCCTGACGCCCCGCCCGTGACCGCCCGCCCGTGACCCGACGCCACGGGCGGGCGGAGGGCGCGTGGGCCCCGCACAGCGCCCGGGTGGCTCAGAGCGCCGAGATCTCGCTCAGCAGGTCGTCCAGGCCCAGTGAGCCCTGCGACAGGGCCGCCATGTGCCAGGCCTTGAGGTCGAAGTCCGCGCCGTGCCGGGCGCGGGCCGCCTCCCGCCCCTCGATCCAGACCCGCTCACCGAGCTTGTAGCCGATGGCCTGGCCCGCCATGCCCTGGTAGCGGATGATCTCGCTCTCGATGTAGTCCGCCGGACGGCTGCTGTGCCCGCTGAGGAACTCCTGCGCCAGCTCCGGTGTCCAGCGCTCACCCGGGTGGAAGGCGGAGTCCGCCGGGATCTCCAGGCCCACGTGCATCCCGATGTCGACGATGACCCGGATGGCCCGGTGCATCTGCGCGTCCAGGAAGCCCAGGCGCCGTTCGGCCGTGGTCAGGAAGCCCAGTTCGTCCATGAGGCGTTCGGCGTACAGGGCCCAGCCCTCGGCGTTGGCGCTGACGATGCCCACGGTGGTCTGGTACCGCGAGAGGCTGTCGGCGACGTGCGCCCACTGGGCCAGCTGGAGGTGATGGCCGGGCACGCCCTCGTGGTACCAGGTGGTGACGAGGTCGTAGGCCGGGAAGCGGGTCTCGCCCATCGTCGGCAGCCAGGTCCGGCCGGGCCGGGAGAAGTCCAGCGACGGTTCGGTGTAGTACGGGGCGGCGGCGCTGCCCGGCGGGGCGATGCACGACTCCACCCGGCGCACCCGCTCGGCCAGTTCGAAGTGCGTGCCGTCCAGGGTGTCGATGGCCTCGTCCATCAGCGACTGGAGCCACTGCCGGGTCTCCTCGACCCCCTCGACGGCCTCGCCGTGCTGGTCGCACCAGGCCAGCGCCTCCCAGGGGTCCTCGCTGCCCGGCAGCACCTTCCCCGCCTCGGACCGCATCTCGGCGAGCAGGCGGTGGAACTCGGCCCAGCCGTACGCGTAGGCCTCGTCCAGGTCGAGGTCCGTGCCGTTGTAGTAGCGCGCGAGGCGGCCGTAGCGTTCCCGGCCGACGACGTCCGGGGCGCCCTCCACGGCGGGGGCGTAGGTGTCCCGGAACCAGTCGCGCAGCTCCACCAGGGCACCGGTGGCCACCGCGGCGGACTCGGTGAGCCGGTCGCGCAGGCCCTCGGGCCCGGACTCGGTGAACTGCTCGAACCAGCTGCGGTCCGTACCGATCCAGTCCGTCAACTGGTCGATGACGGTCGCCACTTGGCGCGGGCCTGCCGGAAGCTTCTGCTGGAGGCCGGCGTCCAGGGAGGCCCGGTAGCCCGCCAGCGCCTCCGGCACGGCGTGCAGCCGCCGGGCGATCGCCGCCCAGTCGTCCTCGGTGTCGGCGGGGGTGATCGTGAAGACCGTGCGGACCTGGTGCAGCGGTGAGCTGAGGTTGCTGACCGTCCGCAGCCCCTCGCCCGCCTCGTGCACCGCGAGTTCGGCGGTGAGCCGCTCGCGGAGCAGCCGGGCACAGCGCCGCTCGGCGACGGCGTCCCCGCCGGGCGTGGCCTCGGCGGCGGCGAGCCGCTCCAGGGTGGTGCGGGCGAGCCGGGCCATCTCCTCCTGGCCCGCGGGCGAGAAGTCGGTGAGCCGGTCGGCGCTCTCCGGGACCCCGAGGAAGGTACCGGTGATCGGGTCCAGTTCGACGAGGGCGTCGACATAGGCGTCGGCGACCTGGCGGGGAAGTTGACTGCCGTGAGGTGCGGTGGAGTGGGACATGGAACCATCCTGGTACGGATGCGACCACGGTGTCAGCGAGAACGCCCCGTACACCTCGTACTTCCCGTGCTCCCCGTACCCCCGTGCGCGGTCTTCGCCGTACGGTCCGCCGTCAGCTGCGGCGGAAGAACTCGACCTCCCCCAGGGCGATGGGCTGTTCGCCGACCGGGCCGGCCGCGTCCCGCAGGATCAGCCGGACCGAGACCACGTCGCTGATGCCCATCCGGAATTCCTGGCGTCCTGGCCTGTCGTCGAAGGTCAGCGTCCGGGTGTCCACGTCGCCGTCCGCCGTGGTGACCCGGAGTTCGGCCCGGGTGGGGCGTGCGGTACGCCGGAACACCTTGGGCTCCTTCGAGGCGCCGGTGTGCACCACGACACCCACGAGCCGGAACGGGTCGTGGAAGGTGCACGTCAGCGAGGCGTCGAGCGCGGGCGTGCCCCAGTACGTGTTGGTGATCCCGTCCGTGGCCGCCGTCGCCGGGTGGCCGGGTGCCTCGGCGCTGGCGGTGACGTCGGCCGTGCCGACCGCCGCCGTGCCGCCGAGCTTGTCCCGTACGTCCTCGACGACGTACCGGCCGGCCGGGACCAGCAGGAAGCCCGCCACGAGCAGCCCGGCCACAACCAGCAGCAGGAGGGTCCGCCGCAGCCACCGGCCGTCCGAGCCGTTCCCCACCCGGCGCCGTAGCGGCCATATCGTGCGCCACCACGGCAGGGCGGCCACCGGGGCGGTGGTACGGAGCCGGGCGGCACAGCGGCGGCAGAACTGCCGGTCCGGCCGGTTCGGTGTGCCGCAGGCCGGGCACGGCGGGCCGTCCGGGGTCTCCTCCACCGTGACCGGCCGCACGACGGGGCGCTGGGCCACCGGCTTCGCAGGCTGGACGGGCAGGACCGGGGCGGGCTCGGGGGCGGGGGTGGGTACGGCTGCGGGGACGGTTTCGGGGGCGGGGGTGCCGCCGGGACCCGTTTCCGCGCTGGTCCCGGTCCTGGCCCCGCTGCTGGTTCCGGTCCTGGGGCCGTGGGCCTCCGGGGGTACGGCGGGGGGCGTGGGAGGGGCGGTCGGTGCGGGAGCGGGAGCGGGCCCGGGAGCGGGAGCGGCGGGGGCAGAAGCCGACCCGCCCGGTCCCGGCCCGCTCGGACCCGGCCCCCCGGACCCGGCCCCATCGGACCCCGTCCCATCGGCCCCCGCCCCAGCCTCCGGCTGCCCGTCGGCCCCCGCCCCGCCCGCCGGCTCCCGCGACCAGCCCAGGTACGACCCGCAGTTCCCGCAGAAGTCGTCGTTGTCCCCGTTCGCCGACCCGCACGCCGGACATGAGCGCATGGTTTCAGGCCTCTCTCTGGTCGTCGGGTGGGCCGGGCAGTACCTCGACCCGGCAGGTGAGATGGACCGGGCACGACGCCCTGACCACGTCCAGGACCTGCGCCTCGTCCACCTCGGCCGTGCGCACCGGCCAGACCCGGACCAGGAGTTCGCCGGGCGGCGGCCCGGTCAGCTCGGTGTTCGCCACGGACGACCAGGCGGCGCCTCCGCCGTCCTCGACGGAGGCGTGCACGCCGAAGCAGAGCCAGAGGCGTTCGGCCAGGCCCCGGCGGGTGCCGCGCCCGCGGTGCAGTTCGACCGCGCGGACGACGACGGCCCGCCGCAGCTCCTCCGGCCAGGCCTCGGCGACGTCCACCCCGACCCAGGACGACAGCCACGGAAGGAAGTCACCTGGTGTCAGGGCCGGGTCGAAGTAGGCGGGGAGGTTGTCCAGGGTGGACAGCACCGGGGCGAGGACGGTGTCCAGCCCCGCGGTGAACCGTTGCGCCAGGTCGTCGTCCGCGTAGATCGCGGGCAGCAGTTCCCCGATCGGGTAGCGGGTCGGCAGGCCGGGAACGGCGGACCTGGTCATGAGAGGCCGTCCGGTTCGGCCGCGGTGACGACCACCTGGTGCTGGTAGGAGAAGACCAGCGCGTTGCGCGCCACGTCGATCCGGTCGACCGGCGCCCCGCGCCGGCCGGTGACCGGGTCGGCCGGGAACAGCCGTACCTCCTCGACCAGTTGGGCCCCCTCCACCCGCTGGAGTACGGCGAACACCTCGCCGTACTGCACGGGCCTGCCGAACGGCCAGCCGGTGCCGTCCCCGCCGCCGCGCAGCGGGTCGAGGTACCGGAACAGCGCGGTCTGCGCGTCCTCGCGCACCCGGTCCACCTCGCCGGGCGCCGCCACCAGCCGGGCGACCACCGTGACGCCCTGGTACGCCGGCGGCTCCACCACCAGCCGGGTGCCGACCAGCCGGCGTTCGTCCAGCCGTCCGGCGATCGCCGAGAGCACCTGGTCGGAGGGGATCAACTGCTCGAACCGCAGCCGGTCGCCCTCGTCCGGGACCGCGTCGGGCACCACCAGGACGCGGACCGCGCCCGGTTCGGCGGGCACGGCGGGCAGGCACCGCACCCGGCGTACCGAGGGGGCGGCCTGGGCCGCGATGATCTCGTAGTCCTCGGCGGTGACCGCCCGCTCCTGGACCCGTAGCACCTGCGGCGCCCGCAGCTTGGCGTTCTCCACGCTCTCGCCGTCCACCCCGCCGCGGGCCGCCTCCCGGTTCTCGACCCCGGCGACGTACGGCACGGAGCTGCGCAGCACGGAGATCGCGCCCCGGGCGACGTTGCCGGCCGCCCCGCCGCCCGTACGGTAGCGGGGGACCCGCAGTTGGGCGCCCTTGCCCGGGACCGCCCCGTAGGCGCGCATCGTGCCGTCCGCCTCGCGGACGGCGGGCGGGAACGCGAACTCGCCGGAGGTGGCGTCGATCCGTACGTGCCGGTCGCCGGGCGAGGAGGCGCCGAAGTGCTCGACCGCCGTCCAGGTCTGCCAGCCGTCGGCGGAGGACACCTCCACCACCGGCGGGTCGCCGTCCAGCAGCAGCGGCGGGCGGCTCAGCACGAACCGCTGCCCCGCCACCCCCGCCGACACACCGAGCGGCGTGTCGTGGACCACCTCGGCGTGCTCGACGGCCGTGGTGCCGCCGACCGTGAAGACCTCCGCCTCACGGACGGTCGGGGACTCCGAGTAGAAGGGCTGTCCGGCGGCCGGGTCCACGACGCGGCAGCGCAGCCATCCCGCCCGGTGGCCGGCGACCACCGAGGCGGTGTGCGCGCCCGGCACGAACACGGTCACCTCACCGGGCCGGTTCAGCCCGCCCGTGGTGTCGGTACCGGTCTCGCACAGCGTCCAGCGGGCCCCGTCCCACGCCTCCCACACCAGCGGAGGCTGCCGCGGGTCCACGCCCACCCCCTCGACCCTGCTGTCCAGCCGTACGGCGACGATGCAGCGCGGTACGGCGGTGGGCAGCCCGAACAGCACCGCGTCCCCGGGGGCCGGCCGCGGCTGGAAGCACGGGATGTCCGCCCCGGAGGCGAGCTGCCCCGTCCGGTCGCTCTGGCCGCCGGACGCGGGCGCGGTCACCAGCCGGACCAGGGCGCTCGGCACGATCGGCAGGTCCTCGACGGTGGAGAAGACGACCGACTCCCGCGTCTCGCCGCCGGCGGTGGCCACCTCGGTGCCCGCCGCCAGACGCACCGTCTCGGTCTGCGGCGCGGAGAGCCAGAAGTCGACGTCGGCCCGCGCCGCGGACGGCGGGAACAGGGTGACCCCGATCAGGTCGAGGAACGCCGCGTAGTTCTTCTCCGGCACCCGGTTCAGCCGGTACAGCAACTGGTCGACCATGTACGCGAAGGTCTCGATGAGGGTGACCCCGGGGTCCGAGACGTTGTGGTCGGTCCACTCCGGCGACCGCTGCTGGACGTACCGCTTCGCTTCGTCCACCAACTGCTGGAAGCGCCGGTCGTCCAGATGGGGTGAGGGAAGTGCCATCAGCCTACTCCTGCGTCCTCGGAGCCCTCCGAGGACGGGATCGTGTAGAAGGGGAAGACGAGGTTGCGGAGGTCGTTGGTGGAGCGCACGGTGTACCGCACATCGATGTAGAGGGTGCCTTCGTCGACCGTGTCGAAGGCGATCACCACGTCGGTCACCTCGATACGCGGTTCCCAGCGCTCCAGCGCGGTCCGCGTCTCGTGCGCGATCCGCCCGGCCGTGGCGCCGTCGCCGGGCGCGAAGACGTAGTCGTGGATACCGCAGCCGAACTCCGGGCGCATCGGACGCTCACCCGGCGCGGTGCCGAGCACCAGCCGGATCGCCTCTTCGATCTCCCGGTCGCGCTCGACCATGGCGATGCCGCCGGTCGGCCCCACCCGCAGCGGGAAGCCCCAGCCCCGTCCGATGAAGTGCCCGCTCACAACGGGCCCCCGATCAGCACGTTCGGCGCGCCGGTCAGGATGGCCGCCCCGCAGGTGGTGGTGTCGCGCACGCGGGCGGCGGGCAGCCCGCCGATCAGCACCACACCGGTCAGCGCGGCGGCCGGATTCGGCATGACGACGTTGCCCGGCCCCAGCGCCGCGTGCGGCGGCACCACGCAGACGTGCAGGCTGCCGGTGACGGCCGCCGGCCGGCCGCCGATCAGCACACTGGCGACGGCGAGCGCGGCACCCGGCGGCGGAGTGCCGAGGGTTCCGCCGTGGACGGTGGTGTCGCCCATGCGGGCCGCGGCTGGCATCGTCGCTCCTCCTTGGTTCGGTACGGGTCCATATCGGGCACCACACAGGTCAGTTGATACGGATGAGCTTGGCTTTCAGGACGGCCAGCAGACCGCCGCTCACGGTGACGTCCGCCGTGCCGTTGACCTTCACCGAGCGGCCGTTGATGGTCACGTCCCCGGTGCCCGCGTCGAGGGTGATGCCGGTGGGGGAGAGGGTCACGGAGCTCGACGGGCGTGTGCCGCCGGGCCCGTACACCGTCAGCTCGATCCGGTCCCGCCGCTCGTCCAGCATCACCTCCAGCCGCTTGTCGCCGCTGGCCAGCCGGACACCGGACGGCCCGCGCGGGGCGTCCAGCAGCTCCAGGCGGTTGCCCGAACGCGACACCAGGGAACGGCGGTTGACCTTCCCGCTGGCCGCGTCCACCAGCGGGACGTCGTGCGCCGAGGGCTTGTCCACCCCGTTGTAGAGGCCGCCCAGCACGTACGGGCTGTCCAGCAGCCCCTGCTCGAAGCCGACCAGCACCTCGTCGTTGACCTCGGGGCTGAAGACCCCGCCGCCGCCCTGGCCGCCCCACTGCACCGTACGGACCCAGTCGGTCACGTACGCGTCGTCGAGCCACGGGAAGGTCAGCCGCACCCAGCCACGCTCGGAGCCGTCCTCACGCACGTCGGTGACGACACCGATCGCCAGGCCCGGCAGGCGCGGGCCACGGGCCGGGGCGTTGCCCCCGGTCGCCAGACCGGCCAGCGAACGGTCGGAGGCCGCGCTGACCAGGACCGTCGTACGGTAGCCGCCGTCCGGCTCCAGCACATGGTGCGCCGCCGTCGCCGTGTAGCGCCCGGAGAACGCCGCACCGGCGGTGGCCAGCACCAGCGGCTCCCCCGCCCGGAGTTTGGGGTCGCCCTTCGCGACGGCCTCGATCTCGCCGAAACCGGCACTCACCGCAGCCGCCGCGGCGCCCGCCACGGCCGCGGTCTCCGCCTGCGTGCGGTACGGGGTGTCCGCGACGGTCGTCCGGGCCGACGAGCCGAACGCCTTCCCGACCACCGAGGGACTCAGCCCCGGTACCACGGTCGTACTCCGCACCGACGGCTCCCTGGCCACCAGCGGCTTCTTCGTCGTGACGTTCCAGCCGCGCACCTCGACGTCGTCCGCGCCCTCCGCACCGGTCAGCACGGCCCGCAGCACCAGCAGGTTGTCCCCGCGGACCAGCTCGACCGGGCTGCCGCCGGAGGCGGGCTCGGGCTTGACGAACTCCAGCAGCCCCTTGTCGTCCAGCCGCACCCGTGCGCCGCTCTCCGCGGCGAGCTGCTGGAGGAACTCCCAGTCCGAGACGTTGGCCTGGGTGAGCTGCTGGTGCGTGATCGGCGGGGCCTCGACACGGCCGCAGGCCAGACCGGCTCCCGCCGCCACCCGGCGCACGATGTCGGCGGTCCGCATGTCGCGGAACGCCCGTACCCTACGGCCGCGTTGGAGCCGGTGCGCCTTCGACGAGGCCCGGATCACGGTGAACGTGCCGGTGGAGTCGCTGTCCAGCTCGACCGCCGTCACCTCGCCGGTGAACAGCCGCTCCCGCGCACGGTCCTCCACCGTCACCACCGAGACGTTCAGCGGCGTGCCGAGGGTGATCCCGGTGGCGGTGAGCAGCTCGTAGTTCGGGTCGCGGTAGGTGAGCAGGGCGATGTCCGGCAGGTTCACGTTCTCGTCGACCACACAGCTCACCAACTGGGCCACCCACACGGGCGGCAGCTCGCCGGGCGCCTCGACGATCGGGTCGGCCGCGAACGACCTGGCTCCGGTGATCATCCGAACTCCTTGGCTGCCGGCTCGTCCGTGGCGGGCACGACCAGTTCCGTACCGGGGGTGAGCGTCATGGGGTCGTCGATGTCGTTGGCCTCGGCGATCACGCGCCACCGGGTGGCGTCGCCGTACTCCCGCCAGGCCAGCAGGGCCAGACTGTCGCCCGCCACCACCCGGTGCGTACGGCGTGCCTCACGCGAGCCCGAGGTGGGGTTCTGGCCCGCCGGATCGACGCTGGCCTCCTCGATGGACAGGGAGCACGTGGCGCGCAACGGCTTGCCGTCGACGTCGAACAGCGTGTACGAGACCGAGAGGTTGGACATCACCCCGTCGAACGACGTCGTCCTCGACGTACCCCAGTCGAACCGGACCCACGGGCTCGCGGGCGTCTTGCTCGCCAGACTGCTGGGCGTCGGCACGCACGCGGTCATCAGCTGCTCCACCGCCTGCTCCACCGAGTTGTCATGGGTGGCCGTCGCGTCGAGGAAGACCTCCAGGGACAGCGAACGCGGCCCGCTGCCGACGAATTCGGGCAGGGCGGACTGTCCGGCCATCCGTGACGGGGTGCGCCGCCACTCGGTGCTCTTGCTCAGCGACAGGGTGGCGGGGTTGAACTGCAACGTGAGCTGGGCGAGGCTGCCGCCCGGCCGGGCCCCGACCGTCGCGGGCGGTTCCATGATGGTCAGCTGCGCGCGGGCCCTGCTGCTGCGGGCGAGGGGGGACATGCGGTTCCTCCTTCCGGGAGCGGTCCGGTGGCTCTGTGTGCGGTGGGTCTGGGGCGGGTGCGTCGGGGGAGGGTGCATCGGGGACGGGTCTGTCAGGACGGGCTCAGCCCCTCGTGCGCGATCTCCAGGGTCTCGACGGCCGCCTGGGAGTTCGCCGGATCGAACGACGGACCCTGCCACCGGACCGGCACGATCCCCTGCACCTGCCAGCTGATGATCGGGCTGAGGTCCGGTCTGAGCGCGACGATCTCGCCGTCCTTGGGCTCGACGCGCTGGATGATCTCGTTCAGCCAGCGTGCGATCTTGGTCGTGTCCGCGGTGACCGGGCGGGTCAGCGTGATGTTGGTCCAGGTGATGCGTCCCGGCAGTTGCCAGGCGAAGCCGTTGTTGCCGCCCTCGGCGTACTGCTCCATCTCCACCTCGGCCCCGAGACCCGAGCAGGTGTGGAAGGCCCCCAGGTCGGTGCCTCCGATGACGAGCCGGAAGAACACGCTCGTCGCGAAGATGTTGTCCGTCATCCGCTTCTCTCCCTATGCCGTTCCGTGCGGGCCGCGGTCAGCGCCGGCCGTCGTACAGCCGCCCGGTGCGTTCCAGGCCGCGGCGCATGTCGGCGCGCAGCAGCCGGCTCACCGGTTCGAGCAGTTTGCGGGCGAGTTCCTCCATGTCCGGGCCGGGGGCCGGTGGTGCGGACGTCCGCGCCTCCTGGGCCGGCCGGCCCCTGGCCGGTGCGGCCGGGGGCCTGGCGGGGACGGCGGTCACGGGAACCCCGCCGATCCCGGCGTCGGAGACCGCGCGCTGGAGGGCCGCCCGCGATGCCGCACCGGTGGCGGCCGACACCCGGGGAGGCGGCGGGACGGGATCCGGGTAGGCGGCCCCGGCAGCCTGGGCCGGTGCGCGGGGGGTGGCCGCCCGGACGGCGGGGAGCGGAGCTGAGGCGGGAGCCGTCGAGGGCCCGGCAGCGGTCGGCCGGGCGGGTCCGTCGGTCACCGGCATCGGGAGCCGCTGGACCGGCACGACGGGCCCCGCGCCGCCGGAGGGAGACGGCGGATGAGGACGTACGACGGGGACGGGGGAGCCCGTCCCGCCCGGTGCGGCTCCTGCGGGGGCCGGTGGGACCGCAGGGGGCAGGGGAGGCCGTGCGGCCGCCGGGGAGCCGTACGCCTGCCGGACTGACGGGACCCGCTCCGCGCGGACGGAGCCCCGGGCGTCCGCCCTTCCCGTGCGGCCGGCCACCGGTTCCCCGCCGGAAGTGGCGGGCGCGGCGGGCGCGTTGACGGGGGTCGGCGTGGTCGTACGGGCGCGCTGGACGCGCCGGAGCAGCCCGGTCCTGGCGGGTGCCGGGGGCGCGGCGGTGCGCGGCGGGTCGTTCCGTCCGGCGCCCCGCGTCCGGCGCTCGTCCGGGGCGGTTCGCCGGTTCGGCGGGGGAGTCTTCGGTGGCGTTCTCGACGGTGGTGTCCTCTGCGGGGGCGTCGAGGAGGACCCGGGATTGGGTGACGGCTGGGGTGCCGGGGAGCCTGCCGCGGGTGCGGGCGGGGTGTCGCGCCGCCAGGAGGGCGTGACGACCGGGCGGGAGGCTCCGGGGGGCGCGGGTAGTGCGGAGAATCCCTCGCCCGCCCCGGTGCTGACGCTCAGCGGCCGGTCCGCGAGCAGCGACCGCGAGCGCTGGACGACGGTGGGCAGCGGAGCGCGGCCGGGGTCGGCCAGGGAACTGCCGAGGGCCGGTGCCGTCGTCGCCCCGGCCACGGCGGCGGGGCCGCTGCCGTCGCGCCGGTTCCGGGCGGAGGCGTCCGGAGTACGCGGGCCGGGGGCCCGGTGCGCTCCGGTCCCGGTCCGGGCGGCCGGGCCTGGACCGGCGGGGTGCTCGTCGGCGCCGGGGAGCCGAACTCCGGGCGTTGTGGCACCGGTTGGGCCCGCCTGGGCAGCCCGCTGTACGGCGGCGGGCGCCCCGGCGGACGGGGAGGACCCGGACGCCCCGTCGGGCGTGCGCACCGGCATGGCGACGGTCTCACCGGGGCGGGACGGCCCGGACGCGGGGCTCGTGCCCGGTCCGTCCGGCGCCCCCGGATCCACCCCGGGCGCGGGGCCCGTCCGGCGCCGCACCGGGCGTCCGGCGCCGAGCAGCGGGGCCGGTGCCGGGGCGGCGGAGGCGGGACCCGCCGGAGGTGCGGTCCGGGCGGCGGCGGGGGGCCTGGGGCCGGTCGCGGGGGCGGCCGTGGGCGGCAGCGCCGCCAACGGGGCGCCGATGCCCCCGTGTTGCCGCGATCGGTCGGCGGGCGTACGGGGTGACCGGGGGCTCGCCGAGCTTCCGGAAGGGGTGCCCTCGGCGTCCGTACGTCCCTTGTCGGGGCCTGTACGTCCGGTGCGGGCGGCGGGTGGGGTCGGTGACGAGGGGCCCGGCTGCGGGCGTGCGGAGCCCTGTCGCGCCGCCGGGGCAGGAGAGGCACCCGCAGTGGGGGCCGGGGCCGGAGAGGCGGAAGGGTTGGAGGGCACCGAGCGTTGCAGGACCGGCAGGCCCGCCGCGTCCCGCCCCGGCGCACCGGAGCCGCCCGCCGCCCGGTCTCCCGGGGCCATGGGCACGGCTTCGGGAGGCAGTTGGCGCAAGGGCGCGCCCAGCGCCGGCCGGACCGCCTCGGATCGCGGAGCGGTACGGCCCTGGGCGGTGTCGGTGTCGGCGCTCCGCCGGACACCGCCGCCCTCCGGTCCGCCCTGAGGCGCGGGCGACGAGGCGTCCCGTGGTCGGGTGGGCGACGAGGAGCCCCGGCGGCTGTCACCGGACGTGCGGGGCGCGTCGCCGGTGTTCCCGGAGACCGGTGCGGAGTCCTGGGCGGCCGGTTCCGGGCGGGTCGCCGGGGCGGCCGCCCTGATCCGGTCCACCGCCGCCGGGACCGCCGACACCTGACGTACGGCCATCACCGGGCGCCGCGCCACGACCAGGGACGGGCGGCTCGGGTGCGGGCGCACGGCGGCCGGCCGGGTGCGCGGCAGCGACCCAGGGGTGCGTGGTCCCTGACCGGCTTCCGGGCCGCCGGTGACTGCCCCGGCCGCTGCCCGCCCGGTGTCCGCGTCGGCCTCGGGCCGGGTGCGTGAGGCTGCCACAGGGACGCGCGAGGCGGTTCCCCGGCCGGCTTCCGCGCCCCGGCTTCCCTGCCCGGACGCCGTCCGCCGGACCGTCGCCGGACCGGCCTCCGGAGGGGCTTCCGGCCGGGCTCCGGACACCGGGGCACCACCGGGCCGGCCCGGTGCGGGCGGCGTGGGCGTACCGGGCCGGGCCGTCTCCGTATGCCCTGTCCCGTCCGCCCGCCGCGCGGACCGCGCCGGGCTCTTCCGTACGGCCGGCACCGCCGGGCCCGCGGCGGGCGGTGCCGCCCCGGCCTCCGGCTCCGGGGCCACCGCGCGCAGCAGCAGCGGGCCGCCCCGGGACGTCGCGGGGGCCGGGGCGGCCGGACGGGCCACCCCGTGGATCAGCCCGACCGGCGCGGACGGCAGCACCGCGTGGCCGAGTTCGCCGCCGAACGCGGGGTTCTGCCAGGCCGCCAGCCCCGAACGGAACCGGAGCCCGTCGCTGACCCCGATCGACGACCGTGCCACGGTCACCGTGGGCGGCGCGACCCGCTGCCAGCCGCCGTCCCAGTCCGCGCCCCGGGCGTCGTCGCCCGCGCCGACGGTACCCGGGACGGCCTCCGCGGGCCCGCCGGAGCCGCCGGGAGCCTCCGGCGGGACGGGTGCCGCCCTGCGGCGCTCCTCCCGCCGGAACCAGGCACCGAAGCCCATACGATCAACCACCTTCGTTGGCACGGGTGTTGATCCGCGCGATCTCCCTCACCCACTGCTGGCGTTCGCCATGGGTGAGGTCGAGGATGTCTTCGAGCTGCCAGTGGAAGTGGTAGGCGACGTACGCGATCTCCTCCCGCAGCCGGGGAAGCGCGTACGTCACGATTCCCCCAGGCGCCCACCGGAGAGGTCCACCTCGAACGAGCCGTGGCACAGCGGACAGGTCACCGCGGCGTGCGTGTGCCCCTCGCTGTTGATCCGCCGGTAGAAGTCCTGGAGGAACGCCACGTCCGTGGCGTACATCCGCTCCACCACCCCGGCGTGCACATCGGTGACGGTGCCGAGCTGGGTGATCACCTGGCTCAGCAGCACCACGCTCAGATACGCCGGGTTCTCCTTGACCCGCAGGTCGATCTGCGGACGCAGCTCGTCCCGCGCGGTCGCCAGCCGCATCGTGCCCCGCCGGTGCACCGTGCCCTCGTCGTCCACGTAACCGCGCGGGAGCTCGAACTCGAACTCGGTGCGCAGCTCCTGACGGTTTTGCGCCGGGGCCGGCGCGGACGCCTGGTCCGCGGGCGCGGCGGGAGCCGTGGCGTCGAGGATCTCGTCCAGGCCGCCCGCCGTGACCGTCCGTCGCCTCATTCGACCACGATCTCCTCGAAGGTGATGGTCACGGACTCGGTGGCGGCACTGGACTCGCCCGCCTTCAGCGAGGGGCCCTCCCACTTGCTGGCCCACCCCTGCATCAGCTGGATGCGCCGGACCGTGTCGCCCGTCGAGTCCTTGATCTCGATCGTGAGGTTCTGCCGCGCGGTGTCGACGGCCCCGTTGTTCAGGGTCTCCTTGATCCACGTGGTGAACTCGCTGCTCTTGTCGAGCCCGCGGGTGATCGTGACCTCGCCGGCCTGACGCGCGCCCGGCTGCTTGCGGATGATCTGCTTGCCCTCCGCGGTCACCTGGCGGACCTCGACGACCTCCTCCTCGACGGTCATCCCGCTGATCTCCTGGATGGACTCGACGAGGTAGCCGCCCAGTTGGACGCCGAAGACATGGGTGGAAAGAGCGTCGCCCTCTGCCATGATTCTCTGTCACCTTTTCTGTTCGAAGGCCGTGGATCCGAAGGCTGTTGAAAGGCCGGGGTACGACCGTTGTCGGGCCGTGGGCGGGCCGCCGGTGGGCCCTGGGGGTCACTCGTCGACGAGGCTGGTGCTGTCCGAGAACTGGGCGAGCCGGAACACCACGAACTCCGCCGGTTTCACCGGGGCGACACCGATCTCGCAGACCACCCGGCCGAGGTCGATGGACTCCTGCGGGTTGTTCTGCCGGTCGCACTTCACGTAGAACGCCTCCTCCGCCGTACGGCCGAAGAGCGCGCCCCGGCGCCACTCCTCGGTGAGGAAGGCGGTGACGTTGCGCCGGATGCTCGACCACAGCCGGTCGTCGTTCGGCTCGAAGACGACCCACTGGGTGCCCAGCAGGATCGACTCCTCCAGGTAGTTGAAGAGCCGCCGCACGTTGAGGTAGCGCCAGGCCGGGTCCGAGGAGAGCGTCCGCGCCCCCCAGATCCGGATACCGCGCCCGGGGAAGGCGCGGACGCAGTTGACGCCGATCGGGTTGAGCAGGTCCTGCTCGCCCTTGCTCAGGCGCAGTTCCAGGTCCACCGCCCCGCGGATGACCTCGTTGGCCGGGGCCTTGTGCACCCCCCGCTCGGCGTCGCTGCGCGCCCACACTCCGGCGACATGACCGCTCGGCGGCACCATCGTGTTCCGGCCGCTCGCCGGGTCGAACACCTTGACCCAGGGGTAGTACACGGTGGCGTAGCGCGAGTCGAACCCGGTGTCCTCGTTGCGCCAGGTACGGACCCGCTGCGCGTTCATCGACGGCGGGGTGTCCAGGACGGCCACCCGGTCGCCCATCTGCTCGCAGTGCGAGATCACCGCGAGCTGGACGGTCTTGACGCCCTCGGCGTCCAGGTCGCCCCGCCGGTACGCGCTCATCAGATCCGGCACCGCGACCATGGTGATCTCGTCGATCGCCTCCAGACCGGCGAACCCGGTCCGGGCCGCCGCGTCGCCCACGTACTCGGCCGCGTCGAGCCGGGCGACCCCGGCGTTCGGGGCGGGCGCCGACGCGAGGCCGACGCTCTGACGCTCGGGACGGCTGGGCGCCACCCCCGTCTGCTCGGTGACCTCGATGAGCTTGGAGTCCCGCGCCTGGTTGACCAGGTAGCCCTTGACGCTCTTACGGGTGGAGGCTTCGTAGGTCTCCACCACCTTGCCGCTCTGCCGCACCAGCAGTCTGAAGCGGTCCTCCGGCGGGTTCTCGCCCTCCGCGTCCGCGACCTCCACGGAGAGGTCCGTACCGGCGCCGGGGCGTGCCGCGACCAGGAAACCGCCGATCGCCACCGGCTCCACCGGCCGTGCGCCCGCCTCGGGCTCCGCACCCTGGGCGGGGCCGCCGATCCGGACGACGTAGGCCGTGCCGCCGCCGTTGGCGAAGTAGCCGTAGACCGCGTGCGACAGATACGTGTCCGGGCTGAACGTGCCGAACGTCTGCACGTACTGGTCCCAGTTCGTCACCAGGGTCGGCTCGTGGAAGGGGCCGGTCTGCGCGAAGCCGACGAAGGCGGCCACGGCGGTGCCGACTCCCTCGATGGGCCGTGCTCCGGACTGCACCTCCTCCACGTAGACGCCCGGGGTGAGGTACGACGGCATGCTCGCTCCTTCAGCTGGCCCACTCGGTCACTGCCGAGTCTCACCGGGCCGTCAGGGCGGCGAACAGGTCCGAAGGTCCTGGACACGGGGCAGAGGACACTGCCTTCCCGGGGAACCCCGCCGGGGCGAGAACTGCCCGTCAGGACCCCGCCGGACGGCCGCATCGGCGCGCGTCGCCGCCCCGGCGTCCTGCCGGGGCTCCGCAGGGCGGCTACGCGTCCCCGGCCCGTCCGCCGTCCAGCCAGGGGCCGAACTCGCTCTCCAGGACCAGCCGTCCGAGCTTGCGGTACTCCTGGAGGACCGCCGAGACGACCTGCTCCATGCCGAGCGGGCGGCCCGCCTCCGCCGCCAGATAGGCCGCCGTCACCGCGCACGCCCGGATGGAGCCGCCCGCCAGCTCGAAGCGTTGCGCGCAGAACGCCAGGTCGAGCCCCCCGTCACGCGGCATCTCCGTACCGAGGCAGCGGTCCCACAGCGCGAGGCGCTGCGGCTCGTCGGGCATCGGGAACTCCGCGACCACGTCGAGCCGCCGGGTGAAGGCCTCGTCGAGATTGGCCCGCAGATTGGTGGTGAGCACCGCGATGCCGTCGAACGACTCCATGCGCTGGAGCAGGTACGCCGACTCCACGTTGGCGTGGCGGTCATGCGCGTCCTTGACCTGCGAACGCTTCCCGAACACCGCGTCCGCCTCGTCGAAGAGGAGGATGCCGTTGACCTCGGCCGCCTCGACGAAGATCCGTTCGAGGTTCTTCTCGGTCTCCCCGATGTACTTGTCCACGACGGTGGACAGGTCCACCACATAGAGCTCCATGCCGAGTTCGGCGGCCACCACCTCGGCGGACATCGTCTTGCCGGTACCGGACTCACCCGCGAACAGGGCGATCACCCCGCGTCCCCGGCCCCCGCCCGGACGCATCCGCCACTGCCCGAGCACCTGCTCGCGGTGGCGGGCCCGCAGCGCGAGTTCCCCCAGCTGACGGCGGGTCGCCGGAGGCAGCACCAGATCGTCCCAGCCGACGGCGGGCTCGACGCGCCGCGCCAGCCGTTCGAGCCCCGCGCTGTTCTGGGCGCGTACGGCGGCCCGCAGGTCGTCCGCGCCCACCGGCCGCCGCTCCAGCGCCGCCGTCCGGGTCGCCACGACGGCGGCCTTGCGCACCTGTTCGGCGTCCAGGCGGTACGGGGCCACGGCGTCGGCGAGCGCGTCGTCCAGCGGGGCGGGCTCGCCGGGGCCGCTCCCGGCGGCGTCCGCCAGCGCCCGTTCCCACTGGCGTGTCCGTCGCGCGGCCGGGGGAGGGGCCACGGCGAACCGCACGGGACTCTCCCGCGTCCACCACGGGTCCCAGCCCTTCGCCCCGTACGTCACCAGGGGGACACCGGCCGCCGCCGCGCACAGCTCGCGCAGCAGCCGCGCGCGTTCGGGGCGCCGGGGGTCCAGCGCGTCCACCGGACCGAGGACGAGACCGCCCCCGCTCAGCCGGGCCTCGGTGACCAGGGCGTGCGCGAGCCGCTCCGGGGCCGGGTCCGCGACCAGCGCCTCCGGGTCGACGACGAGCGGGCGACGGCCCCCGGCCAGCAGGGCGTCGACCGCCAGCCGGGCCGGGTCACCGCCCTTGTCCAGCAGATACACCAGCCCGCTGCCGGTCCGTACCGCGTCGGCCACGCGCGCGGCCTGTGCGGCGGCCGCCGGCTCCGGACGTCCCCCGCCGATCCGGACCACGCCCTGGAGCGCGTCGCCGATCTCGTCGTCACCGAGCAGGTGCGCGGTCACCCGGTCGGGCACCCGCAGCACCCGTGACAGCAGCGGAAGGCCGGGCTCCTGGACCTCCAGGAGCCCGCCGCCGACGAGCGGGGCCGCCGCCGAGAACCGGAACCGGCCCGGACCGGCGGCCGGCTGCCCGCACAGTTCCAGGGCGAGCCCGATGGTCGGCCGACGGCGGGTCAGGTCGTCGTTGAGATAGCCGTACAGCCGCTCGAACCGGGCGTCGATGTCGGGGGCGGTCGCCACCAGCAGCAGTTCCACGTCCAGCGGCAGCAGGCCGAAGCCGGCCGCCAGCCGCCCCAGCCGGCCCCCGGGGGACAGCGGCGCCCACCCCTCGCCACCCTCCGGCGGGGGGTGGAGCGCGGACGGTGCCGCGAGGATCCGCTCGGCCGCCTCGGGCGTCAGGTACTGCCCCCGGTACGGATCGTCCGGATCCGGGTCCACGGCCCGGCGGGCGGCCACGGCCCGTCGCACCCGCCGCTCGACGCCGCCCAGCCGCTCCCACAGATCCCGCGGACCGGCCGGGTCCACGAGACCGGGACCGCTCAAATCCCCCGGCCCCGCCACGTCCCCCGGTGCTGCCGAGTCCCCCGGCCCGGACGGCTCACCGAGCGGCGCCGCGTCGGCGTCCCGCCGGTCCCGCACCCCGTACGTCATCGGCCGGCACCCCCTCGGCGGCGGCGAGCGGCCGGACGGAGCCGTTCCCGCCCGGGGGCGGCGAACCCGTCCGGACCGGGGTCCGCCACCCCCTCGTACCGCAGCCGGCGCCCGGGGCCCGGCTCCGCGCCGTCCACCGCCGTGGCCGTCCGCACCACCAGGCCCTCGGTGACCGGCGGGCCCACGGCGCTCCGCTCACCGGCCATCGGCGCGGACACCCGCAGCACGATCGACGGCTTGAGCTCGCCCCCGAGCGCCGACCACACATCCGTGGCGGACGGGCCGTCCGTGCCGGGGCCCGCCGCGTCGATCCCGACCGTGAGACCCAGCTCCGCGAGGCTGCCCGTGCGGAACCGGGCGGGCAGCACGTCCGCCACGATCAGGCACCGCAACACCTCGGACAGCAGGCGGTGTTCGTCCTGCGGGCGGTTGGTCCAGGCGGTGACCAGATAGGTCAGGTCGAACCAGCGCGGCGGGGTGCGGCGGCCGACGACCGCCCCCTCGCCGTCGTACACCTCGGAGGTGCCGGACCGCCGCCGCGTCACGTCCTCGCGGATGTCGTACAGGAAGACGCTGATCGTCGGCGCGTTGCGCCGGGCCGACCAGTCCTTGGTGGGCGCGTCGAAGACGATCTCGACGCCGCTCTCCCGCAGTCCCGACTCCACCAGCAGCAGTCGCAGGCCCTCGTCGACCTCGTGGATCACCGGCGCTCCACCTCGTCGGGCGGCCCGATACTGCCGGTCACCACCAGGAACGTGGTGGTGACCGGGCTGAATCCGGGACCCTCCGCCGTGATGGTGCGCGGTCCCGTCCGGTCCTTGAAGAGGATCAGCAACTGCCCGATGAACCTGCGGTCCGAGCCGGGGACCACCGGCGGGGCCGCCGCCGTGATGCCCGGATCCCAGGTGAGCGTCACCGGTGCGCCGGGCGGGAAGTCCTTGCCCCGCACCGAGGTCACGAACCCCGGCTTGCCGACCTCGGGCACCGAGACGATCTTCGGCTGGAGGATCCGCAGCGGGGTCCGCGCGGTGTTGTCGCGCGGGTCGGCGTCGGTACCGGTGGTGGTCAGGGTGCCCGTGATCACGGTCCGCAGCGCCTTGTCCGGTGCCAGCACCACCCGTACGACGGTGGAGGCTCCCGGCGCCAGATCGCCCAGGGCGCACACCCCGGCGCGGCATCCGGCGGGCGGCGGACCGGCCGGTACGCCCGACGGCAGGCCGAGGCGCAGCCGCAGCCCGGTCGCCAGGGCGTTCCGCCCGTTGCGCACGGTGTAGGTCACCACGACCCGCCCGCCCACGAAGCCCGGGTTCGGCTGGGCCGCGACCGTGAGACCCGGTCCCGCCGAGGGCGGTGCCGGTGCCGGGGGAGCGGGGGCCGGTGCGGGCGGCGTCGAGGGGGACGGCGCCGGAGCGGTCGGCGGGGGCGTCGGGGTGGCCGTGGGAGGCGTGGGCGTCGGGGTCGGCGTGGGCGTCGGGGTCACGGCATCGACCGGGACGACGGTCTCCGCCGCGTTGTCGGTGGGGCTGGGATCGACGACCGATCCGGCGACCGACCACCCGATCCGCTGGTCCCCCGTCGTCACCCCGGTCAGCTCGACGGTCACCGGCACGCTCGCACCGGGCGCGAGGAGGCCCAGGTCGCACTGCGGGGAGCCGGCGGGGCAGGGACCGGACGGTGTGGTCAGGGAATCGACGCGCACACCGGGCGGGGCGTCCGCGGTGAACGTCGTACGCGGTGAGGGCGCCGGACCGTGGTTGGTCACGGTGACGGTCAGCGAGACGGACGAACCGGCCTCCACCCGGGGCCCGACGGGCGGGGCGCTCACCGACAGGTCGACCGACTGCTGGTAGGCGGGCTCCTTCTGCCGGCCGGGCAGCCTGTCCGTCAGCGGGGTCAGGACACCGGAGCCCAGGTCGAGGACGGACAGCGCCTCCGGTGAGTTCGGCGCGCCCGCGCGGCGCGAACTCAGCAGCAGCCGCCCGCCGTCGGGCGACCAGGCCACGTCGCGGGGCTGGAACGGCCCGGTGCCGGAGGTGTCCGTGCCCGGAAGGTCCCTGCCGCAGGCGCCCGGGTCGTCCCGCAGCACCGCCGGCAGCACGACCTGGCACGCCTCGTCCGTCACCGAGGTGACGACGAGGCCCGCCCGCTCCTCCTCCCCGCTGTCCTTCCGGTTGAAGGCGAGCGTGCGGCCGTCGGGGGAGAAGGCCGGACTGTCGTCGATCACCTCGCAGGTCCCGGGGCAGCGCGTCGCGCTCAGGTCGTGCTGGTCGTCCAGCGCGTCCACCGGCACGGTCCAGACGTGCTTGCTGCCGCCACGGCCGTCGACGGTGTGATTGCGGGTGAACGCGAGGGTCTCGCCGTCCGGCGACCAGGTGGGCTGCGCGTCACCGGCCGTCTCCAGCCCGGCGGGCGGGACGACCCGGTCGAGGACCGCCCCGGTGTCCAGGTCGGCCACCAGGATCCTGCCGGGGCCGGAGGCGTCACCGACGCCCCCGGGCGAGGTCCGGGTGAAGGCGAGCCGCGTGCCGTCCGGCGAGATGGTGGGATCGGTGTCCCAGTCCCGGGGGCCGGGTTCGCCCAGCGTCAGCCGGGTGGGGTCCGAGCCGTCCGCCTCCACGAGCCAGATGCGCGCGACCCGTTCGCCCAGCTCGCCCTCGAACCGGGTCACCACGATGTGCCGGCCGTCCGGCGTGTAGTTCTGCCGCTCGTGCCAGGGGTCGTAGCCGTTCTGCGGGAGGAACAGCCGGTTCGTCGTCGCGTCCCGCACGGCTTCCGGATCCTCCAGGAGGATGCCGACGCGCAGGTCGCGTGGGTCCGAGCCGTCCGGCCGCGCGTCCTGGAGGGTCGCCTCGTTGGCCGACGCGGCGGTCGTACGGGCGACCACCACGGACCCGGTCGCCGATCCCAGCCAGGTCGGTGAGGCGACGTCGCGGTTCTCGCCCAGGAGCAGTTCCGGCTCCCCGTACGTCTGGGTTCCGTACCGGTAGACGTTGTCGTACGGGTCGCACGTGCAGGTCTGGTCGGGGCTGAGGAAGAGCAGGTCGTCACCGTTCGGCAGCCAGGCGGGCGCCTTGGTGCTCCACGCGGCCGGGCCGCCCGTCAGCAGC
Source organism: Streptomyces sp. SM18 (assembly GCF_002910775.2). Taxonomy (NCBI): domain Bacteria; kingdom Bacillati; phylum Actinomycetota; class Actinomycetes; order Kitasatosporales; family Streptomycetaceae; genus Streptomyces; species Streptomyces sp. SM18. The sequence continues at coordinate 1,860,516 of NZ_CP029342.1, read as the reverse complement.
GCGTGGTCGGAGCCCTTGCCGTCCGTCAGCCACAGATGGGGCTTCTTCGCCGGGTCCGTCTCCGGTTCGCCCCCCGGCTCCGCCCCCGCGTCCGGGTCCAGGGTGAAGGCGACGAGATCGCGGTGGTCGTCGTCGTCCACCGGGTTCCAGGCGGGCTCGATCGCGTCGCCCGCCGGTGTGTCACTGATCCTGCGCTCCGGGCCTCCGGACAGCGCCCGCTCGTAGATCTGCCGTCCGCGCCCCGGATCGGCGTCGCTGGAGTAGGCGAGCCGGGAGCCGTCCGGGGAGAAGGTGGGGGAGACCTCGTCGGCGGCCGTGTCGGTGAGCCTGCGCAGCCCGGTCCCGTCGGTGCCGATCGTCCACAGGTCACGCGCCGCGTCCTCGTCCGGGGCCTCGGGGTCCGGCGCGTCGAACACCACCGTCCCCCCGTCCGGGGAGAGTTCGGGGTGGGCGGCGTCGAGCCCGGTGGTCAGCCTGCGCATGGAACCGTCCGTGTCGCGCAGATACACCTCGGGGCGGGCGCTGTCCCGCAGGCTGGTGAAGACCAGCAGGCCGTCCCGGGCCGAGGGCTGCTGGTCGAAGTGCGCGGGGCCGGTGCCGAAGAGCTCCTCGCTGGAGTCCTTGGCCACCACCCGGCCCAGGCTGAGGTGTCCGGTGCCCGCGAAGGCGATCCGTCCGGCGTCGGCGGCCGCGCCGGGCGCCGGTTCGGCCGCGGCGGCCCGGGACGCGCCGAGGTGCCCGGGGACGGACCCCGTCGCCAGCAGGGGGACCAGCAGCACAAGGGCGCCGGCCAGCACGCCCGGACGGGCATACCGGGCGGCCGGGCCAACAGTGCCGGTCACGGGTCACCTCGCAGTCGGATCGGGGCAGGCCTCATGGCTCTCCATGGACAAGCGTCACCGTCCCGTACGGGGAAATACAGGCCGGGAGTACCCGGGGCGGGGGAAGCGCCCTTGCCCTTTCCGGCCATCGCGCCCGCCCCGCCCCGGACCGGCCGCCGCCCGGGCGGGACCGCCCGGTCAGATGAGCCCGTGCCGCATCGCGTAGCCCACGGCATGGGCCCGGTTGCGCAGGCGCAGCCGTGTCGCCACCTCGTGCAGCACGTTCTTCACGGTGCGCTCGGAGTACGAGGTCTTCAGGGCGATCTCCGAGGTGTCGAAGCCCTCCGACACCAGCCGGAGCATGTCCGCCTCACGGGTCGTCAGGGTGGAGAGCGTCAGCCCCCGGGGGTCGAGCACCGTGCGCTGCACCCTGCTGACGTGGTCGAGGAGCTTGCCGAGCAGATCGCCCGGCAGCACCCCCTCCCCGTTGGCCATCGCCGTGACCAGGTGGACGAGCCGGTCCCGGTCGGCCTCCGAACGCCGCAGGACGGCGGCCACCCCGCACTCGATCATCGTCTGCAACGAGCCCGCCTCGAAGAGACCGACGACCAGTCCGGTGCGGGTCGAGGTGTTGCGCTGGAGGCGGTGCAGCAGTTGCACGGTGGGTTCGTCCACCCTGTCCACCACGACCAGCGAGACCTGGGCGCGGTCCGCGTCGGCGTCCATGAGCAGCTCCGTCTCCGGGCGCTGGCGTAACTGCTGGACGACGCCGGTGTGCAGGATCGGGTCCTCCGCGTACACCGCGACGGAGACCCGTTCCGGCGCGGTGCGTGTTTTCTGTGTCGGTACGTCCGGTCCCGGATGCTGCCGGGCACCCCCGGGCTCGTACGTCGCCTCTGTGAAGATCATCGTTCCACTGCCCATTTTCTTCTGATGTCTGCGCTCGCCACGACGGGGATGTGCGGTACGGAGGAGCCGGGTGCCTCAGGGGGCGCGGGGCCGGGTCCGCGAAGCCCCGGCACGGACGGTGGGTGCGGCGCGGCGGCGTGCCCCGGGGGCAGCGTCCCTGCCCGCTCGTTGCCCTCCCGACTCTGCTGGAGGGGCGGTCCGCCGTCCTAGCGTCGGATCGTGACCACATCTGCCGAACTCGGAATCCCCGCGGTGACGGTGTCGCCCGGCGGCGAGGCGACGACGACCCTGACCGTGCGCAACGACAGCGACATCGTCGAGGCCTACACGCTCGAAGTCGTCGGCGACTGCGCCGCGTGGAGCACCGTCGAGCCGGCACGCGTCTCGCTGTACCCCGGGACCTCCGAGCAGGTGACGATCAGACTCGCGCCTCCCCGGTCGCACGAGGTCCGCGCCGGGGACATGCCCCTGGGCGTCCGCGTCCTGCCGGCGGAGCACCCCGACCGGGTGGTGGTGCCCGAGACCACGGTGCACGTCGAGGCGTTCCGGGAGCTGCGCACCGAGCTGAGCCCCCGGCGCCGGCGCGGCTGGCTCGGCGCCCGGTACCGCACCGCCGTGCAGAACCGGGGGAACACCCCCGTGGGGGTCGCCCTCGCGGGCCGGCAGGCCGGGGAGGACCTGAAGCTCGCCTTCACGCCGGACACCCGGAGCCTGGAGCCGGGCGAGTCCGCCGACGTACGCCTGCGGGTCCGCACCCGGAAGCCGGTCTGGTTCGGCGCACCGGTGACCTGGCCCTTCGAGGCCGAGGTGGCCGAGAGCGGGGACGGCGCCCCGGAAGAGGAGAGCGAGCGTCAGAAGGAGTCCCTGGCGGGTGAGTTCCTCCAGCTCCCGGTCTTCCCGAAGTGGCTGCTGATCGTGCTCGCCGCACTCGTGGCCCTGCTGGTCGCCTGGTTCGCCCTGGTCCGGCCCGCCGTGCGCAGCGCGGCCGAGGAGGCGGGGACCGAGGCGGCCGAGAAGCAGGTGGCCCGGGGCGCCCAGCAGCAGGGCGGACAGGCGGCGCCCGGCGCGGGCGAGGGTACGGGCGGCCAGGGGACGGACGACGGAAGCGGCGCGCCGGGAACCGGCACGGGCACCGGATCGGGCACGGGCACCGGATCGGGTGGCGGGCCGGGCGGCGGCGGTCAGCACTCGGAGACGATCGACGTGGAGACGGCGAGCGGATCCGAGGAGAGCGGGACGTACAAGGTCGAGCCCGGAAAGGTCTTCGCCGTCACCGACATCGTGGTGGCGAACTTCCAGGGAGACGAAGGAGTGGTGACGATCTCCTTCGGGGAACGGAAGATCACCACGATCGCTCTGGAGACTTTCCGCAATCAGGACTACCACTGGGTGACCCCCATCCAGATTCAGCAGAACGCGACCGTCACCGTTTCCGTGACCTGTGAGAAGCCGGGCACCCCCGCCACCGGGAAGCAGGCTTCCGCATGCCGTCAGGTCCTCAATGTCAGCGGTGTGCTGAGAGATCTGGAACCGCGGTAACCGTGGTGGTCGCAGGGACAGCTTGATTCCTCCCGGGCCCGAAGAGAAGGGCCGAATTCCAGGGCTGTCCGGAAAGTGACTACCCGGCGTCGGCTATTCATGTGTCGGACGCCACGCAACCGCGCCACCCTGGGTCGTACAGGTCCGGACCAATCTGGTGGAATGCGCGGTGTGCGGAGTCGGCGGAACGTCGGTTCGCCGCATCGTGCCTGGTGGGAGCTGCTTCGGAGAGATACGGGCGGGCTGTCGGAGGAATGGCGCGACCCGGTCGCGGGTGTCTCGGTGAGCCTTCTATTCTGGCTGAATAATGACCGTTGGATTCCGCTCCTCGGGACGGCCGGGAGCCGTCCGAGGTGATCTTCCGGTCCCGCTCTGACCTCGGACGATTACCCAGTCCCACCCGAAACGGACGCGGATCACCTGGTAAACGGGTTTGGGTCGCGCCCTGACGGGCAAGGCGCCGGAACCCGCCGTCCGCGTCCCGGTGACGAAGTCGTACACATCCCCGAGATGAATACGAAACAAAAAGGCCACGACCCGCCGGGGCGGTGGACGCACCGCCCGCCACGGCACGGGAATTCCCGCCACGGACGGGCAGCTGGAGATGCCCTTCCGGGCGGTCGCGCATGCCCTTTCGGGCAGCCGGAGATGCCCCGCGCGTCTTTTCCCGCCCGCGTGCGCGGGCGCGCGCCGAGCGACCGGAGTAAATCCCCCGGGCCGCCGAAGACGGGACCCCCGCCGGGGAGCACGGAGCCGCACCGGCCGGGCGGGACGGCCCGCCGCGCCGCGCGTGCGGAGGCGGCCCGCGATGACGGGGCCGCGCTCACCGCCCCGGAAAACCCCGCGCCCCTCTCCCACCGGCTCTGCTACAGATGGGCCCCTGCCGACGGGGGGAGCGACATGACCACACAGGGCGGACCGGTGACGGTGCGCGAGGCGGTGCCCGAGGACGCCGAGGAGGTCACCCGGGTCCTCCTGGCCTCACGGGCCGCCGCACTGCCGTATCTGCCCCGCGTACACAGCGACGCGGACACGCTCGCCTGGATCACCCATGTGCTGCTGCCCGGCAGCCGGGTGTGGGTGGCCGAGGGCCCGGCGGGGGAGATCCTCGGCTTCGCCGCGCTGGACGGTGCCGAGCTGGACCAGCTCTACCTGCGGCCGGACACACTGAGGCGCGGCGTGGGCACCCGGCTGCTGGACCACGTCAAGGCGGCCTCGGCAGGGGAGTTGAGCCTGTACACCTTCCAGCGCAACACCGGCGCACGGGCCTTCTACGAGCGGCACGGCTTCACCGCGGTGGCGTACGACGACGGCTCCCGCAACGAGGAACGGGAGCCGGACGTGCGCTACCGGTGGACCGCCGCCGGATGAGCTGAGAGCGGAGCGCGGCCCGCGCGGAGCCCGGTGAAACAGGGCCGGAAACCCGTTTCCGAGAGCGTCACCACGCCATGACCGAGCGTCTATTGTGGCCTACCACAACGGGCATACGGGGGGCTTCGATGCATAACCAGGGCACGACCGGCCAGGGCTCGGGCAACGGGCCGGACACCGTGATCGCCGGCCGCTACCGGCTGCTGAGCCAGCTCGGGCGCGGCGGGATGGGGGTGGTCTGGGAGGCCCTCGACACGAGCCTCGACCGCAAGGTGGCCGTCAAGGGGCTGCTCTACCCCGGTGCCGTCACCCCCGTCGCCCAGGCGCAATGGGTCAACCGGGCGCGCCGGGAGGCACAGGCCATCGCCCGGATCGGGCACCAGAACGTGGTGGCCGTGCACGACGTGATCGAGGACGGCAACCAGGTCTGGATCGTGATGGAGCTGCTCAACTCCCGCTCCCTGGCCGACCTCCTGCGCGAACAACGACAGCTCTCCGTACCGCACGCGGCGCGCATAGGGCTCCAGGTGCTGCGGGGACTGACCGCCGTGCACGAGGCCGGGGTGCTGCACCGGGACGTCAAGCCCCACAACATCCTGTTCCGCCCCGACGGGCGCGCCCTCCTCATGGACTTCGGCATCGCCACCTTCGAGGGCGCGGTGCAGGTGACCCGGTCGCACGAGATCATCGGCACCCCGCAGTACCTCGCCCCCGAACTGCTCAGCCGCACCGTGGAGCACCCGCACCCCGCGACGGCCGCGTCCGACCTGTGGGCGCTCGGCGTCACCCTCTACGAGATGGTGGAGGGCAGACGCCCCTTCGACGGGGCCACCAGCTTCGAGGTCCTCATCGCGGTACGCGAGTCACCGGTGCCGCCCATGAAGTACGCCGGACCGCTCACGGCGCTCATCGAGGCCCTGCTGCGGAAGGACCCCGCGGCGCGCCCGGACGCCACCGAGGCGGAGCGGACGCTCCAGGCCGTCACCCGGGACTTCGCCGTACTCGACACCCCCGCGCCCCCGAAGCCCGCCGGACCCGTCCCGCAGGAGCCGGGGCCGGTCACGGGCCACACCGGGACGCCCGGCCGCAGACGCCCGTGGGACCGGTGGAAGGTCCCGGCGGCCGTGCTGTGCACGGCGCTGCTCGCGGGCGCCGCCTGGTTCGTCTGGGGGCAGGGCGGCGGGGACGGCACGACGGCCGGCGGCGCGCCGGAGACGGGGGTCGTGGACGACCAGGGCAAGGCCGCCGGTCCGCCGAAGTTCAGCGACACCCACGACGTCCTGCGGATCGGGGTCAAGGGGGACCAGCCCGGCCTGAGCGTGAAGAGCGGCAAGACCTTCAAGGGGTTCGAGGTGGACATGGGCCGGGCCGTCGCCCGGATCCTGGGCTTCGGTGACGACCAGGTGGAGTTCGTCCGGGTGAACTCCAGCAACCGCAGCGCCTATCTGCGGACCGACCGGGTGGACCTCGTCCTCGCCAGCTACAGCATCAGCGAGGAACGCGAGAAGCTGGAGAAGGTCTCCTTCGCCGGCCCCTACTTCGAGGCGCTCAAGGGCCTGCTGGTCCGCAAGAACCGGCCCTACAACGACCTGAGCGACCTCCAGAACGACTCCGGAGCGAAGGTCTGCACCGCCAGGGAGTCGGTCTACGTCCCCTGGATCAAGAAGGAGGGCATGGCCGGACAGCAGGTCCTCCTCTCCGGCTACGAGGACTGCGTCAAGGCCCTGCTGAACCCGCAGAGCCCCGTCTACGCGGTGGCCACCGACGACGTCATCGTCGCGGGTCTCGCGGACAAGTACGCCGACAAGACGAAGGCGCTCGACAGCCTCGGCGGCGACGCGGAGGGCTACGGCGTCGCGACGGACGCGCGCAAGACGGATCTGCACCGGGAGGTGTGCGAGGCCCTGGAGAAGATCACGGACACCAGCGGCGGGGCCTCGCGGTGGTCCGAGATCTACGTCGAGCACCTGAAGCCGATAATGCGCCAGCCCACCCCGGGCGAACCGGCTCTGACGACGTGCTGAGGGCGGGCACCGGTGCCGGGCCGGAGGCGGTGCGGCACCCCGTCAGACGAGCGGCGGGCGGCCCAGCCGCGTCATCCGCCACACCGTCCGCCAGCGCATCGGGGCACGGACACCGCAGGGCGTGCGCATCCCCTCCGCGAAGCCGGACGCCCAGGCCCGCAGACCCGGTGCCGAGCGGGTACGGGCGACGGTGAGCAGGATCCACACGCCGAGGTAGGCGGGGACCAGGGGCAGCGGCAGGTTGCGGCGGGCCAGCCAGACCCGGTTGCGGGCCGTCATCCGGTAGTAGACCGCGTGCCGGGCCGGTGAGGTCTTGGGGTGCTGGAGCAGCAGCGCGGGCTCGTAGAGGATCGTCCAGCCCGCGTCGAGCGCCCGCCAGGACAGGTCCGTCTCCTCGTGGGTGAAGAAGAACTCGGCGGGCCACGGACCCGTCTCGGCGAGCATCCTCATCGAGAGCGCGTGGCCGCCGCCCAGGAACGCGGTCACCGGCCCGCGGCGCATCGGGTCCCCGGCGCGCAGCCGCGGCACATGGCGGCGCTGGGTCTCGCCGCGCTCGTCCGCGATGCGGAAGCCCACGATGCCCAGGCGGGGGTCGGCGGCGTACAGCTCCTGGACCGTGCGGAACACCGACGCGTCCACCAGGAGCCCGTCGTCGTCCAGCTCGATCACCACGTCCACGTCGTCCAGTGCCGCGAGCGCGGCCAGCGCCTCGTTGCGGCCGCCGGGGCAGCCGAGGTTCTCGTCCAGCTCGATCGTGGTGACCCCGCCCGCCAGGTCGCCCAGGCCGGGGAAGGCGCTGTAGTCGGGCAGCCGGGTGCCGTTGCCGACGACGACGACCCGGGCCGGCCGGACGTCCTGCATGGCCACCGACGCCAGCAGCGCCTCGACCTGCCGGGGCCGGTCGCCCATGGTGACGACGGAAACGCCGATGCGTGGTGCGGTCAAGGCTCGGTACTCCCGGTGTGGTGCGGCTGGGGCCCGGCGGCGAGGCGGTGTGGCACGGGCCGCGGTGCCCGCGATCGTAACGCCTCCCCGTTCACCGGGTGGTGGCCGCCCGGCCGTCCACGGGCCGGTCGCCGTTCAGCTCGGCGTGTCAGGGCGTGTCACCGCGCTCGCCGCCGGACCCAGGGATGCGCGGCGGCGGAAGGGTCTCCCGCCGCCGCGCACCCCCGGAGCGGTCAGGCGGGGAGGGCCTCGACCGTCGGGGCCACCGTGCCGAACAGGTCGGTGATGCCGGTCAGCGCGGCGGCCTGGAGGGCGGCGGCGGACAGGACCGTGCCGTCCGGGGCGGTGAGCGAGCGGGTGGCGGTGGCCTCCGCGACCACGGTGGGCCGGTAGCCGAGGTTGAACGCCCCCTGGGCGGTGTAGTTGACGCACATGTGCGTCATGAAGCCGGCCAGCACCAGGTCCTTGCCGCTGCCGGGCTCGGCACCCAGGCCGGACAGCGTCTTCTCCAGCGTGGTGGCGTGGAAGGAGTTGGGGTGGTGCTTCACGACCACCGGCTCGCCCTCCACCGGGGCGACCTCGTCGCTGATCGCGCCGATGTGGGCGCGGATGTCGTACGGGGTGTTCTCACCGCCGTCGTTGACCACATGGACCACCGGGGTGCCGGCGGCGCGGGCCCGCTCCAGGAGGCGGGCCGCCGCGGCGACGGCCTCCTCGACGCCCTCCAGCGCCAGGACGCCGCTCCGGTAGGTGTTCTGGCAGTCGATCAGGATCAGCACGGACTCGCTCAGCCGGGGCGGTGTGCTGTCCAGGCCGATGACGTCACGCAGGGAGGGGGAGGGCTGGTTTCCGCTCATGTCGGTACCTTTCGGGTGCGGTTGGGGTGGGCCGCGGCACGGCGGAGTCGTCCGCCACGCGTGGGCCGGTGCGGAGGGTGGTGGGTGGAGGGGCCTCAGGTGGTTCCGGCGGCTCCGGTGGTGCCCGTGGGTCCGGTGGTGCCGGTGGTGCCGGTGGTGCCTGTGCTGCCCGTGGTCTTCTTGGTGCCGGCCGTCCCGGAGTTCGCCGCGGCCCCCCGGCGGAAGCGGCGGCGGTGGGCGGCCGGTGTGGTGGCGTACTGCCGTTTGAACGCGCGGTGCAGGGTCTGCGTCGAGCCGAGGCCGGTCGCCGCCGTGACGTGGTCCAGGGAGCAGTCCGTGGTCTCCAGCAGGCGTCGCGCCATCTCGACCCGGGCCGCCTCGACGTAGGCGGCCGGACCGGCGCCGGTCTCCCGCTTGAAGACCCGGGCGAAGTGCCGCTCGCTCAGGCACATACGGCCGGCCAGCGCCTCCGCCGACAGATCCTCGTCGAGATGGTCGGAGATCCACAGCCGCAGCTCGTCGATGTCCCGGCGGGAGGCGGCGGGCTTGCTGAGCGGTACGGAGAACTGGCTCTGCCCGCCCTGCCGCTTGAGGTACATCACCAACTGCCGTGCCACGGCGAGGGCGATGTCCTCGCCCAGGTCCTCCGCCACCAGGGCCAGCGCGAGGTCCAGGCACGAGCTGATCCCGGCGCCCGTCCAGAGCCGTCCCTGATCGGCGCGGACGAAGATCGGGTCCGGATCGACGGTGACGGCGGGGTGATCGGCGGCGAGCTGGGCGGCCGTCGCCCAGTGGGTGGTCGCCGTCTTCCCGTCCAGCAGCCCGGCCGCCGCCAGCAGATGCGCGCCCACACAGAGCGAGGCCACCCGCCGCGCCCTCGGGGCCACAGCTCTCACCCAGGCCACCACGTCGGGATCGACGAGGACGGTCGGGACACCGCCGCTCATGACGGCGGCACCGGGCACCAGCAGGGTGTCGATCGGCCCGTCCACCTCCTCGAAGGCGACGTCCGTCACCAGCCGCACGCCCGCCGACGTCCGCACCGGCCCGGCGGCCGGCCCCGCGAGGCGGACCCGGTAGCAGCCGGCCCGGCCCACGGCGTCCCCGCCCCCCGTGTCACCGTCCAGGGTGCTCCGGGCCGCGAACTCCGCCCCGGGAACGCCCCGTTCGGCCGCCTCCCGGTCGGCGAGCGCGAAGACCTCGGCCGGGCCGGTGACATCCAGGAGGTCGACACCGGGGAAGACCGCGATGACCACATGGTGTGGAAGGGGCATGCCCCCATCCTCATCGCCCCGCCCGACGGCGGCAATGACGATTCCCTGTCACATCCGGACACGAAACCGCGTCCTCCGCCACGTTCGCCGGTCAGCAGCTGTCATCGCCCGGCCCCGGCCCCGGGCGCGCCGAGGGCCCGTCCCCGGCCTCGCCGGTCGGGGACGGGCCCGTGGGCCGGTGGACGTGGTGCTCAGTGGCAGGAGGTGACGCCCTTGCCCTTCTTCCAGGAGCAGGAGTCCAGGAGCGCACCGGACGCCTTGTAGAGCCGCGCCTTGTCGCCGGTGTTGTTCCAGACGTACGAACCGCGGTTCCAGTACACGTGCTTCCCGCTGTTCTTGCCCTTGCCGGTGTGGACCCGCACGGTCTTCCCGGCGCCCACGGTGTACGTGGGGAAGATGTACGTGTACCCGGTGTTGTCCTTGAGCTTGTAGCCCTTGAGCTGGAGCTTCTTCTTGCCGTTGTTGTGGATCTCCACCCACTCGGCGTTCAGGGACGCGTTTGTGCGGGTGTCCTTGCCGGGGCTGTCGTACTGGATCTTCCCGAGGTGCAGACCGCCCTGGTGGGTGGCGGCGGACGCCGGAACGGCGGCGAGCAGCGAGCCGGCCAGGGCCAGGGCGACGGCCGACGAGGCTACGGATATGCGCATGCGGTGTGTTCCTTCTGTGTACTTCCGGTGAAGGGCAGCAGCATACGTCCGGTACGCGCTTGCCCGGTCCAGGAGTCCGAAATGCTGGGCCAGGGAGTCAACAACGGTCGAACTCGCTCACTGGGCACCCTGTTTCGGGCAGGCGCGAACAGGAAGAGGCAGGGTTCGGCCCTGCCGGGAAGGGGTCAGCCCCGGCCGATGTACGGCATCGCGGTCGCCGTCACCGTGGCGAACTGCACGTTGGCCTCCAGCGGGAGTTCCGCCATGTGCAGGACGGTCCGGGCCACGTCGGCCACGTCCATCACCGGCTCGACCTCCGTCTCCCCGTTGGCCTGGAGGGTGCCGGTCCGCATCCGCTCCGTCATGTCGGTCGCCGCGTTGCCGATGTCGATCTGCCCGCACGCGATCCGGTACGGACGCCCGTCCAGCGACAGCGACTTCGTCAGCCCGGTGACGGCGTGCTTGGTCGCCGTGTAGGCGATGGAGTGCGGGCGCGGCGCGTGCGCCGAGACCGAACCGTTGTTGATGATCCGGCCGCCTCGTGGGTCCTGTTCCTTCATCAGCCGGAACGCCGCCTGCGCGCACAGGAACGACCCCGTCAGATTGACGTCGACCACACTCCGCCACTCCTCGTACCCCAGCTCCTCGACCGGCGCCGAACGCGGCCCGAACGTACCGGCGTTGTTGAAGAGCAGGTCGAGGCGTCCGAAGCGCTCGCGTACGGCGTCGAAGAGCGCCGTCACCGCCCGCGGGTCCGTCACGTCCGTGGGTACGCACAGGGCGTCGCCCCGGCCGGCCCCGGCGGCGGTCTCTTCCAGGGGGGCGGCCCGCCGGCCTGCCAGGGCCACGGTCCAGCCCGCGTCCGCGAGCGTGCGGGCGACGGCCCTGCCGATGCCCGATCCCGCACCCGTCACGACAGCGATCTTCCGGTCAGCGTCAGCGTCAGCGTCCATGGTCCGGAGGGTAGCCCCGGGTCCGGCGGCACCTGCGCGCGGTCGGTCACTCCGGCGCACGCGGTCCCGGTCGCCCGGCGCACGCGGTGGCGGTCGCTCCCGCGCACGCGGTCCTCATCGCACCGCCATATGGATGTCGGGTACGCGCCGACGGAACGTCGTCGCCCCGCACTGCAATGCCTCTGACACCATCCGGCTTGCACAGGAGGGGCATATGACATACGCGCAGAACAGCACCGCCGCCGCGGAACGGGGCGGCGACCCCGCCGCCTTCCGGTCCGCCGCCCGGCGGATCGCGGCCGGTCCCGACCGCCGCCGGTTCCTCACGGTCACCGGTGCGGCCGCCGCCCTCGCCTTCGCGGCCGGTCTGCCCGCCGCGGGTGCGGCGAGCGCCGCCGAGCTGGACGCCCGGAGGATCACCGAGGACCCCTTCACCCTCGGTGTGGCCTCCGGCGACCCGCTGCCCGACGCCGTCCTGCTCTGGACCAGGCTCGCGCCCCGCCCCTTCGAGGCGGACGGCGGACTGCCCGCCGAGCGGGTCCGGGTCAGCTGGGAGATCGCCCACGACGAACGCTTCCGGCGCGTCGTCCGGCGCGGATCGGCCACCGCCCACCCGGAGTTCTGCCACAGCGTCCATGTGGACGTCAGGGGGCTCGCCCCCGACCGCGTCTTCCACTACCGCTTCCGCGCCGGTGCCTGGACCAGCCCCACCGGCCGCACCCGCACCGCCCCCGCGCCCGGCGCCCGCAACAGCTCGCTCACTCTCGCCGCCGTCTCCTGCCAGGCGTACCACGACGGCTACTACACCGCCTACCGTCACCTCGCCGCCGAAGACGTGGACGTGGTCTTCCACCTCGGTGACTACCTCTACGAGTACGCCGTCAACTCCGCCGGTGGCGCCCGTGGTTACACCGACCGGGTGCTGCCGGACCACTTCGACCGCGAGACGCTGACGCTCGACGACTACCGGATGCGCTACGGCCTCTACAAGTCCGACCCGGACCTGCGCGCCGCCCACGCCGCACACCCCTTCGTCGTCACCTGGGACGACCACGAGACCGAGAACAACTACGCGGGCGACACCCCCGAGAACGACGTCCCGCCCGAGGAGTTCCTGCTGCGCCGGGCCGCCGCCTACCGCGCGTACTGGGAGAACCAGCCGCTGCGCGCCCCGCAGCGCCCCACCGGCCCCGACATGCGGCTCTACCGCCGTCTGCACTTCGGCCGGCTCGCCCAGTTCGACGTCCTCGACACCCGCCAGTACCGCAGCGACCAGGCGTACGGCGACGGCTGGAAGGTGCCCGGACCGGAGTCCGAGGACCCGGCGCGCACCATGACGGGTGCCGCCCAGGAACGCTGGCTGATCGACGGCTGGAAGCAGTCCCGGGCCCGGTGGAACGTCGTGCCCCAGCAGGTCACCTTCGCGCAGCGGCGCGATGTGCCCACCGACGCCTACCGACTCTCCATGGACTGCTGGGACGGCTATCCGGCCTCCCGGCAGCGGATCATGGACGGGGCCGAGGCGGCCGGGATCGAGAACCTGATGGTCCTCACCGGCGACGTGCACGTCGCCTACGGCTTCGACCTCAAGAAGGACTTCGACGACCCCGCCTCCCGGACCGTCGGCACCGAGATCGTGGCCACCTCGGTCACCAGCGGCAAGGACGGCGCGGCGAGGCCCGCCAACTGGGACAACCTCACCCGCGCCAACCCGCACCTGCGGTTCTACGACGGCCGCCGCGGCTATGTGCTCGTCGGCCTCGACCGGGAGAAGGCGCGCGCCGACTTCCGCACCGTGTCCGCGGTCACCACCCCCGGCGCGCCCGTCAGCACCGCCGGGTCGTTCGTGACCGAGGCGGGGAACCCGGGGCTCGTCCCCGTGTGACCCCGGCCCCGGCGCCCGTCCGGCCGGGGGTCAGTGCCCGTCCGCCGGGTAGCGGACGCCGACGCGGTCCCGCACCGCGTCGAGCGTCCGCATCACGGCGAGCGACCCCTCCAGCGGCACCAGCGGGGACTCCTTCTCACCCGCCAGCAGCGCCCGTGTCACCTCGGCGGCCTCGAACTGCATGCCGGTGAGGCCCTGCGGACCCGGACCCGTGGTGATCTCCTCCGGCTCCCGGCCCGGCCGGTGCAGGACGAAGCGCTCCGGGTGGAAGAAGCCCTGCGGGAAGTCGATCCGCCCGCCCGTGCCGGTCACCGACGCGACGGTGGGCAGGTCCCCGACGATCGAGCAGGCCAGCAGGGCGGTGGCGCCCGACTCCCACCCCAGCAGCATCCCGGTGCTCAGATCGACGCCCTCCGGCGACAGCAGCGCGTCCGCCTGGACCCGGTCCGGCTCACCGAGCAGCAGATGGGCGAACGACACCGGGTAGACCCCGAGGTCCAGCAGGGCGCCGCCCCCCAGCGCGGGGTCCCGCAGCCGGTGCTCGGCGCCGAAGGTCCCCGCGAAGCCGAAGTCGGCCTGGACCGTGCGGATCTCGCCGATCGCCCCGTCACGCACCAGCTCCGTCATCCGGCGGATCAGCGGGTTGCAGTACGTCCACATGGCTTCCATCAGGAACAGCCCGCGCTCCCGGGCCAGGTCCACCAGCTCACCCGCCTCACGGGCGTTGAGCGTGAACGCCTTCTCGCACAGCACGTGCTTGCCGGCCTCCAGCGCGAGCCCGGCCGCCTCCCGGTGCGCGGAGTGCGGTGTGGCCACGTACACGACATCGATGTCGTCGTCCGCGACGAGCTCCGCCCAGCTGCCGTACGCCCGCTCGATCCCGAACCGGTCGGCGAACGCCCGCGCCGAGGTCTCCGAGCGGGAGGCGACCGCCAGGACCTCGGCCGCCGGGTCCTCCATCGCGAGCAGGTCCCCCGTGAACGTCGCGGCTATGCCGCCCGTCGCCAGAACACCCCAACGCACTGTCCCGCCCATGTCCGCCCGCCCTCACACAAAAAGGTACCGACCACTACGACTGACCTGAGAGCATAGATGCGGTTTCAACGAAGCGGAGACGAGGATGCCGGACAGCGGCGTGAGCCGGGCCCAGCGAGAAGAGCACGTACCCATACCGACGCACAAGGGCACCGCACCAGGTGCTCCCACCACGAACTCCACCCCCGCCGCACGGCGGGCCGGACTCCTGGTCACCCTGGTCCTGGGCGGGCTCACCGCACTGCCGCCCCTCTCCATGGACATGTACCTCCCGGCCCTGCCGGAGGTCACCGGCTCCCTGCACGCCCCGGCGGCCACCGTCCAGCTCACCCTGACCGCCTGCCTCACCGGCATGGCGCTCGGCCAGCTCGTGGTCGGACCGATGAGCGACCGCTGGGGACGGCGCAAGCCCCTGCTCCTCGGCATGATCGTCTACGTGGCCGCGACCATGATCTGCGCCCTCGCCCCCTCCGCGGAGCTGCTCATCGGCTTCCGCCTCCTCCAGGGACTGGCCGGCGCGGCCGGCATCGTGATCTCCCGGGCCGTGGTCCGCGACCTCTACGACGGCATGGAGATGGCCCGGTTCTTCTCCACCCTGATGCTGATCTCCGGTGTCGCCCCCGTCATCGCCCCCGTCATCGGCGGGCAGGTCCTCCGCTTCACCGACTGGCGGGGCATCTTCGTCGTCCTCACCCTCGTCGGGGTGGCGCTCACCCTCGTCGTCTGGAAGTGGCTGCACGAGACCCTGCCCGAGAGCGACCGGCACACCGGCGGCATCGGGGACGCCCTGCGCACCATGCGCCATCTGCTCGCCGACCGGGTGTTCACCGGGTACATGATCGCGGGCAGCCTCGCCTTCGCCACGCTCTTCGCCTACGTGAGCGCCTCCCCCTTCGTCGTCCAGGAGATCTACGGAGCCTCCCCGCAGACCTTCAGCCTGCTCTTCGGGATCAACTCCATCGGTCTGATCGCGGTGGGCCAGATCAACGGCAAGATCCTGGTCGGCCGGGTCAGCCTGGACAAGGCACTCGGCTTCGGCCTCGCCGTCATCTCCCTCGCCGCCCTCGCCCTGCTGCTGATGACGTCCGGGGTCTTCGGCGACGTCGGGCTGCTGCCCGTCGCCATCGGGCTCTTCGTCCTGATGTCGTGCATGGGCCTGGCGATGCCCAACACCAACTCCCAGGCCCTCATGCGGACCAGGCACGCGGCCGGCTCCGCCTCCGCGCTGCTGGGGACCTCCCAGTTCCTCGTCGGCGCCGTCGCCTCGCCGCTGGTGGGGATCGCCGGGGAGCGGACCGCCGTGCCGATGGCTGTCGTCCAGCTGGTGTGCGCCCTGTCCGCGGTGGCCTGCTTCCTGCTGCTGTGCCGCCCGTGGCAGAGCGCCCCGGCCCCCAAGGAGCAGGCCGGGGGCTGAGGCGTACCGGGCGGGGCGCCGGGCCACCGGGCCGCCACCGCCCCGCCCGCAACGCCTACAATTCGCCGGTGAACGCCACCCTCCCCACCGCGGAATCCCTGCGCGCCGCCCTGGCCGCGCTGCTCGACGGGCTGCCGCCCCGCCAGGCCGCGCAGGCGGTCGACCGGCTGATCGCGAGCTACCGCGGGACCACCCCCACCGACGCCCCGGTCCTGCGCGACCGCTCGGACGTGGCCGCGTACGCCGCGTACCGCATGCCCGCCACCTTCGAGGCCGTACGGGCGGGCCTGGACGCCCTGCGTGACGCCGCGCCCCACTGGACGCCCGCCACCCACACCGACATCGGAGGCGGCACCGGAGCGGCGAGCTGGGCGGTCGCGGGCGCCTGGGAGGACGGGCCCCGGACCACCGTCCTGGACTGGGCGGAGCCCGCCCTCACCCTCGGCCGCGAGCTGGCCGAGGCGTCCGGCGCCCCCGCGCTGCGCGCCGCCACCTGGCAGCGCGCGAGGATCGGTACGGCGCTGGAACTGGCCCCCACGGACCTGGCGACCGTCAGCTACGTACTCAAGGAGCTCACCCCCGGGGACCGGGCCGCCCTGGTGGACGCCACCGCCGCCGCGGCCCAGGCCGTGGTGGTCGTGGAACCGGGCACCCCGGACGGATACGCCCGGATCATCGAGGCCCGCGACCGGCTGGTCGCCGCCGGTCTGAGCGTCGCCGCGCCCTGCCCGCACAGCGCCGCCTGCCCCATCGAACCGGGCGCGGACTGGTGCCACTTCTCGGCCCGGGTCAGCCGCTCGTCCCTGCACCGCCAGGTCAAGGGCGGCTCGCTCAGCCACGAGGACGAGAAGTTCAGCTATGTGGCGGCGACCCGCTTCCCCACCGATCCGGTACGCGCCCGGGTCACCCGCAAGCCCCAGCTCCGCAAGGGCCAGGTGCTGCTGGAGCTCTGCACACGGGACGAGGGGCTGCGCCGCGCCACGGTCACCAAGCGGCACGGTGAGCTCTACCGCGCCGCCCGTGACACCGCCTGGGGCGACCCTTGGCCGCCTCACACGGCACCGGACCAGGGCAGCCTTTAGGGCGTGTTTCGAAAGTCCCGCCTGGCCCGCGACGCCCGGCACGCACGCTCGCCGCGTTGTCGGAGTCGCCCCAGTACGTCCAGTACGAGGGCGATCCTCCGCCTTGCGATCGCACGCACCGGACGCCGCAGGCCCCGCCCTCCGGGCGGACGGCGCTCCTTTCGAAACACGCCCTAGGGGCGTAGCTCCTGGGTGCAGCACTTCACGCTGCCCCCGCCCTTGAGCAGCTCACCCAGGTCCATCGGGACCGGCTCGAAGCCCCGGTCCCGCAGCGGGCCGAACAGGCCCACCGCGGCCTGGGGGAGCAGGACGTGGCGTCCGTCACTGACCGCGTTCAGGCCCAGCGCCGCCGCGTCGGCCTCCTCCGCGATCAGCGCGTCCGGGAAGAGCCGGGCCAGCACGGCCCGGCTGCCCGGCGAGAACGCCCCCGGGTAGTACATGACCTCGTCGGCCGCGTCGTCCAGGACACTGAGGGCCGTGTCCAGGTGGTAGTAGCGCGGATCGACCAGATCGAGGCCGATCACCGGGCGGCCGAAGAACTCCTGCGCCTCGGCGTGCGAGAGCGGGCTGGAGCGGAAACCGCGGCCCGCCAGCAGATACGAGGCGGTGACGGCGAAGTCGCCCTCGCCCTCGTTGACATGGTCGGGTACGTGGATGTCGGTGAAGCCGGCGGCCCGGAACCACTCCCGGTGCGCCTCCGCCTCCGCGTACCGCTCCCGGTAGGCGAACAGGGCGCCCAGCACCCTGCCGTCGATCACGGTGGCGCCGTTCGCGGCGAACACCATGTCGGGCAGCTCGGGACGGGGGGTGAGCAGTTCCACGGTGTGGCCCAGGGAACGGTAGCGGTCGCGCAGGTCCTCCCACTGGGTGGTGGCCAGGGACAGGTCCACGGGTTTCGAGGGGTCCATCCACGGGTTGATGGAGTAGGTGACCTCGAAGTGGGACGGGGCGCACATCAGATAGCGACGAGGGGTGGCGTCACGGGTCAATGCAGGCTCCTTTCGAACGGCAGCTCGGCTGCGGAACGGTGGGACACGCGCACGGGGTGGGTGCGTGCGTTCATGGTGCGCCAGACCGGGCCGAAAGCGCAGTGATCCGAACGGGTGGTTGCACGGCCGCCGCCGGTGTGTCTCCCCCCTTTCCCCGCTTCCGGGCCTCCGCCGGGCGGGCCGGAGGGCCGGGGCGCCGACCACGCGCTGCGAGGCTTGTCACCCACACCGTGATCCCGGACCCGCCTCCGGCCCGCCTTCAGGCCACCCATACCAGGGCATTCAGGACGAAAGAGGTCACCCTCCCGGCGCGTCCCGGACCCCCCACTTGGGAACTTGGGCCACCCGGGGCGCAGGATGATGGGACCATGGAGGCACAACCGCTGAGGTGAGGGGATAGATGGGCGCCGATTCCGGCCGCAGTCGCGGCACAGAGAGCAGGATCTCCCAGTGGCTGCGCCGACGGCCCAAACCACAGCCGGAGGCCGACGACGCGGCCCGGCTGGCGCTGCTCCTGGCCGTCGCGGAGGCAGGGATGCCCATCTCACCCGCCGCGCACCCGGTCGGCTACCGATGTTCGTGCGAACGCATCGGCTGCCCCACCCCCGCACGGCATCCGGTCTCGTTCGCGTGGCAGACGCAGTCCACCACCGACCGCGCCCAGATCGAGCGCTGGGCCACGAACCAGCCCCAGGCCAACTTCATCACCGCCACCGGCATGATCCACGACGTGCTGGACGTCCCCCTGCCCGCGGGCCGAGCCGCTCTCGAACGGCTGACGGCCGCGGGCATCGACGTAGGGCCGGTGGCCCAGTCCGGCGACGACCGGATGCTCTTCTTCACCGCGACCCGGGGCACCCCCGAGGACGAGGACGAGTGGTGGCCGTGCGAGCTGGACTGCCATCCCGAGACCATGGACGAGCACCCGGGGCTGCGCTGGCACTGCCGCGGCAGCTATGTGCTCCTGCCGCCCGCCCGGCTCCCCGGTGAGCTGGACGTGCACTGGATCCGCGGCCCCGAGCACCCGCTGCCCGACCCGCTGACCCTGCTCGAAACACTCACCGACGCCTGCGCGCGGTACGCCGCCGCGGAGAGCGGACTGGACCACGACGCGGTGGCCTGGCCCCTCGGCCGCTGAGCCCGACCGGGACCGGGCCCGAGCGCCGAGGGGCCCGGACCGGGTTCGGACGGGACCCGGACCACCCGGCGGGCCCGGGGCACGAAGCGCGTGCCCCGCTCCGGCTCAGGAGCCCTGCGCCGCCACCAGACCGGGCAGCCGGTTCAGCACGCGCGCCTTGCCGGCGGCCTCCCCGTCCCCGGCGCCGCGCTCGGGGATGTACACCAGCTGGCTGGAGACCCGCTCCTTGGTCAGCGTGCTCTTCACCTCGCCGGTCAGCAGCGCCTCGACGTCCGCCGTGACCGTGGGCCGCAGCCCCTCCGCCGCCGTCTGGCGCTCGAAGTGCTTGCTGCTGAAGAAGACCAGCGCCCCGCCGTCCTTCGTCCTCAGCCCCAGCGGCGCGAACGCCCCGTCGTCCAGGGCCCGGTCGACGTACTGGTACGAGAAGCCCGCCCGCCGGGTGTTCTCCCGCGCCTCCCGCCAGCCGGAGGTCGTGGACCCCGGGGCGAAGACGTCCGGGGCGCCCTTCTCCAGGTACTCCGTGTATGTCCGGCTCAGTTCGGCCGGTGCGGTGGCCAGCACCTCGTCCGACCCGGCGGAGGGCACGGGTTCGGCGAGACCGTCGGCGTCCGTGCGGAACTCGGGGACCTGGGACGGGCTGACGGCCGCCAGATAGGCCGCCTTCCAGGGCGCCTCGGGGCCGGTACGGACGAAGACCAGCAGCCAGCGGGTGTCCAGCTTCCCGCCGTCCTCGTCCCGGTTGGAGTCGGTGTCCGCGAGGAACCAGCGCGGCCAGCCCACCTTCTTGGGTATGACGAAGGAGACGTCGGTCAGCTCCAGCGGCTTGTGCGCCGCGTTGCCCTCCGGACTGCTCTTCCGACGCGCCTTCAGCCCGGCCTGGTTGATGGCGCCGAGCGAACCGGTCACCCGGTCCTCGTCCAGCGCCGGATCGTACGCCTTGTCCGCCGCGTTGTAGGCGGCGGTGAAGTCCTCAAGGGCCCGGGCGGCCTCGGACTTCGTCGCCCCCGGAAGAACCTCCAGCTCACCGTGTACCGTCACACAGCCGCTCGCGCCCATGCTCAGCGCCGTCGCCGCCGCGAGCCCCGCCGCCAGTCGCCCCAGCCTTGTCATCCGTCGCCTTCTGCGCCTTCTGATCCGTCGTCCGCACTGACCGCCTGAACCCTACCGGGGCGCGCGGGGCCATGAGCGGGCGGATGAGGGATAGGGCGCCCAACCGTGACAGGGGGGACGGGTGTTGCCCCCGGGGCCCCCGGAACCCGGCGCGTAGGCCCCCGGGTTCGGCGCGCCCCGGAACCCGGGCGCGTACGCCCGGGTCCGGCGCGCACGCCCCGTACGGCCGGCGGCGCCCCGGGTTCAGCGCGTGCGCTCCGGTACGACCAGCGGCGCGCCGGTCCTCGGGTGCGGGAACACCTCCACCGGCTGCCGGTACACCTCGCCCAGCAGTTCGCCCGTGAACACCTCGGCGGGCGGGCCGTCCACGGCGACGCGGCCGTCCCGCAGGACCACGGCCCGGTCCGCGTAGGCCGCGGCCAGCCCCAGGTCGTGCAGCACCACCACCACCGCGTCCCCGGCGGCGGCCCGCTCCCGGCAGATCCGCAGGACGAGTTCCTGGTGGCGCAGGTCCAGGGCGGCGGTCGGCTCGTCCAGCAGCAGCAGCGGGGCGCGCTGGGCGAGGACCCGGGCGAGCGCGACACGCGCCCGCTCACCGCCCGACAGCGCGGAGAACGGCCGGGCCGCGAACCGGGTGACCTCCGTCGCCTCCATCGCGGAGGCGACCGCCACGTCGTCCTCGTCCTCCTTGGCCGTACCCGCCCAGGGCGCCCGGCCCATCCGTACGACGTCCTCGACCGGGAAGGGGAAGGACAGCGCGGCGGACTGCGGCAGCACGGCCCGCCGCAGGGCGAGTTCGGGCGGCGACCAGTCGGCGGCCGGCCGGCCGTCGATGCGGATCTCACCGCTCCCGGCGGGCAGATCGGCGGCCAGCGCCGCCAGCAGGGTGGACTTCCCGGCCCCGTTCGGGCCGACCAGGGCCACCACCTCGCCCGCACGGGCGGTCAGCTCCACCGCGTCCAGGACCTGCCTGCGGCCCAGCCGGATGCCCAGGCCACGGGCCTCGGCGAGCGGCGAACCGGGCGCCGCGGGGGCGGGCAGCTCCCGGTCGCTTCCCGCGGCGAACAGTCTTCTCAGCGCCTTCACGCCCAACCACCTTGCCTACGACGGGTCCTGCGCAGCAGCCAGAAGAAGAACGGGCTGCCGAAGAGCGCGGTCAGCACCCCGAGCGGAAGCTCGGCGGGATCGGCCACCGTACGGGCGGCGAGGTCGCCGGCCACCAGCACCAGGGCGCCGCCGAGGGCGCTGCCGGGGATCAGGAAGCGGTGGCCGGGGCCGTTGGCCATCCGCAGCAGGTGCGGGACGAGGAGCCCCACGAAGGTGATGATGCCCGCGACCGCGACGGCCGCCGCGGTCAGCAGGGCCACCACGAGGACCAGGACGATCCGCAGCCGCTCGACGTCCACGCCCAGGTGGCGGGCCGGGCGTTCGCCGAGGGCGAGCAGGTCCAGCTTCCTGGCGTAGAAGGGGGCGACGAGCAGTCCGAGCACCGCGCAGGGCAGGACGGCGAGCACCTTCGGCCAGGTCGCCTGGGCCAGCGAGCCGAGCTGCCAGAAGGTGATCTGGGTGATCTGCGCGTTGTCGGCGAAGAAGATGAACAGGCCGATCAGCGCGCCGGCGAAGGCGTTGACGGCGATGCCGGTGAGGATCAGCGTCACCACCTCGGTGCGGCCCCCGGAACGCGAGAGCGCGTACACCAGCAGGACGGTGACGAGACCGGCGGCGAACGCGCAGACGGTGATGGTCCAGTTGCCGAAGAAGCTCAGGCCGAGCGCGATCGAGCCGACCGCGCCGACCGCCGCGCCCGCGGAGATCCCGATGACCCCCGGCTCCGCGAGCGGGTTGCCGAACACCCCCTGCATCAGGGCGCCCGCGCAGCCCAGGGAGGCGCCGACCAGCAGGGCGAGGACGACCCGGGGCAGGCGTACGTTCCACAGGACGCTCTCGCCGACCCGGTCCAGGGCGTGCCCGCCGAGACCGATCCGGTGCTGGACGGAGGACAGGACGTCCCCGAGCGGGATGTGGTACGCGCCGAGGCCGGCGGAGAGCAGACAGCCGACGAGCAGGGCCGCCGACAGGGCGACGGTGAGGACGAACGCGTTCCCGCGCCTGCGAGGGGTGTCCGTTCCGGGGGCGGAGTCCTCACCGGAACCGCCGGACGCGTCCTTGACGACGCCCGTGTCATGGGTGGTGGCGGTCATCGGCCGGAGCCGCCTTCCGGGTAGAGCTGCTCGACCAGTTCGGCCAGCACCCGGTCGGTGCGCGGCCCGTAGTTCAGCAGCACCCCGTCGTCGATCGAGACGACCCGGCGGTCCATCCCGGCGGGCGTCTCGGCGATCCCGGGGATCTTCACCAGCCCGTCGACACCGCCCACCGAGTCGAGCCCCTTGGACATGACGAGGATCGCGTCCGGCGCCGCCTTGGCCAGGGCCTCGGCGGTGATCGCGGTGAAGTCCTTCTTCAGCCCGGAGGCCTTGCCCGCGTCCACGGCG
The DNA here is from genome assembly GCF_002910775.2 of Streptomyces sp. SM18. Taxonomy (NCBI): domain Bacteria; kingdom Bacillati; phylum Actinomycetota; class Actinomycetes; order Kitasatosporales; family Streptomycetaceae; genus Streptomyces; species Streptomyces sp. SM18. The sequence continues at coordinate 1,838,031 of NZ_CP029342.1, read as the reverse complement.
CCCGCCGCCTCCAGCAGGGAACTGGCCCCGGACTCCCGGCCGCCCAGCAGATAGACGGAGGCCGATCCGCGCAGGTACAGGAAGGCGACGCGCGGCGCGTCCCCGTCCTCGCGGGCCGGGATCGTCTCGCGTACGGCGTCGATGCGGGACTCCGTACGCGCCTTCAGCTCGTCCCCGGAGGAGGTCACGCCGAGCGCGGCGGCGACCGCGTCGATCCGGCGGCCCACGTCGGCGAGTTCCTTGGCGGGCTCCACGACGACGAGCGGGATGCCGGCGTCGCGTATCTGGTCGACGGCCTCGGTGGGGCCGGTCGTGGTGTCCGCGAGGACGACGGTCGGCCGCAGCGAGAGCACGCTCTCCGCCGAGACGTCGTGGGCGCGGGTCACCACCGGGAGCTTCTCGGCCTGTTCGAAGGTGGCGGTGATGTCCCGGGCCACCACCTCCTTCCCGAAGCCCAGGGTGAAGACGATCTCGCTGAGCGAGCCGGTGAGCGGCACGATCCGGTCGGTCGAGGAGACGGTGACCTCGGTCCCGTCCGCCGACGTCACCGTGACGGGCAGCCGCGGCTTCGGCGCGGTGGCCAGCGGTTCGACCCTGTCGGCCGCGGTCTCGGCCTTCGCCGCCTTCGTGGTTCCGCCTGCCGGATCCCCTGTGCCACCGCAACCGCCGAGCGCCGTGGTGAGCGCCACCACGGCGGCCAGGGCGCCGAATCGCGCGGCGCGCGGTCGTGCGGCTCTTCGCCCCGGTAGAGCCGGGTACTGGGGAAATCGCACGAGTGCACCGTCCTGGGGGTGTTGCGAACTGAAGTGGCGGAGGGGGTTCCGGCACGGGCTGAATACACCTTAGGTTAGCCTTACCTCGGTTTCTAGCCCTTCGGGAGGGTCCCATGCTGCCGTCCAGATCCGTGCGCGCGCTTGTCGTCGCGCTGTTCGCGGTGCTCCTGGGAGCGTTGCTTCCAGCCACCGCCGCGCAGGCGGCGAGCCGTACGGTGCAGGGCGGCCGGCTGGACTGGGGGATCAAGTCCTCGTTCCAGAGCTACGTCACCGGCCCCATCGCCCAGGGGAGTTGGAGCCTCACCGGGGGCACCGCCACCGTCGGCGGCAGCCAGTTCCGCTTCCACTCCGCGACCGGCTCGTACGACCCGGAGAGCGGCGCGTTCCAGGCCGGGTTCTCGGGAGGCGTGCGCTTCGTCGGCCACCGGCAGTCGGACGGCACGAACCAGCTCGACCTGACCATCGGCCGCCCCACCGTCCGGATATCCGGCGGCGGCGGAACCCTCTACGCCGACATGGTCAGCAAGGAGCGGGAGAGCGGCCGGGTCACCACCTCGGCCCAGGTGCCGATGGCCACGCTCGGGCTGTCCGGGATCAACATGCGGGGCGGGTCCACGCCCGTCGCCCTGAACAACGTCCCCGCGACGCTCACCGCCCAGGGGGCCAAGGCCTTCGCCGGTTACTACACGGCCGGCACCCCGCTGGACCCGGTCAGCCTCTCCGTCGACACCAAGGCCCCGGCGGGCGCCCCGGCCGCCTCCTCCACCCCGTCGCCGTCCCCCTCGAAGACCAAGAAGGCCGAGAGCACCGCGGGCCGCTTCGAGGACGCCGCGGTGGACTGGGGCGTACGCCGCACCTACCGCGAGTACGTCACCGGTTCCATCGCCCAGGGCGAGTGGACCCTCGCCGACGGCGCCCAGGACGGCGGAGCGCTCTTCCGCTTCCCGAAGGGCAAGGGCACCTACGACGCGAAGAAGCAGACTCTCGACGCGGCGTTCGCCGGCAGTGTCCGCTTCACCGGTAAGGGCGGCCTCGACCTCGAACTGGCCGGTGTCACCGTCAAGGTGGCCTCCGGCAAGGGCACCCTCCGCGCCGACGTCACCAACGAGGGCACCACCCGCAAGGGCGTGGCGCTCGTCACCTTCACGGCCAAGGACCTCACCCCGAAGGACGGGCTCGCCGCGCTCACCGAGGCCCCCGCGACCCTGACCGCCGACGGAGCCAAGGCCTTCGGGTCCCTCTACAGCGAGGGCACCGCGATGGACCCGGTCTCCCTCGCCGTCGCCGTGGACGCGAAGGCCCAACTGCCCGCACTGCCCGACCTGGGCACCGCGGCCGAACCCTCCGCCACGCCCGAGGAGACGCCTGCGGCCACCCCGTCCACCCAGCCGGTGGCCGCGGAGTCCGGCACCGGCGGCGGCACCTACCTCGCCGCGGGTGGCGGAGCCGTGCTGCTCGCCGCCGCGGGCGGCGGCCTCTGGCTGGCCCTGCGGCGCCGTACGGCCGCCCGCACCACCACCTGAACTTTCCTCCCCTCCCCTCACACCTTCCCCCGTCACCACGTCTCTTCAGGAGTCACCGCCATGGCAGCCACCCGCCGCCCCATAGCCCTCGCCGCCGCCGTCGCCACCGCGGCCGCGCTGGGCGCCACCTTCGCCCTGCCCGCCCTCGCCGCCGACAGCAAGGAGGCCGCCCCCGCGGCCACCAGAGACCTGACGGACGGCACGCTGGACTGGGGCTTCAAGGACTCGTTCCGCCGGTACATCGGCGGAGCGGGCACCATCACCGTCAAGGACGGGGCCACCCAGGCCCCCGGCAACGGGGCCTTCACCTTCGGCAACGGCAAGGGCACCTACGACACGGGCACCCACGGCACCTCCACCGCTTTCGACGGCAGCGTCAACTTCAACGCGCACGGCGGTGTCCTGGACATCACGCTCTCCGACGTGAAGGTCACGACGACCCTCACCGGCGGCACGATCACCGCCGACGTCAAGACCCCCGAGGGCACCAAGGACGACGTCGCGGTCGCCGCGCTGGACCTCTCCTCGGTCCGCCCCAGCCAGGGCGACGGCGGCGCGATGGTCTACAAGGACATGCCCGCCACCCTCACCAAGGCGGGTGCCGAGGTCTTCAACAACATGTACGCGGAGGGTGCGGAGCTCGACCCCGCCACGCTCTCCGTCAAGGCCGTCACCCCGGAGCCCACCCAGGAGCCGACGAAGGAGCCGACCCAGGAGCCGACGAAGGAGCCGACCCAGGAGCCGACCAAGGAGCCCACGAAGGAGCCCTCGGAGGAGCCGACCAAGGAGCCCACGAAGGAGCCCTCCACGGAGCCGACGACCGGCCCCGGCAACCCCAGCCCGTCCACCTCCGCCTCCCCGGCCCCCTCCGGATCGGCCACCGCCCCGTCCGTGAAGCAGGGCCCGGTCGTCAACGGCACCCTGGACTGGGGCGTCAAGGCGTCCTTCCGCGCCTACGTCACGGGCCCCATCGCCAACGGCAAGGTCGAGACCTCGGGCGGCGCCACCGCCTCGGCCGACGGCTACCGCTTCCCCGACGCCACCGGAGCCTTCGACGCCGACAAGCAGACCCTGGACGCCCAGTTCGGCGGCTCGGTCCGCTTCCTCGGTCACAAGGAGGGCGACGCCTACACCCTCGACCTCTCCCTCAGCAAGCTGCGGATCCAGGTCAAGGGCGGCACCGGCACGCTGGTCGCCGACGTCTCCAGCAAGGACCGCACCACCAAGAAGGTCGCCACCTACACCGACCTGGCCCTGGCCGACCTGAAGCTCCCCTCCGGTGAACTCGCCGCCAAGGGCGGGGTCGTGACGCTGAAGGGCGTTCCCACCACGCTGACCGCGGGCGGCGCCAAGGCGTTCGGCGGCATGTACGACAAGGGTGAGGTGCTCGACGCCCTGACCGTCGCCGTCTCGCTCGACGAGAACGCCGAACTCCCCGGCTCCACCGGGGGCTCCGGCTCCACCGGCGGCAGCGGTTCCACGGGCGGCTCCGGCACCACCGGCGGGACGGGCTCCACCGGCGGCACGGTCGGCGGCGGCGGCTCCGTCGGCGGTTCCGTCGGCGGCTCGGGCTCCCTCGCCTCCACCGGCTCCGACCTCCCGACCGGCGCGCTGATCGCCGCCTCGGGTGTCGTCGTCGCCGCGGGCGCCGGTGTCGTGATCGCGGCGCGCCGCCGCCGTGCGGGCGCCGAGGCCGTCTGACCCGAGGCTCCCACGCACACCCCCACCGGGGCCGCACCGGCACACACCGCCGGTGCGGCCCCGGTCGCGTTCACACGGCCGCACGATGTCCCGGTGGCCGAACGGTGCTTGAATGCCCCCGTGAACGACTTCGAGGTACCCGAGGGAATCGACGTACTACGGGTGTTCTGCGGCCCGGACGGCCGCCACGGCAACCCGCTGGGCGTCGTCCGGGACGGCCGCCGCTACCCCGGCAACGACGCCCGGCAGGCGCTCGCCCGGCAACTCGGTTTCAGCGAGACCGTGTTCGTGGACGACCCGGAACGCGGCACCGTGGACATCCGCACCCCCGGACTGCGGCTGCCGTTCGCCGGGCACCCGCTCGTCGGCGCGGCCTGGCTGCTCGACCTGGAGGTCCTGGAGCTGCCGGTCGGGGACGTGTTCGCGCGCCAGGACGGCGAGTTCACCTGGATCACCGCCCGCCCCGAGTGGGCCCCGCCCCGGGCGTTGGAGCAGTACGCGACGGCCGCCGAGATCGAGGCGCTGACGGAACCCCCGCCGGGCGAGGGGTGGCTCTACGTCTGGGCCTGGGAGGACGAGGCGGCCGGGCGGGTACGGGCGCGGGCCTTCCCCCGACGTACGGAAACGGGCCGTACGGACTCGGGCCGTACGGACACACGCGGAAGCCGCTCCGGCGCCGGGGCCGGGACCGTGGCAGGCACCGGGGCGGACGCCGGGGGCATCGAGGAGGACGAGGCGACCGGCGCGGCCGCCATGCTGCTGAGCGCCCGGCTCGGCCGGGCCCTCAACATCACACAAGGACGCGGCTCCCAGATCCTCACCGCACCCGCGCCGGACGGCACGGTGGAGGTCGGGGGCCGCGTCCTGCTGGCGCGGGCCGGGCTCAGGCGCTGAGCGGGAACACCTCGCCCAGCTCACGGAAGACGGCGGTGTTCAGCGCGAAGGCGCGCTTGCACTCGTCGATGACGCGCTGCTTCTCCAGGTCGTCGGCGTTCACCGCGTCCAGCAGCTCCCGGTACTCCCGCTTGAAGGCGGCCGGGTTGGAGATGCCCTCGAAGACGTAGAAACGCACGCCGTCGCCCTTGCGCTCGAAGCCCCAGGTCTTCTCCGCCGTGCCCCGGATGATCTGGCCGCCGGAGAGGTCCCCGAGGTAACGGGTGTAGTGGTGCGCCACATAACCGGCCGGCCAGTCACGGGCGCACTCGGCGACCCGCTCGGCGTACGCGGCGGTGGCGGGCAGCGGCTCCAGGCCCTCACGCCAGCCCTCGCCCCGCAGATGGGCGAGATCGCGCTCCAGCTCGGCCGAGCGCATCAGCTCCGGCCGTATGAACGGCCCGGCCACCGGGTCGGCGCGCAGGGCGTCGGCGCCGTCCTCCAGCGCGCGGTAGACGAACCACAGCTGCTCCGTGTAGCGCGTGTAGGCGTCCACCCCGAGCCGTCCGCCGAGCATGTCGCTCATGAAGGTGGAGGACTCCGCCTCGGTGTGCTGTTCGTGCGACGCGGTGCGGATCAGCGTCGAGAAGGGGGTGCTGGGAGCGGTCGCGGGGGTGGCGGTTGCGTCCAAGGCGGGCCTCCGAGGGCCAAGAAGGGACGGGAAGTCCGTACAGATGCGGAAATATCGCCGGTGTCCACTGCGTGCGCAGCGGCTACCGACACACCGATCCTCCTACTTAGGCTCACCTAAGTCAACAGGTTCCCGACTGCTTGTCGGTAAAACCGTCCTGGAGCGGCCTCCCGGCAAACCTCCTGGTAAGGCGCCCGGTCCGGACCGGGCGCCGTCTCACGGAAGGGTCAGGATCTCCGCCCCGGTCTCGGTCACCACCAGTGTGTGCTCGAACTGCGCGGTCCGCCTGCGGTCCTTGGTGACCACGGTCCAGCCGTCCTCCCACAGGTCGTACTCATGCGTCCCCAGCGTCAGCATCGGCTCGATGGTGAACGTCATCCCGGGCCGCATCACCGTCGTCGCGTGCGGGCTGTCGTAGTGCGGGACGATGAGACCGGAGTGGAACGAGGTGTTGATGCCGTGCCCGGTGAAGTCCCGCACCACGCCGTACCCGAACCGCTTGGCGTAGGACTCGATGACCCGGCCGATGACGTTGATCTGCCGTCCGGGCCGTACCGCCTTGATGGCGCGGTTCAGCGCCTCGCGGGTGCGCTCGACGAGCAGCCGCGACTCCTCGTCCACGTCACCGCAGAGATAGGTGGCGTTGTTGTCGCCGTGCACGCCGCCGATGTAGGCGGTGACGTCGAGGTTCACGATGTCACCGTCCCGCACCACCGTGGAGTCGGGGATGCCGTGGCAGATCACCTCGTTGAGTGAGGTGCACAGGGACTTGGGGAAGCCCCGGTAGCCGAGGGTCGAGGGGTACGCCCCGTGGTCGACCATGAACGCGTGGGCGATCCGGTCGAGTTCGTCGGTGGTGACACCGGGGACGATGTGCTTGGCCGCCTCCTCCATCGCCCGCGCGGCGATCCGGCCCGCGATCCGCATGCGTTCCACGGTGTCGGGGTCCTGGATCTCCGGCCCGGTGTACGGGGTGGGAGCGGGCTTCCCCACGTATTCGGGGCGCCGGATGTTTCCGGGGACGGAACGGACGGGGGTGATCTCCCCGGGCACGAGAAGCGACTGACCAGACATGTCAACGAGTCTAACCAGCGGGCTCGGGGCACCATGGCAGCGAGGAAAGGATCCGTCGATGGCCCTGTTCAAGAAGCGCACGGTCGGCAAACCGGGCGAGTGGTACTACTGCCTGGTCCACCAGAAGGTCGAGGAAGGCCCCGACTGCCCGGCGAAGGACCGCTTCGGCCCGTACACCTCCCGCGAGGAGGCCCAGCACGCGATGGACACCGCGCGTGAGCGGAACCTCGAATGGGAGAACGACCCGAAGTGGCACGACCGCACGGAGGAGACCCCGGACTGAGGGCTGTGCCGTCCCGTACCTGGCCGCGGCGCAGGCTTGTGGTGCGGCTTTCATGAGCATCCCGCACCGCCGCTTCCCGTGACCGGAAGACGCTGAGGGCGATACCGGACGGTGTCGCCCTCTTCGGTGTGCCCGCCGTGCCGAACGCGCCCCCTGCCCGCACCCCGGCGGGCCGTACCTCAGGTGTCCCCCGGCTCGGCGGAGGCGGGTGTGCCGTGGGTCTCCAGGAGCCTTTCGACACCGGCCAGAAAGGTTTCGCACACCAGCACCGGGTCGAAGAGGCAGCCGGCGGCCATCGCGCCGTCCCGCATCATCACGAAGTGGCGGGCGGCGGGTTCGGCGGACTCCTCCCGGACGTCGGCCAGAAGCCCGGTGACGGTGTCCAGGAACCACTGGCGGTGCGCCAGGACGACCTGGTGCACCGGGTGATCGGCGTCGGGGTACTCGGCGACGGCGTTGAGGAAGGCGCAGCCCCGGAATCCCGAGGAGCGGATGCCCTGTGCGATGGACGAGGCGAGCGCCCGGACGGTGTCGGCGGGGGACAGCTTCGCGGCGACGGCCGCGTCCGCCTGGCCGCGCACGGCGCGGTCCGCCTCCGTGAGATAGGCGACGACCAGGGACTCCTTGCTGGGGAAATGGCGGTAGAAGGTCGCCCGTGTCACGTGTGCCTCCGCGACGATGCGATCGACGCCGACGGAGTGGATCCCTTCCGCGTAGAACACCTGAGTGGCCGTCTTGAGCAGCCGGGAGCGTGCCTCGGACGGCCGGCTCCCGGATTCGCTGCGCACCATACGGCCATCCTAGCGGGTAGAACGTTCGGTCTTGACAAGTCTCCCCGCTCTCGCCAGTCTTGATGAACAGAACGTTCGTTCTCGCGGGTGGCGGCTCTTCGTGCTCGGCGGACCCAGGGCGCCGTCCGCCCTGCCGCCCGCGCGACCGGGCGATCACGCCGGTCCTGACGGCGACGAGCCGACGGGGCCGGGACGGCCACCCCTGAACTCCTCCCTTCCCGCACCGAGTTCCACCGAAAGGACCGACATGACCGGCATCGCCGCTCCGCCCTCCACCACCGGGACCGCCTCCGCCCTGCGGAGCCTGTACTTCGTCCGGTTCGCGTTCGCCATCGTCTGGGCCCTGGTGATGTTCACCATGGCCAAGGAGATCGGCCCGGTTGCCGGCGTGCTGCTGGTGATCTACCCGCTGTTCGACGTCGGCGCGGCCGTCGTCGACGCCAACACCTCGCGCGAGCACCGGCCGCTGGCGCTGCTTTACCTCAACATGGCGGTCAGCCTCGTCGCGGCCGTCGGCATCGGCATCGCCGCCACCTCCGGAATCCCCGCGGTGCTGCGGGTCTGGGGAGCCTGGGCGATCGTGTCCGGTCTGGTCCAGCTGATCGTGGCCGTGTCCCGTCGCACGATGGGCGGCCAGTGGCCGATGATCCTCAGCGGCGGCATCTCCGTGCTCGCCGGCGCCTCGTTCGTCGCCTCCGCCGGCGCGGACGACCCCTCGCTCTCCGGCGCCGTCGGTTACGCCGTCCCCGGCGGCGTCTTCTTCCTCATCTCGGCCCTGCGCCTGGGCCGTGCCGCCAAGGAGGCCTGACATGGGCGACCGGGAGGCCTCCCCAACCCGCGTCCGCGGCGCCAGCCGCCGTCCCCGCGTCCGGGCCACGGCAGCCCCCGACCGGCTCCCTCAGTACACCCAGGGCGTGTTTCGAAAGTCCCGCCTGGCCCGCGACGCCCGGCACGCACGCTCGCCGCGTTGTCGGAGTCGCCCGAGTACGTCCAGTACGAGGGCGATCCTCCGCCTTGCGATCGCACGCACCGGACGCCGCGGGCCCCGCCCTCCGGGCGGACGGCGCTACGTTCGAAACACGCCCTGGACGCCGGACTCCGCGGCGGGTGAGGCGCCCGGTTCCACGGCAGGCGGGGCGTCGGACTCCGGGGCGTGGCCGGTGCGGTCGGCGTGCGCCGCTCGCCTGCGGGCCGCGTCCTCGTCCGTCGCGGAGTCGTACGTGAGCAGCTTCGGCAGCGCGGCCGACAGCAGCGCCACCGAGGCGACGCACGCCACCCCGCCGCTCCAGATCGCGGACCGGGTCCCCGTCCAGCCGGCCATCGCGCCCGCCCGGACCTGCCCCAGCTGCGGGCCCACGCTGTACGACAGCACCTCGATGCCCGCCAGGCGGCCGCGCAGCTCGTCCGGGACGGTCTGGTTCCAGATGGTGGACCGGCCGAGCCCGCTGAGCATGTCACCCGCCCCGGCGAAGCCCAGACAGAGCAGCACCAGCCAGACGTCGTCGAACCATCCGGCCGCCGCGATGGCCAGTCCCCAGCCCGCCGCGCCCCCCACGACGAACAGCCCGTGCCGCCGCACCCGCGAGGTCCACCCACTGGTCAGCCCCAGCACCAGCGAACCCACCGACCCGGCCGCGTACTCCCCCATAGCCTAAAGGGCATGGGAGGTGCCCCCATGCCCCAACGACCACTGCGCGTCCAGCTCGTCCGCGAGGAACGGGAAGATCGTGTTCGGGAAGGCGAAGAACATCGCCGCCATGTCGATCGCGTACGTCCCCAGCAGGACGGGCCGGCTCCACGCGTACCGCGCGCCCTCCGCGATGCCCCGCAGCGACGGCTTCCGGGCGTCACGGGCGGGCGGGGCCGCCGTCAGCCGCAGGCAGAGCACCACGGAGAGGCCGAAGGTGACGACGGTGACCCCGTACGCCGTGGCATGCCCGGCGTAGGCCACCACGAGACCCGCCAGCGAGGGGCCCGCGATCGCGCCGACCTGCCAGCGCAGCGAGTTCAGCGCGGCGGCCGCCGTCTGCTGCTCGTGCGGCACGATCCGGGCCATCAGCGAGTCCAGCGCGGGCCGTTGCAGCCCGGCCAGCGCGGACACCCCGCCGGCCACCACGTACAGCGGCCAGAGGGACGGGTCCGGGGCGAGGGCGTTCGCCAGCAGGATGACGGCCAGCAGGCCCAGTCCCGCCTCCGTGCCCAGGATGACCTTGCGGCGGTCGGCGGAGTCGGCCAGCGCCCCGCCGTACAGCCCGAAGACGACCAGTGGCACCAGCTCCACCGCGCCCATCGCCCCGACGGCGAGCGGCGAGCCGGTGAGGTCCTTGATCTGCAACGGCAGGGCGATCAGTGCCATGAAGCTGCCGAAGTAGGTGACCAGCCCCTGGATCCAGAGCAGCCGGAAGTCGGCGGAGGAGCGCCAGGGGGAGAGGTCGGGCAGCAGACGGGAGATCACGAAGGGCCATGGTGCGCGGGCCGGCCGGTCGGAGGCAACTGTGTTTCCCGGGCCCCGATCTCCGAAACGGGCAGGTCGGCGGCGCGCGACGCCCCCGGAACCCCGGCGCGCTGCCCCTGGAACCCCCGGCCCCTGAGCGCCGGGACCCCGACCCGCGCCGCCACCGTCACCAGCGTGCCGGGGGCGGGGCCGTCAGCTGGTGGGCCAGCCGGGACAGCCGGTCCCGGAACGTGCCCCGGCCCCGTGTGGGCGTGCCGTTCTCTCCCGCCGCCGCGCTCACCAGGTGCTGGACGGTGTCGAGGTCCACCTCGTCCTCGGCGGTCACCGTCAGCGCCTCGTGCGCCAGGCTCCGCAGCTCCGGGTCGCCGCCCTCCAGAGCCAGGACGGTCGCCCCCGCGCGGCGGGCGTCGTGCACCCGCTCCAGAAGGCTGCCACGCGGGCGCTGCGGGGCGACGACGAGCAGCGTCTCGCCCCGCCCGGCCGCCTCGATCCGGCCCAGGCCGACCGCCAGGTGCGCCGGGTCGTCGGGCCGGGCCCGGTGGCGTACCAGCGTGGGACGCAGTTGCGGCAGGCCCGACCAGGTGGACTCGTCCACCAGATGGGCGGCCATGTGCCACGGTTCGTACACCTCCGTCCCGACCAGTAACAGCCCGCCGCCCTGCGGTTCGACCGAGGACCGCAGGGTCCGGGCGAACCCCCGGGCGGCCGTGGGCCACCGGGTTCCGGCGAGTACTTCACGCAGCGTCGCGACACGTACGGCATCCATGGTCCGGCATCATGCCGCCGACCGCCCCGGGGCGAGGGCTTGTCCCACCGGACCACTCGAACGGGGAGTTCCGGCGGTCGGCCTCCGGTCACCCGTCGCGGTGACCGGTCCCACACAGTGGCAGCCGCTCCGGGGACGGCCCCTACCTGGCAGTAGTGTCGGGGCCATGACTACGCATGACAGCGGCAGCGCCCCCAAGCCCCCCGCCAAGGACCCCTGGGACCTCCCCGACGTCTCCGGCCTGACCGTCGGTGTCATCGGCGGCACCGGACCGCAGGGCCGTGGCCTCGCCTACCGCCTCGCCCGCGCCGGGCAGAAGGTCGTCATCGGCTCCCGGGCCGCCGAACGCGCCGAGGCCGCCGCCGCAGAACTCGGCCACGGCGTCGAGGGCGCCGAGAACGCCGTGTGCGCCCGCCGCAGCGACCTCGTCATCGTCGCCGTGCCGTGGGAGGGCCACGCCAAGACGCTGGAGGCCCTGCGCGAGGACCTCGCCGGGAAGATCGTCGTCGACTGCGTCAACCCGCTCGGCTTCGACAAGAAGGGCGCCTTCGCCCTCACGCCCGAGGAGGGCAGCGCCGCCGAGCAGGCCGCCGCCCTGCTGCCCGACTCCCGGGTCACCGCCGCCTTCCACCACCTGTCGGCGGTCCTGCTCCAGGACGAGTCGGTCCAGGAGATCGACACCGACGTCCTGGTCCTGGGCGAGGCCCGCGCCGACACCGACACCGTGCAGGCGCTCGCGAACCGCATCCCCGGCATGCGCGGGATCTTCGCCGGCCGGCTCCGCAACGCCCACCAGGTCGAGTCCCTGGTCGCGAACCTGATCTCGGTCAACCGCCGCTACAAGGCGCACGCCGGGCTGCGTACCACCGACGTGTGAGCGAGCCCCTCCCCGAGGCGGTACGGGCATGGGGGACACTGGACGGGACCGCGCACCGTCCCCCGACAGGAGTACCCGCCCCCATGCCCCGCCTCGCTCTCTACTCCCTCGTCGTCTGCCTGCTCGCCCTGGTGGCAGCGGTGGTCTCCTTCGTCCAGGGCGGCATCGTCCTCGGGATCGTCTGGGTGCTGCTGGTCGGTCTCTCGTCGAACATGACGTGGTTCTACGTCCGCCGGAACAGGATGCGCGCGGAGGCGGCCGCCTGACTCAGGCCCCCCGGACCGCGCACACCGGGCTCTGGTCGCCGAACCACTCCTGCCAGAAGCGGTAGGTGTCCAGCCCGCAGTACGTCTCGAACTCGCTGACCCCCAGCCCCCGCAGCAGCGCGTGCACGGCGTCGAAGAACACCGTGTTCACCTCCGGGACCCACAGCAGCGCGAAGACCGCGATCAGCCCGAACGGCGCGAACGGCGCCACCTGGCTCCGGACCCGGTGGGAGAGCCACGGCTCGATCACGCCGTATCCGTCCAGGCCCGGCACCGGCAGGAAGTTCAGGATCGCGGCCGTCACCTGGAGCAGCGCCAGGAACGCCAGCGCGAGCCGGAAGGTGAACGGGACCCCGTCCAGCGCGTGCAGCCAGAACGGCGCCGTGCACACCAGCGCGAACAGCACGTTGGTCAGCGGACCGGCCGCCGAGATCAGGCTGTGCTTCCACCGCCCGCTGATCCGGCCCCGCTCGATGTAGACGGCGCCGCCCGGCAGACCGATGCCGCCCAGGATCACGAAGAGCACCGGCAGCACGATGCTCAGCAGGGCGTGCGTGTACTTCAGCGGGTTGAGCGTGAGGTAGCCCTTCGCCCCGATCGAGATGTCCCCGCTGTGCAGGGCGGTGCGCGCGTGCGCGTACTCGTGCAGGCAGAGCGAGACGATCCAGGCCGCGGTGACGAAGAGGAAGACCGCGAATCCGGCCTGCCCGGCGAAGTCCGTCCACACCGCCCACCCCGCGACGGCCGTCACGGCGACGATGCCGAGGAAGATCGGACTGATCCGCCGGTCGCTGCGGTCGCTCCGGCGGTAGGCGGTGGTCATGAGCGACTCCTGAGGGCGGGATGGCAACAGTACCCAAAGCCGCCCGCCCCGCCCGGAGGCGTGCGTTCAGCGCGGGTCACCGGGAGGAGGCGCCGGTCCGGGGGCGGGCTCGATGTTCTCGGCCGAGGTGGCGAACTCGACGCCGCCGGCGGGCCGGATGTGCGCGATGCGCCGGACACCGCCGCGGTGGTGTTCCCGGGTGACGGCCGTCAACTCGCCCTCGGTACGGCTGGGGATGTCCCGGACACGGGTGTGGAGCAGCGGGTGCGGTTCGTACCCGGAGGCGCCGGACGGGTTCACGAGGCGCCCCCCGTCCTGACGGATCCCTCGGCCCGGCGCAGGAACTTCGCCCAGCCCCGCTCCGCACGGCGCAGGAGAGCGGGGCTGGGGGGCGGCGGCGGTTCGGGGAACCGGAGCGGGGGTTCGTCGTGACGGGGTCGGTCGTACGGAGGCATCGCGCGGTCCTTCCACGGGGGCGGAGGGGGTCGGCCCTCGGCACCGCTCGACTGCGGTGCGTGTAGAGCTAACCGCGCAGCGTGCCCGGACGGGTACCGTGGAAGCGAGGGCACAGCATGAATCCCATAAACGCGCGGGGAGATGACGTGACGGAAGTGTCCGGACGGCAGCGCAACGAAGCACTCCGCAGCCTGCTCCACCAGGCGGACTGGTCGGAGACGAAGCTCGCGCACGCGGTCAACCGCCTGGGGACGGAGGCCGGCATGAGCCTCACCTACAGCCAGCCGTCGGTGGCCGCCTGGATCAGGGGGTCCCAGCCGAACGAGCGGGTCCGGCCCCTGGTCGTCGCGGCGTTCGAGCGCAAGCTGGGGCGACCGGTCACCTATGACGAACTCGGTCTCGTCCGCCCGGAGTCGGCAGCGGGTGACGAACCCCGTGACACCGTCGAGTCCCTGCTCGGTCTCGGAAAGGACGACATGAACCCTTCCCGGCGCGGTCTCCTGACCGCGAGCGTCTACTCGGCCGCGCTCTCCGTCCCGCTGTTCGCCGACGTCGCGAACGCCGGGGAACGGGAGCGGATCACCGGGCCCGCCGCACGGATCGGCCCGGGAGAGGTCGAGGTCGTCCGGCGGATGACCGACAAGATCGCCGACATCCTGGACGAGTTGGGCGGCGGGCACGCACGTCCCATGGCCGCCGCCTTCCTGGTGAACACCGTGGCGCCCTACCTCCGGGCAGGTGCGCGCGAGACGGTCCACCGGGAGATGCTGTCGGCCGCCTCGGACCTCACGTACCTGACGGGCTGGATGGCCATGTACGAACGGGCCCACGGGCTGGGACAGAAGTACTACCTCCAGGCGCTCAAGCTGGCCGGTGAGTCGCAGGACCAGCTCACCTACTGCCGGACACTGCGCGGCATGAGTCTGCAGGCATCCCATCTGCGCCACGGCCGCAAGGCCCTCGACCTCGCGGACGCGGCGGCCGAGGCCGCGCCCAAGGCGGGGCCTCGGCTGGTCGCCTTCCTCCGGGGCCAGCAGGCGCACGCATCGGCCATGGTCCAGGACCACAAGACCGCTTTCGTACGGCTCCGGGAGGCGGAGACCGCCCTGTCGAAGGCCGACTCCCGGCGTGAGGCGGTGGGCGGGTACGACCGCGCGGCCTACCTCTTCCACGTCTCGCACGTGCACTACGAGGGCCGGGACCTGCCGGCCTCCATCGCCACGCTGAAGCAGTCGATCACGGCCATGCCCCGTCAGGAGCGCCAGGGCCGGTTGCACGCGAACGCCGTGCTGGCCCAGCGGCAGTGCGAGCTGGGACACGTGGAAGAGGCGTGTGCCTCGTGGGGGATCTTCCTCGACGACTACATGGTGCTCTCCACCTCTCGGGGGGACGAGCACTTCGCGACGATGCGGAACAGCCTCGCCGCGCACCGACAGGTGCGGGCCGTGCGGGAGATGGGGGAGAGGGTGCGGACGGTGGCGGCGCTCAAGGCGTGACCCCGGACGGGCAGCCGCCTCCACCCCCTCGGCGCCCCCGCCGCACGCGGCCCCCACCGGGGTCCGCGTCCCGCCCGGCCGTGCAGGACAATGGGCCGGTGCACTACGGCATCCTCGGTACCACCCAGGCGTTCCGCGACGACGGCACCCCCGCCTCCCTCGGCGGGGCACGGCTGCGCGCCCTGCTCACCGTGCTCGCCCTGTACCCGGGGCGGGCGGTTCCCGCCGGGGCGCTGGTGGACGAGGTGTGGGACGGCGACCCGCCCGCCGACGCGCCGGGGGCCCTCCAGGCGCTCGTGGGCCGGCTCCGGCGCGCGCTCGGCCGGGACGCCGTGGAATCCGTGGAGAACGGCTACCGGCTCGTCACCGACCCGGACCGCGTGGACCTGAGCCGCTTCGAACGGCTCGCGGGGGAGGGGGCGCGGGCCCTGGAGGACGGCGACGGGGCGAAGGCCCTGGCCCTCCTCGACGAAGCGCTCGCCCTCTGGCGCGGCCCCGCCCTCGCCGACCTGCCCGACCGGGAGGCGCCCGCCGCCCGCTGGGAGGCCCGGCGCCTCGACGCCCGGCGGACCAGGGCCGGCGCCGTACTCGCCCTCGGCCGGGCCGAGGACGCCCTGCCTGACCTCGTCGCCCTCTGCGCCGACCACCCACTGGACGAACCCCTCCAGGCCCTGCGCGTCAAGGCCCTGGCACGCGCCGGACGCACCGCCCAGGCCCTCGCCGCGTACGACGAGGTGCGCACCGTACTGGCCGACCGGCTCGGCACCGACCCCGGACCCGAACTGCGGGCTCTGTACGGGGAGTTGCTCCACCAGGGCCAGGACCCCCTGCCCCCGGCCCCGGCCCCGGCCGAGGCTCCCGCGCCCGCCGTCCGCACCCCGCCACGCGGCAACCTCCGGGCCCGGCTCACCAGCTTCGTGGGCCGGGAGGCCGACATCGCGGCCCTGCGCGACGACCTCTCCCGCGCCCGCCTGGTCACCCTCCTGGGGCCCGGCGGCGCCGGGAAGACACGGCTCTCCCAGGAGGCCGCCGAGGCCGTCGCCGCCTCCTGGCCCGACGGGGTCTGGCTGGCCGAGCTGGCCCCGGTGGACGACCCGGCGGTGGTCGCCGAGGCGGTCCTGAGCGCGCTCGACGCCCGCGAGACCGTGCTGCGCGGCGCGGGGGCCGAGGAGCTGCGGGCGGTCGAACGCGGCACGAAGGGGTCCGCCGGGCAGGCGCTCGCCCAGCTCACCGAGCACTGCGCGAAGCGCCGGATGCTGCTGCTCCTCGACAACTGCGAGCACCTGATCGAGGCCGCGGCGCGGCTTGCCGACCACCTGCTGGCCCACTGCCCCGGCCTGACGATCCTGGCGACGAGCCGTGAACCCCTCGGCGTCCCTGGGGAGTTGCTACGCCCCCTCGATCCGCTGCCCGACCCCGTGGCGCTGCGGCTGCTGGCCGACCGGGGCGCCGCCGCCCGGCCCGGCTTCCGCACCGACGCCGACCCGGAGACCGCCGCGGCCTGCGCCGAGATCTGCCACCGCCTCGACGGACTCCCGCTCGCCATCGAGCTGGCGGCGGCCCGGCTGCGGATGCTCGGCCCGCGCCAGATCGCCGACCGGCTGGACGACCGCTTCCGCCTGCTGACCAGCGGAAGCCGTACCGTGCTGCCCCGCCAGAAGACCCTCAGGGCCGTCGTGGACTGGTCCTGGGACCTGCTCGACCCGGCCGAACGCGCCGTGCTGCGCAGGCTGTCGGTGTTCTCCGGGGGCTGCGCCCTCGCCGCCGCCGAGGAGGTCTGCGCCGGTGACGGCATCGGCCCCTTCGACGTGGCGGGACTGCTCGGCTCGCTGGTCGACAAGTCGCTGGTCGTCGCGGCGTCCGGGGACGACGGCGACATGCGCTACCGGCTCCTGGAGACCGTCGCGGAGTACGCCGCCGAACGCCTCGACGAAGCCGGCGAGCGGGCCGCCACCGAGTGGCGTCACCTCGTCCACTTCCGGGAGCTGGCCCGCACCACCGACCCCGCGCTACGCGGCGCGGAACAGCTCGCGGCGCTCGCCCGCTTCCGGCGCGAGTACGAGAACCTGCGCACCGCCCTGCGGCACGCCGTCGCCACCGGGGACGAGCACGAAGCGCTCTGCCTCGTCCTCTCCCTGGCCTGGTACTGGCAGATGCGGGACCTGCGGGCCGAGGCCCGGCAGTGGGCCGACGCCGTCGCGGAACTCGGCCCCGACCCGTTCGCCGAACCCGTCGAACCCGCCCCCTCCCTGCTCGCCCGCTGCACCGACAGCCCGCCGCCGATGGTGCCCGAGCAGCTCCAGGAGGCCAGACGCGGGGTGCGGCTGATCCAGCTGGTCAGCATGGACCACGAGGCGAACGAGTGGATGACCAGCGCGGGCAGGAAGCGGCTGCGGGCGGTCGCCCGCACCTACCGGCCGGGCCAGCCGCAGACCTGCCGCGCGCCCGGCTCGCTGTGGCTGTTCGCGGTCATGTTCACCGGTGACCTGCACGGGTTCCGCGAACTCCTGGACGAGACGGTCCGCGCCTGCCGCGAGCTGGGTTACGTGTGGGAGCTGGCCGCCGCCCTCCAGATGCGGGCCAACGCGCTCGCCAACCGGCCCGACTGGGCGGGAGAGGCGCGGCGGGACGCCGACGAGAGCCTGGGGATCTACGAGGGTCTGGGTGACGCGTGGGGCGCCGCCGAGGCGCTCTCCTCCCGGGGCGAGGCCAACGAACGCGCCGGTGACAGCGCGGCCGCCGCCGAGGACTTCCGCGCGGCCGTCGCGTACGCCGAACGGCTCGGGGCCCAGGCCCAGGTCGCGATGTTGCGCGCCCGGTACGCCTCCGCGCTCTGCGAGACGGGCCGCGGCGAGGAGGGGGAACGCATCCTGCGCGAGGTGATCGCCGACGACCGCGGCTCGGGGCCCGAGGCCCGGCCCGCGGCCCGGCTCTACCTCACCCTGTGGCTGGGGCGGACGGGCCGCACCGCCGAGGCGCGGGAGTACCTGGAATCGATGCTCGGGGTGCCCCCCGCCGACGCGGTGGACCTCTTCGAGGGATTCGTGCTGGGCGTCCAGTCCTGGCTGGACAATCTCGACGGCCTCCACGGCACCGCTCTGGGCCGGGCCGTCCGCGCGCTGAGCCTGTCGCGGGAGGGGATGGCGCAGATGGTGGCCCCCCAGATGACGGCCATCCACCTGGTCACCGTCGCCTGGGCGCTGGCCGGGCTCGGCGGTGAACGGCGCGCCGCCGACGCGGCACGGCTGCTCGCCCTGCACGACGCCCTGCTGCCCGCCGGCTACGTACCGACGGCGAGCGAGCGCACCAACCTGCTGCTGACGGAGGAACTGGTCCGCGCGGGCCTGCCGGACGGCGAGGCCCGCGACCGGGCGTACGCCGAGGGCGGCGGCCTCACGCTGGAGGAGGCCACCGCCCTGATGGACGCGCACGTACGGGAGACCGAGGCGGGGTGACCCGGGGGTGATCAGGTCCGCTTGCGGAACTTGCGCACCGCGAGGGGCGCCACGACCACCGTGATCCCCACGGCCCAGGCGAGCGTGATCCACACCGAGTGGGCGACGGGCCCGCCCATCATCAGGCCGCGCACCGCGTCCGCCAGATTGGACAGCGGGTTGTAGTCGGTGAACGTCTGGAGCCAGCCCGGCATCGTCTGCGTCGGCGCGAAGATGGACGAGCCGAACTGAAGGGGCATCAGCACCAGGAAGCCCACGCCCTGGACCGACTGGGCCGTCTTCATGGACAACCCCAGCAGGATGAAGATCCACATGATGGCCGCGCCGAACACCCCGGCCAGGACGATCGCTTCGAGCAGGCCGCCCACCGAGGTCCCCAGCTCCATGCCGAGCGCGAAGCCCATGGCGAGCAGGATGGCGATGGCCACCAGCATGCGGCCGAGCTCGACCACTATCTTCGCGATCAGCACCGAGGAGCGGGCGATCGGCATCGTACGGAACCGGTCCATGACGCCCTTGCGGAAGTCGTCGTTGACACCGGTGCCGACGGCCGAGGCGATGTTCATGCCCATCATCGCCATCAGGCCGGGGACCAGGTAGTTGAGGTAGTCCTGCCGGTCGCCGCCGAGGCTTCCGCCCACCGACCCGCCGAAGACGTAGACGAAGAGCAGGGTGAAGACGATCGGCATCAGCAGGACGTCGAACATCGACTCCGGATCCTTCTTGATCTGGAGCAGATTGCGGCGCACCAGGGCGCTGATGTGCCGCAGGTTGGCGCGCAGTCCGATCCGGCCCTCCCCGCCGGGGGCGGCCTTCACCGGGACGGAGTCGGTGGGAGCGGGCGTCAGGGTCGTCGTGCTCATGCCGCGACCTCCTCGGGGATCGTGTCGGTGGAGTGAGCGGTCTTCTCGCCGGTGATGGCCAGGAACACCTCGTCCAGGCTGGGCAGCGCGGTGGCGATGTGGGCGAGGGAGAAGCCCCGGGAGCCGAGCAGTCCGACGACCGCGGTCAGCTGCTCGTCGCTGAGGATGGGCACGTAGAGCAGGCCCTCGTCCGGCACGGCCTGCGCACCGGCGATCCCGTCGAGCCCGGCCTCCCGGAGCGTCTGGGCCATGGCGGCCAGTTCGGCCGGGTCCGAAGGGCGGATCTGGAGGGTGCGGCCGCCGACCTTGGCCTTCAGCTCGTCCACCCCGCCGCGCGCGATGATCTTGCCCTTGTCGATCACCGTCAGCTCGTTGGCGAGCTGCTCGGCCTCTTCCATGTACTGCGTGGTCAGCAGCACGGTCGCCCCCTCCGCGACCATCCGCTGCACCTCGTCCCAGACCTCGTTGCGGGTGCGCGGGTCGAGCCCGGTCGTCGGCTCGTCGAGGTAGAGGACCGACGGGCTGCCGATCATCGACGCCGCCAGGTCCAGCCGGCGCCGCATGCCGCCGGAGTAGTCCATCGCGGGGCGCTTGGCCGCCTCGGTGAGCGAGAAGCGCTCCAGCAGCTCGTCGGCGCGGGCGCGGGCGGTCTTGCGGGGCAGGTCGAGCAGCCGCCCGATCATGTAGAGGTTCTCCCGGCCGGACAGTTTCTCGTCCACCGAGGCGTACTGGCCGGTCAGGCCGATGGTGCGGCGCAGCTGCCGGGGCTGGCGGACCACGTCGTAGCCGGCGACGACGGCGTGTCCGGCGTCCGGCGTGACCAGGGTGGACAGGCAGCGTACGAGGGTGGTCTTGCCCGCGCCGTTGGGCCCGAGCACGCCCAGGACGGTGCCCTCGCGCACGTCGAGGTCCACGCCGTCCAGTGCCTTGGTCTCGCCGTAGTGCTTGACCAGCCCCCGCACCTCGACGGCGTTGGCGCCGCTCCTGGGGTTCTTGTCGTTTCGCGTCATGTCCACCATGAGACCAGCTCTCACCGACAGCCCGCCGATATATCGCCGACATCGCTCAAGACACGCCGACAGACCGGCTGCGCGGGTGTGCGCACGGGCGACAGCCCGCCGATGGGGGAAGTCGGCGGGCTGTCGGTGGTGCGGCGGTGGTCAGCGTGCCGGCCGGTGGCCGGCGGCCCTCAGTGGAAGGTGTGCTCGGGCTGCGGGAACGTTCCGCCGACGACCTCTTCGGCGTAGCTCCTGACCGCGTCGCCGAGCACCTGGCGCAGGTCCGCGTACTGCTTGGAGAAGCGCGGCACCTTGCCACCGGTCAGCCCGGCCATGTCGGTCCACACCAGCACCTGGGCGTCCGTGTCCGGCCCGGCGCCGATCCCCACGGTCGGGATGTGCAGGCAGCGGGTGACCTCGGCGGCCAGTTCGGCCGGTACGAGTTCGAGGACGACGGCGAACGCGCCCGCGTCCTGCACCGCCTTGGCGTCGCGGAGCAACTGCTGGGCGGCTTCCTCGCCGCGGCCCTGCACCCGGTAGCCCATGGCGTTCACGGACTGGGGGGTCAGTCCGATGTGGCCCATGACCGGGATGCCGGCCTCGACCAGCAGGCGGATCTGCTCGTGCGACCGCTCGCCGCCCTCCAGCTTGACCGCGCCGACCCCGGCGTCCTTGACCAGCCGGGTGGCGTTGCGCAGGGCCTGGACCGGGCCCTCCTGGTAGGCGCCGAAGGGCAGGTCGGCGACGATGAGGGCGCGCTTGGTGCCCCGGACGACGGCGGCGGAGAGCATGGCCATCTCGTCCATCGTCACCGGCACGGTGGTCTCGTAGCCGAGGTGGCAGTTGCCCATGGAGTCGCCGACGAGCATGACCGGGATACCGGCCTCGTCGAAGACGGACGCGGTCATCGCGTCGTAGGCGGTGAGCATGGGCCACTTCTCGCCGCGCTCCGTGGCGGCGGCGATGTCGTGGACGGTGACACGGCGGGAGCTCTTGCCCCCGTACAGTGCCTTCCCGGCGCCGGCGGAGGGTCCCGTGGCGGACGGGGGGCCCGCGGCGGGCGGGGCGGCGGATGTGGCGGCCTGATTCTGCGCAGCCTGAAGCGACATGGCCAACGGCTCCTTCGTCATCTCGAGGCGCCCTGACGGCGTCCCCGGATCCCTTCCATGGTGGCATCCCGCGGGCGCTCGCGTGAAGTGGGCCCGGGCCGTCGTCCGGGGTGACTTCGGGCATGGGGCCGGGATGCGGGGGTGTCCGGGGCGCCGGGCGCGGTCCGGGTCCGGGGCTCGGGTAAAGACTTTCCAATACGAGACGGTATCGTATTGGAAGCCCCTTAGGGTGTTGCCCATGTCCCTACCGTCCGGCGCTCCAGCCGCCGTGTCCCGTGTCCCCGAGGCAGTCCACCGCCGGCGCTGGGCGATCCTCGCCGTCCTCATGTTCAGCCTGCTCATCGTCGTCCTCGACAACTCGATCCTGAACGTCGCGGTCAAGACGATCGCCACCCCCGCCCCGACCGGCATCGGCGCCACCCAGAGCGAGCTGGAGTGGGCGATCAACTCCTACACGCTCGTCTTCGCCGGCCTGCTGTTCACCGCGGGCCTGCTCGGCGACCGCGTCGGCCGCAAGAAGGTCCTGCTGGGCGGCATATCCGTCTTCGGCCTCGCCTCCGCGCTGGCCGCGTTCTCCTCGTCGCCGGGCGAACTCATCACCTGGCGGGCCCTGATGGGGCTCGGCGCGGCGTTCGTGATGCCCGCCACCCTCGCCGTCCTGATGAACGTCTTCGAACGCGACGAGCAGCCCAAGGCCATCGGCATCTGGGCCGGCAGCGTCGGCCTGGGCATCGCGATCGGCCCGATCACCGGCGGGGCGCTCCTGGAGCACTTCTGGTGGGGCTCGATTTTCCTGGTCAACGTGCCCGTCGTGGTCATCGCACTGATCGCCATGGCCGTCCTCGTGCCGGACTCCAGGGACCCCGCGCCAGGAAAGGTCGACCCGGTGGGCGTCGTCCTGTCCATCGTCGGCCTGGTCCTGCTCGTCTACGGCATCATCCGGGGCGGTGAACTCGCCGACTTCACGGACGTGACGGTGCTCGCCCCGTCGATCGGCGGACTGGTGGTGCTGGCGGGCTTCGTGTGGCACGAGAAGCGCAGCAGCCACCCGGCCATCGACATCTCGTACTTCGGCAAGCCCGCCTTCTCCGCCGCCGTCGCCGCCGTCGCGCTGGTCTTCTTCGCGCTGATGGGCGTCACCTTCTTCTCCGCCTTCTACCTCCAGAGCGTGCGCGGCTACAGCGCCTTCCAGTCCGGTCTGCTCGTCCTGCCGCTGGCCGTCGCGCAGATGGTCTTCGCACCCCGCGCCCGGCTGGTCGTGGACCGCTTCGGCGCCCGCGCCGTCTGCGCGGTGGGCATGCTGATGGTCGCGGGAGGCCTGGCGGCGTTCGCCGTCTTCGACGCGGAGACACCCGTCTGGGTGATGTGCGTGATCTTCTTCGTCCAGGGCGCGGGCATGGCGCACGTCATGCCGCCGGTCACCGTCGCGGTGATGCAGGCACTGCCCCGGGAACGCGCCGGCTCCGGCTCGGCCATCAACAACACCTTCCGCCAGGTCGGCGGGGCGCTCGGTGTCGCGGTGCTCGGCTCGGTGCTCTCCACGGTCTACCGGGGCGACATCGAGAAGCACCTCGACGGGGTCCCGGCCGCCGCCCGGGGCGTGGCGGGGGAGTCGATCGAGGCGACGCTCGGTGTCGCGGCGAAGCTGGGCCCGGCGGGCAAGCCGCTGGTCGCCGCCGCGAACGACGCGTTCATCGGGGCGATGCACGTCACGGCCCTCGGATCGGCCGCGGTGGCGCTGATCGGCGCGGTCGTGGTGGGCCTGTTCCTGCCGGGCCGCGCCGGGGCCCCGGCCCAGGAGCCACGGGGCCAGGAGCCCGCCCCGGCGGAGCGGACGGCGGAGGCCGCCCCGGCCGAGTGACCTCGCCTCCGGGCGGCAGCACGACCGGGCGGTACGGGGCCGAGGCGGACCCCGTGCCGCCCGGCCGTTCGCCCCGGCCACCGGCGGTCGGCGAGAATCACGGGTGACCGGCGCACGAACGGTGCGGGGACGGCGAACGACGGACGGTGACCGGCGTACGGCGACCGGTGACCGGCGGACGGCTCGGCGAGAGGTGACCCACGTGCAGGCGGCACAGGAAACGCCCCAGGACCCCATCCCGGGCGACGGCCCGGACCGGCAGGGCGGCCACGGCCACGACACCGGCCGCGCGTCCGGCGACGACCCGGACCGCCCGTCCGGCCACGGCACGGGCCGCCCGTCCGGCGACGGTACGGCGGACCGGCGGACCGGCCACGGCCCTGACGAGGCCGGGGACCGCGGTCCGGACCCGGCCCGGCACTGCGGCCCCGCCTCCGCCCACGGCCCGGAACCCCGCCGCGGCCGCCCCCGCAGCGCCGCCGCCGAACGGGCCATCCTGGACGCCGTCGTGGAGCTCCTGGAGGCCGGCGAACCCCTGGCCAGGCTGTCCATCGAGCGCATCGCCCGCACCGCCGGCGTCGGCAAGGCCACCATCTACCGCCGCTGGAGCGACAAGGAGGCGCTGTTCGTCGACGTCCTGCGCGCCGTCGAACCCTCCGACCCCGTCGTCTCCGGCACGGCGGGCCTGGACGACCTGCGCCTGATGCTGGAGTGGGTCCGTACGCGCGGACTCGCCCACCGCTCCTCGGTCTTCCTGCACAACGTGGTCGCACAGATGAAGAGCCACCCCAGACTGTGGGCCGAATACCAGCGCACCGTCATCGCGCCGCGCCGCGCCGCCATGCTGGAGGCCGTACGGCGGGCCGTGGACGCGGGCGAACTCCGCGACGACCTCGACACGGAGCTGATGAACGACCTGTTCCTCGGCCCCGTGCTCATGCGCACCCTCCACCACCCCGAAGCACCGCTGCCCGACGATCTCGTGGACCGGCTCATCCACGCCCTGCTCCAGGGTCTGGCCCCGAAAGCGCAGGTCGCGGCGGGTGGACCGGTGACCGGTCCGATGTGAGCGTTCTGTCACAGCCGCCTCACCCGCCCCGCCCCACCGGAACTCCCCGTACCGCCCCGCTCGTCCTGATGGCAGAACGTCCGCCGTCGGCGGCAGGATCGGCGTCGTCCATCGCCTAGGGTCATGAGGCGCGGCGATGTGTGTGTACGGCAAAGCAGTGAGGACAGCGCGATGGTGCAGGCGTACAGGGCGGAAACCGAGAACGCCGACCCGGGGCCGCGGCGGCCCGGCACCCGGCTGAGAGCCCTGCGCCACAGACTGGCCACGGATCGTGGCATCTGGCGGCGCGGCATCGTGCTCGCCCTCTGCTCGGTCCTCCTGACGCTGGTGATGGTGCTCCACGCGAAGATCCCCAACACCATCGGCAACACGGGCAGCCTCATCGAGACGTTCCTGCCGTGGTTCGGGCTCTTCGTCCCGCCGCTGCTGCTCCTCGGGCTGCTCCGCCGCTCGGCGACCGCGGTCATCGCCCTGATCCTGCCGGTGGCCGTCTGGCTGAACCTCTTCGGCGGGCTGCTGTTCGCCGAGAAGTCCGGCACCGGGGGCAACTTCACCGTCGCCACCCACAACGTCAACGCGGGCAACCCCGACCCGGCGGGCACGGCCCAGCAGATCGCCGGGGCGGACGCGGACGTCGTGGCCCTCCAGGAACTCCCCGACGGCAAGGTGAAGGCGTACGAGAGCGCGCTCGCCGGCCACTATCCGCACCACTCCGTCCAGGGCACCGTCGGCCTGTGGAGCAAGTACCCCCTGAGCGACTCCCGCCCCGTCGACATCAAGCTGGGCTGGACCCGCGCCATGCGGGCCACGGTCGCGACGCCCCAGGGCCCCGTCTCGGTCTACGTCGCCCATCTGCCCTCGGTACGCGTCAAGATCGACGCCGGCTTCACCGCCAACCAGCGTGACCGGAGCGCCGACGCGCTGGGCGAGACGATCTCCCACGACCCCATCGAGCGGGTGGTGCTCCTCGGTGACCTCAACGGCACGATGAACGACCGCTCCCTGAACGCCGTCACCGCCCAGATGCGCTCCACCCAGGGCGCGGCGGGCGACGGCTTCGGCTTCAGCTGGCCCGCGGCGTTCCCCATGGCGCGGATCGACCAGATCATGGTCAGGGGCGTCGAACCCCTCTCCTCCTGGACCCTCCCGGCGACCGACAGCGACCACCTCCCGATCGCGGCGCGCGTCCAGTTGTGACACCCCGCCGCCCGGAGCCGGGGCCGAGGAAGGGCCGGTGACGGCCGCCCCGTCCGCCGCAGGAGGCGGATGGGGTAGGGTCCCGCCCATGTCCTGCCCCGAGTCCGACAGACTCAGGCCACCGGTCCGCCGGTGGCCGATCCGCGACGCCGAAGGCCTCTGACCCCAGCGGTCACCGCCCTTCCCCCGTCGCGCCGTCGCCCGCCGCCGGATCCCGCGGCGGTGCGAGCGGACATTCCCGTCCGGACGTCCCGTCGGACACGCGGTTCCGATACGCGCGTCAGGCACACACGACGGTCAGGTGCGCCGGACGCGCCCCGGACACGCGCGTCCGGCGACCCACCCCGTCCAGGACCTCCCGTCCGCGTCATGTCCCGTGCGTACACCGGGCATTCCGCCACCTCGCCGTCCCGCGCCGCCGCGCACCGGGACGGGTGTGGCCCGCACCCCCGCGTACACCGCTCGTTCCTCCGACGGTTCCGCACAAGGGGTCCTTTCTCATGCCATTCGCTGTCTACGTGCTCGGGCTGGCGGTCTTCGCCCAGGGCACCTCGGAGTTCATGCTGTCCGGCCTGCTCTCCGGCATCGCCGACGACCTGCGTGTCTCGCTGTCCGCCGCGGGCCTGCTGACCTCGGCGTTCGCGGTCGGGATGGTGGTCGGCGCACCGCTGACCGCCCTGGCCGGCCGTGCCTGGCCCCGGCGCCGGGCGCTGCTGTTCTTCCTCGGGGTGTTCGTCGCCGTCCATGTCGTCGGAGCCCTGACCACCGAGTACGGGGTGCTGCTCGCGACCCGGGTCGTCGGGGCGCTGGCCAACGCCGGCTTCTGGGCGGTGGCGCTGGTCACCGCGATGGACCTGGCCGGGCCGGAACGGCGGGCACGGGCGACCGCCGTGGTCGTCGGCGGGGTCACGGTCGCCTGTGTGGTGGGCGTTCCCGCCGGTGCGGTGCTCGGCGAACTGTGGGGCTGGCGCTCGGCGTTCTGGGCGGTGGCGCTGATCTCCCTGCCGGCGGCGTTCGCGCTGCTGTGGGCCGTGCCGGGCGGCCGGGACGGTGAGGTGCCGCCGGCGAGCGCCCGAACCGAGCTGAGCGCCCTGGCGCGCCCCCGGCTGCTGCTGACCCTGCTGGTGATGGCGCTCGTGCAGGGGGCGACCTTCTGCGCCTTCTCCTATCTGGAGCCGCTGGTCACCCGGGTCACCGGGTTCGGCGCGGGCTGGGTGCCCGTGGTGCTCGCGCTCTTCGGCGCGGGCTCGTTCGCCGGGGTCACGCTGGCCGGGCAGCTGGCCGACTCCCGTCCGAAGGCGGTCATCGGGTCCGGTCTGGTGGCGCTGACGGCCGGCTGGGCCGCGCTCGCCCTCACCGCCGCCCACCCGGCCGCCGTCCTCGCCCTGGTCCTGGTCCAGGGCGCGCTGGCCTTCGGTACGGGCACGGCGCTGATCAGCAGGGTCTTCCAGCAGGCGCCCGAAGCCCCCACCCTGGCGGGCTCCTTCGCCACGGCTGCCTTCAACGTGGGTGCGGCGGCCGGGCCTTGGCTGGGCGGACTGGCCCTTGGCGCGGGGTTCGGCTTCCGGGCGCCGGTCTGGGTGAGCGCCCTGCTGATGGGTGCGGCCCTCGCCGGAGCGGCCGTGCTCCGGGCGACCTCCGCGGCTCCGGCGCGTCCGGGCCTGGGAGGCGTCACTCCCCGCGCGGACGGCCGCACCTCTCCGGCGGACGGCTGAACCTCCCCTGCGGGCGGCCGAGTTGAGCCGCCGGGTGTCCCTGGCGGCCGACACGGACCCTCCGCGCTCCCGGCCGGGTGGCCCCGCGCTTCCCGCCCGGCCGGGCGGGAAGCGCGGGGCCGGTGCCGAGTGACTTCCGCGCGTCCTCAGCGACGTCCGTGCCGAGTGACGTCCACATCACACCCTGCGGCAACGGTTCGTTCACCTCCGGGCATCAAACGTCTGAGAGACTTTGTTCCGACGGGATACATATTCCGGTCGAGCAACGACGCCGACGCACCCGTACCCCACCGCCGCCCTCCGGTCCGCCACGGACCGGCCGCCGCCCCCGCCCCGAAAGGTTCTCCCCATGCCCCTGGCCCTGCTCGCCCTCGCTGTGAGCGCCTTCGGCATCGGCACCACCGAGTTCGTGATGATGGGGCTGCTGCCCAACGTCGCGGACGACCTGGGAACGTCCGTACCCACCGCCGGACATCTCGTCTCGGCGTACGCGATCGGCGTCGTCATCGGTGCCCCGCTGCTCACCGGTCTCGGCTCCAGGATTCCGCGCAAGCGGATGCTCGTGCTGCTGATGGCCCTCTTCACCGTCGGCAACCTGGCCTCGGCGTTCGCCCCCGGTTACGGCTGGCTGCTGGCCGGCCGGGTCCTGGCCGGGCTGCCGCACGGGGCGTTCTTCGGCGTCGGCGCCGTCGTCGCCGCGCGCCTCGTGCCCCACGGCCGGCAGGCGCGGGCCGTCGCCACCATGTTCCTCGGCCTGACGGTCGCCAACATCGTCGGCGTACCGGCGGCCACCCTGCTTGGCCAGCACCTCGGCTGGCGCGCCACCTTCCTGGTGGTCGCGGTGATCGGCCTGGCCGCCATGGCCGCGCTCGCCCGCCTCGTCCCGCGGATCCCCCGTGAGGCGCACCAGGACGTACGCCACGAGATCCGCGCCCTGGGCAACCGGCAGGTGGTCCTCGGCCTGTGCACCGCCGTCCTCGGCTTCGCGGGCGTGTTCGCCGTCTACTCCTACCTCTCCTCCATGACCACCGAGGCGATGGGCTTCGGCGCGTCCTCGGTGACGGTCGTCCTGGCGCTGTTCGGCATCGGGATGACGCTGGGCGCCCTGGCCGCCGGACCGCTCACCGACCGGGCGCTGCGGCCCACCCTGTACGGATCGCTCGGCGCCCTGGCCGTCGTGCTCGTCGTCTTCCCCTTCGCCGCCCAGGTGAAGTGGGCGGCACTGGTGATGGTCGTCCTGCTCGGCGCGGTCGGTTTCATGACGACCACCCCGCTCCAGATGCTGGTGATGAACAAGGCGAAGGACGCCCCCACTCTCGCCTCCGCCTCCAACCACTCCGCGTTCAACCTGGCCAACGCGGGCGGCGCCTGGCTCGGCGGTATGGCGATCTCGGCGGGCTGGGGCTGGACGTCCCCCGCCCTGGTCGGCGCGGTCCTGGCGGTCGCCGGCCTGGCGGTGGCCGTCACGGCGGGCGCGCTGGACCGGACGCCCGGAGCCTCCCGGATCGTCGCGGGCGGCACGACGGCGCGCGACGAGCGGGGGACCGGCGAGCGGCGGACCGGCGAGCGGCGGACCGACCAGCGGACGACCGCCGCCGTCCACTGACACGGCCTCATGGCCTCACCGGCCGGGTGACCGGTACAGGGGCGGTGGCCCCGTGTCGGACGGCACACCGGGCCCGGGGACCCGCTCGTCACCGCCCTGCCGCACCACCTGCCCGCCGCCCCGCTCCACCGGGGCCGGGGGATAGAACTGCCGGGCCCAGCGCCGGAACGGCCCGATCGGACCGTCGCCCGCGGCGAGCCGGGGAGGATGCCGGTACTCCTTGTGGTGCCAGATCGGGAAGTCGGCGGCGGTGAACTCACAGCTGGACCGGAAGACGGCCCCCTCCAGCAGCCGTGCCGCCGTCCGGCTCACGGCCCGTGCCAGGGGCGGGGGCAGCCGGGCCGGTTCGTCGAAGGCGATGCGGTTGCGCTGCCGGAACTGCATCCGGTTGGGCCCGACCGGCGTCGGCAGCACCGTCGTACACATCCGCAGGCCCATCCGGGGGGTGTGCACATCGACGTGCAGGCAGCCCAGTCCGTAGCCGTCCACCTCCACGTGCGCGACGAAGTCACCCAGCAGCGGCGCCGACTCGTGGGCCCGCACGGATGCGTGGAACGTGGCGTCGTCGTAGATCACGGGACCGCCGATCTCCGCCTTGGTCCAACCGTGCAGGGTGGCGAAGTGCCCCAGGTCCACGGTGTTCTCGATGACCTCCTGGACGTTGCCCGCCATCTCCCAGGCCGCGCTGCGGGCAGGCCGGTGGCCGATCTCGTGCCAGTCGGGCAGGAACCAGTCAGGGGCCCGCCCGTCGTGGTGCCGCCAGACGAACACGACGCCGTTGACCTCGTGCACCGGCAACTGGGCCAGTGGCGACCGTGGCGGGGGTGTGTCGTACCCCGTACGCACACAGGCGCCGTCGGGCCCGAAGGCGAAGAGGTGGAACGGGCAGACGAGGTCCTCGCCCTCCACGCTCGCCAGCCCGAGATGGGCCCCGAGGTGCGGACAGTACGGCCGGACGGCGCGGACCGCCCTCGTGCCGAGCCGGTACAGCACCACGTCCTGCCCCGCCAGCGGCCGGGTGAGCACGGTGCCCCGGCGTAACTCCTCGGAGAAGGCCAGGGCGAACCAGCCGTCCGGGTAGGGCAGGGCGGGCATGCCCGCGGCATCGGCCGGTGTCGGGCCCTCGGTGATCGAAGCGCGCCCGTAACCACGTGACAGTCCCACGGCTCCCCTCCCGGTGTCGGTCCCCTGGAGGCTGCCCTGCCCGTTCCCGAATCCACCCGGCACCCCGCATCCCACCCGAACGGGCAGAAGCACGGCGCGAGTTGACGGGGGCGGCCGACCGGCGGGCGGGCCGGGCAAGGCCCGCCCCCGTGCGCCCCCGTGACGGCCGGCCGGCTGAGCCCTCAGCCCGACTCGCGCCACCGGTTGGTGATCGGCAGCCGCCGGTCCTTGCCGAAGCCCTTCGGGGAGATCTTCGTGCCCGGCGGGTACTGCCGCCGCTTGTACTCCGCCGTGTCCACCATCCGCAGCGTCCGCGTCACCAGCTCCGGGTCGAACCCGGCCGCCACGATCGCGTCCCGGCCCTGGTCCCGGTCGACGTACATCTCCAGGATCCGGTCCAGCACGTCGTAGTCCGGCAGCGAGTCCGTGTCCATCTGGTCCGGGCGCAGCTCGGCGCTCGGCGGCTTGGTGATGGACGCCTCCGGGATCGGCGGGGTCTGCCCGCGCTCCTCGGCGGCACGGTTGCGCCACTTCGCGAGGCGGAAGACCGATGTCTTGTACACGTCCTTGATCGGCCCGTACGCGCCGACCGAGTCCCCGTAGAGCGTGGAGTAACCGACCGCCAGCTCCGACTTGTTGCCCGGCGCGAGCACGATCTGGCCCTCCTGGTTGGAGATCGCCATCAGCGTCGTGCCGCGCAGCCGCGACTGGAGGTTCTCCTCGGCGAGACCCGTCAGCCCCAGCGCTCCCATGTACGCGTCGAACATCGGCTCGATGGACACGGTGCGGTAGTTCAGTCCGGTGCGCCGGGCCAGCTCGGCGGCGTCGCTCCTGGAGTGCTCCGAGGAGTACTTCGACGGCATCGAGACGCCGTACACGTTCTCCGCGCCCACCGCGTCGCAGGCGATCGCCGCGACCAGCGCCGAGTCGATACCGCCCGAGAGCCCGATCAGCACGCTGCGGAAACCGTTCTTCGCGGCATATGCCCGCAGACCCACCACCAGGGCCGAGTACAGCTCCTCGTCGTCGTCGAGCCGCTCCGCGTACCCGCCCGCCAGCTCCGGCTCGTACGCCGGGAGGGGCTCGCCGGAGATCACCACGTGGTCGATCCGCAGCCCGTCGTCCACCACCCCCGAGGGCGCCTCGGCCGGGGCGGCCGGCAGCTCCAGGTCGAGGATCACGCTGCCCTCGGAGAACTGCGGGGCACGGGCGACGACCTCGCCGTCCTTGTCCACGACGATCGAGTCCCCGTCGAAGACCAGCTCGTCCTGGCCGCCCATCATCGCCAGGTACGCGGTCGTGCAGCCGGCCTCCCGGGCGCGCCTGCGGACCAGTTCGAGCCGGGTGTCGTCCTTGTCCCGCTCGTACGGTGAGGCGTTGACCGACAGCAGCAGCCCGGCCCCGGCGGCGCGGGTCGCCGGCACACGGCCACCGTCCTGCCAGAGGTCCTCGCAGATCGCGAGCGCCACGTCGATGCCGCGCACCCGCACCACGGGCATCGAGTCGCCCGGCACGAAGTACCGGAACTCGTCGAAGACGCCGTAGTTGGGCAGGTGGTGCTTGGCGAAGTTCAGCGCCACCTCTCCCCGGTGCAGCACGGCGCCCGCGTTGCGCGGGGAGCCTGCGGGCTGCCCGTACCGGGACGCGGGGTGCTCCGAGCGGTCGAGGTAGCCGACGACGACCGGCAGTTCGCCGAGGCCCTCGTCGGCCAGGCGGGTGGCCAGCGCGCGCAGCGCCCGGCGCGACGCCTCGACGAAGGACGAGCGCAGGGCCAGGTCCTCGACGGGGTAGCCGGTCAGCACCATCTCGGGGAACGCCACCAGGTGGGCGCCCTGCTCGGCGGCGTGCCGGGTCCAGTGGACGACCGACTCGCTGTTGCCGGCGAGGTCACCGACGGTGGAGTCGATCTGATTCAGTGCGAGACGTAGTTGAGGCACGGTTCCCAGTGTAATCGTCTGACTGACGCGATGTCCTGGCGGGCCGCCGGGGCACCCCGGAGACCCGCCGGGCGTGGGTCAGCGCAGATAGCCGAGGACCGTCATCATGCCCGCCTCGGCGTGGTAGAGGTTGTGGCAGTGCAGCATCCACAGCCCCGGGTTGTCCGCGTCGAGGTCCACGGTCAGCGAGCGGCCCGGCAGGATCACCGCGGTGTCCTTGCGGGCCCCGGGAGCCCCGCCGCCCGGCCCGGCCAGGGCGAACGTGTGGCCGTGCAGATGCAGCGGATGCCACATCGCGGTGCGGTTGGCGAAGGTGAGCCGGACCCGTTCACCCGCCCGCACGGGCATCCGCACCGCCGGGTCGTACGGCTTCCGGTCGAAGGCCCAGTCGTACGCGGCCATGGAGCCCGTGAGCGTGACCGGGACCGTCCGGTCCGGCTCACGCGCCGTCAGCGCCACCGACGCGTCGGCGGTCAGCCGCTCGGCCGTGAGCACCCGGCCGTCCAGCTCCTTCGGCCGTACGCTGGCCGCCGGCAGCGCCCCCGTGCCCGTCCGCAGCACGGCCAGCGCCGAGGCGCCCTTGCCCTCGGCGAGCGCGGTCAGCGGGAACACCCCGTCCCCGGCCGTCACCAGCACGTCGTAGCGTTCGCCCATGCCCAGCAGCAGGGCGTCGGTCTCGGTGTGCGTGACCGGGAAGCCGTCGGAATGCGTCACGGTCATCCGGTGACCGCCGAGCGCCAGCCGGAACGCGGTGTCCCCGCCCGCGTTGATCACACGCAGCCGCACACGGTCGCCAGGGCGCGCCTCGAAGACCGAAGGGGACCCCGCCGTACGGCCGTTGACCAGGTAGTGCGGATAGTCCACATCACCCGCGTGACCGCCGAGCAGATCGCTCTCCGCGCCGGTCAGCAGCCGTGAGGGCGCCTCGCCGGTGCCCTTCGCCGGGGCGGGGGCGCCGTGCCCGGCCGGGTCGTGGCTGCTGCCCGCGCCGTGGGTCAGCTCGTCCAGGACCGCGTCGGGGGTGGAGCCGTCCACCCCGTCGAGCCAGTCGTCGAGGACGACCACCCACTCCTTGTCGTACGCGAGCGGCTCCTTGGGGTCGTCCACGATCAGCGGCGCGTACAGCCCCCGGTCCAACTGGACGCCCGAGTGCGGGTGGAACCAGTACGTGCCCGGCTGGGTGACCGCGAAGCGGTACGTGAACTCCGCGCCGGGCTCGATCGGCCGCTGGGTCAGCCCCGGCACCCCGTCCATGTCGTTGCGCAGCGAGAGGCCGTGCCAGTGCAGCGAGGTGGACTGGGTCAGGTGGTTGGCGAGGGTGAGCTCCAGGGTGTCGCCCGCCGTGACCCGGACCGTCTCGCCGGGCAGCCGGTCCCCGTACGACCAGGTGGGCACGGTGACGCCGTCACCCAGTTCGAAGCGCGAGGCGGTGGCGGTGAGCGAGACCTTCCGCAGCGGGCCCGCGCCCCGCTCGGCCTCCCGGGCCATGACCTCCGGCCCGTCGGGGGCGACATAGGTGTCGGCGGCGACGGCCGGTGCGGCCGGGGAGCGGGAGGGGCCGGGCGTGGGGAGGGGGAGGGGCGCGGCGTCGGCGGCCCGGGTGGTCAGGGCGGCCGCCCCTCCCGCCAGGGCGATACCTGCGCCGAGCACGGCGCGACGATTGGGCATTTCAGACATATTGCGCACGCTACCCCTGTGGGGTAGAGGAGCCCCGCCCCGAAACACCCGTCGGCCCGGTGTCCTCGTGCGTAACCCGGGCGCGTCTCCACGCCTCTCGTACGTCCACGCGGACACCGGGCCTGTCGGGCGCCACGGGCGCCGGGGCGGGGGAGCGGGTCAGAGGTGGGAGTAGACCCGCTCCGCCCAGCCCGCGATCTGTTCGTCGGAGAGGTTCCGGGCCAGATCGGCCTCGCTGATCATGCCGATGAGCTTCTTGTCCTCGATGACCGGGAGCCGGCGGATGCGGTGGCTCTGCATCTCCTCCAGCACCACCTCGACGTCCGCGGCCGCGTCGATCCAGCGCGGTGTGCCGTCGCACAGCTCGCCGGCCGTCACCTGTGACGGGTTGTGCCCCGACGCCACGCACTTGGTCACGATGTCGCGGTCGGTGATGATGCCGACCATCCGGTCCTGCTCACCGTTGGCGGAGACGGGAAGCGCGCCCACCTTGTGGTCCCGCATCATCTGGGCCGCGCGGTCGAGCGTCTCGTGGGCCGGGATCCACTGGGTCCCGGTGGTCATGATGTCCCTGGCGGTGGTCATGGATCTCCTCCTGCGTGCCGGTGGGCATGCCGTACGACCCCGAGTACGTCCATTGTGGTGGCCGCCACCGGACGCCGCCACCGCTGAGCATCACCCGCGCGGGTGTACGCCGTACGAGACGCACGACATCACTCGCGCGGGTGTATGCGCGGGGGGCGGGGCGCCCACGGACCGGGTGCGGTGAGGCAGGGCGCGTGGCCGTGCGCCCACGGACCGGGTGCACGGACGGGGCGCGGCCGGGGCGCGGGGCCGGGAGTTCACGGCCGGGGTGCGGCTCCCCGTGCGGCGAGCATGTCCGCCATCAGATCCAACTCGGAGCGCTGCGCCTCCACCATCCCCCGGGCCAGCCGCTTCTCGGCCGGCACCGCGCACAGTTCGGCGCAGCCCTCGGCCATCGTCACACCGCCCTTGTGGTGGTCCGTCATCAGCTGGAGGAAGAGGACCTCGGCCTTGACGCCCTCGGCCGCACCGAGCGCCTTCAGCTCCGTACGCGTCGCCATGCCCGGCATCAGGGCCCCGTCATGGGCCTCGAACCCGGCCTCGCCGCCGCCGTGTCCGCCATGGCCGCCCGCGTGACCACCAGGGTGCCCGGACATCCAGGCCATCGGCTCCTGCCCGGCGGGCGTCGTCTTCGGCAGCTCCCACAGGTCCAGCCAGCCGAGCAGCATGCCGCGCTGGTTGGCCTGCGTGTTGGCGATGTCGTACGCGAGCCGCCGTACGTCCTCGTCCTTCGTACGGTCCCGCACGACGAACGACATCTCCACGGCCTGCTGGTGGTGCACCGCCATCTCCCGGGCGAAGCCCGCGTCCGCCGATCCCGCCGACGGCGTACGCGGGGCGGACGCGGCGGCCGGCGCGGGCCCCTCGTCCCGCGCGGTGGCGACGGCGGCCGCCCCCGCGCACAACACGGCGACCCCCACGACGGAGCCCGCCAGCCACCGCGTCCGCCGGACGCGCGCCGGGCTCACCCGTCGACCCCGCCCGTGCAGGGCGCGCCCGGCTCGGGCGTCTGCGCCCCCTGGACGTACTTCGTGAAGAACTGCTCCACCCGCGGGTCCTCCGCGCCGTCCACCGTGACCTGCTTGCCCCAGGCGCTCAGCATGATCGCCCCGGCCTGGCCCTCGTACGGGCTCATCAGCGCGTACGCGGTCTTCTCGACCCGGGACGCCAGCTCCCGCACATCGGCGTCGGCCGCCTTCCCGTTGTACGTCACCCACACCGCCCCGTGCTCCAGGGCGTGCACCGCGTTGACGTTCGGGACGGCCTTCTCGTACACGACCCCGTCGCAGTTGAGCCAGGCCGGGTTGTGGTCGCCGCCCACCGGAGGCTCCATCGGATACGTCACCTCGGTGGTGACGTGGTCGCGGGTCAGCTTCTTGGCGTCCCAGGTCCTCTCGCCCGCGATCGGCCCGTCGAGCGGCGTGGCCTCCGCCTTCTCCGGCTGCTTGGCGTCCTGCGCCGAGGAGTCCTGGCCCCGCTCCTTCGCCTCCGACCTGTCCAGCAGCGTGTACGAGCCGAAGCCGAGCAGCCCCGCGACCACGACGGCGCCCACGCCTATGGCGACGGCACGGTTACGCCGGCCACGCGCACGGTCGTCGCCGGGCGTCTGCTCCACACGGTCACTGCGGTCGAAGCTCATGTCGTCGGTCCTTCTGCCAGGGGTGGGGAGGGACAGGGAAAAGGGGTCGGAACAGGCGCGCGGAACACGGGCCCGAAGGCCCTCCGAAGGCACCGGTGTCCCCCGCGTACCACGCGCGCCGATCGTAGTGGGTGGCCGAGTGCTCCCTCTCCCACCGAGTGCGTAATGTGGGTGAAATCCCGGGTCGTGATACTGGAGTGTCCCCTCTCCCCCGGGCGGTGGTGCACAGACCGTCTGAACTGCAAGGATGTGGCAATGGACAAGCAGCAGGAATTCGTCCTCAGGACGCTTGAGGAGCGCGACATCCGCTTCGTGCGGCTGTGGTTCACCGATGTGCTCGGGTTCCTCAAGTCCGTGGCTGTGGCACCCGCCGAGCTGGAGCAGGCCTTCGACGAGGGCATCGGCTTCGACGGCTCGGCCATCGAGGGCTTCGCCCGCGTGTACGAGTCCGACATGATCGCCAAGCCGGACCCGGGCACCTTCCAGATCCTGCCCTGGCGCGCGGAGGCCCCCGGCACCGCCCGGATGTTCTGCGACATCCTCATGCCGGACGGCTCGCCGTCCTTCGCCGACCCGCGCTACGTCCTCAAGCGCATCCTCGCCAAGACCTCGGACCTGGGCTTCACCTTCTACACCCACCCCGAGATCGAGTTCTTCCTGCTGAAGAACAAGCCGGTCGACGGCACCCGCCCCACCCCCGCCGACAGCTCCGGCTACTTCGACCACACGCCGCAGAACGTCGGCATGGACTTCCGCCGCCAGGCCATCACCATGCTCGAATCCATGGGCATCTCGGTCGAGTTCAGCCACCACGAGGGCGCCCCCGGCCAGCAGGAGATCGACCTGCGCTACGCCGACGCCCTCTCCACGGCGGACAACATCATGACCTTCCGCCTGGTCATGAAGCAGGTCGCGCTGGAACAGGGCGTCCAGGCCACCTTCATGCCGAAGCCCTTCTCGGAGTACCCGGGTTCGGGCATGCACACCCACCTCTCCCTCTTCGAGGGCGACCGCAACGCCTTCTACGAGTCGGGCGCCGAGTACCAGCTCTCCAAGGTCGGCCGGTCCTTCATCGCGGGCCTGCTCACCCACGCGGCGGAGATCTCCGCCGTCACCAACCAGTGGGTCAACTCCTACAAGCGCATCTGGGGCGGCTCCAGCCGCTCCGCGGGCGCCGGCGGCGAGGCCCCCTCGTACATCTGCTGGGGCCACAACAACCGCTCCGCGCTGATCCGCGTCCCGATGTACAAGCCCGGCAAGACCGGTTCGGCCCGCGTCGAGGTCCGCTCCATCGACTCGGGCGCCAACCCGTACCTGACGTACGCGGTCCTGCTCGCCGCAGGCCTCAAGGGCATCGAGGAGGGCTACGAACTCCCGGCCGGCGCCGACGACGACGTCTGGGCCCTCTCGGACTCGGAACGCCGCGCGATGGGCATCGAACCGCTGCCGCAGAACCTGGGCGAGGCGATCGCGCTGATGGAGAAGAGCGAACTGGTCGCGGAGACCCTGGGCGAGCATGTCTTCGACTTCTTCCTGCGCAACAAGAAGCAGGAGTGGGAGGAGTACCGCAGCGAGGTCACGGCCTTCGAGCTGAAGAACCTGTTGCCGGTGTTGTAACGCCCGTACGGGGGGTCCGGGTTGACGGTGCCACACCGTCGACCCGAAGCCCACCGATGCGAGCTGCCCGTAGAGCGCTCGGGGGATCCGTGTCCCCGCGCGTGCCGGGCGGCGATCAGGACGCAACCTTGTGTGGAGTCGGGGTCAGCTGCCCCCTGAGTCCTCCCCCTCTGTATCCGCCCAGGCGTGCCGCTCGGCATGGTCGAGGAACAGACGGCAGCCCTCCCGGTCGGGGCCTGCCCCCACGGTGGGGCAGTCCGGTAGTACGGCCAGGGCCACGCCGGTCTCACACCAGTGAAGCCACAGCGCGGTGCCGTACTCCAGGTCGTCGAGCAGGCCGTAGTGCTCGCCGGTGTCGTGTGCCGACAGTTGGCACCGCACCGCGCTGTCGACGCATCCCGAGGCCGATCGCTCCCGTGCTTCTCGTGCCAGCTCCGGTGGTAAGCGGCGCCAGTGCGTGCACCGCATCACGACACCGTCCTGAGCGAACCGCGCGGGTTCCGTTCCACGCACCGGCAAGGAGGTGGAAGGGCAGCGCCGGGATCGCCCGAGGGTTGCGGCGCCGGGTCATCAATCGTGAACGACGGCATGCGTGTGTCCCATGGTCTGGAGGTCGCCCCACTCGGCAACCTCTCTAGACATCTCAGTGAAGCGATGTTCTCTAGAGATGTCAACGCCTGTGGGGGATCAGGTAATTCGTAGAAGCCGGGGGATGCGAGCCCGTCAGGCCGGCCTCGTTCCTCCTGTGAAACGTACGTTCGTCTCGTGAAACGAACCTCTAGGCTGTCTAGAGAGGAGAAGGAGAGATCATCCATGGCCACCGAAGGCGCCAAGCGGCAGCCGAAGTACCAGCGGATCGCTGATGCGCTGAGGGATGCCATTCAGGCAGGTCGGTACGGCCCCGGCGACCGGCTGCCGGGCGAGAACGATCTGATGGCCGAGCATGACGTGGCGCGCATGACCGCCCGGCAGGCCCTCGGCGTTCTCCAGAGCGAAGGGATCGCCGAGTCCCGGCGGGGCGCGGGAGTGTTCGTGCGCTCGTTCCGCCCGCTGAGGCGTCAGGGCATCAAGCGTTTGGCCCGGTCCGGGTGGGGCGAGGGGCGCTCGGTCTGGGCGACGGACACGGAAGACCGGACCCTCGTGGTGGACGGGGTGGAGGTCACCGAGGAGCCCGCGCCCGACCGCATCGCCGGGGTGCTGGGCATCGAGCCGGGGAGTGCCGTCTGCGTACGGCGCCGTCGCTTCGTCCTGGACGGCAAGCCGATCCTGCTGGCCACCTCGTACCTCCCCGCCTCCCTGGTGGCGGGGTCCGCGATCACCCGGGAGGACACCGGCCCCGGAGGCACGTACGCGCGCCTCGCCGAGCTGGGATACGAGCCCGTCCACTTCCGGGAGGAGATCCGCTCGCGCATGCCCTCAAGTGCCGAGGCGGGCGAGCTGGAGCTCTCGGCGGGCACTCCCGTCATGCTGATCTGCCGCACGGCGTTCGCCGATGAGGGCCGCCCCGTCGAGGTGAACGAGATGACGCTCGACTCCGCCTCCTACATCCTTGAGTACGACTTCGACGCGTAGAGCTGGGCTTTTACCGGTTCTTCTTCCTCGTCGAGCACCTGCCGGGGCCCGCACGGGGCGGCACCGGCGCATCCCTCTCCCGCTCGGGAGCGGCGTGGCACCCCGCCGAAGAAAGTTCTGCCTCGCCGCCGACGCCATCCGGCTCACCCGGCAACTCGCGGCCGCCGTCGACCACTCCGAGGTGGTGGGGCTGCTCGCCCTCATGCTGCCGCACCATGCCTGGCGCGCCGCCCGGACCGCGCCTGACGGCAGCCTGGCACCACTCGCCGAGCAGGACCGTGGCCGCTGAGACACCGGGACCGTCGCCGAGGGCATCGGGATTCTCCAGTCGGCGCTTGCCCGCGACCGGCTGGGCGAGTACCAGGCCCAGGCCGCCATCGCCGCGCTCGCGAACGTCGCCTTAGGCAGCCGCACTCCGACGGAACAATGCGGTCCACAGGAAGGTCACGCCGAACAATGCCGACTCGGGAGGCTCCTCCCGCATGCGGCGCAGTTGCACCTCCACCAGGTCGGAGAAGATCCAGCGCAGTGATGCGGGCGTGTAGGCCAGGCCACCCTGCAGATCGCGCCGGCGGTAGAGGTCCGCGTCGGCGAGATCCGACCCCATGCCCTGCTCGCCCGCGGCGAAGCTGGTGAGCGCGAGATGGCCGCCGGGGGCCAGGACGCGGTCGAGAAGGGCCAGGTAGCTGACCCGGCGGTGGGGCGGCAGGTGGTGGAAGCAGCCTGAGTCGACGACCAGGTCGTACGGACCGCTCAACTCGGCGGCAGGGACGGCGAAAGCGTCACCGCACAGGAAGCGGACGTCGACCCCGGCTTCATGAGCCCGGTCCTCGCCCCAGGCGACGGCCACCGGGGAGAGGTCGACTGCGTCCACCTTGAAGCCACGTGAGGCGAGGTACAGGGCATTGCGGCCCGCCCCGCACCCCAGGTCCAGGGCCCGGCCAGGAGCGATCAGACCCTGGTCGAGGTAGGCGGCCAGGTTCTCGTCCGGCTTCGACGCGAAGAACGGGACCGGCCTTGACCGGTCGGTGTAGAAGCGATCCCAGAAGTCCTTGCCGTCACCCGTCGCCAAGCGGTCGGCCTCGCGTTCAGACGTGAAGAGCCCGTCCAAGAGCGCGAGAACGTCCTCGACGGTACGTACGGTCCGGTCCATCCGGCCCCCCTTTCGACCGGGTCGACCATAGGAGCGAGGATGATGAAAGACCAGGTCGGGCGGGATATGGCGACGACTGGAACGGGCTGCTGCGAACCCCGGAGGGCACTGGCAAGCAACCCACCCCAGACCCGGACCCTGCGTCCGCTCAGCCACCCACCAGGAGCCAGGACGGGACCTTCCAGGGCTCCGGCGAGGACACTGTTCTGACGAGTTTTCCAGCGGTGCTACAGGGCGAACGTTATCTGATGCGGGACTGGCTCCACGCCTATGGTCGGGCAGTTGCCCGGACGGATAGGCATGCAGCCACCAGGGGGCGTGTGCGGCACTGCGCTGCCACGGGTACCACGGACCTCCTGGGTGGTGCCCCTCCCCGTGATGTTGGATGGCAAGGAGTTGTCGGTGCGTGCGCGCCGGGAACTGGAAGGCATCCGGTACGCGATACGTCTCGCCGAGGCGTGAAGAGGAGTCGGACGTGGCTGACGATCTGTCCGCGGTGGGACGCTTCCTGTACGAGGCGGGCACCCTCAAGCACACGCGCCGGACCGGTTGGTGGATGGCAGGGGTCCGGGACCCCGAAAGTGTCGCCGAACACGCGTGGCGTGCCTCGCTGATCGCCTCGCTCATCGCGAAGCTGGAAGGCGCCGACCCGGCGAAGGCGGCTTACCTCGCCGTGTGGCACGACACGCAGGAGACCCGCACCGGGGACGTCAACCACCTCGGCAAGAAGTACGCGCCGGCCGGTGACCCGCAGGCGGTGACCGCGGACCAGACGGCCGGTATGCCTGAGGCGCTGGCCACCGCGATCCGGGACCTCGTCGCGGAGTACGAGGCCAAGGAGTCACCGGAGGCCGTCTGCGCCCGTGACGCGGACAAGCTGGAGTGCATGCTCCAGGGCATCGAGTACAAGGCCCAGGGATACGAGAACGCGCAGCGCTGGATCGACAACAGCCGGGCCCGCCTGGTCACCGAGACCGGCCGGCGGCTCGCCGACGAACTTCTCGGGCAGGGGCCGCTGGACTGGCTGCGTACCGCCCTCGGTGAGACGAAGCCCTGACCCTCGGCCGAGTGTGGCCGGGCGTCGCTGCTGACGTCCGGCAACGAGCCCGCGTCGAACGATGCTTGGGCCCTCCGTAGTGGTCGGGGAGGCGTCGGTGCACGATGGACCGGTGACTCCCGAGAAGAGTGTCCCGTCCACTCCGCCCGCCCCGCCGCTCAGCCCGAAGGAGCGCCGCGGGGCCCTCGTCGGTGCCGTCGTGGGCTGTGTGTGCGTGCTGGTGGCGGCGTTCATGCTGCTCGTCCCCATGCGTGGGGCGCTCGACGACGAACGCGCCTTCCGGGACGCGGTTGCCTGTTCGCGGGGTGGCGGCGCCCATGAGGACGCGGACGGCTGCCTGCGTACGGTCACGGTCCGGGTGGACCGTACCGAGAAGCGGGAGGGGAAGAAGACCCCGACGTTCTGGGTGTACGTCACCGAGCCGGACGGGACGTCCACCCGCACCCGGCTCAGGGGGAGCGCCGACGAGGTGCCGGGGGTCGGGGCGGGGAAGACCGTCCAGGTCACGTACTGGCGGGACCAGATCCGGTACGTGGAGTTCGGGTCCGAGCGGCGGTACACGACCGCGGACCCGCGGGGCGACTACAAGGCGTACTGCGCCGTGGGTCTCGGTCTCGGCCTCTACAGCCTCCTCCACCTGTGGCTGTGGCTCTGGGGCACCCGGTTCAGCCACCTCTCGCGCAGGGCCTTTCCGTGGCAGGCCGGTGTCCCGACCGCGGGCGGCATCGCCCTCACCGCGATCGGGGCGTTCGCGCCGTGGCCCACCGACAGCCCCGGAGAAGCCC
This sequence comes from Streptomyces sp. SM18, assembly GCF_002910775.2. Classification (NCBI taxonomy): domain Bacteria; kingdom Bacillati; phylum Actinomycetota; class Actinomycetes; order Kitasatosporales; family Streptomycetaceae; genus Streptomyces; species Streptomyces sp. SM18. Next base: position 1,796,124 of record NZ_CP029342.1, on the reverse strand, counting down.
TCCGGCTCGTCGGCGTATGCGCCCCGGTGGTGGTGGCCGTCTGCGCGGTGGCCGCACTGATCGCGGCGCGCCGGCAGCGGGGCGACGACACCATCCGCCTCACGCCCTCCGTGCCGGAGAAGGAGCGGTGCTTCCAGGGCGTGGTGGTCGGTGAGGTGCCCTACGAGGGCCGAGGCGGATGGCTGGTGGCCGGGCCCGGCACGCTCGCCACGACCCCCGACCCGACCGGCGCCTCCTTCCGCCGCGCGGTGCCGGGCAGCCTCAGGCCGGTCCGGGTCCGCCCCCGCTACCGGCTGGACCCCGACCTCCCCGACTACGACGGCAAGGCCGTGGTCCTGGAGTGCGAGGACGACGGCGTACCGGTGCTCGTCGTCACCCGGAAGAAGACCATGCCGTGGGTGCTCGGCGCGCTGGAGACGGCCGGTTTTGACCGCGACGAGGCGTCGCGTCCGTGAACCGCCCGGCGGGACGGCTCACGGACCGGCGCCCCAGGGCGGATCACCGACGCCGGGGCGGGACAGCCGTGGCGCGTCCGCTCGGGCAGGGCGGGCGGACGCGCCACGGGGCTCAACGTCCGGTGCAGGTCAGGCCCGAGGGGGCGGGGGTGGAGCTGCCCGTGGCGGTGAAGCCGAAAACGGCGGTGGCGCCGGGTGCCGTCGGGCCGTTCCAGGAGGTGTTCCGTACGGTGACGAGACCACTGGTACCGCTGTGTTCACCGTTCCACAGGCTGCTGATCGACTGGCCCGGCGCCAGGTTCAGGCCGACGGTCCAGCCGGTCAGGGCCGAGGAGCCGTCGTTGCGTACGGTGACCTCGCCCTGGAAGCCGCCGGACCAGGCGTTGAGCGTCTCGTAGCGGGCGGTGCAGGTGCCGTCCGAGCCGCCTCCGTCGCCCGGATCGCCACCGTTGCCGGGGCCGCCCCCGTCCCCCGGGGTGCCGCCGCCCTCGGTCAGGGCCGGCGTCTGCCAGTCCCGCCACCCGGACAGGCTGCCGGACTTGAGGGGCGAGACACGGAACACCCCGGAGGCGCTGCCCGAGTGGAGCAGGTACTTCTGGATGTTCTGCTGGAGCGGCGTCCGCCACTCGGACCGGGCGGCGCAGTGCGTGCCGTCCTGGACGTCGGACCAGTAGCTGATGTTGCCGGGCACGCCCAGGGCCTTGTAGACCTCGGCACCGCCCAGGGCCGCGACGCTTCCCGACCTCGCACCCAGCCAGTCGACGTGCGGGTTCTCCATCAGGAACAGCCCGCGCGGTGCGACCATGGCCACGATCTCGTGCGTGTCCACCGGCAGCGCTGCCGGGTTGCCCGTGTACGAGCCGAACGCGTCGCCGAGCCACGGCTGTTCCGAGTAGGCACTGCTCAGCGGTTGCGCACCGCTCTCCGAGGCCAGCCCCCGGAAGGCCGGGGCGCCGCCCGAGCCGGACTCGATCGGCATGGTCAGCGCGATCCGCTGGTCGAACGCCCCCGCGACGAACGCCCCCTTGCCGAAGCGCGAGCACCCGGTGACACCGGTCGCGTCCGCCGTGAGCAGGCTGCCGCCCGACTGCTCGATGACGTCGATGATGCGGCTCACCCCCCAGGACCAGGCCATCAGCAGTCCCGTGCCGCTCGACGAGCCGTAGACGCTGTAGAACGCGCCCTGCTTGTTGTTCCGTGCCGTGCCCTCACGTCCCACCGTGTACGGGTCGAAGTTGATGACGGCGGCGCCGGAGGCCTTGATGGTCGCGGTGTCCGCACCGAGCCCTCCGATGACCACGACAGCAGGGAACGGGCCGATGCCGCTGGGCAGTTCGACCTTCGCGGAGAAGGAGGCCGACTTGCCCTGATCGGTCACGTTCACCGTGAGGGTGCTCGCCGAGACCGTCCCCGTCACACTGGCCGGCTTCGCGGGCTTCTTGCCGTACACCGACCGCTCCGCGAGTTCCTTGATCTCCGCCCGGCGGCACCGCCAGTCGGAGGTGGAGGAGATCCTGGTGCCGTCCAGCCTCCTGAAGGGGTCGGGGAGCTTGGCGTCGTTCGTCGACGGGACCGTGCCGGGCACCGGGCAGCCGGCGCCGTCGTCCTCGACGCCGGGTGCCGCTCGTACGGCCTCGGCCCGTACGTCGGAACGTGCGCCGGAAGGCGCGTCGGCCCGAGCGGTGAGGGAGGGGGCGGCCAGGCTCACCACCGCCGCCAGGACGGTGGCGGCCACCAGGCCGGGTCTGTGCCGGTACCGGAAGGACACACGCATGGGGGACCTCCAGAGCGGGGCGCGTGACCGGTGCGTACCGCAGGTGCGGGGCGGGACGTCGCGGATGCGCGCGCCGGGGGACGGGTGCGGGACGGGGGATACGGTTTCGGCCGCGCGGGGGTGCCGCGTGTGGGGTGAGCCGGATACGTACACGGGCTCCCCGGTCGGGTCCGCCGACCAGCTGTGGGAGCGCTCCCGAGCTTAGGGAGGCCCGTCAGGGCGTGACAACACACGGGCAGGGGCCGACTGAGGTTGGCCGTTCTCGCACTCCGCCGACAGGGGTGGGCGGGTGTCAAAGAGGGGCGGATGGCTGGAAATCGGCTGAGGCGGGCGCCGAGCGGGCGTGGCCGCAACAGGGTGTTCCGGTCAGTTTCGGAATGGACTCCGAAACTTTCGGCACCTCTCGGCTCCTTGTTGCCGTACGCCCGGGGCCCCCCACCCGCCCCCGCTCAGGTGAAGCGCTGTCCCATCTCGTCCAGGATCTCGTCCATCACCGCGCCCGGGCCCCGGGTCTCGTCCTCCTCGATCCAGATGCGCATCGCGATCCGCACCGACGCCAGGAAGGCCGCCGCCATGACCAGCGGGCGCGGCGGCGCGTCGGTGGGGCCGGTGCGCAGGGCCACCGCGTCGGCCAGGTCGCGTTCCAGGGCGGCGTGGTTGGCGAGTTGGCGGGCGAGCAGGGAGGGGTGGCGCATGGCCAGCCGGGTGCGGACGGCCCATTCGCGCTCCGGCGGTGACATGCGCTCCGCGAACTGGGCCACCGCCGCCCGGAGCGCCGTCCAGGCCGACTCCTCGGCGGGGCGGTCCCGGACCGACTGGACCAGGGCCCTGATGTGCTGCTCCTCGCCGTAGAGGAGGGCGTCCTCCTTGTTGGTGAAGTAGTTGGAGAACGTTCTGCGGGAGATGCCGGCGGCGTCGGCGACCGCCTCCACCGTCACATGGTCGAATCCGTGCTCGACGGTCAGGCGCAGCGTCGCCTCGTGCACGGCCTGGCGGGTGGCCGCCTTCTTGCGTTCACGCAGTCCCACAGGGCTTTCCATGCCCCCATTGTCCACGCCTCGGTAAAGATTGCGCAATGTGCAAAATTGCCCATTGCGCATGTACAGTGAAGCCTTCCCTCATCTGTTCGAACCTTCCGGAGGTTGCGCGTGAGCGCACACACGGCCGCGCCCGCCGAGGCCGCGCCCATGGATCACCGCCACGTGATGCGGGCCCTGAGCGGCCTGCTCATCGTGCTGTTCGTGGCGATGATCAGCAGCACGGTGGTCTCGGTCGCCCTCCCGCAGATCATCGGATCGCTGAACGGCACCCAGTCGCAGTACACCTGGGTCGTCACCGCGACCCTGCTGGCCTCCACGGCCTCCACCCCGATCTGGGGCAAGCTCGCCGACCTGTTCAGCAAGAAGCTGCTGCTCCAGATAGCCATCGGCCTCTTCGTCATCTCGTCGATCGCCTGCGGATTCGCCCAGTCCACCGGCCAGTTGATCGGCTTCCGTGTCATCCAGGGCCTCGGCATGGGCGCGCTCCAGGTCCTCGTCCAGGTGATCATCGCCGCGATGATCAGCCCGAAGGAGCGGGGCCGCTACAACGGTTACCTCGGCGGCGTCATGGCCGTCGCCACCGTCGGCGGGCCGCTGCTCGGCGGGTTCATCACCGACACCTCGTGGCTCGGCTGGCGCTGGTGCTTCTTCGTCGCCGTGCCCTTCACACTCGTCGCCTTCGTGCTGCTGACCCGCACCCTGCACCTCACGGAGATCCGCCGCCCCGAGGTCAGGGTCGACTACCTGGGCGCCTCCCTCATCGCCGCCGGCGTCAGCCTGCTGCTGCTCTGGGTCACCTTCGTCGACAACAACTTCGACTGGATCTCGTGGCAGACCGGTGTCATGGTCGGCGGCAGCGTGCTGATCCTCGCCCTGGCCGTCCTGGTCGAGTCGCGCGTCAAGGAGCCGGTCGTCCCGCTCCACGTCGTACGCCGCCGGGACCCCGCCCTGGCCATCGTCGCGAGCCTCTCGGTGGGCATGGCGATGTTCGGCGGAGCCGTCTTCCTCGGCCAGTACTTCCAGATCGGCCGCGGCAACACGCCGACCGAGGCCGGGCTGCTCACCATCCCGCTGATGCTCGGGGTGCTCGTCTCCTCCACCGTCGCGGGACGGCTGGTCTCCAAGACCGGCAAGGTCAAGCCGTACATCATCACCGGTGTCGTCGTGCTCACCCTCGGCTTCCTGGGGCTGTCCACGATCGACCACGAGACCTCGCTGGTCATCGTCTCGCTCGGCATGCTGGCCGTCGGCATCGGTGTCGGTATGTCGATGCAGAACCTCGTGCTGGTGCTCCAGAACACCGTCCCGCTCAGCGAACTCGGCGCGGCCAGCGGTGCGATCACCTTCTTCCGCTCGCTCGGTGGCACCATCGGCGTCTCCGTGCTGGGCGCGGTGCTCGCCAACCAGGTCGGCACGAAGATCACCGCCGGACTGCGGGAGCTGGGCGTCGACCCGGCCGCCTCCTCGGGCGGCTCGACGCTGAACATCGCCGCCATGCCGCCGGAGATCCAGGAGGTGGTGCGCGCCGCGTACGGTGACGCCACCGGTCACATCTTCCTGATCTCGGCCGGTATCGCGGTCATCGGTGTCGTCGCGTCGCTCTTCCTGACGCCGACGAAGCTGCGCGACAGCGTGGACCTCTGACCCCGGGACCGTCCCGCCCCCGTCCCCCCGTGCCCTCGCGGCGCGGGGGGACGGGGCGTTCCTACGCCTGCCGCAGCCGTACGGCCGGGGGTGCCGCGAGACGGTGCACGGGTGGCTCGGGGAGCGTACGCGCCATCAGGTAGCTGACCGCCGGCATGAGGACCAGCGGGGCCAGGGCCGTGCGCAGGGACGTCGCGTCGGCCAGCGTCCCGATGAGCGGGCCGGCGACCCCGCCGACGCTGACGGCCAGCCCGAGGGTGACCCCGCTCGCCGTACCGACCCGGCTGGGCAGATAGTCCTGACCCAGCGTCACCTGGAGCGAGAACGGCACGTACAGACAGCCGGAGGCCAGCGCGACGCACCCGTAGAGGGACGGCCCCGGTACGAGGACGACACCGGCGACCGCCAGGACACCGGCCAGATACGCCCCGCGCACCACCGTGACCCGGTCCCACCGCGCGGCGAGCCTGCCGCCCAGTACGGTGCCCACCGCCCCGCCCAGATACAGCACGGTCAGCGCCGCCGTGCCCGCCGCCGTACCGCCGCCCGTGCGCTGCCGGGCGTAGAGCGCCACGAAGGTGCCGAGGCCCATGAACGCCACGGAACGGGCCGCCACGGCCACCGACAGCTTCACGAACGACCGTACGTCGTCGGCCACTTCGGGCAGGGACGACGAGGCGGTGCCGGGCGCCGCCCGGTCGGTCAGCACGCGCAGGACAGGCAGGCACAGGACACTGCCCGCCAGCGCCGGCAGCACCAGCACCGGGGTCCACCGCAGACCCCCGCCGCTCACCGCGGCGGTCACCAGGAGCGGCGCCGCGGCGAAGCCGAGGTTGCCGCCCAGCGAGAACCAGCCCATCGAGGTGTGACTGCCCCGGGAGGCGATCCGCGCCACCCGGGCCGACTCCGGGTGGTAGGCGGCGACCCCCACCCCGGACACCGCCACGCACACCAGGGTCAGCCCGTACGAACCGCCGAGGCCGCTCGCCGCCACCCCCAGCCCGCCCACGACCGTGCTCACCGGCAGCAGCCAGGGCAGCGCCCGCCGGTCGGTCAGCGCGCCGAACAGCGGCTGCGCCACCGAGGACAGCAGCGACGCGGCGAGCACGATGCCGGAGGCCGCGGCGTAGCCGTACGCCCGCTCGGCGACGAAGAAGGGGACGAGCGCGGCGACGGCACCCTGGTACACGTCGACGCAGCCGTGCCCCACGGACAGGAGGAGGATCGTTCTGTTCGCTGCCACCCCGCCATCGTCCGGGCACCGGCCCCTGACGCGCTTCCGATAATCTGCCGGTCGATGCCGGAAACCCGCCTCCTGCCGCACGCGCCCACCCGCCGCCAGTGGATCGAGCCCGGCGGAGCCATCACGGCCCACCGCCACGACGACCACCAGATCGTCTACGCGGCGCGCGGCGTGCTGGCCGTCACCACCGCCGCGGGCACCTGGGTCGCGCCCGCCAACCGCGCCGTCTGGATCCCCGCCGGGACCGAGCACGCCCACCACGCCCACGGCGGCCTCGAACTCCACCTGGTGGGCCTGGACGCGACGGACAACCCGCTCGGTCTGGACGAGCCGGCCGTGCTGACGGTCGAACCCCTGCTGCGGGAACTGATCCTCGCCTACACCCGCGCCCCCGACGACGGCGATCCGGCCCGGGAGCGGCTACGGGCCGTGCTCCTGGACCGGTTGAGCGCCTCGCCCCAGCAGCCGGTGCACCTGCCGTCACCCACCGCACCCGTGCTGGTCGCCCTCTGCGCGATCCTGCGCGCCGATCCGGGCGAGCGCCGCACCCTGGCCGCGCTGGGCCGGCAGGTCGGGGCGAGCGAACGCACCCTGTCCCGGCTCTTCCGGGCCGACCTCGGCATGACCTTCCCGCAGTGGCGCACCCAACTCCGCCTGTACCGCGCCCTGGTCCTGCTCGCTGAGGGCGCCCCGGTGACCGCCGTGGCGCACACCTGCGGCTGGTCGTCCGCCGGGGCCTTCATCGACGTCTTCCGCCGGGCCTACGGACACACCCCCGGCACCCACCGGACGCGTTGACGGCGAGGGTGGGGCGGGCGGACGGATTCGGGTAGTGTGACGCCTCCCCGATCCCGGGACCCGACTCCAGGAGGTGAGACCCATTACCGCTTCAGCAGGCCGGGTGCTCATCCCTCGCCGTCGCGTGGCCCGACCGGCCTGAACGACCGCGGAGCGCCCATCGGTTCACCGAAAGGCTCCGCACGATGTCGTCACCCGCGTCACCCCTCACCCTCTCCGCGATCGTCACCGGGCTCCGCGCCGCGGGCTGTGTCTTCGCCGAGGACGAGGCCGCTCTCCTGCTCTCCACGGCCACCGGCCCCGCCCACCTCGCCGCCATGGTGGAGCGCCGTGCCGACGGGCTGCCGCTCGAACACGTCCTGGGCTTCGCGGAGTTCTGCGGGCTGCGGATCGCCGTCGGCCCCGGTGTCTTCGTACCCCGCAGGCGCAGCGAGTTCCTCGTCCGGCAGGCCGGTGCCGTCGCCCCCGCCCGCCCGGTCGTCGTCGATCTCTGCTGCGGCTCCGGGGCGCTGGGCGCCGTACTCGCCTCCACCCTGGCCGGGGTCGAACTGCACGCCGCCGACGTCGATCCCGCGGCCGTGCGCTGGGCCCGCCGCAATCTGGCCGGGCTGGGCGAGGTGTACGAGGGCGACCTCTTCGCGCCGCTGCCCGCGTCGCTGCGGGGCCGCGTGGACGTCCTGCTCGCCAATGTGCCGTACGTCCCCACCGGCGACGTCGATCTGCTCCCCGCCGAGGCCCGGGTCCACGAGCCGCGGGTGGCGCTCGACGGGGGCGGGGACGGGCTCGACGTCATGCGGCGGGTGGCGGGCGCGGCGCTCGACTGGCTGGCCCCGGGCGGCAGCCTGCTGGTGGAGACGAGCGAGCGGCAGGCCGCCGTGGCCGAGGAGACGCTCCGCGCCGGCGGGCTGGTCCCCCGGGTGGTCGTCTCGGAGGAGCTGTACGCCACCGTCGTGACCGGGACCCGGCCCGGCCGGGACGACGCGTGACCGGGCCCGACGCCCCCCCGTGGCGTCTGATGTGACGGCACGTCGGCTGAAGGGCCTCCGGTCAGACGAAGCGCCCTCCGTAGCAGCCGATGTGACGGCACATCAGTGGACGCCCCCATCGGCGGACGCGCCCCCGTCAGCCGAAGTGCCAGCGGGTCTGGCCGAACGGCGTGCCCTTCGCGAAGCCGAAGGCCGTGCGGGGCGCCACCCGGAAGACCAGCGCGCGGCCGCCCGCGCCGTTGGAGAACATGCCGTCCGTGACGCCGAAGTGCCAGTCGGCGCCGTACTTCTCCTCCCACGCCTCGGCCAGCGCGATCAGCCGCTCCTCGTCCGTCACCCGCACCGCCCGGCCCTCCACCACCACGTCGAACCCCTCGTTCAGCGTGTTGGTGCCCGTGGTCAGGACGACCTCCGGATCACCGGCCAGATTGCGGGCCTTGCGCTCCGAGGGGCCCGTGCAGAAGTGCAGCGCGCCGTCCGACCAGAGACCGATGAGCGGCGTCACGTGCGGCCTCCCGTCGGGGCGGACCGTGGAGAGCCAGTACAGCTCCGCCCCGGTCAGCAGGGTGACCGCGTCCGCCCACGGGCGGGCGGTCGCGTCCGCTCCGCTGTAGTGCGGATCCAGCGTGGTCTTGGGGCCGTCGTTCCTGTCCGTCATGGTGGGTCTCCTCGGTGGGGCGGGTCCGGTCGTCGTGTCCGTCCAGGGTGGACTCCGCCGACGCCCGGGAGTCATCGGCGCGCGGCGAATGCGCAGCCCGTAGGCTCGGGAGACGGATATGTGGGTCGGCGGGCAGGGAGCGCGGGATGACATCGGTGCCGGGACGCAGGAGCAGTACCTTCACCCGACTGCTGCGGCACGGTTTCACCGACCCGTCCGCCGCCGAGCGGCTGCTCGACCTCCCCGAACTCGCCTCCGTACGGGCCGACCCCGTCCTGCTCGAAGCGCTCGGCGCGACCGCCGACCCCGACCTGGCGCTGCGCGGTCTCGTACGGTTCGCCGAGGCACAGGAGCCGGGGGAGCGGCAGATCCTGCTGGACACCGTCATCACCGCCAAACCGCTCCGCGACCGGCTCCTCGGGGTGCTGGGCGCCTCCGAGGCGCTCGGGGACCACCTGGCCCGGCATCCCCACGACTGGCAGGCGCTCGTCACCTACGAGGCCACCGATCTGCACCCCGGAGTACCCGAATTCGAACGGATGCTCGATGAGGTGGTGGATCCGGACTCGCTGCGGGTGGCCTACCGCCGCGCCCTGCTCTCGATAGCGGCCCGTGACGTGTGCGGCACCACCGACGTCTCCGAGGTCGCCGCCGAGCTGGCCGACCTGGCGACGGCCACTCTGCGCGCCGCCCTCGCGCTCGCCCGCGCGGAGGCGCCCGCCGACGCCGCGCAGTGCCGGCTGGCCGTCGTCGCGATGGGCAAGTGCGGCGGTCACGAGCTGAACTACGTCTCCGACGTGGACGTGATCTTCGTCGGCGAGCCCGTCGACGGGGTCGAGGAGACCAAGGCCGTCCAGGCCGCCGCACGCCTCGCCGCCCACATGATGCGGATCTGCTCCGACACCACCGTCGAGGGCACCATCTGGCCCGTGGACGCCAACCTGCGCCCCGAGGGCCGCAACGGGCCGCTGGTGCGGACCCTGTCCTCGCACCTCGCCTACTACCAGCGGTGGGCCAAGACCTGGGAGTTCCAGGCGCTGCTGAAGGCCCGCCCGGTCGCCGGGGACCCCGCCCTGGGCGCGGAGTACGTCGAGGCCGTCTCACCGCTCGTGTGGCAGGCCGCCGACCGGGAGAACTTCGTCGCCGACGTGCAGAAGATGCGCCGCCGGGTCGTCGCCACCATCCCCGTCGACCGGGTCGACCGCGAGATCAAGCTCGGACCGGGCGGACTGCGGGACGTGGAGTTCGCCGTCCAGCTGCTCCAGCTCGTCCACGGACGCGGCGACAGCAGCCTGCGCTCCGGCTCCACCCTGAAGGCCCTCGCCGCCCTCGCCGACGGCGGATACGTCGGGCGGGCCGACGCGGCCCAGCTGGACGAGGCCTACCGCTTCCTGCGGGCCATGGAGCACCGCATCCAGCTCTACCGGCTGCACCGCACCCACCTGGTCCCCGAGGACGAGGCGGACCTGCGGCGGCTCGGCCGCTCCCTCGGCCTGCGCACCGACCCGGTCACCGAGCTCAACCGGGCGTGGCGGCGGCACGCCTCCGTGGTGCGGCGGCTGCACGAGAAGCTCTTCTACCGGCCGCTGCTGGACGCCGTCGCCCAGCTGGCACCCGGCGAGCGGCGGCTCAGCGCCCAGGCCGCCGGCACCCGGCTGGAGGCCCTCGGATACGCGGACCCGGCCGCCGCCCTGCGCCACCTGGAGGCCCTCTCCTCCGGGGTCTCGCGCAAGGCGGCCATCCAGCGCACCCTCCTCCCGGTGCTGCTGGGCTGGTTCGCGGACTCCGCCGACCCGGACGCCGGACTCCTCGGCTTCCGGCAGGTGTCCGACGCGCTCGGCAAGACCCCCTGGTACCTGCGGCTGCTCCGGGACGAGGGCGCGGCGGCCGAGAACCTCGCCCGGGTCCTGTCGGCCGGCCGGCTCGCCCCCGACCTCCTGATGCGCGCCCCCGAGGCCGTCAGCATCCTGGGCGACCCCGAAGGGCTGAGGCCGCGCAGCCGGGAGCACCTGGAACAGGAGGTGCTGGCCGCCGTCCGGCGCGCCCCCGACGCCGAGACGGCGGTCGCGGTGACCCGTGGGGTGCGGCGCCGGGAACTCTTCCGTACGGCCGCCGCCGACCTGATCGGCTCCTACGGCACCGAGGAGAACCCCGCCGAACCCGACCCCGGCGCCCTCGTGGACCGGGTCGGCCCCGCCGTCACGGACCTGAACGCGGCCACCATCTCCGGTGCCCTGCGCGCCGCCGTACGCGAGCGGTGGGGCGACACCCTGCCGACCCGGTTCGCCGTCATCGGCATGGGCCGCTTCGGCGGGCACGAGCTGAGCTACGGCTCCGACGCCGACGTGCTGTTCGTGCACGAGCCCCGCGAAGGGGTCGGCGACGAGGAGGCGGCCCGCGCCGCGAACGCCGTCGTCACCGAGATGCGCCGGCTGCTCCAGCTCCCCACCGCCGACCCGCCGCTGCTGATCGACGCCGACCTGCGCCCGGAGGGCAAGAGCGGACCGCTGGTGCGGACCCTGAAGTCGTACGCCGCCTACTACCGCCGCTGGTCGGCGGTCTGGGAGAGCCAGGCGCTGCTGCGCGCCGAGCCGATGGCCGGGGACGCGGACCTGGGCCGGGACTTCGTCGAGATGATCGACCCGCTGCGCTACCCGGCGGAGGGGATCGGCGACGACGCCGTACGGGAGATCCGCCGGCTCAAGGCGCGGATGGAGACCGAACGCATCCCGAGGGGCGCCGATCCCACACTCCACGCCAAGCTGGGCCGGGGCGGGCTCAGCGACGTCGAGTGGACCGTCCAGCTCACGCAGATGCGGCACGGCTGGGCGGAACCCGGGCTGCGCACCACCAGCACCCGTGAGGCGCTGGCCGCGGCGTGCGCGGCCGGGCTGATCGGGCAGGAGGAGGCGCGCACGCTCGACGAGGCGTGGGTGCTGGCGACCCGGGTGCGGAACGCGGTGATGCTCGTCCGGGGGCGCCCGGCGGACACCTTCCCGTCCGCCCCACGTGAGCTGGCGGCGGTGGGCCGGTACCTGGGGTACGAGCCGGGGCACGTCGGGGACATGCTGGACGACTACCGGCGGATCACCCGGCGGGCCCGTGCCGTGGTGGAGGAGCTGTTCTACGGCGCGGCGGGATGACGGTCCGGGGCCCGAGGTGCGCGGCGGGGTGCCGAACGGGCCCATGAGGCACGGCCGGTGACGGTACGGAGTCGCCCGCGCGCGCTCCGTGCCGCTACGCCCCCGGCGGCGTCGGCGGCACCGCGGCCGCCGGGTCGGGCTCGGACCGCCGGGGCGCCACCGGGCGGGACGCGGCCGGCGCCGAGGGACCCGGGCGGCGCCGCAGGGCGACCCGGCCCCAGGGGCGGTGCGGGACACGCGGGCGCCCCGGACGTCTCCGGGCCGGTACCGTCCTCGGCAGCCGGTGCGGCAGCGATCCGTACCAGGCGTACGACACCGCGTAACCGAACGCCAGGCAGACCATGCCGCCCACCGCGTCCAGCCAGAAGTGGTTCGCCGTGGCCACGATCACCACCAGGGTCAGCGTGGGGTACAGCAGGCCCAGGACGCGGGCCCAGGGCGCACGGGCCAGCGCGAAGATCGTCAGCCCGCACCAGAGCGACCAGCCGATGTGCATCGACGGCATCGCGGCGTACTGGTTCGACATCTGCTTGAAGTTGCCCGAGGCCATCGACCCCCAGGTCTCGTGCAGCAGCACCGTGTCGATGAAGGAACCGCCGTGCATCAGACGGGGTGGCGCCAGGGGGAAGAGGTAGTAACCGAGCAGGGCCACGGCCGTGGTGGCGAAGAGGACCAGCCGCGCCGCCCCGTAGCGGCCCGGCTGCCGGCGGAACAGCCACACCAGTACCGCGATCGTGATGACGAAGTGCAGGGTCGCGTAGTAGTAGTTCATCGCCACGATCAGCCATGTCACCGAATTGACGGCATGGTTGACGCTCTGCTCGAAGGCCAGCCCCAGGGTGTGCTCCAGCGACCAGACGCGGTCCGCGTTGCGCAGGGCCGCCGCCTTCTGCTCCGGCACGGCGTTGCGCACCAGCGAGTACAGCCAGTAACTCACCGCGATCAGCAGGATTTCGAACCAGAGACGGGGGCGGCGCGGGGCGCGCGGTGAACCCAGGCGCGCGCGGGAGGGCCACGTCCTCGTCGAACCGCTCGGACCGGCGGAACCGGCCGGAGCGGCGGACCTCGGTCCGTCCTCGGCGAGTGACGGGGTGACCGCCCCGCGGTCTTCCTGTGTCGTCACGTACGCATCACCCATAGGCGCTCAGTCTGCCAGATACGTCCCCCTCAGCCCGATGATCCTCCGGACCCGTGACCCCCGCACATCGGGCGGGGTCAGCCCCGGGGGGCCGGGCCGGCGGACGGGCCGGGCCCCGAGGCGGTCGTACCGCGCACGACCAGCTCCGGCATGAACACGAACTCGCTGTGCGGCGCGGGGGTGCCGCCGATCTCCTCCAGCAGTGTGCGCACCGCCGCCTGCCCCATGGCCGTCACCGGCTGCCGGATCGTGGTCAGCGGGGGATCGGTGAACGCTATGAGCGGGGAGTCGTCGTACCCGACCACCGACAGATCGCGCGGAACCTCCCGCGACAGCCGCCGCGCGGCCCGGATCGCGCCCAGCGCCATCATGTCGCTCGCGCACACCACGGCCGTGCATCCGCGTTCCATCAGCGCCGAGGCCGCCGCCTGTCCGCCCTCCAGCGTGTACAGGGAGTGCTGGATCAACTCCTCGACGTCCGGGGCGGTGAGGCCCAGCTGCTCCCGCATCGTGGAGTGGAAGCCCTCGATCTTGCGGAGCACCGGGACGAAGCGCTTCGGGCCGACCGCCAGGCCGATGCGCTCGTGGCCGAGGGCCACCAGGTGCGTGACCGCCAGCCGCATCGCCGCCCGGTCGTCCGGCGAGATGAACGGCGCCTGCACCTTGGGGGAGAAGCCGTTGACCAGGACGAAGGGCACGCCCTGGGCCCGCAGTTGTTCGTAGCGCTGCATGTCGGCCGAGGTGTCGGCGTGCAGGCCGGAGACGAAGATGATGCCCGAGACCCCGCGGTCCACGAGCATTTCGGTCAGCTCGTCCTCCGTGGAACCGCCCGGGGTCTGCGTCGCCAGCACCGGTGTGTATCCCTGCCGGGTCAAGGCCTGGCCGATGACCTGGGCCAGCGCCGGGAAGATCGGGTTCTCCAGCTCCGGGGTGATCAGTCCGACCAGACCGGCGCTGCGCCGGCGCAGTCGCAGTGGGCGTTCGTACCCGAGGACGTCGAGCGCCGCGAGGACGGATTCGCGGGTGGCCGCCGCGACACCGGGCTTGCCGTTGAGCACGCGGCTGACCGTCGCTTCGCTGACCCCCGCCTGAGCTGCGATATCGGCAAGCCGTGCGGTCATGAGGGGACTGTACCGGGCGGGTGTCGGAATGCCCACCGCCTACCGGATCTTGCTCACCGGCCACCGGATCCGGGCTCCGGGGGACCGGCCGATCCGGCTCGTCGGCCCCCGTACGGAAACCTCTTGCAAGGACTTGCGGTCACCGTCCATCCGTTCCCGCAGGATCCCCGCAGCGCCCGGACACGGCGCCTGGCCTGGGAAGGGCAGGGGAGGACCGGTTCCGTCAAGAGTCTTGACGGCAACCTTGAGGACACGCCAATGTAACGATCCTCGGGCCTTGCAGAAATCTTCCGCAAGGTCTTTCGGTCAGCTTTCATCCTTGTTACGTTCACGTCGACCCGGCGCCGCGACGGAGCGGTACGGCAGTTGAAGGAGTTCAGATGCGACGTGGCATAACGGCCACCGCCCTGGTCGCGGCCCTGGCGCTCGCGGCGACCGCCTGCGGCAGTGACGACGAGTCCGGCGGCGGCAGCAAGAGCTCGGGTGAGCTCTCCGGCACGGTGACGTGGTGGGACACCTCGAACGTCGGCAGTGAGGACAAGGTCTTCAAGAAGATCGCCGAGGGTTTCGAGAAGAAGCACCCGAAGGTCGATGTCAAGTACGTCAGCGTCCCGTTCGGTGACGCGCAGAACAAGTTCAAGAACGCGGCCCAGGCCGGCTCCGGCGCCCCGGACGTCATCCGCTCCGAGGTCGCCTGGACCCCCGAGTTCGCCGACCTCGGCTACCTCGCCCCGCTGGACGGCACCGCGGCCCTCAAGGACCAGGACGACTTCCTGAAGCAGGCCGTCGCCTCCACGAAGTACGACGGCAAGACCTACGCGGTCCCGCAGGTCATCGACTCCATGGGCGTCTTCTACAACAAGAAGCTGTTCAAGGACGCCGGCGTCGAGCCGCCCGCGAACATCGACGAGCTGAAGACCGTCTCCAAGAAGATCAAGGACAAGACCGGCAAGACCGGCCTCTACCTGCGCGGCGACGACTCGTACTACTTCCTCTCCTTCCTCTACGGCGAGGGCGGCGACCTGGTCGACGCGTCCTCCAAGACCGTCACCGTCGACGACGCCGCGGGCGCCAAGGCGTTCGGCGTCGTGAAGGACCTCGTCGACTCCGGGGCGGCGAAGACTGACGCCACGGACGGCTGGGAGAACATGATGCAGTCGTTCAAGAACGGCGACGTCGCGATGATGATCAACGGCCCCTGGGCCGTGGCCGACACGCTGACCGGCAAGGAGTTCTCCGACAAGGCGAACCTCGGCATCTCCACGGTCCCGGCCGGCTCCGCCGGTCAGGGCGCCCCGCAGGGCGGCCACAACCTCGCCGTCTACGCGGGCTCCAAGAACCTGGAGGCCTCCTACGCCTTCGTCGAGTACATGACCTCCGTCGAGGCCCAGGCGCAGACCGCCGGTGAGCTGAACCTGCTGCCGACCCGCACCTCCGCCTACTCCAAGCAGCAGGCCGTGGACAGCGAGATCGTCCAGTTCTTCAAGCCCGTCGTCGAGACCGCCGTCGAGCGTCCCTGGATCCCGGAGACCGGCAGCCTCTTCGCCCCGCTGAACACCGAGTACACCAACGTCCTCACCGGCCAGACCACGCCCGAGAAGGCCGCCAAGGCGACCGGCGACTCCTACCGCAAGCTCCTCAAGGGCTGGAAGTAACCCAGGAAGGCAGGCCGGCTGATGGCTGTCCACACCAGCCAGTCGGTGGCGAAGGCCGCGGGCGACGACGTCGCCCGCGGCCGGAGCCGCGGTACTGGTAACCCCCCGCCGCCCGGCAGGCTCCGGCGGGCCCTGTCGGTCCACTGGTACGCCTGGACCATGGTCGCCCCGGTCGTCATCGTGATCGGCGTGATCATCGGATACCCGCTGGTCCGCGGTATCTGGCTGTCGATGACCGACGCCAACGAGCGCAACGTCGCGCGGTCCATCGGCGTCAACGACATGCCCGCCACCTACGAGTTCGTGGGTCTGGACAACTACGTCGACGCCCTGACCGGCGGCCAGTTCCTCGGCACACTGGGCTGGACGCTGGTGTGGACGGTCTCCTGCGTGGCCATCACCTTCTGCCTGGGCATGGCCCTCGCCAACATCCTCAACCGCAAGATCGCCGGCCGCTCCGCCTACCGGATGGCCCTGATCCTGCCCTGGGCCATCCCCGGCTTCGTCTCCGTCTTCGCCTGGCGCTTCCTCTACAACGAGGAGCGCGGCCTGCTCAACAAGATCCTCGGCGGCGCCGGGATCGACGGCGTCCCGTGGCTGAACGACCCCACCTGGGCGAAGTTCTCCGTCATCGCCGTCAACGTCTGGCTGGGCATCCCCTTCATCATGGTGGCGCTGCTGGGCGGACTCCAGTCCATACCCTCCGAGCAGTACGAGGCCGCCGAGATGGACGGCGCCACGGCGTGGCAGCGCTTCCGCCACGTCACCCTGCCGGGACTGCGCCCGGTCTCCACCACGGTGGTCCTGCTCTCCACCATCTGGACCTTCAACATGTTCCCGGTGATCTTCCTGCTGACCCGGGGCGGACCCGGTGAGTCCACCCAGATCCTGGTCACCCAGGCGTACAAATTCTCCTTCGAGATCAGCCCGCGCGACTTCGCGCAGTCCTCCACCTGGGGCGTCCTGATCCTCGTACTCCTGATGCTCTTCGCCGTGGTCTACCGGCGAGTGCTCCGCACGCAGGGAGACAACTGGTGACCACCGCCGCACCCACCACCGCCGCCCCCGCCACCACCACGGCGAAGCCCGCCACCCGGCGCCCGGCCCGCACACCCCGGCGGCGCGGCGAGCGTTCGCCCGGCGCCTCCGTGGCCCTGCACCTCACGCTGATCGTCGCGTCCGTGATCGCCGTCTTCCCGGTGCTCTGGGTCCTGCTGACCTCGCTGAAGCCCGCGAACTACGCCACCACCACGGACTTCTTCAAGGACACGACGTTCGAGAACTACACCAACCTGATCAGGGACACCGAGTTCCTGACCTGGTTCGGCAACTCCGTGGTCATCGCGGGACTCACCACCGTCCTCGGTGTCTTCGTCTCCGCCACCACCGGCTACGCCGTCAGCCGCTTCCGCTTCCCCGGCAAGCGCGGGCTGATGTGGACGCTGCTGGTCACCCAGATGTTCCCGGTCGCCGTCCTCATCGTGCCGATCTACAACATCATGTCGACCATGGGCCTGATCAACCAGCCGGCCGGGCTCGTCATCACCTACCTCACCATCTCCGTGCCCTTCTGCGCCTGGATGATGAAGGGCTTCTTCGACACGATCCCGCGCGAGATCGACGAGTCGGGACAGGTGGACGGCCTCACCCCGTTCGGCACGTTCTGGCGGCTGATCCTGCCGCTCGCCAAGCCCGGCCTCGCCGTCACCGCCTTCTACTCCTTCATCACCGCCTGGGGCGAGGTGGCGTACGCCTCCGCCTTCATGGTCGGTGACGAGAACCTGACGCTCGCGGGCGGACTGCAGAAGTTCGTCAACCAGTACGGCGCCCAGTGGGGCCCCATGACCGCGGCCTCCGTACTGATCGCGATCCCGGCCGCCCTGGTCTTCCTGTTCGCCCAGAAGCACCTGGTCACCGGCATGTCCGCCGGAGCCGTCAAGGGCTGACCCCCACCAGGCCGCACGACCGTACGCACCCGTCACGGCGGCGCCGGATCTCCGACCCGGTCCCGGCGCCGCTCCCCACCCAGACACCCCAGGGACGACATGACCCAGCACCTCGCTGCCCCCTCCACCGGCACGTCCACCGACGCCCCGGGCCACCGCACCGGCTGGTGGCAGGACGCGGTGATCTACCAGGTGTACCCACGCAGCTTCGCCGACGGCAACGGCGACGGCATGGGGGATCTCGCGGGCGTCACCGCGCGGCTCCCGTACCTCCGTGACCTCGGTGTCGACGCCGTCTGGCTCAGCCCCTTCTACGCCTCCCCGCAGGCCGACGCCGGCTACGACGTCGCCGACTACCGGACCATCGACCCGATGTTCGGCAGCCTGCCGGACGCCGACGCCCTGCTCCGCGAGGCCCACGCACTCGGCCTGCGCGTCATCGTCGACCTGGTGCCCAACCACTCCTCCGACCGGCACGAGTGGTTCAAGCGCGCCCTCGCCGAGGGACCGGGCTCCGCCCTGCGCGACCGCTACCACTTCCGGCCCGGCAAGGGCGCCGACGGCGCACTCCCGCCCAACGACTGGGAGTCCATCTTCGGCGGACCCGCCTGGACCCGGACCACCGACCCGGACGGCACCCCCGGCGACTGGTACCTCCACCTCTTCGCGCCCGAGCAGCCCGACTTCAACTGGGAACACCCCGCCGTCGCCGACGAGTTCCGCTCCATCCTGCGCTTCTGGCTGGACATGGGCGTCGACGGCTTCCGCGTCGACGTCGCCCACGGCCTCGTCAAGGCGGACGGCCTGCCCGACCTCGGCTCCCACGACCAGCTGAAACTGCTGGGCAACGATGTCATGCCGTTCTTCGACCAGGACGGGGTCCACGAGGTCTACCGCAGCTGGCGCACCATCCTCGACGAGTACCCCGCGGGGCCCTCCTCGGACGGCGGGCGGATCCTCGTCGCCGAGGCGTGGACGCCCACCGTCGAGCGCACCGCCAACTACGTGCGGCCCGACGAGATGCACCAGGCGTTCAACTTCCAGTACCTCACGACCGCCTGGGACGCCGCCGAGCTCCGCACGGTCATCGACTCCTCACTCGCCGCGATGCGCCCGGTCGGCGCGCCCACCACCTGGGTGCTCTCCAACCACGACGTCACCCGGCACGCCACCCGCTTCGCCAACCCGCCGGGCCTGGGCACCCAGATCCGCACCCCCGGCGACCGGGACAAGGGCCTGCGCCGGGCCCGCGCCGCGACCCTGCTGATGCTGGCACTACCCGGCTCCGCCTACGTCTACCAGGGCGAGGAGCTCGGCCTGCCCGACGTCACCGACCTGCCCGACGAGGCCCGCCAGGACCCGTCGTTCTTCCGCGCCGACGGCCAGGACGGCTTCCGCGACGGCTGCCGGGTGCCGATCCCGTGGACCCGCGAGGGCAGCTCGTACGGCTTCGGCGACGGCGGCAGCTGGCTGCCGCAGCCCGCCGGCTGGGGCGACCTCTCCGTCGAGGCGCAGACCGGTGCGGAGGGCTCCACCCTGGAGCTGTACCGGGCCGCCATCGCCGCCCGCCGGGCACACCCCGGGCTCGGCGCCGGCAGCGACGTGGAGTGGGAGAGCGCCCCGGAGGGCGTGCTCGTCCTGCGCCGCCCCGGCTTCGTCTGCACCGTCAACACCACGGGCGCGCCGGTGGAGTTGGCCGTCCCCGGCACCCTGCTGCTCGCCAGCGTCCCGGTCGCCGTCGAGGGCGGCACCGTCGAGCTGCCCGCCGACACCACGGTGTGGTGGACGGTGTGACCGTCCCCACGGCGAGGACCGGGCCGGCCCCCAGGCTCTCCGACATCGCCGGCCAGGCGGCTGTCAGCGAGGCCACGGTCAGCCGGGTCCTCAACGGGAAGCCGGGCGTCGCGGGCACCACGCGTCAGCGGGTGCTCGCGGCGCTCGACATCCTCGGCTACGAACGCCCCGTACCGCTGCGCAAGCGCAGTGCCGGGCTGATCGGGCTGGTGACGCCCGAACTCACCAACCCGATCTTCCCGGCGTTCGCCCAGTCCGTGGAACAGGTGCTCGCCGGGCACGGCTACACGCCCGTACTGTGCACCCAACTGCCCGGCGGAGCCACGGAGGACGAGCTGGTCGAACAGCTCGTGGAGCGCGGCGTCGGCGGCATCGTCTTCCTCTCGGGCCTGCACGCCGACACCTCGGCGGACCCGGCGCGTTACGCGGCCCTCAGCGAACGCGGGGTGCCGTTCGTCCTGATCAACGGCTACAACGAGCGCATCAGCGCCCCGTTCGTCTCCCCGGACGACCCGGCCGCCGTACGGATGGCGGTGGGACACCTCGCCGAACTGGGCCACCGCCGCGTCGGCCTGGCGATCGGGCCACAGCGCTACGTGCCCTCCCGCCGCAAGCGCGAGGGCTTCATCGACGCGGCCGTCTCGGTCCTGGGCATGGACCGCAGCGAGGCCGAACTCCTCGTCTGCTCCACGCTGTTCAGCGTCGAAGGCGGCCAGGTCGCGGCCGGCGCCCTGCTCGACGCGGGATGCACGGGCATCGTCTGCGGCAGCGACCTGATGGCGCTCGGCGTGGTCCGGGCGGCCCGGGGCCGCGGCCTGGACGTCCCGCGTGACGTGTCGGTGGTCGGCTTCGACGACTCCCAGCTGATCGCGTTCACCGACCCGCCGCTGACCACGGTGCGCCAGCCGGTCCAGGCGATGGCCTCGGCGGCGGTAGGCGCCCTGCTGGAGGAGATCGGCGGAAGCCCCGTACAACGCACGGAGTACGTGTTCCAGCCGGAGCTGGTGGTACGGGGCTCCACGGCGGCGGTGCGCGGCGCCTGAGGCGTGTGCCCTGCGCGGGGCTGAAAGGCCGGGTCCGGGGAGGACCCGGCCTTTCAGCGCCCGGCCGTGTGCGCCACGAAGGCGTTCCATGCGGTGGGGGCGAACCTCAGGTGCGGTCCGGAGGCGTTCTTGGAGTCGCGGAGGTGGATGCCGCCGGGGCCGGGAGCCGCCTCGACGCAGTCGGCCTCGCTGCTGTTACTGCTGTAGCTGCTCCTGTGCCAGTGCGGTTGTGCGTGCTTACGCATCATGTCTCTCCTGGGACCGGCTCGGTGCCGACGGATCCCGGCATGGGCGATCAGTGCTTGGAGGCGTGCGTCACGAACGCTTCCCATGCGGCCGGGGCGAACCCGAGACGGGGCCCGGGAAGGTTCTTGGAGTCGCGGACTTGCACGGTGCCGGGTGCGGTTGCCACCTCGACGCAGTCGTTGCCGTCACCACTGCTGCTGTAGCTGCTTCTGTGCCAGTGCGGCTGTGCGTGCTTACGCATCACGTCGCTCCCGGCACCGGCTCGGTGCCGATGGAGGCCGGCATGGGTGATCAGTGCTCGGAAGCGTGTGTCAGGAATGCTTCCCATGCGGCGGGGGCGAACCCGAGGCGGGGCCCGGGAAGGCTCTTGGAGTCGCGCACATGCACGGTGCCGGGTGCTGTTGCCACCTCGACGCACTCGCTGCCATTGCTGCTGTCGCTGTAGCTGCTCTTCACCCACTTCAACGGGGAAGCATCCTCAGCGGAAAGCTTGCGGATCATGTCTCTCCCAGCATGCGTTCGATGAAGGCCGTCGACTCCCGAGGAGTGAGAGCCTGAGCCCGGATCATGCCATACCGCAGTTCAAGGATCCGAAGCTGCTTCGGATCGGAGACGGGGCGGCCGCCGAACGCCCCCTCGGAACGTCCCACCGCCGTACCGTCCTTGAATTTCAGCACCTGGATCTCCCCGTCTACGCCCGCGTGCTCCTCACGGTCCATCGGCATCACTTGAATCGTGACGTTCCGCAACTCGCTGCTCTTCAGCAGACGTTCGAGCTGGCGTCGCAATACCATCTTGCCTCCGAGTGGGCGCCGGAGCACCACCTCTTCCTGGACAAACCCAAGTGTCGGGGCGGGCGTCCGCTCGTAGATCGCTTGCCGGGCCACGCGCGCCGCCACGCCTCGCTCGATCTCGTCCTGCGGGTAAGCAGGTTGCCGCATCGCGAACAACGCACGCGCGTACTCGGCGCTCTGCAACAGGCCATGGAAGCTGCTGTTGCCGTAGGCCAGCAGTTCCACCGACCGGGCCTCCAGTTTCGCCAGATCCCGTACCTTCTTCGGGTAGCGCGCCTCCTCCATCTCGCGTTTCAGGATGGCGAGTTTGCCGCCCGCTCCCAGTACCTCGTCCGCCTTGTCCAGGAACTCGGGACGGGGGATGCGTCTGCCGCCCTCCACCTTGTAGACCAGATTCTCGCCATATCCGAGCGCGGCCCCGAACTCACCGGCCCGCATGCCGGCAGCCTCCCGCCAGGCCTTGATCTGACGGCCTACGGTGGCGACCATCGCGGCCCCTGGCTCGTCGTCAGGATCGATGTCCCAACCGGAGTCGTCCACATCGCTGTCCCCGCGTTCCGTACCAGCCTCGTCCACGCTCATCCGTGCCCCACTTCTGACGCGCTTGCAGTCCCCACCCAACCTCAGCCGTCCCCCGGGGGTCACCCTGTACAGCCGGGACAACACGGAACAAGAGCGGGACACTCACCGTACGTAACCGCCTTGTCGCTCCTCAAGGTACGCGGACGAGGCCACGCTGGGTGATGTGACCCAAGAAATCACCCGAACCGAACATTCCGCTCTCGACCGGCAGTTCACGGTGCTGCTGTCTCCCACCCGCCGGGGGGCCAGACTCGCTCGTCTGCTGGCCACAGCGCATCTGGGCGACTGGGGGATGCCCACCGAGCCGGCCGCGCAGATCGTGGTCGAACTGGCCGTGAACGCCGCCTTCCACGGGCGCGTGCCCGGTCGCGACTTCCGATTGCGGCTCGCGGTCCATCGCGGTGTACGCCTCCGCATCGAGGTGACCACACTCTGGGTGAGCGGTTGCCTCCCGTGCCCGGCGCCGTCAAACCTCCGTCCGGTGAGGCCGAGTCGGGGCGCGGCCTGCTCATCGTCGAGGCGCTCGCCGACCGTTGGGGCGTCGAGGCCGGACCCGTCCCGCGCAAGACGGTCTGGGCCGAAATCGACCTGGTGCGGTGACCGCCGCCAAGTCGGTAAATCTGCTTGATCACCCAGTCGGGTGATATAGGCCAACTGGACTGGATAGACCCCGGGTTGCGCTGCATATGCTGGTGTCACATGCAGCGCGCCACAGATCCTCTTCACCGCGATCTGTCCGGCCGCGCGCATCCATTCGACCCTCCGGAGCCAAGACCGGCATCGGTGTCCTGCTGGACGCCTACCGGGAAACCGGAACCGCCAGAGACAGCAGCTTGCTCCCGAACGGAAACCCATGGTCAGTGCACCTCACGAAGCGATGCACCGCGTCTTCCAGGAATACCCGGGCCTTTTCACACGGCTCTCCGACGTCCTCGGGCTCCACCTCCCGCCCGTGGCGTCGTCCGAGCCCCTGACCGTCGACCTGACCGAGAACGAACCTCTCGAACGACGCGTGGACACCCTGCTGCGCATCGAGACACAGGGCGACGGCCCGTTCCTCCTCGTCGTCGAGGCCCAGGGCAAGAAAGACCCCGGCAAGACGGCCAGCTGGCCGTACTACGTCACCTACCTCAACAACAAGTACCGGCTCCCGGTGCTGCTGCTCGTCATCTGCCAGGACCACGCCACCGCGACCTGGGCCGCGCGCCCCCTCACCATCGGCCTGCCCCAGTGGCCGACCGTCACGACCCGCCCGCTCGTCGCGGGGCCCCACAACATGCCCGTGATCACCGATGTGGCCGAGGCCCGCAAGGACCTCGCTCTCGCCACGCTCTCGGCCATCACACACGCCGACAATCCGGACGTCGATGCCATACTGAAGACGATGTCCGTCGCCCTGCGCGACACACCGGAATCGATCGCAGAACCCTTCGTCGAACTCATCGCACAAGGCTTGGGCAACCGCCCCGCCGCACAACAGTGGAGGAACCTGGTGGCCGTGGACCTTTCCTTCTACACCTCGCCGCTCTCCGAAGAGATCCGCGACGAAGGCCGTGCCGAGGGGCGTGCCCAAGGCTGTGTCGAGGGCCAAGCCAAGGCTGTTCTCTTCGTCCTCGACAGGCGGGGTATCGGCGTCACCGACACCATCCGCGAGAAGATCACCGCCTGTACTGATCCGGAGCTCCTCCAGCGGTGGCTGGGTCGCGCACTTTTCGCCACGACTGCCGAAGAGATCTTCGGTGAGTGACGTTTCCGCCGATTGGAGCGGTAGCGCGGCGTTCCGATCCCGCTCGTCCCGTACGGCGCACCGGCATCGGGCCGGGCGCACAGCGGCGGAGGCCCCCGGTGGCTGATCTCTCCTTTTACATCTCGCCCTTGTCCGAAGAGATCCGCGAGGAGGGCCGCGTCCAAGCCTGGGTCGAAGGCATTCTGTACGTCTTCGACGTGCGGGGTATCGACGTCACCGACGAGATGAGGGGGAGGGTCGCCACTTGCGGTGACATGGAGCTTCTGCGTCACTGGCTGGGCCGTGCGATCGTGGCCGACACCGCCGCAGAGGTCTTCGGTGAGGGGCCCACGGATCGGGGACCCGCGCCGTCCCGGTAGCGACGCGAGAGGGCACGGGGGAGTCGTCACCCGGCCGGCGGCGCCCCCGGGCCATCAGGGAGGCGAGGGCGCCACCACCGCCGGCGCCGCCACCACCGCCCGCGCTCGCCCTCAGTCGTCCCCGTCGCCCTCCTCGTAGAGCCGTACCGTGCTGAGGATTTCGCGGATCGTGGCGTCGGGCACCTCGTCGGACACCCCGTGTGCCCCGACGTAGGTCCACGACACGAAGGCGCCCTCCGCGTTCTTGAAGGCGAAGGTCACCGCCTTGCCGTCGCTGTCGCACGTGCCCTTCTTCGGAACACCGGACGAGGTGACCGTCACGAGGCTGCCCTCGATGCCCGACTTCGTCCGGTAGGTCTCCGGCTCACCGATCGTCAGACGGGTGCTGTCGGGCTGCGTGTACGCGCCGTAGACCCACGTCTTCGCGGTGTCCTCGGCGGCCTCGGCGGTGCTCTTGGCGCCCTTCTCCCCGGTGGTGCCGACCGAGGCGAGCGGGGTGTCCTCCTGGGTGCCGTTCTTGTCGTCGTCGGACGTGCACCACTTCTCCTTGAGGACCGCCGGGGCCATCATCGCGACCAGCGGCTTCTCCTCGGGATCGCCCTTCTCCGCGACATAGCTGACCCAGTCCGGGGACTGCCGCGACCAGGAGCCCGGCGCGTCGAAGGTGATGCCCCGCTTGGGGTTGACGACGGTGTTCCAGCCCGGGACGAGCGGGCCGGAGCCGCCCTTGGCGGCCGTCCGGTCCGTGGTGTCGGTGCTCGACGCGTCCGCCGCCGTGGGCTTCGTGTCCGGCGTACCGCCCCCGTCGTCGCGGAGCACCAGGAAACCGGTCACTCCGCATGCCACCACGACCACGGCGGCAGCGGCCACGGCGGCGACCGTGGTCCGGTTCCAGGAGCGGCGGGGCGGTTCCGGCGCGCCCATGCCGACCGTGGGTGCGGCATGCCACTCAGGGCCCGGCCCGCCGGGCTGCGGGGGAGCTGAACCGGGGTGCCCTCCCTGCGGGTTGGGCTGTCCGGAAGTCGACTGCTGTCCTGGCCACATGAGCGGTGAGTGTAGTGGGCACCTCACGGCGGGCCCTGGTCGCGGGGGTATGCCGCCGTAGCGGGAGTGCTGGTGCGTGCTTCGCGCCACGGCGGGCGCGGGTGTCCGTGCGTCGTACCGTGTAGGTGGCCGTGCGGGACCGTGGCCGGGGTCAGGGCTCCGGCGGAAGCGCCGCAACGGTGACGAGCGTCGTGTCGGCGGGGGCCGGCCCGGATTCTCTGAGAGGAAGCTGTGCATTCTGACGAACCGACCGTCCGCCCCACCGCACCGGCGGCTGGTGACCTGCCCTGTCTGGAACGTGCCGTCGATCTCGCGGCCGAGGCGTTGCGTGCCGGGGACGAGCCGTTCGGCTCGGTTCTGGTCGGCGCCGACGGGACGGTCCTGGCGGAGGAACGCAATCGTGTCCATACGCTCGGTGATCCGACGTGGCACCCGGAATTCGAGCTGGTGCGGTGGGCCACGGCCCATCTCACCGAGAGCGAGCGCGCGCGGGCCACGGTCTTCACCTCCGGTGAGCACTGCCCCATGTGTGCCGCCGCGCACGGCTGGGCCGGGCTGGGGGCCGTCGTGTACGCCCACTCGGCAGCCCAGTTGGCGCGCTGGCTGGACGAACTGGGCGTGCCGTCGTCCCCGGTGCGCTGCATGGCGATCGGCGATGTGGTCCCCGGCCTGGAGGTGCGTGGTCCCGCGCCGGAGCTGACCGACCGGATGCGTGCTCTGCACCACGCGTTCCACCGTGGACCGCGAGACGGTGAGCAGCGGTCCGGTTGACGTCTTGGGCCGGCTGTCCGTGAGCCTCTCGCGGGGGACCGGCCTGTCCGGCCCGCTTGCGGGGATCACGGGGGCCGGCCCGGGGCCGGCCGCGAGCCCGTACAAGTGGCCCGCATCCGACCCTTGTCAGTATACAGAATCCTGGTTACTGTTTGGTTTGTGAACGATCTCGACGACCGCTTCCTCACGCGCAACGGTCTCGCCGCGCGGCAGCTCGCAGTCCTGCTCCTGCACCACGAGCCGGACACCCGCCTGCCCCGAGTGCGTGACTTCGCGGAGGAGCTGGGGTGCGGAAACGGCACGGTCCAGGCCGCTCTCCGTCTGCTGGAGGAGGCCGGGGCGATCTCCACGACCGCCCGCGGCCACCTCGGTACGTTCCTCGTCCACTCCGACCGCGCCGCTCTCTGGCGGCTGTCCGGCCTGGGGACCCTGCTCGCGGCCATGCCGCTTCCGTACTCACGGCGGTACGAGGGCCTGGCGACCGGGCTGCGCAGTGCGTTCGAGGAAGCGGGCGCGCCGTTCGCGATCACGTTCATGCGGGGCGCCGGAGCCCGGACCGCCGCGCTGCTGGAGGGCAAGGT
Source organism: Streptomyces sp. SM18 (assembly GCF_002910775.2). Taxonomy (NCBI): domain Bacteria; kingdom Bacillati; phylum Actinomycetota; class Actinomycetes; order Kitasatosporales; family Streptomycetaceae; genus Streptomyces; species Streptomyces sp. SM18. Next base: position 1,769,562 of record NZ_CP029342.1, on the reverse strand, counting down.
CGACTTGGTCGTCCTGTCGCGCTTCGCCGCCGACCAGCTGATCGCCGAGCACCCGGTGGAGCTGGTGGCCGACCTGGGGCCGGCCACCTACGTGGGCGCGCACGGCATGCTGGTCCGGCACGGCGTGGACCTGGACGCGCCGGGGCTGCGGGTGGCCGTGGACCACGCGTCGGAGGATCTGCGGATGCTGGTGGAGCTGGTCTTCGCCGACCGCGAGGACGTGGAGTGGCGGGAGGTCTCGTACATGCAGCTGGCCGATCTGTTCGCCCGCGACGAGGTGGACGCGACGGTCTGGAATCTGGACGAGGCGCAGGACCGGCTCGGTGTCGGGGTCGATGTGCTGCCGCTCGGGGGCGAGGTCACCCGGGGGCTGGCGCTGCGCAACTCGACGGCCGCGGTCATCGGCCGGTCGGAGGGTGCCAAGGCGCTCGCCGCGGTCCGAGACTCGCTGGATCTGTCCCTGGTGACGCGGCTTCAGAACGAGGTGCTGCGTGGTGAGCGTGTCCCCTCGTACTGAAGCGGCGGGTCCGCGCGGCCCGGCGGGCTCGGTGGGTACTGACCGGCCGGTTCAGTGACCGGTGTCTCACCACTCCCGAGATTCGCTCGGGCTCAGAATACAAAATCCTGGTTACTGTTGATTTTGGGAGGATCACCATGGACGACCAGCTGGCACTGCGGATCCAGCTCTTCCGCGAAGGCGGCCAGGTCCGGCCCGAGGTGGCGGACTTCGTCACCGCCGAGCTGGCTTCTCTGGAGGCCGAGGGCCGTACGGTCACCGAAGCGACGGCGGGGATGCTGACCAGCCATCTGATCATGGCGCTCGGCCGGATCCTGGACGGCGAGCCGATCGAGCAGTTCCTCACCGACGAACAGGTCGCCGCCGAGCTGGCCGGCCATCCCGGCGCCGTCGCCCGCGCCCGAGCCGTCTCGGCACGTGCCGAACGGGAACTGGGGGCCCCGCTCCCCGAGTCCGAGGTCAACTTCCTCGGCATGCACCTGGCCGTACTGGCCCAGCGGCCCCCTGCCGCCCCCGGATCCTGACCGGCCGCGGCAGGCGGCGACGCCGCTCCCGCCCCGGCGCGAACCGAAAAGAACCGAAGAACCGGCTGACCGTCACAGAGAACGACCGTCACTCAGAACGACCGTCACTCAGAACGACCGTGACAGAGAACGACCGACACAGAGGGAGCAGAACAGTCATGACGAAGATCCTCACCGGCGGAGTCGGCAAGGCCGAAGTCACCGCGGTCATCGGCAAGCTCGGCATCGACACGCTGGAGGTCGTCGCCTCCAGCGACATGGACGCCGCGATGAAGCTGCGGGCCGGACAGGCCGACTACTACCTGGGCACCTGCCACACGGGCGCCGGCGCCTCCCTGGGCGTGCTCGTCGGCCTGATGGGCAGCGCCGCCTGCCACACCTTCGGGCGGAGCGTCCCGACCGAGGAAGAGGTCACCGCACTGCTGGCCGACGGCAAGAAGGTCTTCGGTTTCTCGATGGACCAGACCGACGTCATCGCCCCCCTCATGGCGCGCGCCATCGCCGCCCGCGGCTGATCCCAGCCTGTTCCCACCACCCGGGCACCAAGGAGTGACTCGTGAGTACCACACTCGCCGCCGGAGCCGGCCTCGACTTCACGCTGGCCCAGCAGCTCACGGTGATAGCCCTCTGTGCGCTGACGGCCTACATCTCGCACATGGCCCTGGCCGTCTTCAACGACGGCGTACGTCCCTTCATGCTGGACTTCATCCAGGGGCGCACCACGCGCAACGCGACCACGGCTGTCTCGTTCGGTCTCTCCGCCGGGTTCATCTTCGGGCTCGGTGCCCCGATGGCCCTGTCCACCGGGGTCCTGAACCCGTGGCTGGTCTTCCTGCCCACCGACATCCTCGGGATCCTGGCGCCGAAGAAGTGGCTGGCCCCGCTGCTGGGCGGAGCCTGGGGCGCGGTGGTCGTCTTCGGTCTGAACGGCGCGAACAACGTCGCCCACGACCTGCCGGTCGACTTCCTGACCGCGATGCAGCAGATGTCGACGCCGATCCTGTTCCTCTTCACGCTGTTCCCGGTGCTCGCCATCACCAAGCAGTTCGGACGCATGTGGGGCGGAGTCGCGGGCGTCCTCGAACTGGCCCTCGTCGTCATGACCATGAAGCTCTGGCCGAACATGTTCGCCGGAGCGCTGGCCATGGCCGCCGGTGTGCTGATGCTCATCGGACTGGCCGTCTCCAAGGACATACGGCAGCGCCGGGCCGACCGGGCCGCGGGCGTCGAGGAGACCGTCGTGGCGGAGGCGGACGACCCGATGGCGTCGTTGTTCAGCGCCAGCGCGGCCCGGCTGCGCCGGTACCTGCCGCTGTTCATGGTGCTCGGGGCCGGAGTCTGTGTGCTCGCCCAGATGCACATATTCGGCGGTGGTGAGGCGACCAGCTTCCTGATCGCGAAGGGGCAGTACTCCGAGGCCGCCCAGGTCGACTTCTACCGGGTGTTCGGCTTCGTCCCGCTGATCGCGACCACCGCGCTCGCCTCCGGCGCGTACGGCATCGCGGGCTTCACGCTGGTGTACCCGATCGGCTACCTGATGCCGAACCCGTTCGTGGCGGCCGTCGTCGGTGCGCTCGTGTTCGCCGTCGAGGTGCTGGCCCTCTCCCTGATCGGCAGGGCCCTCGGCAAGCTGCCCAGCGTCCGCGACTCCTCCGAACACCTGCGCAGCGCGATCGGCGACACCCTCCAGCTGGCGATCCTCTTCGGTTCGCTGATGGCCGCCAACGCCATGGGCGGCGGGCTCGGCATCCTCGTCGTCGGCGGGCTGTACCTGCTGAACGAGGCGATGGGCCGTCCCGTCGTGAAGATGGCCGCCGCACCCGCGGCCGTGATCGTCGGCGGCGTCCTGCTCAACATCCTGTACTGGCTCGACCTGTTCACCCCCCTCAAGGGCTGATCCGGACCGGGCCGTACGCGAAGAAGGAACCCCCACGATGAACCATTCCGCCCGGCACACCCTGCGCACCGTCGGCGGTGACCTCGCGACCGAGGCCGTCCGCGGCCCCGTCCTCGCCCATGAACACCTCGTCCTCGACCTGGACCAGCGGGGCGACGGCGCGGCCGTCCTCGACCCACGCCTCCATGCTGCCGCGGTGACCGCCGAACTGAGCGAGCTCCGCGAGGAGTTCGGACTCTCCCTGGTCGTCGAACTGACCTGCCGGGGCATGGGACGCGACGTCCGCACCCTGGCCTCGATCGCGCGGGACGCCCAGGTCGCGGTGGTCGCCGCGACCGGCTGGTACTACGAGCCGTTCCACACGCCCGAGATCGACGGCGCCGACGTGGAAGCGCTCACCGCGGTTCTGGTCCGCGAGATCGAGGACGGCATCGGCGCGACCGGTGTCCGCCCCGGCGTCCTCGGCGAACTCGGCAGCCACGGGGACGTCCCCTCCGCCGCCGAGGCCACGGTGCTGCGAGCCGGCGCGCGGGCCGCGAGGGCCACCGGCCTCTCCCTCGCCACCCACGCGCAGTTGGGCCGCGGCGGACTCGCCCAGCTGGAACTGCTCACCGCCGAGGGGCTGCCCGCCCACCGGGTGAGCATCGGCCACCAGGACCTGCTGGACGACCCGGGTGTCCACCGGGAGATCGCCGCGAGAGGGGCGTACGTCGCCTTCGACACGGTGGGCAAGTCCTCCTACCAGAGCGACCGGACCCGGCTGCGGCTGCTGGTCGCGCTGATGGAGGCCGGGCACGCCGACCGGGCCCTGCTCAGCTGCGACATCTCGCGCCACGGCTACCTCCGTGACGAGGGCGGCCAGGGGTACGGGCACCTCTTCCGCCACTTCCTGCCCGCACTCCGGGCGGCGGGCGCCGACGACGACCTGATCGACCTGCTGACCCGCCGCAACCCGCTGCGCTTCCTGAGCGGCGCGAGCGACGAGGAGAACTGACATGAGCCCCGTACCACCCGGACTTCCCCCCACCTTCCCGCTGGCGACCGTCGGCCTGGAGGACGCCGTCGCCACACAGTTCCGGCTGCTGGAGGCGACCGCGGCACACTTCGAGGGCCACGAGCTCTTCGCCGCCGACGCCGGAGTCGTCCCCGGCCTCGGCCGCCCCCGCACCACGGCACGTGTCGAAGCGGTGCTCGCCGACTTCTTCGGTGCCGAGGACGCCGCCCTCGTGCAGGGCGCGGGCACGGGCGCCATCCGGGCCGCGCTCAACGCGGCCGTCCGCGCGGGCGACCCGCTGCTCATCCACCGGGCCCCGGTCTACCGCACCACGGAGGTCACGCTGAGGGGCATCGGCGTGCGGACCCTCGACGCCGACTTCAACGACGCCCGGACCCTGGACGAGACCCTGGCGTCCGGCCGGTTCCGCTGGGCGTACATCCAGCACACCCGCCAGCGGCTCGCCGACTCCTACGATCCGGCCGAGGTCATCGCCGCCTGCCGGGCGGCCGGGGTCCGCACGATCGTGGACGACAACTACGCCGTGATGCGCACCCCCGCCGCCGGTGTGCAACTGGGAGCCGACGCCTCCTGCTTCTCCCTGTTCAAACTGCACGGACCGGAGGGCGTCGGCGTTGTCGTCGGGGCCCGCGACCTGGTCGCGCACGTCCGCCGCGACAACTACTCCGGTGGCGGGCAGGTCCAGGGCCACCAGGCACTCGACGCCCTGCGCGCCCTCACCCACGTCCCCGTCATGTGGGCGGTGCAGTCGCGGGTGGGCGCCGAGGTCGCACGACGGCTGACGGCCGGTGAGGTGGAGGGCGTGGCCGAGGTGCGCCTCGCCAACGCCCAGGACCGCTGCCTCCTCGTCCGGCTCGACCGGCCCGTCGCCGCGCGGCTCCCCTCCGTCGCCGCGCGCTTCGGAGCCGCGCCCTACCCCGTCGGCTCCAACTCCCGCTACGAGATCGCCCCGCTCTTCTACCGGATGTCCAGCTCGGCCCTCGACGACCTCCCCGAACTCGCCGACTGGACCGTACGCGTCAACCCGATGCGGGCGGGCGCGGATCTCGTCATCGACATCCTGCGCCGCTCGCTGGCCGCCCTGGACGCCCCGGAGGACGACTGACCGTGTTTCTCGACACCGTGCTCACCCGCAACCCCGGGCTCGTCGACGCCGCGGCCGCGCTCCACCGCGACGGCGAGATCCCGCCCGACACCTACGTCATGGACCTGGACGCCGTCGAGGCCAACGCCGCGCTGCTGGCGGCGGAGGCCGAACGCCTCGGCGTCAGCCTCTGGTTCGTCGTCAAGCAGATCGGCCGCAACCCCGAACTCATCCGGGCCGTCGCCCGGCACATCCCCCGCTCGGCCGCCATCGACCCGGCGGAGGCGCGTGCCCTGCACGCCGCCGGCGCGCGGCCCGGCAACCTCGGCCACCTCGTCCAGATCCCCCCTCGGGCACTGCCGGAGATGCTGGCCTGGCGTCCGGAGGCCGTCACGGTCTTCGACCTGGCCAACGCCCGCGCCGTCGCCGAGGCGGCACGCGGCCTGGGCTTCGTCCAGGACGTCCTGGTCCGGCTCGAAGCCGCCGACGGCGCCGCCTACCCCGGCCAGGAGGGCGGCGTCCCCCTCGACCGCCTGGACGCGTTCGCCAAGGACGCCGAGGAACTGGACGGCATCCGGATCGCGGGCGTCACCGCCTTCCCGTGCGTCCTGTGCGACCCCGCGACGGGCGTACCGACCGCCACACCCAACTTCGGCCTGGCGCTGAAGGCCCGCGACCTCCTGGCCGCGCGCGGACACCACGACCTCAAGCTCAGCGCCCCCAGCGCCACCTCGATGGCCTCCCTGCCGCTGCTCGCCGGACTGGGGGCCACCCACGGCGAGCCGGGCCACGCCCTGACCGGCACGACCCCGCTGCACGCCCTCGACCCCGGCCAGCCGGAGAAGCCCGCCTACGTGTACGTCAGCGAAGTCGCCCACACCCTGGACGACGGCCGCCCCGCCCTGCACGGCGGGGGCTTCTACAGCCGCTCCCACATCCGCAGCGCCCTCCTTCCCCGTACCGGTGTCCGGCTCGGCGTGCGGTCCGCGCCCGCCGAGAACATCGACTACTACCGGCTGCTCGACCCGCCCGAGCGCGCGGCGGACGTCCGTGTCGGGGACACCGCGCTGCTCGCCTTCCGTACCCAGATCTTCGTGACCCGGTCGACCGTCGCCGTCGTCTCCGGACTGTCCTCCGGCAACCCCCGGCTGAACGGGCTGTACGACTCCCACGGCCGAGCCCTGTAAGGAGCACCCCATGGCCAAGACCGTCATCGTCGTCCTCGACGGATTCGGCGTCGGTGCCATGCCCGACGCGGGCGACCTGCGCCCCGGCGACCTCGCCGCGGACACCTGCCGACACGTGCTCGACCACTGCCGCACGGCGTTCGGGCGGCCGCTGCGACTGCCGGTGCTCGGGGCGCTGGGGCTCGGGCTGGTGCACCCGCACCCGGATCTGGCCCGCCGCACCCGCCTGCCCGTGGCCGCGGGCAGGGCCGCGCTCGGCTACCCGGGGGCGGACACCTTCGCGGGCCACCAGACCATGATGGGCGCCGACTTCAGCCGGGTGACGGTGGCCAGGCTCGCCGACCACATCGACGAGGTGACCGACGCGCTCACGGCCGCCGGCCACCGGGTCGAACGGCTCGACGGGCGGCCGCTGCTCGTGGTGGACGGGACGGTCCTGGTCCACGACAACCTGGAGGCCGACCCCGGCATCAACTGGAACGCCTCCGGCCGCCTGGACGACCTGCCCTTCGACGGACCCCACGGCATCCTCGCCGTCGCCCGTACGGTGCGCGCCGTCGCGCCGGTCGCCCGGGTCATCGCCGTCGGCGGCCACGCGGACGGCCCGCTCCGTGACCACGTCCGTCCCGGCGACGGGGGGACGATCGGGCTGGACACGCCCGCCACCGGGTTCTACCGCAACGGCGGCCTCCAGGTGCGGCACCTGGGCGCCGAACTGGACCACACCCGCCAGCTTCCCGAACTGGCGGTCCGGGCGGGGATCCCGGTCGTGCTGGTGGGCAAGGCCGCCGACATCCTGGAGTGCGGGGCGGCGACGCGCCGTCCGGCCGTCGCCACCGCCGACGTGCTCTCGCACACCCTGGAGGCGGTACGCGCCGAGGGCGACGCCCTCGTGGTCGCGAACGTCCAGGAGACGGACCTGGCGGGGCACCAGCAGGACCCGGAGCGGTACGGTCGTCTGCTGGAGCAGGTGGACGCGGGCCTCGCCGGGCTGATGGCGCTGCTCGCGGACCCCGGCGACCGGCTGATCGTCACCGCGGACCACGGGAACGACCCCACGATCGGCCACGCGCTCCACACCCGTGAGTACGTGCCGGTGCTGATCCACCGACCGGGCGCGCGCGGGGTGGAACTCCTTCCGGACGCCCACAGCCTGGCGGACATCGGGGCCACCGCCGCCCTGTCGCTGGCGCTGGACCCGGAAGGCCTCGCGGCCGGCACCCCCCTGCGCACCGGCCGGCACGCGGCCTGAGCGAGGCGTGACGCGCGGAAGCGGAAGGAGACCGTCCCCACGCGGAAGGGGGCCGTCCCATGCGCGGAAGGGGACCGTCCCCCGCGCGGAAGAGGTCCGGACGTCGGCCCAGGTCGGGCCGGCGGGGAAGCGACGTCCGGACCTCTCCGCGCCGTGACCGGCCCGGCCGGCCGGGCGCGTGGGGCCCGGCGGACCGGACCCCCGGCCGGCCGGGCCGGAGTCGGGACGAACTTAACAGGGCCGCAATATCTTGCGTAAGTCCTTGCAGGAAAGAATCTCCGAGATTTCGTGGATGTGAGCGGGACGTCATCGCGTCGTGTCCAGGGGGTTGACCAGGCCAGGTCAGGCTCGTACGGTCTGCTGCGCACGAGGTTTTGCATCCTTGCTGCAAGAACCTTCAAAGCCTTGAGGGCACGGCGCGTTGCCATGTGAGGCTGCTCCGCCCTTCCCCGTACCTCCCCCCACCGCAGGAGGAATCATGGCTCGAAGATCACTGTCGGCCTCGCTCGCCCTGGTCACGGGCGCCGCCGTCCTCGCCCTCCCCGCCGGTCTCGGCACCGCCGGTACGGCCCAGGCCGCCCCGCCCGGCGACAAGGACGTCACCGCGGTGATGTTCGAGTGGAAGTTCGACTCCGTCGCCAAGGCGTGCACCGGCAGCCTCGGGCCCGCCGGATACGGATACGTCCAGGTCTCGCCGCCCCAGGAGCACATCCAGGGCGGGCAGTGGTGGACCTCCTACCAGCCCGTCAGCTACAAGATCGCCGGCCGGCTCGGTGACCGTACGTCCTTCGCGAACATGGTGAGCACCTGTCACGGCGCGGGCGTCAAGGTCGTCGCCGACTCGGTCATCAACCACATGTCGGCCGGTTCGGGCACCGGTACGGGCGGGTCCTCGTACACCAAGTACGACTACCCGGGCCTCTACTCCGTCAACGACATGAACGACTGCCAGTCGCAGATCACCAACTACGGCGACCGCGCCAACGTCCAGAACTGCGAACTCGTCGGGCTCGCCGACCTGGACACCGGCGAGGAGTACGTACGCGGGAAGATAGCCGGGTACCTGAACGACCTGCTCTCGCTCGGCGTGGACGGCTTCCGGATCGACGCCGCCAAGCACATGCCGGCCCAGGACCTCGCGAACATCAAGTCCCGGCTGAGCAACCCGAACGCGTACTGGAAGCAGGAGGCCATCTACGGCGCGGGCGAGGCGGTCTCGCCCACCGAGTACCTCGGCACCGGCGACGTGCAGGAGTTCCGCTACGCCCGCTCCCTCAAGCAGACCTTCCTCAATGAGAACCTCGCCAACCTGAAGAACTTCGGCGAGGGCTGGGGCTTCATGGAGTCGGGCAGGTCGGCGGTCTTCGTCGACAACCACGACACCGAGCGCAACGGCGAGACGCTGAACTACAAGAACGGCGCGAACTACACGCTGGCGAGCGTCTTCATGCTGGCGTACCCCTACGGCTCCCCGGACGTCCACTCCGGCTACGAGTGGTCCGACAAGGACGCCGGTCCGCCCAACGGCGGCCAGGTGAACGCCTGTTACAGCGACGGGTGGAAGTGCCAGCACGCCTGGACCGAGATCTCCTCCATGGTCGGCTTCCGCAACGCCGCGCGCGGCCAGGGCGTCACCGACTGGTGGGACGACGGCGGCGACCGGATCGCCTTCGGGCGCGGCTCCAAGGCGTACGTGGCCATCAACCACGAGGGTTCCTCGCTGACCCGTACGTTCCAGACGTCACTGCCCGCCGGTGACTACTGCGACGTCCAGTCCGGCAAGGGCGTCACCGTCAACGGCTCCGGCCAGTTCACCGCCACCCTGGGCGCCGACACCGCGGTCGCCCTGCACGTGGGCGCCCGCACCTGCACCGACGGCGGCGGTGACAACGGCGGCACCGGCCAGTCCGGCGCCTCCTTCGGCGTCAACGCCACCACGGTCATGGGCCAGAACATCTACGTCACCGGCAACCAGGCCGCCCTCGGCAACTGGAACCCCGGCAGCGCCCTGAAGCTCGACCCGGCGACGTACCCCGTCTGGAAGCTCGACGTCGCCCTGCCCGCCGGGACCGCCTTCGAGTACAAGTACGTCCGCAAGGACGCGGCCGGCAACGTCACCTGGGAGAACGGCGCCAACCGCACCGCCACCGTGCCGGCCTCCGGCAAGGTCACGCTGACCGCCGACGTCTGGCGCGGCTGAGATCCCACCACCCCACGGGCCGGGGACGCCTCACGCGTCCCCGGCCCGCACCGCTCCACCCACCCCTGAACGCCGAGGAGAACCCGCCCGTGTCCCGAACCACCCTGAGGCGGGGAGCCGTCGCCGCGCTGTGCGCGGCGCTGCTGCCCGTCGTGCCGGCGGCGGCCACCGCGTCCGCCGCGCCCCGGCCCCCGTCACCACCCACGGACGCGAAGCTCGCCCGGGAACCGGCCCGGCACGACCTGACCCGCGAGCAGTTCTACTTCGTGCTGCCCGACCGCTTCGCCAACGGCGACACCTCCAACGACCGCGGCGGGCTGCGGGGTTCACGGCTGGAGACCGGCTTCGACCCCACGGACAAGGGCTTCTACCAGGGCGGCGACCTCAAGGGCCTCACCCAGCGGCTCGACTACATCAAGGGCCTCGGCACCACCGCGATCTGGCTCGCCCCGATCTTCAAGAACCGCCCCGTCCAGGGCACCGGCAAGGACGCCTCCGCCGGCTACCACGGCTACTGGATCACCGACTTCACCCAGGTGGACCCGCACTTCGGCACCAACGCCGACCTGTCGAAGCTGATCGACAAGGCCCACGGCAAGGGCATGAAGGTCTTCTTCGACGTCATCACCAACCACACCGCCGACACCGTGGACTACGCCGAGAAGGAGTACGGCTACAAGCCCAAGGGCGCCTACCCCTACCTCGACACGGAGGGCCGCCCCTTCGACGACAGCGACGGCATGCGGAAGGTGGACGCCGCCTCCTTCCCGTACACCCCCGTCACCACGGGCACAAAGGTCCCCGCCTGGCTCAACGACCCCACGATGTACCACAACCGGGGCGACTCCACCTACGCGGGCGAGTCCACCGAGTACGGCGACTTCTCCGGCCTGGACGACCTGTGGACCGAGCGCCCCGAGGTCGTGACCGGCATGGAGAAGATCTACGAGAAGTGGGTCCGCGACTTCGACATCGACGGCTTCCGCATCGACACCGTCAAACACGTGGACCTCGACTTCTGGACCCAGTGGGCCACCGCGCTCGACGCCTACGCGGCCAAGCGGGGCCGCGACGACTTCTTCATGTTCGGCGAGGTCTACTCCGCCGACACCGAGGTCACCTCGCCCTACGTCACCCGGGGCCGGCTCGACGCGACCCTCGACTTCCCGTTCCAGGAGGCCGCCCGGCAGTTCGCCTCCCAGGGCGCCCCGGCCTCGAAGCTGGCCGCCGTCTACGGGGACGACTACCGCTACACCACGGACAAGGCCAACGCCTACGAGCAGGTCACGTTCCTCGGCAACCACGACATGGGCCGCATCGGGACCTTCCTCAAGGAGGACAACCCGAAGGCCGGTGACGCCGAACTCCTCGCCCGCGCACGCCTCGCCGACGAGCTGATGTTCCTCGGCCGCGGCAACCCGGTGATCTACTACGGCGACGAGCAGGGCTACACCGGAGCGGGCGGCGACAAGGACGCCCGCCAGCCGCTCTTCGCCTCGAAGACCGCCGACTACCTCGACGACGACCAGCTCGGCACCGACCGCACCCACGCCTCCGACGCGTACGACACGAACCACCCGCTCTACCGGGCGGTCGCCGCGCTCTCCAAGCTCACCCGGGACCACCCCGCGCTCCGCGACGGCGTCCAGACCGAGCGGTATGCCAAGGACTCCGTGTACGCCTACTCGCGTACGGACGCCGCGCGGCCCTACGAATACCTCGTCGCCGCCAACAACTCCACCGCACCGAGGACGGTCGAGCTGACCACCGCGTCGGCCGGTATGAACTTCCGTACGCTGTACGGCGGTTCCGGCACCGTCCGCAGCGGCGCCGACACGAAGGTCCGGGTCACCGTGCCCGCCCTCTCCAGCACCGTGCTGCGCGCCGACAAGCAGCTGTCCACCCCGGCCACCAAGCCGTCCGTCAGCCTGACGGCACCCGCCGCCGGAGCCACCGGCACCGTCGAGATCACCGCCGACGTCGACGGCGGAGGCCTCAACCGCGTCGTGTTCGCCGCGCAGACCGGCGACGGCGCGTGGCACACCCTCGGCACCGCCGACCACGCCCCGTACAAGGTCACCCAGTACGTGGACGGTTCGGTGAAGGCCGGGACCCCGCTGCGCTACAAGGCCGTGGTCGTGGACCGCGCCGGGCGCACCGCGAGCGCCCTCGCCTCCACCACCGCGGGCCAGGCCCCGCCCGCCGCCAAGCCCGTCGCCGTCGAACGGGACAGGGCCGTCGTCCACTACCACCGCGCGGACGGCGACTACGACGGCTGGCAGCTCGTGTCCGGGGACACCACCGCCGACTTCGCCGGCCGCGACGCCTACGGCGCCTTCGCCTGGATCGACCTCGGCGAGGCCGCCTCCACCGTCCGGTACACCGTGGAGAAGAACGGCACCGCGGACGGCCCCGCGCGCACGATCGACCTCGCGAGGACCGGCCAGGTCTGGGTCGAAGAGGGCGAGGACGGCCAGGCCACCGAGGCACCTGAAGGCGCGTACCCGCCGCAGGACACCTCCAAGGCCGTCCTGCACTACCACCGCGCGGACGGCGACTACGACGGCTGGGGCCTGCACACCTGGACCGGCGCCGCCGCACCCACCGACTGGGCCAAGCCCCTGCTGCCGGTGAGCACCGACGCCTACGGCGCCACCTTCGAGGTGCCGCTCACCGAGGGCGCCACCGCACTCAGCTACATCCTGCACAAGGGCGACGAGAAGGACCTGCCCAGCGACCAGTCGCTCGACCTCGCCACCTACGGGCACGAGGTCTGGATGCTCGGCGGAAAGCCCGGATACCTGCTGCCGCAGACCGGCGGCGCCCCCGCCCCCGACCTCACCAAGGCCGAGGCGCAGTGGATCGACGCGGACACCGTCGTCTGGAAGGTGAAGGCCACCGCCGCCACCAGCCAGCAGCTCGTGTACGCGGAGAACGGCGGGATCTCCGTCGTGGACGGGGCCCTCAGCGACGAGGGCCGGTGGATCCGGCTCGGTACCACCGAGCTGACCGCCGCCCAGAAGGCGGCGTACCCGCACCTGGCCGAGTACCCCGCCTTCACCGTGGACCCGCGCGACCGGGACAGGGTCCGCGCCTCCCTGCGCGGCCAGCTGATCGCCACCCAGCGCGCCGCCAACGGCGCCCTGCTCGCCGCCACCGGCGTCCAGACCGCCGGGGTCCTGGACGACCTGTACGGCAAGGCCGCGAGCAAGGCCGCGCTCGGCCCGGTCTTTCGCAAGGGCAGCCCAACCCTCTCCGTCTGGGCGCCCACCGCCCGCACGGTCGCCCTCGAACTCGACGGCCGCACCCTCCCGATGCGGCGCGACGACCGCACCGGCGTCTGGTCCGTCACCGGCACGAAGAAGTGGACGGGCAAGCCCTACCGGTACGTCGTGGACGTCTGGGCGCCCACCGTGCGGAAGATGGTCACCAACAAGGTCACCGACCCCTACTCCACCGCCCTGACCACCGACTCCGCCCGCAGCCTCGTCACCGACCTCTCCGACCCGGAGCTGGCCCCGCGCGGCTGGTCCGGGCTGAGGAAGCCCGCGGCCGTCCCGCTGCGCGACGCCCAGATCCAGGAACTCCACATCCGTGACTTCTCGATCACGGACCCGACCTCCCAGCACCCCGGTGAATACCTGGCGTTCACCGACACCCGCTCCGACGGGATGAAGCACCTCAGGGAACTCGCGGACTCCGGCACCAGCTACGTCCACCTGCTGCCCGCCTTCGACATCGGCACCATCCCCGAGAAGAAGTCCGACCAGAAGAAGCCCGCCTGCGACCTGTCCGTCTACGCCCCCGACTCCGAGGAACAGCAGGCCTGCGTCACGGCGGCCGCCGCCGAGGACGGGTTCAACTGGGGCTACGACCCGCTGCACTACACCGTCCCCGAGGGCTCGTACGCCTCCGACCCGGAGGGCACCAGGCGCACCGTCGAGTTCCGGCAGATGGTCCAGGGCCTCAACGGCGCCGGACTGCGCACCGTCATGGACGTCGTCTACAACCACACCGTGGCCTCCGGGCAGGACGACAAGTCCGTCCTCGACCGCATCGTGCCCGGCTACTACCAGCGGCTCCTGGAGGACGGCACCGTCTCCACCTCCACCTGCTGCGCCGACACCGCGACCGAGAACACCATGATGGGCAAGCTCGTCGTGGACTCCGTGGTCACCTGGGCCAAGCAGTACAAGGTGGACGGCTTCCGCTTCGACCTGATGGGCCACCACCCCAAGGCCAACATCCTCGCCGTCCGCGCGGCGCTGGACGCGCTGACCCTGGCCAAGGACGGCGTCGACGGCAAGAAGATCGTCCTGTACGGCGAGGGCTGGAACTTCGGTGAGATCGCCGACGACGCCCACTTCGTCCAGGCCACCCAGGCGAACATGGCCGGTACCGGCATCGCCACCTTCTCCGACCGGGCCCGCGACGCCGTACGCGGCGGCGGCCCCTTCGACGAGGACCCCCGCGTCCAGGGCTTCGCCTCCGGCCTCTACACCGACCCCAACACCTCACCCGCCAACGGCACCCCGGCCGAACAGAAGGCCCGGCTGCTCCACTACCAGGACCTGATCAAGGTCGGCCTCACCGGCAACCTCGCCGACTACACCTTCACCGACACCCAGGGCCGCACGGTCAAGGGCTCGGCCGTCGACTACAACGGCGCCCCCGCCGGATACGCGGCCGCGCCCGGCGACGCCCTGGCCTACGCCGACGCCCACGACAACGAAACGCTCTACGACGCCCTCACCTTCAAGCTGCCCGCCGGCACCACGGCGGCCGACCGGGCCCGTATGCAGGTCGTGGCGATGGCGACCGCCACCCTCTCCCAGGGGCCCTCGCTCTCCCAGGCGGGTACCGACCTGCTGCGCTCCAAGTCGCTGGACCGCAACTCCTACGACAGCGGCGACTGGTTCAACGCCCTGCACTGGGACTGCCGCAAGGGCAACGGCTTCGGCCGGGGGCTGCCGCCCGCCGCCGACAACCAGGACAAGTGGTCCTACGGCAAGCCGCTGCTGGCCTCCGCCGCCCCGCGCCCCGGATGCGCCGAGATCACCGGCGCGTCCGCCGCGTACCAGGACCTCCTGACCATCCGCACGAGCGAGAAGGACTTCGGCCTCGCCACCGCGGCACAGGTCCAGAAGGCCCTGTCCTTCCCGCTCTCGGGTACGAAGGAGACGCCCGGCGTGATCACCATGCGCCTGGGCAAGCTGGTCGTCGTCATGAACGCCACCCCCGGCACCGTGAGCCAGCGTGTTCCCGGGCCGGCCGGTACGGCGTACCGGCTGCACCCGGTCCAGGCGTCGGGCGCGGACCGGACCGTCAAGAAGGCGGCGTACGACCGCTCCACGGGCGGCTTCACCGTCCCGGGCCGTACGGTCGCCGTGTTCACCCGCTGAACGGGCCCCGCACCCCGGCCGGCCCCGGCCCCGCGCCCCCTCCACGGGACCGGGACCGGGGCCGGCCGGGTCTCGTACGGCGGGACCGCCTTGTGTGTCCGGCGCGCCCGCGCGAAGCTGACCCCGCACGTGAACCGAACTCTGCTTCCCAGGAGCGCTTGATGCCGCAGATCACCGTCGACTACTCCGCCGAGCTCGACACCGGCTTCGACCGCCGCGGCTTCGCCCTGGCCCTGCACCCGCTCGTCGCCGAGACCGTGTCCACCACGGTCCCGGCCTGCAAGAGCCGCTTCCGCCGGGCGGAGGACACCGTCGTGGGGGACGCCCCGGCGGGGGACGCCATCGTCAACGTCTCCATCGCGCTGCTGCCCGGCCGCACGCCCGAGATCAAGGGGCGGCTCACCCAGGCCGTACTGGACCTGCTGGCCGGCCACCTCAAGCCCGTGGACGGCCTCACCGTCCACGTCTCGGCCGAGATCCGCGACCTCGACCCGTCCTACACCAAGGGGTGAGGGACCCGGCGGACGCCCGCCCGGTCAGGCGAGCGCGGCGGTGCCGGCCCTCGGGTCCGACGGCGCCGGGCGGCAGGCGCCGGACGGCGGCCGGTCCTCCCCGCCGGGTGACAGGGCCGTGAGCCGGCCCAGCAGATCACCGAACGGCCCGTCCGCCGGCTCCTGCGCGAAGATCCGCAGCGCGATGGCGGCCACCTCCCCGTCGTACGCCGCGCTCACCGACACCAGCGCCGCGAAGTCGTGCACCAGCTGGAGTTCCAGCTCCGCACGCGGAACGGGCCGCCCGTCCAGCCAGAGCAGGGCCGTCGACTCGGCCAGCGACACCCAGGAACGGACCACGAGCTGCAGCCGGGCGGGCGGCGACACCACCCGGAGATGGGAAAGGATCTGCTCGTACGCGGCCTGCCGCACCCCGTCGATCATCACGTTGGCGGTGGACGGGCCGCCCGAGGGGCCACCGCGCAGCAGCGCGGAGAAACCCGGCCCGTGCTCCTCGACGAAGTCGAAGAACCGGCCCATCACCCGCAGCAGCCGCGCCCCCAGAGGCCCTTCGTGCGCCTCCAGGAAGCGGCCCGCCAGATCGTCGGCGGCCCGCCGCAGCGCCGCCTCGTACAGACTCATCTTGCCCGGGAAGTAGTGGTAGACCAGCGGGCGCGAGATGCCCGCCGCCGCCGCGATCTCGTCGATCGACACATCGTCGGGCGAGCGGCGGCTGAACAACTCCAGTGCGACGCAGATCAGTTGGGCTCTGCGCTCATCGACGCCCATCCTGCGCCGCACACCGGTCGTCATGCCGGTAAGCGTAACGAAAGGCTCCGCGGGGCCCTTCCGGCAGGGGGTCCGGCGGCGGGGCGGACCGCTCAGCGCAGCGCCCGTACCCGGGTGCCGTCCGCCAGGAGCCCGTCGAGCCGCGCCCGGTCGCCCTCCTGGGCCGGAACGGCCAGCAGCCGTCCCCGCGCACGCCCCTCGACACCGCCCGTCGCCGCGACGGACACGAACTGCCGGGACCCCGCCGCGAGCACGTACCACCGCCCGGCGTCGGACTTCCACAGCACGCCCGCCAGCACCCGGGGACGGCGCGGCCCGCAGTCGGGGGTGTCCTCGGCGCGGGCCGCGACCGCACCCGACGCGGCGGCCCCGCCGGACAGTTCGGGCGGGGCCTGGAACTGCGCCAGCACCCTGCTGCCCGCGCCCCGCCAGGTCTCCGCCCGGGTGCAGAGCCAGAGCGCGGAACCGCCGCTCTCCGGCAGCGGTTGCCTCGCGTAGGCCCAGGAGTTCACCGACCGGACACCGTTGGCGCGGACCGTACGCAGCAGACAGGCGGTGCGCGCCCAGCTCTCCCGGTCCGCCCGGTCCGACACGTCGTGCGGTGCGGACGGCGGCCCGGAGGTCAGGCGCGCGGGGGTCAGCTCGCCGAGATCCGTCATCAGCCGCGAGGCCGTGCCGTCCCGGACCTCCAGCGCGTGCCAGGACGCGCAGTCCGGCGTGTCTCCCTGCGGACCGGGCAGCGGGTCCGTCACCCCGTCGGCGCGGCGGCGCAGGGCCCGCGCCGGATCGTGCGGTGCCCGCAGGTCCCGTACGAGGACACCGCGCACCCAGGGCGCGGTCAGATAGCGGACGCGGCCGTCGCGGCGCTGGACGACCAGGGCGCTCGCGGCCACCTCGTCCGCGCCGTCCACCCGGGCGAAGTCCACGACCGCGCCCCGCGACGGGTCCTGGCCCCGCGACGGGCCGGTGCCCCGGGGCTCGGCGTACCGCACGACCCGCAGTCCGTCGTGGAAGAGCACCACCGAGGCGGGGCCGACATCGCCCGCGTACAGCAGTTGCGGCGGGCCCACCGGGGGACCGACGGGCGTTCCTGGGGTGTGCGAGGAGGCCACCCCCGCCCGTGGACCCGCCCACGCGGCCAGCGCCCGCCCCAGCAGTCCGGCGTCCTGGGCACGGTCGCCGCGGGTCGGCCACACCGTGAAGTCGTACCGGCCCGCACTCCGCCAGGCCTCCGAGGGCACCCGGCGCACCGCCGCGGGGTCCGGGGCGTGCCCCACGGTGGTGCCCGACGCGGAGGGCGGCCCGGAGGCGGTGGGCCGGCCGCCCAGACCGTCCCGGGGCAGCAGCACCAGCGTCCCGCACACCAGCAGCGCGCAGAGCCCCGCCCGGACCGTCCGGGCACGCCTCCGCCGGCGCAGCAGATCGGTCGGCCTGACCTGGAGCGCGCAGGGATCGAACTCCGGGGAGGCCAGCAGGGCGTGAGGGGCCGTCAGCCGGTCCGCCTCCGCCAGCGCGGCCCGGGGATCGGCCACCCCCGCCGCGCGGAGCACCTGGCCCACCTCCTCGTCCGTCAGACCCTCCAGCCCGCGCAGCACGTGCGCGGCCCGGCCGGCCCCGGACACCTCGGACAGCGCCCGTTCCAGGGCCAGCGCGTCCGTTCCGCAGGAGTGCGGGAACAGCCGCAGCCCCCACACCTGGGGCAGCAGGGGCGGCAGTTGCGCCCGCCGGGGCCGCGCGAACCGGCGCAACGGCAGCCCCGCCGTGAGCGCGGAGCGCACCACCCTCAGCCGTACGTACGCGTAGGCGCACCCCGGGTCCTCGTGCTCCCCGGGCAGTGCCCCCGCGTGCTCCGGAGCGTGCGCCCGGGGCAGGGACCGCTGGACGAGCCAGTGCGCGGTCAGCACCCGGCGGTTGCGCCCCAGCGAGGGGGGCAGCAGGAGATAGCCGATCCGGGTCAGCCGGGCGTAGTGCTCGCTGAGGGCGGCCTCGGCCCGCTCGGCGTCGGTCAGCTCCGCCGGGCCCCCGGGGAGGCGGGCGGCGGACGGCGGTTCAGCGCGTAGGGGGGGCACGTTCAGCTGAACGAGCGAATGATGGGATGGTCACTCCGGCATGCCCCGGGACACGCCCTCCCCAGAGGCTCGATTTCGCCCTGGCGGCACGGCCGAAGCCTCGAAGGGTCGATGATGGCGCCATGACGACCCCTACGCAGGCACGTTCCTTCGACGCGGCGGCCGCCGTCTACGCGGCCAACCGCCCCTCCTACCCTCCGGCCCTCCTGGACGCCGTCGAGGAGTTGGCCGGTTTCGGCCTCGCGGGCAGCCGCGTCGCGGATGTCGGAGCCGGGACCGGCCTCGGCACCGCACTCCTGCACGCGCGTGGCGCCCGGGTGACCGCCGTGGAGCCGGGCGACGGCATGGCGGCCCAGTTCCGCCGCACCCTGCCCGGGGTACCGCTCGTCCGGGGCGACGGCGACCGCCTCCCCCTGCGGTCCGGCTCCTGCGACCTGGTGACGTACGCCCAGGCCTGGCACTGGACCGACCCGGAGCGTTCCGTACCGGAGGCACGGCGCGTGCTGCGCCCCGGCGGTGGACTCGCGCTCTGGTGGAACGACTCGGACGCCACCGTGCCCTGGGTGGCGGCCCAGGACGCCCGGCTACGCCGCTTCTTCGGCGCCGAGGAGACGGCGGCGGCCCAGGAGGGTGGCGGCCCGGCGGAGGACGGCGGCTTCCCGCGCCGGCTGCCCGCCGGACTCGACTTCACCACCCGCCGGATTCCCTGGACCCGGCGGGTGCCCCTCGACGTCCATCTGGCCAATCTCGGCAGCTTCTCGGACTTCCTGATGATCGGTCCGGAGGCGGCGGGAGCCTTCCTCGAACCGGAACGGGAGCGGCTGGCCGCGCTCTTCCCGGACGGCGTGGTGGAGGAGCGCTACACGGTGAGCCTGGCCGTCACCCACCCCTGAGCCCACCGCCCCACCGCCCGGCGCGCGGCCTCCCGCCGCCGCCGGGTGCGGGCGCGCCTGGCCCCGCTCAGCCCCGGTCGAGGTACGCGAGCACCGCCAGCACCCGGCGGTTGTCGTCGTCCGACGGGGGCAGGCCGAGCTTGCCGAAGATGTTCGACGTGTGCTTGGCCACCGCCCGCTCCGTGACCACCATCTGCGCGGCGATCGCCACGTTCGACCGGCCCTGCGCCATCAGCTCCATCACCTCACGCTCGCGCGGCGTGAGACCCTCCATCGGCTTGTCCCTGGACCGCCGCGAGAGCAACTGCGAGATCACCTGCGGGTCCATCGCCGTGCCGCCCGCCGCGACCCGGCGCACCGCGTCGACGAACTGGTCCGCGTCGAAGACCCGGTCCTTCAGCAGATAGCCGATGCCGCCGTTGCCGTCGGCCAGCAACTCCCGTGCGTACAACTGCTCCACGTGCTGCGACAGCACCAGCACCGGGAGTCCGGGCCGTGCCCGCCGGGCGGCCAGCGCGCACTGGAGCCCCTCGTCGGTGTGGGACGGCGGGAGCCGCACATCGACGACGGCGACGTCCGGCTCCAGCTCGGCCAGCGCCTTGGTCAGTTCGGGCCCGCTCTCCACCGCCGCCGCGATCTCGAAGTCGTACGCCTCCAGCATGCGCACCAGACCGTCGCGGAGCAGGAAGAGGTCTTCGGCTAGGACAACGCGCAAGGCAGCTCCATGGTCACCATGGTGGGGCCGCCCGCGGGACTGCTGACGGCCAGGACGCCGTCGAATGTACCGAGCCGGCGTTCGATCCCGCTGAGCCCGGAGCCGCCTCCCACGGTGGCACCGCCCCCGCCGTTGTCCGTGACGGAGATCCGCAGCATGCCGTCCGCGTGGTGCAGGTCCACCCAGACCCGGTCCGCGCCCGCGTGCTTCACCACGTTGGTCAGGGTCTCGCTGACGGCGAAGTACGCCGCCGACTCGACCGGCGCCTCCGCCCGGCCCGCCAGGTCCACGTCCACCTCGGACGCGAGGGGGAGCCGCAGTGCCAGGGCCTTCACGGCGTCCCCGAGGCCCCGCTCGGCGAGCACCGGCGGGTGGATGCCCCGCACCAGGTCGCGCAGCTCGGTCAGCGCCTCCGCCGACGACTCCCGGGCCGTCGCCAGCAGCTTCTTCGCCTGGGCCGGGTCCTTCTCCATGAGGGCTTCGACGGTGCCCAGGTGCATGCCCATGGCGACCAGCCGTGCCTGCGCCCCGTCGTGCAGGTCCCGTTCGATGCGCCGCAGTTCGGACGCCGCCGTGTCCACGGCCTCGTGCCGGGTCTCGGTGAGCCGGTCCACGCGGCGGGCCAGCTCCTGCTCCTGGGTGGGTGCCAGCACCGACTGGGCGAGCACGAAGTGCAGCCGCAGCAGGGGACGGGTGGCGAACAGGGAGACGCAGAACAGCACGAGGCCGAGCGCCGCCGCGATCAGCCCGGTCAGCTGGCTCTCCACCGGCACGAACCCGTACCAGTACGTGCTGTCCTCGAACACCCGCCACAGCCCGGCGGCCAGGACCAGCCCCTCCACCGGGTACACCACCAGCCCGAAGGCGAGGACCAGCACCGCACAGCCCGCCGTCATGTCCACCAGCAGCCACCGCAGATCACGCCAGGTCGCCGGGTCCTTCAGCATCAGCGTGGTGCGCTCCACCTGGCCGGTGAACCCGGTGCGCAGATCCTTGGGGAACGGCCGGTAGCCGAGGGGGATACGGACGTCCGACCAGGTGGCGGCGAGCAGCCGGCGCCGGTTGGCGTGCGCGCGGACCAGGTCCAGCGTCCATGGCGTGGTGACCAGCCCCACCCCGGTCAGGACGAACGCGATGGACACGGTTGCCAGGACGAACAGGGTGACCGAGCCCGCGATGCTCGCGAACATCAGCACGAACGCCCGTCCGCCGGCCAGCAGCGTGCCCCGTATCCGTCCGTGTACCGCCTGCGTCATGGCCGCTCCTCCTCACCGGACCCCCGCTGGACCCGCCCACGCACAGTGTCGCCCGGACCGGGAGCCGGACGTCAGCCGTCCCGCCCCCGGCCGGGGGGTGTACCTGGCAGCACCCCTGACCTGCCCGGGGCCTCCCGTCGGCGTGCCCTGTCCGGGCCGGGACGGCGGCTGCTCATACGGCGGCTGCTCATACCGCGGCTGCTCATACGGCGGCTGCTCAGGACGGCTGCTGCTCAGGGGGCGTACTTGTACCCCACACGCCGGACGGTCTGGATCGCGTGGCGGTACTCCGCGCCCAGCTTCCGGCGCAGCCGGGCGACATGGACATCGACGGTCCGCCCGTCGCCCACGTGCCCGTAGCCCCACACCGTGGTGACCAGCTGGTCGCGGGTGTGCACCCGGTGCGGATGCGCCACCAGGTGGGCCAGCAGCTCGAATTCGAGATACGTCAGGTCGAGGGCGGAGCCGTCCACCAAGGCGGTGCGCCGCGTGGAGTCGATCACCACGGGACCGGCCGGTACGTCGGGAGCCGGTTCCTCCGGTACGACGCGGCGGTGCCGGGCCGAGGCGACGGCCCCCGCCAGGGCGGGCTGCTGGTCGGCGGGGACGAGCACCAGGTAGCCGACCATCGGGGGCCGGCCGGGCAGGGCCGGGAGCGTGTGCTGCGGCGCGGGGAGCCAGGTGGCGCCCGGCGGCAGGAACCCGGCCACGTCGGGGACCTCGACGACCTCGTCGCGGTCGACGGCACGCAGCCGGTGCCGGGCGGGGGAGGGGACGGTGCGGGTGGAGTCCGCCGCCACTGCGGTGGAAGCGGTCGAGAAGGCACGGGTGTTCGCCATGGAGTCAGCTCTTTCGCGCGAGGAGTCGTCTGGGGACGTACGTCGTGCGCGCGGGCCGAAGGCCGTCAAAGGCGGCTTTAGAGGGCCTGCGCGTTCCACGCGCGGCAACACACCCGGTCGAAGTCGTGGTGCTGACGGGAGGGCCAGAACGGTTCGAGGTCGCTGCGACCCGACGCGGTGTGCTGGAAGCTGGCCATGCGCCCATTGAAGCAGATGTCGGGGCGGCGCCGCAGCGCCCTCTCACCCGTCGGTACGGTCCGGCCCGGAACCGGCCGGAACTGGCCCGGAACCGGTCCGGACTGGCTTGGAACCGGCCCGCACCGGCCCGGCGGAACGCCCCGTGAGAGCCCTCCCGCTCCGGGGGCGAGGGCCCGGACGCGTCAGGGGCGCACCACGGTGGTGGGCGCCCCTGACCGGACCGACCGGACCGGTACCGGAGGGATCAGACCTGGCCGGCCTTCTCCAGCGCGGTGCAGCAGGTGTCGACGATCAGCCGGGTGACGACGTACGGATCGACGTTGGCGTTGGGGCGGCGGTCCTCGATGTACCCCTTGCGGTCCCGCTCGACCTGCCACGGGATGCGGACCGACGCGCCGCGGTCGGAGACGCCGTAGCTGTACTCGTTCCACGGGGCGGTCTCGTGCAGACCGGTCAGCCGGTCGTCGATGCCCGCGCCGTAGTTCTTGACGTGGTCCAGCGGCTTGGAGCCCTCACCCAGCGACTCGCACGCGGTGATGATCGCGTCGTAGCCCTCGCGCATCGCCCTGGTGGAGAAGTTGGTGTGCGCGCCCGCGCCGTTCCAGTCGCCCTTGACCGGCTTCGGGTCCAGCGTCGCCGACACGTCGAAGTCCTCGGCGGTGCGGTAGAGCAGCCAGCGGGCGATCCACAGCTGGTCGGAGACCTCCAGCGGGGACAGCGGGCCCACCTGGAACTCCCACTGGCCCGGCATGACCTCAGCGTTGATGCCGGAGAGGCCCAGGCCCGCCCTGAGGCAGTTGTCGAGGTGCTTCTCGACGATGTCGCGGCCGAAGATCTCGTCCGAGCCGACCCCGCAGTAGTAGCCGCCCTGCGCGGCCGGGAAGCCGCCCTCGGGGAAGCCGAGCGGGCGGTGGCCGTCGAAGAAGGTGTACTCCTGCTCGATGCCGAAGACCGGCTCCTGGCCCTCGAACCGCTCGGCCACCGGGCGCAGCTCCGCGCGGGTGTTCGACGCGTGCGGCGTCATGTCGATCTCGAAGACCTCGCACAGCACGAGGACGTCGTCGCCGCCGCGTATCGGGTCCGGACACCGGAAGACCGGCTTGAGCACCCGGTCGGAGGCGTGGCCCTCGGCCTGGCCGGTGCTCGAACCGTCGAAGCCCCACAGGGGGAGGTCCGCCACGTCCTCGGTGGGGCTCCCGGCCATGATCCTGGTCTTGGAGCGAAGCTTGGCGGTCGGCTCGGTGCCGTCGATCCAGATGTACTCAGCCTTGAACGTCACGGAAACCATCCTTTGCGGGTGCTGCGGTCTCTACCGCGCAGCTTGGCAAGACGCGATTTCCCGGCCGTTGCCCGTGTGTGAACCCGGTGTTACCGGGCTTTTCGCCGGTGGTCGCGCGGCCCCGCGCCCGCCCGCCCGGAGTCCTGCCACCGGTGGCGGACCGGATACGTTCCGTGCCGGGTCCCACCGGGCACACTGGCCGCATGACCACACCAGCACCTTCCGGCCCGGCCGCCCCCGGAACACCGATGCGCGTCGGACTCGTCGGAGCGGGACCCTGGGCCCGCCTGACCCACGCCCCGGCGCTCGCCGCCCACCCCGGTGCCGTACTCGGCGGGGTCTGGGGCCGGCGGCCCGAGGCGGCGGAGGTCCTCGCCGCCGCCCACGGCACCGAGGCGTACACGGGTGAGGAGGGCCTGGACGCGCTCTTCGCCGCGAGTGACGCGGTGGCGTTCGCCGTACCGCCGGACGTCCAGGCGCCGCTGGCCGCCCGTGCGGCCGCCGCCGGCCGTCATCTGCTGCTGGACAAACCGGTGGCCACCACCGTGGCCGCGGCCCGTGAGGTCGCGGAGGCCGCCGCACGGGCCCAGGTGGCCTCGGTGGTCTTCTGCACCCTCCGGTTCGCCGCCGGCACGGCCGACTGGATCGCCGAACAGGCCGCCGCCGGAGGCTGGTTCACCGCTCGCGCGACCTGGCTCGCCGCGCTGTTCGCCCCTGGCACCGACAACGCCTTCGCCGCCTCGCCCTGGCGCCGGGAGAAGGGCGGCCTGTGGGACTGCGGCCCGCACGCCCTGTCGGTGCTGATGCCGGTCCTCGGCGATGTGACGGAGGTGGTGGCGGCCCGCGGACCGGCCGACGCCACCCATCTGGTGCTCCGCCACACCTCCGGCGCGTCCAGCACGGTCACGCTCGCCCTGGACGCACCGCGGGGCGCGGCGGGCACGGAGGTCGAATTCCGGGGCGAGCACGGGGTGTCCGCCCTGCCCCCGGGCGGTGGGGGCGCCCCGGACGCCTTCCACCGGGCCGTGGACGCGTTGGCCGACGCGGCGCGTACGGGGGTGGCGCACCCCTGCGACGTACGGTTCGGGCTCCGCCTGACGGAGGTGCTCGCCCAGGCCGAGGCGGAACTCGACCAGGCGACCGCCTGAACGGAGGGGCGGCGGACACACGCCCGCCCGCACCGGACCGGGCACGCCCGGCCCGCTCGCCCAGCACAGCCGGGCCGGGCCGGACCGGGCCCACGCTCGCGCCGTCGCGGCCGAACGCACCCGCCCTGGCGAGGAGTTCCTCACCGCCCCAGCGCGTCCCTGACCGCCTTGTCCGTCCGGGCCACCACGGCGCTCCCGTCCCGGGCGGTGATGATCGGCCGCTGGATCAGCTCCGGGTGCTCGGACAGCGCCGTGATCCACCGCTCGCGCGAACCGGCCTCCCTCGGCCACTCCTTGACACCGAGCTCCCGCGCGGCCGGCTCCTGGGTCCGGGCGATGTCCCACGGATCGAGTCCGAGCCGGCCGAGCACGTCGCGGATCTCGTCGGGGGAGGGGACGTCCTCCAGATAGCGGCGGACGGTGTACTCGGCACCCTCGGCGTCGAGCAGATCCACCGCGGCACGGCACTTGGAACAGGCGGGATTGATCCAGATCTCCATGGTGCCCACGGTACGGGAGTGACCGCCGAAATGGCCTCTGGCCAGGGCTGATTGTCAGTGGCGGGCGGTAAGATGGAGGCAGTTCGTGAGGGTTCCACCCAGTGCCAGGAGGTTGCCGAATGGCCGTTGCCACAGCCACGACCGAGCCGCTGCACCAACCCCTGCGGAAGGCCCCGCTCCCCGCGGGCCGGCCCCGCGAGTGGTACGTCTCGCACAACCGCCGCCTGAAGGCCATGCGGCTGGCGATAGCCCTGCTCGACACCGGTGTGTACCACCCGTCGAGCGCCGACAACGCCCGTATCCACGCGATGGCCGGGCGCCTCGCCATCCACCCGCCGTCCGACACCACCTGCCGCATGGTGCGCGCCCTGATCCGCTACGGCCGCTGACACACCCCCGTCCACGCCCGCGCACGCCCCGTCCGTGCCCCGAGTGTTCCTCCGGGGCACGGACGCGGTGTCAGACCCGGATGCCAGACTGCACGCCATGTCACTCACCGGCCTGACCCTCGACCACTGGCGCACCCTGGACCGCGGCACGGCCACGCGGTACGCCGAGGAGGCCGCCCACCGGGTGGACGGCCGGTTCGTCCGGCTGGACGCCGCTCCCCGCCCCGGCGGCGCCCACCGCGCCCTGATCGAACGGGCCGGTGACACCTACGCGCTGATACCCGGCGGCACGGTGACCGTCGGCTTCGACCCGGAGGCATGGCGGCCGCTGCCCGAACAGCTCGCCTCCTACCGCGAGGAGAGCCTCGCGGGCGGCTTCGGCTTCGACGAGGACCCGCGCGACCACCTGGCGCGCGTGCTGAGCCCCCGGCGTACGGCGACCCTGCCCACCGTCCTGATGGCCGTCCAGGCCGCCCCGCTCCCCGGGGCACCCGGCCTGGTCCCGGGACTGCTCGCTGAGCGGGGTCTGCGGCTCCCGAGCCCCGAGGAGTGGGAGCACGCCTGCGGCGCGGGCGCCACGACCCTGTTCCACTGGGGCGACGCCTACCCGGCCGACACCGTCCCGTACGGCACCGACGGCACCGGCCCGCACCGCCTTGTGAACGCCCTCGGACTGCGCGTCGCCTTCGACGTCTACGACTCCGCGGAGCTGACCTCCGACCCCCGTTCCGTGTACGGCGGTGACGGCGGCGAGGCGGCCTGCGGCGGCTACGGCACCTTCCTGGAATGGCTCCCCCTGGCCACCGCCCACCGCAGCCGGTCCATGGCCGACCTCCTCGACGACCAGGAGGACGAAGAGGCGTCCGACTATGTCACCGCGCGCCCCGTCATCGACCTGAGCTGAGCGACACTGCGCCGCGCGGGTACTCCCCGCCGGCATCGCCGCCGCGGCCACCACACCGCGAGGCTGACCCGCCCCGGACCGGAGCGGCACCCCGGGCGCGCGAGCCGGCCGGTCACCCCGTCGTGCGCCCTCACCGCCATGACGACCGGAAGCGGCGAAGGCCGCCGCCCCGGAGCGGGGTGGCGGCCTTCGTGCGGGATCCGCGGCTCAGAGGTCGAAGTAGAGCTCGAACTCGTGCGGGTGCGGGCGCAGCTGGATCGGGGCGATCTCGTTCATGCGCTTGTAGTCGATCCACGTCTCGATCAGGTCCGGGGTGAAGACGCCACCGGCCTGGAGGTACTCGTGGTCCGCCTCCAGCGCTTCCAGGACCGCCGGGAGCGAGGTCGGGACCTGCTCGACGCTCGCGTGCTCCTCGGGGGCCAGCTCGTAGAGGTCCTTGTCGATCGGCTCCGGCGGCTCGATCTTGTTCTTGACGCCGTCCAGGCCGGCCATCAGCAGGGCCGAGAACGCCAGGTACGGGTTGGAGGACGGGTCCGGGGCGCGGAACTCGACGCGCTTGGCCTTCGGGTTGGAGCCCGTGATCGGGATGCGCATCGCGGCGGAGCGGTTGCGCTGCGAGTACACCATGTTGACCGGGGCCTCGAAGCCGGGGACCAGGCGGTGGTAGGAGTTCACCGTCGGGTTGGTGAACGCCAGCAGCGACGGGGCGTGCTTCAGGATGCCGCCGATGTAGTGGCGCGCCATGTCCGAGAGGCCCGCGTACCCCTGCTCGTCGTAGAAGAGGGGGGTGCCGCCGGACCACAGGGACTGGTGGACGTGCATGCCCGAGCCGTTGTCGCCGAAGATCGGCTTCGGCATAAAGGTCGCGGTCTTGCCGTTGCGCCAGGCGACGTTCTTCACGATGTACTTGAAGAGCATCAGGTCGTCGGCCGCGGCGAGCAGCGTGTTGAACTTGTAGTTGATCTCGGCCTGGCCGGCGGTGCCGACCTCGTGGTGCTGGCGCTCGACCTGGAGGCCGTTGCGGTCCAGCTCCAGGGACATCTCGGCGCGCAGGTCCGCGAAGTGGTCGACCGGCGGGACGGGGAAGTAGCCGCCCTTGTAGCGGACCTTGTACCCGCGGTTGTTCTCCAGGGCGCCGGTGTTCCAGGCGCCGGCCTCCGAGTCGATGTGGTAGAAGCTCTCGTTCGCCGACGTCTGGAAGCGGACGTTGTCGAAGACGTAGAACTCGGCCTCGGGACCGAAGTAGGCGGTGTCGGCGAAGCCGGTCGAGGTGAGGTACGCCTCGGCCTTCCGGGCCACGTTCCGCGGGTCACGGCTGTACGACTCGCCGGTGATCGGGTCGTGGATGAAGAAGTTGATGTTCACCGTCTTGTCGCGGCGGAACGGGTCGACCCGGGCCGTCGACAGGTCGGCGCGCAGCGCCATGTCCGACTCGTGGATCGCCTGGAAGCCACGGATCGACGAGCCGTCGAAAGCCAGTTCCTCGGCCGGGTCGAAGGTCGCCGCGGGGATGGTGACGTGCTGCATCACACCCGGCAGGTCGCAGAACCGGACGTCGATGAACTTGACGTCGTTGTCGGCGATGTACTTCTGGACTTCGTCGGCGTTCTGGAACATCCAACTCCTCCTACTCCCGACCCGGGAAAGGGCGGGGTTGCGGCTCGTTGTGCGGCCAGTGCGGTGGCACACGCCGGCCCCGACCATAGGCAGGCAGGATTTCTCCAGCATGACCCGTTTGTTTCGCTCAAGTTAACCAGCCCGGTTGTGAGCGGCACCTCAACGACGTGTTCGTGTGCCCCGCCCGGCCGGTCGTACACGGGGGCGCAGTACCGTGGACGGGTGGACAACAGGCAAGCAATCGGATCGTGGCTCTCCGGCCCCCGCGCGGCCGCCGAAGAGATGGGCGCCGACTTCGGTTACCGGGGCCAGCGCCTCGGCCTGCCCCAGGAGGGCCCGGGGTCGGTGGCCCCGCTCGGCCGCCGCTTCGGGGCCCTCTTCATCGACTGGGCCGCCTGCATGCTGATCGCATACGGGTTGTTCGCCCGGGGTGACCAGCAGAGTGCCGGCAACTGGGCGCTCGGCATCTTCCTCGCGCTGAGCCTGCTCACCGTCACCACGGTCGGATTCACGCCCGGCAAGCGCATCTGCGGCCTGCGGGTCGTCGCCGACGACGGCTCCCGGCTCGGCGCCGGGCGGGTCCTGCTGCGGACCGTGCTGCTTCTGCTGGTGATCCCGGCCCTCGTCTGGGACCGCGACAGCCGCGGCCTCCACGACCGGCTCGCCCGCGCGGTCCAGGTCCGTATCTGAGCCGCGTCCGGGGCGCGCGGTCCGGGTCGTCCGGTCGTGCGTGTGACCGTTGTCGGTGTGGCCGTCGTGCGTGTGGGCCGTTGTACGTGTGACAGGGGGCTGCCCCGGACGGTTTCCCGTCCGGGGCAGCCCCCTGTTCCATCCGATACGTACGCTCAGCGCATCTTTCCGCCGCGCGGCATCCGCATGCCCTTCGGCATCGGCCCCTTCGGCAGCGGCATGTTGCTCATCAGGTCACCCATTGCCCGCAGCCGGTCGTTGGCCGCGGTGACCTGCGGACCGGTCAGGATCCTCGGCAGCTTCAGCATCGTGGTGCGCACCTTCTTCAGCGGCACCTGGCCCTCGCCGTCGCCGACGATGATGTCGTGCACCGGCACGTCCACCACGATCCGGGCCATCCGCCTCTTCTCGGCCGCCAGCAGGCTCTTCACCCGGTTCGGGTTGCCCTCCGCCACCAGCACGATGCCCGCCTTGCCGACGGCGCGGTGGACGACGTCCTGGCTGCGGTTCATCGCGACCGCCGGGGTCGTGGTCCAGCCGCGGCCCACCCGGTCCAGCACGGCCGCCGCCGCGCCCGGCTGACCCTCCATCTGCCCGAAGGCCGCGCGCTCGGCACGTCGTCCGAAGATGATCGCCATCGCGAGGAAGGCCAGCACGAAGCCCAGGATGCCCGCGTAGATGGGGTGGCCGATCAGGAAGCCGATCGCGAGGAAGACGCCGAAGGTGACGATTCCCACACCCGCGACGACAAGACCCACCTTGGGGTCGGTCCGCCTGGTCATCTTGTAGGTCAGGGCGATCTGCTTGAGCCGCCCCGCGTTCTCGGCGCTGTCCGCGCCGTCAGTGTTTGCCTTCCTCGCCATGCAGCGAAGTTTACGTGGCCCCTGAGTGACCTAGGAACGGTGGGCGGCCACGGCCTCCAGCACGTGCTCCGCCTCGACCCGGTCCTTGGCCCGGCGGCGGTCCTCCAGGACCGCGGTCCAGGCGTTGCGGCGGGCGGTGCGCTGGCCGCCGCTCAGCAGCAGCGACTCCACGGCGCGCAGGGCGTTGGTGACGGACGGGATCGCGTGGGCCCGGACCGGTGCGGCATGCATGGTGGTGGTTCCCCCTCGGAGCGGGTGCGCGCTCGGCGCGCTGAGTAGCGGGAAGCAGTGACGGCGACGGCCGTGGGAAGCCGCCGCTGTCCGTGTACCTAGGGTCACTGCTCGGTGTTACCAGTGCATGACCGGTCGGTCAAACACCAATGAAACCCTGATCGCGTGGCCGCGCACGCCGACGCGGCCCATACGGGCCCCGACCTGCGGGGGCGTACGGACCGCGTCGCCTCGGTCTCTACGGTTCGACAGCCGCTTGTGCGCGAATTCACACACCGGGCGCGGACGGCGCCGGGGCACCGGACGCCTGAGCACCGGAGGCCGTCGCGGCGGTGCCGCCGCGCCGCTCCATCGCCTGCTGGAACAGGCGCCCCGCGCGGTACGAGGAACGCACCAGCGGACCCGACATGACACCCGAGTAGCCGATCGCGTCGGCCTCGTCCTTCAGCTCCACGAACTCCTGCGGCTTCACCCAGCGCTCGACGGGGTGGTGCCGCGGGGAGGGCCGCAGGTACTGCGTGATCGTGATGAGCTCGCAGCCGGCGTCGTGGAGGTCCTTGAGCGCCTCGCTGACCTCCTCGCGGGTCTCGCCCATGCCGAGGATGAGGTTCGACTTGGCCACCAGGCCGGCCTCGCGGGCCCGCGTGATGACGTCGAGGGACCGCTCGTAGCGGAAGCCCGGACGGATCCGCTTGAAGATGCGGGGCACCGTCTCGACGTTGTGCGCGAGCACCTCGGGACGCGAGGAGAAGACCTCGGCGAGCTGCTCGGGCACCGCGTTGAAGTCGGGGATCAGCAGCTCGACCTTGGTGGCGCCCGCCTCCCGCCCGGCCGTCAGCGCGTGGATCTGGCGGACGGTCTCCGCGTACAGCCAGGCGCCGCCGTCCTCCAGGTCGTCGCGGGCGACGCCGGTGATGGTGGCGTAGTTCAGGTCCATCGTGACGACGGACTCGCCGACGCGGCGCGGCTCGTCACGGTCGAGGGCCTGCGGCTTCCCCGTGTCGATCTGGCAGAAGTCGCAGCGCCGGGTGCACTGGTCCCCGCCGATGAGGAAGGTGGCCTCGCGGTCCTCCCAGCATTCGAAGATGTTGGGGCACCCGGCCTCCTGGCACACCGTGTGCAGACCCTCGCTCTTCACGAGCTTCTGCAACTGGTTGTACTCGGGGCCCATCTTCGCCCGGGTCTTGATCCACTCGGGCTTGCGCTCGATGGGGGTCTGGCTGTTCCGGACCTCCAGGCGCAGCATCTTGCGCCCGTCGGGTGCGACAGCGGACACTCCGGCACTCCCCTTTGCTTTCACTGCATTGGATTCTTCGGCGAACACCAGGGTACGCCCGTCGTTAGAACGGTCTTACGCCTGCCCAACCTGTGGCCGGCAGGGCCTATTCCCCGGCGCCGGGTCAGGCGGGGGAGGCGGCCTCCGGCGCCCCGACGGCCCGGGGCGCGAGTTCCGCGTTCTCCAGGACGTCCCGGAGGTGTTTCTCCACGACCGGGAGCACCTCCGCGATCGTGATCTCGCGGCCCCGTTCGTACGTGAGCGAGGTGACGCCCGCGTCCCGGATCCCGCACGGCACGATCCGGTCGAACCAGGTGTTGTCGGGGTTCACGTTGAGCGCGAAGCCGTGCATGGTCACGCCCTTGGCGACCCGGATGCCGATCGCCGCCAGCTTGCGGTCCTCACGGCGCTGGCCGGCGTTGGACGGCGCGTACTCCGGGCCGTTCAGCCGGGGGTCGAACTCCTCGTCGTGCAGGCGCGGGTCGAAGTCGAGCGACAGCCCGCCCGGCGAGGGGCGCTCCTCGACCGGGTCCCCGAGCACCCAGACCCCGCTGCGGCCCTCGACCCGGGAGGTCTCCACGCCGAAGTCGGCGGCCGTACGGATCAGGGCGTCCTCCAGCCGGCGTACGTGCGCGACGACGTCCACCGGACGCGGCAGCTTCTGGATGGGGTAGCCGACGAGCTGGCCGGGGCCGTGCCAGGTGATCTTCCCGCCACGGTCGACGTCGATCACCGGGGTGCCGTCCAGAGGCCGTTCGCTGTCGGTCGTACGCCGACCCGCCGTGTAGACGGGCGGGTGCTCCAGGAGCAGGCAGGTGTCGGGGACGGTGTCCTCGAACCGGGCGGCGTGCACCTCGCGCTGCATCTGCCAGGCCTCCCGGTAGTCCACCGCCTCCTCGCCGAATCCGGCGCGGACGAACCGCAGCTCACTCACTTCGGATGCCTTCCTGTTCGCGGGTGCCGGCGGCCGGGGCCGCTCCCGGACCCACGTCACCGTGCACCGATACGGGCCCCGAGCCACTGTACGACCGCTCTGGAGGGAGGCGTCCGGCAGGTTCGTCACGGATGTCCGGCCCCGGGGCCGTGCGCTGGAGCGGTCCCCCGGGGCGGGCGGCACGGACTCCCGGACGACGGACCCGGGTCCCGGACCGGCGTCAGCGAGCTACGCAATCCTCACACGATCGGATGAATGTGGAGCGAACGCCGGTAGGGGTGGTGGCGGGGCAGTTACATTCGCGCCGTTCCCTTAGGGCCGCCGGCCCGGCCCCGAAGGCAGGAGACCGTACAGCTGATGTCGGAACGACCTCCGCAGCGCACCCCCAACCGGCGGCTCGCTGCGCTCATCGCGGAAGCCGGATTCTCCCACGCGGGCCTGGCCCGGCGGGTGGATCAGCTGGGCCTCGAACACGGACTCGATCTGCGGTACGACAAGACCTCGGTGACCCGCTGGCTGCGGGGCCAGCAGCCGCGCGGTACGACGCCCGCGCTGATCGCCGAGGTGTTCACCCGGCGGCTCGGGCGGAGGCTCTCCGCCCAGGACCTCGGCCTGGACGCCTGCGCGCCCGTCTACGCCGGCCTCGAATTCGCGGCCACGCCCGCCGAGGCCGTGGACATCGTCAGCGGGCTGTGGCGGAAGGACTCCGGCAGCCAGTCGGAGCTGCGCAAGATCGCCTTCACCCCGGCCGGACTGGTCGTCCCCAGCCGGGACTGGCTGATCGGGCGGCCCGACGAATGGGTCGCCCACGGCGAGTCCGGGAGCCCGGCGGCGAACACGGCCGGTCTCCCGGCCCCGCGCCCCTCCGTCGAGACCCACCGGCCCCGCACGGCCGAAGGCCCCCGCACCAACGGCGTGCTCCCCGGCCACGGCCCCGGGACGGGCGGCCACCTCGCCGCCCCGGGACACCGGGGCGGCCCCGGCACCCAGACCGGCCACGAGCAGGGCCAGACCCCCGCGCACGGTACGGGCGCCCCCGGCCACGGGCACGGCGCGGGCTCCCACGGATCCGGTGCCCACGGCACGGGCGCTCCCGGGGCCCGGCCCGCCTCCAGGGGCCCCGCCCCCACCCGCCCGCCCGGCGCCCCGGGGACCGGGCACCCCGTCGTCCCGCGCCAGCGGGGGGCCGAGCGCGGTTCCGGGCAGCGGGTCGGCAGCGGTGACATCGCCGCCCTGCACTCGGTCGGTGACCTCTTCCGTGCCCTGGACCACGCCTACGGCGGCGGCCACGCCCGCCAGGCCCTCGTCAGGTACCTGGAGCACGAGGCCGAGCCGATGCTGCGCGGGACCTACGGCGAGGCGGTCGGCCGGCGGCTGTTCTCGGCCGCCGCCGACCTGACCCGGCTGGCCGGCTGGACCTCGTACGACATCGGGGCGCACGGCCTGGCGCAGCGCTACTTCGTGCAGGCGCTCCGGCTCGCGCAGGCGGCGGGCGACCGGGCGTACGGCTCCTTCGTGCTGATCACCATGAGCCGGCAGGCCGTCTACCTCGGGCACGGCAGGGAGGCCGTCCAGCTCGCCCGGGTCTCCCAGCAGGGCATCGGCTCCTCGGCCCCGCCCGTCGTCATGGCCCTGCTGCACGCGGTCGAGGCCCGGGGGCACGGCGTCCTAGGTGAGACGAGGGCCTGCGTCGCCGCGCTCGTACGGGCGGAACGCGCCCTGCAGAGCGCCCGTCCCGGCGACGACACCCCGCCCTGGGCCCGCCACTTCGACGAGGCCCAGCTGGCCGACGAGTTCGGCCACTGCCACCTCGACCTCCAGCAGTACCGGGCCGCCGCCCAGCACGCCGAGCGCTCGCTCCAGCTGCGTGCCCCGGCGTACGCCCGGAGCAGGCTGTTCTGCCGGGTGGTGCTCGCCTCCGCGCGGCTGGGCACCGGGGAGCTGGACCAGGCCTGCCTGCTGGGTGCCGAGGCGGCCCAGCAGGCGTCGGAGATGCGGTCGGCGCGCGCCACCGAGTACGTGCGCGACTTCGAGCGCCGCCTGGAGCCGTACCGGGACGCGGTCGCCGTACGCGGCTACCGCGACCGGGTCGCGGCCCTGGCCCTGGGCTGAACCGGCCGGACCCCGGGCCGAGCCCGGACCCGGGCCGGTCCCGGCCGGGCCGCCCGGCCTCCGGCCGCTCCCCGGTCAGGCGGCGGCGGGCAGGCTCTCCCCGCCCGCGGGCTTCGGGCGCACCCCCAGGTCCGCCAGGATCGACGCGGCGGCCCTGCGCCCCGAGTGCAGGGCGCCCTGGACCGTGCTGGTGTCACGGTGGTCGCCGCACACGTACAGCCCGGCGAGCACCCGCACCGGCCGGCGCAGGTCGTGCGGCGGTGCCATGACCGGCACCGCCTCCGGGTCGTGGTGCGCGGCCAGGAGCTCCCAGTCGTACGTCGGGACGCCGTACAGCACGGCGAGGTGGTCCCGGACCGCCCGGTCCAGGTCGGGCGGCGGGGGACCGAGGACCGTGGACGTGATCAGGGTCCGGCCCAGCGGCGCGCGCGACGGGTCGACCGCGCTCATCACCGCGGTGTGCGCGACCGGCCCCGACCGGTCCGCGTCCAGCAGCAGCCGGGCCCCCGTCGGCG
Organism: Streptomyces sp. SM18; assembly: GCF_002910775.2. Classification (NCBI taxonomy): domain Bacteria; kingdom Bacillati; phylum Actinomycetota; class Actinomycetes; order Kitasatosporales; family Streptomycetaceae; genus Streptomyces; species Streptomyces sp. SM18. Next base: position 1,734,776 of record NZ_CP029342.1, on the reverse strand, counting down.
GGGGAGCGGGCGCGGTGTGGTGGAGCACCGTCACCGGGTGGAAGGCGGGCGCCCGCAGCCCCGGCAGCAGCTCGGCGGCCGCGCCCGCGCCGGTGGCCAGCAGCAGCGAGCGGCAGCTCAGCTCACCGTGCTCCTTGGTGCGTACGGAGGTGATGTCGGCGGCCGTGACGTGCACCCCGGTCCGCACCGTCCCCGGAGGGAGCGCGGCGGCGAGCAGTCCGGGCAGCGCCGCGGCACCCCCCGCCGGTACGCAGATCCCGCCGCGCGCGTAACTGCGCAGGGCGAGATCGGCGCAGCGGCTCGACGTGTCGAGGACCGGATCGCTGAGCAGCGCCGAGAGCAGGGGGCGCAGGAACCCGTCGACCGTGCGCGGTGGGAGGCCCCGTGAGGACAGGGCGTCGAGCGCGGGCCCGTCGGGCCTGGCCAGGATGCGGGAGACCGGTGTGGTGGCCAGCCGGGAGAGCCAGGCGCCCAGCCTGGCCTGTTCGATCGCACCCCCCAGCGGGGCACGAGGGGCGCTCGAACGGGAGCGCGCCGCTCGCAGTACGCCCCTCGCGCTCCGTACGTCACCGGCCCGGTAGCGGCGGCCCCGGCTGTGCACGAGAACTCCGGGGGAGAAGTCCCGGAGCGCCAGCCCCTGGAGCCCCGGGGTGTGCCGCAGCTCCGGGTAGGCGGAGCTGAGCAGGGGACCGGTGCGGTCGAGCCGGAAGCCGTCCATGTCCTCGGTGGCCATCCGCCCGCCGACGCGCGGGGCGGCCTCCAGGACGCAAGTGTCCACCCCCGCGCTGATCAGCTGGTGGGCGGCTGTCAGGCCGGCTGTCCCGGCCCCGATGACCACCACGTCCGCGTGGTGTGCCGTGTCTGCCCTGAGCACGTGCCCCTCCCCGAGTCGGCGCGACCGCTGGGTGCCTCCTGCCCCCAACAGGCCCCCGGAATACCGGGGTCCGCGCTCGAAACTAGGACGGGGACCGGGCGGGGCCCAGCCGCGCACCACCCGGGCACCGGTGCACGGGGTCGCACGACCGTGCGTTCACCGCAGCGCCGCGCGGAGGGCGGCGTCGATGCCGGGGAAGGCGAAGGTGAAGCCCGAGTCGAGGAGCCGGCCGGGGAGCACCCGCTGACTGCCCAGCACGTCCCCGGCGAACTCTCCGAGCGCGATCCGCAAGGCGGGCGCCGGAGCGGTGAAGAGGGTCGGGCGGTGCAGCACCCGTCCCATGGCGGCCGTCACCTCACCGTTGGTCACCGGCATGGGCCCGGTCAGGTTGACCGGGCCGGACAGGGCCTCGGTGTCCAGGATGTGCCGCAGCGCGGCCACGTGGTCGTGCAGGGCGATGAAGCTCCAGTACTGCCGGCCGTTGCCCATCCGGCCGCCGAGGCCCGCCCGGAAGAGCGGGAAGAGACGGCCCCAGGCACCGCCCTCGCGGGCGACGACCAGGCCGGTTCGGGCGTGCGCCGTGCGGACGCCCGCCTGTTCGGCGGGCGCCGTGGCCTCCTCCCACTCCACGCAGACGGACGGCAGGAACCCTTCGCCCGGCGGCGCGCTCTCGTCGACGGCCCGGTCCCCGGTGTCGCCGTAGTAGCCGACGGCCGACCCGGACAGCAGCACCTTCGGCGGGGTGTCCAGGGAGGCGACGGCCTCGGAGATCGCCGCGGTCCCGTCCACCCGGCTGTCCCGGATCTCCCGCTTGTACGCCTCGGTCCACCGGTGGTCCCCGACCCCGGCACCGGCGAGATGGACGACGGCGTCGCAGCCGACCAGCCCCGCCGCGTCGACGTACCGGCGCTTCGGGTCCCACTCCACCTCGTCCCCGGCGGTGGCGGGGCGGCGCACCAGGCGCACCACCTCGTGCCCGTCGGTCCGCAGCGAGCGCACGAGCGCCGCTCCGATGAGTCCGGTCGATCCGCTGACGGCGATACGGGAGGGCGGCATGGGCCCATCCTGCCCCATGAGTCCCGTCACCGGGCCGGTCACACGGCCTGTACGCGGGCACGTCACCCACTCCCGCCACACCGCCGGACCGCGACGGCGTGACACAGTGGCAGCCATGCCGTCCGCACCGCAGTTCCGCTCCCTGTGCCCCGTCCGTCCCGCACGTCCCGCCGACGAGCCCGCGCTCGCGGAGCTCGACCGGGCCACCTGGTCCACGCTGCACTCCGTACAGCCGAGGCCCCGGCCCCCGTACCCCCCGTTCTTCGACGACCGGCACCGGCCCGAGGAGTTCCTCCTCGCGGAGGCGGACACCGACGACGGCGGACGGCGGCTCGCCGGGTACATCCGGCTGGCCTGCCCCACCCCGCTCGCCGCCACCGCCCACGTACGGCAGATACAAGGCCTGGCCGTGGCCGAGTGGGCGCGGGGGCAGGGCCTCGCCCGGACGCTGCTGCGGGCCGCCCACACCGAGGCGCGGCGGCAGGGCGCGGTACGGCTGACCCTGCGGGTCCTCGGGCACAACGCGCCCGCGCGGGCCCTCTACGCCTCGGAGGGGTTCGCCGTCGAGGGCGTGCTGCCCGGAGAGATCTTCCTGGACGGCCGGTACGTGGACGACGTCCTGATGGGCTGTTCGCTGACCCCGTGAGACGGCGCCGGGCGCGACCGTTCGCCGACCCCGTGAGACGGCGCTCGGCACGACCGGCCGGTCACATCGCGCCGAAACGCTCCCAGAGCATCGGGAACCGCTCCGCGAGGGCCGCCTCGTCGTCCGGCTCCACCGGTGTGCCCTCCGGCTGCTGAGGCTGCGGCGGCAGGCCCAGGTCCGGGGAGACCACGCCGGTCAGCTGCTCGTACGCCTCGTCGGCGGCGTAGCCGAGCTCCTCGCCGTCGCCGTCGAACTCCTCGTCGAAGTCCTCCAGGATCTCCGCGAGGGTGTCCGGGTCCTGCACGGCGCCCTCGAAGACCTCCCGGCCCTGCCCGATCAGCCAGCACCGGAAGGAGTCGAAGGCGTCGTCGTCCGCACCGCCCAGCAGGACGGCCGCCGCGCCCCACACGTCCCAGCGGTAGGCGCGGTTGTAGCGGGCCTCGAAGTGCCGGGCGAAGTCCAGCACGGACTCGGGATCGAGCCGCACCAGCCGCTCGACGAGCACCTCGGCGTGGTCGTCGGGGTCGCCCTCGGCGGCCTCGCGGGTGCTGTCGACGATCTCCCAGAACTCCGTCTCGTCCATCACCGCTCCAGCATCCGCCCTGACGCCGGGCCACGCACGCCCAGCGGGCAAAGACGGCACGACCGGGAACCGGTGACAGGCGCTCAGCCGTACAGGGCGTGCAGCCGTGCGGCGGCCCCGGCGAAGCGGGCCCGCAGCGTGCCGGGCGCCAGGACCTCCGCCTCAGGCCCCAGAGCCGTCAGCCGGTCGTAGGCGACCTCCTCCGACTCCACCGCCAGGACGAGCGTGCGCAGACCGTCCGCGTCCGGTGCGGACGCCGAGGCGAGCGCGTCGTCCAGGGCCGCCCGGTCCACCGCACGCGGCAGCAGCTCCATCCCCGCCCCGGACAGCCGGACGGTCACCTCGGTGCGCAGGAGGGACCGGGCGAACTGCGCGGCCCGCTCCTCCCAGAAACCGGGCAGGTCGAAGTCCTCGTCCCGCTCGAAACGCGTGGACGACACCTCGACCGCCGTGAACCGGTCGACCCGGTACACCCGGACGTCGTCCTCCACCCGGGCGCACAGATACCAGACGCCCGCCTTCAGCACGAGCCCGTACGGGGACAGCTCGCGCTCGACCTCGTCCCCGGAGCCGCGCCGGTAGCGGGCGCGGACGAGCCGGTCGTCCCAGACCGCCTCCGCGATCTCCGGCAGCAGCCCGGGGCCGGCCGGCTCGTGGAACCAGCCCGGCGCGTCCAGATGGAACCGCCGGGCGGCCGTCCGGGGGGCGTCGCGGAGGGAGGGGACCAGGGCGGCCGTCACCTTCAGCCGCGCCGCCGACGCCGCGTCGTCGAGCCCCATCTCGCGCAGCGCGGACGGCAGACCCGACAGGAACAGCGCCTCGGCCTCCTCACGGGCCAGCCCGGTCAGCCGCGTCCGGTAGCCCCCGACGAGCCGGTAGCCGCCGGCCCGGCCCCGGCCCGCGTACACCGGCACGCCCGCCTCCGACAGCGCCTGGGCGTCCCGGGTGACCGTCCGCTCCGAGACCTCCAGCTCCCGCGCCAGCTCGGCGGCGGTCATGACGGACCGGGACTGGAGGAGCAGGACCATCTTGATGAGCCGGGCAGCACGCATGCGGCCATTGTGCGGGCCGTGCCCGCCCGGACACGACGACGGGGCGGCCCCCCGGGGAACACCCGGAAGGCCGCCCCGCACCCCGTGTCAGAGCCCGTACTTCTCCCGGGCCTCCTTGACCTTGGACGCCGGGATCTCCCCACGGCGGGCCAGCTGGGCCAGCGCGGCGACCGCGACCGACTGCGGGTCCACACCGAAGTGCCGGCGGGCACCCTCGCGGGTGTCCGAGAGACCGAAGCCGTCCGTGCCCAGCGAGGACCAGTCCTGCTCCACCCACTGGCTGATCTGGTCCGGGACCGCACGCATCCAGTCGCTCACCGCGAGGACCGGACCCGGGGCGCCGGAGAGCGCCTGGGTCACGTAGGGCACCCGCTGCTCACCGTGGAGCAGCGCCTCGTCGCACTCCAGCGCGTCACGGCGCAGCTCGCCCCACGAGGTGGCGGACCAGACGTCGGCCGTGACCCCCCAGTCGGCGGCCAGCAACTCCTGGGCGGCCAGCACCCAGTGGATCGCCGTACCGGAACCGAGCAGCTGGATCCGCGGGGCGTCCGCCGAGGCGGGCGTGCCCTCCTTGAAGCGGTACAGACCCTTGACGATGCCCTCCTCGACGCCCTCGGGCATCGCGGGCTGCTGCTTGGGCTCGTTGTAGACCGTCAGGTAGTAGAAGACGTTCGAGTCCTCGCCCGGGGCCGCCTGGCCGTACATCCGGCGCAGACCGTCCTTGACGATGACCGCGATCTCGTAGGCGAACGCCGGGTCGTAGTTGAGCGACGCCGGGTTCGTGGAGGCGAGCAGGTGCGAGTGGCCGTCCGCGTGCTGGAGGCCCTCACCCGTCAGGGTCGTACGGCCGGCCGTGGCACCCACGATGAAGCCCTTGCCGAGCTGGTCGGCGAGCTGCCACATCTGGTCGCCTGTCCGCTGCCAGCCGAACATCGAGTAGAAGATGTAGAACGGGATCATCGTCTCGCCGTGCGTCGCGTACGACGTGGCGGCGGCGATGAAGTCGGCCATGGCACCGGCCTCGGTGATCCCCTCGTTGAGGATCTGGCCGTCCTTGGCCTCCTTGTAGTACATCAGCTGGTCGCGGTCGACCGGCTCGTACGTCTGGCCCAGCGGCGAGTAGATGCCGGCCGACGGGAACAGCGACTCCATACCGAACGTACGGGCCTCGTCCGGGACGATCGGCACCCAGCGCCTGCCGGTCTCCTTGTCCCGCATCAGGTCCTTCACCAGGCGCACGAACGCCATGGTGGTGGCCATCTCCTGCTTGCCGGACCCCTTGTACAGGGCCTTGAAGGCGCGCTCCTCCGGCGCGGGCAGGGTCACCGAGTGCACCCGGCGGGCGGGGGCGGGGCCACCGAGCGCGGCACGGCGCTCCTGGAGGTAGCGGACCTCGGGGGAGTCGGCGCCGGGGTGGCCGTAGGGGACCAGGCCGTCGGCGAAGGCGCTGTCCGGGATCGGGAGCCCGAGCAGCTCGCGCATGCTCTTGAACTCGTCGACCGACAGCTTCTTCATCTGGTGGTTGGCGTTCTTGGACTCGAAGCCCTTGCCGAGCGTGTAGCCCTTGACCGTCTGCGCCAGGATCACGGTCGGCGCGCCCTTGTGCGCCAGGGCGGCGCGGTAGGCCGCGTACACCTTGCGGGCCTCGTGGCCGCCGCGCGAGGAGTAGAAGCACTCCGCGATCTTCGCGTCGCTCAGCAGCTTCGCCAGCTCGGCGAGCGCGGGCTCGGCGCCGAAGAAGTGCTCGCGGATGTAGGCCACGTCCCGGGTCGCGTACGTCTGGAACTGCGCGTCCGGCACCTCGCGGAGCCGGCGGACCAGCGCGCCCGTGGTGTCCAGCTGGAACAGCTCGTCCCAGGCGGTGCCCCAGAGCGTCTTGACGACGTTCCAGCCGGCGCCCCGGAAGGCGCCTTCCAGCTCCTGGACCACGCGGAAGTTGGCGCGGACCGGGCCGTCGAGGCGCTGGAGGTTGCAGTTGATGACGAAGGTCAGGTTGTCGAGCTGCTCACGCGCCGCGAGGGCGAGGGCGGCCGTCGACTCGGGCTCGTCCATCTCGCCGTCGCCCAGGAAGGCCCAGACGTGCGAGTTCGACGTGTCCTTGATCTTGCGGTTCGTCAGGTAGCGGTTGAAGCGCGCCTGGTAGATCGCCGAGAGCGGGCCGAGGCCCATCGACACGGTGGGGAACTCCCACAGCCAGGGCAGCCGCCGCGGGTGCGGGTAGGACGGCAGACCGTCCCCGCCCGACTCCTGGCGGAAGTTGTCGAGCTGCTGCTCGCTGAGGCGGCCGTCGAGGAAGGCGCGGGCGTAGACGCCGGGCGAGGCGTGGCCCTGGACGTAGATCTGGTCGCCGGAGCCGTCGCCCTCCTTGCCGCGGAAGAAGTGGTTGAAGCCCGTCTCGTACAGCCAGGCGGCCGAGGCGAAGGTGGCGATGTGGCCGCCGACGCCGTAGCGCGCGCCCCGGGTGACCATCGCGGCCGCGTTCCAGCGGTTCCAGGCGGTGATCCGGGACTCCATCTCCAGGTCGCCGTCGAAGGCGGGCTCCGCGGAGGTGGGGATGGTGTTGATGTAATCGGTCTCCAGCAGCTTGGGCAGCGCGATACCGGCGCCCTCCGCGTGCTGGAGCGAGCGCCGCATGAGGTACGCGGCACGGTGCGGGCCCGCGGCCTTGGTGACGGCGTCCAGGGAGGCCGCCCATTCGGCGGTCTCCTCGGGGTCGCGGTCCGGGAGCTGGTCGAGCTCGCTCGGAAGCTGTGCTACGGGGTCGGTCATGATCGCCGCCTTCCGGAGTGGGAGGGGGTGGAGAGGTCCCTGGCTGGCAGGACAGGGCGATAGGGCCGGTGGGCCCGTGAGTGAACTGTAAGGGGCCGATCGATGATCGATCAAAGGGTGAAAGGCAAAACTTCTCGATATGAAGAAAAGTGGCATGGGGTGCCGCGTAACGGGGCACGGAGTGACGGTGCGATTAGGTCGAAAAGGGGCGCTGAGCTGCACGGACGAGCGTGACGGGACACAGATGGCGATCGGCCGGCACACGCCTCAGGCGCGGGGGGCGCACCCCAGGACATGCTCCTTGACCAGGACCGCTATCCGCGGGTCCCGCCGCAGGAACGCGTCGATGAGCGCCTGGTGCTCCTCGGCGTACGACTTCTGCACCGTGCCGAGCCAGCGGATCGACAGGGCCGTGAACACCTCGATGCCCAGCCCCTCCCAGGTGTGCAGCAGCACCGCGTTGCCCGCCGCCCGCACCATCTCCCGGTGGAAGGCGACCGTGTGCCGCACCTGGGCCTCCCCGTCGGCGGTCCGGTCCGCCTCGTACAGGGCCGCCACGTGCGGAGTGAGCCGTGAGCAGTCCTCGCCCAGCACCGGCGCGGCCAGCTCCGCCGCGATCTGCTCCAGCCCGGCGCGCACCGGGTAGCTCTCCTCCAGGTCGGCCGCGGTGAGATTGCGGACGCGTACGCCCTTGTTGGGGGCCGACTCGATCAGCCGCAGGGTCTCCAGCTCGCGCAGCGCCTCACGGACGGGGGTCTGGCTGACCTCCAGCTCGGTCGCGATCCGGCGCTCCACGATGCGCTCGCCCGGCTTCCAGCGTCCGCTCACGATCCCGTCCACGATGTGCTCGCGGATCTGTTCGCGCAGCGAGTGGACGACGGGCGGGGTCATGAAGGGCTCCTTCGGGGCAAACCGGGTGCTGCATACACCAACACGGCTGCCGGAACGGCCGGTGGTGCCTAGACAATACGGCGGCGCCCCCGCCCGGGAGTGTTCCGGACGGGGGCGCCGCAGGTGAGGCTCGTTACAGCCGGGGCCTCTCGGACGGATCGCGCGGATCCCGACCCACCGAGGACCCGGGGGCTCAGAGGCCCAGCTCGACCTCGAACTCGCCTGCCTCAAGGATCGCCTTGACCGTGGTCAGGTAACGGGCGGCGTCCGCGCCGTCCACCAGACGGTGGTCGTAGGAGAGCGAGAGGTACGTCATGTCGCGGACACCGATGACGGTGCCCTCGGCGGTCTCGATGACCGCCGGACGCTTGACGGTGGCGCCGATGCCCAGGATCGCGGCCTGGTTCGGCGGCACGATGACGGTGTCGAACAGCGCACCGCGCGAACCGGTGTTGCTGACCGTGAAGGTGGCACCGGACATGTCGTCCGGGGTCAGGCCGCCACCGCGGGCCTTGCCGGCCAGCTCGGCGGTCTTCTTCGCGATCCCGGCGATGTTCAGGTCGCCCGCGCCCTTGATGACCGGGGTCATCAGACCCTTCTCGGCGTCCACAGCGATGCCGATGTTCTCCGAGTCGAAGTACGTGATGGTGCCCTCGTCCTCGTTGATCCGGGCGTTGACGACCGGGTGGGCCTTCAGCGCCTGGGCCGCCGCCTTCACGAAGAACGGCATCGGGGACAGCTTGACGCCCTCACGGGCGGCGAAGGACTCCTTCGCCTGGTTGCGCAGCTTCATCAGCTTGGTGATGTCGACCTCGAGGACCGAGGTCAGCTGGGCCTGCGAGTGCAGCGCCTTCATCATGTTGTCGCCGATGACCTTGCGCATGCGGGTCATCTTGACCGTCTGACCGCGCAGCGGGGACACCTCCAGCTTCGGCGCCTTGGAGGCGGCCGGAGCGGCGGCGGCAGCCGGGGCCGGAGCCGCGGCGGCGGCCTTGAGGGCCTCCGCGGCGGCGACGACGTCCTGCTTGCGGATGCGGCCACCGACGCCGGTGCCCTTGACCGCGCCCAGGTCGACGCCGTTCTCGGCGGCGAGCTTGCGGACCAGCGGCGTGACGTACGCGCCGTCGTCACCGGCGGTCGCGGCCGGAGCCGGGGCAGCCGGGGCGGCCGGGGCAGCCGGGGCCTGGGCGGCCGGCGCGGCGGGAGCGGCCGGGGCAGCCGGAGCGGCGGGAGCGGCCGGGGCAGCCGGAGCGGCGGGTGCCGCAGGTGCCGGAGCCGGTGCTGCCGGAGCCGGGGCGGCCGGGGCGGGGGCCGCGGCCGGGGCGGCGGGAGCGGCCGGAGCCGGAGCGGCCGGAGCGGCCGGCTTCTCGGCGGCGGGGGCGGGCGCCGGAGCGGCCGGAGCCGGGGCGGCGGCCGGAGCGGCACCCGGCGCGCCGATGACGGCGAGCTTGGCGCCGACCTCGGCGGTCTCGTCCTCGGCGACGACGATCTCCAGCAGCACACCGGCGACCGGTGCGGGGATCTCGGTGTCGACCTTGTCGGTGGAGACCTCCAGCAGCGGCTCGTCCTCCGCGACCTCCTCGCCGATCTCCTTCAGCCAACGGGTGACGGTGCCCTCGGTGACGCTCTCGCCGAGCGCCGGGAGGGTGACGTCCGTACCGGAGGCCGAGGAGGCGCCGGCGGTGTCCTGCGCGGACGGGGCCTGGGCCGGGGCCTCGGTCTCGGTGGAGGGCGCGGCGGGCGCCTCCTGGGCGGCCGGGGCCGGGACGGCGGCGGGCTCGGCGGCCGGGGCGGCCTCGGCCGCCGGGGCCTCGGCCGGTGCGCCCGAGCCGTCGTCGATGACGGCCAGCTCGGCGCCGACCTCGACGGTCTCGTCCTCGGCGACCTTGATGGAGGTCAGCACACCGGCGGCCGGTGCGGGGATCTCGGTGTCGACCTTGTCGGTCGAGACCTCGAGCAACGGCTCGTCGGCCTCGACGCGCTCGCCCTCGGCCTTCAGCCAACGGGTGACAGTGCCCTCGGTGACGCTCTCGCCGAGCGCCGGAAGGGTTACGGAAACCGACATGGTTTCAGTTGCTCCTTACGAAAATGCGGAAGTGGTCGGTCGTCGCGCCCGGGACTGGATCAGTCGTGGGAGTGAAGGGGCTTGCCGGCGAGGGCCAGGTGGGCCTCGCCCATCGCCTCGTTCTGCGTCGGGTGGGCGTGGATGAGCTGCGCGACCTCGGCCGGCAGCGCCTCCCAGTTGTAGATCAGCTGGGCTTCGCCGACCTGCTCGCCCATGCGGTCACCGACCATGTGGACGCCGACCACGGCACCGTCCTTGACCTGGACGAGCTTGATCTCGCCCGCGGTCTTGAGGATCTTGCTCTTGCCGTTGCCCGCGAGGTTGTACTTGAGGGCGACGACCTTGTCCGCACCGTAGATCTCCTTGGCCTTGGCCTCGGAGATGCCCACCGAGGCGACCTCGGGGTGGCAGTACGTCACCTTCGGGACGCCGTCGTAGTCGATCGGCACGGTCTTGAGACCGGCCAGCCGCTCCGCGACGAGGATGCCCTCGGCGAAACCGACGTGCGCCAGCTGGAGGGTCGGCACCAGGTCGCCCACGGCGGAGACCGTCGGCACGTTGGTCCGCATGTACTCGTCCACCAGGACGTAGCCGCGGTCCATGGCGACCCCGGCCTCCTCGTAACCCAGGCCCTGCGAGACCGGGCCGCGGCCGATCGCGACCAGCAGCACCTCCGCCTCGAAGGTCTTGCCGTCGGCGAGGGTGACCCGCACACCGTCCTCGGTGTACTCGGCCTTGTCGAAGAAGGTGCCGAGGTTGAACTTGATGCCGCGCTTGCGGAACGCGCGCTCCAGCAGCTTCGAGCTGTTCTCGTCCTCGACCGGGACCAGGTGCTTGAGGCCCTCGACGATCGTGACGTCGGTGCCGAAGGACTTCCACGCCGAGGCGAACTCGACGCCGATCACGCCGCCGCCCAGGACGATGGCGGACTTCGGGACGCGGTCCAGCGTCAGCGCGTGGTCCGAGGAGATGATCCGGTTGCCGTCGATCTCCAGGCCGGGCAGCGACTTCGGTACGGAACCGGTCGCGAGCAGCACGTGGCGGCCCTGGACGCGCTGGCCGTTGACATCCACCGAGGTGGGCGACGAGAGACGGCCCTCACCCTCGATGTAGTGGACCTTGCGCGAGGCGATGAGACCCTGCAGGCCCTTGTACAGACCGGAGATCACGTCGTCCTTGTACTTGTGGACGGCCTCCATGTCGATGCCCTCGAAGGTGGCCTTCACACCGAACTGGGCCGACTCACGGGCCTGGTCGGCGATCTCGCCGGCGTGCAGCAGCGCCTTCGTGGGGATGCAGCCGTTGTGCAGGCAGGTGCCGCCGACCTTGCCCTTCTCGATCAGTGCGACGTCCAGGCCCAGCTGCGCTCCGCGCAGGGCCGCGGCGTAACCGCCGCTGCCGCCGCCGAGGATCACTAGGTCGAAAACGGTGCTGGCGTCGTTCGCCACGTCACGTCCTCCATGCATGTGCGCCGTACGCCGGGCCCCGTCGCTGGGGTGTGACCGGCCGGTCGGCTGGTGTGCGGCCGCTGGTGAGTGTCGGCCCTGTGGTGGGGGCCCTGTCCTGCCGAGAACCCATCTTCGCACTTGTTGGGGACGGACGGGACGCGGGCCCCTGGTCCAGGGCGGGCGAGCCTGCGGCCCGCACCGGGGTCCAAGCGTACAAAGTTTCGGAAAATCGGCCGGTGGGCGCCGTCCGGGTGAACGCCCACGGCCCCGGACGTATGCCCGGGGCCGTGTCGCCGCCCGCGGACGGCGCGGGCGGGTGGTGCGCGCGGACGTCCTCGGCGGACGCCGCGCGCGGGGCGTCAGCCCAGGTCGCCCGCGGCCGTGCGCTCGGCCAGCCGGACCAGGGTGCGGACCGAGGAGCCGGTGCCGCCCTTGGGGGTGTAGCCGTACGGGGCGCCCTCGTGGAAGGCCGGGCCGGCGATGTCCAGGTGGGCCCAGGCGATGCCCTCACCGACGAACTCCCGCAGGAACACGCCGGCCACCAGGCCGCCGCCCATCCGCTCGCCGATGTTGGCGATGTCGGCGGTCGGGGAGTCCATGCCCTTGCGCAGGTCGTCCGGGAGCGGCATCGGCCACGAGGCCTCGCCGACCTCCTCGGCGGTCTCGTGGACCGCCGTGCGGAAGGCGTCGTCGTTGGCCATGACACCGAAGGTGCGGTTGCCGAGCGCGACCACCATGGCGCCGGTCAGCGTCGCCACGTCGACGATCGCGTCCGGGGCCTCCTCCGAGGCGCGGGTCAGCGCGTCCGCGAGGACGAGCCGGCCCTCGGCGTCGGTGTTGAGCACCTCGACGGTCTTGCCGCTGTACATGCGCAGCACGTCGCCGGGCCGGGTGGCGTTGCCGGACGGCATGTTCTCCGCGAGGGCGAGCCAGCCGGTGACGTTGACCCGCAGGCCGAGACGGGAGGCCGCGACGACGGTCGCGAACACGGCGGCGGCGCCGCTCATGTCGCACTTCATCGTCTCGTTGTGCCCGGCCGGCTTCAGCGAGATGCCGCCCGAGTCGTAGGTGATGCCCTTGCCGACCAGGGCCAGGGTCTTCTCCGCCTTCGGGTGCGTGTAGGCGAGCTTGACCAGGCGGGGGCCGTGCGTCGAGCCCTGGCCCACGCCGATCAGACCGCCGTAGCCGCCCTTGACCAGGGCCTTCTCGTCGAGTACCTGGACCTTGACGCCGTGCTCCTTGCCGGCCGCGGTGGCGACGGCGGCGAAGGACTCCGGGTACAGGTCGTTCGGCGGGGTGTTGATCAGGTCGCGGGCCCGGTTGATCTCCTCGGCGACCGCGACGGCGCGGTCGGCGGCGGCCTTGAACGCCTTGTCACGCGGCTTCGCGCCGAGCAGGGCGACCTCGCCCAGCGGCTGCTTGGGGCCGGACTTCTTGGCCGACTTGGAGCTCTTGGGGGCGACCTTGTCCTCGCCGCCCTGGTAGGCGGTGAAGGCGTACGCGCCCAGCAGGGCGCCCTCCGCGACGGCCCCGGCGTCCTCGGCGGACTCGGTGGGCAGCGCGAAACCGGCCTTCTTCGCACCGGACAGCGCGCGGGCGGCGCTGCCCGCGGCCCGGCGCAGTGCCTCGGCGTCGTAGGCGCCGTCCCGCTCGGGGGCGCGGCCGAGGCCGACCGCCAGCACGACGGGGGCCTTCAGGCCGGACGGGGCGGGAAGCTTCGTCACCTCGCCCTCGGCACCACTGGCACCCAGGGTCTCCAGGACGGCTGCGAGCTTTCCGTCGAACGCCTTGTCCACGGCTTCGGCGCCCGGTGCCACGACCGGCCCCTTCGCGCCCTTGGCTACGCCGACGACGAGCGCGTCCGCGCGCAGCGTCGCCGCACCGGCAGTGCTGAGAGTGAGAGCAGTCACGGTGGTGAAATCTCGCTTCCGTTGAGTTCTGTGCCGGTCGAGGGGTGGGCCGACCGTGCCCGGCGCATCGTATGCCTCGCCGCAATGTGCCGGGAATGAGCCTACGCGCGCCTTTGTGTCCCGCTCACGGGGGCACGTCCGTCCGTGCTCCCGTCCCTTCGGCCACGGCCCTTGTGCCCGGCCCGGTGCGGGAGGAACCCGAAGCGCCTATAGGGTCGTTCACCGGTACGGATCGAGTGGGGGAGCACCATGCGCGGCAGGTCGGGCGGTACACGGACGAGGTGGGTGCTCCGCGCCGTCCCCCTCCTGGCGGTGCTGCTCGCGGGCTGCGCCACCGACCCGGGCACCGCCTCCGGCGACCAGGACGCGGCTTCCCGGCCACCGGCGGCCGAGCACTGGCGGCCGGAGCCCGGCGTGGACTGGCAGTGGCAGCTCTCCGGCCGGATCGACACCTCCGTGGACGCCCCGGTGTACGACATCGACGGCTTCGACCAGGACGCCAAGACGGTCGCCGCGCTGCACGCCGAGGACCGCAAGGTCATCTGCTACCTCTCCACCGGCGCCTGGGAGGACTTCCGCCCGGACGCCGACGCGTTCCCCGCCTCCGTACGCGGCAAGAGCAACGGCTGGGAGGGGGAGTGGTGGCTCGACATCCGCCGCACCGACGTCCTGGAGCCGCTGATGGAGAAGCGGATCGAGATGTGCGCCGAGAAGGGCTTCGACGCGGTGGAGCCGGACAACATGGACGGCTACCTCAACGACACGGGCTTCCCGCTCACCGCCGCCCACCAGCTGCGCTACAACCGGCTGATCGCGGACCTGGCCCACCGGCACGGCATGGCCGTGGGCCTGAAGAACGACCTCCCGCAGATCCCCGAACTGGTCGACGACTTCGACTTCGCGGTGAACGAGCAGTGCGCCCAGTACGAGGAGTGCGAGGAGCTGACCCCGTTCATCGACGCGGGCAAGGCCGTCCTCCACGCCGAGTACGAACTGCCGGTGGCCGACTTCTGCCCGGAGTCCCGGCGGCTGCGCCTGAGCTCCCTGCTCAAGAAGTACGAGCTGGACGCCTGGCGTAAGGGCTGCTGAGGGGGTCTGAGGGGGTCACCACCCCGGCGCCCGGTCACCCGCCCAGCACCAGCACCACCAGCACCGCCGTGGCCGCGGTCTCCTCCAGCGCCCCGAACACGTCGCCGGTCACCCCGCCGAACCGCCGTACGCAGTGCCGCAGCAGCAGCTGTGCCGCCGCCAGGCCCGCCAGGACGGCCAGGGCGTACCGCGCCGCCCCGTACCCGCCGGTCGCCGCGCCCGCCGCCGCGCAGCCCGCGACCACCACGGCGGCGACGGCCGCCGCCGCACCGGCCGGAACGGTCCCGGCGACCGCCGCCCCCAGCCCCTCCGGCCGGGCGGCCGGGACCGAGCGGCGGGAGGCCAGCGTGAGCGCCAGCCGGGCCGCCGTGGCGGCGGTGAGGGCCCCGAGGGCACCGTGCGCCCAGCCCCGGCCGTACAGCTCGGAGAGGGCGGCGACCTGGGCCAGCAGCACGAACAGCAGGGTGATCACGCCGAACGGGCCGATGTCCGACTGCTTCATGATCCGCAGCGCGTCCTCGGCCGGCTTCCCGCTCCCCAGGCCGTCCGCGGTGTCCGCCAGCCCGTCCAGGTGCAGCCCCCGGGTCAGGGCGGCGGGCAGCGCCGCGGAGGCGACGGCGGCGAGCAGGGGACCGGCCCCGGCGAGGGAGAGCAGCGCCCCGGGGACGGCGGCGAGCAGCCCCACCACGAGTCCGGCGAGCGGCGCGCAGAGCATGCCGGCCCGCGCTGTCCCGCGGTCCCAGCGGGAGACGCGGACGGGGAGCACGGTCAGGGTGCCGAAGGCGAAACGGACGCCGTGGCTGTTCAGGGAGGTCACCGCGGGCAGGCTAGCCGGTGCGGTCCGGCACTAGATTGGGCGGAACGCCGCAAAAGCCGCGAGCCGGATTCTCAGGAGCGGGTGGGATGGGTCACTGGCTGCACCAGAACATCGTCGAACCGGGCAAGCTCCCGCTGCTCCTCGCTCTGACCGCCTTCGTGCTCACCTTCGCCGTCACCCGGTTCGTCACCCGGATGATCCGGGCCGGCAAGGGCCCCTTCCGGAACATCACCCCCGGCGGGATGCACATCCACCACGTGGTGCCGGGCGTGGTGCTCTCGGTGGTCGGCGGCTTCGGCGCGGTCACGAGCGGCACGCACGGCGTGGCGGCCGGGGTCTGCGCGGTGGTCTTCGGGACCGGCGCGGGCCTGGTCCTGGACGAGTTCGCCCTGATCCTCCACCTCGACGACGTGTACTGGACCGAGGAGGGCCGCCAGAGCGTCGAGGTGGTCGTCCTCACCGCGTCCCTGGTCCTGCTCGTCCTCGCGGGCTTCTCGCCCCTCGGCGTGGAGGACCTGAGCGGGGATCAGCAGCAGGGCAGGCTGGGCGTCGTCCTGACGTACGCCGCCAACTTCGGGTGCGTCCTGGTCGCGCTGTTCAAGGGCAAGGTCCGGATGGCCGTGATCGGCACCCTGGTCCCGTTCGTCGCCGTGATCGCCGCCGTACGGCTGGCCCGGCCCGCCTCTCCCTGGGCCCGGCGGCTCTACCGCCGCCGGCACCGGGCCCGCGCCCGGTCCATCCTGCGGGCCTACCACCACGACGTGCGGTGGGCGGGCCCGCGCCGCAGGTTCCAGGACCTGATCGGCGGGGCCCCGGACCGGACACCGCTCCCGGGGCCCCGGCCCTGACCGCGTCCGGCGGCTCTCCCCGGGTGGCTCTCCGCGGGTGGCCCTCAGGGCTCCGGCGGCTCTCCCCAAGCCGCCCCGGCAGGCTCGGCTCAGGCGGTGGACCCGGCCTCCGCCGCGTCCTCCGCCGCTTCACCCGGTCCGGCCGCGTCCCCGGCCTCCCCGCCCTCCACGTCCTCCGTCTCCCCGGCGCGCTCCGGAAGCTCCGCCGCCAGCGCCGCCGCGGCCTGGACGAGCGGCAGCGCCAGCAGCGCCCCGCTCCCCTCACCGACCGTCAGGCCGTGGTCCAGCAGCGGGGTCAGCGCCATCCGGTCCAGCGCCTTCGCCTGCGCGGGCTCACCGCTCACCTGGCCCGCCAGCCACCAGTCCGGCGCCCGGAACGCCGCCCGCTGGGCCACCAGCGCGCAGGCCGCCGAGACCACCCCGTCCAGCACCACCGGCATCCGCCGCACCGCGCTCTGGAGCAGGAAACCGGTCATCGCCGCCAGGTCCGCGCCGCCGACCGCGGCCAGCAGCTCCACCTGGTCCCCGAGCACCGGCCGGGCCCGGCGCAGCGCGTCCCGGATCGCCGCGCACTTGCGCATCCAGGCCAGGTCGTCGATGCCCGCGCCGCCGCGCCCGGTGACCACGGAGGCGTCCGTCCCGCACAGCGCGGCGATCAGCGTCGAGGCCGCCGTCGTCCCGCCGACACTGAGATCGCCGAGGACCACCAGATCGGTGCCGGAGTCGGCCTCCTCGTCGGCGATCCGCATCCCCAGCCGCACCGCCTGCTCGGCCTCCTCGGCCGTCAGCGCGTCCTCGACGTCGATGCGGCCGCTGCCGCGCCGCACCCGGTGGCGTACGACCGCCTCGGGCAGCAGCTCCGGGTCGCAGTCCAGCCCGGCGTCGACGACCCGCACCGGTACGGAGAACCGGCGGGCCAGCACCGCGACCGGGCTCGAACCGTCCAGGACCGCCCGCACCAGCTCGTGCGCGCCGCCGGCCGCCCGGCCGGACACGTCCAGCTCCGCCACCCCGTGGTCACCGGCGAACAACACCACCCGGGGCCGGTCGACCGGCTTGACCGGCACCGACTGCTGGGCGGCGGACAGCCATTCGCCCAGCTCGTCCAGGCGGCCCAGGGAACCCGGGGGCACGAGGAGCCGTTCCCGGCGTTCCTCGGCATCACGGCGCACGCCTCCGTCGGGGCGTTCGATCAGGTCGGAGAAGTCGTCCAGATTCACGGGGGTCTGCCTCGCGGGTCGTCACAGGGTGGGCCGGAGCCCGGCGGCGGGCTCCTGTGCGGAAACAGTACCCGGCGGCCTTCCCCCGCCCCCGGGCCCTCGTACCGCCCCCGGATCAGCCCCGCAGCACCACCGGCAGCCCCGCCACCACCAGCAGCACCTGCTCGCACTCGGCGGCGAACGCGGCGTTGAGGCGGCCCAGTTCGTCGCGGAAGCGCCGCCCGGACGGCGTGGCCGGCACCACGCCCGAGCCGGTCTCGTTGGTCACCGCGACGACGGTACGGCGCGTCCCGCGCACCGCCCCGACCAGACCGGCGACCCGGGCCCGCAGCCGGTCGCGGCCGCCTCCCGCCCACAGCGCCTCGTCCCAGGCGTCCGACCGGTCCATCGCGTCCGTCAGCCACAGCGACAGGCAGTCGATCAGCAGCGGCGGCCCGTCCGCCTCCAGCAACTCCACCAGCTCGCACGTCTCCTCGGTCCGCCACACCGCGGGCCGACGCTCCCGGTGCAGCCCGATCCGCGCCGCCCACTCCGCGTCGCCCTCGCGCCGGCCGCCGGTGGCCACGTACACCACCTCCGGGAACGTCTCCAGGCGCCGTTCCGCCTCCAGCGACTTCCCGGAGCGCGCCCCGCCCGTCACCAGCGTGCGCCGGGGCATCTCGGGCACCGCCCGGTACTCACCCACCGGCAGCGTCGTGCCGTCCGGCACCGCCCGCGCCCCGCCCGCCGCCAGCCGCAGGTCCAACTGGTCTCCGGGGGGCGCGTCATGGTCCAGATGCACGGCGATCACCTCCGTCGCCGCCGTGACCGCGCCCACGGCCCGCAGCCGGGCCACGGCGTCGGGCCGTCCGACCACATCGCAGACGACCATGTCGTAAGGGTCGGCGGCCCGGTCGGCCAGCCCGGCCGGGGCACCGCCCGGCGGCAGGTAGAGCAGCCGCTCGCCCGCCGGTGACGTCACCTCGTACCCGGTACCCGGGGCGTCCATCGCCACCGCCCGGATCCGGTGTCCGCTGATCAGCGTCAGTTCCTGGCCGTCCGGCACCCGCCCGGCCGGGGGCAGCGAGGCGGGCAGTTCCATGGCCGGGCCGTCGTGCGGGTGGGTGAGCAGCACCTGGCGTACGGCGGTGACGGAGCGGCCCGCGCGGGCGGCGGCGAACAGGGCACCCGGGGTGAGGTCGAGCAGCAGCGCGTCGTCGACGAGCAGCGCCGTCGCGGCCCGCGCGCCGGTGCCGCGGGCCGACGCGCAGACGGCGCAGGGGCAGTCGGGGCGCGGCAGCCCTTCGGGGGCTCCGGTGCCGAGCAGAGTCAGTTCCACGGTCCTGATCCTCCCGCGTCCGCGCCCCGCCTGCGCGCCCGGGACCGGACACCCGGGTCACCGCGCGGGAACCGCGGCTCCGGGACCCGGCCGGACCCCACCCACTAGGCTTCGCACAGCGATACGACCCAGGAGGCGGACATGGCGTGGACGTGGCGGTTCGAGAAGTCCGACGGTACGGAGACGGAGCCGGCCCTTCAGCCGGAGGAATTCACCACCCAGGGGGACGCGGAGTCCTGGATCGGTGAGTTCTGGAAGGAACTCCTGGAAGGCGGCGCGGACCAGGTGACGCTCTTCGAGGACGGGGCGAAGATCTACGGCCCGATGAGCCTCCAGGGAGCCTGAGGGCAGCCCTCGGCCACCCCGGCGGGACCGCCCGACGGACGGTCCCGCCGGTCTCAGACCTCGCCCAGCGTCACCTCGGCCGACTTCTTCGTACCGCCCCGGGTGTACGTCACCGTCACCTTCTCGCCCGGCTTGTCACCCGCCAGGGCCTCCGAGAGGGACGTGATGGTCATGACGGCGGTGTCACCGATCCGGGTGATGATGTCCCCGGCGCGCAGCCCCGCCTTCTGGGCCGCCCCGCCCTTCTTCACGCTCACGATCGCCACCCCGGCCGGACGGTAGTCGGCGTCCACGACCGTGCGCCCCGTGATGTTGAGCCCCGCGCGGCCCGAGTCGGTGACCCGGCCGTGCTCGATGATCTGGTCGGCGACCGTACGCACCATGGAGACCGGGATCGCGAACCCGATCCCCGGGGCCGCGCTGTCACCGAGCTGCGGATCGGTCGCCGCGAGGGTCGGGATGCCGATCACCTGGCTGTCCAGGTTCACCAGCGCCCCGCCGCTGTTGCCCGGGTTGATCGCCGCGGACGTCTGCACCATGTCGGCGAGCGTCGCCCCCGTGCCGCCGCCCGAGCGGCTCTCACTGACCGTGCGGCCGAGCGCCGAGACGATGCCCTGGGTGACGCTGCTGGACAGGCCGAGCGGCGAGCCCATGGCCAGCACGATCTGGCCCACCTCGACCTTGTCGGCGTCGCCGAACTTCGCGGGCCGCAGCCCGTCGGGGACCTGGTCGAGCTTGATGACCGCGAGGTCCTGCTCCGGGTAGGAGGAGACCAGGGACGCCTTGAGGTCCTTCTCGCCCGTGGCGGCGCTGACGTCGAAGGACTTCTCGTCACCCACCACGTGGGCGTTCGTGACGATGTGGCCCTTGTCGTCGTAGACGATGCCGGAGCCGAGGCTGTTCGAGGCGCTGATCTGCACGACCGAGGGCAGCACGTTCTTGATGACCGACTGGTACTGCTCCTGGAGACCGTCCGTCGCGGCGACCGCCGCGGCCTCGCGCACCGGGGCACCCGAGGAAGGGGTGTCCGCGCCGCCCGCGCAGCCGCCCGCCAGGGCGAGGACGCAGGCACCGGCGGTCAGGGTCAGGAGGGAGCGGCGTACCCGCGGGCGGGAGGGCGATGAGTTCATGGCCGGAGTATCGGCGGCGGCCGCGGCCCGCTGCCCGCGCTGCTGGGCCGATCAGACGTACGGTCCTCCAGGGCGTCAGCCGCGTACCCCGAACAGGTGCAGCAGGGCGGCCACCCGGCGGTACGGGTCGGTGCGGCCGGCCCGGTCCTCCAGGGTCAGCACCCGCTCCAGCTCCCTGTCCTTTGGCAGCGGCGCCTCGTTGTCGGCGTTGTCCGTGAAGACGCGTACGCCGTACCAGGTGTGCAGCGGGGCGGCGATCCCGGCCAGTGTGGCCGTCAGCGTGTCCAGCCGGTCCGCCCGTGTCCGGAGGCCGAGCCGGTTGGTGCAGGTGTCCGAGTCGAACGCCGCCAGGGCCCCCGCGAAGTCACCCGCCGTCCCGGGCCGCATCGCGAGCGCGTCCGCGTTCCGCACGAGCAGCGAGAGCAGACCGCCCGGGGCCAGCATCCGTGCCAGGCCGGCCAGCATGGGGTCCGGCTCGGAGACGTACATCAGCACGCCGTGGCAGAGCACCACGTCGAAGCTGCCGGGCAGGAAGTGCACCCCGGTGTCGCGCCCGTCGCCCTGGATGATCCGCATCCGCTCCCGGATGCCCTCGGGCTCGCCCGTGAGGGCGTCCCGGGCGACCTGGAGCATCGCGTCGTCCGACTCCAGGCCGGTCACCGAGTGCCCGGCCCGTGCCATCCGCAGCGCCTGGGTGCCCTGGCCCATCCCGACGTCGAGCACCCGCAGCCGCCGCCCCACCGGGAAGCGGGCGGCTATCTGCTCGTCCAGCTGCCGTCCGACCAGCTCCTGGCGCACGACGTTGCTGAGCCCGCCGAGTCCCTCCAGCCACCGGGAGGAGGCCCCGGTGAAGCCGGAGGTCTCCGTACTCAGGGGCGTTCCCCGCGCTTGACCTGCGGCTTCGGCAGCCGCAGCCGGCGCATCTGGAGCGTACGCATCAGGCCGTACGCCACCGCTCCGCGCTTGGGCTGGTCCGGGAAGCGCTGCTTCAGCTGCCGCTTGAGCCGGAAGCCGAGGCCGATGGAGTCCACCACGATCAGCACGATCACGCCGAGCCAGAGCAGCAGCGAGATGTTCTGGATGTTGCGGACCTGGATCACGCTGAGCACCAGGATGATCACCGCGAGCGGAAGGAAGTACTCCGCGATGCAGAAACGCGAGTCCACGAAGTCGCGGACGAAGCGCCGCACGGGACCCTTGTCGCGCGCGGGCAGATAGCGCTCGTCGCCCGAGGCGAGCGCCTCACGCTGGCGGGCCAGGTCGGCCCGGCGTGCCTCGCGCTGGCGCTTGGCGGCGGCCTTGCGGTCCAGCGGAGCACCGCTGGAGGCCCGCCGTCGCTGTGTCTGGGCCTCACTTCGCTTGGGGGTGGGGCGACCCTTGGGGGCCTGCGGGTCGCGGGGCTGCTTGGAGAGGTCCGCCGTCACCTTGCCGGTGGGGGCCTTCTCTTCCTTGGAACGGCTACGGAACACAAGGCCCAAGGGTACGGGGTCGGTGCGGGCGACCGGGGACCGGGCGGGAACGATCCGGCAACGGACCACGTCCTGATAAGTGTGCCGACAGGGGCAGAACGGACGTCACCCGCGCTTCCCCCGGTGTTCGTCTACTCCCTGGGCGGGAGCCCTCTCCACGGGCAGTCGTCCTTGGGTAGGACCACATCCGGCACCGAACAGTGCGGTAATAGAGGCAGGACCCGTACTGTGGGTCCTGTTGGAGTGCTGGAGCTCAGTCCGTCAGAAGGGGGCGCGCGAAGCCCATGAGCGGTGTCATGAAGCGTATGGGGATGATCTTCCGCGCGAAGGCAAACAAGGCCCTTGACCGGGCCGAGGATCCGCGCGAGACCCTCGATTACTCGTACCAGAAGCAGCTGGAGCTGCTTCAGAAGGTGCGCCGCGGCGTCGCCGATGTGGCGACCTCGCGCAAGCGGCTGGAGCTGCAGCTCAACCAGCTGCAGGGTCAGTCGTCCAAGCTGGAGGACCAGGGCCGCAAGGCGCTCGCGCTCGGCCGCGAGGACCTGGCCCGCGAGGCGCTGTCCCGGCGCGCCGCCCTCCAGCAGCAGGTCACCGACCTGGAGACGCAGCACCAGACCTTGCAGGGCGAGGAGGAGAAGCTCACCCTCGCGGCCCAGCGGCTCCAGGCCAAGGTCGACGCCTTCCGCACCAAGAAGGAGACCATCAAGGCCACCTACACCGCCGCCCAGGCGCAGACCCGGATCGGGGAGGCCTTCTCCGGCATCTCCGAGGAGATGGGCGACGTCGGTCTGGCGATCCAGCGGGCCGAGGACAAGACCCAGCAGCTCCAGGCGCGTGCCGGAGCCATCGACGAGCTGCTCGCCTCCGGTGCCCTCGACGACCAGTCGGGGACCGCCAAGGACGACATCGCGGCCGAGCTGGACCGGATCTCGGGCGGTTCCGATGTAGAACTGGAACTGCAGCGCATGAAGGCCGAGCTGGCCGGAGGACCCTCCGACCGGCAGCAGGCCATCGAGGGCGGCGCGCAGGACGCGGCGCCGCAGTCGCAGGAGCAGTCCCCGCACAAGTTCGACAAGCAGTGAGGGCGGCGTCATGATCGTACGGGTCATGGGGGAGGGCCAGGTCAAGCTGGCCGACAGTCACGTCCCGGAGCTGAACAAGCTCGACGACGACCTGCTCACCGAGATGGAGAACGGCGACGGGCCCGGCTTCCGGTCCACGCTCCACGCACTCCTGGACAAGGTGCGTGAGCTCGGCACTCCACTGGCCGACGACTCCCTGGAGCCGTCGGAGCTGATCCTGCCGGCCCCCGACGCCACCCTCGAAGAGGTCCGCGCCATGCTCACCGACGACGGGCTGATCCCCGGCTGAGCGGACGCCTCCGACCGCACTCCCCCCGTGCCCCGCCCGGTCCTCCACCGGCGCGGGGCACGGTCGTCGTCCCCACCGGTCCGGGGCACGGCCGTCGGCGTCCCGGGAGCCGCCGTGGCCGTATCGGAGCGCTCATGCCACGGCACGCCGTACCGTTGCTCGACGTGACCACCCTCGGAAGCGGGCTCGCGCGCGGGCGACGCTGGCTGCGCGGCCATCCCCTGGCGTTCGACGGAGCCCTCGCCGCCGCCGTGCTGGCCTGCATGGTCTGCGCGTCCTTCACCGAACCCAGCACCGGCCACGGGCCCACCTTCGGGGTGCGCGCCCCCGCCCCCGGCGGCGTGCTGCTGATGGTGCTCGCCGCCGCCGCCCTCGTGCAGCGCCGCCACCGGCCCATGGGGGTGCTCGCCGCGACCGGGGTGCTCGCCGCGGCCGGGCTGGTGCTGGCCGACCCGCCCGCCCCCGTGGTGATCAGCACGGTCGTCGCCCTGTTCACCGTGGCCGCCCGCACCGACCGCCCCACCACCTGGCGGGTCGGCCTGCTGACCGCGCTCGTGCTGACCGTGGCCGCCATGGTGGCCGGATCCACCCCCTGGTACAGCCAGGAGAACGTCGGCGTACTCGCCTGGACCGGACTGGCGTGCGCCGCCGGGGACGCCGTCCGCAGCCGGCGCGCGTTCGTCGACGCGATCAGGGAACGCGCCGAGCGCGCGGAGCGGACCCGTGAGGAGGAGGCCCGCCGCCGGGTCGCCGAGGAGCGCCTGCGGATCGCCCGCGACCTGCACGACGTCGTCGCCCACCACATCGCCCTGGTCAACGTCCAGGCCGGGGTCGCCGCCCACGTCATGGACAGACGCCCCGACCAGGCCAAGGAGGCGCTGGCCCACGTACGCGCGGCCAGCCGCTCCGCGCTCGACGAACTCAGGTCCACCGTGGGACTGCTGCGCCAGTCCGGCGACCCGGCGGCCCCCACCGAACCCGCCCCCGGACTCGCCGTCCTCGGTGACCTGGTCGGGACCTTCCGCAACGCCGGGCTCCCCGTCGAGGTGGCCTGCGCCGACCGCGACGGCCCGCTGCCGTCGGCCGTCGACCTGACCGCCTACCGGGTCGTCCAGGAGGCCCTGACCAACGTCCGCAAGCACGCCGGCGCGGGAGCGAGGGCCGAGGTGAGCGTCATCCGGGTCGGGGCGACCGCGGAGGTCACCGTGATCGACGACGGCGCCGGCACGGTGCCCGCCGCGACCGTCCCCGGCGCCCGGCGCGCCGACGGCGGCGGCCACGGGCTGGTCGGCATGCGCGAACGCGTCGCCGCGCTCGGCGGAACCCTCACCGCGGGCCCCCGGTACGGCGGCGGGTTCCGCGTGCATGCGATCCTGCCCCTCACGTCCCGCGCGGACGAGGCGGAGGCGCCGCACACGGCGGACGGGACGGGGGGACACGGATGACAACACCGATCAGGGTGCTGCTCGCCGACGACCAGGCACTGCTGCGCAGTGCCTTCCGGGTGCTCGTCGACTCGGAGCCCGACATGCTGGTCGTCGGGGAGGCGGCGGACGGCGCCGAGGCCGTGGAGCTGGCCCGGTCCACCCGGGCCGACGTGGTCCTGATGGACATCCGGATGCCGGGCACCGACGGGCTCACCGCCACCCGGGCGATCAGCGCAGACCCGGAGCTGTCCGGCGTGCGGATCGTCATGCTGACCACGTTCGAGGTGGACGAGTACGTCGTGCAGTCGCTCCGCGCGGGCGCGGCCGGCTTCCTCGGCAAGGGCGCGGAACCCGACGAGCTGCTGAACGCCATCCGGATCGCCGCGGCGGGTGAGGCGCTGCTCTCCCCGGTGGCGACCAAGGGGCTCATCGCCACGTTCCTGGCGCAGGCGGGCGGGCCCGGCCGGGACCCGGGCGAGGCCGCCGCGTACTCCGAACTGCTCGCCGCCCTCACCGGGCGCGAGCGGGAGGTGCTCGTCCTGGTCGCGGGCGGGCACTCCAACGACCAGATCGCCGAACGGCTGGCCGTCAGCCCGCTCACCGTCAAGACCCATGTGAACCGGGCGATGGCGAAACTCGGGGCGCGTGACCGGGCCCAATTGGTGGTCATTGCCTACGAATCGGGCCTTGTCCGTCCCCGGGCGGACTGACAGGGAGGAGACCGGGCGTACTCCAGCTGCGGTATGCCCGGGGTGAGAAAGCAGCCCGAGGGGCGACGTCCGCGCCCTCGGGAGCCGTCATCGTATAGGTGGGCGCGCTGTGTCCCCCGGACCTTCGAGCAGCCGCCCACCTGCCGCGTACGCCACAGAAGAGAGACCCACCCATGTCCTGGCTGTCCAGATTCAGCCTTGCCCAGCGGGCGCTGATCGGGCTGATCTCGATCGTCGCGCTCGTGTTCGGAGCGATAGCGATCCCGCAGCTCAAGCAGCAGCTGCTGCCCACCATCGAGCTGCCGATGGTGTCGGTGCTGGCCCCCTACCAGGGTGCGTCCCCCGATGTGGTCGAGAAGCAGGTCGTCGAACCGCTGGAGAACGCCATCAAGGCCGTCGACGGCGTCGAGGGCATCACCTCGACCGCCAGCGAGGGCAACGCCGTCCTGATGGCGACCTTCGACTTCGGCGACGAGGGCACCAAGCAGCTCGTCGCCGACATCCAGCAGGCGGTGAACCGGGCGCGGGCCCAACTGCCCACGGACGTCGATCCCCAGGTCATCGCCGGATCGACCGACGACATCCCGACCGTGGTGCTCGCCGTCACCTCCGACAAGGACCAGCAGGCGCTGGCCGACCAGCTCGACCGCACGGTCGTCCCCGCGCTCCAGGACATCGACGGCGTCGGGCAGGTCTCGGTCGACGGCGTCCAGGAACTCCAGATCTCCGTCGTCCCGGACGACAAGAAGCTCGCCGCGGCCGGACTGGACGTCGCCTCGCTGTCCCAGGCCCTCCAGTCCGGCGGCGCCACCGTCCCGGCGGGTTCCTTCTCCGAGGCGGGCAAGAGCCGCACCATCCAGGTCGGCGGAGCCTTCACCTCGCTGAAGGAGATCGAGGACCTCAAGGTCGCCCCGAAGGGCACCGGCGACGGCACGCCCGCGAAGCCGGTCCGGGTCGGTGACATCGCCACCGTGAAGCAGGAGCCCGCCACCGCGGTCTCCATCACCCGGACGAACGGCAAGCCGAGCCTCGCCGTCATGGCGACCATGGACAAGGACGGCAGCGCCGTCGCCATCTCGGACGCCGTCCAGGACCTCCTGCCGGACCTGCGCAAGGACCTCGGCGCCGGCGCGGAACTGACGGTCGTCTCGGACCAGGGCCCGGCGGTCTCCAAGGCCATCTCCGGCCTGACCACCGAAGGCGCCCTCGGGCTGGTCTTCGCGGTCGTCGTCATCCTGGTCTTCCTGGCGTCGATCCGCTCCACCCTGGTCACCGCGGTCTCCATCCCGCTCTCCGTGGTCCTCGCGCTGCTGGTGCTCTGGACCCGCGACCTGTCGCTGAACATGCTCACCCTCGGCGCGCTGACCATCGCGATCGGCCGTGTCGTGGACGACTCGATCGTGGTCCTGGAGAACATCAAGCGGCACCTGGGCTACGGGGAGGAGCGCCAGACGGCGATCATCACCGCCGTCAAGGAGGTGGCGGGAGCCGTCACCTCGTCCACGCTCACCACCGTCGCGGTCTTCCTGCCCATCGGTCTGGTCGGCGGCATGGTCGGCCAGCTCTTCGGCTCGTTCTCCCTCACCGTCACGGCGGCCCTGCTGGCCTCCCTGCTGGTCTCCCTCACGGTCATCCCGGTCCTCTCGTACTGGTTCCTCCGGTCCCCCGAGGGCACCGCGGAGAACCCGGAGGAGGCCCGCCGCCAGGCCGAGGAGAAGGAGGCCGCGAGCCGGCTCCAGCGGATCTACGTCCCGGTGCTGCGCTTCGCGACCCGGCGCCGCGTCACCAGCGTCGTCATCGCCCTGGTGGTCCTGCTCGGCACGTTCGGCATGGCCCCGCTGCTGAAGACGAACTTCTTCGACACGGGCGAGCAGGAGGTCCTCTCCCTCAAGCAGGAGCTGACCCCCGGCACCAGCCTGGAGGCGGCCGACGCGGCCGCGAAGAAGGTCGAGAAGGTCCTCACCGACGAGAAGGGCATCGAGGACTACCAGGTCACCGTCGGCTCGTCCGGCTTCATGGCGGCCTTCGGCGGCGGTACGGGGGCCAACCAGGCCTCGTACCAGATCACCCTCAAGGACTCCGCCGAGTACGACGCCACCGAGAAGCGGATCTCGGAGGCCCTCGCCAAGCTCGACGGCATCGGCGAGACGACGATCGCCGCGGGCGACGGCTTCGGCAGCCAGGACCTCAGCGTGGTCGTCAAGGCCTCCGAGGGAGACGTCCTGGAGAAGGCGTCCGAGCTGGTGCGCACCGAGGTCGCCACGATCAAGGACGTCACCGACGTCCAGAGCGACCTGGCGCAGAGCGTCCCGCGGATCTCCGTCAAGGCCAACGACAAGGCCGCGGACGCGGGCTTCGACCAGGCCACCCTCGGCATGGTCGTCGGCGGCGCGGTGCGCGGCACACCGTCCGGCAAGGCGGTCATGGACGACACCGAGCGTGACGTCGTCATCCGCTCCTCCCACCCGGCCGCCACCATGGCGGAGCTGAAGGCCCTGCCGCTGGGCCCGGTGAAGCTCGGCCAGATCGCCGACGTGAAGCTGGTGCCCGGCCCGGTCTCCATGACCCGGATCGACGGCCAGCGCGCGGCCACGATCACCGCCAAGCCGACCGGTGACAACACCGGCGCGGTCAGCGCCTCGCTCCAGAAGAAGCTCGACGCCCTGGACCTCCCGGAAGGCGCCACCGCGACCATCGGCGGCGTCACCCAGGACCAGGACGACGCCTTCGCCAAGCTGGGCCTCGCCATGCTGGCGGCCATCGCGATCGTGTTCATGCTGCTGGTGGCGACCTTCCGGTCGCTGATCCAGCCGCTGATCCTGCTGGTCTCCATCCCGTTCGCCGCGACGGGCGCCCTGGGCCTCCTCGTCGTCACCGGCACCCCGATGGGCGTTCCGGCGATGATCGGCATGCTGATGCTGATCGGCATCGTGGTGACCAACGCGATCGTGCTGATCGACCTGATCAACCAGTACAGGGCGCGGGGCATGGGCGTCGTGGAAGCGGTGATCGAGGGCGGACGCCACCGTCTGCGCCCGATCCTGATGACGGCCCTGGCGACGATCTTCGCGCTGCTGCCGATGGCGCTCGGCGTCACCGGCGAGGGCGGCTTCATCTCGCAGCCGCTGGCGGTCGTGGTGATCGGCGGTCTGATCACCTCGACGCTGCTGACCCTGCTCCTGGTGCCGACGCTCTACGCGGTGGTCGAACTCCGCAAGGAGCGCCGCGCCGGGAAGAAGGCGGCCAAGCGGGCGGCGAAGTCCGGCGACGCCGGCCCGGACGCGGCCCAGGACGCCGCCTCCGACGAGCCGGAGCCCGCGAAGGCCTGACGCGACGGCCCGTACCACGCGAGAAGGTCCCCGACGCCACGCACACGGCGTCGGGGACCTTCTCCCGTTCCCGGCCCCCGGGGGCGCGGGAAGCGGGGCGGGTTACGGCAGCGCCAGCATCCGCTTCAGGGCCAGCTTCGCGTACTTCTCGGTCTCCGGGTCCACCTGGATGCGGTTGACGAGGGCGCCCTCGGCCAGCGACTCCAGGGTCCACACCAGGTGCGGCAGGTCGATGCGGTTCATGGTCGAGCAGAAGCAGACCGTCTTGTCGAGGAAGACGATCTCCTTGTCCTCGGCGGCGAAACGATTCGCCAGCCGGCGCACCAGGTTCAGTTCCGTACCGATCGCCCACTTCGAACCGGCCGGGGCCGCCTCCAGGGCCTTGATGATGTACTCCGTCGAGCCCACCTGGTCCGCGGCCGCCACGACCTCGTGCTTGCACTCCGGGTGCACCAGCACGTTGACGCCCGGGATCCGCTCGCGCACGTCGTTCACCGACTCCACCGAGAAGCGGCCGTGCACCGAGCAGTGCCCGCGCCACAGGATCATCCTGGCGCCGCGCAGCTCCTCGGTGGTCAGTCCGCCGTTCGGCTTGTGCGGGTTGTAGAGGACGCAGTCCTCCAGCGACATCCCCATGTCGCGGACGGCGGTGTTCCGCCCCAGGTGCTGGTCCGGCAGGAACAGCACCTTGGCCGCCGGGGACTCCCTCTGCTCGAAGGCCCACTCCAGGGCCCGCTTCGCGTTGGACGAGGTGCAGATCGTCCCGCCGTGCCGGCCGGTGAACGCCTTGATGTCGGCGGAGGAGTTCATGTACGAGACGGGGACGACCTGGTCGGCGA
The DNA here is from genome assembly GCF_002910775.2 of Streptomyces sp. SM18. Classification (NCBI taxonomy): domain Bacteria; kingdom Bacillati; phylum Actinomycetota; class Actinomycetes; order Kitasatosporales; family Streptomycetaceae; genus Streptomyces; species Streptomyces sp. SM18. Next base: position 1,705,570 of record NZ_CP029342.1, on the reverse strand, counting down.
CGCCCGCCTCGGTCAGCACGTCCCAGCACTCGGCGACCTGCTCGGCGGTCGCCATGTCCGCCATCGAGCAGCCGGCCGCCAGGTCGGGGAGCACGACCTTCTGGTCGTCGCCCGTCAGGATGTCCGCGGACTCGGCCATGAAGTGCACGCCGCAGAAGACGATGTACTCCGCCTCGGGCCGTGCCGCCGCGTCCCGGGCGAGCTTGAAGGAGTCGCCGGTGACGTCGGCGAACTGGATGACCTCGTCGCGCTGGTAGTGGTGGCCGAGCACGAACACCTTGTCGCCGAGCTTCTCCTTGGCGGCGCGGGCACGCTCGACCAGGTCCGGGTCGGACGGGGAGGGCAGGTCGCCGGGGCACTCGACCCCGCGCTCGCTGCGCGGGTCGGCGTCGCGGCCGAGGAGCAGAAGGGCGAGGGGGGTCGGCTGGACATCCAGGGGCTGGGCGGTGGTCACGACACGCACCCTTTCTTTTCTGCTGACGAGTTTTCGTCTAATTGACGTTATCTATCATAACCCGCTGCCCGGCGGCCTGGCGATGCCGATAGCGTCGATGTGACGCATCCCCCGGCGGGGGCGGTGTGCGAGCATGAGGGAGAGACGTACGCGCGTGGCCCGGAATGAATCCGCGGCCTCGGCGGTTGCACCGTCGGCAAGCAGAGTCCGTACAACCCGGGAGAGAAGCAGATGTCCGTATCGGACGAGACCACCACCGTGAGCGACGGCATCCTCCTGTCCGACGCCGCCGCAGCCAAGGTCAAGGCCCTGCTGGAGCAGGAAGGCCGGGACGACCTCGCGCTGCGCGTCGCCGTCCAGCCCGGAGGCTGCTCGGGCCTGCGCTACCAGCTCTTCTTCGACGAGCGTTCGCTCGACGGCGACGTCGTGAAGGACTTCGGCGGCGTCAAGGTCGTCACCGACCGGATGAGCGCCCCGTACCTGGGCGGCGCCTCGGTCGACTTCGTGGACACCATCGAGAAGCAGGGCTTCACGATCGACAACCCGAACGCCACCGGCTCCTGCGCCTGCGGCGACTCCTTCAGCTGATCCGCCGACGACAGCGGCGGCGCCTCCCGGACGGGAAGCGCCGCCGCTGTCGTACGTGCGCTCAGGCGCGCGGCACGGTGGCACCCGTCCGGGCGTCGAGCACCGTGCGCCCGCCGAGCGGCGCGTCCAGCGTCACCGTACGGGTCAGCTCCTTGGCGATCATGACGCAGGCCTTGCCGGGCTCCGGCGCCGACTCGGTGACCGTGATGCGGACGGTCGCGTCGTCCTCCTCGGCGTGCGCCTCGTACGCGGCGCACACCCCGCCCCAGAACCGCACCTCCAGCGTCCGGCCGTCCGCGCCGTACGAGAGCACCTGACGCTCCCCGGAGCCGACGTCCCCCGTGCCGGGCGTGGGCCCGTCCTCGGGGGCGGTGCTGCCCTCGGCCAGGTACGCCGGATCCACCGCGACCCGGGCCACGGTGGACGCCTCGCCGCCGCCCTCCGGCCGTACGGAGAAGAGCCACGAGGGCACGAGCACCTGCTCACCGTCCGCGTACCGGGCGGAGAGACCCAGGACCGCCTTCTCGACCGTCAGGGTGGTGGTCCGCGACGCGTCGCCGCGCGGGGCGCAGCCGGCCGCGGCCGAGGAGGGGGCGCCGTCCTTCAGCGGTACGGGGGTCGCGCACCCGCCGACGGCGGGACCGGGGCCCGGCCGGCTCTCCGCGTTCAGCAGGTCCAGGGCCGCGCGGGCGCCGATCACCGGGTAGTCATGGCTCTTCTCCAGGGGCGTGAGGTGCCCGCCGCCTCCGACGACCTCGCCCCCGGCACCCACCTGGATCCCCGTCGTCCAGCCGGTGGTCGGCAGCCCGCCCACCACCGGATCGGCGTTCACCACCCTGACCGAGCCCATCAGCTGACGGGTGTCGAGGGCGGCGCCCTCCTGCCCGGCCGCCTTGAGCACCGGGGCCGCCGCGGCCTCGGCGGTCTTCGCGTCGACCGGGGCATCCGTGTCCGAACCCGCGCCCGAGCCCGAGCCCGAACCCGCGCCCGGCTTGGCGCAGGCCGCCGCGGACGCGCAGGCGTCCGGCCCGCCGGAGGCGTACCGCGCGAAGGTCCAGGTCCCGGGCGCCTGCTTGGCCACCCGCAGGTACGGCCCGGAACCGTCCCCGCCGCTGCCCACCGTCCACGCCGCGCCGTCGGCCCGGGGCGTGCCTGGCACCCCGAGCGCCTTCGCCAGCCGCGCCACCGCGTCCGCGCCCACCGCTCCCTCGGCACGGTGCACGGCCGCCTCGCCCGGTCCGTCCGGCAGTTGGCCGGCCGCCCGGTAGACGACGGCGCCGCCGCGCGGGTCCGGCTCGCCCGGGGCGATACCCGGACCGGGGTCCGTGGAACCGTCCGCCGCGAGGTTCAGCGCCGGCGGCCGGGGAGCCGCGTCCCCGGAGGCCGGAGCGGCCCGTCCCTGGGTGGCGGCGGCCGCCCAGTACGCGGTACCGCCGCCCACCAACAGGACCGCCGCCACCGAGACCACGGCCAGCGGCGAACGCCGCCGGGAGCGGGTCACGTCCTTCTCGGAATCCTCGGTGCTCACCGGATCGCTCCTTCGACTGCGGGTCCGTCACGCGTGTTGCCCGTCCCCGGCGGGGACGACGGTGGGACGGAGCAGGGGAGCGCGCGGTTCCCCGGAGGTACGGGAACCGCGCCGGGGCCCGCCGGTCAGTCCCCGTAGTCGGCCATGGCGTCGATCAGCCGGGCCGAGCCGGGCGGGACCGTGACCCCGTGGATCCGGGGCGCGTCCACCGGCCCCACGGCGGTCCTCCCGGCGGCGGCGACCCAGCGCGGCGCCATGCGCGCGCAGTCACCGCGCAGCTCGGACAGACTTGTCTCGGACAGGCTGGTCCGGTGCTCACGCGGAGCGATCTCGTTCGGCATAGCGGCACCGTACGCAGAGCACGGCTCGGGCGGAAAGCCCTACTATCGGGTAGTTTCCCCTTTTCCGCCCAGGTGGCGGCGCCGGGTTGCCGGAGGGCGCCACCGGGTAGCGTGAACTGTCACGCCGTCCCGGAGGGTTCGCTCCCGCGGTCCCTTCGCCTTCCGCAGGAGCAGCCTTCCCGTGCGTATCGCAGTCACCGGCTCCATCGCCACCGACCATCTGATGACCTTCCCCGGAAGGTTCACCGACCAGCTCGTCGCGGACCAGCTGCACACGGTCTCGCTCTCGTTCCTGGTCGACAACCTCGACGTGCGGCGCGGGGGCGTCGGCGCCAACATCGCCTTCGGCATGGGCACCCTCGGCACCCGGCCGGTCCTGGTCGGCGCCGCCGGGGCCGACTTCGACGAGTACCGCGCCTGGCTCGACCGGCACGGCGTCGACACCGGCTCGGTGCGGATCTCCGAGGTCCTGCACACCGCCCGCTTCGTCTGCACCACGGACGCCGACCACAACCAGATCGGCTCCTTCTACACGGGCGCGATGAGCGAGGCCCGGCTGATCGAGCTGCAGAGCGTCGCCGACCGCGTCGGCGGCCTCGACCTCGTCTCCATCGGCGCCGACGACCCCGAGGCGATGCTCCGCCACACCGAGGAGTGCCGCACCCGCTCCATCCCGTTCGCCGCCGACTTCTCGCAGCAGATCGCGCGGATGAACGGCGAGGAGATCCGTATCCTCCTCGACGGCGCCACCTACCTCTTCTCCAACGAGTACGAGAAGGGGCTCATCGAGAGCAAGACGGGCTGGAGCGACGAGCAGATCCTCTCCAAGGTCGGCCACCGGGTCACCACCCTCGGCGCCCGCGGCGTCCGCATCGAGCGCACCGGTCACGACCCCATCGAGGTGCACTGCGCCGAGGAGGAGCGCAAGGCCGACCCCACCGGCGTCGGCGACGCCTTCCGGGCCGGCTTCCTCTCCGGCCTCGCCTGGGGCGTGGGCCTGGAGCGCTCCGCCCAGGTCGGCTGCATGCTCGCCACCCTGGTCATCGAGACGGTCGGCACCCAGGAGTACACCCTGCGCCGCACCCACTTCATGGACCGCTTCACCAAGGCGTACGGGGACGAGGCGGCCGCCGAGGTCCGGGTGCACCTCTCCTGAGACCGCCGGGGCCTCACGTCAGCCGGCGGACCACATAGGCCGAGCCGCGGTCCGCCGGCTCCTCGCCCACGTACTCCTGCTCGCGCATCTCGCACCAGGCCGGGATGTCGAGGCGGGCGGCCTCGTCGTCGGCGAGGACCGTCACCGTGGCGCCCACGGGTACCTCTCCGATCACCTTTGCGAGTTCGATCACCGGGACCGGGCAGCGCCTGCCCAGGGAGTCGACGACGAGCGACGCGGCCGGCGCGGGGGAGGGGGCCGGCGCGGCGGGTGCCCCGAGCCTGAGGCGTACCTCCGCCACCACGCCCGGCAGGACCTCCAGGAAGCGGTCGACCTCGGCGGCGGCGGTGCCGGTGGGCAGCGACACACGGACGTTCCCCTCCGTGAGCACGCCCATCGCCTTCAGGACATGACTCGGCGTCAGGGTGCTGCTCGTGCAGGAGGAACCGGACGAAACGGAGAAATCGGCCCGATCCAGCTCATGCAGCAGGGTCTCTCCGTCGACATAGAGACACGAGAAGGTGACCAGATGCGGCAGCCGCCGCTCCGGATCACCGACGACCTCCACATCGGGCACCAGCCGGGGCACCTCGGCGCGGATCCGGTCCACCAGGGCGCGCAGCCGGGCGGCCTCGGCCTCCGCCTCGGCGCGTACCGCGCGCAGCGAGGCCGCCGCCGCCACGACGGCCGGAATGTTCTCGAAGCCGGGCGCCCGCCCCGACTCCCGCTCGTCCGCCGGGCCTTGGGGAGCGAACCGGACCCCCTTGCGTACGGCCAGCAGCCCCACCCCGGCCGGGCCGCCCCACTTGTGGGCACTGGCGGTCAGCAGCGACCAGCCGCCCTCCACCGGACCCCAGCCCAACGACTGCGCGGCGTCCACCAGCAGGGGCACGCCCGCCGCGGCGCACAGCTCGGCCGCCGCCGCCACCGGCTGCTCGGTGCCGACCTCGTGGTTGGCGGACTGGAGGCAGGCCAGCGCGGTGTCCGCCCGCAGGGCCCGGCCGAACCCGGACGCGTCCACCGCGCCGGTCCGGTCCACCGGCACCTCGGTGAACGACCCGCCCGCCGCCTCCAGCGCCGCCGCCGCGTGGAGCACCGAGGAGTGCTCGACCGCGGAGAGCACCAGATGGCGTCCGACACGCCGACGGCCGGACAGCGCCCCGGAGACCGCCGTGTGCACCGCCCGGGTCCCCGAGGAGGTGAAGACGAGCTCGTCCGACCGGCACCCGACGGCCTCCGCCGCGGCCTCCCGGGCGGCGTCCAGCAGCATTCCGGCCCGCCGCCCCTCGCGGTACAGCCGGGCGGGATCGGCCCAGCCCTCGTCCAGGGAGGCAAGCAACGCCTGGCGGGCGACCGGGTGCGGGGGAGCGGAGGAGGCGGCATCGAAGTAGGACACGCCGCCACGCTAGCCCGCGCGAAGGCCCCGGACGGGCGGGGGCCGCCGTGTACAAGGGGAGAGGGGCCGTCAGATGACGGCCGGAGGCCCCGATTCCACCCCTTCGGGGTGACGGGCGGCGCGTTGGGCACCCTCCCCGCGCGACCCCAAATAGCGTCCAGTAGGGTTTGGTCCGCATAAACATCCAAACCCCTGCCCGCGACAGGGCCGGCGACCGACCAAGCGAGACGGCCGCGCCGAACCGTGCGGGCGAGACTCTCGGGAAGGCGCTACGTGAGTCCCAACGGCTCCGACCGCTCGTCGCGGCGCCCGATGCGGCGGAAGCTGCCGCAGGTGCTGACTGCGGGCCTGGTCCTGGCGACGGCCTCCGGTTGTGAATACAACTGGGAGGATTTCCCCCGCCTCGGAATGCCCACCCCGGTAACGGAAGAGGCCCCGCGGATCCTCTCCCTCTGGCAGGGCTCGTGGGCGGCAGCGCTCGCCACGGGTGTCCTTGTCTGGGGGCTGATCCTGTGGAGCGTCATCTTCCACCGGCGAAGCAGGACCAAGGTGGAGGTACCTCGGCAGACCAGGTACAACATGCCCATCGAGGCGTTGTACACAGTGGTACCCCTCATCATCGTCTCGGTGCTCTTCTACTTCACCGCACGGGATGAGACCAAGCTCATCGAGCTCAGCCCCAAGCCCGCCCACACCATCAACGTGGTCGGCTACCAGTGGAGCTGGGGCTTCAACTACATCGAGAACGTGGAAGGCGCGCCCGCCGCGGGCACCGGGTTCCCCAAGGAGCTCGACGCCATCCCCGACAAGTTCCGCGCGGACTTCCCCAAGGACGCCAACGGCGTCTACGACGTGGGCGTCCCCGGTACGAGGAACCCGCAGAACGGCAACCCGGGTCCGACCCTGTGGCTGCCGAAGGGGGAGAAGGTCCGTTTCATCCTGACTTCGCGTGACGTCATCCACTCCTTCTGGGTGGTGCCGTTCCTCATGAAGCAGGACGTGATCCCGGGCCACACCAACGCCTTCGAGGTGACTCCGATGAAGGAGGGCACCTACATGGGTAAGTGCGCCGAGCTCTGCGGCGTCGACCACTCCCGAATGCTCTTCAACGTCAAGATCGTCTCTCCCGAGCGTTACCAGCAGCACCTGAAGGAGCTGGCGGACAAGGGTCAGACGGGCTACGTGCCGGCCGGCATCGAGCAGACGGACCCGGCCAGGAATGCGGAGACGAACAAACTGTGAGCATCCTCAACGAATCCCAGGGTGCCGCGGCAGCAGACGACTCGTTCGAGGACGAGCTGCCGGTGCGGCGCAAGCAGCCGGGGAGCGTCGTCGTCAAGTGGCTCACCACCACCGACCACAAGACGATCGGTACGCTCTACCTGGTCACCTCGTTCGCGTTCTTCTGCATCGGCGGACTCCTGGCGCTCTTCATGCGCGCCGAGCTGGCCCGTCCGGGCACGCAGATCATGTCGAACGAGCAGTTCAACCAGGCGTTCACGATGCACGGCACGATCATGCTGCTGATGTTCGCGACGCCGCTGTTCTCCGGTTTCGCGAACTGGATCATGCCGCTCCAGATCGGCGCGCCCGACGTGGCGTTCCCGCGGCTGAACATGTTCGCGTTCTGGCTGTACCTCTTCGGTTCGCTGATCGCGGTGGCCGGCTTCCTCACCCCGCAGGGTGCGGCCGACTTCGGCTGGTTCGCCTACTCCCCGCTGTCGGACGCGGTCCGTTCGCCGGGCGTGGGCGCCGACATGTGGATCATGGGTCTGGCCTTCTCCGGATTCGGCACGATCCTCGGTTCGGTCAACTTCATCACCACGATCATCTGCATGCGCGCCCCCGGCATGACGATGTTCCGTATGCCGATCTTCACCTGGAACGTCCTGCTGACCGGTGTTCTGGTCCTGCTCGCGTTCCCGGTTCTCGCGGCCGCGCTCTTCGCACTGGAAGTCGACCGTAAATTCGGCGCACATATCTTCGATGCGTCGAACGGTGGCGCATTGCTGTGGCAACACCTCTTCTGGTTCTTCGGGCATCCAGAGGTGTACATCATCGCCTTGCCGTTCTTCGGAATCGTCTCGGAGATCATTCCGGTCTTCAGCCGTAAGCCGATGTTCGGTTACATCGGACTCATCAGCGCCACGATCGCCATCGCCGGTCTTTCCGTGACGGTGTGGGCGCACCACATGTATGTGACGGGCGGGGTACTCCTCCCGTTCTTCTCCTTCATGACCTTCCTGATCGCGGTACCGACCGGTGTGAAGTTCTTCAACTGGATCGGCACGATGTGGAAGGGGTCGTTGTCCTTCGAGACACCGATGCTCTGGTCCGTCGGCTTCCTGATCACCTTCGCCTTCGGTGGTCTGACCGGTGTGATCCTGGCCTCCCCGCCGCTCGACTTCCACATCTCCGACTCGTACTTCGTCGTGGCGCACTTCCACTACGTCGTCTTCGGCACCGTGGTCTTCGCGATGTTCGCCGGATTCCACTTCTGGTGGCCGAAGTTCACCGGCAAGATGCTGGACGAGCGGCTCGGCAAGATGACCTTCTGGACGCTGTTCGTCGGCTTCCACGGCACGTTCCTCGTGCAGCACTGGCTGGGCGCCGAAGGCATGCCCCGCCGCTACGCGGACTACCTGGCGGCCGACGGCTTCACCGCGCTGAACACGATCTCGACGATCTCGTCCTTCGTGCTCGGTCTGTCGATGCTGCCGTTCCTGTACAACGTCTGGAAGACCGCCAAGTACGGCAAGAAGATCGAGGTCGACGACCCCTGGGGCTACGGCCGTTCGCTCGAATGGGCGACATCCTGCCCGCCCCCGCGGCACAACTTCCTCAGCCTGCCGCGCATCCGCTCGGAATCCCCCGCGTTCGACCTGCACCACCCGGAGATCGCGGCTCTCGAGCAGCTCGATCACCTTTCCGAGGGTGACAAGGTCCTCGTCGGTGGCAAGGAGGACGGCAAGTGAAGATCCAGGGCAAGCTCTTCATCTGGCTGAGCGTCTTCCTGCTGATCATGGCCATCACCTACGGCGTCTGGTCCAAGGAGCCGGTGGGCACCACCGCCCTGGTCCTGGCCTTCGGGCTGGCCATCATGATCGGCTTCTACCTGGCCTTCACGGCCAACCGGGTCGACGCCATGGCCCAGGACAACAAGGAGGCCGACGTCGCGGACGAGGCCGGCGAGGTGGGGTTCTTCTCGCCGCACAGCTGGCAGCCGCTCTCGCTGGCCATCGGTGGCGCCTTCCTCTTCCTGGGCGTCGTCTTCGGCTGGTGGCTGGCGTACTTCTCGGCGCCGATGCTCCTGATCGGCCTCTTCGGCTGGGTCTTCGAGTACTACCGCGGTGAGAACCGCACCCAGTAGCAGCGCCGCACCACCCGCACGGGGGCCCGGCCCGCTCGGCTACGAGCGGGCCGGGCCCCCGTTTGCAGTCATTGGGCGCGCTGGATCGGATGAATCTTCTTAGCGTGGGTTCATGAACCACACGCCGCGCATCCGCACCGTAGTGAGCTGCACTCTGCTGGTCGTTGCCCTGGTTGCAGGTGCGACCGCCTGTGGCGAGCCGGACGGCCACGCCCTCTCACGCACGCCCTACGACGCCGCCGACCTCATCTCGTTCAACGGCCCCGCCAAGGACCAGAAGGCCGACCCCGACAAGCCCATCGAAGTCACCGTCAAGGATGACGACGCGCGCATCACGGACGTGACGGCCGTCGACACGGAGGGCCGCCACCTGGCGGGCGAACTCGACGCCGACGGCAAGAGGTGGCACTCCACCACCTCGCTCGCCGCGGGCACCCGCTACACCGTCAAGGTGGCCACCGAGGACGGCGACGGCGCCCCGGGCGCCCGTACGTACGACTTCGGCACGACGGCCGCGGAGAAGCTCATGGAGGTCTCCTTCGGCCCCCAGACGGGCACCTACGGGGTCGGACAGCCCGTCACAGCGGAACTCAGCGCTCCGGTCACCGACAAGGCGGGCCGGGCCACCGTGGAACGCGGCCTCCAGGTCCGCTCCACCCCCGCCGTCACCGGCTCCTGGTACTGGGTGGACGCCAAGACCCTGCACTACCGCCCCAAGGAGTACTGGCCCGCCAACGCCACCATCGACGTCCGCAGCAACCTCAAGGGCATAAAGGTGACCAAGACCCTGTACGCGGACGCCACCAAGGACCTCAGACTCAAGACCGGCGACCGCATAGAAGCCGTCACCGACGCCTCCGACCACCAGATGACGGTCCTGCGCAACGGCGAGGTGATCAACACCCTGCCGGTCACCACCGGCAAGCCGGGCTTCGACACCCGCAACGGGATCAAGGTGGTGCTGGCCAAGGAGCAGTTCGTCCGCATGCGCGGGGAGACCGTCGGCATCGCCGCCGGCTCGTCGGAGTCCTACGACCTGCCGGTCTACTGGGCGACCCGGGTCACCTGGAGCGGCGAGTACGTGCACGCGGCACCCTGGTCGACCGGATCCCAGGGGAGCGCCAACGTCAGCCACGGCTGCACGGGCATGAGCACCGCCGACGCCGAGTGGTTCTTCCAGACCGTACGCGAGGGCGACATCGTCGAGGTGGTCGGGAGCGACGGCGAGACCATGACGCCGTTCGACAACGGCTTCGGCGACTGGAACCTCTCCTGGCAGGAGTGGCTCAAGGGCAGCGCGCTGCACGGCGGCGGCACCCCGGACACCGGGACCGACGTGACCGCGGCGCGGCTGCGCCCCCAGGTCTGAGAGTCGGTCCCGGGACCGAAGGAGCGCGCCGCGCCGCGGACAGGGGGGCTCAGGCCCCCACGGCGAGCCTCTGACGCAGCAGGGCGGCCAAGGCGTCCGCGAAGTCGACGGGGTCGACCGGATGGGTCACCGCGGCGTCGGCGCGGCTCCAGGTGGCCAGCCACGCGTCCTGCGGCCGGCCGATCAGCAGCAGCACGGGCGGGCAGTGGAAGATCTCGTCCTTGATCTGCCGGCAGACGCCCATGCCGCCCACCGGGGCCGTCTCCCCGTCCAGCACGCAGACGTCGACACCGCCCCGGTCCAGCGCGCTCAGGACGGCCGGCAGGGTGGCGCACTCCAGGAACTCCACCTCCGGGACGTCCGTCGCCGGCCTGCGTCCGGCAGCCAGCCTCACCTGCTCACGGGTGTGGGAGTCGTCGCTGTAGACCAGGACCGTGGCGGTCGGCTGCATTGTTCCTCCGTGACGTCTGTGTCTTCAGGGGCTCTCGGGGCACGTACCGATGGGCGGATCGTACTCCGGCGGACAGCCTGTCAGCACCGGTAAGGACAGCGTTTCGATGGGCTGTTCGGTGTGGACACACCCCACTGACACACCGAAGAGCACCCCCCGGAGTGAGGGCGGGATAAGCGACCGACATAATGTCGGTCGTGGCGACAGCAACGACAGTAGAAACCGGGCACGCGCACCCGTCGGTCAATCGACCGAACCTCACCAGCGTCGGAACCATCATCTGGTTGAGTTCCGAGCTGATGTTCTTCGCGGCCCTCTTCGCGATGTACTTCACCCTGCGATCGGTGATGGGTCCCGAGCACTGGAAGGAGATGACCCACCATCTGAACTTCCCGTTCTCGGCGACGAACACCACGATCCTGGTGCTTTCCTCCCTCACCTGCCAGCTCGGCGTTTTCGCCGCGGAGCGGGGCGATGTGAAGAAGCTCCGCACCTGGTTCATCATCACGTTCGTGATGGGTTCGATCTTCATCGGAGGCCAGATCCTGGAGTACACCGAGCTGGTCAAGGACGCGGGCCTGTCCCTGTCCTCCGACCCCTACGGCTCCGTGTTCTACCTGACGACCGGCTTCCACGGGCTGCATGTGACAGGCGGTCTCATCGCCTTCCTGCTCGTCCTGGGCAGGACATACGCGGCCTCCAGGTTCACCCACGAGCAGGCCACCGCCGCCATCGTCGTGTCCTATTACTGGCACTTCGTCGATGTCGTCTGGATCGGCCTGTTCGCCACGATCTACATGATCAAGTAGCCGGGCTCGCACCCACCACCATCGACGCAGAAGATCCTGACACCGGGGTAATCCGTGAAAAAGCTCTCCGCACGACGACGCCATCCGCTGGCGGCGGTCGTCGTACTACTCCTCGCGCTGGCGGCTACCGGGGGGCTGTACGCCGCGTTCGCACCTGCGGGTAAGGCGCAGGCCGACGACACCGCCCAGTCCCTCGCCATCGACGAGGGCAAGAAGCTCTACTCCGTGGGCTGTGCCAGTTGCCACGGAACCGGCGGTCAGGGCACCACCGACGGGCCGTCCCTCGTTGGCGTCGGCTCCGCCGCCGTCGACTTCCAGGTCGGTACCGGACGTATGCCGGCCCAGCAGCCGGGTGCCCAGGTGCCGAAGAAGCCGGTCATCTACAACCAGGCCGAGATCGACCAGCTCGCGGCGTACGTCGCGTCCCTGGGCGCCGGTCCGATCACGCCGACCGAGAGCCAGGTGGACCCCTCGGGCGCCGACGTGGCCAAGGGCGGCGAACTGTTCCGCACCAACTGCGCCCAGTGCCACAACTTCACCGGCAAGGGCGGTGCGCTGACCGACGGCAAGTACGCCCCCAACCTCGAAGGTGTGAGCCCCAAGCACATCTACGAGGCCATGCAGACCGGCCCCCAGGCCATGCCCTCCTTCCCGGACAGCACCATGCCGGAGAAGGAGAAGAAAGACATCATCGCGTACATCAAGACCGTGAACGGTGACGAAACCGCGAGCCCCGGCGGGCTCTCGCTCGGTGGCCTCGGTCCCGTCAGCGAAGGTCTCTTCGGCTGGATCTTCGGACTCGGCGGACTGATCGCCATCGCCGTCTGGGTCGCGGCACACACCGCTAAGGCCAAGAAGTCATGAGTAGCCAAGAGATTCCAGAAGAGGGCCTGCCCGCAGAGCAGGACACCGCGCACGGTGCGGTCAAGGTCGCGGACGACCCGTTCGCCGACCCCGGGCTGCCGGCCCACAAGCCGCGCATCCAGGACATCGACGAAAGGGCCGCCAAGCGCTCCGAGCGCACCGTGGCCCTGATGTTCACGCTGTCCATGCTGGCGACGGTCGGCTTCATCGCCTCCTACGTCATCTTCCCGGTCGACAAGATCGTCTTCATCTGGCCGATCGGCCATGTGAGCGCGCTCCACTTCTCGCTGGGACTGACGCTGGGCGCGGCGCTCTTCCTCATCGGCGCGGGGGCCGTCCACTGGGCGCGCACCCTGATGTCCGACGTGGAGGTCGCCGACGACCGGCACCCCATCGAGGCGACGCCCGAGGTCAAGGCGAAGGTTCTCGCCGACTTCGCGGACGGTGCCAGGGAGTCCGCGATCGGGCGGCGGAAGCTGATCCGCAACACCATGTTCGGTGCGCTGGCCCTGGTGCCGCTCTCCGGTGTGGTGCTGCTGCGCGACCTCGGTCCGCTGCCGGAGGAGAAGCTGCGCAAGACCCTGTGGGCCAAGGGCAAGCAGCTGGTCAACATGAACACGAACCAGCCGCTGCGTCCCGAGGACGTGACCGTCGGTTCGCTGACCTTCGCCATGCCCGAGGGCCTGGAGGAGGGCTCGCACGACTTCCAGACCCAGATCGCCAAGGCCGCCCTGATGATCGTCCGCATCGAGCCGGACGACATCAAGGACAAGCAGTCGCGTGAGTGGGGCCACGAGGGGATCGTCGCCTTCTCCAAAATCTGCACCCACGTCGGCTGCCCGATCAGCCTCTACGAGCAGCAGACGCACCACGTCCTGTGCCCGTGCCACCAGTCCACCTTCGACCTCTCCGACGGCGCCCGCGTCATCTTCGGCCCGGCCGGTCACCCCCTGCCGCAGCTGCGGATCGGCGTGAACAGCGAGGGCAACCTCGAGGCGCTCGGCGACTTCGCAGAGCCCGTCGGTCCTGCCTTCTGGGAGCGCGGATGAGTACCGTGACAGACACCAAGCGCAAGGCGCCCGCCGGTGAGCGGGTGGCCGACTGGGCGGATGGCCGACTGGGCATCTACGGTCTGGCCAAGGCCAACATGCGCAAGATCTTCCCGGACCACTGGTCCTTCATGCTGGGTGAGATCTGCCTCTACAGCTTCATCATCATCATCCTCACGGGTGTGTACCTGACGCTGTTCTTCGACCCGAGCATGTCCGAGGTCGTCTACCACGGCTCGTACGAGCCGATGCAGGGCATCCAGATGTCCGCCGCCTACGCCTCGACGCTGGACATCAGCTTCGACATCCGCGGCGGTCTGCTGGTCCGGCAGATCCACCACTGGGCAGCGGTGATCTTCCTCGCCGGCATGTTCGTGCACATGTTCCGGGTGTTCTTCACCGGTGCGTACCGCAAGCCGCGTGAGATCAACTGGCTGTTCGGCTTCCTGCTGTTCGTGCTCGGCATGTTCACCGGGTTCACCGGCTACTCGCTCCCGGACGACCTGCTCTCCGGTACGGGTGTCCGGTTCACCCAGGGCGCGATCCTGTCGATGCCCATCGTCGGCACGTACATCTCGATGTTCATGTTCGGCGGGGAGTTCCCCGGCACGGACATCATCCCGAGGTTCTACTCGGTCCACATCCTGCTGCTGCCGGGCATCATGCTCGGGCTCGTGGTCGCCCACCTCATCCTGGTGTTCTTCCACAAGCACACGCAGTTCGCCGGACCGGGCAAGACCAACAAGAACGTGGTCGGCATGCCGCTGCTGCCGGTGTACATGGCGAAGGCCGGGGGCTTCTTCTTCCTGGTCTTCGGCTTCATCGCCGCCATCGCCGCGATCGCCACGATCAACCCGATCTGGGGGATCGGCCCCTACCGGCCCGACCAGGTGTCCACGGGCGCCCAGCCGGACTGGTACATGGGCTTCGCGGAAGGCTTCGTCCGTGTGATGCCGGGCTGGGAGATCAACCTGTGGGGCCACACGCTGGTCCTGGGCGTACTGATCCCGCTGGTCCTGTTCGGCGTCGTCCTCGGGGCGCTCGCGCTCTACCCGTTCATCGAGTCGTGGATCACCGGGGACAAACGCGAGCACCACATCCTGGACAAGCCGCGCAACGCCCCGACCCGGACCGCGCTCGGTGTCGCCTGGGTGACGATCTACTTCGTCATGCTGATCGGCGGCGGCAACGACATCTGGGCGACCCACTTCCATCTGTCGCTCAACGCGATCAGCTGGTTCGTACGGATCGCCTTCTTCGCCGGCCCGGTCCTGGCGTTCATCGTCACCCGGCGCATCTGCCTCGGCCTCCAGCGCCGCGACAAGGAGAAGGTGCTGCACGGACGGGAGTCCGGCACCATCAAGCGCCTGCCGCACGGTGAGTTCGTCGAGATCCACGAGCTGCTCGGCCCGGAGGCGCGGTACGCGCTCACGGCCCACGAGCAGTACGAGCCGCTCGAAGTCGGCCCCACGGTCGACGAGAACGGTGTGGAGCGCAAGCCGTCCGCGGTGCAGAAGCTGCGCGCCCGGCTGAGCCGGAGTTACTACGGCGAGGGCAACCAGATCCCCAAGCCCACCGCCGAGGAGTACAAGGAGATCACCAGCGGCCACGGCCACCACTGATCACCTCAGCTGACCGCCACAGCGGGAGCCCCGTCCATTCGCCGGACGGGGCTCTTCGCTGTCCCCGGCGCTGGATAGGGTGGGGCCGAAACCTTTTACCGGCTGTGGACCCAGGAGCGGACCATGAACGTTGTGACCCCGGACGGCGGCGACAGCGTGGCGGACCGTACCTGGCCCGGCGTGCTGACCCCCCTGCTGCGCGGCCAGGACCTGGCCGCCGAGGACACCGCCTGGGCCATGGACCGCATCATGAGCGGCGAGGCCACCGATGTGCAGATCGCCGGGTTCGCCGTCGCCCTGCGGGCCAAGGGCGAGACCGTGGACGAGGTCACCGGGCTGGTGCGCGCCATGTACGACCACGCGCACACCATCCACGTGCCCGGACGCACCGTGGACATCGTGGGCACCGGCGGGGACATGGCCAAGACGGTCAACATCTCCACCATGTCGGCGATCGTCGTGGCCGGGACGGGCGCCAAGGTCGTCAAGCACGGCAACCGCGCCTCCTCGTCCGCGAGCGGCGCCTCCGACGTCCTGGAGAAGCTCGGCGTCAACCTCGAACTCACGCCGCAGCGCGTGGTCGAGGTCGCCGAGGAGGCGGGCATCACCTTCTGCTTCGCCGTGAAGTTCCACCCCGCCCTGCGCTACGCGGCCCGTGCCCGCAAGGAGCTCGGCACACAGACCACCTTCAACATCCTGGGACCGCTCACCAACCCGGCCCAGGTGCGCGCCCAGGCCATCGGGGTCGCGGACCTCAAGATGGCGCCCATCGTCGCCGGTGTGCTCGCGGCCCGCGGCAACTCGGCCCTCGTCTTCCGGGGCGACGACGGCCTGGACGAGCTGACCACCACGGCGACCTCCCGCGTCTGGACCGTGCGGGACGGGGCGGTGCGCGAGGAGGCGTTCGACCCGCGCGACGTCGGCCTGGAGCTGGTGCCGGTCGAGGCGCTGCGCGGCGCCGACGCCTCGTACAACGCGGATGTCGCCCGCCGGCTGCTGGACGGCGCGACGGGACCCGTACGGGACGCGGTGCTGCTCAACTCGGCGGCCGCGCTGACCGCGTTGGAGGCGGGCGACGGGCCGCTGAACGACCGGATCGCGGCCCAGATCACCCGGGCCGCCGAGGCGATCGACTCCGGCGCGGCCAAGGCCGCCCTGGACCGCTGGGTGGCGGCCAGCAACCGCTGAGACGGCCGCGGTACATGGGGGCGCGGTCCGGATGGCGGACCGCGCCCTTGCGCGTACGGGCACCTGTGGCAAGATGCTCGGCAGGTCATGAGTGACAGCGACTACGGCCCCGGCCCGCTGTCCGGCAACCCTCCGTCCGTGGCGGGGTGCCCCGGGTGAAGACCGGGCCGCAGGCAGCGAGGTCTGTGGCAAGCGCGGGCCCCTCGGCATCTCGTATGCCGCCCCTTGGGGTCCTGGTCCCTAGGGAGCCTCTTGTGAGCAAGCGAATGCGCTAGGGCGCCGAGCCCTTCCCGCACCCCCTTTTTCTTCACCCCGCGCTGCCGCGTACCGCCGGCGCGAGGGTTTCGCCTGCCTCTGACCGGAGTGAGCCATGTCCGTCTCCACCGCTGCCGTCGACCCGTCCCTTTGTGCCCCTCTGCCCGTTCTGGGAGCTGATGTCACCGTTCCGCTGGTCACCGGCGGAGAGGTCACCTACGCCGCCCTGGACTACGCGGCGAGCGCCCCGGCGCTCCGGCGGGTGTGGGACGACGTGGCCGCCTACGCCCCGTACTACGGCAGTGTGCACCGGGGCGCCGGGTACCTCTCGCAGCTCTCCACCGACCTGTTCGAGAGCAGCCGGGCCGCGGTCGCGGAGTTCCTCGGGTGCCGGGAGGGCGACCAGGTCGTCTTCACCCGCTCGACCACCGACTCCCTCAACCTGCTGGCGGCCGTACTGCCCGCCGACTGCCGGGTGTTCGTGTTCGAGACCGAGCACCACGCCTCGCTGCTGCCCTGGGGCGACTCCCGGGTGACCTGCCTCGACGCCCCGCGCACCCCGGCGCAGGCCGTGGCCACGCTGGAGCGGGCGCTGGCCGACCGGGAGCCCTACGGGCCGGCGCTGGTCTGCGTGACCGGCGCGTCCAACGTCACCGGGGAGCTGTGGCCGGTACGGGAACTGGCCGCCGCCGCGCACGCGCACGGGGCGCGGATCGTCCTGGACGCCGCGCAGCTCGCGCCCCACCACCCGGTGGACATCACGGAACTGGACGTCGACTGGGTCGCGTTCTCCGGACACAAGCTGTACGCGCCCTTCGGCTCCGGTGTCCTCGCGGGCCGGTCCGACTGGCTGCTGGAGGCGGAGCCCTATCTCGCGGGCGGCGGCGCCTCCCGCTCGGTCATCCGGCGCCCCGACGGCGGGGTGGACGTCCAGTGGCACACCACCGCGGCCCGGCACGAGGCCGGATCGCCCAACGTGATCGGGGTGTACGCCATCGCCTCCGCCTGCCGGGCGCTGACCGAGGCCGGCTTCCCCGCCCTGGTCGCCCGGGAACGCGCGCTGGTGGACCGGGTCCGCGCCGGACTGGCCGAGGTCCCCGAGGTCCGGGTGCTCTCGCTGTTCGGTGACGACGCCCCGAGGGTCGGCGTCCTCTCCTTCGTGGTGGAGGGCTGGAACAGCTCGCACTTCGCCGCCGCGCTCTCGGCGGAGTACGGGATCGGGGTGCGCGACGGACTGTTCTGCGCCCACCCGCTGGTGCGCACCCTGCTGGGCGGCGAGCCGCTGGAGCCGGGGGAGTGCGGGGCGCCGGAGGCCGGGCCGGGGGAGAAGTCCCTCAACGCGATCCGGGTGAGCTTCGGCGCGGGCACGCCCGACGAGCACATCGACCGGTTCCTGGGGGCGGTCCGGGAGCTGGTGGGGGACGGGGCCCGCTGGACCTACCGCACCGAGGACGGCCGCTGCGTCCCGGACCGGGGGGCGGCACAGGTCTGACCGGCCGGGCCGTCAGGGGCGGCGGGCCCCGGACGGCCCCCGCCGGGGCCGACGATCACAGGACGGCCCTCAGGCGTCCAGGCCGATGGCGAAGGCGGCTTCGAGGTCGTGCTGCGAGTACGTGCGGAAGGCGACGTGGGTGTCCGTGGCCTCCACGCCCTCGATCTTGCTGATCCGGCCGGGGATGACGTCGGCCAGGTCGTCGTGCCTGGCCACCCGGACCATGGCGATCAGGTCGTAGGTGCCGGTGACCGAGAAGACTTCGCTCACGCTGTCCAGCGCGGCGATGGCCTCGGCGATCTCGGGAATCCGGTTCACGCTGGTCTTGATGAGCACGATCGCGGTGATCACGGCTGGCTTTCTCCCTCGGTGGCCGTGGCTGGAGCCTTCACCCTAACCCCACCCCGGTAGCGCCCCCAGGCGTAGAGGAACCCGGCCGCGAAGCCCGCCACATGGGCCAGGTAGGCCACGCCCGGACCACTGCCCGCGTCCCGTGCCGCCAGCCACTGGAGGACGAACCAGAAGACGAGCACGATCCAGGCGGGGAAGCGCAGCGGCAGGAAGAACAGGAACGGGAAGAGGCTGGTCACCCGGGCCCGGGGGAAGAGGTAGAGGAACGCGCCGAGCACCGCGGAGATGGCTCCCGACGCGCCGACCAGGGTCTGGTCCGAACCGGCGTGCGCGACCGCGTAGGACACCAGCGCGAAGTAGCCGCAGAAGAGGTAGAAGAAGAGGAACTCGGCGCGGCCCATGCGCTCCTCGGTCATCGCGCCGAACACGTACAGGAAGAGCAGGTTGCCCAGCAGGTGCAGCCAGCTGCCGTGGACGAAGAGCGCGGTCAGCGGGGTGAGTACGGCGTGCGCGGAGCCGTCCAGCAGCTCGGCGGGGATCACGCCCCACCGCTCGAAGTACCCGGCCTGCGCGGCGAGCAGGGCGTCGGCCGGACCGTAGGACGGGTTGAAGCCGGAGAGCGGGCTGACCAGGAAGACCGCGCCGCACAGCGCGATGAGCCCGTACGTCACCGGCGCGCCGCCCGCCGCGGCCGCCGCCCCGATGTCCCTGACCCGCCGCCGCCAGCGGGCCGCCCGTCCGTCGATCACCCCCAGAGCATGACGCACCGGGGGAGAGCGGGACAGGCCGCCTCGCCGTGTCGGCGGGTGCCGCCCAGGCCGTAGGGTTACCGCACGACATTCGCAGTTCGACGGCGCACCGCGAGACGGAACCTGGGCACGCACGAGGCTCGGCGGACGACGAAAGAGGACGCAACGATGACGACGGTTCCCCAGCCGACCCACGCCACCCGCTGGCGCTGCACGCTCTGCGGCAACCTCACCCGCTTCGACGTGACGCGGTCCTCCAAGGTCGTGGAGTACGTGCATCTCGACCTGGCCGGGGAGTCGAGTGTCGAGGAGCGCGAGGTGGTCAGTGAGACCATCGAGTCGGTGCGGTGCCGTTGGTGCAACGCGGTGGACCAGATCGAGCTGGTCGACCGGCCGGGCTCCGACTCCTGACAGGGCCGTCGGGACAGACACTTTGGGGTGATGGATGGTGGAGCAGCCGGCAGGCGGCGCCGAACCGGCCGATGAGGCCGACGGCGACGCGGAGTCGCTCGACCGCCCGCTGCCCGAGGGTGTGCGCCGCAAGGTCGTCGCCCTGGTCTCGGACGCCTTCGGCGGGCTGACCGTCGGTGAACTGCCCGCGCAGCTCAGACAGTACGCCCGTTTCACCCCGACCCGCCGGGCCAGGTTCGCCGGCAACGCGATGGCCGCCGCGCTGGAGAGCGATCCGGCGTTCCGGCGGCGCGTCGGCGAGCGCGTCGGCCGGAGCCATCCGGAGCTGGCCGAGGCGCTGACGTCCGGCGCGCCGCCCGCCGCGGCCGACCCGGTGGACGTGGCCGCGGTGGCCTACGTGCTGCGGCCGGACGGCTGGGTCAAGCTGGTGGCCGCGGTGGGCGAGGAGGTCCAGCGCGCCGACGCCGAACGCGCGGACGAGGAGAGCCGGCGCGAGCTGGCCAGGCTGCGCGAGGAGCTCGGCCAGGCCCGCGAGCGGACCAGGGCCGAGACCGAGGGGCTGCGCGCGGAGCTGGAGGCGAGGCGCAAGGAGTCCGACTCCCTCCAGCGCAAGCTGCGCAGCGCCCTCAGCGAGGTGAAGCGCGGCGAGGCGGCCCTGCGCAAAGAGAGCGCGCGGGCCGACGCCGCGCGGGCCGCGGCCGCCGCCCAGGTCTCCGCCGCCGAGAGCGAGTCCCGGCGGCTCAAGGCCCGTCTCGCCGAGGCGGAGGCCGCGGTCGAGGCGAGCCGCCGGGCCGCCAGGGAAGGGCGCTCGGTCGAGGACATGCGGCTGCGGCTGCTGCTGGACACCGTGCTCGACGCCGCCCAGGGGCTCCGGCGCGAACTGGCCCTGCCCCCCTCCTCGATCCGCCCGGCGGACGGTGTGGACGCGGTGGAGCCGGGCCGGATGTCCCCGAAGGACATCGCCGCCAGGGCCCTTTCGGAGACCGATCCGGCGCTGCTGGACCAACTGCTCGCCCTGCCGCAGGCCCATCTGATCGTGGACGGCTACAACGTCACCAAGACCGGCTATCCCCAGATGCCCCTGGAGAAGCAGAGACTGCGGCTGCTGGGCGGCCTCTCGGTGCTCGCGGCCCGTACCGGCGCCGAGATGACCTGTGTCTTCGACGGCGCGGAACTGGCGGCTCCGGTGCTGCTCGCCCCGCCGCGCGGGGTACGCGTCCTGTTCAGCAAGGCCGGGGTCACCGCCGACGAGCTGATCAGGCAGCTGGCGCGCGCCGAACCCCCGGGCAGGCCCGTCGTGGTGGTCTCCACCGACCGTGAGGTGGCCGACGGGGTGGCGAAGGCCGGGGCGCGTCCGGTCGCGTCCGCCTTGCTCCTGAAGCGCCTTTCGCGCGTCTAGTTCCCCTTGGGTGGCATGGGCGGCTTGCCGGTATTCAGGGAACGTACCGTCAAGTCGTGGCTACACGCGGTGCGGTGAAAGTAAAGAAGTGCCTGGTGTGACGAGTTTTTTCCTGTGAGGATTTGAACTGATCACAAGATGGTCACTAGGGTCAGGCCTCGAACCTTCGCACGGTTGATCACCCACCCGGGGTGACAGCGAAGGAACCGCCGCGTCCGTGACATGCACGGAGCCGGGGATCCGCTCTCCCCCACAGCCCGGTAGGCGGCTCGAGGAAGAAGGAGCTCGCCTTCGTGGCGTCCCACCGTCGTCCCAAGCAGCCGAGCCGCATGCGCGTGACCGTGCTCACCGCGACCGCAGCCGCAGCCGTCGCCCTGTCCTCCCAGGCCGCTCAGGCCGACCCCAAGCCGACCAAGGAAGAGGTCAAGGCGAAGGTCGACAAGCTCTACCACGAGGCCGAGGCCGCCACCGAGAAGTACAACGGCGCCAAGGAGCAGCAGGACAAGCTCAAGAAGGAGGTCGACGCCCTCCAGGACAAGGCCGCCCGCAGCCAGGAGGAGCTCAACAACCTCCGCGGTGAACTGGGTTCGCTCGCCACGGCGCAGTACCGCTCCGGAGGCCTCGACCCGTCGGTCCAGCTGCTGCTCTCCTCGGACCCGGACACCTTCCTCGACCAGGCCTCCGCGCTCGACCAGCTGACGGCCAAGCAGGCCGAGTCGCTGCAGAAGATCCAGGCCAAGCAGCGTGCCCTCGCGCAGCAGCGCAAGGAGGCGCAGAGCAAGCTCGGTGACCTCGCCGACGTCCGCAAGACGCTGGGCGAGAACAAGAAGAAGTACCAGGGCAAGCTGGCCGACGCCCGTGCGCTGCTCAACACCCTCACGGCTGCCGAGCGCGCCAAGATGGAGGAGCAGGACAAGCGGGCCAGCCGTGCCGCCAGCGAGCGGGTGGACCTGGGCAACGAGGCGCCCGCGTCCGGTCGCGGCGCCGCCGCCCTCGCCGCCGCCGCCACGCAGATCGGCAAGCCGTACGCCTCCGGGCAGTCCGGCCCCTACTCGTACGACTGCTCGGGTCTGACCCAGTGGGCGTTCGGCCAGGCCGGTGTCCAGATCAGCCGTACCACGTACACGCAGGTCAACGACGGTGTGCGGATCGGCCGCAGCGCCCTGCAGCCGGGCGACCTGGTCTTCTTCAGCAACACCACGCACGTCGGTATCTACGCCGGCAACAACCAGGTCCTGCACGCCCCGTACCCGGGCAAGAACGTCCGTTACGAGGCGATGCAGTACCTCGGCTCCTTCCAGTTCGGCGTGCGCATCTGACACCCGAACGGGCGAATCGCCGCTCCCTTCGTTGACGCCCGCCCCGCCGGAGACCACAGGTCACCGGCGGGGCGCCGGTGTTTTCGCGCCCCGTACGCTCCGGTGGGCCCTTTGGCCGGGGTGTAGCCGCCCGGTTACTGTCTGCGCTGCCGTGCAGCTCCCGGTCGTCGGTCCGCCCGCCCAGGGCGGCAAGGGGCTGCGCACATCTGCGTCCAGCGGAAGGGAGTGCGGCCACCCGTGGTCTCGCATCGCCGCCCCACCCGTCCCGGCTCCGGCCGGGGCGTCCGGGCCACCGTCCTGGCGGCCGCCGCCGCCACCGCGGCGGCCGCACTCGGCGCCGCCCCCGCCGCCGCCGGCCCGCAGGACGGCCGGGCCGGTGCGAAGGCGGAGGTCGACCGGCTGTACGGGGAGGCGGAAGCGGCCACTGAGCGGTACAACGCGGCCCGCGAGAACACCCGCCGGCTGCGCGCCGAGGTGGACCGGGCCCAGGACCGGGCGGCCCGCACCCAGGAGGGCGTCAACCGGATGCGGGACACCCTGGGGGCGATGGCCGGCGCCCAGTACCGTTCCGGTGCCGTCGACCCGTCCGTGCAACTGCTGCTCTCCTCGGACCCGGACAGCTATCTGGAGCGGGCCGCCTTCCTGGACCGGGAGGGCGAACGCCGCGCCGCGCTCCTGAGCAGGCTCCGGGGCGCGGCCCGGACGATCGCCCGGACCCGTGCCGAGGCCGGACGGGCCCTCGCCGGGCTGGAGCGCGACCGGGAGGCCGTCGCCCGCCACAAGCGCACCGTCGAGGACAGGCTCGCCCGCGCCCGGCGCCTGCTGGCCTCGCTGCCCGCCGAGGACCGCACGGCCCTGGAGCACACGGCGTCCGACGCCCCGTCCGCGCCCGGCACCGGCTCCCCCCGGGCCACGGCCGCCCTGAACGCCGCCCGGCAGGCCCTGGGCCGCCCCTATGTGTGGGGCGCCAACGGCCCCGCCGCGTTCGACTGCTCCGGACTGACCCAGTGGGCGTACGCCCAGGCCGGGGTGAGCCTGCCCAGGACCTCCCAGGAGCAGCGCCACGCGGGCCGCGTGGTGCCGCTCTCCCAGGCCCGGCCCGGCGACCTGGTCGCCTACCGTGCCGACGCGAGCCACATCGCGATGTACGCCGGAAACGGGCAGGTCATCCACGCCCCCCACCCCGGAGCCCCGGTGCGCTACGACCCCGTCGGCATGCTGCCCGTCTCCTCGGTCACCCGCGTCTGACCGTACGATCGGCTGGATGGCTGTACGGACGCAGGACGCGCGGCGGGAGCGTACCCGCAGACGGCACACGGCGGGCGCCGTGCTCGCCGGGCTGCTGCTGGCCTCCGCCTGCGCCGCCCCGCAGGAGACCGCCACCGGCCTCACCGCCCAGGAGGTCGGCGCCACCCTGGACCGGCGGGCCGCCGCCGTGCTGGCCCACGACACCGAGGGGTACCTGGCGGCGACCGACCCCGGGGCCACCGCGTTCCGCGAGGCCCAGCGCACCGAGCTCGGCAACCTCGCCGACGTGCCCCTGGAGTCCTGGACGTACCGGGTGAAGGGCGTGACCCGCGAGGGCGCGGACCGGGCCACCGCGGACGTGGAGCTGCGCTACCGCGTCAAGGGGTACGACGACGCCCCGATGTCCTCGGCCCGCACGGTGGAACTGGTCCGCCACGGCGAGGGCGGCCCCTGGTACATAGCCGCCGACCGGGCCGGAAAGGACGCCCCCGAGCAGCTCTGGCAGCAGGGCGACGTCGAGGTGGTGCGCGGCGCGCGCAGCCTCGTCCTGGGCGTCGGGCGCCGCACCGCGGAGCTGCGCCGGATCGCGGACACCGTCGACCGGGCGGTCCCGGCCGTCGACGAGTCCTGGCCGGTGCCCTGGGCGGGCCGGGTGGTGGTGCTCGTCCCCGAGTCCGTCGAGGACATGGCCGGGCTGCTCGACCGGCCCGCGGCGAGCTACCGGGGGATAGCGGCCGTGACCACCGGCGCGGTCGGCGGCACCGGCCGCCGGCCCGCGGACCGGGTGATCGTCAACCCGCAGGCGTACGGCATGCTCGGGGAGTTCGGGCAGCGGGTGGTCCTCACCCACGAGACCACCCACGTCGCGACCCGGTCCGACACCACCGCCGCCACCCCCGTCTGGCTCTCCGAGGGCTTCGCCGACCGGACCGCCTACCGGCAGGAGCCCCGCACCGCCCGTGAGCTCGCCCCCGAACTGGCCGCCGCGGTCCGGCGCGGCGAACTGCCCGCCCGGCTGCCCACGGACGAGGACTTCGGCTTCGAGGGCGACCCGGAGAAGCTCGCGCGGGCGTACGAGGGCGGCTGGCTGGCCTGCGAGATGATCGCCGAGGAATGGGGCGACCAGGACCTGATCGCCTTCTACCGGGCCGTGGGAGGCGCCTCGGACCGGGACGGGGCGGTGGAACACGCCCTGCAGAGCGTGCTGGGCACCACCCCGGAGGACTTCACGGCGCGCTGGCGGGAGTATCTGCGCGACCGGCTGGGCTGACCTCCGGCGCCGCCGCGCCCGCCCGGCCGGGCACGGCGGCCCGCCACAGCCGCCACCCGGCGGCCGCCGTCGCCACCAGCAGCAGACCGTTGCGTACGGCCATCAGGGCCACCCCCTGGACGTCCCCGGCCACGACGTGCGCGAAGCCCAGCGGGAACTCCAGCACGGTCACCCCCGTCGCCACCAGCACCAGCCACGCGGGCAGCACCATCCGGCTGCCCCGGAACACCAGGCACACCGCGGCGAGACCGACCAGCCACACCATGTACTGGGGGCTGACGACCCGGCTGGTGGCGGTGAACAGCAGCACCGCCGTGAACGCCGCGTCCGCCGGGGTGTGCGCCGCGAACGTCCGGGCCCGCAGCCGCCACAGCAGCAGCCAGCCGAACGCGAGGACACTCAGCCACAGTGCCAGGCTGCTCACCAGCGCGACCTGCGGGCCGGTGAACTCCATGGATCCGTACCGCAGTTCGATCCCGCCCTGCCAGCCGGACCGCCGCGCCAGGTGGAAGAAGAGGGCCGCCGGCGCCTCGATCTCCAGGCCCCGGTCCCGCTGGAACGCCAGGAACGCCCAGGCGCCCGGCATCGCCACCGCCGCCAGCAGCGCCATCGCCCCGGCACCCACCGCCGCCGCCGACCAGGCGCGCCGGGTCGTCCGGCCCTTGGCGGTGCCCACCAGCAGCAGCACCGGCCACACCTTCAGCAGCGCCCCGAAGGCCGCCAGCGCCCCCATCACCCGTGGATGACGCACCCCGGCCAGCACCGCCGCGACCGCCACGGCCGTCACCATCAGGTCGTACCGGGCGTACACGGTCGGGCCCAGCAGCGGCACCCCCGCCACCCAGACCCACGCGCCGGCCGTACGGGTCCCGGGGCGCCCGGCGGCGTACAGCAGCAGCCCCAGCACCAGCGCGTCGCAGAGCAGCACCAGGACGAAGAAGGCCGAGGCGTACTCCAGGAACGGCAGCAGCGCCGGTGAGGCGACGGCGAGCGCCGCGGCGGGCGGGTACTGCCAGGTGACGTCGTCCAGCGGGTACGTGCCGGAGCGGAACACCTCGTACCAGCCCTGGTAGATCACCGAGACGTCGACCGTGACGTCCGGTCCCGGCAGCGTGAACACCTTGAACACACAGAGCAGCAGCACCGCCCGGGTGAGCGCCCACACGGCCGGGGCCATGACCCGGCCGCCCGCTCCTGTCCTGACCGTCATGCACGCCATCATGCGGGACCGCCCCGCGCGGGAGCCGTCAGGCAGGGCCGTGCGGGCGCCCGGTACTGTCGGCGGCGATGGACAAGACCCTGATCGTGACCAACGACTTCCCGCCCCGCCCCGGCGGCATCCAGGCCTTCCTGCACAACATGGCGCTGCGGCTGGACCCGGACCGGCTCGTCGTGTACGCCTCCACCTGGAAGCGCGGCGCCGAGGGCGTCCGGGCCACCGCCGAGTTCGACGCCGAGCAGCCGTTCACCGTCGTCCGCGACCGCACCACGATGCTGCTGCCCACCCCGGCGGTCACCCGGCGGGCGGTCCGGCTGCTGCGCGCACACGACTGCGGCTCCGTGTGGTTCGGCGCGGCGGCCCCGCTCGGGCTGATGGCACCCGCGCTGCGCCGGGCCGGGGCGGGCCGGATCGTGGCGACCACCCACGGGCACGAGGCCGGCTGGGCCCAGCTGCCCGCCGCCCGGCAGGCGCTGCGCCGGATCGGCGAGGGCACCGACACCCTCACCTACCTCGGCGAGTACACCCGCTCCCGGATCGCCGCCGCGCTCACCCCGGCCGCCGCGGACCGGATGGTCCAGCTGCCGCCCGGGGTGGACGAGAAGACCTTCCACCCGGCCTCCGGCGGCGACCTGGTCCGGGCACGGCTCGGCCTCACGGACCGGCCCGTCGTGGTGTGCGTGTCGCGGCTCGTCCCGCGCAAGGGCCAGGACACCCTGATCCTCGCCATGCCGGCGATCCTGGCGCGGGAGCCGGAGACGGTCCTGCTGATCGTCGGCGGCGGACCGTACGCGGGGCGGCTGAGGAAGCTGGCGGCCGAGACGGGCGTCCAGGACTCGGTGCGCTTCACCGGACCGGTGCCCTGGGAGGAGCTGCCCGCGCACTACGGGGCGGGTGACGTCTTCGCCATGCCCTGCCGTACCCGGCGCGGCGGACTCGACGTGGAGGGCCTCGGCATCGTGTACCTGGAGGCGTCCGCGACCGGGCTCCCGGTGGTGGCGGGCGATTCCGGGGGTGCCCCGGACGCGGTGCTCGACGGTGAGACCGGGTGGGTGGTGCGCGGCGGATCGGCCGAGGAGACCGCCGACCGGATCACCACGCTGCTCGGCGACCCGGCGCTGCGGCGGCGGATGGGGGAGCGGGGGCGCGACTGGGTCGAGGAGAAGTGGCGCTGGGACCTGCTCGCGGAGAGGCTCCGGACGCTGCTGTGAGCGGGGCCGGGCTCCGGGCCGTGGTGTGAGCCGGGCCGGGCTCCGGGTCCCGCCGGTCGTGGGGCCGGGCTCCGTGCCCGGGCTCCGCTGTGAACGGGACCCGGGGCGGGCCGGGTACGCGAAGGGGTCCGCACGGTGCCGTGCGGACCCCTCGACGCCTCCGGGCCCCCGGTCACGGACCGGGGTGCCGTTCCCTCAGGACCGGTAGATCGACTCGACCTCGTCCGCGAAGTCCTTCGCGACCACGTTGCGCTTCAGTTTCAGCGACGGTGTGATGTGCCCCGCCTCCTCGGTGAACTGGGTGGCCAGGACACGGAACTTGCGGACCGACTCCGCCTTGGACACCGCCGCGTTGCCGTCGTCCACCGCCCGCTGCACCTCGGCCAGCAGCCCGGCGTCCTCACGCAGCGACAGGGCCGTCGAACCGGCGGGCCTGCCGTTCTCCTCGGCCCACCGGGAGAGGAACTCCTCGTCCAGCGTGATCAGCGCGCCGACGAACGGCCGCCCGTCGCCGACCACCATGCACTCGGCGACCAGGGCGTGCCCGCGGATGCGGTCCTCGATGACCGCGGGGGCGACGTTCTTGCCGCCCGCGGTGACGATGATCTCCTTCTTCCGGCCGGTGATCGCCAGATAGCCGTCCTCGTCCAGCGTCCCGATGTCACCCGTGTGGAACCAGCCGTCGGCCAGCGCCTCGGCGGTCGCCGCCTCGTTCTGCCAGTACCCGGTGAACAGGTGCTCGCCGTGCAGCAGGACCTCGCCGTCGTCGGCGATCCGCACGACCGAGCCGGGGAGCGGCTGGCCGACCGTACCGATCTTCTGCCGGTCCCACGGGTTGAAGGCCGTGGCGGCGCAGCTCTCCGTGAGGCCGTAGCCCTCCAGCACGGTGAAGCCGATGCCGCGGAAGAAGTGGCCGAGCCGCTCGCCGAGCGGGGCGCCGCCGGAGATCGCGTACTCGCCGCGGCCGCCGAGCACCGCCCGCAGCTTGCCGAAGACGAGCTTGTCGAAGACCTTGTGCCTGATCCGCAGCCCGAGCGAGGGCCCCCGGGCGGTGCCCAGGGCCCGGCTGTAGGCGATCGCCGTGTCGGAGGCCCGGTCGAAGATCTTCCCCTTGCCGTCGGCCTGCGCCTTGGCCCGCGCCGCGTTGTAGACCTTCTCGAAGACCCGGGGCACCCCGAGGATCAGCGTCGGCCGGAAGGAGGCCAGTTCGTCGGTGAGGTTCTTGATGTCCGGCACGCAGCCGAGCCGGATCGGCGCCATCACCGAGGCCACCTCGACCAGCCGCCCGAAGACGTGCGCCGTGGGCAGGAAGAGCAGGACGGAGCACTCGCCGGTACGGAAGAGCGGCTTCAGCCGTTCGACCACGTTGCCGCACTCGGCGAAGAAGCTGCGGTGGGTCAGCACACAGCCCTTGGGGCGCCCGGTGGTGCCGGAGGTGTAGACGAGGGTCGCCGGGTCGTCCGCCTTGGCGCTCCGGGTCCGCAGCCCCAGGGTCTCGTCGGAGACCCCCGCGCCGTCCTCGGTGAGCCGGGCGACCGCGTCCGCGTCGATCTGCCACACATGGCGCAGGGCGGGCAGCCGGTCGCGTACCGCCGCGACGGTCCCGGCGTGCGCGTCGCCCTCCACGATCACCGCGACCGCGCCGGAGTCCCCGAGGATCCACTGCACCTGCTCGGGGGAACTGGTCTCGTAGACCGGTACGGTGACCCCGCCCGCGCTCCAGATCGCGAAGTCCAGCAGCACCCACTCGAACCGGGTGCGGGACATCAGCGCGACCCGGTCACCGGGCTCGACACCCGCCGCGATCAGGCCCTTCGCGGCGTCGGAGACCTCGGCGAGGAAGCGGGTGGCGGTGACGTCGGTCCAGGCGCCGGCGACCTTGCGGCTCATCACCGCGACATCGGGATGCTGAGCGGCGTTGCGGCGGATGAGATCCGTCAGGTTGCCGTCCGTGGGGACCTCGTACAGGGCCGGAAGGCTGAACTCGCGCAAGACTGCTGCTCCTCATCGGGCTCCGGTTCCACGGCTCTGTGTGACGCACCGGACGCGGTCCAAGACTGGCAGGTGCTCAGCGGGGTGAGCACGACTGGACTGCCCGGACGTTACCCACCGGTAGACGGTTCCGGATAGGGGGTCCGGGCCATATGTCTTATGCATCACACATATCCGTGGTCCTGGGGCGCACAGTAGTGCACCCGCCTCACCGTCCGGAAGTAACCGCAGGTCCGGCGGCCTCTACCGGGCGTGGGCGCGGGGACCTAGGGTGAGCCCATGCGAGGCAGCGGACCGCAGGGTCGAGACGCGGGCACCACCCGGGGCACACGCGTACACGTGGTGAGCGACGTACACGGCAACGCGGAGGCGCTGGCACGCGCCGGGGACGGCGCGGACGCCCTGGTCTGCCTCGGTGACCTCGTGCTCTTCCTCGACTACGCCGACCACTCCCGGGGCATCTTCCCCGACCTGTTCGGCGAGGCCGCCGCCGACCGCATCGTCGAACTGCGCACCGCCCGGCGCTTCGACGAGGCGCGCGCCTTCGGCCGCGGGCTCTGGGCCGGCCTGGACCGCGACGCCGCCGTCCTGGGCGCCGTACGCGCGCAGTACGCCGAGATGTTCGCCGTTCTGCCCACCCCGACGTACGCCACCTACGGCAACGTGGACGTGCCCACGCTCTGGCCGGAGTACGCCGGGAGCGGTACGACGGTGCTGGACGGGGAGCGGGCCGAGATCGGCGGCCGGGTCTTCGGCTTCGTCGGCGGCGGCCTGAAGACCCCGATGAACACGCCGTACGAGATCGCTGACGAGGAGTACGCCGCCAAGGTCGAGGCGCTCGGCCAGGTGGACGTCCTGTGCTCGCACATCCCGCCCGAGGTGCCCGAGCTGACGTACGACACGGTCGCCCGCCGCTTCGAGCGCGGCAGCCGCGCCCTGCTCGACGCCATCCACCGCACCCGCCCCGCGTACGCGCTGTTCGGCCACGTCCACCAGCCCCTGGCACGCCGGATGCGGATCGGCGCCACCGAATGCGTCAACGTCGGCCACTTCGCCGCCACCGGCCGCCCCTGGGTCATGGAGTGGTGAACCACCCGGCCCGCGGCGGGGACCGGGCCGTGGGCGGGACGGGCGCGGGCACGCGATAGCCTGCACACGGCAGGTCACTGCCGAACGCGACCGGTACACCGCACTGGAGGGCCACGGCGATGGCTGAACACACCAGCTCGAGCATCACGATCGAGGCGGCACCGGCCGACGTCATGCACGTGATCGCCGACTTCGCCCGCTACCCGGAGTGGACCGGCGAGGTGAAGGAGGCCGAGATCCTGGCCACCGACGACCTCGGCCGCGCCGAGCAGGTCCGCCTCGTGCTGGACGCCGGGGCGATCAAGGACGACCACGTCCTCGCCTACACCTGGAACAGCCCGTACGAAGTGGACTGGACCCTCGTCAAGTCCCAGATGCTGCGCGCCCTCGACGGCAGCTACGCGCTGGCACCGCTCGGCGACGGCGACCGCACCCAGGTCACCTACCGGCTCGCCGTGGACGTCAAGATCCCGCTGCTCGGCATGATCAAGCGCAAGGCCGAGAAGGTCATCATCGACCGCGCCCTGGCCGGTCTGAAGAAGCGCGTCGAGTCCGTCTCCCAGGGCTGACCGCGATGCGCACGGTCCTCGTCACGGGTCCCGGCGGCTCCGGCCGTACGACGCTCGCCGCCGCGAGCGCCCTGGCCGCCGCCCGCGAAGGCCGGCGCACACTCCTGGTCACCACCGATCCGGTCCCCGGGCTCACCGGCTCCCCGGCCGGTGCCGCACCGGCCGTGACCGCCGACGGTCTGCACCACGTCCGCACCGACTCCGCAGGGCACTTCCGCGCCGAGCTGACCGCGCTCCAGGACCGGGCGTCCGGGGTGCTCGACCTCCTCGGCGCCAACCGCATGGACGGCGAGGAGCTCACCGAACTGCCGGGCAGCCACCAGCTCGCCCTCCTGCACACCCTGCACCGGGCGGCCGCGGGCGACTGGTCCGAGGACCGTTACGACGTCCTCGTCGTGGATCTCCCCCCGCTGGCCGACGCCCTCGCCCTGCTGGCCCTCCCCGGCCAGCTGCGCCGCTATCTGCGCCGCCTCCTGCCCCCCGAACGCCAGGCCGCCCGCGCGCTGCGCCCGATGCTCGCCCAGATCGCCGGCGTCCCCATGCCCGCGCAGTGGCTGTACGAGGCCGCCGCCCGCAAGGACACCGAACTCGCCGCGGTCGAGCGCCTGCTCGGGGACCGCGCGACCACCCTGCGGCTGGTCGCCGAACCCGGCCCCGCCGCCGAGGACGCCCTCGGCCGCGCCCGCACCGGGATAGCCCTGCACGGACTGCGCGTGGACACCCTGGTGGCCAACCGGGTGCTGCCGCGGCACTCGTCCGACCCCTGGTTCGCGGACCTCGCGGCCCGGCAGGACAAGTGCCTGGACCTCTGGCGTGAGGGCCCCGAGGCGCTGACCGAGGTCCCCCACCTGGGGCGCGACCCCCGCACCGCCGAAGACCTCGCCCCGCTCGGCGCCCACTGCGTACCCGACGAGCGGACACCGGGGCCCGCCCCCGACCCCTGGTGGACCGAGGACACCCGGGACGAGCCCGGCGGCGACGCCCTGCTGACCTGGTGCCTGCCGCTGCCCGGCGCCGTCAAGGAGGAGCTGCGCCTCGTCCGGCGCGGCGACGAACTCCTCCTCACGGCGGGGGAGTTCCACCGCACCCTGCGCCTGGAGTCCGCACTGCGCCGGTGCACCGTCGCCGGGGCCGCCCTGACCGACGGGGTGCTGCGTGTCCGGTTCGCCCCGGACCCCGAGCTCTGGCCGCGCGCACGGTGAACACCGCACCGCCGTTCGGGTACCGTCGGTAGGAGTGGCCCGCACGGCCACGTCGCAGGCAACCGCGTCGCAGGAGTCCACCATGAGTGAAGCCACCGATCGTCCCGCCGACGACGACGCGTGGGCACAGGCCTGCGCCGAGGACCTGGAGGCGGAGAAGGCCCGCCGGAAGGCCGCGTACGGGCCGCCGCCCGGGTCGGCCGCCGAGGAGCTGCGCAAGCTGTTCGACGCCGTCGCGGACAAGGTCTCCGCCCTCCAGTCGCCGCTGCTCGGCGCCGCCGCCCAGGGCACCGTCCAGCAGGTGATCCGGCAGGCCAGATCCGCCGTGGGACCGGTCATCGAGCGCAACCCGGACGTCTTCGACCACCTCGCCGCCGCGGGCAACGAGCTGCTCGCCGCCTACCGCTCCGCCGTCGAGGGCCAGGAGGCCCGCTGGACCCAGGGCACCGACGGCGCCTCCGGCACGGCCCCGGGCGCGGCCGAGGGAGCCGAGGACACCGGTCCCGGCGGTCCGGGACCGGCCGGCAAGGCGGCCGACGACCCCTCCGACCCGCGTCACGAGGGCCCCCGCGGCGGCGGGCACATCGACCTGGACTGACCCACGGCCGGAAATACCCGTCCCCGGCTCGGGTACGGTTGGCCCTAGCGGGGCTCGACCGAAACTGAGGGATTCATGGGACTCACCATCGGCGTCGATATCGGCGGCACGAAGATCGCGGCTGGAGTGGTCGACGAAGAGGGCCAGATCCTCTCGACGTTCAAGGTATCGACCCCGCCGACCGCCGAAGGCATCGTCGACGCGATCAGCTCGGCCGTGGCCGGAGCGAGCGAGGGGCACGACATCGAGGCCGTCGGCATCGGCGCGGCCGGATACGTCGACGACAAGCGCGCCACCGTGCTCTTCGCCCCGAACATCAACTGGCGGCACGAGCCGCTCAAGGACAAGGTCGAACAGCGCACCGGCCTCCCCGTCGTCGTCGAGAATGACGCCAACGCGGCCGCCTGGGGCGAATACCGCTTCGGCGCCGGGCAGGGACACGACGACGTCATCTGCATCACGCTCGGCACCGGTCTGGGCGGCGGCGTCATCATCGGGAACAAACTGCGCCGGGGACGCTTCGGCGTAGCGGCGGAATTCGGCCATGTCCGGGTGGTCCCGGACGGGCTGCTGTGCGGCTGCGGCAGCCAGGGCTGCTGGGAGCAGTACGCCTCCGGGCGGGCCCTCGTCCGGTACGCCAGGCAGCGCGCCAACGCCACACCGGAGAACGCCACCATCCTGCTGTCGCTCGGGGACGGCACGGTGGACGGCATCGAGGGCAAGCACATCAGCGAGGCCGCCCGGCAGGGCTGCCCCGTCGCCGTCGACTCCTTCCGTGAACTGGCCCGCTGGGCCGGGGCCGGACTGGCCGACCTCGCCTCGCTCTTCGACCCGTCGGCGTTCATCGTCGGCGGCGGTGTGTCCGACGAGGGCGAGCTGGTCCTCGACCCGATCCGCAAGTCGTTCCGGCGCTGGCTGATCGGCGGCGAGTGGCGTCCGCACGCCCAGGTCCTCGCCGCGCAACTGGGCGGCAAGGCCGGCCTGGTGGGCGCGGCCGACCTGGCCCGCCAGGGCTGACACCGCCCACGCCACCTCCGACGCCCGTCGCGCCCTCCCGGGGAGCGGCGGGCGTCCGGCATATCGTGCACCGCATGGACACCCCGCCGAGCGTGCTGCCCGAGTCCCGTACCGAGCCGGACGGTTCGGCCGTCGTCCGGGTGCTCAGCTACAACGTCCGCTCGCTGCGCGACGACACCGAGGCGCTGGCGCGGGTCGTCCGCGCCTGTGCGCCGGACCTGGTGTGCGTCCAGGAGGCCCCGCGCTTCTTCCGGTGGCGCAAGGCGGCTGCCCGGCTCGCGGCCATGACCGACCTGGTCATGCTCTCGGGCGGTGCGACCGCGGCCGGGCCGATGCTGCTCTGCTCGCTGCGCGCGACGGTCGAGCGCACCGAGGACGTCCTGCTGCCCCGCACCCCGGGGCTGCACCGGCGCGGGCTGGCCACCGCCGTCGTACGCCTGGCCGGGGCACGGCTCGGCGTGGTGAGCTGCCACCTGAGCCTGGAGCGGGAGGAACGGCGGGCCCAGGCCGGAACGCTGCTGGACCGGCTGGACGCCCTGGACGTGCCGCACGCGGTGGTGGGCGGCGACCTCAACGACGTACCGGAGGGGGCGGCCTTCCGGCGGCTGGCCGGGCGGCTCCAGGACGGCCGGACGGTACGGCCCTGGGGCGGGGGACCCACGTTCCCCTCCCGGGAACCGGTCAGGCGGATCGACGCGGTGTTCGCGACGGGTGGGATCGAGGTGCTCGGCTGCGGTGTGCCGGACGCGCTGCCCGGCGTCACCGCCGCCGACCTGGGGGCGGCCACGGACCATCTGCCCGTGCTGGCCGCCCTGCGGATTCCGGCGGGGGACTGACCGGGCGCCCGGCCCGGTCCGCCGCAGCCTCAGCGACCGGTCCCGGCCCGGTCCGCCGGGGCCTCGGCGATCGCCCGACCGGTCCCGGCCCGTCACCGGTCGGACAAGACCACCGGTCGGACGGCACCACCGGTCAGACGACCGCGCCGCGTCCGGGGTCGTCGTCCTCCTCCTCGTCGTGCGGCATGCGCGCCACCAGCGTGACGAAGCCGCCCAGGAACCCGCCGATGCTCAGCGTGGTGAGCCACCACGTCATCTCCCAGCGCATCAGCACTGCGAGCAGCATCAGCACCGGACCGCCGATCACCGCCAGCCACGCGAACTTCGCCGTGGCGTCGGACTCCGGCAGCGGCGGCGGCTCGGGCGGGACGAAGTGCCCCTCCTCGCCGTCGTCCGGATCGTCGATGTCGCCGTCCTGCGGCTCCGCCACCTGGTAGTCGCGCGGACCGGCGACCCCCGGGGCGAACACGATCGAACTGCCCAGCGGCTTCTTCTCCGGCGGCCCGCCGGTCTTGCCGCCGTCCCCCTTGTCCGGGGCGCCGGCCGGATCCGGCTTCGCGTCCGGCAAGGTGTTCAGCTGGTCGTTCACCAGCCGCGCCATGTCCTCCACCGACTTGAACGGCTTGGCGCCCGGCGGGTCCGGCGGTTCCTCGCCGTACCCGGCGACGATCGCCTCCCAGGCCGCCGTCTCGTCCAGGGGCGCGGCCTCCTCCACCCCCTCCGGGACGGCCGTCCCCTCCGTGGGGCGCGGTTCGCGCTCCTCGTCGCCGCCCGCGAGTTCCGCGTCGTGCTCAGCCACCGGACGTACCCCCCTTCTTGCCGACGCCGGGTGCGAGGCGGCCGATGAACCGGTAGGCCTCGCCGAAGATCCGCTCCGCGTCATGGTCCAACGTCGCGACGTGGTAACTCTGTTCCAGCAGGATCTCCTCGACGTCCGTCGAGGACACCCGGCTCAGGATCCGCGCCGAGTCGGCCGGCGGCACGACGTGGTCCTGAGGACTGTGCAGCAGCACCAACGGCTGGGTGACCTGAGGAAGATCGGCGTCCACCAGCCGCAGGAAAGACCGCAGCGAGTGCGCGGCGTGCAGCGGCACCCGGTCGTAGCCCAGCTCCTTGGAACCCTCCCGCGCGATGTCGTTGGCCAGCCCCTTCGTCGTCCGCACCAGGTGCCGGGCGACCGGCAGCGCGTACGCCGACAGGCCGTGCACCTTGTTCGCCGGGTTGACCAGCACCAGGCCGGTGACGGTGTCCCCGTGCTTCGCGGCCAGACGCAGGGCCAGCGCACCGCCCATGGAGAGGCCGAAGACGAAGACCTGGGCGCACCGGTCCCGCAACTCCCGCAGCTCCCGGTCCACCTGCGCGTACCAGTCCTGCCAGCCGGTGACCGCCATGTCCTGCCAGCACGTGCCGTGGCCGGGCAGCAGCGGCAGGGACACGGTCAGGCCGCGCTCCGCCAGGTGGTCGGCCCAGGGGCGCATCGACTGGGGTGAACCGGTGAATCCGTGACAGAGAAGGACGCCGACCTCTCCGCCCTCGTGGCGGAACGGCTCGGCTCCGGGGAGGACCGGCACCGGGGGTCTCCTGTTCGTGAGCGTGGCGGGGTGTGCGGGAGGTGTGCGGGAGGAGTGCGAAAGGATGACCTCACCGTACGCGACCGGGCCGACACCGACCAGGGCCGTCGTCACCGGGCAGGCGGCGACCCCGTCGGCGCCGCCGCCCGGAGGACCGGACACCGCACGGCCGTCCCGGAACGCGGCACACCGCCCCGAACGGGGCAGGAGGCAAGGAGACCACAGGCTAAGGTCTGACCGACAGCAACCAGGAGGCACCCGAGTTGATCTACGGCGCGATGAAGTTCTCCATCGGCGGGTCCCTGAAGCTTGCCTTCCGGCCGTGGGTGGAGGGCCTGGAGAACATCCCCGCGCGGGGACCGGCGATCCTCGCGAGCAACCATCTGTCCTTCTCCGACTCCTTCTTCCTGCCCGCCGTCCTCGACCGCAAGGTGACCTTCATCGCCAAGGCCGAGTACTTCACCGCCCCCGGCGTGAAGGGCAAGCTGACCGCGGCCTTCTTCAAGGGCGTCGGCCAGCTCCCGGTGGACCGCTCCGGCGGCCGCGGCGCGGGGGAGGCCGCCATCAAGGCCGGGATACAGGTCGTGGAGAGCGGCGGGCTCTTCGGCATCTACCCGGAGGGCACCCGGTCGCCCGACGGCCGGCTCTACCGGGGCAAGCCCGGCGGTCTGGCCCGGGTGGCCCTCGCCACCGGCGCCCCGGTCATCCCGGTCGCGATGATCGACACGGAGAAGATCCAGCCGCCCGGCCAGGTGATGCCCCGGCTGATGCGTCCGGGCATCCGCATCGGCAAACCCCTCGACTTCACCCGCTACCAGGGCATGGACGGCGACCGGTTCATCCTGCGGTCGGTGACCGACGAGGTGATGTACGAGATCATGAAGCTCTCCGGCCAGGAGTACGTGGACATCTACGCGACCGCGGCCAAGCGGCAGATCGCCGACGAGGCGAAGCGGGTCGCCGACGAGGCGAAGCGGAAGGCCGACGAGGCGAAGGCGGGGACGGAGCGGCCCGGCGGGTGACCGCACCGGCCGGACTCCGGGAGGGGGCGGGGGAGGACATGACCAGGGGCGAACGGGTCGTGCGGATGTCGGTCGAGCAGCCGCTGTGGCAGGCCCTGACCGCGTACCGCGTGCTGACGCTGGTCTACGCGGTCCTGCTGGCGTGCCTGCGCCGCGACCAGTACGAACGCCCTTGGGTGGCCGTCGCCTTCCTCGCCGTCCTGGCCGTGTGGACGCTCGCCACCCTGCCCCGGGTGGCCAACGCGGCGAGCTGCACCAAGCGTTTCCTCGGCGTCGATCTCACGGTGGCCCTCACCGGCATACTCCTCACCCCGCTCGCCGACTTCCAGGCCCAGCAGGAGGACGGCTCCACCCTGCCGTCGATCTGGACGGCGGGCGCGGTCCTGGCCTTCGCGCTGAAGGGCGGCTGGCGGTGGGCGGCCTTCGCCTCCACCCTCGTCGCCGCCGCCAACATCGTCGAACGCGGCGAGCCCTCCCGGGACACGATCCACAACGTCCTGCTGGTCTGGGTGGCGTCCATAGCGATCGGCTACGTCGTCGAGGTCGCCCGCGCCAGTGAACGCACCCTGGCCCGCGCCCTGGAGATCGAGGCGGCCACCCGCGAACGCGAACGCCTGGCCCGCGACATCCACGACAGCGTCCTCCAGGTCCTGGCGATGGTGCAGCGGCGCGGCACCGCGCTCGGCGGTGAGGCCGCCGAGCTGGGCCGGATGGCGGGGGAGCAGGAGATCGCCCTGCGCACCCTGGTCTCCAGCGGCCTGGTGCCCGCCCGCCGGGCCTCCGAGGACCCCGCCGAGGGCGCCGTCGTCCGTGGACCGGACCCCGGCGACGCGGATGCCCCGGAGGCCGCCGAGGCCGATCTGCGCACCCTGCTCGCCCCGCACGCCGGAGCCCGCGTCAGCTTCGCCGAACCCGGAGCGCCGGTGGTGCTGGCCGCGGGGGCGGCACGGGAACTCGCCGCCGCGGTCAGCGCGGCCCTGGACAACGTCCGGGCCCACGCCGGAAGCGGCGCCCAGGCGTGGATCCTGGTGGAGGACGAGCCGGACGAGGTGATCGTCACGGTCCGGGACGACGGACCGGGCATCCCGGAGGGCAGGCTGGACCAGGCGGAAGGGGAGGGGCGGCTCGGCGTCGCCCTGTCCATCCGCGGCCGGCTGCGCGACCTGGGCGGCACGGCGGAACTGATCTCGGTACCCGGCCAGGGCACCGAGGTCGAACTGAAGGTACCGAAGGCTTCACGGGGGAAGGCAGGGACGACCCGATGACCACACCGACGACACCGCCCACACCGGCAACACCGCCCACACCAGGCGCCCCGAGCACACCGCACCCGCGGGAGTCCACCGCGCCGCGGTCCGCGGAGCGTCCCGTCAGGGTGATGGTCGTCGACGACCACCCCATGTGGCGCGACGCGGTGGCCCGCGACCTGTCCGAGTCCGGTTTCGACGTCGTGGCGACCGCCGGGGACGGTCCGGGTGCCGTACGCCGTGCCCGTGCCGTCGTCCCCGACGTCCTCGTACTCGACCTCAACCTGCCCGGGATGCCCGGCGTCCAGGTCTGCAAGGAGCTCGTCGGGTCGCACCCCGGGCTGCGGGTCCTGGTGCTCTCCGCCAGCGGCGAGCACGCCGACGTGCTGGAGGCCGTGAAGTCGGGCGCCACCGGCTATCTGCTGAAGTCGGCCAGCACCCAGGAGCTCACCGACGCCGTGCGCGCCACGGCCGCCGGTGACCCGGTCTTCACCCCGGGCCTGGCCGGGCTCGTCCTGGGCGAGTACCGCCGTCTCGCCTCCGACCCGGCGCCGGCCGCCTCCGACGAGCCGAAGGCCCCGCAGCTCACCGAACGCGAGACCGAGGTCCTGCGGCTGGTCGCCAAGGGCCTCTCGTACAAGCAGATCGCGGAGCGCCTGGTGATCTCCCACCGCACCGTGCAGAACCACGTCCAGAACACCTTGGGCAAGCTCCAACTGCACAACCGGGTGGAGCTGGTGCGGTACGCGATCGAGACCGGCCTCGACGACGCCTGAGGGCGGGGGGTCCCGCGCCGCCGGGGGACGGGCCGTATATTCACCAGGGCCCGTACCCCCGACCCCGGGAGATGCCATGGAGATCCTCGCCTTCGGAGTGCAGTCCGACGAGAGGCCGTTGATCGAGAAGGCCTTCGAGGGGCAGCACGACGTGCGCTGCCTGGACGTCTTCCTCACCCGGGACACCGCCCCGATCGCCGCCGGGTACGAGATCGTCTCCACCAGCGTCAACGCCGACCTCGGCGGCCCGGTGCTGCAGACCCTCGCCGCCGGCGGCACCCAGATGATCGCCCAGCGCTCCACCGGCTTCAACAACATCGACCTGGACGTCGCGGAACGCCTCGCCCTGCGCGTCGCCCGGGTCTCGCACTACTCGCCGCAGTCGGTCGCGGAGTTCGCCTGGACCCTCGCCATGGCCGTCAACCGCCGTATCGTGCGCGCGGTCAGCCGCACCCGTGACTTCGACTTCCGGCTCGACGGGCTCCTCGGCCGCGATCTGCACGGCCGCACCGTCGGGGTGGTCGGCACCGGCAAGATCGGGGAGGCGTTCACCCGGATCGCCCACGGCTTCGGCATGAACCTGCTGGGCTGGGACGTCACGGAGAACCCCGCCTGCGCGGCGCTCGGCATGACGTACGTCGAGAAGGAACGCCTCTTCGCCGAGGCCGACCTCATCAGCCTCCACGTCCCCCTGCTCCCCGCCACCCAGCACCTCGTCGACGCCGAGGCGCTCGCGACCATGAAGGACGACGCGATCCTGGTCAACTCCAGCCGCGGCGGCCTCGTCGACACCACCGCGCTCGTCGCCGAACTGCGCCGTGGCCGCTTCACCGGGGTCGGGCTCGACGTCTACGAGGCGGAGGCCGGCCTCTTCTACGTCGACAAGTCGCTGGAGGGCATCGACGACGACACCCTGGCCAGGCTCGTCACCTTCCCCCATGTCGTCGTCACCTCGCACCAGGCGTACTACACCCGCGAGGCGGTCGGCCAGATCATCGACGCCACCGTGCGCAACGTCGCCGACTACCTGGCCGGCCGCCGCAGCGAGAACGTGCTCGTCCCCGCCGTGTGAGGGCCCCTGCGGCGCTCGGGGGACCGCGGCCGTGTCCTCGCGGGGCCCCGGCCGCGCGCTCCGGGGCCCCCACACGGCGACCTCAGCGCGCCACCGGCAGCCCCGCCAGCAGCTCCGTCACGATCGCGGAGCCCCGGATGGTCAGCACCGACTCCGGGTGGAACTGCACCGAGGCGAAGCCGTCCCCGCGCAGCGCGTGCAGCTCCCCGGAGGCCTCCTCCCGGCTCACCTCGATGCCATGGGCGGCCAGTTCGGCGGCCGCCGCCGTGTCGCAGCGCGCCGCGAAGCTGTTGTAGAAGCCGACGGTCTCCGGCCGCCCGAACAGATCGATACGGGTCTGCGCCCCCTGGTACGGCACGGCCTTGCGGACCACGGGCAGGCCCAGTTCGGCGGCGATCAGCTCATGGCCCAGGCACACGCCCAGCAGCCCGTGCCGGTGGTCGCGCACCAGCTCGGCGGCGAGCCCCCGCAGCAGCCGCATCTTCGGGTCGGCCGTGTCCCCCGGGTCACCGGGCCCCGGCCCCAGCACGACGGGTCCCTCGTGCGCCGCCAGGGCCGCGCGCAGCCCGGGTTCGTCGTACCGGCGCACCGACACCGTGAGGCCCGAGGACCGCAGCAGGTGCGCCAGCATCGCGGTGAAGGTGTCCTCGCCGTCCACCACCAGCGCGTGGCCCGAGGGCTCCGCCGGCCGTCCCCGCATCCGCAGCCAGAACGGGGCGAGCGCCCCGCGCCGGTCGTCCAGCGCCATCCGTACCCGGGGGTCCGTGCCCAGCCGGGGGCGGTCCGCCTCCGCCGCGGGCCGCCCCGGCCGCACCCCCAGCGCCGCCAGCACACCGGCGGCCTTGGCGTGCGTCTCGGCGACCTCGCCCGCCGGGTCGGAGTGGCGTACGAGCGTCGCCCCGACCGGGACGCGCAGCCGCCCGGCGGGCGAGATGTCCGCCGTGCGGATCAGGATCGGCGAGTCCATGCTCTGCGTCCCGCCGGGCTCCGCGCGCAGCAGCGCCAGGGCGCCCGCGTAGTAGCCGCGGCCCCCGCTCTCGTACCGCTCGATGACCCGGCAGGCGTTCTGCACCGGGGAGCCCGTGACCGTCGCCGCGAACATGGTCTCCCTGAGGACCTCGCGCACGTCCAGCGTGGAGCGCCCGCGCAGTTCGTACTCGGTGTGCGCGAGGTGGGCCATCTCCTTGAGCCGGGGGCCGACGACCACGCCGCCCATGTCGCCCACGGTGCACATCATCTTCAGTTCCTCGTCGACCACCATGGAGAGCTCCTCGGTCTCCTTGCGGTCGGCCAGGAAGGCCAGCAGACCCTCCACGGTCGGCCCCTGCTCCGGGTAGCGGTAGGTGCCGCTGATCGGATTCATCACGACGGTGCCGCCGGACATCCGCACATGGACCTCCGGGCTGGCACCGACCAGGGTGCGGTCCGGGGTGTGCACGACGAACGTCCAGTACGCGCCCCGCTCGCCGGCCAGCAGCCGGCGGAACAGTGCCAGCGCGTCGGCCCGGCCGAAACCGGGGATCTCGCCCCCGAAAGTGCGCCGGACCACGAAGTTGGCCCCCTCGCCCCGGCCGATCTCGTCCTCGACGATCCGCCGCACGATCTCCGCGTACCGGTCGTCGGGCACGTCGAAGGCGCCGTCCTCGACCCGTACGGCGTGCGCGGGCAGCGCCGCCAGCACCTCCTCCAGCGGGAGTTCGACGTACTCGTCGGCGGTGAGCACGGCCAGCGGGGTGCCGTCGTCCCGTACGTCGAAGCCGCGCTCGGCGATCTGCCGGAACGGCACCAGGGCCAGCGAGGGCCGCTCACCGACCGGGATCGCGGCGAGCCGGTCCACCTCCCGCACGGTCCCGGTCAGGACCTCCACGGTGTCCTGGTCGCGGCCGGGGGTACGCCGTCTCAGCAGGGCGAACGGCGGGGCGTCGTCCCGGAGCAGTCTGTCCAGGAGGGCGGTGGCGTGGTCGGGCATGGGAGTTCCTTCCGGATGGAGGAACGGCTCCGGCTCCCGAACGCGGAGAAGGCCGCCCCTCGGGCGGCCTTCGCGAAGTCTGTGCGCGCGATGTGTCAGTGGGCCGCCGGATGAGCGGTCCACCACCAGTTCTGGGTCGTCTGCGCGAACATGGAGCGAACCCTAGCGGACCCGCCGCCCGGACGAGCGCGCGTCTCACTTACTGAGCGCCCGGATGGACGCCCTGTCCGACCCCGTAATGTGGGGGAGGTGACCGTGAACGCCAATACCTCCGTCGCCGGTGGCCACACCTGGCGAGACCTTCCCGCGGCGCAGCAGCCCGAGTACCCGGATGCCGAGGCACTGCGCGATGTGATCGCGGACCTCGAAACCTATCCGCCGCTCGTCTTCGCGGGCGAGTGCGACCAGCTGCGCGCCCGCCTGGGAGCCGTCGCCAAGGGCGAGGCGTTCCTGCTCCAGGGGGGCGACTGCGCCGAGGCCTTCGACGCCGTGTCGGCCGAGCACATCCGCGCCAAGCTCAAGACGCTGCTCCAGATGAGCGCCGTCCTGACCTACGCGGCCTCGGTGCCCGTCGTCAAGATCGGCCGGATCGCGGGCCAGTACTCCAAGCCGCGCTCCAAGCCGACCGAGACCCGCGATGGCGTGACCCTGCCGACCTACCGCGGCGACTCGGTCAACGGCTTCGCGTTCACCGAAGAGGACCGTGTCCCGGACCCCGAGCGGCTGAAGCGGATGTACCACGCGTCCTCCTCCACGCTCAACCTCGTCCGCGCCTTCACCACCGGCGGGTACGCGGACCTGCGCCAGGTGCACGCCTGGAACCAGGACTTCGTGAAGTCCTCGCCGTCCGGGCAGCGTTACGAGGCGCTGGCCCGCGAGATCGACAACGCGCTGAACTTCATGGAGGCCTGCGGCACGGACCCGGCCGAGTTCAAGGCGGTCGAGTTCTACGCCTCGCACGAGGCGCTGCTGCTGGACTACGAGTCGGCGCTCACCCGCACCGACTCGCGCACCGACCTGCTCTACGACACCTCCGGCCACATGGTCTGGGTCGGCGAGCGCACCCGCCAGATGGACGGCGCGCACATCGAGTTCGCCTCGAAGATCCGCAACCCCATCGGCATCAAGCTCGGTCCCACGACCACCGTCGACGAGGCGCTCGGCTACATCGACCGCCTCGACCCGGAGCGCGAGCCGGGACGGCTCACCTTCATCGTCCGCATGGGCGCCGACAAGGTCCGCGACAGGCTGCCCGAGCTGGTCGAGAAGGTCACCGCCTCCGGTGCCGCCGTGGTGTGGGTGACCGACCCGATGCACGGCAACACCTTCGAGGCCGCCTCCGGCCACAAGACGCGCCGCTTCGACGACGTCCTGGACGAGGTCAAGGGCTTCTTCGAGGTGCACAAGGCCCTCGGTACGCACCCGGGCGGCATCCACGTCGAACTCACCGGCGACGACGTCACCGAGTGCGTCGGCGGCGGTGACGAGATCTTCGTGGACGACCTGCACCAGCGGTACGAGACGGCCTGCGACCCGCGCCTGAACCGCAGCCAGTCCCTCGACCTGGCCTTCCTGGTCGCCGAGATGTACCGCGACCAGTAGGCGCGGCGCACCTCGCGCGGTACGACGGTGGGGCACGGATCCATGTGATCCGTGCCCCACCGTCCGTACCGGGCTTTCACCGACCAGGGGTGACGAGTAAGGTAAGGCATGCCTCACCGAAACGTCGGGACGGCGCCGCGACCGACCCGTCGGGAGGTGTACCGCATGTTCGTCTGCTCCTGCTTCGGCATCACCGAGCAGCAGGTCGAGCAGCATGCGGCCGACGGCGCGTGCACACCCCGCCAGATCGCGTCCGCCTGCAAGGCCGGCACCGACTGCGGTGGCTGTGTCCGCCGGATCCAGGCGCTGCTGGGCCGTGGCGAGAGCCCGCGCCGGGAGCCGCTCGCCCCCCGCGCCCGGTCCGCCGCGACCGCGGTCACCGGGCTCCGCGACGCCGCCTGAGGCCGTGGATCAGAGCTCGACCTGCTCGATGACCTGGGCGAGGTAGAGCGGTTCCCCGAGCTTCTCGATCAGTTCCAGCTGGGTGTCGAGGTAATCGATGTGGTGCTCCTCGTCCTCCAGGATCCGCTCGAAGATGTTGGCGGACGTGATGTCGCTCTTGGCGCGCATCAGGTCGACGCCGCGCCGCAGCCGGTCGATCGCCTCGACCTCGACCTGGCGGTCCGCCTCGAACATCTCGGTGACGGTCTGGCCCACCCGTACATGGAAGAGCCGCTGGTAGTTGGGCAGTCCGTCCAGCAGCAGGATCCGGTCGGTGAGGATCTCCGCGTGCTTCATCTCGTCGAACGACTCGGCCCGGGTGTGTTTGGCGAGCTTCGTCCAGCCTCGGTGATCCTGCATCTTCGCGTGCAGGAAGTACTGATTGATGGCGGTCAATTCGGCGGTCAGCTGTTCGTTCAGGAACTCGAGGACCTCGGGGTCGCCCTGCATCGTCAAGGCTCCTTCCAACCGATGGGCGGGCACGTGTGCGCGCATCCTCGCACCGCGCTTCCCGGCCGTCCAGTAAGTGCATGCTTAGTATGGATTGTCCGGATCGACTCTCCGTGGTCATGACCACCCCCGCCTGTCTGTCACCATGGAGGTATGGACCAGCCGGAAAGCCGGGAACGCGGCACAGCGGAGCAGTCCGGACTTCCGCCGGGCCAGCGGCTGCAACGCGGCTGGCCGGTCACGCATTACGGTCCCGTGCCCACC
This sequence comes from Streptomyces sp. SM18, assembly GCF_002910775.2. NCBI lineage: Bacteria > Bacillati > Actinomycetota > Actinomycetes > Kitasatosporales > Streptomycetaceae > Streptomyces > Streptomyces sp. SM18. The sequence continues at coordinate 1,660,744 of NZ_CP029342.1, read as the reverse complement.
TTCAGACCGGAGCGCTGGGAGTTCCGCGTCTTCGGTGCCACGGCGGACGGCGACAAGCATTGCTGGAACCATCGTGAATTCAGCGAGCTGCCGTTCTCGACCGTGGTCGCCGACCTGCACTGCGTGACGAAATTCAGCATGCTGGGCGCGGAATGGGGTGGTGTGCGCGCCCGCGAGATCGTGGAACTCGCGCCGCCCGCGCCCGAGGTCAGCCATGTGATGGTGTGGGCCGAATACGGCTTCAGCTCCAATGTCAGACTGGCCGACTTCCTTTCCGACCGGACCCTCTTCGCCACCCACAAGGACGGCGAACTGCTCACCGCGGAACACGGTTTCCCGCTGCGTCTGATCGTGCCCCATCTGTACGCGTGGAAGGGCCCGAAATGGGTCCGCGGTATCGAGTACATGACGGCCGACCGCCGTGGTTTCTGGGAAGAGCGCGGATACCACAACATCGGCGATCCCTGGAGCGAGCAGCGCTATTCCTACCAGGAGGAGCCCGGGGACGGCCCCGAGCTCTGAGACCCGTACCGGCTCGGCGGCGGGGGCCGTGCGCCGTGGCGGGCCGACGTCCCGAGATCCTCGGACTCGCGCCTCAAGGGCGGTCCCGGAGGCCCTTCAGCCGGGCCACGTCCGCCGTGTGCCCCTCCGTGCCGCCAGGCGTCTCGATGACCAGCGGTACGCCGTCGGTCGCGGGGTGCGCGAACAGCTCGCGGAACGGCTCGGCCCCGATGTGGCCCGCCCCGATGTTCGCGTGGCGGTCCTTGTGCGCGCCCACCACGTCCTTCGAGTCGTTGGCGTGGATCAGCTTCAGCCGGCCCTCGCCCACGGTGTCCACCAGCAGGTCCAGCGTCTGCCGCATCCCGGCGGGGCCCGTCAGGTCGTGGCCCGCCGCGTAGATGTGGCAGGTGTCCAGGCAGACGCCGAGCTTGGGATGGGAGTCCAGGGCCTCGAAGTACGGGCCGAAGTCCCAGGTCCGGGAGCAGAGCGAGGAGCCCTGCCCGGCGGTCGACTCCAGCAGCAGGAACGGGTCGTCGTCGTGGGTCAGCTCGTCCAGCAGCGGCCTGAGCCGCTCGCGCACCTGGGCCAGCGCCACCTCGCGCGGGCGCCCGCCGGTGGCCGAGCCGGTGTGGACCACCACACCGAGGGCGCCGATCTCCCGGGCCCGGCGCAGCGAGTGGCGCAGCGACCGCACCGAGTTGTCCACCGTCGCCTCGGTGTGCGAGCCGAAGTTGATCAGATACGGGGCGTGGACGTACGCCGGTATCGACTCCTGGTGGCACCGGGACCGGAACAGCTCGTCCTGGGCCGGATTTCCGGGCGGGGTGGCCCAGCCGCGCGGATTGGCCACGAAGACCTGCACGGCCTCGGCCGCCAGCTCCCGCGCGTAGCCGAGGCCGGTCTTCGCGAGGCCGCCGGCCACCGGCACATGGCCGCCGACGGGGTTGCGCGTGGAGGGTGTGGTCCGCACTAGAACGCCTTGGTCCTGATCGTGACGGTGGAGCCCTCGGCGGCCTTCTCGCCGCCCTTGACGGACTGGCTCGCGACCTTGTCGCTGAAGGAGAGCAGCGGGCGGTCGACCTTGACCTCGAAGCCCGCCTCCTCCAGGGTGTCCCGGGCCTCGTCCACGTCGCTGCCGGTCACGTCGGGGACCTCGACCATGCGCGGCCCCTTGGAGACCGTCAGTTCGACGGTGTCGCCCTTCGCGGCCTCGGCCCCGCCGCCCGGCGCCTGCTTCGCGACCTCGCCCGCGGCCTCGGGCGCCTCGATCCGGTCGGGGAGGACCTTCGCCTTCAGCCCGGCCTCGGCCAGCTCCGCCGTGGCGTCCTCGACGTCGAGGCCCGTGACGTCGGGGACGTCGACCGGGGCGCCCTTGCTGACGACCAGGGCGACCCCCGACCCGGCGTGCCGCTCGGTGCCGACCGGGGGATCCGTGCGGACGACCTCGCCCCGCGCGACCTCCTCGCTGAACTCCCGGGTCACCATCCCCTGTTCGAAGCCCGCCTCCTTGAGCTGCCGCCGGGCGTCGGGCAGCGGGAGCCCCTCGACGTCGGGCACCTTCAGGACCTCCGGACCGCGCGAGATGACCAGCTTCACCGAGCCGTTGCCCCGGATCCGCTCGCCCGACGCGGGGTCGCTGCTGATCACCGTCCCGCGCTCGACCGTGTCGCTGTAGGCGCGCTCGACGCCCTTCAGGCCCAGACCGGCGTCGGTGAGCCGCTCCTGCGCCGCCTTCTGGGTCTGGCCCAGCAGGGAGGGCACCTGGGTGAACTGCCCGGAGTTGATGTACCAGACACCCGAGCCCACGCCCAGCACCAGCAGCAGGGCGAGGAGCGCGGCGAACATCCCCCGGCGGCGGTCGAGGGCGAACCGTCCGCCCCGGCGCGGCCGGGACGGGGGTCCGTCCGGGGGCATCTCCAGCCGGCTGGTGTGGTGCGCCGTGCCCTGACCCTCCGGGATCACCCGGGGGATCACACTCGTACGGTCCTCGGCGGCGTCGTGGGTGCCGGCGACGGCCTGCGGGGGCATCGCGTCCAGCTGCTCCTCGGTGAGGGCCGCCCGCGCCTCACGGGAGCGGGCGAGCAGCGCCACCGCGTCGGAGGGCCGCAGCTCGGGGTCCCGGGCGGTGGCCTCGGCCACCAGCGCGTCCAGCCCGGCCGCCAGCCCCGGCACCGCGCCGGACGGGGCGGGGACGTCCTCGTTGAGGTGCTGGTAGATGACCTGGGCGGCGGTGTCCCCGGTGTGCGGCTTGGAACCGGTGAGCATCTCGTACAGCACGACACCGCAGGCGTACACGTCGGAGCGGGTGTCGGCCGAACCGTGCTCGATCTGCTCGGGGGCGAGATAGGAGACGGTGCCCAGCAGCGACCCGGTGGTGTCCGTCACGGTGCCCACGGCCCGTACGAGACCGAAGTCGGCGACCTTCACCCGGCCGTCGTCGCCTATCAGGACGTTCTCCGGCTTCATGTCGCGGTGCACGAACCCCGCCCGGTGGGCGGCGCCGAGGGCGGCCAGGACCGGCTCCAGGATGTCCAGGGCGGCCCGGGGCTGGAGCGCGCCGCGCTCGCGCAGCACGTCGCGCAGGGTGCACCCGGCGACGTACTCCATCGCCAGATACACGTACGCGCCCTGCGCGCCCTGGTCGAAGACGCCCACCACGTTGGGGTGGGCGAGCCTGGCCACCGACTTGGCCTCACGGATGAAGCGCTCGACGAACGCGACGTCGGTCGCCAGCGTCGGGTGCATCACCTTCAGGGCGAGCACCCGGTCGAGCCGCGTGTCCATGGCCCGGTAGACCGTGGCCATACCGCCGACGGCGATGCGTGCGTCGATGCGGTAGCGGCCGTCGAGCAGCTGCCCGACGAGGGGGTCCTGGAGGGTCGTGTCCACGGGGTGAGTCTACGAGCCGCCACCGACACCCCGGACGCCCCGGTGGCGCTCCGGGGCCGTTCTGCGACGCAGCCGTGACAGGGACACATGGATGCCGTGACCGGGGCGGCGTCCCGGAGGCGGTCTCAGAAGGCGGGGCGCTCCGGGTCCAGCACCGCCCGGCCGTCCACGGGCGAGGAGGCCTCGGCGAAGTACCGGCGCGGGATGCGGCCCGCCCGGTACGCGAGACGGCCCCCGTCCACCGCGTGCCGCATCGCCGCCGCCATCAGCTCCGGCTCCTGGGCCCGGGTCACCGCCGAGGCGAGCATCACGGCCGCGCACCCCAGCTCCATCGCCAGCGCCGCGTCCGACGCGGTCCCCGCACCGGCGTCGAGGATCACCGGGACCTGGGCCTGTTCGGTGATCAGCTGGAAGTTGTGCGGATTGCGGATGCCGAGCCCGGAACCGATGGGGGAGCCGAGCGGCATGACCGCCGCGCACCCGACGTCCTGGAGCTTCCGGGCCAGCACCGGGTCGTCGTTGGTGTACGGCAGGACGGTGAAGCCCTCGTCGACCAGGATCTCCGCCGCGTCCAGCAGCTCGACCGGATCGGGCAGCAGGGTCCGCTCGTCGGCCACGACCTCCAGCTTCACCCAGTCGGTCCCCAGCGCCTCACGGGCCAGCCGGGCGGTCAGCACGGCCTCACCCGCGGTGAAGCAGCCCGCGGTGTTCGGCAGGACCCGGATGCCGAGCCGGTCCAGGACGGAGAGGACCGAGCCCTGGACCGTCGGGTCGAGACGGCGCATCGCCACGGTGGTCAGCTCCGTGCCCGAGGCGATCAGGGCCCGCTCCAGCACCTCCAGGCCGGGGGCCCCGCCGGTCCCCATGATCAGCCGGGAGGAGAACGCCGTGGAGCCCAGCGTGAACAGGTCGTCGGACACGGTCAGCCTCCCTGGACGGCGGTGAGGACCTCGACGCGGTCGCCCTCGGCGAGCGTGGTGGCGGCCCACCGGCCGCGGGGCACGACGGCCTCGTTGACCGCGGCGGCCACCCCGGAGTGCGCGGAGGTCAGACCGGCCACCAGGGCCTCCAGCGTGGTACCGGCCGCGACGGCGCGGCGCTCCCCGTTGACGGAGACGGAGACGGAGACGGAGACGTCGGCGGGCGAGGTGGTGGCCGTGACGGGCGTGGCGGGCGTGGCGGGCTCGGTCATGCGGGCTGCTCCTGGTGCGCGGATGGGTGTACGGACGTACGGACGGGCTCACGGGAGCCCGTGGCGGCGAACCGGGCCGGTGTGAACGGCTGGGCCAGCTCCGGGACCTCACCCGTCGTCAGCAGCGTGGCCATCACCTCGCCGGTGACCGGGGTGAGCAGCACCCCGTTGCGGTGGTGGCCCGTCGCGAGATGCAGCCCCGGCAGGGCGGTCGGACCCAGCAGCGGGGCGTTGTCCGGCGAGGCGGGGCGCAGGCCGGCCCGGGTCTCGGTCAGCGGCAGCTCGGTGATGCCGGGCACCAGCTCATGGGCGTCGCGCAGCAGCTCGTAGACCCCGCCCGCGGTGACCGTGACGTCCCAGCCCATCTCCTCACTGGTCGCGCCGACGACCAGCTCACCGTCGGCGCGCGGGACGAGATAGACGTGGCTGCCGCGCACCACGGCCCGCACGGTCCGGCTGAGGAAGGGGGCGTACACCGGCGGAACCCTCAGCCGGAGCACCTGCCCCTTGACCGGCCGGACCGGCGGCAGCACCTCCTCGGGCAGCCCCGCGAGCCGGCCGCTGAGACTGCCCCCGGCGAGGACGACCTGGTCCGCGTCCAGCCGGGCGCCGTCCGCCAGGACCACGCCCGCCGCCCGGCCGGCGGTGACGGACAGCCGCTTCGCCCAGCCGCGCCGGAAGACGACCCCGGCCCGCTCGCACGCCGTGACCAGGGCCGCGGTCAGCCGCCGGGGATCGACCTGGTGGTCGCCGTCGACCCGCAGCCCCCCGCGCACCCCCGGGGCGAGCATCGGCTCAAGACGGCGGCACTCCCGCCCGCTCAGCCATTCCGACGCCAGACCCGACCGCCGCTGCAACGCGTGCAGCTCCCGCAGATGGGCCCGGTCGTCGGTGTCCAGCGCGACCGACAGGGTGCCGCACGCCCGGAACCCGGTCCCCCGGCCGCTCGCCTCCTCCAGCTCGGCCACGAACGCCGGATAGCGTGCGGCGGAGGCGACGTTGAGGCCGAGCAGCATCTGCTCGCCGTGATGGAGCTCGGTGACGGCGGCCAGCATCCCGGCCGCGACCTGGGCGGCCCCGCCGCCCGGCTCCGGGTCGGCCACCGTGGTGCGCAGCCCCCGCTGCGCCGACCGCCAGGCCGTCACCAGACCGATGAGGCCCCCACCGACGACCAGGACGTCGGATCCGTCCGCGGCTCTACCCATGGGCGTCCAGCCCCTCCCTTCGCCGGCATGACCCGGATCAGGTTGTTGACGGTCGGAGGCCGGTCAGCCTCCCTCTCAGCCCGGTGCGTCCGGGCTCCCGCGAGTGCCTTACCTCGGCCACCCTAAGCCCCGCCGCCCCACGCCTGTAAGGGAGCCCTCCGCCGTGGCCCGTTCACCCGACGGACTCGTCCTGACGCCCGTCGCCGACGGGTCATCCGGTACGCGGGCGGTGACATCGCGCGCGGCCACCTCGTCGGCACCCGGGACGCCGACACCCTCGACTTCAGGTACGTCCAGCTCGGGCACGACGGGACGACCTCGCCGGGGCACTGCCCGTCCACCGTCACCGAGCTTCCCGACGGACGGGTACGGCTGACCGAACGGTGGACCTGGGAGTCCCGGGAGGGTGGCGGGACGAGCGTGGTGGAGGAGCCCGCCGACCGAGGGCCGTCATCTCGTTAGGGTGGAGGCGTGAGCGAGCAGCAGACGCGGCCGACGCAGCCGCAGCACGTCGTGGTCGTCGGCGCCGGCATGGCCGGGGCGCAGACGGCCGTGGCCCTGCGCGAAGAGGGCTTCGCGGGTTCCGTCACCCTGATCGGCGCCGAACCCCATCAGCCCTACGACCGGCCCCCGCTGTCCAAGGCGGTCCTGCTCGGCACGGCCGAGGACCCCGCCTTCGACATCGACTTCGAGGAACTGCGCGTCACCCTGTGCCTGGGTGTGCGGGTGACCGGTCTGCGCGCCGACGCGCGGGAGGTGGACACCGATCGCGGGCCCGTGGGCTACGACGCCCTGGTGCTGGCCACCGGCGCCGAACCCGTCGTCCTGCCCGGCACGCACGACGTGCCCGGCGTCCACCTGCTGCGCACCCTCGACGACGCCACGCGGCTGCGGCCCGTCCTGGAGCGGAGCCACGACGTCGTGGTCGTCGGGGCCGGGTGGATCGGCGCGGAGTTCACCACCGCCGCCCGCGCCGCCGGCTGCGCGGTCACCGTGGTCGAGGCGGCGGACCACCCCCTGGCGGGCACCCTGCCCGCCGAGGTCGCCGCCCCGATGGCCGCCTGGTACGCCGAGAGCGGGGCCGAACTCCTCACCGACGCCCGGGTCGACCGGGTCGTGCCGGGCGCCGTCCACCTCGCGGACGGCCGGGAGATCCCCGCCGGGGCCGTGGTCGTCGGCATCGGCGCCAGGCCCGCCACCCGCTGGCTGGAGGGCTCCGGGGTCGCGCTCGGCCCGGACGGATCGGTCACCGCCGACGCCACCCTGCGCACCTCGCTGCCCGACGTCTACGCCGTCGGCGACTGCGCCTCCTTCCCGTCCGCCCGCTTCGGGGAGCGGCTGCTCGTCCACCACTGGGACAACGCCCTCCAGGGCCCCAGCACGGCCGCCGCCGCGATCACGACGGGCCGGGCGCCGGTGTACGACCCGGTGCCCTACTTCTGGTCCGAGCAGTTCGACCGCTTCGTGCAGTACGCCGGCCACCACACCGCCACCGACACGCCGCTGTGGCGCGGCACCCCCGACGACCCGGCCTGGACCGTGTGCTGGCTGCGTGACGGCGTCCTGACCGCGGTGCTGGCCGTGGGCAGACCGCGTGACCTCACCCAGGGCCGCAAGCTCGTCGCGGCCGGGGCGCGGATCGATCCGGCGCGGGCGGCGGACCCCTCCGTACCCCTGCGGTCGGCGGCCCTGTAGGGACCCGCCGACGGCCCCGTACGGGACACGGGACGCGCCCCGTACGGTCGGCCCGGCTACCGGCTGTCGGTCCCAGATGGCACGCTTGTCCCTGTGACCGAGATTGACGCAAAGATCGATGCTCTCGTCCCCGACTGGCTCCACCTTCCCGACATCGCGGAAATGCTCGATGTCGAGGTGACGCGCGTCCGGCAGCTGGTCAAGGAGGGCCAGCTGATCGCCGTACGACGTGGTGAGAACCGGACGCTCCAGGTGCCTGCCGCCTTCATCGACGGCGACAAGGTGGTCAAGGGCCTCTCCGGGACCCTGACCCTCCTGAGGGACGACGGCTACAACGACGAAGAGATGCTGGACTGGCTCTTCACCCCCGACCCGACCCTGCCCGGCACCCCCGCGCAGGCCCTGAGCGAGAATCGCGGTACGGAGGTGAAGCGCCGCGCCCAGGCGCTCGCCGTCTGACCGGACGACCGTGACCGGGGTGCGGGCCGTGACCCACGGCCCGCACCCCGCCGTCACCGGACCGCTCCCGCCCGGACCCGCCGGCACCTCCGCCGCGCCACCGACGGGCCCACCGACGCATCCCTGGGGGGAAATCTTCATGTCCACGCCTCGCTCACGGCTGTCCGACGCCCGGCTCTACCTCTGCACGGACGCCCGCACACGCCAGGGCGACCTCCCCGCGTTCCTCGACGCGGTGCTCTCCTCGGGCGTGGACATCGTCCAGCTCCGCGACAAGGGCATGGAGGCCGCCGAGGAGCTGGACCACCTCGCCGTGTTCGCCGACGCCTGCGCCCGCCACGGGGCCCTGCTCGCGGTCAACGACCGGGCCGACGTCGCCCACGCGGCCGGTTCCGGCGTACTGCACCTCGGGCAGGGCGACCTGCCGGTGCGGGCCGCCCGCGCGATCCTCGGGGACGAGGTGCTGATCGGCCGCTCCACCCACGCCGAGTCCGAGGTGGACGCCGCCGCCGTCGAGGCGGGCACCGACTACTTCTGCGCGGGCCCCTGCTGGCCCACCCCCACCAAGCCCGGCCGGCACGCCCCGGGCCTCGGCCTCGTGCGGTACGCCGCCTCGCTCGGCACCTCCCGGCCCTGGTTCGCGATCGGCGGCATCGACACGGGCAACCTGGACCAGGTGCTGGACGCGGGCGCGCGCCGGGTCGTGGTCGTACGGGCGATCACCGAGGCGGACGACCCCGCCGCGGCCACCGCCGAGCTGGCGAAGCGCGTCCGGGCCCGCTCCCTCTGACGCGTCTGCCCGCCCCGCCGACGGGTCCCTCCGCTCCGGTGCGGAGGCGGCGGTCCCACCGCCGGGCCGGGATGTCCGAGGGGTGGACAAGAAGTGGTGCATTCCGGGCAAACCGTGCGGTCCGGTTGGGGTACCGCCCGGCCCTGGTTAACCTCCCGGTATGGCCCTTGGCACACCTTCCACCTGGACGGATCACGCGCCCACGGTGCGTGAACTCCTCGCGACCGGCAAGACGTCGTACTCCTTCGAGTTCTGGGCGCCCAAGACCGCGAAGGGCGAACGGAACCTCTGGAACGCCCTGAGGCGGGTCGAAGCCGTGCGCCCGAGCTTCGTCTCCGTGACCTACGGGGCCGGCGGCTCGACACGGGAGGGGACGGTACGCGCGACCCAGCAGATCGCCGCCGACTCCACCCTCACCCCGGTCGCCCACCTCACCGCCGTCGACCACTCCGTCGCCCAACTGCGCAACATGGTCGGGCAGTACGCCGACGCGGGCATCAGGAACATCCTCGCGGTGCGCGGAGACCCGCCGGGTGACCCGATGGGCGAGTGGGTCGAGCACCCGCAGGGCGTGCGGTACGCCGCCGACCTCGTCCGGCTCATCAAGGAATCCGGCGATTTCTGTGTCGGCGTCGCGGCCTTTCCCGAAATGCACCCGCGATCGGACGACTGGGACTCCGACATCCGGCATTTCGTCGACAAATGCCGGGCCGGTGCCGACTACGCCATCACCCAGATGTTCTTCCACCCGGAAAGCTATCTGCGGATGCGTGACCGCGTGGTCGCGGCGGGTTGCGACACCCCGGTCATTCCCGAGGTGATGCCGATCACCAGCATCCGGCAGTTGGAAAGGTTCGCCCAGCTGAGCAACGCGTCGCTGCCTTCCTCGCTGAAAGAGCGACTCCTCGCGGCCAAGGACGATCCGGCCGCTGTACGCTCCATTGGCATCGAGTTCGCGACGGAGTTCTGCGCGGAGTTGGTCTCCGAGGGTGTCCCGGGGCTGCACTTCATCACGCTCAACAACTCCACGGCAACGCTTGAGATCTACGAGAATCTCGGACTGCACAGGCAGTCGTGACCGGCCGTACCCGTCACCGACCGGGTCGGCCGTAGAAGGGGGCGGGCGTGGGCTGGACGGTCCTCTACATCGCTTTCGGCATGGTGGCACTGTGGCTGCTGGGCGAGGTGCTGCTGCAGTACAAGGCACGGCTGCGCTGGAGACTTCTGGCCTTCACCGGATTCCTCGGGGTGGTCCTCGGGGTGCTGACCTCCTCCAGGCTGGTGATCGTGGTCGGCGCGATCGCCTTCGCCACCGGCCAGACGTATGTGACGCTCTCCTTCCGCCGTGGCTTCTCGACGGGCTGGGCGGTCGGCGGCAAACCGGGGGCGAGCCGGCGCCGGCGCGGTTCCGGCAGCGCCGGACCCACGCTGGAGGTCTCCGACCTGGAGTACCAGGAGCCCGCCCCCGGGCAAGCTCCCGACCACACCCCTGAACAGGCCCCCGAGGAACCCGCGTTCGCGGTCTACGAACCGCAGCCGCTGCCCGACGACACCGGGCAGTACGGCGTCTACACCGACCCCGCCCCGGCCGGGAGCGCCGACACCCCCGAGCAGGAGCGGTACGACGCGTACGACCCGTACGCCGACCAGGGGCAGGACGTCTTCGGCGGCCGGAGCGCCTATCCGGGCCAGGAGAGCTATCCGGGCCAGGAGACCTACCCGGGCGGGGGCGGCTACCCGGGCCCGTACGAACACCCCGCCGGACAGCAGGAGTACGCCGCCTACGCGGACCCCTACGCGGCGAACGGCGGCACGACGGGCGCCGGGGGGTACCCCGCGCACGACGGATACGGCGGCGGCACCCACGGCGACGGGTACGGCGGGGGGTACGACGCGCAGCCGGCCGCTTCCTACGGCGACCCCTACGCGAACCAGTACGCCACCGACACCCCGCCCGGCGGGGTGTGGGTCCCCCAGCAGCGGGAGAGCGACCCGTACGCGCCGCTGCCCCCGGAGGCACCCGCCCAAGCCCCCTACGGCGGCGGCCCCGCCCACGGCTACGACAACACCGGGCCGAACGAGCAGTACCGCTACTGAGCCCGGCCTGGTCCGACCGCACCCGTCGGCCCGGCCCGTCCCCGGACGGCCGCCGGGCGGACGGGCGGACGTGGCTCAGCGGGAGCCGCGGAAGCCGTCGCCCTCCACGACCAGTCCGGCGACCAGCGCGCCCGACATCCCGGCGTGGGCGGGGCCGCCACCGGGATGCGACCAGCCGCCCGCCAGGTAGAGGCCGGGCAGCGAGGTGCGGTTGCCCGGGTGCAGGAAGGCTCCGCCCGCCCCGGCCAGCGCGGGCGCGGGCACCGAGCCGCCCTCGGCGCCGGTCTCGGCCGCCGTCTCGGCCGGGGTGCGCGTCTCGGTGCGAAGGATCCGCTCGCGCAGTCCGGGGACGGCCTCGGCCGCCCGGTCGATCAGCGTGCCGGTGAACCGCTTGCGGAGCGCCGGGTCCGTCCAGTCCACCGGCCCGTGCGGGGCCACCGTCGCCGTCAGGGTCACCGCCTCGTGCGCCTCGTCCGGGCGGGTGGAGGGGTCGTCGGGACGCAGGACGGTGACCGTGGGCCGGTCGGCGATCCGGCCGCCGAACACCGCCGCCTGCTCGGCCGGTCCGTCCGCGCAGTGCACCACGGTCCGGTGCGCGGCCCCGGCGTCCCGGGCGCCGCGCAGCGACAGCAGCACGACGAAGCGGCCGGGCAGCGGGGCCCGCCGGGCCGCCGGATCCCCGTCCCCGCCCCACGCCTGACCGGGCATCAGCCCGGGGGCGGGCCGGGCGCCGAGGACCACGTGGTCGGCCTCGGCGTACGTCCCGTCCGCCAGTTCGACGCCCGACGCCCGGCCGTCCTTCTCCGCCACCCGCACCACCTCGGCGTCGAAGACGAACGTCACCCGGCGGAGCAGGCACCGTTCGTACATCGCACCGGCGAGCTCCCGCATCCCTCCCTGGACGTACCAGCTGCCGAACGTCTGCTCCATGTACGGCAGAAGGGCGGCGGCGGCCGGAGCGCGGCGCGGGTCCAGACCGTACGACAGGGCGTACCCGTCGAGCAGGGCCGCCAGACGGGGATCGGCCAGCTCCCACCCGCCGACCTCCGCGAGCGTCGTCGCCTGCCGGGCCGGCCGCAGCAGCCGGCGCCGGCGGAGCGCCGGGTACGGGTCGCGGTCCAGCCCCCCGCGGTCCTCGTCCAGGGGTTCCTCCAGCAGCGGGCGGCGCGAGCGGTCCCAGGCGGTGCCCGCCCGGTCCAGGAACGCGGCCCAGCGAGTGCCCGCACCCGACCCGAGAGCCCCGTCCAGGGCCTGGACCACCCCGGCCCGGCTGGCGTTCGGCAGGGACACCGCGGTGCCGTCCGCGAAGTGGTGACGGCTCGCCGGATCGACCTGCCGGAGGGTGACGCACCGCTCCAGCGGCTCCTTGCCCGTCTTCACGAACAGGTCGCGGTAGACCGCGGGGAGGTGGAGCAGCGAGGGGCCGGTGTCGAAGACGAAGCCGTCGCGGGCGTGCCTGCCGAGCGAGCCGCCGTAGGTCCCGGACCGCTCGTACACCGTCACCCGGTGGCCTGCCACGGCGAGCCGGGCGGCGGCCGCCATGGCGCCCGCACCGGCGCCGATCACCGCAATTCGTGCCATGCCAGTGACTTTAGACCGTCCGGTGACCGGGGGCGGCGGTGGACGGGCGCCCCCGGCGGCTCAGACCGGGGGCGGACCGCCGCCCGCCGCCACCGGCCGTTTCTCCGCCCGCCGCCGTGCCCTGCGGCGCACGAACCGGCGGATGCGGGAGGCCAGGAAGAGCACGAGGACGACACCGAGCACCAGCAGCGTCCCGGCGACGACGGCGGCCGCCACCGGGTGGAAGACGGCGAAGGTGATGACCCCGGCGACCCCGAGGTCCTCCACGATGCTGACACCGATGTTGCTGAAGGGCTCCGGTGAGGTGTTGACCGCCATCCGGGTGCCCGCCTTGACCAGATGGCTGATCAGCGCGGTCGTACCGCCCAGCGCCCCGGCCGCCAGCTCCGGCAGCGATCCGCTCTCCCCGGCCAGCAGGGCGGCGACGACCGCCCCGGCCACCGGGCGCACCACGGTGTGCGCGGCGTCCCAGGCGGAGTCCACGTACGGGATCTTGTCGGCCGCCACCTCGCAGAGGAAGAGCACCCCGGCGACCACGAGGACATCGGGGCGCTGGAGGGCGTCGGGCACGTCGTCGGCGAAACCGGTCGCTCCGAAGAGGCCGAGCAGCAGGACCACGGCGTACGCGTTGATCCCGCTCGCCCAGCCGCTCGTGAACACCAGGGGGAGTACGGACACGGAGGCGATCGTAGTCACTCGAACGGCGCTCGGGGCGCGTTCGGGCCCGGTCCTGAGTATCCCTACCTAGGTACACAGATGAGTAGGTCAGCGGATGGGCCCCCGCCCGTGGAGGGGGAAGAGTGGAGGCCACGGACGGGGCGCGGTGCCCGGACCGCCGGCACGGGGCGGCGGAACGGCACGGACCCGGACGTAACGGGGGTGCACGACGGAGAGCCCGCGGGCCACGGGGGAATCGGGGCCACGGGGGAGGGTTCTCCGGGGAGCACGGACGCCGGGCCGGTGGTACCCGAGGGGGATCGGGTACCACCGGCCCGGCGTCGTCGTGGCCCCGGCCGGTGACCGGCCCCGGGGCTGCGGTGTCCGGGGCATAGTGTCCGGGGCGCGGGGGCCGTTCGCCTCAGTGGCCGCTGACGCGCCCGCGCAGCAGCAGCGACAGGGCCGAGTGCACGTCGTCGATGGTGCGTTCCGGCTGGAACGCCTGCCAGTCCAGGGCGGCCACCAGCACCATTCCGACGAGCGCGGCGGCCGTCAGCTGGATGTCGATCTCCTCGCTCAGCTCCCCGCCGGCGACGCCGTCCCGGAGCACGCCCTCGACCACGGCGACCGCCTCCTGACGGAGCACCAGGAGCGTGGACTGCCAGGCGCGGTTGGTGCGCCAGAGCTCGGCCACGTAGAGCTGGGTAAAGGCCGGGTAGCGGTCGATGAACACCAGACCGGCCCTGATCATGGCGTCCAGCGCCTCCACCCGGCTGCCGCCCCGCGCGTCGGTCTCCTCGGCGGCGGTGCGCAGCGACTCGGTGAGCAGCCCGACGCCGTGCCGCAACAACTCCTCGAACAGCTCGGTCTTGCTCTTGAAGTTGTAGTAGACCGTGCCCTTGGCGACCCCGGCGCGCTCGGCGATCTCGTCCACCGTGGTCGTCGAGAACCCCTTCTCCGCGATGAGGGTCACCGCCGCCTCGTAGAGCTTCTGCCGGGTCGCCTGGCGGCGCGTGGTGCTGCTGCTGTCCATGTGCCTGATTCTCACAGGTCGCGGCGCGCTCACAGACTGAGTTCCGGGTGCAGCCGCTCCACGGTCCACATCTGCTTGCGGCGGGCGGCCAGGGCGGTCAGCGCCAGCGCCCCCGCGGTGAAGGCCGCCAGCACGGCGCAGGCCTGCCACACCGGGCCGAGCCCGCCGCCGGTGATCAGTCTGCGCAGACCCTCCACGACGTAGGTCATCGGCAGGTAGGGGTGGATCGCCTCGAAGAAGCCCGGACTGGTCTGGACGGGGTACGTCCCGCCCGCCGAGGTCAGCTGGAGCATCAGCACCGCCAGGACCAGGATCCGGCCCGCCGCGCCGAAACGGGCGTTGAGCCACTGCACGATCGCGGCGAAGCAGCAGGTCACCAGGGCCAGGAAACCGATCGTCCCGGCCGCGTGCGTCATCTGCAGCCCGAGCCGCCAGTGCAGTACGGACATCAGGGCGACGACCTGGAGCAGTCCGATCGCGACGACCGGCAGCCAGCCCGCGAAGGCGATCCGCCAGGCGGGTGCCCCGGCCGCGAGCGCCCGCCGGTTGAGCGGCTGGATCAGCATGTACGCCACCATCGCGCCCACCCAGAGCGAGAGCGGGATGAAGTACGGGGCGAAGCCGGTGCCGTAGTTGGGGGCCGCGTGCAGCGAGGAGGAGGCCAGCCGCACCGGGTCCGCCATGACCCCGGTGCGGGCGTCGCGGTCCTTCTCGTCGTAGTCGGGGATCTGTCCGACGCCGTCGTTCAGCCCCTTGGCGAGCGTGGCCGAACCGTCGCCCAGCCGGTACAGCCCGCCGTCCAGGTCGGTGGCGCCCGTCCTGAGCTTCGTGATCCCGTCGTCCAGGTTCCCGGCGCCGGTCTTGGCGGTGCCGAGCCCGGTGTGCAGGGTGGCGGCGCCCGTGGCGACCTTCTTCGCGCCCGTGTCGAGCGCGTTGATCTTCGCGACGGCCGACTCCAGGTCCTCGTCCAGGTGCGGGGCACGCTTCGCGAGGGCGTCGGCCTGCTTCTCCAGGGTGGCCAACTGGGCGCGGAGTTCGGTCAGGTTCCCGTTCTGGTCGGTGACCAGCGCGTTCACGTCGTCGGCCACGGCCGTGACGTCCTGGGCCGCGGTCTTGGCGCGTTCGAGGTCCGGGCAGACGGCGGCGTCGGGCTCGGCCTCCGCCTCGCAGCGGACCCGGTGGACCTCGGTGAGCTCGTCGGAGGCCGTGCGGGCGGCGGCCGCGGCGGTGGGAGCGGCCTCGACGAGCCGGCCGAGGTCGTCCCGCACGGTCCTGGAGGAGTCGGCGACCAGCCGGGCGGTGTCCCCGATCGCCTTGCCGTTGTCCTTGAGGAAGGGCCGTACGTCCGCGGCCGCCCGGTTCACCTTGTCGGCGAGCAGCTCGGTGCCCTCGGCCACCTGCCGCGATCCCGTCTTGAGCTCGGCGGCCCCCTTGCCGAGCCCGTCCAGGCCGGTGGACAGTCGGTCGCTGCCCGCCTGGGCGTCCTTGAGCCCGTCGGCGAGATCCTTGGACCCCTTCTTCGCCTTGGTGATGCCGCTTTCGAGGTCGTCGGCCCCCTTGGCGGCCTTCGCCGTGGCGTCGTGGAGATCGGAGAAGTTGATGAAGATGCGGTCCAGGAAGCCGCGTGAGGTCTTCGCCGACGCGGCGCTGCGGACCTCGGAGAACACCGACCGGGAGATCTGCCCGACGATGTAGTTGTTGGCGTCGTTGGTGCGGACCTGGAGGGCGCCGGTCTCGGGGGAGTCGCCACCGCTGGACGCGATGCGGGCGCTGAAGTCGGACGGCATGGTGAGCGTCAGGTAGTACGTCCCGTCCTCCAGGCCCTTCCGTGCCTCGTCGCCGCTGACCTCGTGCCAGTCGAAGACCTCGGAGTCGAGCAGCCGGCCGGCGATCTCGTCGCCCGCGGCCAGCCGTTCGCCGTCGGCCTGGGTCCCCTTGTCCTCGTTGACGAGGGCGACGGGTATCCGGTCGAGCCGGCCGTAGGGGTCCCAGAACGACCAGAGGTACAGGGCGCCGTACAGCAGGGGCAGCAGGAGGAGCGCCACCAGGGCGGCACGCGGCATCCGCCCCCTGCCGAACCGCTTCAGCTCAAGCGCGGCCAGTCCCGGTGAACGCATCGGCCGTCTCCTTCCCGTTCGTCGTGGAGCCGGTCGTGGTGGTGGCGGTGGCGGCCGGGGTGTCCGTGGTGGCCGGGGCGTCTTCGGTGACGGAGGTGTCCGGGGTGCCCGGAGCGTCCGTGGCGTCCGCGCGCTCCTGGCGGTCCTCGGTCCGTACGGTGAGCGCGCCCTCCGGGGCCTCGCTGCACACCGCGAGCACGGTCGTGCCGCCGTCGGCGAGGCCGCGCAACAGCCGCCAGGCCTCGGCGCGTTCCGGGCCGGAGAGCTTGAGGTCGGTGTCGTCGACCGCCAGCAGCCGAGGACGGCCCATCAGGGCCAGGGCCAGGGAGAGCCGCAGCGCCTCCAGGCGCTCCAGGTCGCGTACGGAGGTCCGCTCGGCCTTGGGCAGCGAGGCGAGGTCCAGTCCGACCGTGTCCAGAGCGGTGTCGATCGCGGCCCTGGACGCCGCGCGTGCCGCACCGGGACGCAGCAGGGAGCGCGGCGAACCGTCGAAGCGGCGTCGCAGCAGGGCCCGCTCCCGCAGGTGCTCGGCGACCGTGAACGCGGGGTCGAGTTCGCTGACCCCGGGGACCGGCCCCAGCGCGCTGAACGCGCGGACGGCGGCCGCCCGGCCGGGCAGGCGCGCGCCCGCCACCTCGGCGTGGCCCTCCGTGGGCCGCATCCGGCCGGTGAGCGCGAGCAGCAGGCAGGTGCGGCCCGAGCCCGAGGGGCCCTCGATCGCGACGAGCGATCCGGGAGGAGCCGTCAGGCCCACCCCCCGGAAGACCCAGCCGCGCGGCCCCTTCAGCCCGAAGCCCTCCGCGCTCACCGCCGCCCCGTGCGGGCTGTCCACGGCCCCCACCCCCTTCTTTGAACTGACTGGTCAGTTCAAAAAGTTAGCGGCAACTCGCCCGTGAAGCAAAGGCGCAGGTCAGCGCGGTTTTCTGAGGGATTGTCAGTGGTGTCCCCCACGATGGACACATACGGCCACGCGGCCGTCACCCGACGACAGGAGGTTCGTCATGGCCAGCTCGTCCGCAGCCGCCGCCCCGCGGCGCCGCGCAGGCAGCCCTGCCCCCTCACTGAACGGTCCGGCAACCGACGTCCACCCCGTACCGCGCCGCGCGGCACCGCCCGCGGCGCTCGACCTGCTCTCCCAGGCCCGCGCGGGCATCGAGGAGGCGCGCTCCCTCGACGTGCCCAACGAGAGGTACGCCACCGCCCACCTCGCGGCCCTGCGCACGGCCGCCGCCGTGCTGGCCGCCCGGGGCCGGCCCGAGACCGGCCGGCGCCGGGAGCGGATCCGCAGCGCCTGGGAGGTGCTTCCGGACATAGCACCCGAACTCGCGGAATGGAGCGCCCTGTTCGCCTCCGGCGCCCAGCGGCGGGCCCGCGCGGAAGCGGGGATACCGGGAGCCGCCGACAGCCGGGACGCGGACGAGCTGGTGCGCCACGCGGCGATGTTCCTGCGGCTCGTCGAGCGGATGCTGGAGCTGCGGCCGGTCCTGCCGAGGCCCCGGAACGACCGGCCCGCGTAACCGCACCCCGTCTCCGGGACGCGGTCCGGCCACGGCGGGCCGGGGCGGCGGTGGGAGGCAATAGGGTGGAGTGCCACCCTTACCACCTGCACCGTTCACGCTCCGCCGTACCGGCGGCACCGTGCCGAGGAGTCAACTGCCGTGTCGGACCAGCTGCGCCCCCGAGCCTCCCTCCGTACCGCCGTGGTCTGGGAGGTCCTCAAGGAGGCCCTCGACCGCAGGGCCGAGGCGACCGGCAGGGACTCCCTGGACGTGCTGGACACGGGCGGCGGCACCGGGAACTTCGCGGTGCCCGTCGCCCGGCTCGGCCACCGGGTCACCGTCGTCGACCCCAGCCCCAACGCCCTGTTCGCCCTGGAGCGCCGCGCCGCCGAGGCCGGGGTCGCCGACCGGGTCCGCGGTCTCCAGGGGGACATCCTGGGCCTGTTCGAGGTGGCCGACCGCGCCGGGTACGACGCGGTGCTCTGCCACGGCGTCCTGGAGTACGTGGACGACCCCGCCGAGGGCGTACGCAACGCGGTGGACGCGCTCCGTCCGTCGGGCGCGCTCAGCCTGCTCGGCGCGGGGCTCGGCGGTGCCGTCCTGGCGCGGGCGCTGGCCGGCCACTTCGTGGAGGCCCGGCAGGCGCTGAGTGACCCGGCCGGGCGCTGGGGCGAGGGCGACCCGGTGCCCCGCAGGTTCACCGCCGAGCAGCTGTCCGAACTGGTCGACGCCGCGGGCGTCGAGGTCGGAGCCGTGCACGGCGTCCGGGTCTTCGCCGACCTGGTTCCGGGTGTCCTGGTGGACACCGAACCGGGTGCGGTGGAAGCGCTCCTCGCGCTGGAGGCGGCGGTCGCGGAACTGCCCGCCTTCCACTCGGTGGCGACCCAGCTGCACGTTCTGGGGGAGAAGCGCGCCTGATCCCTTCCGAGGGGACGGCCGGAGTGTGGCCACGGGACGGCGGGAGCGCGGCTGATCAGCGACGCAGCCGCAGACGGAGTACGGTCCGGAACACCCGATCGGCGCTCGGGCCCCGTATGATCGGAGGACACCATCCGGCATGACGGATCGGCGGTCGGGGAATCTACGCCTCAGCAGCCGCGCCGACATGACGGTCCGGGCTGGCTTGGGCTAGAGGGCGGGTTTCACGGGGGCGAATCCCTGCCTATCCTGGAAAGGCCGCATAACGGTCGCCCCCCGCGGCCGACGACGAGGAGGACTCCGTGCCGCTCTCGGAGCACGAGCAGCGCATGCTCGAGCAGATGGAGCGAGCGCTGTACGCCGAAGATCCCAAGTTCGCGACAGCGCTTGAGGGAAGCGGGCTGCGCAGGTACACCCGGCGACGGGTCTACCAGGCGGTGGCCGGTTTTCTGGTGGGTATCGCGCTCCTCATGGCCGGAATGGTCGCCCAGCAGATCTGGATCAGCGTGGTGGGGTTCCTCGTCATGCTGGGCTGTGCCGTGCTGGCGGTCACCGGGTGGCGCAAGGCGCCCAAGCCGGGTGAGCAGCCGCAGCCGGCCGCGAGCGGGGGCGGCGGCGACAGCCGACATCCCCGGCAGCGCCGCTCGATGATGAACCGCATCGAGCAGCGGTGGCAGCGCCGTCGGGACGGACAGGGCCAGTAAGCACGGTGCCGCCGCCCTGGTGGCACCGGTCGGCCCTGGCGGCTCGGGCCGTACATCGCAGACCTCATGGGTGAGGGGCGGTCGCACGTGTGCGACCGCCCCTCACCCATGCCCGCAGCCGCCCGCCGTCGCCTCGGGCCTGCCGCTTGCTGCCGCCGACCGCATACCGCCTGCTGCATGCCGCCGCTGTCCGCCGCCGTCCCTGGTCCGCCGCCCGCCGTCATCCGCCCGCCGTCATCCGCCCGGCCGCGTCTCGCCCGACCGGCCGCCTGCTTACGGGTGTCACCCCTGCGGCCGACTGCCGGTCCGGCCGACTCTCTGTCCGGCCGGCTGCCTGTCTGTCCGGCTGCCTGTCTGTCCGGGCTTCTGCCCGGCCCGTCGCCCTTCGAGCCACCTGCCCGGCTGACCGTTCGGTCCGGCTGCACGTCTAGCTGACCGTCCGGTCGGCTGCTCGTCCGGGCGGCTGTCCGGCCGGTCGTCCGGTCGGCTGTCCGCCTCGGCTGGTCCGGCGGGTCGCCCGTCCGGCCCGCTTCGGGCTGGTCACCCGTCTCGGCTGGTCACCGGTCTCGGCTGGTCACCCGTCTCGGCCGGTCAGACGTCCGGCTTGTCGTCCCTTCGGTTGGTCGCCCGTCGGGCCGTGCCGGGGACCCGGTGGTTGCCTCCGCCCGCAGGGGCGTCCCGCAGACCGCTCCGAGGGGCCCGGTCCCGGACCTGCCCTCACGGCGCGGTGTCGTGAGACCGGTCTCATGACACCGCGCCGTGACGGCACGGCGGCTCAGGCCCGTCGGAGCGGTCGCCGCAGGCGGGTGGCGAGCGCGGTCCACCGGGCACGGCCGAGGCGGTTCGTCCAGCGCCGGGCCATCCGCGCCCGGCGGTCCGAAAGAGCCCACATCACCCGGACGGCCGAACGCGGCGCCACCGTCGCCCGCAGCCGGCCCGACCGGCCCGCCGAGGCCCGCAGGCCCGCGCGCACCACCGCCACGTCGTCGGACAGCCCGACGACCGGCCGGGGCTCGGGCGCGTACAGCACCTGCTCCACGGCGCCCGCCAGCCGGTGGACCGCCGCCGACGCGGTGCCGTCCAGACCGCCCAGCCGCACGAGCCGCTCCGCCGCCTTACGAGGGGTCCGCGACTCGTCCGGCGCGATCCCGTGGTCCCAGGCCGTGTCGGAGACCTCCCGCCAGGCCGCCAGCACCCGGGCCGACGCGTCGGGCGGAGTACGACCGCCCGAGGAGCCCAGCCGCCGTCCGCGGACGCGTGCCCGCCAGAGCATCGGGAGCGGCGGCAGCACGAGCACCAGCAGCGCGCCGAGCACCCACAGCGTGACCGTGCCCGCCGACGTCTTCGGGCCGGACGGGGCGGCCAGGCCCGGAGCGGCCGTCTCCCCGCACTCGCCCTGGCGCCGCATCTGCACCGGGCAGCTCTCCGAGGCCGAGGGAACGGCCGAGGGCTCCGCGCTGTCGCCCGGTGCCGGCAGGGCCGGACCGCTCACGTCCGGCGACGGGGTGTCCGGCAGGGTGTACGAGGGGGCGTTGCCCCGGGACGGCGTGGGCTCGAACCGCGTCCAGCCGACACCCTCGAAATACAGCTCCGGCCAGGCGTGGGCGTCGCGCAGCCCGACCGACACGGACCCGTCCGCCTGCGCCGTGCCCGGGGTGAAGCCCACCGCCACCCGGGCCGGAATGCCCAGCGTCCTGGCCATCGCGGCCATCGTGAACGAGAAGTGGACGCAGAAACCCTCACGGTCCTTCAGGAACCGCGCGATCGCCTCCGTCCCCGTCCCCGACGCCACCGTCGTGTCGTAGCGGAAGCCGCCCCCGGAGGAGAACCAGTCCTGCAACGCCACGGCCCGCTCGTAGTCGTCGCGGGCCCCGGCGGTCACCTCCTCGGCGGTCTCCAGGACCACACGCGGCAGCGAACGGGGGACCCGGGTGTACTCACGGGCCAGGTCCCCAGGCGGCGGCGCCGCCCCCGCGAGCTGGTCGGCCGTCGGCTCGACCACCAGGCTGCCGACCTCGTACCGGACGCCGCTCGTCGTCTGGCCGCCGTCGCCGACGAGGGTGCGCCCCTCGGGCTCGAACCGCCAGCGGCCCTTGATGTCCACCTCGCTGGCCGGATAGGGGAGCGGCAGATAGGTCTGGCCGTAGGAAGCGGCGGCCGAGATGTTCGTCCGGATCTCGGTGACGGCCACGTCCGGACCCAGGCCCTCCGGTCGCGGCAGCCGGTCGGGCACGTCCCGCAGCCGCCGGGTGGAGGGCCGCCACTCGGTGCCGTCGAACTCGTCCAGGGCGAGGATGCGCAGATAGAAGTCCCGTGGGGCCGAGGAGTTGGTGAAGTACGTCATCACCTCCCGGTTCTCCGGCTGGTTCAGGTTGTTCTGGAGCGAGACCAGCGGGTTCACCGCGGAGATCGTGCCCCCGCCGCCCTTCTTCCCCCCGCCGCCCGCGTCCCCGAGCAGTCCGCCGTCCATGGCGGGCAGCACGGCGGGGACGACCAGCGCGACCCCCAGTGCCACCGCTCCGATGCGACGCCCGGTACGGACCGGGGCACGCCCCGGCGCTCCGTCCAGCCCCGCCGCGAGTCCGCCCGACGACCGGGACGCCCCGCCGAAGACCCGGCCCCACCGCGCGAGCCGGTCCCGGCCCTCGGCCAGCAGGAGCAGCAGGTACCCGGCGGCCGCGAGCAGGAACCAGAGCCAGCCCGATCCCTCCTCGGCCAGCCCCGCCGCGACCGAGTACATCGCGAGCAGCGGCAGCCCCGCCGGGGCCGCGGCGCGGAACGTCACCGCGAGGGCGTCCACGGCCAGGCCGACCAGCAGCACCGTGCCGACCAGGATCAGCTGGATGCCGTCCGTCGCGGGCGCGGGGGTGGCGTAGTGGCCGATGTCCTCGGAGCCGGCCGTCAGCAGCTCCGCCAGCCACCGGACCGTCCGGGGGCCGGGCAGCACACCGAACAGAGCCTCCTCCCTGGCGAACACCACGGTCAGCGAGAGCAGTGTGACCAGCGCCTGGAGAGCCACCGTCAGGACCCGGCCGGACCACAGCCGTCGGGCCAGCATTCCCGCCCCGCCCTGCACCGCCAGCAGGAACGCGGCCTGCGCGATCCACCGCGACGTCCCGACCAGGGGCAGCAGGGCGCAGGACGCCGACATCGTCGCCACGAAGGCGCACAGCGCCAGCCGGGTACGCCCGCTCACGACCAACCCCCCGAGAACCCGTTCGCCGCCCCGGGCAGTGCGCCGGAGTGCGCCTCGCCCGCCTGCTGCCACACATCCGTCAGCGCGGCACCCTGAGGAACCGCCACCGCCGTCCAGCCCGCCTCGCGCAGCGTCCGCAGCCGGTCGTCGGCGCGACCGGAGGCCCGCGCCTCGTCACCCCGCGCCCACGCGGCGCCGTCCAGCACGAAGGCCACGGCGGCACCGCTGCGCCGCCGCATCCGGGCCGCCAGCACCGCCTGCTCCTCGTCGAGGTCGCCGAAGAACGCCACCAGCAGCCCGTCCGCGCCCGCCCGGAGCACCTCGTACGCCCGGGAGAGGCCGCCGCCCGCGGAGTGCTCGACCACGGCGAGGGTGTCCATCATCAGGGCCGCCGAGTCCGCGGACTCCTGGGCCGGCGCGGCGTACCCGTCCGAGCCGCCGCCCGGCGCCACGCTCCCGTCGTCGGTCAGCAGACGGACGGAGAAGCCGCGTTCCAGCAGGTGCGTCAGGGCCGACGCCGCGCCCGACACCGCCCACTCGAAGGCGGAGTCCGGCCCGTCGCCCTGGTAGGCGACGCGTCGGCAGTCCAGCAGCACCGTGCACCGGGCCCGCTGCGGCTGCTCCTCACGGCGCACCATCAGCTCCCCGTGGCGGGCCGTGGAGCGCCAGTGGACCCGGCGCAGGTCGTCCCCGTGGCGGTAGGCGCGCGGAATGATGTCGTCCTCACCGGCCAGCGCCGGCGAACGCCGTCTGCCGTCGCCGTACCCGGAGGCCTGGCCCGTGAGCCGCAGCGTCGGCAGCGCGTGGGTGCGCGGTACGACGACCAGGGTGTCGTACGCGCTGAACGACCGGGTCAGTTCGCACATCCCGAAGGGGTCGCTCAGCCGCAGTTGCAGCGGCCCCAGCGGATAGCGGCCCCGCAGGTCGGAGCGGACCCGGTAGGACACCTCGCGGCTGCCGCCCCCCTCCACCCGGTCCAGCACGAACCGCGGCCGGGAGCCCAGCACGTACGGCACCCGGTCCTGGAGCATCAGCAGTCCCGTGGGCATCCGGGAGATGTTGTCCGTCCGCAGGTGCACCCGCGCCTCGGAGCCCGCCGGCACCCGGGACGGCGACAGCCGCCGGCTGCCCGCGACCCGGTAGCGGGTGCGGTAGAGCACGGTCACACAGACCAGCGGCAGCGCCGCGAGCAGCAGCCCGACCCGCAACAGGTCCCCCTGCCCCAGCACATAGGCGCAGACGGCGGCGGCGACACCGGCGGCGAGGAAGGACCTGCCCCGGGTCGTCAGCCCGCCCAGGGCCACCCGCAGGCCGCCCGGACGGTCGCCGCTGTCCACGGGGCCGGGCGCCCCGGTGGCCATCACAGCCGCCGTACGCCGGGGCCACCGCCGTGCACCGGGGGGTGGCCCGGGTGCCGCGGCCGCGCCGGGGCTGCCGGGGCGGCCGCGGCGGTGCCCGACGTCGGG
Source organism: Streptomyces sp. SM18 (assembly GCF_002910775.2). Lineage (NCBI taxonomy): Bacteria > Bacillati > Actinomycetota > Actinomycetes > Kitasatosporales > Streptomycetaceae > Streptomyces > Streptomyces sp. SM18. The sequence goes on along the minus strand of NZ_CP029342.1, from coordinate 1,636,745 downwards.
ACCGGGGTGTGCTGGAGGATGTCCAGGACGACCTGCTCCGCCGTACGGCGGTTGAGCTGGGCCTGCGCCGTCGGCAGCAGCCGGTGGGCGAGCACCGCCACCGCGAGCGCCTGCACGTCGTCGGGCAGCGCGTAGTCGCGCCCGCTGAGGGCGGCCGAGGCCTTGGCCGCGCGCAGCAGGTGCAGGGTCGCGCGCGGCGAGGCCCCGAGCCTGAGCTCCGGGTGGTGCCGGGTGGCCCCCACCAGCTCCACCGTGTACCGCCGCACGGACTCGGCGACGTGCACGGTGCGCACCGCGTCGATCAGCTTCGCGATGTCGTGGGCGTGCGCCACCGGCTGGAGGTCGTCCAGGGGCGGGAGGCCGCCGTGGACGTCGAGCATCCTGAGCTCGGCCTCCGCGCTGGGGTAGCCCATCGACACCCGGGCCATGAAACGGTCCCGCTGGGCCTCGGGCAGCGGATAGGTGCCCTCCATCTCCACCGGGTTCTGGGTGGCCACCACCATGAACGGGTCCGGCAGTTCGTACGTCCGGCCGTCGATCGTGACCTGCCGCTCCTCCATCGACTCCAGCAGCGCGGACTGGGTCTTCGGCGAGGCGCGGTTGATCTCGTCACCGATCACGATCTGGGCGAAGATCGCTCCCGGCTTGAACTCGAACTCGCGCCGCCGCTGGTCGAAGATCGACACCCCGGTGATGTCCGACGGCAGCAGGTCCGGCGTGAACTGGATGCGCCGCACCGAGCAGTCGATCGATCGCGCCAGCGCCTTGGCCAGCATGGTCTTGCCGACTCCGGGCACGTCCTCGACGAGGAGGTGCCCCTCCGCCAGCAGTACGGTCAGCGAAAGCCGTACGACCTCGGGCTTGCCCTCGATCACACCCTCGACCGACCTGCGCACCCGCTCCGCTGTGGTCGTCAGATCTGTGAGGCTCGCTCGCTCGTCATAGGTCGTCACCCGGCCCTCCTCAGCCCCTTGTGCACGGACCGGCGGCACACAGATGCCCCGGTCCGCCCCGAAATGCGGACACTCCCCGGAGAGCCCGGGGAGATGTCACTCACGCATTCTGGTTGCCGTTACCGCTTCGTGTCACTCGCCTGTGGACAAGTGAGGGCGAAATGTCGGTTCCAGCCCCTATGTCGAGGGGAAATCGGAGGACGGGGCCTGTGGAAAGTCAGGACGCGGGGGTGATCTCACGCAGCAGGCCGGTGGTCACGTCGAAGACGAAACCGCGGATGTCGTCCTTGTGCAGGAGGAACGGCGAGGTGCGCACCCGCTGCATCGACTGCCGCACGTCCTGGTCCGCGTCCTTGTACGCCTCCACCGCCCAGACCGGCCGCTGGCCCACCTCGTGCTCCAGCTCCTGCCGGAACTCCTCGGTGATGCTTTCGAGGCCGCAGTTGGTGTGGTGGATGAGGACGATGCTGCGGGTGCCGAGCGCCCGCTGGCTGATGGTCAGCGAGCGGATGACGTCGTCGGTGACGACTCCGCCGGCGTTGCGGATGGTGTGGCAGTCGCCGAGTTCCAGGCCGAGCGCGGCGTGGAGGTCGAGGCGGGCGTCCATACAGGCGACCACGGCGACCTGGAGCACCGGGCGCGCGTCCATGCCCGGGTCGGTGAACTCTTCGGCGTAGTGGGTGTTGGCCCGGACGAGCCGGTCGGTGACCGCGCCGGCGGGGCGGGACCCGGCGGAGGCGGAATCGGTCTCGGCGGAAGGCTTCGCGGAAGTCGGCATGGATATGACGTTAGACCTCGCGAGGGCCCCAGGCGTGTCATGGAAGGGGACAAAGAACGTCAACGAGACTTGTTGTGAGCTAACCCACAAGCCTCACACGGCCTCCCCTGCTCGGGTGATGTCGGGGTCCGTGGTGGTACGCGCTGCCCGGTTCGTTGATCGGGAATCGATCGAATGGCAGGGTGGACTAAAGTGACACGAAGTTACCGACACGCCTGTACATTCTGCATATTTTTGCATGTATCGAATTCCCCGTGATGTGCGGCGTACACGCGGCCCGGCCCTTGCCCGCTCGTCGGTCGGCCGACGCCCCTTCCCCGGCGCCGGCGGACCTCCCCTTCCGAGCGGGCGGGGACCAGACCGCGTGTGCGGCCTCACGGGACTGAGCCTGAGAGGGCGCTTTGAGTCAGACCCGACATGTCCCGGTGATGCTCCAGCGGTGCCTGGACCTGTTGGCCCCGGCTCTGGAGACGACGGGAGGGCCGCCCCCGGTCGTCGTGGACTGCACCCTCGGGCTCGGCGGGCACAGCGAGGCCCTGCTCTCCGCCTTCCCCGACGTCCGGCTGGTCGCGCTCGACCGCGACAAGGAGGCGCTGCGCCTCTCCGGTGAACGCCTCGCCCCGTACGGCGACCGGGCCACCCTGGTGCACGCCGTCTACGACGAGCTCCCCGAGGTGCTCGACCGGCTCCGGATCCCCGCGGTGCAGGGCGTCCTGTTCGACCTCGGTGTGTCCTCCATGCAGCTGGACGAGGCCGACCGCGGCTTCGCGTACGCGCAGGACGCCCCGCTGGACATGCGGATGGACCAGACGGCCGGCATCGGCGCCGCCGAGGTCCTCAACACCTACCCGCCCGGCGAGCTCGTCCGGATCCTGCGCGCGTACGGCGAGGAGAAGCAGGCCAAGCGCATCGTCTCCGCCGTCGTCCGCGAGCGCGAGAAGGAGCCGTTCAGCAACAGCGCCCGCCTCGTCGAGCTCATCCGCGACTCCCTGCCGCAGGCCGCCAAACGCACCGGGGGCAACCCGGCCAAGCGCACCTTCCAGGCCCTGCGCATCGAGGTCAACGGCGAACTCACCGTCCTGGAACGGGCGATCCCGGCCGCCGTGCGCAGCCTCGCCGTCGGAGGCCGGATCGCCGTCCTCTCGTACCACTCGCTGGAGGACCGGCTGGTCAAGCAGGTCCTCGCGGCCGGCGCGGCCAACACCGCACCCCCCGGACTGCCCGTGGTGCCCGAGCGCTACCAGCCCCGGCTGAAGCTGCTCACCCGCGGCGCCGAACTCCCCACCGAGGAGGAGGTGGCCGAGAACCGCCGGGCCGCCCCCGCCCGGCTGCGCGGTGCCCAGCGGATCCGCGAGGACGAACGGTGAACACCCGCCGACGGGCCGGCCGGAAGCCGGGGAAAGCAGGGGCGCCGAGGTGACGGGTACGGCCGGGCAGCAGGCGAAGGGGCGGGCCGGGCGGCTCGCCCGGCTGATGCCGTCGGGGCCGAGCACCGCGGCCCGCACCCCCTTCGTCCTGCTGGTCGTGCTGCTCCTCGCCGGTGGCCTGATCTCGCTCCTCCTGCTGAACTCCGCCCTGAACGAGGGCTCGTTCAAGCTGAGCCGGCTGGAGCGCGAGACGACCGAGCTGACCGACGAGCAGCAGGCCCTCCAGCACGACGTCGACAGCTACTCCGAGCCGGACGCCCTGGAACGCCGCGCCCGGCAGCTCGGCATGGTGCCCGGCGGCAGCCCCGCCTTCCTGGACCCGGACGGCACGGTACGCGGAGTGCCCGAGCGGGCGACCGCCGAACCGTCGCCCACCCCCACCGCGCCCGAAACGAGTCCCGCACCCGAAACGAGTCCCGAGGCCGGTGGAGAGGACGGGGCCGACCCCTCCGCGACCCCCTCGCCCACCGCCTCCGCGGCGGCCCCGCCCACCGGTACGGCCTCGCCCGCGCCCGGCGCCCCATCGACCCCGACCAGCCCCGGCAGGTGACGCAGTGCCGTCCAAGGAACCGCCGCGCCGTCGCGTACCCGGCCCGGCGCGCCCCCGTAACGCGGCCGGCGGCTCGGGGCGCCCCCGGTCCGCCGGACGCCCCGACGCCCGGCGCCCCCGCCCGTCGTCGCGGCCGCGCCAGGGCGCGCCACGCGGCGGCTCCCGGCAGTCCCTCCGGCTTGGCAACCCGCGCCCCAGACTGCGCCTGGTCAGCCTCTGCCTGACGCTCGTGATGATCGCGTTCGTCGTCCGGCTCCTCCAGGTACAGGCGGTCGACGCCGGCGCGTACACCGCCAAGGCCGAGAAGAACCGCTACCTGGAGTACACGATCGCCGCCGAGCGCGGGGAGATCACCGACCGCAGCGGCATCGCCCTGGCCACCAGCGTCGACGCGCACGACATCACGGCCGACCCGAAGCTGTTCACCCCCGAGGAGAGCAACGCCCCCGACGCCCCCCAGCAGGCCGCCGCGCTGCTCGCCCCGATCCTCGGCAAGGACGCGGCGGAACTGACGAAACAGCTCTCCACGCCCGACAGCCGCTACACCGTGCTGGCACGGCGTCAGACCCCGCAGGTCTGGCGGCAGATCAAGGACCTCAAGTCCGCCTTCGCCGAGAAGGCGGCCGCGGACAAGGCCCGTGGCGGACCGGGCGCCAACGTGCTGGCCGGGGTCCTCCAGGAACCCACCACCACCCGCGTCTACCCCAACGGCGACCTCGCCGCCGGGATACTGGGATTCGTCAACGCCGAGGGCAAGGGCGGCGGCGGCCTGGAGGCGCAGCTGAACAGCCGGCTGGAAGGCGAGGACGGCACGATCAGGTACGCCCAGGCCGGCGGACGGCCGGTGCCGACCGCGGGCTCCAAGGAGATCCCGGCCGTCGCGGGCACCGACGTCGAGCTGACCATCGACCGCGACATCCAGTGGGCGGCCCAGCGGGCCATCGCCGACCAGGTGAAGAAGTCGAAGGCGGACCGGGGCTATGTGATCGTCCAGAACACGAAGACCGGCGAGGTGCTGGCCATGGCCAACGCCCCCGGCTACGACCCCAACGACCTCTCCAAGGCCGACGCGGCCACCCTGGGCAACCCGGCGCTCCAGGACGTCTACGAGCCCGGCTCCACCAGCAAGGTCATGTCCATGGCCGCGGTCCTGGAGGAGGGCGCCGCCACCCCCGCCACGCACGTCGTCGTCCCCAACCGGCTGCACCGGGGCGACCGGCAGTTCCAGGACGACATCGACCACCCCACCTGGTACCTCACGCTCAACGGCGTACTCGCCAAATCGAGCAACATCGGCACCATCCTGGCCACCGGCCAGCTCGGCAAGACCCAGCCCGAGGCCAACAAGGTGCTCTACTCCTACCTGCGCAAATTCGGTCTGGGCAGCACCACCGGGCTCGGCTACCCGGGGGAGTCGCCCGGGATCCTCGCCGCGCCCGGCGACTGGTCGACCTCGCAGCAGTACACCATCCCGTTCGGCCAGGGCCTCTCCCTCAACGCCATGCAGGCGGCCTCGGTCTACCAGACCATCGCCAACGGAGGGGTCCGGATCGAACCGAGCCTCGTGCGCGGCACCAAGGACGCCGACGGCCGGTACTCGGCGGCCGAGGAACCGAAGAAGACCCGGGTGGTCAGCGAGAAGACCGCCAAGACCCTGGCGAAGATGCTGGAGTCCGTGGTGGACGACCAGGAGGGCACCGGAACCAAGGCCCACATCGAGGGCTACCGGGTCGCGGGCAAGACGGGCACGGCCAACCGCGTCGATCCCGTACGCGGCGTCTACAAGGGCTACACCGCCTCCTTCGCCGGCTTCGCCCCCGCCGACGACCCGCAGATCACCGTGTACTGCGCGATCCAGAACCCCACCCAGGGCAGCTACTTCGGCGGCCAGATCTGCGGCCCGATCTACAAGGAGGTCATGGAGTTCGCCCTGAAGACCCTCCAGACCCCGCCGTCCGGCAGCGATCCCGCCCGGCTGCCGGTCTCCTTCAAGCCCGGCGAGTGACTCGGGGGAACCTCAGTGACCACCATCACCCCCGATCCCGGGAACCGGAACGAGAAGTACCGCGACCCCGGCCCCTCGCTTCGCGAGAGGCGGCCCCGGCCCGGTACGCTCACCGCCGTGCCCCACGCTGATCAGTTCCAAACCACGCAGAAGGACGCGCCTGTGACCTACCCAGGAGCGCCTCGGCCGGATCGGCTCCGGCCGACACCCCTCGAAGAGCTGGCGGCCCGGCTCGGCGCCGCACCGCGGGAGACCGGCGAGGTCACCGGAATCACCCATGACTCGCGGGCCGTGCGCCCGGGGGACGTCTACGCGGCCCTGCCCGGAGCCCGCCTCCACGGCGCCGACTTCGCCGCCCAGGCCGCGGGCCTCGGAGCCGTGGCCGTCCTCACCGACCCGGCGGGCGCCGAACGCGCCGCCGCCACCGGCGTCCCGGTGCTCGTCACCGACGACCCGCGCGGCCGCATGGGCGAACTCGCCGCCGAGATCTACGGACAGCCCGGCGCCGGCCTCCTCCAGATCGGCATCACCGGGACGTCCGGCAAGACCACCACCGCCTACCTCGTCGAGGGCGGCCTGCGCGGAGCGGGCCGCAGCACCGGGCTGATCGGCACGGTCGAGACGCGGATCGGCGACGAGCGCATCAAGTCCGAGCGCACCACGCCCGAAGCCACCGACCTCCAGGCCCTGTTCGCGGTGATGCGCGAACGCGGTGTCGAGGCGGTCGCCATGGAGGTCTCCAGCCACGCCCTGGTGCTGGGACGGGTGGACGGCTGCGTCTTCGACGTCGCCGTCTTCAACAACCTCAGCCCGGAGCACATGGAGTTCCACTCCGGGATGGAGGACTACTTCCAGGCCAAGGCGCAGCTGTTCACCCCGCGGCGCAGCCGGCTCGGTGTGGTCAACTTCGACGACGAGTACGGCCGCAGGCTCGTCGACGAGGCCACCGTCCCCGTCGTCACCTTCTCCGCCGAGGGCCACCCGGACGCCGACTGGCGGGCCGCGGACGTCGAAGTGGGCCCCCGGGACAGCCGTTTCACCGTCCTCGGCCCCCAGGGCGAGCGGATCGCCGCCCGCGCGCCGCTGCCCGGCCCCTTCAACGTCGCCAACACGCTGGCCGCGATCGTCACCCTCGCCGTGGCCGGAGTGGACCCGCAGACCGCCGCCGACGGCGTCGCGTCCGTCCCCGGCGTCCCCGGCCGGCTCGAACGCGTGGACGCCGGACAGCCGTACCTCGCGGTCGTCGACTACGCGCACAAGACCGACGCCGTCGAATCGGTGCTCCGCTCGCTGCGCAAGGTCACCGAGGGCCGGGTGCACATCGTGCTCGGCTGCGGCGGCGACCGTGACACCACCAAACGCGGCGCGATGGGCGCCGCGGCCGCACGGCTCGCCGACACGGCCGTACTGACCTCCGACAACCCACGCTCCGAGGACCCCCTCGCGATCCTCGCCGCGATGCTCTCCGGCGCCGCCGAGGTGCCCGTCCACGAGCGCGGGGACGTCCTCGTCGACGCGGACCGCGCCGCGGCCGTCGCCGCCGCGGTGGCCCGTGCCGAACCCGGCGACGTCGTGCTGGTGGCCGGCAAGGGGCACGAGCAGGGCCAGGACGTCCACGGCGTGGTACGCCCCTTCGACGACCGCCAGGTCCTGCGCGAGGCCATCGAGCGCTCCCTGGAGCGCACCGGCGCCGGGCACCGCGCACACACCCACGAGAACAACAGTCAGGGATGACCAAGTGATCGCCCTTTCCCTCGCCGAGATCGCCGACATCGTCGGCGGGCAGCCGCACGACATGCCGGACCGGTCCCTCACCGTCACCGGCCCCGTCGTCATCGACTCCCGGGAGGTGCGGCAGGGCTCCCTGTTCGCGGCGTTCGCGGGCGAGCGCGTCGACGGCCACGACTACGCGCGCCGCGCCGTCGAGGCGGGCGCCACGGCCGTGCTCGCCTCCCGCCCCGTCGGAGTCCCGGCGATCGTCGTGGACGACGTCGTGGCGGCGCTCGGCGCCCTGGCGCGCACCGTCGTCGAGCGCCTGGGCACCGCCGTCGTCGCGCTCACCGGCTCGGCGGGCAAGACCTCCACCAAGGACCTGATCGCCCAGCTCCTGGCGCACAAGGCACCCACGGTCTGGACCCCCGGGTCCCTCAACAACGAGATCGGCCTGCCGCTCACCGCGCTGAGCGCCACCGCCGAGACCCGGCACCTGGTCCTGGAGATGGGCGCCCGCGGCGTCGGCCACATCCGCTACCTCGCCGAGCTGACCCCGCCGAGGATCGGGCTGGTGCTGAACGTCGGCACCGCCCACATCGGGGAGTTCGGCAGCCGCGAGGCGATCGCCCAGGCCAAGGGCGAGCTGGTCGAGGCGCTCCCCGAGGACGGCGTGGCCGTGCTCAACGCCGACGACCCGCTGGTGCGGGCCATGGCCTCCCGCACGCGTGCGCGGGTCGTCCTCTTCGGAGAGGCCGCGGATGCGGACGTACGGGGAGAGAACGTCCGGCTGACGGACGACGGACGGCCCGCGTTCGCGCTTCACACACCCACCGGGTGCAGCGACGTGACCTTGCGCCTGTACGGTGAGCACCACGTGTCGAACGCGCTCGCCGCGGCCGCCGTCGCCCATGAGTTGGGCATGTCCGTGACCGAGATCGCCGAGGCGCTCTCCGAAGCGGGCACCCTCTCCCGCTGGCGCATGGAGGTCACCGAGCGTCCGGACGGTGTGACGGTCGTCAATGACGCCTACAACGCGAACCCCGAATCCATGAAGGCCGCACTCCGTGCGCTGGCCGCCATGGGCAGAGCCGCACGGGCAACAGGGGGGCGCACCTGGGCGGTGCTCGGTCAGATGGCCGAGCTGGGTGACGCGTCGCTCGCCGAGCACGACGCGGTCGGACGGCTCGCCGTCCGGCTCAACGTCAGCAAGCTCGTCGCGGTCGGAGGGCAAGAGGCCTCCTGGCTGCAACTGGGCGCATATAACGAGGGTTCGTGGGGTGAGGAGTCGGTGCACGTGTCCGACGCACAGGCGGCCGTCGACCTGTTGCGCAGTGAACTGCGCCCGGGAGACGTCGTGCTGGTGAAGGCGTCCCGGTCGGTCGGCCTGGAGAAGGTCGCCCTGGCACTGCTGGAGAACGCGACCGAGGGCGAGGTCGCCGTCCGATGAGGCAGATCCTCTTCGCGGGAGCCATAGGGCTCTTCCTGACCCTGGTCGGCACTCCGCTGCTGATCAAACTTCTGGCCCGCAAGGGCTACGGGCAGTTCATCCGGGACGACGGCCCGCGCACGCACGGCAGCAAGAAGGGCACGCCCACCATGGGCGGCATCGCCTTCATCCTGGCGACGATCATCGCGTACGTCCTGGCGAAGGTGATCACCGGCGAGGACATGCGCTTCTCGGGCGTCCTCGTGCTGTTCCTGATGGCCGGCATGGGGCTCGTCGGCTTCCTCGACGACTACATCAAGATCGTCAAGCAGCGGTCGCTGGGCCTGAGGGCCAAGGCCAAGATGGCGGGCCAGCTGATCGTGGGTATCGCCTTCGCGGTGCTCTCGCTCCAGTTCGCCGACTCCAGCGGCAACACCCCCGCCTCCACCCGGCTCTCGTTCGTCGAGGACTTCGGCTGGTCGATCGGCCCGGTGATGTTCTGCGTCTGGGCGCTGTTCATGATCCTCGCCATGTCCAACGGCGTGAACCTCACGGACGGCCTGGACGGCCTGGCCACCGGCGCCTCGGTGATGGTCTTCGGCGCCTACACCTTCATCGGTCTCTGGCAGTTCCAGGAGTCCTGTGCCAACGCGCAGACGCTGACCAACCCCAGCGCCTGCTTCGAGGTACGTGACCCACTCGACCTCGCGGTCGTCGCCTCGGCCCTCATGGGCGCCTGCTTCGGCTTCCTGTGGTGGAACACCTCGCCCGCGAAGATCTTCATGGGGGACACCGGTTCGCTCGCCCTCGGCGGCGCGCTCGCCGGCCTCGCGATCTGCTCCCGCACCGAGTTCCTGCTCGCCATCCTCGGCGGCCTCTTCGTGATGATCACCATGTCCGTGGTCATCCAGGTCGGCTCGTTCAAGATGACCGGCAAGCGGGTCTTCCGGATGGCACCGCTCCAGCACCACTTCGAACTCAAGGGGTGGTCCGAAGTCCTTGTGGTGGTCCGCTTCTGGATCATCCAGGGCATGTGCGTGATCGTCGGACTCGGCCTCTTCTACGCGGGATGGGCAGCCAAGAAGTGAACGACGTGGACTGGCAGGGCAAGCACGTCACGGTCGCCGGGCTCGGCGTCAGCGGAATCCCCGCGGCCCGGGCCCTGTACGAGCGCGGTGCGCTGGTCACCGTCGTCAACGACGGCGACGACGAGCGCTCCCGCGCCCAGGCCGCCGAACTGGAGGAATGGGCCGCCGCGCGCGGCGCCTCCGGGGGCGGCGAACGGCGGGGGAGCCTCACCGTGCGCCTCGGGGACGGCGACACCCTGCCCGAGTCAACCGAACTGGTCGTCACGGCCCCCGGCTGGAAGCCCGGCAAACCGCTCTTCCGGGCAGCCGCCGAGGCGGACGTCCCCGTCTGGGGCGACGTCGAACTCGCCTGGCGGCTCCGGGGGCCGGACGCCGCACCCTGGCTCGCGGTCACAGGCACCAACGGCAAGACCACGACCGTACGGATGCTCGCCTCGATCCTCGAAGCGGCGGGCCTGCGCACGGCCGCGGTCGGCAACATCGGGGTCTCCCTGCTGGACGCGGTGCTCGGCGGGGAGGAGTACGACGTACTCGCCGTCGAGCTGTCCAGCTACCAACTGCACTGGTCACCCTCGCTGCGCGCCCACTCCGCGGCCGTCCTCAACCTGGCACCGGACCACCTCGACTGGCACGGCTCCATGGACGCCTACGCCGCCGACAAGGGCCGGGTCTACGAGGGCAACCGCGTCGCCTGCGTCTACAACGCGCAGGACACGGCGACCGAGGACCTGGTGCGCGCGGCCGACGTCGAGGAGGGCTGCCGGGCGATCGGCTTCACCCTCGGCACCCCCGGGCCCTCCCAGCTCGGCGTGGTCGACGGCATCCTCGTCGACCGGGCCTTCGTCCCCGACCGGCAGAAGCAGGCCCAGGAACTCGCCGAGGTCGGGGACGTCAGCCCGCCGGCCCCGCACAACATCGCCAACGCCCTGGCCGCCGCCGCGCTCGCCCGCGCCTTCGGGGTGCCGCCCGCGGCGGTACGGGACGGGCTGCGGGCCTTCCGCCCCGACGCCCACCGCATCGAACACGTCGCGGACATCGACGCGGTGGCGTACATCGACGACTCCAAGGCCACCAACACGCACGCCGCCGAGGCCTCCCTCGCCGCCTACGACCCGATCGTGTGGATCGCCGGGGGCCTCGCCAAGGGCGCGACCTTCGACGCACTCGCGAGCGGGGCGGCGAAGAGGCTGCGGGGCGTCGTGCTGATGGGCGCCGACCGGGGGCTGATCCGCGAAGCACTGGCGCGACACGCCCCCGAGGTACCGGTGGTCGACCTGGACCGGACCGACACTGGGGCGATGTCCGAAGCGGTCCGGGAAGCCGCGCGCCTCGCCCGGCCCGGCGACACCGTACTGCTGGCACCGGCCTGTGCCTCGATGGACATGTTCGTCAACTACAACAAGCGGGGCGAGGCGTTCGCGGACGCGGTCCGCGAACTCGCCGGCGAGAGCGGCTGACGGCCCCGGCCACACAACCGTGCGGCGGACGGGCACGAGAGCGGTGCCCGCCGTCGGCCCCGGGACCCGGCACCAGCCCCCGGGCACGAGCAGTGGAGGGGACAGCGACAATGCCGGCCGACGAGAGCCCGGCCACATGCGCGGCGGGCCGCTCACGGGCGGCCGCGGCGATCGGCCGGGCGTTCAGCCCGGGTCCGCTCGCCCGGCCGGCCCACGCGGGCATCGCCCTGCGCGGCCGCCCCGCCACCGGGCCCCACAGACCCCCGGCGGCGGCCCCCCGCAGCTCCGCCCGCGCCGCCAGGCCGCCGTCCCGGCCGCCCCGCGGCGCCGCCTTCCGGCGCGCCTACGAGCGGGCACGCCGGGCCTGGGACCGCCCGCTGACCGCGTACTACCTGATCCTCGGCGCCGGCCTGCTGATCACCGTGCTCGGCCTCGTGATGGTCTACTCCGCCTCCATGATCAAGGCGCTGGAACTCTCGCGGCCCAGCACCTACTTCTTCCGCAAGCAGTTCCTCGCCGCCGTCATCGGGGCCGGACTGATGCTGCTGGCCTGCCGGATGCCGCTGAAGCTCCACCGGGCGCTCGCCTATCCGCTGCTCCTGGCCACCGTCTTCCTGATGGTCCTGGTCCAGGTGCCGGGGATAGGGATGTCGGTCAACGGCAACCAGAACTGGATCTACCTGGGCGGCCCCTTCCAGCTCCAGCCCAGTGAGTTCGGCAAGCTCGCCCTCATCCTCTGGGGCGCCGACCTGATCGCCCGTAAACAGGAGAAACGGCTGCTCACCCAGTGGAAGCACATGCTGGTGCCGCTGGTCCCGGGCGCCTTCCTGCTGCTCGGGCTCATCATGCTCGGCGGCGACATGGGCACCGCGATCATCCTCACCGCGATCCTGTTCGGGCTGCTCTGGCTGGCCGGAGCGCCCACCCGGCTGTTCGCCGGGGTGTTCGGCATCGCCGCGGCCATCGCCTTCCTGCTGATCAAGACCAGCCCCAACCGGATGGGCCGGCTCGCGTGCATGGGCGCCAGCGAACCGACCGCCGACGGCGGCTGCTGGCAGGCCGTGCACGGAATCTACGCGCTGGCCTCCGGCGGATGGTTCGGTTCCGGGCTCGGCGCGAGTGTGGAAAAATGGGGGCAACTGCCGGAACCTCACACCGACTTCATCTTCGCCATCACCGGGGAGGAACTGGGCCTGGCGGGGACGCTGTCGGTGCTCGCCCTGTTCGCGGCTCTAGGCTATGCGGGTATCCGCGTGGCCGGACGCACGGAGGACCCCTTCGTGAGGTACGCAGCGGGAGGCGTGACCACCTGGATCATGGTGCAGGCCGTGATCAACATCGGTGCGGTGCTCGGCCTGTTGCCGATCGCCGGAGTCCCGCTCCCGCTGTTCTCCTACGGAGGTTCGGCCCTGCTGCCGACCATGTTCGCGGTCGGGCTCCTGATCGCCTTCGCGCGAGAGGATCCCGCCGCGAAAGCGGCCCTGGCCATGCGGAGGCCCGGGGTCAGATGGAAGACGATGAGACGGCGCATCACGAAGCGTCCGTCCGGAGAGCGGTGAATTTCGGTGCATGTCGTACTCGCCGGCGGGGGGACCGCCGGCCACATCGAGCCCGCGCTTGCCCTCGCAGACGCCCTGCGCAGGCAGGACCCGGCCGTGGGAATCACTGCCCTCGGCACGGAACGCGGACTCGAGACAAGGCTCGTACCCGAGCGGGGGTACGAACTGGCGCTGATCCCCGCCGTACCGCTGCCGCGCAAGCCCACACCCGAGCTGATCACCGTGCCCGGACGGCTGCGCGGCACCATCAAGGCGGCCGAGCAGGTGCTCGAACGCACCAAGGCCGACTGCGTGGTCGGCTTCGGCGGATACGTGGCCCTGCCCGGTTACCTCGCCGCCAAGCGCGCGGGCGTCCCGATCGTGGTCCACGAGGCCAACGCCCGCCCGGGCCTGGCCAACAAGATCGGCTCCCGGTACGCCCACGGCGTCGCCGTCTCCACCCCCGACAGCAAGCTGCGCGGCGCCCGCTACATCGGCATCCCGCTGCGCCGCACCATCGCCACCCTCGACCGCGCCCGGGTGCGCCCGGAGGCACGCGACACGTTCGGTCTGGACCCCAACCTGCCGACCCTGCTGGTCTCCGGCGGTTCGCAGGGCGCCCGCCACCTCAACGAGGTCGTCCAGCGGGTCGCGCCGGTGCTCCAGCGGTCCGGGATCCAGATCCTGCACGTGGTCGGACCGAAGAACGAATTGCCGCGTATCGACAACATGCCCGGGATGCCGCCCTATATCCCGGTACCGTACGTGGACCGGATGGATCTCGCGTACGCGGCGGCCGACATGATGCTCTGCCGCGCGGGCGCGATGACCGTCGCCGAGCTCTCCGCCGTCGGGCTTCCCGCCGCGTACGTCCCGCTGCCCATCGGCAACGGCGAACAGCGGCTCAACGCCCAGCCGGTGGTGAACGCGGGCGGCGGCCTGCTGGTGGACGACGCGGCGCTCACCCCGGAATGGGTGCAGGGCAACGTCCTGCCGGTGCTGTCGGATCCGCACCGGCTGTACGAGATGTCCCGTTCCGCCGCGGAGTTCGGGCGGCGCGACGCCGACGACCTGCTCGTCGGCATGGTGTACGAGGCGATTGCCGCACGCCGCCAGGCGTGAGGCGGTGCGGGCCCGGGGCGTGCGCCCCGGGCCCGGTGAAGGAGCGAGCGTGGCCGGACCGACGACCGCCCAGCGCGGCGCAGCCAAGCGGGCCGACACCCCTGCCGGACCTCCCCGCATCCGCCCCGAGGGGCGCCGGCTGACCGGTCGTACACGACTGGTTCTGGCCGCGGTTGCCATGGTCCTGTGCGCCGCCGCCACGGTGTGGGTGCTCTACGGGTCGTCCTGGCTCCGGGTCGAACACGTCACCACCACCGGCACCGAGGTCCTGACCCGGGCCGAGGTGGAGGCCGTCGCGGCGGTCCCGGTCGGCTCCCCGCTGGTGTCCGTGGACACCGACGCGATCGAGGCCCGGTTGCGCCAGAAGGTGCGCCGTATCGACTCCGTGGATGTCGTACGGTCATGGCCGCACGGTATCGGCCTTAAAGTGACCGAACGAAAGCCGGTCCTGGTGGTGGAAAAGGGCGGGAAGTTCATCGAAGTGGACGCGAAGGGTGTGCGTTTCGCCACGGTGGACAAACGCCCCGGTCATGTCCCGCTGCTGGAACTGACGCCCGAGGGATCGGCGAGCCTGAAACGCTACGGAAGTGACCGTCTGTTGCGGGAAGCGGTTCGGGTTGCGGGCGATCTCCCGGGGAAGGTGGCCAGGGAGACGGAGACGGTACGGATCACTTCGTACGACTCCGTCGTCCTGGAACTGACACGGGGGCGCACGGTGATGTGGGGCAGTGGTGAACGCGGGCCCGTGAAGGCGCGGGTGCTCACGGCGCTCATGAAAGCCGCCCCCAAAGCGGGACACTTCGACGTGAGTGCCCCCACCGCCCCGGCCGCTTCGAAGAGTTGACGGTCATATGGCCTGGCCAGCACCCTGGTTGGTCAGCGCTACGGGTGATCACATAGGGTGAAAAGAAAAACGGGAGGTTCGGCGTGTTCGTTGAACGTGCGCCGCTTGTCGACTTAGTGTCCTGTTCGGAAGAGTCCATGAAGCAGACACACTGGTAACCCTAAAGTTGAACGTTAGGGTTTGGGTCGGCGTTCGGACCGTCCCCATCGACATTCGTCGTCGCGGCGGAGCCACCGCAGAGCGACGACACGTAACTCGAGGCGAGAGGCCTTCGACGTGGCAGCACCGCAGAACTACCTCGCAGTCATCAAGGTCATCGGTGTCGGCGGCGGTGGTGTCAATGCCATCAACCGAATGATCGAGGTCGGCCTCAAGGGCGTCGAGTTCATCGCGATCAACACCGATGCGCAGGCACTGCTGATGAGCGACGCCGACGTCAAGCTCGACGTCGGCCGTGAACTCACCCGCGGCCTCGGCGCCGGGGCCAACCCGGCCGTCGGCCGGAAGGCGGCGGAGGACCACCGTGAGGAGATCGAGGAGGTCCTCAAGGGGGCCGACATGGTCTTCGTCACCGCCGGAGAGGGCGGCGGTACCGGCACCGGCGGCGCGCCCGTCGTGGCCAACATCGCCCGCTCGCTGGGCGCCCTGACGATCGGTGTGGTCACCCGCCCGTTCACCTTCGAGGGCCGGCGCCGGGCGAACCAGGCGGAGGACGGCATCGCCGAGCTCCGCGAAGAGGTCGACACCCTCATCGTCATCCCCAACGACCGGCTGCTGTCCATCTCGGACCGCCAGGTGAGCGTGCTCGACGCGTTCAAGTCGGCCGACCAGGTGCTGCTCTCGGGCGTCCAGGGCATCACCGACCTCATCACCACCCCCGGGCTGATCAACCTCGACTTCGCCGACGTCAAGTCGGTCATGTCCGAGGCCGGATCGGCGCTCATGGGCATCGGCTCGGCACGCGGCGACGACCGCGCGGTGGCCGCCGCGGAGATGGCGATCTCCTCGCCGCTCCTGGAGGCGTCCATCGACGGCGCCCGCGGTGTCCTGCTCTCCATCTCCGGCGGCAGCGACCTCGGTCTCTTCGAGATCAACGAGGCCGCGCAGCTGGTGAGCGAGGCGGCGCACCCGGAGGCCAACATCATCTTCGGCGCGGTCATCGACGACGCGCTGGGCGACGAGGTGCGGGTCACCGTGATCGCCGCCGGTTTCGACGGCGGTCAGCCGCCGACCCGCCGCGAGAACGTCCTCGGGGCGAGCGCCGGCAAGCGTGAGGAGTCGGCCGCGCCGCAGCGGAACACCGAGCCGGTGCGTTCGTCCGGTCCGCTGGGCTCCGTGCCCTCGCGCGAGGAGTCCTCGCAGGCCCCGGCCGAGCAGCCCGCACCGGTGGCGAGCGAGAGTTCGCTCCCGCCGGTCAGCCCGCCGCACGTCCCGACGGCCCGTCCCTACCAGGACACCCAGGCCGAAGAGCTGGATGTACCGGACTTCTTGAAGTGATAGTTCCGCAGCACGCGGTGCGGACCGCGGTGGCTTCGGCGGGCGGCGCCCACTTCGCCTTCACCGACAGGTGGGGCGGGGTGAGCGCCGCTCCGTACGAGCGGCTCAACCTCGGCGGCGCGGTCGGTGACGACCCCGCCGCCGTCCTCGCGAACCGCGCTCTCGTCGCCCGCCACCTCGGCCTGGGCGCGGAGCGGGTCGTCTGGATGAACCAGGTGCACGGCCGTGACGTGGCCGTGGTCGACGCCCCGTGGGGCGACGGCCGCGACATCCCGGCCGTGGACGCGGTGGTGACGGCCCGGCGCGGACTGCCGCTCGCGGTGCTCACCGCCGACTGCGTCCCCGTCCTGCTCGCCGACCCGGTGGCCGGTGTGGCCGGCGCCGCCCACGCGGGCCGGCCCGGCCTGGTCGCCGGGGTCGTACCGGCCGCGGTCGAGGCCATGGTGGCGCTGGGCGCCGAACCGTCCCGGATCACCGCGCACACCGGACCGTCGGTGTGCGGCCGGTGTTACGAGGTCCCCGAGGCGATGCGGGCCGAGGTGGCCCGGACCGTCCCGGAGTCGTGGGCCACCACCGGCTGGGGCACTCCGGCCGTGGACGTCGTCGCCGGGGTCCACGCCCAACTGGAGGCGCTGGGGGTGCGGGACCGGCACAGTTCGCCGTACTGCACCCGGGAGTCCGGCGACCACTTCTCGTACCGCCGCGACCGCACCACGGGTCGGCTCGCGGGATATGTCTGGTTGGACGGATAGGACATGACGGACCGTAGGGAACAACTCGCCGCGAATCTGGCGCGGGTGGAGAAGCGTATCGCCTCCGCCTGCGCGGCGGCCGGACGTGGGCGGGACGAGGTGACCCTCATCGTGGTCACCAAGACCTATCCCGCGAGCGATGTGCGGATCCTGCACGAACTGGGTGTACGTCACGTCGCGGAGAACCGCGACCAGGACGCGGCGCCGAAAGCCGCCGCGTGCGCGGATCTGTCGCTCACATGGCATTTTGTCGGCCAGTTGCAGACCAACAAGGTCCGTTCTGTGGTCGGTTATGCCGATGTCGTACAGTCGGTGGATCGGGTCAAGCTGGTCACCGCCCTCTCGGCGGCGGCCGGGCGCCGCGGTCGCGAACTGGGCTGCCTGCTTCAGGTGGCCCTGGACGCGGAGAGCGGCGAACGCGGTGGCCGCGGAGGCGTCGCGCCCGGTGACATCGAGGAGTTGGCCGCCGCGGTGGAGGCCGCGCCCGGTCTCCGGCTCGACGGCCTGATGACCGTCGCCCCGCTCGCCGGCCCGTACGCCGGACGCCAACGCGCCGCTTTCGACCGGCTGATGGAATTCTCATCCCGCCTGCGCGGGAACCATCCGGCTGCGAACATGGTCTCCGCAGGAATGAGCGGGGACCTCGAGGACGCCGTGGCTGCCGGAGCGACACATGTACGCGTCGGTACGGCGGTGCTCGGAGACCGACCCCGGCTCGGGTAACGTCGCGAAGCAGGTCGGACCACAGCAGAAAATATGGTCATTGCCGCCCGATGCGGGCAAGACCGAAGTGGATCTCGGGCACTTGGTGACGCGAATGCCGATCCACCACAGAGCGGAGGACTCGGAGCATGGCCGGCGCGATGCGCAAGATGGCGGTCTACCTCGGCCTCGTGGAGGACGATGGGTACGACGGTCCGGGGTTCGACCCCGACGACGAATTCGAACCCGAGCCGGAGCCCGAGCGGGACCGGCGGCGGCACCAGCCCGCGCACCAGGTGGAGCGGGAACGCGACGAGCCGGTGCGCGCGGTGCAGCCGCCCGCGCCGCGCGAGCCGGTTCAGCTGCCGGCGGACAGCGGGCGACCCGCCCGGATCGCGCCCGTGGCATCCATCACACCTGACCGCCCGAACCTGGAGAAGAACGCACCGGTGATCATGCCCAAGGTCGTGTCCGAGCGGGAGCCGTACCGCATCACCACGCTGCACCCCAGGACGTACAACGAGGCCCGTACCATCGGGGAACACTTCCGCGAGGGCACTCCGGTGATCATGAACCTCACGGAGATGGACGACACCGACGCGAAGCGACTTGTCGACTTTGCCGCGGGACTCGTCTTCGGTCTCCATGGCAGCATTGAGCGCGTGACGCAGAAGGTGTTCCTGTTGTCGCCTGCTAACGTCGATGTCACGGCGGAGGACAAGGCTCGCATCGCAGAGGGCGGGTTCTTCAACCAGAGCTGAGATACAGGACACCGGGTACAAACCGGCCGGGAGGCCGGGGCTTACGGAAGCCAGGGGAGAGGGAAGCGCGGGACATGGGCGTCGCACTGGATGTGGTCTATATCGCGCTGATGTGTTTCCTCATCGTGCTGATCTTCCGGCTGGTCATGGACTACGTCTTCCAGTTCGCACGTTCATGGCAGCCAGGCAAGGCGATGGTGATCGTCCTGGAGGGCACTTACACTGTCACCGATCCACCGCTGAAGCTTCTGCGGCGGTTCATACCGCCGTTGCGTCTCGGGGGCGTGGCACTTGACCTGTCCTTCTTCGTTCTGATGATCATCGTCTACATTCTGCTCAACATCGTGGGCAAGCTAGCGAGCAGCGTGTGAACGATACGGTCTTGCCGACTGCCGACGACTACGTAGAGGTGAAGAAGAGATGCCGTTGACCCCTGAGGACGTGCGGAACAAGCAGTTCACGACCGTCCGCCTCCGAGAAGGCTATGACGAGGACGAGGTCGATGCCTTTCTCGACGAGGTCGAAGCGGAACTGACCCGTCTCCTCCGTGAGAACGAGGACCTGCGGGCCAAGCTGGCCGCCGCCACGCGCGCGGCCGCGCAGAACCAGCAGAACCAACAGCAGCAGGGTATGCGCAAACCACCGGAGCAGCAGGAACGGCCCGGCGCTCCGGTACCCGCCGCCATATCGGGCCCGCCGGTGCAGCAGCAGCCCCCGCAGATGGGTCCCCCCCAACTGCCCGGTGGTGCTCCGCAGCTGCCTGCCGGTCCCAGCGCGCACGGTCCGCAGGGCGGCCACGGTCCGCAGGGCGGGCACGGCCCCCAGGGTGGCCATGGTCCCCAGGGCGGCCCCGGCCCGATGCAGGGCGGTCACGGCCCCGGTCCGCAGGGCCCGCACGGCCCCGGCCCGATGCAGGGCGGACCCATGGGCGGCCCGATGGGCGGCCCCGGTGGTCACGCTCCGCAGCAGCAGCAGATGCCCCCGCAGATGCAGCAGCAGCAGATGCAGCAGCCCGGTCAGGGACCTGGTGGCGACAGCGCCGCCCGTGTCCTCTCGCTCGCCCAGCAGACCGCCGACCAGGCGATCGCGGAGGCGCGTTCCGAGGCCAACAAGATCGTCGGCGAGGCGCGCAGCCGTGCCGAGGGTCTTGAGCGTGACGCCCGTGCCAAGGCGGACGCGCTGGAGCGGGACGCGCAGGAGAAGCACCGCGTGGCGATGGGCTCGCTGGAGTCGGCCCGCGCGACGCTGGAGCGCAAGGTCGAGGACCTGCGCGGCTTCGAGCGCGAGTACCGGACCCGTCTGAAGTCGTACCTGGAGAGCCAGCTGCGTCAGCTGGAGACCCAGGCCGACGACTCGCTGGCCCCGCCGCGTACGCCCGCGGCCGCTTCCCTGCCGCCGTCGCCTTCGCTGGCCCCGGCCGGCGCGGGTGCGATGGGGCACTCCATGGGGAGCAGCCACGGCGGTCACGGCAACCAGCAGATGGGTGGCGGCAACCAGCCGATGGGCGGTGCGCCGTCGTACGGCGGGCAGCAGCAGATGTCGCCCGCGATGACGCAGCCGATGGCACCGGTGCGGCCGCAGGCGCCGCAGCCGATGCAGCAGGCGCCGTCGCCGATGCGGGGGTTCCTGATCGACGAGGACGACAACTGAGCGGTGTGCGCTCGCTGAGCGCGTAGCCGTCGGCAGGCAAAGGGCCGGGCCCCGGGGTTTTCCTGGGGCCCGGCCCTTTGCCGTGGGCGGGTGGGGGTTGCGGGTGGGGTGCCGCTGCGCGGGGCCTGTTCCCCTACCCGCCCCTTCCCGTAACCGGGGCTCCGCCCCGGACCCCGCTCCTCAAGCGCCGGAGGGGCTGGAATGGGCGGCCTGTCGGTCCGGGCCCCGCTCCTCAAGCGCCGGAGGGGCTGGAATGGGGGTGCCGGAGGGGCTGGAATGGGCGGCTTGCGTGTCTGGGAGGGGTGGCCTGCGTGTCTGGGGGCGGGGTGCTCCGTATATGCCGGAGGCCCGGCCGGGACCGTTGGTCCGGGCGGGCCTCCGGGGTGGTCAGGCGTGGGTCTTGCGGAGGCGGAACGTGAGGTTCAGGCCCTCGTCCTCGAAGGGGGCGCCGTATGTGGAATCCGCCTCGCCCTGGGCGTAGTCCACGGCCAGGACCTCCTCCGCGATCAGGGAGGCGTGTGCGGTCAGGGCCTCGGTCGTGGCGGGGGACGCCGACGTCCAGCGGACCGCGATCCGGTCCGCCACGTCCAGGCCGCTGTTCTTACGGGCCTCCTGGATCAGCCGGATCGCGTCACGGGCCAGGCCCGCCGCCCGCAGTTCCGGGGTGATCTCCAGGTCCAGGGCGACCGTCGCGCCGGAGTCGGACGCCACCGACCAGCCCTCACGCGGGGTCTCCGTGACGATGACCTCCTCCGGGGAGAGGGTGATCCGCTCGCCGTCCACCTCGACCGACGCCGTGCCCTCGCGCAGGGCCAGGGAGAGCGCGGCCGCGTCCGCGTTCGCGACGGCCTTGGCCACCGCCTGGACGCCCTTGCCGAACCGCTTGCCCAGCGCCCGGAAGTTGGCCTTGGCCGTCGTGTCGACCAGCGAGCCGCCGACCTCCGAGAGCGAGGCCAGGGAGGAGACGTTGAGCTCCTCCGTGATCTGGGCGCGCAGTTCGGGCGAGAGGGACGCGAAGCCGGAGGCCGCGACCAGGGCGCGCGACAACGGCTGGCGGGTCTTGACCCCCGACTCGGCGCGGGTGGCCCGGCCCAGCTCCACCAGGCGCCGGACCAGCGCCATCTGAGTGGAGAGCGCCGGGTCGACGGAGGCCGGGTCCGCCTTCGGCCAGGAGGACAGGTGCACCGACTCCGGGGCGTCCGGCGTCACCGGGACGACCAGGTCCTGCCAGACGCGCTCCGTGATGAACGGGGTCAGCGGCGCCATCAGCCGGGTCACCGTCTCCACCACGTCGTGCAGCGTGCGCAGGGCCGCCTTGTCGCCCTGCCAGAAGCGGCGGCGGGAGCGGCGGACGTACCAGTTGGACAGGTCGTCGACGAACGCGGAGAGCAGCTTGCCGGCGCGCTGGGTGTCGTACCCCTCCAGCGCCTCGGTGACCTGCTCGACCAGGGTGCCCAGTTCGCTCAGCAGCCAGCGGTCCAGGACGGTGCGCTCGGCCGGGGCCGGGTCGGCCGCGGAGGGCGCCCAGTTCGACGTACGGGCGTACAGGGCCTGGAAGGCGACCGTGTTCCAGTAGGTCAGGAGCGTCTTGCGGACGACCTCCTGGATCGTGCCGTGGCCCACCCGGCGTGCCGCCCAGGGGGAGCCGCCCGCCGCCATGAACCAGCGCACCGCGTCGGCGCCGTGCTGGTCCATGAGCGGGATCGGCTGGAGGATGTTGCCCAGGTGCTTGGACATCTTCCGGCCGTCCTCGGCGAGGATGTGGCCCAGGCAGACCACGTTCTCGTACGACGACTTGTCGAACACCAGGGTGCCGACGGCCATCAGCGTGTAGAACCAGCCGCGGGTCTGGTCGATGGCCTCCGAGATGAACTGCGCCGGGTAGCGGCTCTCGAAGACCTCCTTGTTCTTGAACGGGTAGCCCCACTGCGCGAACGGCATCGAACCCGAGTCGTACCAGGCGTCGATGACCTCCGGGACGCGGTACGCCTCCAGCTGGCAGTTCTCGTGCGAGCAGGTGAACGTGATCTCGTCGATGAACGGGCGGTGCGGGTCCAGGTCCGACTGGTCGGTGCCGGTGAGCCCGGTCAGCTCGGCGCGGGAGCCCACACAGGTGAGGTGGCCGTCCTCGCAGCGCCAGATCGGCAGCGGGGTGCCCCAGTAGCGGTTGCGTGAGAGCGCCCAGTCCACGTTGTTGGTGAGCCAGTCGCCGAACCGGCCGTGCTTGACCGAGTCCGGGTACCAGTTGGTCTTCTCGTTCTCCTGGAGCAGCCGGTCCTTGACGGCGGTCGTACGGATGTACCAGGACGGCTGCGCGTAGTACAGCAGCGCGGTGTGGCAGCGCCAGCAGTGCGGGTAGCTGTGCTCGTACGGGACGTGGCGGAAGAGCTTGCCCCGCGCGGCCAGGTCCTCGGTCAGCGCCTCGTCGGCCTTCTTGAAGAAGACGCCGCCGACCAGGGGCAGATCCTCCTCGAAGGTGCCGTCGGGGCGGACCGGGTTGACGACGGGGAGGCCGTAGGAGCGGCAGACGGTGAGGTCGTCGGCGCCGAAGGCGGGGGACTGGTGGACCAGACCCGTGCCGTCCTCGGTGGTGACGTACTCGGCGTTGACGACGTAGTGCGCCTCGCTCGGGAAGTCGACCAGGTCGAAGGGGCGTTCGTAGGTCCAGCGCTCCATCTCGCGGCCCGTGAAGGTCCGGCCGGTCAGCTCCCAGCCCTCGCCGAGCGCCTTCCCGACCAGCGGTTCGGCGACGACCAGCTTCTCCTCGCCGTTCGTCGCGACGACGTAGGTGACGTCCGGGTGCGCGGCGACGGCGGTGTTGGAGACCAGGGTCCACGGGGTGGTCGTCCAGACCAGCAGCGCGGCCTCGCCGGCCAGCGGGCCGCTCGTCAGCGGGAAGCGGACGAAGACCGAGGGGTCCACCACCGTCTCGTAGCCCTGGGCCAGTTCGTGGTCCGAGAGGCCGGTGCCGCAGCGCGGGCACCAGGGGGCGACCCGGTGGTCCTGGACCAGGAGGTCCTTCTTGAAGATCTCCTTCAGCGACCACCACACGGAGTCCACGTACTCCGGGTCCATCGTGCGGTAGGCGTCGTCCAGGTCGACCCAGTACCCCATGCGGGTCGTCAGCTCGGCGAACGCGTCGGTGTGGCGGGTCACCGACTCCCGGCACTTCGCGTTGAACTCCGCGATGCCGTACGCCTCGATGTCCTTCTTGCCGTTGAAGCCGAGTTCCTTCTCCACCGCCAGCTCGACCGGCAGGCCGTGGCAGTCCCAGCCCGCCTTGCGGCCGACGTGGTAGCCCTGCATGGTGCGGAAGCGCGGGAAGACGTCCTTGAAGACGCGGGCCTCGATGTGGTGGGCGCCGGGCATGCCGTTGGCCGTGGGCGGGCCCTCGTAGAACACCCACTCGGGGCGCCCCTCGGACCGGTCGAGGCTCTTGGCGAAGACCTTGCTCTCGCGCCAGAAGTCGAGCACGGCGTGCTCGAGGGCGGGCAGGTCGACCTGGGCGGGTACCTGGCGGTACTGCGGCGATGTCATGTGCGGGCTTCCTCCGGCGGACGACTTCCACTTCCGTCGGAGGGACGAGAACCGGCCGGCTCCCGCGGTACCACCCTCCTTGGCCCCGGGCACACGCCCGTGGCCCCCTCATTGGGGTCGCGACACCGGGTCTACCGGCCTTGCGCCCCCGGGCGGACCCCACGGGCGCAAAGCGTTCTTCCGGCGGCTCCGGGGTGATCTTCACGACGCGCTCGCCCCCGGGCTTCCACCGTCCCCGGGTCGCTGCCGGCTGCGTACGACGCTACTCGTCCCATCCATGCCTTTCGCTGCGCTCATTGTACGGGCCCGTACGGGCGACGGCCGACCGGTTTGTTCCGGGGCCGCCCGCGCCCCGGAACGCCGGGCGGCCGGGGAGCGGGGCCGCCGGGCGGGTGACCGGGCGGATTACCCGGCGGGGAGCTGGGCACAACCTCTGCGGGCGCCGCGCCGCCCGGCACGGGGAGGGGCCGTCCGGCGGCGTGCCCCGTTGCCGCGGAGCCGGAGTCGATTTATCGTCCCAGGACGATTCGGGTGCAAGAGCACGCTTTGTGACCGCGCGGAAGGGTGCCGCGGAGACGGGGTGCCGCTCGGAAGAGCACGGCGCGCAAGACGTACGGCTGAGCAGAGCGCGGCCGGCAGGAGCACGGCCGGGACGCCCCCGGAGCGGGTCGCGAGGGCGTCGAAGGCCACAGGGGCGGCACAGTCCGCCGAGCAGACAGGAGCCCACACGGTGGTAGCCAAGAAGAGCGCGGACCGGAACACGGCCGCGGGGGAGGGCGTCGCCACGACGGCGCCCCCGGCCAGCGCCGCCGATCCGGCAGACCTCGCGGTCAGGCCCGGGGAGGACCCCTGGACCCCGGAGGAGGTCGCCGAGGCGCGGACGGAGCTGACCGGGGAGGTCCTGCGGCTGCGCAGCGAGCTGGAGACGTCGGGCGCGGCGCTGGCCGGTCTGATGCGGGACTCCGGGGACGGCGCGGGCGACGACGACGCGGACACCGGCACCAAGAACATCACCCGGGAACACGAACTGTCGCTCGCGGCCCACGCCCAGGAGACGCTGGAGCAGACCGAGCGCGCGCTCGCGAAGCTCGACTCCGGGACCTACGGACTCTGCGAGATCTGCGGCAAGCCGATCGGCAAGGCACGGATGCAGGCCTTCCCCAGGGCCACACTCTGCGTGGAGGACAAGCAGAAGCAGGAGCGGCGAGGCTGAGCGTCCCGGGGTTGTCGTACCCTCGTCCTCAATCAGGCACCTAGGTTGAGGGACTCACGTGGCAGAGGCGGAGCGCATCATCGGTACGCCGGACATCCCCGATGCCGAGGGGGCCGACGGGGCGGAGCCCCAGCGGCCTTCCGAGGGCACCGAGCAGCCCCGTGGCGACGCGAAGGGCGCCGGGCCGGCCCGTGGTGACGCGGAAGGCGCGGAGCCGGCCGAGGGCGGCCCGGCAACCGGTGACGCGGCGACCGGTGACGCCGCGACCGGTGGCGAAGCCGCGACCGGCGGTGACGCGGCGGTGGGCGGGCGGCGCCGGAAGAAGATCCTCGTCCTCCTCTGCGTGGCCGTCCTCGCCTATCTGCTCGACCTGGTCAGCAAGACGATCGTGGTCGCGGAGCTGGAGCACCGGGCGCCCGTCGAGATCTTCGGCGACTGGCTGAAGCTGGAGGTGATCCGCAACGCGGGTGCCGCGTTCAGCTTCGGCGAGGCGTACACCGTGATCTTCACGGCCATCGCCTCGGTCGTGATCATCGTGATCATCCGCCTCGCCCGCAAGCTCTACAGCCTGCCCTGGGCCATCGCCCTCGGGCTGCTCCTCGGCGGGGCGCTCGGCAACCTCACCGACCGGATCTTCCGGGCGCCCAGCATGTTCCAGGGCGCGGTGGTGGACTTCATCTCCCCCGCGCACTTCGCCGTCTTCAACCTCGCGGACTCCGCCATCGTCTGCGGCGGCTTCCTGGTCGTGATCCTCTCCTTCAAGGGCCTGGACCCCGACGGGACCGTTCACAAGGACTAGGTGCCGCAAGGCATACTCGACAGGTGAGTACGTATCCCGAGGTCCGCACCCTGCCCGTACCCGACGGCCTGGAGGGCGAGCGAGTCGACGCCGTCATCTCCCGGATGTTCGGTTTCTCCCGCACCAAGGCCGCCGAGCTGGCCGCCGCCGGGAAGGTCCAGGTGGACGGCGCGGTCGCCGGGAAGTCCGAGCGGGTGCACGGCGGGGCCTGGCTGGAAGTGGAGATGCCGCAGGCGCCCGCTCCCGTCCAGATCGTCGCCGAACCCGTCGAGGGCATGGAGATCGTCCACGACGACGACGACATCGTCGTCATCATGAAGCCGGTCGGGGTCGCCGCCCACCCCAGCCCCGGCTGGACCGGCACCACCGTCATCGGCGGGCTGGCCGCGGCCGGTTACCGCATCTCGACCTCGGGCGCCGCCGAGCGCCAGGGCATCGTGCACCGGCTGGACGTCGGCACCTCCGGCCTGATGGTGGTGGCCAAGTCCGAGCGCGCCTACACCCTGCTCAAGGCCCAGTTCCGCGACCGGGTCGTCGAGAAGAAGTACCACGCGCTGGTCCAGGGCCACCCGGACCCGATGAGCGGCACCATCGACGCCCCCATCGGCCGCCACCCCCAGCACGACTACAAGTGGGCCGTCACCGCCGAGGGCAAGCCCTCCGTGACGCACTACGACCTCATCGAGGCCTACCGCGCCGCCAGCCTCCTCGACATCAAGCTGGAGACCGGGCGCACCCACCAGATCCGGGTGCACATGGCCGCCCACCGCCACCCCTGCGTCGGCGACCTGACGTACGGCGCGGACCCCACGATGGCCAAGCGGCTCGGGCTCACCCGGCAGTGGCTGCACGCCGTCCGCCTCGGCTTCGAGCACCCGGCCGACGGCGGCTGGGTCGAGTTCTCCAGCGCGTACCCGGACGACCTGCGGCACGCCCTGGAGACCATCGCCGCGGAGAGCCGGTGACCCCGCCCGTCCTCGGCGGCACCCGCAGGGCCGTCGGCGCGGACGACCGCGCCGCCTGCTTCCAGGTCCGCAAGGACGTCTTCGTCGGTGAGCAGAACGTCCCCGAGGAGATCGAGTACGACGAGCACGACGCCACGGCCGTGCACGTCCTCGCCGTCGCGGCGGACGGCTCCGCGCTCGGCACCGGACGGCTGCTGCACGGCCCGGACGCGGCCGGCCGGACCGGCGGGGACCTCACCGTCGGCTCGCTGGGCAGGCTCGCCGTGACCCGCGAGGCCCGCGGGCTCGGGGTCGGCGCCGCGCTCGTACGGGCCGTGGAGGACGAGGCGCGCGCGCTGGGCCTGACCGGCGTCGACCTGCACGCCCAGACCCACGCCCTCGGGTTCTACGAACGCCTCGGCTATGTGGCGTACGGGCCCGAATTCCCGGACGCCGGCATTCCGCACCGGGCCATGCGGCGGACGTTCTGACCGTGTGCCGCGCGGGGGCGCCGCACCGGCCGGGGGATCCGCGTGGCAGGCTGGACGCCCTCATCGGCTGATCACCGGGCCCGGCCCGCTGCGGAAGGCGAACCCTCGTGGACCAGATGGCACTGCTGCTCCTGCTGCTGCTCGGAGCGGTGGTCACGGTGCCCCTGGGGGAGCGGCTCGGACTGCCGGCGCCGGTGCTGATGACCCTCGTCGGGGTCGCGATGGCCTTCGCCAGCTTCGTCCCCGACGTGGACATCCCGCCGGAGATCATCCTCCCCGCCCTGCTGCCCCCGCTGCTCTACGCCTCCGTGCAACGCACCTCCTGGCGGCAGTTCGCGGCCAACAAACGGCCCATCTTCCTGCTGGCCGTCGCCCTGGTCTTCGTCACCACGGCCGCCGTCGCCGCCGTCGCCGACGCGATCGTCCCGGGGCTGCCCATCGCCGCCGCCGTGGCGCTCGGCGCCCTGGTCGCCCCGCCCGACCCCGTCGCCGCGTCGGCCGTGGCCGGCTCCCTCGGTCTGCCCCGCAGGCTGGTCTCCATCCTGGAGGGCGAGGGCCTGTTCAACGACGTCACCGCCATCGTCCTCTACCACGTGGCGATCGCCGCGGCCGTCAGCGGGACCTTCTCGCTGCCCGAGGCCTTCGGGCTGCTCGTCCTCTCCGCCGTCGTGGCCGTGGTCGTCGGGCTGGTGCTGGGCTGGCTCACCATCAAGCTCATGGGCCTGCTGGGCGACGCCACCCTCCAGGTGGGCCTGACCCTGCTGGTGCCCTTCGTGAGCTACGTGCTCGCCGAGGAGCTGATGGGCTCGGGCGTCCTGGCCGTCCTGACCACGGCCCTCTTCCTCGCCGAG
This sequence comes from Streptomyces sp. SM18, assembly GCF_002910775.2. Lineage (NCBI taxonomy): Bacteria > Bacillati > Actinomycetota > Actinomycetes > Kitasatosporales > Streptomycetaceae > Streptomyces > Streptomyces sp. SM18. The sequence goes on along the minus strand of NZ_CP029342.1, from coordinate 1,608,647 downwards.
CACACCGCGGACGCCGACGACGTCCAGGGGCGGCTGACCGGCCGCTCCTTCTGGGAGATCGTGGACACCCTCGTCACCGGGGTCGCCTTCGGCCTCATCGGGCTCGAACTGCACAACGTCTTCGGCACGGCCGGGGAACGGCTGCCGGAACTGCTGGGCTGGGGGCTCGCGGTCGTGGCCGTCGTCGTCGGCGTCCGGCTGATGTGGCTGCTGCCCGCGACCTGGCTCGCCAAGCGGCTGCACACCCGGCGCGACTACGACGAGGAGATCCCCACCAGCTGGCGGGAGACCGTCGTCATGTGGTGGGCGGGCATGCGCGGAGTGGCCTCGGTCGCGCTGGCCCTCGCCATCCCGCTGAAGACCGACGACGGGAAGCCGTTCCCCGGGCGGGACGAGATCGTCTTCATCGCCTTCGTCGTCATCATGGCCACCCTCGTCATCCAGGGACTGACCCTGCCCTGGCTGGTGCGCAAGCTCGGTGTCCGCGCGGACGCCGACGCCGACCAGGCCCTGGAGCGGGACCTCGCGATGCGCGCGGCGGGGGCGGCCAAACGCCGCCTCAAGGAGATCGAGGAGCGGGAGGACTTCCCCGACGAGGTCCTCGAACGCCTCCACCGCGCCGCCTACGACATCGGGGCGCGGATCAGCCCCGACATGGTCGACGAGGAGAGGCGCGCGGCGTACGCCCGGCGCGCGGAGCGCTTCGCGGCGGTCAGCCGCGTCCAGCGGGACATGCTGTCGGCCGCACGCCACGAGGTGCTGTCCGCCCGCAACGAGCCGGGCGCGGACCCGGAGGTCGTGGACCGGGTGCTGCGGTACCTGGACGTACGCAGCCTGCGCTGACGTACGCGGCGCGAGGCGCCTACCGGGTCAGCCGCGGCCCGTGCGCGGGTTCCTGTCCCGGTCGGGGACCTTGCCGTTGCCGGCCGGGCTCCGGACCGCGTCCGCACCGGTCAGCGCCGCCCAGTGCTCCTGGGGCGGCAGCGAGGCGGGGGCCGTGGTGACCCGCGGCAGCGCGTACGGGTGGTGGGCGCGCAGCCAGACGATCAGCTGCTCGCGCACCGCGCAGCGCACCGTCCAGATGTCGTCCGCGTCCTTGGCCGTGACCACCGCCCGGACCTCCATCGTCGTGGGGGTGGTGTCCGTCACGGCCAGGGACCAGTTGCGGCCGTCCCAGGCGGCGCACTCGCCGAGGATGTCGCGCAGCGCGTCCCGCATCTCCGCGACCGGCGCCGAGTGGTCGAGCTGGAAGTAGACGGTGCCCGACATCTGGGCTCCGCCCCGCGACCAGTTCTCGAACGGCTGGCTGGTGAAGTACGAGACCGGCATGGTGATGCGCCGCTCGTCCCACGTACGCACGGTGAGGAAGGTCAGGGTGATCTCGTCCACCGTGCCCCACTCGCCGTTCACCACCACGGTGTCCCCGAGCCGCACCATGTCCCCGAAGGCGATCTGGAACCCGGCGAAGAGGTTGCCGAGCGTCGACTGGGCGGCGACACCGGCGACGATGCCGACGACACCGGCCGAGGCCAGCATCGAGGTACCGACCGTACGCATCTCCGGGAACGTCAGCAGCATCGCCGCGATCGCGACCGTCGCCACCACCGCCGTCACCACCCGCTGGATCAGCGTCACCTGGGTGCGGACCCGGCGGACCCGGGCCGCGTCGCGGGACGCCGCGGCGTAACGGGCGTACGAGGACTCCACGATCGTGGCCGCCACGCGCAGGACCAGCCACGCGGACGCCGCGATCAGCACCAGCGTGAGGGTCTGACCGATCACGGCCCGGTGGTCCCGTACGGCGTCGACACGTATCTGCGTGTAGGTCGCCCCGAGCAGCGCCGTGCCGAGCACCACCTGCAAGGGCGGCCGGCAGCGGCGCAGGAGACCCCAGAGCGGTGTCTCGCTGTGCCGGGCGTCGGCCCGACGCAGCAGCACGTCGACCAGCCAGCCCAGCACCAGCGTCAACACCAGCGACCCGCCCACCACGAGCAGCGGTCGCAGTACGTTCTCCATCGAACTCTTCCTCCAAGTCTTCGGGCCCAGCTGGCACGATGGAGGCATGAACATCATGCTCTTCCACTCGACCTACGGTCTGCGGCCGGCCGTGCACATGGCGGCCGACCGGCTGCGCGCAGCCGGGCACGAGGTGCGCGTGCCCGATCTCTTCGAGGGCCACACCTTCGACACGGTCGAGGAGGGAATGGCCTTCAAGGACGAGGTCGGCAAGGACGAGCTGCTCAGGCGCGCCGTGCTGGCGGCGGCGCCCTACTCGGACCAGGGCCTGGTGTACGCCGGGTTCTCGTTCGGGGCGTCGGTGGCACAGACGCTGGCGCTCGGCGACGCGAAGGCGCGCGGGCTGCTGCTGCTCCACGGTACCTCCGACATCGCGGAGAACGCGTCGGTGGAGGAGCTGCCGGTCCAGCTGCACGTCGCGGACCCGGACGCGTTCGAGCCGGCGGACTGGCTGAACAGCTGGTACCTCCAGATGAAGCGGACCGGCGCCGACGTGGAGGTCTACCGCTACCCGGGGGCCGGGCACCTGTACACCGACCCGGACCTGCCCGACTTCGACAAGCCCGCCGCGGACCTGACCTGGAGGGTCGCCCTCGGCTTCCTCGCCACGCTGTAGGGAGCGCCGGGGCGGAGGCGCGCACGGGGCGCCCCGGCAAGGCGCGCACGGGCCCGCCCGGCCCCTCCCGCCCGACCCCTCCCGTCCGGCCCCTCCCGTGACCGCTCAGCGCACCGGGGCGTCGGCCCGTTCGGTCTTCTGGGTGCCGCTGCGCGTGCGGTACGAGCGGACCCACGAGGACGTCGCGTCCCGGCGGGTCTTGTCGGAGACCGCGTAGTAGTCCATCTGCGAGCGCTCGGCGGTCACGTCGAGGACGCCGTAGCCGTGCGAGTCCAGGTCCACCCACTTCACGTGCCGGTTCGCCGCCCTGAGCGCGGCGGCCGCGACCACCGAGACCGTCTGGGGCGCGACCCGCAGGATGTCGTCCAGGTTGTCCGAGGTCACCGACGTCACCACGAACTCGGTGGCCGCGGAGGCCGACAGCGGGTAGGTGGCCGCCTTCACCGGTACGTCGTTGGCCCACGCCATGTGGATGTCACCGGTCAGGAAGACCGTGTTGGTGACCGCCCGGTCCCGGAGATGGGTGATCAGCTCCTTGCGGTCGTGCGTGTAGCCGTCCCACTGGTCGACGTTGACCGCGAGCCCCTCCGCCGGCAGCCCCAGCAGCCCGGTGAGCGGCCCCAGCAGATGGGCCGGGACCGACCCGAAGGCCACCGGTGAGATCATCACGGAGGTGCCGACCAGTTTCCAGGCGGCGTCCGAACCGGCCAGCTGGGCCTTCAGCCAGTCCAGCTGGGCCCGCCCGGTGATCGAACGCCCCGGGTCGTCGACCGCGCCGTCGCCGACGGAGACCTGCTCCGAGCGGAAGCTGCGCAGGTCCAGCAGGAGCAGATCGGCCAGGTTCCCGAAGCGCAGCCGCCGGTAGACGGTTCCCTCGGTGGAGGCGCGGACGGGCATCCACTCGAAGTACGCCTGCTTCGCCGCCGCCACCCGGGCCGCCCAGGGGCCCTCGGTCTGAGGGGTGTGGTTCTCGGCCCCGCCCGACCAGGCGTCGTTGGCGAACTCGTGGTCGTCCCAGATCGCGATCACCGGGTGGACGGCGTGCAGCGCCTGGAGGTCGGTGTCCGTCTTGTACGCGCCGTGGCGTGTGCGGTAGTCGGCCAGGGTGACGATCTCGTGGAGCGGGGCGTGGGGGCGTACGACGGTGCCCCGGGTGGGATAGTCGCCCGAGGCGTACTCGTAGACGTAGTCGCCCAGGTGCAGCACGGCGTCCAGGTCGGCGCGGGCCGCCAGGTGCCGGTACGGGGAGAACCAGCCGGCCTCCCAGTTGGCGCAGGAGACCACGCCGAAGCGGATTCCGGGCGTCGCCGCTCCGGCCGCGGGTGCCGTGCGGGTGCGTCCGGCGGGGGAGACGACCTGTCCGCCGGCCGCCGAGAAGCGGAACCAGTACGCCGTGGCCGGGCTCAGCCCGCGCACGTCCGCCTTGACGGTGTGGTCCGAGGCGGCGCGGGCGAGCGCCGTGCCCCGGGCGGTGATCCGGGTGAACTCCTTGTCCTCGGCGACCTCCCAGGAGACCGCCGTGTCGGCCCCGAGGCCCGAACCGGGCACGGCGTCCGGGGAGGGGGTGACGCGGGTCCACAGGAGGATGCCGTCCGGCAGCGGGTCACCGGAGGCCACCCCGTGCAGGAAGGCCGGGCCGTCGGCGGCGCGGGCGCCGGTCGCGGCGACGAGCACGGGGCCGGCGACCGCGGTGGCGGCGGCTGCCTTGACGACCGTGCGGCGGGTGGGTGCGGAAAGGTGTCGTCTGGTCACGGCCCATGACACTACTGGCGAGTAGAGCGAACAGGCGGGCGAACAGAGGAAGTTCGCCCGCCTGTCGGCCGTTCGACGGCCGGAATTCCGCCCCCGGTCCCGGGGGCGCCCCGGTCAGCCCTTCAGCGCCGCGGTGATCGCCGTGGTGAACTCGGCCTCCGTCATGGGGGAGTTGTCGCTGCCCTCGGCGGTGATCTTCTTGCCGTCCATCATCAGCGTGGGGGTGCCCTGCACCCCGCTCTTGTCGAAGGCCTTGGACATCTTCATCGCCCAGGCGTCGTACGTGCCGTCCTTGACGGCCTTCTCGAACGCCTTGTTGCCCTTGAGGGCGTCGACCGAGTTCGCCACCTCGATGAGGTAGTCGTCCTTGGCGAACTTGTCGTCGGTCTCCTCGGGGTGGAACTCGGCCGAGTACAGCGCGGCCTTGTAGTCGAGGAAGGCCTCCGGGCTCACGTCGAGCGCGGCACCCAGGGCGCTGAGGGCGTTCTTGGAGCCCTCGCCGTTGGACATGTTGTCGATGAAGGTGGCACCGACGTACTTGATCTTGTACGTGCCGGCCTCGACGTCCTTGGCGACCTTCTCGCCGACCGCCTGCTCGAACGTGGCGCAGACCGGGCAGCGGGAGTCCTCGTACAGCTCCAGGGTCTTCTTGGCGCTGTCCTTGCCGATGACCACGGTCGTGCCGTCGTCGCCCGAGGTGTTCTTCGGGGCGGTCACGTTCTTCGCGTCCGCGGCGGCCTCCCAGGCGGAGGGCTTGTTCAGCTGCATGACGCCGTAGCTGACACCGCCCGCGATCGCCAGGACGGCGACCACCGAGACGCCGACGACGAGCTGCTTGCGCGTCTTGTCCTTCTTGGCCTGACGCTCGCGCTCGGCGCGCAGCCGCTCGCGCGCGGCGGACTTGTTGGCCTGGCTGTTGCGCTTGCTCATGGGTGTTCTCCGTAGGTGCGTGGGGGTGTGGAGCGGGGATACCGCGTACTCAGGCGAAGGCACGGGCCGAGCGCGGAGGTCCCCTCCGTCCCACACAGTGCACGAGGAGGCGGGCCGGGCCGAGCGGGCCCGGACGTCCGGCCGGGCGGGGGCCCGGCCGCTCGGGACGGGCGGTGGCGCCCACCGCGGCGACCGCGGTGAGCAGCGGCCGGAAGGCGACGGCGGCCGCCGCGCGCAGCAGGGCGGCCAGGGCCGACTCGCCGTGCCGCAGCCAGGCGGCCGCCAGCAGCCCCACCGCCACGTGGGCGGCGAGCAGCAGCCAGGGCACGGCCGGACCGGGCGAGGCCAGCAGGGCCGCGGCGCGGTCGCCGGTGCCGGTCACCCCCGCCAGCGGGGTGCCCACCGTGGCGACACCGGAGAGCGCGTCGGGGCCCGTGTGGGCGCCGCCGCCGCAGAGCACGTCCACGCCCACGGAGCGCAGCGGACCGGCGATCGGGCCGCCCGCCGCCCCGTAGCAGAGGTGCTGTCCGGTGGTGAAGACGGTGTCGGCGGCCAGCTCCAGCGGAACCAGCAGTCCGGCGATGGCACCGAAGCCCCGCTCCCGGCCGGCCAGCGCGAACGCCATGGCGAAGACCACGGCCGCGAGCAGCGCTATCGACGCCGCCGGCAGCGGGACCCGGGAGAGCAGTACGTGGGACGCGGAGGAGAGCGTGACGACGAGCGCGGTGAACAGCGCCGCGCGTACCGCTCTGATCGGTGTCCCTGATACGTCCATCGCCGCAGAGTGTGCCATGTGAACCTGTAAACCGGCCCTAAGGACCGTCGATCCGGGGGCCCGGCCGGGCACGACGGACGGGGCGGCCGGTCCCGTCCCCCCGGCGCGCGGTCGCCTCACCAGGGCCCGCCGCCTGTCGGTGCCAGGACGTAGACTTCGACGCTGTCCCCCCACTCCGCCCTCGCCCGTTCTCCCCGGAGGCACAGCGCCGTGAGCAAGCCGCCCTTCACGCACCTGCACGTCCACACCCAGTACTCGCTGCTGGACGGTGCCGCGCGGCTCAAGGACATGTTCGAGGCGGCGAACACGATGGGCATGTCGCACATCGCGATGACCGACCACGGCAACCTCCACGGCGCCTACGACTTCTTCCACTCGGCGCAGAAGGCCGGGGTGACGCCGATCATCGGGATCGAGGCGTACGTCGCCCCCGAGTCGCGCAAGCACAAGCGGAAGATCCAGTGGGGGCAGCCGCACCAGAAGCGCGACGACGTCTCGGGTTCGGGTGGTTACACCCACAAGACGATCTGGGCGGCGAACAGCACCGGTCTGCACAACCTCTTCAAGCTCTCCTCCGACGCGTACGCCGAGGGCTGGCTCCAGAAGTGGCCGCGTATGGACAAGGAGACCATCTCCCAGTGGTCCGAGGGCCTGATCGCCTCCACCGGGTGCCCCTCCGGTGAGGTGCAGACCCGGCTGCGGCTCGGGCAGTTCGACGAGGCGGTCCAGGCGGCCTCCGACTACAAGGACATCTTCGGCGAGGGCCGGTACTTCCTGGAGCTGATGGACCACGGCATCGAGATCGAGCGCCGGGTCCGCGACGGGCTGCTGGAGATCGGCAGGAAGCTGGACATCCCGCCGCTCGTCACCAACGACTCGCACTACACGTACGCCCACGAGGCCACCGCGCACGACGCCCTGCTCTGCATCCAGACCGGCAAGAACCTCTCCGACCCGGACCGCTTCCGCTTCGACGGCACCGGCTACTACCTGAAGACGACGGAAGAGATGTACGCCGTCGACTCCTCGGACGCCTGGCAGCAGGGCTGCGACAACACCCTGCTGGTCGCGCAGCAGATCGACACCACCGGGATGTTCGAGAAGCGCGACCTGATGCCGAAGTTCGAGATCCCGGAGGGCTTCACCGAGGTCACCTGGTTCCAGGAGGAGGTCCGGGTCGGCATGGGCCGCCGCTACCCCGGCGGTGTCCCCGAGGACCGGCAGAAGCAGGCCGAGTACGAGATGGACATCATCATCCAGATGGGGTTCCCGGGGTACTTCCTCGTCGTCGCCGACTTCATCATGTGGGCCAAGAACAACGGCATCGCGGTCGGCCCCGGGCGAGGCTCGGCGGCCGGCTCGATCGTGGCGTACGCCATGGGCATCACCGACCTCGACCCGATCACGCACGGTCTGATCTTCGAGCGGTTCCTCAACCCCGAGCGCGTCTCCATGCCCGACGTAGACATCGACTTCGACGAGCGCCGGCGCGTCGAGGTGATCAGGTACGTCACCGAGAAGTACGGCGCCGACAAGGTCGCCATGATCGGCACCTACGGCAAGATCAAGGCCAAGAACGCGATCAAGGACTCCGCGCGTGTGCTGGGCTACCCGTACGCGATGGGCGACCGGCTCACCAAGGCCATGCCCGCCGACGTCCTCGGCAAGGGCATCGACCTCAGCGGCATCACCGACCCCAAGCACCCGCGTTACGGCGAGGCGGGCGAGATCCGGGGGATGTACGAGAGCGAACCGGACGTCAAGAAGGTCATCGACACCGCCAAGGGCGTCGAGGGCCTGGTCCGGCAGATGGGCGTGCACGCGGCAGGCGTGATCATGTCCAGCGAACCCATCGTCGACCACGCCCCGGTCTGGGTGCGGCACACCGACGGCGTCACCATCACGCAGTGGGACTACCCCCAGTGCGAGTCGCTCGGCCTGCTCAAGATGGACTTCCTGGGCCTGCGCAACCTGACGATCATGGACGACGCCATCAAGATGGTGAAGGCCAACAAGGGCATCGACCTGGAGATGCTCTCCCTGCCGCTGGACGACCCCAAGACCTACGAACTGCTCTGCCGCGGTGACACGCTCGGGGTGTTCCAGTTCGACGGCGGCCCCATGCGTTCGCTGCTGCGCCAGATGCAGCCCGACAACTTCGAGGACATCTCCGCCGTCTCGGCCCTCTACCGGCCGGGCCCGATGGGCATGAACTCGCACACGAACTACGCCGAGCGCAAGAACGGCCGCCAGGAGATCACCCCGATCCACCCGGAGCTGGAGGCGCCGCTCAAGGAGACGCTGGGCCTGACGTACGGCCTCATCGTCTACCAGGAGCAGGTCCAGAAGGCCGCCCAGATCATCGCCGGCTACTCGCTCGGCGAAGCCGACATCCTGCGCCGCGTGATGGGCAAGAAGAAGCCCGAGGAGCTGGCGAAGAACTTCGTCCTCTTCCAGGCCGGCGCCAAGAAGAACGGCTACTCGGACACGGCGATCCAGGCGCTCTGGGACGTCCTGGTGCCCTTCGCGGGCTACGCGTTCAACAAGGCGCACTCCTCGGCGTACGGCCTGGTCACCTACTGGACCGCGTACCTCAAGGCCAACTACCCGGCCGAGTACATGGCGGCGCTGCTGACCTCCGTCAAGGACGACAAGGACAAGTCGGCGGTCTACCTCAACGAGTGCCGCCGCATGGGCATCAAGGTCCTCCCGCCGAACGTCAACGAGTCCGAGTCCAACTTCGCCGCCCAGGGTGACGACGTGATCCTCTTCGGGCTCACGGCCGTCCGCAACGTCGGGCAGAACGTCGTCGACTCGATCATCCGGTGCCGCAAGGCCAAGGGGAAGTACTCCTCCTTCCCGGACTTCCTGGACAAGGTCGAGGCGGTCGTCTGCAACAAGCGCACCGTCGAATCGCTCATCAAGGCGGGCGCGTTCGACGAGATGGGCCACACCCGCAAGGGTCTCGTCGCCCACCACGAGCCGATGATTGACAACGTGGTCCAGGTCAAGCGCAAGGAGGCCGAGGGCCAGTTCGACCTCTTCGGCGGCATGGGCGAGGAGGAGAGCGACGAGCCGGGCTTCGGACTCGACGTGGAGTTCTCCGACGTCGAGTGGGAGAAGTCCTACCTGCTCGCCCAGGAACGGGAGATGCTCGGCCTCTACGTCTCCGACCACCCGCTCTTCGGGCTGGAGCACGTGCTCTCCGACAAGTCGGACGCCTCGATCTCCCAGCTCACCGGCGGCGAGCACGCCGACGGCGCCATCGTCACCGTCGGCGGCATCATCTCCGGCCTCCAGCGCAAGATGACCAAGCAGGGCAACGCCTGGGCCATCGCCACCGTCGAGGACCTGGCGGGCTCCATCGAGTGCATGTTCTTCCCGGCCACCTACCAGCTGGTCTCCACCCAGCTCGTCGAGGACACCGTCGTCTTCGTCAAGGGACGCCTCGACAAGCGCGAGGACGTGCCGCGCCTGGTCGCCATGGAGATGCAGGTCCCCGACATCTCCAACGCCGGGACCAACGCGCCCGTCGTGCTGACCATCCCCACGGTCCGGGTCACCCCGCCCATGGTGAGCCGGCTCGGCGAGGTCCTCGGCAACCACCGGGGCGACACCGAGGTGCGCATCAGGCTCCAGGGCCCCCGCAAGACCACCGTCCTGCGGCTGGACCGCCACCGGGTCAAGCCCGACCCGGCCCTCTTCGGCGATCTGAAGGTGCTGCTCGGGCCGTCCTGCCTGGCCGGCTGAGCCCGGCCCCGTACCGCACCACCACGAAAGGGGCGCCCCGCGGACAGCGGGGCGCCCCTCTCGTGCGGGCGGGACGGGTCAGTTGTGGCCGAAGCGGCGCTGGTGCTTGCGGGAGACGTCCGAAGAGGTGTCCTGGGTCTGCGCCCTGTCCTGCGCCCGCGCCTCGAACGAGGTGGACTTGGCGTCCTCGTTGCCGCGCTCGGCGGTGGACACGCGATCATGCCGACTGCCCTGCTTACGGTTCTTGTTCTTGGCCATCGGTGGTGCCTCCTGTGCGGAATCGTGCGGGCCAGGACCGCTGTCAGATTCACATAGCACCCGATAAGCCGCATGTTGGATCATCACTCAGTGTGATTCGGGTTGTATCATGCGCCATTTTCCCGATCCGCCACGCCGATGATCGAGTTCCGGACGTTAACGCCCGTTCCGTCGGGCAGACTCGAAGGAAACCCTGAGTAAGCGAACCCCGAACAAGCGGACCCACCCCCCACGACCAGGTCCGCTGATCCGTTCCCGAATTCCTGGAAGAGGGTGGAACGCGTGGACCGTTGCGTCGTCCTGGTGGACGCCGGCTATCTGCTGGGCGCAGCCGCCAGCCTGCTGGCCGGGGAGCCCGCCCGGTCCCGCATCACCGTCGATCACGCCGCCCTGATCCGGGGCCTGCGGCTGCGCGCCGAGGCCGACACGGAACAACCCCTCCTCCGCATCTACTGGTTCGACGGCGCCCCCGACCGCGTACCGCAGCCCGAACACCGGCGGCTGCGCGTGATGCCCCGGGTCACCGTCCGGCTCGGAGCCCTCACCCGCAGTGACGGACGGTGGGCGCAGAAGGGCGTCGACGCGGCGATGCACGCCGAACTCACCGAACTGGCCAGGAACCGCGCCTGCTCCGACGTGGTGCTGGTGACCGGCGACGGCGATCTGCTGCCCGGACTGATGTCCGCCAAGGAACACGGGGTGGCCGTTCACCTCTGGGCGGTCCAGGCCGCCGACGGCGACTACAACCAGTCCGAGGACCTGGTCGCCGAGGCCGACGAACGGCGGGTGCTTGACCGGGCGTGGATCACCCAGGCGGTACGCGCCAAGGACACCGGGGCCGTCTGCGCGCCCGCGCCCGTCCCGCGCCCGGAGATCGCCGCGATCCTCTCCGCCCCGCTGCCCGAGGCCGCGCTCGCCGCCTCGGTCGAACGGGCGTCCGAGGCGCAGGCCGCCGCCCGCAACGGCACCGTGGAACCGGCCGCCCGCACCACCGCGCCCCCGCAGCCCGCCCCCGGCCCCAAGGGCGTCCCCACCCCCAAGGACCTCGCCGCCCTGCGCGCGCCCGTGGACCGCGCCGCCCCCTCCGCCGTACAGCAGCAGCCCGCCGGCAACGCCACCCTGCGCTGGTCGTCCGACAAGGGATGGGTGGAGCGCGGCGGACCGCTCGGCGAACCGTCCGAGACCGCGTCCCTGCCCACCCTGGCGCAGCTCACCAGCGCCGAACAGCGCTGGGCGGACCGGGAGGAGGACATCACCACCGTCGGCGGCGACCCCTTCGAGGTGGGCCAGGTCTTCGCCCGGCGCTGGATGGAACGCCTCCCGGAAGCGGTCCACCTCCAGCGGCTGTCCACCATGTACCCCCGCATCCCGCACCGCATCGACGGCGAACTCCTGCGCTACGCGGCCCGGTTCGGGCTGCTCGCGCACAAGGACGACCAGATCGACGAGCACGACCGCTATGCCATCCGGGCGGGATTCTGGCGCGAGATCGACGTGACGGCGGCCGCCGAACACGCCCCCGCGGGCGAGTAGCACGGCCCCGGGCGTGACGGTGCCCGCCGGACCCGGAGGCGGTACGGGGCGGCGGACCCCGTACGGGGGCCATGCGGCCTGGGTATCGTCGGGAGGGAGCACCGAAGGAGGGCCCATGTCCGACGAACACGGCCTCGGGGACCGACTGCGGGAGATCCGCAAGCGGCGCGGCCTCTCGCAGCGTGAACTGGCGAAAGCGTCGAAGGTCAGCCACTCGCTGATCACGAAGCTGGAACAAGGCGTGGTGGCCGATACCCGCATGGAGACCGCCCGGAAGCTGGCCGCCGCCCTCCGGGTGCCCACCACAACGCTGGTGGAGCGTGCGCCCGCCGAGCCCCACCCCGCGCCCGAGCCGTGGCAAGCCCTTCAGCGTGCCGTGGAGCGCCCCGCCGAGCAGCCCGACGAGGAACCGACGACCCGGGGAGTCCAGGACGGTCTGGAAGCCGTCAGGGCGGCCCACTTCGGCAAGCGGATGCGGGAGGCCGTGGACCTCCTGGTGCCGCTGCTGCGAGACGCCGAAGCCCTCGGAGACACCCCGGCCGCACGGGCGGCCCGCGCTCAACTGCTCCAGATCGCCGGATCGACCCTGACCGGGGCCCGGCAGTTCTCCGCCGCCGAGACCGCGCTGCGCCGGGCCCTGGACGAAGCCCCGGACCGCCTGCGGGCCGCCAGCGTCGTCACCACCTGGACGTGGCTGCTGGTGCGTCAGGGACGCTTCGACGCCGCCCGCGCCATGGCGGTGAAGTGGGCCGACGACGCCGAGCCCCGCATGTCCCGGGCGACCGCCGAAGAGATCGCCGCGTGGGGGTGGCTGCTGATCCAGGGGCACGCGGCGGCCCTCCGGGACAACCGGGGAGGGGAGGCCGCCGACATGCTGCGCCTTGCCCGGTCGGCGGCTGTCGCCACGGGACCGCTCCGCCACGGCGACGTACGGATCGCCACCTGGGGGCCGTCCACGGTGGCGTACAAGGCCGCCGAACAGGGCGTCGTGACCGACCGGCCGGACGAGGTGCTGGAGATCGCCCCCCGACTGAAGGGCGGCACCGGGTCCGAGTACCACCGTCACCGGCTCGATGTGGCGAAGGCGTACACCATGACGCGTCAGCACGGCCGCGCGCTCGACGTGCTGGGGGAGGTCGCGGCCGAGGCCCCGGAGTGGATCGCGGAGCAGCCCTACGCCCGGGACACGTTGGCCGACACGATCACCCGTCGGCGCACCCTCACCACCGAGACGCGTCAACTTGCCGACCTGGTGGGTCTACCGCTCTGAACTACACCTTTGACACTTCGGGCTGACGGCCCGCCAGACTGTCATTGAACCGGCGGAGCGGTGCCGTCACGGTTGAGACCATGACCCCTTTCGTACGCCGCGCCGTCTGCCCGCCCCCGCCTCGCAGAGCCCCGGGCCGGGGGCACAGGCAGGGGGAGGGTGTCCGGTGAGCATGGCCGCCTCTCCACGCCCGACCGGGCACCCCGGGTACACCGAGACCCTGCCGCGCGAGCCGGGAAGCGCCGCCACCGCGCGCCGTCTGGTCCGCGTCGCCTTATCCGTCTGGGGCCTGGAGGAGCTGGCCGACGACGGGGCCCTCATCGTCACCGAGCTGGTGGCGAACGCCGTGCGGCACGCTCGGCGGGAATCCATCCGGATCACGATCGATCGGCCCGCAGAGGACCGGGTACGTGTTGCCGTCCTGGACTTCTCCCAGCGATACCCCGTACGTAGGGACTCGGGCCCCGAGGACGAGGGCGGGCGTGGCCTCGCGCTCGTGGAGAAGCTGGCGGCGGACTGGGGTACCGACCCGCTGCCGTGGGGCAAGCACGTGTGGGCGGACCTGGAGGAGCGAGGGTGACCACCGCGGAGATGCCCGGCCGCAGCATGGCCCGAGCCCACCTGTCGCGGTTGATCGAGATGTTCGGTACGGACGGGTGGCTACAGGTCAGGACCACCCACGACCCCGCCACAGCCGGTGAAGCCTTGGACGCCGCTCCCGGCGGTGACGAGCCGGAGGACGGGGAGCGGAGCTGACCCAGGGATGGGTGAAGCTCGGCCGGTGAACCTCACTCGGCCGGGGCTTCGCCGTCTCACGTCCTCTCACGCCGCTCTCGCGGAATGTCGGGGACTGTAGGGAAAATGTGGTGCTGACCTGGGAAGACACGTAAACCCTGGACGCCTACGGACGCCAAAAGACGGCCTGTAGGGTAGTACCTCGTGAGTACGGGCACAGCACAGGCACAGGCGGGGACCGGGACCGTGTGCGCGGTGCGTGATCTGGTCAAGACCTATCCCGGCGTCCGTGGCCGGCGCGGTCGTGTCGCCACTCCCGAGGTGCGTGCCACCGACGGGATCAGCATCGACGTCCGGCGCGGTGAGATCTTCGGGCTGCTCGGACCCAACGGCGCCGGGAAGTCCACGCTCGTACGGCAGCTCACCGGTCTGATGCGGCCCGACTCCGGCAGTGTCGAGGTGCTGGGGCACGACCTCGTGCGCCACCCCGAGCGGGCCTCCCGGCTCCTCGGCTACCTCGGGCAGGAGTCCACCGCGCTCGACGAACTGACCGTGTCCCTCGCCGCCGAGACTACCGGGCGGCTGCGCGGGCTGCCGGCCGGTGAGGCGCGGGCCGCCCGCGACGCGGTGCTGGAGGAGCTGGGCCTCACGGAGCTGGCCGGACGCCCCCTGAAGAAGCTGTCCGGCGGCCAGCGGCGGCTCGCCTGCTTCGCCGCCACGCTGGTCGGGGAACGGCCTCTCCTGGTCCTGGACGAACCGACGACCGGGATGGACCCGGTCGCCCGGCGTGCCGTCTGGTCCGCCGTCGACCGGCGCCGGGCCGAACACGGTACGACGGTCCTGCTCGTCACCCACAATGTGATCGAGGCCGAGACCGTGCTCGACCGGGTCGCGGTCATGGAGCGCGGCAAGGTCATCGCCTGCGACACCCCCACCGGGCTCAAGGAGCGGGTGGCGGGAGAGGTCCGGGTCGAGCTGGTGTGGCGCGAGCGGGCGCCGCTGGACGTGCCGGAGGTGGCGGCGCTCCGCGCGTCGGCCCGCGAGTCGGGGCGCCGCTGGGTGCTGCGGCTCGGGCCGGACGAGGCGCGGGCGGCGGTCGCGGCGGTGACCGGCGGGGCGGCGTTCTCCTCGCTGGACGACTTCACGCTGGCCACACCCAGCCTGGAGGACGTCTACCTGGCGCTCGGCGGGGACGCGGCACGGGCGGCGGGGACCGCCGGAGGACTGGTGAAGGCGTGAACACGAAGTGTCCGAAGTCGAAGGGGAGCAGCGCCAGGTGACGAGCATCGTTTCCGCGGAGGCCGCGCGGAAGGCGTCCGGCCCGGCCCGGACCTCCGGGCGGCCGGGTCCCTCCTCCGCCACCGCGCCCGCGCCCCTCGCCCCCCGCGCCAGGCTGCTGCCGTCACTGGCGGCGGTCTACCGGGCGCAGCTCTCCCGGGCACGGGTGGCCCGGATCCCCCTGCTGTTCGTCGCGACCTTCCAGTCCGTCGGGATCATGGTCCTGATGCGCGGGGTCGTGGACGGCGGCAACGAGGCACGGGCCGTCGTCGCGGGCTCCAGCGTGCTGGTCGTGGCCTTCGTCGCGCTCAACCTGCTCGCGCAGTACTTCGGCCAGCTCCGGGCGGGCGGCGGCCTCGACCACTACGCCACGCTGCCGGTGCCGCCGGCCGCCGTGGTGCTGGGGGCGGCGGGCGCGTACGCCTCCTTCACCGTGCCCGGGACGGTGGTCACGGCGGTGGCGGGCAGCGTGCTGTTCGGCCTGCCGCTGACCCACCTCTGGGTGCTCGTCGCCGTCATCCCGCTGTCCGGGGCCGCGCTGTCCGGCCTGGGGGCGGCGCTGGGGCTGCTGGCGCCGCGGGCCGAGCTGGCGACGCTGCTGGGCCAGCTGGGGATGTCGGCAGCCCTGCTGCTGGGCGTCCTGCCGGCCGAGCGGCTGCCGGGGCCGGTGGGATGGGCCCGGGACCTGCTGCCCTCGACGTACGGGGTGGAGGCGCTGTCCCGGTCGTTCGACGCCCACCCGGACTGGGCGGTGGTGGCCCTCGACCTCGGGGTGTGCGCGGCGGTGGGGGTGCTGTCGCTGGCGGTGGCCACGTGGGCGTACCGGCGGGCCGCGGTGCGCTGAGCGGGGGTGGGGCGGCGCGGTGCGCTGAGCCGGGTGGTGCGGCGCCGTGCGGTGCGGCGCCGTGCGGTGCGCTGAGTGGGGTGTGTCTGCGGTGGGCTTCCGGCGCCGTGCCGGGGGTGGCGCCGGTCCGGTGAGGCGGGGGCCGGGGCGGCCTGGCACCATGTCACAGTGACCGCACCGTTGACTCCGCCGCATGAGCCCGACCCCCACGACCCGTGGGCGGCCCCGCCCTCCGGGTCCCGTCTCGCGCCCGGCGGCCCCGCCTCCCCGCCGACGGCGGCGGAGCGCCGCGCGGAGCTGGCGCAGGGAGCCGCGACGGCCGTGCTGGTCGCCGTCACCGGGTTCCTGCTCGGCCTGTTGTGGCTGTGGCTGGCGCCGCGTGTGCCCCTGGTCTCCGACGACACGGCCGTCTTCCTCAAGAACAGCGAGGGCGAGGAGGCGATCGGGGCGGACGGCACGTTCGTGCTGCTGGCCCTCGCCTTCGGTCTGCTCTCGGCCGTGGCCGTCTTCCTGCTCCGCCGGCGCGGCGGCATCTCGCTCGTGGTGGGTCTCGCCGTGGGCGGACTCCTCGGCTCGCTGCTCGCGTGGCGGGTCGGGACGTGGCTCGGGCCCACGTCGGACGTGGTGGCCCACGCCAAGCAGGCCGGCAAGGGCGTGACGTTCGACGCGCCGCTGGAGCTGCACGCGGTGGGTGCCGCGGTGCTGGCCTGGCCGATCGCGGCGATGCTCGCGCATCTGGTGCTGACGTGGGTGTGGGGGCCGCGGGATCCTGAGCCGGACTGGGAGGAGTTCTGGGGGGCCGGTTCCGGGGCCGGGGCGGTGTCGGGGGCCGGGTCCGGTCCGGGGGCGGTGCCGGGGTCCGGGCACGGTTCAGGGTTCCTGGGCGGGTCGGGGGCCGAGGCCGGGTCCGGGTCCGAGTCCGGGTCCGGGTCCGGGGCGGGCGAGAAGGGTGGGGCGGAGGGGTGGCCGCCGCGGCGGTCCTAGCGGTGCGGGGGGCGCCTGCGGCGGGCTTGTCCCCTACCCGCCCCTTCCCGTAACCGGGGCTCCGCCCCGGGCCCCGGTCCTCAATCGCCGGACGGGCTGGAGTGGGGGGCTCCGCCCCGGGCCCCGGTCCTCAATCGCCGGACGGGCTGGAGTGGGGGCTCCGGAACGGGGCTCCGCCCCGGGCCCCGGTCCTCAAACGCCGGACGGGCTGGAGTGGGGGGCTCCGCCCCGGGTCCCGGTTCTCAAGCGCCGGACGGGCTGGAGTGGGCCCTCCGGAACGTGTGTCCGGCCCTGGCCCCCGGTCCTCAGTCGCCGGACCGGCCGGGAGGGGCGCCGCCGGTCACGTGCGGCCGATCGGGGCCAGGGTGGCCTGGGTCAGGGTGGTCAGGGCGGTGGGGGTGAGTTCGACCTCCAGGCCGCGGCGGCCCGCCGAGACGCAGATCGTGGGGTGTTTCTCCGCCGAGGCGTCCAGGACCGTGCGCAGGCGTTTGCGCTGGCCGAGGGGGGAGATGCCGCCCCGGACGTATCCCGTGGTGCGTTCCGCGGCCGCGGGGTCCGCCATCGCGGCCCGTTTGCCGCCCACCGCGGAGGCCAGGGACTTCAGGTCCAGGGAACCGGCCACCGGGACGACCGCGACGACCAGTTCGCCGTCCACGTCGGCGACCAGCGTCTTGAACACCCGGTCCGGGGAGACACCGAGCGCCTCGGCGGCCTCCTCGCCGTACGAGCCGTACGACGGGGACGAGGGGTCGTGGTCGTAGGAGTGCACCGTGAAGGCGGTGCCCGACGCGGTCAGCGCGACCGTCGCCGGGGTGCCGCCGGGCTGCTGGTGCTTCTTCGGCTTCTTCGCCACGGCCGGGGTCCTCGGTCAGTTGGGGTGGGTGGGGGCGCGGGTCAGGTCGATGGCCGGCAGCGACGGGAGATGCCGGATGACGGCCGTCTCCTTGCGCAGGAGCGCCAGCTCCTCCCGCAGCCGCGTCGCGGTGTCCGGCGCCTGGAGGAGCCGCTGCTTCGTCGGCACGTCGAGTACGGCAGCCGCCGCCACCAGGTACGAGACCACGGACGGGTCGTCCGGCAGGTCCGCGCCGGTGGTCAGGGAGCGCTCGCTGGCCCCGGCGAGCCGCTTCTGGTAGCTGCGGAAGGCCCGCAGGACGCCCTCGGAGAGGGCCGCCGCCTCCTCGTCCGCCGATGTCCGCCCGGTCTCGTCGCCCTCGGCGGCGGGGTTCTCCGGGAGGTCCTCCACCTCGGCGGTCAGATACGGGCCGCTCGCGTCCACCGAGAGCAGCCGGACCCGGACGGTGCCGGTCGCCAGGACCTCGAAGCTGCCGTCGGCGCGCTCGCGGATCTTCGCCGCGTCCGCGACGCACCCCACCCGGTGGAAGGCCTGGGCCGGGTCGGGGCCGAAACCGTCGCCCGGGGCGCGTTCGCCGGCGTCCGGAGCGGGGGCGGTGTCCGGCATCCCCCTGCCCGTACGGGCCGTCTGGCGGCCCTCGCGGATCGCGACGACCACGAAGCGGCGTGGCTCGTCCTCGTCGGTCGCCGCGAGCTCGCGCATCATGGCGCGATAGCGCTCCTCGAAGACGTCGAGCGGCAGCACGAGGCCGGGGAACAGCACCGCGTTCAGCGGGAAGAGGGGCAGTCGAGCGGTGGTCACAACGCTCAAGCGTAATGGCCTCGCGGCTCGCCGTGTCCGGCCCGCCCGCGCAAGGGGGTGGAAGAGGCCACCCGCAGGCGTACCGACGCCCTGGTGTCGAGGAATCCGCCCAGCGCGTCGTCGGCCACCGAGGCCCAGGGGAACGAGGTGGCGTACGGCCCGATCAGCCGGAACTGCTCCAGCGCCTCGTGCGTGCGCCCCCGTGCCGCCAGCACGCAGGCGAGCAGGTTGCGGACCTCGGCGGGCCACGGGTCCCCGGCGGGGAAGCCCGACGAGAGGGTGATCGCGAGGTCCGCGGCCGCGTCGATCCGGTCCTCCTGCACGGACGTGGTCCGCCCGGCGGCACCGGCGTCGCTCAGCAGGGCGAACGCCGCCCGTACGGGCAGCGCCTGCACCAGGGAGTCGGCGGCGGAGTCCTCGGCCGCCCGCTCGGCGAAGTCGAAGCACTCGCGGTGCGAGCCGTACCAGGCGGCGGAGAGGTACCGGAGCGCCGCCACATGGCAGCCGTAGTGGTGCCTGGAGCGGAGCAGGGCCTGCTCCCACAGCGATTCGAAGACGGTGTGCGAGGCGTGCGTGCCGCGGGCGTGGTCGAGCGCGAGCCGCCATGGCACCGGGTCCCGGGGATCGGCCTCCGCCGCGGCCGTGATCAGCGGGCCGACCTCGCGCAGGAGTTCGGCGTGGGCGGGCGAGGACCAGGCCCGCCGGACGGCCAGTTCGGCCTTGACGAGCAGGGCGTCCGGGTCGGCCGGGGCCGCCGCCAGCCAGTGGGTCAGCCAGTCCTCGCGGCTGTCGGCGAACGCCACCAGGCGGGTCAGGCCACGGTCGCGGGCCTCCCAGTCCGCCGCGTCCCGGGTGGTGGCCAGCAGCTTGGCGGCGGGTTCGAAGTCCCCCAGGGCGGCCGCCACGAGCGCGGGGGAGAGCCGCTCGTCCGGGGCGTCGAGCAGCACGGCGTCGTCGGCCGGCAGCGCGGCCGCCAGCCCCGGCCCGTACCGGAACGTGCGCGCGCGGCTCAGCAGTGCACGGAGGAATGCCATGGTGCAGACCATTGAAAAGCGCTGGTGGAGGCGGCGCCAGGGGGCCTCTGTGAAGCTTCTGTGGCGAGTACGAGGGTTGCCCTGGAAAGATTCAAGAAAGGGCAAAGGAAGCGGCGTCCGCTGGCTTGAATCCGACCTTCGCGCCGCCCCGGCCCGGTCTGCCGGCCGGGCCTCGACCAGCCTTTCGAGGGCCGTGGCCTCCCTCCCGGGAGGGAGGCCAGGGGGACCCGGTCAGCTCCGGCGCAGCAGCCGGGAGGCGCCCGCCGCCACCGTGGTGGCCAGTATCCACCCCACCAGGACGAGCCCGGACGCCGTCCACTGCCAGCCGTCCTCCACCCGCCAGTAGGGGACCTGACCGAGATCGATCACCGGGATCAGCAGGTCCAGCGCGTACAGCGCGGGATTCCACTGCGGATGCTCGTCCCCCTTGATCGCCGCCGGGTGGTAGTGGGAGAACGCCACCGTGCCCGCCGCCCACAGCACCGCCATCCACACCAGCGCCCGCCCCGGCCGGTAGCCGTACGCCACCGCCCAGTCCTGGAGGTAGCCCCAGGCCCGGCCCGCCGCCGGCAGGGTCTCGCGGCGGCGGCGCTGCTTGGCGAGCAGGACCTCCCGGGCGTCCGCGTCCTCCCCGCAGTTGCGCAGGACGGTCGCCAGGCGCTCGTACGGCTCCGGCACGTACTCCGGGGTCGCGGCCAGTACCCATTCCAGGCGGCGGGAGAGCGGGAAGTGGCCGTACGGGACGAGGTTCTCGTACACGAAACCGCCCATGGCCAGCCCGCCCGGACCCGGCCAGCTGGTCGAGACGTCGATCAGCGTCACCACCCGCGCCCCGTTGAGCACCACCCGTCCCTGCTCCGGGCGCTCCGCGTTGAAGCGCAGCTCCGGTGTGACGATCCGGCGCATCGACAGCTCCTCCGGACCGGTCAGGACGAACCGGGCCTTGTGGAGGTCCACCGCGTCCCCGAACCGCCCGTCGTCCAGCCGCACCGCGCCCCGGCACTCGAAGATCTGGGCGCGCGTCCCGGGGACCGGACCCCCGCCGTGGGCGATGCCGTACGGGGGAGTGGTGCCCTGGTTCCCGGTCTCCACGCTCACCCAGGCCTCGGTCATGTACAGCGTGCGTTCCACGGTCAGCTGCGGGGCGTTGAGCGCCCGCCGCCCGTCCGTGGCCCGCAGCCTGCTGCCGCGCAGACTCAGCGAGCCGCCCACGGTGGTCCCGCGCAGGCTCAGCTCGCCCCGGGCCTCGACCATCTCGGCCTGGAGGTCCTGCGCCACCGACATCCCGTCCCCGACGAACGCGCGGCCCCGCCGGTCGGGCCCCACGACCAGCTGGTTGAGCAGCAGATCCGTGCCGATCTGGGCGTCCGTCAGCCGGATGCCCCGCTCGACCCGGCAGCGCGGCAGATGCAGGTCACCCTCGGTGCGCAGCCGGGCGGCGTCCAGCCTCGGCACCGCGCAGCCCACCAGCCGCAGGGTCGTGAAGTGGCACTCGGGCAGGACGACCTCCTGCTCGAAACGGCACCCCGTCAGCTCCACGTACGGCGCCACCCTGCCGCCCGCCAGGTCCAGCTTCCCGGTGATCCGCACGCCCCGGAGCTTGAGCGCGGCCACCCGGCCCGGACGCGCGGGCGGACCGTCCAGGAGCAGGCGGGCCACCGTGCGCGCGCCGACACTGCGCTCGGGGCCCCAGATGTGCGGGGTGAACGGATCGTCGCGCACCGGGTCGTTCGCGCGCAGGTCGTAGGTCGTACCGTTCCGGAAGGACTGCCACATGCCCAGCTCAGCCGCGCTGAGGCCGTTGGGGATCTCTCCGTCGTGCGGCTCGGTCACTGCCTCACCTCCACGTGCGCGGAACCTCCCGCGCCCCGTAGAGCCGTTCTTCCCTTTGTGTGACGAACTGAACACTCTTGGTCAGCAAGGGCCCCCGGGAGATGTATCAGCCAGTGATACGGGCGGCCGGGCGGCATGGGCGGTCTGAGAGAATTGGCGTGTGATCTCTCGAATCGATCTGCGCGGCACCGCCCTCCCCGAGGGCGGCGACCTGCGCGACCTGCTGCCCCGTGCCGAGTTCGACGTGGAAGCCGCCCTGGAGACGGTGCGGCCCATCTGCGAGGACGTACGCCATCGAGGCTCCGCGGCAGTGATCGAGTGGGGAGAGAAGTTCGACGGCGTCCGCGTCGAGGCGCTGCGCGTCCCGGCCGCCGCGCTCACCGCCGCCCTGGCGGAGCTCGACCCGGCCGTGCGCGCGGCGCTGGAGGAGTCGGTCCACCGCGCCCGCCTCGTCCACCGCGCCCAGCGCCGCACCACACACACCACCCAGGTCGTCCCCGGCGGCACGGTCACCGAGAAGTGGGTGCCGGTCGGCCGTGTCGGGCTGTACGTCCCGGGCGGACGCTCGGTCTACCCCTCCTCCGTCGTGATGAACGTCGTCCCCGCCCAGGAGGCCGGGGTCGAGGGCGTCGCCGTCGCCTCCCCGCCGCAGAAGGACTTCGGCGGCCTCCCGCACCCCACC
Organism: Streptomyces sp. SM18; assembly: GCF_002910775.2. Classification (NCBI taxonomy): domain Bacteria; kingdom Bacillati; phylum Actinomycetota; class Actinomycetes; order Kitasatosporales; family Streptomycetaceae; genus Streptomyces; species Streptomyces sp. SM18. Next base: position 1,586,703 of record NZ_CP029342.1, on the reverse strand, counting down.
ATCCTCGCCGCCTGCGCCCTGCTCGGCGTGGACGAGGTGTACGCGGCCGGCGGTGCCCAGGCCGTCGCGATGTTCGCGTACGGCACCGAGGAGTGCCCGCCCGCCGACCTCGTCACCGGCCCCGGCAACATCTACGTCGCCGCCGCCAAGCGCCTCCTCAAGGGCCGCGTCGGCATCGACGCCGAGGCCGGACCCACCGAGATCGCGATCCTCGCCGACGCGACCGCCGACCCGGTGCACATCGCCGCCGACCTGATCAGCCAGGCCGAGCACGACCCGATGGCCGCCGCCGTGCTCGTCACCGACTCCGAGGAGCTGGCCGCCGCCACCGAGGCCGAGCTGGCCCCCCAGGTCGCCGCGTCCAAGCACGTCACCGACCGGATCGCACCCGCCCTGGCCGGCCGCCAGTCCGCGATCGTCCTGGTCGACGGCGTCGAGGACGGCCTGAAGGTCGTGGACGCCTACGCCGCCGAGCACCTGGAGATCCAGACCGCCGACGCCGCCGCCGTCGCCGACCGGGTCCGCAACGCCGGCGCGGTCTTCGTCGGCCCGTACGCGCCCGTCTCCCTCGGCGACTACTGCGCCGGCTCCAACCACGTCCTGCCCACCGGCGGCTGCGCCTGCCACTCCTCGGGCCTGTCCGTGCAGTCCTTCCTGCGCGGCATCCACGTCGTGGACTACACCCGCGACGCGCTCGCCGACGTCGCCCACCACGTGGTGGCCCTCGCCGAGGCGGAGGACCTCCCCGCCCACGGCGCCGCGATCAAGGCCAGGTTCGGGTGGAAGGTGCCGCAGCGGTGACGTACGACAACCCCTGGGACGAGCTGCCCATCCGCGACGAACTGCGCGGCCAGTCCCCGTACGGGGCGCCCCAGCTCGACGTACCGGTCCGGCTCAACACCAACGAGAACCCCTTCCCGCTGCCCGACGCGCTCGTCGACCGCATCGCCGAACGGGTCCGCGAGGCCGCCCGCGGCCTCAACCGCTACCCCGACCGGGACGCCGTCCAGCTCCGCACCGAGCTGGCCCGCTACCTCACCCGCACCGCCGGGCGCCCGGTCGGACCGGAGCACGTCTGGGCCGCCAACGGCTCCAACGAGGTCCTCCAGCAGCTCCTCCAGACCTTCGGCGGCCCCGGCCGCACCGCGATCGGCTTCGAACCCTCGTACTCGATGCACGCCCTCATCGCCCGCGGCACCGGCACCGGCTGGATCTCCGGGCCCCGCCACGAGGACTTCACCATCGACGTCGAGGCGGCGAAGAAGGCCGTCGCCGAGCACCGCCCCGACGTGGTCTTCATCACCTCGCCCAACAACCCCACCGGTACCGCCGTGGACGCGGACACCGTCGTGGAGCTGTACGACGCCGCGCAGGCCGCGGGCCCGTCGATGGTCGTCGTGGACGAGGCCTACGGCGAGTTCAGCCACCGCCCCTCGCTGCTCCCGCTGACCGAGGGCCGCCGCCACCTGGTGCTCTCGCGCACCATGTCCAAGGCGTTCGGCGCCGCCGGACTGCGCCTCGGCTACTTCGCCGCCGACCCGGCCGTCGTCGACGCGGTCCAGCTGGTGCGGCTGCCGTACCACCTCTCCTCCGTCACCCAGGCCACCGCGCTCGCCGCCCTGGAGCACACCGATACGCTGCTCGGGTACGTCGAGCGCCTCAAGGGCGAGCGCGACCGGCTGGTGGACCGACTGCGGGCACTCGGCTTCGACGTCACCGACTCGGACGCCAACTTCGTCCAGTTCGGCCGCTTCGCCGACAGCCACACCGCCTGGCAGCACATCCTCGACCGGGGCGTCCTGGTCCGGGACAACGGCGTACCGGGGTGGCTGCGGGTGACCGCGGGGACCCCGGAAGAGAACGACGCGTTCCTCGATGCGGTGCGCGAACTGAAGAAGGAGCACGACGCATGAGCCGCGTAGGCAGGGTGGAACGGACCACCAAGGAGACCTCCGTACTCGTCGAGATCGACCTCGACGGCACCGGCAAGGTCGATGTCGCGACCGGTGTCGGCTTCTACGACCACATGCTCGACCAGCTCGGCCGGCACGGGCTGTTCGACCTCACGGTCAAGACCGACGGCGACCTGCACATCGACTCGCACCACACCATCGAGGACACCGCCCTCGCACTCGGCGGTGCCTTCAAGCAGGCGCTCGGCGACAAGACCGGCATCTACCGCTTCGGCAACTGCACCGTCCCGCTGGACGAGTCGCTCGCCCAGGTCGCCGTCGACCTCTCCGGCCGCCCCTACCTGGTGCACACCGAGCCGGAGAAGATGGCGCCGATGATCGGCGAGTACGACACGACGATGACCCGCCACATCCTGGAGTCCTTCGTCGCCCAGGCGCAGATCGCCCTGCACGTCCACGTGCCGTACGGGCGCAACGCCCACCACATCGTGGAGTGCCAGTTCAAGGCGCTGGCCCGTGCCCTGCGCTACGCCAGCGAACACGACCCGCGCGCGGCCGGCATCATCCCGTCCACGAAGGGCGCGCTGTGACCGGCCTGAACACCGTGCTGATCGTCGTCGGCCTCTTCCTGGCCGGCGGCGTCTACTCCTTCTGGAAGCAGGGCATGCCCAAGGGCGTCGTCGTGCTCCTCTCCATCGGCTCCGTGATGTGCCTCGTGGCGGGCATCATGCGGATCCAGGGACTCTGGGACTGAGGCCACACCTGTGAGCGACAAGAAGAAGACCGTCGTCGTCCTCGACTACGGCTTCGGCAACGTCCGTTCCGCCGAGCGGGCCCTGGCCCGGGTCGGCGCGGACGTCGAGATCACCCGCGACTTCGACACCGCGATGAACGCCGACGGGCTCCTCGTCCCCGGCGTCGGCGCCTTCTCCGCCTGCATGGAGGGACTGAAGAAGGCACGCGGCGAATGGATCATCGGCCGCCGGCTGGCCGGAGGGCGCCCCGTCATGGGTATTTGCGTCGGCATGCAGGTCCTCTTCGAGCGCGGCGTCGAGCACGGCGTCGAGACGGAGGGCCTGGACGAGTGGCCCGGCACCGTCGGCCCCCTCCGGGCCGACGTCGTCCCGCACATGGGCTGGAACACCGTCGAAGCCCCCGAGGGCTCCCAGCTCTTCGCGGGCCTCGACGCCGACGCCCGGTACTACTTCGTGCACTCCTACGCGGCGCACGACTGGTCCCTCGAAGTCACCAACGCCAAGATCCGTGCCCCCAAGGTCACCTGGGCGACACACGGAGAGCGGTTCGTGGCCGCCGTGGAGAACGGCGCGCTGTGGGCCACCCAGTTCCACCCCGAGAAGTCCGGCGACGCCGGCGCCCAGCTGCTGACCAACTGGATCGAGACGCTGTAATGCCGAAGCTTGAACTGCTCCCCGCCGTCGACGTCCGCGACGGCCAGGCCGTCCGCCTCGTGCACGGTGAGTCCGGCTCCGAGACCTCCTACGGCTCCCCGCTGGAGGCCGCCCTCGCCTGGCAGAACGCCGGTGCCGAGTGGCTGCACCTGGTCGACCTGGACGCCGCCTTCGGGACGGGCGACAACCGCGCGCTGATCGCGGAGGTCGCCGGGGCCATGGACATCAAGGTCGAGCTCTCCGGCGGCATCCGCGACGACGCCTCGCTCGCCGCCGCCCTCGCCACCGGCTGCCGGCGCGTCAACCTCGGCACCGCCGCCCTGGAGACCCCCGAGTGGGTCGCCAAGGTCATCGCGGAGCACGGCGACAAGATCGCCGTCGGCCTCGACGTGCGCGGCACCACCCTGCGCGGCCGGGGCTGGACCCGCGACGGCGGCGACCTCTACGAGACGCTCGCCCGCCTCGACTCCGAGGGCTGCGCCCGCTACGTCGTCACCGACATCGCCAAGGACGGCACGCTCCAGGGCCCCAACCTGGAGCTCCTGAGGGACGTCTGCGCCGCCACCGACAAGCCGGTCGTCGCCTCCGGCGGCGTCTCCTCGCTCGACGACCTGCGCGCCATCTCCTCACTCGTCCCCCAGGGCGTCGAGGGCGCGATCGTCGGCAAGGCGCTGTACGCCAAGGCGTTCACCCTCGAAGAGGCCCTCAAGGCGGTCTCCGGATGACGGACTCCGTACGCCGCGTCTCCTCGGGCGGGCCCTGGGAGGAGAAGTTCGGCTACTCCCGCGCGGTGCGGCTGCCGAACGGACTCGTCCTCGTCTCGGGCTGTACGTCCGTGGTCGACGGCGAGATCGCCGCGGGCGGCCCGTACGAGCAGGCCGTCGCCTCCTTCCAGCTCGCCTTCGACGCCCTGAAGCAGGTCGGACTCGGCCGTGAGGACGTCGTCCGCACCCGGATGTACCTCACGCACGCCCGGGACGTGGACGAGGTGGGCCGCGCCCACAAGGAGCAGTTCGACGACGTGCGCCCCGCCGCCTCCATGATCATCGTGTCCGGGTTCGTCGACCCGGGCCTGGTCGTCGAGGTCGAGGTCGAGGCCTACCGGGGAGAGACACGATGAGCCTGGCCGTACGGGTCATCCCGTGCCTGGACGTGGACGGCGGACGCGTCGTCAAGGGCGTCAACTTCACGAACCTGCGCGACGCGGGCGACCCCGTCGAGATGGCCAAGCTGTACGACGCCGAGGGCGCCGACGAGCTGACCTTCCTGGACATCACGGCGTCCAGCGGCGACCGCGAGACCACCTACGACGTGGTGCGGCGCACCGCCGAGCAGGTGTTCATCCCGCTCACCGTCGGCGGCGGCGTCCGCACCTCGGACGACGTGGACAAACTGCTGCGGGCCGGGGCCGACAAGGTCGGCGTCAACACCGCGGCCGTCGTCCGCCCCGAGCTGATCCGGGAGATCGCCGAACGCTTCGGGCGCCAGGTCCTCGTGCTCTCCGTCGACGCCCGCCGCACCCCTGAGGGCGTCTACGAGGTGACCACCCACGGAGGGCGCCGGGGCACCGGGATCGACGCCGTCGAGTGGGCGCACCGGGCCGCCGGGCTCGGCGCCGGGGAGATCCTGCTCAACTCCATGGACGCCGACGGCACCAAGGACGGCTACGACACCGAGATGATCGAGGCGGTACGGGCACGCGTCACCGTCCCCGTCATCGCCTCCGGTGGCGCCGGCCGTCTCCAGGACTTCGCGCCAGCCGTGGCCGCGGGCGCCGACGCGGTCCTGGCCGCGTCCGTCTTCCACTTCGGTGACCTGCGGATCTCCGAGGTGAAGGGCGCGCTGCGGGAGGCCGGTCACCCGGTGCGCTGACGGCCCGGGGGGAGCGGCCGGGACCGTGCACCGTCCCGGCCGCCGCCCGAAGGGGGCCCGTACCGCGCCCGGCGACCGGGCCGGGGGCCCCGCGGCGCCTACAGCCCGAGTTCCGCCGTGTGCAGCCGCGCCAGCGCGTCCTTGTCGCCGTCCAGTTCCACCCGTGCCGCGTCCTGCCTGCCGGCCGCGAACAGCAGCAGTTCACCCGGCTCCCCGGTCACCGTCACCACCGGGGTGCCCTTGTGGGCCACCGCCGTCTGGCCGTCCGGGCGGCGCAGCACCAGGCCCACCGGGGCACGGCGCCCCATCAGCCGGGCCGTCTTCTCCGTACGCGACCAGAGCACATCGGCGAAGACCGGGTCCAGCTCCCGCTGCGACCAGTCGGGCTGGGCCCGGCGCACGTCCTCCGTGTGGATGTAGAACTCCACCGTGTTGGCCGCCTCGTCGATCTGCTTCAGCCCGAAGGGCGACATCCTCGGCGGGCCGGTGCGGATGAGCTGGATCAGTTCCTCGTACGGCTTCTCGGCGAACTCGGCCTGCACCCGTTCCAGCCGGTTCTTCAGTGCGCCCAGCAGGATCCCGCCCGCCGCGTCCGCCCGGCGCTCGCGCACCACGACATGGGCCGCCAGGTTCCGGGTCTTCCAGCCGTCGCACAGGGTCAGGGCCTCGGGGCCCGCCGCCTCCAACAGGTCGGCGAGCAGAAGACGTTCACGCTTCGCATGGGTCGACATGCCCGCCAGCGTACGGCCGGGGGCCGCCGTCCGCCCAGTGGACGCGCGCCCGGAGGGAACTCCCGGGCGCGGCACAATGGACGCATGACCAGCACGCCCGGCCCCACGCCCGCCAGCAGCCTCGACCCGGCCGTCGCCGCCCGCCTCAAGCGCGGCCCCGACGGACTGGTACCGGCCATCGCGCAGCAGTACGACACCGGTGAGGTGCTCATGCTCGGCTGGATGGACGACGAGGCGCTGCACCGCACCCTGACCACGGGCCGCTGCACCTACTGGTCCCGCAGCCGTCAGGAGTACTGGGTCAAGGGCGACACCTCCGGTCACACCCAGACGGTGAAGTCCGTCGCCCTGGACTGCGACGCCGACACCGTCCTGGTGAAGGTCGACCAGACCGGTGCCGCCTGCCACACCGGCGACCGCACCTGCTTCGACGAGGACGTCCTCCCCCTCACCGGGCCCCGGTAAGGTCTGCCGCCATGGATCTGGAGACCTTCCGCAAGCTCGCCGTCGACCGGCGCGTCATCCCCGTCAGCCGCCGGCTCCTGGCGGACGGCGACACCCCGGTGGGGCTCTACCGCAAGCTCGCGGACGAGCGCACCGGCACCTTCCTCCTCGAATCCGCCGAGAACGGCCGCACCTGGTCCCGCTACTCCTTCATCGGGGTCCGCAGCGCCGCCACCCTCACCGTCCGCGACGGCGAGGCCCACTGGCTGGGCACCCCGCCCGTCGGCGTCCCCCTCGACGGGGACCCGCTGCACGCCCTGCGCGCCACGGTGGAGACCTTCCACACCCCCCGCGACCTCGTCGCGGACGCGGGGCTGCCGCCCTTCACCGGGGGCATGGTCGGCTACCTCGGATACGACGTCGTCCGCAGGCTGGAGAAGATCACCGAGCACGGCGGCGACGACCTCGGGCTCCCCGAACTGACCATGCTGCTCACCTCGGACCTCGCCGTCCTGGACCACCAGGACGGCACGGTCCTGCTGATCGCCAACGCGATCAACCACAACGACACGGACACCGGCGTGGACGAGGCGTACGCGGACGCCGTCGCCCGGCTCGACGCCATGGAGCGCGACCTGTCCCGGCCGGTGGAGAACGCCCCCGCCGCCCTGCCGCCTTCCGAGCTGCCCCCGTACACCGCCCGGTGGGGCGGCCCCGACTACCAGGACGCCGTCGAGGACGTCAAGGAGCGCATCCGGGCCGGCGAGGCCTTCCAGGTGGTGCCCTCCCAGCGCTTCGAGACCCCCTGCACGGCAAGCGCGCTGGACGTCTACCGGGTGCTGCGCGCCACCAACCCCTCGCCGTACATGTACCTCCTGCGGCTCGACGGGTTCGACATCGTCGGCTCCAGCCCCGAGGCGCTGGTGAAGGTCGAGGACGGCCGGGCCATGGTCCACCCGATCGCCGGGACCCGGCACCGCGGCGCCACCCCGCGGGAGGACCAGGCGCTCGCCGAGGAACTGCTCGCGGACCCCAAGGAGCGCGCCGAGCACCTGATGCTCGTGGACCTCGGCCGCAACGACCTGGGCCGCGTCTGCGCGCCCGGCAGCGTCGAGGTCGTCGACTTCATGTCGGTCGAGCGGTACTCGCACGTGATGCACATCGTCTCCACCGTCACCGGCCGCGTCGCCGAAGGCCGCAGCGCCTTCGACGTGCTCACCGCGTGCTTCCCCGCCGGCACCCTCTCCGGCGCCCCCAAGCCCCGCGCCCTCCAGATCATCGAGGAGCTCGAACCCACCCGCCGCGGGCTCTACGGCGGCTGCGTCGGCTACCTCGACTTCGCCGGGGACTCCGACACCGCCATCGCCATCCGGACCGCACTGCTGCGCGACGGCACCGCATACGTCCAGGCCGGGGCCGGTGTCGTCGCCGATTCCGACCCCGTCGCCGAGGACACCGAGTGCCGCAACAAGGCCGCGGCGGTCCTGCGCGCGGTGCACACGGCGAACCGCCTCCGCTCCGGCGGAGGCCGTGAGGGATAGTGGAGTACGTGAGTGCCGTCCCCGTACCCCAGCCCCGTACCCGAGCCGCCTCGGCGCCCGACAGCGCCGGAAGCCGCCGCAGCCTGGCCGCGGGCCTGCTGCTCGGCGCGGCCGGTGCCACCGTCGTCCTCCTGGCCTCCGGCCGGACCTGGGCCGAGGGGAGGGCGGCCGTCGGCGGCGGCACGCTGCCCCTGAGCGCCGACGGCCGGGACGTCACCGGCCTGCCCGCCGCCCTGGCCGTGGTCGGCCTCGCCGCCCTCGTGGCCGTCTTCGCCGTCCGGGGCGCCGGCCGTCTGCTGGTGGCCGGTCTCCTGGCCGTCAGCGGTCTCGGCGCCGGACTGAGCGCCTTCGCCGGAGCCTCGGACAGCGCCGCCCTGGACGAGAAGGCCGCGCAGACCACGGGCAACACGGCCGCCACCGTCGAGGCCCTCAGCCACACCGCCTGGCCCTACCTCACCGCCGCGGGTGGACTGCTGATCCTGCTCGCCGGGCTGCTCGCCCTGCGCTACGGCCGTCACTGGCCCGCCATGTCGGGACGGTACGAACGCGACGGGACCCCGCGCCCCCGCAAGGCCCCCCGCACCGCCCCGGACCCCGACCGCCCCGAGGACCTCTGGAAGGCACTCGACCGCGGCGAGGACCCGACGCGCGAGGTATGACCCCCACCTCACGCCCTACCGGCCCGTACGGGACAATGGCGGTGAGCTTTCTGTACAGCGATACCTTCAGCGCAACACCAACGAGGAGCAACTCATGGCGGGCAGCAGCCACGGACACACCCCGGCCGCCTGGACCGGTGTCATCATCTCCTTCATCGGCTTCTGTGTCGCCGGAGTCTTCATGGTCGCCGCGAACCCGGTCGGTTTCTGGGCCGGTCTCGGCGTGGTGTTCCTCGGCGGGATCGTCGGTTTCGCCATGAAGACCGCGGGCCTCGGCATGCCGAAGGAGTCGGACGAGATGGCCGGCGCCCGGTCCCGGGCCGGCGAGGCCCAGATCACGACCTGACGGCACGAGGACCGCGCCGGTACGACACGACGCGCACAAGGCGCAGCCCCGGGCGGGCTGCGCCTTTCCACGTCAGCGGGGACAATCACCGGGTGGACGCCTCAGCCCCTCCCCCCGCCGCCCCGGACCCCGCGCGCCGTGCACACGGCCCCGCCGTGAAGGCGGCCGCGCCCGACGCCCGGGAGCCCGCGCCCCGTACGCCGGACACGCCCGCCGCCGTGGAGGACGGCCCGCCGCGGCCGGGCGGCCCGGGCCTCCCCGCCGCCCCCGTACCGGCCTCCCGCCTCCGGCGCCTGCTCACGCCCGTCGGCGTCATGGCGGCCGTCGTGGCGGCGTTCGGCTACGTGGCCACGGTGGACCCGAACGAGCCCGGCCACTACCCGGTCTGCCCCATGCTCCGGCTGACCGGTGTGCTCTGCCCCGGCTGCGGCGGACTGCGCAGCGCCCACGCCTTCGCCCACGGCGACCTCGTCACGGCCCTCGGCGCCAACGCCGTGGCCGTCGCCGGATACCTGGTGTTCGCCGCCGTGTGGCTGCTCTGGACGGTCCGCGCCGCGCGCGGCGGCCCGCCCCCGCGCATCGGCCTCGCGCCCGGCTACTGGTGGGGCGTCGGCGCGCTGCTGCTGGTCTTCTCCGTCGTCCGGAACCTGCCGTTCGGGTCCGCGCTGGCCCCGTGAACGCCCAGCTGATGGGACGTACCGACGCCGGATGCGGGCCCAGGGCCCTCCTGCGGATACCATCGGCAGGGCTGATCCTGTTCCATCACCGTTCCGGAAGGGGGCCTCTCGCGTGAGTGTGCTCGACGAGATCATCGACGGCGTCCGCGCCGACCTCGCGGAGCGACAGGCGCGCGTCAGCCTCGACGAGCTCAAGGAACGCGCGGCGCGCGCTCCCGAGGCCAAGGACGGGGTCGCCGCGCTGCGCGGCGAGGGCGTGACCGTCATCTGCGAGGTCAAGCGTTCCAGCCCCTCCAAGGGGGCCCTGGCCGCCATCGCCGACCCGGCCGCGCTCGCCGCGGACTACGAGGCCGGCGGCGCCTCCGTCATCTCGGTCCTCACCGAGGAGCGCCGCTTCGGCGGTTCGCTCGCCGATCTGGAGGCCGTCCGCGCCAAGGTGGACATCCCGGTCCTGCGCAAGGACTTCATCGTCACCTCGTACCAGCTGTGGGAGGCGCGCGCGTACGGCGCCGACCTCGCGCTGCTGATCGTCGCCGCCCTCGACCAGGAGGCCCTGGTCTCGCTGATCGAGCGCGCCGAGTCGATCGGCCTGACGCCGCTCGTCGAGGCGCACGACGAGGAGGAGGCGGAGCGCGCCGTCGACGCCGGGGCGAAGATCGTCGGTGTCAACGCGCGCAACCTCAAGGACCTCAAGGTGGACCGCTCCACCTTCGAGCGGGTCGCCCCCGAGATCCCCGACCACATCGTCAAGGTCGCCGAGTCCGGTGTCCGCGGCCCGCACGACCTCATCGCGTACGCCAACGCCGGCGCCGACGCGGTGCTGGTGGGCGAGTCCCTGGTCACCGGCCGCACCCCCCGCACCGCCGTCGCCGACCTGGTCGCCGCGGGCGCCCACCCCGCGCTCCGGCACGGACGGGGCTGACCCGCACCGTGCCCACCGTCCGCCCCGCGCCCCGGATCCGCGGCCTGTGCCCCGCACCGGCCCCGGACCCGCACGCCCCGCTGGCCCGTGGCTGCCGCCCCCGTGGCTGCCGCGCCCCGGCCCGGCGGGTGCACGGGCGGCGCGTGCGGTACGTGATCGGGGACGAGCCGGGACAGGTCAACGGCATGCGATGGCGCACGGGGTCCGCGCCGTAGCGAGCCCCGGCCGTCGCACCGCCCTCCGGTGACCACCTTCCTGGTGACCGGCGGGCCCCGCACGTCCCGCCGCACCGACCGTTCCGGGCCGGTGCGGCGCTCCGCGCACGGCGCATACGGTGAAGCCATCCGCCGCACGCCCAAGGAGCACGCCGAACCATGTCGTCCGACTTCTTCATCCCGGACCCCGAGGGTCTGATCCCCAGCGCCGAAGGCTACTTCGGCGCGTTCGGTGGCGCGTTCATCCCGGAGGCGCTGGTCGCCGCCGTGGACGAGGTCGCCGTCGAATACGCCAAGGCGAAGGCCGACCCCTCCTTCGCCGCCGAGCTGAACGCGCTCATGGCCGACTACACCGGCCGGCCCAGCGCGCTGACCGAGGTCCCGCGCTTCGCCGGACACGCCGGAGGGGCCCGGATCTTCCTCAAGCGCGAAGACCTGAACCACACCGGTTCCCACAAGATCAACAACGTGCTCGGCCAGGCGCTCCTCACCCGGCGCATGGGCAAGACCCGGGTCATCGCGGAGACCGGAGCGGGCCAGCACGGCGTCGCCACGGCGACCGCCTGCGCCCTCTTCGGCCTCGAATGCACCATCTACATGGGTGAGATCGACACCGAGCGGCAGGCGCTGAACGTGGCGCGGATGCGGATGCTCGGCGCCGAGGTCGTCGCCGTGAAGTCCGGCTCCCGGACGCTCAAGGACGCCATCAACGAGGCGTTCCGCGACTGGGTCGCCAACGTGGACCGCACCCACTACCTCTTCGGCACCGTCGCGGGCCCCCACCCCTTCCCGGCGATGGTCCGCGACTTCCACCGGGTGATCGGCGTCGAGGCGCGCCGTCAGATCCTCGAACGCGCCGGCCGGCTGCCCGACGCCGCGGTCGCCTGTGTCGGCGGCGGCTCCAACGCCATCGGCCTCTTCCACGCCTTCATCCCCGACGCCGGTGTGCGGCTCATCGGCTGCGAACCCGCCGGACACGGGGTGGAGACCGGCGAGCACGCGGCGACCCTCACCGCGGGCGAGCCCGGCATCCTGCACGGTTCGCGCTCCTACGTCCTCCAGGACGACGAGGGCCAGATCACCGAGCCGTACTCCATCTCGGCCGGCCTGGACTACCCGGGCATCGGGCCCGAGCACGCCTACCTCAAGGACAGCGGGCGCGGCGAGTACCGCGCGGTGACCGACGACGCCGCCATGCGGGCCCTGCGTCTGCTGTCCCGCACCGAGGGCATCATCCCGGCCATCGAGAGCGCCCACGCGCTGGCCGGGGCCCTGGAGATCGGCAAGGAGCTCGGCGAGGACGGGCTGATCCTGGTCAACCTGTCCGGCAGGGGCGACAAGGACATGGACACCGCCGCCCGGTACTTCGGCCTGTACGACGGTGCCGACGCGGTCGTCGAGGCCGACGTGGCCGACGGAGACGTGGAGGTCACCAAGTGAGCGGCAACCGTGAACTGCTGAGTACGACCCTGGCGAAGGCGGCCTCCGAGGACAGGGCGGCGCTCATCGCCTACCTGCCCGGCGGCTTCCCGACCGTGGACGGCGGCATCGCGGCCGTCAAGGCGGCCGTCGCGGGCGGCGCCGACGTCGTCGAGGTGGGTCTGCCGCACAGCGACCCGGTGCTCGACGGGCCGGTCATCCAGACCGCCGACGACATCGCGCTGCGCGGCGGCGTCAGGATCGCCGACATCATGCGCACCGTCCGCGAGGCGCACGAGGCCACGGGCGCCCCGATCCTCGTCATGACCTACTGGAACCCCATCGACCGCTACGGCGTGGAACGCTTCACCGCCGAGCTGGCCGAGGCGGGCGGCGCCGGGTGCATCCTGCCCGACCTGCCGGTCCAGGAGTCCGCGCTGTGGCGCGAGCACGCCGAGAAGCACGCCCTGGCCACCGTCTTCGTCGTCGCGCCGAGCAGCAAGGACGCCCGGCTCGCCGAGATCACCGGTGCCGGTTCCGGCTTCGTGTACGCCGCCTCGCTGATGGGCGTCACGGGAACCCGGGAGTCCGTCGGCGAGCAGGCGCAGGAGCTGGTGCGGCGCACCCGTGCCACCAGCGAGCTGCCCGTCTGCGTCGGCATCGGCGTCTCCACCCGGGAGCACGCCCGGCAGGTCGCCGGCTTCGCCGACGGCGTGATCGTCGGCTCGGCCTTCGTCAAGCGGATGCTGGACGCGCCGGACGAGGCCGCGGGCCTGGAGGCCGTCCGCGCGCTCGCGGCCGAACTCGCCGAAGGTGTTCGAAAGCGCTGACCATGATCGTCACCCGTACGGGTGGACCTGGGACCGGGGAGGCGCTGAGGCGCCTCCCTGGTTCGTTTGCGCGGGTGTGAGCGAGAACCAAGAGCCGAAGAGGGCCGCGCGTGAGCGGCTCGCCCAGCAGCGTGAGCAGGACCGGGCACGCGACCGCCGCCGCCGCACCCTGATCGTCTCGGCCGCGGTCGTCGGGGTGCTGGCGCTGGCCGCGGTCGTCGGCCTGGTCGCCATCGACGTCGGGGAGAGCGGGCGGGACAGCGAGGCCGCTCCGGTCGTCACCCCCTCCGGGGCGACCGGGAAGGACGGCCTCGCCCTCCAGGTCGGCGCCGACGACGCCCCGTCCACCCTCACCATCTGGGAGGACTTCCGCTGCCCGGTCTGCGCCCAGTTCGAGAACGCCTTCCGGGACACGATCGCGGACCTGGCCCACAACGGCCAGATCAAGGTCGAGTACCACCTGGCCACGATCATCGACGGCAACCTCGGCGGCAGCGGGTCCCTGCGGGCGGCGAACGCGGCGGCGTGCGCCCAGGACCTCGGCAAGTTCCCGGCGTACCACGACGTCCTCTACCGCAACCAGCCCGCCGAGAACGACGACGCCTTCGCCAAGAACAGCAAGCTGATCGACCTGGCCGGGGAGGTGAAGGGCCTGGACACGTCCGCCTTCCGCACCTGTGTGAACGACGGCACGCACGACAGCTGGGTCGGGAAGTCCGACCGGGCCTTCCGCGACGGCGGCTTCCAGGGCACCCCCACCGCCCTGCTCAACGGCGAGTCGATCTTCCCGAAGAAGGGGGACGAGGAGATCTCGGCCGAGAACATCAAGAAGTGGGTGGCCGACGCCAACAAGGGCAAGAAGCCGGGCACGGTGAGCAGCTCGTGAGACCGGGCGGAAGGGCGGGTGAGCGGGCGCCCTTTCCGGGGCTCGTTACTCAGAAGTTGCCGGACGGCTTGCCGTACGTCCCGTCCGGCAGGGTAGCGTCGACCTCGTCATGAATCTTGCCTACATTCCCAGCCCGTCGACCGGCGTGATCGAGCTCGGCCCGATCCCGCTCCGCGGCTACGCGTTCTGCATCATCATCGGTGTCTTCGTCGCCGTCTGGTTCGGCAACAAGCGCTGGGTCGCCAGGGGCGGCACAGCCGGCACCGTCGCCGACATCGCCGTCTGGGCGGTCCCCTTCGGCCTGGTCGGAGGCAGGCTCTACCACGTCATCACCGACTACCAGCTGTACTTCAGCGACGGTGAGAACTGGGTGGACGCCTTCAAGATCTGGCAGGGCGGCCTCGGCATCTGGGGCGCGGTCGCGTTCGGCGCGGTCGGTGCCTGGATCGGCTGCCGCCGCCGCGGGATCCCGCTGCCGGCCTGGGCCGACGCGCTGGCGCCCGGAATCGCCTTCGCCCAGGCGATCGGCCGCTGGGGCAACTGGTTCAACCAGGAGCTCTACGGCAAGGAGACGGACCTTCCGTGGGCGGTCAAGATCAGCGAGGGCGCGAACCGGGTCGCGGGCACCTACCACCCGACGTTCCTGTACGAGTCGCTGTGGTGCGTCGGCGTGGCCCTGCTGGTCATCTGGGCGGACCGCCGCTTCAAGCTCGGGCACGGCAGGGCGTTCGCGCTGTACGTCGCCGCGTACTGCGCGGGCCGTGGCTGGATCGAGTACCTGCGGGTCGACGAGGCGCACCACGTGCTGGGCCTCCGGCTGAACGTCTGGACGGCGATCGTCGTCTTCGTGCTGGCGGTCGTCTACATGGTCATCTCCGCGAAGCTGCGGCCCGGCCGCGAGGAGGTCGTCGAACCGGCCGCGGTCGAGGCGCCGAAGGACGAGGCGGCGGGCGCCGACGGCAAGGACGGCGAGGACGGCAAGGCATCCGAGGGTTCCACGGACGCCAAGGGCTCCACGGACGCCACGGACTCCACGGGATCCGCCGCCTCCGAGGAGACCAAGGCCTCCGTCCCGGACGCTCCCGGTGCGGAGGCGAAGGCGCCGGAGGACGACGCCGACGCCACCCCGCAGAAGGCCGAGAAGAGCTGACCCACGGGTTTTCGAGGCGGGCGGGTCCGGTACGACGCACCGGACCCGCCCGCCTTCTCCGTTCCCGCCCGCCCCTTCCCGGGCCCGCCCGCCGGCCCTCCCGGTGCGCCGGGGAGTCAGTCGTCGCGGTGTGCCAGGGCCAGGGTCCGGCGGGCCGTGGCCACCACCGCCGCGTCCACGAACCGCCCGTCCGGCAGGGCCAGCGCGCCCTCCTCGGACCGGGCCGCCTCGACGACCTCCCGCGCCGCCTCGACCTCCCGGGGCGTGGGCCGGAACGCCCGCTCGATGACCGGTAGCTGCCGGGGATGGATCGCCGCCCGGCCGAGGAGGCCCAGCCCCCGGCCGTGCGCGCAGGAGGCCGAGAGCCCCGCCAGGTCCCGTACGTCGGGGAACACCGACATCGCGGGCGGGTCGAGCCCGGCCGCCCGCGCGGCCACCACCACCCGGCCGCGCGACCAGTCCAGCCCGGTGTCGTCCCGTACCCCCAGATCGGCGCGGAGGTCGGCCTCGCCCAGGGCGATGCCCCGCACCTCGGGGTGGGCCCCGGCGATCGAGTACGCGTGCTCGATCGCCAGGGCCGACTCCAGCAGGGGGTACAGCGGCACGCCCGGGGCCAGCGCGGCGACATGGTGCACCGACGCCGCGTGGGTGATCTTCGGCAGCCGTATCCCGGCCAGTCCGGGCAGCCCCGCCAGGGCCCGTACGTCGGCCTCCCCGTGCACCCGGACGTGCACCGGGACACCGGCCCCGTCCGGGGCGGGGGGACCGGCGAGCAGCTCGGCCGTGGCCGCCCTGGCGTACTCCCGGCGGTCCGGGGCGACCGCGTCCTCCAGGTCCACGATCACCGCGTCCGCGCCCGCCTCCAGCGCCTTGCGTACCACCTCGGGCCGGTCTCCGGGCGCGTACAGCCAGGTCAGCGCCACCGCCGTCCCGCCGCTGTCCGGTTTCCGCGCCACGGACGGGCCGCTCACAGGGCGCCCTCGGCGCGCAGCGCGGCGATACGGGACGGCGACAGGCCCAGCTCCGTCAGGATCTCCTCGGTGTCCGCGCCGTGCGGTCTGCCCGCCCAGCGGATCGACCCCGGTGTCTCCGAGAGCCGGAAGAGCACGTTCTGCATCCGCAGCGGCCCCAGCTCCGGGTCCGCCACCTCGGTGACGGTGTCGAGCGCCCGGTACTGGGGGTCCTCCAGCACGTCCCGTACGTCCTGGATCGGGGCGATCGCCGCCTCGGCCTTCTCGAACGCGGACACCGCCTCCTCCCGGGTGCGCCGGGCGATCCAGTGGCCGACGGCCTCGTCCAGCTCGTCGGCGTGCTCGGCGCGGGTGGTCCCGGCCGCGAACCACGGTTCCTCGGTCAGCTCCGGGCGGCCCACCAGGCGCATCACGCGCTCCGCGACCGACTGGGCCGAGGTGGAGACCGCCACCCAGTGGCCGTCCGAGGTCCGGTAGGTGTTGCGCGGGGCGTTGTTGCGGGAGCGGTTGCCGGTGCGCGGCTGGACGTAACCGAGCTGGTCGTACCAGAGCGGCTGCGGCCCCAGCACGGTCAGGATCGGCTCGATGATCGCCAGGTCGACCACCTGCCCCCGGCCGGTGCGCTCACGCCCGGACAGGGCCGTCATCACCGCGTACGCCGTGGCGAGCGCCGCGATCGAGTCCGCGAGCCCGAACGGCGGCAGGGTCGGCGGACCGTCCGGCTCCCCGGTGACGGCGGCGAACCCGCTCATCGCCTCGGCCAGCGTGCCGAAGCCGGGCCGGTGCGCGTACGGGCCGAACTGGCCGAAGCCGGTGACCCGGGCCAGCACCAGCCGGGGGTTGGCGGCGCTCAGCTCCTCCCAGCCCAGGCCCCAGCGCTCCAGTGTCCCCGGCCGGAAGTTCTCGACGACCACGTCCGCCCCGGCGGCCAGCCGGAGCAGAACCTCCCGGCCGCCGGGCCCGGACAGGTCCAGGGTCATCGTCCGCTTGTTGCGGCCGAGCAGTTTCCACCACAGCCCGACGCCGTCCTTCGCGGGGCCGTGGCCCCGTGAGGGGTCCGGCCTGCGCGGGTGCTCGATCTTGACGACCTCGGCGCCGAAGTCCCCGAGCATGGTGGCCGCGAGGGGCCCGGCGAACAGGGTGGCGAGATCCAGGACCCGCAGGCCGTGCAGCGGTCCGGCCGGAGCGGGGACGGCGGAGGGGTCCGGGGGCGCGGTCGGTGTGTTCATGCGGCATCGATCTCGCCGCGGTAGGGCATCGACGTCGAGGCCCCGGGTCTCTGCACGCTGAGCGCCGCCGCCGCCGACGCCCAGGCCAGCGCCTCGGGGACCGCCCGTCCCTCGGCCAGCGCCACGGCCAGGGTGCCGACGAAGGTGTCCCCGGCGCCGGTCGTGTCGACGGCGGTGACCTCGGGCGCGGGGAACAGCACGGCCCCGCCGCCCCGGGCCGCGTACAGGCAGCCCTTCGGGCCGAGGGTGATGACGACCTCCGGGACCCGGCGCAGCAGCAGGTGGGCCGCGGCGTGCGGGTCGTCGTGGCCGCAGAGCGCGGCGGCCTCGTGCTCGCTGGGGACCAGCAGGTCCACCGCGTCCAGGAGCGCGTCCGGCAGCGGTCGCGCGGGGGAGGGGGTGAGGATCGTGCGTACGCCCATCGACCGCGCGCCGCGTGCCGCCTCGGTCACCACGCCCAGCGGGAGTTCCAGCTGGAGCAGGAGCAGTCCGGCCGCGGCGACGGCGGCCCGCTCGTCCGGCCCGATCGCGGTGAGGGTGGCGTTGGCTCCGGGGACCACCACCATCGCGTGGGAGCCCCCGTCCTCCACGACGATGTGCGCCGTGCCGCTGGGGCCGTCCACCGTGCGCAGGAGGCCGGTGCCGACGCCCGCGTCCTCCAGGTTCGCCCGCAGCAGCGGTCCGTAGGCGTCGGTGCCGACCGCGCCGATCATCACCACCTCGCCGCCCGCGCGGGCCGCCGCGACGGCCTGGTTGGCCCCCTTGCCGCCGGGCACGGTCAGGAACGCGCGCCCGGTGACGGTCTCCCCGCGCCCGGGTGCCCGGGAGGTGTAGGCGACCAGGTCCATGTGGGTGCTGCCGAGCACCGCGATCGCTGTCATGGGCGGTGTACCTCCTGGTGGGTCAGTTCGGCGAGGGTGTCGAAGCCGACGCCGTCGAAACCGGGCACGGACGTCGTGAGCCGGTTCTTGAGCGGCGCGGTCCAGTGCTCAGGCAGCGCGGCGGGCCGCCCGGCCAGCAGGCCCGCGAGCGAACCGGCGGTGGCGCCGTTGGAGTCGGTGTCCCAGCCGCCGGACACCGTGGCGCAGAGCGAGCGGCCGAAGTCACCGTCCGCGTGGGTGAGGGCGGCGGCCAGCAGCGCCGCGTTGGGCAGGACGTGCACCCAGTGGTGGGTGCCGGCGTAGACGGCGTGCAGCCGGTCCACCACCCGGTCGAAGTCCCCTTCCGCGCGGGCCGCCTCGATGCCGAGGCGCACCGCGCGGGCGTAGCGGGAGCGGGGCGGTACCACGCGCAGACCGGCCGCCAGGCAGCCGTGCACATCGGTCTCGCCGCCCGCCGCCTCGGCGAGCGCTGCGGCGGTGAACATCGCCCCGTACACCCCGTTGGCCGTGTGGCTGAGCACCGCGTCCCGGTGCGCCTGTTCGGCGGCGGCGGCCGGGTCGCCCGGACGGGTCCAGCCGTGCACGTCGGCCCGGATCTGGGCGCCGATCCACTCGCGGAACGGGTTGCGCCGCCGGGCGGTGTGCGGCGGCTCGACCCCGTCGAGCAGATTGCGGTACGCGATCCGCTCGGCGGTGAAGATCCGCCCGGCGGGCAGTGTGCCGAGCCAGAGGCGGGCGACGTCGTCCGTGGAGAAGTCCCGGCCGTGGCGGCGGAGCAGTACCAGTCCCAGCACGGGGAAGTTCAGGTCGTCGTCCTCCGGCATCCCGTCGATGTTCTCGGCCAGCGAGGTGGCGGCCGAACGGCGGTTCCACGGATGGGCGGCGGCCAGGTCCGCGGGCAGCCCTCGGGCGGTGAACCAGGTGGTGAGCGGCCAGTTGCCGGTGGCCCGCGCCAGCGCGCGGATGCCGTCCAGGGGCAGCTTCTCGACGGGCTTGCCGAGCAGGCAGCCCGCGGCCCGGCCCAGCCAGGCGGCGTGCAGCCGTTCGGGGCCGACGGCCACCGGCCGGGCGCGGGGGGCCGGCCACCGGGGGCACGCGGCCCGGATCGCGGCCAGGTCCGTCGGCTCGTCCCGCGCCGACGGGCTCTCGATCAGCGCGAGTTCGTCGAGCAGGCGCTCGGCAAGGGCCCGCAGCCGGGGCGGCGCGGGCGCCTTCGAGACTCCGGCGCGCTCCGGCGCCGGGGCGCCACCGGCATCCGACCAGCGGCGTGCGACGGCACGGGCGTCCCGGCCGTCCTGCTCGGCCTGGCGCAGCTCATGGCCCACCAGGTCCTCGGGCTGCGCCCAGGTCAGCCGTACGGTCATCGGGGGCCGGCCAGTTCGGCGAACGCCGCGTCCTGGATCCGGCGGCGGGCGGTGTCCCGTACGAAGACCTCGCGGGCCACCTCCGCCAGGGCGCGGGCCGGTGCGTGCAGGTCGAGACGGCTGGCGTCGGCGACCGTCTTCGCCCAGGCGCCGGGGACGGCCCCCTCGCCGTGCAGCGCGCCCGCGATCGCCCCGCCCATGGTGGCGATCGAGTCGCAGTCCCGGCCGTAGTTGACCGCGCCGAGCACCGTCCGCCGGTAGTCGCCGCCGCCGACCAGCAGCATGCCGAGCGCGATGGGCAACTCCTCGATCGCGTGCAGCCGGGAGGGCCGCCGGGCACCCAGCGAGGGGTCGCGGTAGTGCGGGCCGACCGTGTCGAAGGGGGCGACGGCGGCGCGCAGCGGGCCGAGCGCGGACTCGAAGTCCTGGTGGCGTACGGCGACTTCGCACACCGCCTCGATCGCCGTACGGGTGCCGTCCTTGGCGAGCGCCAGGCAGGTCTCCACGACGGAGGCGGGCGTCGCGCCGGGTGCGCAGGCGGCGGCCACCGCCGCGGCCAGGACCCCGGCCGCCTCCCGTCCGTACGAGGACTGGTGGGCCCCGGCGACGTCCAGCGCCTCCGCGTACGCCGCCTCCGGGCGGGCCGCGTTGACCAGGCCGACCGGCGCCATGTACATCGCGGCCCCGCAGTTGACGATGTTTCCGCAGCCCGCCTCGCGGGGGTCCGCGTGGCCGTAGTGCAGCCGGGTGACGATCCACTTCTCGGCCAGGAAGATCCGCTGGAGCGGCAGCGCCTCGGCCTCCAGTTCCGGAATCCAGCGGGGGCGGGACATCAGGTCCGGGACGAGGTGGTCGGCGACCGCGTACGCGTCGAGGTGATCGCGCACGGCCTCGTACACCCGCACCAGCGCATGGGTCATCAGGGTGTCGTCGGTGACGTGCCCGTCGCCCTTGTGGTACGGGGCGATCGGGCGCGCGGTGCGCCAGTCGTCGCCGTACCAGGGGCCGACCACACCGGTCACCCGGCCCCCGTGGCGCTCCGCGATCTGCTTCGGGGTCCAGCCCTCGACCGGGCCGCCGAGCGCGTCGCCGACCGCGGCCCCGACCAGGGCGCCGGTGACGCGGTCATCCAGGGTGAGTGCCGTGACGGTGTCCGGTCCGGTCGCTGTGGATGTTTTGGGTGTCATGACTGAATTGTCCCTCCGGTGGGGCCGGTTCCGTGGCTGCCAGCCGCCCGGCGAGTTCGATGAGGTCGGTCCCGGCGAGGCGCGGCAGCGCGCAGCCGGCCAGGGTGCGGCAGGCCTCGCGCCAGCCCGCCGGCACGCCGCCGCTCCCGCCCAGCGCGCCGGTGAGCGCCCCGGCCAGGGCGGGTGCCGAGTCGGCGACCCGGGAGAGGCAGGCCGCCGCGGGCACGGCCTGCGCGATCTCGCCCCGGGCGGCGGTCGTCAGGGCGAGGGCGACCGGCACGGTCTCGGCGGCGGCGATCCCGTAGCTGTACACATGGTCGACGATCTGGTGCTCCAGCACGGGGACCAGGGCGAACGCGCCCCATGCCTCGCCCGCGAACTCCCGTGCCAGCCGCACCGCGTGGGCCGCGTTGCGGGCGATCTCGGTGCCCTCGGGGAGCTGTTCGAGCGCGGCGTTCACGACGGTGTCCACGTCCGCCCCCGCGAGCGCCCGCGCGACGGCGGCGGCGACCGCGCGGGCACCGTGCACCCCGTCACCGTCCTGGGTGTACCGGGCGTCGAACTCGGCGAGCCTGGCGGCGGCGACCGGGTCCCCGGGGTGCAGGACCGCGAGGACGGCGGCCCGCACACAGGCCGCGTCGTCGAAGTAGTGCGGATTGTCGTGGCCGGTGGCGGGCGGGCGCAGCCCCGCGGCGAGGTTGCCCAGTCCGGCCCGTACGGAGATCCGGGCCCGGAGCGGCAGTACGGCGGACTCCACCTCGGGGGCCCGTGCGCTGGCGGCGGCGACCGTCGCGGCCAGCGCGTTCCAGGACCGGTCGATCGCGTCCCGCACGCGGCGTCCGGGCGGCAGGCCCGGGGTGTCGTCGGCCGCGGCGGCCAGCACGGTCCTGGCGGTGAACGCGGCCCACTCGGCGTCGTCCGAGGGCCCGAGCCGGAGCGGTTCGGGCGGCTGGTTCAGCGCGATCGGCACGGGGAGCGTGGTGGTGGCGTTCTGCTCGGCGAAGGTGTCCAGCTCGCGGGTGAGCCGCCGGGTCCACTCGGGCATCCGCGCCGCCCGGTGCCGCGCGGCGGGCCACCCGGCGGCGTCCCCGGCCGCCAGTCCCAGCAGCAGCCCCTCGATCCGGGCGGGGCGTCCGGGGGCGGCGGCCGGGGGAGCCGGGGCGACCAGGGGGTGCTGGGTCCCGGGGAGCCCCGGGGCGGCCAGGCGTCCGGGGGAGCCCGCAGGCGGGGCCACGGGGTCGGGGCGGGTGGCGCGTCCGGCCGCCGGGCCGGAGGGCGCGGCCCCCGGCACGGCCTCGGATCCCGAGGCGGAGGGCGGGCCCAGGGCGCTCATCGGGCGGTCCCCGGAGCGGTGACCGGCACGGTCGTCCCCGCCGCGCCGGTCCGTGGTCCGGGCTCGGCGAAGGACGCGCCGGCGGGCTCCCACGAGGGCTCCCCGGACGGGTCCCCGCCGGGCAGGGCCCGCGCCTCCTCCGGCACGCCCGGGGTGTCCGGGGCGTCAGGGGTGTCCGGCGTCAGCAGTCCGGCGATGTCCAGGACGTGGTACCCCCGCATCGACGGCAGGCAGCTGCCGCGTACCGGGCCGATCGCCGCCGCCCAGTCCGCCGGGATCGCGGACGCCCCGTGCAGCGCCCCGGCCAGCGCTCCCGCCACCGCGGCCGTCGTATCGGCGTCCCGGCCCATGTTCACGGCCGTCAGCACCGCCGTACGGAAGTCGCCGCCCGCCGCCGCGAACGCGCCGAAGGCCAGGCCCACCGCCTCCGGTGCCAGGTCCGTCCACGGGTAGCCGCCGATCACCACCGCCGAGCGCACCGCGCGCTCCGCCGTCAGCCGGTCCGGGTACGAGCGCCGCGCGGCGGTGACCGCCCGCCGCAGCGAACGCGCCGTCCAGGAGTCCATCGGTACGGCCGAGAGCGCGGCGGCCACCACCGAGGCCGGCCCGGCGCCCACCATCGCGGCGGCCACCCCCGCGGCCACCGCCTGGCCGCCGTAGATGCCCTCCCCGTCATGGCTGATCGTGCCGTCCACCGCCACCAGCCGGGCCGCCTCGGCGGGCCGGCCCGCCGCGAAGACCCCGAACGGCGCGGCCCGCATCGCCAGGCCGTCGCTCCACGCGTGCCGGTGCTGGGCCGAGATCGGGGCGGCCAGGCCGCGCCGCAGGTTCTCCAGCGTCCCGCGCTCACTGAAACCCGCGCCCCGGAACGGGCCCTCGTCCAGATCCGCGATCCAGTGGTGCCACGCCCGCTCCACATGGGAGACCGTCAGCGCCGAACCGTGCCGGGCCAGCAGCAGCCCCGAAAAGATCGCGTACTCGGTGTCGTCGGTCCCCGCCGGGTCGTCGCTGACGAACCCGGTGATCCGGCCCCAGCGACGGCGGATTTCGGACGGTCTCATGTTCTCCGCCGGGGCGCCGAGCGCGTCCCCGACCGCCAGCCCCAGCAGCGCCCCCCGAGCCCGGTCGGCGATCTCGGCGGGCGAACCCCCGCCCCCGGCGGGCCCGCCGCGCCCCGCCGGGCCGCCGTCCCCCGCCGGCCCGCGGCGCACCTCCGGTCCGCCGGGCCGGGTGCCCCCACCGGGCCGGATGCCCTCGCCGGGCTCCGTCCCCTCGTCCGTCTTCCGCTCCATCGCGTCGACCTCCCGCTCGTGCCGCGCCGTCCGCCCGGCCGTCCGCCGCTGCCCCGGACCCCGCTGCGATCTCTCCCACGCGGCTTCCCGTGCCTGGCGGACAACGCTGACAAAAGGGCCACTCGGGGGACACCGCCGAAAGGGCTCCAAACCACCGGTAAGTACGGCCTTCCTTGCTGGCGGGCAATGTTTTCCGCGCGTACTTTCGAGCCTGGAGCGGGGGTACGGCACAAGGAGTCCGCCCCCGGAGGAGGGGGAGAACTGTGTCCGTCGTCGAGACCGGCGCCGACCTGCACGAGGCGCACCGTGACAACCACACGCACCGCGATGTGACCGGCGGCTGGCTGCGGCCGGCGGTCTTCGGGGCCATGGACGGGCTCGTCTCCAACCTCGCCCTGATGACGGGCGTCGCGGGCGGGGCCGTCTCCCAGCAGACCATCGTCATCACCGGCCTCGCCGGACTGGCCGCGGGCGCGTTCTCCATGGCGGCCGGCGAGTACACCTCCGTCGCCTCGCAGCGTGAACTCGTCGAGGCCGAACTCGCCGTCGAGCGACAGGAGTTGCGCAAGCACCCCAAGGACGAGATGGACGAGCTGGCCGCCCTGTACGTGACCCGCGGCGTCGAACCCGAGCTCGCCGGGGAGGTGGCCCGGCAGCTCTCGCAGGACCCCGAGCAGGCGCTGGAGATACACGCCCGCGAGGAGCTCGGCGTGGACCCCGGAGACCTGCCCTCGCCGCTCCTCGCGGCCGTCTCGTCCTTCGGCGCCTTCGCGCTGGGCGCCCTGCTGCCCGTACTGCCCTACCTGCTCGGCGCCACCGAGCTGTGGCCCGCCGTGCTGCTCGCCCTGCTCGGACTGTTCGGCTGCGGCGCGATCGTGTCCCGGGTGACCGCGCGGACCTGGTGGTTCAGCGGACTGCGGCAACTCGTCCTCGGCGGGACGGCCGCCGCCCTCACCTACGGTCTGGGCACGCTGTTCGGCGTGGCGGTGGGCGGCTGACGGCCCCCGGCCTACGGCGCGGCGGCCCCGGCCCTACGGCGAGGCGGCCCCCGTCCCACGGTGCGGAGGCCCCCGCCCGCCGGTGCGCGGATGTGACATTCGTCGTGGCGCGCGCCTCTGGGCGGGCACGGCGGTGCGGCCCTAGGATGAGCCGCCATGCAGGAATGCGCATAAGTAGTCATTACTCGGCGGTTTCAATTTCCTGGCCGCCGGGCAAGAGCCGTAGACACCGCAGGCAACGACGCCTGCTCCCTGCGGTCTCCCGGACAGTCATCCGCCACCCGGATCGTCCGGTCACGACCCCGTCGCCACGCTTCCATGGCGTCCGCATGATGGAACGGCCTATCCGCTGTGTGAGAAGCGCTCCATCATGTAATCTTCAGCAACTTTCGCAGAGGGCCAACGTCGTCCCTCGGCACCGCACATGCCACGACGACGACGGGAGAGCCGATGCGTTTCGACGCCTGGTCGCCCATGGACGGTCGCCCCGCCCAGCAGGGGATGTACGACCCCCGTAACGAGCACGACGCCTGCGGTGTCGGGTTCGTGGCCACTCTGACCGGCATCGCCAGCCATGAGCTGGTCGAGCAGGCGCTGACCGTGCTGCGTAACCTCGAACACCGCGGTGCCACCGGATCCGAGCCCGACTCGGGTGACGGCGCGGGCATCCTCCTCCAGGTCCCGGACGCCTTCCTCCGTGAGGAGGCCGCGTTCGCCCTGCCCGAGGCCGGTTCCTACGCCGTGGGCATCGCCTTCCTGCCCGCGGACGACTCCGCCCAGGCCGTCCGGCGGATCGAGGAGATCGCCGCCGAAGAGGGCCTCGACGTCCTCGGCTGGCGCCAGGTGCCGGTCGCGCCGGACATCCTCGGCAAGGGCGCCCGCGCCACCATGCCCGAGTTCCGCCAGCTCTTCGTCGCGGGAGGCGCCCGCGCGGGGGAGGGCGGGAGCACCGGCATCGCGCTCGACCGCAAGGCGTTCGTCCTGCGCAAGCGCGCCGAGCGGGAGGCCGGGGTGTACTTCCCCTCCCTCTCCGCACGCACGATCGTCTACAAGGGAATGCTCACCACCGGGCAGCTGGAGCCGTTCTTCCCGGACCTCTCCGACGGCCGCTTCGCCACCGCCCTCGCCCTGGTCCACTCGCGCTTCTCCACCAACACCTTCCCGAGCTGGCCGCTCGCCCACCCGTACCGCTTCGTCGCGCACAACGGCGAGATCAACACGGTCAAGGGCAACCGCAACTGGATGAAGGCCCGCGAGTCCCAGCTCGCCTCCGGCCTGTTCGGCTCCGCCGACGGCGGACCGGACGACGGGACGCGGCTCGACCGGATCTTCCCCGTCTGCACCCCGGACGCCTCCGACTCCGCCTCCTTCGACGAGGTCCTGGAACTGCTCCACCTCGGCGGCCGCTCGCTGCCGCACTCGGTGCTGATGATGGTCCCCGAGGCATGGGAGAACCACGCCTCCATGGACCCCGCCCGGCGCGCGTTCTACCAGTACCACTCCGCGATGATGGAGCCCTGGGACGGCCCGGCCTGCGTCACCTTCACCGACGGCGTCCAGGTCGGCGCGGTCCTCGACCGCAACGGACTGCGCCCCGGCCGCTACTGGGTCACCGACGACGGCCTCGTCGTCCTCTCCTCCGAGGTCGGCGTCCTGGACATCGACCCGGCCAGGGTCGTCCGCAAGGGCCGCCTCCAGCCCGGCCGGATGTTCCTCGTCGACACCGCCGAGCACCGCATCGTCGAGGACGAGGAGATCAAGGCGTCCCTCGCCGCCGAGCACCCCTACGCCGAGTGGCTGGAAACCGGCGAGATCGAGCTGGAGGACCTGCCCGAGCGCGAGCACATCGTCCACACCCACGCCTCGGTCACCCGCCGTCAGCAGACCTTCGGCTACACCGAGGAAGAGCTCCGCGTCATCCTCGCCCCGATGGCCCGCACCGCCGGCGAACCGCTGGGCTCCATGGGCACCGACTCGCCGATCGCCGCCCTCTCCGCGCGCCCCCGGCTCCTCTTCGACTACTTCACCCAGCTCTTCGCCCAGGTCACCAACCCGCCGCTGGACGCCATCCGCGAGGAGCTCGTCACCTCGCTGCGCTCCGTGCTGGGCCCCCAGGGCAACCTCCTGGAGCCGACCGCCGCGTCCTGCCGCAGCGTCGCCCTGCCGTTCCCGGTGATCGACAACGACGAGCTGGCCAAGCTGATCCACATCAACGCCGACGGCGACATGCCGGGGATGAAGGCCGCCACCCTGGCCGGCCTCTACCGGGTCGGCGGGGGCGCCGACGCGCTGGCCGAGCGGATCGAGCGGATCTGCGCCGAGGCCGACGCCGCCATCGAGGACGGCGCCCGCATCGTCGTCCTGTCCGACCGGCACTCCGACGCCGAGCACGCGCCGATCCCCTCGCTGCTGCTCACCTCGGCCGTCCACCACCACCTCATCCGCACCAAGCAGCGCACCCAGGTGGGCCTGCTGGTCGAGGCCGGTGACGTCCGCGAGGTCCACCACGTCGCCCTGCTGATCGGCTACGGCGCCGCCGCCGTCAACCCGTACCTGGCGATGGAGTCCGTCGAGGACCTCGTCCGGGCCGGCACCTTCATCGAGGGCGTCGACACCGAGCAGGCCATCCGCAACCTGATCTACGCGCTGGGCAAGGGCGTCCTGAAGGTCATGTCCAAGATGGGCATCTCGACCGTCGCCTCCTACCGCGGCGCCCAGGTCTTCGAGGCCGTCGGCCTCGACGAGACCTTCGTCGCCCGGTACTTCAGCGGCACCCCCACCAAGATCGGCGGCGCCGGACTCGACGTCGTCGCCGAGGAGGTCGCCGCCCGGCACGCCAAGGCGTACCCCGTCTCCGGCATCGCCGCCTCGCACCGCGCGCTGGAGATCGGCGGCGAGTACCAGTGGCGCCGCGAGGGCGAACCGCACCTGTTCGACCCGGAGACCGTCTTCCGCCTCCAGCACGCCACCCGCACCCGCCGGTACGACATCTTCAAGAAGTACACCGACCGGGTCAACGCGCAGTCCGAGCGCCTCATGACGCTGCGCGGACTGTTCGGCTTCGCCTCGGGCCGCACACCGGTCCCCCTCGACGAGGTCGAGCCCGTCGCCGACCTCGTCAAGCGCTTCTCCACCGGCGCCATGTCGTACGGCTCCATCTCCCAGGAGGCGCACGAGACGCTCGCCGTCGCCATGAACCAGCTGGGCGGCAAGTCCAACACCGGTGAGGGCGGCGAGGACGCCGAGCGCCTGTACGACCCGGCGCGCCGCTCGTCCATCAAGCAGGTCGCCTCCGGCCGCTTCGGCGTCACCAGCGAGTACCTGGTCAACGCGGACGACATCCAGATCAAGATGGCCCAGGGTGCCAAGCCCGGCGAGGGCGGCCAGCTGCCCGGCCACAAGGTCTACCCGTGGGTCGCCAGGACCCGCCACTCCACCCCCGGGGTCGGCCTGATCTCACCCCCGCCGCACCACGACATCTACTCCATCGAGGACCTCGCCCAGCTGATCCACGACCTCAAGAACGCCAACCCGGCGGCCCGCATCCACGTGAAGCTGGTCTCCGAGGTCGGTGTCGGCACGGTCGCCGCCGGCGTCTCCAAGGCCCACGCGGACGTCGTCCTGATCTCCGGCCACGACGGCGGCACGGGCGCCTCCCCGCTCACCTCGCTCAAGCACGCGGGCGGCCCCTGGGAGCTCGGCCTCGCGGAGACCCAGCAGACCCTGCTGCTCAACGGCCTGCGCGACCGCATCGTCGTACAGACCGACGGCCAGCTCAAGACCGGCCGGGACGTCGTCATCGCCGCACTGCTCGGCGCCGAGGAGTTCGGTTTCGCGACCGCGCCGCTCGTCGTCTCCGGCTGCGTCATGATGCGCGTCTGCCACCTGGACACCTGCCCGGTCGGCATCGCCACCCAGAACCCCGTCCTGCGCGAGCGGTTCTCCGGCAAGGCCGAACACCTCGTCAACTTCTTCGAGTTCATCGCCGAAGAGGTCCGCGAGATCCTCGCCGAGCTCGGCTTCCGTACGATCGAGGAGGCCGTCGGCCACGCCGAACTCCTCGACACCGAGCGGGCCGTCACCCACTGGAAGGCCCAGGGACTCGACCTCGCGCCCCTCTTCCACGTGCCGGAACTGCCCGAAGGCGCGGTCCGCCACCGGATCGCCGAGCAGGACCACGGTCTGGCCAAGGCCCTCGACAACGAGCTGATCAGGCTCGCCGCCGACGCGCTCGGCGCCGACAGCGCCGAGAGGGCCCAGCCGGTCCGCGCGCAGATCGCCATCCGCAACATCAACCGCACCGTCGGCACGATGCTCGGACACGAGGTCACCAGGAAGTTCGGCGGGGCGGGCCTGCCCGAGAACACCATCGACCTCACCTTCACCGGCTCCGCGGGCCAGTCCTTCGGCGCCTTCGTCCCGCGCGGGGTGACCCTGCGCCTGGAGGGCGACGCCAACGACTACGTCGGCAAGGGCCTCTCCGGCGGCCGCGTCGTCGTCCGCCCGGACCGGGGCGCCGACCACCTCGCGGAGTACTCCACCATCGCCGGCAACACCATCGGCTACGGCGCCACCGGCGGCGAGATCTTCCTGCGCGGCCGGACCGGCGAACGCTTCTGCGTCCGCAACTCCGGTGCCACGGTCGTCTCGGAAGGCGTGGGCGACCACGGCTGCGAGTACATGACCGGCGGCCACGCCGTCGTCCTCGGCGAGACCGGCCGCAACTTCGCCGCCGGCATGTCGGGCGGCATCGCCTACGTCGTCGACCTCGACCCCGACAACGTCAACACCGGCAACCTCGGCGCCGTCGAGCCCCTCGACACCACCGACCGGCAGTGGCTGCACGACGTCGTGCGCCGCCACCACGAGGAGACCGGCTCCACGGTCGCCGAGAAGCTGCTCGCCGACTGGGACACCGCGGTGACCCGGTTCAGCAAGATCATCCCGACCACGTACAAGGCAGTGCTCGCCGCCAAGGACGCCGCCGAGCTCGCCGGTCTCTCCGAGCAGGAGACCACCGAGAAGATGATGGAGGCGGCGACCCATGGCTGACCCCAAGGGCTTCCTGACCACCGGACGCGAGGTCGCGCGGACCCGCCCCGTCGCCGAGCGCGTCAAGGACTGGAACGAGGTCTACGTCCCGGGCTCCCTGCTGCCGATCATCAGCAAGCAGGCGAGCCGCTGCATGGACTGCGGCATCCCGTTCTGCCACCAGGGCTGCCCGCTCGGCAACCTCATCCCCGAGTGGAACGACTTCGCCTACCGCGAGGACTGGACCGCCGCGTCCGAGCGCCTGCACGCCACGAACAACTTCCCGGAGTTCACCGGGCGGCTCTGCCCGGCGCCCTGCGAATCGGCGTGCGTGCTCGGCATCAACCAGCCGCCCGTCACCATCAAGAACGTCGAAGTCTCCATCATCGACAAGGCCTGGGACAACGGCGACGTCACCCCGCAGCCGCCCGACCGGCTCTCCGGCAAGACCGTCGCCGTCATCGGCTCCGGCCCCGCCGGACTGGCCGCGGCCCAGCAGCTCACCCGGGCGGGCCACACCGTCGCCGTCTACGAGCGCGCCGACCGCATCGGCGGCCTGCTCCGCTACGGCATCCCCGAGTTCAAGATGGAGAAGTCGCACATCAACCGCCGCATCGAGCAGATGCGCGCGGAGGGCACCAAGTTCCGCACCGAGACCGAGATCGGCCGGGACATCGACGCCACGAAGCTGCGCCGCCGCCACGACGCGGTCGTCATCGCCGCCGGTGCCACGGTCTCCCGGGACCTGCCGGTCCCCGGCCGTGAACTGAACGGCGTGCACTTCGCGATGGAGTACCTGCCGCTCGCCAACAAGGTGCGCGAGGGCGACCTGACGGTCTCCCCGATCACCGCCGAGGGCAAGCACGTCGTCGTCATCGGCGGCGGCGACACCGGCGCCGACTGCGTCGGTACCGCCCACCGGCAGGGCGCGGCCTCCGTCACCCAGCTGGAGATCATGCCCCGGCCGGGCGAGGAGCGTCACGCCGGGCAGCCCTGGCCGACGTTCCCGATGCTCTACAAGGTCACCTCCGCGCACGAGGAGGGCGGCGAACGGATCTACTCCGTCTCCACCACCCACTTCGAGGGCGACGAGGACGGCAACGTCCAGGCCCTGCACCTGATCGAGGTGGAGTTCACGGACGGAAAGCTGGAGCAGAAGCCCGGCACCGAGCGGCGCGTCCCCGCCCAGCTCGTCACCCTGGCGATGGGCTTCACCGGCACCGACCAGGCCAACGGCCTCGTCCAGCAGTTCGGCCTGGAGCTCGACGCACGCGGTAACATCGCCCGGGACGAGGAGTACGCGACCAACGTCGAGGGCGTCTACGTCGCCGGCGACGCCGGGCGCGGCCAGTCCCTCATCGTCTGGGCCATCGCCGAGGGCCGGTCCGCCGCCCGCGGAGTGGACCGCTACCTCACCGGCGCCAGCGCGCTGCACGCCCCCATCCGCCCGACGGACCGGTCGCTCATGGTCTGACCCGGGCCACACAGACGTCCCGTACAACGGCGTACGGAACTGAACACGGCGCCCGCCATGTCCCCGACCAAGGACCGGCGGGCGCCGCGGCGTGTCCGGCCGCGCCGCCCGGACACCGGGCGGCCGCCGGGGGCGGTCAGCCGCCCCCGGCCAGGGCGGCGGTACGCACGGCCACCACCACCGCCAGCAGCACGACCAGGACCGCCCCGCCCGCCAGTTGTGCCGCCGAGGTACGCAACCGGGCCGGCGCGTAGGCCAGTCCGTACGTCACCAGGCCACCGGTCAGCAGACCGCCGAGGTGGCCCTCCCACGAGGTGAACACCGCGGAGATCACCATCCACAGCAGGAACCCGGCCAGGAAGCGGTTGACCGCCCGCATGTCCCGGCCCAGACGGCGGTTGATCACGTAGAACGAGGCGGCGAGGCCGAAGATCGCGCCGGACGCGCCGACCACCGGTGTCTCCGGCGAGATCAGGTACACCAGCACCGAACCGCCCACCGCGGACAGCAGGTACAGCGCCAGGTACCGCGCCCGGCCGAGCTGGCCCTCCACGGCCCGGCCCAGGTTCCAGAGCGCGAGCATGTTGAACACCAGGTGCATCACGCCGAACGAGGTGTCCGGCGGCAGATGCAGGAACGCCCCGGTCAGCAGCCGGTACCACTCCCCGTCCGCGACCCCGCTCAGCTCGAACCCGGGATACGTCTCGCCCGGGTAGTAGTACCGCTCGCCCGAGACATCGACCAGGACCGCGCCCACCATGCCGAACCGGTCCACCGTCTCGGACCGGACCACCTCGACGACGTACGCGACGATGTTCAGCGCCATCAGCACATACGTCACCACGGGCGCCGCGGCCCGCGGCACCGTGCCGCCGAACAGCGAACGCGCCTGGCGGACGGAGCGCTGACCCTCCCTCACGCACTCCACGCAGTGGTGGCCGACGGAGGCCTCCCGCATGCAGTCCGGACATATGTAGCGGTCGCAACGGACGCACCGCACATACGTCTCGTACGACGGATGGCGGTAACACATGGTGGCGGCGGCCTCCATGGCCGTCTCCTTCATTCGTGGACGGGCTGGAAGGGGCCGCGGGGCGGCGGCGCTCAAGATAGCGAACCGCGGTGGACGGGCCCGCACCTGGGTCTCCCGTACGCCCGGCACGTACCCTCGGTCCCCAGCCGCTTGTCCGTCGAGCTGATCGGGGTACAGCCATGGCCCGCACACCGTCCACCTCCGCCGGCCCGGCCATCAGCCTGGCCAAGGTGCGCGAACGGGCCCCCGCGCTCGTCAGCCTCTACAAGAGCGCCGAGGCGTCCCTGGAGCGGCACGGGATGAGCGGGGAGAGGGCGGCGGTCTACCTGGTGCTGGACTGGTCCGGTTCCATGCGGCGGTACTACCGCGACGGCAGCATGCAGGCGTTCGCCGACCGGGTGCTGGGGCTGTCTGCCCACCTCGACGACGACGGCCGGGTACCCGTCGTGTTCTTCTCCACGGACATCGACGCGGTCGACGAGATAGGCCTGGACGACCACCACGGGCGCGTCGGGGCGATCGTGGACGGCCTCGGGCACATGGGACGGACCAACTACCACGTGGCCATGGACGCGGTCATCGACCACTACCTCGACAGCGGTGCGACCGCGCCCGCGCTCGTCGTCTTCCAGACCGACGGCGGGCCGCTCAGCAGGCACGCGGCGGAACGTTACCTCTGCAAGGCGGCGCGACTGCCCCTGTTCTGGCAGTTCGTCGGCTTCGGGAGCGAGCGCGGCCACCAGTTCGACTTCCTGCGCAGACTCGACGAACTCGCCGTCCCCGCCGCGCGCCAGGTCGACAACGCGGGCTTTTTCGCCGCGGGCCGGGACCCGCGCGCCCTGCCCGACGCCGAACTGTACGACCGGATCGTCGCCGAGTTCCCGCACTGGCTCGCGGCCGCCAGGGCCGCCGGAATCGTCCGCTGACCCCGCGCGCCGCCCCCGGCCCCTCCCGGCCGCCGTGACACGCCCGGAAACACCGACAGAAGGTGTCTGGATTACCGGGTTCCATGGACCCATGACAACGCGTTCGTGGGAAGACTTCCGCACCGAGCAGCCGGCCTTCGCCGACACCGCCCGGGAGCGGTTCCAGCAGTACCGCCACCACGTCCTGGCCACCCTGCGCAAGGACGGCTCGCCCAGGGTCACCGGTCTGGAGGTGGCCTTCGGGCGGGGAGAGCTGTGGCTCGGCATGATGCCGAACTCCCGCAAGGCGCTCGACCTGCGCCGCGACCCCCGCTTCTCCCTCCAGGCCAACCCCGGCGCCGGTGCCGAGATGGCCGACGGGGACGTCCGGGTCTCCGGCCGGGCGTTCGAGGTGACCGACCCCGCCGTACGGGCCGGCTACGCCGAGGACACCTCGCCCCCGGAGCCCTTCCTCCTCTTCCGCGCCGAACCCGACGAGGTCGTCCGCACGGGGCTCGACGGCGAGGAGATCGTCCTCCAGGTGTGGCGCCCCGGACGCCCCCTGCGCACTCTGCGCAGGACCGGGGACGACACGCCGCCCCGCGAGGTCTGACGCCCGTGGCGCGCGGCCGGACACCGCGCCGCGCCGCACCCGGCGCGTCATGATCCACCGCACGGCCGCAGAACGTGCTACGGTTGCCGAGTTGCAGTTTTGGTACCCATGAACTTTATGTGCGCCTGACGGGAACCTCCTTCAGGCGCTTTATTGTTTTCCGGCTTTCTCCGGATGGGGCTCAATGCGGCGACTTGGAATCCGTGAAGTGCGGATTTCCGGCACTGCACCTCTTTTAGGAGAATGACATGGCTACTGGAACCGTGAAGTGGTTCAACTCGGAAAAGGGCTTCGGCTTCATCGAGCAGGACGGCGGCGGCGCCGACGTCTTCGCCCACTACTCGAACATCGCCACCTCGGGCTTCCGTGAGCTCCAGGAGGGCCAGAAGGTCTCCTTCGACGTCACGCAGGGCCAGAAGGGCCCGCAGGCGGAGAACATCGTCCCGGCCTGATCTCCGGACGCGTACCTCGCAACCGGGGCTCGCACCTTCACGGTGCGGGCCCCGGTTTGTGCTGTCTCCCGGCTCACTCCCGTCCCGGTGCCCTCGCGCCCTGGGACAACTGCTCCGTGCTCGCATCCTGGGGCGCACATCCAGCAGTCCGCAGCAGTCGGCAGAAACCCAGGAATCCCCCAGGAGGGTAATTCCGTATGACCCGTTTCGAACGCCAGGACCGACCGAACCGCAACCGCCCGGCCAAGGGCCGCGGCACGGACCGGGCCGCGTCGAACCCCCGCGGATCCGGCCGGGGCACCCCCCGCCGGAAGGCCGCGCCCGCCCAGGGCGGCGAGTTCGCCCTGCCCGAGACCCTCACCCCCGCGCTGCCCGCCGTCGGCCTGTTCGACGAGCTGGACATGCCGGCCGCGCTCCTGAAGACCCTCGTCGCGCAGGGGGTGACCGAGCCGTTCCCGATCCAGGGCGCCACCCTGCCGAACTCGCTGGCCGGCCGTGACATCCTCGGCCGGGGCCGCACCGGCTCCGGCAAGACCCTCGCCTTCGGCCTGGCCCTGCTCGCCCGTACCGCGGGCCGGCGCGCCCAGCCGCACGCCCCGCTGGCCATGGTCCTCGTCCCCACCCGTGAGCTGGCCCAGCAGGTGACCGACGCGCTGACGCCGTACGCGACGTCCGTGAACCTCCGGGTGGCCACCGTCGTCGGCGGGATGTCGATCAGCCGCCAGGCCGGGTCGCTGCGCCGTGGCGCCGAGGTGCTCGTCGCCACACCGGGCCGGCTCAAGGACCTCATCGAGCGCGGCGACTGCCGGCTCGACGAGGTCGCGATCACCGTGCTCGACGAGGCCGACCAGATGGCCGACATGGGCTTCATGCCGCAGGTCGTCGCCCTGCTCAAGCAGGTCGAGCCGGACGGACAGCGGATGCTGTTCTCCGCGACCCTCGACAAGAACATCGACCGGCTGGTCAAGATGTTCCTCAGCGACCCGGTCGTGCACTCCGTCGACCCGTCCGCCGGTGCCGTCACCACCATGGAGCACCATGTGCTGCACGTGGCGGACGAGACCGACAAGAAGGCCGTCGCCACCCGGATCGCCGCCCGCGACGGCCGGGTGATCATGTTCGTGGACACCAAGCGCGCCGCCGACCGCTTCGCCAAGCGGCTGCTCGCCAGCGGTGTCCGGGCCGCCGCCCTGCACGGCGGCCGGTCCCAGCCGCAGCGTAACCGGACCCTGGACCAGTTCAAGAACGGCCAGGTCACCGCGCTGGTCGCGACCAACGTGGCGGCACGCGGCATCCACGTCGACGACCTGGACCTGGTCGTCAACGTGGACCCGCCGACCGACCACAAGGACTACCTCCACCGCGGTGGGCGCACCGCGCGCGCCGGTGAGTCCGGCAGCGTCGTCACCCTGGTGCTGCCGGAGGAGAAGCGGGAGATGACCCGGCTGATGGCGGACGCGGGCATCGCGCCGCGCACCACCCGGGTCAGGTCCAGCGACGAGGAGCTGAGCCGGATCACGGGCGCCCGTGAGCCGTCCGGCGTCGCGATCGTCATCGAGGTGCCGCAGCCGGCCCAGCCGGCACCGCGCACCCGGGGCGGGGCCTCCGGCGCGTCCGGTGCCGCCCGCTCGGGCAGCCGGGGCCGCGGCCGCCGCCGTACGAGCGGCACGGGCACCGGTACGGGCGGCTCCACCGCCCAGGCCGCCGGCGCCCCCCGCACCGGCGGCGCTACGGGCCGCGGCGGCGCCGCGGGCGGTACGGGCCGTGGTGGCGCGGCTCGCGGCGGGGCGGGCGGCTCCGCCCGCCGCGCCGGTTCCGGGCGCGCCGACGGCGCTCCCACGCGTGGCCGCAGGGCCGCCTGACCGGCGCCCCGGCATCCCGCACGGCCCCGAAGGGCCCGGCCGCACCCGGCCGGGCCCTTCGGGCGTTCCCGCACCCCACCCGCGTCAGGACGGGGAGGCCGGTGCCTCGTGCTCGCGCAGGGCGCGGACCGCCGCTTCGGCCGCGACCGGGTGGGCGGCGTCCCCGGCCAGCTCCCGCAGCAGCGGCAGCGTCCGGACCCTGAACGGCCGCACCCCGTCACGGAAGCCGAGCCGCGCCAGCACGTCGGCGCCCAGCGCCCGCCGCAGCGTGTCCCCGCTCGCCGTCCACGCCGCGGCCGCCCGGAACGTCTCCTCGTCGCCGCGCAGCCGCAGCACCCGCACCGACTCCCGCCAGGCGTCCCGGCCCGGGTCCCGGCCGCGCAGGGCCCGGACGGCCAGGTGCTCGGACGGGGTGACCAGCCCCAGCGCCTCCTCCAGCAGCGTGGCGACCGCGGCGTGCCCCGTCTCCCGGTCCTGACCCGCGAACGGGCGCCCGTCCCGCAGCAGTTCGACCGTGACGAGCACCCCGCCCGGCACCGGTGTACGGCGTACCACGCTCGGGTGGCCCGGACCGTGCAGCGCCTCCAGGGCGCGGCGCAGCTCCGCCACCACGTCCACCGCCAGCATCCGGTGGGCCTCCTCCAGCGCCCCGTCGAGCCCCGGCGCCCCGTACCGCAGCAGCGCCCGCACGGTCCCGGCGGAACCGCGCCGGGCCGCGACCACGAGCGGCGGTTCGCCCTCCGGGCCCGGCAGCCCGGGATCCGCGCCCCGGGCCAGCAGCAGTTCCGCGATCCGGGCGTGCCCCAGCCCGGCCGCCCAGCGCAGCGCCGTGAAACCGAAGCCCTCCCGCAGGTCCGGCCGGGCCCCTGCGGACAGCAGCGCCTCCACCACCTCGGTGTGGCCGCCGCAGACCGCCCCGCACAACGGCAGATCGGCCGCGTCCGGCCCGCTCGGCCGGTCCGGGTCGGCCCCCGCGGCGAGCAGCAGCCGCACCGTACCGGGCAGATCCTCGACGGCCGCCAGGTACAGGACGGTCGTCCCGTCCCCGGCGCGGCCCTCCACCGGCGCGCCCGCGCGCAACGCCCGTACGACGGCGCTCTCGCCCTCGTACAGCGCCTCGACCAGGCCGGCCGCGTCACCAGCAGGTTCGTTGTTCATGCAACGACCCTACGGCGGTCCGGAGCGGTCCCCGCAGGTCAGGTGTCGCACTCCAGCACCGTGCGGCACAGCCCGCACCGGGCCCGCGTCCGGCCTCGGACCGGCACCCGGATCCGCTGGTGGCAGACCGGGCAGGGGAATTCGACGCGCGGGCCGCCGGGGCCGTCCCGGAAGGCGTACCCGTCACCCGGTCCGGTGACAGCGCCGGGGTGCTCCAGGGCGCGGCGCCGGTCCCGGGCGTAGCGGTGGCGGGCCGTCCAGCCCGCTCCGGCCAGCGGCGGGCGGCGTCGGTCGGCCAGCGCCCTGGCCCGGCCCTCGGTGTACGCCGTGTACGCCTGGGGGCTGGTGAACCACACCGAGGGGTCCTCGTCGAAGTCCAGCGCCCGCTGGGCGAGGACGTATCCGAACTCCTCCGGTGTGAGGTAGCCGAGCTTCTGACTGGACAGCGCGTCCTGCCGGAAGGCGTCCAGCAGCAGCCAGCCCGCGCCCAGATAGGCCGTCACCGTGTCGGTGAGGATCTCGTTGGCCCGGGTCCCGGGGAACTCCAGGCCCAGCCGGTGCAGCAGGACATGGGTGATCTCGTGGGACAGCGCGGCCGCGATGTCTCTGCGGTGGGTACGGAACCGGTCGTTCAGCTCGACGAAGTACTCCGGGCCCGCGGTGAGTTCGACCGCGGCGGCGTGCTCCATCCGCCGGAAGCCGACGACGATCCGGGCCCTCGGCAGCCGGAGGTGCTCGACCAGGGCGCCCGCCACCCGCTGGGCGCCGGGGTACAGGTCGTCGGTGTCCGCGAAGGCGGCGTCGGCCGGGGCCAGGCTGGTGGCGTACGCGCGCACCCCGTCGGGCGACAGCCGCCGGTAGAGCGCGGTGATCGCGGCCCGTACGGTCTCCAGGTGGGGGAAACCACGCTCGACCGGGCCGCCGCCGCCACCGGCTCCGCTCATGTCCGGACCCCCTTCGACCGCAAGGCGCGCACCTCACTGTAAAGGGGGACGCGGGCGGAGGCGTGGGGGTTGGCCGGGTGCCGATCTTGGCCGGAACGCAGGCCTTGTGACAGCGGTGATCCGATCCCGATAATCGGACCGGACTTGTCGCGAGCATGACTAGTTTCCCGGTTCCGGGCACCCGTCGTGCTCGCGGCGCCCTCCGGTCACCCCCCACCCGAAAGCAGGCAGTCAGATGAAGCTTCTCCGCGCCCTCAAGAGATACTCCGTCGTCGCCGCCGTCGCCCTCGCCGCGCTGAGCCTCCAGCCCTCCGCCTCGGCGGCCCCGGCCCCCGTCGTCGGCGGCACCCGGGCCGCCCAGGGCGAGTTCCCGTTCATGGTCCGCCTCTCGATGGGCTGCGGCGGCGCCCTCTACGCGCCGAACATCGTGCTGACCGCCGCCCACTGCGTGGACGGCTCCGGCACCAACACCTCCATCACCGCCACCGCCGGAGCCGTCGACCTCCAGTCCCCGAGCGCCGTCAAGGTCAAGTCCACCAAGGTCCTCCAGGCACCCGGCTACAACGGCTGGGGCAAGGACTGGGCGCTGATCAAGCTCGCCCAGCCCATCAACCAGCCCACCCTGAAGACCGCCACCACCACCGCGTACAACACCGGCACCTTCACCATCGCCGGCTGGGGCGCCGCCACCGAGGGCGGCGGCCAGCAGCGCTACCTCCTCAAGGCGACCGTCCCCTACGTCTCCGACGCCGTCTGCCGGCAGGCCTACGGCAGCGACCTCGTACCCGCCGAGGAACTCTGCGCCGGATACGTCAGCACCGGAGGCACCGACACCTGCCAGGGCGACTCCGGCGGCCCCATGTTCCGCAAGGACGACGCCGGAGCGTGGATACAGGTCGGCATCGTCAGCTGGGGCCAGGGCTGCGCGCGCCCCGGGTACCCCGGTGTCTACACCGAGGTCTCCACCTTCGCCTCGGCCATCGCGTCGGCCGCCGCGACCCTCTGACCGCTCACCCGGCCCCGGGCCCGGGGGCGCCCGTCCTGACCGGCGCCCCCGGGCCCAGCTCCACCCACGGTGCTCCCGCCCCCTCCAGCTCCAGCACCCACACCTCGTTGGCGCCCTCATGGAGCACCGGACCCGGGACGTACAGCGTCCGCCGCCGCCCCACCGACCGGTAGCGGCCCAGACAGAAACCGTTGACCCAGACGAACCCGTTCGTCCAGCCCGGGAGTTCCAGCCCCGCGTGACCGGTCTCCGGCCCGTCCACCAGGTCCGCCAGCTCGAAGAACCCCCGGAACAGCCCCGTGCCACCCGGCCCGGGCACCTCCCCGAACGGCACCCGGGCCGCCACCGCGCCCGGCTCCTCGAACGCGTCCAGCCGCAGCGCCCGCGCCCGCACCCCG
The DNA here is from genome assembly GCF_002910775.2 of Streptomyces sp. SM18. Taxonomy (NCBI): domain Bacteria; kingdom Bacillati; phylum Actinomycetota; class Actinomycetes; order Kitasatosporales; family Streptomycetaceae; genus Streptomyces; species Streptomyces sp. SM18. The sequence goes on along the minus strand of NZ_CP029342.1, from coordinate 1,547,558 downwards.
TGCAGATACTGCCGCTCGTGCAGCACACCGCCGGTGACGCCCTTCGCCTCGCCCAGCCGGGGCCCGTAGTTGACCCGCCCCAGCGCGTCCACCCACAGCTCCACCTCCGCCGGACCCGCGACCGGCTCCGGGAGCGTGCGGTCCTCCTCGGTGAGCACCCCCGCCCGCACCCCGTCCACGTACACCACGGCCCGGTCCCGCAACCCCGCCACGGTCAGCGGATACGGCTGCCGGGGACCCGGCACCGCCACCCGGTAGCGCACCACACCGCGGTCCACCCCCAACTCCTCGAACGTCGGCGGAACACCGTACGGCCCGCCCTCCGGATCACCCAGCGCCTCCAGCGTCGCCGCCAGCGACGCCCCCTCCGTCAACGCGACCCGCACCGACCGCGCGGGCCCGGACGGCGACGGCGGCGGATCGGGCAGCGGACCGTCCGCGTACCCGGCCAGCACCTCCCGCATCGCCCAGAACGCGGGGGTGGCCCGCCCGTACTCGTCGACGGGCGCGTCGTAGTCGTACGAGGTCACCGTCGCCGCGAGCGGCCCCTCATGGAGCGGACCCGACCGGTTCGCCCCCGCCCAGCCGCCGAAGTTCGTCCCCCCGTGCGCCATGTACACATTGACCGACGCCCCGCACTCCAGGATCTCCCGCAACGCGCCCGCCACGTCCGCCGGATCGCGCGCCACCGGCCCGGCACCCCAGTGCTCGAACCAGCCGCACCAGAACTCCGCGCACATCAACGGCCCCTTCGGCCGGTGCCGGCGCAGCACCCGGAACGCCTCCCGCGCCCCGGAACCGAAGTTCACCGTCGCCAGGACCCCGGGCACCGAACCGCCCGTCAGCATGTGGTCCTCCGGGCCGTCCGACGTGAACAGCGGCACACTCACCCCGCCGCGCCGCAACAGCCCCGCCAGCTCCCGCAGATGCGCCTGGTCCGAGCCGTAACTCCCGTACTCGTTCTCCACCTGCACCATCACCACCGGACCGCCGGCCGTGATCTGACGCCCCACCACCTGCGGCAGCAGCTCACCGAACCAGCGCTCCACCGCCGCCGTGTACCCGGCGTCCCGGGTCCGTACCCGCCGCCCGAACCGCCCCGTCACCCAGGACGGCAGCCCGCCGTTCTCCCACTCCGCGCAGATGTACGGACCCGGCCGGACGACCGCCATCAGCCCCAGGGCGTGCGCCGCGTCCAGGAACCGGCCCAGCGCCCCCACGTCGTGGAACACCCCCGGCGAACGCTCGTGGAAATTCCACGGCACGTACGTCTCCACACAGTTGAGGCCCATCGCGCGCAGCATCGACAACCGGTGCCCCCACTGGGCCTCGTGCACCCGGAAGTAGTGCATCGCCCCCGACAACAGCCGCACCGGTCTGCCGTCGAGAGCGAAACGGTCGTCCACCACCGAGAAACCGGTCATCGTGCCCACGCTCCTGTGTCCGCTCGCCTGCCAGGTGCCCAGGCTCGCCCCTGGCGTCCCGCCCGTCCATGGAGAAAGATCACCCCTGCTTGGACACACAGAGTCCCGCAGGAAGGGGTACCACCGGTGCACCACATCTGGATGCGCTTCTTCACCCCCAGCGCACTCCACCAGCGCCTGGGCCTGGCCTGTCTCGGCGTCGGCCTCCAGCACGGCGCGCTGCCGACCGTCGGGCCCCGCACCCTCGACCACCACGTGGCCGTCGTGATCAACTCCGGCAGCGGCTGGTTCGCCGCCCCGGACGGCCGCCGGCTGGCCGTCACCGCCCCCAGCCTCATCTGGCTGACCCCCGGCACCCCGCACCACTACGGTCCCGGCCCGTCCGGATGGGACGAGAACTTCGTCGACTTCACCGGCCCGGCCACCACCACCTACACCGAACTCGGCTACATCGAACCCGACCGCCCCCTCGTCCCCCTCACCGACACCTCGGCCCCGCGCGCCGCCATCGGCCGCATCGTCCAGGCCGCCCACCGCGCCCGCCCCCTGCAAGAGGTCGAGGCCGGAGCCGCCGTCCACGAACTGCTGGTCTCCCTGCGCCGCTCCCGCGCCGACGTCGCACCCGACGGCGACCCGGTCCTGGGAGCCCTCGCCCGCGACGCGTTCCGCCCGCTCACCGTCGCCGAACACGCCGCCCGGCACGGGATGACACCCGCCGCGCTGCGCACCGCCGTACGCCGCGGAGCCGGAGTCGGCCCCAAGGAGTACCTGCTGAACATCCGCCTCGGCCGCGCCAAGGAACTCCTCGCCGCCACCGACCTCCCGGTGGCCGCCGTGGCCCGCGGGGTCGGCTACGACGACCCCGCCTACTTCTCCCGGCTGTTCGCCCGGCGCGTGGGCATCGCCCCGGTCCGCTTCCGCGAACAGCAGGGACGCGGCGCCCCGGACGGGCCGCCCGGCCGCGCCCCGTACCCCGGACACCCGTGACCGCGCCCCGGCCACTGCGTCTAAGCTCCGGACCATGACCATGAACGACATCGACGAGCCCGTACGAGCGGAACTGAACCGCCTGCGCGAAAGCATCGACAACATCGACGCCGCGGTCGTCCACATGCTCGCCGAGCGCTTCAAGGCCACCCAGCAGGTGGGCCTCCTCAAGGCACGGCACCACCTGCCGCCCGCCGACCCGGCCCGCGAGAGCCGTCAGATCGCCCGGCTGCGCCAGCTCGCCGAAAGCGCCAAGCTCGACCCGGCGTTCGCCGAGAAGCTGCTCAACTTCATCGTCGCCGAGGTCATCCGGCACCACGAGCGGATCGCCGAGCGGTCGGCGGAGGAGTCCGGCGCCACCGGCGCCTGACGCCGCCGCTCACCGGGTCCGCTCACCGGGTCCGCTCACCGGGTCCGTTCACCAGGTCCGCTCACCAGGTCCGCTCACCAGGTCCGCTCGTCGCGGCCGTCGTTCCAGGACGACGGCTCTCCCGGAGGCGTCCGGCCGGTGCGGGTCCGGCCGACGAAGGGGGAGGGGGACGCCGGGGGCGCCGGGGACACGCCCCGGTGGCCCGCACCGCTCGCGGGGGCCGACCACTCGCCCTCGCCCAGCACCAGGAGCGGGTCGAACATCACGACCACACCGGCCAGCAGCAGGAAGACCACCGGGCCGATCAGCATCGGCAGCAGGAGCGAGGAGGGGGACCGGCCGAGGTCCGCCTGCGTGACGTCGATGGTGTGCAGATGCACGGCGATGCCGCGCATGCCCATGTAGTGCATGCCGGTGACGGCCACACCCATGATCAGGCTGGCCCCCAGGCTCGGCAGGAAACCGCGGACCGACACGGCGGCCCACAGTGCGGCCGTCGCCGCGGCGACCGCGATCACCACGGACAGGGTGACGGACACCGGGTCGTACTCGATCCGGCCGTTGACGCGGATGCCGCCCATGCCGATGTAGTGCATCGCGGCCACGCCCAGACCGGTGATCAGCCCCGCCGACGCCAGGGCCGGACCGGTCGCTCCCCGGTAGCCCACGATGTACACGCCGACGCCGACCACCACGATCGCCACGACCAGGCTGAGCACCGTGCGCCCGAGGTCGTAGGTGACCGGTGTCTCCTGCACGTGGAACCCCATCATGGCGACGAAGTGCATCGTCCAGATCCCCGAACCGATGGACGCGGCCCCCATCGCCAGCCATCCCGGCTTCCACCTGCTGTTGGTGCGCAGGGACCGGATGGTGCAGCGCAGCCCGAGCGCCCCGCCCAGGCAGGCCATCACATAGGCCACCACCGGAGTGACCGCACCGTAGTTGAATCCATCGATCGTGCCCTGCATGAGCCGGTCGCCCCCTCGGCGTGCGGGTCGTGTGAAGAAAGCGTGTGACCGGTGACTCTAAGGTCGCCCTCTCAAATGGCCAAATCTCGCTGTAGAAAAAGGCCACGTAATTGAGTAAATCAGGGCAATGTCGAGGGAATTCGGCCTCAAGATCAACAAAAATCGGACGGTCCGCAACCGTGGAAGGCCTTCACGAAACCCGCCATACCGGCCACCCGAAACCCACCACACCGGCCACCCGGAGCCCACCCACCACCCCGCCGGTCAGCCCTGCGAGAACCTCCCGCACGCCCCCGCACCCGTACGGCAGCATGGGCCCATGTCCGTACTGACGCGCGAAGAAGCGCAGACCCGTGCCCAACTCATCGACGTACACCGGTACACCGTCGACCTCGACCTCACCACCGGCGACGACACCTTCGACTCCCGGACCACCATCCGGTTCACCGCCCGCACCACCGGTGACACCTTCGTCGAGATCAAGCCGGAAACCCTGCACGCGCTCACCCTCGACGGACAGCCCCTCGACCCCCGGCTCCTCGACGGCAACCGCTACCCCCTCCACGGCCTCGCCCCCGGCACCCACGAACTCACCGCCGACGCCACCCTGCGCTACTCACACACCGGCGAAGGCATGCACCGCTTCACCGACCCCGCCGACGGCGAGACCTACGTCTACACCCAGCTCTTCCTCGACGACGTCCAACGCGTCTTCGCCGCCTTCGACCAGCCCGACCTCAAAGCCACCTTCGACGTCACCGTCACCGCACCCCACGACTGGACCGTCCTCGGCAACAGCACCGCCGCACACACCGGCGAAGGCCGCTGGACCCTCGCCACCACCCCACCCCTGTCCACCTACCTCGTCGCCGTCGCCGCCGGACCCTGGCACTCGGTCACCACCCACCACGCCGGCATCCCCTTCGGCATCCACTGCCGCCGCTCCCTGGCCCCCCACCTCGACGCCGACGCCGACGAGATCCTCACCCTCACCCGCGCCCTCTACGACCGCTACCACGAGAAATTCGACGAGCCCTACCCCTTCGACTCCTACGACCAGGCGTTCGTCCCCGAATTCAACGCCGGCGCCATGGAGAACCCCGGACTCGTCACCTTCCGCGACGAATACGTCTACCGCTCCGCCGTCACCGACACCGAACGCCAGACCCGCGCCGTGACCATCGCCCACGAGATGGCCCACATGTGGTTCGGCGACCTCGTCACCCTCACCTGGTGGGACGACATCTGGCTCAACGAGTCCTTCGCCGAGTACATGGGCTACCAGACCCTCACCGAAGCCACCCGCTTCACCGGCACCTGGACCGACTTCGGCATCTCCCGCAAGAGCTGGGGCTACGACGCCGACCAGCGCCCCTCCACCCACCCCGTCGCCCCCGACGCCGTACCCGACACCGCGTCGGCCCTCCTCAACTTCGACGGCATCTCCTACGCCAAGGGCGCCTCGGCCCTGCGCCAACTTGTCACCTGGCTCGGCGAGAAGGACTTTCTCGCCGGCATCAACACCCACTTCACCCGGCACAAGTTCGCCAACGCCACCCTCGCCGACCTCCTCGACAACCTCGCCACCGCCACCGACCGCGACGTCCACACCTGGGCCGCCGACTGGCTGCGCACCACCGGCACCGACACCCTCACCGCCCGCACCGAAACCACCGGCCACCACTGGAACCTCACCGTCGACCGCACCGGCGACCGCCCCCACCGCATCGCCGTCGGCACCTACGACCACGCCCTCGACACCCACTCCGGCACCGGCCGCCTCGTCCCCCGCGAACGCTTCGAACTCGACATCCCCCAGAACCCCGCCCCCACCACCCGCCCCGGACACCGCCCCGACCTCGTCGTCCTCAACGACGGCGACCTCACCTACGCCAAGATCCGCCTCGACCCCGACTCCTGGAACACCGCCCTCACCCACCTCAGCGGCATCCCCGAACCCCTCACCCGCGCCGTCCTCTGGAACGCCGCCCGCGACATGGTCCGCGACGGCCACCTCCACCCCACCGCCTACCTCACCGCCGCCCGCACCCACCTGCCCCACGAAACCGACCTCGCCCTCGTCCAGGGCGTCCTCACCTTCGCCGCCACCCACATCGCCGACCGCTACCTCACCCCCGACGCACGCCCCACCGCCCTCGCCACCCTCACCGACCTCTGCCGCGACCTCCTGCGCCGCACCGAAGGCCTCACCGCAGAGGACTGGGAACCCGGCCCCCACGGCACCCCGCCCACCGGCACCGACCCCGGCCTCCGCCTCACCGCCGTACGCCACTTCATCGACGCCGCCACCCAACCCGACACCCTCCAGGAGTGGCTCACCGACGGCACCGTCCCCGGCGGACCCGAACTCGACCCCGAACTCCGCTGGCGCGTCCTCACCCGCCTCGCCGTCCTCGGCGCCACCGACGAGACCACCCTCGCCCGCGAACTCACCGCCGACCCCAGCGCCACCGGACAGGAAGGCGCCGCCCGCTGCCGCGCCGCCCTGCCCACCCCCGAAGCCAAAGCCACCGCCTGGAACGCCCTCTTCCACGACGACACCCTGTCCAACTACCTCTTCGCCGCCACCGCCCAGGGCTTCTGGCAACCCGAACAGGCCGCACTCACCCACGACTACGTCCACCGCTACTACCCCGACGCCACCGCCCTCGCCACCCGCCGCGGCCCCGCCATCGCCGAAGCCGCCGGACGCCACGCCTTCCCCGCCCACGCCGTCGACGACGACCACCTCACCACCGGCACCACCGCACTCGACGACCCCTCACTCACCCCCGCGCTGCACCGCAAACTCACCGACCAACTCGACGACCTGCGCCGCGCCCTCGCCGTACGCCGGGCCCACTGACCACACCCGCCCACCCGCCGCCACCGACCCGCACCGTGCCCGGCCTCCCCGACCACCGGGGGAGACCGGGCACGGCCGTACGAAGAGCGCACACTGATAACGCAACCCGCCCGCTCCCCACCGACACCGAACGCCAATACCCCTTTCGGGTTCCGCTCGTTGGGCTCTTCGGCCGCCCCACACGAAACCCGACCGACCCGAAGGACCCCATCACCCATGCCCACCCCGCCCCTCGCCGGAGGAACCGCAGGCCCAGCCCACCTGCGCCCCCTCCTCGACACCGTCCTCGCCGCCCTCCACGACGGCGCCGTCCGCCGCGGCGGCCCCCTCCCCGCCGGCGGCCCCGACACCGTCACCCACCACACCCGCGCCACCACCGGCCCCCTCATCCCCGACCAGGGAACCGGCCCCCACCACGCCCTGCGCACCCTCGTCACCGCACTCGCCGAAGGCGCCGCCGACCCCGCACACCCCCACTGCGCCGCCCACCTCCACACCCCACCCCTCGCCCTCGCCGCGGCCGCCGACCTCGCCGCCTCCGCCCTCAACCCCTCCATGGACTCCTGGGACCAGGCCCCCGCCGCCTCCACCCTCGAAGCCACCCTCACCACCACACTCGCCGCCGAGATCTACCCCCACGCCCCCCGGCCCGACGCCCTCGTCACCACCGGCGGCACCGAAGCCAACCAACTCGCCCTCCTCCTCGCCCGCGAACGCCACGGCCCCGTACAGACCATCTGCGCCGCCAACGCCCACCACAGCGTCACCCGCGCCACCTGGATCCTCGGACTGCCCCGGCCCGTCGTCATCCCCGCCCCCCGCGGCACCATGGACCCCACCGCCCTCCACGACGCCCTCACCACCCTCACCGGCCCCCTCCTCGTCACCGCCACCGCCGGCACCACCGACACCGGACGCATCGACCCCCTCGACCACATCGCCGACCTCACCACCGCCCACGACGCCGACCTCCACATCGACGCCGCCTACGGCGGCCCCCTCCTCTTCAGCCCCACCCACCGCCCCCTCCTCGACGGCCTCCACCGCGCCCACAGCGTCACCCTCGACCTGCACAAACTCGGCTGGCAACCCGCGTCCGCCGGCATCCTCGCCGTCCCCCACCACCACGACCTCCACCCCCTCCACCACCAAGCGCCCTACCTCAACGCCGACGACGACACCGACGCCGGCCTCCCCGACCTCCTCGGCCGCTCACTGCGCACCACCCGCCGCCCCGACGCCCTCAAGATCGCCGTCACCCTCCAGGCACTCGGCCGCGACGGACTCGCCGACCTCATCGACCGCACCGTCGCCGCCGCCCACCACCTCGCCGACCTCATCGACCGCGACCCCGGCCTCCAACTCCACGACCGCCCCACCATCAGCACCGTCCTCTTCCGCCCCACCCACGCCGACGACACCACCGTCGCCACCATCCGCCGCACCCTCCTCACCCAAGGCCAGGCCGTACTCGGCCGCGCCCACATCGACGGCGAACTCTGGCTCAAGGCCACCCTCCTCAACCCCCACGCCACCCCCGACGACCTCCAGCACCTCCTCGCCCTCGTCACCCACGCCCACCACGGCGCCACCACGGAAGGCAGCACCCCCCGATGACCGACCGGACCACCCCCGACGGCAACCGGCCCCACGACCTCATCGGCATCGGGCTCGGCCCCTTCAACCTCTCCCTCGCCGCCCTCGCCCACAACATCCCCGGCCGGCCCCTCACCACCGCCTTCTACGAACAACGCCCCGCCTTCCACTGGCACCCCGGCCTCCTCATCGACGGCGCCACCCTCCAAGTCCCCTTCCTCGCCGACCTCACCACCCTCGCCGACCCCACCAGCCCCTGGACCTTCCTCAACTACCTCCGCACCCACGACCGCATCTACCCCTTCTACTTCGCCGAGCAATTCCACATCCACCGGGCCGAATACGACGCCTACTGCCGATGGGTCAGCGAACAACTCCCCACCACCCACTTCCACCACCGCGTCGACACCCTCCGCTGGAACCCCGGCCACTCCCACTTCGACGTCGACTACACCCGCCTCACCCCCGACGGCGACACCGAGACCACCGGCCGCACCCACACCCGCCACATCGCCCTCGGCGTCGGCACCGAACCCTTCGTCCCCGAACCCCTGCGCCCCCTCGCCACGGCACCCGACACCCCCGTCATCCACTCCGCCGACTACCTCCACCACCGCGACACCCTCCTGCGCGCCGACCACATCACCGTCATCGGCTCCGGCCAGTCGGGCGCCGAGATCTTCCTCGACCTCCTGCGCGCCCGCCCCCACGGCGCCGAGAAGATCCACTGGCTCGCCCGCACCCAGGCCTTCGCACCCATGGAGTACTCGAAGCTCGGCCTCGAACACTTCACCCCCGACTACACCCACTACTTCCACGCACTCCCCGAACACGTACGCGACGCCCTCGTCCCCCAGCAGTGGCAACTCCACAAGGGCATCGACACCGACACCATCACCGCCATCCACGACGAGCTCTACCGCCGCACCCTCCACGGCGGCTGGCCCGACGCCACCCTCACCCCCGGCGTCACCGTCCGCACCGCGACCCGCCCCCACGGCCCCGCCGGCCGCATCGAACTCCACCTCGAACACACCCAGCAGGACACCCGCACCCGCCTCACCACCGACGCCGTCGTCCTCGCCACCGGCTACCGCGAACGCCCCCTCGACACCCTCCTCACCGGCATCGCCCCCCACCTCCGCCGCGACAGCCGAGGACGCCCCCGCATCGACACCGACTTCCGCCTCGACCTCGACCCCGCCATCACCGGCAACATCTACGTCCAGAACGCCGAACGCCACACCCACGGAGTCGGCGCCCCCGACCTCGGCCTCGCCGCCTGGCGCAGCGCCACCATCCTCAACAACCTCACCGGCACCCGCCCCTACCCCCTCCCACAGCGCACCGCCTTCACCACCTTCGGCCTCACCCCCCACCCCACGCCGCGCATCCCCGGCCAGCAGGACCGCACCTCCCACACCCCCGCACCCCGGCCGCACGGCACCAGCCATGTCTGAAGCCCACGGCTGACAACCGGCCACCCAGGGGCTGCTGTCCCGTCACCCCCGGCGGGCGCACGACGACAGCCACGGCACCCCGCCGCCCCTCACCGCCGTACGACCGGGGCGCCCGGCCCGGACACGCCCCGGCAGCACGGTGGCGACCGCCCCCGCAGGAGACGGCCGCCACCGTGCCGGCGCCCGGACACGCCGAACGGCCCGCCGGAAGAACCGACGGGCCGTCACACACCTCACTGGAACCACGGCCGGACCGCGGGCCGGGGCCGGGGCCGGGGCCGGGGCTCAGCACACCGGCCCCGGCCCCGGAACCGCCGGCCAGGAACCCCAGGGCCCGGCCCAGAACACCGGCCCCGGCCCCGGAACCGGGGGGCCCGGCTCAGAACACCGGCACACCCTCCCGCGTCAGGCGCCAGTCCACCGACGCGAACTCCGCCGGATCCACCGAACCCTTCGCCTGCACCCACCCGATGATCGTGTTCCGGATCTCGTCCGAATCCGCCCACAACTGCTTGGCACCCGGAACGTGCGGGAAATTGCCCCCACCGCTCGCCCGGTAGTTGTTCACCGCGAACACGAACTCCGCCGCCGGATCCAGCGGCGCCCCCTCGAACGACAGCCCCACGATCCGCGAACCCACCGGCTGCGCGATGTCGATGTCGTACGACACACCCGACACCACGTCGTAGTTGTAATCCGGAATGTCCTCCGCGTTCGTCAGCTTCGACGTGTCCACCGGAGCCCCCGCGGCCGTGCGCACGTAATACCGCGCCGAGTACTCCAGGTAGTCCTTCAGCTGAGCACCCGTCAGCAACCGTGCCTCCAGGGTGTTCTCGAACGGATACAGCCCCGCCGCGTCCTTGATCGTCACCTCGCCGGCCGGAATCGACGCCGTACGCGAGAAGCACGCCGCCTGCGACAGCACCGGAAGACCCGCGTACTCCCCGCCCGCCAGCGCCTCCCGCACCGTCTCCGCCTGCACCAGGTTGATCAGGTCGATGACCGGCTCGTCCTTCCACGGCGCCTCGGCCGTCGACATCGCCGCCACCGACGTACCGATCACCTGGTTCACATACGCCACGACCTTCCGGTGCTCACCCGCGAGCAACGACGTGACCGCCCGGTCCTCCTCGACCGTGTTCGAGTTCAGCACCTGGGCCCCCACCTTCTCGACCACCCAGCGCCCCTTCTCCCACACCAGATCGAAGTCGAACAGCGTCAGCCGCTGCCCCCACTTCAGCGGCTCCGACAGAACGACCGGCTTCCCCGTCTTCTTGTTCGTCACCACGTACTCCGGGATCTCCGCGTGCGCGTGACCCACCAGAATCGCGTCGATCCCCGGGACCTGCTCCGCCACCAGACCCGCGGCGTTCTCCACGTACGGCAGCTGGTCCCCGTACGACGACGTCCCCGACGAACCCGAATGCGCCGACACGATCACCACGTCCGCACCCATCGAACGGAGCTTCGGCACCCACTTCGCCGCCTGCTCCTCCAGGCCCGGGAACACCATCTTCCCGCCCACGTTCGCCTTGTCCCAGATCGCGATCCCCGGGTTCGTCAACCCCAGGACAGCCACCCGCACATCACGCCCGTACGGCGTCCGCACCCGCTTGATCACATACGGGGCGAATGCCGGCCGCAGCGTCCTGGCGTCCAGCGCGTTCGCCCCCAGCAGCGGGAAATCACACTGCTCCTCGAACTTCCGCAGCACCGGGATCCCGTAATTGAACTCGTGGTTCCCGAGCGCCGCCGCGTCGTAACCGATCTTGTTCATCGCCCGCGCCATCGGATGCACCGGACCACGCCTCGCCGTGATCGGATCGATCTTCGCGTAGTAATACGAAAGCTGCGTGCCCTGGATCGTGTCACCCGCGTCGATCAGCAGCGTGTTGTGCCGGCCCCGCTCCTTGCGGACACGATTCACCAGCGTCGAGATCTTCGCCAGGCCCACATCGTTGTGGTCGGCGTCATCGAATTCGCCGTCCGTGAAATAGTCCCAGTTGAAGACGTTCCCGTGCAGATCCGTCGTCCCCATCACGGTGAACGAGTACCGCTTCGACGGGCGGCCATGCCCCGGCCCCTTGTGACCGGCCGCCACCGCCGGACCCGCGGCCACCCCGCCCGCCAGCGCCGCACCCGCACCCGCGGCGGCCGAACTGCCCAGAAAAGTCCTACGGTTCAGCGGCATCCTTCACTCCTCATCCGATCGAACAACGCGCGTAGATTCTGGCTCAGCCACCCACACCCGCAACACCCCGCGCAGGTTGCGATCTGATGACCACCAGCCCCGCCCGCCGCACCGGCCGCTCATCGGAGCGACACGCCGCACACTTCAACAGTTGTCAACAACCCTTCATCGAAAGGACGTTGGGCTGTCATACGGACCCACATACCTACCCATAGGTAAGGTCTACGCTCGAACCATGCGCCGAGCGAAAATCGTTTGTACCCTGGGCCCCGCGACCGACACGTACGAGCAGATCAAGGCACTGGTCGAAGCGGGAATGGACATGGCCCGCCTCAATCTCAGCCACGGCAGCTACGCCGAACACGAAGAGCGCTACCGCCACGTACGCAAAGCAGCCCAAGAGACCGGCCGCGGCGTGGGAATCCTCGCCGACCTCCAAGGCCCGAAGATCCGCCTCGGCCGCTTCGCCGAAGGCCCCGTACTCCTTGAACGCGGCGACGACTTCACCATCACCGTCGAACCCGTGGAAGGCGACCGCCACATCTGCTCCACCACCTACGACGGCCTCGCCGCCGACGTCAGCGCGGGCGAACACATCCTCGTCGACGACGGACGCGTCACCCTCGAAGTCACCGGCGTGGACGGACCCCGCGTCCACACCGTCGTCATCGAGGGCGGCATGGTCTCCGACCACAAGGGACTCAACCTCCCGGGCGTCGCCGTCTCCGTCCCCGCGCTCTCCGCCAAGGACATCGACGACCTCCGCTGGGCGCTGCGCACCGGCGCCGACATGATCGCCCTGTCCTTCGTCCGCACCGGACGCGACATCCACGACGTCCACCGCGTCATGGACGAGGAGCACCGCCGTCTCCCCGTCATCGCCAAGATCGAGAAGCCCCAGGCCGTCGACAACATCGCCGACATCGTCGCGGCCTTCGACGGCCTCATGGTCGCCCGCGGCGACCTCGGCGTCGAAATGCCCCTGGAACAGGTCCCGATCGTCCAGAAACGCGCCGTCACACTGGCCAAGCGCAACGCCAAACCGGTCATCGTCGCCACCCAGATGCTCGACTCGATGATCGACAACTCCCGGCCCACCCGCGCCGAGGCCTCCGACGTCGCCAACGCGGTCATCGACGGCACGGACGCGGTGATGCTCTCCGGCGAGACCAGCGTCGGCACGTACCCCGTCGAGACCGTCGCCACCATGGCCCGCATCGTCGAGGCCGCCGAGGAGGACATCCTCGCCAAGGGCCTCCCGCCCCTCACCGACCGCAACAAGCCCCGCACCCAGGGCGGCGCGGTCGCGCGCGCGGCGGCGGAGATGGGCGACTTCCTCGGCGCCAAGGCCCTGGTCGCCTTCACCCAGAGCGGCGACACGGTCAAGCGCCTCTCCCGCTACCGCTCCCCGATCCCGCTCCTCGCCTTCACCCCTGACGAGGCCACCCGCGCGCAGCTGAACCTCACCTGGGGCGTGGAGACGTTCCTGGGGCCGCACGTGGAATCGACGGACGCGATGGTGGCGCAGGTGGACGAGGAACTGCTGCGCATCGGCCGGTGCCGCAAGGGCGACGTGGTCGTCATCACCGCGGGCTCGCCGCCCGGGGTCGCCGGCACGACGAACCTGGTCCGGGTGCACCACATCGGCGAGGACGACAGCCCGAAGTGAGGGCCGTCAGTACTTCGGCCCGACGTGCGCGTCCATGAGGGCGACGGACGCCCGTCGGGCCACGGAGATGTTGTACGGCTTCCCGGCGCGGGTGCAGTGGGTCCACTCGACTCCCAGCCGGTCGAGGGTGTCGGTGAACAGCGCCCGGATGTCGTCGGACTTGTTGGTGAAGAAGTACCGGGGGTACTCGTAGCGCTTGCGCTCACCGCCGATGATGCGCGTGGTCCAGTTGGTGATCCGGCATCCGTCGGAGTGGATGAGCCCTCTGACGAAATCCCACGGGTGGGCGTCCACGATCCGCTGCTGCCAAGGCTCAAGGGCGATCTCGCGCTCGTGCTTCTTGCCGGGGCCGTGCTGGGGGAAGAGGCAGGGCCAGTGCTTGCTGTGGCAGGTGACGTTCTGGCAGCCCTGCCGTGGGACGCGGAACACCTTGTTGTCCGGACGCGCGCTCCGCATCGCCTCGGCACAGGCGTCGATCAGACCCGGCCACGCGTCGGAGCAGGCGACGCGCAGGAAGTAGACGCCGCGCGGGGCCGGGCTGATGCAGCCGTCCCCGAGGTAGAGGCCGAGCAGATACGCGTAGGCGGGGGGATCGTCAGGATCCCGTGGGGTCTCGGAGCAGCGGGGGCACGGCTTGCTCCGGAGGGAGAGGGGTTCGAGACGCGTCCGCCAGGAGCGGATGGCGGCCCGCGACACGCCGGTCTGCCTGCTCACGGAGTTGAGACTGCGGCCCTGTGAGACCAGGGCCAGCGCCTGCTTGCGGGTTCCCACGTCGTACACGGGTCCGAGCTTCGTCCGAAGCGTCCTGGCGCGGGCGGGGAATGACCGGTGATTACCTGATCAAGTGAAGTTCTTCGATTCCTCTTGCTGCCTTGGAATCGAAGGAAAAGTGCCCCAGGTGGGATTCGAACCCACACTGTCCGCTGTTTGAGAGCGGCCTCTCTAACCAGTTGGAGTACTGGGGCCTTAGAAAGGAAGGGCGTCGACTGCCCTGCGTAGTGCCACCTTATCGTAGCTAGGTAGGCTCGTGGGAGCTGTACCTGCCCTGGAACAAGGAGCCCCCGTGACCACCCCCGAGTCGCCCCAGCCCGAAGACGCCGCCGACGACGCCCAGTCGCACGTCCCGCCGCTGACGACCCGCGTCGTCATCGCCGAGGACGAGGCGCTCATCCGCCTCGACCTCAAGGAGATGCTGGAGGAAGAGGGCTACTCGGTCGTCGGCGAGGCCGGGGACGGGCAGCGGGCCGTCGAGCTGGCCCGCGAGCACAAGCCGGACCTGGTCATCCTCGATGTGAAGATGCCGGTCCTGGACGGGATCTCCGCCGCCGAGAAGATCGCGGAGGAGTCCATCGCCCCCGTCCTGATGCTCACCGCGTTCTCGCAGCGCGACCTGGTGGAGCGGGCCCGGGACGCCGGGGCGATGGCGTACCTGGTCAAGCCGTTCAGCAAGAGCGACGTGGTGCCGGCGATCGAGATGGCCGTGTCCCGGTTCGCGGAGCTGCGTGCGCTGGAGAGCGAGGTCGCGGACCTGGCCCAGCGGCTGGAGACCCGGAAGCTGGTGGACCGGGCGAAGAGCATCCTGCAGACGGACTACGGGCTCTCCGAGCCGGCCGCGTTCCGGTGGATCCAGAAGACGTCGATGGACCGCCGGATGTCGATGCAGCAGCTCGCCGAGGCGCTGATCGAGGACGCCGAGGAGAAGAAGAAGGCCGCCGAGTAGCCCTTCCGTACCCGTACACCGGGCCTGTGCGGCCCGTACAGGCGTACGGCGAAGGCCCGCACCCCGACGAACCGGGGTGCGGGCCTTCGCCGTGAAGCGGGGGTGTCAGTCCTCGCCGAGGTAGGCCTTGCGGACGGACTCGTCGTGCAGGAGGTCCGAGCCGGTGCCGGAGAGGACGACCTTGCCGACCTCCATGACATGGCCCTGGTCCGCCAGCGAGAGCGCCGCCTGGGCGTTCTGTTCGACCAGCAGGATCGTGGTGCCCGCCGCCTTGAGCTCGACGATGGTCTCCATGATCTTCTGCATCATGATCGGCGAGAGGCCCATGGAGGGCTCGTCCAGCATGAGCAGCTTGGGCTGGGACATGAGGGCGCGTCCCATGGCGAGCATCTGCTGCTCGCCGCCGGAGAGGGTGCCCGCCGCCTGCTTCCGGCGTTCCCCGAGGATGGGGAAGAGGTCGTAGGCGCGCTGGACGTCCTTCTCGATGCCGGCCTTGTCGCTGCGGAGGTAGGCGCCGAGGAGGAGGTTCTCGGTGATCGTCAGCCGGGGGAAGATGTGGCGTCCCTCGGGGGAGTGGGCGAGGCCCAGGGAGACGATCTTGTGGGCGGGTATGCCGTTGAGCGGCTGTCCGTCGAAGGTGATGCGGCCGCCGGCGGGCTTGAGCAGTCCGGACAGGGTGCGCAGGGTGGTGGTCTTGCCGGCGCCGTTGGTGCCGATGAGGGTGACGACCTGGCCGGCTTCGACGCTGAAGGAGATGCCCTTGACGGCTTCGATCTTGCCGTAGGCGACGCGGAGGTCCTCGACCTCTAGCAGCGCGGTCATCGGTTGTCCTCCTCTTCTTCCTCTTCGGTGCGGGGGGTGCCGGTGCGGGGGGCGCCCGCCTCGGGGGGTGCCGGGTCGGCGGACGCGGGTCCGGCCGGTGCGGCTGGTGCCGGTGCCGGTTCCGCGGGTGTCCGGTCCGCGGCGGCGGCGTCGGCCTCGGCCGCCTCGACCTCGGCGACCTCGTCGGCGCCGGGGGCGCCTTCGAAGGGGGTGCCGAGGTAGGCGGCGATGACGCGTTCGTCGCTCTGGACGACGGAGGCGGTGCCCTCGACGAGCTTCTCGCCCTGGACGAGGCAGGCGACGCGGTCGCAGAGGTTGAAGATGAAGCGCATGTCGTGCTCGATGACGAGTACGGCGATGCCCTGGTCCCGGATGGCGAAGATGAGTTCTTCGGTGACCCGGGTCTCCTGGGGGTTCATGCCCGCGGTGGGCTCGTCCAGGAGGAGGAGTCCGGGGTCGCTGGCGAGGGCGCGGGCGATCTCCAGCTTGCGCTGGTCTCCGTAGGGGAGGTTGCGCGCGAGGTGTTCGGCCTTGTCGGCGAGGCCGATGAACTCCAGGAGCTCCATGGCGCGTTCGCGGCTGGCGTTCTCGGCCTTGTGGTAGCCGGGGAGGCGCAGGAGGGCCGACCAGAGGCCTTCCTTGGTCCTGGTGTGGCGTCCGACGAGGACGTTCTCCAGGACGGTCATGTTGGCGAAGAGGCGGATGTTCTGGAAGGTGCGGGCGATGCCTGCCTGGGTGACGAGGTGCGGTTTGGGCGGCAGGACGGTGCCCTTGTAGCGGACGGTGCCCTCGGTGGGGACGTAGAGGCCGGTGAGGCAGTTGAAGAAGGTGGTCTTGCCGGCGCCGTTGGGCCCGATGAGGCCGACGATCTCGCCGGCGTCGACGGTGAGGTCCACGCTCCGTACGGCGGTGAGGCCGCCGAAGCGCATGGTGACGCCGCCTGCGTCGAGGACGGTGGTGCCGGTGGTGGGTGCGGCTGTCGCGGTCATGGTGGTCACGCCCCCGCCTTCGTGGTGCCGGCGGCCTGGTCGGTGAGTGGTGTGTCCGGTGGTACGTCGAGCTGGCCGGTCTCGTGGAATTCGAGCTGCTTCCTGCGGTCGGCGACGAGGCCTTCGGGGCGGAAGCGCATCAGGAGGATGAGCGCGAGGCCGAAGAGGAAGAGCTGGTAGTCCTGCATGAACTGGAGCTTGGCCGGGATGAGGTAGAGCAGCGCGGCGCCGACGAGGGGTCCGCTGAGGGTTCCCATGCCGCCGAGGATGACGGCGGCGAGGAGGAACGCGGAGTTGGGCGGTACCGATCCGGCGAACTGGTACTGCTCGGGGGTGACCGTGTAGGAGACGTGTGCCTGTACGGTCCCGGCGAGCCCGGCGAGGGTGGCGCCGAGGGCGAAGGCGAGCAGCTTGAGCCGGAAGGCGTTGATGCCCATGGCCGTGGCGGCGGTCTCGTCCTCGCGGATGGCGACCCAGGCGCGGCCGATGCGGGATTCCCCGGAGCGTCGGAAGACGAGGACGACGACGGCGGTGAAGACGAGCATCAGCAGGTAGTAGTTGGCGGACCTGCCGAGGGTGAAGCCGCCGACGTCGTGGCTGATTCCGAGGTCGAATCCGAAGAGTTCGAGGTCGGGGATGCTGGGGATGCCCTGGGAGCCGTTGGTGAGGTCGGGGCCGCTGACGCCGTTGAGGGCGTTGACGGTGAGGCGGAAGATTTCTCCGAATCCGAGGGTGACGATGGCGAGGTAGTCGCCGCGGAGGCGGAGTGTGGGTGCCCCGATGACGACGCCGAAGACGAGCGAGGCGGCGGCTCCGGTGAGGACGGCGGCCCAGAAGGGGAACTGGACGCCGATGGGGGACATGGGGGAGCCGGAGACGAGGGCGGCGGCGTAGGCGCCGACGCCGAGGAAGGCGACGTATCCGAGGTCGAGGAGGCCGGCGAGGCCGACGACGACGTTGAGGCCGAGGGCGACGGTCGCGAAGATGAGGATGTTCGCGCCGATGAGGGCGTACTGCTCGTTCTGCTGGGTGAAGGGGAAGCAGAAGGCGGCGACGAGCGCGGCGACGAGCGTGACGTTGCGGTGCTTGGTGGTGAGGGCGGTGATGCGGGCGATGAGTCCGGCCCGGGTCAGCGCGGCGAAGCCGAAGCCGACGGCGACGAGGAAGCCGATGAAGAGTTCGGCGTACTCGGTGTCGATGCCGTAGGTGAAGACGTGGAGGCCCACGCCGAAGGAGACGGCGATGACGAGGATCTCGGCCCAGGAGGGGAGTGCCTTGGCGCGGGGCGGCCGGCCGTCGGCGCCCGCGAGGCGGATGTGCCTCCAGAAGAGGTAGGGGAGGAGGCCGACGATGACGGCGAGGAACCAGTTCCACCGGGGCAGTTCTTCGGCGGGCTTGCGGTCGAGGGGCAGGCCGAGTGCGCCGAGGAAGGTGATCAGGGTGGCGGCGGCGGCGAGGTAGCCGCCGGGTTCGAGGTTGACGACGCCGCCGAGTTCGGCGGTGATCGAGATGACCGCGTACCAGGTGGTGGCGAGGGTGCCGAGGGCCAGGAAGAACGTGGAGTTGTGGCTGCGCGTCGGGTTGAGCCAGCCGAGCCCGCGTATGCCGTAGCCGGCGAGGGCGTACAGCAGGGTGAGGGCTCCGCTGACGAGGGTGAGGACCTGGAGGCCTCCGGGGTATCCGTTGACGGTCAGGTCGCCGGGGAATTCGGAGGTCCACGTCCAGGCGAGGAAGGTGGAGACGACGGTGAGGGCGGCTCCGGCCGTGGTGACCGCGCGGGCGGCCGTGGCGGGGAGGGGGATGACGGGCGTGGCTCCGTGCGTGTGGCTGGTCATGGTCATCACGCCCTGTCCGCGACTTGTTCGCCCAGCAAGCCCTGGGGGCGTATGAGGAGGACGAGGATGAGGAGCACGAAGGCCCAGACGTCCTTCCAGGCTCCGCCGCCGAAGAGTTCCATGCCGGGTACGTCGCTCATGTAGCCGGTGGCGAGGGCTTCGGCGACGCCGAGGACGACTCCGCCGAGCATGGCGCCGTAGATGTTGCCGATGCCGCCGAGCACGGCGGCGGTGAAGGCCTTGAGGCCCATGATGAAGCCCATGCGGAAGCCGATCTGGCCGTTCTTGAGCCCGTAGGCGACGGCGGCGACGGCGGCGAACGCGGCACCGATGGCGAAGGCCATGACGATGACGCGGTCGGTGTTGATGCCCATGAGCTTGGCGGTGTCGGGGTCCTGGGAGGTCGCCTGCATGCCGCGGCCGGCCCGGGTCTTGGAGACGAAGAGGCCGAGGGCGAGCATGCACACGGGGGCCGCGATGATGACGAAGAGGTCGCCGCGCTGGATGCTGGCGCCGAAGATGTCGATCGCCTCGCCCTTGAACTGCGGGAAGGAGCGGTCCTTGGTGGCGTTGGGGTACCACATCCATACGGCCTGCTGGAGTGCGAGGGAGAGGCCGATGGCGGTGATGAGGGGGGCGAGGCGTGGTCCGCCGCGCAGTGGGCGGTAGGCGAAGCGTTCGGCGGCGACGCTGATGGCGACGGAGCAGACGACTCCGCCGGCGATCATGAGGGGTATCGCGGCGAGGAGGGAGAATCCGGACGGAAGCCCGAGGTAGACGGTGAGGGCTCCGAAGCCTCCGATCATGAAGATCTCGCCGTGTGCGAAGTTGATGAGCTGGATGATTCCGTAGACCATCGTGTAACCGATCGCGATGAGACCGTACATCGCGCCGAGGATGAGTCCATTGGCCAGCTGTTGCGGCAGTTCGTTCACCGCAGGGCCTCCGTGGAGTGGTTCGGATATGGCACCGCGCGGGAGTGCTCGTAGCGCTCCCGCGCGGTCTGTGTGCTGTGGGTGTGCTGCAGCCCGGGTGTGGTGGCCTGGGCGGTGTTACTTGACGGCCTCGCTGAGCTTGGAGGTCCACTTGCCGGAGGTGACCTGGTAGGCGGTCATCATGGTGTTGGTGGTGTCGCCGTACTCGTCGAACGAGACAGGGCCGGTGACGCCTTCGAACTGGACCTTGCTCATGGCGTCGAGCACCTTGGTGCGGGCGTCGTCGGGGAGCTTGCCGTCGTTGTCGGCGACGACGGCCTTGACGGCCTCGATGATGGACCAGGTGGCGTCGTAGGTGCCGCCGCCGTAGGCCTCGTAGGCGTCCTTGTATCCGGCGGTCTTGTAGTCGGCGATGAACTTCTTGGCCGATTCGAGCTCTTCGACGGGCTTGCCGACGGAGGTGGCGATGTCGCCTTCGGCCTTCTTGTTGAGGCTGATGAAGTCGGCGCTGTACATGCCGTCGCCGCCCATGAGGGGGATCTTGACGCTGTCCTTGAGCTGCTGGCTCAGGGGTGCGCCGGCGGGGTACTCGCCGCCGTAGTAGACGGCCTTGGCGCCGGAGCCCTTGACCTTGGTGACGACGGAGTTGAAGTCGCGGTCGTCGGGGTTGACGTGGTCGGTGCCGACGATCTTGCCGCCGAGTTCGGTGAACGTCGTCTTGAAGGAGGCGGCGAGGCCGGCGCCGTAGGGCTTCTGGTCGTCGATGAGGTAGACGTCCTTGATGTTCGCGTTCTTGTAGAGGTAGTTCGCGGCGAACGCGCCCTGGATGGCGTCGGTGGTGGCGGTGCGGAAGTAGGTCTTGAAGGGGCGCTGCTTGTCGCCGGTCTTCCAGTTGTTGCCCTGGGTCAGCTCGGTGCCGGTGTTGGCGGGGGAGACCTGGGTGAGGCTGGCGTCGTTGAGCGGCTTCTGCATCGACTGGGAGACGCCGGAGTTCAGGGGGCCGACGACGCCGAGGACCTTCTTGTCCTGGATGAACTGGGTGGCGTTCTGCTGGCCGACGGAGGGCTGGGCCTGGTCGTCGAGGGCCTTGAGCTGGAAGGTGACGCCGGGGACGGTCTTGTCCTTGTTGGCGATCTTGACGGCGAGGTCGGCGGAGTTCTTGATGCCGAGGCCGAGCGCGGAGAGGTCGCCGGTCAGGGGCGCGTCGAGGCCGATGACGACGGTCTGGTTGCCGCTGTCGCCGCCGCTGCCGCCCTTGTCGTCGTCGCGCGATCCGCAGGCGGTGAGAGTGAGAGCTCCGGTGGTGAGGACTGCGGTGAGTATGAGCAAAGAACGGTGTCGCACGAAAGGTCCTTTCCCTGGCGCGGCCCCCTCTGCTGAGGTGCCGTGACGATCGCCGGGGCCTACTGGTCGATACAGGTCCGTGCAGCAGACGCGCCCGGCGGCGCGGTGACTGGCCGTGACTCTAAGCGCAGGTGCGGGGGTGCGGGACGGGTCCGCAAATGATGTGACTGTCTTGTTATGCCATGGGGAACGCTCGGTGGTCGCAGTGTGGACATGTGCGATTTTTTCCCTGGCGCCGAAGTGACCGCGATGTGAGAACACCCAGCTCTGCTAAGGGGCTTGAGGTGATCTTGGTGCTGTCGCACGAATCGGGGCGCAAGGGGCGCGGGTGCCGGCCGGGGGTCGGTTCCGGGGTGCGGGTGCCCTCTTCGGTGTATTGCGCAGTTGTTACGCAGTGTTACATCCGTGGGGTGTGCGCGCCGGTGGGTGGCGGGTGGCATGGCTGCTGAAGTGGCGCATGGAACGGGAGTGGCGGTCAAGGGTGTTGACCGTGAGTAGGCGTCAACTCGCCCCTGACGCTTCGGATATGGCTCCGCCCGGTCCGGAATGCGGTGCGTTCCGGGCCGGGCGGAGGGGTGTGGACGAAGGGGTGTTCAGCCTGCGGCGGGCCGGGGCGCGTCGCGCAGGAGGCAGGTGAGCCGGGCGGTGCAGACCCGCTTGCCGTCCTCGTCGGTGAGGACGATCTCGTACGTGGCGGTGGTGCGGCCGCGGTGTACGGGGGTGGCGACGCCGGTGACGAGGCCGGCGCGGACGCCCCGGTGGTGGGTGCAGTTGAGGTCGACGCCGACGGCGAGCTTGGTGGCGCCGCCGTGGAGCATGGAGCCGACGGAGCCGAGGGTCTCGGCGAGGACGGCGGAGGCGCCGCCGTGCAGGAGTCCGTAGGGCTGGGTGTTGCCCTCGACGGGCATGGTGCCGACGACGCGGTCGGCGGACGCCTCGGTGATGCGGACGCCCATGCGCTCGCCGAGGTGGCCGGCGGAGAAGAGGGCGGGCAGGTCGACTCCGAGCGCGGCGTACTCGTCGATGATCTCCTGGGGGAAGGCGGGTGCGGTGTTCTCGCCCATGGGGTGCGGCTCCGATCGTCTGCGGTGGGTCCTCGCTGTGCGCACGGCGGGGCCGTGCGCACTGTTCCTATCAGACGGCTGAGCGGACGCTTAGGGCAGTGCGGCGCGGGGCGGATCAGGGCTGTTCGAAGCGGATGACGACCGACTTGCTGGCCGGGGTGTTGCTGGTGTCGGCGGTCGAGTCGAGCGGGACGAGCACGTTGGTCTCGGGGTAGTAGGCGGCGGCGCAGCCGCGTGCGGTGGGGTAGTGGACGACGCGGAAACCGGGGGCGCGGCGTTCGACGCCGTCGCGCCATTCGCCGACGAGGTCGGTGTAGGCGCCGTCGGCGAGGCCGAGGGCCGCCGCGTCGTCGGGGTTGACGAGGACGACGCGGCGGCCGTCCTTGATGCCGCGGTAACGGTCGTCGAGGCCGTAGACGGTGGTGTTGTACTGGTCGTGGGAGCGCAGGGTCTGCAGGAGCAGGCGGCCCTCGGGGAGGCGCGGGTACTCGACGGGGGCGGCGGTGAAGTTGGCCTTGCCGGTGGCGGTGGGGAAGCGGCGTTCGTCGCGGGGGCCGTGGGGGAGGGCGAAGCCGCCGGGGGCGGCGAGGCGTGCGTTGAAGTCCTCGAAGCCGGGCACGACGCGGGAGATGCGGTCGCGGACGGCCGCGTAGTCCTTCTCGAACTCCTCCCAGGGGGTGGCGGAGGAGGGTCCGAGGACGGCGCGGGCGAGCCGGGCGACGATGGCGGGTTCGGAGAGCAGGTGGGGGCTCGCGGGGGTGAGGTTGCCGCGGGAGGCGTGGACCATCCCCATGGAGTCCTCGACGCTGACGACCTGCTTGCGCCCGTCCTGGACGTCCTTGTCGGTGCGGCCGAGGGTGGGCAGGATCAGGGCGCGGGTGCCGGTGACGGCGTGCGAGCGGTTGAGCTTGGTCGAGACGTGGACGGTGAGGCGCGCCTTGCGTACGGCGGCCTCGGTGACGGCCGTGTCGGGGGTGGCCGCGACGAAGTTCCCGCCCATGGCGAAGAACACCTTGGCGTCGCCGTCGCGCAGGGCCCGGATCGAACGCACGACGTCGTAGCCGTGGTGGCGCGGCGAGGTGATGCCGAATTCCTTGTCGAGGGCGTCGAGGAAGGAGTCGGAGGGGCGCTCGAAGATGCCCATGGTGCGGTCGCCCTGGACGTTGGAGTGTCCGCGGACGGGGCACACCCCGGCGCCGGGGCGGCCGATGTCGCCGCGCAGCAGGAGGAAGTTGACGATCTCGCGGATGGTGGGGACGGAGTGCTTGTGCTGGGTGAGGCCCATGGCCCAGCAGACGATGGTGCGCCGTGAGGCGAGGACCATGGCGAGGGCCCGCTCGATGGCGGGGCGGTCCAGTCCGGTCGCGGTGAGGGTCTCGTCCCAGTCGGCTTCGCGGGCGGCCCGGACGAACTCCTCGTAGCCGTGGGTGTGCTCCTCGACGAAGGCGGTGTCGACGGCTCCCTCGGTCTGGAGGATCAGCTTGTTCAGCAGCCGGAAGAGCGCCTGGTCGCCGCCGATGCGGATCTGCAGGAAGAGGTCGGTGAGGGCCGCGCCCCTGAGCATGCCGGAGGGGGTCTGGGGGTTCTTGAACCGTTCGAGGCCGGCTTCGGGCAGCGGGTTGACGGAGATGATCTTCGCTCCGGCCTTCTTGGCCTGTTCCAGGGCGGAGAGCATGCGGGGGTGGTTGGTGCCGGGGTTCTGGCCGGCGACGATGATCAGGTCGGCCTGGTGGAGGTCCTCCAGGCTGACGCTGCCCTTGCCGACGCCGATGGTCTCGGTCAGGGCGGAGCCCGACGACTCGTGGCACATGTTGGAGCAGTCGGGGAGGTTGTTGGTGCCGAACTCGCGGGCGAAGAGCTGGAAGAGGAAGGCGGCCTCGTTGCTGGTGCGGCCCGAGGTGTAGAAGAGCGCCTCGTCGGGGGAGTCGAGGGCGGTGAGCTCCTCGGCGATGATCTCGAAGGCGCGTTCCCAGGTCACGGCCTCGTACCGGTCGGCGCCCTCGGGCAGATACACAGGTTGCGTGATGCGTCCCTGCTGGCCGAGCCAGTAGCCGCTGCGTTCGGCCAGGTCGGCGACCGGGTGGGCGGCGAAGAAATCGAGGGTGACGCGGCGCAGGGTCGCCTCCTCGGCGACGGCCTTGGCGCCGTTCTCGCAGAACTCGGCGATGTGCCGCTTGTCGCCCTCGGGCCAGGCGCAGCCGGGGCAGTCGAAGCCGTTCTTCTGGTTGACCTTGAGGAGGGTCCGCGCGCTCCGGCGTATCCCCATCTGCTGCTGGGCGATGCGCAGGGACTGGGCGACGGCGGGCAGACCCGCCGCGGAGTGCTGGGCCGCCTCGACCCGCGGTGCGTCCTGGACCGGGTCACCGGTCGGGGGCTTGGTGGCCATGGTGCTCCCCTTTGCGTCGTCGCTTCGCTGACCCTCGATCCTGTCATGGGACGGCGGCGGGCGGACCTCCGGGAACGGGGGGGACGGCACGGCTGTGCGGGGGCGTGTGGTAGGAGGGGCGGGCCGGGCGGCGGCCGGTCCGGATTGTCAGTGGTCCGTGGCAGGATCGGGGGCGTGGCTGAGACGGCATCGAAGAAGACGGCAGACAACCGACCGCGCCTGCTCCTCATGGACGGGCACTCCCTGGCGTACCGGGCGTTCTTCGCCCTGCCCGCGGAGAATTTCACGACGGCGACGGGGCAGCCGACGAACGCCGTGTACGGCTTCATGTCGATGCTGGCGAACACCCTGCGCGACGAGGCGCCGACCCACTTCGCGGTGGCGTTCGACGTGTCCCGTAAGACGTGGCGCGCGACGGAGTTCCCCGAGTACAAGGCGAACCGCTCCAAGACCCCCGACGAGTTCAAGGGGCAGGTCGAGCTGATCGGCGAGCTGCTGGACGCGATGCGCGCGGACCGGTTCGCGATCGAGGGCTTCGAGGCGGACGACGTCATCGCGACGCTGGCCACGCAGGCCGAGGCGGCGGGCTTCGAGGTGCTGATCGTCACCGGTGACCGGGACTCCTTCCAGCTGATCACGGACGACGTGACGGTGCTGTACCCGACGAAGGGCGTCTCGGAGCTGACGCGCTTCACCCCGGAGAAGGTCCAGGAGAAGTACGGGCTCACCCCCGGCCAGTACCCGGACTTCGCGGCGCTGCGCGGCGACCCGTCGGACAACCTGCCGGGGATCCCCGGGGTCGGTGAGAAGACGGCCGCGAAGTGGATCAACCAGTTCGGTTCGTTCGCGGAGCTGGTCGAGCGCGCCGAGGAGGTCAAGGGCAAGGCCGGGCAGAATTTCCGCGACCACCTGGACGCGGTGAAGATGAACCGGGTGCTGACCGAGATGGTCCGGGACGTGGAGCTGCCGAAGGCCCCGCAGGAGCTGGAGCGCGCGCCGTACGACCGTTCGGCGGTCACGGGCATCCTGGACATACTGGAGATCCGTAATCCGAGCCTGCGCGAGCGGCTGCTGGCGGTGGATCCCGGTGCCGAGGAGGCGGGGCCCCCGGAGCCCGCGGCCGGTGTCGAGCTCGACGGCGCGGTGCTGGGGGCGGGCGAGGTCGCCCCGTGGCTGGAGGAGCACGGCCACCAGCCGCTCGGTGTGATGACCGTGGACACCTGGTCGCTGGGCGCCGGCTCGGTCACCGAGATCGCGCTCGCCACCGCGGACGGGCCCGCCGCCTGGCTGGACCCGGCCGAGCTGGACGAGGCCGACGAGCGGGCGCTCGCCACCTGGATCGCGGACCCGGCGCGGCCCAAGGTCATGCACAACGCGAAGAACGCCCTGCGGGTCTTCCCCGAGCAGGGCTGGCGGCTGGAGGGCGTGTCCATGGACACCGCGCTCGCCGCCTACCTCGTGAAGCCGGGCCGCCGCTCCTTCGCCCTGGACGCGCTGGCCGTGGAGTACCTCGGCCGCGAGCTCGCCCCTGCCCCCTCGGCCGACGGCCAGCTCGCCTTCGGCGCGGACGACCGTGCCGAGGCCGACGCGCTGATGGCGCAGGCCCGTGCCGTGCTCGATCTCGGTGAGGCGTTCACGGTCCGGCTGGAGGAGGTCGGCGCCACCGGTCTGCTGCACGACATGGAGCTGCCCACCTCGATCCTGCTGGCCCGGCTGGAGCGGCACGGCATCGCCGCCGACCGGGACCACCTGGAGTCCATGGAGCAGCAGTTCGCCGGTGCCGTGCTCCAGGCGGTCAAGGAGGCGCACGCCGCGGTGGGCCGGGAGTTCAACCTCGGCTCGCCCAAGCAGCTCCAGGAGGTCCTCTTCGGTGAGCTGGCGCTGCCGAAGACCAAGAAGACGAAGACCGGGTACACCACCGACGCGGACGCGCTGGCGTGGCTCGCGGAGCGGACCGAGCACGAGCTGCCGGTGATCATGCTGCGCCACCGTGAGCAGGCGAAGCTGCGGGTGACGGTCGAGGGGCTGATCAAGACGATCGGCGAGGACGGCCGGATCCACACCACGTTCAACCAGACGGTCGCCGCGACGGGCCGGCTCTCCTCCACCGACCCCAACCTCCAGAACATCCCGGTGCGTACGGACGAGGGCCGGGCCATCCGCCGGGGCTTCGTGGTCGGCGAGGGCTTCGAGTCGCTGATGACCGCCGACTACAGCCAGATCGAGCTGCGGGTGATGGCGCACCTGTCCGAGGACGCCGGCCTGATCGAGGCCTTCACCTCGGGCGAGGACCTGCACACGACGGTCGCCTCGCAGGTGTTCGGTGTCGGGAAGACGGCGGTCGACGCCGAGATGCGCCGCAAGATCAAGGCCATGTCCTACGGACTGGCGTACGGGCTGTCCGCGTTCGGGCTCTCCCAGCAGCTGAACATCGAGGCCGGTGAGGCCCGCGCCCTGATGGACACCTACTTCGAGCGGTTCGGCGGGGTGCGCGACTACCTCCACCGGGTCGTGGAGGAGGCCAGGGCCACCGGATACACCGAGACGATCCTCGGCCGCCGCCGCTACCTCCCGGACCTGAACAGCGACAACCGCCAGCGCCGTGAGGCCGCCGAGCGGATGGCGCTGAACGCCCCGATCCAGGGGACGGCCGCCGACATCGTGAAGGTCGCGATGCTGCACGTGGACCGGGCGCTCAGGGAGGCGCGGCTGACGTCCCGGATGCTGCTCCAGGTCCATGACGAAATCGTCCTGGAGATCGCCGCCGGCGAGCGGGAGCGGGTCGAGGAGATCCTGCGCCACGAGATGTCCGGTGCGGTCGAGTTGCGTGCGCCGCTGGACGTCTCGGTCGGCGTCGGCCGGGACTGGGAGTCGGCGGCGCACTGAGCACGGGGCGCCGGGCGAGGCCGCGCCGGGCGGCCTCGCGCCGGGCACCGGTCCACCGCCGGGCGCCGGCGGCCGCGCGTCGGGCCCACGGTCCGGGGCCCGGCGGGGTCAGGCCCCCGCGCCCCGGTCGGCCTGGGCCTGGTGGCCGGTGCGCGGCCCGTCCGGTGCGCCGGGGGTACGCCGCCCGCGCAGCCGCGTCCACGCCCCGTACAGCAGCAGACCGGCTCCGAGTCCCGCCCCGGCGCCGAAGCAGGCGGTCGGGATGATGTCCAGCGGGGTGTCCACCCGCCCGAAGTAGGCGTACCAGCGGGCACAGCGGTGGACCGTGCCCAGCAGGACACACAGCCCGAGCAGCCCGAGGGCCCACCGGCGTCCGGCCCGGCCGAGCACCGGCACGGACGGCGGTGCCGCGACCGGCCCGGCGTGCCGCAGCCCCCTGTACACGAAGTGGGCCAGCGCCCCCAGGGCCACCGCCGAACTGCCGTACTGGACGAGCTGGAACACCGGGTGGCCGCCGACGCTCCGGCCGAGGACCGGTACCAACTCCGTGCCCCACCGGTCGTGATGGGTGAACGCGTCCCACACCACATGGGTGGCCGAGCCGATGACCGCGGAGAGCACGAACCACCCGGCCTCCGCCGCCGTCAAGGGCCCCGGCTCCCGGCGGCGCCCCCGCAGGAACGCGTGCACCCGTCCGCGCCACCGCGCGGGCAGCAGCGCCACCAGCGGTTCGCGCAGCATCAGCCAGAGGGCCACCAGGGCGCCGGTGACGAGGACGTCCACCGTGACCACCCCCCACGCGGCGTGGGTCACCGCGCCGAACTCCATCGCCCCGGGGATCACGGTGTCCGCGTAGTAGGTGAGATCCGGTGCGAACGAGCCCGCCACGAGCGCCGAGGCGACGAGCGGGCCGCGGCCCGCGCCGGAACGGCGGATCCCGGGCAGGACGGCTGCGGCATGGCTGAGTGTGAACGGCACGGCGCAAGTATGCGTGAGCCCCCCTGCGAGCCCCCCGTGAGCCCTCGCCGACCGCCGCCGCAACCCCGGTGAACGGACTCGGCACACGCGCTGACGCGAACGTGAAAAAACCGTAAGAGGCGGTCATGTGCCGGTGTCCGGGCGCTCCATGGTGTCGTAGGGTCGCCAGAGTCCTCGCGCCGGGGAGCGCGGACAGGCGTCGACGGGGAGGGACCAGAACACATGGCAGCGCAATTCGGCCGCAGGCTGCGCAGGGGGGCCACCAGCACCGCCGTCGTCGCGGTCGCGGTGGCGGCCCTCGCCGCCTCCCAGGCCCCCGCGGCCACGTCCCAGGACAGCGCGGGCGGTGACCCGGCGGCGGCCGGCACCGACACGGACCCCGGCGACGGCGGAGCCACCGGCAACTCGCCCTACCACACCGACCTTCCGCCGCTCGTCACCCCCGACAAGCCCGGCACCTCCGTGGACCTCCCGGCGACCGGAACCACCGAGGCGGGCATACCCGCGACCGTCCTGGACGCGTACAAGAAGGCGGAGCGGGAGGTCGGCCGCACCGACGCCGCCTGCCGCCTGCCGTGGCAACTGCTCGCCGCGATCGGCAAGGTCGAGTCGGGCCAGGCGCGCGGCGGCAAGGTCGACGCCAACGGCACGACGTTCTCCCCGATCCTCGGCCCCGTCCTCGACGGCCAGGGCTTCGCGCTGATCAAGGACACCGACGGCGGTGCGTACGACGGCGACGCGACCCACGACCGCGCGGTCGGCCCCATGCAGTTCATCCCGTCGACCTGGGAGGTGTGGGGCCAGGACGGCAACGGCGACGGGCGCAAGGACCCCAACAACATCTACGACGCGGCGCTGGCCGCCGGGCGCTACCTCTGCGCGGGCGGGCGCGACCTGGCGGTGGCCGCGGACCTCGACCGGGCGGTGCTGAGCTACAACCACTCGCAGGAGTACCTGCGGACGGTGCGCTCCTGGTTCGACTTCTACAACCGCGGTACGCACGAGGTGCCCGACGGCACCGGTGTCCTGCCCTCCGGCACCGGCGCCGGCTCCTCCCCGTCGCCGACCCCGACCCCGACCCCCACCCCGTCGCCGAGCGGCTCCACCGGCACGAAGCCGAAGCCGAAGCCCACTCCGACCCCCACCCCGTCGAAGCCGGGCGGCGGCACGAGCCCCACGCCCGAACCGTCGAAGCCCACCGAGCCGACGACACCGCCCACCACACCGAAACCGCCCCGGACGCTCGGCAGCATCGAGAACGCCGGCACCCCCGCCCTCACCGCGACGGCCGGCGAGGCGTTCGCCGGACGGGTCGCGGTCAAGGCCAGGGACACCCTGGGCGCCCCGCTCGCCGAGGCCGAGATCACCTTCACCCTGACCGGCGGCACCGACGCCCGGTTCGCGGGCGGCGCGAGCACCGTCACCGTCCCCACCGGGGCCGACGGCATCGCCACCGCACCGGTCCTGACGGCCGGTGAGAAGACGGGCGCGTTCACGGTGACGGCCGTGGCCGGCACCCCGCGTCCGCGTACCCTCACCTTCGCCGCCCAGGTCACCGCCCGTCAGGCGGACGCGCTCACCCGCACCGGCGACGAGGCGCTGACCGCCGCCCCGGGCGCCACGTTCGCCCCGGTCGAGGTCAGGGCGACGTACAAGGGCGAGGGCCTCGCGGGCACCGCCGTCACCGCCACCCTGGTCACCGACGGCGCCACACCCACCGAGAACGACGAGGGCCCGTACTTCAAGGGAGCGGACGGCGAGGTGCTCCGTACGCTCACCGGCCTCAGGACCGGCGACGACGGCGTCCTGGAACTCCCGGCCGTCCACGCCGACGACACCGAGGGCACCTACACGCTGCGCCTCACCACGGACAGCGGCGTGACCCTCACCGTCGAACTCACGGTCACGGCACCGCCCGCCGCCTGACCCGCACCGGGCCCACGGCGGCCCCCGGCCAGGTACGCTCGGCCGGGGGCCGCCGCGCGCACACCACGGCGGTCCGGCCGTGCCGGGATGTACGGGCCGTACGGCGGCGCTACCGGCCGCGGAGCCGCGCCGAGGTGAGACGGGTCGCCTCCATGGACGCCGGGTCCTCGGGCCACGGATGCTTCGGGTAGCGGCCGCGCAGCTCGGCCCGCACCGCCCGGTAGCCCTCCCGCCAGAACGACGCCAGGTCCGCCGTCACCGCGGCGGGCCGCCCGGCGGGGGACAGCAGATGCACCAGTACGGGAACCCCGGCCACCCGGGGCGTCTCCCGCAGCCCGAACAACTCCTGCACCTTCACGGCGAGGACGGGCTGCTCACCGCCGTACTCCACCCGGACCCGGGACCCGCTGGGCACCTCGATCCGCTCCGGAGCCAGTTCGTCCAGCCGGGCCGCCTCGCCCGACGCCCACGGCAGCAGGACGCGGAGCGCCTGGCCCGCGTCGATCCGCGCCAGATCCGCGCGGCGCCGGGCCCGCGACAGCGCCGGCTCCAGCCACACGCCGGCGCACGCGAGCAGCGCCCCGTCGGACACGTCCGGCCACGGTGCCCCCCGCACCCGGTGCAGGAACGCGAGCCGCAGCCGCAGCTGCTCGGCGTCCCGGCTCCACCGCAGCAGCCCGAGCCCCTCGGTCCGCAGCCCCTCCAGCAGGGCCTCCCGCACCAGGTCCGGGGCGGGCTGCCGCAGGGCGCGCACCGACAGCTCGATCGCCCCCAGCCGCTCCACCGCACGCGCCACCACGTCGCCGTCCGCCCAGCCCACCTCCTCACCCGCGGACCGCAGATGCCCGGCGGCCAGCCGGGCCGTGTCCTCGTCGACGACCGCCGCGAGCCGCACCCGCGCGGACACCGCGTGCGCGGGCCGGTCGGCCACCGCGACCGCCAGCCACGGCGCGCCGCGCAGCCCCGAGCCCTCGCGCGGCTCGGCGCCGGTGCCCGACGCCATGAGGAACGCCCCCTGCCCACGGGCCCGCGCCACCCGCTCCGGGAACGCCAGCGCCGCCACCAGTCCGACAGCCACGTCGTCCGACACCCCGGCCGCCCCACCCCCGGAAGGCACCCCGGCCGTCCCACCCCCGGAAGGCGCCCCGGCCGTCCCACCCCCGGAAGGCGCCCCGGAACGCGACGCCCCCTCCAGGGCGGCCGACAGCCGCCGCACCTCCTGCCGCCAGCGCGCCGCGTACCCGTCCCCGCCCCGCCGGGCCGCGCGCAGGGCGGCCGCCAGGTCGTCCCCGTACTCCCGCGGCGGCTCCTCGCCGAGCAGCGCCACCACCTCGGCGGCCCGGCGCCCGCCCACCTGGGCCGCCCCGTCGAGCAGCGCGCGGGCCAGCCGGGGGTGCAGGCCCAGCCGGGACATGCGCACGCCACGGGACGTCACCCGGCCCGCCGCGTCCACCGCGCCGATCGCCTCCAGCACCTCCCGGGCCGCGCCCATCGCCCCGGCGGGCGGCGGGTCCAGCAGGGACAAGCCCGAGGCGTCCGGGTCGCCCCAGCAGGCCGCCTGCAACGCGAACGCCGCCAGATCGGCCACCTTGATCTCCGGCGACGGGAAGCGGGCCAGCCGGCTGTCCTCCGCCCGCTCCCAGCAGCGGTACACCACGCCCGGCGCCTCACGCCCGGCCCGGCCCGCCCGCTGGCGGCCCGCCGCCTGCGACGCCCGTACCGTCGTCAGCGCGCTCAACCCCCGCGCGTGGTCCACCCGCGGCTCCCGCGCCAGCCCCGAGTCCACGACGACGCGCACCCCCGGCACCGTCAGCGACGACTCCGCCACGGACGTCGCCAGCACCACCCGCCGCCCGCCCCCTGACCCGGCCAGCACCGCGTCCTGCACCGCCGCCGGGGCCCGCCCGTGGACCTGGAGCACCTCGGCGTCCACACCCGTGAGCTGCCCGGCCACCCGGCCGATCTCCCCGACGCCCGGCAGGAAGCAGAGCACGTCACCGTCCCGCTCCACGAGCGCCCGGCGCACCACGGCGGCCACGTGCGCCAGCAGCGCCGGATCGACCCGCATCCCGTGCGGCGGCCGTACGGGAGACGGCGGCGGGGCCCACACCACCTCCACCGGATGGGACACACCGGGAGCCTCGACCACCGGGGCGTCGCCCAGCAGCCGCGCCCAGCCCTCCGCGTCCGTCGTCGCCGACGCGGCGACCAGACGCAGTTCGGGCCGGACGGTCTCCCGCACGTCCAGGAGGAACGCGGCGACCGTGTCCGCGTCCAGATGGCGTTCATGGCACTCGTCGATGACCACCACGTCGACGCCGGCCAGTTCCTGATCGCGCTGGAGGCGCTGGAGGAGCACCCCGGTGGTCACCACCTCCACCACCGTGCCGGGGCCCACCCGGCGCTCACCGCGCACCGTGAAGCCGACCCGCTCACCGGTGCTCTCCCCGAGCAGCCACGCCATCCGCCGGGCCGCCGCGCGGGCCGCGATCCGCCGGGGCTCGGCCACCACCACCCGGCGCGCCGGCCCTCCACCGGTCAGTCCGGCGAGCACCAGCGGCACGAGGGTCGTCTTGCCGGTGCCGGGGGGTGCGCAGAGCACCGCGGCACCGTGGTCACCGAGCGCCCGCCGAAGGGCGGGCACGGCGGTGCGCACGGGCAACTGGTCCAGGGCGTCGGTACGGATCACGCCCCCAGTCTCGTACGCGCGGTCCCGTACGCGCACGGGTCCCTCCGTCACCAGGTGCGGCGGTCCCGCTCACAGACGAAGACCGCGGTGCCGGGGATGAGGTTGCCGCGCAGCGGGGACCAGCCGCCCCACTCCTGGTGGTTCCAGGCCGGCCACTCCGGCTCCACCAGGTCCAGCAGCCGGAAGCCGCCCGCCACCACGTCCCGCACCCGGTCGCCGAGCGTCCGGTGGTGCTCGACGTACACGGCGTTCCCCTCCTCGTCCTGTTCCACGTACGGCACGCGGTCGAAGTAGGAGGCGGCGACGGAGAGTCCTTCCGGGCCGGGTTCGTCGGGGAACGCCCAGCGGACCGGGTGCGTCACGGAGAACACCCAGCGTCCCCCGGGGCGCAGCACCCGGTGCACCTCGCGGAAGACCTGGACGGGGTCGGCGACGAACGGCACCGCGCCGTAGGCGGAGCAGGCGAGGTCGAAGGCACCGTCCCGGAACGGCAGCCGCCCCGCGTCGGCCTCCACCAGCGGCACACCGCCGCCGATCCGCAGCGCGTGCTGGAGCTGGCGGTGGGAGAGGTCGAGGGCGACGGGCCGGGCGCCCTGGGCGGCCAGCCAGCGGGAGCACTGGGCGGCGCCCGCCCCGATCTCCAGGACGTCCCGGCCCTTCAGGCCGGCGGCGGGTCCCAGCAGGGCGGCCTCCGCCTCGTCCAGTCCCTCCGGGCCCCAGACGAACCGGTCGTCCCCGAGGAACGCCCCGTGGTCGCTCTGGTACTCGTCGGCGTTCCTGTCCCACCAGCCCCGGTTCGCCCGGCTGCTCTCGGCGTCACCGGCCTCCCGGCGCGTCGCTTCAGGTTCCCACCCGTGGATCTCTTGGCTCATCGTGCCCGTCGTTGTAGTTTGCCTTCACCGTCCGTGCGGGCGGTGCCCGCACGGGGCCGTACGGGACGCCCCCGCGCGCCCGCGACACGCCGCCGCGGCCGATGTGGCCTCGGTGAACGTGAGTTGTGCCGGGATTGGGGCGTTGTGCCCCGGGTGTGCGCCTTCGCGCATTGACCCTGTCCGGCTGCCCCCGTATGCTACAAGTTGCGCTGCGAGCCTGCGCGCCTCAGACCTAGCAGGCCGCGCTCGCGTCTGTTGCATGTCCCCTCGGTTGTCGAGGCTCCTTCCGGATCATCGGTCGGGTGCTTTCCAGGCTGTCCGGCTTCTGCAGAGGCGATACGGGCTTTCGGCGTAGCAGTACCTACGACTCTCTGTCCGTACCGGAGCCCTTTCCCACATGACGAGCAGCACCGAGACCACCGCCACCACTCCGCAGGTTGCGGTCAACGACATCGGCGACGCGGACGCGTTCCTCGCGGCGATCGACGAGACGATCAAGTACTTCAACGACGGCGACATCGTTGACGGTGTCATCGTCAAGGTTGACCGGGACGAGGTTCTCCTCGACATCGGTTACAAGACCGAAGGTGTCATCCCGAGCCGCGAGCTCTCGATCAAGCACGACGTCGACCCCAACGAGGTCGTCAAGGTCGGTGACGAGATCGAGGCCCTGGTTCTCCAGAAGGAGGACAAGGAAGGCCGCCTGATCCTCTCGAAGAAGCGCGCTCAGTACGAGCGTGCCTGGGGCACCATCGAGAAGATCAAGGAAGAGGACGGCATCGTCACCGGCACCGTCATCGAGGTCGTCAAGGGTGGTCTCATCCTCGACATCGGCCTCCGTGGCTTCCTCCCGGCGTCGCTCGTCGAGATGCGTCGTGTGCGCGACCTCCAGCCCTACGTGGGCAAGGAGCTCGAAGCCAAGATCATCGAGCTGGACAAGAACCGCAACAACGTGGTCCTGTCCCGCCGTGCCTGGCTCGAGCAGACCCAGTCCGAGGTGCGTCAGACGTTCCTCACCACCCTGCAGAAGGGTCAGGTCCGCTCCGGCGTCGTCTCCTCGATCGTCAACTTCGGTGCCTTCGTGGACCTGGGTGGCGTCGACGGTCTCGTCCACGTCTCCGAGCTGTCGTGGAAGCACATCGACCACCCCTCCGAGGTTGTCGAGGTCGGCCAGGAAGTCACCGTCGAGGTCCTCGACGTGGACATGGACCGCGAGCGTGTCTCCCTGTCGCTCAAGGCGACGCAGGAAGACCCGTGGCAGCAGTTCGCCCGGACGCACCAGATCGGGCAGGTCGTTCCCGGTAAGGTCACCAAGCTCGTTCCCTTCGGTGCGTTCGTGCGCGTCGACGAGGGCATCGAGGGTCTGGTCCACATCTCCGAGCTGGCCGAGCGCCACGTGGAGATCCCGGAGCAGGTCGTCCAGGTCAACGACGAGATCTTCGTCAAGGTCATCGACATCGACCTCGAGCGCCGTCGCATCAGCCTCTCGCTGAAGCAGGCCAACGAGGCGTTCGGCGGGGACCCGGCGTCGGTCGAGTTCGACCCGACCCTGTACGGCATGGCCGCGTCGTACGACGACCAGGGCAACTACATCTACCCCGAGGGCTTCGACCCCGAGACCAACGACTGGCTCGAGGGCTTCGAGGCTCAGCGCGAGGTCTGGGAGACCCAGTACGCCGAGGCGCAGCAGCGCTTCGAGCAGCACCAGGCCCAGGTCATCAAGTCCCGCGAGGCCGACGAGGCCGCTGCCGCCGAGGGCGCTGCCGCCCCGGCCGGCAACGCCCCGGCTGCCTCCGGCGGCAGCGGTGGCGGCTCCTACTCCTCGGAGTCGGCGGACAACTCCGGCGCCCTGGCGTCGGACGAGGCCCTCGCCGCCCTGCGCGAGAAGCTGGCCGGCGGCCAGAGCTGACGCTCCGGTCCCGGTAGCCGATCGGCTGCGGTAGAGCAGTAAGACGTGAGGCCCGCCTCCCCTGTCGGGGGGCGGGCCTCACGTATGTCCCGGGGCGGGGCGGGGGGCCTCCTCCGCGCACGTCAGGGCGGAAGCGGACGGCTCAGGGCGTCACGGCGATGTTCGTCAGCCCGTTGCCGCCGGTGACCGTGTTGCTGCTGTACACGGTGGTGGGGCAACTCGCGCTCAGATTGGTGACGTTGACGGCGAGCCGCTTGTCGCCCGTCGCCCCGGTCAGGTCCGAGACGTTGCCCCGGAAGACCGTGCCGCAGCCCCAGCCGCTCTGCTGGGTGTGCGTCTCGTAGCCGTTGTTCGTGGTGCGTACGCCCCGGTTGTTCTCCACCAGCACGTCGTTCCCCTTCACATCGACCCAGGAATCGTCGTAGTTGGCGCCCGTCAGCCCGCCGCCGTCGAAGGTGTTGCCGATGACCCGGGTGCCGGTGGTGCCTTCCTTGATGTCGACGTTCTCGCCGCCCACGCCCGGTCCGATGACGTTGTCCAGGATCCGCACGTTGTCGCTCCGGTCGGTCAGAGTGCCCGCCGAGCCGACGTACACGCCCTCACCCATACCGCGCCCGTCGTGCCCGGTGTCGTAGATCCGGGAGTTCCGGATGACGCCGTCCCGGCTCGACGTGCGGAAGTGGACGCCCTCCATGTCCAGGTCGTGGACGGTCACCGAGTCGATGACGACCCCGGTCGCCGCGTCGGCCACGATGCCCTTCTGGCCCCCCGTGACGGTGACGCCGTACACGGTCCAGTGGGACGCGCCGTTCAGATGCAGCCCGTAGCCGCCGCCCGCCGTCAGCACCGCCCGCTCGGAACCGGTGAGGGTGATCCGGGCGGAGGCCGTCGCCGGGACCGTCGCCTTGAAGTTGCCGGTGTACGTGCCGTCGGCGAGCCGGATCGTGTCGCCGGGCGCCACGGCGGCGAGCGCCGCCTTGAGCTGGGCCGCGGTGGAGACCTCGGTGACCGTGGCCGCCTGGGCACCGCCGGCGGAGGCCAGGGGCAGAACACCGGCGGCCAGCGCCGCGGTCAGCAGGGCGAGGAGCGGGGTGCGGGTGCGCATGGGGGGTGCCTTCCCGTCGGAGGGGTGCCGGAGGCCCGGGAGGTGGTTCGCGTACCTGAACCGGGAGCGAGGCTCTGAATCGGCTGCTCGGTGACGGTAGGGCGGGGTTGTGGGCATGTCAAGGTCTGGACCATTGCCTAGGAGGGGTCCGGGGCAAGGACTCCGGACGATGCGCGAGCGGGGCACCGACGCGGGCCACGGCGAGGCGGCCTTCGGCGTCGGACGACCGCAGTGGCTCCGCGCCGTCCCGTACTCGTCCTGATCCGCCGTGAGGTGCCGTGCGGGCCAGGCCTGTTCGGGTCGGCCCGAGGCGGATCCCGCGCCGTCGGACCTGTCCCGAGCGGTGTCGGACCGAGCCGACCCGAGCCGCGCCGGGGCGGACGGTGCCGAGTCGTCCGGCAGGAGCGGGGTCCGCCCCGGCCGGACGGCTTCTCCCCGCCCGAGCCGACACGGGCGGTGGGCCGGTGCGCGCCCGCCCGCCGCGCCCGCCCGTCAGCCGATCGCCGTCGTCGTGAAGCGGTCGGCGCAGATCTGGGGCTGGGCCGTGCGCAGGGTCAGGGCGTCCTTGGAGCCGGGCGGGTAGACCTTGAGGTAGTCGGGCCGGTCCCAGCAGGGGGAGTCGCTGACCCCCTGGTTGGCGGTGTGCAGGGTGACCTCCGCCGTCTTGCCGGGCTGGATGACCTTCTGCGGCAGCGCGGGGCCCTCGCGCTCGGCCGGAGCGCCGATCACCCCGCCGTCCCGCTTGATGAGGGAGACCCCGGGGAAGCCGTGCAGCGCGCAGGCCCCGTCGGACGTGTTCACGAGGGTGAGCCGGTAGTAGACCTGGCCCGCGCCCGAGTCGGCCTGTTTCAGGCTCATCGTCAGTTCGTCGGCCGCGCACCGGTGCGGGCCGGCCGGAGCGGCGGACTCCGACGCGGAGGGGTCCGACGGGGCGGCGGGCGGCGAAGCGGTGGGGGAGCCGGCCGTGGTGGGGAAGCCGTCGGACGGGCTCGGCGTGTCGGACGCGGCACCGGCGGACACGGACCGGCTCGCGCCCGCCGGTTCGGCCGAGGTGGTACCGCCCTGGCAGCCCGCCGTCACGAGGGCGACCGAGACGGCCGCGACCGAGGCCAGGACGTACCGGCCCGGCCGGCGGCCCCCTCGGGTGGTCGTGGTGGACCGGTCCCGGCCCGTGGGCCCGGACGGTGTGATCGGGGTTCGCGGAAAGGAGTCCATCCCTAGCGCCTGCTCGGTTCCGGCCGGTCTGAACCGTCCCGGACCGCAGTAGACCGGTCCACGTGGCGGCGGGCGTGCCGCGCGACGGCCGAGGAGGGCCCGGCGCCGCCGTGCACCTGACGGTGCGTAACCCGGGTACGGCCGGGAATGCCGGGGGCGAGCGGTGTGTTCTTGTCGGGGAACACAAGGAGGAGCGGTAACCGTGCCTGATCCGCAGAGTTTGTACGAATGGGAGCCCGAGGGCCTGGCCGTCGTCGACATGGCGCTCGCCCAGGAGTCGGCCGGCCTGGTCATGCTCTACCACTTCGACGGATACATCGACGCGGGTGAGACCGGCGAACAGATCGTCGACGGCCTGCTGGAATCCCTGCCGCACCAGGTCGTGGCCCGCTTCGACCACGACCGGCTCGTGGACTACCGCGCGCGCCGCCCCCTGCTCACCTTCCGCCGCGACCGCTGGACCGCCTTCGAGACGCCGACCCTGGACGTCAAGGTCGTCCAGGACGTCACGGGGGCGCCGTTCCTGCTGCTGTCCGGGCCCGAGCCCGACGTGGAGTGGGAGCGGTTCGCCAAGGCCGTCGAGCAGATCGTCGAGCGCCTCGGTGTCCGCCTCGCGGTCAACTTCCACGGCATCCCGATGGGCGTCCCGCACACCCGCCCCGTCGGCATCACCCCGCACGGCAACCGCACCGACCTGGTGGCCGGACACCGCAGCCCGTTCGAGGAGGCACAGGTCCCCGGCTCGGCCGAGGCGCTCGTCGAGTACCGGCTGATGGAGGCCGGCCACGACGTGCTCGGCGTGGCGGCCCATGTGCCGCACTACGTCGCCCGGTCCGCCTATCCGGACGCCGCCCTCACCGCGCTCGAAGCGATCACGGCGGCGACCGGCCTGGTCCTGCCGAGCGTGGCCCACACCCTGCGTACCGAGGCGCACCGGACCCAGACGGAGATCGAGCGGCAGATCGGCCAGGGCGACGAGGAACTGGTCGCGCTCGTCGAAGGGCTGGAGCACCAGTACGACGCGGTCGCGGGCTCCGAGAGCCGGGGCAACCTCGTCGCGGAACCGGTCGATCTGCCGTCCGCGGACGAGATCGGCCGCGAATTCGAACGCTTTCTCGCGGAACGGGAGGGCGACTCCTGACAGGGTGTCTCCTCGGGCCGTTAGGCTCACCGCATGCTGAAAGTGGGCCTGACCGGTGGGATCGGTGCCGGCAAGAGTGAAGTGTCCCGGCTGCTCGTGCGCTGCGGAGCCGTGCTGGTCGACGCCGACCGGATCGCGCGCGAGGTCGTCGAACCCGGGACGCCGGGCCTCGCGTCGGTCGTGGAGACCTTCGGTCCGGGCATCCTCGCGGCGGACGGCACCTTGGACCGGCCGGCCCTGGGCGCGATCGTGTTCGCGGACCCCGACCGCCTGGCCGCGCTCAACGCCCTGGTGCACCCGCTGGTCGCGGCGCGTTCGGCCGAGCTGGAACGGGCCGCCGGACCGGACGCGATCGTCGTCCACGACGTCCCGCTCCTCGCGGAGAACGGCCTCGCCCCGCTCTACGACCTGGTCGTGGTGGTGGACGCCGCCCCCGGGACCCAGCTCGACCGGCTGGTACGGCTGCGCGGCATGACGGAGCGGGACGCCCGAGCCCGCATGGCCGCGCAGGCCACCCGCGAGCAGCGTCTCGCCGTCGCGGATCTCGTCGTCGACAACGACGGCCCGCTGGACGACCTGGAACCCCAGGTCCGCCGGATCTGGGCGGACCTGACCGCGCGCGCCACCCGGTAGGAGACCCGGCACGCGCCGTCCACCGAAGACCCCCGCCGCCGGTCACCGAGAGCCCCACCGGTCACCGAGAGGCCCCGCCGAAGAGCCCGCCGCGCTCGCGACGCCCGGACCGATTCCCGGAATATCTGGTTCGGGCCGGGCGTTGTCGGGCGGACAGGCGAGGGGAAGGACAGGTCGTGCCCGAGAACGATCCGCAGACACATGTCATCGACTTCCGGGCGGCGGAGCAACTGCTCGCCGCCAGGGACCCGCGCGGCGCGGTCAAGCTGCTGGACTCGGTGATCGCGGCTCACCCGGAGAACACGGCGGCCCGGCTGCTGCGGGCCCGTGCCTTCTTCGCCGCCGCACAGCTCCGCCCGGCCGAACTCGAATTCGAGCTGGTCCTGGAGCGCGAGCCGGACAACGCCTTCGCGCACTTCGCGCTGGCCCGCACCTTCGAGCGCGCGGGCCGCCCCGAGCGGGCGACCCGGCACTTCCGGCTGGCCGCCGCGCTGGACCCCAAGCCGGAACACCTCCGCGCGGCCCGCTTCGACGACCGCCCCTGACCTGGGGGTACGCGCGCGGGTGGGCGCACTACCGCCCGCGCCCCCCGGAAGGCGGCCCGTCGTCCTCGTCCCCCGGACCGCGCGGCCGGCCTTCGGCATCGTGCGGGTGGTCTTCGCCCTCGTGCGGCGGAGCCGGGTCCTCGGGGTCGTACGGCGGCACGTCCCGGCCCGGCTGGTAGCGCGGGCCCTGGCGCATACGGCGGATGACCAGGAAGAAGTCGGTGACCGTGATCAGCAGGAGCACCCCGCAGGCCGCCGCCCAGCCAGGACGCTCCGCCACCAGGAAGGCGATCAGCCCGAACGTGGCCCAGGCCGTACCCCAGATACTCAGCCAGAGTCGCATCCGCAGGGGACTGCGGGCGGTGGACGGTTCATTTCCGGTACGCATCGGCATCGCCTCCTGTCCATCATGGCCCCGCCCCGTGCCGTACGGAAACGGAAGCGCGGGGAGCGGACCCCGCGGCGGGCCGTGCCGCCGCGCCGGGCGGGCGGCAGGGCCCGGACCGGTCAGTGGACGAACCGGTAACTGAGCCACGGCGGGCTGGGCGGCGCCTTCACGTCGGTGACGGTCGTGGGCACGTAGATGGTCCCGCCACCGGTGCAGTCGGGGGTGGTGTAGAGGATCATGTCGATCAGCGTGCCGTTGACGACCTCCTGCGCGCCCGCCTCCGCCATCCGGTGGCAGCCCTTCACGGACGGGCTGTTCGTGCTCACCACCTGGTCGCGTTCCGTGGTGTAGGTGACCGGCCCCACCGCGGTGCGCCCGAGTCCGGAACAGCCCGCG
The DNA here is from genome assembly GCF_002910775.2 of Streptomyces sp. SM18. Classification (NCBI taxonomy): domain Bacteria; kingdom Bacillati; phylum Actinomycetota; class Actinomycetes; order Kitasatosporales; family Streptomycetaceae; genus Streptomyces; species Streptomyces sp. SM18. Next base: position 1,506,246 of record NZ_CP029342.1, on the reverse strand, counting down.
AGGGCGAGGATGAGCAGGACCGCGCCGGCAACGGATCCGGTACGGCGCCGGCGGCGGGAAACGGTGGCGGTCGCGGTGACGGACATGGGCGGGTCCTCGTCTGCTCGTCCGGCTCATCGGTACGTCACAGAGACGTGCTGGCGCTGGCCACCCTGCCCCCTCCCCCCGGCCCCGGCATCCGGTGCGCGTCCGGCCGGGCTCCACGGCACCCGGACAGTGGTTCGACGGATGCGCATGCCGGGCATACCGTGGTAACAGCCGAAATGACGCCAATGTGAATGGGTGCCCGCGAGGCGCCCGGGATCAGGGGGCCGTGATGGTCCAGGAACTGGTGATCGCAGTCGTGGTGGTGATCGCGGCCGTGGTGGTGTACGGACTGGCCGCCGCCCGGGTGGTCAAACAGTACGAACGAGGAGTGGTGCTCCGGCTCGGCCGCCTGCACGACCGGGTGCGCGATCCGGGGTTCACCATGATCATTCCGATGGTGGACCGGCTGCACAAGGTGAACATGCAGATCGTGACGATGCCGGTCCCCGCCCAGGACGGCATCACCCGGGACAACGTGACGGTCCGGGTGGACGCGGTCATCTACTTCAAGGTGGTGGACGCGGCGAGCGCCGTGATCCAGGTGGAGGACTACCAGTTCGCCGTCTCCCAGATGGCGCAGACGTCCCTGCGGTCGATCATCGGCAAGAGCGACCTCGACGACCTGCTCTCGAACCGGGAGAAGCTCAACGAGGGCCTGGAGCTGATGATCGACAGCCCCGCCGTCGGCTGGGGTGTGCAGATCGACCGGGTGGAGATCAAGGACGTGTCGCTGCCCGAGACCATGAAGCGCTCCATGGCCCGGCAGGCCGAGGCCGACCGGGAGCGCCGCGCGAGGGTCATCAACGCCGACGCGGAGCTCCAGGCGTCGAAGAAGCTGTCCGAGGCGGCCCAGCAGATGTCCAGGCAGCCCGCGGCGCTGCAACTGCGGCTGTTGCAGACGATGGTCGCCGTCGCGGCCGAGAAGAACTCCACCCTGGTGCTGCCGTTCCCGGTCGAGCTGCTCCGCTTCCTGGAACGCGCGCAGATGCCGCAGGGATCGCCGCAGGGCCAGGGACCCACGCCCCCGTCACCCGGCGGGGCGCCCGCGGAGCCCGGCGCCCCGGACCCGCTCACCTCGGGTACGACGGATACGCCGTCCTCGGATCCGCTCGCGCCCGATCCGCTCCTGACCGGCCCGCTCGTACCGGATCCGTCGGCCCCTGACCAGTCGGCCCCCGGTCCCGCCGGACCGGCCCCCGGCGAGCCGGGCCCGGCCGGCTCCGAACCGGTCGTGCCGGAGCGTGAGCCGGAGGGCATTCCGCCGTTCGACCCCGACGCGGTGCCGCCGTTCGAACCCGACACCATCCCCTCGTACGAGCCGGACGGCCCCGACCCCGAGCCGGGACCGGTACGCGGAGGGGACCGGACGACGGACGGGCCGGACGGGCGGGACGGACCGGACCGTACGTAGACCTGACGTCCCGGCCACCCGTCCCGGCCCCCCGTCCCGGCCCCCGCCCCCGCCCCGCCCGCAGAACACGGGCGGGGCGGAGGCCTGTCAGACCCCCCGCCTAGACTCGCCGGGACAGGGAGAACACAGAGAGAACACGGACGGGATCCAGGTGGGAGGGGCGGTGGGCGCGGTGCGGCGGATGCGGGGCGAGGCGGCCGACCGGCTGCTGCGGTGCGCCGCGGTCTTCCTCCCCGCCGCGCTGCCCCGGGACGGCCGGATCGCCTTCTGGGACCCCGAGGGCGGGGCCGACTTCACCGGCGCGGACGGCGGCCCGTTCGCGGCCGAGCCGTTCACCGGCGGCGCGCCGCCCGGCACGGGCGCGCGGGAGCCCTCCGTCACCGAACTGACCGTGGTCACCCGCCACGGCGCGGACGGAGCCCGGCGCCGGACGGTCCCCGCCCTGCTGGTCTCCGTGACCGACGCCCTCCCCCTGCTCGCGGAGGCCCGGCACCGGGCGTCCGCCCACCCCGCCACCCGCGCGTGGGGCGCGGCGGCCCTGCACGCCCTCACCCTGGTGGCCCGCGGCAGGCTGCTCCCCGGGATCACGGCGGAGGACCACGACGCCTGGCGCGCCGGGCCGCGTGACGCGGAGGACATCGCCCACCTCCGGGCGGTCGCCGCCGCGATGCCGTCGGAGGGCCATGCGGTCCCCCTGGACGGCACCCCCCTGCGGCTGCCCGAGCCACGGGCCCTGATCGGCTCCTTCCTCGACGCGGTCGCCGACACCCTGCCGCGCACCCCGGCCGCCGCCCCCGCGATGGGAGCGCCGTTCGCCGCCCGTGAGGCGCAGGACATGTCCGGGGCCCGCGCCTGGGCCGTCGAGGTGGCCTCGGGGCTCGACGCGGGCGTGCGGGTCTCGCTCCGGCTCGACCTCTCGGCGTACGAGCTCTTCGACAGCTCGGGCGGCTCCGGGAAGGACCCCGGGGACGGCGAACAGGACCGGGACACGCACGGCGCCGGGACCGAGGGCCGTGCACGGGACGGGGACACGCCTGGCGCCGAACGTGCCGGGCGGGAGCGGGACACGCGCAAGGACCCGGCGGCCACGCGTCACGCGGCCGCGGCTGTCACCCAGGTGCACAGCCTGGCCGATCCGACGTACGTCACCGACGCGGCCGCCCTGTGGGACGGCCGGGCGGGGGAGCCTTTCGGGCCGAGGGCCCGGATCGACGCGGTGCTCGCCCTGCGCCGGGCCGCCCGCGTCTGGCCCCCGCTGGAGCGTCTCCTGGAACAGCCCGTCCCCGACGTCCTCGCTCTCACCGAGGACGAGCTGTACGAGCTGATCGCGGACGCCGGACCGAGGCTCGCCGCGGCCGGCGTCACCGTGCACTGGCCCCGGGAGCTGGCCCGCTCGCTCACCGCCGCCGCGGTCGTCCGCCCGGCGCCCGGCTCGGCGACCGACGGCACCTCGTTCTTCGACGCCGAACAGCTCTTCGCGTTCGACTGGCAGCTCTCACTGGGGGAGGACCGGCTCACCGAGGCCGAGATGGACACCCTGGCCGAGGCCCACCGGCCGATCGTGCGCCTGCGTGACCAGTGGGTCGTCGTGGACCCCGCGCTCGTACGCAAGGCGCGCAAGCGGGAGCTCGGGCTGCTGGACCCGGTCGACGCGCTCGCCGTCGCGCTCACCGGCAGCGCCGAGGTCGACGGCGAGCAGGTGGACGCCGTCCCCGAGGGCGCGCTCGCGGTGCTGCGCGCCCGCGTCCTCGACGAGGACGCCACCCTTCCGCCGCCGCCCGGCCTCGACGCCACGCTCCGCGACTACCAACTGCGCGGCCTGGCCTGGCTGGACCGGATGACCTCGCTCGGCCTCGGGGGCTGCCTGGCCGACGACATGGGACTGGGCAAGACCATCACCGTCATCGCCCTCCATCTGCACCGCGCGCACACCGCGCCCACCCTGGTCGTCTGTCCCGCCTCCCTCCTCGGCAACTGGCACCGCGAGATCAACCGTTTCGCCCCCGGCGTCCCCGTACGCCGCTTCCACGGCACCGACCGGGACCTGTCCGGCACCGGACCCGGCTTCGTCCTCACGACGTACGGCACGATGCGCTCCAGCGCCGGACAACTCGCCGCGCACACCTGGGGGCTGGTCGTCGCCGACGAGGCGCAGCACGTCAAGAACCCGCACTCCTCCACGGCGCGGGCACTGCGCACCATCCCGGCACCCGCCCGGGTCGCGCTGACCGGCACGCCCGTCGAGAACAACCTCTCCGAGCTCTGGGCCCTGCTCGACTGGACCACCCCCGGACTGCTCGGACCCCTCAAGGCGTTCCGGGCCCGGCACGCCCGGATCGTGGAGAACACCGGCACCGCCGCCGGTCTGGGCAACGACGAGGCGGTGGAGCGGCTCTCCCGGCTGGTGCGCCCCTTCCTGCTACGCCGCAAGAAGTCCGACCCGGGCATCGCCCCCGAGCTGCCGCCGAAGACCGAGACCGACCACCCGGTCTTCCTCACCCGGGAACAGGCCACCCTCTACGAGGCCGCCGTGCGCGAGACGATGGCCTTCATCGAGCAGTCCGAGGGCATCGCCCGCCGCGGTCTGATCATGAAGCTGCTCGGTTCGCTCAAGCAGATCTGCAACCACCCCGCGCAGTACCTGAAGGAGGAGCCCACACGGCTCGCCGGGCGCTCCGGGAAGCTCGCCCTCCTCGACGAACTCCTCGACACGATCCTCGCCGAGGACAGCTCCGTCCTGATCTTCACCCAGTACGTCTCGATGGCCCGGCTGCTCGCCGCCCACCTCGCCTCCCGCGCCGTGCCCTCCCAACTGCTGCACGGCGGCACCCCGGTGGCCGAACGGGAACGCATGGTGGACCGCTTCCAGTCCGCCGAGGTCCCCGTCTTCCTCCTCTCCCTCAAGGCGGCGGGCACCGGACTCAACCTCACCCGTGCCGCCCATGTGATCCACTACGACCGCTGGTGGAACCCGGCGGTCGAGGAGCAGGCCACCGACCGGGCGTACCGCATCGGCCAGACCCAGCCCGTGCAGGTCCACCGGCTGATCGCCGAAGGCACCGTCGAGGACCGGATCGGTGAGCTGCTCGCGTCCAAGCGGGCCCTCGCCGACGCCGTGCTGGGCTCCGGCGAGGCCGCGCTCACCGAGCTCAGCGACCGCGACCTGGCCGACCTCGTCTCGCTGCGGAGGACGTCATGAGCCCCGCGGCCCGCCCCGGCCCCGACGATCTGCGGCGTACCTTCGACGCGGTGCCCGCCCGGACGCCGGACGCCCACGCGCCCTTCGCGGACAGCTGGTGGGGACGGGCCTGGGTGGACGCCCTGGAGGCCCTGTCGATGGACGAGGGCCGTCTCGCCCGTGGCCGTGTGTACGCCGACGGCGGCCATGTCGCGGCCGTCACCGTGACCCCCGGCCGGGTCATCGCCTACGTCCACGGCAGCCGCCCCCGCCCCTACCGCGCGGAACTGCGGCTGCGTACGTTCACGGCGTCCGACTGGGACACGTTCCTGGACGCCGTCGCGGCACGGCCCGGACATCTGTCGGCGCTGCTGGACAAGGAGATGCCGCACTCCCTGGTCGACACGGCGGGGGAGACCGGCATCCGGCTGCTGCCCGCCGCCGGCGACCTGGACCCCGACTGCTCCTGCCCGGACCGTGGATGGCCCTGCAAGCACGTGGCGGCGCTCTGCTTCCAGACGGCACGGCTGCTGGACAGCGACCCGTTCGTGCTGCTGCTGATGCGCGGCAGGGGGGAGCGCGAACTCCTCGACGAACTCGGCCGCCGCAACGCCGAGCACTCCGCCCGCGAGCGGCCCGCCGCTCCCGCCGTACCGTCGGTGGCGGCCGAGGAGGCCCTCGCCGACCGGTACCTGCCCCCGCTCCCCGCGCCGCTGCCCGTGCCCCCGCACCCCGGCGCGCCACCGGCCTACCCGGAGCTGCCCGGCGCCCGTGACCCGCTCGGACTCGACCACCTCGCCACCGACGCGGCGGCCCGCGCCCACGCCCTCCTGACCACGGGCGCGGACCCGCTCGCCGGACTCGGCACATGGCAGGACGCCGTGCGCATCGCCGCGTCCCGCCCCACCGCCGGGCTCACCGCCACCACCCGGGCGCTCTACCGTGAGCTCGCCTTCGCCACCGGCCGCAACACCACCGACCTGGCCCGTGCCGTCGCCGCCTGGCGGCAGGGCGGCGCCCAGGGACTGGAGGTCCTGGAGAACGCCTGGGACCCGCCGGCCGGACCGTTCGACCGGGCCCGGCCCGCCCTCGCGGCGGCGGGCTTCCCCCGCTACCAGCCCGGGCGCAACCGCCTCACCGACCCCAGCGGCACCCTCCAGCTCCGCTTCGGCCACGACGGCCGCTGGTACGGATACGAATCCGACCCGGGCCAGGACGACTGGTGGCCCCGCGCCACGCCGGACACCGACCCCGTGGGCGCGCTCACCGCGCTGCGCGGCTGATCCGCACCGGCCCGAACCGGCCGCGGGTCCCGCTCCCGCGCTCCCTCACTTCTGGAAGTACACCAGCAGCACGACGACCAGCACCGCGCACAGCGGCAGCACCACCCGGCGGGCCTTGCGGAACGACTCGTCCTCCTGCTGGGACATCCCCCGCTCGGCGCCGTGCGCGGAGGCCAGGTGTTCCCAGGCCATGGCGTCGAGCCGCCGCATCGTGAGCAGCGGGGGCGACCAGCCGCAGTGCGCGCAGACGACGAAGTCGCGGTACGGCTCGTACCGGAAGTCCCGTTCGATGTTCACCGTGAAGACCTGGTCACCTGGCCCGGTGGCGGTGAAACGACGTATCGGCGCACGCATGTCGGCTGTCCCCCTGTTCGCTGCCGCCGGGCGGTCCCCGCCCCGGCCGTCAGACGTTTGTGTCCGGCGGCGGAACAGTAGCGAATGCGGGCAGGACGGCGTCGACCACCTCCGCCGCGAAGCCCGCCGGCAACGGTGCGCGGCGGAGCACGGCCCGCACCCAGACCGCGCCGGCCATCAGGTCCAGCAGCAGCATGGGGTCCACGCCCGGACGCAGCTCACCGCGTCCGGCCGCGCGGCTGAAGACGGGTTGCTCGCGCGAGAACCGGTCGGCGAAGAAGTCCCGTGCGAGCAGCGCCAGTTCGTCGTCGGGCGCACCGCTTCCCGAGGTCATCGCGCGGACGACGGACTCCGTGCCCGGCCCGGTGAGCAGTCCGACGACCTGGTCGGTCAGCGCGACCAGGTCGCCGCGCAGCGAGCCCGTGTCGGGGACCTCGACGTCGAGCAGCGCGCCGTCCAGCAGGGCCGCCCGCAGCAGGGCGGGCTTCGAGGGCCACCACCGGTAGATCGTCGTCTTGTTCACGCCCGCCCGCCGGGCGACGGCCTCGATGGTGAGGCCGGTGTATCCGCGCTCGGCGAGCAGGCGCAGCGCCGCCTCCTGGATCGCCCCGGCGGCGCGGGGACCGGTGCCGGGGCGCCGGGAGGCAGGTGGGGGCGACGGCGGGGGAGAGACCGGGGTCGGGGTGGTCATGACGGCTCCAGGGCTCCGGAAAAGCGACGCGACGTGGCGTTGTGCATCCTGGCACAGCGTCCTACAGTGCGTATGCGACGCAACGTTGCGTTGCATATGTGGCGTGGGCGGCACGAGGGGGCGGGGATGGCCGGAAAGGTGTTGTCCGGTGCGGTGACCTGGGGGCTGTTCGCCGCCTGGGCGGTGCACGACGCGGAGGAGCTGGCCACGATGGCCCGGTGGGCCGCCGAGGCCCGGCCCCGGCTCCGGGCACGCTTCCCGAAGGTGCCGGAGGGCGTCTGGCGGCGGCAGCGGGAGGTGAACACCGCTGTCGGCCTGATGGGCGGGGTGGTCGCCGCGGCGTCGGCGGCCGGTGCCCGTACCGGGGGCCGCAGCCCGTTCTTCCAGACCTGCGTGCTGGGATTCGGGGTGCACGGGATGGTCCACCTGGCGCAGTCCGCGGCCTACCGCGGCTACACCCCCGGTGCCGTCACCGCCCCCCTCGTCGTCATCCCGTACACGGTCCACGCGCTGCGGCGCCTGGCGTCCTCCGGGGTCCCCGTGCGCGGGGGCCGGTCGGCCGCCACCGGGGCACTGCTCTTCCCGGTCGTCGCGGCCGGGGTGCACATCGCGGCCCGCAGGATCAGCCGGCGCTGAGACAGGGCGGACGCCCCCGCCTGCCGGGAAAACGGTCGCCCCGTACGGCCGTCACACCCCCGCGGGGCGGTCGGCGGGCGCGCCCGGCAGTGACACCCCCCGGCCCGCGAAGAAGGGCTCGAACACCGCCCACGGCAGCTCCGCCGCCCGGGTGTCCGCCGTCGTCCCCGAGGGGTTGTGGAAGTGCACCCCCTCCCCGTTCGCCGTACGGGACGTCACCAGCACCAGATGCCCGCCCCGGCCGGCAGCCGGCCGCTCCGGACGGCGGATCCCGTAGTGCACCGAGGCCATGACGCTCCGCCCCGCGTCCAGCAGGCCGAGCAGCCCGGTGGGGGACAGCTCCCGGTGCACGACCGCGTCGAGCCCGTGCGCCTCGCTCGCGTACCGGGCGAACGGCGCGTAGACGAGCCCCCTGATCGCCCCGTCGGGGTCCTCGGTGTACGCGCCGTACGCCAACGCCCCGTCCCGCAGGGCGAACAGGGGCGGTGCCCCGGCGCCGAGCGCCATGCGCAGGCAGGTCATCCCGCACAGATGACCCGCCCAGCGGGCGTACTCCGCCGGTGAGGCCGCGCCGGAGTCCGCCCAGCCGGGATCCTCGGCGGGATCGAGACCGCCCTCCACGATCGCGCCCACCAGCTCCGGCGTGGCGAACTGGGTGCCGACGGGGACGTGGCAGGTCACGCAGATCACTGGCGGTACCCGTTCAGGAAGCGGCCGATACGGCTGATCGCCGCGTCGAGATCGTCGGCGTGGGGCAGGGTCAGGATCCGGAAGTGGTCCGGGCGCGCCCAGTTGAAGCCGGTGCCCTGCACCACCTGGATCTTCTCCCGCAGCAACAGGTCCAGGACGAACCGTTCGTCGTCCACGATGGCGTGCACCTGCGGGTCGATGCGCGGGAACGCGTACAGCGCGCCCTTCGGCTTCACGCACGACACCCCGGGAATCTCGTTCAGCCGCTCCCAGGCCCGGTCACGCTGCTCACGCAGCCTGCCTCCCGGGGCGACGAGCTCCCGGATCGACTGGCGGCCGCCGAGCGCGGCCTGGATCGCGTACTGGGCGGGCGCGTTGGGGCACAGCCGCATCGAGGCCAGCGTGGTCAGCCCCTCCAGATAGCCGCGGGCGTGCTGCCGCGGCCCCGACACCACCATCCACCCGGAACGGAATCCGGCCACGCGGTACGTCTTGGACAGCCCGCTGAAGGTCAGGCAGAGCAGATCCGGCGCCAGCACCGACACCGGGTGGTGCTCGGCGTCGTCGTAGAGGATCTGGTCGTAGATCTCGTCCGCGAAGACCATCAGCCCGTGACGGCGCGCCAGGTCGAGGATCCCGTCGAGGACCTCCCGGGGGTAGACGGCGCCGGTCGGGTTGTTCGGGTTGATGATGACCACGGCCCGGGTGCGGTCGGTGATCTTCGACGCCATGTCCGCGAGGTCCGGATTCCAGTCCGCGCCCTCGTCGCAGGTGTAGTGCACGGCCTTGCCGCCCGCGAGCGTGGTCACGGCGGTCCACAGCGGATAGTCGGGGCTCGGGATCAGGACCTCGTCGCCGTCCTCCAGGAGCGCCTGCACGGCCATGGAGATCAGCTCGGAGACCCCGTTGCCCAGGAAGACGTCGTCCACCCCGGCCTCGGTCAGCCCCATCGCCTGGTAGCGCTGCGCCACCGCGCGGCGGGCGGACAGGATGCCGCGCGAATCGGTGTAGCCGTGCGCCTGGGGAAGCATCCGGATCATGTCCTGGACGATCTCCTCGGGGGCCTCGAAGCCGAAGAGCGCCGGATTGCCCGTGTTGAGGCGCAGCACGCTGTGGCCCGCCTCCTCCAGCGCGTTGGCCTGTTCGATGACCGGGCCCCGGATCTCATAACAGACCTCGTCGAGCTTGCTGGACTGCCGGAACTCCATGCGTGCCTCCCCAACCCGAATTGCGATACTTGGTTTTACCAAGCTCGGGCTTGGAAAGTCCAACAACATGTCTAGACTGCGTCGCATGCCACGTCAGCCGCAGCCAGCGACACGCCCTGCCCGCCGCCGGAGTTACGACCAGTTCTGCGCCACCGCCCGAGCCCTCGACTCCGTGGGGGACCGGTGGACGCTGCTGATCGTCCGTGAACTGCTGGCGGGCCCCCGCCGCTACACCGATCTCCACGCCGACCTGCCCGGCGTCAGCACGGATGTGCTGGCCTCCCGGCTCAAGGACATGGAGCAGGGCGGCCTGGCCGTACGCCGCAGGCTGCCCCCGCCCGCCGCCGCCTCGGTCTACGAACTCACCGAGCACGGCCGGGGCCTCCTGCCCGTCCTCACCGCGCTCGCCCGCTGGGGCGCCCCCGCCCTCGCCGAACGCCGTCCCACCGACGCGGTGCGCGCCCACTGGTTCGCCCTGCCCCTGCTGCGCGCCATGGAGCGGCTCACCTGCTCCGGGACCGTGGAAGTACGCCTGGACGAAGGGGAGTTCCACCTCCGCGTGGGGAAGGGCCTCCCCGGTGCGGAGGTGTACGGCTACGGTCCGGCCGTGGACGCCGACGTCCGCCTCGTCCTCGGCGCGGACGTCTGCCTGGCCCTGGGGCGCGGCGAGAGCACCCTGGCCAAGGCCGTCGCGGACGGCCGGATCGAGGTGCGCGGAGAGAGCGCCCTGGCCGACGAGATCCGGGGCCTCGGGTAGCCGCTCCCTGGTGACCTCCGCTCAACTCACGCGTAGCGTATGGCCGTTCACGCGGTGCGAGCGGTGAGGGAGTTGTCCATGAGGTTCGGCGCGATGGTATGGGCGAACGGTCCGGGAGCGAAGCGGGAGACGGGCCGGGGGCGGTGGAGGACGGCGCGCCGCCTCCTGCCCGTGGCTGTCTGCGCGGCGGCCCTCGGCCTGGTGCCGGCGGCGGCCGTCGCGACACCGGGCAGCGGTGTGAGCGCCACCGTCGTCGCCGAGGGCACGTCCCAGGGCAAGCTGAAGGTGAGGACACCCAAGGGCCGTACGGACGTGACCGTCCGGGAGATCACCGTGCGGCCCGGCGGCTCGACCGGCTGGCACACCCACCGCGGGCAGCTGATCGCCGTCGTCAAGGCCGGGACGCTGACCCGGACCCTCGACGACTGCTCGGTCGAGGTGTCACCCGCCGGTACGACCTTCATAGAACCGGCCGGGACGGACCACCGGCACGTCGGGCGCAACCTGGGCAGCGAACCCGTGGTGCTGTGGGTGACCTACCTGCTCCCCGAGGGCAGCGAACTCTCCGAGGACGCCGAGGCGGTGGACTGTTCCGTGGCGAGGTGAGGCCCTGACCCGCACGCCCGCTGCCACGACCCGCCCGCTCCCGGACCCCCGCGCGAAACCGGCCCCGCGCCGGTCCCGGACCACCAGGGGCGCCCGTCAGACGGCGGGCGTCTCGCCGTACGCGCCGAAGCCGGAGACGATCAGCCCGTCCCGGAATGTCAGCACCTCGTACACCCGGCCGCCGATCTGGTTGCGGTAGTCGATCACCAGCGCGTCGACGCCCGCCCGGACGTCGATCACCTCGAACTCCAGGTCGGGGATCTTCTCCAGCCCGGTGGACCAGTAGGCGCGCAGCGCCGCCTTGCCGTGCAGCGTCCCGGCCCCGTCGCCGGTCAGCCGGGCGATCATCGGCGAACTGAAGGTCACGTCCTCGGCGTAGTGGGCCAGGACGCGGTCCAGGTCGTGGGAGTTCCAGTCGTCCTGCCAACGGGCCGCGAACCGGCGGGCGTATGCGAGATCCATACGGAGCATCATGCGGCAGGGCCTCGGTGCGCGGCAGCCGGATTTCTCCGGTCGCCGCGGCCGGACCGGTCAGAACACCACGTCCGCCACCGCCGCCCCGGCGAACGAGAGCCCGACGCCTCCTGCGACGCTGAGCACCAGGTAGCCCGCCGCCACCGCGAGCCGGCGGGCGGAGGTGAGCGTCAGGAGTTCGTAGGAGAAGGTCGACCAGGTCGACAGGGCGCCGCAGAACCCGGCGGCCAGCAGCAGGTGGACGTGCGACCCCAGCCCCCCGTCCACGGCTCCCCGGGCGACGAACCCCAGCACCAGGCAGGCGGCGGCGTTGGCCGCGAGCGTGCCCCACGGGAAGGAGCCGCCGAGACGGTACTTGGCGTCCACACCGAGGAGATAGCGCACCGGCGCCCCGACGAGCGCCCCCGCGATCACGAGCAGCCAGGTCATCGCGTACCGCCCTGTACGCGGTAGCCGCCGCGGAGCACCACGTGGGTCAGCACGGCGCCCGCGGACACCCCCGCCAGGCACGTCACCACCGTCAGCAGCAGATTGCCGGTCGCGTAGCCGGGCCGGCCCGCCTCGAACAGCCGGCGCACCCCGTCCGTGTAGTGCGAGAACGACGTGAACCCGCCGAGCACCCCGGTGCCCAGCATCGGGCTGATGAGCCGGGGGGCGTCGGGGAAGCGCAGCTTGAGGGTCACCATCAGGACCCCCATCAGAAAGCACCCCACCGTGTTGACCAGCAGGATCGTCCAGGGAAAGTGCGTTCCGCCGGTGGGCCACAGCCGCTCGGCGCCGTAGCGGGCACAGGCTCCGAGGGCTCCGCCGACCGCGACGGCGGCCACGACGGAACGCTGGACGCCGGGATGGTGATCCGGGTGCGTATGGGTGTGCAAAGCCATCTTCTGGAGCATGGCGTCACCGTATTGGGCTGAATGAGCCGATTCGTGGAGGGCGCGGCCCCGGCGAACCGTGAGGCCTGAATGGCGCAGCAAAACAGGGCGAAAGCCCGTGAAGTGCAATCTTCTTGGGCTGACGTCCGAAACACCGACATAGGTCCCCGTGAGGGTGCCGGCCATAGGCCCGGTGCTCACCGAAGGCTGGAGTCACCCGTGCCCGTCGCCGAACCGGCCATCCTCGAAAAGCTGCAGAAGAGAGAACCTTCCGGCTTCCTGCTGGCCTCGGTGCGAGGAGTGGGGCAGGTCGATCTCCAGCCCCTCATCTGGACCGGTCTGTTCATCCTCGCCGCGCTGTGGAGCGCCGGCTGGCGCGTCGGCCTCTTCGCCACGCTGGGCACCGTGGTCTCCACGGCCACCGCCTACGCGCTGGGGGTGAACCGGTCGAACATCGCCCTCGGCCTCCAGGGGTACTGCGGGTGCCTCACCGGCATCGCCCTGGTCGTCTTCCTCGGCCACCACCCCGCCACCTACGTGCTCGCCGTCGTCGGGGCGATCATGGCCACCCTGCTCACCGCGACCCTGACGACCCTGCTCAGCCCGTACGGCCTGACCGCGCTCACCGCGCCGTTCTGCCTGGTCTCGGGCGTCATGGTGATCGGAGCCCCCTCCTTCGAACGGATCTGGCACGGCGCCCCCAAGCAGGTCAACCCCACCTCCGGTGACACCGGCATGTCCTGGCACGACCTGTGGCACGGCTTCTTCACCAACGTGTCGCAGATCTTCCTGGTGGAGGAGTGGTACGTCGGCCTCATCATGCTCGTCGGGCTGGCCTGCGCGGGAGTACGGGTCGGCCTGTTCGCCGCCGGGGGCAGCATCGTGGGCATCGTGGCCGCCTGGGCCCTCGGCGCCCCGACGGCGCAGATCGCCGCGGGCATCTACGGGTACAACGCCGTCCTGGTCGCCATCGCCATCGGCGCGGTCTTCCTCACGCCCACCGTCTGGAACGGCGTGTACGCCCTCGTCGGCGCCGCCGCCACCACCGGTCTCACGGCCTCACTGACCTCCCTGTTCAAACCCTTCGGGGGCCACACCTTCACCTGGCCCTTCATCCTCACGACCTGGACGCTCATGGCCGCCGTGCCCCTGTTCTCGCGTCTGCGCCGGACCGGCTGACCCGCCGGTCCCCGACCGCACCTCCGACGACCCGACGACATCCTGAGGAAGGTACCGACGATGAACCTCGCCCCCCGCGAGATCGACAAGCTGCTGGTGTACGTGGTGGCCGACCTGGCCCGCAAACGCCAGGGGCGTGGGCTCAAGCTCAACTACAGCGAGTCCGTCGCGCTGATCACCGAGGCGATCCTGGAGGCCGCGCGGGACGGCAAGAGCGTCGCCGACTGCATGGAGCTCGGCCGCCACATCGTCTCCGAGAAGGACACCATGCCGGGTGTACGGGAGATGCTCGGACTGCTCCAGGTCGAGGCGTCCTTCATGGACGGCACCAAACTGGTCTCCTGCCACGACCCCGTCGGCGGCTGAGCCGTGGCCGACCGCTGCCGCGTGGTGGCCGTCCGCGGCCACGAGGCCGGAGACGGCGAGGCGCTGGGCGAACTCGCCGGCCCGGACGTCCTCGTCGTCCCCGGCGGACGTGAACTGATCCGCGCCCTGGCCCGGGTGAAGCGCTCGGGCGAGTGGGCGTGCGTCGTCCCGATGACCCTGGGCAGGGACCCGGAGCTCGTCGCGGACACCGCCCGCACCCTGCGCGCGCTGCCCGCCGTACAGACCTCCGGGACGCTGCTGGCCGAGCCGTTCGGCACGGCCCAGCATCTGATCGGCTGGCTGAGGGCGGCGGCGAACCGCACGGCGCGGACCTCGGCGCTGCTCGTCACGGCCCCGGCCGGCGGGCTGTTCGACGACGCCGAGCTGTACCGGATCGCCCGGCTGGTCCACGGCTACGCGGACCGGCCGCCGGTCGAGGTCGCGTTCACCGGGGGCGCCCCCGATCCCGCCGAAGGGGTACGGCGCTGCGGGCTGCTCGGCGCGTCCCGGGTGACGTCGCTGCCCGCCGGGTTCCCCCTTCCCGAGGTGCCCGGCTCCCCGGGCATCGAGGTCGCGTCCGCCGGCCCCCTCCTCTCCCGCGCGGCGCTGGCCCGGATCCTCGCCGAGCGGGTGGCCGACGCCCGGCGGCGCTGGACCGGGCGAGGGGACGACGGCATCGCCGCCGGGCTGACCGCCGCCGACGACCACGGCCACTCCCACACCCACCCGCCGGGCGAGGGACACGACCACACCCACGGTGGTCACAGCCACGGACCGACGCACTCGCACCCGCATCCGCACCCGCATGTCCACGGCGCGGACCACGTCACCAGGAGCACCGCATGACTTTCCGTCAGAAGTACTTGTACGGCGAGGGATCGATCGAGATCAACGCAGGCCGCCGGACCGTCCGGCTCACCGTCGAGAACACCGGTGACCGGGCCATCCAGGTCGGCTCCCACTACCACTTCTTCGAGGTCAACTCAGCGCTGTCGTTCGACCGGCAGAAGGCGCTGGGCATGCACCTCAACATCGCCGCCGGCACCTCCGTACGCGTCGAACCCGGCGGGACACGCGAGGTCGAGCTCTGCGAGTACGCGGGCACCGGACGCCTCGTCGGGTTCAGCGGCCTGCTCAACGGCAGCCTCGTCTCGCACCCGGCCAAGGTCGAGGCCGTCCGCAAGGCGATCGAGCGGGGCTTCGCCGGTGCGGGGGACACCGCCGGCGAGAGCCCGGACAGAGCGGGCAAGCAGAAGGACGCCAAGTCGAAGGACTCCAAGCAGAAGAAGGGTTCGCGCTGATGCCCATCCTGCCGCGCAAGCAGTACACCGACATGTTCGGTCCGACGGTCGGTGACCGCTTCCATCTCGGCGACACCAACCTCGTCGTCGAGGTCGAGAAGGACTACAGCGAGGGACAGTACGGGGACGAGGTCCTCTACGGCGGCGGCAAGACCATGCGCGACGGCATGGCGTCCGACCCGCAGGCCACCGCCGCCCAGGGGGCCCTCGACACCGTCATCACCAACGTGGTGGTCATCGACCCCGTCGTCGGTGTCGTGAAGTGCGACATCGGCATCAAGGACGGCTTCATCGCCGGGATCGGCAAGTCGGGCAACCCGCAGACCCAGGACCGGGTCGACGCCGGCCTCATCATCGGCCCCGGTACCGAGGCCATCGCGGGCGAGCACCTGATCGCCACGGCGGGCGCCATCGACAGCCACGTCCACCTCATCGCGCCCCAGCAGGCCGAACAGGCCCTCACCAACGGCATCACCACCCTCATCGGCGGTGGCACCGGCCCGTCCGACGGCAGCAACGGCACCACCTGCACGCCGGGCCCGTACAACATCGCCCGGCTCCTCCAGGCCGCGGAGAGCGTCCCGGTCAACCTCGGGATCATGGGCAAGGGCAACGGCAGCCTGCCGGAGGCCCTCAACGAGCAGGTCGTCGCCGGCGCCTGTGCCCTGAAGGTCCACGAGGACTGGGGCGCGACCCCCGCCGTGATCGACAACGCCCTGAACGTCGCCGACGCGCACGACGTGCAGGTCGCCATCCACACCGACAGCCTCAACGAGAGCGGGTTCTTCGAGGACACCCGCTCCGCGATCGACGGCCGCACCATCCACACCTTCCACAGCGAGGGCGCGGGCGGCGGCCACGCCCCCGACATCCTGCGGGTGACCGGCGAGCCGAACATCCTGCCCTCCTCGACCAACCCGACGCTCCCGTACACCAAGAACTCGGTGGACGAGCTGCTGGACATGGTCATGGTCTGCCACCACCTCAGCCACGACATCCCCGAGGACGTCTCCTTCGCCGACAGCCGCGTCCGCGCCGAGACCATCGCCGCAGAGACCGTGCTGCACGACCTCGGTGTGATCAGCATGTTCTCCTCCGACTCGCAGGCCATGGGCCGGGTCGGGGAGTCCGTCACCCGTTGCTTCCAGACCGCCCACCACTGCAAGGACAAGCTCGGGGTGCTGGAGGGCGACTCCGAGCGCAACGACAACCAGCGGGTCCTGCGCTACCTCGCCAAGGTGACCATCAACCCCGCCATCGCCACCGGCATCGCGGACCACGTGGGCTCGATCGAGAAGGGCAAGCTCGCCGACATCGTGCTCTGGCCCATCCACTCCTTCGGCGCCAAGCCCAAGATGGTCATCAAGGGCGGCATCATCTCCTGGGCGCAGATGGGCGACCCCAACGCCTCGCTCCCCACCCCGCAGCCGGTGATCTACCGTCCGATGTTCGGGCAGTACGGCAAGGCGCAGCAGGCCACCCACGTCACGTTCATGTCGCAGGCGGGCATCGCGGCGGGCGTCCCGGCCGAACTCGGCCTGGAACGCACGGTCCTGCCGGTGCGCCGCACCCGGACCATCGGCAAGCACAACATGGTCCGCAACAGCGCGCTGCCGGACATCATGGTCGACCCGGAGACGTTCAAGGTCACGCTCAACGGCAAGGTCGCCACCATCGACCCGGCCCAGGAACTCCCCCTCAACCACCTGTACTTCCTGGTCTAGGCGCGATGTACCAGGAAGAGTGCGACACCACGGGCCCCGGCCCCGGCCCCCGGGTCGGGGCGGGGTCCGGGGCGGGCTCCGGGCCTGGGGCCGGGGAGCCGCCCCTCGGTCAGCTGCTGGTCAGCCTCCAGCTGACCGACTCGGCCTTCCCGAGCGGCTTCTACACCCTGTCCCACAGCCTGGAGGGCTTCGCGCAGGCGGGCGCGGTCGACTCCGGCAGCCTGCCCGGCCTGCTGGAGTCCCTGCTGCTGCACGGTGTCGGCCCGGCCGACGCCACCGCGCTCGCCCTCGCCCACCGCGCCACCCGGGCGGGGCGGCCGGAAACCGTGGCGGCCGTCGACGAGCACCTGTTCGCCACCAAGCTCGGGCAGGAGATGCGCCGGGCCGCCACCCGCACCGGCAGGCAGCTCCTCGACCTCGCCGCCGAGGTCTACGACCGGCCGGAGATCGGCGCGTACTTCGCCCGCGTCGTACGCCGTGAGGTACCCGGGACCCAGGCGGTGGCGGCCGGGATCGTCTACGCCGCCACCGGTGTGCCGGTCCGCCAGGCCGTCGCCTCCGACCTGTTCGCGTTCTGCGCCAGCTTCGCGGGGGCGGCCCTGCGCCTGCGGCTGACCGACCACCGCCGGGCCCAGACCATGCTGCACGCCATGACGCCCGTCATCGAGAGGACCGTCGAGGCGGCGCTGCGGCGGGAACTCGCCGACGTCGGCGCCACCGTCTTCGCCTCCGACATCATGTCGGGCCGTCACGAGCGGGCGGAGGCCCGGCTCTTCGCCAGCTGAAACACCGCGGGCCCACCCGTCGGCCCACCCGTTGACCTCGTATCCACCCCACCACCAGCCAGGGAGCACCATGGACGACAACGTACTGCGCATCGGCATCGGCGGACCGGTCGGATCCGGCAAGACCGCCCTCATCGAGGCGCTGGTGCCGATGATGATCCAGCGCGGCCGCCGCCCGTCCGTCATCACCAACGACATCTACACCCAGGAGGACGCCCAGCACATCCGCCGCACCCTGGACGGTGTGCTGGAACCGCAGCGCGTCGTCGGTGTCGAGACGGGCGCCTGTCCGCACACCGCCGTACGCGACGACCCGACGATGAACCTCGCGGCCGGGGCCGAGATGCTGGAGCTCTTCCCCGACACGGACACCCTCTTCTACGAGTCCGGCGGCGACAACCTCACGCTGACGTTCAGCCCCGCCCTCGTCGACGTCTTCGTGTTCGTCCTGGACACGGCGGAGGGCGAGAAGATGCCGCGCAAGCGGGGGCCCGGCATCACCGAGTCGGAACTGCTCGTCATCAACAAGATCGACATCGCCAAGTACGTCCGTACCGACCTCGGCATCATGGAGTCCGACGCCCACCGGGTCCGCGAGAACCGCCCGGTCGTCCTGACCGACTGCCTCACCGGGGTGGGAGTCGACGAGGTGGCGAGCTTCCTGGAGTCGCGCCGCAAGGTGCTGATCTGACGTGCCGCCCACCCCGACGGGCACCAGGCCCGACCGGCTCGACCCCGGGTACTACAGCGTCGTACGGCTGCCGCCCGAGGTGGCGGCGCTGGCGTCCGTGCCGGACACGCTCGCTGCCGGCTCGGCGGCCAAGGTCGGCGTACTCGATCTGGCCTTCGCCGTGCGGGGTGGGCGCACCGAGCTCGTGGAGCGCTACCAGAAGTCACCGCTCCAGCTCATCCGGCCGCTGTGGACCGACCCGGCCATGCCCGGCATGACCTATGTCTGCCTGATGGCCACCGGTGCCGGCGTCGCCCAGGCCGACCGCTACCGGATGGACTTCCGGTGCGGCCCCGGCACCCAGGTGCACCTGACCACCCAGGCCGCCACCAAGGTGTTCCGGATGGAGCACGACTACGCCAGCCAGCGCGTCCGTCTGACGGTGGACGAGGGCGCGTACGTCGAGTACCTCCCGGACCCCGTGATCCCCTTCGCGGACGCCCGGTTCTACCAGGACACCGAGGTCACGGTCGCTCCCGGCGCCACGGTCGTGCTGGGCGACACCGTGACCGCCGGACGGCTCGCCCGGGGCGAGCGCCACGACTACCGGGTGCTCGCGACCGACCTCCGCGTCAGCCGGCCCGACGGCACGCTCCTGGCCGTCGACACCCTGCGGCTGGGCGCGGACACGGGGATGCCCGGCGACAGCGTGACCGGCCCGGCGGTCTTCGCCGGACACGACCACGTCTGCTCACTCTTCGCCGTCAGCGACCGGGCCCCGGCCACCGAGATCGCCGACACCCTGCACGAGGCGGTGGCCGGCCACGGCGTCACGTACGGGGTGAGCGTGCTGCCCCGGGAGTGCGGCGCCTGGCTGCGGCTCCTGGACGACAGTCCCGTCCGGGTCGCCGCCGCGCACACCGCCGCCTGGAACTCCGTACACCGGCTCCTCACCGGATGCCCGGCGCCCGCGGTGCGCAAGCCGTGACGCCCCCGTCCCCCCGTCCCGTCGAGCCCCCCAGCGAGGTACCCCGCCGATGAACACCGCCCCCGCGCCGATGCCCCCGGCGTACGACTCCGGCGACACGGCCTGGCTGCTCGCCGCCACCGCCATGGTGCTGCTGATGACGCCGGGACTGGCGTTCTTCTACGGCGGCATGGTGCGGACCAAGCACGTCCTGATGATGATCAAGATGAGCTTCGCCGCGCTCGCCTTCGGGACGCTGGTGTGGTGGGCGATCGGCTACACGCTGGCGTTCGGCCCGGACGTGGGCGGCGCGGGGGTCATCGGCAACCTCGACCACGCCTTCATGCACGACATCGGGCTCACCACGCTGACCGGCCACATCCCCACCTACGTCTACAGCACGTTCCAGATGGGGTTCGCGATCATCACCGTCGCCCTGATCAGCGGCTCGATCGCCGACCGGGCCACGATGAGGGGCTGGCTGGTCTTCGTCGTCCTGTGGCTGCTGATCGTCTACGTCCCGCTCGCCCACTGGGTCTTCGACCAGGACGGCTGGATCGTCAAGCACCTCGGCGCGCTCGACTTCGCGGGCGGTCTGCCGGTGGAGCTGAACTCCGGGGTCGCCGGTCTGGCCGTGGCGCTCGTGCTGCGCGCCCCGCGCGACTTCGCCCGCCGGGAGGAGCGGCCGAACAACATCCCGCTCGTCGTGGTCGGCGCGGCACTCCTCTGGTTCGGCTGGTTCGGCTTCAACTCCGGCTCCGCGCTGACCGACCAGGGCACGGCGGCCGCCGCGTTCATCAACACCCAACTGGGCGCCGCGGGCGCCATGGTGACCTGGCCCCTGGTGGAGAAGTGGCGCACCGGCAGCGTCACCACCGTGGGCGTCGTCTCGTCCGCCGTCGCGGGCATGGTGGCCATCACCCCCGCCTGCGGCGAGATCGACACGCTCGGCGCGGTCGTCACCGGGCTGGTCGTCGGCGCGGTCAGCGCCTTCGCGATCACCCTCAAGTACCGCTTCGGCGTGGACGACACCCTCGACGTGGTCGGGGTGCACGGCGTCGGCGGATTCATCGGGCTGATCATGGTCGGCCTCTTCGCCACCGCGCGGATCAGCGGACAGAAGGGCCTCTTCGAGGGCGGCGGCTGGGCCCTGCTGGGCAAACAGTTCGTGGCGATCGTCTCCGTGATCGCGTTCTCCTTCATCCTGACCTGGCTCATCGCGAAGGCCGTCGACCTGACCGTCGGATTCCGCGCGCGGGAGGAGTACGACCACGTCCCCGGGCAGGAGGAAGAGCGCGCCTACGACCACCGGACCGCCGCACGGCTCGACGACCTCGTGTCCGGCAAGGGCGCGGCCTCCGCGAGCGACGAGGAACTCGTCCGGCAGATCACCAGGCTGCTGCGTCAGCGGGAGGACTCCCGCTGACGCGCCCGGGTCCGGGCTCCGGACGGGGGAGTGGCTGCCCCCGCCCGGGGCGCGAGGCGTCGGCGGACGTGCGGTGCGCACCCCGGGTGATGATGGAGGCGTGCGCTTCGAACCGATCACCTGGGAACGACTGGCCGACGCCCTGGCCGACCGCGCCGACGCCCTGGAACCGGCGGACGGCGGAACCCGGCTCAGGATCGGCGTCGACGGGGCCACGGCCGCCCGCCCGGACGCACCGGCCGAGCGGCTCGCCGAGGCGCTGCGGACCCGGGGCCGGCCCGTGCTCACCGTGTCCACCTGGGGTTTCCTCCGCCCGGCGAGTCTGCGCTTCGAGTACGGCAAGGAGGACCCCGACGCGTACGCCGACGGCTGGTTCGACACCGGCGCGCTGTGGCGCGAGGTGTTCCGGCCGCTGGAGCCGGGCGGCAGCGGGCGGGTGCTGCCCGACCTCTGGGACCCCGCCACCGACCGGGCCACCCGCAGCCCCTACCGGTCGCTGCCCGACGGCGGAGTGCTGATCCTGCACGGCCCGCTGCTGCTCGGGCAGTGGTTCCCGTTCGACCTCGGGGTCCATCTGAGCCTGTCGCCGCAGGCGTTGCGACGCCGTACCGAGGAAGGCGAACGGTGGACGCTGCCGGCCTACGCGCGGTACGAGGACGAGGTGGCGCCCGCCGAACGCGCGGACGTGACGGTACGGGCCGACGACCCGCGCCATCCCGCGTGGACCGGGACCGGGGCGTGAGCACCGGCGGGCCGGTCCGCGTGGACGGGTCCTGACCGGGCCCACGGCCGGCGGGCGGCGGTCAGAAGAGGGGCTGCGGGAGTATCCCTTCGAGCGCCAGCAACCGCCGCTTCGTCTCCAGCCCGCCCCCGAAGCCGCCGAGGCCCCCACCGCTCTCCACCACCCGGTGGCACGGCACCACCACCGGCAGCGGGTTGGCGCCCATGGCGGCGCCCACCGCCTGCGCGGCCCCGGGCTGCCCCACCCGGCCGGCCAGGTCGCCGTAGCCGACGACCGTGCCGTACGGGACGCCGGACGCCAGCTCGCTCAGCACCTCGCGGTTGAACCCGGCGGTCAGTGACCAGTCGAGGTCCAGCCTGAACTCCCGCAGCCCGCCCGCGAAGTACGCGTCGAGCTGGCGCACCGGCTCCGCGAGCCGCGCCGAGTCCGGTGCCCGCACGGGCTCGGCGCCCAGCCGCGTCCGGAGCCGGGCCAGCGCGCCGTCCCGGACCGCGGGACGGGCGTGGAAGACCACGGTCACCAGGCCCGCCTCGGTCGCCGCGAGCAGCAGCGGCCCGATGTCGCTGCCCACGACGGTCCACTCCACGCTCCGCTTGTCGCCGCCCCGCTCGTCGTTCTCCATGCGAGCACCGTACGGCCCGGCACTGACATCGACAGGAGCACCGACGCGGACGGCTTCCTCAGCGGGTGGCGTCCCGGACGACGTCGGGGTTGTTGGAGATGATGCCGTCCACCCCGAAGCCGGCGACCTCGGCCGCCTTCGCCGCGTCGTTGACCGTCCAGGTGTTCACCCGGAGGCGTTTGCCGTGGGCGCCCTTCACCCGTCGCACCGCGGCCACGTAGTCGGCGTCGATCGTCGTCCAGGCCGGGTTGATCTGGTCCGTGAACGCCGCGTAGGACGGCAGATCGGCCACCGCGGGGGTGCCCAGGAAGCCCGTGACGACGTCCGGACGCCGCTCGTGGACAACCTTCACACTCTCTGCACCGAAGCTCTGGACGACCAGCCGGTGCGCGACGTGCTCGCGGTCCAGCCATCCTTCCCGGCCCAGCACCCGCAGGATCTCCTTCTCGATCCCGGGGTAGACCTCCGGGCTCTTGATCTCCAGGAGGAGCTTCTGGTGGTTGCGCTCGACACGGTCCAGATACTGCTTCAGGGTCGGTACCCGGGCACCGGCGTACCGCGCGTCGAACCAGCCGCCCGCGTCCAGCCGGGCGATCTCCGCCGCGGTGAAGTCCTTGACCGCCCAGGGCGCGCGGCCCGGGAAGACCTGCTCGGCGTCGGTGGTCCTGGCCAGGGTGGTGTCGTGCAGGACGACGAGCACACCGTCCTTGGTGAGCTGCACGTCGTTCTCCACCCAGGCGATGCCCAGGGCGTCGGCCGCGTCCACGGCGGCGAGGGTGTTCTCCGGGGCGTACGCGGACGCGCCCCGGTGGGCGTGGATCACCGGACTGTGGTGCGCGACCGCCGTCGGCGCCTGGGCCGCGGGCAGCAGGACACAGCCGCCGAGCAGGACGGCGACGGCGCCGGAGGTGGTTGCGGAGCGTACGGGCACGGCTACTCCTCGCATCGGTTTCGCGGTCCCGCCGAGAGTCGCACGCGCCCCCCAACACAGGGCGGGCCGCTGATGGCCGTCATGTGAACGGAATGTCGGGTACCGGCTCGGCGGGCGGTGCGCGGACGGATAAAATGCCGTTCTTACGTTTGCTTGCCGGGCCTCGCCCTTTAGGGTCACCCCCGAACCCGGGCCTCCGCGAAGGGCGTACCAGCATGCAGGGCACAGTCGACGGCTTCAGCTACGGCCTCGTGACACCCGTCGTGGCGTTCCTGATGGCCTGCCTCGGCGCGGCACTCGGTCTGAGCTGCACCGTGCGGTCCCTGCGCGCGCGGGGACCCGCCCGTGCGGGCTGGCTCTCCCTGGGCGCCACCTCCCTGGGCTCCGGCATCTGGACGATGCACTTCGTCGCCATGCTCGGCTTCACCGTCCAGGAGACCCCCGTCGGCTATGACCGGGTGCTCACCTTCGCCGGACTCGGCGTGGCGGTGGTGATGGCCGGTCTCGGCATCTTCGTCGTCGGCTACCGGGGCGCCACACGGATGGCCCTGGTCACGGGCGGTACCCTCACCGGTCTCGGAATGGCGTCCATGCACTACCTGGGCATGGCCGGGGTCCTCTTCGAAGGGCAGTTCGCCTACGACACGCTCACCGTCGCGCTCTCCGTCGTCATCGCCGTCGTCGCGGCGACCGCGGCGCTGTGGGCGGCCGTCTCCGTCCGCGGTTTCCTGGCCGGTCTCGGGGCGAGCCTGGTCATGAGCGCCGCGGTCAGCGGGATGCACTACACGGGGATGGCCGCGCTCCACGTGCACGTGGAGCGCGCCGCCGTCGCGGCGACCGGTGAGACCCCGTCCTCCCTGCTGCTGCCCATGCTCGTCGGACCGTGCTGCTTCCTGCTGCTCGCCGGTGTCGTGGTGGTCATCGACCCGCTGGTGGTCACGGGCGGGCGCCACCCGGACGCCCCGGGGGACCGGAACGGGGGCGGCGTTCCCCCGGGCGCTGTCCGGCCCGCCTCCCCGGCCCCCGTCCAGGGGCGGCGCGGACCCTACGAGACCGCCTCCCACGGGGGGTACCGGCCGCCGCGGAACCACTGATCCGACGCCGTTGTCAGTGGGGGGTCGTACCGTGGTGAGCATGCGGCCTGTCTCTCAGATCGAACGTTCGGTGGCGCCCTTCGAGGTCGTCAGTCCCTATCAGCCCAGCGGTGACCAGCCCGCGGCCATCGCCGAGCTGGAGCGGCGCGTCCGCGCCGGGGAGAAGGACGTCGTCCTGCTCGGCGCGACCGGCACCGGGAAGTCGGCGACGACCGCCTGGATGATCGAGAAGCTCCAGCGCCCCACCCTGGTGATGGCGCCGAACAAGACGCTCGCCGCCCAGCTGGCCAACGAGTTCCGCGAGCTCCTCCCGAACAACGCCGTCGAGTACTTCGTCTCGTACTACGACTACTACCAGCCCGAGGCGTACGTCCCGCAGTCGGACACCTACATCGAGAAGGATTCCTCGATCAACGAGGAGGTCGAGCGGCTGCGCCACTCCGCGACGAACTCCCTGCTCACCCGGCGTGACGTGGTGGTCGTCGCGTCCGTCTCCTGCATCTACGGCCTCGGTACCCCGCAGGAGTACGTGGACCGCATGGTCCAGCTCAAGGTCGGCGACGAGATCGACCGCGACCAGTTGCTGCGCCGCTTCGTCGAGATCCAGTACACGCGCAACGACCTGGCGTTCACCCGTGGCACCTTCCGGGTGCGCGGGGACACCATCGAGATCTTCCCGGTCTACGAGGAGCTCGCGGTCCGCATCGAGATGTTCGGTGACGAGATCGAGGCCCTCTCCACCCTCCACCCGCTCACCGGCGAGGTCATCAGCGAGGACCCCGCGCTCCACGTCTTCCCCGCCAGCCACTACATCGCGGGCCCCGAGCGCATGGAGAAGGCGATCGGCGGCATCGAGCGGGAGCTGGAGCAGCGCCTCGCCGAGCTGGAGAAGCAGGGCAAGATGCTGGAGGCCCAGCGGCTGCGGATGCGCACGACGTACGACATCGAGATGCTCCGGCAGATCGGCACCTGCTCCGGCGTCGAGAACTACTCGATGCACTTCGACGACCGGTCCCCGGGCACCGCGCCCAACACCCTCCTGGACTACTTCCCCGAGGACTTCCTCCTGGTCCTGGACGAGTCGCACGTCACCGTGCCCCAGATCGGCGCGATGTACGAGGGCGACGCCTCCCGTAAGCGGACCCTGGTCGACCACGGCTTCCGGCTGCCCTCCGCCCTGGACAACCGCCCGCTGAAGTGGGAGGAGTTCCTGAAGCGGATCGACCAGACGGTCTACCTCTCCGCCACCCCCGGCACGTACGAGATGTCCCGGGGCGACGGCTTCGTGGAGCAGATCATCCGTCCCACCGGGCTCGTCGACCCCGAGGTCGTCGTCAAGCCCACCGAGGGCCAGATCGACGACCTGGTGCACGAGATCCGCGAGCGCGCCGAGAAGGACGAACGCGTCCTGGTCACCACCCTCACCAAGAAGATGGCCGAGGACCTCACCGACTACTTCCTGGAGCTGGGCATCCAGGTCCGCTACCTGCACAGCGACGTCGACACGCTGCGCCGCATCGAGCTGCTGCGCGAGCTGCGCTCCGGCGAGTACGACGTCCTGGTCGGCATCAACCTGCTCCGTGAGGGCCTCGACCTGCCCGAGGTGTCCCTGGTCGCCATCCTCGACGCGGACAAGCAGGGCTTCCTGCGGTCCGGCACCTCGCTGATCCAGACCATCGGGCGCGCGGCGCGCAACGTCTCGGGCCAGGTCCACATGTACGCGGACCAGATCACCCCGGCGATGGCCCAGGCCATCGACGAGACCAACCGGCGCCGCGAGAAGCAGATCGCGTACAACACCGAACGCGGGGTCGATCCCCAGCCGCTCCGCAAGAAGATCAACGACATCGTCGCGTCCATCGCCCGCGAGGAGGTCGACACCGAACAACTGCTCGGCACCGGCTACCGCCAGACGAAGGGCGCCAAGACGCCCGTCCCCGCGCTCGGCGGGAAGGTCACCGCCGACGCCGCCGACGCGCCCCGTGGCAAGGGCAAGGGCAAGGGCAAGGGGAAGGCGGTGGTGGCCACCGACCGGCCGGCCGCCGAGCTGGCGGGGATC
The DNA here is from genome assembly GCF_002910775.2 of Streptomyces sp. SM18. Classification (NCBI taxonomy): domain Bacteria; kingdom Bacillati; phylum Actinomycetota; class Actinomycetes; order Kitasatosporales; family Streptomycetaceae; genus Streptomyces; species Streptomyces sp. SM18. The sequence continues at coordinate 1,480,130 of NZ_CP029342.1, read as the reverse complement.
ATCGAGGAGATGACCGACCGGATGCGCGCCGCCGCCGCCGATCTCCAGTTCGAGGTGGCCGCGCGGCTGCGTGACGAGGTGGGTGAGCTGAAGAAGGAGCTGCGGCAGATGAGGGAAGCGGGGCTGGCCTGACCGGTGGGGCCGCGGTGTCCCGGCGGGCCTTGCGATGTCCCGGTGGGCCCGCGGTGTCCCGGGCGGGGGGCCGCGGCGTCCCGGTGGGGCCCGCAGTGTTGCAGGACCGACACAAAAACGGCCTATCCCTGCTGTTCGCCTCCGTGGACTGCGTAGGGTGCGGGGAAACCGCACACCGATGGGTGCGGGGCAGCGGAGAGGGGACAGCGCGTGACGGTCAACATGACCAAGGGCCAGGCCATCAGCCTGCAGAAGAGCGACGGGGGGACCCTGACCGCGGTACGGATGGGGCTCGGATGGCAGGCGGCCCCGCGCCGCGGTCTGTTCGGATCGCGCACGCGGGAGATCGACCTGGACGCCTCGGCGGTGCTGTTCGCCGACAAGCAGCCCGTGGACGTCGTGTTCTTCCGCCACCTGACCAGCGACGACGGCTCGGTCAAGCACACCGGTGACAACCTGGTCGGCGGTGCCGGCTCCGGCGGCGACGACGAGGCGATCCTGGTCGACCTCCAGCGGGTGCCGGTCCACATCGACCAGATCGTCTTCACGGTGAACTCCTTCACCGGCCAGACGTTCCAGGAGGTGCAGAACGCCTTCTGCCGCATCGTCGACGAGACCAACGGCCAGGAGCTGGCCCGCTACACGCTGGACGGCGGCGGCCAGTACACGGCCCAGATCATGGCCAAGGTCCACCGCGTGGGCAACGGCTGGCAGATGACCGCCCTGGGCAACCCGGCCAACGGCCGGACCTTCCAGGACCTGATGCCGTCGATCCTGCCGCACCTGTAAGCGTGCGCCCGTAGGACGACGGGGCGGGGCACCGCCCCGCCCACCACCAGCACGAGCAGCTCCCGGAGGCACCCGCCGCCGGGAGCTGCGCCCATGGCAGGGCACCACGCGAACGTCGAGGGGACAGGGCGATGACGGCCGAGCTGGTCCGGGGGCAGAACCACACCTTGCCCCAGACCCGTCTGGAGATCAGGGTGTCCGCGGGCTCCCCGGTGGTGGCCGGGGCCACCCTCGGCGACGAGCACGGCACGGTCCGGGGCACCGAGTGGGTCGCCCATCCGGGCTCGCCACGGCTGCCCGGCCTGGAGGTCTCGCGGCAGGCCGCCGCCGATCACCGGCTCGCCGTGGACCTCGACGCCCTGCCCGGCGCGGTCCACCGGGTCACCGTGCTCCTGGCGCTGCCCACCGGGGCCGGCCACCCCGCCAGGTTCGGCGCGGTCGCCGCGCCGTTCGTCGCGGTCACCGGTCTCGACGGTACGGAGATCGCCACCTTCACGCTCATCGGCCTGGACACCGAGTCGGCCGTGGCCGCCCTGGAGCTCTACCGCCGCCAGGGCGCCTGGAAGGTCCGCGCGGTCGGCCAGGGGTACGCCGCCGGGCTCGCCGGAATGCTCGCCGACCAGGGACTCGACCGGGCGGCGGAGCTGGCCGCGTCGATACAGGACGCCGTCGCCTCGGGGCTCGCCCGCTCCGTCGCGCCTCCGCCGCCCCGCACCCCGGACGGCGAGCGCGTGCGCCACCCCGCGGGCCCCGCCCCGGCGCCCGCCGACCCGGCCCCGCCGAGGCCCGGCTCCGAGCCGCTGGGCGGCCCCACCACGGCCCCGGCCCCGGGTGGCACCACGGGCGCGGCGGCCCCGGGCGCCGCGGGGGCCGGCAACGCCGCCCCGGGAGCCGCGGGCGGGGGGCCGATCGACTACGCGCACCCCCGCCGACAGACCTCCGCCCCGCCCCCGCCGCCCCCCACGGCCCCGTCCGCCGCCCCGGGACAGCCCGCGCCGCCCGTGGCCGGTGACGCCACCGGCTGGTCCATGGACGAACGCCTGTACAACCAGATCTGGGGCATGTTCGAGGATCTGGCGCGCGCCGTCGCCGCGTACCGCAGCGCCGTCGACTTCGCCGAGTCCCGGATGGAGCAGGAGCTCGACCGGGCCCTGTCCGATCCGCGCCACCGCATGGGCGGCGCCGGTGACCTGGCACGCGAGCGGGCCAGGGACAAGTGCCAGGACCTCACCGCGCGGGCGCGCGAGGCCCTGGACCGCGACCTGGCACAGCTCGCCGCCGAGTCGGCCGTGGTCGAGCCCGCGCTCCCCGCCCCCTACGCGGGCTGGGACAACCCCGTCTGGCACGGCTACCGCGTGCCGATGGAGCTCCCCATGGCCCTGCGCCTGGGCGAACTGCACCTCCCCGAGCGGACGGACCTGCGCATCCCGCTGCTGGTCCGGCTGCCCCTGGAGCGCGGCGTCTGGATCGACAGCGGGCGCACGGCCTCCGAGGCGGCCGCGGCGACGGGCGGGGACCGGCTGCGCCGCCTGGCCATGGACAGCGCCGTCACCCTGGCCGCGCGGCTGCTGGCCGTCTACCCGGCGAACGAGTTCTCCGTGCACGTCATCGACCCCGCGGGCGCCGCCGCGGGCGCCCTCGCCCCGCTGACCGACGCCGGTGTCCTGGCGGCGCCGCCCGCCTCCGGTGCCGGGGGTGTGAGCGCGGTCCTCGCCCACCTCACCCGGCGCGTCGACCTGGTGCAGATGGCCGTGCGGGCAGGCGCCGCCGACTCGCTGCCGCCGGACCTGGACACGGGCGAACACCTGCTGATCGTCAACGACTTCCCCCACGGCTTCGACGACCGGGCGGTCACCCAGCTGCGCTACCTCGCCGACGAGGGCCCCGCGGTGGGCGTGCACCTGCTGATGGTGGCCGACCGCGAGGACGCCCGCGACTACGGTCCCGTCCTCGACCCGCTGTGGCGGTCCCTGCTGCGCGTCACCCCGGTCGCCGACGACCACCTCGTCGATCCGTGGGTGGGCCACGCCTGGACGTACGAGCCGTGCCGGGTGCCGGAGGGGAGCCGCGTCCTGGAACAGGTGCTCGCCCTGGTGGCCGCCGCTCGCCGGGCGGACCCTCGCTGAGCGGTCCGCCTGGCCGTAGTAACCCTCCGACCAGCCATTTTGATGAGTCTTTGCCCGACTCTTTACCTTCTCTTGGTGTTTCCTGTACTGTTCTTCAGGCGGAGGGGAGTACTCCCGATCGCGGCGTTCCCGTCAATACGGACTGTGACCGGTCCCGGGGCGCCGGCCCGGCGCGCGGCCCGCGCCCCCGGGTGGAGGAGACCTCCGGCAGCGACGACGCTGATCTATAGCCCGTAGCGAACTGCCGGAGGCGCAGTGGACGTTTCATGGACCCTCTGGGTGCTGACCATTCTCGGTCTGGTCGCCCTCATCTCCGTCGACTTCTTCATCGGGCGCAAACCCCATGACGTGTCGACCAAGGAAGCCGGTATCTGGACGGTCGTCTGGATCGCGCTGGCCGTGCTCTTCGGGCTCGGACTCCTGGTCTTCGGGGGGAGTCAGCCGTCCGGCGAGTTCTTCGCCGGCTTCATCACCGAGAAGTCGCTCAGTGTCGACAACCTCTTCGTCTTCGTCCTGATCATGGCGAAGTTCTCGGTGCCCTCCCACCTCCAGCAGCGGGTTCTGCTGGTCGGCGTGCTGATCGCCCTGGTGCTGCGGGCGGGATTCATCGCGGCCGGCGCGGCGGTCATCGCCAACTTCTCGTGGGTCTTCTACCTCTTCGGCGCGTTCCTGATCTACACCGCCTGGAAGCTGATCCAGGAGGCGCGGGCCGACGAGGAGGACGAGGAGTTCGAGGAGAACCGCCTCCTCAAGACGATCGAGCGCCGCTTCGGTGTCGCCGACCGGTACCACGGCACCAAGCTCTTCATCCGCGCCAACGGCAAGCGCGTCCTGACCCCGCTCATGGTGGTCATGCTCGCCATCGGCACCACCGATGTGCTCTTCGCGCTCGACTCCATCCCGGCGATCTTCGGACTGACCCAGGACCCGTACATCGTCTTCACCGCCAACGCCTTCGCCCTGATGGGCCTGCGGCAGCTGTACTTCCTGATCGGCGGTCTGCTGAAGAAGCTGGTGCACCTCAGCTACGGGCTCTCGGTGATCCTCGGATTCATCGGCGTCAAGCTGGTGCTGCACGCGCTGCACGAGTCCGGGGTGCACGTGCCCGAGATCTCCATCCCGTTCTCCCTCTCCGTCATCTGCGGCGTCCTGGTGGTCACCACGATCACCAGCCTGATCGCCAACAAGAAGCGGGAGGCGGCGGACGCCGAGGCCCTGGAGGCGGCCGGCGAGAAGCACGAGAACGCCGGCGCCGAGAAGTAGCGGTCGGCCGCCGCGAGGCGGTGCGGACACGGCATGGCGGCCGGGGCCCCAGGGCACCCGGCCGCCGTACGCCGTTCACCAGCCCCGTGCGCGCCACTCCGCGAGGTGGGGACGCTCGGCGCCCAGCGTGGTGTCGTGGCCGTGGCCGGGGTAGACCCAGGTCTCGTCCGGCAGAGGGGCGAAGAGCTTGGTCTCCACGTCGTGGAGCAGGCTCGCGAAGGCCGCCGGGTCCTGCCAGGTGTTGCCCACGCCGCCCGGGAAGAGGCAGTCGCCGGTGAAGAGGTGCGGGGCGCCGTGCGGGTCGTCGTAGACCAGGGTGATGGAGCCGGGGGTGTGCCCGGTCAGATGGCGGGCGGTCAGCGCGATCTCGCCCACCCGGACCGTGTCACCGTCGTCCACGAGGACGTCCGTCGGGACCGGGATGCCCTCGGCGTCGTACCGCCCGGCGAGGGTGCGCGCCCCGGTGGCCGCCACCACCTCGTCCAGCGCCTGCCAGTGGTCGCCGTGCCGGTGCGTGGTGACCACGGAGGCGATGCCGTCCGCGCCGATCAGCCGCAGCAGCGTCCCGGCCTCGGCGGCCGCGTCGATCAGCAACTGCTCGCCGGTGGCGCGGCAGCGCAGCAGATAGGCGTTGTTGTTCATCTGTCCGACGGCGACCTTGGAGATCATGAGATCTGTCAGCTCGTGCACATCCGCGGGCCCGCCGACCCTGACCGCTCCGCTGTACGTCATACGCCGCACCCTATAGCGGCGGAAGCGTGGGAAGGAGGCCGCCTTCCACGGTGAGCCCCGAGCCGTCGCGGCGTCCGCAGAGCCACCCCAGGATCTCGGTGGCCGTGCCCCGCACGACGACCGGATCGCCCTCGGCGCCCCCGCCCGTGGTCCAGATCCGGCCGTCCTCGGACACGGCGGTCGTGGCGACCACCGCGGGGTGTCCGGCGAAGCGCTCCGCCAGGAAGTCGTTCTCCCGGGACACGAACTCCTCCGGCAGGTCCTCCAGCTCGTAGCCGGTTCCCAGGTCCACGTGGTGCAGCTCGACCTCGGCGAGGCGCCGGAAGGGGATCCGCCGTGCCTGATCCGTCACACCGTTGCGCAGGGTGACCGTCCGGGACCAGTCCGCGGGCACCTCGGCCGCCGCCAGGAAGCCGGCGGAGCTTTCGCGCAGGTCGGCGACCTGCGCGTCCAGCGGCCGGGAGGCGTCCCTCTCGATGTCCGCGTCCCGGGTTTCGCTGCTCGCGTACATCGGGTGCCCACGGAGAACATTTACGATCGCGTCGGCGTTACGTGACAGGTGGGCGAGCACATGGCCACGGCTCCAGCCCGGCAGACGTGACGGTCCGCCGAGCGTGGCGTCGTCCCATGTGCCCGTGGCTCCGAGCAGCCGATCGGTCGCTTCACGTACAGCTTCCAGGTCGTGCGCATGATCGGTCATGGCCCGAGCGTAGCCCCCGGCACTCGATCGGGTGAAGGTGTCTGCGGCCGGCCGTAAATCGAATGCGCGTGCTATACGCTCGAAGTCGAAAGCTTCCTACACCGCTGTGGCGCCGCCCATAACCTGGGGCAGGGGCTCAGTTCCCCGTTTCTCTCGAAGAAAGGTGCGGACCGGCGTGGCCGACCGTCTCATCGTCCGTGGCGCGCGCGAGCACAATCTGAGGAACGTCTCGCTCGATCTCCCCCGTGACTCCCTCATCGTCTTCACCGGGCTCTCCGGATCGGGCAAGTCCTCTCTCGCGTTCGACACGATCTTCGCCGAGGGCCAGCGGCGTTACGTGGAGTCCCTCTCCTCGTACGCCCGGCAGTTCCTCGGCCAGATGGACAAGCCGGACGTGGACTTCATCGAAGGTCTGTCGCCCGCCGTCTCCATCGACCAGAAGTCGACCTCGCGCAACCCGCGCTCGACGGTCGGCACCATCACCGAGGTCTACGACTACCTCCGGCTGCTGTTTGCCCGGATCGGCAAGCCGCACTGCCCCGAGTGCGGCCGGCCCATCTCCCGCCAGTCGCCGCAGGCCATTGTGGACAAGGTGCTCCAGCTGCCCGAGGGCAGCCGGTTCCAGGTGCTCTCCCCGCTGGTGCGCGAGCGCAAGGGCGAGTTCGTCGACCTCTTCGCCGACCTCCAGACCAAGGGGTTCAGCCGGGCCCGGGTGGACGGCGCCACGATCCAGCTGTCCGAGCCGCCCAAGCTGAAGAAGCAGGAGAAGCACACCATCGAGGTGGTCGTCGACCGCCTCACGGTGAAGGACAGCGCCAAGCGCCGTCTGACCGACTCGGTCGAGACCGCGCTGGGCCTGTCCGGCGGCATGGTCGTGCTGGACTTCGTCGATCTGCCGGACGACGACCCCGAGCGTGAGCGGATGTACTCCGAGCACCTCTACTGCCCGTACGACGACCTGTCCTTCGAGGAGCTGGAGCCCCGCTCCTTCTCCTTCAACTCGCCCTTCGGCGCCTGCCCCGAGTGCACCGGCATCGGCACGCGCATGGAGGTCGATCCCGAGCTGGTCGTCCCGGACGAGGAGAAGTCCCTCGACGAGGGGGCGATCCACCCCTGGTCGCACGGACACACCAAGGAGTACTTCGGGCGCCAGATCAGCGCGCTCGCCGACGCCCTCGGATTCCGTACGGACATCCCGTGGGCCGGGCTGCCCCAGCGCGCGAAGAAGGCCCTGCTGTACGGCCACAAGATCCAGACCGAGGTCCGCTACCGCAACCGGTACGGACGCGAGCGCGCCTACACCACCCCGTCCTTCGAGGGCGCCGTCCAGTTCGTCAAGCGGCGCCACTCCGAGGCCGAGAGCGACTCCAGCAGGGAGCGCTTCGAGGGGTACATGCGCGAGGTGCCCTGCCCGTCCTGCGAGGGCACCCGGCTCAAGCCGATCGTGCTCGCGGTCACCGTGATGGAGAAGTCCATCGCCGACGTGGCCGCGATGTCGATCAGCGAGTGCGCCGAGTTCCTGGGCCGGCTCACGTTGAACGCCCGCGACAAGAAGATCGCCGAGCGGGTCCTCAAGGAGGTCAACGAGCGGCTGCGGTTCCTCATGGACGTCGGTCTCGACTACCTCTCGCTGAACCGCGCGGCCGGCACCCTGTCCGGCGGCGAGGCCCAGCGCATCCGGCTCGCCACCCAGATCGGCTCCGGACTCGTCGGCGTGCTCTACGTGCTGGACGAGCCGTCCATCGGCCTCCACCAGCGCGACAACCACCGGCTGATCGAGACCCTGGTGCGGCTCCGGGACATGGGCAACACGCTCATCGTCGTGGAGCACGACGAGGACACCATCAAGGTCGCCGACTGGGTCGTGGACATCGGCCCCGGCGCCGGCGAGCACGGCGGCAAGGTCGTCCACTCCGGTTCGCTCAAGGAACTGCTGGCCAACGAGGAGTCCCTCACCGGCCAGTACCTCGCCGGCAAGCGGTCCATCCCCGTGCCCGGCATCCGGCGCCCGGTCGACCCGAAGCGGCTGCTCACGGTGCACGGCGCCCGGGAGAACAACCTCCAGGACATCGACGTCTCGTTCCCGCTCGGCGTCCTCACGGCCGTCACCGGTGTCTCGGGCTCGGGCAAGTCGACCCTGGTCAACGACATCCTCTACACCCACCTGGCGCGCGAGCTCAACGGCGCCAAGTCGGTCCCCGGACGGCACACCCGGGTCGACGGGGACGACCTGGTCGACAAGGTCGTCCACGTCGACCAGTCGCCGATCGGCCGTACGCCGAGGTCCAACCCGGCCACCTACACCGGGGTCTTCGACCACGTCCGCAAGCTGTTCGCGGAGACCATGGAGGCGAAGGTGCGCGGTTACATGCCGGGCCGCTTCTCCTTCAACGTCAAGGGCGGCCGCTGCGAGAACTGCTCCGGCGACGGCACGATCAAGATCGAGATGAACTTCCTGCCCGATGTGTACGTCCCGTGCGAGGTCTGCCACGGAGCGCGCTACAACCGGGAGACGCTGGAGGTCCACTACAAGGGCAAGTCCATCGCCGAGGTGCTGGACATGCCGATCGAGGAGGGCCTGGACTTCTTCGAGGCCGTTCCGACGATCGCCCGCCACCTGCGCACGCTCAACGAGGTGGGCCTCGGATACGTCAGGCTCGGCCAGTCCGCGCCGACGCTCTCCGGCGGTGAGGCGCAGCGGGTGAAGCTGGCGAGCGAGCTGCAGAAGCGCTCCACGGGGCGCACGGTCTACGTCCTGGACGAGCCGACGACCGGTCTGCACTTCGAGGACATCAGCAAGCTCATCACGGTGCTCTCGGGCCTGGTGGACAAGGGCAACACGGTGATCGTCATCGAGCACAACCTCGACGTCGTCAAGACCGCCGACTGGGTCGTGGACATGGGCCCCGAGGGGGGCAACGGCGGCGGTCTGGTCGTCGCCGAGGGCACCCCGGAGGAGATCGCCTCGGTGCCGGCCAGCCACACCGGGAAGTTCCTCCAGGACGTCCTGGGCGCGGACCGGACCGGTGGTGCCACGGCGCCGTCCGCCCGTAAGCCGGCCCGGAAGGCGGCGGCCAGGAAGACGGTCGCGGCCAAGACGGTCGCGGCCAAGGCGGCACCGGCCCGTAAGCCGGCCACGGCCCGGACGAAGAAGGCGGCCGGTGACCCCCCGGCCGCGAAGAAGGCCACCCGGGCCCGCAAGGCCTGAGCCGCCCGCCCAGGCACGCTCCGGAGGCGGCCCCCTCGGTGGGGGGCCGCCTCCGGCGGTTTCCGGCGGCGGCAGGCCCGTGCCCCTTGTCGGGCCCGTCCCGCCGGCAGGCCCGTGCCCGCTGTCAGGCCCGCCCCGCGCCGCGAGGCCCCGGTCATCTCCCGCCCCCAGCCCCCGCCGGGCAAGGCCGGTGGGAGGGGCGGCGGTTCCCGCCGGTATCGTCAGGTCTGTCGCCGACGCCTCCGGGTGCGGCTGTGCCCGGTCCCCGTGGCACCGGCGCTCCCGACGCCGTCCCGGCCTCCGTCCCGCCGACCAGTGGAGAGCCATGTCCGGCCTGCCCGCCGCCCGCCGTACCGTACTGAAGGGCGCCGCTCTCGCCGGTGCCGCCGGGCTGGGAGCGGCCGCCTGCTCGACCGACTCCAAGCTCGGCCACGCCAAGAACCCGACGCCCACCGCGCCCGTGGAGCTCGGGTCCCCGGACGCGGTGCCGGTCGGCGGGGCGAAGCTCTACCGGGAGCAGCGGCTCGTCGTGAGCTGCCCGGCGAAGGGCCAGTACAAGGCATTCAGCGCTCAGTGCACCCACGCGGGCTGCGTCCTGGACAAGGTCGAGGGCAACGAGGGCAACTGCCCCTGCCACGGGAGCCGGTTCGACATGACGACGGGCGAGGCCCTGCACGGCCCGGCGACCGTACCGCTGCCCGCCGTCCCGGTGAAGGTCGAGGGCGGCAGGCTCGTGGCGGGCCCCGACGCCTGACCCGCTCGCACCGGGCCGTCGGCTCCCTCACGGGATGCCGCTGTGTCACTGCCCGCAAGTAGGGTGTAAGACATGGCAGACCCCTCCAGCTACCGCCCCAAGCCGGGACAGATCCCCGACTCCCCGGGGGTCTACAAGTTCCGTGACGAGTACCGCCGGGTGATCTACGTCGGGAAGGCGAAGAACCTGCGCCAGCGCCTGGCCAACTACTTCCAGGACCTGGCCGGCCTGCACCCGCGTACCCGCACCATGGTCACCACGGCGGCCTCCGTCGAGTGGACCGTCGTCTCCACCGAGGTCGAGGCGCTGCAACTGGAGTACTCCTGGATCAAGGAGTACGACCCCCGGTTCAACGTCAAGTACCGCGACGACAAGAGCTACCCCTACCTCGCGGTCACCCTGAACGAGGAGTTCCCGCGCGTCCAGGTCATGCGCGGCGCCAAGAAGAAGGGCGTGCGCTACTTCGGCCCGTACGGCCACGCCTGGGCCATCCGTGAGACGGTCGACCTGATGCTGCGGGTCTTCCCCGTGCGTACCTGCTCCGCCGGTGTCTTCAAGAACGCGGCCCGCAGCGGCCGCCCCTGTCTCCTGGGATACATCGGCAAGTGCTCGGCCCCCTGCGTCGGACGGGTCACCCCCCAGGAGCACCGCGACCTGGCCGAGGACTTCTGCGACTTCATGGCCGGCCGCACGGGCACGTACATCCGCCGCCTGGAGAAGGACATGACCCGGGCGGCCGAGGACATGGAGTACGAGCGGGCGGCGCGCCTGCGCGACGACGCGGAGGCGCTCCGGCGCGCCATGGAGAAGAGCGCGGTCGTCCTCGCGGACGCCACCGACGCCGACCTGATCGCCGTGGCGGAGGACGAGCTGGAGGCCGCCGTCCAGATCTTCCACGTCCGGGGCGGCCGGGTGCGCGGCCAGCGCGGCTGGGTCACCGACAAGGTGGAGGCCGTCGACACGGCGGGCCTCGTCGGGCACGCGCTCCAGCAGCTCTACGGCGAGGAGACCGGTGACTCCGTGCCCAAGGAGGTGCTCGTCCCGGCGCTCCCCGACGTCCCCGAGGCCGTCTCCCAGTGGCTCGCGGGCCGCCGCGGCTCCCAGGTGAGCCTGCGCGTCCCGCAGCGGGGCGACAAGAAGGACCTGATGGGCACGGTCCAGCGCAACGCCCAGCAGGCGCTGGCGCTGCACAAGACCAAGCGCGCCTCCGACCTCACGACCCGCTCCCGCGCGCTGGAGGAGATCGCCGAGGCCCTCGGGCTGGGCTCCGCGCCGCTGCGCGTCGAGTGCTTCGACATCTCGCACCTCCAGGGCGACGACGTCGTGGCGTCCATGGTGGTCTTCGAGGACGGCCTCGCACGCAAGAGCGAGTACCGCCGCTTCCAGATCAAGGGCTTCGAGGGCCAGGACGACGTGCGGTCGATGCACGAGGTCATCGGGCGCCGCTTCAAGCGCTACCTCCAGGAGAAGGAGCGGACGGGGGAGTGGGAGGAGATCCGCTCCCCGGCGGTCACGGGCCCCGTACCGGCCCCGGACGCCCCTCCGGCGGCCTCGCCGTCCCACTCCGGCGGCGGTTCCCCCGAGGACGGGCCCCGTGAGGACGAGTCCCGCGACGACGAGGGCCGGCCCAAGCGCTTCGCCTATCCGCCGCAGCTCGTGGTCGTCGACGGCGGGCAGCCCCAGGTGGCCGCAGCCAAACGCGCCCTGGACGAGCTGGGCATCGACGACATCGCCGTGTGCGGCCTCGCCAAGCGCCTGGAGGAGGTCTGGCTGCCGGACGAGGACGACCCCGTCGTCCTGCCCCGCTCCAGCGAGGGCCTGTACCTCCTCCAGCGGATCCGTGACGAGGCCCACCGGTTCGCCATCACCTACCAGCGCGCCAAGCGGGCCAAGCGCATCCGCAGCAGCCCCCTGGACGACGTCGCCGGGCTGGGCGAGACCCGCAAGCAGGCGCTGATCAAGCACTTCGGCTCCGTCAGGAAGCTGCGACAGGCGACGATCGACGAGATCTGCGAGGTCCCCGGGATAGGCCGCCGGACGGCGGAATCCGTGGCCGTCGCCCTCGCCGGGGCCGCACCATCCGCACCGGCCGTCAACACGGCCACAGGAGAGATCATCGATGAGGACGACGGGGGCAGTACGTCATGACCGAGCACACGCACGACCATGGTGACGAACAGGCGCGCGACCGCACCGACCGCACCGACCGAGCAGACGGAGCCGCACACGTGAGTACGGGAAGCGCCAAGGAGAAGGGCGAGAGCGCCGCGCCGGCCATCCCGGAGCTGGTGATCATCTCCGGTATGTCGGGCGCGGGACGCAGTACGGCGGCCAAGTGCCTGGAGGACCTCGGCTGGTTCGTCGTGGACAACCTGCCGCCCGCCCTGATCCCCACCATGGTCGAGCTCGGCGCCCGCTCCCAGGGCAACGTCGCCCGGATCGCCGTCGTCGTCGACGTACGCGGCCGCCGCTTCTTCGACAACCTCCGGGAGTCCCTGGCGGACCTGGAGGCCAAGCACGTCACCCGGCGGATCGTCTTCCTGGAGTCCTCCGACGACGCCCTCGTACGCCGTTTCGAATCGGTCCGCCGCCCGCACCCCCTCCAGGGCGACGGCCGCATCGTGGACGGCATCGCCGCCGAGCGCGACCTGCTGCGCGAGCTGCGCGGCGACGCCGACCTGGTCATCGACACCTCCAGCCTCAACGTGCACGAACTGCGGGCCAAGATGGACGCCCAGTTCGCCGGCGACGAGGAGCCCGAGCTGCGGGCCACGGTGATGTCGTTCGGCTTCAAGTACGGCCTGCCCGTCGACGCCGACCTCGTCGTGGACTGCCGCTTCCTGCCCAACCCGCACTGGGTCCCCGAGCTGCGCCCCTACACCGGGCTCAACGAGGAGGTGTCCGACTACGTCTTCGACCAGCCGGGCGCCAAGGAGTTCCTCAACCAGTACACCGAGCTGCTCCAGCTGATCGCCGCGGGCTACCGCCGTGAGGGCAAGCGCTACGTGACGATCGCCGTGGGCTGCACGGGCGGCAAGCACCGCTCCGTGGCCATGTCGGAGAAGCTGTCCGCACGGCTGGCGACTGAAGGCATCGAGACCGTCCTCGTCCACCGGGACATGGGGCGCGAGTGACCAGACGCCCGCTGCGGCGGCACCGGCTGAGCAGGGCCACCGCCGCCCTCTCCGGCCGCAAACGCGGCGCACAGCCCAAGGTCGTCGCCCTCGGCGGAGGCATGGGCCTGTCGGCGTCGCTCACGGCGCTGCGCCGGATCACCGGCGACCTCACCGCCGTGGTCACGGTGGCCGACGACGGCGGCTCGTCGGGCCGGCTCCGCGAGGAGCTCGGCGTGCTGCCCCCCGGCGACCTGCGCAAAGCGCTGGCCGCGCTCTGCGGGGACGACGAGTGGGGCCAGACCTGGGCCCAGGTGATCCAGCACCGCTTCGAGTCCAAGGGCGACCTGCACGAGCACGCGGTGGGCAACCTGCTCATCGTCGCCCTCTGGGAGCAGCTGGGCGACCACGTCCAGGCCCTCGACCTGGTGGGCAAGCTGCTCGGCGCCCACGGCAGGGTCCTGCCCATGTCCGCCGTACCCCTGGAGCTCCAGGCACTCGTACGCGGCCACCACCCCGACCGCCCCGACGACATAGCCACCGTGCGGGGGCAGGCGACGGTGGCGCTCACCCCCGGCGAGGTGCAGTCCGTCCACGTCGTCCCGGCCGACCCGCCGGCCGTGCCCGAAGCGGTCGCGGCGGTCCTGGACGCCGACTGGGTCGTGCTCGGCCCCGGGTCCTGGTTCTCCTCGGTGATCCCGCACCTCCTGGTCCCCGAACTCCTGGACGCCCTGGTCTCCACGAAGGCCCGCAAGGTCCTCTCGCTGAACCTCGCGCCGCAACCCGGTGAAACCGAAGGCTTCTCACCGCAGCGTCATTTGGAGGTTTTGGGACGACACGCCCCTAAACTCGCCATGGACGTGGTGCTGGCCGACGAGGCCGGCGTGCCCGACCGCGAGTCCCTCGCCGATGCCGCCGAGCGGCTCGGAGCAGCGGTCGAGCTGGCCCCTGTGGCCTCACCCGACGGCGTTCCGATTCACGATCCGGAGCTGTTGGCCGCCGCGTACGACCGTATTTTTCGGATGCATGGAAGGATCGGCCCATGGCGATGACGCCAGCGGTGAAGGACGAAGTCTCTCGGCTTCCCGTGACCCGGACCTGCTGCAGAAAAGCAGAGGTCTCGGCGATTCTTCGGTTCGCGGGCGGGCTGCACCTGGTGAGCGGCCGGATTGTGATCGAGGCGGAGCTGGACACCGCGATGGCGGCCCGTCGGCTCAAGCGGGACATCCTGGAGATCTTCGGGCACAGCTCGGAGCTGATCGTGATGGCCCCCAGCGGACTGCGCCGCGGTTCCCGCTACGTCGTACGCGTGGTGGCCGGCGGCGATCAGCTGGCCCGCCAGACCGGCCTGGTGGACGGCCGCGGCCGCCCCATCCGGGGGCTGCCGCCGCAGGTGGTCTCGGGGGCCACCTGCGACGCGGAGGCCGCCTGGCGCGGGGCCTTCCTGGCCCACGGCTCGCTCACCGAGCCCGGCCGCTCCTCCTCCCTGGAGGTGACCTGCCCCGGCCCGGAGGCGGCCCTGGCCCTGGTCGGTGCCGCCCGGAGGCTCTCCATCGCGGCCAAGGCCCGCGAGGTGCGCGGGGTGGACCGTGTCGTCGTCCGTGACGGTGACGCGATCGGCGCGCTGCTGACGCGGCTGGGCGCCCACGAGTCGGTGCTCGCCTGGGAGGAGCGCCGGATGCGGCGCGAGGTCCGGGCCACGGCCAACCGCCTCGCCAACTTCGACGACGCCAACCTCCGCCGTTCCGCACGGGCCGCGGTGGCCGCGGGGGCACGGGTGGGGCGCGCCCTGGAGATCCTGGGCGAGGAGGTCCCCGAGCACCTGGCCGCCGCCGGCCGGCTGCGCATGGAGCACAAGCAGGCGTCCCTGGAGGAGCTGGGCGCGCTCGCCGACCCGCCGCTGACCAAGGACGCGGTCGCGGGCCGGATCAGGCGCCTGCTGGCGATGGCCGACAAGCGGGCCCAGGACCTCGGCATCCCGGGCACGGAGTCGACCCTCAGCGAGGAGATGGCCGACGGTCTGGTCGGCTGAGAGCGGGCCGTGCCGACGCCCCGGGGCCCCTCCGGCACCTCACCGGGGCGGGCCCGGGGCTTCCCCCTGCCCGGGGCCGGTCCTGGCCCGGGCCCACACCCGGACCCGGCCCCGGACCCGAACCGGAACTCCGGCAAGCCGAAAAGACGTCCGGGCGTGGCCGGAATGCGGGGGCGGGTCTTCGGGGCGGAGTGCGGGCCCCGGACATTCCCGCTCCCGCACCGCCGGGCCGATTTCGAAATCGGCGCGCGGGCTCATTCCGTATCGGCTGAGGGACGCCGCGCCCAATCGAGCGGACGGCGATCCGCAGTTCGCCGTCACCGGCACCCGAAAGTGTGCCGGGGACGGTATTTCCATCGATTGAGTGCCGCTCCGCACAATTGAGCGGAAGGATGTCGCCGGGTCATCGTCGGTGTGCGTCAGGCATGTTCGCGGGAGGCGTTTTCCGGCCGGGGCGTGTTCGCGGATCTCCGGAACTGATCGGGCGTCAGTTACTTCAGGTGATCAGAGGATCGGAGTCGGGCCTGCCCTGCCGTTCCGTGACAAGGGGCCCTGCTCCGGAGGGTGTTGACGCTCGGTGACCACGCGGTGTTCGATGGTCGTCTCCCGGGGTAGGCGGGACCGGAGTATCCGTGCCTCTACCCGGGAGTACGGATATCCCCCTTCGCACCGGCCCGCTCGATGTCACCCAAAAGCCTTCGGAGAGGTAGGGTCGGAGGCGGTCGGGGACATCCCTATAAAACTCGCCGGTATCTCATACCGGCGTACCTGACGAGGAGATCGGTTCGTGACGATCCGCGTAGGCATCAACGGCTTTGGCCGCATCGGTCGCAACTACTTCCGTGCGCTGCTGGAGCAGGGTGCGGACATCGAGATCGTGGCTGTCAACGACCTGGGTGACACCGCGACCACGGCCCACCTGCTGAAGTACGACACCATCCTGGGTCGTCTCAAGGCAGAGGTCAGCCACACCGCCGACACCATCACCGTCGACGGCCACACCATCAAGGTGCTCTCCGAGCGCAACCCGGCCGACATCCCCTGGGGTGAGCTGGGTGTCGACGTCGTCATCGAGTCGACCGGCATCTTCACCAAGAAGGCCGACGCCGAGAAGCACATCACCGGTGGCGCCAAGAAGGTTCTCATCTCGGCTCCGGCCAAGGACGAGGACATCACCATCGTGATGGGCGTCAACCAGGACAAGTACGACGCGGCCAACCACCACGTCATCTCCAACGCCTCCTGCACCACCAACTGTGTGGCGCCGATGGCCAAGGTCCTCGACGAGAACTTCGGCATCGTCAAGGGTCTGATGACGACGGTCCACGCGTACACGAACGACCAGCGCATCCTGGACTTCCCGCACTCGGACCTGCGCCGCGCCCGCGCCGCCGCCGAGAACATCATCCCGACCACGACCGGTGCCGCCAAGGCGACCGCTCTGGTCCTGCCGCAGCTCAAGGGCAAGCTCGACGGCATCGCGATGCGCGTGCCGGTCCCCACGGGCTCCGCCACCGACCTGGTCGTGACGCTGCAGCGTGAGGTCACCAAGGACGAGGTCAACGCCGCGTTCAAGAAGGCCGCCGACGACGGCGACCTCAAGGGCTTCCTCACCTACACCGAGGACCCGATCGTGTCCTCGGACATCGTGGGCGACCCGTCCTCCTGCACCTTCGACTCCTCCCTGACCATGGTCCAGGAGGGGAACTCGGTGAAGATCCTCGGCTGGTACGACAACGAGTGGGGCTACTCCAACCGCCTCGTCGACCTGACCGTCTTCGTCGGCGGCCAGCTCTGATCCTAGGATCGGCAGGCATCTCGATGTGAGCAACGGGCTCGGGCGGCGCGATGAGGCGCCGCCCGAGCCCCTTGCATGCTTCCGTCCTTCCAAGGAGTTACCGCAACAGATGAAGACGATCGACGAACTTCTCGCCGAAGGGGTCGCGGGCAAGCGGGTATTCGTCCGTGCCGACCTCAACGTGCCGCTGGACGGCACCACGATCACCGACGACGGCCGCATCCGCGCCGTCGTGCCGACGGTCGCCCGGCTCGCCGAAGCCGGCGCACGGGTCGTCGTCGCCTCGCACCTCGGCCGCCCCAAGGGCGCCCCGGACCCGGCCTTCTCGCTCGCCCCCGCCGCCGCCCGTCTCGGTGAACTGCTCGGCGCCGACGTCGCGTTCGCCACCGACACCGTCGGCGAGTCGGCCCGCGCCACCGTCGCCGCCCTCACCGACGGCCAGGTCGCCGTCGTCGAGAACCTGCGCTTCAACGCCGGTGAGACCTCCAAGGACGACGCCGAACGCGGGGCCTTCGCCGACCAGCTCGCCCAGCTCGCGGACGTCTACGTCGGGGACGGCTTCGGCGCCGTCCACCGCAAGCACGCCTCGGTGTACGACCTCCCGGCCCGCCTGCCGCACGCGGCCGGCTATCTGATCGCCACCGAGGTCGGCGTCCTGAAGAAGCTGACCGAGGACGTCGCGCGCCCCTACGCCGTGGTTCTCGGCGGCGCCAAGGTGTCCGACAAGCTCGGGGTCATCGACCACCTGCTGGAGAAGGCCGACCGGATCCTGATCGGCGGCGGCATGGCGTACACCTTCCTCAAGGCCCAGGGCCACGAGGTCGGCATCTCGCTGCTCCAGGAGGACCAGGTCCCCGCCGTCCAGGGATACCTCAAGCGGGCCGAGGAGCTCGGTGTGGAGTTCGTCCTCCCCGTCGACGTCCTGGTCGCCGGAGAGTTCCCGGACCTGAAGACCAAGGCCCCGGCCCACCCCGCCACGGTCGCCGCCGACGCCATCCCGGCCGACCAGGAGGGCCTGGACATCGGCCCCGAGACCTGCGCCCTGTACGCGTCGAAGCTCGCCGACGCGGCCACCGTCTTCTGGAACGGCCCGATGGGTGTCTTCGAGCACCCCGACTACGCCGGGGGCACCAGGGCGGTCGCCCAGGCGCTCGCCGGATCCGAGGCCTTCAGCGTGGTCGGCGGCGGGGACTCCGCGGCCGCCGTCCGCATCCTGGGCTTCGACGAGAACGCGTTCGGACACATCTCGACCGGTGGCGGCGCCAGCCTCGAATACCTCGAGGGCAAGACGCTTCCCGGCCTCGCCGCACTGGAGGACTGACCTTTCATGACCACCCGCACCCCGCTGATGGCGGGCAACTGGAAGATGAACCTCAACCACCTCGAGGCCATCGCCCACGTACAGAAGCTCGCCTTCGCCCTGGCCGACAAGGACTACGAGGCCGTCGAGGTCGCCGTCCTGCCGCCCTTCACCGACCTGCGCACCGTGCAGACCCTGGTCGACGGCGACAAGCTGAAGATCAAGTACGGCGCCCAGGACGTCTCGGCCCACGACTCCGGCGCGTACACCGGTGAGATCTCCGGCCCGATGCTCGCCAAGCTGAAGTGCACCTACGTCGCCGTGGGGCACAGCGAGCGCCGCCAGTACCACGGCGAGACCGACGAGATCTGCAACGCCAAGGTCAAGGCGGCCTACCGGCACGGGCTGACCCCGATCCTCTGCGTCGGTGAGGGACTGGACGTCCGCAAGGCCGGTGACCAGGTCGCCCACACCCTCGCGCAGCTCGACGGCGGCCTCGAGGACGTCCCGGCCGAGCAGGCCGAGTCCGTCGTGATCGCCTACGAGCCGGTCTGGGCCATCGGTACCGGCGAGGTCGCCACCCCCGAGGACGCCCAGGAGGTCTGCGGCGCGATCCGCGGCCGGCTCGCGGAGCTGTACTCCCAGGAGCTCGCGGACGCCGTCCGCATCCAGTACGGCGGCTCGGTGAAGTCCGGCAACGTGGCCGCCATCATGGCGCAGCCCGATGTGGACGGCGCGCTGATCGGGGGCGCCGCACTGGACGCCGACGAGTTCGTCAAGATCGTCCGCTTCCGCGACCAGTGAGTATGCCCTGACGCCGATCCGTCGTACCCTTGCGGGGGCCAGGGGGGTCATACCCCCGGCCCCCGCTGTTCGTAGTCGCAGTCCCGAGAATTCCGGAAAGTAGGAGCCAGCCGTGATTTTGGCGTTCGAGATCGCCCTGATCGTCTTCAGCCTGCTGCTGATGCTGCTGGTGCTGATGCACAAGGGCAAGGGCGGCGGCCTCTCCGACATGTTCGGTGGCGGAATGCAGTCCTCCGTGGGTGGCTCCTCCGTCGCCGAGCGGAACCTCGACCGCATCACCGTCGTGATCGGCCTGCTCTGGTTCGCGTGCATCGTCGTCCTCGGTCTGCTCATCAAGCTGGACTGACCGGGCGTCCACGATTCCCGGTAACGGTGTAACTCCTTTCACTGGACGCGCGTTGGGCCTTACGTAGACTGGGGCAACCTCGAGCACCATCACGCAGGGAGTTACGACCGTGGCAAGTGGCAACGCGATCCGGGGAAGCCGGGTCGGAGCCGGGCCGATGGGGGAGGCCGAGCGGGGCGAGTCAGCGCCCCGCCTCCGCATCTCCTTCTGGTGCTCGAACGGGCACGAGACCCAGCCCAGCTTCGCCCATGACGCGCAGGTGCCGGAGACCTGGGACTGCCCGCGCTGCGGATTCCCGGCCGGACAGGACCAGGACAACCCCCCGGACCCCCCGCGCACCGAGCCGTACAAGACGCACCTGGCGTACGTGCGCGAGCGGCGCAGCGACGCGGACGGCGAGGCGATCCTCGCCGAGGCCCTCGCCAAACTGCGCGGCGAGATCTAGGGCGGGTTTCGAAAGTCCCGCCTGGCCCGCGACGCCCGGCACGCACGCTCGCCGCGTTGTCGGAGTCGCCCCAGTACGTCCAGTACGAGGGCGATCCTCCGCCTTGCGATCGCACGCACCGGACGCCGCGGGCCCCGCCCTCCGGGCGGACGGCGCCACTTTCGAAACACACCCCAGCTCCTCCTCTTCACCGGCCGGTTACCCCTCGGGTGGCCGGCCGGAAGCGGTATGCCGCCCACCGGCCCCGTGATCGCCCCGCCGCACCCCTCTGATCAATTAGGTTGGAGGGGCAGCGGGGCATGTTGCAGGTACGAGAAGAAGTGGGCGAATTCCCGGATGAACGCACAAGGCCGAACCAAGCTCAACCAGACGCCCGAGTGGGAGGCTCTCGCCGAGCACCGCGAGGCGTTCGGGCGGACACATCTGCGGCAGCTGTTCGCGGACGCGCCGGAGCGCGGGAGCGCGTACACCCTCACGGTCGGCGACCTCCACGTCGACTACTCCAAGCACCTGGTCACCGACGAGACCCTGCGCCTGCTGCGCGGTCTCGCCGACGCCACCGGCGTCGCCGGACTGCGGGACGCCATGTTCCGCGGCGAGAAGATCAACACCACCGAGGACCGCGCCGTACTGCACACCGCGCTCCGCGCCCCCCGGGACGCCGTGATCGAGGTGGACGGCGAGAACGTGGTACCGGCCGTGCACGCCGTCCTCGACAAGATGGCCGCCTTCTCCGAGCGCGTCCGGGCGGGCGGGTGGACCGGCCACACCGGCCGGCCGATCAAGAACATCGTGAACATCGGCATCGGCGGCTCCGACCTCGGCCCCGCCATGGCCTACGAGGTGCTGCGCTCCTTCACGGACCGCTCGCTGACCGTCCGCTTCGTCTCCAACGTCGACGGCGCCGACCTGCACGAGGCCGTGCGCGACCTGGACCCGGCCGAGACGCTGTTCGTCGTCGCGTCCAAGACCTTCACGACGATCGAGACCATCACCAACGCCACCTCCGCCCGCGACTGGCTCCTCACCGAACTGAAGGCCGGTCAGGAAGCCGTCGCCCGGCACTTCGTGGCCCTGTCGACCAACGCGGAGAAGGTCGCGGACTTCGGTATCGACACGGCCAACATGTTCGAGTTCTGGGACTGGGTCGGCGGACGCTACTCCTACGACTCGGCGATCGGCCTCTCGCTGATGATCGCCATCGGCCCGGAGCGGTTCCGGGAGATGCTGGACGGCTTCCACCTCGTGGACGAGCACTTCCGTACCGCCCCCGCCGAGGAGAACGTCCCGCTGCTGCTGGGCCTCCTGGGCATCTGGTACGGCCAGTTCTTCGACGCCCAGTCGCACGCGGTGCTGCCCTACAGCCACTACCTGTCCAAGTTCACCGCGTACCTCCAGCAGTTGGACATGGAGTCCAACGGCAAGTCCGTGGACCGCGACGGCGCACCGGTCGAGTGGCAGACCGGCCCGGTCGTCTGGGGCACCCCCGGCACCAACGGCCAGCACGCCTACTACCAGCTGATCCACCAGGGCACCAAGACCGTCCCGGCCGACTTCATCGGCTTCGCGTCCCCGGTCCACGACCTGCTGCCCGGCCTCATCGCCCAGCACGACCTGCTGATGGCCAACTTCTTCGCGCAGACCCAGGCGCTCGCCTTCGGCAAGACCCCCGACGAGGTACGGGCCGAGGGCGTCCCCGAGGAACTGGTGCCCCACAAGACGTTCCGGGGCAACCACCCGACGACCACCATCCTCGCCGACCGGCTCACCCCGTCCGTGCTCGGCCAGCTCATCGCGCTGTACGAGCACAAGGTCTTCGTCCAGGGCGCCGTCTGGAACATCGACTCCTTCGACCAGTGGGGCGTCGAACTCGGCAAGGTCCTCGCCAAGAAGATCGAACCGGTCCTGACGGAGGGCACCGGCGGGGAGAACCTGGACAGCTCCACCTCCCACCTCGTGGAGACCTATCGCAGCCTGCGCGGACGCTGACCGATGGAAACGGGGGAGGGGGCGGTACGGCTGCGGCCGCCGCGCAACGCACCGGCCCGGCGGGCCGTCGGCTGGTGGCGGGCCCGGTGCCTGCTGGTGGCGGCGGCCCCGGTGGCCGTCCTGGCCGTCCTGGGCGCGCTCGTCGCGCCCGCCAGGACCTGGCTGACGGCGTCCGCCGCGGTGCTCGCCGCGCTCGGGCTGCTGACCGCCGTCCTCCTCCCCCTCTGGTGGTTCCGCGCCCACCGCTGGGAGGTCACCGAGGACGCGGTCTACGTACGGACCGGAATCTTCCAGCGGGAGTGGCGGATCGCGCCGATGTCCCGCATCCAGACCGTGGACACCGTGCGCGGGCCGCTGGAACAGCTCTTCGGGCTGGCGACGGTCACCGTCACCACCGCCTCCGCCAAAGGCGCCGTGCGGATCGAGGGCCTGGACCACGAGACGGCCGCCGACCTCGTGGAACGGCTCACCCGGATCACCCAGGCCACGCCCGGGGACGCCACATGAGCACCGCCGCGGACCGGGCCGGACCTCCGTGGCGGCGGATCCACCGGCGTACGGTCCTGGTCACCGCGCTCGTCACGACGGGGGTCGCGGTGGGCGCCGCCGTGCCGGTGGTGGCCGGACTGGCCGGGCGCCTCGGGTACGCGGCGGCCGTCGGCTGGACCCTGGCCGGAGCCGTCGTCCTGGTCGGCTGCGCCACCGCCGGTGACTACGTGCGCCTGCGCCGCACCCGCTACCGCGTCGGTGACGAACACGTCGAACTGCGCACCGGGCTCCTGCTGGTCAAACGTCGCTCACTGGCCCGCGAGCGGATCCGCAGCGTGGACCTCACCGCCCACCCGCTGCTGCGGATGCTCGGACTGGTCACGGTCCGCATCGGCACCGGGGAGCAGACCGGCGGCGAGTCCACGCTCGAACTCGACCCCGTCGACCGGGCCGAGGGGGAGCGGCTGCGCCACGAACTCCTGGCACGCCTCACCACCACGGCCCCCGGCACGCACCGCGAGGGCGACCTGGCCACGCTCGACCCCCGCTGGATCCGCTACGCACCGGTCTCCTTCCTCGCCCCCGCGCTCGGCGGCGCGGCGGTCGGCGGTGTGCTGCAGGTCAGCGAGTGGGCCGGGGCGCAGGGCCAGGTGATCGGCTGGGTCGCGGACCGGTTCCGGGACACCCCGCCGCTCTGGACGGTCCTCGTCCTGGTGGCGGCGGCCCTGGCCGCCGGGGTCGTCGGGGCGCTCGGGCTGTGGGCCGAGATGTGGTGGAACTACCGCCTCGAACGCGAACCCGGCGGCACCCTGCGGGTCCGGCGCGGACTTCTGACCTCCCGCTCGCTGTCCGTGGAGGAGAGGCGGCTGCGCGGGGTGGACCTGGTGGAGCCCCTCGGCGTACGGCTGGCCGGCGCCGCCCGGGTGGACGCCGTCACCACCGGCCTCGCCAAGGACGAGGAGGGCCAGGGCGCCGACCACGACACCCTGCTGCCCGCCACCCCCCGCGCCTTCGCCGACGCGATCGCCGCCGAGGTGCTGCGCGAGCCCGTCGCGCCGACCGGCGCCCCGCTCACCCCGCACCCCCCGGCCGCCCGTGGCCGGCGGCTCCGCCGCGCGCTCGCCGCGGCCCTGGCCCCCGCGCTGCTCCTGGCGCTCCTCGGAGCCCGGCTCACGCCCGTCCTGCTGTGGACGGCGCTCGGCTGGGCGGTGGTGGCCGTCCCGGTCGGCGTGGCGCTGGCGCTGGACGCGTACCGGTCGCTGGGACACACGCTCAGCGGCGGATACCTGGTGACCCGCTCCGGGACCCTGCGGCGCTCGACGGCCGCCCTCCAGCGGGCGGGCGTGATCGGCTGGACGGTGCGGCAGTCCTGGTTCCAGCGCCGGGCGGGCCTCGTGAGCGTCACCGCCACCACGGCCGCGGGGGCGGGCGCCTACACCGCCCGGGACGCCGACGCGGGCGAGGGGCTGCTCTTCGCCGCCGAGGCCGTACCGGGGCTGCTGGAGCCGTTCCTGGAGCGCGGTCCGGCACCCGGTGCCGGCGCACACCCGGACCGGACCGGCGCCGGTACGCCGACGGCGTAGCCCGGTCCGGGGGGCCGGTCAAGACCGTCCGGTCCGCTCCGTATACGGCAACGCGACGGGGCCCGGTCCGCTCGTCGAAGAGCGGACCGGGCCCCGTCCGTGGTGCCTACGCCGACGCCGGCGGATACAGCGCCCGCGGCAGCCGGGAGGCCGCAGCGGCGTCCAGCAGCCAGAGCGTGCGGTCACGGCCGTACGCCCCCGCCGCCGGGGCCTGGATCTCCCCGGCACCGGACAGCGCGGTCTCGGCCGCCTCCGCCTTGTCCTCGCCCGCGGCGAGCAGCCACACCTCGCGCGCCGTCCGGATGGCCGGAAGCGTGAGCGAGACGCGGGTGGGTGGCGGCTTCGGGGCGTCGCGCACCCCGACGACGGTCCGCTCGGTCTCCCGTACCGCCGGCAGCTCCGGGAAGAGCGAGGCGACATGGGTGTCCGGGCCGACGCCCAGCATCAGGACGTCGAACGAGGGCACCGCCCCGTCCCCGCCGGCCGCCGCCGCCAGCTCGGCCGCGTACCCGGCGGCGGCCGCGTCCGCGTCGTCGCCGTACACACCGTCCGAGGCGGGCATGGCGTGGATCCGGGACGGATCCGGTGCCACCGCGTCCAGCAGGGCCGCGCGGGCCTGCGTGACGTTGCGCTCCGGGTCGCCCTCGGGCAGGAACCGCTCGTCGCCCCACCACAGGTCGAGCCGCGACCAGTCGATCGCGTCCCGGGCCGGTGAGGCGGCGAGCGCGGCCAGCAGGCCGTTGCCGTTGCGTCCGCCCGTCAGGACCACCGAGGCGGAACCGCGCGCGGACTGGGCGTCCACGATCCTCGTGATCAGCCGGGCCGCGGCGGCCTGGGCCATCAGCTCCTTGT
The DNA here is from genome assembly GCF_002910775.2 of Streptomyces sp. SM18. Taxonomy (NCBI): domain Bacteria; kingdom Bacillati; phylum Actinomycetota; class Actinomycetes; order Kitasatosporales; family Streptomycetaceae; genus Streptomyces; species Streptomyces sp. SM18. Next base: position 1,455,675 of record NZ_CP029342.1, on the reverse strand, counting down.
CGCGGTGCACGACGAGCTGCGGAACGCTCACTTCGACGCCGCCTTCTTGGCCGCGGCCTTCTTCGCGGCCGGGGCCGCGGCGCCCGCCGGTGCCTTGCTCTTCTGCCCGGAGCCCACGGCCGAGGCCTCCGTGGGGCCGCCGAGGCGTTCCACCCCGAACTTGACCGTGGAGGCGTAGACGTTGTCCGGGTCCAGCCGGCGCAGCTCCTCCGCGAGCAGCTCCGCCGTCTCCCGGCGCTTCAGCGCCACCGAGCGGTCGGGCTGGCCCACCATGCAGAGCGTGGCCAGCGAGCCGTTGGCCCGGTCCAGGACGATGGCACCGTCCTTGGTCTCCATCCGGACCGCCGTCAGACCGGGACCGCCGGACAGGGTGCGCTCCACCGGCACCCCCAGACGGTCCGCGAGCCACATGGCCAGCAGCTCGCAGCTCGGGTTGTCGGACTCGCCCTCGACCGTGGCCGAGACGACCTCGGCGGGCTGCTGGTCGAGCGCGGCCGCCAGCATCGAGCGCCACGGCGTGATGCGGGTCCAGGCCAGGTCGGTGTCGCCCGGCCGGTAGGTCGCCGCGCGCACCGCCAGCTCGTCGAGCGGGTGCTCGGCCGAGTAGGTGTCGGTGATACGGCGCTGCGCGAGCGCGCCCAGCGGGTCCTTCGCGGGGTCCGCGGGGGCGTCCTCCGGCCACCACACCACCACCGGCGCGTCCGGCAGCAGCAGCGGCAGGACGACCGACTGGGCGTGGTTGGCCAGCTCGCCGTGCAGGCGGAGCACGATCGTCTCGCCCGAGCCCGCGTCGGAACCGACCCGGATCTCGGCGTCGAGACGCGCGTCGCGCCGGGCGCGCGGCGAACGGCTGACCCGCTTGATCACCGCGATGATCCGCGAGGGGTGCTCGCGCGAGGAGTCGCTCGCCGCCTTGAGCGCGTCGTAGGCGTTCTCCTCGTCGGTCACGATGACGAGGGTGAGCACCATGCCGACGGCCGGCGAGCCGATGGAACGGCGCGCCGAGACCATCGCCTGGTTGATCTTGCTGGACGTGGTTTCCGTGAGATCGATCTTCATGGCCGGCGCCAGCTCCGTCCGTCGCGTGCGAGCATCTCGTCGGCCTCGGCCGGTCCCCAGGTGCCGGCCGGGTACTGGGCGGGCTTGCCGTGCCTGTCCCAGTACTCCTCGATCGGGTCGAGGATGTTCCAGGAGAGCTCCACCTCCTGGTGGCGCGGGAACAGGTTGGCGTCGCCGAGCAGCACATCGAGGATGAGCCGCTCGTACGCCTCGGGGCTGGACTCCGTGAAGGACTCGCCGTACGCGAAGTCCATCGTCACGTCCCGCACCTCCATGGAGGTGCCGGGAACCTTGGAGCCGAACCGGACCGTGACGCCCTCGTCCGGCTGCACCCGGATGACCAGGGCGTTGCCGCCCAGCTCCTCCGTGGCGCCGGACTCGAAGGGCAGATAGGGGGCGCGCTTGAAGACGACCGCGATCTCCGTGACCCGGCGGCCGAGCCGCTTGCCGGTCCGCAGGTAGAACGGCACGCCCGCCCAGCGGCGGTTGTTGATCGTCAGCTTGATCGCGGCGAAGGTGTCGGTCTTCGACTTGGGGTCGATCCCGTCTTCCTCCAGGTAGCCGGGCACCTCCTGGCCGCCCTGCCACGCGTGCGTGTACTGGCCGCGGACCGTGTGCTTGCCCAGGTCGTCGGGCAGCTCCACCGCGGTGAGCACCTTCAGCTTCTCCGCGACCAGGGCCTTCGGGTGGAAGGAGCCGGGCTCCTCCATCGCCGTCAGAGCCAGCAGCTGGAGCAGGTGGTTCTGGATGACGTCACGGGCGGCGCCGATGCCGTCGTAGTAGCCGGCGCGGCCGCCGATGCCGATGTCCTCGGCCATGGTGATCTGGACGTGGTCGACGTACGACCTGTTCCAGATCGGCTCCCACATCGTGTTGGCGAAGCGCAGCGCCAGGATGTTCTGGACCGTCTCCTTGCCGAGGTAGTGGTCGATGCGGAAGACCTCGTTCGGCGGGAACACGTCGTGCACGAGGTGGTTGAGCTCCTGCGCGCTGTGCAGGTCGTGGCCGAACGGCTTCTCGATGACGGCCCGCCGCCAGGCGCCGTCCTTCTGGTCGGCCAGCCCGTGCTTCTTGAGCTGCTGGACGACCTTGGGGAAGAACTTCGGCGGTACGGACAGGTAGAAGGCGAAGTTGCCGCCCGTGCCCTGTGCCTTGTCGAGCTCCTCGATCGTGGCCCTGAGGGTCTCGAACGCCACGTCGTCGTCGAAGTTGCCCGGCACGAACCGCATGCCCTGGCTCAACTGCTGCCAGACCTCCTCGCGGAACGGTGTGCGGGCGTGCTCCTTGACGGCGTCGTGGACGACCTGCGCGAAGTCCTCGTCCTCCCAGTCGCGGCGCGCGAAGCCGATGAGCGAGAAGCCCGGTGGCAGCAGGCCGCGATTGGCCAGGTCGTAGACAGCGGGCATCAGCTTTTTACGGGACAAATCGCCCGTGACGCCGAAAATCACCAGACCCGACGGCCCCGCGATACGCGGGAGCCGTCGGTCCTGGGCGTCACGGAGCGGGTTGGCTCCGGGAACACCAGACAAGGTGGTCAGCCCTTCGAAGGTGCGAGGCGCTTGAGCTCGGCCTCGGTCGACGTGAGCAGGTCGTTCCAGGACGTCGCGAACTTCTCGACGCCCTCGTCCTCCAGCACCTGGACGACGTCGTCGTAGTCGACGCCGAGCTTCTTGATCGCGGCGAGGTCGGCACGCGCCTGGTCGTAGCGCCCGGCGACCGTGTTGCCGCTGATCTCACCGTGGTCGGCCACGGCCTCCAGCGTCGCCTCCGGCATGGTGTTCACCGTGTTCGGGGCGACCAGGTCGTCCACGTACAGGGTGTCCTTGAGGGACGGGTCCTTCACACCGGTGGAGGCCCACAGCGGACGCTGCCGGTTGGCGTGCGCCTTGTCGAGGGCGGCCCAGCGCTCACCGGCGAAGACCTCCTCGTACGCCTCGTAGGCCAGGCGGGCGTTGGCCAGGGCGGACTTGCCCTTGGCGGCCTTCGCCTCGTCGCCGCCGACGGCGTCCAGCCGCTTGTCGATCTCGGTGTCCACCCGGGACACGAAGAACGAGGCCACCGAGTGGATCTTGGAGAGGTCCAGGCCCGTGGCCTTCGCCTTCTCCAGGCCCGCCAGGTAGGCGTCCATGACCTCGCGGTAGCGCTCCAGCGAGAAGATCAGGGTCACGTTGACGCTGATGCCCCGGCCGATGGTCTCGGTGATGGCCGGCAGGCCGGCCTTCGTCGCCGGGATCTTGATGAGCGTGTTCGGCCGGTCGACCAGCCACGCCAGCTGCTTCGCCTCGGCCACCGTGGCCGTGGTGTTGTGCGCCAGGCGCGGGTCCACCTCGATGGACACCCGGCCGTCCTGACCGCCGGTGGCGTCGAAGACGGGGCGCAGGATGTCGGCCGCGTCACGGACGTCGGCCGTCGTGATCATGCGGACCGCTTCCTCGACGGTCACCTCGCGCGCGGAGAGGTCGGCGAGCTGCTGCTCGTACCCGTCGCCCGCGGAGATCGCCTTCTGGAAGATCGACGGGTTGGTCGTGACACCCACGACGTGGCTCTGGTCGATCAGCTCCGCGAGGTTGCCGGAGGTGATCCGCTTGCGCGAGAGGTCGTCCAGCCAGATCGCCACGCCCTCGTCGGAGAGGCGCTTGAGTGCGTCTGTCATGAGAATTGCATCTCCTACTAGTCGTATATCGGCGTCAGCGCTGCGCGGCCGCGAGAGATTCCCGGGCCGCGGCGGCCACGTGCCCGGCGGTGAAGCCGAACTCGCGGAAGAGGACCTTGGCGTCGGCCGAGGCACCGAAGTGCTCCAGCGAGACGATCCGGCCCGCGTCTCCCACGTACCGGTACCACGTCAGACCGATGCCGGCCTCCACGGCGACCCGCGCCCTCACCGACGGCGGCAGCACGCTGTCCTTGTACGCCTGGTCCTGCTCCTCGAACCACTCGACACACGGCATCGAGACCACACGGGTGGGTACACCGGCCGCCTGGAGCTCGTCCCGCGCCTCGACGGCGAGGTGGACCTCGGAGCCCGTGCCGATCAGCACGACCTCGGGCGTGCCGCCCTCGGCCTCGAAGAGCACGTACCCGCCCTTGGCGGCGTCGTCGTTCGACGCGTAGGTCGGGACGCCCTGGCGGGTCAGCGCCAGACCGTGCGGGGCGCCCTTGCCGAACACCTTGGTGTACCGGCGCAGGATCTCGCGCCAGGCGATCGCCGTCTCGTTGGCGTCGGCCGGGCGCACCACGTTCAGGCCCGGGATCGCGCGCAGCGAGGCGAGGTGCTCGACCGGCTGGTGGGTCGGGCCGTCCTCGCCGAGGCCGATCGAGTCGTGCGTCCAGACGTACGTCACCGGCAGGTGCATCAGCGCGGAGAGCCGCACGGCGTTGCGCATGTAGTCGGAGAACACCAGGAAGGTGCCGCCGTAGATCCGGGTGTTGCCGTGCAGCGCGATGCCGTTCATGGCCGCGGCCATGGCGTGCTCGCGGATGCCGAAGTGGATCGTGCGGCCGTACGGGTCCGCCTCGGGCAGCGGGTTGCCCGCCGGGAGGAAGGACGACGTCTTGTCGATGGTGGTGTTGTTGGAGCCCGCGAGGTCGGCGGAGCCGCCCCACAGCTCGGGGATGACCCCGCCGAGCGCCTGGAGCACCTTGCCGGAGGCCGCGCGCGTGGCGACGCCCTGGCCCTCCTCGAAGACCGGGAGCTTCTCCTCCCAGCCGGCCGGCAGCTCGCCCGCGGCGATCCGGTCGAAGTCGGCGGCGCGCTCCGGGTTGCCGGTGCGCCAGGCGGCGAAGGACTTCTCCCACTCGGCCCTGGCCTCGCGGCCGCGGTCGAGCGCCTGACGGGTGTGCCCGATGACCTCGTCGGAGACCTCGAAGGTCTTCTCCGGGTCGAAGCCGAGCACCCGCTTGGTCGCCGCGATCTCCTCGTCGCCGAGGGCCGAGCCGTGCGAGGCCTCGGTGTTCTGCGCGTTCGGGGCGGGCCAGGCGATGATCGAGCGGGCCGCGATGAAGGACGGGCGCTCCGTCTCGGCCCTGGCCGCGAGGAGGGCCCGGTACAGGGCCTCGGGGTCGAGGTCGCCGCTGGGCAGCTGGTCCACCCGCTGGACGTGCCAGCCGTAGGACTCGTACCGCTTCAGGGTGTCCTCGGAGACCGCGGTCTCCGTGTCGCCCTCGATCGAGATGTGGTTGTCATCCCACAGCAGCACGAGGTTGCCGAGCTTCTGGTGGCCGGCCAGCGAGGACGCCTCGGCGGAGATGCCCTCCTGGAGGCAGCCGTCACCGGCGACGACCCAGATCGTGTGGTCGAACGGGGAGGTGCCGGGGGCCGCCTCCGGGTCGAACAGGCCGCGCTCGTAACGGGCGGCCATTGCCATGCCCACGGCGTTGGCGACACCCTGGCCCAGCGGCCCGGTCGTCGTCTCGACCCCGGTGGTGTGGCCGTACTCCGGGTGGCCCGGTGTCTTGGAACCCCAGGTGCGGAAGGCCTTGAGGTCGTCCAGCTCCAGGCCGTACCCGGCCAGGTAGAGCTGGATGTACAGCGTCAGGCTGGAGTGGCCCGCGGAGAGTACGAACCGGTCGCGGCCGGTCCAGTCCGCGTCCGCCGGGTCATGGCGCATCACCTTCTGGAAGAGGGTGTACGCGGCAGGAGCCAGGCTCATCGCCGTACCCGGGTGGCCGTTTCCGACTTTCTGTACGGCGTCCGCGGCGAGGACGCGGACGGTGTCCACGGCCCGCTGGTCCAATTCGGTCCACTGGAGGTCTGTGGTGGTCGGCTTGGTGCTCACCCTGAGTCAGGGCTCCTCTCCACTGTCGTAAACCGGTGACTGGTTACCGCACCGGGCAAAGCCGAGCCTACCCCCGACTCAACGCCCTACTTCTGCCCTTTCCACACTGCGGGCGACCTGCGGACTTCGCCTCCCGTATGAGCACCGGCGTTCACTTCTGCGCCACCCCAACACGACCCCACCCCCGCGAAGAGCGGCGTATGCCCAACGTCTACAGTGGTCTGGTTCGCGCAAGTCTTCACCGGGTCCAATGCCCGGAGCTTGCTGGGATTTCTCTGTCAGGGGTGTGCGTGACGGCCGTCGAGTCCCGACCCGCAGGGGTCGCCTTGACTCCGAGCCCAGGGGGCCAACGCCCGTTCGGGGCCCGCATCAAGGCATTCGTGGCGCTTACCAAGCCGCGCATCATCGAGCTGCTGCTGATCACCACCGTTCCGGTGATGTTCCTCGCCGCTCAGGGCGTACCCGATCTGTGGCTCGTACTCGTGACCACCGTCGGCGGATATCTCTCCGCGGGCGGAGCCAATGCGCTCAACATGTATATCGACCGGGACATCGACGCGCTGATGGACCGTACGTCGCAGCGGCCGCTCGTCACGGGGATGGTCTCCCCGCGCGAGTGCCTGGCGTTCGGAATCGCCCTCGGGGTGATTTCCACGGTCTGGTTCGGACTGCTCGTCAACTGGCTCTCGGCCGCCCTCGCGCTCGGCGCACTTCTGTTCTACGTCGTCGTCTACACGATGCTGCTGAAGCGCCGGACCGCGCAGAACATCGTCTGGGGCGGAATCGCCGGCTGCATGCCCGTGCTCATCGGGTGGTCGGCCGTGACGAATTCGGTGTCCTGGGCCGCGGTCATTCTTTTCGCGGTCATCTTCTTCTGGACGCCGCCCCACTACTGGCCGCTGTCGATGAAGGTGAAGGACGACTACGCCCGGGTCGGCGTCCCGATGCTGCCCGTCATCGCCTCCAACCAGGTGGTGGCCCGCCAGATCGTCGCCTACAGCTGGGTGATGGTCGTCGTCTCGCTGCTGCTGACCCCGCTGGGGTACACCGGCTGGTTCTACACGACGGTGGCCGTGCTGGCCGGCGGCTACTGGCTCTGGGAGGCGCACGGCCTCCAGGGCCGCGCGAAGGCCGGGGTGACCGGCGGCAAGCTGAAGGAGATGCGGCTGTTCCACTGGTCCATCAGCTATGTCTCGCTGCTCTTCGTCGCCGTCGCGGTGGACCCCTTCCTGAGGTAGCCGCACGCGTCCGCTCCGCCGACCGGGCGGGGGCCGTGGCCCAGGCCACGTCCCCCGCCCGTCGTCATGCGGGCTACCCGCCGGTAGCATCCTGTCCATGGCAGAGACGGCTCAGACCCAGCAGACGGACGACGGCAGGCGGGCGGCCCGCGCGGAGCGCAAGGCCGGCAAGCTCGCCCGGGAGATCGGCGCCTTCGCCACGGCGCACGGCGGTGCCGAGGGGCAGCTCGCCTACCTCGGCCAGGCGGGCACCCGCATTGTCCTGGTCGGCGCGGACGGCGGCTGGGGCGACCTGGTGGCCCCCTCGTACGCGGTGGCCGAGAGCGCCACACGGAAGGCGGGCATCACGATGCACGAGGCGTTCGACGGCGACTTCGCCGCGAAGGTCCGCACCGGCCCGTACGAGTGGTCGCGGATGGCCGGGATCCAGGTCGGCGGACCGTCGAACGGCTGAGCCGGGCCCGCCCCCTCCCGGATCCCCGCGGACACGGACCCGTACTCGCGGTTCCCGCGCACACGGACCCCGGTACGCACGAGAAGAGCCTCCGTCATCCGCCTTCAGGGGCGTGGTGACGGAGGCTCTCGTGTGTACCGGGCAGGGGGCGTCAGACCGCGGGCGCGTGCTCCTGCCGGGGTTCGGCCGGGGCGGGCACCCCGGCGGTGTCCGCCGGGCGTTCCCGCTGGGCCAGCAGTACCCGTACGACCGCGATCCACACCAGGCACGAGCCCAGCATGTGCAGGCCCACCAGGATCTCCGGGGTGTCCAGGAAGTACTGGACGTAGCCGATGACGCCCTGGGCCATCAGGACCAGGAAGAGCTGACCGGCGCGGCGCCTCGGCACGGCCGGGGCGTCCACGGCCTTCAGCACGAACCAGAGCGCCACGGACAGGGCCACCACGATCCAGGCCAGGTCCGCGTGCAGCTGGCTGATCAGCTTCCAGTCGAGCGGGATGCGGTGCACGTCGCTGGAGTCGCCCGCGTGCCGGCCCGCACCGGTCACGACCGTGCCGACCGCGACGAGCAGGCCGGCGGCCACCACGAGCAGCCAGGTCAGCTGCGAGACCGCCTTGCCGACCAGGGGCTTGGGGGCGTCGTCGCCCTCGCCGAGCCGGTGGTACATCAGCACGGCCAGGGTGATCAGCGCCGTGGACAGCAGGAAGTGCGCCGCCACGGTGTACGGGTTCAGGCCCACCAGGACGACGATGCCGCCGAGGACCGCGTTGCCCATGACGACCCAGAACTGGGCCCAGCCGATCCGGGTCACCCCGCGCCGCCAGGGCTTGGCCGCACGGGCCGCGACGATCGCCCAGCCGACCGCCGCGCACAGCACGTACGTCAGCATCCGGTTGCCGAACTCGATGACACCGTGCAGACCCATCGCACTGGTCGTCGTCAGGCTCTCGTCGGTGCACTTGGGCCAGGTGGGGCAGCCGAGGCCGGAACCGGTCAGGCGCACCGCGCCGCCGGTCACGACGATGGCCACGGCCATCACGACCGCCGACAGCACGGCACGGCGGACGGTCCGGGAGGAAGGGGTCCACCGGTCGGCGACGAAGAGCAGCGGGTTCCGCGCGGCTTGAGCGACTTCGGCTCGGGTCAGCTGGGGCACGGGCACCATGGTAAGCGGCAGCTTGTGCAAGCTTTCACGAGGGGGACGAGTCGTCCCGAAGCGCCTGCCTGGCACCCGGGTCCGGGCTCACTCCCAGCGGAAGAACCTGGCCGCCGCGCCCAGGCCCGCGGCCGCCCACACGGCCAGGATCCCCAGGTCGCCCCAGGGCGTCGGGGCACCGTGCTGGAGCACGTCCCGCAGCCCGTCGGAGAGCGCGGCGATGGGCAGCAGGCCCAGCACCGACTGCGCCGCGTCCGGGAACTTCTCCAGCGGCACGATCACCCCGCCGCCGACCAGCAGCAGCAGGAAGACGAGGTTGGCCGCCGCCAGCGTGGCCTCCGCCCTGAGGGTCCCCGCCATCAGCAGCCCGAGCCCGGAGAAGGCCGCCGTACCCAGCACCAGGAGCAGCAGCACGGCGAACGGATTCCCCTCCGGCGACCAGCCGAGCGCGAAGGCGATCACCGTGAGCAGGACGATCTGGAGGACCTCGGTGACCAGGACGGCGAAGGTCTTCGCCGTCATCAGCGCCCAGCGCGGCAGCGGCGACGCGCCCAGCCGCTTCAGCACCCCGTACCGGCGCTCGAAGCCGGTCGCGATGGCCTGGCCGGTGAAGGCGGTGGACATCACGGCGAGGGCGAGGACGCCCGGCGTCAGGAAGTCCACCGGTTCGCCCGCGCCGGTGTCCACGACGTCCACCGCGCTGAACAGCACCAGCAGCAGGGCCGGGATGACCACCGTCAGCAGCAGTTGCTCGCCGTTGCGCAGCAGCATCCGCGTCTCCAGCGCGGTCTGCGCGGCGATCATCCGGGGCAGCGGGGCGGCGCCGGGGCGCGGGGTGTACGTACCGGCGCTCATGCGCGCAGCTCCTTGCCGGTCAGTTCGAGGAAGACGTCCTCCAGGGTGTGCCGCTCGACCGCGATGCCCTCGGGCATCACACCGTGCTGGGCGCACCAGGAGGTGACGGTGGCCAGCAGTCCGGGGTCGATGGTCCCGGTGACGCGGTAGGCGCCGGTGGTGATCTCGGCGACCCGGGTGCCGTCGGGCAGGGCCTTGACCAGCGAGCCGAGGTCCAGGCCGGGGCGGCCGGTGAAGCGCAGGGTGTTCTCGGCGCCGCCGCGGCACAGCTGCTCGGGGCTGCCCTGGGCGACGACCCGGCCCGCGTCGATGACGGCGACGTCGTCGGCGAGCTCCTCGGCCTCGTCCATGAAGTGGGTGGTCAGGACGGTCGAGACCCCGTCCGCGCGCAGCTCGCGGATCAGGTCCCAGGTGGACCGGCGCGCCTGCGGGTCCAGGCCCGCCGTCGGCTCGTCCAGGAAGACCAGCTCGGGGCGTCCCACGACGGCCATGGCCAGCGCCAGGCGCTGCTGCTGGCCGCCGGAGAGCCTGCGGTAGGTGGTGCGTCCGCAGCCGCCGAGGCCGAGGCGCTCCACGAGGGCCCCGACGTCCAGCGGATGGGCGTGCAGCTTCGCCATGTGGGTCAGCATCTCCACGGCGCGCGCGCCGGAGTAGACGCCACCCGACTGGAGCATCACGCCGACGCGCGGGCGGAGCGCGGCCGCGTCGGCCACCGGGTCCAGTCCGAGGACCCGCACCGTCCCGGCGTCCGGACGGCGGTATCCCTCGCAGATCTCCACGGTGGTGGTCTTGCCGGCGCCGTTGGGGCCGAGGACCGCGGTGACCGCGCCCGCCGCGACCGCCAGGTCCAGGCCGTCCACCGCGGTCTTGTCTCCGTACCGCTTCACCAGGCCCCTGGCCTGTACGACGGGCTCGCTGCTCATGGCGCGCAAGTCTAGGCGGGGGAGGGCTCCGGCCCGTGCGGAGGGTTGGCCGGGGCCGTGGCCGTCCGCGCGCCCGCCACCTGCGAAGGTGTGGGGGGACCGAAGTTTCCGCAGGTCAACTTAGGTTCGCCTAAGTGATGAACGGCACCGCGCCGTGTCCGGACGCGGCTTGTCACTCCCGCAGGAATTACGCAACAATGGCGTTGTGAAATACACGGGCGAGGCTCCGCAGGAGGAACTCGCGACCGGTGAGCGCTCCACGCGCAACCGCGTCGCGCGGTCCATCCTGGACCACGGCCCGTCCACCGTGACGGCGCTGGCCAAGCACGTCGGTCTCACCCAGGCGGCCGTGCGCCGCCATCTGGACGCCCTCGTCACCGACGGCGTCGTCGAGGCCCGTGAGCAGCGCGTGTACGGGGCGCGGACCCGGGGCCGTCCGGCCAAGGTGTTCGCCCTGACGGACTGCGGGCGCGACGCCTTCGACCAGTCCTACGACAAGCTCGCCGCCGACGCGCTGCGCTGGATCGCCGAATCCGGCGGGGACGAGGCGCTGGTCGCCTTCGCCCGCGCCCGTATGGCGGCCCAGGCCGAGGCGTACCGCCCCGTGGTCGAGGCGGCCGCCCCCGAGGACCGGACCCGGGCGCTCGCCAAGGCCCTGTCCGCCGACGGGTACGCTGCCACGGCGCGCAGCGCGCCGGCCCCGCAGCAGGGCGAGCAGCTGTGCCAGCACCACTGCCCGGTCGCGCACGTCGCCGAGCAGTTCCCGCAGCTGTGTGAGGCGGAGACGGAGTTCTTCTCCAGCCTGCTCGGGACCCATGTGCAGCGTCTGGCCACCCTCGCCCACGGCGACGGCGTGTGCACGACGTTCGTCCCGCGAGGCGGCCCCACGGCGGCACAGTCCGCACAGAACACCCATTCAGCATCCGCAAGCACGGCCGGGAGGAACCCCGCATGACGCTCCCCACGGAGACTGCCCACCCTGAGCTCGAAGGCCTGGGCACGTACGAATTCGGCTGGGCCGACTCCGACGCGGCAGGCGCGGCGGCCAAGCGCGGCCTGTCCGAGGCTGTCGTCCGCGACATCTCGGAGAAGAAGAACGAGCCGGAGTGGATGCTGAAGCTCCGCCTCAAGGGCCTGAAGCTCTTCGACAAGAAGCCGATGCCCAACTGGGGCTCGGACCTGTCGGGCATCGACTTCGACAACATCAAGTACTTCGTGCGGTCCACGGAGAAGCAGGCGGAGTCCTGGGAGGACCTGCCCGAGGACATCAAGAACACCTACGACAAGCTCGGCATCCCGGAGGCGGAGAAGCAGCGCCTGGTCGCCGGTGTCGCCGCGCAGTACGAGTCGGAGGTCGTCTACCACCAGATCCGCGAGGACCTGGAGGAGCAGGGCGTCATCTTCCTCGACACCGACACCGCGCTGAAGGAGCACCCCGAGCTCTTCAAGGAGTACTTCGGCACCGTCATCCCCGTCGGTGACAACAAGTTCGCCTCGCTGAACTCGGCCGTCTGGTCCGGCGGTTCCTTCATCTACGTCCCCAAGGGTGTCCACGTGGACATCCCGCTCCAGGCCTACTTCCGCATCAACACGGAGAACATGGGCCAGTTCGAGCGGACGCTGATCATCGTCGACGAGGACGCCTACGTCCACTACGTCGAGGGCTGCACCGCGCCGATCTACTCCTCGGACTCGCTGCACTCCGCGGTCGTCGAGATCATCGTGAAGAAGGGCGGCCGCTGCCGCTACACGACGATCCAGAACTGGTCGAACAACGTCTACAACCTGGTCACCAAGCGCGCCGTGGCCTACGAGGGCGCGACCATGGAGTGGGTCGACGGCAACATCGGCTCCAAGGTCACCATGAAGTACCCGGCCGTCTACCTGATGGGCGAGCACGCCAAGGGCGAGACCCTGTCCATCGCCTTCGCGGGCGAGGGCCAGCACCAGGACGCCGGCGCCAAGATGGTCCACATGGCCCCGAACACCTCCTCCAACATCGTCTCCAAGTCGGTGGCGCGAGGCGGCGGCCGCACCTCCTACCGCGGCCTGATCGAGATCGGCGAGGGCGCCCCCGGTGCCAAGTCCAACGTGCTGTGCGACGCGCTGCTCGTGGACACCATCTCCCGCTCCGACACCTACCCGTACGTCGACGTCCGCGAGGACGACGTGTCGATGGGCCACGAGGCCACGGTCTCCAAGGTGTCGGAGGACCAGCTCTTCTACCTCATGAGCCGCGGACTCACCGAGTTCGAGGCCATGGCGATGATCGTGCGCGGATTCGTCGAGCCGATCGCCAAGGAGCTGCCCATGGAGTACGCACTGGAGCTCAACCGGCTGATCGAACTGCAGATGGAAGGCTCGGTCGGCTGACACGCCCGCCGAACGCGCCCCGAAGAGTTCTTGACTGAGAAAGCGAGCACCACGACAGCCATGGCTGAGGCCCAGAACGCCCCCACTCTCGGCGCCGCCCGAGTGGGGGGAACCCCGCCGGCCGGGTCGACCACCGCCGGTTCCATCGCGGTGGCCGCCGAGTCGACCGTCGCCACGCGCATGAGCGCGCCCCCGTCCTACGACGTCGCGGACTTCCCGGTCCCGCACGGCCGCGAGGAGGAGTGGCGCTTCACCCCGCTGGAACGGCTGCGCGGGCTCCACGACGGCACCGCCGTCGCCACCGGTGACGGCGTCAAGGTCGTCGTCGAGGCGCCCGAGGGGGTCACGGTCGAGACCGTCGGCCGCGACGACGCGCGCCTGCGCAAGGGGGGCACCCCGGTGGACCGGGTCGCCGCCCAGGCGTACGCGTCCTTCGAGCGGGCCTCGGTCGTCACCGTCGCCAAGGAGGCCGTCCTCACCGAACCGGTCCGGATCGGTGTGCACGGCGAGGGCGGTACCGCCTACGGCCACCAGCTCGTCGAGCTGGGCGCCTTCGCCGAGGCCGTCGTCGTCATCGACCACACCGGTGACGCGGTGCTCGCCGCCAACATCGACTTCGTCCTCGGCGACGGGGCGAAGCTGACCGTGGTCTCCGTCCAGGACTGGGACGAGAAGGCCGTCCACGTCGGCCAGCACAACGCGCTGGTCGGCCGGGACGCCTCCTTCAAGTCCGTCGTCGTCACCTTCGGCGGCGACCTGGTCCGCCTCCACCCCCGGGTCGCCTACGCGGGCCCCGGCGGCGAGGCCGAGCTCTTCGGGCTGTACTTCACCGACAAGGGCCAGCACCAGGAGCACCGCCTCCTGGTCGACCACAACACCCCGCACTGCAAGTCCAACGTGGCCTACAAGGGCGCGTTGCAGGGTGACGGCGCCCACGCCGTGTGGATCGGTGACGTCCTCATCCAGGCCGCCGCCGAGGGCACCGACACCTACGAGATGAACCGCAACCTCGTCCTCACCGACGGCGCCCGGGTCGACTCCGTACCCAACCTGGAGATCGAGACCGGTGAGATCGTCGGCGCCGGCCACGCCTCGGCGACCGGCCGCTTCGAGGACGAGCAGCTGTTCTACCTCCAGTCCCGCGGTATCCCGGAGGAGGAGGCCCGCCGGCTCGTCGTGCGCGGCTTCTTCGCCGAGCTGGTCCAGCAGATCGGCCTGCCCGACGTCGAGGCCCGGCTCCTCGACAAGATCGAGGACGAGCTGAAGGCGTCGGTCTGAGATGGCCTTCGTCCGCGCCTGTGCGCTGAGCGAGCTGGAGGAGGACACCCCCAAGCGGGTGGAACTCGACGGCACGCCGGTCTCCGTCGTCCGCACCGAGGGCGAGGTGTTCGCGATCAACGACATCTGCTCGCACGCGAACGTCTCGCTGTCGGAGGGCGAGGTGGAGGACTGCTCGATCGAGTGCTGGCTGCACGGATCGAGCTTCGACCTCCGCACCGGCAAGCCGTCCGGCCTTCCCGCGACGCGTCCCGTCCCCGTATACCCCGTAAAGATCGAAGGGGACGATGTGCTCGTCTCCGTCACCCAGGAGTCCTGAGTCACCCATGGCAACGCTTGAAATCCGCGACCTGCACGTCTCCGTCGAGGCCGACAACGCCACGAAGGAGATCCTCAAGGGCGTCGACCTGACTGTGAAGCAGGGCGAGACCCACGCCATCATGGGCCCGAACGGGTCCGGCAAGTCCACCCTCGCCTACTCGATCGCCGGTCACCCCAAGTACACGATCACGAGTGGCACGGTGACCCTGGACGGCGAGGACATCCTGGAGATGTCCGTCGACGAGCGGGCCCGCGCCGGTCTGTTCCTCGCCATGCAGTACCCGATCGAGATCCCCGGCGTCTCGGTCTCCAACTTCCTGCGCACGTCCGCCACCGCCGTCCGCGGCGAGGCGCCCAAGCTGCGTACGTGGGTCAAGGAGGTCAAGGAGGCGATGGCGGGGCTCCAGATGGACCCGGCCTTCGCCGAGCGCAACGTCAACGAGGGCTTCTCCGGCGGTGAGAAGAAGCGCCACGAGATCCTCCAGCTGGAGCTCCTCAAGCCGAAGGTCGCCATCCTCGACGAGACCGACTCCGGCCTGGACGTCGACGCCCTGCGCGTCGTCTCCGAGGGCGTCAACCGGGTCCGTGAGTCCGGCGAGGTCGGCACCCTGCTGATCACGCACTACACGCGGATCCTCCGCTACATCAAGCCCGACTTCGTGCACGTCTTCGCCAACGGCCGGATCGCCGAGTCCGGCGGCGCCGAACTCGCCGACAAGCTGGAGAACGAGGGCTACGAGGCCTACGTGAAGGGCGGCGCTTCCGCGTGACTGACGCCCGACAGGGGCTCTCCGGCCTCCTCGACACCGAGGCGATCCGCAAGGACTTCCCGATCCTGGACCGCACGGTCCACGACGGCAAGAAGATCGTGTACCTGGACAGCGCGGCGACCTCGCAGAAGCCGCGCCAGGTCCTCGACGCGGTCAACCAGTACTACGAGCGCCACAACGCCAACGTCCACCGCGGTGTGTACACGATCGCGGAGGAGGCCACCGCGCTGTACGAGGGGGCCCGTGACAAGGTCGCGGCCTTCATCAACGCGCCCAGCCGCAACGAGGTGATCTTCACCAAGAACGCCTCGGAGTCGCTGAACCTCGTGGCCAACATGCTCGGCTGGGCCGACGAGCCCTACCGGGTGGACAGCGACACCGAGATCGTCACCACCGAGATGGAGCACCACTCCAACATCGTGCCGTGGCAGCTGCTCTCGCAGCGCACGGGCGCGAAGCTGAAGTGGTTCGGCATCACGGACGACGGCCGGCTCGACCTGTCCGACCTGGACGAGGTCATCAACGAGAAGACGAAGATCGTCACGCTCACGCTGGTCTCGAACATCATGGGCACGATCAACCCGGTCGAGAAGATCATCCGGCGTGCCCAGCAGGTCGGCGCGCTGGTCTGCGTGGACGCCTCGCAGGCCGCCCCGCACATGGTGCTGGACGTGCAGGCGCTCCAGGCCGACTTCGTGGCCTTCACCGGGCACAAGATGGTCGGCCCGACCGGCATCGGCGTCCTGTGGGGCCGGCAGGAACTCCTGGAGGACCTGCCGCCGTTCCTCGGCGGCGGGGAGATGATCGAGACCGTGTCGATGCACTCCTCGACGTACGCCCCCGCTCCGCACAAGTTCGAGGCCGGTACGCCCCCGATCGCCCAGGCCGTCGGCCTCGGCGCGGCCGTGGACTACCTCTCGGCCATCGGCATGGAGAACATCCACCGCCATGAGGAGGCGATCACCGCGTACGCGGTGAAGCGCCTGCTGGAGGTGCCGGACCTGCGCATCATCGGTCCGGCGACGGCCGAGGACCGCGGTGCGACGATCTCCTTCACGCTCGGTGACATCCACCCCCACGACGTGGGGCAGGTGCTCGACGAGCTGGGCATCGCCGTGCGGGTCGGCCACCACTGCGCGCGGCCGGTCTGCCTGCGGTACGGAATTCCTGCGACGACGCGAGCGTCGTTCTATCTGTACTCCACGCCCGCCGAGGTCGACGCCCTGGTGGACGGCCTGGAGCACGTGCGGAACTTTTTCGGATAACTGGCGATGCGGCTGAGGGTTGACTGGTGAAGCTTGACTCCATGTACCAGGAAGTGATCCTGGACCACTACAAGCACCCCCACGGGCGTGGCCTGCGGGAGGGCGACGCCGAGGTGCACCACGTCAACCCGACGTGCGGCGACGAGATCACGCTCCGCGTGAAGTACGACGGCGAGACCATCGCCGACGTCAGCTACGACGGGCAGGGCTGCTCCATCAGCCAGGCCAGCGCGTCCGTGCTCAACGAGTTGTTGGTCGGCAAGGAGCTGGACCAGGCGCGCCGGATCCAGGAGGCGTTCCTGGAACTGATGCAGTCCAAGGGTCAGCTGGAGCCGGACGACACGATGGAGGACCTGCTGGAGGACGCGGTCGCGTTCGCCGGTGTCTCCAAGTACCCGGCACGGGTCAAGTGCGCGCTGCTGAGCTGGATGGCGTGGAAGGACGCGACGGCGCAGGCGCTGTCCGAAGGGAAGACGGCATGAGCGAGAACGGTACGCCGGAAGCAATGACCACCAAGCCGGCCTCCGAGGAGGAGGTCCGCGAGGCGCTGTACGACGTGGTGGACCCCGAGCTGGGCATCGACGTCGTCAACCTGGGCCTGATCTACGGCATCCACGTCGATGACGCGAACATCGCCACCCTCGACATGACCCTGACGTCTGCGGCCTGTCCGCTGACCGATGTCATCGAGGACCAGGCGAAGTCCGCGACCGACGGGATCGTCAACGAGCTGCGGATCAACTGGGTCTGGATGCCGCCGTGGGGCCCGGACAAGATCACCGACGACGGCCGCGAGCAGCTTCGCGCCCTGGGCTTCAACGTCTGATCCGCGTCTGAGCCACGCGGATCCGGTTTCGGCCAGATCCGTTGCGTGACCACCGACGGCCATGCCCGCCAGGCACACTGGCGGGCATGGCCGTCCGCTTTTACCACCTCGCCGTCGATGCCCACGACCTGCCCCTGCTGGCCCGCTTCTGGTGTGCGGTGCTGGACTGGAAGGTGCTGTTCGAGGACGAGGAGGAGATCGTCATCGGCGCCGGCCCGTCCGCCATGCCCGGGATGTGCTTCCTCCCCGTGCCCGAGCGGAAGACGGTCAAGAACCGGCTGCACATCGATCTGGCGCCGGACGACCGGGACGCCGAGGTCGAGCGCATCATCGGGCTGGGCGCGCGCCGGGTGGACGTGGGACAGGACCCGAGCGTGACCTGGGTGGTGCTGGCGGACCCCGAGGGCAACGAGTTCTGTGTGCTCAGCCCGAAGAACTCGCTGGTGGACTGAGCCGGTGGGCCGGGGCCGGTGGGCAGGCTGGCGGGCCGGGGCCGGGCGCCCCGGCTACCGGTGCGCGCCGCCGTAGGGGCCGTACGGCGGGGGAGGCCCGTCGCCCCACCGGGGGTCCCCGTACGGCGGGGCCGCCTGCGCGTAGGGCATGCCGGCCGCCTCGGCGAGGACCGGGCCCAGGTTCTCCGTGCGCATCCGCCGGTCCACGTAGAGCAGGGCGGTGACCAGCTGGGGGAACGTGGTCGAGACGATCTGGCTCACCAACTGGCCGAGCGTCATCGCGACGACGTAGCCGCCCGCCATGGCCAGGACGGCGGCGGGGCTCGGGTCGCTGTCCAGTGAGGCGCCGCCGATCACGCCGGGGAACACGCCGAGGATCATGAACGGCAGCTGGACGACGTACCCCGCCACTCCGGCCATCGCGTAGACGAGCAGCGTGATGCCGAAGATCCGCCACCAGTCGCCGCGCACCAGCTGCGAGGAGCGGCGCAGGGCGGTCACGGGCCCGCCGCGTTCGAAGACCACGACGGCCGGTGCCAGCGAGAACTTGATCCAGAGCCAGACCGCCAGCGGTGCCGTGGCCAGGGCCCCCAGGACGCCGATCGCGGCGACCGTGCCGCTCCCGGCTCCGCCGTCATAGCTGATGGCGAGGACGGCGGCCCCGAGGAAGGAGACCAGGAGCAGCACCACGGGGACCATCATGACGAGTGCCGTGAGGAACAGCGCGCCCATGACCGGGAGGAGCGCGCCCCAGGCCCGTCGCCACACCGCGCCGAAGGATATGGCCCTGCCCAGCACGGCCTCCTGCACCACCGCGGGGACCGCGGCGTACATCAGACCCGAGACGACCAGCATCAGGACGCCCCCGAGCAGGCCGAGGGCGCTCCCGGCGGCGATCAGGGCGGTGATGTCGCTGGTCGCGGGCTCCTCGTCGTAGCGGAGCGCGATCAGCCGCTCCAGGCTGTCCCCCACCGAGGAGTAGGCGACGGCGACCGCCAGGGCCATCACCGCCGCCGCGCCCCCGTACAGGGCGCCGGCCAGCCCGAACACCTGCTTGGCGTACCGGCCCATCGTCGAGAAGGCCCCGGCGAGCAGGTCGCCCAGCCTCAGCGGGGCGAGCGGTATCACCCCCGGTCGCGGCGGGGGCACCCAGCCGCCCCAACCCGGCGGCCCCCCGTACGGACCTCCGCCGTACGGCCCGCCCCCGTACGCGCCGCCACCCCACCCCGCGTCCTGCGCCACTGCTTCTCCGTCGCTCGGTTCTTGTGTGTTCGTCATCCGGTACGACCGGTCGGGACACCGTAGCGTCCCGACCTTGTGTACGGTCGTACACAACGATGTGTACGCTCGTACCCATGGGATACGGACTGCTGGCCGCGGCGATCGCGGCAGAGGTGACCGCGACGACGGCCATGAAGTACAGCGAGGGCTTCTCCCGGCTGTGGCCCTCCCTCGTCACGGTCGTGGGCTACGTCCTGGCGTTCGCGCTGCTGGCCCAGACCCTCAAGACCCTGTCCATCGGCACGGCCTACGCGATCTGGGCCGGAGTGGGCACCGCGGCCGTCGCCCTCATCGGGATCCTGTGGATGGGCGAGTCGGCCGGCCCCGCCAAACTGCTCGGCGTCGCACTGATCATCGCGGGCGTGGTGGTGCTCAACCTCGGCGGAGCGCACTGATGGCCCGCCGGTACGACCCCGGACGGCGCGACCGCATCATCGGGGCCGCCCTCCGCGTCGTCGCGGACCGGGGCATCGACGGGCTCAGCCACCGCACGGTCGCGGCCGAGGCCGATGTGCCCCTGGGCTCCACGACGTACCACTTCGCCTCACTCGACGAACTGCTCGTCGCCGCCCTGCGCCGGTGCAACGAGAACTTCGCCCGCGCCGTGCGGGAGAGCGGGCGCCTGGACGATCCCGGCACGGACCTGGCCGATGAGCTGACCCGGCTGCTGGGGGAGTGGTTCACGGGCGAACGCCAGGCGATCGAGCTGGAGTACGAGCTGTACCTCGCCGCGCTGCGCCGCCCCGCCCTGCGCCCCGTCGCGGCGGAGTGGACCGACGGGGTGGGCGAACTGCTCGCCCGCCGCACCGACCCCGCGACCGCACGCGCGCTCGTCGCCCTCCTGGACGGCATCAGCCTTCAAGTCCTGCTCACCGGAGGCGAGTTCGACGCCGCCTACGCCCGGGAGATGCTGGCGAGGATCGTGCGCGGGTCCGGCGCCCGGTGACGGGCGGGGCCGGTGCCGGCGGGGGCGGGCGGGCGCGGGCCGGTGACCCGGCGGTGGCCCGGGGCGGGGAGCCGGGGCGGCACCGGTCCGGACACCCGCGCGGCACCGGTGGTGGCACCGGTCCCGACACCCGCGCGGCACCGGTTCGGACGGCGAGACCGGTTCGCCTGAGCGGGCCCCGGACGGTTAGGTTGCGTGCATGACCGACACGACTTCCCAGGGCTCCGCCCGCACCACCGGCGCCGTCGCCGCCGGCCTCGCCACCATCGCCGGTGACGGCACCGTCCTCGACACCTGGTTCCCCGCCCCCGAGCTGACCGCCGAACCCGGCCCGGCCGGGACACAGCGGCTGTCCCCCGAGGAGGCGGTGAACCGGCTCGGGGCCGGCGCGGCGAAGGCCCTCGGGGTGGACGCGCGCCGGGGCGTCGAGATCGTCGCCGTGTCCACGGTCATCTCCTCGCTGGACGACAAGCCGCTCGACGCGCACGACGCCTACCTGCGGCTGCACCTGCTCTCGCACCGGCTGGTCCAGCCGCACGGCCAGAACCTCGACGGCATCTTCGGCTTCCTCGCCAACGTCGCCTGGACCTCGCTGGGCCCCGTCGCGGTCGAGGACCTGGAGAAGGTCCGGCTCAACGCCCGCGCCGAGGGGCTGCACCTTCAGGTCACCTCGGTGGACAAGTTCCCCCGGATGACGGACTACGTGGCGCCCAAGGGTGTACGGATCGCGGACGCCGACCGGGTCAGGCTCGGCGCGCACCTGGCGGCCGGGACCACCGTGATGCACGAGGGCTTCGTGAACTTCAACGCGGGCACCCTCGGCACCTCCATGGTCGAGGGCCGGATCTCTGCGGGTGTCGTCGTCGGCGACGGCTCCGACATCGGCGGCGGCGCCTCCACCATGGGCACGCTCTCCGGCGGCGGCAAGGAGCGCATCGTCATCGGGCAGCGCTGCCTGATCGGCGCCGAGGCCGGGATCGGGATCGCGCTCGGCGACGAGTGCGTCGTCGAGGCGGGGCTGTACGTCACGGCCGGCACCCGTGTCACCATGCCGGACGGACAGGTCGTCAAGGCCCGGGAGCTCTCCGGCGCCTCGAACATCCTCTTCCGCCGCAACTCGGTGACCGGCGCGGTCGAGGCCCGCCCCAACAACGCGGTCTGGGACGGGCTCAACGACATCCTGCACAGCCACAACTAACCCTCAGCGGCGAGGAGTTCCTCGTAGACCCGGCGCAGCCCGCCGACCGTCGCACGGTCGGCGGGCAGCAGCGGTTCGCGGACCGGGCCGATGTCCAGCAGCGCCTTCACCGTGACGGTGCCCGGCAGACCGGCGCCCATCACCGCCTCCACCAGAGGGTTCGTCAGCCCGTTCAGACGGGCCGCCTCCACGGTGTCACCGGCGTCGAACGCGTCGAGCGCCGCGCGCATCGCACGGGGCGCCACATTGGCGACCGTGCTCACATACCCGGCGCCGCCCAGGGCGTACAGCGGGAGGTTCAGCTCCTCGCACCCCGAGTAGTAGGCCAGCCTGGTCCGCGCCATCACCTTCGTCGCCGCGAACAGGTCGTAGGAACAGTCCTTGACCGCCACGACGCGCGGATGTTCCGCCAGCCGCAGCAGCGTGTCCGGCTCGATCCGGGTGCCGGTGCGGCCGGGGATGTCGTACAGCATGAGCGGGACCCCGGTGGCCTCCGCGACCCGCAGGACGTGGGCCTCGACCGCCGCCTGCGGGGGCCGGCTGTAGTACGGGGTCACCACCAGCAGGCCGTCCGCGCCCGCCGCCTCGGCGTCCTGGGCGAGGCGGACCGTGTGCCGGGTGTCGGCGCTGCCCACCCCGGCGACGAGCGGGACACCCTCACCGACCGCCTCGCGGACCGCCCGCAGCAGCGCGGTCTTCTCCGCGTCGGTGGTGGTGGGCGACTCGCCCGTGGTGCCGCTCAGCACCAGCCCGTCGCAGCCGTCCGCGACCAGCCGGCGGGCGTGCCCGCGAGCGGCCTCCAGGTCCAGGTCACCGGCGGGGGTGAACGGTGTGATCATGGCGCAGAGCGCGCGGCCGAAGGGCCCGGGGGTCCGGGCTGTCGCTGTCATGTCCGCAGTCTCGGCGGCGGAACCGCGCGGGTCCACTTAGATCTGCTTGGGGTGACGGGCAAGAGACGCTGAACAGTGGGCCCGGCGGGTGGTACCGCGTCTGGCATGATCGAACAGGCGAGCGGCTGAGCGGGGTGACGGCCGCGCGTGCCAGAGGTCCGGCGGCTGTTCGTTCCAGGGGTGGGGTACACGGCGATGCGGGTACGGAACACGATCACGGCACTCCTGTGCGCGACCGGCGCGCTCACGCTCACGGGCTGCGCCGGGTTCCTCGTCCCGGCGGGGGAGGGTGAACCCGGTCCCTCGGAGAGCCCCGCGCGGGCGTCCGGGCCGCCCGGCAGCGTCCGGGCCGAGACCCTGCCACCCACCCTGCCCGCCGCGCCGGACACCACGCCCGCGCGGGGCGGCCCGTCCACCACCGCGCCCGCCGGGGACTGCCCCGCCTCCGGGGTGAGCGTCTCGATGGGCCCCGTACAGACGGCGATGTTCCACCGCGCCGTCGTCCTCACCCTCACCAACTGCGGCACCGCGCCCTACCGGGTGGACGGCTACCCCGCCGTCCGGGCCCTCGGTGAGGACGGCGGGCGGATCCCCGTCCCGGTGAACCCGGGCGGGTCGATGTTCGGCCAGGACCAGGGGCCGGAGCAGGTCGTGCTGAAGCCCGGCGGGACGGTCCGGTCGATCCTCGCCTGGGTGTCCACCCAGGAGGGCGGCGACCTGATCGAGGGGGACGCGCTGGAGATCGCCGCCGCCCCCGACGCGGGCGTGCGGGTGTTCCCGCTGGAGGGCCACGACCTGCGCCTGATGGACGAGTTGAACACCACCGCCTGGCGTACCGCGCTTCCGGAGTGACGGGCGCGACGGGCGGTCGGACCTGACGGCCTCACGGGCGCGACCGGCCGGCCACCTGATCCGGGTGCCCCGGCCGGGCGACCCGCCGCTGACGAGGGCGTACGCGAGGCCCCGGGCGCCCGGCGGGAGAGGAAGATCACGCCGTACGGCACGGTCTTGGCCATGCACCCGTCACGCGGTACCGTCATCCCGATATGACGACGGCGAGACGGAAACCGGTGGGAATCCGGTACGGTCGCGCCACTGTGTACGAGGCCCCCGGGGCGCCTCGTGAGTCAGACCCGTGGCCGTCGTCCCTGTGCACCACCGATACGGGACGCGAACTCCCTCAGGAGGCCTTGCCATGGCGCAGCACGTCGCTCAGCCGACCGCCACCGATCCATTCGTTCCCGCCGCGCTGCCGCTGAAGGCGATAGCACCCTGGGCGGTCTTCTTCGGCATCCTGATGCTGATCCTTCTGTACTTCGTCGGCGCCGAGCAGGGCGCCACCTCCGTGTTCAGCGGCACGGGTGTCCACGAGTGGGTGCACGACGCCCGCCACCTGCTCGGCTTCCCCTGCCACTGACGCGAGGGACGCCGCACATCATGAACTCCGCAACGGTAAGAAACCTCCTCGTACGCGGCATGCTCGCCGGCCTGGCCGCCGGGGTGCTCGCCCTGGTCGTCGCCTACTTCCTCGGGGAACCGAACGTCGACAGCGCCATCGGCCTGGAGGAAGCCCACGCCCACACGCACACGCACGGAGACGCGGGCGCGGACGCCGGCGGGCACGACGAGGAGGAAGTCGTCTCGCGCTCCCTCCAGTCCACGGCCGGACTCGCCACCGGCATCCTGGTCTACGGGGTGGCCTTCGGCGGCATCGCCGCACTCGCCTTCTGCTTCGCGCTCGGGCGCATCGGACGCTTCGGCCCCCGGGCGACCGCCCTGCTGCTGTCCGGCTGCGCCCTGCTGGCCGTGTACGTCGTGCCGTACCTGAAGTACCCGGTCAACCCGCCGGCGGTCGGTGACCCCGACACCATCGGCAAGCGCACCACGCTGTACTTCCTGATGATGGTGCTCAGCGTGCTCCTCGCGATCGCCGCCATCCTCCTCGGCAAGCGGCTCGCCCCCGCGCTGGGCACCTGGTACGCGACCGTCGCCGCCGTGGCCGCCTTCGCCGTCGCGGTCGGGCTCGCCTACGCGTTCCTGCCGGTGATCAACGAGGTGCCGGACGACTTCCCGGCCACCCTGCTGTGGCGGTTCCGGCTCTCCGCACTGGCCATCCAGACCGTGCTGTGGGGCGCACTCGGCCTCTTCCTCGGCGAACTGGCCGAACGGCTGCTCCGTCCGAAGGCCGTCCCGTCCGGGTCCGGAGGCGCGGTCCCGGCCGCGCGCTGAGTTCTCCGGGACGACGCGTACGTCCGGACGAGAGGCCCCCGCGGATCCACCGAGGGGCTTCTCGTCCGTCCGGCGCGGAGACCACCGACCGCCGGTGGGCGGTGGCCGGTCGTCAGCCGGCCGCCGGGGGCGCGGGCGGCCCCACGAGCGGGCGCCCCAGCCGCAGGTTCCAGCGACCGGCCCGCCCGCTCAGCTCCGTCGCGGTCAGCGGCGGCACGTCCAGCCGCCAGAAGACCGTCGCGGGCAGCCCCAGCGCGTGGAGGACCGCTGCCCGTACGACCTCCGGTTCGACCACGGCGAGCGTGCGGCCGTCGCTCCGGCCTACGGTGTCCAGCCAGGCGCCGACCCGTACGCACAGATCCCGTACCGTCTCCCCGCCGTGCGGCGCGGAGGCCGGGTCGGTGAGCCAGCGGCCCACCGCCTCCGGTTCGGCGGCGGTGACCTCGTCGAGGGTGCGCCCGCGCCAGCGGCCCACGTCCAGGGCGGCCGGCGCGGCGAAGTCCCCGGCACCCAGCCCGAGTTCGGCGGCCGTACCGTGGCACCGCGCGCCGGGCGACACGGCGACGCGGGCGGCCCGGGGCAGGGCGGCGGCCGCCGCACGGGCCTGAACCGCTCCGGCCGCGTCGACCGGTCCGTCGGCGTCGAAGCGCGCCTGCCGCAGTGCCGCGCTCGTGGCGGGCGAGACGAGGACGAGACGGCTGGTCACGGGGTCGCGCCTCCTGCGGCTGCGGTTTTTGGCGTACGGGAGACGCCGGACACGGGCCCGCCGCCCGGCGGCGTACCGGCGAAAATAGCATCCACCGACAGCGCGGCCGTCCCGGGGCGGACCCGTCCGCGACGCGGTGCTCCGCGTGGTCCCGGGCCGGCTCCCGGGTGTGCGCGACGCCGCCCCGCGCCCCGCGGGTCCAGGAGCGGCCGGCGCCCGGGAACCGGCGGCGCACACCCGGTCAGGAGCGGTCTCCGGTGCCCGAACGCCCCGGAGGGCACCGGTCCGGCAAGAACCGGGCGGCTCGGGACGAAATGCGTCTACGCTGGTGCGGCGGCGGCCCGACCGGACTCCGTGAGCGACGGGCCCTCCCCGCCGCCGTGGGCCGCCCCGCTCACCCCTGAGTACCGCCCCGAGGAGAACCCCTGATGTCCGCAGAGCGCCCCTCCCTGCCGCCGGTGCGGCTGCACACCGAGGCCGAGTTGGCACGGGACGCGCTGGCCGCTCCGCTGCTCGCCCGCGCCGCCCGCCTCGCCCGCTGGGCGGGCCCCGCCACCCGGGTCGGCGCCGGCGGCGAGCTCGCCGAGTCGCAGCTCCCCGCGGCCGCCGAACACCTCGGTCTCGCCGGGGACGAGGACGGCGCCGCGTACGCCAGCGAGGCCTGGCGCCTCGCGGTCGACACCGGGCTGGTCGACGTCCAGGACCCGCAGGACGAGGACGGCCTCGGTGACGGTGACGAGGACGGCGGCACCGTCACCGCGGGCGAGAACCTGGCCCTGCTGACCGGGGGTTCCCCCGAGGACGTCCTCGGGATCTGGCTCGACGGCCTGGACGCCGTACACGCGGACGCCACCGCGCCGGCCTTCGACGACTTCGCCGATCTCGTCAACGAGGACGGCAGCGTGGACTTCGACGCCCTGGACTGGGACCCGGAGGCCGAGGCGGAGTTCCTGGACGGGGTGCTCGGCAACCTCTACCTGCTGACGGTCTCCGAGGCCGGCCCGCAGGAGGGCCCCGTGCCGCTGCCCGCGCTGGCCGCGTCCGTCGTCGTGCCGGAGGACATGGACGAGCCCACCGACGACGTCCTGGAGGAGGTGTCCGAGGCGATGATGCGGCTCGACGAGCAGTTCCGGGTCCTCGAACCCATCGGGATCGTCGAATACCGGCCGGTGGACGAGACGTTGCTGACCGGCGACGAGGAGCCCGGCTCCGAGCAGGACGACGAGGACGTCACCCGCTACGGCATGGTGCGACTGACCCCCCTCGGCCTCTACGGCGTCCGGGAGCGGATGCTGGAGGCCGGAGTCGACGCCCCCGCGGTCGGTGACCTCGCCGACAAGGGCGCCGACGTACTCCTCGACGGCATCGCCTACTACCCGGAGGACGCGGCCCGTTCCGAGGTCGTGCTGTGGCTCGGACACCGGGGCGCGGACCAAGCGGCGTCCGCCGCCGCCGACCTGCTGAGCGCCGCGCGCGGGGCGGACCGGGGCGCGCCGCTGCGGCGGCTGCACTGCCAGCAGGCGCTCGCCTCGGTGGGCCCCGAGGCGGAACCCGCGGTGCGCGCGGTGCTGGACGACCCCGAACTCGGCGGGCTGGCCCGGGTCTGGCTCGTGGAGCGCGGCGCGGCCGACGTGCCGGCGCCCCCGGAGTCGATGATCTTCTGGCTCGCCGTCGACACCATCGCGGCCCAGTTGGACGCCGACGGGGAGATCGACGAGCTCCAGGAGCTGGTCGAAGGGCTCAGCGGCCAGCACACCGGCTTCTTCGACGAGGCCTGGCGGGTGGACCACCCGGCGACGGCCGAGGTGCTGGAGGCCATGGGCCGCCTGCACCGCGACCGCAAGACGGCGAAGGACGCCCGCAAGGCCGCCTTCAAGGCGCGGTCGCGGCAGAAGGCCTGAGCGGCCGGCCCGGGGCGGACCGCGCGGGACGGAAACCGGACGGGGGCGGACGGGGCGGGGCTCGACGGGCCGGGGCCGGGGTTCGTCCGCCCCGTCCGGCCGGCTACAGCGGGAGAGTGACCCAGACGCTCTTGCCCTGCCCGTCGGCGTCTGGGCGGACGACGGCGGTGCCGCCCAGGGAGAGGGTGAGTTCCATGACCGTGGCGAGCCCGCCGCCCGCGCCCAGGGTCTCCACCGAGTGCAGCGCGGGGAGGTGGGGATGCCGGTCGTGGACGGCGAACGCGAAGGTGTCCGGCCCGGCCGCGTAGACCACGGTCACCGACTCGGACAGCTCGGCCGCGTGGCGGACGCTGTTGGTGACCAGCTCGGACAGGATCAGCAGGGCCGGGTCGATGCTCGGGTGGTGCCGGGGGATGCCCCATTCCAGGAGGACCGTCTCGGTCGTCCGGCGGGCCAGGCGTACGGCCGAACCCATGGTGGGGAGCGTCAGGACGTGCCGGAGCGGCAGGGCTCCCAGCTGGGCCGTCATCGGGTGCGCCGGGTGCGCTCACGACGGGCCCCGGCGGTGGGCGGCTCGGGGGCCCTCGGGCGCGCGGGCGAGATGATCATCGGGTGGCCTTCCGGGAGGGTGACGGGGGACGCAGAACGCCCGCGTGTTCGAGATGGCGGCGGGCCCCGGCGATCGCTTCGGGGGTGGTGGCGTACTCCCTGTTCTCGGCCCGCGACAGGCCGAGCGCGCCGGTGGAGTCCAGGACCCGGCGCTGACCGGGACGGATCCCGGAGGCCAGCACGGCGATACCGCGCCGGTTCAGCTTCTCGACCACGTCCTTGAGCACCAGGGCGCCGGTGGCGTCCATGGTCGTCACCCGCGACATGCGCAGGATCACGACCCGGACGTCGGCGACCTCGGACAGCTCCAGCAGGAAGCGGTGCGCGGCGGCGAAGAAGAGGGGGCCGTCGATGCGGTAGGCGACGATGTGCTCGGCGAGCAGGGCGTGTTCCTCGTCGCTGTGCTCACCCGGCAGGTCGGGGCGGAGGTCCACCTGGTTGAAGGTGGTCTGCCGGGCCACCGCGCGCAGGGCGAGCGCCCCGGCGACGACCAGGCCGATGACGACCGCGTACACCAGGTCGAGCGCGAGCGTGGCGACGGCGGTCAGGACCAGGACGACGGCGTCCGCGCCGGTGGACCTGGCCATGGCGCGTACGGCCCCGAACTCGATCATCCGTACGGCGGTGGCGATCAGGACACCCGCCAGCGCGGCCAGCGGAATCCTGGAGACCAGCGGCGCCGCCGCGAACACGATGGCGGCGAGGATCGCGGCGTGGACCAGCGCGGCGAGCCGGGAGGAGGCGCCGGTACGGACGTTGACCGCCGTACGGGCGATCGCCCCCGTCGCCGGAACACCGCCGAACAGGGGGGCGGCGATGTTGGCGAGGCCCTGCCCGAACAGCTCCCGGTCCGGGTCGTGCTTCTGCCCCACCGTCATGCCGTCGGCGACCTGCGCGGACAGCAGCGACTCCAGGGCCGCCAGGGCCGCCACCGCGACGGCGGGGGCGAGCAGCGTACCCAGCGCGGACGGGTCGACGAAGCCGAGCGAGGGGGCGGGCAGCCCCGCCGGAAGGTCCCCGATCGGGGTGGCGTCCAGATGGCAGAGGCCGTTGACCAGGGTGGCCGCGATCACGGCGAGGATGGAGAAGGGCACGGTCGGCCGCCACCTGGCGCCCGCCAGCATCACCGCCGCCACGGATCCGGCCAGCGCCACGGCGGTCCAGTCCGGTGCCCGTGCGAACGCCTCCACCGCGCGCCAGGCCACCACCAGGACCTTGTCCCCCTCGGGCTTGGCCACCCCCAGCGCGTCGGGCACCTGCTGGAGCCCGATCACCAGGGCGATGCCGAGGGTGAAGCCCTCCACCACCGAGGCGGGGATGTACGACATGTAGCGGCCCGCCCGCGCCAGGGCCAGGCCGAGCAGGATCACCCCGGCCATCAGCCCGACCATGAGGACCCCGCCGGCGCCGTGGCGGGCCACGATCGGCACCAGGACCACCGTCATCGCACCGGTGGGGCCGGAGACCTGGAGGTTCGATCCGCCGAAGACGGCCGCGAGCGCCCCCGCGACGACGGCGGTGGCCAGCCCCGCCTCGGCGCCCAGCCCGGAGGAGACGCCGAACCCGAGGGCGAGCGGCAGGGCGACGATCGCCACGGTGATCCCGGCCAGCAGGTCCCGCTTGGGATCGCGGCGCGTCATCGCCAGATCGGCGCGCGTCGGCAGCAGGGAACGCGCCCGTGCGGCGGCCCCGGCCAGCAGATGGCTCACTGTCCGGAGACCTCGGATTCCCGCAGCTCGGCCAGCAGCTCGTTGCGCCCGGCCAGCATCTCGGTCAGGATCCGCCGGGCCGCGCGCATCAGCTCGGCCACGTCCCCGCCGGCCAGCTCGTACACGACCGTCGATCCCTCACGGACGGAGGTGACGATCCCCGAGCGGCGCAACACCGCGAGCTGCTGGGACAGCGCGGCGGGCTCGATCTCGATCTCCGCCAGCAGGTCCCGCACGGGCATCGGCCCGTCCTGGAGCAGCTCCAGGACCCGGATGCGCACGGGGTGGCCGAGCATCCGGAAGAACTCCGCCTTCGCCTGGTACAGCGGAACGGCCACGCGGTCTCCTCCTCGACGGGGTCGGGACCGTCGTCCCGAGCGGGGGTACGGTCTGGCCCCCAGGATGTAGGAAGTTGCATAATTTTGCAATTCATCAAACCGGCATCCCGTGATCACCTGGCCGGATCTCGACGTCGGCCGTGCCGGGTGGCGGGGGTGCGGCTCCCGGACGCGGGGAACCGCCACACCTTCGGGGGGACTTGCCGGTGGGGTGTCGCGGGCCGCGACCGGCGCCGGGGGCGGGCGGGGGCGAGGGTCGTCCGTGGACCGGGCCGGTGACGAATGCGGCACGACTGCCGCCCCGGAAGGGACGGGCATGGCGTCGGGCGCCCCCAGGGCGCATACTTGAGGGTAATGAAACAGTCAGCCGGATCCCGGCGTCACCTGCCTTCCAGTCCCTTCAACCGCCCGGCCCAGGCGGCCCCACCGGTCGAGTGCTTCGATGTGGGCGACCGGGTGTCGCACGACCAGTTCGGACTCGGCCGAGTCCTTGCCGTCGAGGGCGACAACGACGCAGTGCTCATCGACTTCTCGGGGCGCCAGGGGAGGATTCTGAGCCCGTACTCCAAGCTGACCAAGCTCTGAGGCGCCGTCCCGCCGAGGCCGTGTCCGTACGAACGGTCCCGCGAACTACGCCCCCCAGGGGCGCGGCCCGTGCCATGGGTCGGGTGGGACGCCGCGCACGCGACCTCGGCCCCCGGAAGATGTTCCGGGGGCCGCCAGTCGTGCCCCGGCGGCCGGGGTGCCGGCAGGCCGCTACAGGGACTTCGCGGCGGGCTTCACCATGCCGCGGACGGTCCGTGACTTCACGAACTCGCCCATGGCGGTCATCTCCCACTCGCCGGAGAACTGCTTGATCAGCTTGGCCATCATCACGCCGGTCTGCGGCTCCGCGCCCGTCAGGTCGAAGCGGACCAGCTCCTCGCCGGTGGTCGCGTCGAGCAGCCGGCAGTAGGCCTTGGCGACCTCGGTGAACTTCTGCCCGGTGAACGAGTTGACCGTGAAGACCAGGCCCGTCGCCTCGGGCGGGATCCGGCCCAGGTCGACGACGATCACCTCGTCGTCGCCCGCGCCCTCACCGGTGAGGTTGTCGCCGGAGTGCTTGATCGCGCCGTTCAGGATGGAGAGCTTGCCGAAGTAGCAGCTGTCCAGGTGGCCGCGGTCGGGGCCGTAGGCGATCACCGACGCGTCCAGGTCGATGTCCTTGCCGCGGAACGCGGGCTCCCAGCCCAGGCCCATCTTCACCTGGGAGAGCAGCGGACGGCCGCCCTTGACCAGCGACACGGTCTGGTTCTTCTGGAGGCTGACCCTGCCCTTGTCGAGGTTGACACGGCCGGCGGCGGCGGGGGCGGCCGCCGGGGAAGCGGGCGGGGCCGGGGGGACGGGCGGGGCGATCCGCGGGTCCAGGGGCGCGGCGGTCGGCGGGGCGGGCGGCGCGGGCGGGGCGGGCGGCACCGGTGCCTGGGCGGCCGGTGCGGCGGCGGGCGCCGGCTCCTCGACCGAGACACCGAAGTCCGTGGCGATGCCCGCCAGTCCGTTCGCGTATCCCTGGCCGACGGCGCGGGCCTTCCAGGCGCCGTTGCGCCGGTAGACCTCGATGACCAGCAGTGCCGTCTCACTGCCCAGCTGGGGCGGGGTGAACGTGGCGAGCGCCCTGCCGTCGTCCGCGTCGCGCACGGTGGCGGTGGGCTCGATGCCCTGGAAGGTCTGGCCTGCGGCGTCGGGGCTCGCGGTGACGACCACCTTCTCGATGCCGGCCGGGACGGCCGCGGTGTCCACCACGATCGCGTCCGGCGCGGAGCCGCCGCCCGCGCGGTAGGTCACGCCGGGGCCCGAGGGCTGGTTGTAGAAGATGAAGTCGTCGTCGGAGCGCACCTTGCCGTCGGCGGTGAGCAGCAGGCCCGATACGTCGAGCCGCACCGGGGCGGCGACGTCCACCGCCACACGGGCGGCGGAGAGAGGGATGTTCGAGCCGGGGGTCATTGCGGTCATGTCCGGGGTAACGAACGACCCGGCTTTGCCGTTCCCTTACCTTTCGGGGCGTGACCCGTACGGCCGCACGCCCTCACCGGCGGGCCGCGGGGCCGGTCGGCGCGCGCCCGTCAGGCCCGGCCCCGGGGCCGGTTGCGCGGGTGGTCGCGGGCCGTCCGCTCGTTGCCGTGCTTGTACGCGCCCGTCCAGCGCGCCATCACCAGCTGGGCGTCGCCCGAGCCGGCCTCGGCCAGGAACTTCTCCGCCCGTGCGCCGCGCAGGGTGGTCGCGGGACGGCCGTGGTGGGTGATCGTGACGCTCGCGTCGCCGTGCCGCTCGTAGGTGAATCCGGAAGGTTTCGGCATGCCGCACATGGTGCCCGCCGGCCGCCCGGCCCGTCGCGTGAATTACGCCGGGCGCCGGGGCGTGCGCGGGCGCGGCAGGTCCGGTCAGTGCGGCCAGAGCGGCGGGTTCGTCACGAAGTGGCCGCCGACGCGGGCGTGGTCGGGGTTGTCGGGGTCCAGCTCCCCCTGCTCCGCGACGAGGGCGTCCGCGTACTGCTCGGAGTCGTCCTGGGGTTCGTACCCCAGCGCGCGGGCCGACGTCAGGTCCCACCACAGACGGGTGTTGGCCGAGGAGCCGTAGACGACCGTGTGCGCCACGTCCTCGGCGGTCAGCGCCGCGTGGAAGAGGCGCGCGCCGTCGCCGGGGCTCATCCACACCGAGAGCATCCGCACGGAGGTCGGCTCCATGAAGCAGGAGCCGATGCGCACGGAGACGGTCTCCACCCCGTGCTTGTCCCAGTAGAGCTGGGCCAGGTCCTCGCCGAAGGCCTTGGACAGGCCGTAGAAGGTGTCGGGGCGGTGCGGGGTGGAGACCGGGATCAGCGGATCGCCGTCCTCGGGGCGGGGGGTGTAGCCGATGGCGTGGTTGGAGGAGGCGAATACGATCCGCCCCACCCCTTCCTCGCGCGCCGCCTCGTACAGGTTGTACGTGCCCTCGATGTTGGCGCGCAGGATCGCGTCGAACGGGGCTTCCAGCGAGATGCCCGCGAGGTGGATGATCGCGTCGACCCCGCGCACCGCCTCGCGCACGGCGTCCCGGTCGCGGAGGTCGGCGACGACCGCGTCCGGTTCGCCCTCGACGGGGGCGAGGTCGAAGAGACGCAACTCGTAGCCGTACGCGGGAAGCAGTCCCCGCATCAGGGTGCCGAGGCCGCCGGCGGCGCCGGTGAGCAGGACGGTACGGGGAGCGGGCATACGGATCTCCTCGGTGAGGGGCAGGGGCAGGGGCGGGGACAGGGGGCAGGGACGGGGCGCGGAACGCGGGGACGGCGGTGGTGGGCCGGGGGCGCGGCGGGGTGCGGGATGCACGGTACGCGGGGCACGCGGACATGACACGGCTCTGCGCGGTGCGCCAGATGCGTGGCTGACATTCACATGCGTGGACAAGCTAAGAAGTCCCGGCGGATCGCGTCAAGTGTGGCCCGGCCGGAGCTGTTTCCCGTCCGGCCCGGTCTCCCCCGTCTTGACCGGCGCCGCACGGCTGCCTTAGCGTGACCGTGTTCATGAGTATGGACACTGATCAGACTTGTGCACGATCGAACCGTTGACGCAGGACCCTGTCCAGGGAGCGCCCGTGACCCCAGCCCCCCTCGCCGCCCGGCTCACCGCCGTCGCCGGGCCGCTCTTCTTCCCCGTCACCGCCTACGGGCCGGACGGCGGCGTGGACCTCAAGACCTTCCGCGCCCATGTCCGGGCCGGGGTGGACGCCGGTGCCGCCGCCGTCTTCGCCTGCTGCGGCACCGGGGAGTTCCACGCGCTGACCCCGCAGGAGTTCCGGCTCGTGGTCGCCGCCGCGGTCGAGGAGACGGCGGGAGCGGTGCCGGTCGTCGCGGGCGCCGGCTACGGCACCGCGCTCGCGGTCCAGTTCGCGCGGCTCGCCGAGGAGGCGGGCGCGGACGGGCTGCTCGCCATGCCCCCCTACCTCGTGGTGGCCGACCAGCGGGGACTGCTGGCCCACTACACCGCGCTCGCCGCCGCCACCCGGCTGGAGACGATCGTCTACCAGCGGGACAACGCCGTCTTCACCCCCGAGACCGTGCTCGCCCTCGCGAGGACCCCCGGCATCGTCGGGCTCAAGGACGGCTACGGGGACCTCGACCTGATGCAGCGCGTCCTCGGCGCCGTGCGCACCGGAGCGCCCGACGCGGACTTCCTGTACTTCAACGGGCTGCCCACCGCCGAACTCACCGGCCTCGCCTACCGGGGCATCGGCGTCACGCTCTACTCCTCCGCCGTCTTCGCCTTCGCCCCGGACATCGCCCTGGCGTTCTACCGGGCCCTCTCCTTTGGCGAGGCGGAGCTGACCGACGCGCTGCTGGACCACTTCTACCGGCCGCTCGTCGAACTGCGGGCCAAGGGCCGCGGCTACGCGGTGTCGCTGGTCAAGGCAGGCGTCCGGCTCGGCGGGCTGGACGTCGGCACCGTGCGCACCCCGCTCACCGAACCCCCGGCCGCCCACATCGAGGAGCTGGCCGCGCTCATCGCGACGGGCCGCGCCCTGCTGGAGAAGCACCGGACGGGGGAGCGCGCGTGAAAGCCTCCGCCTTCGTCTACCCCTGGGACGTCGTCGGCGACCCGGACGCCGCCGCCCGCCTCGTGGACCTCGGCGTCCAGCAGGTCACCCTGGCCTCCGCCTACCACTCCACCCGCGCCCTGACCCCACGTCACCCCGGCCACCGGATCGTCACCGCGGAGCACGCCGCGGTGCTCTACCCGCCCGACCCCGCGCGCTGGGACGGCCGGGCGCTGCGCCCGTACCCCCAGACCTGGATGCCCGGCGACGACCCGTACGCCGAGGCGGCCGGGGCGCTGGCTGCCGCCGGACTTCAGGTGCACACCTGGGTGGTGCTCGCGCACAACTCCCGGCTGGGCGCCGAGCATCCGGAGACCTCGGTGGTCAACGCCTACGGTGACCGTTACCCCTGGGCGCCCTGCGTTGCCCAGGACGCCGTGCGCGCCTACCTGGTGGACCTGGCCGCCGAGGCCGCCGTACGCCCCGGGGCCTCGGGGACCGAGCTGGAGTCCTGCGGCTGGTACGGCTTCGCTCATCTGCACGCCCACGACAAGACCTCCGGGGTCGGCCTCGGGGACGCCGCCCAGTACCTGATGTCCCTGTGCTTCTGCCCCGGCTGCCGTGCCGGGTACGCCGGGACCGGCCTGGACGCGGAGCACCTGGCCGCGGCCGTGCGCGGCGCCCTGGAACCGGTCTGGGCCGGGCGGGGCTCCGACGCCTCGGGCTGGTCCGGTGTACGGGAACTGCTCGGCGCGGAGACGGCCGACGCCACCCGCCGGTGGCGCGACCAGGCGGCCCGCAGGCTCCAGGAGGAGGCCGTCACCGCCGTGCGGGGCGCGGCACCCGCCCCGGACTTCCAGGTCCTGCTGCACGCCGACCCCGCCTCGTACCGCACCGGGGCCAACGCCGGGGTGGACCCCGCGCACATCCTCGCCACGGCGGACGGGGTGGTGCTGCCGTGCACCGGCGCCGACGCCGTACGGGAGGCGGTCCTCGGGCCGTTCGCCGGGCGCGGCGGGGTGCTGGCCGCCAACTTCGGTGTGGTCACCGGCATGGGCGGCAGCCCCGCCACCCTGGAACGGGACGCGGCGCACGCCCGCTCGCTCGGCGCCGGTGAACTGCGCCTGTACCACGCGGGCCTGGCCTCCGGGCCGGACCTGGCCGCCGTCGCGCGCGCCCTTGCCCGCGTCGCCGGGTGAGCCGCGCCTGAGCCCGGCGGCGGAGCCGCTCACCGGGAACCGGACGGCCGGGCGGGCACCTGCCCGGCCCTCCGGTTCCGCCACCGCCCGTTCAGCCGGGCCGCGACCAGCAGTCCCGCCACGGCCGCCGCCCCGAGCAGCGGCCGGACGTCCACCGCCGTGAGCAGCCCCGCGCCGACCGCCAGGGCCACCGCGTTCGGCGCCATGAGCAGGGTGTGGGCCGCCGCGACCGTACGGCCCAGCACCCGGTCCGGTGTCTCCCGCTGCACCGCCGTCAGCGCCGCGATCAGCACACAGGGCAGCCCGGCGCCGATCGCCACGCTCGCCCCCACGGCCACCGCGCCGCTGCCGCCGGACAGTGCCCGTACGCCCACCGCCGCCGCGAACACGGCGATCCCGGCCGCCGCGAAGCGCCGTTCCCCCAGCCGCCGCAGCAGCGGTCCGGCCGTCGTCCCGACCAGGACGGAACCCGCGCCCTGTGCCGCGTACAACACCCCGGCGTACGCGGGCGAGCGGGCCAGCACCTCGTCCACGACCGCGTACACCGCCGCGCCGTTGAGCCCCGCGAGCAGCATCGTCAGCGCCCCCGCGTACACCAGGGGCCGCAGCGCCGGGGACTCGCGCAGCCGGCGCAGGCCCGCCGCCGTACCGCCCCGCCGGGAGGGCGCGGGGGCCGGTGCGGTGACGCGCAGCCGGGCGAAGACCAGCG
Organism: Streptomyces sp. SM18; assembly: GCF_002910775.2. NCBI lineage: Bacteria > Bacillati > Actinomycetota > Actinomycetes > Kitasatosporales > Streptomycetaceae > Streptomyces > Streptomyces sp. SM18. Next base: position 1,419,667 of record NZ_CP029342.1, on the reverse strand, counting down.
CGGCCAGCACGAAGCTCAGCGCGTCCAGCACCAGCACCGGACCCGCGCCGAACCGGGCGAACAGCGCGGCCCCGGTTGCCGGGGCGACCAGCTTCACGCCCTCGTTGACCGTCGTCCGCAGCCCGTTGAAGTCGCCCAGCAACCGGTCCTCGACCGCCCCGGCGACGACCGCCGCCTCCGCCGCGTCCAGCACGACACCCCCGGCCCCGTAGACGAACAGCACGGCGAACAGGGCCGGCACCCGCAGGGCGGGCCCCGTCAGCGGGAGCGCCGCCAGCAGCCCCGCCAGCAGCAGGTTCACCCCGACCAGCAGGGGCCCGCGCGGCAGCCGGTCGGCGAGGGCCCCGAGCGCCGGACCGGCCAGGACCGGCGCCCACAGGGCGAACACCGTCAGCGCCGCCAGGGAGTCCGACCCGGTCAGCGACTTCATCCAGATCCCGGCGGTGAGCCACATCGCGGACGTGCCGAACCCCGAGACGAGCACCCCCGTCAGGCAGAGCACCGCCGTGCGGTCGCCCGCCACCTCCCGCACCCGCACGACCGCCTCCGCCGCCCCGCGCACCCCCTCAAGAGGGCGCCTTCCAGGACATGCTGGCCACTGAGGACACCTCCGGACATCCGGCGGATGCCGTAGGCGCGGTCCGGTGCCGTACCTATCGAGGTCCCCGGCGAAGTCATCCGAACATCTTTTGTCAGAAGCGTTGACGAAACATTCAGGACGGCTCTAGCTTCATCGCGTCGTACTTCGTACGTCATATATGAGACGCGATACGCGAGATGCGAGAGCCCTTCACCCATGACCTTTGCGCCCGCCCCGATCCCTTCCCGGACCCAGTACGTGCTGGAGGCGATCAAGCACGCGATCCTCACCGCGCAGCTGAGACCGGGACAGGCGCTCGTCGAGACCGAACTCGCCGCGCGGTTCGGGGTGTCGAAGACGCCGGTGCGCGAGGCACTGAAGACGCTCGCGGGCACCGGGCTGGTGGTCATGAGCCAGTACAAGGGCGCCACCGTACGGCTGGTGGACGCGGCCATGGCCCGCGAGGTGTACGACGTCCGCCTCCTCCTGGAACCGGAGGCGCTGCGCCGTTCCATCACCCGCGAGGCCTCCCTCGAAGCGGCCCAGGAAGCCCTGGAACGGGCCGACTCGGCGGTCGACAAGGCCGACCGGTCGCTGGCCAACCGGGACTTCCACCGGGCGCTGTACCTGCCCTGCGGGAACCCCCTGCTGGCCCGGATGCTCGACGAGATCCGCGACCAGGCCGCACTCGTCTCGACCGTCGCCTGGTCGGCCAACCCGTCCTGGGAGCGCGAGGCGGCCGAGCACCGGGAGATCCTCGCCCTCGCGCTCGGCGCCGACGCGGAGGCCGCCGCCGGGGCTCTGCACGACCACATCGCATCGTTCGTACGCCGCGCGTTCCCCGACGACGAAGACGGGGGTGACACGGCGTGAACCACCCGCTGGACCTGAACCACCAGCACCTCGACGAAAGGCCAGTCCGCATGGACCTCTCCCCGCTCAAGGCGGCCCTCGCAGACGTTGTGGCGATCCCGGTGACCCCGTTCGCCGAGGACGGGAGCATCGACACCGCGGTGTACCGCGCCCTGCTGCGCCGGCTCCTCGACGGCGGTGTCCGCATCGTCACCCCCAACGGCAACACCGGGGAGTTCTACGCGCTCACCCCCGACGAGCGGCGCACCGTCACCGAGCTGACCATCGAGGAGGTCGCCGGCCGGGCCACCGTCCTGGTGGGGGTGGGGCACGACGTGCCCACCGCCGTGGCCGCCGCCGAGCACGCCCGGGACGCCGGGGCCGAGATGGTGATGGTGCACCAGCCGGTGCACCCCTACGTCTCGCAGGACGGCTGGATCGACTACCACCGGGCCATCGCCGAGGCCGTCCCCGGACTCGGCGTCGTCCCCTACATCCGCAACCCGCTGCTCACCGGCGACCGGCTCGCGGAGCTGGCCGACCACTGCCCCAACGTCATCGGCGCGAAGTACTCCGTCCCGGACGCCGCCCGCTTCGGCGCGTTCGCCCGGGACGCCGGCCTGGAGCGGTTCACCTGGGTCGCTGGACTCGCCGAGCTGTACGCCCCCTCCTACTTCGCCGGCGGCGCCACCGGCTTCACCTCCGGTCTGGTCAACGTCGCCCCCGGGGTCTCGATGGCCATGCTGGAGGCGCTGCGGGCCGGCGACTACCCGGCTGCCATGAAGGTCTGGGAGCAGATCCGCCGCTTCGAGGAACTGCGCGCCGACCGGCAGTCCGCCAACAACGTGACGGTCGTCAAGGAGGGCCTGGCCTCGCTCGGCCTGTGCCGCCGAGACGTCCGCGCCCCGAGCCGGGTGCTGCCCGAGGCGCAGCGCGCCGAGGTCGCCGAGCAGGTCGCCGGGTGGTCCATATGACCGAGGGCACGGGCCGCCGCATCGCCCCCGAGGAGCTGCGCAGCCACCAGTGGTACGGCACGGACGGGCTGCGCTCGTTCAGCCACCGGGCCAGGACCCGCCAGCTCGGCTACCTCCCCGAGGAGCACCTGGGCAAGCCGGTCATCGCGATCCTCAACACCTGGTCCGACATCAACCCCTGCCACGTCCACCTGCGCGACCGTGCCCAGGCCGTCAAGCGGGGAGTCTGGCAGGCGGGCGGATTCCCGCTGGAGTTCCCGGTCTCCACCCTCTCGGAGACCTTCCAGAAGCCGACCCCCATGCTCTACCGCAACATGCTGGCCATGGAGACCGAGGAGCTGCTGCGCTCCTACCCGGTCGACGGGGCCGTGCTGCTGGGCGGCTGCGACAAGTCGACGCCCGCGCTGCTGATGGGCGCCGCCACGGTGGACCTGCCGACGGTCTTCGTGCCCGCCGGGCCGATGCTGCCCGGCCACTGGCGCAACGAGGTCCTGGGCTCCGGCACGGACATGTGGAAGTACTGGGACGACAAGCGGGCCGGACTCATCGGCGACTGCGAGATGGGCGAACTGGAGAACGGGCTCGCCCGCTCGCCGGGCCACTGCATGACGATGGGCACCGCCTCCACCCTGACGGCCGCCGCCGAAGCCCTCGGCGTCACCGTGCCCGGCGCCTCCTCCATCCCGGCCGTCGACTCCGGACACGACCGGATGGCCGCGCGGTCCGGCCTCCGGATCGTCGAACTGGTCTGGCAGCAGCTGACGTTGTCGCGGATCCTCACCGCCGAGGCCTACGAGGACGCCGTCGCCACGGTCCTGGCGCTCGGCGGCTCCACCAACGCCGTCATCCACCTCATCGCGATGGCCGGCCGCTCCGGGGTGAAGCTCACCCTGGACGACTTCGACCGGATCGCCCGCACCGTCCCCGTCCTCGCCAACCTCCGCCCCGGCGGGAAGTACCTGATGGAGGACTTCCACTTCGCCGGCGGGCTGCCCGGATTCCTGGCACGGCTCACCGACGTCCTGCACCTGGACCGCCCCACCGTCGCGCACACCACGATGCGCGAACAGCTCGACGGGGCGCTGGTGCACGACGCCGACGTCATCCGGGAGCGGGACGACCCGCTGGCCGAGGAGGGCGGCGTGGCGGTGCTGCGCGGCAACCTCTGCCCCGACGGCGCCGTCATCAAGCACATCGCCGCCGAACCCCACCTGCTGCGCCACACCGGACCCGCGGTCGTCTTCGACGACTACCAGGAGATGCAGCGCACCATCAACGACCCGGCCCTGGCCCTCACCCCGGACCATGTGCTGGTCCTGCGCAACGCCGGCCCCAAGGGCGGGCCGGGCATGCCCGAGTACGGCATGCTGCCGATCCCGGACTACCTGCTGAAGCGGGGCGTACGGGACATGGTGCGGATCTCCGACGCCCGGATGAGCGGCACCAGTTACGGGGCCTGTGTGCTGCACGTCGCCCCCGAGTCCTTCGTCGGCGGACCGCTCGCCCTGGTCCGCACCGGCGACCTCATCACCCTCGACGTCGAGGCGCGGCGGCTCCACCTCGACGTCACCGACGAGGAACTGGAGGCCCGCAAGGCCGCGTGGACCGAGCCGCCCGCCCGCTACGGCCGCGGCTACGGCGCCCTCTACCAGGACCAGATCACCCAGGCCGACACGGGATGCGACTTCACCTTCCTGGCCCGGTCCGGAGACGTGCCCGACCCGTACGCGGGCTGACCCCGGGCGGACAGAATTCCGCGCGCCGCCGCGTCCGGGATACCGAACGACATGCGGTAAGCGCTTGCACCACGCACCAGGAGCACGGCACCCCCAGCAGTTCCCGCACACCAGCACCTCCCCGCACTTCCCAGAGATCGGAGACGCGTCATGGCCCAATCCGCAGCCGTGGCCACACCGCCGCCCAAGGAGAAGGCGCCCCGGCGCCGCTCGGCGAGCCCCCGCCGCCTGCCGTATCTGCTGATCGCTCCCGCGGGCCTGCTGATGCTGGGCTTCATCGCCTACCCGGTGATCAGCGTCTTCTACTACAGCCTCCAGAACTACAACGTCACCAAGCCGTGGCGGAACGGCTTCGCCGGACTCGACAACTTCAAGCGGATCTTCACCGAGGACGACCAGTTCTGGTCCACGCTCGGCTTCAGCGCCCAGTGGGTCTTCACCCAGGTCAGCCTGCAACTGGTGCTCGGCCTCGCGCTCGCCCTGATCGTCAACCAGAGCTTCGTCGGCCGGGGCATCTCCCGGGCCATGGTCTTCTCGCCCTGGGCCGTCTCCGGCGTCCTGACCAGCACCATCTGGATCCTGCTCTACAACTCCTCGACCGGCTTCAGCCGCTACCTCGCGGACGCCGGCATCGGTGAGTACGGCACCTCGGTGCTCTCCGACACCGGGACCGTGTTCTGGGCGGCCACCGTCTCCGAACTCTGGCGCGGCGTCCCCTTCTTCGCCATCCTCATCCTCGCCGACCTCCAGTCCGTCTCCAAGGAGCTCTACGAGGCGGCCGCGGTCGACGGCGCGGGCCGGATGCGGCAGTTCTTCCACATCACCCTCCCGCACCTGCGGGACGCGATCATCCTCGCCACCCTGCTGCGCGGGGTCTGGGAGTTCAACAACGTCGACCTGCTCTACACCCTCACCGGCGGCGGACCGGCCGGCGAGACCACCACCCTCCCGCTCTACGTCGCCAACACCGGCATCGAGGGCCACGACTTCGGATACGCCTCCGCGCTCACCACCGTCGCCTTCGTGATCCTCCTCTTCTGCTCGATCGTCTATCTGCGCCTGAGCAAGTTCGGAGGCGACCACAAGTGACTGCCGCACTCGCAGAGAAGAACAGCGCCCCGGGACAGACGGCGCCCCCCACCCCACCGCCGCCCTCCACCCCCCGCCGCACCAGGCGCGAGCGCGCCTTCGACGACGTACCGCGCTGGCAGATCTACCTGCCGCTCGGCATCTACCTGATCTTCACGCTCATCCCGTTCTACTGGATGTTCCTCTTCGCCGTACGGCCCGCCGGCTCCACCTCGCTGGTGCCCTGGCCCATGACCGGGGACCACTTCTCCAAGGTCTGGAACGAACGCAGCTTCGGCCTCTTCTTCCAGAACAGCATGATCGTCGGCATCGCGACGCTGATCGCCACCACCCTCGTCGCCCTGGCCGGCGGCTACGCGCTCGCCCGCTTCGACTTCAGGATCAAGGGCGGCTTCATGCTGGCCCTGCTCTGCTCGCAGTTCATCCCGGGCGCGCTGATGCTCGTACCGCTCTTCGAGATCTTCAAGAACCTCCAGCTGATCAACTCCCTGGTGAGCGTGGTCATCGCGGAGACCGTCTTCCAGCTCCCCCTCTCGATCATCCTGATCAGCGGCTTCATCAAGAACGTCCCGGTCACCCTGGAGGAGGCCGCCTGGGTCGACGGCTGCTCCCGCTTCCGGGCGTTCTGCGCGGTCGTGCTGCCGCTGCTGCGCCCCGGGCTGATCGCGGTGGGCTCCTTCGCCTTCGTACACAGCTGGAACCACTTCCTGTTCGCCCTGATGTTCCTCAGCGAACAGGACAAGCAGACGATCCCGGTCGGCCTCAACACCCTGATCGGCGCCGACAGCGTGGACCTCGGCGCGCTGGCCGCGGGCGGTGTGATCGCCGCGGTGCCCGTGGTGATCGTCTTCGCCTTCATCCAGAAGTGGCTCGTCACCGGCTTCAGCGCCGGCGCCGTGAAGGGATGACCGACATGCCCGCACCCGCCACCCCACCGCTGCCGGTCGTCCTCGCGGGCGCCCGGGGCCACGGCCGCTGGCACCTCGCCAACATCCGCCGCCTCCAGCACCAGGGCCTCGTCCGGCTCGCCGGAGTCTGCGAACTGGACCCGCTGACCGACGGTGAACTCGCCCCCTTCGCCGGTGAGATGCCCGAGCAGTCCGCCGACTTCGGGGCCCTCCTGGACGCCACCGGGGCCCGCGCCGCCGTCATCTGCACCCCCATCCCCACCCACACCGCCCTGGCCCTGACCGCCGCGGCCCGCGGTGTCCACCTCCTCCTGGAGAAACCGCCCGCCGCCACCTGGGCCGACTACGCCCGGATGGCCGACGGGGTACGGGAGGCGGGCATCGCCTGCCAGGTCGGCTTCCAGTCCTTCGGCTCGCACGCCGTACCCGCGATCAAGGAACTCGTCCGCTCCGGGGCCCTCGGCGCCCTGCGGGGCGTCGGCGCCGCCGGTGCCTGGGTCCGCGACGACGCCTACTACCGGCGGGCGCCCTGGGCCGGCCGCCGCAGGCTCGGCGGTACGGACGTGGTGGACGGCGTCCTGACCAACCCGCTGGCCCACGCGGTCGCCACCGCCCTCGCCCTCGCCGACCGGGACCGGGACCAGGACGTGGCGTCCGTCGAGACCGAGCTGTACCGGGCCCACGACATCGAGGCGGACGACACCAGCTGCGTCCGGATCACCGCCACCGACGGCCTGCCCGTCACCGCCGCCGTCACCCTCTGCGCCGAACAGGCCGGCGAACCGTACGTGATCGTGCACGGCGAACGCGGCCGGGTCACCTTCTGGTACAAGCAGGACCGCGTCCTCGTCCAGCGCGCCGGACACGGCCCCGAGGAGGCGGTGCACGGGCGGACCGACCTCCTGGAGAACCTCGTCGGCCACCTCGTCCACGGCACACCGCTGCTCGTACCCCCCGAACGCACCGGCGCCTTCATGCGGGTCGTCGAAGCCGTGCGCACCGCACCCGAACCCACCGTCCTGCCCCCGGACGCGTGGTACACCCGGCCCGCCGACAGCGGCGGCGGCGTACGGCGCGTGGTGCGCGGCATCGACGCCACCGTCGCCGCCGGGGCCGACACCCTCACCCTCTTCTCCGAACTAGGCGCCCCCTGGGCGCGTACCAGCGAGGTGAGCACCCCATGACCAGCACCGCGCTCCTCAGCTGCGCCGGCCGGCCCGTCGGCCGCTACACCTGCCCGTCCGGTCCGGGCCCCCGCCCCTACCTCCACCCCGTCACCACCCTCGCGGGTCTCCCCGTCACCGAGGAACGCCCCGCCGACCACCTCCACCACCTCGGCGCCGGAGTCGCCGTCCCCGACGTCGCCGGACACAACTTCTGGGGCGGCCGCACCTACGTCCGCGACCAGGGGCCCACCGCACTCGACAACCACGGCACGCAGCGCCACCTCGGCTGGAAACTCCGCGACCCGGACGGCTTCGTCCAGGAGCTCGGCTGGGAGGCGGACGGCGCCGAACTGCTCCGCGAGCACCGCACGGTCGCCGTCGTCGCGCTCACCGACACCGCCTGGGCGCTGGACCTCTCCTTCTCCCTGACCAACCGCGGCGAGCGCGACCTGTCGATCGGCAGCCCCGCCACCAACGGCCGCCCCGGCGCCGGATACGGCGGCTTCTTCTGGCGGGCCCCCAAGGAGCCCGCCGCCCCCGCCGTGTTCACCGCGACCCACGACGGCGAGGAGGAGGTGCACGGGCGGCAGGCCGACTGGCTGGCCCTGGCCGGCGACGGCTGGACGCTCGTCTTCGCCGGTGCCACCGAGGAGACCCGGCGCGACCCGTGGTTCGTACGCACCACCGAGTACCCGGGTGTCGGCTCCAGTCTCGCCGCCGAGCGGCGGCTCCCGGTGCCCGCCGGGGCCACCGTCGTACGCCGGGTCGTGACCGTCGTCGCCGACGGCCGCCTCGACCGGGACACCGCCGCCGCCCTCGCCCGCAAGGTGGCCACGGCATGAACCTGCCCTGGACCGCCGACCTCGGCGACGGCACCTACCGCAACCCGGTGCTGCACGCCGACTGGTCCGACCCCGACGTCGTGACGGTCGGCGAGGACCACTACCTCACCGCCTCCAGCTTCGGCCGGTTCCCCGGGCTGCCCCTGCTGCACTCCCGCGACCTGGTCAACTGGACCCTGGCCGGCCATGCCCTGGACCGTCTGGAGCCCGCCTCCGACCACGTCGTACCCCGTCACGACCGCGGGGTCTGGGCCCCCTCGATCCGCCACCACGCCGGACGCTTCTGGATCTTCTGGGGCGACCCCGACCACGGCGTCCAGCAGGTCAACGCCGAGCGCATCGAGGGTCCGTGGACCGCCCCGCACCTGGTCAAGGCCGGGAAGGGGCTCATCGACGCCTGCCCCCTGTGGGACGAGGAGACCGGCGAGGCCTACCTGGTCCACGCCTGGGCCAAGTCCCGCTCCGGCATCAAGAACCGGCTGACCGGCCACCGGATGAGCCCCGACGGCCGCACCCTGCTCGACGAGGGCACCACCCTGATCGACGCGGACACCCTCCCCGGCTGGTTCACCCTCGAAGGACCCAAACTCCACCGGCACGACGGCTGGTTCTGGATCCTCGCCCCCGCCGGGGGAGTGGAGACCGGCTGGCAGGGCGCCTTCCGCTCCCGCGACTTCTTCGGACCGTACGAGGAACGCGTCGTCCTGGAACAGGGCCGCACCGACGTCAACGGCCCCCACCAGGGCGCCTGGGTGCGGACCGCGGCGGGCGAGGACTGGTTCCTGCACTTCCAGTCCAAGGGCGCGTACGGCAGGGTCGTCCACCTCCAGCCGATGCGCTGGGACGGCTCCGGCCCGGACGGAGCCGGGGGCGGGGGAGGCTGGCCGGTCATCGGGGACGCGGGCGAACCGGTCCCGGTCCACCGCAAGCCCGCCGCCCCCGAGCAGCCCGTGACGGCACCCGCCTGCGACGACGACTTCCCCGGCGGCCGGTACGGGAAGCAGTGGCAGTGGACCGCCGACCCCCGCCCCGGCTGGACCGCCCCGCACCCCGGCGACGGGCTCCGGCTCACCTGCGTCCGCACCGCGTACGCCCACGACCTGCGGGTCCTGCCGAACGTCCTGGTCCAGCGGCTGCCGGCCGAGGAGTTCACCGTCGAGGTGGACCTCGCCCTGCGCGGTGGTGTCCCCGGGGCCGCCGCCGGACTGGCCGTACTGGGCGACGCCTTCAGCTGGATCGGGCTGGAGGCGGCGGAGGACGGCACCCCCCTGCTCGTCCACCGCTACGCCGAAGGCGTCGCCGAACACGAACGGGACGCGGCGCACCCCCGCGCGGCCCCCTCGGGCACGGCGCGGCTGCGCGTCGAGGTCACCGCGGGCGCCCGCTGCCGCTTCCACGCGGACACCGGCGACGGCTTCCGGCCCTCCGGCCAGGTCTTCGCCGCCACACCGTGGCGCTGGGTGGGCGCCCTGCTGGGCCTCTTCGCCACCGCGCCGACGGGCACCGGACCCGCCGGAACCGCCCACTTCACCGCCTTCCGCACCGGCCCCTGAGCCTCGCGTGCCGACGCCCCCGGCGCACACCCCACAGACCGCCCCCCACGGCACGGACGTACCCGACAGCACCTGCGACACCAGCGATTCCACCGACAGTACCGAGAGAGAAGAGCCGACGATGACCATCTCGAAGACACAGCGGGGGCGTGCCGCGGCCGCGGTGTCCCTCACGGCGGTGCTCGCCCTGACGGCGACCGCGTGCGGTGACGACGGCAGCAGCTCCGGCGGCGAGGGCAGCGGCAAGGGCGAGATCACCTTCTGGGACAACAACGGTGGTCCGCGCACCGCCGTCTGGACCGAGATCATCAAGGACTTCGAGAAGAAGTACCCGGACATCAAGGTCAAGTACGTCCCGATCCCGATCGCCGACGTCCAGTCGAAGTACGACACGGCCATCGCGGGCGGCGGGCTGCCCGACGTCGGCGGTGTCGGCACCGCCTACCTCGCCAACATGGTGTCGCAGGAGGCCCTCGAACCGCTCAACAAGCGGCTGGAGGACTCCACGCTCAAGGGCAAGCTGGTCGACGGCATGGTGCAGAGCGTCACGGCCGCCGCCGGGCGGGGCGACGACCTCTACTCCATCCCGACCTCCGCCAACAACGGCGTCCTGTGGTACCGCACCGACCTGTTCAAGGCCGCGGGGCTGGAGGCACCCAGCACCTGGCCGAAGTTCTACGAGGCCGCGGAGAAGCTCACCGACGCGAAGAACAACAAGTTCGGCTACACCATCCGCGGCGGCGCCGGCTCCATCGCGCAGGCACTCGACGCGATCTACGGCCAGAGCGGCATCACCTCGTTCTGGGACGGCGACACGACGACGCTCAACGACCCGAAGAACGTCGAGGCGCTGGAGAAGTACGCCGCCCTCTTCAAGAAGACGACGCCCGCCGCCGACGTCAACAACGACTTCACCAAGATGGTCGCCCAGTGGGACACCGGCACCATCGGCATGCTGAGCCACAACCTCGGCTCCCAGCAGGACCACCTCAAGGCCCTGGGCGCGGACAAGTTCGCCGGCATCCCCGCCCCCATCGGGGAGAGCGGCACCCGCGTCCAGGTCTCCAACCCCGTGGACGGGCTCGGCCTCTTCCGGTCCGGCGACAACAAGGACGCGGCCTGGAAGTTCATCGAGTTCGCCGCCTCGCACGAGTCGAACAGCAAGTGGAACGAGTCCGCGGGGGCCATCCCGGCCAACACCGAGGCCGCCAAGGACCCGTGGATCAACCAGACCGAGTCCACCTCACTGGCCGCCAAGGCCCTCACCGACGGCTCCACCACCATCGTGGACCTGCCCTACTACCTGCCGGACTGGAACAACATCAGCAAGGCCGACAACGAGCCGGAGTTCCAGAAGGTGATGCTCGGAAAGATCACCGCCAAGGCCTTCCTGGACAAGATGGCCAAGGAGCTCAACGAGGCCAACAAGGAGTGGCGGGAGCGGGGCAACGGCTGATCCCGCTCCCGCCACGGCCCTCACCCCGATGACCGGGGGACCGGCGGCGGTCCGGGTCGCGCCCCGCCGCCGGTCCCTCTCTCCCTCCCCGCGCACCACCGCACCGTGTGACCTCCAGAGATGTCGCGAGATTCCGAGAGAGGCAGTTCCCTGTGTCACTGACGCGCAGACAGACGGCGGCCGCGCTCCTCGCGCTGCCCCTCGCCCTCACCGCCACACCCGCGCTCGCCCACGGAGGCGGCGGCCCCCGAGGAGGCGGGCACCGGCCCCGCACCCTGCACCTCGCGGGCGACTCGACGGCCGCCCAGAAGTACGCCGACGCCGCGCCCGAGACCGGCTGGGGCATGGCCCTGCCGTTCTTCCTCGGCCCGCACCTCGACGTCGCCAACCACGCGGTCAACGGCCGCAGTTCGAAGAGCTTCGTGGACGAGGGGAGGCTGACCGCCCTGCTGGACGGAGTACGCCCGGACGACCTCGTCCTGATCCAGTTCGGGCACAACGACGAGAAGACCGAGGACCCGGCGCGCGGCACCGACCCCTGGACCACCTACCAGGAGTACCTGCGGCTGTACCTGAAGGGCGCCCGTGAACGGCGGGCGCACCCCGTCCTGATCACCCCGGTGGAGCGCCGCCGGTTCGCCGACGACGGCACTGCCCGGCCCACCCACGGCCAGTACCCGGCGGCGATGCGCGCCTTGGCCGCCGAGGAGCGCGTCCCGGTCGTCGACGCCCAGGCGCTCTCCCTCGCCCGCTGGCAGCGGCTCGGCCCGGACGGGACCGAACCCCTCTTCAACTGGCTGGAGCCGGGCGAGTCCCCCAACTACCCCGACGGCAGGCAGGACAACACCCACTTCCGGCCCGCGGGCGCCGTCGAGGTGGCCAGGATGACGGCCCGCGCGCTCCTGGAGGCGCGGGCGCTCGCCCCGCGCGACGTGCGCCGCCTCGACGCGCCGGTCCCCGAGCACCTGATCACCTGGCCGCGGCCGGCCTGACCGCGCCGCCCCCGCGCGCACGCCCCGCACCGCGGCCGGTGCGCGCCCCGTACCGCACCACCCTTTCCACCCCTGTGTCCCACCCATCCCCGCCGAACGACAGCTAAGGAACCGCCATGTCCGCACGCATGCGCCACCTCCGTGCCACCGCCGTGGTCCTGGGCACCGCCTCGCTCGCCCTCGCGGTGAGCGTCCCCGCCCAGGCCACCTCCCGCCCCGCCCCCGGCAAGGGCATCGAGCGCGCCGTCCTGCCTGCGGGTGACGGCTGGGCCTCCGCCGAAGGCTCCACCACCGGGGGTGCGAACGCCACCCCGGACCACGTGTACACCGTCACCAACCGGGCCGAACTGATCGCCGCCTTCGCGGACGCCGGTGACGCGCCCAAGATCGTCAGGATCGCCGGCACCGTCCACGGCAACGCCGACGCCGCGGGCAACCCGATCGGCTGCGAGGAGTACCAGCGGGACGGCTACACCCTGGAGAAGTACCTCGCCGCCTACGACCCCGAGGTCTGGGGCATGGACGAGGTCCCCTCCGGCCCGCTGGAGGACGCCCGGGTGGCCTCCGCGAAGGTCCAGGCCGCCGCGGTCAACGTCAAGGTCCCGTCCAACACCACGATCGTCGGCGTCGGCAGGGACGCGACGGTCATCGGCGCCAGCCTCCAGGTGAAGAACGTCTCCAACGTCATCGTCCGCAACATCTCCTTCGAGGACACCTACGACTGCTTCCCCCAGTGGGACCCCACCGACGGGGACACCGGCCACTGGAACTCCGAGTACGACAACCTCGTCGTCTACGGCTCCGACCACGTCTGGGTGGACCACAACACCTTCAGCGACGGCGACCGCCCCGACGCCGACCAGCCCTCCTACTTCGACGAGCTGTTCCAGCAGCACGACGGCCTCTTCGACATCGTGCGCGGCGCCGACCTGGTCACCGTCTCCTACAACGTCCTCAAGGACCACGACAAGACGATGCTCATCGGCAACAGCGACGGCGCCGGGGCCGACGACCGGGGCAAGCTCCGGGTCACCCTGCACCACAACCTCTTCAAGGACGTCAACGAGCGCGCGCCCCGCGTCCGCTTCGGGCAGGTGGACTCGTACAACAACCACTTCGTCTCCACCAAGGGCAGTGCCTACGGCTACTCGTACGGCATCGGCGCGGAGTCCCAGCTCGTCGCCGAGCACAACGCCTTCACCCTCAACTCCGGTGTGGACAAGGCCACCATCCTCAAGAAGTGGTCCGAGTCCTCCCTCACGGCGGGGGACAACTACGTCAACGGCCGCAAGACCGACCTGATCGCCGTGCACAACGCGGGCGTGCCCGCCGAGCACCTCACCGAGGGCGCCGGCTGGAAGCCGAAGCTGCGCACCACGGTGGACCACCCGCTGGTCGTGCCGCTGGTCGTCGCCCTCAAGGCCGGCGCGGGCCGCACGCTGATCGGCTGACCCGCCCCCGGCAGCCGATCCCGTAGCTGCCCCGTCCTTCCCATCCCCCCATACCGGCCGGAGCGGCACCGCACGCTTCCACCACCCCGGAACGCGCCGCTCCGGCCCCCTTCCCTCCCTCCAAGGAGACCTCCATGCCCAGCAGACGCGGCGCCCTGTCCCTGCTCGCGGGCGTGGGCGCCGCCCTCGCCGTCGGTGCCCCCGCCGCCCACGCCCGGCCCGCGCGTCCGGGCCCCTTCGGCCGCCACGGCTCACCCTCCCGACGCCTCGACGCCGGCACGCTCTACGTCGATCCGTACGGCAGGGGCGACCACACCGACGTACGGTCCGCGCTCGACGCCGCCACCGGCACCGGCCGCACCCTGGTGATCGCCCCCGGCACCTACCGCGGCACCCTCTCGGTGGCCGCCGACCGGGCGGGGATCACCCTCATCGGCGCGAGCGGCGACGCCCGCGACACCGTCCTCGTCCACGACAACGCGGCCGGCACCCCCAAGCCGGACGGCTCCGGCACCCTGGGCACCAGCGGATCGGCCACCGTCACCGTCCAGGCCGCCGGGTTCACCGCCCGCGACCTGACCTTCGCCAACGACTGGCTGCGCTCCGACAACCCCGAGTACACCGGCACCCAGGCCGTCGCGATCAAGGTCCAGGGTGACCGCTCGGCGTTCCACGGCTGCCGCTTCCTCGGCCACCAGGACACCCTGTACGCCGACTCCCTCTCCCTGACCGCGTTCGCCCGGCAGTACTACCGCGACTGTTACGTGGAGGGCGACGTGGACTTCGTATTCGGCCGCGCCACCGCCGTCTGGGACCGCTGCCACTTCCGCACCCTGACCCGCACCAACCTGGCCTCGGCCCCGTACGGCTACGTCTTCGCGCCCAGCACCGCCGGGGCCAACCCGCACGGCTTCCTGGTCCTGCGCTCCCGCGTCACCAGCACCGCCCCCGCCGCCCACTACAAGCTGGCCCGCCCCTGGGTGCCGTCCTCCGACCCCACCGCGTACCCGATGCTGACGGTCCGCGACAGCCACCTCGGCGCGGGCATCGACGCGGTCACGCCGTACGCCAGCATGTCCGCCGACCACCCTTGGCAGGACCAGCGCTTCGCCGAGTACCACAACACCGGCCCCGGCGCCCGCGTCACCGTCCCCGCCGACCGCCCCCAGCTCAGCCCCTCGACGGCCCGCGCGCACACCCCGGCCGCCTGGCTGGGGGACTGGCGCCCGTACGCGTGAGCCACGGGAGGTGACGCCGTTCGGCGGCGGTCGGGTGGACGGTGGCGGCGAGCCGCCCCCGCCCCCGGACCGCCGCCCCGGCCGGCCCGTCAGGCGGTTCCCGGTTCGGCGAGCCACCGGGTCCGCAGCTCCGTGCGGCGGGCGACGGTCTCGAAGTCCGCCTCGTAGTGCAGGAGGGTCAGCCCCGACAACTCCGCGACCGCGGCCACGATCAGATCGACGGGCCCCGCCGAGCGATGCTCGCCGTGCTCGGTCAGGACCTCCTGGACCTCGCGTGCCCTGCGGAAGGCACCCTCAGGGATGGGCGCCCAGTTGAACACCTGGTGCAGACGCTCCTGCTTGGCGAGGCGGTCCGCGCCGGAACGGGCGGAGTAGAGGATCTCCAGCTCCGTGAGGTCGCACAGGGCGATCAGCCCGCTGCCGAGCGCGGGACCCCACTGTTCGTCGAACTTGTCGCTGATGAGCAGCCGTGCGGCCGCCGACGTGTCCGCCAGATACGCGACCGCGCTCACGGCCGGTAGTCCCGCTTGTCCAGCAGCATGTCGAACTCACCCCGCGCGCCCATGTCGCGCAGCTCCGCGAGCGCTATGGCGCGGCTGTGGCGCGCGATCACCTCGCGCAGGGCCGTGTTGACGGTCTCCTTCTTGGTGCTGGTGCCCAGGAACGCGGCCGCCTTGGCGAGAGCCTCGTCGTCGACTTCGAGCAGAAGCTTGGACATGGTTCACTCCCGTATAGATGGACTCCCTTGATTGTATATACGGTCGGGGTCGAACGCCACCGTCCGTCCCGCCGCCCGGAGCCTCGACGAGGCCCCGGGCGGCGGTCCCCGGGCGGCGGACCGGGCCTCTAGTCGTAGCTGAGGTCCGAGGCGGTGTACTGGCAGTACGTGCCGTCCGGGCCGCTGCCCGTCTCCTTCGGTTCCGCGCCCGTGCTGTTGCCCGTGTAGCGCACACACGGCTTGATCTTCTTGCCGCTGTCGCCGTGGATCCGCACCGAGCGCAGCGACGCCGTGTCCCCGTAGTTGGTGTTGACACCGACCAGGGCCTTGCCCGGCGCCGTCACGTCCACGTCGTTCACGACGATCTCGCGCTTGTACTGCTTGGAGCAGTTGCCGCACGAGCGGACCAGCTTGCCGAAGTCGGCGACCTGGAACTTCGTGACGACCAGCCTGCCCGCGCCGTTGAACTGGAAGACCTTGTCCGAGGCCTTCTTCGCGCCGCCGCCGGACACCGTGTACACGGACGACGTGGACGTGCCCTTGAAGGACGCGGCGTCCTCGCCGACGTCCTCCCACCAGACGTTCTGGATCGTGCAGCTGCCGGAGCAGTGGATGCCGTCGGCGGCGGGCGAGCCCAGGATGACGTTCTTGATCGTCGCCCCGTCCTTCAGCTTGAAGAGCGGGTCCTGGCCCTCGCCCTGGCCGCCGTCGCCGAGATCACCGCTGCCGGTGAAGCGCTTCAGGCCCCCGTCGTACGTCCCCGAGACCTCGATGGTCTTGGAGACGGTCTGGCTGCCCGTGGCCGAGGGCCAGGCGGGGATCGCGGTGGTGGCGGCACCGGCCGGCTGGACCGTCACGGTGGCGGCCAGCGCGGCGGCGGTGAGTCCCGCCGCCACCGTCAGCGCGGTGGTCGTACGGCGGCGGCCGGAGCGGTGGTGGTGGGTGTGCGGGGATGCGGCTCGTACCCTCATGTCGGGTGTTCCGTTCCTCGTGGGTGGGGGAGTGCTGCGCTCCTTGGTCGCCGCCGCCCGGGAGGGGGTTGCCGGGAACCCCGATCGGATTCCGCCGGGTCCCGCATCAGCCCTTCGGCGTGAAGTCCCCGCCTGCCGTGGCCCGTTCGCCGTCCGTGAGGGCCCGTGCCGTGTAGTCGTCCCGGCCCGGCTTCAGCGTCCACCGGTAGACCGGGAAGCCGACCGGGAAGCCGTCCTCCTCACGGGCGGACGCCGTGAAGTCCGCCTCGGGCGGGGAGCGCCAGGACCCGGTGGAGCCCACCCCGCCGTCCGGCGCGATCCGGATCTCCATGGTCAGCCCGGTCAGCCCGGTCAGCGGTCGCCTCGGGCCCCAGCAGCCTGTGCAACTCCGCCATTCCGCGCGAGGTCTGACTCTTCACCGTACCGACCGATATCCCCAGGACCAGAGAGGTGTCCCGCTCCGAGAGGTCGAAGGCGTGCCGCAGCACCACGCACGCCCGCTTGCGGAACGGCAGCCGGCGCAGGGCCCCCTGGACGTCCACCACCGCCGACACGTCCGGGTCCTCCACGGCGTACCCGTCCCCGCCGCCGCGCGGTGCCCAGAACAGCGCGATCCTGCGGCGCTCCCGGACCGCGCTGCGGATCCGCGTACGGGCCAGGTTGGCGACGACCCCGCGCGCGTACGCCACCGGGTGGTCGGCGCCCCGGACCCGGTCCCAGCGGTGCCAGAGCGCCGTCAGCGCGTCGGCCGCCAGGTCGTCGGCCGCGTCCGCCTCACCGGTCAGCAGACGGGCCAGCCGGGCGAGTTCGGCGTAGTGCGCCTCGAAGAACGCGCGGAACTCGGCGGCAGCGGCATCATCCACGACTGTGCCCACGGGTACCTCTTCTCTGCACGGGATCCCCGCGTGCCCGGACGGGCCGGCGGTAGGAGCTCCGAACGCCGTCGCGTACGCTCCCCGGCCGTCCACACGGCCGGGAGGGTACCAACGCGCACCCCGGAAGCGCTTCGACGCGGGTGCGTATCCCAGTAAGGCGCAACCCGCCGAAAACGTGAAGCCCCCGGGACGGAACGAGTCCTCACGCGGCCCACCGCGCCCGTCACCGGCCCAGCGCCGCCGCCATCATCTTCTGGGCGATCGGTGCCGCCAGGCCGTTGCCGCTGACCTCCGAGCGGGCCGCGCCGGAGTCCTCGACGACCACGGCCACCGCCACCTGCTTGCCGGTCGAGGCGTCCTTGGCGTACGAGGTGAACCAGGCGTACGGGGTGTTGCTGTTGTCCACGCCGTTCTGCGCGGTGCCCGTCTTGCCGCCGACCTCGGCGCCGGGGACGCGGGCGTTGGTGCCCGTGCCCTCCTCCACCACCGTGACCATCGCGCTGCTCATCTGCTCGGCCGTCCTCTTGGAGACGACCCGCTCGGTGTCACCGTCCTCGTACGTCTGGAGGGCCGTGCCGCCGGAGTCCGTCACCTTCGAGACCATGTGCGGGGCCGCCAGTTCGCCGCCGTTGGCCAGGGCCGCCGAGACCATCGCCATCTGCATCGGCGTCGCGGTCACCTCGAACTGGCCGATGCCGGTCAGCGCGGTCTGCGCCTCGTCCATGCCGGTGGGGTAGACGCTCTCCGACGCCCGCACCGGGACGTCCAGCTTCTCGGTGTCGAAGCCGAACGCGTCCGCCATCGCCTTCACCTTGTCCTGGCCGAGATCGGCCGCGGCCTTCGCGAAGACGTTGTTGCAGGAGTACTGGAGCGCGGTGCGCAGGGTGGCGTCCTCGCAGGGGGCCGAGGCGCTCTCGTTGGACAGGACCGTCGTCGTGCCCGGCAGCGTGTAGGGGCTGGGGCTGTCCGTCGGCTCGTCCACCGACGCGTACAGGCCGTCCTCCAGCGCCGCCGACGCCACCACCAGCTTGAACGTGGAGCCCGGCGCGAGCGGCTGCCGCAGCGCCCGGTTGACCAGGGGTTTGTCCTCGGCGTCGAGGAGCTTCCGCCAGGCGTCGCCGTCCGCCGTCCCGCTGATCGTGGACGGGTCGTACGACGGGGACGAGACCATGCCCAGGATCCGTCCGGTCACCGGGTCCATCGCGACCGCCGCGCCCCGGTCGTCGCCGAGCGCCTCGGCGGCCGCCTTCTGGACGTCCGGGTCGATGGTCGTCACCACGGCACCCGGGTCCGCCCGCTCGCCGGTCAGCAGGTCCGTGGGGCTGCCCAGCCGGTCGTCCGTGCCGTCGAGCGCATCGCCGTAGATGCCCTCCAGCTGGGTGGCCCCGTACGCCTGGGAGCTGTACCCGGTGACGGAGGCGTACAGCTCGCCCTGGGTGTAGGTGCGCTTGTACCGCAGGTCGTCGCCCTGTGTCTCCTTCGAACCGGTGACCGGGGAACCGGCCACGATGATGTCTCCGAGCGGCTGCGCGTACCGCGCGATGGTGTGCCGCCGGTTGTGTTCGTCGTCCGCGAGCGCCCGTGCCTCGTACGCCTGCACCCAGGTCGCCCGCACCAGCAGGGCGAGGACCATCAGCAGGCAGAAGACCGAGGCGCGCCTGATCGTCTTGTTCATCCCGCTGTGGGACGAAGGGGGGTGCCCCGGACGTTCCCGTTCGTGGCCCTTCTCACCGGTTTCTCACGTTCCGGGCCCGGGATCTTCCCAGGGTGACGGCGCGCGCCCACGCGGGGCCGACGGTCGTGGCTGTGCCCAGGCCGGAGCGGTCGTGCCTTACGCCCAGGCCTGAGCGGTCGTGGCTACGCCGGGCCGTCCAGCCGGAACAGCAGCTCGTCGGTCTCCTCGCCCCGCGCCTCGGCGTACCCCCGGTCCGTACCGGTCACCGTGAACCCGCACTTTTCGAGGACCCGCACCGAGCCCGCGTTGTCCGCCGCGGCCCGCGCGTGCAGGGGCCGCTCCGGTACGGCCTCCAGCAGGGCCCGCAGCGCGGCGGTCGCCAGGCCCCGGCCCCAGTGCGCCCGGTCGATCCAGTAGGTGACCTCACGTTCGGCCGGCGGACCGTAGACACCGGCGTTCCCCACCACCGCGCCGTCCGCGAGCACCGTGCGCATGACGATGGCCTCCGCCATCCGGATGCGCTGCCAGTGGGCGTTGAACATGGCGCGGTCGGCCGGATCGGCGCTGGTGAAAGCCGCCACCCGGGTCGCCTCGGGGTCGCTCATGAAGGAGAAGAAGAGGGGCAGGTCGCCGTCCCGCACCTCGCGCAGTGTGACGTGCACGGGATCAGAGCCTCCGGGTCGCGAGGGTGAGCCGGTCACGGGCGTCGAACAGGGCGTCCTTGACCATCTGTTCGTGCGCGGGCGTGAGCCGGGCGACCGGCACCGAGCAGCTGATCGCGTCGCGCGCCGGGGTGCGGTAGGGGATGGCGACGCCGAAGCAGCGCAGACCGAGGGTGTTCTCCTCGCGGTCCACCGCGTACCCCTGCTCGCGGACGGCGTGCAGCTCCTCGATGAGCTCCTCGCGGTCGGTCAGGGTGTGGTCCGTCAGCGCGGGCAGCGTCTCCGGCAGCATCGCGCGGACCTGCTCGTCGCTGTGGGTGGCCAGCAGCGCCTTGCCGAGCGAGGTGGAGTGCGCGGGCAGCCGGCGGCCGACCCGGGTGAAGGGGCGCAGGTAGTGCTGGGACTGCCGGGTGGCCAGGTACACCACGTTCGTCCCGTCCAGACGGGCCAGGTGGATGGTCTCCGTGGTGTCGTCGGAGAGCCGGTCCAGGGTGGGGCGGGCGGCGGCGACCACCTCGTCGCCGTCGATGTAGGAGGTGCCGACCAGCAGCGCCCGCACCCCGATCCCGTACCGGGTGCCCGTCGCGTCGGTCTCCACCCAGCCGAGCTCGACCAGGGTGCGCAGCAGCATGTAGAGGCTGGACTTGGGGTAACCGACGGCCTCCTGTACGGCGGCCAGCGAGTGCATGCCGGGACGCCCCGCGAAGTACTCCAGGAGCTCCACCGTGCGTACCGCTGACTTGACCTGTGTCCCACCGGCCTCGGCAACCGCCATGGTCCTGTGCCCCTTCCGACTGCTTCTCGTACGACCTGCTCGTGTTACCCGCTTCCACGGCTCCGCGCAACGCCGCGGCTTCCCGTCACTTCTTGCCAACACGGAACGCCCGCAAATAGAGTTCCGGTGTATTCACGTTCAGGAACGCTGTTCAGAATACCGAACAACTCCTGGATGTGTGGCAGTGGACCGGAAGGAAACACGGTGGCAGCAGCACCAGTCTGGAGTGTCGACCCCCGAACCGGGAACCCGCGCGAGCAGGTCGCGGTGGAGGCCACGGCGGAGGAGGTCGACCGCGCGGTCCGGGCGGCGCACGCCGTCCGCGACGCCCTGGCCGACCGCACCGTGCGCGCCGCGTTCCTGCGTACCGCGGCCGAGCTGCTCTCCGGGGCCGAGGAGCACGTCGTCGAGGCCGCCGACGCGGAGACCGCTCTCGGTCCCGCCCGCCTCACCGGTGAACTCGCCCGCACGGCCGCACAGTTGAGAGCCTTCGCGGAGGTCGTCGAGGAAGGCGCCTACCTCGACATCCACATCGACCACGAGGACGGCACCAGGACCCCGCCGTGGCCGGACCTGCGCCGCGTCAAGATCCCGCTGGGCGTCGTCGCCGTCTACGCCGCCAGCAACTTCCCACTCGCCTTCTCGGTGCCCGGCGGCGACACGGCCAGCGCGCTCGCCGCGGGCTGCCCGGTCGTCGTCAAGGCGCACCCCGACCACCCCGCCACCTCCGAGCTCTGCGCCTCGCTCCTGCGCAGGGCGGCCGCCCGGCACGGTCTGCCCGAGGACGTCGTGAGCGTGGTGCACGGCTTCGACGCCGGGGTCGAGCTGGTGAAGCACCCACTCGTCGCCGCCGCCGGATTCACCGGCTCCGTCCGCGGCGGCCGCGCCCTCTTCGACGCGGCGGCCGCCCGACCGGTGCCCATCCCCTTCCACGGCGAACTCGGCTCGCTCAACCCGGTCGTCGTCACCGAGGCCGCCGCCGCCGAGCGCGGCGAGCAGATCGGCGCGGGACTGGGCGGCTCCATGACCATGGGGTCCGGACAGTTCTGCACCAAGCCCGGCTTCGTCCTCGCCCCCTCCGGCGAGGCGGGCGACCGGCTGCTGAAGTCCCTCACCGAGACCGTCAGCGGCACCGGCTCCGGGGTCATGCTCGACCACCGGATGCGGGACGCCTTCGTCGCGGGGGTCACCGAACGCGCCGCCCTGCCCGACGTGGACGCGCCCGTCACCCCCGGCGCGGGCGGCGAGCACACCGTCTCCGCGGGCTTCCTCACCGTGCCCGCCTCGCGCCTCGCCGAGGCCGGACCGCACGACGCCCTCCTGGAGGAGTGCTTCGGTCCGGTCACCGTCGTCGCCCGCTACGACTCCGAGGCCGAGATCACCGCCGTACTCTCCCGGCTCCCCGGCAACCTCACCGCGACCCTCCAGATCGCCACCGAGGAGGCCGACGGGAGCGCGGCCGGACTGCTCGCGGAACTCACCCCGCTGGCCGGCCGGATCCTGGTCAACGGCTGGCCCACCGGTGTGGCGGTCGCCCCCGCCCAGCACCACGGCGGCCCCTACCCGGCGACCACCTCCACCTCCACCTCCGTCGGCGCCACGGCCGTCGAACGCTGGCTGCGCCCGGTCAGCTACCAGTCGACCCCCGAGGCCCTGCTGCCCCCCGAACTACGCGAGGACAACCCGCTGGGTCTGCCGCGCCGGGTCGACGGG
The DNA here is from genome assembly GCF_002910775.2 of Streptomyces sp. SM18. Taxonomy (NCBI): domain Bacteria; kingdom Bacillati; phylum Actinomycetota; class Actinomycetes; order Kitasatosporales; family Streptomycetaceae; genus Streptomyces; species Streptomyces sp. SM18. The sequence goes on along the minus strand of NZ_CP029342.1, from coordinate 1,397,441 downwards.
CGGCTGAAGTGAGCCGCGAGCTGCCCGAACTCCCTTTCACGCTTGAGGAGTTCGGGCCGGACGGGCACTGGTCCTACGCGGACGGTACGCTGACCGGCCGAGCGGGGGCCCGGCAGGACCGCTTCGTCCCGCCGGGCGGCGACAGCCTGGAATCCGCCTTGGACGCACCGCGTCTGCTGGGTGCCCTGCCGGAGGGCGACTTCCGGCTCGCGGCCCGCGTGACGGTGGGCTTCGAGGCCGCCTTCGACGCGGGCGTGCTCTACCTGCACGTGGGGGAGCGGGAGTGGGCGAAGCTCTGCCTGGAGCTCTCCCCGGCCCACCCCACCGTCTGCACGGTCGTCACCCGCGGCCAGTCGGACGACGTCAACTCCTTCGTGGTGGACGGCGACAGCCTTTGGCTGCGGCTCAGCCGCACCGGCGACGCGTTCGCCTTCCACGCCTCCCAGGACGGCGAGAAGTGGACCTTCGTCCGCTTCTTCACCCTCGGCACGGCCCCGGAGCGGGCCACGGCGTACGCCGGGTTCCTCGTCCAGTCACCGACCGGAGAGGGCTGCGAGGTCTCCTTCGACCACATCTCCTTCCTGCCGGGCGGCCCGGCCGACCTCCGCGACGGCAGCTGAGGACGGAGACCGGCGCCTTCGGCCCACGGAAGCGCCGGTCTGTCGCCCAGCCCATGGCCGCCCGCGCCCCCCGGTTCGCCAACCGGAGGGCGCGGGCACCGGCCGACTCCCGCGCCCGCGGCCTCCGCGCCCGGGTGCGGGGCCGCGGACACGGGCTTCCTGCCCTTCCGCCACGGGCGGGCGCCGTCACGGGCGGGCGCCGCGCGGGAAATGCTGTCGCCCGGCCCCCGGCGGTCCGGCATCCTCTGCGCATGACCACACCGCCGTTCATCCCCGGCCTGGAGCTGTCCCGCCGCTTCCACCTCGACGCCGTGCGGCCCCTGCTGGAGGATGCCTGCCCCGGGGTCGTGTACTCCGCCGGTCGCCTCGGCAGCGGTTCGGAGGTGCTGGGGTTCGACACCCCCCGCTCCGCCGACCACGAGTGGGGCCCCCGTCTGACGGTCTTCCTGCACCCCCGCGACCGCGCGCGTCTCGGTACGGGGATCGAAGTCCTGCTCGCCGAACGCCTGCCGAAGACCTTCTGCGGGTACCCGACCCACTTCGCCGGGACCGACGACGGCGGAATCGGGGTCATGCGGGAGACCCACGGGCCGGTCCACCACCGCGTCGAGGTCACGGATCCGGGGACCTGGTTCACCGAGCGGCTGGGCTTCGATCCGTGCGGGGGAGAGGTGACCACGGCCGACTGGCTGGGCACACCCAGCCAGCGGCTCGCCGAGGTCACCGGTGGAGCGGTCTTCCACGACGGGCTCGGCGTGATCGCCCCGGCCCGCGCCCGGCTCGACCGGTACCCCCACGACCTCTGGCTCCACCTGCTTGCTTGCCAGTGGCAGCGCGTTTCCCAGGAAGAAGCGTTCGTCGGCCGGTGCGGCGAGGTGGGCGACGATCTGGGAGCCGCGGTCGTCGCGGCCCGCCTGGCCCGCGATCTGATGCGGCTCTGCCTGCTCATGTACCGCCGATACCCGCCGTACAACAAGTGGTTGGGCAGTGCCTTCGCCCGGACACCCTGGGCGGCCGACCTCACGCCGGTACTCACCGCAGCCCTCGCCGCCACCGGACGGCACGCCCGGGAGCAGCACATGGCCCGCGCCTACGAGACCGTGGCGGTCGCCCACAACACACTCGGACTCACCGACCCGGTCGACCCCACGACCCGCCCGTACCACAGTCGGCCCTTCCAGGTGCTGCACGCCGAACGCTTCACCGAGGCGCTGCTCGCCCGCGTTGACGACCCGGCCGTCCGCGCCCTGCCGCTGACGGGCGCCGTCGACCAGTTCGCCGACAGCACCGAGATCCTCGACCGGCCCGAGCTCGCGCGAGCGATGACGTGGGCGGTGACCCCGGCGGGTCACGAGGGCTGACATCGACCCCGCGCCATGCGGAGATCATCCGGGGATCGCTCGACGGGGTGCGCACCACGGTGCGGCAGACCCGGACGCCGTGTCGCACACGGCCCGGGTCCGGTTCAGAAGGCCGCCCGGCGTTCGTGCGCCCGCCGTGGGCCGTCCGGTGAGCCGCCCGCCGAGCCGTTCGTCGTCCGCCGTCGGTCGGCCGGTGTGCTCGGCCGGCCGTGCTCAGTCGGCGGGAAGGACGGCGAACCCGCACTCACCCCGCTCGAACCGCGCGAACAACTCCGCGAGCGTCGTCGGGCCCTCGTGTTCGACGAGGAGCACCGGCTGCTTCCCGTCCTCGCTCTCGGCGGGACGGAAGCCGGTCACGATCTCGCGGTGGATCAGCGTGACCCGGTCGTCGTCGCCGGGCCGGCCGGGGAGGGTGGCCAGGTGCTGGTCCAGCGCGTCCGGGTGGTCCGCCAGATCGTGGGCGAGCACCTGCCGGGAGGCGGTGACATCGACCGTCAGCCTCTCGCCATGGCGTGCGTAACGGGCCGAGAGGTCCGAGGCCAGCAGATGGAACACCCCTTCCTGGCCCTCGTGCCCCCGGTTCAGCAAGACGCCGGCCATCCGCTCGGCGGGATCCCCGGACATCAGGTCCACGCCCAGGACCACCCCGGACTCGTCGGGGCCGAACGGCGGGACCGGGGTGATCCATATACGCGTCGAGTCGTCCATGCCAGGCATCCAAGCACGGCCCGCCGTCACGGCGTGCGGGTACTCCCGGTCGGGCGGTCGACCACGGACGGCCCGGTCCGTGCGCCACGGGGAGGGCGCACGGGCCGGGCGCACCGCGACGCGCACGCGCTCGCCCCGGGAATCACCCGCCCCCGCCGGACGTTCACCCGTCGGCGGAGGCTCCCTCCGCACCGTACGGCAGAGCTGGAGAGTAGAAGAGTCATGCGCGTCGAGATCTGGAGCGACATCGCCTGTCCCTGGTGCTACATCGGGAAGGCCCGCTTCGAGAAGGGCCTGGCCGGGTTCGCCCACCGTGGAGAGGTCGAGGTGGTCCACCGTTCCTTCGAGCTCGACCCCGGGCGTGCCAAGGGCGACACCGAGCAGGTGATCGACATGCTGGCCCAGAAGTACGGGCGCACTCCCGAGGAGGCCCGCTCCATGGAGGCCAATGTGGCGGCGAACGCGCAGGCCGAAGGGCTCGGTTACCGCGCCGAGGGGCGCGACCACGGCAACACCTTCGACATGCACCGGCTGCTGCACCTGGCCAAGGCGCGCGGGCGCCAGGACGAGCTGCTGAGCCTCCTCTACCGGGCGAACTTTGCCGAGGAGCGGTCGGTCTTCGACGACACCGTGCTGGCCGGTCTCGCCGTGGAGGCGGGACTGGACGCCGACGAGGCGCGTACGGTGCTGGCCGACCCCGGGGCGTACGCGGACGACGTACGGGCGGACGAGCGCGAGGCGGCCGAACTCGGCGCGACCGCCGTCCCGTTCTTCGTGTTCGACCGCCGCTACGGCATCTCCGGCGGCCAGCCCTCCGAGGTGTTCGGCCAAGCCCTGGAACAGGCGTGGAAGGACCGCCAGGTGACCGGGCTCATCCCGGTGGGAGGCGACGCGGCGGCCTGCGACGCGGACGGCTCCTGCGAGGTGCCCGGGGCGGACGCACCCGGCCGGGGCGCGTAGCTCCCGTCCGCCGTGGCGGCCACCGGCGGGCCCGCGGACCACGTGCGGGGCCCGCCGCGTCGGCGGGTCATCCGGGCGCCCGGCAGGTCAGGTCCGTGGCCGGGAGCCGGCCCGTGGTCAGGTAGGCGTTGGCGACCTCGTCCGCGCAGGACCCCGCGCCGTAGACGCCGTGGCCCTCTCCGCCCGCGACGGTGACCATCCGGGAGCCCCGCAGCGCCCGGTGCATCTTCCGGGCGGCTGCCAGGGGTGTCTGCGGGTCCCACTCGTTCTGCAGTATCAGCGCCTTGACGCCGTTGTTCACGGTGGTCGGGCCCTCGCTGCCGGGCTTCCAGAAGGCACACGGCTTGATGGTGGACGCGAAGTCGCCGTACAGCGGATACCGGGCCTTGTCGCGGACGGCGTCGCGCCGGTACTGCTCGGGGTCGCGCGGCCACGAGGCGGAGGTGTCACCGCACATGACCGCCCAGAGGCCCGCGATCTCGTTCTCCGGAGGGAGTTCAGGGGCGGGTGCCGGAGTGACGGGCTCGTCCCCCTCGGCGGCCTTCTTCAGCTCGGCGACCCAGGCGGCGGCCTTCTGTTCCTGGAAGAAGACGTCGCGCGCGGAACGGATGTCGTCACCGGAGAGGAGTCCCTCGGCGGTGACGACGGGTTCACGGTTCGCCCGGGCGACGATGTCCCAGAAGGTCCTGCGGACCTCGGCCGGGGTCGTGCCGAGCTGATAGACCGTGTGCCGGCGGGCGGCCCACTCGCTCCACCGCACGAACGCGGGTTCGGTCCCCTCCGCCATGTCCTGGAAGGTGCCGCGTCCGTACCGCACGGGGTCGACCGCGCTGTCCAGCACGAACCGGTCGGCCCGCCGGGGAAACATCTGCGTGTAAACGGCTCCGAGATAGGTGCCGTACGAGCCCCCGAAGTAGGAGATCTTCTCCTCTCCCAGCGCGGCGCGTATGACGTCCATGTCGCGTGCGGTGTCGCGGGTGGTGATGTGCCGCAGCCTGTCGCCCTCTTGAGTCGCGCACTTGCGGGCCACGTCGCGTGCCCACCGCACGTCCTTCGCGAAGGTCTCGGCGTGGTACGCGCGGTCGAAGTCCAGTTCGCCGGAGGACAGACCGCAGCTGAGCGGAGAGCTCTGCCCGATGCCCCTCGGGTCGAACCCGATGAGGTCGTAGCGCTCCTTCACCGCCTGGGGAAGGTACGTCTCCAAGGCGACGGGAAGGTCCAGGCCCGGCGCACCGGGGCCGCCGGGGTTGAACAGCAGCACGCCACGGCGTTCCTCCGGACCGCTCGCCTTCAAGCGGTTCACCGCGATGTCGAGCCGCTTCCCGCCGGGGTTTTCGTAGTCCAGCGGCACCTTGAGCGTCGCGCATTGGAACGTGGCAGGCGTCTTCGGGTCGCAGTGCCGCCAGTGGAGCTTCTGCTGGGTGTACGGCCGCAGGGGGTCCTCGGCGGGAGCCCCGGAGGCCGCGAAGGCCGTCCCGGGTGTCGGTGTCGCGGCCAGGGCCGCCACGGTGCAGGCGGCCAGAAGGGACGCCATGCGCCTGTCGCGCGCCTTGCGTGTGTATTGCACGATGATGCACTTTCCTATCGGTGACGGGGCACGGGGCGTGGCTTCGCCGCCGCTCAGTTCACGGCGAGGTGCCGGCGGACGCACCGCGCGTATTCCTGGAGGCTGTCGGGCTGGTAGCAGGCCTGCGTCCTGTTCGCGTACCAGGCCAGGAAGAGGGCGAACAGCGCGGACACCACGATCGCGAGGACCGACGTCAGCACGCCGGTCACGGCCTTGCCCCGGCCGGCTCCGGTCCGCCCGGCCGTCCTCAGGCCGACAGCGCCCAGGACCACGCCGACGGCGCCGAGCAGCCCGCCGACGAGGACGACCGAGGTGAACAGGCCGGTGGCGCCCAGCGCCACGGCCGCCGTGGCCGGACCGTTCCCGGCGGACGGGGGCCGGGTGCCGGCCACGGGTCCCGCGGGTGGCTCCGACGCCGGCCTCACCGGCGTCCCCTCGGCCGTCGCCATGTACGGCGGCACCGCCGCCGTCCTTCGTGTCTTCATCCGCTGTCCTCCCGTTTCGACTGGGCAGGACACGATCATGGAAGTGGAGGGCAGGCGGGCGCATCGCGAGAAGGCGTGGGAAAGTCCTCCCCCGATCGGGGGAGGGCTTCTGCACACCGGCCCGCCATACTTGCCGACTATGAACCGGGCATTCCGGCCGTTCCCGCACGGCTCCACGTATTCGGGCGCGCTGTTCGCCTTCCTCGGCGCGACGGCGAGCGCTCCGCTGCTGCCACTCGCCGTGCTCCCCGCTCTGCTGTGGGGTTCCGCGCCGTACGGAGTGCGGGCCGCTCTGGCCCTGCTGGTCTGGGCGGCCCTGATCGCCGGGATCGGCCTCGTCCCCGCCGTGCGGCGGGTGCTGATCGTGTCCGCCCGCCGCCTGCTGAAGGTGCCGTTGCCGGACCCGGTGCCGGTACGCCTACCTGTGGGCCCACCCGGTGCCGGTCCGGCCCCCGCCGCGCCGGATCATGCCGTGCCGTCCGGCGCCGACCGCCTGCGGACCCCTGCCTGGCTGCTGCTGCACGTGGCCCTCGGGTGGGCGGGGACGCTGGCGAGCAGCGTGCTGTTCCTCATGGGCCTGGCCCTGCCGGAGGACTGGACGGGCAGCGACACGGAGATCGCCCTGCTCGGCTGGACGCTGCGGCCGGAGCGCGGCTGGCAGAGTTGGCTGACGGCGGCCGTCTGCGTGCTGCTGGCGGTGCTCGTGTGCGTGGCGACGTCGGGCGCTCTGCGGTGGCTGGCGCCACGGCTGCTGGGACCTTCCGCCGCCGAGCGCCTCACGCTGGCGGCCGAACGGGAGCGGCGTCTGGCCGAACGCAACCGGCTGGCCCACGAGTTGCACGATTCGATAGGGCACACGCTGACGGCGGCGACGATCCAGGCGGCAGTGGCGGGCGAGGTGCTCGCCGCCGACCCGGTGGCGGCCCGAGCCGCCCTGCACAGCATCGAGGAGTCGACCCGGGCCGCCCTGGAGGACCTGGACTACGTGCTGGGCGTGCTGCGTGAGGAGAAGGCGGAGACGGCGCCGGTCCGTACGCTGGCCGACCTGCCCGAACTGCTCGACCGCTTGCGGCACACGGGTGCCAGGATCGAGCCGGACCTGACCGGTGACCTGGCGCAGGTGCAGGGCACGCTGTCCCGCGCGGCGTACCGGATCCTCCAGGAGGGGCTGACCAACGCGCTCCGGCACGGGGGCGGCGGTCCGATCCAGGTCGAGTTGTCCGCCGCACCGGACGGGCTGCGGCTCAGCGTGGTCAACCGGATCGGCCACGGGACGAACACGGGCGCAGCTGTGGACCGGGGCGTCTTTCCGACGTCCGGGCACGGTCTGCCCGGCCTCGCCGAGCGCATACGGCTGCTGCACGGTGAGTTCGCGGCGGGCCCACACGGGGCGGAGCACTGGCGGCTGGCGGTCCGCCTGCCGGTACGGGTGCCGGCATGACCGGCCCGGACTCGGCCGTCGCTGCCGAGACTGACACCGCCGGGCCTGCCACCGCCCCGGTCACCCTCCTGATCGCGGACGACGACGAGGTGACCCGGAGCGGTCTGCGCACACTGCTCGCGGCACAGCCGCAGATCTTGGTCGTCGGGGAGGCCGCCGACGGTGTGGAGGCGGTCGAACAGGCACGGCTGCTGCGGCCGGACGTGGTCCTGATGGATGTGCGCATGCCGCGCCGCAACGGGATCGAGGCCACCCGGCAGCTCCTCGCCGAGTCACTCGACCCCCCGAAGGTCGTGGTGATCACCACCTTCGAGAACGACGACTACGTCACCACCGCGCTCAGCGCGGGGGCCAGTGGGTTCGTGCTCAAACGGCGTCCGGTCCGGCAGATCGCGGAAGCGGTGCGGGTCGTGGCGGCGGGGGAGACGATTCTCTTCCCGGCGGCTCTGCGCCGGATGGTCACCGCCCGCCCGCTGAGCTCCGCCAAGGCGTTGCCGAAGGCGGCTTTGACGGGGCGCGAGGAGGTGGTGCTGCGGATGATGGCCACCGGCCGGTCCAACTCCGAGATCGCCCAGGCGCTCACGGTGAGCCTGGAGACCGTGAAGACGCACGTCGGGAACGTCCTGAGCAAGCTCGGCGCGCAGAACCGGACCCACGCGGTGGTGATCGCGTACGAATCCGGCCTGGTGATGCCGGGCTTCACCACCTGACCCCCGGAAGCGGCCGTACGCGCACCGGTGGCCGCGACCTGGTCGGGAGAGTCGGCGCGTTCGCGTGCGAAGGGCCGGTGAACGGCGCCCGGTTGCTCGTGCCTCGGGCGCGACCGCGGTCCCCGGGGGCCGGTGCCCCTCCGGTGGCGTGGGGTGTGTCAGGCGCGGTCGTGGAGGGTGATCTGGTAGCCGTCGGGGTCGGCGAAGGTGAAGGTCCGGCCGAAGGGGCCGTCAACCGGTGCGGAGACGATGGTGTGACCGTCGGCGACGAGAGCGTCGTGGATGGCCTGGACGTCTGTGGCGTGGAGCCAGATCGCGGCACCGATGCCGGGCTGGGCGGCGGATGCGAGATCGGTGCCGGGAAGGACGTCGCGCAGTGCGAACGCGATCGGCCGCGTCTCGAAGACGACGGCGTGCGGAGGTCCGGCCGGTGAGCGGACAAGGCCGAGGTACCGCTCGTAGAACGCCTGCGAAACGTCGAGGTCGCGCGCCTGGAGCGAGATGAAGTCGGGACCGGTCGCGGGCATGGTGATGCTCCTTCTCTTCGTGTCAGCTTTCTGACACGCATCAAGGTATGTCAGAATCCTGACATGAGTCAAAGAGGCGCGGGCATCGACCTGGACAAGTCACTGGGCTACCTGCTGAAAGAGGCATCGAGTGCCCTGCGGCTGGCCATGGAGGAGGTGCTCCGGCCGCTCGGGATGACCGTGACGCACTACTCCTGCCTGGAACTGCTGGCGCAACGGCCGGGCTTGTCGAACTCCGAGCTCGCGCGTGGCGCCTTCGTGACCCGGCAGTCGATGAACGTGCTGCTCCAGGCCCTGGAACGGGACGGCTACGTGACCAGGCCCGCGGAGGCGCCCGTAGGGAAGGCCCTCCCCGCGCGGCTGACGCCTCGCGGCCGGCGGAGCCTGGCGGAGGCGACCGTGGCGGTCCGGTCCGTCGAGATCAGAATGCTGGCCGGTATGACGGAGGCCGAGCAGTCAGGCGCGCTCCTGATCCTGCGGAACATGATTCACTCCCTGCGCGATGGCAACGACGGTACCTGAGGGCTGTCCCGTAATCCCTGGCGGGCGCACGACGACAGCTACGGCACCTCGCCGCGTTGTCGGAACGCCCGAATACATCCAGTATGCGGACGCCCCTCCGCCTTGCGATCCACCGCATCTGACGCCGCGCGCTGATCCACCACGGATTACGGGACAGCCCTTAGCCCGCGCCCCGACGCAATCTCGCCGCGCCCGGACACCGGACGGGAGTGCGGCCGAGCGTGAAAATCCGTGGGGGCGGCCTCGACATCCGGCAGCCCCCGGTCGCGGAGGCTCTCTCCGCGTCGGTGCGGCAGAGCTGGAGAGGGGAAGAGCTGTGCGCGTCGAGACCTGAGGTGGGCTATCGGAGCGATGCGATGACCCGTGCCCGCAGCGTCTTGTCAGTGATGGTGTCCACGCCTCGCCACGCGTAGCCGTTCACTTCCTCCTTCTGGAGCGTCACGGCCTGGTCTCCGGTCGCGCGGAAGACGTACCGGAAGTCCGCGTGCCAGTGGGCGCCCTCGCCCTTGCTGTCGTTCGCGGGGATCGCGTGCACATCGATGTGTACGGGCGTGGGCTGGACGGGGGCGAGGCTGACCGTCACCCCCGTTTCCTCGACCAGTTCGCGTAGTGCCGCGCCCAACAGGTTCGTGTCCTCCGGCTCGAGGTGCCCGCCCGGAGTCAGCCACTCGCCGAGCGCGTTGTGATGAATGAACAGAGCCTCGCCCCGGTCGTTGACGAGAACGGCGCCCGCGGTGACGTGTCCGCGGAACTCCTTCCGGCTGGTCACGTCGGCCCCCTGATCCAGTAGTTCGGTCAGCGGGGCGAGTGCGTGCTTGTCCTCGGGGTACGCGGCCGCGTACGCGGCCAGGGTCATGTGGATGTGGTCTGCCGCGATGGGCATCGGATCACCTGTTGTAGTAGTGCAGCCAGGTAGCCGCGATGGCTTCCCGGTCGGCGGTGGGTACCTCGTACATGGCGGAGTCGAGCCCGCCGCGAGCCAGCAGGGCCGCACCCGCGAGGATCTCGGCCTGAACGAGGAAGATGAACGGCCCAACGCTCGCGCCGTGGACGAAGTTGACGGCCTCGCCGCCATTCAGCAGATAGAAGTAGTGCCCGGTCGTGCTGTAGCGGCTCACGTGCGTGCCGGCGCTGTCACGGATGTAGCCCGAGGGCAGTCCGCGCAACTCCAACTCGTCCTCCGAGCTGGTCACGCTGGCTACATAGGCCCCGTTCTTGAGCTGCGGGAAGTCCTCGCCGCGCAGCGACAGGGCCCCTGTGGCGCACAGGACGAGTCCGGCCGTGGCTATGGCCTGGTCGCGGTCGCGGGCTACCTCGAATCCCCGTGACATGGCCTGTGCGCGCCGTACGGGGTCGATGTCGTAGACGATGACCCGTACGCCCTTGACGTGCAGCAGACGGGCGATGCTGGACCCGAGTCTGCCGAACCCGAGGACGAGTGCCGGGCGCCCGTGCAGGATGTCCCCGCGCTGCCGTAACAGCGCCTCGGCGGAGAACACGACGGACTGTCCGACCAGAAAGTCTTCTGGGTCTTTGAGGGGGGAGCGAGCCACGGACACGACGGGGCACGGCAGCTTGTCCCGTTCGGCGTACCGCTTGTGTCCGTTCTCGGTGTCCTCCACCACGCCGAGGACGGTCCCCGAGAACCGTTCACACAAGGCTTCCAGGCAGGGAGCGAAATACCCGCCCACGTCGAGCAGAACGACACGCTCGCCGGCTGCCCTGGTCTCCAGGTAGGTCACGGCGGTATCGGGGTCGCTGAACGTATCGCGGGACAGTACGTCGCATGCCACGGTCCGCTCGATCTCCCGGCGGGCGCTCGCGTGGATGGACTTGGGTTTGGGCAGAACGGCGCGCAGACGCGACACCGTGCCCACGGCTCCGACGAACGCGGGCCGTTCGGGCAGCACATGAGTGATCAGCAGCGAGGACGGACGTTCGGTCGGCGTGAACCTGTCGGCGACCTTGCCGAAATACGCGTCAAGCCGCGCACGGTCGGTGGTTTCCATGGGCACCCCTTCTTGGTGTCGCCGGTTACTGGACGCGCTCTGGCACCGCTACTTCTGAGAACTCCCGTACGAACGTCAAGTGCCGGGTTCGCCTCGTGCGCGATGGACGGCTCGCCGAGCTCGTCGGCGCTGCCGGCGGGCGCGGTGCGGCTCGGCCGAGTCGGCGGGAAGCGGGTTCTGCGGGTCGAAGGACACGAAGATCTGCGGGCCGTACGTCCTTCCGCTGTCCCGGGAGGCTCGTGGCGTCATCGCGCCGCCCCTGGTGATGTTCCCGCTGTCGTGGCTCACCGTCCCGCCCTTCGCATCTGGCTCCGTGTGCCAGAACGTTAGGTACGTCAGGGGGAGAGGGGGCGGCCGTATGCGCGGCTATTCTCGCGGGATCACAGTCTGCTTGGCCCGCATGAGCGCACGATGGGCCCCGGCTCCGTAGAGCGCGTTCCTCTCCAGTGCCTCCCACGCCCGGACGTGCAGTGCGACGTCCTCGGAACCGTCCAGCCACATCTCCGCGTGCCATGTCTCGGTGATCACCAGGCTGTCGTCGTGCACGGAGAACCCGACACCGGCCGGTAGGTTCATGTCCGCTTCGAACGGCACGATTCCTACCCTCACGTTTCCCGGACCGAGCCGCCCGACAATCCGGTCGAGCTGTGCTGAGAGCACAGCGGGCCGGCAGGGACGGGCCCGCAGGGCTCCCTCCCAGACGAGGAAGTGAAACGACCGGGTCTGATCCATGAGGATGTCCTGTCGCCCCATGCGCGCCCGCACGGCGGCTTCTATGTCTCTGGGGGCGGTATGGATCGTGGAGTACCGGGTCAGGACGGAACGTGCGTAATCCGCGGTCTGCAAGAGGCCTGGTATCAGCGAGGGATCGAAACTGCGGCGGGACCGCGTCTTCTGAGCTTGTGCCCGGTGCGCGTCCTGCACGGCGCGATATCCGCCCGCCAGCTGTCGCCGCCAGGACCGGTACTGCGTCTCCAGCCCTCGCAGGCGCCCGACCAGCTCACCTGTCGCCCCCGGGTTCCCGGTTCCCTCGGCCCATGCCGTGAGATCGGCGACGGTCGGTGTCTGCTTGCCGTTCTCCAGCTTGCTGACCTTGGACTGTCCCCACGCAAGCCGACCGGCCAGTTCGCGGCCGGTGAGCCCGCCCTCGGCACGCAGCTCCCGCAGACGCGCACCGAGGGAGACGCGGGCTTGCTGAAAGTCCGTACTCACCCAGCGGACGGTACCTGAGCCGTGAACTCCCGGTACGGGACCGCGTGGTGCCATGCGGCATCCCGGGTCTGGCAGGCCCGGAGCACTTCGGCCGGATCGGTGACCAGCTCCATGCCGATGGTGCGCTCTCCTTCGAAATGGAAGCGCGCCACGGTGCGGGAGTCGAACAGCCAGAAGTCCGAGAGGTTCACGCCGTAGCGCTCGGCATCGTCGCGCCACAGGTGGCGGATGTCCTCACCGGCCGCGACGTTCGTCCGAGCGCACGCGAGGAGGTACCGCTGACCGGTGGTCGGCGGGTCGTCCACGATCCGTGCCCGCTCGAACCGCTTGCCGCCTTCCACCATGCGCCGCACGTTGGCGAACCACGGGTGCCCGACCTCCCCTGCGGTGTCCCCGGTCCGTAGGAACTCCTGATACGACGGCATCGCTTGATCGGACGCGTACCCGCTCCGGGTCTCCAGCCTCCACGCGGTGTGCTCGAACCCGTCGTTGATGAACTCGTTGATCTTCTGCTGCGGAACGAACTCCGGCACGTGCGTGACCTCCTTCGGGGAGAAGTTCGCCAGCAGCTCCCGGGGGACGACCACGAACGCTTCTCCCTCTTTGACGTGTGTGAGCTGCGCCACGTCCGTGGGGTCGGTCACCGCATCCCCTTGTACGAGCACTTCCCCGGTGTCCAGATCCTCGTACAGCGTCGGGCAGTCGCCGACTCCGGACGTGCTCCCGAGTACCCGCAGTCGCCTGGCCATGGCTGTTCCCCTCGTCGTCGGACACAACAGCGCAAGCATGATGATCCGGAGGGGCCTCTGTCCGGGGTGATTCTCGGTTATTCGCGGACATCCGGCGCTCGGGCACGGGAAGAGGCGCGCCGGAAAGGGATCTGGTCGGCGTCATGTCTCCGGCGGCCCCCGTTCCGCGGCGACGGGGCCACAGCTTCCCGTGATTGACGCCGCCACCCGGCGACGGTCAGGCTGGGCCGCATGGAGACCTCTTCGCTCGATCAGGTCAGGGCCGCCGAGTTCGCCTCGGGTGGAGCCACCGCGTACCTCGCCACCGCCAGTTGTGGGCTGCTGCCCCGCAGAGCCGTCGAGGCGGTCACGGCGCTGGCCGAGCGGAACGCCACGGGCAGCCGTGGCGGGGCGGGCAGCTTCGACGCGGTGGACCGGGCCAGGGCCGGGTTCGCCCGGATCGCCGGGGTGGATCCCGGCCGGGTGTCCACCGGCGGTTCGGTCGCCGTCCATGTGGCCCTCGTCGCTGCGTCGCTGCCCGCCGGGGCCGAAGTCCTGGCTCCGGAGGGCGAGTTCTCCTCGGTCGTCAGCCCCTTCGCGGTGCGCGGCGACCTGCGGATGCGGTATGTGCCGTTGGCCGGCCTGGCCGAGGCCGTACGCCCCGAGACCGCGCTCGTCGCCTTCTCGGCCGCCCAGTCCTCCGACGGCAGGGTGGCCGACCTGGACGCGGTACGCGCGGCGGCCGCCGCGCACGGGGCCCGCACGCTCCTGGACGCCAGCCAGTCGGCGGGCTGGCTCCCGCTGGACGCCGGGGCGTACGACTACACCGTCACCGGCGCGTTCAAATTCCTGATGTGCCCCCGTGGTACGTCGTTCCTGACCGTCACCGAGGAGGCGCAGGAGACCCTGCCGGTCCTGCACGCGGGCTGGCTGTCCGCCGAGGACCGGTGGAACAGCACCTACGGCCCGGTACGGCGGCTCGCCGCCGGTGCCCGGCGCTACGACGAGCCGGTGGCGTTCCTCGCGTACCACGGGGCGGAACACGCGCTCGCCCTGGTGGCCGAGGTCGGCGTCGACGCCCTGTACGAGCACGCCACCGGCCTCGCCGCCCGCTTCCGGGAGGGCCTCGGCGCCCTCGGCCACCCGGCGGTGCCCGGTACGTCCGCGATCGTCGCCGTACCCGGACTCGGCGCCCGGGAGCCCGAACTGGCCGACGCCGGGGTCCTGGTCTCGAACCGGGCCGGGAACCTGCGCGCGGCCTTCCATGTGTACAACACCGAGGCCGACGTCGACCGCGCGCTGGACGTGCTCGCCCGCTGACGTACGGGCCGGGCCCCGCAGGACGGGCCGGCCCCGCGCCGCCTACGCCGAGTCCCGGCGCACCAGTTCGGTGGGGAGGATCACCGCGGCCGGGTCCTCTCCGCCGATCTGCGCCAGCAGCACTCGTACCATCTCCGCGCTGATCCGGTCCCACGGCTGGCGGACCGTCGTCAGCTCGGGGCGGGCCGCCAGCGCGGCGGGGGAGTCGTCGAAGCCGCCGACCGCGATGTCCTGCGGCACCCGCCGGCCCGCCCGTTCCAGCGCCGTCAGCACCCCCTGCGCCATCAGGTCGGACCCGACGAACACCGCGTCGATGTCCGGCGCCCGCTCCAGCAGCAGCGAGGCCGCCGCCTCCCCGCCCGCCCGGCTGTAGTCACCCGGCACGACGAGCGCCTCGTCGTGGGGCAGCCCGCACTCGGCGAGCGTCGCCCGGTAGCCGGCCAGCCGTTCCACACCGCCCGGGGTGTCCAGCGGCCCGCTGACCGTGGCGATCCGGCGCCGTCCGGACTCGTACAGATAGCGGACCATGTCCCGGGCGCCGCCCAGGTCGTCCGCCGCGACGTAACTGACCTTCGACCCCTGCCCGAGCGGCTTCCCGCAGGCCACCAGCGGGACACCGGCCTCGTGCAGCTGGGCCGCGACCGGGTCGCCGGAGTGGCTGGAGACCAGCAGCACCCCGTCCACGTGCCCGGCGATGTACCGCATGTTCCGGCGGCGTTCGGCCTCCGTGCCGGCGATCATCAGCAGCAGCGGGATGTCGTGCGCGGCCAGCGCGGTGGTGCAACCGCGCAGCAGCACGTTGAAGTTGGGGTCCTCGAAGAACCGCTCCTGCGGCTCGGTCAGCAGGAACGCCACGGAGTCGGAGCGGCCGGTGATCAGCGACCGGGCGTGCCGGTTGACGGTGTACCCGGTCCGGCGGATGGCGGACCGGACCGCGTCGAGGGCGGCCGGACTGACGTGGTGACCGCCGTTGAGCACCCGGGAGACGGTGCCCCGGGAGACCCCGGCCTCCCGGGCGACGTCATGGATCGTCGGCGGCCGGCGGCGTCCCGCGCCGGTGGGTTCTGTGCGGCTCATGGTGCGTGATCTTTCATCAAGGGGAGCCCTGGTGAGGAGCTGTCAGGACTTTACGGCGCCGGAGAGCAGGTCGAGACTCCAGAACCGCTGGATCACCAGGAACAGGGCGATCAGCGGGATGATCGCCAGCAGTGCGCCGGTGATGACCAGCGTGTAGAGCGCCGGGGTGGTGGCGCCCTGCTGGAGCAGCGTGTACAGCCCCAGCGTGACCGGGAACTTCTCGTCGTCGCCCAGCATGATGTACGGCAGCAGGAAGTTGTTCCAGACCGCGACGAACTGGAACAGGAACACCGTCACCAGTCCCGGCAGCATCATCGGCAGCGCGAGGGTGCGGAAGATCCGCCACTCGCCGCCGCCGTCCATCCGCCCGGCCTCGATCACATCGGCGGGCACGGCAGCCGACGCGTAGATCCGGGCCAGGTAGACGCCGTACGGGGAGAGGATCGCCGGAAGCAGCACGGAGAGGTAGGAGTCGGTCAGATCGGCCTTGGCCAGCAGCAGGTACTGCGGGACGGCCAGGATCACCGGAGGCATCAGCACCCCGGCGAGCAGGATGTTGAAGACGGTCTCCTTCCCGCGGAAGCGGTACACGGCCAGCGCGTACCCGGAGAGGGCCGACACCGCCGTGGACAGCAGGGCGCCCACCCCCGCGTAGAAGGCGGAGTTGGCCATCCACCTCCAGTACACGCCGTCGCGGTACGCCGAGAGGTCGGCGACGTTGTCGGCGAAACCGGAGCCGGGCAGGAAGGTGAAGGTGGAGAACAGCTCGCCGCCGGACTTGGTCGAGGCGACCAGGACCCAGGCCACCGGCAGCAGGCAGTAGACGGCACCGCACAGCAGGACGGCGGTGGGCACCAGCGGGAAACGGCGGCGGCCGGCCGCGAGGGACGGAGTGCTCATCGGGACTCTCCCCGCTTCGTACGGGAGTTGGCCGCCTTGAGGAAGCCGAAGGACAGGGCGAGCGTGGCCAGCGCGATGATCACGGCCTGGGCCGCCGCCGCGTGGATGTCGTTGTTGACGAAGGCGTCCTGATAGACCTTCATCAGCGGACTCCAGGTGGTGGACAGCGAGTTGGTGAGCGGCTTCAGGGTGGTCGGCTCGCTGAACACCTGGAGCGTGGCGATGACCGAGAAGAAGAACGTCAGCACCAGCGAGGGCGCCACCATCGGGATCTTGATCCGCAGGGCGATCTGGAGCTGCGAGCAGCCGTCCAGCCGGGCCGCCTCGAAGATCTCGGCGGGGATCGCCCGCAGCGAGGTGTAGATGACGATCATGTTGAAGCCGGTGCCGCCCCAGACCGCGATGTTCGCCAGCGCCAGGTACAGCGGTCCGCCGTCCAGCAGATCGGGCCGAGGCAGCCCCGCCTTGTCGAGCAGGAAGTGGAAGGGGCTGACGTCGGGCAGGTACAGGAAGCCCCACATCAGCGCGGCGACGACACCGGGGATGGCGTACGGAAGGAAGATCGCGAGCCTGCTGAAGCCGCGCAGCCGCAGCCGGTCGGTGTCCAGGAGCAGCGCGAACAGCAGGGCGAGCCCGAGCATCACGGGGACGACGATCAGGCCGTAGCCGAGGATCCGCAGCGTCCCGTGGAGCAGTTCGGAGTCGGAGAGGGCGTCCGTGTAGTTGGCCAGGCCCGCCCAGATCTCCTCGCGGGCCCCCTTGCCGAGGCCGAGTCCGCTGACCCGCGTCCTGCGGAAGCTGAGGTGGACGGCGTATCCGATGGGCAGCGCGAAGAAGAGCAGGAAGAGGACGGTGGCGGGGACCAGGAAGGCGTACGGGGCGCTCTTGACCCCGTACGGCCTCCTGCGGGGTGCGCGTGTCACTCCGAGACCCCGAAGCCCTGCTTCTTCAGGTCCGCGACGGTGGCGTCCTGCATCGCGCTCAGCGCCGCGCCGAAGTCCGACTTGTTCTTGGCCGCCGCGGCGAAGCCGTCCTTGAACGCGGAGTAGGCGACGTTGACGTTCGGGCCCCAGGCGGCGGGGGCGGTGCCCTGGGCGATCTTGGCGGCCTCGGTGTAGAAGTCGGGCTGGTTGGAGAAGTAGTCCGGGGCCGCCGAGAGGGCGCCGCCGGTCTGCGCCGCCGTCGCGGCGGGGTAGACACCGCTCTCCTTCACCAGGGCGGCGAGGGCGGCGGGGTCGGTGTTCAGCCACTTCGCGAAGGTGGCGGCGGCCTTCTTGTTCCTGGAGTCGTTGGTGACGGCGGTGGAGGACCCGCCCCAGCTGCCGGTGGCGTTCTCACCGGCCGTCCACTGGGGGAGCGGGGCCATCGCCCACTTGCCCTTCGTGCCGGGTGCCGCGGTGGTCAGGGTGCCGGGCGCCCACACGGCGCTGACCCAGGCGATCTGCTTGCCGGTGTCGAGCGCCTTGTTCCAGGCGGGGGTGTACATCGGCTGGTTGTCGACGGCGCCCTCCTTGACCAGGCCGCCCCAGAAGTCGGCGACCTTGCGGGTGGCCGGGTCGTCGATCGCGACCTTCCACCGGTCGCCGTCCGTGGTCCACCACTGGGCGCCCGCCTGCTGGGCGAGCCCGGCGAAGAGGCCGGAGTCGTTGGCGGAGAAGGTGGTGAGGTCCTTGTCCGGGGCCTTCTTCTTCAGCGCGCGGGCGGTGCCGGCGAACTCCTCCCACGTGGTGGGCACCGTCAGGCCGTACGCGTCGAAGAGGTCCTCGCGGTAGTAGAACATCAGCGGGCCGGAGTCCTGCGGCAGCGCGTACAGGGCGTCGGAACCCAGGGTCGTCTGCTGCCAGACCCCCTCGGCGAACTCCCCCTTCGCGTCGCCCGCCTCCTTCGATATGTCCGCGAGCACGTCGTTGGAGACCAGGGTGGGGAGCGCCTGGTACTCGGCCTGGACCAGGTCGGGGGCCTTGTGCGCCTTCGCCGCCGTGATGATCTTGGTGACCAGGTCGTCGCCCGACGCCTGCTTCTTCACCGTGACCGTGATGCCGGCCTCCTTGCCGGGGCCCTTGTTCCAGATGTCCGCGACCTTGTCCAGGCCGGGCGCCCAGGCCCAGTAGGTCAGCGAGGCGGGGCCGGAAGCGGCCGGCTCGTCGCCCCCGTCGTCCGGCGAACCGCAGCCCGAGAGCAGGGCGGAGGCGGCGAGAGCTGCGGCGGTGGACACCGCGACAGTGCGGTATTGCATGGTTTCTCCCCTGACGAGACGGCCGAGCGCATCGGCCCCACTGGCCGGAATGACGCTGTGAGCGTTCACAGTAGAGAAACGAAACCGACACTTGTCAATGGTTGTTGCTGTGCGGTTATGTTGGCTCAAGCCGGTACGGGGCGGTGTGCGGCGGGACCGCAGCGTCGCCGTGTGGCTGTGTGCACGTTCCCAGACTTCGTCCCACCGAGCCAGCCCCTGAGCCGTTCCAGCCACCCGAGCCACCCCCCCTCGACCCCCGAGACCCCGAGATCCCCTCGACCCCCGAGACCCCCCCAGACCCCCGAGCCAGGAGACGTCCATGCCGCACCCACAGCCCGCTCCCACCCCGCTCGGCCTGCGAGGGCCGGCCTTCGGCGGCGACTACAACCCCGAGCAGTGGCCCGAGGAGGTCTGGCACGAGGACGTGCGCCTCATGCGGGAGGCGGGTGTGACCATGGTCAGCGTCGGGATCTTCTCCTGGGCGCTGCTGGAACCCGAACCGGGCCGCTACGACTTCGGCTGGCTGGACCGCCTGCTGGACCTGCTCCACGTCAACGGCGTCCGCGTCGACCTCGGCACCCCCACCGTCGCCCCGCCGGCCTGGTTCTACCGCGCCCACCCCGACGCCCTGCCGCTCACCGCGGACGGGGTCCGGTACGCCTTCGGCTCACGCGGCGCGATCTGCCACAGCTCGCCCGCCTACCGTCAGGCCGCCGCCGGCATCACCGAGCAGCTCGCCCGCCGGTACGGCACGCACCCGGCCCTCGCCATGTGGCACGTGCACAACGAGTACGGCGTCCCCGTCAGCGCCTGCTACTGCGACACCTGCGCCGCCCACTTCCGCCGCTGGCTCGCCGCCCGGCACGGCACGGTCGAGGCCGTCAACGAGGCCTGGGGCACCGCCTTCTGGGGCCAGCGCTACCACGGCCTCGACGAGATCCAGCCGCCCCGCGCCACCCCCACCGTCGGCAACCCGGCCCAGCGGCTGGACTACGCCCGCTTCGCCGACGCCACGATGCGCGAGAACTTCACGGCCGAACGCGACATCCTGCACCGGCTCGCCCCCGGCGTCCCCGTCACCACCAACTTCATGACCGCGCTCAGCCAGTGTGAGTCGGTCGACTACTGGGCCTGGGGCCGTGAGGTCGATCTCGTCACCAACGACCACTACCTGATCACCGACGGGCGCCGCACCCACGTCAACCTCGCCATGGCGGCCGACCTCACCCGCTCGGTCGCGGGCGGCGCGCCCTGGCTGCTGCTGGAGCACTCCGCCGGAGGCGTCAACTGGCAGCCCCGCAACCCGGCCAAGCTCCCGGGCGAGATGGCCCGCAACAGCCTCGCCCATGTGGCGCGCGGCTCCGAGGGAGCGATGTTCTTCCAGTGGCGGCAGTCCCGGCGCGGCGCCGAGAAGTTCCACTCCGCGATGGTGCCGCAGGCCGGCACCGACTCCCGGGTCTGGCGCGAGGTGAGCGCCCTGGGCGCCGACCTCGGCCGGCTGGAGGGCATTCGGGGCACCAGGACCGTCGCCGACGTGGCGATGCTGTGGGACTGGCAGTCCTGGTGGGCGCAGCGGCTGGAGTGGCGCCCCAGCGAGGACCACGACGCCCGTGAGCGCGCCGACACCTTCTACGCCGCGCTCTACGACCACCACCTCACCGTCGACTTCGCCCACCCCGACGCCGACCTGTCCGCCTATCCCCTGGTCGTCGTCCCCGCCCTCTACCTCGCCACCGAGGAGACCGGCCGCAATCTGCGCCGCTACGTCGAAGGCGGCGGCACCCTCGTCGTCTCGTACTTCTCCGGGATCGTCGACGCCGACGACGCGGTGCATCCCGGCCCCTACCCCGGCGCCCTGCGCGACGTCCTGGGCCTGACCGTCGAGGAGTTCTCCCCGCTCCTGGACGGCCACACGGTCCGCCTGACGACCCCTGAGGGCGCGCCGGAAGGACCCGATCTGACCGGTGACGTGTGGTCGGACGTGGTGGTCCCGCGCGGCGCCGAGACCCTCTGGACGTACGCCGACGGCCTCCCCGCCGGACGCCCCGCGATCACCCGCAACCGGCTCGGCGAGGGCACCGCCTGGTACGTCTCCACGCGGCTGAGCGGCCCGGACCTGGACACCGTGCTGGGCCGGGCGCTGGCCGACGCGGGCGTGACCCCGCGCACCGGCCTCGCCCACGACGTCGAGGTCGTACGCCGCACCGGGGAGACCGGCACCTACCTCTTCGCGATCAACCACACCGACGCGCCGGCCGGCGTACGACTCGACGCGCCCGGCACCGAACTCCTCACCGGCCAGGGCGTGGTGGACGAGCTCACCGTGCCGGCGGGCGCCGTCCGGGTCGTACGGCTCGACGGCTGAGGCGCTGAGGCGCTGGAGGCGCGGCACGTCCGGGGAGGCCCCCGCGCCGCTCAGCCGGCCAGCGGCGCCCCGTGCCACTTCCACGAGGTGACCCGCTCACGGCCCGGGAGATCCGCGCGGCCGGTGGACCAGAGCAGGACGGCCCACCGGTCGGCGTCGTCCGGGGCGTCCGGGAAGAGCCGGGCCAGCACCCGGTCGCACAGCTCGGTGGGCGGGGCCCAGGAGAGCGAGAGCCCGGCGGCGACGTCGTGGGTGTGCACGAGGGTCTCCACCACCCCCATCGCGGCGAAGCCCTCCGGGTCGGAGACGCCGTGCGAGTGGAAGGAACGCAGCGCGGGAGAGGCTGTCCGCACCATCGCGGCCAGGAGGGCACCGCTCGCCTCCAGCGTCTGGAGCAGCCCGGCGGGTCCCGCCTCCGGGTCCGCGAAGACCGCGTTCCAGGGGCCGCCCTCGCGCTCCGGGGCCCAGCGGTAGGGCACATCGGCCTCCGTGGGGGGTGTGCGCGGGCCGAGCTGGACGGCGTACGCGAAGAGGTCGTCGCTCAGGTGCTCCATGGTCTCCCAGCAGTCCCACGTCAACGACCCCGCCGGGACATGCCAGTCGGCCGCCGGGGACGCCGCGAGCGTGTCGGCCGCGAGCCGCACCGCCAGCGTCACGTCGTCGGCGGTGACCGGCAGCCGCGTACCGGTGAGCGCCGCGCGTTCCGCGGCACCGACCTCCACACAGAACTCGTTGCCCTCGGGGTCGGCCAGAGTCGCCCAGCCCCGCCCGTTCGGCTTGCGGTGGTCGGCGACGAGGGTGGCACCCAGACCGAGCAGCCGCTCGACCTCCTCGTCCCGGGTGCGGTCCTCGGGGCGTACGTCCAGGTGCACCCGGTTCTTGGCCCGCTTGGGCTCGGGCACCGTGACGAAGAGCAGTGCCGCCCGCCCGGTCTCCACGAGCGCCTCGGGATCGCCGGGCGCGTCGTCGTCCGACACGGACGAGCCGAGCACCTCCGCCCAGAAGAGGGCCAGTTCATAGGCGTCGGCGCAGTCGATGGTGATGTGCTGTACGAGGGAGGTCATGGCGACACTCTCCCCGCCGGGCCGGTGCGCGGTCCAGCGAGTTGTCACCCGCACCCGCCGGCGCCGCCGTCCCGGAGCCGCCTTCCCCAAGCCGCCTTCCCCCGGCCTCAGACGGGCAGCCGCGGCACGGCGTCGAGGAGACGGCGGGTGTACGGGTGCGCGGGGGCGCCCAGCACCCGCGCCGTGTCCCCCTGTTCGACGACGCGGCCGCCCTCCAGTACGGCGGTGCGTTCGCACAGGGATGCCACGACCGAGAGGTCGTGGGAGACCATGACGACGGTCAGTCCCCGCTCCCGCTTCAGCTCGGCGATCAGGTCGACCACGGCCACCCGCGTGGTGACGTCCAGCGCGCTGACGGGTTCGTCGGCCAGGAGCACCCGGGGATGGCACACCGTCGCACGGGCGATGGCGACGCGCTGGCGCTGGCCGCCGGAGAACTCGTGCGGATAGCGCCGTGCCGCGTCCGCCGGAAGGCCCACCCGCTCCAGGGCCTCGGCCACCTTGGGGGCCGCGGTGGCCTTCGAGTCGAGGCCCAGGGAGCGCAACGGCTCGGCGACGATGTCACCGACGCGCCTGCGGGGGTCGAGCGAGGAGTACGGGTCCTGGAAGACGCACTGCACACTGCGCCGGAAGGTCCGCATCTGCCGGCGGTCGCGCGGCGCGAGCTCGGTGCCGTCGAAGGCGACCGTTCCCCGGGTCGGCCTGCCGAGGCCCAGCAGGAGCCGCAGCAGGGTCGTCTTGCCCGCGCCGGACTCGCCGACGAGGGCGAGACTGCGGCCGGTCTCGACCGTGAGGGAGACGTCCTGGACGGCGGGGGTGCCGCTGCCCCGGTGGTGCAGCGACACGTCCCTCAGTTCCAGTACCGGCGGAGGCGTCATCGGGGGTCTCCCAGGTTCAGGGCGGACTCCAGCCGCCGGGCACTGCCCACCAGCGCCCTGGTGTAGGCGTGGGCGGGTGAGCGGACGAGGTCGAGGACGGCGCCCTCCTCCACGGCACGGCCCTGGCGCATGACCACCGCGCGGTCGGCGATCCGGGCGACGACGGCGAGGTCGTGGCTGACGAAGACGACGGCCATGTCGCGTTCCCGGACGAGCGTGTCGATCAGGTCGAGCATCTCGGCCTGTACGGACACGTCGAGCGCCGTGGTCGGCTCGTCCGCGATGAGGAGCTTCGGCTCGCAGGCCAGTGCCATGGCGAGCGCGACCCGCTGGCGCTGACCGCCGGAGATCTCGTGCGGGAAGGACCGGGCGATGCGGTCGGGTTCCGCCAGCCGGACCCGTTCCAGCGCGTCGAGGACCGCCCGCTTCAGCGCGGTGCCCCGGAGCCCGTGCCGTCTGCGCAGGGGTTCGGCCAGCTGGCGGCCGGCCCGCATCAGCGGGTCCAGGGCGGTGAGCGGTTCCTGGAAGACGACGGCGGCGTCCCGTCCGCGCATCCGCGTGAGCCGGTCCTCCCGCGCGCCGACGATCTGCGTCCCGGCCAGTTCGACGCTTCCGGTGGCGGTGATGCCTTCCGGCAGGAGGCCGAGGACCGCCAGCGCGGTCAGCGACTTGCCGGAGCCCGATTCGCCGATGAGCCCCAGCCGTTCGCCGCGCGCGAGCGTCAGCGACAGGTCGTCCACGAGCGTGGTCCCGTCCGTGGTGCGGAGGGTGAGGCCGCTCAGTTCGAGGAGGGTCATGTGCGCCGCCGCCGGGTCGTCGGGTCGAGGGTGTCGCGCAGGCCGTCCGCGATGAGGTTCACGC
Organism: Streptomyces sp. SM18; assembly: GCF_002910775.2. Taxonomy (NCBI): domain Bacteria; kingdom Bacillati; phylum Actinomycetota; class Actinomycetes; order Kitasatosporales; family Streptomycetaceae; genus Streptomyces; species Streptomyces sp. SM18. The sequence continues at coordinate 1,373,890 of NZ_CP029342.1, read as the reverse complement.
CCACGACCAGCATGACCAGCAGGATGCCGGGGGCGAGCGCCCCGGCCGGCGCGGTGGTGAAGGTGGCCTGCGCCTCCTGGAGCATGCCGCCCCACGAGGCGTTCGGCGGCGGTACGCCCAGGCCCAGGTAGGACAGACCGGCCTCCGCCAGGACGGCGAGACCGAACTGCAGGGCCAGGTTGACCACGAGGGTCGGCCAGATGTTGGGGAGGACGTGCTGGGCCACCGTGCGCGGCCAGGACGTGCCGGAGGTGCGCGCGGCGGTGATGTAGTCCTGGGTGAGGACCCGTTTGACCAGGATCCGGGTCAGCCGGGCCACGACCGCGCTCTGGGCGAGTCCGATGGCCAGCACGGCGGAGCCGAGCGTGGCCGAGTGCGCCGCGACGATGAGCATCGCCAGCAGCAGCGTCGGGAAGGCGATCAGGATGTCGAGGAACGCGGAGAGGGTGTCGTCGAGCCAGCCCTGCGCGAAGGCGGTGAGCAGCCCCAGCAGGACGCCCAGGACCGCGGCGATCAGCACCGAGCCCAGGCCCGCCTCGACGGCGATCCGCGCACCGGTCATCACCTGGGTGAACAGATCGCGCCCGAGCTTGTCGGTGCCCAGCGGATGGCCGGAGCCGGGGCCGGCGAGCCGTCCGCCGGAGGTGTCGTCGGCCGCGTACGGGGACCACACCAGCGAGACGAGCGCGAGCAGCACGATGAGGCCGGTCAGCACGCACCCGGCGAGCAGGGTGTACGAGCGCGCGGGGCGGCGGCGTCCGGTGGCCGGTGCGGTGGCCCGCTCGGCCGGACGTCCGGTGGTGCGTTCGGTGGTCCGTCCGGTCATCGGGTGCCTCCCGAGAGACGGTCGCGCAGCCGTGGGTCGATGACCCGCTGCACGAGGTCGGCGGCGAAGCCGATGAGTAGGACGGCCAGGGTGGACACGAACAGCACGCCCTGCACGACCGGGTAGTCGTGCTGGGCGATCCCGGTGACGAGCATCGATCCGAGGCCGGGCAGGGCGAACACCGACTCCACCACCACCGCGCCGAGCAGGGTGGAGGCCAGCTCGATACCGAGGACGGAGACCACCGGGACCGAGGCGTTGCGGAGCCCGTGGCGCCACATGGCCTGCCCGAACGAGGACCCCAGCGCCCGTGCCGTGCGCAGGTAGTCGCTGCCCAGCACGTCCAGGGTCGCCGAGCGGACGTACCGGATCAGCGAGGCGCTCATCACCAGGGCGATGGTCACCACGGGCAGGACCAGCGAACGGACCGCCTCACCGGGGACCGCCCAGCCGTCCGGGGGGAAGCCGCCGGCCGGCAGCCAGCCCGCGTTCAGCGCGAACACGGCGACGAGGATCATGCCCAGCCAGAACACCGGTACGGCGATGCCCAGTTGCGAGACGCCGCTGAGCAGAGCGCCGTACCAGGTGCGCCGTTTGTACGCGGCCACGAATCCGGCCGGCACCGCGATCAGGACCGCGAGGACGAACGCGGCCAGGGTCAGCGGGATCGTCAGGTCGAGCCGGGAGGCCACCTCGGGGCCGACCGGCAGCGTGCTGACGAACGACGTCCCCAGGTCCCCGCTCACCAGCTGCCCGAGCCAGTGGGTGAACTGCTCGGGCAGCGGCTTGTCGGAACCGATGGAGTGCCGGGCCGCCGCGATCTGCTCGGGGCTCGCGCCCACCGAGGTGAGCGCGTTGGCGGGGTCGCCGGGCAGCAGGCGCAGCAGGGCGAAGAGCACCACGCTCGCGAGAGCCAGCGACACCAGGAGGAAGACGAAGCGGCGCAGGAGGTACCGCGCCATCAGCTCTTCTTCTTGATGTCGTACGCGAAGAACTGGGAGTTGAGGCCGTTGAGCGGGTAGCCGGACACCTTGGTGTTCGCGACGACGATCTGCGGGTAGAGGTAGAGCCACTCGCTGGCCGCGTCCTCGGCGGTCTTGCGGTTGACCTTCTTCAGCAGCTCGGTCTGCTCGGCCTCGGTGGCGGCCGCCTCCGCCTGCTCGACCCAGCGCGTGACCTGCGGGTTGTCGTAGCCCCAGTAGAAGTCGGGGTTGCCGTACCAGACCAGGTCGCGGTCGTTGACGTGCTCCTGGAGCGTGGCCGTGAAGTCGTGGTTCTGGTAGACCTTCGTGTACCACTCGTCCGGCGTGATCGTGTTGATCTTCACCGTGACGCCGACCTTGGCCAGCTCCGACTTGATGAAGGTCGCGGCGGTCGGGTGCGGGTCGTAGTTGGGGGTGTCGAGGGTGAAGCTGAAGCCGTCGGCGTAACCGGCCTCCTTCAGCAGCTTCTTGGCCCGCGCGGGGTCGTGGGTGTCGGTCCGGGTGAGGTCCTCGTACCACGGGTCGGTGGGCGGGACCATCGAGCCGATCTCCTTGCCGTAGCCGTCCCAGACGGACTCCAGCAGCTTCTTGTCGTCGATCGCGGCGGAGACGGCCTGGCGCACCTTGACGTCGGTGAAGGGCTTGGCCTTGTCGTTGAAGGCGAGCAGCAGCTTGGTGGTGGAGTCGCCGTCGTTGACCTTGTACTTCGCGTTCGAGGTGAACTGGCCGAGGGCGTCGGGGGACTGCTCGCTCGTGACGACGTCCACGGCGTCGGTGAGGAGCGCGTTGTTCAGCGCGGTCGCGTCCTTGTAGTAGTGGAAGACGACCTGGCGGCTCGCGGCCGCGTCGCCCCAGTAGCCGTCGAACCGGTCGAGGCTCAGGGCCGAGCCACGCGTCCACTTCTTCAGCGTGAACGGCCCGGTGCCGTCCTCGCTCGTCTTCAGGTTCTTCGCCTCGGAGTTGATGACCCAGACGTAGGAGAGGTTGTAGACGAAGGAGATCGACCTCTTCGAGAGCGTGACCTCCAGGGTCCGCGCGTCGGGGGTGGCGATGTCCTTGACCACGTCGAGGCTGCTCTTGCGGGCGGACTGGGAGTCGTCCGCGAGCACCTTCTCCAGGCTGTACTTGACGTCCTCGCTGGTGAGCTTCTTGCCGCTGTGGAACGTCACCCCGTCCCGCAGCGTGAAGGTGTAGGTGAGCCCGTCCTCGCTGACGGTGTGCTCCTGGGCGAGCAGCGGCTCGACCTCGCCGTCGTCGGTGAGCTTGAACAGCCCCTCGTAGACGTTGCCGTTGAGGGCCTCGGTGACCCCCTGGCCGCCGCCCGCGGTGTTGTCCAGGTTCTGCGGCTCGTAGAGGGAGCCGATGTTCACCGTGGCGTTCTTGTCGTACGTGCCGCCCGCGGCGGAGCCGCCGCCCGTGCCGCCGCACGCCGAGAGGGCCAGGGTGAGGGTGACCGCGGTGGCGGTGCCGTACAGGGAGGTCTTCTTGATGTTCATGAGGGATGCGCGCCTTCGTGCCGCTGGGATGCGTGCCGCTGGGAGGGGAGAGGAGGGGAGCGATCAGTGCTGGGCGGGGAAGCCGTCGCGGAAGAGGGGAAGCTTCTCGCCTGCCTCGACGGGCAGGTGGAAACGGTTCTGCCGCGGCGGCATCGGACAGTTGTACTGATCGGAGAATCCGCAGGGCGGGACGAAGGCGCGGTTGAAGTCGAGGACGACCCGGCGGTCGTCGTGTGCCGCCCGCCGTACGAACAGGAAGCGTCCGGCCCCGTAGGTGGTGGTGCCGTTGGTCGGGTCGCCGAAGACGAGCAGCAGGGTGCCGTCGTCGTCGAAGGCGCTGAGGGTGTACGTGTGCCCGTCCAGCGTGAGCACGATGTCCTCGGGAACCACCAGGTCGCGGGTGCCGCCGTTGTCCCGGATGTGCTCGAAGGGGACGCGCCGGTCGGCCGGTGCCGGTGTGGGGGACGCCTCCAGGACCCAGCGCGGGTCGTAGGGGAAGGCGGCCGTGTCCTCGAAGTGGCGGAGGGCCGGCGACGCGGAGTCCCAGAACCGCAGCCCGTGCTCGGGTTCCCCGGTGACGAGGTCGGTCCGCTCCAGCGCGGTCACGGTCACGGTGCCGGGCTGTCCCGCGCGGGCCGCCTCGATGTCGGGGCGTTCCCCGGCGGGCAGCCAGCGGGTCTCGACGAGGGCCAGGTTCCCGGTCGGCGAGGTGAGCGCCTGACGGCGTTCGGCGCGCCAGGCGTCCCAGTCCGCCGCGGGGCCGGGGTCGCTGGTCGGCGGGAGGGGTACGGCCGGGTGTGTCACGGTCTGGCTCATTCACCTAGGGAGACGGAAGTGATCGCGCCGCGTGAGGTCACGCCGCGTGAATCCATGCTCAAAGCATGCCCTATAGGACCTATAAAGCTATCTAATGTCAAATGGCGTCTCGTCCTCTGAGAAGTCGCGGGTGCGAAGGAGACGTCCGGCCACCGCCGGGAGCCGGGCCGTCGGCTCCCCGCGTACGGCACAGGTCAGGGGCGGGACGCATGGTGCGTCCCGCCCCTGACCCGTGTCGTGCTACGCCCTACTTCACCGGTGTGAAGTCACGCGCCCCGATGAACTCCGGGCGGCGGATCGGAGCCGCGAAGGGCTCCTGGGCCGTGTTCTCCACACTGTTGAACACGATGAAGACGTTGCTGCGCGCGTACGGGGTGATGTTGTCCCCCGAACCGTGCATCGCGTTGCAGTCGAACCAGGTGCCCGAACCGGGCTTGCCCGTGAAGAGCTTGATGCCGTGCCGGTCGGCCATCGCCGTCAGCGCCTCGTCGGACGGGGTGCCGGCGTCCTGCATCTGGAGCGACTTCTTGTAGTTGTCCTTCGGCGTCTCACCCGCGCAGCCGAGGAACGTCTTGTGCGAGCCGGGCATGATCATCAGCCCGCCGTTGGTGTCGAAGTTCTCGGTCAGCGCGATCGAGACCGACACGGTCCGCATGTTCGGCAGGCCGTCCTCGGCGTGCCAGGTCTCGAAGTCCGAGTGCCAGTAGAAGCCCGAGGCCCCGAAGCCCGGCTTGACGTTGATCCGGGACTGGTGGACGTACACGTCGGAGCCGAGGATCTGGCGGGCCCGGCCCACCACGCGCTCGTCGCTGACGAGCCGCGCGAAGACCTCGCTGATCTTGTGGACCTCGAAGACCGACCGCACGCTCTGGGACTTCGGCTCGATGATCGAACGCTCGTCGGCGCGCACCGCCGGATCGGCGACGAGGCGGTCCAGCTCGGCGTGGTACCCGGCCACCTCCTCCGGCGCGATGAGCTGTTCGACGGCGAGGAAGCCGTCGTGCTCGAAGGACTGGAGGTCCTTCGCGGAGATCGGTCCGGGCGCGCCCGGCGCGGACCAGATGACCGGGTCCTGGCGGGGAGTGGTCATCTCGGCGGCGCCGCGCGTGGGGTAGAGGTCGGTTCGCACCTCGGTGGTCATGGTTCAGCCCTCCTCGGTCAGCAGCGGATAGACACCGTTCTCGTCATGGTCCTCCCGTCCGGTGACGGGAGGGTTGAAGACGCAGACGCAGCGGAAGTCGGTCTTGGGCCGCAGCGTGTGGTGCTCGTGCCCGTCCAGCAGGTACATCGTTCCCGGCGAGATCCAGTGCGTCTCGCCGGTCTCGTCGTTGGTGAGCTCGGCCTCACCCTCGGTGCAGAGCACCGCCTCGATGTGGTTGGCGTACCACATGGAGGTCTCCGTGCCCGCGTACAGCACGGTCTCGTGGAGCGAGAAGCCGACCTTCTCCTTGGCGAGCACGATGCGCTTGCTCTCCCAGGTCCCGGAAGCGGACCTGATGTGCCGGTCGGTGTTCTCGATGTCACTGAACGATCGGACGATCACGGTGGGATGGTGCCTTTCTCTTCTGTCCTGCTCAATCGGTGCCCGTCCCGGGCGCTGCCCGGGTCAGACGGTCTCGCGGACGCAGCGGGCCAGCGTGCGCAGGCCCTCGTCCAGCTCTTCGGGGGTGATGGTCAGCGGCGGCAGCAGCTTCACGACCTCGCTCTGCGGGCCCGAGGTCTCCAGCAGCAGGCCCAGTTCGAAGGCGCGGGCGCAGACGGCGGACGCGCGCGCCGGGTCGGAGAACTCCAGACCCCAGACCAGGCCGCGGCCGCGGAACTGGGCGCTGGGGTCCTCGCCGCAGATCGCCAGCAGCGTCTGCTCCACCTGCTCGCCGCGGGCCAGGGTCTGCTTCTCCATCTGGCCGTCCGCCCAGTAGGCGTCGAGCGCGGCGGCGGCGGTGACGAACGCCGGGTTGTTGCCGCGGAAGGTGCCGTTGTGCTCACCGGGCTCCCAGATGTCCAGCTCGCCCTTGAAGAGGCAGAGCGACATCGGCAGGCCGTACCCGCTGATGGACTTCGACAGCGTGACGATGTCCGGGACGATGCCGGCCTCCTCGAAGGAGAAGAAGCCGCCGGTACGCCCGCAGCCCATCTGGATGTCGTCGACGATCAGCAGCATGTCCTGGCGGTGGCACAGGTCCTGGAGCGCGCGCAGCCACTCGGCGCGGGCCACGTTGATGCCGCCCTCGCCCTGCACGGTCTCCACGATCACCGCGGCGGGCTTGTTCAGGCCGGAGCCCTGGTCCTCCAGGAGCCGTTCGAACCAGAGGAAGTCGGGGACCGTGCCGTCGAAGTAGTTGTCGAACGGCATCGGGGTGCCGTGCACCAGCGGGATGCCGGCGCCGGCGCGCTTGAAGGCGTTGCCGGTCACGGCGAGCGACCCCAGCGACATGCCGTGGAAGGCGTTGGTGAAGGAGACGACGGACTCGCGGCCCTTGACCTTGCGGGCGAGCTTCAGCGCGGACTCGACGGCGTTCGTGCCGGTCGGGCCGGGGAACATCACCTTGTACGGCAGGTCCCGCGGGCGCAGGATCACGTTCTCGAACGTCTCCAGGAACGCGCGTTTGGCGGTCGTGGCCATGTCCAGGGCGTGGGTGATGCCGTCACGCTCGATGTAGTCGATCAGCGCGCGTTTCAGCACCGGGTTGTTGTGGCCGTAGTTGAGCGAGCCGGCACCGGCGAAGAAGTCGAGGTACGAGTGGCCGTCCTCGTCGGTCAGCCGGGCGCCCTGCGCGCGGTCGAACACGGCGGGCCAGCCGCGGCAGTAGCTGCGTACTTCCGATTCGAGGCTCTCGAAGACACTCAGGGCGGGCGGGGTGATGGTCACAGCGGGTCTCCTGCGTTGGGGGTGACGGGAGGCGGGTGGGCGTGTGCTCCGGACGGGGCGGGGCCGGGCGCGCCCCGGGCGGGGGCGGGGTCCGGTCCGGGGGCCGCCCGGACGGGCGGACCTGAGGGGCCCTTACGCGTGGAACGGGCCGATGCGGTACAGCACCTCCGGCAGGTGTGTCCCCTCGGGGAACAGCCCGCCGTCGAAGAGCACCTCGCGCTCCAGGCCCACGTCGTGGCGCTCGGCGTAGGAGGTGAACAGCCGGTCGGACGCGGTGTTGTCCGGGGTGACGGTCGTCTCCAGGGAGACCAGGTCCCCCTCGGCCGCGACCCGTGCGGTCAGCGCGTCCAGCAGCTTCGCCGCCAGACCGTTCCCGCGGTGGGCCTCGTCCACGGCGACCTGCCAGACGACGAGCGTCTCGGGCCGGTCGGGCCGGATGTACCCCGTCACGAAGGCGATGGCCTCGCCCTTCTCGTCGCGCGCGACCACGGAGGTCGCCGCGAAGTCACGGCACCACAGCAGGTAGCTGTACGAGGAGTTGAGGTCCAGGACCTCGGAGTCGCGGGCGATGCGCCAGATCGCGGCTCCGTCCTCCACTCGCGGGGCGTCGATGGTAAGGAATTCGCTTCGGGCACGGGCAAAATCTGCTGGTGCGGCGGTCATGCGAATTGAATTTACCCAGCAAAAATCGAAATTGCATCGCCGCGAGGGGTTGGGTGACGGAGGCGTCTGTGTTATCACGCGGGCGTGAGCCGCATCGAAATCGACGGCGTTTTCTCACCCTTTGACCGGAATTTATGGTGCATAACGCCCTCCCTGTGGAGTCGGTCACAGGGTTGTAACTCTCCTGACGCATGTCCGGATTACGTAGAACTGGCATCCCTCGAAAGTGTGGCGTTTAGGTCCGGGGATTGCGGGCAAAAGAATGCGGGGAGCTGCTCTCGATAAAGCAGCTCCCCGCATTAATTGGAATATATGAGCCGGACCGTCCGGCGTATTCCGATCAGTCGTTCGGCCAGGCTTCCGCGACCGCGTCGCGGGCGGCGTCCAGGTCGGTGGCCCGGCCCGCGTCCGTGAGCGCGGACCCCAGGGCGGCCAGCGAGGAGAGCACCGCGTCCCGGGTCGCGTCCGCGCCGTAGTGGTTGACGCGGATCATCTCGGCGGCGAGCGCCCCGCCGCCGGCCACCAGCGGCAGCGACGGATCGACGGCGAGCGCGCCCCGCACGAGCGCGGTGGCGTCGGTCCCGGCCGGCACCCGCAGCGTCGTGGCGACCGGCGCGGCGTCCCGCGCCTCGTGGACGTACGGCTCCAGGCCGCCGCCGAGGGCCACCGCCCCCGCCCGGGTGGCCGCCGCCGCCGCGGCGTGACGGGCCGTCACCGTGGTCAGGCCCTCCGCCTCGATCCGCTCCAGGCACGCCTCCAGCGCCAGCATCTCCAACTGCGCCGGGGCGTGCGGCAGCGCCGTGCGGCCCGCGTCGATCCACCGGGACTTCCAGTCCAGCAGCGAGAGGTAGGAGCGGCGCGGCGCCCGCGGGTTGTCCGCCAGCCGCTCCCACGCCCGCTCGCTCACCGACACCGCGGAGACACCCGCCGGGCCGCCCATCGCCTTCTGCGCGCCGATCACACACAGGTCCACGCCCCAGGCGTCCGGCAGCAGCGGCTCGGCGCCGACCGACGCGACGGCGTCCAGCATGAAGAGGGCGCCGTGCGCCCGGACCGCCTCGCCGATCTCCGCGACCGGATTGGTGTTGCCGGTCGCCGCCTCGGCGTGCACCAGCGACACGAAGTCGATCTCCGGGTGCGCGGCCAGCGCCCGCTCGACCTGCTCGGCGGTGACCGCGGCGTGGAAGGGCACCACCAGGTCGACCACCTCGGCGCCGCAGTCCCGCAGCCAGTCGCCGAAGGTCTGCCCGTACGGGCCGGTCACCACGTTCAGCGCGGTCGAACCGGGCCGGGCGCCACCCCGGACGCAGCCTTCCAGCGGCAGCAGCGCCTCGCCCTGGGTGATGACGACGTCCTGCTCGGTGGCGAGGAGACCGGCGACCCTCCGCTCGATCGCCGCGAAGTGGGCGGCGGTGAGCGGCGGGAGGTCGAGGAAGGGGTGCGTCACGGGGTGCTCTCTTCAGGTGTGCCGTCGGCGGTCCGCGCTCGGGAGCGCGTGCGTCCGAGCGTACCGAGCACACCCGTCGGCCCCGGGCGCGGTGCCTCGTACAGTGCTGTGCATGAGCGATCACCAGGCGGCGCGGATACTGCGGATCACGGGGCGGGTGCTGCTCGGCCCCGACGACGTCAGGGACGAGATCTGGGCCGTGGACGGCCGGATCACCCACGAGCGGCCGCCGGGCGGGGACGCGGCGCCGGTCCTCACCGGCTGGGCGCTGCCCGGCCTCGTCGACGCGCACTGCCACGTCGGCCTCGACCGGCACGGGCCGGTGGACGCGGCCACCGCCGAGAAGCAGGCGCTCACCGAGCGGGAGGCCGGGACCCTCCTGGTCAGGGACGCCGGATCCCCGTCCGACACCCGGTGGACGGACGACCGGGAGGACCTGCCGAAGATCATCAGGGCGGGCCGGCACATCGCCCGGACCCGCCGGTACATCCGCAACTACGCCCACGAGATCGAGCCCGGCGACCTCGTCGCCTACGTGGCCCGGGAGGCGCGGCGCGGTGACGGCTGGGTGAAGCTCGTGGGCGACTGGATCGACCGGGACGCCGGGGACCTGACCGCCTGCTGGCCGCGCGGCGAGGTCGAGGCCGCCATCGCCGAGGCGCACCGTCTCGGCGCGCGGGTCACCGCGCACTGCTTCGCCGAGGCCGCCCTGCGCGACCTGGTGGAGGCGGGGATCGACTGTATCGAGCACGCGACCGGGCTCACCGAGGACACGATCCCGCTCTTCGCGGAGCGCGGTGTGGCGATCGTCCCGACGCTGGTCAACATCGCCACCTTCCCGGACCTCGCGGCGGGCGGCGAGGCCAAGTTCCCCCGCTGGTCGGCCCATATGCGGCAGCTGTACGAGCGCCGCTACGACACCGTCCGGGCGGCCTACGACGCGGGCGTCCCCGTCTTCGTCGGGACCGACGCGGGCGGCTCGCTGCCCCACGGGCTGGTGGCCGCCGAGGTGGCCGAGCTGGTGAAGGCGGGCATCCCGCCCCTGGAGGCGCTCTCCGCGACGACCTGGGGCGCACGGAGCTGGCTGGGGCGCCCGGCGCTGGAGGAGGGGGCCCCGGCGGACCTGGTGGTGTACGACGAGGACCCGCGCGCCGACGTACGCGTCCTGGCGGGGCCCCGCAGCGTGGTGCTCAACGGCCGCGTCGTCGGCTGACCGCCCGGGTCCGCCGTGCGGCGGGCGGGTGGGCGCGATGTTGACCGGCGGTGACCTCGGGCGTCCCCGGCTCGTTGAGCCCTCTCCGTACGGTGAACACCTTTCTGTACGCGATCCGTACGCGGACGGGCCGATCCGTGCTCCGCGCCGTCCACGCTCGGCGAAACGGGTGACTGAGGGGAACTCCCGTGCCGAAAGATTCGAATACGTACACGGAAACCCCCCTTTGGAGTGAACTGACGCCAGGTGTCTGTCAGTTCACCCTCCGTGCGTAAAGATTCACGGAGTCGAGGCCACCGGCGCCCGCGATGTCCCCCATTGGACGGCGCCGGTGGCTCCATGTCTCTTGTGGGGGTTCCACCATCTTGAACAGCAACACCTTCCGTCTGGCTGCCCTGGCGGTCGCCGCCGCACCCGTCGCTCTGCTGGTCGCCGTCCCCGCGCAGGCCGCCACCGCGACCGTCCCGGCGACCCCGGACACCGCCCACGGAAAGGCGAGCGCCGTCGTGCTGCGCACCGGCCTGGACGTCTCGCTCCTGAACAAGGCGGTCGACGTACCGCTCAAGGTCACGCTCAACGAGGTGCACGCGCCGGCCAGCGCGGAGAAGAGCGCGCTCAGCGTGAAGCTCGACGGGGTCGACCAGGGCCAGCCGGTCGAGGTGCTCCAGGCGGACGTCGCCACGGCGGAGGCCACCGCGGACGCGCACAAGGCCGAGGGCCGCGCCAACCTCGTGAAGGCCCGGGTGCACGTGCCCGGACTGCCCAGGCTCTCCCTGATCGAGGTCGAGGAGGTCACGTCCAAGGCGCTGTGCGAGACGGGCAAGAAGCCGGTCGCCGAGTCGAACGTACTGGGCCATGTCTCGGTGCTCGGCAAGCGGATCAGCCTCTCGTCGGGCGGCACGACGAACATCGAGGTCCCGGGCGTCGGCTCGGTCACCCTCGACCTGTCGAAGACCAGCACCACCACGCGCACGGCCGCCGCGACGGCGCTCCAGCTCCGGGTCTCGGTGAACCCGCTGAAGCTCAACGTCGCCGAGGTGGAGGGAGAGGTCACCCTGGCCGAGGCGACCTGCGAGACCCCGAAGGGCGGCGGCTCGGGCAACGGGGGCTCGGGCAACGGGGGTTCGGAGAACGGCGGCTCGGGGAACGGCGGTTCCGAGAACGGCGGTTCCGGCAACGGCGGTTCGGAGAACGGTGGTTCGGGTAACGGCGGCTCCGAGAACGGTGGTTCGGGGAACGGCGGTGCGACCGGAGGTGACGACGGCTCCGGCCACGAGGGCGGCACGGGCGGCGACGGCTCGGGCAAGGGCGAGGGGATCAGCGACGTGAAGCCCCAGACGGGCACCGACAAGGCCCAGGCCTCCGGAACCGGCGACCTCGCCGAGACGGGCTCCAGCTCCTCCACCCCGTACATCGCGGGAGGCGCGGCCGTCCTGCTGGCCGCCGGCGCCGGAGCCACGGTCATCGCCCGCAGGCGCTCCACGCAGAACTGACCGGAGGCCGAGCCTGACGGGGGACCGGGACGGAGGCGCACGGCACGGGGGCGAGGGAAGGCCGGGGAGCGAGGCCCTGAACCAGGGGGGGGCAGGGCCGGTCCTGAACGGGGGACGAGGCCCTGAACCGGGGGAGGCAGGGCCTCGTCCTGAACGGGAACGGGAACGGGAACGGGGGACGGGGGAGACGGGGAACGGAGGGGCGGGGCCCTGAACCGGGGGTGTCAGGGGCGGGTCCTGAACGGGGACGGAGGAACGGGTAGCGGGAACGGGGGTGTGGCGCGGACAAGGGGCTGAGATACGGGAACGGGGGAAGGGGACGGCGGCGGACGGGAAGTGAGCAGTGCTCACGCTTACGAGCACTGCTCCCCGCCCGGCCCGCTGGGAACGCCCCTCCAGGCCCCACCCGCCAGACCACCGGTCACGTACGGGAGCAGTGCTCACACAAGCGGGCACTGCTCTCGTCTGCGCACGCGCACAGACGCGAGCATCGGGCCCGGCCCCTGAGCACTGCCGTTCCAGCCTTCGGCTTCCGTTCCCGCGTGAGCACCGCTCTTGCGCACGAGGGCCGTCCCCACACGTGAGCACTGCTCTCGCCTGCGGTCACCGCTCTCACGCAGGAGGTCCGCATCCGCATGCGAGCAGTGCTCTCGCCCACGGGCACTGCTCTCGCCCACGGGCGCCGCTCCCGCGCACGGCGGCCGCACCCGCACGCGAGCACCGCTCCCGCGCACGACAGCCGCACCCGCACGAGAGCACCGCTCTCCGCCACGGCCACTGCTCTCACGCGCAAGCACCGCTCTTGCTCACGGCCACCGCTCTCACGCACAAGCACCGCTCTCGCGCAAGGGCAGCGCTCCCGCCTCAGTCGGCGGCGGCTCTCCGTGGCAAGCCCTGCAGTGCCAGGTCGAACGCCTGGAGGAAACGATTCGTCGTCGCCCGGTCGCGTACCGCCAACCGCAGCCACTCGGCGCCCAGTCCGGGAAACGTGTCCCCGCGCCGGGCCGCGAACCCCAGTGCCCGCAGCCGCTCCCGGACCTCGTCCGCCCGCTCCGTCCGCAGCAGGACGAACGGCCCGGCGGACGGTTCCACCACGTGTACCTCGCCGAACTCCGCCAGTCCGGCCAGCAGATGGGACCGGTCCACCGCGACCCGGTCCGCCGCGTCCGCCGCCTCCACCAGCGCACGCGGCTCCATGCACGCCTCCGCCGCCGCCAGGGCCGGGGAGGACACCGGCCACAACGGCTGCGCCCCCTCCAGTGTGGCGACGGTCGCCGGATCAGCCAGGACGTATCCGATCCGCAGCCCCGCCAGACCCCAGGTCTTCGTCAGGCTCCGGAGCACGACCAGCCCGGGAAGGTCCGTACGCGCGCAGAGGGCCTCGCGCTCCCCGGGTACGGCGTCCATGAACGCCTCGTCGACCACCAGGGTCCGCCCGGGGCGCGTCAGTCGCTCCAGTACACCGGCCGGGTGGAGTACGGAGGTCGGGTTGGTCGGATTGCCGATCACCACCAGGTCCGCGTCGTCGGGTACCGCCGCCGGGTCCAGCCGGAAGCCGTCCTCCGGGCGCAGCAGTACCCGTCCCACCTCGTGACCGGCGGCCCGCAGTGCCGCTTCCGGTTCGGTGAACTGCGGGTGCACCACCACCGGCCGCCGGGCCGGCAGGGCCCGCGCGATCAGGACGAACGCCTCGGCGGCACCGGCCGTCAGCAGGACCCGTTCCTCGGGCAGCCCGTGCCGCGAGGCGACGGCCGCCCGTGCCGGGCCTCCGTCCGGATAGGAGGCCAGTGAGCCCAGCGACGCGGCTATGCGCTCCCGCAGCCAGTCGGGGGGTGTGTTGGTGCGTACGTTCACGGCCAGGTCGGTCAGATCCAGACCGCGTACCTCAGCGTCGCCGTGGTGCCGCAGATCGGGCCCGGCGCTGTCGATGTGCTTCGTGGGGGGCAGCATGGCAGCCATGGTGAACGGCGCGGAGCCATCCGTCGATGCCGGGGTGCCGATGAAAGGAATCCGGCGGGCCACCGCGCAGGTCGCCGACGCCGACTTCCGCTTGGCGACCACCAGTTCACCGCCACCCGCCCCATCCGCCGCCCCGCACTCGCCTGCCCCTCTCTCCGCCCCCACCTCCGCCCCCGCGCCGGCCCGCGCACCAGCCCTCGCGTCGGCCTCCGCTCCCGCCAGCGCCGCGGCCTCGGCCACGGAACCGGTGGACACGGCGGCCCGCGCCGCCCGCGACGGGTTCGGCACCCGTACCCGCGCCAGCACCTCCGCCGGATACGGCCGGACCGGCAGCCCCAGACGCGTCGCGGCGCCGATGATCCCCGGCTCGTCCGCCCGGACGTCGAGCGTCGCCAGGGCGACCACGTCCGCGCCCCGCAGCCCGGCCGCCCCCAGCGTCGTGAGGATCAGCCCCACCACCTCCTCGGCCGGCACACCCCGGCGGGCGCCGACACCGACCACGAGCGCATGACGGGTCATGGAGAGTCCTTCCAGGGGCGGGACGGGAACGCGGGACGGGAGCGAGGAGCGGAGAGACGGGGTCGGGGACGCGGGACACGACCACAAACGGCCTGACGTGCGCGGAGCGGGGTCAATCCGCTAGCAAGGGCCCATGGCGGTATTCGTCGCGCTCGGCGCGTTCCTGATGACCCTGGCGGGCGGCTGGGTCGCGCAGCGCGTCAGCGACCGCAGACACCTGGTCCTCGGATTCGCCGGCGGGCTGATGCTGGGCGTCGTCGGCCTCGACCTGCTGCCCGAGGCGCTGGACGCGGCGGGCGACGACATCTTCGGCGTACCGGCGGCACTGCTGCTGTTCGTGGGCGGCTTCCTGACGGCGCACCTCGTTGAGCGTTCCCTGGCGGTCCGCCAGGCGGCACACGGGGCCGCCGAGGGGCGGGTGCCGCAGGTCGGGCTGACGGCGGCGGCCGCGATGGTGGGCCACAGCCTGATGGACGGTGTCGCACTCGGCGCCGCGTTCCAGATCGGCGGCGGGATGGGCGCCGCGGTGGCGCTCGCCGTCATCACCCATGACTTCGCCGACGGCTTCAACACGTACACGATCACCAGCCTCTACGGGAACGCCCGCCGCAAGGCCCTCCTCATGCTGTTCGCGGACGCCCTCGCCCCGGTCGCGGGGGCGGCCACCACACTCTTCTTCACCCTTCCGGAGGAACTGCTCGGCTGTTACATCGGATTCTTCGGCGGGGCGCTCCTCTACCTGGCCGCGGCCGAGATCCTGCCCGAGGCGCACCACGACCACCCGGCCCGCTCCACCCTGCTGTGCACCGTCGCCGGAGTGGGCTTCATCTGGCTGGTGGTCGGCGTCGCGGACTGAGCCGCCCCCGACCGCCGAGCCGCCCCCGACCGCCGAGCCGCCCCGGACCGTCGAGCCACCCCGGTCTGATCCGCCCCGGCCCCAGGCCTCGCGGACCCGGCTCACACCGCCCCCCGACGGCAGTGCTCCACGAACCGCCGGGCCACCCCCGGCTCCGCCGCCCAGTGCGTATGCACATAACTCGCGTGCACACCCCGCTGGACAAAACCCTCCACCCGCCGCTCCGGCTGGTGGAGCCCCCACGCGGGTACGGCCCCGGCGCCGGGCTCCAGCACCGTCCGGTGGAACTCGTGCCCCCGCATCCGGGTGCCCGCCCCGGCCAGCACGCTGTCCGAGACGGCCACCGCCGAGCGGTAGCCGAGCGTCAGCCGCTCCGACATCCGGGCCGAGGCGTCCAGCACCCCGCACATCGGCCGTCCGTCCAGCTCACGGGCCAGATACAGCAGCCCCGCGCACTCCGCGGCGACCGGCGCGCCCGCCGCCGCCAGCTCGGTGACGGCCCCGCGCAGCGACTCGTTCGCCGACAGCTCCGGGGCGAACACCTCCGGGAAGCCGCCGCCGATCACGAGCCCCGCCGTGCCCTCGGGCAGCTTCTCGTCGCGCAGCGGATCGAAGACGGCCACCTCCGCACCGGCCGCCGTCAGCAGCTCGGCGTGCTCGGCGTACGCGAACGTGAACGCCGCCCCGCCCGCCACGGCCACCACCGGCCGCCGGGTCCCCTCCACCGCGCACGGTTCCGGCCGCCACACCGGGCCCGGCAGCTCCGGAGCCGTACGGGCCAGCGCCAGCAGGGCGTCCAGGTCGCAGCCCGCGCGTACCCGTTCCGCCATCGCCGCCACCGCGCCGACGGCGTCGGCCCGCCGCTCGGCCACCGGCACCAGGCCCAGGTGCCGTGACGGGGTCGCCACCTGGGCGGCCCGCCGCAGCACGCCCAGCACCGGCAGTCCGGTCGCCTCCAGCGCCTCGCGCAACAGCGCCTCGTGACGGTCGGAGGCGACCTTGTTGAGGATCACCCCGCCGATCCGCACCTCCGGGTCCCAGGAGGCGAAACCGTGCACCAGGGCCGCGACCGACCGCGACTGCGAGGAGGCGTCGACCACCAGCACCACCGGAGCCCGCAGCAGCTTCGACACATGCGCCGTCGAGGCCAGTTCGCCCTGCCCCGAGGCACCGTCGTACAGCCCCATCACCCCCTCGACGACCGCCAGGTCGCACCCGGAGGAGCCGTGCCCGAACAACGGCGCGATCAGCTCCGGCCCGCACATGTACGCGTCGAGATTGCGCCCCGGGCGGCCGGTGGCCAGCGCGTGGTAGCCCGGATCGATGTAGTCGGGCCCCACCTTGTGCGGGGACACGGCGAGCCCGCGCTCCGCGAACGCCGCCATCAGGCCGGTGGCGACGGTGGTCTTGCCGCTGTTGGAGGCGGGCGCGGCGACGACCAGACGGGGGACACTCACCACTCGATGCCCCTCTGGCCCTTCTGGCCGGCGTCCATCGGGTGCTTGACCTTCGACATGTCCGTCACCAGGTCGGCGGCCTCGATCAGCTTCTCGGGGGCGTTGCGCCCGGTGATCACCACGTGCTGGGTGCCGGGCCGGTTCCGCATCACCTCGACCACCTCGTCGGTGTCGATCCAGCCCCAGTGCATCGGGTAGGCGAACTCGTCGAGCACGTAGAGCTTGTACGTCTCGGCGGCCAGGTCGCGCTTGACCTGCTCCCAGCCCTCGCGCGCCTTCTCCTCGTTGTCGGAGTTGTCGCCGTGCAGGCCGCGCTGGACCCATGACCAGCCCTCGCCCATCTTGTGCCAGTCGACCGTGCCGCCCTCGCCGCTCGCGCCGAGCACCTTCAGGGCGTTCTCCTCGCCGACCTTCCACTTGGCGGACTTCACGAACTGGAACACCCCGATGGGCCAGCCCTGGTTCCAGGCCCGCAGCGCGAGCCCGAAGGCGGCCGTCGACTTGCCCTTGCCGATGCCCGTGTGGACGAACAGCAGCGGGCGGTTGCGCCGCTGACGTGTCGTCAGTCCGTCGTCCGGTACCGATACCGGCTGTCCCTGTGGCATTACGCGGCCCTCCCCGCTGCGGTGACGTCCTTGACCAGTCCGGCGATCGAGTCGGCGCGCAGTTCGTCGAGCGTGACCGCGCTGCCTCCCAGCTCCCGGGCGAGTTGTGCGGCGAGACCCAGGCGTACGACGCCCGTCTCGCAGTCCACGACGACCGAGGCGGTGCCCTCGGCGGCGTGCAGCCGGCCGGCCCGCGCCGCGAGGGCCACCGGGTCGGGGCCTCCGGTCGCCCGGCCGTCCGTCACCACGACGAGCAGCGGCCGCCGCGACGGGTCACGCATCCGCTCCACCCGCAGCACGTCGTGCGCCTTCAGCAGCCCGGCGGCCAGCGGGGTGCGCCCGCCGGTCGGCAGCGACTCCAGCCGCGCCGCCGCCGCGTCCACCGACGACGTCGGCGGCAGAGCCACCTCGGCCTCCTGGCCGCGGAAGGTCACCAGCCCCACCTTGTCCCGCCGCTGGTAGGCGTCCAGTAGCAGCGACAGCACGGCTCCCTTGACCGCGCCCATCCGCTGCCGGGCGGCCATCGACCCGGAGGCGTCCACCACGAACAGCACGAGGTTGCCCTCACGCCCCTCCCGCGTGGCCTGCCGCAGATCGTCACGCCGTACGACGAGCCCGCGCCCGGACCGCCCGCGCGCCCGCTGGTGCGGTGCCGCGGCCTGGACGGTCGCCGCCAGGTGCAGCTTCGTCAGCGCGCCCTCGGGCCGTCGTGCCCCGGTGGTGCGCCCGTGCTCGGTACGGGCCCGCGAGCGCCGCCCGGCCGCGCCCTCGCCGAGACCGGGCACGCTGAGCATCTTCGCCCGGAAGGGCTCCGAGGCCCCCACGGGCGCCTGTTCGGCTCCCCCGGCCGGTGCGGGCCGCTGCTCGGAGCCGGAGCCGTCGCTTCCGGCTGGCGTGTCGGTCGGCGTGTCGGCGGGCGTGTCGTCACCCGCCCCCGCGCTCCGGTCCGGCGCGTCGGGACCACCGCTCTGCGGCGGCACCCCGCCGCCTCCGCCGCCCCCGCCCGGCCCGTCGTCGTCACCGTCCCCGTCGTCCGCGTCGCCCCCGGCCTCCCTGAGAGTGTCGTCGAGCTTCTCCTCGTCCAGCCCGGGGGCGTCGAACGGATTGCGGCGGCGCCGGTGGGGGAGGGCGAGGAGCGCGGCCTGCCGCACGTCCTCGGCGGTGACCTCCTCACGCCCCGCCCACGCGGCCAGCGCGGTCGCGGTACGGGCCATGACGATGTCGGCCCGCATCCCGTCGACCTCGAACGCCGCGCAGGTCGCGGCGATCTGGCGCAACACGCCGTCGCCCAGCACCACGCGCGGCAGCAGGACACGCGCGGCGGCGATCCGCTCCCGCAACGCCGCCTCCTCGCGCGCCCACCGGGCGGCGAACCCCTCCGGATCGTCGTCGTACGCGAGCCTGCGCCGCACGACCTCCACCCGCTGGTCGGTGTCCCGGGACGCCGCGACCTCGACGGTCAGCCCGAACCGGTCCAGCAACTGGGGCCGCAGCTCGCCCTCCTCGGGGTTCATCGTCCCGACCAGCAGGAACCGCGCCGCATGCCGTACGGAGACGCCCTCGCGCTCGACGTAGGAGGCGCCCATGGCCGCCGCGTCCAGCAGGAGGTCCACCAGATGGTCGTGGAGGAGGTTGACCTCGTCCACGTACAGGATCCCGCGGTGGGCGTCGGCCAGCAGGCCCGGCTCGAAGGCCTTCACCCCCTCCGAGAGGGCCCGTTCGATGTCGAGCGCGCCCACGAGCCGGTCCTCCGACGCGCCGACGGGCAGCTCGACGGTCCGCGCGGGCCGGGACACGCCCGGCCCCGTCTCGTGGGGGCCGTCCGGACACGCCGGATCGGGCGCCGAGGGATCGCACGAGAACCGGCACCCGGACACGACCGGGACCTCCGGCATGAGCGCGGCGAGCGCCCGTACGGCCGTGGACTTGGCGGTGCCCTTCTCCCCGCGTACGAGGACCCCGCCCACGGCGGGACTGACGGCGTTGAGCAACAGCCCGAGCCGCAGGTCGTCCTGCCCGACGATGGCGGTGAAGGGATACGGCGTACTCACAGGGCCTCCTCGTTCACAGAAACATCACTCCCGGCCCCCGGATCCCGGGGCGGCCCGGTCCCACTCCCGCCCGCGGAGACAGCCACGTCCGCGACAGGCACGTCCGCGAGAGGCATGCCGGCAGCCGGCCCGCCCGCGACAGGCCCGCCCGCGGCCGGCGCCCCCGGCGGCACGAACGGCAGCCCCTTCGGCGGCCCCGCCTCGATCAGCCGCCACAGCGCGTCCGTGTCCGCGTGCTCCTCGACCAGGTCCCCCAGCCGGTCCAGCTGCTCCTCCCGCAGCGCCGCGAAACTCGTGTCCGGGGCGGCCCTGAACCGCCGCCCCGCCGCCCGCGCGACTTCCCCCAGGAACGCCCGCCGGAACGCGTCGCTCTCCAGGGACCCGTGCCAGTGCGTCCCCCACACCGAGCCGACCCGGCATCCGTCCAGGAAGGGTTCACCGCCGCGCACCTCGGCGACCCCGTGGTGGATCTCGTACCCCTCCACCGCCTCACCGAGCGCCGAACCCACCGGCCTGGCCAGCACCTTCTCCCGGCCGAAGCGGACCCGCACCGGCAGCAGGCCGAGCCCCTCGACCAGGCCCGCCCGGGACTCCACCTCGTCCTCGACCCACTCGCCCAGGACCTGGAACCCGCCGCAGACGCCCAGCACCGGGCGCCCCTCGGCGGCCCGCCGCCGCAGCGCGTCGGCCAGCCCCCGCTCCCGCAGCCACGCCAGCGCCCTGACCGTGCCACGGGTGCCGGGCACGACCACCAGGTCCGCGTCGGCCAGTTCCTCGGCCCGGTCCACGAACCGCACCACCACACCCGGTTCGGCGGCCAGCGCGTCCACGTCGGTGAAGTTCGACATCAGCGGCACCGCGCACACCGCGACCCGCAGCACCTCCTCACCGTGCGGGGGCGCCACGACCGACTCGCGTACGGTGCCGCGCATCGACACCCGCAGCCCGTCCTCCTCGTCGATGCCCAGCCCGTGGGTGTACGGCAGGACCCCGTACGTACGCCGCCCGGTGAGCCCGTACAGCATGTCCAGCCCCGGTTCCAGCAGCGAGACGTCGCCCCGGAACTTGTTGACGAGGTATCCCGCCACCAACGACTGGTCCTCGGCGCCCAGCAGGGCCGTCGTGCCGAAGAACGAGGCGAACACCCCGCCCCGGTCGATGTCCCCGACGACCAGCACGGGAAAGCCCGCGGCCCGCGCGACGCCCATGTTCACGATGTCGGTGCGCCGCAGGTTGATCTCCGCCGGCGAGCCCGCGCCCTCGCAGATCACCGCGTCGTACTGGCTCCGCAACCGCTCCAGGCAGTCCACGACGGTCCCGAACAGCGCCTCCTGGCGGCCCCCGTGGTAACCGCGCGCACTCATCTCGCCGACCGGTTTGCCCATCAGGACGACCTGGCTGGACCGGTCGCCGCCGGGCTTCAGCAGCACCGGGTTCATCAGCGCGGTCGGCTCCACCCGGGCGGCCTGCGCCTGCATCGCCTGGGCGCGGCCGATCTCCGCTCCCTCACGCGTGACGAAGGAGTTCAGCGACATGTTCTGCGCCTTGAACGGGGCGGTCTTCACCCCCTGGCGCACCAGCCACCGGCAGATCCCGGCCGTGACGACGCTCTTGCCCGCGTCCGAGGTCGTCCCCGCGACCAGCAGTCCGCCGCTCATCCCCGCCCCCTTCGAACCTCTCGTACCACGTGTCCCACGGCCAGCCGCCCGGCCACGCACACGCCCAGGGCCAGCACACCCACGCGGCGCGACAGCCGCACCGCGCGTTCGATGTCCCCGGTGCGCACCTCGCGCCCGGCCTCCCCGTTCAGCACGGGCCGGTGCTCGACCCGCCCGCTGTACGCCAGGGTCCCGCCGAGCCGTACGCCGAGCGCACCGGCGAAGGAGGCCTCCACCGGGCCCGCGTTGGGGCTCGGATGCCGGTCCGCGTCCGCCCGCCAGGCGCGTACCGCCTGCCGGGGGCGCCCCCCGGCGGCCACCGCGAGCGCGGCGGTGAGGCGGGCGCCGGGCCAGCCGGCCAGGTCGTCGAGCCGGGCGGAGGCCCAGCCGTAGCGCCGGTGACGCGGCGACCTGTGGCCGACCATGGCGTCCAGGGTGTTCACGGCGCGGAACCCGACCAGCCCCGGCGCGCCGCCCAGCGCGCCCCACACCAGGGCGCCCACCACCGCGTCGGAGGTGTTCTCGGCGACGGACTCCACCACCGCGCGGGCGATGCCCGGCCCGTCCAGCGCGTGCGGGTCCCGGCCGCACAGACGCGGCAGCCGCTCCCGGGCCAGGCCGAGGTCACCGGCGGCGAGGGCGTCACCGATGGCGCGGGCCTCCCGGCCCAGCGAGGTGCCCCCGACGACGGTCCAGGTGGCGGCGGCGGTCAGCGCCACGGCCGCGGCGGGGCGGTCGCGCACGGCACGGGCGGCCAGCGCGGCGGCACCGGTGGCGCCGCCGGCGCAGACCAGCGTGTGCAGGGCGCCCCAGCCGCGGTGATCGCGCCACAGCCGGTTCTCGACGCCCGCCGCGGCGCGCCCGAAGGCGGCGACCGGGTGGCCCCGACGGGGGTCACCGAGCAGCAGGTCGCCGATCAGGCCGGCGGCGGCGCCGTACGCGAAGATGCGGTCGGCTCGCACGGATCAGCCGGCCGTCGCGCCCCGGAGGGGGGACGGCACGGGGGGTACGGGGTCCGACGCACGGCGGCCGGGCATGGCAGATGTCCTCACTCAGGGTCCGCGCCCTGGTTCGACGTGACCGGCGACGAGAGTCTCCTGGCTCCCGGATCCGCTGTTCCCCCGGCCTTCCAGCCCGCGCGGCGGGCCGTGACGTCCGTGTGGGGGACAGCTCCCCGGTGACAGTGGCGGGACCGCGCCGGATTCGCACCGGCTTCCTCTGCTGCCGCCGTACTTGGCCCCGGCAGTCCACCACGCCCCCCGAACAGCCGTCAACCTGCCGCTGACCTGCGAGGCCGCAGTGTGCGCAGACGCACACCGGGCCGGACACGCGGGTGCGTGTCCGGCCCGGTGGGGAGGAACGGGAGGTCAGGCGACGATCAGATAGATCCCGTATCCGACCGCCGCCGCGCACAGCGCGAAACAGGCGTACGCACCGGCGCGGGCCCGCACCGGGGAGCCGCCCGTCGTGGCGGACGCCTGCTTGGCGAGGCCGACGATGCCGAGGCTGAAGAGGCCGACCAGCGCCACGGTGACCACGAGGCTGACGCCGAAGACGGAGGCGAGGGCCGCCCAGTCGATGTTCATACGGATCCGTCCTTACACCGTGGCCGGCCGGGCCGGAGGGTCTGCGGGAGCGTCCGGCGCCGGGACCGGGGCCGGGATGGTGGTCTTGAGTTCCGGGACGTTCACGCCCACGGGCGGCGGGCTGACGGCCGCGATGGCGGTGGTGACGACACCCGCGGGCTCGGGCGCGGTGACGTTGGTGTGGTCGACCGGCTTGCGGCGCGACAGCAGCCAGATGGCGCCGGACCCGGCGACGAGCAGCACGGCCACCACCGCGACGCCCCAGGGGCCCTGCTTGGTCAGGAACTCCGCGCCCGCGCCGACCAGACCGGCGGCCGGCAGCGTCAGACCCCAGGCGACGAACATCCGGGTGGCGGTGGACCAGCGGACCACACCCCCCTGGCGGCCGAGACCCGCGCCCATCACGGCCCCGGAGCAGGACTGGGTGGTGGAGAGGGAGAAGCCGAGGTGCGAGGAGGCCAGGATGACCGTGGCCGCGCTGGTCTGGGCGGCGAAGCCCTGCGGCGGCTTGAGGTCGGTGAGGCCGCTGCCCATGGTGCGGATGATGCGCCAGCCACCGAGGTACGTACCCATCGCGATGGCCAGACCGGCGGAGGCGATGACCCAGACCGGCGGGTTGGAGCCGGGGGCCAGGACACCACCGGTGACCAGGGCCAGGGTGATGATGCCCATCGTCTTCTGCGCGTCGTTGGTGCCGTGGGCGAGTGAGACGAGGCCCGCCGAGGCGATCTGCCCGGCCCGGTAGCCCTTGGCCGTCGACTTCAGCTGGGCCTCGTCGGTGATCTTCCGGTTGATGCGGTACGTCAGCTTCGTGGCCAGCAGCGCGGCCACACCGGCGACGAACGGGGCGGCGATCGCGGGCAGCAGGACCTTGGTGACGACGGTGCCGCCGTTGATCGAGGACCAGCCGGCCGACATGACCGCGGCGCCGATGAGTCCGCCGAAGAGTGCGTGGGAGGAACTGGAGGGGAGGCCGACCAGCCAGGTCAGCAGGTTCCACAGGATGGCGCCGACGAGCGCCGCGAAGATGACCTCGGTTCTGAGGCCGTTCTCGTTGATGATCCCGCCGGAGATCGTCTTGGCGACCTCCACGGACAGGAACGCGCCGACCAGGTTGAGAACGGCGGACATGGCCACCGCGGTCTTCGGCTTCAGGGCGCCGGTCGAGATGGTGGTGGCCATCGCGTTGGCGGTGTCATGGAAACCGTTCGTGAAATCGAACACGAGAGCTGTTACGACCACAATCGCAAGCAGCAGGGTGATGTGTTCCATTTACCCAGGCAATCGTTCGACGTCATTGGCAGTTGGAACGTAGGCAAGCTGGGTGAACGGAAGATGAACTGAGCAGGGCGCTGTGGTGACCCCAAGCGCGTGCGGACGTTCCGGTTGGGTCCCCGGGAGGTGGCGGAGCCCTCCGGGGGTGGTGTGCGGCCAGGCCTTTGCCCGGTTTTGGTGAACCCTTGGCGCGGGGCTTTTGTCCTGTTCGAAGGCGTTGGGGAGACTTCCCTCACGCCCTCGCTACGATCCCCGCATGACGGACCACGGGCAGGACGCGATCGGACAGGCATGGCGGGGAGTGGTCGCGACGGCCCGCAGGACCGCCGCGGAGGGGCTCGTCGTGGGCACCTCGGGCAACGTCTCGGCCCGGGTCGGCCCCGTCGTCCTCGTCACCCCCAGCGGAGTCCCCTACGACCGGCTCGGGCCCGGGGACGCGGTGGGCGTCGACCTCGACGGGCGGCAGGTCCTCGGCCGCCTCGCCCCGACCAGCGAACTCCCCCTGCACCTCGCCGTGTACCGGGACACCCCGGCCGCCGCCGTCGTCCACACCCACGCGGTGCACGCCACCGCCGTCTCCACCCTGGTCACCGAGGTCCCGCCGGTGCACTACGCCGCCGCCCTGCTCGGAGGCTCCGTCCGTACCGCCGCCTACGCCCGCTACGGCACCCCGGAACTCGCCGAGCACATGCGGGAGGCCCTGCGCGACCGCACCGGCTGCCTCCTGCGCAACCACGGCACCGTCACCTACGGCGACACCCTCGACCAGGCCTACGAGCGCACCGCCCAACTGGAGTGGCTGTGCCGGCTCTGGCTCGCCGCCAGTTCCGTACCCGGCCGCCAACCGTCCCTGCTCACCCCGGACCAGATGCGCGACGTCCAGGACGCCCTCGAAGGCTACGGCCAGCCCGGCTGAGTCAGGGCCGCCCGGATGGCCGGGCACCGTACGGCCCGGCCCGCTGGCAACGCGGCCCCCGGCCCGCGAGACTGGGGCGATGCGCCCGGCAAAAGCGACGGCAGCGGCCGTCACCACGATCCTCGGCGTCGGCGCGGCAGCGGTCGCGGCCGGCCGCTACGCCAGCGACGCCGCCCTCGCGGGAGGCTCCCCGCGCCCCTTCCCCGGCGACCGCAGACTCACCGTGCACGCCACCGCGGCCGGACAGGTCACCCTGACCCGCTCCTTCGCCGCCCTGCGCCCCGGCACGTACGGGCTGGCGGGCCGCGACACCCACGCCATCGTCGGACCCGTCCTCGACCGGGCACCGGACGGCTCCGCCGACACCGTCGTACGCCGCCTGGAGCGGGTCACCCGCGGCAGCCTGGAACCGGGCGCCCGGGTCCGCCTCACCCCGCAGCTGCACAGCGGCGACCCCCTCGGCGGCCTCGGCCTCGACTACGAGGACGTCGAGATCCCCGGCGAGCTGGGCGCCCTGCCCGCCTGGTTCGTCCCCGGCGACCGCGACACCTGGGTGATCACCGTGCACGGCCTCGGCACCACCCGGGAACACCCGTTGAACGTGCTGGACTTCCTGCACTCCCAGCAACTCCCCGTGCTGGACCTCGCCTACCGCGGCGACGAGGGCGCCCCCCGGTCACCCGACGGGCTCGCCCACCTCGGCGAGTCCGAATGGCGCGACCTGGACGCGGCCATCCGCCACGCGGTGCGGTACGGGGCGAAGCGGGTCGTCGTGCACGGCTGGTCCACCGGCGCCTCGATGGCCCTGCACGCGGCCGTCAACTCCGCGCTGCGCGACCGCATCGCCGGACTCGTCCTCGACTCCCCGGTCATGGACTGGCGGGTCACCCTGCGCGCCCTGGCCTCCGCCCGCGGTGTCCCCACCGCGCTGCTGCCCCTCGCGGTCCGCGCCGCCCAGGGCCAGACCGGCCTGCACGGCGCCCCGCTCCTGGACACCTCCGTGCCGGAGACCCTGGACACGCCGACCCTGATCTTCCACGGACCCGACGACACCCTCGCGCCCTGGCGTCCCTCCCGGGAACTCGCCGCGCTCCGCCCCGAGCTGGTCACCCTGCACGCCGTACCGCAGGCTCCGCATGGCGCGATGTGGAACGCCGACCCGGCCGGCTACGAAGAGACCCTGCGGCGTTTCCTCACGCCCCTGATGTGAGGTGATGGGGTGGATCGGACCGGTTGGCGACAGCCCGGCGGACCGCCCCGAGCCCCCGGGACCGGGCTTCCGTTTGGGCTTTCGGGCCGTCAGACGCAAGACTGCTCCCCGTGACGTCCCGTACCCCGCGCGACTCCAGGCTGCGACTTGTCCGCCCGCGACCCCTTGCCACCGCCCGCAAGGCCGTGACCACCCGGCGCGCCAGGCCGGCCCCCCGCCCGCCCGCGGGCACCCCGGCACCCGCCGAACTGGCCCGTCAGGCCAGGGCCGTGCTGGCCGACGCCGTACGCATCGCCCGCTGGGCGGCCGACGGCGCGGGTCCGGGCGCCGTCCCGCTCGCCGACCGCGCCCTGGAACGGGCCGCGGCCGCCATGGAACTCTCCCCGGCCCAGGTGCGGGCAGGCTGGGACCGGGCCAGGCTCGCCGGGCTGATCGAACTGCACGGTGACACCGCGCGGCCCGGCTGGCGCCTGCGTGCCTGGAACCGCGACGACTCCGCCGTGCTGCGCGGCTGGGTGGCGCTCTTCGACGCCTGGTCCCTGGTGCACTCCTCGCCCGAGGGCATCGAGGCCACCGCGGTCGCCGAGGCCGTCGAGGCCGTCCCCCAGGTCCTCTCCCTGCTCCAGCTCTCCGCGGGGCCCGTCTCCGTACCCGCCCTCCTCGACCTCCTCGCCCAGCGCGTCGCGGAACTCCACGAGGAACGCTGCGAGGTGCCCTACGGCCCCCAGGAGCCCGCCCCCGCCACCGAGACCTCGGCGGACCTCAACGCCCTGCTGCTCGACTGGGCCCTGGAGGGACTCGCCGCGGTCGGCGCCCTCACCCTCGGCGCCGGGCACGCCACCCTCACCCCCCTCGGCAACTGGGCGGTCTGGGTCAAGCTCGAACAGATCTGTGTGGCCGCCCAGAGCCCCGCCGGCAACATCGAGCAGTCCGCCGCCGACATGCTGCTCGGCTGCGCCCGGCTCACCCCCGGACCGGCCCGCGCCGAATACCGCGCCTGGCTCGCCGCCCGCCCGGTCGGCAGCGCCGTGGCCGAACTGCTGGCCGTCGCGCGCGGCGAGGACGCCCTGCTGCGCGGCCTCGCCTTCGAGGCGCTGCGCGTCGTCGGCGCCCCCGCCGAACCCGTGGTCCGGTCCGTGGTCACCGAGGCCCCGCTGCGCCCGTACGCCCTGCTCTGGCTCGCCGAGTACGAGGGCGCCGACCCCGACGACGCCCAGGACGTCCTCAGCCGGGAGGAGGCGACCTGGCTCTGGGTGGACACCGCCGCGGCCGTCGCCGACCACGGCGAGAGCGGGCTCCTCGTCCGCCACCTCGACTCCGCCGTCCAGGGCACGGTCCCCGCGCTGCTGGACGAGGTACGGGCGGTCGGCCATCCACGCACCGTGCAGGTGCTGGTCGCCCTGGCCGCCGCACACCCCGACCCCGCCCTGGCCAAAGCCGTCCGCCGGGCGGCCTTCCAGGTGCACACCGGCGGCGCCTGACACCCCGGCGCCGGGCCCCCGGGCGCGGGCGGCCGCTCCGCCCACCCCGGGGCGCACACCCCGGAAAACCAGGTGGACACCGCCGGTAGAATGGCCCCATGGCAATTCTCCCAGTGCACTAGACGGCGTCGAGTCGTGAGTCCGTAACCGTCCGTCCGCCGTCCATACCGCCCTGGAGTTTTCCGTGATCACCGCTTCCGGCATCGAGCTGCGCGCCGGCGCCCGCATCCTCATCGAGTCCGCCTCCTTCCGCATCGCCAAGGGCGACCGCATCGGTCTCGTCGGCCGCAACGGCGCGGGCAAGACCACGCTCACCAAGTGCCTGGCCGGTGAGGGCACCCCGGCCGGCGGGACCATCACGAGCTCCGGCGAGGTCGGCTACCTCCCGCAGGACCCGCGCACCGGCGACCTCGACGTCCTGGCCCGCGACCGCATCCTCTCCGCCCGCGGCCTCGACGAGATCCTGCGCAAGATGCGGGAGAACGAGGAGCGGATGGCGAACGGCAAGGGCGCCACCCGCGAGAAGGCGATGAAGCGGTACGAGCGCCTGGAGACGGAGTTCCTCACCAAGGGCGGGTACGCCGCCGAGGCCGAGGCCTCCACCATCGCCGCCGCGCTCAGCCTGCCCGACCGGGTGCTCGGCCAGCCGCTGCACACCCTCTCCGGCGGTCAGCGCCGCCGCGTGGAGCTGGCGCGGATCCTCTTCTCGGACGCCGACACCCTGCTCCTGGACGAGCCGACCAACCACCTGGACGCCGACTCCATCGTCTGGCTGCGCGACTACCTCAAGAACTACCGCGGCGGCTTCGTCGTCATCTCCCACGACGTCGAACTGGTCGAGACGGTCGTCAACAAGGTGTTCTACCTCGACGCCAACCGCTCCCAGATCGACATCTACAACATGGGCTGGAAGCTCTACCAGCAGCAGCGCGAGGCCGACGAGAAGCGCCGCAAGCGCGAGCGCCAGAACGCCGAGAAGAAGGCCGCGGCCCTCAACTCGCAGGCCGACAAGATGCGCGCCAAGGCCACCAAGACCGTCGCCGCGCAGAACATGGCCAAGCGGGCCGAGCGCCTGCTGTCCGGGCTGGAGGCGGTCCGGGTCTCCGACAAGGTCGCCAAGCTGCGCTTCCCCGAGCCCTCCCCGTGCGGCAAGACGCCCCTGATGGCCGAGGGACTCTCCAAGTCCTACGGCTCGCTCGAAATCTTCACCGACGTGGACCTGGCCATCGACAAGGGCTCCCGCGTCGTCATCCTCGGCCTCAACGGCGCGGGCAAGACCACCCTGCTGCGCCTCCTCGGCGGCGCCGAGAAGCCCGACACCGGCCAGGTCATCGAGGGCCACGGCCTCAAGCTCGGCTACTACGCGCAGGAGCACGAGACCCTCGACCCGGAGCGCACGGTCCTGGAGAACATGCGCTCGGCGGCGCCCGACCTCGACCTCGTCGAGGTCCGCAAGACGCTCGGTTCGTTCCTCTTCTCCGGGGACGACGTGGACAAGCCCGCCGGAGTGCTCTCGGGCGGCGAGAAGACCCGGCTGGCCCTGGCCACCCTGGTCGTCTCGTCCGCCAACGTGCTGCTCCTCGACGAGCCCACCAACAACCTCGATCCGGCCAGCCGCGAGGAGATCCTCGGCGCCCTGCGCACCTACAAGGGCGCGGTCGTCCTCGTCACCCACGACGAGGGCGCGGTCGAGGCGCTCCAGCCGGAGCGGATCATCCTGCTGCCGGACGGCGTCGAGGACCTGTGGGGCGCGGACTACCGCGACCTGGTCGCCCTGGCCTGACCCGTCGCGGGGACGCCCCGCGACGCCCGGTGATCCACGCCGTACGGAGCATTCGGCCGACGGGTGATCCCTCATCTGGATGAGGACGTCTCGTACCCGACGGCAGCGCCCGGCAGATATCTGCCGGGCGCACCCATTTTGGTGTACCACCCCCATACGGCCCTGACCTGGCGGTTCTTTTCCCAGCCTGTGAAAAGGCCCTCCGCCGCCCCCTGGAACACCGGATTCCGATTGTGGTGGCCGGAATCCGGGCCGGGAATCGGGACGTACGGACCTTGCCGAATGGGTGGCCAGGAAGCTCGCGAGGGGTGATCATGAGAGTCCAGAGCGCACTTCCTTGAGGAGGCACGGGTGGCCGAGACTCTGAAGAAGGGCAGCCGGGTGACCGGCGCCGCGCGTGACAAGCTCGCGGCAGACCTGAAGAAGAAGTACGACTCCGGTGCGAGCATCCGGGCGCTGGCCGAGGAAACGGGCCGCTCCTACGGATTCGTCCACCGGATGCTCAGCGAATCCGGAGTCACGCTGCGGGGACGCGGCGGCGCGACACGGGGCAAGAAGGCCGCTTCGGCCTGACGGCGCGGTCCGGGGCGGGTGGAGGTCCGCCCCCGACGGCTCGCCGGAACACCGGGTGGCCACCCGGCCGACCCTCAGGTCGTCCGGGTGGTTACTGTTCAGTCACTTACCAGTACGTGCTGACTGCACCCGATCCGGAGGCGCCCCATGACCTCGCACGCACCCGTGCTCGACAAGGACGGCATACGGCTCACCGTCGACGACGCGGTGGCCACGGTGACGCTCAACGGCCCGGCCAAGCGCAACGCTCAGTCTCCCGCTCTGTGGCGGGCGTTGACAGAGGCCGGACGGTCCCTGCCCGGCAGCGTCCGGGTGGTCGTGCTGCGCGCCGAGGGCAAGTCCTTCTCGGCGGGCCTCGACCGGCAGGCGTTCACCCCGGAGGGGTTCGACGGCGAGCCGTCCTTCCTCGACATGGCACGGGGAACCCACGAGGAGCTCGACGCGACCATCGCCGCGTACCAGGAGGCGTTCACCTGGTGGCGCCGCAACGACCTCGTGTCGATCGCGGCCGTCCAGGGCCACGCGATCGGCGCCGGCTTCCAGCTCGCCCTCGCCTGCGATCTGCGGATCGCCGCCGAGGACGCGCAGTTCGCCATGCGCGAGACCAGCCTCGGGCTCGTCCCCGACCTCACGGGCACCCACCGCCTGACGCACCTGGTGGGATACGCCCGCGCGCTGGAGATCTGCGCCACCGGCCGCTTCGTGCACGCCGAGGAGGCCGAGCGCACCGGCCTGGCCAACCTGGTGGTCCCGGCCGACCAGCTCGACGCGGCGGCGCGTGACCTGGCCGCCGCCCTGCTGGCCGCCCCGCGCGACGCCGTGGTGGAGACCAAGGCCCTGCTCGCCGGCGCCGCCTCGCGTACCTACGAGGAGCAGCGGGCCGCCGAACGCGCCGCGCAGGGCCGTCGGCTCCGCGACCTGGCGGGCCTCTCCGACTGACCCGACGACCGGACGCCTCGACGACCGGGCGCCGGGCCCCCGCCGGGCGCGGGCGGGTGCGGTCAGTCCCGGGGCAGCACCGCCGTGACCAGGACGGCCACGGTGGGAGCGCCCTCCACCGCGGCGGCCACCGCCCGGCGCACCTCCCGTGCCACGTCGAGCGCCCGGTGGCCGGCGGCCGTCGCCAGCTCCACCCGGACATGGCCGGCGTCCATGTGCACCGCGCCGCCCAGCATCCGGGTCAGCGACACGACCCCCGGCACGCCGGTCGCCGCCGCCCCGGCGGCGCCCTCCGGCTCGGCCGTACGGACGCCGGCCGGCTCCGGCGGGGTGCGTACGGGTTCCTCTTCGAGCAGGTCCGTCACCGTCAGGTCCACCTCCTCGGCCACCAGTCCGAGCCGGGTGTCCGCCGCGGTCAGCAGCGCCACCCGCAGCGCGTGGGCCGTCGCGGGCAGCGGGTGCCGTGCCGTGGAGGCGAAACCGGCCTCGATCCGCAGCGGTCCCGGCGGCAGGGCACTGGGCGGTCCCGGCACCACCGGCGTACGGGCGTCGTCCTCGCCGGTCCGCGCGATCCTCAGCCGGCCCAGCACCGCGCCCGTCTCCACCGCCGCCTGCTTCAGCACCGCCGCGGCCGCGCGCTCGGCGATCCAGGCCCCGTCACCGGGTCCGCCCAGCGGCAGCAGTCTGCCCAGGCCGAGCTTCTGGCGTACCGCCGTGGTCCATCCGTCGGCCCGGTGCGGGCCGTCAGCCGTAGTCATTCCCCCAGCCTGCCGTATCCACGGCGCGGTATCCGGCAAGCGCACTTAGCGTGGTCGGCAGAAGTGCAACCCCGCCCCGAAGGGAAGAGTGGCGATGAGCGAGAGCCCACAGCGGAACCGGCCCGACAGCCCCGGCAGTTCGTTCGGCGGGGACGACGGCAGGGGGAGCACCAGTTCCCTGAGCAAGCGAGGCGGAGGAGCCCCCGCGGGGCGGGGCCGCACCACCATCGCGGACGGAGTCGTCGAGAAGATCGCCGGAATGGCGGCCCGCGACGTCGGCGGCGTCCACGCCATGGGCAGTGGCATCTCCCGCACCTTCGGCGCGATGCGCGACCGTGTCCCGGGCGGCGGCAAGTCCGTGACACGGGGCGTCAAGGCGGAGGTCGGCGAGTCGCAGGCGGCCCTCGACCTGGAGATCGTCGTCGAGTACGGCGTGGCGATCGCCGATGTCGCGGGCGATGTCCGGGAGAACGTCATCGCCGCCGTCGAGCGCATGACCGGCCTGGAGGTCGTCGAGGTCAACATCGCCGTCAGCGACGTCAAGCTTCCCGACGAGGACGACGACGAGGACGAGTCCGAGTCACGCGTCCAGTAGGCCTCGCCCCGCGAGGCAGTTGAGGAGCACAGATGAACATGGCTGTAGTCGGCATGATCGCCGGCATGGCGCTCGGTTTCGCCGGGTACTTCGGTGGGTTCGGCGCGTTCCTGCTGGTCGCCGCACTCGGTGCGGTCGGCTTCATCGCCGGCCGCTTCGTGGACGGCGACCTGGAGCCCGGCGACTTCTTCCGGAGTCGCGAGCGCGGCGACCGGCGACGGTGACGGCGGTGACGGCGACGACCGACCGGGTCGCGCCGGCGGACCGCGGCCAGACCCGGATCGCCGACCGCGTCGTCGCGAAGATCGCCGCCCAGGCGGCGAAGGAGGCGGTCGGAGCGGCCCCCGGTGACGCCGCCCCGCCCCGGGCGACGGTCACCGTGCACCGGGACATCGCCCGGGTACGCGTCAGCCTCGAACTCGGCTATCCGGGTGACATCGGACGCCGCTGCGGGGCGGTGCGCCGGCGCGTGACCGAGCGGGTGGAGACGCTGGCGGGCATGGACGTACCCGAAGTGGCGGTGCAGGTCGAGCGGCTGCACGCCGCGGACGCGGGCACCGGAGCGGAGGGGAACATCCGATGAGCGAGCCCCACGACCCGCAGGACGACACGCGGCGCCTGCCCACCACCGGCGGCGAGGAGCAGCGGCCCGGCGACGTCCTCACAGCGGACCCCGAGGCACCCGCACCGGAACCGGAGCACTCCGGCGGCCGCGCGGGCCGGTTCCGGTCCGCTCGGCGGTTCCCCGCCGTACTGACGTCCCTGGTGCTGCTCGGCGCCTCCGGCCTTCTGCTCTACGACATCGCGTCGGTACGGGCGGGCCGGCCGGCCATGTGGTGGCGGCGTACGTTCGCGGACGAGCTGGCGAGCCGTCACCTCGACGACGTATGGGTGCTGACCGGATCCGCGGTGGCCGCCGCCCTCGGCCTGTGGCTGCTGTTCCTCGCCCTCACCCCCGGGCTGCGCTCGCTGCTGCCGATGAGCCGCCGGCACGCCGGGGTACGGGCCGCGCTCGACCGGGACGCCGCCGCGCTCGTGCTGCGCGACCGGGCCGTGGAGGTGGCCGGGGTCCAGTCCGTACGGGTGAGGATGCGGCGCCGCCGGGCGAAGGTGTCGGCGGTCTCGCACTTCCGTGAACTCGACGAGGTCCGGGACGACCTGGATGCCGTGGTGGGCGCGGGCATCAAGGATCTGGGGCTGGCCCGGCCTCCCCGGCTGTCCGTCCACGTCCGCCGGCCGAAGAAGGGGTGAGCCGCGTGATCGGCAAGGCCAACCGGGTACTGCTCGCCCTCGCCGGGCTGATCCTCCTGATCGTCGGCGGTGGCGTCCTCGCCACCGGGCTCGGGGTGTCCGTCCCGTCCTGGTGGCCCTTCGACGGCAAGAGCGACGTCCTGCTCAGCAGGAGTGACCGCTACCGGTGGCGCGGCGACGGCTGGTGGTGGCCTGTGGTCATCGCCGTCCTCGCGGTCCTGCTGCTCATCGCCCTGTGGTGGCTGCTGGCACAGCTGAGCCGCTCGCGCGTGTCCGAGGTGCTGATCGACAGCGGCGACGGTGAGGGCGCGGTGCTGCGCGGCAGGGCCCTGGAGGACGCGCTCGGCGACGAGGCGGACCGGCTGGACGGGGTGTCCGAGACCAAGGTCAGGCTGAGCGGCCGGCGTACGGCGCCACGGGCGCGGATCAGGCTGCGGATGGAACCGCACGGCGCCCCGGCGGAGGTGCTGCGCGGGCTCTCCGACGAGGCGCTGGCCCACGCCCGTACCTCGGCCGGGCTGGACGAACTGCCGGCCGAGGTACGGCTCAAGGCGGTCAAGCACCGCGCGGAGCGCGTGACCTGAGGGCGCCCGCCCCGCACGTGCCCCGCCGGGGCGTCAGAAACCGTGCCGGTAGCCGCCGTCGACGGGCACCATGACGCCCGTCAGATAGGACGCGGCGGGCGAGAGCAGGAACGCGGCGGTCTTCCCGAACTCCTCCGGAGTGCCGTAGCGGCGCAGCGGGATCAGCGCCTCGTTGGCCGCGCGGGCCGCCTCCGCGTCGCCGGACAGGGAGTCCAGCTCACGCACCCGGTCCGTGTCGATGCGGGCCGGCAGGACTCCGACGACCCGGATGCCGACCGGGCCCAGCTCGTCCGCGAGGGACTTGGCGAAGCCGGCGAGCCCGGGGCGCAGACCGTTGGAGATCGTCAGTCCGGCGATCGGCTCGTGCACGGACCCCGACAGGACGAAGCCGATGACCCCGCCCTCGCCGAGCGCGGCGGCGGCCGTACGGGCCAGCCGGACGGCACCGAGGAAGACCGACTCGAAGGCGGACTGCCACTGGTCGTCCGTGTTGTCGGCGAGCAGGCCGGGCGGCGGGCCGCCGACGCTGACGAGGATGCCGTCCAGCCTGCCGAAGCGTTCCTTCGCGGTGTCCACCAGACGCTGCGCGGCCGCCGGATCGGCGTTGTCGGCGGCGACACCGACCACGCCGTCGCCCAGTTCGGCGGCGGCGGCCGTGACGCCCTCCTCGTCCCGGCCGGAGACGACCACCTTCGCGCCGTCCGCGGCGAGGGCGGCCGCGGTGGCGTTGCCCAGCCCCCGGCTGGCACCGGTGACGATGTACACACGGTCCTTCAGTCCAAGATCCATGGCCCTATCCTGCCGCGTCGTCCAGCATCAGGTCGACCGCGCTGTTCACCAGCCCGATGTGGCTGAAGGCCTGGGGGAAGTTGCCCAGCTGGCGTCCGGCCACGGGGTCGTACTCCTCCGCGAGCAGGCCCACGTCGTTGCGCAGGCCGAGCAGCCTCTCGAACAGCTTCTCCGCCTCCTGTCTGCGGCCGGTGCGCAGCAGCGCGTCGACCAGCCAGAAGGAGCAGACGACGAACGCCCCCTCGTCGCCGGGCAGGCCGTCCACGGAGCCCCCCTCGGTGCTGTACCGGCGGACCAGGCCGTCCGCGCCCAGTTCGTCGCGCACGGCGTCGACCGTGCCGATGACGCGGGGGTCGTCGCACGGCAGGAATCCGGTGCGCACGATGAGCAGGGCCGCCGCGTCCAGCTCCCGTGAACCGTAGGACTGGGTGAAGGTGTTGCGCTCGGGGTCGTAGCCCCGCTCGCAGACCTCCGCGTGGACCGCGTCCCGCATCGTGCGCCACCGGTCGGCGTCGCCCGGCAGGCCCGGGTTCTCCTCCAGGGTGCGTACCGCCCGGTCGGCGGCCACCCACGCCATCACCTTGGAGTGCACGAAGTGGCGGTGCTCCCCGCGGATCTCCCACAGCCCCTCGTCCGGCTCGCGCCACGCGGACTCCAGGAAGCCGAGCAGACTGAGCTGGAGGTTCCAGGCGTGCGGCTTGTCGTCGAGACCGGCGTCACGGGCCACCCTGAGCGAGTCGATGACCTCGCCGTACACGTCGAGCTGGCGCTGCTGCACGGCGGCGTTGCCGGTGCGGACGGGGCGGGAGTGCTCGTATCCGTCGAGCCACGGCAGCTCCGTCTCGGGGAGTCTGCGCTCGCCGGCCAGCCCGTACATGATCTGGAGGTCGGCCGGGTCGCCGGCGACGGCGCGCAGCAGCCAGTCGCGCCACTGGCGGGCCTCCTCCAGATAGCCGGCCGAGATCATCGCGCCGAGGGTGAGGGTGGAGTCCCGCAGCCAGCAGTAGCGGTAGTCCCAGTTGCGTACGCCGCCGATCTCCTCCGGCAGCGACGTGGTCAGAGCCGCGACGATGCCGCCGGTGGGGGCGTAGGTGAGGGCCTTCAGGGTGATCAGGGAGCGCATCACGGCCCGCCGGTGCGGGCCCTGGTACGTGCACCGGGCCGCCCACTTCGCCCAGTCCTCCAGGGTGTGCCCGAGCGCCCTGTACGGGTCGATCAGCTTGGGCCGCGGGGAGTGCGAGGCGTGCCAGGTGAGGACGAACGCCACGCTCTCGCCCTCCTTCACCGTGAAGGAGGAGCATGTGCTGAACTGCTGGCCCCAGGTCTTGACGGGCGGTTCGCTGCGCAGCCAGACGGAGTCGGGGCCCGCGACGGCCACCCGGTGGCCGTGGGAGCGGCGCATCCACGGCACCACGCTGCCGAAGTCGAAGCGCAGGCGCAGGACGGAGCTCATGTCCACGCTGCCGCTGACGCCTTCGACGATCCGCATCACGTCGGGCGCCTTGTCCCGCTGCGGCATGAAGTCGGTGACCTTGACCGTGCCGGTCCTGGTCTCCCAGAACGTCTCCAGGACCAGGGACTCGTCCACGTAGGCGCGCCGGGTACAGGTCTCGGCGCTGTCGGTGCCCCGGGGCGCGATCCGCCAGTGGCCGTTGTCCGCGTCGCCCAGCAGCGCCGCGAAGCAGGCGCCGGAGTCGAAGCGGGGCAGGCACAGCCAGTCGATCGAACCGTTCCGGCCGACCAGGGCGCCGGTCTGGAGATCGCCGATGAGCGCGTAGTCCTCGATGCGTGGTGTCACGTATCGGCGTCTTCCCGAACCGCGGCCCCGCTAAGCGGCGGGAGGGGGGTGAAGCGGATTCAGGCGGTGGCGGGCTCGGGCTCCCCGGCGTTCTCGCTCTGCTTCGCCGCCTCTTCGCGGTCGCGCTTCTCGCGGCGCAGGAGGATCACCCAGCCGACCGGGACGCCCGCGGCGAAGAGCCACCACTGGACGGCGTAGGCCATGTGCGGGCCGATGGAGCCGTCGTCGGGGGCCTCGATCGGCTCGGGGCCGCCGTCGGCCGGCACGGGGTCCGTCAGCTCGACGTACCCGCCGAGGACGGGGTGGCCGAGCAGGTGTGCCTGCTGGGCGCTGTTGATGAGCATCACCTGGCGGTCCGGCAGGCCGGCCAGGTCCTTGATGCCGCTGGCACCCGTCGTCTCGTCGGCCTTGAGCCGGCCGGTGACGGTGACCTCGCCGCGCGGCGGGGCCGGGACGTCGGGGTACGCCTCCTGGGTCGCGGCGGCGGGGACCCAGCCCCGGTTGACCAGGACCGTGCCGCCGCCCTTGAGGTCCAGCGGGGTCAGCACCAGGACGCCGATGCGGTCGTCCCGCGAGGTGCGGCGGCGTACGACGACCTCGTGTTCGGTGTCGAAGGTGCCGGTGGCCGTCACCGCCCGCCAGTAGTCCGAGCGCGGGACGGTGTGCCCGGGGGAGGTCAGCCGGGAGACGGGGGCCGGGGCGGCCTCCAGGTTCTTCGTGATCAGCGCGTTCTGCGCGACCCGGTGTTCATGGCGGTGCAACTGCCAGAAACCCAGTTCGACCATCGTGGGAATCAGGACGAGGACGATGAGGGTGAGGATCACCCACTGCCGGGTCAACAGGAAGCGGTACACCCCATGACCGTACAGCCGGGGCCATGGGGTGCGGCACGGAGGGTCCCTGTCGTGGGGGACCGGACCGTCACACTTTGTCCACGATGCCCGTCCTTCCCTCGGCCCGGGCGCAGTGGCCGCCGCAGTACCAGTGGCCGTCGGCCTCGACGCCCTGGCCGATGACCTGCACCCGGCAGTGCTCGCAGATGGGTGCCATGCGGTGGATGGCGCAGGAGAAACAGTCGAAGACGTGGATTGCGCCCTGCGCGTGCACCTCGAAGGACATCCCGTAGTCGTTTCCGCAAACCTCACAACGTGCCATGCGCCACAGGGTGGGACGCCGGGCGGCGGGGTGC
The DNA here is from genome assembly GCF_002910775.2 of Streptomyces sp. SM18. Taxonomy (NCBI): domain Bacteria; kingdom Bacillati; phylum Actinomycetota; class Actinomycetes; order Kitasatosporales; family Streptomycetaceae; genus Streptomyces; species Streptomyces sp. SM18. The sequence goes on along the minus strand of NZ_CP029342.1, from coordinate 1,336,252 downwards.
GAGCGGGTACCGGGCGAGTCGCGGGCGGTTCACTCCGATGACGGTGACGGGGGCGGCACGGCGGCCCCCTGTGCGGGCGCCACGTCCCTCAGCAGGTGGGTGAAGGCGCTCTCCTCCAGGATCGGCGTGCCGAACGACTTCGCCTTCACCGTCTTCGACGTCGCCGCGTCCGGGTCGTTGGTGACGAGCAGGCTGGTCAGCCGGGAGACGCTGGTCGCCACGTGCAGACCGGCCTCCACGGCGCGGTCCTCCAGGAGTTCACGGTCGACCGAGGTGTCCCCGGAGAACGCCACCCGCATGCCCTGGGTGAGCGGCTTGTCCGACTCGTACCGGCCGGGGTTCGGATACGGGCACGCCGGGCGCTTCCGGGAGGGACGCCAGGTGCCCTGGCCGCGCGAGGGCCGGTAGCCGGCCCGCGGGGCGACCGGTGAGTCCGTCCACTCCGTCAGCGGCCGGCACTCCAGCAGCGGCAGCCGCGCCCCGGTCCGGGCGGCGGCGTGCAGGCTCGGCCGGAAGGCCTCGGCCAGCACCCGCGCGTCGTCCAGGGCGTGGTGCGCGCGCTGCTGCACCACACCGAAGTGCGCGGCGAGCGACTCCAGCTTGTGGTTGGGCAGCGGGAGCCGCAGCTCCTTGGAGAGCGCGATCGTGCACAGCCGCTGCCGCACCGGCGCGGTGATCGCCGCGCGGGCGTACTCCCGGGCGAGCATCGACCAGTCGAACGCGGCGTTGTGCGCGACGAGCACCCGGCCGTCGAGCCGCTCGGACAGCTGGGCGGCCACCTCCGGGAAGAGCGGCGCCCCCTCCAGGGCGTCGCTGGTCAGCCCATGGATCCAGACGGGGCCGGGGTCCCGCTCGGGGTTGACCAGCGTGTACCAGTGGTCCTCGACGTCGCCCAGCGCGTCCAGACGGTAGACCGCCGCGGACACTATCCGGTCGTCGCGGGCGAGTCCGGTGGTCTCCACGTCGACGACCGCGTACCCCTGGGGGTAGGCGGTCGGCCACGGCGCTGCGGTCTGACGGTCGTCGAGCATGGTCACAGAGAATACGGGCCGCGACTGACAGCGCCCCAGCCGGGCGCCCCGCGCGGGTGAACCCGAAGGGAGCAGGGCGCCGTTGGACGCGGGGCCGGCAGGGCGGGTCGTGACGCGTCCGGGCCCCGTGCGGTGAGACCCTCCCGGGGTGGACCAGACGCGGACGCACGAGGAACCCCACGAGGGGGCCATGGGGACCCGGCTCAACTGGCTGCGGGCCGCGGTCCTCGGCGCCAACGACGGTGTGGTGTCCACCGCCGGGCTGGTCGTCGGCGTCGCCGGGGCCACCGGCGACCGCGCCACCCTCCTGACGGCCGGTCTGGCCGGGCTGCTCGCGGGTTCCATGTCGATGGCGGCCGGCGAGTACGTCTCGGTCTCCACCCAGCGGGACTCCGAGAGGGCGGCGCTGGCGCAGGAGAGGCGCGAGCTGGAGGAGACACCGGAGGCCGAACTCGACGAGCTGACCCAGATGCTGGAGGGCAAGGGGCTGACGGCCCGGGTCGCCCGTGAGGCCGCCGTCCAGCTCAGCGCCCGTGACGCGCTGCGCGCCCACGCGGAGGTGGAGCTGGGCATCGACCCCGACGAGCTGACCAACCCCTGGCACGCGGCGGGGGCCAGCTTCCTGGCGTTCACGGTCGGCGCGCTGCTGCCGCTGCTGGCCATCGTGCTGCCCCCGGCCTCGCTGCGGCTGGTGGTCACGGTGGCCTCGGTGCTCGCGGCGCTGGCCTTCACCGGCTGGTGGAGCGCGCGGCTGGGCGCGGCGCCGGTGGGGCGCGCGGTGCTGCGGAACATGGGCGGGGGAGCGGTGGCCATGGCGGTGACGTACGCGGCGGGGGCGCTGCTGGGGGCGGCCGGGGCCTGAGGGCGGCCGGGGCGCGGGGCCCTCGGAGCCGGTGGGACGGTGGAGCCGGTGGGGGCAACTTCCGTACCCGGAACGCGGGTTCCTTCCCCGGTGCTGTCCCCGGGAGGAATCCCGCGGTGCGGCGTTCTTGGTGGAATCCACCAAACGCTGATGACTCCGCGTCTCACATACTTGTGGGTAACAACGTCTATCCTCCGCCCGCCCGGCGGCTCTACGGTGCTCGCATGGAGCCGAACCTGCCCGATGTCGTGCTGTGGTCCATCCCGGCCTTCGTCCTGCTGACCGTCCTGGAAATGGTGTCCTACCGGCTGCACCCGGACGACGAGGCCGCCGGGTACGAGACCAGGGACGCCGCGACCAGCGTCACCATGGGGCTGGGCAGCCTGGTGTTCGACCTGTTGTGGAAGATACCCGTCGTGGCGATCTACACCGCCCTGTACGAACTGACCCCGCTGCGCGTCCCCGTGCTGTGGTGGACGGTCCCGCTGATGCTGTTCGCCCAGGACTTCTTCTACTACTGGTCGCACCGGGGCCACCACGTCATCCGGATCCTCTGGGCCTGCCACGTGGTGCACCACTCCAGCCGGAACTTCAACCTCACCACGGCGCTCCGCCAGCCGTGGACCTCGCTGACCACCTGGCCGTTCTACCTTCCGCTGATCGCCCTCGGTGTCCATCCGGCGGCGCTCGCCTTCTGTTCCTCGGCGAACCTCGTCTACCAGTTCTGGGTGCACACCGAACGGATCGGCAGGCTGCCCCGCCCCTTCGAGTACGTCCTCAACACGCCCTCGCACCACCGGGTGCACCACGCCTCGCAGGGCGGCTACCTCGACCGGAACTTCGGCGGCATCCTCATCGTCTGGGACCGGCTCTTCGGCTCCTTCGCCGCCGAGGGCGAGCGGCCCGTCTACGGCCTCACCAAGAACATCACCACCTACAACCCGCTCCGGGTCGCCACCCACGAGTACGCCGCCATCGCCCGCGACGTACGGGCGGCCGGCAGCTGGAGCGAGCGGGCGGGGCGGGTCTTCCGCGGACCGGGCTGGCAGCCCGCCCGTACCGCCGCGGCCCCGGCACCGGCCGCCGCCGCCCCGGCGCCCGCCGCCACCGAGCGGGCCGGATGAGCGCGCTCCCCGGGGCGCCCCGCCTCGTCCGGCCGCTGCTCGCCGCGTTCCTCGCCGTCGCCGTGGTGGACCTGGCCGGCCTCCTCGCCGGGGCACACGCCGCCCATCTGGCCGCCAAGCCGCTGCTGCTGCCGCTCCTCGCCGCCTACGCGGCGGCCCGCGGCGGACCCCGGCCGCTCGTCGCCGCGCTGCTGTGCGGCTGGGGCGGGGACGTGCTGCTGATGCCGGGCGCGGACGCCGCGTTCCTGGCCGGGATGGGCTGCTTCGCCGCGGGCCACGTCTGCTACCTCACGCTCTTCGGGCGCGGCCGCGCGTCGGTAGGAGCGGGGGCCGGGTACGCGGTGGCGCTCGCCGTCTTCGTCGTCCTTCTGTGGCCGGACCTGCCGGGCGGGCTGCGCGCCCCGCTGGCCTGCTACAGCCTGCTGCTGGCCACCATGGCGTGGCGGGCCGGCGTCCTCGGCCGGTACGCCGCCGCGGGCGGGGCGCTCTTCCTGCTCTCCGACGCGCTCATCGCCACCGGCATCGCCGACTGGCCGCCGCTGCCCGCCCACGACTTCTGGGTCATGCTGACCTATCTGGCGGCGCAGTACCTCCTCACGACGGGGGCGCTGGGGCGCCCGGACACCGCTACCGGGACGGGCGGGGCGGCGCACCGCGCGGGCGGCGTCCGGATCTGAGGGGCGCGGCGACGGCGAAGGGGCCGGGAAGGTGTGCTCCCCGGCCCCTGTGGTGTGTGCCGTGTCCCTACTTGCGGACCGCGTCCAGCGCGTCCACGACACCGGCTCCGTAGAAGCCGTTGTAGCTCTTGCCGCCCTGGCAGACGGCGTCGATGACGCCGTCACCGTTGATGTCGTACGGGGCGCCGCAGGCGGTGGCGTCCGCCTGGAGCGTCAGCAGCGCCTTCACCATCGCCGCCGAGGCGTGCGGGTGGGTCGACTTGATGAGCGCCGCGACGCCCGCCACGTGCGGGGACGCCATGGACGTACCGGCCTTGTAGCCGAACTTCCCGCCCGGCAGCGTCGAGAGGATCAGGCCGTTGTCGGCCGGTGCCTCGGGAGCCTGGTAGATGGTGGAGTCACCGCCGGGGGCCGCCACGTCGACGACGCCCAGACCGTAGTTGGAGTACGAGGCCTTGAGGCCCTTCGCGCCGGTGGCCGAGACCGTCACGACGCCCGGCAGCAGGCTCGGGATGTCGGGGCAGAGCCGCGGGTTGATCGTGCGGGTCACCGTCGTGGAGTCGTTGGGGCTGGTCGCGTCCTCGATCGAGCGCTGGGCGAGGTCGAGGCGGGAGTTGCCGGCCGCGGCGACGTTGACGACGCCCTTGCCCTCCGCGTAGCGGGTGGCCCGGTTGACGGCCTCGACCAGGGCGCCCTGGTCCGGGTCGTTCTTGCAGTTGAACATCCACGGGTCGGTGTAATAGCTGTTGTTGGTCACGTCGACGCCGTGCTCCGCCGCCCAGACGAAGCCGCAGACGACCGCCTCGGTGTAGAAGAAGCCGTCCGGGTTCGACACCTTGATGCCGGACACCTTCACGCCGGGCGCGACACCGGTGATGCCGGTGCCGTTCTTCGCCGCGGCGATGGTGCCCGCGACGTGCGTGCCGTGGTCGCTCTCACCGGCCGCCGGACGCCAGGCGCCCGCGGTGGTGTCCGGGGCGCCGGACACGCAGTTCACCGACGCGCCGCGGTCGAAGTTCGGCGCCAGGTCCGGGTGGGTGTCGTCCACGCCCGTGTCGATGACACCGACCGTCACCCGACTGCTGCCGAGCGACTTCTGGTGCGCCTTGTCGGCCTTGATCGCGGGCAGGTCCCACTGGAGCGGCTCCAGCTCGTCCTGGCCGGCCTTCGCGCCCGCGGCTGCGATCTTCGCCTGCTCGGCGGTGAGGGGCTGCGCGACCCCGATGTCCGTGGTGGCCTGCGGGACGATCGGGTTGGTACGGGTCGCCCCGGCGGACTGCACGGCCCAGGACGTGCGTATCGCCCGCCCGAAGTCCGGGTTCTGCGAGTGGACGACGATCACGCCTATGCGGTCGTACGACGTGACGACGGTGCCGCCCGCCTTGGCTATCGCCTTCTTCACCAGCGCCGCCGTGCCGATGCCGCCGCGCGTGTTCACCACGTACGACAGCTTCGGGCCGTCCGTCCGGACCGTCGCCGTCGGCGCGTCCGCCACGGCGGCCGAGGCGGTCCCCGGAAGGAAGGCGAGCGAGGCCGTCAGCGCCAGCCCGACGGGCAGCGTGAGTGCGCGTGTCCGTCTGGATGCCAGATGAGCCATGGGTTCTCCACATCATCCGTGCCCGTGGACCCGGACACGAGTGTGCCCGGGTCTGTACATGACCAGTGAAGCTATCGCTGATCATGCCCGCGCATCAATGAATGCGGGCAAGTGAGTTCGAGGTGTGATCTCCGGGAGGTGGTTACGCCGTACGTGGGTTCGAAAAGAACGGACGGGTGGTGAACCGCTTCGCGGCGCCCTCCGTGCCGTTGTCAGGGAGTCACCGCCCACCCCCAACGCGCAGAGGACTCCCCGCATGAAAACCACCGCCGAGAACACCGCACCCGCGTCGCGAGGAGAATCCGTGGCTACCGATGCACCGCCGCCCCCGGGCAGTACGGACGACAGTCCCGCCCAACCGACGACCGAGGCGTTCGTCGCGACGCAGAAGAGTGCGGAGTTCGCCGAACTGCGCCGCTCCCACCGGTCGTTCGCCTTCCCCCTGACCATCGGCTTCATCGCCTGGTACCTGCTGTACGTCCTGCTGTCCAGCTACGCCGGCGACTTCATGGGCACCACCGTCGTCGCCAACTTCAACGTGGCCTTCGTCTTCGGCCTCGCCCAGTTCGCCACCACGTTCCTCATCGCCTGGTTCTACTCGCGCCACGCGGCGACGAAGATCGACCCCAAGGCGGAGGCCATCAAGTCCCGTCTGGAGGCCGACGCATGAGCGCCGCAGCCCACTCCCACCCCGTGATCCTCGCCGCCTCGTCCACGACCGAGCACCGGCCGCTGATCATCACCCTCTTCGCCGTGTTCGTCGCCGCGACCCTGGCCATCACCGTCTGGGCCGGACGGCAGACCAAGAGCGCCTCCGACTTCTACGCCGGCGGCCGCCAGTTCACCGCCTTCCAGAACGGCCTCGCCGTCTCCGGCGACTACATGTCCGCCGCGTCCTTCCTCGGCATCGCCGGAGCCATCGCGCTCTTCGGATACGACGGCTTCCTCTACTCCATCGGCTTCCTCGTCGCCTGGCTGGTGGCCCTGCTGCTCGTCGCCGAGCCGCTGCGCAACTCCGGCCGGTACACCATGGGCGACGTCCTCGCCTACCGGATGCGCCAGCGCCCCGTCCGTACCGCCGCCGGTGTCTCCACCATCGTCGTGTCGATCTTCTACCTGCTGGCCCAGATGGCCGGAGCGGGCGTCCTCGTCGCCCTGCTGCTCGGCATCACCGGCGACACGGGCAAGATCCTCATCGTGGCGCTGGTCGGCGTCCTGATGATCCTCTACGTCACCATCGGCGGCATGAAGGGCACCACCTGGGTGCAGATGGTCAAGGCCGTGCTGCTCATCGCGGGCGCCCTGCTGATGACCTTCATGGTGCTGTGGAAGTTCGACTTCAACGTCTCCGACCTGCTGGGCACCGCCGCCGAGAAGAGCGGCCACGGCGCGGCCTTCCTGGAGCCCGGCCTCAAGTACGGCGCCACCGGCGTCTCGAAGCTGGACTTCATCTCCCTGGGCATCGCGCTGGTCCTCGGCACCGCCGGACTGCCGCACATCCTGATCCGCTTCTACACCGTGCCGACCGCCAAGGCCGCCCGTAAGTCCGTCAACTGGGCCATCGGCATCATCGGCGCCTTCTACCTGATGACGATCGCCCTCGGCTTCGGCGCCGCGGCACTCATCGGACCGGACGAGATCAAGGCGAAGAACCCGGCGGGCAACGCGGCGGCACCCCAGCTCGCGGAGTACCTCGGCGGGGTCGGCACCACCGGCGGGGCCGTCCTGCTCGCCGTCATCTCGGCGGTCGCCTTCGCCACCATCCTCGCCGTGGTCGCGGGACTCACCCTCGCCTCCTCGTCCTCCTTCGCCCACGACATCTACGCCAACGTCATCCGCCGGGGGAAGGCCACGGAGAAGGAGGAGATGCGCGCCGCCCGCTGGGCCACCGTGGCCATCGGCATCGTCTCCATCGCCCTCGGCGCGATGGCCCGCGACCTGAACGTCGCCGGCCTCGTCGCCCTGGCCTTCGCCGTCGCCGCGTCCGCCAACCTGCCGACCATCCTCTACAGCCTCTTCTGGAAGCGCTTCACCACCCAGGGCGCCCTCTGGTCGATCTACGGCGGTCTCGCCTCGTCCGTCTTCCTCGTGCTGTTCTCCCCGGTCGTGTCCGGCAAGGCCAGCTCGATGTTCCCGGACGTCGACTTCGCCTGGTTCCCCCTGGAGAACCCGGGCCTCATCTCCATCCCGCTGGGCTTCCTGCTCGGCTGGATCGGCTCCGTCGTCTCCAAGGAGGAGCCCGACGCCGACAAGTACGCCGAGCTGGAGGTCAAGTCCCTCACCGGCACCGGGGCCCACTGACCCCACCGCCGGGCACCACGGTCCGGGGCCCTGTCGTAGAGACCTACGACAGGGCCCCGTCCCGTCTCGTGGCAATCGGCCGGCCCCGATGTCGTACCCCTCGCGTAGTCTCGATGAGGACGGACCGTAACCGCCGACAAGCCGGGGGAGGGGGCCACGTGCTCATCGACACCTATGGCCGGGTCGCCACCGACCTGCGCGTATCACTGACCGACCGGTGCAATCTGCGCTGCACCTACTGCATGCCCGAGGAGGGCCTGCGGTGGCTCGCCAAGCCGGACCTGCTGAGCGACGAGGAGATCGTCCGGCTCGTCCGCGTGGCCGTCACCCGGCTCGGGGTCACCGAGGTCCGTTTCACCGGCGGCGAGCCGCTGTTGCGCCCCGGTCTCGTCTCCGTCGTCGAGCGGTGCGCCGCCCTGGAGCCCCGCCCCAGGACCTCCCTCACCACCAACGGCATCGGGCTCAAGCGCACCGCCGCCGCGCTGAAGGCGGCGGGCCTGGACCGGGTCAACGTCTCCCTGGACACCCTGCGCCCGGACGTCTTCCGCACGCTCACCCGCCGCGACCGCCACCAGGACGTGCTGGACGGCCTGGCGGCCGCCCACGAGGCGGGACTCACCCCCGTCAAGGTCAACTCCGTCCTCATGCCCGGACTCAACGACGACGAGGCCCCCGACCTCCTCGCCTGGGCCGTGGACCACGGTTACGAACTCCGCTTCATCGAGCAGATGCCGCTCGACGCCCAGCACGGCTGGAAGCGCGACGGGATGATCACCGCCGTCGACATCCTCGCCTCGCTGCGCACCCGCTTCACCCTCACCGCCGAGGACGAGGACGCGCGCGGATCGGCCCCCGCCGAGCGCTGGAACGTGGACGGCGGACCGCACCGCGTCGGCGTCATCGCCTCCGTGACCCGGCCCTTCTGCCGGGCCTGCGACCGCACCCGGCTCACCGCCGACGGCCAGGTCCGCACCTGCCTGTTCGCCCGGGAGGAGACGGACCTGCGCGGCGCCCTGCGCTCGGGCGCCTCCGACGAGGAGATAGCCGGGATCTGGAAGACCGCGATGTGGGGCAAGAAGGCCGGTTCCGGGCTCGACGACCCGGCCTTCCTCCAGCCCGACCGCCCGATGTCAGCGATCGGTGGCTGAGGACTCCCACCGCTCCAGCGGCACGACGTCCTTCAGGAAACCGCGCACCCCGAGGAACGAGGACAGGTGCTCCCGGTGCTCCTCGCAGGCCAGCCAGGTCTTGCGGCGCTCCGGGGTGTGCAGCTTCGGGTTGTTCCAGGCGAGCACCCACACCGCGTCGGCGCGGCACCCCTTCGCGGAGCAGACGGGTGCGCCGGTGGCGCTCTCGGCGGAGACATCGGGGAGGTTCACGCCGTCAACCCTACGGGCTCCGCGCCGCACCCCCGCCGGGGGAAACGGCGACGCCGGGCAGCCACGGGGGGAGCTGCCCGGCGTCGGTCCATCGCTCCGACGGGGGATGCGGAGCGCGTACGAAGTATGTCACGGGCACCGGGGTGCGGTGCACAGGAACCTGACGATTGATCTGAGGTTTTCTTGAGCTTTCCGGCCCCTGGTACGGTCCGGACGGACTCATTCCGGGCGGGACGTACCTCCGGCGGTACCCGCTGTCCCGGATTCCGGGACAGGCCCCGCCGGTCCGGCCGCGGGAGCCGCGCCCAGGGCGGCCGGCCGCATCGGCGCCGGCACGAAGGTCGAGGGGAGCGAAGGGGCGTTCTCGCGGCCCGCGTTGGCGATGACCACCGCGACGTACGGGAGCAGGACGCCCAGGGCGAGCGCCACCACCGCCACGTGCCGCTCGACGTTCCACAGCGCCGCGGCCAGCACCACGGAGACCGTCCGCACCGACATCGAGATGATGTAACGCCGCTGCCGGCCACGCACGTCGTCGGCGAGTGACTGCCGGGCGCCCGTGATCCGGAAGACCTCCGCGCCCCTCTGATCCCGCATCATGTACCACCATCAGATCGCTCCACCGACCGTCCCCGGTCCGGGCCGCTCCCTACGGTACGCCCGGTATGCGCCCGGTCCGGGACCGGGGCGCGCCCGGGCCCGGCCGGGTCCCCGCGGCCGCGCCCCGTACGGCCCCGTCCGGCATGCGGCGTACCCCCTGCGGACCGAGACTGGTCGAACGCGCGAACACCGCGCCGCACGAGGAGGCGACATGGGCTGGCTGTGGGCAATCATCGTGGGTCTGGTGCTGGGTGTGATCGCACGCGCGATCCTGCCGGGCAAGCAGAACATCCCCCTCTGGCTGACGGTGGTGTTCGGCATCCTCGGCGGCATCCTCGGCAACGCCGTGGCCGGCTGGCTCGGCGTACGGCACACCAGCGGGGTCGACTGGACGCGCCACGTGCTCCAGCTGATCGGCGCCATCGCGGTCGTCGGGGTCGGCGACATGCTCTGGCAGTCGATCAGGGGCAACCGGGGCGACCGGCGGAGAACCTGAGCCGGTGGGGAGACGCGGAACACCGCGGCCGGTCACGCGAGAGGCGTGACCGGCCGCGGTGCCGTGTGCGGTGTGCCGTGTTCCCCGCAGGCCGGGGATCGGGTGGGTCGGGTGAACCGGGGGATCAGCCGGCCGGGGGGATCGGGTGGGTCAGCCGGGCGGGTGGGTCAGCCGGCCGTGAGCTCGACGGCCGCCAGGTTCTTCTTGCCCCGGCGCAGGACCAGCCAGCGCCCGTGCAGCAGCTCCTCGCGGGCCGGCGCGGTCTCGCCGTCCGTGACCTTCGCGTTGTTCACGTAGGCCCCGCCCTCCTTGACCGTCCGGCGGGCGGCCGACTTGCTGGCCGACAGGCCGACCTCCACCAGGAGGTCCACCACCGGGCCCAGCTCGGTGACCCGGGCGTGCGGCACCTCGGAGAGCGCCGCGCCCAGCGTCGCCTCGTCCAGCCCGGCCAGGTCGCCCTGGCCGAAGAGCGCCTTGGACGCCGCGATGACCGCCGCGCACTGGGCGCCGCCGTGCACCAGCGTCGTCAGCTCCTCGGCCAGCGCGCGCTGCGCGGACCGGGCCTGCGGACGCTCCTGGGTGAGCTGCTCCAGCTCCTCCAGTTCCTCGCGGTTCTTGAAGCTGAGGATGCGCATGTACGTCGAGATGTCCCGGTCGTCCACGTTCAGCCAGAACTGGTAGAACGCGTACGGGGTGGTCATCTCCGGGTCCAGCCAGACGGCCCCGCTCTCGGACTTGCCGAACTTGGTGCCGTCCGCCTTCACCATCAGCGGCGTCGCCAGCGCGTGCACCTCGGCACCGGGCTCCAGGCGGTGGATCAGGTCGATGCCCGCCGTGAGGTTGCCCCACTGGTCGCTGCCGCCCTGCTGGAGGGTGCAGCCGTGCCGCCGGTACAGCTCCAGGAAGTCCATGCCCTGGAGCAGCTGGTAGCTGAACTCGGTGTAGCTGATGCCCTCCTGGGACTCCAGCCGGCGGGCCACCGAGTCCTTGGTGAGCATCTTGTTGACCCGGAAGTGCTTGCCGATGTCCCGGAGGAACTCGATCGCGGACAGGCCCGCCGTCCAGTCCAGGTTGTTCACCATCGTCGCGGCGTTCGGGCCCTCGAAGGTGAGGAAGGGCTCGATCTGCCCGCGCAGCCGGTCCACCCAGGCGGCGATGGTCGCCGGGTCGTTCAGCGTGCGCTCGGCGGTCGGCCGGGGGTCACCGATCTGGCCGGTGGCCCCGCCGACCAGGGCGAGCGGCCTGAGGCCCGCGAGCTGGAGCCGGCGCATGGTGAGCACCTGGACCAGGTGCCCGACGTGCAGGCTCGCCGCGGTCGGGTCGAAGCCGCAATAGAACGTGACCGGGCCGTCCGCGAGAGCCTTGCGCAGGGCGTCCTCGTCAGTGGACTGGGCGAACAGCCCGCGCCACTTCAGCTCGTCGACGATGTCCGTCACGGTCTTTTCTCTCCTCGAAGGTGTGAGTGGGTGCCCGGTCAGTCTAAGTCGGTCACACGCCCCGGCTGACCGAGCTCATGTGGAAGTCGGGCACGCGCAGCGCGGGCATGGCGGCCCGGGTGAAGTAGTCGCCCCACTCGCGCGGCAGCGTCCGCTCCGTACGGCCCGCCTCCGAGGCCCGGGACAGCAGGCCGACCGGCGACTCGTTGAACCGGAAGTTGTTCACCTCGCCGACGACCTCGCCGTCCTCCACCAGGTACACCCCGTCCCGGGTCAGCCCGGTCAGCAGCAGCGACGCCGGGTCCACCTCGCGGATGTACCAGAGGCAGGTCAGCAGCAGGGCCCGCCCGGTCGTCGCGGCCACCATCTCCTCCAGCGACCGCTCACCGCCGCCGTCCAGGACGAGGTTGTCCACCGTGGGGGCCACCGGCAGGCCCGTCAGCCCGGCCGAGTGGCGGGTCGTGGTGAGCCGCTCCAGCCGGCCGTCCTCGATCCACCGGACCGGCTCCAGCGGCAGCCCGTTGTCGAAGACGGAGGAGTCGTCGCCGGAGGAGTGGGCGATCACGAAGGGCGCGGACTCCAGACCCGGCTCGTGCGGGTCACCGCGCAGGGTCAGCGGCAGCTCGGACAGCTTCTCGCCGATCCGGGTCCCGCCCCCGGGCCGGGAGAAGACCGTACGGCCCTCGGCGGCGTCCCGGGCGGAGGCCGACCAGTACTGGTAGATCAGCAGGTCGGCCACCGCGGTCGGCGGCAGCAGCGTCTCGTACCGCCCGGCCGGGAGCTCGACGCGGCGCTCGGCCCAGCGCAGCCGTCGCGCGAGCTCCGCGTCGAGCTCCGCGGGGTCCACGTCCGTGAAGTCCCGGGTGGCCCGCCCGGCCCAGGCGGACCGGGTGCGGTCGGGGGACTTGGCGTTCAGCTCCAGCGTGCCGTTGGGCTGGTCGTGCCGCAGCCGCAGCCCCGTCGAGGTCCCCAGGTAGGTGGAGGTCATCTCGTGGTGGGCGAAGCCGTACAACTCGCGGCCGCCGGAGCGGGCACGGGCGAAGGAGTCGCCCAGGGCCGGGGCGAAGTCCCCGAAGACCTCGGAGCCGGTCTCGGCCGGGGCGTCCGTGAATCCCGGGGACGCGGGTACCCCGGAGACGAGCGGCTGGGCGTCCTCGGCGGGTCCGGCGCCACGGGCCGCGGCCTCGGCCGCCCGTACGAGGGGTTCCAGGTCGTCCGGGGTGACCGCCGAACGCGACACCACACCGGACGCCGTCCCCCGGGCGCCGTCGACGGTGGCGATCACGGTCAGCGTCCGGCCGCGCGTCACCCCGTTCGTGGTCAGCGCGTTGCCCGCCCAGCGCAGGTTGGCGGAGGAGTTCTCCTCCGCGATGACCACACAGCCGTCGGCGGTGGACAGGTCGAGCGTCCGCTCGACGATCTCGTGCGGCTTGCTGACGCGGCTCATCGCCCGCCCTCCTGCGTCGTGTCGAGACTGTGTTTGCCCGGGGGGCGACCCCCGGACCCCCGGCCGGACAGCGTGTACCGCTTCATCGCCCGGCCTCCTGCGTGGTGTTGAGACTGTGCTTGCCCGGGGGGCGACCCCCGGACCCCCGGCCGGACAGCGCGCACCGCTTCATCGCCCGGCCTCCTGCGTGGTGTTGAGGATGTTGACACCCCGGAAGAGGGCGGAGGGGCAGCCGTGGGAGACGGCGGCGACCTGGCCCGGCTGGGCCTTGCCGCAGTTGAACGCGCCGCCCAGGACGTAGGTCTGCGGGCCGCCGACCTTCTCCATCGAGCCCCAGAAGTCCGTGGTCGTCGCCTGGTAGGCCACGTCCCGCAGCTGGCCGGCCAGCCTGCCGTTCTCGATGCGGAAGAACCGCTGCCCGGTGAACTGGAAGTTGTACCGCTGCATGTCGATGGACCAGGAGCGGTCGCCGACCACGTAGATCCCGCGCTCCACCCCGCCGATCAGGTCCTGGGTGGACAGCCCGCCCGGATCCGGCCGCAGGGAGACGTTCGCCATGCGCTGGACGGGGACATGGCCGGGGGAGTCCGCGTACGCGCACCCGTTGGACCGGCCCAGGCCCGTCAGCTTCGCGATCCGGCGGTCGGTCTGGTAGCCGACCAGCTTGCCGTCCTTGACCAGGTCCCAGGACTGCGCCTCGACGCCCTCGTCGTCGTACCCCACGGTCGCGAGGCCGTGCTCGGCGGTGCGGTCCCCCGTCACGTGCATCACGGGGGAGCCGTACGTCAGCGTGCCCAGCTGGTCGAAGGTGGCGAAGGAGGTTCCCGCGTACGCCGCCTCGTAGCCCAGCGCCCGGTCCAGCTCGGTGGCGTGGCCGATCGACTCGTGGATGGTCAGCCAGAGGTTGGACGGGTCGACGACCAGGTCGTAACGGCCCGCCTCGACGCTCGGCGCCCGCATCTTCTCGGCCAGCAGTCCCGGCATGCCCTCCAGCTCGGCGTCCCAGTCCCAGCCGGTGCCCGTGAGGTACTCCCAGCCCCGCCCGGCCGGCGGCGCGATGGTGCGCATCGAGTCGAACTCACCGGTCGCGGAGTCCACGGCCACGGCCGTCAGCTGCGGATGCACCCGCACCCGCTGCTGCGTCGTGACGGTGCCGGCCGTGTCCGCGTAGAACTTGTTCTCGTGGACGGCCATGAGCGAGGCGTCCACGTGAGCCACCCCGTCGGCCGCCAGCAGCCGCGCGCTCCACTCGGCGAGCAGCCCGGCCTTCTCCTCGTCGGGTACGGAGAACGGATCGACCTCGTACGCGGACACCCAGGTCCGCTCCCCGTGCACCGGCTCGTCCGCCAGCTCGACGAACTCGTCGGAACCGGCCGCGGCGATCACCTTCGCCGAGAGCTTCGCCATGGCGACGGCCTGCGACGCGACCTTCGCCGCCGCGTCCATCGTCAGGTCCACGCCGGACGCGAACCCCCACGCCCCGCCGTGCACCACGCGGACCGCGTACCCCAGGTCGGTGGTGTCCGACGTCCCGGAGGGCCGGGCGTCGCGCAACCGCCAGGTGGCGCCGCGCACCCGCTCGAACCGGAAGTCGGCGTGCGCCGCCCCGAGCGCGCGGGCGCGGGCCAGGGCCGCGTCGGCGAGGGCGCGCAGTGGCAGGGCCAGGAACGACTGATCTACCTCGTGGGCCACGCGGGCCTCCCCTTCTGAGATGGTCCTGGCAGTGAATCACGCGCGGAAGCCCCACCGGGCGGCTACCGGTTCGCGGGCCGGGGACACGACGCGCGCCCGCCGCGGCGCGCCGGGGGCATCGCTGTAGGAACCCGACAGTGCCGTGCCGAAGGCGCTGTCAGGGGCCGAGTCCCCTCACCCGGCGCGGTACCGATAGGTTTTCGAGGTACCAGACCGACAAGGAAAGGGTGATCCGTTGAGCCGCTCGGTTCTCGTCACCGGAGGAAACCGGGGCATCGGCCTCGCCATCGCCCGCGCCTTCGCCGACAACGGCGACAAGGTCGCGATCACCTACCGCTCCGGTGAGCCGCCCCAGGCGCTCACCGACGCGGGCTGCCTGGCGGTCCGGTGCGACATCACCGACACCGAACAGGTGGAGCAGGCCTACAAGGAGATCGAGGAGAAGCACGGTCCCGTCGAGGTGCTGGTGGCCAACGCCGGTATCACCAAGGACCAGTTGCTGATGCGGATGTCCGAGGAGGACTTCACGTCCGTCGTGGAGACCAACCTCACCGGCACCTTCCGCGTGGTCAAGCGCGCCAACCGCGCGATGCTGCGCGCCAAGAAGGGCCGTGTCGTCCTGATCTCCTCCGTCGTCGGCCTGCTGGGGTCGGCCGGACAGGCCAACTACGCGGCGTCCAAGGCGGGCCTGGTCGGCTTCGCCCGGTCGCTGGCCCGTGAGCTCGGCTCGCGGAACATCACGTTCAACGTCGTCGCGCCCGGGTTCGTCGACACCGACATGACCCAGGTGCTCACCGACGAGCAGCGCAAGGGCATCGTGTCGCAGGTCCCGCTCGGCCGCTACGCGCAGCCCGCCGAGATCGCCGCCGCGGTGCGCTTCCTGGCGTCCGACGACGCGTCGTACATCACTGGAGCCGTCATTCCCGTTGACGGCGGATTGGGCATGGGTCACTGATCACCATGAGCGGAATTCTCGACGGCAAGCGCATCCTCGTCACAGGTGTGCTGATGGAGTCGTCCATCGCCTTCCACGCCGCGAAGGTGGCCCAGGAGCAGGGCGCCGAGGTCATCCTCACCGCCTTCCCCCGGCCGACGCTCACCGAGCGCATCGCGAAGAAGCTGCCCAAGCCCGCCAAGGTCATCGAGCTGGACGTCACCAACGACGAGCACCTGGACCGGCTCGCCGGGCTGGTCCGCGAGGAGCTCGGCTCGCTGGACGGCGTCGTCCACTCCATCGGCTTCGCGCCGCAGGACGCGCTCGGCGGCAACTTCCTGAACACGCCGTTCGAGTCGGTCGCCACGGCCATGCACGTCTCGGCGTTCTCGCTGAAGTCGCTCGCCATGGCCTGCAAGCCGCTGATGAGCGACGGCGGTTCCATCGTCGGCCTCACCTTCGACGCGCAGTACGCCTGGCCCCAGTACGACTGGATGGGCCCCGCCAAGGCCGCGCTGGAGGCCACCTCCCGCTACCTCGCCCGCGACCTGGGCAAGGACGGTCTGCGCTGCAACCTGGTCTCCGCCGGGCCGCTCCGCTCGATGGCCGCCAAGTCCATCCCGGGCTTCGACGAGCTCGCGGACGTCTGGAACCACCGTTCGCCGCTGGCGTGGGACATGGCCGACCCCGAGCCGGCCGGCCGCGGCATCGTCGCGCTGCTCTCGGACTTCTTCCCGAAGACCACCGGCGAGATCATCCACGTCGACGGTGGCGTGCACATGATGGGCGCCTGAGCCCCGGCGGGCCGCTTTGGCCCGCCGCCGACGGCCGCGTACCGCTCCTCGCGAGGAGTCCTGGTACGCGGCCGTCGCGCGTCCGGGAGCGGGGGCCGGGCCCGGACAGGGAGTGCTGGTCAGGGGGCTCCCGGTGTCTCGGGTCGAAAAGATGACCGGCCCACCGCAGAATATGGAGGAACCGGACTTTCGGTCAGGCTGTGGGGAGGAGACCGCTGTGCGCTCCACACGTCGCCGGACCTGGGCCCTGGTGGCCACGGCGACGGCCGTCGCCGGTCTCCTCGCCCCGGTCGCCGTCAGCGCGGCGAGCCGGGTGGCCGGGAGCGGGGCGGCCGCACCCGCGGCGCCGTCCCCGGAGCCCTCGGGCGCCGAGTGCCGTACGTCGGTCGAAGGCTCCCGGGTCGTCGCCTACTGCCACAACCCGTACCCCACGACGGACCTCGTCCAGCTGCACACCGAATGCGCCCGCTGGTGGGACGTGGACGCCGACGCCGAGGCGGTCGCGGTGCAGCCGGGCCGGACGGTCCGGCTGGAGGACCGGTGCTGGAAAGAGGTCGGCCGGGCCTGGGTCAGCCACCGGGTGCCGTGAGGGGTCCCGTCGCGTCCCGTCCCGTCGCGTCCCGTGCGGCGGCGGACACCGTCCCGAGCGGTCAGATGGGTCCGGATCCTCAGGCCGTCGTCCCGTTGCGGCGATGCCCCGATCCTCAGGCCGTGGCCCCGTGCCCCGACGCCCGGATCCGGTCCCGCAGGCACTTCAGCGCGTGGCCGGCGGCCTCCGACGAGGCCGTCTCCGCGTCGCCCGCCCGGATCGCCTCGACGAGCCGGCCGTGGTCCATGTAGTCCTCCGGCCGCAGCCGAGGGCCCACGTCCCCCCGCAGGTAGTCGCGGAGCAGATCGTTCAGGTCGGCGTACAGCTCGGTGAGCACGTCGTTGTGGGAGGCCGCGACCACGGCCAGGTGCAGGGTGGCGTCGGCGGCCACGAACGCCTCCGTGTCCCCGGTCTCCCAGCACGCCTCGCGCCGGGCCATCAGCGTGTCCAGCTGCCGCAGGTCCCGGTCGGTGCGCCGCACCGCGGCCAGCCGGGCCGCCGAGGACTCCAGCGTGGAGCGCAGTTCGGCGACGTGCCGGGGGTCGGCGTCCGCGAACCGGCGGTGCATCACCCCGGCCAGCTCACTGGTGGCGACCACATAGGTGCCGGAGCCCTGGCGGATGTCCAGCAGCCCGTTGTGCGCCAGGGCGCGCACCGCCTCACGCACCGTGTTGCGGGCGACCCCCAGCTGCTCGACCAGCTCGGGCTCGGTCGGGATCCGTGAACCCACGGGCCACTCGCCCGCCGTGATCTGGTTCCTCAGCTGGGCGATCACCTGGTCGGCGAGAGCCGACCGCCGCGGAGACGTCAGCGCCATGGTGCTCCTTGCTCGTGGCCCCGGACCGGGGCGGTGCGGGAAGTGCGGCCTGTCGACCCGTCCGCCGATTGTCTCAGCGGGAGAGCCGGGGTGGACAGTTAATCATCCCATGATTCTATGATGGGTTCCATGCCCCATGAGGAGTCTCCCACCCTGAACCCCGCGCCCGCCCCCGATCTCGGCCCCGGCCCCGGTGCCGGTAGCGGTACCGGTCGCAAGGCCGCCCCCGGACCGTCGCCCTGGGTGCTGCGCCTGGTCGCCGTCGGCCTCGTCCTCGCCGCCCTCAACCTGCGGCCCGCCATCACCAGCCTCGGCCCCCTCATGAAGGAGGTCCGCGACGGGCTGCACATGAGCGGCAGCGTCGCCGGTCTGCTCACCTCCGTACCGCCCCTCTGCTTCGCCCTCTTCGGGTTCATGGCGCCACGGCTCGCCCGCCGCTTCGGCCCCGGAGCCGTCGTCTGCACCGGCATGGCCGCCATCGCGTCCGGGCTGCTGCTGCGCCCCTTCGTGGGCGGCACGGCCGGGTTCGTCGCCGCCAGCGCGCTCGCCCTGATGGGCATCGCGGTCAGCAACATCCTGATGCCGGTGATCGTCAAGCGCTGGTTCCCCGACCGCGTCGGCACCATGACCGGCCTCTACTCCATGGCGCTCGCCCTCGGTACGGCGTTCGCGGCCGCCCTCACCGTGCCCATGACGAACGCGCTGGGCGGCAGCTGGAAGACCGGGCTCGCCGTCTGGGCGGTGCCGGCCCTCCTCGCCGTCGTGCCCTGGCTCGCGCTCGTACGGGACCGTACCGGCTCCGCCGAGCGGCACGAGGCGAAGCCCGCGGCAACCTTGGCGCCCGCTCCCGCGCCGCGGATCACCCGCAGCCGTACGTCCTGGGCGCTCGCCTGCTTCTTCGGCCTCCAGGCCACGGCGGCGTACATCACCATGGGCTGGATGCCGCAGATCTTCCGGGACGCGGGGGTCTCGGCGGGCACCGCGGGTGTCCTGCTCGCCGTGATCATGGCCATGGGCGTGCCCCTGGCCTTCGTCATCCCCAGGGTCGCCACCCGGCTGCGGACCCAGGGCCCGATCGTCCTCGTCCTGGGCGGCAGCGGCCTGGTCGGCTACGCCGGCCTCTACCTGGCCCCGGCGAGCGGCGCCTGGATCTGGGCCGTGCTCCTGGGCATCGCCAACTGCGCCTTCCCGCTCGCCCTCACCATGATCGGCATGCGCTCCCGCACCGGCGCCGGGGTCGTCCGGCTCTCGGCCTTCGCCCAGTCCATCGGCTACCTGCTCTCCATCCCCGGCCCGCTGCTCGTCGGCGTGCTGTACCAGCACAGCGGTGGCTGGGGTCTGCCGCTCGCCCTGATGGCGGGCCTCCTGGTGCCCCAGACGGTGGCGGGCGTGCTCGCCGGGCGGGACCGGGTGATCGAGGACGAGTGCTGAGATGCGAGACTGAGCCCATGCCAGTGCTCGATCCGCACCCCCAGAACGGTCAGAAGAAGCTCCTCCTCGTGCTCGGGGCGATGCTGCTCATCTCGGTGGTGATCGGAGTGATCGCCACGATCGCCTCCCCCTGATCCCGGGCGCGGCGGTGCCGCGCCGAGCGCCCTGGACCGGGCGGACGCGGGCCCGATGGTGGGGCTGTCCCCACCATCCCCTAGGGGGTCAGGTTCAGGGTCGAGTGGGTGGGTCGCCGGATGGGCCCGGCACCGGCGGGTCCGTAGGTTTTCGGTATCGGCACCGGAACCCCAGGAGGCGGACATGCCGGCCCGTACAGAGACCCGGACCCACCCTGCCGCCCCGGACCACGCCGTCGGGATCCGGCTGCCCTGGTGGGCCGTCGCGCTGCCCGCCCTGGCCTTCGCCGCGCTGCTCCTGCTGATCACGGGACCCGGGCAGGCCCACGCGGCCGCCGGCGATCCGGCGGTCGGACGCCTGGTCGGGCTGATCATGGAACTGCTCCCCAGGTGAGGCCGCCGGCCGGCCCCCCGGCCCGTACCGGCGGAGCACCCCAACACCCTGCGCCCGGACGTGCGTTTCGTGCGAAGCTGAGGTGTATGAGCGCCGAAACACCTCGCAGGATCGTCCTTCTCAGGCACGCAAAGGCGGAATGGTCGCAGGAGTCCGACCACGAGCGGCCCCTGGCCGACCGGGGACGCAAGGACGCCCCCGTCGCCGGCCGACGGCTCGCCGATTCCGGTATCGACATCGATCTGGCTCTGTGCTCGACCGCCAGCAGGACCCGTGAGACCTGGAAGCTCGCGGTCCACGAGTTCCCCCGGCGCCCCAGGACCGTGTACGAGGAGAGGCTGTACGAGGCCTCCGTCGGCGAGCTGATCGCCCTGTTCAACGAGGTCTCCGACGACGTCCGTACGCTGCTGGTGATCGGCCACAACCCGGGGATGCACGGGGTGGCGGACGTCCTGGCCGGTCAGGCCCGGGGGGACACGCTGACCCGGCTGACCAGGGACGGCTTCTCGACCGCCGCCTTCGCGGTGGTGGAGTTCCAGGGACCCTGGAAGAGTCTGGAGCCCGGTGTGGGCACGCTCACCGAGTACTGGACGCCGAACGACTGAGCCAGGACGGACACGGGCCCCGGCGCGGATGCCGCGCCGGGGCCCGTGCGTACGGGTGGGGGAGTCGGGGCCTCGGGAGTGCGGGCCCGGTGGTCAGTCGACGAGGCCGTCTGCGGCCTCGACCTCCTCGCGGGTGATGCCCAGCAGATACAGCACGGTGTCCAGGAACGGGACGTTCACCGCCGTGTGCGCCGCCTGCCGGACCACCGGCTTGGCGTTGAACGCGACCCCCAGCCCGGCGGTGTTCAGCATGTCCAGGTCGTTCGCGCCGTCCCCGATGGCCACCGTCTGCGCCAGCGGCACCCCGGCCTGCTCGGCGAAGCTCCGCAGCAGCCGGGCCTTGCCCGCCCGGTCCACGACGTCACCGACGACCCGGCCGGTGAGCCGCCCGTCGATGATCTCCAGGGTGTTGGCGGAGGCGAAGTCGAGCCCGAGGCGCTCCTGGAGATCGTCCGTGACCTGCGTGAACCCGCCCGAGACCACGCCGACCTGGTAACCGAGACGCTTGAGCGTACGGATCAGGGTGCGCGCGCCGGGAGTCAGCCGCACCTCGGCCCGCACCTTGTCCACCACCGAGGCGTCGAGCCCCGCCAGCAGTGCCACCCGGGCGTGCAGCGACTGCTCGAAGTCGAGCTCGCCGCGCATCGCCCGCCCGGTCACCTCCGCGACCTTCTCCTCGCAGCCGGCGTGCGCCGCGAAGAGTTCGATGACCTCGTCCTGGATGAGGGTGGAGTCCACGTCCATCACGACCAGCCGCTGGGCCCGGCGGCTCAGTCCGGCCGACATGACGGCGATGTCCACGCCGATCCCGGCGGCCTCGGGCGCCAGCGCGGTGCGCAGCTCCTCGGTGGCGGTGCCGGACACCGCGAACTCGACCGCCGTGACCGGATACTTCGCCAGGCGGAAGATACGGTCGATGTTGCCGCCGGTGGAGGTGATCCTGGCCGCTATGGCCGCGGTGGACTCCGCGGTCAACGGGTTGCCCAGCACGGTCACATGGGAGCGGCCGTCGCCGCGCGGACGGTTGTCGCCGATGCCCGAGATGATCTCGGCCTGGAGCTTCAGCGACTCCGCCCAGCTGTGGACCGTGGACCGCAGGTTGCCCTCGGTCGCGCCGCCGGCCGCCGGGTCGGTCACCAGCGCGCACAGGACGATGCGGCCACGGGTGACGACCTGCTCGATGTCGACGACGTCGACGGAGAACGCGGCCAGGGTGTCGAAGAGACCGGCGGTGATACCGGGCCGGTCCTTCCCGAAGATCTTGACGAGAAGCGTGGGTGTGCCCGTGCCGGTGACGTGCGGGGACGGGGCATCGGGAAGCTCAGGAGACCGGGGAGACCGAGGTGGCTGAGATGCGCTCATGGTGACTCCACCGTATAGGGCGGGCCGGGCCGCTTCCCGCCCTGTCCCGAGGAGCGGACACCCGGGGGCCGCCGGAAGCGGGGGTACGCGGAAGGGAGGGGCGGCGGGCGGGGACCGCACCGCTCCCGCGCCCCGGTCCCATTCCTCCCGAGTCGGGCCAGG
Source organism: Streptomyces sp. SM18 (assembly GCF_002910775.2). NCBI lineage: Bacteria > Bacillati > Actinomycetota > Actinomycetes > Kitasatosporales > Streptomycetaceae > Streptomyces > Streptomyces sp. SM18. The sequence goes on along the minus strand of NZ_CP029342.1, from coordinate 1,314,388 downwards.
TCCGCCGGGTCCGCGCCCGGTCTTCACACCGCCCGGCTTTCCGTTACGGGACGGGTCCTGGAATAGTTCCCCACGATGTTCAGCATCCCTAGGCCCCCCTCGGTGGGGGCGACACGGGGGACGACTAGTGGGGCGCGGAGTGCCGGAACTCGTACTGGAATTCAACGGAAGGACCTGGCCGCTCGATCCGTCCAGGTCGTACACCCTCGGACGTGATCCGCAGGGCGATCTGACGGCCGACGACGCCAGGGTGTCGTGGCGGCATGCCACGATCAGCTGGAACGGGCGGAGTTGGTGTGTGGAGGACCACGGCAGCACCAACGGCACCTATGTGGGGGGCCAACGCGTCCAGCAGGCGGAGATCGGCCCCGGCGTCGCGGTCAACCTGGGCAACGCCAACGACGGGCCGCGGCTGACGCTCACCGCCGCGGCCACCGCCGGCGCCGGGGCCTACGGCGGGCAGCCCGCCGCAGCGCAGCCGGGACAGCCCGCCGCAGCGCAGCCGGGACAGGCCGCTTCCGTGTGGCCCGACCCGGCGCAGCAGCAGGCCGCCGCCCAGCAGCAGACGGGGTACGCCCCTCCGCCGGTCCCGCACCAGCAGGGCCCCGCCCCGTACCAGGGGGCGCCGGGCCCGACGCCCGGTGCGGGCGGTCCGGGCGGTCCGGTGGGTGGCCCACCGGTCCACGGCGAGCGCAGCCCGACCACCTTCCACCGGCTGGACCTGGGCCGGGTCATGCGCATCGGCCGTGCCCTGGAGAACGAGCTGGTCGTCTCCGACCTCCAGGTCTCCCGGCTGCACGCCGAGTTCCGGGCGACGCCCGACGGCCGCTTCGAGATCCGCGACCTCGGCTCGCACAACGGCACGTACGTCAACGGTCTGCCGCTCAGCAAGTCCGGTACGGCGCTCATCGGCCCCAACGACATCGTCGGCGTCGGCCACTCGACCTTCCGGCTGGTCGGGGACCGGCTGGAAGAGTTCGTCGACACCGGTGAGGTCTCCTTCTCCGCCCGCCACCTGACGGTGACGGTCGCCGGCGGGAAGAACATCCTCAAGGACGTCTCCTTCGGCGTCCCGGAGAAGTCCCTGGTCGGGGTCATCGGCCCCTCGGGCTCCGGGAAGTCCACCCTGCTCAAGGCGCTCACCGGCTACCGGCCCGCCAACCAGGGCGACGTCCTCTACGACAACCGGAACCTGTACAAGCAGTTCGCCGAGCTGCGACAGCGCATCGGGCTGGTCCCGCAGGACGACATCCTGCACAAGGAACTCACGGTCAGCAAAGCCCTCGGATACGCGGCCAAGCTCCGCTTCCCCGCGGACACCACCGAGGCCGAGCGCACCGCCCGGATCCACGAGGTCCTGGCCGAGCTGAAGCTCGACATCCACAAGGACAAGAAGGTCACCTCCCTCTCGGGCGGACAGCGCAAGCGCGTCTCGGTGGCCCTGGAACTGCTCACCAAGCCCTCGCTGATCTTCCTGGACGAGCCGACCTCCGGTCTCGACCCGGGCATGGACCGCGACGTCATGCAGCTGCTGCGCGGCCTGGCGGACGACGGCCGTACGGTCCTGGTCGTCACCCACTCCGTCGCCGAGCTGGCGATCTGCGACAAGCTGCTGGTGATGGCCCCCGGCGGGGCCGTCGCCTACTTCGGTCCGCCCGAGGAGGCGCTGAACTTCTTCGGCTACAGCAGCTGGGCCGACGTCTTCTCCGCCTTCGAGAACTACCGCGACTACGACTGGGCGGGCCGCTGGCGCGGGTCGCAGCACTACCAGATGTACGCCGCGGACATCGACGCCGTCGCCGTCCAGCCCGCCCACATGCCCCCGCCGCAGCAGATCCGCGCGCGGAAGCCGCAGGGCTGGACCGCCCAGCTGCTGACGCTGATGCGCCGGTACATCTCGGTGATCGCCTCCGACAAGGGCTTCCTCGCCCTGATGGTGATCCTGCCGGCGGTGCTGGGCGTGGTCAGCGTGGTCATTCCGGCCGAGTTCGGACTGGCGGAGCCCGACCCGCCCTCCCGGTTCAACAGCAAGGCCGGGACGATCATGCTGATCCTCGCGGTCGGCATGTGCTTCGCGGGTTCGGCCAACTCCGTACGAGAACTGATCAAGGAACGGGTCATCTACGAGCGGGAACGGGCCACCGGCCTCTCCCGGTCCGCCTACCTGCTCTCCAAGGTGATCGTCCTCGGCGTGATCACCGCCGTGCAGGGCGTGATCATCTGCGGGATCGGCTTCTCCACCCGGAAGCTGCCCGACGAGGGGCTCTTCATGGCCCCGGCCGCGGAGATCTGCCTGTCGATCATCGCGCTCGGCATCACCTCGATGATGGTCGGCCTGATGATCTCCGCGCTGGTGAAGACCGCCGAGAAGACGATGCCGCTGCTCGTCATGTTCGCCATCGTCCAGGTGGTCTTCACCGGTGTGCTCTTCCAGGTCTACGGATCGCCCGGCCTGGAGCAGTTCGCCTGGCTGATGCCGTCACGCTGGGCGATCGCCGCCACCGGCACCACGCTGGACCTCGCCCATCTGATGCCGCCGTGGGACACGGCGAACCCGACCGACCTGGACCCGCTCTGGGAGCACTCGGCCGGCCAGTGGGGGTTGAACATCTCGGTGCTGCTGCTGATGGCCGTGGTCCTCTTCGCCGCCGTCTCACGGCTGCTGCGCCGCCACGAACCCGAGGTGATGCGCAAGTAGCGCCGCCGGGCCCGTACCGGTACCCGAAAACGCCCGAGGGCGGCACCCCGCGGGGTGCCGCCCTTCGGCATGTGCCGGCCGGTCACGCGACGCTGCGGACCGGCGGTCCGGCTCTGCCAGGCCTTGCTCGGTGGTGGCTCAGTACGCGCTGTTGACGTTGTCGATCGAGCCGTACTTGTCGGCGGCGTAGTTGGCCGCGGCGGTGATGTTGGCGACCGGGTCGTACTGGTCGTGCTTGGTGCCGGCGACGTGGTAGTAGTCGAACGTCGGCTTGACGACCTGCAGCAGACCCTTCGACGGTATGCCGTTGATCGCGTTGATGTCCCAGTTGTTGATGGCACGCGGGTTACCGCTGGACTCACGGATGATGTTGCGGTGCAGGCCCTCGTACGTACCGGGGATCTTCTTCTCGTGCATGATGGACAGCGCCTCGCGGATCCAGCCGTCCAGGTTGTTGGCGTAGACCGGCTTGCGGTCGGCCGCGCGGCTCGACTTCTCGGCCGCCCGCTTCTTCGCGTCCGCCTCGGCCTTCTTCTTCTCGGCCGCGGCCTTGGCCTTGGCGGAGTCGGAGGCCTTGACGATCTTCTCCGCGGTGGAGTCCTTCTCGATGGCGCTCGCCTTGAGGGCGTCGGTCTTCGCCTTGTCGGCGAGGACGACCGGCGCGCCGGATCCGGCCTGCGACTCGGCGCTCGCCGAGGCGTCGTGGGGGACCAGGGAGAGTGCGATACCGGCGGCGGCCAGAGTGGACACACCCGCCACGGAGAGCTTCTGCGCCTTGTTCAGACGACGGCTACGGCTGGTGATGCGGGAGATGGACATACAGTCGTACCTCTTCGAATAGCAGGGGTCCTCGGCGAGGACGCGGACGGAAGCGCCGAAGCACATCTCCGTCGGGGACGCTTGCAATTCTTAGCGCCAGCAAAATGCCCTGGCAAAGGTGTGACGTACGAAGCCGGATAGTGGAGGCGAGCGCCGTTCATACCTCTCTGTCCGTTTTGACCCCAGCCGTATTGCCCGTTTTGGTCCAACTAAACGACTTCGTAAGTGACGTGGGTCCTATGCCTGGGCTCACACGGGGACCCCCTCGAACTCACGAATAGTTGCTGTTGTGACGCAGAGCGTGAGGCCCTGGAGCCGACGGAAAGGGGGCTCCGGACCCGAGGGGGGCTTCGGACCCGAGGGGGGCTCCGGGCCCGGCGGACAGAGGGCGCCCCCGTGCGTGGGAGCCGGGCCCCGCCCGCCGCCTCGTCCGCGGGCCGCGGCCGCCCGGAGCGCTGCGGCCTACTACCAACGCCCCATGCGCAGGGGGTCTCCGGTCCGATACGGCCGCGATGATCACGCCGGTACGGTGAGCGCATGAGCCATCGCCCACCGTCCGGCCTCGCCGCGGTCAGCGCCGCGCTGCTCGCCATGAGCCGGCACCTGGAGGTGCGCGACGTCCTCAAGACGATCGTCGCCTCCGCGCGCGAGCTCCTGGACGCCGAATACGCCGCCCTGGGCGTCCCGGACGACCACGGCGGCTTCGCCCAGTTCGTCGTGGACGGCGTCAGCGACGAGCAGTGGAAGGCCATCGGGCCGCTGCCCCGGCAGCACGGCATCCTCGCCGCGATGCTGCGCGAGGCCACCCCCCAGCGGCTCGGCGACGTCCGCCAGGACCCCCGGTTCGAGGGCTGGCCCGACGCCCACCCCGACATGTCCGACTTCCTCGGCCTGCCGATCCAGGACGGCGAGGAGACCATCGGCGCGCTCTTCCTCGCCAACAAGCGGTGCCCCAAGCCGGCCGGCGGCTGCGGATTCACCGAGGCCGACGAGGAACTGCTCGGGATACTCGCCCAGCACGCCGCGATCGCCCTCACCAACGCCCGGCTCTACGAACGCAGCCGCGAGCTGACCATCGCCGAGGAACGCTCACGCCTCGCCCACGAGCTGCACGACGCCGTCAGCCAGAAACTCTTCTCGCTCCGGCTGACCGCCCAGGCCGCCACGGCCCTCGTGGACCGCGACCCGGCCCGCGCCAAGGGCGAACTCCAGCAGGTCGCCGCGCTCGCGGCCGAAGCCGTGGACGAGCTGCGCGCCGCTGTCGTGGAACTGCGCCCCGCAGCCCTGGACGAGGACGGCCTGATCGCCACCCTGCGCACCCAGGTCCAGGTCCTGGACCGCGCCCACACCGCCCGCGTCACCTTCGGGAGCACCGGAGTGCGGGCGCTGCCCTCCGCCCAGGAGGAGGCGCTGCTGCGGGTGTCCCAGGAGGCCCTGCACAACGCGCTGCGCCACTCCGGCGCCGGGAACGTCTCGGTCAGCCTGGAGCGGCGCGGCCCGGCCACGGTCCTGCGGATCACCGACGACGGCGGCGGCTTCGACGTCCACGCGGTCCGGCGCGAGGGCCGCCACCTCGGCCTGGTCTCCATGCGGCACCGGGCGGGCAGCGTCGGGGGCAGGCTCACCGTTGTGTCGGAGCCCGGCAGGGGCACCACGATCCAGATGGAGGTCCCCGGTGGCTGACAAGATCATCAAGGTGCTGCTGGTCGACGACCACCAGGTGGTCCGGCGGGGCCTGCGCACCTTCCTGGAGGTCCAGGACGACATCGAGGTCGTCGGGGAGGCCGCCGACGGGGCCGAAGGCGTCGACCAGGCCGAGTCACTGCGGCCCGACGTGGTCCTGATGGACGTCAAGATGCCCGGCACCGACGGCATCGAGGCCCTGCGCCGGCTCCGCGCGCTGGGCAACCCCGCCAAGGTGCTGATCGTCACCAGCTTCACCGAGCAGCGCACGGTCGTCCCCGCCCTGCGCGCGGGCGCCTCCGGCTACGTGTACAAGGACGTGGACCCGGACGCCCTCGCGGGCGCGATCCGCTCCGTGCACGCCGGCCACGTCCTGCTCCAGCCCGAGGTCGCCGGGGCGCTGCTCGCCCAGGAGGACGGGGGCGGCGGTACGGGCCGGGGCAGCACCCTGACCGAGCGGGAGAGGGAGGTGCTGGGGCTGATCGCCGACGGCCGGTCCAACCGGGAGATCGCCCGTGCGCTGGTCCTGTCCGAGAAGACCGTCAAGACGCACGTCTCCAACATCCTGATGAAGCTCGACCTGTCCGACCGGACGCAGGCGGCGCTCTGGGCCGTGCGGCACGGGGCGGCGGGCTGAGCGCCCGGGGGCCCGCCTTCCGGCACGCGGCCCCGGCCGGGACGGGGCCCCGGTCCGAAGGGGAACGGTCCGGCAGGGAAACGGTCCGGCAGGGGATGGTTCCCGTTCCACGGAAACCGGCCGCGAATTTCATACTGTCGGGTGGATGTCACCCGTACGGCGCATCCTGGGCGGCACGGCCGCGTTCTCCAGAGCGTGCCGCGGCGGACCGCCGCGGCGATGCGAGGAGGAACCAGAAGTGAAGAACCTGAAGAAGGCCGCCGCCGCCACCCTGATCGCGGGCGGGATCATCGCCGCCGGCGCCGGTGCGGCCTCCGCCACCGACCACGGCGGCGCGGGTGCCCACGGCACCGCGGTCGGCTCCCCGGGCGTCGTCTCGGGCAACCTCGTCCAGGTCCCGGTGAACATCCCGGTGAACGTGGTCGGCAACACCATCGATGTGGTGGGCCTGCTCAACCCGGCCTTCGGCAACGTCGGCCTGAACGGCTGACCGACGCCCGGCCCCACCGCCGCCGGACGGGCCCGAGCGCCCGCCCGGCGGCGGCGGGGGAACGCCCCTCAGCGCCCCCGCTCCTCCAGATACGCGTTGTACGCGGCCACCTGCGCCCGCCTGGCCACCCGCTCCACCGGCCGCAGCGCCTCGCTCCGGGCCGCGATCTCCGAGGCGCTCACCGCGCCCCCGTGTCCGTACCCATGGGCGACCGCCACCAGCAGCCCCACCCGCTGGGCCAGCTCCAGCACCCGTACCGCCCGAGGCGGATAGCCCGGCGCCAGGATGTCGCGCCCCGGCTCCGCCCGCGCCCGGTACGCGTCCACCGCGGCCTCCGCCACCGGACCCGAAGCGGCCACGTCCAGACGGGACAGCACCACCGTCGCGTCACGCAGCGCCTCCGCCAGCTCCCGTTCGGCCTCGCCCAGCGACGGCACGTCGGCCGGCGGGGCCTCCCGCACCGGCAGGCAGTGCCACACCACCTCCACGTGCACATCCCCCTCGGGCCCCGCCTCACCGACCTCCGGCACCAGGCCGTACGGCGCCCCGAAGACGACCACCGCCTCCTGGGCGTCCAGGGCGCGCGCGTTGAAGTCCGGCGGCCCGCTGAGCCCCAGCGGATGTCCGGGCACCGGCAGCGCCACCCGGAAACCGGTCGCGCCGAGCGCCCGCAGCCGCCCCAGCGCCAGCGTGAGCCCGACCGGCCCCGCCTCGCCCGGCACCCCCTCGACGCGGTGCACCGCGTCCTGACCGACGATCGCCTGCGCCGCGTCGTCCGGTGCGACGAGTCCGGCGAGAAGCGCGTTTCCCCATGCGGCGAGCCGCCCTGAGCGTGGTTCCGAAAGCATGGCCACAGCCTAGGGAACGGAGCGCGGGCGGGCCCTAGGAGTCGGAGCACTCTCCGGGTGGCGTAGGTTTTCCTTGGGAGCTGTGCCCACAGGCACGCGACGATCTCGACACTGCATGGGGAGACAACGCGCCATGAGCGATGTACTGGAGCTGGTGGACGTATCCGTGGTCCGCGACGGACGCGCTCTGGTGGAAGACGTCTCCTGGTCGGTCAAGGAGGGGGAGCGCTGGGTCATCCTCGGCCCGAACGGCGCGGGCAAGACCACCCTGCTCAACATCGCCTCCAGCTACCTCTTCCCCACCACCGGCACCGCCTCGGTCCTCGGCGAGCGACTCGGCGGCGTCGGCACCGACGTCTTCGAGCTGCGCCCCCGCATCGGCATCGCCGGTGTGGCGATGGCCGAGAAGCTGCCCAAGCGCCAGACGGTCCTCCAGACGGTGCTCACCGCCGCCTACGGCATGACCGCCACCTGGAACGAGAACTACGAGGCCGTCGACGAGGAGCGGGCCCGCGCCTTCCTCGACCGGCTCGGCATGACCGACTACCTCGACCGGAAGTTCGGCACCCTCTCCGAGGGCGAGCGCAAGCGCACCCTCATCGCCCGCGCCATGATGACCGACCCCGAACTGCTCCTGCTCGACGAGCCCGCCGCGGGACTCGACCTCGGAGGCCGTGAGGACCTGGTCCGCCGCCTCGGCCGGCTCGCCCGCGACCCGTACGCCCCCTCCATGATCATGGTGACCCACCACGTCGAGGAGATCGCCCCCGGCTTCACCCATGTCCTGATGATCCGTCAGGGCAAGGTGCTCGCCGCCGGCCCCATGGAGACCGAGCTCAGCTCCCGTAACCTCTCCCTCTGCTTCGGCCTGCCGCTCGTCGTCGAGCACCACGGCGACCGCTACACCGCCCGCGGACTGCCCCTCGGAAAGTAGGCCCGCGCCACGGTCAACTCCCCGGCGCCCTGTCGGGGAAGGCGCCCGCGGTCCTACGATGGCGGCGTGGACATCGACGCGTGGGTGTGGTGGCTGATCGGCGCGGTGGGACTGGGCATTCCCCTCGTCCTGACCGCGATGCCCGAATTCGGAATGTTCGCCGTCGGGGCGGTGGCCGCGGCCGTCGTCGCCGCGCTCGGCGGAGGAGTCGTCGCCCAAGTCCTGGTCTTCGTCGTGGTGTCGGTGGCCCTCATCGCCGTCGTACGCCCGATCGCCGCCAGGCACCGAGCCGGCCAGTCCGGTCACGCCAGCGGCATCGACGCGCTGAAAGGCCGTCAAGCCGTCGTCCTGGAACGGGTGGACGGCAGCGGCGGCCGCATCAAGCTGGCCGGAGAGGTCTGGTCCGCCCGCTCGTTCGACGGCGACCAGAGCTTCGAACCCGGCCGCCAGGTGGACGTCGTGGACATCGACGGCGCAACGGCCGTCGTCATGTGAGCGAACCGGTCACACGGCAGGCCGGGGTCTGCCACACTCGAAGTCGATCATCATGAGAATGCGTTTCTCATGACCACGCGACCTCGATCATCGCGATCCGTCGGCAAACGAAGGGCTCAGGCACACGATGCAACCGATCATCATCGTCCTGATCATTCTGGTGGTGCTCGTCTTCATCGCCCTGATCAAGACGATCCAGGTCATCCCGCAGGCCAGTGCGGCCATCGTGGAGCGCTTCGGCCGCTACACCCGCACACTCAACGCCGGGCTGAACATCGTCGTCCCGTTCATCGACTCGATCCGCAACCGGATCGACCTCCGCGAACAGGTCGTCCCCTTCCCGCCCCAGCCGGTGATCACCCAGGACAACCTGGTCGTCAACATCGACACCGTCATCTACTACCAGGTGACCGACGCCCGCGCCGCGACGTACGAAGTCGCCAGCTACATCCAGGCGATCGAGCAGCTCACCGTCACCACCCTGCGCAACATCATCGGCGGCATGGACCTGGAGCGGACCCTGACCTCCCGCGAGGAGATCAACGCGGCGCTGCGCGGAGTCCTCGACGAAGCCACCGGCAAGTGGGGCATCCGCGTCAACCGTGTCGAGCTGAAGGCCATCGAACCGCCCACCTCCATCCAGGACTCGATGGAGAAGCAGATGCGCGCCGACCGCGACAAGCGGGCCGCGATCCTCACCGCCGAAGGCATCAGGCAGTCCGCCATCCTCACCGCGGAGGGCGAGAAGCAGTCCGCGATCCTGCGCGCCGAAGGCGAGGCCAAGGCGTCCGCCCTGCGCGCCGAAGGTGAGGCCCAGGCCATCCGTACGGTCTTCGAGTCCATCCACGCCGGAGACCCGGACCAGAAGCTCCTCTCGTACCAGTACCTCCAGATGCTCCCCAAGATCGCCGAGGGAGACGCCAACAAGCTCTGGATCGTGCCCAGCGAGATCGGCGACGCGCTCAAGGGACTCAGCGGCGCCTTCGGCAACCTCGGCGGCGGCGTGCCCGGCTTCAACACCGGTGCGGAGCGCCGGGAAGAGCCCCCCGTCAAGTGACCCGCTCACCCCTTCGTGCAAGATTCTGTGCGGCCCCTCGACCTCGACGGCGGGGAGGCGTCACTGACCATCGAAGGGGATGGCCTTGTCCATCTGGGAAATGCTCGCCGTGTTCGCGGCCGGAGTCGGCGCCGGGACGATCAACACCATCGTCGGCTCCGGCACGCTGATCACCTTCCCCGTACTCCTCGCCACCGGCCTGCCGCCGGTCACCGCCACCGTCTCCAACGCCCTCGGCCTGATCCCCGGATCCATCAGCGGCGCCATCGGCTACCGCAAGGAACTCGAAGGCCAGCGCCGCCGCATCCTCAAGCTCGGCGCCGGCGCGCTGGTCGGCGGGCTCACCGGCGCCACCCTGCTGCTGTCGCTGCCCTCCACCGCGTTCGAGACGATCGTCCCCGTCCTGGTGGCACTCGCCCTGGTCCTGGTCATCCTCCAACCACGGATCAGCAAGGCGGTCCAGAGCCGCCGCGAACAGAACGGCACCGTCGCCCGTACGGACGGCGGCCCGCTCCTGTTCGTCGGACTGACGCTCGCCAGCGTCTACGGCGGGTACTTCACCGCCGCCCAGGGGATCATCTACCTCTCCCTGATGGGCATGCTGCTCGACGACACCATGCAGCGCCTCAACGCGGTCAAGAACGTCCTCGCGGCCGTCGTCAACAGCGTCGCCGCGCTGTTCTTCCTCTTCGTCGCCGACTTCGACTGGACGGCCGTGGTCCTCATCGCGGTGGGCTCCGCGATCGGCGGACAGATAGGCGCCAAGGTCGGCCGGCGCCTCAGCCCGCGCCTGCTGCGGGCGCTCGTCGTCGTCGTCGGCACCGCGGCCATCGTCCAACTGCTGCTGCGCTGAACTCCGGTGGCCCGCCCCCGGAGCCCCGGGGGCCGGCCGCTCGCGCCGTCCCCGCCGTCAGGCCGCGGACAGGGCCAGCCACTCGGGCAGCGCGGACCGGTCCCTGACCCCCAGCGCGAGCAGCATCGCGTCCGCCGGCGAGGGCACGAACGGCTGCCGCAGCAGCGGCATACCCGCCTGCTCCGGAGTCCGGGCCGCTTTACGGTGGTTGTCCTCGGCACAGGAGGCCACGGTGTTCAGCCAGGAGTCCTGCCCGCCCTGGGCGCGCGGCACCACATGGTCGACGGTGCTCGCCCGCCGCCCGCAGTACGCGCACCGGTGCTGGTCCCGTATCAGCACCCCCCTCCTGGACCAGGGGGCGTGTCTTCGGAACGGCACCCGCACGTACCGGCAGAGCCTGATCACCCGGGGCACCGGGATGTCGATGGCGGCGCCCCGCACGCGGAGCCCGGGATGCGACTGCTCGACGACGGCCTTGTCCTGGAGGATCAGGACCACCGCGCGGTTGAGAGTCACCGTCGACAGCGGCTCGAAGCTCGCGTTGAGTACCAGTGTGTCGCGCATCCCGCCCACCTCCCGTGTGCTGCCCGCCGGCCGGCGGGCCCGGATCAACTCTGGCCGGGAGAGCCGTGAGGGACAACGCAATAAAAAGTGCCCTGCCCTGATCTCTCCAAGACCAGGGCAGGGCAAACGGCGGGTGAACCGTCAGCTTTCCGGAGTGGCGTACTCACCGATCAGCCGGGCGCGCCCCAGGGTGTGGAAACGCAGGTTGAATCCGACCACCGCGGGGGAGGCGTCGCTGTCGGGGCCGAGCTTCTCGCTGTCCACCGCGTACACGGTGAAGACATAGCGGTGGTTCTCCCCGGCAGGAGGAGCGGCGCCCCCGAAGTCCTTCGACCCGTAGTCGTTGCGGGCGTGTACGGCTCCCGGGGGCAGGCCCTCGAAGGCCCCGCCGCCCGCACCGGCCGACAGCTCGGTGACGTCCGCCGGGATGTCGAAGAGCACCCAGTGCCAGAACCCGCTGCCGGTGGGGGCGTCGGGGTCGAAGCACGTCACGGCGAAGCTCTTCGTCTCCGCGGGGAAGCCCTCCCACCGGAGGTGGGGCGAGGTGTTCCCGCCGGACTGCGCCTGGGCGTCGGCGAGTACGGCGCCGGGGGCGAGGTCCTCGCTCACCACGGTGAACGAGGGGACCTCGGGATGGAAGTCGTGCGGCAGCGGAGCCCTCTTCGGCTCGGTCACGTCAGCACCTCTCCTGGTCGGATGTGGGACGTCTTCCCCCGACCCTAAGGGCTGCCCCCGTCGTCCCCGGCCCCTCAGAGCCAGTTGCGCCGGCCGCCGACCTGCGCCAGCCACTGGTTGAGGTAGGCGGCCCAGTCCGTGTCCTGGTAATCGTGCAGCCCGACCGTGAAGGCGCGGTAGGAGTCGCTGCCCTCGCTGAAGAGGCCCGCCTTCTTGTCCATCTCCAGCACGACGTCCATCTCGCGGTCGTCGGCGACGAAGGTCAGCTCGACCTGGTTCAGCCCGCGGTACTGCTGCGGCGGGTGGAACTCGATCTCCTGGTAGAAGGGCAGGCTCTGGCGGGTGCCCCGGATGTGACCGCGCTCCATGTCGGCGCTGCGGAAACGGAAACCCAGCTGCCCGAAGGCGTCGAGGACGGCCTGCTGCGCGGGGAGCGGGTGCACGTTGACGGCGTCGAGGTCGCCGGAGTCCAGGGCGCGGGCGATCTCCAGCTCCGTGGTCACCCCTATGTCCATGCCGTGCAGATGCTGTCCGGCGAACATCGTGACCGGCGTCTCCCAGGGGATCTCCAGCCCGAAGGGGACGACGTGCACGGCGCCCGCCTGGACCTCGAAGGCGCCGCCGAGCCGCAGCTTGGTGAACTCGATGTCCTGCTTGGTCTCCTGGTCACCGCTCTCGACCTCGACACGTGCGCGCAGACCGACCGACAGGCCCTCGATGCGCTGGGCCACGGACCCGCCCTGCACGCGCACCTCGCCCTGGACGACTCCACCGGGGACGACATTGAGTTCGGTGAGCTCGGTCTCCACCGAGGCACCGCCGGCACCCATGCTCGCGAGCAGCCGCTTGAAGCCCATGTGTTTCCTCCTAGGTCCTGTCCCCTACATACGCGCGATGACGGTAACCGGTTCCGCGCCGGCCCTCCCAGTACCCTGGGACGGCATGGAAACGCGCATGGACCGTACGCCGCTCACGCGGGACTTCTTCGACCGGCCCGTTCTGGACGTGGCCCCCGACCTGCTCGGCCGCGTCCTGGTACGCACCACCGAGGAGGGGCCCATCGAACTGCGGCTGACGGAGGTCGAGGCGTACGCGGGGGAGATCGACCCCGGCTCCCACGCCTTCCGCGGGCCCACCCCCCGCAACAGCGTGATGTTCGGCCCGCCGGGGCATGCGTACGTTTATTTCACGTACGGGATGTGGCACTGCCTCAATCTGGTGTGCGGGCCCGAGGGCCTGGCGAGTGGTGTCCTGCTGCGGGCCGGCGAGATCGAGGTGGGCGCCGACGTCGCGCGCACACGTCGGTTCTCGGCCCGTCATGACAGGGAACTGGCCAAAGGACCGGCCCGCCTGGCTACCGCGCTCGATGTGGACCGCGCGCTGAACGGCGCCGATGTGATCGCCGCGCCGTCCGGTCCCTCCGGCCCGCTGTCCGTGCTCCACGGCACCCCGCCCCCTCGTGACCAGGTGCGCAGCGGCCCCCGTACGGGCGTGGGCGGGGACGGGGCCCACCATCCGTGGCGCTTCTGGATCGACGGCGACCGGACGGTCAGTCCCTACCGGGCCCATGTGCCGCGTCGCCGCCGCCCCTCTTGACCGACTTGACTCGCGTACGTGGCTTCCCTAATGTAGTCCGAGCCGCTTGAACGGATGCAGTCGTCGGCCGGGTCCATCGGACCGGGCCGGAGCACCGCGAGAGGGCACACCACTACCTACGATTCACCCCTGGCGGGTGCGATTTCGGCATGCCGGAATTCGTCCCGACGGCTCGATTATGAGTCACCGAGGAAATCGGTTAACGTAGTGACCACGCCGAAAGGGAAACGCGAAAGCGAAGAACTGGAAAGCGGAAGATGCGGGACCCGCTTCGACCGGGAATCGGACACGAAAGAGTCTGATAGAGTCGGAAACGCAAGAACGAAGGGAAGCGCCCGGAGGGCCCCGGTGAAACGGGACCGAAGGAAGCGTCCGTTCCTTGAGAACTCAACAGCGTGCCAAAAGTCAACGCCAGATATGTTGATACCCCGGCCTGCTTCGGCAGGTTGGTGGTTCCTTTGAAAAGACCTGCCCGGTCCCTTCGGGGGTGCGGGTAGGCGAAACACAGCGAGGACGCTGTGAACGACCGGTCTTATTCCGACCTGGTCGTTCCGCTCTCGTGGTGTTCATCCCGATTACGGGAAAACATTCACGGAGAGTTTGATCCTGGCTCAGGACGAACGCTGGCGGCGTGCTTAACACATGCAAGTCGAACGATGAAGCCTTTCGGGGTGGATTAGTGGCGAACGGGTGAGTAACACGTGGGCAATCTGCCCTTCACTCTGGGACAAGCCCTGGAAACGGGGTCTAATACCGGATAACACTCTGTCCCGCATGGGACGGGGTTAAAAGCTCCGGCGGTGAAGGATGAGCCCGCGGCCTATCAGCTTGTTGGTGGGGTGATGGCCTACCAAGGCGACGACGGGTAGCCGGCCTGAGAGGGCGACCGGCCACACTGGGACTGAGACACGGCCCAGACTCCTACGGGAGGCAGCAGTGGGGAATATTGCACAATGGGCGAAAGCCTGATGCAGCGACGCCGCGTGAGGGATGACGGCCTTCGGGTTGTAAACCTCTTTCAGCAGGGAAGAAGCGAAAGTGACGGTACCTGCAGAAGAAGCGCCGGCTAACTACGTGCCAGCAGCCGCGGTAATACGTAGGGCGCAAGCGTTGTCCGGAATTATTGGGCGTAAAGAGCTCGTAGGCGGCTTGTCACGTCGGATGTGAAAGCCCGGGGCTTAACCCCGGGTCTGCATTCGATACGGGCTAGCTAGAGTGTGGTAGGGGAGATCGGAATTCCTGGTGTAGCGGTGAAATGCGCAGATATCAGGAGGAACACCGGTGGCGAAGGCGGATCTCTGGGCCATTACTGACGCTGAGGAGCGAAAGCGTGGGGAGCGAACAGGATTAGATACCCTGGTAGTCCACGCCGTAAACGTTGGGAACTAGGTGTTGGCGACATTCCACGTCGTCGGTGCCGCAGCTAACGCATTAAGTTCCCCGCCTGGGGAGTACGGCCGCAAGGCTAAAACTCAAAGGAATTGACGGGGGCCCGCACAAGCAGCGGAGCATGTGGCTTAATTCGACGCAACGCGAAGAACCTTACCAAGGCTTGACATATACCGGAAAGCATCAGAGATGGTGCCCCCCTTGTGGTCGGTATACAGGTGGTGCATGGCTGTCGTCAGCTCGTGTCGTGAGATGTTGGGTTAAGTCCCGCAACGAGCGCAACCCTTGTTCTGTGTTGCCAGCATGCCTTTCGGGGTGATGGGGACTCACAGGAGACTGCCGGGGTCAACTCGGAGGAAGGTGGGGACGACGTCAAGTCATCATGCCCCTTATGTCTTGGGCTGCACACGTGCTACAATGGCCGGTACAATGAGCTGCGATGTCGCAAGGCGGAGCGAATCTCAAAAAGCCGGTCTCAGTTCGGATTGGGGTCTGCAACTCGACCCCATGAAGTCGGAGTTGCTAGTAATCGCAGATCAGCATTGCTGCGGTGAATACGTTCCCGGGCCTTGTACACACCGCCCGTCACGTCACGAAAGTCGGTAACACCCGAAGCCGGTGGCCCAACTCCTTGTGGGAGGGAGCTGTCGAAGGTGGGACTGGCGATTGGGACGAAGTCGTAACAAGGTAGCCGTACCGGAAGGTGCGGCTGGATCACCTCCTTTCTAAGGAGCATCGAGGTTCCGTCAAGGAATCGAGGGCCACTACGTCGGCAAATGTTCGACGGTGGTTAGCTCATGGGTGGAACGTTGACTACTCGGCACGACAGGTTCATTACTGTTAGTACTGCTTCGGCGTGGAACGTGGTGAGGGACAGGTCGGGTCGGGCACGCTGTTGGGTATCTGAAGGTACGGGCTCGTTGAGTCTGTTCCTTTGGTTGCCGGCCCCAGTGCACTCGTCCGTGAGGACGGGGTGATGGGTGGCTGGTCGTTGTTTGAGAACTGCACAGTGGACGCGAGCATCTGTGGCCAAGTTTTTAAGGGCGCACGGTGGATGCCTTGGCACCAGGAACCGATGAAGGACGTGGGAGGCCACGATAGTCCCCGGGGAGCTGTCAACCAAGCTTTGATCCGGGGGTTTCCGAATGGGGAAACCCGGCAGTCGTCATGGGCTGTCACCCGCTGCTGAACACATAGGCAGTGTGGAGGGAACGAGGGGAAGTGAAACATCTCAGTACCCTCAGGAAGAGAAAACAACCGTGATTCCGGGAGTAGTGGCGAGCGAAACTGGATGAGGCCAAACCGTATGCGTGTGATACCCGGCAGGGGTTGCGCATGCGGGGTTGTGGGATCTCTCTTTCACAGTCTGCCGGCTGTGAGGCGAGTCAGAAACCGTTGATGTAGGCGAAGGACATGCGAAAGGTCCGGCGTAGAGGGTAAGACCCCCGTAGCTGAAACATTGACGGCTCGTTTGAGAGACACCCAAGTAGCACGGGGCCCGAGAAATCCCGTGTGAATCTGGCGGGACCACCCGCTAAGCCTAAATATTCCCTGGTGACCGATAGCGGATAGTACCGTGAGGGAATGGTGAAAAGTACCGCGGGAGCGGAGTGAAATAGTACCTGAAACCGTGTGCCTACAAGCCGTGGGAGCGTCGCTGGCAGCACTTGTGCTGTCAGTCGTGACTGCGTGCCTTTTGAAGAATGAGCCTGCGAGTTAGCGGTGTGTAGCGAGGTTAACCCGTGTGGGGAAGCCGTAGCGAAAGCGAGTCCGAACAGGGCGTTTGAGTTGCACGCTCTAGACCCGAAGCGGAGTGATCTAGCCATGGGCAGGTTGAAGCGGAGGTAAGACTTCGTGGAGGACCGAACCCACCAGGGTTGAAAACCTGGGGGATGACCTGTGGTTAGGGGTGAAAGGCCAATCAAACTCCGTGATAGCTGGTTCTCCCCGAAATGCATTTAGGTGCAGCGTCGTGTGTTTCTTGCCGGAGGTAGAGCACTGGATAGGCGATGGGCCCTACCGGGTTACTGACCTTAGCCAAACTCCGAATGCCGGTAAGTGAGAGCGCGGCAGTGAGACTGTGGGGGATAAGCTCCATGGTCGAGAGGGAAACAGCCCAGAGCATCGACTAAGGCCCCTAAGCGTACGCTAAGTGGGAAAGGATGTGGAGTCGCAGAGACAACCAGGAGGTTGGCTTAGAAGCAGCCACCCTTGAAAGAGTGCGTAATAGCTCACTGGTCAAGTGATTCCGCGCCGACAATGTAGCGGGGCTCAAGCGTACCGCCGAAGTCGTGTCATTCATACACATATCCTTAACGGGAGTATGGATGGGTAGGGGAGCGTCGTGTGCCGGGTGAAGCAGCCGCGGAAGCGAGTTGTGGACGGTTCACGAGTGAGAATGCAGGCATGAGTAGCGATACACACGTGAGAAACGTGTGCGCCGATTGACTAAGGGTTCCTGGGTCAAGCTGATCTGCCCAGGGTAAGTCGGGACCTAAGGCGAGGCCGACAGGCGTAGTCGATGGACAACCGGTTGATATTCCGGTACCCGCTTTGAAACGCCCAGTACTGAATCAGGCGATGCTAAGTCCGTGAAGCCGGCCTGATCTCTTCGGAGTTGAGGGTAGTGGTGGAGCCGATGAACCAGACTTGTAGTAGGTAAGCGATGGGGTGACGCAGGAAGGTAGTCCAGCCCGGGCGGTGGTTGTCCCGGGGTAAGGGTGTAGGCCGTGTGGTAGGTAAATCCGTCACACGTTAAGGCTGAGACCTGATGCCGAGCCGATTGTGGTGAAGTGGATGATCCTATGCTGTCGAGAAAAGCCTCTAGCGAGTTTCATGGCGGCCCGTACCCTAAACCGACTCAGGTAGTCAGGTAGAGAATACCGAGGCGTTCGGGTGAACTATGGTTAAGGAACTCGGCAAAATGCCCCCGTAACTTCGGGAGAAGGGGGGCCATTCCTGGTGATCCGATTTACTCGGTGAGCTGGGGGTGGCCGCAGAGACCAGCGAGAAGCGACTGTTTACTAAAAACACAGGTCCGTGCGAAGCCGTAAGGCGATGTATACGGACTGACGCCTGCCCGGTGCTGGAACGTTAAGGGGACCGGTTAGTGCACTTTCGGGTGTGCGAAGCTGAGAACTTAAGCGCCAGTAAACGGCGGTGGTAACTATAACCATCCTAAGGTAGCGAAATTCCTTGTCGGGTAAGTTCCGACCTGCACGAATGGCGTAACGACTTCTCGACTGTCTCAACCATAGGCCCGGTGAAATTGCACTACGAGTAAAGATGCTCGTTTCGCGCAGCAGGACGGAAAGACCCCGGGACCTTTACTATAGTTTGATATTGGTGTTCGGTTCGGCTTGTGTAGGATAGGTGGGAGACTTTGAAGCGGCCACGCCAGTGGTTGTGGAGTCGTCGTTGAAATACCACTCTGGTCGTGCTGGATGTCTAACCTGGGTCCGTGATCCGGATCAGGGACAGTGTCTGATGGGTAGTTTAACTGGGGCGGTTGCCTCCTAAAGAGTAACGGAGGCGCCCAAAGGTTCCCTCAGCCTGGTTGGCAATCAGGTGTTGAGTGTAAGTGCACAAGGGAGCTTGACTGTGAGACCGACGGGTCGAGCAGGGACGAAAGTCGGGACTAGTGATCCGGCAGTGGCTTGTGGAAGCGCTGTCGCTCAACGGATAAAAGGTACCCCGGGGATAACAGGCTGATCTTCCCCAAGAGTCCATATCGACGGGATGGTTTGGCACCTCGATGTCGGCTCGTCGCATCCTGGGGCTGGAGTCGGTCCCAAGGGTTGGGCTGTTCGCCCATTAAAGCGGTACGCGAGCTGGGTTTAGAACGTCGTGAGACAGTTCGGTCCCTATCCGCTGTGCGCGTAGGAATATTGAGAAGGGCTGTCCCTAGTACGAGAGGACCGGGACGGACGAACCTCTGGTGTGCCAGTTGTTCTGCCAAGGGCATGGCTGGTTGGCTACGTTCGGAAAGGATAACCGCTGAAAGCATCTAAGCGGGAAGCCTGCTTCGAGATGAGTGTTCCCACCACCTTGAGTGGTTAAGGCTCCCAGTAGACGACTGGGTTGATAGGCCAGATGTGGAAGCCCGGTAACGGGTGGAGCTGACTGGTACTAATAGGCCGAGGGCTTGTCCTCAGTTGCTCGCGTCCACTGTGTTGTTCCCAGGCCACGAACGGTCGTGCTGGTTGAACAACTACTTAAACTGAAAAGTGTGCTTGTTCGCTAAGTGCCGATGTTCCCGCTCTGTGCGGGACTGGCCGATAGTGTTTCGGTGGTCATTGCGTTAGGGAAACGCCCGGTTACATTCCGAACCCGGAAGCTAAGCCTTTCAGCGCCGATGGTACTGCAGGGGGGACCCTGTGGGAGAGTAGGACGCCGCCGAACAATCTTTCAGGACCCTTGGTCCCAGCGTTCAACGCTGGGACCAAGGGTCCTTTTGTTTTTCCGAAGCGCGTCGGACGTCCGACTGCGTGAGAATGTCTGTGGTACCCGATGACAGGAGTCACCCCCATGTCCACCAACTCTTCCGACGACCGTCCGGAGCGCGAGCCGCGTCGCCGGGAAGACGGTGAGAGGGGCGGCTTCCGGGGAGGCCGTGACGACCGCTCCTCCGCACCTCGACGCGACGGTGACCGGGGCGGGTTCCGCCGCGATGACCGCGACCGCGATCGTGCCCCGCGCCGTGACGGTGGCCGTGGTGCCGGCGCCGGAACCGGTGGTGGCTTCCGCCGTGCCGACAACCGGAGCGGTGGCACGGGCGGTGGCGGTGGCTTCCGCCGCGACGACCGTGCTCCCCGTCGTGATGACGACCGTGGTGGATACCGCGGTGGCGGTGGCGGCTTCGACCGCCGTGACGACCGGCCCCGTGGCCCCCGCCGCGACGACGACCGTCCCGGCGGCTTCCGCCGCGACGAGAACCGTCGCGATGACAACCGGGGTGGCGACAGCCGGGGTGGCGGCTTCCGTCGTGACGACCGTGCCCCGCGCCGTGAGGGTGACCGTCCCGGTGGCTTCCGCCGTGACGACAACCGGAGTGGTGGTACCGGTGGTGGCGGTGGTTTCCGCCGTGACGACCGTGCCCCGCGTCGTGATGACGACCGTGGTGGATACCGCGGTGGCGGTGGCGGCTTCGACCGCCGTGACGACCGGCCCCGTGGCCCCCGCCGCGACGACGACCGTCCCGGCGGCTTCCGCCGCGACGACAACCGTGGCGGCGACAGCCGGGGTGGCGGCTTCCGCCGTGACGACCGAGGCGGCGACCGGGACCGTGGGCCGCGTCGCGATGACGACCGTGGTGGGTACCGTGGCGGCGCCCCGCGCCGTGACGACGACCGTGGTGGATACCGTGGTGGTGGCGGCTTCGACCGCCGTGACGACCGGCCCCGTGGCCCCCGCCGCGACGACGACCGTCCCGGCGGCTTCCGCCGCGACGACAACCGGAGTGGTGGTACCGGTGGTGGCGGTGGTTTCCGCCGTGACGACCGTGCCCCGCGCCGTGACGACGACCGCGCCGGTGGCTTCCGCCGCGACGACCGGGACCGCGACCGGGACCGTGGACCGCGTAGGGACGACGAGCGCTCGCCGCGTCGCGACGACGACCGTGGTGGGTACCGTGGCGGCGCCCCGCGCCGTGACGACGACCGTGGTGGATACCGTGGTGGCGGTGGCGGCTTCGACCGCCGCGACGACCGGCCCCGTGGCCCCCGCCGCGACGACGACCGCCCCGGTGGCTTCCGCCGCGACGACAACCGTGGCGGCGACAGCCGGGGTGGCGGCTTCCGCCGTGACGACCGAGGCGGCGACCGGGACCGCGGGCCGCGCAGGGACAACGACCGTGGCGGCTTCGACCGGGGCGGCAGCCGCGGTGGATACCAGGGCCGCGACGACCGAGGTGGCTACCGGGGGCGTGATGACCGTGGGGGCTACCAGGGCCGTGACGACCGCGACCGTGAGCCGATCAAGCGTCTGCCCATCCCGGACGAGGTCACCGGGGACGAGATCGACAAGGAGGTGCGGCAGGAGCTGATGAGCCTGCCGAAGACCCTCGCCGAGGACGTCGCACGCAACCTCGTGATGGTCGCCCGTCTCATCGACGAGGACCCCGAACAGGCCTACGCCTACTCGCGCATCGCCCTGCGCCTCGCCTCACGCGTAGCCGCCGTGCGTGAGGCCGCCGGCTTCGCCGCGTACGCCACCCAGAGGTACGCCGAGGCGCTGGCGGAGTTCCGGGCGTCGCGTCGGATGACCGGGTCCGTGGAACTGTGGCCCGTCATGGCCGACTGCGAGCGTGGTCTGGGCCGGCCCGAGCGTGCCATGGCCATGGCCGGTGAGTCCGAGGTGCAGAAGCTGGACAAGGCCGGTCAGGTGGAGATGCGCCTCGTCGCGGCCGGGGCCCGGCGGGACATGGGGCAGATCGACGCCGCCATCGTCACCCTCCAGAGCCCCGAACTCGCCTCCAACGCCGTCCACTCGTGGACCCCGCGTCTGCGCTACGCCTACGCGGACGCGCTGCTGGAGGCCGGGCGCGAGGACGAGGCCCGCGAGTGGTTCGGGAAGGCCCTGGAGGCCGACAAGGACGGTTCGACCGATGCCTCCGACCGGCTCGCCGAGCTCGACGGCGTGGAGTTCGTCGACGCCCTGGGCGAGGACGCCGAGGGCGACGCGAACGGCGTGGACGACGCGAACGGCCTGAGTGCCGAGGAGGCCGAGAAGGCCGGAGACGACGTCCAGGCCGACTCCGACTCCGCCTCCGACGACCACGCCGGCTCCGGCTCTGACTCCGAGGCCGACGCGGACAGCGAGAGCGACCGAGGCGGCGACGCGGACGGCCCCACGAAGGCCTGAGCACTGACGTAGTACGCGAGAGGGCGGCACCCGGGGAACGAACCGGGTGCCGCCCTCTCGCCGTCTCCCGTCACGGACGGCGGGTGACGGCGCCTCAGCCCGTGTCCGGGCCGCCCGTCTCCGAACCACCCACGTCCGGACCGCCCGCGTCCGTTCCGAGACTGCGCAGCACCAGGCCGGTGGCCGGTTTCGGACCGAACGACGTCGACTTCCGGGGCATCGTGACGCCCTGCCGAGCCAGGTCCCGTACGACGTCCTCGCCGACCGGATGCATCAGGACCGCGGTGGCGCCGTTCCGCTCGGCCTGTTCGACCGCCGCCTCGGTGTCGTGGATGTAGGCGATGTGCTCCGGGGCGTCCGGAATCCGCCACACCTGGTCGAGGAGCGTGGAGTGCAGCACCGTCGCGTCCAGCTCGCGCCACGCGGCCGGCCGGTCGGCGCGCACCGTACGTTCCAGCAGCCGCGCGTCGGGACGGTCCACGAGATGGAAACGTCCGTCACCCGCGAGCAGAAAGGCGTTCCCCTCCGCGGCGGCCCCGGCGAGGACGTCGAGCGCCCGGGGCAGCGGTCCCTCGACGTCCCGGACCCGGAAGAGGCCGTCGAGCGCGGCGCGTGCCTTCGCGACCGGCAGCCGGTGCAGCAGGCGGTGGATGGCGCGCACCCGCAGCGGGTAGCGGGCCGTGTCCACGAGCAGCACCAGCCCGAAGTCCCACGGGCCGGGGCCCGTGTGCTCCCGCTGGAGCCGCAGATAGGTCGCCCAGCGGTGGTGGCCGTCCGCGATGAGCGCCTGGCGGCCGGCGAGGTCCGCCTCGACACGTGCCCGCTCCACGGGATCCGTGACGGCCCACAGCCGGTGGGCGACCCCGTCCTCGGTCGTCGTGGTCAGGAGCGGGGTGGTCTCCACCACCCGCTCGATGACCGCCGTGGCCCCGGCCCGCCGGCCGTCACCGGCGTAACTCAGGAGCAGCGGTTCGAGGTGGGCCCCGGTCGTACGCATCAGGTCGGCACGGTCCGCGACGACGTCCGCCATGACGTCCTCGTGCGGCAGCACGATCCCCTCGGACGCGGGTGAGAGGGCCAGGGCGCCGATCACACCGCGCTGGAGGAGATCGCCGGAGCGCTGCTCGTAGACGTAGAGGACCGGCTCGGGGTCGGCGGCCAGGACGCCGTCGGCCAGCCAGTGCCTCAGGGTGGTGGCGGCCTGCCGGTTGCGCTCGGTGGCGGTGTCCGCCTGCGGAAGGATCAGCCGCACGATGTTGTGCGGATCCGACGACTCCAGGTGGTGCAGGCCGTCCGGCCGCACGACGACGTCGTACGGCGGTGAGGTCACCGCGGCCAGGCTGCCGACCCGTTCGGGGACGTACCGCAGCCCGCGGAAGGGGATCAGCCGCAGCCCTTGGTCGGTGGCGCGTCCTGATGTGTTCATCCGGGCATCGTATGTGCGCTCCGGGGATGCGCGATGATCGGGGGAGAGGCATGGAAAGAGGAGCGCGATGAGTCAGCAGTTCAGGTCCCGTCCGAGCGGAAGCGGTACGCCGCTGAGCAAGGCGTACGACACGGCCCTGCTCGATCTCGACGGGGTGGTGTACGCGGGCGGGCACGCCGTCGTGCACGCCGTCGAGTCGCTGGGTACCGCACGGGACGGAGGCATGCGGCTGGCGTACGTGACGAACAACGCGCTGCGGACACCGGACGCGGTGGCCGCGCACCTGACCGAGCTGGGGGTGCCCGCCGAGCCCGCCGATGTGATCACCTCGGCGCAGGCGGTGGCCCGGCTGATGGCTGATCAGTTGCCGCCGGGGGCCCGTGTGCTGGTCGTCGGCGGTGAGGGGCTGCGGGTCGCGCTGCGTGAGCGGGGCCTGGTGCCCGTGGAATCGGCGGACGACGATCCGGCCGCGGTGGCCCAGGGCTTCGGCGGCCCTGACCTGCCGTGGGGACGGTTCACCGAGGCGGCGCACGCGATCAGGGGCGGGGCCTCGTGGTTCGCGTCCAACACCGACCTGACCATCCCCTCCGCCCGGGGCATCGCACCGGGCAACGGCGCGGCCGTGGAGGTCGTACGCATCGCCACGGGCGCCGAACCCCAGGTGGCGGGCAAGCCGTTGCCGCCGATGCACCGCGAGACCGTGCTGCGGACCGGGGCGGAGCGGCCCCTGGTCGTCGGGGACCGGCTGGACACGGACATCGAGGGCGCGTTCAACGGCGGTGTGGACTCGCTGCTGGTGCTCACCGGGGTGACCGACGCCGCGCAGCTGCTCGCCGCCGAGCCCCGGCACCGGCCGACCTACGTGGACCGGGACCTGCGGGGGCTGCTCACCGGCCAGCCCGAGGTGGCGGTGGAGGGCGACGCGTTCCGGTGCGGTGGCTGGACGGCCGCCGTGCGGGACGACGTGCTCGGGCTGGAGGGCGACGGGAAGCCCCTGGACGGGCTGCGGGCCCTGTGCGGGGCGGCCTGGACGTACGCGGGCGAGGGTGTCTGCGGGCTGGACACGGCGAAGCCGGTCGCCCGGCTCGGACTGGGGTGATCCCGGGCCGAGGCCGGGCCGCCATCCGTCGGGCGCCGGGCCGCTGATCGCCGGGCCGCCGTCCGTCGGCCGTGGCCGCACCCGGGCCGGACAGATGGGTAGGTTAGCCTTACCTCGTGTGGGTCGAGCGCCCCGGGCCGTGGTCCGGTGACGCGTCCGCGCCGCTGCCCGCCGCCGACCCCAGGAGTACCACCATGCAGCGTCTCACCGCGGACTCGGTGACCCTCGGCTACGACCGGCGGACCATCGCGGAGAACCTCTCGGTCGAGATCCCGGACCACTCCTTCACGGTCATCGTCGGCCCCAACGCCTGCGGCAAGTCCACCCTGCTGCGCGCGCTCTCGCGGATGCTGAAGCCCGAACGGGGAGAGGTCCTGCTCGACGGCGGGTCCATCCACCGGCTCCCCGCGAAGAAGGTCGCCCGGATGCTCGGCCTGCTGCCCCAGACCTCGACGGCCCCCGACGGCATCACCGTCTCCGATCTCGTCTCGCGGGGCCGCTACCCGCACCAGGGGCTGCTGCGCCAGTGGTCCCCCGAGGACGAGCGGATCGTGCGGGAGTCCATGGAGTCGACCGGCGTCGGTGAACTCGCCGGCCGTTACGTGGACGAACTGTCCGGCGGTCAGCGCCAGCGGGTCTGGATCGCCATGGCCCTCGCCCAGGAGACCCCGCTGCTGCTGCTCGACGAGCCGACGACGTATCTCGACATCCAGCACCAGATCGACGTGCTCGACCTCTGCGCCGAACTCCACGAGACGCGGGGCCGCACCCTGGTCGCCGTCCTGCACGACCTCAACCACGCCGCCCGGTACGCCACGCACATCGTCGCCATGCGGCAGGGCGAGATCGTCGCCGAGGGCGCCCCCGCCGACGTCGTCACCGCGGCCATGGTCGAGGAGGTCTTCGGGCTGCGCTGCCAGATCATCGACGACCCCGAGACCGGCACACCCCTGGTCGTCCCGGCGGCCCGCAGGAAACGCGCGGCGGCCGCCGCCTGACGAGAGGGCGCGGCCCCCGGGGCGGGAGGGGCGCCACCGTCAGCTCCGGAGCAGCGACCTCAGCGTCAGCAGGTCGCGGAAGCCCGCCTCCAGCCGGACCCGGCCCGATCCCCAGGCCTTCGCGAAGTTCAGCTCGCCGTTCACCAGGGCCACCAGGTCGTCCCCGGTCATCGCCAGCCTGATCTGGGCCTTCTCGCGGGGCGGCCCCTCGGAGGTGTCCAGTACGTGGATACGGCCGTCCGCCAGCCGCCCGGTGAACGTCACATCGAGGTCCCTGATGTGGCAGCTCAGCGAACGGTCCAGGGCCGCGGCACCGCGTACGTCGCCGTCCGCCCCCGCGAGGTTGCCGGAAAGTGTGTCGAGCGCGCTGCGGCACTCCTCCTTGGTCGCCATCGTGATCGACGGTACACCGGCCCTTCGCGGTAGCGTTCCGGCATGAGCGACTGGATGCCGGAGCCGGGCACGAGACCCGAGGCCGCCCCCGACCCCGCGGCACCCGGGGCCGCCGAACCCGGCCCCGCGCCCTCCCACGAACCCGCCCCGCCCGCCCCGCTCGGTGTCCCGCGCACCCCCACCGGGTACGCCGGTGTGGACGCCCGGCTGGAACGGCTGGCCGACGCGGACCACCTCCCGGCGGACGGGCACGGCGAGGTGTACGAGGATGTACACCGTGGGCTGCGCGACGAGCTGACCGCTCTGGACGCCCGGCCCGCACCCGTGTCCGACGCCCAGTGACGACCAACAGGAGCTGAACCGAACGTGGCAGGAGTGGCACGTCGCCGCCTCGACGCCGAGCTGGTACGCCGCGAACTCGCGCGCTCACGCGAGCACGCGAGCCAGCTGATCGCGGAGGGGCGGGTGACCGTCGGCGGCAACCGGGCGACCAAACCCGCCACCCAGGTCGAGACCAGTGCGGCGGTCGTCGTCGCCAAGGACGACAACGACCCCGAGTACGTCTCGCGCGGCGGGCACAAACTCGCGGGGGCCCTGGCCGTGTTCACGCCCCTCGGCCTGGAGGTCCGGGGGCGGCGGGCGCTGGACGCGGGCGCGTCGACCGGCGGCTTCACCGATGTGCTGCTGCGGGCCGGGGCCGGCCATGTCGTCGCCGTCGACGTCGGCTACGGCCAGCTCGCCTGGTCGCTGCGGTCCGACGCCCGCGTCACCGTCAAGGACCGCACCAACGTACGGGAGTTGACGCTGGAGCAGATCGACGGGGAGGCGGTCGACCTGGTGGTCGGCGACCTGTCGTTCATCCCGCTCGGCCTCGTCCTGCCGGCCCTGGCACGCTGCGCGGCGCCCGGCGCCGACCTCGTCCTCATGGTCAAACCGCAGTTCGAGGTCGGCAAGGAGCGCCTCGGCAGCGGAGGCGTCGTACGCAGTCCGGAGCTGCGCGCCGAAGCCGTACGGGACGTGGCACACCGGGCCTGGCGGCTCGGCCTGGGCGTGCGGGGCGTGACCGCGAGCCCGCTGCCCGGTCCGGCCGGGAACGTCGAGTACTTTCTGTGGCTGCGGGCCGGGGCACCGGAACTCGATCCCGCGGATGTCGATCGCGCAGTGGCGGAGGGGCCTCGTTGACGACACAACCGGCACAAGACGACCCGGCACAGGACGACCCGGCACAAGGCAACCCGGCACAGGGCGAACCGTCGCTGGAGGGTCCGGCACAGGAGGGCGGCGCGGGCCGGACCGTCTTCCTGCTGGCCCACACCGGCCGTCCGGCCGCGATCCGCAGCGCCGAACTCGTCGTGCAGGGGCTGCTCCGCAACGGCCTGGGCGTCCGGGTGCTGGCCGTGGAGGCGGAGGACCTGCCGCTGCCGTCCGCGGTGGTGAAGGTCACGGACGCCACCCCCGCGGCGGTCGAGGGCTGCGAACTGCTGATCGTGCTCGGCGGTGACGGGACCCTGCTGCGCGGCGCCGAGATCTCACGGGCCTCAGGGGTCCCCATGCTCGGCGTCAACCTCGGACGGGTCGGCTTCCTCGCCGAGGCCGAGCGCGACGACCTGGACAAGGTCGTCGACCGGGTCGTCACCCGCGCCTACCGGGTCGAGGAGCGCATGACCATCGACGTCCTCGTCCACAGCAACGGCGACGTCGTGCACAGCGACTGGGCGCTCAACGAGGCGGCCGTGCAGAAGGTCTCGCCCGAGCGGATGCTGGAGGTCGTGCTGGAGATCGACGGCCGGCCGGTGACCGGCTTCGGCTGCGACGGGATCGTCTGCGCCACCCCCACCGGCTCGACCGCGTACGCCTTCTCCGCCGGCGGGCCCGTCGTCTGGCCCGAGGTGGAGGCCCTGCTGATGGTGCCCATCAGCGCCCACGCGCTCTTCGCCAAGCCGCTGGTGACCTCGCCCACCTCGGTGCTGGCCGTGGAGGTCCAGCCGCACACCCCGCACGGCGTGCTGTGGTGCGACGGGCGCAGGACCGTCGAACTGCCCGCCGGGGCCAGGGTCGAGGTGCGGCGCGGCGCGGTACCCGTACGGCTGGCACGGCTGCACCAGGCCTCCTTCACGGACCGGCTGGTCGCCAAGTTCGCGCTGCCCGTACAGGGCTGGCGGGGCGCCCCGCACTGACGTCCGGCACCGTGCGGAGACGCCGTGCCGCACGGCAGGCCGTTAGCGCGGCGGGGTCCGGACCTCGTAAGGTCATGTCCGTGTTGGAGGAGATGCGGATACGGTCGCTCGGGGTCATCGACGACGCGGTGGTGGAGCTGTCACCCGGTTTCACCGCGGTGACGGGCGAGACCGGCGCGGGCAAGACGATGGTCGTGACCAGCCTGGGGCTGCTGCTCGGCGGACGCGCCGACCCCGCCCTCGTGCGGATCGGCGCCAAGGCGTCGGTGGTCGAGGGACGGATCACCGTGGCCCCCGGCGACGCGGCGGCGCTGCGCGCGGAGGAGGCCGGCGGAGAGGTCGAGGACGGGGCGCTCATCATCAGCCGCACCGTCTCGGCGGAGGGACGCTCCCGCGCCCACCTCGGGGGCAGATCCGTGCCCGTCGGGGTCCTGACCGAACTCGCCGACGACCTCGTCGCCGTCCACGGCCAGACCGACCAGCAGGGGTTGCTCAAGCCCGCCCGCCAGCGCCAGGCACTCGACCGGTACGCGGGCGACGGGGTGAGCGTGCCGCTCGCCGCCTACACCTCCGCCTACCGGCGGCTGCGCGCGGTCGTCTCGGAGCTGGACGAGCTGACCGTACGCGCCCGCGAGCGCGCCCAGGAGGCGGACCTGCTGCGCTTCGGCCTCGACGAGGTCGCGGCCGTCGAACCGCTGCCCGGGGAGGACACCGAGCTGGCCGCCGAGGCCGAACGGCTCGGCCACGCCGAGGCCCTCGCCTCCGCGGCGGCCCTCGCGCACGCCGCCCTCGCGGGCGACCCGGAGGACGCGGAGGCCGTGGACGCCACCACGGTGGTCGCGGCCGCCGGGCGGGCCCTGGACGCCGTACGCGCCCACGACCCGGCCCTGGCCGCGCTCGCCGACCGGACCGGGGAGATCTCGATCCTGCTGGCCGACGTGGCGGGGGAACTCGCCGGGTACGCCGACCAGCTGGACGCCGACCCGCTCCGGCTCGCCGCCGTCGAGGAGCGCCGCGCCGCGCTCACCGCGCTCACCCGCAAGTACGGCCAGGACATCACCGCCGTGCTCGCCTGGGCCCAGGAGAGCGCCGCCCGGCTCACCGAGCTGGAGGGCGACGACGACCGGATCGGGGAGCTCACGGCGGAGCGGGACACGCTGCGCGGCGAGCTGTCCGGGCTCGGGCAGGCACTCACCGACGCGCGTACGGAGGCGGCGGCCCGCTTCGCCGAGGCGGTGACCGGGGAGCTGGCCTCGCTCGCGATGCCGCACGCCCGGGTCTCGTTCGCCGTCCGGCAGACGGAGGCCGCGGACGAGACGTCCGGTATCGACGTCGGCGGACGCTGCGTCGTCTACGGACCGGCCGGGGCCGACGAGGTCGAACTCCTGCTGGCCCCGCACCCCGGCGCACAGCCCCGGCCGATCGCCAAGGGCGCGTCGGGCGGTGAGCTGTCCCGGGTGATGCTCGCCGTCGAGGTGGTCTTCGCGGGGTCCGACCCCGTGCCGACGTACCTCTTCGACGAGGTCGACGCGGGAGTCGGCGGCAAGGCGGCCGTCGAGGTCGGCCGGCGGCTGGCCAAGCTGGCCCGGTCCGCGCAGGTCGTGGTGGTCACGCACCTGCCGCAGGTGGCGGCCTTCGCCGACCGGCAGCTGCTGGTCGAGAAGACCGTGGACGGCTCGGTGACCCGGAGCGGCGTCAAGATCCTGGAGGGCGAGGACCGGGTGCGGGAGCTCTCCCGGATGCTGGCCGGGCAGGAGGACTCGGAGACGGCCCGCGCCCACGCCGAGGAACTGCTGGCCGCCGCGCGGGCGGACGGCTAGCGCCCGTCCGCACCTCGCCGCGGCCACTGTTCCCGGGCCTCGTACATCGGCAGACGCCCGGCAGCTGCCGGGTGAGGCAGGCACGTACCGACAGGGGTCGCCCGAAGTGGTGGCTACGTAGGGTTCGCGTTGGTGGCTGGAGTTTCTGCGGCGTCGAGCGCATCTTCTGGGCGCCGGCTCTTCCCGAGCAAGATGCCGATGAGGACAGCGCCGAGCGTGAGGAGGGCGGCCGCGACGGTGAGTGCGAGTGAGAAGCCTTCCGTCGCGGCGCGCAGGGGGTCGTCCTGTGCGGCCAGGGCGTCGCTGCGGCGCGAAGCCAGAGCGACCAGCACCGCCACCCCCACGGCGCCGCCGACTTGTTGAACGGAGCTCAGGACGGCTGAGCCGAGTCCGGCGTTCTCCTCGGTGGTGCCCGTGAGCGCGGCGACGGTCAGGGCGGGCAGACTCAGTCCGCATCCGAGGCTGGTGACGAGCATGCCGGGCAGCACTCCGGAGGCGTAGCCGTCGCTCGGTGCCACGCCGGACAGCAGCAGCAGTCCGGCCGCGCTGATCAGGAACGACATGACGAGGGCCGGGCGCACGCCGAGCCTGACCACCGCTCGGGAGGAGAGCCACATGCCCGCAAGGATGCCGGTGCCGTAGGGCAGATAGGCGACGCCGGCCGTGAGCGGGGGGTAGCCCAGCACGGTCTGCATGTGCACCATCAACAGGAAGGCCATCGCGTACATGGCGGCGGAGAACAGCAGGGTCGCTCCATTGGCGACGGCGCGGACGCGGAAGGACAGGAACGACAACGGCACCAGCGGCTCGGCGGTCCGTGCCTCGGCCGCGACGAAGGCGACGGCCAGAAACCCGGCCAGAAGCAGGGGGCCGACAGCGGCCGTAGCGCCCCAGCCCGACTCCCCGGCCCGGAGCAGTCCGTAGACCAGGGACACCAGGGCACCGGTGCCGAGTACCGCACCGGGTACGTCGAGGCGCCCAGGCCGTCCGGCCCGGCTCTCGGGGACCAGGCGCGGGAGCAGCACAACGGCTGCAAGGGCCACCGGCAGGTTGATCAGGAAGATCCAGCGCCAGGACGCGAGGCCGGTCAGCGCACCGGAGATCACCAGGCCCGTCGTGCCGCCCAGAGCCGCGATGCCGCCCCAGATGCCGAACGCCTTGGCGCGCTCCTCGGTACTGGGGAACAGCAGCGTGATCAGCGCCAGCGCGGCCGGACTGGCCATGGCCGCGCCCGCGCCCTGGACGAACCGTCCGGCCACGAGCTGCCAGGGCTCCTGCGCGAGCCCGCAGATCAGGCTCGCCGCGCCGAACAGCACCACACCGGTCAGGAAGACGCGCCTGCGGCCCAGCAGGTCGGCCATGCGGCCGAACAGCAGCAACAGCCCGCCGAAGGCGAGGAAGTAGGCGTTGACGACCCAGGCCAGGCCCACGGTGCTGAAGCCGAGATCCTTCCGCATGCTGGGGAGCGCCACGCTCACCACGTTGTCGTCCAGGACGAGCATGAACTGTACGAAACACAGCACCACCAGGGCCGGTCCGCGGCGCCCAAGGGCGTGGGCGATGACTGTGGTTGGTGCCGACGTCATACCGGGCGTCCTGTCCCCGTGAACGGCCCTGGTGAACTGCGGTGGCGCCCGCGGCGCGGTGGGTGATCGATCGGCATACGCATGACGCTATGCACTGGCTGCGCCGGCCGCGATGCGCTACCAGGCCATGTCATATCGCATCGAGGACATAGATTGGGGCCATGACCAAGGCCGTCGTGGGAGCCGTCCCGCCCGGGGCGGGCGCAATCGTCGTCGGGAACTTTCCTTTGGCGTACGGGCAGTGGTTCATCCCGCACAGCCACCCACAGCACCAGTTGGCCTGGGCGCGGCGCGGTGTGCTGGGCGTCGCCGTCGACGACGCCTACTGGGTCCTGCCACCCACACGGGCGCTGTGGCTGCCCGCGGGGGTGGTCCACCGGACCGGCGCGACCCGCGAGGCGGTGCTGTGCAGCCTCTACTTCGAACCGGACAGATGCGACCTGGACTGGGCGGACCCCACGCCGGTCGGCATCGACGGGCTGCTGGCCCACCTCATCGCCTACCTCAGCCGCGAAGCCCTCGACGATGACCCACGGCTACGGGCTGAGGCCGTCGTCCTGGACCTGCTGCGCCCCTTGCCGACCACCCCCATCGATGTCCCGCACCCGACCGACGACCGCGTGCGCGCCGTGGCCGACGCGCTGCTCGCCAACCCCGCGGACTCACGGAGCCTTGAGGCGTACGCACGGACCGTCGGCGTGAGCCGACGCACCCTGACCCGGCTGTTCGCCGACGACACCGGCATGCACTTCGACCGCTGGCGTACCCATGTGCGGCTGCGCGCCGCGCTTCCTCTGCTCGCCGAGGGCCAGCCCGTTTCCCGGGTCGCGCACACGGTGGGATACGCGACACCGAGCGCCTTCCTCGCCGCGTTCCGTCGAACCGTCGGCACTTCCCCGGGGCGCTACCTCAACGGCGACGCTTCATTCGAGGCATCCGCTACGAGCGCCGCCGATGAATGACCACCGCGGGGTTCGGACCCTGAGCCCGGTACCCGCCGCGACCTCCCGCGGACGGCAGGCCGGAGCAGTCGAGTCGTCAGCGCTCCCAGCCGCATACGAACAATGAGCCGTGTTCATCTGCCGACCGCTTGATGAGCACGATCGGTACGTGGCGGCGCGCGCGAGGGCGACACCCTCGTCGTCCCGTCACTGGACCGGCTCGGCCGCTCTGTCCACGACCTCATCGCGATGGTGTCCGGCCTGCGCAAGCGTGGCGTCGGCTTCACCTCGCCGCACGAGGCGCTCGACACGCACGCCTCCACAACCACCGGCGGTTGACGGTCGAAACGACGGGCAGGACGACAGACC
Source organism: Streptomyces sp. SM18 (assembly GCF_002910775.2). Taxonomy (NCBI): domain Bacteria; kingdom Bacillati; phylum Actinomycetota; class Actinomycetes; order Kitasatosporales; family Streptomycetaceae; genus Streptomyces; species Streptomyces sp. SM18. Next base: position 1,281,980 of record NZ_CP029342.1, on the reverse strand, counting down.
GTCAGCTTTCGGCCTCTGAACTCACTCGAACGAGTGGGGTGGTCCTGTCTGTCGTCGGGACGCGGAGAGGAGCAACGTTTCTCCGGTCCCGGAACGTGCGTACGGACTGGCATCCTTGACGCTGTACATTCCGCCGACTCGGGAGCCCCGGGGAGCCATTCGACGTGTCACAGCTGCGTACGGTCCAAGTACTGGGCGGCGGTGCCGGAAGCAGCGCTCATGTCACCTCGCTCGCCACGGGTCTGGTGGCGCGAGGGGTGCAGGTCACCGTCTGCGCCCCGGCCGACGGCGAGCACGCCCGGACCTTCCCCGCGACCGGCGCGCGCTTCACCCCCGTACCCCGGCGCGGCGACCCCGCCTCCGTCGTCGCCCTGCGCGCCGCCTGCGCCGACGCGGACGTCGTCCACGCGCACGGACTGCACGCCGCCGTCCGCGCCGGGCTCGCGCTGAGCGGCCGGAGCACCCCGCTCGTCATGACCTGGCACCACCGGGCCCACGCCGAGGGAGCCCGCCGCCGGGTGCTGCACCTGCTGGAGCGACGGGCCAACCGCGCCGCCGCCGTGGTGCTCGGTACGTCGTCGGAGCTGGTCGACCGGGCCCGGCTGCGCGGCGCCCGGGACGCCCGGCTCGCTCCCGCCGCGCTGCCGCCGGGCCGGCCCACCCTCGTCCACGGCGGCAAGGCGCGGGCCGAACTGGGGGCGGTGGGGCGGCCGTTACTCGTCTCCGCCGGTGTCCTCGCACCGCACCACGGCTACCATACGCTGCTGGACGCCGTACACGGGTGGCGTGAGCTGGACCCCGTACCGCTGCTGGTCGTCGCGGGGGAGGGGCGCGAGGAGGAGGCCCTGCGGCACCGGGTCGTCGACGAAGGGCTGCCCGTGGTCATGACCGGCCGCCGGGACGACCTCGGTGAACTGCTCGCCGCCGCCGACCTCGCCGTGGTGCCCGGCCGTGAGGACGGCCGGCCCGCCGTGGCCCGGGAGGCGTTGCGGCTCGGAGTCCCCCTGGTCGCCGCCGGGTCCGGCGCCCTGCGCGATCTCGTCGGGCAGGCCGCCGAACTGGTGCCGTACGGGGACGCCCCGGCGCTCACCGGTGCCGTGCTGCGGCTGCTGGGTGATCCGGGCCGCCGGGAACAGCTCGCCGGGGCGGGACGGCGGCAGGCGGCCGGGTGGCCCACCGAGGAGGACACCGTCGCCCATGTGCTGTCCGTCTACGACGAGTTGGCCCAGCCGCTGTCGGTGGCCGGCCGAGAGTGACCCGGACCTGACCTGACGGGGTGCCCACCGCGCGCACCCGGCCCCGCGCCCCTCGCCGACCCGCCCCGGAGCCCGCCCGCGGCGAGCGGTGGGCCCCGGCGAGCCCGGTGGACAGATGCCCGCCGGGCCACCGGGGCCGTCATGTTTTCCGGTCAGCCGACGTACGCCCCGCTCGCCGTCAGCCGCAGTGCCGTGTCGATCAGCGGGACATGGCTGAAGGCCTGCGGGAAGTTCCCCACCTGGCGCTGGAGCCGGGAGTCCCACTCCTCGGCCAGCAGGCCCAGGTCGTTGCGCAGGGACAGCAGCTTCTCGAAGAGCTGTCGCGCCTCGTCGACCCGCCCGATCATCGCCAGGTCGTCCGCCAGCCAGAACGAACAGGCCAGGAACGCGCCCTCGTCGCCCTCCAGGCCGTCCACACCGGCCTCGGCGCCATCGGTTGGGTAGCGCAGCACGAAGCCGTCCTCGGTGGACAGCTCACGCTGGATCGCCTCGATCGTGCCGATGACCCGCTTGTCGTCCGGCGGCAGGAAGCCCATCTGCGGGATCAGCAGCAGGGAGGCGTCCAGCTCCTTCGACCCGTAGGACTGGGTGAAGGTGTTGCGCTCCTTGTCGTAGCCCCGCTCGCACACGTCGCGGTGGATGTCGTCGCGCAGCTGGTGCCACCGCTCCAGGGGCCCCTCCGCGTCACCCGACTCGATCAGCTTGATCGTGCGGTCCACCGCGACCCAGGCCATCACCTTGGAGTGCACGAAGTGCCGGCGCGGGCCGCGCACCTCCCAGATGCCCTCGTCCGGCTCGTCCCAGTGCTTCTCCAGGTACTCGATCAGCTTGAGCTGGAGGCCCATCGCGTAGTCGTTGCGGGTCAGGCCCGTCATGTGCGCCAGGTGCAGCGCCTCGGTGACCTCGCCGTACACGTCGAGCTGCAACTGGTTCGCCGCGCCGTTGCCGACCCGGACCGGGCGGGAGTTCTCGTAACCCGGCAGCCAGTCCAGCTCCGCCTCGCCGAGCTCACGCTCACCGGCGATCCCGTACATGATCTGGAGGTTCTCCGGGTCGCCCGCGACCGCCCGCAGCAGCCACTCGCGCCAGGCGCGGGCCTCCTCGCGGTACCCGGTGCGCAGCAGCGACGAGAGGGTGATCGCCGCGTCGCGCAGCCAGGTGTAGCGGTAGTCCCAGTTCCGTACGCCACCGATCTCCTCCGGCAGCGAGGTCGTCGGGGCCGCCACGATGCCGCCGGTCGGCCCGTAGGTGAGCGCCTTCAGCGTGATCAGGGAGCGGACCACCGCCTCCCGGTAGGGGCCGTGGTACGTGCACTGCTCGACCCACTCCCGCCAGAACTGCTCCGTCGCCTCCAGGGACCCCTCCGGGTCCGGCAGGGCGGGCGGCTCGTGGTGCGAGGGCTGCCAGCTGATGGTGAAGGCGACCCGGTCGCCGGGGGCCACCGTGAAGTCCGCGTACGTCGTGAGGTTCTGCCCGTACGTCTCGGCCTCGGTGTCCAGCCAGACCGAGTCGGGGCCCGCGACGGCGACCGTACGGCCGTCCACCTTGTGCACCCAGGGGGTGACCCGCCCGTAGCTGAAGCGCATGCGCAGTTCCGAGCGCATCGGCACACGGCCGCTCACGCCCTCCACGATGCGGATCAGCTGGGGCGCGCCGTCACGCGGCGGCATGAAATCGGTCACCCGGACCGTGCCGCGTGAGGTGTCCCACTCCGATTCGAGGACGAGTGAGTCCCCTCGGTAGCGGCGCCGGTCGGCGGCCGGAGGCTCGGCCCCTTCCGGGCGGGCGGGTCCCAGTCGCCAGAAACCGTGCTCCTCGGTGCCGAGAAGCCCGGCGAAAATGGCATGCGAGTCGAAGCGGGGCAGGCACAGCCAGTCTGCTGTGCCGTCCCGGCAGACCAGGGCGGCGGTCTGCATGTCTCCGATGAGTGCGTAATCCTCGATGCGCCCGGCCACGTGTATCTCCAGTCGAACGGCCAGTCGCCCCGTGGGGGCGCTAACTGCTGGTCAAGGGGTCGTTGTAAGAAAACCGACGAGCTCTTGCGCGGGTGTAGCGGGCTGGGGTGATGCCGCTGGGCCGGCCGACTCGGCAGCGAGTGTCCGAGCAGGATACGACGCACTACGAAGATCCGCGCGACGCTGTTCATATGTTGTCCACGTCACACCTCGGTGAGGTAAAGAAGGTGCGGTGACCCTGTGACCGTCGCGTGACGGGCACGGCGGACTTCGCGTGACGGGCATGGCCGGAAGCACCCCCTCTCCGTCGCTGATACCCTGGTAGCCCGTGGACCGGTGGTCGTCCCGACAGTGGACGAGGCCCCCGAACCGCAGCGACGGCACCCCGGACTCTCCGAGCGGCCTGCCGGTACGCACCTCACGATCGCGACCACGGGAGCCCCCTTTGGCTATGCAGCCCACATCCACGACGACCAAGCACATCTTCGTCACCGGGGGTGTCGCCTCCTCCCTCGGCAAGGGTCTGACTGCCTCCAGCCTGGGTGCCCTGCTCAAGGCGCGTGGCCTGCGGGTCACCATGCAGAAGCTCGACCCCTACCTCAACGTCGACCCCGGCACGATGAACCCCTTCCAGCACGGTGAGGTGTTCGTCACCAACGACGGCGCCGAGACCGACCTGGACATCGGCCACTACGAGCGCTTCCTCGACGTCGACCTCGACGGCTCGGCCAACGTCACCACCGGCCAGATCTACTCGCAGGTCATCGCCAAGGAGCGGCGGGGCGAGTACCTCGGCGACACCGTCCAGGTCATCCCGCACATCACCAACGAGATCAAGCACCGCATCCGCCGCATGGCCACCGACGACGTGGACGTCGTCATCACCGAGGTCGGCGGCACGGTCGGCGACATCGAGTCGCTGCCCTTCCTGGAGACGGTCCGCCAGGTCCGCCACGAGGTCGGCCGCGACAACGTCTTCGTCGTGCACATCTCGCTGCTGCCCTACATCGGCCCGTCCGGCGAGCTGAAGACCAAGCCCACCCAGCACTCCGTCGCGGCTCTGCGCAACATCGGTATCCAGCCGGACGCCATCGTGCTGCGGGCCGACCGCGAGGTGCCCACCGCCATCAAGCGCAAGATCTCGCTGATGTGCGACGTCGACGAGACCGCCGTGGTGGCCTGCCCCGACGCCCGCTCGATCTACGACATCCCCAAGGTCCTGCACACCGAGGGCCTGGACGCCTACGTCGTGCGCAAGCTGGACCTGCCCTTCCGCGACGTCGACTGGACCACCTGGGACGACCTGCTGGACCGCGTCCACAACCCCGACCACGAGGTCACCGTCGCCCTGGTCGGCAAGTACATCGACCTGCCCGACGCCTACCTCTCGGTCACCGAGGCCATCCGCGCCGGCGGCTTCGCGAACAAGGCCCGCGTCGCCGTCAAGTGGGTCGCCTCCGACGACTGCAAGACCCCCGCGGGCGCCGAGGAGCAGCTCGGCGACGTCGACGCGATCTGTATCCCGGGCGGCTTCGGCGAGCGCGGTGTGATCGGCAAGGTCGGCGCCATCCGGTACGCGCGTGAGAACAAGGTGCCGCTGCTCGGCCTCTGCCTCGGCCTCCAGTGCATCGTGATCGAGGCCGCGCGCAACCTCGCCGGCATCACCGACGCCAACTCCACCGAGTTCGACGCCGCCACCGCCCACCCCGTCATCTCGACGATGGAGGAGCAGCTCGCGTACGTCGAGGGCGCCGGTGACCTCGGCGGCACCATGCGGCTCGGCCTCTACCCGGCCAAGCTCGCCGAGGGCTCCCTCGTGCGCGAGGCGTACGCCGGCGAGCCCTACGTCGAGGAGCGCCACCGCCACCGCTACGAGGTCAACAACGCGTACCGCGCGGAGCTGGAGAAGAAGGCCGGACTGGTCTTCTCCGGCACCTCCCCGGACAACAAGCTCGTCGAGTACGTCGAGTACGCGCGCGAGGCCCACCCCTACCTGGTCGCCACCCAGGCGCACCCGGAGCTGCGGTCCCGCCCGACCCGTCCGCACCCGCTCTTCGCCGGTCTGGTGAAGGCGGCCGTGGAGCGCCAGGTCGCGGCGCGCGGGACGGGCGCCGACGCGTAAGGCGATACGGTTGACCGGGGTACGGATCCTTCCCAGGGATCGGTGCCCCGGTTTTCGTTCGTTCGTGGAAGGACGTAGATGGGTTTCCAGGACACCCCCGAGGAGTGGCGGGTCACCGCGTCGGTGACCCCCTTCACCGGCAACAAGACCAGCGTCCGCACCGACGACGTGGTCATGCCCGACGGCAGCGTCCACGGCCGCGACTACCAGGTCCACCCCGGATCCGTGGCCGTCCTCGCGCTCGACGGCGACGGCCGGGTGCTCGTGCTGCGGCAGTACCGGCACCCGGTGCGCCACAAGCTGTGGGAGATCCCCGCCGGACTCCTCGACGTGCCCGGCGAGAACCCGCTGCACGCCGCGCAGCGGGAGCTGTACGAGGAGGCCCACGTCAAGGCCGAGGACTGGCGGGTGCTGGCCGACATCTTCACCACCCCCGGCGGCAGTGACGAGGCCGTCCGCGTCTTCCTGGCCCGCGAGCTCTCCGAGGCCGAGGGCGAGCGCTTCGAGGTCTCCGAGGAGGAGGCCGACATGGAGCAGGCCCGGGTGCCGCTGGAGGAGCTGGTACGGGGCGTGCTCGCCGGGGACCTGCACAACAGCTGCCTGGCCGTGGGTGTCCTCGCGCTCGGCGCCGCGCTCGCCGGCGACGGGGTGGACGCGCTGCGCCCGGCCGACGCACCCTGGCCGGCCCGGCCGTTCGAGTCCTGAGGGCCGGACCGAGGACGGGGCGGGGCCGATCGGGGCCGATCGAGGGTCCTGTCGTACGAAAGGCTGATCCGATCGAGGGACGCGGCCGCCGCGCTCGACCCTGATCGTCCGCTCCACTGAACTACGCTCGAAAGGGCCCGGCCGGAGTTCCGGCGGGCAACCGCGTGCAGTGAAGTGGAGCGTGGCCCGTGACCGATCAGGCGGTGGACACCAGCAGCCCGGCCGAAGTGGCCAGGACAGCGGCGGCTGACGAGCCGTCAGGTGCCACACCGCCCCGATTCTTCGGCCGTGAACGGGAGTTGAAAGCCCTTCAGGCGGACATCGGGCGGGCCGGACTGGACACCCTGGCCGGCCGCAAGGCCGCCCGCGCCCGGGTCCTGCTGATCGCCGGACGGCCCGGATCCGGGCGCACGGCGCTCGCCGCCGAACTCGCCCGCCGGCTCACCGAACCCGGGGACTACCCCGACGGGGTCTTCCGGGTCCCGCTCACCGAACCGGGGGGCGAACGGGTCCCCGGAGAGCGCACCGCCCGCGAACTCCTCGACCGGCTCGGCACCGTGGCGCCGCCCGGCGCCGACGAGGACGAACTCTCCGAGATGGTCCGCGAGGCCTTCGCCACCCGGCGGGCCCTGATCCTGCTCGACGACGCCGTGGACGCGGAGCAGGTCGACCCGCTGCTCCCGGACAACCCCGACTGCCTGGTCGTGGCCACCTCCACCGGACCGCTGACGGGCATCCCCGGGGTCCGCCCCTGCACCCTCGGCGGCCTGGAGGCGGGCGCCGCCGTCCAGTTGCTCGCCCGTACCGTCGGCCAGGTCCGCATCACCGTGGACCCGAGGGCCGCCGAGACGCTCAGCGAGGAGTGCGGGGGGCAGCCCGCCGCCCTGACCCTGGTCGCGGGCTGGCTCGCGGCCCGTCCGGGGGCCTCCGTCGCGGACGTCACCAAGCGGCTCAGGGAACTGCCGGACCACGGCGAACTCCCCCTCGGTGCCCGCCCGTCGGCCCGCGCCCTGCACCTGGTCCACTCCTCGCTGCCGCCGGCCTCCGCCCGGACACTGCGGCTGCTCGCGCTCGCCCCGGCCGGGCTGGCCGACGCCCACACCGCCTCCGCGCTGGCCGGATGCTCGGTCTCGGTGGCCCGCACCACCCTGGAGGAGTTCGTCCGGCTCGGGCTGCTCCGCACGAACGGCGCGGCCCGCCCCCAGTACGAGGTGCCCGGCTGCCTGGCCCCGCTGCTGCGGTCCCTGCTGGACGAGCTGGACCGGCCGGCCGAGGTCCAGCTCGCCAGGGCCCGGATGCTGGAGCGGACCGTACGCCAACTCCAGTCCTGCCGGGCGGTCACCGACCCCGAGGGCTCCCCGGGCCGCCGCAAGCTCGCCGGGCTGCCCAGCTCCCTGCGCTTCCCCGGCCCCGAGGCGGCGGCCGAGTGGCTGCGGACCCGGCAGCCGGCGCTGCTGGCCTCCGCCCGGATGGCCGTGCGGGACGGGGAGCTGGACACCCTGGCCCGCCGGCTGGTGGCCGCACTGGTGCGTGCCCTGGCCGTGCACCGCGGCACCGAGGACGCGGCGCCGGAGCTGTACGGACTGCACGGGCTGGTCCTGGACGTCGCCGAGCGGCGCGATCTGCCCCGGGAGAAGGCCGCCGCCCTGCTCAACCTCGCCGACCTGGACGCCCGGACCGGCCGCACCGAGGAGGCGCTGGCCCGCTACCGGGCGGCGCTGGACGCCGGGCGCGAGGCGAAGGACCTCTACGCGACCGGCCGCGCGATGGAGTCGGTGGCCGGCGCCCACGCCGAGCTGGGCGACTTCAGCAGGGCCTCGGACTGGTACGGCCGGGCGCTGGCGCAGCGGCTCGCCCACGGGGAGCGGGCGGACGCGGCCCGGCTGTACGGGCGCCTGGGCGCCGTCCACACCTACCAGGGGCGCTACGGCGAGGCCCTGCGGAACTGGCGGGCCGCGGCGTCGGGCCACCGCAGGCTCGGTGACACCGCCGCCCAGGCACGGGCGCTCAGCGAGGCGGCCAGGGTGCAGGAGTACGCGGGACGGCCGCAGGAGTCGCTGCACACCTGCCGCGAGGCGGTCGAGCTGGCGCGCGGGACGGGTGACGTACGTCTCCAGGCGGCCCTCCAGCTCAGGCTGGCGGACACGCTGGACCGGCTCGGTGACCCCGCGGCCGCCCGGCTGCACCGGGCGGTGGCCGACAATCTGCTGGGTGCCGCCCGTGAGGCCTACGAAACCAACAGTACCCGCTCGGAAAAATAATGGTTTGTAAGGCTAGACAGCGGGAAGTCCTTCATTAATGATGATTGCGCCGCGTATCCCTGCGGTGCTTCCATCGAGCTGGGTTCCTTCGGGCACCTCCCGCATGCCCCAGCCATCTCCGAGCCAAGGACCGTGATCGACGTGAAGGTCGGCATCCCCCGCGAAGTCAAGAACAACGAGTTCCGGGTGGCGATCACACCCGCCGGCGTGCACGAACTCGTCCGTCACGGCCACCAGGTCCTCGTCGAGCGGCACGCCGGTGAGGGCTCCTCCATCCCGGACGAGGAGTACCTCGCCGCCGGCGCCCGGATCCTGGACACCGCCGACGAGGTCTGGGCCGCCGCCGACCTGCTGCTCAAGGTCAAGGAGCCGGTCGCCGAGGAGTACCACCGCCTCCGCAAGGGCCAGACGCTCTTCACCTATCTGCACCTGGCCGCGTCCCGCGCCTGCACCGACGCCCTGCTCGCGTCGGGCACGACCGCCATCGCGTACGAGACCGTCGAGACCGCGAACCGCGCGCTGCCGCTGCTCGCCCCGATGTCCGAGGTCGCGGGCCGGCTCGCCCCGCAGGTCGGCGCGTACCACCTGATGCGCTCGGTCGGCGGGCGCGGGGTGCTGCCCGGCGGTGTCCCCGGTACCGGCTCGGCGCGGGCCGTCGTCATCGGCGGCGGTGTCTCCGGCTGGAACGCCACGCAGATCGCCGTCGGACTCGGCTTCCACGTCACGCTGCTCGACAAGGACATCAACAAGCTGCGCGAGGCCGACCGCATCTTCGGGAACAAGGTGCGCACCGTCGTCTCCAACGCCCTCGAACTGGAGGGCGCGGTCGTCGAGGCCGACCTCGTCGTCGGCGCCGTGCTGATCCCCGGCGCCAGGGCGCCGAAGCTGGTCACCAACGAGCTGGTCTCCCGGATGAAGAGCGGAAGTGTTCTTGTCGACATCGCGATCGACCAGGGCGGCTGCTTCGAGGACTCCCGCCCGACCACGCACGCCGACCCGGCCTTCACGGTCCACGGGTCGGTCTTCTACTGCGTGGCGAACATGCCCGGCGCGGTGCCCAACACCTCGACGTACGCGCTCACCAACGCCACGCTGCCCTACATCCTGGAGCTCGCCGACCGGGGCTGGGCCGAGGCGCTGCGCCGCGACCCCGCACTGGCCAAGGGCCTCAACACCCATGACGGTCAAGTGGTTTACCGTCAGGTCGCCGAGGCCCACGGGCTCGACCACGTCGAACTCGGCACGCTTCTCGGCTGATCGGTCAACACCCTCCGTCAACCTCACGCGTCCGGCCGGACCTCGCACCGCGAGATCCGGCCGGAGGTGTGCCGGGCCCCGGAGGTGACCCCCGCCAACTCGCCGGAGAGGTAACCCTCTACCCTTTTTGCACCCCGGGGAAAGTCCCATGCCGGGTGCCGTGCACTCTTGACAGGAGGGTGTTCGATTGCCGACACATCCGGCCGGGTCCGGCGGATTGTGTTGCTGCGAACCGGTGACACGCCATAGAGTCGCCAATCGTCGGCATGGTGCCACGCTGACCTATCGATAAGTTTCCTGGTCACATCCAAGGAGGTAAGACGACTTGTGAATGAGTCGACAATTACTCCCGGGGGTGGTCGACCAGGGATGCCTGTACGGGGTCTGAGCCCGAGCGGGCTCGAAGCTGTCGGCTCCGTCGCAGTCCGCACCCTCGCCACCCACCCGCACATGACGACAGCCCCCCAGATGATGGACGGCCTACACGTGAACGCCATGGCCGGCAACGAGAGTGGCCGAGATTCCGCCCACCTCGCCGACTTCGCCGAGGTGCCCGAGGGGCACTTCTACGACCCCGATGCCGAGTACGAGCCCGACCCGGAGTACGCGGCCACCCTCGCGCCCGACGCCGCTCGCCAGCGCCGCGAGAGGATCGGCCCGACCGGCCGCCCACTGCCGTACTTCCCGATTCCCGGTCCGCTGACCGATCACGGTCCCGCCAAGATCATCGCGATGTGCAACCAGAAGGGCGGCGTCGGCAAGACCACGTCGACCATCAACCTGGGCGCCGCACTCGCGGAGTACGGACGACGCGTCCTGCTCGTCGACTTCGACCCGCAGGGCGCCCTGTCGGTCGGCCTCGGGGTCAACCCGATGGAGCTCGACCTCACCGTCTACAACCTGCTCATGGAGCGGGGCATGGCCGCCGACGAGGTCCTGCTGAAGACGGCCGTGCCCAACATGGACCTGCTCCCGAGCAACATCGACCTCTCCGCCGCCGAGGTGCAGCTGGTGAGCGAGGTGGCCCGCGAGTCGACGCTCCAGCGCGCCCTGAAGCCGCTGCTGGCCGACTACGACTACATCGTGATCGACTGTCAGCCCTCGCTCGGCCTGCTCACCGTGAACGCCCTGACGGCCGCTCACAAGGTGATAGTCCCGCTGGAGTGCGAGTTCTTCGCGCTGCGCGGGGTGGCCCTGCTCACCGAGACGATCGAGAAGGTCCAGGAGCGGCTGAACCCGGAGCTGGAGCTCGACGGCATCCTCGCCACGATGTACGACTCGCGTACGGTGCACAGCCGCGAGGTGCTCGCCCGCGTCGTCGAGGCCTTCGACAACCACGTCTACCACACGGTCATCGGCCGTACGGTCCGTTTCCCGGAGACCACCGTCGCCGGTGAGCCCATCACCACGTACGCCTCCAACTCGGTCGGTGCCGCCGCCTACCGCCAGCTCGCCAGGGAGGTGCTCGCCCGGTGTCACGCCGAGTGAGTCTGCCCGGTGCCGACGAGCTGTTCCGTACGACCGGGGGCATGGGCCTCCAGGCCTCTTCCCCCGCCGAGAGGCGACGCAAGGCCACCGGCGAGGCGCAGGTGCCCCCGCCGGGCGGGACGAACGACTCCCCGGCGGCGGAACCGGCGGGTCAGGGCGGGACGCGCGACCCCGCCGGCGGACCGGCGGCTGCCCCGGCCCGGGAGGAGCACTCCGCGACGGAGTCCGACGGCGGCACGCCCCACCGGCGCGCCGACCCCGCCCCGCCGCAGCCGCGCAGCGCCCCGCCGCAGGAGGCGGCGCCCGCCCAGCCGCAGCGCGGCGCGCGCGGGGGCGGCCGGGGTGCCAACCGCCGGCCCAGCGGCCGGGAACGCCATGACGAGAAGATCACCGTCTACGTGTCGGCCGAGGAACTGATGGACCTCGAACACGCGCGGCTCGTCCTGCGCGGTGAACACGGTCTCGCCGTGGACCGTGGGCGCATCGTCCGCGAAGCGGTCGCCGTGGTGCTCGCCGACCTGGAGTCGCGGGGCGACGCGAGCATCCTCGTACGGCGGCTGCGGGGCCGCTGACCGGCGCGGCGCCGGTAGCCTGCGGGGGAGAGGGCCGCCGGAGGGGCGGTCCGGCCTCAGGGCCCGATGCCCGACCCGCCGCCGCACCCCTGGACCCCAGCACATGCCGACAGCCCACGACCCGCCCCGCCCGCTCCGCCGTGCCTTCCGCCGTGCCCTCGGTCGCGGGCCGCAGCCGAAGGCCGCGCCGGCGGCGGCCGGTCAGCCACCGGCGCCGGGCGGGCCCGCTACGGACCCGGCCACCGTGGAGGCGGTCACGGCGGACGTGGCCGGCCTGGACGCGGCCGTCGAGGAGCCGGCCGCCGTGGACCGGGCCGCCGGGAGCGTGGCCGCCGGGACCGTGCCCGCCGGGGAAGCGGCCGCGGCGACCGCCCCGCCGGGCGAGGAGGCCTTGGCGGTCCCGGATGCCGCTGAGGCGGCGGCGGAGGCCGCGGGCGGGGACGAGCGGCGGTTCACCGTGCGGCTGGTCAACTTCGAGGGGCCCTTCGACCTGCTGCTCCAGCTGATCTCCAAGCACAAGCTCGATGTGACCGAGGTCGCCCTCTCGAAGGTCACCGACGAGTTCATGGCCCACATCCGCGCCATGGGACCCGACTGGGACCTCGACCAGACCACCGAGTTCCTCGTCGTCGCCGCCACCCTGCTCGACCTGAAGGCCGCCCGGCTGCTGCCCACCGCCGAGGTGGAGGACGAGGCGGACCTCGCCCTCCTGGAGGCCCGGGACCTGCTCTTCGCGCGCCTGCTCCAGTACCGCGCGTACAAGCGGGTCGCGGAGATCTTCCAGGACCGGCTGGACTCCGAGGCCCGCCGCCACCCCCGTACCGTCGGCCTGGAGCCGCACCACGCGGAGCTGCTGCCCGAGGTCGTGATCAGCATCGGCCCGGACGGCTTCGCCCGGCTCGCCGCGAAGGCGATGCAGCCCAGACCCGAGCCCCAGGTGTACGTGGACCACATCCACGCCCCCCTGGTCAGCGTCCGCGAGCAGGCCGAGGTGGTGGTGGCGCGGCTGCGCGCGGAGGGCGAGACCAGTTTCCGGGCGCTCACCGAGGACGCGCCGGACACCCTGACGGTCGTCGCCCGCTTCCTGGCGCTGCTGGAGCTCTACCGGGAGAAGGCCGTCGCCCTCGACCAGGAGGAGGCCCTCGGTGAGCTGCTGGTGCGGTGGGCGGGCGCCGAAGGGACCGAACCGCTCGTGACGGACGAGTTCGACCAAGAGGTCCGCGAGGCACGGGAGGACGTGGAGGAATGAACGCACACGACGACGGGCCCGGCACCGGGGTCGCCGGGCTCGACCTCAGGCCCGCGCTGGAGGCGGTCCTCATGGTCGTCGACGAGCCCGCCACCGAGGAGCACCTCGCCAAGGTGGTGCAGCGCCCCCGCAGGGCCGTCGCGCACGCGCTGCGGGAGCTGGCCGACGAGTACACCGCCCAGGGCCGGGGCTTCGACCTGCGGCTCGTCGCGGGCGGCTGGCGCTTCTACACGCGCCCGGCGTACGCGGAGGCGGTCGAGGGCTTCGTCCTGGACGGCCAGCACGCCCGGCTCACCCAGGCCGCCCTGGAGACGCTCGCCGTGGTCGCCTACCGTCAGCCGGTGAGCCGGTCCAGGGTCTCCGCCGTGCGCGGGGTGAACTGCGACGGAGTCATGCGGACCCTGCTCCAGAGGGGTCTGGTCGAGGAGGCGGGCGCGGAACTGGAAACAGGTGCGATCCTGTACAGGACGACGAACTACTTTCTGGAGCGCATGGGCCTGCGAGGCCTGGACGAGCTCCCGGAACTCGCGCCCTTCCTCCCGGAGGCGGACGCGATCGAGGCTGAGACGCCAGAGGGTGTGCCGTCGTTCGATCCGGACGCACCGGACACCCCGGAAACTCACGCAGACGACAAGACGGAATTTTGATGCGAAGCAGTGGCAGGAACAGCGGAAGCGGCGGCGGCGGCGGCAAGAGCGGCGGCAACCGGAATCCCCGGAGCGGCTCGGGCGGCTCCTTCCGGCCGAAGGCCGGGGGCGGCGCCGGTGGCGCGGGAGGCCGCGACGACAAGCGGGAACAGCGCCCCCGCGACCCCCGCCCCGAGGAGCGCCGCTACGACGTGGGCACCGACCAGCCGGGCGCCGGGCCGCGCAAGGGCCGTGGCGCGGCCGCGCGCGGCGGGGCCAAGGGCGGCCCGAAGCCCGCGCAGAACGTGAGCAAGGGCGGCCGCCGCCAGGGCGCGCCCGCCCGGCCGCGCGAGCTCGACGCCAAGATCGAGCAGCGCAACCGCGACCGGTACGCGGACAAGCCGGAGGTCCGCACGCCTAAGACCCACCCGGGCGCCGAGCAGGAGGGCGAGCGGCTGCAGAAGGTCCTCGCACGGGCCGGGATGGGCTCCCGCCGGGCGTGCGAGGAGCTCATCGAGCAGGCCAGGGTCGAGGTCAACGGCGAGATCGTCCTCGAACAGGGCATGCGCGTGGACCCGCAGAAGGACGAGATCAAGGTCGACGGCCTGACCGTGGCGACCCAGTCGTACCTCTTCTTCGCCCTCAACAAGCCCGCCGGGGTCGTCTCCACCATGGGGGACCCGGACGGCCGCCAGAGCCTCGGCGACTACGTCACCAACCGTGAGACCCGGCTGTTCCACGTCGGCCGGCTCGACACGGAGACCGAGGGCATCATCCTGCTCACCAACCACGGCGAGCTGGCCCACCGTCTGACGCACCCCCGGTACGGAGTGAAGAAGACCTATCTGGCCGCCATCCAGGGACCGCTGCCGCGCGACCTCGGCAAGCGGCTCAAGGACGGCATCCAGCTGGAGGACGGGTACGCCCGTGCCGACCACTTCCGGGTCGTCGAGAACACCGGGAAGAACTACCTGGTCGAGGTGACCCTCCACGAGGGCCGCAAGCACATCGTCCGCCGGATGCTGGCCGAGGCCGGCTTCCCGGTCGAGCGCCTGGTGCGTACGTCGTTCGGACCGATCCCGCTGGGCGACCAGAAGTCCGGCTGGCTGCGCCGGCTCACCAACACCGAGGTGGGCATGCTGATGCGCGAGGTCGGCCTGTAACCCCTGGGCATCCGACGGCCCGCGGCCGGTTCTCCGTTCGTCGTTTCGAACAGAGAACCGGCCGCGGGTCTTCTGCTGTCGCCGTTTCTTCTTTATAGTCAGGGTGACCATTAAAGAGGGAGGGGTGGCGTGGTACTCGCCCAGGCCGGTCCGCACGCCGACACCGGACCGCGAGCCGCCTTCGTCACCCCCGTCGCGCACGGCCGGTGGACCTGGACCCACGGGGGTGGATCAGGTGCACCGGTCCGTCCGGCCGTCGCCGCCGTCGTCGCGGACGAACTCCGCTCCTGTCTCCGGGACTTCGCCGTGACCCGCGCCGAGCGGCGATGAGCGCGGCCCCCGAGGGGTACGACCCCCGTGCCTTCGTCCCCTTCGCCGTCACCGTCGATCTCGCCGTCTTCACCGTCCGCGAAGGCCGGCTGCACGTCCTGCTCGTGGAGCGCGGCGAGGGCCCGTACAAGGGCCACTGGGCGCTGCCCGGCGGCTTCGTGCGGCCCCGGGAATCGGCGGAGGAGGCCGCCCGCCGTGAGCTCGCCGAGGAGACCGGACTCACCCAGCGCTCCGTGTGCGCCTTCCACCTCGAACAGCTGCGCACCTACAGCGACCCGGACCGCGACCCCCGGATGCGGGTCGTCTCCGTCGCGTACGCCGCGCTCGTCCCCGACCTGCCCGAACCGCGCGGCGGCGGGGACGCCGCGCACGCCCGCTGGTGGGAGACGGGCCGCACCGGCCCTCTCGCCTTCGACCACGACCGCATCCTGTCGGACGCGTACGACCGCGTCGGGGCCCGCCTGGAGTACACCTGCCTGGCGACCGCCTTCTGCGCCGCCGAGTTCACCCTCGGCGACCTCCAGCAGGTGTACGAGACCGTGTGGGGCGTCGAGCTGGACCGCCCCAACTTCCGGCGCAAGGTCCTCACCACACCCGGCTTCGTCCAGGCCGTGGAGGGCCCCCCGCGCCGCACCGGCGGCCGGGGCAAACCCGCCGCCCTCTACCGGGCGGGTGCCGCGACCGCCCTGCACCCACCACTCCTGCGTCCCGAAGGGCGCCCGGAAGGACGGACACCATGATCCCGGCCAGAACCCTCACCACCCAGGCGGCCTCGGGCACGCTGACCGGGCTCGCGCTCGGCGACGCGCTGGGCTTCCCCACCGAGTTCAACGACGTCCCCTCCATCCTCGCCAAGTACGGTCCCTGGCGGGAGATGCGGCTCCCGAAGCCCGCGGTCGTCTCCGACGACACCCAGATGACACTCGCCCTGGGGCGCGCCGTACGCACCGCCATGGACGAGGGGCCGCTCACGCCCGAGCGGCTCGTCGGGCCCCTGCGGCAGGAGTTCGTGGACTGGCACCGCTCCCCGGACAACAACCGCGCCCCCGGCCGTACCTGCATGACGGCCTGTCGGCTGCTGGCGGACGACCGGCCCTGGCAGCAGGCGAGCCAGACCGGCTCCAAGGGCTGCGGCGCCAACATGCGGGTCGCCCCCCTCGGACTGGTTCCCGGCCTCAGCGAGGAGCAGCGTTCCGGTGCCGCCCAGCTCCAGGCCGCCCTCACCCATGGGCACCCCACGGCCCCGACCGCCTCCGACCTCACCGCCCGTGCGGTGTTCCTGCTCGCCCACGGAGCCGAACCGGCGGGCCTGCTCGGCCAGTTGCGCGGGTACGCCGAGGAGAACCGCGACCGCTACCCGCACCGCTGGCTCGGTGACCTCTGGCGCCACGCGGGCGACGCCTCACCCGAGGCGTACATCCGGCGCGGCTGGGACGAGTGCCTGGCCGCCCTGGCCTCCGTCGAGGACGCCCTGCGCCGTCCGTCACCGGAGACCGATCCCTGCGAGCGGACCGGGGACGGCTGGATCGCCGAGGAGGCGCTCGCCACGGCCCTGCACTGCTTCCTGCTCTTTCCCGAAGAGCCCGTCACCGCCCTGCGCCGGGCTGCCTGCACCCGGGGCGACTCCGACTCGCTGGCCTGTCTGGCGGGGGCGTTCGCCGGGGCGCACCTGGGGCCGGGCGCCTGGCCCCAGGAGTGGTCGGAGCGCATCGAGTACCGCAGCGACCTGCTGTCACTGGGGGCGCTCTGGGACGCCTGAGAGCGCGGGCGCCATGGGCTCGCCCGTCCGGCGCCCCGGAGGAACACGGCGGGCGCGCGGGGAGTTGGCCAGGCATGGCTGTCATCCACAGAACGACCATGGAGCCCGGCAAGACGGAGCTCCTCAGCGCCTGGCTGCCCACCCGGCCTTGGTACGCGGCCGGGAGGGGCGAGCCGAGGCTCGACCGCGTCGGCGGCTTCCGGCTCGACGACCCCGAGGGGGAGGTGGGCATGGAGTTCATGGTCGTCACGGACACCTCGGGCGACCGGCCCGTCTCGTACCACGTACCGCTCACCTACCGCGGTGCGCCGGTCGACGGCGCCGACCAGGCGCTCATCGGCACCTCCGAGCACGGGGTCCTCGGACGGCGCTGGGTGTACGACGGGGTCCAGGACCCCGTCCTGGTCGCCCAGGTCCTCGCCCTGTTCCAGGGACGGGCCGAGCCGCAGGCCCAGAGTGTGAGCGACACCCCCGACCCGACCGTCACCGTCCACGCCGCCGGAACCCTCCCGGCCGTGTCCGGGGCGGTGGCCGTCCAGGACGGCGAGCGGGGCGCCGAGAGCCGGCCGGACGCGGAGGGCGTGACCCTCTCCGTGACGCGCGTGCTGCGGCCGGACGCCTCCGCCGAGGGGGCGGCCCATGTCGCGGCGGGCTGGCGCCTGCCGGACGGGGGCGAGGCACGCGGGGTGTTCTTCACCCTGCGCGGCTGAGGGACGTCCCGTCGGCGGAGGCGGAGACCGGCGCAGCCGTTCGCGGGCGGCCCGTCGGCGGGGGCGGGCCTCAGCCGTTCGTACGGTCGCCCGGTCCGCCGTTCGCCGACGCCCTCCGGGTCCGGACCAGGAAGTCCTCCACACGGTCCCGGTCCGGCTCCGGGGGCAGCGGCGAACGCGTCAGCGCCGCGTCGTTCTCCTCGGCGAGACGGGCCGCCCGGCGCTCCACCTCCGCCCAGGGGACCTCGCCCCGCTTCACCGCGAGCAGTTCCTCGCGGGCGTCACCGACGTCGATCCGCAGCTCGCCGGTGCGCAGCAGGTCCCGGCCGCTCGTCAGCAGCCGCAGCAGATGCATGGCGTGCTTCCAGCGCGGAGCGCCGTGCGTCCGGACGTCCGCCTCCAGCTTCCGCGACTGGCTCCGCGCGTACCGGACGAAGGTCTCGTGGGCGCGGCGGGACAGGAACGCCCCCCGCAGGCCGACGAGTTCGCGCCCGGTGGCGTCGATCCGCTCCACGATCGGGGAGTGCAGGCACTCCAGTGTGTTCGGGTCGCCGCGCAGGGCCAGCTCACAGAAGCGTTCCAGTTCCCAGGAGAACTGCTCGTCCGCCGGCCCGGCGACGTGTGTCGGCGGCTTGCGGAAGCGCCAGAACAGCGGGGTCGGGGCGACGAAGACGCCGCGCCGGTCGGTGTCGCTGTCCGCGGTGGCCAGCCCGAAGGCGCGCGAGCCCGTCACGCACGCGTAGACCGTGTGGTCGCGGACGAGCGCCGCCGGCTCAGGGGTGATCATGCGCGCGAGGGTACGCGCGCCCCCGCCGCCGTGTCTCACCCACAGAGCACGGTGACCACCAGTGCCGCCGCACCTCTAGGCTTGACAGCGCACGCAGCACGAGGGAACGAGGGGTACGACGTGGCGGTACGAGCGGTCCGTGGAGCCGTCCAGCTGGAACGGGACGAAGCGGGACACATGGACGAGCGGGTGAGCGCCCTGCTCACGGCCGTCCTGGAACGCAACCAGCTCGTCGCCGACGATCTGATCAGCGTCTGGTTCACCGCCACCCCCGACCTGCACAGCGACTTCCCGGCGGCCGCCGCGCGGGGGCTCGGCATCGTCGACGTCCCGCTGATCTGCGCCCAGGAGCTCGACATCACCGGGGCGATGCCCCGCGTCGTCCGTGTCCTGGCCCATGTGGAGACATATCTCTCCAAGGCCGAGATCAGCCATGTCTACCTCGGCGCCACCGGCGCCCTCCGCAAGGACATCGCCCAGTGAGAACAGCAGTCGTCATCGGTACCGGACTGGTCGGCACCTCCGCCGCGCTCGCCCTCGCCGGGCGGGGCGTCACGGTCCACCTCGTCGACCGGGACCCCTCGTCCGCCGCGACGGCCGCCGCGCTCGGAGCCGGGACCGAACAGGCCCCCGACGGGCCGGTCGACCTGGCGGTCGTCGCCGTACCGCCCGCGCACACCGCCTCCGTGCTGGCCGGCGCCATCCGGGACGGCGTCGCCCGCGGCTACCTGGACGTGGCCAGCGTCAAGGGCGGCCCGCGCCGCGAGCTGGAGGCGCTGGGCGTCGGCCTCGCCCCGTACATCGGCACCCACCCGATGGCCGGCAAGGAGCGCTCCGGACCGCTGGCGGCCACCGCCGACCTCTTCGAGGGCCGCCCCTGGGTGCTCACCCCCACCCCGGACACCGACACCGAGGTCCTCAACCTCGCCCTGGAGCTGGTCGCGCTCTGCCGTGCCGTCCCCGTCGTCATGGACGCCGACGCCCACGACCGGGCCGTGGCCCTGGTCTCCCACACCCCGCAGCTGATCTCCTCGATGGTCGCCGCCCGGCTCGCGGAGGCCGACGAGACCGCCGTACGCCTGTGCGGGCAGGGCATCAGGGACGTCACCAGGATCGCCGCCTCCGACCCCCGGATGTGGATGGAGATCCTCTCCGCCAACCCCGGACCCGTCGCCGACGTACTCGACCGGGTCGCCGCGGACCTGGACGAGACGGTCCGGGCCCTGCGCGGCCTGGAGTCCGCCGACGAGGACAAGCGGCGCACGGGCACCGGAGGCATCGAGGACGTCCTGCGCCGCGGCAACGCCGGGCGCGTCAGGGTGCCCGGGAAGCACGGTGCCGCCCCGGCGGCGTACGAGGTCGTGGCCGTGCTCATCAGCGACCGGCCGGGCGAACTGGCCGCGATCTTCGCGGACGCCGGGCGGGCCGGGGTCAACATCGAGGACGTCCGCATCGAGCACGCGGCCGGGCAGCAGGCCGGCCTGGTCCAGCTGATGGTCGAGCCCAGCGCGGCCCCCGCGCTGAGCGCCGCGCTCGGCGAGCGCGGCTGGCCCATCCGCCCGTAGGACCGGCCCCGGGCCCGGTCCGGGACAGGGGTACAAGGGCGCGGCGGGCACTCGGTAACCTTGGAGGAGGCCGTCCCGTGGCCCCGCTCCGCCCACCCCGTGTACCAGGAAGGTGTCCACCACCGTGGAAACCGTAAGCGCCGCCGCCCGGACCGCCCCGGCCGCAGTGATCGTCGCCATCGACGGCCCCTCCGGCACCGGCAAGTCGAGCACCTCCAAGGCCGTCGCCGCCCAGCTCGGCCTGAGCTACCTGGACACCGGCGCCCAGTACCGTGCGATCACCTGGTGGATGCTGAACAACGGCGTCGACGTGAGCGACCCGTCCGAGATCGCCACCGCCGCGGCCAAGCCCGTCATCGTCTCCGGCACCGACCCGGCCGGCCCCACGATCACCGTGGACGGCGAGGACGCCTCCGGCCCGATCCGCACCCAGGAGGTCACCTCCAAGGTCAGCGCCGTCAGCGCCGTCCCCGAGGTGCGCACCCGGATCACCGCGCTCCAGCGCTCCATCGCCGCCGCGGCCGGCGGGGGCATCGTCGTCGAGGGCCGCGACATCGGCACCACCGTGCTGCCCGACGCCGACATCAAGATCTTCCTGACGGCGTCCCCGGAGGCCCGCGCCGCCCGCCGCAGCGGCGAGGTCAAGGGATCCGACCTCACCGCGACCCGCGAAGCGCTGATCAGGCGGGACGCCGCCGACTCCGGCCGTACGACCTCGCCGCTGGCCAAGGCCGCCGACGCGGTCGAGGTGGACACCACCGAGCTGACCCTCTCCCAGGTCATCGAGTGCGTCGTCACCCTGGTCGGGGAGAAGCGGGTCGCCACATGACCGGAGCCACCACCGCGCCCGGCCCGCGCGGAGCGGCCGTCGGACGCCGCATCGGCATCGGGCTCATGTACGGGCTGTTCAGGCCCCGGGTGCTCGGAGCGTGGCGCGTGCCCACCGCCGGACCCGTCATACTCGCGGTGAACCACGCGCACAACATCGACGGGCCGATGCTGATGGGCACCGCGCCCCGGCCCGTCCACTTCCTGATCAAGAAGGAGGCGTTCGTCGGTCCGCTCGACCCGTTCCTGCGGGGAATCGGGCAGCTGAAGGTGGACCGTACGACCGTCGACCGCACCGCCGTCACCCAGGCCCTCGGTGTCCTGGAGAACGGCGGCGCCCTCGGGATCTTCCCCGAGGGCACCCGGGGCGAGGGCGACTTCGCCTCCCTGCGGGCGGGCCTCGCGTACTTCGCGGTACGCGGCCGGGCGCCGGTCGTCCCCGTGGCGGTGCTGGGGAGCACCGAGCGCGCCGGACGGCTGATACCCGCCCTGCCCGCGCTGCGCAGCCGGGTGGACGTCGTCTTCGGTGACGCCTTCGACGCCGGTGACGGCAGCGGCCGGCGGACCAGGAAGGCGCTGGACGAGGCGACGCTGCGGATCCAGGGCAGGCTGACCGCCCACCTGGAAAAGGCCAGACGCCTCACCGGGCGCTGAGCGAGACATGAGTAGTGGGCCGCGCGATCGTGGCCCATCGATGATGACGCAAAGAGGAACGGACTTCATGAACGACCAGATTCACTCCGAGGGCTCGGACCACGAGCACGGAGCACTTGGCGATGCCGAGTACGCGGAGTTCATGGAGCTCGCCGCGCAGGAGGGGTTCGACCCCGAGGACGTCGAGGGCGCCCTCGGTGAGGCCGGTCACGGACCGCTTCCCGTACTCGCCGTCGTCGGCCGCCCCAACGTCGGCAAGTCGACCCTGGTGAACCGGATCATCGGCCGCCGCGAGGCGGTCGTGCAGGACAAGCCCGGCGTCACCCGCGACCGCGTCAGCTACGAGGCGGAGTGGGCCGGCCGCCGCTTCAAGGTCGTGGACACCGGCGGCTGGGAGCAGGACGTGCTGGGCCTCGACGCCTCCGTCGCCGCCCAGGCCGAGTACGCCATCGAGACGGCCGACGCGGTCGTCTTCGTGGTCGACGCGACCGTCGGCGCCACCGACACCGACGAGGCGGTCGTCAAGCTGCTGCGCCGGGCCGGGAAGCCCGTGGTGCTGTGCGCCAACAAGGTGGACGGGCAGAGCGGCGAGGCCGACGCCACCACGCTGTGGTCGCTGGGCCTCGGCGAACCGCACCCGGTCTCCTCGCTGCACGGCCGCGGCACCGGTGACCTGCTCGACGCCGTGCTGGAGGCGCTGCCCGAGGCCCCCGCCCAGACGTTCGGCACCGCGCTCGGCGGCCCGCGCCGCATCGCGCTCATCGGCCGCCCCAACGTCGGCAAGTCCTCCCTGCTGAACAAGGTGGCCGGTGAGGACCGCGTCGTCGTCAACGCCCTCGCGGGCACCACCCGTGACCCGGTCGACGAGCTGATCCAGCTCGGCGGGACCACCTGGAAGTTCATCGACACCGCCGGTATCCGCCGCCGGGTGCACCTCCAGGAGGGCGCCGACTACTACGCCTCGCTGCGGACGGCGGCGGCCGTCGAGAAGGCCGAGGTCGCCGTCATCCTGATCGACGCCAGCGAGTCCATCAGCGTCCAGGACCAGCGGATCATCACCATGGCGGTGGACGCGGGCCGTGCCGTCGTCGTCGCGTTCAACAAGTGGGACACCCTCGACGAGGAGCGCCGCTACTACCTGGAGCGCGAGATCGAGACCGAGCTCGCCCAGATCGCGTGGGCCCCGCGCGTCAACGTCTCGGCCGTCACCGGCCGGCACATGGAGAAGCTGGTCCCGGCGATCGAGACCGCGCTCGACGGCTGGGAGACCCGCGTTCCCACCGGCCGGCTGAACGCCTTCCTGGGGGAGATCGTCGCCTCCCACCCGCACCCGGTGCGCGGCGGCAAGCAGCCCCGGATCCTCTTCGGCACCCAGCCCGGCACCAAGCCGCCGCGGTTCGTGCTCTTCGCCTCCGGCTTCCTGGAGCACGGCTACCGCCGCTTCGTCGAGCGCCGGCTGCGTGAGGAGTTCGGCTTCGAGGGCACGCCGCTGCACATCTCCGTGCGGGTGCGCGAGAAGCGCGGCCGCGCGAAGTAGGAGCGCCCATGGCGAAGCCCCGCACCCCCCGCGCGCGAGCCGGGGGGTCCGGGGCTTCGCCGTGCCCTCAGGCGTCCGTGGACCCCGGAGGCAGCGCCGCGGGGCGGGCGTTCCCGGCGTGCCGTCCGACCCGCTGCCAGGAACCGGCGTGCGGGGCGTGTGTGCTCTGGCTGCCCGGGCCGGTGGCCGCCGCCCGGCCGGTCAGCGGGGCGCGGCCGGGGAACATCCCGATGCCGAACCCTCTGAAGCCGAGGTTCTCCTCCCCGGTCCGGTCCCCGGGAAGCGCCCTGAACGACCGGCGGAACTCGGCGTACAGCGCGTCGTAGATCGGGGTGGGGGACCGGCCGGCCGAGGGGTCCCATGCGGGACGCATGGCCGGGATCGGGCTCTGCCGCTGGCGGGAGGGGTCGTATGAGTGCACATAGGTGCCAACGACTCCACCGCCCGTCGGATGCGGGCCGGACGGAGAAAACGCCGCGGGGCGGGCAGCCGCGTGCTCCGGGCGTGCCGGGTACCCGGCCGGTGTGGGGCCCGGCGCGGGCGGGAGCGGACCCGTCAGGTCCCGGCGAGCGGCATCATCGCCGCGACCAGCACCGCGTTGGCCGCCGCCTTGTCCAGCGCGTCACGCAGCAGGTCCTCGCGCGGCTGCTGGCCGATCGAACCGACCGGGGCGGCGAAGACCAGGACCGACTGCGACTTGTTCGCCGCCGTACGCCAGCCCTCAGTCACCTGGAGCGGCTGATGGGCCTGCCACCAGGCGACCTGGCCGCCGCCGGGACCCGGCTGGAGCACCGCGTGCAGCCGGCCCGCGGCGAGCAGCACCGACCAGCCGGGAAGCACCCCCGGCAGCCGGTTCATGTCCTGGGTGGGCTGGAAGCCCTGCTCCAGCAGCAGTTGGAGGAACTGGTCGCCGCCGCGGCCGTCCGTGCCGGGCCTGGCGATCGGGCCGGTCGGTTCGACGACCAGGGCGGGGCGCAGGTCGTCCTCGATCAGGACGAGACCGCTCGTGATGCCGAGGACGGCCTGTTCGGGCATGAGCCCCTCCGGGGTCTGCGACTCGTCTCCGGTGATGGACCGCATGGCGCCCTTGAGCTGGTCCTCCGCGACGTTGACGACCTGTGAGGGGATGCAGGTGGCGTGGGCGAAGGCGAGTACGGCGGTCTCGTCGCCCACGAAGAGCACGGTGCTGGTGCGTTCCTGGTCGGAGTCGCCGGGGGTACGGCAGGAGGTGCAGTCGTAACTGCCTGGGGCGCTGTCGCCGACGAGCAGCCGGTCGGCTTCGGCGTCGCCGATCTCGGCACGTACGTCCTCGCTGACGTCGAGCATGCGCGGCACGGGGTGGCTCCTCGAACTCGGGGCGTGGGCCGGGCGGTTCCCGGCTCATGAAGACAACGTTCGATCCGGTGCGGGGGTCACGCGCGAATCGGGACCGGGCGGCCCGGGTGTCGGCAGGGCGACAGGTCGACAGATCGCGAAAGCGATTCGGCGGCGCCGTGGGGAGTGACGCGGGGCGGCGTGGGGAGGCGTGTACGCGGCGGTCCTGCGGCTCGTACGGCCCTCAGTTCGAATTGTCACGACTCTGTACGACTCCTGTGGCCGGGCTGTGGCCCTTCCTGACGCCGCGTAAGGTCCGTCACAGACCAGTCGACCAGGGGAAACGACCGCGTAATGCACATTTCTTTTCTGCTCCACAACGCGTACGGCATCGGGGGAACGATCCGTACCACCTTCACGCTCGCGCGCACCTTGGCGGAGCACCACGACGTGGAGATCGTCTCCGTCTTCCGGCACCGGGACAGCCCCAAGCTGGGCGCGCCCGACGGTGTGCGGATGAGCCATCTCGTGGACCTGCGGAAGAAGAGCCCGGGGTACGACGGCGCGGACGCCGGGCACGCCCGGCCCGCCACCGTCTTTCCGCGCGGCGACACGAGGCACCAGCAGTACAGCGGGCTCACCGACGCCCGGATCGCCGCGCATCTGGGCGCTCTGGAGGCGGACGTCGTCGTCGGTACGCGTCCGGGCCTCAACGTCCACATCAGCAGGCAGGCGCGGCGCGGCCCGGTGCGCGTCGGCCAGGAGCACCTGACCCTGGAGAGCCACGGCTACCGGCTCCGCAGGGAGATACGGCACCGGTACGCGCTGCTGGACGCCGTGACCACGGTGACCGAGGCCGACGCCCGGGACTACCGCGAGGGGCTGCGGCTGCCGGGCGTGCGGATCGAGGCCATCCCGAACGGCGTCCCGGCACCCGCGCACCCCCCGGCCACGGGTGAGGCCAAGTGGATCGTGGCCGCGGGCCGGCTGCACCGGGTGAAGCGGTACGACGTCCTGGTGCGGGCGTTCGCCGAGGTGGCGGCCGTCCGCCCGGAGTGGGGACTGCGGATCTACGGCGCCGGAGACGCCACCGGCAACGAGCAGAAGGCGCTGCGCGGGCTCGTCGACGAGCTCGGGCTGCGGGAGCGGGTGCGGCTGATGGGGTCGGTCGACCCCATGGAGGCGGAGTGGCCGAAGGCCTCGATCGCCGCCGTCACCTCCGAGCGGGAGTCGTTCGGCATGACCATCGTGGAGGCGATGCGCGGCGGCCTGCCGGTCGTGGCCACCGACTGTCCGCACGGCCCGGCCGAGATCATCCGGGACGGCTCGGACGGACGGCTGGTGCCGCTGGGGGACACGCCCGCCTTCGCGGCCGCCCTGCTCTCCCTGGTCGACGACGACGCCCTGCGGCACCGGATGGGGCGGGCGGCACTGGACTCCTCGGCCCGGTTCGACCCGGCCCCGATCGCGGAGCGGCACGAGAGGCTCTTCACGGAGCTGAGGGCCGAGGGCTCCTCGCGCCGGTCGCGGAGTGCCGTGCGGACCGTGCTGCACCGCTCCAGGGGGACCGTGCTGGACGGGGCGTACGCGCTGCGCTACAAGGCGGCCGGGGTGCTCCGGGGCGGCGGGCGCTGACGCGGCGGAGGGCGGGTGCCGGGCGGTCCGGAGCGCGGTCCACGGAGCACGGGACCCGGTCCGGAGCGCGGTCCACGTGCGGTCCGGTGCGCGGTCCACGGGAATATAAGGCCGCATAAGAGGGCGTGAATTCCAGGTGGCGCACATCTTCACATTTCCCACCGCGCGGAGAGGAAATCGGCCGCACCCGCCCGCCGGTATTTATCCCCGGCGGGTGCCGCGGTCCCTTTCGTGAGCAGCCGGGCAATTCATTTTCCCGGCGGCGGAACTGCCCGTTCGGGTGAAGTGGAACCACGGGAACAGGTGTGGGGATCCTGTGACACAAGCGTGACCGCCCGGGTACCTGGGTATGCGGCGGCGGCCGGGCGGTCCCGCTTCCGTCCCGCCGCCCCGGCCCCTACGGTGAGGGGTATGGCATCCGTACCGACTCCTCCCGCCCAGCCGGACGACACCCCCGCGTCCTACGTCGGCCTCGACGCCGGGACGGCCGAACAGCGCGCCAGAGCGCGGGGCTGGACCACCGTCCGGGCCCTCGCCCCCGGCACGGTCATCACCATGGAGTTCCGGGGTGGCCGGATCAACTTCGAGGTGGCCGACGCGACGGTGACCCGCTGCTGGGTCGGCTGAACCGCCCCGTGTACGCCTGCGGGCCCCGGCACATGCCGGGGCCCGCAGGCGTACACGAGACGCGGGTGTCAGGGGGCGACGGGTCCTCCGGCCACCGGGCGGGCCGGGGCCGGGCTGCTGCGGGGCGCGCGGTCCGCGTGCGGGGGGCGGCGGGAGACCGCCGGGCCGAGCGGTGTCCGCTCCGAGCGCACGGGATGCGCCGAGTGGGCCCGTGAGCGGCCCGCCGCCCCGGGGGGACCGCCCGCCGGGGGATCGGTGGCGGGGCCACCGGGCGTCGGCCCCGCGTCTCCCGGACCGTCGACGACCTGCGGGGCCGCCGGGGCGCCGGTCTCTTCGACGTGCCCGGCGCCCGTCTCCGGGACGCCGTCCGTGGTCCGCGGCGCCAGGGCCGGTACGGGCGGTCCGGCAACGCCCTCTGCGGGCCCGCGCAGCCTGCGGCGGGCGCGCCACGACTCCCGTACCGAGAGGATCCAGACCTCGGCCCGGGTGATGAGCGGCTCGAACCAGGGCAGCGCCAGCATGATCAGCAGCCCCGCGGCCCAGCCCAGCAGGACGTCGCTGAGCCAGTGGGTGCCGATGTAGACGGTCGTGAGGCCCACGCCCAGCGAGACGAAGGCGGAGAGCGCCGAGAGATACCGCCGGGCGCGCGGCGTGGTCGCCAGATAGGCGAGGATTCCCCAGGTCACCACGGCGTTGGCGGTGTGACCCGAGGGGAATATATCGCCGCCGGCGAACAGCTCGGCGGAGCCGATCTGTGTGGCGTAGTGCGGTCCGAGCCGTCCGAGGCCCAGCTTGACCGCGCCCACCGACACGTTGAGCAGCAGCAGCGCCGTGCCCAGGGTGAGCAGGGGGCGCAGGGTGTGCTGCCGCCAGGAGCGCCAGCCGAGCCAGGCGGCGACCATCACGGCCGTGGGGCCGCGCTGGCCGAGCACGACGTAGTAGTCGAGGAAGGCGTGGAGCTCGGGCCACTGCTGGTACGGCCGGAAGAGCATGACCTTCCAGTCGAGAGCCACCAGCCAGGACGAGACCAGCACGGCGACGACGATGGCGAGATAGAACACCAAAGTCCCGCCGAAGAGAGCGATGCGGTGACGGCTCATCCGCGGGATCTCTATCTTCGGCGGTTCCGGCTCCCGGTCCAGACGGGCAAAGATGTCGGTACGCACGCAATGGACGTTACAGCGAGTGAGTGTGTGATCCGGTCCATCCCGCCTCTTTGTGATGACGATGTGATGTGGACTTTGTCTCGGACCGGTATCCATTCCGCGCGCTCCGGAGAATCCTCTCCCCGTGTACGGGCTATTCCTCACGGCCCTGAATTCGCAGAGGTGTTTGATCTTCGTCGAATGGCCCCGAGGGGGTGGGCGCGGCTCCGCGATTCGACGGCGCGCCCCTCGGCGGGCCCGTCCGGACAGGGCGCCGGACGCGCGCGGAGCACACCGGAGGCGCGGCTCGTACACGGACCGCGACGGTTCCGGAAGGGCCCCGCCGCGGGCGGCGGGCGTGGCGTACACCACACTCCGGGGCGGACGGCGGTATGAGATGGGACACGTGTGACCAGTGGGGACTCGCGTACGCTGACGGCTCACTCGCCCGTCGATGCCGGGCCCGGGGTGCCGCAGGTCCGGCCCCGGGGGTCCGCCGAGCGCGAGGGACACATGCGTGGGAGGTGCGTACATGACAGGGACGTCCACGGCCGTGACGCGGCCGCGCCCGACGGCCGGCGGTGCCGACCGATGGGTCGTCCTGGTCGTCCTCTGCCTCAGCCTGCTGCTGGTCGCCCTCGACGCGACCGTGCTGCACGTCGCCGTACCGGCCGTCACCGCGGACCTGCGGCCGAGCGCCGTGGGCCTGCTGTGGATCGTGGACGCCTACCCCCTGGTCTGCGCCTCCCTGCTCATCCTCTTCGGCACCCTCGGTGACCGGATCGGGCGGCGGCGCGTCCTGCTGTGCGGCTACGCGCTCTTCGGGATCGCCTCCGCGCTCGCCGCGACGGCCGGCAGCCCCGGGGTCCTGATCGCGGCACGGGCGCTGCTCGGCGTCGGCGGCGCGATGATCATGCCCGCGACGCTCTCGATACTCCGCCAGGTCTTCCCCGACCGCCGTGAACGCGCCCTGGCCATCGGGGTGTGGACCGCGGTCGCCGCCGTGGGCGCCGCGACCGGGCCGGTCGTCGGCGGCTTCCTCGTCGAGCACTTCTGGTGGGGCTCGGTCTTCCTCGTCAACGTCCCGCTGATGGCCGTGGTCCTGCCGGTCGGCCGCTGGCTGCTGCCCGAGTCCCGGGGCGGCGACGACGGGCCCTGGGACCTGGTCGGCGCGCTGACGGCCGCGGCCGGCGTGCTCGGTGTCGTGCTCGGGATAAAGCGCCTGGGCGCGGGGGGAGCGGTGCCCGACCCCGCCTCGCTGGTCCCGCTGCTGGCGGGCGCCGCGCTGCTCGTCCTCTTCGTCCGCAGACAGCGGCGCCGCGTCCATCCGCTGATCGACATCGCGATGTTCTCCCGGCCCGCCTTCACCACCGCCGTCGGCTGCATCGTGCTGGCCATGCTGGCCCTCGTCGGCCTGGAACTGATCGCGGTGCAGTACCTGCAACTGGTCCTGGACCTCAGCCCGCTGGAGACCGGCCTGCGGCTGCTGCCGCTGACCTTCGCCGCGATGGCGGCCGGTGCCACCGGCTCGTACACGCTGCGCCGTGTCGGTCCGCGCCGCATGGTGGGCTGGGGCTTCGTGCTCACGGCCGCCTCGGTGCTCCTGCTGACCCTGATGGGCCAGCACGACCGGCCCGTCCTGCTCACCGCCGGGTTCGTCCTGCTGGGCTTCGGGCTCCAGTCCACCCTCTTCGGGGCCTACGAGTCGATGCTGAGCGAGGCCCCCGCCGAACGGGCCGGCGGGGCGGCCGCCATCGGCGAGACCTCCTACCAACTGGGCGCGGGCATGGGGATCGCGCTGCTCGGCAGCGTCATGAACGCGGCCTACGCGCCCGGTCTGGCCGGCCTCCACAAGGAGGGCGTGCCGGCCGCGGCGGGTTCCGCCGCCTCCCGCTCGCTCGGCGAGGCCTACCAGGTGGCCGGGCAGCTCGGAGGCCCCGCGGGCAACGCGCTGCGCACCACGGCCCGGCACGCCTTCGTCGGTGGGCTGCATGTGACCCTGCTGGTCAGCGCGGGGCTCCTGCTGCTCGGCGCGCTGGCCGCGCTCAGGCTGCCGCGCGCCATGGAGTGCGGCCGGGAGCCGGAGGAGCACCTGGAGGCGGCCTCGGCGCCGGCCGGACCGGAGACGGCCCCCGCCCAGGGGACCGGCGCGGTCCGGACCCGCTCCGACGCCCCCGTGCTCCCCGCGCAGGGCACACCGGGACGCCGCCGTCCGGCCGCCGGGCGGCGCGAGGTGGCCGAGGCCACCGGCTCTGGACGGGCGGGACACTGAGCCGTAACGTCAGCACGACGCGATAACTACCACTGCTAAGTGCTGTCCCGTCGTCCCTGGCGGGCGTACGACGACAGCTACGGCACCTCGCCGCGTTGTCGGGACGCCCGCATACATCCCGTACGCGGACGTCCCTCCGCTGTGCGATCCACCGCACCTGACGCCGCGCGCCGATCCACCAGGGACGACGGGACAGCCCTTAGTTTCTGGACCGTGCGAGCCGCCGGAGGCCCCCTTGTCCGTGAAGCCGTCGAAACTCCCCCCGTTCGACCCGGCCGACCCCCTCGGGATCGACGACCTCCTCGACCCCGAGGACCTCGCGATCCGCGACACCGTGCGCACCTGGGCCACCGACCGGGTCCTGCCGCACATCGCCGAGTGGTACGAGAAGGGAGAGCTGCCCGGCATCCGCGAGCTGGCCCGCGAACTCGGCGCGCTCGGCGCACTCGGCATGCCGCTCCAGGGCTACGGCTGCGCCGGGGCGACCGCCGTCCAGTACGGGCTGGCCTGCCTGGAGCTGGAGGCCGCCGACTCCGGGATCCGCTCCCTCGTCTCCGTACAGGGTTCTCTCGCCATGTACGCCATCCACCGCTTCGGCTCCGAGGAGCAGCGGCAGCGGTGGCTGCCCGGCATGGCGGCCGGTGAGATCATCGGCTGCTTCGGCCTCACCGAACCGGACCACGGCTCGGACCCGGCCGGGATGCGCACCCGCGCCGAACGGGACGGCACGGACTGGATCCTCACCGGCCGCAAGGCGTGGATCACCAACGGCTCCGTCGCCGGGGTCGCCGTCGTCTGGGCGCGGACCGACGAGACGGCCGGGGGAGCGGGCATCAGGGGCTTCGTCGTACCGACGGACACCCCCGGCTTCTCCGCGCCGGAGATCAGGCACAAGTGGTCGCTGCGCGCCTCGGTCACCAGCGAACTGGTCCTGGACGGTGTGCGGCTGCCCGCCGACGCCGTACTGCCGGACGCCACCGGGCTGCGCGGCCCGCTCAGCTGCCTCAGCCACGCCCGGTACGGAATCGTCTGGGGCGCCATGGGCGCGGCGCGCGCGAGCTTCGAGTCGGCGCTGGACTACGCGCGTACGCGGGAGCAGTTCGGCAGGCCGATCGGGGGCTTCCAGCTCACCCAGGCCAAGCTCGCGGACATGGCGGTGGAACTGCACAAGGGCCTTCTGCTCGCCCACCACCTGGGGCGGCGGATGGACGCGGGCCGGCTCCGGCCGGAGCAGGTCAGTCTCGGCAAGCTCAACAACGTGCGGGAGGCGATCGAGATCTGCCGTACCTCGCGCACGATCCTCGGCGCCAACGGCATCTCGCTGGAGTACCCGGTGATGCGGCACGCGACGAACCTGGAGTCGGTGCTCACCTACGAGGGCACCGTGGAGATGCACCAGCTGGTGCTGGGCAAGGCGCTCACCGGCCTCGACGCCTTCCGTTAGATCCCCGCCGGATCCGGGAAGCGCGCGTGAGGCCCGAGGCGAGCGCCCTGCTCAGCTCTGGTTGAAGAAGCCGTCGGCGGGCCGGCCGGCGGCTTCGCCGTTCACCACCTGCGTGTGGGCGGGGGTCAGCAGGAAGACCCGGGTCGCCACCCGCTCGATCGAACCGCGCAGCCCGAAGGTCAGCCCGGCGGCGAAGTCCACGACGCGCTTGGCGTCGGTGGGGTCCATGGCCGTGAGGTTGACGATCACCGGGACGCCGTCCCGGAACAGCTCGCCGAGGGCGCGCGCGTCCCGGAAGCTGTCCGGGGTGACGGTGGCGATCCGCCGGCCCGTGTCCTCCGCCTTCCCGGAGGCGACCTGTACGCGCGGGTCGGTCGCCCACGCCTGGTTCGTACCGGTATCGGCATCCTCGGAGTACTCGTCGTCGTAGTACCGCTCGTCGTTGTCCTCCACGAGGCCCAGCCAGGCACTCGCCTTGCGCACCGATCCCATGGACGCCTCCTCTCACCGCGGTTCTGTGGTGTTCCGCATCTCTTTCCTATCCCTATGGTCGTCCATGATGCGGATCGTGCGCCAAGGGGATAGTCGGCGCGCAGGGGATTCGTGACGCTACTGGTGCAGATCATGTGGCGGTTCGTCAGGTTTCTACCCGTATAAGGGGGCTTGCGGAAAGAAAATATGATGCTCCAGTCCGTACGGGTGACATGGGGGACGTACGGGTGAACGGGTCACTCGATACGATGCACGCCGCACGATGCACGCCGCGCGCCCGTACGAGCACGCGGGTCACGGGGGAACGGCTGACGGGGGACTGTCGTGTTCGGAATAGTGAGGCCCTGCGCCCACCGGCTGTCCGAGGGGCTCAGGACGGAGTGGATGGCCCACCTCTGCGGGCTCTGCCTCGCGCTCCGCGCCGATCACGGGCAGTTCGCCCGGGTCGTCACGAACTACGACGGCCTCATCGTCTCGGTCCTGACGGAGGCTCAGGTCGAGCGCACGGCCGACCGCAGACGCACCGCGGGACCCTGCCCGCTGCGCTCGATGCGTACGGCCCCGGTCGCCCGGGGCGAGGGGGCCCGGCTCGCGGCCGCCGTCTCGCTGGTGCTGGCCTCGGCGAAGGTGCGCGACCACGTGGCGGACCGGGACGGGCTGTTGAAGCGCCGCCCGGTGGCCGCCGCCGCCCGCCGGGTCGCCGCCGGCTGGGACAGGGCCGGAGCGCGTACGGGCGCCGAGCTGGGCTTCGACACCGCGGTCCTCGTGGACGCCGTCGACCGGCAGACCGGCATCGAGTCACTGGCCGGACCCGGCAGCAGCCTGCTGACCGTCACCGAGCCCACCGAGACGGCGACCGCGGCGGCCTTCGCGCACACCGCCGTTCTCGCGGGCAGACCGGGCAACGCCGCGCCGCTCGCCGAGGCCGGACGGCTCTTCGGACGCCTCGCGCATCTGCTGGACGCCGTCGAGGACCAGGAAACTGACGCCGCGTCGGGTGCCTGGAACCCGCTCACCGCCACCGGCACCCCGCTCACCGAGGCCCGCCGGCTCTGCGACGACGCGCTGCACGGGGTGCGCCTCGCACTGGCGGACGCCGAGTTCACCGACGGCACGCTGGCCCACGTGCTGCTGGTGCACGAACTGCGGCGGTCGGTGGACCGGGCGTTCGGCTCCACCGGGTGCGCGCACGGCACCGACGGGCAGCCGGCCGGCAGCTTCGGCCCGGCACCCGGCAACCCGTACGCGCCGGGGCCCGGGGGCCCACCCGGACCCCCGCCCCCGCCCGAGCCGCCCCGCAACCGCCGCGGTCTGATCGCCGGCTGCCTGGTCTGGGCCGGGCTGGCCTGCACCTGCCAGTTGTGCTGCGCCGGCACCTTCCACGACCCCTGGAGCGGGCAGCCGCGCGAAGGGCTCTGCCACAAGGGCGACTGCTGCGAGGGCTGCTGCGAAGGGTGCGACTGCTGCGGCAACTGCTGTGGCTGCTGCGGTGACGGGGGCTGCGACTGCGGGTGCGACTGCTGAACCCGCGCGCTCCGGCGGGTGGGCGCACGGAGCCGCGGGCAGGAACGGCGGTCCTACGAGGGGAGGAGCGTGAGGGGGGCGGTGCGCGGAGAGGTCGTGGACGCGAAGGCACGGGGGAAGAGCCGCTCCGGCGCCGACGGCGGCGCGAGCGGGACGGGCTCAGGAAGACGCGGGGGCCAGGTCAACAGGAACAGGACCACACGCGACCGAAGTCGATGTGCGATCGGGTGACCAGCCACTGCTGCGCGTACATGGCCTCAGTGGAACAGGCGGCGGACGGCGCGTCAACCACGCCGGGACGACCCGCTCACAGTATGGACACGCTTGACAGCGCGAGCCGTTGGGCGGTTTTCTCAGGAGCGGACCGGCGCTGAGGGGCCCGGTCCACGTCGTGTTCCACGCGCAGGCGCGTCCCGTGTCCGATCTCTGCATCCACGGAGCCCTCGCATGCCCACGACCAGGTCCCTCCATCTGGCCGCCGAGATCGGCGGCCCGCCCCGCTACGACGCCGCCTCCCACATCGCGCTCGCCCGGCTCGCCGAGCGGGGCACGCTGGACTTCGTCACCTTCAGGGACTCCTTCGCCCGGCCCGGCCCCGATGCCATGGCCGTGCTCGCCCGGGTCGCCCCCGAGACCACCCGCGTCGGCCTCGTACCGACCGTCACCACCACGCACACCGAGCCGTTCCACGTCTCGTCCGCCGTCGCCACCCTCGACTGGGTGAGCCAGGGCCGGGCCGGCTGGCACGCCGACGTGTCCACCACCGAGGCGGAGGCCCGGCTGTTCGGCCGGCGGCCGGCCGCCCCCGCCCCCGCGCTCTGGCAGGAGGCGGGCGAGACCGCGGACGCGTCCGCCTGGCTCTGGGACAGCTGGGGACCCGCCCGCGTGCCCCGGCCTCCGCGGGCCGGACCCGTCACCGTCTTCGACGCCACCACCGGTCCGGCCGCACGGGCCGCCGCCCGGCACGCCGACGTCGTGTACGTACGCGCCTCCTCGCCCGAGCGGGCGGCGGCCCTCCGCGACGAGCTGCGCCGCGCGGCCGCCGCCCACGGACGGGACCCCGACGGACTGCGGGTCCTGGTCGCGCTCACCGTCGACCTCGGGGACGCCGAGACCGCACCCGGACCGGGGCCGGAGAGCGGCCCACCACTCGCCGGGCACGGCACCTACTTCCGCGGCGGTCCCGTCGACCTCGCCGAACTCGTCACCCACTGGTACCGGGCCGGGGCGGTCGACGGCTTCCACCTCACCCCCCTCACCCCCGGACGCGACCTCGAAAGGATCGTCAACGGCACCGTGGCACTCCTCCAGCACCGCGGCCTCTTCCGCACCTTCTATCCCGGCGGCACACTCCGCGAGCACCTCGGGCTGGCCCGCCGGGCCAACCGGTACGCGCCACGCGGGGCGGGGGCCGCCTCATGAAGCAGATGCGGCTGGCCGTCCGCTTCCCGGGCGCCGACAGCACCACCGTGCGGGACGGCTCCCGCTCCGGCAGCGAGACCGACTTCTCCTCCCTGGTGCACCTCGCCCGCACCGCCGAACGCGGGAAGTTCGACTTCTTCTTCCTGGCGGGGGAAGGGCCGCGCCCGCGCGAACACCACGGGCGGGCCCACCACCCGGACGTGGCCGGCCGCCCCGAAGCCCTCACCCTGCTGGGCGCCCTGGCCGCCGTCACCGACCGGCTGGGCCTCGCCGCGACGGTCGACGCCACGTACAACGAGCCCTACGCACTCGCCCGGCGCCTCGCCACGCTCGACCACCTCAGCGGCGGGCGCGCCGCCTGGCAGGTGCTGACCTGCCCCGACGCCCCCACGCGGGAGGACCTCCGTCGCGGCGGCCACCCGGACCGCGCCGAACGGTACGCGCGGGCCGCCGAGTTCGTCACCACCGCCCGGGAACTGTGGGACTCCTGGACACCCGAGGGCACCCCGCGCCCCTTCGCGCACACCGGGCGGCACTTCGCCATCTCCGGGGAGTTCACCGTTCCGCGCTCCCCGCAGGGGCACCCGGTCGTCCTCCACTCCGGTGACTTCGACGAGGGCCGGGAGTTCGCCGCCTCGGCCGCCGACGTCGTCCTCACCCGGCACCGCACCCTGGAGGACGGTCAGGCCTTCTACGCCGACGTCAAGGCGCGGCTGGCCGCCTACGGCAGGCGGCCCGACGACCTGACGGTCATGGCCGGGGTCACCGTCGTCCTCGGTGACACGGACGCGGAGGCCCAGGAGAGCGCCGCCGCGATCCGCCGTCTCCAGGTCTCCGCGCGAAACGCCCTGCCGGCCCCGGAACAGGTCCGGGGCCGCGAGCTCTCCCCGTACGGTCCGGACGGGCCCCCGCCCGGCATCGACCCCGGCATCGACCCCAGCCCGGAACCGGACCTGGTGCGGGGCGGGGCCAGGAACGCCGACCGGCCGGGGGCGGCGGCCACCCGGCGGGCGCTGTCCGGGGCCAAGGGGCTCTCCGTCCGCCGGACGGCCGTCGAGGCCACCACCCGGCCGTCCTTCGTCGGCTCCCCGTCCTTCGTCGGCTCCCCGGAGACGGTCGCCACCGCGCTGGAGGCCTTCGTCACCGCCGAAGCGGCCGACGGCTTCGTCCTCGTACCCCACCTCGCCCCGGGCGGCCTCGACGACTTCGTCGACCGGGTCGTCCCCCTCCTCCAGGAACGCGGGTCCTTCCGCTCCGCGTACACCGGGACCACCCTGAGGTCGCACCTCGGCCACGCCGA
Organism: Streptomyces sp. SM18; assembly: GCF_002910775.2. Lineage (NCBI taxonomy): Bacteria > Bacillati > Actinomycetota > Actinomycetes > Kitasatosporales > Streptomycetaceae > Streptomyces > Streptomyces sp. SM18. The sequence goes on along the minus strand of NZ_CP029342.1, from coordinate 1,245,981 downwards.
GCCGGTGTGGAAGGGTTGACCGCATGAGCATGGACGCAGGACACGACGGCCGGGGCCCCGCCGCATGGAGGCGCTGGCACGAGGCACGCGTCGTCGCGGTGGCGGCACCGCACGGACCCCTCTCCCTCACCGGCACCCACTGGCTCCTCGACCACCCGGACGGCCGGGTCCCGGACGTCCCCGGACGGTGGCGGGAGGACGGCGACGCGGTGGTGCTCACCGCCGCCCCCGAGGACGGACTGACCCTCGACGGCGAGCCGTTCTCCGGTGAGGCGCGGCTGGGCCCCGACCGGGGGCCGATCGACGCCTCGCGGGCGGCGCGGGGCGACCGCCGGCTGGTCGTCCTGCGCCGCGAAGGCCTCTGGGCGGTACGGGACTTCGACCCGGCCTCACCCGCCCGGCATGCCTTCCGGACCATCGACGCCACCCCGTACGACCCGCGCTGGTCCCTGGACGGCGTCTTCCGCCCGTACGACGGCGACCGGAGCGTCCGCGTCGAGAACGCCGACGGGCGCGAACGGGGGCTCGGACTCGGCGGCGAGATCGCCTTCACCCTGGACGGCACCGAGCACACGCTCCAGGTGGCGGTGGAGCCCGACGGCTCCCTCTGGGCGGTCTTCGCGGACGCCACCAGCGGCGGGAGCAGCTACCGCTTCCGCTTCCTGCGCCCGGCCGCCCCGGACGCCGACGGCCGGGTGGTGGTCGACTTCAACCGGGCGCTGCTGCCGCCCTGCGCCTTCGCCGACCACTTCATCTGCCCCTTCCCGCCGCCGGGCAACACCCTGCCGGTCGCGGTCCCGGCGGGGGAGCGCAACCGCGTCGACGCCTGATCCGGCCGGACGCGGGCGCCCCGCCCCGGGCGTCCGGCCCCGGCGGCGAGCGGCATGTCCGTCACCCGCCGGGGCCCACCACCGGCATCCTCGGCGGCACCGTCACGGAGGCGCTGAGCGCGTACGGCGTCACCCCGTACCGACCCGTCGCGCACCACCGCACTCCCACGAGCCCCTGCCGGTCCCCGGCGGGGGCTCCCGCTCGGCCCGCGGCTTTTGAGAGGATGTGGGGACGGTCGGTCGCAGAGGTAGGCCGGGGGCGGACACCGCGCCTGTCCGGGGGAGTTCACCCGGGCCCCCGCAGACACCCAGGGGGTTCCAGATCCGTGAAACGCATCGGAGTGACCGGTCACCGTTCCATCCCCGAGGAGGCGCACGCCCATGTGCTGGAGGGGATACGGAGCGCGCTGTGCGGGCTCGAAGGCTCCCTGGAGGCGCTCTCCAGCCTGGCCGTCGGCGCGGACCAGCTCTTCGCCGACCTCGCCCTGGCCCACGGGGCGGAGCTGACCGCGGTGATCCCCAGCGGTGACTACGAGGACGGCTTCGACGACGAGGCGGACCTCGCCCGCTACCGGAAGCTGAAGGCCCGCGCGGTCCGTGAGGTCCGCCTGGACTTCCCGCACTCCACCGACGAGGCCTACTACGCCGCCGGCACGTACATCGCCGACCACTGCGACCGGCTCCTGGCGGTCTGGGACGGCCTGCCCGCCCGGGGCCTGGGCGGCACCGGGGACATCGTGACGTACGCCAGGACGCTGGGGCGCCCGGTCACGGTCATCTGGCGTGACGGCGTGATCCGGAACTGACTGCCTGTCATATCTACGTGGTAGCAGGGCTGTTGGGCCGTCATATCCGGTGCCGGGCCAGCCAGTCCGTGTGCTCGGGGCTGACGATGCGCTCGGTCTCGAAGACCGCGGCGGCCCACTGCCGCTCGGTCAGCGTGGTCTCCATCGCGGCCTGCATGTTCTCCAGGTCCTCCTCCACCAGCGAGTGCGCCGACACCAGCGGGTGGTGGCGGCGGGTCTCGTTCCAGGCGAGGCAGGCCGCGGCGGCGGCGGACAGCGACCCGGTCAGCGCGAAGGAACCGGCCGTGCCGAGGGTCTGGAGCACGGCGAGCACCAGCGCCGGCAGGGTCAGCGCGGCGACGGTGCCCGACCAGACCTGCGCACCCTTCCGTGAGACCTGCTGCCGCCTGCGGTACCAGCGCCTCTGCTCGATGAGCCGGTCCCGGATGTACGTCTCCTTGCGTACGGTGAACGCCTTGTCCCGTAACTCCCGCATGGACGCCGTGATGAGACCGCCGCCCTCGTCGTCCATCTCCTCCCGGGGGTCGCGCCACCCCACCTTCCGCAACTCCTGCAACCCCTCTTCGAGACGGTTGGCGAACACCGCCTCCGGATGGAGGGTGCCGGTGTCGAAGGGGGAGCCGTGCACCGCGTACCGCCAGCAGTTGGACTTGATGAACTCGGCTGCGGAGCGGTTGAGTTGCCAATGCGACTTCGCCTTGCGGCGGGCCGCGGCGTACGTCGTGATCAGGACACCCAGATACGCCGCCACCGCCACGCAGTCCAGGAGCCGCACCGACTCGCCGACCCGGACGTGCCAGGGCAGGGCGGCGGGCACGGTGCCGAGGACGAGCAGGGCCAACTGGCAGCGGGTGGTGTTGACCGCCTCCCGCTGCCTGGCGACGGCCACGGCGTCGGTGTGGTGGAAGAGTGCGGGCAGGTCGTCGTTCCGGAACACCATGGACCGCAGCGGCCCGGGAATCGCCGTCATGTTCACCCCGTTTGAAGTTGTGGCGGGCGCGCCTCACCGGCCCTCCGCGCGGTCGGCCATGGCCCCCGCGCTGCCCGTCCCCCGGGCGCACGGCGCCCGGGACCGGAAGGGGCGCGGGAGAGGCCTGCCGGACCCACGAGCGTAGGGGGGCCGTCCCGGCGGCGGCAATGGCGCCTCGGGGCCCGCCTCCGCGGATCCGGCCCCGGACCCACTCGCGCGACGCCGCCCGTTGTGGCAGAGTCGCACAACTGTGTGATGGCGAGGGCAAGTTGTGCCGGAGACCGATGAGGCGGCGCACCCTCACGACGCGGGGGAGGACGCGTGGTCGACGCCGGTCCGGGCGGTGCGGAGCCGTTGACGTTCGCCCAGCGCAGGATCCGCAGGAGCCCGCTGCTGTTCACCGTGCCCCTGGTGATGCTCGGACTGCTGGTCCTCGTCCTGCTCTGGGAAGCCGTCCGTGCCAACATCGCCCCGGACACCCGGGCGCAGTGGCCGTGGCGGCTCCAGGTGCTCGACCCGGAGGCGCTGGGCAGCCTGCTGGCCGTCGCGGTCGGGGCGGTCCTGGCCCGCGCGCAGTACGCCCGCACCGTGCGGCCCCACCTGGGCTGGCGGGCGGCATGGGACAAGGGCCACCTCAGAGGGGGCGTAACGGCCTGGCGGGTGGGCATACTGAACGGCGGTCAGCACATCGCGGCCGTCGAGTCCTGCGACTGCCGGCTGGTCCTCGCCGGAGCCGGCCCCGCCGATTCCGGCTGGATCGACGTCCCGGCCGCCGTGCGCGAACTGACCGGTGTGGGCCTGGTGGTCGCCGAGGACTTCCAGATGCCCGAACTCGGCCCGGGTTTCCCGCTGGTCGCCACCGGAAGCTACGAGACGGTGCTGGTGGGGGCGTTCTCCCAGAGGTTCGTGGACCGCGTGGAGGCGTTCTACCTGCGGGTGCGGGTGACGGACATCGCCGGTGACAGTCACGAGCGGACGGGCGACTTGCTGAAGGGGGCGAAAGGCACCGCACACGGCCCGGTCGGGTGAGGGGGGAACCGGCCGCGGCCCGGCCCGGCCCGCGTATTCGACCGTCACCCGGCCGGGTCAACCACGTGCGGATTCCTTTCCCCGCAATGCGGCTCGAACCCGTGAATTCATACCACCGTGGCATGTGCGAGGGGTTGCCGGGGGAGTAAAGTCAGGCCGCCGGATCCTGTGAATACGCAGATTCCGGTGGTGAACCCAGTGTCCGGAAACAAACCCTCAAGGACGGCCGTGAAGACCTACGAAACCTCCCCCTCCTTCGCCGTCGCGAAGAAGAGCCGCGTGCCACTCGCCAAGATCGACACCCATGGTGCCGACACCACCAGGAAGACCGGTCGGGTCATCGGTACCTCCACGCGTCGGACTGTCCAGAGTTCGACCTTCAGTTCGGCACTCTGAGTTCGGCGCCGAGATGGCTAGACTGGGGGAATGACAGGACCCCTGGTCCCCTTTCGCGAGATTGTGCTGAAAGTGCACAGCAGGTGTGATCTCGCGTGCGACCACTGCTACATCTATGAACACGCGGACCAGAGCTGGCGCACCCGACCCAAGTCCATCTCTGACGAAGCGATTTCATGGGCGGCTCGGCGACTGGCCGAACACGCCTCGGAGCACACGCTCGCATCGGTGTCGGTGATCCTGCACGGAGGCGAGCCGCTCCTGGCCGGCCCCGCCCGCCTGCGCCGTGTCTGCGAGGAACTCTCGTCGGCACTGAACGGTATCGCTGAGCTGGACCTCAGGATCCACACCAACGGCGTCCAGCTCAGCCCCCGCTACCTCGACCTCTTCGACGAGTTCGGCGTCAAGGTCGGCATCTCCCTCGACGGCGACCGCGCGGCCAACGACCGGCACCGCCTCTTCGCCGACGGGCGCACCAGCCATCCCCTTGTCCTCAGGGCCGTCGACCTGCTGCGCCAGGACCGCTACCGGCACCTGAACCTCGGGCTGCTGTGCACCATCGACGTCCGCAACGACCCCGCCGCCGTCTTCGACGCCCTCGTCGCACTCGACCCGCCCGCGGTGGACTTCCTCCTGCCGCACGCCACCTGGGACGAACCGCCCCCGCGGCCCGACGGCTCGGCCACCGCCTACGCCGACTGGCTCCTCGCGGTCTTCGACCGCTGGACGGAGCGGGGGCGGCCGGTGCCCGTGCGGCTCTTCTCCTCGGTCCTCTCCACCCTGAGCGGCGGGCCCTCGCTCACCGAGTCCCTCGGACTGGCCCCCACGGACCTGGTCGTCATCGAGACCGACGGACAGCTCGAACAGGTGGACTCGCTCAAGAGCGCCTACGACGGCGCCGCGGCCACCGGCTTCGACGTCTTCCGCAACACCTTCGACGAGGTGGCCGCCCACCCCGGCGTCCGAGCCCGGCAGCTCGGCCTCGCCGGTGTCAGCGAGACCTGCCGTACCTGCCCCGTCGTGCGCTCGTGCGGGGGCGGACTCTACACACACCGCTACCGCACGGGCGACGGCTTCGACAACCCGTCCGTCTACTGCGCCGACCTGGAGGCACTGGTACGCGGCGTCGAGGAGCGTGCGGCGGCCTCCCTCGGGTCACCGGCGGTCACCGGTCCCGACGCGCTCGCCGCCGCCGAGCTGGAGCTGAACCGGCATCTGCTCGCCCTGCTCCAGGACGAGTTCGGCGGGCACGGCCACACGGGATGGGACGCGGCCTGGGAACTGGCGACCGAGGCCGAGCGGACCGAGCGGGGGGCGGAGGCCCTGGACGAGGTCCTGGCCGGCCCCTACGCCCGCACCTGGCTCCTGGACGCCTCGCGGGCGGCCGGCTCGGGCGACCGCGGTGTGACGGACCGGGCCGCCCGCCACCTGGCCGCCTCGGTGGCCGCGGCCACGGTGCGCGGCCGTCTCGGGCTGACGGTCCCGGTGCCCACCGAGGACGGCGGCGGGTTCTTCCTCCCCACGCTCGGCGAGGTCCGGACCGGGTGGCGGGGCCCTGTCCTGGTCCGGGACACAGACGGGGGCCTCCTGGTCCGGGCGGAGGGCCGGGGCGCCGGTGCGGAGCGGCTGATCGCGACCGGCCCGGCGGACCGCCCCGACTGGCTTCCGCTGCGCCGGGTGGGCGGCGACGGCGCGCCCGTCCTCGTACTCGACGACCTGGATCCCCGGCGTGACTGCTTCGAGGTGCCCGTGGCGGCGCGCCTGAGCCCGGCCGGGGTCAGGGCCTGGGACACGCGGTTGTCCGCCGCGTGGGCGCTGCTGCGCACGGCCGTTCCCGGGCAGGCGGCCGAGGCGGCCAGGGCCCTGACCACCGTCACCCCGCTCGCCTCGGGCCCGACCCGGGCCGGACGGCACGGCCACGGGGCGCTGGGCCTCGGCGACGAGGGCGGGGCGGGGGAGCTGGCGCTCGCGCTGCTGCGCGGACACAGACGGTCCACCTTCCACGCACTGACCGGTGTCACGGACCTGTACGCGTCGGACGGGGCGTGGGAGCATCGCCTGCCCTGGGGCGGGCCGGAGGCTGTTCCGTTCTCCCGCCTGTTCGCGGAGACGTTCGAGCGGGTGGGTACGGGGCTCCTGGAGCCGAGGTTCCTGGACGGCGTCCCCCGGGCGCTCGCCTCGATCGAGTCGGCGGCCGAACTGACCGTCGACGGGGCGCGCGTGCTGGCGCGGCTCCGGAAGGAGATCGCCGGCGGTGCGCGGGGGGCGTCCGGGTAGCGCGACACCGAAACGGGGACCGGCCGGCGGCACCGCGGGCCGGATCCGGGAATGGATGACCGAAAAGCAACGGTGAATGACCGAACGGCAGGGGGGTGGAGCGCAGTCTGCTCCGTGATGATGAATTCGCTCGCATCGTTCTTTTCACTCCGTGGTGCGAGTGCTCACACAGGACGGGGGTCGTGTGCACGCGTCAACGCAGCAGCGGGACCATCGGCCGTACTTCTTTCTGAGTTACGCGCACACACCGGGGTACGGCGGTGGAACGGACCCCGATATGTGGGTCGAGCGGCTTTTCCAAGATCTTTGCGGTCATGTGATGGCGATGACCGATCTGCCCGCGAGCGCCTCCGCGGGATTCATGGACAGGGAGATTCGCTCGGGCGAGGGATGGTCCGAACGGCTGGGCGGAGTTCTCGCCACCTGCCGGGTGTTCGTACCCCTGTTCTCGCCGCGCTATTTCGCCAGTGAGATGTGCGGAAAGGAATGGTACGCGTTCGAGCAGAGGGCCATCCACCACCGAGCCCGTTCGAATCAGCCCGCCGAGGCCATCGTCCCGGCCCTCTGGGTCCCGGTCCCGCCCCGCCAACTGCCGGGACCGGCCGAGCGGCTGCAATTCAATCACCGCGACTTCGGGAAACGGTACGTCAGCGACGGACTCTACGGCCTGATCAAACTCAGGCTCTTCGCCCAGGAATACGAGCAGGCGGTCTACGAACTGGCCAAACGCATCGTCAGCGTCGCGGACACCGTCCAGATCGACACCGGGAGGCCGGTGGACTACCGGCTCGCCCCCAGCGCCTTCGGGGCACCGGGCAGCGGGCCGGGCGCCGCCCGCCGGATGCGGATCACCGTCGCCGCACCCACCCGCCACGACCTGCCCGAAGGGCGCGCCACCGACTACTACGGCGACCATCCGCAGGACTGGAACCCCTACCACCCGGTCGCCGCCAGACCACTGGCCTACGTCACCGGGGACCTGGTCCGCTCACTCAACTACCAGGCGGTCATCACCTCGTTCGACGAGGACACCGGGCAGCGGGAGGGCAAACAGGCGCCCAGCACACCGGAGATACTCCTGGTGGACCGCTGGGCCCTGCGGGACGAGGAACTGAGGCGCAGGCTCGCCGCCTTCGACCAGGAGAACCGGCCCTGGGTGACCATGGTCGTGCCGTGGTGCCGCGACGACCACCAGAGCCGGGCGGCCGAGACCGAACTGACCGAGATGCTCGAACGGACGATGCCGGTCAAGATGCGGCAGGGCCGGGCCTTCTGCCGCGCCGCCGCCAAGGGGGTACCCACCATGGAGGCCTTCGGCCAAGTCCTCCCGCGGGTGGTCGAGGCGGCCGCCCAGCAGTATCTGCGGCACGCGACGGCCTATCCCCCCTCGACGGGCGGACGGCACGGCGAACGGACACGACTGACGGGCCCGACGGGACCGACGGGCCCCACACCGTTCATATCCGACAGGCACGACCCTGCGACGGATGCGGAGGACGTATGACAGCCGGGCGTGACGGGCGCATCGTCACCTTCTACTCGTACAAGGGCGGCACGGGGCGCACCATGGCCCTCGCCAACACCGCCTGGATCCTGGCCGCCAACGGCAAACGGGTGCTGGCCGTCGACTGGGACCTGGAAGCCCCCGGGCTCCACCGGTTCTTCCACCCCTTCCTCGACCCCTCGACGCTCGGCGCCACCACCGGTGTCATCGACCTGATCACCGAGTACGCCTGGGCCGCGACCAACCCCGCCCAGCGTGCCGGCGACTGGCACCGCGACTACGCGCGCATCCAGCCGCACGCGGTCTCGCTCGACCCCGAGGCGCTCGGCTGGGAGTTCCCGCGCGGCGGCACCCTCGACTTCGTCTCCGCCGGACGGCAGAACCGCGAGTACTCCGCGACCGTCTCCACCTTCGACTGGGACAACTTCTACGACCGGCTCGGCGGCGGCCACTTCTTCGACGCCCTGCGCGACGACATGAAGACCCACTACGACTACGTCCTCATCGACAGCCGCACCGGTCTCAGCGACATCGCCGACATCTGCACCGTCCACCTCCCCGACGTACTGGTGGACTGCTTCACCCTGAGCGACCAGTCCATCGACGGCGCGGCCTCCGTCGCCCGGCAGATCGCCGAGCGCTACACGGGCAGGCCCATCTCCATCTACCCCGTCCCGATGCGCATCGACGAGGGCGAGAAGGAGAAGGCGGACGCCGGCCGCGCCCTGGCCCGGCTGAAGTTCGACCGGCTGCCCCGCGACCTCTCCGGCGACGAACTCACCGCCTACTGGGGCGCGGTGGAGATCCCCTACCGCCCCTACTACGCGTACGAGGAGACCCTCGCCACCTTCGGCGACGAGGCCGGGCTCAGCAACTCGCTGCTCTCCGCCTTCGAACGCCTCACCGCCGTGATCACCGACCAGGAGGTCACGGCGATGGCGCAGATGAGCGAGGAGGTACGGCTGCGCGTCCGCGACGCCTTCACCCGGCGCAGGCCGGCGCTGCCCGCCGACCTCTTCCTCAGCTACGTGGCGGAGAACCGCATGTGGGCGGACTGGATCGAGTCGGTCCTCACCCGGGCCGGATTCCGGGTCGTCCCCCGGGACGCCTCCGCCGACCCCGGACCCGAGGCCCCCGCGCGCACCACCCCGGAGACCGCGGCCCGTACGGTCGTCCTGCTGTCCAGCGCCTACCTCAAGTCCCAGCGTGCCGTGGGCCTGTGGGACAGGGCGGTGGCCGAGGACCCCGGCGGCGGGCGGCGCCGGCTGCTGCCGCTCAGGATCAGCGATGTGCGCCTCTCGGCCCCGTACATCGACCGCAACCCGGTGGACCTGTTCCGGCTGGACGAGGTCCACGCCACCACCGCCCTGATGCGTGCCGTGGACCGGCCGGTCCAGCTCGGCGACGGGGTGGCGCCCGGCCCGCGCTTCCCCGGCACCGTACCGAGGATCTGGAACGCACCGCCCCGCAACCCCGGATTCACCGGCCGCTCCCTCGTCCTGGAGCGGATGCGCGACCAGCTCGGGGGCGGGATGGCCGTCGTGCTGCCGCAGCCGCAGACCCTCTACGGACTCGGCGGCGTCGGCAAGACCCAGGTGGCCCTGGAGTACGTCCACCGCTTCATGGCCGACTACGACCTGGTGTGGTGGATCTCGTCCGAGCAGACCGACGACGTGATCGCGGGGCTCGCCGAACTCGCCGTACGGCTCGGGGCCCAGGGCGGCGACGACATGGCCGCCGCCTCCAAGGAGGCCGTGGACCTGCTGCGCCGCGGTGTGCCGTCGGACCGCTGGCTGCTGGTCTTCGACAACGCGGACGACCCGGAACGGCTCCGCCGCTACTTCCCGCAGGGCGGCTCCGGACACATCCTGGTCACGTCCAGGAACCAGGCCTGGTCCCAGCACGGCGACGCGCTGCCGGTGGACGTCTTCCTCCGGGAGGAGTCCGTCGAGCACCTCCAGCGCCGGGCCCCGGGGCTCAGCGAACGGGACGCGGCCCAGGTGGCCACGGCCGTCGGTGACCTGCCGCTGGCCGTCGAGCAGGCGGCGGCCTGGATCGCGGAGACCGCCACCCCCATCGACACCTATCTGGAGCAACTGGCCCGGCAGGCACCCGAGGTGCTCGCCCTCAACCAGCCGGCGGGCTACCCGCAGCCGGTCGCGGCCACCTGGAACATCTCGATCGAACGCCTTGAGGAACGCTCGCCCGCGGCCGTGCGGCTGCTCCAGCTCTGCGCGTTCTTCGCCCCCGAGCCGATCTCCGCGAACCTCCTCTACAGCAAGGAGATGATCGAGGCGCTCAAGCCGTACGACGCCTCCCTCCAGGAGAAGCTGGTGCTGGGCCGGGTCATCCGGGAGATCGGCCGCTTCGCCCTCGCCAAGGTCGACCAGGTGTCCAACTCCATCCAGGTGCACCGCCTGGTGCAGGCGGTGATCAGGGCCCAGCTCAGCGAGGAGGAGCAGGCCGAGGCCCGGCACGTCGTCCACCGCATCCTGGCGGGCGCCCGGCCGGACGACACCGAACCGATCGACAACCCGGACACCTGGCCGCGCTTCGCGGCCATCTGGCCGCACCTCGGGCCGTCCGACGCCCGCAACTGCAGGGACCACGAGACCCGCAGACTGCTGATCGACCGGGTGCGCTACCTCTGGAAGCGGGGTGACATCAGGACCGCGGCCACGCTGGGCGACGAACTGCGCCAGGCCTGGCTGGAGATGCTGGGGGAGCGGGACATCCAGTACCTGTACCTCTGCTTCCACCTCTCCAACATCCTCCGCACCCGCGGGCGGTACGTGGAGGCCAAGGAGCTGGACGAGATCACGCTGCGGACCCAGCGGGAGGTGCTGGGGCCGGAGCACCCGCACACCTACATGACCACCAGCAGTCTGGCCATCGACCTGGGCCTGCTCGGGGACTACGGGCGGGCGATCGAGCTGGCCACCGAGGCGCACGACGGCTTCAACCAGATCTTCCACGAGCGGCACGCCCGTACCCTGGCGGCGGCCAACAACCTGGCGCTGAACCTGCGGAGCGTCGGGCAGTACGCGCGGGCCCGCGAGATCGACCAGGACTGCTACGACCTGAGGTCGGAGGTGCTGGGCCAGGAGCATCCGCACAGCCTGTCCTCCGCCCTGAACCTCGCCCGCGACCTGCGGGAGGTCGGACGGTACGAGGACTCGGTCGGTCTGCTCAGCCGTACGTACGAGAGCCTCAAGGCGACCCTCGGACGGACCTATCCCACCACCCTGAGCGCCGCCAAGAGCCTCGCGGTGTCGTTGCGGCGGGCCGGGCAGCTGGAGGACGCCCGCAGGCTGACGGTGGCGACCCGGGCCAGGTACCGGGCCAAGTACACCGCGGCCAACCCGGAGTCCCTGGCCTGCGACCTCAACATGGCGGCCGACCTGTTTGCGGCGGGTGAGGCGGCCGAGGCCAGGACCACCGCGCAGGAGGTCGTCGACCAGTACATGAAGGTGCCGGGGGAGAGGCACCCGTACACCCTGGCGGCGCAGAACAACCTCGGTGTCTACCTCTCGGGGTCCGACGCGCCCGAGGAGGCGGAGCGGCTGCTGAAGCGGGTGGTCGCCCTGATGCGGGAGACGTTCGGCAGGGAGCACCCCAACACCCTGTTCTGCGTGATGAACCTGGCGAACGCGACGGCCGACACCGGGCGGCTGGAGATCGTGCTGGAGACGGAGCGCACGGTGGCCGGGCAGCTCCGGGAGGTACTGGGGGCACACCACCCGGAGACCCTGGCCATGACGTCCAACCTCGCCGTGACGCTGGACGCGCTGGGCCGGCCGGACGAGGCGCGGCGGCTGCGGGCGGAGACGGGTGACGAGCTGGCCCGGCAACTGGGGGACGAGCACCCGCTGACCCGGATAGCGCGGACGGAGCGGCGGTTCCGGCGGGAGCTGGAACCGATGTCGGTGTGACGCCGTGACTACGGCGGGGGCCCGGGAAGGGGGCCCCGCCGTGGCCGGCCGGACCGGTGGGCCCGTCGTGGCCGGCCGGACCGGTGGGCCCGTCGTGGCCGGCCGGGCGGGTGGACCCCCGTGGTGGCCGTTCGGTCCGGTGGCCCCCGTCGTGGTCAGCCCACCGGGGCCGGGCGTTCGTCCAGCAGCCAGTTGAGCACCTCGGGCAGTACCGAGAGCGCGTCGAAGTGCGCGGCCGCCGGCTCCAGTACGGCCGTGGCGCCCGGAATCTGTCCGGCCAGCCAGCGCGAGTGGCCGACCGGCGTGAACACGTCCTTCTCGCCGTGCCACAGCATCACCGGCCCGGTGATGTCCGCCGGGTCGAACCCCCACGGCCGGGAGAACGCGATCGCGTCGTCGATCCAGCCGTACGCCGACGTGCGCAGCCCCTCACGGTAGTTGGCCAGCAGCAGCGTGCGGATGCCCGCGTCGTTGACCACCACCCGGTCGGAGTCGGTCAGTTCCCGGCGCAGGTCGTCCAGGAGCCGGACCGGGTCCTGCCGGATCTCCGCCGAACGGCTGATGAAGGACTCCGCGAGCCCGTCCGGATCGGCGGCGGCGGTGGAGTACGCGAGCACGTTGGACGCGGCCATGCCCTCGAACCAGTCCAGACCCACCGCGTCCCAGGGGGCCAGGCCCACCAGCGCGGCCGTACGGGTGACCCGGTCCGGCATCATCGCGGCGCAGGCCAGCGCGTGCGGAGCACCGCCCGAGCGGCCCACCACGGCGAACCGGTCGAGCCCGAGCGAGTCGGCTATCGCCCGGATGTCCTCGACGACGTCCACCACCCGCCGGCCGGCCAGCCGGTCGGAACCGCCGTAGCCGGGGCGGTCGTAGGCGATGAGCTGGGTCTTGCGCTGGTAGAGCACCATGCCGCGCGGGGCGGGGCCGAGCCGGCTGCCCGGCGTCCCGTGCAGGAGGAAGACGGGTCTGCCGTGCGGATCCCCCTGACGCTCCACCATCAGATGCCGCCCGTCCGCCACGCGCACACGACTGCGCACTCCGCCTCCTCCGCTCGGCCACCCCGTCTGGTCCGGGCCCAACTGCCCGGTTCCTGCTGCCTGTTCCGTCTGTCCGATGATGAACCATCGAGGGCGTCACCGGGACTCCCCGGACGGAAGGAACCGGTGTGCGGCCCGTGGCCTTTGGCGCCCCCGACCGCACCGCGCGCGCCCCGTATCCGGATGCGCGACCCCAGCATCCGGACTGCGAAGGGCGAGTTCAGGACAGGCCGAATGCCCGCGTACCACCGGTTCGGTCCCGTCCGCGGCGTTCGCGATGTGGAATCGGCACCCTCCGACCTCGCCGTGTGAACAGGGTGAGTGCGCGGTGTTGTTGTCATGTGTGCGTCCAGAAGGCGACCTTGTGTGCGCTGCGCCGCATCGGAATAGTGGGCGTCACATCCTCCGTGTACGAGCACCCCACTTGCCCGTACGCGGCCCCCCACAGGAGGTAGAAGTTGAAGCAGCGACGCATATCCGGGAAGCGTGCGGCCCTCGCGGGTTCGGCGGTCGTCGCCCTGGTCGCCGCGGGAGCCACCTTCCAGACTGCGAACGCCAGCGATGACGTACCGCAGTTCACCGCCCGTACGCTGACGGCGCAGGCGGCCGGAAATCTCGCCACCACCCTCGACAAGAGCCTCGGCGCCGACGCGGCGGGCGCGTACTACGACGCCGACGCGAAGCACCTCGTCGTGAACGTCCTCGACCAGGCCGCCGCCGAGCAGGTGCGCCAGGCGGGCGGCACGGCCAGGGTCGTACAGAACTCGACCGCCGACCTGACGGCCGCCCGGCAGACCCTGACCGAGCGCGCCTCCCTCCCCGGCACCTCCTGGGCGGTCGACCCGGTCAGCAACAAGGTCGTCGTCACCGCGGACAGCACGGTGGACGGCAAGGCCCTGGGCAAGCTCGGCAAGGTTGTCGACGGGCTCGGCTCGAAGGCCGAACTCGTACGCACCGCAGGGGAGTTCACGCCGCTCATCGCGGGCGGCGACGCCATTTGGGGCAACGGCGGACGCTGCTCGCTGGGCTTCAACGTGGTCAAGGGCGGCGAGCCGTACTTCCTGACGGCCGGCCACTGCACCGACGCCATCACCAGCTGGTCCGACACGCAGACCGGTTCGGAGATCGGCAGCAACGCGGGCTCCAGCTTCCCGGGCAACGACTACGGCCTGGTCAAGTACACCGCGAGCGTGGCGCACCCCAGCGCGGTGGACCTCTACAACGGCTCCAGCCAGACCATCACCAAGGCGGGCGAGGCCACGGTCGGCATGACGGTGACCCGCAGCGGCTCGACCACCCAGGTCCACGACGGCCAGGTCACCGCTCTGAACGCCACGGTCAACTACGGCAACGGCGACATCGTCAACGGGCTCATCCAGACGACGGTCTGCGCCGAGCCCGGCGACAGCGGCGGCTCGCTCTTCTCGGGCGACACGGCCATCGGCCTGACCTCGGGCGGCAGCGGTGACTGCTCGGCGGGAGGCACGACCTTCTTCCAGCCGGTGCCGGAGGCGCTCGCGGCGTACGGGGCCGAGATCGGCTGACCTCCGAGGTCACCCTCGGTTCCGGGCAGGTCTGTGAGCCGCTCCCTCGTGAGGGAGCGGCTCATCGGCGGTGCAGGCGCGGCGCCCGTCCTTTGTGGACAGCGCCCGGGTCCCGGCCCCGAACACGCCGCCGTCGTGGCCCTGGTGCCAGTCGCCGCCGGGCATCTTGAGCGTGTACAGGCCGAGGCCGTACCGCATCGCCACATCCTGTCTCCGGGAGCCGGCCCGCAGGCGGGGACCGTCGTCTTCATCTCCCGCGGCTCCGCCGCGCCGAGCGGCTTCCCCGCCATCCGCCGCTTCGCCGTACAGCTCCTTGTCCCCGGCTCGGCGCGCTGGGGCTCCAGCGCGGGATTTCATGGCCGGGGCGGTGCCGAGATGCCGAGATCTTGGCGCATGGCGACTTGCATCGCCATGATCGTGTCCCACATCTGGATCAGGAAGGTATGGGATTCCTGCCACTTCCGCTGGTCGTGCGCACTGTCCTCGACCAGCGCATCCATGAGTTTCCTGGCCTCCGCGAGCGCCACACGAACCGCTTGGCAGGGCCGCAGGACATGGTCGGGGACGAGCATCTGCGCCTGGGCGTAGGTGTCCTGGAACTCGACTCGGATCACCTCTGTCGCGGGGTCCGGGTCTGCCCCGGAACGTATCGCGTAGAGGTCCTCCATCATCCGGAACCGATACCGTCGGGCGCCGGAGTTCAGTGCGACGTACATGTCGCGTCGGCGTTCCAGGTTGGCCTGGGCGTCGTCGATGCGCCGCCTGGTCTGCTCGGAGCGCTGCTGGAGCTCGAACTCCTGGCGGCGCGAGCGTGAGCTGACCCACGCGGTGGTGATCGGGGCCAGCAGAGTACCGGCCACCCCCACAACGGCGACCAGTAAAGCTATGACTTCGGTGCTCATCTTCTCCCCCTGACAACGGGTGGCCCACGGCCGGCCGCAGCGCGCCGCCGGCTCCTGCCTCAGGACGCGGTGCCACGCGACCCGTAACTCGGCGCATCGGCCTTTCGCTCGGGGAAACACACTTAAACGCCCAGGACGAGCAGTCAAGACACGCTGAAGGACCGCCCCGGTCATGAGGAGACGGTCCGTGTACGACAGGGCGGCGCCCCGACGTACACGGACCGCACGCCTCACATCCTTCGGGCCGGGTCCAGGGCCGCCGTGTGGACGAACCGGTGCAGGGCCTCACAGCTTGCCTCGCTCTGTCCGGCGAAGCGGCCGCTGCCTGTGGCCGGTGCTCCTGCGACTGGCTGCGGAAACGCTCGGCCGCCTCCGCACCGGTGCCGGTGCTGGACGGGCATCGGTGTCAGATGCCGCACAGCGCGTGGTCGATCAGGGCGTTGACGCCCCGGAGCTGGCGTTCGGCGGTGGCCTGGTCCGCGGGTCGGCTGTGGGCGGTGACGGTGACGGCGGCGGTCCGTCCGCCCACGGTGACGGCGGGCGCCACCACGTATCCGAAGCCGCTTCCGCTGTGGCCCCAGTAGCCGCCTCCGCAGGACAGCGGTGACCATTCGAGGCCGAGGCCGTAGCGGGTGCCCGGCGGCGCGCCGTGTTCCTCGGGCACCGGGACGCCCTGACGCATCTCGGCGAGCAGGGCCGGGGAGAGCAGCTCTCCCGTCAGGAGAGCGGAGAAGAACCGGTTGGTGTCCGCAGCCGTACTGATCATCGCCCCGTCGGCGTCCCCGTCGAAGGGGAGGTAGGCGAGGGTGGTGTCCGTCAGCGGTTCCCCCGGCCCGAACTGCTGGTAGTCGCGGGCGTGGGGGCGCGGCAGCAGCGGATCGTCGCCGGGGGCGAGGGTGCGGCTGAGGCGGAGGGGCCGCAGGATCCTGGAGTGGACCTCCTGCTCCCAGGTGCGGCCGGTGACCGCCTCGATCACCAGGCCCGCGAGCACGTAGTTGGTGTTGGAGTACCGCCAGCCGGTCCCGGCCTCGAAGTCGGGCCGGTGCCGCATGGCCAGCGCGACGCGCTGCCGGGCGGAGTTGGTGGTCAGCCGGTGCTCGCGGTAGCCGGCGGCGGTGGGGTCGGGGACGGTGTCGCCGGTGTAGTCGGGTATCCCGCTGGTGTGCTGGAGGAGCTGGCGCAGGGTGACGCGGCGTCCGTCGTTGCCTTGGCCGCGCACCACCCCGGGCAGCCACCGCTCCACCGTGTCGTCGAGCGACAGCCGTTTCTCGCCGGTGAGCTGGAGCAGCACGGTCGCGACGAACGTCTTGGTGGTGCTGCCGATCCGCACGTACCCGTCCCGGGGCACGGGCCGCCCGGTGCGCAGGTCGCCGACCCCGCTGCGTACGGTGCGGACCGCGCGGGACGTGTCCAGCCGGGCCGACACCCCGGTGACCCCGGCGTCGCGTAACGCGTCGGCGTCGCGTTGCAGCGGGGTGGGGCGGGCGGTGGCCGCCGTGGCGGGGACGAGTGCCGCGAGCAGGGCGGCGGCGCAGGCGGTCGCCGCCAGACGGGCGGGGGCGCGACGGATGAGTGGCATGGGCCGACCGTAGGGACGGGCGTACCGCGTGGGCCATCCGGCAGGCCCCAGGCCGGGGCGTCGGGTTTTCCCCCGCCCGGCGCCCCGTCCGCGTCCTCTCGGTCCGGGTTCCCGCCCGCGCCCCCGGTCCGGGATCCCGCCCGCGTCCTCCCCGTTCACCGGCCGGGGGACGGCGCCGGGCGGGTCCGGCCGGGAGGGCTCAGCGCAGTGGCTCGGGCGTGCTGACGGCCGTGGCCGCCCAGGGGCCCTCCCCGTCAGGCTTGCGCCGCAGCGACAGCAGCAGGGTGAGGGCGGTGCCGACGACCGCCCAGGCGGAGAGCACCAGGAGCGGGCCGGTGACCGCGTTGCCCCGGAAGTAGGCGATCGAACGGGCCGTCCAGGTGCCCGCGCCCGGTGGCAGGGCGGGGCCGATCGCCCGCCAGAACTCGGGCAGCATCGGCAGGGGGAAGGCGCCGCCCGCGCTCGGGTTGCCCGCGACCACGATGATCAGGACGGCCAGCCCGATGCCGACGATGCCGGTGAGCGCCTCCAGGGCGAGCGTGATCATGCCGACCGCGAAGACGATCAGGGCGCCCAGTCCCGCCAGCCCCCACAGGCTGCCCGGGAGCGCGCCGAGGATCGGTCCGATGACGATCGCGCCGCCGATCCCGCCCGCGATCGAGTACAGCGCCATGACCCCGGTGCGGATCAGCGCGCGCTGCCGGTTGGCGGGCTTGGCCCCGGCGCTGATGGCCAGGATCGAGGCACAGAGGTAGCCGCCGACGCACCAGCCCACCACCAGGTAGAACGACGAGAGCCCGTTGAAGTCGTCCGGGGAGGCCGGGGCCACGTCCACGGTCCGTACCGTGCGGTGCTGCGGTGCCTCCGCCCGTTCGATGATCTTGCCCAGGGTGTTCGCCAGGACGGTACCGCCGCCCGAGGCGACGAGCAGGGTGTCCGTCGTGCCCTGGGGATCGACGATCAGGGCGCCGTCCAGGTCACGGTTCATGACCTTCTTCTGCGCCTCGGCCGCGTCGGAGACCGCGCGGGGGTCCAGCGGGCCGCCCGGGAGGCCGTCCAGCCGGGTGACGAGCTGCTGGGACATCTGCCGCGGGGCGACGACGCCGAAGGGGACGTCCGTCGCGTCGGGACGGTGCAACGCCCCGACGTACGACGCGATGAACAGCAGCTGGAGCGCCAGGACCCCGACGACGAGCAGGGCGGCCCGTACGGTGACGGCGTTCTTCACTTCCCCGGCGAAAGTCATGCCCCTACGGTCCGGGCGCCCCACGGTCCGTGCAGTCGGGGCAGAGCCGAATGGCGGAGGGGTGGCGGCCGGAGGGAGGACGGGGTGAGCCCCGCTTCGGCTATCGTACGAATGTTCGAAACTTGGTTTAGGGTGGAGAGCGAGGGGGGTGGCGCTATACGGAACGGTCCAGGAGGTGCGGGTGTCAGGCTTCACGCATCTGCATACCGCCTCCGGGTTCTCCCTGCGGTACGGCGCCTCCCACCCGGAGCGGCTGGCCGAGCGCGCCGCCGAGCGGGGGATGGACGCCCTCGCGCTGACCGACCGCGACGGCCTCACGGGCGCGGTCCGCTTCGCACGGGCCTGCGAGAGCGCCGGGATCCGGCCGCTCTTCGGGGCGGAACTCGCGGTGGCGCCGCGTACGGGAGAGGGCGGGGCCGGGCGGACGCACCGGCTGCGGGCCCCGGTCCGCGGCGGTGCCTTCGTCGACGAGTCCGCGCCCCGGGTCACCTTCCTCGCCCGGGACGGCGCGCCCGCCTGGGCCGAGCTGTGCCGGCTGGTCACCGCGGCGCACGCCCCGGACACGGGCGGCACCGGCACCGGACAGCTCCTGGTCGGCCGGGCCGCGCTGCCCGCCGAAGGGCTCACCGTGCTGCTCGGCCCCGCCTCCGACGTCGGCGCGGCCCTCGCCGCCGGACGCCCCGACCGGGCCGCCGCGCTGCTCGCCCCCTGGCGGGAGCTCTACGGTGACGCCCTGCGCCTCGAAGCGGTCCACCACGGCCGCGCGGGCACCGGCCCCGGATCACTGCGGCTCGCCGCCCGTACCGTCGGCCTCGCCGCCGACCAGGGGGTGCGGGCCGTGCTGACCAACGCCGTCCGGTACGCCGACCCGGGACAGGGCCCGGTCGCCGACGTACTCGACTCCGCCCGCAGGCTCGTCCCCGTCGATCCGCGCCGCTCCCCCCTCGACAGCGGGGAGCGCTGGCTCAAGGACGCCCACGCGATGCGGGAGACCGCCGAGCGGATCACCTCGGCCGCGGGCCTCGGTCCGGGCGCGGGGGAGCGGCTGCTGGCCGAGACCCGGCACACCGCCGACGCCTGCCGGGTCGATCCCGCGGACGACCTGGGGCTGGGCAGCGTCCACTTCCCCGAACCGCGCCTCGTCGGCGCCGGGCACCGTACCGCGCAGCGGGTGCTGGCCTCCCGCGCCGCCGCCGGCATGGTGCTGCGCGGCCTGGACGGCAGGCGCGACTACTGGGAGCGGATGCACCACGAGCTGGACATCATCGCCCACCACGGCTTCGCCTCCTACTTCCTGACGGTCGCTCAGGTGGTGGACGACGTGAAGGGGATGGGCGTCCGGGTCGCCGCGCGCGGTTCCGGCGCCGGGTCCCTGGTCAACCACCTGCTGGGCATCGCGCACGCCGACCCCGTCGAACACGGGCTGCTCATGGAGCGGTTCCTGTCCACACGGCGCTTCGTGCTGCCCGACATCGACATCGACGTGGAGTCGGCCCGCCGCCTCGACGTCTACCGCGCGATCATCGGGCGCTTCGGCGCCGAGCGGGTCGCGGCCGTCTCCATGCCCGAGACCTACCGGGTGCGCCACGCCATCCGGGACGTCGGCGCCGCGCTCTCCATGGACCCCGCCGAGACCGACCGGCTCGCCAAGGCCTTCCCGCACATCCGGGCCAGGGACGCCCGCGCCGCGATGGAGGAGCTGCCCGAACTGCGCGAGGTGGCCGGGCGGAAGGAGCGGTACGGCCGGCTCTGGGAGCTGGTGGAGGCGCTGGACGCGCTGCCGCGCGGCATGGCCATGCACCCGTGCGGGGTGCTCCTCTCGGACGCCTCGCTGCTGCGGCGTACGCCCGTCGTGCCCACCAGCGGCGAGAGCTTCCCGATGGCGCAGTTCGACAAGGACGACGTGGAACACCTCGGGCTGCTCAAGCTCGACGTGCTCGGCGTACGGATGCAGTCGGCGATGGCGCACGCGGTCACCGAGCTGAAACGGGCCTCGGGGCAGGAGCTCGACCTGGACGCCGTGCCGCCGGACGACCCGGAGACGTACCGGCTGATCAGGAGCGCCGAGACGCTGGGCTGCTTCCAGATCGAGTCGCCGGGCCAGCGCGACCTGGTCGGCAGGCTCCAGCCCGCCACCTTCCACGACCTGGTGGTCGACATCTCGCTGTTCCGCCCCGGCCCCGTCGCCGCCGACATGGTGCGGCCGTTCATCGAGGCCCGGCACGGCCGCGCGCCCGTCCGCTACCCGCACCCCGACCTGGA
The DNA here is from genome assembly GCF_002910775.2 of Streptomyces sp. SM18. Lineage (NCBI taxonomy): Bacteria > Bacillati > Actinomycetota > Actinomycetes > Kitasatosporales > Streptomycetaceae > Streptomyces > Streptomyces sp. SM18. Next base: position 1,225,664 of record NZ_CP029342.1, on the reverse strand, counting down.
GGGGCCGCTGCGCGACACCTACGGCGTGGTCGTCTTCCACGAGCAGATCATCGAGATGGTCGACATCATGACCGGCTGCGGCCGGGGCGAGGCCGACCGGGTGCGGCGCGGGCTGTCCGACCCCGAGTCGCAGGGCCGGATCAAGGTCTGGTTCGCGCTCCGGGCGGCGGAGCGGGGGTATGCGCCCGAGGTGACCGACCGGGCCTGGGAGATCGTCGAGGCGTTCGGCAGCTACGGCTTCTGCAAGGCGCACGCGGTCGCCTTCGCCGTACCGACGTACCAGTCGGCCTGGCTCAAGGCGCACCATCCGGCGGCCTTCTACGCCGGGCTGCTCACCCACGACCCGGGGATGTACCCCAAGCGGCTGCTGCTCGCGGACGCGCGGCGGCGCGGGGTGCCGGTGCTGCCGCTGGACGTCAACCGGTCGGCGGCCACCCATCGAATCGAACTGGTGTCTGAACGTGGGGTGTGGGGGCTGAGGCTGGCCCTCGCGGACGTCCACGGCATCAGCGAGGCCGAGGTCGCCCGGATCGAGGCCGGGCAGCCCTACTCCTCGCTGCTCGACTTCTGGCAGCGGGCCCGGCCCGGCAAACCGGCCGCCGAACGCCTGGCCCAGGTCGGCGCGTTGGACGCCTTCGGCGCCAACCGCCGGGACCTGCTGCTGCACCTGTCCGAACTGCACCGCGCCCAGCGCGGCGCAGGGGCCCGGGGCGACGGCGCCCAGCTCCCGCTCGGCGACGGGCACCGGACGGGCACCGTCGGACTGCCCGACCTCAACGACGCCGAACGCCTCAGCGCCGAACTCGGCGTCCTCAGCATGGACGTCTCCCGCCATCTGATGGGCGATCACCACGCCTTCCTGGAGGAGCTGGGCGCGGTCTCGGCCCAACGGCTGCGGGAGGCCGCGCACGGCGAGACCGTGCTGGTCGCGGGTGCCAAGGCGGCCACCCAGACCCCGCCCGTCCGCTCCGGGCGCCGGGTCATCTTCACCACCCTGGACGACGGGACGGGCCTGGTGGACCTGGCCTTCTTCGACGACAGCCACGCCGCCTGCGCCCACACCGTCTTCCACTCCTGGCTGCTGCTGGTGCGCGGGGTGGTCCAGCGGCGCGGCCCGCGCAGCATGAGCGTGGTGGGGGCCGCGGCCTGGAACCTGGCGGAGCTGGCCGAACTGCGGCGCGAGGGCGGGCTCGACGCGGTCGCGGCACGGCTGGCGGAGGTGCCCGGGACCGAGGAGGAGGCGGCGCCGGCCGACGGCGGCCGGCGGATCCAGCTGCCGACCGGTTACGAGATGAACCCCTGGTCCGACCTCCAGCCCGCCGGTGAAGGGGCGCCCACCGGGCGGAAGTTGTGGCACCAGAGCCCGGGGAGCGCGGGATGAGCGGGCGGCCGGCCGTCCTGTGCCTGCGGTTCCGGCGGATCGGCGGCGGCCCGCCGGACAGCGCGGCCTACGAGGGCCTGCTCGCGCTCCTCGGCGCGTTCACCCCGGTCGTCGAGGCAGCGCCGCCCGACGGAGCGCTCGCCGACGTCGGCGGGGCACTGCGCTACTTCGGGCAGGACGTGGCGGGACTCGCCTCGGTGATCCGGGTCCGCGCGCTCGCCCTGCACGGCGTGGACTGCGCGATCGGGGCGGCCGCCAACCCCATGCTGGCCCGGATGGCGGCACGCCAGGCGGCACCCGGGACCACCTTCACGGTGCCCGAGGACGAGACGGCCGGCTTCCTCGCGGCCAAGCCCGCCGCGGCGCTGGACGGCGTCGGCCCGGCGACCGCGCGCACCCTGTGCGGTTACGGGCTCGACTCCGTCGGCCGGATTGCCGCCGCGCCGCTCGCCACCCTCCAGCGGATCACCGGGGTACGGACCGGCCGCGACCTGTGGGAACGGGCCAACGGCATCGACCGCACCCGGGTCGTCCCGAACGCCGCCGCCCGGTCCATCGGCGCCGAACGCTCCTTCCCCCGCGACGAACTGGACCCCGAGCGGCACCGCCGCGCGCTCCTCTCGCTCACCGAGGAGCTGGGGGCCAGGCTGCGCGCCGACGGACAGGTCTGCCGCTCGCTCACGGTCACCGTGCGGTACGCCGGCCGGAGCGGCTGCACGACGCTGACCCGCAGCCGTACGCTCCCCGAACCCACCGCCCACTCGGCGGCGCTCACCGCGCTCGTGTACCGGGTCCAGGACTCGTTCGCGCTGCAACGGGCGCGGGTGCGGGGGTTCGCGCTGCGGGCGGAGGGGCTGCACGACGCGGAACGGGCCGCCCACCAGCTCTCCTTCGACCCGGTGGACGAGCGGGCCCGGCGGATCGAGGCGGTGTCCGACCAGGTACGGGCGAAGTTCGGTCCGCAGGCCGTGAAACCGGGGCGGCTGGCGGCCTGAGCACGCGCGCCCCGTTTCTTTACCGACGCGTAACTTCCCGTGCCGCGCTACCCGTGCGTAACTTGACATGAGCACGTAGGAAATCCTGAGCACGTAGAGAATCCCCACTTGTGGTCCGGACCGCAGGGCGCACCGACATCGCACCCCCTTGAGCCGCAAGGAGACCACCCGATGCTGCCCTGGACCCGTGCCCCGCGCGCACGCCGAACCCCCTTCGCCGCACTGCTGCTCGCGGCCCTCGCGCTCGTCGTCCCCACGGCGGCGACCGCGACGGCCGCCCCCACCGTCCCCGCCCCCACCTCCGCAGAGGCGTCCACCTCCGTGCGGGCCGCCATCTCCCGTGGCTGGAACGACTTCTCCTGCAAGCCCTCCACGGCCCACCCCCGCCCCGTCGTCCTGGTCCACGGGACCTTCGCCAACTCCGTCGACAACTGGCTGGTCCTCGCCCCCTACCTCGTCAACCGGGGCTACTGCGTCTTCTCGCTCGACTACGGGCAGCTCCCAGGCCTCCCGCACATCGGCGGCCTCGGCCCCATCGACGCGTCGGCCGGGCAGCTCGCCACCTACGTCGACCGGGTGCTCGCCGCCACCGGAGCCCCCGAGGCCGACCTCGTGGGCCACTCGCAGGGCGGGATGATGCCGCACTACTACCTGAAGTTCCTCGGCGGCGCCGCCAAGGTGAACGCCCTCGTCGGGATCGCCCCCGACAACCACGGCACCACCTTGCTCGGCCTCACCGGGCTGCTGCCGTACTTCCCGGGGCTCGGACACCTCATCACCGAGAAGACCCCGGGCCTCGCCGACCAGGTCGCCGGGTCGCGGTTCATCACCGAGCTCACGGCCGGCGGGGACACCGTGCCCGGCGTCCGCTACACGGTGATCGCCACCCGGTACGACGAGGTCGTCACCCCGTACCGCACGCAGTACCTGGACGGGCCGGACGTACGCAACGTCCTGCTCCAGGACCTGTGCCCGCTCTCCCTGTCCGAGCACGTCGCGATCGGCACGATCGACCGGGTGGCCTTCCACGAGGTCGCCAACGCCCTCGACCCGGCGCACGCCACCCCGACCACCTGCCTCTCGGTGATCGGCTGAGGAAGGACCGGGCCCCGCGCTGTCAGGAGCGCGGGGCCCCGGCGGTCACGGGCCCGGGAGGCGGCGGGCGGCGCGGGCGCCTACCGTGGGCGGGTGACGAGGCGGAGGCCTCAGCCGCCGACCGTTCCTAGCGGAGGTAGTGATGACGACCGTTCCCCGCGCCGAACTGACCGGGACCTACGCGCTGGACCCGGCCCACACCCAGATCGGCTTCGTGGCCCGCCACGCGATGGTCACCAAGGTGCGCGGCTCGTTCCGGGAGTTCGAAGGCACCGCGCAGATCGACGGCGCCGAGCCCGAACGGTCCTCGGTGACCGTCACCATCAAGGCGGCCAGCATCGACACCGGCAACCAGCAGCGCGACGAGCACCTGCGCACCAACGACTTCCTGGACGCGCCCGCCCACCCCGACATCACCTTCACCTCCACCGGGGTGCGGGTGCTGGAGGACGACAAGGTCGAGGTCGCCGGCGACCTGACCATCAAGGGAACCACCCGTTCCGTGACCATCCCGTTCTCCTTCCAGGGCAGCGCCACCGACCCGATGGGCAACACCCGGGCGGGCTTCGAGGGATCCGTGGAGATCAGCCGCAAGGACTACGGCGTCACCTGGAACGCCCCGCTGGAGGGCGGCGGCGTCCTCGTCGGCGACAAGATCGTGCTGGAGTTCGACGTCTCCGCGATCAAGCAGTCCTGACCGTCCGGGCACCCCCGGTCCGGCGCCACGCGCGCCCGCCCGTCGCGCGCGGGCGGGCGTTCCCGTGTGACGGGCGCGGCGGCGCTGTCGGTGGCGGCTGAGAAGATCGGCGGTATGACCACGACCGACTGGGACGCCGCCGCCGACTCCTTCGACGACGAGCCCGACCACGGGCTTCTCGACCCCGCCGTCCGCGCCGCCTGGGCACGGCGGATGGAGAGCTGGCTGCCCGCCGCGCGCTCCGAGGTGCTCGACCTGGGATGCGGCACCGGCAGCCTCGCCCTCCTCGTCGCCGGCCAGGGGCACCGGGTCACCGCCGTCGACCGGTCGCCGCGCATGGCCGGGCGGGCGAGGACCAAGCTCGCCGGGACCGGCGCCGAGGTGCTCGTGGGGGACGCCGGACACCCCCCGGTCGGGCCCCGGCGGTTCGACGTGGTCCTGGCCCGGCATGTGGTGTGGCTGCTGCCCGACCCCGAGGCCGCCCTGCGGCACTGGTTCTCCCTGCTGAGGCCCGGCGGCCGGCTGGTGCTGATCGAGGGGGTGTGGGGCGGCGAGGGCCTGTCGGCGGCCCGGCTCACCGCCCTGCTCGCCCCGTTCACCGAGCGCGTCCACCACGAGCCGCTCTCCGGGGACGCCCGCCTCTGGGGCAGGGAGGTGGACGACGAGCGGTACGCCCTGGTGGCCCGCGCCGAACCGCCGCACCGGCACACCGAGGTGGTGGACGTCCACCTCCTCCTGCGGCGCGGCCCCGAGGTGCTGCTCGCCCGCCGGGCGGGCACCGGATACGCGGACGGGCTGCTCCACGCGCCCTCCGGCCACGCGGAGGACGGCGAGGACGTCCGGGAGGCCATGATCCGGGAGGCGGCCGAGGAGACCGGGGTCGCACTCCGCCCCGAGGAGCTCCGGGTGGCCTTGGTCATGCAGCACCGGGGCCCCGGGGGCAGCCCCCGGACGGGCTGGTTCTTCGAGGCGGAGTACGACCCGGAGCGCCCGCCCCGCAACGCCGAGCCGGAGAAGTGCTCGGAGATCGGCTGGTACCGGCTGGACGCCCTTCCGGACGACATGATCGCCTACTGCCGCGCCGGACTGGAGGCGTACCGCGCCGAGGAGCGCTTCGTCCTCCACTGGCACGAGGACGGCGACACCGTCGCCCACACCCCGGACGGCCCCCGGCGCGCGGTACCGCTGCCGCAGTCCGCCGTCCCCACGGGCCGGGTGCACCACATCGAGCTGTGGGTGCCCGACCTGGCGGAGGCGGAGGCGGAGTGGGGCTGGCTGCTCGGCGAACTGGGCCATGTCCCGTACCAGCGCTGGGCGCACGGCCGCAGCTGGCGGCGGGGCGACGGCTATGTGGCCGTCGTCTGCTCACCGGACGGGTCCGGCGGCACGCACGACCGGCTGCGCCCCGGAGTCAACCACCTGGCGTTCCACGCGGGCGACCGGGCCGCGCTCGACGCCCTGGTGGCCCGCGCCCCCGACCACGGCTGGCGCCTCCTCTTCCCCGACCGCCACCCGTACGCCGGAGGCGACGGCCACTACGCGGCGTACCTGGCGAACGCCGCCGGGTACGAGGTGGAGCTGGTGGCCCTCTAGGCCGCGTCCGTCGGACCCGCCCGGCGACCTGCGGGCGGACACGGCCCCGGCCCGCGACACGGTCCGGGCCGGCGGTTCAGCGGAGCTTGATCGCCCCGCCGTCGGCCATCAGGGTCTGGCCCGTGATGTAGCGGGCGTCGTCGCTCGCCAGGAAGGCGATGACCGGAGCGACGTCCTTCAACGGGTCCCCGAAGCGGCCCAGCGGGACCTTGGCGGCGGAGAGCGCGTACTGCTCGGGGTTGGCCTCGGCCCACTGCGCGACACCCGCCGTCTTCGCCATCGGCGAGACGACGTTGACCCGGATCTGGTCCGCCGCCCACTCGTTGGCGACGACCCGGCTGAGGCCACGGATGGCCTCCTTGGCCGCCGCGTACGAGGCCTGGTTGGGCTGGCCGTCGATGCCCGCGCCCGAGGCGAAGTTGACGACCGCGCCCCGCGCCTTCCGCAGCTCCGGGTAGGCGGCGAGCATGAAGTTGCGGGTGGCGAAGAGGCCGGTGTCCAGGGCGAGGCTCCAGTCGTCCTCGGTCTGCTCCACGAAGGGCCGCACCCGGGAGGCGCTTGCGTTGTTCACCAGGACGTCGAGGGCCCCGAAGCGCTCCACGGCCGTGGCGACCGCCCGGTCGGCGACCGCGCGGTCGGAGACGTCGCCCCGGATGAACGCCACGGCGTCCCCGAGACCGGCCACGACCGCGTCTCCGGCCTCCTGCTGGAGGTCGACGACGACGACCCGGGCGCCGCGTTCGACGAAGAGCCGGGTGACGGCCTCCCCGATGCCGGACGCACCGCCGGTGACGACCGCTACCTTGTTTTCCAGAGTCATGTCAGCGCAGTTCCTTCGTTTCGTACGTGGTGGCGCTCCGTTCCCCCGTACGACGCCATGCATGTGCATCATACCCACGATGTGCATAATGCACATGTAAGGAAGGGGTGCGCGTCTCAGCCGAGCAGCCCCGCCAGGCCCTCGGTCCGGGCCAGCCGCTCCAGCTCGTCCAGCGCCCGCACCGCGGCCCCGGCGGCCTCGGGGTCCCGGTCGGCGAGGCCGCTCTCCGCGAACTCGTCCTCGTCCAGGCGCAGGACCGACGAGCCGTCCGCCGACACCCACAGGTCGAGGTCCAGATCCTCGACCAGCAGCTCGGAGCCCTCCAGGACGGCGGGCCGGGTGATGTCGCAGTACCAGCCCTTCAGCGCGCCCCCGCCGGTGCGGACCTCCTTCACGGCGAACCACCGGTCGCGCCAGTAGTGCTCGGTGAACACGTCACCCGGCTCGAACCGCACGAAGCCGAAGTCCCGGACCCCGGGGGCCGCCCACGGCGCCCGGACGGTGATGCGGGACCCGTCGTCCCGTACCGTCTCGGCCGGATACCGGATCTTGGTGCGGCCGGCCTTGACCAGGGCCACGGTCAGGGTCCTTCCGGCCGGGGCCGCGGGCAGGAGGCTCCCGGGGTCAGACGAGGGCGCGGACATGACGTACCTCCGTGGCGCAGACGGTGTAACCGAACCAGGTGTTGACCGCCAGCATCGGGCCGTTCCCGGCGTCGTTCCCGGTGTACGCGTCCGTGTATCCGGCCGCCCGCGCCCGGTGGAGCGAGTCGTTCTTCGCCAGCTTGGCCAGGCCCCGGCCACGGAAGGCCCGGCGGGTGCCGGTCATCGCCGTCCCGTAGCGGGTCAGGCCGTCCGTCGTGGCCGCGCTGAACGCGGCGACCTCCCCGTCCACCAGCACGACCGAGGTGAGCGCGCGGTCGAAGCCGGGCCGGTGCCAGGTGGTGGCCAGCCAGTCGTCGTAGTCCGCGAGCTCGGCCGGGGTGTCGCTCGGCTCGTCGGCGGTGGTCTCCGCGTCCGCCTCGAACAGAGGACGGGGATCGTCCGCGAAGTCCGCCGCGCTGCGCAGCTCCACCCCGGGCGGAGCGTCCCGGAGGGGCGGCAGCGTGCCGCCGGCCAGGTCGAGGTGGAGGAAGTGCGCCGGGCGGCGCGGCTCGTAGCCGCGCTTCCCGGCGAACGCGCGGTCGGCCGGCTCGTCCGGCACCCAGGTGTAGACGCTCCTCGCACCGGCCTCGGCCAGATACTCCTCGGCCGTCGCCACCAGCAGCGAGCCCGCTCCCCGGCCCAGCCGCTCCGGGTCGGTGTACACGTTGCAGAACCCCTGGCCTGGCACCGGGCTGTCGTGGGAGAGGCCCACCTGCGCGGTCCCCGTCACCTCGCCGTCCTCCTCCGCGACCAGCGGCCGGTACCGCCGCCCGGGGTGCGCGCGGGCCAGGTCGTACAGGACCTGGCCGGGGGTCGTCACCATGTACGGGAGGGCGGCGCGCCGCACCCGTACCCAGGCCTCGGCGTCAGCGGGCCGGAAGTCTCGTACCGTCACCGTCATGGGGCGGACGCTACGCGGACGGCCGGGGCGGGCGCCTCCGAATTTCCGGTGGTGGGGGAGAATCGGGCCGTGACCCTGACGATCGCCCTTGACCCGGAATCCACCACCGCGCCCTACGAGCAACTGCGCGCCCAGCTCTCCGAACAGGCCCGCTCCGGCGCCCTGCCCGTCGGCTTCCGGCTGCCGACGGTACGCGGCTTCGCCGAGGAACTGGGCCTCGCCGCCAACACGGTGGCCAAGGCCTACCGCGCGCTGGAGGCCGACGGGGTGATCGAGACCCGGGGGCGCAACGGGACGTTCGTCGCCGCGGCGGGCGGCGCGGCGGAGCGCAAGGCGGCCACCGCCGCCCGGGACTACGCCGAGCAGGCCAGACGCCTCGGCCTGTCGCGGGCCGAGGCGCTGTCACGGGCCGAGGACGCGGTCCGGGCGGCCTACGGGGGGTGACGCCCCGGGGGCCGGGCCGGAGAAGGGAAAGCCCGGACCGGAGAGGGGGACGGCCTGGCCGGAGTGCGGAACGGCCTGGCCGGCGTGCGGAACCTGGCCGGAGTGGGGTGCCGGTCCGGCCGGAGTGGGGTGCGGCCGGGGTCGGAGGGAGCGGCCGGGTCAGAGATAGAGGCCGGCGTCCGCCCCCGCGTCCTGCTTCGGCACGGACGCGGGACCGCTGCCACGGCGCAGCGCGAACAGCTCGGCCAGGGTCGCGCCCTCGCGGCCGAGCCCCTCCTCCGCACCCAGCCAGGACACCGATTCGGCGCGGGTCAGCGGGCCGACCTCGATCCGGGCCAGGCAGCGGCCCGGCCTGACGACCGCGGGGTGCAGCCGCTCCAGGTCCTCGTTGGTCGTCACCCCCACCAGCACGTTGCGGCCCTGGCCCAGCAGACCGTCCGTCAGGTTCAGCAGCCGGGACAGCGCCTGGCCGGCGGTGTGCTTGGCCTCGCCGCGGATCAGCTCGTCGCAGTCCTCCAGGAGGAGCAGCCGCCAGCGGCCCTTCGCCGAGCCCTCGTCCTCCCCGATGGCGATGTCCATCAGATAGCCGACGTCGTTGAAGAGGCGCTCCGGGTCCAGCACGCAGTCCACCTGGCACCAGTCCCGCCAGGACCGGGCCAGCGTGCGCAGCGCGGAGGTCTTGCCGGTGCCCGGAGGGCCGTGCAGCAGGAGCAGCCGGCCGGCGATGTCGTCCGGGGTGACCTTCATCAGCCGGTCCATGGCGTCGGCCACCGGCGCCGTGTAGTTGGTCCGGACCTCGTCCCAGGTGCCCGCGGCGATCTGCCGGGTGGTCCGGTGCGGGCCGCGGCGGGGGGAGACGTACCAGAAGCCCATCGTGACGTTCTCGGGCTGTGGTTCCGGTTCGTCCTGGGCTCCGGCGGTCGCCTCGGACAGCACCTTTTCGGCCAGTTCGGGCGTGGTGGCGGTGACGGTCACGTCCGCGCCCCGGTTCCACCGCGAGACCAGCAGGGTCCACCCCTCGCCCTCGGCCAGGGTCGCGCTGCGGTCGTCGTCGCGGGCGGCCCGCAACACCGTGGCCTCCGCGGGCAGCAGGCTGGCCCCCGACTTCACCCGGTCGAGGGAGGAACTGTGCGAGTACGGCTGCTCGCCCGTCGCGAAACGGCCGAGGAACAGCGCGTCCACGACGTCGGACGGCGCGTCGCTGTCGTCGACATTGAGCCGGATCGGCAGAGCTGACTCGGGAGAGGCTGGCATGGCGCCCATGATCCGGCACGGTGGCACGCGGCGCACCCAGGTTTCACGAAGCCGCCCCGGCGAAGGCTCCGCCGTGCGGGTTCCGCGCGCCCGGGGACGCCCGGCCGGCACCGGGCGGACCGGGACGGTCCGGAACCGGTCGGAAGCGGTAACGCGACGTCAACCTCCGTATACCCGTGTGCAATCGGACGGCCGGGATACACGAGTGTCAGCCCGGGACGATAGGGTTGTCCTGCCCGGGGCCGGGTGCCCTCGTACGGGTGGGGAGTGACATGGAACAGATAACGGTGCGCAGCAGGCCGCGTGTGCCTGCCATCACCTGTGGGAGCAGTGCGACCAGTTCGCGGCTCGACCGCCATCTCGCGGTGCTGGGCGGCCCCGCCGTGCCGCGGCGCGAGTCCGCGGAGGCGACGCTGCTGATGCTGGAGCTGACCTCGCGCGACGCCGCGCACAGCCGCAGGAGCAGGAGCGGGCGCGTCTCGCTCTTCGCCCCGCTGCGTCGGCTGCGGCGCTCGCTGTTCGGCAGCCGCCGCTGACCGACGGCGTTCAGGCAGGTCCGGCCCACCGCTCAGGGCCGTACCCGAGATCATCCCGCCCCGGCGCAGTGCCGCTGTCCGTTCGCCCGCCATCCCCAGGGCCCGCGGTATCGCGTCGGTGTGCTCACCCGGCGCCGGTACGGCACCCCTCGGCGTCCTCGCCCCGGTCGCACGGCCCCTCCGTCACCCCCTGCCGTCGCGCGCGTACCGCCGGACCGTCAGCGGGACGAACACCGCGAGCAGGACCGCCGCCCAGGCCAGTGTGCCGGCCACCGGATGCGCGGACGGCCACGCGGCGTCGGCGGCCGGGACCGTGTTGCCGAACAGCTCGCGGGTGGCCGCGGCGAGGGCGCTGATCGGGTTCCACTCGGCCACCGTCCGCACCCAGCCCGGCATGCCCCCCGTGGGGATGTACGCGCTGGAGAGCAGCGGCAGGACGAACGTCGCGCTGCCGAGCTGGCCCGCGGCCTCCTCGTCACGGATCAGCAGACCGAGCCAGTAGCCCACCCAGGAGGTGGCGAACCGGAAGAGCAGCAGCAGCCCGAACGCGCCCAGGGCTCCGGCGGCGCCGTCCTCGATCCGCCAGCCCGCGGCGTATCCGACGAGCATCAGCGGGACCAGGCCCACGGCCGTCGTCAGCACCTCGGCTGCGGTGGCGCCGAGCGGCACGGCGGCCCGGCTCATGGGCAGCGTACGGAAGCGGTCCATCACCCCCCGGTGGCAGTCCTGGGCGGCCTGGAACATCCCCGTCATGAGGCCGTTCGCGGCGGTGGCCGCGAGGAGTCCGGGCACCAGGAAGGCGCGGTACTCCTCGCCGGGGACGGCCAGCGCGCTGCCGAAGACGTAGCCGAAGAACAGCAGCATGGTGATCGGCATGGTCTGGGTGAGGATCAGGACCCCCGGCGCGGCCCTGAGCTTGTGCAGATGGCGGCCGGTCATCGCCAGACCGTCCGCGATCAGGGTGCCGCCCCCGGCGGGTGCCGGGTTCCGCTCGTGGACCAGGGTGGTGGCGCTCATGCGGCCGGCTCCTTCGTGGTGGGGGACGCGCCCCGGTCGGTGAGGCAGAGGAAGGCCTCGTCCAGGGTGGGCGGGCGCAGGCTCGCGTCGATCAGCGGGACGTCCGCCGCGTCGAGTTCCCGTACGAGGCGGGGCAGGGTCAGGGTGGGGTCCGGGGCGGTGACGCCGACCGTGCGGTGCTCGGGGTCCAGCACCGGTTCGGCGCCGGTCAGACGGTCGAGGACGGCCGCCGCCGCCCCGAGCGCCGACTCGTGCGCGACGACGACCTCCGCGTACCCGCCGATGAGCGCCTTGAGTTCGGCCGGAGTGCCCCGGTGGGCGGCCCGGCCCCGGTCGATCAGCACGACGGAGTCGGCCAGTTGGTCGGCCTCCTCCAGGTACTGGGTGGTGAGCAGCACCGTGGTGCCCCGGCCCGCGAGTTCGCGCACCGCGGCCCAGATCTGGTTGCGGCTGTGCGGGTCGAGGCCGGTGGTCGGCTCGTCGAGGAAGAGCACCTGAGGACGGGTGAGCAGGCCCGCGGCCAGGTCCAGACGGCGCCGCATGCCGCCCGAGTAGGTGTGGGCGGGGCGGTCGGCGGCCTCGGTCAGGCCGAAGCGGTCGAGGAGTTCGTCGGCGCGTGAGCGTCCCGCCGCGCCCCGGAGGCGGAGCAGCCGGGCGAAGAGCCGGAGGTTCTGCCGGCCGGACAGCTCCCCGTCGACCGAGGTGCTCTGTCCGGTGACCGCGACGGCCGCGCGTACGGCGGCCGCCTCACGGACCACATCGTGCCCGGCGACCCGCGCGCTGCCGCCGTCCGGGCCGGTCAGCGTGGTGAGCACCCGGACCGCGGTGCTCTTGCCCGCGCCGTTGGGCCCGAGCACCCCGCAGACGGTGCCTTCGGCGACGGCCAGATCGAGTCCGCGCAGCGCGTGGACGTCTCCGTAACGCTTCTCCAGGCCTTCACTAAGTACAGCGTACGTAGTTGTCATGGGTGCACCGTACCGCACTACGTACGGTGTACGTAACTAGGATGGGGGGCGAGGTGGTGATCCATGGTGGGGCGGTCCCCTGCAGCCGAAGTCATCTGGGCGCGTCCCGAGCGCGCGGGTCGCGGGCCGAAGCCGGCCTTCGGCCGGGCCGACATCGCGGCGGCCGCGGTCCGTATCGCCGACGCCGAGGGTCTCGACGGGGTCTCGATGCGGAAGGTGGCGGCCGAACTGGGCTGCGGCACGATGTCGCTGTACAACTACGTCCCCCGCAAGGAGGATCTGTACGAGCTGATGTTCGACCTGGTCAGCGGTGAGTACGACCTGTCCGCCGAGCCCTCCGGTGACTGGCGCGCCGACCTCCTGGCACTCGCCCATCAGGGGCGCGCGATGATGCACCGGCACACCTGGATGCCCGCGCTGATGTCGCCGGTCTACGGATTCAGCCCCCACGCGCTGGCGTACCTCGAATACACGCTGAGCTGTCTGGACTCCTTCGACGCCCAGTTCGGCGAGAAGATGGAACTCATCGCCATGATCAACGGTGTGATCACCACCTATGTGGCCAACGAGATCGCCACGGCGGAGCGCGGCCGTTCGCTTCCGTGGTCCGAGCAGCAGGAACACGAGGCGCGTACCCGGTACCTGGCCGGCCAGATCTCGACCGGACGGTACCCGCGCATGGCGGCCGGGTTCGCCGAGGACTCCGGCCCGATCGACCTCGAAGGCGTCTTCGACCGCGCGCTGGGCCGGGTGCTGGACTCCTTCGAACGGTAGGCACCGCCGTTCCCGGGCCGGTGGTGGCCGCTTGCGGCTCTCGGGCAGGGCTTGCCGCGTCTCCCGGGACCGGTGGTCACCGCTGCTGCTTCCGGGGCCGCCGGCCGCCGCGATCCGTGCCGGGCCGCGCCGCCCCGCTCACAGCAGTGCGAACTGCCCCTCGGGGCCTTCCTCCCGGTGGTCCAGCACCGAGGCGGGCCGTCGCGCGGAGGCGGGGACCGGAAGGACCCCGGCCATCCGCAGCTCCTCCCCGTCCAGCACGGCCGACCCGTCGAGCCGCTCCCACAAGGCTTGTTGACGGGGCGTCAGCTCGTCGAGCAGGGCGAGGACGGTGATCAGCTCCAGCAGGTCCGAGGTCCACTCCTGAGGCCAGGCGTCCGGGCGCAGCGCCGCCAGTCCCTCCACCCCGTCCCTCACCGCGCGGCGCCCGAACCAGAGCTCCAGCATCCGCACCCCGCCCACCCGGAACTCCCACGCCCCGGCGGGCACGGGCGAGATGCGGCCCTCGTCCAGCGTGAGCGTCCCGGTGGCCGGGTCGTAGCCCAGCTCGGCCGGCCGGGGCGGGATCGTGGCCCGCACATAGGGCCGCCTGCCGCCCGGGAGCCTCGGCCGCTCCCCGCCGCGCGCCCCGCGCAGGTGCGTCCGCAGCATCTCCCCGCCCAGCTCCACCCCCTCCTCCCACAGCGCGCGGTCGGCGGGGAGCGGTACGAACGGGCCGGCCGGGGAGGGGCGGGCGGCGGCCAGGACCCAGGCCAGGACCGCTTCGGCGGTGACGGGCGTGCCGTACCGGGCACCCAGCAGCTCCGGCAGGCCGGGCGCGAGATTGGGCTCCCGGCCGCCCGGCCGCCGGTAGAGCGGCCGGACGCGGCCCGGACGGCCTCCCGGGGAGTGGCCGTCGGGCAGCAGCGCCGTCGCCGACAGGGCGGGTTCGGCCGCGCCGGGCACGTACCCGTGTTCCACGGCGAAGACCTGGTGGGCGTCGGCGACCCGCCACAGCTCGGGCCGGGCCTCGTCGAGCAGCCGGTGGTCGGGGATCAGCCACTGCTCGTCGAACGGGCCGTGCAGGATGCGCACCGGTTCGGGATACGGGCCGGGGTCCCGGGCGAACGCGCCCGTCCCGGTGGACCGGCCCGGCAGCGCGGCGGCCCCCGTCCACGGCGTACGCGCACGGCCGGGCCGGAACAGCCGTTCCCGCTCGGCGCCCTCGGCCCGGACCAGCCGGTCCCAACGGGCCCGCAGGGACGCCGTGTCGGGCGCCGTCACCCAGGGGCGTCCGGTTCGCAGCGGACGTACGGACCAGGGCATCAGGTCGTCCAGCGGCAGAGGCCCCGCGCCCCCGCCGGCTCCGGTCGCCTCCCGTGCTGCCACCGTGCGGTCCTCCCCGTCGCGTCGCCCCCTTGCCGGCCCTCCGGCATCGTAACGAGGGCGCCCGGAACGGCGGGAGACGGCCGGTACGCGCACCGGTCAGTGCGCGTCCACCGTCACGGAGAACGAGAAGCGGTCGCCCCGGTAGCGGATGCGCGCCACGTCCACCACCCGGCCGTCGTCGTCGTACGTCACCCCCGTGTAGTGCAGGATCGGGCTGAGCAGCGGCACCTGGAGCAGCTCGGCCGTGGCCGGGTCGGCGAGCCGGGCCTCCACGGTGTCCGTGATCCGGGAGATCCGTACGCCGACGCCGTCACGCAGCACCTTCGTCATCGGCCACCGCACCAGGTCGGTCACGTCGATACGGTCCGCGAGCTCGCGACGCACCGCGTTCTCCGCCCAGTTGGTGGGTTCACCGGTCGCCTCGTCGCAGCGCAGCCGCCGGTAGCTCATCACCTCGGCGCAGTCGGGGAAGAACTCGGCCAGCTCTCCCGGCACCGGCGTCGGGCCGTGGTCGAGCACGGTGGTCCGCTCGCCCGACTGCTGGGCGACGATCGCGTCGATCGAACCCAGCAGCCGGACCGGTGAGACCCGCCGGGCGCGCGGCTCGATGAACGTCCCGCGTCTGCGGTGCCTGCTGATCAGGCCCTCCGACTCCAGCTCCTTGAGGGCCTGCCGCATGGTCAGCACGCTGACGCCGTAGTGCACGGCGAGCTTCTCCTCGGTCGGCAGCCGCGAGGAGGCGTCCCGGGGACGGCCGAGCACGGAGGCCCGCAGGGACTGCGAGACCTGGTACCACAGCGGCAGTTTCCGGTTGAGCACCAGGGAGTCAGGGGCGAAGGCGGGGGTGGGGCGTCCCTCGTTCACCTGGTCCATCCGGTCACCGGGCCTCTCCGATCGATGGCCGGCCGAGGGGGTCTCACGGCCGGAAGTCGCGGCTGAGACCCTGCCACACGTCGTCGTACCCCCGCTGGAGATGGCCGGCGCCGGCGGCCTGCGCGGTCGCCGTGACCGGCCAGCGGGTCTCGAACATGAAGGCCAGCCCGTCGTCGATCTTCTGCGGCTTCAGCTCGGCGGCGCTGGCCCGCTCGAAGGTCTCACGGTCCGGGCCGTGGGCCGACATCATGTTGTGCAGCGATCCGCCGCCGGGTACGAACCCGCCGGCCTTCGCGTCGTACGCGCCCTCGATCAGGCCCATGTACTCGCTCATCACGTTGCGGTGGAAGTACGGAGGGCGGAAGGTGTCCTCGCCGACCAGCCAGCGGGGCGCGAAGACGACGAAGTCCACACCGGCCAGCCCCGGGGTGTCGGACGGCGAGGTCAGCACGGTGAAGATCGACGGGTCCGGGTGGTCGTAGCTGATGGTGCCGATCACGTTGAAGCGGCGCAGGTCGTAGACGTACGGGGTGTGGTTGCCGTGCCAGGCGACGACGTCCAGCGGCGAGTGGTCGTACGTCGCCGACCAGAGGTTCCCGCAGAACTTGTTGACCACCTCGACGGGGCCCTCGCGGTCCTCGTACGCGGCCACCGGCGCCAGGAAGTCCCGTGCGTTGGCCAGGCCGTTGGCGCCGATCGGACCGAGGTCGGGGAGGACGAAGGGCTGCCCGTAGTTCTCGCAGACGTACCCCCGGGCGGTGGCGTCCAGGAGCTCGACCCGGAAGCGGACACCGCGCGGGATCAGCGCCACATGGCCGGGCTCGGCGCGCAGCGGGCCCAGCTCGGTGCGGAGCAGCAGCCCGCCCCGCTCGGGGACGATCAGCAGCTCGCCGTCGGAGTCGCTGAACACCCGGTCGGTCATGGAGGAGTCGGCGCTGTACAGGTGGACGGCCATGCCGGTGCGCTGCGCGGCGTCGCCGTTGCCGCCGAGCGTCCACAGCCCGGACAGGAAGTCCGTGCCCGGCGCCGGATCGGGCAGCGGGTCCCAGCGCAGCCGGTTGGGGTCGGTGACCGACTCGGTGAACGGGGCGGTGCGCAGCGTGCCGTTGCCGACGCGGGTGAACGCCGGATGCGCGGCGGACGGGCGGATCCGGTAGAGCCAGGAGCGGCGGTTGCGGGCGCGGGGCTCGGTGAACGCCGAACCGCTCAGCTGCTCCGCGTACAGCCCGAGCGGGGCGCGCTGCGGGGAGTTGCGGCCGTGCGGCAGGGCGCCCCGGACCGCCTCGGAGCTGTGCTCGTTGCCGAATCCGGCGCTGTACGCGAGGTTTTCGGCCGCTTTCCTCGCCTGCTCGATGCCGCTCATCTTGCGCTCCCGGTGGATAAGGAATCCCGTGGCTGGGCCGGACCCCCCGACGAGGAATCCTATGGACAACCGTAGGAATCGGGGGGCGGCCCGTCAACGGCACACGCCGGGGCGGCCGGGTGCGCCGGGCGGGGGAGCGGGACGAGGAACCGGCCACGGGGCCGTCCATGTCCGGCCACCGGGGCCGAGACCGTGCCCTCTGAAGCCCGTTGAGGCCCGTTGAGGCCCTCTGAAGCTCTTTGAAGCCCTTCGGATCCGGCCATCTGGGCCGGCCGGGCCACACGGAACGAACCGGCCATGGTGGCCGACCGGCCCGTGCGGAACCGGCCGGCGAGGCCACGGCATCATGGTGTGCGTGCCTCCTCATCCCCATGCGAACCTCCGGCGGGTCCCCGTCCAGCAGCGCAGCGCCGAGCGGCTGGCCCGGATCCTCGACGCCGGCGCCGGACTGCTCGACGAGACCGGCTACGAGCAGCTCTCCACCCGCGCGGTGGCCGACCGCGCCGGGGTGCCGATCGGCTCGGTCTACCGGTTCTTCCCCAACAAGCGGGCCCTGGTGGACGCCTTGGCCGAGCGCAACCTGGACCTCTACGCCGAGCGGATCGTGGGCCGCCTCGGTGCCGTCCCGGAACGGGAGTGGCGGGCGGCGATCGACGCCGTCCTGGACGAGTACCTGGCCATGAAGCGGACCGTCCCGGGCTTCACCCTGGTCGACTTCGGCCCGCCCGTGCCGGCCGAAGGCGCCCCCGACGACGCCAATCTGCGGGTCGCCGGCCGGCTCGCGGCCCTGCTGGCCGGACACCTCGGCCCCGCCCTGAAGGAAGGGGCCGGCGACCGGGGAGAGGGCCGTGACACGGGAGACGAGCTCGACCCCCGGCTCCCACGCATCCTCCTCGTCTGTGTGGAGGCCGCCGACGCCCTGCTCCAACTCGCCTTCCGCACCGACCCCTCGGGCGACGCCGCGCTGATCGCCGAGACACGGACCCTGCTCCAGGCCTACCTCGCCCAGACCTTCGACTGACGCCCCGCCCCCTGGGGCCCGTCCGGACCGCTCCCGACCCGCGCGTCCGGACCGGAGGGCAGGTGCCGCTCCTCGTGGACCTCGCGCACCTGTACGTCTTCGCCCCCTCCGGGCGCCGTATCTGCCCGCCGCCGAGGACGTTCCCGGACTCGACGGATGACCGCTCCGCTCCCGGGGCAGGCGTGACCCGCGTCTCCGGCCGTTTCCTGGCGCCGAAAAACTAACGGCGCTAGTTTGGGGCGGCGGGCCGGAACCGCCCGTACGGCGCACGACCGCGGCGGCGGGCACGGCGAGACCCGGGAGGAACGGCCATGAAGGCACACGACGGGATGTACATCGGCGGGGAGTGGCGGCCCGCACACGGCCGGGACACGATCACGGTGGTGAACCCGGCGGACGAGCGGGTCGTCGGACAGGTCCCGGCCGGTGGTGCCGGGGACGTGGACGACGCCGTACGCGCCGCACGGGCCGCGCTGCCGGGCTGGGCGGCCACCCCGCCCGCCGAGCGCGCCGCGCGGATCGCCGCCCTGCGCGACGTGCTGGCGGCCCGCCAGGACGAGATCGCCGAGACGGTCACCGCCGAGCTGGGCTCCCCGCTGCCCTTCTCCCGGTCGGTGCACGCCGCTCTGCCCGTGGCGGTGGCGGGCTCGTACGCCGAACTGGCCGCCTCCCACACCTTCGAGGAGACGCTGGGCAACTCCACCGTCCTGCACGAGCCCGTCGGCGTCGTCGGCGCGATCACCCCCTGGAACTACCCGCTCCACCAGATCGTCGCCAAGGTGGCCCCCGCGCTGGCCGCGGGCTGCGCCGTGGTCCTCAAGCCCGCCGAGGACACCCCGCTCACCGCCCAGCTCTTCGCCGAGGCCGTCCATGAGGCGGGGCTGCCGGCCGGGGTGTTCAACCTGGTCACCGGCCTCGGCCCGGTCGCCGGGCAGGCCCTCGCCGAGCACGAGGGAGTCGATCTGGTCTCCTTCACCGGCTCCACGGCCGTCGGCGCACGGATCGGCGCCGTCGCGTCGGCGGCGGTCAAGCGCGTCGCCCTGGAACTCGGCGGCAAGTCCGCCAACGTCATCCTGCCCGGCGCCGACCTCGCCAGGGCCGTCCACGTCGGCGTCGCCAACGTGATGGCCAACTCCGGCCAGACGTGCAGCGCGTGGACCCGCATGCTGGTCGACGCCGAACGGTACGAGGAGGCGGTCGCCCTGGCAGCCGCGGCCCTCGCCAAGTATGTGCCGGGCGAGCGCATCGGACCGGTCGTCAGCGCCAAACAGCGGGCACGGGTGCGCGGTTACATCGAGAAGGGCGTCGAGGAGGGCGCCCGCCTCGTCGTCGGAGGCCCCGAGGCGCCCATGGAGCGGGGGTACTACGTCAGCCCCACCCTCTTCGCGGACGTCACACCCGACATGACCATCGCCCAGGAGGAGATCTTCGGCCCGGTGCTGTGCGTGCTGCGGTACGAGGACGTCGAGGACGCCCTCCGGATCGCCAACGGCACCGTGTACGGACTGGCGGGCGCGGTCTGGGCCGCCGACGACGCCGAGGCCGTGGCCTTCGCCCGCCGCATGGACACCGGCCAAGTGGACATCAACGGCGGCCGCTTCAACCCGCTCGCCCCGTTCGGCGGGTACAAGCGGTCGGGGGTGGGGCGCGAACTCGGGCCGCACGGCCTCGCCGAGTACCTCCAGACCAAGTCCCTCCAGCTCTGAGCGGTTCCGGAGCCGCCGGCCCGTCCGGGCGGCTCGGACCTGTTCCGCCCCGCCGATCCACCGATCCCGTCCACCGAGGAGTCTGTTCGTGGTCCGCGCCGCCGTACTGCCCGCCGTCGGAGCTCCGTTGGAGATCACCGACATCGAACTTCCCGAGCCAGGACCCGGCCAGGTGCGCGTCTCCCTCGCCGCCGCCGGGGTCTGCCACTCCGACCTGTCCCTGTCCGACGGCACCATGCGGCTGCCCGTCCCCGCCGTCCTCGGCCACGAGGGCGCCGGGACGGTGCTGGCCGTCGGGGAGGGCGTCACCCACGTCGGTCCCGGCGACGCCGTGGTCCTCAACTGGGCGCCCTCGTGCGGCGCGTGCTTCCACTGCCGGATCGGCGAGGTCTGGCTCTGCGCCGACGCGCTCAAGGGCGCGGCGAACATCCACGCCCGTACGGCGGACGGCACCGAGCTCCACCCCGGGCTGAACGTCGCCGCGTTCGCCCAGGAGACCGTCGTCGCCGCCAACTGCGTGCTGCCCGCCCCGGCCGGCGTCCCGCTCACGGACGCCGCGCTGCTCGGCTGTGCGGTGCTGACCGGATACGGGGCGGTCCACCACTCGGCGCGCGTCCGCGAGGGCGAGAGCGTCGTCGTGTTCGGCGTCGGCGGGGTCGGCCTCGCCGTGCTCCAGGCCGCGCGCCTCGCGGGGGCGTCCCCGATCGTCGCCGTGGACGTGTCACCGGAGAAGGAGGAACTGGCCCGCCGGGCCGGGGCCACCGACTACCTCGTCGCCTCCGACACCACCCCCCGCGCCGTCCGCAAGCTGACGGCCGGTCAGGGCGCTGACGTCGCCGTGGAATGCGTGGGACGCCCCGCCACGATCCGCGGGGCCTGGGACTCCACCCGCCGGGGCGGACGCACCACGGTCGTCGGGATCGGCGGCAAGGACCAGACGGTGGGCTTCAACGCGCTGGAGATCTTCCACTGGGGCCGCTCGCTCACCGGCTGTGTGTACGGTAACAGCGACCCCGCCCGCGACCTGCCCGTGCTCGCCGAGCACATCAGGGCCGGACGGTTCGACCTCTCCATGATGGTCACCGAGCGCATCGGCCTGGACGGCATTCCCGGCGCGTTCGAGAACATGGTGGCGGGCAGGGGCGGACGCGCCCTGGTCGTCTTCTGAGGGCCGCCCCGGATGGCGCCGGGGCGGTGCGCGGAGACCTCCGTCAGGGCTTCACCCCGCGCAGGACCTCCGCCTCCGGCCGGCGCGGGGCGGCGGGCGGCACGGTCAGCGGGTACCCGAGGCGCAGCACCATCTGCGGATGTCCGAAGTGCGCGGCGCTGCTGGAGACGTCCTCGCGCAACTCCGCGTCCTCCAGCGGCTGGTTGGCGAACGAGGCCGCGACACCGCGCCCGGTGGCCTCCAGCAGCACCCGCTCCAGCGCCTGGCCCCCCGCGACCCAGGAGACGGGGTTGTCGTCCGCGGTCTCCAGGACCGCGAGCGTCGGGTGCTGCTCGAAGGCGGCCGTACCGCGTCCGGGCAGGTCGAGCCCGTCCGCCAGGTCCCGTACCGCCGGGCCGTCGGACAGGCCGCGCGGCACCGGCCCCAGGTTCTCGACCGGGAGGACCGGCGGCCCGGACCTCCCGCCCAGCAGGGCGGCGCGGTCCTCCCGGGCGCGCTCGTCCTCGGTCCAGGTCGCCTTCCGGATCAGCGTCAGCACCCGCTGGTACTCCGGCTCCTCATCCAGCGCGCGCAGGGTCGCCCCCTCCCACGCCGCCGCGTCGTACAACAGGAGCATCAGGCCCGCGGGGACGGCCTGGGGCCGGAAGGGATAGCGGTTCGTGCGGCGCCGGCCCACACAGTGGTAGAGCGCCTCCAGCTCCGGATCCGGTGGCTCGTCGGCCACGGTGACCCGTGCGACCAGCAGCGGGTCACCGGCCTCGGGCAGCACCTCGGTCCGCGCCCCCCGGCCCAGCCGTGCCAGGGCCACCCGGGCGTTGAACACGGCGGCCCCGCACGAGAGATGGACGTCACGGGCGGCGGAGGCCGTCGCCGCCGGGGCACGGCCCGGATCGGCGTGCACGTCGATCCCGCGCGGCCCGGCGGTGAACGACCAGGGCTGGGTGTTCAGCACCGAGGGCGCCGCGGCCGCGGCGGTCACCAGAGTGCTCTGTTCCTGCGCGTCGAGGGCGTGGGCGGGGTGCGGCATGACTCGCTGGCCTCCTGCGGCTGGTCCGGCGACGGGGCCCTGCCGCCCGCGCCGAATACGGCTCAGCCCCCAGCCTTCGGCTTCGGCGCGAGGGGCATAAGGGCCCTGCGGCCCCCTCCGGAGGGCCGATCGGCCCCCTCGGGCCCCGGCGGCCGTCGCCGCGGCCGGGTCCGCGAGAGCGCCACCCCCGCGAGGCAGATCAGCCCGCCGCCGACCGTGAGCGGCGCGGGCACCTCGTCCAGCAGCAGCCACGACATGAGCACCACCAGCGCCGGAACCGCGTACGTGGTCGCGCCCATCCGGCCCGCGGTGGTGCGGGCCAGGGCATAGGCCCAGGTGGTGAACGCCAGCGCGGTGGGGAACACGCCCAGGTAGAGCATGTTCAGCGTGGCGGACAGCGGGGCGTGCGCCGCCTGCGACACCAGTACCCCGGAGAACGGCAGGCAGGCGACCGTACCGGTCAGGCAGCCGAACGTGGTGACCTGGAGCGCCGAACCGTGCCGCAGCGCCGGCTTCTGGCTCACCACTCCGCCCGCGTACGCCACCGCCGCCAGCAGGCAGAGCAGCACCCCGAGGACCGACGAGCCGCCGTCACCGGCCATGGACAGCCCGACCACGGCCGCGCCCGCGAACGACACCGCCATCCCCGCGAGCAGCCGGCGCGGCAGCCCCTCGCCCAGCAGTCCGGCCCCCAGCAGGGCGATCAGGAGGGGGCCGATGTTCACAACCATCGCGGCGGTGCCCGCGTCCACCTCCCGCTCACCCCAGTTGAGGACCACCATGTACAGCCCGAACCAGAGCAGCCCCGAGCGCACGATGCCGGGCCACGCGGCCCTCGGCGGCAGCCCTTCGCGGCGTACCAGCAGGATCGTCCCGAGCGTCAGCGTGCCCGCGAGCAGTCGCCCCAGGGCCAGCGCCCCCGGCGAGTAGGCCTCGCCCGCGCTGCGGATGGATACGAAGGCGGAGGCCCACAGGACCACCGTGGTGCAGGCGGCGGCGGGGGCGCGCCAGTCGCGGCCCGGCGAGGGGGCCGCGGTCGGTGTCGTCGTCATGGCGCCGACGCTACGGCCGCGAGGCTTCGGCCCCTACCGAATTGTCGGCGTCCGTCCATCGACGGCACCGTCACCGCCCGTCGATCGACTGCACCGTCAGCGCCCGTCGATCGACGCGGGGTCGATGCCCAGACGCGCGGTCAGGGCCCGCAGCCCCTCCGGGGTCGCCCGCACCGCCCGCCCCGTACCGACCCGCTCGCACCATCCGGCCTCCATCGCGTGCCGGCACAGGGCGGCGCCCGCGGCACCCGCCAGATGCGGCCGCCGCTCGGTCCAGTCCAGACAGCCCCGTGCCAGGGGCCGCCGGGACGCCGTGTCCAGCGGGACACCGAGCGCGCCGAACCACGCCAGCCCGTCCTCGGTGAGCGCGAACCCGGTGTCCTGGCGCAGGAGTCCGCGCGTCGTCATCGCCTCGGTGATCCGGATGCCGAGCCGGCCCGCGAGGTGGTCGTAGCAGGTACGCCCCCGGGCCAGCGCGTGGGCCGTGCTCGCCGCGCGCAGCGAGCGGGCGGGCGGCTCCCCGCCGGGAGCGGCGTACGCGGCCAGCTCCTCGACCAACTGGGCGGCCTGCCGTCCGACGAGCCGCACATAGCGGTGCCGGCCCTGGCGTTCCTCGGCCAGCAGCCCGCCCGCCACCAGCTTCCCCAGGTGTTCGCTGGCGGTGGAGGGAGCCACCCCCGCGCCACGGGCCAGCTCGCCCGCGGTCCAGGCGCGGCCGTCCAGCAGGGCGAGGCAGAAGACGGCGCGGGTCTCGTCGGCCAGCAGGGCGGCCAGGGCCGCCAGCCGGGCCGCCGCAGGTTCACTCGGTGTCGTACGGGCCATGCGTCCAGGATGCGTCAGGCACTCTTCGGTACGGGCCGAACGGTGTCGGACGGCCGCCGCGGCACGGGCGGGCGTCCTTCGGCCCGGGTGGAGGGCCGGTCACGCCCCGGACGGCGCGCGCGGGACCTTCCGGCCGGTGACCGTCTGCTCGTACTGGAGCGCCAGCCCGTCCAGCAGGGCCCGCAGTCCGGTCTCGAAGGCGCCCTCGTCCACCTGCTGGCGCCGCTCGGCCAGCAGATGGGCCTGCCCCAGGTGCGGGTAGTCGGCCGGGTCGTACGCCGTCTCGTCGTCCACGAACCCACGGGCGAAGGAACCGAGCGCCGAGCCGGTGACGAAGTAGCGCATCAGCGCCCCGATGTACGTGGCCTGGGCGGGCGGCCAGCCGGCCCGGACCATCGCGCCGAACACCGCGTCGGCGACCCGCAGGCCGGCCGGGCGGCGGCCGGGACCCTGGGCGAGCACCGGGACGATGTGGGGGTGCGCGGCGAGCGCGGCCCGGTAGGAGAGGGCCCAGTCGCGCAGTGCGGCGGGCCAGTCGCGGGCGTCCCCCTCCTGGAACATCGACAGATCCACCTGGGCCGAGACGGCGTTGGCCACCGCGTCCAGGAGCTCTTCCTTGTTGCGGAAGTGGTTGTACAGCGAGGGCCCGCTGACCCCCAGCTCGGCGGCCAGCCGCCGGGTGGAGACGGCGTCCAGCCCCTCGGCGTCCACGAGCGCGCCCGCCGCCTCGACGATGCGGTCTCTGCTGAGGAGGGGCTTGCGCGGTCGGGCCATGCGGCACATAGTAGGGCCTGCGCAGAGAAAACTAGCAGTGCTAATTTAAAGTGGGGTGTCGCAGGATGAACCTGGAGCTGAGCGAGGAACAGGAAGCGGTGCGCGAGCTCGCCGAGGACTTCGTCGCACGGGAGATCACCCCGCACGTCGTCGCCTGGGACCGTGCCGAGAGTGTCGACAGGTCGATCGTGAAGAAACTGGGCGCGCTGGGCTTCCTCGGGCTCACGATCCCGGAGGAGTACGGCGGCTCCGGCGGCGACCACCTGGCGTACTGCCTGGTGACCGAGGAGCTGGGGCGCGGTGACTCCTCGGTGCGCGGCATCGTCTCCGTCTCGCTCGGCCTGGTCGCGAAGACCATCGCGTCCTGGGGGGACGAGGAGCAGAAGCGGCGGTGGCTGCCCCGGCTCACCGCGGGCGAGGCCGTCGGCTGCTTCGCGCTGACCGAGCCCGGCACCGGCTCCGACGCGGGGAACCTGAGCACGAGGGCGGTGCGCGACGGCGACGACTACGTGATCAACGGCTCCAAGATGTTCATCACCAACGGCACCTGGGCCGATGTCGTCCTGCTCTTCGCCCGCACCGGGGACGTCCCCGGCCACCGGGGCGTCTCCGCCTTCCTGGTGCCGGCCGACACCCCCGGCCTGACCCGGCGCACCGTGCACGGCAAGCTCGGACTGCGCGGCCAGGCCACGGCGGAACTGGTGCTGGAGGACGTCCGCGTCCCGGCCGCCACGCTCCTGGGGCCCGAGGGCAAGGGCTTCTCCCTCGCCATGTCGGCCCTGGCCAAGGGGCGCATGTCGGTTGCGGCCGGCTGTGTCGGCATCGCCCAGGCGGCCCTGGACGCCGCCGTGCGGTACGCGGGCGAACGCGAGCAGTTCGGGCGGCCGATCGCGGGCTACCAGCTCGTCCAGGAACTCATCAGCGACATCTCCGTGGACGTGGACGCGGCGCGCATGCTGACCTGGCGCGTGGCCGATCTCGTCGACCGGGGCCGGGACTTCGCGACCGCCGCCTCCACCGCGAAGCTCTTCGCCTCCGAAGCCGCGGTCCGCGCCGCCAACAACGCCCTCCAGGTGTTCGGCGGGTACGGCTACATCGACGAGTACCCGGTGGGCAAGCTCGTCAGGGACGCCCGTGTGATGACCCTCTACGAGGGCACCAGCCAGATCCAGAAGCTGATCATCGGCCGCGCGCTGACGGGCGTCTCCGCCTTCTGAGTACGGGCGGAGTGCCCCGCCTTCCGGGCGGGCCGGGTGCCCCGCCTTCTGAGTACGGGCTGAGTACTCCGGCGGATGTGCCGCACGCCACCGCGCCGGATGCTGTGCGGCATGAGCGAGACCACGCACGTCAAGCAGCAGAGCACCGCGGCCTTCTACGGGCAGGCCGTCCTCTCCTTCGGGGTGGCCCTCGGCGCGGTGGCCCTCGGTATCTTCTTCCTCGACGCCGACGCCTGGGTGCGGGCCTTCCTCGCCGTCGGCGTCCTCTACCTCGTCACCTCCTGCTTCACCCTGGCCAAGATCGTCAGGGACCGGCAGGAGGAGGGCAGGATCGTCAGCCGGGTCGACCAGGCCCGGCTGGAGAAGATCCTCGCCGAGCACGACCCCTTCCAGAAGATCTGACGGCCACGTACCCCGGACACCTCTAAGCGCTTGCTCAGGTTCGCGGTATGGTGTTCGTCCTGCGAGGGGAAAGGGATCTGTGGCGATGAGCGCGGCGGAGGAGACCGGCGGCGAGGACACGCCGTGGAGCGAGGTCACACCGGAGGCGGCCCGGCGGCTGCTCGTGGCCGCCGTCGAGGCCTTCGCCGAGCGCGGCTACCACGCGACCACCACCCGTGACATCGCCGGCCGGGCCGGGATGAGCCCCGCCGCGCTGTACATCCACTACAAGACGAAGGAAGAGCTGCTCCACCGGATCAGCAGGATCGGCCACGAGCGGGCCCTGCGCCTGCTGGAGGCGGCGGCGAGCGGGGACGGCACGGCGGCCGACCGGCTCGCCGACGCCGTACGCTCCTTCGTCCGCTGGCACGCCGAGCGCCACACCACGGCACGGGTCGTGCAGTACGAGCTGGAGGCCCTCGGCGACGAGCACCGCGCCGAGATCGTCGGCCTGCGCCGGAAGACCGACGCGGTGGTGCGGGGGATCATCAGCGAGGGCGTACGGGCGGGGGAGTTCGAGGTCCCCGACGTGCCGGGCACCACGCTGGCGGTGCTGTCGCTCTGCATCGACGTGGCGCGCTGGTTCAACGCCCAGGGCAGCCGGACGCCCGACGAGGTCGGCGCGCTCTACGCCGGCCTGGTCCTGCGCATGGTCGGCGCGCGGAGGTAGCGGGCACTGCCCCGCGCGTGCGCGCCGACACGTTCGCGGCCGGGAAGCGGCTCGGGAAGCGGACCGCGAGCGCCCGTGAGCGGCCCGGAAGCGGACCACGAGCGCCCGTAAGCGGCTCGGGAATCGGACCACCAGCGCCCCTGAGCGGCTCAGAAGTAGTAGCGCGAGACCGACTCGGCCACGCAGGCCGGCTTGTCGCCGCCCTCGCGCTCGACCGTGACGAGGGCGGTCACCTGCACCCCGCCGTCCGCCTCCTCGACGCCCTTGAGCACCGCCGTGGCGCGCAGCCGCGAGCCGACCGGCACCGTCGAGGGGAAACGCACCTTGTTGGTCCCGTAGTTGATGCCCATCTTCGCGCCCTCGACCTGGAGGACCTGCGGGACCAGCACGGGCAGCAGTGAGAGCGTGAGGTAGCCGTGCGCGATCGTCGTACCGAAGGGACCGGCGGCGGCGCGTTCGGGATCCACATGGATCCACTGGTGGTCGCCGGTGGCCTCCGCGAACCGGTCGATCCGCCGCTGGTCGATCTCCAGCCAGTCGCTGTGCCCCAACTCCTGGCCCACCGCGTCCCGCAGCTCCTGCGCGGACGTGAAGATCCTCGGCTCTGCCATGGTCCCGCTCCCTGCCTTCCCGTGCCCGCGTCGGCGGGCGCTCCGTCCGGGCGCTTCTCCCCGGAGCTGTCTAAGCGCTTGCTCAGCATGCGGGGGCGGCGCGGCCCTGTCAACGACGGACCGGCGGGAGGAGACGAAAAGCGCGGGCGGCGACGGAACGGGGAGCAGTAGGCTCGGTGGGGTGCCTCAGATCCCTCAGACGCTCCATGAACTCACGGTCGGCCAGCTCTCCGCGCGCAGCGGGGCCGCCGTCTCGGCCCTGCACTTCTACGAGTCCAAGGGCCTGATCACCAGCCGCCGCACCAGCGGCAACCAGCGCCGTTACACCAGGGACGCGCTGCGCCGGGTCGCGTTCGTCCGCGCGGCGCAACGGGTCGGCATACCGCTGGCCACCATCCGGGAGGCGCTTGCCGAACTGCCCGAGGAGCGCACCCCGAACCGGGACGACTGGGCGCGGCTCTCCCGGGCGTGGCGCTCCGAGCTGGACGACCGGATCAGGCAGCTCGGGCGGCTGCGGGACCACCTCACGGAGTGCATCGGCTGCGGCTGCCTGTCCCTGGAGAACTGCGTGCTGTCCAACCCCGACGACATCTCGGGCGAGTCGATGGCGGGCTCGCGCCTGATGCCCGAGCGTCCCGCTCGGGAGTGCACGTAGCGCGCAGCGGCTCACGCGGGCGCGCCGCCCGCCGTGCCGTGGTCCGTCCCACCCGCGCGGGACGGCTCACGCCGCCGACGCCAGACCGCCGGCCGGGGTGCTCCTGGCCCGTGCCAGCGCACCCGCGGTGAGCACCGGCCGGGGGACCACGATGCCGCACCCCGTGCAGACCGGGCCGAACCACGGTTCCCGTGCCAGGTCCCGCCGCCAGACGATGTCCGTCTCCGCGCAGACCGGGCAGGCCGCCCCCGGCTCGCCGCCGAGGGCCGCGATCAGCCGGTCCAGCACCTCGGCCAGCGGTGCGCTCGGATGGACCCCGGGGTCGTCGCAGGGCGCGATGTCCCGGCCGCCCCAGGTCCGCCGGTGCCAGTCGTCGAACGTGCCCGGCCGGCGCAGCCCGTCGTGCTTCTCCCGCCGCCGCCGCGCGGCGAACCCCTCCTCGTACGCGAGCCAGACGGCCCGCGCCTCCTCCAGCTCCTCCAGCGCCCCGATCAGGCGCTCCGGATCGGGTGCCCGGTCCTCCGGCCCGATGCCGTGCCGCGCACACAGATGATCCCAGGTCGCGCGGTGACCGTAGGGGGCGAACCGCTCCAGGCATTTGCGCAGCGAATACCGCCGCAAAGCCAGATCGCCCCGTGGATCGCGGACCTGTCTCGCAAGACTCCGGAAACCGGCCATGGCACTGCCACCTCCGTCGCTCGTACTTCGGCGTCAAGGGATGGACGTACGAGTGCCCCGTTCGGCTCCATCGAAAGGTGAAACGTGTCCGGTTCCTGAGACGTTCCGGGAAGGGCCGTGCGATCGGGTGTGCCGGTTCGGGAGAAGTGACTGATGTTCACCTTCCCGAGGGGGCCTACCGCCGGTAACCTCCGTGCGCATCGGCCATCCGGAGGAGCACGCATGCCCCCACGCACCCGCACGCTCAGAGCCGCCACAGTCGCGGCCGTCCTCGCCCTCGGTACGTCCCTGCTCGCCTCGGTCCCGCAGGCCGGCGCGGCGCAGCCCGTGACCGCCGCCCTCACCGACCACTGCCAGGGGCAGTGCGCCGACATCCTGCCGCCCGGCGAGAACGGCAACGCCACCCTCGTCGAGATCCTCGGCAACAAGGCGTTCGGCACCCACCCCGCCCACAGCGACGACCAGCTCGACCGGTACAACGGCCTGGTCGCGGGGCATACGGGCCTCACCGACCAGAAGCTCACCGACTTCTTCAACGACGCCTCGTTCGGGGTCCCCACGAACCAGGTCGAGTCCGTCACCTCGCCCCGCGAGGACGTCACGATCACCCGGGACAAGAAGACCGGCGTCCCCCACATCAAGGGCACCACCCGGTACGGCACCGAGTTCGGCGCCGGGTTCGCGGCCGGCCAGGACCGGCTGTGGCTGATGGACCTCTTCCGGCACATCGGACGCGGCCAGCTCACCTCGTTCGCCGGCGGAGCGCTCGCCAACCAGGGCCTGGAGCAGCAGTTCTGGCCGCAGGCCCCGTACACCGAGGCGGATCTGAAGGCCCAGGTCGAGTTCATCCGCAGCAGCGAGGGCGCCCGCGGCGAACAGGCCATGGCCGACGCGCAGGCCTATGTGGACGGCATCAACTCCTACCGGGAGAAGTCCAAGAAGGGCCGCTACTTCCCGGGCGAGTACGTCCTCACCGGCAAGATCGACTCCATCACCAACGTGGGCGAGATCCAGCCGTTCGAGCTGACCGACCTGATCGCCATCGCCACGGTCGTCGGCGGGCAGTTCGGCGGGGGAGGCGGCGGGGAGGTGCAGGCGGCGCTCTCCCTGCTGGCCGCCCAGGAGAAGTACGGCGTCCAGGAGGGCACCCGGGTCTGGGAGTCCTTCCGCCAGCGCGACGACCCCGAGGCCGTCCTCACCATCCACGACGGCACCTCGTTCCCGTACGCGGGCAAGCCCGACCAGGCGCGCGGCACCGCCCTCCCGGACCCGGGCTCCGTCACCCCCGAACCGCTGATCTACGACCGCACCGGGGCGGCGGGCACGAACAAGAAGGCGCCGGTCGACGCCCCGGCCCGCCTCGCACCGGCCCAGGGAATCTACGACGACGGGGTGGTCCCGGAGGGCTCGCTGCCCGGTACGGGCGACGGCGCCGGCAAGCGCGGCATGTCCAACGCCCTCGTGGTGTCCGGCGAGCACACCGCGAGCGGGAACCCCATCGCCGTGTTCGGCCCGCAGACCGGCTACTTCGCCCCCCAGCTGATGATGCTCCAGGAGATCCAGGGGCCGGGCATCAGCGCCCGGGGCGTCTCCTTCGCGGGCGTCGGCATGTACATCCAGATGGGCCGTGGCCAGGACTACGCCTGGAGCGCCACCTCCGCCGCCCAGGACATCACCGACACCTACGCGATCGAGCTGTGCGAACCGGACGGCTCCGCGCCCACCAAGGACTCCACCCACTACCTCTCCCGCGACACCTGCACCGCGATGGAGAAGATGGAACGCACCAACTCCTGGAAGCCCACGGTCGCCGACTCCACCGCCAAGGGCTCGTACCGGATGCGCGTGTGGCGGACCGACTACGGCGTCGTCACCCACCGCGCCACGGTGGACGGCAAGCCCGTCGCGTACACCTCGCTGCGCTCCACCTACCGGCACGAGGCCGACTCGATCATCGGCTTCCAACTGCTCAACGACCCGGCGTACGTCACGGACGCGGCCTCCTTCCAGCAGGCGGCGAGCCACATCGACTACGCCTTCAACTGGTTCTACGCGGACTCGCGCACCGCGGCCTACTACAACAGCGGGATGAACCCGGTACGGGCACCCGGCGTGGACCCGGCCCTGCCGGTCAAGGCCGAGAGGGCGTACGAGTGGCGGGGCTTCGACCCGGCGGCCAACACCACCGACTACACCCCGTTCGCCGAGCACCCGCGGTCCATCGGCCAGGACTACTACATCTCCTGGAACAACCGGCAGGCCAAGGAGTACGCCGGCGCCGTGTTCGGCTTCGGCGCCGTCCACCGGGGGGACCTGCTCGACCAGCGGGTGTCCGCACTGGTCGAGGCCGGCGGCGTGACCCGCGCCTCCCTCACCCGCGCCATGGCCGAGGCGGCCGTCACCGATCTGCGGGGCGAGCAGCTGCTGCCGGAACTCCTCAAGGTGATCCGCTCCCAGCCGGTCACCGATCCGGCCCTCAACACCGTGGTCCAGCAGCTGGACTCGTGGCGGGCGGCCGGCTCCCAGCGCAAGGAGACGTCCGAGGGCTCGCACACGTACACCCACGCGGACGCGGTCCGGATCATGGACGCCTGGTGGCCCGCGCTGATCGAGGCGGAGTTCCGGCCCGGACTCGGGGACGACCTCTACACGGCGTTCACCGCGAGCCTGGCCACCGACGAGTCCCCGGCCGCCAGCCACGGGCCGAGCGGTGCGCACAGCGGCTCCGCCTTCCAGTACGGCTGGTGGGGCTTCGCCGACAAGGACCTGCGCCAGGTGCTCGGCCAGAACGTCAAGGGGCCGCTGGCGAAGACGTACTGCGGCAACGGCGACCTGAGCGCCTGCCGCGACGCGCTGCTGACCACCCTGAAGAAGGCGGCCGCCACCCCGGCGACGACGGTCTACCCGGGCGACGACAGCTGCAAGGCCGGTGAGCAGTGGTGCGGTGACGCCATCGTCCACCGTCCGCTGGGCGGGATCGCGCACAAGACGATCCACTGGCAGAACCGCCCGACCTACCAGCAGGTCGTGGAGTTCCCCTCCCACCGGTGACCACCGGCGGCCCGGCCACCGGCGCCCCCGCTGAGCAGGGGATGTCCGGTGGCCGGGCCGTCAGGCCGCGGACGGGGTCCGGCCATGACCGCGACGGCGCGCCTGGAGGCGCTCACCGCCGCCCCGTACCCGTCACCGGTACAGCAGGTACTCCCGGCGCACCCTGCGGAACGCGGCCAGGTCGGCGGCCCACGCCCCCACCACCTCGTCGGTGTCCGCGCCCGCGTCGATCATCGTGCGGACCCGGGTGTTGCCCGTGAGCTTGTCGATCCAGTTGTCCGGGCGCCACGCGAATCCGCTCCATGTCCGCTTCGCCGTCACCAGCAGCGCGATCCCGGTGCGGACCGGGTCGAAGGCCTCGCGGTCGTGGACGTGCAACTGCACCCCGCCGACCGTCTTCCCCTCGAACTTGGAGAACACCGGCGCGAAGTACGCCTCGCGGAACGCCACCCCGGGCAGCCGCTGCGCGTTCGCGGCCGCCGCCCACCGGTGGTCGATCCCCTCCGCGCCCAGCAGTTCGAAGGGCCGGGTGGTGCCCCGCCCCTCGGAGAGGTTCGTGCCCTCGAACAGGCAGGTGCCCGGGTAGACCAGCGCCGTCTCCGGGGTCGGCATGTTCGGGCTCGGCGGCACCCACGGCAGCCCCGTGGTGTCGAAGAAGTCGGAGCGCCGCCACCCGGACATCGTCACGACGTCCAGCTCCACCGGCCGCGCCGCCAGGAACTCCTTGTTGAAGAGCAGCGCCAGTTCGGCGACGGTCATCCCGTGCGCCTGGGCGATCTCCCGGCGCCCCACGAACGTACCGAACGCCGGATCGAGCACCGGCCCCAGCGCGGCCCGTCCGGTCACCGGGTTCGGCCGGTCCAGGACGACGAACCGCTTGCCCGCGAGCGCCGCCGCCTCCATGCAGTCGTACAGCGTCCAGATGTACGTGTAGAAGCGGGCCCCGGCGTCCTGGATGTCGAAGACCACCGTGTCCACGCCGGACGCGGTGAAGACGTCCGCCAGTTCCTGACCGCTCTTCAGATACGTGTCGTAGACCGGGAGTCCGGTCGCCGGGTCGTCGTACCTGCCTTCCGAGCCGCCCGCCTGCGCGGTGCCCCGGAAGCCGTGCTCGGGCCCGAAGACCGCGGTGAGGTTCACCCGGCGGTCGGGGTGCATCACGTCCACGATGTGCCGTACGTCGGTGGTGACCCCGGTCGGGTTGGTGACCACGCCGACCTTCTGCCCCGCCAGAAGCCGGTAGCCGTCGGCGGCCAGCCGGGCGAAGCCGGTACGGACGCCACCGCGCCCGGAACCGTGCCCCCGGTCCGGGGCGGCGGCGGCCGTCCCGGACCCGGCCGCCGTGGCCGCGAGCGCCCCCACCGCACCGCCGGCGGCCAGCAAACCACGCCTGGACAGGGTCATTCCGCTACCTCCATGATCGCGCTGAGTGTCATGGTCATGCACGCTAGCGCGGTCGTGCGCTCCAGGGAACGCACCGGCCGGGGCGGATTCCCCCTCCTGTCGCCGGCCTCTTCCGCGACCACATACCGACTGGTTAGTCTGCCGGGGACGGCGGAGAGAGGCGGCAGGGGATGAGTACGGTGCGAGGCACGGGTGTCGTGGTGACCGGGGCCGGCGGCGGCATCGGCGCCGCACTGGCCCGCAGATTCGCCGCGGAGGGCGCCCGGGTCGTCGTCAACGACCTCGACGCCGACCGGGTCAAGGGGCTCGCCGACGAGATCGGCGGCACGGTCGTGGCCGGTGACGCCTCCGGCGTGGTGGACGCGGCCCGCGACGCGCTCGGCGGCACGGTGGATGTCTACTGCGCCAACGCGGGCCTCGCCGCGGGCGGTGACGCGTTCGCGGACGAGGACGTGTGGGCCGCGGCCTGGGACGTCAACGTCATGGCGCACGTCCGCGCCGCCAGGGCGCTGCTGCCCGACTGGCTGGAGCGCGGCAGCGGCCGCTTCGTCTCCACGGCCTCCGCGGCCGGACTGCTGACGATGATCGGGGCCGCCCCGTACAGCGTGACCAAGCACGGCGCGGTCGCCTTCGCCGAATGGCTCTCCCTCACCTACCGGCACCGGGGGATCAAGGTCCACGCGATCTGCCCGCAGGGCGTGCGCACGGACATGCTCACGGCGGCCGGGACCGCCGGGGACCTGGTCCTCGCCCCCACCGCGATCGAACCCGAGGCCGTCGCCGACGCGCTGTTCGACGCCATGGAGCGGGACCGCTTCCTGGTCCTGCCCCACCCCGAGGTCGCCGGCTACTACCAGGCACGGGCCAAGGACCCCGACCGGTGGATCGGCGGCATGAACCACATCCAGCGCACCTGGGAGGCGAACGGCGCGTGACCGGGCCGGTCCCGGTGGAGATCCTGGCGGACCCGCCCAGGGCGGCGAGTGGGAAGATCCTCGGGCGGAGACCGCGTTCCCTCCGGTAGGCGGTGTACGCGAGAGGGTTCATGGACAGCACGAGAGAGCGGGTGGCGACAGTGGCCAAGGCGATGGAAGGGGACGGGGCACCGGTCCCCCAGAGGCTGCTGGCCGCCGCCACCCGGCTCTTCGCGGAGCAGGGGTACGACCGCACCTCGGTCCAGGAGATCGTGGAGGCGGCGGGCGTCACCAAAGGGGCGCTCTACCACTACTTCGGCTCCAAGGAAGACCTCCTCCAGGAGGTCTACGCCCGGGTGCTGCGCCTCCAGCAGGAACGCCTCGACGCCTACGCGAACGCCGACACGCCGATCGAACAGCGGCTGCGCGACGCGGCCGCGGACGTGGTGGTCACCACCATCGACAACCTCGACGACGCCGCCATCTTCTTCCGCTCGATGCACCACCTGAGCCCGGAGAAGAACAAACAGGTCCGCCTGGAACGCCGCCGCTACCACGAGCGCTTCCGCGCCCTGATCGAGGAGGGCCAGCGGACCGGCGTCTTCTCCACCGCGACCCCCGCTGACCTGGTTGTCGACTACCACTTCGGCTCGGTCCACCACCTGTCCACGTGGTACCGGCCGGGCGGCCCCCTCAGCCGCCAGGAGGTCGCCGACCACCTGGCGGACCTGCTGCTCCGGGCGTTGCGGCCCTGACGGAGGCGCCTCCCCGCACACGCGCTCTGATCAGCCCTTTGCACCTGCCGGCACAGGATGCGAGGGGCTCACCGGGCTTCCGCGGTGCTGGTGGGGCCGGCTTTCTGGCCGGCAGAGGCTGCTCACAGAGAAGAGAGTGAAGGTCCGAATGACGGAGTCGGCGAAGTCGGTCATCCGACTGCGCAGGAAATCCTGGAGATATGCTTCCTGGGTCATGTTTCCGTCCCTGGGGGCAGGGATGGTGCTGGCCGTTATCGCTGTGAGCTCGAACCAAGGGTTCGGTGAGGGGTGGAAGGGCATACCTGTCCTCCTCGTGTTCTACGGGTTCACAGGCAGGATAATTTCCTCCGAGGTGAGCTTGTCGCATGACTCACTCACAGTGGTGAATCCCTTGCGCACATATACGCTTCCGCGTTCCTCGCCGCTTCGCGCTCTCAAAGACGACAGCGGATCCTTGCAAGTCACTTCCCAGGAGAGCGGTACGATTGACGCGTTTGCCTTCGGCGGCTCGATAATCGACAAATTTGTGGGCACCGTGGCGGAAGTGGAGAGAGAGATCGCCGTATGGGTGAATGCGGCAGTACCGGCAAAAAGTGTGAGCGTGACGTACGAGAAGAGATGGACCCGCTGTCGGTGGCCCGATCTCTCACTCCTCCTCGCTTTTCTGGTCACGACAGTCGGTTTGGTGGCGGGGGCCCTGACTGGCTGAAGCACCGCAGCCGGCTCACGAAGGCCCAGGCGGGTGGACCCGCACAACGCCCGACCTCCTGTGCGCAGGTGTGTTCGAAGATCGAAAAACTATTTCAAAGATGAAATCCATTTCGGATGGGAAGGCTCCAGGTATCCCCGCAAGGAGGTACTCATGGCCACCCCCCTGTCTGCCGCGAAGCTTCTCAAAGCGCTGCGCGCCGAAGGCGTCGCCGTTACCGAAGTCGGCAATTGGCGAACACATAATCGGAACAAAGTGGGTGCCTGGGGCCCCGTGAACGGCAGCATGGTGCACCACACGGTCACCAGTGGCACCGCCGCCACCGTGGCCCTCTGCCGTGACGGGTACGCCGATCTGCCCGGCCCTCTGTGTCACGGCATGATCGCGAAGAACGGCCGGGTGCACCTCGTGGGTTGGGGTCGTGCCAACCATGCCGGTGGCGGTGACCCCCGGGTGCTGGACCAGGTGATCGCCGAGTCGTACGGCACCCGGCCCTCGCCCCCCACCAAGGGCAACAGCAACGGCGTCGACGGCAACGCGCGGTTCTACGGGTGGGAGTGCGAGAACCTCGGTGACGGCAAGGACCCCTGGCCCGCCGCCCAGTACAACGCGATCGAACGCGTCCAGGCCGCCGTGTGCCGGGCGCACGGCTGGAGCGCGAAGAGCGTGATCGGCCATCTGGAGTGGTCCAACGACAAGATCGACCCCCGAGGTTTCGGCATGCCGGCCCTGCGCACCGACGTCGCCGAACGGCTGAAGCACCCCGCCGGCTGGAACCCCGGTACCGACCCGAGCAAGGAGGACGACATGCCGACGCGCGTCAACCCGAAGGTCAAGCAGACGAAGAACCGCCCGCAGGGCGAATGGCTGTCCGTCCCGCTGTCCGGCGCCCTGGTCACCGGACCCGCCGACTACTCGGGCACCGTCTACCTCCGGCTCTCCGGCGTCCCCGACGGGGCGACGATCCAGTCCCGCTTCTACGAGACGAAGGGCGGCAAGAAGTCGAAGAGCGGGCAGATCACCGAGCACCTGGGGAGCGGCGGTGACACCTTCATCGCGGTCACCAACGCGGGCGGCCACTGCGACTCCGGAGCGGCCCTGGCCGTCGAGTACGTCGTGTTCGACGACGGCGGCGGCACCCACGACCTGGTCTCCGGACAGGCCCAACTCCTCTACTGGAAGTAGGGATCGCCCCCTCTTCCTCCGGCCGCCGGGGTGCGCGGTGTCGGCTCGGTGGCAGGGGCCATGTCCCGCGCCGGACCGCGCGCCCCCCGGCCCCACAGCCCCCGGTCCCGCCGTCACAGGTACTTCTTGATCTCCCGTCGCGCCAGCGACCGCTGGTGCACCTCGTCCGGACCGTCCGCCAGTCGCAACGTCCGGGCCGCCGCCCACAGTTCGGCCAGCGGAGAATCCTGGCTCACGCCACCCGCGCCGTACAGCTGGACCGCCTGGTCGAGGATGTCCACCACCGCGCGCGGCGTCGCGATCTTGATCGCCTGGATCTCGGTGTGCGCGCCCCGGTTGCCCACCGTGTCCATCAGCCAGGCCGTCTTCAGCACCAGCAGCCGCAGCTGCTCCACCGTCACCCGGGCGTCAGCGATCCAGTTCTGCACCACGCCCTGCTGGGCGAGCGGCTTGCCGAAGGCCGTGCGGGACACCGCGCGCCGGCACATCAGCTCGATCGCGCGCTCGGCCATCCCGATCAGCCGCATGCAGTGGTGGATCCGGCCCGGACCCAACCGTGCCTGGGCGATGGCGAAGCCGCCGCCCTCCTCACCGATCAGGTTCGCGGCGGGCACCCGCACATCGGTGAAGACGACCTCGGCGTGGCCGCCGTGCGAATGGTCCTCGTAGCCGTACACCCGCATGGCGCGCCGGACTTCGACGCCCGGTGTGTCGCGCGGGACCAGGATCATCGACTGCTGGCGGCGGATGTCCGCGCCGTCCGGGTCCGTCTTGCCCATCACGATGAAGATCGCGCAGTCCGGGTTCATCGCCCCGGAGATGTACCACTTGCGCCCGTTGACGACGTAGTCCTCGCCCTCCCGGGTGATCCGGGTCTCGATGTTCGTCGCGTCGGAGGAGGCCACCTCGGGCTCCGTCATCGCGAACGCCGAGCGGATCTCCCCGGCCAGCAGTGGTTCCAGCCACCGCTTCCGCTGCGCTTCGGTGCCGAACTGGTGCAGCACCTCCATGTTCCCCGTGTCCGGGGCCGCGCAGTTCAGCGCGGTCGGCGCCAGGTGGGGGCTGCGGCCGGTGATCTCCGCGAGCGGCGCGTACTGGAGGTTCGTCAGCCCGGCGCCGTACTCCGCGTCCGGCAGGAAGAGGTTCCACAGCCCCAGCCGCCGGGCCTCCGCCTTGAGGTCCTCCACCACCTGCGGGGTGTCCCACGGGGAGGCGAGCCGGGCGCGCTGCTCCTCCGCGACCTCCTCGGCCGGGTGGACGTGCTCGTCCATGAAGGCGAGCAGCCGGGTGCGTAGCTCTTCGGTACGGGCGTCGAACGCGAAGTCCATGGGTGGTCAGCCTTCCTGGAGGGTGGTGAGGCCGTGCGCGATGAAGACCGGCACCAGATCGCCGATGCGGTCGAATCCGGCGCCGACGGTCTGGCCGAGGGTGTAGCGGTAGTGGATGCCCTCCAGGATCACGGCGAGCTTGAACCACGCGAAGGCCGTGTACCAGGAGACCGCCGAGGTGTCCCGGCCGGAGCGGGCGGCGTAGCGCTCGATCAGCTCGGCGGGACGGGGATGGCCGGCCGCGCCGCTGGTGGTGGAGACCGGCGACTCGGGCAGCTCCAGGTCCGAGCTGTACATCACCAGCAGACCCAGGTCGGTGAGGGGGTCGCCGAGCGTGGACATCTCCCAGTCCAGCACGGCCTTGATCCGGTCGTCCGGCCCGATCAGCACGTTGTCCAGGCGGTAGTCGCCGTGGACGACGGTGGACGCGGGGGAGTCGGGGAGGTCCCG
Organism: Streptomyces sp. SM18; assembly: GCF_002910775.2. Classification (NCBI taxonomy): domain Bacteria; kingdom Bacillati; phylum Actinomycetota; class Actinomycetes; order Kitasatosporales; family Streptomycetaceae; genus Streptomyces; species Streptomyces sp. SM18. The sequence continues at coordinate 1,187,306 of NZ_CP029342.1, read as the reverse complement.
GCCGAGCGCGGTGTGCAACTCGTCGATGCCCGGCAGCTCTCGGTTGCGGGAGGCGTCCAACTGCGCGCCCCAGCGGCGTAGTTGCCGCTCCAGAAAGCCGTCGGGCCGCCCGAAGTCCCCCAGGCCGACCGCCTCGGGGTCCACGGCGTGCAGATCCACCAGGGTGTCCACGAGCCCCAGCACCGCGGCCCGGGTGCGCGCGGCGCCGAGCGGGGCGAGCTGCTCGGCGGTCCGGTACGGCGTGCCCTCGACGTGCTCCATGACGTAGAAGGGGGAACCGAGGACCGAGTCGTCCTCGCAGAGCAGCAGCGGCTCGGGCACCGGGACGGCCGTCGGGTGCAGGGCGTTGATCACCCGGTGCTCGCGCCTCATGTCGTGTGCGGTGGCCAGCACATGGCCCAGTGGCGGCCGGCGGACGACCCAGCGCCCGGTACCGTCCGTCACCAGGTACGTCAGGTTCGAGCGTCCGCCCTCGATCAGCCGGGCCTCCAGCGGTCCGTTCACCAGTCCCGGCCGCTCGCGGTCGAGATGACCGCGCAACCGGTCGAGGTCGAGACCTGGCGGGTGGACTGGGCTCATGGTGCGCACCTCCGAGGCGGCCGTACGGGTCGGCACCATCATGCCGACCAGTCGGTATGCCGTCCAGTGTCCGCCCGGAATCCAGGTGTGATCTCCGCCGGACCCTGGTGGCCGGTCGCGTCCCTGAATAGAGTTCACGTATGGATACCGCCTTGTTGATCGACGACGTCCGGCTCACCCCGATCCTCATCGCCGATCCGCCGCTGCTGAACACCCAGGGCGTCCACCAGCCGTACACCCCGAGGCTCGTGGTGGAGGTCGTCACCCGGGGCGGTGTGACGGGGGTCGGGGAGACCTACGGCGACGGCACCTACCTGGAACTGGCCGAGCCGCTCGCCCGTGCCCTGCCCGGCCGCCCGGTCAGCGACGTGAACGGCCTCTTCGCGCTGGCCGAGGAGGTGTGCGGTGCGGCGCGTACCGCCGACGAGCGGGTGGACGCGGGCGGACTGCGTGGCGTCCAGAACGCCGACAAGCTCCGGCTCTCCGTCATATCCGGGTTCGAGGTCGCCTGCCTGGACGCGCTCGGCAAGACCCTGGGGCTTCCGGTGCACGCCCTGCTCGGCGGCAAGGTCCGCGACCGCGTCGAGTACAGCGCGTACCTCTTCTACCGCTGGGCCTCCCACCCGGCCGCCGGTGAACTGGACGACTGGGGCGCCGCCCTCGACCCGGCCGGGGTCGTCGCCCAGGCGCGCCGCTTCGCCCGCGACCACGGCTTCACCTCCTTCAAGCTCAAGGGCGGTGTCTTCCCGCCCGACCAGGAGATCGCCGCGGTACGCGCCCTGGCCGAGGCGTTCCCCGGACAGCCGCTCCGCCTGGATCCCAACGGCGCCTGGTCCGTGGAGACCTCCCTGCGCGTCGCCGAGGAGCTGAAGGGCGTCCTGGAATACCTGGAGGACCCGGCGAGCGGTACGGAGGCGATGGCGCGGGTCTCCGCGGGCACGGATCTGCCGCTCGCCACCAACATGTGCGTCACCACCCTCGCCGAACTGCCCGAGGCCTTCGCCCGTGACGCGGTCCAGATCGTCCTCTCCGACCACCACTACTGGGGCGGACTGCACCGCACCCGCGAACTGGCCGCGATATGCGGCGCCTTCGGCGTCGGCCTCTCCATGCACTCCAACACCCACCTCGGTGTCAGCCTGGCCGCGATGACCCATGTCGCCGCCACCGTGCCCGGCCTCGGCCACGCCTGCGACAGCCACTACCCCTGGCAGACCGAGGACATCCTGACCACCCGCCACACCTTCGAGGACGGGCACCTGACGGTCTCCGACGCACCGGGACTCGGTGTCGAGCTGGACCGCGACCGGCTCGCCGCGCTCCACCGGCGCTGGCTGGACGACGACGGCATGCTGCGCTCCCGCGACGACGCGGCCGCCATGCGTCAGGCCGATCCGGGGTGGGTGGCCCCGGCCGTGCCCCGCTGGTGAGACCGCCGGTCACGACCGCTGGTGAGGACCGCCGACATGGCCGGCCGGGAGGGCCTCCTGGGGGCCCGCTGGTCAGGACGGCTGGTCACGGCGGCCTGAGTTGCGGGGCCGCCCGGCCGCGCCGATCGTCGGAGCATGAAGGCGATCAGCTACAGCAGGTACGGCTCGGCCGACGTCCTGGAGTACGGCGAGCGGCCCGACCCGAGGGTCGGCCCCGACTCGGTCCTGGTGAAGGTGCGGGCCGCCGCCGTGAACCCGGTGGACTGGAAGGCGCGCGAGGGATACCTCCAGGCGAGCCTGGAAGCGGTCTTCCCCGTGATCCCCGGCTGGGACGTCTCCGGGGTCGTCGTGCAGCCGGGCGCCGCCGTGGACGAGTTCGAGGTCGGTGACGAGGTCATCGGCTACGTGCGCGAGGACTTCCTCTCCCGCGGGACGTTCGCCGAGTACGTCGCCGCCCCGGTGCGCACCCTGGCCCGCAAACCGCTGAGCGTCGGCTTCGAGGAGGCCGCCGGACTGCCGCTGTGCGGACTGACCGCCCACCAGGTGCTCCACAAGGTCCTGAAGGTCCGCGAGGGCGAGACGGTCCTCGTGCACGCGGCCGCGGGCGGCGTCGGTTCGCTCGCCGTGCAGCTCGCCCGGCACGCGGGCTGCCGGGTCATCGGCACCGCCGGCCCCCACAACCACGCGTACGTGCGCGGCCTCGGCGGCGAACCCGTGGAGTACGGCAAGGGGCTCGCCGAACGGCTGCGCGCCCTGGCCCCGGACGGCTTCGACGCCGCGTTCGACACGGTGGGCGGCGAGGCGCTGCGGGTCTCCGCCGCGACGCTGGCCCCCGGCGGGCGCCTCGCCTCCATCGCGGACGCCGAGGTCTTCTCCTACGGCGGGCGCTACGCCTTCGTACGCCCCGACGCCACCGACCTCGCGCACCTCGCCGGACTGGCCGAGCAGGGCATCGTCTCCGTCCATGTGGACCGGACCTTCCCGCTGGAACAGGCCGCGGACGCCTACCGCCTCAACGAACAGGGCCGTACGCGGGGGAAGGTCGTCGTCACCGTGGACTGGGACACCTGACGGGGACGGCACGGCAGCGCCGGACGGCGTCCCCGCCCCGGGACGGCACCCCGCTCCGGAAGGGCCCGCGCGGCGGCCGGGTCAGAAGAGCATCACCGCCGCGCACACCGCCAGCACCACCGTGCACACCACGGCCGCCAGCGCGTGGCGCGGCACCAGCGGCGCCGGCTCGGCCGCGCCCATGCGGCCCACCCGCCGGTGCGCCACCCGCAGGAACCCCAGCCACGCCAGCAGGCCCGTCGCGAGGCCGGTCAGCGCGGCGGCGTCCGCCCCGCCGCGCACCACCTGCCGGACCGCGAGCAGCGCCACCACCGTGCAGGACAGCGTCGTCCGCCGCCAGGCCAGCCGGGTCCGCTCCGGCTGGAGACCCGGATCGCGCTGGGGGCCCGTCACGAGCCCTCCCAGCCGAACAGGACCACCACCACCATCATGACGGCGACCACGGCGACCGCCAGGCTCAGCAGGACGGGGAAGCGGGACACCGGAAGATCCTCGCCGCGCCGCATCGCCCGCTCGCAGCGCACCCAGTGGTTGACCGCCCGCAGCGCGCACAGGACACCGGCCACCAGCAGGGCGAGCGCGAGACCGGCCCGCACGCCCCACGCCAGGTGCGGCAGGAACTGATCGACGGCGAACCCCCCGCCGATCAGCGCCAGGGCCGTCCGGAGCCAGGCGAGGAAGGTGCGCTCGTTGGCGAGCGAGAAGCGGTAGTCGGGCGTGACGCCCTCCGCGCGGACCCGCTCCGGCGCGAACCAGAGCCGCACCCCGCGCGCGAAGCCGCTGTCGCCGGCCGGGCTGGACCCGCCGGGACCGGACCCGCCGGGACCGGACCCGGCCTGACCGTCCGCGCCACCCGCGCCCGCACCCGTACCGCCCGGCCCGCTCACCGTGTGGATCCCGCCTCCCGGGCGCGGAACTCCCGCAGCCGGTCGTAGGCCTCCCGCCCGTCCGGCACCCAGGTCCAGTCCGGCAGCCGGCGCTCCAGCTCCGCGTCGGTCAGGAAGGTGTGCCAGGCCACCTCCTCGGCCTGCGGCCGCACCGGCGACGCGCACCGCACCTGGTACACCGACGACCACCAGCTGTGCTCGGCGCTCTCGTACAGGAAGGTGAACAGCGGCTCGGGGCGGGGGAGCCCGGACACGCCCAGCTCCTCCTCCGCCTCACGCAACGCCGCGTCGTCGTACGACTCGCCCGCGCCCACCACCCCGCCGACGAACATGTCGTAGTACGAGGGGAAGAGCATCTTCGTGGGCGTTCTGCGGTGCACGAAGATCCGGCCCGCCGGGTCGCGCGCCTCGATGAAGACACAGCGGTGGCGCAGGCCGCGCGCGGTCGCCTCGCCGCGTGGCGCCTGCCCGACGACCTCGTCGTGCTCGTCGACGATGTCCAGGATCTCGTCAGCCGGATTCATGCTCCTCATCCAACCCCACCCCACTGACAGCGGTGGACCCGTGTCCGGCCCCGTTCTTCCCGGGCGGCATCGCGGGGTGCCTGCCGAGCATCACGATCCCCGTCACGATCGCCACCAGCCCCGCCGCCTGCCAGGCCAGGGCCGCCGCGTCGGTCCGCACGTGATCGCCCAGGAACCCGATGCCGCAGACGATGCCGGCGAGTGGCTGCGCGGCGGTGAGCGGGGGCAGCGACACCCGCAGCGGACCCGCCTCGAAGGCGCTCTGCACCATGATCAGGCTGGTCACCCCCATGACGACGAGCGCGTACGGCTCCCAGCTCATGAACAGCGAGGCCCAGCCCTCCCCGGTCAGCCGCATCCCGCAGACCCGGGTCAGGGCGTCCTGCAACCCGTACAGCAGACCGCCCGCCAGCCCCAGCAACGCCGGGGTCCAGGGTGCCCGCCGGTGCCGGGCGAACGCGGTGAGCGTGAGCGACAGCCCCGCCACCACGCCGATCACCAGCCACCGTCGCAGGGGTTCCGTCACCGCCTCCCCGCCCTTCGGCTGCCCGGCCAGCAGGAACACGGCGACCCCGCAGGCCAGCAGCCAGAGACCGCCCCAGCCCTGACGGCCGAGCCGCTGCCCGGTCAGCCAGCGTGACAGGCCCATGGCGAACAGCAGATTGGTGGCCATCAGCGGTTCGACGACCGACACCTCGCCCTGGCCCAGCGCGAGGGCGCCGAGGACCATGCCGCAGATCATCAGACCGATACCGGCCAGCCAGCTCGGTACCCGCATGAGGTCGAGCAGCAGCCGGGGCGAGAGGAAGTCGGCGGACGGCGCGGTACGGGCCGCGGCCTGTTGGAGGACGAAACCGAGGCCCAGGCAGCACGCGGCACCGACGGAGAGCAGGACGACCAGCACGGACACGTTCCGACGATAAACCCGGGGACGCACGAGATCGGTGAAGCCGCTCCAGGCGGCACGGTTGACGTGGCGGCGGCGGGTACCGAAGATCTGACGCACGAGTAACTTCGGGGGCTCCCGGCGCGCCGTCCGTCCCGTACGCCTGCCCGCGCCACGTCCGTACCCGTACCGCCCCCGCCCCACCCGTACCGCTCCCGCATCGCCCCGGAGGACGAAACCCATGGCGTACGACGCTGACGTGATCGTGATCGGGGCGGGCCTCGCGGGGCTGGTCGCCACCGCCGAGCTGGTCGACGCGGGCCGCACGGTGATCCTGCTCGACCAGGAGCCGGAGCAGTCCATCGGCGGCCAGGCGCACTGGTCCTTCGGCGGGCTCTTCCTCGTCGACTCGCCCGAACAGCGGCGGATGCGGATCAAGGACAGCCACGAGCTGGCCCTCCAGGACTGGTACGGCACCGCGGGCTTCGACCGCGCGGAGGACCACTGGCCACGGAAGTGGGCCGAGGCGTACGTCGACTTCGCGGCCGGGGAGAAGCGTTCCTGGCTGCACGAGCGAGGGCTGCGGATCTTCCCGGTCGTCGGCTGGGCGGAGCGCGGCGGCTACGACGCGGGCGGCCACGGCAACTCCGTGCCGCGCTTCCACATCACCTGGGGCACCGGCCCCGCCGTCGTGGCCCCCTTCGAGCGCCGGGTGCGCGAGGGGGTGGCCAAGGGCCTCGTCCAGCTGAGGTTCCGCCACCGGGTGACCGGTCTGGGCCGGACGGCCGGTGCGGTCGACACGGTCACCGGCGAGATCCTCGAACCCAGCGACGCCGAGCGGGGCACCGCCAGCGGCCGCGAGGCCGTGGGCGCCTTCGAGCTCAGGGCACAGGCCGTGATCGTCACCTCCGGGGGCATCGGCGGCAACCACGACCTCGTACGGGCCCAGTGGCCCGAGCGGCTGGGCACCCCGCCGGCCACGATGCTCTCCGGTGTCCCGGCCCATGTGGACGGCCTGATGCTGGGCGTCGCCGAGGAGGCCGGTGCCCACCACATCAACCGTGACCGGATGTGGCACTACACCGAGGGCATCGAGAACTGGAACCCGGTCTGGGACCGGCACGCCATCCGCATCCTGCCCGGCCCGTCCTCCCTCTGGCTGGACGCCCGTGGCAAGCGGCTCCCCGTCCCGCTCTTCCCGGGCTTCGACACGCTGGGCACCCTCGAACACATCACGCGGTCGGGGTACGACTACACCTGGTTCGTCCTGGACCAAAAGATCATCGGCAAGGAGTTCGCCCTCTCCGGCTCCGAGCAGAACCCGGACCTGACCGGCAAGTCGGTCCGGGGTGTGATCGGCAGGGCGCGCGCCGACGTCCCCGCGCCGGTGCGGGCGTTCATGGACCGGGGCGTGGACTTCGTGGTGGAGAAGGACCTCGGCGCACTGGTCCGGGGCATGAACGCGCTCACCGGCACCTCGCTGATCGACGAGGACGAGCTGCGCCGCGAGATCACCGCCCGCGACCGGGAGATCGCCAACCCGTTCACCAAGGACCTCCAGATCACGGCGATCCGAGGGGCCCGTACCTATCTGGGCGACAAGCTGATCCGCACGGCGCGCCCCCACCGCATCCTCGACCCGGCCGCCGGACCCCTGATCGCGGTCCGGCTCAACATCCTGACCCGTAAGTCACTGGGCGGCCTGGAGACGGACCTGTCCTCCCGCGTCCTGACCCCGGACGGCACCCCGCTGCCCGGCGTCTACGCGGCGGGCGAGGCCTCGGGCTTCGGCGGCGGCGGGGTCCACGGCTACCGCTCCCTGGAGGGGACGTTCCTGGGCGGCTGCATCTTCTCGGGCCGGACCGCGGGCCGCGCGGCGGCCGAGGCCACGGCGTAGGGGGCGCGACCGGTCCGCGCGGCCTCCGGCCGCGAAGGCTTCCGAGGCGGGGCCGCCGCGGGCCGACGGGCCCCGTACACACGTCACCCGTGGCCCCGCCCGGGGGACCACGGGTGATCCATGTCCTACGCGCCCGGCCGCCCGGCTACAACACCAGCGACAGCAGCAGGATGAAGGCCAGCGAGACGACCGAGATGATGGTCTCCATCACCGACCAGGTCTTGACGGTCTGGCCGACGTCCATGCCGAAGTACTCCTTCACCAGCCAGAACCCGGCGTCGTTGACATGGCTGAAGAAGAGAGAACCCGCGCCGACGGCGAGCACCAGCAGAGCCGCTTCCGGCGTGGACATGTCCGCGGCCAGCGGGGCGACCAGACCGGCGGCGGAGATGGTCGCCACCGTCGCCGAGCCCGTCGCCAGCCGGATCGCGACCGCGATCAGCCAGCCCAGCAGCAGGGCGGGGATCGACCAGTTCTCGGAGAAGTCCAGGATCATCTGACCCACACCGGCGTCGATGAGGGTCTGCTTGAAGCCGCCGCCCGCACCCACGATCAGCAGCACGCCCGCGATCGGGGCGAGGGACTTCTCGACGGTGCCCGCGAGCCGGCCCCGGGTGAACCCGGCCGCACGGCCCAGCGTGAACATGCCGACCAGGACGGCCGCCAGAAGCGCGATCAGCGGCGAGCCGATCACGTCGGTGACCTTCTGGACGCCGTTCGCGGGGTCGTCCACCACGATGTCGACCAGTGCCTTGACCAGCATCAGCACGACCGGCAGCAGGATCGTCGCCAGGGTCGCGCCGAAGCTCGGACGCCGGTCCAGGTCCTCGGACGGGCGCTGCGGGATCATCTTCTCCGGCGCCTCGATGTCCACCCAGCGGGCGGCGTAACGGGAGAAGACCGGACCCGCGATGATCACGGTCGGTACGGCCACCAGGACACCGAGGGCCAGGGTGACGCCGAGGTTGGCGTCCAGCGCGTCGATCGCGACGAGCGGACCGGGGTGCGGGGGGATCAGGCCGTGCATCACGGACAGGCCGGCGAGCGCCGGGATGCCGATCCGCATCAGGGAGTAGTTGCCGCGCTTGGCGACCAGCAGGACCACCGGGATCAGCAGCACGATCCCGACCTCGAAGAACAGCGGGAGCCCGATGATCGAGGCGATCAGCACCATCGCCCAGGGCATCGCCCGCCCGCTCGCCCTGGCGAGGATCGTGTCGACGATCTGGTCGGCGCCGCCGGAGTCGGCGAGCAGTTTGCCCAGGATCGCGCCGAGCGCGATCAGCACGCCGACGCCCGCCACGGTGGAGCCGAGGCCCGCGGTGAAGCTGGCTATCGTCTCGGCGGGAGCGGCGCCGGCGAAGGAGCCGAGCGCCAGCGAGCCGATGGTCAACGCGAGGAACGCGTGCACCTTGAGCTTCGTGATGAGCAGGACGATGACGGCGATGCCCGCCAGTACGGCGATGCCCAGCTGTGCGTTGCCCGCCGAAGTGATGGGTTCGACGGCATCCGCTGCCAGGATCTCGACGCTGAGACCGGTCACGGTGGTGATCCTTAGTTCGCGAGCCGGCGCAGCGCGGCGACGGCCCGGTCGGTTATTTCCTCAGGGGTGCCGGACACGTCCACGGCGACGCCCGCCTCGTCCTCCCGCAACGGCTGCAGGGTGGCGAACTGGGAGTCGAGCAGGGCGGTCGGCATGAAGTGGCCCTTGCGGTCCGCCATGCGGTGTTCGATGAGGGCGCGGTCGCCGGTCAGATGCAGGAAGACGACACCGGGGGCCTCGGCCCGCAGCCGGTCGCGGTAGGCCCGCTTGAGCGCGGAGCTGCTGACGACCCCGCCGAGCCCCGCCCGGCCGTGCGCCCACCGCCCGATGGCGTCCAGCCAGGGCCGGCGGTCGGCGTCCTCCAGCGGGGTACCCGCCGACATCTTGGCGATGTTGGCCGGCGGATGGAAGTCGTCGCCCTCGGCGTAGGGAACGCCGAGTTCGGCGGCGAGCAGGGGCCCGATCGTGGTCTTGCCGGTCCCTGCCACGCCCATCACCACGACGACGTGGGGGGTGCTCATTGGTGCCTCGCTGTCTTCTTCGACATCGGTCCGTCGCGCTACTGAAACCTATATGTATGACGTATTCAAGAGGTTGTGACGTAAACGTCTTACCTTTTGCCTCCCGGGGTGGCACCGTACGCTGTGGGCATGACCGCACAGAGCCAGGGGCTGCATACACATGTGCTGGACACCCTGGGTCTGGAGATCTCCTCCGGCGGATTCCCCCCGGGGTCCGTCCTACGCACCGACGAGCTCGCCCAGCGCTTCGAGGTCTCCCGTACGGTCGTCCGCGAAGTGGTCCGCGTCCTGGAGTCGATGCACCTCGTCGAGTCCCGCCGCCGGGTGGGGGTGACCGTGCTGCCCACCGAGGAGTGGAACGTCTACGACCCCCAGGTCATCCGCTGGCGGCTGGCCGGCGCCGACCGGCCCCGGCAACTGCGCTCCCTGACCGTGCTGCGCTCCGCCGTCGAACCCGTGGCGGCGGGCCTCGCCGCCCGCAACGCCACCCCCGAGCAGTGCGCGGCGCTCACCGAGTGCGCGCTCGGCATGGTCGCCACCTCGCGCGGCCAGCGGTTGGAGGACTACCTCCGGCACGACATCGCCTTCCACCGGATCGTGCTCAACGCCTCGGGCAACGAGATGTTCGCCCGCCTCGGGGACGTCGTCGCCGAGGTCCTGGCCGGCCGCACCCACCACCAGGTGATGTTCGAGGACCCCGATCCCGCCGCCGTCACCCTGCACGTCCGGCTCGCCGAGGCCGTACGCGAGGGCTCCGCCGCCGCCGCCGAACGGCTGACCAAGGAGATCGCGGTCGGCGCGCTGCACGAACTCGACGTCCTGGCTCCCTGACCACCCGGCCCGCCCCGGTACGGTGGTCGTTCGATCTTCGGAGATACCGGAACAGTCGGGATGGGAGACCGCGTCATGGCGCAGCAGGTACAAGGGGTCATCGCGCCGGGTAAGAACGAGCCGGTGCGGGTGGAGACGATCCTCGTGCCGGACCCGGGTCCCGGTGAGGCCGTGGTCAAGATCCAGGCGTGCGGCGTCTGCCACACCGACCTCCACTACAAGCAGGGCGGCATCAACGACGACTTCCCGTTCCTGCTCGGGCACGAGGCGGCGGGTGTCGTGGAGTCCGTCGGCGACGGCGTCACCGACGTCGCCCCCGGAGACTTCGTCGTCCTCAACTGGCGTGCGGTGTGCGGCCAGTGCCGCGCCTGTCTGCGTGGCCGCCCCTGGTACTGCTTCGACACCCACAACGCGAAGCAGAAGATGACCCTCCTGGACGGCACGGAGCTGAGCCCGGCCCTGGGCATCGGCGCCTTCGCCGAGAAGACCCTCGTCGCCGCCGGCCAGTGCACCAAGGTGGACCCCGAGGTCTCCCCGGCCGTCGCCGGGCTGCTCGGCTGCGGCGTCATGGCGGGCATCGGCGCCGCCATCAACACCGGCCAGGTCGGCCGCGGCGACTCCGTCGCGGTCATCGGCTGCGGCGGCGTGGGCGACGCCGCGATCGCCGGGGCCCGGCTGGCCGGCGCGGCGAAGATCATCGCGGTGGACATCGACGACCGCAAGCTGGAGACGGCGAAGACGATGGGTGCCACCCACACCGTCAACTCCCGCACCGGCGACCCCGTCGAGGCGATCCGCGCCCTCACCGACGGCAACGGCGCCGACGTGGTCATCGAGGCGGTCGGCCGCCCCGAGACGTACCAGCAGGCCTTCTACGCCCGCGACCTCGCCGGAACCGTCGTCCTCGTCGGTGTGCCCACCCCCGAGATGAAGCTGGAACTCCCGCTGCTCGACGTCTTCGGCCGCGGCGGCTCCCTCAAGTCCTCCTGGTACGGCGACTGTCTGCCCTCCCGCGACTTCCCGATGCTGATCGACCTGCACCAGCAGGGCCGCCTCGACCTCGGCGCGTTCGTCACCGAGACCATCGGGATCGGCGACATCGAGCAGGCCTTCGGCCGGATGCACGACGGCGACGTCCTGCGCTCGGTGGTGGTGTTCTGATGACCGCCCGCATCGACCACCTGGTCACCTCCGGCACCTTCGCCCTCGACGGCGGCGAGTGGGACGTCGACAACAACGTCTGGATCATCGGCGACGACACCGAGGCCGTCGTCGTCGACGCCGCCCACGACGCCGCCGCCATCGAGGCCGCGCTCGACGGACGTACGCTGCGCGCGATCATCTGCACCCACGCGCACAACGACCACATCGACGCCGCCCCGGCGCTGGCCGACGCCACCGGAGCACCGATCCTGCTGCACCCGGACGACCTGCCGCTGTGGCGGCAGACCCACCCGGACCGGACCCCCGACGCCGAACTGGCCGACGGGCAGGAGCTGGAGGTCGCGGGCGTACGCCTGACCGTCCTGCACACGCCGGGGCACGCCCCCGGCGCGGTCTGCCTCCACGCCCCGCGGCTGAACACCGTCTTCACCGGTGACACCCTCTTCCAGGGCGGGCCCGGCGCCACCGGGCGGTCCTTCTCGGACTTCCCGACGATCGTCGACTCCATCAGGGACCGGCTGCTCAGCCTCCCGCCGGACACCGTCGTGCGCACCGGACACGGAGACTCCACCACCGTGGGCGCGGAGGCCCCGCACCTTCAGGAGTGGATCACCCGCGGCCACTGACCGACCGGGCCCCGTCCACCGGTCCGGCCACGGCCACCGACGACGGGGCCCCTCACCGGTCCGGCCACGCGGACAGCCGCAGCCCGCTCTCGAAGCGGTGCTCGGCACCCGTGACCGGATCGGTGAACTCCAGCACCCGGGCCAGCAGTTGCAGGGGCCGCCCGTAGTCCTCCCGGCCGGGCGCCGGTTCCGGCCGCACCACCGGGTACACCGGGTCGTGGACCAGCGGCAGCCCCAGCGCGTTCATGTGCACCCGCAGCTGATGGGTACGCCCGGTCGCGGGCCGCAGCCGGTAGCGGCCGAGCCCGGCACGGTGCTCCAGCAGCTCGATCCGGGTCTCACTGTTCGGCTCACCCGGCTCCACCCGGGCTGCGATGACCCCGCGCTCCTTGACGATCCGGTTCCGTACGGTGCGCGGAAGCGCCACCCCTGGGGCGTACGGTGCCACCGCCTCGTACTCCTTGCGCACCAGCCGGTCCCGGAACAGCGTCTGGTAGGCGCCCCGCTCCTCGGGCCGTACGACGAAGAGCACCAGGCCCGCGGTCAGCCGGTCCAGCCGGTGCGCGGGCTGGAGGGCGGCGATCCCCAGGCGGGCGCGCAACCGGGCCACGGCGGTCTCGGTGATGTGCCGGCCGCGCGGGGTGGTCGCCAGGAAGTGCGGCTTGTCCACGACCACGAGGTGCGCGTCGTGGTGGACCACTTCCACCGGGAACGGCACCGGCACCTCCGGCGCGAAGTCCCGGTGGAACCAGACGTGGCGCCCGGCGGTGTACGGCTCGTCCCCGCCGACCGCGCCGCCGTCCGCCCCGACGAACCGTCCTCCGGCCAGCATGGCGTCCACCCGGGAGGCGCCGATCGCCCCCGCGAACCGGTCCAGCAGATGGTCACGGACGGTCGGCCACGCCCCGGCGGCGTCCTCGGGGAACCGCACCCGCACCGGATCGACCCCCTGCCGCTGCGGCAGCGGGGCGGCGGGGGGCCTGACCCGTCCTCTCATCGTCCCGTTCCTTCCGCTCGTCTCGTCCCGGTCCTTCTCCCGCGTCGGGCGGCTCTCGGCCGCGAGGTGCCCGGTAACGCAAAAAACCCCAGGTGACCTGGGGTTTTCGCTGGTGTCCGAGGGGGGACTTGAACCCCCACGCCCGATAAAGGGCACTAGCACCTCAAGCTAGCGCGTCTGCCATTCCGCCACCCGGACAAGGTGTCTGTCTCGCGGGCCCTGGCCCGTTCCGACGTGGAAAACCATAGCAAACATTCGGGGGTGCTCGATCACGCCCCCGGTCCGGCCCCGGCCTCCCGGAGGGCGTGTGAAGGGGCGATGACGGGCGGTGGGCGGTCTTGGGTGCGCGGGGCCGGCGGGCGAGGATGGGGGCACGCACCACCGCGACAGTGGAAGGAAGCAGCGTGAGCGAGAGCAGCACGGCCCGGACCGTCCCCGGCCGGTCCGCCGAGAACGAGGTCGTGGACCTCTGTCGTGACCTGATCCGGATCGACACCAGCAACTACGGCGACCACTCCGGTCCCGGTGAGCGGCTCGCGGCCGAGTACGTCGCGGAGAAGCTCGCCGAGGTGGGGCTGGAGCCGAAGATCATCGAATCCCACAAGGGCCGGGCCTCCACCGTGGCCCGCATCGAGGGGGAGGACCCGTCCCGGCCCGCCCTGCTGATCCACGGGCACACTGACGTGGTGCCGGCCAACGCGGCCGACTGGACGCACGACCCGTTCTCCGGGGAGATCGCGGACGGGTGCGTGTGGGGCCGCGGCGCGGTGGACATGAAGGACATGGACGCGATGACGCTCGCCGTCGTCCGCGAGCGCATGCGCACCGGCCGCAAGCCCCCGCGCGACATCGTGCTGGCCTTCCTCGCCGACGAGGAGGCGGGCGGCACGTACGGGGCGCGCCATCTGGTCGACCACCACCGGGACCTCTTCGACGGGGTCACCGAGGCGATCGGAGAGGTCGGCGGCTTCTCGTTCACCGTCAACGAGAACCTGCGGCTCTACCTGGTGGAGACCGCGCAGAAGGGCATGCACTGGATGCGGCTCACCGTGGACGGCACCGCCGGGCACGGCTCGATGACCAACGACGACAACGCCATCACGGAGCTCTGCGAGGCCGTCGGGCGGCTGGGACGGCACACCTGGCCGGTCAGGGTCACCAAGACGGTGCGGTCCTTCCTGGACGAGCTGTCCGACGCGCTGGGCACCCCGCTCGACCCCGAGGACATGGAGGCGACCCTCGCCAAGCTCGGCGGGATCGCCAAGATGGTCGGCGCGACCCTGCGCAACTCGGCCGCGCCCACCATGCTCGGTGCCGGATACAAGGTCAACGTCATCCCGGGGCAGGCCACCGCGCACGTGGACGGGCGCTTCCTGCCCGGTTACGAGGAGGAGTTCCTGGCCGACCTCGACCGGATCCTCGGGCCCCGGGTGAAGCGGGAGGACGTGCACGGCGACAAGGCGCTGGAGACCGACTTCGACGGGTCCCTCGTGGACGCCATGCAGCTCGCGCTGAAGGCCGAGGACCCGATCGCCCGCGCCGTGCCCTACATGCTCTCCGGCGGCACGGACGCCAAGTCCTTCGACGACCTCGGCATCCGCTGCTTCGGCTTCGCCCCGCTCAAGCTGCCGCCGGAGCTGGACTTCGCCGGCATGTTCCACGGGGTGGACGAGCGGGTCCCGGTGGACGGTCTGACCTTCGGCGTACGGGTGCTCGACCGGTTCATCGACCATTCCTGAGATAAGCCGACGGCAATTCGCCAGCGTGTACGTATGTGACCGGAAAGAGTGAAAGGGCTGAACTGCTCGTAGCTCCGTCACTCCCTCCTCGTTACAGGTGGTGCGGTCCGCGGCTGGGACCGCACTTACCAAACAGGAGGAATCATGATCAAGAAGGTCGTCGCCATCGCGGCTGCCACCGGTGGTCTCGTGCTCGCGGGTGCGGGCATGGCTTCCGCCGACGCCGGTGCCCAGGGTGCCGCCATCGGCAGCCCCGGCGTGCTCTCGGGCAACGTCGTCCAGGTCCCCGTGCACGTCCCGGTGAACCTCTGCGGCAACACCATCGACGTGATCGGTCTGCTGAACCCCGCCTTCGGCAACACCTGCGTCAACGCCTGACGTTGAAACGTCAACCCGTAAGGGTGTGAGTCCGGTCGGCCCCGGTGTGCGTGCCATGCACTCCGGGGCCGCTGGGCATTCGGCCCCGCACGGTTGTGCCGGGGGGTATTTCGGAAGCCAGAAGGCAGGAAAGCAACATGCGACAGGTCACACGCAAGGGCCTGATCACCATGGCGGCGGCGGGCGGCGTGCTCGCGCTCAGCGGGGGGTACGCACACGCGGACGCGGGTGCGGCGAGCGCGGCGTCGAATTCACCGGGTGTCCTCTCGGGGAATTCGATCCAGGTCCCGGTCGACGTCCCCGTCAACGTCTGTGGAAACTCCGTCGACGTCGTCGGCGTGCTCAACCCGGTGAGCGGAAACGGCTGCGCGAACGGCTCGTCCGCGGACGCCGGCCACGTCCAGACCTCCGACGAGGGCTCCCGGCCCGGTCAGGGCGGTCACAGCTCCGGGGACCAGGGAACCGCCGGTCACACGCCCGGCCACGCGGCCGGGCACGACGAGACCCAGGACAGCGGGCAGGGCACCGGCCGGCACCGCGCGCCCGGTGGCGCCTCGGCCCAGGGCGTGGCGAAGGGATCACCCGGCATCGCCTCCGGCAACCAGGTCCAGGTGCCGGTCTCCGTCCCCCTCAACGTCTGCGGCAACGGCATCAGCGTCGTCGGACTGCTCAACCCGGTCTTCGGCAACACCTGCGAGAACGAGACCGAGCCGGTCGTCCCGGAGGTCCCGCCGACACCGCCCACCCCGGAGAAGCCCGTCGAGCCGCCGACGACACCGTCGCAGCCGTCGGCCCCCGAGCCCCAGTTCCAGGCGGGCGAGGAGCTTGCCCACACCGGTGCGGGCGGGCTCGACCTCCTGATCCCGGCGAGCGCCGGAATGCTGCTCGCGGGCGCGGGCGCGGTCCTCTACCGGAGGTCGCGCAGCGCCGCGTGACGTCGTACGACGCGCCTGCGGCTTCGCCGTACGGCACGTGAAAGGGAGCGGGTCCCGCCGTCGCGGGGCCCGCTCCGTGCTACCAGGTCGCCCGGAGCTGGCGGATGATCCGGCGCCGCAGCCGCACCCGGCGGCTGCCGTCGAGGCGCAGCGTCAGCCGGTCCAACTCCCAGTGCCCGTACTCGGCGTGGTCGGTCAGAAGGCGGGTCGCGTCCTTGCGGGAGACCCCGCGGGGGACGTACACATCGATGAATTCGTATTCCGGCATCGCATCTATTGTGCGGGCAGAGCCCCGGTACGGATAGCGTCTGCACTATGTCTGATGCTGCGCAGCCCACCGCTGCCGAGGTACGCGCCGCCGCCGATGCAATCAAAACCGCGCTCGACCGCCACCTCCAGGCTGTCGAACGCCGTACCGGGGACGACGACCCCGCCGTCTACGAGGCATTCAACGAACTGGCCGCCGCGGCCGAGGTCTACGACGAACTCCTCTACGACCGCTACGACGAGGTGACCCCCTTCGAGATCCCGGGTGCGGACGACTCCCTGCCGCCCTACGCGGGGCCCGGGGACCCGCACGCCCTCTCCGTGCTGATCAGGCGCGACTACGCGGTGGCGGAGCCCCAGCGGCTGCTCGCCCAGGCGCAACGGCTCGTCGACCTCGACCCGGACCAGCCGGACAGCACCGCCGTGCCGGTGGTCGGGGCCAGTGTGCACGCCGCGCTCGGGGTGCTCTTCGGGGAGTACGAGGCGGACGAGATCGCCTCCCGGCACAAGGAGTTCGGCCTGGAGGAGGGGGACTCCACCCTCTGGGTCTCGGCGGTGGAGGAGCTTCCCGAGGCCGGGGAGTGGCTCGGGGCGCCGTTCGAGGACGCGGACCCGTCGCTGGTGGTCTGCCGCTTCGACGTGAGCGCGGTCTTCGACGAGGAGGATCCGGACCCCGACGCGGAGGGCCCGGTGTACCACCGCGTCTGACTCCGCCCACCCCGCTCCGGGGCCCGCTCGGGGTCTCCGGTACGCCTCGCGCCGGGGACCCGCGTGCCCCTCGTGCCTGACGGGTCCGGTGGGGTACGAGGGCCCTGAGGGGCCGGTGGGGCCGGTGGGGCCGGTGAGGCCGGTGAGCCGGTCGGGCCGTGTGTCCCACCGGGCCGCTCAGGGCCCCTCAGGGCCTCATGCCGGGGAGACGGCGGCGTCAGGGGCCGGCAGCGCCTCCAGCAGCGGACGGAGTCTGGTCGTCCGCTCCTGGACCGGGATCTCGGCCACGGCGCGCGGCAGGGCCTGGTCCACCCCGTGCACCACGGACAGATGCCGCTCACCGCGGCTGAACGCGGTGTAGACCCAGGGGCGGCTCAGCCCGGGGGCCGCGTCGCCCGGCAGCACGACGACCACGGCGGGCCAGCGCATCCCGGCCGCCTGATGGGCACTGAGCGCCCAGCCGTGCCGGACGGAGGACTCCACCCGCTCCGGCCGCACGAGGACGGGCGTCCCCGAGCAGTCCAGACGCAGGCCCTCCGCGTCGGCCGACACGACCGACCCGGGCACCACCCGGCCCGGTGCCGGTACGTGGACGACCCGGTCGCCGGGGTCGAAGCCGCCGAACCGGCCGGGCCCCGGGTTGAGCCGCTGCTTCAGCGCCGCGTTCAGCGCCGTGGTGCCGGCCGAGCCGCCGTGCCCGACGGTGATGACCTGGGTGTCCGACGGCGGTACGCCGATGGCGCGCGGCACCGAGTCCGCGACCAGCTGCACCGTGCGGTGGACCGCTTCACCGGCGTCCCGGACGGGCACGATCACGACCTCCTTGCCGGGTGCGTCGACCTGGCCGAGCTCGCCGATGCCGATCCCCGAGACCAGCTCCCCGAGGGGACCGGGGTCGGGCGTGCGCGAGACCACCACCGGGCAGGCCCGTGCGGCGAGCACATCCGCGAAGACCCGTCCGGCGCCGGCCGACCCGAGCACACCGGGATCACCGCTGAGCACCAGTCGGGTGCCGTCCGCCAGCGCCTCCACGAGCATCGCGCCCGTCTCCACGTCGAGCTGCGGGGCGTCCAGCACCACCAGCAGGTCGACGGCGAGGGCGCCGTCCGCGTCCCGCCCGGGTCCCGCGGCGCCGGAGAGCAGATCGGACAGGACGACGGCGGACCGGGGATCGCCGACGGCGGCGGCCAGCCCGCGCGCCCCGTCCACGCTGTGGGTGGTGCCCACGGCCCGCAGCCCGAGCCCGTGGGCGGCGGCGATCAGGGCGGCGGGCTCGGCCCGCGCGCTCTCGCCGCCGCTGTGGGCGACCAGCCCGGCCGTCGCGGCCGTGAGGATCAGCTCACGGGCGGAGGGGGAGGGGGCGGCAGCGGCGGCGTCCGACCAGTCGGCGCCCTTCTCGCAGGAGTTGACGATCCGGCCCAGCCCGTCCGCGAGCGCCTCCTCGGCCAGGGCGTACCGGTCGAGTCCCAGCAGGACCGGCACCGGCTCCCGCTCGTCCGGCGCCCCGCCCTCCCGCCCGGCACCGTCCCCGGTGTCCTCCGCGTCCCGCGTCTCCTCCCCGGCCGTGCCGCCGTCCTCCCCGGAGGCCGGGTCCAGGCCTTCCTGGAAGACCAGGACGACCCCTTCCGCGACGGCGTGCCGCACGGCCGCCTCGGGGTCGCTCACCGCACGCTCGGCGAGGGCCGCCCGCACCTCCGTGGCGTCCAGGGCCGTGTGACCCCGCAACGCGGCCCGCTCCAGCACCCAGCCCACGAGGGCGGCCGTACGCCGCTCGTCGTCCGGACCGCAGTCGGCGCCGAGCAGCGCCCGGGCGAAGCCGTCGGCCTGCTCCGGGCGCACGCCGGGCACGGAGAGCAGCTGCCACGGGTCCTCCCGCAGGATCCCCGCGGCCTGCTCGCCGAGCGTCGCGGCGGCCGGGTGCGCCAGCGTCTTCGGGGCCCCGCCCTGGGCGAGGACCGCCTCGACCGAGGCCGCCGTCCCGGGGGAGACGGATCGCTCGGCCGGCTGCCCGGCGGGCCCGGACGGCCGTACGGGCGCGGGCGTCGCCGCCGGTGCCGCGCGCCGGGGGGCCGGGGCCGCCGCGGGGGAGTCGAAGAAGGCCGCGCCCGGCTTCTCGCCGCTCTCCACGGCCCGTACGGCGGCGAGGAGGTCGGCGGCGGAGCCGCTCAGCTTCGCTCCGGCGGCCACGGGGCCGTTCTTCGCGGCCTTGCGCTCCTCGATCCGCTCCCGGAGCTCCCGCTGCGCCGCCAGCTCCGCCTCGGCCTCCGACACGGCGGGAGCCCCGGCCCCGTCCGCGTCCGCCTCGGCGGACCGCTCGGCCCCCGCCTCGCCGTCCTGGCCGTCACCCCCGGCCCCGTCCGCGTCCCCGTCCGCCGGGGCCGCGGCGTCTCCGCCGCCCTCCGCGTCGCCCCCGCCGTCAGGCGTGCCGGCCGGGGCGGAGGCCTCATCCCGGGCCTCGTCGGCCTCGCGGGCCTCGTCGTCCTCGGCCGCGGGGTCCGGGGTCGCGCCCCGGTCAAGCGCAGTCACAGCGTGCTCCAGTCCTGGTCGGGGTAGCGGTGCACGGGCGCCGACACGTCGTCGAGCGCCTGGCAGATCTCGTCAGGAAGACTAAGCGTCTCCACTGACAACGCCTCGGTCAGCTGCTGCGCGTTGCGTGCCCCGACGACCGGGGCCACCACCCCGGGGCGGTCCCGCACCCACGCGAGCGCCACGTGCAGGGCCGTCGTCGCCAGTCCGTCCGCGGCCGTCGCCACCGCGTCCACGATCCTGCTCGCCGCGTCGTCGAGGTACGGCTCGACGAACGGGGCCAGCACCTCGGAGGCGCCGCGCGAGTCGGACGGCGTCCCCGTGCGGTACTTGCCCGTCAGCACCCCGCGCCCCAGCGGGGAGGACGGCAGCAGCCCCACCCCCAGGTCCAGCGCCGCCGGCAGCACCTCCCGCTCCACGCCCCGCTGCAACAGCGAGTACTCCATCTGGGTGCTGGCCAGCCGGGTGCGCACCCCGGGCGAGGCGAGCTGCCAGGTCGCCGCCTTGGCCAGCTGCCACCCGCTGAAGTTCGACACCCCCGCGTACCGGACGCGCCCGGACGACACGGCCAGGTCCATGGCCTGCATGGTCTCCTCCAGCGGCGTCACGGTGTCGAAGGCGTGGATCTGCCACAGGTCGACGTAGTCCGTGCCCAGCCGCTCCAGGGACGCGTCCAGCGCGGCGAGCAGATGACCGCGCGACCCGTCGAAGCGGCGGTACGGATCGGGCACACTGCCCGCCTTCGTCGCGATGACCAGGTCCTCCCGTGGCACCAGGCTGTCCACGAGCCGCCCCAGGAGGTGTTCGGCCTCCCCGCCGCCGTACACGTCGGCGGTGTCGACGAGGGTGCCGCCCGCGTCCCAGAAGGTCTTCAGCTGTTCGGCGGCGTCGTGCTCGTCGGTGTCCCGGCCCCAGGTGAGGGTGCCGAGCCCGATCCGTGACACGCGAAGGCCGGTGCGGCCGAGATGCCTCTGCTCCATGGGCGCTGAGATTACTGGCCGGGGCCGCGCGGGGTCGCGGCCTGTGGACAACCCCACGCCGGACGACCGGGCCCTGCCGCATCCGGGCCACCCGCGCTAGAGTCCGGACGTACGTACGTTACTGATCGGTAGAGGGAGCGTGGCCCATGCGGCTCGGCATCAATCTCGGTTACTGGGGAGCCGGTATGGACGGCGACAACCTCGCCGTCGCCCAGGAGGCGGACCGGCTCGGTTACGACGTCTGCTGGGCGGCCGAGGCCTACGGCTCCGACGTTCCGACCGTGCTGGCCTGGGTCGCCGCGCAGACCGACTCCATCGACGTCGGCTCGGCCATCATGCAGATCCCGGCCCGCCAGCCCGCCATGACGGCGATGACCGCCGCCACCCTCGACTCGCTCTCCGGGGGCCGCTTCCGTCTCGGCATCGGCGTGTCGGGCCCGCAGGTGTCCGAGGGCTGGTACGGCGTCAAGTTCGACAAGCCGCTGGCCCGCACCCGCGAGTACGTCGAGATCGTGCGCAGGGCGATGTCCCGGGAGCGCCTGTCCTACGAGGGCGAGCACTGGACGCTGCCGCTGCCGGACGGCCCCGGCAAGCCCATCAAGCTGACCGTCCACCCGCAGCGCGAGCACATCCCGCTCTACATCGCGGCCATCGGGCCGAAGAACCTGGAGCAGACCGGCGAGATCGCCGACGGCGCCCTGCTCATCTTCCCGTCCGCCGACCACCTCGAAGACACCGCCGTCAAGCACCTGCGGGCCGGACGTGAGAAGGCCGGCAAGACCATGGAGGGCTTCGACGTCTGCCCGACCCTGCCGCTCGCGGTCGGCGAGGACGTGGGCGGGCTCGCCGACATGTTCCGCCCCTACACCGCGCTGTACGTCGGCGGCATGGGCAGCCGGAAGCAGAACTTCTACAACAAGCTCGCCCAGCGCATGGGCTACGAGAAGGAAGCCGCCGAGATCCAGGACAAGTACCTGTCCGGCGACAAGAGCGGCGCGGCCGCCGCCGTCCCGCACGACCTCATCGACCGCACCACTCTGCTCGGCCCGGTCGAGCGCATCGCCGAGCGGATGCAGGCCTACGCCGCCGCCGGTGTCACCACGCTGACCCTCGCCCCGGCGGGCTTCACCCTGGACGAACGGATCGCCGCCCTGCGCGCCGGCACCGAGGCCCTGGAGCGCTCGGGTCTCGCCGCCTGACGCCGCGGCCCGTCCCGGACACGCGTCACGGCCGTGGCGGGGGCGCGTCGTCACGGCCGTCACCCGGGACGACGCGCCCCCGGCCGCACGGTCCGGTCCCCCCGCCGGACCCGTCCGTGTTGCCGACCTCTTGGTACCGGATTTGACTGTCTCTCCGCGGACACCGGTGCGAAAGGCGGCAGTGATGCTCTCGGCGAAGAGTCTGTTCCAGGAGATCCTCGACAACGACGACGCGTTCCGCCTGTTCTGCTCGATCGCGGCCGGAGGCGAGGCCCAGGGCGGCTGGGAGAACGCACGGATCGCCTCCCTCGTCCCCGCGTCCCTGCGCGGCCTCGGTCCCAAGATCGCCCGGCACGGCGCCGACGAGGACAAGCACGGCCGGATCTTCAACGCCCTGCTCAAGCAGCGCGGTCTGACACCCGCCGAGGTGCCGCTGGAGACGGACTACACCCTCCTGCTGGAACGCCGGGGCATCGGCCTCGCCCACGAACGGCTCGGCCGCGACGTGCCGCTGTCCGAGCGGGACATCATCGTCTACCTCGCCCACAGCAGGGTCACCGAACAGCGGGCCTCCGAGCAGATGAGACTGCTGCTGCGGTTCTTCGGGGACCACCCCGCCCTGGGGCGCGCGGTGAAGATGATCTCCCGGGACGAGGACAACCACCTCGCCTACTGCCACGAGGAACTGCTCCGCCTCGCCGCCGCCGGGCACGGCCGTACGATCCACACCGTCCTGCGCGAGTGCGCCCTCGCAGAGATCAAGGTGTACCGGGACGTCGGCCTCGCCGTGATGAGCCACATGGGCGCCGTACTGCGCTGGCCCCGCGCCAAGGCGGCCCTGCCGGCCGCCGGGATCCACGCCACGTACGCGTACGAGCGGGCGGGCGGCTGGCGGCGCATGGTGAGCCTCCGCCAGCCCGTCCGGCGCGACGCGCTGGGCGTCGAGCCGGTCCCGGACGCGGAGTACGCCTGAGCGGGCGGTGCCGGCTACAGCCAGCCGCGGCGCTTGAACTGGCGGTACAGGCTGAAGACCACGAGCACCATCAGCCCGATGACCGCCGGGTACGCCCACACCCAGCCCAGCTCCGGCATGTGCCGGAAGTTCATCCCGTAGATCCCGGCCACCATGGTCGGTACGGCCGCCATCGCCGCCCAGGCCGAGATCTTCCGCATGTCGTCGTTCTGCCGCACGCCCACCTGGGCCAGATGGGCCGACAGGATGTCCGAGAGCAGCCGGTCCAGCCCCTCCACATGCTCGCTGGCACGGGTCAGATGGTCGCCCACGTCCCGGAAGAACGGCCGTGAGCGCGCGTCGACGAACGGCACCGTCGCGCTCGTCAGCCGCTCCATCGGCGCCGCCAGCGGCCCGGCGGCCCGGCGGAACTCCAGCAGTTGCCGCTTGAAGGTGTAGATGCTCGCGGCGGTGTTCTTGGTGTCCGTGCCGCTCTCCGGGGCGAAGACGTCCGCCTCCAGCTCCTCCAGGTCCGCCTGGAGCTCCGCCGCGACCACGATGTAGTGGTCCACCACCGCGTCGCAGACCGCGTACAGGACCGCTGTCGGGCCGTGCTTGAGCACCGCCGGATCGGCCTCCAGACGGTGCCGTACGGCCGTGAGCGGCGAACCCTCGCCGTGCCGGACCGTCACCACGAAGGAGTCGCCCACGAAGAGCATCAGCTCGTCCGTGGTGACCACGTCGCTCGCCGAGTCGTAGACCACCGGTTTGACGACCACGAAGAGCGAGTCGTCGTAGATCTCCAGCTTCGGCCGCTGATGGGCGCGCAGGGCGTCCTGCACCGCCAGCGGATGCAGCCCGAACTCGCTGCTGACGAGGTCGAACTCCTCCTCCGTGGGCTCGTGCAGACCGATCCAGACGAATCCGTCCTTCGAGGCGCGGGCCTCGGCGAGGGCGGCGGAGAAGTCGGTGGGCCCCTCGGTCCGGCGCCCGTCCCGATAAATGCCGCAATCCATAATCACGGGCGCATTCTTCCCTGCCGTCGGCTTCCGTGCATCCCTCCCGTGCCCTCTACGCTGGCACGTATGCCCACGCTCATCCTCGTCCGCCACGGACGTTCCACCGCCAACACCGCCGGAGTGCTGGCGGGGCGCACCCCCGGAGTCGCGCTCGACGAGCGCGGCGCGCTCCAGGCCGCCGCCCTGCCCTCCCGGCTGGCCGGGATCCCGCTCGCGGCCGCCGTCAGCAGCCCCCTGCAACGCTGCCACGAGACGCTCCGGCCGCTGCTCGACGCACGCCCCGGTCTGCCGCTGCACACCGAGGACCGGATCAGCGAGTGCGACTACGGCGACTGGTCGGGACGCGAACTGGCCGAACTCTCCAACGACCCGCTGATGGCCGTCGTGCAGCAGCACCCCTCGGCGGCGGCGTTCCCCGGGGGCGAGTCCATGCGGGCCATGCAGGCGCGGGCCGTGGACGCCGTACGGGAGTGGAACGCCCGTGTCGAGGAGGAGCACGGGGAGGACGCCGTCTACGCCATGTGCTCGCACGGCGACATCATCAAGGCGCTCGTCGCCGACGCCCTGGGCGCGCACCTCGACCTCTTCCAGCGCGTCCACGTCGACCCCTGTTCGGTCACGGCGATCCGCTACACCCGGCTGCGCCCCTTCCTGCTGCGCCTGGGAGACACCGGCGACCTGGCGTCCCTCGCGCCGCGCGCGCACGCCCCGGGGGCCGACGCGGACGGGGACACGGGCGCCACGGCATCGGACGCGGCTGTCGGGGGCGGCGCGGGGGCGCCGTGATCGCTCCGCGCAGTAGGGTGGACGCGCCGTGACGGCCTGACGGGGGAAGGCTTCCCCCAGGGCCCCGGCCGCCCCCATTCGCCTTCCAGATCTCAAGGGAGACAGGACGTGTCCCGTCAGGTGTTCCTCTACGACCCCCCGGACCGCTTCGTGGCCGGCACGGTCGGGCTGCCTGGCCGCCGTACGTTTTTCCTCCAGGCATCCTCAAGGGGACGGGTCACGAGCGTGGCCCTGGAGAAGACCCAGGTCGCCGCGTTGGCCGAGCGGATCGACGAACTCCTCGACGAGGTCGTCCGCAGGACAGGCGGCAACTCGCCGGTACCGGCCGTGGCCCCCATGGAGGTGGCCGACACCGCGCCCCTGGACGCCCCCGTCGAGGAGGAGTTCCGGGTCGGCACGATGGCGCTCGCCTGGGACGGCGAGGAGCAGCGCATGATCGTCGAGGCACAGGCCCTCGTCGAGCTGGACGCCGACTCCGAGGACGACCTCGCCGAGGCGGAGGAGCGCCTCCTCCAGGACGAGGAGAACGGCCCGCCCATGCTGCGCGTCCGGCTCAGCGGCGCCCAGGCGCGGGCGTTCGCCAAGCGCGCCCTGGACGTCGTGAACGCCGGGCGGCCGCCGTGCCCGCTGTGCAGCCTGCCCCTCGACCCGGAAGGACACGTATGCCCGCGGCAGAACGGATACCGGCGCGGAGCCTCCTGACCGGGGCCGCGCTGCGCACCCTGCTCACCGAGGGGGAGCTCACGGTCCTGGGACAGGTGCGCGGCGCCTCCAACGCGGTGCTCCACTGCACGGTCGCGTACGAGGGCGAGGAACGCCTCTGCGTGTACAAACCGGTCGCCGGGGAGCAGCCCCTGTGGGACTTCCCGGACGGCACGCTCGCCCAGCGGGAGGTGGCCGCCTATGAGATCTCCGAGGCCACCGGATGGGGCCTCGTACCGCCCACGGTGCTGCGGGACGGGCCCTACGGACGGGGCATGTGCCAGCTCTGGATCGAGGCGGACGAGGGCGCCGGGGACGCGACCGGCGAGCGGACGGACGCGGGGGGCGCCGAAGCGCTGCCTCCGTTGCTCGCGCTCGTGGAGGACGAGGAGCCGGGGGACGGCTGGAAGGCCGTCGGCTTCGCCGAGGTCGGCGAGGGCCGGACGGCCCTGCTGGTGCACGCGGACGACCCCCGGCTGCGCCGGCTCGCGGTCCTGGACGCGGTGATCAACAACGGTGACCGCAAGGGCGGGCACCTGCTGCCCGCGCCGGGCGGCCGGCTGTACGCCATCGACCACGGAGTCACCTTCCACGCGGACGACAAGTTGCGGACCCTGCTGTGGGGGTGGGCCGGTGAGCCGCTCACGGCCGAGGCCGTCGAGGCGATGGACCGGCTCGCGGCCGGCCTGGAGCCGGGCACGGCGCTGGCCACCCGGTTGGCGGAACTGATCACCGCGGCGGAGCTGGACGCGCTGCGCGGGCGGGTGGCGGCACTGCGCGCGTCCGGGCGGCACCCGCGACCGGGCGGGGAGTGGCCGGCCATTCCCTGGCCGCCGGTCTGAGCGCCCGCGCCGAACGGGCCGTGTCCGGGCCCCTGGCCGGGGCCGCGCCGCCCCCTCCGGTGCGTGGGGGCCGGAGCGGGAACGTCCACCGCGCAAGACCGCCTCTTCGGCCAGGATCACCGGTCCGGTTCGTATCCGGAAGCATCGTCCGGTTACGCTCATGACATGCATGCCTGGCCCGCTTCTGAGGTCCCCGCCCTGCCTGGCAAGGGCCGCGACCTTCGGATCCACGACACCGCGACCGGCGGACGGATCACCCTTGACCCCGGTCCCGTCGCCCGCATCTACGTCTGCGGCATCACGCCGTACGACGCGACCCACATGGGTCATGCGGCGACCTACAACGCGTTCGACCTCGTTCAGCGCGTGTGGCTCGACACCAAGCGTCAGGTCCACTACGTCCAGAACGTCACCGACGTGGACGACCCGCTGCTGGAGCGGGCCGTGCGCGACGGTGAGGACTGGACGGAGCTCGCCGAGCGCGAGACCGCCCTGTTCCGCGAGGACATGACCGCCCTGCGCATGCTTCCCCCGAAGCACTACGTCGGGGCCGTGGAGGCGATACCCGGCATCGTCCCGCTGGTGGAGCGCCTGCTGGACGCGGGCGCCGCCTACGAGCTCGACGGCGACGTGTACTTCTCCGTCGAGTCCGACCCGCACTTCGGCGGGGTCTCCCACCTCGACGCCGAGGCCATGCGCCTGCTCTCCGCCGAACGCGGCGGCGACCCGGAGCGCCCCGGCAAGAAGAACCCCCTCGACCCGATGCTCTGGATGGGCGCCCGCGAGGGCGAACCCAGCTGGGACGGCGGCCGCCTCGGCCCCGGCCGGCCCGGATGGCACATCGAGTGCGTGGCCATCGCCCTGGAACACCTCGGCATGGGCTTCGACGTCCAGGGAGGCGGCTCCGACCTCGCCTTCCCGCACCATGAGATGGGCGCCTCCCACGCCCAGGCGCTGACCGGCGCGTACCCCTTCGCCCAGGCGTACGTGCACGCCGGCATGGTCGCCCTGGACGGCGAGAAGATGTCCAAGTCCAAGGGCAACCTGGTCTTCGTCTCGGCGCTGCGCCGCGACGGCGTGGACCCCGCCGCGATCCGGCTCTCGCTGCTCGCCCACCACTACCGCTCCGACTGGGAGTGGACCGACCAGGTGCTCGCCGACGCCGTCGCCCGCCTCGACCGGTGGCGAGCCGCCGTCTCCCGGCCGGACGGGCCGTCCGCCGACGCGCTGGTCGAGGAGGTACGCGCCGCCCTGGCCGACGACCTGGACTCCCCGGCAGCCCTGGCCGCCGTGGACCGCTGGGCCGGACAGCAGACCTCCGGCGGCGGTACGGACGAGGGCGCGCCCGGCGTGGTCTCGCGCACCGTGGACGCCCTGCTGGGCGTCGCTCTCTAGGCGACCTCTCCCGGAGACACCCGGCGGGGACCGCGGAGGCGCGGCCACGGCCCGCCGGTCCTGTTCCGCCGGGTGTCCGGATCCTGCCCGCACCGGCCCACGCACACGACCGGCCCCGGACCTCTCGCACGAGGTCCGGGGCCGGTCTTCTGTCCGTTCTCTTCCTGGCGGCGCGTCGGCCGGTCCCGGCACCGACGGTGCGCGGACGGATCCTGGCGGCGTGTCAGCCGGTGGACGGGTCGTCGGGCGACCCGCCGTCCTCGTGGCCCTCGCCGCGCGCGGGGCCCCTGCCGTCGTCCTCGGAACCCCCGCCGGCCTCGGCGGCGCCGCCGTCCTCCCCGGGCCCGCCGCCCTCCGGGCGCGAGGTCCCCGGCCGCCCCTTCTCCGGGCGCTGCGGGCGCGGCGGCCTCGTACGGTCGCCGGAGGTGTCCCGCAGATAGGACAGGTCGCCGCTCTCGGTGGCATGGCCGCCGGGTCCCTGCCCGGGGCCGCCGACGTCCCGGCGCCGCAGATACCGCTCGAACTCCCGGGCGATGGCCTCGCCGGACGCCTCGGGCAGCTCTGCGGTGTCCCGCGCCTCCTCAAGGGTCTGCACGTACTCCGCCACCTCGCTGTCCTCCGCGGCCAGCTGGTCCACGCCGAGCTGCCAGGCACGGGCGTCCTCGGGCAGTTCGCCCAGCGGGATCCGCAGGCCGAGCAGGTCCTCCAGCCGGTTCAGCAGGGCCAGCGTCGCCTTCGGGTTCGGCGGCTGCGACACGTAGTGCGGCACCGCCGCCCACAGGCTCACCGCCGGTACGCCGGCATGGGTGCAGGCCTCCTGGAGGATGCCGACGATGCCGGTCGGACCCTCGTACCGCGTCTCCTCCAGGTCCATCGTCCGGGCCAGATCCGGGTCGGAGGTGACCCCGCTGACCGGTACCGGCCTGGTGTGCGGGGTGTCGCCGAGCAGCGCCCCCAGGATGACGACCATCTCGACGCCGAGCTCATGGGCGAACCCCAGGATCTCGTTGCAGAACGAACGCCAGCGCATCGACGGCTCGATGCCCCGCACCAGGACCAGGTCACGGGGTTCGTCCCCGCCCACCCGGACCACGGACAGGCGTGTCGTCGGCCATGTGATCTTGCGGGACCCGCCCTCCATCCAGACCGTGGGCCGGTTGACCTGGAAGTCGTAGTAGTCCTCGGCGTCGAGCGCCGCGAAGACCTCGCCCTTCCATTCCCGGTTCAGATGTCCGACCGCTGTGGAGGCGGCGTCACCGGCGTCGTTCCAGCCTTCGAACGCGGCCACCATGACCGGGTCGATCAGCTCGGGTACTCCCTCGAGCTCGATCACCCAGGCCTCCTTCCGAAGTTCCCTTGTGTACGTACCAACCTTACGGCGTCCCCGCCCTCCCGCCGCAGTGTGTTTGCGTCGATCAGGGAACCGTGCCAGGGCGTGATTCATCCGAGCTGTTTCCGTCGAAACCGGTCAAACGCCGCTCCGGCTCTGGACCCGGCAGGAGGTGGAGGGATATACATCGGATGACCAAGAAGAGGTCCGATGTTATTCCCCTGGGGGCGCACATGAGTCAGACCGTCACGCGGTTCGAGGTCCACGACATCCGTTTTCCCACCTCGGAACAGCTCGACGGCTCGGACGCCATGAACCCCGATCCCGACTACTCGGCCGCCTACGTCGTGCTGCGGACGGACGGCAACGAGAGGGCGGACGGGCCGGGCGGCGCGGACGGGCCGGACGGGGGGACGGGCCCCGAGGGCCACGGCTTCTGCTTCACCATCGGGCGCGGCAACGAGGTCATGGCCGCCGCCATCAGCACGCTCCGGCCCTACCTGCTGGGGCGCCCCGTCCCCCGTACCGCCGCCGCGCTCGGCGACCTGTACCGCGAGCTCACCCATGACTCCCAACTGCGCTGGCTCGGGCCCGAGAAGGGCGTGATGCACATGGCGGCCGGCGCGGTCGTCAACGCCGCCTGGGATCTCGCGGCGAAGCTGGCCGGAGAGCCCGTATGGCGGTTCCTGGCCGGGATGACGCCCGAGGAGCTGGTCTCCCTCGTCGACTTCCGTCACCTCACCGACGCCCTCACCCCCGACGAGGCGCTGGCCCTTCTCCGCGCCGCCGAACCGGGCCGCGCCGAGCGCACCGAGCGGCTGCTGGCCGAGGGCTACCCCGCGTACACCACCTCACCGGGCTGGCTGGGATACGACGACGACACGCTGGTGCGGCTCGCCCGGCAGGCCGTCGCGGACGGATTCACCCAGATCAAGCTGAAGGTCGGCGGCGACCTCCGGGACGACGTCCGCAGACTGTCCCTGGCCCGTGAGGCCGTGGGGCCGGACATCCGTGTCGCCGTCGACGCCAACCAGCGCTGGGACGTGGCGGAGGCGGTGGAGTGGATGAGGGCGCTCGCCCCCTACGACCCGTACTGGATCGAGGAACCGACCAGCCCCGACGACGTACTCGGGCACGCCGCCGTGCGCGCCGGACAGCCGGTCAAGGTGGCCACCGGCGAACACGTCGCCAACCGGGTCGTGTTCAAGCAGCTGCTCCAGGCCGGTGCGACCGACTTCGTCCAGATCGACGCCACCCGGGTCGCCGGGGTCAACGAGAACCTCGCCGTCCTGCTGCTCGCCGCCAAGTACGGCGTCCCGGTCTGCCCGCACGCCGGGGGCGTCGGACTCTGCGAACTGGTACAGCACCTCGCGATGTTCGACTACGTCGCCGTCTCCGGCACCTGGGAGGACCGGGTCGTCGAGTACGTCGACCACCTCCACGAGCACTTCGCCGACCCGGCCGTCATCGTGTCCGGGCGCTATGCCGCCCCCCGCGCCCCGGGGTTCTCCGCACGGATGCTCCCCGCCTCGCTCGCCGACCACCGCTACCCGCAGGGCCCCGTCTGGCAGGCCCGCCGCACCCCCGAGGAGACCGGACGATGACCGGTGCACAGGACTTCGACGGACTGTCCGCCCTCGTGACGGGCGGCGCCTCGGGCATAGGAGCCGCCGTGGCGGGCCTCCTGCTGGCCCGGGGCGCGCGCGTCGCCGTACTCGACCGGGAGACGGCGGGCGTCCCGGACGGGGCGCTGGCGATCGAGGCCGACGTGTGCGACGACGCGGCCGTCCGCGCGGGCGTCGAGCGGGCCGCCGCGGAACTGGGCGGCCTGCACACCCTCGTCCCCAACGCCGGGACCGGCGCGGTCGGCACCGTCGAGGACAACGACGACCAGGAGTGGGGCCGGGTCATGGACGTCAACGTCCTTGGCATGGTCCGCGCCGCCCGCCATGCCCTGCCCCATCTGCGCCGGGCGGCCGTCGACCGGCCCGGCGCCGTGTCGATCACCCACACCTGCTCGGTGGCGGCCACCGCCGGGCTGCCGCGGCGCGCCCTGTACAGCGCGAGCAAGGGGGCCGTGCTCGCGCTCACCCTCGCCATGGCCGCCGACCACGTACGCGAGGGGATCCGGGTCAACTGCGTCAACCCCGGCACGGCCGAGACCCCGTGGATCGGCCGGCTGCTCGCCCAGGCCGACGACCCGGTGGCCGAACGCGCCGCCCTCGACGCCCGCCAGCCGATGGGGCGGCTGGTCCGGGCCGAGGAGGTCGCCGCCGCGGTCGTCTACCTGGCGAGCCCGGCGGCCGCCTCCGTCACCGGTACCGCGCTCGCCGTGGACGGCGGGATGCAGGGGCTGCGCCTGCGCCCGGCCTGACCGGGCGTGCGGACAGGGAGCCGCCGGGGGTGGGCGGACGGGCGCGTGCGGGCGTGTGGACCGGGGGCGTGTGCGCCGGGCGCGCGGGCCGGCCGGCTCACAGCGTCGAGCGCAGCCACTGCTCCACGCTCGCCACGTGCACCGTCGCCCAGGACCGGGCCGCCTCCGCGTCCCGGTCCCTGAGCGCGGCGAGGATCGCCCGGTGCTCGTGCAGGGTGCGGCTGACCGCGTCCTCCTGGGTGAGCCCGCGCCACACCCTGGCCCGGGTCGTCGGCCCGGACAGGCCGTCGAGCAGGGAGCACAGGACCGAGTTGCCGGACGCCCGCACGATGCCCCGGTGGAACTCCAGGTCCGAGGCGACCAGTTCCTCCACCGAGGGGTCGGGCCCCAGGGCGTCCAGCTGCGCGCCGAGGGCGTCCAGCCGGTCCTCACCGATGCGCGTGGCCGCCATCGCGGTGGCCGCCGGCTCCAGGATGCGGCGTACGGCGAGGAACTCCAGCACCGTGTCGTCACGGTGGAAGTCCACCACGAAGCTGAGCGCCTCCAGCAGGAGTTGCGGATCCAGACTCGTGACGTACGTGCCGTCGCCCTGGCGGACGTCGAGGATGCGGATCAGCGACAGCGCCCGCACCGCCTCACGCAGCGAGTTGCGGGAGAGCCCCAGCTCCGCGGCGAGTTCGCTCTCCTTGGGCAGCCGGTCGCCGGGCGCCAGAGCGCCCGAGACGATCATTCCCTTGATCTTCTCGATCGCTTCGTCGGTGACGGCCATGGAGGGCCTCCTCGCGCACAAGACATCCGATGTATCAGGTCATTATGCGGCCCCCGTCCCCGCCCCGGTCACCGGCGCCCCTCCCGGCCCCGCCCAGCACGCCGGAAGGCGGCCCCGAAGGGCCGCCTCCCGGAGGTGCGCGGCGGTCAGCGCTTCTCAGCCAGCATCTTCTCGACCCGTGCCTCGAGATCGTCCGTCGCCAGCCCCCGGATCGTCAGCGTCGTCCGGCGGCGCAGCACGTCGTCCGCCGTCTCGGCCCACTCGCGGTCGCGCGCGTACGCCACCTGCGCCCAGATCTCCGGGGCGTCCGGGTGGACGCGCTCCGCGAGCGCCGGGTCCTCGTTGGCCAGGCGCGCGATGTCGAAGGAGAGCGAGCCGTAGTGGGTGGCGAGGTGGCGTGCCGTGTCGGCCGCCATCCGGGGTCCCGGCGTCCCGCCGTCGACGAGCAGCCGGTGGGCCACCGCGTCCGGGTTGGCGATGCCCGGCAGCGGCAGCTTCTTCGGCAGCCGTGCCATCGGCTCCATGTCTTCGGCCAGCGGGTGCCCCGGGAGGGCGGCCAGCTTGTTCATCACCGTACGGCCGATGTGACGGAACGTCGTCCACTTGCCGCCGGCCACCGACAGCATCCCGCCGCGGCCCTCCGTGACGACCGTCTCCCGCTTCGCCTTCGAGGTGTCGCCGGGGCCGCCGGGCAGGACCCGAAGACCCGCGAAGGAGTAGGTGATCAGATCGCGCGAGAGCTGCTGGTCGCGGACGGAGAACGCCGCCTCGTCCAGGATCTGGGCCGTGTCCTTCTCGGTGACCGAGACATCGGCCGGGTCGCCCTCGTACTCCTCGTCGGTCGTACCGAGCAGCAGCATGTCCTCCCACGGCAGGGCGAAGGTGATCCGGTACTTGTCGATCGGGGTCGCCAGCGCGGCCTTCCAGGGGCGGGTGCGCCGCAGCACCAGGTGTGCGCCCTTGGACAGGCGTATGGAGGGCGCCGCCTGCGGGTCCTCCATCCTGCGCAGGTGGTCCACCCACGGTCCGGTGGCGTTCAGGACCAGGCGGGCGTCCACCCCGAACTCCGTGCCGTCCTGACGGTCCTCCAGGTCCGCGCCGGTGACCCGGCCCCGGGTGAAGCGCAGCCCGGTGACGGCGGCGTGGTTGAGGACGACGGCGCCCGCGTCGGCCGCGGCGCGGACCGTCATCAGCGCCATCCGGGCGTCGTTCATCTGGTCGTCGCCGTAGACCGCGACGGCCTTGAGGTTGTCCGTGCGCAGCTCGGGAACGTCGCGGCGGGCCCGTGCCGGGCTGATCACGTGGCCGACGCCGTCGCCGAAGGCGGACAGCGCCGAGTAGGCGAAGACGCCCGCGCCGAGCTTGGCCGCGCCGTGCGGGCCGCCCTTGTAGACGGGCAGGTAGAAGGTGAGCGGGTTGGCCAGGTGCGGGGCGACCTGCCGGGAGACCGCGCGGCGCTCGAAGTGGTTCTCGGCCACCAGCTTCACCGCGCCGGTCTGGAGGTAGCGCAGGCCGCCGTGGAGCAGCTTGGACGAGGCGGAGGAGGTGGCGCCGGCGAAGTCGCCGGCGTCCACCAGGGCCACCCGCAGTCCGGACTGCGCGGCGTGCCAGGCGGTGGAGATGCCCAGGATGCCGCCGCCGATCACCAGGAGGTCGTACGTCGCCTTGGAGAGCTGTTCCCGGGTCTCGGCCCGGCTCGGGAGGGAGCCGGAGGCCGGGTGCGTCCCGAGGGTGGGGACGCTCTGCAGGGTGGTCATGTTCTCTACTCCTCTGCGGTGGTGTCGTCGAGCCAGCCCATCGACCGCTGGACGGCCTTGAGCCAGCTCTTGTACTCGCGGTCACGGGTGGCCGCGTCCATACGGGGGGTCCACTCGGCGGCCCGGCGCCAGTTGGCGCGCAGCGCGTCGGTGTCCGGCCAGAAGCCGACGGCGAGGCCGGCGGCGTAGGCCGCGCCGAGGCAGGTGGTCTCGGCGACCATGGGGCGCACCACGGGCGCGTCCAGGAAGTCCGAGAGCGTCTGCATCAGCAGGTTGTTGGAGGTCATGCCGCCGTCGACCTTGAGGGCGGTCAGCTCGACGCCGGAGTCCTTCGTCATGGCGTCGCTGATCTCGCGCGTCTGCCAGGCGGTGGCCTCCAGCACGGCACGGGCGATGTGCGCCTTGGTGACGTAACGGGTGAGGCCGGTGATGACCCCGCGGGCGTCGGGACGCCAGTACGGGGCGAAGAGCCCGGAGAAGGCGGGGACGAAGTACGCGCCCCCGTTGTCCTCGACCGAGGACGCGAGCGTCTCGATCTCGGCGGCGGAGTTGATCAGGCCCATCTGGTCGCGCATCCACTGCACCAGCGAACCGGTGACCGCGATGGACCCCTCCAGGGCGTACACCGGCTCGCTGTCGCCGATCCGGTACCCGACGGTCGTCAGCAGCCCGTTGTACGAGTTCACGGGGCGGTGGCCGGTGTTCATCAGCATGAAGGTGCCGGTGCCGTACGTGGACTTGGCCTCGCCCTCGGCGAAGCACGTCTGGCCGAACAGGGCGGCCTGCTGGTCGCCCAGCGCGGAGGCCACCGGGACGCCGTCCAGGACACCGCCCTTGGCCTTGCCGTACACCTCGGCGGAGGACCGGATCTCGGGCAGCAGGGCCGCCGGGATGTCCATCGAGCTGAGGATGCCGCGGTCCCACTCCATGTCGTGCAGGTTCATCAGCAGGGTGCGGGAGGCGTTGGTGACGTCCGTGACGTGGACGCCGCCCTCGGTGCCGCCGGTCAGGTTCCAGATGACCCAGGAGTCCATGGTGCCGAAGAGGATGTCGCCCCGTTCGGCGCGCTCGCGCAGCCCCTCGACGTTGTCGAGCAGCCAGCGGACCTTGGGGCCGGCGAAGTACGAGGCGAGCGGCAGGCCGGTCTGGCGGCGGAAGCGGTCCTGGCCGACGTTGCGGCCGAGCTCCTTGCACAGGGCGTCCGTGCGGGTGTCCTGCCAGACGAGGGCGTTGTGGACCGGCTCACCGGTGTTCTTGTCCCACAGCAGCGTGGTCTCGCGCTGGTTGGTGATGCCGATCGCCTTGACGTCGGCGGAGGTGATGCCCGCCTTGACGACCGCGCCCGCGACCACCTCCTGGACGTTCTCCCAGATCTCCTTGGCGTCGTGCTCCACCCAGCCGGGCTTCGGGAAGATCTGCTCGTGCTCCTTCTGGTCGACGGAGACGATCCGGCCGTCCTTGTCGAAGACGATGCAGCGGCTGGAGGTGGTGCCCTGGTCGATGGCCGCGATGAACGGGCCGGTGGTGTGTGCGTCGGTCACGGTGTGCTCCCGGAGGTCTGTGGGGTGGTGGTGGTCGCGTCTCAGGCGAAAGCGAGGTTGTAGAGCCCGCCGGCCAGTGCGCCGCCGATCAGCGGTCCCACCACCGGTACCCAGGCGTAGCCCCAGTCGGAGCCGCCTTTGTTCGGCAGGGGCAGCAGGGCGTGCACGATGCGCGGACCGAGGTCACGCACCGGGTTGATGGCGTAACCGGTCGGCCCGCCGAGCGAGAGGCCGATGCCGACGACGACCAGCGCGGTGATCAGCGCGCCCAGCGGGCCCAGGCCGTTGCCGTCGTCGTTGAGGCCCTGGGTGAGGATCGCCAGGATCAGCACCGCGGTGGCGATGATCTCCGTGACCACGTTCTGGACCGCGTTGCGGATCTCCGGGCCGGTGGAGAAGACGCCGAGCACCGGGCCCGCCTTCGGGGCCGTCGACTGGTCGACCATGCCCTCCTCGGCGGGCTGGTCCGCGACGATCTCGGGGTCGGTCAGATGGGCGTGGAACTGCCCGTAGTAGACCGCCCAGACCAGCACCGCGCCGATCATGGCGCCGAGCAGCTCCGAGGCCAGGTACAGCGGGACGTCGCCCCAGGCGGTGCCGCCCTGGATCGCGAGACCGAGGGTGACGGCCGGGTTGAGGTGGGCGCCCGACACGCCCGAGGCGATGTAGGCGCCGGTCAGGACGGCGAAGCCCCACCCGAAGGTGATGGCCACCCAGCCGGCGTTGTGCGCTTTTGAACGCTTGAGGGTGACGGCGGCACAGACACCGCCGCCGAGCAGAACCAGTATGGCGGTACCGATGGTCTCGCCGATGAAGATGTCGGAGCTGGACACCGCGACTCCTTTGTCCTTCGTCCAGGGGAACGCGGTCCGCCGGGTTTCCTCCGGTGGACCGCGCCCCAGGTGGGTACACCTCACTTGCGGGTACCTCACCTGTAGAGGGCTAGACCGGCCCTCGGCACTGCCACACCCTAACTCTTATTGCCGTTAGGTGTTCGACAATGCCGACCGGTGAACGGCAGTGTTTCTCTCCGGGAGAGGCGCGTCAAGGGTTTCGGGCAGCCGAATGCACTGGGTCAGGCAGGGGTCACGCGGGGCGCGGAGGACTCAGAAGCGGTTGGCGCCCAGGTCGCGGGAGACGGCGCGGGCGCACTCCCGCACCGCGGTGATCAGCTCGGGGCGCAGCTCGCCGCCGGGGCGCACGCGTTCGACCGAGCCCGTCACGGCCACCGCGCCGACCGGCATCCGGCGCCGGTCGTGGATGGGCGCCGCCACGGCGGCCACGCCCTCCCAGGTCTCCTCCGTGTCCGAGGCCCAGCCCCGCGCCCGTACCGTGTCCAGCAGGGCCTCGAACTCCGGCTCGGCGGTCACGGTGCGGGGGGTGTACGGCCGCCGCTCCGCCTCGGTGGCCTCGCTGTGCGCCACCGGGTCGTAGGCGCAGAGCACCTTGCCCAGGGCCGTGGAGTGCAGCGGCTGCATGGCGCCGACCTCCAGGACCTGGCGGCTGTCGTCGGGCCGGAAGACGTGGTGGACGATCAGTACGCCCCGCTGGTGCAGGACGCCCAGGTGGACGCTCTCGCCGCTGGAGCGGGCCAGGTCGTCCGTCCACACCAGGGCGCGGGCCCGCAGCTCGTGCACGTCCAGATAGCTGTTGCCCAGCCGCAGCAGCTCCGCGCCGAGCTGGTAGCGCCCGGACGCCGGCTCCTGCTCCACGAAGCCCTCGTGCTGGAGGGTGCGCAGGATGCCGTGCGCGGTGCCTTTGGCCAGGCCCAGCGAGGAGGCGATGTCGGAGAGCCCGAGCCGGCGC
This sequence comes from Streptomyces sp. SM18, assembly GCF_002910775.2. NCBI lineage: Bacteria > Bacillati > Actinomycetota > Actinomycetes > Kitasatosporales > Streptomycetaceae > Streptomyces > Streptomyces sp. SM18. Next base: position 1,150,345 of record NZ_CP029342.1, on the reverse strand, counting down.
TCGCCGCCCGCCAGCAGACGCAGCATCGCCGCGGCCCGCTCCAGCGACTGGATGTTCTTGGCCATCGCGCCGTACTCCTCCACCTCGGTTCGACAATGCTGAACACTATCGGTCGATGCCGAACTTTGTCCGGTGCGGCGCTCGGTTCGCGTCATCACTCCGGCCCCGCGTGTCACCCGCACAGCATGCAGTCCGCCCGCTGGGACGCGACGACCGGCCCGTGCGGCGCCCGGCTACCCTGGCCGCGTGCCCCTTCCGCTGAAGGGCGCAAAGCCGACAGCCGTCGCATTCCAGGGAGAACATCCATGGCCTCGTCGCCGACCCCTTCCGCTGACAGCCGGAACCGAGCCGCAGCCCTCCGTGAGGCACTCGCCACCCGTGTGGTGGTGGCCGACGGTGCGATGGGCACCATGTTGCAGGCCCAGGACCCCACCCTCGAGGACTTCCAGGACCTGGAAGGCTGCAACGAGATCCTCAACGTGACCCGGCCCGACATCGTCCGGTCCGTGCACGAGGAGTACTTCGCGGTCGGCGTGGACTGCGTCGAGACGAACACCTTCGGCGCCAACTTCGCCGCCCTGGGCGAGTACGACATCCCCGAGCGGGTCTACGAGCTGTCGGAGTCCGGTGCCCGGATCGCCCGCGAGGTGGCCGACGAGTTCACCGCCTCCACCGGGCAGCAGCGCTGGGTGCTCGGCTCCATGGGACCGGGCACCAAGCTGCCCACCCTGGGCCACGCCCCGTACGCCAAGCTTCGCGACGCCTACCAGCAGAACGCCGAAGGCATGATCGCCGGGGGCGCCGACGCCCTCCTGGTGGAGACCACCCAGGACCTGCTGCAGACCAAGGCGTCCGTCGTCGGCGCCCGGCGCGCCCTGGCGGCGACCGGCGCGGACCTGCCCGTCATCTGCTCCGTCACCGTGGAGACGACCGGCACCATGCTGCTGGGCTCGGAGATCGGCGCCGCGCTCACCGCCCTGGAACCCCTCGGCATCGACATGATCGGCCTGAACTGCGCCACCGGCCCCGCCGAGATGAGCGAGCACCTGCGCTATCTGGCCCGGCACTCCCGCGTCCCGCTGTCCTGCATGCCCAACGCGGGCCTGCCGGTCCTCGGCAAGAACGGCGCCCACTACCCGCTGACGCCCGAGGAGCTCGCGGACGCCCAGGAGACGTTCGTCGCCGAGTACGGCCTCTCCCTGGTCGGCGGCTGCTGCGGCACCACGCCCGAGCACCTGCGCCAGGTCGTGGAGCGGGTGCGCGGCACCGCCCCCTCCGCCCGCGAACCGCGCCCCGAGCCCGGCGCCGCCTCCCTGTACCAGAGCGTCCCCTTCCGCCAGGACACCTCCTACCTGGCCATCGGCGAGCGCACGAACGCCAACGGGTCGAAGAAGTTCCGCGAGGCCATGCTCGACGCCCGCTGGGACGACTGCGTCGAGATGGCCCGCGACCAGATCCGCGAGGGCGCGCACATGCTCGACCTCTGCGTCGACTACGTCGGCCGCGACGGCGTCGCCGACATGGAGGAGCTGGCCGGCCGTTTCGCCACCGCCTCCACCCTGCCGGTCGTGCTGGACTCCACCGAGCTGCCCGTCCTGCGCGCCGGTCTGGAGAAGCTCGGCGGCCGGGCCGTGCTCAACTCCGTCAACTACGAGGACGGGGACGGGCCCGAGTCGAGGTTCGCCAAGGTCAGCGCCCTGGCCGCCGAGCACGGCGCGGCGCTGATCGCGCTGACCATCGACGAGGAGGGCCAGGCCCGCACCGTCGAGCACAAGGTGGCCATCGCCCAGCGGCTCATCGAGGACCTCACCACGAACTGGGGCATCCAGGAGTCGGACATCCTCATCGACTGCCTGACCTTCACCATCTGCACCGGGCAGGAGGAGTCCCGCAAGGACGGCATCGCCACCATCGAGGCGATCCGCGAACTGAAGCGGCGCCACCCCGCCGTACAGACCACGCTCGGGCTGTCCAACATCTCCTTCGGCCTCAACCCGGCCGCCCGTGTGGTGCTGAACTCCGTGTTCCTGGACGAGTGCGTCAAGGCCGGACTGGACTCCGCGATCGTGCACGCCTCGAAGATCCTGCCGATCGCCCGGCTGGAGCAGGAGCAGGTCGAGGTCGCGCTGGACCTCGTGTACGACCGCCGTGCCGAGGGCTACGACCCCCTGCAGAAGCTCATGGAGCTCTTCGAGGGCGTCAACATGAAGTCGATGAAGGCCGGCAAGGCCGAGGAACTCCTCGCCCTGCCGCTGGACGAGCGCCTCCAGCGCCGCATCATCGACGGCGAGAAGAACGGCCTGGAGGAGGACCTGGACGAGGCCCTGCTGACCCGGCCCGCCCTGGAGATCGTCAACGACACCCTGCTCGCGGGCATGAAGGTCGTCGGCGAGCTGTTCGGCTCCGGCCAGATGCAGCTGCCGTTCGTCCTCCAGTCCGCCGAGGTGATGAAGAGCGCGGTGGCGCACCTCGAACCGCACATGGAGAAGACCGACGACGAGGGCAAGGGCACCATCGTGCTGGCCACCGTGCGGGGCGACGTCCACGACATCGGCAAGAACCTCGTCGACATCATCCTCTCCAACAACGGCTACACCGTCGTCAACCTGGGGATCAAGCAGCCCGTCTCCGCGATCCTGGACGCGGCCGAGGAGCACAAGGCCGACGTCATCGGCATGTCCGGCCTCCTGGTGAAGTCCACCGTGATCATGAAGGAGAACCTGGAGGAGCTGAACCAGCGCAAGATGGCGGCCGACTACCCGGTGATCCTCGGCGGCGCCGCCCTCACCCGGGCCTACGTCGAGCAGGACCTCCACGAGGTCTACGAGGGCGAGGTCCGCTACGCCCGCGACGCGTTCGAGGGGCTGCGCCTGATGGACGCGCTGATCGCGGTCAAGCGCGGGGTGCCCGGCGCGGTGCTCCCCGAGCTGAAGCAGCGCCGGGTGCCCAAGCGGGACACCCCGGTGCTGGACGTGGTGGAGCCGGAGGAGGGCGTGCGCTCCGACGTCTCCGTCACCAACCCGGTGCCCGAGCCGCCGTTCTGGGGGACCCGCGTCGTCAAGGGGATCCAGCTCAAGGAGTACGCGTCCTGGCTGGACGAGGGCGCGCTCTTCAAGGGCCAGTGGGGTCTCAAGCAGGCACGGGCCGGTGACGGCCCGACGTACGAGGAGCTGGTGGAGACCGAGGGCCGCCCGCACCTGCGGGGCTGGCTGGACAAGCTCCAGACCGAGAACCTGCTGGAAGCGGCCGTCGTCTACGGCTACTTCCCCTGCGTGTCCAAGGGCGACGACCTGATCCTGCTCCACGAGGACGGGTCCGAGCGCACCCGCTTCACCTTCCCCCGCCAGCGCCGCGGCCGCCGGCTGTGCCTCGCGGACTTCTTCCGCCCCGAGGAGTCGGGGGAGCGGGACGTGGTCGGCCTCCAGATCGTCACCGTCGGCTCGAAGATCGGCGGGGAGACCGCCAAGCTCTTCGAGGCGAACTCCTACCGCGACTACCTGGAGCTGCACGGGCTGTCCGTGCAGCTGGCCGAGGCCCTGGCGGAGTACTGGCACGCCCGGGTCCGCGGCGAGCTGGGGTTCTCCGGGGAGGACCCCGCGGAGGTCGAGGACATGTTCGCGCTCAAGTACCGCGGCGCGCGGTTCTCCCTCGGCTACGGGGCCTGCCCCGACCTGGAGGACCGGGCCAAGATCGCCGCGCTGCTGGAGCCGGAGCGCATCGGCGTCCAGCTCTCGGAGGAGTTCCAGCTCCACCCGGAGCAGTCCACCGACGCCATCGTCATCCACCACCCCGAGGCGAAGTACTTCAACGCGCGGTAACCCGGTGTTCGACGCGCGGTGAGCCGTGGTCCGCGCGCCGTATCCGTACGAGTCGTAGACTGGTCGGTCCAGTGCAGGCCGGTCACCGTTCCCACCGGGACGGCGGCCGGCCTTCTCGTCCCTCATGGAAGGTGTGCCGGATGACCAGTACGGTTCCCGCGTCCCTGACCCGTACGGCCGAGGGCTCGGCCTTGCAGGCGGTCCTGCTCGACATGGACGGCACCCTCGTCGACACGGAGGGCTTCTGGTGGGACGTGGAGGTCGAGGTCTTCGCCGACCTCGGCCACCGGCTCGACGCCGCGTGGCGCGACGTGGTGGTCGGCGGCCCGATGACCCGCAGCGCGGGCTACCTCATCGAGGCCACCGGAGCCGTGATCGACCTCGAAGAGCTCACGGTGCTGCTGAACGACCGCTTCGAGAAGCGCATCGGACGCGGGGTGCCGCTCATGCCGGGAGCCGCCCGGCTGCTGGGCGAACTCGCCGCGCACGAGGTGCCCACGGCACTGGTCTCCGCCTCGCACCGCCGGATCATCGACCGGGTGCTGGACTCGGTCGGCCACCACCACTTCGCGCTCACCGTCGCCGGTGACGAGGTCGCCCGTACCAAGCCGCACCCCGAGCCGTACCTCGCCGCGGCCGCCGGTTTCGGAGCGGAGCCCGGGCGCTGCGCGGTCATCGAGGACACCGCCACGGGGGTCGCGTCGGCCGAGGCGGCGGGCTGCCGGGTGGTCGCGGTGCCCTCCGTCGCGGACATCGCGCCCGCGCCGGGACGGGCGGTCGTCCCGTCCCTCGAACATGTGGATCTCGCTTTTCTGAAAGGCCTGGTGACCGGAAAGCGATGAGCTGGGCACCGAGCGTTTCCCTGTGAATGAAAAGCGAAATTCGTGTCGCCGGGATGTGTGGTCCCGCCTCCCGGAATCGGCCTGAATCAGGTCCATGACCATGCGCGGACAAGGGTCCGGTGCGTGAGGTTCGTCACTCCGAAGGGGTGTCGGAGCCCCCGGTGAGCAGCGCGTCCGCCTGCCCCGGGCGGGCATACGTCCGGGTTCATGAAGCGCTGTACGAAACATTCCCGAGCGTGTGGTGGACGCCCCGTCATGGGCGATCACCGAGTGAGTACGCCGCCCATTCCCACCGGTCAGAGCACCTGGGCGGCGCCTACTAATCTCGGTTTTCTCACATGACGGAATGAGGGAGAACGTCCAGATGAACCGCAAGACGCTGGTGCTGCCCGCCGTGGTGGGCCTGCTCGCGCCGGTACTCGCCGCCTGTGGCGGGCCGGACGCCGGGGGCGACGCCATCGTCGTCGGGACCACGGACCAGTTCGTCGCCTCGAAGGACAACCCGGCCCCGCTCGACCCCGCCATCGGCTACGAGGCGGGCGTGTGGAACGTCCTGCGGCAGACCGTGCAGACGCTGACCCACATACCGCGCGGTGGCGGCGAGCCCGTGCCCGAGGCGGCCGAGAGCTGCCAGTTCACCGACACCAGGAACGAGAGCTACCGGTGCACCCTGCGTGAGGGCCTCACCTTCGCCGACGGCACGCCCCTGACCACCGAGGACGTGAAGTACTCCCTCCAGCGCGTCATCGACATCAAGGACGAGAGCGGCCCGGTCGGTCTGCTCGACAACATCGACACGATCGAGACCAAGGGCGAGGACGAGATCGTCTTCCACCTGAGCAACCCGGACGCGACCTTCCCGTACAAGCTCGCGACCCCGGCGGCCGGGATCGTCCAGAAGGACAAGTACCCGGCCAAGGCCCCCCGGGACGGCTTCGAGGTCGACGGCTCCGGCCCGTACACCATGAAGGCCGAGGTCAAGGACGGCCAGGCCGTCAAGGTGGTGTTCACCAGGAACCCGACGTACAAGGGCGATCTGAAGGTCCTCAACGACAAGGTCGAGCTGGACCTCTTCCCCGACGCCGAGGCGATGGGCAAGGCGCTCGACGACAAGAAGATCGACATGATGACACGCACCATGTCGCCCGAGCAGTCGCAGAAGATGCTCATGGAGCCCCAGGAGGGCGTCAAGCTCACCGAGATGCCCGGACTCGCCATCAGCTACCTCGCCTTCAACACCGAGGACCCCGCGGTGGAGAACAAGGCGGTACGCCAGGCCATGGCCCAGGTCATCGACCGCGGGGAGATCGCCGGCGAGGTGTACGGGAGCACCGCCGAGCCGCTCTACTCGCTCATCCCGTCAGGCATCACCGGGCACACCAACTCCTTCTTCAACACCTACGGCGAGCCCAGCACCTCCGCGGCCGCCAAGACCCTCCAGGAGGCCGGCATCAGCACCCCGGTCGCCTTCACGCTGCACTACACGACCGACCACTACGGTCCGGCCACCGCCGCCGAGTTCAAGGCACTGGCCAAGCAGCTCAACGCCTCCGGGCTCTTCGAGGTCAAGGTCGAGGGCACCCCGTGGGCCAAGTACCGCCCCGCCCAGCGGAAGGGCGAGTACGCGGTCTACGGCATGGGCTGGTTCCCGGACTTCCCGGACCCGGACACCTACACGGCGCCGTTCCTCGACAAGAACAACTTCCTCAACTCGCCCTACCGGTCCGCCGCCGCCCAGGAGACGCTCATCCCCGAGTCCCGCAGCGCGGCCGACCGCAGCACGGCGTCCCCGATCTTCGAGAAGCTCCAGGACATCGTTGCCAAGGACGTCCCGGTCCTCCCGGTCTGGCAGGGCAAGCAGTACGTCGCCTCGCTCGACGGGCTGACCGGAGTCGAGTGGGCCGTCACCTCCTCGGCCGACCTCCAGCTCTGGGAGCTCGGCAAGAGCACCTGACGCACCACGGGTCCGGCCCGGGGCTCACCCGCCCCGGCCGGACCCGTGCGCGGTCCTCCGCCTCACCCGGCGCCGGACCCGTGCGCCCGCCGCCTCACTGGGCGCCGGGACGCACCAGCCCGCTCTCGTACGCGTAGACGGCGGCCTGCACCCGGTCGCGCAGGCCCAGCTTCGTCAGCACGTGCCCCACATGCGTCTTGACCGTCGTCTCACTCACGAACAGGTCGGCGGCGATCTCCGCGTTGGACAGCCCGCGGGCGACCAGCTTCAGCACCTCCACCTCGCGCTCCGTGAGGGTGTCCAGCGCGTCCGGGACGGGCTCCTCGCCCGAGGGCAGATGGTCCGCGTACTTGTCGAGCAGCCGGCGCGTGATGCTCGGCGCCAGCATCGCCTCGCCCGCGGCCACCACCCGGATGGCCTGCACCAGCTCATGGGCCGGGGCGTCCTTCAGCAGGAAGCCGCTGGCCCCGGCGCGCAGCGCCTCCACCACGTACTCGTCGAGGTCGAACGTGGTCAGGACCAGGACCTTCGCCGGACCGTCCCGGCCGGGGCCGGTGATCTGCCGGGTCGCCTCCACGCCGTCCATCCGCGGCATCCGGATGTCCATCAGCACCACATCGGGCTGCAACGCCCGCACCTGGTCGATGGCCTGCAGACCGTCCCCGGCCTCCCCGACCACCGCGAGATCGCCCTCGGCCTCCAGGATCATCCGGAAACCGGTGCGCAACAGGGGTTGGTCGTCGACCAGCAGGACGCGGATAGCCACAGAGTCTCTCCTTAAGGGCCTTCGAGGGCCACCGTCGGTCCGGCCTCGGCCCGGACCGGCTCCATTCTGCCCTGCCCACCCTCCACCGACCCGGCCGGGCGGACCAGCAGCGGATATACCGGGGGAGTCCCGCCGAACTCCGGGCAGACCGCCTGGTGGTCGCACCAGCCGCACAGCTTGGTCGGCCGCGGACGCCACTCACCCGTCTCGGTGGCCAGCCGGATCGCCTCCCACAGGGCGAGCAGCTTGCGCTCCACCCGCTCCAGGTCGGCGGGGACCGGATCGTAGGTGAGCACGTCCCCGCTGCCCAGGTAGACCAGTTGCAGCCGGCGCGGGACCACCTTCTTCAGGCGGGTGATCACCAGGGCGTAGAACTTCATCTGGAACAGCGCGCCCTCCGCGTACTCCGGGCGCGGGGCCTTGCCCGTCTTGTAGTCGACGATCCGGACCTCCCCGGTGGGGGCCACGTCCACCCGGTCGATCACGCCCCGCAGCCGCAGCCCCGAATCGAGCTCCGTCTCGACGAACATCTCCCGCTCGGCCGGCTCCAGGCGCGTCGGGTCCTCCAACGAGAACCACCGCTCCACCAGCCGCTCCGCCTCGCCCAGCCACCCGGCCAGCCGCTCGCCGTCCGGATCCCCCGCGAACAGCCCCGCCAGCTCCGGCTTCGACGCGAGCAGCCGGTCCCACTGCCCCGGGACCAGCGCCTTGGCGCGCGGCGCCGTACGCTCCGCCGCGGGGGCGTCGAACAGCCGCTCCAGCACCGCGTGCACCAGCGTGCCCCGGGTGGCCGCCTCGCTGGGCTTCTCCGGCAGTTTGTCGATGACCCGGAAGCGGTAGAGCAAGGGGCACTGCATGAAATCGCTCGCGCGGGACGGGGACAGGGACGAGGGTGGCTGAGGCGGGCGCGGTACGGACGTCATGTCGAAGACCCTACGGCCCGCCACCGACACCGAGCGGCATACCATCGACCGCAGAGCTCACGCACAGCAGAGGCGTGGCTACGCCACCGACCGAAGGGACCACGTGGACAAGAGCGGCGACAGCGGGCGCCCGCAGCCCGGCGCGGGGGGCGGCGACCCCGGCTCCGGGCCGGACAAGGGCCGGCCGCGCCGCCCCGAGGACCCCGGCGGCGGCCTCCTCATGGGCCGCCCCTTCGGCGTACCCGTGTACGTCGCGCCCAGCTGGTTCGTCGTCGCCGCCCTGATCACCTGGGTCTTCGGCGGCCAGCTCGACCGCGTCCTGCCGCACCTCGGCGCCGCCCGCTACCTGGTGGCCCTCTTCTTCGCGATCGCCTTCTACGCCTCGGTGCTCGTCCACGAGCTCGCCCACACGGTCGTCGCCCTGCGCTACAAGCTGCCGGTCCGCCGGATCCAGCTCCAGTTCTTCGGCGGCGTCTCGGAGATCGAGAAGGAGTCCGAGACCCCCGGCCGCGAGTTCGTCCTCGCCTTCGTGGGGCCCCTGCTCTCACTCGTGCTGGGCGGCCTGTTCTTCATCCCCCTCCAGTTCGTCGAGGCGGGCACTGTCCCCGGTGTACTGCTCGCCGGACTGATGGTCTCCAACCTCATCGTCGCCGCCTTCAACCTGCTGCCCGGCCTGCCCCTGGACGGCGGCCGCATGCTCCGTGCCGTCGTCTGGAAGATCACCGGCAAGCCGATGAGCGGGACCGTCGCCGCCGCCTGGGTCGGGCGCGGCCTCGCCGTCACCGTCCTCGTCGGGCTGCCGCTGCTCACCCACACCGGCGCGCTCGGCGGCAGGGCCGGTGACATCGGCGGGGTGGAGACCGTCACCGACGCCCTGCTCGCGGCCATCCTGGCCGCGATCATCTGGACAGGGGCGGGCAACAGCCTGCGGATGGCCCGGCTGCGCGAACACCTCCCGGACCTGCGCGCCCGCACGCTCACCCGGCGCGCGGTGCCCGTCGAGTCCGCCACCCCGCTCTCCGAGGCGCTGCGCCGCGCCAACGAGGCCGGCGCCCGCGCCCTGGTCGTCGTCGACGGACAGGGCAACGCCAAGAGCGTCGTCCGCGAGGCCGCCATCGCGGGCGTCCCGGAGCACCGCAGGCCCTGGATGGCCGTCAGCGGACTCGCCCAGGACATCACCGAGGGCATGCGGGTCCCGGCCGAGCTCGCCGGAGAGGCCCTGCTGGACCGGCTCAAGGCGACCCCGGCCACCGAGTACCTGGTCGTCGAGGAGAGCGGCGAGATCTACGGCGTCCTGTCCACCACCGACGTGGAGCGCGCCTTCGTGGCCGCGATGGCCCGCCCCGGCGCCTGAGCCCGTCCACCCCTGAGCCCCGCCCCGGCCCGCCTGAGCCCGCCCGCCCGGACCCGTCGTACGGCGCCCCGGGCCCCGCCGCCCGGCCCGGGAACCCCGGAAAGAGGGCCACCGGAATACCGGTAGGCTGAGCACATGTCCGAACCGACCGGTGCCGCCCGCCGTCGCGGCCCATTCAAAGTCGGGGACCAGGTCCAGCTCACCGACCCCAAGGGACGCCACTACACCTTCACGCTCGAAGCCGGAAAGAACTTCCACACCCACAAGGGTTCTTTCCCGCACGACGAGCTGATCGGTGCTCCCGAGGGCAGTGTTGTCCGTACCACGGGAAACGTCGCCTATCTCGCGCTGCGCCCCCTGCTCCCCGACTACGTCCTGTCCATGCCCCGCGGTGCCGCCGTGGTCTACCCCAAGGACGCGGGGCAGATCCTCGCCTTCGCCGACATCTTCCCCGGCGCCCGCGTCGTGGAGGCCGGGGTCGGCTCCGGAGCGCTGAGCACCTTCCTGCTGCGCGCCATCGGCGAGCAGGGCATGCTGCACTCCTACGAGCGCCGCGAGGACTTCGCCGAGATCGCCCAGCAGAACGTCGAGCGCTACTTCGGCTCGCCGCACCCCGCCTGGCAGCTCACCGTCGGCGACCTCCAGGACAACCTCTCGGACACCGACGTCGACCGCGTCGTCCTGGACATGCTCGCCCCGTGGGAGTGCCTGGACGCCGTCTCCAAGGCGCTGGTGCCCGGCGGCATCCTCTGCGCGTACGTCGCGACCACCACCCAGCTCTCGCGGACCGTCGAGTCCATCCGTGAGATCGGCTGCTTCGCGGAACCGCAGCCCTGGGAGTCGATGATCCGTAACTGGCACGTCGAGGGCCTGGCCGTGCGCCCCGACCACCGGATGATCGGCCACACCGGATTCCTGGTCACCGCCCGCCGCCTCGCGGACGGCGTCGAGCCGCCCGTGCGCCGCCGCCGCCCCTCCAAGGGCGCCTACGGCGAGGACTACGACGGTCCCGGCAGCCGCAGCGGCTCCGCCGCCGGGCGCGACTGACCGACCCCGCCGGCCGACAGGCCCGACCAACGCACAGGCGCCGCCGCCGAGTTCCCCGGACCGCTCCGGGAACCGGCGGCGGCGCCTTTTCGCCGGGCCGGCATTAGGCCGCCGCGACAGGCCGCCGTGACCCCGGCGTTCCCCCGCGGTGTGAGGTGTGGCACGATGCTGGCCACCCCACTGCCGCCGACGACCGGCGGGCAGCCGCCTCACCAGGCCTCCAGGAACCACAGGAGACATACCGCGTGCAGACCTCCGCGCTCCCGGACCTCGCGCACACCGGCGCCAAGCCGGTGCACTGGCTCGCCACGGCCGCGGCCATGGCCGCCGTCGTCGCCCTCGCGGGACTGCTCCAGCCCGAGGCGGCCACCGCGACCGCCCAGGCGTCGGAGCACGGCACCACCTCCGGGAGCGGTACCGCCGCCGCGCCGGATCCGGCCGGCGTCGTCTTCCCGGTGGAGTGCGGCAGCACGGGGCAGACCGTGACCGAGAGCGCGCCCGGGGACCTCGACGGCGACGGCAGGCCCGAGACCGTCGTCTCGGTCCGCTGCACCACCGGCTTCGGCACCCCGCCCAGCGGCGTCTACGTCCTGACACAGACGGACGGGGCCGCACCCCGGGTCGTGGCGACCCTGGTGGACCCCGCCGACAACCAGTCCGTCACCGGCCTCGCCGTCCAGGACGGCACGGTCTCGGCGACCCTCTTCGGCTACTCCTCGGCCGACGTGCCGCGCTGCTGCCCCGACGAGCGGGAGAGCGTGTCCTGGCGGTGGAAGGGGAACGCCTTCGTCCGCTCCACCGGGGACGGCGCGGCGGCGGCCTGACCGGACCCGCCTACTCCGCGTCCGGGCCGAAGACCTCCACGCTGTCCGAGACGCGCCGTACATGGATGCAGTCGCCCGGACACTCCTTGGCCGAATCCACCACGTCCTGGAGCAGCGGCAGCGGCACCGGAGTGGTGGCGCCCTTGTCCTGGAGCAGTTCGTCGTCGGTGCTCTTGACATACGCGAGCCCGTCGATGTCCAGCTCGAACACCTCGGGTGCGTACTGCACACAGATGCCGTCGCCCGTACAGAGGTCCTGGTCGATCCAGACCTCCAGGTCCTCTGTGTCGCTGCCGCCCGGAGCGTCCTGCTGCACGGTCATGTGTCCTGCCGTTTCCCTGCGTATGCGAACCAATTGAAGCCAGCCCTGACGGGTGTTGAACGCTTCGACGATACAACCGGCGGCTTTCCCGGGGCGAAGGGTGGGTATTCCCTTGGCGTGAGGGAGAGCGCAAGGGTGAAGATCGGACACGCCTCGATCTGTTTGTGATCTAGGGGTTTCAATCATCACCCACCCAGGTAGGGTCAGGAAGCGTCCAGCTCCCCTTGGAGGAGGTGAGGACCGTGGCAGCCCACGACGACGACATCAACCGCGGCATCCGGCCCGGGCGGGGGTCCGATGACCCAGCCGGCCAGGTTGTCTTTCTCGAGCAGGAAATCGCCGTCCTGCGACGTAAGCTCGCCGACTCTCCGCGTCATACGAGGATTCTCGAAGAGCGGATCGTCGAGTTGCAGACCAACCTCGCCGGTGTGTCCGCACAGAACGAGCGGCTCGCCGGCACACTGCGCGAGGCCCGCGACCAGATCGTGGCCCTCAAGGAGGAGGTCGACCGGCTCGCACAGCCGCCGGCCGGTTTCGGCGTGTTCCTGCAGGCCAACGACGACGGCACCTGCGACATCTTCACCGGGGGCCGCAAGCTCCGGGTGAACGTCAGCCCCAGCGTCGAGCTCGACGGCCTCAGGCGAGGCCAGGAAGTCATGCTCAACGAAGCGCTCAACGTGGTCGAGGCCATGGAATTCGAGCGGGCCGGGGACATCGTCACCCTCAAGGAGATCCTTGAGGACGGCGAGCGCGCCCTGGTCATCGGACACACCGACGAGGAACGGGTGGTGCGGCTCGCCGAGCCCCTGCTGGACATCACCATCCGCCCCGGCGACGCGCTCCTGCTCGAACCCCGGTCCGGTTACGTCTACGAAGTGGTTCCCAAGAGCGAGGTCGAGGAGCTGGTCCTCGAAGAGGTCCCGGACATCGACTACGACAAGATCGGCGGTCTGGGCGACCAGATCGAGCTGATCCGCGATGCGGTCGAGCTCCCCTACCTGCATCCGGACCTCTTCAAGGAGCACGAGCTGCGTCCGCCGAAGGGCATCCTGCTCTACGGCCCGCCCGGCTGCGGCAAGACGCTCATCGCCAAGGCCGTGGCCAACTCCCTGGCCAAGAAGGTCGCCGAGGTGACCGGGCAGCCGGCGGGGAAGAGCTACTTCCTCAACATCAAGGGACCCGAGCTCCTCAACAAGTACGTCGGTGAGACCGAGCGGCACATCCGCCTGGTCTTCCAGCGTGCCAGGGAGAAGGCGAGCGAGGGCACCCCCGTCATCGTCTTCTTCGACGAGATGGAATCGCTCTTCCGCACCCGCGGCTCCGGTGTCAGCTCGGACGTGGAGAACACCATCGTCCCCCAGCTGCTCGCCGAGATCGACGGGGTGGAGGGCCTGGAGAACGTCATCGTCATCGGCGCCTCCAACCGCGAGGACATGATCGACCCCGCGATCCTGCGGCCCGGCCGCCTCGATGTGAAGATCAAGATCGAGCGCCCGGACGCGGAGGCGGCGAAGGACATCTTCGCGAAGTACCTCACCCCGTCGCTGCCGCTGCACACGGACGACCTCGACGAGCACACCGGTTCCCGCGAGGCCGCCGCCCACGCCATGATCCAGTCGGTCGTGGAGCGGATGTACACGGAATCCGAGGAGAACCGCTTCCTCGAAGTCACCTACGCCAACGGCGACAAGGAAGTCCTCTACTTCAAGGACTTCAACTCCGGAGCCATGATTCAGAACATCGTGGACCGGGCGAAGAAAATGGCCATCAAGGCATTCCTCGAGCAGGGCCAGAAGGGCCTGCGCGTCTCCCATCTCCTCCAGGCCTGCGTGGACGAGTTCAAGGAGAACGAGGACCTGCCCAACACCACCAATCCGGACGACTGGGCCAGGATTTCCGGAAAGAAGGGGGAGCGGATCGTCTTCATCCGTACCCTCGTCACCGGAAAGCAGGGCGCGGACACGGGCCGCTCCATCGACACCGTGGCGAATACCGGGCAATACCTGTAGAACACAGACCGGCTGCGGATGCCCGGCAGGGCATCCGCAGCCGGCCGTTTTCCCGGGAGTTCCGGCTCCTTCCGAACAACTGACGTAATTGATCTCCCCTCCGGCGCGGAGGCGCTCTAGGCTCTGCCGTACCGCCGATGTCGCGCCTGCGGGGACGGGCACCGCACGCGCGGGGACCAGCAGCGGTACTTGAGCGCCGCTCCCGGACGGGGAGCGCCGCCGGGCAAGGAGGGCCGCATGACCGTACGGCGAGTAATGGGCATCGAGACGGAGTACGGGATCTCCGTCCCCGGTCAACCCAACGCCAATGCCATGCTCACCTCGTCCCAGATCGTCAACGCCTACGCGGCGGCGATGCACCGGGCGCGCCGCGCCCGCTGGGACTTCGAGGAGGAGAATCCGCTGCGTGACGCGCGAGGCTTCGACCTCGCCCGCGAGACCGCCGATTCCAGCCAGCTCACCGACGAGGACATCGGCCTGGCCAACGTCATCCTCACCAACGGCGCACGGCTGTACGTCGACCACGCGCATCCGGAGTACAGCTCCCCGGAGATCACCAACCCGCTGGACGCGGTGCTCTGGGACAAGGCCGGCGAACGGGTGATGGCCGAGGCGGCCGAGCGGGCCGCCGCGATCCCCGGCGCCCAGCCGATCCACCTCTACAAGAACAACACCGACAACAAGGGCGCCTCGTACGGCACGCACGAGAACTACCTGATGAAGCGGGAGACCCCGTTCTCGGACATCGTGCGCCATCTGACGCCGTTCTTCGTCTCGCGCCAGGTCGTCACCGGGGCGGGCCGGGTCGGTATCGGCCAGGACGGCCAGGAGCACGGCTTCCAGCTCAGCCAGCGCGCCGACTACTTCGAGGTGGAGGTGGGCCTGGAGACCACGCTCAAGCGCCCCATCATCAACACCCGGGACGAGCCCCACTCCGACGCCGAGAAGTACCGCAGGCTGCACGTGATCATCGGCGACGCGAACCTCTCCGAGATCTCGACCTACCTCAAGCTCGGCACCACCTCGCTGGTGCTCGCCATGATCGAGGACGGCTTCATCAACGTCGACCTCGCCGTCGACCAGCCGGTGCGCACCCTGCACCAGGTCTCGCACGACCCCGGCCTCCGGCAGCTCGTCACGCTCCGCAGCGGCCGGACCCTGACCGCCGTACAGCTCCAGATGGAGTACTTCGAGCTGGCTCGCAAATACGTCGAGGAGCGGTACGGCGCGGACGCCGACGCGCAGACGAAGGACGTCCTGGTCCGCTGGGAGGACACCCTGAACCGGCTGGAGACCGACCCGATGAGCCTGGCGGGTGAGCTGGACTGGGTCGCCAAGCTGGAGCTCATGGAGGGCTACCGGCGCCGTGACGGCCTGGGCTGGGACTCCCCCCGCCTGCACCTGGTGGACCTCCAGTACGCCGACGTACGGCCGGACAAGGGGCTGTACAACCGTCTGGTGTCCCGGGGGAGGATGCGGCGCCTGCTCGACGAGAGCGACGTCGAGCGCGCCCGTACCAAGCCGCCGGAGGACACCCGGGCCTACTTCCGGGGCCGCTGCCTGGAGCAGTACGCGGACGACGTCGCCGCGGCGTCCTGGGACTCGGTCATCTTCGACCTGCCCGACCGCGACTCACTGCAACGGGTGCCCACGATGGAGCCGCTGCGGGGTACCCGTGAGCACGTCAAGAACCTCCTGGACCGCTGCCGCACCGCGGAGGAGCTGGTCCGGACGCTCACAGGGGGCTGAAAGGCGCCTCGGAGGGGAATCAATCACATGACCTGGGGACGTTGAGGAAAGTACCGGGCCGATGTCGGACCCCGTGGGTAGGGTCTGATCAAGTGCTTCGAATGCTTCGAACCGAGCGGGGTGAGCTAGATGGCGACCAAGGACACCGGCGGCGGACAGCAGAAGGCGACACGCTCCACCGAGGAGACCGAGGAGCAGGTGCAGGACGCACAGGCGTCCGAGGACCTCAAGGAGCGGCAGGAGAAGCTGAACGACGACGTGGACGACGTCCTCGACGAGATCGACGACGTCCTGGAGTCCAACGCCGAGGACTTCGTCCGCAGCTTCGTGCAGAAGGGCGGCCAGTAACGGCCGGATCCCCGGACCACCGGGGCCGCCGGCCGGCCCGCGCCGCCGGCCGGCAGTTCCGCGGGATGCCCGTATCCGTACCGGCGTCCCGCGGATCCGCTTCCGCACCGGGATCGTGTTGATCACCGCCGACAGGCGGGTAGGGTCCGTGGCGTAGTGCTTCAACTGCAATTCGGCCGTCGGCAAGTTGGGGGATGATCCTGACACCTTGCGCGGGGCCGCCGCATACCTGGAGGGAATCGCGTGGAAGCCAACACTCGTAGTACCGGGCGTCTACCAGCTGCCTTCCTGACGCCGGGCTCGTCCTCGTTCATGGACTTCCTGTCCGGTCACGTGCCCGAGATGCTGCCCGGCAACCGCAGCCTCCCGCCCGTGCAGGGCGCGTTCGAGGCGCCGCACGGTACGACGATCGTGGCGGCCACGTTCCCCGGCGGGGTGGTGCTCGCCGGTGACCGGCGGGCCACCATGGGCAACATGATCGCCCAGCGCGACATGCAGAAGGTGTTCCCGGCCGACGAGTACTCGGCGGTGGGCATCGCCGGCACGGCCGGACTCGCGATCGAGATGGTCAAGCTGTTCCAGCTGGAGCTGGAGCACTTCGAGAAGGTCGAGGGCACCACGCTCTCCCTGGAGGGCAAGGCCAACCGGCTGTCCACGATGATCCGCGGCAGTCTCTCGATGGCCATGCAGGGCCTGGCCGTCGTCCCGCTGTTCGCCGGGTTCGACGTCGACCGCGGGAAGGGCCGGATCTTCTCCTACGACGTCACCGGCGGCCGGTCCGAGGAGCGGGGGTACGCCTCCACCGGCTCCGGATCCCTCTTCGCGCGGGGCTCGATGAAGAAGCTCTACCGCGACGACCTGACCGAGGAGCAGGCGCTCACCCTGGTCGTGCAGGCGCTCTACGACGCGGCGGACGACGACTCGGCCACCGGCGGTCCCGACCTGGCCCGCCGGCTCTTCCCGATCGTCACCGTCATCACCGACGAGGGCTTCCGGAAGCTGACCGACACGGAGTCCTCCGAGGTCGCGCGCTCGGTCGTCGAGCACCGGCTCCAGGAGCCCGACGGCCCGCGCGCCGCCCTGCTCTGACCGGCCCGACTCCTCTTCGATGCACTCGTCACTGACAGAAAGGGACGGATAGCCGGTGTCGACGCCGTTCTATGTCTCACCCCAGCAGGCCATGGCCGACCGGGCGGAATACGCCCGGAAGGGCATCGCCCGTGGTCGCAGCCTGGTTGTGCTGCAGTACGCCGACGGCATTGTGTTCGTCGGCGAGAACCCGTCCCGTGCTCTGCACAAGTTCAGCGAGATCTACGACCGGATCGGCTTCGCGGCCGCCGGCAAGTACAACGAGTACGAGAACCTCCGCATCGGCGGCGTCCGGTACGCGGACCTGCGCGGGTACACCTACGACCGCGACGACGTGACGGCTCGTGGGCTCGCCAACGTCTACGCGCAGACGCTGGGCACCATCTTCTCCAGCGCCGCCGAGAAGCCGTACGAGGTGGAGCTGGTGGTCGCCGAGGTGGGCGCCGGGCCCGAGGGCGACCAGATCTACCGGCTCCCGCACGACGGCTCGATCGTGGACGAGCACGGCTCGGTCGCGGTCGGTGGCAACGCGGAGCAGATCAGCGGCTTCCTGGACCAGCGTCACCGTGACGGGATGTCCCTCGCCGAGGCGCTGAAGCTGGCCGTGCAGGCCCTTTCGCGCGAGGCCAACGGCAACGAGCGCGAGATCCCCGCCGAGCGGCTGGAGGTCGCGGTCCTGGACCGGACGCGGCCGCAGCAGCGCAAGTTCAAGCGGATCGTGGGGCGGCAGCTGGCCCGGCTGCTCGACGCGGACGGCGCGGGAGCGACCCCGACGGACGCCCCGTCCGACACGGAGGAGCCCGACGCCCCGTCCTCGGGGGACGCGGGCGGCACCGGCCGGGAAGGCGCGGAGGAGACCGGCGCCGGGGACGCCGGCAAGGACGGCAAGGACGGCAAGGACGGTGCGGAAGGGTCCGGGAAGGAGTAGCCCCCTCCTCGCCCGGTGACCGTACGGACGCCCCCGGCAGCCCCCACACGGCGGCCGGGGGCGCCGTCGCGCTCCGGGTCAGGACGGCCGGGTCAGGACGGCCGGGCCGAGCGGGCCCGGTCGAGCGGGCCCGGGGCCCCGTGCTTCGGGGCGCGGGCGCGGAGGTGCCGAGCTTCCGGGTGCGGGCCGGGGGCGCGCGGGCTGAGTCCGCCGCCGTACCGGCAGGGCTGAGAGCGCCGCCGTCACGTCAGGGCCGGGCGGCGGGCGCCGTGGAGCCGCGGGGCACCAGACGGACGGGCAGGTCGCCGGATTCAGCGGGGCGCCCGTCCAGGACCGCGAGCAGGGCCGTCATGCCGCGTCGGCCGACCTGTTCGGCCGGCAGCCGCACCGTGGTCAGCTCGGGCTCCACCGCCGTGGCGAGGGCGAGGTCGTCGAAGCCGGTCACCGAGATGTCGTCGGGCACCCTCAGCCCGCGCCGGCGGACCGCCTTGCAGGCGCCCGCGGCCAGGATGTCGTCGTCGCAGACGATCGCCGTCGGCGGCGCCCCCGGCTCCGCGAGGACCGCTTCGGCCGCCGCCGTCGCGGCCCGTACGTCCAGCGGAGCGGTCACGGTCCGGAGCGTGGCCCCCGGCACCCCGGCCAGCACCCCGCCGAGGGCACGGGCCCGTACCGCGAAGGTCCAGGTGTCCACCGCCGAGGCGAGGTGGACGAAGCGGCGGTGCCCCAGGCCCAGCAGATGCTCCGTCACCTGCCGCATCCCGTCCGCGATGTCGAGGTTCACCCGCGCCGCCACGCCGGCGTCCCCCGGATCACTGTCCAGCATCACCAGGGGCAGCCCCGCGCCCCGCAGCGCCCCCAGGGCGTCCGAGGCCATGGACGAGGCGATGACCCCGTCCAGTGACGCCCGCGCGGAGGCGAACGGGTCCCGGGCCGGGCCGGTGCCGTCGGGCGACGGGTAGAGCACCACACCGAAGCCGTGCTCGGCGGCGACGGCGGCCGCGCCGGTGTACACCCGGGCGAAGAACTCGTTAGTGAGGGCGGGGACGACGAGCAGCGCGGTACGGGTGTCGCCCAGCCGGAGACTGCGCGCCGCCAGGTTCGGCCGGTAGCCCAGCTCCCGGGCGCTCTCCCGGACCCGCCCGGCCGTGGTCTCGGACACCCGGCCGCGCCACTTGCCGCCGAGCACCAGCGAGACGGTGGCCTGGGAGACCCCCGCGGACCGGGCCACGTCGCGGCTGGTGGGCCGGGGTGGGGCGGGCCGCCGCGCGCTGCTCACTCATGCCTCCGTGCTGGAACCGTACGGTGCGCGGGATGGACCCGCCGACTGCGCACATGGTACGTATGGACTCCGACGTTATACGTAAAACCCCGGACGTGAGGCGGACCGGGGGAGAGGGGCGGGCATGGCCGCGGGCTATCTGGACATCCTCCGGGCGCGGCACGCCGCCAGACTGCTGGCCGGGACCCTGGTGGGGCGGCTGCCCAACGGCACCGCCCCGATCGCGATCGTGCTGTTCACCCGGGCCGAGGGCGGCGGCTACACCCTGGCCGGGGCGCTCGCCGCCGCGTACGGCCTGGCCACGGCCGTCGGGCAGCCGCTGCTGGGGCGGGCCGTGGACCTGTACGGCCAGCCGCGTGTGCAACTCCCGGCCGCCGTGGTCTCCGCGCTTGGCATGGTCCTGCTGGCGGTGTGCGGCCTCGGGGTCCTCCCGCTCGCCTACGCGGCGGTGATCGTGGCCGGACTGTTCACCCCGCCGCTGGAGGGCGGGCTGCGCGCCCTGTGGCCGAGCGTGCTCGGCCGGGAGGACCGCGTGCACCGGGCCTACGCCATGGACGCGGTCGCCCAGGAGGTGATGTTCACCCTCGGCCCGCTCCTCGTGACGCTGTTGGTGGCGCTCTGGTCTCCCGCGGCCGCGCTCCTGGTGATCAACGCCCTGGGGGTGCTCGGCGCGCTCTGGGTCGTGCTCAGCGAACCCTCCCGCACCTGGCGCTCCGCACCGCGTGAGGCGCACTGGCTGGGCGCCCTGCGCTCACCCGGACTCCTCGCCCTGCTCGGCGCGTTCTTCTTCGTCGGACTGGCCCTCGGCTCGATCACCGTGGCGGGCGTGGCGTACGCGGACGACCACGGCCGTGAGTCGGTGTACGGCTGGCTGATGGCCGCCCTCGGGCTCGGCGCGCTGATCGGCGGCGCGGCGTACGGGGCGCGGCAGTGGGCCGGTGCGCCCGAGCGTCGGCTGCGGGGCATCGTCGCCCTGCTGGCCCTGGGCTACCTGCCGTTGACCCTGACCCCCGGGGTGGTCACCATGACCGCGCTCGCCGCGCTCGCCGGGGTGTTCCTCGCCCCGGCCATCGCCTGCTCGTTCCTCGTGGTGGACCGGCACGCGCCGCGGGGCACCGTGACCGAGGCGTTCTCCTGGCTCGTGACGACGTTCGGCGTGGGCGCCGCGGCCGGAACGGCCGTCGCCGGCCCGGCCGTCGAGCTGGGCGGGACGGCCCAGGGTTTCGCCGTCGCGGGGGCCGGTGGAGTGGCCGCGCTGCTGGTGCTTCTCGCCACCGGAAAGGTCCTCGCGGCACCCGTCCGTACGCCCGAGGTGGTGATCGGATCGGAAAATGATCGCAACGGTGCGGCCGAACCCGGTTTCAGCTCAGGCCATAAGGCGTAATGTTCAGTCATGGACCGCCGCATTTTCGGGCTGGAGAACGAGTACGGCGTCACGTGCACGTTCAGGGGACAGCGCCGACTGTCACCTGATGAAGTGGCGCGCTACCTCTTCCGCCGTGTTGTGTCATGGGGCCGCAGCAGCAACGTCTTCCTGCGGAACGGCGCCCGCCTGTACCTCGACGTGGGATCGCATCCGGAATACGCAACCCCCGAATGCGACAATGTGAACGAACTGGTCACGCACGACAAGGCGGGCGAGCGCATTCTCGAAGGTCTGCTCGTCGACGCCGAACGCCGCCTGCACGAGGAGGGAATCGCGGGCGACGTCTATCTCTTCAAGAACAACACCGACTCGGCCGGAAACTCCTACGGGTGCCACGAGAACTACCTCGTCGCCCGGCACGGAGAATTCTCCCGGCTCGCGGACATCCTCATTCCCTTCCTCGTCACCAGACAGCTCATCTGCGGCGCGGGCAAGGTGCTCCAGACGCCGCGCGGAGCCGTCTACTGCGTGAGCCAGCGGGCCGAGCACATCTGGGAGGGCGTCAGTTCCGCCACGACGCGCTCCCGGCCCATCATCAACACCAGGGACGAACCGCACGCCGACGCGGAGCGCTACCGCCGCCTGCACGTCATCGTCGGCGACTCCAACATGTCCGAGACGACCATGCTGCTCAAGGTCGGCGCCACCGACCTGGTGCTCCGCATGATCGAGGCGGGCACCGTGATGCGTGACCTGACGCTGGAGAACCCGATCCGGGCCATCCGCGAGGTCAGCCACGACATCACCGGCCGCCGCAAGGTGCGCCTGGCCAGCGGCCGGGAGGCCTCGGCCATAGAGGTCCAGCGCGAGTACTACGAGAAGGCGGTCGACTTCGTCGAACGCCGGGGCATCCGCACCGGCACCGTCGACCAGGTCCTGGAGCTCTGGGGCCGCACGCTGGACGCCGTCGAGGCGGAGGACCTCGACCGGATCGGCACCGAGATCGACTGGGTCATGAAGTACAAGCTCATCGAGCGCTACCGGGCGAAGCACAACATGACCATGTCCAACCCCCGGGTCGCCCAGATAGACCTCGCCTACCACGACATCCACCGCCGCCGGGGGCTCTACTACCTCCTGGAGCGCAAGGGACAGGCCGCCCGCATCTGCGACGACCTGAAGATCTTCCAGGGCAAGTCCGTGCCCCCGCAGACCACCAGGGCGCGGCTGCGCGGCGACTTCATCCGCCGGGCCCAGGAGCAGCGCAGGGACTTCACCGTCGACTGGGTGCACCTCAAGCTCAACGACCAGGCGCAGCGCACCGTGCTGTGCAAGGACCCGTTCCGCTCGGTCGACGACCGGGTGGAGAAACTCATCGCCGGCATGTGATCCGGGCCGTACCCCCCTACGGCCGTGACGCGTTCGGGCCCCGTACGTTCTCCGTACGGGGCCCGTCGCCCGTGCGCCCGCGGGGAGCGCCGGAGAGCCCTTAGAGTGGCCCGGACCCCCTGTACGTGCCGTCTGAGATCTGAGGAACCAGTGCGCCGACTTGCCGGCCTTCTCGTCGTCCCCCTACTGCTGCTGTCCACGGCGGCATGCGGCGACGACAAGGCCTCCGACTCCACCTCGACCAAGAACGGCGCCCCCGCGATCACCGCGGGCGCGAAGTTCGGCGAGAAGCCCACCCTGGCCAAGGGCGAGGGCGACCCACCCAAGGAACTGAAGACCGAGGTCATCAGCGAGGGTGACGGCGCGAAGCTCAAGAACGGCGACGCGATCCAGGTGAACTACCTGGGCCAGGCGTGGGACTCCGACAAGCCGTTCGACAACAGCTTCGACCGCAAGCAGCCCTTCGACCTGACCCTCGGTGCGGGCATGGTCATCCAGGGCTGGGACAAGGGCCTCGTCGGCCAGAAGGTCGGCAGCCGCGTCGAGCTGGTCATCCCGCCGGACCTCGGCTACGGCGAGCAGGGCCAGGGCGACATCAAGCCCAACGCCACGCTGGTCTTCGTGGTGGACGTCCTGAAGGCGACTCAGATCCCCGCCTCCGCCAAGGGCACCGAGGTCGCCCAGGACAACATCGACCTGCCGAAGGTCGGGACGAACACCGACGGCAAGGCGCCCTCGGTGAAGATCCCCGCGAGCGACCCGCCGAAGAAGCTCGTCTCCAACTACGTCCTGGAGGCCAAGGGCGACGTCGTCAAGGAGACGGACAGCGTCGTCGTCAACTACGTGGGCATGGTGTGGAAGGACAAGAAGACGTTCGACAGCACCTATGAGACGGGCAAGACCCAGACCTTCCCGCTGGCCCAGGTCACCCTCAAGGGCCTCAAGGACGGTCTGATCGGCAAGACGGTCGGCAGCAGGGTGCTGCTCGTCGTCCCGCCGTCCGACGGCTTCGGGGACGAGGCGCAGCAGAGCATCCCCGCCAAGTCGACGCTCGTCTTCGCCGTGGACATCCTCGCGAAGATGTAAGACTGTCCCGGTTGCCCAGTTCATCATTTAGAGGAGCAAAGTCAGTGAGCATCGAGAAGCCCGAGATCGACTTCCCGGGTGGCGAGCCGCCGGCCGACCTGGAGATCAAGGACATCTGGGAAGGCGACGGGGCGGTGGCCGAGAAGGGCCAGACCGTCTCCGTGCACTACGTCGGCGTGGCCTTCTCCACCGGTGAGGAGTTCGACGCCTCCTGGAACCGCGGCACCCCGCTCCAGTTCCAGCTCGGCGCCGGCCAGGTCATCGCGGGCTGGGACCAGGGCGTGCAGGGCATGAAGGTCGGCGGCCGCCGCCAGCTGACCATCCCCGCGCACCTCGCGTACGGCGACCGCGGCGCCGGTGGCGGCCGTATCGCCCCGGGCGAGACGCTGATCTTCGTCTGCGACCTGGTCGGCGTCTGAGCCGCCGGGTGTGACAGCGGTGAGGGCCCGTGCCGGACGGCACGGGCCCTCACTTTGGTCCGGACACCCCGGGGCGGTACGGTCGGGCGTCGAGGAGCACGTACAGAAAGGGCGTCGATGGCGATCGCCAAGGCCGAACGGCTGATGAACCTGGCGCTGTGCCTGCTGGGTACCCGGCGCCCGCTCAGCAAGCGCGAACTGCGCGGGTCCATCGAGGCCTACCTGGAAGCGGGCTCCGACGACGCCTTCAACCGGATGTTCGAGCGGGACAAGGACGACCTCCGCGAACTCGGCCTGGTCATCGAGACCGTGGAGAACCTCGACGGCGACACCGGCTACCTCGCGCGCCGCGACAGCAACCGGCTGCCCCCCATCACCCTGGACGCCGAGGAGGCCGCCGCCCTCGGACTCGCCGCCAAGGTCTGGCAGCAGGCCCGCCTCGCCGGGGCCGCCAGCGGAGCCCTCCAGAAGCTCCGGGCCGCCGGGATGCCGGAGGCGGAGGACGCCTACGAGGTGCACAGCGCCCTGGAACCCCGTATCCCGGTGCACGAGGCCGCCTTCGAGCCGCTGATGCTCGCCTGCCGGGACCGCCGGCCCGTCACCTTCGACTACCGCAAGGCCAACGCCGCCCGCCCCGGGCAGCGCCAGGTCGAACCCTGGACGCTGGAGTGCTGGCGCGGCCACTGGTACCTGGCCGGCTGGGACCGCGAGCGGGGCGCCGAGCGCGTCTTCCGGCTGTCCCGGATCTCCGGCCGGGTCCGCTCCCGCGCCGGGGCGTTCACGGCGCCGGTGCCGGACGTGGTGACCGTACGCGAGACGGTGGAGAGCTGGGCGGGGGAGACCGCGACCCGCACCGCCCGGATCCGGCTGAGGTCCGGCTCCGGCTACCCGCTGCGGGCCCGCGCGACCTCCGTCAGGGACCTCGGTGACGGCTGGGACGAGCTGGAGATCCCGTACGGGCACGGGCTGGACGCCTGGCTCGTGGAGTTCGGGCCGGACGTCGTGGTGAGCGAACCCGCCGACCTGCGGGCCGATGTGGTGGACCGGCTGCGCGCCGTGGCCAAGGACTGAGGGGGAGCCGTACTCGTGGCCACGAACGCGATCGACCAGACCCGGCGGATGCTCTCCCTGGTGACCTATCTGCGGGAGCGTCCCGGCGCGCACGTCCAGGACGTGGCCCGCGCCTTCGGGATCACCGAGGACGAGCTGATCTCCGACCTCGACGTGCTGCCCATGTGCGGGACCAGCTTCCGCGGCGGCGACCTGCTCGACATCGACACCGACGGCGACCGCATCTGGTGGCACAACCCGGACGACGTGGCCGAACCGCTGCGGCTGGCCGCCGACGAGGCGACCGCCCTGCTCGTCGCGGCCCGCGCGGTGGCCACCCTGCCCGGCCTGCGCGAGAGCGACCGGCAGGCGCTGGTACGGGCCACCGCGAAGCTGGAGACGGCGGCCGGCGAGGTGGGGGCCGCCAGTTCGCGGCTCTCGGTCACCTTCGAGTCCGAGGGCGGGGTCTTCGCCGACGTCGACCGGGCGATCTCCGAGCGGCGCCGCCTCTGGCTGCGCTACTACTCGCCCGCCCGCGACGCGCTGACCGAGCGCGAGGTGGACCCGATCCGGCTGTTCGCCGTCGGCCACACCTACCTGGAGGGCTGGTGCCGGCGCACCGAGGCGCGGCGCACCTTCCGGCTCGACCGGGTCGCCGAGATCCGCCTCCTGGACGCCCCGTCCGAACCGCCCGAGCTCGAACTGCGCGACCTGTCCGAAGGCCTGGTGCAGCCCGCGGCCGAGGACCCGGAGGTCGTGATCGAGGTCGGCCCCGGCGGCCGCTGGGTCGCCGAGTACTACCCGCACGACAGCGCCGAGGAACTGCCCGACGGCGGCATGCGCATCACCCTGCGCACCCCCGACCCCGCCTCGCTGCGCCGGCTCGCCCTGCGGCTCGGCGGGGAGGGCCGCATCACCGCACCCCAGGACCTGGCCGAGAGCGCGCGGGCGGCGGCCCGTGAGGCGCTGGCCGCCTACGACGGCGCACTCTGAGAGCGGGGACCACCGGTGGACACAGGAGACCGACGTCACATGACCGTCCTGCCGCGCGCCCCGCACGGACCGGGTTCCGGCCACCCGCCGCGCACGCAGCACGGACCGGTCCCCGTGCCGGTGCCCGCCGCCGTGCGGTTCCGGGCGGCCTGCCCGGACTGCCGTGCCCGGTTCGAGCTGGGCGCCGAGGCGCTGCGGCTGGCCATAGGCGCCAGCCGCCGTACGACCTTCTACTCCTTCACCTGTCCCGAGTGCGGCTCGGCCGTCCGCAAGCCGGCCGGGGAACGCATCGTGGAACTCCTCACCGGGGGCGGGGTGCGGACGCTGCGTCTGCACACGGCCGCCCGCTGACCCGTACGGCACCGAGAGAACTCCGAGGCCCCGTCCATGTTCTGGCCCATGCTCGCCATCGCTCTGGGATTCCTCGGCCTGGCCGTGCTCGGCGTCCTGGCCGTCAAGGTCTTCGTCGAGGCGCAACGGCTCGGCAGGCAGGTCGCCGCCACCACCCGGCGGATCAACCGAGCGGCCGAGGACCTCGAACGAGCGGCGGCCACCCTCGCCGACACCGGTGAGGCGCTGCGCTAGCGGGGGCGGGGCCTCCAGATTCGCGGCGGCGGAAGGTACGCTGCTGGAGTGGCCCTGGCAGGGAGGTACGGGCCGCGCACGCGGGAGGGGGCGTACGCACGGGCATTGCCCTGCGTTTACCCCTGCGGGTTACGATCGCTGCCAGCGCGAGGCCGGACGTACGTCCGGCCGTACGGGTAGCGAGCCCACCCTCCAGTCGCCTCAGTGAGAAGGAAGTCGCACATGATCGGCAATCTGAAGCCCCTAGAGATCGTTCTGATCATCGCTGTCATCCTGCTTCTGTTCGGTGCCAAGAAGCTTCCTGACATGGCCCGTTCGCTCGGCAAGTCGGCCCGCATCCTCAAGAGCGAGGCCAAGGCGATGAAGAAGGACGACACGGAGCCCGCGGCGCCCACGACGGAGACCGTGGCCGACCCCACGCCCCCGGCCGCCTCC
The DNA here is from genome assembly GCF_002910775.2 of Streptomyces sp. SM18. Classification (NCBI taxonomy): domain Bacteria; kingdom Bacillati; phylum Actinomycetota; class Actinomycetes; order Kitasatosporales; family Streptomycetaceae; genus Streptomyces; species Streptomyces sp. SM18. Next base: position 1,123,770 of record NZ_CP029342.1, on the reverse strand, counting down.
GCCCGCACCATCCAGGCCGCGCCCGGTGACGTCACCAGCGCCCGCCCGGTCAGTGAGCCCAAGCCCACCACCCAGAGCTGACAGCTGACCCGTACCACCGACAGCTGCCGCACGAGACGAGGGAAGTGGGTTGCTCAAGTCTGCCCGCAAGCAGGAGAAGGACGACGAGGGGCGGATGCCCCTCCTCGATCACCTGCGTGAGCTGCGCAACCGGCTGCTGAAGTCGGTCCTGGCCATCGTGGTCGCCGTCATCGCGTCGGCCTTCGTCTACCGGGACATCTTCGAGTTCCTGATGGACCCGATCCTGGACTCGGTGGGCTGCAAGAACGGCGCCGTGACCATGATCAACGGCCGGCCGTGCGCGGAGATGACCACCAACGGTCTGCTGTCGCCCTTCACCATCGCGCTGAAGGTCTCGCTGATGGCCGGTGTGCTGGTGGCCACCCCGGTCTGGCTCTACCAGCTGTGGGCGTTCGTCGCCCCGGGTCTGCACAAGCAGGAGAAGCGCTACTCGATGGCCTTCGTGGCCGCCGGCGTCCCGCTCTTCGTCGGCGGTGCCTACCTGGCGTACGCGATCCTGCCGCAGACCGCCGAGATCATGCTCGGCTTCACGCCCGACAACGTGAAGAACCTGCTGCCGCTCGACGACTTCCTCGACCTGATCACCCGCATGGTGATCGTCTTCGGGCTGGCCTTCGAACTGCCGCTGCTGCTCATACTGCTGAACATCACCGGTGTCCTCAGCGGTGCGCGCATGCTGCGCTGGTGGCGCGGGATGATCGTCGGGCTCACCGCCTTCGGGGCCATCGCGACCCCCGGCGGCGACCCCCTGTCGATGATCCTGCTGGCCGGCCCGCTCGCCGTGCTGTATTTCATCGCGGTCGGCTTCTCCCTCCTCAACGACAAGCGCAGGCGCAGGAACAACCCCGACTCCGGACTCGACGACGACGAGGCCTCGGTGCTGGACCTCACCCCCGAACCCATCGGCCCGGCGGGCGGTTCCCGGGCGGCCCTGCCCGAGCAGGCCGGCGGCGACACGGACGGTGCGCGATCTCACCGGCTCAACGGTTACGACGACATCACCTGACCTTGTAAGGTCCGCGGGTGACCAGCGAGATCACCCTCTTCGTCAATCCCACCGCGGGAAGCGGCCGGGGCGCGCGTGCCGCGCAGCCGGCCGCTTCCGCGTTGCGGGACGCCGGATTCTCCGTGCGCACGGTCCTCGGTGAGAACGCCGCCGACGCCCTGCGGCGGGCCCGGGAGGCGGTGGCCGGCGGGTCCGGTGCCCTGATAGCCGTGGGCGGGGACGGCATGATGTCCCTCGCCCTCCAGGCCGTCGCGGGCACCTCGACCCCGCTCGGCGCCGTCGCCGTGGGAACCGGCAACGACTTCGCCCGCGCCCTCGGGCTGCCGGTCCGCGACCCGGCCGCGGCGGGGCGGCTGTGCGCCGACGCGCTCAAGACGGGCGCGGTCCGCGAGATCGACCTCGGCCGGGCCGGGGAGCGCTGGTTCGGCTCCGTACTCGCCTCCGGCCTCGACTCCCGGGTCAACGACCGCGGGAACCGGATGCGGTGGATCGGCGGGCGGTTCAAGTACGACGTGGCCCTCCTCGCGGAGCTGGCCGCGCTGCGCCCCTTCGCGTACCGCGTCCGGCTGGACGGCGGCCCGGCGCGGGAGATCGAGGCCACGCTGATCGCGGTGGGCAACGGCACGGCCTACGGCGGCGGCATGCGGATCTGCGCGGACGCCGTCATGGACGACGGGCTCCTCGACGTGACCGTGGTCGGCCCGTGCAGCCGCACCACCCTGCTCCGGGTCTTCCCCCGCGTGTACAAGGGGACACACCTGGACCACCCCGCGGTGAGCGTGCACCGGGTCTCCTCGATCGAACTGGCGGCGGCCGGGGTCACCGCCTACGCGGACGGCGAACCGCTGGGCCCGCTGCCCCTCACGGCCACCTGCGTGCCCCGTGCCGTCCGGGTCCTCACGGGGTGAGGACAAAAGACCGGGCCGGTTGTCGGACCCGGCGGGTAGGCTCGTACGCAAGATGACAGAGGACCTCTCACCAGCTGAGCGCTACCAGGCTTCCCGGGTCCGTGCGGCCGAGTCCGGCACGGCCTTCGGACCCTTCCGCGACCTGTACGACTTCCCGCTGGACCCGTTCCAGACCGAGGCGTGCAAGGCACTGGAGGCGGGCAGCGGGGTGCTGGTCGCCGCCCCCACCGGCTCGGGCAAGACGATCGTCGGCGAGTTCGCCGTGCACCTGGCTCTGGAGCAGGGCCGCAAGTGCTTCTACACCACGCCCATCAAGGCCCTGTCCAACCAGAAGTTCGCCGACCTGGCCCGGCGCTACGGCGCGGACAAGGTCGGCCTGCTGACCGGTGACAACAGCGTCAACGCGGACGCGCCCGTGGTCGTCATGACCACCGAGGTGCTGCGCAACATGCTGTACGCGGGCTCCCAGGCGCTCGTCGGCCTCGGATACGTGGTGATGGACGAGGTGCACTACCTCTCCGACCGCTTCCGCGGAGCCGTGTGGGAGGAAGTGATCATCCACCTGCCGGAGTCGGTGACCCTGGTCTCCCTCTCCGCGACCGTCTCCAACGCCGAGGAGTTCGGCGACTGGCTGGACACCGTGCGCGGCGACACCCGGGTGATCGTCTCCGAGCACCGCCCGGTGCCGCTGTGGCAGCACGTCATGGCCGGACGCCGGATGTACGACCTCTTCGAGGAGGAGAGCGACCACGGCGGGCGCGGCACCGGCCGCCGCGAGGTCAACCCCGACCTGGTCCGGCTCGCCCGGATGGAGAACCAGCGCGGGTACAACCCGCGCGAGCGCCGCCGCGGCAAGATGGTCCGCGAGGCGGACCGCGAACGCGAGCGGCGCGCCCGCAACCGGATCTGGACCCCGGCCAGGCCCGAGGTCATCGACCGGCTCGACGCCGAGGGCCTGCTGCCGGCCATCACCTTCATCTTCAGCAGGGCGGGCTGCGAGGGGGCCGTCCAGCAGTGTCTGGCGGCCGGACTGCGGCTCAACGACGAGGACAAGCGCCGCCTCGTACGGGAGATCGTCGAGGAGCGGACCGCGTCCATCCCCGGCGAGGACCTCCACGTCCTCGGCTACTACGAGTGGCTGGAGGGGCTGGAGCGGGGCATCGCCGCCCACCACGCGGGCATGCTGCCGACCTTCAAGGAGATCGTCGAGGAACTGTTCGTACGGGGCCTGGTGAAGGCGGTCTTCGCCACGGAGACACTGGCGCTCGGCATCAACATGCCCGCGCGCTCCGTCGTCCTGGAGAAGCTCGTCAAGTGGAACGGCGAGCAGCACGCCGACATCACGCCCGGCGAGTACACCCAGCTGACGGGCCGGGCGGGGCGCCGCGGCATCGACGTCGAGGGCCACGCCGTCGTCCTGTGGCAGCGGGGCATGGACCCGACCGCGCTCGCCGGACTCGCCGGCACCCGTACCTACCCGCTGCGCTCCAGCTTCCGGCCCTCGTACAACATGGCCGTCAACCTCGTCCACCAGTTCGGCCGGCACCGGTCGCGTGAGCTGCTGGAGACCTCCTTCGCGCAGTTCCAGGCCGACCGGTCCGTGGTCGGCATCTCCCGCCAGGTCCAGCGCAACGAGGAGGGCCTCGAAGGGTACCGGGAGGGCATGAGCTGCCACCTCGGTGACTTCGAGGAGTACGCGCGGCTGCGCCGCGACCTCAAGGACCGCGAGACGGAGCTGGCCAAGCAGGGCGCGGCCCAGCGGCGGGCGGCCGCCGCGACGTCGCTGGAGAAGCTCAAGCCCGGTGACGTCATCCACGTCCCGACCGGGAAGTTCGCCGGGCTGGCCCTGGTCCTCGACCCGGGGCTGCCCGCGGGGCGCGCCAACGGCCACCGCGGGCTGGAGTACCACGACGGGCCGCGCCCGCTGGTGCTGACCGCCGAGCGGCAGGTCAAGCGGCTGGCCCACATCGACTTCCCGGTGCCGGTCGAGGCACTGGAGCGGATGCGGGTACCCAAGTCGTTCAACCCGCGCTCCCCCCAGTCACGCCGCGACCTGGCCTCCGCGCTGCGGAGCAAGGCGGGGCACATCGACCCGGGGCGGCACCGCAAGCAGCGGGCCGCGGCCGCCGACGACCGGGAGATCTCCCGGCTGCGCACGGAGTTGCGTGCCCATCCGTGCCACGGGTGCGACGAGCGTGAGGACCACGCGCGCTGGGCCGAGCGCTACCACCGGCTCCAGCGGGACACCCGGCAGCTGGAGAAGCGCATCGAGGGCCGGACGAACACCATCGCCCGGACCTTCGACCGGATCGTCGCGCTCCTCACCGAACTCGACTATCTGCGGGGCGACGAGGTCACCGGGAACGGCCGGCGCCTGGCACGGCTCTACGGGGAGCTGGACCTGCTGGCGAGCGAGTGCCTGCGCGACGGGGTCTGGGAGGGGCTGAACCCGGCGGAGCTGGCCGCGTGCGTCTCCGCGCTGGTCTACGAGGCCCGCCAGGCCGACGACGCGGTCGCGCCCAAGCTGCCGTCCGGCCCCGCGAAGGTGGCGATGGGCGAGATGGTCCGCATCTGGGGCAGGCTGGACGCCCTGGAGGAGGACTTCAAGATCAGCCAGACGGAGGGGGTCGGCCAGCGCGAGCCCGACCTCGGTTTCGCCTGGGCGGTCTACATGTGGGCCTCGGGCCGGACGCTGGACGAGGTCCTGCGCGAGGCGGAGATGCCGGCCGGCGACTTCGTCCGGTGGTGCAAGCAGGTCATCGACGTGCTCGGCCAGATCGCGGCCGCGGCGCCGCGTGAGGGGGACACCACGGTGGCGAAGAGCGCCCACAAGGCGGTGGACGCGGTGCTGCGGGGCGTGGTCGCGTACAGCTCGCTGGGCTGACGGCGCGGCCCCGCGGTCGGAGGAAGTGGCCGAAGAACCGGAGCTGATCCGGCCTTCGGCCACCTCACGTAGGCCCCGTGCCCTACGCGGTGCGCTCCTTCGTCACCGCGCGGCCCGCGACAGCTTGCGCTTGTTCATCACCGCGACCCCCGAGCAGATCGCCCCCAGCACGACCGCCAGACCGCCCGCGATCACGTTGCTGAGGATCACGCCCGTGTCGGGGCTGCTGCCCACGATCCAGGTCGACGCGATCAGCCAGCCACCCAGGGCGGAGATGGCCAGGCTCATGCCCGCCATCCGCTCCGGGATGGCGGTGAAGCAGAGCGCCAGCACCGCGATGGCGATACCGATGACCACGTTGTGCACCACCAGGGACGGTTGGCTCGCCGTGAAGTGGAGCACCCAGGGCGAGACGGCGCAGTACAGACCGACCAGGAAGACCGGCGCGTCCGCGAAAGCCGTACTCCGGCCGCCGCCCCGCATCACGCGGTCGTGGCGAGCCCGCATCTCCGTGGCATCGGGGTGACTCGATATGTCACTCCGAGTGTGTGAGACGTTGCTCATTGATTCGTCTCCTTCGAACGGTGGGACGTTCGTACGCTGGAAGGGCGTCCGCGGCACCTGCCTGCGGGACCTTCGGGGCCCTTCTTCCGCCAGTGTGCTCCCGGTCGTCCGTTATGTGTAGGTTTCGGCGGAATGGATTCCCGCGTTTTCGTCGGGGCGGGCACCTCTCGCCAAGCCCCGGCAGGCCGCGCCCGCGCCCGGACCGGGCGAGAACGCGGCCTGCCGGGGAGGGATCCGCCGGGATCAGGCGGTCAGCGGGGGAGGGCCGCCGGACCGGGCTCAGCCCATCGGCATCAGGACGCTGTCGATGATGTAGACCGTGGCGTTGGCCGTTCGGACGTTGCCGCAGACCACCTTCGCCGAGTCGTTGACCGTGTACATCGTGTCCGCGCCCGAGGTCGTCAGCTTCGACTTCGCCAGGGTCTCGAAGGAGCCCTTGTCCAACTGCTCCGGGGCCAGCCGCCGTCCCACCACGTGCGAGGTGAGCACCTCGGTGAGCTGTGCCTTGTCGGCGAGCAGCTTGTCCAGGTCGGCCTTCGGGATCTTCGCGAAGGCGTCGTCGGTGGGGGCGAACACCGTGATGTCCTGGGCGTTGTTCAGCGTGTCGACGAGACCGGCCTGCTTGACGGCCGCGACCAGTGTGGACAGCGCCGGGTTGTGGGACGCCGCCGTCGCGACCGGGTCCTTCGCCATACCGGCGAACGAGCCCGCGCCGTTCTGAGGCACGGTCGAACAGGCCGGGCCGAACGGCTGGTCCGCCGACGCGGTCTTCTCGGCCGGAGCGGCGGAGGAGGCCTTCGCCGCGCCCGCGCCGGAACCGGACGCCGAGGTGTCGCTGTCGCCGGAGCAGGCGGTGAGGGCCAGCGGGAGCACGGCCGCGGCGGACACGGCGAGGGCCAGGCGGCGGAAGTGACGGGTGTTCATGGGGTTCTCCTGAAGAAAGGGTCGGTCGAACGGTTCGGAAGGGAAGAAAGAGGCCCAGGGGGGAGGGGGTACGGGCCGCGGGGGAGCGGCCGGGGATGGTCAGCTCACGTCGATCACCACCGAGTGCCATCCGGTCGCGCCGTCGGGCACGGTGCCGGCCCGCTCGCCGGTCTGGGTCGCGCCCGTACGGTCCGTCGCGCGGACTTCGAGCGTGTGGTGGCCGCGGGTGGCGGGCCACTCCCACACCCACTGGCGCCAGGTGTCGCGCCCGGCCTCGGCCCCCAGGCGCGCGGTGTGCCACGGCCCCCCGTCCACCCGGACCTCGACCCGGGCGATCCCCCGGTGCTGGGCCCAGGCCACCCCGGCGACGGGCACGGTGCCCGCTGCCGGGGTGGCGAAGGGGCGGGGGGTGTCGATGCGTGACGCGGTCTTGACGGGGGCCTCGCGTGCCCAGGAGCGCTTCACCCAGTACGCGTCGTACGCGTCGAACGTGGTCAGCTCGATGTCCTGGATCCACTTGCAGGCCGAGACGTAGCCGTAGAGGCCGGGGACGACCATCCGGACGGGGAAGCCGTGCTCGAACGGCAGGGGTTCGCCGTTCATCCCGACCGCGAGCAGGGCGTCGCGGCCGTCCATCACCGTCTCGACCGGGGTGCCGATCGTCATCCCGTCGACCGAGCGCGCCACGATCTGGTCGGCGGCCCCGCCCCGGGAGGGGGGTTCCACCCCGGCCTCGCGCAGCAGGTCGGCCAGGCGCACGCCGATCCACCGGGCGTTGCCGGCGTACGGGCCGCCCACCTCGTTGGAGACGCAGGTGAGGGTGATGTCGCGTTCGACGAGTTCACGCCGCAGGAGGTCCCGGAAGCCGAGGGTGACGGGGCGCGTCACCCCGGCGCCGTGGATCCGCAGCCGCCACCGGTCGGCGTCGACACGGGGGACGACCAGCGCCGTGTCCACCCGGTAGAAGTCCTTGGCCGGGGTGACGAAGGAGCCCACCCCCCGGATGCCCAGATCGGCACCCGGAGGCACCGGGGGAGCGGGCGAGGCCGGCGCCGGGAGGGTGATCCCCTGGCGTGAGGCGGAGGCCCCGGCCAGCTGGGACGCCGTGAGCCGGCTGCCCAGGAGCCCCGCACCGGCCGAAGCCGCCACCGCGGCGGTCGCCGCGAGGACGAAGCCCCGGCGGTCGAAGGCCCGTTGGTCGAAAGCGCGGCGGTCGAAAGCGCGGTGGTCGAGTTCTTGGCGGTCCAGGGCGTGGCGGCCCAGGGCGGGGCGGTCGAGGGTCTGGCAGTCGGCGCGCCGGTCGAGGGCGACCGGCCCGTCCGGCCCGCCGCCCCGCCGGTGGCCCGGCCCGCCACCCCCCGCGCCCTCCACGTCCTTCGCCCCGTCGCCCGCTTCCCCGGACGCGGGCGACGGGGCACCGCTCGCCGTCTCCCCAGCCGCGGGAGACGGGGCGGCGCCAGGGGTGAGCCGTCCGGACAGGACGTACAGCAGACCGGCGGCCACCAGGGCGCCCACGGCCGAGGGCAGCGCGTCGGTCGCCCGGCCCTCCGGGCGCCCGGCCGCCGCCACCGCCCCGACCACCCCGAAGGCGAGTACGGCCGCGGAACCGCCGATCCGGTGCCGCACCGCCAGAAGCCCCACCGCCATGGCGAAGAGCGCCAGGAGGAGGAGGATGCCGAGGCGCAGCACCAGCTTGTCGTCGGTGCCGAAGTTCCGTACGGCGAAGTCCTTGACGGCGGGGGGAGTGCGGTCGATGGCCGCCCCGCCCACGGCCGCGACCGGACCGGCCTCCGGACGCACGGCGGCCGCGACGAGTCCGGCCACGCACAGGGCGGCGAAGGCGGCGATCAGACCGCTGAGCACGGCGAACGCGGCACGCGCCCGGCCGGACGGCCCGGCCTCGCGCTCCGGTGGAACTTCTCGGTCTCTGCTCACGCCGGGTCTTCGGCGCCGGAGTGGCTCCCGGATGGGTCCTTCACCCGATCGAGGGAATTCCTATCATCGGCCAATCCATGGTGACCACTGCCACGAATGAGGTGTGAGGGGCTGTCACACAGGCCCCGGTCAGCTGTGCCGTGAAGTACGGGGAGGGGCCCGAATGACGAGTCAGCGGCGGCGTACGGCCGTGGTCGGATCCGGAGTGGCGGGACTGACCGCCGCCTACGTCCTGGGGCGGGCGCACGACGTGACGCTCCACGAAGCCGACGGCCGCCTCGGCGGCCACGCGCACACCCATGAACTGACCTCGACGGACGGCAGGACGCACCGCGTCGACTCGGGGTTCATCGTGCACAACCGGCGTACCTATCCCTACCTGCTCCGGCTCTTCGGCGAACTCGGCGTCGCCACACAGGAGTCCGAGATGAGCATGTCCGTGCGGTGCGAGGGGTGCGGCCTGGAGTACGCCGGGGCCCGGGGCGCCGCCGGGCTGTTCGCGCGCCCCGGCTCGGCGGTGCGGGGCCCGTATCTGCGGATGCTCGCCGAGGTGCTCCGCTTCCACCGGGCGGCGCGGGCCCTGCTGGGACGGCCGGAGGACGAAGTCCCCCTGACCCTAGGTCAGTTCGCCACGCGCGGCCGGTTCTCGGGGTATTTCACCGCGCACTTCCTCACCCCGGTGGTCTCCTCGGTCTGGTCCTGCGACCCGGTGACGGCCATGCGCTACCCGGCCCGGTACCTCTTCCGGTTCATGGACCACCACGGGATGCTGTCGGTCGGCGGCTCCCCGACCTGGCGCACCGTCACCGGGGGCTCGCAGGCGTATGTCCAGCGCATCGCGAAGCAGGTGAGCTCCGTGCGCACCCACACCCCCGTCAGGGCGGTACGCCGGCACGGCGACGGGGTGGAGATCGTCACCGAGGACGGAGTCACCGAGGAGTACGACGCGGTGGTCCTCGCCACCCACCCCGACCAGGCGCTGCGGATGCTGGCCGACCCGACCGACGAGGAGCGCCGCACCCTGGGCGCCTTCCGCTACTCCCGCAACCCCACCCTGCTGCACACCGACACCACGCTGCTGCCCCGCAGCCGGGGCGCCGCCGCCTCCTGGAACTATCTGATGCCGTCCTGCGCGGCCGACGCCGGCCAGGTGACGGTCAGCTACGACATGAACCGGCTCCAACGCCTCGACGCGCCCGAGCGGTTCGTCGTCACCCTCAACGGCGCCGACCGGGTCGACCCGGCCCTCGTACGGGCCGGCGCGGTCTACGAACACCCCGTCTACACACCGGAGTCGGTCGCCGCCCAGGAGCGGCTGCCGGGCCTCTCGGGACCGGTCACCGCCTACGCGGGGGCCTACCACGGCTGGGGGTTCCACGAGGACGGCTGCCGGTCGGGGGTCCGCGCCGCCTCGGCGCTGGGGGTGGGCTGGTGACCGCGGCGCTGTACCCGTGCACCATCACCCACATACGCACCTCCCCCCGCCGCTACGCGCTGCGCCACCGAACCTACTTGTGGCTCATCGACCCGGACCGGCCGCCCCGGCTGCCGCGCGCGCTGCGCCCGCTGGCCGGGTTCGACGCCCGCGACCACTTCGGTGGCACGGCCCCCACGGTGCGGGCCGGACTGGCCAGGTTCCTCCGGTCGCGGGGCGTGGAACTCGGTGACGGCGCCGTCACCATGCTCACCCAGGCCCGGGTCTTCGGCCATGTCTTCAACCCGCTGACCGTCTACTGGTGCCACCGGCCCGACGGCACGCCCCTCTGCGTGGTCGCCGAGGTGCACAACACCTACCGGGAACGCCACTGCTACCTGCTGCGCCCGGACGCGGCGGACCGGGCCGTGACCGCCAAGGACTTCTACGTCTCGCCGTTCTTCCCGGTGGACGGCGCCTACCGGATGCGGCTGCCCGAACCCGGCGCGGCACTGAACCTGACGGTACGTCTGGAACGGGAAGGGGTAGGCCCGTTCACCGCGACCGTACGCGGCGTCCGGCGCCCCGGAACTCCCGCCCAGCTCCTGCGCCTCGCCCTGCGCCACCCCCTGTCCACCGCGGTCGTCTCCGCGGCCATCCGGCTGCACGGCGTCCGGCTGTACCTGCGCCGGCTGCCCGTCCAGCCCCGCCCCCGTCACCACACCCAGGAAGGCATGCAGTGAAGGTGCCCACCACGTCCCACCCCCGCGTCGGCGTCCAGGGCCGGAGCGGACCGCCCACCGCCCGGACCGACCCGGCCGACCGCGTCGATCCCGGACGCTGGCCCGACGTCGCCGCCCAGCCGCGCGCCTCCTGGGCCCGGACCGCCGTGGCCGAACGGCTCGTACGGCGGGCCCTGGCAGGGCTGCCGCTCCAGGCGCGGCTCGCCGGCCGCGAGAGTGTCGGCCGGGGCGGACCCCTCATGGAGATCCACAGGCCCGACGCCTTCTTCCGCCGGATCGGCGCCGACGGGCTGGTCGGTTTCGGCGAGTCGTACATGGCGGGCGAGTGGGACTCGCCGGACCTCGTCGGCGTCCTGACCGTCCTCGCCGGGCAGGTGGCGGAACTCGTCCCCGCGCCGCTGCAACGGCTGCGCGGCCTGTGGGCGCCCTCCAGGCCGTCGGCGCAGACCAACACCCCCGAGGGGTCCCGCGCCAACATCCGCCACCACTACGACCTGTCCAACGACCTCTTCGCCCTCTTCCTCGACGAGACCCTCTCCTACTCCTCCGCCCTCTTCCGCGGCTTCCCCGCCGAGGCGGACCTCCTGCCCGCCGCCCAGCACCGCAAGATCGACCGGCTGCTGGACCTGGCGGAGGTCGGCCCCGGCACCGAACTCCTGGAGATCGGCACCGGTTGGGGCGAACTCGCCGTCCGCGCGGCCGCCCGGGGCGCCCGCGTCACCACCCTCACCCTCTCCCGGGAGCAGCGGGCACTGGCGCGGGAGAGGATCCGCGAGGCCGGCCACCAGGACCGGGTGGACGTCCGGCTCCTGGACTACCGGGACGCCACCGGGCAGTACGACGCCGTCGTCAGCGTCGAGATGATCGAGGCGGTCGGCGAGGAGTTCTGGCCGGAGTACTTCCGGACCCTCCAGCGGTGCCTGGCCCCCGGAGGCCGGATCGCGCTCCAGGCCATCACCATGCCGGACGACCGGATGCGGGCCTCCCGGGGCACCTACACCTGGATCCACAAGTACATCTTCCCCGGCGGGACGCTGCCCTCCACCGAGGCGCTGGAGCGGGTCACCACCACCCACACCGGGCTGCGCACGCGCCACCGCGACGGCTACGGCACGCACTACGCCGAGACCCTGCGGCTCTGGCGCGAGCGCTTCACCGAACGGGCCGCGGAGGTGGACGCGCTCGGGTTCGACGCGACCTTCCGCCGTATGTGGACCTTCTACCTCGCCTATTCGGAGGCCGGATTCCGGTCGGGCTACCTCGATGTCCAGCAGCTCCTTCTGACCCGTGAGGACGACGCGTGAACTCCTGTGCGGAGAAGGCCCGGACAGCCGCCGGACGCGGGGAGGCGCGGTGAACGGCTTCGACTGGGGGGCGTTCGGGTGGAACCTCGCGGCCGGGGCGGGCGCCGCGCTCGCCGTCATGCTGGTGACGTTCCTGATCGCCCTGCGGAAGGGGGTGCACCGGATCGTCGACGTGGCGTGGGGCCTGGGCTTCGCGGCCGTCGCCCTCGTCTCGTACGCGCTCCCGTCCGGTGACGGCGACGGGACGCGCCGGGCGCTGGTGACCGTGCTGACGGTGGTCTGGGGGATCCGGCTGGCGGTGCACATCGGGCGCCGGGGGCGCGGCCACGGCGAGGACCCGCGCTACGCCGCGATGCTGGCCAAGGCGCCGGGTTCCCCCGTCCTGTACGCCCTGCGCAAGGTCTACCTGTTGCAGGGCGCGCTGGTCTGGCTGGTCTCGCTGCCCGTCCAGGCCGCCTGCCACCTGACGGGCCCGCCGGACGGGTGGGCCTGGGCGGGCACCGGGCTGTGGGCCGTGGGACTCGGCTTCGAGGCGGTCGGGGACGCGCAGCTCGCCCGTTTCAAGCGCGATCCGGCCCACCGGGGCCGGATCATGGACCGGGGGCTGTGGGCCTGGACGAGGCACCCGAACTACTTCGGTGACTTCTGCGTCTGGTGGGGGCTCTTCCTGATCGTCTGTCAGGAGCCCGCGGTGGCGGCCGCGACCCTCGTCTCGCCCGTGGTGATGAGCCTGCTGCTGACCAAGGGGAGCGGGAAGGCGCTGCTGGAGCGGCACATGGAGGGGCGGCCCGGCTTCGCCGAGTACCGGGCCCGCACCAGCGGGTTCTTCCCGCTGCCGCCCGCGCGGCGGGGCTGAGGTCACCGCCCACGGGCGCTCCCCGGGCCGGGAAGGCCGGGGAGCGCCCGTGGGCGGTGGCGGGCACCGCCGTCCGGTGCGCGTCGCCGCCTCGGGGCCGCGCACACCGGACGCGCCCGCTCAGGCGGCCGGGAAGCCCATCAGACCCAGGGGAGGCGTGGTCGGCCGCGGGGAGCCGCCCGCCGGTTCGAGGGTGATGCCCATGCCGGAAGCGCGGTCCACGGGTCCGTCCATGAGCACCGTCCCGTCCGTGTCCGGGGTGTCGACCAGCCCCGCCGACCGCATGGTCCCGCCGTCGTCGAACCACAGCTGGTACACCTGGCCGTCGGACGGCCGCCGCAGGCCGGAGGCCGCGAACACCGCGCGGTTCACGCTCCGCGAGACCACCACGGTGCCTTGCGCGCCCCCTTCCATGGCCGCCGTCGCGGTCCTGGCGTCGGGGGCGGCGAGCACCCGCGACACCTGCGCGTCGTGCCGCTGCGCCTGCCGTGTCTCCTGCCGGGCGTCCTGGACGGCCTGGTACTGCTGTACGGCCACCCCGCCGAGCGCCGCGGAGACGGCGAGGCAGGCGGCGAGCGCGTACACCGGCCAGCGGCCTGCCCGGCCCGGGGAGGCCGTGGCGCGGGTGCTCCGCCCGTGCGGCGGCGGCTCCTGCCGTACGGTCGTGATCTCCCGCAGCACCCGTTCGCGCAGCGCGGGCGGCGCGGTGGCGGACACGGCGAGGCCGAGCCGCGCGGCGGTGGCCGACAGCTCCCGTACCTCCTGGGCGCACGCCTCGCAGGCACCCAGATGCCGTTCGAACGCGAGCTGTTCGCCCTCCGGCAGCGCGTGCAGGGCGTAGGCCCCGGTCAGTGTGTGCAGTTCAGCGGTGCTCACGCGTTCACCCCCAGGCAGTCGCGCAGCCGGATGAGACCGTCGCGCAGTCGGGTCTTGATGGTTCCCAGCGGTACGGACAGCAGTTCGCCGACCTCCCGGTAGGTCAGTCCGCGGTAGTAGGCCAACGTCACTGATTCCCGCTGGAGTTCGGAGAGCGTGCGCAGACAGCGCCGGACCTGTTCGCGTTCGAGCCGGGCCTCGACCTGCTCGGAGACCTGGTCGAAGTCCGGGGTGCGGTCGAGCAGCGCGGCCTTGTGCTCCCGCAGGGCCGCCGCCTGGGCCGAGCGGACCCGGTCCACGGCCCGGTGGTGGGCCAGGGTGAGCACCCAGTTCATGGCGCTGCCACGGGACGGCTGGAAGCGGGGAGCCGTGCGCCAGATCTCCACCAGCACCTCCTGGGCGACCTCCTCGGACTGGGCCGGGTCGCGGAGCACGCTGCGGACCAGGCCGAGTACGGGGCCGCTGACCTGGTCGTACACCTGCCTGAAGGCGTCCTGGTCGCCGCGGGCGACCTGGACGAGCAACTCCCGCAGGTCAGGTCCCGTCGAACGGATCCCACTGATGTGTACGGCTTCTCTCACGCGGACGTTCCTCCCGGGCGCGACGGTTTCCTGCGGTGATTCGGAGCCGGCCGCCCGTCGGATTGGGCGTGGCCCGAAATACTCGCACGCCCTTGCGGACCGGCCCCCGGCCTACCCGAAGCGGCGCCGTGTGGGTTAGGTTAGGCATACCTAAGTGGCCGGTGTGCGGTCACTCTCGGCCCGCCCATTGGAGAACCCGGATGCGCCCCTTCAGCAGCCGTGCCGCACAGCCGACCCCCGCCGAGCGCGTGCGGTCGATCCTGGCCGCCGCCCGCTCGATGACCGTGCTGAGCGACGGGGTGTCCACCGAGGTGCACCACCTCGACGGCACCGGAGTGATGGGCCACATCCACCTGCACGAGCCCGCCGAGACCCCTCCGGCCCCGTCCGCCGTGCGCATCCCGATCAGACTGGAACTCACCGACATCGCGCCGACGCCCGTCCGCGACCGGCTGCGCGCCCGCGTCACCCTGACGGGCCTGCTGGCCGCCCCCTACGACGCGCGGTCCACCGAGAGCACCTGTGTGGAGTTCGGGCAGGCGGTCCTGGAGGACGCCACGGGACGCACGTTCGTCTCCCTCGACGCGTTGCAGGACACCACCCTCGACCCCCTGGCCACGTGCGAGAGCGGCATGCTGACCCACCTCCTCGACGGCCACGGCGAACTCGTCCCGCTGCTGCTGCGCCTGGTGCGGCCCCAGCCGCGCCGGGGCCTGCTGCGGCCCGTCCCGGTGGCACTGGACCGCTACGGCGTGACACTGCGCCTGGAGTACCCCGACGGGTACGAGGACGTGCGGCTGCCCTTCGCCTCACCGGTCACCGACATCGACCAGGCGGGCCCCCGCATCCACGCCCTGCTCACCGCGGCGCGCCGGGCCTCCCACCCGAACCACCTGCCGGCCTGAGACCGGTCCGCCGCGCGGGGCGCGGCGGACCGCCTCACACCACCGGGCGGCGCCACTCCCGTACCAGCAGGTACCCGAGGTAGACGCCTCCCACGGCCATCGTGTACAGGCCGACCGGCAGGTTGTCGAAGAGCGGCAACTGCTGCGCGGCGAGGTCGGCGAGGACCAGCAGGAGCGCGCCCAGCAGGGTGGACATCATCAGATGCGGTCCGCCGCCGCGGGTGACCCGCTTGGCGATCTGGGGCGCGGTCAGAGAGATGAACGCGACGGGACCGGCGACACTCACCGCTCCGGCCGACAGCGCGATCGACAGCAGGACCGCGGCCGTCGTGATCCGCGCCGGACGCGACCCCAGCCCGGTGGAGAGGTCGTCCCCCATCTCCCGGATGCCCAGCGGCCGCGCGAGCAGGGCGGCGAGCGGCACGCACAGCAGCAGGACGGTCCAGATGGTGGCCGCGTCGTCCCAGGAGCGGGCGGCGAGGCTGCCGTTGATGTACGCGGTCAGCGCGCTCGCCTTGTCCCGCTCGACGGCGTAGACCACGTACTGCGTCAGGGCCGTCGCCATCGCCGACACGCCGATGCCCGCGACGACGAGCCGCCCGGGAACGCGGAACCCGGTGCCGGTCGAGACGTAGACGACACCCATGGCGATCACCGCGCCGAGCAGCGCCCCCACCGAGACCGGAAGGGTGCCGGGCAGGAACAGGGCCACGGCCGCCGCCCCCGCGCCCGCCCCCGCGCTGAGCCCGATCACGTCCGGGCTGCCCAGCGGGTTGCGCGTCACGGACTGGAACAGCGCCCCGGACAGCCCGAAGGCCGCGCCCGTCGCGATCGCCACCACGAGGCGGGGCCCGCGCAGCCGGTTCAGGACGAAGGCGTTCTTGCCCGTCGCCTCGCCCGTCAGGGCGGACGGCAGATCGCCCAGGCCGATACCGAGCCGGCCCAGCGTCAGCGTCGCCACGGCGGCGCAGCCGAGGAGCACCAGCACCACGGCGGCGGCGAGCAGCGAGGACCGGCGCACCGGGACCGCCACCCACGGCCCGATCCGCACCATGCTCCGGCGCGGCACGGGAGGCCGGGGCCGCGCCACCTCGGCGGGCCCGGCCGGCGGGGCCGTGTTCATGACGCTCCCCTCATACGGCGGACGGCGAGGAGCAGGGCGGGCGCTCCGACGAAGGCGGTGACGACGCCGACCATGAGTTCCTCCGGCCGCAGCAGGATCCGTCCCACGACGTCGGCGAAGAGCAGGAGGGAGGGGCCCACCAGGACGGAGAAGGTGATCTGGAGCCGGAAGTCGGCCCCCACCAGGGTCCGCACCAGGTGCGGAACGGCCAGTCCGACGAAGGCGATCGGTCCCACCGCGGCGGTGGCCGCCGCACTGAGCAGCGTCGCGGCCAGCAGACCCGCCCCCTTGATCCGGAGGGGGCTGACGCCCAGTGAGGCGGCCTTGTCGTCGCCCATCGCCAGGGCGTTGAGACCCGGCGCGAGCACCAGCGCCAGCAGGAGACCGGCCACGGCGAACGGCAGCACCGACCAGACGGCGTCGAACCCGCGTCCGGCCAGTGCCCCCACCACCCAGTACCGGTACGTGTCGAAGACCCGGGGACGGGACAGGGCCACCGCCTGGATGAACGCGGCGAGGACCGCCGAGAGCACGGCACCGGCCAGGACCAGCCGGACCGGGCTGCTGCCGCCGCCCGCCGTGCCGATCGCGTACACCGCCACCCCTGCGGCCAGCGCCCCCGCCAGCGCCCACCACACCGTGTCCCGCTGCCCGGAGACGCCGAGGAAGGCGGTGGCGGCGACGACACTCGCCGACGCACCCGCGTTGATGCCCAGGATGCCGGGCTCGGCCAGCGGATTGCGGGTGACGCCCTGCATGAGCGTGCCCGCGACCGCGAGGCACACCCCCGTGAGCACCCCGAGGACGGTCCGGGGGTAGCGGCTCTCGACGACCGTACGGAGATAGGCGTCGCCGCCGCCGGTGATCACCCGCCAGACGTCGGCCGCCGGTGTCTGCTTGCTGCCGGACATCACGCTGGCGAACAGCGCGAGGGCCAGCAGCGCCAGACACACCAGGACGGCGAGGGAGAGCCCGGCCGGGCCCCGCCGCACGGCGGGACGCGGCCGGGCCGACGTGGAAGCGGTCACGGGATCCCGTGACTACTTTCCGGCCTGGGCGACGGCCTTGTCGATCATCGGCAGGTAGCGCTCGATGCTGTACGGCACGGTCAGCGGGTTGATCATCGACGAGGCGGTGACGAACGGCTGGTCGGCGCTGTGGACCAGGGCGCCCTTCTTCACCGCGGGGATGGCCGCGTACAGCGGCTGGGCCTCGATCTCCTCGCGGGTCTTCTCGTCACTGTAGAAGGTGAACACCACATCGCTGTCCGACAGCTTGTTGGCGTTCTCCAGGCCGATCAGGGCGGAGTCGGTGCCCTCGGTCTCCTTGAAGGTGTCCACGACCGGGTCGACCTTCAGACCGAGCTTGCTCAGCACCTCCACACGCTGCTCCTCGGGCTTGAACACACCGAGGGAGCCGGGGCCGGAGGTGTAGATGTACGAGGACGTCACGTTCGTGTAGTCGGGGCGGGTCGCCGCGGCGTCCGAGAGCTGCTTGTCGATCTTCGACGTCAGCTCCTTCGCCTTGTCCGGCTGTCCCAGCGCCTGGGCGACGATCTCGATCTGCTGGTCCCAGTTGGTGCTCCACGCCTTGTCGGGGTAGGCGACGGTCGGCGCGATGTCCTTGAGGATGTCGTACTGCTTCTGCGTGATGCCCGACCAGGGGGCGAGGATGACGTCGGGCTCCAGTTCGGTGATGGCCTCGATGTCGAGCTCCTCGCCGCCGTCGAACTGCTCGGGCAGCGTGCCGCCGCTCTTGGTCACGGCGTCGTGGATCCACGGCAGGTAGCCGGTCTTGTCGCTGCCCCAGGCGTAACTCTCGATGCCCACCGGGACGTTGCCCAGCGCGATGGCGGTCTCCGCCGAACCCTGGCCCAGGGTGACGACGCGCTTCGGCGCCTTCTCGATCACGGCGTCACCGAGCGCGCTCTTGATCGTGACGGGGAACGCCCCGGCCTCGGCCTTCGCCCCGGTGTCCGCCGCGTCGTCCTTCGTGTCGTCCGCACCGCAGCCGCCCACCAGCAGACCGAGCGAGACGGCGGTCGCGCCCGCGGCGAGAACGCGGCGGCGCAGGGGGGTGAACACAGAGGGCATGGCGGTTCCTTGTCTCCGAGCAGGGGGGAAGCGTCCGTCCGCACGCCCCCTGCGGGACACGGAAATCCCCTGGTGGACGCCTGTACCGAGACGCTTGTTAGGTAACCCTAATTCATAAGGAGCGGGGCGCTCGCGGAGGGGGCGGGCGGCCGCGGGCCGTTCCCCGGCGGCGGTGGTGGCCGGCGCTTCGGCCGTCCGGTGGGCCTGTCCTGGGGCGCCGGGCGCGTCCCGTGCGCTATGACGACCCAAGGCGCCGTTCCCGTGGGGGAGTTGGGCCGGAACGCCGGAGCCCGGCCGGCGCCCCCGCGGGGACGGCGACCGGGCTCCAGGTCCGGTTCACGGGGCGGCGGCCCCGGACGGGTCACGCGACCCAGGGGGCGACGGCCGTACGGAACAGGCGCCTAAGGGCTGTCCCGTCATCCCTGGCGGGCGCACGACGACAGCTACGGCACCTCGCCGCGTTGTCGGAACGCCCGAACACATCCCGTATGCGGACGTCCCTCCGCCTTGCGATCCACCGCATCTGACGCCGCGCGCCGATCCACCACGGATGACGGGACAGCCCTTACGCGGCGCTCTCCTGCTCGCGCTCCACCTGGTCGTTCCACTCGCGCTTCACCGCGCGCCACGCGTCGTCGTTCTGGCCGAGGCGCCAGTACCCCGAGATCGACAGCTGCGCGAGCGGAAGCTGACGCTCCAGGCGCAGATGGCGCCGGATCTCCTTCACGAAGCCCGCCTCGCCGTGCACGAAGGCCTGCACCTCGCCTTCGGGGAACTCCAGCTCCGTCACCGCGGCCGTGAGCAGCTCGCCGACCGGGCGGTCACCGCGGTGCAGCCAGGTCACCTCCACGCCGTCCGGGGCGAGCAGCTTCTGCTCCTCGGCGGCGTCCGGCACCTCCACGAAGACACGCGCCGTCGCACCCGCCGGCATCTGCTCCAGCGCGGCGGCGATCGCGGGCAGCGCGCTCTCGTCACCGGCCAGCAGATGCCAGTCGGCCGAGGCCTCCGGGGCGTACCCGCCGCCGGGGCCGAGGAAGGTCACCTGGTCACCGGGGACCGCGCGCGCCGCCCAGGGGCCCGCGAGCCCCTCGTCCCCGTGCACCACGAAGTCGACGGCCATCTCACGGGCGGCCGGGTCCCAGGAGCGCACCGTGTAGGTGCGCGTGGTCGGCCACTGCTCGCGGGGGTACTCCTCGCGGATCCTCGCCATGTCGAAGGGGTGCGCGTAGTCCGCGCCCTCCGGGGCGAAGCACAGCTTGATGTAGTGATCGGTGAAACCGGCGAGGGTGAAGTCCGCCAGTCCGTCGCCGCCGAGGACCACCCGCACCATGTGCGGGGTGATGCGCTCGGTGCGCACGACCTGCGCTCCCTGCGCCTTCGGTGCCTGGCGTGCCGGCCGCTCTGCCACGGGGTTCTCCCTGCTCTGGAATGTACGGAGTGCGTAGTTAGGTATACCTAAGCTACACCGTCACGCCTGGAGTGTGACCAGCAGACGCTGGAGCGATCCGCCCAGGCCCCACCGGGTGGCGAGGGCTTCGAGGGCCGCCGGGTCGCGCGGTTCCCGGGGCAGCGCCGGATCGAAGGCGGGCAACGGCACGTCGTCGGCCACCCGCACCACCTTCGGCGCCACCGCCACATAGGCCCGCGCCTCGTCCAGCCGCCTGCGCTGCGAGGGCGTCAGCCGCGCGGCCGGGTCGTCCACCGCGGCCATGATCCCGGCCAGGTCGCCGAAGGCGTCCAGCAGCTTGGCGGCCGTCTTCTCGCCGATGCCGGCGACCCCGGGGAGGCCGTCGCTCGGGTCGCCGCGCAGCAGCGCCAGATCCACGTAGCCCGCGCCGCCCACGCCGTACTTCTCGCGCAGCCAGGCCTCGTCCGTCACCTGGAGTGTCCCGACCCCCTTCACCGGGTAGAGGACCCTGACGCCCCGGACGTCGTCGACCAGCTGGTAGAGGTCGCGGTCGCCCGTGACGATGTCCACCGGGCCGGGCGCCCGGCCGGTCAGCGTGCCGATCACGTCGTCCGCCTCGTACCCCGCCACGCCCACCCGGGCGATGCCCAGGGCGTCCAGGACCTCCTCGATGACCGGGACCTGCGGGGAGAGCGTGTCGGGGACCTCCTCCTCGTCCGGCAGGCCCCCGGCGGCCGGGGCCGCCACCCGGTGCGCCTTGTACGTCGGGATCAGGTCCACCCGCCACTGCGGGCGCCAGTCCGCGTCCATGCAGGCCACCAGCTCGTCCGGCCGGTGGTCCCGCACCAGCCGGGCGATGAAGTCGAGCAGCCCGCGCACGGCGTTGACCGGGGTGCCGTCCGGGGCGCGCACCGAGTCGGGGACGCCGAAGTAGGCGCGGAAGTAGAGGGAGGCGGTGTCGAGGAGCATCAGGCGTCGCGTCACCCCCCGATCATGCCGCACGGCATCGACAGGGCCCCCGCCGTGAGCACGCGGTTCCCGTATTCAAAGGATGCATAAGTGATCTGGGTCACACATGTGTTTGCGTTGTGTAAGCGGGGGCAGGCGCGCCATTGGAGCGGACCACGTCCATTTTTCGACTGATGCGCGTGCTCTGCGGACCGAATCCGCCCGCTCCACGGTCTGCCGTAGGGGGTGGCAGACCGTTTTCGGTTCAACGCGCGTGAGGTGTATGTGTCAAGGCTGCAAGCCGAGCACTTGTACAAGGTGTTCGGCAGACGACCCGATCAGGCCGTTCAGAAGTTGGAGAACGGTACGGACCGCGAGGAGCTGCGCGCCGACGGAACGACCGCAGCGGTGATCGATGCCTCGTTCACCGTCGAGCCGGGGCAGATCTTCGTCGTGATGGGCCTCTCCGGTTCGGGGAAGTCCACGCTGCTGCGCATGCTCAACGGGCTCCTGGAGCCCACGGCGGGCCGGGTGCTCTTCGACGACCAGGACCTGACCGCCCTGAGTCCCCGCGAACTGCGCGACGTACGCTCCGCGAAGATCAGCATGGTCTTCCAGCACTTCGCGCTCTTCCCCCACCGGAGCGTGCTGGAGAACGCGGCGTACGGCCTGGAGGTCCAGGGCGTACCGCGCGAGGCGCGGGAGGAACGCGCCGCCCACGCCCTGGAGCTGACCGGTCTGGCCGGCTGGGAGAAGTCCTGGCCCGACGAGCTGTCCGGCGGCATGCAGCAGCGTGTCGGTCTGGCCCGCGCGCTGGCCACCGACGCCGACCTGCTGCTGATGGACGAGTCCTTCAGCGCGCTGGACCCGCTGATCCGCCGTGACATGCAGGACCAGCTCCTCGAACTCCAGAAGCGGCTGAAGAAGACCATCGTCTTCATCACCCACGACCTCAACGAGGCCATGCGCCTCGGTGACCGCATCGCCGTGATGCGCGACGGCCGGATCGTCCAGCAGGGCACCGCCGAGGACATCCTGGTGCGGCCGGCCAACGACTACGTGGCCTCCTTCATCCAGGACGTGGACCGCTCCCGGGTGCTCACCGCCGGTTCGATCATGGAGGCGCCCGAGAAGGGCCGCTCCCACAAGGACCTGGTGGCCGAGGCCCCCGCGACCGTGACCGCCGAGACGCCGGTCGCCGAACTGTTCACGCCGTGCTCCACCAGCGGGGTCGCGGTCGCCGTGACCGACTCCGACGGCGGCCTCATCGGCGTCGTCCCGCGGACCCGGCTGCTCGCCGCGCTCGGCGAGGAGCCGCAGATCGACGAGATGCCGGCCGGTGCGACGGGCTCGCGCGACACCAAGAAGGTGATCGCCAGTGCCTAGGTTCACCTTCGGCGCGTGGGTCGAGGACGCCGTCGACTGGCTTCAGTCGCACCTCACCTGGATCTTCGACGCCGTCAAGACCGTCCTCGGCGGCATGTACGACGGGGTGGACGCGGTCCTGGGCGGCGGTGAGCCGCTGCTGATCGCCGCGATATTCGCCGTCCTCGCGTTCTGGCTGCGCGGGATCGTCCCCGCCGTCCTCACCCTCGTGGGCTTCGCGCTCATCGACTCCCTGGCCCTGTGGGACGACGCCATGGCGACGCTGTCGCTGGTCATCGTGGCCGCCGTCATCACCGTCGTGATCGCGGTGCCCCTGGGCATCTGGGCCGCCCGCAACCGCAAGGTCAGCGCCACGCTGCGGCCGGTGCTGGACGTCATGCAGACGATGCCCGCCTTCGTCTACCTGATCCCCGGCGTCATGTTCTTCGGCGTCGGTGTCATCCCCGGCGTCATCGCCACCATCGTCTTCGCGATGCCGCCCGGCGTCCGGATGACCGAGCTCGGCATCCGCCAGGTGGACGGCGAGCTGGTCGAGGCGGCCGAGGCCTTCGGCACCACGCCGAAGCACACCCTGACCCGGGTCCAGCTGCCGCTGGCCCTGCCGACGATCATGGCCGGGATCAACCAGGTCATCATGCTGGCCCTGTCGATGGTCGTCATCGGCGGTATGGCCGGCGCCGGCGGCCTCGGTGAGAAGGTCTACGCGGCCATCACCCAGCTCCAGGTCGGCCTGGCCGCCGAGAGCGGTATCGCCGTGGTCATCCTCGCCATGTACCTGGACCGGATGACGGGCGCGCTCAACGAGCGGGTCTCCCCGCTCGGCCGGCGTGCCGCCGCCAAGGCCGCCGCCGGTGCGCGGCGCATGCGGTTCACGTACTACAAGCCCGGTACCGCCGTCGCCATGACCGGTGTCGTCGTGCTCGCGCTCGTCGCGGGCGGACTGAACATCGCGGGCTCCTCCTCGGACAGCTCCAAGGGCTCGCAGGCCGCCGCCGGTGACGTCGGCAAGGGCCAGAAGATCAACATGGGCTACATCCCGTGGGACGAGGGCATCGCCTCGACGTTCCTCTGGAAGGAGATCCTGGAGCAGCGCGGCTTCTCGCCGGACATCACCCAGCTCGACGCGGGCCCGCTCTACTCCGGCGTCGCCCGCGGTGACATCGACTTCCAGACGGACGCCTGGCTGCCGACCACGCACAAGGACTACTGGGACAAGTACAGCGACCAGCTGGAGGACTACGGCTCCTGGTACGGGCCGACCTCGCTGGAGCTGACCGTCCCGTCCTACGTCGAGGGCATCGACTCCCTGGCCGACCTCAAGGGCCAGGGCAAGAAGTTCAACGGCAAGATCATCGGCATCGAGGCCAGCGCCGGGATGATGGGCACCCTCAACGACAAGGTGCTCAAGGAGTACGGCCTGGAGGGCGAGTACAAGGTCGTCTCCTCCAGCACCTCCTCGATGCTGGCCGAGCTCAACGCCTCCATCAAGAAGAAGGAGCCGGTCGTGGTGACCCTGTGGTCGCCGCACTGGGCCTACGGGGCGCACGACCTGAAGAAGCTCGACGACCCGAAGGGCGCCTGGGGCGAGGGCGAGGACGTCCACGTCGTCGCCCACAAGGGCTTCGCCGAGAAGTCCCCGGTCGTCGCCGACTGGCTGAAGAACTTCGAGCTCACCGAGAAGCAGCTCACCGGCCTGGAGAACAAGATCCAGGAAGCCGGACAGGGCAAGGAGCAGGACGGCGTACGCGCCTGGCTGAAGGAGAACCCGGACGTCGTCGACAAGGCGGCCCCGCTGCCGGCCGGCGGCCAGGACGGCAAGCCCCAGCAGGGCAAGGATGCGGGCAAGACCGTCAACCTGGGCTACTTCCCGTGGGACGAGGCCATCGCCTCCACCTACCTCTGGCAGAACATGCTGGAGGACCGGGGCTACAAGACCACGGTCAAGCAGCTCGACCCGGGCCCGCTGTACACCGGCCTCGCGCAGGGCCAGCTCGACGTCCAGTTCGACTCCTGGCTGCCCACCACGCACAAGGACTACTGGAACCGGTACAAGGACAACCTCACCGATCTCGGCTCCTGGTACGGGCCGACCTCGCTGGAGCTGTCGGTCCCCTCGTACGTGAAGGGCATCGACTCCCTGGAGGACCTCAAGGGCCAGGGCAAGAAGTTCAACGGCAAGATCATCGGGATCGAGTCGAGCGCCGGGATGATGGGCATCCTGAACGACAAGGTGCTCAAGGAGTACGGCCTGGAGGGCGAGTACAAGGTCGTCTCCTCCAGCACCTCCTCGATGCTGGCCGAGCTGGACCGGTCGATCAAGAAGAAGGAGCCGGTCGTGGTGACCCTGTGGTCGCCGCACTGGGCCTACGGGGCGCACGACCTGAAGAAGCTCGACGACCCGAAGGGCGCCTGGGGCGAGGGCGAGCAGATCCACACGGTCGCCAAGAAGGACTTCGCCAAGGACTTCCCCGAGCTGACGGGCTGGCTGAAGGACTTCAAGCTGAGCGAGGAGGACCTGGCCTCGCTGGAGGTCGAGCTCCAGAAGGGCGGTGCGGGCAAGGAGAAGGAGTCCGCCCGGCACTGGATGGACGCCCACCCCGACGTCGTGGAGAAGCTGACCCCGGTCGGCTGATTCCCCGGAGAAGCCGGTCCTGACCGGCTGATCCTCCGCACGGCACCCCGAGGGGGACGGCTCCGGTAGCGCACCGGAGCCGTCCCCCTCAGGCTTGTCCGCAGGGCGCCCGGCCCCCGCCGCCGGGGCCCCGCGCCCCCGGGAGGCCTCCTGGCCGCCCACTTCCGCCCACTTCCGCGCCATCGAGCGAACGACATGCGTAGGGTGCTGGCAACCGGGAGGATGGCGATCCGGGGAGGGAGCCGGACATGGACGACAAGGAAGCCCTTCGAGTGGGTGCCGCGGTCCGCCGACGGCGCAGGGCCCTCGGGCTCACACTGGCGGCGGTGGCGGGGCGCAGCGGTCTGTCCGTCCCCTTCCTCAGCCAGGTAGAGAACGAACGGGCCAGACCCAGCCCCCGGTCCCTGGACCGGGTGGCGCTGGCGCTGGAGACCACCACCGAGCGGTTGCGCGCCGCGGCGGACTCGGCACGCTCCGTGGAGGTCGTACGGGGCCAGGACGACGACGGCGTCCACCGGCTGGTGCACGGCCGTCACCAGCTCAGCGCCCTCGAATTCATCGGTGAGCCGGACCTCGGGCGGGAGTTCCAGCACCGCAACGACGAGCTGATGTACGTGGTGGAGGGGGCCGTGGAGGTCGAGGCCGAGGGCCGGGCCCACCGGCTGGGGCGCGGCGACACGCTCTTCCTCTCCGGCGGGGTGCGCCACCGGTGGCGGGCGACCGTGCCCGGCACCCGGCTGCTGGTCGTCTCGGTCGCCGAGCACATCGACGCGACGTACGACTCCCGGCGATGAGGAGGAGCCCCGCGCGGGTCGTCTCGCTCGTCCCCTCCCTCACCGAGGCCGTCGCCGCCACCGGCCCGGAGCTGCTCGTGGGCGTCACCGACTGGTGCACCCACCCCGCCGGACTGGCCGCCGCGCGGATCGGCGGTACGAAGAACCCCGACGTCGCCGCCGTGGCGGCCCTGCGCCCGGACCTGGTCGTCGCCAACGAGGAGGAGAACCGGCCGTCCGACCTGGACGCCCTCCGCGCGGCGGGGCTGGACGTCCTGGTCACCGAGGTCCGCACGCTGCCGCAGGCCTTCAGTGAACTGGAACGGGTCCTGGTCGCCGGGTGCGGCCTGGACCGCCCCCGCTGGCTGGATGAGGCCGAGGCTGCCTGGGCGGCGCTGCCGCCCGCCCCCGCGCCGCGCCACGCGGTCGTACCGGTCTGGCGCCGGCCCTGGATGGTGCTGGGCCGCGACACCTTCGCCGGTGACCTGCTGGCCCGCCTCGGGGTGCGGAACGTCTACGCCGGGCACGCCGAGCGCTACCCCCGGGTGCCGCTCGCCGAGCTGAACGCGTCCGGCGCCGACCTGGTGGTGCTGCCCGACGAGCCGTACCGCTTCACCGCCGACGACGGCCCCGAGGCCTTTCCCGCGCTGCCCGCCGCCCTCGTCGACGGGCGCCACCTCACGTGGTACGGGCCGTCGCTGGCCGAAGCGGCCGGGGCGCTGCGAGCAGCGCTCCGCCGATGAGCCCGCGCGCCGTCCGCACGGACGCCACCGCCCAGGCCGTGACCAGCAGGAGGTAGAGGGCGACGGCCAGCCAGGTGTACGCGGTCAGGCCGGTGTGCCGGGCCAGTCCCGCCGCGCCCGTCACACACGTACCGACGGGGAAGGTGAACCCCCACCACGTCATCGTGAACACCATGCCCCGCCGCAGCGCGCGCACCACCATGGAGGCGGCCAGCGCCAGCCAGAGCAGGGCGAAACCCATCACCGGCACCCCGTACAGCACGGCGAACGCGGTGAAGGCGGAGGCGTACGGCGCCGTGACGGTGTCCGGGGCCACGTCGGCGAGCTGGCCGACGGCGGTGGTGGACTGCCCCAGCGGGCCGAGGACCAGGAACAGCGTGGGGGTCAGCGCGAGGGGCAGCGGGCCCTGGTGCACCAGCCGCCCGAAGACCAGCGGGAGCACCACCAGCGTCGCCAGCAGGGAGAGGCCGAACATCGCGTAGCAGGCCAGCAGCAGCGCCTCGCGCCACTGGCCGGCCGGCAGCTCCGGCACCAGCGCCGGGCCGACCGCGGCGGAGACCATGGGCGCCACCAGCGGGAGGAGCCACACCGGGGAGGCGGTGCCGGGCGCGGGACGGTGGCGTACGACCATCAGGTACGGGATCGCCACCGCGGCGGCGAGGCCGATCGCCGTACCCACCACGAAGAGCACCGCGTCCACCGCCACGGCCGCGGTGTGCCCCAGGACGTCCTGGCCGACCGCCAGCGTGCTCGCCCCGACGGCGAGGAGCCCCATCGACAGGCAGCCGTAGAACGGGGCGACGGCGGGATCCAGGAGGTGGGTGCGGGCCTGGTCCCGGTGCAGGGCCCAGTGCCCGGCGCGCGCGGCGAGGACGGCCAGCAGCAGGACCGAGGCCAGGGCCCACACCACCAGGCACGCGCCGCGCAGGCCCGGTACGCGCACGGGCAGGGCCGTACCGGCGGTGGCGACGACGGCGGTCCCCATGACGGTCGCGTACCAGTTCGGGCCGATGTGCCGCAGGGCGGGAAGCCGTGGCGACGCGGGGCCGGGAGGGGGCGCGGGGGAGTGGACCTGTGCATAGATGGCCATGCCACGATTCTCGGTCGGTGAGGCGGCGCCCACCAGGGACCCCGGCTCTATGAGGTCATAAGCTGTCTTTATGTCCAGCCCGCACCCGCCACCCGCCGACTCCCCCGACGCTCCGTTCTCCCCGTTCTCCCTGTCCTCCTCGCCCTCCGCCCACGGTGGACCGGGGCCCCTGCCGTCACTGCCGCACCGGGTGCCGGACCTCGGGGCGATGGTGCTGCTGCTGGCCGTCGCCCGGCACGGCAGCCTGGGCCGGGCGGCGCGGGACGTCGGGATCACCCAGCCCGCCGCCTCCAGCCGCATCCGCTCGATGGAACGGCAGCTCGGGGTGGCCCTCCTGGACCGCTCGCCGCGCGGCTCCCGGCTGACCGACGCCGGTGCCCTGGTCACCGACTGGGCGCGGCGCGTCGTCGAGGCCGCCGAGGCCTTCGACGCGGGGGCGCAGGCGCTCCGCGACCGGCGCGACTCCCGGCTGAGGGTGGCGGCCAGCATGACGATCGCGGAGTACCTGATGCCGGGGTGGCTGATCGCCCTGCGCGCGGAGCGCCCGGACACGGCGGTCTCCCTGATCGCCGGGAACTCCTCGGTGGTCGCGGTGCGGCTGCTCTCCGGCGAGGCCGACCTGGGCTTCGTCGAGGGGCTGTCGGTGCCCGAGGGACTGGACGGCACGGTCATCGCGCACGACCGGCTGGTCGTCGTGGTCGCCCCGGCCCATCCGTGGGCCCGCAGGCGTACCCAGGTGACGCCCGGAGAGCTGGCGGCGACCCCGCTGATCCTGCGGGAACACGGCTCGGGCACCCGGCAGGTCCTGGACGCGGCGCTCGCGGTGCACGGCGGCCTGGCGCGGCCGCTGCTCGAACTCTCGTCGACCACGGCGGTGAAGGCGGCGGCGGAGAGCGGGGCCGGTCCCTGTGTGCTGAGCGAACTCGCGCTGGACGAGGAACTGTCGGCCCGGCGCTTGGTGGAGATCCCGGTGGCGGGCGTGCGGCTGCGGCGGCAACTGCGCGCGGTCTGGCCCGCCGGACACCGCCCGACCGGCCCGGCCCGCGACCTGCTCTCCCTCACGGCGGGCCCGGCGGGCGCGGGCCGGGGCTGAGCGGAGGGGCGGTGCGCGCCTGGGAAGAGGCGGAAGGTGACGCCGGCCCGCTCGCCGGGCGCCCCGACGATCCGCCGGCCGGGTCCGCCCGCCTCCCGGGTGCGTCGTCCGCCGTTCGGGTCACCCGCCTCCCGGCAGTGGCGAAACGTTTCCGCTAGGGCGGAGAGGGACGGTGTCGCTCAGGCCCGGACGGTGGCCGGGGACAGCCCCGCACGGGCGGCCGTCGCGGACCGGGCCGCTTCCACCAGCGCCCGCATGAGCGTGAGGTCGTCGCCCATCTCCGGATGCCACTGCACCCCCGTCACCCATGGCGCCTCGCCCGGCAGTTCGACCGCCTCCACCGTGCCGTCCGCCGCGTGCGCCGACGCCACCAGTCCCGGGGCGAGCCGCTCCACCGCCTGGTGGTGGTAGGTGGGGACGGACGCCGTCGCGGGGACGAGCGAGGCGTACCGGGTCCCCGGCACCGGGATCACCGGGTGCTCCCCGAGGACGCCCTCCTTGCCGAGCGGGCCGGTGTGGCCGTCCAGGTGCTGGGTCAGGGTCCCGCCGAGGGCCACGTTCAGCAGTTGCATCCCACGGCAGATGCCCAGCACCGGGACGCCCGCGGCCATCGCCGCCCGCAGCAGGGCGACTTCCCAGGCGTCCCGCTCGTGCGCCGGGGGCCCGGTCCTGAAGTCGCGCTCCGCGCCGTACAGTCCGGGATCGACATCGGCGCCGCCGGCGATCACCAGGCCGTCCAGCCGGGCCACGACCGCTCCGGCCCGCTCCGCGTCGTCCGGCGGGAGCAGCGCCACCAGGGCGCCGGAGCGCTGGACCAGCCGGGGATAGGCGGAGGGCAGGACCGCCGCGGGGAGCTCCCAGACGCCCCAGCGGGCCGCGGGCTCCAGATACGTCGTGACACCGATGAGCGGTTCGTGCATGGCGCGGTCCTTCCGGCGGGCGGGTCTGCCGACCGGCCCGGTGCAATGGTGATGCGCCATACCTTTGTTCGTAACCGACCGCCGCGCAAGAGAGGTGATCCGGAAGGGCGGGTTCAAGCCAGAAAGCCCCGCAGGAGCGCCGCCGTCCCGGCGCAGTGCTCGCGGGCCACCGCGCACGCGGTCTCCTCGTCACCGGCCAGCACCGCGTCCACGAGCGCCGTGTGCTGGTGCTGCGAGTGCTCCAGGTTGCGCACCAGCAGCGGGATGCAGTCCAGCAGGTCGTTGACCGTCGCCCGGACGGCGGCGTACTGGGCGGCCAGGGTCGGCGACCCCGAGAGCCCGGCCAGCGTCAGGTGGAAGAAGGTGTCACGCCTGCGGTAGTCGGGCAGAGGTGCCTCGTGTGTCGCCCGCAGAGCCGTACGCAGCCGGTCCGCGCCCTCCCCGTCGAGGCCGTGCGCCGCGCACAGCCCGGCGGCCCCGGCCTCCAGCGCCTCACGGAAGCGCAGCACGTCCTGGAGGTCCACCCCCGCCACCCGGCGGCGCAGCTCCCCGCCGTCGGCCGGACGGGTGCGGGTGAGCACGAACGTACCGCCGTACCGTCCGCGTCTCGCCTCGACCAGCCCCTGCTCCTGGAGCACCTTCAGCACCTCGCGCAGGGCCACTCGGCTGATCCCGAGGCGCTCGGCCAGCTCGCGCTCCGGGGGCAGCCGCTCGCCGCCGGGCACCAGACCGAGCCGGATCACCTGGAGGACCTGTTCGAGCGCCTCCTCGAAGCCGTTGCCGCCGCGGACCGGCCGCAGCACCGGCAACAGGCGTGTGAAGGACCCGGACGCACCGGTCTCTTCCGTCATGTCGCGTTTTCCCCTTCCCCCCAAAGGTTTGCTGCCATACCTTAAGCCAACCGCCCGGCCGACAGAGGAGCACCCCGTGGCAGACCGCACACCCCCGCTCCGGACCGAGGAACTGCGCGCGCTCGTCGCGGACGGTGAGATCGACACCGTCGTCCTCGCCTTCACCGACATGCAGGGCCGGCTCCAGGGCAAGCGCTTCGCCGCCCCCTTCTTCCTCGACGAGGTCCTCGAACACGGCACCGAGGGCTGCGCCTACCTCCTCGCCGTGGACACCGACATGAACACCGTTGACGGGTTCGCCATGTCCTCCTGGTCCAGCGGCTACGGCGACTTCGCCCTGCACGCCGACCCGGCCACCCTGCGCCGGATCCCCTGGCACGAGGGCACCGCCCTGGTCACGGCCGACCTCGCCTGGCAGGACGGCTCACCGGTCGCCGCCGCGCCCCGGCAGATCCTGCGGCGGCAACTGGACCGGCTGGCCGCGCACGGCCTGACCGCCCAGGTGGGCACCGAGCTCGAGTTCATCGTCTTCAAGGACACGTACGAACAGGCCTGGGACCGCGACTACCGGGGTCTGACCCCCGCCAACCAGTACAACATCGACTACTCGGTCCTCGGCACCGGCCGGATCGAGCCCCTGCTGCGCCGCGTCCGCAACGAGATGGCCGCCGCGGGGCTCACCGTCGAGTCCGCCAAGGGCGAGTGCAACCCCGGCCAGCACGAGATCGTCTTCCGCTACGACGAGGCACTTGTCACCTGCGACCAGCACGCCGTCTACAAGACCGGCGCCAAGGAGATCGCCGCCCAGGAGGGCATGGCGCTCACCTTCATGGCCAAGTTCAACGAGCGCGAGGGCAACTCGTGCCACATCCACCTCTCGCTCCGGGACACCGGCGGACACCCCGTCATGGCGGACCCGGACGGCTCGATGTCCCCCCTCATGCGGCACTTCCTCGCCGGGCAGCTCGCCGCCCTGCGCGAGTTCTCCCTGCTGTACGCACCCAACATCAACAGCTACAAGCGGTTCCAGCCGGGTTCCTTCGCCCCCACCGCCGTCGCCTGGGGCCACGACAACCGCACCTGCGCCCTGCGGGTCGTCGGCCACGGCCCGTCCCTGCGCCTGGAGAACCGGCTCCCCGGCGGCGACGTCAACCCGTACCTCGCGGTCGCCGGTCTCGTCGCCGCGGGGCTGTACGGCATCGAACACGGGCTGGAACTCCCCGAACCCTGCGAGGGCAACGCCTACACCGCCGGATACGACCGGATCCCCGCCACCCTCCGCGAGGCGGCCGAGCTCTGGGAGTCCGGCGCCATCGCGAAGGAGGCGTTCGGCGAGGAGGTCGTCGCCCACTACCGCACCATGGCGCGCGTCGAACTGGAGGCCTTCGACGCCGCGGTGACCGACTGGGAGCTCCGCCGCTCCTTCGAACGACTGTGAGGCACACCGTGACCCCCCTGACCCCCGCGATCTCCGAGGCCTCCGCGCGCCCCGCCGTCCATGAGCACGAGGTGCTGAACCCGGCGACCGAGGAGCACGTCGCCACCGTCCCCGCCACCTCCGCCGCCGAGGTCCACGCCGCGGTGACCCGGGCCGCCGCCGCCCAGCGAGTCTGGGCCGCGCTCGCCCCCGCCGACCGGGCCCGGCTGCTGCGCCGCTTCGCCGTCCTCGTCGACGAACACGGCGAGCGGCTCGCGCGCCTGGAGGTCACCGAGGCCGGCCACACCCTGGGCAACGCCCGCTGGGAGGCCGCCAACGTCCGGGACCTGCTCGACTACGCGGCCGGGGGAGTGGAACGCCTGACCGGCCGTCAGATCCCTGTCCCCGGCGGCATCGACCTCACCCTCCTGGAGCCGGTCGGCGTCGTCGGCGTGATCGTCCCGTGGAACTTCCCGATGCCGATCGCCGCCTGGGCGGCCGCCCCGGCGCTGGCCGCCGGGAACGCCGTCCTCCTCAAACCGGCCGAGACCACCCCGCTCACCGCCCTGCACCTGGCCCGGCTCGCGCTGGAGGCGGGCCTGCCCGAGCACCTCTTCCAGGTGGTGCCCGGAGCCGGTGACGTGACCGGCGAGGCCCTGGTCGCCCACCCCGGCGTCGCCAAGATCGTCTTCACCGGGTCGACCCGGACCGGCAAGCACGTCATGGCTCGCTGCGCGGACCGGGTGAAGCGGCTGACCCTCGAACTCGGCGGCAAGAGCCCCAGCCTCGTCTTCGCCGACGCCGACCTCGAGACCGCCGCGGCCGCCGCCCCCATGTCCTTCCTGGACAACGCCGGCCAGGACTGCTGCGCCCGTACCCGCGTCCTGGTCCAGCGCACGGTGTACGACCGGTTCCTGGAACTCCTCGCCCCCGCCCTCGCCTCGGTCGTCGTCGGTGACCCGGCGGACGCGCGGAGCCAGATGGGGCCGCTGATCTCCCGCACCCAGCTGGAGCGGGTCCGCGGATACGTCCCCGAGGGCGCGGAGGCCCTGCGGGGGAGTGCTCCGGACGGCCCCGGGTTCTGGTTCCCGCCGACCGTCCTCACCGGCGTACGCCCCGACGCGCCCGTGGCCACCGAGGAGGTCTTCGGGCCGGTCGCCGTCGTGCTGCCCTTCGAGGACGAGGCCGACGCCGTCCGGCTGGCGAACGCCACCGACTACGGCCTGGCCGGGTCGGTCTGGACCCGCGACATCGGCCGCGCGCTGCGCGTCTGCGGGGCCGTCCGCGCCGGGAACCTCTCCGTCAACTCCCACTCCGCCGTCCGCTACTGGACCCCGTTCGGCGGCTGTGAGCAGTCGGGACTCGGCCGCGAACTCGGGCCCGACGCCCTCGCGGCCTTCACCGAGACCAAGAACGTCTTCATCTCCACGGAGGACTGAACGCGTATGAGCACCGACCCGACGCCCGAGCGGCCCGCCGCCCCCTCCACCGGACCCGTCTGCCGCCGGCTGGTGGGCCGTACCGCCGTCGTCACCGGCGCGGGCAGCGGTATCGGCCTGGCGGCCGCCCGCCGCCTGGCCTCCGAGGGCGCCCATGTCGTCTGCGGCGACATCGACGAGGAGGCGGGCGCCGCCGCCGCGTCCGAGACCGGCGGCACCTTCGTACCCGTGGACGTCACCGACCCCGAGCGGGTCGAAGCCCTCTTCCGGGTCGCGTACGAGACCGGCGGGAGCGTGGACGTCGCCTTCAACAACGCCGGTATCTCACCGCCCGAGGACGACTCCATCCTCACCACGGGCCTGGAGGCGTGGAAGCGGGTGCAGGATGTCAACCTCACCTCCGTGTACCTCTGCTGCAAGGCCGCCCTGCCCTACATGCGGCGCCAGGGACGCGGCTCGATCATCAACACCGCGTCGTTCGTGGCCAGGATGGGCGCGGCCACCTCCCAGATCTCGTACACCGCCTCCAAGGGCGGGGTGCTCGCGCTCTCCCGTGAACTCGGCGTGCAGTTCGCCCGGGAGGGTATCCGGGTCAACGCGCTGTGCCCGGGGCCGGTCAACACGCCTCTGCTGCGGGAGCTGTTCGCCAAGGACCCGGAGCGTGCCGCACGCCGGCTGGTGCACATCCCGCTCGGCCGGTTCGCCGAGGCGGAGGAGATCGCCGCCGCCGTCGCCTTCCTGGCGAGCGACGACTCCTCCTTCGTCAACGCCACGGACTTCCTGGTGGACGGCGGCATCTCGGGTGCGTACGTGACGCCGTCGTAGGACGTGTCCGGGGACGTGGGCCCGGCCGTGACGGGGGCTCAGTCCGGCGGCCGGGTGGTTTCCCCGCCCCCGTCCGCCGGAAGGGCGTACAGGCGGGGCAGGTTGACGACGATCGCCTCCTGCGTGCTGCGGGCGATGACGACCACGGCCTCCTCGGAGGGGTCCGGGTTCTCCTCCCGGTGCGGCACGTACGGCGGGACGAAGACGTAGTCGCCGGGAGAGGTGCGCAGGCGTATCTCCTCCGGCTCCTCGCCGGAGTCGTCCACGAAGACGAACTCCGGGTGCCCGCTGACGACATGGATGGCGGTCTCGGACGCGCCGTGGTGGTGGTCGGAGGAGGCGGTCGCGGGTGCCACATGGGTCTGGCCCATCCACAGCTTCTCGGACCCGACCGTCCTCCCGCTGACCGCCGCGAACCGGCGCATGCCGCCGGTCTGCGCCGTGCCCCCGTCCAGCGCGTCGGCGCGGATGTGGTGCAGACGTGTGTGCAGGGGCGCCGCGGAGCGGTCCGGGGAGTCGGGGAGATGAGGGTGGAAGCCCTCACCGGGGGTCGTCGACGGCTCGTTCATGGCTGGGACGCTAGGACCCCGGAGAAAAAGATGTCAAGAGGTGTCCTTTGTGCTTCACCTGCGGCAACGTTGCCGCAACAGAGGGCGTGAAGCGATGAACCCGCCCGTCGGACCGGTCGTGCGGGCATGATGTCCGCATGCATATCTCCGCGAAGGCGGACTACGCCACGCGCGCTCTCCTGGAGCTCGCCCGCGAGCCCGGCCGCCCCCTCACCTGCGAGGCCATCGCCTCCTCGCAGGGCATCCCGTTCCGTTTCCTGAAGTCCGTGGTGGGCGAGTTGCGCAAGGCGGGCCTGGTGCGCAGCCAGCGCGGCTGCGAAGGGGGGTACTGGCTCGGCCGGCCGGCCGGGGAGATCACCCTGCTGGACGTCGTGCGCGCCGTCGACGGCGACGTACTCACCCTGCGGGGAGAGCCCCTGGCGGGCCTCGACTACCCCGGTCCCGCCGCGCCCCTGCCCGGGGTGTGGCGCGAGGTCGAGGAGAGGGCCACCGCGCTCCTGGCCGCGCAGTCGCTGACCACGCTGCTGTCCGCGGCCGCGCGCCACCGGGGCCGGAGCGACGCGGCGTGACGGGCGTCCCGCGGCCGCCGTCGTCCACGGTGAAGTCCGGTGGGGGGTCCGCGTGAGGCCCACGGTGACGTCCGGCGTAGGGGCCGGGGCGGAGTCCGGCGTGGGGGCCGGGGTGGAGTCCGGGGTGGAGGTGGTGGAGTACACCGACCCGCTGTGCCCCTGGGCCTGGGGCGCGGAGCCCGTCTTCCGCGCGCTGCGGGCCGCGTCGGCCGGCCGGGTCCGCTGGCGCCGGGTGTACGCCGTCCTGTTCGACCACGACGACGACCCGCCGCCCGACCCGGCCGCCGAGACCGCCTGGTACACCCGCCATGTCGCGGAGATCGGCACGCACACGCTCGCCCCCCACACCGCCGGGCTGAGCCGGGTGGCGGCGAGCTCCTGGCCCGCCTCGCTCGTCGCCAGGGCCGCCGGACTCCAGGGCTCCGACACGGCCGACCGGGTCCTGCGACGGCTGCGCGAGAGCGTCTTCGTCTGCGGCGAACCGGCCGACACCACCGCCCTGGCCCTGGCGGCGGCGCGAGGGGTGCCGGGCCTCGACCCGGCGCGGCTCGGAGCTGACGCCGCGTCACTGTCCACGCTCGACGGGGTACGCGCCGACCGGGCCGAGGCGCGCCGCCCGGTCGCCGACGTGCTGGCCGGGCAGAGCGGTTCGCCGCACCCCGGCACGGCCAAGGAGACCCCGGACGGCGGTCACCGCTACGCCCTGCCCACCCTGCTCTTCCGCTCACCGGCCGGACACCGCGTGGTCCCCGGGTGGCGGCCCTACGAGGCGTACGCGAGCGCCGTCGAGGCCCTGGCTCCGGGACTGCTCCGGCCCTTGCGGCCGATCGACCCGGCCGCCGCGCTGGAGCGCTACCGCAGCCTGACCGGACCGGAGTTGGCCCTGCTGACCGGCGGAGCCCGGCCCGTGGAGGCCGTACGCGTGGACACCGCGAACGGTCCCGTGTGGCTTCATCCGGAGGAGGCCGCGACGCATCCCGCCCTCGTTCCTCCGGCCGTCCCAGAGCCCTGATCCGCGGTCGGAGCACGTTTCGCGGAATGAGACACCGATTGGTGTCCATTGACAGCCGCCGACGGATGCCCCCAGGATGTGCACCATGCTCACGACGCACCCCGGCGTGGTGTGCCGCTATGTGGACCTGCGGCGCACCTCCAGCGCTCTCTGTCGCTGACCGCCCGCATCCGGCCCACCGGCACCGCCGTCCGCACCCGCCGACGGCCCGCCGCCCCTTCGCCGGCCGCGTCCGCCCTCACCGCCTCTCCCGCGTCCCCGCCCCCGTGTAGCGCGACCGACTCCGTGTAGCGGCGCGTACCGTCACACGGTTGCGCCTCCGCGCGGGTGTCCTCCCGCCCGGCCCCTTCTCCGCGTCCTCGCACGGTGAAAGCCCGGCTCCCGCCCTCCCGTTCCGCCCTCGGGGGTACGCCGCCGTACCCCCGGCCCGCCCTCCGGCGTGGGCCGAGGCGTGCGCGGGGGCCGTACCGAGCCGTCGCCGCCTCCCGGTCCCGCATGCCCTGAGCCGGGCCGGGATCATCACAGAGAGTCATCAGATGTTCGCACATACGCCGCACCACCGTCCCCGGCCCTCCGTCCGGCCGGTCCGCCGCGCCGGGGCCCTCACCACCGCCTTCGTCGCCCTGCTCGTCCCGGCCCTGACCGCCTGCGGCGGCTCCTCCTCGGCGACCGGTGGCGCCGCCACACTGAAGTGGGCCTCGTCCTACTTTCCGGCGCACTGGGACCCGGTGGTCTCCGGAAGCGGCGCCCAGTTCCGCGAACTCTCCCTGGTGTACGCCTCCTTGACCCGCACCGACGAGAGCGGCAAGGCCGTCCCCGACCTCGCCGAGAGCTGGGAGTACAACGCGGCCGGTGACCAGGTCACCTTCCATGTGCGCCCCGGGCTCACCTTCAGCGACGGCGAGCCGGTCGACGCCGCCGCGGTCGAGGCCGCCGTCGAACGGGCGAAGGAGCAGAAGAACTCCGCCCTCTTCGGCGATCTGACCTCGATCGAGTCCGTGGAGGCGGACGGACTGGACGCGGTGCTCCACCTCTCCCAGGTCGACTACCAGATCCCGCAACTCCTCGGCCAGCGCGTCCTCCAGATCGCCAGCCCCAAGGCGGCCGCCTCCCCGGAGAAGCTGGACCAGAACCCGGTCGGCGCAGGGCCGTTCACCGTCCAGCAGCTCATCCCCGGCACCAAGGCCGTCCTGAAGAAGAACCCGGACTACTGGGACGCGGAGAACATCCACATCGACAAGGTCGAGCTGGTGTCCGCCCCGGACGCCTCCACCGTCGTCTCCGGACTGCGTACCGGTGTCTACAACTTCGCGGACCTGGACCCCAGTCAGGCGGAGACCGCCGAGAAGGCCGGTCTGGACGTCTTCGTGCTGCCCGGCTTCAACGCCTCCAACATCAGCCTGAACATCAACAAGGCGCCCTTCGACGACGACCGGGTCGTGGACGCGGTCCGCCACGCCGTCAACCGCCAGGAGTTCGTGGACAAGCTGACGTTCGGGTACGGCGAGGTCACCGACCAGCCGTTCCCGAAGGGGTACGAGGCCTACGACCCCGAGTCGGAGAACGCCTACCCGTACGACCCGGCCGCCTCGAAGAAGCTCCTCGCCGAAGCGGGTCACGCCCCGGGCGACCTCAAGCTGGAGCTGGTCATCCCCTCGGAGGACCCGCAGGCCGAGATCGTCCAGTCGCAGTTGGCGGCGGTCGGCATCACCGTCACCATCAGGATCGACAAGAACTGGGCCACCCCGTTCTTCGCCAAGGACCTGGCCTTCTCGCTGTACTCGACCACCGGCCGCGACTCCGCGGTGCAGACCCTCACCGCCCACTTCGGCCCCGACGGCCCGCTCAACCTCAGCTCGCCGTACGAGCCGGACGGTTTCGAGGAGGCCACCGCCACGGTCCGCCGCACCCCGCTGGACGCCCCGGACTACCAGGAGGTCCTGCGGAGGGCCACCCGGGCGGGCCTGGCGAGCAAGGCCCTGGTCTTCACGTACTCCTCCCCGAACCTCATGGTCAAGAGCCCCGCGGTGTCCGGTCTGCCGAAGAACCCGGCCCACATCGACTGGACGGGCGTCACCGTCACCGGCGAATGACGGGCCGTCAAGTCCCGTATGGAACGGCCTTTCCCCTCACCACAGAAGCGGAACAGGAGGCAACCCGATGACCACGACCGCGCTCTGGACCGTGCCCGACGAGTACCGCGCGGCCGCCGCCGCCCGGGTGCGGCACACGCTCGGCCGGATCCTGGGCGTCCTCGCCCGGTCGGTCGCGATCTTCGTCCCCGTGTTCCTGGTGGCGACCTTCGTGACCTTCGCCCTGCGGTCGCTGAGCGGACTCAGCCCGGCGCGGATCCAGCTCGGCGAAGACGCGACCCCCGAGGCGATCCAGCGGATCGAGGCCCAATGGGGCCTCGACCGGCCCTTCCTGGTCCAGTACGGGGACTGGATCGCCGGCGTCCTGCACGGAGAGCTCGGAACCAGCTGGGTCAACGGCGCCGACATCTCCACCCTCATCGGCCTCGGTCTGGGGGTGAGCCTCTCGATCGCCACGTTCGCGCTGCTCATCGGGGTCGTCGTCGGCTTCGCCCTGGGCATCCTGGCGGCCCTGCGGCCCACGACCTTGACGGACCGCGCGATCACCGGGGCGGTCACCGTCATCTCGGTGATGCCGCCCTTCGTCGTCGGCATCGTCCTGGTCGCCGTCCTCGCGGTGGGACTCGACCTCCTCCCCTCGGCGGGTTACGTACCGGCCGAGGAGGGGATCGGCCCCTGGCTCGCCCACATCACCCTCCCCGCCCTCGCCCTCAGCTGCGACGTCGTCGCCGACGTCGCCCGCCAGCTCCGCACCGGCCTGGTCGCGGCGCGCGGCGAGAACTACGTGACGGGCGCGGTGGTACGGGGACTGAGCCCGCGGCGGATCTTCCTCGGCCACGTCCTGCGCAACGGCATCGGACCGGCCCTGGCCACCCTCGGCCTCAAGTTCCCCGCCCTGGTCGGCGCCTCGGTCGTCACGGAGTGGATCTTCGGCCTCCAGGGCTTCGGCAGATTCGCCAACGACTCGGCCCAGGCCGGTGACGTGCCCGCGGTGCAGGGCGTCCTCGTGGTGTCGATCGTGCTCGTCGTCTCCTTCAACCTGATCGTCAACCTGGTGCTGGCACGCGTGACGCCGGCCGCCCGACGAGGGATGTGACCATGACGCGCCGCGTCCTCGCACTCACCTCCGGCCGGATCGCCGTCGCCGTCCTCGCCGTGATCGCCCTGCTGGCGCTCCTCGGCCCCTGGCTCGCCCCGCAGGACCCCCTGGACACCAGCGACCACGTCCTGGCCGCCGCCTCGGGGTCCCACTGGCTGGGCACCGACCACCTGGGGCGCGACGTGTTCAGCCGCCTCCTGGACGGCTCCCGCGTCAGCGTCCTCGGCTCGCTCGAAGTCGCCCTGGTGGCCCTCGTCGTGGGCGCGGTCCCCGGCATCCTCTCCGTCTACCTCGGCCGCGTCTTCGAGTGGGTCACCCTGCGCCTGGCGGACACCCTGGTCGCCCTGCCGTTCCTGCTGTTCGCGGTCGCCGTGATCGCCCTGCTCGGAAACGGTCTCGCCCAGGCCATGTTCGTCACGGGCGCACTGGTCTCGCCCCTCTTCTACCGGGTGGCCCGCGCCGCGACCCTGTCCGTCGCCCGCTCCCCGTACGTGGAGGCGGCCCTCGTCGCCGGAGCCTCCACCGGCTGGATCGTGCGCCGCCACGTCCGGGTCAAGGTGCTCCCGGCCCTCGCGGTCGCCCTCGCCCAGACCATCGGTGTCGGCTTCGTCATCGTCTCCAGCCTGACCTTCCTCGGCATCGGTGTCCAGCCGCCCGCGCCGACCTGGGGCGGCCTGCTCGCCTCCGACCTCGGCTACCTCGGCCAACGGCCGTGGGGACCGGTGGCGCCCGCGCTGTTGATCATGGTCACCGTGTGGGCCTGCAACCTCCTGGCCGACGCGATCCGGGACGTCTCCGGTGAGGCGGGCCGCGCCCTGGCCGACGACCGCGAGGCCGGGGCCGCGCGCCCCGGCACGAACCGCCCCGTCTCCGCAGGAGGTACCCGATGACCCCACGGTCCCCCAGCTCCGCCCCCGAGCGGACCCAGGCCGCCGCGACCGCCCCCACCGCACCACCCAAGGTCCCGCCGGTGCTCTCCGTCCGCGACGTGCGCGTCGGTGACCGGGCCGGCCACCGCGAGGTCGTGCACGGCGTGAGCTTCGAACTCACCCCCGGCAAGGCGGTCGGAGTCGTCGGCGAGTCCGGCAGCGGCAAGACCCTCACCTGCCGCGCCGTACTCGGCATCCTGCCCCGGCACTTCGAGATCACCGGCGGCTCCGTGGAGATCGCCGGCACCGACACAGCGACCCTGACCCCCTCCCGGTGGACCGAGCTGCGCGGCGCCACGATCAGCGCCGTCTTCCAGGACCCGGCCTCCTACCTGAACCCCTCCGTCCGGGTCGGCGCCCAGGTCGCCGAGGTCCTCCGGGTCAAGACCGGGCTGAAACGCCGTCAGGCGCGGCACCGGGCCGTCGAACTGCTGCGGGCGGTACGGCTGCGCGACCCGGCGCTGGTCTACGGCCAGTACCCCCACGAGCTCTCCGGAGGCATGCTCCAACGCGTCCTGATCGCCACCGCCGTCGCCGCCGGACCGCGCGTCCTGATCGCCGACGAGGCCACCACCGCCCTCGACGTCACCGTCCAGGCCGAGATCCTCGACCTGCTCGACGAACTGCGCGAGGAGTCCGGCCTCGCGCTCGTGGTCGTCTCCCACGACCTGGCCGTCGTCGCCCAGGTCTGCGACGAGGTCCTCGTGATGCGGCAGGGCGAGGTGGTCGAACAGGGCCCGGTCCACCAGGTGCTGCACCACCCCCGGCACCCGTACACCCGGCTGCTCGTCGCCGAGCACGAGCAGTACGGCCTGGACAGGTTCCTCGACCCCACGGAGGCGTCCTCATGACCACCGGACTTCCCGAGGACGTGACCGGCGGACCACCCGCAGCGGAGACACCCGCCCGTCCGGCGGCCCCGCGCCCGGCCCTGGAGGTCACCGGCCTCGACGTGCACTACGGCCGGGGCCGAGGACGCCGCCGGGCCCTGGCCGGTGTCTCGCTGAGCGTCGCACCCGGCGAGACCGTCGGCGTCATCGGCGAGACCGGATCGGGCAAGTCCACCCTCGCCCGCACCGTCCTCGGCCTGGTGCGCCCCTCGGCCGGCTCGGTCCGCGTCGGCGGCGAGGACGTCACCCGGTACGGCAACCGCCGGTGGCGGGCGCTGCGGCGGCGCGGCGTGGTCCAGTACGTCTTCCAGGACCCGCTGCGCAGCCTCGACCCCGACCTCACCATCGAGGACTCCCTGATCGAACCGCTGCTCATCCAGGGCCGGGGCCGGGCGGAGGCGACCGCGCGGGCCCGCTCGCTCCTGGACCGCGTACGCCTCCGCGACGACCTGCTGGCACGGATGCCGTCGGAACTCTCCGGCGGGCAGCGCCAGCGGGTCGCGGTGGCCCGCGCGCTGATGAGCGGACCCGAACTGGTCGTCCTGGACGAGCCGGTGAGCGCCCTGGACTCCGCCAACCGCGTCCAGGTCCTGGAGATCCTCAAGGAACTCGGCGCCGCGGGAACGGCCCTCGTCCTCATCTCCCACGACCTCGGGTCCGTCGCCGGGACCGCCGACCGCATCGCGGTGCTCCACCACGGCGCACTCGTGGAGACCGGCGCCGCCCGCGACGTGGTCAACCGCCCGGCGCACCCGTACACCCGCCTGCTCGTCGGCTCCGCCCCCACCCTGCGCACGGCCTCCGCCGACCGGGCCCGGCGCGAGGCCCTGCGCGCGCTGCCGCACACCTGATCTCCCCGTGCCCGGACATCCGGGCGCACCACCGAGAGGAACACCCCATGTCCCGCACGATCCACCTCGCCCTGCACCCGTACGGCGTCGGAGGCCCCGGTCAGCACGGGCTCTGGAAGGACCCGCGCGTCGCCAAGAACTCCAGCATCGACGTCCGGCACTACATCCAGCAGGCCCAGGCGGCCGAACACGCGCTCTTCGACGCCCTGTTCATCGTCGACAGCCAGTTCATCAACGCCAGCTACCCGGCGCACTACCTGAACCGGCTGGAACCGCTCACCCTGCTGTCCGCCGTCGCCACCCACACCTCGCGCATCGGCCTGGTCGGCACGGCCAGCTCCACGTACAACTCGCCCTTCAACCTCGCCCGCAGGTTCGCCTCCCTCGACCACATCAGCGGCGGGCGGGCCGGATGGAACGTGGTGACCAGCTTCGACACCGGCACCTCCAGGAACTTCGGGCTCGACGAACACCTCGACTACGCCACCCGTTACGGCCGTGCCCTGGAGTTCGTCGAGGTCGCCCGGGGCCTGTGGGACTCCTACGAGGACGACGCCTTCCCCGCCGACGTGGAGCGCGGGGTCTTCCTCGACCCGGACAAGCTCCACGCGCTCGACCACACCGGGGAGCACTTCACGGTCGCCGGCCCGCTCAACATCTCCCGTTCGCCGCAGGGCCAGCCGGTCATCTTCCAGGCCGGGGTCTCCGACGAGGGACGCGACCTCGCCGCACGGGTGGCCGAGGGGGTCTACGCGCCCGGCGGCTCGCTGGAGCAGGCCCGGGAGTACTACGCCGACGTCAAGAAGCGCACCGCCTCCTACGGCCGCGATCCCGAGCACATCAAGATCTTCATCCACGGGAGCCCGGTGGTCGCCACGACCGACGAGGCGGCCCGCGGGCGGGAGCGGGAGATCTTCGAGGAGGACGACGACTTCGACCGCAACCTCGCGCTGCTGGGCCGCTCGTTCGGCGCCCACGACTTCGGCGCGTACGACCTGGACGCCCCCTTCCCGGACGTCGCCCACCTCGCGGAGAAGGGCGGCCGCACGGGCGCCGCGAAGATCATCGAGCGCGCCCGGCAGGAGAACCT
This sequence comes from Streptomyces sp. SM18, assembly GCF_002910775.2. Classification (NCBI taxonomy): domain Bacteria; kingdom Bacillati; phylum Actinomycetota; class Actinomycetes; order Kitasatosporales; family Streptomycetaceae; genus Streptomyces; species Streptomyces sp. SM18. The sequence goes on along the minus strand of NZ_CP029342.1, from coordinate 1,080,946 downwards.
GACGCTACGTCAAGTAGCCGCCTCGCTCAACGCGTTCCGCCCGGCGCCGTTCGTCGGAGCGCCTCGGACCGTCGCCGACAGCATCGAGCGGTGGTTCGACGCGGGCACCTTCGACGGGATCAACCTCGCCTTCCGTACCGCCGACGACCTCGATCTCTTCGTCGACGGCGTCGTCCCGATCCTCCAGAAGCGGGGGCTGTACCGCACCGAGTACCGGGCCGACACCCTCCGCGGCCACCTGGGGCTGCCCGTGCCCGCCAACCGGTACACCCGGGCCCGCGGCGTACGGCCGCACGCGTGAGCGCGTGAACGGCTGACCGGACCCAGCGCGACCCGCCCGAACCTCCCGGAGAGACGAGATGACCGACCGCACCAGCCGCACCGACCTCAGCGACCGCGCTGGTCCCGCCGACCGCACGGGCCCCACCGACCCCACCGACCACACCGACCACCTGGGCCCCGTGGGTCTCCGTACCCGCGCCACGGTCGTCGTCGTGCCCGGCCGGGGGGAGACCCGGGCGACCTACGCCCGGCTCGGTGCCCGGCTCGCCGCCGACGCCTACCGGGTCCGGGTCGTGGACGCCCCCGACCTCGACACCGGCGACCCGTCCGGCGCGTCGGCCCGCTTCGCCGCCCGGCTCGCGGCGGCGGTGGACGGCATCGCGGCCGAGGACGGGACCGTACGCCCTCTCGTGCTGGTGGGGGCCGACACCGGAGCCGCCGCCGTCGCCGCGCTCCTGGCACCCGGGGCCCACCCGGCCGCCCCCGCACCGGACGCCGTGGTGCTCGCCGGGCTGCCCGGCCGCGCGGCCACCGCCCCCGGCGCGTGGGAGGACGAGCTGGACGTCCGCACCGCCTGCCCGATCCACCGGAGCACGCTCACCGACGACGACCGGGTCCGGCGGGGCTCACTCGGCGACCCGGTGCCCGACTCGCTGCTCGACGCGGCGTACGGGGGCGCGAGCGCCGTACCCACCCTGTTCCTCGTCGGCGACGCCGACCCGCTCGCGGACCTCGACGCCCTGCTCCGTACGGCGACCTCGCTGCCCCGCGCCCGCCTCTCCGTGGTCCGGGGCGCCCACCACGACGTCCTGAACGACACGCAGCACCGCGCGGTGGCGGCCGAGATCGTCTCGTTCCTGGAGGCGCTCCGCGACGCGCTGGTGCCCGCCGTGGCCGTACGGACGAGCGCGTGGTGAGCGCCACCGGCCCGAACGCGCCCTGAACCCCGCACCCGTACGCCCGCGAACCCCGTACCCACCCCCAACCGGAAGGTCCCCATGGCCGCCATCCTGTCCGTCTCCGGAAGCCCCTCCGCGACGTCCCGCACCGCACGGCTCCTGCGCCACCTCGACGACCGGCTCAGGCTCCAGGGCCACCAGGTCACCTCGCTGGAGGTCCGCACCCTGCCGCCCGGCCCCCTGCTCGGCGCCGACTTCCGGCACCCCGCGATCGTCGAGGCGAGCGCCCTGTTCGAGCGTGCCGACGGCGTGGTGATCGGCACCCCCGTCTACAAGGCCGCCTACTCCGGCCTGCTCAAGTCCCTGCTCGACCTGCTCCCGCAGTACGCGCTGACCGGCAAGACCGTCCTGCCCCTGGCCACCGGGGGCAGCACCGCCCACGTCCTGGCCATCGACTACGCACTGCGCCCCGTCCTCAGCTCCATGGGCGCCGCGCACATCGTGCCCGGCTGGTTCACCCTCGACACGGACCTCTCCGTCGCCCCGGACGGGACCCTGACCGTCGCACCGGGTGCCGCCGAGGCCCTGGACCAGGTGACGGACCGGTTCTCCGCGGTGCTGGGCGGCCGTCCCGCCGTGCTGGCCGCCGCCGAATGACCCCGACCGCGCACGGACCGGCCCCTCCCACCGGGGCGGGGGCCGGTCCGGGAGTCGGTCCGGGGCGGCGGGACGCTCAGAGGAACGTACGGCCCTCGCCCCGGTAGGTCGGGACCGTCGCCGTGATCCGGTCGCCCTCGATCAGCCGCAACTCCTCGAAGCGCTCGCACAGTTCACCGGCCTTGGCGTGCCGGAACCACACCTTGTCACCGATCAGCAGATCGTCGGCGGGCGAGCCCAGCAGCGGTGTCTGCACCTCTCCCGGACCCTCCTGCGGGTCGTACCGCAGCCCCTCGGGCAGATACGGCACCGGCAGCCGGTCCGCCCCCGCCGCCCCGGACGCCGGATAGCCCCCGCCCAGCACCGTCACCACACCGACGCCCGGCCGGCGGACCACCGGCTGTGCGAACAGGGCGGCCGGACGGCCGGTGAACGAGGTGTAGTTGTCGAAGAGCCTCGGCACGTACAGCCCGGACCCGGCCGCGATCTCCGTCACCGCGGACTCGGCCGCCGTGTGCTGCACGCTGCCCGTGCCCCCGCCGTTCACGAACTCCAGACCGGGCGCCACCGCCCGGACCGCCCGTACGACCTCGGCCCGCCGCACGGCCAGCTCCCTGCGGGCCGTGGCCTGCATCAGCCGGATCGCCCGGGAGCGCAGCGGCCGCCCCGCCACCGCGTCGCCCACGCCCGCCACATGACCCTCGTACGCCATGAGCCCCACCAGCCGGAACCCCGGCCTGCGGACCACCGAGCGGGCCAGCTCCGCCAGTTGGGCGGGGGAGCGCAGCGGCGAGCGCAACGCGCCGACCCGCACCCGGCCGCCCAGCAGCCGCAGCGAGGTGTCCAGCTCCAGGCAGACCCGGATCTCCTCCGTCCCACCGGCCCGCGCCGCGTCGATCAGGGCCAGCTGCGCGGGGTCGTCCACCATCACGGTCACGGCGGCCGCGAGCTTCGGGTCGGCGGCCAGCTCGGCGTACGCGGCCCGGTCGGCCGAGGGGTAGGCCAGCAGCACGTCGTCGAAGCCCGCGCGGGCCAGCCAGAGCGACTCCGCCAGCGTGAACGACATGATCCCGGCGAACCCGGGGCGCGCGAGCACCCGTTCCAGCAGGGCGCGGCAGCGCACCGACTTGCTCGCCACCCGGACCGGCTTGCCGCCCGCCCGGCGCACCAGGTCGTCGGCGTTGGCGTCGAAGGCCTCCAGATCCACCACGGCGACGGGGGCGTCGAGGTGGGCGGTGGCCCGGTCGTAACGGGTCCGGTCAGCGGCGCGGGCAGTCATGTCCGCAGCTTGCCAGAACGACCGTACCGCTGGGTAGGGGGATGTTCGGCGCAGAACACCCACGCCCTCCGTCCCGTCCCACGGGGCGGCGCGCACCCCGTAGAGTGAGGGTCCGGCGGTTCACCGACCACCCTGTGCGGGACGGCGAACCGCGCGCGGTGCGGGGAAGCGAACCAGGGGGCCGGATGAGTACCGAGGCGCAGCGCGCTCCCGTGCCGCCCCGCCCGGCCTCACCGCCCCAGGCCCCCGCGTCCCGGCCCGACGCACCGCAGCGGCCCGCCCCGTCGGGGACGACCGCCCGGCCGGCCCCCGCGTCCCGCCCCGAGACGCCGCGGCCGCCCCGGCCCGCGTCCTCCGGGACGGCCTCCGACCGGCCGGCGTCCCCCGCCTCCCGCCCCGGCGCGCCGCAACAGCCGCCGCCCACGCCCTCGGAGACGACCGCCCGGCTGCGCCCCGTCCCCCCGCCCACGCCCTCGGAGACGACCACCCGGCTGCGCGCGGTCCCCCCGGCGCCGCCCGCCCCGCAGGCGTCCGCCGGACCGGCCCACCCCGGTCCGCCCCCGCCGCCGCACACCCCCGCGGGGCACGCGCCCGTCGGCGCGGCGCACCCCACCCCGTATCCCGGCCGGCCCCCCGCCCCGCCCCACCTCTCCTACGGGTACGCGTACGCCGAGACCCCCTCCGAGACCACCACCCAGCTGCGCGTCGTCCGTCCCCGCCACCGGGCCAGGACCGCCACGGCCGCCGTCTGCGCGGTGCTCGGCCTCGGACTGGTCGGCGGCGCCGTCACCGGCACCTGGCTCACCAAGGACTCGGCGGCCGACCCGGCGGCCCACAACGCCTACGCCGTGGGCCGTTCCGCCTGGCGCGACGTCCCCGTGGACACCCTCTTCCCCCGCACCCTCAAGGGCGACGGCGCCGGCCCGGGAGCCACCGACCGCGTCTGGACCCGTGTCGCCGTGGCCGCCGACAGCGACTGCGCGGCCGGACTGGACCCCCTGCTCCTCACCACGCTCCGCCCGGTCGGCTGCGAGCGCCTGGTGCGGGCGACCTACACCGACGCCACCCGCAGCAGCGTCACCACCGTCGGCCTGCTCTTCACCGAGGCCGGCACCGAGGCGATGACCGCGCTCGACACTCGCTTCACCACCCAGCACCTCGCCCGGCGCACGGATCTGATGCCCCGTACGTATCCCGCGAAGGGGACCCCCGCCGCCGGGTTCGGGGACGCACAGCGCGCCAGCTGGACCGTCCACGTGCTGACCGAGGTGCCCGTCGTCGTCCTGTCCGTCTCCGGCTTCGCCGACGGGCGTACGGTCACCGACCCGCAGCCCGCCGACGCGGCCATGAAGTCCGGAGCCACCACACCCGTGGCCGAGGCGGGGCTCGGCCACGAGGCGAAGGGCATCGCCGACCGGGTGGAGCGCACGCTGCGCCGGACGATCACCGACCTCACGGAGAAGCCGGAATGACCCGCCCCCACCGGCTCCGCGCGCTGACCGCCGGAGCCGCGGCCGCCGCGTTCGCGCTGCTGCCCGCCGTACCCGCCCAGGCGGACGCCATCCGCGACCAGCAGTGGGGTCTGGAGGCCCTGCACACCGACCAGGCCTGGCAGATCACCAAGGGTGAGGGCATCACCGTCGCCGTCCTGGACACCGGGGTGGACGCCGACCACCCCGACCTGGCCGGACAGGTCCTGCCGGGCAAGGACTTCATAGGGTTCGGCGCCGGACGCGGCGACGGCTCCTGGGCCCTGCACGGCACCGCGATGGCCGGGATCATCGCGGGCCACGGCAACGGCGCGGACGGCGGCGAGGGCGTGCTCGGGATCGCCCCGGAAGCGAAGATCCTGCCGGGCCGGGTGATCCTGGAGTCCACCGACCCGTCCCGCACCAAGGCCCGCGAGTCACGCGGCACCGCCCTCGCGGACGGCATCCGCTGGGCGGCCGACCAGGGCGCCGACGTCATCAACCTCTCCCTCGGCGACGACAGCGAGTCCGCCCACCCCGATCCCGGCGAGGACGCCGCCGTCCAGTACGCCCTGGGCAAGGGCGTCTCCGTCGTCGCCTCGGCCGGTAACAGCGGGGACAAGGGCGACCGACCCTCCTACCCCGCCGCCTACCCGGGGGTGATCGCCGTCACCGCCGTCGACAAGTACGGCACGCACGCGGCGTTCTCCACCCGCCGCTGGTACGCCACGGTCAGCGCGCCCGGGGTGGACATCGTCGTCGCCAACCCCGACCAGCACTACTACATCGAGTGGGGCACCTCCGCCGCCTCCGCGTTCGTCTCCGGCGCGGTCGCCCTGGTGCGCGCCGCCCATCCGGGACTCTCGCCCGCGCAGATCAAGACCCTGCTCACGGACACCGCCCGCGACGCCCCGAAGGGCGGCCGCGACGACGCCCACGGGTACGGGCTGGTGGACCCCGCCGCCGCGATCGAGGCCGCGGCGGCGCTCCGCCCGGCCGACGCGAAGGCCGGGTCCGCCGCGGCGGGGTACCGCGGGCGGTACTTCGGCCCCGGCCCCACCCCCGCGGAGGAGGACCGGGGCCCGGGGGTCTGGCCCGCTCTGACCGCGGGCGTGGTCGGCGCCGCCCTGCTGGCCCTGGCCGTGGTGCTGTGGCGCTCCAGGCCCGGCGGCACCGGCTTCCCCGGCCGCCGCTGACCCACGCGGTACCGGGGGCCGCTGACTCGTTCGGTACCCGCTGACGTACCGGATCGGCGGCCGCTGATCCACGCGGGCCGGCGGCCGTCACTCAGAGCGCGCTGCCGCGCAGTTCCGCCAGGCTGTCCGCGGTCAGATGCCGGGGCGCGTCGTCGGTCTCCACCAGGACGACCGTGCGGTCGGCGGCGTGGGTGAGGGCGGTGGTGAAGCTGCCGTCCGCGAACTGGGCGAGGGAGCCACGGGGCGAGCGGCCGACCGCCACGGTGCGGGCCCCGATCTCGCGGGCGTGCCGGGCCAGCGCCCGCCCGGCGGCGGCGTGGTCCCCGACGACCGTGAGGACCCGCCCGGTCGCCGCGACGCCCTGGGCGGCCAGCCGGTCCAGGTGGGCGCCGACGGCGGCGCGGGCCTGCTCGTCGGTCTCCGTGTCGACGGCCTGCTCCTCCACGACGGCGGTCTGCCGGACGTGGACGACTTCCAGCGGGCTGTCCGTCGCACGGGCCAGGAGGGCGGCGGCGTCGACCACGGCGGCGGCCCGGTCGTGGGGGCCGACCGCGACCACGACCGGACGGCTGCCCGGCTCGGCGGTCCGCCCCACGGGCACGAGGGAGGGGCCGACCGGTTCGTCGTCGCCCGTGGAGCGTTCGGCCCGGACGAGCAGGCGGTGGCCGCTGGCGAGGACCGGGATGGCGAGCAGGAAGGTGGCGGCCCCGAGGTAGAAGGGGACGCCGAGGTCCGTCGCGTCGGCGAGCTTTCCGGCCACGTACGGGGCGAGGCCGCCGCCGATGAAGCGCAGGAAGCCGTAGGCGGAGGAGGCCACCGGTCGCTCCACGGGGGAGACGAGCATGACGGCCTGGGTGGTCAGGGTGTTGTTGATGCCGATGAAGGCACCGCTGGCGATGACCGCGACGATCACCACGGTCGGGGTCTCGACGCCCGCCGCGATGACGGCCATCACGACGGCGAGACCGAAGAGGTTGGCGTACAGGACGGGGGCGGTGCCGTAGCGGGCCTGGAGGCGCGGGGCGAAGAACACGCTGAAGGCGGCGACCAGCAGGCCCCAGCCGGTAAAGACCAGCCCGAGCTGGTGGGCCTCCAACTCCATGGGATAGGGCGCGTAGCCCAGCATGGTGAAGAAGCCCCAGTTGTACAGCAGGGCCATGATGCCCATGGTCAGCAGGCCGCGGTGGCGCAGTGCCTTGAGCGGGGCGATGGGTGAGGTCGGCCGCTCGGGTTTCGGGGTGGAGGGCACCAGGACCAGGGTGGCGACCAGGGCGACGGCCATCAGGACGGCGACGCCGAAGAAGGGGCCGCGCCAGCTGATGGCGCCGAGTTCGCCGCCGAGCAGGGGGCCGACGGCTATCCCGAGGCCGAGGGCCGTCTCGTAGAGGATGATGGCGCCGCTGAACCCGCCGCTGGCGGAGGCGACGATGACGGCCAGCGACGTGGCGATGAACATCGCGTTGCCCAGGCCCCAGCCCGCGCGGAAGCCGACGATGCCGTTGATGGACCCGGTGGCGCCGGCCAGGGCGGCGAAGACCACGATGACGGCCAGCCCGGCGACCATGGTGCGCTTGGCGCCGATCCGGCTGGAGATCCAGCCGACGAAGAGCATGGCGACGGCGGTGACGATCAGATAGCTGCTGAAGAGCAGGGAGACCTGGCTGGGTGTGGCGTCCAGGCTGTCGGCGAGGGCGGGCAGGATCGGGTCGACGAGGCCGATGCCCATGAACGAGATGACACAGGCGAAGGCGACGGCCCAGACCGCCTTGGGCTGCCGGAGCAGGCCCGGGGACTTTCCGTGCGATGTGCTCATGCGCGATGTCTCCAGCGTCTGAGAACGGTTGGCAGGGAGATGCGGGAGCGGGGAGAGGTCAGGTGCCGGGGGTGCCGCGGTCCCGGATGACACGGGCCAGCGCGGGCAGCGCGGTCTCCACGGCCCGGCGCTCCGATTCGTCCAGCGCGTCGATCAGCCGGGCCAGTGCCTCGGCCCGCTCCGCGCGGCGCTGCCGCAGGACCGCCCGGCCGTGGGCGGTGACCTCCACCAGGACACCCCGGCCGTCCCGCGCGTCGGCCACGCGGCGGGCCGTACCGTCGCGTTCCATGCGGTTGACCAGCTGCGTCATGTTCGGCTGGGACACGCCCTCGTCGCGGGCCAGATCGGTGAGGCGCTGCGGGCCCTCACGGCCCAGCCGCCCGAGCGCCGAGGCGGTCGCGGGGCTGAGTCCTCCGGCCAGGGAACTCCGGCGGACGTGGCGGACGAGGTCCTCGACCGCCACGACCAGGTCGTCGCCCGGTTCCGGATCCTCCGTGACCCACTCATGCATAGGGGCATTATGCATCTAGGTGTAACGTGCAGCAAGGTAGCGCTCGGTAAGGGTGAGGGTCGGTTTCCGTACCGCTCGCGGGCCGTGCGCCGGAGCACGCCCGGCGGCCCGGACGCGCCCGGCCGCCTCGGGGGAGTGGCGGCCGCACGGGCACCCGGTGCCTTCCGGCCGCGCGCACGTCGGCGGAACCGGATCAGTGGGGATCGCCCGGTGCCCTTCCGGCCGCGCACGTCAGTGGAACCGGCGGGGGAACTCGGTGCCTTTCCGGCCACGCGCCACGTCGGCCGACCGGGCCGGTGGTCACCCGGTGCCCGTACGGCCCTCGCCGGAGGGCGTCGCCACCGCGTCCACCGCCGCCTTCGCCACCGACTCCACCAGGGCGATGCCCGCCTCCCGCGTCGCGTGGCCCCGTGACACCACCGCCACCAGGTAGGAGCGCCCGCCGCTCGTCACCCGTCCGATGCTGTTGACGTCCCACAGCCCCGTCGTCGTACGCCGCAGCCAGCCGTTCTTCAGCGCCCACGTGGTGCCCGCCGCCGAGACGCCCCACTGCTGGTCCTCCTCCACCCGCCCCATCAGCTCCGCGAGATACGCGCGGGAGGCGGCGGTCAGCGCCGAGTCCGTACCGAACACCGCCTCCAGCAACCGCACCTGGTCCGCCGCCGTCGTCTGCGTCAGCCCCCACGCGTGCACGGCGTCCGTCTCCCTCAGCCCCAGCCGCTCGTTCGCCGCGTCCAGGCCCTCCGCGCCGCCGACCGCCTTCAGCAGCTCCGTGGCCGAGGTGTTGTCGCTGCGGCGGATCATGGCGTCCGCGTACGCCAGTTCGGCGTCGTCCAGCTGCCGCCCCTCGTCCTGGGCCCGGAGCAGCAGGGCCGCCAGGATGTCCACCTTGACGATGCTCGCCGTGTCGTACGTCCCGTCGCCGTACACCGCGCCCGTCCCGCCGTCCACGGCCCGGACCGCCACCGACATGTCGGCGCCCTCGGCCTGCGGTGCCACGGCGGCGGCCAGTTCCGCGTCGAGATCCACCTCGGGCTCCTCACTCGCTCCCGGGGCGGACGATACGGGCGCCCCCGCGGCGGGCGCCGCCTCCGACGCGCGGTCCACCAGGTAGGCGCCGCCCGCCGTGGAGCCGGCCAGCAGGACGACGGCCGTCATCGCGAGGGAGAGCCGGGATCTGCGCGTGCTGTGGCGGGGCATGACCGGACGCTACGAACCGGAGCTGGCAGCGGCCTGTGCCCGACCTGTCGGCCAGATGGGAAAACGGACCCACTAGGCTCGTCACGTGGAGCTCAAGAACATCCCGGACCCTGGTTACTCCGACGACGACGGCTCGGCCGCTCCCGAGCTGACGGCCGCGCTGGCCGCCTGGGACCAGGACCGGACAGCCGTCGGCCCCGTCCTGGCGGCGCTCCGAGGCGCCCGGCTGCTCGTCCCGGTCGTCGCCGTGCTCGGCGAGGTCGAGGAAGGGGACGAGGAGGCGCACGAAACCCCCGGGAAGCGCGGCGCCGGGCTGCGCCGCGAGAAGACCAGCGACATGGCCGTGCCGACGCTCCAGGCCGGTGACCGGCGCGCGCTGCCCGCCTTCACCTCCACCGACGCGCTGGCCCTCTGGGACCCGGGGGCCCGGCCCGTCGCCGTCCCCCTGCACCAGGCGCTCCAGGCCGCCGCGCACGAGAAGGCCGACACCGTGGTGCTGGACCTCGCGGGGCCCGTCGCCTTCGAGCTGACCGGCCCGACGCTGCTGGCCCTGGCCGAGAACCGCACCAGCACCGCCCCGCTGGACGACCCGAGGGTCGTCGCCGCCGTACGGGAGATCGCCGCCGCCGAACCGGCCGTGCTCCGCGCCCACCTGGGCCCCGGGCAGGCCGACGGCACCCTCGCCCTGGTCCTCGCCCCGGACGCTGTCGTCGCCGAGGCCGCCCGCCGGGTCGCCGACGCCCTGGCGGCCAGCGAGGTCCTGCGCGCCCGGCTGGTACGCGGTATCGACCTGGCTCTGCTGCCGGCCGGGACCTCGGCGCCCGGCGAACCGCTCTTCAGCCGCTGACACCACCGGACGGAGCCGCCCGGCGCCCCGGGCACGAAGAGGAGCCCGCCACCCGGGGACGGGCGGCGGGCTCGGAGTCCTGAGCGGGCGGCTCTCAGCCGTAGACGGGGCCGGTGTACTTCTCGCCGGGGCCCTGACCGGGCTCGTCCGGGACGAGCGAGGCCTCCCGGAAGGCCAGCTGGAGCGACTTCAGGCCGTCCCGCAGCGGAGAGGCGTGGAACGTGCTGATCTCGGTGGCGCTCGCGTCGAGCAGTCCGGCCAGCGCCTGCACGAGCTTGCGGGCCTCGTCGAGGTCCTTGTGCCGCTCGCCCTCCTCGGTCAGGCCGAGCTTCACCGCGGCCGCGCTCATGAGATTGACCGCGACCGTCACGATCACCTCGACCGCGGGGACCTCCGCGATGTCGCGGGCCATGTCGTCGAAGCCGGGGTTGTCGCTGCTGGGGGTGGTCGCGTCACTCATGCCCCACACGATAAGGCCAGGCCGGACGCCTCCCTCCCGCGGGAGGGAGGGCCCGACGGCGGTGGGCGGGGATTGGCGCACGCGCGGGCGGCCTGCTAACCTTCTGTAACGACCGGCCGGACACCTGTGTGCCCGGCCCACAAGTGGAGGCTCCGATCTCCCACCTGACCGTCCCCCGGGACGGCGGGTCACCGGTCAGGCGGTAGCCATCGTTCCGTACGGACGATGGAGCCGCCCGATGCGCCCCGCGGTTGCACGCGGCGGTGCTCCGGTATCACCAGGAGCCCCGCATGTGTCCCGTCCGGGGCATTTTTCGTCCCCCGGCTCGGTTGGTCTCACCAAAACAGACGTTACGCGGCTGTCCGCCAGGCGGTCGCGTGGTGCTACCGAGGAGGATCCATCAGCGCCGAGCCCCGCATCAACGACCGGATTCGCGTTCCCGAGGTGCGACTTGTCGGTCCCAGCGGCGAGCAGGTCGGAATCGTTCCGCTTGCCAAGGCCCTTGAGCTCGCACAGGAGTACGACCTCGACCTGGTCGAGGTGGCGGCGTCCGCCCGCCCCCCCGTGTGCAAGCTCATGGATTACGGGAAGTTCAAGTACGAGTCGGCCATGAAGGCCCGTGAGGCGCGTAAGAACCAGGCGCACACGGTCATCAAGGAAATGAAGCTCCGGCCGAAGATCGACCCGCACGACTACGACACCAAGAAGGGTCACGTCGTCCGGTTCCTCAAGCAGGGGGACAAGGTCAAGATCACGATCATGTTCCGCGGCCGTGAGCAGTCCCGCCCCGAGCTGGGCTTCCGACTGCTCCAGCGTCTCGCTTCGGACGTCGAGGACCTCGGCTTCGTCGAGTCCAACCCGAAGCAGGACGGCCGGAACATGATCATGGTTCTGGGCCCGCACAAGAAGAAGACCGAAGCCATGGCCGAGGCCCGCGAGGCCCAGGCCGCCCGCAAGGCAGGCCGCCAGGGGTCCACCTCTGACGGCGAGTCCGAGGGCGAATCCGCTGAGGCTCCCGCCGCAGCGGCCGAGGCTCCGGGCGAGACACCTTCCGAGGCGTGACCTCTGGGGGCGCCACCCAGGCGCCCCCGGGTCCCTCGGAACCACCCAACGATCTGACGCCCCTGCCGTCCGGTGCCCCGCACCGTGAGGGGCGCCACTGACGAGGAGATAACGGCGCGATGCCGAAGAACAAGACGCACAGCGGTGCCAGCAAGCGCTTCAAGATCACCGGCTCCGGCAAGGTGCTGCGCGAGAAGGCCGGCAAGCGCCACCTGCTCGAGCACAAGTCGTCCAAGAAGACCCGCTCGCTGACCGGCACGACCGTCGTGGCTCCGGCCGACGCCAAGAAGATCAAGAAGCTTCTCGGCAAGTGAGGACGTGTCCTCCGGCCGAGCCGGAGGCGTCCTCCCCACCCGACCGGGACCCCATTCGTTTCCGGGCCGTGTGAGTCGAACCACGGCCCCGCTGCAAGGAGTTAAAAGTGGCACGCGTCAAGCGGGCAGTAAACGCACACAAGAAGCGCCGGGCGATCCTCGAGGCCGCCAGCGGTTACCGCGGCCAGCGTTCGCGCCTGTACCGCAAGGCCAAGGAGCAGGTCACCCACTCCCTGGTCTACAACTACAACGACCGCAAGAAGCGCAAGGGCGACTTCCGTCAGCTCTGGATCCAGCGCATCAACGCCGCTGCCCGCCAGAACGGCATGACGTACAACCGCCTCATCCAGGGTCTCAAGGCCGCCAACATCGAGGTGGACCGCAAGATGCTGGCCGAGCTCGCGGTCAACGACGCCAACGCGTTCGCCGCGCTCGTCGAGGTCGCCCAGAAGGCCCTCCCGAGCGACGTCAACGCCCCGAAGGCCGCCTGATCCAGGCCGCTCTTCCAGCGTTCGAGCCGGACCCGCAGACGCGAGCCGTCTGCGGGTCCGGTGCGTCGGACGGCATGCGCGTCACAGGCCACGCGCACGGCCGCCGTACGGAGGGGCGCGCGTACGCGATGAGACGTACGCGGAGAAACGTACGCAGAGAAGCAGAGTTACGCAGAGAGGCTCGCCGCCGACCATGGGCACCCCCGAACTGATCTCCGCCCGATCGCCGCGCGTCGCCGCCGCGCGCCGGCTGGCCAGGCGCAACCTCCGCGGCAAGGAGCGCAGGTTCATCGCCGAGGGGCCGCAGGCCGTGCGGGAGGCCGCCACCCACCGGGGGACCGACGGCGAGCCCACGCTGACCGAGCTGTTCGCCACCGTCGACGCGGCCGACCGCCACGCCGACATCGTCCGCGCCGCGCACGCCGCCGGCGCCCGGGTCCACCTCGCCGACCCCGACGTACTCGCGGACGTCTCGCAGACCGTCACCCCGCAGGGGCTCATCGGCGTCTGCCGCTTCCTGGACTCGCCCTTCGAGGACGTCCTCGCCGCGCGACCCACCCTGGTCGCCGTACTCGCCCACGTCCGCGACCCCGGCAACGCCGGCACCGTGCTGCGCTGCGCCGACGCGGCCGGCGCGGACGCCGTCGTGCTCACGGACGGCTCCGTGGACCTGTACAACCCCAAGTCCGTGCGCGCCTCGGCCGGTTCGCTCTTCCACCTGCCGGTCACGGTCGGCGTACCCGTCGAGCAGGCCGTACGCGGGCTCCGGGGCGCGGGGGTGCGCATCCTCGCCGCGGACGGCGCGGGCTCCGACGACCTCGACGACGAACTCGACGCGGGCACCATGGGCGGCCCCACCGCCTGGGTCTTCGGCAACGAGGCGTGGGGCCTGCCTGAGGAGACCCGGGCCCTGGCCGACGCGGTGGTCCGCGTCCCCATCCACGGCAGGGCCGAGAGCCTCAATCTCGCCACCGCCGCCGCCGTCTGCCTCTACGCCTCGGCGCGCGCCCAGCGCCCCCGCCGCACCGCCTGAGCCGCCGGCGGAGCGCACCGGGGCCGATCGATACCGGCCACACCCGCCGGTGCGCCGCCGCAGGGTGTCGCTCGCCGGCCGACGCCTAGTAGGGTGACGAACTCGGGGGCCCACTGCACCGGTTCGAGAGGTGGGGTACGGGAATATGGCTGTCGGCATGAGCAGGCCGCGTCAGACACACACGGCAGCCGTGCGCGCCATCGACGACCTGGACGGCACGGGCGACGCCGCCGGTGACCCGGTCGGCGCCATCGACCCGGACCACCTCCCCGACGGACTCGTCGTCGCCGACGAGACGGGCCGGATCGTCTGCTTCAACTCCGCCGCCACCCGGATCACCGCCATCCCCCGGGCCGCCGCCCTCGGCCGCCCCCTGGAACACGCGCTGCCCCTGGAAGACCTCAAGGGCCGTCGCTGGTGGACCCTGACCGACCCGTACGGCGGACTCGTCACCCGGGTCGGACAGCCCGAGCGTGGCCTGCTCCTGCCGGGCGGCCGCGAGGTGCTGGTCTCCGCCCGGTACGTACGCGACACCCCGAGGGGCCCGGTGCGCCGGGTCGTCGTCTCGCTGCGCGGCACCGAGGCCCGCCGGCGCTCCGAGCGCAGCGACGCCGAGCTGATCGCCACGGTCGCCCACGAACTGCGCTCCCCGCTGACCTCCGTGAAGGGGTTCACCGCGACACTGCTGGCCAAATGGGAGCGCTTCACCGACGACCAGAAGCGGCTGATGCTGGAGACCGTCGACGCCGACGCCAACCGCGTCACCCGCCTCATCGCGGAACTGCTCGACATCTCCCGTATCGACTCCGGCCGGCTGGAGCTGCGTCGCCAGCCGGTGGACGTCTCCGCCGCCGTCGAGCGCCACGTCCAGGCCCTCACCGCGGCCGGCCAGGCGCCCGACCGGTTCCTCGTACGCACCCGGCAGCCGCTGCCCGATCTCTGGGCGGACCCGGACAAGGTGGACCAGGTCCTGGGCAACCTCCTGGAAAACGCCGTGCGCCACGGTGAGGGAACCGTCACCATCGACATCGCACCCGCACCCGGCGGGAGCGGCGAGGGTGGAACGGCGGTCACCGTGAGCGACGAGGGTCCCGGCATCCCCGAGGAGTCGATGGGCCGCGTCTTCACCCGCTTCTGGCGGGGCAGCAAGCGCGGCGGGACCGGCCTCGGCCTCTACATCGTCAAGGGCATCGTCGAGGCGCACGGAGGCAGCATCGCCGTCGGCCGCGGGCCCGGCGGCGGCGCCGAATTCCGGTTTGTCCTGCCCGTGAGCACGCCGGCCTACCTGAGCTGAGCGGCCACGGGCTCCCTCGCCCCCCGGCGGCCCGTAGACTGGACTTTTGGCACCTTTGCGTCCTCAGTCGTCCAGCCAGGTCGCCACCAGCCAATCGGAAGCACGGGAAGAGATGTCGGCACCGAACAAGTCGTACGACCCGGTCGAGGTCGAGGCACTGAAACCGGAAGAGATCGAGCGCATGCGGGACGAGGCGTTCGCCGCCTTCGCCGCCGCGGGTGACCTCGACGCGCTCGCCCAGGCGAAGACCGCGCACACGGGCGGCACCTCGCCCCTGTCGCTCGCCAACCGGGAGATCGGGGCCCTGCCGCCGCAGGCCAAGGCCGAGGCGGGCAAGCGCGTGGGCCAGGCCCGCGGCGCCGTCTCCAAGGCGCTCGCCGCCCGCCAGGCGGAGCTGGAGGCCGAGCGTGACGCCCGGGTGCTGGTCGAGGAGGCGGTGGACGTCACCCTGCCCTACGACCGCACCCCGGCGGGCGCCCGCCACCCCCTGACGACCTTCATGGAGCGCGTCGCGGACGTCTTCGTCGCCATGGGCTACGAGGTCGCCGAGGGTCCCGAGGCCGAGGCGGAGTGGTTCAACTTCGACGCCCTGAACTTCGTGCCCGACCACCCGGCGCGGCAGATGCAGGACACCTTCTTCGTCCAGGGCGCCGACGGCGCGAAGAACGACGAGTCCGGTGTCGTCCTGCGGACGCACACCTCGCCGGTCCAGGCCCGCGCGCTGCTCGACCGCGAGCCCCCCGTCTACGTGGTCTGCCCCGGCCGGGTCTACCGCACCGACGAGCTCGACGCCACGCACACCCCGGTCTTCCACCAGATCGAACTGCTCGCCGTCGACGAGGGCCTCACCATGGCCGACCTCAAGGGCACCCTCGACCACATGGTCCAGGCGCTCTTCGGGCCGGACATGAAGACCCGGCTGCGGCCCAACTACTTCCCGTTCACCGAGCCGTCCGCCGAGATGGACATGGTCTGCTACGTCTGCCGCGGCGCGTCCGTCGGCAACCCGGACCGCCCCTGCCGCACCTGCGGCAGCGAGGGCTGGATCGAGCTCGGCGGCTGCGGCATGGTCAACCCCAAGGTGCTCGTCGCCTGCGGCGTGGACCCCGACAAGTACAGCGGATTCGCCTTCGGGTTCGGCATCGAACGGATGCTGATGTTCCGCCACAACGTAGAAGACATGCGAGACATGGTCGAAGGTGACGTCCGTTTCACCCGGCCGTTCGGGATGGAGATCTGATGCGCGTCCCGCTTTCCTGGCTGCGGGAGTACGTCGACCTGCCGGCGACGGAGACCGGCCGTGACGTACAGGCCGAGCTGGTGGCCCTGGGCCTCGAGGTGGAAACCGTCGAGCGGACCGGCGACGGGCTCAAGGGCCCGCTGGTCGTCGGACAGGTGCTGACCATCGAGGAGCTGGAGGGCTTCAAGAAGCCCATCCGCTTCTGCACCGTGGACGTCGGCGACGCCAACGGCACCGGCGAGCCGCAGGAGATCGTCTGCGGCGCCCGTAACTTCTCGGTCGGCGACAAGGTCGTCGTGGTCCTCCCGGGCGCCGTCCTGCCCGGCGACTTCGCGATCTCCGCCCGCAAGACGTACGGCAAGACCTCGCACGGCATGATCTGCTCCACCGACGAGCTGGGCATGGGCGACGACGGCACGCACGGCATCATCGTGCTGCCGCCGGAGTACGAGCCGGGCACCGACGCGATCGAGCTGCTCCAGCTCGTCGACGAGATCCTGGACATCGCCGTCACCCCGGACCGCGGCTACTGCCTGTCGATGCGCGGGGTCGCCCGGGAGACCGCCATCGCCTACGGTCTGCCGCTGCGCGACCCGGCGCTGCTGGACGTGCCCGCGCCGAACGCCTTCGGCTACCCGGTCCAGGTGTCCGACCCGATCGGATGCAGCCGGTTCACCGCCCGCACGGTCACCGGACTGCGGCCCGAGGCCCGCTCCCCGATCTGGATGCGGCGCCGCCTCCAGAAGGCCGGGATGCGCCCGATCTCGCTCGCCGTCGACGTCACCAACTACGTGATGCTCGAACTCGGCCAGCCGCTGCACGCCTACGACCGCAGCCGTGTCGAGGGCACCGTCGGGGTGCGCCGCGCCCGGCAGGGCGAGAAGCTCACCACGCTCGACGGCACCGTGCGCGTGCTGGACGCCGAGGACCTGGTCATCACCGACGAGCGCGGGCCGATCGGCCTCGCGGGCGTCATGGGCGGTGCCCACACGGAGATCGCCGACGCGGCCACCGAGGACGCCGGCACGACCGAGGTCGTCATCGAGGCGGCGCACTTCGACGCGCTCTCGATCGCCCGGACCTCCCGCCGCCACAAGCTGTCCTCCGAGGCGTCCAAGCGCTTCGAGCGCGGCGTCGACCCGCAGGCGGCCGCCGCCGCCGCGCAGCGCACCGTGGACCTGCTGGTCCTCCTCGCGGGCGGTACGGCGGAGGCGGGCGTCACGGAGATCAGCGCCCCGGCCGCGCCCCGCAGCGTCGCCATGCCGGCCGACCACCCCGACAAGGTCGCCGGGGTCTCCTACGGCCGCGAGACCGTCGTACGCCGTCTCCAGGAGGTCGGCTGCGACGTCTACGGGCAGGACGAGCTGATCGTCACGGTGCCGTCCTGGCGCCCCGACCTCGCCGCGCCGAACGACCTCGCCGAAGAGGTCATCCGGCTGGAGGGGTACGAGAACCTGCCCTCCACCCTGCCCACCCCGCCGTCCGGGCGCGGGCTGACCGAACGCCAGCGGCTGCACCGCCGCGTCGGCCGCGCGCTGGCCGGGGCCGGTTACGTCGAGGCCCTCAGCTACCCGTTCATCGGGGAGACCGTCCTCGACCAGCTCGGTGTGGAGAAGGACGACCCCCGCCGCCGTACGGTACGGCTCGTCAACCCGCTCTCCGACGAGGAACCCTCGCTGCGCACCACGCTGCTGCCGGGGCTGCTCGGCGCACTGCGGCGCAACGACGGCCGGGGCAGCCACGACCTGGCGCTCTTCGAGACCGGCCTCGTCTTCCTCCCCCGGGCGCTCGACCCCGGCCGGGCGGCGGAGACCGTGGCGACCGGCGAGGGCGTCCGGGCCGCCCGGCTGCCCGTCGACCGCCGTCCCAGCGACGAGGAGATCGCCGGGCTGGACGAGACGCTCCCGCACCAGCCGCGCCGCGCCGCCGTCGTCCTCGCGGGCGCCCGTGAGCAGGCCGGCTGGTGGGGCAAGGGCCGCCCCGCGACCTGGGCGGACGCCGTCGAGGCGGCACGCACCGTCGCCGCCGAGGCGGGCGTCGAGCTCATCGTCCGCGCCGACCGGCACGCGCCGTGGCACCCGGGCCGGTGCGCCGCGCTCCACGCCGTGGTGGACGGCCAGGAGGTCCTGTGCGGGTACGCGGGCGAACTGCACCCGCGCGTCGTCAAGGAGCTCCACCTGCCCGAGCGGACCTGCGCCATGGAGATCGAGCTCGACGTCCTGGAGCGGGCCGCCGACGGTGTGCTCCAGGCGCCGAGGATCTCCGCCTTCCCGGTGGCGACCCAGGACGTGGCGCTGGTCGTCGGCACCGAGGTGCCCGCCGACGTGGTGGAGAGGGCCCTGCGCGAGGGCGCCGGTCCGCTGCTCGAATCGCTGCGGCTGTTCGACGTCTTCACCGGCGAGCAGCTCGGCGAGGGCCGGAAGTCCCTGGCGTACGCGCTGCGCTTCCGCGCCCCGGACCGCACGCTGACCGTCGAGGAGGCCACCGCGGCCCGTGACGGCGCGGTCGCCCTGGCCGCCGAGCGCACCGGCGCGGTGCTGCGCGGCGCCTGACCCGGCACCGTCCACCGCTCCACCACGGCCCGCCGCACTTCGCGCGGCGGGTCGTGGCGCACCCGGGGCGGGGCGTGACCGCGTCGCGCGCGGTCGCACAGAAGTCAGGAGGGGCGCATCCGGCCACCGGATGCGCCCCTCCTCCTGTCTCGCCGGACGGCCAGGGGACCGCACACGGGCCGGGGATCCCGGCCCCGCAACCACCCTCCTGTCATCGGCAGTGGGCTCGTGCGATCCGGCGCCGTCCGTCCCGCCTCGGAGTGTCGGGCAGGCCGGCGGAACGAACGGCGCGGATACGGGTCGTCGGACGGTACGAGGGGGAGCCGACGACCCGGCCGCCTCTTGCGAGACGTTCATTCAAGCGGCCGACCTTCCGGCGCGGCAGAGCGCACAGCAGGAGGGTTCGGGCATTTGGTTCACACCCCGTGTGAATCACCCCTAAGCTCGTCCCCACGCGCACATGGGGGGGCAATGGAGCCCAATGTCCTGCTCGAATCCCTGATCGACGAGGCGGGTGTGTCCCGTGCCGGACTCGCCGGTCACATCAACCTGGCCGGCCGCGCCCGGGGGCTGACCCTGCGGTACGAGCACACGGCGGTCGCCCGCTGGCTCAAGGGCCAGCGCCCCCGGGGCCAGGTCCCGGACCTGATCTGCGAGGTCCTGGCCGGACGGCTCCACCGGCCCGTCACCCTCGACGACATCGGCATGGGCCTGACCGGGCGGCACGCGGCGACGCCGTCCGCGGGACTCCCGGGATTCGTGGAGCACGCCACCGCCCTGTGGCGCTCCGACGAACAGCGGCGCCCCCGGCTCGCCGACGCCCCGGTCCTGACCGGCACGACGGCGGTGATGCCCGTCTGGGAGTGGGAGAACCCACCGGAGGACGCCGACGTCTCGCGCCCCGGCCCCTGCCGGGTGAGCGCCGCCGACATAGAGACCCTGCGCGCCGCCCGCACCCACTACGAGCAGATGTACCGGAAGGCCGGGGGCATCGCGACCAGACCCCGGGTGGTCAAGTTCCTCACCACCGAGACGGCCCCCCTGCTGCGCGGCGGGTACGACGACGCCCTGGGGCGCCGGCTGCACCGGGCGGTCGGCGGTCTGGTCGCGGTCGCCGGTATCTGCGCGTACGACGCGGACGCCCACGGCCTCGCGCAGCGCTACTTCCACCAGGCCCTGCGCCTGGCCAAGGCCAGCGGCGACCGGGGGCTCGGCGGCTATGTGATCGCCCTGCTGGTCAACCAGTCGCTGTTCCTGGCCGACCACCGCGGGGCCGTCGCCTTCGCCGAGGCCGCGCTGCGGGCCGCGGGTCCGCAGCTCACCCCGGCCCTGGCCGCCGACCTCTACGCGATGCAGGCCAAGGCCTACGCGCGGCTCGGCGACCCCCGTAACGCCCTGGAGCGCATCCACCGCGCCGAGTCGGAGGCCGGACGGATCAGCCCGGGGAGGGAGCCGGAGGAGACGGGATACGTCCAGCCCGGCCTGGTCGACGTGCAGGTGGCGGAGGCGCTGCTGGGCCTCGGGGACCTCACGGCGGCCCGGGAGCACGCCTCCGCGGCCGTACGCTCCCCGGCGCACGCGCGCGGCCGGGTGCACCGGCTCGCCCTGCTCGCCCATCTGGAACTGCTCCAGGGGGAGGCCGAGCGGGCGGCCGGAACCGCCCGCGAAATGGCCGAACACGCCCGGGGCATGGAGTCCCGGCGTCTGCGGGACCGGCTGCGGGCGGTCCGCGAACTCCTGGCCACCAGCGGGTGCGCCGACGCCGGCGAGGCGGCGGACGTCATCGACGGAGCGCTGCGCGTGCCTCTGTGAGCCGCCCCGGGCCGGTCTGCGCGCGTTCCCCGGAGTGAACCGTTCCTGTTCGGATGTTGCCACCAATCAGCCGGAAGGTGGCAGAACTGTGCAGTGGGCGAACCTGAACGAACACACCGTGTATGAGAATCGCTGGTTCCGGGTCAACTTGGCGGACGTGGCACTCCCCGACGGCCGGCACCTCGACCACTTCCTCATCCGACTGCGCCCCGTGGCCGCGGCGACGGTCGTCAACGAGGCCAACGAGGTGCTGCTGCTGTGGCGGCACCGCTTCATCACCGACAGCTGGGGCTGGGAACTGGCCGCCGGTGTGGTCGAGGACGGCGAGGACGTCGCCGTCGCGGCGGCCCGGGAGATGGAGGAGGAGACCGGCTGGCGCCCCGGCGAGCTGAGCCCGCTGATGACCGTCGAGCCGGCCAACGGGCTCATCGACTCCCGCCACCACCTCTTCTGGACGCGGGAGGCCGTCTACACCGGGCCACCGGCGGACGGCTTCGAGTCCTCGCGCCGTGAGTGGGTGCCCCTGAAGCTGGTCCCCGACATGATCGCCCGCGGCGAGATACCGGCGGCCAACATGGCGGCCGCCCTGCTGCTGCTCCGCCACATGCTGCTCGGCTGAGCGGCCCGCGACGCCGGAGGCCGACCGGATCACTCCGGCCGGCCTCCGGTACGGGCGGCGGGCGCGGGGGGAGTACGCCGGACCGGGGCGCGGGTCAGGCGTACGCGTAGAACCCCGACCCCGTCTTGCGGCCGAGGCGGCCCGCGTCGACCATGCGCTGGAGCGGCGGGGGAGCCGGGCAGCTTCGGCGACGACATCGTCGAGCTCACGGAAGACGGAGAGAGGTGACTTCGTGGGCTCGTTGCGGAAGTTGCAGAACTTGCACTCGTCGGACACCGAACACGTCTTCCACACAGCGCCGGCCGCAGCGGCGCAGGCGCTTCACACCTCGGCGGCGTCGCCGCTGGCCTCCGGCGAACACTAGTGTTGAACTCCTCGTGAACAGAAGCAGAAGGGCACCCTTGTGAGCACCGGCGCCTCGCGTCCCACGGTCGGTGCGGTCGTTCTGACCATGAACGACCGGCCTGAAGAGTTCCCCCGAGCCATGGCCTCGCTCCTCGCCCAGGAAGGTGTCGACCTCGATGTCGTCGTGATCGGCAACGGCTGCGCGCCCGAACAGGTCCCCGAGGGCGTTCGTACGGTCAGGCTGCCGGAGAACGTCGGCATCCCCGAAGGCCGCAACGTAGGGGCCGACAACGTCAAGGGCGACTACCTGTTCTTCTTCGACAACGACGCCCACCTGCCCGGCACCGACACCCTCGCCCGGCTCGTCGCCGAACTCCGCCGCGACCCCCAGCTCGCCTACGTCCAACCGCGCATCAGCGACCCCGCGACCGGTGAGACCCTCCGCCGCTGGGTACCCCGTCTTCGGGTATCAGACCCCACCCGGCCCGGCGTCGTCACCGTCATGGCCGAGGGTGTCGTCATGGTCCGCCGCGACGCCTATAACCGCGCCGGTGGCTGGCCCGGAGACTTCTTCCTCTTCCACGAAGGCGTCGAACTGGCCTGGCGGCTGTGGAACCTGGGCTGCACCGGCCGGTACCTGCCCGACATCGTCGTCCACCACCCCGCCACCAACCCGGCCCGGCACGACACCTTCTACCGGCTCAACGCCCGCAACCGCGTCTGGGTCGCCCGCCGGAATCTGCCGCGACTCCTCGTCCCCTTCAACCTCGCCACCTGGTGTTTGATCACGCTGTGGCGTATCCGCGACCGCCAGGCCCTCCGCGTCACGCTCGCCGGCTTCCGCGAAGGGCTCTCCGGCGGCCAGGGCCCGAGGCAGCCCATGTCCTGGCGCACGGTGCTCCGGCTCACCAGGGCTGGGCGACCGCCCGTCTTCTGACGCCTTGAACCGGCTGGCTGAGTGTCCTGTGACATCGCACCTTGAGCGTGTGCCGACGGGACCGGCTTCGTCGGTGCCGGCCCCGTCGGCAGGGCGGTCAGGCGTACGCGTAGAAGCCCGAGCCCGTCTTGCGGCCGAGGCGGCCCGCGTCCACCATGCGCTGGAGCAGCGGGGGAGCGGCGTACAGCGGTTCCTTGTACTCGGCGTACAACTGGTCGGCGCTGCGTGTAGCGCTGTGACCTGCGGTTTCGTTGGTTGTGTGGCGGCTTTGACGGCGCCAGGGACTTCTCGGGGACTTTCGATCCCGCATCACACGAGCCACGTATCCATATCGGCCAGCCCATGGTTGCCCGCACCTGGCATGAAGTGAGCGTAGTAGTCGAGCGTGACCTTCGGGGAGGAGTGCCCCAACCAGGTCGCCACGCTCACGATGGACCCGCCGGGATGCTCACCACGACACCACGAGTTCAACCTCAGTAGTTCCCTACGGTGGGCCTTCCCACCCCGGGTTGTCAGAGCAGGTGCAGGTTGGGTGCCTGCGCGGCGTTCGAGTATTCGGGCAGTGCTACGACAGCCACGCCAGCTTCTTCGAGGGTCTCGGTGCCATCGGCGCCGACGACGAACGTATCCGGTTCGCTCCAAGCGGTGACGACGCGGCGGAGGCCCACGTCGCGGATGAGCTGGGCGCAGGGACGAGGTCGGGACGCTCGCCTGGCGCAGGGCTCCAGGGAGCTGTAGATCGTGGCGGTCGCGAGCCGGACGTCCTCGGCGGGGAGCTTGGCGAGGGCCCCTTCCTCAGCATGGTCGTGAGGGTCGCTTTCACGGGAGTAGCCGCGGGCGAGTTCGGTCCCGTCGGCCGCGACGATGACCGCCCCCACGCTGAAGGCGGTCTCCGAAGGTGGGCAGAGGGCGGCCAGCTCACAGGCGAGGATGAGCCAGTTCCGGTCTGCGGTGTTGGGCTCGCGGCCGGTGCCGGGGGCGCCGGCTGAAGAGGTGGTGCTCATCGAGACTCCGTCGAGGTGTCCTTGGGGGCGTACCTCAGGAGTACCACGTCACCGATCTGGCGGGTCTCCAGGAGCCGGAGGCGGGCGGCGGGGCCGCCAGGGTAGCTCGCGGGGCCGAGCATCCTTACCGCATCGAACTGGCCGACCAGGAGCGGGGCGATGACGAGTTGGAGTTCGTCGGCGAGAGCTGCTTCGAGGAGCTGTGTGTGAACGGTGCCCCCGCCTTCGACCATGAGTCGCTTGACGCCGTATTCGTCACCGAGGATGTCGAGCGCGGCCGGCCATACGGCCTCGGCGGGGACGCTCTGAACGGTAGCCAGGTCACCGAGGTTGGCGCGAGCTTGCGCGGTGGCCTCGTGGCCCACAGCCAGGACGAGCTTGTCTCCGCCGTGGTGCCAGAACTTCCAGCCGGGGTCGAGGTTGCCCGTTCCTGTGATGGTGACCTTCAGCGGGTACTCCGGCTCACCGGCGGCGACCCGGGACGCCCTGCGTTCCGCCGAGTTGACGAGGAGGCGGGGGTTGTCGGCGCGGAGCGTGCCGGCGCCGACAAGGATCGCGTCGACACCGGCTCGTACGGAGTCGACGCGCTCGAAGTCCTCCTTGTTGGAGAGCAGGAGCCGCTCCTCGCCCGGGCGGGTGTCGAGGTGACCGTCGATCGATACAGCTGCGGACAACAGGACGAACGGGCGGGGCACGGTATCTCCAAGCGGTGTACGCGGGTGACTCAGGCGGGATGCAGAACGATGCGGTCGAGTGAGGCGCGGAACTCGGCGACGCCGTCCTCGCCTGTTGCGGGGGCCAGTGCCTGGTCGAGCCGGTCGAGCTGTCCGAAGATGCGCGCGGATCCGGTCTCGGCGGCGATTCCGACGGCTTGCCCACCGATTCGGGCAGCGAGGGTCACGTTGCCTGTGCCCGCGTGGGCACGTGCGGCGCGAGCGAGGTAGACACCGCGGTCCCGGCGATATGCGGACGGGAGCACTGCGAGGGCGCTGTCGAAGCCTGCCGCGGCCTGCTCATACTCGCCAAGTGCGGCAAGGGAGCGGGCTCGGGCGGTGCTGATGTACGCCGCATCGAGCCAGGAACCCCAGACACCGTCGGAGCCCGCGCGCCCGAGGAGAGCAAGCGCGGTGTCGTAAGCCCTGTGGGCTTCGCTGCCTTCACCGAGTACGGCACGCGCGTGAGCCTCGTGCAGAACGGCGATGACTTCGAGGCGGCTCCCGGGCCGGGCGGTGCGTCGGGCGGCTGTGGCGAGGCCGAGAGCGTCGGCAGGATGACCGGTGTCGACCGCGAGCTGGGCCTTACGGCCGAGGATGTACGCGGTGAGATCGGTGTCGCCGGTGATGTGGGAAGCGTCCAGTGCTTTCGCGGTGTGGCCGTGGGCGGTGCGCTCGTCGCCGATGTCCTGGGCGAACCAGCCTGCCAGCTCTTCGTATCGCGTTTCCAAGGCGAGAAGCTCGATGGCGTCGGTGCCACGAGCGGCTCGACGTCTTGTGGCAAGGGAGCCGAGGTGTTGTTGCAGGGCGGGCAACACGTGCCGGGGGCCGATGAGGTTGTCGGTCTGGATCATGACCCGGCGGAGTTGTGCGAAGTGCTCGAGGGGAGACCCCATGTCGGCGAGTTCGGTGGCAGCCGCCGGCGTCGCGGCCGGCATGGCTGTCGCAGCCAGGCCGGCGATCCCTGATGCGAGAACAACGCGGCGGGGCACGGGCACGAAGAGGATCCTTCCGTGGATGCGGGCGGGGACGACGACCGTGTCCGTGTCGTCTCCGAGCGAGCCTGCCCGCACGACCGCGTTCATGGCCAGGGTCTCCGGGGCGCTGGCCCCATGACCCCGTGTACTGGCCCCATGAGTCGCTGTCCCGGCTCTGGACACCGGGACAGCGCAATCCTGGGGGGCCTCGCGCTCCGCGCTGTCCCAGCCACGAACCAATGCACCGGCGGCATCGAGGATGTCGTCGAGAGTGATGGCCGCGTGTTTCGGGACGGGACGTTCAGCGCGCTCGAAGCGCCCGAGATGTGAACGGTCGATCAACGCCCTGCGAGCCAGAGCCTGCTGCGACAGCAGACGGGCCTCGCGGAACTGGCGTAGCTCGTAACCCCAGCGGTGCCATGGGCCGGCGTCCGGAGTCAGCTCGTTCGGCTGCTGCCCCACGCTTCCTCCTCCACCGCGGACTTTCGTTCACCCGCGGTCGATGTCAGCGACAGGGGCGGCTCTCCGTGGGGCCTGCGGAGCCAGCGTGTGAGGCTCCATCCAGGGCCTGCCCACCGGGGTTCCGTACCGCTTTCATTGTCGGTACGAGCTGATCACACGGTATCCGAACGGCGCCTGACACGGACCCGCTTCACGTCAGTGGCGAACGTGGTGGTCGGTCGGACCGAACGCATTGCGCAACCGTCGGATGAGCCCTGCGCGGGCTGAGCGCGATCCAGAGGAAGGCGACCATGAAGACACGTAGAAGCCTGGGCGACATGATCGCCGTCTCCAGTCCACGGATCAGCTTGATGGGATCCCGGAACCGAACGGACACCGACACTGCTCGAACCCAGGAGTGGCACCGCGAACCCGCCCCGCTGGAGCGTCCGGCGCGCAGCGGCGAGCTCGTCCGGCTCCGTCAGCGGTTCCGTCGCGAGGCGACCGAAAGGCGCGACCGCCGCTCCGGTGATCGCCGTCTCCGGGTGTTGGCGTACAGCTTGGTGCTGAGCAGGAGTGCCAGGCCGGATGAGGACTGGAACACCCTCCAGACCGAGGCTGAGCAGCGTGGCTACGCAATGGGAGCGAGGTTTCACGATGTAGCCGTTCCCGCGACCACGACGTGCCTCCCCGGCTCGGGTGCCGGCTGTGGCGTCTACACGCCGCCCTGGAAGCGCCCTGGCTGGGGGGAGGTCGAGCGACTGATCCGAGGCGGCTTCGCGGACGGCGTGATCGTCCTCGACCGGCACAACATCAGCTCCGATGACGACGAGTATCACGCTGTGATCAAGGAGCTGGGCGAGCGGTACCAGGCATTCATTCACCTCGTGATCCCCGAGAAGCTGCCCGGTCCGACTTGAAGGCGACCGTTGCGGTGGATGGATGCGAAGGGCTGGGGCTGGAGACAGGCCAGTGCTCAGGTTCTCCTCGTCGTCACCGTGTTCGCAGTGCTCGCCACCGTCTACCAATCCGCCTGATCGGAGGGCCGTTTTGACGTTCGAGGGATACACCAACCAGGCAACACATTTCCTGCCGCTCCGTGGGGTGGTACTCGACTTTGCATCGTGCCTGCAGGTGACCCGCAGGGCGCGGCACGACCGCGATTGAAGAGACCTGCGCGTGCAGTGGTCGTCTCACCCGGATCCCTGCTTCGTTGTCGAGTGGGGAGAGAGACCACTCACGCTCAAGGGCGACCGCACTGCCACCACCCTGGGGCGCTTCTACGGCTACAGCGAAGCAGCCATAGAGGCCTTCATGGGTGCCGCAAGTCCCCCCTCTTCGGCCGTGCCCGAACCGTGTTCGCCCACGGCACCCGTAGCTGGCCGAAGAGGGCCCAACTTCCCACCCGAGAGGACGAGCACCATGTGTGCGCACAACCCGCCGTGCCCCACGGCCATGGCTCCCGACAGGGAGGCCGCGCGACCCGTCGCGCACCGCCCTGAGCAGGGCTGGAGCCTGCTGTGCAACGGAGTGCTTGTCTTCGAGGACACCGGAGAACTCCTCCCCGACGGCCGTATCGTCGCCCCCCACCGGCCGCTCGCGCTCACGGTCGGAAGCGCGGCATGACGATCACCGCAGCCGACCTGGTCGTTCCGTACATCACCGCCTGTGAAGGCGAAGAGGCGGACTCCCTCCTCAACCTGAACGTACGCATCGGTCCTGACCGGCGCCCGCGGCTCGGGTACAAGGACGAAGCGGGGCCCGACCGAGATCTCCGTGGCGTGCTGTGGGCGCGGTACTCCATGTCGCTCGACTTCGCAGGACAGCCCACCGGGGTACCGAGGTGGCGGCTGGTGCACCCGCTCCGCCAGCGCATCACGATGGCGCTCCTGCGCTGCCAGGTGTGCACGGTCCCGCTGAAGCGCAGCGACGGCATCCTCTTCGTAGAGACGGCCGACGACGGCGACGACTACACCGGGCCGGTGAAGACCGCGCAGCCGCCGGTCTGTCTGGAGCACGCCCGGATGGCGGCCCGGCGGTGCCCCCGGCTCAGGAGCAAGGGACACGTCGCCCTGCTGGCCACGCGGTTCCCGCTCTACGGCGTCATCGGCACCCCGTACCAGTACACCGCCGACGGCATCCAGCCCCTCGCCGCCTCGGACGCTCCCCTGCCCTACAACCACCCCCAGATCGGCTGGTTCCTCGCCTCTCAGCTCGTACGCGAACTGCGGGACTACGAGGTCGTCAGCCTGGACGATCTTGTGCCCGCCGCATAGACGGCTGCTCGACGCTCCTGGACAAAGGACCGGACCGTCGAGCGGCACCCCAGAGCTTCCCGGCCCGACCATCGGACCGGGATGGCCAGAACCTGAACCCATGGCGTAGCCCCGTCGCTACGCCACGGTCCTCAGTGCGCCGGCAAGCACCACCTGTAACACCAGGCAACACGAACCCTCACGGTCTCGTAATGCGTAGGTCCGGGGTCCGAGTCGCTCAGGGATTTTTCAGGGACTTTCAGCTCTGTCGGAGGGACATCCGAGGGAGTTTTCGCAGTACAAGCAGGGAAGGCTGCGACAGCCCTGAAAGGCCCAAGGCTTCGGGCCCGCGCATCCGCGCGGTTGCTCCGTAGCGCTCCGGCATGGCATCGGGTCGGCTGTACAGGACGAGGCTCTTCGGAGCCGCCCACGGTCCTGACCTCGGGTGATGTGCCCCGGCGGGCCCGGTGCCGTGTGCGCCGGGCCCGCAGGCGGGCGGTCAGGCGTACGCGTAGAACCCCGAGCCCGTCTTGCGGCCCAGCCGGCCCGCGTCCACCATGCGCTGGAGCAGCGGGGGAGCGGCGTACAGCGGTTCCTTGTACTCGGCGTACATCGAGTCGGCGACCGAGGCCACGGTGTCCAGGCCGATCAGGTCGGCCAGCTTGAGCGGGCCCATCGGGTGGGCGCAGCCCAGTTCCATGCCGTTGTCGATGTCCTCGCTGCTGGCGATGCCCGACTCGAACATCCGGATCGCGGAGAGCAGGTACGGGATCAGCAGGGCGTTGACCACGAATCCGGAGCGGTCCTGGGCGCGGATCGCGTGCTTGCCGAGGACGCCCTCCACCACGGCTTCGGCGCGCTTGACGGTCTCGTCGGACGTCGTCAGCGCGGGGATCAGCTCGACGAGCTTCTGCACCGGGGCCGGGTTGAAGAAGTGGATGCCGATGACCTGGTCGGGCCGCGAGGTGGCCACGGCCAGCTTCACCAGGGGGATGGAGGAGGTGTTCGAGGCGAGGATGGCGTCGGGGCGGGTCACCACCTGATCGAGTACCTGGAAGATCTCGGTCTTGACCTGCTCGTTCTCCACGACCGCCTCGATGATGAGATCGCGGTCGGCGAACTCGCCGAGGTCGGTGGTGAAGCTGAGACGGCCCAGCGTCTCGTCGCGCTCCTCCTCGGTGATCTTGCCGCGTTCGGCGGCCTTGGAGAGTGAGTTGTGCAGCCGGGTGCGGCCGATCTCCAGCGCCTCGCCGGTGGTCTCGGCCACCCTGACGTCAAGGCCGCTGCGGGCGCACACCTCCGCGATGCCTGCGCCCATTTGGCCACAGCCCACCACTCCGACGCGTGCAATGTCGGCCATAGAGTCCGTCACCTCGTGCCTTTCGCTGATCTCCGTGCGGCTCTTCCCGTTTGATTCCGGGTGCCCGCCTCGACCCCACGACGTTACTCCGCGGTCGCGTCACGGCGCCCCGGGGGTGGTGAGGGGAGCGGGCGGGCATGACCGCGTCAGGTGTGGATGCCGCGGTGACGTACGGGACGGAGCGACGAGAGGTGGAGCATATGCGGCGTTGGGGACGAAGGTCTTTCGTGCTGGGGGCGGCGGGGGCGGTGGCCGCGCTGCTGACGGCCGGTGACGCCGTCGCCGTACCCCGGTCCGCCGCCGTGCCGGGCCGCCGGTCCGGGCGCCGGGCCGGGACGGGGGAGCTGCGCGGGGTGTGGATCGGTACGGTCGCCAATCTGGACTGGCCGTCCAGGACGGGGCTGAGCGCCGCCGCCCAGGAGGCGGAGCTGATCGCGCACCTGGACCGCGCGGTCGAGACGCGGCTGAACGCCGTGGTCTTCCAGGTCCGGCCGACGGCGGACGCCCTGTGGCCCTCGCCGTACGAGCCCTGGGCGCAGTACCTCACCGGGGTGCAGGGCAAGGACCCCGGCTGGGACCCGCTGGGGACCGCCGTACGCGAGGCGCACGCCCGGGGCCTGGAGCTGCACGCCTGGTTCAACCCGTACCGGGTGGCGAACCACACCGACCCCGCGCGCCTGGTCGCCTCCCACCCCGCCCGGGTGCACCCCGACTGGGTCCTGCCCTACGGCGGGAAGCTGTACTACAACCCGGGGCTGCCCGAGGTCAGGACGTTCGTCCAGGACGCGATGCTGGACGCGGTCGGCCGCTACGACATCGACGCGGTGCACTGGGACGACTACTTCTACCCCTACCCGGTGGCGGGCCAGACGTTCGGCGACGACGCCACGTACGAGAAGTACGGCGCCGGCTTCCCGGACAAGGCCGCCTGGCGCCGCGACAACATCGACCGGCTGGTACGGGAGACGGCGGAGCGCGCCAAGGGGCTCAAGAAGGACATCCGCTTCGGGATCAGCCCCTTCGCGGTATGGCGCAACGCCTCGACCGACCCGCTGGGCTCGGACACCCGGGGCGGGGTGCAGACCTACGACGACCTGCACGCGGACACCCGGAAGTGGGTGAAGGAGGGCTGGATCGACTACATCTGCCCCCAGGTCTACTGGGAGATCGGCAACGCCGCCGCCGACTACCGCGAGCTCGTCGCCTGGTGGGACCGGACCGTGCGGGGCACGGGCGTCGACCTGTACGTGGGGGAGGCTCTGTACAAGTGCGGTGACCCCGCGCAGCCCGCCGCCTGGCAGGACCCCGCCGAGCTCTCCCGCCACCTCGACCTGGCCGCCGGATACGACCAGGTGGACGGGCACGTCTTCTTCTCGGCCCGGCACGTGAAGGCCGACCCGGTCGGGGCCATGGCCCGGGTCGTCGCCGACCACTACCAGACCCGGGCGCGCACCCCGCGCTGACGGATGCCCGCGCCACCGGGACACCGAGGGCCCGCGCACGGTCGTGCGCGGGCCCTGGCGTCCCTGGGGTCAGCGGCGGTCCCTCACCGTTCCTTGCCCTGGCAGCCGGTGTGCTGGACCACGCTGTCGGGGCCCGGAGCCATGATCGACTCGTGCCCGTCCTGGTTGCGCAGCCGGTACGGGGGACTGCCCCCCTCGCCCAGCACTTCGATGATCTCCGCGACCCGGTCCTGCTCGCCCACGGTCCTGCCGTGCGTCAGCAGCTGGTCGCCCGTGTGTGCCTCCATCGGGAGTGACCTCCTCACGGGGGTGGCGGTCCTTGTCGACAAGTCTATGTGCCGACGCGAGCGCCGCCTCTTGTGCGGACGTCCCCCCGGCGCCCCGTACCCCGGCCCGCACGCTGCGTGGCGGCGATGCACACCAGTACGGCCACCGCGGCCACCGGCGCGGCGGCGGAGACCTCCTCGCCCAGGGTCAGGAACGACCAGATCAGCGTCAGCAACGGCTGGGCCAGCTGGAGCTGGCTGGCCCGGGGCACCCCGATCTCCGCCATGCCCCGGTACCAGACGTACAGGCCGAGGAAGGTGGAGCCGCCCGCCACCCAGACGAGCCCCACGACCCCGTGCGCGGTGAGGTGGACCGGCTCGAAGGGCAGGGCCACCGCGGCGCCCGCCACCGCGAGCGGCAGGGCGAGGAGGAGCGCCCAGCCGATGACCTGCCAGCCCGGCATCAGCCCGGCCAGCCGGCCGCCCTCGGTGTATCCGGCGGCGCACACGAGCAGCGCCCCGAAGAGGTACAGGTCGCCACCGGAGAGGGAGCCGCCGCTCTGCTGGACCGTGAAGACGATGACCACGGCGGCCCCGGTGAGCGCGGCGGCCCAGAAGGCGCGCGGCGGACGCGAGCCGGTGCGCAGCGAGGCGAACAGGGCCGTGGTCAGCGGCAGCAGACCCACCACGACCGCCGCGTGCGAGCTGGTCGAGGTCTGGAGCGCCAGCGTGGTCAGCAGCGGGAACCCCACGACCACACCGCCCGCGACGACCGCCAGCCCGGCCAGATGCTCCCGCGCCGGCAGCGGCACCCGGCCCGCCAGCAGGGCCGCGCCCGCGATCAGGGCGGCGAGCACACTGCGCACCGCGACCAGGGACCAGGGCCCGAAGCTCTCCAGGCCCCACACCGTGGAGGGGAAGGTCAGGGAGAAGGCGACGGCGCCGAGTCCGGCGAGCAGGACCCCTCCGCCGGACCGCCCCGCCCGCCCCGGAGCCTTCGGACCCGGATCGATCGCTATCGTGGTGTGCGCGGTAGCGCTATCCTCTGCTCTCATGCAAGAGCGTAGCAGCGTGGTGGAGTTGGTGAGTGCGCTGAAGAGCGAGCTGGAGCGCTACTCACCCGGTGGAAAGCTCCCGTCCAGCCGGGCCCTCGTCGAACGTTTCCGGGTCAGTCCGGTCACCGTCTCCCGGGCGGTCGCGCAGCTCGCCGCCGAAGGGCTCGTCGTCACCCGCCCCGGCGCCGGCGCGTTCCGGGCCGAGCCCCGCACCGGCGTACCCGAACCCGGGGACACCTCCTGGCAGGAGGTCTCCCTGAGCGGCGACGGCGGCCCCGAAGCCGTCCCCCGCACCGTCGACTCCTCCGGCCTCCTCACCACCCTCGTCGCACCGCCCTCCGGGATCATCGAGCTCAACGGCGGCTATCTGCACCCCGGACTCCAGCCCGAACGGGCGCTCGCCGCAGCCCTGGCGCGGGCGGGCCGCCGGCCGGGCGCCTGGAGCCGGCCTCCCATGGACGGGCTGCGTGAACTGCGGGCCTGGTTCGCCCGCGAGATCGGACCCGCCCACTCCGGGGACGACGTCCTGATCACCGCCGGTGGCCAGAGCGCCCTGGCCGTCGCCCTGCGCGCCCTCGCCCCGCCCGGCGCCCCCGTCCTGGTCGAGTCGCCGACGTACACTGGCCTGCTGGCCGCCGCCCGCGCCACCGGGCTGCGCCCCGTCCCCGTGCCGGTGGACCCCGACGGGGTACGCCCCGACCTGCTCGAAGCCGCCTTCCGGGCCACCGGGGCACGGGTCTTCGTCTGCCAGCCGCTGTTCCAGAACCCGACCGGCGCGACCCTCGCGGCCGGGCGCCGCGCACAGGTCGTGCGGGCCGCCCGCGCCGCGGGCGCCTTCGTCGTGGAGGACGACTTCGCCCGCCGCCTCGTCCACCACGACGCGGGCCCGCTGCCCGAACCCCTGGCCGCCCACGACCCGGACGGCGTCGTGGTCCACGTCCGCTCCCTCACCAAGATCACCTCACCCAGCCTGCGGGTCGGCGCGCTCGCCGCCCGGGGCCCGGTGCTGGAACGACTGCGCGCCCTCCAGGCCGTGGACAGCTTCTTCGTGCCGCGCCCGCTCCAGGAGGCCGCCCTCGAACTCGTCGGCTCCCCGTCCTGGACGCGCCATCTGCACACCGTCGCCGCCGAACTCGGCGCCCGCCGCACCGTGATGACGGCCGCCCTGCGCACCCGGCTGCCCGAACTCACCCTCACCCACGTCCCGTCGGGCGGCGGGAGCCTCTGGCTCCGGCTGCCCGGCCCGGCCGCCGACGAACCCGCCCTGGTCTCCGCCGCCCTGCGCGCCGGGGTCGCCGTGGCGCCCGGCCGCCCGTACCACTGCGCCGAACCCCCGGCCGGACACATCCGGCTGAGCTTCGCCGCCGTCTCGGGGGCCGCCGAGATCGCCGAGGGCGTACGCAGGCTGCGCACCGCGGCCGACGAGCTGCGCGCCTCCGGGGGCTGACCTCCCCGCGGCCGCGCCCCGCACACGGCGTGCCCCGGCCCGCATCCGGTACGGAGGCCTCCCGGATATGGCCGACGCGCGGGGGCCCCGGGCGATAGCCTCCCCCGCATGACCGACCACGCCACGCCCCAGGGGCGTTACGAGATCTCCCCGGACCCCTCCCGGCTCGACGCCGCCCGCATCCACCACTGGCTCTCCACGGACGCCTACTGGGCGCTCGGCCGTACCCGCGGGCAACAGGACCGGGCGATAGCCGGATCCCTCAACTTCGGCGCCTACGACCGCGCCTCGGGCGCCCAGGCCGGCTACGCCCGGGTGGTGACCGACCACGCCTCCTTCGCCTGGGTCTGCGACGTGTACGTGGACCCCGGAGCCCGGGGCCACGGCCTGGGAACCCGCCTCGTCACCGCCGTCCGCGACCACCTGACCCCGCTGGGGGTACGCCGGTTCCTGCTCGCCACCAAGGACGCCCACGGGGTGTACGCCAAGCTCGGATTCGAGCCCCTCGCGGAACCGGACATGTGGATGGCCCTCCAGGTGAACTGAGCGACGGCGCCGCACCGCCCTCTTGACCGGGGCGGCGCCGCGCCCCACGATCGCGGCCATGAGTGTTCGGGTCTCGCTGGTCGCCGCAGCACGTACCTCCCCTCCGCTCGCCGAGCGTTTCGACGACGACCGGCCGCTCGACCACGCCGGCTGGCGCGAGATCCAGCTCGTCGCGCACACCCTCGTCCCGCTGGGCGCCGCCGAGCTGCGCTACTGCTCGCCCGCCCCGCGCAGCCGCGCCACCGGCGACGCCCTCGGCTTCGCCCCGCTCCTGCAACCCGCCCTGCGCGACTGCGACATGGGCCGGTGGCGCGGCCTGACCCTCGGCGAGGTGGCCGCCCGCGAACCGGCCGCCATGAGCGCCTGGATCGCGGACCCGCGTTCCGCCCCGCACGGCGGCGAGCCGCTGACCGCGTTCATCTCCCGGATAGGGGGCTGGCTCGACACCCGGCCGGTCCAGGACGGGTTCGTCGTCGCGGTCGCCGAACCCGCCGTCGTCCGCGCGGCCCTGGTCTACGCCCTGGGGGCGCCGCCCTCGGCGTACTGGCACGTGGACGTCCGGCCGCTGTCCGTCACCACCATCGCGGGGCTGCCCGGCCGCTGGCACCTCAGCGTGGAAGCGCTCCCAGGCTGACCGGCCGGGCCGGACGGCGTACCGGTGACGCGCGGGCCCTTCCCGGCGGTCCGACCGGTCGGTACGGTGCGTTGCCCGGTAGGGTGCGCAGCCCCCGAGTCGAGGAGAGCCCGTGTCGCGGATCCATGGCCACTGTGACCCCCGCTTCACCGCCGTGCGCGACGCGTTCGCCGGGAACTTCGCGGTCCGCGCCGAACTGGGCGCGGCCGTCACCGTCCTCCTCGACGGCGAGCCCGTGGTGGACCTCTGGGGCGGCTGGGCCGACGCGGACCGCGGCCGCCCCTGGGAGCGCGACACCGTCGTCAACGTGTGGTCCACGACGAAGGGGCCGACCGCCCTGTGCGCGCACATCCTGGCCGACCGCGGTCAGCTGGACCTGGACGCGCCCGTGGCGGCCTACTGGCCCGAATTCGCCGCCGCCGGCAAGGAGTCGGTCCGGGTACGGCACCTTCTGTCGCACCGCTCCGGCGTCGCCGGGCTGCGTGAGCCGCACACCCTGGCCGCGCTGTACGACTGGGAGGCGACCACGGCCGCGCTCGCGGCCACCGCACCCTGGTGGGAGCCGGGCACCCGCTCCGGGTACCACGCCCTCACCTACGGCTTCCTGGTCGGGGAGGTCGTCCGCCGGATCACCGGCCTGCTGCCCGGTGCCTTCCTGCGCCGGGAGGTCACCGGGCCGCTGGACATCGACTTCACCATCGGCCGCCCGGAACAGGACGCGCACCGGGTCGCTGAACTCGTCCGGCCCGGCACGGTCGTACGCGAACAGGCCGCCCTCTTCGCCCGGATGGAGCCGGTGGCCATCGCCTCCCTGCTCAACCCAGGCACGGGGACCGAGGCCGCCAACACCCCCGAGTGGCGCGCCGCCGAGATCCCCGCCGCCAACGGCCACGGCACCGCCCGCGCGGTCGCCGCCCTCTACGGGATCATCGCCGGACGCGGCAGCCTCGACGGCCGGCGGATCCTGTCCGAACAGGCCGCCGAACGGGTCCGCGAGGGCCAGGGCAGCTGCCGCGACCTGGTGCTGGGCACCGGGTTCACGCACGAGACCGAACTGGGCCTCGGCCTCTGGCTCAGCGGCCCGAACGGCTCCTACGGCCCCAATCCGCGCGCCGTGGGCCACGACGGGGCGGGGGGCTCCTGCGGCCTCGCGGACCCCGAGGCCGGGATCGCCCTGGGCTACGTCATGAACCGCATGGGCCCGCACATCGCCGACGACCCCCGCAAGACGGCCCTGGTCGACGCGGTGTACGGCTCGCTGGAGAACGCCGGACGCCCGGGCGCCGCCGGCCGGTGGGCTCAGTAGCCCGTCGGGCGCACCAGCCCCGTCTCGTACGCGTGCACCGCGGCCTGGGTGCGGTCGCGCAGGCCGAGCTTGACCAGGATGCGGCTCACATGGGTCTTCACGGTCTGCTCCGCCACGACCAGCCGGCCGGCGATCTCCGCGTTGGACAGGCCCTG
Source organism: Streptomyces sp. SM18 (assembly GCF_002910775.2). NCBI lineage: Bacteria > Bacillati > Actinomycetota > Actinomycetes > Kitasatosporales > Streptomycetaceae > Streptomyces > Streptomyces sp. SM18. The sequence continues at coordinate 1,045,012 of NZ_CP029342.1, read as the reverse complement.
CGCGATGAGGGACAGCACCTCCGTCTCCCGCTCCGTCAGGCCGCCGATCCGGTCCTTGTCCGGCGCCCGCGGGGCCGTGCTGACCCGGGAGAACTCCGCGATCAGCCGCTTGGTGATGTTCGGGGCGAGCAGCGCGTCCCCGGCCGCCACCACCCGTACCGCCTGGGCCAGTTCGTCGGCCGAGGCGTCCTTCAGCAGGAAGCCGGAGGCACCCGCGCGCAGGGCCTCGTACACGTACTCGTCGAGGTCGAAGGTGGTCAGCACCAGGACCTTGACCGGGGTCCTGGAGTTCCGTGCGATGCGGCGGGTGGCGTCGATGCCGCCGAGCCGGGGCATCCGGATGTCCATCAGGACGACGTCGGGGGCGAGTTCCGCGACCTGCTCGACCGCGTCCTGACCGTCCACGGCCTGTCCGACGACCTCGATGCCGGGCTCCGCGCCGAGCAGCACCGTGAATCCCTGACGGACCATCACCTGGTCGTCGGCGATCAGCACACGGATGGTCACGAGGGGTCCTCCAGGGGGAGCGTCGCCATGACTTCGTAGCCCCCGCCGGGGGTGGGGCCGTGGGTGAGGTCGCCGCCGAGCAATGCGGCGCGTTCGTACATGCCGAGCAGCCCGTGCCCGGCACCGGCGGCGGGTGCGGCGGGTGCGCGGGGGGCGGAGTTGGTGATCCGCACCGTGACGGCGGCCGTGTGGTAGCAGACCTCCACCCTCGCGCGGGCGCCCGGCGCGTGCCGCATCACGTTGCTGAGCGCCTCCTGGGTGACGCGGTACGCCGACAGCCCCACGCCGGGCGGCAGTTGCCGGGGGACGCCGGTGGTGCGGGCCGTCACGTCCACCCCGGCCGCCCGCACCGTGCCCACCAGCTCGTCCACCCGGTCCAGCGTGGGCTGCGGGGCGTGCCGTACGCCGTCGGCGAGCGCGTCCTGCGCGCGCAGCACGCCGAGGACCCGGCGCAGTTCGGCCAGTGCCTCCACGGCGTTCTCCCGGATGCCCGCCAGGTTCGCCTTCAGCTCCTCGGACGGGTGCTCGACGAGGTGCGGCGCGACCTGCGCCTGGATCGAGATCACCGACATGTGGTGGGCGACCACGTCGTGCAGCTCGCGGGCGATCCGGTTGCGCTCCTCCAGGAGCGTGCGCCGGGCGCGTTCCTCCGCCGTCAGCTCCGACTGCTCCACCAGCTCGGTGCGGGCCACCCGCAGCGCGCGCAGCGCGGCACCGATCACCACGGCGGTGACGAGGACGAGGAACGCCCGGTCCAGCGCGTGGTCGTGGCGCTGGGTGTGGTGCGCGGCCGCGAGCGCCCCGGTGAGCAGGCTGACCACGAGCGCGGTGGCCGCCCGGCGTGGGCGGACCCGCAGCGCCAGCAGGAACAGGGCGCCGCTCTGCAACGCGATCTCGGGCACGGTCGGGAAGGCGTCCGCCGGGGGCAGCACCGGCTCCGAGAGGCGCACGCTGACGACCATGAGGACCAGCGAGACCCACCACGCGTACAGCGGCCGGGACAGGCCGGCGATCAGCGTCACGGACTGGAGGAGGGCCAACAGCACCACGGACGCGGGGACGCCCGCGCCGGGCGGGATCAGGTCGTACACGTGGAACAGGGTGACGGCCGCCGCGGCGAGTGCCAGCAGCATCGCGAACACCGGCCGCCACACCGGCGCCCCCGGCCGGCCCGGGGCGGGCAGCGGGTCGACGGGTGACGCCCACAGGTCCTCGTACAGCGTGCGCGGCAGCCGTCGCAGCAGGACCACCAGCCGTCGCCCCGCCCCCGCCGCCCCCGTCATAACGCTCAGCTTAGACACGGCGCGACTCCCTGACCCGGGCCGGGGAGCCGGTGCGCACCACCGTCGAACGGCCGCCGCCCCGCGTCTCGTACGGCCCGAACACCGTCCGGAGCACCAGCAGCACCGCCGCGAACACCGGCAGCCAGGCCAGCCGTGCCAGCACCCAGCCGGGGGAATCGGGCACGGTGTGCAGGCCGGGCAGCGGGCCCCCCAGGAACAGGGCGGTGGAGGTGACCGTGATCATAGCGGTCTGGTGCCACAGGAATACGGTCATCGCGGACAGGTTCACCAGCGCCACCGCCGCCCATACCGCGGGCCGGGCCAGCACCCGGCGCAACGGCCCGAGCAGCAGCAGCGCGCCACCGCACTGGGCGAGCCCGAAGGCCACCGCGGCGAGGGTCGGCGGGTCCAGGTTGGAGAGCGTGCTCCCGGGCACCCCGACCATGGAGGCCGGATATCCGGCGAACAGCACCAGCCCGGCCGCGGCCGCCGCACCCCCGGCCAGCAGCACCCACGCGGTCCTGCGGTCCCGCAGCCCGCCCCGGGCCCACGCGGCGCCCAGGCTGTACGGGACCAGCCAGCCCGCCGCCACGTTGATCCAGCCCAGCCAGGCCGGGCCGCCCAGCCCCAGCCGGAACAGATCCACATGCAGCACCACGGCGAGCGGCCACAGCGGGTGCACCCGCGCCACCAGCGGGGTGGCCGCCGTCAGCACCATGAAGACCAGCAGGAACCACAGCGGCGACCACACCAGCTTGCCCAGCGCGCGGACGGTGTCCTGGTCCACGCCGGAGGCCAGCATCACCCCGGCCGCCACGGCCCACACGGACAGGACCACCACGACCGGGCGGAACAGCCGGACCGTCCGGGCTCTCAGCCACCGGCCGTACGACTGGCCACCGGCCCGCGCCGAGGCATAGCCCTTGGCCCCCACCACCCCGCCCACCAGGAAGAACACCGCGAGCGTCTGGAAGACCCAGGAGACCGGGGTGAACTCGGGCATGTACCGCAGCGGGCTCGCCCCGCGCAGCGTGCCGCTGTCGGAGACCAGCGCGGTCACCAGCCAGTGGCCGCACACCACCCCCAGGATGGCGAACGCGCGCAGCGCGTCCAGGGCACGGTCGCGGTCCGGAGGCGTCGCCGCGTCGATACGGCGGACGAGGTCGCCCACGCGCTCACGCACGGTCGTCCTCCGTCCCGGTGACGATGCGGGCGATGCCGCGCAGCGAGACCGAGCCGCGTCGGAGGTAGTCGCTGTGTCCGGCGTCGCCCGCGTCGAAGACCTCGGCGCCGAACTCCGGCGAGACCGGGTCGGTGCCGAACCCCAGGGAGGTGAAGCCCAGGTCCAGCCGCAGGTGCGGGATGTGCGCGATCCAGTCGCCGCCGCCCCGGCCGGCCCACACGGTGGCGCTGGTACCCAGGCCGGCGGCGCTCCCGGCCGAGGTGCCGGGGCTGCCGTACAGCACGAGGTCGGCGACGGCGAGGCCGGACGCGCCCCGGGCGCAGACCACCGAACCGTAGGAGTGGCAGAGAAGGGAGATCCGCGCGTCCGGCAGCGCCGCGCCCAACTCCCGTACGAAGGACGTCAGCTGGGGTACGGCCTGATCGGCCACCCCGGGTGTGACCGCCTGGGGGCTCACCGTCGCCGGGGTCCGGTAACCGAGCCAGGCGATGACAGCCGAGCCGCCGCCCAGCTCGTCGGTGAGCGCCTCGGCGTCCCGCTTCAGCCGCCAGTAGTGGTCGAGGTCCACACCCGCGCCCGGCACCAGGACGGCGATCCGGGTGGCCCCGGACAGGTCACCGAAGACCTCGGCGGTGCGGCCTCCGTCGCGTCCGTCGAAGGCCAGGAAGTGGCGTCCGGAAGCCGCCATGGCCCGCAGGGATTCCGCCCGCCGCCCGTCGCCGTGGTCGACGGCCGCCCGCCGCGCGGCCCGTATCTCGTCGCGGGTGGCGGCGTACCGCGTACCCAGCGCCGTGGGGGTCGCGGCCGCCAGCGGGGCGAGGGCGGCGGGCACGGGGGCCGGGACGGCGGCGGGCCGGGCCGCCCCCGACACCGGCAGCGCGACGGCCCCGGTGGCGAGCGCGGTCAGCAGCGCTCGGCGCAGACGGTGGGTGCGTGGGCGGGACGCCATGGGGTGGTCCTTCCGTACCGGGTGGTGAATCCGGTACAGAAGCTATGGACCGAGCCGTGTCGTCGGCGTCCCGCAGAAGAGCCCACCTGCGGGGTAGCTCCCGAGTACTACGGGTAGGGGGTGGGCTGCTGCCGCCACCGGGGAGTACGGCGGTATGAGAGGGCGTCAGAAAATGTGTGAGGCTACGTCAGGAGCGGTGCGCAGCCTGGGTGGTGATGGCCCGTCAGGAGGTGCGGCCGGGCCTGCCGCGCTTGGCGTTGCCCTTGCCAGAACCCTTGCCGCCGCCGGTGTTCCTGCCGCTCTTGGCGCCCCTGGTGCCCTTGGTGCTGCGCCCGCTTGCCGCGCCCGTGCCGCCGCCGGTCCGGGCGCCGCCCTTGGCCCCGCCGGCCCTGGCCCCGCCGCTCTTGGTGCCGCCCGCCGACGCACCGCGTGCCGCGCCGCCCCGGGTGGAACGCCCGGCGGCCTCCTGCGCCGCCGGGGACTTCTTCGGCCCCCGGGTGCTGTTGACGGTCCGCCCGCGCACGATCCCGATGAACTCCTCCACCAGGTCGGTGGTCCGCGCCTCGGGCCAGGACAGGGCGACCCGGGACCCGGGAACCGAGGGAGCGGAGGGGGCGGAATCCGGCCCGGCGGCCGAAAGCTCCGCGTCCGGTGCGGTGAGGGGCCGGTAGGTGAGGTCCTTGCGGTGGTACAGCCGGGCCAGCGACTGCGGTACGACGAGCAGCCCCACCCCCGCCGCCACCAGCTCGACGGCGTCGGCCGTCGTGGCGGGCCGCTCGAACGCGGGCCGGCCGGGCGGACGCTCCCACTCCAGGGTGTCGTCGAGGGGGTGCAGCACGACCTCGTCGGCCAGATCGGCGACCGACAGCTCCTCGACGGCCGCGCCGATGTGGTCCTTGGGGATCACCACCACGGTCGTCTCGGTGTAGAGCGGGATCGCGCTGAGGTCCGCACGGTCGACGGGCAGCCGCAGCAGGGCGGCGTCGGCGTCCCCGTGCCGCAGGGCGTCGGCCGCCTCGGCGGCGGCCACGGCCACGAGGGTCAGCGGGACACCGGCCAGCCGCTCGTTCCAGATCCGCACCCACTTGGTCGGGGTCATGCCCGGGACGTAGGCGAGCCGGAACGAGGGGGGTACTTCCGAGCCTGTCACCCCGCCAGGTTACCGGGGCACCCGCCGTGGTCGGAGCCGTGCCGCACGCTCGATACCCTTGACCCATGACGTCGCACCAGAGCACCCAGACCATGAAGCCCGCCACCGCGGCGAAGAAGCTGGGTGTGTACCTCGAGGCCACCCCCACGGAGTTCCAGGAAGGCGTCGTCTCGCGCACCGAGCTGAACGCGCTGCAAGCCGACCCGCCGGCCTGGCTGCGGGACCTGCGCCGCACCGGGCCGCACCCCCGGCCGGTGGTCGCCTCCAAGCTCGGCGTCTCCATCGCGGGCCTCGCCCGGGGCGGGGTCACGGAGCCCCTCACCACCGAGCAGATCGACGCCCTGAAGCAGGAGAACCCCGACTGGCTCCAGAAGGAGCGCGCCACCCAGGCGGAGGTCCGCAAGGAGACGGAGCGGATCAAGGCGCGCGACGCGGCCCGCGCCGCCGAGCGCGCGGGTGGCGACTCCACCGACTCCTGACGGACGCGCCGGCCCGGGACACGACACACGACCGGGCCGCTCCGTCGCCCGGCCCGGGACACGGCACACGGCCCGGCCGCTCCGTCGTCCCGCTCCTCCGGGTCCGTCCGACTCCCCGCCGGTGCACAAGGCGCTCCGGCGGATCGCCCGACGCCCCGTGCGACGGCCCCGGCCCTCTCGGTCTGCCTGGCGGACCCGCGGGCGGGGCCGACCGGCCCCGGCGGGCCCCCTCGGGCCCCGCGCCCCAACTCAGCCGGTGGCCGCGCCGAACCAGGTGGACAGGGCGCCGAGCAGTTCCCGCCGGTCCTCACCGGCCCACGCGACATGACCGTCCGGCCGCAGCAGCACGGCGGGCACGTCCAGCTCCTCGCTGTGATCCACGACATGGTCCACCCGGTCCGCCCAGCCGGCCACCGAGAGCCCGCCGGTCCGGTCCAGGAGCAGCCCTCGGCCCGTATGCATCAGCCCGTACAGAGGCCCCCGCTTCAGTTCCACGTCCCGCATCCTGCGGCCGAGCAGTTCGTGGCCGTCGCCGAGGTCGTAGCGGACGTCCACGGCGGTGATCATCCCGGTCACGTACCGGTTCACCTCCTCGAAGTCCATCAGCGTCGAGAACAGCTCGCGCAGCGCGGCCGGCCCGGGCTCGGTCCCCAGCAGCGTGATCTGCGCGCGGGTGCTGTCCAGCACGCGGGCGCCCACCGGGTGCCGCTCGGTGTGGTAGCTGTCCAGCAGCCCGTCCGGAGCCCAGCCGGCCACCTCGGCGGCCAGCTTCCAGCCGAGGTTGAACGCGTCCTGGACACCGAGGTTGAGCCCCTGCCCGCCGGTCGGCGGATGGATGTGCGCCGCGTCCCCGGCCAGCAGCACCCGGCCGACCCGGTAGCGCTCGGCCTGCCGGGTGGCGTCGCTGAACCGGGACAGCCAGCGCGGTGAGCGCGCGCCGAAGTCGGTACCGGCCACCGCCCGGAGCCGCTGCCTGAACTCCTCCAGGGTCGGCGCGGTCGCCCGGTCCTCTGCCACGCCGTCGGCGGGCACGACGACGCGGTACACCCCCTCCTTCCCGCCCGCGTCGGGAGCGGCCCCGAACCGCAGTTGGGTCCTGCGGACCCTCGCCACGACGGCGGAGACCGTCGCCGGGTCCTCGGCCAGCTCCATCTCGCCCAGCAGCGTCTCGACCTTGGCGGGTTCGCCGGGGAAGCCGACGCCGAGGAGCTTGCGCACCGTGCTGCGCCCGCCGTCGCACCCGACGACGTAGCGCGAGCGCAGCCGCGTACCGTCCGCCAGCTCGACGGTCACGCCGTCCTCGTCCTGGTCCAGCCCGACCACTTCGCAGCCACGCCGGATCTCCGTACCGAGTTCGCGGGCGCGCTCTTCGAGCAGCCGCTCGGTCACCGGCTGCGGGGTGGCGAGGCCGTACGGGTGGGCGGTGTCCAGGCGGTCGGGCCACGGCTTCATGATGCCGCCGAAGAGGCCGCCGACCTGGAACTTCTTACTGACGGCCAGGAAGCGGCCGAGCAGCCCGCGCTGGTCCATCACCTCGACGCTGCGCGCGTGCAGACCCTGCCCCCGGGACTGCCCGGTGGGCTCGGTGAGCTTCTCCAGTACCAGCACGCGCACCGCGTGCAGCCGTAGTTCGCAGGCCAGCATCAGTCCGGTCGGTCCGCCGCCGACCACGATCACGTCACTCATCAGTACGCCCATTTCAACGAAGGTGGAGGCCGGCCGCAGGCCGCCGCGCGCGCCCCGGCCACCCGCAGGGATCCCGCGACCGCGCGGCGCGTTCCAGCGGGGTCGCGCCCGGTACGGCCCGTACACCGACAACGGCGTACATACGCCGCAGCTCTGGCATTTCCGCAGGTCGCGGCTTCGGTCGGTCATTCTGCGGCACCACCGGGGCCTTGCCGCAAGCCCCCTGGTGCGCTATACCTTGAGAGTGGCAAGGAGCGGATGTCCCTCCTTGCCTTCGTCATGTCCGGCCTGCGTCATCTCCGGGCCTGTGTTATTTCCGGCCACCTCGCGCGGTGAGTTCCGCGACGAGCCCGGCCGATTCGGTCGACCGCACCGGTGCCGCCCGCCGCCCCCTCCTGCCGTAGGTTCCGGACCATGGACACGAACACGCGGCCCGAGACGATCGAGCTGATCCGGCTGGCCGACCCCTGCCAGAGCGTCAGCGTCCGCCTGCGTTCGGCCGAGCCCACCCTCGAAAGCCTGGGTGTCCGGTACTACGACGCGGAGGCCGTCGTCACGAGCGACTTCGTCAACGGAACCGTCCGCCTCGGGTTCGACTCCGAGGACCTCTCGGACTGGGGTCAACTGCTGGACGCCGTCGAGGAGGCCGGACGGGACGCGGAGCAGGAGGCCGGTCCCGAGGAGCCGTTCACGGCGGACTGGCCCCGGTCGGGCCGCACCGCCTACCTGCGCGTCGTCTGCGGCGACCCCTACGTGGTCGAAGTCCGGGACGGTACCGGCACCGGGGTCGTCGTCTCCGTACCGCTCGACATGGGCGAGGGGTGGACGGCCGAATCCAGGGAGCGTCTGGCGGCGGCCCGTGCCGCTCTCGGCCGTATCCGGACAGGGTGACCGCAGCATGCGGGGCGCGGGCAGGAGCCGTCACCAAGGGTTCGGGCCCCGGAGGACGGCCCGAAGCCCGCCCCTTTGCCCCCGGTCCACTCGTCTACGGCGACTCCCACCGCTGCCAGAGCATCTCCAGCCCCAGCACGATCGCGCACAGCACCGCCACGGACCCGGGAACGGCCACGAACACCACATGGATCGCTCTGTTCTCGTCCGGGAGGAAGAGGTCCACCCAGCCCAGGGCCAGGGCCAGTGCGGTGGCGATCCCGCCGACGCGGGAGGACCACTCGAAGAGTCGTGCGTGCCATGGCTTCGAGTCCGCGGAGTCCCTCGATCGCACGTCGATGCTGAAGAAGATCAGCAGGACGGCGAGGAACGAGATCAGGGTGACCATGTCGGCTGACGGCATCGGGCGCATATCGTGACCCTAGGGGCATTCCCGTCATCTCCGAGGGGTACGCGACGGCGGCCACGGCACGTCGCCGCCTTGCGCCCGTACCTCGGTGACGACGGGCCAGCCCTTACCCGTCGTCACCGGTGGACCCGTTCAGACCCGGGCGCCGGTTCCTCCTGGAGTGCCGCACCACCGTGCCCGCGGCGAGCGTCATGGTCGCCACGGCGCGTACCCAGCGGGGGCCGCCGCGCTCCGCCCACACCACGCACGCGCACCCGGCGACAGCGAGCGCCAGGACCCCGAGCAGTACCAGAACGACCATGCTCCCCACCTCTGCGTTCGTTCAGTCGGTCCCGCTGATCGTCTCAGGTCGCGCTCGGTCTCCTCCCGGTGGTGACCGAGGCCTCCGGCCGGCACACGGTGATCCGCACCGATGTGTGTCAGGGCGCTGGAGAATTCTCGGGCCACGTGACCCACGGCCCGCGTCCGGACGCCCCGCGCGGCCCGCACCGTCTGTTCCGTCATGTCTACGGGCGCGGTGGGCGTTTGGGCGACGGGCTCTGGTCGGCCCGTCGAAGTGCTGGGCCGGACGCGTTCCCGCCGTGTCGTGCGACGCCCGGCCCCGCCCACCCGGCCCGTAGCGCCGTCAGCCCAGCAGCGCGAACAGCCGCCCCAGCGCCTCCACGACGGGCCTGCCCACCTCGCCCACGGTCGCCGCGATCTGCGAGACGGACGCCAGGATCATGCCGCGCTCACGCAGGGCGGCCCGGTCGGGGGTGAGCGCGGGCAGCGCGTTCCCCACGGTCCGGGCCTGGTCCGGGGTGAGCGCCGGGCGCAGGTCGGTGAGGAGGCGGATGAGGTCCGTCACGGCGGCTTGGAGCTCGGTGTCCTGAGCGGTGCCGTCGTTGTGCACGACGGTGCCGTGGTTGATGCCGACGACCTTCTCGCCGCCGTTCACGTTGACGACGTCTCCGTAGTAGTTCGATGTGTCGCTCATAGTTTGATCCCCGCGTTTCCCCTGCCGCCGTTCATGTTGACCACGGAACCGAAGTTGTTTGTCGTGTTGTACTGCTCGAGGACGGCGGAGAACTCGTATTCGGGGTGGTCGATCGCGTACACGATCTGCCCGGCGATTGCCCGCAGTTCGTCCATGGTCGGCAGGGTCAGGACCACCCTGGAACCGCTGTTCAGCTCGACGACCAGCACCGGCTTCCTCGACCAGAGCAGGACGGCGCAGACGATGACCAGCGTGAACAGGATCAGGACGCCCGGGGCGGGGCCGCGGCCCCCATCCGTGGAGTCGAGCCGGGCGGAGACCAAGAAGGCGATGGCCACCAGCAGCAGGAAGTAGACGGCGGCCTTGCCCCAGGCGGGCTTCAGCCTGAACACCTCGACCCAGCTGACGTTGCGCAACGGGACCGCCGCCGACCCCACCCACAGGATCTGCCGCTGGACCCGGAGTTCCAGCGGCTTTCCCCTGCGGGGAGGCAGCGGCATCGGCGGTATCTGAGGAGGCGGCTGAGACGGGGGCCGGGGCGGAGGCTGTGGCGGAGGCCCAGGAGGTGGTGCGCCGATGCCGCCGGTGTGATCCATGATCCCCCCGTGTCGTCACGACCACCCGCGCGGTGCATGGCGCGGGAGCATCATTAAGCCCGTGCGGGACGTGGGACGGCAGGCGAATTACGGCCAATTTCATCGACGCCATCCCTTCTCCCTCTCGCTTGACCAGGCGGCGAGTTCGACGGCGACGACGGCCCGGACGACGGCCCGGACGACGGCGAAGATCCGGGTGGTGCCGCAGCGGAGTTTCCGCCAGGGTGGTCCACCACGTGTGCCACCGATACGCGGGCCGAGTCCGGCCGGTCACGCCGTCTCGTCGCTCCCCGGACCCGACCGGTCGGCGCCGCCCGGACGGCGGTGTGGTGGCTGTTCGGGTGTGGGCCGCCGCTTCGGCGCGGAGATGGCGAGGGTGACGGGCCCGTCCCCGTTCACGTGCGCCTCCGTTCCGTGGTGGTGGATCGTCAGGGGATCGCCGAGCAGCAGCGAGTACGTCGCCTTGCCGGGGCCGATCTCCACCTGCAGGCACCGGCCGCGGAACTGGAGCCGGAAGGCGAGGCGGCTGAACTTCTCGGGCAGCCGGGGCGCGAAGCGCAGGCTGTCGCCCTCCCGGCGGGTGCCGCCGAAGCCGGCGACCAGTGCCACCCACGTACCGGCCAGCGAGGCGATGTGCAGTCCGTCGCGGGTGTTGTGCTCCAGGTCGGCCAGGTCCATCAGGGCGGCCTCGGTGGCGTAGTCGTAGGCCAGCCGCAGATGTCCGGTCCGGGCGGCGACGACGGCCTGGCAGCACGCGGACAGGGAGGAGTCCCGGACGGTCAGCGGCTCGTAGTAGGCGAAGTTCGCGGCCATCTGGTCGTCGTCGCAGTGGGCTTCGAACCAGTTGCCGCAGGTGTACATGGCCAGCACGAGGTCGGACTGCTTGACCACCTGCTTGCGGTAGATGTCGAAGTAGGGGAAGTGCAGCATCAGCGGGTACTGGTCGGCGCCCGTGCCCGCGAAGTCCCAGCGCTGGTGGTGGGTGAATCCGGCGTGCTGTTCGTGGACGCCGATCTCCTTGTTGTAGGGGATGTGCATGGCCTCGGCGGCGTCCCGCCAGGCGGCGCTCTCCTCCGCGTCCACGCCGAGCCGGGCCGCCTCCTCCGGATGGCGTTCGCACACGTCGGCCGCGGCGAGGAGGTTGGAGCGTGCCATGAGGTTGGTGTACGTGTTGTCGTCGACGACGGCGCTGTACTCGTCCGGCCCCGTGACGCCGTCGATGTGGAACACACCGTGGTGGTCGTGGTGGCCCAGCGAGCGCCACAGCCGGGCCGTCTCCACCAGGAGTTCCAGGGCGGTCTCGCGTTCGAAACCGGTGTCGCCGGTCGCCGCCGTGTAGCGCACCGCGGCGTGCGCGATGTCGGCGGCCACGTGGAAGGCGGCGGTGCCGGCCGGCCAGTACGCGGAGCCCTCCGAGCCGTCGATGGTCCGCCACGGGAACGCGGCGCCGCGCAGCCCGAGCTGGGTGGCGCGGTCCCGGGCGGCGGGCAGGGTGGCCTGCCGCCAGCGCAGCGCCTCGGCGACCGCCTTGGGTGCGGTGTAGGTGAGGAGGGGCAGCACGAACATCTCGGTGTCCCAGAAGGCATGGCCGTCGTATCCGGAACCGGTCAGGCCCTTGGCCGGGATCGCGCGCTGTTCGGCGCGGGCGCCGGCCTGCAGCACATGGAACAGGGCGAAGCGGACGGCCTGCTGGATCTCCTCGTCACCGTGCACCTCGACGTCGGCGTTGGCCCAGAAGTCGTCGAGGTAGGCGCGCTGCTGGGCCACCAGCCCGTCCCAGCCGCCGTGTGCGGCGGCGGCCAGCGCGGCCTCGACCTGGTCGCTCATCGCGGGCCGGGAGCGGGCGCCCGACCAGCCGTAGGCGACGGTCTTCCGCACCCGGAGCCGCTGTCCCGGGTCCAGGACGGAGGTGATGGTCAGGCGGGCGACGTCCGCGTCGCTCTCACTGCTGGTGGTGATCTCCCCGGGGCCGTCGACGACGTGGTCGGCGGCCACGGCGACCCTGAGGCCGCTGTGCCGGGTGCGGTGGACCAGGCGCAGCCGCGACCCCATGGCCAGGTTCTCCTCCGGCTCCAGCGGCGACTGGAGCGCCTTGGCCGTCCGCGGGTCGCCGTCGGAGGAGGGCAGGCTCTCGTTGGTGACCAGCTCCGACTGGATGACCACCCGGGTCCGGCTGTCGACGGGCTCGACCTCGTACTCCACGGCGGCGATGGAGCGCTGGGTCAGGGAGACGAGGCGAGTGGAACGCACCCGTACGGTCGTACCGGCCGGGGAGGTCCACTCGCAGCTCCGCTCCAGCACGCCGCGCCTGAAGTCCAGGGTGCGTTCGTGCTTGCCGAGCCGCCCGTAGCGCAGGTCGAAGGGCTCGTCGTCGACCAGGAGCCGCAGCAGCTTGCCGTTGGTGACGTTGATGACGGTCTGGCCCGACTCGGGGTAGCCGTAACCCGCTTCGGCGTAGGGGAGCGGGTGCAGTTCGTACACGCCGTTGAGGTAGCTGCCGGGCAGGCCGTGCGGTTCGCCCTCGTCGAGGTTGCCGCGCCAGCCGACATGCCCGTTGGACAGGGCGAAGACGGACTCGCTCTGCGCCAGGAGGTCGAGGTCGAGCTCCGTCTCGCGCACGCGCCAGGGCTCCACGGTGTACGTCCGGTTGGTGATCACGCGCGGCCTCCGAGTTCGGCGAGGTCCTTGACGACACGGTCGGCGCCGTGGGCGTAGAGGGCGTCGGTCTGCCCGACGCGGTCCACGCCGACGACGAATCCGAAGTGCCCGGACCGGCCCGCGTCCATGCCGGCCAGCGCGTCCTCGAAGACGGCGGCGTGGGACGGCTCGACGCCGAGGTCGCGGGCGGCCGCCAGGAAGGTGTCGGGGTGTGGTTTGCCCGGCAGTTTCCGTTCCCTGGCCACCACGCCGTCGACCCGCACGTCGAACAGCCGCTCGGCGTCGATGGAGTGCAGCACGTCGCGGGTGTTGGCGCTGGAGGAGACGATCGCGGTGGCGAGTCCGGCGGCGCGGACCGCGTCGATGTAGCGCAGCGTGCCCTCGTACGGTTCCACGCCGTCGGTGCGGATCTTCTCCAGGAGGAGTTCGTTCTTGCGGTTGCCGATGCCGTTGACGCTCCGTGTGTCCGGCGGATCGTCGGAGGTGCCCTCGGGCAGCTCGATGCCCCGGGAGGCGAGGAAGGAGCGGACGCCGTCGGCGCGGGGACGGCCGTCGACGTACTGGTCGTAGTCGGAGTCGGTGAAGGGGCGGAAGTCCTCTCCGTCCCGTTCGCGCAGGAAGGCGTCGAAGGTCGCCTTCCAGGCGGCGGCGTGCACCACCGCCGTTCTGGTGACCACCCCGTCGAGGTCGAAGAGGCAGGCCTGGATGCCTTCGGGAAGTCCGAGCTGCGTCGTCATACCTTCACAGTTCCCCGCCGGGGCGGGTCCGATCGGATGACACGCTGTGGGATGCGCCGCCGATCTCCGCCGGCCCGCTCGCCCGCGCCCGCCGCCTCCCGGGGACGGGCGGCACCTCGGTTCCGGCGGGCACCCCGGAACCCGTAATTCTTTGCATAAAACTGCGGCTATGCGTATAGTCATGCCATCGACGAGGAGGGTTCCGATGGCGGTACGTGCGGCAGTGGCAGGGGCGAGCGGATACGCCGGCGGGGAGCTGCTGCGTCTGCTCCTGGGCCACCCGGAGATCGAGATCGGCGCGCTCACCGGGCACTCCAACGCGGGTCAGCGGCTCGGCGGGCTCCAGCCGCACCTGAGGCCGCTGGCCGACCGGGTGCTGCAACCGACCACCGCCGAGGTGCTGGCGGGTCACGACGTGGTGTTCCTCGCCCTGCCGCACGGGCAGTCGGCGGCCGTCGCCGAACAGCTCGGGGACGAGGTGCTCGTGGTCGACATGGGGGCCGACTTCCGGCTGAAGGACGCCGCCGACTGGGAGAAGTTCTACGGTTCCCCGCACGCCGGGACCTGGCCGTACGGCCTGCCCGAGCTGCCCGGGGCGCGCGGTGCCCTGGCGGGCGCCAAGCGGATCGCGGTGCCCGGGTGCTACCCGACCGCTGTCTCGCTCGCCCTCTTCCCGGCGTACACGGCCCGGCTGGCCGAGCCCGAAGCGGTGGTCGTCGCCGCGTCCGGTACCTCCGGCGCGGGCAAGGCGGCCAAGCCGCACCTGCTCGGCTCCGAGGTGATGGGCAGCATGTCCCCGTACGGCGTCGGCGGGGTCCACCGGCACACCCCCGAGATGATCCAGAACCTCGGCGACGCCGCCGGTGAGCCGGTCACCGTGTCGTTCACGCCGACCCTCGCGCCCATGCCCCGCGGCATCCTCGCCACGTGCAGCGCGAAGGCCAAGCCGGGGGTGGACGGGGCGGCGCTGCGGGCCGCCTACGAGAAGGCCTACGCCGACGAGCCGTTCGTGGACCTGCTCCCCGAGGGCCAGTGGCCCTCCACCGCGGCGGTGTACGGCTCCAACGCGGTCCAGATCCAGGTCGCCCACGACGAGGCCGCCGGCCGTGTCGTCGTGATCAGCGCCATCGACAACCTCGCCAAGGGCACCGCCTCCGGTGCCCTGCAGAGCATGAACATCGCCCTCGGCCTCCCCGAGGAGACGGGCCTTTCCACCGTCGGGACCGCCCCGTGAGCGACACCGCCACGGACGTAGTCACAGACACAGACACGAACAACACGGACACGGACACAGACGTACGCGCAGGCGCAGCCGCCCGGCTGCGGGCACGGACGAGTGCCGCACAGGGGTGCGGCAGGGACGCGCGAGCGAACGAGGAGATGCAGTGAGCGTCACGGCAGCCAAGGGATTCACGGCGGCGGGTATCGCCGCCGGGATCAAGGAGAGCGGGAACCCCGACCTGGCCCTCGTGGTCAACAACGGGCCCCGAAGGGCCGCCGCGGGCGTGTTCACCTCCAACCGCGTCAAGGCCGCGCCCGTCCTCTGGTCGGAGCAGGTGCTCAAGGGCGGCGAGGTGAGCGCCGTCGTCCTCAACTCGGGTGGCGCCAACGCCTGTACGGGCCCGCTCGGCTTCCAGGACACCCACGCCACCGCCGAGAAGGCGGCCGAGGTGCTGCCCGGCCACAGCGCGGGCGAGATCGCGGTCGCCTCCACCGGACTCATCGGCCTGCGGCTCCCGATGGACAAGCTGCTGCCGGGCATCGAGCGGGCCGCGGCGGCCCTCAGCGAGCACGGGGGCGAGAAGGCCGCCCTCGCCATCAAGACCACCGACACCGTCCACAAGACGGCCGTCGCGGGCGGTGAGGGCTGGAGCGTCGGCGGGATGGCCAAGGGCGCGGGCATGCTCGCCCCCGGCCTCGCCACCATGCTCGTCGTCCTGACCACCGACGCCGACGTGGAGGCGCCCGCCCTCGACGGCGCCCTGCGCGCCGCCACCCGTACCACCTTCGACCGGGTCGACTCCGACGGCTGCATGTCCACGAACGACACCGTGCTGCTCCTCGCCTCCGGGGCCTCCGGAATCACCCCGGAGCGCGCCGAGTTCGAGCAGGCCGTGCAGAGCGTCTGCGCCGACCTCGCCCGGCAGCTGATCGGAGACGCCGAGGGCGCCTCCAAGGACATCCGCATCGAGGTGATCAACGCGGCGAGCGAGGACGACGCCGTCGAGGTGGGCCGGAGCATCGCCCGCAACAACCTCCTCAAGTGCGCCATCCACGGCGAGGACCCCAACTGGGGCCGCGTCCTGTCCGCGATCGGCACCACGAAGGCCGCCTTCGAGCCCGACCGGCTGAACGTCGCCATCAACGACGTCTGGGTCTGCAAGGACGGCAGCGTCGGCGAGGATCGCGACCTGGTCGACATGCGCTACCGGGAGGTCAGGATCACCGCCGACCTCGCCGCCGGGAGCGAGAGCGCCGTCATCTGGGCCAACGACCTCACCGCCGAGTACGTCCACGAGAACAGCGCGTACAGCTCATGAGCGCCGCGAGGAAGCACACCGCACTGCCGAAGGCCGAGATCCTCATCGAAGCCCTGCCCTGGCTGACCCGGCACCACGGCAGGACCGTCGTCATCAAGTTCGGCGGCAACGCCATGATCGACGACGACCTGAAGGCCGCCTTCGCCCAGGACGTCGTCTTCCTGCGGCACGCCGGCCTCAAGCCGGTCGTCGTGCACGGCGGCGGTCCGCAGATCAGCGCCCAGCTCGACCGGCACGGCCTGGTCAGCGAGTTCAAGGCCGGTCTGCGCGTCACCACGCCCGAGGCGATGGACGTCGTCCGCATGGTCCTCGCCGGACAGGTCCAGCGGGAACTCGTCGGGCTGCTCAACCGGCACGGGCCGCTCGCCGTCGGCATGACGGGCGAGGACGCCCGCACGATGACCGCCACCCAGCACCGGCCGCTGATCGACGGCGAACCGGTGGACATCGGCCGGGTCGGCGAGATCACCGCGATCGACACCGGGGCCCTCCAGGCGCTGCTGGACGACGGCCGCATCCCGGTCGTCTCCTCCATCGCCCGCTCCGCCGAGGACGACCACGTCTACAACGTCAACGCCGACACCGCGGCCGCCGCACTCGCCGCCGCGCTGGGCGCCGAGACCCTGATGGTCCTCACCGACGTCGAGGGCCTCTACGAGGACTGGCCGAACAGCGACGACGTGATCAGCCGCCTCACCGCCACCGAGCTGGAGAAGCTGCTGCCCGACCTCTCCAGCGGCATGGTCCCCAAGATGCGGGGCTGTCTGCACGCCGTACGCAACGGCGTGCGGACCGCCAGGGTCATCGACGGACGCGTCCAGCACTCGATCCTGCTGGAGATCTTCACCGACGAAGGCGTCGGCACCATGGTCGTGCCGGACGCACCCGAGAACACGCAGGGGGAGTCATGAGCGGCAACGAGGCGTACGCGGAGCGGTGGCAGGGCGCGCTGATGGACAACTACGGCACCCCGGGGCTGCCCCTGGTCCGGGGCTCCGGTGCCACCGTCCAGGACGCCGACGGCACCGAGTACCTCGACTTCGTCGCGGGCATCGCGGTCAACGCGCTCGGCCACGGACACCCGGCGGTCGTCGAGGCCGTCACCGCCCAGATCGCCACCCTCGGCCACGTCTCCAACCTCTACGCCGCCGAACCGCCCGTCGCCCTCGCCGAACGGTTGCTGGCGCTCTTCGGCCGCTCCGGCAAGGTCTACTTCTGCAACTCCGGGGCCGAGGCCAACGAGGCCGCCTTCAAGATCGGCCGGCTCACCGGACGGACCCACATGGTCGCCACCGAGGGCGGTTTCCACGGCCGGACCATGGGCGCCCTCGCGCTGACCGGCCAGCCCTCGAAGCGCGACGCGTTCCAGCCGCTGCCCGGCGACGTCACCCATGTCCCGTACGGCGACGCCGAGGCGCTCCGGGCCGCGGTCACCACCGACACCGCGCTGCTGGTCATCGAGCCCGTCCAGGGGGAGAACGGCGTCGTCGTGCCGCCCCCCGGCTATCTGGAGGCGGCCAGGGAGATCACCCGGGCCACCGGCACCCTGCTCGTCCTCGACGAGGTGCAGACCGGAATCGGCCGGTGCGGCCAGTGGTTCGCGCACCAGGCCCACCAGGGCGTCGAACCCGACCTCGTCACCCTCGCCAAGGGGCTCGGCGGCGGCCTGCCCCTCGGGGCGACCGTGGCCTTCGGCCCGGCGGCCGACCTGCTGAAGCCCGGTCAGCACGGCAGCACGTTCGGCGGCAACCCGGTGGTCTGCGCCGCCGGACTCGCGGTCCTGGACACCCTGGCCGCCGACGGCCTCCTCGACGGCGTCAAGCGGCTCGGTGAGAAGATCAGGAACGGCGTCGAGGCGCTGGGACACCCCCTGGTCTCCCACGTCCGTGGCTCCGGACTCCTGCTGGGTATCGTGCTCACCGGACCCCTCGCACCGCGGGTGCAGCAGGCGGCCCAGAGTGCCGGACTCCTGGTGAACGCGCCCGCCCCCGACGTCGTACGGCTCATGCCGCCGCTGATCATCGGTGACGCGGAGGTGGACACGTTCCTGCGGATCCTGCCGGGAGCCCTCGACGCGGCGTACGGGGACGGACCATCCGGAGAATGAGGCGACGACGATGACCGAGGCACAGGACACCGAGCACGGCGGGCCGTCGGTGCCGCAGACCCGCACCGCACGCCACCGCAGGATCGTGGACATCCTGAACCGGCAGCCGGTGCGCTCGCAGAGCCAGCTGGCCCGGCTGCTCGCCGACGACGGGCTGAGCGTCACGCAGGCGACGCTCTCCCGCGACCTGGACGAGCTGGGCGCGGTGAAGATCCGCAACACCGGCGGCGAGCTGATCTACGCGGTGCCCAGCGAGGGCGGGTTCCGCACCCCGCAGGCACCGCTCGGGGAGTCCGCGAAGGAGGAGCGGATGCGCCGCCTCTCCTCCGAACTGCTCATCTCCGCCGAGGCCTCGGCCAACCTGGTGGTGCTGCGCACGCCGCCGGGGGCCGCCCAGTTCCTCGCCTCGGCCATCGACCAGGCCGAACTGCGGGCGATCCTCGGCACGATCGCGGGGGACGACACGCTGATGCTGATCAGCCGCGACCCCCTCGGCGGCCAGGCGCTCGCCGACCATCTGCTGCGCCTGGCGCAGAACGACCGCTGACCCGGCGTCAGCGTCCGTCGCCACGCGGTCAGTAGCGCGTGACCGCGGTCGGCCCGGAGGCGGTGCCGACCGCGATGTGCGGGCCGCGCGCCGGGTCCGCCCAGACCAGGATCCGGTCCATCGCGGCCGCCGGTACGGACACACAGCCGGCGGTCGCGCCCTTCCCGTTCACGTGGAGGAAGATTCCCGCGCCCCGGCCGCGTACCGGGTGCCGGTAGTTGAAGCCGATGACGAGCGCGCGGGCGTACTGCGTGGGGTACGACGCCAGGTGCTCCGACTCCTCGGCCCGGCAGTCGGCGGGCCGGGGGTCCACCCACCGGTTGTACGCCCGCGACGCGTTGTCCTGGCACCACCAGGAGCCGTCGTGGACCGGGCGGTAGGGGAAGCGGGTGCCGTCCGGCGCGGGCCGGGTCCCGAAGGCGTACGGCAGGCCGAACAGCCCCGTGGGCGTGGTGTCCGTGCCCTGCACGCGGGAGGCGCCCTCGGTGAGGCCGTTCGCCCCGAACCGGGCCGGCGCCGAACCCGCCGCCACCCATCGCCCGCGCCGCCGCTCCCACCAGGTGACCGTGCCGGTGGTGGAGCCGGTGCCGGGCGCCACGGCGGTGATCAGCTGGCTGCCGCCGCCCGTGCGGGCCATCCGCTCCGGGAGGGGCGGCGGATTCCCGGGCGCGGCCGCGACGGAACCCGCCAGGGCGAACAGCACGGACACGACCGCCAGGGATCTGCGCATGCCCCGGACCGTACGGGGCGCGGCGGCCCGCCCCCACCGCGCCTGCTCCGTACGGCCCAGCACCTCACCCGGCGGCGGGGGGCACGGAGGGCATGGCGGGCAGCGGCAGAGGGAGGCCCGGCAGCCCGTCGATACTGGTGGCGACGTGCTCCTTCTTCTCGAAGTAGGCACTGAGACCGGCGTCGTCCTCCCGGCGGAAGCGGTCGCCGTGCAGCGAACGGTCCTGGTCGTACGACATGAGGGGCACGGCGAAACCGCAGGTGTCCCGGATCAGTTCGGCGGTCACCACGATGATCGCCCGCAGCCCGTGCGGGGCCGGGTCCACCGCGGTGAAGCGGCTCAGCAGGGCGGGGAAGCGCGGGTCGTCACGGAAGACCGGTTCACCGCGGCCGTGCACCCGGACGATGTCGGGTGGCCCCTGGAAGGCGCACCACATGAGGGTGATGCGCCCGTTCTCCCGGAGGTGGGCGACGGTCTCGGCGTTGCTCCCGGCGAAGTCGAGGTAGGCCACGGTCCGTTCGTCGAGGACGGCGAACGAACCGCTGACGCCCTTGGGCGAGAGGTTGACGGTGCCGTCGGCGTCCAGCGGCGCCGTCGCGGTGAAGAAGAGCGGCTGTCGCTCGATGAACGTCCGGAGTCGGCCCTCGATGCGTTCGTATGTCTTTCCCATGGCCGCATTCTCGTGCCGCCCCTCGGCCGGCGCCGGGAATTCCGCCGTCCCGGGACCGGACCCGGTCCCGGCCGGAGATCTGACCGGAACCCTGAGCAGGTGCTTTGACAAGGCATACGGTCCATTGCATAGTTATGCCATACGTGATCGCGCCGCGAGGCGGACGCATACCCCTTGCACTCCCGAGGAGCACGCAGTGAGCAACGGCACCGGCAACAGCGACGTACGCCTGTGGGGCGGGCGTTTCGCCGACGGCCCGGCCGAGGCGCTGGCCAAGCTGTCCGCCTCCGTCCACTTCGACTGGCGGCTCGCGCCGTACGACATCGCCGGCTCCCGCGCCCACGCGCGCGTCCTCCACACGGCGGGGCTGCTCACCGAGGACGAGCTGACCCGGATGACCGCGGGACTGGACGCGCTCGAAACCGCCGTCGCGGACGGGTCGTTCACCGGCACCGTCGCCGACGAGGACGTCCACACCGCACTCGAACGCGGTCTCCTGGAGCGCCTCGGCCCGGACCTCGGCGGCAAGCTGCGGGCCGGCCGGTCCCGCAACGACCAGGTGGCCACGCTCTTCCGGATGTACCTGCGCGACCACGCCCGCGTCATCGGCGGCCTGCTCGCCGAGCTCCAGGACGCGCTGGTCGGCCTGGCCGAGGCGCACCCGGATGTGGCCATGCCGGGCCGCACCCACCTCCAGCACGCCCAGCCGGTCCTCTTCGCCCACCACGTCCTGGCCCATGTGCAGTCGTTGTCCCGGGACGCCGAGCGGCTGCGCCAGTGGGACGGGCGCACCGCCGTCTCCCCGTACGGCTCCGGCGCGCTGGCCGGGTCCTCGCTCGGCCTGGACCCGGAGGCGGTCGCGGCCGACCTCGGCTTCGAGCGCGGATCGGCCGCCAACTCCATCGACGGCACCGCCTCGCGGGACTTCGTCGCCGAGTTCGCGTTCATCACGGCCATGATCGGCGTCAACCTCTCCCGGATCGCCGAGGAGATCATCATCTGGAACACGAAGGAGTTCTCCTTCGTCACCCTCCACGACGCCTTCTCCACCGGTTCCTCGATCATGCCGCAGAAGAAGAACCCGGACATCGCGGAGCTGGCCCGGGGCAAGTCCGGCCGCCTCATCGGCAACCTCACCGGCCTGATGGCGACGCTCAAGGCCCTCCCGCTCGCGTACAACCGCGACCTCCAGGAGGACAAGGAGCCGGTCTTCGACTCCTGCGACCAGCTGGAGATCCTGCTGCCCGCCTTCACCGGCATGATGGCCACCCTCACCGTCAACCGGGAGCGCATGGAGGAGCTGGCCCCGGCCGGGTTCTCGCTCGCCACGGACATCGCGGAGTGGCTGGTCCGCCAAGGGGTGCCGTTCCGGGTCGCCCACGAGGTCGCGGGCGAGTGCGTGAAGGTCTGCGAGCAGCAGGGCATCGAGCTGGACCAGCTGACCGACGAGCAGTTCGAGAAGATCTCCGAGCACCTCACCCCCGAGGTGCGGACCGTCCTCGACGTGCCCGGCGCGCTGGCCTCCCGCGACGGCCGCGGCGGCACCGCCCCGTCCGCCGTGGCCGTCCAGCTCGCCGAGGTGAAGGCCGACCTGGTGACGCAGCACGCCTGGGCCACCGCGCGCGGCTGACCCGGGGGCGTCGCGGGCTACGTTGGACGGGAAGGTCCGAACCCGACCCAAGGAGCCCGCGATGCCCTTCGCCCGCCTGGACCGCGCGACCACCCCGACCGCCCACATCGGGCTCGGCCTGGCCGCCGTCGGCAGGCCCGGCTACATCACCCCGCACCGCGACCGGGACCTCCCCGCCGGACGCGGTGTCGACGCGCTGCGCGAGCGCACCCACGAGCTCCTGGACGCCGCCTACGCCCAGGGCGTCCGCTACATCGACGCGGCCCGCTCCTACGGCCGCGCCGAGGAGTTCCTGGCCCAGTGGCTCGCGGACCACCCGGAGGCGGCGGACGTCGTCGTCGGCAGCAAGTGGGGTTACACGTACACCGGTGACTGGAAGACCGACGCCGAGACGCACGAGGTGAAGGACCACGGCCTCGCCGCGTACGAGCGCCAGCGCGCCGAGACCGCCGGACTCCTCGGCGACCGGCTCGACCTCTACCAGATCCACTCGGTGACCGCCGACAGCCCGGCCCTGACCGACACGGCGCTGCACGAGCGGCTGGCCGAACTCGCCGGCCAGGGTGTCACCGTCGGCTTCTCCACCAGCGGACCCGCCCAGGCCGACGCCATCCGCGCGGCCCTCGCCGTCACGGTGGACGGCGAGCCCCTCTTCGGCACCGTCCAGGCCACCTACAACGCCCTGGAGACCTCGGCCGGGCAGGCGCTCGCGGACGCCCACGCCGCCGGACTCACCGTCATCGTCAAGGAGGCCGTCGCCAACGGCCGGCTCGCGGGCACCGACGCGCCCGCCGTCGTCCGGGAGATCGCCGCCGAGGCGGGCCTGGAGCCCGACGCCGTCGCGCTCGCCCAGGTGCTCCGCGAGCCATGGGCGGGCGTCGTGCTGTCCGGGGCGGCCACCGTGACCCAGCTCGCCGGCAACCTGCACGCCCCGCTGCTCGACCTCGACGCCGAACGCCTCGACCGGCTGAGCGCCCTGGTGGAGGAGCCCGAGGCCTACTGGCGCTACCGCGCCTCGCTGCCCTGGTCCTGAGCCCGCCGTGCTCCCGGAGCGGTCCGGGGCGCCGTCCGTCGTGGCCGCCGCCCCCGCCCCGGCCACGGCGGTACGACCGGTCAGGAAACGAGAAGCGCCGGCCGCCCCCGCTCGGTAGCGTCGGCCCCACCGGCGGAGCGGGGGGCCCGGCCCCGTGCACATGACCCCGCGTGAGGCGGTGGGGTACGTTCTCGGCCCGCCTCCACGGAGCGCTCCGGAGACCGGGACCCACGCCGGTACGCCCGCGCCGGCGGGACCGCGACCGAGCCGGGCGACGCCGGCGGGGACCACGAGACACGGCCCCGCCCGACAGATGGAGAGACGATGAGCAGGGCCACGACGACGGACACCCAGGCGTCCGCGCCGCACGCCGCCGACAGCCACGACCTGATCCGCGTGCACGGGGCGCGCGAGAACAACCTCAAGGACGTCAGCATCGAGATCCCGAAGCGCCGGCTGACGGTGTTCACCGGGGTCTCCGGCTCGGGCAAGAGCTCACTGGTCTTCGACACGATCGCCGCCGAGTCGCAGCGGATGATCAACGAGACCTACAGCGCCTTCGTCCAGGGCTTCATGCCCACCCTGGCCCGCCCCGAGGTGGACGTGCTGGAGGGGCTGACGACGGCGATCATCGTCGACCAGCAGCGCATGGGCGCCGACCCGCGCTCCACCGTCGGCACCGCCACCGACGCCAACGCGATGCTGCGCATCCTCTTCAGCCGGGTCGGTGTTCCGCACATCGGCCCGCCCAGCGCGTACTCCTTCAACACCGCCTCGGTGCGGGCGAGCGGCGCGATCACCGTCGAGCGCGGCACCAAGAAGGCGGTGAAGGCGACCTACCAGCGCACCGGCGGGATGTGTACGCGCTGCGAGGGCCGCGGCCGGGTCTCGGACATCGACCTCACCCAGCTCTACGACGACTCCAAGTCGCTCTCCGAAGGCGCGTTCACCATCCCCGGCTGGAAGTCCGACAGCTTCTGGACCGTCCGGGTCTACGCCGAGTCCGGCCTCCTCGACCCGGACAAGCCGATCCGCGACTTCAGCGAGCGGGAGATGCGGGACTTCCTCCACCACGAGCCGGTCAAGGTGAAGGTCGAGGGGGTGAACCTCACGTACGAGGGCCTGATCCCGAAGATCCAGAAGTCGATGCTCTCCAAGGACAAGGAGGCGTTGCAGCCGCACATCAGGGCGTTCGTGGAGCGGGCGGTCACCTTCACCGCATGCCCCGAATGCGGCGGCACCCGGCTCAGCGAGGGCGCCCGCTCCTCGAAGATCAAGGGGATCAGCATCGCCGACGCGTGCGCGACGCAGATCAGCGACCTGGCGGTATGGGTACGGGAGCTGGACGAACCGGCCCTGGCGCCACTGCTCACCACGCTGCGGCAGACCCTCGACTCGTTCGTGGAGATCGGGCTCGGCTACCTCTCGCTGGACCGGCCCGCGGGCACCCTCTCGGGCGGCGAGGCGCAGCGGGTGAAGATGATCCGCCACCTCGGTTCCTCGCTGACCGACGTCACGTACGTCTTCGACGAGCCCACCGCGGGCCTTCACCCGCACGACATCCAGCGGATGAACGGCCTGCTGCTGCGCCTGCGGGACAAGGGCAACACGGTGCTGGTGGTGGAGCACAAGCCCGAGGTGATCGCCATCGCCGACCACGTGGTCGACCTCGGTCCCGGCGCCGGGACCGGGGGAGGGGCCGTCTGCTTCGAGGGGACCGTCGAGGGGCTGCGCGCCGGTGACACCCTCACCGGACGCCACCTGGACGACCGTGCCACCGTGAAGAAGACGGTACGCGAGCCCACCGGCGCCCTGGAGATCCGCGGGGCGACGGCGAACAACCTGCGCGACGTCGACGTGGACATCCCCCTCGGCGTGCTCGCCGTCGTCACCGGCGTCGCGGGGTCCGGCAAGAGCTCCCTCGTACACGGCTCGCTCCCCGCCGGTGAGGAGGTGGTGTCGATCGACCAGAGCCCGATCCGCGGTTCGCGGCGGAGCAACCCGGCGACGTACACGGGGCTCCTCGACCCGGTCCGCAAAGCGTTCGCCAAGGCCAACGGGGTGAAGCCGGCCCTGTTCAGCGCCAACTCCGAGGGCGCCTGCCCGACGTGCAACGGCGCCGGTGTCATCTACACCGACCTGGCGATGATGGCCGGGGTGGCCACCCCCTGCGAGGACTGCGAGGGGCGGCGGTTCCAGGCGTCGGTGCTGGAGTACCACCTCGGCGGCCGTGACATCAGCGAGGTGCTCGCCATGCCGGTGAGCGAGGCGCGCGACTTCTTCGGCGAGGGGGAGGCCCGGACGCCGGCGGCGCACCGGATCCTCGACCGCCTGGCCGACGTCGGGCTCGGATACCTGACCCTCGGTCAGCCGCTCACCACCCTGTCCGGCGGCGAACGGCAGCGGCTCAAGCTGGCCACCCACATGTCCGACAAGGGCGGGGTGTACATCCTGGACGAGCCGACGACCGGGCTGCACCTGGCCGACGTCGAGCAGCTGCTCGGACTGCTGGACCGGCTCGTGGACTCCGGCAAGTCGGTCATCGTCGTGGAGCACCACCAGGCGGTCATGGCGCACGCCGACTGGATCGTCGACCTCGGTCCGGGGGCCGGCCACGACGGCGGCCGGATCGTGTTCGAGGGCACCCCCGCCGACCTCGTCGCGGCCCGCTCCACCCTCACCGGAGAGCACCTCGCGGCGTACGTGGGGGGCTGAGCGGCCACCGCGGGGCCCGGCCGGGGCCCCGCCCGGCCGGGCCCCGGCGGCACCCACGCCCTCACCTCAGGGGCGCCCCACGGACCCCCGGTGAGACATTCGTGTCTCACGTGAGTTACTGTCGTCTCATGAGTCTTGACCGTGAGCAGGTGCTGCGCAGTGCCGCCGCCCTGCTGTCCCGCAGATCCACCGCCACCATGGACGAGGTGGCCAGGGCCGCCGGCATCGGCCGGGCCACCCTGCACCGCCACTTCGCCGGGCGGGACGCCCTGGTCAGGGCGTTGGAAGACCTCGGCATCCAGGAGTTCGAGGCCGCCCTGGACGCGGCCGGGCTCGACGAGGGGAGCGCCGAGGACGGTCTGCGACGGCTGATCGTCGCCGTGGAGCCGGCCGCCGGGCTGCTGTCCTTCCTCGTCACCGAGAACCAGCTCTTCGAGGGCGACGAGATGAACGAGGGCTGGGACCGGCTGGACGCCCGGGTCGCCGCCTTCTTCCGGCGCGGCCAGGAACGCGGCGAGTTCCGGATCGACCTCACCCCGGCCTGGCTGACCGAGGCGCTCTACGCCCTCATCGGCGCCGGCGCCTGGGCCGTCCAGGCCGGACGGGTCGCCGGACAGGACTTCCCCCACATGATCGCCGAGTTGCTGCTCGGCGGAGCACGCCGGAGCGTGGAGCAGTGAGCACCCCCAGCACACCCCCTCAGCAGGCCCTCACGGCCGACGAACTGCGTCCTCCGGGGCGGTGGGTCGCCCTCACCGTCCTCGTCCTGGCCGTGCTGCTCGTCGCCGTCGACGCCACCGTGCTCGGCCTGGCGACCCCGTTCCTCAGTGAGGACCTCAAGCCGACCGGCACCCAGCTGTTGTGGATCGGCGACGTCTACTCCTTCGTCATCGCCGGGCTCCTGGTCTCCATGGGCAGCCTCGGCGACCGCATCGGACGCAAGAAGCTGCTCCTCAGCGGCGCGCTGGCGTTCGGCGCGGTCTCCGTGCTCAACGCCTACGCGACCGGGCCGGAGATGATGATCGTGGCGCGGGCGCTGCTCGGCGTGGCCGGTGCCACCCTGATGCCGTCCACGCTCGCCCTCATCCGCAACCTCTTCCACGACCCGCGCGAACGCAGCCTCGCCATCGGCATCTGGGGTGCCATGGCCTCCGCGGGCGCCGCCGTCGGCCCGGTCGTCGGCGGGGTGCTGCTGGAGCACTTCTGGTGGGGCTCGGTCTTCCTGATCAACCTGCCGGTCATGGCCGTCCTGGTGGTCGTCGGCGTCAAGATGATCCCCGAGTCGAAGAACCCGTCCCCCGGCCCCTGGGACCTGCTCAGCGTCGCGCTGTCCCTCATCGGCATGGTCGGGGTCGTCTACGCGGTCAAGGAGGCGGCGGCGCACGGAGTGAGCTGGGCCGTGGCCGGGGCCGCGGCCGTCGGGGTGCTCGCCCTCGTCCAGTTCGTACGGCGGCAGTTCCGGCTGCCCGCACCGCTGCTGGACATGCGGCTCTTCCACCACCGGGGCTTCTCCGGCGCGGTGCTCGCCGACCTGCTGACCATCCTCGGCCTGTCCGGCCTGGTGTTCTTCCTCTCCCAGTTCCTCCAACTGGTCCAGGGGCGCAGCCCGCTGGAGGCCGGACTCGCGGAACTGCCCGCCGCCGTCGGCGCGGTGGTCGCGGGACTGCTGGCGGGCAGGGCGGCCCGCCGCTTCTCGGTGCGCTCCGTCGTCTCCGGCGGGCTGGCCGGGATCGGACTGGCCCTCGCCGTCGTCACCGTCATCCACCAGGACACCGGATACCCGCTGCTCGGCGCGGTGCTCCTGGTGGTCGGAGTCGGCGCGGGCCTCTCCTTCACCGTCACCGCCGACGTGATCCTCTCCAGCGTGCCCAAGGAGCACGCCGGATCCGCGTCCGCCGTCTCGGAGACCGCGTACGAGCTGGGGGCGGCTCTCGGCATCGCCCTGCTCGGATCCATCGTCACCGGGGTCTACCGGGGCTTCGAGACCCCGGGCGGCATCCCGCCGGAAACCACGGCCGCCGCGCACGAGTCGCTGGGCGGCGCCGTGGAGGCCGCGCACACACTGCCGGCCCCGCAGGCGCACGCCCTTGTCTCCTCCGCCCAGGACGCGTTCGTGCACGGGCTGGGGGCCGCCGCGGGAGTCGGCGCGGCCGTCCTGCTGGCGACCGCCGCCGCCGCGTGGTTCCTGCTGCGGGGACAGAGGCTGGAGGACGGCGCCGAACACCCGTGAACCGGCCGGACACCCGGCACACGGAAGGGCCCGTACCCCGGGCGCTCATGTGTGCCGGGTGTCCGTCCAAGACCGGAGACCGTGCTGTTACGGCCAGGGCCGTGGAGAATTCCGCCGCGAACATGCCGCTGTCCTGGCCCCAGTCAAGCCGTGAGGCCGGCCTCCTGGTGCCGGTGCCAGAGCAGCGTGTAGCGCCAGAACAGTCGTCGGTGCAGCCGTGCACCGGGTAGCGCCTGGCGGGCTTCGCGAACGATGTCCGCGAAGGTCATGGTCGCCGGTCGAGTGGGGGCGGTCATCGAAGCCGGTCGCGGCGCCTTGCGGCCCTTGTTCCTGATCCAGGCCACGACGAGGTTCGCCGGAATGGCCACGGCGTCGATCAGGTGATCGCTCAGAGACTGTGGACGGTAGACGCCGACGACGACCAGGGTTCCGCCGGGAGCCAGGTGCTGGCGGAAGCGGATGAGGGCGTGGTCGAACGGAACGTGGTGGATGGTGGCGACGCATGTGATGACGTCATAGGGGCCGGGCGGCACCTCCTCCAACGCGTCCCCGACAGTGAAGGTCACCGGGACGGCGGGGTCCGTGAACTCCCGGGCGCGCTCGGTGATCGTGGGATCGACGTCGATACCGTGCACTGCTCCGGACCGTGAGGCGAGGAGTCTGGCGAGGTCACCACTGCCTGAACCGATGTCCAGAGCGCTGCCGTAACGTCTGGGGAGCTGGCGCAGGATCCACCGGTGGTAATGAGCGTTGTGGTCCCAGGGACGGTCGGCGTGGAACTGGTCAAGCGCTCGCATGATGCGGGGAAGTAGCGTCGTCATGGCGTGAGTCCATCAGTCCCTCGGGCGTCCGGGAAACCACGGCCGGGAAAGGTGAGCTCGCCGGGCGCCCGGCCCGGAACGACCGACAGCCGCTCGGCCAAGCGGCTGTCCGGACCACTACCCGCCGTCACACAACGGCGATCACGTGCTGCGGCGCTCCGGCCGGTCGGCCGTCTCAGGCCGCCTTGGCCTTCGTCGCGTACACGTCCACGTACTCCTGGCCCGACAACCGCATGACCTCGGCCATCACCGAGTCCGTCACGGCCCGCAGCACATACCGGTCACGGTCCATGCCCTCGTACCGGGAGAACTCCATCGGCTCACCGAAGCGCACCGTGACCTTGCCGGGACGGGGCAGCCCCGATCCGCCGGGCTGGAGCTTGTCCGTGCCGATCATCGCGAACGGGACCACCGGCGCGCCGGTCATCAGCGTCAGCCGCGCGATGCCCGTACGGCCCCGGTAGAGGCGGCCGTCGGGGGAGCGGGTGCCCTCCGGGTAGATGGCGAAGGCGTTGCCCTCCTCCAGCACCCGACGCCCCGTCATCAGCGCGGCGACACCGCCGCGTCCGCCGTCCCGGTCCACCGGGATCATGCCGCAGCCGGTGAAGAACCAGGCCATCAGCCGCCCCTTGAGGCCCTTGCCGGTGACGTACTCGTCCTTGCCGATGTAGAACACCGGCCGGTCGCAGCAGATCGGCATGATCATCGAGTCGATGAACGTCAGATGGTTCCCCGCGAGGATCACCGGCCCGCTGCCCGGAATGTTCTCGGCGCCCTCCACCTGGGGGCGGAACAGCAGGCGCAGGATCGGTCCGAGCACTGCCTTGATGACCGTGAGTCGGGACAACGCGTCCTCCGGGGTCGGGCCGGCCCGGCCGGGTCGGAATCGTTCAGGGTCTGTGCAGGTGAGGACGATACTCGCGGGCCCCGCCCCCGCGCACATCGGGTTCACAGAACGGATACACGGTGGTGACCGGTGTTCGCGCCACGTTCGTCCAGGGTGCGCCCGTCGGACGGCGTAGATCCCTACGATCACATGCGCCCGACAGGTGCCGGACATCACACACGGCCTCACACGCGAGGAGCATCCATGACACAGCGCGCGCAGCAGGGCCCCGGACGGCGGACCCTCCTGGGAGCGGCGGTCCTCGGTACGGCGACTCTCGCCGCGGCGGGTACGGCGGCGGGCCCGGCGTACGCCGCCGACCGCGGCCGGGGCGGACAGGGAACCGGCCACGGGACCTACCGCGACCTGCCGGTCCCCACCGTCATCGGCCACCGCGGCGCCAGCGGCTACCGGCCCGAGCACACCCTCGGCTCCTACCAGCTCGCCCTGGACATGGGCGCGCACATCGTGGAGCAGGACCTGGTACCCACCCGGGACGGCCACCTCGTCTGCCGCCACGAGAACGACATCACCGGTACCACCGACGTGGCCGACCACCCCGAGTTCGCGAGCCGCAGGACCACCAAGGTGATCGACGGCGTCAGCCTCACCGGCTGGTTCACCGAGGACTTCACCCTGGCCGAGCTCAAGACCCTCCGGGCCACCGAGCGCATCCCCGGCAACCGGCAGAGGAACACCGTCTACGACGGCCGCTGGGAGGTGCCCACCTTCGACGAGGTGCTGCGCTGGGCCGAGCGGGAGGGCCGCCGCCGGGGCGCACCCGTCTGGCTGTACGTCGAGACCAAGCACCCCTCCTACTTCCGGAAGCTGGGCCTCGGCCTGGAGGAACCCCTCGCCCGGCTGCTGCGCCGCCACGACCGGCACCGCGCGAACTCCCCGCTGCTCCTCCAGTCCTTCGAGCCGGGCTCCATGCGCCGGCTGGCGAAGCTGGTCGCCACCCCGCGCGTCGTCCTGCTCTCCGGGCCCACCGAGCGCCCCTGGGACTTCGTCGAGTCCGGCGACCCGCGCACGGTGGCCGACCTGGTGACCCCCGCCGGGCTGAAGTGGATCGCCTCCTTCGCCCAGGGCATCGGCCCCACCCTGGACCTGGTCATCCCCAAGGACGCCGCCGGCCGGCTCACCGAGCCGACCACCCTGGTGGCCGACGCCCACGCGAAGGGCCTGGTGCTGCACCCGTACACCCTGCGTAACGAGAACACCTTCCTGCCCGCCGACTTCCGGCGCGGCACCGACCCGAACGCCTACGGCGACGTGTTCGGCGCCTTCCAGGCGTACTTCGCGACCGGCATCGACGGGATCTTCTCCGACAACCCGGACACCGCCCTGCTCGCCGCCGCGGACTTCCGGACGCGCTGACCGGGCCCGTCCGTCAGCCACCCGGCCGGGATGCCCCGGTCGGGTGGAGCCGCGCCCGTACGGCAACCGCCCGTCCCCGCCCCGCGTTGACGGGGCATGACGCTTCTCGCTCTCGTCCGCGCGCTGCACCCGCTGGTGCGGGCCGAGGCCACCGCCGAGGCGCCGGCCGCCGGGATGGAGGCGGCCGACCTGGAGCAGTCCGTCTGGCTGCGGCTGCTGGAACGCCGGTCCGGCCCCGGGCAGCCGGCCGACCCCGCCCGCTGGGTGCGCGCCGCCGTCCGCGCGGAGGCACGCGCCGCCCGGCGCCGGGCCCGGCGCGAACACCCCTGCCCGCCCGACGAGTTGCCCGCCGACGGCGCCGCCCGGCCCGAGAGGATCGCCGAACGAGCGGACGAGCGCCGGGCACTGCGCGCCGCGGTCGGCCGGCTCCCCGGGAACTGCCGCCGGCTGCTCGGCGCGATGCTGGCCGCCCACGATCCCACGTACCGCGAAATCGCAGGGGAGTTGGGTATCTCACAGGGGAGTTTGGGTCCAACGCGTTCTCGTTGCCTTGGATGTCTGCGCAGAATGCTCGCGGCGGAGGTTGTAGCTCCTGACGCGGGGGGAATGGAGCGGTAGACAACCGGCGGAGCAGGTGAGCGGGAGGCGTGCACACATGGGCATGAGCGTGACCATCTCGGCGGCGACAGCGCGGGACGCCGAGCAGATCTTCAGACTCCAGTACCTCTGTTTCCAGAGCGAGGCGGAGCTGTACGGCAACTACCGCATCGCCCCGCTCGTCCAGACCCTGGCGTCGGTCCGCGACGAGGTCGCCACGGACCTCGTGTGCGTCGCCCGGCTCGGCGAGGAGGTCGTCGGCTCGGTGTGCGGCTCCCTCGACGCGGAGGGCGTCGGCCGGATCGGCCGGCTCTGCGTCCACCCGCGCCTCCAGGGGCACGGGCTGGGTACCCGGCTGCTGCGCGCCGCCGAGTCCGCCCTGGTGGACAGGGGCGCGGCCACGCGCTTCCGGCTGACCGCGGGTGAGCGCAGCGAGGGCAATCTGCGGCTCTACCGCAAGGCGGGTTACGCCCGGGTGGGCGACACCACCGGTGAGGACGGCGTGCGTCTGATCCTGCTGGAGAAGCCCGCCGTCGCACCCGAGTTCGTCACCAGCGCCTGACCGGTCCGGGGAGCCCGGTGCCTGACCGGTCCCGGGAGCCCCGGGGCTCCGGGGGTCGTGCGCCTGACACCGCCCCCGGACGTCAGGCCCGGCGGGCGCGGCGCAGCCAGATCATCCCGGTGACCGGCAGGATCACCGGGATGAACAGGTAGCCCATCCCGAAGTCCGACCACACCGTGGCGTCGGGGAACGCGGACGGCGACACCAGCGTCCAGGTGCCGACCACCAGCACCCCGGCGAGTTCGGCGGCACAGCACACCAGGGCCGCCCGGCGCGCCTTCTCACCGCCCCGCACCAGCGAGTAGGTGATGAACCCGTACACCACCGCGGCCACGGCCGACAGGACGTACGCCAGCGGAGCCCTGCCGAAGTCCACGATCATCTGGACGACGGAGCGGGAGGCGGCCGCCACGGTGAACACCCCGTAGAACCAGACCAGGACGCGTCCGGGCCCGGTGCCGAGCTCGAACTGCTGCTTCTGCGCGGGCGCGGAGGCCGGGGCCCCGGAACGGTCGGTGTCGGTCACGGTCAGCTTCCCCAGATGTCGTAGAGCCGTACTTCCAGGACGGCCAGCACCACCGCGCCGGCCGCCACCGTCACCGAGCCCCACCGGGTCCGCTCGGTCAGCGAGAGGAAGCCCGCCGCCGGTACGGCCGCGAAGGCGCCGATGAGATAGGCGATGAAGATCGTCATGCCCTGCTCGGGGCGGTCGCCGCCGGCCAGCCGCACGATGCCCACCACCAACTGGGCCAGTGCCAGCACGGAGACCACGGCCATCCCGATGAAGTGCCAGTCCTTGGTGGGCTGGTCCCGGTAGGCGGCGAATCCGCACCAGGCGGCGAGGGCGAGGGCGGTCACGGCGACCGCGACCGTCAGGGCGACGAGCATGGACCGAGGGTATTACGGCCCGGGGGTGCCGCCGCGTGCGGCCCCGGCGCCCCGGAAGGGCCCCGGCGGCCGGGTCCGGGCGGGGCCGTGCCCGGGAATCGTGGCCTTGGCCACAGCACACACCCGCCGAGGACCGCCGGTGCCGACCGCCGCCGATCCGGGCCCCCTCGCATCACCGCAGGTCAGAGCGGTGCGCGGGGCGATCGGGAGGGCCCGGCCGGTGAGCGGCCGCACCCGTCCACCGCTGTCCGCTATACGGACAGCCGGGATCGCCGGAACGTTACGTCTGTTTTACTGGGGCCCATGACCACGACGAGCTCCCGCATCCCCGCGACCGAGGCGCACACGACGCCCGGTGCTCGTTGTATGTGTCGAATGCGCGCCTTCTGAGGGCCCCCGCCTGAGCCTCGCGCCCCGAAGCGAGACCCGAGCCCGAGCCGTCCGCGTCCAGCGGACCGAGCCTGCCCGGACACCAGCCGCGCCCGGAACCCGGGCCCGGCCGTGCCGAGACTCCCACCGGTCGACCACCCAGACCCCTGAGCACAGTCTCTTCAGACGAACGCCCCGTGCCCGGCACCACCGCGCCGCGCACTCGACAGTGACGGAATCCCTGTGATCACCACCTCGGGCCTCACCAAGGTCTACCAGTCACGCGGACGTGAGGTCACCGCCCTGGACGGTGTGGACCTGCACGTACGCGAGGGCGAGGTCTACGGCGTCATCGGACAGAGCGGCGCCGGCAAGTCCTCCCTCATCCGCTGCGTCAACCTGCTCGAACGCCCCACCTCCGGCACCGTGACCGTCGACGGACAGGACCTCACCGCCCTCGCCGGCCGCGGCCGGCGCGCCGGCAAGGGGCTCCGCGAGGCGCGCAGCCGCATCGGCATGGTGTTCCAGCACTTCAACCTGCTGTCCTCGCGCACCGTCCAGCGCAACGTCGAACTGCCCCTGGAGATCCTCGGGATCTCCGGGCAGGCCCGCACCCGCAAGGCCCTCGAACTCCTCGACCTGGTCGGCCTGGCCGACAAGGCGAAGGCCTACCCCGGCCAGCTCTCCGGCGGCCAGAAGCAGCGCGTCGGCATCGCACGCGCCCTGGCCGGCGACCCGAAGGTGCTCCTCTCCGACGAGGCGACCTCCGCGCTCGACCCCGAGACCACCCGCTCCATCCTTCAACTGCTGCGCGACGTCAACCAGCAGCTCGGCCTCACCGTCCTGCTCATCACGCACGAGATGGACGTCGTCAAGACCGTCTGCGACTCGGCCGCCCTCATGCGCGGGGGCCGCGTCGTCGAGTCCGGCACCGTCGACGAACTGCTGGCCACGCCCGGATCCGAGCTGGCCGACGCGCTGTTCCCGGTGGGCGGCACCGCCTCGGGCCCCGACCGCACCGTGGTCGACGTCACCTTCCGCGGCGACGAGGCGGCCCAGCCCGTGATCTCGCAGCTCGCACGGAAGTACAACATCGACATCTCGATCCTCGGCGCCGCCATGGACACCGTCGGCGGCCGGCAGATCGGCCGGATGCGCATCGAACTGCCCGGCGGCTACGCGGACAACGTCGTGCCGATCGGATTCCTGCGCGAGCGGGGCCTCCAGGCCGAGACCGTGGACGAGGCCGCCGGGGCCGCGCCCGCACAGACCCCCGCCGTGTTCACCGAGGAGGTGGCGAAGTGAGCTGGAACGACATGCAGCCCCTGCTCGCCCAAGGCACCGTCGACACCCTCTACATGGTGCTCTGGGCCGCGCTCGTCACCGTCGTCGGCGGGCTCCCGCTGGGCATCCTGCTGGTCCTCACCGACCAGGGCGGGCTGCTCCGGAACACCGTGGTGAACAAGGTCGTCGGCGTCGTCGTGAACATCGGCCGCTCGCTGCCCTTCATCATCCTGCTGATCGCCATCATCCCCTTCACCACCTGGGTGGTCGGCACCTTCATCGGCCCGACCGCGATGATCGTGCCGCTCGCCGTCGGCGCCATCCCCTTCTTCGCCCGGCTCGTCGAGACCGCCGTGCGCGAGGTCGACCACGGGCTCGTCGAAGCCGTCCAGTCCATGGGCGGTTCGGTCCCCACCATCGTCCGCAAGGTGCTGCTGCCGCAGGCCCTGCCCTCGCTGGTCTCCGGCGTCACCACCACCGTCATCGTGCTCATCGGCTACTCCGCCATGGCCGGCGCGGTCGGCGGCGAAGGACTCGGCTCCCTGGCCATCACCAACGGATTCCAGCGCTTCGACGACCGGTTCATGCTCGTCACCGTCGTGCTGCTCGTCGTGATCGTGACCGTGGTCCAGCTCATCGGCGACATCGCCGTACGCCTGCTGGCCCGCCGGGGCCGCGCCACCTCCTGACTTCTCCTCCCCCAAGCCCGCACTCCTTGTCCGGGCGCACCACCTTCACCACCGGAAAGAGGCACTCTTCGTGCGTAAGAACATCAAGCTCACCGCCGCCGCCGCTGCCACCGTCGCGCTCGCCCTCGGGCTCACCGCGTGCGGCACCGACTCCGACCCCGCCTCCGGGAAGGCGTCGGACGCCGACGCCTCCAAGGCGCTCGTCGTCGCCGCGTCCCCGACGCCGCACGCCGACATCCTCAACTACGTCAAGAAGAACCTGGCGGACAAGGCCGGACTCAAGCTGGAGGTGAAGGAGTTCACCGACTACGTCCTGCCGAACACCGCCACCGAGAACGGCCAGGTCGACGCCAACTTCTTCCAGCACAAGCCGTACCTGGACGACTTCAACGAGAAGAACGGCACCCACATCGTCCCGGTCGTCGACGTCCACCTGGAGCCCCTCGGCCTCTACTCCAAGAAGGTCAAGGACCTCAAGGACCTCAAGGCCGGACAGACCGTCGCCGTGCCCAACGACACCACCAACGAGGGCCGCGCGCTCCAGCTCCTCGCCGAGAACGGGCTGATCACCCTCAAGGACGGCGTCGGCACCAACGCCAAGCTCAGCGACATCACGGACAAGAAGGGCCTGGAGTTCAAGGAGCTGGAGGCCGCCACCGTGCCCCGCGCCCTCAACGACGTCGACGCCGCCGTCATCAACGGCAACTACGCCATCGAGGCCGGCCTGAAGCCGGGTCAGGACTCGCTGGCGCTGGAGAAGGCCGAGGGCAACCCGTACGCCAACTTCCTCGCCGTCAAGGAGGGCAACGAGAAGGACGCCCGCGTCCAGAAGCTCGTCAAGCTGCTCAACTCCGACGAGGTCAAGAAGTACATCGAGGACACCTACCAGGGCTCGATCGTCCCGGCGTTCGGCGCCCCCGCCGCCTCCTGACCCCGGCACACCCCGCACGGCCGGGCCCCGTCCATTCGCACCGGGTGTACGGGGCCCGGCCCGTGGACCCGGCCATGCGCGCCACCGCCCCGATGCTGCATGCTGGTGCCTTTACACGGTCTTGAGGCATGGAGCTGCGCATGACTACCACCTTCCCGTCCATCTCCATCAGCACGGACAGGTTGGTGCTGCGCCCCTTCGACATGGCCGACGTCCCCGCGTACATCGAGATGATGAACGACGAGCAGACCGTCGCCTGGGCCGACGCCCCCCACCCCTACACCCAGGTCGACGCCGAGCGGTGGGTCCGCAGGATCGCCGCCGCCGAGCGCACCCAGGGCCACGGCATCGTCCTCGCCGTCACGGAGTTCCTCACCCAGCGGCTGGTCGGCTCCGTGCGGCTGCTCAACACCGACTGGCGCACCCGGTCCACCGAGATCCGCTACATCACCGCGCCCTGGGGGCGCGGCGAGGGATACGCCCCGGAAGCGGTGCTCGCCGTCGCCGAATGGCTCTTCCGCGACCAGGGGTTCGAGCGCCTCGAACTGCGCACCCCCGCCGACAACACCGCCTCCCAGCAGGTCGCCCAGAAGATCGGCTGCATCAGTGAAGGCGTCCTGCGCAACGCCCGGATAGCGCGGACCCGGACCGACAACGGCACCGACGGCGGCTGGACCGACATCAGGACCGACCTCATCGTGTGGGGACTGCTGCCCGAGGACCTGGAAGGCGTCGCCGAACAGCTGGCCGACGCGGGCGGTTACGGCACCTACGACGACTGGAAGTGAACACCGCTCCGCGACCGGGAAACTCTCCGGCCGCACCCCGGCGCGGACCCGATACGCTCACCCTTGCTCCGCCGCCCCCGCGCGGAGGCCCCGCCCGCCACACCCCTGGAGACTGACGACGATGTCCGACCGGGTCACGGTGATCGGCTGGGACGGTTCACCCCTGACCGCAGCGGCCACGGCCGCGCTCTCCGCCGCCACACTCGTCGCCGGGGCCGCCCACCACCTCGCCCTGCCCGAGGTCCCGCACGGGGCCGAACGCATCCGCCTCGGCAGCGTGGACCTGGCCGCCCGCCGGATCGCCGGGCACCGGGGCAGCGCCGTCGTGCTCGCCGACGGGGACCCCGGATTCTTCGGAGTCGTACGCACCCTGCGCGCGCCCGAACACGGCCTGGAGGTCGAGGTCGTGCCCGCCGTCTCCTCCGTGGCCACCGCCTTCGCCCGCGCCGGAATGCCCTGGGACGACGCCCAGATCGTCGTCGCCCACCCCCGCACCCTGCGCCGCGCGGTCAACGTCTGCCGGGCCCATCACAAGGTCGCCGTCCTCACCTCACCGGGGGCCGGACCCGCCGAACTCGCGCTGCTCCTGGAAGGCGTCCACCGCACCTTCGTCATCTGCGAGGAACTCGGCACCGCCCGCGAGCGGGTCACCGTCCTCACCTCCGACAAGACCGCCGACCACGCCTGGCGCGACCCCAACGTCGTCATCGTCATCGGCGGCGGCCCCGAGACCACCGCCACCTCCGCCTGGCTGGCCGGCCGCCGCCCCGACAGCCCGCAGGGCGTCCGTGGCTGGGCCCTGCCCCCGGCGTCCTACGATCCGCCCGGTCCGGCCGGGGCCGAACCCGCCGAGGGCGAGTCGCCCGCGCTCCGCGCCGCCCAACTGGCCCGTCTCGGCCCCCGCACCGGGGACCTGCTCTGGGACATCGGCTCGGGCTCCGGCGCCCTCGCGGCGGAGGCGGCCCGGTTCGGGGCGGCGGTCCTCGCCGTGGACAGCGACCCGGCCGCCTGCGCCCGTACGGCGGCCGCCGCCCGCACGCTCCAGGTGCCCCTCCAGGTCGTCCAGGGCCGCGCCCCGCACGTCCTGGAACGCCTGCCGGAACCCGACGTGGTACGGATCGGGGGCGGCGGTGTCCCCGTCGTCACCGCGGTCGCCGCCCGCCGCCCGGAACGCGTCGTCACCCACGCCGCCAACCGCGACGAGGCCGAGGCGCTGGGAGCGGCGCTCGGCGGCAACGGCTACGCCGTCGAATGCGTGCTGCTCCAGTCCGTCGCGCTGGACACGTCGGCCTGGACGGAGCGCGAGCGCTCGGTCGTGTTCCTGCTCTCCGCGGTCCGCTCCGACCTCGCCCCCTGACCCGCTCCGGGCACGGCGCGAGGTAGGCTGAGCGATTGTTGTACCGCACCCGGCCGTTCGACGGTTCGTTCGTCAATGTCCGGAAAAGGGGACCGTTTTGGTCCACGATGTGGTACGGCGCAACCGGGGGACGCGCAACGTGGCGCAGTCCACAGCGAGCCGTGCGGACGGTCCGTCGCGGCGGCGAACGACCGCGGGTACGGACGGCTCCACGCGCGGTTCGTGCCGCGCGGCGAGCCCGCTCGTTCTTGTTGACGAGCACCGGCGTGCCGTGGTTCGGGCGTCCCGGGCGAAGGGCCGAAGGAGCACTGACGATGGGCGAGGGGTACGCATGACCGACACCGGCCAGATCCCGGGCGAGGGACTGCCGGAGCACGCAGGCATGGTGGAGCAGCCGGGCATCCCCGCCCCGGACGCGTACACCTTCCTCGACCCCTCCGAGCAGGCCCCCGAGGACGACGACCTCCTGCTGATGCCCGCGGCCCAGGGCGCCTGGAGCGACGGCCCGGCCGCACCGGGCGACCACCCGGCCCAGCCCGCGCCCCAGGTACCCGCGCAGGGCCGGACCGCGGCCGGAGCGCACGGCACCGGCCCGGCCGACCACGCCGCGGCGCGGACCCCGGCCCCGGCGGGCGCGCCCGCCCCGGCCGCCCGGCGCCCGCTGCGCCGAGGCCCCGTCGAGGCCCCGTCGTACGGGGCGAACGCCACCGGCGGGGTCGTCCGTTCGCTGGCCGACCGGGGCCCGGCCGGTGCCCCGCAGGCCCCGGCGCCCGCACGGCACGCCGGACCGCCGGTGAGCGGCCCCGAGCACATCGAGGTCCCGGCGGACCTCGGCCTGCTGCCGGGCCCGCAGCTGGGGGAGATCCCGCCGCGGGGAGCGACCCCGTGGGCCGCCCAGGCACCGGAACCGACCATCCGCCCCGAGGCCGCGGTCCAGGCCCCCGAGCCCACCGTTCCCGCCGAGGCCTCGGTCCAGGCCGCCGAGCCCGTGGCCCAGGCCGCCGAGGCCGTGGCCCAGGCCGCCGAGCCCGCGGGCCAGATCGCCGAGCCCGCGGGCCAGATCGCCGAGGCCGTGGCCCAGGCCGAAGCAGCCGCCCCTGCCGAGCCCGTGGCCCCCGCCGTCCAGGAAGCCGCCCCGGAGGCGGCGCCCCTCCCGGAGCCCGCCCCGGTCCAGGAGCCCGCCCCGGTCCAGGAGGTCGCGCCCGCCGTCCAGGAGCCCGCCCCGGTCCAGGAACCGGCCGCTGTTCCCGCGCCGGAGCGGCCCGCGACCGCAGAAACGGTCGTCCCGGCACCGTCCGAGGCCGCCGTGGCGGAACCGGAGGCACCGCGGCCGGGCGTCGAGCCCGCCGAGATCCCGGTACAGGCCGCCGTGGAGGCGGCGCCCCGGCCCACCGCCGAACAGCCCCTTGCCGAACAGCCGGTGGCCGAACAGCCGGTGGCCGAACAGCCGGTGGCCGAGCAGCCGGTGGCCGAGCAGCCCACCGCCGAACAGCCGGTCACCGAACAGCCCGTGGCCGAGCAGCCCGCCGTGCCCGTACAGGAGCCGACGCCGGCGCCTTCGGCCGAGGAGGTCGCGCGGGCTTCGTCGACCGAGAGCATGGGCGGCCAGTTCGTCGCCGTGGACGGCCCCGTCTCCGAGGGCACGCACGCCGCCCCCGCTCCCGTCGCCGGGCCGGTGCCGCCGGAGGCCGAGGCCGAGCAGCCCGCCACCGCGCCGGAGCCGGTACCTGCCGAGCCGCCCTTCGTGGAGGCCGCCGCGGCCCGTGCCGCCGCCGTGCCGCAGGAGGCCCCGGCCGTCGCCGTGGCACCGGACGTCCGGCCGGAGGAGGCGGGCACCGGCCCGGAGATCATCGAGACCCCCGAAGCCGTGACCCCTCAAGCCGAGGCCGCCTCCGAAGCCGGGCCCGCCGAAGCCGAGGCCGCCCCCGTAGCCGGAGCGGATTCCGAAGCGGAGACCACCGAGTCCGAGGCCCCCGCACCGGCGGATCCGCAGGTAGAGATTCCGCAGGCCGAGACCCCGCAGGCAGAGACCCCCGGAGCCGGAACCCCGGACCGGCCCGCTCCCGCCTCGCCGGCCCCGGCCCCCGCCACCGTCGAGGAACCGGCCGGGGACACGGCCGGACAGCCCCCCAAGGCCACGGCGGAACAGCCCTCCGAGGCCCCCGTCGCCCCCGTGGAGGCGCCCGCCGGGCCCGTCCCAGCCACCCCCGCCGCACACACGGCCGAGGACCAGGACACCCAGGACGCCGAGCCGGGAGAGCCCGGAGTGGCGGCGGAGGATGAGGTCCCCCTCGCCCCGCCCGCCCCCGGCTACGACGAGGCCGAGCGCGAGGCCGTCCTGCGCGTCATGCGCGAGCGCCGCGACATCCGCAACGGATTCCGCAGCGACCCCATCCCGCACGAGGTCCTGCTGAGGGTGCTGGAGGCCGCGCACACCGCGCCCAGCGTGGGCCACTCGCAGCCCTGGGACTTCGTCGTCATCCGCTCCGCCGAGACCCGCCGTTCCATGCACGAACTGGCCCAGCGCCAGCGCGAGGCGTACGCCAAGTCGCTGCCCAAGGCGCGGGCCAAGCAGTTCAAGGAACTGAAGATCGAGGCCATCCTCGACACCCCGGTGAACATCGTCGTCACCGCCGACCCCACCCGTGGCGGCCGGCACACCCTCGGCCGGCACACCCAGCCGCAGATGGCCCCGTACTCCTCGGCGCTCGCCGTCGAGAACCTCTGGCTCGCCGCCCGAGCCGAAGGGCTCGGTGTCGGCTGGGTGAGCTTCTTCGACGAGCGGGAGATGGTCCGCGCCCTGGGCCTGCCCGAACACCTGGAAGTCGTGGCGTACCTCTGCGTCGGCTACGTGGACGAGTTCCCCGAGGAGCCCGAGCTGATGCAGGCGGGCTGGTCCAAGCGCCGCCCGCTGTCCTGGGTCGTGCACGAGGAGACGTACGGCCGCCGCGCCCTGCCCGGTGAGGCGCCGCACGACCTGCTCCAAGAGACCATCGCCAACATCCGCCCGCTGGACGCCAAGGCGCTCGGCGAGGCCTGGGAACGCCAGAAGCGGATGACGAAGCCCGCGGGCGCCCTGGGGATGCTGGAGATCATCTCCGCCCAGCTGTCCGGGCTCTCCCGGATGTGCCCGCCGCCGATCCCGGAACCCGCGGCCGTGGCGATCTTCGCGGGGGACCACGGGGTGCACGCCCAGGGCGTCACCGCGTGGCCGCAGGAGGTCACTGCCCAGATGGTCGCCAACTTCCTGGGCGGCGGCGCCGTCTGCAACGCCTTCGCCGCGCAGGTGGGCGCCGAGGTGTGTGTGGTCGACGTGGGTGTGGCGACCGACCTGCCGGCGTCCCCCGGACTGCTGCCCCGCAAGGTCCGTCCGGGTACGGCGGACTTCACCACCGGCCCGGCACTGACCCGCGAGGAGGTGCTCGCCGCGATCGAGGTCGGCATCGAGACCGCCCGGGACCTGGTCGCGGCCGGGAACAAGGCCCTCGTCACCGGTGAGATGGGCATCGCCAACACCACCGCGTCCGCCGCGCTGATCTGCGTGTACACGGGCATGGACCCGGCCGAGGTCACCGGCCGGGGCACCGGCATCAACGACGAGATGCACGCGCGCAAGGTGGACGTGGTCCGCCGCGCCCTGGAACTGCACCAGCCCGACCCCGCGGACCCGATCGGGGTGCTGGCCGCGGTCGGCGGCCTGGAGCACGCCGCGATGGCGGGCTTCCTGCTGGGCGGCGCGTCCCTGCGCACGCCGGTGATCCTGGACGGCGTGAGCGCCGGTGCCTCGGCACTGGTGGCGCGGGCCGTCGCCCCCGAGGCGCTCGCCGCGTGCGTCGCCGGACACCGCAGCGCCGAACCCGGCCATGTGGCGGCCCTCAACAAGCTGGGCCTGCGTCCGCTGGTCGACCTGGACCTCCGCCTCGGCGAAGGCACCGGGGCACTGCTGGCGCTCCCCATCGTCCAGAGCGCGGCCCGCGCCATGCACGAGGTCGCGACGTTCGACGCGGCGGGCGTGACGGAGAAGTAGCGAAGCGGCCGGGCCCGGCCGTCCCGACCGGTCGAACCGGCCGGGCGGGAGCCCGGGGCACGGGAGGGGCGGCGAGCACGCCCACCCCTCCCGTACCCCCTCCCACCACCCCGTATCGTGGTCCCACGCCGTACGGCCGTGCCGCGCGCGTACGACACGACGACACGACGACGTACCGAAGGCGCCGACGGGCGGGTCCCGGCGGCCACACCGCCGCTCCATCGCCGCAGCGGCCCGCAGCAACACCGCACCCCGCACGAGGAGCCGCACGAGCCATGGCCGAGTACGACGATCACCCCGCCTACCCCGTCGGACTGCGTCTGACCGGTCGCCGCGTCGTCGTCGTGGGCGGCGGCCAGGTCGCGCAGCGCCGGCTGTCCGCCCTCGTCGCGGCCGGGGCGGACATCACCCTGGTCTCCCCGTCGGCCACCCCGTCCGTCGAGGCGATGGCCGACGCGGGCGAGATCCGCTGGGAGCGCCGCCGGTACCAGGACGGCGACCTCGCCGACACCTGGTACGCCCTGATCGCGACCACCGACGCCGCCGCCAACGACGCCGCCTCCGCCGAGGCCGAACGCACCCGCACCTGGTGCGTCCGCAGCGACGACGCGGAGGCCGCGACCGCGTGGACCCCGGCCACCGGCCGCAGCGAGGGCATCACGGTCGCCGTCCTCACCACCACCTCGCACGGCCGGGACCCCCGCCACTCCGCCGCCGTACGGGACGCCATCGTCGAGGGCCTGCGCGACGGCACCCTCGCCGCCCCGCACCACCGCACCCGCGCCCCCGGTGTCGCCCTGGTCGGCGGCGGTCCCGGCGACCCGGACCTGATCACCGTCCGCGGCCGCCGCCTCCTCGCCGAGGCCGACGTCGTCATCGCGGACCGGCTCGGCCCCCGTGCCCTGCTCGACGAACTCCCCCCGCACGTCGAGGTGATCGACGCCGCGAAGATCCCGTACGGCCGCTTCATGGCCCAGGAGGCGATCAACCAGGCGCTGATCGACCACGCCAAGGCGGGCAAGGCCGTCGTCCGCCTCAAGGGCGGCGACCCGTACGTCTTCGGCCGGGGCATGGAGGAAGCTCTGGCGCTGGCCGCCGAAGGCATCCCGTGCACCGTCGTCCCCGGCATCTCCAGCACCATCTCCGTGCCCGGAGCGGCCGGTATCCCCGTCACCCACCGCGGGGTCGCCCATGAGTTCACCGTGGTCAGCGGCCATGTCGCCCCGGACGACCCGCGCTCCCTGGTCGACTGGGAGGCGCTCGCCCGGCTGCGGGGCACCCTGGTCCTGCTGATGGCCGTCGACAAGATCGGCTCCATCGCCCAGGCGCTCATCGCCCACGGCAAGTCCCCGGACACCCCGGTCGCCCTGGTCCAGGAGGGCACCACGGCCGCCCAGCGCAGGGTCGACGCCACCCTCGCCACGGTGGGGGAGCGGGCCGTCGCCGAGGACGTACGCCCCCCGGCGGTCGTGGTCGTCGGAGAGGTCGTCGCCGTCGGTGCCGGCCTCGGGGGCGCCCGGCCCTGATCCGCCGGACACCCCCGGGCGGGCCGGCCGTCCACCCCTCCTCCCGCTCCTCTCGACCGGAAACAAGGCAGTACGACCCGTGGCTGAACTCCTCACCGTCGACGACCCCGACGACCCGCGTCTGAGCGACTACACGGACCTGACCGACGTCCAGCTCCGGCGCCGGCGCGAACCCGCCGAAGGCCTCTTCATCGCCGAGGGCGAGAAGGTCATCCGGCGGGCCAGGAACGCCGGGTACGCGATGCGGTCCATGATGCTGACCGCCAAGTGGTTCGACGTCATGCGCGACGTCATCGACGAGGAACGCGCCCCGGTCTACGCGGTCACCCCGGAACTCGCCGAGCGCGTCACCGGCTACCACGTCCACCGCGGGGCGCTCGCCGCCATGGGGCGCCGGCCCCTGCCGTCCGTGGACGCCCTCCTGGCCCCCGCCCACGGGGACGTACGCCGTGTCGCCGTGTTCGAGGACCTGGTCGACCACGCCAACCTGGGCGCCGCCTTCCGTAACGCCGCCGCGCTCGGCGTCGACGCCGTCCTGCTCACCCCGCGCTGCGCCGACCCGCTCTACCGGCGGGCCGTGAAGGTGTCGATGGGGTCCGTCTTCCACGTCCCCTGGACCCGGCTGGAATCCTGGCCCCACGACCTCACGTCACTCCGTACGGCCGGGTTCACCACCGCCGCGCTGTGCCTGAGCGACCGTTCGATCACCCTGGACGCACTCGCCGCACGCCAGGACGGGAAGCTGGCCCTTCTCTTCGGTACGGAGGGCGACGGGCTGACGCCCCAGGCCCTCGCCGCGGCCGACCTGCACGTCCGCATCCCGATGGACGCCGGGGTCGACTCGCTCAACGTGGCCGCCGCCTCCGCCGTCGCCTTCTACGCGACCCGCCTCACGCGGCCCTGACCCCGTCGGGCACGTGTCCGTGCGCCGGGGCGACGACGGCCGCGCCCGTGTACGGGGACGGCGGTGCGCCGCCCATCCCACGCGCCGGGCCCTGGCAGCCCTGGGCGGCCGCGATCCCCAGCGCCACCAGCAACGTCACCACGACGAACACCACGAGCCGCTGCCGCAGCAACCGGGGATTGGCGGGCCGCCGCACACCGCCGCGGCCGGTCGCCG
This sequence comes from Streptomyces sp. SM18, assembly GCF_002910775.2. Lineage (NCBI taxonomy): Bacteria > Bacillati > Actinomycetota > Actinomycetes > Kitasatosporales > Streptomycetaceae > Streptomyces > Streptomyces sp. SM18. The sequence continues at coordinate 1,000,084 of NZ_CP029342.1, read as the reverse complement.
TCGTCCGCGCCCCGGGGCGGGTGCCCGGACGGCGGCCCGTACCGGGCACACCGCCCGTCGCACCGGTGGAGTGCGGGCGCTTGGCCGGGCGCGAGCCGCCCCGGGCGGCCTGAGGCCGCGACCCGCCCGTACGGGGTGAGACCCCCGACCGCGACGCGGCGGGCCGCCTGACCGGCGAACGCGGCGCCGGGGTGGGCCCGCCGCCCGACCGCCGGGTCTGCTGCTCGGCGTACGGGCTCTCCAGCCGCCCGGTCGGCCGGTCCAGCTCCCGTTCGTCGCGCTGGACGGGAGGCCGCCGCTCGTGGAGCCCCTGCGCCTCGCGCGCCGCGATCTCCTTCAGCCGCATGGACAGTTGCAGCGTGCTCGGCCGCTCCTCGGGGTCCTTCGCGAGACAGGCCCGCACCAGCGGGGCGAGCGCGTCGTGCACGTCGAAGAGATACGGCTCCTCGTGCACCACGCGGTAGAGCATCACCTCGGAACTGCCGTGTCCGAACGGCGAGTCGGCCATCGCCGCGTACGCCAGGGTGGCGCCCAGCGAGAACACGTCCGTGGCCGGTGTCACCGCCGCGCCCCGCACCTGCTCCGGTGCGAGGAAGCCGGGGGAGCCGACGGCGGTCCCGACGTGGGTGAGCGTGCTGGCCCCGGTCGCCCAGGCGATACCGAAGTCGATGATCCGGGGGCCCTTGGGGGAGAGGAGGATGTTCGACGGCTTCAGGTCGCGGTGGACGACCCCCGCCTCGTGCACCGCCACGAGCCCCTCGGAGAGCGCCGCCCCGATGGAGGCCACCTCGGCGGCCGGGAGCGGCCCCTCCTCGGCGACCTTGTCGTGCAACGACGGTCCGGGGACGTACTGGGTCGCGAACCACGGGCGGTCCGCCTCCAGGTCGGCCGCCACCAGACGGGCCGTACACCCGCCGCGGATCCGCCGGGCGGCGGACACCTCGCGGGCGAAGCGGGACCGGAACTCCTGGTCCTCGGCGAGGTCGGGCCTGATCACCTTCAGCGCCACCCGCTGGCCCCGGCGGTCGGACCCCAGATAGACGACGCCCATGCCGCCCGCGCCGAGCCGCCGGTGGAGCCTGAACGAGCCGACGACACGCGGGTCCTCGCGCCGGAGCCGCATCATCGCCATCGTCTGCCCATCCCCGCTGCCTGGTCCGCCTGACGAGGCACAGCTTACGTACCCGTGGCGCGGCGCGCTCAGAGGCCGCGCCCTCGTCCCGCGACCGATTGCCGTTGCCAGGCACGGGAGGTGAGCCGGAATCAGGGAACCGCGGCGGTACGGCCGACGGCCGGCGGGCGGCCCCAAAGGGCGTCCATGGCCGGGTGGTTGGATCAGTGGCGGTTCATCAGTTCGTTACCTCGTCCGAGGGGGTCCCCGCCACCGGCACCGGCGGCCCGGGGACGTCAGGGAGGGGCCGCGGAAGGGGGACGGGCCTCCACCCGGGGGCCCCGGACGTGAGTGAAGTCACCCCGCGTCGCGGCCTCCCGGGGGCCCATGGCGGCCGGTGCGCCCGCCGGGTGCCGCCCGTGCCCCGGGTGCCGCCCACGGAGGCCTTCCCCCCTACGACCCCTCCGGGAAGTCCCCGGGATCCGGCGCCCCGTCTCCACCCAGGGGAGTACGCCCACGGGATCCGCTCATCCTCCGGGAGGCCCGGCAATCGGTACGCGGGCATGACGCCGGGCGGTCCCCGCTTCCCTAATGTTGAGGTCAAGCGGCGGGCGTGGAACTCGTCCCCCGAGGCCAGACGCCCGCCGCTCCGGAACTGGTCAGGAGAGGAACATGGCGGACACGGCTACGCGGACCATGATCCGCGCACGGAGCCGCAGGGCGTACGCCGCCTTCGGCGCACGCCCGTCCGGCCGCCGTCACCCGGTGGTGGCGACGGCCATGGTCCTTCCCCTGGCGGCCCTGCTCGTCGTCGTCTTCGGCGGCTGGGAAGCAGTGGTCACACAGGCGTCGTCCGTGGGCGTGATGCTGGGGCGCTGAGCGGCGCCCCGGGTCCGGAAGAGCGGTCCGGACCGGGACATCCGGCCAACAACCCCGTGGGGACGGGGGTGCGGCGGACGGCAGCGTTTGTCCGGCCAGCTGGGGAGCTGGCCGGACATCGCGCTGTCCGGGGCCCGCGCGCCGCCTGTCCGGGGGCCGCGCCGGGTACCGGGCGTCCCGAGGTTGTGCCGCCACGTAGTCCTGACGCCACGTAGTCCTGACGGCCCGTAGTCCTGACGGCCCGGCGCCCGGCGCCGTGTAGGACCGGCTCTCCCGCCGCACGGCCGTTCCCCGTACCCCCGACAGGCCCGGTGCCCGCCCGCCCCGCCGTACGGCGCCCCGTGGGCCGGACGCCCGCCCCGCGATGCCCGCCGCCCCACGCAGGCCCCGGCCACTCCCCGCCCCGCGTAGGCTCGCGGCCGGCCCGCCGTACGGTCGGCCGGTCGCCGTCCGGGGGAGTCCAACCGATGACCACCGCCTCCGTCGCGCGTGCCCTGGGCACCCTGGCGCACCAAGGCGCCCATCCGCCCGGCCCGTGCGACTGCGCGCCCCCCGAGGTCCTCGCGGACCGCCCCGACGGCACGGTGGTCCGCAGCGGGCCGGTGGTCGCCAAGGCGCACGCCCCGGACGCGCACCCCCCGGACCTCGCGGCCCGGCTGGCACTCGCGGCCTCGCCCCGGGCGGCGGGCATCCTGCTCCCGCCGCTCGGCGCCCCGCCCGTCCCGCCCGGCGACGCGCGGGCCGCCCGCACCGTCCACGGCCGCGCCGTGACCCTCTGGCCCTACGGCCGGCCCGTCGATCCCGCGGACCCCGACGCCGCCCCCTGGGAGGAGGCCGCCGTCCTCCTGGCCCGGCTGCACCGCACCCCGCCGCCGCACCCGTTCCCGCCGATGCGGGGCCCGGCCAAGGCGGCCCGCGCCGTCGCCCGTATGCGCGCCGCCGGGCCGCCGCCGGGCGGGGACCCGGACGCCGGCCGGACGGTCCTCGCGGCCTGGTGCTCCCTGCCCGGCTGGGCGCGCGGCGAGGCGCCCGCCCCCGCGCACCGGGCCGGCTTCCTCTGCCACGGTGACCTGCACCTCGGCCAGCTCGTCCGGCACCCCGTCCGGGACGGCACACCGGACGGCCCCTGGCTGCTCATCGACATCGACGACGCGGGCCTCGGCGACCCCGCCTGGGACCTCGCCCGCCCCGCCGCCTGGTACGCGGCCGGGCTGCTGGGCACCGAGGTCTGGCTGCGCTTCCTGGACGCCTACCGCGCCGAGGGCGGCCCCGCCGTACGCGCCGACGGCGATCCATGGCCCGAGCTGGACGTCCCGGCGCGCGCGCTCACCGTGCAGACGGCCGCGCTCGCGCTCGCCAAGTCCTCGGCGGAAGGCCGCGGTCCGGACGAGGTGGAGCGGCTGATGCTCGACGCCTGCGCCCGAATCGCCTCTCTCCCGGGCGAGTTGACCGGGACATCCGCGTCGTAGGGTGAACCGGCGGACGCCGGGCACGCATTCCGGCGACGTCGACACGACGGTGAGGAGCCGACCCGATGTTCCAGTGCCCCAAGTGCCACGCCCAGATGCACACGTACAACCGCAACGGTGTCCAGATCGAGCAGTGCGGCGGCTGTCGCGGGATATTCCTGGACTACGGCGAGCTGGAGTCCCTGACCCGCCTGGAGTCCCAGTGGACGCAGCAGGCGCCGCCCGCCCCGCCCGCGCCGCAGGCCTACCCGCCCGCGCAGCAGCAGCCCTACCCCGCCGCCCCGGGCCCCGCCTGGGGCGCCGCCCCCCACCAGGGCGGCCACTACGGCGGCCACCACCGCCACAAGAGCTTCGGCCGGATGCTCTTCTCCTCCTGAACCCCGCGTCCGCGCGGGCACCGGCCGCGGGAGCCCGGTCCGTACCCGCGCGGTACCGGCCGTGGCGCCCGTCCGTACCCGCGCGGGCCGACGGTCCCCGAAAGCGCTTGTGTCCATGATCTGTTCACGGGAGCGGCCGATGCCTAGAGTGCGGCCCCATGAACTTCCTGGACAGGTCCCGCACCATCGCACCCCCGGGCTGGAGCCGGTGGCTCGTGCCACCCGCCGCGCTCGCCGTGCACCTCTCCATCGGTCAGGCCTACGCCTGGAGCGTCTTCAAACCGCCGCTCGAATCCGCCCTGGACCTCTCCGGCACCGCGAGCGCCCTCCCGTTCCAGCTGGGCATCGTCATGCTCGGCCTCTCCGCGGCCTTCGGCGGCACCCTCGTCGAGCGCAACGGCCCGCGCTGGGCCATGTTCGTCTCGCTGGTCTGCTTCTCGTCCGGCTTCCTCGTCGCGGCACTCGGCGCCGCCACCGGCCAGTTCTGGCTCGTCGTGCTCGGCTACGGGTTCATCGGCGGCATCGGGCTCGGCATCGGCTACATCTCGCCGGTCTCCACCCTGATCAAGTGGTTCCCCGACCGCCCCGGCATGGCGACCGGCATCGCCATCATGGGCTTCGGCGGCGGCGCCCTCATCGCCTCCCCCTGGTCCACCGGCATGCTGGACGGCTTCGGCACCGACCGCTCCGGCATCGCCACCGCCTTCCTCGTGCACGGCGTCGTCTACGCGGCGTTCATGGCGCTCGGCGTCCTCCTCGTGCGGATACCGCCCGAGGGCTGGCTCCCCGCCGGATGGCAGCCGAAGCGGGAGACCCGCAGGCTCGTCACCACCGCCCAGGTCTCCGCCCGCAACGCCCTGCGCACCCCGCAGTTCTGGTGCCTGTGGGTGGTGCTCTGCATGAACGTCACCGCGGGCATCGGCATCCTGGAGAAGGCCGCCCCGATGATCACGGACTTCTTCGGCGAGACCCCCGTACCGGTCAGCACCTCCGCCGCCGCGGGCTTCGTCGCCCTGCTCTCGCTCGCCAACATGGGCGGCCGGCTCGTGTGGTCGTCCACCTCGGACCTGATCGGCCGCAAGAACATGTACCGCGTCTACCTCGGCGCCGGGGCCCTGATGTACGTCGTGATCGCCCAGCTCGGCAACGACTCCAAGCCCCTCTTCGTCTGCTGCGCGCTGCTGATCCTCTCCTTCTACGGAGGCGGCTTCGCGACCGCGCCCGCCTACCTCAGGGACCTCTTCGGCACCTACCAGGTCGGCGCCATCCACGGCCGGCTCCTCACCGCCTGGTCCACCGCCGGCGTGCTCGGCCCGCTGATCGTCAACCGGGTCGCCGACGCGGGGGAGCGGGCCGGTCACAGCGGCCCCGGCCTCTACACGACGTCCCTCGTCGTGATGACCGTGCTGCTGGCCGTCGGTTTCGTCGCCAACGAATGCATCCGCCCGGTCCACGCCCGCTTCCACGAGACGCCGCGAGGCCACGAGGCACCGGAAGGAGGGACCGCCCGTGTCCACCAGGACTCGTAAGCCGCTCATGGCGTTCGTCTGGCTCTGGGTCGCCGTACCGTTCGCCTACGGCCTGTACGAACTCGTCCGCAAGGCCACCCAGCTCTTCACCGGCTGACCCGCCCCCGCCCGCGCACACGACGAAGCCCCGGTCATCGACATGACCGGGGCTTCGGACGGTGGTGCGCGATACTGGGATTGAACCAGTGACCTCTTCCGTGTCAGGGAAGCGCTCTCCCGCTGAGCTAATCGCGCAGGTGAACCTGCGTGAACCGCGTGCGCGATACTGGGATTGAACCAGTGACCTCTTCCGTGTCAGGGAAGCGCTCTCCCGCTGAGCTAATCGCGCGGGGATCCTTACGGACCAGATCCTTCCGGACCAGTGGACGATACTGGGATTGAACCAGTGACCTCTTCCGTGTCAGGGAAGCGCTCTCCCGCTGAGCTAATCGTCCTTGGAGGTGGAGACGGGATTTGAACCCGTGTAGACGGCTTTGCAGGCCGTTGCCTCGCCTCTCGGCCACTCCACCAGGGATGGGGGCTCGGGACGATCCCCCATCTTCTGCGAGCGGACGACCAGGTTCGAACTGGCGACCTCAACCTTGGCAAGGTTGCGCTCTACCAACTGAGCTACGTCCGCTTGTCTTTCCCGGTCCGCTTGCGCGTCCCGGCGACGTGTTGAACTCTAGCGGATTCCCGGGCCAGCACAAAAACGCGTTTACGCAGCGTGCTGCGCCGCCGTCGCCCCGCCGCAGGTCACCCGCCGCCCGCGCCGGCCGGCGGGAGGGCCGTCCTACACTCGTCCACGTGCACGACCACGCCCCCCTGGCCCGCTTCGGCGGCCTCGTCGCCTCCGGTCTGAAGGACGTCACCAGCGACCCCGCGGCCCTCGAATCGTCCGGCTTCTGGGCCGTCTGCGCCGACTTCGAAGGCCGTCTGACCTGCGCGCGCTTCGCCACCGTACGGAACGAGCCGGTACCGCCGCCCGTCCCCGGCGCCTGGCGCGGACCGGCCCCCCGGGACTGGACCTCATCACTGGACGAGGACGCCTACACGGCGGGCGTGCGGCGGATCCGTGAACACATCGCGGCCGGCGAGGTCTACCAGGCCAACCTCTGCCGTGTCCTGACCGCGCCCCTGCCCGACCCGGCCGCCGACGTGGACGCCCTCACCGCCCTGCTCGCCCGCGGCAACCCCGCCCCGTACGCCGGAACCGTCCGGCTGCCCGCGCACGGCGTGGAGGTCGCCACCGCGTCCCCCGAACTCTTCCTCCGGCGTGACGGCCGCACCGTGGAGTCCGGGCCGATCAAGGGCACCGGGCGGACCGAGGGCGACCTGCTGGAGAAGGACCACGCGGAGAACGTGATGATCGTGGACCTCGTCCGCAACGACCTCGGCCGCGTCTGCGCGACCGGCAGCGTCACCGTCCCCGACCTCTGCGTGGTGGAGAAGCACCCCGGGCTCGTCCACCTCGTCTCCACGGTCCGGGGGCGGCTCGCGGACGGCGCCGGATGGCCGGAACTGCTCGACGCCGCCTTCCCGCCCGGCTCCGTGACCGGCGCCCCCAAGTCCAGTGCCCTGCGGATCATCCGCGCCCTGGAGACCGCGCCGCGCGGCCCCTACTGCGGAGGCGTCGGGTGGGTGGACGCCGACCGGGGCATCGCCTCGCTCGCCGTCGGCATACGCAGCTTCTGGATCGACCGCGCCGGACCCGCGCCCCTGCTCCGCTTCGGTACCGGCGCCGGCATCACCTGGGGGTCCGACCCGGCGCGCGAATGGGCGGAGACCGAACTCAAGGCGTCCCGCCTGCTGGCTGTAGCGTCGGGCGCGTACGACCCCGTCACCTGCGGGGACGACGCGGACACGGGAAGGACCGGCGCATGAGGATCTGGGTCGACGGCGGACTGCGGGACGCGGATGACGCACGGGTGTCCGTGCTCGACCACGGACTCACCGTGGGGGACGGCGTCTTCGAGACGGTCAAGATCACCCGCGGCCGCCCCTTCGCCCTCACCCGGCACCTGGACCGGCTGACCCGCTCCGCACGCGGTCTGGGCCTGCCCGACCCCGACACGGACGAGGTCCGCCGCGCGGTGGGCGCCGTCGTCGAGGCCAACCCCGTGCCGCTCGCCCGGCTGCGGATCACCTACACCGGAGGCCTCTCCCCGCTCGGATCCGACCGGGGCGACGCGGGCCCCGGCCTCTACGTCGCCCTGGGCGAGTCCGTACGCCGCCCCGACAGCACGGCGGTGATCACCGTCCCCTGGACGCGTAACGAGCGTGGCGCGCTGACCGGGCTCAAGACCACCTCGTACGCCGAGAACGTCGTCGCCCTGGCCCGCGCCCATGAGCGGGGGGCCACCGAGGCGCTGTTCCCCAACACCGCCGGGCGGCTCTGCGAGGGCACCGGCTCCAACGTCTTCGTCGTCCTCGACGGAGAGCTCCACACACCCCCGCTCTCCTCCGGCTGCCTCGCGGGCATCACCCGCGCCCTGGTCGCCGGGTGGACCGGGGCCAGGGAGACCGACCTCCCGCACGACGTCCTGGAACGGGCCGACGAGATCTTCCTGACCTCCACGCTCCGCGACGTCCAGGCCGTCCACGCGGTCGACGGGCGTGCGGTGCCGGGCGCCCCCGGGCCCGTCACGGCGAAGGCCATGCGGATCTTCGACGAGCGCGCGGCGGACGATCTCGACCCCTGAAACCGGAAATCCGGATGACGGGCGGCCGTCTGCCGGATAGAAAGCCCTGATGACCACCACACTCCGGCCGACCGGGCCGATCGAAGAAGACACCGACGGCACGCGCGTACGCACGTACGACGTGTGCGACAACGGGCGTCCCGTCGGGGCCGTCGAGATCAGCACCGACCCGCGCTTCGGCCCCTCGGCGGCCGTACTGCGCCGCCTGCGGATCGACGAGCCGGACCGCCGGCGGGGCAGGGGCACGATCGCCGCGCTCGCCGCGGAGGAGGTGCTGCGCGGCTGGGGCTGCACCCAGGTCCGCCTGGTGGCGCTCGCCGACGACCCCGGCGCGCGGGCCTTCGCCGCCGCGCTCGGCTACACCGCGCGCAGCCGGAACATGGTCAAGGACCTCGGGGAACCCGTCCCCGCACCCCCTGGCGAACTCGTCGGACGCCCCATGACCGAGGCGGAGTTCGACGTCTGGAGGAGCACCGCCGTGGAGACCTACGCGCGGGAGTGGACGGAGCGCGGCGTCCCCGAGGACCAGGCCCGCCACAAGTCGGAGACCGACCACGCCGCGCATCTGCCGGACGGCCTGGCCACCGAGGGCATGCGCTTCGACGTCCTGGCCCACGGGGACGACGTCGTCGGCCACGTCTGGGTGGCACGCCACAGCGACCCGCCGGGCGCCGAGCCGATCGGCTACGTCTTCGACGTCGAGGTGCGCGAGGACCGGCGCGGGCACGGGTACGGGCGCGCGCTGATGCACCGGGCCGAGCAGCTCACCCGCGACCAGGGCCTGGACCGGCTCGGCCTGCACGTCTTCGAGTCCAACACCCCCGCGCTGCGGCTGTACGAGTCGCTCGGCTACGCCACGACCCAGTACAACCTCGCCAAGGCCCTGTGACGGCCGGCCGGGGGCACGGCCCGGACCGGGGCACGGTGGCCGGAGGGCGCGCCGGCCGGGGGTGACCGGCGGCCGCGCCGGGTGACGGTCCGGGGCCGAGGGCTCACCCCCAGCCCCGGACGCTCCCGCTCAGCCCTGGCCGGCCAGCAGCCGGTCGGCGATCTCCTCGATCCGCTCCCGCAGCCCCTCCTGGCTCTTCCCGCCGTCCAGCCGCTCGTCACCGATCACATACGTGGGTGTCCCGGTGACGCCGATCGCCTTTCCCTCGGCCTGGTCGGCGTCCACGATCAGCAGGTGCCGCCCGTCGATCAGGGCCGTGTCGAACTCCTCGGCGTCCAGCCCCAGTTCCCGGGCCACGTCGAGCAGCACCGGCTCACCGTCGCGCCCGAGACCGTCGGTGCGCCCGAGGAGGGCCTCGACGTACGGCCACCCCCGGCCCTGGACGGCGGCCTCCTCGGCGGCCTGCGCCGCGGCGTAGGCGTGCTTGTGCTTGTCCAGCGGGAAGTGGCGCAGCCGGACCTCCAGCCGGCCGTCGTAGCGGGCGCGCAGGGCGTGGACGTCGGTGAGAGCCAGATGGCAGTCGGGGCATTCGAGGTCGCACCAGACGTCGAGGACGACCGGTGCCGCGGAGGTGGAATCGCTCATGCGGCCAGTCTTCCAGGCCGCGCGGCGGTTCCCGAACCCGGACCGCGACGGCTCCCGCACCCGCCCCGGCCTGGGCCCAAGGGCCGGGCGGGGCGGGCGGCCCGGCAGTCCTCAGGGAGGAGCGGAGCCCTGAGAAGTCCCTGATGTGGGGCGGGGGCGTGGCCCCGACGGGGCGTACCGGTGCAGGATGGAAGGGACGTTCCCGATCCACTGGAGGCCTGATGCTTGCCGAGACCATCTGTTCCGCGGTGTCGGCGGCCGGCCTGGGCATCGCCGCGATCACCGCGTACCGCAAGCGTTTCCTGGCGGCGACCCGGATCGCGGCCTACTCGCTGGTGCCGGTCGGGCTGGTGATGACCGGTGTCGTCGCCTGGGTCTCCGGCATCGTCTTCAAGCCGACGGTGTGGGCGGGCTTCGGGCTGCTGGCGCTCGCCTGGCTGCTGTTCATGACGACCCGTGCCGTCGAACGCAGAAGCGGCACCACCCGTGAGGAGCGCAAGGCCGCGCGGGCGGCCTCCTCGGAGACGGCCGTCGCCCCGGGCTCCTCGTCCCCGGCCCTCACGAGCGGTAACCCGGCGGCGGACACCCGGCCGCGGGGTGGGGCCAGGAAGAAGGAGACCGCGGCGGGCGGGGAGGACTTCAGCGACATCGAGGCGATCCTCAAGAAGCACGGCATCTGACACGGCTCCGGGGCGCGTGAAGGAGTACGCCGTTTCATGGCGGCCCGCGTGAAGGAGCGCGCCGTTTCATGGCGGCCGGGGCAGTGTCCGGCGCCACCGCCGTGGGGTGCGCCGGCCCGGACCGGTCGTCCGCGCCGCCCCGTGAGGGGCCGGGCGTCTCACCCCTTGGTCCACCGGCCGGAAACATGATCGACTTCCCGACGCCGGAGCGAATCTACACCGCCTGGAGAGAGTGAACTCACCGCCCAGGGACCGATGTTGGCCATGACCAGGGGTCCGCCTGCGTCATGATCGTTCCGAGATGGTGGACACATTCCGGGGCGAGGCCCCCGCACCCCCTGCCGAAGAGCCGCGCGGCTGCCTCTTCGCGCTGTCCCAGCCGCCGCTGATGATCTTCCTGACGGTGGTCGGAAGCCTGCTGCTGATGGCCGCGCTGCACGACCTCTTCCTGCTGTGAGCGGGCGCGCGGAGGCCCGTGGGTTCCCGCGGCGAGCGGGCACGCGGGCCCGGTACCGCGGTCAGCGAGCCGCTTCCCGGCGGCGGGCCCGGTACGCGGCGACGTGGAGCCGGTTACCGCAGGTGCGGCTGGAGCAGTAGCGGCGCGAACGGTTCCGGGAGAGGTCGACGAACGCGTGCCGGCAGTCCGGGGCCTCGCAGCGCCGTAGCCTCTCCTGCTCGCCGGCCACGACGATGAAGGCCAGCGCCATGCCGCAGTCCGCCGCGAGGTGGTCCGCGAGCGAGGCGTCCGGCGCGAAGTAGTGCACGTGCCAGTCGTAACCGTCGTGGTTCGTGAGCTGCGGCGTGGTGCCCGCGGCGGCCACGAGCCGGTTGACCAGCGCGGCGGCGACGGGGGCGTCCGTCGCGGCGAATATCTCGGCGAACCGGTCGCGCACCTCGTGCACCGCGGTGAGGTCCTTCCCGGTGAGCACGCCGACGCCGCTGATGTGGTGCCGCTCGGCGAAGAGGTGGAGCGCCTCGGTGTCCGGGAGGCCGTCGCCGTGCTCGCCCTCCGGCGCCGTGTTCACCAGCTCCACCACCGTGTCGAGGGCGATCCGGGTGTCGTGTGGGATCAGCACGCTTCGCTCCCTGGCCTCCGGCGGGCGGGCGCCCGCCGATGGCGGATGACTCTACTGGCTCCCCGGAGCCCCTCAGGGCCCGGTGCGGGCCCGGCGGCGGCGTGGCGGTCAAACTCCGTCCGGAAAGCACCGCCGGCCCTCCAGGCGCCCGCGAGGGCCGTCCGGGCGCCCGTGTGCGCGGGACGCGGGCGGGCGGCGCCCCCGGACGCGCCGGTGCCGCCGCCGCGGTGGCTTCCGCGGCGACGGCACCGGTGTCCGCCGTATGAGGTTGTCCGCGCGACGCCGTCTCCCCGAGTCGGACGGCGTCCCGCAGCTCTCGGCCTGGCTCAGCTCTCGGCCAGGATGTGTGAGAGCTCCGTATCGAGGTCGAAGTGACGATGCTCGGTGCCGGGTGGGACCGCGGCGTCGGTCCTCTTCAGGAACGACTCCAGGGCCCTCGCCGGGGCTTCCAGCAGTGCTTCGCCCTCCGGGGAGCTCAGCGCGATACAGACGACGCCTTGGCCGTGACTCCGTGAAGGCCAGACGCGGACGTCTCCGGTGCCGGTGGGCCGATGCAGCCCCTCGGCGAGGAGGTCGCGGGCGAAAACCCACTCGACCGTCTCCTCCGCTCCGGTGTGGAAGGTGGCGTGCACGGCATAGGGATCGGCCGTGTCATACCGCAGGCCCGCGGGAACAGGCAGTGAGGACTCGCTCGACACAACGAGGCGCAGGTGCAGCTCGCAGCTGACCGTGGTGTTCATAAGCGCCAGGGCCTTTCGCTCAGTGTGCGCTCGGGGATTCGCACGTCGGCGAAATCGACATGCCACCTACGGTGCCGATGTAAACCCCTCTGACCTATTTGTGATGCTTCGACTCCCTCGTCCAGCGGTGTGTAACTTTGCGTCATGCGTCCATTCCGGTGACGGAGACCGTTCCGGTAGGTTGGTCAGCATGAACGCGGAGAGTGACGAGGAGGGCAGGGCGACCGCGTCGGTGGCGTCGGGCTCCTCGGCGGTGGACGGGCGGACGGCGGAGCGGGAGCTGGGGTCGCGGGCGCCCGCGTACATCCGGTCGTCCCGGGTGCTGCACCTGAGCTGGCAGGCCGGGATCTTCGTCGTCGGCCTCGCGGTCGTGGCCGCCGGCATCGTGATGCTCCCGCTGCCCGGACCGGGCTGGCTGGTGATCTTCGGCGGCATGGCGATCTGGGCGACCGAGTTCGTCTGGGCGCAGCTCGTCCTGCGCTGGACGAAGCGCAAGGTCACCGCGGCCACCCAGCGCGCCCTCGACCCCAAGGTGCGCCGCCGCAACGTCATCCTCACCACCGTGGGGCTCGTGATCATCGCGGTGCTGGTGGGGATCTACGTGTGGAACTTCGGCATCGTCATGCCGTGGAAGATCGACCGGTGACCCGGAGACGGTCCGGGAGCACCGCTGACATGGGGTAATGTGTGCGGTGCGCGGGGGCGATTAGCTCAGTGGGAGAGCGCTTCGTTCACACCGAAGAGGTCACTGGTTCGAACCCAGTATCGCCCACCCCTACCGAGGGCCGGAAGCTTCACCGAAGCTTCCGGCCCTCGGCGTTTCCATGACGCCCGCGCGCCCTTCTTCGCCTGGTCCGGTCCGGGCCCCGGGCCGCCCTCGCGAGCGGCCCCGGACCAGCCGTGGCCTACCGCATCCGGCCGAGCGACCTCCGTACCCGGCGCGCGTCACGCAACCGCTGCTCGTACGTCGCGCCGATCGTCAGCAGCAGCAGTCCGGCGAGCGCCGGGAAGGCCCAGCGGGGGAGTGCCGCGAACACCTGTGCCACCTGCGGGGCCAGCTCGTGCAGCGCGTCCAGCGCCAGCACCGTGCCGCCCAGGACCAGGGGCGCCTGGAGCCGGCGCGCGGCCCCGAGCAGCGTCACCGCGAGGGCCGCCACCCCCAGCAGCAGCGGGCGCGGCCACTGCGTGTCGCCCCACGCCACCAGGAGGCTCGGCACCAGCGTCAGGGCGATCCCGGGACCGTAGGCCGCCCACGAGGACAGCGCCGGGTCCGTACGGCTCCGCAGGAACCCGACGGCGCAGGCGACCACCGAGAGCGGCAGGGTGTACGCCTCCACGTCCGGCACCCCGGAAGCCGCCAGCCGCACCCAGGCCGCGGCCACGAGCAGCCCCGCCGCCAGGTACCCCGCACCGGGCCGGCGCTCCGGCCGCAGCGCGGTCGTCGCCGCCAGGACGCCGCAGGACGCCAGCACCAGTGCCAGGTGCGGCGCGTCCGCCACCGACATGCCCACCGCCACCAGCGCGCCGAACGCCCCCGCGCCCTCCAGCGACACCGACACCGCGAGCGGGACCACCGGTGGCCCGGTCCGCACCCCGAGCGCCACCGTCACCGCCGGGACGACCAGGACGACCAGGGCGGCCCGGGGCGCGCTCCACTCCAGCGACACCCCCGCCGCCACGGGCACCACGAGCGCGCACAGCACCGAGGCGACGGCCGCGAGCGACCGGACCGCGACCACCCGCGACACGGTCGCGGCCCACCCGAACAGGACCACCAGCGCGCCCGACACCGCGTACGTGGCGGGCTCCGAGGCCAGGGCGAGCAGCCCCGCGCCCACCGCCCCGGCGAGGGCACAGCCCAGCGCCGTCCACATCGGGCCGTCGGGCGCCCGGCGCACCGCCACCGCCAGCAGGCCCGCCACCACCGCCACGTCCACCGCGACCGCCACCGCGTACGGCGCGTCCGCCACCGCGAGCAGCACCGGCACCGCCGCCCAGCCCAGGCCCAGCGATCCCGCACCGGCGGCCGCCCACCACCCCGGCACGGGCCCGGCCGTCCGGGGCCGTGCCGCGTACCGGGCACCCAGGAGCGCCGCGACCACCAGCGGCACCACCGGCGCGGGCGCCACGTCACGCCACGGCATCGACGCGCCCAGCGCCTCCCGCACCCCCTCCGGCGCCCCGGACCACACCCCGGCCGGCAGAGCCACCGGGCCCAGCAGCGCGGATGCCACGACGGGCAGCACCAGCAGCACCGCACCCGCCGCCACCGCGGCCGACGCCCCCAGCGCACCCCGGACCACCCCACGCGGCACGGCCCGCAGCCGTTCCACCGCCGACAGCGCCGCCGCGCACAGCAGATACACCACGACCGCCCAGCTCCACGGGACGGCCGCTCGCGGCACCCCGCCCACCGCGACCACCGCCGTGGCGCCCGCCACCGCACCCGCGGCCACGGCCCACTCACCCGGGGCCCGCCACCCGGCGGCGGCCACCGCCACCGCACCGGCCAGCAGCAGCGCCGCCGGACCCACGGCGGAGAGCGCGCCGTCCGCCGACAGGGACGCCGTCAGGCCGATCAGCAGCGCCACCGCCCCGGTCGCCGCCGCCCAGGACCAGGCCGTGACCCGCACCGCGAGACCCCCGCACCGCGAGGCCACCACGGCGTCCGCCGCCGCCGTCACCAGCAGCGCCCACCCGAAGACCACCGCCGGCGCCCCCGCGGACCAGGCCCACAGCACCAGCGGGAACTGCGCCGCCGTCACCGCGGCGGGCAGCGGGACCCTCAGCCGCCGCAGCGACAGCCCGTACGCCGCCCACAGCGAGGCGAGGACCACAGAGGCGGCCGCCGCGTACCCGGCGCCGTCCGCACCGGGCAGCGCCACCGCGTGCAGCGCGTACGCGTCCAGCACCGTCAGCACCAGCGCCGGCGCGGCCAGCGCCTCCGCCGTCGAGGACAGCCCCCGGCGCAGCAGCGCGGCGGGCGCCGCCAGCGCACCGGCCGTCACCGCCGCCAGCACCGCCGAGCGGCCCGCGATCCCCATCTCGCCCCAGCTCAGCAGGGTGAAGGCGATCGCGGCGACCGCCAGCAGCAGGCCGCCCAGGACCAGCAGCACGTTCTGCGCACCCCTCGCGCCGGAGACGGACGCGGCGGGCGCGCCCGCGGGCGGAGGACCCCAGACGGAGGGGGCGGCCGGCGGACGGGCACCGGGCGGCGCGAACGGCGGCGGAGCGGCCGGCGGCCGCACCACGGTCAGCAGCCAGGCGCGGCGGTGGAGCAACTGGGTCCGGCGGGCGTCCAGCCGGACCAGTTCACGGTCGAGGAGCGCCAATTCCTCGGCGGGCGGCGGCACATGTTCCATGTACCGGAGTGTCGCGGCGGACACCGGCGCGTACATGCGCTCGGCTACTCAGTTCCACGGCTGAGTAGGCCCCGTCACGCGCACACTGGGACCATGGACTGGAACCACTACCGCTTCCGCACCGTCTGGGACATCCCCGCGCCGCCCGGCGCCGTCTACGCCGCGCTCGAACAGGCCGAGGACTACCCGCGTTGGTGGCCCCAGGTCCGCGAGATCGCCCGCGTCGACGACACCACCGCGACGGCGCGCTTCCGCTCCGTCCTCCCGTACGACCTCGTCCTGACACTCCGTCAGAGGCGGCACGACCCCGCCGCGCGCGTCCTGGAGGCCGCCCTGAGCGGCGATCTCGACGGCTGGGCCCGCTGGACCGTCACCCCGCACGGCGGCGGCAGCCGGGTCGTCTACGAGCAGGAGGTCCATGTGCGGGCCGCGCCGCTGCGCCGGCTGGCCGTCCCCGGACGCCCCTTCTTCCGCGCCAACCACGCCCTGATGATGCGGGCCGGACGCCGCGGGCTGGCCGCGTGGCTCCGAGCGGTTTGAACACAGCCCGCCGGGCCCTGTATGGTTCAACCCGTTCCCGGGCGATTAGCTCAGTGGGAGAGCGCTTCGTTCACACCGAAGAGGTCACTGGTTCGAACCCAGTATCGCCCACCCCGGGAAGAGCCGGTCCGTCAGCACCACCGACGGACCGGCTCTCGCGTTCCCGCCACCTCAGGCGGCGGCGGGCAGCACCGGCCGCAACGGCCACGCGGGATCGACCGGTTGCGGGGAGCCGCCGCCCGTGTCGAACCACGCCTGGGGGCCCCGGGCCTGCGCCGCGTGCCACTCCTCCTGCAAGGCGTGCAGCTCCGGCGGACTCAGCTGCTCCAGCCGGCCCGCGTACCGGTGGCCCAGCGCGCGCACCAGCTCCAGCGCCGCCGCCGCGTCGGCCGCGGCGTCGTGCGCGCTCTCCAGCTCCACCCCGTACAGCGCGCACAGATCGCCCAGGGCGCGGGGCCCCTCGCGGTGGCGGTCCAGATGCCTGTCCAGGACCCGCGGGTCCAGCACACACAGCGGGGTGTCGCCCAGATACCCGGCGAGCGACGACGCCCGGTGCCGCCTGAGCTCACGGTCCAGCAGCGTCAGGCCGAACGGCGCGTCCGTCACCACGACCGGCCGGCGCGTCACGCACTGCTCGGCCAGCGCCCGGCCCAGCTCCTCCATCACCGGCGCGGGCCACCGGCCGTTGCGCTGGAGATGGTCCTCGGTCAGCCCGTGTACCTCCGTCGCCCGGCCGGGCACCGGTATCCCCGGGCTGACCAGCCAGCGGGTGACCCGGAAGCGTCCGCCGGCGGCGTCCTGGAGGACGAGGGCGGCCGACACGATCCGGTCCTCCTCCGCGTCCGGGCCCGTCGTCTGGGTGTCCAAAGCGGCCAGTGGGCCGTCGAACCAGTGCATCATCACCGAACTCCTCGCCCCTGGGCGGCAGATGACGGCATTCCTCTCGGTTCCGTGATAGATACCCGGACGCCCCGCCCGGTACCCGTCCAGGCGGCCGCGTCCGTGCCCGAGGCGGCCGGGCACCGGCGGCCGGACCGCCCCGGCCCCGCTCCGGACCGCCCCTGGCGCGTACCGTCCGTGACCACCGGGCGGCCCCGCCGGACAACCCTTTCGCGTCCGGGGCCCGTCGCTCGGTACGATTCCCCTTGCGTCCGCGACAGGCGGCGCACCCCCTCAGTCAGGAGAGACCGGTGTCAGACGTCCGTGTGATCATCCAACGCGATTCCGAGCGGGAAGAGCACGTGGTGACGACGGGCACGACGGCCGCCGAACTCTTCCCCGGACAGCGCACCGTCGTGGCCGCCCGGGTCGACGGCGAGCTGCGGGACCTCGCGTACGCGCTCAGGGACGGCGAGGTCGTCGAGCCCGTCGAGATCACCTCCGAGGACGGCCTGGACATCCTGCGGCACTCCACCGCGCATGTGATGGCCCAGGCCGTGCAGGAGCTCTTCCCCGAGGCCAAGCTGGGCATCGGCCCGCCGGTCAAGGACGGCTTCTACTACGACTTCGACGTCGAGAAGCCGTTCACGCCCGAGGACCTCAGGGCCGTCGAGAAGAAGATGCAGGAGATCCAGAAGCGCGGCCAGCGCTTCTCCCGCCGCGTCGTCACCGACGAGGCCGCCCGCGAGGAGCTGGCCGACGAGCCGTACAAGCTGGAGCTCATCGGCATCAAGGGCTCCGCGTCCTCGGACGACGGCGCGGACGTCGAGGTGGGCGGCGGCGAGCTGACCATCTACGACAACCTCGACCCCAAGACCGGCGAGCTGTGCTGGAAGGACCTCTGCCGGGGCCCGCACCTGCCCACCACCCGCTTCATCCCCGCGTTCAAGCTGATGCGGAACGCGGCCGCGTACTGGCGGGGCAGCGAGAAGAACCCGATGCTCCAGCGCATCTACGGCACCGCCTGGCCCACCAAGGACCAGCTCAAGGCGCACCTGGAGTTCCTGGAGGAGGCCGCCAAGCGCGACCACCGCAAGCTCGGCAACGAGCTGGACCTCTTCTCCTTCCCGGACGAGATCGGCCCCGGCCTCGCCGTCTTCCACCCCAAGGGCGGCGTCGTCCGCCGGGCCATGGAGGACTACTCGCGGCGCCGCCACGAGGAGGAGGGGTACGAGTTCGTCTACAGCCCCCACGCCACCAAGGGCAAGCTCTTCGAGAAGTCCGGCCACCTGGACTGGTACGCCGACGGCATGTACCCGCCCATGCAGCTCGACGACGGGGTGGACTACTACCTCAAGCCGATGAACTGCCCGATGCACAACCTGATCTTCGACGCGCGCGGCCGCTCCTACCGTGAACTCCCGCTGCGCCTCTTCGAGTTCGGCACCGTCTACCGGTACGAGAAGTCCGGCGTCGTGCACGGCCTGACCCGCTCGCGCGGCTTCACCCAGGACGACGCGCACATCTACTGCACCCGCGAGCAGATGGCCGAGGAGCTGGACCGGACGCTCACCTTCGTCCTGAACCTCCTGCGCGACTACGGGCTGACCGACTTCTACCTGGAGCTGTCCACCAAGGACCCGGAGAAGTTCGTCGGCTCGGACGAGGCCTGGGACGAGGCCACCGAGACGCTGCGCCAGGTCGCCGAGAAGCAGGGCCTCCCGCTGGTCCCGGACCCGGGCGGCGCCGCCTTCTACGGCCCGAAGATCTCGGTGCAGTGCAAGGACGCCATCGGCCGCACCTGGCAGATGTCGACCGTGCAGCTCGACTTCAACCTGCCGGACCGCTTCGACCTGGAGTACACCGGCCCGGACGGCACCAAGCAGCGCCCAGTCATGATCCACCGCGCGCTGTTCGGCTCCATCGAGCGCTTCTTCGCGGTGCTCCTGGAGCACTACGCGGGCGCCTTCCCGGTGTGGCTGGCCCCGGTCCAGGCCGTCGGCATCCCGATCGGTGACACGCACATCCCCTACCTCCAGGAGTTCGCCGCCGAGGCGCGGAAGAAGGGCCTGCGCGTCGAGGTGGACGCCTCCTCGGACCGGATGCAGAAGAAGATCAGGAACCACCAGAAGGCCAAGGTCCCGTTCATGGTCATCGTCGGTGACGACGACATGAACGCGGGCACGGTCTCCTTCCGCCACCGCGACGGCTCGCAGGAGAACGGCATCCCCCGCGACGAGGCCATCGCCAAGCTGGTGGACCTGGTGGAGCGTCGCGTACAGGTCTGATCCGCGTCGTGCGCGGGGCCCCCGGAGAGCTACCGGCTCTCCGGGGGCCCCGTGTCGTCCTGCCGGGCGAACCTCTGGACCAGCCACGACGAGAACGACCCCGTCACCGCGCCCAGCAGCGCCAGCCCGCACGCCATCAGCGCCGCCGCGATCACCCGCCCCAGCGGCGTCACCGGCACCACGTCGCCGTACCCCACCGTGGTGAGCGTCGCGCACGCCCACCACACCGCGTCGCCGAACGTACGGATCGTGGCGCCCGGGGCGTCCCGCTCCTGCTGGTAGACGGCGAGCGACGCGGTGAAGCCCAGCACGAGCGCAGAGGTGCCCGCGTACGCCATGACCCGCCCGTACAGACTGAGCCGGGGCCGCTCCCGGTGCAGCTGGACGCGGGTGAGGAGCTGGACCACGCGCAGCGGGCGCAGCGGCGGCAGCAGGAGGACCAGGGTGTCCAGCCAGTGGACGCGGACGAAGCGCCGGCCCAGGCCGCTGAGGCGGAGCCGTACGCCGTAGTCCAGGGCGAACAGGAACCAGGTGGCGCCGACCACGGCGAGGGCGGCATCGTCCCAGGGCTCGGTGTGTGGCGGGACCAGGACGCGGACCGCGTACCCGGCGAGGTAGAGCAGGGAGGCGACGAGCAGCGGTACGTCCGTACGGTGCTCCCACCGCGTGAGCCGGCGGGGGGCGGGGACGGTCGCGCGGTCGCTCATGGCGCCAGCATCGCGGTGCGCCGCCGTGGGCGGCCCCGGCGACACGCGCGGCCTGGGCGAAGCCATATGCTGACGGGCATGACGAGTGAGCCGGAACAGCAGATCGGAGTGGGGACGCCCGACGCGTTCCAGCGCCTGTGGACGCCCCACCGGATGGCCTACATCCAGGGTGAGAACAAGCCGAGCGGTCCGGACGCCGGGGACGGCTGTCCGTTCTGTGTGATCCCGTCGAAGTCGGACGAGGACGGGCTCGTCGTCGCGCGCGGTGAGAGGGTGTACGCCGTGCTGAACCTCTACCCGTACAACGGCGGCCACCTGATGGTGGTGCCCTACCGGCACGTCGCCGACTACACGGACCTGGACGGTCAGGAGACCGTGGAGCTGGCCGACTTCACCAAGCGTGCCATGGTGGCGCTGAGGGCGGCGTCCGGGGCGCACGGCTTCAACATCGGGATGAACCAGGGCGAGTCCGCCGGTGCCGGGATCGCCGCCCATCTGCACCAGCACGTGGTGCCGCGCTGGGGCGGGGACACCAACTTCATGCCGGTGGTCGGGCACACCAAGGTGCTGCCGCAACTGCTGGGGGACACCAGGACGATGCTGGCCGGGGTGTGGCCCGTGTGACCGGCCGTCCGGCACGGTGTGCGGGGTGCCCCGGGAGGGCACCCCGTCGCGTCCGTCAGGCGTCGTAGACGTCGGCCTTCTTCGGGGCCGCCTCCTGGACCGCGCCGCTGAGGGCCATGGAGCGGCTGTTGAAGCGCTCGGTGTCCACGCCGTGCTCCTTGAGGACCTGCATCGCCGCGGAGTGCACGACCCGCAGGACCGGAGCGGCCGTCCGCATGGCGTCGTCGGCCATGAAGCGGTGCCCCCAGGGTTTGGCGGCCCAGGCGTGGCGCAGGCCGAAGGGCTCCGGAAGCACTATCTTCCCGCCGAAGTACTCCAGCAGCGGCGGATACCAGGTCAGCGGCGCGCGCAGGGCGAGCCTGACGACCTCCTCCGCCTTGACCAGGGGGAGCGAGATGCTCCGGGTCTCCCAGAACCGCACCGCCTTCTTGACCGTCTTGGTCCGGCCGGCCGGCTTGGTCAGGAAGAGCGGGTGGACCGGGCCGAGCGCGTGGCCCGTGACCTCGATGCGCAGGGTCTCGTGGAGCACGGTGACGGTGATCAGCATGGTGAGGACGAGCTGGCCCTCCCAGAGGGTGAACTGCACGCCCAGATAGTGCCGGTCGCCGCTGCCGAACTGCTGGTGGTTGCAGATCCGCTGGATCTCGTGGGGCTTGATCTGGAAGGTGGCGACGTCCTCGCCCTCGGGGCGTGAGACGGACCCGGCGTCCTCCCCGACGGGCGAGACGATCCAGTGCTTCACGGACGGTGCGGTGAAGCCGCCGGTGTTCAGCGGGCCGCGCTCCAGCAGCTTGAGCTGGTCGTGGATGGCCCGGACCACGTCCCAGCTGCGGAACTGGTGGATCTCCTTGGCCGGGTCCGCGGAGACCAGCTCCTCGGCGAGCTGCCAGCTGCCCCAGCGGGTGCCCATGCCGAGGATGCCCTTGGGCCCGGCGTAGAACACCGAGTTGGACTGCTGCTCGGCGGAGAGCTTCTCCAGGCCCTGGCGCAGGGCCTCCCGGGCCGTCTCGTTCGGGTTCTTCGGGGCCGCCTCCGGGATCTTGGCGATGACCCCGGAGCCGCTCAGCAGACCTTCCCAGCGGACCCGCATGTCCTTCGCGGACGACTCGGCGATCCGTTTGGCGAGCAGCCAGCCGAGGACCGGGGCGACGACCGCGGCACGCAGGTAGAGCGCGATGAGCCCGGTGAGCGGCATCACGACCAGGAACGCCACCGCGAGGCCGGCGACGACCAGGAGCAGGATCGTGCCGAGCGAGCGGAACGCCACGTCCTTGGACTTGTTGAAGGAGTCGCGCAGCCGGAAGACCAGCACCCACAGCAGGAAGCCGGGCAGGAAGAGCACCCCGAACAGGACCGTGACCAGGGTGAGCTTGCGGTCCCGCGCCCTGCGGAGCCCGCTCGCGGACAGGCAGTGCTCCACCACCGTCTGCGGATCCAGGCCGAAGGACTGGATGAGCGCGCCGCGGCCGCCGCCGAGCATGCGGTCCTGGACCGCTCGGCAGAAGGCCTCACCGAGATTCGGCTTGAAGTACTCGGACTTGAACAGCTTGGAGCTGCCGGCCTTCACCTCGGACTTGTGCCACTCGCTGTTGGCCTTGAGGATCTCCGTCACATCGCTGTCGCGGTACGCGGCGGAGGCCAGGGCGTTGGTCGCCACCGCCTGCCCGCCCGAACCCTGAAGCGGGATCTGCGCTCCGGGAGAGAAATCGAATCCGTCCATCGCTGCTGTCGCCCCCACTCGCCCGCACGGTCTGCTCCTGCGGCTGTTCCCAACTACCGTATGTCGCACACCCGCTGAGCTGGGGTCAACAGCGTAGCGTCCAGAACGTGCCACCGCCCGTGATTGAGGGCGCGGGGCGGGCGGGGAATGCCACCCGACTGTTGTCTTATGAGGTGTTGATCCCGTTCCATGGCGATACCGGGCGGTGGCCGGTGCGCCGAGGCGGCGCGGCGCGCGCCGGACCGGAGCGGCCCGCTCCGGGGCCCGGCCGGCGCACGGCACCGGCCGGGGACGGGGTGCCCCGCCGTGCGACGGCACGGCTCGTGACTACGATGGGCCCGCCGGTGGCCGAAGGGGCCGCACGGCCCGCCGAACCTCGGGAAGGCCATGCTGAACACGTACGCGCGTGCATTTTTTACGCGTGTCCTCACACCGTTCGCCGCTCTGCTGCTCCGGCTCGGGGTCAGCCCCGACGCCGTCACGCTCGTCGGTACGGCCGGAGTGATGGCAGGAGCGCTGGTCTTCTTCCCGATGGGGGAGTTCTTCTGGGGCACGATCGTCATCACCGTCTTCGTCTTCTCCGACCTGGTCGACGGCAACATGGCCCGGCAGGCCGGGATCTCCAGCCGGTGGGGCGCGTTCCTGGACTCGACCCTCGACCGCGTCGCGGACGGGGCGATCTTCGCGGGCTTCGCGCTCTGGTACGCGGGCCGCGGCGACGACAACGTGATGTGCGCGGTCGCGATCTTCTGCCTCGCCAGCGGCCAGGTGGTCTCGTACACCAAGGCCCGCGGTGAGTCGATCGGACTGCCGGTCGCGGTCAACGGCCTGGTGGAGCGCGCCGAGCGGCTGGTGATCTCGCTGGTGGCCGCCGGATTCGCCGGACTGCACGCCTTCGGTGTGCCCGGCATCCAGGTCCTGCTGCCCGTCGCCCTGTGGATCGTGGCGGTGGGCAGCCTGGTCACTCTGGTCCAGCGCGTGGTGACCGTGCGCCGCGAGTCCGCCGAGGCCGACGCCGCGGCGGCCGGCGGGACTGCGGAACAGGGGAGCGAGGCCGACCGGTGAGCGGCGGCGGTCTCAGGGACCGGCTGACCGACGGGCTGTACGGGCTCGGCTGGGGCGCCGTGAAGACCCTGCCCGAACCGGTCGCCCAGGCGCTCTTCCGGACCCTGGCCGACCAGGTGTGGAAGCGGCGCGGGAAGTCCGTGCTGCGGCTGGAGTCGAACCTCGCCCGGGTGGTTCCCGACGCGGACGCCGCACGCCTCGCGGAGCTGTCCAAGGCCGGGATGCGCTCGTACATGCGCTACTGGATGGAGTCCTTCCGGCTGCCGACCTGGACCCCGGAGCGGATCAGGGCCTCGATAGAGGTGGACGGCGTCCAGCGGCTCACCGACGGGCTCGACGCCGGCAAGGGCGTCGTCCTGGCCCTGCCCCACCTGGGGAACTGGGACCTGGCCGGGGCGTGGGTCACCACGGACCTGAAGGTGCCCTTCACCACGGTCGCCGAGCGGCTCAGGCCGGAGAGCCTGTACGACCGGTTCGTGGCCTACCGCGAGGGCCTCGGCATGGAGGTCCTGCCGCACAGCGGAGGGGCCGCGTTCGGCACGCTGGCCCGGCGGCTGCGCTCCGGCGGCCTGGTCTGCCTGGTCGCCGACCGCGACCTGTCCGCGTCCGGCGTCGAGGTGACCTTCTTCGGCGACACCGCCCGGATGCCGGCCGGACCCGCCCTGCTGGCCCAGCAGACCGGCGCGCTGCTGCTGCCCGTCACGCTCCGGTACGACGGCACACCCGTGATGCGGGCCCGGATCCACCCGGCGGTGCCCGTGCCCACCACGGGCACCCGGGCCGAGAAGACGTCCTCCATGACCCAGGCGCTGGCCGACGCCTTCGCCGCCGGGATCGCCGAGCACCCGCAGGACTGGCACATGCTCCAGCGGCTCTGGCTCTCCGACCTGGAACCCCGAGGGGAAGCGCCGTGAAGATCGGCATCGTCTGCCCGTACTCCTGGGACGTACCGGGCGGAGTGCAGTTCCACATCAGGGACCTGGCCGAACACCTGATCCGCCTCGGGCACGAGGTCTCCGTCCTGGCCCCGGCCGACGACGAGACCCCGCTGCCGCCGTACGTGGTGTCCGCGGGCCGGGCCGTCCCCGTCCCGTACAACGGCTCCGTCGCCCGGCTCAACTTCGGGTTCCTGTCCGCCGCGCGGGTACGGCGCTGGCTGCACGACGGCACCTTCGACGTCATCCACATCCACGAACCGACCTCGCCCTCGCTCGGCCTGCTGACCTGCTGGGCGGCGCGCGGACCGATCGTCGCCACCTTCCACACCTCCAACCCCCGTTCCCGGGCGATGATCGCCGCGTACCCGATCCTCCAGCCCGCCCTGGAGAAGATCAGCGCGCGGATCGCGGTCAGCGAGTACGCCCGACGGACCCTGGTGGAGCACCTCGGCGGGGACGCGGTGGTCATCCCCAACGGCGTGGACGTCGACTTCTTCGCACGGGCCGAACCCAAGACCGCCTGGCAGGGCGGCACACTCGGCTTCATAGGCCGTATCGACGAACCCCGTAAGGGGCTGCCCGTCCTGATGAAGGCCCTCCCCGCGATCCTCGCCGCCCGCCCGGAGACCCGGCTGCTGGTCGCGGGGAGGGGCGACGAGGAGGAGGCCGTCGCCTCCCTGCCCGAGCCCATGCGCGGACGCGTCGAGTTCCTCGGCATGGTGAGCGACGAGGACAAGGCGCGGCTGCTGCGCAGCGTGGACGTGTACGTCGCGCCGAACACCGGCGGCGAGAGCTTCGGCATCATCCTGGTCGAGGCCCTGTCGGCGGGCGCCCCCGTGCTCGCCAGCGACCTCGACGCGTTCGCCCAGGTGCTGGACCACGGCACCGCCGGGGACCTCTTCGCCAACGAGGACGCCGATGCCCTGGCCACGGCGGCGATCCGGCTGCTGGGCGACCCGGAGCGGCGGGACGGCCTGCGCGCACGCGGCAGCGCACACGTACGCCGCTTCGACTGGTCCACGGTCGGGGCGGACATCCTCGCGGTGTACGAGACGGTGACGGACGGCGCCGCCGCCGTGGACACCGACGAACGCCCGGGCCTGCGCTCCCGCTTCGGGCTGACCGCCCGGGACTGAGCCCGACCCGCCCGCCGGGCGGACCGGCCCGGCACCAGGGGCGTGTGCCCGGCGGGCCGGGCGGGGGGCCGGCGACGGTAGCCTTGCCGCCCGTGATCGAAACCCTCATCTGGATCGCCGTCGCCCTCCTCGCGGCCGGCCTGTACCTCAGCTGGACCGCCGGCCGGCTCGACCGGCTCCACGCCCGCATCGACGCGGCGCGCGCGGCCCTGGACGCCCAACTGCTGCGCCGCGCCTCGGTCACCCAGGAGATCGCCACCTCGGGCGTCCTGGACCCCGCGGCGTCGATCGTCCTGTACGAGGCGGCGCACGCGGCCCGGCAGGCCGAGGAGGAGCGGCGCGAGGTCGCCGAGAGCGAACTGAGCACCGCGCTGCGGGCCGTCTTCGGCGAGCCCGCCCAGGTCGAGGCGGTGAAGGAGTACCCCGGCGGGGAGGACGCGGCGGGCGAACTGGCCGCCGCCGTACGCCGCGTACCGATGGCCCGGCGCTTCCACAACGACGCCGTGCGGGCCGCCCGCGCGCTGCGCCGGCACCGCACGGTACGGCTGTTCCGGCTCGCCGGGCACGCGCCGTTCCCGCTGGCGTTCGAGATGGACGACGAGCCGCCGGTGGCCCTGGCGGACCGGCCCGTCAGCTGAGGGGACCGTCCAGGAAGCGGACAGCGGCGCCCCGAACGATCCACCGGCTCCTCATTGGCCCTTGCCGTGGACCGGTCCCGGGGCGTTTGCTCGGGGTTGCACCGTCCCACGTCTTTCACCCCAGTGAGGTCCTCGTGTCCACGCTTCCCAGCACCCCGCAGTCCACCGGCGCCCCGGCCACCGGCACCGCCCGCGTCAAGCGCGGCATGGCCGAGCAGTTGAAGGGCGGCGTGATCATGGACGTCGTCGACGCCGAGCAGGCGAGGATCGCCGAGGACGCGGGCGCCGTGGCCGTCATGGCCCTGGAGCGGGTGCCCGCCGACATCCGCAAGGACGGCGGGGTCGCCCGGATGTCCGACCCGAACATGATCGAGGAGATCATCGGGGCCGTCTCCATCCCGGTCATGGCCAAGTCCCGCATCGGCCACTTCGTCGAGGCCCAGGTCCTCCAGGCCCTCGGCGTCGACTACATCGACGAGTCCGAGGTGCTCACCCCGGCCGACGAGGTCAACCACAGCGACAAGTTCGCCTTCACCACCCCCTTCGTCTGCGGCGCCACCAACCTGGGCGAGGCCCTGCGCCGCGTCGCCGAGGGCGCTGCGATGATCCGCTCCAAGGGCGAGGCCGGCACCGGGAACGTCGTCGAGGCCGTCCGCCACCTGCGCCAGATCAAGAACGAGATCGCCCGTCTGCGCGGCTTCGACACCAACGAGCTGTACGCCGCCGCCAAGGACCTCCGCGCCCCCTACGAACTGGTCAAGGAGGTCTCCGAGCTCGGCAGGCTGCCCGTCGTCCTGTTCTCGGCCGGCGGCGTCGCGACCCCGGCCGACGCGGCGCTGATGCGCCAGCTCGGCGCCGAGGGCGTCTTCGTGGGGTCCGGCATCTTCAAGTCCGGCGACCCCGCCAAGCGCGCCGCGGCCATTGTCAGGGCCACCACCTTCTACGACGACCCGAAGGTGATCGCGGACGCCTCCCGCAACCTCGGCGAGGCCATGGTCGGCATCAACTGCGACACGCTGCCCGAGGGCGAGCGCTACGCCAACCGCGGCTGGTAGGCCCACGATGACCGGCAGCCCCGTCGTCGGCGTCCTGGCCCTCCAGGGCGACGTACGGGAACACCTGACCGCCCTGGCCTCGGCGGGCGCCGTGGCCAGGCCGGTCCGGCGGCCCGGGGAACTCGCCGAGGTGGACGGGCTGATCCTGCCCGGCGGCGAGTCCACCACGATGTCCAAGCTGGCCGTCCTCTTCGGCCTGCTGGAACCGCTGCGCGAGCGGGTCGCCGCGGGGATGCCGGTCTACGGCACCTGTGCCGGGATGATCCTGCTCGCCGACGAGATCCTCGACCCCCGCTCGGGGCAGGAGACCGTCGGCGGCATCGACATGGTCGTGCGCCGCAACGCCTTCGGCCGCCAGAACGAGTCCTTCGAGGCCGCCGTGGACGTCGCGGCGGTGCCCGGCGGCCCGGTGGAGGGCCTCTTCATCCGGGCCCCCTGGGTGGAGTCGGTGGGTACCCGCGCCGAGGTCCTCGCCGAGTACGACGGCCACGTCGTCGCCGTCCGCCAGCAGAACGCCCTGGCGACCTCCTTCCACCCGGAGCTGACCGGGGACCACCGCCTGCACGCGCTCTTCGCCGACATGGTGCGCGCCGTGAACTGACTCGATCCCGGTAGGATCTCTCGGGTTCGGATCGATTTTGGTGACGCGAAGGAGAAGGCAGATGTCCGGCCACTCTAAATGGGCTACGACGAAGCACAAGAAGGCCGTGATCGATGCCAAGCGCGGCAAGCTCTTCGCGAAGCTGATCAAGAACATCGAGGTCGCGGCCCGTACCGGCGGTGTGGACCTCGACGGGAACCCGACCCTCGTCGACGCCGTCCAGAAGGCGAAGAAGAGCTCCGTCCCGAACAAGAACATCGACTCCGCGGTCAAGCGCGGAGGCGGTCTTGAGGCGGGCGGCGTCGATTACCAGACGATCATGTACGAGGGGTACGGCCCCAACGGCGTCGCGGTGCTCATCGAGTGCCTCACCGACAACCGCAACCGCGCCGCGTCCGACGTACGCGTCGCCATGACCCGCAACGGCGGCTCCATGGCCGACCCGGGCTCGGTCTCGTACCTGTTCAACCGCAAGGGCGTCGTCATCGTCCCCAAGGGCGAGCTGGGCGAGGACGACGTCCTCGACGCGGTCCTCGAAGCGGGCGCCGAGGAGGTCAACGACCTCGGTGACACCTTCGAGGTCGTCAGCGAGGCCACCGACATGGTCGCGGTCCGCACCGCGCTCCAGGCGGCCGGCATCGACTACGACTCGGCCGAGGCCAACTTCCTGCCCACCATGCAGGTGGACCTCGACGAGGAGGGGGCGCGGAAGATCTTCAAGCTGATCGACGCGCTGGAGGACAGCGACGACGTGCAGAACGTCTTCGCCAACTTCGACGTCTCCGACGAGGTCATGGAGAAGGTCGACGCCTGAGGGCACGGACGGCACGGCACCGGTTCCGGGCGGGCCGGCGGGGACACACCCCGTCGGCCCGTCGCATTGTCCGAGCGAGCCGATAGCCTGCCTGAACAGGTGACCGAACGGTACGGGCAGCGAGACGAGGGGGGGCGCCATGCGGGTGCTCGGCGTGGACCCGGGGCTGACCCGGTGCGGTGTGGGGGTCGTCGAGGGGGTCGCGGGCCGCCCGCTGACCATGGTCGGCGTCGGGGTGGTGCGCACACCCGCCGACGCGGAGCTCGGCCGCCGGCTGGTCGAGATCGAGCGCGGCATCGAGCGGTGGCTCGACGAGTACCGGCCCGAACGCCTCGCGGTGGAGCGGGTGTTCAGCCAGCACAATGTCCGCACCGTGATGGGCACCGCCCAGGCCAGCGCGGTCGCCATGCTCTGCGCCGCCCGCCGCGGCATACCGGTCGCCCTGCACACCCCCAGCGAGGTCAAGGCCGCCGTCACCGGCTCAGGACGCGCCGACAAGGCCCAGGTCGGGGCCATGGTGACCCGGCTGCTCCGGCTCGACGCCCCACCGAAGCCGGCCGACGCCGCCGACGCCCTCGCCCTCGCCATCTGCCACATCTGGCGCGCGCCCGCGCAGAACCGGCTCCAGCAGGCCGTCGCCGCCCACCGCACGCTGAAAGGCCGCACCGCATGATCGCCTTCGTCTCCGGCCCGGTGGCCGCCCTCGCCCCCGCCACGGCCGTGATCGAGGTGGGCGGCATCGGCATGGCCGTCCAGTGCACGCCCGGCACCCTCTCCGGCCTGCGGATCGGCCAGGACGCCCGGCTCGCCACCTCCCTCGTCGTACGCGAGGACTCCCTCACCCTCTACGGCTTCGCCGACGACGACGAACGGCAGGTCTTCGAACTCCTCCAGACCGCCAGCGGCGTCGGCCCGCGGCTCGCCCAGGCCATGCTCGCCACGCACAGCCCCGACGCCCTGCGCCTCGCCGTCGCCACCGGGGACGAGAAGGCGCTCACCGCCGTGTCCGGCATCGGGAAGAAGGGCGCCCAGAAGCTCCTCCTGGAGCTCAAGGACCGGCTCGGCGAACCGGTCGGCACCCACATCGGCCGGCAGGCCGCGCCCAGCGGGCCCGACTCCTGGAGCGACCAGCTGCACGCCGCACTCGTCGGCCTCGGCTACACCCCGCGCGACGCCGAGGAAGCGGTGGCCGCCGTGACCCCGCAGGCCGAGGCCGCCACCGCCGACGGCGCGCGGCCGCCGGTGCCCCAACTGCTGCGCGCCGCGCTGCAGACCCTCAACCGCGCACGCTGACCCCCGGGGCACGACGCCCCCGTACGCCGGCCGGGACACCGCGCGGCCGGGCACCGAACACCCGAGGCGGGACACGAGATGAACTGGGACGAGACCGGGCCCCACACCGGCGGCCTGAGCGACGAGGGGCCGGCGGACCGGCTGGTCGCCGCCGGCGCCGACGGCGAGGACACCGCGGTGGAGGCCGCGCTGCGCCCCAAGGACCTGGAGGAGTTCGTCGGCCAGGAGAAGGTGCGCGCCCAGCTCGACCTGGTCCTCAAGGCCGCCCGCGCCCGCGGCGCCACCGCCGACCACGTCCTGCTCTCCGGCGCCCCCGGCCTCGGCAAGACCACCCTGTCCATGATCATCGCCGCCGAGATGAACGCGCCGATCAGGATCACCTCCGGCCCCGCCATCCAGCACGCCGGAGACCTCGCCGCCATCCTCTCCTCCCTCCAGGAGGGCGAGGTGCTCTTCCTCGACGAGATCCACCGCATGTCCCGGCCCGCCGAGGAGATGCTCTACATGGCCATGGAGGACTTCCGGGTCGACGTCATCGTCGGCAAGGGCCCCGGCGCCACCGCCATCCCGCTGGAACTGCCGCCCTTCACCCTCGTCGGCGCCACCACCCGGGCCGGACTCCTGCCGCCCCCGCTGCGCGACCGCTTCGGCTTCACCGGCCACATGGAGTTCTACGCCCCCCGCGAACTGGAACGCGTCGTGCACCGCTCGGCCGGACTCCTCGACGTGGCCATAGACACCGACGGCGCCGCGGAGATCGCCGGACGCTCCCGCGGCACCCCCCGCATCGCCAACCGGCTGCTGCGCCGCGTACGCGACTACGCCCAGGTCAGGGCCGACGGCCGGATCGACCGCGAGATCGCCGCCGCCGCCCTGAAGGTCTACGAGGTGGACGAGCGGGGCCTGGACCGGCTGGACCGCGCGGTCCTCGAAGCCCTGCTGAAGCTCTTCGGCGGCGGACCCGTCGGCCTGTCCACCCTCGCGGTCGCGGTGGGGGAGGAGCGCGAGACGGTCGAGGAGGTCGCCGAACCCTTCCTCGTACGCGAAGGCCTGCTGGCCAGGACGCCGCGCGGCCGGGTCGCCACCCCCGCCGCCTGGGGACACCTGGGACTCGTTCCGCCGCAACACACGGCAAAGGGACAACAGGGCCTCTTCGGGGCGTGATGCGTCACAGGTTTTCCACAAGGGGAACCAGGGTGTCATGCTGGGCGTTGTTCCATTGATGCGGACTCGCTTAGACTCCGCCGATGCCGCCCGTACACAGGGCCGGTGTACCCACCCCCGTAGTCCAGGCCGCATCAGCGCGGTCGTGCGAAGGAAGTACCGTCCCGTGAGTATCGTGACCCTCCTCCCCTTCATCGTGCTCATCGGGGCCATGTTCCTGATGACCCGGTCCGCCAAGAAGAAGCAGCAGGCGGCTGCGCAGATGCGCGACGACATGCAGCCCGGCACCGGCGTGCGCACGATCGGAGGCATGTACGCCACCGTCAAGGAGATCCAGACGGACACGGTCCTCCTGGAGGTCGCGCCGGGCGTCCACGCCGTCTACGCCAAGAACGCCATCGGCGCCGTCCTGGACGACGCGGAGTACAACCGCATCGTCCACGGTGACGACGACCTGGACGTCGAGGGCACGGTCGTGCCGGACGACGCCTCCTCCCTCACCGAGGGCCACGCGGCCGAGGACGACGCGAAGATCGACCTGGACAAGAAGGCCGAGAGCGACGCCGCCCCGAAGGAGGCCGGAGCCGAGGAGGCCAAGGCCGACGGCGAGGGCGACGCCAAGTAGTTCCACGATCCAGGGACGCCGGGCACCCCTGGGTGTCCGGCGTCCCGCGGGCCGTGGGGTCTTCTGCGGGGCGGGGTCCCCACAACACTTCATGGCCGCTCGGGCGCGTACCCGGCGCGCGGCGGTTGGACAGGGAGAAACGAGAAGGTGCCAGCACCGAAGAAGGGCAAAGGGCGCGCCGGCGGCCAGAGCAGGCCGGGGCGCGCCCTGGCCCTGATCCTGATCGCCATGGTCGCGCTCACCGGCGGGATGTTCTTGTCGGGCAACACCAAGCCCCGGCTTGGTATCGACCTGGCGGGCGGGACCTCGATCACGCTCCAGGCCAAGAACCAGCCCGGCAAGCCGAACGCCATCAACAAGACCAACATGGACACCGCGGTCAGCATCATCGAACGCCGTGTCAATGGTCTCGGCGTTTCCGAGGCGGAGGTTCAGACCCAGGGCGATCGCAACATCATCGTCAACATTCCCAAGGGGACGGACTCCAAACAGGCCCAGGAACAGGTCGGCACGACGGCCCAGCTCTACTTCCGCCCCGTCCTGACGGTCACGGACGGCGGAGCCACGCCCACCGGGACCGAGAGCCCTTCCGCCACGGGTTCCGAGGAGCCGGACGCCACGCCCAGCGCGAAGGCGAGCTCCGACGGGACGGCCTCCGACTCCGGGTCCACGCCCTCGGCGAGCGCCACCACCCAGGGACGCGCGGTCACCGGTGCGTTGAAAGAGGACGGCACCCCGACCCCGGGCGCCTCCGACGGCGCCGCGGCCTCCGAGACGCCCGACCCCGCCACCGCGGCGCTGGAGAAGAAGTTCACGGAGCTCGACTGCTCCAACCCCTCCGCCCGCGCCAAGGCCGGTGAGGGCGTCGCGCCCGAGGACCCCACGGTTGCGTGCAGCTCCGAGGGCGACGCCAAGTACATCCTCGGCCCGGCCGAGGTCTCCGGCACGGACGTCGACGACGCGAAGGCCCAGTTCGACCAGCAGCGCGGCATCTGGCTCGTCTCCATGGACTTCACCGACAAGGGCTCCAAGAAGTTCCAGGCGATCACCAAGAAGCTGTCCGCGCAGCAGTCCCCGCAGAACCAGTTCGCGATCTCCCTCGACGGCGAGGTCGTCTCCGCCCCGCAGGTGAACTCGACCCTCACCGGCAGCGCCGAGATCTCCGGCAGCTTCAGCCAGCAGTCCGCCGAGGACCTGGCCAACGTGCTCTCCTACGGCGCGCTCCCGCTCTCCTTCCAGGAGCAGAGCGTCACCACCGTCAGCGCCGCGCTCGGCGGCGACCAGCTGCGGGCCGGTCTGATCGCCGGCGCCATCGGCCTGGCCCTCGTGGTGATCTACCTGGTGGCCTACTACCGCGGCCTGGCGTTCATCGCGCTCCTCAGCCTCGGCGTCTCCGGTGTGCTGTCCTACACGATCATGGCGCTGCTCGGCCCGGCCATCGGCTTCGCCCTGAACCTGCCCGCGGTCTGCGGTGCGATCGTGGCGATCGGTATCACCGCGGACTCCTTCATCGTGTACTTCGAGCGCGTACGGGACGAGATCCGCGAGGGCCGCACGCTGCGTCCCGCGATCGAGCGGGGCTGGCCGCGTGCCCGCCGCACCATCCTGGTCTCCGACTTCGTGTCGTTCCTCGCCGCCGCGGTGCTCTTCCTGGTCACCGTCGGCAAGGTCCAGGGATTCGCGTTCACGCTCGGCCTGACCACGCTGCTCGACGTCGTCGTGGTGTTCTTCTTCACCAAGCCCGTCCTGACGATGATGGGCGGCACGAAGTTCTTCTCCAGCGGTCATCCCTGGTCCGGTCTGGATCCCAAGCGGCTCGGCGCCAAGCCGCCGCTGCGCCGCTCGCGCCGTGTCAACGCCCCCATCGACCACCCGAAGGAGGCGTGAGATGTCGCGACTCGGCAATCTCGGCGCCCGGCTCTACCGCGGCGAGGTCGGCTACGACTTCATCGGCAACCGCATGATCTGGTACGGCGTCTCGGTCCTGATCACCATCACGGCCATCGTCGGCCTGGCGGTCAGCGGGCTCAACATGGGCATCGAGTTCAAGGGCGGCGCGGTCTTCACGACCGACGAGAAGCCCAAGATCTCCGTCTCCCAGGCCCACGAGAGCGCCGTCGAGGCCTCCGGGCACGAGGCCATCGTCCAGGGGCTGGGCGACGGCAACATGCGCATCCAGATCACCGAGGTCGACACCGCCACGGCCAACGCGGTCAAGACGCAGCTCTCCGAGGACCTGGGTATCCCCGAGTCCAAGATCAACGCGGACCTGGTCGGCCCCAGCTGGGGTGAGCAGATCGCCAACAAGGCCTGGACCGGCCTCGGCATCTTCATGGTCCTCGTCGTGGTCTACCTGGCCATCGCCTTCGAGTGGCGCATGGCCATCGCGGCCCTGGTCGCGCTGATCCACGACATCACCATCACGGTCGGCGTCTACGCCCTGGTCGGCTTCGAGGTCACCCCGGGCACCGTGATCGGTCTGCTGACCATCCTCGGTTACTCCCTGTACGACACGGTCGTGGTCTTCGACAGTCTCAAGGAGAGCACCGTCGGGATCACCCGGCAGACCCGCTGGACCTACAGCGAGATCGCCAACCGGTCCATCAACGGCACGCTGGTGCGTTCCATCAACACCACCGTCGTGGCGCTGCTGCCGGTCGCCGGTCTGCTGTTCATCGGCGGCGGCGTGCTCGGCGCGGGCATGCTGAACGACATCTCGCTGTCGCTCTTCGTCGGCCTCGCCGCCGGCGCGTACTCCTCGATCTTCATCGCCACCCCGCTCGTCGCCGACCTCAAGGAACGCGACCCGCAGATGAAGGCGCTGAAGAAGCGGATCCTCGCCAAGCGGGCCGCCGCGGCGGCCAAGGGCGAGGACGGCGAGGACGACGACCGTGACGACGAGCGGGAGCTCGGCGCCGGGACCCCGGAGACCGCCGGTGCCGTCGTCGGCCAGCGTGAGCGGCCCCGGGGCCAGGGCCGGACGCCGGGGAACCGGCGATGACCGGCGCCACCGCCACCGAGGCCGTCCGGGAGCTCCTGCTCGCCCGGATCCGCGACGTACCGGACTACCCGAAGCCGGGGGTGGTGTTCAAGGACATCACCCCGCTGCTCGCGGACCCGGTCGCCTTCACCGCGCTCACCGGCCTCTTCGCGGACCAGTGCGTCCGGTACGGCGCGACGAAGGTCGTCGGGCTGGAGGCCCGCGGCTTCATCCTGGCGGCTCCCGTCGCCGTGCGCGCGGGGCTCGGCTTCGTACCCGTCCGCAAGGCCGGAAAGCTGCCCGGGGCGACCCTCGGGCAGGCGTACGAGCTGGAGTACGGCACCGCCGAGGTCGAGATCCACGCCGAGGACCTGTCCGCCGACGACCGGGTCATGGTCATCGACGACGTCCTCGCCACCGGCGGCACCGCACAGGCCTCGCTGGAGCTGATCCGCCGGGCCGGTGCCCAGGTCGCGGGGGTGTCGGTCCTCATGGAGCTCGGCTTCCTGGCCGGCCGTGCCCGGCTGGAGACCGCGCTGGCGGGCGCCCCGCTGGAGTCGGTGATCACGCTCTGATCCGCCCCGGGCGCCCCGGCCGGGCGCGCAGGGCGGTGTAAGGCGCCACAGGACGGGCACCCGGGAACACCCGGGTGCCCGTTCCGCGTTGTCAGGAGATCCACTCCGTCCCCGGGAGAGGCCCGAGCGGGGGGTCGATACCATGGGCCTTCCGGGGAGCCCGGATCCGCACGAGGAGCGCTCTTGCCAGACGAGGCCCGTCCAGTCACCGCCGCGCAGCCCGACCGGCCCGCGGTGGCTCCCGCCACGCCCGGGAAGGGGCGGCCCGGCCCGGTGGGCGAGTCCCGCGCGCACGAGTCCGCGGACGGCGAGGCCCAGGCCTCCCCGGCGGCGGTACCCCCGAAGGACACCACCCCCGAGGCCGACGCGCAGGGCGACACCGCCCCGCGGGACGCCACCGCCGGTCCCAAGCCCCCGGCCCCCGCCCCGGCGGTCCAGCCGCCCGCGCCCACCGGCCAGCCGCCCGTACCGCCGGCCGCGCCGAAGTCCCCCGCGGCCAAGCCCCCGGCCCCGGCCCCCGCTCCGGCCGTGCGCTCCGGCGGTTCCTCCAGCCGTGTCCGGGCCCGCCTCGCCCGTCTGGGCGTACAGCGCTCCAGTCCGTACAACCCGGTGCTGGAGCCGCTGCTGCGCACGGTGCGTGGCAACGACCCGAAGATCGAGAACTCCACCCTGCGGCAGATCGAGCGCGCCTACCAGGTCGCCGAGCGCTGGCACCGGGGACAGAAGCGCAAGAGCGGCGACCCGTACATCACGCACCCGCTCGCCGTCACCACGATCCTCGCCGAGCTGGGCATGGACCCGGCGACGCTGATGGCCGGGCTGCTGCACGACACGGTCGAGGACACCGAGTACGGCCTGGACACCCTGCGCAAGGACTTCGGGGACCAGGTCGCGCTGCTGGTCGACGGCGTCACCAAGCTCGACAAGGTGAAGTTCGGCGAGGCCGCCCAGGCCGAGACCGTCCGCAAGATGGTCGTCGCCATGGCCAAGGACCCCCGGGTCCTGGTCATCAAGCTCGCCGACCGGCTGCACAACATGCGCACCATGCGCTACCTCAAGCGGGAGAAGCAGGAGAAGAAGGCCCGCGAGACCCTGGAGATCTACGCGCCGCTCGCCCACCGCCTGGGCATGAACACCATCAAATGGGAGCTGGAGGACCTCGCCTTCGCGATCCTCTACCCGAAGATGTACGACGAGATCGTCCGCCTCGTCGCCGAGCGCGCGCCCAAGCGCGACGAGTACCTCGCCATAGTGACCGACGAGGTGCAGTCCGACCTGCGCGCCGCCCGCATCAAGGCCACCGTCACCGGCCGGCCCAAGCACTACTACAGCGTCTACCAGAAGATGATCGTGCGGGGCCGGGACTTCGCCGAGATCTACGACCTGGTGGGCATCCGCGTCCTCGTCGACACCGTCCGCGACTGCTACGCGGCGCTCGGCACCGTCCACGCCCGGTGGAACCCGGTGCCGGGACGGTTCAAGGACTACATCGCGATGCCCAAGTTCAACATGTACCAGTCGCTGCACACCACGGTGATCGGTCCCAGCGGCAAGCCCGTCGAGCTCCAGATCCGTACCTTCGACATGCACCGCCGCGCCGAGTACGGCATCGCCGCGCACTGGAAGTACAAGCAGGAGGCCGTCGCGGGCGCCTCCAAGGTGCGCACCGACGTCCCCAAGAACACCGGGGGCGGCCGGGGCCAGGACACCGTCAACGACATGGCGTGGCTGCGCCAGCTCCTGGACTGGCAGAAGGAGACCGAGGACCCCAGCGAGTTCCTGGAGTCCCTGCGCTTCGACCTCTCGCGCAACGAGGTCTTCGTCTTCACGCCGAAGGGCGACGTGATAGCGCTGCCCGCCGGCGCGACACCGGTCGACTTCGCCTACGCCGTGCACACCGAGGTCGGCCACCGGACCATAGGCGCCCGGGTCAACGGACGCCTCGTGCCGCTGGAGTCCACGCTCGACAACGGCGACCTGGTGGAGGTCTTCACCTCCAAGGCGGCCGGTGCCGGGCCCTCCCGCGACTGGCTCCAGTTCGTCAAGTCGCCCAGGGCGCGCAACAAGATCCGGGCCTGGTTCTCCAAGGAGCGCCGCGACGAGGCGATCGAGCAGGGCAAGGACGCCATCGCGCGGGCCATGCGCAAGCAGAACCTGCCGATCCAGCGCATCCTCACCGGCGACTCCCTGGTCACCCTGGCCCACGAGATGCGCTACCCCGACATCTCCTCGCTGTACGCGGCGATCGGCGAGGGCCATGTCGCGGCGGCCGGGGTCGTCCAGAAGCTCGTCCAGGCGCTCGGCGGCGAGGACGCGGCCAACGAGGACCTGGCGGAGAGCTCGCCGCCCTCGCACGGCCGCACCAAGCGCCGCGCCAAGGCGGACCCGGGCGTCGTCGTCAAGGGCGTCGAGGACGTCTGGGTCAAACTGGCCCGCTGCTGCACGCCCGTCCCCGGCGACCCGATCATCGGCTTCGTCACCCGTGGCAGCGGCGTCTCCGTGCACCGGGCGGACTGCGTCAACGTCGACTCGCTCTCGCAGCAGCCCGAGCGGATCCTCGACGTGGAGTGGGCGCCCACCCAGTCCTCGGTCTTCCTCGTCGCCATCCAGGTCGAGGCGCTGGACCGCTCCCGCCTGCTCTCCGACGTCACCCGGGTGCTGTCCGACCAGCACGTGAACATCCTCTCGGCGGCCGTGCAGACGTCCCGCGACCGGGTGGCCACCTCGCGCTTCACCTTCGAGATGGGCGACCCGAAGCACCTGGGCCACGTACTGAAGGCCGTACGGGGCGTGGAGGGCGTCTACGACGTCTACCGGGTGACCTCGGCACGGCGCCCGTAGTCCCGCACGGCGCCGGCGGGGAAGACGCCCCGCCCGGCGGACGGACACACGGAAGGGGCCCCGGTACGTGACACGTACCGGGGCCCCTTCCGTATGCCGGAGCCCGGCTCAGCCGCCGAACTCCTCCAGACCCTTCAACGCCTGGTCCAGCAGCGCCTGCCGGCCCTCCAGCTCGCGCGACAGCTTGTCCGCGCGGGAGTTGTTGCCCGACGCCCGCGCGGTGTCGATCTGGGTGCGCAGCTTGTCGACGGCCGCCTGGAGCTGACCGGTCAGACCCTCGGCACGCGCCCGCGCCTCCGGGTTCGTCCGGCGCCACTCGGTCTCCTCGGCCTCCTTCAGCGCCCGCTCCACCGCGTGCAGCCGGCCCTCGACCTTCCCCCGGGCGTCACGCGGCACGTGGCCGATGGCCTCCCAGCGTTCGTTGACGGAACGGAACGCGGCACGGGCCGCCTTCAGATCCGTCACCGGCACCAGCGTCTCGGCCTCGGCGGCGAGTTCCTCCTTCAGCTTGAGGTTCTCGCCCTGCTCGGCGTCCCGCTCCGCGAACACACCGCCGCGCGCCGCGAAGAACACGTCCTGCGCCCCGCGGAAACGGTTCCACAGGTCGTCCTCCGCCTCACGCTGGGCGCGGCCCGCCGCCTTCCACTCGGTCATCAGGTCGCGGTAACGCGCCGCCGTCGCCCCCCAGTCCGTCGATCCGGACAGCGACTCGGCCTCGGCGACCAGCTTCTCCTTGGCCTTGCGGGCCTCCTCGCGCTGGGCGTCCAGCGAGGCGAAGTGCGCCTTGCGGCGCTTGGAGAAGGCGGACCGGGCGTGCGAGAAGCGGTGCCACAGCTCGTCGTCCGACTTGCGGTCCAGCCGGGGCAGGCCCTTCCACGTGTCCACCAGCGCCCGCAGCCGCTCACCGGCGGAACGCCACTGCTCGCTCCGCGCCAGCTCCTCCGCCTCGACGACGAGCGCCTCCTTGGCCCGCCGGGACTCGTCGGTCTGCTTCGCCTTCTGGGCCTTGCGCTCCTCGCGCCGCGCCTCGACCGTCGCGACGAGCGCGTCCAGCCGGACGCGGAGCGCGGCGAGATCACCGACGGCATGGTGCTCGTCGACCTGCTGACGCAGATGATCGATCGCGGCCGTCGCGTCCTTCGCCGCCAGGTCGGTGGTCTTCACCCGACGTTCGAGGAGGCCGATCTCGACCACCAAGCCCTCGTACTTGCGCTCGAAGTAGGCCAGTGCCTCCTCGGGGGAACCGGCCTGCCACGATCCGACGACCTGCTCGCCGTCGGCCGTACGCACGTACACGGTGCCTGTCTCGTCGACACGGCCCCACGGGTCGCTGCTCACAGCGCCTCCTCCACCTGATGCCCGCGAGGGGGTTCGCCCCCCTGGCATCGTCCACAGTTTCCTGGGGCGGGCAGCGCCCGCCCTGCACAACGCCAATCTAGGCGACCGGCCGCCCGGCTGTCCGCACTCAGCGCGGCCGAAATTATCCGGCCCGCGCGGGGCCGTGCCGGGCGGACCGGCGCCGGGGGTCAGGACGTGGCGACGGCGAGCTTCTCGACCGTGACCGCCTTCTTCGGCGCACCGTCGGGGGCGCCGCCCTCGGCTCCCGCCTCGGCGATCTTCTTGACGGTCTTCAGCCCTTCCTTGTCCATCGTCCCGAACGGCGTGTAGGTGGGCGGCAGTTGGGTGTCCTTGTACACCAGGAAGAACTGGCTTCCGCCGCTGCCCGGCTGGCCCGTGTTCGCCATCGCGACCGAGCCCGCCGGGTAGGTCACCGCGCCGTCGTCGCCCGCCTTGCCCAGCGCGGTGAGGTTCTCGTCCGGGATCGTGTAGCCCGGACCGCCCTGGCCGTTGCCCTCGGGGTCGCCGCACTGGAGCACGAAGATGCCCTCCGTGGTCAGCCGGTGACACTTCGTGCCGTCGAAGAAGCCCTTGTCCGCGAGGGACTTGAAGGAGTTGACGGTGTGCGGGGTCTTCGCCGCCTCCATCGCGATGCCGATGTCACCCTGGCTCGTCTTCATCGACATCGTGTACGTGGCCTTCTTGTCGATGCTCATCGCCGGCTCGGGCGCGCTGCTCTCGGTCTCCTCCGGGCTCTCGCTCGGGCTCGCCGCCGCCTTCGCCTTGTCCTTGGAGTCGCCGTCGTCGTCGAGCGAGAGGTACGCGCCCACGCCGATGACCGCGACCACGGCCACCGAGGACGCGATGATCGCGGTCAGGCGCCGCGTCCGCCGGCGTGCCTCCTCCCGGCGCTGCTGCTGCCGCTCGAACTTCTCCCGGGCGAGCTGCCGCCGCCGCTGATCGCTGCTGACCACCGGTTGATCTCCTTGTACGTCGTGTGAACGGGCCTGGATTGCCCCGTACGGTATATGGGTTAGCTGTGGAATGAGGAGCGCCGGTAGGCTCTGTGTCTGCCGCATCCCTCTCCGCGGCCCGTTCCCGTCGGACGAACACTAAGGACGAACGTGCTGATTGCCGGGTTCCCCGCCGGGGCCTGGGGGACCAACTGCTACCTGGTCGCCCCCGCCGCCGGCGAGGAGTGCGTGATCATCGACCCGGGCCACCAGGCCGCCCAGGGAGTCGAGGACGCGTTGAAGAAGCATCGGCTCAAGCCCGTCGCCGTCGTGCTCACCCACGGCCACATCGACCATGTCGCCTCGGTCGTCCCGGTGTGCGGCGCGCACGACGTGCCCGCGTGGATCCACCCCGAGGACCGCTTCATGATGAGCGACCCGGAGAAGGCGCTCGGCCGCTCCATCGGGATGCCGCTCATGGGCGAGCTGACCGTGGGCGAGCCCGACGACGTCCGCGAGCTGGACGACGGCGCGGTGCTGGAGCTGGCGGGTCTCCGGTTCGGCGTCGCGCACGCGCCCGGCCATACGAAGGGGTCGGTGACGTATCGGATGCCCGAGGCCGCGGACGTACCGCAGATCCTCTTCTCGGGCGACCTGATCTTCGCCGGCTCCGTCGGACGCACCGACCTGCCCGGCGGCGACCACGCCGAGCTCCTCGACTCGCTGGCCCGCGTGTGCCTGCCGCTCGACGACTCGACCGTGGTGCTGTCCGGCCACGGACCCCAGACGACCATCGGCCGCGAGCGCGCCTCCAATCCGTATCTGCACGGACTGGACGCGCCCCGCCGAGGAATGTGACGAGAGAAAGACCCCGTGAGCACCTTCCAGGCCCCCAAGGGCACGTACGACCTGATCCCGCCGGACTCCGCGACGTACCTGGCGGTACGCGAGGCCCTGTCCGCGCCCCTGCGCAACTCCGGTTACGGCTACATCGAGACGCCCGGTTTCGAGGACGTCGCCCTGTTCGCGCGCGGCGTCGGGGAGTCCACCGACATCGTCTCCAAGGAGATGTACGCCTTCGAGACCAAGGGCGGCGACAAGCTCGCCCTGCGTCCCGAGGGGACCGCCTCCGTGCTGCGCGCCGCGCTGGAGGCCAACCTGCACAAGGGGGGCAACCTCCCCGTCAAGCTCTGGTACTCCGGCTCGTACTACCGCTACGAGCGCCCGCAGAAGGGCCGTTACCGCCACTTCTCTCAGGTGGGCGCCGAGGCCATCGGGGCCGAGGACCCGGCGCTGGACGCCGAACTCATCATCCTGGCCGACCAGGCGTACCGCGCCCTCGGGCTCCGCGGGTTCCGCATCCTGCTCAACTCGCTGGGCGACAAGGAGTGCCGCCCCGTCTACCGGGAGGCGCTCCAGGGCTTCCTGCGCGATCTCGACCTGGACGAGGAGACCCGCCGCCGCGTCGAGATCAACCCGCTGCGCGTGCTCGACGACAAGCGGTCCGAGGTCCAGAAGCAGCTGACCGGCGCCCCGATGCTGCGCGACTACCTCTGCGACGCCTGCAAGGCGTACCACGAGGAGGTCCGCGCGCTGCTGACGGCGGCGGGCGTGGCGTACGAGGACGACGAGAAGCTGGTCCGCGGCCTGGACTACTACACGCGCACCACCTTCGAGTTCGTGCACGACGGGCTCGGCTCGCAGTCCGCGGTGGGCGGTGGCGGCCGCTACGACGGGCTGTCCGAGATGATCGGCGGCCCCGCGCTGCCGTCCGTCGGCTGGGCGCTCGGTGTGGACCGCACGGTGCTCGCCCTGGAGGCGGAGGGCATCGCGCTCGACATCCCGGCCACCACCAGCGTGTACGCGGTGCCGCTCGGGGAGGAGGCGCGGCGCGTGCTCTTCGGTCTGGTCACCGAGTTGCGCAAGGCCGGGGTCGCCACGGACTTCGCGTTCGGCGGCCGAGGTCTCAAGGGCGCGATGAAGAGCGCCAACCGCTCCGGTGCCCGTTACACCGTCGTGGCGGGCGAGCGGGATCTCGCCGAGGGCGACGTGCAGGTGAAGGACATGGAGTCCGGCGAGCAGCAGGCCGTCCCGGTCGGTGACCTCGTGGCCGTCCTCCAGGGCAAGCTGGCCTGACCCGGGCCGGGGCCGGGGCCGTCACGGTCCCGTCCCGGCCGCTCGGACCTGATCGCCCCGCGTGCCCGCCCGGTCCTCCCGGGCGGGCATCGCGCGTTCCGGCGCCCTTCCCTCCGGTGAGGCCGCCTAGGGCGTGTTTCGAACGTAGCGCCGTCCGCCCGGAGGCCAGGCGGGACTTTCGAAACACGCCCTAGTGGAGCGGGGTACACCGCCCCGTCGTCAACGCGGCGCGCGTGCGTTCATCCTGCCGGAGGGTTCCGGCGCGGAACCCTCCGGCAATCGCGGAGGCCGGATCCGTGCTCAGGACACGTAAGCGTGCCGGCCGGCGCGGCCCCGACGCCCGGGGGTTCCGCGCGGCGGCGCTCGCGCCGACCGCGTCCGGACCGGGGCGCCGGCACCCTTCCACCCGGTGAATCCGCAGGTCGAGGCCGTCCGCGGGGCCCGGCGGGTGGCGCCGCCCGGAGCCACCCCGGGCACCGGCCGCCGGTCGCGCCGGGGCAGAAGGGCCTCCCGGAGTGCCCAGGGCGAGGAGCCGAAGAGCGAACACCGATATCACCGTCGAACGATTGAGCGGACCGGTGATGCGGCAGAATGACGGTGCCCCGGCCGGCTACTCAGTGATGGAACGGCGATATGACGATGGCAGCGGTAGACCACGCCTCCTCCCGGCGAGACGACGAGGACGGCGGGACGAAGACCTTCGGCGGCGGTCGCGCGCTCGCCCTGCTCCTGGTGATCACGGGAGCGGCCGGGCTGCTCGCCGCCTGGGTGATCACCATCGACAAGTTCAAGCTGCTGGAGGACCCGAGCTTCACCCCGGGCTGCAGCCTGAACCCGGTCGTCGCCTGCGGCAACATCATGAAGAGCGAGCAGGCCTCCGCCTTCGGCTTCCCCAACCCGATGCTCGGCATCGCCACCTACTCGGTGGTCATCGGCATCGGCATGGCCCTGCTGGCCGGAGCCCGCTTCCGCGCCTGGTACTGGCTCGGTCTGAACGCGGGCACGCTGTTCGGCGTCGGGTTCTGCACCTGGCTCCAGTACCAGTCGCTGTACAACATCAACTCCCTCTGCCTCTGGTGCTGCCTGGCCTGGGTCGCCACGATCGTCATGTTCTGCTACGTCACCGCGCACAACGTCAAGAACCGCGTCCTGCCCGCCCCGGCCTGGCTCAGGAACGGCCTCGCCGAGTTCCACTGGGTCCCGCCGGTGCTCTGGATCGGGGTCATCGGCATGCTGATCCTGACCCGCTGGTGGGACTTCTGGACCAGCTGAGCGGCCGGGGCGCTGTCAGTGGGGTGACATAGGCTTTCGCATGTGGAGCCCGACCTCTTTACCGCAGCCGCCGAAGACCGCCAGGAGAAGGACCCGTCCAGCAGCCCCCTCGCTGTCCGGATGCGTCCGCGTACGCTCGACGAGGTCGTGGGCCAGCGCCATCTGCTCAAGCCGGGCTCACCGCTGCGCCGCCTCGTCGGCGAGGGCGGCGGGGGACCGGCGGGCGCCTCCTCGGTGCTCCTGTGGGGTCCGCCGGGCACCGGCAAGACGACCCTGGCGTACGTGGTCAGCAAGGCCACCGACAAGCGCTTCGTGGAGCTGTCCGCGATCACGGCGGGCGTCAAGGAGGTCCGCGCCGTCATCGACGGGGCGCGCCGCGCCACCGGGGGCTTCGGCAAGGAGACCGTCCTCTTCCTCGACGAGATCCACCGCTTCTCCAAGGCCCAGCAGGACTCCCTGCTCCCCGCCGTGGAGAACCGCTGGGTGACGCTGATCGCCGCCACCACCGAGAACCCGTACCACTCGATCATCTCCCCGCTGCTGTCGCGCTCCCTGCTGCTGACCCTGGAGCCGCTCACCGACGAGGACCTGCGCGGGCTGCTGCGCCGGGCCGTGGCCGACGAGCGCGGTCTGACCGGCGCGGTCACCCTGCCCGAGGACGCCGAGGCGCATCTGCTGCGGATCGCGGGCGGCGACGCCCGGCGCGCGCTGACCGCCCTGGAGGCGGCCGCCGGAGCGGCCCTGGCCAAGCGCGAGCCGGAGGTCACGCTGGAGACGCTGGAGGAGACCGTCGACCGCGCCGCCGTGAAGTACGACCGGGACGGCGACCAGCACTACGACGTGGCGAGCGCCCTGATCAAGTCGATCCGCGGATCGGACGTGGACGCGGCCCTGCACTACCTGGCCCGGATGATCGAGGCGGGGGAGGACCCGAGGTTCATCGCCCGGCGGCTGATGATCTCCGCCAGCGAGGACATCGGGCTCGCGGAT
Organism: Streptomyces sp. SM18; assembly: GCF_002910775.2. NCBI lineage: Bacteria > Bacillati > Actinomycetota > Actinomycetes > Kitasatosporales > Streptomycetaceae > Streptomyces > Streptomyces sp. SM18. The sequence continues at coordinate 955,474 of NZ_CP029342.1, read as the reverse complement.
CCCACGGCGCTGCCCACCGCCGTGGCGGCGGCCCAGGCCGTCGCCCTGATCGGCTTCCCGGAGGCCGCGCTCACCCTGAGCCATGCCACGATCGCGCTGGCACTGGCCCCCAAGTCCAACGCCGCCACGCTGGCGATCTCCGCCGCGCGGGAGGACGTGCGCAGGGGGCTGGCCGGCCCGGTCCCGGCCCATCTGCGTGACGGCCACTACCAGGGCGCCGCCAAGCTGGGCCACGCCCAGGGCTATGTCTACCCGCACGACGTGCCCGGCGGAATCGCCGCCCAGGAGTACGCCCCGGAGGCCGTCCGGGGGAGGACCTACTACGAGCCCACGCGGTACGGCGCGGAGGCGCGGTACGCGGACGTGGTGGAGCGGGTCCGCGAGCGGCTCGGCCGAGGGGAGCCGGGCGGCACCACCCCGTCGTGACGCCGGTGGCCGGGATCCGTCACCCCGTGCGGGGGCGTTCCGGGCTCGGTGGTCCGTGGCCGGGGTGGCTCGGGCCCGGCGGGCCGCGCTTCCCGGCGGGCCGCCTCCGCTCAGTGGGCCGCCGCCTCGAAGAGGGTGTGCATCGCGCGGCGCAGCTCCCCGACGTCCCGTACGGGATCAGGAAATTCGAAGCGTGCGTCGAAGCAGGCCGCCGCGCTCTCGATGAACCGGACCCGCAGTCCGAAGCGGTCCAGCGCGACCGGCACCGCGCGCGGCACGCCCCCCGCCCGGCCGGTGGCGGTCCGCTCGCCGAGCAGGGTGGCGAGGGTGGCCATCTGCTCGCCGTGGGCCGCGTGCAGATGCTGGAGCAGCTCCGCCTCATGGGTGACGAGCGGATCCGCGACGGCGTCCCGGAAGGCGTCCGGTTCGACCATCTCCGCGCCCCAGAGGTCGTCGACGGAGGCCTCGCCGAACTCCAGCCGGAGCGTCATCCGGCCGGGCCCCGCGAGCCCCGGTACGGCGGTGAGCCACCCGGTGATCCTGGCCCGCCCCCGGATCCGGTGCGGGACGGAGACCGGGGCCACGTCGGTGAGTTCCAGCGCCGCGGTCAGTTCGTCGCCCTGGGCGTGGGTGGCGGCCCGCACCGCGGGGGAGTCGGCGGCGAAGCCGAGGAACAGGTCCCCCTCCGGGCCGACCGCCCGGCTGTCCGGCATGAGCTGCACGGGGTGGACCACCTGGAGCCCTGGTACGAGCAGCACGGACGAGCAGGTACTCTGTACGAGAGTTCGTGTGCGCTCGGCTGCTGACGGCAGTCGGGTGGTTTCTGGCCCGCTGGGACGCGGCTGACCACGATCAGATCGGCCTTCCGTCATCGCGGCGCCTTTGTGCGCGCCGTCGCTGTCCGTGCTGTCCGTGACGTGAGTGGTGTTCCCAGGGCGAGACATGCGATCTCCTTGAGTAAGGTAAGCCTAACCTAACCTACAACGGAGGTCTGGAGAACGTGCCTAACCAGTCGCGTCCCAAGGTCAAGAAGTCGCGTGCCCTCGGCATCGCCCTGACGCCGAAGGCTGTCAAGTACTTCGAGGCGCGCCCCTACCCGCCGGGCGAGCACGGCCGTGGCCGCAAGCAGAACTCGGACTACAAGGTCCGTCTGCTGGAGAAGCAGCGCCTGCGCGCCCAGTACGACATCAGCGAGCGCCAGATGGCGCGCGCCTACGACCGCGCCCGTAAGGCCGAGGGCAAGACGGGCGAGGCGCTGGTCGTCGAGCTCGAGCGCCGCCTCGACGCCCTGGTCCTGCGTTCGGGCATCGCCCGCACCATCTACCAGGCCCGTCAGATGGTCGTCCACGGCCACATCGAGGTCAACGGCGGCAAGGTCGACAAGCCGTCCTTCCGCGTGCGTCCCGACGACGTCGTGCAGGTCCGCGAGCGCAGCCGCTCCAAGGTCCCCTTCCAGGTGGCCCGCGAGGGTGGTTACGACACCGACGGCGAGACGCCGCGCTACCTCCAGGTGAACCTGAAGGCCCTGGCCTTCCGCCTGGACCGTGACCCGAACCGCAAGGAAATTCCGGTCATCTGCGACGAGCAGCTCGTCGTCGAGTACTACGCCCGCTGATCCAGGCGTAGTCACCGTCAGAGCTCGGGCCCGCCCCTCCCTGTCGTCCGGGAGGTGGCGGGCCTTCGCGCGTCCGGGCCCGCCCCCTCGCCGTCCTCCCCGGCGTCCGTCTCCCCGCCGCCCGTCTCCCCGCCGTCCGCCTCCGCGCCGACGGCCCCCGCGCCCGCTCCGCGCGGCGTCTGCCCGCCGTCCCGTCCGCCGGGCACCCGGGCGCCCACCGCCCGCGCCACGGCGTCCTCCGTGGCCAGCCGGCGTCCGGCGCTCCTCGCCGCCTCGTACCGCTCGCCGCCGAGCGCCTCCCGGGCCAGCTCCGCGCACCGCGTCCGGGGCCGCCCGTAGTGGACCGACCCGAACAGCGGGAGCCCCACCGACGGCCAGATCCGCTCCGCCGCCCCCTGGAGCACCGCCCCCTCGGCCGGGTCCCCCTCGACCGCCGTGACCAGGGCGAGCAGTTCCAGCGAGAGCACCGTGCCCAGCAGGTCGTGGAAGGTGTGCGCGATGGTCAGGCACTCCCGCAGCATCCGCCGGGCCCGCCCGCCGTGCCCGTGGTGCAGGGCGGTGTAGGCCAGGACGTACAGGGCGTAGGCCAGGGTCCAGCGCTCCCCGTGGTCCTCGCAGATCTCCCGGACCTCCTGGCAGATCCGTGCCGCCTCGTCCAGATCGCCCTCGAACGCCACCGCCATCGCCAGCTCGACCCGGGCCATCAGCACGGTGCTGTTCAGCTCGCCCGCCTCCTGGTAGCGGTCCAGCGCCTCCCCCAGCAGCCTCCGCGCGCGCGGCAGGTCGTCGGTCACCAGCGCCAGGCACCCGGTGCGGTGCACCGCGTACGCCACGGCCGCCGCGTCCCCCGAGAGCTCACCGGCCTCACGGCACTCCAGCAGGGCCGGGACCGCGCCGGCCGGGTCACCCTGGAGCACCGCCACGTATCCGAGCACCCACAGCGCCTTCAGCCGGGACGTGTCGTGCCCCGACTCCTCCTCCAGCACGTTCTCCAGCCAGTGGCGGCCCTCCGCGAGACGGCCGCACCCCGCCCAGTAGAACCAGAGCGCGCCCGCCAGGTGCTGGGCGAGGCGGACCTCCTCCGGGCTCTCCATCGAGTACTCCATCGCCCGGCGCAGATTGGGCAGCTCGCGGTCGACACGGGCCGCCGCCTCCGCCTGCCGGGGGCCGAACCAGTCCAGCTCGCACCAGGTCGCGAGCCCCAGGAACCAGTCCCGGTGCCTGCGGCGCATCCGCCCGGTGTCCCCGGCCGCCTCCAGCCACTGGGCGCCGTACTCCCGCACGGTGTCCAGCAGCCGGTAGCGGCCGGCCGCCCCGGTGTCCTCGCGCATCACCACGGACTGCGCGAGGAGGTCGTCGAGCACGTCGAGCACCGACTCGGCCGGCAGACCGCGGCCGCCGCAGACGTACTCCGCGGCCTCCAGGTCGAACGACCCGGCGAACACCGACAACCGCGCCCAGAGCAGCCGGTGCCCCGGTGCGCACAGCTCATGGCTCCAGCCGACCGCCGTCCGCAGGGTCTGGTGGCGGGGGAGCGCGCCGCGGCCGCCCCCGGTCAGCAGCCGGAACCGGTCGTCCAGCCGGTGCAGCACCTGCTCCATCGACAGGGCGCGCATCCGCCCCGCCGCCAGTTCCACGGCGAGCGGGATGCCGTCGAGGCGCCGGCACAGGTCCCGGGCGGTGTCCCGGTCCGCGCCGGTCAGCGTGAAGCCGGGCCGCACGGCGCGGGTCCGCCGGGCGAAGAGCTCCACCGCGTCCTCGTCCGTCATCGGCGCCAGCGTGAACGTGTGCTCGCCCTCCACCCGCAGCGGGCACCGGCCCGCCGCGAGCACCGTCAGCCCCGGCGCCCGGAGCAGCAACTCCCGTACCAGTCCGGCGCAGGCCTCGGCCAGATGCTCGAACCCGTCGATCACCAGCAGGAGTTGGCGTTCGGCGCAGTACTCCAGCAGCGCCGTGCGCGGGGGTCTGCGGGTGTGGTCGGTCAGGCCCACCGCCTCGGCCACGGCGTGGTCGAGCAGCGCCGGTTCGCGGACGGCCGAGAGCCCGGCGATCCGCACCCCGTCGCAGTACCGTTTCTCCATGCGGGCCGCGATCCGGGTGGCGCAACGGGTCTTGCCGATCCCGGCCCCGCCCGCCAGCGTCACCAGCCGGGACTCCCCGAGGAGCGCTTCGAGCCGGGCCAGTTCCGCCACGCGCCCCACGAACGCGTCCAGTTCGGCGGGGAGCTTCCCACGGCCCCGCGCGGACGGGGATTCCGCGTCGTCGGGCAGGGGGGAGGGGTGCTCAGGGTGTCGCATGGGACACGCAGCGTACGCGCACGCGTGTGCTGCGTACAAACGCCCCCGCGCCGACACCGCCCCGCCCGGCGGAAACGCGGTACGGGGCGCGACGTCCGGCGCGATAGGCTCAAGACAGGACGACGATCGGCCGCGGTGACGGTACACCCGGGCCCGGGCGTCGCGGCCGCGGACGAAGCCCCGTCCGGGGCGATCGACGAGCAGAGAGCGGTGCACTGTGTCCGGTGGAGAGGTGGCCGGGATCCTGGTGGCCGTCTTCTGGGCGATCCTGGTCTCCTTCCTCGCCGTGGTGCTGGTGAGGCTGGCCCAGACGCTCAAGGCGACCACCGCGCTGGTGGCGGACGTGACCGAACAGGCCGTCCCGCTGCTCGCCGACGCCTCCGCGACACTGCGCTCCGCGCAGACCCAGCTCGACAAGGTGGACGCCATCGCGAGTGACGTGCAGGAGGTCACCTCCAACGCCTCCGCGCTCTCCACCACCGTCGCCTCCACCTTCGGCGGCCCGCTCGTGAAGGTCGCCGCGTTCGGCTACGGGGTGCGGCAGGCGCTCGGCCGCCGCACCGAGCCGGAGCCGGACCGTCGGACCCCCCGCCGCACGGTGATCGTCGGCCGTACCGTGCCGTCCGCCCGCAAGAAGCGGAACGCCCGAAACCCCCGCGGACAGAAGGACTGACCCAGCGATGTTCCGCCGTACGTTCTGGTTCACCGCCGGCGCAGCCGCCGGCGTCTGGGCCACCACCAAGGTCAACGCCAAGATCAGGCGGCTCACCCCCGAGAGCCTCGCGGCGCAGGCCGCCGACAAGGCGGTCGAGACGGGCCACCGGCTGAAGGACTTCGCCCTCGACGTGCGCGAGGGCATGGTCCGGCGGGAGGCCGAACTGGGCGGCGCGCTGGGCCTGGAGACACCGGTCGACCGCGACCTCCCGGTGCGCGGGCACCTCGCCGTCGAGGCTCCCGAGGCGCACCGCCCCACCCCCCGTCGCACCCTCCCCTACAACTCGGACAACCGGAATGAGGACCACTGATGGAGTCGGCTGAAATTCGCCGCCGCTGGCTGAGCTTCTTCGAGGAGCGTGGCCACACCGCCGTGCCTTCGGCGTCGCTCATCGCGGACGACCCGACTCTGCTGCTGGTCCCCGCGGGCATGGTCCCCTTCAAGCCGTACTTCCTCGGCGAGGTCAAGCCGCCCGCCCCGCGCGTCACCAGCGTGCAGAAGTGCGTCCGCACGCCGGACATCGAAGAGGTCGGCAAGACCACCCGGCACGGCACGTTCTTCCAGATGTGCGGCAACTTCTCCTTCGGCGACTACTTCAAGGAAGGGGCCATCCGGTTCGCCTGGGAGGCCCTGACGAACTCCGTCGCCGAGGGCGGCTACGGCCTCGACCCCGAGCGCCTGTGGATCACCGTCTACCTCGACGACGACGAGGCCGAGGAGATCTGGCGCGAGAAGATCGGCGTCCCGGCCGAGCGCATCCAGCGCCTGGGCAAGGCGGACAACTTCTGGTCCATGGGCGTCCCCGGCCCCTGCGGCCCGTGCTCGGAGATCAACTACGACCGCGGCCCCGAGTTCGGCGTCGAGGGCGGCCCCGCCGTCAACGACGAGCGGTACGTGGAGATCTGGAACCTGGTCTTCATGCAGTACGAGCGCGGTGCCGGCGAGGGCAAGGACGACTTCCCGATCCTGGGCGACCTCCCCTCCAAGAACATCGACACCGGTCTCGGCCTGGAACGCCTCGCGATGATCCTCCAGGGCGTCCAGAACATGTACGAGACCGACACCCTGCGCGTCGTCATGGACAAGGCCACCGAGCTCACCGGTGTCCGCTACGGCGCCGAGCACGGCTCCGACGTCTCGCTGCGCGTCGTCGCCGACCACATCCGCACGTCGGTGATGCTCATCGGCGACGGCGTCACCCCCGGCAACGAGGGCCGCGGTTACGTGCTGCGCCGCATCATGCGCCGCGCCATCCGCAACATGCGGCTGCTGGGCGCCACCGGGCAGGTCGTCCAGGACCTGGTCGACGTGGTGGTCGACACGATGGGGCAGCAGTACCCGGAGCTGATCACCGACCGCAAGCGCATCGAGACGGTCGCCCTCGCCGAGGAGGCCGCCTTCCTCAAGGCCCTCAAGGGCGGCACGAACATCCTCGACACCGCCGTCACCGAGACCAAGGCCGCAGGCGGCAGGGTCCTCGCCGGCGACAAGGCGTTCCTGCTCCACGACACCTGGGGCTTCCCGATCGACCTCACCCTGGAGATGGCCGCCGAACAAGGCCTCTCGGTGGACGAGGACGGCTTCCGCCGCCTGATGAAGGAGCAGCGGGAGCGCGCCAAGGCCGACGCCAGGGCCAAGAAGACCGGCCACGCCGACCTGTCCGCCTACCGCGCGGTCGCCGACGCCTCCGGGGCCACCGAGTTCACCGGCTACACCTCCACCCAGGACGAGACGAGCGTCGTCGGCCTGCTCGTGGACGGCCTGCCCTCGCCGGCCGCCACCGAGGGCGACGACGTCGAGGTCGTCCTGGACCGCACCCCGTTCTACGCCGAGGGCGGCGGCCAGCTCGCGGACCAGGGCCGTATCCGGCTCGACACCGGCGCCGTGATCCGGGTCCACGACGTACAGCAGCCGGTCCCGGGCGTCACCGTCCACAAGGGCACGGTGCAGGTCGGCGAGGTGACGGTCGGCGCCTCCGGGTACGCCTCCATCGACGTCACCCGCCGCCGCGCCATCGCCCGCGCCCACAGCGCCACCCACCTCACCCACCAGGCGCTGCGCGACGCGCTGGGCCCGACCGCCGCCCAGGCCGGCTCGGAGAACTCCCCCGGCCGCTTCCGCTTCGACTTCGGCTCGCCCGCCGCCGTACCCGGCACGGTCCTCACCGACGTCGAGCAGAAGATCAACGAGGTCCTCGCGCGGGAGCTCGACGTCCAGGCCGAGGTCATGTCCATCGACGAGGCCAAGAAGCAGGGCGCCATCGCGGAGTTCGGGGAGAAGTACGGCGAGCGGGTCCGCGTCGTGACCATCGGTGACTTCTCCAAGGAGCTGTGCGGCGGCACGCACGTCCACAACACCGCCCAGCTGGGTCTGGTCAAGCTGCTCGGGGAGTCGTCCATCGGCTCCGGGGTGCGCCGCATCGAGGCCCTGGTCGGCGTCGACGCGTACAGCTTCCTCGCCAGGGAGCACACGGTCCTCGCCCAGCTCCAGGAACTGGTCAAGGGCCGTCCCGAGGAGCTTCCCGAGAAGATCTCCGGCATGCTCGGCAAGCTGAAGGACGCCGAGAAGGAGATCGAGAGGTTCCGCGCGGAGAAGGTACTCCAGGCCGCCGCCGGACTGGTGGAGTCCGCCAGGGACGTACGCGGAGTCGCCCTGGTCACCGGCCAGGTGCCGGACGGCACCGCCGCCGACGACCTGCGCAAGCTCGTCCTGGACGTGCGCGGCCGGATCCAGGGCGGCCGGCCGGCCGTCGTGGCCCTGTTCACCACGGTCAACGGCCGTCCGCTGACGGTCATCGCCACCAACGAGGCCGCCCGCGAACGCGGTCTCAAGGCCGGTGACCTCGTCCGTACCGCCGCCAAGACCCTCGGCGGCGGAGGCGGCGGCAAGCCGGACGTCGCCCAGGGCGGCGGCCAGAACCCGGACGCCGTCGGGGACGCCGTCGCCGCCGTCGAGCGCCTCGTCATCGAGACGGCGTGACCGCGGGGACGACGCGGATGCGCCGCGGACGCCGACTGGCGATCGACGTCGGGGACGCCCGGATCGGGGTCGCCTCGTGCGACCCCGACGGGATCCTCGCCACGCCGGTGGAGACCGTGCCGGGACGCGACGTCCCGGCCGCCCACCGGCGGCTCGGCCGGATCGTCGAGGAGTACGAGCCGATCGAGGTCGTCGTCGGGCTGCCCCGCTCGCTGGGCGGCGGCGAAGGCCCCGCGGCCGTCAAGGTCCGCGCCTTCGCCCAGGTGCTCGCCCGGGGGATCGCCCCGGTCCCGGTGCGCCTGGTCGACGAGAGGATGACCACAGTGACGGCCAGTCAGGGGCTGCGCGCTTCGGGCGTGACGTCCAAGAAGGGCCGTTCTGTGATCGACCAGGCCGCCGCTGTGGTGATCCTCCAGAACGCTCTGGAGTCCGAACGGGCGTCAGGCACCGCCCCTGGTGAGGGCGTCGAAGTGGTTGCCTGATCGCGATACGGTAACGTTCCGCGCGATGCGCCGGTGTTCGAACAGACACCGCACAGCCAAGCGAAGAGACGGAACGTCGTCTCGCGGCTCTAGGGGATCGATGACTGAGTATGGCCGGGGCCCCGGCTCCGAACCGTGGCACCCTGAGGACCCGTTGTACGGGGACCAGGGCTGGGACGGCCGTCAGGCCGTCCAGGGCCACGGCCAGGGCCAGGGGCCGTACGAAGGCCAGCAGCAGCCCTACGCGCAGGACCCGTACGCCCAGCAGGGCTACGCGCAGGACCCGTACGCGCAGCAGCAGGACCCGTACGCCCAGCAGCAGTACGGGCACCAGCAGGATCCGTACGCCCAGCAGCAGCACCAGCAGCAGGACCCGTACGCCCCGCAGCACCAGCAGCAGTACTACGGGAACCCGCAGGACCCCTACGCCCAGCAGCCTCAGTCCCAGCCGCCGTACGACGGCGGCTGGGACACCGGCCGGCAGGCCACGATGCCGTACGACCCGCAGGCGGCCTCGTACGACCCCGGTCAGGGCGGCGGCTACGGCGAACAGCCCGACCACTACGGCACTCCCGAGGCCTACCCCCCGCCGCAGCCCCCCGGCCGCCGGGCCCAGCCGGAACCGGAGCCCGAGCGGCAGCCGGACCCCGCCCGCCAGAACCCGGACTGGGATCCGGACGCTCCGCAGGAGGAGACGCACCCCTTCTTCACGGGCGCGGACGAACCGGCCGACGACACCCGTACCCGCCCCCGCCGTGACGAGGACGAGGACGGCGACCTGGAGGAGGGCTCCCGCGCCTCCCGCAGGGGCGGCGGCGAGCGCCGCGGCAAAGGGAAGAAGAAGAGCCGCAACGGCTGCGCCTGCCTCGGCGTCGCGGTGGTCCTCGTCGGCGGTCTCGGCGGGGTGGCCTACGTCGGGTACTCGTACTACCAGGACCGGTTCGGCGCGGCCCCCGACTACGCGGGCGACGGATCGGGCTCGGTGGAGGTCGAGATCCCCGAGGGCGCGTACGGGAACGAGATCGCGAACATCCTGAAGAAGGCCGGCGTCGTGAAATCGACCGACGCCTTCATTTCGGCGCAGAACGGGAATCCCAAGGGGAAGTCCCTCCAGGCGGGCGTCTATCTCCTGAAGAAGGAGATGTCGGCGAAGAGCGCCGTCGAACTGATGCTTGACCCCGCCAGCCAGAACGGTCTGATGGTCCGCCCCGGCCAGCGCAACGAGACCGTGTACGCGGCCATCGACAAACAGCTGGGCCTCAAGGAGGGAACGACCGCGGACGTCGCCAAGACGAATGCGGGCAGCCTCGGACTTCCCGACTGGGCGGACAACGACCCGGTGATAAAGGATCCGCTGGAGGGCTTCCTCTACCCGGCCACCTACGCGGTCGCCAAGGGCACGAAACCCGAGGCCGTCCTGAAGAAGATGGTGAGCCGGGCCAACGCGGAGTACAACAAGCTCGACCTGGAAGACGCTGCCAAGAAGTACGACCTCGACGGTCCGTGGCAGGTGATCACCGTGGCCAGTCTGGTGCAGGCGGAGGGGCTCACGCACGACGACTTCCGGAAGATGGCCGAGGTCGTCTACAACCGCCTGAAGCCGGACAACACGGTCACCAACCGCAAGCTCGAATTCGACTCCGCCTTCAACTATTTGAAGAAGCAGAGCGAAATCAAGATCACCTCGAAGGAGATCCGCACCAACAACGACCCGTACAACACCTATTACCACACGGGTCTGCCTCCGGGGCCCATCAGTAATCCTGGTGACGACGCCCTGAGGGCCGCGCTCAATCCCACCGGTGACGGGTGGATGTTCTTCATCTCGCTCGACGGGAAGAAGACCGACTTCACCAAGACGGTGGCCGAACACGAGAAACTCAACGAGAAGTTCAGGGAATTGCATGGCCTCGGCTGAAGGGCATCGTCGCGCCGCCGTCCTCGGCTCGCCCATCGCCCACTCCCTCTCCCCGGTCCTGCACCGGGCCGCCTACGCCGAACTCGGCCTCGACACCTGGTCGTACGACCGGTTCGAGATCGACGAGGCGGCGCTGCCCGGCTTCGTCGAGGGCCTGGACGCCTCGTGGGCGGGGCTGTCCCTGACCATGCCGCTCAAGCGGGCGGTCATCCCGCTGCTGGACCGGATCAGCGAGACCGCCGCCTCCGTCGAGGCCGTCAACACCGTCGTCCTCACCGAGGACGGCCGCCGGACCGGCGACAACACCGACATCCCCGGCATGGTCGCCGCCCTGCGCGAGCGCGGTGTGGAGAAGGTGGAGTCCGCCGCGATCCTCGGGGCCGGCGCCACCGCCTCCTCCGCGCTGGCGGCCCTCGCCACGCTCTGCGCCGGGCCCGTCACCGCGTACGTCCGCAGCGCGGCCCGTGCCGACGAGATGCGCGGCTGGGGCGAACGCCTCGGTGTGGACGTCCGCACCGCCGACTGGGCCGACGCCGCCCAGGGCCTGCGGGCCCCGCTGGTGATCGCCACCACCCCGGCGGGCACGACGGACGCGCTGGCCTCCGCCGTACCCGGGGCACCCGGCACGCTCTTCGACGTGCTGTACGAGCCCTGGCCGACCGTGCTGGCGTCCCGCTGGGCGGAGGCCGGAGCGGCCGTGGTGGGCGGCCTCGACCTCCTCGTGCACCAGGCCGTCCTCCAGGTGGAGCGGATGACCGGGCGCGACGCGCCCCTCGCCGTCATGCGCGCGGCCGGTGAAGCGGCCCTGGCCGCCCGCGAGCGGTAGCGGCGTCCGTCTGCTGGACCGGCGGCCGGTGCGCCCCCGGGGTCGTGGGAGGATCAGGGGTGGCGGGCCAGGGCCGCGCACCCGGTCGCGCCGTCGCAGTTTCAGGCGCGAGCATGAGGAGCACCGTTGAGCAGGTTGCGCTGGCTGACCGCCGGAGAGTCGCACGGCCCCGCACTGGTGGCGACGCTGGAGGGGCTTCCCGCCGGTGTCCCGGTCACCACGGAGATGGTGGCGGACGCGCTCGCCAGGCGACGGCTCGGTTACGGGCGCGGGGCCCGGATGAAGTTCGAGAAGGACCAGGTCACCTTCCTCGGCGGCGTCCGGCACGGCCTGACCATGGGGTCGCCGGTCGCCGTGATGGTCGGCAACACCGAGTGGCCGAAGTGGGAGCAGGTCATGTCGGCCGACCCGGTCGACCCCGAGGTGCTGGCCGAGCAGGCCCGTAACGCCCCGCTGACCCGGCCCCGGCCCGGCCACGCCGACCTCGCCGGGATGCAGAAGTACGGCTTCGACGAGGCCCGCCCGGTCCTGGAGCGCGCCAGCGCGCGGGAGACCGCCGCCCGGGTCGCGCTCGGCGCCGTCGCCCGCTCCTACCTCAAGGAGACCGCGGGCATCGAGATCGTCTCCCACGTGGTGGAACTGGCCGCGGCCAAGGCGCCCTACGGCGTCCACCCCACGCCCTCCGACGTCGAGCGCCTCGACGCCGACCCGGTGCGCTGCCTGGACGCCGACGCGTCGAAGGCGATGGTCGCGGAGATCGACCAGGCCCACAAGGACGGCGACACCCTCGGCGGTGTCGTGGAGGTGCTGGCGTACGGCGTCCCGGTCGGACTCGGCTCGCACGTGCACTGGGACCGGCGCCTGGACGCCCGGCTGGCCGGCGCGCTGATGGGCATCCAGGCGATCAAGGGCGTCGAGGTCGGCGACGGCTTCGACCTGGCCCGGGTGCCCGGTTCCCAGGCGCACGACGAGATCGTGGCCACCGAGAACGGCATCAAGCGCACCTCCGGGCGCGCGGGCGGCACCGAGGGCGGGCTGACCACCGGCGAACTGCTGCGCGTGCGCGCCGCGATGAAGCCCATCGCCACGGTGCCCCGCGCGCTCGCCACGGTGGACGTCGTCACCGGCGAGGCCGCCAAGGCCCACCACCAGCGCTCCGACGTCTGCGCCGTCCCGGCCGCCGGGATCGTCGCCGAGGCGATGGTCGCCCTGGTGCTGGCCGACGCCGTCGCGGAGAAGTTCGGCGGGGACAGCGTGGCCGAGACCCACCGCAACGTGGCGTCCTACCTCTCCCACCTCCAGATCCGGTGAGCGGCCCGCTGATCGTCCTGGTCGGCCCGATGGGGGTCGGCAAGTCCACCGTGGGCGAACTCCTCGCCGAACGGCTGGGCACCACCTACCGCGACACCGACGCGGACGTGGTGGCCGCCGCCGGAAAGGCCATCGCGGAGATCTTCTTCGACGAGGGCGAGGAGCACTTCCGGGAGCTGGAGCGGCGGGCCGTACGCGACGCCGTCGACCAGCACACCGGTGTCCTCGCCCTCGGCGGCGGCGCCGTCCTCGACGCGAAGACCCGCGCCCTGCTCGCCGGCCGTCCGGTCGCCTACCTCGCGATGGACGTGGAGGAGGCCGTGCGGCGGGTCGGACTGAACACCGCCCGCCCCCTGCTCGCCGTCAACCCGCGGCGGCAGTGGCGCGAACTCATGGACGCCCGGCGCCATCTGTACGAAGAGGTGGCCCGCACGACCGTCGCCACCGACGAACGCACCCCCGAAGAGGTCGCCCAGGCGGTCCTCGACGCACTGGAACTGCCGGAGCCCGCAGCCGTGGCCTCCGGCCGGGAGAACACACCCATGACCGAGCAGGCCACCACGCGTATCCGCATCGCCGGCACGGCGGGCACCGAGCCGTACGAGGTGCTCGTCGGGCGCCAACTCCTCGGCGAGCTGCCGAACCTCATCGGTGACCGCGCGAAGCGGGTCGCCGTCCTGCACCCCGAGGCGCTCGCCGGGACCGGTGAGGCGGTCCGTGAGGACCTCGCCGCCCAGGGCTACGAGGCCATCGCGATCCAGCTGCCCAACGCGGAGGAGGCCAAGACCGCCGAGGTCGCCGCCTACTGCTGGAAGGCGCTCGGCCAGACCGGCTTCACCCGCTCCGACGTCATCGTCGGCGTCGGCGGCGGGGCCACCACCGACGTCGCCGGCTTCGTCGCCGCCAGCTGGCTGCGCGGGGTGCGCTGGATCGCCGTGCCGACCACGGTGCTCGGCATGGTCGACGCGGCCGTCGGCGGCAAGACCGGCATCAACACCGCCGAGGGCAAGAACCTCGTCGGCGCCTTCCACCCGCCGGCCGGGGTGCTCTGCGACCTCGCCGCGCTGGACTCCCTGCCGGTCCACGACTACGTCTCCGGCCTGGCCGAGGTCATCAAGGCCGGTTTCATCGCCGACCCGGTGATCCTCGGCCTCGTCGAGGCCGACCCGCAGGCCGCCCGTACCCCCGCCGGACCGCACACGGCCGAACTCATCGAGCGGTCCATCCGGGTCAAGGCCGAGGTCGTCTCCGGCGACCTCAAGGAGTCCGGTCCCCGGGAGGTCCTCAACTACGGCCACACCCTGGGCCACGCCATCGAGAAGAACGAGCGCTACAAGTGGCGCCACGGCGCGGCGGTCTCGGTCGGCATGGTCTTCGCCGCCGAACTCGGCCGGCTGGCCGGCCGGCTGGACGACGCCACCGCGGACCGGCACCGCGCCGTGCTGGAATCGGTCGGACTGCCGCTCACCTACCGGGGCGACCAGTGGCCCAGGCTGCTGGAGAACATGAAGGTCGACAAGAAGTCCCGGGGCGACCTGCTCCGCTTCGTCGTCCTGGACGGCATCGGCAGGCCCGCCGTGCTCGAAGGCCCCGACCCGGCGGTCCTCCTCGCCGCCTACGGGGAGGTCTCCGCGTGAGCGCGCGCGCCGTCCTCGTGCTCAACGGCCCGAACCTCGGGCGCCTCGGCTCCCGCGAGCCCGAGGTGTACGGGGCGACGTCCTACGCCGGTCTGGTCCAGGCCTGCCGGGCGCTCGGCGAGGAGCTCGGCCTCGACGTCGAGGTCCGTGAGACCAACGACGAGGGCGAGCTGATCCGCTGGCTCCACGAGGCCGCCGACGGTTCGATTCCGGTCGTTCTCAACCCGGGTGCCTTCACGCACTACTCGTACGGCATGCGGGACGCGGCCGCCCAGCGCACCGCCCCGCTCATCGAGGTGCACATCTCGAACCCGTACGCGCGCGAGGAGTTCCGCCACACGTCGGTGGTCGCGCCCGTGGCCACCGGTACCGTGGCCGGGTTCGGCATCGGCTCCTACCGGCTGGCCCTGCGCGCGCTGGCCGACGAACTGACGGGCTGACAGGGATCGGCCACCGGGCACCTCAGGCCGCCCCCGGACGTTCACCCCTTGACGTCCGGGGGCGGTACCGTTGCCCCTCGACCCGCGCCAGTTGCCTGTACGAGACGGAGTGGCACCGGATGCAGCACGCAGTGGGGGCCCCGCTGCCGCCGCCCCACGTTCCCCGAGGGGGACCGTGGACGGACCAGGCCCAGCACACCGGCCACCCCGGCCCCCTGCCGGGACAGCCGCCCGGACCGCCCCCGAGGCAGGGGAGCGCACCGGTGCCCGGACCGGCGGGATGGACGGGCCCCGCACCCCAGCACGCCCCCGGCCCTCCCGCCAGGGAGACCACCGGACACGTCCAGCTGCCGCCCGGCGGGCCCGTCCCGCTGCCCGCGCCGCCCGCCGAACCCGGCACCGGCACGGCCACCCTCGCGGTGCTGCTGATCGGACCGGCCGGCGCCGGCAAGACCACGGTCGCCAAGCTGTGGGCCGGCCGCCGCCGCGTCCCCACGGCGCACGTCTCCCTGGACGACGTCCGCGAATGGGTCTGCTCCGGCTTCGCCGACCCGCAGACCGGATGGAACGACCACTCCGAGGCCCAGTACCGCCTCGCCCGCCGCACCTGCGGCTTCGCCGCCCGCAACTTCCTCGCCAACGGCATCTCCTGCATCCTGGACGACGCGGTCTTCCCGGACCGGCCGGTGGTGGGCCTCGGCGGCTGGAAACGCCATGTGGGCCCCGGCCTGCTGCCCGTCGTCCTGCTGCCCGGCCTGGAAGTCGTCCTGGAGCGCAACGCCGCCCGCAGCGGCAACCGCCGGCTCTCCGACGAGGAGGTCGCCCGGATCCACGGCCGGATGGCCGGCTGGTACGGCTCCGGCCTCCCGATCATCGACAACTCGACGTACGACGTCGAGACCACCGCCCGCGTCCTGGACGACGTCCTGGCCCGCTCCATAGCCAGCCCGCCGGCCTGGTAGCGGTCCCGGTGCGCCCATGGGCTCCCTCGGGGCGGGCGGGACCCCGGTCGGATGCGCTGACCGGGCGGGCCGCCGCGCCCGCTCGTACGCTCGGACACATGTCAGAGGTGTACGCCGTCCGACGCGGGCTGCTGCGCGACCGGTACGCCGCCGCCGGATCCGCGGCCGCCCTGGTCTCCCGCCCCGCCAACGTCCGCTATCTCGCGGGCGGAGCCCCGCCCGGCGCCGTGCTGCTGCTCGGCCCCGGTGAGGACGTCCTGCTCTGCCCCCGCGCCCCGACCGGCGACCCCGCCCACGGACAGCCCGACGAGCGGCTGCGGCTGGACGTGCTGCCCGTGCCCGACGGCGACCCCGTCGTCGCGGCCGCCGGACTGGCGCTCGGCCTGGACGCGGACCGCCTGGCCGTCGAGGAACACGATCTGACCGTCTCCCGCCACCGCGCCATGGCCGCCGTCGCCCCCCGCCTGCGCCTGGCCGACCTCGGCAGCGCGGTGGAGCAGCTGCGGCTGGTCAAGGACGAGGAGGAGATCGCCTGCCTGCGGATCGCCGCCGAGATCACCGACCAGGCCCTCGGTGAGCTCCTGGAGTCCATCCTGGTGGGCCGCACCGAACGCCACCTCGCCCTGGAGCTGGAGCGCCGCCTGGTGGACCACGGCGCGGACGGACCCGCCTTCGCCACCTCCGTGGGAACCGGGCCGAACTCGGGCCATGGCCGCCACCGGCCCACCGACCGCAGGGTCGAGGAAGGTGATTTCCTCTCCGTCTGCCTCGGCGCCAACTACCGCGGCTACCGGTGCGAGATCGGCCGCACATTCGTCATCGGCACCGCCCCGGCGGACTGGCAGATCGAGCTCTACGACCTCGTTTTCGCCGCTCAGCGGGCCGGACGGGAAGCTCTCGTGCCCGGCGCCGCCTACCGCGAGGTGGACCACGCGGCCCGCCATCTGCTGGACTCGGCGGGCCACACGGACGGCCTCCCGGCCGCCATCGGGCACGGTGTCGGACTGGAAATCGACGAGGACCCGCAGTTGGCACCGGCAGCCATGGGTAAACTGGACGCTTGCGTGCCGGTCACCGTCGAACCGGGGGTCCACCTCCCGGGCCGGGGCGGTGTCCGGATCGATGACACGCTCGTCGTACGCCCCGAGGCGGACGGCGGACCCGAGCTACTCACCATTACGACCAAGGAGCTGCTCGCGCTGTAGGGGACCGTCCTCGCGGAGGTCTCCCGGCGCGCGTCCTCGGCCGTCCACCAGCTTCAGTCCAGGAGATTCCGCAACCGTGGCTTCCACGAACGACCTCAAGAACGGCCTGGTGCTCAAGCTCGACGGGGGCCAGCTCTGGTCCGTCGTCGAGTTCCAGCACGTCAAGCCCGGCAAGGGCCCCGCCTTCGTGCGCACCAAGCTCAAGAACGTGCTCTCCGGCAAGACCGTCGACAAGACGTTCAACGCCGGCGTGAAGGTCGAAACGGCCACCATCGACCGTAGCGACATGCAGTTCTCGTACATGGACGGCGAGTACTTCGTCTTCATGGACATGGACACCTACGACCAGCTCATGGTCGACCGCAAGGCCGTCGGCGACGCCGCCAACTTCCTGGTCGAGGGCTTCACCGCCTCCGTCGCCCAGTACGAGGGCGAGGTGCTCTACGTCGAGCTGCCGGCCGCCGTCGAGCTCACGGTCCAGCACACCGAGCCCGGCGTCCAGGGCGACCGCTCCACCGGTGGAAGCAAGCCCGCCACCCTGGAGACCGGCTACGAGATCGGTGTCCCGCTCTTCATCACCACCGGCGAGAAGATCAAGGTCGACACCCGCACGGGCGACTACCTCGGCCGGGTGAACAGCTAACCGTGGCTGCCCGTAACAAGGCCCGCAAGCGCGCCTTCCAGATCCTCTTCGAGGCGGACCAGCGCGGTGAGTCCGTGCAGACGGTCCTCGCGGACTGGGTGCGGCTCTCGCGGACCGACGACCGTCAGCCGCCGGTCGGTGAATTCACGATGGAGCTCGTCGAGGGGTACGCGCGGTACGCGGACCGGATCGACGACCTCATCGTCACCTACGCCGTGGACTGGGAGATAGACCGCATGCCGGTCGTCGACCGGAGCATCCTGCGGCTGGGCGCCTACGAGCTGATCTGGATGGACTCCACTCCGGACGCCGTGGTGATCGACGAAGCCGTCCAGCTCGCCAAGGAGTTCTCCACGGACGACTCCCCGGCCTTCGTGAACGGTCTGCTGGCCCGGTTCAAGGACCTCAAGGCGAATCTGCGCCGCGAGCCGTAGCACGCGGTGGCGTACGCCCTCCAAGGGCCCACGGCCGGGACCGGCCGTGGGCCCTTCCGTGTGAGGAGGACCCGTGACCGGCACGGGCCGTGAGCGCGGACCGGGGCCCGGAGGCGCGAAAACACCCCCCGAGAAGACACGAGGACGCCGGGCGGCCGGGGGCGGTGTGCGGCCCCGGGGCGGCCCGGCGTCCTGTCGGTGGTGCGGGGGCGGCTCAGCCCTCTTCGTGGGCCACGGCGCGGCGCGCGTCCGCGTCCAGCACGCCCCAGCTGATCAGCTGCTCCGTGAGCACGGACGGCGACTGGTCGTAGATCACGGCCAGGGTGCGCAGGTCGTCCTGGCGGATCGAGAGGACCTTGCCGTTGTAGTCGCCGCGCTGGCTCTGGATCGTCGCCGCGTAGCGCTGGAGCGGGCCCGCCTTCTCCGGCGGGACGTGGGCGAGGCGCTCCAGGTCCAGGACGAGCTTCGGCGGCGGCTCGGCGGCACCGCCGGGCGTCGTGCCGGGCAGGAGCTCCTGCACCGGGACGCCGTAGAAGTCCGCCAGCTCGGCGAGGCGCTGCACGGTCACCGCGCGGTCGCCGCGCTCGTACGAGCCGACCACGACGGCCTTCCAGCGGCCCTGCGACTTCTCCTCCACGCCGTGGAGGGAGAGGCCCTGCTGGGTGCGGATGGCACGGAGCTTGGCCCCGAGCTGCTTTGCGTATTCGCTGGACATATGGCTCCCCGGACGCTGGACATTCTGCGGCTGGGCCGCGTGGCTGGTAACTCACTGTGAGGTTACGCAGCGTTACTTGCTCGCGTCAAGCCGAAAGGTCCGGATCCGGGCCCCAGGGGGGCGCCGCCGGGGTCCGTCACGGCCCTGGTAACCTGTTCCACGTACATCCGACGTCCTTTAACGACCGTCCAGTGAGGCGGAGAAGGAGGTCCGTTTCTTATGGACACACCGTACGACCGTCCCGGCGACACCGCCCGGCCCGTTCTCGAGGCCCCCGACATCGCCCGGGTCCTGACCCGTATCGCCCACGAGATCGTCGAACGCGCCAAGGGCGCCGACGACGTGGTGCTGCTCGGCATCCCGACACGGGGAGTCTTCCTCGCCCGCAGGATCGCCGCGAAGCTCGAGGAGATCACCGGACGCGCGACGCCCGTGGGCTCGCTCGACATCACGATGTACCGCGACGACCTCCGGCTGCGTCCCGCCCGCGCCCTGGCCCGCACCGACATCCCCGCCGACGGCATCGAGGGGCGGCTCGTCGTCCTGATCGACGACGTGCTCTTCTCCGGCCGCACGATCCGCGCCGCCCTCGACGCGCTCGGCGACATCGGCAGGCCCCGCGCCGTGCAGCTCGCGGTCCTCGTCGACCGCGGCCACCGCGAACTCCCGATCCGCGCCGACTACGTCGGCAAGAACCTCCCCACGTCGCTGCGGGAGACGGTCAGGGTCCAGCTCGCCGAGGAGGACGGCCGCGACGCCGTGCTGCTCGGCGTCAAGCCGGCCGTCCCGGCAGGCGAGCGGTAGCCACCCGTACCCCCGTACGCCGTCACAGCGGTACGGCGGCTTCCGCACGCCCGCACGCCTGATTCCTCCACCTTCCACGGAGCCCCTCCCCGATGCTGCGCTCTCCCGGGGGAAACCCCCGCCACCTCATCTCCGCCGCCGACCTCACCCGCGACGACGCCGTCCTGATCCTCGACACCGCCGAGGAGATGGCCCGGGTCGCCGACCGGCCGATCAAGAAGCTGCCCACCCTGCGCGGCCGCACCGTCGTCAACCTCTTCTTCGAGGACTCGACGCGGACCCGCATCTCCTTCGAGGCCGCCGCCAAGCGGCTCTCCGCCGACGTCATCAACTTCTCCGCGAAGGGCTCCTCGGTCTCCAAGGGCGAGTCCCTCAAGGACACCGCCCTGACGCTGGAGGCCATGGGCGCCGACGCCGTCGTCATCCGGCACGG
The DNA here is from genome assembly GCF_002910775.2 of Streptomyces sp. SM18. Taxonomy (NCBI): domain Bacteria; kingdom Bacillati; phylum Actinomycetota; class Actinomycetes; order Kitasatosporales; family Streptomycetaceae; genus Streptomyces; species Streptomyces sp. SM18. The sequence goes on along the minus strand of NZ_CP029342.1, from coordinate 935,632 downwards.
CGCCTCCGGAGCCCCCTACCGGCTCGCCACCTCCGGCTGGATCGACGGCGCGGTCGTCAACGCCGGGGACGGCACCCACGAGCACCCCACCCAGGCCCTGCTGGACGCGTTCACCGTCCGCCGCAGGCTGGTGGGGGCCGACGCCGGGCTCGGCAAGGACCTCGACGGCCGCCGGGTCACGATCGTCGGCGACATCCTGCACAGCCGGGTCGCCCGGTCCAACGTGCACCTGCTGCACACGCTCGGCGCCCAGGTCACCCTCGTGGCCCCGCCCACCCTCGTACCGGTCGGTGTGGAGCGGTGGCCCTGCAAGGTCAGCTACAGCCTGGACGCCGTGCTGCCCACGTCCGACGCCGTCATGATGCTGCGCGTACAGCGCGAACGGATGAACGCCGCGTACTTCCCCACCGAGCGCGAGTACTCCCGCCGCTACGGCCTGGACGGGCTGCGCATGGCGAAGATGCCGGAACACGCCGTCGTGATGCACCCCGGCCCGATGAACCGGGGCATGGAGATCACCGCCGAGGTCGCCGACTCCGGCCGCTGCACCGCCGTCGAACAGGTCGCCAACGGGGTGTCCGTCCGCATGGCCGTCCTGTACCTGCTGCTGGGCGGTTCCGAGACCGCCCTGCCGTCCGCCGCCGCCCGTACCGAGGAGAACAAGTAACCATGAGCACCATCCTGATCCGCGGCGCGAAGATCCTCGGCGGCGAGCCGGCCGACGTCCTGATCGACGGCGAGACCGTCACCCAGGTCGGCACCGGCATCGAGCCCGGTGACGCCACCGTGGTCGAGGCGGCCGGCCAGATCCTGCTGCCCGGCCTCGTGGACCTGCACACCCACCTGCGCGAGCCCGGCCGCGAGGACTCCGAGACCGTCCTGACCGGCACCAAGGCCGCCGCGGTCGGCGGCTTCACCGCCGTGCACGCCATGGCCAACACCTTCCCGGTCGCCGACACCGCCGGTGTGGTCGAGCAGGTCTGGCGGCTCGGCAAGGAGTCCGGCTACTGCGACGTCCGGCCCGTCGGCGCCGTCACGGTCGGCCTGGAGGGCAAGCAGCTCGCCGAACTCGGCGCCATGCACGACTCCGCCGCCGGTGTGACGGTCTTCTCCGACGACGGCAAGTGCGTCGACGACGCCGTGATCATGCGCCGCGCCCTGGAGTACGTGAAGGCGTTCGACGGCGTCGTCGCCCAGCACGCCCAGGAGCCCCGCCTCACCGAGGGCGCCCAGATGAACGAGGGCGTCGTCTCGGCCGAGCTCGGCCTCGGCGGCTGGCCCGCCGTCGCCGAGGAGTCGATCATCGCCCGCGACGTGCTGCTCGCCGCCCACGTCGGCTCCCGGGTGCACATCTGCCACCTGTCCACCGCCGGCTCCGTGGAGATCGTCCGCTGGGCCAAGTCCAAGGGCTGGAACGTCACCGCCGAGGTCACCCCGCACCACCTCCTGCTCACCGACGAGCTGGTCCGGTCCTACGACCCGGTCTACAAGGTCAACCCGCCGCTGCGCACCGAGGCCGACGTCATCGCCCTGCGCGAGGCGCTCGCGGACGGCACCATCGACTGCGTCGCCACCGACCACGCCCCGCACCCGCACGAGGACAAGGACTGCGAGTGGGCCGCGGCCGCCATGGGCATGGTGGGCCTGGAGACCGCGCTCTCCGTGGTCCAGCACACCATGGTGGACACCGGCCTGATCGACTGGGCGGGCGTCGCCGACCGCATGTCGTACCGCCCCGCGGCCATCGGACGGCTCGAAGGACACGGCAGGCCCGTCTCGGCCGGTGAGCCCGCCAACCTCACACTGGTCGATCCGGCATACCGTGGAGCGGTGGACCCCGCGGGCTTCGCCTCCCGCAGCCGCAACACCCCCTACAAGGGGCGCGAGCTGCCGGGCCGAGTGACCCACACCTTCCTGCGGGGCCGTGCCACGGTCGTCGACGGGAAGCTCGCGTGACAACACTCAACCCCCTGTACCAACTGGCCGCCGAGCAGAAGTCGGCCGATGTGACGGACTGGTCCGCCCGCATCAGCTGGGTCGTCGGACTCCTCCTCTTCATCGCCTTCGTCTACTGGCTGATGCGCCAGGGATGGAAATGGCGCGGACGCCTCCAGTCCGGCCTGCCCGCCCTCGCCACCACCCCGGACGACTTCGCCGACGGTGAGCCGCTGCTGACCCTGCGCGGCCGCTACCACGCCTCGACGACCGCGGGCCGGTGGCTCGACCGGATCGTCGCCCACGGGCTCGGCACCCGCAGCCGGGTCGAGCTGACGCTCACCGGCCAGGGCCTGGACGTCGTACGCCCCGGCGCCACCGACTTCTTCGTACCGGCCGCCGCCCTGCGCGAGGCCCGGCTCGACAAGGCGCTGGCCGGGAAGGTCCTGCCCGAGGGCGGCCTCCTGGTCATCACCTGGGCCCACGGCGAGACCCTGATCGACTCCGGATTCCGCTCCGACCACGCGGCCGAACACCAGGCCTGGGTCGACGCCGTCACCCACCTCACCAGCACTACGGAAGGCACCGCACGATGACGATCTCCACCCGGGGAGCCGGCAAAGCTCCCGCCGTACTCGTCCTGGAGGACGGCCGCTCCTTCCGCGGCCGCGCCTACGGGGCCGTGGGGGAGACCTTCGGCGAGGCGGTGTTCTCCACCGGCATGACCGGCTACCAGGAGACCCTGACCGACCCCTCCTACCACCGCCAGGTCGTCGTGATGACCGCCCCGCACGTCGGCAACACCGGGGTGAACGACGAGGACGCCGAGTCGAAGCGGATCTGGGTCTCCGGATACGTCGTACGCGACCCCGCCCGCCTCCCCTCGAACTGGCGCTCCCGCCGCTCGCTGGACGAGGAACTCATCTCCCAGGGCGTCGTCGGCATCAGCGGCGTCGACACCCGGGCGCTCACCCGCCACCTGCGCGAGCGCGGCGCCATGCGCGTCGGCATCTTCTCCGGCAACGCGATCGAGGACGAGGGCGTCCTGCTCGCCAAGGTGCGCCAGGCCCCCGAGATGGCCGGCGCCGACCTCGCCGCCGAGGTCGCCACCCAGGAGGCCTACGTCGTCCCCGCGATCGGCACCCGCAAGTTCACCGTCGCCGCGATCGACCTCGGCATCAAGGGCATGACCCCCCACCGCATGGCCGAGCGCGGCATAGAGGTGCACGTCCTGCCCGCCACCGCCACCCTCGACGAGGTCTACGCGGTCGAGCCCGACGGCGTCTTCTTCTCCAACGGCCCCGGCGACCCGTCCACCGCCGAACACCCCGTCTCCCTCATGCGGGGCGTCCTGGAGCGGAAGACCCCGCTCTTCGGCATCTGCTTCGGCAACCAGATCCTGGGCCGCGCCCTCGGCTTCGGCACCTACAAGCTGAAGTACGGCCACCGCGGCATCAACCAGCCCGTGCAGGACCGCACGACCGGCAAGGTCGAGGTCACCGCGCACAACCACGGCTTCGCCGTGGACGCCCCCCTCGACCGGGTCTCCGACACCGAGTTCGGCCGCGCCGAGGTCTCCCACGTCTGCCTGAACGACCAGGTCGTCGAAGGCCTCCAGCTCCTGGACCAGGCGGCCTTCAGCGTCCAGTACCACCCCGAGGCGGCCGCCGGCCCGCACGACGCCGCGTACCTCTTCGACCGCTTCGTCTCCCTGATGGAGGGCCAGCGTGCCTAAGCGCTCCGACATCCAGTCCGTCCTGGTCATCGGCTCCGGCCCGATCGTCATCGGGCAGGCCGCCGAGTTCGACTACTCCGGCACCCAGGCCTGCCGCGTCCTCAAGGCCGAGGGCCTGCGCGTCATCCTGGTGAACTCCAACCCGGCCACGATCATGACCGACCCGGAGATCGCCGACGCCACCTACGTCGAGCCGATCACCCCCGAGTTCGTCGAGAAGATCATCGCCAAGGAGCGCCCCGACGCGCTGCTCCCCACCCTGGGCGGCCAGACCGCGCTGAACACCGCGATCTCCATGCACGAGAACGGCGTCCTGGAGAAGTACGGCGTCGAGCTCATCGGCGCCAACGTCGAGGCCATCAACAAGGGCGAGGACCGCGAGCTGTTCAAGGGCGTCGTCGAGGCCGTCAAGGCCCGGATCGGGTACGGCGAGTCCGCCCGCTCGGTGATCTGCCACTCCCTGGACGAGGTCCTCGCCGGCGTCGACACGCTCGGCGGCTACCCCGTCGTCGTCCGCCCCTCCTTCACCATGGGCGGCGCCGGCTCCGGCTTCGCCCACGACGAGGAGGAGCTGCGCCGCATCGCCGGACAGGGCCTCACCCTCTCCCCGACCACCGAGGTGCTCCTGGAGGAGTCCATCCTCGGCTGGAAGGAGTACGAGCTGGAGCTGATGCGCGACCGGAACGACAACGTCGTGGTCGTCTGCTCCATCGAGAACTTCGACCCGATGGGCGTCCACACCGGGGACTCCATCACCGTCGCCCCGGCGATGACGCTCACGGACCGTGAGTACCAGCGGCTGCGCGACATCGGCATCGCGATCATCCGCGAGGTCGGCGTGGACACCGGCGGCTGCAACATCCAGTTCGCCGTGGACCCCGCGGACGGCCGGATCATCGTCATCGAGATGAACCCGCGCGTCTCGCGCTCCTCGGCGCTGGCGTCCAAGGCCACCGGCTTCCCGATCGCCAAGATCGCCGCCAAGCTGGCCGTCGGCTACACGCTCGACGAGATCCCCAACGACATCACCGAGAAGACCCCGGCCTCCTTCGAGCCGACCCTCGACTACGTCGTCGTCAAGGCCCCGCGCTTCGCCTTCGAGAAGTTCCCGTCCGCCGACTCCACCCTCACCACCACCATGAAGTCGGTGGGCGAGGCCATGGCGATCGGCCGCAACTTCACCGAGGCCCTCCAGAAGGCCCTGCGCTCCCTGGAGAAGAAGGGCTCGCAGTTCGCGTTCACCGGTGAGCCCGGCGACAAGGACGCCCTGCTCGCCGACGCCGTCCGCCCCACCGACGGGCGTATCAACACGGTGATGCGGGCGATCCGCGCCGGAGCCACCCCCGAGGAGGTCTTCGACGCCACGCGGATCGACCCCTGGTTCGTCGACCAGCTCTTCCTCATCAAGGAGACCGCCGACGAACTGGCCGCCGCCGAGCGACTGGACGCCGAGCTGATCGCCGAGGCCAAGCGGCACGGCTTCTCCGACGCCCAGATCGGCGAGATCCGCGGGCTGCGCGAGGACGTCGTCCGCGAGGTCCGGCACGCGCTCGGTGTCCGCCCGGTCTACAAGACGGTCGACACCTGCGCCGCCGAGTTCGCCGCGAAGACGCCGTACTTCTACTCCAGTTACGACGAGGAGAGCGAGGTCGCCGCCCGTACCAAGCCCGCGGTGATCATCCTCGGCTCCGGCCCCAACCGCATCGGCCAGGGCATCGAGTTCGACTACTCCTGCGTCCACGCCTCCTTCGCGCTGAGCGACGCGGGCTTCGAGACCGTGATGGTCAACTGCAACCCGGAGACCGTCTCCACCGACTACGACACCTCCGACCGGCTGTACTTCGAGCCGCTCACGCTGGAGGACGTCCTGGAGATCGTGCACGCCGAGACGCTCGCGGGCCCGGTCGCCGGAGTCATCGTCCAGCTCGGCGGCCAGACCCCGCTCGGCCTGTCGCAGGCGCTCAAGGACAACGGCGTGCCGGTCGTGGGCACGCCCCCGGAGGCCATCCACGCCGCCGAGGACCGCGGCGCCTTCGGCCGGGTGCTGGCCGAGGCCGGACTGCCCGCCCCCAAGCACGGCACCGCGACCACCTTCGCCGAGGCCAAGGCCATCGCCGACGAGATCGGCTATCCGGTGCTCGTACGGCCGTCGTACGTGCTCGGTGGACGCGGCATGGAGATCGTCTACGACGAGACCCGGCTGTCCGCCTACATCTCCGAGTCCACCGAGATCAGCCCCACCCGGCCGGTCCTGGTCGACCGCTTCCTCGACGACGCCATCGAGATCGACGTCGACGCCCTCTACGACGGCACCGAGCTCTACCTCGGCGGCGTCATGGAGCACATCGAGGAAGCCGGCATCCACTCCGGCGACTCCGCCTGCGCGCTGCCCCCGATCACCCTGGGCGGCTACGACATCAAGCGGCTGCGCGCCTCCACCGAGGGCATCGCCAAGGGTGTCGGCGTACGCGGCCTGATCAACATCCAGTTCGCGCTCTCCGGGGACATCCTCTACGTCCTCGAAGCCAACCCGCGCGCCTCCCGGACCGTGCCCTTCACCTCGAAGGCCACCGCCGTCCCGCTCGCCAAGGCCGCCGCCCGTATCTCTCTGGGCGCGACCGTGGCCGAACTGCGCGAGGAGGGCCTGCTGCCCCGGCACGGCGACGGCGGCACCCTGCCCCTGGACGCGCCGATCTCCGTCAAGGAGGCCGTCATGCCGTGGTCGCGCTTCCGCGACATCCACGGCCGGGGCGTCGACACGGTCCTCGGCCCGGAGATGCGCTCCACCGGCGAGGTCATGGGCATCGACTCGGTCTTCGGCACGGCGTACGCCAAGTCGCAGGCCGGCGCCTACGGCCCGCTGCCGGCCAAGGGCCGCGCCTTCATCTCCGTCGCCAACCGCGACAAGCGCTCGATGATCTTCCCGGCGCGCGAACTGGTCGCCCACGGCTTCGAGCTGATGGCCACCTCCGGCACCGCCGAGGTGCTCAAGCGCAACGGCATCAACGCCACCCTCGTGCGCAAGCAGTCCGAGGGCGAGGGACCCAACGGCGAGAAGACCATCGTCCAGCTGATCCACGCCGGCGAGGTCGACCTCATCGTGAACACCCCGTACGGAACGGGCGGCCGCCTCGACGGCTACGAGATCCGTACCGCGGCCATCGCCCGTGCCGTGCCGTGCCTCACCACGGTCCAGGCGCTCGCCGCCGCCGTCCAGGGCATCGACGCGCTCCACCACGGCGACGTCGGCGTCCGTTCCCTCCAGGAACACGCGGAACGCCTCACCGCGGCCCGCGACTAGGGCGTATTCCGAAAGTCCCGCCTGGCCCGCGACGCCCGGCACGCACGCTCGCCGCGTTGTCGGAGTCGCCCGAGTACGTCCAGTACGAGGGCGATCCTCCGCCTTGCGATCGCACGCACCGGACGCCGCGGGCCCCGCCCTCCGGGCGGACGGCGCTACTTTCGAAACACGCCCTGGCCACTTTCGAAGGGGGACACCGGAAACGGTGTCCCCCTCCTCATGAGGACACCGTGATGTACCGACTCTTCTTCCAGCTCGTCTTCAAGCGGATGGACCCGGAGCGCGCCCACCGCCTCGCCTTCCGCTGGATCCGCCTGGCCGCCCGCGTCCCCGTCCTGCGCACCCTCGCCGCCGCCGTGCTCGCGCCCCGGTACACCCAGCTGCGCACCGAGGCCCTCGGGCTGCGGATGCACGGCCCGTTCGGGCTCGCCGCCGGCTTCGACAAGAACGCCGTCGCCGTCGACGGCATGGCGATGCTCGGCTTCGACCACGTCGAGATCGGCACCGTGACCGGCGAGGCGCAGCCCGGCAACCCCAAGCGGCGGCTCTTCCGCCTCGTCCCCGACCGGGCGCTGATCAACCGCATGGGCTTCAACAACGAGGGCTCCGCCGCCGTGGCAGCCCGTCTGGCCGCCCGCAGGCCCGTCTTCCGCACCACGGTCGGCGTCAACATCGGCAAGACCAAGGCCGTCCCCGAGGCGGACGCGGTCGCGGACTACGTGAAGTCCACCGAGCGCCTCGCCGCCCACGCCGACTACCTCGTCGTCAACGTCTCCTCGCCCAACACCCCCGGCCTGCGGAACCTCCAGGCCACCGAGGCGCTGCGCCCGCTGCTGACGGCCGTACGCGAGGCCGCCGACCGGACCGTCACCGGCCGTCGGGTGCCGCTGCTCGTCAAGATCGCCCCCGACCTCGCCGACGACGACATCGACGCGGTCGCCGACCTCGCCGTCGAACTCGGCCTGGACGGCATCATCGCCACCAACACCACCGTCGCCCGCGACGGCCTCGGCCTGACGTCCGCCCCGTCCCTCGTCGAGGAGACCGGCGGGCTCTCCGGCGCGCCCCTCAAGGCGCGTTCCCTGGAGGTGCTGAGCCGCCTGTACGCCCGCGTGGGGTCCCGGATCACCCTCGTCGGGGTCGGGGGCGTCGAGACCGCCGAGGACGCCTGGCAGCGCATCCTCGCCGGGGCCACGCTCGTCCAGGGCTACAGCGCCTTCATCTACGAGGGGCCGTTCTACGCCCGCGCGATCCACAAGGGGCTGGCCGCCCGGCTGGCCGCCTCGCCCCACGCCACCCTCGCCGAGGCCGTCGGCGCGCAGACCCGGAAGGCCGCGCAGTGACCCCCGAACCCTTCGGCGCCCGGCTGCGCCACGCCCTGGACACCCGCGGGCCGCTCTGCGTCGGCATCGACCCGCACGCCTCGCTCCTGGCCTCCTGGGGTCTGGACGACGACGTCGCCGGCCTGGAGCGCTTCACCCGTACCGTCGTCGAGGCCCTGGCCGACCGGGTCGCGGTGCTCAAGCCGCAGTCCGCGTTCTTCGAGCGCTTCGGCTCGCGCGGCGTCGCCGTCCTGGAGAAGGCCGTCCAGGAGGCGCGCGCCGCCGGGGCCCTGGTCCTGATGGACGCCAAGCGCGGCGACATCGGCTCCACGATGGGCGCCTACGCGGCCACCTACCTCGACCCGGACTCCCCGCTCTTCTCGGACGCGCTCACCGTGTCGCCGTACCTCGGCTTCGGCTCGCTGCGCCCGGCACTGGACGCGGCCGCCGCCTGCGGCTCCGGTGTCTTCGTCCTCGCCCTCACCTCCAACCCGGAGGGGGCCGAGGTGCAGCGGGCCACCGCCGCGGACGGCCGGTCGCTGGCCCAGGTGATGCTCGACCACATGGCCGCCGAGAACGCCGGGGCCACCCCGCTCGGCTCCGTCGGCGCGGTGGTCGGCGCCACGCTCGGCGACGCGGGCGCGGACCTGGCGATCAACGGCCCGCTGCTGGCCCCGGGCATCGGCGCCCAGGGAGCCACCCCCGCGGATCTGCCCCGCGTCTTCGGTTCCGCGGTGGGCGACGTGGTGCCGAGCGTGAGCCGGGGAGTGCTGCGTCACGGACCCGACGCGGCAGGGCTGCGCGAAGCCGCCGGACGGTTCGCGGACGAGGTCCGTGCGGCGGTCTCCGGAAGCTGACCATGCCACGTAACGGCGAGTTGACGGAATCCTGACCAAAAATCATGGTCGGTATGACCGAAAAGTCCCGGTCGGTCGAGGCTGACCAGGACTTTTCGTCTGTTCTCGCTGACTCGGGCGGTCATGGCCGCTAGTCTCCGTCGAGAGCCAACGCGCACGACGTGCCCGTTGCTCAGCAGGTGGGGAGCCATGAGGTTTCTCACCGGTCCGTATCCGACAGATCGACATCCGAGGTGACGTAGGCGTGGCTCTTCCGCCCCTTACCCCTGAACAGCGCGCAGCCGCGCTCGAAAAGGCCGCCGCGGCTCGCCGGGAGCGGGCCGAGGTCAAGAATCGACTCAAGCACTCCGGCGCCTCCCTCCAAGAGGTCATCAAGCAGGGCCAGGAGAACGACGTCATCGGCAAGATGAAGGTCTCCGCCCTCCTGGAGTCCCTGCCGGGCGTGGGCAAGGTCCGCGCCAAGCAGATCATGGAGCGGCTCGGCATCTCCGAGAGCCGACGGGTCCGGGGTCTTGGCTCCAACCAGATCGCATCCCTGGAGCGTGAGTTCGGCGGTACCGCCGCCTGAGGTTCTCAGGCACTCCTGAGAACCTGGATAATCGCCCCATGGCTGCAACATCCCGGGGGACGTCCCCCGTACCCCCGGACGTACGTCCGCGGCTGACCGTGCTCTCCGGCCCCTCAGGGGTCGGCAAGAGCACGGTCGTCGCTCATATGCGCAAGGTCCACCCCGAGGTCTGGCTCTCCGTGTCGGCCACGACCCGCAAGCCCCGCCCCGGCGAACGCAACGGCGTCCACTACTTCTTCGTGGACGACGAGGAGTTCGACAAGCTGATCGCCAACGGCGAGCTGCTGGAGTGGGCGGAGTTCGCGGGCAACCGGTACGGCACGCCGCGCCGGGCCGTGGCCGACCGCCTGGAGGCGGGCGAGCCGGTGCTGCTGGAGATCGACCTCCAGGGCGCCCGGCTGGTACGCCAGTCGATGCCCGAGGCGCAGCTGGTCTTCCTGGCCCCGCCGAGCTGGGAGGAGCTGGTCCGCCGGCTCACCGGCCGGGGGACCGAGGCACCGGACGTGATCGAGCGCCGGCTCGCCGCGGCCAAGGTCGAGCTGGCCGCCGAGGCCGAGTTCGACACCACGCTCGTCAACACCTCCGTCGAGGACGTGGCACGCGAGCTGCTAACGTTGATGCTGCAGGCTTCCGGCCTCCCCGGCACCGACGACTGACCCTCACCGGCCCGGTCGCCGCCGCGGACGCAGAGCAGCACCACCGCGGAACCAGCACGGTCAAAGATCTCTTTGATCTCTATCCCCTTCGGAAGGCAGAGAGTGTCCTCTTCCATCACCACGCCCGAGGGCATCATCAACCCGCCGATTGATGAGCTCCTCGAGGCCACCGACTCGAAGTACAGCCTCGTGATCTACGCCGCCAAGCGCGCGCGCCAGATCAACGCGTACTACTCGCAGCTCGGTGAAGGCCTCCTCGAGTACGTCGGTCCGCTCGTCGACACCCACGTGCACGAGAAGCCGCTCTCGATCGCGCTCCGCGAGATCAACGCGGGCCTGCTGACCTCCGAGGCCATCGAGGGCCCCGCGCAGTAGGCAGGAACCGCGTCCCGCTCCGGCGGCAGACGCATCTTCACCCCAGGCCCGGCGGCCCGACCGCCGGGCCTGGGGTGTGTCCGGCCGCCGCGCCCCGTCAGGTGTCCCGCCCGGGGCCGCCGGGGCGCGGTGAGGCAGCATGGAGCGCGCACACCACGGTGGAGCGTGCCGGACGGGTGCGCGCCGATACGAGTGCGGGGAGAACGCAGTGGACAAGCCGAAGGTCGTCCTGGGGGTCAGCGGGGGCATCGCCGCCTACAAGGCGTGCGAGCTGCTGCGCGGGCTGACCGAGTCGGGGCACGACGTACGGGTCGTACCGACCGCGGCGGCGCTGAACTTCGTGGGCGCCGCCACCTGGTCCGCGCTCTCCGGCCACCCCGTCGCGACCGAGGTGTGGGACGGCGTGCACGAGGTGCCGCACGTGCGGATCGGGCAGGGCGCCGACCTCGTCGTGGTCGCCCCCGCCACCGCCGACCTGCTGGCCAAGGCCGCCCACGGCCTCGCCGACGACCTCCTCACCAACACCCTGCTCACCGCCCGCTGTCCGGTCGTCTTCGCGCCGGCCATGCACACCGAGATGTGGGAGCACCCCGCCACCCAGGAGAACGTCGCGACCCTGCGCCGGCGCGGCGCCGTGGTCGTCGAGCCCGCGGTCGGCCGGCTCACCGGCGTGGACACCGGCAAGGGCCGGCTTCCCGACCCCCGCGAGATCTTCGAGGTCTGCCGCCGGGTCCTGGACCGCGGGACCGCCGCCCCCGACCTCGCGGGCCGTCATGTGGTCATCAGCGCCGGCGGCACCCGCGAACCCCTCGACCCGGTCCGCTACCTCGGCAACCGCTCCTCCGGCAAGCAGGGCTACGCCCTGGCGCGCACCGCCGTGGCGCGCGGGGCCCGGGTGACGCTGGTCGAGGCGAACACCGCTCTGCCCGATCCGGCCGGCGCCGACGTCCTGCGCGCCGGGACCGCCGTCCAGCTGCGCGAGGCGGTGCTGAAGGCGGCGGCCGACGCGGACGTCGTCGTGATGGCGGCGGCGGTCGCCGACTTCCGCCCCGCCGCGTACGCCACGGGCAAGATCAAGAAGAAGGACGGCCAGGAACCCGGCCCCGTCGCCCTGGTACGCAATCCGGACATCCTCGCCGAGGTCGCGGCCGAGCGGGCACGCCCGGGACAGCTCGTCGTCGGATTCGCCGCCGAGACCGACGACGTCCTCGCCAACGGCCGCGCCAAGCTGCGCCGCAAGGGCTGCGATCTGCTGGTGGTCAACGAGGTCGGGGAGCGCAAGACGTTCGGCTCCGAGGAGAACGAGGCGGTCGTCCTGGGGTCCGACGGCTCCGAGACCGCTGTGCCGTACGGGCCGAAGGAAGCACTCGCCGACGTGGTCTGGGACCTCGTGGCGGCCCGCTTGGGCTAGATTGCCTATGCGCCGCTCCGGCGGGCAGAAGCTTGGAGCCGTACGTGTCCTCGCACCGGAAAGGAGTGATTGTCGTACCGCAGTCAACAGTGCCGCAGGTCACAGAGCTCCCAAGGGGCGAGACACGTGACCCATCCGCCGGAAGCGACCGATAAACTGGTCGCCGGACGAGCCGGGCGCAGCTCCCGGCCGTCCCTCACTGATCAGCCAGCAGCCGCTGCAACCCCAGGGAGCGATGTGTCCCGCCGTCTCTTCACCTCGGAATCCGTCACCGAGGGCCACCCCGACAAGATCGCTGACCAGATCAGCGACACGATTCTCGACGCGCTCCTGCGCGAGGACCCCTCCTCGCGCGTCGCCGTCGAGACCCTGATCACCACCGGTCTGGTGCATGTCGCGGGTGAGGTCACGACCAAGGCCTACGCCGACATCCCCAACCTTGTGCGCAACAAGGTGCTGGAGATCGGCTACGACTCCTCCAAGAAGGGCTTCGACGGAGCTTCCTGTGGCGTGTCGGTGTCCATCGGGGCGCAGTCCCCGGACATCGCGCAGGGCGTCGACACCGCCTACGAGAAGCGCGTCGAGGGCGACGAGGACGAGCTCGACAAGCAGGGCGCCGGCGACCAGGGGCTGATGTTCGGCTACGCCTGCGACGAGACGCCCGAGCTCATGCCGCTCCCGGTCCACCTGGCGCACCGGCTCTCACGCCGTCTCTCCGAGGTCCGTAAGAACGGGACCATCCCGTACCTGCGCCCCGACGGCAAGACCCAGGTCACCATCGAGTACGACGGCGACAAGGCCCTCCGCCTGGACACGGTCGTCGTCTCCTCGCAGCACGCGTCGGACATCGACCTGGACTCGCTGCTCGCGCCCGACATCCGTGAGTTCGTCGTGGAGCACGTCCTGACGCAGCTCGTCGAGGACGGCATCAAGCTCGACACCGAGGGCTACCGCCTCCTGGTGAACCCGACCGGGCGCTTCGAGATCGGCGGCCCGATGGGCGACGCCGGTCTGACCGGCCGCAAGATCATCATCGACACCTACGGGGGCATGGCCCGCCACGGCGGCGGTGCCTTCTCCGGCAAGGACCCGTCCAAGGTCGACCGGTCGGCCGCCTACGCCATGCGCTGGGTCGCCAAGAACGTCGTCGCGGCCGGGCTCGCCACCCGCTGTGAGGTCCAGGTCGCCTACGCGATCGGCAAGGCGGAGCCGGTGGGCCTGTTCGTCGAGACCTTCGGCACCGCCACCGTCGAGACGGAGAAGATCGAGCACGCGATCGGCGAGGTCTTCGACCTCCGCCCCGCCGCGATCATCCGCGACCTCGACCTGCTCCGCCCGATCTACGCCCAGACCGCCGCGTACGGCCACTTCGGCCGGGAACTCCCCGACTTCACCTGGGAGCGCACCGACCGGGTGGACGCGCTGCGCAAGGCCGCGGGCGCCTAGAGGTCTCTCGTCCCCACCGTCGTTCCCGCCGGGGCCCGGACACCGCGTCATGGTGTCCGGGCCCCGGCGCGTGCGGGCGGGGGCGTGTGGGCCGGGGGTGTGTGGAGGCCGCCCCGGTCCGGTGCCGGCCGGGCCCCGGTGCGCGCGCTCGGTGTCCGGCGGCGCTGTCGGTGGGGTCTGGTAGGAAGGTGGCTGTGAGCAGCGACGACGAGCGGCCCGAGGAGGCCGAGGAGGCCGAGGGCGGGGCGCCGGAGCAGCTTGCGCTCATCCGGGAGACGGTGCGCCGGGCCAAGGTGCCGCGCGCGAAGCCCCGCACCTGGCGGGGTGCGGCACTCGCCGAGCATCTGCCCGTCGCCCGGGTCCTGGTGAACAAGGGCGCGCTCCACCTCGACCAGTACTTCGACTACGCCGTCCCCCAGGAGCTGGACGCCGACGCCCGGCCCGGTGTCCGGGTGCGGGTGCGGTTCGGGGCCGGCGGGCGTCAGGTGCGCGGCGGACGGCGCGAGGGCGGCGGGCTCATCGACGGGTTCCTCGTCGAGCGGCGGGCCTCGTCGGACTATCCGGGCGCCCTCGCGGCCCTCGCCTACGTCGTCTCGCCGGAGCCGGTGCTCGGGCCCGAACTGCTGGCGCTCTCCCGCGCCGTCGCCGACCGCTACGCGGGCAGCCTCGCCGACGTGCTCCAGCTCGCCGTGCCGCCCCGGAACGGCCGCGCCGAGGCCCGGACCTCGCCCGCACCGCTGCCGCCGCCGCCCGCCCCGGAGCCCGGCACCTGGGAGCGGTACGCGCAGGGGCCCGGCTTCCTGCGCGCGCTCGCGGAGGGCGGGGCGCCCCGGGCCGTGTGGACCGCGCTGCCCGGACCGCACTGGCCCGAGGAGATCGCCCGCGCCGTCGCCGCGACCCTGGCGTCGGGCCGGGGCGCGCTCGTCGTCGTACCGGACGGCCGGACGGCGGGGCGGGTGGACGCCGCGCTCGCCGGGCTGCTCGGCCGGGGGCACCACGCGCTGCTCACCGCCGACTCCGGGCCGGAGAAGCGGTACGGGCAGTGGCTGGCGGTCCGGCGCGGATCCGTGCGCGCGGTCGTCGGGACGCGGGCCGCGATGTTCGCCCCCGTGGCCGACCTGGGGCTGGTGGCCGTCTGGGACGACGGCGACTCCAGCCACAGCGACGACAACGCCCCCTTCCCGCACGTCCGGGAGGTCCTGGAGCTGCGGGCGGCGCACGGCCGGTGCGGGTTCCTGCTGGGCGGGACCAACTGCACGGTGGAGGCGGCCCAGTTGGTGGAGACCGGCTGGGCGCTGCCGCTGCGCGCGGAGCGGGAGCGGGTGCGGATCGCGGCGCCCCTGGTGCGTACGGTCGACGACGGCGAGCTGGCCCGCGACGGGGCCGCGCGTTCGGCACGGCTGCCCAGCCTGGCCTGGCAGACCGTGCGCGACGGGCTGCGCCGCGGCCCGGTGCTGGTCCAGGTGCCACGCCGGGGGTACGCGCCCCGGCTGGCCTGCGAGCGTTGCCGCGAACCCGCCCGCTGCCGGCACTGCGCGGGTCCCCTCCAGGCGCCGGACCGGGGGGACCTGGACTGCGCGTGGTGCGGGCGCGCCGAGACGGCCTGGCAGTGCCCGGCCTGCGGCGGCCTGCGGCTGCGGGCGCGGATCGTCGGCGCCCGCCGGACCGCCGAGGAGCTGGGCCGGGCGTTCCCGGCCGTCCCGGTGCGGACGTCGGGCCGCGACCATGTGCTCGATTCCGTACCGGACCAGCCCGCCCTGGTGGTCAGTACGCCCGGGGCGGAGCCGGTGGCCGAGGGCGGCTACGCGGCGGCGCTGTTGCTGGACGGCTGGGCGATGGTGGGCCGTCCCGACCTGCGGGCGGGGGAGGAGGCGCTGCGGCGCTGGACGGCCGCCGCCGCCCTGGTGCGCGGCCAGCCGGAGGGCGGCACGGTGGTGATCGTGGCCGAGCCGACCTTGCGGCCGGTGCAGGCGCTGGTGCGCTGGGATCCGGTGGGCCACGCCCGTCGCGAGCTCGCGGAGCGGGCCGAGCTCGGCTTCCCGCCGGTGTCCCGGATGGCGTCGGTGACGGGGCCGGCCGAGGCGCTCGCCGCGTTCCTGGCCACGGTCGAGCTGCCCGCCGAGGCGGAGGTGCTCGGCCCCGTGCCGCTGCCCACGACTGCCGCGGGGCGGGCCCGTGGAGCGGGGGAGGTGCCGCCGGGCGAGGTCGTGGAGCGGGCGTTGGTCAGGGTGCCGCCGGGGAGCGGAGCGGCGCTCGCGGCGGCCCTGAAGGCCGCCTCGGCGGCGCGGACGGCCCGGGGCGGCGGGGACCCGGTGCGGATCCGGGTCGATCCACCGGACATCGGCTGAGACGGCGTCGGCCGGGACGGGCGTAGGTCGGGACGGGTCGGTCGGGACGGGTCGGTCGGAACGGGCCGGCCGGGACGGAATTCGTCGGGACCGTGCGGTCGGGACGGGTCGGGCTGGTCAGGCCGGTCGGCGCGGGCGTCGGCCTGTGCGAACGGCCGGAGGGGGCATGGGCGGCCCGGCGGGCTGCCCCGGACGGGCAGCCCGGCCTCCGTCAGCCGTTGCGCGGACCCGGGAAGGCGCCGGGGCGCGCCTCCTCGTGCGCGGCGGTGCGGTCCGGTGACGGCGCGGGCAGGGACGAGGGCGGCGCGGAGGCGGCGGTCGACGGCTGCGGCGGCATGGAACGGGCCGCAGGTACGACCGGCAGCGGGGACGGAGGGCCCGCCGGCGCGGGCGGCTTGCGGGCCGGGGTGTCGGCGGCCTCACCCGTGGACGGCTGCGCGGCGGTGGTGCGGCGCGCACCGTAACGGCGGTGCACCGCCTGCTTGGTGACGCCCAGGGCCGAACCCACCGCGTCCCACGAGAAGCCCAGCGAACGGTCGAAGTCCACCGCGGCCGTCACCAGCGTCTCGACGCTGTCCCGCAGCTCCTGCGCCAGCCGGACCGTGGGGGCGGGAGCCCTGCCGTAGACGACGAAGCCCGCGGACGGGCCGGAGCGGCGGGGACGGTAGACGTTGCCCAGCTGCGCGGTCAGCGTGCGCAGCGCGTCCACCTGCCGCCGGACCCGCTCGATGTCCCGCACCAACAGGTGCAGACTTGCACGCGCTTGGGCGTCGTGGGTTGCGTGGTCGGCCATGAACAAGCCTCTCGAACCGGCGTTGGAGGGATCGGACCGCATACGGCGGCCCCCTTCGGTCAATCTCACTTGACCAACGCCTCACCCGGCCATGTGGTCACGCACCAGGGGCGTGTGCGTGGGCGCGCGGGGCGCACGGGCGTGCGCACGCCCCCACCGGTTCGCGCCGGACGCGTCCGCCGGCCGGTCCGCCCCCGCGCGCCCGCCAGGGATCACGGGACAGCCCTTAGACTGGTGCGCCGCTCGTCCGTACGTCCCGCCCGAGAGGCAGTGCGCCACCCATGAAGCTGGTCTTCGCAGGCACCCCCGAGGTCGCCGTCCCCGCCCTGGACGCCCTGATCGCCTCCGAGCGCCACGAGGTGGCCGCCGTCGTCACCCGCCCCGACGCGCCCGCCGGACGCGGACGCCGGCTGGTCGCCTGCCCGGTGGCCGAGCGGGCCGAGGAGGCGGGCATCGAGGTGCTCAAGCCCAGGAGGCCGCGCGACGAGGACTTCCTCGCCCGGCTGCGGGAGATCGCCCCGGACTGCTGCCCCGTCGTCGCCTACGGCGCGCTGCTGCCCAAGGCCGCCCTCGACGTGCCCGCACGCGGCTGGGTCAACCTGCACTTCTCGCTGCTCCCCGCCTGGCGCGGCGCCGCACCCGTGCAGCACGCGGTGATGGCCGGCGACGAGGTGACCGGGGCGTCCACCTTCCTGATCGAGGAGGGGCTCGACTCCGGACCGGTCTACGGCGTCCTCACCGAGGAGGTCCGGCCCACCGACACCAGCGGCGACCTGCTCACCCGGCTGGCCTTCGCGGGCGCCGGACTGCTCGCGGCGACCATGGACGGCATCGAGGACGGCACCCTGCACGCCGTCCCGCAGCCCGCCGAGGGTGTCACCCTCGCCCCGAAGATCACCGTCGAGGACGCCCAGGTGCGCTGGTCGCAGCCCGCGCTGCGGGTGGACCGTGTCGTACGCGGCTGCACCCCCGCGCCCGGGGCCTGGACCGTCTTCCGCGGCGAGCGCCTCAAGCTGGTCCAGGCCGCGCCCGTCCCGGACCGTACCGATCTCGCGCCGGGCGAGCTGTCCGCCGGGAAGAACAACGTGTACGTGGGCACCGGCTCGCACGCCGTGGAGCTGCTCTGGGTCCAGCCGCAGGGCAAGAAGCCGATGCGGGCGGCCGACTGGGCCAGGGGCGTGCGCATCGCCCCCGGGGAGCCGCTGGGGGCCTGAGCGGCCGCCGCGAGGGGGACCCGCCGGCCGACGTAGGCTGGTGGGGATCCACCCCCTCGTTTCAAGCGGAGCACCTTTCACGTGAACGACCAGCAGCGTCGCCGTCCCGCCCAGCAGCACCGCCGCCCCAAGAAGGACCCCGTCCGGTTCCTGGCCTTCGAGGCGCTGCGGGCCGTGGACGAACGCGACGCGTACGCCAACCTCGTCATGCCCCCGCTGCTGCGCAAGGCCCGCGCGCGAGGCGACTTCGACGGCCGGGACGCGGCGCTGGCGACCGAGCTGGTCTACGGCACCCTGCGTCGCCAGGGCACCTACGACGCGATCGTCGCCGCCTGTATCGACCGGCCGCTGCGCGAGGTCGATCCCCCGGTGCTGGACGTCGTGGAGATGGGCGTGCACCAGCTGCTCGGCACTCGCATCCCGACCCACGCCGCCGTCTCCGCCAGCGTCGAGCTGGCCCGCGTCGTGCTGGGGGAGGGGCGCGCGAAGTTCGTCAACGCGGTGCTGCGCAAGGTCTCGGCCCATGACCTCGACGGCTGGCTGGAGCGGGTCGCCCCGTCCTACGAGGAGGACCCCGAGGAGCACCTCTCCGTCGTGCACTCCCACCCCCGCTGGGTGGTCTCCGCGCTCTGGGACGCCCTCGGCGGCGGCCGGGCGGGGATCGAGGATCTGCTGGAGGCCGACAACGAACGGCCCGAGGTGACCCTGGTGGCCCGTCCGGGCCGCTCCACCACCGGCGAACTGCTGGACGCCCTCGGCGAGGAGCGCGGACTCGCGGGCCGCTGGTCCCCGTACGCCGTGCGGATGGCCGAGGGCGGCGAGCCCGGCGCGCTGAGCGCCGTGCGGGAGGGCAGGGCCGGGGTGCAGGACGAGGGGAGCCAGCTCGTCGCCGCCGCCCTCGCCCACGCGCCCGTCGAGGGCGGTGACAGCCGCTGGCTCGACGGCTGCGCCGGTCCCGGCGGCAAGGCGGCCCTGCTGGCGGCGCTCGCCGCCGGACGCGGCGCGACCCTGCTCGCCGCCGAGAAGCAGCCGCACCGCGCCCGGCTCGTGGAACGCGCGCTGGCCGGGAACCCGGGGCCGTACCAGGTGGTCACCGCCGACGGCACCCGCCCGCCGTGGCGGCCCGGCTCCTTCGACCGGGTCCTGATGGACGTCCCGTGCTCCGGCCTCGGCGCGCTGCGCCGCCGTCCCGAGGCGCGCTGGCGCCGCGGGCCGAAGGACCTGGAGAGCTTCGCCCCCCTCCAACGCGGCCTGCTGCGCGAGGCGTTGAAGGCTGTCCGGATCGGTGGCGTGGTCGGATACGCGACCTGCTCCCCGCACCTGGCGGAGACCCGGGTGGTCGTCGAGGACGTGCTCAAGGGGCGCGGCGGGGCGGCCGCCGAGGCGGAATGGGTGGACGCCCGCCCGCTGCTGCCGGGGGTGCCCGCGCTGGGCGACGGCCCGGACGTCCAGCTCTGGCCGCACCTGCACGGCACCGACGCGATGTACCTGGCGCTGCTGCGCCGCACGGCCTGAGCGCCCCCGCCCCGTCCGTACGGCCCGAGCGCCCCGCCCCGCGCCGTACGTCCTGAGCGCCCCCGGGCCGTACGGACGGTGTGGACGCCCGCCCCCGTCCGCACGGTCCGGACGCCCCCGCCCCGCCCGTACAGGCGGGGCGAAAAGCCGGGATTGTGCGAACCGTAATGATCCCGTGAGGCTTTGGGGCGCACCGAGGCGGGGAAGTGGCGCCGGGCATGGCAGGCTTGGTGCATGGCGCAGATCAACCCCAGCATCCTGTCCGCCGACTTCGCGCGTCTCGCCGAGGAGGCGAAGGCCGTCGAGGGAGCCGACTGGCTCCACGTCGATGTCATGGACAACCACTTCGTGCCCAACCTGACCCTCGGGGTGCCCGTGGTGGAGGCGCTGAGCAGGGCCGCGGACACCCCGCTGGACTGCCACCTGATGATCGAGGACGCCGACCGCTGGGCCCCGCAGTACGTCGAGGCCGGTGCGGGCTCGGTCACCTTCCACGTGGAGGCCGCGGCCGCGCCCGTACGGCTGGCGCGGGAGATCAGGGCGAAGGGGGCGCGCGCCTCGATGGCGCTCAAGCCCGCGACGCCCATCGAGCCCTACGAGGACCTGCTCCCCGAACTCGACATGCTGCTGATCATGACGGTGGAGCCGGGCTTCGGCGGCCAGGCGTTCCTCGACATCATGCTGCCGAAGATCCGCCGCACCCGTGAGCTGATCTCCAAGCACGGACTGGAGCTGTGGCTCCAGGTCGACGGAGGGGTTTCGGCCACCACCATCGAGCGGTGCGCGGAGGCCGGCGCGGACGTGTTCGTGGCCGGCTCGGCGGTGTACGGGGCGAAGGACCCGGCCGAGGCAGTCCGGGCGCTGCGCGACCGGGCGGACGCGGCCACGGCCGGAGCCTCCTGGGCATGCGGCCACTGAACAAAGGGCGGATGAACGCGGCCCCACGGGCCGGAGCAAGGGTCGCCGGATCTGACAGGATGACCGGCGTATCGAGCGTGAAGAGAGTCAAGGAGGTCGCGGTGTCTGGCATCTCGGCGGGTCGGTCAGCCATGCGGATGGGACCCGCGGAGCTGGTGCAGGCGGCGGCCATGGCCCGCCGGTTCTACCTTGAGGGGAAGTCCAAGATCCAGATCGCCGAGGAGTTCGGCGTCAGCCGCTTCAAGGTGGCGCGGGTCCTGGAGACGGCTCTCGAACGTGATCTCGTACGCATCGAGATCCGGGTTCCGGCGGAGCTGGACGCCGAGCGCTCCGACGCGCTCCGCGCGCGTTACGGCCTGCGGCACGCGGTCGTGGTGGAGTCCCCGGCGGAGGAGCAGGACGACGCCGCCGACCCGGAGAACCTGGGCGAGGTCGCCGCCGACCTGCTCGGCGAACTGGTGAACGAGGGCGATGTGCTGGGCCTGGCCTGGGGCCGGTCCACCATCCACATGGCGGCGGCGCTCGACCGCCTGCCGCCGTGCACCGTGGTGCAGCTGACCGGGGTCTACGACGCCGGGACCGCCGAACGCGGCTCGGTCGAGGCCGTGCGCCGCGCGGCCCAGGTGTCGGGCGGCGAGGCGCATCCCATCTACGCGCCGATGCTGCTGCCCGACCCGGCGACGGCGGCGGCCCTGCGGCACCAGACGGGGATCGCCCGCGCCTTCGAGTACTTCGACAAGGTGACGGTCGCCGCGGTCTCGATCGGTTCCTGGGAGCCCGGCATCTCCACCGTCCACGACATGCTCTCGGACGAGGAGCGGGCGCACTACGCCTCGCTCGGGGTGGCGGCGGAGATGTCCGCCCACCTCTTCGACTCCGAGGGCCGCCGGGTCGGCCGCGACCTCGGGGAGCGGTGCATCACCGTGGAGGCGGACCGGCTCCGCCGGATTCCCGAGGTGGTCGCCATCGCCGGAGGCCAGCGCAAGGCGGCGGCCATCGGCGCGGTGCTCCGCTCCGGCCTGGTCACCAGCCTCGTCACGGACACGGCCGCCGCCGACTACCTGCTGACGGAGTTCGCCGCCGGACAGCGCCCGGCCCTGGAGCGGGCCGACCCGGACGACTGATCCGGCCGGAGCGACGACTGAGCTGGCCGGGGCGGCTGTCGGAGCCGGGAACACGGCGAAGGCCGGCCGCCCCTCGGGGTGGCCGGCCTTCGCCGGGTACGGACTCAGCCCCGGTGGCCGTCGGCCGCCCCCTGGACGACCGGGTCGGTGGCGACACCGAGGACCGTCTCCTCCAGATACTCCCCGGGCGCCGCGTACTGGCTGACGTCCGCCGGGTTGTAGCGGGGGGTCTGCCGTGACCAGTCCAGGTTGCCGCGCATCCAGCTCCGCATCCCGTCGAGGTAGGGCACGAGCAGGTCCGTCAGCTGCGGATAGAGATCGATCAGCTCGTCCTCGGCGGTGAGGAACCGCTCGGTCTCCGTGGCTATCTCCGCGCAGACGTGGTCGAGCGCTTGCTGCTCCCCGTATCCGCGGTGGTGGCGCACCAGGTGGACGAGGTTGTGGATCTCGCCGAGCACCTGCTCCTTCTCGTAGGAGTAGACGTCGTTCGCCCAGCACACGACGTTGCAGGAGGCCTCCAGCGCCGTGATGAACCGGGGATCGTTGTGCAGGGACTCGGGCGCCTCCGTCCCCGTCACTATCTCGATCAGATCCATGCACACGTGGATCGCCCCGGTGTGGCGGCGCTTGGCGATGTACGCCGCCTCGCTCGGCACCACGCCGTCGGCCCGGTTGCCGGCCTCCCAGGTGGTGGCGGTCGTCAGATACGTCATGAGGTGCCACCCGAAACGGGTGCGCCAGTGCCGAGCGGCCCGCGGCACCGTACGTTCCCACAGATCGCACAGGGCGACGACGGCGGCGGGCAGCTCCTCGCCGGGCAGCGGGCGGGGGGCGGTGCCCTCGACCACGGCGCGCATCCGGTCCACCACGTCGCGTACCCGTTCGGGGCTGCGGCCGAGATGGCCGTCGTCCAACTGGTCGTCCACCAGGAAGAGCCAGACGAACCAGTCGGCGACCAGATCCAGGTGCTCGCTGTCCGCCGTGGGGTAGACCATGCCGACGAACGCGCCGAAGTCGGCCTGCTCGAAGCGTGCTCTGGCCGACTCCCGGTGCACCAGGCCGGTGGACCGTGTCCACGCGTCGAGGTGCTCCCGGGTGTGCGGCACGTGCGGGTTGCTCCGCTGGGGGAACGGGCAGTAGATGTCAGGCAGTTCGCTCTCCACAGGTGGATCTGGATCCTCTCCGGTCGAACGCGTGGGGGTGTTCCGGGGGCACACCCGGGCAGTGTGCCGGCTACCACAGGACCTGCGGTTTTGAAGCTACCTGACCCCTCGTCACCTGGTCCAGGGATAGTGATCGCGATTGGTTGAATCCTGTTCGGGTAGGGTCCCGGGGTAAGGCAGGTTCCGCTGTCCCGACCCCCCGGAGCGCCTCCTCGGAGGAACGTACGAACGCGGGGGGCCATCGCTGTGTCTTCGGAGAGACGACCTGCACCGTTTCGTATGAAAAAATGAGTGTTATGCGTTTTCTTGAGCCCGGCACCGGTCGTCACACGGCCTCCCCCTCGGTCCCCCACGACCTCACGTACGACGACGTCTTCATGGTCCCCGGACGCTCCGCGGTCCGGTCCCGGCAGGCCGTGGACCTCTCCTCGCCGGACGGCACCGGTACGACCATCCCGCTGGTCGTCGCGAACATGACCGCGATCGCGGGCCGCCGGATGGCCGAGACCGTGGCCCGGCGCGGCGGTCTGGTCGTCATTCCGCAGGACATCCCGATCGAGGTCGTGACCGAGGTCATCGGCTGGGTGAAGAAGCGCCACCTCGTGCTCGACACCCCGATCGTGCTCGCTCCCGGGCAGACCGTCGCCGACGCCCTGTCGCTGCTGCACAAGCGGGCCCACGGGGCCGGCATCGTCGTGGACGCGGAGCACCGGCCGGTCGGCGTCGTCACCGACCACGACCTGAGCGGCGTGGACCGCTTCACCCAGCTCTCCGAGGTCATGTCCAAGGACCTCGTGGTGCTCGACGCGGACATCGACCCGCGCGACGCCTTCAACACCCTCGACGGGGCCAACCGCAAGCTCGCCCCCGCCGTCGACGCGGACGGGCGGCTCGTCGGCATCCTCACCCGCAAGGCCGCGCTGCGGGCCACGCTCTACACCCCGGCGACCGACGCCGCCGGCCGGCTGCGCGTCGCCGCCGCCGTCGGCATCAACGGCGACGTCGCCGGCAAGGCCCGCCAGCTCCTCGACGCGGGCGTGGACACCCTCGTCGTGGACACCGCCCACGGCCACCAGGAATCCATGATCAGCGCGGTCGCGGCGGTGCGCGCGCTCGGTCCCCGGGTGCCGGTCGTCGCGGGCAACGTCGTCTCCGCCCAGGGCGTGCGCGACCTCGTCGAGGCCGGTGCCGACATCGTCAAGGTCGGTGTGGGACCGGGCGCCATGTGCACCACCCGCATGATGACCGGCGTGGGCCGGCCGCAGTTCTCCGCCGTCCTGGAATGCGCCGCCGAGGCGCGCCGGCACGGCAAGCACGTCTGGGCCGACGGCGGGATCCGGCACCCGCGCGATGTCGCCATGGCCCTGGCCGCGGGCGCGTCCAACGTGATGATCGGGTCCTGGTTCGCCGGTACCTACGAGTCGCCCGGCGACCTCCAGCAGTCCGCCGACGGCCGGTACTACAAGGAGTCCTTCGGGATGGCCTCGGCCCGCGCGGTCCGCAACCGCACGTCCGAGGAGTCCGCGTACGACCGCGCCCGCAAGGGCCTGTTCGAGGAGGGCATCTCCACCTCGCGGATGTTCCTCGACCCGGCGCGCCCCGGTGTGGAGGACCTGATCGACTCGATCATCGCCGGGGTCCGCTCGTCCTGCACCTACGCGGGCGCCGGCTCGCTGGAGGAGTTCGCCGAGAAGGCGGTCGTGGGCGTGCAGAGCGCGGCCGGCTACGCGGAGGGCAAGCCGCTGCACGCCAGCTGGATCTGATCCCGCCCCGCTCCACCCGCGCCCCTCCCGGACGGCCCTCCGGGAGGGGCGCGGCCCTGTTCCCAGGAGGGGCGCGGGCCCGTCGTCCACCGGCCGCGGACCTCACCACCAGGGCCGAATGTCATCTTCAACTCGGCTGCGATCTCAGTAACATGAGGGGTATTCAGCTGCCCGCCCTCCTCTGCGGTAAGGGAACTCATGTCCTCCTTCTTCACCGACCTGGCCCTTCAGTACATCGACGGCGAGTGGAGGCCGGGGAAGGGGTCCTGGGACATCATCGACTTCAACCCGTACAACGGGGAGAAGCTCGCCTCGATCACCGTCGCCACCACCGGCGAGGTGGACCAGGCCTACCGGGCGGCCGAGCGGGCCCAGGCGGAATGGGCCGAGACCAACGCCTACGCGCGCCGGGCCGTGATGGAGAAGGCGCTGCGCGTCGTCGAGGAGCGCGAGGCCGAGATCACCGAGGCGATCGTCGCGGAGCTCGGCGGGACCCATGTGAAGGCCGGATTCGAACTGCACCTGGCCAAGGAGTTCCTCCGCGAGTCCGTCCAGCTCGCGCTGCGCCCCGCCGGGCAGATCCTCCCCTCGCCGGTCGAGGGCAAGGAGAACCGCCTCTACCGGGTGCCGGTGGGGGTCATCGGGGTGATCAGCCCCTTCAACTTCCCCTTCCTGCTGTCGCTCAAGTCGGTGGCGCCCGCCCTCGCGCTCGGTAACGCCGTGGTCCTCAAGCCCCACCAGAACACCCCGGTCTGCGGCGGCACCCTGCTGGCCAAGGTGTTCGAGGAGGCCGGTCTCCCGGCCGGCCTGCTGAACGTCGTGGTCACCGACATCGCGGAGATCGGGGACGCCCTGCTGGAGCACCCCGTCCCGCAGCTCATCTCCTTCACCGGCTCGGACAAGGTCGGGCGTCACGTCGCCACGGTCTGCGCGGCCCAGCTCAAGCGCACCGTGCTCGAACTCGGCGGCAACAGCGCCCTGATCGTCCTGGACGACGCGGACCTCGACTACGCCGTCGACGCCGCCGTCTTCAGCCGGTACGTGCACCAGGGCCAGGTCTGCATGGCCGCCAACCGCATCCTCGTCGACCGCGCGGTCGAGAAGGAGTTCACCGAGAAGTTCGTCGCCAAGGTCGCCTCCCTGCGCGTCGGCGACCCCGCTGATCCGGCCACCCACATCGGCCCCCTGATCAACTCCTCGCAGGCCGACGCGGTCTCCCGGATCGTCGAGCGGACCGTGGAGGAGGGCGCCACCGCCCTGCTGCACGGCCGGGCCGACGGCAACCTGGTGAGCCCCTCGGTGCTCACCGGCATCCCGGCCGGTTCCCCCGTCCTGCACGAGGAGATCTTCGGCCCCGTGGCCCTGCTGGTGCCCTTCGACGGCGAGGACGAGGCCGTCAGGATCGCCAACGACACCCCCTACGGCCTCAGCGGCGCCGTGCACACCGGCAGCGTCGAACGCGGTGTCCGGGTGGGGCAGCGCATCCACACCGGCATGATCCACATCAACGACGGCACCGTCCACGACGAGCCCCTCGTCCCCTTCGGCGGCGAGAAGAGCTCGGGCCTGGGCCGCCTCAACGGCGAGGCCACCATCGAGGCCTTCACCACCCAGAAGTGGATCTCGGTGCAGCACGGCCGTTCGCAGTTCCCCTTCTGACCTGGCCGGACCGTGCCACGGCACGTCCGGGCTCCCGTGGTCTACTTCGGGGGCGGCCCGCGCCGCCCCCGAGTCCGTCCGCAGAGAAGTGAACCGCCCGACGTGCGCCTGAACGACCTCGACGAACGCATCGTCCACGCCCTCGCCGAAGACGCCCGGCGCTCCTACGCCGACATCGGCGCGCGTATCGGCCTGTCCGCGCCCGCCGTGAAACGCCGGGTGGACCGGCTGCGCGCCGAAGGCGCCATCACCGGCTTCACCGTCCGGGTGGACCCCGCCGCCCTCGGCTGGCACACCGAGGGCTTCATCGAGATCTACTGCAGCCGCAACACCGCCCCCGAGGCGATCAAGCGGGGCCTGGCCCGCTTCCCGGAGGTCGCGTCCGCCTCCACCGTGACCGGGGAGGCCGACGCGGTGGTCCAGGTCTTCGCCGCGGACATGCGCCACTTCGAGCAGGTACTTGAACGGATCGCGGGCGAGCCGTACATCGAACGGACCAAGTCCGTCCTCGTCCTGTCACCGTTGCTGCGCCGCTACTCCCAGGGACCGCCCGCCTGAGGCGGCCGCCCCGCGCGCTCGGCCTCGGCCTCGGCCCGCAGCTTCTCCGCCCGCTCGACCGGGTCGTGGTCCGGGGCGGGCCGCCGCCCGCCTGACCACCGTCTGACCTGCGAAGACGCCCGTGTGCAACGAATCGCCGCTTTTCCGGCTCCGCGCGCAACGAATCGACGGTGGACACGCAACATCCGCGTCTTGTCCGGCCCGATCACGGCCCCGTACCGTCGATGTGTCCCCCTGCCCCGCCCGCACCGTCCGAGGTCAGCCATGCCGCCGCTGCGTACCGCCCTGCTCCAGAGCTCCGGACGTCCCGGCGCGGTGGACCACAACCTCGCCCTGCTCGACGAGGCGGCCGGACGGGCCTCCGCGGCCGGGGCCCGGCTGCTCGTCTGCGCCGAACTGTTCCTGACCGGGTACGCCGTGGGCGACGCCCTTCCCGAGCTGGCCGAACCCGCCGACGGCCCTTCGGCGCGGGCCGTCTCCGAGATCTGCGCACGGCACGGCATGGCCGTCCTCTACGGCTACCCGGAACGCTCCGGCGAGCTCGTCTTCAACGCCTCACGCCTCGTCGGCCCGGACGGGACGGCGCTCGCGGACTACCGCAAGACCCACCTCTACGGCCCCTTCGAACAGCGGTGGTTCACCCCCGGCGACCGTCCGGTGGTGCAGGCCGAACTGGACGGCGTCCGGATCGGGTTGCTGATCTGCTACGACGTCGAGTTCCCCGAGAACGTCCGGGCGCACGCGCTCGCCGGGACCGGGCTGCTGCTGGTGCCGACCGCGCTGATGCATCCCTTCCCGTTCGTGGCCGAGTCGGTCGTGCCGGTCCGCGCCTTCGAGAACCAGATGTACATCGCCTATGTGAACAGGGCAGGGGTGGAAGGCGAGTTCGAGTTCACCGGGCTGAGCTGTCTGGCCGGTCCCGACGGCACCGCCCGAGCCCGCGCCGGACGCGGCGAGGAACTCCTCGTCGGCGACGTGGACCCCGCCCTCCTCGACGCCTCACGCGCGGCCAACCCGTACCTCCGGGACCGCAGGCCCGCGCTGTACGGCTCCCTCCTCTGAACCACCGCCGAACCCACGCCTCACGCGCTTCACGCCAAGGAGTCCGTACCCCATGACGTCCACGGTGCCCAACGCCGTCCAGCACACCGACGCCCAGCCGCCGATCACGATGTTCGGGCCGGACTTCCCGTACGCCTACGACGACTTCCTCGCCCACCCCGCGGGCGTCGGCCAGATCCCCGCCACCGAGCACGGGGCGGAGGTCGCGGTCATCGGCGGCGGGCTGTCGGGGATCATCACCGCCTACGAGCTGATGAAGATGGGCCTGAAACCGGTCGTCCACGAGGCCGACCGCATCGGCGGCCGGCTGCGTACCGAGGGCTTCGAGGGCTGCGACCCCTCGCTGACCGCCGAGATGGGCGCCATGCGCTTCCCGCCCTCCTCGACCGCGCTCCAGCACTACATCGACCTGGTGGGGCTGGAGACCAGGCCGTTCCCCAACCCGCTGTCCCCGGCCACCCCCTCCACCGTGGTGGACCTCAAGGGCGAGTCGCACTACGCGCGCACCATCGACGACCTGCCCCAGGTCTACCGCGACGTGGCCGCCGCCTGGAGCGCCTGCCTGGAGGAGGGCGCCGACTTCTCCGACATGAACCGGGCGATGCGTGAGCGCGACGTCCCGCGCATCCGGGAGATCTGGGCGAAGCTCGTCGAGAAGCTCGACAACCAGACCTTCTACGGCTTCCTCTGCGACTCAGAGGCGTTCTCGTCCTTCCGGCACCGTGAGATCTTCGGCCAGGTCGGCTTCGGCACCGGCGGCTGGGACACCGACTTCCCCAACTCCATCCTGGAGATCCTGCGGGTCGTCTACACCGAGGCCGACGACCACCACCGCGGGATCGTCGGCGGCAGCCAGCAGCTGCCGCTGCGGCTGTGGGACCGCGAACCGGCGAAGATCACGCACTGGCCGCTCGGCACGTCGCTGTCCTCCCTGCACGGCGGGGCGCCCCGGCCCGCGGTGACCCGCCTCGACCGCACCGCCGGGAACCGGATCACGGTCACCGACGCCGGCGGCGACATCCGCAGCTACCGCGCCGTGGTCTTCACCGGGCAGTCCTGGCTGCTGCTCTCCAAGATCGCCTGCGACGACGCGCTCTTCCCGATCGACCACTGGACGGCGGTGGAGCGCACCCACTACATGGAGTCCTCCAAGCTGTTCGTGCCCGTCGACCGGCCGTTCTGGCTGGACGGGGCCGTCGATGCCCAGGGTGTTCCGACCGGCCGCGACACCATGTCCATGACGCTCACCGACCGGATGACCCGGGGCACCTACCTCCTGGACGACGGCCCGGACCGGCCCGCCGTCATCTGTCTCTCGTACACCTGGTGCGACGACAGCCTGAAGTGGCTGCCGCTCTCGCCGAACGAGCGCATGGAGGTCATGCTGAAGTCGCTGGGGGAGATCTATCCGGGGGTGGACATCCGCTCGCACGTCATCGGCAATCCGGTCACGGTGTCCTGGGAGAACGAGCCGTACTTCATGGGCGCGTTCAAGGCCAACCTGCCGGGCCACTACCGCTACCAGCGGCGGCTGTTCACGCACTTCATGCAGGACCGGCTGCCCGCCGACAAGCGCGGACTGTTCCTGGCCGGCGACGACATCTCGTGGACCGCGGGCTGGGCGGAGGGCGCGGTGCAGACCGCGCTCAACGCCGTGTGGGGTGTGATGCACCAGTTCGGCGGGAGCACGGACCCGTCGAACCCCGGCCCCGGGGACGTCTTCGACGAGATCGCCCCGGTCGAGCTGCCGGAGGACTGAGGGCGGCGCGCGCGGGGGAGCGCGACGGCGGATACGAGGACCGGCGCGCGGGGGAGCGCGACGGCGGCGCGCGCGGCGGTGAAACGTATCAGCGGCACGGGGTGAGCAGGAAGCGCCCCACCAGGCCGACCCCCGCGTCCATCCGCGCCCGGAACTCCTCGGCCAGCGGCGGCACCGCGCGCAGCCGCCAGAGCACCCGGGAGGCGGCCCAGGCCGCCTCCCGGGCCCGTTCCAGGCTCCAGACGCCCGCCAGATGGGTCAACGGGTCCGCGAGCTCCAGCAGATCGGGCCCCGGCATCAGCTCCTCGCGGATCTCCTCCTCCAGCATCACCAGGAGATCCCCCACCCGCTCGAACTCGTCCTCCAGGTCCTCCGGGGCGCAGTCGAGCGCCCGGCAGGTGTCCACCACGGCCAGCGCCAGGTCGTGGCCGATGTGGGCGTTGATCCCGGCCAGCGCGAACTGCAGCGGGCGTACGCCGGGATGGCGCCGGTAGGCGAAGAGCGGGCGCCAGCAGTCCGGCGGCCGGCCGCCCGCGGTCTCCGTGTCCACCGCCCGCAGATAGTGCTCGGCGAAACGCGCGTCCAGCGTCGCGAGGGCGTCCGGCTCCCCGAAGGAGCCGTCCGCGATCCGCCCGCCGACGGCCTCGGTCACCGTGAGATACACCTGGTTGAACACCGCGACGCCGTCCCCCGGCGGCCACTGGGAGCCGTAGGCGCGCATGCGGTCGATCACCATGCCGACCTCGGCCACCGTGCCGCCCGCGACGGCGGGCGGGGCGAACTGCTGGATCCGGTTCATGCGGGCAGCGTCCCAGCACGCGGCCCGTCCCGACGCCGACCGGCCGGGACATTCATCGGATCGGGCGAACACCGGGCGCCGGAGGAGGGGCGGGCACGGCCCGGACCGCGGCGGCGCCGGAGGACCGGCCCGGGTCCAGGCCGACGAGCCCGAGATCCGCGAGACCCTCGCCCAGGACGGCGCCCGTGAGATCCGCGCCGGTGAAGTCCGTACGGAGCAGGTCGGCGTTGGACAGGTCCACGCCCACCAGTGACGCGCCGTGCAGACGGGTGTCCGCGAAACTCGTGCCGTTGACGACCGCGTGGTCCAGTCGGGCCCCGTGCAGAGCCGCCCCGTCCATGCTCGTGCCGCTGAGGTCCGCGCCCGCCAGATTCGCCCCGTGGAGCCACGCGCCGCTCAGGTCCGCCCCCGAGAGATCGGCGCCCGACAGGTCGGCGCCGGTGAGATCGGCACCGGTGAGGTCCGCGTCCACGAGGTCGGCCGTCGTCAGGCACACCCCGTCGAGGCGTGCCGCCCTGAGGTCGACGGCGCACAGGTCCGGCCGGACCGGGGGAGACAGGGCCGGACGCCGTGCGATGACGTCCAGGGCGGCCTGGACGTCCTGGCGCAGCCTGTGCCGTACCCACAGGCCCGGGTCGCCCGTGAACTCCGCGTCGTCCGGGGGCACGGTGGCGGCGCCCCGGACGAACGCGGAGAGGATCGCGATGACGGTCGGATGGTCGCGCCGCGAGTCGTGCATGTTGCGTTCGAGCGCGTAGATGCCGCCGAGGCGCTGCGTCAGGCTGTCCTCGTGGGCCAGCAGCTTGACGGCCTCGACGTACCGGTCGTTGATCTGGCCCTCGGCGGTCGCCTCGGCCTGCTCGGCGTCCCGTTTCCGGGTCTGCCGCAACGTCTGGTGGGTGTAGTACAGCCCGGCCGCGCCGAGGCCGCCGGCCCCGAGGGCGACGAGGGCCGTACGGACACCGGTGATCACCACGCCGTCCGCGGGCTGGAGGTCGTGCGTGCGCAGGTGGTCACCGTCGATCCACCAGGGGCCGCGCCAGAGGAGAAGGGCGTACCCGACGACGGCCAGGGTGAGAGCGGCGACGGACACGGCCCGCTTCAGCGAGGGGTTCATGCCGGGCATCATGTCCGCGCCGGGGCCCGGCCCGAGCCCCGTCCCGCGAAGACCAGAGCGGAATCTGAGGTTCGCGGAGGAGGAGTGGCGTCGGTGGTGCGCCGAGCCGGAGTGGCGTCGGTGGTGTACCGAAGGGTTCCGTCAGCCCTGTCCGCCGCTTCCCGGCTTCCGGTCGGCGGCCTCCTTCTCGTCGTACGCCGAGGTGCCGGAGTCCAGGAGCGGTTCCTGGGTCTTGAGGTGGGCCGGGGCGAAGGCCCGCAGCGTGTGGTAGCCGGTGATCACCACGAGGGTGCCCAGCGCGATCCCGCCGATCTCGAAGTTGTCGCTGATCTTCAGGCTGACCCCGCCGACCCCGATGATGATGCCCGCCGCGGCCGGGACGAGGTTGAGCGGGTTACGCAGGTCCACCTTGGCGTTCAGCCAGATCTGGGCGCCCAGCAGGCCGATCATGCCGTAGAGGATGACGGTGATGCCGCCGAGCACCCCGCCGGGGATCGCCGCGACGACGGCGCCGAACTTGGGGCAGAGCCCGAAGAGCAGAGCGAAGCAGGCCGCCGCCCAGTACGCGGCGGTGGAGTAGACCCGGGTCGCGGCCATTACCCCGATGTTCTCGGAGTACGTCGTGTTGGGCGGCCCGCCCACGGCCGTGGACAGCATCGACGCGGCGCCGTCGGCGGAGATGGCGGTGCCCAGCTTGTCGTCGAGGGAGTCGCCGGTCATCTCGCCGACGGCCTTGACGTGCCCGGCGTTCTCGGCGACGAGGGCGATCACGACGGGCAGGGCGACCAGGATCGCGGACCACTCGAAGGCCGGCGCGTGGAAGGAGGGCAGCCCGACCCAGTCGGCGTGCGCCACACCGGACAGGTCCAGGCGCCAGTGGTCCACGGCGTCCCCGCCGCCGGCCGGTGAGTGGATCTTCCCGAACACCAGGTCCAGCACCCAGGACAGGACGTAACCGAAGACGAGCCCGAGGAAGATCGCGATACGGGAGAAGAACCCGCGCAGGCAGACCACGGCCAGCCCGGTGAACAGCATCACCAGCAGCGCGGTCCACTGGTCCTGCGGCCAGTACGTCGAGGCGGTGACCGGTGCCAGGTTGAAACCGATCAGCATGACGACGGCGCCCGTCACCACGGGGGGCATCGCCGCGTGGATGATCCGCGCCCCGAACCGCTGCACCAGGAGTCCCACGAGGAACAGCGCCGCGCCCACCACCAGCACCGCGCCGGTGACGGTCGCGCTGGTGCCGCCGCTCGCCCGGATCGTGGCCGCGACCCCGACGAAGGAGAGCGAGCAGCCCAGATAGCTCGGCACCCGGCCGCGCGTCGCCAGCAGGAAGATGACGGTGGCGACACCGGACATCATGATGGCGAGGTTGGGGTCCAGGCCCATCAGGACGGGCGCCACGAAGGACGCGCCGAACATGGCCACCACGTGCTGGGCGCCCAGGCCGAACGTACGGGGCCAGGTCAGCCGTTCGTCGGGCCGCACCACCGCCCCGGGCGCGGGGGTCTTCCCGTCGCCGTGCAAGGTCCAGCGCACGCCGAGGCCGCCCATGGTCGCTCCCTGTGTGGTGTGTGCGGTGCGTCCGCCGTGCGGCACCCGCGGAAAAGATCAGCGCCATGTTAATGGGGTACGCCGTGCGGGCCGCGCCCGGGGGACGCACGGCTTCCCCGGGGGGACGCGCGGCTTCCGCCTCCGAGCGGGCGGGTCAGCTCCCGGTGGGGCTCTCGGCCGGCGCGGGGCCGGGCACCGCGCCCCCGGCCACCGTGCGGTCGCCCCCGCGCAGCACACCCGCGCCCACCACGAGCCCGAACGCCAGCACCGTCACCAGGCCGAACGACACCAGCAGCGAGGTCGCCTCGGCCAGCGAACCGATCGCCGAGGGGGCGATGAGCCCGGAGGTGTACGTGATGGTGGCGACGCCCGCGATGGCCCGGCTCGGGTTGTCCCCGCTGTGCCCCGCCGCGGCGAACGCCAGCGGGACGACGACCGCGACGCCCAGCCCGAGCAGCCCGAAGCCGCACAGCGCCAGGGCGGTGTTCGGCGCGAGGACCACCAGCAGACCTCCGGCGGTGGCCAGGACGCCGCTGCCCCGGACGGTCCGTACGGCGCCGAAGCGGTCGACCACCCGGTCGCCCGCGATCCGGGCGATGGCCATCGTCAGCGCGAACGCCGTGGTCGAGGCGGCGGCGAGCCCGGCGGAGCCGCCCATGACGTCCCTGAGGTAGACCGCGGACCAGTCCATGCTGGCGCCCTCGGCGAACACCGCGCAGAACCCGACCGCGCCGATGACCAGCGCGGACTTCGGCGGCAGGGTGAAGCGCGGCGGGGGCTCCTCGTCCGGCCGGCTGCGCAGGTCCAGGACGCCCCGGCAGGCGGCCAGGCCGAGGGCCGTCAGGACCAGCGCGACCACGGTGTGGTGCAGCCGCGCGTCGGTGTCCAGGTGCGCGGCGACCGTGCCTCCCACCGAGCCCAGCAGCGCCCCCACGCTCCACATGCCGTGCAGCCCGGACATGATCGACTTGCCGAGGCGGTCCTCCACGTCGACGCCCAGGGCGTTCATCGCCACGTCCGACATCCCGGCGGACGCCCCGTAGACGAAGAGCGCGGCGCAGAGCGTCGGCAGGTTCGGCGAGAGGGCCGGCAGGATCAGCGACAGCGTCCACAGGGCCAGCAGCCCGCGCAGCGCGGTGCGGGAGCCGAAACGGTGGCTGACCCGGCCCGCCAGCGGCATGGCCAGCGAGGCGCCGATCGCCGGGAAGGCCAGGGCCAGGCCCAGCTGTCCGGCGCTGACCGAGGTGTGGTCCTGGATCCAGGGCACCCGGGTGGCGAAGCTGCCGGTCACCGCCCCGTGCACGGTGAAGACCGCCGCGACCGCGTACCGCGCCCGTCTGATCTGCTCCGTGCCGAAGACCGTGACCGTGGGAACCGTCGTCATGCGCCGTGCCCTCCCCTGAGCGTGTGTCGTGCGTCGGGGTGTCCGGCGCCTGCGTGCGGTGCGGGCAGTAAACTATCAGGAACCCTGCCTGATAAATAGCCCGCAGCATCAGGGCGGGCAGTGATCTGGAAGGATCCCGGCATGCCCGCATCCCCGAGCACCGCACGGGCCATCAACGACCGGCTCGCCCTGCGACTGCTCCAGCAGGACGGCCCGCTGACGGCCAGCCAGCTGAAGACCTCGACCGGACTGTCCCGGCCCACCGTCGCCGACCTGGTGGAGCGGCTCCAGCGAGCGGGCCTGGTCCGGGTGGTGGGGGAGAGTGACTCGCGGCGGCGCGGCCCCAACGCCCGGCTCTACGGGATCGCCGCCGACCGGGCCCATCTGGCGGCTCTGGACGTACGGACCGACAGCGTCGCCGTGGTGATCGCGGACCTGCTCGGCGCCACGCTGGCGGAGGCCACGCTGCCGATCGACGGCGACACCCCCGACCGGCCCGCCGTCCAGCAGGCCGTCGCGGCCGTCGAACGGACCGCCCGCTCGGCCGGTCCCGCCCCGCTGCACAGCGTCGCCATCGGCGCCCCGGGCCTGATCGACCCCGCCTCGGGGGAACTCCGGGACACCGCCGGACTCCCGTCCTGGCACCGGGGCCTGGTCAAGGAGCTCCAGCGGCGGCTGCCGGCGACCGTGGTCGTGGAGAACGAGACCAATCTGGCCGCCGTGGCGGAGCACCGCACCGGGGCCGCCCTCGACCGCGACACCTTCGCCCTGCTCTGGCTCGGCCACGGCATCGGTGCCGCCGTCATGCTGGACGGCGCCCTGCGGCGCGGCGCCTCGGGCGGGGCGGGGGAGATCGGCTTCCTGCCGGTCCCCGGCACGACGAGGGTGCCCTCGGCCGCCGACTGCGAGGGCGGGTTCCACTCACTGGCGGGCTCGGCCGCCGTACTCGACCTGGCCGCCGCCCACGGCATCGAGGCGCGCGACCCGGCCGGTACGGGCCAGGCGCGGGAGCCGGGCGCCGCGTCCGCGGTCCGGGCCGCGCTGGCCGACCGGGGTCCCCGGGGCGAGGCGTTCCTGTCGGACCTGGCCGGCCGTATCGCGCTGGGCGCCGCGTCCGTCGTCGCCGTGCTCGACCCGGGCTGTGTGGTCCTGGCCGGCGAGGTCGGCCGGGCCGGCGGCGCCGTGCTGGCCGCCCGGGTCGAGGAACGGCTCGCCCTGATGTCCCCGTTGCCCACCGAGGTACGGGCCGGCGCCCTGGGCGGCGGCGCGGTCTTGCGCGGCGCGGTCCTGGCCGCCCGGGAGGCCGCCCAGGACGCGCTGTTCGCCCCGGGGGACGGCGCCTGATCCAGGCCCCGGAACGCGCCCGCGCCCCCGTGGACCGGTCCGGGCGGTGCGCTCGCGCGGACCGGTCCGGACGGCGAGGAGCCCGGGGTGGGCGGCGGTGTGCCGGCCCACCCCGGGCCCCGGGGATTCGCGAGGGGGTCAGCAGGTCCCGAGGTCCTCCCAGACGCCCCACTCACCGGTGGAACCGGGCGTCTCGCCCTTCGTCCACCACTTCGCCTTCCACGTGTGGGAACCGTGGCTCACCGTCGTGCCCGTCCCGTACTCCGCCGTGGCGCTCCAGGCGTCCGCCGCGCAGTCACCGCCGCTGCCGCCCGGCTCCGTGCCGGGCGAGGGGCCGGTGCCGGTGCCCGGCTGGACCAGGGTGGTGCCGCGCGCGAGGTCCCCGGCCAGGGCGTAGGTGGACCCGTCGAAGGTCACCGTCCAGTTGGACGGGGTGGACGTCGGCAGGTAGTAGACGAAGTCCAGCTGGACGGAGGCGCCCGGCGCCAGCGTCTGCCAGGCGGGCAGCTTCAGCGAGACGCGGTTGTAGTCGCCCTTCAGCCCGCCGATGTTGTTCGCGGCGGTGTGGTCGCTGCGCACGATCTTCGTACCGAAGCCCGACTGGTCCTTGGCGTTGGCCGGGGCGGACGTGGCGTAGTCGAACTGGAACTCCGTGCCGCCCGGCAGGGTCGCCGTCGTGTTGTTCGTGATCTTCAGCTTCGGGCCGATCGGGTAGTTCGAGTCACCCAGCGGGAACTGCTCGAACGCCACGTCGATGTCGAGGGCCTCGGACGGCAGGTCGATCGTGGAGCGGGTCGCGCCGTACGGGGTGGCCGACCTGAACTTCTCGTACATCGCGGAGGTCAGCGTGGAGCCCTGCTCGTACTGGCCCTTGGCCGCGTTCCAGTCGTAGTCGCCCGCCAGCTCCCAGATCATCGTGCCGCCGATGCCCCGGTCGACGACGTAGTCCGCCTTCGCGGCCACCGACTGCTCGTCCTCGGTCGACAGGAAGACCTTCTTCTGGGCGTTCCACAGCCAGGGCGCGACCAGCGTCGAGTCGTAGTTGCGGACATAGGTGCCGGTCAGGGTGGTGTCGGCCGGGAAGCCGTACTGGGTGACGTAGTCGCCGACGACGCCCTTCTCCAGGTTCTTCGCGTGCCACATGGGGTTGGAGCCCGCCGGGGACTCCTTGCCGTTGTCGTCCAGGTCGTGCCAGAGGTTGTCGATGCCGACGGCGCCGTCACCGCACGCGGTCAGGCCCGCGCCCGCCGGGCAGTCGGTGGTGGCGGCCTTGCCCCACAGCCCGTTCGTGCCGCCTTGCACGTTCTTGAAGCCGCGGGAGTAGTACGGCAGCCCGATGTTGATCCGGCCGGCCGGCATGGAGCCCCGGAAGTAGTGGTAGGCCCAGTCGGTGTTGAGGTAGCCGGTGCCGCCGTACTGGGAGGTGGAGTAGACGCCGGCCTGCGCCAGTTCGGCGTCCTTGCCGTCGTCGAAGAGCGAGGCGTTGGGGCCGACGTACTCGTTCCAGGCGCCGTGCAGGTCGTACGACATGATGTTGACGTAGTCCAGGTACTTCTGGACCTGGAAGGTCTCCATGCCGCGCAGCAGATAGCCGGAGGAGGGCGCCGCGACGGTCAGCAGGCGGTGGGTGCCGTCCTCGGCGGAGGCCCGGTCGAGCTTCTCGCGCAGCGTCTTCATCAGGGCGCTGTAGCCCTTGACGAGACCGGCCCGGCGGGCGTTGGCCAGGGTGTGGTCGAGCGGGTTGCCCGCGTCCTTCATCGTCGTCGGGTACTCGTAGTCGATGTCCACGCCGTCGAAGCCGTACTTCTTGAGGAAGGCGACCGTGGAGTCGGCGAAGGTGTCGATGCCGCGCTGGTTGACCGAGCCGTCGGCGTTGGTGGCCATCGTGTAGAAGCCGCCGGAGTCCACCCGGTCGCCGTTGTCGTCGAAGTAGCCGCCCGTCTCGGCCCAACCGCCCACCGAGACCAGGGTCTTCACGTTCGGGTGCTGCTTCTTGAACTTGTTGAGCAGGTTGAAATGGCCCTGGTAGGGGAGGGCGGGGTCCATCTCGGCGCCCGCCACGCCCGGCCAGGTCATCCCGGTCGAGGCGTTCTCGGGGCCGTCGGCGCCCACGGAGAGCTTGTTGTCACCGTCGACGTGCGCGAAGGCGTAATTCAGATGGGTGACCTTGTCCCAGGGGATGTCCGAGGCGAGGTAGGTGTCCTTGCCGTCCTTGCCGGTACGCCAGTTGGTGAAGTACCCGATGACACGCCGCTGGTGGTCGGCGCCCATCTTTTCGCGGCCTTCGCTGTCGTAGACGGAGCAGTAGGGGACGTCGACGCCCGGGGTCCGGTAGAGCCCGTCGGGGCGACAGGACTCCTGGTCGGCGGCGGCGGCCGACGGGGCGGCGGTCAGCGAGCCCAGCAGCAGACCGGCGGCGGCCGCGCCGGCCGCGAGCAGGGTGGCTCTCGCGCGGGTGGGGGACAGCATGTGTTGTTCCTCCTGGGGAGGTCGGCTGAACACAACTGGCGGGGGAGGGAGTTGCAAGGGGATCCGGGTGTGTGCACACCCTGGTCGAGCTTCCTCGGAGGTGACGCAGAGATTAAGAGGACTAGACCAGTAAGGTCAATAGGTCTGGACCATTCGCGCCCGGGATGCGCGGGCCGGGCCGCTCCGTGCCCCGTCGCCCCGTCGTCGTCCGGCGCCCTTCCATGAGCCCGCGCCCGGTGACGGAGTCCACGCACTCTGTGAGCGTTCCCACAAGTGGCCCCCGTCCGGCCCGGAGCCGACCGTGGCACAATGAGTTCTGTACCAGCAGCAGCGCACTCCGGGGTCGGTGCAATTCCGAACCGGCGGTTACAGTCCGCGACCCGTCCGCATCCAGCGGCCGGTTGACCAGGTGAGATTCCTGGACCGACGGTTAAAGTCCGGATGGGAGGCAGTGCGCGGCGGGCCGTCACAGGTACGCCGCCGTCGGCGGACGGGCATGCCCGGGTTCTCCCGGCACAGCCCTGTCCTGGCCGCCGGTCCGGGCGTTCCCTGTCGCGTTCCGCTTCTTCTGCCGTCCTCGGCAGGCCCCGGAGTCCGTGCCCGAAGAGGCAGGAGGACCCGGTGGCCACCACGGCCGACATCACCGCCATGCGGCGCGCGATCACGCTCGCGGTCCGCGGTCTCGGCGCCACCAGCCCCAACCCGGTCGTCGGCTGCGTCGTCCTCGACGCCGCCGGAGCACCCGCGGGCGAGGGCTTCCACCGGCGCGCAGGCGGACCGCACGCCGAGATCCACGCCCTGCGCGCGGCCGGCGAGAAGGCCCGCGGCGGCACCGCCTACGTCACCCTCGAACCCTGCGACCACACGGGCCGCACCGGCCCCTGCTCGCGGGCGCTCCTCGACGCCGGGATCCGCCGCGTCGTGTACGCGGTCGCCGACCCGGATCCGCGGGCCACCGGCGGCGCGGACACCCTGCGCGCGGCCGGCGTCCAGGTGGAGCGGGGCCTCCTCGCCGACGAGGCGGAGGAGGGCAACACCGCCTGGCTCACCTCGGTGCGCCTGGGCCGCCCGCACGTGCGGTGGAAGTACGCCGCCACCCTCGACGGCCGGGTCGCCGCCGCCGACGCCACCAGCCGGTGGATCACCTCCGCCGAATCCCGCGCCGACGTCCACCGGCTGCGCGCCGAGTCCGACGCCGTGGTGATCGGCTCCGGTACCGCCCGCGCCGACGACCCCCAGCTGGGCGTACGCGGCGTCGAGGGCGCCGTCCAGCCCCTCCGGGTCGTCGTCGACACCGGGGCCACCGCCGTGCGGCCGGGCGCCCGGATCCTCGACCCCACCGCGCCCACCCTGATCGCCGTCGCCCAGGACGCGGAGACCGCGCACCTCCCGCAGGACGCCGTCCTGCGGCTGCCGCGCGCCGCCACCGGCCCCGGCCTGGACATCCCGGCCCTGCTCGCCGCCCTGCACACCCGCGGCGTCCGCTCCGTCCTGCTCGAAGGCGGCCCCGTACTGGCCGGTTCCTTCGTCGCCGCGGGCTGTGTCGACACCGTCGTCGGCTACCTCGCCCCGGTCCTCCTCGGCGCGGGCCCCGCCGCCCTCGCCGACGCCGGAATCACCACCATCGCCCAGGCGTTGCGCCTCGCGGTGACCGAGACGGTCCGCATCGGCCCCGATCTGCGCGTCACCGCCGTCCCCGCTCGGAAGGGAAACTAGTGTTCACCGGAATCGTCGAAGAACTGGGTGAGGTCACCGCCGTCGAACGGCTCGCCGACGCCTCCCGCTTCCGACTGCGCGGCCCGCTGGTCACCGAAGACGCCAAGCACGGCGACTCCATCGCCGTCAACGGCGTCTGCCTCACCGTCGTCGGCCTCGACGGGGACCAGTTCACCGCCGACGTGATGGCCGAGACCCTGAACCGCTCCAGCCTCGGCGCCCTGGCCACCGGCTCCCGCGTCAACCTGGAGCGCCCGATGGCGCTCGGCGGCCGGCTCGGCGGACACATCGTCCAGGGGCACGTGGACGGCACCGGCCGCATCGTGGAGCGCACGCCCTCCGAGCACTGGGAGCTCGTGAAGGTCTCCCTCCCCGGCGGCCTCGCCCGCTACGTGGTGGAGAAGGGCTCGATCACCGTGGACGGCGTCAGCCTCACCGTCGTCGACGCGGCCCCCGACCACTTCACCATCAGCCTCATCCCCACCACCCTCGCCCTGACCACGCTCGGCATCAAGCAGCCCGGCGACCCGGTCAACCTGGAGGTGGACGTCCTCGCGAAGTACGTCGAGCGGCTGCTCGGCCCCGGCCCGGGGACGGAACCCGGGGAGCCCGTCGCATGAGCGCGCTGGACTGGCTGAACTCCGAGGCGTTCACCGCCTTCGGGCAGCACATCATCTGGTCGGACATGCTCGGCAACACCATCGGCCTGTTCGCCCTGGCCCTCGGCTGGCTCCGCTCGGTGTGGACCTGGCCCGCCCAACTGCTCTCCGGCCTCGTCCTGATCGCCGCCAACGTGTCGGTGCAGCAGGCCGGCAGCGTCGGCAAGCAGCTGATCGTCGTCGCCGTCGCCGTATGGGGCTGGCAGCAGTGGACCCGCGGCCGGCGGCAGGCGCAGGACGGCTCCCTCGCCGTACGCTTCGCCACCTGGCGCGAGCGCGGCTACCTGCTCGGCGCGGCCGCCCTCGGCACCCTCGCGGTCGGCGGACTGTTCACCGCCTTCCCGTCCCTGTCCTGGAGCCCGTGGGCCGACGCGTACATCTTCGCCGGCACCCTCGTCGCGATGGTCGCCCAGGCCCGTGGCATGGTCGAGTTCTGGTTCGCGTGGCTGCTCGTCGACCTCGTCGGCGTCCCGCTCAACTTCCACAGCGGACTCGCCTTCTCCGGTCTCATCTACATCGTCTACGGCGCCCTCGTCCTGTGGGGCATGCGCGACTGGTGGCTGCGTACGCGCACACCCGTTCTGGAAGGAGCCACGGCATGACCGACCGTCCCGCCCGGCCCCACGACCTCCCCTACGACCTGTCGCTCGACCCCGTCGCCCAGGCCGTCCGTGACATCGCCGCCGGCCGGCCCGTCGTGGTCGTCGACGACGAGAACCGGGAGAACGAGGGCGACCTCGTCATCGCCGCCGAGAAGGCGACCCCGGAGATCGTCGCGTTCATGATGAGCGAGTGCAGGGGTCTGATCTGCGCGCCCATGGAGCACGACGAGCTGGAACGCCTCGCGCTCCCGCAGATGGTCGCGCACAACACCGAGTCGATGCGGACGGCCTTCACCGTCTCCGTCGACGCCTCGGACGCCCACGGCGTCACCACCGGGATCTCCGCCGCCGACCGCGCCACCACCCTGCGGATGCTGGCGGGCGGTACGGCCGGCCCGGACGACTTCGTACGCCCCGGGCACATCTTCCCGCTGCGGGCCCGGCCCGGCGGGGTGCTGGTCCGCAACGGCCACACGGAGGCCGCGGTCGACCTCGCCCGGCTCGCCGGGCTGCGGCCCGCCGGGGCCATTGTCGAGATCGCCGGCGAGGACGGGACCATGCTGCGGCTGCCCGAACTCGTCCCGTTCGCCCGCAAGCACGGCCTCACGATCATCTCCATCGAGGACCTCATCGCCTACCGGCGCAGCGCCGAGCCGACGGTCCGCCGCGAGGCGGAGGTCCGCCTGCCCACCGCCTTCGGGCCGTTCACCGCGTACGGCTACCGCTCCACCGTGGACGGCGTGGAGCACGTGGCGCTCGTGCACGGCGACCTCGGCGACGGCCAGGACGTCCTGGTCCGGGTCCACTCCGAATGCCTGACCGGCGACATCTTCGCCTCCCAGCGCTGCGACTGCGGCCCGCAGTTGCACGCCTCCATGGAGCGGATCACGGACGAGGGGCGCGGCGTCGTCGTCTATCTGCGCGGCCACGAGGGCCGGGGCATCGGACTGCTGTCCAAGCTGCGCGCGTACGAACTCCAGGAACGCGGCTCCGACACCCTCGACGCCAACCTCGAACTCGGCCTGCCCGCCGACGCCCGGGACTACGCGGCCGGCGCGCGGATCCTCACCGACCTCGGGGTGCGCAGCCTGCGGCTGATGACCAACAACCCGGACAAGACCGCGGCCCTGGTCCGGCACGGACTCGGCGTCACCGGCCGCGTCCCCATGCCGGTCCAGGCCGGTGAGCACAACCTGCGGTACCTGCGCACCAAGCGCGACCGCATGGGCCACGACCTGCCCTGGCTCGACGCCCCCGCGGTGTCGGCCTGCGGCAACCAGTAACCACCGACGCACCACCAGGAGAGACATGAGCGGCAAGGGCGCACCCGAACTGTCCGTACGCAACTGCGGCGACCTCCGGGTCGCGGTGATCGCGGCCCAGTGGCACGAGAAGGTCATGGACGGACTCGTCGACGGGGCCCTGCGCGCCCTGCACGACCTGGGCATCGACGAACCGACCCTGCTGAGGGTGCCCGGCAGCTTCGAACTGCCGGTGGTCGCCAAGGTCCTCGCCGACCGCGGCTACGACGCGATCGTCGCCCTCGGTGTGATCATCCGCGGCGGCACCCCGCACTTCGAATACGTGTCCCAGGGCGTCACCGCCGGCCTCACCCAGGTCGCCGTCGACACCGGGGTGCCCATCGGCTTCGGCGTCCTCACCTGTGACACCGAGGAGCAGGCGCTCGACCGGGCCGGGCTGGAGGGATCCGACGAGGACAAGGGGCACGAAGCGGTCACCGCCGCCGTCGCCACCGCCGCCACCCTGCGCACCGTGAGCGAACCCTGGCGCTGAGCGGCCATCGGGACCCCGTATTCTGAGGACATCATGGCGAACAAAACCTTCGAAGAGCTCTTCGCCGAGCTCCAGCTCAAGGCCGCCGAAGGCGACCCCTCGACCTCCCGTACCGCCGAACTGGTGGACAAGGGCGTGCATGCCATCGGCAAGAAGGTCGTCGAGGAGGCCGCCGAGGTCTGGATGGCCGCCGAGTACGAGGGCAAGGAAGCCGCCGCCGAGGAGATCTCGCAGCTGCTCTACCACGTCCAGGTGATGATGGTCGCCCGCGGGATCTCCCTCGACGACGTCTACGCCCACCTCTGAGCACGGCCCGCTCCTCTTCCCCTTCCCCGACTCCTCCCGTACGAAGGAAAGCTGACCTCATGCTGCGCATCGCCGTCCCCAACAAGGGTTCTCTCTCCGGGCCTGCGATGGCGATGCTCCATGAGGCCGGCTACCAGCAGCGCAAGGAGTCCAAGGAACTCGTCTTGGTCGACCCCTCGAACGAGGTCGAGTTCTTCTACCTGCGCCCGCGCGACATCGCGATCTACGTCAGCTCCGGCCGCCTGGACATCGGCATCACCGGCCGCGACCTGCTCCAGGACTCCGGCGCCGAGGCCGAGGAGATCCTCCAGCTCGGCTTCGCCCGCTCCACCTTCCGCTACGCCACCAGGCCCGGCACGGCCACCGGCCCGCAGGACTTCGGCGGCATGACGATCGCCACCTCCTACGAGGGCATCGTCGGGGCGCACCTCGCCGGCGCGGGCGTCGACGCCTCCGTCGTCCACCTGGACGGAGCCGTGGAGACCGCCATCGAGCTGGGCGTCGCCCAGGTCATCGCCGACGTCGTCGAGACCGGCACCAGCCTGCGCAACGCCGGACTGGAGGTCATCGGCGAGCCGATCATGACCTCGGAAGCCGTCGTGATCCGCCGCAAGGGCGCCCCCGCCGACGAGCCCAAGGTGCAGCAGTTCCTGCGCCGCCTCCAGGGCGTCCTGGTCGCCC
The DNA here is from genome assembly GCF_002910775.2 of Streptomyces sp. SM18. Taxonomy (NCBI): domain Bacteria; kingdom Bacillati; phylum Actinomycetota; class Actinomycetes; order Kitasatosporales; family Streptomycetaceae; genus Streptomyces; species Streptomyces sp. SM18. The sequence continues at coordinate 891,722 of NZ_CP029342.1, read as the reverse complement.
GCAGCTACGTGATGATGGACTACGACTGCCGCGTCGAGCACCTGGAGCGCGCGGTCGCCCTCACCCCCGGCCTGGAGTCGCCGACGATCTCCCCCCTGCACCACGAGGGATGGGTCGCCGTACGCTCCATGGTCGCCGCCAAGGAAGCCCAGCGGATCATGGACGACCTGTACGAGCTCGGGGCCCGCGCCATCCTCACGACGGCCATCCACGCCTGCCGCCTCTGACGGCGGGGAACCCCAGTCACGAAGGACGCACCCCATGTCCGCCGCCTCCCCCCGGCCCACCGCACGCCCCGCCCTCCCGGCCACCTTCCGGCCCACCCGCACCCGGGTGGTCCTGCTGGCCGTGGGACTGGTGATGTTCCTCGTCATCACGGCCATCGCGATGATCCTGGAGAGCCTGAGCCCGGGGGAGCGGACCAGCTTCGTCTTCGTCGCCCTGCTCTTCTTCGGCGTCCTGGCCCTGCTCAGCAGGCCCAGGATCGTCGCCGACGAGAGCGGGGTCACCGTGGTCAACATCACCCGGACGCGCCGACTGGCGTGGGCGGAGATCGTGGGCGTCAACCTCCGGGCCGGCGACCCCTGGGTCTTCCTCGACCTCAGCGACGGCACCAGCCTGCCCGCCCTCGGCATCCAGCCCGGAATCGCCCGCGAGCACGCCATCCGCGACGCCCGCGCGCTGCGCGCCCTCGCCGAATTCCATGGCAGTGGAGTGGACGAGAGCACGCGGAACGGCTGAGCCCCCTGCCCCATTCGGCGTCTTCCCGATTATTCTGGAGGACGGCGGCGCCCCGTGCGCGCCCCGCCCCGCACCGAAACGGCCCCTGAGGCCCGCGGGGCATTCCTGCGACCCAAGGAGTGACTCCCTCCAGCAATGGACGGATCGTCCGGTAGTACCTGCGCCGCCCCCTCCCCGGAGGCGGCGGCATGACCACCCCCCTGTTGCTGCTCACCGCGGCATTCCTTCTCATCCTCGCCAACGGATTCTTCGTGGCCGCCGAATTCGGGCTCGTCACGGTGCAACGGCCGGACGCCGAGCGCGCCGCCGCCGAAGGCGACCGCCGGGCCCGCACCGTCGTCGCCGCCCTGCGTGAACTCTCCTTCCAGCTCTCCGGCACCCAACTCGGCATCACCATCACCTCACTGGTGGTGGGCATGCTCGCCGAACCGGCGCTCGCCCACCTGATGGCCGCGCCGCTCACCGCCACCGGACTGCCCGCGGGGGCCGTCCCCGGGGTGAGCGTGGTGATCGGCATGCTGCTCGCCTCCGCCGTCCAGATGGTGATCGGTGAGCTCGTCCCGAAGAACTGGGCGGTCTCCCGCCCGCTCCAGGTCGCCCGGTTCGTCGCCGGGCCCCAGCACCGCTTCTCGGCCGCCCTGCGCCCGGTGATCAGCGCGCTGAACACCGCCGCCAACCGGCTGGTGCGCCTGCTGGGGGTGGAGCCCACCGACGAGCTGGCCTCCGCCCGTACCCCCGGCGAGCTGGTCTCCCTGGCCCGGCATTCCGCCGAGGCCGGCACCCTGGAGCAGGACACCGCCGACCTCTTCGTACGGACGCTGTCCCTCGCCGGACTGACCGCCCAGCACGTCATGACGCCCCGGGTGAAGGTCAGCGCCCTCCAGTCCTCGGCCACCGCCGCGGACGTCCTCAACCTCACCCGGGCCACCGGCCTCTCCCGCTTCCCCGTCTACCGGGAGCGCATCGACGAGGTCGTGGGCATGGTCTACCTCAAGGACGCGCTCGCCGTCCCGGGCCAGGACCGGCGGCGCACCCCGGCGGGGCTCATCGCCGTGACCCCGCTCATGGTCCCCGAGACCCTGCCCGTGGAGCAGCTGCTCCGGCGGCTCCGCAACGAGCAGCCGATCGCCGTCGTGGTCGACGAGTACGGCGGGACCGCCGGTGTCGTCACCCTGGAGGACATCATCGAGGAGCTCGTCGGAGAGGTGCGCGACGAGCACGACGCCGAGGGCGCCGACCGCCCCGACATGACCTCCGTCACCACCGAGGACGGACGCCCCGGCTGGGACGTCGAGGGCAGTTGCCGCGTCCTCACCCTGCGCCGGATAGGCCTCGACGTGCCCGACGGCCCGTACGAGACGGTGGCGGGGCTCGTCGCCGACCTGCTGGGCCGTATCCCGGCCCCCGGCGACTGGGCCGAACTGCCCGGCTGGCGGATCGCCGTCCGCCAGGTCGGCCACTACCGCGCCGAGCGGGTCCGCTTCGTCCGGCTCACGGACCTGCCGGACACGGCACCGCACGCCCCCACCCCGGCACTGCTGGAGGTCGCGCGATGAGCGTCGTGCAACTGCTCTTCGCCGCCCTGCTGGTGCTGGCGAACGGCTTCTTCGTCGGGGCCGAGTTCGCGCTCGTCTCCGTGCGGCGCAGCCAGATCGAACCCCTCGCGGCCGCTGGGTCGGGGCGGGCCAGACAGGTCCTGTACGGACTGGAGCACCTGCCGCAGATGATGGCCGCGGCCCAGTTCGGCATCACCGTCTGCTCCCTCACCCTCGGCGCGGTCGCCGAGCCGACCGTGGCCCACCTGCTGGAGCCGGTCTTCCACGCGGCCCACCTCCCCGAGGGACTCGTCCACCCGCTCGGCTACGCGCTGGCCCTCGTCTGCGTGGTCTTCCTGCACCTCGTCATCGGCGAGATGGTCCCGAAGAACCTCGCGATGGCCGCGCCCGAGCGGACGGCGTTGTGGTTCAGCCCCGGCCTGGTCGGCTTCGCCCGGCTCTGCCGGCCGGTCACCGCCGCGCTCGGGGCCTGCGCCCGGGTCGTGCTGCGGCTCTTCGGCGTCGAGCCGAAGGACGAGGTCGAGGCCGTCTTCACCAGTGAGCAGCTCAACCGGCTCGTGGAGGACGCCGGGCAGGCCGGACTCCTCGAACCGGACGCGCAGGAGCGTCTGGAGGACGCCCTGGAACTGGGCAGCAGGCCCGTCACCGACGTCCTGCTGGAACGCGCGTCGCTGGTCACGGTGGACCCGTCCGTCACCCCGCGCCGGATCGAGGAGCTGACGGTGGCCACCGGCTTCTCACGGTTTCCCGTCTGCGCGGAGGGCGGTGGCGCCTTCATGGGCTATCTGCACGTCAAGGACGTCCTGGAGCTGGAGGACGGCGACCGTGCCGTCCCGCAGCACGTCTGGCGTCCGATGGCCACCGTCCGGGCCGAACTCCCGCTGGACGACGCCCTGACGGTGATGCGCCGCGCCGCGACGCATCTGGCCCAGGTCGCCGACGCGTCGGGCCGGGTGCTCGGGCTGGTCGCCATGGAGGACGTCCTGGAGATGCTGGTGGGCGAGGTCCGCGACCCCGCGCACCGCGTCTCGGTTCCGCGCCGCACGGTGCGGGTGCCGGCGGAGCAGAAGGCGATGGCGCCGCTGGGGCTCACGGGCTGAGCACGCCCCTTCGCCGTGCGGGCCGGACGGTCCGTGCGGCGAAGGGACCGCCGGTCCGGCGAAGGGCGGCCCCCTGCGAAGGGACCGGGCGGCCCGGCCGGCCCGGCCCGGCCCGTCACAGCGCGCCCGGCTCCTGCGTCCCCCGGTCCAGCGGGCCCCTGCCGGACAGCACCTCGCCGTACGCCTGCATCAGGTCCGCCAGCCGCAGCGTGGACAGGTCGTCCCGGCCCGGGGCGGCCGGGTATCCGGACAGCCGCAGATCACGGTAGGCGCAGCTCTTCTCGTACAGGGTGCGCAGGAAGCGGCCGTTGCCCAGCTCGTCGATCCAGCCCTGGTCGACCACGTGCCCGCTGATGCTGCGCAGCTCCTCCAGCGACTCCTCGTCCCACCCGTCGCCGTTCTCGGCGGCCAGCACCTGCCCGATGGCGGTGAGTTCCTGGGGACGGTAACTGGGGAAATCCACCCGGGTCGTGAAACGTGAGGAGAGGCCGGGGTTGGTGGACAGCAGCCGGTCCATGCCCTCCGGGTAGCCGGCGAGTATGACCACGAGGTGGTCCCGGTTGTCCTCGGCACGCTTCAGGAGCACCTGGAGCGCCTCGTCACCGTACGCGTCGCCCTTGCTGTAACCGGAGTTGGAGAGGCTGTACGCCTCGTCGACGAAGAGCACCCCGCCGAGCGCCGAGTCGATCAGCTCGTTGGCCTTCACCGCGGTCTGCCCCAGGAACTCGCCCACCAGGTCCGAGCGCTGGGCCTCCACCAGGTGGTCGCCGCCCAGCAGCCCGAGCGCGTAGAAGACCCGGCCGAGGATGCGGGCGACGGTGGTCTTGCCCGTGCCGGACGGCCCGGAGAAGACGAAGTGCCGCTTCGGGGGCTGCACCGGAAGACCCTGCTCGGCCCGTAGCCGCGCCATGTTCAACTGCGCCGACAGCGCCTTGACCTGGCGTTTGACGGGTTCCAGGCCCACCATGCGTTCGAGTTCGGCCAGCGCCTCCGCCAGCAGCAGGGGGTCGCTCGGCCCGGCCGGGAAGACCGGGGCCGCCGCGCGTCCGCGTCCGGGCTTCTCCCGTGGCCCGGCGCTCCGGGGCGGCGGCACGGTCGCGCCCGGGACGCCCCGGGCGTCCCCGCCCAGCCAGGGTTCGGGGCCGTCCACCAGATCGGTGCCCAGCACCGTGTCCGCGTCCGGCAGCGCCTCCGCGCCCGTACCGTCCGCACCGAGGCCGGCCAGGGACACCGCGGCCAGATCGGCCGTCTCGTCGTAGCCGTCGCCCTCGGAGATGGCCGCGAGCCGGGCGGAGGTGTCCATGAAGGCCGGGTCCACCCGGTGCACCGCCCGGTACAGCGGCAGCGCCGCGGCACTGCGCCCCGTCCCCTCGTGGGCCCGCGCCAGCCAGTACCGCAGCTCCTTGCGCTGCGGCTGCTCGCTGCGGCAGCGCATCAGGGCCGCGGACAGCAGGGGTTCGGCCTGGCCGTACATCTCCAGCCGCACCCGCGCCATGCCGCCGAAGAGCCCCGCCTCGATGCCCAGCAGCGGGTCGTCCACCAGGGGCTCGGTGGTGCGTACGAGCTGGTCCCAGTCCTTGACCAGATAGGAGCGGCAGGCGTGCAGGAAGCGGACCTGCGGATCCGTGTCCACCGGCGGCAGGCCCGCCAGCGCGCGGTCCAGCTCGGGCACATGGCGGCCGTCCAGCCAGTGCGAGGCGTGCGCGAGCAGCAGATCGCGCGGACTCTCCAGCACCGGCTGCACCCACCACCCCAGCCAGTACCAGGAGTTGAGTGTGCGCCGGTGGCGGGTGCGCTGCTCGCCGAAGCGCTCGCGGTGGCGGTACATGCGCAGCAGCGCCGTCGTCGTGTCGATCCGCAGGGCGTGGAGGCCGAGCCAGCCGTCGGCCATGCCGGGATCGAGACGTACCGCCGCTCTGAATTCCTCTTCGGCCTGTGGGTAGGCGCCCATCGTGTAGGCGTCCACGCCACGCAGCCAGGCGAGGTCGGCCGGGGCCTGTGTGCCCTGCGTGCCGATGTCCATCAGCTCCCCCACAAACCGAGCCCCCAGAATGTCCCGCCCGCACAGCATGCCCACCGGGGCGCTCCGAATCACCGCGCGAAGAAAGGGAATTGCCCACACCCGGGTGCATCGTACCCGCGCGTCCGGCGGGCGGGAGAGGGCGTAACCGGCGCTTCTCGGCGGTGACACACGGTGAGAGAACGGTGCCGTGGCACAGGCGTCGGGCCGCTCCGGGGCGGCCGGGGGAGCGGGGGTGGGAGCAGGACGAAGCCCCCGGTCACGGGGGAACAACCGGGGGCTTCGTGTCTACGGGGCTCCGAAAAGCCGCACATTCAGAACGTAAGACCTGTACACCCCCTCGGTCAAGCCGAGTTGGGAGAGTCGTGGGGCGATTCTCCGAGAGATTTCCGGCCACCCGAACCGGAGGCACTCACTCCTCGCTCTGTGTGATGATCTGATTCTTCCCCGCCGTCACTCGGGGCCCTTCCAGCCACACATAACCCTCGGGCCCCTGCCGAATCACCGCGTCCGCGAAGGGATACGAGGGGTCCCGGTCGAAGTGGCGCCGCTCGGCGACGACCCAGCCGTCCCAGAAGTCCGTGAGCCCGGGACCGTCGCGCCGCCGCCCCCGCTCCCAGGACCTCACGGGGTCCAGCTCGATCCACAGCAGGGCCGCGAGGCTCGGCCGCAGCGCCGCCCGGCCCGCCCCCACCCCCTCGACCAGGACCACCGGGGCGGGATCGAGCGTCCGCGGCGGGCCGAAGTGCCGGGCGGTCCAGTCGTACGGCGCGTACCGCGCGGGCTCACCCCGGGAGAACGGCGTGAGCACCTGGTCCCGCAGCCGCTCCGTCCAGCCGAACAACTCCTCGTGCGTGGCCAGGTCGTCCAGGTGCAGCACCGGGGCGCCGCCGAGAGCCGTGGCCAGCCGGGCGGCGAACGTGGTCTTGCCCGACCCCGCGTGACCGTCCACCGCGACCAGCCGTACGGGCCCCGAGGACGGCGGCAGGAGGCGCAGCCGCCGGGCGTGGGCCGCCAGATCGTCCATGGCCCCACCCTACGAGCACGGCCGGGCCCGGCCGGCGTCCACCCGTCCGGCGCAGCCCCAGGTCACGCCAGTGGAGCAGACCAATATTGCTCCGGCGGCACGCGCCGAATCACTGGTCCGATCCCGCCCCGACCCGCGATAGTTGGCGCACCGGACCGGCACCACAGCCCCACATCCGCCCACGACCGGGGGTCTCGCCCATGACCAGACCGACGTCACGCAGGACCGTCCTCACCGCCGCGCTCGCGGCAGCGGCCGGAGCGGGGGCGGCGGCCGCCTCGCCCGCGGCGGCCGTCACCTCCCGCACCCCCTCCGCGCCGACGGCGGCCCCGCTCGTGGACAACCGCTTCTGGAGTACGTACACCGACTGGCGCCGCGGCTCCGCGGCCGGAACCCGGGTGGCCCCCGGGCGCCGCCCCGGCCTGGTGATCGCCACCGCCGAGGGAACCACCGACCACACCGACCCGCACACGGGCGTGACCGCCTCCTGGGAGTACGCGACCTGGACCTCGCCCCTCCACCGCTGCGCCGTCCCGGCCACCGAGGTCATCGCCTCCTGGAACGCCCACACCCCCGCGGGGACCTGGATCCGGATCGAACTGCGCGGCCGCTACTCCGACGGCACCGACACCCCCTGGTACGTGATGGGCCACTGGGCCTCGGGCGACGAGGACATCCTGCGGACCTCCGTCGACGACCAGGGCGACGGCAGGAGCGCGGTGTGGACCGACACCCTCGCGGTGGACGACGCGGCGAGCGGGACGCGGATCACCGCCTACCGCCTGCGGCTCACCCTCCACCGCGCCCCCGGCAGCCGCCGCACCCCCGTCGTCCACCGGGCCGGCGCGGCCGCCTCCGCCGTTCCGGACCGCTTCACGGTCCCGCCCGCGCCCCACCGGACCGTCCGGGAGCTGGCGGTGCCCCGCTACTCCCAGAACGTCCACGTGGGGCAGTACCCCGAGTACGACAACGGCGGGGAGGCGTGGTGCAGTCCGACGTCCTCGCAGATGATCATCGAGTACTGGGGGCGCCGCCCCACCGCCGCCGACCTCGCCTGGGTCGAACCCGGCCTCGCCGACCCCCAGGTCTGCCACGCGGCCCGGTACACCTACGACCACCAGTACGAGGGCTGCGGCAACTGGCCCTTCAACGCCGCCTACGCCGCGACCTACCGGGACATGAACGCCGTGGTCACCCGGCTCGGGTCGCTGACCGACGTGGAACGCCTCGTCGGCGCCGGCATCCCGGTGATCACCTCCCAGTCCTTCCTCAAGGAGGAGCTGACCGGGGCCGGTTACGGCACCTCCGGCCATCTGATGACGGTCATCGGCTTCACCCCCGAGGGCGACGTCGTCGCCAACGACCCCGCGTCCCCGGACAACGACGCGGTACACCGGGTCTACCGCAGGCGGGAATGGGAGAACATCTGGCTCCGCACGAAACGCTACGACGCGAACGGCACGGTCAGGAGCGGTACGGGCGGCGTGTGTTACGTCTACTGGCCGACGCGGCCGACACCGGGCCAGCGACGCGTGCTGGGGTCGCTGGGGCTGGTGTGACCAGACGCGGGCCCGCACGAGACCCGGCGGGTCGTCGCGGGTGACCTCGGGGTCGAGAACCCGGGGCCCCGGTTCGGCACCGGGGGCTCGGGCGCGTACGGCCGGGGCCCGGACGGGAGCCATCCGCTCCCCGGGCCGCCGTCTCGGCGGCGGGGTACCGGCCCCGCGCCGCCCGCTGTGGCGTCGCACACAGCCGGTGCCGTCCGCGCGGCCCGGAAAAGGGCCGCCTCGCGCCGGGGGAGCGGCACGGGGCGGCGGGGGCGGGCACCCGGTGGTCCGGGCGCTGTGACGGGCGTCTCTACCCCCGCCCGGCCTTCTGCGGCACTGTGGTCGGGTCAGGGGGGAGGACCGCAGCCGAACGACCGAGCGAGATGCCATGACCGCGATGCCCACCGCCGAGAACCCCCGCCACGCCCGCCGCGCCCGTACCGGCGGCCCCGACGACGGGCCGAAGGTGCTGGAGCACCTGCTGGGCTGGACCCTCGTCGTGGTCCTCGCCCTGTTCGTCACCCAGGCCGGGCTCCTGTGACCTCCGGCCGCCTCCGCCGCGCGGGAGTCCGCGCGACGGAGAGGGCGGGGCGCCCGCCCGGCACCCCGCCCCTGCCCACCCTGGTGTGCGTGTACCCGGTCCGGGCTAGTTGATGGCCTTGATCAGCTCACCGTCGGCGGTGTCCCCGCTGAGCTCCCAGAAGAAGGTGCCGCCCAGCCCCTGCTGGTCCTTGTACTCCATCTTCGTGGCGATGGTGGCCGGGGTGTCGTAGCTCCACCAGTCGGTGCCGCAGTGGGCGTACGCGGTGCCGGCGACCGTGCCGGTGACCGGGCAGCTGTTCTTGAGGACCTTGTAGTCCTCGATGCCCGCCTCGTACGTGCCGGGTGCCGCGCCGGTGGCGCTGCCGCCCGGTTCCGCCTGGGTGACGCCGGTCCAGCCGCGGCCGTAGAAACCGATGCCGAGCAGCAGCTTCTCCGGCGGGATGCCGAGCCCCTTGAGCTTGGAGATCGCCGCGTCGCTGTTGAAGCCCTCCGTCGGGATGCCCGGGTACGAGGTCAGCGGCGAGTGCGGAGCCGTCGGTCCCTGGGCCGCGAAGGCACCGAAGAAGTCGTACGTCATCGGGTTGTACCAGTCGAGGTACTGGGCGGCCCCCGCGTAGTCCACGGCGTCGATCTTGCCGCCGTCCGACCCGTCGGCGGTGATGGCCGAGGTGACCAGGTTGTCGGTGCCGAACTTCGAGCGCAGCGCCGCCAGCAGGTCGCCGTAGGCCTCCCTGCCGCTGGTGTCACAGGTCAGACCGCAGGCGTTGGGGTACTCCCAGTCGATGTCGATGCCGTCGAAGACATCGGCCCAACGGGGGTCCTCCACCAGGCCGTAGCAGGATTCGGCGAACGCGGCCGGGTTCTGCGCGGCCTCGGCGAAGCCGCCGGACCAACTCCAGCCGCCGAACGACCAGATGACCTTCAGATCCGGGTGCAGCTTCTTCAGCTTGCGCAACTGGTTGAAGTTGCCGCGGAGTTCCTGGTCCCAGGTGTCCGCCTCGCCGTCCACCGACTGGTCGGCCGTGTAGGCCTGCTCGTAGTCGGCGTAGCTGTCCCCGATGGTGCACTTGCCGCCCTGGACGTTGCCGAAGGCGTAGTTGATGTGGGTGAGCTTGTCGGCCGAGCCCGACGTCTCGATGTCCTTGACGTGGTAATCGCGCTGGTAGACACCCCAGTTGGTGAAGTATCCGACGACCTTGCCGCCGGCGGCCGTGGGGGTGGCCTCCGCGGCTGTGGGGGTGGCGGCGGAGGCGGTGACGGGGGCCGCGCCCGCCGTCGACGTACCCGCGACACCGAGCAGCGCGGCGCCGAGGGCTCCGGCGCAGGCGGTCGCGGCGAGCGCCCTGAGGCGGCTGCGGGAACGGTGAATTCCGGTCATTCTGGCTCCTCGTGGGGGAGGGCTTCGATGGATGCCCCACCGCGCCCGTGGTTGGCATGGACGCGATGAGGCATGGGGGAGACCGTAGGAGGACTAGACCAGTTGGGTCAATGGTTCGGACCAATTTCCCTGATCATCGGCTCCTGGGACCCGGTGACGGGGACGCCCCGATCGGGCATACTCGACCCGCCACAGCCACAGGCCGGCTTCTCTCGTGATCCGAGAGGGCAGGATTCGGCTGAGAGAACCCATGATGTCCGGGCAGCGCCCGGGACCACCCGGCGGCGCCGCTCACACCCCGCGCGCGCGACCGCCGCAACGCCCGACAGGGAGGAGAGCACCGTCATGTCCGACCGTGCCCCGCAGCCGGTGGAACGCCGCCTGCCCACCGAGGAGTCCCGGCAGCTCGTCGCACTCGTGCGCGACATCGTGTCGAAGGAGATCGCGCCCCGGGCCGCCGATGAGGAGGAAGCGGGTCACTTCCCCCGCGAGGTCTTCACCCTCCTCTCCGAATCCGGTCTGCTCGCACTGCCCTACGCCTCCGAGTACGGCGGCGGCGACCAGCCGTACGAGGTCTACCTCCAGGTGCTCGAAGAGCTGGCCGCGGCCCGGCTCACCGTCGGCCTCGGCGTCAGCGTCCACTCGCTGGCCTGCCACGCCCTCGCCGGCTTCGGCACCGAGGAGCAGCGGGCCGCCCGTCTTCCGGCCATGCTCGCGGGCGGACTCCTGGGCGCGTACTGCCTCTCCGAGCCCGCCTCTGGCTCCGACGCCGCCTCGCTGCGCACCAAGGCCGTACGGGACGGCGACGACTGGGTCCTGACCGGCACCAAGGCGTGGATCACGCACGGCGGCGTCGCGGACTTCTACACGGTCCTGGCCCGCACCGGTGTGGACGGCCCCCGGGGCATCACCGCGTTCCTGGTGCCCGGGGACGCCGACGGGCTCGGCGCCGCGGCGCCGGAGAAGAAGATGGGCATGAAGGGCTCGCCCACCGCCCAACTGCACTTCGACGGGGTGCGGGTCGGGGACGACCGCCGGATCGGTGACGAGGGGCAGGGCTTCGCCATCGCCCTGTCCGCGCTCGACTCCGGACGGCTGGGCATCGCCGCCTGTGCCGTCGGCGTGGCTCAGGCGGCCCTCGACGAGGCGGTCGGATACGCCACCGGGCGCCGCCAGTTCGGCCGCCCCGTCGCCGACTTCCAGGGCCTGCGCTTCATGCTCGCCGACATGGCCACCCGGATCGAGGCGGGACGGTCCCTCTACCTGGAGGCGGCCCGGCGGCGCGACGCGGGCCTGCCCTTCTCACGGCAGGCGGCGATGGCGAAGCTGTTCTGCACCGACGCGGCCATGAGCGTCACCACCGACGCGGTCCAGGTGCTCGGCGGCTACGGCTACACGCTCGACTTCCCCGTCGAGCGGCTGATGCGCGAGGCCAAGGTGCTCCAGATCGTCGAGGGCACCAACCAGATCCAGCGGATGGTCATCGCCCGCCACCTCGCGGGCCCCGAGTCCCGCTGAGCCACGGCCCCGAGTCCCGTGGGGCCGTAGGGCCCGAGTCCCGCCGAGCCGTAGGGCCCGATTTCGCGACGAGCCGTGCCGGCCGGCGGTCACGCCGGGCCGTGCGGTCCGGTCCGGACGGGCGGGTGACGTCATGGCCCTCGGGGTCCTGACGGCCCGGCCCGTGGCCCGCCCCTTCCGGCACCGGGGCCGCACACGGAACACCGCCGCGCGGACGGCCCGGCGGCGGTGAGCGGTGCGTGTGGGTGTCAGGCGGCGCGGCGCAGGGTGGGTGCCACCCGCAGCGGCCGCGAGCCGGGGCCCCCGGCGTGCGAGAAGGGCTGCATCCGCCAGTCGAGCCCCTGAGGCAGCGTCAGCAGCAGCCCCGCCTCCTGCTCGTGGACCTCCAGCGACTCGTCCGCCGGGCGCGCCTGCGAGGCACCGCGGCCCGTACCGGCGCACACGGTGAGCACGAACGGGTTCCACGGGGTGGGGCACAGGGCGTGCTCGGGCAGCACGTCCTCGTCCGCCAGCAGGGCGATGGGCTGCGCGCAGTCCGGGCAGATCACGCGGTACATCTCGTACGTGTCGTCGTACGCGTCGGAAGCGGAGTCCTCGTCAGGATCGACGGGTTCCGGTTCGGTACGCCCGGTGGGCTTCAGGCTCTGCATGGGATATTCCCCCCTCGGGTGGGCCGGCTCGGCGCCACGGCCTCGACCACACCAAGCACTTCCCGTGGGGGCACGGCCGTAACCTCCAGGTCGGCGGCTACCCATCCGTAGCCGTGTGGCGTTCATCACATGACCCTCGAACGTGCCCTTCCGGGGCCCTCGCGGCTGTGCCTGGAGGCACTCGGGGCCATAGGTTGACCGCATGGAGGAGCTGGACCGTCAGATTGTGGAGTTGCTCGTCAAGGACGGGCGGATGAGCTACACCGACCTGGGCAAGGCCACCGGCCTGTCCACCTCGGCCGTTCATCAGCGTGTCCGCCGGCTGGAGCAGCGCGGGGTGATCCGGGGCTACGCCGCGGTCGTCGATCCCGAGGCCGTCGGCCTGCCCCTCACCGCGTTCATCTCGGTGAAACCGTTCGACCCCAGCGCCCCGGACGACATCGCCGAACGGCTCGCGGGGGTCCCGGAACTGGAGGCCTGCCACAGCGTCGCCGGCGACGAGAACTACATCCTCAAGGTGCGGGTGGCCACCCCCCTGGAGCTGGAGCACCTGCTCACCCGCATCCGCACCCTGGCGGGCGTCTCCACCCGTACGACCGTCGTCCTGTCCACCCCCTACGAGGCGCGGCCCCCGAGGATCTGAGGCGCGGAGGGGGCGCCTCCCGGAGGGCGCCTGCCAGGGGGCGGGGACAGAAGCGCTCCGGGCAGGCGCGAGACTGGACCCATGACCCAGAGCACCGCCCCCCAGAGCGAACACCGCACCGTGCTGCTGCGCGGTGGAGACGTCCACAGCCCCGCCGACCCGTTCGCCACCGCGATGGTCGTCGAACGCGGCCATGTCGCCTGGGTGGGATCCGAAGGGGCGGCCGACGCCTTCGCGGGCGGGGTGGACGAGGTGGTCGACCTCGAAGGCGCCCTGGTCACCCCGGCGTTCACCGACGCCCATGTGCACACCACCGCGACCGGCCTCGCCCTCACGGGACTGGACCTCTCCGGGGCCCGGACCCTCGCCGACGCCCTCGGCTCGGTGCGTGCGTACGCGAACGCCCACCCCTCGCGGCGGGTCGTCCTCGGCCACGGCTGGGACGCCACGCGCTGGCCCGAGCAGCGCCCGCCCAGCCGCGCCGAACTCGACGGGGCGGCGGGCGGCCGGGCCGTCTACCTGCCCCGGATCGACGTCCACTCGGCCGTCGTGACCACCGCCCTCCTCGACCTTGTCCCCGGCGTCCGGGACCTGGCCGGCTACCACCCCGACGCCCCGCTGACCGGCGCCGCCCACCACGCGGTGCGCGCGGCGGCCCACGCCGCCGTCACCCCCGCGCAGCGCGCCGAGGCCCAGCGCGCCGCCCTGGCCCGAGCGGCCTCCCTCGGCATCGGCACCGTCCACGAGTGCGCCGGCCCGGAGATCTCCGACGAGGACGACTTCACCGGCCTCCTGGCCCTCGCCGCCGAGCGGCCCGGCCCCCGGGTCTTCGGCTACTGGGCGGACCTGGTCGAGGACGGGAAGGGAGCCGCCCGGATCCGCGAACTCGGCGCCGTCGGCGCGGCCGGGGACCTCTTCGTCGACGGCTCCCTCGGCTCCCACACCGCCTGCCTCCACGAGCCGTACGCCGACGCCCCGCACACCGGGACCGCCCACCTGGACGCCCGGCAGATCGCCGCCCATGTCACCGCGTGCACCGAGGCCGGTCTCCAGGCCGGCTTCCACGCCATCGGCGACGCGGCCCTGACCGCCGTCGTGACGGGCGTACGGGCCGCCGCCGACACCCTCGGGCTCGCCCGCGTGCGCGCCGCCCGGCACCGGGTGGAGCACGCCGAGATGCTGACCCCCGAGACCGTCGCGGCCTTCGCCGAACTCGGCCTCACCGCCTCCGTCCAGCCCGCCTTCGACGCGGCCTGGGGCGGCCCGGACGCCATGTACGCCCGGCGCCTGGGCGCGGAGCGGGCCGCCACGCTCAACCCGTACGCCGCCCTGCTGCGCGCCGGGGTGCCGCTGGCCTTCGGCTCGGACAGCCCCGTGACCCCGCTCGACCCCTGGGGCACGATCCGGGCCGCCGCCTTCCACCGGACCCCGGAGCACCGCGTCTCGGTACGGGCCGGCTTCACCGCGCACACCCGGGGCGGCTGGCGGGCCGTGGGCCGCGACGACGCGGGCGTGCTGGTCCCCGGGGCCCCGGCCGACTACGCCGTCTGGAGCACCGGTGACCTGGTGGTCCAGGCCCCCGACGACCGGGTGGCCCGCTGGTCGACCGACCCCCGCTCCGGCACCCCTGGCCTGCCCGATCTCACCCCGGGAGAGGCCCTGCCCGTCTGCCTGCGCACCGTGGTCGGCGGACGGACCGTCCATGTGAGGCCGAACGAGTGACGCCGGGCCGTTCCGTTCCGCCGATCGTAGGCGCCGCTTCCGCGCGACGACCTCCGCCACCCGGTCACTGACCAGGCGTTTTGGGAAGAAACCGCAGGTGGGGCGGGTGTTGACAGAAAGCGCCCGGAGGCCGGTAGGTTCGGCCGGGTCCACCACTGGACGTCCGGCCGGGCAGACCTCCACGCAGTCGTCGAACGCCGCTGGGTCACGGGGTGGTGTGCCGCACCGGCGCACCACCACTGACAGCCAGGTTCAGCGCCCGCGCCTCGGGGGCGAGGAAAGGTTGCGTCCGGACGGCAGGTGCGACCCGGGTGGGGCCCGGCGGTTCAGTAGACAACGGCTTTCGGTCGACCCGCAGCCAGCGGGTCCCAGGTCGGCCCGAAGGACACCGGGCCCCCATCCGCAGTTCGATGCTTTCTGTCCGTGTATCCACGCTTCCTCCCGGGGCCTGCCCGGCGATCCGGCACGACACCTTCCCACCGTGTCGGAGTCCGGACCCCGCGCGCTCGATATGGTGTGCACCTGCGTACGGACATTAAGGGGCAGTAGTGAACGACGGCGGTCAGAGGCAGTTCGGCCCGCTCGGCAAGGTCTTGGTGATCATTCCGACCTACAACGAGGTCGAGAACATCAAGCTGATCGTCGCCCGGGTGCGCGCCGCCGTTCCGGAAGCCGACATCCTGGTCGCCGACGACAACAGCCCCGACGGCACCGGCAAGGTCGTGGACGAGCTGGCCGCGGCCGACGAGCAGATCCACGTGCTGCACCGCAAGGGCAAGGAAGGCCTCGGCGCCGCCTATCTGGCGGGCTTCCGCTGGGGCTCCGAGCACGACTACGGCGTGCTCGTGGAGATGGACGCGGACGGCTCCCACCAGCCCGAGGAGCTGCCCCGCCTGCTGACCGCGCTCAAGAACGCCGACCTGGTGCTGGGCTCGCGCTGGGTCCCCGGCGGCCGGGTGGTCAACTGGCCCCGGCACCGCGAGATGATCTCCCGTGGCGGCAGCTTCTACTCCCGGATGCTGCTGGGCCTCACGGTCCGGGACATCACCGGCGGGTACCGGGCCTTCCGCACCGCGACCCTCCAGGGCCTCGGCCTCGACGAGGTCGCCTCCCAGGGGTACTGCTTCCAGGTCGATCTGGCACGCCGCGCCGTCGAGGCCGGGTACCACGTCGTCGAGGTGCCCATCACGTTCGTGGAACGCGAGATCGGCGACTCCAAGATGAGCCGGGACATCCTGGTCGAGGCCCTGTGGCGGGTCACGGGCTGGGGCATCACGGGCCGCGCCGACAAGATCCTGGGCCGCAAGAAGTCCTGAGACCCGGGCGGGGCGCCGTTCATGATCACCCCCTTACGTCACTCGGACGCCCGGGCAGGCACACTGGTGGCATGACGACCGGCACCCCGCCCACGAACCGTCCCCGACGCTCGCGCGCCCGCACCGTCCTGCCGCTGGCCATCGCGGCCTGGCTGGTGCTGGAGATCTGGCTGCTGATCCTGGTGGCCCGTGCCGCCAACGGCTTCACCGTGCTGCTGCTCCTGGTCGCCGGTCCCGTGCTGGGGGCCACGGTCGTCAAGCGGGCCGGACGGCGGGCCTTCCGCAACCTCACCGAGACGCTCCAGCAGATGCCGGGGCAGCCGGGCGCGTCGCCCACCGGGCAGCCGGCCGCCCCGGGCAGCAAGGGCAACGGCTTCCTGATGCTGGGCGGCGTGCTCCTGATGATCCCCGGCATGATCTCCGACGTGGCGGGTCTGCTCCTGCTGCTGCCCCCGGTGCGCTCCCTGCTCAGCCGGTACGCGGAACGCTCGCTGGAACGCCGGATGCGGGCGGCGGCGGCCCCAGGAGGCCTCTCGGAGGCCTTCCAGCAGGCCCGGATCCACCGTCCGGACGGGAAGGTGGTCCAAGGCGAGGTGATCCGCGAGGACGGCACCGACGCCCGCCAGGGCCCCGACGACGGCACCGGCGACCACCGGCCCCCGCTCGACCGCTGACACCGGGAGCGGTCCCCGGCCCCGGAGCCGGGGACCGTACGCGCCGAGAGAGCGCGTGGCGGCCACGGACCGCGTACGGAAAGAGCCGCGGGCCGTGACACCTGGTCGGTGTCACGGCCCGCGGCTCTTGTGCTCGCTGTGCCGCCGTACCCGGTGTGCGGGTCAGGCGGACTTCCTGCTGTCGCGCGGATGCACGGCGATGTTCATGGCTCCGGAGCGCAGAACGGCCAGCCTCTCGGCCAGCACCTCCTCCAGCTCTTCGCGGGTGCGCCGCTCCATGAGCATGTCCCAGTGCGTACGCGCGGGCTTGCCCTTCTTCTCCTCGGGGCCGTCGCCGTCCACCAGGAGTGCCGTGGCGCCGCACGCCTTGCACTCCCACTCCGGCGGAATTTCCGCCTCTACCGAGAACGGCATCTCAAATCGATGGCCGTTCGGGCATGCGTACTCCACCGCCTGGCGCGGGGCCAGATCGATGCCGCGGTCCGTCTCGTAGCTGGTAACCACGAGTCGCGTGCCGCGGAGAGCTCGCTCACTCATGAATCGTGCCTCCCGGGCTTGTCGCCCACAGGACAGGTGTCGCTGTCGTCGTCATCCGGTCAACGTCCGGTCGGCGGTAAAGATTCCCGTTGCCGGTCCTGCGTCGCCCGTCGTGCCGCTGCTTTATCAGGGTTGAGTACCCACCACCGCCCGGTTTGTCACCTATGGCGGAAGTTATCACCCAACGGTTCGGCTTCTTCCGCTCGCAGTAACGGTCCTCCGGGCAGGCCAAAGGCGTACACTACCGGCCTTTGACTTCAACGTCTAAATCCGGTCCGGTACGGGATTGCCCGCGGCGGCCACACCCGCCCGCACGGGAACCCGTGCCAGCAGCACGGCACCGAGAGCGAAGAAGATCACCAGGGACAGGATGGCATCCCGATAGCTCCCGGTCAGCTGATATCCGAGACCGAACACCAACGGCCCAAGCCAGCTGAGTCCCCGGTCGCTCATCTCGTACGCCGAGAAGTACTCCGCCTCCTTGCCCCGCGGCACCAGATGCGAGAACAGCGAGCGCGAGAGCGCCTGGCTGCCGCCCAGCACCAGGCCGATCGCCGCGGCCAACGTGTAGAAGAACACCGGCGCGCCGGCCGGCATCACGAACGCCCCGGCCAGGATCAGCGTCCAGACGACCAGCGACCCCAGGATCGTGCGCTGCGCGCCGTGCGTCCGGGCCAGCCGTCCCATCCCGAGCGCCCCCGCCACCGCCAGCACCTGGACGAGCAGGACGGCGGTGATCAGCGTCGTCTGGTCGAGGCCCAGCTCCTCGGAGCCGTACACCGAGGCCTGGGAGATCACCGTCTGGATGCCGTCGTTGTAGACCAGATAGGCGAGCAGGAAGGCCAGCGTGACCGGGTGGCGGCGCATGTCGCGCAGCGTCGCCCGCAGCTGCCGCCAGCCCGACCCCACCGCCCCCTCGCCGGACGGGGCCACCCGGCGGTCGCGCAGCCGGCGCAGCGGGACGAGCGTGAAGGCACCCCACCACACACCCGCCGAGGCGAGGCAGACGCGGACCGCGTCCGCTTCGGAGAGGCCGAAGGAGTCGTGGCCGGTGTAGAGGACCAGGTTGAGGACCAGCACCAGCGCGCCCGAGGTGTAGCCGAACGCCCAGCCGCGCGAGGAGACCGTGTCGCGCTCCTGCGGGGTGGCGATCTGCGGCAGATAGGCGTTGTACAGCACCATCGACACCGAGATCGACGCGTTCGCCACGATCAGCAGGAACGCCCCCAGCAGATAGCGCTCGCCGTCCAGGAAGAACATGCAGGCCGTCGCCGTCGCCCCGGTGTACGCGGCCGCCGCCAGCAGCGGCTTCTTGCGTCCCGTGCGGTCCGCGACGGCCCCCGCCAGCGGCATCAGCAGCACCGCGACGACCACCGAGACCGAGACGGAGTACGCGAACAGCGACCCCGCCCGCACGGGTATGCCCAGCGGGTGCACATACCCGTCCGCGTCGGCGGCGGCCTTCGCGACCGATGTCAGATACGGGCCGAGGAAGACCGTGAGGACGCTGGTGGAGTAGACGGAACACGCGAAGTCGTAGAAGTACCAGCCGCGCTGTTCCCTCGTACGGGCCGCCTCCGGATCCGCCGTTCCCTCGGTACCCGTACCGGTGCCCGTGCTCACGCGGCGCGTCCCCCTCGCTCGTCCTGTGCTCACGCGGCCGGTCCGGCGGTCAGGCCCAGGCCCCCCGGTCGCTCAGCACCGTGCGCAGCGTCTCGATGTGATCGGTCATGATGCCATCCACCCCGAGGTCGAGGAGAGCCGCCATCCGTTCCGGTTCGTTGACCGTCCAGACATGGACCTGGAGGCCCCGGGCGTGCGCCGTGCGCAGGAAGGCGCGGTCCACCACCCGCACACCGTGGCTGCTCTCCGGTACCTGGACGCACACCGCCCCGGCCCGCACCGCCGCCGGCAGGCCGTACGAGCGGAGCCGCAGCCCGAGCACGCCGCGCACCCCGTAGGAGGTCGCCAGGCGCTCACCTCCCAGACGGTGCGCCCGGGCCACCCGCGCCTCGGAGAACGAGCCCACGCACACCCGGTCAAAGGCGCCGGTCCGGCGGATCAGGCCGAGGAGCGGGAGCAGCGCGGCCTCCGCCTTGACGTCCACGTTCCAGCGGGCGCCGGGGAACTCCTCCAGCAGGTCCTCGAAGAGCGGCAGCGGCTCGCTGCCCGCGACCCGTGCCCGGCTCACCTCGCTCCAGGGCAGCCGGCCGATCCGGCCCCGCGCGTCCGTGACCCGGTCCAGGGTGGCGTCGTGGAAGGCGACCAGGCGGCCGTCGGCGGTGGCGTGCACATCGGTCTCGAAGTACCGGTAGCCCACCCCGGCCGCCCGGCGGAAGGCGGCCACCGTGTTCTCCAGCCCGTCCGCGGCCCCGCCCCGGTGGGCGAACGGGATCGGCGAGGGGTGGTCCAGGTAGGGATGGCGCCCCCGGGACGCCGCGTTCACTGCTGTCACCGCGGAAGTATCGCCCCTCGCGGGGGACCGGCGCCGTCCGGGAGGCCGTCGTCCGGGCCGGGGAGCGCGAACACGCGCAGGAAGAGCTGGGCGAGCGGTCCGATGGACAGCGCGTACAGCACGGTGCCGGCGCCGAGCGAACCGCCGAGCAGGAAGCCGGTCACCACCACGGCCACCTCGATCGCCGTACGCACCAGCCGCAGGGAGCGCCCGGTGAGCCGGTGCAGACCGGTCATCAGCCCGTCCCGTGGCCCGGGGCCGAAGCGCGCGGAGATGTACAGACCGGTCGCCACCCCGTTGAGCCCGATGCCGGCGGCCAGCACGGGTATCTGCGCGGCGAGCCCGTGCACGTCCGGTACGAGGGCCAGCGTCCCGTCCATCGCGATGCCCACCGCGAAGACGTTGGAGACCGTACCGAGCCCCGGGCGCTGTCTGATCGGGATCCACAGGAGCAGGACGACCGCCCCGACGACGATCGAGACGACACCGATGGACAGCCCCGTCCGCCCGGCGAGCCCCTGGTGCAGCACACCCCACGGCTCCAGGCCCAGCCCGGCCCGCACCAGGAGCGCCGAACTCGCCCCGTACAGCGCGAGCCCCACGTACAGATGGACCAGCCGCCGGGGGACCCGGGCCCGGCTCCGGGCGGTGACATCGGACACGTGGTACCCCCTGTGGCGACGGTGGACTGACGCATGTCACTGTGTGGCGGGGGATCGGCCGCCAACCATGGCCAATCCAAGAGAGGTGGACTGATTTCCATGGCGCAGTGGACGTCGACGGTGGGGGCCGCTCAGCTGGCCCGGCAGCTCCAGGCCCAGCAGCCCCGCCCCCTGCCCCCCGGCGGCCGTAAGCCACCCGCCTACCGTGCCCTCGCCGACGGGGTGCGCCTGCTCGTGCTGGAGGGCCGGGTCCCGGTCGCCGCCCGGCTCCCCGCCGAACGCGAACTCGCCCTCGCGCTCGCCCTCAGCCGGACCACCGTCGCCGCCGCCTACGAGGCACTGCGGACCGAGGGCTTCCTGGAGTCCCGGCGCGGCGCGGGCAGCTGGACGGCCGTCCCGGCGGGCAACCCGCTGCCGGCGCGCGGCCTGGAACCGCTGCCCCCGGAGTCCCTCGGCTCGATGATCGACCTGGGCTGCGCCTCGCTGCCCGCCCCGGAGCCCTGGCTGACCCGGGCCGTGCGGGGCGCCCTGGAGGAGCTGCCGCCGTACGCCCACACCCACGGTGACTACCCGGCGGGCCTGCCCGCCCTGCGGCAGACGATCGCGGACCGCTACACCGCGAGCGGCGTCCCCACGATGCCGGAGCAGATCATGGTCACCACGGGCGCGATGGGCGCCATCGACGCGATCTGCCACCTGTTCGCCGGACGCGGCGAACGTATCGCGGTGGAGTCGCCGAGCTACGCCAACATCCTCCAGCTGATGAAGGAGGCGGGCGCCCGGCTGGTACCGGTGGCCATGGAGGAGGGGCTGGGCGGCTGGGACATGAACCGGTGGCGCCAGGTCCTCCGCGATGCCGCGCCCCGGCTGGCGTACGTCGTCGCGGACTTCCACAACCCGACCGGTGCCCTGGCCGACGAGCCGCAGCGCCGCGCCCTGGTGGAGGCCGCCCGTTCCGCGGGGACGGTGCTCATCGCCGACGAGACGATGAGCGAACTGCGCCTGGACGAGGTCGGTGTGCCGCGCCGCGTCTGCGCGTTCGACCCGGCGGGCAGCACCGTCCTGACCGTCGGGTCCGCGAGCAAGGCGTTCTGGGCCGGCATGCGGATCGGCTGGGTCCGGGCCGCCCCGGACGTCATCCGCAGCCTGGTGGCGGCCCGCGCGTACGCCGACATGGGGACGCCGGTGCTGGAGCAGCTCGCCGTCAACTGGCTGATGCGCACCGGCGGCTGGGAGGAGGCCGTGGCCCTCAGGCGTGGCCAGGCGCGGGAGAACAGGGACGCGCTGGTGCGGGCGGTGCGCCGGGAGCTGCCGGAGTGGGAGTTCGAGGTGCCGCACGGCGGACTGACGCTGTGGGTGCGGACCGGCGGGCTCTCCGGGTCGCGTCTCGCGGTGGCCGGTGAACGGGTGGGCGTACGCGTGCCCTCCGGGCCCCGCTTCGGGGTGGACGGCGCCTTCGAGGGCTATGTACGGCTGCCGTTCACCGTGGGCGGCCCGGTGGCGGACGAGGCGGCGGTGCGGCTGGCGGCCGCGGCGGAGCTGGTCGGGTCCGGGGCGGCCGCCGGGGCGGAGGCCCCCCGCACGTTCGTGGCCTGAGCGGCGGCGGACGCGCCCGGCGGAGCGCGTCACCCCTCCGCGACGGCCGGGGCCGCCACCAGGGCGTCCCGGTGCGCGGGGACGGACCCGGCCGCGTCCTCGCACGGCGCCGCCTCCGGCACCCGCTCGACCGGGGCCAGGGCGCCGGGCAGCAGATCGAGGACCGCCTGCCGGTGCGCCTCGCTCGTCGCCCCGTCGTACGGGTCCGGGGTCGCCGGCACCTGGAGCCGCAGCACCGGGCCCGTGCCGAGCCGGGCGTATCCCCGGCCCGGCGGCATGTCGGGGGTCGGCGTGGTGTGCGGCTGGACGCCGAGCACCGACCGCACCTGGTCGCGGGTGGCGGGGCCGAGGACGGCGCGGGCCCGGGTGTGGGCCCGTACGGTCTCCGCGAGGGCGTCCAGGGCGTCGAAGTGGTCCGCCACGACCACCGTCACCCCGGCGGCCCGGCCGTGCCGCAGCGGCACCTGGAGCAGCTCCTGGGGGTCGGGCCGGCCCTCTGCCGCGGCCAGGTGGCCGAGCGCGCTCGGCCGGTCCAGCAGGATCCACAGGGGCCGCTTGACGTCCTCCGGCTCGGGGTGGCCGGCCTGCCGGGCCCGGTTGGCGGCGATCAGCCGGCGCTCCGTCTCGTGCGCGGCCCACTCCAGCGTGGCCAGCGCCCCGGACAGCCCGCATTCGACGGCCAGGACGCCGTCGCGTCCGCTCAGGCAGGCGTACTCCCCGGTGCCCGCGCCCTCGACCACCAGGAGGTCGCCCTGCTGGAGGGCCTGGAGGGCCAGGGAGCGCATCAGGGTCGTGACGCCGCTCCCGGGCTGTCCGACGGCCAGCAGATGCGGCTCCGTCGACCGGGAGCCGGTGCGCCAGACCACCGGCGCGGCGTCCCGGGTGGTGTCGCCGT
The DNA here is from genome assembly GCF_002910775.2 of Streptomyces sp. SM18. Taxonomy (NCBI): domain Bacteria; kingdom Bacillati; phylum Actinomycetota; class Actinomycetes; order Kitasatosporales; family Streptomycetaceae; genus Streptomyces; species Streptomyces sp. SM18. Next base: position 869,142 of record NZ_CP029342.1, on the reverse strand, counting down.
CCCGTACGGGTACGGTGCGCCCCACCGCGTCGGCGTCGGTGAACCCGAGGACCGTCTCTCCCGGCGCGGTGACGAAGCGCTGGGCGGCGATCGTGACCGGCAGCGGGTCGAGCACCGTCATCAGGAGGCGGTTGCCCTCCTCGTCCCAGGAGAAGTGGTACTCGCGCCCCCGGCCCGACTTGGTGTCCAGGACCTGTTCGACGCGGGTACGGGCGGCGGGGTCGCCGTCCGGGAAGTAGGCGGGGTAGGTCACCTGGAGCCTGGTCAGCCGGCCGTCGTCGTCGAACGCGTACGACGAGCCGAACGCCTTGTCCCAGTCGCCGCCGTGCGAGAAGAGCGGGCCGGGGTCCTCGGCCACCGAGAAGTGCGGCACCAGGGCCTCGTACAGCGACCGCAGCCGCGCGGCCCCGGCCTCGTCGGGGCCGGTCTTCGCGGGGGTACGCGCCCGGCCCTTCCAGGCGGCGGCGCCCATCACCGAGACCACCGCCAGGACCGGTCCGTGCGGGACGAGCGCCACCCCCAGCACGCAGGCCGCGACCAGGAACAGGACGTGTCCGCGCCGGTCCCTGGGGGTCGCGGCCCACTTCTGCCGTGCCGCTCCCGCCAGCAGCCGCAGGCCCCGGGTGACGGTGATCAGCGGATGGAGGACGTCGGTGGCGCTGTCGGCGGCCGTGCGCGCGAACGCACGGCCGCGAGTGATCGAAGCGCCGCCGCTGCTCAGAACGCGGGGGAGTGGTCGCCGGGCCACGTCGGTCTCCTGAAGGGGTGGGAGCGGTCGCGGAGCGTCAGAACTTGATCCCGCCGAGCATGCTGGCGAGGCTCGCCCCGCCGGCGGTGATGCTGGGCGCGATGGCGGTCCCGGCCAGGTAGAAGCCGAACAGCGCGCAGATGAGGCCGTGTGAGGGCTTGAGCCCGTCCTTCTTGAAGAACAGGAAGACGACGACACCGAGCAGTACCACGCCCGAGATGGAGAGGATCATGAGGGTTTCTCCTGGTTGAGGGGGACGGTCACCATGAGTGCTTCCAGCATGACAAAGTGTGTCTATGTGAATAAAGGGGTGATCGGGTGAACAGTGGTACTTTTCACCCGACCGGCGGATATGGGGTGCTCGTCCCCGCCCGCCGCGGCCGGGACCGGCCGGCCGACGCCCCGGGGCGTGCTGGAAAGAACGCTGCCCGCTGTGATCTCTCGCCGCATCCGGGCAGGCTCACGTGGGCTACGGAGCAGTACCCTGTCGATTCACTCGTACGGCCCCCCGCCGTACTCCCCCAGGTCGGCAACGGCGAGAACAGTTATGGAAGGCGGCCCGTCCGATGAGCGAAACCCCCGATCCCGAGGTGGTCGAACTGGCGGCCAAGGTCTTCGACCTGGCCCGCCGCGGCGAGACCGACTCCCTGGCCGCCTACGTCGACGCGGGCGTCCCGGCCGACCTCACCAACGACCGGGGCGACTCGCTGCTCATGCTCGCCGCCTACCACGGGCACGCCCCGGCCGTCACCGCCCTCGCCGGGCGCGGCGCCGACCCGGACCGGGCCAACGACCGGGGGCAGACCCCGCTCGCCGGAGCCGTCTTCAAGGGCGAGCGCGCGGTGGTCGAGGCGTTGCTCGCGGCGGGCGCCGATCCGGCCGCCGGAACACCGTCCGCCGTGGACACCGCACGGATGTTCGGCAAGGCCGACCTGCTGGAACTCTTCGGTGCGCGCTGAGGCGCCGCCCGGACGCCCGGGTGACCGGTGCGCCGTAAATGTGGTCGCGTCGGCGAAATGGCTGGGTCATCATGACGTCGCGGGTCCGCCCCGGACCACCGACGAGAGGCAGAGGAAGATGAGCACCAGGCAGAAGACGACGGTCGGCCGATCATGTTGCCACGCGGCCTAGTGTCGCGGCAGCCAAGGCTCGCCCCGCCGCGACGCCCGGCACGCACTCTCGCCGCACCGGCCGAAAACCCGAGTACATCCAGTACGAGGGCTTCCGGCCGGCACGCCGAGAGCACGCACCTGACGCCGCTCCTCCACGGGCAGACCCTGGCTGACGCGGCACCAGCTCCCCCGGCACGTGGAACAGCACAGTCCCGGTCGCGTCGACAGCTTGATGTGAGGCTTTCCCCATGTTCGATCCGTTCATAGCGCCGAGCGGCACCCTCGTCGGCCTGTTGCAGAGGGGCCGCGGTGACGGCACGCTCCACGCGCTCGCCGCACCCCGTCCCGAAGCCCTCGCGGCGCTCAACCACTGCGTCCTGAGTGATCCGCGCCACGACTGGCAGGTGGAGAACCGCTCCCTCTACTACGCCCGTCTGTACCTCGACCTCGACGGCGGCACCGAGGAGATCGAGGGCCACCTGTGGGCCCCCGAGGACCACCTCGACACCGACGACTCCCGCACGGGCCTCGCCCTCGCCGTCCTGGGCCACCTGGCCTCCTACGGCCGCGAGGACGCGCTGGTCCTGCTGCGCCGCTACGCCGCCACCGGCGCCAACTGGGCCTGGGCCCTGGACGAGCTGGCCCTGCGCGACGACGACAGCGGGCTGCGCTCGCTCGCCGGACCCGTGCTCGACCGCTTCCCCGCCACCCCGCAGGGCGACGCCGAACTGGCCGCCGCGGTGCGGGACGCCTTCGAGCCGCGGCCCTGGCGGCTCTGGGCGGACGACCCGCGCCCGTCGGTCGGCGCCCGGATCCGCGCCGCCGGCGAACAGGGCTCCTTCGACCGCTGGCAGCGGCAGATGCGGCCCGGAGGCCCCCGCCCCGGCTGGAGCGTCCAGGCCGTCTTCGACTGGGCCGAGCAGGGCCTCGCGCGCGGCAGCGTGCTCCATCTGCCCGCCGCCCGCTGCCTGGCCGCCGTCGCCGGCGCCGAGGACCGGCCCCGGATCGTCGAGGCCGCCCGGAACGGCCCGGACGGTGCCCGCTGCGCCGCCCTGCACTACCTCGCCGAGGCACAGGACCCCGCCGTCCTCGACCTCATCGAGGAGGCCGCCGTCAGCGCCTCAGGGACCGTCGCGGACGCGGCCGTGGCCGCGTTCGAGCGGATGTGCGCCGACAGCGCGGTGGAGCGCGCCCGCCGCTGGGCGCACCGGCCCGACGCCCTCGGCGCCTCGGCCGCCGGGGTGCTCGCCTGCCGGGGCACCGCGCAGGACGCCCCGCTCGTCCTCGCCGCCCTGCGCGAGGCCGTCCGCGGCGACGGCCCGGACGCCGCGCGCCTGTGGACCCTCGTCGACGGCACGGGCCGGCTGGGGATCGCCTGCGCCGCCCCCGTACTGCGCCACGTCTACCGGGAGACGTCCTCCTCGCACCTGCGCGGCCGGGCCGCGCGGGCCCTCGCCGCCACCGATCCGTCCTTCGCCACCGGCTTCGCCGTCGAGTGCCTCTGGGACTGCGAGGAGACCACCCGGGAGGTGGCCGCCCTGCACGCGGAGACCGGAGACATCCGGGTCGCCGAACGCCTGCGCAGACTCGCCGCCGACCCGGCCGAGGAGGCCGAGGTGCAGACCGCCGTACGCAGCAGGATCGGCCCCGACGCGGCCGTTTGACCCGCCGCCCCGGGTGTACGGCCGGGGCGGTGCGCCCGGAACGCCAGGCCCGGCCGCCCGCCCCGCCCCGGGGACGCGCCGCACCCGGGGACGCGCCGTGCCCGGGGCCCCGCGGCGCCGTCGCGTCCCGTCTGCGCGGGTCCGTCCCCCGCGCCAGAATGGGGGGATGACCGGACGCTGGGAGTTCTGGATCGACCGGGGCGGCACCTTCACGGACGTGGTGGGCCGCGATCCCGGCGGGCATCTGGTCTCCCGCAAGCTGCTCTCCCAGGACCCGGACCGCTACAGCGACGCGGCCGTCGCCGGCATCCGGCTCCTCCTCGGGCTCGGCCCCCACGACCCGGTCCCCGCCGAACGGGTCGCCGGCGTCAAGATGGGCACCACCGTCGCCACCAACGCCCTCCTGGAGCGCCGGGGCGAACCGACCGTCCTCGTCGTCACCGAGGGCTTCCGGGACGTCCTGCGGATCGCGTACCAGAACCGGCCGCGCCTCTTCGACCGCCGGATCGTCCTGCCCGAGGCCGTGTACGACCGGGTCGTCGAGATCCCGGAACGCCACGACGCCCACGGGCGGACGGTGGTGCCCCTCGACCGCGCCGCCGTCAGCGAACGGCTCGCCGAGGTCCGGGCGGAAGGCATCCGCAGCGCCGCGATCGTCCTGACACACGGCTACCGCCACCCCGGCCACGAGAAGGCCGTCGCGGCGGCGGCCCGCGAGGCGGGCTTCACCCAGATCAGCTGCTCGCACGAGGTCAGCCCGCTGATCAAGCTCGTCCCGCGCGGCGACACCACGGTCGTGGACGCCTACCTCTCCCCGATCCTGCGCCGGTACGTCGACGAGGTGGCCGCCGAACTGCCCGGCATCCGCCTGATGTTCATGCAGTCCAACGGCGGACTGCGCGGCGCCGCCCACTTCCGGGGCAAGGACGCGGTCCTCTCCGGCCCCGCCGGAGGCGTCGTGGGCATGGTGCGCACGTCCGCCCAGGCCGGACACGACCGGGTCATCGGCTTCGACATGGGCGGCACTTCCACCGACGTGTCCCACTACGCGGGCGAGTTCGAGCGGGAACTCGGCACCGAGGTCGCCGGTGTACGGATGCGCGCCCCCATGATGAGCATCCACACCGTCGCGGCGGGCGGCGGATCGGTCCTCCACTTCGACGGGCGCCGCTACCGCGTGGGCCCCGACTCGGCCGGAGCGGACCCCGGCCCCGCCTGCTACCGCCGGGGCGGACCGCTCACCGTGACGGACGCCAACGTGATGCTCGGCCGGATCCAGCCCGCCCGCTTCCCCGCCGTCTTCGGCCCCCGGGGCGACGAACCGCTCGACACGGACGTCGTACGGCGGCGCTTCGAGGAGCTGGCGAAGGAGGTGGCGGACGCGACGGGCCACCCGCGGACGGCCGCCGAGGTGGCCGCCGGCTTCCTGGAGATCGCCGTCCTCAACATGGCCAACGCGATCAAGAAGATCTCCGTCCAGCGCGGCCGCGACATCACCCGTTACGCCCTCACCGCGTTCGGCGGGGCCGGCGGGCAGCACGCCTGCGCGGTCGCCGACGCCCTGGGCATCGACACCGTCCTCGTCCCCCCGCTCGCCGGGGTCCTGTCCGCCTACGGCATGGGTCTCGCCGACGCCACCGCCATGCGCGAGGAGTCCGTGGAGGCCGGACTGGACGAGGAGACCACGGCCCGGGTCCACGACGTCTGCGACCGCCTCGCCGGACGGACCCGCGCCGGCCTCCGCGCCGACGACATCCCCGACAGCGCCGTCTCCACCCGCGCGCGGGTCCTGCTGCGCTACGCCGGGACGGACGCGAGCCTTCCCGTCGCCCTCGGCACACTCACCGCCATGACCGAGGAGTTCACCACCGCCCACCGCACCCGCTACGGGTTCACCATGGACAAGCCCCTGATCGTCGAGACCGTCTCCGTCGAGGCGGCCGGGAGGGCGGGACCGCCGGCCGCCCCGCCGCCGGACGAGGACACCGGCCGCTCCGGCGCGCCGCGCCCCGCCGCCACCGTCAGCGTGTTCACCGGCGACCGGTGGCGGGACGCCGGCCTCCACCGGCGCCGGGACCTGCGCGGCTCCGACACCGTGGACGGCCCCGCCGTCGTCACCGAGGAGGACTCCACCACCGTCGTGGACCCCGGCTGGCGGGCCACCGCGACGGCCTCCGGCCACCTGACGCTGCGCCGGGTGACCCCGCGCCCCGCCAGGACCGCCGTCGGCACCCGGGTCGACCCCGTCATGCTGGAGGTCTTCAACAACCTCTTCATGTCGGTCGCCGAACAGATGGGCGTGCGGCTGCGCGACACGGCGCACTCCGTCAACATCAAGGAGCGCCTCGACTTCTCCTGCGCCGTGTTCGCCCCGGACGGCGGACTCGTCGCCAACGCCCCGCACATCCCCGTGCACCTCGGCTCCATGGGGGAGACCGTCAAGGAGGTGCTGCGCCGCAACGGGGACTCCCTGCGACCGGGGGACGTGTACGCCGTCAACGACCCGTACCACGGCGGCACCCACCTGCCGGACGTCACCGTCGTGACACCCGTGTTCGACGAGGAGCCGGCCGGACGGGACGGCGGCGCCCCGCGCCCGCGCTTCCTGGTCGCCTCGCGCGGCCACCACGCGGAGATCGGCGGCATCACACCCGGCTCCATGCCCGCCTTCAGCCGCACGATCGACGAGGAGGGCGTGCTCTTCGACAACTGGCCCCTGGTACGCGGCGGGACGTTCCGCGAACAGGAGACCCGAGAGCTGCTCACCACGGCCGCGTACCCCTCCCGCGACCCGGACAGCAACCTCGCCGACCTGCGCGCCCAGATCGCCGCCAACGAGAAGGGCATCGCGGAACTGCGCCGCGCCGTCGAGGAGTTCGGCCTGGATGTCGTCCAGGCCTACATGGGCCACGTCCAGGACAACGCCGAGGAGTCCGTACGCCGGATCGTGTCCCGGCTGCGCGACGGCTCCTGCCGCTACGAGACGGACGACGGGTCTGTCATCGCGGTGGAGGTCACCGTGGACCGCGAACACCGCGCCGCCGTCATCGACTTCACCGGAACCTCCGCCCAGCTGCCCGGCAACTTCAACGCCCCCACCTCCGTGGTCATGGCCGCCGTCCTCTACGTCTTCCGGACCCTGGTCACCGACGACCTCCCGCTCAACAGCGGATGCCTCACCCCCCTGGACGTACGCGTCCCGGAGGGGTCGATGCTGGCACCGGTCCTCCCGGCGGCGATCGTCGCCGGGAACGTGGAGACCTCCCAGGCAGTCACCGGCGCCCTGTACGCCGCGCTCGGCGTCCAGGCCGAGGGGTCGGGCACGATGAACAACCTCACCTTCGGCAACGACCGCGTCCAGTACTACGAGACCGTGGCCAGCGGCTCCGGAGCGGGCGACGGATTCGACGGCACCGACGCCGTACAGACCCACATGACCAACTCCCGGCTCACCGACCCCGAGATCCTGGAATGGCGCTACCCGGTGCTGCTGGAGAGCTTCCGCGTACGGGAGGGCAGCGGCGGGGCGGGCCGGTGGCACGGCGGGTGCGGGGTCGAACGCCGCCTCCGCTTCCTCGAACCCGTCACCGTGGCCCTGCTGTCGGGGCACCGCCGCGTACCGCCGTACGGCATGGCCGGGGGCGAACCCGGCGCGCTGGGCGAGCAATGGGTCGAGCGGGCCGGCGGCGGGCCCGTCACCCCCCTGAACGGCTGCGACACCGCCGAACTGGACACCGGTGACGTCCTGGTGCTGCGGACCCCGGGCGGAGGCGGCTACGGGGCAGCCTGAGGGCCGCCCCCGGCCCGTCGCTTCCGCACCGTTTCGACCGTTGTCGGTGCGAGGACCTAATCTGTGCAACGTGACTTCGCCTGCCGACACCCACACCGCCGCGCCGCAGCTCAGCGCGGGGCCGCGGCCCGCCCCGGGCCCGGCCGCCGACGAGGGGCTCTCACGTCGGCTGCGCGCGCTCGCCTGCACCGCCCCGCTGCACGACCTCGACGCGCGCAAGGCGAATCTGGCCGGCGCCTACACGGTGTACGCCATGGCCGAAGTCGCCCTGGCCGCCATCGACCTCGTCACCCTCAACATGGACTTCGACACCGGGGCCGACCACGAGCAGATAGTGGCCAGGCTGCTGCCCAGGATCGCCGCCCAGGCACCGGACCGCCCCGCCACCGAGCACGAGCGCGTCGCCCGCTGGGTCCTGGAGAACCTGATCAACGTCGGCAGCGTGGACCGGGGCTTCCGCGCGGTGTACGGCACCTTCGGGGCCGACGGCGTCTACATCCGCCGGGACTACGACTTCAAGCTCGTCGAGGAGGTCCCCGGACACGGTGGCGGCGTCTACCTCCGCACCACCGACGAAGCGGTCAACGTCCTGGTCGGCGCCCTGGACACCGATGTCACCAGCGCCCAGATCGCCGCCGAGGTGAAGCTGGAGGTCCTCATCAGCCGAGGCCGCCTCGCCGACGCCCAGCTCGCCGCCGAACAGGCCCGCTACCGCACCGTCCAGTACGCGGAGACGCTCCGCAGGACCCTGGAGGCGACCCGGCGCAACGTCCGCGCCGTCGACTGGCTCAACGCCGTCCCCGACATGATCGCCGAAGCGCTCGACCACGTCGCCGACCGCTACCGCCACGAGAACGCGATCCTCACCAACATCCGCAAGGCCAGGGACGAGGCGGAGGAGCCCGAGCACAAGCGGCGCGCCGCCGAACTCGTCGACATCGTGAAGGACTGCATCCGCCGCCACACCCAGCTCCAGTCCCGGCTGCTGGAGGCCGGCCCGCTCTTCCGCGCCGAACAGGACCGCCAGGCCTTCGCCGCGCCCACCGCCCACGCGGGCCTCGACCTGTACGGACAGCTCCTCGCCCCCCTGCTGCCGCTCCCCGTCGACCAGGCCACCCGGGCCACCGACGCCTTCTTCACCCACGGCACCGGACTGCGCACCCCCGTCTCCGTGCGCGTCGGCGACCTCGTCGAGATGCTGCTCACACCCCCGGTCGAACGGGAACACCTGGGCGCCGAGATGCCCGAGCCCGACCTCGTCGCCACCCCCGACGACAGCAGGTTCAGCGAGGAGCAGCTCGCCCACGCCATGGAGCTGCTCGACCTGGACCACGACGTGCCCCGCCGGCTCTCCGGACTGCTGGCCGAGGCGCGGCTCCGCGACCCCGACCTGCCCTACCTGGTCGCCCTGCTCGCGGTCCACGCGGCGAGCCCGCCGGTCGGCACCGCCTACCGCCAGGGCGAGCGCAGACTGCTCTTCGCGGTCGACGACGGCACACCGCTCGACGACCACGAGTTCGGCGGCGCCGACCTGATAGTGGGCACCGCCCTGCTGGACGCCGCGGGCATGGCCGCCGACCGCAAGGACGCCTCGTGAGCGCGCCCGGTCCCGGCCACCGCCACCGGCCGCACCGAGAGAGCGGCACCACCCGTACCGAGGAGCCACCGCAGTGACCGAGCCGTACGCCGAGCCCACCGACGCGTGGGGGGACCCGCAGCCCGCGTACCCGGCGGAGACCGCCCCGCAGACCGCCGCCACGGCCGTCACCCCCGCGGACGCGGCCGACGCCGCCCGGCTCGTCTCCTTCGGACTCCAGCCCAAGCTGATGCCGGCCCGCGACGTCGAGTACGCCGAACTCCTGCGCCGCTACCGCGAGGAGCCCCCGTTCGCCCGGCTCGCCGACGCCGTCGCCACCGGGCTCGGCCTCGTCGTCCTGGAGGTCTCCACCCGCGCCGGAATGGCCGTCACCGCGGCCGAGGACTCCGTCTTCGCCGTACGCATGGGCGACTACGCCCGGAGGGCCTCCTCCGACACCGCCGACCGCTTCCTGCACGGACTGGCCCACCTCGCCGTCGCCGCCATGGCCTTCCCCCGGCCCGAGGACCTCGCCGACGACGCCTACATCGGCCGCATCACGGTCAACGGCGTCGACGCGTTCGTCCGCCAGGCCTGCCACCGGCTGGAGGAGCGCGCCGAGCGGCAGGGCGACAACACCGATCCGGCCACCGACAGCCCCGGCCTGGAATCGGGCTGGCGCGTCTACGCCCGCCGCAGCTCCACCGGTGCCACGAAGGACGCCAGACGGCTCGCCGGATCCACCACCGGCATCATCGGCAAGGCCGTCGCCTTCCTCGCCGACTCCGGCTTCCTCCAGCGCACCGGCGACGACGCGGGCGGCACCTACCGCACCACCGCCCGCTACCAGCTCCAGGTCCGCGACATGGCGGGCGGTGCCGCCATGGCCGAACTGCTGGAGCTCGGCGTCGTCCCGGTCACCGACGGGTCGGCCACCCTGCTGCCCCCGCCCGACGCGGACGGCCTGGAGCTGGCCGCCGACGCCGGTCTGCCCTTCCACTCCTGACCCGCCCCCGCCGAACCGCCCCGCGTACGCCGACGGCGCCGTTGCCGTCCGCTGCCTGAACGACGAGAGTCCGCCGCCATGTACGAGTTGTCCCGGGTCCGCCTCTACTCCATCGGACCCGCCGGCGCGCGCTACGCCGACACCGTGCTCGACCTGCGCGGGGTCGGGGAACCCGTCCCCGACCCCGCCCCGGCGCAGGCGGAGTTCTTCGAGGAGGAGCCGGTCGGACCGCCCCGGCGCCCGGCGCCCGCGGGCGTGCTCTTCCTGGAGAACGGCGGCGGCAAGTCCGTCCTGCTCAAGCTGATCTTCTCGGTGATGCTGCCCGGCCACCGCAACACCCTGGGCGGCGCCAGCTCCGGCGTCCTGCGCAAGTTCCTGCTCGCCGACGACTGCGGACACGTTGCCCTGGAGTGGCAGCACACGCTCACCGGCGAGTGCGTCGTCGTCGGCAAGGTCAGCGAGTGGCGCGGACGCCAGGTCTCCAACGACCCGCGCAAGTTCGCCGAGGCCTGGTACTCCTTCCGCCCCGGACCCGGACTCAGCCTCGACAACCTGCCCGTCGCCGAGGCCACCTCGGTGGGCCGCCCGGCCGAAGGCGCCTCCGGGGCCCAGGGCAGGCGCCGCACCATGAAGGGCTTCCGGGACGCCCTGACGGACGCCGGCAAGTTCTACCAGCACCTCGACGTGTACTGGGAGGAGATCCACGACCGCTGGAACGAACACCTCGGCGATCTCGGCCTCGACCCCGAACTCTTCCGCTACCAGCGCGAGATGAACGCCGACGAGGGCGAGGCGGCCGGCCTCTTCGCGGTCAAGAAGGACTCCGACTTCACCGACCTGCTGCTGCGGGCCGTCACCGACACCCGCGACACCGACGGCCTCGCCGACCTCGTCAGCGGCTTCGGCAACAAGCTCGGCCGACGCGCCGAACTCACCGCCGAGCGCGACTTCACCGCCGGATCCGTCGATCTGCTGGGCCGGATCGTCGACGCCACCGCGACCAGGGCCCGCAGCCGCGACATCCACACCGCCGCCGAACGCCGCGCCCGCACCCTCGCCCGCCGGCTCTTCGCCCGCGCCACCGAGGAACGCGGCCGCACCGCCGAACTCGCCGAGCAGGTCACCTCCGCCGCCCACACCGTCACCGAGGCCGACACCGCCCGCGGCCACCGCGGCCTGGTCGCCGCCGAACTCGCCTACCGGCACGCCTCACTCGCCCTCGCCGCGGCGGAGAAGGGCGCGGCCGCCCAGCGCCGCGAGCTGGGCGACGCCCGCACCCTGCACGCCGCCTGGCAGGCCGCCGAAGCGGTCCTGCGCCACCGGGCGGCCGCCGACCGCTCCGCCAGGGTCGCCGTCGCCATCCGCGAGGCCGAACGGGACGCCGCCCCCGCGCTCGCCGCCCGCGCCACCGCCGCCGCCGACCTCGTACGCGCCCTGCACACCGCCGCCGAGCGGGGCGAACGCGTGGCCGAGGAGGAGGAGGAGCGCTCGGCCACCCTCCAGACGACCGGCGAGGCCGCCCACCGCGACGCCACCACCGCCGCCACCGAGGCACAGCGCGCCCGCAGCGAGGCCGGACACCTCCGCCAGCGCCTCACCGAGGTCGAACAGGAGACCGCCGAGGCCGTCCGGGCCGGCTGGCTCGACGACACCGCGCCCGACGCCGACCCGGCCCGCGCGGCCCTCGCCGCGAACGACGCGGAGAAGGCCGCGGTCGCCGCCTGGGACACCGCCAGGGACGCGGCCAGGACCACCGCCGACCACGCCAGGGAGTCGGCGGCGGCCGAGAGCCGCGCCGAACTCGCCGCCGCCCGCGCCGCCGACGCCGCCGGCGCCGCCGAGCGGTCCTACGAGGCCGAACGCAGGGCCGCCGACTCGATCGCCGCCGACCCGCGCCTCGCGGACCTGCTGGGCATGCCCGTGGGCGGGGGCGTACCCCACCCGCGCAGGGCGGCCGGCGAGGAGGCGCCCACCGTACCGGGGAGCGCCCAGCCGCTCACCGCCGAGGAGCTCGACCACAGCGCCGACGAACTGCGCGAACTGCTCGACCAGGGCGTCGCCACCGCCGAACGCAGGCTCTTCGACCTGCGCACCGCGGCTGCCGACGACTCCCGCATCCTCGGCGCCCTCGGCGACGGCGGACTGCTGCCGCCGGGCCCCGACGTCCTCGCCACCGTCGAACACCTCGGCGAACACGGCATCCCGGCCCTGCCGGGCTGGCGCTACCTCGCCCAGGCCGTCCCGCCCGCCGACCACGCGGCCGTACTCGCGGCCCGCCCCGAGCTGGTCGACGGCGTCGTCATCACCGACCCCGACGCGCACACCCGCGCCCGCGAAGTGCTCGGCACCGCCGCCCTGCTGCCCCGCTCCGCCGTGGCCGTGGGGACCACCGCCGCCCTCCTCGCACCCGTCCCGGCCGGCGGCGCCCTGGACGGGGACAGTGTCTTCCTGGTCCCGCCGAACCCGGCGATGCACGACGAACACGCCGCCGACGAGGAGCGGCAGGAGCTCAGGGCCCGCGCGGCCGCGCGCGACGAGGACATCCGGACCCTCGCGGCCCGGCTCGGCGCCGACCGCGCCCTCGCGGCCCGGATCGGCTCATGGCGCGCCGACTGCCCGCCCGGCATGCTCACCGAGCTGCGGGAGGCCGCCCACACCGCGCGTACGGCCGCCGAGAGCGCCCAGGGCGTGCTCGCCGAGGCCCGCACCGTCCGCGCCGAGGCCGACGAGGCCGCGGCCGACGCCGCACGGGTCCGCGACGAGCGGCAGGAGGCCGCCCAGCGCGCCCGCCGCACCGCCGACGCGCTCGCAGGCCTCGCCCACCGCCTCCGCGACCGGGCCGCCTGGCAGGCCAGGCTCCGGGAACTGACCGACGAGGCGGCCGAGTCCGAGGCGCGCGCCGCCGCGTGCCTGGACCGGGCCCGCGCCGCCGACGAGGACCGCAGGGCCGCCCAGCGGGCGGCGGACGACGCCCATCGCACGGCCCGCGCCCTGCGCGCCGAACGCGCCGAGATCGCGGGCGCCCCGGAGTCCCTCCCCGCACCCTCCGCCGACAGCGCCCGGACCTCGCTGCCCGCCCTGCGCGAGGCCTACCGGGCCGCGTCCCGGCTGTACGAGAAGGTCGGCGTCGGTGCCGACCTGCGCGCCGAACAGGCCCGCGCCGAGAGCGACGAGAGCGCCGCCCTGGCCGAGCTGGACCGCCTCACCAACAAGGTCCGCACCCGCGCCGCCACCCTCCTGGAAGGCACCGACGGAGCCGACGGCCCGTCCCGGCAGGCCGCGGCGGCCCGCGCCGAGTCCCTCGTCCACCTGCTGGAGACCCGGGCCTCCACGGCCAGCGAGCACCTGGGCCGGCTGCGCGGCGAAGCCGAGCGGCTCGCCCCGGCCGACGGCGAACCCCACCACACCGAGCTGCCCGACGACCTCGTCCCGGCCGACGCGGACCAGGCGCAGAGCCTCCTGCGCGCCGCGACCGCCGAACTCGCCCGCGCCACCGACGCGCTGGACACCGCCCGCGCCGCCCACGCCCAGCTGCTCCGCGCCCACCGCACCGCGGAGGAGTCGGCGGGCGGCTTCGAGGAGACCGCGGCGCTCCTGCGCGACCTGCTCAGGGACCACGGGCCCGACGAGGAGACCGAGACCCCCGAGCCCCACCCCGGCACCCTCGACGAGGCCAGGCAGTCCGCCGCCGAGGCACGACGCTCCCTGCGTGGCTGTGCCGCCGACCTCTCGGCGGCCGAGTCCTCCGTGCGCGAGGCGAGCGACGTCCTCGTACGGCACGCCAACTCCACCCGCTACGAACAGGTCCGCACCCCGGCCCGCCAGCAGATCCGCGAGCTCCCGGCCGCGGCCCTGCCGGACCACGCCGAGAAGTGGGCCGCCGCCTTCGCCCCCCGGCTCCGGGTGCTCACCGACGAACTGACCCAGCTGGAACGCAACCGCGACTCGATCGTCGACCGGCTCCGGGGCCTGGTGGAGTCCGCGCTCGCCACCCTGCGCTCCGCCCAGCGGCTCTCCCGGCTGCCCGAAGGACTGGGGGAGTGGTCGGGGCAGGAGTTCCTTCGCATCCGCTTCGAAGAACCCGACCAGGCCACCCTCACCGAACGGCTCGGCGAGGTCGTCGACGCGGCCACGCACGCCGCCCTCAAGAAGAACTCCGACCTGCGCCGGGACGGCATGTCCCTGCTGCTGCGCGGAGTCGAGGCGGCGCTGCGGCCCAAGGGCATCGCGGTCGAGATCCTCAAGCCGGACGCGGTGCTCCGCGCCCAGCGGGTGCCCGTGGGACAGATGGGAGACGTCTTCTCCGGCGGCCAGCTGCTCACCGCGGCCATCGCGCTGTACTGCACCATGGCGGCCCTGCGCGGCAACGACCGGGGCCGCGACCGGCACCGCCACGCCGGGACCCTCTTCCTCGACAACCCCATCGGCCGCGCCAACGCCACCTACCTGCTGGAGCTCCAGCGCGCCGTCGCCGACGCGCTCGGCGTCCAGCTGCTGTACACGACGGGGCTCTTCGACACCACGGCGCTCGCCGAGTTCCCCCTCGTCATCCGGCTGCGCAACGACGCGGACCTGCGGGCGGGGCTCAAGTACATCAGCGTCGAGGAGCACCTGCGGCCGGGCCTTCCGCAGCAGGACCCCGAAGGGGAGACGGTCCACGGAGAGATCACCGCGACCCGCATGTTCAAGCGGGCCGCCCCGGCCGACGGGACGCCGGGCGCGGTGCCCGTCCCGGAGACCCGCCCGGCGGCCGGCAGCCGCACGTCAGCGGAGCCGCTGGGACGCTGAGCCTCCCGGCGGCACGGCGGTCCGTGCCGGGCGCGACCCGGTCAGGCCTGGGAGAGGCCGCCCGTGCCCCGGCGGCGTATTCGCGCGTCCCGGCGCGCCTGGGACCGGGCCGCGCTGCGGGCCCTGCGCCGCTCGCGCCGCATACGGCGCGCCGTGCTGCTCGGCACGGAGACCACCCCGTGCCGCTGGTTCCACACCTGCCGGGTCACCCACACGTCCAGCACCGACCAGGTGGCGACCACCGTGCTGGCCACCCCGCTGAGCACCATGGGGAAGGCCAGCCACGAGCCCGCCAGCGTGCACAGGAAGGCCACCACGGCCTGGACCAGCGTCACCGACATGATGAGCACCGCCCGCACCGCGGCCGTACGCACCGGATCCGGCATCCGCCGCCGTGTCGCGGGCTCTTCCACCCACAGCCGCTGCCGGGGAATCCGGGCGCCGCCCGCCGACGCGGCCGCCGCCGTCGTACCCCGGTGTTCATCCGTCCTCACGGACCCTCAACTCCCCTCCGCCGTACGACCCGAGGAGGAGTGGCTGCCCGGCGTCCGCCCGGTCTACGCCGGCGGACCACAGCGGCGCGCGCACCATCCCCCGTACGGTCGTCTGCCCCCGTACAGCTGAACGAACGCCGGTGCGTGAAGATTCCCGCCGAACGCCCTCAATCAGACCCGAAAGCCTACAGAACGAAGACTTCCAGCCAACCGCCCGGGGTGTGAATAAGCGCCGTGGCCTCGCCGCCCGTGTCACACTTCGCGAACTTCTTCGCCGGTTATACCAGGACAACTGGTGATCAACACCGGAAAGAAGGGCTGAAATTCGTCCGGACGCGTCTTCGAGTTGTCCGCGTGTCAGTAGTAGGCTCGCGCCGTTTGTTGACGGAAGACCGATGGTCGTCCGGCGGATCACCGCCGAACGACCGGACACACCGACACGACCACCCCCGCGGCGCGGGGTCGAGCTGGGGGAGGCCATGCGCTTTCGCGGGAAGTCCATCCGCAGGAAGATCGTGGCGTTGCTCCTGGTGCCGCTCGTCTCCCTCACCGGACTGTGGGTCTTCGCCACCTACATCACCGGCCGCGAGGCCCGCGATCTGCTGGGCGCCGGTTCCATCATGGAGAACCTCGGCCATCCGCTGGAGGAGACCGTCCGCGCCGTCCAGGGCGAGCGCCGGCAGACCCTCGTCTTCCTGGCCGACCCCCGGGCCTCCGACGCCCTGCCGGTCCTCCTGCGCCAACGCGCCGCGACCGACCGGTCCGTGGCCGACGTCAGAAGCAGCGCGGACCGCGACGGCATACGCGACGCGCTCAGCCCGGAGGCCGAAGCACAGCTCGACGCGGTCCTGCGCGAGGTCGACGGCCTGGCGGCGCTGCGGTCCTCCGTCGAGCGGCGCACCATCGACCGGACCCGCGCCCTGGACTTCTACAACGGCCTCGTGGACCCCTGCTACCGCTTCCTCAACGGCCTCCACACGATGGAGAACGTCACGACGGACAAGGAGTTCCGGGCCCTGGTCGGTGTCTCGCGGGCCCGCGAGATGCTCTCCCGCGAGGACGCGCTGGTCGCGTCCGGGCTGATCGCGGGCCGGCTCGGCGCCCCCGAACTGCGCGCCGTCTCCGACCTCGCCGCCAACCGCCGGCTCCTCTACGACGTCAACCTGGAGCTGCTGCCCGAGGCCGAGCGGGCCCGCATGGACCAGTACTGGTCCGGCCCCGACACCGAACCGCTGCGCACGACCGAGCAGAAGCTCATCGCCGCCGGCCCGTTCAAGAAGCCCGGGACCCTCGACGCACAGCGGTGGCAGCAGGTGGCCCCACCGGTCCTGGACCACCTGGCCGACGACAACACCGAGATGGCCAACCGCTTCCAGGACCGCGCCGAGCCCGCCGGGTACCGGATCCTGATCCAGGCCGGTGTGGCCGGTGTCCTCGGTTTCCTCGCCCTGATCGTCTCTGTCTTCGTCTCCGTACGCGTGGGCCGCGCCCTGATCCGCGACCTCTCCCGGCTGCGCAAGGACGCCCACGAGGTGTCCGGCGTCCGGCTGCCCAGCGTGATGCGGAGGCTGGCCGCGGGCGAGCAGGTGGACGTGGAGACCGAGGCCCCGCAGCTGAGTTACGGCAAGGACGAGGTCGGCCAGGTCGGGCAGGCGCTCAACACCCTCCAGCGGGCGGCCGTCGAGGCCGCCGTCAAACAGGCCGACATGCGCCGCGGCGTCTCCGAGGTCTTCGTCAACCTCGCCCGCCGCAACCAGGTGCTGCTGCACCGGCAGCTGACGCTCCTGGACGCCATGGAGCGCCGTACCGAGAACGGCGACGAACTCGCCGACCTCTTCCGCCTCGACCACCTCACCACCCGCATGCGCCGCCACGCCGAGGGCCTGGTGATCCTCTCCGGAGCGGCCCCGTCCCGGCAGTGGCGCAAGCCCATCCAGCTGATGGACGTGGTGCGGGCGGCGGTCGCCGAGGTGGAGGACTACGAACGCGTCGAGGTCAGGCGGCTGCCCCGCATCGGCGTGGGCGGCCCCGCCGTGGCCGACCTGACCCACCTCATCGCCGAACTGCTGGAGAACGCCACCGTGTTCTCGCCCCCGCACACCGCGGTCCAGGTGCACGGCGAACGCGTGGCCAACGGCTTCACCCTCGAAATCCACGACCGCGGCCTCGGCATGGCCCCCGAGGTCCTGCTCGACGCCAACCTGCGGCTCGCCGAGACCCCCGACTTCGAGCTGTCCGACACCGACCGCCTCGGCCTCTTCGTGGTCAGCCGGCTCGCCCAGCGGCAGAACGTCCGGGTCTCGCTCCAGACCTCGCCCTACGGCGGCACCACCGCCGTCGTCTTCATCCCGGGGCAACTGCTCACCGACGCCCCCGACACCCACGGCACCGGCTTCCGCCTCGACCGCAGGGCCGAGAAGGCGATCGGCGGCGGACCGGGCGACGGCGCCCCCGCCCGGCGCCCCGCCGACACCGGCCGGCCCCCCGGACTGGCCCCGGTGCCCACCGCCACCGTCGCGCTGGACGGCCCGGTCGAGCTGGAGGGCCCGGTGGGCGCGCTGGAGCTCGCCGACGACCCCGCCCTGGCCCGTGACCTCGATCCGGCGCTCGGGCCCGTCCTGGACGGGGTGTCCGACCTGGAGGACACGGAGAGCGAGCGCGGTGGCATCTTCCGCGCCCGCGGGCTGCGCCGGAACACCGAGCGCGAACAGCACCAGCAGGCCTCCGACCCCTCCGAGGGCCGCACGGCCGACGTCCGCCCCATGCGCCCCGCCGGGTCCGTCCCGCTGCCCCGGCGCAAGCCGCCGACGCTGGTCACCGACCGCGGCCGCCGGGTGCCGGAGACGGGACGTGCGCACCCCGCGCCCTCCGAGGACCGCGCCGCGGACCGGAAGGCGGACCGGCCGGACTCCCCGGCACCCGGCACGGCCCCGGACGGCGCACCGGACACCATCGGCGGGCTGCCGCGCAGGATCCGGCAGGCCAGCATCGCCCCACAGCTCCGGGAGTCCGCAGAGCGGACTCCCGGCCACGACCCCGCGGACAGGGCCGACGAGTTCGGACGGGACGCGGACGACGTACGCAACCGCATGGCCTCGATCCAACGCGGCTGGCAGCGTGGCCGTCGGCAGAACGCCGAGGACACGGCCGGCCCCGGCGAGACAGCACCAGGAACCACTCCGGGAGGGGACGGTCGATGACCGCACCGAACGCCGCAGCAACCGACGCCGCACGCCAGGGCTCCAGCCAGCTCAACTGGCTCCTGGACGAACTGGTCGAGCGCGTATCGAGCATCCGCAAGGCGCTGGTGCTCTCCAGCGACGGCCTCGCCACCGGCACGTCGCAGGACCTGAGCCGCGAGGACAGCGAACACCTGGCGGCCGTCGCCTCCGGTTTCCACAGCCTCGCCAAGGGAGTGGGCCGCCACTTCGAGGCGGGCCGGGTCCGCCAGACCGTCGTCGAACTCGACGAGGCGTTCCTCTTCGTGACGGCGGCCGGTGACGGCAGCTGTCTCGCCGTCCTGGCCGACTCCGACTCGGACGTCGGACAGGTGGCGTACGAGATGACCTTGATGGTCAAGCGAGTGGGCGCCCACCTGGCCAACGCGCCCCGGGCGACCGGTACGTCCGCCGGAGGGTGAGGAGATGGCATGAGCGCCGACTCCGCCCGGGACACCCCGGGACCGCCCCGCGGCTCCGCCGACGCGGACTCCTCGCGCTGGTACGACGCCGAGGCCGGACCGGTGGTCCGCCCCTACGCCATGACCCGGGGGCGTACCAGCAGCGCGTCCCGTCACCGTCTCGACCTGATCGCGATCGTCGTCCCGGAACCCGCGGCCGACGATCCCGGCCGGGACCAGACGCTCTCCCCGGAACACGTGGAGATCGTCGAACTGTGCAGCGACATGCCCCAGTCGATCGCCGAGCTCGCCTCCGGACTGGACCTCCCCGTCGGGGTGGTCCGCGTCCTGGTCGGTGACCTCGTCGAGGAGGAGCTGGTGCACGTCACCCGTCCCGTTCCGCCGGCCGAACTGCCGGACGTGAACATTCTTCGCGAGGTGATCAATGGCCTTCGGGCGCTCTAGCCGCAGCAGGCGGCCCGTGGAGCCCGTTACCCTGAAAATCCTGGTGGCGGGCGGCTTCGGTGTGGGCAAGACGACCCTGGTGGGGTCGGTCAGCGAGATCCGGCCGCTGCGCACGGAGGAGAGGCTGAGCGAGGCCGGCCGGCCGGTCGACGACCTCGGCGGCGTCGAGGGCAAGAGCACCACCACGGTGGCCATGGACTTCGGGCGGATCACCCTGCGCGAGGACCTGGTGCTCTACCTGTTCGGGACCCCCGGGCAGGACCGTTTCTGGTTCCTCTGGGACGAGCTGGCCCAGGGAGCCCTGGGAGCGGTCGTCCTGGCCGACACCCGGCGGCTGGAGGACTCCTTCGCGGCCGTGGACTACTTCGAGCGGCGCGGCATCGCCTTCACCGTCGCGGTCAACCTCTTCGAGGGCGCCCAGCGCTTCCCCGCCGAGACGGTCCGGGCGGCGCTCGACCTCGACCCGGGGGTGCCGGTCCTCCTGTGCGACGCCCGTGAACGCTCGTCCGTACGGGACGTGCTCGTGGCCGTCGTCGAGCACGCGATGGCGCGCGCAGGCAAGCCCAGGGAACCGGAACCGGCGAGGACCTGAGCCCCGGGGACCGCGCGGGAGCGCGGCCCGCACCCCCGCCGACCGGGGTACGGGCCGCGCGTACGGGTGACCCGGCAGGGAGTCTTCACCCGGGGTGACGGGTCGTCAACCCTGTGAGCACGGTCGGCCTCAGCGGTTCTCGGCGAGCCACGCGGCGGCGGTCTCGGCCAGCTCCCGGTCCCGCCCGGCGAGCATCATCCGGATCATCCGCACATCACCGCGCAGCGACCAGGCGGGGTGCCCGAACGTCGCCGGGTTGTTCCCCTCGATGAGGAAGTGGGCCGGCCACGCGGTCCCGTAACCGATCAGCGGCAGCGCCGCCGCGTACCGCTTCCTGCCCCGGGCGAGACCGTACGCGGTGACGGCGAGACCGGTCAGCGTGCCGGTCAGATGGACCCACCGGGTCGCCGCCTTCGCGTGCATCGCGACGTAGTAGGGCCAGAACTCTTCATACGATCCGAACGTCTGCTGTGGCATGGGGGCACCGTAACGGCTCCACCGGCAACCGGACACGGCCCTTGCGCGTCCGAGAGGAGGAGCGGGCGTCCGGAGCCCACGGGGGTGGTCCCGTCCGCCCGCTCCACCGGGCGTCAGCGGCCGCCGACGGACCCCCTGGAGACCGGGAAGTCGAAGTAGGTGTCCGGAAAGGTCTCCGGCTGGTACGTGAAGTGCCACCACTCCTCGGGGAGGTTCACGAACCCCACGTCGGTCAGCGTCTTCTTCAGGAACCGCCGGTTGGCGCGCTGAACCCCGCGCACCCGGGGATCGTCGGTGTGCGACAGCGTGTCGAAGCAGTCGAAACCCGTGCCCATGTCCACGGAGTTGTCCGGGAAGCGCTCACCCCGCGGCGCGAAGCACGGCGCCGGCTCCTCGCCCGGCACGTACGGCCGGGTCGGCGCGGCGGGCAGCTTCACCAGGGTGAGATCGACCGTGCTGCCCCGGCTGTGCCCCGACCTCTCCGCGATGTAACCGTCCTCGAACAGCCGCGACTTGTCGACCCGCGGGTAGAACTCCCCCTTCATGACCTGGTCGTCGGGGTCCTTCGCCCAGCGCACGAAGTGGTCCACCGCCCGCTGCGGCCGGTAGCAGTCGTACACCTTCAGCGAGTACCCCTGACGCAGCAGCCGCCGCTGTGCCGTGCGCAGCGCACGGGCCGCGGGGCGGGTCAGGAGGCAGACGGGCTGCCGGTAGCCGTCCACCCGCTCTCCCATGAAGGTGTGCGCGGTGGCGTACCGCATCTCCGTGAGGACCGTCGGATCGACGGACCGCGGATCGACGAACTCCCCCGGCGCCGTGGGGCCGGGCTCCGCCTGTGCCGGGGGAGCGGCGGCGGTCACGGCGAGGAGGGAGACGGCGACGGCCGCCGGGGCGCGTAACGTACGGGCGATTCCTGTCATGGGCACATCGTCCACCGCTCCGGGCGCCGGGAGAAGGGTGACCCGATACAGTCCGCCCGTGAAGGACTCCCACTGCGGCACCTGCGGAACCCCCTACCCCGCCGACGCCCGTTCCCCCGCCGGCACCTGGCCCCGCACCTGCGCCGCCTGCGGCCACACCGCCTACCGCAACCCGCTCCCGGTCGCCGTCGCCCTGCTGCCCGTCACCGGCCCGGACACCACCGGCCTCGTCGTCATCACCCGCGACATCCCGCCGCGGCGCGGAGACGTCGCCCTGCCCGGCGGATACATCGACCACACCGAGGACTGGCGGCACGCCGTCGTACGCGAACTCCACGAGGAGACGGGCATCCGGGCCGACGAGACGGACGTACGCCTCGCCGACGCCCTCAGCTCCCCCGACGGACACCTGCTCCTCTTCGGCCTGCTCCCGCCCCGCCCCGCCGCCGGCCTCCCGCCCTCCGCACCCACCGACGAGACCCGCGGACACCACGTGCTGCGCGCCCCCGGGGAGCTGGCCTTCCCCCTGCACACCGAGGCCGTGCGCAACTGGTTCGCCGGCCGCTACCGCTGACCCGGCCCCGCCGCCCCGCGCGTCCGCACCGGCCGGGAATCCCGCCCCGGGCGCGACCGGCGCCCAGGACCCTGGTGCGAAGGACGATCACATGGCATCGTCCGTAACTGCCGCTCACGCGCACACCCCGCCCGTGCGCGCGAGACGCACACCCCGCGTACCCCGAGAAAGGCCAGGGAGCCGCCCCATGACCCCAGCAGCCAGCGAAGCCCCCCTCTGGCAGCCCGACCCCGAGCGCGTCGAGGCCGCGGCCGTCACCCGCTTCCAGCGCTGGGCGGCGCCACGGTACGGAGCCCCCGCCGACGGCGGCTACGCGGCCCTGCACCGCTGGTCGGTCGAGGAGCTCGACACCTTCTGGCAAGCCGTCGCCGACTGGTTCGACATCCGCTTCTCCACCCCGTACGAGACCGTCATCGGCGACCGCTCCATGCCCGGCGCCCAGTGGTTCCCCGGCGCCACCCTCAACTACGCCGAACACGCCCTGCGCACCGCCGACGACCCCCTGCGCGCCGACGCGCCGGCCCTGATCCACGTCGACGAGACCCACACCCAGGTGCCGGTCAGCTGGAGCGAACTCCGGCGCCAGGTCGGCGCACTGGCCGCCGGACTCCGCGCCCTCGGCGTCACCCCCGGCGACCGCGTCAGCGGCTACCTCCCCAACATCCCCCAGGCGGCCGTCGCCTTCCTCGCGACCGCGGCCGTCGGCGGGGTCTGGACCTCCTGCGCCCCCGACTTCGGCGCCCGCGGCGTCCTCGACCGCTTCCAGCAGGTCGAACCCGTCGTGCTGTTCACCGTCGACGGCTACCGCTACGGCGGCAAGGAGCACGACCGCACCGAGACCGTGGCCGAACTCCGCCGCGAACTGCCCACCGTGCGCGCGGTCGTCCACATCCCGCTCCTGGGCACGGAAGCACCCGAGGGCGCCCTGGACTGGTCCCGGCTCACCGCCGCCGACACCGAACCCGTCTTCGAGCAGGTCCCCTTCGACCACCCGCTCTGGGTGCTCTACTCCTCCGGCACCACCGGACTCCCCAAGGCGATCGTGCAGTCCCAGGGCGGCATCCTCCTGGAGCACTGCAAACAGCTCGGCCTGCACTGCGACCTCGGCCCCGAGGACCGCTTCTTCTGGTACACCTCCACCGGCTGGATGATGTGGAACTTCCTCGTCTCCGGCCTGCTCACCGGCAGCACGGTCGTCCTCTACGACGGCAGCCCCGGCTTCCCCGACGTCAGCGCCCAGTGGAGGGTCGCCGAACAGACCGGCGCGACCCTCTTCGGCACATCCGCCGCCTATGTCATGGCCTGCCGCAAGGCCGGCGTCCATCCCGGCCGCGACCACGACCTCAGCCGGGTCCAGTGCGTCGCCACCACCGGCTCGCCCCTGCCGCCCGACGGCTTCCGCTGGCTCCACGACGCGGTCGCCGAGGACCTCTGGATCGCGTCCGTCAGCGGCGGCACCGACGTGTGCAGCTGCTTCGCGGGCGCCGTCCCCACCCTCCCCGTCCACATCGGCGAACTCCAGGCACCCTGCCTCGGCACCGACCTCCAGGCCTGGGACCCCGACGGCCGGGCACTCACCGGCGAGGTCGGCGAACTCGTCGTCGCCGCCCCCATGCCCTCCATGCCGATCCGCTTCTGGAACGACCCCGACGGCAGCCGCTACCACGACAGCTACTTCGACGTGTACCCCGGCGTCTGGCGCCACGGGGACTGGATCACCCTCACCGAGCGGGGCTCGGTCGTCATCCACGGGCGCTCGGACTCCACCCTCAACCGGCAGGGCGTACGCATGGGCTCCGCCGACATCTACGAGGCGGTGGAACGGCTCCCCGAGATCCGCGAATCCCTCGTCATCGGCGTCGAGCAACCGGACGGCGGCTACTGGATGCCCCTCTTCGTCCACCTCGCCGAAGGAGCCACCCTCGACGACGGCCTGCGCGAGAGCATCAAGCGGACCATCCGCGAGAACCTCTCCCCACGCCATGTCCCCGACGAGGTCATCGAGGTCCCCGGCATCCCGCACACCCTCACCGGCAAACGCGTCGAGGTCCCCGTCAAACGCCTCCTCCAGGGCACCGCCCTCTCCAAGGCCGTCAGCACCGGCTCCATCGACCACCCCGAACTCCTCCACTTCTACGAGGAACTCGCCCGCGAACGCCGCTGACCGACCCGTTGTCAGTCCCCCTGCCTACGCTGAGTGAGCATCGATCAACCATGCGCAGGGGGACTCATGACGCACACCAGGAAGCACCGAGGCACCGAGCACGGCCGGAGCACCACACCGGCCCGCCACAGGTCCGGCCCGTCCGCGCGGCGCGCGCTGCGCCGCGAAACACCCAGCACCGTCGGCCTCCTGGTGGACGCCGAGGACTTCGCGGCCATGCGCCGCTACCGCAGCTTCGCCTTCGACGACCACACCGTCTACCTCAGGGAGGTCGAAGGGCTCCTCAGGGCGTTCGCCGCGCGCGGCGAACACACCTCCGTCGCGCTCTTCGACCCCCAGGACTACGCGGAGTTCTGCGCCGGAGCGGGACTCGACCCCGATCTGCGCGGGAGCCGCAGCCGCTTCACCGCGGAAGTCGCCGCCACCGGTGCCACCGTGGCGTACACGGGCCAGCCCATCGACGCGTTGATCCCGCTCCTGGTCTCCGCGGCCGTCCGCCGGGCGACCTGGGAGTACGCCACGATGCTCCTCGCCGACCTCGGGGACTGCCGTGACTGCGGGCAGGACATCGGCCGAGCCGCCTTCGACCGGGCCTCCCACCTGCTGGCGCGACTGCTGGAGGCGGCCGGGCCGGGCACCCACCACCTGGTGTGCACCGTCCCCGCCAAGGACGAGCGGCTCCTCGCGGTCCTGCACACCACCCGGGGCGCGGGCGACGCCCCCGACGGCCCCGACCGGTTCGAACCGTCGGAAGGCGCCGAATTCGCCGGCGTCCTCGCCGTGGGCGTCGCGCTGGAGACCAGGGGCGGTGTCGTCCTGCGTACCACCGCACCGGACACCCGGGACCGCGTGTACGGCTGGCGCCTGGTCCGCGGAAGCCTCGTCCCGCTCAGCGCGGGGGAGGTCTTCGACGCCTACTGCACGGACGCGGACACCGGCGAACCCGTCCCGCCCGAACCCGACGTCGAGTACCGCGCGGGTTTCGACCTCGGCACCGACGAACCGGAGGCGCACCACTGACCGGACCGACAGGCCGAAGGGGCCCCGCCGGCACCGGCGGGACCCCTTCGCTCACCCACGGGTCACGGCCCGCCGTTCACCGGCGGCCGTGACACCTCACTCGCCCGACAGCACCGCCTGCGCGGCCAGCCGTGCCTCTTCGGCGGAGTCGGCGGCACGCGCGGCCGAGGCCGCGCGCTCGCACTGCGCGAGCGTGTGCTTGGCCAGCGTCGCCCGCACATACGGAATGGACGCGGCGCCCATCGACAGGGAGGTGACCCCCAGACCGGTCAGCACACAGGCCAGCAGCGGATCCGAGGCGGCCTCACCGCAGACACCGCAGCTCTTGCCCTCCGCGGCGGCGGCCTCGGCCGACAGCGCGACGAGGTCCAGCAGCGCGGGCTGCCACGGGTCCTGGAGCCGCGACACCGCACCGACCTGACGATCGGCGGCGAAGGTGTACTGCGCCAGGTCGTTGGTGCCCAGCGACAGGAACTCCACCTCCTGGAGGATCGAACGCGCCCGCAGCGCGGCGGACGGGATCTCCACCATCGCACCGAACTTCGCCCGCAGACCCGCCTCGCGGCAGGCGTCGGCGAACGCCTTGGCGTCGGCCCGGTCGGCGACCATGGGCGCCATGACCTCCAGATACACCGGAAGCCCCTCTGCGGCCCTGGACAGCGCCGTCAACTGCGTCCGCAGGACGTCGGGGTGGTCCAGCAGGCTGCGCAGCCCGCGGACACCGAGCGCCGGGTTCGGCTCGTCGGCGGGAGTCAGGAAGTCCAGGGGCTTGTCGGCCCCCGCGTCCAGCACCCGTACGACCACGCGCCCCTCGGGGAACGCCTCCAGCACGGCCCGGTAGGCCGCCATCTGCTTCTCCTCGGACGGCGCCCGCGAGCTGTCGTCCAGGAACAGGAACTCCGTACGGAACAGCCCGACACCCTCGGCGCCGGCCTCCAGCGCCGCGGGGACGTCACCGGGTCCGCCGACGTTGGCGAGCAACGGCACCTTGTGCCCGTCCGAGGTCGCACCGGGCCCGGTCGCGGCGGACAGCGCGGCCTTGCGCGCCGCGGCGGCACCACGCATCTCCTCCTGCCGGCCCACGGAGGGTTCGACGAAGACCTCCCCGGTGCTGCCGTCCACCGCGACGACGGTGCCCTCGGTGATCTCACCCGCACCGGGGAGAGCCACCACGGCCGGCACCCCGAGCGCCCGCGCGAGGATCGCGCTGTGGCTGGTCGGCCCGCCCTCCTCGGTCACGAAGCCGAGGACCAGCGAGGGATCGAGCAGCGCCGTGTCGGCCGGTGCCAGGTCACGCGCGATCAGCACGTACGGCTCGTCGCTGTCCGGCACGCCGGGCATCGGCACCCCGAGCAGCCGCGCCACGATGCGGTTGCGTACGTCGTCGAGGTCGGCGACACGACCCGCCAGGTACTCCCCGGCATTGGCGAGCAGCGCCCGGTACGCCGCGAAGGCGTCGTACACGCCGCGCTCGGCGGTGCTGCCGACGGCGATGCGCCGCTCCACGTCGGCGATGAGTTCGGGATCCTGCGCCATCATGGCCTGGGCCTCCAGCACGTGCTGTGCCTCGCCACCGGCCAGATTGCCCCGCGCGATCAGATCGGCCGCCACGGCCTCCACGGCCTGGCGGGCACGCCCCTGTTCGCGCTCGGCCTCGTTCGCGGGAATCTGTTTGGCCGGTGGTTCGAGCACAGCCGTACCCATGTGCCGAACTTCGCCGATCGCCACACCGTGGCTCACGCCGACGCCTCGCAGCGTTGTCTCCATTTCACCGTCTCCGATTTGTGCGGCGGTCCTACCGCCGCGGTGGGTGCCCAACTGGCTGTCGCTCCGCTCGGCGCGCTCTACCGCGCCGAGGGTGTCACTGCCAGCCGAACAGCGTGTCGCCGGCCTTCACCTCGCCGCTCTCGCGCACGTCGGAGAGCGAGTCGGCGGTCGCCTCAAGGGCCACGACCGGGCAGACGGGCGACTTGCCGGCGGCCTCGACCCCGGCCGGGTCCCAGCGCACGACGGCCTGTCCCCGGGTCACCGTGTCCCCCTTGTTGACGAGCAGTTCGAAGCCCTCGCCGTTGAGCTGCACCGTGTCGATGCCGAGGTGGGTCAGGACGCCGTGGCCCTGGTCGTCCACCACGACGAAGGCGTGCGGGTGCAGGGAGACGACGATCCCGTCGACCGGAGACACGGCCTCGGACGGCTCCCGCACGGGGTCGATCGCGGTACCCGGGCCCACCATCGCGCCGGAGAAGACCGGGTCGGGCACCTCGGCGAGTCCGATGGCACGACCGGCAAGAGGTGAGGTCACTGTGGTCATGGGGGGCCTCCCAGGGGGTGGAGATACATATGGGCCGCCGCCGCAGCGGATGGAGGGCGGCGTACTCGTCAGCAGCGTAAGTCATACGAAGTCCCGGTTCGGCCCGAGACCTACCGCTTGACGATCCCGGGAACGCACCCCGAACGATTTGCCTCGACACACAGGGACCTGTACTGTCGTTTCCCTGCCTGGCCCCAACGCGACTCATGAGTCGGGGGTCGGCAGCGACTCCCAAGCCCAGACTGTAACTCTGATCCTTACCCCTGCATGTCCGCAGGGGGTGCGGTCAAAGCAATAGCGAAAAGGCTGATAGAGTCTGGCTCGCCGGAAAGGGAAACGCGAAAGCGAAGAACTGGAAAGCGGAAGAACGCGGGACCCGCTTCGACCGGGAATCGGACACGAAAGAGTCTGATAGAGTCGGAAACGCAAGAACGAAAGGAAGCGCCCGGAGGGCCCCGGTGAAACGGGACCGAAGGAAGCGTCCGTTCCTTGAGAACTCAACAGCGTGCCAAAAGTCAACGCCAGATATGTTGATACCCCGGCCTGCTTCGGCAGGTTGGTGGTTCCTTTGAAAAGACCTGCCCGGTCCCTTCGGGGATGCGGGTAGGCGAAACACAGCGAGGACGCTGTGAACGACCGGTCTTATTCCGACCTGGTCGTTCCGCTCTCGTGGTGTTCATCCCGATTACGGGAAAACATTCACGGAGAGTTTGATCCTGGCTCAGGACGAACGCTGGCGGCGTGCTTAACACATGCAAGTCGAACGATGAAGCCTTTCGGGGTGGATTAGTGGCGAACGGGTGAGTAACACGTGGGCAATCTGCCCTTCACTCTGGGACAAGCCCTGGAAACGGGGTCTAATACCGGATAACACTCTGTCCCGCATGGGACGGGGTTAAAAGCTCCGGCGGTGAAGGATGAGCCCGCGGCCTATCAGCTTGTTGGTGGGGTGATGGCCTACCAAGGCGACGACGGGTAGCCGGCCTGAGAGGGCGACCGGCCACACTGGGACTGAGACACGGCCCAGACTCCTACGGGAGGCAGCAGTGGGGAATATTGCACAATGGGCGAAAGCCTGATGCAGCGACGCCGCGTGAGGGATGACGGCCTTCGGGTTGTAAACCTCTTTCAGCAGGGAAGAAGCGAAAGTGACGGTACCTGCAGAAGAAGCGCCGGCTAACTACGTGCCAGCAGCCGCGGTAATACGTAGGGCGCAAGCGTTGTCCGGAATTATTGGGCGTAAAGAGCTCGTAGGCGGCTTGTCACGTCGGATGTGAAAGCCCGGGGCTTAACCCCGGGTCTGCATTCGATACGGGCTAGCTAGAGTGTGGTAGGGGAGATCGGAATTCCTGGTGTAGCGGTGAAATGCGCAGATATCAGGAGGAACACCGGTGGCGAAGGCGGATCTCTGGGCCATTACTGACGCTGAGGAGCGAAAGCGTGGGGAGCGAACAGGATTAGATACCCTGGTAGTCCACGCCGTAAACGTTGGGAACTAGGTGTTGGCGACATTCCACGTCGTCGGTGCCGCAGCTAACGCATTAAGTTCCCCGCCTGGGGAGTACGGCCGCAAGGCTAAAACTCAAAGGAATTGACGGGGGCCCGCACAAGCAGCGGAGCATGTGGCTTAATTCGACGCAACGCGAAGAACCTTACCAAGGCTTGACATATACCGGAAAGCATCAGAGATGGTGCCCCCCTTGTGGTCGGTATACAGGTGGTGCATGGCTGTCGTCAGCTCGTGTCGTGAGATGTTGGGTTAAGTCCCGCAACGAGCGCAACCCTTGTTCTGTGTTGCCAGCATGCCCTTCGGGGTGATGGGGACTCACAGGAGACTGCCGGGGTCAACTCGGAGGAAGGTGGGGACGACGTCAAGTCATCATGCCCCTTATGTCTTGGGCTGCACACGTGCTACAATGGCCGGTACAATGAGCTGCGATGTCGCAAGGCGGAGCGAATCTCAAAAAGCCGGTCTCAGTTCGGATTGGGGTCTGCAACTCGACCCCATGAAGTCGGAGTTGCTAGTAATCGCAGATCAGCATTGCTGCGGTGAATACGTTCCCGGGCCTTGTACACACCGCCCGTCACGTCACGAAAGTCGGTAACACCCGAAGCCGGTGGCCCAACCCCTTGTGGGAGGGAGCTGTCGAAGGTGGGACTGGCGATTGGGACGAAGTCGTAACAAGGTAGCCGTACCGGAAGGTGCGGCTGGATCACCTCCTTTCTAAGGAGCATCGAGGTTCCGTCAAGGAATCGAGGGCCACTACGTCGGCAAATGTTCGACGGTGGTTAGCTCATGGGTGGAACGTTGACTACTCGGCACGACAGGTTCATTACTGCTAGTACTGCTTCGGCGTGGAACGTGGTGGGGGACAGGTCGGGTCGGGCACGCTGTTGGGTATCTGAAGGTACGGGCTCGTTGAGTCTGTTCCTTTGGTTGCCGGCCCCAGTGCACTCGTCCGTGAGGACGGGGTGATGGGTGGCTGGTCGTTGTTTGAGAACTGCACAGTGGACGCGAGCATCTGTGGCCAAGTTTTTAAGGGCGCACGGTGGATGCCTTGGCACCAGGAACCGATGAAGGACGTGGGAGGCCACGATAGTCCCCGGGGAGCTGTCAACCAAGCTTTGATCCGGGGGTTTCCGAATGGGGAAACCCGGCAGTCGTCATGGACTGTCACCCGCTGCTGAACACATAGGCAGTGTGGAGGGAACGAGGGGAAGTGAAACATCTCAGTACCCTCAGGAAGAGAAAACAACCGTGATTCCGGGAGTAGTGGCGAGCGAAACTGGATGAGGCCAAACCGTATGCGTGTGATACCCGGCAGGGGTTGCGCATGCGGGGTTGTGGGATCTCTCTTTCACAGTCTGCCGGCTGTGAGGCGAGTCAGAAACCGTTGATGTAGGCGAAGGACATGCGAAAGGTCCGGCGTAGAGGGTAAGACCCCCGTAGCTGAAACATTGACGGCTCGTTTGAGAGACACCCAAGTAGCACGGGGCCCGAGAAATCCCGTGTGAATCTGGCGGGACCACCCGCTAAGCCTAAATATTCCCTGGTGACCGATAGCGGATAGTACCGTGAGGGAATGGTGAAAAGTACCGCGGGAGCGGAGTGAAATAGTACCTGAAACCGTGTGCCTACAAGCCGTGGGAGCGTCGCTGTTGTTCTTCGGAACAGCAGTCGTGACTGCGTGCCTTTTGAAGAATGAGCCTGCGAGTTAGCGGTGTGTAGCGAGGTTAACCCGTGTGGGGAAGCCGTAGCGAAAGCGAGTCCGAACAGGGCGTTTGAGTTGCACGCTCTAGACCCGAAGCGGAGTGATCTAGCCATGGGCAGGTTGAAGCGGAGGTAAGACTTCGTGGAGGACCGAACCCACCAGGGTTGAAAACCTGGGGGATGACCTGTGGTTAGGGGTGAAAGGCCAATCAAACTCCGTGATAGCTGGTTCTCCCCGAAATGCATTTAGGTGCAGCGTCGTGTGTTTCTTGCCGGAGGTAGAGCACTGGATAGGCGATGGGCCCTACCGGGTTACTGACCTTAGCCAAACTCCGAATGCCGGTAAGTGAGAGCGCGGCAGTGAGACTGTGGGGGATAAGCTCCATGGTCGAGAGGGAAACAGCCCAGAGCATCGACTAAGGCCCCTAAGCGTACGCTAAGTGGGAAAGGATGTGGAGTCGCAGAGACAACCAGGAGGTTGGCTTAGAAGCAGCCACCCTTGAAAGAGTGCGTAATAGCTCACTGGTCAAGTGATTCCGCGCCGACAATGTAGCGGGGCTCAAGCGTACCGCCGAAGTCGTGTCATTCCAGCATGAGGGCCAACGCCTGCTGGGATGGGTAGGGGAGCGTCGTGTGCCGGGTGAAGCAGCCGCGGAAGCGAGTTGTGGACGGTTCACGAGTGAGAATGCAGGCATGAGTAGCGATACACACGTGAGAAACGTGTGCGCCGATTGACTAAGGGTTCCTGGGTCAAGCTGATCTGCCCAGGGTAAGTCGGGACCTAAGGCGAGGCCGACAGGCGTAGTCGATGGACAACCGGTTGATATTCCGGTACCCGCTTTGAAACGCCCAGTACTGAATCAGGCGATGCTAAGTCCGTGAAGCCGGCCTGATCTCTTCGGAGTTGAGGGTAGTGGTGGAGCCGATGAACCAGACTTGTAGTAGGTAAGCGATGGGGTGACGCAGGAAGGTAGTCCAGCCCGGGCGGTGGTTGTCCCGGGGTAAGGGTGTAGGACGCACGGTAGGCAAATCCGTCGTGCATATAGTCTGAGACCTGATGCCGAGCCGATTGTGGTGAAGTGGATGATCCTATGCTGTCGAGAAAAGCCTCTAGCGAGTTTCATGGCGGCCCGTACCCTAAACCGACTCAGGTAGTCAGGTAGAGAATACCGAGGCGTTCGGGTGAACTATGGTTAAGGAACTCGGCAAAATGCCCCCGTAACTTCGGGAGAAGGGGGGCCATTCCTGGTGAGGGAACTTGCTTCCTGAGCTGGGGGTGGCCGCAGAGACCAGCGAGAAGCGACTGTTTACTAAAAACACAGGTCCGTGCGAAGCCGTAAGGCGATGTATACGGACTGACGCCTGCCCGGTGCTGGAACGTTAAGGGGACCGGTTAGTGCACTTTCGGGTGTGCGAAGCTGAGAACTTAAGCGCCAGTAAACGGCGGTGGTAACTATAACCATCCTAAGGTAGCGAAATTCCTTGTCGGGTAAGTTCCGACCTGCACGAATGGCGTAACGACTTCTCGACTGTCTCAACCATAGGCCCGGTGAAATTGCACTACGAGTAAAGATGCTCGTTTCGCGCAGCAGGACGGAAAGACCCCGGGACCTTTACTATAGTTTGATATTGGTGTTCGGTTCGGCTTGTGTAGGATAGGTGGGAGACTTTGAAGCGGCCACGCCAGTGGTTGTGGAGTCGTCGTTGAAATACCACTCTGGTCGTGCTGGATGTCTAACCTGGGTCCGTGATCCGGATCAGGGACAGTGTCTGATGGGTAGTTTAACTGGGGCGGTTGCCTCCTAAAGAGTAACGGAGGCGCCCAAAGGTTCCCTCAGCCTGGTTGGCAATCAGGTGTTGAGTGTAAGTGCACAAGGGAGCTTGACTGTGAGACCGACGGGTCGAGCAGGGACGAAAGTCGGGACTAGTGATCCGGCAGTGGCTTGTGGAAGCGCTGTCGCTCAACGGATAAAAGGTACCCCGGGGATAACAGGCTGATCTTCCCCAAGAGTCCATATCGACGGGATGGTTTGGCACCTCGATGTCGGCTCGTCGCATCCTGGGGCTGGAGTCGGTCCCAAGGGTTGGGCTGTTCGCCCATTAAAGCGGTACGCGAGCTGGGTTTAGAACGTCGTGAGACAGTTCGGTCCCTATCCGCTGTGCGCGTAGGAATATTGAGAAGGGCTGTCCCTAGTACGAGAGGACCGGGACGGACGAACCTCTGGTGTGCCAGTTGTTCTGCCAAGGGCATGGCTGGTTGGCTACGTTCGGAAAGGATAACCGCTGAAAGCATCTAAGCGGGAAGCCTGCTTCGAGATGAGTGTTCCCACCACCTTGAGTGGTTAAGGCTCCCAGTAGACGACTGGGTTGATAGGCCAGATGTGGAAGCCCGGTAACGGGTGGAGCTGACTGGTACTAATAGGCCGAGGGCTTGTCCTCAGTTGCTCGCGTCCACTGTGTTGGTTCTGAAATAACGAACTGCCGTGTTGTTGCCCGGTGTTGGTTAATTTCATAGTGTTTCGGTGGTCATTGCGTTAGGGAAACGCCCGGTTACATTCCGAACCCGGAAGCTAAGCCTTTCAGCGCCGATGGTACTGCAGGGGGGACCCTGTGGGAGAGTAGGACGCCGCCGAACTATTATTCCGGGAAAGCCCCGTGCCTTTGTGGCACGGGGCTTTTCTGCGTTTCAGGGGGTGTACGGGAGGCCGGCCCGACACCTCCGTGTACCCCTCGTACCCCCGTGTACCCGCCGGCATCGGCTGGGGGTAGTGTCATGGGGCATTGTCGGCACATTCTTCACAGGAGGCCCCCGGGTGGAGGTCCAGGAGACTCGAGTTCAGACGGACCGAGTACTCACCATCCCCAACATCCTCAGCATGGCTCGCCTCGTCGGCGTACCGCTCTTCCTGTGGCTGATTCTCCGCCCCGTGTTCGGAGGCCCCAACAGCGACGGCTGGGCCCTGCTGGTGCTCATGCTCAGCGGTGTCAGCGACTACCTCGACGGCAAGCTGGCCCGCAAATGGAACCAGATCAGCAACCTCGGGCGACTCCTGGACCCGGCGGCGGACCGCCTCTACATCCTGTCGACCCTCGTGGGGCTCACCTGGCGCGAGATCCTTCCGCTCTGGCTGACCGCCGCCCTCCTCGCCCGCGAGCTGATGCTGCTCGTCATGGTGGGAATCCTCCGCCGCCACGGCTATCCGCCGCCGCAGGTCAACTTCCTCGGTAAAGCTGCAACATTCAACCTCATGTACGCCTTCCCCTTGTTGCTGCTCAGCGACGGAAGTGGTTGGCTGGCATGGCTGGGCGCTGTTTTCGGATGGGCGTTCGCGGGATGGGGTACAACCCTCTATTGGTGGGCAGGGATCCTGTACGTGGTCCAGGTCCGCCGACTCGTCAAGGCGGATGTAGTAGCCGATTAGCTCGTGGACGCGGTGCCGCGCAGTGTCGCCGGCCCGCAGCGGATGCTGAGGTGTCGCCCCCGACGGGTGAGGTCGGCTAGACCGTCGTCTCTCAAGGAGGACGTTTCCGACATGAAGGCCGTCGTGATGGCAGGCGGCGAAGGCACGCGTCTTCGCCCTATGACCTCAAGCATGCCCAAGCCGCTCCTGCCGGTGGCCAACCGGCCCATCATGGAACACGTGCTGAAGCTGCTCAAGCGGCATGGGCTCAACGAGACCGTGGTGACCGTCCAGTTCCTCGCCTCGCTCGTGAAGAACTACTTCGGCGACGGCGAAGAGCTCGGCATGGAGCTCAGCTACGCCAACGAGGAGAAGCCACTCGGCACCGCGGGCAGCGTGAAGAACGCCGAGGACGCCCTGAAGGACGACACCTTCCTGGTCATCTCCGGCGACGCCCTCACCGACTTCGACCTGACCGATCTCATCGCCTTCCACAAGGAAAAGGGAGCGTTGGTCACGGTCTGCCTGACACGGGTTCCCAATCCACTGGAATTCGGCATCACGATCGTCGACGAAGAGGGCAAGGTCGAGCGCTTCCTGGAGAAGCCGACCTGGGGCCAGGTCTTCTCCGACACGGTCAACACCGGCATCTACGTCATGGAGCCCGAGGTCTTCGACTACGTCCAGGCCGACACCTCCGTCGACTGGTCCGGCGACGTCTTCCCCCAGCTCATGAAGGACGGCAAGCCGATCTACGGCTACATCGCCGAGGGCTACTGGGAGGACGTGGGCACCCACGAGAGCTACGTCAAGGCCCAGGCCGACGTCCTGGAACGCAAGGTCGACGTCGACATCGACGGCTTCGAGATCTCGCCCGGCGTCTGGGTCGCGGAAGGCGCCGACGTCCACCCCGACGCCGTACTCCGAGGGCCCCTGTACATCGGGGACTACGCCAAGATCGAAGCCGGTGCCGAAATCCGTGAACACACGGTCGTGGGCTCCAACGTCGTCGTGAAATCCGGTGCGTTCCTGCACCGCGCCGTCGTCCACGACAACGTGTTCGTCGGGGCGCAGAGCAATCTGCGCGGCTGTGTCATCGGCAAGAACACCGACGTCATGCGAGCGGCCCGGATCGAGGACGGCGCCGTCATCGGCGACGAATGCCTGGTCGGTGAAGAATCGATTATTCAGGGCAATGTGCGGGTCTACCCCTTCAAGACCATCGAGGCCGGCGCCTTCGTCAACACGTCGGTCATCTGGGAGTCCCGCGGTCAGGCGCACCTCTTCGGCACCCGCGGAGTGTCCGGGATCCTGAACGTCGAGATCACCCCGGAACTGGCCGTCCGCCTCGCCGGCGCCTACGCCACCAC
This sequence comes from Streptomyces sp. SM18, assembly GCF_002910775.2. NCBI lineage: Bacteria > Bacillati > Actinomycetota > Actinomycetes > Kitasatosporales > Streptomycetaceae > Streptomyces > Streptomyces sp. SM18. The sequence continues at coordinate 833,840 of NZ_CP029342.1, read as the reverse complement.
CCTGAAGAAGGGGGCGACGGTCACCACGGCCCGTGACCACTCCCGGGGCGCCCGCGCGCTGAAGCGGGCGGTCATCTCCGCGCTCCAGGCCAGCGCCATCGACGTACGGGACCTGGAGAACGTGCCCCTGCCGGTCGCCCGGCAGCAGACCGCGCGGGGCAGCGCGGGCGGCATCATGATCCGTACCTCGCCGGGCGTGCCCGACTCGGTGGACATCATGTTCTTCGACGAACGCGGTGCCGACCTCTCCCAGGCCCGCCAGCGGAAGCTGGACCGCGTCTACGCCCGCCAGGAGTACCGCAGGGCGTTCCCCGGCGAGATCGGGGACCTGCACTTCCCGTCCAGCGTCTTCGACTCGTACACGGGCTCCCTGCTCCGCAACGTCGACACGGACGGTATCGCCGACGCCGGCCTGAAGGTCGTCGTGGACGCCTCCAACGGCAGCGCGGGACTTGTTCTGCCCAGCCTGCTCGGACGGCTCGGGGTGGACGCGCTGACCATCAACCCGGGACTCGACGAATCCCGGCCCACCGAGTCCGCCGAGACCAGGAGGGCGGGACTCGTCCGGCTCGGGGAGATCGTGTCGTCCGCGCGAGCGGCCTTCGGGGTGCGTTTCGACCCCGTCGGTGAACGGCTCTCCCTCGTCGACGAGCGCGGCCGCATCATCGAGGACGACCGCGCGCTGCTGGTCATGCTGGACCTCGTGGCGGCCGAGCGGCGCAGCGGCCGTGTCGCCCTGCCGGTGACCACCACCCGCGTCGCCGAGCAGGTCGCGGCCTACCACGGCACCCAGGTGGAGTGGACGACCACGTCCCCGGACGACCTGACCCGGGTCGGCCGCGAGGACACCACCATCTTCGGCGGGGACGGCCGCGGCGGTTTCATCGTCCCGGAGTTCAGCAGTGTCTTCGACGGCGCCGCGGCGTTCGTCAGGCTCATCGGGCTGGTGGCCAGGACCCAGCTCACGCTCAGCCAGATCGACGCCCGCATCCCGCGCGCCCATGTGCTGCGCCGGGACCTCGCCACCCCCTGGGCGGTCAAGGGCCTGGTCATGCGGCGGGTCGTCGAGGCGGCCGGGGACCGCGACGTGGACATCACCGACGGCGTCCGGGTGGTGGAGACGGACGGCAGGTGGGTCATGGTGCTGCCCGACCCGTCGGAGGCCGTGACACACCTGTGGGCCGAAGGGCCCGACGACGCCTCCGCGCAGGTGCTGCTCGACGAGTGGGCCGCGGTCGTGGACAGCGCGGGCGACTGACCCCCGGGCACCGTCCCGGAGCCACGGTGGGGAGGCCGCGTACCCGCGGCTTCCCCGCCGGTGGTGGGGCCATTCGGCGGCAGCCGCCATGACGTGCGACGATGTGCGGCATGTCGCAGCCGCCCCCCGATCGGAGCAGCGCCCCGCCGCCTCCGCGCCCCGACGCGTCCATGTCGCTGCTGACCACGGTCATGGAGCACAGCCTCGACGAGGGGTACGCCGAGGCGTCGGCGCGGCGCGAGGCCGAGGGCCGCAGCGGCATGCCCCGCACGCTCAAGTCGAAGCTGGGCCTCGCGGCCGGACTCGTGCTGGCCGCCCTGGTGGTGACGCTGGGCGCGGCCGAGGCGCGGGTCGCCGCCCCCGTCGTCGCCAAGGAGCGCGAGGAGCTCATCGCCCGCGTCAACGCGGAGACCGACTCGGCCGACGCTCTGGAGGCCGACGTCGAGGAACTGCGCAAGGACGTCGGCGAGCGCCAGCGCAAGGCACTTGAGGAGCACGGCGGGGACCAGGGCGGTCTGGTCGCCCTGCTGTCGGGAGCGACGCCCGTCGAGGGTCCCGGGATCGAACTGGTCGTGGACGACGCGGAGAACACCGACCAGGGCGGCGGAGGCCCCCGGGAGTCGACCGGCTTCGCCGACACCGGGCGGGTGCGCGACCGCGACATGCAGCGGGTCGTCAACGGCCTCTGGCAGTCCGGAGCCGAGGCCGTCGCCATCAACGGGCAGCGGCTGACGGCCCTCTCCGCCATCCGCGCGGCCGGCGACGCCATACTGGTCGACAACAGGCCGCTGGTGCCGCCGTACACGGTGCTGGCGGTGGGGGACGCCGCGAAGCTCGCCTCCGCGTTCCGGGACAGCGCGGACGGCCAGTACCTCCAGGCGCTGCACGAGAGCTTCGGCATCCGCACCAGCCTCTCGGAGCGGAAGCGGGTGCGCCTGCCGGCCGCGCCGAGCCTGATCGTACGCACAGCAGAGCCTCGGGCCGCAGACACGGGAAGTGGTGCGGCAGACACAGGGAAGGGCACATCGTGATCGCCGTACTGGGCCTCGTCGTGGGAGTCGTGGTCGGACTGTTGGTCCGGCCCGAAGTACCGGCGGTGGTCGAGCCCTACCTGCCGATCGCCGTCGTTGCCGCGCTCGACGCCGTCTTCGGCGGTCTGCGCGCCATGCTCGACGGGATCTTCGTCGACAAGGTCTTCGTGGTCTCGTTCCTCTCGAACGTCGTGGTGGCCGCGCTCATCGTCTTCCTCGGTGACAAGCTCGGCGTCGGCGCGCAGCTCTCCACGGGCGTGGTCGTCGTCCTCGGTATCCGTATCTTCTCCAACGCCGCGGCGATCCGCCGGCACGTCTTCCGGGCCTGACGCCGATGACCGACGAAGAGCACCCCCGCATTCCGGGACGCGGCGGCGCGCTGCCGCCCGAAGTCCCCACACCGCCCCCGGCGGCCGCCCCCGCGCCGAAGGACCCGTCGGACGGGCGCCGGCGCCTGCTGGCCGGCCTGTGGCCTCCACGGGTCACCAGGGCCCAACTCGTCGTGGCGCTCCTGCTGTTCGTCCTGGGGCTGGGTCTGGCCATCCAGGTCAGGTCGAACAGCGACAACAGCGCGTTGCGCGGCGCCCGCCAGGAGGACCTGGTCCGTATCCTCGACGAACTCGACAACCGGACCCAGCGCCTGGAGGACGAGAAGCAGCGCCTCGACGACCAGCGCACGGAGCTGGAGAACAGCTCCGACCAGGCGGAGGAGGCCCGTAAGCAGACCCTGGAGAAGGAGCGTCAGCTCGGCATCCTGGCCGGCACGGTGGCGGCTCACGGACCGGGCATCACCCTGACCGTCAGCGACCCGGCCAAAGCCGTGAAGGCCGATATGCTCCTTGACGCCATCCAGGAGCTGCGCGCGGCGGGTGCGGAGGCGATCGAGGTCAACGGAGTGCGGGTGGTGGCCAATACATACTTCTCCGGTGACGGGGGAGAACTGAGCGTCGACGGCCGTAGGATCCGGGCCCCGTACGAGTTCGAGGTCATCGGCAAGCCGCAGGACCTCGAACCGGCTCTCAACATCCCCGGCGGGGTCGTGCAGACATTGGAGAAGGAGCAGGCGACGGCAGAGGTGACGCGCTCCGAGGACATCGTCATCGACGCCTTGCGACCTGCGAAGCAGCCTGACTACGCTCGGTCGTCGTCACCGTGAGGGCGTCGCGTACGGCGCCCGGAGGACACGGGGCAGAGGTAGCGGGGGGTCGCCGCATCGGATCGGTGACGCGTGGTGGAAACTGTCGGAAGGATACGGACGTTGTGAGGATGTCCGGGTCGGCAGGTGTGTTCGTTCAGGGTTCGTCCTGCCCCACGGGCGGGTCTATTTCGGTCAAGGGGAAACGCCCGTGAAGTTGTTTGCGAAGTTGTTCGGCAAGAGCTCCCGCGAGGACAGCGCCGGCGCTGCCCGCCACCGTGCTCAGCGGCAGGGTCAGGGAGCCGATGAGCAGGGCTCGGAGCGCCCGCTCTTCCGCGACGAGGTGCCGGGAGGGCCCGGCGCGTCGTCTGTTGACCCCCACGGTGCCGGCCGCATAGGTTTCGGGGACTCAACAGCCTCAAGTTCGGGTGGAGGGTTTGCCTCCGCCCCGGAGGGCTCGGCCATGGCGGTTTGTACGAGGTGCGGGCACCGCAATGCCGCGGACAGTCGTTTCTGCTCCAACTGCGGCGCGCCGCTCAGGGGCGGGGTGCCCGAGCGTGCCTCGGAGACGACCTCGACCATCTCGATCTCCGGTATCGAGGCGTACGAGGCCGAGGCGACGGGCCAGACGGCCCTGCCCTCCCTCTCGCCGGAGGCACAGGCCGCCGTCGACGCCCTGCCGGCCGGTTCCGCGCTCCTCGTGGTGCGCCGGGGGCCCAACTCCGGCAGCCGCTTCCTGCTGGACGGCGACCTGACCACGGCCGGCCGCCACCCGCAGAGCGACATCTTCCTCGACGACGTGACCGTGTCGCGGCGTCATGTGGAATTCCACCGGAGCCCGGACGGTAGCTTCACCGTGGGCGACGTCGGCAGCCTCAACGGCACCTACGTCAACCGTGAGCGGATCGATTCCGTCCCGCTGAACAACGGCGACGAAGTCCAGATCGGTAAGTACCGGCTGGTCTTCTACGCCAGCCAGCGGGGCGTGTGACCCACCCCCGGACTCCGCGTCCGGGGGGACCCCAGGAAGGGCCATGCTGCGAACACCCACAGGCGGTGCCGGACACGGCACCGCCGCCGCGGACGAGCGCGCCATGAGCATCGGCACCGTGCTGCTGCGCCTGCGTGACGAGTTCCCCGAGGTCACCATCTCCAAGATCCGCTTCCTGGAGACCGAGGGGCTCGTCGAGCCGCAGCGCACCCCCGCCGGATACCGCAAGTTCACCGCCGGTGACGTCGAGCGGCTGGCGCGGGTGCTGCGGATGCAGCGGGACCACTACCTTCCGCTCAAGGTCATCAGGGAGCACCTGGACGCGTCGGCCCGCGGGGAGCGCGTCCCGCTCCCCCCGGGCGGGCAGGGGGAGCTCGCCGACCCCGTCTGGGAACAGGACCGGGGACAGCCCACGGCCGCCCGTATCGGCCGCTCCGAGCTCCTCGCCACCGCGGAGGTCTCCGAGGACCAGCTCACCGAGTGGGAGTCCTACGGGCTGATCGCGCCCGGTCCGGGGGGCAGCTACGACGCGGAGGCGGTGACCGTGGCGCGGCTGGTGGCGGATCTGGGGCGGTTCGGTCTGGAACCCCGCCATCTGCGGGCCGTCCGGGCGGCCGCCGAGCGGGAGGCCGGACTGGTCGAACAGGTGGTCGCGCCCCTGCGCCGGCACAGGAATCCGCAGACCAGGGCCCATGCGGAGGCCACCGCCAAGGAGCTGGCCGAGCTGTCCGTACGGCTCCACGCGGCGCTCGTGCAGTCGGCCCTGAAGGTGCGTTTCCACTGAGTGCGGAGGAGCCCGACTATCCAAACACGGCGGGCACGTCCTAGGGTTGCTGTGTGAACGAGCTCGACGTTGTGGGTGTCCGGGTGGAAATGCCTTCCAACCAGCCGATCGTGCTCCTGCGTGAAGTGGGAGGCGACCGGTACCTCCCGATCTGGATCGGCCCTGGGGAAGCGACCGCGATCGCCTTCGCCCAGCAAGGCATGGCTCCGGCCAGGCCACTGACCCATGATCTCTTCAAGGATGTGCTCGAAGCCGTCGGCCAGGAGCTCACCGAGGTCCGCATCACGGACCTCAGAGAAGGGGTCTTCTACGCGGAGCTGGTCTTCGCCAGCGGGGTCGAGGTGAGCGCGCGGCCGTCCGACGCCATAGCGCTCGCCCTGCGCACCGGCACGCCGATCTACGGCAGCGACGGGGTGCTGGACGACGCGGGCATCGCCATCCCCGACGAGCAGGAGGACGAGGTGGAGAAGTTCCGCGAGTTCCTCGACCAGATCTCGCCGGAGGACTTCGGTACCAACAGCCAGTGACGCGTGCGCCGGGGCGCCACCGGCGCATCCGAGAAGCCGTTCCCCGCGACCGGTCACGGGAAACCACCCTCAGGGGGAATATCACTCGGCGTGCCGAGTGTGGCGATCGTTGACGCACCCCTGGTGACTGCCTACCTTCGAGAGGGCAGGTCAAGGACGGAGGTCGGCGTGAGAAGCAGCGGCGACGGTACGGCTGCGGGCGGGTTGTACCGGCAGCACGGCAGTGCGGCCGACCGGGCCATCGGACAGCCGGTGACGCCGGCGGTGGTGGTGGCGGACGGTGTGGCAACGGCGGACGGCATCGGGTACCGGGGGCCCACGGCCTGCGCGGCGGCCGGGATCACCTACCGGCAGCTCGACTACTGGGCGCGTACGGGGCTGGTGGAGCCGAGCGTGCGTCCGGCCTACGGGTCGGGGACACAGCGCCTCTACAGTTTCCGGGACGTGGTGCTCCTCAAGATCGTCAAGCGGTTCCTGGACACGGGCGTCGCTCTCCAGAACATCCGCACCACGGTCCAGCACCTCAGGGCGCGCGGATTCACGGATCTGGAGCGGATGACCCTCATGAGCGACGGGGCGACGGTCTACGAGTGCTCCTCGCCCGACGAGGTCGTCAACCTCCTCCAGGGCGGCCAGGGGATCTTCGGGATCGCCGTCGGCGTCGTCTGGCGGGACGTGGACGTGGCCCTCTCCCAGCTGCACGGGGAGCGGGTGGACACGGGGGAGACGCTCGTCGGGCACAACCCGGCCGACGAGCTGGCGCGGCGCCGCAACCGCGCCGTATGAGGCGAGTGCCGGTGCCCCTCACGGCGCCGGCACGGACCGGTTGTCAGTGGCGTAGGGCAGCATCGGTGGTGTGAGAGCAGCGCCCACCATCCTGCATCTGGACATGGATGCCTTCTACGCCTCCGCCGAGCAGGCGGCGAAGCCCAGTCTGCGCGGCAAGCCGGTGGTGGTGGGCGGTCTGGGCACGCGCGGCGTGGTCGCCACCGCGTCCTACGAGGCCCGGCGTTTCGGGGTGCACTCGGCGATGCCGATGGCCCAGGCCAGGCGCCTGGCGCCGAACGCCGCCTATCTGGTGCCCCGCTTCGCGCTCTACCGGACGGTCAGCGACCAGGTGATGGAGCTGCTGGGGCGGCTGTCCCCGCTGGTGGAGCCGCTGAGCCTGGACGAGGCGTTCGTGGACCTGGAGGCCGGAGGGGTCGCCGACGACTCCCGCTCCGCGCGGGCGATCGGCGAGCAGCTGCGCCTCGTCATCCGGGCCGTCACCGGTCTCAGCGGATCGGTGGGGCTCGCCGGATCGAAGATGCTGGCCAAGATCGCCTCGGAGGAGGCCAAGCCGGACGGGCTGCTGCTCATCGAGCCGGGCACCGAGCGTGAGCTGCTCGCCCCCATGTCCGTACGGATCCTGCCGGGGGTCGGCCCGGCCACCGGCGATCATCTCAGACGTGCCGGGATGACGGTGGTCCACGACCTCGTCGAGGCGGGCGAGGCGGAGCTCGTGCGCCTGCTGGGCCGGTCCCACGGGGCCGCCCTGCACCGCATGGCCCTCGGTCACGACGACCGGCCCGTCGTCGCCGAGCGCGACGCCAAATCGGTGTCGGTGGAGGACACCTTCGACGTGGACCTGCACGACCGGGTGCGGGTCCGTACGGAGGTCGAGCGGCTGGCCGGCCGGTGTGTGGGGCGGCTCAGAGGCGCGGGACGGTCGGGCCGGACGGTCGTGCTGAAGGTGCGCCGCTACGACTTCTCGACGCTGACCCGGTCCGAGACCCTGCGCGGGCCCACCGACGATCCCGTGGTGGTCAGGGAGGCGGCCGCCCGGCTGCTGGAGGCCGTCGACACCACCGGGGGCGTACGGCTGCTCGGGGTGGGGGTCACGGGGCTGGCGGACTTCACCCAGGAGGATCTGTTCGCGCAGGCCGCGGACGCGAGAGAGGCCGAGGACGCCCGGCAGGCCGCCGACGCCCGGAAAGCCGCCGAGGCGGAGCGGAGCGGGGACGACGGGCCGGACGCCGAGGAGCCGCCGGCCGGTGACCAGGCGGGCGCTCCGGCCCCGGACGGGCCGGGCTCGGGCTCCGGGGAGCCGGAGACCCGGCGGTGGTCCGCCGGGCACGACGTGCGGCACGAGGTCCACGGGTACGGCTGGGTGCAGGGCAGCGGCGTCGGACGGGTCACCGTGCGGTTCGAGGAGCCCGATTCGGCGCCCGGCCGGGTGCGTACGTTCCGGACCGACGACCCACGTCTGCGCCCGGCCGACCCGCTCCCGCTGGTGCGCGAGCCAGCGGACTACTCCTCGTGGCCGGCCAGCTTGCCGAAGTCCCTGTCCGGGGCGGGGGTGGCGGACGAGGCCGAGTCCAGCCCGTAGTGGCGGTAGAGCTGCAGCTCCTGCTCGGGCGAGAGGTGGCGGCCGACACCGAAGTCGGGCGCGTCCTTGATCAGGGCGCGGTCGAAGGGGACCCGCAGCCGGCCGTCGACGAACTCGCTCGGCTCCAGCGGGACGAAGGCGTCCCTCGTGAAGATCCCGGTACGCACGGCGGCCCACTCGGGCGTACCGGTGGCGTCGTCGAGATAGACCTCGTCCACCGTGCCGACCTTGGCACCTGTCCGGTCGAAGGCCTTGCGGCCGATCAGGCTGCGCGGATCGATGTCGGCCTGCACGGTGCCTCCCACTGGTCACGACGGCATGGGCGTGGTCGCTGCTGCTCCACAGGCACTACGAAAGGCCAGAACCGGGGGTTCGGCCACTCGAGACTGCCGATCCCGGCCCGCTGGTAGGCTGGAAGCGGCTGCCGACCCCGTGCGGGAGAGTCCTCCGGTGAAGGTGTCCGGAGGCGCCGAAGGAGCAACTCCTCCCCGGAATCTCTCAGGCCCCCGTACCGCACGGACGAAGCCACTCTGGAAAGCAGGGCGGGATCCCGGACCGGCACGCGTGCCGGGACGAGCCCGGCCTCACCGACGGTGAAAACCGGCGCGCCGCGGGGCGGGCCGGTGAAGCTCTCAGGTCGAGATGACAGAGGGGGAGGCCGTCCGGGCAGCCACGCCGTGGTGCCCCTCGCAGGTCGTGACAGACCAGGAGGCCTCCATCATGACCCCCCGCCGCACGCCGCTCTCCCAGCTGGAGCAGGGCATCCCCTTCGAGCAGCGCCACATCGGGCCCGACGCCGAGGCCCAGGCGAAGATGCTCGCGCAGGTCGGCTACGGCTCCCTCGACGAGCTGACCGCCGCCGCGGTGCCCGATGTGATCAAGAGCGCCGAGGCACTGAACCTCCCCGGGGCGCGCACCGAGGCCGAGGTCCTGGCGGAGCTCCGGCGCCTCGCCGACCGCAACCAGGTGCTGACCCCGATGATCGGGCTCGGCTACTACGGCACGTTCACCCCGCCCGTGATCCTGCGCAACGTCATGGAGAACCCGGCCTGGTACACGGCCTACACGCCGTACCAGCCGGAGATCTCCCAGGGCCGGCTCGAGGCCCTGCTGAACTTCCAGACCGTGGTGGCCGACCTCACCGGGCTGCCCACCTCCGGGGCCTCCCTGCTCGACGAGGGCACCGCCGCCGCCGAGGCCATGGCCCTGGCCCGGCGGGTGGGCAAGGTGAAGGACGGCGTCTTCCTGGTCGACGCCGACACCCTGCCGCAGACCGTCGCGGTGCTCCGGACCCGCGCCGAACCGACCGGCGTCGAGGTGGTCGTCGCCGACCTGTCCGAGGGCATCCCCGCCGACGCGGCCGCTCGCGGCGTCTTCGGTGTGCTGCTCCAGTACCCGGGTGCCTCCGGAGCCGTACGCGACCTCAAGCCGGTCATCGACGAGGCCCACGGACTGGGCGCGATCGTCACCGTGGCCGCCGACCTGCTGGCCCTGACGCTGCTCACCTCGCCCGGTGAGCTGGGCGCCGACGTCGCCGTGGGCACCACCCAGCGCTTCGGTGTGCCGATGGGCTTCGGCGGACCCCACGCCGGCTTCATGGCCGTGCGCGAGAAGTTCGCGCGCAGCCTGCCCGGACGCCTCGTCGGTGTCTCCGTGGACGCCGACGGGAACAAGGCCTACCGGCTGGCCCTGCAGACCCGCGAGCAGCACATCCGCCGCGAGAAGGCCACCAGCAACATCTGCACCGCGCAGGTGCTGCTCGCCGTCATGGCCGGGATGTACGCCGTCTACCACGGTCCCGAGGGACTGCGGACCATCGCCCGGCGTACGCACCGCTATGCCGCGATCCTGGCCGAGGGGCTGCGCGCCGCCGGTGCCGACGTCGTGCACGGCGCCTACTTCGACACGCTCACCGTGCGCGTCCCCGGCGGTGCCGCCGACGTCGTGGCGGGCGCGCGCGAGCGCGGGGTCAACCTCCGGCAGGTCGACGCCGACCACGTCTCCGTCGCCTGCGACGAGACCACCACCCGCGCCCATGTCGCCGCCGTCTGGGCGGCCTTCGGGGCGACGGGGGACATCGAGGCGCTGGACGAGCGGGCCGCCGACGCGCTGCCCGGGACCCTGCTGCGCGCGGACGAGGTCCTCACCCACCCGGTCTTCCACCAGTACCGCTCCGAGACCGCCATGCTGCGCTACCTGCGCCGCCTCGCCGACCGCGACTACGCGCTGGACCGCGGCATGATCCCGCTCGGCTCCTGCACCATGAAGCTCAACGCGACCGCCGAGATGGAGTCGATCACCTGGCCCGAGTTCGGCGCGCTGCACCCCTTCGCGCCGGCCGAGCAGGCCCAGGGCTTCCTCACCCTCATTCGCGAGCTGGAGGAGCGGCTGGCCGAGGTCACCGGCTACGACGCGGTGTCCCTCCAGCCGAACGCCGGATCGCAGGGCGAGTTCGCCGGTCTCCTGGCCGTACGCGCCTACCACCGGGCCAACGGCGACGAGGGGCGCACCGTCTGCCTCATCCCGTCGTCCGCGCACGGCACCAACGCCGCGAGCGCCGTGATGGCCGGCATGAAGGTCGTGGTCGTCAAGACCGCCGACGACGGTGAGGTCGACGTCGATGACCTCCGCGCCAAGATCCTCAAGCACCGCGACGAGCTCGCCGTGCTGATGATCACCTACCCCTCCACGCACGGGGTCTTCGAGGAGCACGTCGCCGACATCTGCGCCGAGGTGCACGACGCGGGCGGCCAGGTGTACGTCGACGGGGCCAACCTCAACGCCCTGGTCGGGCTCGCCAGGCCCGGCAAGTTCGGCGGCGACGTCTCGCACCTGAACCTGCACAAGACCTTCTGCATCCCGCACGGCGGCGGCGGCCCGGGGGTCGGCCCGGTCGGTGTGCGCGCCCACCTGGCCCCGTACCTGCCCAACCACCCGCTCCAGCCCGCCGCGGGCCCCGAGACGGGCGTGGGTCCGGTCTCGGCCGCCCCGTGGGGCTCGGCGGGCATCCTGCCCATCTCGTGGGCGTACGTCCGCCTGATGGGCGGCGAGGGGCTGAAGCGGGCTACGCAGGTGGCCGTGCTGGCCGCCAACTACATCGCCAAGCGTCTGGAGCCGCACTTCCCGATCCTGTACACCGGTCCGGCCGGACTCGTCGCGCACGAGTGCATCGTGGACCTGCGCCCGATCTCCAAGGCGACCGGTGTCAGCATCGACGACGTCGCCAAGCGGCTGATCGACTACGGCTTCCACTCGCCGACGATGTCGTTCCCGGTGGCCGGGACGCTGATGATCGAGCCCACCGAGAGCGAGGACCTCGCGGAGCTCGACCGGTTCTGCGACACGATGATCGCCATCCGCGGCGAGATCGAGAAGGTCGCCTCGGGCACCTGGAGCGCGGACGACAACCCGCTGTGCAACGCGCCGCACACGGCCTCCGCGCTGGGTGGCGCCTGGGAGCACTCCTACAGCCGTGAGGAGGCGGTCTTCCCGGCCGGTGTCACGCCGTCGGACAAGTACTGGCCGCCGGTCCGCCGGATCGACGGGGCCTTCGGCGACCGCAACCTGGTCTGCTCCTGCCCGCCGCTGGACGCGTACGACCGGTAGGCACCACACAGGGGGCCGGTGCGGATGTCCGCCCGTGCCGGTCCCGCCGCTTCCCGCCGGGCGAAACCCGGCGGGATCAGGCCGCCTTCAGGGTCTGACCGGCTCTCAGCGGCCGGTGCGGGGCGATGACCTGGCCGTCCGGAAGCAGCTCACCGGTGTCCTCGAAGAGCAGGACGCCGTTGCACAGCAGGCTCCATCCCTGCTCCGGGTGGTGCGCCATCAGTCGGGCGGCCTCCCGGTCGTTGGAGTCCGCGGTCGGGCAGGATGGCTGGTGCTGGCACATGGCGGGTTCTTTCGCTGCGTGGGGTCGGGTGTCCCGCGAGGTGACGGTGTGCGGCCGGGACCGCCTCCGTATCACGTCGGTCCCCACCAGTGTTGCCCTACGGGCGTCGTTCCGCAGGGATTTCGCCGCAGCTCCCGTTCTTTGTGCTCCGGCTCGTCACCCGGCCGGACGGCTCAGGGCAACTGCACTGTCCCTTCGGGTGGTTAGGGGTGACCTGAGCGGGCTAGCCCGCATGAGCCGACCGCGCCCCCGTCGTGGAGCGGACGGGGGCGCGGACCTCGGGGCGGACGGTCAGGCGGGCGAGCCGAGCAGGCCGGGCACCTCCGGGAGGCCGGGCAGCGGGGGCGGGGCGACACGCAGTGTCATGACGGGCAGCAGAGCGGCGACCGGGTGCGGGCGGTGTGCGGTGATCCCGGTGGGCGCGGGTGCCAGCGGCACGAGTACGTCGGACGGCGCGAGGCCGCCGCCGGCCGCGTCGTCCTCGGTGTCCTCGTGCAGCCACAGGGTGAGCATGTAGAGCTCGGGCACCGACAGCAGACGCGCCTGGTAGGGCGTCGTGCTCGACTCCGCCTGCCGGAGGGCGAGTTCCGTCGACGCCAGGTAGGGACCCTCGAAGAAGTGCGAGAAGGTCCAGCCGTCGGCGGTCAGGACGGTGTCCGCGGCGGCGACGGTGCGCTCACCGCCGCGGATCAGGAAGCGCCAGCCGGCGAGGCGGGTGGACGGTGCCGCGCCGACCGCCGCGATCCGGTCGAGAACATGGACGGGAAGCGGGAGTTCGGGGCTCAGCGGTCCCTGGACGGACCGGAGAGCGGGTGTGTGTGCTTCACGGACTGCGGTGGGAGAACCGAGTGCCGCGAGAACGCTGCGCAGTGCGGGCGCGGGGGCCGGGGAGACAAGCAGCGGCATGGTGGGTCGCCTCTCACTTCGGAGACACGTTGGTACATGGGCGGGTGCAGACGGCGGTGTCGGCGTGGCGGGGCCAGAGGAAGGCCGGTGACGGGCGGCCGGGCCGGTGCGTCAACTCTCTGCCCCGTGCGCAGAGTTTATACGACAAATGTTCACACGGTGTTTCGGCTACCCGCCCCGGGCATTGCCCGCAAGGTGGTTTCGAGTCTTTGAATTGCGGTGTTTCTCCGGGTTCGGGGCGGCTGCCGGTGCGTTCGCCAGGTATTTTCTCCACGCGGCGGTAGGCTGAAAACCGCCGGTGATTCCCTCGCGTGTGCCGAACCCGAGAGCGCATATGCTGCATGCCGCTGGAATGTGCCTGAGGCTTCCCCCACCAGACTACTGGGTACCGGGGAGCCGTGGAGGCGTTACGGATCACTTCCTCGGGGCATTATCGATCGTGATAAGAGCGGCCTGTGCCGCGGGCCGCCCACTCGAGGAGGGACCCTTCGATGGGTGAGAAGGTCGTGGCGGGCACCTATGACCTGTCCGATCGGCATGAGTTCCGCCGGAAGCTCACCCGGTGCCTGGAGGGCCTGGAGCGGCTCCTGGAGGACCGGAGGTTCGACCGGCCCAGAAATCTCATGGGCCTGGAGATCGAACTGAATCTCGCGGGCTCGGACGGCATGCCGAGGATGCGGAATGCGGAGGTGCTCCAGCGTATCGCCAGCCGGGATTTCCAGACGGAACTGGGGATGTTCAATCTGGAGGTGAATATCCTTCCGCACCGGCTGAGCGGCCGAGTATTCGATCAGCTCGCCGAGGAGTTGCGGACCGGTCTCGCATATGCCGACCGCAAAGCCGCCGAGGTGGACGCCGGGATCATGATGATCGGCATCCTGCCGACGCTCGGCCGCCATGACGTCGTCTCGGCGAACCTGTCGAACGTGGACCGGTACACCCTTCTCAACGACCAAATGGCGGCGGCTCGCGGCGAGGATTTCCTCCTCGATATCGAGGGCGTCGAGCGGCTGGTCTCCACCTCCGCCTCCATCGCCCCCGAATCGGCCTGCACATCCGTCCAGTTGCACCTCCAGGTGACCCCGGAGCGGTTCGCCGACGTGTGGAACGCCGCCCAGGCCGTCGCCGCGGTGCAGATCGCCCTCGGCGCCAACTCGCCCTTCCTGTTCGGCAAGGAGCTGTGGAGGGAGTCCAGGCCGCCGCTGTTCCAGCAGGCCACGGACGTTCGGCCGCCGGAGATCAGGAACCAGGGGGTGCGCCCCCGCACCTGGTTCGGGGAGCGGTGGGTCGGTTCGGCGTACGAGCTCTTCGAGGAGAACGTGCGCTACTACCCGCCGCTGCTGCCGATCTGCGACGAGGAGGACCCGCTCCAGGTACTGGCCGAGGGAGGGGCGCCCACCCTGGCCGAACTCGTCCTGCACAACGGCACCATCTACCGGTGGAACCGCCCGGTGTACGGGCTCGCCGACGGCGTCCCCCATCTGCGGGTGGAGAACAGGGTGCTGCCCGCGGGGCCCACGGTCGTCGACGTGATCGCCAACGCCGCCTTCTACTACGGGCTGGTACGGGCGCTGGCCGACGAGTCGCGGCCGGTGTGGACCAGGCTGCCCTTCGAGGCCGCAGCGGAGAACTTCGACACCGCGTGCCGCCACGGCATCGACGCCGAGCTGCTGTGGCCGCGCCCCGGACGTTCGGGCGGCGTGGCCACGGTGCCGGCCGTCAAGCTGGTGCGCGACGAGCTGCTGCCGCTGGCCGCCGCCGGGCTGGACGCCTGGAACATCGAACCGGCGGACCGGGACCTGTATCTGGGGGTGATCGAGCAGCGCTGCCGGCGCCGGGTCAACGGCGCCTCCTGGCAGGCCGGGACCTACCACCGGGCACGGGAGGCGGGGCTCGACCGGAAGGGCGCGCTGGCGGCCACCACCCGGCGCTACGGCGATCTGATGCAGACGGGGGAGCCGGTCCACACCTGGCCGGTCGGCTTCCCGGCCCGTTGACGGCCTCCGGGGCTGATGCCGGCGTCCCCGGTGTCGGGGCGGACCACGGGCGTCGGGCAAGCTAGGGGCCGGCCCGTCAAGGGCCACGGGACAGCCCTCAGGGGCTACGGGAGAGCCCTCAGGGCCGGGTGCGGCATCCGGACGCGACCCTGACGGCGGATGTACGGGTGGAGGCAAAGCGCGTGGCGGGAACCATTGCTCACGAGGGGGTTTCGCGGCGGACACTGGGGTCGGAGACCGTGCTGGTGCTGGCCCTCTCGCTCGGGGCCAGCGGGGTGTCCGCGCTCATCAGCTTCATCGGCTCGCTGACGAAACCGGGCGGCCTGAAGGACCAGGCCACGACGCTGAACGGTTCGTACGCCCCCGGGCGGCCGTGGCTGGACCTCGCCTGGCAGCTGTTCGGCATGACCACGGTGCTGGTGCCGGTGGCGCTCGTCGCCCATCTGCTGATGCGGGAGGGAGCCGGACTGCGGACGCTCGGGTTCGACCTGACCCGCCCCCGGCCGGACCTCGTGCGCGGGACGCTGGTCGCGGCGGGGATCGGGAGTGCCGGGCTGGCCTTCTACCTCGTGGCGCGGGCAGGCGGGTTCAACCTGACGGTGGTGCCGGAGGCGCTGCCCGAGGTGTGGTGGAAGTTTCCGGTGCTGGTCCTCGCGGCGTTGAAGAACGCCGTCCTGGAGGAAGTCATCGTCGTCGGTTATCTGTTGAGGCGTCTGGGGCAGCTGGGATGGACGCCGATGGCCGCGCTGGTGGCCAGCTCGGTCCTGCGCGGCTCCTACCACCTGTACCAGGGGATCGGCGGTTTCCTCGGCAACGTGGTGATGGGTGTGGTCTTCGTGCTGCTGTACCGGCGCTGGGGACGCGTCGCCCCGCTGGTCGTCGCCCACCTCCTGCTCGACATCGGGGCGTTCGTCGGGTACGCGCTGCTCGCCGGGAAGGTGGACTGGCTGCCCCTCCCGTGAACGGCCGGCCCCTCAGAGCGCGGCCAGCAGGTCGCCCTCGACGACCGTGACCGCGTTCCCGGTCAGCCAGGTGCGCTCGCCCCGCAGCGAGGTGCGCACCAGTCCGGAACGGGCCGACGCCTGAAGGCCGGTGAGGTCCGCACGGCCGAGCCGCGCCGACCAGAACGGCGCCAGCGCGGTGTGCGCGCTGCCGGTCACCGGGTCCTCGTCGATGCCGACGCGCGGGAAGAAGCCGCGCGACACGAAGTCGTAGCCGGCGGCCGGGTCGGCGGCCACGGCCGTGGCGATGACGCCGCGCCGGGAACAGGTGGCGAGCGCGGGGAAGTCCGGCCGGAGGGCGCGTACGGCCGCCTCGTCGGCCAGCTCCACCAGGAGGTCACCGACGTTCTCCCCGGTGTCGTGGACCGAGAGCGGTGACGCGCCGAGCGCCTCCACGAGACCGGGCGGCACGGCGACGGGGGTCAGCGGCGCCGTCGGGAAGTCCAGGGTGAGGGTGCCGTCCGGCTGGGCGGTGGTACGCAGGACGCCGGACCGGCTCGCGAAACGTACCGTGCCGTCCGCGGTCCCCGTGGTGCGCAGCACGTGGGCGGTGGCGAGCGTGGCGTGCCCGCAGAGGTCCACCTCGGTGGTGGGTGTGAACCAGCGCAGCGCCCAGTCGGCCTCACCGCCCGGCGGCAGCGGGTGGGCGAAGGCCGTCTCCGACAGATTGAGCTCGGCGGCGAGGCGCTGGAGGCGGTCGGGGGCGGGGAAGGGGCCGGAGTCCAGGAGCAGGACGCCGGCGGGGTTGCCGGCGAAGGGCCGGTCGGTGAACGCGTCGACGATGCGGATCTTCATGGAGCCGACCGTAGGCGGGACGCCGGTGCCGGTCCAAGGCCAATCCCGGATGGTTGGCCTGAGGGGGCCTGGCCCCGGGGTCCCTCGGGCCGCCGGGCGGTTCTGGCGCCGTGCGGCCCGCTCGCCGGCTGCCGGAAGTCATGTCCGGCGCGGTACGGCTCCGTTCTGCCGGCGGTAGAGGTCGCGCAGCAGGGAGATCTCGGCGCCGTGATGGATCAGCTCCCTGTTGACGTGCAGGACCCTGTTCTCCATGGGAAACCGCTCGGGACCCACCGTGGGCGGACGGTCCAGGTCGGCGTCCGAGAGCTCGCGGACCCCCGCGTTCCATCTCCCGTACATCTCGTCGAGCTGTCCCAGTGCCTCGTCAGCGGTCCCCGCGTAGGCGAATGTTTCAGAGTCGACGTCCTGGCCCCCGAAGTACCAGCCGACCCGGTAGCCCAGGCACGAGACGACGATGTGCGCCAGCCTCCAGGCGATCGTGGTCACCGGTGGCGGTACCGGGGCAGGGGACGCGGAGTCCATCGTCCATGCCCCCGAGCCCTCCGGCATCGGTGCGGCCGACGTGCCACGTGGGCGGATGCTCCAGCAGTCACGCACCGGCTCCCAGAAGTACTCCTCGTCGGTAAGGCCGTCCAGCCGTGGCCGCAGGTTCTTGCGCCAGTACCAGTCCAACTGGTCGGCGAGCCGCTCGCTTCGTGTCATCGCCGCACACTACAGACCCGTCGAGCAGGGCGACCGTCGCTGTCTGCGGTCATCCTCCACCGGCCTTCTCCGGCCATCGATCACCACCCACGGACGCAGGTCAGTCGTTGACCTGTGCCAGTGAACGTTGATCGATTGCCACTGAAGGATGATCAACGCCAGTTTGTGCCACCGCAGGTTGATCATTCGGTGTACAGGTATAGGCGGGGACGTGGTGGGGCACCTGTCAGTGTGGTCGGTGATGGTACCCTTGCGCCGTTTGAACTGGCTTTTTCCGCCAACGGCACGTTCGTTTGCCGATCGCTGGGGCCAGCTGGGAGCGTGCCGTTCGAGGCTGTGGATCCGGTGCGGGAGTTCAGCTGGCACAAGGACGGTCACGGGTTCGCCGGCTGGTTCTACTCGTCGACGATGCGGGATCACGTGGGTTACGAGTCGTGGCTGGAACGGGACCGGCTGATCCTGCTGGACCGTGATCCGCAGGTGGTCGCGATCACCTCGCAGCCGTTCTGGCTGCACCGGCACGACGGCACACGCAAGCGTCGGCACGCTCCCGACTACTTCGTCCGATTGTCCGACGGCGGCGCCCCGCATCGTCGACGTCCGGGCCGAAGACGAGATGGATGAGGCGACGCGGGAGGGGTTCGGCGCGACAGGGCATGCCTGCCGGGCCGTGGGCTGGGAGTTCGAGTGGGCTGGCCGGCCTGAGCCCGACAGGGGTGTCGGGCCGTACGGAAGATTTCAGTGGACAGTGCTGTGACCTGGGCACTGAAATCTTCCGTACGGCGAGTCACGACGGTTCGGGCGTACTGGCTGCTTCACGACCCGGATCATGGGAGCGGTGGGTCAGCGTTTGACGCGGTTGCGGACGGCAAGGACGGCGAGGCCCAGAAGGATGGGCTCGGTGACGCGGGAGGTCATCTCGATGTAGGTGCCGGCGGTGGTCAGGTCCTGGCCGGAGGAGCGGAACACCACCGAGTTGAGGGTGACGTTCAGGGCCTTCTCGAATCGCTGGCCGCTGAATCTGTCTCCCGTGGGGTTCTGGGGCTCGTTCTTGTCGATCTCGAAGGTGACCTTGCCGCCGCCGGGTGGCACGGTGCCGGTCGCTTCCTGCTTCGGGTCGTCCTTGGGGAGCCCGAAGCCCATGAGCAGCACGATGGTCACGAGCATGGCGGCGGCGAGCCAGCCCAGGGCGCGAGAGGCGCGTAAACCGTAGCCGGACAGCAGCCAGTAGCCGTTCAGCAGCCCGTGCTCGGCACGGGTGGTATTGGCTCGGTCGTGACGGCGCATCTCCATCTCGCCGTAATAGAAATCCGCTGCTCCCGGCTCGTTCTTGCCGTCCTCGAACGCCTTGCGCAGCGCCCGGTACACGGGTGCCATTTGCGCCGGTCCGACGCGTCCGGTGCTGAACTCCGCTACGTTCCAGCCGGGGACCGCTGCTGGCTGGCTGGCACGCCAGTGGTGTTCTTCAGCGAGGGTGCGGCGCTCGGTGAATCGCACCGGTCGCCAGTGCCGCCAGGCTGTGCGTGACGGGACCTTGGCGAAGGTGCAGGCGCCCTCCAGCCTCAGCTGGTCCAGATGCACGGTCCCGGTGAACAGGCACCGTGACAGGTCGACATCGGCGAGGACCAGGTGAGCTGCGTCCACCCCACGCAGCGAGGCCATCCGCACCTTGGCGTCGGGCGCGCCGCCAAGACCCTGTTCTGCCATCGGCCCTCCGTCGGTGAGCACGAAAGGACTGGCCTCCGCCGCGATCGTCAGGGGGTACTCGAAGACCGCGTGGGCGAAGTCCACAGTGGCGTAGCGCAGACGCAGCTCAGCCGTCGCGGACCAACGGGTCCGCCGGCACTCCAGGCGGCGCGTGGCAAGCAAGAGGGTCACCGGACCGCCGAACACCGCCCCCGACAGCTGCACTCGTCCGGCACACACCAGCGGCCCGAGGCTGGCCGCCCGCTCGAAGGTCGCTGATTCGAACTTGGCGTCGCCTGTGAAGGTCGTCGACTCGAACCAGGCCTTGCCCGTGAAGGTCGCTGACTCGAACTTGGCGTCGCCGGTGAAGGTCGCCGACCTGAACCTGGCGTCGCCCGTGAAGGTCGCTGACGCGAACCCGGCATCGTCCATGAAGGTCGCCGATTCGAACCTGGCGGCGCGCTCGAAGGTAGCCCACATGAACCTGGCGTTGCCCGTGAAGGTCGCTGACTCGAACTTGGCGTCGCCTGTGAAGGTCGCTGACTCGAACTTGGCGTCGCCTGTGAAGGTCGCCGACTCGAACCAGGCGGCGCGTTCGAAGGTCGCCGACTCGAACCAGGCCATGCCCGTGAAGGTCGCCGACGCGAACCCGGCACCGTCCATGAAGGTCGCCGATTCGAACCTGGCGGCGCGCTCGAAGGTAGCCCACATGAACCTGGCGTTGCCCGTGAAGGTCGCCGACCTGAACCTGGCGTCGCCTGTGAAGGTCGCCGACTCGAACCTGGTGTCGCCTGTGAAGGTCGCCGACTCGAACCAGGCCATGCCCGTGAAGGTCGCCGACCTGAACCTGGCGTCGCCCGTGAAGGTCGCTGACGCGAACCCGGCACCGTCCATGAAGGTCGCCGATTCGAACCTGGCGGCGCGCTCGAAGGTCGCCGACGTGAACCTGGCGGTGCCCGTGAAGGTCGCCGACCCGAACCAGGCCATGCCCGTGAAGGTTGCTGACTCGAACCTGGCGTTGCCGAGCCTGGGGTGTCGAGTCGCGGGGTCGCGGAGAGCATTGAGGAGGGCATCGAGGAGGGGCTCGGTGAAGGGGGTGCCGCGGTGGTCGATGTCGGTGCCGGGGGACAGGCTGGCCAGATAGGTGTCGCGGTCGGGATCGGCCAGGTGGGCGAGACACGCGGTGTGGCCGGGGACGTGAATGCCGCGGCAGCCGACGAGGTCCTCCGGAGTGGTGCCATGGCCGCAGTGCGGCCAGTCGGGCGGAGTCAGGGAAGGGCCGGAGTTCGGGTGCGACATGCCTGTAAGACGATCGCGCACGGCCGGATGGTTGCTGGCCCGTCCTCCCGTACGGCCCGTTGCACTGAAATCTTGCGTGCAGTCTGACAAGGGGATCTATCCCACCGGCGGTCACCCTCCACTGACACAAACCTCCATGTGGTCGTCCTTGGCTGACACGAAAGATCATTGATCGCCCTGCAGCGGCAATCGATCAACGTTCACTGGCGCAGGTCAGTCGTCCCGGATTCGCCCTGCCCTTGCCAGGCGATAGCTTCCGATATATCGTTGAGGCATCGCGACAGATCAATGATGAACCGATCGATGACAGGAGTCGCGACACGACGACGAAGAGAGGAGCGCAGTCATGCGTTCACATGGACACGACCACGGACATGACCACGGTTACGGCCCCGGACCCGGACGCCGGGGCCCCGGCAGGGGGGAGTTCGAGGGCGGGCGCCCGGCCTTCGGGCCGTTCGGGCCGCCCTTCGGTGGAGGCGGACCCTTCGGGGGCGGCGGACGCGGCCGAGGGGGTGGCCGGGGGAGGGCCAGGCGCGGCGACGTGCGCGCCTCGATCCTCGCGCTGCTCAAGGACCGTTCGATGCACGGCTACGAGATGATCCAGGAGATCGGTGACCGCAGCGGCGGGGCGTGGCGGCCCAGCCCGGGTTCCGTCTACCCCACCCTCCAGCTGCTGGAGGACGAGGGGCTCATCGTCAGCGTCAGCGAGGGCGGCAAGAAGCTGTTCACGCTCACCGACGCGGGCCGTACGGAGGCCGAGTCCGGCCCCGAGGCGCCCTGGGAGGACGCGGGACGCGGTGTCGACTGGGAGAGCATGAACGAGATCCGGCAGGCCGGCTTCGGTCTGATGGAGGCGTTCGGCCAGGTCTGGAAGACCGGCTCGGCGGAGCAGCGCCAGAAGGCGCTCGCCGTGATCAACGAGTCACGCAAGAAGCTGTATCTGATCCTGGCCGACGAGAACTGACCCGTGGGCCGGGGGAGCGGCCCGGGAAGGGCCCGCGGCACCGTGCCGCGGGCCCTTCCCGGTGTGTGGGCCCGAGGCGCCGTGCTGCGGGCCCTTCCCGTGTGAGGGTGCGATCTCATCCCGGAGGATGAGGAACCACCGGTCCCGCCCACCTTTCGCGGGATGCGCGGATGGGCCGTGCTGGGGACGATTTCGTCTTTCGGCGCTGATGGAGTGGAAGGGTGCACCACCGGACGCCATGGACACCCGAACAGGCCCCGCCGAACCCCGCCGACGACGCGGCCCCGCTCACCGACGAGCTGGCCGCGGTGGCGACGGGTGCCCGCAGACGGGCGGTCCGCGACGGCGACCGGCACACCGACACGGCTCATCTCCTGCACTCCCTCGTGGAGTCCGACCCCGAGGTCCGGGAGGTGTTCGACGGCGGCCACCAACTGGCCAGGGTTCTCGGCTACCTCGTGCAGCGCAGCATCGGTTACGGCCTGCGCTGGCAGGGGACCCGGGAGGACTCGGGTGCCTTCCCCGCGCTCCGGAAGCCGGGCACGGGCACCGGGGCCTGGTCACCTTCCGCCGCCGCCGCGATCGGCCGCGCCGTCCGCACCGCCACCCTGTGCGGGCGGGCGCGCGCGGGCGGCCTGGATCTGCTCGCCGCGCTGATGGCCGATCCCCGGTGCCGCGCCGTCGAGGTGCTGGAGAGGGCGGGCGCCGACCCGGCGCTGCTCGCCGCACGCGCGGCCCACCGGCTGACCGGCGCCGACCGGACCGCGTGATCCCGGGCGGCCTTGTCGCGGACGCGTGGTCCCGGACCGCGTGGTCCCGATCGCCTGCTTCCGGGCCGCCTCGTCGCGCACCGCCTGATCCCGGGCGGCGCTGTCGCGACCGCGTGATCCCGGACCGCGCGGGGTCGCGGACCGCCCGGCCGGGGCCACCGTGGTCACGGACATCGCGGCGACAGGTGTGACGGGGGTGACGCTGCTGACGTCAGCTGCCATGATGTGCCGATGCACGCGACTCAGGGGAGAAGCGCGGGACTGGGCCTCGCCCTGGTCTCGGCGTTCGCATTCGGTGGCTCGGGGGTCGCGGCCAAACCGCTGATCGAGGCCGGTCTCGATCCGCTGCACGTGGTGTGGCTCCGGGTGGCCGGTGCCGCCCTGGTCATGCTGCCGGTCGCCTGGCGGCACCGGAACCTGGTACGCGAACGGCCCGCGCTGCTCGCCGGATTCGGGCTGTTCGCCGTCGCGGGGGTGCAGGCCTGTTACTTCGCCGCGATCTCCCGTATCCCCGTCGGGGTCGCCCTCCTTGTCGAGTACCTCGCGCCCGCCCTGGTGCTCGGCTGGGTGCGCTTCGTGCAGCGCCGGCCCGTCACCCGGGCCGCCGCCGTCGGGGTGGTGCT
Organism: Streptomyces sp. SM18; assembly: GCF_002910775.2. NCBI lineage: Bacteria > Bacillati > Actinomycetota > Actinomycetes > Kitasatosporales > Streptomycetaceae > Streptomyces > Streptomyces sp. SM18. The sequence continues at coordinate 811,111 of NZ_CP029342.1, read as the reverse complement.
GGCGGTGGGCGGCCTCGCCTGTGTCGTCGAGGTGTGGGCGGGGCTCGGCTTCGACGCCTTCGGGCTGCTGCTCGCCCTGGGCGCGGCCTGCTGCCAGGTCGGCTACTTCGTCCTGTCCGACCAGGGGAGCCGGGGCCAGGAAGCGGACGGCCCCGGCGCCGAGCAGGCCGAACCGCCCCACCCGGTCGGCGTGATCGCGTACGGGCTGCTGGGCGGCGCGCTCGTCCTGACCGTCGTCGCCAGGCCGTGGGGCATGGACTGGGGGATCCTCGGCGCGCATGCCGCCATGAACGGCCACGCCGTGCCGGCCTGGCTGCTGCTCGGCTGGATCGTCCTGCTCGCCACCGTCCTCGCCTACCTCACCGGTGTGGTCTCCGTGCGGTTGCTGTCGCCGCAGGTGGCGGGGGTCGTCGCCTGCCTGGAGGCGGTCATCGCCACCGTGCTCGCCTGGGTGCTGCTCGGTGAACACCTCTCCGCGCCCCAACTCGTCGGCGGCACGGTGGTGCTGGCCGGGGCCTTCATCGCGCAGTCGTCCGCGCCCCGGCCGCCGTCCGGTCCGGTGGCGTCCGGTCCTGGCGCGCCCGGCCTCCCCGAGGGGGAGAGCGCGGACGGGGACGTGTCCACAGGGGCCGGCGGCGGGTTGTCCGGGCGACCGGCCGCACCATAGGGTGGCGATCATGCAGCGCACCGTCCTTCCGCCGCCGTCCGTCTAGTCCGCGGCGGCCACTCCTGACGAAGACCGGGCCCGGGTGTCTCCCGGGCGGTCCGTCGCTGCCCGCACGCGGATCCGAGCGACCACCACCCCCTCTTCGTGCGGAGAACTCCCGTGTCCCACCCTGTTTCCGGCCTGCCCGTCGGGCGGAGCCTGTTCTATCTCGTCGTCGCCGGTGTCGCCTGGGGTACGGCGGGCGCCGCCGCCTCGCTGCTCTACCGGGTCAGTGACCTCGGCCCGCTGGCGCTGTCCTTCTGGCGGTGCGCGGGCGGACTGGTCCTGCTGGCCGGTGCGCTCGCGCTGCGGCCCCGCCGTCCCCGTACCCCCGAGTCCGGCCGTCGCCGGCTGCTGCGCGTCCTGGGCACCGGCCTCGGGCTCACCGTGTTCCAGAGCGCGTACTTCGCGGCGGTCGAGGCGACCGGGCTGGCCGTGGGAACCGTCGTCACCCTGGGGGCCGGGCCCGTCCTCATCGCGGTGGGCGCCCGGCTGACCCTGGGGGAGCGCCTGGGCGCGGGCGGGGTGGCCGCCGTGGCCGGTGCGCTCGCCGGGCTCGGGGTGCTGGTGCTGGGCGGCGGGGCGGCCGAGGTGCGGCCGGCCGGTGTGCTGCTGGCCCTGCTGTCCGCCTCCGGCTACGCGGCGATCACCCTGCTCACCCGGTGGCTGGGCCGCGACGGCACGTCCGGTGACGCCCTCGCCACCAGCGCCTGGGCCTTCGGGATCGGCGCCGTGGGACTGCTGCCCCTGGCGCTGGCCGAAGGGCTCGTGCCGCACACCGACGCGCCCGCTCAGGTGGGATGGCTGATGGTCTACGTGGCCGCGGTGCCGACGGCCCTCGCGTACGCCCTCTACTTCGCGGGCGCCGCGGTCGTCCGGTCCGCCACCGTCTCCGTGATCATGCTGCTGGAGCCGGTGAGCGCGGCGGTCATCGCGGTGACCGTCCTGGGGGAGCGGCTCACGGCGGCCATGGCCGTCGGCACGCTGGTGCTGCTCGCCGCGGTGGCGGGACTGGCCTTCGCCGAGACACGCGAGGCGGCCGCCGCACGCCGGGAGCGCGCGGCCGTGCCGGTCTGATCCCTCAGTGCGGGGTCAGGTAGTCCGGGACGGGGACCGCCGGGTCCAGGTCGTCGGAGGGGACCGGCGCGCCGTGTCCACGGGTCAGCGGCAGCACGCCCGCCCAGTACGGCAGCGCCAGGTCCGACGGCTCGTCGCCGGGCCCTCCGGTGCGTACCTTCGCGGAGACCTCGTCCAGGTCGAGCCGGAGGACCGCGGTCGCGGCCAGTTCCCTGGCGTCGGCCGGGCGGGAGTCCCGGGACCTGCCGGGGACCGCCTGGTCGACGATCGCGTCCAGCGCGACGCGCCGCTCCTCGGGATCGGTCACCGGGAGCGCGGTGCCGTGGACCACCACACAGCGGTAGTTGACCGAGTGGTGGAAGGCGGAGCGGGCCAGCACCAGGCCGTCGACATGGGTGACCGTCAGACACACCGGCAGTCCCGGGGTGCCCGCCCCCGCCTCGCGCAGCGGCCGGGAGCCGGTGGAGCCGTGTACGTACAGCCGCTGGCCGATCCTGCCGAAGAGCGTGGGGAGGACGACGGGGGCGCCGTCGCGTACGAAGCCCAGATGGCAGACGTAGGCCTCGTCCAGCACCGAGTGGACCAACTCCCTGTCGTACGACGCGCGTTCCCGGCCCCGGGTCGGGACGGTGCGCGCGGTCGGGGTGTAGGAGGCGGTGGTCTCCTGGCCGTCTCCGGTGGATGGCGCGGTCTCCGGCATTGCGTACCCCCATTGCACTAGTGCATAATGTCGTTTGTGCTAGGAGAGTACCGGATCAGTGGGCGGCGTGCATCCGAGATCGCCGCGAGCGTAGAGGACGGGGTCGGCTCCGGAGAGCTGACGCCCGGTCAGGTACTGCCCCCGATGCGGGAGTTGGCCGTACGGCTGGGGGTCAACCCCAATACGGTGGCCGCCGCGTACCGGACGCTCCGGGAGCGCGGGGTCATCGAGACGGCGGGGCGCAGGGGGAGCAGGGTGCGCACGCGACCCGCGAGCACGGCGCGCGGCTCGCTGCGGGTCGAGGCGCCGCCCGGCGTACGCGACCTCGGCGACGGCAACCCCGACCCCGCGCTGCTGCCCCCTCTCGGTGAGGCGCTGGCCTCGGCGGCGCGGGAGCACGGTCTCCGGCCCGCCGTGTACGGGGACGAGGCGGTCCTGCCCGAGCTCGCCCGGTTCGCCCGCGCGGAGCTGGACGCGGACGGCGTCCCCGCCGGACCGGTCGCCGTGACCTCCGGCTCCCTCGATGCGATCGAGCGGGTGCTGTCGGCCCACCTCAGGCCGGGTGACACGGTCGCCGTGGAGGACCCCGGCTGGGGTGCCCTGCTGGACCTCGTCCCCGCCCTCGGGCTGCGCACCGCGCCCGTCGCGCTGGACGAGGACGGCCCGCTGCCCGCCGAGGTGGAACGCGTCCTGGCGGCCGGGGCCAGGGCGCTCGTGGTCACCGGCAGGGCGCAGAACCCGACGGGAGCGGCCGTGGGGGCGAAACGGGCCGCGGAGCTGAGGTCGGTGCTCGCCCGGCACCCCGGCGTCCTCCTGATCGAGGACGACCACGGTCACGCCATCGTCGACACCCCGCCGCACCCCCTCGGGGGTGTCACCACGCACTGGGCCCTCGTCCGGTCCGCCGCCAAGGGCTACGGGCCGGACCTGCGGCTCGCCGTGCTCACCGGGGACCCGCTCACCGTGGACCGGGTGACGGGGCGTCAGCGGCTCGGCCCCGGATGGGTCAGCCGCCTGCTCCAGCGGACCGTGACGCACCTGTGGACCTCGGGCGCCGTCGACGCGGCCGTCGTCGCGCGGGCCTACGCCGAGCGCCGGGACGCGCTGGTGGCGGCTCTGGCCGAGCGCGGCGTGGCGGCGTACGGCAGGACCGGGATGAACGTCTGGGTGCCCGTCAGCGACGAGACCGGGGCCGTGACCCGGCTGCTGCGCGCGGGGTGGGCGGTGGCCCCGGGCGCGCGCTTCCGGCTGGCCTCACCGCCGGGGGTACGGCTGACCGTCTCGACGCTGATCGCCGCCGACATCGGGCCGCTGGCCGACGCGGTGGCGGACGCGGCGGGGCCGGCCCGTCCCGTCAGTCACGGCTGACCGGACGCGGCGTCCGCACCGCCTTCTGGGTGAGGGCGGCGCCCGCGAGGACCACCAGGGCGCCGACCGGGGTGTTCCAGCTCAGCCGTTCGCCGAGCAGGACCACTCCGGCGGCGGTGGCGATGACGGGGATGAGGTAGGTCACCATCTGCGCCGTGGTGGGCCCGACCTCCTGGACCAGGCCGTACTGGAGCAGGACGGCGAGCCCGGTCCCCAGCGCGCCCAGCGCCACCACCGCGAGCGTCGGCATCAGCGGGAAGTGGGTCGGGAAGGAGGTGAACAGCGGTGTGACCAGCGCCAGTTGCACGGTGCCCAGGAAGAGCTGACTGCCCGTCAGCGCGAGGGTGGAGGAGCCGGTGCCCGCCAGGGTGCGGCGGACGTAGATCCAGCCGACCGGATAACTCAACGAGGCCAGCAGGGCCATCGCCGTACCGCCGAGGTCCAGGCCGGAGAAGCCCTGCCAGGCGCCGAGCACCGTGAGGACCCCCAGGAAACCGAGCCCGAGCCCGGCGACCCGGCGCCGGGTCGGCCGGTCCTCGGAGAGCGCGACCATCGAGAGCGCCATGCCCCAGAGCGGAGACGTCGCGTTGCAGATCCCGGCGAGGGTGGACGGAATGGTCAGCTCGGCGTACGCGAACAGGGAGAACGGCAACGCGTTGAGGAGGAACGCGGCGACCAGGAGATGGCCCCAGGTGCGGACGGAACGCGGCAGCCGCTCACGGCGCACCGCCATCACGGCGCCGAGCACCGCCGTCCCGAACAGCAGCCGGCCGAGGGTGACCTGGAACGGCGCGTACCCGTCGGTGCCGACCTTGATGAGCAGGAAGCTGAATCCCCAGATGAGCGACAGTGCCACGAACCGCAGGCGCCAGTCCGTGAACCGGCCGCGCGCCGGTGGGGGCGCCGGGACCACGGGTGGGTGGGAGGCCGGGGTGACGGGCGGACCGGCCGGGGCCGGGGGCGGTGGAGGGATGCTCATGGGTCAACGATGACGGGCTCCTTTTCTTAGCACAAGTGAGACTTCGTTGCGTCGAGTGTGTAGCATCGCTTACATGTTGAATCTGGAGCGCCTGCGCACGCTGGACGCACTCGCCCGGCACGGATCGGTGAGCGGTGCCGCCGACGGGCTGCACGTCACCACCTCCGCGGTCTCCCAGCAGATGTCCAAACTGGAGCGCGAGGTGGGCCAGCAGCTCCTCGCGAGGAACGGCCGTGGCGTGCGTCTCACCGACGCCGGCCGGCTGCTCGCCGGCCATGCCGCCACGATCCTCTCGCAGGTGGCCCTGGCCCAGTCCGACATCGAGGCGCAGCGCGGCGAGGTCGTGGGCGAGGTCCGGCTCGCGGCCTTCCCGACCGCGGCCCGCGGGCTGTTCCCCGCCGCCCTCACCGCACTGCGCGCGGACCACCCCGAACTCAGACCGCGTACGGCCGAGCTGGAGCCGGAGGCCGGGATCCGGGCGGTGCTCAGGGGGGACGTGGACCTCGCCGTGGTGCTCGACTGGAGCAACAAGCGCCTGCCGGTTCCCGGTGGCCTGGCCACGGTGCGGCTGCTGGACGACGCGCCGGACATCGCCATGCCGGCCGGTCATCCGTTGGCGGACCGCGCGGAGGTCGGGCTGGAGGACTTCGCCGCCGACGACTGGGTGTCCTGGCCGGAGGGGGAGTTCTGCCACGACTGGCTGATGTTCACCCTGCGTTCGAAGGGCATCGAGCCGCGTATCGCCCATCTCGCGGGCGAGCACCACACCCAGCTCGCCCTCATCGCGGCCGGCTTCGGGGTCTGTGTCGCGCCCCGGCTGGGGCGTGGGCCGGTGCCGGACGGGGTGAGGCTGGTGCCCGTCCGGGAGACGATGCGCCGCCATGTCCACGCGGTCTGGCGTACGGACGCGGACCGGCGTCCTTCGGTCAGGGCGGCGGTCGACGCCCTGCGCGCCGCCGGCCGGGCCGTGCACGAACCGGCCGGAGCCGGTCCCGGAGCGCCCGCCCCGCGCTCCTGACTCGCGCGGACCGCCGGGACTCCGGACCGCCGGAGCCTCCGTCCGTGGCCGCCCCGGCACGGCGCGGTCGCGGCCCCGGGGCGGGTCACGCCGGGTGGGGCGGCCTCAGATGGGTGATCGCGAGGATGCCCTGATCGTCCTTGGGGCGCCCGTGGCTGTGCCGCTCCACGTCCTCGGCCAGGACCCGCAACAGCTGGCGGGGCTCCAGAAGGCGGTGGGTGAGGTGCGCGAGCCGCTGCTCGGGCTGGTAGAAGCGGCCCGCGGGGTCCCGTGCCTCGGTGACGCCGTCGGTGATGCACAGCAGCGTCGAGCCGGGCGGGAAGCGGAACCGGTCGATGGGGGCCGGTACGACGCCGAGGGTGGTCATCCCCAGCGGAGGGGCCTCCTGCGACGGACCGAGCGGCTGGACCCGCCCCCGGTGGTCCAGGAGCAAGGGGGACGGGTGCCCCCGGTTGAGCAGGGACACGGTCTGCGACGCGGAGTCGAACTCCACGAAGAGCGCGGTGGTGAACCCCTCGGCCTGTTCCAGACCCGCCCGGCGCTCGCCCTCGCGCTCCAGATGGCGGTCGAGCCAGGCGGCCAGCTCGGTCATGTCACGGGCGTAGTCCGCGTAGGACTGGAACGCGCCGACCATCACGGAGGCGGCCTGGACGGCAGCCATCCCCTTGCCCCGCACATCCCCGATCATCGCGCGCGTGCCGTGGCCGGTCTCCCGTACCGCGTAGAAGTCTCCCCCGATGAGGGCTTCGTCCTCGGCGGCGATGTAGGACGCGGCGATCTCCAGCCTGCCGATGCGGGCGGGCGGGGTCGGCAGTACGGCCTTCTGGGCGACTTCCGCGACGCGCTGGGCCCGTAAGGCACCCTCCTCGCGGCGCCGCATCATCCGGTGCAGGGCTACGGCCAGCACGGTGACGGCGGCGAGCGTCACCTGGTTCCCGATCCCGAGCCGCCATCCGAACGTGTGGTCGATGACGGCCAGGAAGGCGTGGACGATCATCGCCACCACGCCGACCCCGATGATGGTCCGGGTCCGGGTGAGGGGCGCCGCCGAGACCGGCGCCGCGGCCAGCAGGGGGGCGCTGCTGACGTCCGTCGGCGTCACGAGATCCGCGACCACGGCAATCACGATGACCGCCCACGGGATGACCTCTACGCCGCGCCGCCAAGACATAATGGACATGATGCCCGCATGTCACCAACGGTGACACTCGGCTCCTCGGGTGTCCCCGTCCGTCCTCCTCCGCTTCCGGCCGTCCGGCGCCCCCACCGGCGGCTCCCACCCGGCCCCCTTGGAGCACCGGGCGTGCCGCCGTGCGGCCCCGGGGCGGGGGCACGGCGGCACGCCCGGTGCGCCCGGCGCCCGGTCCGTCAGGAGGGTTCCGGGACCGGCGGGCCACTGGGGTGCGGGACGCCGGTGCGGGGCCCGGCCGCGTACTGGGCGGCCTGGGTCTCGAACATCGCGGCGTACCGCCCCCGGGCGGCCATCAGGGTGTCGTGGCTGCCGTGCTCCGCGAGCCGGCCACCGGCCAGGACGTAGATGGTGTCGGCGTGGCGGACCCCGGACATGCGGTGGGTGACCAGGACCACCGCCCGGTGCGGCCCGGCGAGCCCGCGGATGGCGTCGAACGCGGCGATCTCGGCCTCCGGATCGAGGGCCGAGGTCGGCTCGTCGACGATCAGCACACTGTCCGCGGCGCACGTCTCGGTACGCCAGTGGGTACGGGCCAGGCCGATCTTCTGCCATTCGCCGCCGGAGAGTTCACTGGCTCCCCGGAACATGCGTGCCAGCAGGCTCCGCAGCCCGTTCGGCAGTTTCGCCACCACCGGGGCGGCCCCGGCGTAGTCGACCGAGGGCTGGAGCTCCTCCAGCCCCGCCTCCCGCGCGGGACGGCCGATGCGGATGTTGAGGGCGGCGGTCACCGGCCAGCGCTGGAAGTCCTGGGTCAGCAGGGACACCCGGTCGAAGACCTGCGAGCGGTCGAGACCGGCCAGATCGGCACCGCCCCACCGCACGGTGCCGCTCTGCGGCAGCAGCAGACCGGCGAGGACCTTCATCAGGGTGCTCTTGCCCGAACCGTTCTCACCCACCACCGCGGTCACCGAACCCATGGGCAGCTCGACCGACACCCCGTCCAGGGCCGCCTCGTCGCGGTCCGGGTAGCGATAGGTGACCGTGTCGAGGACCACCCGGCCCACCCGTTCCGGCAGGGGGTGGCCGCCCGCCGGAACGGCCCGCCGCGCGGCCTCCGCCAGGAACCGGTCGTGGTCCTGCACGTAGAGGCTCTCCTCGTGCAGCTGGTTGACGTTCATGACCAGCGCGCCGAGACTCGCCGAACCCGCCCGCACGGCGATCACCGCCGTACCGGCCACGGCCAGGCCCATGTGCCCGGACAGGATCAGCCAGAGCATCACCCCGTACGTCCCGGCCATCGCCAGCCCGGACAGCGCGGCGGCCACCAGCTCCGTGAGCGCCTTGCCGTCGGCGAGCCGCTTCTGCTCGGCCTCCGCGCTCTCGGCCATGCCGCGGTACTTCGCCAGCAGGAACGCGCCCACGCCGTGGATCCGCACCTCCTGGGCCGCGTCCCGCTCGGTCAGCAGATGACCGATCAGACGGCTGGCCCGTACATGTTCGATCCAGTTCATCACCGACACGTACCGCTCCTGCGCCACCCGCATCGCGCCCCAGCCGCGCGGCGCCGCGATCAGCAGCAGCATCGGGAGCAGCGCCGGGTGCAGGACGGTCAGGATGCTCGCGGTGGCGAGCAGGGAGATCGTGCCGTTCAGCGCGGCCACACAGGCGCCGATCATGCGCCGGGCGGAGGCCGCGCCGTACTGGGCCACATCGATCAGACGGCGGAACTCCGGATCCTCGATCGCCTCCAGTTCGACGGCGGTGGCGGCCTCCAGGTACTCGGTCGTCGCGATCCGCTCGATCAGGGGCTCCAGGCGTCCGGCGCGGGACGTGGACAGGCCCGCGAGCCCGGCGTTCACCACCGCGACCAGGGCGCCCGCGACCAGCGCGGGCAGCGCGTCGTGCAGCCGGTCGGCGGCCGCGCCGGTCCCGAGCAGGGCGTGCATCACGGCGTTGACGGCCAGCAGACCGACGGCCGCCGCGATCCCCTGGCCGACCTCACCGGCCGCCACGGCCAGCAGGGCCGGGCGGTCGGCCGTCCACGCCCGGCGGAGCGTTCCGCCGACCAGCCGGGGCATGGACCGGATCGCCGAGAGCATCGTCAGGTCCAGCGGGGCACGCTCGTGTTCGGCCCAGCCCATGTCGTAGCGCAACGGCCCGCCGAACAGCTCCCGCTCGGCGGCGGAGACCACCGGTTCGACCATCCGGACCCGTCGTAAGTACCTCTTCACTCACTTGCCTCCTCGCGCGGTCCGCCTCACGGTGTGCCCGCCCGGCCGGTCGCCGGTCATGTCAATCCCGTTACGCGGAAGGGAACTTGGCACGTCACGAAGACCAACGACGGGCCGGGTCCTTCGCACGCGGGGTGTTTCGGACGGAGCGGAATCCGTGGGACCACGCGAGGAGCGGCCTATGCGGGATGCACCGACCCTTGCGGGGTACGGGGGCGGGTCGCGGCGGCGATGGCCGAAACGCGGAGGACGTCCCGATGCCACTTTGAGGCGGGCCGTGGCCATGGGTGCGGCTCCGGTGCCCGGGGCGCCGCCGTCTTCCGTGAGGTGAGGGCGCCCGTGGGGCCGCGGTGTCAGGTCCGCGCCCCCACGGGCTGCTGGAGGGCCGCGCTCAGGCGGTGGTGGTGATGCGGGTGACCGCTTGCCGGGTCAGCGCGCGGGGGTGCGGTGCGCCGTTGTCCAGGGCCCGGTGCAGCGTGAGTCCCTCGATGAGCGCGTCGAGCTGGCGGGCGGTGCCGGGGTCGAAGTGCCGTTCCAGCAGGTGCCTGCTGCGGCGCATCCACGCCTGGGTCAGCTCCTGGTACTCGGGCCGCCGGGCGGCGAGGGTGTACAGCTCCTGGGTGAGGACGAGGTCCCGCCGGGGCCCCGCGGAGAGCGTGTGCACCAGGTCGGTGACGGCCTCGCGCGCCTGCTCGGGGCTCTCGGCGCGGAGCAGGTGCTCCTCGAACACGGCCACGATGTGGTCCGCGAACCGTGTGAAGGCCTCACGGAGCAGTGCGTCGATGCCGGTGAAGTGGTACGTCATCGAGCCGAGCGGGACGGCCGCCCGTGCGGCGATCTTGCGGTGGGAGACTCCCGCGACGCCCTCCTCGACGATGTGGTCGAGGGTGGCGGCGAGGATGCGCTCGCGCCGTTGCGGGTCGGTGCGTCCGGTGGCCATCGCCGGTCCGTCTCAGAGCGTGCGGATCGGCCGGGCGGGGTTGCCGACGGCGACGACGTTCGCGGGCACGTCCCTGGTGACCACCGAACCGGCGCCGATCACACTGTTGTCGCCGATGGTCACGCCGGGGCAGACGATGACGCCGCCGCCGAGCCAGACGTTGTCCCCGAGGGTGATGGGGAGGGCCGCCTCCAGCTTGTCGCGCCGGGGCTGCGGTTCCAAGGGGTGTGTGGGCGTGAGGAGTTGGACGTTCGGCCCGATCAGGCAGTCGTCGCCGACGGTGATCGCCGCGACGTCCAGCGCGGTGAGGTTGAAGTTGACGAAGGTGCGCGCGCCGAGCGTGATGTTGCTGCCGAGGTCGACCTGGAGCGGCGGCCGCACCTCGGCGTCCTCACCGAGGGAACCCAGCAGCTCCGCGAGGAGCGGCCTGGCGGCGGCGGGGTCCTCGACATAGGCGGCCTGGTAGCGGGCCGCGAGGCGCACCGCCTGGTGATGGCGGTCGGCGATCTCCGTGTCCGCGATGTAGAGATCGCCGGCCAGCATCCGTTCCAGGTTGGAGCGCGGGTCCTGCGCGAAGGGGTCCGTCGTCATGCCCGCCACCCTACCGCGAGAGTGTACGGACGTACGCTCGATGGTCCCCGGCCCGGAGCCGGGGGACACCGCGTGGGTGAGGAGGCCGCGTCATCCGGAGGCGAGCGCCGCCAGCCGTTCCGCGAGGACCGCCGCGAGCACCTTGGGCTGGTGCGTGACGAAGTAGTGCCCGCCCCCGGGTATCTCCGCCAGCTCGACGCTCTCCGCGAAGCGCTCCCAGGCGACGTAGTCCTGTTCGTACCCCTCGGTGGCGCTGTCCGCGTCACCGAGTACGGCGACGAGCGGGGTCGTCAAGCGTTTGTGGCGCCCCTTCCTTCCCTCGATGTGGAAGAGGAGGCCCTGCTCCATGTCGTGCCGGATCACGTCCAGGACGGACTGGAGGTGGGACTCGTCCAGCGCTCCCTCGAAGCCCCCGAGGGAGCGTATGTAGGCGTGCAGGGACTCGGTGCTCCATCCGGTGGCGCGTGCGAGCTGTTCCTCGGGGGCGGCCTCGGGCAGCGCGGCACCGATGTACAGGACCCCTGGCATCCGGCCCGCCCGCTCCAGCCGTTGGGCGACCGCCACGGCGAGAGCGGATCCGGCGCAGTGGCCGTACAGCCCGAACGGCCCGGTGACGGAACGGCCGATCTCGTCGGCGATCACGTCGGCACTGTCCTCCAGGCTCAGCAGGGTCTCCTGGGGCTGGGTCGGGTCGTGTCCGGGCAGGGCCGCCGCCCAGACCTCCGCCACCGGGGCCAGTTCGGCGGCGAGGCCCTGGTAGACCGCGGCGGTGCCTCCCCCGTGGGGTATGCAGACGAGGGCGGCGCCCGCGCCCTCCTCACGGGTCAGCCGCCGCAGGACGGGCTGCGGGCCCTCCGCTCGCTCCAGCTCCTGGACGCGGAGGGCGAGCCTTCCGGGTGTGGGGTTCTGGAACACGTCCAGGACGGACACCCCGTGCCCCAGTCCGCGCGCGAGACGTACGGCCTTGAAGGAGTCGCCGCCCACGTCGAAGAAGTCCGTCTCGGTGGAGATGCCGGCCACCCCCAGCGCGTGGGTGAACGCGTCCACGACGTCCTGTTCGAGCGGGGTCGCCGCAGCCGCGCCCTGTGACGCGGCGGCGTACACCGGCTCGGGCAGGGCGCGGTGGTCGAGCTTCCCGTTGGCGGTGAGGGGGATGTGGTCGATCACCATGACCGCCGCCGGGACCATGTGCGTCGGCAGACGCCGCGCGAGGCGCGCGCGGAGGCCGGCGGGGTCCGTGGCGGCCGGATCCTCCACCACCGCGTAGGCGATCAGCGAACGGTCGCCCACGAGGTCCCGGCGGACCACCACACGGCCGGCGGCCACCCCCGGGCAGGCGCGCAACGCCGCCTCCACCTCGCCCAGTTCGATCCGGTACCCACGGATCTTCACCTGGTCGTCGGCGCGTCCCGCGTAGCGGAGCAGGCCGTCCGGCTGCCTGCGGCCGAGGTCCCCGGACCTGTACATCCGGGATCCTGGCGGCCCGAACGGGTCGGCGACGAACCGGGAGGAGGTGAGGCCCGCCCGGCCCATGTACCCGCGGGCCTGCTGCTCACCGGCCACGTAGATCTCCGCCGTGACACCGGGGGGAACCGGCCGCAGGTCCTCGTCCAGCAGATAGAGGGCGAGGCCCGGCAGGCTCCGGCCGATCAGCTGCGGAGCCCGGGACGCGACGACGGAACGGTCCAGCGCCACATGGCTCGCGTGGACCGTGGTCTCCGTGATCCCGTACATGTTCACCAGGACGGGAGCGTCGTCGGCGTGCCGCCCGTACCACTCGTCGAGCCGGTCGAGGTCGAGCGCCTCGCCGCCGAAGACCACGTAGCGCAGGGCCGTCCGGCGTCCGGTGCGCACGTCTTCCGCGTCCGAGCGCAGCAGTTGGTAGAACGCCGAGGGCGTCTGGCTGAGGACGGTGACACGCTCCGCCGCCAGGAGCCGCAGGAGTTCGTCCGGCGAACGCCTCGTGGCGGCGGGGACCATGACGAGGCGGCCGCCGTGCAGCAGCGGCCCCCACAGCTCCCATACCGAGAAGTCGAAGGAGTACGAGTGGGCCATCGTCCACACGTCGTCCGCCCGGAAGCCGAAGAGTTCCCGGCAGGCATCGAAGAGGGACAGGACGTTCCCGTGCGGGACGACCACTCCCTTGGGCCGCCCCGTGGACCCCGACGTGTAGATCACATAGGCGGCGTTGTCCCGGAGCAACGGGCGCGTCCGCTCGTCGGGCCGTATGTCGTCCGACGTGTACGCGGCGGAGGATTCCCCGGTGGCACCGGCGTCGACGAGGACCGGGCGGACGCCCGTCGAGGGGAGCCGGGGCGCCACCGAGGCCTCGGTGAGCACCAGCAGGGGCTCCGCGTCCCGGAGCAGGAAACCGATCCGGTCCTCGGGGTAGTCGGGATCGACGGGCAGGTAGGCGGCACCCGATTTGAGGACCGCCAGAAGTGCCACCACGAGCGTGATCTCCTGCGGCAGCGAGACCGCGACCAACCGCTCCGGCCCCGCGCCCTCCTGGACGAGGAGCCGCGCCAGCCGGTTCGCCCGCGCGTTCAGCTCTCCGTAGGTCAGGCTCGACGTGCCGCACGTCACGGCCGTGGAGTCCGGACTCCGGGCGGCCCGCGCCTCGAACGCCTCCACGAGCGTGCGCGGCCTCTCCTTCTCCGCCACCGGCCGGCGCGGACGGATCCCCAGGAATTCCCGGCGTTCCGTGGCACTGAGCAACCCGATACGGCCGAGGGGCTGTTCGGGCCTCTTCAACGCCTGGCGCAGGAACGCCTCGAACCTCTCCCGGTGCCCCTTGAGATCCTCTTCCCCGTAGAGGGCCGCGTTCGCGTCGAGGGTGAAGGTGAGGCTTTCCGGCCTCTCGTAGACCCCCACCATCAGGTCTTCGATCGGACCGGGTGTGAGATTGTGATGCTCGGCCGGACACCCGTCGAAGGTCACTTCGGAGGCGAACGAAAGGGTGTTGGCGATGGGGCCGAAGACGCGCGCGTTTCCGTTCTTCTCGCGCATCTCGCGACGTAATTCCTCGAAGCGGTACCGCCGGTGGGGACGGTTCTCCCTGACCTTCTCGGCGACCTGCTCCGACAACGCGCCGAAACTCGTGGAACGGGACGTACGCAGACGGAGCGGCAGCACGTTGGAGACCATGCCGGGTGTGGTCGCGGCGGCGGGTGTGTGACGGTTGGAGACCGGCAGTCCCAGCACGGTGTCCGCCGAGCCGGTGAGCCGGCCGACGTACGCGCCGAACGCGGCGATCACCGCGCGCGACCAGTGCACGCCCTGGAGCCTGGAGAACGCGCGGAGCCCCTCCGCCAGTTCCGTGTCGGCGCGCCAGGACTCCCTGACGGGAACACCGGCCGCAAGCGCCGACTCGTCGGTGAGGCTGGAGACGTGGTCGATGCCCTCGAACTGTCCCAGCCAGTACCGGCGGTCGTCTGCGTACTCCGCCGACGCGCGGTAGGCCCGCTCCTCCTCGACGAGGGGGAGCAGGCCGCCGAACGGGGTGGCGGGCACCGGCCGGCCGGTGGCCAGGGCGGTGTAGACGTCGGCCGCGCGGCGGACGAGGAGCTGTGAGCTGACGCCGTCGGCCACCAGGTGGTGGATCTGCCAGAACCACAGGTGACGTTCCGGGGAGAGACGGAGAACGGTATGGCGCTGGATGCCCCCCAGAGCCGGGTCCAGCGGGGCGGCACGCCTCTCCCGCATCCACCGGTGTGCCGCCGTCCAGGGTCCGCCCTCGCCGCCGAGGGTGATCACGGGCACGTCGAGGGCGGCGCGGGTGTCCACGCGCTGCCACGGTCCCTCCGCGTCCTCACCGCAGGACACGGACAGCGCCTCCGCCTCCCGCACCGTGCGGCGAATCGCCTCTCTCAGCAGATCGGGGACGACCGGTCCGGTGATGTCCAGGAATTCCGTGAAGGAGTGGGCGGCCTTGGAATGATCCAGCTGCTGGCCGTACCAGATTCCGGCCTGCCCTTCGGTCAGGGGAATCCTGGATGTGAACCGGTGCGCCATGATGAAAAACTCCAGATTTCGCGGACGGGCCGGCTGCGGAAAGCTTCGGCGAACCGGTCGGTGCGGCGGTCTTCGTCCGACGGGATCGGTCGGCACAGACAGCAGGAGATTATCAACGGAATCCTGGGCGCTACAACGTTCGATGTGCCCCTGTGTTTGTGAGGAACGCATGCGAAACACATGACTGATAAAGGCTGCTGGTGGCGCGGAATTCGATGGTTCCGCCCGTGTCGCGGAGGTCCGCAGTGGGGGTGAGCGCCGTCGAAGTGGCGTATCCGCGCCATTGCGGCCGTAATACGCCGTCACGAACGCGAGGTCGGCGATCCGCCGTGAGGTCAGGCCCGGAAGGCAGGCGACCGGGCGGCCGTCTTCCGGACGGCCGCGGTGGCACATCGTGCGTCAAGGGGCTCGGCCCCGGGGCGCGTCGTCAGTGCCGCACGAGACAGAACGGATGCCCCGCCGGATCGGCGAAGACGCGCCAACTCCGCTTTCCGTCCCCCTCGTCGAGCACCGTCGCCCCCTGCTCCACGACGTCCTCGTGGGCACGTTCCAGGTCCGCGACCTCCAGGTCGAGGTGGAACTGCTGGGGGCGGGCGGGGTCCGGCCACCGGGGCGGCCGATGGTCCTCCACCCGTTGGAAGGCCAGCACGAGCCCGCCCTCGACGTGGAGCGTCGCCCAGCCCTCGTCCAGCGACCACCGCGGATCCGGCCGGTTCACCTCGCCGCCGAGGAGCGACCGGTAGAACCGGGACAGCTCCACGGGGTTCGAACAGTCCAGCACCACACACTGCAGCCTGGCGATCATGAGGCGGAGGCGGACGGTACGAGGGCGGGCGGAAGTTGCCTCGCGCGAGCGTCCTCGGCGGCCGGTGCCCAGGAGCCGGTCCCGGCTCGGCCTCCGGCCCGGCCGGTCTCGGGCACGTCCAGGACCGCGCACCGGAGGGCCGCAAGTCCCTCCGGATCACGGCGGTCGGCGGCCGACTCGGTGAACCCGCTCGTCATGTCTCTCCTCAGGGCTGCCCCGCGGTGCCCCGTCACGACCGTGCGAGGTGGGGGCCGGACCGTGTCGCACAGTACCGGCCGGGGGTGGGGCCGCCCAGCGAATTGCGGCGGGCGGGCTGCCCTCAGACGGTGGTCAGGGGTTCGGCCGGGCTGAGGTGGTCCAGGGCGGTCTCTTCGCAGTGGGGCGCGAGCAGACTCCCCAGGTCCTCCGCCGCGGCCGCCAGGAGATGGCCGTCACGGGTGGCGTGGAGGGTTTCGAGGACGAAGACCACATGGCCGGAGTCCTCGGTGACGCGGGTGCGGTGGGCGTCGCGGTGGTTCCAGTGGCGGGTCAGGACGCCCGTGGTGTCCGCGTAGACGATCTCGCCGGGCTTGGGGTTCTCGACCGTGCCGGGCTCCCCGAGCGGGGTGAAGGTCTCGGTGCCGTCCGCGCGGCGGATGTGGACACCGCCGGTGACGTGGTCCAGGTCGAAGGCGCCGGCGGGCAGGCCGTACCGCACGGAGACGGCGTTGTACGCGTCGACGGCCGGGTTGACGCGCGGCAGCGTCCCCTTCTTCGCGAAACGGCGGCCGAGCGCGTCCACGCTGGGACGGACGCGGCGGGGGTTGGTCCCGAAGGAGCGGTACGCGGTGTGCCAGGCCTCGATGAGGGGGTCGGTCTCGTCGGCGGGCCGCCAGGTCCCGTCCGCGAGCCGCCGCTCCAGGTCGTCCCGGACCGCGACGGTCCGGGGCCAGGGGCCGTGGCCGCGCAGGCCGTTGGCGGTGACCAGGGCGATGCGGGTGTCGGGGAAGGCGTCCGCGACGGCGGGGGCGAGGTGGAAGTCGGTCATGGCGAGGGCTCCGTTTCGTGTGGGTGCCGGGGGAGTTCGTGGTGTGGGGGAGATGGGCCGGGGGCGGCGGGCTCGGTCAGGTCAGGGCGAGGAGGCTGACCGCGACGGCGGCGGTGCCCAGGCCCGCGATCTGGCCGGGGCGGACGCGTTCGCCGAGCACGCCGCGGGCGAGCAGGACCGTACCCGCCGGGTAGAGGGCGGTGATCACGGCGACGACGGACAGGTCACCGCCGCGCGCGGCGAGCAGGAACAGCAGGTTCGCCAGGGAGTCCAGCACACCCGCCGCCGCCGACATCGCGTAGGCGGGACGTTCGGGTCCGAGCCCGCGGCGCAGCAGCACCGCCACGCTCAGGGTGAGGGCCGAGGAGACCGCCCGGCCCGCGATCAGCGGGGCCACACCGCTGTCGGAGGGTGCCTGGTGGAGAAGGATCAGCTGGAGGGCGATGGCGCCGCCCGCCCCTGAGGCCAGCAGCAGAGCGGTACGGGAAGGCCGTGCCGGACCGGCGCCGTGCCCGGCGCTGACCAGGACCACCGCCACCAGCGCGAGCGGCAGGCCCACCAGCCCGGCGGCGCCCAGACGCTCGCCTTGCAGCAGTCCCGCGGTGACGGGCAGCGCGGCGGACACCAGGGCGGTCACGGGCGACAGCACGTTCATCGGGCCGATCGCCAGGGTGCGGTAGAGCAGGGCGAACGCGGCGGCAGAGGCGACCCCGGACGCGGCACCCCAGCCGAGGGCGCCGGCGTCGAACGAGGCGCCGAGCAGCGGCCAGAGCAGCAGCTCGGCCGCGAGACCGGCCGGGGCCGCGATCATCACCGTGCGCAGCACATGAGCCTTGCGGGCGCCGAGTCCGCCGAGGAAGTCGGCGCATCCGTAGGCGAGTGAGCTGCCCAGGGCCAGGAGCGGAGCGAGCACGGGACATCCCCTAGAATCTCGGTAGAACGACTGAACCGTACAACGGATCGACCGCTACTTGTCAACCAAACGACCGCACGGTGCATTCCAGTGGTCCACTCGCGAGGATGTGATCGGATGGCCGAGACGGCCTCAGCCCTGAGGACACTCGCCCACAACGTCAGGGCGGCCCGCACGCGGGCCGGACTGTCCCTGGACGAGCTCGGCCGACGTGCCCAGGTCAGCAAGGGCGCGTTGGTGGGACTGGAGAAAGCCCAGGGCAACCCCAACTTCGCCACCCTCGTCCGGCTGGCCGACACCCTCGGCGTCTCGGTGTCCGCGCTGCTGGAGGGACCGGCCGAAGGCCGCGTCCGCGTCGTGACCGCCGACGCCGTGCCTCCCCTGTGGACGGGGGAGCGGGGCAGCGAGGCACGGCTCATGCTGACGACCTCGGGCGGGGCCCCGGCCGAGGTCTGGCGCTGGCGCCTGGAGCCCGGCGAGGAGTACCCCAGCCACCCCCACCAGGCCGGGGTCGTGGAGACCGTCAGCGTCACCTCCGGCCGGATGACCCTGGTCGTCGACGGCACCGAGCACCCCGTCGAAGCCGGGCAGACCGCCGCCTTCGACGGCGACGTGCCGCACGCCTACCGTGGCTCCGGCGCGGACACCTGCCACCTGGTCATGACCGTCCACCTGCCGCCCGGACCCGCCCCCACCGCCTGACCGTCCGCCCTCCACCGCCCGGCCGCCCCGCTCCGCCCCGCCGCCGGATCAGATCACGCGGAACAGGTCGGCTGCGGCGTGTACGTCGGTGAAGTCGTCCACGGAGCGGAGGTTGTCGCACAGCGCCTCCAGGACGGAGCCGGCTCCGGCGGCGAGCGGGGCGCCGACGGCCACGCCGAAGACACGGAACCCCAGCCGGCGCTTGGCCTCGTTCCAGCCGCGCGTCCACTCCTCGGTGACGCCGCACTCGTCATCGGTGATCATCACGATGTCGCCGTGCGCACGGGCGGCGTCGGCGAACTCGGCCTCCAGCACGCCGGCGGCCTCCGACAGCGGCCTCTGGTAGCTGGTGCCGCCGCCGAGGAAGGTCTCCGCGAAGTCGAGGACCTGGGCGATGTCCGCGGGCGAGCCGGCCGGGAAGCGGAAGACCTGGACCTTGTCGGCGGAGGAGAAGAGGATGCCGACGAAGTCCCGCTTCGCGTCCCGCGCCTGGTCCAGCAGCGCCAGGGCGCACGCCTTGGCCCACGCCTCACGGGTGACTCCGCCCGGTCCCGACTCGTACATGGAGTGTGAGGTGTCTACACACGCGACGACGGCGCCCCGGCCGGTGGCCCGCTCCCCCCGGGTGTCGTAGAGCATCAGCTCCCCGGCGGCGTAGCGGGCGGCGAACACGGCGCGCAGCGCGGGCAGTCCGAGGTTGGCCAGTTCGGAGGGGATGACGCGGGAGAGGTCGTCTCCGAGCGTGACGCCGACCAGCTCCCCGGTGGCGTTCTCCACCCTGCGGGCGCGTTCACCACGGGCCATCTGCCGGAAGCGCCCGATCAGTTCGGCCCACTCGGCGAGCCGGCTGGTGCGCAGCCGCTCGGCCAGCCGGGCGCGCCGGTCGAACGGCATCCGTTCCAGGTCGCCGGGGGCCACGCCCCACGCCCGCATCAGCGCCGCCTCCTCGCGCACGGCCTCGGCGGCCCTCGCCGCCGCCTTCCGCGCCCCGGAACGGATACCGGGGACCGCCGCCGCGAGTGCCTGCCTGGCGTCCTGGGCGGCCTGCCGGGCCGTTTCCTCGGCGGCCTCGACCGCCCTGCGTACGGTGTCGGCGGCGGGGGCCCGTACGGTGCCGTCCTCGGCCGCTCCGTCCGCGGCGCACCCCAGTGCCTCGCCCACGGTGTCGGCCGCGTCCTGGGCGGCCTGCCGGGCCCGTGTCGCCCGGTCGGCCCGGTCCTGGGCGTCGCGGCCGCTCTCCAGCATCCCGCGCAGCGCGGAGGCCTGGGCGAGTACGGCCATGGCGGCGGCGTAGGGGTCGCCGGCCGTCTCCCGGCGCAGCCCGGCGAACTCCGCCGATTCCGTCAGCGCGGCGATGACCTGGTGCGCGACCAGCCGGGAGGGGGCCATCTCCGCGCGCTCGCGCAGCTGCGGGGCCACCTTGTAGGCGGCCAGGAACGCGTCGGTGAGGAGGTCCGAGGCGTGCGCGTAGCGCTCGCCCAGTTCCCCGGCCAGCTCGCGCAGTCCGGCCGACTGCTCATAGGTGTCCTGCCAGGTGATGCGGTCGAACCGGTCCGTGACCACGGCCGTGGTGTGGCCGGGGGCCCCGGTGGAGCGGCCCGGCCAGGCGCCGGCCCGGCTCGCCGGCTCGTCCAGCATGTGCGGTGTCGTGTCCACGGTCCCGGCCGTCCGGTGCTCAGAGCTGGGCCCGCACCATGCTCGCGTCCACACCGAGGGCCTCGGTGAGAACACGGGCGCGGACGGCGCGTTGGCGGCCGGTGACCCGGTCGATGGCGGAGGTGGAGCGGCCGGCGCCGGCCGCCTCCTCGCGCAGCGTCTCCAGCCGCTTCCCGGCCGTGGCGAGCTTGCTGTGGGCGTTCTTGATGACCCACTCGCTCAGCGCCTCGCGTGACTGCCCGGCCATGGCGTCGAGTTGGGCCTCCAGCTCCTCGATGGTGTCGGCGAGGTCGAGCGCCTCCCTGGCGTCCGGGTTGACCAGGTGCAGCACCTCACGCTCGACGACCGGGCGTTCGGCGGGGGAGTCCCACAGCACATGCGTCAGCACGGACAGGTCGGTCTCGGCGACCGCGGGCCGGCCGTCGAGGTACGCGGACGCCTGGAGCAGCCCCACCGCCTGCCTCCAGCGGCGGTCGGAGGCGACGAGTTCCTTGCGGCGCAGGGCGGCGCGCAGCGTGCACACCGCGTCCACGATCGTGTCGGGGACGTCCACGGCCGGCACGTCCTCGGTCACCGCGTGCCGCAACTCCTCCAGCTCGACCGTGGTCCTGACCGGTGCCCGGGGGCGGCCGACGGCGGAGCGGACCAGCGCGGCGAAGTTCGAGGGGTCCGCCAGGTACCCGACCTCGATCCGTACCAGCAGCCGGTCGTAGATCGCGGCCGTGTCCTCTCCCGCGGGCAGTTCGTTGCTCGCCGTGATGGCCCCGATCAGAGGGCAGTGGATCGGCTCGCCACCGCTCTCGGGGTGGTAGATCCGTTCGTTGAGGTAGCCCAGCGTCTCGTTCAGCGCCGCCGTCGAGCACTTGAAGATCTCGTCGATGAAGGCGACGTGCGCGGTGGTGGCGCGGCCCTCGTAGATCTGGAGGTACTCGCCCCGGGCCAGCGCGGCGACGTCGATGGGGCCGAACATCCTCGTGGGCGCGGTGAACTTGGACAGGAGGATCTCCCAGTAGGCCGCCCCGGTGATCCTTCCCGTGAGCTCCCGGGCCATCTCGGACTTCGCCGTACCGGGCGGACCGAGGACCAGCGAGTGCTGCCCGGCCAGCAGTGCCACCACCAGCGTGCGCACCACGTCCGCCCGTTCGTAGAAGCGCCCCGACACCTCGTCGGTGATCGCCCGCAGCCGGGTGGCCGTGTCCTGCGCGCCCATGCTCAACTCCTTGCCTGTGGGACCCGTCGGGCCGAGAAGACGGACCTCCCCGAGGCCATGAGAGGTGACGGGCGGCCGAGGGTGACGGAGGTCGCGCCGGACCGCCCTCAGGAACGGCCCGGTGCCTGCCCGAGCACGATAGCGCGGGGAAAACGGCGTGGGCGACCCGCGTGGACGCGGCCCGCGCGGCGCGTCCACGCGGGTCGCGTACGGCCCTGCGGGGGCGCGCCCCACGGGCCGTACGGCCGTGCGCTGGTTCAGGCGGACGGGGCGCGGAAGTAGTGGCCCTCGTCGAGGTCGGCGACGAGCCCCGGCCGGGTGGGACGCCACCCCGTCAGCTCGCGGGTCAGCGCGCCGGAGGCGGGCTGGTCGGTGGAGAGCACCCTGGCCAGCCAGCCGAAGTGCCCGCCCGCGTCCTCGGGCGGTACGGAGACCACGGGCACGCCCAGGTGGCGGCCGATGACCTCGGCGATCTCCCGCAGGCGTACGCCCTCGTCGGCGACGGCGTGCAGCGTCGTACCCGCCGGGGCGTCCTCCAGCGCGACCCGGAACAGGTGCGCCGAGTCCAGGCGGTGGACCGCCGGCCACCGGTTGGACCCGTCGCCGTAGTGACCCGCCGCGCCCTTGTCCCGGGCGAGCTGGACCAGGGTCGCGACGAACCCCTTGTCGCCTTCTCCGTGGTTGGTCCGCGGCAGACGTACGACGGCCGCGCGCACCCCACGGGAGGCGAGCGAGAGCGTCCACTCGGCGGTGGCCATCCGGGTCGCCGGGCCGGCGACCGCCGGATCGCCCGCGGTGCCCGGCGGGATGTCGTGCCCGTCGCGCTCGGTCGCCGTCCTCCCCGGCACCACGGGGGTGCCCGACGCGATGACGAAGGGCTTGCCGGAGCCGCTCAGCGCCTCTCCCATCGCCTCGACGGCCCGCCGGTCCGCGTCGGCGGCGCCCTTGAAATCCCCACCCTCGAATGCGAGTTCGTGGTTGAACGCCAGGTGGATCACGCCGTCCGCCGCGGCGGACGCGGCACGCAGGGCGCCGAGGTCGTCGAGGCTGCCGCGGGTCACCTCGGCCCCGGCGGCGGTGAGGGCGTCGGCGGAGGCGTCCGAGCGGGCGAGCCCGACGACCTGATGGCCCGCGCCGACGAGATCGGGGACGACGGCCGAGCCGATCCAGCCGGACCCGCCGGTGACGAATACGCGCATGGGCATGACCTCCTCGTACCACTGTCCGCGCCGCCGGACGGGGTGACAACTCGGACGGTCGCCGCCGCCCTCCCGGCGCCGTTTCGGGCACCGCGGCCCCCGGACGGCGTCCTGGGGTGCCCGAACGGGCGGCGGCCGGATCCGGCCCGGGAGCGCTGTCGCGTCCTCCCGAGACGCCGCTGAACGCCCTGGTCGGCGCGTGTGCGGGAGGTGCGGGAGGCGCGGCGGGGAGCGGCCGGTGGCGCCGGGGCGGGCCGCCCGTATGGAGAAAGACTGGACGCGCGCTAGAGCCCTTCTGGAGTAAACAGGGAAGCCGGTTTCTTTACGCCTATGGTCCAGCCGTGAACCCCGGACAGGAGATACCCGAGGAGGCGCTGATGCTCGACCCGTTGACGGCGGACAGGCCCACATTGTCGACGCCTGGCGCCTCTCGGCGACCGGTCACCGAGCGGGTTCCCCTCGCCTTACTGGTGGCGTCGGATTCCCCGCGTACCGCGGGGGAGGACGCCGAGCACATCGAGACCCTCGCCGAGACGCGGACCCCCCTGCCACCCATCGTGGTGCACCGGCCGACGATGCGGATCGTCGACGGCCTGCACCGGGCGCAGGCGGCCGCGCTGCGGGGTGAGGAGACCATCGAGGTCCGGTACGTGGACGGCTCGGTCGAGGACGCCTTCGTCCTGGCCGTCCAGCTCAACGCCGCACACGGGTTGCCGCTGTCCCGCCGGGACCGGACGGCGGCGGCCGAGCGCATCATCGGCAGCCACCCCGACTGGTCGGACCGCCGGATCGCCGAGGTGACGGGCCTGGCTCCGGGCACGGTGGCGGCGCTGCGCAAGCGGTCAACCGTTCGGATCGAGCAGTTGAACACCCGGACCGGACGCGACGGGCGGTCCCGGCCGGTCAACAGCGCCGCCGGCCGGCGCCGGGCGAGCCAGGTGATCGCGGAACGCCCGGGTGCCTCGCTGCGCGAGATCGCCCAGGAGGCGGGCATCGCGCTGGCGACGGCCCGCGACGTCCGCCTGCGCGTCCGCGCGGGTGAGGACCCGGTTCCGGCCAGACTGCGGGAGGCGCCGGAGGCCGACGACGCCTCGCGGGGCGGGAGTCCGGTACGCAGACCCACCCCGGTGGACGGCGGCGGCCGGGCCGGCCGGACCCGGCCGGAGCCCTCGGTGATCACGGGCGCCGGACAGTTCGTCAACCTGCGCAAGGATCCCTCGCTGCGCTTCTCCGAAGCGGGCCGGATGCTCCTGCAACTCCTGTCCACGGGCGGGTTCGACGAGGAGCGGTGGAGCTGGCTGATGGACGCGGTACCCGCACACCGCTACACGGACGTCGCACGGGTCGCCCGGCAGTGCGGCGAGCAATGGCTCGCCTTCGCCGAGGAGTTGGAGGGGGGCGGTGGCATGCGCGCGCCCCGGGCCGTCTGAACGGCGGGCCCGGGGCGCGACGGAGCCCGGCGGGCGCGCCCGTGCCCGCCGGTGCTTCCCTCAGGCGACCTCGGCGGGGGCTCTGCGGGCGTCACGCGCGAGGTCGTGGGGAGCGTCGGACGAGGCGCGGATCGAACGCTGCAGCCGCTGCAGCGCGGCGCCGGGCTCTATCCCCAGGTCCCGGACGAGGGCGCACCGCAGCCGCTGGTAGACCCGCAGCGCCTCGCCGGGGCGTCCGGACCGGTACAGCGCGCGCATGAACTGGCCGTGCAGGCTCTCGTGCAGGTGGTACCG
Organism: Streptomyces sp. SM18; assembly: GCF_002910775.2. Taxonomy (NCBI): domain Bacteria; kingdom Bacillati; phylum Actinomycetota; class Actinomycetes; order Kitasatosporales; family Streptomycetaceae; genus Streptomyces; species Streptomyces sp. SM18. The sequence continues at coordinate 787,119 of NZ_CP029342.1, read as the reverse complement.
CTCGACGAGCACGGTGAGCTCCGGCAGCAACTCCAGGTGGCGGCCCAGGAAGAGGTCCGCCTCGATCCGCTGGTCGAGCGCGCAGCGCCGGGACTCCTCCAGCCGCCGGACCTGCACGTCCAGATGACGGCCGGGCCGCACGTCGGCGAGCGCGGGCCCGGTCCACAGGTCGAGGGCCGCGTGGAGCAGGCGCGCCGCGGTCGGCCGGTCCTTGGCCGCCATGGCCCGGTACCCCTCGTTGGTCAGGTGTTCGAACGCGCGGAAGTCGAGCGTGCCGCCCCCGGTGTCGAGCAGATACCCGCCGGGCATCGTGACCAGGACCTGCTTGGCCGTACGTCCGGGCGGGCCCGTCGAGCCGGCCGACGCCGAGTCGATCAGCTCCCGCAGCCGCAGGACGTACGTCTGGAGCGTGGCACGGGCGCTCTGCGGCGGCCGCGCGCCCCACAACTCCTCCAGGAGCGTGGCGGTCGGGACCGGCCGGCCCTCGTTGAGGGCGAGCAGGGCGAGCACCTGGCGAGGCTTGGGAGCGGTCGGAGCTACGCGCGTTGATCCGAGCCGCGCGGTGAAGCCGCCGAGCACCTGGATGTCCATGTCTTCCCCCGAATCCGTACGTACGCGGTCCCCCGTGGCCCCCGGGTGCGGCGTAGCTCCGGGAGGCTGCGGCTTGCTCACGTAGGGCTACGCAAACAGCGTAGTCGGTTCTTTCTCGAGATCCAGGGGGTTCGTCAAGTCCGTGAACATCTCACCCCGGAGACGGGCCGGCCGGGTGCTGACGAGGCGTCGGGCGGGCCGCCGTCCTGCCCCGGAGGGTTTATGAGCCGCATAGGCATGTACCGGCCGAGTGCGCATCATCCAATAGCAAACCATATCTGCGGTTTATTATGCTGAATGGGAGTTGACGGGTGAGTCCCGCATTTCTCGCGGGGCCGCTGACGGGGGTGTCATCTCCATGTTCCCGACGTGGGAGCAGGGAGCCGGCTCGGGAGCTATGGAGAGCACCTACATGGTCAAGCAGGAACGTGCGGCACGGACCCGCAGCGCACTGATCGCGGCGGCGGCCGAAGTCTTCAGCCGGGAGGGGTACTGCAACGCCTCGCTCGTGGCCATCAGTGGTCAGGCAGGGGTGACCAACGGCGCGCTGCACTTCCACTTCCCGACCAAGTCCGCCCTGGCCGCCGCGGTAACGACCGCGGCGGCCAGGCGTTTCGAGGGGGTCGTGGCGCAGGGCGAACGGCGGATGGGCCAGGGCGGGGCCCTGCAACTGCTCATCGACACGAGCCACGTCCTGGTGTGCCGGTTACGGGAGGACACCGTGCTGCGGGCGGGGTTCGACCTGGGAGGGGACCCCGGGAGCCCTCAGGGCCTGGACGAGGTAAGCGCCCTGTGGCAGCGGTGGGTCGAATCGACCCTGGAACGCGCGGACACAGCGGGGGAGTTGCTGGAGGGGGCGGCGGCGGAACACGTGGCGATCGCGGTGGTCGCGGCCACCGTGGGGTTCCAGGTGCTGGCCAAGCGGGACCCGCGGTGGGCCTCGCACCGCGTGCTGACCCGGTTCTGGTGTCTGCTGCTGCCGCGTGTCTCGGCCGTTCCTGCCGAGTTGAGAGGCGGGGGGTCCGGCTGAGACCGCGGGCCCGCACCGGAGCGCCCCGGGGCCGCCGCGCGGAACGTCCCGCCGCGTCACCGCGCCCGGTGTGCGCCCGGCACCCTCCGCCACCGCGAGAACACCCGCGTAAAAGTAAAATCTTTCTCTCGGTTTCCCGGGGAAAGCCGATGAATTCTTACTCACTCTGTGAGCATTTCCATTCCAGCCCCGCGTCCCGGTGAATCGGCGAGAAAAGGCCGTCGCGCCCGTTCGCCATGAAGTCCGCCTTCCGGTGGGAAAGACGTCCGTACCGCGTCCGGGGGCCGGAAACGACGGCGGCGGCCTTCGCCGGGCCCGCGCTCCACGACGGAGACGGGGCCGGCGAAGGCCGCCGGGACGGGCGTTCCTGGCCGGCGCGGGTCAGTCCGCCGGCGTGCGGACCAGGCTCAGCAGCACCAGGGAGCACAGACTCGCCCCCACGGCGACCCCCGCGAGCACCGTGCCCACCGCGAACTGCTCGAACAGCACGCCCGCCACCGCGTAGGCGACCGGGCTCGCGGTGAACACGAGGGCGCCGAACACCGGAACCACGTGCGGACGCAGATGTTCCGGCGGCCGCAGTGTCATCAGCGCGACGGCCGGCGCGGTCACCGCCGGCAGGAACATGCAGCCGGCCGCCACCGTCAGCGCCGTCGTGAGGGCCGGCTGGTCCCAGGGCAGGAACCACAGCGCGACCGCCGCGCCCACACCTCCCCACGCCGCCAGGTGGGTCGGGGAGATCCGCCGCGCGAGCCGGGCCACCACCAGGGTGCCCAGCGCGGTACCGCCGCCCCACGCGGACAGCAGCCAGCCGGCCACGTGCGGGTCGGAGTCGTAGCGGGTCCGGGCCATCACCGGCAGGGCGAGCAGCACGACGGGCATGAGCGCGCCGTATCCGAGCGCGGCCAGCGACATCGTCCGCAGCACCGGATCCCGCAGCAGATAGCGCACGCCCTCCGTCATGTTGTGCGCCGCCGCGGCCTCCGGCCGCGGTACGCGGCGCGGCAGCCCGGTCAGCAGCGCCGCGGACAGCGCGAACGAGGCGGCGTCGATCCACAGCACGTTGAGCGCGCCGAACTGGGCGATCAGGAAGCCGGCGCCCGCGGGCCCGATGAGCCGCGCCGTCGACGTCGCCGTCTCGAACAGGGCGTTGCCCGCGGTGACGGCGCCCTCGTCCGAGCCGATGGCCTCGGCCAGCAGCACGCGTTGCGCGGAGAGGTAGCCCGACGCCACGCAGCCGATGAGGGCCACGATCACCAGCAGCGCCCAGAACGGCAGCATGTCCGCGAGGTAGAGCGCGGGCACGCTCGCCACCAGCACCGCGTTGGCGAGGTCACCGACGATCGTGACCCGGCGGGGACCCCACCGGGCCACCAGCAGCCCCGCCCACATGCTCAGCAGCGGCACCGGCAGGATCTGGATGAGGAACACCAGCCCCATCCGTGCCGGGGACCCGCTGGTCGTGAGGACGAACCAGGGCAGCGCCAGCGTCGTCATCTGGGTGCCGAGCGAGGTGATGAACTCGGCGGTGAGGACTTTGCGGAACTGCCAGGAACGCAGGGGCGAACTCGCCGTCGCGGTCTTCTCCGACCCGTCCGGCGCGGTCTTCACCGAGCCGTCCGTATCGAGGCCGGGCGCAGATCGCTCCACCAGGTGTCCACGTAACCGGCGCAGGCGTCCCGGGTGTCCGGTCCGAAGGCCGTGGACCAGCCGGCGGGCACCGGGACGTCGCGTGGCCAGAGGCTGTGCTGCCGCTCCTCGTTGACCAGCACCAGGAACACGCCGTCGGGGTCGTCGAACGGGTTCACCGTCGTCTCCTCTCCGTGTCCGGCCGGTCGCTCACCACGCCACCGGCAGCGTGTGCACGCCGTAGACGGTCATGTCGGAGCGCATCGGGATGTCCTCCGGGGCGGCCGCGAGCCGCAGGTCCGGGAAGCGCCGCAGCAGGGTGGTGTAGCCGATCCGCAGCTCCAGGCGCGCCAACTGCTGCCCCAGGCACTGGTGGATGCCGTGGCTGAAGGTCAGATGGCTGACCCCGCCGCGGGTGACGTCGAGACGGTCCGGGCCGGTGAACTGGTGCGGGTCGCGGTTGGCGGTGGGGAGGTGGATCAGCACCGTCTCGCCCTCGCGCAGGGTCACCCCGTCGATCTCGACGTCCTCGGTCGCGGTCCGCTGCACCCCCACGTGCACGACGGTCAGGTAGCGCAGCAGCTCCTCCACGGCGTTCTCGACGAGCGACTCGTCCGCGCGCAGCAGGGCCGTCTGCTCCGGGTTGTCCAGGAGCGCGTACGTGCCGAGCGAGAGCATGTTCGCCGTGGTCTCGTGCCCGGCGACCAGCAGGAGCAGGGTGGCGCCGACCGATTCCTCGATGGTGATGTCGTCCCCGGCCACCAGGACGCTCAGCACGTCGTCGGCCGGTTCGGCCTTCTTGCGCATGAGCAGCTCGGCGGTGAGGTCCACGAGGTCCTTGAGCGAGGCCTGCGCCTCCTGCGGGTCGACGTCGAGGCGCAGCAGCTTCTCCGAGTTGCCCTCGAACCGCTCCCGGTCGCTGACCGGCACCCCGAGCAGCTCGCAGATCACCTGGGAGGACACCGGCACGGCGAAGTCGGAGACCAGGTCCGCGGGCGGGCCCTTACGCAGCATCGCGTCGGCGTACTCGGTGGTGATCTCCTCGATCCGCGACGCCAGCAGGCGCATCCGGCGCAGGGTGAACTGGCCGGCCAGCCGCCGCCGGAACCGGGTGTGGTCCGGCGGGTCCATGTGCTCGAACAGCCCCGGTATGTTGGCCTCCAGGTCCGACGGGCGGTCGGAGGGGAACGCCAGGTGCTTGTGGTGGGCGGCCGAGCTGAACCGGCTGTCCGACAGGATGCGCCGGCCCAGCTGGTACCCGGTGACGAGCAGGCCCTCGTGGCCGTCGGGGAAGGTCATCCGGTGGATCGGGCCCTCGGCGCGCATCACCTGGGGCGGGTCGAACGGCTTCTCCCTGAGTGTCGGGAGCCCGTGGGTGAGGAGGTTGGCTGTCTCAGTCATGTTCCCTGCGTTCCGCCGTCGACCGGGCGACGGCTGTGGTGATGGATGCGGACCGGTCGAAGACCGGCGCCGCGGGGGACCCGGCGGACCGGCCCGCCGCCGGGTGGCGGTGGTGCCGGCCGGCCCGCCGGGCGGGGCTCATCGGCCGCGCCGCTCGTCGCCGCCCGCGGCCCGTACGCGCTCGCGCAGCTGCGAGACAGTCAGTTCCGGGTGGCGCGCGACCAGTTCGAGGACCGTGGGCCACTGGCGTACCAGCGCGCCCATGACCGGCGGCGCGATGTAGTCCGGCGAGTACACCCACAGCCCGTGCAGCTCGCCCTCGACCTCGCGCGCCACGAGATACAGGTCGAGGTTGTGCGGCTCGATGGCGGTGATCAGCTCCGGGAGGGGCGTGTCGTCGCCGATCCGCACGTCCAGCGGCGCCGTCTCCAGCCCTTCGAGGGCCAGCGTCCTGCTGGGTACGCCGAGCAGGTTGAGCATGACCCGCAGGGGCAGCATGTTGCCGTCTCCGACGACTCCGTCGTGCACCAGCGCGCGCACCGGCACGTTCTGGTGCGAGTACGCGTCCAGCTCGCCCTGGAGCACCCGTTGGACCAGCTCGTGGAAGGTGGGGTCGTCCGCCATCCTGGACCGGTTCAGGATGATGTTGATGAACGGGCCGACCATCGACTGGGTCTCCGGCCGTTCACGTCCGGCCAGCGGGTGGCTCACCGCGATGTCGGTCGCCCCCGAGTAGCTGTGCAGCAGCACGTGGAACGCCGACATGAGCATCATGAACAGCGTGACGCCCTCGCGGCGGGCGGCCTCCCGCACGGCCGCCATCACCTCGGCGCCGACCACGACGCTGTGGCTGAAGCCCTCCAGGAAGTCGTCCGCCTGGTGCTCCGGCGCCTCGAAGTCGAGCGTCCGCGCGGCACCCTCCAGCTCCCCGCGCCAGTGCTCGACGTGCTCGTCGAGCGCTCCGCCCGCCAGCAGCCCCTGCTCCCACGCCGCGTAGTCCAGGTGCTGGACCATGACGTCGGGCAGCTTCGGCTCCCGCCCCGCCGCGTGGGCCGCGTACAGCTCCTCCAGTTCGTTGAGGACCACGAGGAAACCCCAGTGGTCCACCAGGATGTGATGGGCCACCAGGACCAGCGCGTGCTCCTGGTCGGAGAGCTGGACGAGCAGGCCGCGGAGCAGGTTCCCGTCCTCGATGCGGAACGGGCGCCTGGTCTGCGCGGTGAGCAACTCGTGCAGCTCCGCGCGCTGGGCCCCCTCGTCGTACGCGCGCAGATCGACGGTCTCGATCGGCCACACGGGCCTGCCGTCGGCGAACTGGAGGGTCGCCGAGCCCCGGTGGACGTAGCGGGTGCGCAGGATGTCGTGCCGGTGCACCAGGTCGTCCAGGCCCCGGCGCAGCGCGGCGGCGTCGAGCCCGCCGTGTACGCGCCACGCGGTGATCACGGCGTGGTGGGCGTGGTCCGGGCCGACCGGCTGGAGCAGGAACTCCAGCTGGCCGAAGGAGAGTCCGGTGCCGTCCGCGCGGTCCGCCGTGGGGATCGGCGCGTGCAGCAGATCGGCCGCGTCCGCCGCCGCCGCCCGCTCGTCCTCGTGGACCAGTTCGACCGCGCCGCTCTCCACCGCTCGGGCGCACCGGGTGACGGCGCGCAGCGCGTCGAACCAGTACTCGGCGAGTTCGCCGACCTCCTCCTCGGTGAGCAGGGATTGTGCCCAGCTCCAGTTGGCCACCAGCCGGGGGCCGTCCGGCCCGTCCTGGGTGACGGCGTTGACCTCGACGGGGTACGGCAGCGGCCGGGCCCCGGTGGTGCCGGGCGCGGTGTCGTCCCGCAGCGGCAGCCACGGCGTCTCCGCGTCGGTGACGGGGACCCGCCCGAGGTAGTTGAACAGCGCCCGTGGCGCGGGCAGGGCGGCGAGCACCGGTGCGGTCCGCGGGTCGAGGTGGCGCAGCAGCCCGTAGCCGAGGCCGCGCTCGGGCAGGGCCCGCACCTGCCGCCCGGTGTGGGTGACGGCGGCCGCCAACCGGTCGCCGGCCTCGGACACTTCGTCCCACGGCAGGGCGGCGCAGTCGAGCCGGACCGGGTGGACGCCGGTGAACCAGCCCACGGTGCGCGACAGATCGGCACCGTCCACCAGGTGCTCGTGGCGGCCGTGGCTCTCCACGTCCAGCACCACCGGACCGCCGTCGCCGGACCGCCCGGCGCGCCACCGGCCCACGGCGAGACCGAATGCGGTCAGCAGGACGTCCTGGATGCCGCAGCGGAACACCGCGGGCACCATGCCGACCAGCAGTCCGCTGTCCTCGGCCGGCAGGGACACCGACAGCCGCCCCTCGCGGCCGGAAACGTCGCGGACCGGGTCCAGCTCACCGGCCACCAGCGGCGCGGCGTCCCGCAGGACGTCCTGCCACACCGGCAGTTCGGTGCGGTGACGGGCGACGGCCTCGGCGGAGGTCGTCCGGGTCGCCCAGCCGCGCAGCGAGGTCGCCACCGGTGCGAGGACCGGGGCGCGGCCCGCCGCCACCGCGTCCCACGCGGTGGCGAGGTCGGTCAGCAGGATCCGCCACGACACCCCGTCCACGGCGAAGTGGTGCACGGCCAGCAGCAGCCTGCCCGCGCGCCCCGGCCCGGCGTCGAACCACACCGGCTGGAGCATCGCGTTCCGGGTCGGGTCGAGCCGCTCCTTGGCCGCCGCCGTCTCCTCGGCGATCAGCGCCCGTACGTCCGGATCGTCCGGCGCGCCGACGGCCACCCGGCGCAGGATCCGGGCCACCTGGACCGTCCCGGGCTCGTCCGCGTGCAGCGACCAGGAGCCGTCGGGCCCGACCACCAGCCGGGTGCGCAGCGCGTCGTGCCGGTCGACCACCGCCTGGAGGGCCGCGGTGAGCCGCTCCTCGTCCACGTCGGACGGGAGGCCGACCGTCGTGGACAGGTCGAAGCCGGTGACCGGGCCGCCCAGCCGGCGCTGCCGTTCCATGACGGGCAGCAGCGGGATCTCGCCGGTCCCGTCCTCCGTGACGGCCGCCACGGTGTCGTCGTCGGCTCCTCGCGCCACCCGGGCGATGCCGGCCGCCGTCTGATGGGTGAACACGTCCCGCACGGTGAAGACGAGACCGGCGGTGCGCGAGCGGGCGACCAGCTGTGTCGCCTGGATGCTGTCGCCGCCCAGGTCGAAGAAGCCGGCCTCGGCACCGACCTCGGGCACCCCCAGCACCTCGGCGAACACGGCGCACAGAGTCCGCTCCACCGGGGTTTCGGGCGCCCGGGACGCGGTGTCCGCGCCGAGATCGGGCGCGGGCAGCGCGCGGCGGTCGAGCTTGCCGTTGCCGGTCATCGGGAAGGCGTCGAGCACCGTCACCACCACCGGCACCATGTACTGCGGCAGCCGCTCGGCCACGTACGACCTCAGCTCGGCGGGCTCGGCGTGCGCGCCGTCGGCGAGCACCGCGTAGCCGACGAGATCCTTGCCGCCGGAGGGCCGCTGCCGGACGAGCACGGCCGCGTCCGCCACGGCCGGATGGGTGCCGAGCGCGTTCTCGATCTCTCCCGGCTCGATGCGGAAGCCGCGGATCTTGACCTGGTCGTCGGTCCGGCCGAGGTATTCGACGCGCCCGTCCGCCCGCCGCCGGGCCAGGTCACCGGTCCGGTACATCCGCTCGCCCGGGGCGCCGAAGGGGCAGGCCACGAACCGCTGGGCGGTCAGCCCCGGCCGGCCGGAGTAGCCGCGGGCCAGGCCCCCTCCCGCGAGGTACAGCTCGCCGGGCACACCGACCGGCACCGGCCGCATCCGCCCGTCGAGCACATAGGCGCGGGAGTCGTCCATCGGCATGCCGATCGGCACGGTGCCGTCCACGACCTCGCGGGTGCGGTGCAGCACGGCGAACGTCGTGGTCTCCGTGGGCCCGTACCCGTTGGTGAGCACGGTGTCCGGCCAGGCGGCCAGCGCCTTCGCGACCACGGCGGGCGACAGGGCCTCGCCACCGGCCAGCACCTCGCGCATCCCGGCGAGCGCCGCCGGGTCGCGCTCGACCAGCAGGTTGAACAATGCCGCCGTGAAGAAGGCGGAGGTGACGCCGTGTTCGCGGACGGTGCGTACCAGCGCCTCCGGGTCCAGCTCCCCGGCCGGGGCGACGACCACCTCGCCGCCGGACAGCAGCGGCACCCACATCTCGTACGTGGACGCGTCGAAGGCGGTCGGGGAGTGCATCAGGACGCGGGCGTGGTTCCCGCCGCGCCACACATGGTCGGCGGCGAGGCTCGCCACGTTCCCGTGGGTGACGGTGACGCCCTTGGGCCGGCCCGTGGAGCCGGAGGTGTACATGATGTACGCCGCCCGGTCGGGACCGCCCGCGTGCGCGAGCTCCGGGGCACCCTCCGGCACCCCGTCGGCGGCGGCGAGCTCACCGGCCACGTCGAGGACACGCATCCGGTCGGTGACCGGGTGGTCCAGGCCCTCCCCGTCCACCAGGAGCACACCCGCCCCGGTGTCCTCCATGATCAGCCGCATCCGGGAGACGGGGTAGCGGGGATCGAGCGGTACGTACACGCCGCCCGCCTTGACCACCGCGAGCAGCGCCACGGGCAGCCGCACCGAGCGCTCCATGAGCAGGCACACCGCGTCCTCGCGGCCCTCCGCGCCGACGCCCAGCCCGCGCAGCCGCGTGGCGAGCCGGTCGGAGGCCGCCGACAGCTCCGCGTAGGTCAGCCGCTCCGCCCCGCCGGCCACCGCGACGGCGTCCGGGGTGCGGGTGGCCTGGGCCTCGAACAGCTCGGCCAGTCCGGCCTCCGGGGCCCGGCCGCCCGCGCCGTTCCACTCCACCAGGACGCGGTGGCGCTCGGCCGGGGTGAGCAGGTCCACGTCGCCGATCGGCCGGTCCGGGTCGGCGATCATCGCCAGCAGCACCTGTCGCAGCCTGCGCTGCATCGTGCGTACCGTCCCGGGGTCGAAGACGTCGGCGTTGTACTCGATACCGCCCTCGATACCGGCCGGTGTGCCGTCGTCGGCGAGGCGCTCGTGCAGCAGGAAGACCAGGTCCATCCTCGCCGTGCCGGTGCCCGTCACCACGGGCTCCGCCTCGACCCCCGGCAGACCGGCCGTCTCGTCCGTCACGGTCTGCCAGGACAGCATGACCTGGACGAGCGGGTGGTGGGACATCGACCGGGTCGGCCGCAGGCTCTCCACGAGGGACTCGAAGGGGATGTCCCGGTGCGCGAGGGCGTCGAGGGTGCGCTCGCGCACCGCGCCGAGCAGCTCCCGGAAGGTCTGGCGCTCCGAGGTACGGGTGCGCAGCACCAGGGTGTTGGCGAAGAAGCCGATGAGGTTCTCGGTGGCCTGGTCGTCGCGGCCGGCGGTGGCCACGCCGATCGGGACGTCGTCGCCCGCGCCGAGCCGGCCGAGGAGCACCGCGATCGCCGCGTCGAGCAGCATGAACATGCTGACGTCGCAGCCGCGGGCGAGCCGGGCCAGCCCTTCGTGCAGGTCCTCGTCCCAGCGGAAGGTGAGCGTGTCCCCGTCGTGGGACGCCTCGGCCGGGTAGGGCCGGTCGACCGGGAGGGCGATCCGCTCCGGCAGACCGTCCAGCGTCTCGCGCCAGTGGTCCAGCTGGCGCGACCAGGTGCTCGCGGGGTCGTCCGGCGAGCCCAGGTACGCGCGCTGCCACAGGGCGTAGTCGGCGTACTGGACCGGAAGCGGCTCCCAGCCGGGAGCCCGCCCGGCCAGGCGCGCCCGGTAGGCGAGCGCCAGGTCGTGCCGGAGCGGCGCCAGCGACCAGCCGTCCGCCGCGATGTGGTGGACGACGACGGCCAGGACATGGGTGTCCTCGCCGGCCGCGAACAGCTCGGCGTGCAGCGGGATCTCGGTGGAGAGGTCGAAGGTGTACCGGACCGCCGCGGCCACGGCCTCGTCGAGCTCCGCCCCGGACACCTCCCGCACGGGCAGCGCGGGCCGCGCCCGCCCGGGGTCGAGGATGTGCTGGTGGGCCACCGTGCCGCCGTCCGGGAAGACGGTCCGCAGCGACTCGTGGCGGGCGACGACGTCGGCCAGGGCGTCCCGCAGCGCCGCCACGTCCAGCGCGCCCGTCAGCCGCAGCACCACCGGCAGGTTGTACGTGGGGGAGGGGCCCTCCATCTGGTGCAGGAACCACAGCCGCCGCTGGGCGAACGACAGCGGCAGCGGATCCGGCCGGACCGCCGGGGCCAGCGCGGGCCGGGCGTCGCCGTCGCCCCGCCGCAGCGACTCGGCCAGCTCGGCCACGGTCTGCTTCTCGAACAGCGCGCGCACCGGCACCTCGACGCCGAGCGTGCCGCGGATCCTCGCCACCAGCCGGGTGGCCAGCAGCGAGTGCCCGCCGAGGGCGAAGAAGCCGTCGTCGATGCCCACCCGGGGGACGTTCAGCACCTGGGCGAACACCTCGCACAGGGCCTTCTCCTCCGCGTCGCGCGGGGGGACGTACGCCGTGGCCGTGCGGCCGGGCCGCGCCTCGGGGGCGGGCAGCGCCCCGCGGTCCGTCTTGCCGCTCGGGGTCCTCGGCAGCGCGTCCAGGAACACGAAGGCCGACGGGACCATGTAGTCGGGCAGCTTCTCGGCCAGCGCGGTACGCAGCAGGCGGCGGAGCTCGTCGGGCGTACCGGCAGCCGGGCCCGGCACCGCGTACGCGACGAGCCGCTGGTCGCCGGGCTGGTCCTCGCGGACCACGACGACCGTGTCCTTCACCCGCTCCTGGCGCAGCAGCACCGACTCGATCTCGGCCAGTTCGATCCGGTGGCCGCGCAGCTTGACCTGGTGGTCGAGCCTGCCGAGGTAGTCGATGGTGCCGTCCACCCTCCGGCGCACCAGGTCACCGGTGCGGTACAGGCGGTCGGCGAGCCCGGACTCGAAGGGGTTGGCGATGAACTGCTGGGCCGTCAGCTCCGGCCGGTTGATGTAACCGCGTGCCAGGCCGTCGCCGCCGACGCAGAGTTCGCCCGGGACGCCGGGCGGCACCGGACGGCCCCGCGGGTCGAGGATGTGCGCCTCGGTGTTGGCGATCGGCCCGCCGATGGTGATGGTGTCGTCCACGATCCGGGTGCCCAGGGAGTAGATCGTGGTCTCGCTCGGGCCGTACATGTTCCACAGGTCCACGCCTTTGGCGCGCAGCCGCCGGGCGAGGTCGGGGGGCAGGGCCTCGCCGCAGATCAGCCCGCGCAGCCCGGGGCGGCCCGACCAGCCGGCGTCGAGCATCATCCGCCAGGTGGACGGGGTCGCCTGCATCATGGTCGCGCCGGTGGCGGCCATCTCCTTTGCCAGCAGCGCCCCGTCGGTGGCCACCTCGCGGGTGGCGAGCACCACACGGGCACCCTCGACCAGCGGCAGCAGCAGCTCCAGGGTGGCGATGTCGAACGACAGGGTGGTGACCGCGAGCAGGCTGTCGCCGGAGTCGATGCCCGGCCACTGCTTCATCGCCCAGAAGAGGTTGCGCAGCGCGCGGTGGGGCAGCTGGACCCCCTTGGGGCGCCCGGTCGAGCCGGACGTGTAGATCACATAGGCGAGGTCCGCGCCGTCGACCGGCTCGTCCAGGGGTTCGGCGGACTCGGCGGCGATCTCCGCACGCACCGTGTCCACCTGGAGCGTCGTCGCCTCGGACTCCGGCAGACCCGGCGCCACCGAACTCTGGGTGATCAGGACGGGCAGCCCGGAGTCCTCGATCATGAACGCCGTACGGTCCGCGGGCAGCTTCGGGTCGATCGGCACATAGGCGCCGCCCGCCTTCAGCACGGCCAGCACGGCGACGACCATGTCCGGCGAGCGCTCGAGGCAGACCCCGACGAGCACATCCCGGCCCACGCCGTGGTTCTTCAGCGTGCGCGCCAACCGGTTGGCGGACGCGTCGAGTTCGGCGTAGGTGAGGCTCTCGCCCTGGCAGTGGACCGCCTCGGCGTCCGGGCGCAGGACGGCCTGCCGCTCGACGCGCTGATGGGTGAGCAACTGGTCCGGCCACGTGTGGCGGGTGGACTCCCGCTCCCGGCGCTGCTCGCGCTCCTCGGCCTCGGTGAGCAGGGCGGCCTCCAGGACCGGCTGGTCCGGGTCGGCGAGGAGGTTCTCCAGGAGCACCTTCAGATGGCCGCCCATGCGGTCGATCGTGGCCGCGTCGAACAGCTCGGTGTTGTACTCGAACCAGCCGGTGAGCTCGTCGCCCTGCTCGAACACCTGGAGTTCGAGGTCGAACCGCGCCGTGGTGCTCGGCACCTCCATCAGCTCCAGGCGAAGCCCGCCGGCGCCGAACTCGGGCACGGGTATGTTCTGGTACACGAACGACACCTGGAAGACCGGCGACCGCGACAGGTCGCGTTCCGGGCACAGCTCCTCCACCAGCCGCTCGAAGGGCAGTTCCTGGTGGGCGAAGGCGTCGAGGGCGGCGCCGCGCACCCGGCCGAGCAGCTCGGTGAACGTGGGGTCGCCGGAGGCGTCGTTGCGGATCGCGAGGGTGTTGACGAAGTAGCCGATGAGCCGCTCCACCTCGGACTGCCCGCGGTTGGCCACGGGCACGCCGACGACGATGTCCTCCTGCCCGCTGTACCGGTGCAGCAGGGCGACGTAGGCGGCGAGCAGGGTCATGAACGGGGTGGCGCCGGTGCGCCGGCTCAGCTCGCGCACGCCGTCCATCACCGAGGCGGACAGGTGGAAGGGCCGGGAGTCACCGGCCGTGCCGAGCACGGCGGGACGGGCCCGGTCGGTGGGGAGTTCGAGGACGGGAGCGGCCCCGTCGAGGGTCTTCTTCCAGTGCTCCAGGGTGGCCGCCGTGCCCGGTCCCGCCAGCTTCTTGCGCTGCCAGGCCGCGTAGTCGGCGTACTGGACGGTCAGTTCGGGCAACGCGGCCTCGGTACCCGAGAGGTAGCTCTGGTACAGCGCGACCAGCTCACCGAAGAGCACCGACGTCGACCACAGGTCGGCGACGATGTGGTGCATCGTGAGCAGCAGGACGTGCTCGTCCTTCGCCAGGCGCAGGAACCGCATCCGCATGAGCGGCCCGGTGGTCAGGTCGAAGGGCCGCGCGGCCTCCTGACGGGCCAGGTCCAGGATGCCCTTCTCGCCCCCGGGCCCGCGCAGGTGACCGCACTCCTCGACCGTCAGCTCCAGCTCGCCGGACGGGTGTACGACCTGCACGGGCTCGCCGTCGACCTCGTCGAAGGTGGTGCGCAGCGACTCGTGTCTGCGGACGATCTCGGCGAGGGCGCGGCGCCACAGCTCCACGTCGAGCGGACCCCGCATGCGCACCGCCGCCGGGATGTTGTACGCGGCGGTGCCCGGGTTGAGCTGGTCCAGGAACCACATCCGCTGCTGCGGGAACGACGCGGGGAACTGCCGCTCGCGCGGCGCCGGCCGGGCCTGGCCCTTGCGCCGCAGCCGCTCCGCCAGCAGCGCGCGCTTCTGCTCCGTGGTGAGGCTGGTCAGGTCGATGTCGGTCATGCGCCAATCTCCTGATCGTTGGTCTCTGCGGCGGACGGCGCGGTGCGAGGTCCGCGGGGCGCCGCCTGCGCCTGTGCGGGGGGACGGGATCGCCGGTTCCGGTCGCTCGGCGACCCGCCGCGACCGGCCACGGGACATGGCCGCGGCCACGGTGGGGCTTCGCGGGCCACGGCGACGGCCTGGGCCGGCCGTCCGCGCTCTGCGAGAAACCGCACTGCGGCCAGGTGGTTCCGGCCACGGCGCGGGGTGCTGCAACTCGACTGCTGAACCGACCAGTTGAAGGAGGAAGTGCCTGGCAGGAGACGAAGCCCCCGGGGTGCGGACCACGATCGACTGTCCGCCCGGAGCTCCAGGGCTTGTCTACCTATTCGGGGATCGATCTGTCCAGCGAAGCCGTGCGGGCCAGGGCCGGTCTGCCGGCCCGGCAACCGGCACACAAACGGACAAGACGCAGACACCGGAGGGTGTCTGCGTCTTGTCGTCCTCGCGGGTCCCGCCGCGCCGGCGGGGTCAGGCCGCGCGTCCCCGTGCCCGGCGGACCGGGCGCACCAGCAGGTACATGACCGAGGCGACCAGCACGACCAGTCCGACGACCAGCAGGGCGGCGCCGGCCCAGGCCAGCCCCGCGATCTTCGCCGCGACCGTCACATGTCCGGCGAGCCCGCTCGATCCGTCGGCCTTCATGGCGACCGCGGTGACCTCACCCGGCTCCACGGACCAGTTGACCGTCTGCGCGCCCTCGCCGCTGGCCTTGGCCGCCCAGACGTCACTCTCGCCCGGAGGCGTCTTGGGGGTGCCGCCGGGGTGTTCGCTCTGGTCGTCGCCCTTGGAGTCCGAGTCGTGGATGGTGACGTGCTGCACGCCGTCGAGGTACTGCTGTGCCTTGGCCTTGTCGGCGATGCCGACGAACACCGGGTCGGAGTCCTTGTCCGGTGTGAAGGTGATCCGGAGGTCCTTGTACAGACCGCCCATCTGCTTGTCCGCATGCCAGCTGTCGGTTGTCATGGCATAGGTGTCGGTGCTGTGGCTGTACTCGTCGGTGCCCAGATCGATGTAGCCGTCGTCGTTTAAGCCCATCGCCAGAGCGGTGCCGCCCAGGCCGATGAGTGTCAGAGCCACAAGTGAAAGGAACCCGCCGAACACGACAGCGACGATCCGGCCGGTGGTCCAACCGGCGGAGGTGGTTCGCATGTTCGCCCCCTTTGCGAAAAATATCGGCACCCGTGTCGGTCACGGGTGAGTCTTCGAGTGGTGCCGCCCGGGAGGTGGTCTCCCGGCGCACGGTGTCTTCAGCTGCGCGAACGACGGTCGTGTCGGTTCACCTGGCTCACGGTAGCCGGAAGGGGACGCTCCGGCATCGGGGACATCCCCTACACGGAGTCCGGGTGACCCTGACGAACGCCTGCGCGGCCCGGCGTTCAACTGGGCGGACACCACAGTTGAACGGCCCGCACTGGACGCGTCGGAAGGCCGGTGCCAGCATGCGGGGCGCACTTGCCTCCGCAATTCGGCAGAGTGATCGCGTGCCAGGTTTCACGGGGGCGATTCGAGCGCGCTTCTCTCAAGGCAGACAGAGTTTCTCGGCGTCCCGCTGTTTCGCGGACCGAGTCGGAAAGAAGGCCGGAGACATATGCAGAAGATCCTGGACGCGATTCTCGCGGGCGAGTTCGGCGAGGTGGGCGAACTTCCGGTGCCCGACTTCTACCGGGGGGTGACCACGCACGCCGACGAGACGGCGATGTTCGACGGGATGGAGGGCCGGGACAAGGACCCCCGCGCGTCGCTGCATCTGGACGAGGTCGCCACCCCTCAGCCGGCCGCCGGCGAGGTGCTGGTGGCGGTGATGGCGAGCGGGATCAACCACAACACGGTGTGGTCGTCCATCTTCGAGCCGATGCCGACGTTCGGCTTCCTCTCCCGCTACGGCCGGATCTCGCCACAGGCGGCCCGGCACGACCTGCCGTACCACGTGCTCGGCTCGGACCTGTCCGGAGTGGTGCTGCGGTGCGGTGAGGGCGTGTCGGCGTGGAGCCCCGGCGACCAGGTGGTCGCGCACTGCCTCTCGGTGGAGCTGGACCACCCCGACGGGCACGCGGACACCATGCTCGATCCGGAGCAGCGGATCTGGGGCTTCGAGACGAACTTCGGCGGCCTCGCCGAGCTGGCGCTGGTCAAGGCCAACCAGCTGATGCCGAAGCCGCGTCACCTCAGCTGGGAGGAGGCCGCCGCGTCGGGCCTGGTGAACTCCACCGCGTACCGGCAGCTGGTCTCCGACAAGGGGGCCCGCCTCAAGCAGGGTGACACCGTGCTGATCTGGGGCGCCTCCGGCGGTCTGGGCTCGTACGCCACCCAACTGGCCCTCAACGGAGGGGCGATACCGGTGTGCGTGGTCTCCAGTCCGCAGAAGGCGGAGGCCTGCCGGCGGATGGGGGCGGAGCTGGTCATCGACCGGAGCGCGGAGGGGTACGCGTTCTGGAAGGACGAGCACACCCAGGACCCCCGTGAGTGGCGGCGGTTCGGCGCCCGGATCAGGGAGCTGACCGGCGGCGACGACCCGGACATCGTCTTCGAGCACCCGGGCCGCGAGACCTTCGGCGCCAGCGTGTACGTGGCACGCCGCGGCGGCACCATCGTGAGCTGCGCGTCCACCTCGGGCTACCAGCACACCTACGACAACCGCTACCTGTGGATGAACCTCAAGCGCATCATCGGCACGCACTTCGCCAACTACCGCGAGGCGTGGGAGGCCAACCGCCTCATCGCCAAGGGGCACGTGCATCCCACCCTGTCCGACGTGGTCCCGCTGGAGCTCACCGCGCGGGCCGTCCACGACGTCCACCACAACCGGCACCAGGGCAAGGTCGGCGTGCTCTGCCTGGCGCCGGAGGAGGGGCTGGGCGTCAGCGACCCGGAGAAGCGGGCCCGGCACGAGACGGCGATCAACAGGTTCCGCACCGCCCCGGCCGGCGTCTGACGCCTCGGACCGCGCCGGCCGGACGGCGGGACGGCCCGTCGGAAGGCGGGAGGGTCCGTCAGAAGACCGTGCGCTCGGCCGGAAGACGGGCCCGCGGTTTCGCGGTCACAGGGCGATATTCGGACACCGGCGTGGAGCCGGGCCACCGTGAACCGTGCGGCGCTGATGTTCCTTGACGGGATCGCGGGGCCTGTTGGATGCTGACGCTCGAATGCCGGGAATCAATAGAGAGGCTCGGCCGGTGCGTCGGCCTCTCGATTCCCCACCGCTTCTCCGGATCGCCTCCTCGCGATTCCTCCGGCCGCAATCCGGCCTATCCGCTGAATGAAACACGCATGAAGTACGGGTAACAGCCGGACGGCTGCCCGCTGTGAGCGGCCTGATGCCGCCTTCCGTCTGTGCGGCGGAATTACGTGGAGAGATCCACGTAATGACGTAAGGGTTCACGCAAGGTGTCGAGCATGGAGAGGACGGTCGGATGTCGGGCCGGGACGCACAATCGCTGGTCGACCATTTCCGTATGGTTCTGGGCGAACATTCGCAAGAGCACATCTTCCGTTTCCTCGTGGACGGTGAGGGCGAGCCCCAGGCCCTCGGCAACGCGGAGCTGGACCTCCGGGCCCGCACCGTCGCCGCGATGCTGCGGGAACGTTTCCCCGCAGGAGCACGCGCCCTGATCATGTGCCCGGCCGGGCTGGACTACGTCATCTCCTTCTTCGCCTGCCTGTACGCCGACGTCGTCGCCGTACCCGTCTACCCGCCGGACCCGGCGTTCCCGATGCGGACCCTGCCGAGGCTGGTCGGCATCGTCGAGGACGCCGAGCCCGCGGTGGTCCTGGCCCCGGCCGAGACGGTCGCGCTGGTCGACCGCTTCGCCGAACACGCCCCGGCGCTCCGGGACATCCACTGGCTGGCCGTGGACGAGCTGGACACCGCCGCCGCGGACGGCTGGCGCGAACCCGGCACCCGCCGTGACGACCTCGCCTTCCTCCAGTACACCTCCGGCTCCACCAACCGCCCCAAGGGCGTGATGGTCAGCCACGGCAACCTGATGGCCAACATCGAGGGCATCCACCGGCAGTTCTTCCTGGACGACCCCCGCCAGCACATGGTCAGCTGGCTGCCGCCCTTCCACGACATGGGCCTGATCATGGGGCTGCTCACCCCCGCCTACGCCGGGTTCCCCGTCACGTTCATGTCGCCGTACTCGTTCCTCAAGCGGCCGCTGCGCTGGCTGCGCGCGATCTCCGACGCCGGCGGCACCGCGAGCGCCGCCCCCAACTTCGCGTACGACCTCGCGGTCGCCAAGGTCACCGAGAAGGACCGCCGGACGCTGGACCTGAGCACCTGGAAGGTCGCCATCAACGGTGCCGAGCCGGTCCGGGGGCAGACCCTGGAGCGCTTCACCGAGGCCTTCGCCCCGTGCGGCTTCCGGCACAGCACCCACGCACCGTCCTACGGACTCGCCGAGGCCACGCTGGCGGTGTCCACCGGGGACCCCACCGCGGTCCCCGTCCACCGCGACCTGCGGGCGGAATCCCTCCTCGCGGGCGTCGCCGAGGAGGCGGGCCCCGGTGAGGCGGTGCGCCCCCTGCCCAGCTGCGGCACCACCCAGGACGGCCAGCGGGTCCTCGCCGTGGACCCGGAGACCCACGCCGCCCTCCCGGACAACCGGGTCGGTGAGCTGTGGATGGCGGGCCCGAGCGTGGCGCACGGCTACTGGCAGCGCGCCGGCATGACCGAGGAGACCTTCGGGGCCCGCCTCGACACCGGGGAGGGACCGTTCCTGCGCACCGGTGACCTCGGATTCCTGGACGGCGGCCAGATCTACGTCACCGGCCGCATCAAGGACGTCGTCATCGTCGCCGGGCGCAACCACTACCCGCAGGACATCGAACGCACCGTCGAGAGCGCCGCCCCGGGCCTGCGCCAGGGCTGCGGTGTGGCCGCCGCCCGCGAGATCGACGGCGAGGAACGCCTCGTCGTCGTCCAGGAGTACCGCGGCAGCCGTGCGCCCGAGGACCGCGCCCGGGTCATCGAGGCGATCCGCGCCGACGTCTCCCGGGAGCACGGGCTGCGGGCCCATGTGGTCGCCCTCGTCCGCACGGGGACCGTGCCCAAGACCTCCAGCGGCAAGCTCCGGCGCCAGGACTGCGTGGACGCCCTCCTCGCCGGGACCACCGAGCCCATCGCGCTCTGGCGGGCCGACGAGGCGGAGACCGGCCCCGCCCCCGCACCGGTGGGGCCCCCGGCCCCCGGCGCCGTCGAGATCGAGCTGTGGCTGCGCGAGGCGCTGGCCGAGGCGACCGGCACCACGGTGGCCGCCGTCGATCCGGAGCTGCCGTTCGCCGGATACGGGCTGCGGTCCGTGGAGATGGTCACGATGGTCGGCGACCTGGAACGCCGCCTCGGGGTCCCGCTGGAACCCGGTGTCGTCTGGGAACACCCCACCGCGGCCAAGCTCGCCCGGCACCTGGCGGGAGAGCCCGCCCCGGCCGACGCACCCGCTCCGGCCGACGCGCCCGCCCCGTCCGCCGCGCCCCTCGACGAGCCGGCCACCACCCTCGCCGCCCCCGCGCCCGCCACCGCCCCCCTCGCCGCCCCGGCCGGACCCCCGGCCGACGAGCCCGTCGCCGTCATCGGCATCGGCTGCCGCTTCCCCGGCGGCGTGGACGGCCCGGACAGCTTCTGGCAGCTGCTCAGCGAAGGCCGCGACGCGGTCACCGAGGTCCCCGCCGACCGGTGGAGCACCGAGGAGTTCACCGACGACGACCCGTCCGCGCCCGGCCGCACCAACAGCCGCTGGGGCGGGTTCATCGACGGTGTGGACCGCTTCGACGCCGGTTTCTTCGGCATCTCGCGGCAGGAAGCCGACCGCATGGACCCCCAGCAGCGGCTGCTGGCCGAGGTCACCTTCGAGGCACTGGAGAACGCGGGCGTGCCCACGGACAGCCTGTCCGGCTCGCGCACCGGGGTGTTCGTCGGCATCTCCAGCTTCGACTACGCCACCGGCCAGCTCGCCGACCTCGACGCCATCGACGTCTTCACCGGCACCGGCAGCGCCCTCAGCATCGCCGCCAACCGCCTCTCCTACCTCCTGGACCTGCGCGGCCCCAGCATCGCCGTGGACACCGCCTGTTCCTCCTCCCTGGTGGCGGTGCTCCAGGCCTGCGCGGGCCTGGCCAACGGGGACTGCGACCTGGCGGTCGCCGGCGGCGTCAACCTGGTGCTGTCCCCGGCGTTCGCCATCAACTTCAGCAAGGCCGGGGTGATGTCGGCCGACGGCCGGTGCAAGCCGTTCGACGCGAGCGCCGACGGATACGTACGGTCCGAAGGCGCCGGGGCGGTGATCCTCAAGCCGCTCAGCCGGGCCCTGGCCGACGGCGACCCCGTGTACGCCGTGATCCGGGGCGGGGCCGTCAACCAGGACGGCGCCAGCAACGGCCTGATGGCCCCCAACCCGCGCGCCCAGGAAGCGGTGGTGCGCGCCGCCCACGCCAAGGCCGGCGTACGCGCCGCCGACATCGCCTACGTGGAGGCACACGGAACCGGCACCATCCTCGGCGACCCCATCGAGGCCAAGGCCCTCGGCGCGGTGCTCGGCGAAGGCCGCGACCCCAACCGGCCCTGCCTGATCGGCTCGGTCAAGTCCAACCTCGGTCACATGGAGGCCGCCGCGGGCATGGGCGGTCTGATCAAGGCCGCCCTGATGGTCCGCCACCGCACGGTGCCCCCGACCCTGCACTACACCGAGCCCAACCCGCACATCCCCTTCGACGACCTGCCCGTCCGCGTCGCCGACACCCTGCGGCCGTGGCCCGTCCAGGACGCTCCCGCCCTCGCCGGGGTCAGCTCCTTCGGCTTCGGCGGGACCAACGCCCACCTGGTGGTGGAGGAGCCGCCGTCCGCCGTACCCGCCCGCACCGAGGCCGGGGGCGCCGTCCTGCTGACCGTCTCCGCCCGCGACGGCCAGGCCCTGCGCGACCTCGCCGTCCGCCACGCGGACAAGCTCACCGACACCACCCCCGTGAGCGCCTTCGCGTCCGCCGCCGCCGTCCGCCGCGCCCACCACGAACACCGTCTGGCCTGCGTCGGCGGCACCCCCGGTGAACTGCGCGCCGCGATCGAGGCGTTCGGCCGTGGAGAGGAGGTCCCCGGCCTCAGCTCCGGCGTACGCCGGGCCGGCCTCCGGTCCCGGCCGGTGTTCGTCTTCTCCGGGCAGGGGCCCCGCTGGTGGCCGCTGGCCGCCGACCTGCTCCACGGCGACCTCGCCGCCGAGAAGAGCTTCCGCGCCGTCCTCGAACGTGCCGACGCCCTGCTGCGCCGCCACACCGACTGGTCGCTGCTCGACCAGCTCACCGCCGACCCGGCCCGCTCCCGGCTCCTGGACACCGCGGTCGGCCAGCCCGCCCTGACCGCCGTCCAGATCGCCCTGGCCGCCCTGTGGCGCTCCTGGGGTGTCGAACCCGCCGCGGTCGTCGGACACAGCGTGGGAGAGATCGCCGCGGCCCATGTCGCGGGGGCGATCTCGCTGGAGGACGCCCTCCTGATCGCCCTGCACCGGGGCACCGTCCTGCACGCCGCCACCGGCAAGGGGCGGATGGCCGTCGTGGGCGTCTCCCTGGAACGGGCCCGCGAGATCCTCGCCGAACGCACCCCCGGACCGGTGTGGACCGCCGCCGCCAACAGCCCGCACTCCACCGTCTTCTCCGGCGAGGGCGCGGTCCTGGAGGAGTTCGCCAAGTCCCTGGAGGCCGACGGCCTCTACGCCAAGGTCCTGGAATCCGTCGAGTTCGCCTCCCACTGCCCGCTGATGGAGCCCGTCGCCGCCGAGCTGTGGCGGCTCCTGGCCGACCTGAGGCCCCGCGCCACGGCCGTCCCCCTGGTCTCCACCGTCACCGGCGAGACCCTCGCGGGCGAGCGGCTCGACGCCGAGTACTGGGCGTCCAACCTCACCAGGCCGGTGCTGTTCGACACCGCCGTGACCGGGCTCGCGGAGACCGGCCACAACGTCTTCGTCGAGATGTCACCGCACCCGATGCTCACGGACGCGGTCACCGAACGGCTGGCGGCCTCCGGGGACGGCGTCGCGGTGTCCTCGCTCCGCCGGGAACAGCCCGGCCGCGCCACCGTGCTCGGTGAACTGGGCCGCCTCTACACCGCCGGCCACCGGATCGACTGGACCCGCGTCCACGGCCCCGCCGGGCCCCTGGCCGACCTGCCCACCTACCCCTGGCAGCGCACCCGGAACTGGTACGAGCAGCCCGCCCGCCGCCGGACCGCGCACCGCGGCCACCCGGTCCTGCGGGACCGTACGGCCTCGGCGCTCCCCCCGCACACCGTCCACTGGTCGGCCCCCGTCGACCTGGCGGAGTTCCCGTATCTGACGGACCACCAGGTCGGCGGCAGCCCCGTGCTGCCCGCCGCTCTCGTCCTGGACGCCGCGCTCGCCGCGGCCAGCGCACACCTCTCGGGCGACGCGGCCCTGGAGGACGTCACGTTCAGCCGGCTCACCGTCGTGCCCGAGCGGAGCGACGCCACCACGCTGCAACTCGTCCTGGTACCCGGGACCGCCGAGACCGGCACGCTGCGCCTGTTCACCCGGGCCGGCGCCGACGACGAGTGGACCGAGGCCGCACGGGCCTCCTTCCGCCCCGCCGCCCCCGCCGCCGGCACCGAACCGCTCGACGCCGTACGCGCCCGCTGCGCCACCTCCGCCCCGGTCGCCGACCACTACGCCGCGCTGCGCGGCGCCGGTCTGGAGTACGGCCCCGCCTTCCAGGGGATCGAGGAGCTGTGGCGGGGCCGGCGCGAGGTCGTCGCCCGGCTCAGCGAACGCGGTGCGCTGACCACCGACCGTGGCGCCCACCCGGTGCACCCGGCCGTCCTCGACAGCGCCCTCCAGGCGCTCGGCGCCGCCCTGGACGCCCAGGACCAGCCCCTGGACGCCACGTACCTCCCGGTGGCCACCGGCGGGTTCACCCTCTTCACCGACCGTGCCGAGCCCCGCTGGGCACACGCCTCGGTCACCGCGCCGCGGCCCGGCGCCGAGGAGATCACCGGCGCGAGCGTCGTCCTCTACGACGACGCGGGCACACCCGTCGGTGAGATCACCGGCATCACCCTCAAGCGCCTCGACCGCACCGGGACGGCCGACCCGTTCGACGAGGCGCTCCTCGACATCGCCTGGCGCCCCGCCCCCCTCACCGCCCCCGACTCCGGGCGCCGGCCCGGCACCTGGCTGCTGTTCACCGACGCGGGGGGCACCGCCGACGCCCTCGCCACCGAACTGCGCGCGCGCGGCGGCCGCTGCCTGACCGCCGCCGCGGGCCCCGCCTACCGCAAGGTGGACACGGACCACTACGAACTCGACCCGTCCCGCGCCGAGGACATGGCCGCGCTGCTGGCCGGCCTGGCAGCCGAGGGCACCGTCCCCGACGGGATCGTCCAGGCCTGGACGCTCGACGTCACCCTCACCCCGGACGGCCCCGAGCGGGAGTTCCCCGCCGCCCGGGACGCCGCGTGCCTGCCCGCGCTCCACCTCGTACAGGAACTCGCCCGCGCGGGGACGGACCCCGCGCCCCGCCTGGTGCTGCTCACCCGCGGCGCCCAGCGCGTGGCCGACGCGGACCGGCCGGACGTCGGACAGGCGCCCCTGTGGGGCCTGGCCCGGGTGATCGGCCTGGAGCACACCGAACTGCGGTCCACGGTCGTCGACCTGGACCCGGCCCGCCCCGGCGGCGAGAGCGGCCGGCTGCTCGCCGAGGTACTGCGCGACGGCGCCGACGACCAGGTCGCCCTGCGGGGTGAGGCGCGCCTCACCCCCGCGCTCCAGCCGTGGACGGCCCCCGTCCGGTCCGTCCGTGAGGCCCGCCCCGCCTGGTCCTTCGACGCCGCCCGCGACGGCAACCACCGGCTGCTGACCGACCGCCCCGGCAGCCTCGCCGGTCTCGGCGCCACCTGGTGGCGGCGCACCCCGCCGGGCCCCGGACAGATCGAGATCGAAGTCGCCGCCGCCGGCCTGAACTTCAGCGACGTGCTCAAGGCCCTCGACACCTACCCCGGCGCCGAAGGCGTCGTGCCGCTGGGCGCCGAATGCTCCGGCCGCGTCAGCGCGGTCGGTGAGGGGGTGACCCGGCTCCGGGCCGGTGACCGCGTCATCGCCACGGGTCCCAGCTGCATGGCGGCCTTCGTCACCCTCGACGAGCGCCTGGCCGTCGCGGCTCCGCCGACCCTCGACGACGACCAGGCCGCCGCCCTGCCCCTCGCCTTCCTCACCGCCGTCCACGGCCTCGAACACCTCGCCCGCCTGCGGGACGGGGAGACCGTACTGGTCCACTCCGCGACCGGTGGCGTCGGTCTGGCCGCGCTCCAGATCGCCCGCCGGCGCGGCGCCCGCGTCTTCGCCACTGCCGGCACCCCCGAGAAGCGGGCCCTCCTGCGTGATCTGGGCGTCGAGCACGTCATGGACTCCCGCACGGTCGCCTTCGCCGACGAGATCACCGCGCTCACCGGCGGCCGGGGCGTCGACGTCGTCCTCAACTCCGCCTCCGGCGAAGCCCTCGTACGGTCCCTGCGGCTGCTCGCGCCCGGCGGGCGCTTCGTGGAGATAGGCAAGCGCGACATCTACGACAACAGCCACATCGGCCTGGAACTGTTCAAGGACAACCGCGCCTTCTTCGCCGTGGACCTGGAACGCACCATCCGCGACCGGCCCGAGGAGATCGCCGCGCTCTTCGCCGACGTGGTCCAGGGCTTCGCGGACGGCGACTTCAGCGCCCTGCCCGTCACCGTCCATCCCTTCGCCGACGCCACCGAGGCCTTCACCGCCATGGCCAAGGCCCGCCACACCGGCAAGATCGTCCTGCGCCCGGCCGCCGACGAGACCGTCACCACCGCCCCCGGCGCCCCGCCCGTACGCCCCTGCGGCACCTACCTCGTCACCGGCGGCCTCGGCGCGCTCGGCCTGGAGACGGCCCGCTACCTCGTCGGGCAGGGCGCCCGGCACCTGGCCCTGGTCGGCCGCGGCGCGCCCGGCCCCGACGCCGAACGCGTCCTCACCGACCTGCGGACCCGCGCCGAGGTCACCGTCCTCGCCGCGGACGTCTCCGAACGCGCCGAGGTCGACGGGCTGCTGGCCCGCGTCGACGGCTCCATGCCGCCGCTGGCCGGCATCGTCCACGCCGCGGGCATCCTCGACGACGGTCTGCTCACCGGCCTGGACGCCGACCGCTTCCGGTCCGTCGCCGCCCCGAAGTCGGCCGCGGCCTGGCACCTGCACCGGGCCACCCTCGACCGCGCACTCGACTTCTTCGTCCTGTACTCCTCGGCCGCCGCCGTCCTCGGCTCGGCCAGCCAGGGCAACTACGCCGCCGCCAGCGCCTTCCTCGACGGCCTGGCCCACCACCGGCGTTCACACGGCCTGCCCGCGCTGAGCATCGACTGGGGCCCGTGGTCGAGGATCGGCCTCGCCGCCCGGCCCGACCGGGGCGGCGCCCTGTCCACCCGGGGCATCCGGAGCATCAGCCCCGAGCAGGGCATCGCCGTCCTCGACCGGCTGCTGAGCGGCACCGCCACCCAGGTCTGCGTCCTGCCGGTGGACCGGGCCAGACTCCGCGAACACCCCGGTGGCGGCCTGCTGCGCACCCTCCTGGACGACCCCGGCCAGGAACACGACGGCGGCGCGGGACCGGCGGACGACGTCCACCGGCGGATGCTCGCCGTCGAACCCGGCCGCCGCCGCAGGGCCGTCCTGACCGAACACTGCCGGGCCGTCGCCGCCGGCCTCCTCGGCGGCGACCCCGCCGCCGTCGACGCCGGGGCACCGCTCACCAGCATGGGCTTCGACTCGCTGCTCTCGCTGGAGCTGCGCAAGTCGCTGGAGTCCTCGCTGCGCGTCCCCCTGCCCTCCACCGTGACCTGGCGCTTCCCGACCATCGACGCGCTGGTGCCCTACCTGGCCGACCGCATGAAGATCGCGCTGGAGAGCGAACGGGCCGAGGACGACCAGGACCCGCGGCCCGCGCCCGGCCCACGGACCCTGCCGGAGGTACCGGCCGTTGCGGACGGCACGGGCCCGGACACCGCGGACGCGGCGCCGGACCTCGACGCGATGACCACCGCGGAACTCGAAGCACTCCTCATGGCCAAGACGAAGCAGATCGACGAAGGGGGTCAGCGATGACGGCACCGGGAACGGGCACGGGAGCGGCCGAGGCGCTCAAGCGGGCCTATCTGACGATGGACCGGCTCCAGCGCCAGGTCGACGCGTACGAGCGGGCGCGCTCCGAGCCCATCGCCGTCGTCGGCACGGGCTGCCGCTTCCCCGGCGGCGTCACCGACGCCGAGAGCTACTGGCGGATGCTGGCCGACGGCGTCGACGCCGTCGGCGACATCCCCGGCACGCGCTGGGACCACGAGGCGTTCTACGACGAGGAGGCCGGCAGGCCCGGCAAGATCTACACCCGCGCCGGGGCGTTCCTCGACGACATCGAGTCGTTCGACCACGACTTCTTCGGGATATCCAAGCGCGAGGCCCTGGCGATGGACCCGCACCAGCGCCTCAGCCTCCAGGTGTGCTGGGAGGCCCTGGAGAACGCGGGCCGGGCCCCGTCCGGCCTGGCCGGCAGCCGTACCGGCGTCTTCATGGGCGCCGCCTCCTGGGACTACATCACCGCGCAGATCCGCCACCCGGACGACGTGAGCGCCTACAGCAGTTCCGGTGCCGCCCCGTCCTTCGTACCGGCGCGCATCGCCTACCTCCTCGACCTGCGCGGCCCCAACCTCACCATCGACACCGCCTGCTCCTCGTCCCTGCTCGCCGTCCACCAGGCCGCCCAGAGCCTGCGCCTGGGGGAGTGCGACATGGCCCTGGCCGGCGGGGTCAACGTGGTGCTCTCGCCGATGCTGATGATCTCCCAGTCGCAGTTCGGCTCGGTCTCCCGCAAGGGCCGCGCCATGGCCTTCTCCGACAGCGCCGACGGCTACGTGCGCGGCGAGGGCTGCGGTGTCGTCGTCCTCAAGCGGCTGTCCGACGCACAGCGTGACGGCGACCGGGTCCTGGCCGTGGTGCGCGGCGGGGCCGTCAACCAGGACGGCCGCAGCGCCGGCATCACCGCGCCCAACGGGGCCGCGCAGCGCGAGGTGTTCCGCAGCGCCCTGGCCGCCGCCGGGACGGCACCCGAGCGGATCGGCTACATCGAGACCCACGGCACCGGCACCCGCCTCGGCGACCCCATCGAGGCCGAGGCGCTGGCCGACGTGTACGGGCGCCCGAGCGGCCCGGAGGTCTATCTCGGCGCCGCCAAGACCAACTTCGGCCACCTGGAGGCCGCCGCGGGCATCGCCGGTCTCATCAAGGCCGCGCTCTGCCTGGACCGCGCCCAGATCCCGCCGAACCTCCACTTCACCCGGCTGAACTCCAACATCTCCTTCGACGGCACCACCTTCCAGGTGCCCACCCGCCTCACCCCGTGGCCGGAGACCGAGGGCCGCCGCGTGGCCGCGGTGAGCAGTTTCGGCCTGAGCGGCACCAACGCCCACCTGATCCTGGAGCAGGCCCCGCCGCCCGCCCCGCCCGCCGCCGCGGACGACCGCAGGCCCGCCTCCGTCCTCACGCTGTCCGCCCGCACCGAGAGCGCGCTGAGCGCCCTCGCCGGCCGGTACGCCGAGCGCCTGGCCGAGGACGACCCCACCCCGCTGGCCGACCTGTGCTACTCGGCGGGCACCGGACGCAGCCACTTCCGCCACCGCCTCGCCGCCGTCGGCACCGGCCGCGAGGAGGTCGCCGGGCGGCTGGCCGCCTTCGCGCGCGGCGAGACGGACACCGGCCTGGTCCAGGGCGAGGCCGACAGCCCCGAGGTCGTCTTCCTCTTCACCGGCCAGGGCGCCCAGCGCCCCGGTATGGCCCGCGGCCTGTACGACACCCAGCCCACCTTCCGGGACGCGGTCGACGCGTGCGCCGAGATCCTCCGCCCGGTCCTGGACCGGCCGCTGCTCTCCGTGCTCTTCCCCGACGACCCCGACGACACGCGGATCAACGACACCGCCTACGCGCAGCCCGCCACCTTCGCCGTCGAGTACGCCATGGCCCGGCTGTGGCAGTCCTGGGGCGTCACCCCCGCCGCCGTCATCGGCCACAGCCTCGGCGAGTGCGTCGCGGCCTGCGTGGCGGGCGTGATGTCCCTGGAGGACGGCCTGACGTTCGTCGCCGAACGCGCCCGCGTCATCGACGCGTTCTCCCTGCCCGGGTCCATGGCCGCCGTGTTCGCCTCCGAGGAGGTGGTCGCCGCCGAGATCGCCGCGTACCCCGGACAGGTCGCGATCGCCGCGGCCAACGGCCCCGCCAACACCGCGATCTCCGGTGAGCGGGACGCGGTGGAGGCCGTGTGCGCGGCCCTGGCCGCCCGGGGCGTCGAGGCCAAGAAGCTGCACATCGCCTCCGCCGGGCACTCCCCGTGCATGGACCCCGTCCTGGAGCCGCTGCGCCGCGCCGCCGAGAAGATCACCTTCAGCGCCCCCCGCGTCCCGCTGGTCTCCAACGTCACCGGCACCCTGTGGCCGTGGGACCAGGTGCCGGACGCCGACTACTGGTGCCGGCACCTGCGCGGCACCGTACGGTTCGCCGACGGCGTACGGACCCTGCGCGAGATGGGCTACCATACCTACGTCGAGGTCGGCCCCGCCCCCACGCTGCTCGGCGTCGTCAGCGACGCCCTGCCGCCCGGCCACGACGACCTGCTGCTGCCCAGCCTGCGGCCCAAGCAGGACGAGTGGGAGGTCCTGCTGCCCACCGTCGCCGAGCTGTACGCGGCGGGCGTGCCGGTCGACTGGGACGGCTTCGACGGCGACTACACCCGCGCCAGGACGCCGCTCCCCACCTACCCCTTCGACCGGGTCGACTGCTGGCAGCCCCTACGGCCCTGGGACGGCACCGCCGCCGTTGCCGAGGAGACCTCCGGGACCGGGGACGGCCCCCGCACCCGGTCCACCCGCGCCGGGAGGCGCGCGTCGCGCGGCCGGCGCCGCACCAGCCGCATCCCGACCGCCGCCGACCTGCTGGCGCTGGCCGAGGACGAGCGTCTGACGACGCTGCGCACCCAGTTCGCGCTCGGCATCAAGGACGTCCTCGGCTCCACCTCCACCGACATCGGGCTGGACGAGCCGCTGACCGGCTTCGGACTGGACTCCCTGATGGCCGTCGAACTGCGCAACGAGATCCAGAGCAGACTGGGCCTCACCCTGAAGATCACCGAGTTTCTCGGCGGGGCGACCATCAGCAGCCTCGCCGGGCGCGTCGTCGAGGAGCTGTCGGCGACAGCCGGCGCCTCCCCGGCGGACCAGGTACGGAACGGAGGCGAGGCGCCCGGCGCGATCCGGCGGGCGCCTCGCGCCGCGGACGCCGCCGCCGCGCTGCTCGACGAACTCACCGGTACCACCGCGCCGGGGTCCGGTCCGGAGACACGCCCGTGACCGACGACCTCGCCCGGAGACTGGCCGCCCTCAGCCCCGAGGAGCGCGCCCGGTTCGACGCCCTGATGGCCGAGCGCCCCTCCGAGGACACGTTCCCGCTGGCGGTCCTGCAACGCGGCACCTGGTTCCTCGAACAGCTCCGCCCCCGCAACCCCGGCTACATCGTGCCCGGCGCGGTGCGTGTCGAGGGCACCCTCGACACCGGCCTGCTGCGCGCCGCGGTCGCCGAGGTGGTACGCCGCCACGAAGCCCTGCGCACCACCTTCGAGCTCCGTGACGGCGCACCCGTCCAGGTCGTCCACGCGCACCTGGACATCGAGGTCCCCGAGACCGACCTCAGCGGTCCCGCGTACTCCGACGCCGACCGCCGCACCTGGATCGACGAGGCACTCGCCACCCCCTTCGACATCGACACCGGCCCGCTGCTGCGCGTACGGCTGCTGCGCACCGGCCCCGAGCGGTCCGCGCTCGTCGTCGCGATGCACCACCTCGTCTCCGACCGCTGGTCCCTCGCGGTCTTCCTCTCCGAACTCTCCGAGCTCTACGAGGCGTTCGCCGCGGGCCGCCCCTCTCCGCTGCCCGAACTCCCCATCCAGTACGGCGACTTCTCCGCCTGGCAGCACCAGCGGCTCGACGACGGCGGCTGGCAGGAGGACCTCGCGTACTGGCGTGAGCACCTCGCCGGCGCTCCCCCCGTGCTCGACCTGCCCACGGACCGGCCCCGCCCCGCCGTCCAGGGCTTCAACGGCGGCTCCGTCCCCATCGACCTCCCGGCCGAACTCGTCGGCCCGCTGGCCGCGCTGGCCGGCCGGCACGGCGCGACCCCGTACATGGCACTGCTCGCCGTCTTCCAGATCCTGCTGCACCGCTACACCGGCCAGGAGGACGTCGTCGTCGGCGTGCCCACCGCGCTGCGCGGGCGCGCCGAGGTCGAGCCGCTCATCGGGTACTTCGTCAACACCCTGCCCATCAGGGCGGACCTCTCCGGCGACCCCGCCTTCGAGACGGCCCTGACCCGGGTCCGTGACGCCTGCCTGGGCGCCTACGGCCACCAGGAGATCCCCTTCGAGCTGATCGTCGCGGACCTCAACACCGCCCGCGACCTGAGCCGCCCCCCGGTCTACCAGGTCAGCTTCAGCTACGGCCGCGAGCCCGTGCCCCCGCGTGCCATGGGCGGCGCCCGCCTCGAACGGCTCCCGGTCAGGAGCGAGGGTGCCCGTTTCGACCTGGAACTCCAGGCGTTCGACACCGACGGCCGCGTCACCGGCTGGTTCGAGTACGACCGCGACCTGTTCGACGAGGCCACCGTCGTCCGGCTGGCCGGCCACTTCCGCCGCCTTGTGGAACAGGCCGTCGCCCGCCCCGGCTCGCCCATCGGCTCCCTCGACCTCTTCGACGAGGCGCGGCTCCTCGCGACGACCGGGGCGTGGAACGCCACCGACCGGCAGTGGCCCGACGGCCTGGTGCACGAGTGCGTCGAGCGGCGGGTCCGCGACACCCCGGACGCCGAGGCCGTCCGTTTCGAGAGTGCCTCGCTCACGTACGCCGAGCTGAACGGCCGCGCCAACCGGCTCGCCCGGCTGCTGCGCGCCCACGGGGTGGGCCGCGACGTCCTCGTCGGCCTGGCCCTGGAGCGCTCCGTCGAGCTGGTCGTGGCCCTCCTCGCCGTCCTGAAGGCCGGCGGGGCGTACGTCCCCCTCGACACCGACCTGCCCTCCGGCAGGCTCGCCGACATCGCCGAGGACGCCGAGCCCTCCGTGGTGCTCACCCACGGCGCCCTGGGCGAGCGGCTGCCCGCCCTCGGCTGCCCGGTGCTGCGGGTGGAGGACCTCACCGCGGAACTGTCCGGCCTGTCCCCGGACGACCTGGGCGTCGGGGTGGACGGCGAGGACCTGGCGTACGTCATCTTCACCTCGGGCTCCACCGGCCGCCCCAAGGGCGTGATGAACGTCCACGCGGCCCTGCGCAACCGGCTGCTGTGGATGCAGGACGCCTACGGCCTGGACGGCACGGACCGGGTGCTCCAGAAGACGCCGTTCTCCTTCGACGTCTCCGTGTGGGAGTTCCTCTGGCCGCTGATGACGGGCGCCACCCTCGTGGTCGCCCGGCCCGGCGGGCACCGCGACTGCGGGTACCTCGCCGACACCGTCGAGGCCGAGAGGATCACCACCGTCCACTTCGTGCCGTCCATGCTCCAGCTCTACCTCGCCGAACCCCCCGCGAAGTCCGCCGGGCTGCGCCGCGTCCTGTGCAGCGGCGAGGAGCTGACCCGCTCCCTGCACGACCGCTTCCTCGGCCTCCACCGGGCCGAGCTGCACAACCTGTACGGCCCCACCGAGGCGGCCATCGACGTGAGCGCCTGGCACTGCGCCGCGGGCGACGGCTCCGGCCCCGTACCGCTGGGCCGCCCCATTGCCAACACCCGCCTCTACGTCCTGGACCGCCACGACCGGCCCCTCCCGCCCGGCATCCCCGGCGAACTGTGCATCGGCGGCCGGGGCCTGGCCCGGGGTTACCTCAAACGCCCTGAGCTGACGGCCGAGCGCTTCACCGAGGACCCCTTCGTGCCGGGCGCCCGCGTCTACCGCACCGGCGACCTCGCCCGCTACCGCGCCGACGGCGCCCTGGAGTTCCTCGGCCGCCTCGACCACCAGGTCAAACTGCGCGGCCAGCGGCTCGAACTGGGCGAGATCGAGGCCGTGCTGACCCGGCACGGCGCGGTGCGCGAGGCGGTCGTCACCGCCCGGGAGCACGCCCCCGGCGACATCCGCCTCGCCGCGTACGTCACCGTCACGGGCGACACGCCGCCGGCCCCCGGCGCACTCGCCGGCCATCTGCGCGGATACCTGCCGGAGTACATGGTCCCGGCCTCCTTCACCGTGCTCGACGCCCTGCCGCTGACCCCCAGCGGCAAGACCGACCGCAAGGCCCTGCCCGAACCGCGCCCGGACCGCCCGGAATCCGGGACCCGGTTCGTCGCGCCCGAGAACGGCACCGAACACGCGCTCGGCGACCTGTGGCGCCGCCTGCTGGGGGCCGAGCGCGTCGGGATGCGGGACAACTTCTTCGACCTGGGCGGCCACTCCCTGCTGATGGCCGAGTTCCGTACCGAACTGGCCGCCACGCTCGGCCACGAACTGACCATGGTCGAGCTGTTCCAGCACCCCACCGTCGAGTCGCTCGCCGCCTACCTGGGCGGCGGCACACCCGACGACTCCGAGAACGTCACGCACGGCGCCAGGCAGCGCGCACAGAACCGACGACAGTCCCGAAACCGGCGGCAGCAGGCAGCCGAACGCCGGGCTTCCTCCCGCGGAGACAGGTGATCCACGTGCCACAGCCAGACCATGACCAGGACCTCGACCGCGTCGCCATCATCGGCATGGCCGGCCGCTTTCCCGGCGCCGACGACGTGCCGACCTTCTGGACCAACCTCGAACAGGGCCGCGAGGGCATCAGCCACTACGCGGACGAGGAACTCGCCGACTCCGGCGTCGAACCGGCGGTCCTGGCCCAGGACGGCTACGTCAGGGCCAAGGGCGCGCTGGAGGGCGCCGACCTCTTCGACGAGGGCTTCTTCGGCTACAGCCCCCGCGAGGCCGAACTCCTCGACCCCCAGCACCGCGTCTTCCTCGAATGCGCCTGGCACGCCCTGGAGTCCGCCGGGATCGACCCGGCCCGCTTCGAAGGCCGTATCGGCGTCTTCGCCGGCAACGGCCTCAACACCTACCTGCTGTTCAACCTGATGAGGAACCAGCGGGTGCTGGACTCCTCCGGCATGTACCAGGTGATGCTCGCCTCGGACAAGGACTTCCTGGCCACCCGCACCGCGTACAAACTCGGCCTGAAGGGCCCGGCGGTCACCGTCCAGACCGCCTGCTCCACCTCGCTCACCGCCGTGCACCTGGCCTGCCAGAGCCTGCTGAACGGGGAATGCGACATCGCCCTGGCCGGCGGCGTGTCCGTCAGCTCCCCGCTGCACGGCGGCTACGCCTACGAATCCGGCGGCATCCTCTCCCCGGACGGCACCTGCCGCGCCTTCGACGCCGACGCCGAAGGCACCGTGCCCGGCAACGGGGCGGGCATCGTCGTGCTGCGCCGCCTCGCCGATGCCCGCACCGAGGGCGACACCGTGGACGCGGTGGTGCTCGGCAGCGCCGTCAACAACGACGGTTCCCTCAAGGCCGGTTACACCGCGCCCAGCGTGGACGGACAGGCCGAGGTCGTCGCCGAGGCGCTGGCCCTGGCCGACGTCGATCCCGCCACCGTCGGCTTCGTGGAGACCCACGGCACCGGCACCCCCCTCGGGGACCCCATCGAGATCGCCGCCCTCACCCGCGCCCACCGCGCGGGCACGGACGAGCGGGGCTACTGCGCCATCGGCTCGGTCAAGAGCAACGTCGGCCACCTCGACGCGGCCGCCGGTGTCACCGGCCTGATCAAGGCAGCCCTCGCCCTCAAACACGAGGCCATCCCGCCGACCCTGCACTGCGAGCGGCCCAACCCCGGCCTGGAGCTGGACACCAGTCCCTTCTACGTCAACTCCGAACTGCGCCCCTGGCCCCGTGCGGACGAGCCGCGCCGCGCCGGGGTCAGCT
The DNA here is from genome assembly GCF_002910775.2 of Streptomyces sp. SM18. Classification (NCBI taxonomy): domain Bacteria; kingdom Bacillati; phylum Actinomycetota; class Actinomycetes; order Kitasatosporales; family Streptomycetaceae; genus Streptomyces; species Streptomyces sp. SM18. Next base: position 752,984 of record NZ_CP029342.1, on the reverse strand, counting down.
CCTTCGGCATCGGCGGCACCAATGTGCACATCGTCCTGGAGGAGGCCCCCGCCCCGGAGCCGGACCCCCTCGACGAGGGCGACCGGAGCACCGGCACCACGACGGAAGGCCCCGCCCGCCTGCTGCCGCTCTCCGCGAAGTCCGCGCCCGCGCTCGCCGAGGCCGCCGCACGCCTCGCCGACCACCTCGAAGCCGGTCCCGGCGGCTCCCTCGGCGCCGTCGCCGACACCTTGGCCCGGCGCCGGGCCGCCTTCCCGCACCGCGCCACCGTCGTCGCCCGGACCACCGGCGAAGCCGTCGACGCGCTGCGCGGCCTCGCGGGCGACGCCCCCCGGACGCCCGCGTCCGACACCGCCCCGGTCGCGTTCCTCTTCCCGGGACAGGGCGCCCAGTACCCGGGCATGGCCCGTGACCTCTACGCCCGCGAGCCCGTCTTCCAGGCCGAGTTCGACCGGTGCGCCGAGCTCTTCGCCCCCTACCTGGGCGAGGACCCGCGCACCCTGGTCCTCGGCCGCGACGACCCGGAGGCGGCCGAGCGGCTGCGGCAGACCCGCGTCGCCCAGCCCGCGCTGTTCTGCGTCGAATACGCCCTCGCCCGGCTCTGGCAGTCCTGGGGTGTCCGGCCGCGCGCCATGGTCGGCCACAGCATCGGGGAGTACGTGGCCGCCTGCCTGGCCGGGGTGTTCTCCCTGGAGGACGCCGCGCACCTCGTCGCCGCACGCGGCCGCCTGGTCCAGGAGATGCCGCGGGGCGCCATGCTCAGCGTCTTCCTCTCCGAGGAGGAGACCGCCGCCCGCCTCGGCGACGGTCTGTCGGTGGCCGCCGTCAACTCCAGCGCGCTCACCGTGGTCTCCGGCACCCCGCAGGCCGTGGACGCCCTGGAACAGCGGCTCACCGGCGAGGGGATCGGCTGCCGCCGCCTGCACACCTCGCACGCCTTCCACTCGCCCGACATGGACGGCGCGGTCGGCCCCCTGACCGACGAGGTGCGCAAGGTCGTCCTGCACCCCCCGACGATCCCGTTCCTCTCCAACGTCACCGGCACCTGGATCACCGAGGAACAGGCGACCAGCCCCGAGTACTGGGGCACCCACCTGCGCAGGCCGGTCCGGTTCCGCGACGCCCTCGACACCCTGCTCGCCGACCCCCTCCTCGTCCTGGTCGAGGCCGGACCCGGCCAGAACCTCGCCAACTTCGCGCGCGCCCACCACGACTGGACACCAGACCGCACCGTGGCCGGTTCCCTGCGGCACCCCGGCGACCGGACCCCCGACGACGCCCACCTGCTGGCGGGCCTCGGCACCGTGTGGAGCGCGGGCGCCGACGTCGACTGGGACGCCGTGCACGGCCCGGACCGGCACCTCCCGGTCAGGCTGCCGGGGTACGCCTTCCAGCGCCGCCGTTACTGGGTGGAGCCCACCGAGACCGCCGGCCCGGCGCCCGGCGCGGAGCCCGCCGTCACCACCGCCGCCGACTGGTTCTACACCCCCGGCTGGCAGCGGCTGCCCCTCCCCGCCCGGAGCGCGGCACGGGCCACCGGAGACACCTGGGTCGTCCTCGGCGCGGAACTCCCGCTCGGGGACAGCCTCGCCACCCGTCTCGCCGCCACCGGGGACCAGGTCGTACGCGTCACGGCGGGCACCGCCCTGGAGCACGACGGCTCCGGCACCTGGACCCTCGACCCCGCCGACCGGGACCATCTGGGCGCCCTCGTCCGGTCCCTGGCCGCACCCCCCTTCACGACCCCGGACACCGGGCGCGTCCGCCTCGTCCATCTGTGGGCCACCGCCCACGGCGCGGACCAGGACCGGACGTCCGCCGCCGAACGGCTGGACACCGCCCGGCGTACCGGCTTCGACGGCCTCGTCGCCCTCGCCCAGGCCGTCGGCGCCGAACGGCCGCCCGTACCGGTCACGGTCGAGGTGCTCTGCCGCGGCGTGTACGACGTCACCGGCGACGAGACCCTGCGGCCCGAGAACGCCCTGCTGCTCGGCGCGGCCACGGTCATCCCCCAGGAGACCGCCGGCACCACCTGCCGCGTCCTGGACGTCACCGGCACCGACCCGGCCGCCCCCGGCGAGGACGCCGTCCACGCCCTGCTGAGCGCCCTCACCGGCCCGGACACCGGAGCGGAGATCGCCCTGCGCGGACGCCACTGGTGGGCGCGCGGCTTCGACCGGGCCGACTGGATCGGCCGGCCCGCCCCCGGCGACACCGGGCCCACCGGACCGCGCGACGGCGGCGTCTACCTCGTCACCGGCGGCCTCGGCGGCATCGGTCTGGCCGTCGCCGAGCACCTCGCCGAGACCGCCGACCGCCCGGTCCTCGGTCTGCTGGGCCGCTCCGCGTTCCCGCCGCCGGAAGACCGGGACGCCTATCTCGCCGCGCACGAGGACAGCGACCCGACCGCCTTCCGCATCCGGCGGCTCCGGCACCTCGAATCGCTCGGCGCCCGCGTCGTCCTGCTGCGCGCCGACGTCACCGACCAGGAGCAGATGAGCCGGGCCGTGGACGAACTGCGGTCCACCGCAGGGCCGTTGAACGGTGTGGTGCACGCGGCCGGAGTGCCCTCCCAGGGCATGATCGTCACCAAGTCCCCGGCCGAGTCCGGCCAGGTGCTCGCCGCCAAGACCCACGGTCTGCTCGTCCTCGAGGAGGTCTGCGCCGGGGACGAGCTGGACTTCATGCTGCTGTGCTCCTCCGTCACCGCCGTCCTCGGCGGGCCGGGCCAGAGCGACTACGCCGCGGCCAACGCCTTCCTCGACGCGTGGGCGCAGGACAAGCGCCGTACGACGGGACTGCCCGTCACGGCCGTGGGATGGGACACCTGGCGGGACGTCGGCATGGCCGCCGGCCTCGCCGACCGGTTCGGGGGCGGCACCGGCACCCCGCTGGACGGCCACCCCCTCCTGCGGCGCCTGGTCCGCTCGACGCCCACCTCACGCACGTACACCACCGTCCTGACCACCGCCGACAGCTGGATCGTCGGCGACCACCGCATCCAGGACCACGGCCTCGTACCGGGGACCGCCTACCTCGAACTCGTCAGGGCCGCCGTCGCCGAGCAGGCCGCCGGACGGGACGTCGAGATCAGCGACGTGCAGTACCTCGTGCCCGTGGTGGTGCCCGACGGACAGTCCCGCGAGGTCTTCACCACTGTCGAGGAACGCGACGGACGGTGGCACTTCGCCGTACAGAGCCGGGCCGGTGCCCCCGGAGCCGTGACCTGGACCGACCACGCGCGCGGCACCGTCGCCTTCCTCGACCCGGAGCCGGACGTCGTACGCGACCTCGACGCGCTTCTGGCCGCCTGCGAGGTGACGGACGTCCTCGACACCGACGAGTCGATCAAGCTCGGGCTCCGTCTGGACCGCTTCGAGAAGGGCGGCCCGATCGAGTTCTCCTTCGGACCGCGCTGGAAGTGCATGAAGGAGATCCAGGTCGGCCCCGAGCGGGTGATGGCCACCCTCAGGCTCGACGAGGAGTACCACGGCGACCTCGACCACTACCTGCTGCACCCGGCGCTGCTCGACGCGGCCGGCGGCACCGCCCGCGTCCACGCGCCGGACACCTACTACCTGCCGTTCAGCTACCGCTCCCTGCGCGTCCACCACGGGCTGACCAGCACCGTGCACGCCTACGTCGAGGTGAAGGAGGCCGCCGACTCGGCGGGCGAGACCAGCACCTGCGACATCGAACTCCTCGACCCGGACGGCCGGCTCCTCGTCAGGATCGCCGACTTCACCATCAAGCGGATCAACGACCTGGAGGGGCTGCGCGACCAGATAGCGCGCGCCGCCGAGCCGCCCGAGCCCGGCGCGGACGGGGACGGCTCCGACGAGCCGGCCGGCGCCGGTGTGCTGCGCGTCCTCGCCGAAGGCATCACCGAGCAGCAGGGCAAGGACGTCTTCGGCCGCCTCCTCGCCACCCCCGGCCTCCCCGGCCACCTCGTCGTCTGCCGCCGCGAGTTCACGGCCGTACGCGAGCTGGCCCGCTCCCTGACCCCGGACCTCCTGGAGCGGGAGATGGAGCGGCTCGCCCCGCCCGGCGGCACCCACCCGCGCCCCGAACTGGCCACGCCGTACGTCGCCCCCCGCACCGACCGCGAGCGGGACGTCGCCGAGGTCTGGCAGGAGATCCTGGGCGTCGACCGGGTCGGTGCCGACGACGACTTCTTCGCCCTCGGCGGTCACTCGCTGGCCGCCGTACAGATCGGCACCCGCGTCAAGAGCCGTCTCGGCGTGGAGCTCGACCTGCGGGCGTTCTTCGAGAACCCCACCGTGGCGCACACCGCCGTGCTGCTGGACGCGGGGCCCGGCTCCGGGACCCCGGCCCGCCCCGAGGACGTCATCGAGGTCATCGACCGCGACGCCCCGGAGCCGGACCTCGACCTGGACCTGCTCGCGGAACTCTCCGACGAGGAGGTCGAGGCCCAGCTGCGCGAGTTGCTCGCCACGGACGTACCCGAACAGGAGGGCACGGCATGAGCGGCACCGACGCGGCCGGACAGGGGGAGACGGTGACGCCCCAGGACGCCCCCGTGGCGCTCGTGGCGGGCGGCGCGCGGGGAATCGGCCGGGCCGTCGCGCTGCGGCTCGCCCAGGACGGTTTCGACGTGGCGGTGTGCTACGCCTCCGACGCGGCCGCCGCCGAGAGCCTGGAGAAGGAGATCGGCGCGCTGGGGCGGCGGACGTACATCCGCCGTACCGACGTCAGCGACAGCGCCGCGGTGGAGGACCTGGTCGACGGGATCGAGGACACCCTCGGTCCGGTCGCGGCGGTGGTCACCTCGGCCGCCGTGCTGCGCGACGGTCCGCTGGCGGCGATGGAGGACGACGACTGGACCGATGTCCTCCAGGTCAATCTCGACGGCACGTACTACGTCTGCCGGACCGTCATCAACGGCATGATCGAGCGCCGGCGGGGGGCGATCGTGACGATGTCGTCGATCGCCGGCCTGCACGGCAATCCCGGGCAGACCAACTACGCCGCGTCCAAGGCCGGGATCATCGGGTTCACCAAGTCCCTGGCCCGCGAGGTCGGCCGGTACGGCATCCGCGCCAACGTGGTCGTGCCCGGCTTCGTCGCCACCGACCCCGTCATGGAACTGCCCGCCGACCTGCGGCAGCGGTTCACGGAGCGCATCCCGCTGGGGCGGTTCGGTGAGCCGCACGAAGTCGCCGACCTGGTCTCCTTCCTGCTCTCGGACCGGGCCGCGTACATCACCGGCACCACCTTCCAGATCGACGGCGGGGTCGCCGTCTGACCCCGCCCCGGCCGTCGGCGACGACGGCCACCACGGCACGAAGGACCATGGCCATGCGAATCCAGGCTGACACGGAGCGCTGCGTCGGTGCGGGCATGTGCGCGCTGACCGCCCCCGACTTCTTCGACCAGTCCGACGAGGACGGAACCGTCGTCCTGCTGCCGGACGGCCCGCGGGGGCCGGACGCCGACGAGGCCGCGCGGGAGGCGGTGGAGCGCTGCCCTTCGGGCGCGCTGACCCTCACCGACCGGCCTGCGTCTTGACCGAATCACCCTTTTGACCGACCGACCGACCGACGGCCGTCGGGGGAGCCCGTGGACGAGCCAGGCACGGGCCCCCGTGAACCGGAGTGAAGCGAAGGAGAAGCACATCGTGCGCAACCCGTGGTTTGCCCAGGGAGAGCCGCAGGACCGCCCCGGCGTCCGGCTCTTCTGCCTTCCCCACGCGGGCGGCAGCGCGGCGGTGTACCGGGAATGGCGCGACCTGGCCCCCGACCCGGTCCAGGTGCATCCCCTGGAGATCCCCGGCCGGGGCGGCCGCTGGGGCGAGCCCCCGGTCACCGACCTGGTGTTCCTGGCCGGGCTGCTGGCCGACGCCCTCGCGGAGTACCTGGACCGGCCCTACGCGCTGTTCGGCCACAGCATGGGCGGCCTGCTCGCCTTCGAACTCGCCAGGACGCTGCGCGGCCGGGGCCTGCCACGGCCGGAGCACCTCTTCGTCTCCGGCGCGCAGGCCCCCGAACTCCCGCGCACCCGGCGGCCGATCCACGCGGCGCCGGAGGCCGACGTGATCGACGAACTGCGCCGTCTCGGCGGCACACCGGCCGGGATCCTCGACGACGCGGGCCTGATGGAGCTGTTCCTGCCCACCCTGCGCGCGGACTACGCGATGCTGGAGACCTACCACTACCGTGACCGGCCTCCGCTCGCGGTGCCCATGACCGTGCTCGGCGGCGACGCCGACCCCGTTGTGGAGAAGGAGCGGCTGCACCTCTGGCGCCGGCACACCGACGCCCCCTCCCGGCTGGTGGTCCTCCCCGGCGACCACTTCTTCCTCTTCCCGGAGGTCGCGGACGTGATGGCCGCGGTCGCCGCCGCCCTGGTCCCGGCGGCCCCGGACGCCGTACCCGGTCCACAGCGCGGTGTGGCGTGAACACACGCCGGGCCGGTCCCCGTGGCGCGGCCCCGGACGCCCGCACCCCGGCCGGGTGGGCCCGGCCGCGGACGGCGCCGTCTCCGGGGCGAGGCCGGGCACCGTCACCCCGCTCAGCGTTCCGCGGCTCCGTGGGCACCGACGCCCACCGGACCCGCTCCCCGGAACACCATCCACTGGAGGACTCGTGACCGTGACCAGCCCCGGCGCCCGGATACTCTCGGTCGCCCATCACCAGCCGACCCGCGTGCTCACCAACGACGACCTGGCCGCCCTGGTCGACACCTCGGACGAGTGGATCAGATCCCGGGTCGGCATCGCCACCCGCCGTATCGCCGCCGAGGACGAGAGCGTCGCCGACATGGCGGTCGCCGCCGCCGCCAAGGCCGTGGCCCGAGCCGGTGTGGACGCCGCCGACATCGACCTGGTGACCGTCGCGACCTGCACCGCCGTGGACCGGATGCCCAGCGTCGCCGCCCGCGTCGCCCGTCGCCTGGACATCCCCACGGCGGCGGTCTTCGACCTCAACGCCGCCTGTGCCGGGTTCAGTTACGCGCTCGCCAACGCGGATCTGGCCCTGCGCGGCGGCAGCGGCCGTACGGCGCTCGTCATCGGGGCGGACAAGATGAGCGACTTCCTCGACTGGGAGGACCGCTCCACCTGCGTCATCTTCGGCGACGGAGCCGGTGCCGCGGTCGTCGGGGCCACCGACGAGGCGCGGTCCGACTGCATCGGGCCCGTGGTCTGGGGCTCCCGGCCGGAACGCGGCTCGGCCATCACCCTGGAGACCACCGGCCCGGCCGGCCCGCCCGCCCTCTTCCGCCAGGACGGACGGGTCGTCTACCGCTGGGCCCTGACCTCCCTCGCCCCGGTCGCCCGCGAGGCCTGCGAGCGGGCCCGGGTGGCCCCGTCCGACCTCGCCGCCGTCGTCACCCACCAGGCCAACCTGCGGATCATCGAAGCGGTAGCCGGGCAGATCGGAGCGCCCCAGGCGATCGTCGCCCGCGACGTCGTCGACTCGGGTAACACCTCCGCCGCCAGCGTCCCCCTCGCCCTGTCCAAACTCGTGGAACGCGGCGAGGTCCCCAGCGGGGCGCCCGTCCTCCTCCTCGGCTTCGGCGCCGGCCTGTCGTACGCGGCACAGGTGGTCGGCTGCCCCTGACGGCGGTGGCGCGTTCCGGTGGGCGCGGCCCCGGACCCCCGCCTCGGCGGGTGGTCCGGGACGGGCGGTGCCCGCTGAGCCGGCCGCCGTATCAGTCCTGCGGTCCCTCGGACACCTGGTGGAGGGCCCTGAGCCGGTCGACGGCGCGGAGCAGTGCGTCGAAGGCGTGCTGCTCCTGCCGCTGGGTGGTCTGAGCGGCGGTGATGCTCGTGCGGCGGCCGCGGATGTAGGCGTACCGCTCGAAACGGGCGAGCACGTCGGCCACGGCGGCCGACAGGGCTTCGGCGTCGGACGGTCCGGCAGGGGGAGTCATGGGCGGGAACCTTCGCAGGCAGGAGGGGCAGGACGTCGACGGTCCGTGAGGCGGCAGGCCGAGCGGCCTCAGGGGGCGCGTGGACCAGGGCGGGGGAGGGCGCGGTTCCGGGCCGGTGCGTCCGGCCCGCCCTTCCGGCTCGGAGTCCGGCGGACGAGCGACGCGGGGCGCGTGGGTGAGCCCCCGGCCGAAGCGCCGCCCCGGTCCGGGGCGCGGAGGAGCGACGGCGCACGGCGACGCGGTCACGGAGAGGGGGATCGGCACGGGGCTCCCAGGGCAGCTCGAATGAACTGCCGACCAGACTTCCCGGCGCACCGAGGCAAACCATACGTGAGCGGGCGGCCGTGCGGAGCGGGGTGAGCAGCGGCCGCCGTACGGCATGTGCCCGGAAGTGGGCGCGGAATTCTCACCCGTGAGCGAGGTGTGCGACCGCCGCTCGGCATCCGTCGTCCCCGGACGGTTTCCTATGCGACCGCTCTGCCCCGGTCAACCGGCCCCCACCGTACGAACGGGGCGGTTCGAGCGGTCCGCCCGGGGCCTCCCGGTCGCCGCCCCGCCACGCCGGGGGGCCGCCGAACCGGGTGACGCCCCCCGGGCGGCCGCGCCGCCACGCCCCGAGGCCGCCGCACACGGCCCCGCCGGGCCCCTTCGCCAGGCGGGGCCGTACTCCGTGTACCGCGCTGTGTGTTCTGTCTGACGGCGGCGCCGGACGCCGCACCCGAGTCCCGTTCAGGGCCCACCCGCTCGCTCGGGGCCCGACACCGCCGAGGGCCGCTCCTCAGACCGCGATCACCTTGATGCCGAGGTCGGTGAGGCGGGCGACCGTCTCGGCGGGCACGGCCGAGTCCGTGACGATGACGTCGATGTCGTCGAGCCCGCAGATCCGGGCGAAGGCCCGCTTCCCCAGCTTCGACGCGTCGGTGGCCACCACGACGCGCCGCGCGCGTCCGGCGAACAGCCTGCTGATGCTCGCCTCGTCCTCCTGATGGGCCATCACGCCCAGTCCGAGGTCGAGCCCGTCGATCCCCAGGACGGCCACGTCGAGCACGACCTCGTTCAGTACGCCGGCCGTCAACGGGCCCACCAGCTCGTAGGTCTGGGGGCGGGCCACGCCGCCGGTGAGCACGAGCTTGACCTGGGGGCGCACGGCGAGTTCGCCCGCGATGTTGAGTGCGTTGGTGACGACGGTGAGAACGGGTGCCGGGATGTCCGCCGCGTTGCGTCGTCCTCCGCCCGCCCGCAGTGCCAGCGCGCGGGCCACCTCGGTGGTGGTGGTCCCGCCGTTGAGCCCCACGACGTCTCCCTCGCCGACGAGTTCGGCGACGGCCGTGGCGATGCGCTGCTTCTCCGAGGCGTGCCGGGAGGACTTGTACCGCAGGGGCAGCTCGTAGGAGACGCCGTGCGCGAGGGCACCGCCGCGCGTGCGGACGAGCATCTTCTGTTCCGCGAGTTCGTCGAAGTCCCGGCGGACGGTCGCGGGGGAGACCTCCAGGGTGGCGGCGGTCTCGTCGACCTCCAGCCTGCCCTCGACCGCCAGCAGCTCCAGCAGCGCGTTCCACCGCTCATGTTTGGACATGTGCCGGAGCTCCTCCTTGACCCTTGTTCCACCCACGCGAGCGTCGCGAGGTGTGCCGGTGGGGCACTCGTCGGCCCGTGGGGAGCGTAACGCGTACGCGGACGGGCCCGCAGCTCAGGGACTTTCCGCGTCGGCCGCGGGCGCCCGGCCGCCCCTTCCCGTACCGCCGTCGGGACCACCCCCTCCCGTACCGCCGTCGGACCGCCTCGCGGCCGGGCACGTGTCGTGCGGGCCACGGCCCGCTCACCCGGCCCGTGGGGTCCGACGCGAAGAGGGCCGGACCCCACGGGCCGGTGTCTACCTGCCGACCGGTACGCCCTCGGCGCTCACCCGCACCCCGTTGACGGTGAGCGTCCCGTCGTGGTGCGCGGTGACCTTCGCGGCCATCGCCGCGGCGAGGTCGATCCGCTGCCAGCTCCCCCCGTCACCCTGCTCGTCCAGCACGGAGCCGGAGGGGAGCTGGGTGGCGGCGAGGACGGCGCGCCGCTGGCCGTCACCGAGCTTCGGGTGCGCGGTGCGCAGCAGGTCCTCCGCCCCGTCCGGGACGGCCGGCGGCCGGTTCTCCGCGCCGATGTGCGGGTAGCCGTAGGTCATCCGCTGCCGGTACACCGTGAGCGCCTCGTCCGTGGGCAGGTAGCTCTTCCCGTCGCCCGCGCAGCGCGCCGGCGAATCGCCCGCTCCGGCCTCCTGGCACTTCTGGGCGAGGACGGTCTCCAGCTCCGTTTTCGCCTGCTCCAGGAGCGTACGGAACTCCGGGTCGGACCAGCGTAGTTGAGCGGTCTTCTGGCCGACGACGCGGCCGCCCATGATGTCGGTCGGGTAGTGGAAGGCCAGCAGGACACGGTTGTCGCCGTACTCCGAGGCGCGCGCGAGGATCTGCGGCGCCAGTTCGGGCAGCAACGTGGCGAGGACGATGCCCTGCGCGTAGCCGTGGCTGGTGTGTCCGCTGGGGAAGGAGCCGTCACGCGCGAGACCGTCGTACCCACCGGGGCTGTCCCACGGCTCGATGAGGCCTTGGTCGCCGGTGAACCCCATGCGGACGAAGGGGCGTTTGTACTGGTAGGTGTTCTTGGCGGTCTGGTACCAGTCGGCGGTGGAGTCGGGGGTGTGCTCCACGCGGCCGGACAACAGGGCCTGGGTCTTGGGCAGTTCGCCGTTCTTCAGCGCTTGCTCGTACAGGCGGCCGAGTGTGCCGCCCAGTCCGTCCGCCATGGTCCGGTACGGACTGCCCGCGCCGTCCACCAGGGCCTTGCGCACCCGTGGATCGGTGGGCCCCGAGGGGGCGTTGTTGATGTCGACGACCGTCCGGTCGTTGAGCGCGGTCAGCTCCTCGTAGGCCGTGCCCTTCGGCAGGGTCTCGTTGGCTCCCATCACCGAGGGGGTGTTGCGCGCGGTGTCGAACGAGCGCAGCAGCCAGGTGAAGTAGTCGCCGCCGCCGGGTGCGGTGGGCTGTGTGTCGGAGGCGTAGAAGGCGCCGAGCCGTTCGTCGGTGAAGGGCAGGGAGTCGGTGGTCGGGGCCAGCGAGCCGAACCTGAAGTAGGCGTCGGAGCTGGTGCCGTCGCACTGGTGGACCTCGACGGCCAGGGTGTTGGTCCCCTCGCGCAGGGCCGAGACCGGGATGCCGAAGCGTGCGGCCACCGGGTCTCCCGCGCCCCGGGTGCCGTCCGGGGTCTGGTACTGGAGGTTCTTCTCGATCTCCCCGTCGCCGTGACCGGCGACGCGGCTGCCGTTGAGATAGACGGTCACGGTGTCGTCGTAGACGACCGTGCCGAGCAGCCCGGTGACGGATCCGAGGAAGGCGCGGTCCACCGAGAAGGAGGTCCGGAAGAAGTACGCCTCGACGCTGTCACCCGTGTCCTTGCGGAGCTTCAGCCCGGTACGGACGGGGAAGCCGTCACCGAGGTCGGTGCCGTCGTTCTTCACCCCGAAGGGACCGGCCGCCGTCTTCCAGGGAACGTCCCCCGCGTCGAAGCCGGTCCGGGTCCACGCCGTGCGGTCCTGGTCCCCGCGCGCCGGGTCGACGCCCGGGGTGTCGAGGTAGCTCCAGGAGGTCGAGTCGTCCACGAGGGGCTTGCCGATCGCGATGTCGTCGATCCAGCCCGTGGGGTGGGCGCCCGGCCTGGCGTGCGCGTCCTCGTAACGCAGCAGGACCTCATGGACGCGCTTCCCGGCGAGGGCGCCGAGGTCGGCCGAGACGGTGTTCCACTTCCCAGGGGTGGGAGTCCGGCCGCCCGTGCCGGTCCTGAGGGTGCGGGGGTGCCGCCCGTCCCGGTCGGTGTAGACGACGACGAGCGCGACGTGGGCGGAGGCGGTGTCGTCCGGGCGGACGGCGTAGCGCAGCCTGGAATCGCGCCCGATCGGGACGTCGAGCCCGGAACGCAGGACCACCGTGGAGGCGGCGGGTCCGGAGGCGAGGACCCGGCCCGCGTACCGCAACGCGGCGGAGCCGTCGGCCGCGCCCACGGAGTCGGCGTTCTCGACCCCGACGCCGAGGGCCGGGACCTGGGAGCCCGCGGGACCGCGCAGGGTCCAGTCGGCGAGCTGGAGCTTGGTGTGGTCACCGGTTGAACCCTCGCACCGCTCGGCGCAGTTGCCGGTGATCCGGAGCTGGTAGTGGCGGTAGGGGCGCGGGGCGTCGATCGCGTAGAAGTTGCTCTGCCCCCGGGCGCCGAAGCGCTGCCCCTTCTCCTGGTCCAGCACCTTCCACGAGGGGGCGTCCGCGTCCTTCGCGGCGGCGTCGCTGTCGCTCCCGAGCACGGTCCATGCCGACGGGTCACGCGGAGCCGCGTCGTTCGCGGAGGTGAGCGAGTAGCCGGTGGCGGCGGCGGGGGCACGCAGGGTGTAGATCGCGTGGATGGGTCCGTCGTCGGTGGGCCGTCCGCTGTCCCGCGCGAACCACTTGGTGCCGGAGTCCTGGTCGGCGAGGTTCTCGACGCCCTCCGTCGCGCTGGTGGCGTTGGGGTGTGCGGAGCGCACGTCCCGCACGGTGGTGGTGACCTGGGTGGTCTCTCCGCGCAGGTTCCGCGCCGGGCCCCGGGCCGGGAACCCCGCGGGCCGAGGCGTCCCGGGCTCGTAGGACGTGGCCCAGTACCCGCCCGACTCCGCCGCCACGCCCTCCCCACCGGCGGCCGAGGCGGTCCCCACCCCGAGCGAGCCCGCCACCAGCACGACCGCGAGCACACCGACCCCCGCGCCCCGCCCACGTCTCCTGAACATCCGCACGGCTCGCCTCTTCTCGTTGGACAACGTTGTCACCACCCAGCGAGCCTGGGGGCTTGGAGGAGGCATGTCAATGGTGGCGGGGTGCGTGTCGGGTGGTCAGGGTCAGTGGCTCCCAGGTCAGGTGGACGTCATGTACGGCACATTCCGTCGCACCGCGGCCACCCCGGAGGAGTCGTGGCGCTCGTCCGTGCCGCAGGTCTCGGAGTCAGCCCAGGGACCGTCCCCGACTGGCGGTTTCGCGTCTTGGTGAGGTTCAGGCGATGCCGTCGAGAGCGAGTGGGTACTGAGCGGCAAAACGGGTTCGACGCAGGTCGGTGCGGTACACGATCATGCGTTCATGCCCCTGAGAGAGACACTCGCCCGAGTCGACGCGGACCTGGCCGCCGGCCGTGTTCCCGTCGCGCGCCAACGCCTGCGCGGTCTCATCTCGTCCTACCCGCACGACCTGTCACTCCGCCGTCGTCTGGCCGAGGTGTACCGGCTCTACGGCGACGCCGCTGAGGCCGGACGCTGGATGTACCTCGAAGAGGACCGGAATGCCGACGAGACCGCCGCCTTCGAGACCCGGTACGAGTCTCCCGGGTGGCGAATGAAAGCCCTCGCCTGGCACGGCCCTGAGGCGAAGGCCGCCACCGCCTTCGCGGAGGGACAGCTGGTCGCGGTGCGGACCGCCTGTGCCGGAAAGCCAGGACACCCCGTCGACTGGACGGACCCCGCCTCCTACCGGGACGACCTGAAAGGGGAGTACGAGGCGCCCTCCGGGCCATGGACGGCCGGCGGTGTGCTGGCAGGCGCCGGCTGCCTGGTGGCGGCGCTTGTGTTCCTCGCGATCTGGGTGAACGGACTCGTCGCCCTCTTCGGCTGACCCGGGTCACCAGGGCGTATGAGGATCGCCGCCGCTCAAGGTCCGGTGAGACCGTCCAGAACTGCTGTGAACCGTCCGGAACTGCCACCAGCGGTCCGGCAGGAAAGGTTCCCCGGGGTACCGGAGGACGGATCGCGTGGGGCAACGGGGGCTGCACCGTACGATCTTGAGCCCTGGCACGGATGTCGGAGGGCGAGATGGAACAGCCGCGGATACGCCTCGGTAGCGATGACGTGTGGCTGGAGATGGCTCGGACCGGTGCGGACAGCTGGCAGATCACGGCGGACTGGTGTTCCTGGCTGACAGCCGACTTCACCGCGCAGCTCAGCGCTGCGGAGGTCGTCGACTTCGCGGCGCGGATACTCTCTCGCCTGCGCACGCCGTCGGGTGTGCGCTTTTCCGCAGCGGCGACTCCCGGTCGGAACAATCCGCTGACGCTGACGGCGGAGCCGGTCGAGGACGGTTTCGCCTTCTTCGTACGCCTGACTCCCAACGGGGACGACGATGTGTGTCATGTGCAGATGGAGATCGATCCGATCGCCACGGTGGAACTCCGTGAGACGTTCGGTGCGCTGCACGCGGCGCTGACGGTCTGACCGCCCGGACCGTTGTGGTCAGGCCGCCGTCGCAAGCGGGGGTTGGCATGTCGCCACCGCGGGGAGGCGAACCGCTGGAGTCGTTGAACCGCCTGTTCGACAACACGGCAGGGCCCGCGTCGAGCACACCAAGGTCGGCCGGCGTGCCCGCGAGACCGCGTCGGCGGTGTGCCCGGAACCGGAACACACGCCCCCGGTGTCAAACATGGGATGTTACGGTCGTAGGACGATAGCTGAGGGACGAAGGTGGACATGCCGCTGCAGACCACGCCGCGTACGAATCTGGTGGACTCCGTGATCGCGCAGATCGAGGAACTCATCCGGCAGGGTGAGTGGCCGGTCGGGTCGAGGATCCCGGCCGAGCCCGCCCTGGTGGAACAGCTCGGGGTGGGCCGCAACACCGTGCGGGAGGCCGTCCGCGCCCTGGCGCACACCGGGCTGCTCGGCCCTCGGCCGGGTGACGGCACCTACGTGCTGGCCCGCGACGGCCTCGGCGCGGCCGTCCGGCGCCGGCTGCGGTACAGCGACGCCCTGGAGGCGTACGAGGTCCGCGCGAGCTTCGAACGCGACGCCGCCCGGTACGCGGCGGTGCGGCGCACGGACGAGGACCTCGCCCGGATCCGGGAGGCGCTGGCCGGGCGGGAGGACGCCTGGGAGCGGGGCGACGACACGTCCGCGTTCGTCGAGGCCGACCTCGCCTTCCACCGCGCGGTGGCCGCGGCGGCCGGGAACGCGGTCCTGGCCGAGCTGTACGACCAGTTCAGCGACTCTCTGCGGCTGACGCTCCACTCGGTGGTCGGGGCGCCGCTGCCGGAGGCGGTGCGTCGGCAGGTGGCCGAGCACACCGCCATCGTCGACGCCATCGAGCGAGGCGATCCGGAGGCCGCGGAGAAGGCGGCACTGCATCACCTCGGCGCCGCCGCGGAGGCGCTGCGCGGCCTGTCCCGCTGACCCACCCCCGGCCCCCGGAGCCCTCAGGGCGGCTCCGTCCGCCCTGGCGCCGAGTGGCATGAGCCGTCACGGCTCCACGAGAGAAGAACGGACCACAGCACATGACACCTGAGACGACGGCGGCCGCGGCGAGCCACCCGGTCTCGTCGGCCGGTGCCCGGCCGCGTCACCACGGCGCCGGCGGGGGCCGCGCCGTGTGGATGACCGTGGCGGGCATCGTGCTCCTCGCCCTCAACCTGCGCCCGGCGCTGGTCGCGGTCTCACCGCTGACCCCGGCCATCGGACGGGAGGCCGGTCTCAGCTCACCCGCCATCAGCCTGCTGACCTCACTGCCCCTGCTCTGCTTCGGCCTGCTCGCCCCGGTCTCCCCACGGCTGGGCCGCCGCCTGGGCATGGAGCGCGCCCTGCTCGTCGCCATGGCCCTGGTCGTCGCCGGGACCGCGATACGCCTGCTGCCGCACATGGGAGCTCTCTTCGGCGGAACCGTGGTCATCGGCGCCGGTATCGCCATCGGCAACGTCCTGCTGCCCGGCCTCATCAAGCGCGACTTCCCGCACCGGGTGGGCTCCATGATGGGCGTGTACTCCATGACGCTGTTCGCCGGAGCGGCGGCCGCGGCGGGACTGACCGTGCCGCTCCAGCACCTCTCGGGCCTGGGCTGGCGTGCGCTGCTCGCCTGCTGGGGAGCCCTGGCCGTCCTGGCGCTCGTCGTCTGGCTGCCGCAGTCGCGCAGCCGCCACCGGGTCTCCTCCCGCGCGGCGGCCGAGGCCGCCCACCCCGTCCGGGGTCTGTGGCGCCAGCCCCTGGCCTGGCACGTGGCCGCCTTCATGGGCCTGCAGTCCCTCACCTACTACGCCGCGGCCGCGTGGATCCCCACGCTGCTCAAGAGCGCCGGCCTCAGCCAGGGCGCCGCCGGATGGATGCTGTCGTTCTCCTCGCTCCTCGGCATCGCCGGCTCCTTCCTCGCCCCCGTCCTCGCCGAACGCCGCATGCCGGCCGCACGCGTCACGGTCGTCTCCACCCTCCTGTGCGCGGCCGGCATCACCGGTCTGCTCGTGGCCCCCGCCGGTGCGCCGTACGTGTGGATGCTGCTGCTCGGCCTCGGCCAGGGCGGCGCGATCAGCCTCGCGATGCTCTTCATCGTGCAGCGCGCCCCGGACACCCGGCACGTCGCCCAGCTCTCCAGCATGGCCCAGTGCTTCGGCTACATCCTGGCCGCCTGCGGCCCCCTGGCCCTGGGCACCCTGCACGACGCCTCCGGCTCCTGGACCGTCCCTCTCCTCGCGCTGCTGGCGCTGCTCGCCGCACAGGGGGTCTTCGGCGTGCTGGCCGCCCGCGACCGCCACGTACGGGAGAGCGAACCCGTACACCCGTAAGCGGGCGGGGGAGCCGGGACACCCACAAGCGCGGTCACGCCGCCCAGCGGTCCGGACCTCTCCGGTCGCCGGTACGGCCGGACAGCGCGGGAGCGGGAAGCGCCGCCTTCGCGGGGCGCCGGCCCGATTGTGCGCTCCCGGTGACGCTCCCCGTCCCTTTACGGCGCATATGGCATACCTTGACGGGGGGAAGTGCCTGTGGCGCGAGGCCGGATGCCCGCAGGTCCGCTCCTCTGCCGGGCGAAGCGGGAGGTATGTGATGGGTGGCGAGCCACAGCGCCTGTCCAGCGGCATCGGGCTGGACGTCTTCGACGCCGCCCCCGTCGCGGTCCTCGTCTCCCGTGGCCCTGAGCACCGCATCGCCTACCGCAACGACGTCTACCGTGAGACCTTCGGCGACCGGCCACTGGGCCAGCCGTTGCGGGACGCGTTTCCCGACCTGGCGCAGACCGGATACTTCAGCATCTTCGACCGCGTTCTCGCGACCGGTCACACGGAGCGGCTCTCCACGGCCCCGGTGGACGTGACCTACCCGGGATCGGTGGCCGACGTGACCCGGTACTTCAACTTCAGCGCGTCCCGGACGGCGCTCGGCGCCGACGACCACGGGGTCCTGGCCGTCGTGGTGGAGGTCACCGAACAGGTCGAGGCCGCGGAACAGATCCGCGTCCTGGCCGAACAGCGCCGCCGTGCGCTGCTGCGGTACCGCAGTCTGGTCAACGCCGGCACACAGGTGGTGTGGGTGGCCGGGCCCACGGGCGAGATGACCGAGACGAGTCCCGGCTGGGAACGGACGACAGGGCAGACGTGGGAGGAGTTCCGCGGTGACGGATGGCTCGACGCCGTCCACCCCGACGACCGTGAGGAGGTCTCCCGGAACTGGAACCGGGCGCTGACCGAGGTACCGGCGGACTTCACCAGCACCTACCGGCTCCGCGTGGCCGACGGCGGCTACCGGCACTTCGCCATCTACGCCGCACCCGTCCGCGACGGCGACACCGTGGTCGAATGGGTGGGCACCTGCGCCGACACCGAACAGGAGTGGCAGGTACGCCGCCGGGAGGACGTGCTGGCCCGCGCCGCCGAGGCCACGGCCGGCACCGCCCGGCTGGAGGACATGCTCGACGCCCTGAGCCATGTGATCGTGCCCGAGGTCGCTGACGCCTGCAGCGTCTACTTCCTGCCGCAGACCCTGGACCGGCCCGCCGGCGCCGCGCTGACCGCAGAACGCGTCGTCGCCCTCACCCGTCCCGGTCTGCCCGGCCTGCCCCGGCACCGCGAGGAACATCTCCGGCCCGGTGGCCCGCTCGCCCGCGCCATCGAACAGGGCCGCCCTCTGCACACCGACTTCCCGCCCGGCGAGGCCCCACCCGCTCTCGGCCCGGCGGGCAGCGGACCGTGGCTGCCGGAACGGTGCAACAGCGTCGTCCTGCTTCCCGTCGCCGTGGACGGCACCACCGCCGCACTGCTCGTCGCCTACACCTGCGGTGACCGGCAGCCACTCGGGCGACCCGAGACCGAACTGCTGCGTGAACTGATCGGGCGGACGCAGACGCCGCTGCGCAACGCCCTGGAACTCCGGCGCACCCGGCAGGTCGCCCTCGCCCTGCAACGCAGCTTGCTCCCCGCCCCGCCCGAAGTGCCCGGACTGGACATCGCGGTCCGCTACCGGCCCAGTACCGTCGGCGCCGAGGTCGGCGGCGACTGGTACGACTGCTTCGTCCTGCGGGACGGCGCCACCGTGCTGACCATCGGCGACGTCGCCGGTCACGACCTGCCCGCCGCGGTCACGATGAGCCAGACGCGCAACATGCTCCGGGGGCTGGCTCTGGACCGCGAGGAGCCCACGTCGGTGATCATGCGCCGTCTCGACCTGTCCGTCCAGACGCTCTATCCGGAGTGCACCGCCACCTGCGTCCTGGCCCGCCTCGAACGGTCCGGCCCCGGCGGACTGGAGCTCCAGTACTCCGTCGCCGGCCATCCGCCACCTCTGCTCATCGGGCCCGACGGCACAGCCCGCTTCCTGACCGCCGCACGCAGTCCCCTCATCGGCGCCGTACCAGACCCCCGCTACACCAGCGCCCGTGAACCGTTGCCGCCGGGGTCCACCCTGCTCGTCTACACCGACGGCCTCGTGGAGCGCCGCCACGAGGACCTGGACACCGGTCTGGAACGGCTGCGCGGCCGGTCGGCCGAAGCCGCCCGACGCCCCCTCGACGTCTTCTGCGACGACCTGCTGAACGGCATGCTCCCCTCCGGCGGTGACGACGACGTGGCCATGCTCGCTCTGCGCGTGGCCACCGAGGAGTGACCACCCGTCAGACCCGCCGCGGGCGACGCGACCTCGACGCGGTCCGACCAGGTGCGGCCTCGCTCATCCGCTGATCCGCTGATCCGCTCATCCGCCGGAGTCCTCGGTGGGGCGCCTGGTCAGGACGAGGAGGCTGCCGGCCACGCCGATCACGATCAGCGCGAGCGCGATGCTGATGCCGCCCTCGTCGTCCCAGTACACGTCCTCCAGGCTCAGCAGCAGCGCGGCTTCGTCGACGACCAGGGCCGCCCCCACCCCGTACCCGAGACCGAGCCACGCCCGGATGCGGGGCGAGCGCTCCACCAGCCCCACCGCGCCGACGACCAGCAGGAGCAGGATGCCCCAGACGTAGTGGTGGATGTGGACGCCCCCGGCGCTGACGTCACCCACTCCGGCGACATCGATGTGGATCAGCCAGGTCAGCAGCCTCATCAGGCCGAAGGCCACGGTGAAGCCGAACCACGCGAGGACCAGCCCCCTGCGGCCCGGTGAGACGTCGCGCAGCCTGCGGGGTCTGCCGGGGCGGGACCGAACGGGAGCTCTCGTCGCGGGTGTCATGGAGGGCATTTTCGCCGGACGGGCGGCGGGGACGGTAGGCGGACACCCGGAAGCGCGTCGGACGGATGGTGGCACCGGGCGCACGCGAACACGGCGGGCCGCGTACCAGGACGGGCACGGCGTGGTGCGACCGTCCTGGCCCTGGAGGCTCTTCAAGAGCTGTCCCGTCATCCCTGGCGGGCGCACGACGACAGCTACGGCACCTCGCCGCGTTGTCGGGCCGCCCGCCCATACATCCAGTATGCGGACGTCCCTCCGCCTTGCGATCCACCGCATCTGACGCCGCGCGCTGATCCACCAGGGATTACGGGACAGCCCTTAGGGTCGGTCCATGGCATCGCGCATCCCCGCACTGCGCGCTTGGTGGGCGCGGAGGCCACCGGCGGCCGGAGCCGCTGTGATGGCGACCGGCATCGTCTCGGTCGGCCTGCACCTCGTCGGCCACGAGAGCCTGTCCCTCGCGGCGCTGGCCCTGGCGTGCGCCGCCTGGATCGCGCTCGCTGCCGACTTCGGTGTCCTGCTGGTGCGCGACCGTACGAAGTGGGTGACGCAAGCGGGAAGTCCGGGCGCGCTCACCGCCGTCGCCGCGACGACCGTGGTCGGCACCCGGTTCGCGCTGCTGGGTGCCACACCCGTGGCGGCGGCGCTGCTGGCGCTGGCCGCGCTGCTGTGGCCGGTGCTGCTGGTCCCGGTCGTCCGCGGCTGGGGGCCGCGGATGCCAGGGGCGGTCTTCCTGGGGTGCGTGGCCACCGAGGGGCTCGCCGTGCTCGGTGCCACCCTGTCCGCGACCACATCGACGGCCTGGCCGGCGCACGCGGCCCTGGTGCCGTTCTGGTTCGGACTCGCGCTCTACGCGGTCGCCCTCTTCCGCTTCGATCCGCGCGAGGTGGCCCGAGGGGCCGGGGACCAGTGGGTGGCCGGCGGCGCGCTCGCCATCTCGGCGCTGGCCGGGGCGAAGCTGCTCACGGCGGCCCAGTCGGGGCCGTACCTGTGGAACGACGACGCGGACACGGCGCTGCGGCACGCCACGGTCGCGGTGCTCGTCCTCGCCCTCGCCTGGTACGCGGTGCTCCTGATCTCGGAGGTGGTGCGGCCCCGGTTCCGCTACGACGTCCGCCGCTGGTCGACGGTGTTCCCGCTCGGCATGACGGCGGCGGCGACGCTCTCGGTGGCCACCGCCGTCTCCGCGCCTTGGCTGACGCACCCGGGCCGGGCGCTGGTGTGGGTGGCGGTGGCCGGCTGGCTGACCGTCGCCGCGGGAGCGGTCGCCGCAGCCCGGACCGACCTGCGGTCCCTCTCCGCCGAAGGGGGGACCAGGCCCACGGCACCGCGCTGAAGACGCGCGCCACGCCACGCCGAGGAGGGGCCGTGGCGGGCACTCGGGGAGAAGTGGCTGCGCCCGGCGCTGATCGCGGGAATCATGGTGGCGATCTTCACTCAGATCACAGGACTTGAGATGATGATCTACTACACGCCGGTGATCCTGACCGACGCGGGATTCCCCTCGACCTTCTCGCTGCAGGCCAATGTCTATGTCGGCGTCGTGTACGTGGTGATGACTCTGGTCGGCAAGCTGCTGGTCGACCGGATCGGCGCTGGCTGATCGGGTCGGAGGTGTACCCCCTGAGGATCCGCCCCGCGGCCACCGGCCTGCACGCGGCGGCACTGTGGGGATCGAACCTGCTGGTCACCTCCACCGCGCTGACCCTCGTCGGCACGCTCACCCTGGGCGGGGCGATGCTCGTGTACGCCACGTTGAACGTCATCGCGTGGATCGTGGTCTTCTTCCGCGTGCCGGAGACCAAGGGGCGCTCCCTGGAGGCCGTCGAGCAGAGCCTGAAGCACGGCACCTTCTTGCCCGAGCCGGCGCGCAGGAGGTCATGAGAACGACGGTCCCACTGGCGCGAAGGGCAGGTGCCGGGGCTGTACCGCCGGCGGGCCGACGGGCAGGGAAAGCGGGTGGAAGACCCCGTGGGCGGCGGAGCCCGCCGACCGGGTGTGGGCCAAGGGGACGAATCCGTCCCGGCGTGCACCGCGCGTGATGTCCGGCGGGCAGCGTTCGTACGAGGACCATCCGCCTCAGATGCCGACGGCTTCCTCTACGCCGGGTAGAGAGACCGTCGCCGGAACCAAGTGAGGTTGACGCATGCTCGGCCTGGCCCCCAGGAAGCTCCACCCCAAGGTGCCGCGGTTCCACGGAGAGGGCGGCAAATACCGTCTCACAGCTGCCGGAGGTCTGGCCGCTCTGTCCCTGGATGCCCTCACCTCGGTCGTCTACGGCCCCGAGGCGATCGTCCTCGCACTCGTCGCCGCGGGGGTCTCGGCGACCAGCGCGACTCTGCCCATCGCGTTGGTCATCGCCGGCCTGCTCGGTGTACTCGTCATCTCCTACCGTCAGGTGATCGCGGTGCACCCGAACGGCGGTGGATCCTACGCGGTGGCGAAGGAGGATCTCGGCCGCCGGACCAGCCTCCTGGCAGCGGCGAGCCTGGTGGTGGACTACATCCTCACCGTCGCGGTCAGTCTCGCCGCCGGGGCCGCGAGCCTCGCCTCGGCGTTCCCCGCACTCGGCGATCACCTGCTCGCCGTGTGTCTGACCGGACTGGCTGTGCTCACCGCCGTCAACCTGCGGGGCATCGCGGACAGTGCCCGAGTGCTGATGGCGCCCATGGCACTCTTCGCCGCAGGCGTTCTGGCGGTCGTCGTCGTGGGACTCTTCCGGTCCCATCCCGTCGCCGTGGTCGGTACGGCGCAGACTTTTCACATCAGCGAGGCGTTCGGCGTACTGCTGCTGTTGAAGGCGTTCTCGGCGGGATGCACCGCCCTGACCGGCATCGAGGCCATCGCCAACGCCGTACCCATGTTCCGCGAACCACGTGTGCGGCGGGCACAGCACACGGAAGTACTGCTCGGAGTCCTTCTCGCCACCATGGTGCTCGGCCTGGTGCTCCTGATCCGACGGCACCACGTCGTCCCCCGCGAGGGGGTCACCATTGTGGCCCAGCTGGCCGCTGGTGCTTTCGGGACCGGCTGGGTCTACTACGCCTTCACCCTGATCACGACTCTCGCGCTCGCTCTCGCCGCGAACACCAGTTTCGGCAGCCTGCCGGTACTGATGAGCCTGCTCGCCAAGGACAACCGGCTGCCCCATCTCTTCTCCCTGCGCGCCGAGCGACCTGTTCACCGCTTCGGCGTCGTGGCCCTGGCTCTGGTCGCCTGCGTGCTGTTGGTCGCCGTCGACGCGCAGCTCCACCGGCTGCTTCCCCTCTTCGCGATCGGAGTCTTCGTCGGCTTCACGATCAGTCAGATCGGTCTCGTGCGGTACTGGAAGACCCGACGTCCCGACGGGTGGGTTCCACGGGTGGCCGTCAGCGCCTTCGGAGCCGCCCTCACGGCTGTGGCCGGCGTCGTCCTCCTGACGACGAAGTTCGTCTCCGGCGCCTGGTTCGTCGCCCTCGTCGTCCCCTTGTGCATGCTCCTGTTCTCCAGGATCGAGCACTACTACACCTCGGTCACCAACGCGCTCAACCGCAGGCGGACCCTGCGGCCACCCGTCCCTGTCCCCACCACTGTCATCGTTCCGCTCGGTGAGGTCGACGAGATCGCCGAACGAGCCCTCACCGCCGCCTGCTCTCTGGCGAGCGACGTCGTCGTCGTCACGGCACAGGACGAGCAGCAGAAGGCCGAGGCCATGCGCGAGAAGTGGGCGCGGTGGAACCCCGGTGTGCGGCTCGATGTCATCAGCAGCCCGGAGCACACCCTCGTCCGCCCGCTCATGGCCTACGTGGAGCGGGCCGTCGGCGACGGCAAGCATGTGGCGGTCCTCATCCCGCAGGTGGAACCCCAGCACCGTCGCTACCGGGTTCTGGAGAACCAGCGCGGACTGCTGTTGGCCGGTCTTCTCAGCACGCGTGGGCAAGTCATCGTGTGTCTCCTGCCCGTGCGGGTGGGTCCGGCGGATCTCGTGTCCGAATGATTCCACTTCGGGTACCGAGTGCGGACCCTCGGAGTCGTAGGCACCGGGAAGAGGGCGGTCCCGGACGCGGGCCGCCTCCGCCCGCGCGCGAGGACGCGTGTCGCCCTGCGCGTCGTCGTCGGCCCGGGCGTGCGAGCCCCGCCCCTGCACCGACGATCACGCTCGGTTACTATGCTCACTTCATGCCGGAAGCCGGCAGCGAGTGGTGCGGCACCGCCGGCGGTCTGCTCGGGGGCGGGGAGACGACGACTTGTCAGCCGAAGCTCACCGGATTTTCCCCCACAGCGTTGACGGTGGATTCCTGCCTCCACGCCCCGGCGAGATCGTCCGTGGTGGGTGAGACCGAAAAGATGGGTGGCCTGGGAAAGTGTTGCAAGAGGTCGTAGCGACCCGCTATGTCACGCCATTGCGTGAGGGCGGCTCGCTCCCCGGGATCGTCGAGGCCGACGATCTCGGTACGTACGTCATGAAGTTGTCTACCTGGTGGCGCTGACCTGCATCGATGCGGCTGTACCCGCCCCTGACCTGCGCGGATAAGTCTTTCAGCGTCTTTCGAGATCGTGCTGCGTTACGCGGTCGATTCTCCCCACGCGCTCCCCAGGACCGTCGATACTCCCCAGATTCTCCCCAGGAAGTGACGCTGCGGCGGGCCTGGCGGCACGGGACGTCATGCCACCGGAGGCGCTGCCAAGGGCACGTTGAGTGACTGCCTGCGAGGGCAGGGCAGAAGCCTGGCGCCGAGCGGATGAGTGCAAGGCGCGAGTCTGACTCTGCTTGAGCAGGCTCAAGTTCGAATCTGCCGTCGGAAGCTGACGCCTTTCCGACGACGCATCACGTGGAATGCGTCGCCGTCCTCGAACCGGCCGCAATGATGGTCAGTTGTCCCGGAAGAGACCAGCGAGTGCGGTGACCTGCCGCGATGAGCGGTTGGCGGTCGCTGACCTGCGCGAATGACCTTTCGGCTATTTCACGTTCGTGCCGCTTGATGGGGCCGGAAGTCCCAGAAAAGTCCCAGGGGACTCCCACAACTGACGGATGTCTTTCGGCTCTGTACAGGTGCTTGGAAGGAAGCGTCCAGTTTCCGTCCCGTAACTGTTCGCGCCGTAGTGGAATCCGGAGCGCTGGGAACGACGTCCTGGTGTTCGCCATCTGAGTGCGGGAGCCGACCCGGACGCCCATCGGTCGGACGGCCAGGCAGCCGCAGTGATGCTCCGGACGGAATCCGGAGTGCTGGAGGAGCAGCGCGAGGAGGCCAAGCGCCTGCACGCCCCCGCAGTGGTGCTCCGGACGGAATCCGGAGTGCTGGCCGTACGGGCCACGACCACCGAGGCCCGGGAGGCGGACCCGCAGTGATGCTTCGGACGGAATCCGGAGTGCTGGACCGATTCGGGGGGCCGAACCCTGGCAGCGCCATGCCGCAGTGGTGCTTTGGACGGAATCCGGAGTGTTGGTGCCGCCACGCATTCGCGGTTGCCTGGGTAGCAACGCCGCAGTGGTGCTCCGGCCGGGATCCGGAGTGCTGGAGTGTTGCCCTGGAGGACCTGAGTCGTCTCGATGCCGCAGTGGTGCTCCGGACGGAATCCAGAGTGCTGATACGGTTGGCCGGCAAACCAGCCCGTCAGGTAGCAGCCGCGGTGGTGCTCCGGACGGAATCCGGAGTGCTGGCACGGCATCGTAGTCGCCGGTCGCGACACGGGCGATGCCGCAGTGGTGCTCGGGAGGAAACCCGGAGTGTTGGCGTATCCGGGGCAATGCCTTCGGTCGGCCTGGGCCGCCGCAGTGGTGCTCCGGACGAATCCGGAGTGGTGGGGGATGTATGCCTCTCCGCCAGTGGGCGGCTCGGCGCCGCAGTGGTGCTCCGGACGGGACCCGGAGTGTTGGGCAGGACCCCGCGCGCGTACGACTGCAACGTCTGGACGCCGCAGTGGTGCTCCGACCGGGAGCCGGGTGTTGGAAGCTCTCGTAGCGCTGGCGCCATGAGAGAATCGAAGCCGTAGTGGTGCTCCGGAGGCAATCCGGAGTGTCGGTGTCTTTCCGGTCCTGTACTGCCTCGACGTCGAGGATCCGCAGTAGTGCTCCGGACGGGATCCAGAGTGTTGGTGTCGTGGTCCCGGCAGTAATGGTCAAGGAGTCGCTGCCGTAGTGGTGCTCCGGACGGATCCGGAGTGTTGGCAAGCTGTCCGGCATCGTCGTCCACCTTGCTGACCTGCCGCAATGGTGCTCCGGGACGGGATCCGGAGTGTTGGGCTCGCCCCGTCGCGGCAGGGCAATTCCATTATCCTGCCGAAGTGGTGCTCCGGTCGCAATCCGGAGTGTCGGCGTGCCCCGTTCGCACATTGATCAGCGCCAAAAGCCGCCGAAGTGGTGCTCCGGAGGGAACCCGGAGTGTCGGTCGCGGATTCCGTTCCCAGGACTCCGACGATCGCGCCGCCGTGGTGGTGCTGCGGTCGGAACCCGGAGTGTCGGCAGGGATAGCTGGCTGGTCCCCGTCGCCGTCGCCCACCCGCAGTGTTGCTCCGGTTAAACCCCGGAGCGCCGGAACCCGGCTGCGGGCTTGCTTCACCTGTCCGTAGTCCCCGCAGTGGTGCTCCGGTCAGACCCCGGAGTGTCAGTCTGCCCACGCCATCACCGCCGTGACGATCATCCTCCCGCAGTGGTGCTCCAGACGGAATCCGGAGTGCTGAAACGGTTGGCCGGCAAACCAGCCCGTCAGGTAGCAGCCGCGGTGGTGCTCCGGACGGAATCCGGAGTGCTGGCAGGAGATCGAGAACCACATCCTCCTAAACCTGTGGCCGCTGTGGTGCTCCGGACGGGGTCCGGAGTGTTGGGTCCGGCGTGGACGTCTCCACGAGCGGGGTGACCGTGCCGCAGTGGTGCTCCGGACGGGATCCGGCGGCTGGGGTCCGGGCCGACGTCGCCAGGCTTGGTGTCGAGGTCGCCGCGGTGGTGCTCCGGTCGGAATCCGGAGTGTTGGCGGGGCTCAGCTCTGGTCGAACGAATTGCCGGATGGGCGGGGGATTTGATCTCCGGGCTCCGCCGATTGCGCTGCCGCAGTGGCGCTTTACGCGAAGTTGGGGTGTTGGCCTCTTTCCGGCTCTGTACCCCCTGGACGTCAAGGAGCCGTAGCGGTGCACCAGAGGAAACCCGGAGTGTTAGTGGTGGATCAAGGGCGACGGCACCTACCTCATGAGGCCGTAGTGGTGCTCCGGAGGTGATCCGGAGTGCTGGCAGCGTCGCGGGGTCGTCGTACTCGACGAACACATAGCCGCAGTGATGCTTCGGAAGGAATCCGGAGTGCTGGGACGGTTTGGGGAGTTGCTGACCGGCAAGTGACGGGCCGCAGTGGTGCTCTGGATGAAATCCGGAGTGCTGGCGTCCTGGTCCGGTGGACTGCTTCCGGCAGTCGCGACGCCGCAGTGGTGCTCCGGACAGAATCCGGAGGGTTGGGGTGGAATGTCATCAGCGATATCGCGCTGATCGACGTGCCGCAGTGGTGCTCCGGACGCGATCCGGAGTGTTGGAAGACCGGAGCACATGGGCGTGGCCAGGGCGTCGCCGCAGTAGGGCTCTGGTCGGGCCCCCGGAGTGTTGGTCGCCTTGGGTTTGATGGTCCCCGGCTTGCCAGACTTGCCGCAGTGGCGCTCCGGACGGAACCCGGAGCGTTGGACCGGGGTGTGCTGTACGCCGCGTACGGGCTCACACCGCGGGGTGTCCGGGCGCACCCCGGAGGTTTGGGACGGCCTTGATCGCGGTGCCCTTGCGCCAGACAGTGCCGAAGTAGTGCTCCGGTTGCAACCCGGAGTATTGGCCGTTCGACTGCAAGCTCAACCCGGCCAACCGGTGGCCGGAGATGTGCTCCGGTCGGAGTCCGGAGTGGTTGACGAATGCTGGCGTGGGCCACACCGCTGGGACGCTGCCGCAGTGGTGCTCCGGAGGGAAACCGGGAGTGCTGGTGGGCGAGGGTGACGCGTAGCCTCCGCAAGCGCAAGCCGCAGTGGTGCTCCGGGCGGCACCCGCAGTGTTGGGTACCAGCAGGTTGGCCCACACCCGTTTGTACGTCGCGCCGCAGTGGTGCTCCGGGGGAAACCTGAAGTGTTGGCGCGATCGCCTGTACGAGCGACATCTCTGTCTCGCCACCGTAGTGGTGCTCCGGATGGTCTCCGGAGTGTTGGAGCGCCATGCCTTGCCGCAACTCGAAAGTCGTAGTGCCGTACTGGTGCTCCAGTCGCCACCCGAAGTGTTGGTGAACGGCGCGAAGCGGGCCAGACACGACCAGGCCGCCGTAGTGGTGCTCCGGCCGGAACCCGGAGTGTCGGTAACTTTACCGGTGGCCTGGGTGACGTGATTAACGTGCCGCAGTGGTGCTCCGGACGGAGTCCGGGGTGTTGGCCCGCCCAGCCTGCAACGCTCCGGGGGAGCGAACCGGGCCGACCATGATCATGGATGCATGGTATAGGCATTTCGGTCATTTCGCTTCGGAGTGGTGGCGCATTTCGTGGGGTGCCTGTGGTTCCGAGATCTGTGGGTGACGCGCTGTCCTGGGGAGAGCGGTCCGTCGCCTTGGAGGAGACGGGTGCGTTGTGCGGTGTAGATCGCGGTGACGCCTAGGTTTTCGAGGACCGCTGGTTTGGAGGGGGTGCGGATGGCTGAGTGTTCGAGGAGGGTGGTGAGTGCGGTGGTGGTGAGGGGCGGGTGCCAGGTGGGCCATGTGAAGGCGTTAGTGGTGGTGTTCCAGCTTGTGGCTTGGGGGCGGTTGGTGTTGCCGATGAGGCGTATGGCGGCGAAGCCGTGGAGGGCGAGCCAGGTTGCTCCGGGGACGCCTTGTTGGGTGGGTTTGCCGTGGCTGACCATGTGGGCGTCGCCGAGGGAGCTGTGGTCGAGGTTGGCGCCGGCGTAGCCGTCGACTCGCTTCCAGTTGGTGAGGGCTGCGTGGAGGTGGTTGGGGTTGTTGATGCAGTGTTGGGCGGCGGTGGCCCAGCTGCTCGGGAGGGTCATGCGGCCGGTCCGCCCGAAGAGCGGGGTTGTACGGGTGTAGAGGGCCTGGGAGCTGTCTTTCGTTGTCCTCTTCGGTGCGGTGGTGTCTTCGGTTTTGCCGGGGCTGGCGCTGAGCGTGTTGATCAGCGAGGTGAACCAGTGGGCGTGGTTGTCGTTGTGGTCGCGTTCCGCCTGGGCGTGGGCGCGGAGGTGAGCGAGGGCTTCGGGGAGGGGCATGCGGAGGGGGTCGTTGGGTGCGCCCGGGCCGGATGAACGGGGCTGGTCGAGGATGCCGGGGGCGAGGGCCAGGGCGTCCTTCTCGGGCTGGATGGGCAGTTGGGTTGCCAGGAGGTCGGCGAGGCTGTCGTGGGTGAGGGGCTGGTGTGTGTGGAGGATGGCTGGTGCGTCCGGGCCAGCCCAGGAGAGTTGCGGGGCTTGATCGAGCATGTGGTGGCTGAGGTGGAGGGTGCCGAGAGCGGCGAGGAACCCGAGGGGTGAGCTGCCGTAGAGGGCGGGGAGTTCGAGGGAATGGCGGGTCATGGTCAGGTTCCTTCCTCGGAGCAGGCCATGTCGGCGAGACGGAGGGTGGCTTCGAGCAGGGCCAGTCCCCAGGGCCCGTAGCGGCGGTTGAGTGTGTGGAACCGGTCGGGGCCGGTCCAGTCGGTGCCCATGTCGGCGCTGTCGACGATGACCTGTTGTTGGTCGGGCATGGTGCACGTCACCTTCTCCGGGGCGGGGTCGGTCATGGGAGGAAGGAGCGGGCGGGCGTGGCCGTGGTGTGCGGCGACGAGGTGGAGCACCAGGTGGTCGTCGTCACCCCGGGGGTGGTCGGGGCGGGTGTCCAGCCAGGCGGTGACGGCGAGCGCGCTGATCGCTTCGTGTCGCATGTCTGGATGCCACTGCGCGAGTTGGGCTGCGCGGCGGCGCGCGTGGTGATCGGCGGGGTCCATCCCGGATTTCGCGCGGGGTTCGTCCAGGATTTCGGCCAGGAGTCTGTCTCCGGCGCAGAGCATGCATTGGAACCGGCGGTGTGATTTTCCACAGTCGTGGGCGTGTCCTGCGGCCCGGAGGGCGTCGATGAGCGGGGGAGGCAGGCGCAGGGCCGTGGCGAAGGCGCCGGCGCGTTCGGCGACGGCGACGCTGTGTTGTGACAGCGAAACGGGGCGGGTCAGCGAGCTTGCGTCGGAGGCGTCGTCGGCGATGCCTGGGGTCCGTTCGCGCTGTCCGCGTGGCGGCCGTGCAGGGATGAGGACGAGGCGGCAGAGGTCTTCTGGGTCGAGGACAACATGCCCTTGTTCCTCGGTGCGGCCGGTGGGTGCCGTGGTCCACCGCTCGACAGTGCGCAGGCGGTGCAGACGGTTCTGGGCCAGGTCGGCATACGGCCCACCGAGGAGGGAAACCGGGGCGGCGAGGAGGACGTCCAGGAGTTCGTTGACGATGCCGGTGGTCTCATCCGGGTCCTCAACGCGCAGCCGTTGGGCTGCGTGGGCGGTCGCTGTCGTGAGGCGGACGGTGACCGAGTCTTCGCCGGTGGTTCGGGGAGTGAGGACGTGGGCGTCGATTCGGGTGGGCGCGGTGTCCGTGGTGGGGTAGTCGCCGAGGTCGGTGACCGGTTGGTCGCGAGTGCCGGTCCAGCCGTAGGCGTCATGGCCTCCGTAGCGTGCGGGCAGGACTACGGTGCTACCGGGCCGGATTTCGCGGGGCTCGGTGGCTGGCACCCACTGGTTCTCGCGGTCGTCGTAACGCAGCACCGGCGACATAGTGGGTGCCGGTTGCCTCTTGGCCGTGGGAGCCGTGTCGAGGGTGGGCGTCGTGCCTTCGAGGTCGCTGGTGTCGTCGTCGGCGGGGGCGCAGGTGAGGAAGCGGCGCAGTTGCCGGGCGGGGATCGCGACTGTTTCGCCGGCGTGGGGCGGGGTCTGGCTCATGCGGGTGGCCCATTGTGCGAAGTCGGGCTGTCCGTCGGTCTCGTGAAGGTCGGCGCGCCAGAGCACGAGGACGTCTTCGGGTGAGGTGTCCAGGCCATGGAGGAACGGGGCTGGCGCCTGGTCGGGGACTGGGGCGGGGCTGGTGCGGGTCCAGGAGTCGACGAGGGTGCGATGGACTACAGGGATGAGGGGCGGCTCCACGTTGAGGACGCTGGTGTCCACGTCCGCGAGCAGCGCGGGCAGGGTTACAGGATTGACGAGCAGGCCCTCGGCAAGAACTCCGGCCAGTGAAGGAGCCTTGAGTCCGGACATTATGACGGTGGGCGCCTTCTCCGTCAGATGCGCCCAGGTGCGTTCGGCGGACTCACCGTAGACGGGGATGGTGCTCTGCTTGGTCTGTGTGCTGGTGCGCAGGACGATGGCGGGTGCGAGGTTCAGGTCGCCGGTGCGGTCCAGACGGCCGAGGCGCTGGATGAGTGCCGCGAGGGAGGCGTTCTCGGTGACCATGCCGGCGAAGGAGATGTCGATGCCGACCTCGACGGTCTGGGTGGCGATGACGATCAGCGGCCGTTCGCGGTCGGGTTGCACGCTGGCGAGGAGTTCGGTGACCAGCGGGTGGGCCAGGAGACGCTCGCGGTCGAGGGGGCGTGTGCGGCCGGTCAGCAGCACGGTGTCGGCGTCCTCGCGCTGGGCCAGCAGGTGATGGGTGGCGCGGGCGGCGCGGATGGTATTGGCGATCACGCCGATCACCGGTCGTTCGATCACCGGAAGCAGGGATTCGACCGCCAGCGCGGCAGCCTGCGCGAAGGCTGCCGCCGTGTCCTTCACGTTCGGCGAGGCATCCAGGAGCGTGAGGCGGCGCTGCGCGTTCAAGCGCCGGCTGGCCACAGGGTGGGCACGGTCGGCGTCGGTGATCGAGTGCCGGGGCCGGTCCGCGGCGGCCGAAGCGGTCGCGGAGAGGCTGACGACCTGGACGGCACGGCCGGCGAAGTCCGGTTGGGAGGCAGTGGCCTGGTAAGCGGCGCAGTCGGTGGCCGTGCGCAGCAGCGGCAGCGCGATGTGAGCCTCGTCCACGGCGAGGAGGGCGTCCATGCCGCACAGAGCGGCGTCGATGGGGCGCATGCGCGGGCTGGTGTGATAGCCGCGGAACAGCAGACGACTGCCGTACTGATCGACGGTGCTGGAGATGACGGCGGGCTGAGCCGGGGAGCGCAGCCAGCGGGAGCTCCAGTCGGCGCCGCCCCGCATGCGCACGCTGTCCATGGCGGTGTCGCTCGCGCCAAGTTCACGCAGCGCCTGGGCGACACGGCCGGTCACCGTAGTGGCGCCGCTGTCGTGGAGCGCCCGTTGAAGGGAGCTGGCGCTTTCGTGTGCCTGGTCGACGACCAGGCGTCGGTCCACAGCGAAGAACAGCCGTACAGGCACGGTCCGCCGGGCCCCGCTGGAGTGCTGCCAGGCCAGGAGGAAGCACCAGATGTCGATGGTGCTGGTCTTGCCGAGGCCGGTGGGGATGTCGAGGTCGGCCCAGATGCCGCTTTCCGCGACCCGGTTCAGGTATGCGGTCTGCCAGGGAAAGGGCCGGTGTCCTCGGACTTCCTGGACGAAGTCGGAGAACTCCTCCAGATGCAGGGCGCCTTCAAGGGGGATGGTCATGCCGTTCCTTCTCGCGCGGGGACCGGAATGCACAGGCCAAGGCCGTAGCTCTTTTTGCTGCCCAGGATGATCGGCCCGGTGACCGGCTCGGCGAACCGCAGGCGGACGTGGCGGCTCAGGAGAGGCCGCTCGCCGGCCTTGCGGCGTAGCGCATACGGGGGGAGTTCCGGCGCGCCGGGTACGTATGCGCCTCGGTGCAGGACCTCGACCGATCGCGGCTCGGGGAATCCGGCCAGGACGCAGCTGGTCGCCACTGATGTCTCGATCCCGTTCGGGGTTCTTCTGGGAAAGTGGTCCAGGACCATCGGCAGGGCCGTCGTCCACTGGGTGGACGGGGTGGTCCATCGCTCCGCGCGCACTGCTTGCAGCGTGCTCTGCACGGTGTCGCCCGCACCGGCGTATGACAGAGGAACGGGGCGGGACAGCGTCGGCACGGACAGCTTGCGCAGCCCGCCACCGAGACGGAGGAGAACCGCCAGCAGCGCCTTGCGGTGCGCCGGATCGAGATCTCGGGGCAACGCGATGCCCACCCCGCGCAGCCGGCCGTCCGCGTGGCGATGTCCAACGAACGGCAGCGCAACGAAGGCGCAGACGTGCCGCTGGTCCCCGGCAGGTTTGTGCCCGTGCACCGCGATCATCTGGTCCACGTCGTGCCCTGCCGCAGAGAGCATGCCGCTGACCTTCGAACGCAACGAGGAGGTCACTTTGAGCGTGAGGGACGGGTCGAGCGAAAGCCCAGAGGGGAACGCGAAGGGGAGCAGATCGACATACGGGCCCTCCACCACCATGTCGTTCGGCCCCGCAGACTCGATGCCGACGAGCTGATAGGCGTGGGGCCGGGCCTGCTGGAACGCTCGCTGACCCTCGGCATGTGCGCTGCGAAGACGTGTGAGGAAGCCCGGGTAGGGAGCACGGAGAAACTCCACGTTCCTGGCCTCACGGGAAGCGGGAGACCACTCACGCCACCCTTCGCCCACGGGCGTCACCTCGGCATCGCCGACCACGGCCGCGGTGAGAAGCGCGTGCCCGCTGGCCCGGCCGAAGTAGCCGATGCGGGACAGCAGGAGCTCAAGCACCGCCTGGATACCCGGGGACGGGCACTGCGGCCAGATGAAGCTCACCATCGGCTCCGCGAGATTGCGCTGGGGCCATTGCTTCGGCTGGCCGCCGGAGATCCGTCCGGGAAGCACCGCGTGCCCAGGCTTCTTCCGCTCCACCGCATTGGTCGGCACCCATGCCCGCCGAGTCTCGGCGGCTTCCACCGACCGAGCCGGGACCCGGACCGTGGGAGGGGGCTGCTCCTCCAACCACGTCAGCGCAGCGTTCTGGACCGGGTCATCCTCATCGGCCACCGAGACCAGAGCGCAGAACAGCCGATAGGGGTGTGGCGGCCACTCCGCACCGGAACGATTCAGTGTCGAGGCGTGGTACGAACTGTCCAGCAGATGCACGTCAAGATGGAACGGCACGAGGTCACTCCTCTTCGGCCGCGCCGATTCCGGCGATCTCGTAGGACTTTTCGATCGCTTGCTGCAGACTCGCGTTCGGGCGGACACGGAACGGCTCGACCGGCCACTCCAGCCCGGACTTACGGGCCCGTTCCAGAGCGATCTCGAACAGCGCCTGTGCATCGCGGGACGTCGTGCACTCCATCGGCTCCGTCACCGGCACCCCGTTGCGCCCCCGCTGCACCCATTCCACCTGCTCCGAGACGACGACAAGGTCGCAGCCCGAACGTAGGTGCAGAGCCGACGCACCGAAGGCCAGCCGGTCTCCCAGAAGCGCGATGGACGCGAGCAACGCCCGGCCTGCGGCCGTGAACTCCTCGGTGACGCTCCCGAAGCGCAGCGAGGACAGTTGCGCCAGGGACACCGTCGCCTGCCGGTGCACCGCCTTGACCGAGACCCCGCCGATGCCTTCAGAGGGTGGGATCATGCCGTGGCCCAGCTCCGACATCCTTGCGGACGCGACGCCGCGGGGCGGCTTCGCACCATCGAGCGGAGACCACCCCGTCTCGGTGACCGCGACGGTGTCACCAGCCAGGTTCAGCCGGTCCACGCGCCCGGCCGCCCGCACACCCACGAGGGGCGAGACGCCGTACATCTCCGAGGTGTAGGCGCGGGGGACCTTGACCTGGATCCGGCGCTTACGGTGCGAGTCCCACACGCCATACACCAGGTCCGCCGGCGACTGATCCAGATAGGCGCGGAGGTCTGCCGCTCCCGCCCGGCGCAGCGCGGCCCCGACCTCGGTCTTGTCGAACGTTGTCCCCTCTTCGTTCTGGGAGTCGCGGAAGTAGGCGTCGCAGGACCTGTGCGGCGCCTCCAGGCTCGTGATCGATACGGCCGTCCCCCCGGCCTCCGTCGTCAGCTCCAGATGGGGAAGGAACAGGTCTTCACGGCGTACCGCGTCCAGGAGCGCCTGTTCGCACCGGTTCGCCTGCGACTGGCGCTGATCGAGGAGCACCACCCTGACCTCATCGCCCTCCACGTAGCGGGGCTCGATCAGGTAGCCGGCCGCGTCGGTGGACTTGGCCTTCACCGTCGGCGGGCAGATCCTGCCGCCCGAACTGCTGGTCGGCTCATACGCTGCCCGGACCCGAATAGCGCTGTCCTCCGACAGCGCATTGGCTGCGGCATGCAGCCGTTCGTACAGCTCCTCGATCACGATCGACCTCCCAAGATCGGTGAGCGCAGAGGACGGAATGGCCACCCAACCTCCCTCTAAAGCAGCCCACTTCGGCAATGGCGGATCATCGAAGCATCGAGGAAATGGGCGAGCAAATAGGTTCAATGGTGAGGGATACGACTCTGTCAGTGGTGGCCGATAGGGTCCTTCGCTCGTCGGTGACCGGCCTCCTCCCAGCGCTGGGCGCAGCGCGCCGATGGGCGTTGCGTTTTCGCACGGCCAGGGTTCCAGCGTGGCTGACGCGCAGGTCAACATCGTTCAGCATCCGTGCATCTGATTGGAGGTGCGAACAGCACTCGTTCGAGGGTGCGGCCAAATGGGGGATGGCGTTTCGGGGTACGGCCGACCAGGTTGTTCGACGTCCGGCGCTGACGGCAGGCTTAAGGAAGTCAACGGGTATAGAAGCAAGGACCTCACGCTATCCGCCAGCAACGACGAGGAACGCCGCGTGCCTTCTCCGTGGTTGCGGGACCTGCGGAGGCTCCCTCGGCGTAGGGGACGCGTCGAGCACGGAGACTCAGTGCCCGGCCAGCCGAGACCCGCGGCCAAGCGCTTAGAAGGCACGTGCTCTATCCACTGAGCTACGGGGCTGAACTGCGGAAACGCAGTCTTCCAGGCGCTCGTCCCGCGATCCTGTGGGACGTATGTGGGATCTGCTGGTCCCTGGGAACCGTGGGACGAGGGTGCCTCATGCTGGCCCGCACGTAGCTTCTGACACCTCCTTCACACGCCCGAAGCCTCCCGCGGAAACAATCCCGACCCAGCTCGGCGTTGACGATCTCCGAACCGAGGAGGGGGAGACGTCGAGTGAAGCTGTTCCACACGACGAAAGGCGGCATGACTGAGGTCACGCCGCGTCTTGTTGACGTCGAGGCGGATGTGCAGAGCCTCATCGAGGCGCACATGGACACGATGCTGGGGGTGCGGTTCCTGGCGAGCGAGTACGTGATCGACTGCGTCGACGGCGGGCGGATCGACTCGCTCGGGATTGACGAGAACGGTGCGCCGGTCATCGTTGAGTACAAGCGCGGCACGGATGCCGGCGTGATCAACCAGGGCCTCTACTACCTGTCGTGGCTCACGCGGCACCGGAGCGCCTTCGACAGCTTGGTCCGCGACAGGCTCGGAGTGCCGACCGCAGCCCAGGTCCTGTGGAGCGCCCCCCGCCTGATCTGCGTTGCCGGCGACTTCACTCGCTACGACGCGCACGCAGTGCGCGAGCACCGTCGTAGCATCGACCTGGTCCGCTACCGGTACTACGGCAGGGACCACGTCAGCCTGGAAACGGTGGTCTCCGTCACCGGCAAGTCGGGAGCGGCGAACCGGCGCACCCGCCGCCATACGCACGCGGACGCGCCACAGGCGCTCCAGCGGCGGACCGACGCCATGGCGGAGCTGGCCGTGGCTGCGGACGAGACGTTTCGCGGCCTGGGGAACGGTGTCACGCGGGTTCAGCGCAAGCAGTACGCCGCCTACCAGCGGCTGCGGAACTTTGCCTGCGTCATCCCGCCCCAGCAGACCAAGTTGCTCGTCTACCTGAAGGCCGACCCGAAAAGCGTCGATCTCAGGCCCGGATTCACCCGGGACGTGACGGGGCTCGGTCACCACGGCACGGGCGACCTGGAGGTGCAGCTGCGCACCGAGCGGGACCTGGAGCGTGCTCAGGACCTGTTCCGGCTGAGCTACGCCGCGGCGTGAACGAGTAATGGCCCCCAGGGCCCTGTGCGCTTGCCTGATCAACCCTGGCTCTTCAGCCGAATTGGATGATCTGACGGCCCAATAGCAGAAAGGCGCCACTGGCCTGCGAGGATGTGACTGTCGAGGAAGCATCGGTAGCAGAAATCAGGGCACCTTTCTGGTGAGTGAGCGTACAGGGTGGGACCGGGGTCTGAGCGTGCGGGCCGACGGTAAAGGGCTGGTCGGACACGCGGGAGTGGTGCTGCTGCGGCGGCTCGCGGACCGGTCGGGGCTGACCCAGGCGTTGACCGGGGTGTTCCCGCAGGGTGGTGTGGGGTGGCGGGATCGGGCGGTGGTCCTCGTACACCTGGCGATATCGATCGCGCTCGGGACCCGCAGTGTGCTGGAGGCCGAACACCTCGCCCTGCACCAGGTGCGGTTGACCGGACCGGGGGCATCTGACTCCACGGTGCACCGCACTCTGGAAACGCTCGACCACCAGCCCGGCCGCCTCGCCCATCACGCCAGACGCCGCTACCTCCGTCTCGACCCCACATGGCCCTGGACCAGCGCATTCACTCTGGCCTGGACCCGGATCTGCGACCTCGCGGCCGTCACCTGACGACCGGGAACCGCCCCGACGAAGACCAGGAAGGAGCCCCCTCCGGGAGACGTGGAACCCGGCGCAGCCGCAGCGACACGCGACGGCCCGACAACCGCAACGAGGGAACATTACGGGCGAACCGCCAGGCCGGTCAGCACGAACTCACCGCTGACGAATCGAGGCCAAGTTGTGGTCTGTCGCGATGCGGCCCTTCGACGTAGCGGTCAGGTAGTGGCGGTGGAGCTATAAGTATTCGGTGGATCCCCGGTTTCGGTAACCGGGGATCCACCGCTACATTGCCGCCCGGCTCTACCGGGGCCCGCCG
This sequence comes from Streptomyces sp. SM18, assembly GCF_002910775.2. Lineage (NCBI taxonomy): Bacteria > Bacillati > Actinomycetota > Actinomycetes > Kitasatosporales > Streptomycetaceae > Streptomyces > Streptomyces sp. SM18. The sequence goes on along the minus strand of NZ_CP029342.1, from coordinate 715,814 downwards.
GACAAGGCGGCGTGAGTGGCCTGCACGCTCGCCCAGTAGTGGACGAACTCTTCCTCGTTCAGCCTCCGCACCGCGTATCCGGCGCATGCACTGCACCAGCCCGAGCCTGTCCAGTCGTCGTACCCCGGGTCTTGAAGGTAGAGCGCAACGAGGTCTCGGAGAGTGAGAAGATCAGGCTCGGGGCTCAGCCACCTCTCGTGCACACACAGGCCGTGCGACTTTCTTTCGTAAAGCCCCTGTGGATTCGTGGCGTATACCTGAAGATCAGTCAGGGGCCCCAACGGTTGGTTTCCGACGCTCCTTCCCGTAACTCCGTGACGGTCCATGACGAAATTCTGGCCGTCCCGGCTGCGCAGGAATACCCAGAGCGAGAATTGATCGCCGGGGACGAGCGCTGCCAGGGAGGCCATGCGTAGCAATCCGTCGGTGTACGGGTCGGGATCGCGGATGAGGGATGTTTCGCGGAGGTCGGCGTCGGGCGGGACAGCGAGCCACTCGTCCGGAATCGAAGCGCGCCGGGATGCCGGCTCCTGGGTGCCGAAGGCTTCACGGCCGAATTCGAGGGGGCGTGCCCTGGCCCCCGCCCAAGGGGAAGGAGTAGCTGATCGTCCGCTGGAAGACCGGGTGATCACACCAGGCGCTGCGAGACGCGCATGTGGGGGTGCCCGCCGTAACGGCGGGCACCCCCACATGGTGACGGCGGCCTGACTCAGCCGCGGACGATGTTCTCCGCCTGGGGGTCCTTCTGGCCCTGGGTGACGTCGAAGCTGACCTTGTCGCCCTCGACGAGTTCGCGGAAGCCGCCGCCGGAGATGTTGGAGTAGTGGGCGAAGACGTCGGGGCCGCCGCCGTCCTGCTCGATGAAGCCGAAGCCCTTTTCGCTGTTGAACCACTTCACGGTGCCGCTGGCCATACTGCAATCCTTCACTTCACCCGAGTCCGTCCACGGTGGAGCGGCTCGGCATTCACGAGCATGCCGGACTGGGACGCTTCAAATACCATCCTGCCCCACACACCCCGCTGATGACCTGGACTCCCATGCCGGAAATACACTGCGCTCGCGGAAGATCGAGCCGAGGTGGTCAGGCCAGGAGCGCTGGGCGCGCGAGGGCGGATCGTGCGGTGAGGTTGGCGCCTGCGTCAGCGTGTTCTGGCCGGGGGGCCAGCATGTGGGTCCGGGACGGGTGACGCGGTCCGCAGGCTGTTCTGCCGTCGCGCGGAGGCGAGCGGCGCTGCGTATCGACCGGCCGCCTCGACGGCGACGTCCTGCAGTACGGAACCGGCGGCCTGCGTCGAAAAGGTCAGCGCCCACTCGGGGGCATCGGCGGTGCCCTCGCCCCAGAACGTCCACATGGGCAGGTCGGACTGCCGGAAGTTTGCTGCGAAGGCATCGAATTGGACACCTGCGGAGTGATCACCTGGTGCCTGCCATCGGATGAAGCGGCCGTCGACGCTGTGGTCCCAGTCGGCTTCGAACAACGGACGGGTGGCCTCCCAGACGTTGGCCTCCGAGACCACGTTGCCAGCAGCGATCTCGACCGCGTCCGCGGAGTCGAGGCTTTCGAGCAGCGCCCGCACGATATCCACGGGGACCGTGGCGGTCAGGGTGGCGTGCCACAGGCGCTCGCCGACCGGGCTCTCGTATGCCGCGATCTTCCACTGGGCGTCATCAGGGTCGGCTTCGTGAACGAACTCGGCTCGCATGACTAGGGATTCGTGGACAGCGTGGGTGGTCTCGTCCGACCAGGTCCGCCATTTTTCCCACTTTCCGTGCGACGCGAGAAAGTCGTTCAGGAGGGCTTCGTGGTTGCCGACCGCGGCAGCGTGCGCGTCTACGAGCCCGGTCGTTGCCGGTGCCGACGGCGCGTCGGCCGTACCCGGTAGCGAGGTGCGAATCCGTGCAGCTTCGTGCTCGGTGCTGGTGGCCGGCGCCGGGCCGGGGCGTACGGCGTCGCCGTAGAGGCGATCGAACTCGGTGATGGCTTCCACGGGGTTGCCGTACCGCATCGATTCGGTGCGCAGGTGGTTTTCCCCGTGGAGGTGGATACTCGGACGGCCTTCGCGGTAGGTGCCGACGGCGACGGTGGTCAAGCCGTCGTGGGCGTGTGCGTGGATGATCAGGCGCCCGTGCCGGATGTCGTCGTAGATCTTCTGGGCGCCGTTGGAAACCTCGCGGATCTCCTCGCGCGAGCACCAGGGCATGGGGTAGTTGGCCCAGGTCCATTCGGTGTCGATCTCCTCGCGCAGCTCGGGGGTGATGTCCACGGTGAGGTTCTCGGCTCGCAGGGCGCGTGCGGCTTGCTCGGCGTGGTGCGGTTCCTCGCGGTCGATACGTGCCATGACCATCGTCTGTTCGTCCAGCGGCTCGAAGCCGTGGATGGTGAGAAGGGCTTGGATCGTGCGGGTGGGCGTGCCCGTGATGGTGGCGGTGACGGCGCTGGAGCGCTCCTGGTACACGCCGAGGCGGATGTGAGGGGCGGTTTCGGGGTGCGGCAATCTGGTCTCGTTTCGCGGTTCCGGCCGGCGCGATTCGGCCGGAGCGGGGGTCATCGGAGTGCGCGTGCTGCGGTGGCTCGGGGCGGCGGGCCGGCCCGGGAGACGGCCGGACTGCGCGGGGCACGGGGAGTCGTCGGTGGTGTGGGGGCGGTGCTGCGCTGCCAGCGGGTGCGCAGTGCGGTGAGGTCGGCCAGCACACGGCGGCTGCCGGTGATCAGCTGGTGCGTCGTGTTGGCTGGGTCCTCGGCGTAGGTGGCGATCCGTGTGGCGACGTCACACGCGCGGGCCAACAGGGACCGTTGAAGGATGCGTTCACCCCAGTAGTCGGCCGACCCGACGGGTGTGGAGACCAGAGCCATCAAGTCACCGGCGGCGAGGTCGTCGGTGAGGAGCCCGCGATGCTGGGCTTCCCAGAGCACGGTGACCGGGTCTACCGGCTCGGCGCGGTGGACCAGCGAGGTCAGGCACTGCCACAGGGCTGCGTGCAGGGGCTGCGTGAAATCCTCGGGCTGGAGCCAGCGCATGTCCTTCAGCGCTGCCGGGTGCGCGGTGGCGGTGGCGAGAAGGAGGTGTTCCTCGTCGAGGGCTTCCTCGCTGCTGCGCGCCGTGGGTTGTGTCGGCAGGGCGGTGTGCGGCAGGGAGCCGGGGTGCGGGGCGAACTGTCCGGCGAGCGTGTCCAGGAACTGTGCGAGGGAGTCGGCCTGGGCCAGGGTGGCTGCGGCCCGGTTGGGCAAGGTGGCGTCGGTGGCGGTCTGGTCGAGGTGTTGGGCGTGCATGAGCAGCGTGCGCCGGGCGTGATCGGATTGGATCATCCGGGCGTACGCCGGCGCGTGCTGGGGCCACGGGCAGACCTGGACGAGGGTGTGGAGGTAGGAGACGGATAGCCCTGGGGCATGGGGGCGGGCCGCGTCGAGGACGGCGTTGAGCCAGGCGGGATCGGAGCGGTGGGTCTCCGGATCGGGCAGCGGAACCGTACGCATGGCCTGGAAGAGGGCGCCGTGGGCGTGGTTGCTGAACTGCTCCGCTGCCAGAACACGGATGTCGGAGAGCCGGTGGGGGTCCAGGAGGAGCGCCCCGAGCAGGGACTGCTCTGCGTAGTGGACGGGCCGCGGAGAGGGCAGGTCGTCCAGGTCGTCCTCGTACGGGTCGGTGGAGTGGGGCATCTACGCGGCCAGGGTGTAGTCGTCGGGGTGGAGGGTCTTGCCGAGGTGCGGGGCCAGCAGATGGGCGGCGAGCCGGGGCGGCACCGCGTTGCCGATCTGGCCGAAGACCTGCCCCTTGTTCCCGGTCCAGGGGTAGTCGGCAGGGAAGGTCTGCAGGCGGCCGGCTTCCTGGGCGGTGATCCGGATGGACTCCGGCGCCGGCTGCTCCTCGCCAGCGGCGCTGGAGGCGGCTTCGGCGATCCAGACGCATTCATTGGCGCGATGGCCGAAGAACAGGGTGCCGGCCGGTTCGTCAGATCGGCGGACGGTCGCGTTGGACTGGTTGTTGCTGCGCAGGGACCATGACCAGCGGTGTGTCTCGCCGGTGAACGTGGGGGCTGGCTCGTCGGCCGGCCGGTTCTCCCTGGCTCCGTCGAGGGCCGACCACCCCGCGCCTTCCCGGCGGGACTGCAGGACAAGGGTGCTCTGGGGCTTCCAGGTTCCGCGGTCGCGGGCGTCGCTGAGGGTTTTGCGGGATCCGGACGGGAAGGGCTCTGGGCCGCCTCCCGGCCCTCCGCCGGCGCACACGGTCGGCACCGGGCGGTCGGTGGCACCCCAGCCGAGGGCTTCGGCCATGGATACCCACCGGGCGCGGCCCGGCCCGAACAGCGACTCCGGCTCGGCGACTTTGGCGTGGGTGGGCGGCGGGGGTTCGGCGGTGCGGGTGCGCGAGGCGAGCAGGATCGCGCGCCGCCTGGTCTGCGGCACTCCGTAGTCCGCCGCGTTCAGGATCCCCGTCCACACCGAGAAGCCCCAGCTGCGCAGGATCGCAGCGTACTGACGCCACAGCGGCAAGACGTCCGGGACTTCCTCCATCGCGATCCACTCGGGTTGGCCGTGCTGGTTGAGGGCGTGCAGATAGCGCATGGGCTCGGCGGCGAGCAGCGAGCGTTCGTCCTGGCAGGCGGTGAGGAGCTGTTCGCGGGTGTCGCGGCCGACGGCGAGGTCAGCAACGGCCTGGTGGACCAGCGGCTGGTCGAGGATCCCGAGACGTTTACCTGCCATCGACCATGCCTGGCAGGGCGGGCTGGCGATGAGCCCGGCGGTCCTTCCGAGGAAGGGCCCCACCGGATACATCGCGACGTCGGTGCGGATGGTCAACTGCCGGGCCGTTGCGCGGGTCTTGCAGGCCCACTCGTCCCATTCCAGGCCGACGTCGCGCACCCCGAGGATCATCAGGGCGTGGCTCCAGCCGCCTGGTCCGGCGAACAGATCGAGGATGATCACGTGGCCAGCCCGAAGTCGTCGCGGGCCAACGCGGCCGCGTCTCCGCGGCAGGCCCAGGGCGAGCATCCGTCCGGGACACCCTCCTCCAGCACCGCGACGTCGTCGTCGCTGCCCAGCTCCTGCTGGAGGGCGGCCCACTCGGCGGCGGTGACGTGATCGATAGGGGCGTCGGCCAGGGGCACGCGGGAGCGATGGAGGAACGCCTCGCCCAACGGCCGGTTGCCACTGGCGTTCGCGCGCGCGTTTCCCTGGCGGATGGCGGCGTCGAAGGCCACCACGTCCGCCCACTCGGCAGGTGAAGTGTCGCGGATATGGCGCCATTGCGCGTTGCCGTGGAAGGGGCACCCCAGACAGCTGCTCTTGGGAGTGTCCGCCAGGTTGAGCGACGTCAGGTACCGGATGCAGTCGGCGCGCGACCAGCCCAGGTCAATGAGCGGGTGCCGGTTACGCATGTACTTCACGTCCGCGTCCTTGGCGCGGTGGAACTCGTCGGTCGAGATGCCGATCCACTGCTCGACGAATACCTCCCGCGGGATCCGGGCGGGGTAGGGATAGCTGAGAAGGGTTCTGACCTGCTTCTTTATCGGTTTGACTTTGTATTCGCCTGTGCACTGCCGTCGGGTCATCCCGGCCTTGCCGTCCTGGTTCAGGATGTAGAGCGGCATGGAGGCGAACCGGTGGTGCGGGTCGAGGGCGTCGTCGCGGATGTTGCCGGCGGACACTCGCAGGACAGGGATGCCGGCCGGGGCGGCTATCTCGCGCTCCAAACGGTCGAGGTGCTCATAGACGGCGCGGGGCGGGTCCGCCAGCGGCGCTGATGTAGGGCTGCGGAGGCGACGCCGCAGGGATCCGGTCGGTGGGGAGATCAGCGGTGGCGTACGGCACGGCCGAGCTGGGCGCCGGCGTGGTAGACATGCGGGTTCACAGCGGCTCCACGGGCCGGGGTGATGAGCACCTCGTCCAGCTTCTGCACGAAATGCGGGACATCGCGGAAGAGACGTTCCACCGGCGTGGTGGTCGTGAGGTGGGTGAAGAACTGGGCAACCAGACGCTCGGGCACCTCGAGAGTGAACGTGGCGCTCCAGTGCGTGTCGAAGCCGTCGTACACCGAGTGCTCGATCCGCCACGGGTGCAGGGGGTCCGTGCTGTGCTCCACGGTGCAGTGGCCGTCGGGAGAGGCCCACGCCACCCCCGTTAAAATGGAGGACGCTGGTCTTGGCAAGGTGGGACATGGACCCGGTCGCGAGAGGAATGCGGTCGGCATGCCGGCGGTCACCGAGCAGTTGGGGCAGGGCCTGGGTAACGGACGCGATGGCCTCGCTCGGCGTCCCTCGGCTGAACTCGATTTGCCAGTAGGGCTCGTGATGGGCGATGGTCCACCACACGCCGTCCGGACGGTTGGGGTCGAAGTCGAGGAAGACGCCGCCGCAGGGGCTGTCGATGTCGATGCGTCCGGTTCGCGGGTTGTGCTCATAGGGCCACGCGAACAGGTGGGCCAGAGGGCCGATGACGTCGTTGATCTTGTTCATCCCACCGCCGGCTAGGTACCGCGGCGAGACGAGGACCAGATCGTTCGGGGCAAACGAGTTCACCGATTCCTGCCGCCCGTGTTGCGGGGGGCAGGCGGCTTGGCTGGTGACGGTGCCTGGGAGCGGTGCGGCTTCTGGAAATCCAGCGCGAGCCGTCCGGCAGCCGTGACCACGACGTCCTGACTCACATACCTGGAAGTCCGCGCCACACGGATCAGGCGCTCCTTCTCCAGCACGCCGAAGGGCTTCGAGTGGATGGTCCGACCGTCCCCGTCGGTGACGCGGACGGGCCGGTTGTGCGGTGCGTATCGACGGGTGCCGCCCTGGGCGATCCGTTCGAGCACGGCGTACTGGGCGGGTGACAGTTCCGGCAGGTCGGGCCGGTGTTCGGGATGCTCTGTCAGGTCACGGATGATGGCGGATGCGGTGTACTGGCAGCAGGTTGCGCTCAGTTCGAGGTGCTGGGCAGCGGCGGCCAGGCTTTTCGCCAGGACCGGTGCGGCCTCGGTGTGCCTCGCCTGGCGCACGGACTCCTCCTCGACCGGCGGACCGCCGGCGAAGTCCGCGCCTTCGAGCGGGTTGTCGCCCACGGCTCGTGCCAGCTGAGAGGCGGCGATCGAAGCGGAGGCGGTGACGCCGCTGAGCGTATCCAGGGAAAGTCGGCTGCCGGGCACGGCGGTGTACTGACTGCCGTCCAGGACGGACAGCCGGACCAGGGACCGGCTCACGAGGCCGTGGATGGCGAGGATCTGCGGGCCGACCTGCCGCAGCAGGTCACTGCCCGGCTCGGGGGCGAGCTCAGTGACCTTGGTGTGCAGGGCGGTGAAGTCGGCTCCGAGCTCGCGGAGAAGGTCGATCTGGAGCGGCAGGTCGATGTGGCGCAGGGGGATGATGAGCTCCGGTGAGTAAGGGGTAGCGCTGGAGGATCGGTCAGCGCCTTCGGGCGGCCGTCTGCGCGCTGACAGGGGTGGGGGGTGGCGTTGTTGCCGTTGGGCTCCCGGCGGCTGGAGGCAGGCAGATGGTGGAGGCCAGGGCGGTGGTTCCAGTGGAGGTGAGACGGACTCGGTCTTGCAGCGGCCCTCCGACATAGGCGGGGGGTGCGGACTGCGGGACGCGTTCGACGAGGCCGTTGGCCTCCAGCGACCGCAGCGTGCCGATCAGAACGCGGGCGTCCCGGTAGTGGACGTACTGGCGTCCCAGAGAGCTGGTGGCCACGACGTTCCCGCAGGCGATCTCCCACAGGGCGGTGTGCTGTGTGGAGTTCAGCTGGTGGGCTGGAGCGCCGGTGGTACTCCAGCGTCGGCGTCGGATCTCGCCAGCGAGGCTGTCGGCGCAGCTCATGGTGGCTTCGGGAGCCAGGGCCGTCAGCATGCGGGCCGTGGGGAGCGGGTGCTCCGTGGAGGCGTTACTCAGGAAGGCGAGCTGCTGGAGGCGGATCACTGCGTCCGACAGCTCGTGACTCTCGAAGAGCCGCTCGTCAACGATCGCCTTGATGGCGGTGCGCGTCGCGGCAGCCAGCCGCTGGGCGGAGGCGACGTGAGTGTCGGGCTCGGCCCGTGGACCGGCTTGCAAGAGACGGCCGAGTATGTCGTTGTGCTGCACGTACTGGTCTGCGAGCAGCAACAGACGCTCAACCGGCGTCGGCGGGGCGACCACGTCGAACAGGAGGCCCTCGGGCGGTGTCGTCATGCGCGGCGCCGGGCAGCAGGTGCGAGCGCTGTGGAGGGTGCCGGAGCGGGTGCGCCGGGAGCAGCGGGAGGCTGCGGTGCCTCCAGCGAGGTGCGGGCTGCGGTCAGGGCCCGCCCGGCGTCGTCGAGATGGGACAGCAGGCGGCTGTGGTGGTCGAGCGAGTCGAGCTTGCGCTGGAGCCTGTGCTGCCCCGTGGTGGTGAGGGCGATGAGCGGGGTGAGGGCCTGTGCGTAGTGGGCTAGAGCCCGTCCGAGGTGGCCGGCGGCCGTACCCAGGATGTCGGCGGGCGGGAGGCCGGTGATGTTCGGGGCGAGCTGGTACTCGGCGTCGGCGGTCATGCGCGAGGTGAGGTGGCACAGCAGGCCGATGTGCCGCGTGGCGTTGAACAGGCCGGTGCCGTCCACGGTGATGGGGTGGTCGCGTATGTCCGCAGCTACGGCATCAACTGCGTGGCGCGGGGACATGTCATCGAGGTCGGTGGGTTCGTAGATGTGCAGGTCATCTCCAGGAGTGTGATTCGCGTTCGTCCAGTCCGTCCCGCAGGCGGTTAGGGCGAGACGTTTGCTCAGGGGCCTACAGGAAGCGGGCGAGGTGGCCGGGAGGGGTGTGTTATCTGGCCCGAGGCAGGCCGGCGTTCAGTTGCCAGGCGCGCGCAGTCCTCCGTCTCACGGGAGTGAACCGGCACCGGGTGCAGGCGGATGCGGCTCACGCGGCTTTCCCGAAGTCGGCCTGTGTGGGCGCGTGTTTCGCGACGGCGCGGTCGGTGATCGCCTTTGACGCGCGGGCGGAGGCTGCGGACAGTTCTTCCGCTCCGGGCTCCCGGTACCAGGGGCGCAGGTCGAGCATGGCGGCGCGCATGCCGGTGGCGAAGCAGAGCGCGGTGCCCTTGGGCAGGGCGCGGATCGCGTCGGCGGGCAGGATCCGTTCCTGCCGCATCGACACCGAGGTCGACTTGCCGGACTCCGAGTGCGAAGCCGAGATGGTCTCGACATCGTGGTCGCCGATCAGACGGCTGAGCTTGTCGGCGAAGTCGGGATCATCAATACCCGAACCGATGACCTTCACCGTCGAGGCGCTCCACATGGCGTCCATGCCGGCGTCGCCCCAGACTTTCTGGCCCTGGCGGTAGCTCTGGAGGATCGTGATGGGGATGATGCCGCGGCTGCCGAGGTGGGAGTACAAATCCGGAAGGTCGCTGATCTTGCACACGTTGGCGGCCTCGTCGAGGATCGCGAGCATCGGTGGGTCGAGGCGTCCGCCGGCGCGTTCGGCCTGGGCGGTGGCGGCGCGCATCACCGAGTCCGCGCATGCCGCGATCAGTGCCGAGGCCCCGCCGCCGCCGTCCTTGCTCAGCAGAAACAGGGTGTCGGCGGAGGTGACGAAGTCGGCGGGCCGGAACTCGGGGACGTCCTTCTGGGGCGTCACCCACGCGGCGATCTCGGCGTTGAGCAGGGCGGCGGCATACTGGCGGGCGGTCTCGTAGATGCCGTCGCGCGTCTCCGGCGGCCCCTCGACGGTCCCTTTGAGCTGGGTGGCAACGGCGGCGAAGCCGTGGTCGCGGAGGATGTCGAGCGGGGTGCGGTCGGCGGGGAAGGCGAGCCACTGCATCATGTCGGTGATCGGCCGCTCGTCGAGCGCCGCGGCCAGCAGAAGTTGAGACAGGATGTTGCTCCCGGCCTTCGACCAGAAGTCACCCTGCTGGGAGGCGTCCACCGAGGCGGCCAGGAAGTGGCCAGCCAGACGCCCGGCGCCGTCGAGGGTTTTCGCGCTGGCGAGGGGGTTCCACCACATCACGCGGGGGGCGTGCGCGATCTGCTGCGGGTCCATGGTCCACACCGTCCCTGCCGCCGCCCGGCCCTCATAAACGGTGGTGAAGGCGTCTCCGGCGGCCTTGTTCGAAGTGAGGAGGACCGGGCCGGGCGCGTTGAGCATGGAGGGGATGGCGAGCGAGGTGGTCTTGCCGGACCTGGGGGCCATGATCGCGACGGCGACATCTTCGAAACCCATCCGCACCTCGTGACGGCTGCCTTGGAGGTTACCGAGGAGGATGCCGGTGTCCCTCGCGGCGATGTGCTTGGCGTCCTTCAGGCTCGGGCGCAAGGAACGGGCCTTGTCGGTGATCGCCTTGGCCATCAGCGGCTCGATGTCCCGGGCCTTGGCCATGTCGGTGACCTTCTTCCGGCCGCCGCCTCGATTCTTGTACCGGACCCACAGGACACCCCCCGCCGTTCCAAGGGCCAGGAACAGGAGTACGGGGACGATGCGGGCCCCGATCAGCAGGGACGTTTCTCCAACGTGGGGCCAGACCTGTTCGGGGTGAAGTAGTGAGTTGGTCGGCTGGTAGGGGGCCCAGCCTGTGCCGTTGAGGTAGGCGGTGATGTTGCCAGTCAGCCAGGCAAGGTGGGACAGGGGGACAACCACAGCGAGCACGCCGAGGAGGAGGCGCAGAAGAAGGTCATATCCTTCGGTGCTGCTGCTGCTGCTGCTGTTGGAGGAGGGGGGCAAGGGCTAAGTGCTTCCGGACGGGGACGGGGGATCAGCGGCTGCGGTGGTTCCTTGGCGGTTGCTGCGGTGAGGGGACCGGGCTCGTCGGCGGTGCGGGATGCCGGGCGGCGAGGGAGCCGACGCGTTCTTCCAGTGCCCCGGCGAGAAGTTCGGCGTGCACGTCCGTGGTCCTACGAGTGATGATCTGCGGGTCGCGGGTCGGGAGACTGCGCAAGCTGCCGGTTCGCGCCACTGGCTTCGGGTCGGCGAGTGCAGCGGTGAACGCGGCGACGAGTCGGGTGGGGGTGTGCTCACTGAAGCGGGCCTGCCACACCGGCCGGTTCGGGGCGAGGGTGGCGGTGACGAACCAGGCTCCCGGGTCTTCCGCGCTGCCCAGCCGCTGGAGGTACGCGGTGCCGTCGGGCGACGCGAGGCCGTTGTCTGTGGAGGTGGGCGACCAGCCGATCTGCAGAAGGGGCTCGTACGGATCGGAGGACGCGTCCGTCGGCGTGGCCGGGTCGGTGAGGGCGTCGGTAGCGGCGGCGATGAGTTCGACTGACGTATCGGCGCCGAAGCTCGCATACCAGGCGGGCCTGTCCGGCTCTGCGGTGGCTCTGTTCACGAGAACCGACAGCAGATGTTCACCACTTCGGGAGGCACCTGGGCGAGCCGCGAAATCGAACTGCTTGGGCCAAGCGCCGTTGTTGCGATGCCTTCGCGGCAGGCGTCCTGCGACAGCAGTCCGCCCGCTCCAAGGTGGGTTGCGGGGGTGGGCGAACTGTAGTGACGTTCCCGAAGACTGTGGTGACGGCGTCCGTGTCAGAAGGTTGGGATGAGGCGTTCGGCCAGCAGGATGGTGCCGACGATGATCATCGCCGCCCCGGCAACTCTGGTCGTGATCTGAGCGATGCGCGGGCGCGCTCCGAGGACCCGGTCGGCGACGTGGCCGAGGGGGAAGTACACCGCGGCGCAGATCAGGATGAATACGCCGCCGAGGGCCGTGAGCTGGAGGGGAAGGGGCCAGGTGACAGTGGGGTGGGCGAACTGCGGGAGGATGGAGAGGAAGATCAGCAGGCCCTTGGGGTTCAGGGCGCTCACCCCGACTCCTCGCGCGAGGAAGTGGAGCGACGACGCGGCTGCGGCCTCGGTGGCCTGGAGGGGTTCGGGGCGGGATCGCAGGACGCGGATGCCCAGGTACATGAGGTAGAGGGCGCCTGCGGCGGTCAGAGCGGTGAGCGCGAGCGGGCGGGTGGCGATGAGGGGGCCGACGCCCAGGGCCACGACGGCGGTGATGAGGGCGTAGCCGATGGCGATGCCGGAGACGACGGGCCACACGACGTGGTTGCGGGTGCCCGCCGCGAGGACGTAGGCCCAGTCGGGGCCGGGCACGACGATCATGGCCAGCGCCACGGCGGCGAATCCGAAGACGGCGGACAGTTCCACGAGGGACTCCTTTCTCAGGACAGGGATCTGGAGGGGCCCTGGCTGAACGTGCGCGCGCCTGCGCGCGATGAGGATGGACAGGGGGACACGGCGGGCGTCGTCTGCGCCGTCCCCGGTCCGGGCGGCGCCCGGCCCGGGGAGAGAGGGGTCAGGTGAGGGTGTCGGCGGCGTAGAGGGCGTAGACGGCGGCGGTGCGGAACAGTTCCTGCTCGTCGACGTGTTCGTCGGGGCCGTGGGAGACGTCCAGGCGGCCGGCACCGTAGCCGAAGGCAGGGATGCCGAGCTGGTCGTACCAGCGGTTCTCCAGGATTCCCCCGCACATCTCGAACCTGGCGTTCTCGCCGCGGACCTCTTCGACGCAGCGGGCGAGCGCGGCTCCGGCGGGGTGGTCGGCCGGGGTGCCGGCGGGCGGCTGGAACTGGGTGACCTCGACGGTGACCTTCGCGTCGACCTCGGCGGCGGCCTCGCGGATGAGGGTCTGCATCCGTTCCAGTTCGGCGTGCAGGTCCTCTTCGGGGTTGAAGCGGCTGTCGACGGTGAACCAGGCGTCGGCGGGCACGACGTTGAAGTTCGACCCGCCGCCGGACAGACCGCCGACCACGACCATCGACCCGGTCGGGTCGTCGGGGTCCATGGTGTAGCCGGTGGGCCGGGCAGCCATCTGTTCGGCGTAGGCCAGCAGTGGGCGGGCCACATGGACCATGTGGGCGAAGGTGTTGATGCCGAACGCGGCCTGCCCGACGTGCGCTTCGCGGCCCTCGAAGCTGACCTTGAGGCTGATAGCGCCGCGGGCGGCGTTCCAGACGCTGGTGCCGCTGGGCTCGCCGGTCACCATCGCCACCGCGGACGGGCGGATCATGCCGTGCTCGCGCAGGTGCCCGGCACCGACGACGCTGCCGGTCTCCTCGTCCGGGACGAGGTGGACCACGATCCGCCCGTCCCCGAGCAGACCCAGCTCCTTCGCGGCCGCCGCCCCGTAGAGCATGCTGACGATGCCGCCCTTCATGTCGGCCGTCCCCCGCCCGTACAGCTTGCCGCCCTCACGCCGCAGGGTGAACTGCCCCCGGTCCTGCACCGGCACCACGTCGTAGTGGCCGTGGAAGTACACCAGCTTCGAGCCGGCTCCCGCCTCGCCGCGCACGATGAACGGCTCCTCCAGGCTGTGCGGGCCGGTGATCTCGACCAGCTCCGCCTCCAGGCCCAGACGGCCCATCTCCTCGGCGAGCAGCCGCGCGCACCGGCCCAGGCCCGTGCCGGGCGGGTTCTCGGTAGGCTCGGCGACCAGGCGGGCGAGGAAGTCGACCATCTCCTCGGCTCGCGGCTGAAGCCACGCGGCGACCAGGTCGGAACGTGCGCTCATGGGTATCTCCTCGTCGAAGCCGGCCTGATGGACGCAACAAACCGGATGCCGTGACTGACCTATGAGCAATTTTAGGAAATACCGAGCCTCATTTGGTTGCGGATTCGACGCTAGAATCTGCCCTGTGGGCAATGATGAAACTCTTGATGCGACTGACCGTGAAATTTTGTTTCAGCTGCGCCAGGACGGGCGGATGTCGAACGTCGAGCTGGCGGCCCGGGTCGGGCTGACGCCTCCGCCGTGCCTGCGGCGGCTCAAGAGGCTGGAGGCGCGCGGGGTGATCACCGGTTACCGGGCGATCGTCGACCCTGCGGCCCTGGGGCGGGGTGTGGAGGTCATCGTCTCGGTCGAGGTCTCTGTCACCGATGTCGACAGCCTGCGGCACTTCGAGACGACCGTCGCCGCACTCGACGAGGTCATCGAGGTCCGCCGCGTCTTCGGCGTACCCGACTACTTCCTCCGCGTCGCCGTCGCCAACGCCGACGCCTACGCCGTCTTCCAGATGACCAAGCTCGTCACCATTCCCGGCGTCAGCCGAGTGATCTCCTACCTCACCATGGAAGTGATCAAGGCCGACAGCTGAGCCCCAGCCCAGCCTCGGCCGGGGAGCTCACCCGCTGCTGCTCCGGGCACATACTTACACCCGGGCAGCCCATACGCCTCAAGGGACAGAATCGAACAACCGCTGACCGTCGTGCCTCTCGAAGTGGTGAACATCTGCTGTCGGTTCTCGCGAACAAGGCCACTCTGCGGCGTGGTGCAGGATCCACCACTGATCGACGGGGTCGGGCTCCAGGCGCAGGAGGGCCTTCTGGTCGGGGCTGGAGAGAAGGACGCGAGGCATCAGGGGGTCGTGACCGTGGCTCCAGCCGCATGCTCGGTGGAGGGCAACGGTGATCCAGGCGGGGTCGCCGCCGCCAGCGAGGTGGCGCGGGCTGATGAAGTCGACCTCGACGGTCTCGGAACTCGGGGACACGTTTACCTCCGCACGGGCGTCCGCCGGCCAGGTGCGGGGACCGTGGTCGGGGGCGGGGCCAGGGGCGAGGGGATGTCCCGGGCGGTGGAATTGATCTCGCGCAGGGCCTGGCTGTGACAGGCCCAGTCGTCGAGGTAGCTCCACGATTCGGCGTGGTGCTCGGCGAGTGCGTCATCGAAGACAGGGGTCCCGGGCTTGGCGTTGGCGGGGAGGCTGTCGCGGGTTTCCAGCCACTGCTCGTGCAGTTCGTCGAGCCGGTCGAGGGTGGTCTGCAGGACGCCCAGTTGGTAGACCCAGCGGTTCTGCACCGCGGTGGCGGGGAGGTTTCCGAGCTGTACTTCGGCTGTGGCCAGCAGGTGGCGGGCGCCGTCGCGGAGGTCCTCGAACGCTTCGGCGGTGTCGGCGTCGCGCTGGTTGGCGCGCATGCCGTAGGCGTGGTCGTCGTGGGGCCAGCCGTCGAGGTCGGTGTGTTCGTCGGAGTAGACGTCCCACGCGTCGAGGATCTTCTTGCTGTCGCTCAGGTAGCGGTCGAGGTGACGGAGGAGCTTGCGGTGTGCGGTGTGGTCGGCGGAGATGGTGAGGGTCCTGTTGGGATCAGCGGCGAACGGCCGGGCGGACGGCACGGGCCGTGGCCGGGGTAACTGCGGGCTGGGCCCGCTGCTGTCGGCGGGCGGCGCGGGCCTGTGCTCGGATGGCGTCGAGCCGGGTGCTGTGGGCTGCGACGACGTCCTCGGGCGTGAGCGGGCTCCGGCTCTGTACGGCGCTGTAGTGGGCGGTCTGGTCGTACATGGCGCGCTGGAGGGGGGCAGGGCCGGCGAGTGCGGCAGCGAAGGCGCAGACGAGGTGTTCGGGCATGGACTCGTCGACGAAGGCGTGCCAGATCCGGGGCCCCATCGGCGTTTCGAACCCGGGCTCGCAGGTCTCGATGCGCCAGGACGACCTCCATACGCCTTCGTCCGTTGGCCGGTGTACGTGGCACATTCCGTCGGGGGAGTGGGCTGTGGTCTCTGATTCGAGAGCCCATCCTGCCGACTCCAAAGCCTGGAACGGGTCGGCGTGCTCGGTGGGTGTCGGGGCGATGAGCGCGTCGGTGAGACGGCCCAGGATTTCGGCGGGGACGAGTTCGCCGAACTCTGCGTACCAGCCCCGCTCGGTGCGGGTGGGTTCGGCCTGCAGCCGCCACCATGCGGAGGTGGCGGACTGCGGGTCGAACTGCATGCTGTAGCGGTGGTCCGGGCTGCGCAGCACGATCTCGGGGCTGAGCGGGTCGGACGTGCAGGTCCATCCGGCGGCGGCGAGGCCGTGGGTGACGTGGCGGGCATCCCCGGGGCCGGCCAGGTGACGCGGGCTGGTGTCGAACGGAAGCTGGGTGGCGTGCCTGTGCGTGAAGGCGGCGAGCTGCCGCTCGCTCACCGGCACCGGGCGCATCCCGGTTCGCCGGTGCAGCTTCGGGGGTAGAGGGCGCGAATGTCCTCAAGCGCGTAGTGGAGAGTGTGCTGGTCCTCCAGCTCTGACGCGGCGCCGAGCAACTCCTGGAAGAGGGAGTCGGTGTGGCGGATGTTGGGGGCCTCGGGGTGGTCCTGCAGGGCGCGGACGAGGGCGCGCAGGGTGTCGGCTATCTGGACGGGGGCGCCCGTGTAGTCGTGGACCAGCGGCTCGACGAGCGCGAGGGCCTGTGCGGGGTCGGGGTTCTGGCGCAGGTAGTTGGTGAGGTTGGAGAGTGTTTCGGTCAGGGTGCGGATGGTGTCCGGGGCGGATGCGGGCATCGGGTTCCTTGGAATGGGCAGGTGGGTCAGCGGCGGGTCCGGGTGCCGCCGGCCGGGGCGTACGGGCGGGTGTTGGTGTGGGGCCGGGGGCTTTGCGCGCTGTTGCGGGCCCAGGTGGCGGCGCGGGCGGCCGTGATTCGGGCCTGTTGCCACGCGCTGAGCTGGGAGGGCTTGACGGAGACCGACCAGGTACGGATCTGCGCGCTCATGGGGACGCGTCCGCGCGGGCGCATCACGGGATCGGGACCGGCGAGTTCGGCCGAGAAGGCTTGCACCAGGTGCATCGGCGTGTTCGGCGTGAAGGTGGCCGTCCAGCCGTTGCCCTGCTGGTCCTTCGCCCCGGTCCACCACATTGCCGAGCCGTCGGGCCTGTGGTGGTACTGCATCCATGCGGTGCCGTCGGGGCTGGTGGCCATGTAGTGATCGCCCTGGAAACCCATGTCCCACTCCTGCTCCTTCAAAGGCGCCCAGACGTTGGGGGCGCGGGCGGAGCGGGGACGGGTGAGCGCGTCGGTCAGACCGGCGACGATCTCCACCGGCGTCTGCCGACCCAGGTGAGCCGCCCACTCCCCGTTCGCCCCGTCCGCCCTGCCGTGGATGGTCCACCCACCGGGCAGGACGTAAGGGTCGTAAGCGACACGAAGGGTGCGGTCCGGGCTTTCCATGTGCAGGGGGCCGCCTGTCTTGGACTTGTCCCGCCACCCCGAGGCGCGCAGGAACTCCGAGACGTGCCGGACGTCCCCGCCGCCGGCCAGGGCCCGGGGCTGGACCAGGTAATGCTGCTCGGCCTGCTCCCCCGGACCCCAGCCGGACCACTGCTTCCGCTTCTTCACCGGCGCCGCCGGACCACGAGCGGTGCGGGGACCGGAGGCTTGGCCGCAGTAGTGGAGGGCTGGGTGCCGACCTGCCGCAAGGTGTCTTGGTGTTCGTCCAGGTCGAGAGCGACGTCGTGCAGTTCGTTCGAGGCGCGTCCCAGAGCGAGCCACACCTCCGGGGGTAGGAGACCGCGTTCGGCCTGGTCCTTGGCGAACACACTGCCGGTGATGACGAGGTGGGTGATGCCGCCGAGCACTCCGGCATCCGGATCGAGAATGCGGGCGATGACCCGTGCGGCCTGGGGCGGGGGAAGCTGAGAAAGGTGGTCGGCGAGTTGGCCGAGACGGCGGGTGATGTCGTCGGCCAGTTCAACCGGGCAGGGGGCGGGGTGGGACATGCTCCTCCGGGTCGGTGGACGGTCAGTGGTGGTGGCGCTGTCCGACGCGCTGCGTCTCGGCGAGGACGGCCCCCGGGCGAGCACCGGCCAGGGGAGAGAGGCACGGTCGGAGCCGGCCAGGATGCAGGCGCGCAGGTAGCGGCGAAACAGAGCGGTTGCGAGGCGGGGCTTGAGCCGGTGGCTGATGGGCGGGGGCGTGCGGGCTACGGGTTTCTCCGGGAATCGAGCGGGGCGGGGCGGCCCCAGAGCGGGGCGGGGCCACCCGGTTTTTCGGGGTGGGCAACGGGCCGGTGCGAGGGGGAGTTGGCGCTGGCTGGTACCGGGCTCAACGGCGGCGGGAGGCTGGGGGTCGGGTGGGACTCGGCGGTGTGGAGGCCGCCGTCTGCTTCATCGCCCTCGGCCCGCCGGCGCGCGGTTACCTGCCGGCACCGGCGGTACGGCGGCCGGAGCGGACGTGGGTGCGGCCCGGCCTGCGAGATGCTGAAGGGCGGTCCCGATACCGATCGCCTCCAGCTGCGGGCCGATCTCACGCAGGGCACGTGCCTGCGCCTGGGTATCGTCGCTGTTGAGGCGGTAGATGCCGCTTTGCGGGTCTTGGACGAAGCCGTTGGTGATGAGGACCGCTCCGGCGCGGCCGTCGACAGGCGCGGTGGCGACGCTTCCGTCCGGCTGCCAGGTCAGGACGACCCGGTCAGCCTGGGAGTGCTGGATGCCACCCAGGGCGTTGTGACGCACCTGGGCGAGCGCGGTGTCGTAGCGGCCGAGCAGGTCGCCGGCAACCTGCTCGGCGCTCAGGAACGGGTCGTCCGTCAAGGCGATGCCGTTGGGTTCGGGCACGGCGCGGTACGCCTCGTCGGGCAGGGCGCTGGGGGCGACTGCGGCGATGAGGAATCCGTCACGCTCGTCATGCCGGTCAAGGACGACGAGCTGGGCGCCGTCCGGGCGGCTTAGGACGGCGGCCAGCTGGAGAGGGTGTTCGGCGAGAAAGCCGGCGACCAGGTCCAGGTCCCAGATCCGGTCGGCGAGGTCTTCCTTCGCGTGGGCCGGGACGGGGGAGCTGATCCAGGTGTCGGGGAGTTCGCTGGCGAGGACGTCGGCGTACGAGGCGAGGCGCTCGGAGGTGTCGTGGTCGTGCATGGTGTCCTTGGGCGAGGTGGGAGTCAGCGGCGCAGTCCGGCGGCCACCGCGGGCGGTGGGGCAGGTAGCGCGCGCGGCGGGGCGGGTGGGCGCACACGGCGGAGCGCTCGCTTTCGGTGGCGGGGACCTCTCCGTTGCAGGTGTTGCGGCCCGGGGTGTGGTGCGTGCCGGTCGGCGAGCGCGTTGCTGGTGTCGGAGAGGTCAGTGCGGATGACGCACAGGTGCTCGTCGGCGAGGTAGCGCAGCCGCCGCGCGATGTGGGGGTCGGCTGCCTGGCCGAGCCCGTCGTGGAAGTCGGCGGTGGCGGTGAGAATTTCATCCAACGCGGCGAGGATGCCGTCGTGGGCGGTGGTCAGCTCGGTTCAGTGCCTCGGCTGTCGCGTCCGTAGTTGTGGCCTCCCGAATGCGCTCGGCGAGGGGCAATGAGACGTTTGTCCTACGGTGATCGGTGGGCGCTGCGCGGGGGTGAGGGTGGCACGGCGGCGATCCGGGCCTGGGCCATCTGAGCGGCCGTGGTGTGCAGGTCCTGCTGGAGGGCGAGCAGGCGACGGGCGAGCAGCTCCAGGCGGTGAGCGGTGTCGGTGCCGACGGCTTCGGACTGGCGGGCGAACCGGTGCGCGGTGTGCTCGATGAGTCCGCGGACTGCGGCCAGCGGACCGGCCTGTTCGTCGGCGAGCTGAGTGAGGACGCTCGCGAGCTGGGCCGAAGCCGTCGGCGCCATCCGGAGGGCGGGCCGCGTTGTGGGCCCGGTGCGTACCGGGGAGATCAGGTGGAGGTCCTGTTCGATGCGGCGGGCTTCGTCCACGAGGCGCCGCAGGACGTCGGTGGACGGAGCTTGCCACGCGCCGTCGAGGTGGATCAGGTTGGCGATCAGGTCGAGGCGCCCGGGCCGGGCCTGGACGGCGATCCACGCGCAGCCGCTTTCCTTGCCGGGGATCTCGATGCCGGCGGTCCGCGCGAGCCGGTGCGCGACTTCGGCCCACTCCAGCCCGGTCAGGTCCCGGTCATCCGGGTGCAGACGGACATCGAGATGGAGAATCGCCTCCCGGTCGTCACCGGGGCTGGCCGCGAACGGGTGCTCCAACAGGGCCTCTTCGACGTGATCGGCCCACTGCAGCGACGTCCAGGTCCTCCGCTCGTCATCCGCGATGAAGCGGTCCATACCGTGCCAGCGGGCGACGATCGTGCACACCGGCAGACTCTCGTCTGGTGACAGGGGACGCGCCAGCGCTTCTTCGAGCGGGTCGTGCGGAGTGTGGGAGCGCCCGTGCAGGCGGGGGATCACCGGCCACTCTAGACGTCGGCGATGTGGACGAGATGCCCGAGGGCGGTGGTGGTGTACCAGCCGCAGTCGATCAGATCGTCACGGCCGGCGAACCGCGCGAGGAGCGCGTCCTCCATGGCCCGGAGGTAGATCAGGCAGTCCGGGCAGCGGCGTGAGAGGTGCACGAGATAGCGGGGGTGAGCGGTGACGTAGGACTGGGCGCCGCCAGTCGCATCATGCAGTCGCCATCCGTCCTCAGCGGTCGGGGTATGCCAGGACGGAGCGACCACGCGCATCGAATCTCCCCACAGTTCACCGGCGGCGACCCCTTTGAGGACGACGACGGTGTCGCCGGCCTGGAAATGCCGATGTGTGATATCTCGGTCGGGGGTGAGCGGGTCGGGTGTCGGCGCGAAGGCCGAGGTAGGCGGGGGCTGAGGCATGCGGTTCCTTCCACGTAATCGGTGGCGGGGTGGGAGGAACAATGGTCCGGAGGAACGCCGGTTTGGCTAACCGGCGTTTTCCGGCTATGTTCCCCGCGATCAGCGGAAGGGGTTCTCCGTCCCGCGGTCCGCCTCGGCAGCTGCGTCGAGGAGTTCGGGCACGTCGGTACCCTCGGCGCCGCGCTGGTCGATCCACCACCCGGCCCGGGTGATCGAGCGGGCCTTTTCCTCCAGCTCCGCCCAATCCGCCTCGTCCCAACTCCCCTCCACGACCAGCACGGTGTGTGCGAGCGCCATCAGCTGGTGGCGGGTCCGCTCGCCCCAAGCCAGAGCCCGCTCCGAACCCTCCAGCGGCGGCATGTCGAACTTCTCGGCCCACTCCGCGGCGGCCTGCTGCTCCTCGGCGCGCTTGGTGGCGAGCCACTTCTCCTTGGACTCGGTGTCGCTGTCGCGCGACGCCTTCCAGCATTCGGTGCAGTTCCTGACCGCGAGCCATCGGGCGAAGCCGGCGCGGCGGTCGGCGGGACGGTCGGACAGATCATGGACGATCGAGTCACCGCACAGGTGCTCAACGGTCCATTCCGTGCGGACTCCCGGATAATTCTGTTTCACGGGCGTTGCGTTCGAGGTCGCGCGGTTGTTCTGCGGCTTCAAATCGAGTGCCTCTCTGTTGGGGTGTGGTGAGGTGACCTGCGTCGTCTCAGCGTGTCCTGCGGATGGCGTCGGTGGCCGCCGTGGCAATGGCGACGGGAGCGCTGGAGGGCCGGGGCAGGTGCAGCAGAGTGGTCCCCGGCAGGTGCTGGGACCTGGCGGTGAGGGTGAGCTGGAGTACGGCGCAGCCGGCGGTCGAGAGCCGCTTGACGCGGGTGACGGCGTGAGCGGTTTCGTCGCTGCCGTACCGGGCGTCGGTGACGATCACAAGGAGGCGGCCGGCGCCGGGGCGGCTGAGTTCGAGGCCGTGATCGAGTGCGTCGATGGCGTCGCCGAGGTTGTGGTGGCCGCCGGTGGCATCGAACGTCGTCACGCGCTCTGGTGCGCGGTGGGTGGGGCGGATCAATGCGGTTAGGTGCTGGTCGTAGGCAATGGTGGCAGTAAGGGACTCGGGGTCGGTCAGGGCTGCCGCGCGTGCCACGATCCACGCAGCGGACGCGACGGGCGCGCAGGCGGCACGCATGGAGCTGGAGACGTCGACGGCGATACCCACACGCAGCGGTGGGGTGGGAGAGTTCCGGCGGCGGGTGTGGGTGAACGGTTCCGCGGTGGGGACCGACCCGGCCGCGCGCTGAGCGTCGCGGGCGAGGGCCGCGCGCATGTTGAGGCGGCCGGGCGGGGTGGGGCTGGTGGTCCGCTTCTCGGTCCGCTCGCGGTAGGCGGCGGCCCGCAGGGCACGGTTCAGGCGCGCGGCGGCACTCTGCTCGGCGGCGGTGGGCCGACGGGTGCCGGTGACTGGGGTGCTGTGGGGCACCGTTGTGCCGTCGGGGTTGACGGTGGTGCCACGGGTGTTGAAGACGCTCTTGGCGGTGGCGGCGGCTTTGCGTCGCTGGCCGGCCCGCTGGGCGCGGTCCTGAGCCTGCGCCTTGGACCGCGACGCCATGGCGTTGTTCGCTGCGTCCTGTGCCGCGAGGTCGGCGGCGTCGGTGGCCGCCGTGCTGTCCATGACGACCCCCACGGCGCCGGACAGCAGATCGGTGAGATTGTCCGGCACGGGCAGGGCAGGGGCCGCAGCATCCAGAGCGTCGCACCATTCTTGACCGTGCGCGAGCATGGTCGTGGCGTCGTGGTCGGCGCACTGGTGGGATGCGGTCCAGATGCGGGTGAGGGTGGCCAGCAGGTCTTTGCCCAGCACCTTTTCGCACAGATCGGAGACGGCCCGGGTCTCGCCGGCGTCCAGGATGCCGACGTCGCGGCGGCCGAGGATCAGGGCCGCCACGGAGGCGGCGTGCTCGATGCCCTGGAGGGTGGGGTGGGCGATGTCGGGCATGACCAGGGTTCGGGCACTGGTGCGCAGGTACGTGCGGTCCGTGGGCCGCGTGATCAGGTGTGCGCCTTCGACACGGCTCTCCTCCAGCAGGAGCGCGGCCTCCACGACGCGGGGGTTGGTTCCGTCAGGATGGGTCCAGACGGAGTGGGCCGCATGCGCGGCCTCGTGGACGAAGACGCCCCAGGCGGCGGGATAGCGCTCCTCGTCGCCCACGATCTGCGGATGGATCTCGTGGGGCTTCAGCGGGGCGAACAGGCGGGCGTCGAACTCGACCTCGCCCAGAGTGGGGAAGAACGCGGCCGGTGCGCCGCTGCGCGTGCCGGGGCGGCAGGTGACGAGGAGGTCCTGGCGGCCGGAGAGGGCGACCAGCCGGTCGCCGAGTTCGGCTCCCACGCGCAGCCACGCGGCCGGGGAGGAACGCGGTTGCGCGGGCGGGGCGCCGTCGTCGTCCCAGCGCGCGAGGTCGGCGTCGTCGTCCCGGGTGGTGGCGGGTGACTGGACGTGGTGGTGTGCGTTCATCGCGAGCGGCCCCGGTGCGCGGAGACGGTGCTGCCCGGGGGCTGCCGGGCAGCTGAGGCGGGGAGCTGCTTGCCGAGGGTGAGGGGCGCGACCTTCGTGACGCCGACAGTCTTGATGATGGCGGCGGCGACGGCGTCGCGATCCTCCACGGGAGCGATGCCGACGAGGTTCGCGAGCGCGGCCTGGGTGCCGAGGACGGCCTCCGTCTTCTGATAGCTCAGCAGCTCTCGCAGTTGGGGGGCCCAGCCCAGCTCACCGAGTTCGACCTGGTGGGCGAGGTGTCGGGCGACCCGGACCACCCGGGCATCGATCCTTAGCGCCTTGGCGAGGTCATAGTCCGTGCCGATCTGGATCTGCACGCTGAACCGGCTGGCGAGCGCCTCCGTCAACACCGCGCCGTGGACGCCGGGATTGTGGCCCGCCACCACGTAGAAGCCCGGCTCGGCCTTGATCGTCTCGCCCTTGTGAGCCTTGACCTGGATCTGCCGGCGCCCGTCCATCGCGGGATACAGCGCCGCCAAGACCATCGGCGAGATCAAGGTGGCATCGTCGATCAGCAGGGCACGGCCCTCGGTCATCGCAGTGACCAGCGGACCGTACTGGAAGACGTAACCCCCATTGTCGGCCTGCGTGTACTCGCCGATCAAATCGCCGACCGTGGTGTCGCCGTCACCGGCGACGGTGAGCAGGTCCGGGAACGCCGCCTCCACCAGCGACGTCTTGCCGGTGCCCGGAGGGCCGTAGAGCAGCACCGGCACGTCGGCGTCACGCAGACGGTTCAGCGCCTCGACGTCGGGTAGATCGGCCAGCTCCCGGGGGTGGTAGAGCTGGCCCCCCGCGCGGCGGATCGGGCCGGTCTGTCTGGGCGTGGCCGCTGCGGTGATGGTCGTGCGGGTCGTGGCCGCCTGGGCGCGGGGAGCGTGAGTGCCCGGTGGGCTGATCACAGCGGTCTGCGCGGCGGCGGCGGTGTTCGCGTTCGCGCGGAACGACGGTTGTCCGGTTCCGCCTTGGTCGGCCTCGCCGCGTCGCACTAGGGTCAGGACCGCGTTGCGGACGGCGCCATGGGAGTGGCCCAGCTGCCTGGCCATGTCCCCGATGGTGAGCGTGTCCGCAGGCCGGTCGGCCAGCAGTCGGGCCACCTTGGCCCGTAGTTCGCCGCCCTTGGTGCGCACTGGACTGGTAGGCGGTCCGGGTGTGGTCAATATGAGGCCCCTTCAACAGGTGCAGGTGCGGGCGTGGTTCGCGATGTGCCGGAGGGGCGGGCCGCTCTCGGAGCGGATCACGAACTCTGCCGATATCGGTGACTGGACTGGGGCGTACCGTCGGCGCTCACCGGCCGACCGGGGGCTCGGTCCAGGCGCAGGGGGTCGGCGACGAGCAGCTCGTTGGCTGCCGAGCAGGCCCGTGCGTCCGCTCCGTACCGGGTTCCGTCGCTCGGCAGGCGCAGCCTGGCGTCTCTTCGAAGCCGTCCTGGAGCAGGATCCGCCGGGCGGCGGCGTTGTAGCCGGTGGTGGTGATCTCGCCGGTGATGATGTGCCGAATCGGCGTGAACGATTCCGCTGGTGCATCGGGCAAGGCAGATCTCCTATCGGTGGTGGCGGGAAAGCGGTGGGGTGTTGGGCGAAGGCGAGGCGGGCCCGCTCGGAGGCTGGGGCAGCCCGGGCGGGGCGGCGGGTGCGGGGGCGGGCCGGTCGATGAGGCCGTGATCGAGCGAACGGGTCATCTCGGTCAGGCGCGCTCCGTGCTCCAGCAGCACACTGGCGGCCTGGTCCTCCGGAGGCGGCGCGAGGGTGAACGTTCTCTCGGCACGGTCGAGGACGGCGGCCGACTGCGCGGCCAGAGGTCCGGGCAGTGTGCTGCGCAGCTGCCGGATCAGGTACGGCGCGTGCTGGCGGAGAGCGGACGCCAGAGGCATCAGGCCGGCATGCTCCGCACTGTCACGGGCTTCCCGCACCTGAGCCAGGGTGGCGTCGAGCATCAGCAGATGGGCGTCGGTCAAGGCCCGGTCGTAGGAGGGCAACAGGGTGCGGGTGATCTTCTTCAGCGCTGCCTGCTCGGTGGGGGCGACGATGCTGGCCGGCGGCTGAATGCCCAGGGAGGGGAAGTCGATATGGGAAGCGAGGGCGCCGACGAGGAGCTGCTTGTCCCACGGCCTCTCGGCCACTATCAGTTCCCGCCCGTCCTCATGGGCGAGGAACGCCGCGGCCGACATCTGTGCGCCGTAGGCCCCCACGGTGTAGGACAGCGAGCCGTCAGGTGCGGACCATGCCCAGCGCAAGCGCTGGCGTGCGTCGGACTCGGGTAGCTGGAGGTTGCCGATCTCCACCGCCCACGTCCCGTCGAGTGCCTGGGCGATACGGCGGGCGGCATCGCCGATGAAGGGCCGGCGCGTGATGTCGACGGTGATCCCGAAGTGCTGGGCATTGCGGTACAGGGTGTCGATTGAGTTCTGCGCCGTGGCCGGGGTGTTCAGCGCCAGGACGTGGATGCCCTCGTGGTGCTCCTCGAAGGCGGAGAGGTCCAGTGCGGTGCGGGCCCAGTCGGTGCCGGGGCCGTGGGGCAGGGCGACGAGCCCGTCCTCGGGGCTCAGATACAAGGTGATGTGGGCGGTGGCGGCAGTCAGGATGTCTCCGGCTGGGTGCGGGGGCTGCTACGGGTGGCGCGCGGCCGGCGTGGTGCGCTGCGGTGGCGCGGCTGGAAGTGTTGTCCCTGGGGCGGCGTGTGGGCGGGCCCGCAGCACGGGGGTGCGGTGCGGCGGCAGGACGGCCACGGTCGCGCCGAGGTTTTCGGCGGCCTCGTGCACTTCGCGGGTGAGGAAGTCGATTTGTCGGCCGAGCGAGGCGAGCCGGGCAGCGATCTGCCGGCCCTGCACGGTCTCCAGCGCGGAAGCGAACTGGCTTGTGGTCTCCACGAGTGTCTGGAGTCGGATCATCGGGCCCGCGTTGTACCCGCGCTGGGTGGCGGTGAGTAGCGCGTTGGACGCATCTCCGGCGGTCTGGGCTTCGATGACGTCCCGGATGAGTTCCTGCAGCGAGACCTCGGGGGCGGGTGCCGGGCGGTTGAACCGGGAGATGTCCGCGCGCAGCACACCAGGCGGGACCGCGGCGGGCAGCGCCTGCCCGGCCACGTAGTCGTGAACGTGGTGGCCGATCACCTGCCAGCCCGGTGCATCCGGGTCACCTCGCAGGGCGACCACCGTCGAGTCGTCGTCCTCGACCAGGTACGCGAGGGTGATCGGCTGCCCGTCGGCGGCGTGCCACGACTCGGTCAGCTCCAGCTCCCCGCGCCGCTGCGCCGCCTGGGCCCGCTCGGTCCACGCGTGCTGTTCCTCGCCGCTCAGCGGAGTCTTGCGGTGGGGCCGCTGGTCCTGGTCGGCGAGGTTGCTGGCGATGTAACCGTGATCCGCCCAGGTGGCGAGGTGGGGCCATAACGCGGCATGCTGCGCGCGTTCGGCTGCCGAGCTGGGGGTGGCGGGCTGGTCGAGGGCCCGGCGGATCTCGGCAGTGGAGGCGGCGAGGCCATCCAGCACTGTCCGCCATCCGGCGAGGTGCCGGGCTGGCGGCAGTTCGTCCAGCGCGCGGCGAGCGGAACCGAGCAGTGCGTCGGCGTACGGGGCCAGGTGCTTGGCGTATGCCTCCACGGCCGCCTGGTCACGGTGGGCCAGGGCGGCTGTGGCGGCGCCTGCATGGACGGTTCGCCCGTAGCGGTCGCGTGTGGTGTCGAGTGCGGTCTCGGTCTCGCAGCCGATGACGGACATCCGCAGCCGGAAGTCGTGTGCACGGTGCGCGAGGTCGGCCGCCGAGGGCCGAGGGGTGGGGCCGTTCACGGATGTCATCGTGACCGCCCCCCGCCCGAAGCCGTTAGGTGGACGGTCGGCGCGTAGGAGGGCTTCGGTGGGATCGGCCGGGCCGACGGTGGCGAGGTGGCGGGTGCGGTACCCCTCTGCGTTGTCCGGCCGGCGGCGGCCTGTGCAAGACGGCTGCGGCGCTCCATAAGGCCGTTCGACGGGGCAGGCCGTGGTGGGTCTGCAGCGGCGGCGGGGTCGAGAGGGATGTCGGCCTGCACGGTGTATCCCTGGCTGCGCAGGTCGTGCACGGCCTGCCGGGTGCGGCGGATGCCCTCGCGCTCGGGTTCGCTGAGCCGGAACAGCCCAGGTTCGTCGGGTACGGGCTCGAACTGCTCGCGGAGCAGGTACCAATGGGCGAGATGGGCGGGCAGGGAGGAGGCGAAGGAGGCCACGAAGCCGTGTTCCTGGTGGTCGCCGAAGGCGAAGTGGGTGCCGGGCTGCAAGGGGGCGGGGTTCTCCTCGGGACGTGGGGCGGAAGGGGCACGGGCCGCGGTGCGCGGGCCGTGCCGCGGCGAGAGGCCGGGCTGGGCGGCGGTGGGGTGCGCTGGCGCGGGCCCCCGACGCAGGAACATTTCGCCTTCGGCGAGCCAGGTCTCGGCGACCGGCTACGCGCTGCTCCTGCTCCGGATCAGAGCCGCCGTGGACCATGTCGGCGACCGGGATCTCGGCATCGATCACCGTGTCGGCCAGACGGGAGAGGGTTGCGGCGCCGACCGGAGGGTTCAGCGAGTACGGCTGGTCACGGGTGCCGTCGTCGGAGATGCCGGCGGGAGGGCCGCAGTGGTGGTGGGCGCCGAGTGGCGGAGATTCACACCTATGCCCTTGGCTGTGAGTTGCTGGACCACGCCGTGGACGCGAAGGGCGCGACCGCTGTCCCCGTAGACGGCGGGAAGGAGGAATGCCGCTTGGTGCGGGTGGTACTGGAACCCATGGGCGTACAGCGTCATACGGGCGTCCACCGGCACGCTCTCGTAGGGTGTGCCGAGGACTCCGTCGGCGTACTGGGTCAGGGTGAGGACCTGGTCGACCTGTGGCGGCCCGGGTCGGTGTGGAGGCTCGGGATGGGTTTCTGCGTTGGTGAGCACTGTCTGGAGGGCCTGCTCGTAGCGGGGCAGCATCCGTCGGGCGACTTGAGCCGCAGCCCGGGTCGGATCATCGGGTACGGCGATGCCGTTGGGCTCCTCGACGGTGTCGAAGTGGTGCGGCTTGATGTGCGTTGCGGTAGGCACGAGCGGCGCGATGACGAACTGGTGCGGGTAGAGCGGCCGGTCAGTGACGTACAGTCGCTGGTTGTCCGGCCCGTGGAGCACAGCGTCGTGGGTGAGGACGTTCTGGCTGACTATGTAGTCGACGTGGCCGATGTCCCAGAGTTGCTCGGTACGGGGCGGCTGATCCGCGTACTGGGCGCGCTGGTAGTGGCTGGTCCATATGCCTGGCAGGCGATCGGCGAGGCCGCTGGCGAAGGCGGAGAGATCGGTACGGGGTGCGGTCATGTTCTTCCTGGCAGGGGTGGCGTGGGTGCGGTGTCAGCGGGTGTGTCGCGGCGCGGCTGGCGGGACTGAGCGAGGCGGAAGGGCCGGGGCGGAGCGCACCTGCGGTGTGGGACGGAGCGGTGTCAGCGCCCGCATTCGGTCCTCGGTTACGCGTAGGTCTTCCCCTAGGTTGCGGATTTCGGCGGCGGCGTCGGCGAGGTCGTAAGACAGGTCGAAGCCGTCGTCCTGTTTTGCTTCCTTCGCCTTCTCCGCGGCTGCCTCGAAGAATTCGCCGAGCCGCTCCAGCAGGCCGTGGGTCGGCTCCAGGATCTGGTGGAGCAGAGCGGCGGCGTCCGCGTGCGAGTTTGTCCCGTTGAGCTGGTCGGTGAGAGTGAGGAGGACGTCGCCGTAGGCGTAGGCGGTTCGGTCTGCCCTCTCGGTGACGTCCGGGTCCTTGGACGGGTTGGACGGATGAGCTGAGTGCACAGGTGGGCTTTCGTGGGGCGCGACGGCATGGGGCAGCAGCCCGAGCTGCGCGAGGTGATGGTCGAGGGCTGCGATCAAGGGCTGGACGCTGCCGCCGTGGCGGGCCTCTGGTTGCTCGGGGGGATCGGGGTATGCGGGGGGAGCCGAGTCGTAGATGCGCTCGAAATAACTTGACCGGTCGCTGTTGCGCTCACGGGTCACGATCCAGCCCTCCGGGTCCCCGGGCGGGCGCTCGGAGGGCGGCTCTTGC
The DNA here is from genome assembly GCF_002910775.2 of Streptomyces sp. SM18. Taxonomy (NCBI): domain Bacteria; kingdom Bacillati; phylum Actinomycetota; class Actinomycetes; order Kitasatosporales; family Streptomycetaceae; genus Streptomyces; species Streptomyces sp. SM18. The sequence goes on along the minus strand of NZ_CP029342.1, from coordinate 687,030 downwards.
GGCGGGCCGATGATCAGGTAACTGTCGTCGGGGAGCGACACGCGCACGATGTAGGCGCTGAGGCCGAACTCGATGTCACACTCCAGCCCGCGCTCTCGCAGTGGTGTGGTGATGTGCGCGTGGCGGCGCCACAGCTCCTGCCACCAGGGGGTGTTCACATTGCGGTGGTCAGGAAGCGGCGCGAGGGGAGTCGCGCGGCGAGTGTCGGGGGTGCTGTCATCGTCAGCGGCCACGGCTCCTCCTGCGGGAGGCCGGTGAGCGGTGCGGCGGAGGTGTCCGGCGGGTAGGGCCGGCTTCCGGCTTCGGAAGCGCGGTGAAGTCGAGTTGGTACTCGTCGTAGGTGGCGATCAGGTCGTGTTCCAGATGGGCTTCGCGGTCGGCGACGACCTGCGCCATGAGGTCGTCGTGCTCGGCCTGGCACTGCTGGTACTCGGCCCAGTCGGCGTCGCTGAAATGAACGGGGCGGTTCAGGGGCATTCCTTGGGGGACGTGGGTGCATTGGGCTACGGGTTCGGTGCGGTCAGCGGCGGCGACCGCCCGGCGTGGGAGGTGGAGGCAGCGGCGGGCCTTCCTGACGGGTGAGCGGCGCGAGGAAGGGCTGGAAGCCGAGGTGGTCGTCGAGTTCCTTGGCCGCGTCCCGCAGGGATTCCGAGGAGCGCCGCAGGAAGGCGCGGGCTGAGGCGTGGTCGTTGACCATGCGGTTCGTGAGGTAGCGCCGGTCGGTCGGGGTGGCAGACCGGGGCAGGGCCAGGGCACACTCCGCAGTCTCGGAGAAGTGCGAGGCTGCGTGGCTCGACATGGTCGCCGCCGTGGCGAGATGTCTCAAAACGGTGTTGCCGGCACTGGTGGTGCGGTGAGGGATCCGCGCGAAGTCGGCGGTCAGCCGGAAAACGTCGCGGGAGAGGTCCTGTGCGTCCGCGGCGTGCTGGAGCAGTGCGGCGTAGGAGGGTGAGGCCGGAACGTCTCCGTTCTCGTCCAGCAGCTGCCACTGCTCGGCGGCGTTGAGTAGTTTGTCCTTCATCACGTTGAGCGTGCCGATAAGGTGATGGGCCTCGGCGCTGGGTATCAGGTCGCGTTGTATGCCAGGTGTCACGGGCGTTCTGTTCCTCAGTGCATACGGGCGTCAGTGTCGAAGAGCGCCAGTTCGTGGCTGTGCAGGAGGTGTTGCACGATGAAGCTCCGACCTGCGACTTTCCACAATCCGCGCCCTCGGTTGAGGTGAGCGATGGCGTCCATCTCGACGGAGGTGAGGCCGAGCAGGGAGGCTGCGGCGTGGAGTTGGTCGGTTTCCTGGCGGTAGATGATTCGGGTGCTGCAGTCGGCGAGAAGCCCTTCGGCCAGGGCGCGGCCCTGTGATCCGGCGTCGCCGGCGGTGAGTAGGTCGGACAGCCGGTGGATCACCATGAGGTTGGCGATACCGAGGCCGCGGCTCAGTTTCCACTGGGCCTGCATCCGCTGCAGCAGACCGACGTGCCGCATCAACCTCCACGCCTCGTCGTAGACGATCCAGCGCCGGCCGCCGGACGGATCGGAGAGGGCGGACTCCATCCAGGCGCTCGCGCAGGTCATCGCCAGGACGAGAGCGGTGTCGTCGCCGGAGCCGCCGAGGCGGGACAGGTCGATGGTGAGCATGGGCGCGTTCGGGTCGAAGGCGACGGTGGAGGGGGCGTCGAACATGCCGGCGAGATCCCCGTGGACGAGACGGCGCATCGCGTGGGCCAGGTCTTGGGCTGCGTCTCCGAGCTGTCCTGACATCATCGCGGCGGCCTCAGCCAGGGCGCCAGGGTTGTTGAGGGTGGCGGCGACGTCGCCGAGGAGCGGAGTGTGGCTGGCAACCGCGGCACGGGTGACGACGGCGTCGAGGGCGACGTCTAGGGCGGTGTGTTCCATGGGCATCAGGTCCCGCCCCAGAACGGTGCGGGCAAGGGAGCCGAGCAGGAGCAGGCGTCGCTTGCGGATCTCGCCGACCCAGTCGGCCTCGGAGACGCCCTGTGGTCGCGGCGCCGCGTCGAGAGGATTCAGGCGTCCCGGTAGCCCGGGGCCAAGGGCGACGGACCGGCCGCCGAGGGCCTCCGCCACAGGCGTCCACTCGCCTTTCGGGTCGCACGGCACGTAGACGCGGTATCCGAAGGCCACCGAACGCAGCGCGAAGGACTTGGCCAGTGCGCTCTTGCCCTGGCCGATCACGCCAGCCAACAGGAGGTTCGGGTTGGTGAACCCCTCGACCTTGCCGTACAGCGCGAACGGATCGAAAACGAAGCTGGCCTCGGCGTGGACGTCGCGGCCGATGTAGATGCCTTCGGCTCCGAGGCCGCCTTCGGCGAGGAATGGGTATGCGCCGGCGGCCACTGCGGTGGTCATGCGGTGGGCGGGCAGTTTCAGCCGGTTCTGGCGGGCGGAGGCGGGCCCGGGGCGTCCGCTCGACGGGTAGAGCGGAGCGGGTGTCTCATGCTCGGCGGGTGCAGGACCTGTCCGGTGGCTGCTGGCGTCGGCACGGGCCTTGGCGGTGGCTTCGGAGAGCTGGCGACGGGCTTCCCTGCGGCTGGCCCGGTCGGTCCCGTAGGGAGTGAACAGGGGGCTGGCGAAGGCGCGGCGGGCGGGCCGGTGGCTCATCGGGGGCGCTCGATTCTGCGGGTGGTGCTCATCGCACGCATGCCGTGGTGTGCGCGCGGAGGTCGCTGGGAGTGGTCTTGCGCCGGGTGATGTGCCCGGCAGCGAGGTGGCGCTGGCAGATCGTGAGGACTGTTGGTCCCTCGGGAAGCTGTTCGGGGCGGCACTCGGTGGAGTTGGCAGTCGTGGTCGGCAGTCGGTGGAAGGCGGCGTGGGTTTCGGTGGCGGCCTGCCACAGCCGGGTCCGCGCGGTGGCGAGGTGGCGCCCGGCAGCGGGATTCTGGGGCCGGGTGGTGTCTGCGAGCTGGTCCAGAAGCTGGTGCAGCGTGGTCAAGTGGGCATGCAGCACGTCCAGGTGAACGCGGTCGGCGGCGTGGTCCTGGGTGGGCAGGCTCCGGGCGTGGTGGTGGATGCCGGCAGTGGCGGCACGCAGATAGGGCTGTGCTTCGTGCGCGGGACTGGTGTTCAAGAAGGTCCTTGCTGGGTCGGTGAGGTCAGCGGCGACGGGTGCCCGAGTCGGGCGCCGTCTGGGTGGGGCGACAGGCCGGAGATGCTGCCGGAGGCAGCTGGGTTGGCCTCGCTGCGAGCACCCCGTGCAGTTGGGCGAGGCTGGAGAGCCAGCGTGTGACGAACTGTTCGCCCACCCATCCATAAGTCTGCGAAGGGCGGGTGAGGATGGTGACGAGGGCCGCAGCCGCGAGTTCCCGCAGATCGTGGGGGAGCGGTGGCAGGTGTTTCTGCGGGCAGTACACGGGGTGGAGAGGCTCGCTGCCGGCACGGGACGAGGCGATCACCGCTGCGGCTGCGACCGTCACTTCCCAGTTCTGGATCGTGGTTCTGCCCGGCTCGGAGAGGGCGTGGCGCAGGAGAACCTCGGGCGCGCCTGACCGGTCGAGCAGCAAGGCGTAGTCGGCTGCCAGGTCATTGTCGAAGGGGCCAGTGCCCCATGTGCTGGACTCCTCCGCTACAAGGTCGTGCGGGCGAGGGGGAGGGCGGCGACGATGAAGGCGTCGGGCTGCTGGTAGTTGAGGCGGCGCAAGTCGACGCCGGCGGTGACGGCGGCGGTCTCGATCTGTGCACAGGCGGCGTCGAGGAGAGCATCGGTCTCGGCCGTGACGGTGACCAGTCCGGTCAGGGCCACGTCCGCGTGCCCGGCGATGAGCTGGCGCTCTCGCGTCTTGACGTCGGCGTACTCGACGGAATCCTCTTCGGAATCGACTTGACCGCGGCGGGCGCGCTCGTTCGCGTCGGCGATGATCGCGGCCTTCCTTCGCTGGACATCCCGCAGAGCGGACTCAAGCCCCTGGGGTGCGTAGATGAGGGACAGGCTGCGCCGCACTCCGGCGGTAAACATGATCTCGTGCAGAAAGCCCGCTCCCATCTCGGTGCGCGGCCAGTTCTCCACCCAGTACGTCGCGTGCCGGGCGCTGTCGGTGGCGAGGCGGTCGTACTCCTCGAACTGGACGACAGGCCCCGCGGCGGCGGGTTCCGCTTCGGCGCGGCCGGTCTCGGACCACTGCTGGAGGGCTGCGAGGGCCTTGGGGTCGTAGGCGGTGCGGATGACTGCGGCGATCTCCCGGGCGTTCAGCCACCCGGTCACCATGAGACCGGCGTTCCGGGCGGCCTGGGCGAGCGACGCGGTCGTCTGCTCCATGACGGTGAACGCGCCTGGCAAACCGCCGCCGGCCTGCGCGATCAGCCGCTTGGCGGCCTTCAGATCAAGGGATATAGCGAGGTAGGTCTCGTGCGGAGCGGCGGCAGGGCCGGCTGAGGAAACCAGTTCGGAATAGATCTGTCTGGCGACCGGGGCCTGGTGCCGCCCGTTCTGGGTCCAATGCCGGGTAAGGGTGTCACCGCTGTCGGGGACGGTGCGCTCCAGCACTTGCACGGTGGCGATGTGGCCGATCCGGGCGATGCCTGCCAGCGCGCGTCCCCAGCTGCTGACGTTGTGGTTCTGGGTGGCCGCGTCGAGGAGGACGAAGGCGCGGGAGGTGACGCGTGCGATGGCGGTCAGGGTCTGCCGGTGCGGGTCGTACACGGCCGCAGCACCGTTGGCGGAGTCACCAGGAGTGACCACCTTCAGGGAGGCGGCGGCGCCAGGCAGGTGAAGGACGCCGTCCTGTCGCGGGCGAGTAACGGGCCGGGCGAGCCAGAGCGTCTGGCCGGTACGGCGGCGGAGAGCGTAGCGGGTGACGATCGGCGCCCAGTCGATGAGGGAGCGGCCGTGCCGGCGGACGGCGATGAGGGCGCCAGAGGCGGCCCACAGCGGGGCCAGGGCGACGGCGCCCAGCAGGCCCGTGGAGATCACCGTCATCAGCAGCAGCGCCAGCGTGCTCGAAGCCAGCGCAAGTTGGGGCAGTGAGAGGCCGAGGAGGATGCCGCGGCGGCTCCGGTGCGGGAATTTCACCGTGATCGGGGCGGCGGAGAGATCAGTCAAGGGGCGGTTCCTGGAGGCGCGGGTGGTACCCGGGGGCGGGGCGCTTGGCCCCGCCCCCGGGAGTCGGGCAGAGAATCAGAGACCGGCCGCCGGCGGTGTGGCCGACCCGCTGGACGTGGCGCTCTGGGAGCCAGAGGACGGCGGTGCTCCCTGGGGCGGCGGGGTCGTGGTCGGCGGGGTGGACTGCCAGCCCTCGCCCTGGCCGGATGAGGCGCTCGCCCCCGGTCCGCCGGGCCCTTGGCTGCCGCCCACCTGGCCGCTGGTGTCGTCGGACACGCTGGTCGGTGCAGGCTGGACGGCCTTCTCCAGACCGGACTTGACGGCATCGCCACCGGGCGAGACACCCGAGCCTCCGGATGGTGAACCTTCCTTGCCCTCTCCGCCTCCGCCGGTCGGGTTGGCGGCGACATCGCCGGGAAATCCACCTCCGCCGCCGGCATCGGGGCCTTGCGGGGCGGCCCCCGCTCCCGCTGCCGCACCGCCGGTTCCGGCGGTGGCCGCAGCCGAGGCGGCCTTGCGGGCGGCCTTCTCGGCATGTGCCTTGGCGATCTGGGCTCCCGCGCCACCGGCACGGTGGACGGACTCGCCGTCGGTGCCGTCGGCCGCCCAGTGCACGAACTTGAAGACCGCATACGGGCACAGCAGCACCAGCACCATGATCACGATCCCGGCCATGACGTCAGCCAGAGCGGCGGTGCCGTCCTTGGCCTCGGTCTTACCCATGGCGGCGATACCGAGAACGAAGATCACGGTCATCAGGAGCTTGGAGACCACGAGGGTCGCGGTGGCCTCGATCCAGCCCTTACGCCAGCGCCGGGCGACCTCCCAGCCGCCACCGGCGGACGCGAAGATCGCCAAGGTGACCATGACGAGGATGCCGACCTTGCGCACCATCATCACGCACCAGTAGAGGAACGCTCCGAGGGCGGCGCCGAGACCGGCGACGACCGGGACAAGCCAGCCCAGTCCGGTCAAGGCTCCGAGCTGGTTGACCTTCACGATCCGGCGCACCGCCGTCTCGATGTTCAGGTGCGCGGCCTTGAACAGGCCATTGGATATCGCGTCGACCACTTCCACCGCGACCGTCGTGAACGCGATGGCACAGAAGGCGAACAGGACGCCGCTCATAGTGCCGGTGAACGCTTGTGTCAGGGCCTGCCCGTCACGCCGGATGGCTGCCCGCACCAACTGCGCGCAGAACGTGGCGACCAGCAGGACCAGGCCCAGCGGCAACAGCATCTCGTAGTTGTCGCGGAACCAGCCGGCGTTCAGGTCCACCTCCGTGGTGGTGTTGACTGCCACGGCGGCCAGGTCGGCCGCCGCGGCGGCGAGTTCGCCGGCGGACTTCGCCATCCAGTCACCGATGGCCTTGCCGGGGTTCGAAGCGAAATCCACCGCGTCGCCGACGGCGCACAGTTTGTCTGCCAGGGGGAGATCACAGAAACCCACGAGGAGCTACCCCTCCGTTCTTGTTGCAGGCGCGGGTCACTGCGTGACGCTCGGGGCGATGGCGGCCAGGGCACAGTCATGGCTCGGGCGGCACTGGACCGCAAGGGTCACAGCCCGCTCCTCGGCTCCGCCGCCGCCCTTCTTCCAGGCGATCTGCTGCTTGCCGTTGACGGTGACGACGTAGATGTACGCCTCGGTGATCGCGGACGGGTCATCGGCGAGCGCCTGCTTGAACGCCGAGGGGAAGTGGCCCTCGGTGACGCCGGCGGTGGCGTGCTGCTCCTGGTCGGCCATCCGTGACCACAGCACCGGATCGGGCACCTGACCGGAGACCGAGGCCCAGTCGGCGTAGATGCTCTCGTCTGTCATCCAGGTGTGTATGCCGGCGAGCTGCTGGTCGCGGCTGGTGGTGCGGGTGTCGTAAGACCACAGCATCTGGGCCGCCGCCTTGGCGTAGGCAACCGGCTCGGCGATCTGGGGAGGCTTGGGCACCGACCCCGTTCCGGAGGAAGGCTTCGGGGCCGCCTCGGTGGAGGACGGGCTGCCCGTCCGGGTGGGCGCGGCGGCCCCAGGAGCTTGGTGCCCGTTTCCACCGCCGGTCAGCAGGGCGACGACCGCGGCGATGGCGAGGAGGACGGCGACGGCGGAGGCGACGATCGCGATGCGCTTGCCGGTTGGCCAGTGTGTGCCGTACGAGAGCGCCGAGAGGGAGGGGAATCGTTTGCGCATCAGTGAACCTGCGACCCCAGACTGGAGAAGAACGCGACGATCCCGTTAGCGGCACCGAGGCCGAGGGCGGCGCCGGCTGCCACGAGGACGCCCTTCTTCCCGTTGGCCTCGGCCTGGTGGCCACCGCTGTGGTGGCCCCAGGCCCAGACGCCGAGCGAGACGGCGAGGGCGCCGACCACGGCGATGATGCCGAACATGTTGATGCTGTTGACGACGTTCTTCAGCACGGCGAGGCCGGGCAGCCCGCCGCCCTGGGGCGAGATTCCTGGGTCGTAGGCGAGCTGGATGAGGCGGTCTGCGAGAGGGACGGGCATAGGTGTGGCGAGGCTCCTTGCATACGCGGGCCAGGCGAGGGCCGGCGGAAGAGGGGAAGCGGAGGGGAGGTGTGCTTGGGGTGCGGAAGTGGCCGCGGCGACAGCCCGCCCGGCGCGGTGCCTGTAGGTTCCGGTTCGACTTGTCGTCTGACGCTCGGCTGACCAGCGCCTTTGGCGGACTGTCCGGGAGACTTGTCGGCGGAATCGTCCAGCGAACTTGTCGGATTCTTCAGCCGGGAGGGCCCGGATAGGTCGGGCTGACAGATGTCTCGGACGGTCGACCTGCGGGTTTACCCCAGCAGGCGACAAGTCGACGACAAGATGGCTGGACAACGACAAGTGAAATCGGAACCTACAGTGCCGGGCGAGCGTCAGAGGACGCGGCGGGCGGCGAGAATCGTCCAGTCCTTGATCGGCGTGATCCGGACCGGCTTGGTGGTGCGCGGCGCCTCGATAAGGAGGCCCTCGCCCATGTACATGCCGACGTGTTCAGGCCGTGCGGCGCTGCCGTGGTTGAAGATCAGGTCACCGGGCTTGAGCTGGGCCGGCGATACTGCCTTGCCCTCGTTGACCTGCGTATACGTGGTGCGGGTAAGCGTGACGCCGACCTGCGCGTATGCCTGTTGCATCAGGCTGGAGCAGTCGCAGCGGCCCATCGGGTCGGGGCCGTGTGCGTTGGTGCAGGACCCGCCCCACTGGTAGAGCGTGCCGAGCTGGCGCATCGCCCACTCGATGGCCTTGCGCGCCTTCGGGGCGGCGTCCTTGGGGATCGTGTAGCCCTTCGGGACCCTCCCCTCGGGGATGGGACCGAAGCCGGAACCGTCCTGGCCCGGCGCGCAGCCGGTGGAAAGGGTCGGCGGCTGAGTGGCCTGGTCCGTGTCGTTGGCGCCGCCGGGGAAGGTCTTGGCGATGGCAGCCTGCAATGCAGTGGCCAGGTTCTCCCACTGCGCGTACGCGTCCGGCAGGCCGGACTTCTGCACGGCTTGGGCGGCCTGGGTGACGGTCATCTGCTGCCAACCGTCCACCTTGAGCAAGTGCTTGTAGAACTGCTCGGAGGCGTAGACCGGATCGCGGACCTGCTGGGCGCTGCCCCAGCCCTGGGAGGGACGCTGCTGGAACAGGCCGAGGGAGTCGCGGTCGCCGTAGTTGAGGTTGCGCAGCCGGCTCTCCTGCATCGCCGTGGCGAGCGCGATGATCTGTCCCTTCGTGGGGACGTCGAGCGAGAGGCCGGCGGCCACGATCGTCTGCGCGTGGGGGACCTGCTCGGAAGGCAGGTCCAGGCCCTCGATGCGGACGTTCTCGCCGGATGCGCCGTCGAGGATCTTGCCGACCTGCTCGGCGACCTTGTCGGTGTCGATGTCGGTCAGACAGTTGCTGAGGGAGCCGTTGCTCTGCACGGCGTCGGCAGAGGTTGCCAGCACCATGCCGGTGCCGGCGATCAGGATGGGGGAGAGGAAGACGACGCCGATGCCGGCGGCGAGCGCCTTCAACCGGAGCCGATAGCTCGCCGGTCAGCATGTGTGGGCATGGGTGGGTAACGAGACGTCATGAACGTGTCCTTGAGGGGTGCGGTGACCGGCGTGCCGGTGCGCGAGGCGTCATGGAAGGGCGCGGCGGCCGGGGTGGGCGATCGGGACGGGCCGGCACGGATGAGTTGCCGCTCGCTTCGCGTGGCGAGGCCGTGAACTAGGTGTTCCAGGGCAGGGAGTACCTCCGTGAAACACGGAGGGGAGTAGCCAGCGGCGGTGTGCGCCGGACGGTTCAAAAACAGTAGGCGCGGATCGGCCGTTGACCAAAAAATCGGCCTGAGGTATCGGAATCCGGCACCTCACGGAGCACTTTTTGGTCGTCGGCGGATTCGCCTCTACAGTTTTTGGACTCCCCCTCACCTTCCTCGGTCTGTGGCTCTGGGCTTCTGCATGCCCGATTCCAGCCCGCGAGGACTACTGCGTGAGGCAGTGAGTCCCATTTCGCTCCGCGTTCCCATACCCGAATAGGGGTTCCTCTTTGCCTTTTTCCCTGCACCAGGGCGACGCCCTCGGCATCCTCACCGGCCTTCCGGACGGCTGCGTCGACTCGGTCATCACCGATCCGCCGTACAACAGCGGGGGCCGGACCGCGAAGGAGCGCACCACCCGCTCCGCCAAGCAGAAGTACACCTCCGCCGATTCCAAGAACGACCTCGCCGACTTCACCGGCGAGAACATGGACCAGCGCAGCTATGGGTTCTGGCTGACGCAGATCATGACCGAAGCGCACCGTCTGACGAAGACCGGCGGGACCGCGCTGTTGTTCACCGACTGGCGCCAACTCGCCACGACAACGGATGCGATCCAGGCGGCCGGGTGGCTGTGGCGGGGCGTGCTTGCCTGGCACAAGCCGCAGGCCAGGCCGCAGAAGGGCCGGTTCACCCAGAACTGTGAGTTCATCATCTGGGGGTCGAAGGGGCCGATCGACGGTTCCCGGAACCCGGTCTACCTGCCGGGTATGTACTCGGCGTCGCAGCCCTCGGGGTCCAAGCGCCAGCACATCACGCAGAAGCCGGTCGAGGTGATGCGCGAGCTGGTCAAGATCTCCCCGCCGGGTGGCACAGTGCTCGACTTCTGTGCCGGCTCCGGCTCCACGGGCGTCGCCGCCCTGCTGGAAGGCCGGGACTTTATCGGTGTGGAGAAGACCGAGCACTACGCGTCGATCGCGGCCGACCGGCTCACCGAAACAGTCCGTGAAACCCTTACCCAGGACGACGTGGTTCTCACCGTCTGAGCCGCGACCGCGCTTACGGTCGAGGTGACTGGAGCCCATAGCGGAATCCCGGCACAGCAGATCCCGTATCTCACCGTCCGGTCCGTGCGTCGCTCCCTCCGTCCTTCTCTCTTTCCGCGTCCCGTAGGAGGCCGAAACTTTTCATGCCCGAATCCACAAAGCCCGCAGACGGCGGGGAGTTGGAGCCGGTTCGCGTCCCGGATCCGCAGCTGGAGGGAATTGAGGCGAGCGTCCGACGGCTCATGGAGCAGTCGGCGCAGCAGGCGCAGCAGCTTGACCACCTTGCTTCCGCCCCGGAGCCGAGCGGATCGCCGTTCGCCGCGTTCGGCCTGCCAGGACTCGGCGGGCCGTCTCCCTCAGCCCCGCCCGAGCCCCGCCCGATCCTCGAACTCGACGGCGAGGAACGGGAAGACGAACTCGACGCCCTGTCGGACTGGGTCGACGACTTCTTCCTCCCGGTCTACGGCTCGGAGGTCACCACCGCAGCGCCCTGGTGCCTGCAGTGGCAGGAACACGACGATGTCGTGGCCTGGCTCCACGCTCTGTGGCTCGCCTACCAGCAGCACAAGGAACCCGACGCCGGTCTCTCCGGCCTGTTCGTGTGGCACCGGGACTTTCTCACCCACGCTGTCGCGGCGATCCGCGCCCCGGCCGGCCCGCTGTCGGCGTGCATGACCTCTCCCGACCGTCCCGCACACCGTCTCCTGCCGGGCCCGCCGCCGTCCGTGCGCGCGGAGATGGCGGCCTCGGCAGAGGCCGCCGGGCCTGCGGAGCCGGACGAGCCGACGTCATGAGCACGAGACAGGGGCAGCCCGCCTTCGGCCTGAGCTTCGACCCCCGGGCCCTGACCGACCTCCTCCAGGCCCCCAGCGGCATCCGCGACCTCGCCCTTGCCTACCTTCAGGAAGTCGTGACCGCCCAGCGCTTCGGGCTGCGCCTCGACGGTGACCTGGAGGGATTCCGGAAGCTCTTCGTGGACCGTCGCAAGGAATGGCGCATCGTCTACGGCATCCGCCCGGCACCCGCGGAGTCCGCACACCCGAAGGAAGTGCACGTCGTCGCGGTCCGACCGCGTGCGGGCAACGACGTCTACGACGAAGTCGGCCGCCGCCTGGGGATGGCCCGTCGGCCGCTGAGTGCCCGCACCCACGCGGCACGCTCCCGACCGCCCCAGCTGACCACCCGCGGCCCCGCACCCCGGCCCGGTCCGTCGGCCACCGCACCACCGGGTCTGCCCCGTCCCGCACAGAACCCCGCGCACCATCACCCCCGCTGAACGCACGGAGCATCGCCTATGCCCCCTCACCCCCCGCCGACACCAGTGCGGCGTGCGGTCACGCAGCTTGACCACCGCATCGAAGCGGTCACCGGCCACGACATCGACACCCTGTGGGCCTACCGCGAGCGCGGCGTCCTCGACGAACCGCACGCCCAACTGGTCGACCGGCACCGCACGCTGGCCGGCGCTCAGATCGGCGTCACCTTCTACCTCAAACTGCTCAACCGGCTCACGAGCGGTGAGTTCCCTGTCGACGGTGCTCTCTTCGTACGCATCAATCGCACCGTGGACCAGTTGGAGGAAACCGCCGACGCGCGCGACGCCGCAGCCGAAAAGGTGTTCGCAGCCCTGGAGCCCATTGAGGCCGCCGCACCATCGACGCCCGACAAAGGACCGCTCTCGACCGACGACCAGACGGCACTGCTCGCCATCGCCGGCGGTGCCAAGCTCCACGAACACCTGCTGACCGGCCGGGCATCCGTGGCCGCCTCCTCCGGCACCCGCATCCCCTATCCCCAGATGCAGCAGCTGGAACGTGCCGGCCTGGTCGTACGGGACACCAACCACCCGGTGCACGCCGGCCAGCCCGTCTCCCTCACAGACACCGGACGAGCCGCACTGCTCGACGCCCGCCGGCCTCCCACGACGCATGCGCCGAAGAGCCCAGCTCGCCCGGGCGCATTCCCGTCCACTCCGGCGAAGCGCCGCTGAACTCCACCGAAAGGCTCTTGTTGTCCCCCACCGAACCGACGCCGGTCAGGAAGTCCATTCCCCAGGTTGACTTCGAATTGGACGACCTCGACGCCGACGAGGAGAGGTACCTCGACTTTTACCGCAAGGTCGCTGTCCACGAGGACATGCTCGTCCCCCTAGCCGAACACCACGACGGTCCCCAGAGCTACTACGTGCTTTTCGACCGCACCGCCACCTGGGGGCACCCCGGCATGCCACAGATACTCGCCGTCCACCTGCAACGGGAGCACGAGAAGCAGACATTCAGCTTCGAGCGGGTGGAGCTGCCGCTCCCCGCGATGGCGCAGTCCTGGCTCATCCACCGAGGCTGCCCGCACGACGCCATCGGCCTCGACTCCGAACTGGGCACGCCGCCAGCGGACGAGGCCACGCGAGCCTTGGAGCGGCGCCTCGCCGACCACGGCAACCACTACGCCCTGGGCTACTCCTACACCTGCGACGACCCGGACGACACGGTCACCGTCGTGGCACTCCGCGCCTTGGACGAGCGAGCTCCCAGCCCGTACCGCGTCGTAGTCGAGGAGGTCGACACCGACGCGTGGACCCACACCCTGCGCGAGGGCGGTTTCGACACGAGCAAGGCCGCCCTGCAGTGGTGCGAAGACCGTCTCACCGGCGAGGCCAGCCCTCTCCCACCGGTCCGCCCATCAGCCGCAGCCATCCCTCCGGCAGGGGTGGCGAAACCCCTTGCCCCGCGCCCGGCCAGCCGCTCCCGCTGAGCGCCACGCCCGACGCGAGCTGCGCAACATAACCGACGATCGCCGGTTAGCCAAACCGGCGATTCCCCGGACTCTTATACAGCCGCCGCGACACCAACCGCAGTGCCATTCCAAACAACCCCCCATGCCTTCACGGAGGTTTCTTCCGCATGCGCTTCACTCGAATTGCCGTATCCGCAGCAATGCTCGGTGCGCTCGCTGTGCCCACGCTGTCCGCCACGACCGCCAGCGCGGCACCCGCCACCGTGGCCGCCGCCCCCGCGAGCAGCTGCTCCTCCCTGCCGCCGCTGCCCTACGAGGTCCGCACGGCTGCCGTCACCATCCGGTCCAAGGCCACCACAAAGTCCACCGCGCTCGGCGTGCTCTACCGCAGCCACAAGTTCACCGTGCACAAGAAGAGCGGCAACTGGCTCTACATCACGGACAGGTCGACCGGCGTCAAGGGTTAGGTGTCCGGCACCTACGTCTACCGCGATGTCCGCATGTGCCTGAACTGACAGAGCTCGCCTGTCAGTCACCGGCCTTTCCAGAAGGGAGCTTTTCTCTTGTCCGACGGCATTTCCGTTGACGCTGAGGATGTCGTGGGCGTGCTCACCGAACGGATCGAAGCACGCTTCGGCATGGACCTGGAGCATCTGCAGGCAGCAGTCGCCGCCGCGCCGACCGACAATCCTGACGCCACCGACATCGTCAAGTGGCACGGCCATCTGGTCGCGGCCCAGGCTGCGCTCAACCGCGCGGAGGACGGCCTTCTGACCGCGCTGGAAACGCAGCCCAGCGAGGTCGACGACCCGACCATGGGCCTTGCCCACCGTGTGAACGCGGCCGTCGCCACACGCGACGGCCGGGCCACGGTCGTGCGATGGCTCCTCGACCCGGACGCTCTGGGTAAGAAGGACCTCGCTGCCGAGCGCCTTACCCGCCTGCGCCCGCGAACCGGGCCGGCTGTGCAGACCAGTGCTCCCCAACGCCCTCCGGGGACACCGGCGCCGGCGTCGGCATCGCGGACGGGTGCGGCCGTCCGATGAGCCGGGACAAGGCCAGCACCATGGACGCCGAGCTGCAGAAGGTCTTTGGGCCCCCGGTGCCCGAGCTGTACGAGGCGGCGGCGGCCGGGCCGGATGCCTCTCCTGCCCTCGCCCGCGCCCTGGAACTTCGCTCCTTCCTCGCGCTCACCGAGGAGCAGGTCGCCCGTGTCCGCGACCGCGTGCACACGGACATGGATCCGGACCGCGATATGGGTGATCTGTCGGCGGACAAACTTCGCGCCGATGCGCAGTGGCTGGAGGCTGCCCTGGACGCACGCGACAGCTATCGCGCAGCCCTCGGAGAGCTGCTGCGCACCATGCCTCCTCCTGGTCAGCTGGCCCGGCCCTTCCGCATGGCACAACTCAGGACCACCGCGACCCTGTCCCCGTCCGCCGCCCCGGTACCCCAGCGTGCCGGGGCGGCCCGGGCCCACCGACCGTGAAAGCCGCAGCTTGTCCCACCTCACGTCCGCCGGGATAGCCGGACGGATCGAGGACCTGTACGGCGCACCGCTCGCCGACCTCGAAGCCCACGCCCGTGGCCAGGCGCCCGGCATGCTCTCCGCTCTGCTCGGCATGCACGGAACCCTTGCCCTCGCCGAGCGCAGCATCGACTTCCACCGCGACCACCTCGCCCGGCTCATCCACCCCGAGCGCCAGGTCGGCCGGCACGAGGTCTCCCATCTCTTTGACGGTGCACGCCGACTCGCCGAGGCGGTCGAGGTCCGCGACGTCCAGGCCAAGTCGCTCGACGCCGTTCTGCAGAGCCTCGCCCGCGTCCCGGCCCCGGAGCCCTCCCCGGTGACTCCCTCGCCACCCGTCCCGGCTCCGCCCCTTCCGGCTCCGGCCCTTCCGTGCCAGAGCACGGCACATAGCCGCTGATCCGGCGGTTTCCTCTTACTCACCAGGAGTTCTTCCCGTGGCCATCACTGCTCTGCCTCCCGACACCGACGCCGACATCGCCCGGGTCACCGAGGCCCTCGCCATGATCACCCCACGTTGGAACGTGAGGATCTTGTTGGCGCTTTCCGGGCCGCCGCTTCGTTATAGCGAGTTGGCGGCCAAGGTGTCCTGGCTGCAGAGCGGCCAGCTTCACCCCAAGCTCAAGTCGTTGTGCGACGCGGGCCTCGTCGAGCGCGCCGAACACACCGCGCGGCATGTGACCTACGGCCGCACTGAGCGTGGCGAGGCGCTTCTGCCGGTCCTGCCGGTGATCGTCACCTGGGCCGAGGAGCACCTGGAGACGGCGGACCGCCCGCTGCCCGCGATCGAGCAGATCGAGGACAGTCTCACCCTGCTCACCCGGCGGCACGCCGCCTCCATCCTGTGGGTGCTCAAGACCCGCCAGGACGTCGGCGCGATGGCTCTGGCCCGGATCGTGATGCCCAGCAGTGACTGGACCAACGTGTACCCGCCACTGCGGCAGCTCGTCGCCGACGGTCTGGTCGACACCGAGGGCAACGGCCGGCCCTACCGGCTGTCCGTGGCGGGCGACGACCTGGGCCCCGTCCTCGGTGCTCTGTCCGCATGGTCGGCCGGGCAGCCCCTCAGCCAGGCAGCCCAGCACCCGGTCTGGGGGCACACTCAGGCGCAACCCGCGCCGAGGCCGTGGACCAGCAGCCAACCACGATCTGTCCCGGCGGCCCTCCCGCAGACCCGCACGCTTGAGACTTCTCCGGCGTGGCACAACCGCGATCTCTTCTCCCATGCCACGCCCGCTCGCCCGAAGGCGCCCCTCCCGGCGGGCGGCCCGCGCCGATGACCAGCCTCTTCACCCCCGCCGAAGTACGCACCGCCGTCGAGCTGCTGGCCTCACGCCCCTTGATCCGCCTGGTCACCGAGATCGACGACAACGGCGCGATACCGCCGCGACGACTGGCCAACACCCTCCCCGACCTCCCCAGGCACCAACAGCGCAGCGCCACCGAAGCCGCCCGCGCCCACGGTCTCGTCCGGACCGCACCCGGTACCGGACTCGAACTCACCGAGCCCGGGTCGGAGCTGGCTGATCTGTACGACGCGGCAGCTCGCTGGGCCCGCCGCCACGCCTACCCGACACCGGTCTGCGAGTTCAGCAGCCGCATCCGACACGTCCTCGACCTGCTGACGCCGTCTCTCGTGGCCCAGGACGCCGACGGCAGTTCGTGGCCGTCGGGCGGGCGCCTGTCGAGCGCCGAGGCTGTGGCAGACCTCGGTCGTGTCCGCGCTCTGCTGATCCAGTGGCTGGCCGCCAACCCGCAGGTCACCCGGATACCCGAGCCCGAGCCGGTCGCGTGAGCCCAGCGATTGCACCCCGGCACGCACGCCACAGCGCCGGGCTGATGCGAGGCGTCTACCTCCCCCGCGCGGCAGACGCGTTGACGTCCGCGATGTCCACGTACGGCATCCCGCTGCTGGTCCTGACTACCACGAGCTCCGCCGCGCTGACCGGTGCCGCATTCGCCCTGGAATGGATCCCGCGACTGGCGGCGTCCGGATGGGCGGGAGCACTCGTCGACCGGCGTGGGGCAGCCTCCGTCTTCCACCTCGCCGCCCTGGGTCGCGCGCTGGCCCTCGCCGCCGGCGCGGTCCTGCTGCACCTCCACCCATCCGGCCTCGTCGCAAGCGTGACCGTGATGGTGCTCGCGCCGACGACCGGAGTGCTCACCGCGATCAGCTACATCGCGGCCGAAACCGCGGGTGCCGCCGCCGGCCGCCGAGCGGAGGGGCAGGCCCATCGCGTACAGGCCATCCTGCTCGGCATCGAACAGACCGCGACCGTCGCCGGCCCGGCGCTCGCCGGAGTGCTGCTGCTCGCAGGGCCACCGCCTATGCTCGCCGTGATCACCACGCTCTCGCTCCTTGCCGCGCTGCTCGCCCTACGCACACCCCCCTCGCCAGTCACGCCCGCCCGCCCCTCGAAACGACAGCCGGGCACCGGACTCCTCACCGGGTGGAGCACCATCCGTTCCCTTCCCGCCCTCGGCTGGCTCGTGACCGGGCTGACCCTGTCCAACCTGGCCACCGGGCTACTCCAAGCGGCCAGCCCGGTGATCGTCGTCAAGCACTTCGGGCAGACCACCACAGCCGTCGGCCTGGTCTGGTCCGCAGCAGCCGGAGCGACGCTCCTCAGCGTCACGATCTGCCGGTTCGCCCTCGACCGCCTGGGGATGTGGCCGGTCGGCGCCACCTGCGCCGCCCTCGCCTCACTCGCCTGCCTCGCCGCCGCCCAGGCCCCCGACTATCGCTCGTACCTGGTCCTGATCGCGATCCTGATGGCAGCTGAAGGCGGCATGACGGTGGTTCTGCGCACCTTGCGTTCCCGCCTGATTCCGCCGGAGAAGTTCGGCAGCACCCTGTCGGCGACCGTCCTCATCCTCCTACTGCCCTTCCCCCTCGCGGGCATCGTCACCGCGCTCACCCCGCCGGACGCACTGGGCCACGTCATCACTGCATGCGCCGCCCTGCAGGCTCTCGGCCTGTTCTGCGCCTTCGCCCGGCTGCGCACCGATCCCGCCCTGCGCTCCTGACCCTTCCGCACTCCCCAGCCTATGGAGAACCTCATGCCCGCCGCCATCCTCGGATCACACCGCGCGAGCGGTCGCAGCATCACCGAGCAGTTCCGCGCCTTCGACGCCAACTACCCGCACGTCTATCGCGCCCTGGAACGCCTGGCCGCCCGCCGCCTGGCCGCAGGCGCCACCCGCGTCAGCTTGAAGGATCTCTTCGAGGACCTGCGCCGTCAGCTTCCGCATGGCGTCGTCGGGCTGAACAACAGCTACACAGCCCTCTACGCCCGGATCCTGATCGACGAGCACCCGCACTGGGCTGCTGCGTTCGAGCTGCGCCGACGCCGTGCCGCCTGAGAGACAACTCCTTCCCATCTCGTCCTGCCGTCCACCGATACGGAGAACCCTTGTCCACTCGCCCTCTCGTACTTCTGGTTTCCCCGGGTGATGAGACCTATCGCGGCTACTGCCTTGAGCAGGTGGCTGCCGCGTACGATGTCGTCCTGCTCACCGGCACCGAGCCGACGTGGGAGACACCGTTCATCGTCGACCACGCAGTTGTCGACCTGACCGACCCCACAGCCTTGCTCGCCGGCGGTCGGGCCCTGGCTGCTCGCCACGACCTCGCCGCCGTGGTCACCTGGGATGAGTGGAACCTCGTACCCACCGCCCGCATCGCCCGAGCGCTCGGTCTGCCCTCGAACTCCGTCGAGGTGATGCGGGCCTGCCGCAACAAGGCAACCGCCCGCTCCCTGTTCGCCCAACACGGGGTGCCGTCGGCTGCCTCGTTGAAGGCACGAACTCTGCTGGAGGCCGGCCTTGCGACGATGGCGCTGGGGTTCCCCGCCGTCATCAAGCCCGCCGCCTTCGCCGGCAGCATCGGCGTGATCCGCGTCGACCGCCCCGAAGAACTCCCCGCCGCGTTCGCCTTCGCCTCCGAGGGCGCGAGCCGCAGCCGCGAGGACACCGTTGTCCTGGTCGAGGAGTACCTCGACGGACCGGAGGTCTCCGTCGAGTGCGTCACCCACCGCGGCGAGACCACCGCGATCGCCGTGACCCGCAAACACCTTGGCCCAGCACCGTACTTCGACGAGACCGGGCACACCGTCGATGCCACCGACCCGCTCCTCACCCAGGTTGCCCCAGCCGCCGCTGCCGCAGTCAGGGCCCTGGGAATCACCGACGGCGTGCAGCACGTCGAACTGCGTCTCGTGGACGGGAAGCCCCGGCTGATCGAGGTCAACGCCCGGATCGGCGGCGACATGATCGGACATCTCGTCCGCCTCGCCACCGGCATCGATCTGCCAAAGGCCGCCGCCGACCTCGCCTGCGGCCGGGCACCGGACCTCACCTCGACCCGACGCGGGGCAGCGGGCATCCGCATGCTCCACCCGGACGCCTCCGGCACCCTCACCGCACGGCACATCAACATCCCGTTCGCCGCCCACACCCCGTGGCTGCACCAGGTGCGGTGGATCCGCGAGATCGGCGAGCAGCTCCTCCTGCCGCCCGAAGGTGACCTCTTCACCGCGAGGGCGGGGTTCTACATCGTCACCGGCCGCAACACCGTCGAGGTCACCGACCGCCTCGACACCGCCGCCGACGAGATCACCATCACCACGAGGGCGGACCGCTGAGCCACCAGCCCGATCCGCGCACCGACGTCGACGGAGACGTCTACGTCTCCCCGCGCTACCTCGCCGGCACTACCGGCATCGGCGACCCAGCCCTCGCTCCCCTCCTCGACCTCGGCTGGGAACTGCAGCACGACGACCTCGGCAACGCGTACACGAACGCCCCCGACCGCAAGATCCGCCTCGGCTACCTCCCCGAAGGCGAGGACGACGGACTCTGGCGCATCAACGCCTACCAGGACTCCTTCGGGCCGCCGACCTGGGGCGTTTGCTTCAACGACAGCACCCCCACCGAGTTCGTCCAGGCATTCACCACAGCCCTCGCCACGGCATACGAGCAGGGCCCGGACGCCTACCTCGCGGCACCGGACTCCCGAAGCGATGACCGCGAGCCGTTCCTGGCCGTCGCCCCCCTCATCAAACGAGGCTGGCAGCTGGAGCGCCCGCAGCGGGGCGCCTCCCTCACCGTCCAGTCACCCGACGGGCTTGCCGGGCTGGAGTTCACCACCGGGCCTCTGGACCCGGAAGCCGAACTGACCACCCGAGACGCCCGCTGGCAGCTGTGGGCCGGCAAGTCCATCGACCGGCCTGCCTGGTACGCGACCGCCAGCACCGGCACCCCGGTCGCCCTGCTCACTGCCGTCACCCAGTGCGTCTCCGACCCGGCCCCACTGCCCCGTTGGCGCGAAGCGACGTTCAGTTACCGCGAGGGCATGGTCCAGCTCACTTCGGTCCTGCCGTCCGGCCCGCCGGCTCCCACGCCGCTCGAGGTGCAGCGGGCTGTCTCATCCCGACGCCCGGCCGCGCTCCCCGCGACCAGCGTCCCGCGCTGGAGCACCAGCAGCCGACCGGCCCTGCCCGGCCCTCGCCGGTAACACCAGCCCGACCTCGACCGGAGATTCCACTTGTCCCTGCAGGCCGCCGAGTTCTTCGCCGAGCTGTGCCTTCCCTTCCACGACCACACCGTCGTGGGCAACACCTACTTCGCCGCCCCCGTGCCTGGCGTACCGCTGCGGCTGAGGATCGATTTCACCGGCACCATTCACGCGGACACCTACGGCGGGCTGCGTGTCGCGGTCGTCCACCCGGACCGCGGCGAGATCGACGCAGTGGCATTGAGTTTCCTGGACCATGGAACTTTCCACCGCCGCGACGAAGCCGCCAACACCCACCCGAACACCAAGCTGTACGCGACCTTCGATACCTACCACCGCCCTGGCCGGCCCCCGTGGGACGGGGCTGTCACGACCGGGCTGCGGGATGCCGTCGAGCACTACACCGCCGTCTGGTTCCCTGGCGCCTGGACCGCGTCCGCGCCCAAGCCCGCGGCCAACCGCAGCGTGCTCAACGTGGCGGTCCCACCGAGCACACGCAACGGTGCCCGCACTCGCTGAATGCACGGCCCGGCCCCCGTCGGCCGTGCCCCGCTCCGGCTGCCCGACGTCCCGCTCACCAAACTTTTCGACGCCGCGCCTCAACGCCGGATCCCCTTCGGTCTTGCCGGCGCCCAGGGCCTGATTGGCATCGAGCAGCTGCCCGTCGAGCAGCAGCAACTCGTCCGTGCCGCCGCCCGACGCTCCGCCATCACCGCGCCCTTTCGTCCGGCGAGCGGCCCGGCCGCCTCACCCCCGAGACCGATGCAGGGCTGCTCCCGCTGAGCCCGGCCACCTTCACCTGCTCCCGCCCCCATCCCTTGGAGAGTCTCTTCTTGCGCATCCGTTCCGCTCGCACCCTCCCGGCCGCTATAGCTGTCGCCGCTGCGGTGACCGGCAGCCTGTCCTGGGCACCGACCGCGTCTGCCCAGAGCACCGAGCCCACACCGTCTTCGACTACGCGCAACGCGGGCGAGGCGGAAACCGGTGGCGTTGCCATCTTGAAGAAGGACCCCGGAGGCGACGTGCTCGCCGGTGCGTCCTTCACCCTGCTCGACTCCGCAGGCAAGGAAGCCGCCAACGGCAAGACCGATGCCCAGGGGCAGCTCGTTTTCAACGGCCTCACGCCGGGGGTCTACCGCCTCAAGGAAGTCACCAGCGGCAGCCCTCTGCACGACACGGTTGACGACCAGGACGTCATCGTCACCCCCGGCGTCGACATGCCACTCACGATCGTCGACCCGTTCAAGGACGCCTCGGTCCTGCTGAAGGCCAAGGACGACAAGACCGGCAAGCTGCTGCCCGGATCGACGGTCAACATCGGCAGCGGCGAAAAGACCATCCTGACGCTGACCACCGGATCCGATGGCACGGCCAGCGGCAAGCTCCCCTTTAATGCCCGTAACGGAGACTTCTGGGTCAAGCAGGTGAAGGCGCCTAAGGGATATGAGATCCACAAGCCCTCGAAGACGTTCAAGGCCCAGCCGGGCGATCCGGTGACGGTAACCACCACCAACGCCAAGATCCCGCTGCCCACGGAGAAGCCGACCGACAAACCGAGCGACCAGCCGACCCCGGACACACCCAGCGACAAGCCGAGCGACCGGCCGACCCCGGACAGGCCCGGCAAGGACGAGGAGACCCCGGAGCCATCGACCGTCGGCGCTCCGGCCTCCGACGAGACCGCGCCGATAGCCGCAACGCCCGCCCCTGCGGGCTCGCTCGCCCACACCGGCGCCGATGCCACCCCGTGGCTGATCGGCGGCGCTGGTCTCCTCATCGTGGCGGGCGGAGGTGCTCTTTTCGCAGCCCGCCGCCAGCGAACGGACAGTTCCACCGACGACGGCTCCGTCGAGAGCTGACCCACCCGCCCTGTGGCCACGAGCCCCCGGAATCTATTCCGGGGGCTCGTCGTGCGTAACCGGAGGGACGGCCCGGCCGACACTGGAAGTCCAGTGTCGGCCGCCCGTTGAAGCTGTTGGAAGGCGCCTTACGGCATCGCCGCTCGCGACGTGAGCCCAGCCGTCGTCGTTCGGACGCTGCCTGCACGGCGTGGCGAAGCAGATTGACCAGCGTGGTGTCGCCCTTAACAGCGGCTAACACAATGAGTTGATCTGTCGGTGGGTGATGAGGCAGCAGGCGAGTTTGAGGAAGGCTTCGTGGATGTCGGCCCGTCGTTCCCAGCGGATGCGGAGGCGTTTGAAGCCGTGGAGCCAGGCGAAGCTGCGTTCGACGACCCAGCGGTAGGTTCCCAGTCCGGTGCCGTGGAGGGTGCCGCGGCGGGCGATGGTAGGGACGATGCGGCGCTGGCGGACCTGGTCGCGGTAGATGTCGTGGTCGTACCCGCGGTCGGCGAAGAGTGAGTCCGGCTTGCGTCGCGGGTGCCCGATCCGGCCTCTGATGGGTGGGACGGCGTCGAGCAGGGGCAGGAGCTGGGTGACGTCGTTGCGATTGCCGCCCGTGAGGATCACGGCGAGCGGTGTGCCTTGTCCGTCGGTGATCAGGTGGTGTTTCGATCCGCTTCGGCCACGATCGACCGGACTCGGTCCCGTGAGGCTCCCCCTTTTATGGCCCGTACGTGGCTGGAGTCGACCACGGCACGCGACCAGTCGAGACGGGCCGCCGCGTTGAGCTCGGCCAGCAGCACCTCGTGCAGCTGCTGCCAGACGCCGGCCTCGTTCCAGTCCCGCAACCTCCGCCAGCACGTCATGCCCGAACCGAAGCCCAACTCCTGCGGCAGGTACTCCCACTGGATGCCGGTGTGCAGCACGAACAGGATGCCGCACAGCACCTGCCGATCCGGCAGCGGCTTCCGTCCAGGGTGCCGAAACCGGCGTTCCTTGCGCGGCAGCAGCGGCTCTATCCGCTCCCACAGAGCATCCGACACAGAGCCGTTTCCAACCTCCCGTCAGGTTGGAAACGGCTCACTGGATACGCTTCACACCCACGAGACAGGACTGCAGATTCTTCGGGTCCTCACCCTGCTCGCCGATCTCCTCGATGCCGAGGGTTCCCTGATCAACTATGCGCGGCGAAGGAAGCTGTTCGGACGGCGCAACGACTTCATCAGCGCCGAAGCCTGGACGGAAATCAGAAGGAACGCGGGCCGCAACTACCCGGCGGCCTCATATGTGCACCACGCAAATCGCTGGATCTACCAACGTCTCACTGGTAATCCCGTGCGGACGATGCCGTCACCCAGCTCAGTGACCAATGAGGACAAGCCAAAGAAGTATCCTCTCTTCGCTTTCGACCTCCATCCCTTGGAGGTCGACGCTCTCACTCGCCGCTGCTCTGAACTGCTCACCGACCACGACATCAACGAACCGGTGCTGTGGGAGCCCTCCGTGCCGGCGCAACTGGACGTCCTGGGACTTGCGGGGATCTCTTTGGACAGCATTGCTTTCACCCAGGTACACGATCTACTCCAGGCGGGTTCCCAGAGCGCGTCTGCTGTCGCCCGAACACTGGGCACCAACACAGCCCATGTCCGCTGCATCATCGACCGCCACCCGTTCAGCCGCCACGAAATCGTTGCCGGCCGCATCGAGACGTGGCGCCAGCTCTATGCATCCGGCCATTCAATTGCCGAGATTGCCCGCACCGTCGGTGGCGGGCACGCAACTATTGATCAGAAACTCATTGGGTTCACTCGTCGAGGATGTAGCGGACGTGCCGGGCGCCGAAGTA
Organism: Streptomyces sp. SM18; assembly: GCF_002910775.2. Lineage (NCBI taxonomy): Bacteria > Bacillati > Actinomycetota > Actinomycetes > Kitasatosporales > Streptomycetaceae > Streptomyces > Streptomyces sp. SM18. Next base: position 663,265 of record NZ_CP029342.1, on the reverse strand, counting down.
TCTGCGCACGATGTGGGGTTGGCGTTGTCGGCGGTGGAAGAATCTGCGGGTTTCGGTGGCGAGTTCGGCCTGGTTTCTGGCCCGGTGGGGCAGGCTGCGTTTGAGGTCGGCGTTGACGAGCTCGTCGGGGTTCAGCTCGGGTGAGTACGAGGGCAGGAAGTGCAGCTCGATCTGGTCCTTGTGGTCGGCGAGCCAGTCCCGGACGGCCTTCGAGCGGTGGGCCGAGTGCCGGTCGACGATCAGGTGCACCTTGCGGTCGAAGTGGCCGACGAGCCGGGCGAGGAAGCGGCACATGACCTTCGCGTCGAAGGTGTCGGTGAAGACCATGAAGTGCATCCGGCCGCGGGTGCTGATCGCGGACATCGCGTTCACGGAGAACCGGTTGCCGGTGCGACGGACCACCGGCGTCGCGCCTTTGGCGCCCCAGGTGCGGCCGGTGACCTGGTCCGTGCGGATCCCGACCTGGTCGCCGAAGAGGACTTCGGCGTTGTCCGCCTTCGCCCTGGCCCGGATCGCCGGCCAGGTCTCCTCGCACCAGGCGCGGACGGCCTCCGGGTCCTGTTCGACAGCACGCTTGTCCGGCCGCTGGAACGTCAGCCCCCATCGCTTGAGGTACTTGCCCACCCCGGGCTCGGTGAACCGGACCCGGTACAGCTTGAAGATCAGTTCACCTATCAGCCCCCGCGTCCACAGCTGACCAGAAAGCCCCAGCTCGCAGGGGATGTGCTCCAGGACTGCCTGCCGCACCGCGGCCTGCTCGGCCTCGGACAGCACCTGGTGCTCGCCTGTGCGGCGTCCTCGCGGCCGGGACAGCAGCGCGTCCCGGCCACCCTCCTGCCACCTCGCCCACCAGTTGTCCACGGCCCTGACAGACACTCTGAACAAGCCCGCGACCTCCGACCTGTCCCGGCCCTCCACCAGCGCGGACACCGCCAGCAGCCGCACAGCCTCCTGCGCGTCCGGTGACCACGTCCGCGCATCCCCCACCAGATCACTCACACACAACCAACGAGCCCGAACCCAAAGCGTTTCGGATCAATATCAGCCCCCGCGTCCACAGCTGACCAGAAAGCCCCAGCTCGCAGGGGATGTGCTCCAGGACTGCCTGCCGCACCGCGGCCTGCTCGGCCTCGGACAGCACCTGGTGCTCGCCTGTGCGGCGTCCTCGCGGCCGGGACAGCAGCGCGTCCCGGCCACCCTCCTGCCACCTCGCCCACCAGTTGTCCACGGCCCTGACAGACACTCTGAACAAGCCCGCGACCTCCGACCTGTCCCGGCCCTCCACCAGCGCGGACACCGCCAGCAGCCGCACAGCCTCCTGCGCGTCCGGTGACCACGTCCGCGCATCCCCCACCAGATCACTCACACACAACCAACGAGCCCGAACCCAAAGCGTTTCGGATCAATATCGCCAGTGAACTCCGGCGCATCGGTGTAGAGATCCGCCCCCGAGCTCCTCGCCGTCAGTACACGCATCTGGTTCAAGAGGTCGTCAGCCGCTACACCGAACGGGACCAGTCCCTCCAAGAGATCGCCGATGCAACTGGGATGTGCAAGGCAACTGTCAGTAACGTCCTCGAACGGGAAGGCGTCCCCCGCCGGGGCTGCGGCCGACGCCCCCGTACGTCGTTGCCTGCTTCAGCCTGACTTCCCCTCAGAAGGGCCGACACCCGATTCCCTCGGGCAACAACCGTGTGCCGACATCACTCACCTGTTCAAAGGCTCACATCGTGCGCCCGCGGCTCCTTAACCTCGGCCGAGCTGCCAAGCTGAGGTTCACCGTCACCCGCAGGTGCCTGGTGGGGGAACGCAACTGTGCCTGGCCGCAGCAGAGATGTTCCGAAGAAGGACTCGAAGATGAGGTCGAACTCGCAGGACGCCGATTCCTTGAAAGCTGGCAACCCGCGGATGGCATCAGCGGTGGTGTACCGCTCACAGAACAGGCGGGCCCGGTCGTTCTTGTTGTTCGACTCGTTGGCCTGGAGTTCGGGGTAATAGGCCTCGATCGCCCCGAGTTCCCAGACGTAGATGTCTTCGTGGCGAAGCATCTGCAGTAGTTCCCGCTTCATCCTCGCCAGTTCTGGGTCCTCGGCTTCTTCGAGGATCCGCCGCGCGGTTCCGGATGCGGAGCGGGCAAAGAACGCTTTCACGGCTGCATCCAGTTCCTCGAACTTGCACAGACCTTGTGCGTGTTCTTCACTCTTGAGCTGTGCATGCTCCCACAGAGCACGCGCGCTACCGTTCTTGCTGAGGCTCTTGAGGGTGCCGGCTGATGCCTTGACGTCCTCGTTCTTCATCAGTTCGTTGACTTTGGAGACTACGCGGTCACGCAGTTGGCGGCACTCGATGCTCGCACCCAGCTTGTCGAACCCGTCAAGCACGACGTCCAGGTCCGCGACGACCGAGACCCTCATCGCGAAGCGCTGAAAGAAGCTGCGGTACCGCTCGATGCTGCCTTTGCCTTCGACCTTGGCGATCGCGGCACCGTGCTTGTCGAAGTCCCACTGCGGGCTGAGGGTGCGTGCGATGTGAGGGATGAGGGTACGGTCGCTCGGCCCCTCCACGAGGAGCACGGAGGTAGCGAAGAAGGCCGCCTCGTTGTTCTCGTGCGTGATGATCTCGAACTGATCGCGGGCGTCCATGTCGGATAGGTCGATCACGTATGTCCGGCTAGCTGGCGGCTCCAGCGTGTGGTCCTTGACGACCTTTACAAAGGTGCCGGTCGCTCCTGGCGCGCAGAACGCCGATGAGTGCGTGCTGACAAGGACGTCGTTGTAGTTGGAGAACACGGTCAGGGCATCGAAGAGCTGGCGCTGCGCCTGCGGATGCAGGAACACCTCGGGCTCCTCGAACAGCAGCAGGCAGGGCTGTTGCGCACTGTCAGGCTGAGTCGGCTTCGACGTCTTCATGTCCACGTAGGCGCGGAGGATGGCGAAAGCCACTGACCGGCGCAGACCGTCGCCCTTGGTCTTGAAGGGGCCGTTGATGCCGTCGTTGACGGTGATCTGCGCCTCCTCCAGCAGGCTACGCAGTCGTGGCGGGGGAATCTCCAGGCGTACTCGTGCACGAGGGAAGGACTCCTGGAGGTTGCGCTGGATCAGCGACTCGATCTCGCGCACCTCCGCCAGCCGGCCATCCGACTCGCTGCCGTCTTCCTGCGACACGACGTTCAGCTGGCTGCGGAGCAGTTCGAAGGATGTTTCCAGTTGCGGCAACTGATGCTCGATATCCTCGAACAAGATGGACAGCAGGCGTCCGAACGTTGCTGTCGAGGTGGTCTTGAGGTCGTCGTTGAGCTCCTTCACGGCCGGGATGTAGATGGGCTCCGGCAGCAGGGGAGCGACCGATTTGTCCAAGCCGGTCATCAGTGGGTCATCGCCCGTGGTGTAGTCGTCGTCCCCAAGAGCGGCGACGCATTCGGCCCATTCCCGCTCGACGGCAGCACGAGTGATCTTGCCGGGTAGTTTGGCAAAGATCTCCGGGTAGGTGTACTTGACGTTCGCCTCAAGCTCCTCAGCGGAGATCTTGGGCCGGAGCACCTCCTTCAAGGCTCCCTTGTGGAAGCGTGCTTCGCTTGGCACCTTGCGGACTACCCAGATCGAGCCCTTGCCGGCACCCGTGTATGTCCGCGCCAGGGTCAGGCGTCCGTCTGCGACCACAGGGGCGATGCGCGAGCGGTGACTCTCCTCAAGCCGCTGGAGATCTGCTGCACCGATACCGGCGAACGTGAGTTGGACCCGGATGGGGAGCGCGGGGTTCAAGAAGTCGGTGTCGACTGCAGAGCCCGAGCGAAGAAACATGTTGAGGGCCTGGAACACCGAGGACTTCCCCGCGTTGTTCTCGCCGATGAGGCATCCGAAACGGGAGAACGACATGTCCACGTGGCTCAGTCCACGGAAGTTGTCGATCCTGATGTGTTCGAGGCGCATGGTACTCCAGAGGACGTGCAAGCCGAGCGAACATCGTAGGGCCACAGATGGCATGGCCGCCGGGCTTAACCGAGATCAACTGAGATGTCGGCAGAGAGTGGTGTGCAGCCCGCTTCAGGCTGTAGGGGAGCCGTGCGTTCCGAGCATGAGCGACAGAGATGAAGCTGATGCGTTCATGGGTTGGGGCCATCGCAGGAGGCCGGTCGGTGCTGCCCAACCGCTTGCGGCACCAGGCTGGCCGCTTGCTCCACGTGATCAGCTCCCATGGCGCTGTCGGAGCTCAGAGGTAGGCATGCGCGGGACGCCCCGGGGTCCGTTCGCCGGTTGTCAGCCACTCGCCGCTATCGGGTCGGGGAGCGAGCCAGGAGGTGGTTGCGCAACCTCGTTCAGCGCACGTTGTCAGGTGAAGGGGGTATCAGTCGTGGGCCGTACGTGGCAAGATCGGGTCACTCACGGTGAGTCTGGGCCTGCAGGGGGTTAGGCATGGCTGAGCGGGAACCTGATTTCGAGGCGTCGGCCTCGGCCCTCGGCTACGTGTACCAGCTACGTGAGGCTCTCCATCTATGTGTGAGCCGACTCGGAGACCTTGACTGGGCGTTGGCAATCGAGGCTGGGGACGACATCGAGGAGGTCCGCCGAGACGGGCGGACGTACTACCAGCTCAAGCACCGTGCCCCTGGCACGAAGATGACTAACGCAAGTACGGACTTGTGGAAGACCCTGCGTATTTGGGCCCACGCGATCCACGGTGGGCAACTCAACCTCGACCAGACCGATCTCATCCTGCTCACCACTGCGGAACTGCCTGATGGGTCCGTAGGCAGCATGCTGCAGCCAGCTGATTCCCGGCAACGCGACGAACGTAGTGCCCTGGAAGCGCTGAAGACCACGCGCAGGACCTCCAAGAGTGAGTGAGCCGTTTCCAACCTGACGGGAGGTTGGGCGGATAACCCCGGCGGCGGGCAGGAAGAAAGCTCCTGGTAGACGGTTCACGACCAAGATCACCAGTCCGCCAGGAGCTTTCGCGTGCTTGTCTACCCGTCCGGCATCGATCTGTCCAGCCGAGCCCTGCAACACCTCTCCGGTCTCCTCGCAGGTCACCGCCGTCGGATCGGCTCCCGGTGGCGTCGTTTGACTTGCGGTCGGCAGGCCCTGCTCGTCCTGGCCCACGTGCGCTGCGGCGACACCTATGCCCGCCTCGCAGCGGGTTTCCGCGTCGGGGTCGCGACGGTCTACCGGTATATACGCGAGGCCGTCGATCTCCTGGCCGCTTTGGCGCCCACGCTGGAGCAGGCGATGCAGACCGTGCGGAAGAAGGCGTACGTGATCCTCGACGGCACCGTGCTGCCGATCGACCGCGTTGCCGCCGACCAGCCGTACTACTCGGGGAAGAAGAAGCACCACGGGATGAACGTGCAGGTCCTCGCGGATCCAGCCGGCCGTCTGATCTGGGCTTCGGACGCGCTACCCGGAGCCGTGCACGACCTGACCGCGGCCCGGACCCACGGCATTCCCGCCGGTCTCGCCGCCGACGACATCAAGTGCTGGGCGGACAAGGCGTATCAGGGTGCAGGCCCTGCTGTCCGCGTCCCGTTCCGGGGCAAGAATCTGCGCGGCTGGCGCCGGCGTCACAACCGCGATCACACCAAGATCCGCAGCCTCGGCGAACGCGCCATGGCCACCCTCAAATGCTGGCGGCTCCTGCGGAAGCTCCGCTGTAGCACCACCCGGATCACCGCCGTCGTCCGTGCCGTCGTCGCCCTCGAACTCACCACCTGATCAAGATGGAAAAGGCTCAGTGGACTTCGCGTCTGACTACTAGGGTCCATGGCGGAATGCCGGCCACAGTGACTCGCTGAGAACAGTGGCCGGCGCAGTCGCTTCATTGCGCGGTGGCATTTCCTTACTGCTTCGGGCGTCTGTCCTAAGCGACGGGCCTCTGGTCTGCGCTGTCTCACGGTCGCGTAATCAATGCCGTCGAAATGCATCCAGTCCTGCGACTGCGCAACGAGATTTGAGGCCCTGCAGGACGTCTAGGTTCGGCAGTTCGCTGGGGGCAGACAGGAAAGATCGCGGAAAGACTGGCCAACGCGGGCGAGGGCATGTCAACGTAGACCACCTTACAAGAAACCCCAGGTCAGAGAGGTGATTGCCTGTGACCATAGCGTCCCTGGGCGCCGGTTTCTCTACCACCGTCGAAGCCCTGCGGTTGCGTGAGTGGCAGCTCGGTCCGGGCCAGCCCACGCTCGTCATGGACCAATTCTCTGCAGAAGATTTCCACCTGATCGTGGACGATCGCGCGGACGTGCATGTCAGCTCGAAGGATGGCCGTTTCTACCTCGGCTGGTTCCCGGACGGCCGCCCCGGCACCGACGGTGAGGGATGGACGATAGCCGTCACCGGCACGGCCGAGGTGCCCGGCTACCACCTGTCGTTCGACACCGAGACGCCGGCCGACATCGTCGCCGCCGCCGTGGCGCGAGTGTTGGAGACGTCGCGGCGCGTATGACCGTGCAGGACTCAGTGGAAGCTCTCGCCCGGAGGACCGGCTTCCTGCCGGCCTTCTTCGCTCCCCGTCCCCTCGCCCCAGGAGGCCCTTCGTGACGTCCCCGGAGATGACCGTCGGTGATCTTATCGACCTGTTGTCCGCCTGCGACCGGAGTGCTCCGGTCCGCCAGGCCATGAATCCGTACTTTCCGATGGCACACCGGCTGGCACAGGTCGTGCAATCGGTGGACGAGACCGACCGGACCGTCGTCTACCTCGCCGAGGGGCGGGACGAGGACGCACAGCTCGGCCATCTGCCACCCGAGGTGGCCGTCGACCTGACGTGGCAGGGCCCTGTCCAGGCACCCCCACGCCGACTTCGCCGCCGTGCCGGCGGCAAGTAGAACCCGCACCGAGCCTTTGGAGGCGCCCCTGTACCCCGACTTCCCTTTCGACCCGTCCACTCCGCCTGGTGGCCAGCCCGCGTTCTGGGTCGGGCCCCGATATTTGGCCGGTGATGATGGGCGCCTCTACGACGCCGTCGCTGACACGCTTTCTGGCCTGGGCTGGACGAGCCTGACGATCGTCCGCGGTCGTCACCAGCCGGACGAAGCAGATGAGGACCGCCAGGTCCTGCGCAGTACCGTCCTGCACATCAGCCCCGACACCCTCCGGTGGGCACAGTGGAGCTTGGCGGACGAGCCGTTCCACCTGGGGGATCTGCCGATCGCCTGGCAGGTTTCCGCCCGCCCGGACACGAGCAGCCGGCTCGCTCAGTGGTCGGCGTACTTCACCTGCGGCGTCCCTGGTGAGTCCGTGGCCGACTTTCTCGTCGCACTCGATGCCCGCGACCAGCCCGCCGTGCCGATCGCGGGCCCCGAGCTGGTCCTCGACGCCGTCGCCTCACACGGCTGGTTCCGCGACATCGACCAGCCCCGGGCGGCGGCGACGGATCCGACGTTCACCTCGCACATCAGCCTCGGCGAGGTGCCGCCCCTCATCCAGGACGGCGACCCCCGCGCTTTGACCACCGAGGTCGACGAAGTGGGATCGGCTGGGTGGCAGGCGTGGGCGGAACCCGCGCTCGGCGCGCCGTGCCTGTGGGCGGCGTCCTTCGGCGCGAGCGTCCCGCACGATCTCGTCGTGGCCTTCGCCGCCTCCCTCAGCTCGACCGCGCCGGTCCTGCGCCGGGTGCTGCCTGAGGCCACTCAGGCTCGGCTTCTGCGCGCGCCAGCCATCTAACATCCAGCCAGCCCCTCCCGACGCCCGCAGCCCGGTCCCTCCTCATTGGAGGGCGCCGGGCTTCTTGCTTCCCGGACCGCGACAGTCGCGGTGCACCGTTGATGTCCACAAGGCTTTGCCCCTGTGACGCACTGCTGCCCCCGACGCATAGCGTTCGGAGGCAGCAGCAGGGCGGATGGGCAGGTCAGCTCGTTGTCGTGGCCTTGTCGAGGGCCTTGTCGAGGTGCCGGTCGACGAGGGCCGGGGAGCCGGAGACAATCAGCAGCAGACTTCCGTCGCGGATGGCGGTCTGCTTGACCACGGTGCTCCGTTCCCTCGTGGAGAACGTCAGGAGCTGGCTCCACTGCTCGTCGCCGAGCTTGTGGGGCGGTTCAGCTTCTGCGAAGCCATGTCGATGGGGGTGCCGCCGGCGACGACCTGATAGGTCGGGCACCCGGTCATCGCGTCGAAGATCCGGCCGATACCGTCGGTCAGCTTGGTCGGGCTGTCGCTGTACAGCTCCTCGGAGACCTCCGAGGAGCTGCCCCCGTAGGTGAAGTCCGCCTTCGCCTTGCGCGGGAAGCTGAGCGTGCCGCCGGTCGCGGCGTCGCCGCCCAGCTCGCTCAGGGCTGGACAGCCGATGACGGCGACGTCGTCGTGCTGGGAGGGGCGTTCAGGCTTGCGCAGGTAGCCCCTGCCCAGGTCGCTCTCGTTGAACAGGCGCGTCTCCAGCGCGGCCGACGAGAGCAGGGCAACCTGCTGGGCTGTGTCGGCCTGCTTCCCGGGACGGGCGGACGGCGCGGAGTCGGACGGGTTGCCGACGGTGTCGGTGGAGCAGGCCGGTACGGCGAGGAGTACGGCGGTGATGCCGAGGATGGTGGTGGCGACGCGAACGCGCATGACGGAACTGACCCCTTGGTGCTAGGCGACGGGTGGTCAGTGCGGGCCCGGAGGCCCGGTGGGGTCGTAGGAGTGGTGGTCAGTGCCCAAGGTGGCGCAGGCAGTCCTCGAACGTGGCGTGCGTCGCGTCCGCCGGTCCAGAGTGCCGGTTGTACCACGCCGTGTCGAGGCGGGTCTCCTGCTGCTGGTGGCCGGCCCGGCAGCGCAGCCAGATCTGGTCGCGGGTGGAGAGGATGAGCCAGTCCCGGTATGCCCCGCACTCGGCGCAGGCGACCATCTCACCGTCGAGGACCAGGGGCTGCGTCCACGGCATCATCTTGCCGTCGACCTGGTCGTGGCTCGGTACGCGCAGCTCCGGCGGGAGGAAGTCGTCCACCACGGCGACCGACTCGGTGGGCTCCGGGTAGGCCGGCGGCTCCCCGAAGCCCGCCGGGACCTGGTTCTGCATCCGCGCATACACCTCGGCGAACTGGCACTGCGCCTCGCTCGGCCCCTTGGCCCTACGTCGTATTCGGTGAAACACCCTGGCGTCCTCCCCTTGCCTCGTCCGACTCGCTTCATGATCGTGCCCCATGCCCCTGGCGGTTTCAATTCACAGAGTCCACAGTCACCGTCCGCAGGCCATGAGGTGTTTCCTCGCTTCTTGGGGCTGGCGTTGCTCCAGGCGAGGCCGCTTCGAGCGAGGTGAGGACCGTCTACCGTGGCATGACATGACTGTTCTTGTTGTCGGCGGCGGCGGTTTCCTGGGCGCCGAGTTGGTCCGCCAGGCATCTGCCGCTGGACATCGCGTCGCCGCGACCTTCGCGACCAGGCCGTGCGATGGTCCGGAGGCCACGTGGTACGAGGTGGACCTGCGGGTCGGCGACCGTGTCGAGGAGATCGTTGCCTCGCTCGCCCCCTGCGTGGTCATCAACGCGAGCAGCGGCGGCGCCGACTGGGCCGTCACGGCCGATGGCTCGGTCCGCCTGGCAATGGCTGGGGCGAAGTACGGCTGCCGCCTCGTTCACGTGAGCAGCGACGCCGTGCGCGAGTGGCAAACGGGCCACTGCCCGTTCGTAGGACAGCCCGATCTCGTCGTTGAACTCCTGCAGGAATTGCTCGTCACCGACCCTGTGCGCAGGCGAGATGAAGGAGTCACAACCACTCGTTGATGGCTGCGATGAGGACGGTCGCCTCGAAGCGGACGGCGAGCGTGTCGTACCTCGTCGCCACCGCGCGGTGGCGCTTGAGGCGATTGATCCCGCACTCCACCGCGTGGCGCTCTTCGTAGTCGGCCTTGTCGAACTTGGGCGGCCGGCCCCCGTGAGAACCGCGCTTCTTTCGGTTGGCGATCTGGTCGCACTTCTCCGGGATCGTGCAGCAGATACCGCGCTTGCGCAGGTAGGCGCGGTTCGCACGGGAGCCGTATGCCTTATCGGCGCGGACCTTGTCCGGCCGGGTACGTGGACGGCCCCAGCCGAGCCGAGGCACCCGGATGCGTCCCAGGACCACCTGGAACTGCGGGGAGTCACCGCGCTGCCCGGCCGTGATCACCAGCGACATCGGCTTCTGAGCCTGCTCGACCGCCAAGTGGAGCTTGGTAGTCAGCCCACCCCGGGAGCGTCCGAGCCCGTGGTCGTCGGGTCCTGTGAACACACCACCGGGCGGCCCGATTTGCAGATCCCCCCTTTTTTTCGGGCACCCGCCGCATGCTGGTGGGCGCGAGCGACGGTGGAGTCCACGTGTGAGGGGCCCTAGGGAGTGTCTCCCAGGACCGTCTGCCGGACGATGTCGTCGACCTCCGCCTTGCGCTCCGCCCCGGTGCCCAGCCGTCCGAGGCCGGACCGTAGGACTTTCTCGAAGACCTGGCGCTCGACGTCTCTGTTCGCTTCGTGGTGGGCTGCGGCGTCCGCTCCGGGCCTTTGCACTCAGATGGCGATGCTCCGGATGACCAGGACGACCATGAGGAACAGAACGAACAGGGCGAACAGGGAGCCCAGGGCGAACAGGGCGACCCGGGCGACCCGGGCGACCCGGGCGACCCGGCCGCCCAGGACGACCCGGGCGACTCGGGCAACCTGGGCGCCCAGAGCGCCCCGGGCGCCCAGGGGGCCCTGGCCGCCCAGGGCGACCAGGAGAAAAAGGACGAACAGAGCGACCAGGGTGACCAGGGCGAACAGGGCGAACCGGCTGCCCAGGACGACCTGGGTGCTCAGGTCGCCCAGGGGGCCCTGGTCGCCCAGGGCGAACAGGGCGACCAGGACGGACAGGGCGACCAGGGCGACCAGGGCGAACAAGGCGACCAGGGCGAACAAGGCGACCCGGCCGACCCCGCCGACCCGGCTGCGCAGGATGCGCAGGATGGCCAGGACGGCCAAAACGACCAGGATGACCGGGACGGCCAAGACGCCCAGGCTGACCATGGCGTACTTGAAGTCCCAGGCGTCCTGGGGGTCCTGGCCGTCCTGGAGGTCCCGGTCGTCCACGCCATCCCGGACGACCAGGACGGCCAAGACGCTCAGGAAGACCAGGACGGCGATGAGGGCGCGGCGGATGCGGGTGCTGCGGCGGGCTGCGCGGTGGCCGGCCAGGAGGAACTCGGCCGCGTCGGCGGTGGGCTGTGGGTAGCGCTCGGGGTCGGCTGTCCAGCGGTCGGCCGCAGCGCGGGCTTCGGTCAGCCGGGGGGCCGGGTACAGGTACGCCTTGTGCTTTTGGTGGTCGATCCATGTGGTGGTGTCGGTGAGCAGTTGGCTGTGCAGGGCCCGGTCCAGGCGGTCGCCCTCCAGCCATGTGGTGAGTTGGTGCCAGGAGGTGAGCAGCACGTCGTGGGCGATTTCGACGCCGGTGCCGTCGATGACCAGGAGCCGGTGCGCGGCGAACGCCGCGACCACCGCGTCCACCTCGGCCGGGTCCGCGGTGCACGCCGCGCGGAGCTGCACGATGCTCAGGCGGCGGCGGGCCAAACGCCCGTCCGGGGCCACGATCGTCAGCAGCGTGAACACCGTACCCGCGATCGTCTGCTGTTCGGGGGGCAGGTTGTCGTAGAGGGTTTGGGCGCTGCGGTTGACGGCGTCGGTGGTCCCGCCGCCGCGCCGGTAGGCGCGCAGGTTCAGTTCCCCGCCGGGTTCGCGGTGCTTCCAGGCGGCGTACATCGCCTGGGAGACCAGGGGCAGCACTCCTGCTCCGAAGCCTTCGGTGGCCGGGTCGCCGGAGCGTACTTCTGCCACGACCGCGTCGACGACTGCTTCGTCGATGCCAAGCTTCGCTTCGGCGGCCGGGCCGGTGACTGCGGACCGCAGCTCCGTCTCGCTCATCGGCGTGATCGCGAACACCTCGGCGTCGATCGCCTCGGCCAGCAGCGGGAAGCGCAGCGCCTGGTCCAGGAAGTCACCCCGGACCGCTGCCACCACCATCGCGGCCGGTGCTCCGCCCGGCTCGGCCGGGGTCGTCGCCGCCCGCAGTGCCGCGAGGAAGGCGGCCCGCTCCTCCCGGCCCTGCTTGCTCTTCTGGGCGAGGGTGAACAACTCCTCCAGCTGATCGATCACCAGCACCAGCCGGGGCGCCCGCCCACCCCCACCGGGGTCCGTGTCGATACCCGCGGCCTGGTCCGTGTGGGTGCTGGTTGCGCGGATCACCTGTTCGATCAGTTGCGGTGCGGCCTGGGGGTCGTCCCGCAGCGAGCGGTCCACCGATACCACGTCCACCCCGGCCATCGGGGCCAGCCCGTGGGCCAGTTCCCGCAGCGGCTGCCCTGTGGGAGTCATGCTCAGCACCGGCCATCGCCCCAGCTCACCCCGTTCCAGGAGCGGTAACAGCCCGGCCTGCAGCAGCGACGATTTTCCCGCTCCCGAGGCTCCCACCACCACCAGCATGCCTTGGGGCAGTTGCGTCATCAGCCGCTCGGCCAGCCGCTCGGCCAACGTGTCTCGGCCGTAGAACACCCGTGCGTGCCGCTGGAGGAACGGTGCAAGTCCCAGATACGGGCAGTCCGACCAGGCCCCCTCCCGGACCAGCTCCTCCCCGGACCGCACATGGATGTGGGAGCCCCCTACGAACCACATGAAGTCCCGCCCCTGGTTCAGGGTGCCCTGCGAACCGCCGCTCACCTCATTATGGACAGTCCCCCCGTCCGCCGCCGCGGACTCCGCCTCGTCACGCATCCCTACCCCCGTCGCAGCCCGCGGCGGCGACAGCAACTGCGGGCACTCAACACTCGTCGCGGGTTCGATCACGTGCGCCGGCCCGGGCGGACACCACCGCGCCCGGAATCCAGAACCCGGGACCTCGAACTCCCGTAGCGCGCACGCTACTCCCCACGCCGCACCGGACCCGCGGGCTTCAGCAAGAACGAGCCAGAGTCCCGGTTGTCACCGCATCCGCCGGGTGAATCCCCCGGCGTGGGGACACCGGCTACGAACTCTCCTCCCCTGCCTGGGCCGAAGACCCCGAGGCGCCGAAACGCACCCCGGAGATACGCGCTGCCTGAAAGACCGGCGCGTGGAACTCCCCGTCGGAGATGATGTTGTGCACGCTCACCGCAGGCTGCTGCGGCACCTGCGGCCGCAGTTCGTCGAGCAGCCGGCGCAGTTCGTCGGCCGTCGACGGATCACCGCGCAGCAGTCGGCGCAATCGCGACTCCCACTCCTGCGTGATGTCGGCCGCAGTCGCCTCGTCCTGAGACGCACGAGCGATCACCAGCGCCTCCCGGGATGCCTGCAACTGCTCGGCCTGCGACCGCTCGATCCGTGCCAGCTCACCGGCCGACCGGTCACCGCCGCGAGCGAAGAGCCCCGCCACCCTGTCACGCGCCTGGGCCCAGACATCCGAGACCATCAACCCGACCAGCGTCGTCGCCCCCGAAGCCGCCAACGCGGCCAACTCGGCTTCCACACGTCCCCCTTCGCGGTGCCGCGCCCACGCACGACCGCCACCACCCACCGTAGACCGGCCCCGCACGCTTTCGTCGGAAATACCGAGGTAATCGGCCACGGCATCATCCGGAAACTCGCGCGACGCTCCGTGACGCTCACTAGGCTGACCGACAGATGATGACCTACCCACTCTTCGCCCTGGAGGCTCCGGCGTCGGCGTGAGGACTGGGCTGTGCTGGCGAGGGGGCTGGCCATGGGAATGGACGTTGATACGCGGCAGATCCAGACGGCCGTGCTCGCGGGTCCTGGATCAGATGATCCGGTGGTGTGCCCGACGGACGCCGACGAGCTCGACGAATTCCGCCAGGATTTCTCCGGGACGACGTTCTGGTGCGGGATCCTACTGGGCGGGTGCGGCGGGCAACTCCTGACCAGGCGGGGCTACGTTCGCGTCAGTCACTTCGCTCACTTCCCCGCCCCTGACGGTTTACTGCCCGAGTGCGGCCGCCGCTCTCGGGGCATCGCGAGCGCGGATCACCTGTATGTGCGCACGGCCACCCAGAAGTGGCTGCGCGGTCAGGGGCACACTCCGCGCTACCGCTATCACGAACATGCGGAGGCCCCGGCCGGCTCCCTCGTGGAGATCGAGGTGGGCGGGCATACGCTGCTGCTGCACTTAAACCCCGCCACGCCGCCCGACTGGGAAGCGACGACGGCGGCCGAGGTCATTCTCGGGCCCGGCGTCCCGATCGACCACCGCACCCTGGTTCGCCGCGGCTACGTACACCGGGTCAAGTTCATCAGCGAAGGCAACCAGCGGGTCATGGTGCTGGGCACCGAGGTCCCGTACGTCGGCACCGACTGGGACTTCGACCTGGCGGACTGCACCGTCGATGAGCACGGCCGCCTCATCACCCCCGTCGTCACGCGCTGGAAGACGGCCCGCGCAGCCGCGCAACAGGCGCCCGTGCCGCAGCCCCGTGCCGAGACGCCGAAAGGACCGGTGCAGATCGGCGCTCTGACCCGGCTCATCGACCAGGCCGTGCGCTGCGAGGAGGGTGCCGCCGTCCGGAAGTTGCGGGACACCGCACAGCTCCAGGTACCGCGCTGCGAAGGGCAGGCCCTCACGCACCTGCAACGAGCGATCGAGCACGCCGACAGATGGATCTCCCAGCAGGACCGAACCCGGCGGCAGCTCTTCGACCGGCTCGAAATCGCCGTCGGACGCGGATACGACCGCGACGTCTCCACGCTGATCCTCACGGCCCGAGAGCTTCTTCTCAACGACGTGGCGGCCACACCGCAGGAAGCCACCGTCTTCAAGGCAGCAAACACTTTGCTGAGTGAAGCCCGTCAGCGTGCCGACCAGAAGCGGCGAGAGGCGGACGCACGCCGTGCGGCTGCGGCCCGGGAACGCGCAGTCCGCGACGCGGCGGAGGCCGAGGAACTGATGAAGCGGCGCCAGGCGCAGCTTCAGGAGCAACAAGAACAGGCCCGGGTACGCAAAGAGCGGAACAGGGCGCGAGGGCTGGTCCAGAGCATCCTCGGCCGGCTGCGCCGTGAGCATGAGGTGCTGTCGCCTGAGCAACGGCAAGAGCTTGTCGAGGAACTCGTGCTCGCGGCGGCGGGGGCCGGAGACATTCTGTCCCTGGCCGAGGCGCACAAGGTGAACGAATACGCGGAGAGGCCCGTCGCCCCCGTAGAAGAGCCGGAGGCCACCGCCCCCTCCGCACAGAAGCCGGAACGAGTTCCGGAGCTAGTGCCGGTGCCGGAGCAGCACTCGGCCACGCTGCCGGCCCATCTCGTGCCCACCGCGTCAGCCGTCCGCGGAGCCCTGAAGAAGGCCGCTCGGGAGCGGACCTCGACGAGCTGGAGCCGACTGGAGCAACAGCTCGGCTCCGCACTTCCTCCCCTCGGCAACGAGGAACGCGTCCAGGTGCTGGTCCACATCAATCAGTCCGCAGCCGACGACGAGCCGCTCCTGTCGTCCCTCATCGCGGCGGGGGACCCGCACTTCTCCTACCAGTACTACCGGAGAGTCCTCGCCGCGCTCGACCTGCACGCCCCGGACGACGACGAGGACCTTCGCGCGGTCGTGGAAGCCGACGCCGAACTGGTCTTCACAGACTGGCGCTCCCGCTGACCCCTTCGCCGCCCGGGCAGGGCGCGGGCCTCGATCGGCATGGACTGACCGAGTTCGGTGGCGATGTCCAGGTCCTCGCTCCGGGTGTGAGCGATGAGTAGTCCGCCGCACCACGTGCATGGCCGGTCAAGGCGTGTGGGCCGTTCGTCGGGCGATCTCCTTTCGTCTTTTCGGCGCGTTGGGCGACGGTCTCGGCATGGGACTGGTGGAACGGGGGGCCCGGCATCGAGGAGCGCGCGGACCGGGCGGTGGAAGCGGCGTGCAAGCTCGCGGAGGCTGCGGCCGGGTCCGGTCGGAGCGGGGCGGCCGACGATGCCCTGGTTGCCGTCGATACCCTCGCCGAGACGCTCGCACAGATCGCCCGGAGGTCGGCGAGGCATTGTCCGCGGTGGCGGGGGCGTGGTTGCGGTCCGGCGGAATTTGGGTCTAGGGCCTGTCTCTTGGATCCGTCTGTGAGATCGTCGTGCTCGTGATCGAGTCTTGGGTGGTCAATGACGACAGCCCTGTCCCTGTGTCGTCGACGGGGGTGGTGGAGGCTCTTCGGTCGAGGATCGACAACGGGCAGCTTGAGACGTGGCTGACCAGTTCGTCTGGACGGTTGCTGGCCTTCGTGACGGATGCCGAGCGAGCGATGGTGGTGCTGCTCGAAGGCGAGGGTGATCCCGGCGAGCATGCCGTGGACCCCGGAAGTGCGGGGTCGAGCGACGGGTTCATCCTGTCCAACGGGCAGGGCGACGAGTATCCGGATGAGGACACCGTCCCCATCGGTGAGGCATTCAGGCTCGTGGAGCACATCGTTGGCGCGGGGTCTTGGCCTGCGGACGCACGTTGGGTGGTCGATCGCTGAGCGGGCTATCGCCGTGCCCAGATGAGGATCGCGGCGAGGTGGAGTGCGGCCTGGTAGGCAATGGCGAGCTTGTCCGTCCGCATGGCCAGGCCGCGCCATTGCTTGAGCCGGTTGATGCAGCGTTCGACCGAGTTGCGCTGCTTGTATGCCTCGGCGTCGAAGGCGGGCGGTCGCCCTCCAGCACTGCCTCGCCGCAGCCGGTGGCCGATCTGGTCGGAGGGCTGGGGGATGACAGCGCGGATCCCGCGTTGGCGGAGGTGACCTCGGATCGCACGGGATGAGTACGCTCGGTCCGCGAGGACGGCATCGGGGCGGGTTCTCGGTCGTCCGAGACCGCTTCGCGGAATGCGGATGGCGGCTATGACGGTCTCGAAGGCCGGTGCGTCACCGGCTTGGCCTGCGGTGACGCGGAGGGCCAGGGGCCGTGCACGGGCGTCACTAGCGAGATGGACCTTCGTGCTCAGGCCGCCGCGGGAGCGTCCGAGCGCGTGATCGTCGGGTTCGGCCCGGCCCGGAGCCCCCTTTTCCTGGCGCCGGCGGAATGCTGGTGAGCCCGGCAGACGGTGGAGTCCACCGACACGGTCCAGCCGATGTCGTCAGCGTCGTCGGCTGCTGCCAGGACCGCGGCGAAGACGCGTTCCCAGGTGCCGTCCACGGCCCACCTGATCAACCGTTTGTGGGCGGTCTGGAACGAGCCGAGCTCGTCGGGCAGGTCCCGCCAGGGCGAGCAGGTGCTGTACTTCCACGCGATGGCCTCCAGGGTTCGGCGGTGGTCGGCCCATCGCCGACCGCGGACCGGATCGGCCGGCATCAGCGGTTCGATCCGGTCCCACATCGCATCAGTGATCACTAATCGGACGGACACATCCGATCAACTGGCCAATCGATCAGAGAGACACGCTCTAGGGGAGGGGGCGTCGTCCGGGTTCGGGATTCCCCGGTACTCCTCGGTCCGCAGCACCGTACCGGCGGACGGCCGCCCGTCCCAGCGGGCCTGCCCGTTGACACTGCCCCAGTTGAGGCTCGCGTTGACGCAGAGCTGCCCCGCGAGGAGCGTCGACGGGGTCCGGGCCACACGTTCACGCGCCAGCTCGACCGTGAGCCGACCGAACGCCTCCGGTCGCAGGAGAGTCGATTTCGGGGGTGCGATGAAGGCGTCGGTCCAGATTCCCATGCTGCTCTTGTAGCAAGGGGGACGGGCCGGCGTGACCGTGTTTCCGGGAATCCGGGCGAGCCTCCCATCGGGCGCCGTACTGGGGCCGGGGGCGGCAAGGGCGAAGCGGCAGCAGGCGCCGGGCGGGGCGCCCGCACCCTTTGGCGTCATCCGGCCCGGTACGCGAGGTGGCCTCGCACTTGGTCAAGAAGGGGGGCGGAAGGTGCACTTTCGGTCATGCCGGAGGCTGGTGGTGCGGCTCCAAGCCTCGCCGTTTCGGCTGAGAGGGGACCGGAAGCAGAGAGGAAGTACGAACGTGCCTTCTGAGTTGGGGCGATGAAACTTGCCGAGAGGCTCTGTCCCCCCATCCCAGGCACGGGGAAAGGTGGCGAGCCACTTTCGCCACCTTAAGCCACCCTGTCGCTATGGGTGATGTTTAGGCCATCATCGAAACGGAACATTGAATTCCGCTTGTACGTAAATTCGAATCCTTTCTCGTATCACCATACTGAAAAAGAGCCCTTTCGGGGGACGGCGAAACCCCTGCTCGTACGCCTACGATCATGTGCGTTCCACCGGCCCGTGAAATTTCATCAGCCCTGACAATCAGATCGACAGGTTTGGGGGGTTGGGCGTGACGGCGAGGCTGGCGAGCGCGAAATGTGCAGGTCAACGAAGGAGAGGACTGGGATGATCAACTTTCAAAACGGGGCGCCGGCGTCTTCGATGGGTGACGTTCGGTGGGTGAAGAGCTCCGCCAGCAACCCGGCCGGTGGAGACTGCGTGCGATTTGCAGAGCTGCCGAATGGGGAGGTGGCGATGAGTAATTCACGCTTCCCGGAGGGGCCGGCGCTGGTGTTCACGCGTTCGGAGATCAAGGCCATGCTGGCCGGAGCCCGGCAGGGGGAATTCGACAGCATGGCCGCCTGAATCGCATCGGAGGCCGCTCACACCTGGTTGATGTGACATCCTCACCTTGAGAAGCTATGAGTGAGATGCCGATCAAGGGGTGGGATGTTGAGCGGGCAGCCTCTCCGTGTAGTGCCGGGCGGCGCCAAGCCGGCCGGCACTCCGGCAGGAGCGGGCCGAGTAGTCGGTGCGCGCCTCCGCCAACTCCGCGAGCGCCTGGGCCTTCGTGGCGCGGACGTCGTCAAGGCCGGCGTCATCGGATCAGTCGCGACCCTCAGCCGTATCGAGAACGCCATCACTCCTCTTCGTGAGGAGACCGTTCTCGCGCTGGCGCGTCACTACGGCGTGAATGAAGCCGAAGAGCTGGACATCATAGCCAGCCTTGTGCAGAAGTCACACACCGATGCGTGGTGGGGCGAGTTCCATGACGTGGTGCCCGGCTGGATGGAACGACTGATCAGCGTCGAGGCGTCCGCCAAGTCCATCAGGACCTACCAACTGCAGTACATTCCCGGCCTGCTGCAGACGGGCCCGTACGCGCGCGCCCTCATGCAGGTGCACAGTGAACCCGGGATAGACGCGGCGCAGATCGAGCGCAATGTCGAGCGGCGGGTTCATGTTCGTCTGATCCGGCAGGGACTGCTCCAACGCTCCTCGCCGCCGCTGTACTACGCCGTAATCGATGAGAACGCCTTGGTGCGAAGAGTTGGCGGCACAGCCGTCATGCGCGAACAACTCCGGCAGCTGTATAGCTGGGAGGAGAACAGGGAGCACGTGCACCTCCGCATCATTTCCTTCGACCGCGGTGCGGAAGCCCTGTCCCCAGCCGCCTCTATGACTCACCTCGCCTTTCCGCCGGGACGTGAAATGGACATGGTGTATCTGGAAGTTCCGGACATGGGGACTTATGTGACGCGTCCCCAGGACCTGGTGCGCTACAAACTCGCCATGACGTCGCTGTGGCACCTGGCGGAAGACCGGACGACGACTTTGAAGATCCTGGAGCGCCACATCAAGAGGCTGGAAGGCTGACCCCTAAGGAACTCGGGCTACTCCACCGTACTCGATCCATTCCGCCTGCTCCTGCCGTGGCCCCAGGTCGCTGTCCGGCCGCCACCGCGAAACGTCGCAGAGTTCTCCGACGATTTCCAGGCCCTCGAAGAAGCGGTCGACTTCCGCGAACGATCTGACTCTTCCCCACTTATCTCCCGTGACTCGCCGCATCAGCCTGGTCACGTCCTCCCGGAGTTGAGCGTCGTCGCTTGCCAAATGACTGAGCACGAGATAACTCCCAGAAGGTAGTTCCTCGACGACATTCCGGACTAGCTGCCACGGATCTTTCTCATCCGGGATGCAGTGGAGAACGGAAACGAACAGAGCTGCAGTGGGACGCCCTGGCTGGTAGATCTCCAGCTCCTTGGCACGGTCGAAGATATGCCTCGTGTTGAGCATGTCGGCTTGGATGACCGCGGTATTCCGATTCTCCTCCAGCATCATGCGCCCGTGGGCCAGGACTATGGGGTCGTTGTCCACATACGCGACGCGTGCGCTCTTGTCGGATCGTTGGGCGACTTGGTGGACGTTGTTCTGGGTCGGCAGGCCGGACCCGTGATCGATGTACTGCTTCACGTTGCCGGTACCGGCGATGTACTTGACTGCCCGCACAAGAAACTGGCGGTTGATTAACGCGACTTGCTGTGTACTGGGCGCAAGACGCAAAAGTTCCTCGCACGCGGCCCAGTCGGATTCATAATTGTCTGTACCGCCCAGCAGATAGTCGTACATGCGCGCGACACTGGCCTTGCTGACGTCCATGTGAGACCCCCGACTGTCATATGCCGACGCAATACCCCGACAGGCAGGGGGATGTGCGCCGGCCTCCGGCCCTGATGGCGCCCCATGTTAGGAGTAATACTCCACCCTCGGCCACCTCATCACCGAGAGGACCACCGAAAGGTGGCGCAAAACCCGTTGGCATGCCATCGGGAGGGCAGCAACGGTCCGGTCGCCCCGCGGCAATGACGCCGGGGGCACTGGGATCAGAGTGGAAGACGGGACTGAGAAGGAGACCTCAACGCGGCCCGGGAGGCGACAAGCACATCTGCCGCCGAGAGTCCCATGAGGTCGGAGGTCTCCCGTACGGTCAGGCCGAGGCGGTAGCGAAGCAGCACCACGTCCGCCTGCCGAGCGGACAACGTCCGATGAAGTCGGTCTACGCCGCAGCCCCGGACGGTACGAACTACCCTCATCCCCAGCAACTGCCAGGACAGAGCAGCGGGCGACGGACTCTCCAGCGCCTCCCGCCACAGGAGGGCCAGGTCACCGAGAGCCGCAGCAGCGATCTCGCTTCCCGCCGTCCAACTCCGGATGCGCAGCGCACTGTATCGCGTGTAGAGAGCGCGGCGGCGGGAGCAGAACACAACGAGGTCAGCGGGAAACACGATCTCGACTGCCTCGTCGGCCACCGACGACAGCACTCTTGCCGTCGCTCCCGCGTGTGGGAAGCGACGCGCCGCCGCTGCTGCGCCGCAAAGCGACTTCGGATGTGTGACGCCGTGGTCAGTCCGTGCCATGTACCGCTGCCTTCACCGACAGAGTGAAGATGCTGTACTGAACGTCCTCCCACAGGTGGCGGAACTGTTCCTGGGAGCCGCCCAAGTGCTGGACGAGCAGCGCGAAGTCCTCCCAGCCTGCCATCGAGTCGCCATTGACAACTGCCTCCAGGAGCCGCAGCTTGCCTGCTCCGTGAACGCCTGGCAGGCCGAGATCGCGCATGGTCGGACGGCCGGCGGCGAGGTGGAGCCCCCGCATCGCATTGCCGAGTCGGGCCACTGCCGTGGCGCCGCCGTGGGCGGCGGTCGGAGTCCGGCCCTTGGCCCATTCCCACAGCATGCGTAATTCTTCGGGCCGCCCGTCGAGAATGGTGGTGAGGGTAAAGACGGCCGGCCACTCGGGGATGCGCTCCCCGGTCAGGAGCCGGGAGAATGCCGTAGCCGGGATGCCCGCCTGATCAGCCACGGCACCGGTGGTACGTCCACTGGCTCGGAGGAGATACCGCAGGGCGGCACCCAGCTGCTCCCTGTTCGAGCGGGCCGAAGCAACGTCATACCCGGCACCGCTGAACGGTGTGGTGCCGACCATAACGGCCTCGGGAAGAGAGGCCGCCTCTGGGCCGGTATAGCCCTGCCACTTACGACGAGCCGCGTCCGGGCTCAGATTCACCGCACGCGCGACCGAAACCCAGCTCTGGCCCCGCCTGCGCGCGTCATTCACCGCTGCCCCGACATAGGACTCCACTCCTGCGGCAACGGCCCCCGCAGCCCGCACCAAGTCCTCCAGCTGTGCGGCCCGACGCTCGCCATCGAGCAACTGATCACTCAGATACTGAAGACGCTCGGCAGCGACCCTGCCATTGTCCGCACGGTTGCTCCACTGACCAGTGGACGCTCTGTGATCGTCCCTCAGGCGCTGCGCCAAGCGCCGGCACGCCGTGGAGCAATAGGCCCGCGGGCGTCCGGGGCCGCGCCGCCGACGGAAGCGCCGCCGACACAGTGCGTAGCTGCACAAGGCATAAATGTACTGGTGCTCCCGGGAGGTCCCTTCGAGCTGAGCCACGTCTCCCTCTCCGATTCATCAAGGCGTCATGCGTAGGCACCCGGAACCCCGGGCATCACGTCACGACAAGGAGAGAGCCGGAGACCACGTCCGCAGACCGGTCTCCGGCTCGACCGCTAACGGCGGCAGTACCCCTGGTACATCAGCACCGACTGGTCAGCGGCGCAGGCCGCTGCAAGCGCCCACAAGGCACCCGACGGAACAGAAAAAGTTCCCAT
Organism: Streptomyces sp. SM18; assembly: GCF_002910775.2. NCBI lineage: Bacteria > Bacillati > Actinomycetota > Actinomycetes > Kitasatosporales > Streptomycetaceae > Streptomyces > Streptomyces sp. SM18. The sequence continues at coordinate 640,993 of NZ_CP029342.1, read as the reverse complement.
AGACGTCATGACGACCAGTACGCTCAGCAGCAGTGAGCCCCACGTGACCCGGACCGCGAAAACCCTGAGCAGTGTGGTTTGTGGCAGCAGAAATGACGGAAGGGTACTCTCAAGCGAAGTCGACCGCACAGCACCGTGCAGCCGACGGAGAAGGTGGCGCATGTTCTTTCTCCTATGAGCTCGTAACACGATCATGGGCGAGGCTTCTTGAGGCGTCGGTAGCAGATGAGGCTGCAGGCGAGGGAGACGAAGGCGTCGTGGAGTTCGGTGCGGCGTTCCCAGCGGACGGCGAGGCGTTTGAAGTGGTGGAGCAGGGCGAAGGTCTGCTCGACGACGTAGCGGAGTTTGCCCAGGCCCTTGATGTTCGGGCGGCCCTTCTGGGAGATGACTGGCATGATCCGCCGCTTGCGCAGTGTGTCTCGGTTCGGGTTGGAGTCGTAGCCCTTGTCGCCGAGGAGGGCTACGGGCCTTCGGCGGGGTCGTCCGGGTCGGCCCGCGACGGGCGGGATGCCGTCGACCAACGCGAGGGTTTGGGTGACGTCGTTGACGTTGGCCGCGGTCGTGATGACCTTGAGCGGGGTACCTCGTCCGTCGCAGATCAGGTGGTGCTTGCTGCCCGTCTTCCGCCGGTCGACCGGCGACGGACCGGTGTCGGCGCCCCCTTTTTCGCGCGGATGTGAGAACCATCCACGCACGCCCGTGACCAGTCGAGATTGCCGGCCGCGTTCAGCTCCGCGAGCAGGACCCGGTGCAGCTGGTCGAAGACCCCCGCCTTCTGCCACCGGTCCAGGCGGCGCCAGCACGTCTGACCCGAGCCGAACCCCAGCTCCAGGGGCAGAAGTTGCCAGGCTATGTCGTTGTAGAGGACGAACAGAACGCCCTGGAGACAGCGCCGGTCCGACACCGGCCGAGGCCCCGGGGACCGCTCCGGCCACGGCGGCAGCAGCGGCTCGATCAGCGCCCACAACTCATCGTCCACGATCCACGGTCGAGTACCCACACCCTCACGAACGGCCGAATCGCCACACCGGTAACGCCCAACCAGCACACTTCAACAAGATCGTGTTACGAGCTCTATGGAGATCTGACTGGGCTCACCACGTGCGGGGGTCCCGAGGCCAAGTCGGGGCTCCCGCTTTCGTGGTGACACCAAAAGCTACCGCGCCCCAGAGGGCCCACCACACGGGAATCTCGTGAAAACGCATGACGCAACGCGAAGCTTGCCCCTGAGCGGAACGCAGGGTAGTCGGTTCGAGCGAATACGACCGATAAATTTCTTGCGTGACCGACGCGGGACCTGACAGGTCACCGAATCTGACGACTCGCGACACGCAAGTGTGGCTCTCCTCACAATATGTTTGCGGCGGGGCAGCCCTCAATGCCCGTAATGAGCTTATCGGTGCCACGGCTGTGAAAACGAAAAATCAACCACGGCACGTATTTGACGTCGTGATCGGTACTCGCTTTCCGCCGACGTGCCGGAGCAGCGTGTGGCAGGAGGCCGGTGTCACCCACGGCTCGGACAACCAGTGGGCACCACACGTCTACTCGTCGAATCGAATCGGACCGGATCGTCCTTCGCCGATCCGCCAACCGGCCAGTACAACAACGGCTCCAGCACTGCCCACTGCTCGTCTGTGAGATCCCCCCGCCCCATGAACCGTGATCAATACACCTAGTCCACTACGACGAATCTTGTTGTCCCGATCCCGTCACCCCGTACGGCGCAGCGAAGGCCGCGGCGGAGACCGGCATCCGGTTTCTGGCTCCGGACGCCGTCATCGTCCGTACCTCTCTGATCATCGGGGGCCTCCAGACCGAGCATGTATGCCTCGTGCACGACCTCGCGACCGGCTCCCGATCCGGAGCCCTGTTCACCGACGACATCCGCTGCCCCGTGCATGTCGGTGACCTTGCCGCCGCCCTGCTGGAACTGGCCTTCACCGACGCCCGCGGCATGCACCACCTTGCGGGTACCGATGCCGTGAGTCGTCACGGCCTGGGTGTGCTGATTGCTGAGCGGGACGGCCTCGATGCTTCCCGACTGCCGAAGGGCCTCCGCGACGGCACCTCACTTGCCGGCGCACTCGACGTCCGGCTCGACAGCCGGCCCACCCAGGCGAAGCTGCGCACGACATTGCGCGGCGTCCACGAGTTCCTCTGAGGCGCAGTTGCACCGGCGACGGGGGCTCATCGCGTGTGGCCGGGTGCCTCTTCACCGAAACGGCGACCAGAGGTGGTGGCTCGGGCCGTTGCCGGACGCACCTTCGCGGGATTTTTTACCGTGCGGTTCTTCGGTATCCCCGTAGCGTCGGCCGGTAGATCCGCTCGCCGCCGCAGTCGCCACACCAGGACGTCACTGACCGAGTCCGCAGTGCCCAGTTCTCGGCTCTCCACGACGTCGGACAGGAGTGCTGCCGGGTCGTGGCCGACGGCGTCGGCTTCCGCGATGGTCGCGGCCAGGGCGTACCAACCGGGCTCGGCGAGAATCTTCTCGGCCAGGCTCGGCAGCGTTTCGCGCAGAAGCGCCGTCTGTCGTTGGAGTACCGGCTGGCTCAGGCGTCGGCCGCGCTGGTGGAGCACACCGAGTGGCTGAGCGGCGGCGGGCCGGTAGGCGTTGCGCAGGTGCTCGGCGGCCCGGCTAGCGGCTTCGGCTTGCTGGGCATGGCCCTTCCTCGCATGCCAGTGGGCGGCGGCCGTGACGAGGAAGAACAGCATGTCGATCACCATCGCGGTGCTGGCGCCGTCCTCGCCCCGGCCGAGGGCCGGGCCTCCGTGGACGAGGTCGCGGGCAGCCTGCCGCAAGGCCCGGTCGTGCCCGCGTACAGCGCGTATGTGGGATCGCGAGGCCCGCTCGAACGCGTTGGCAGCATCGCGTAGTTCGCTGCGGGTGTGGGCGGCGGACGTTTTCGCGAGGGCGTCCAGGACCTCGCCGGTTGCGGCGATGTACGCAGCAGCGACTGCGTCGTCACCGTCCTCGACGACCCCGATTGCCACCCACGCAGCCGTGGCCGTCCGGCGACGCGCGGCAGAAGGGCTGTTGGACGATGCACTGCCGGGAGAATCTGGCGACCCCGTCTTGTCGGAGTCGGCGGACCAGCGCTCCCGGATGCGCGGCAGGGACAGATCCGGGGCGAGACGCGCGCCGGGGTAGAACACGGGCTCACCGTTTTTGTTGCGGTCATCCGGCAGGGCCACCTTGTAGCCGAGCAGGTCGCCGGATGGCGCCTCGCGCTTGCGGATCAGCAGGCCGGCAGCGGCGAGGCGGTCGAAGAACTCCTCTTCGCTTCTGGCGCCGGTCACTGATCGACGTACGCTCTCGCGCAGTTCTTCGCGCGCGGTGCGCTCGCGGCCCTGTCGGTGGGCCTTGTGGCGCTCGGCGCTGGTTGGGCGCTGCGCTGCGGTCCCATCCCCGGTGCTGAGCTGCTTGAGCCCGTACTCGGCTTCGATCAAGCGGGCTTCGGCCTGCGACCGCTTGGCGTCGTTGTTGAGGCGCGGGCGCCGGCCGTCCTCGCGGACGAGTGTGGCGATGATGTGGATGTGGTCGTCGGCGTGGCGCACGGCTGCCCAGCGGCATCCCGCCTCGTCGGCGGCCGGTGCGATGCCGGTCGCGGCGACCATGCGTCGGGCGATCTCGCCCCATTGCTCGTCGGAGAGAACCGGGTCATCCGGTGCGGCCCGGACCGAAAGGTGCCAGACGTGCTTCGCCGGGCGGCGCGACTCCGCGAGTGCCTGGACGGGCTGGTCCAAGAGCTGCTGCAGATGCCGCTTCGTGGCCTGCGGATCGCGACCGGGGTCTTGAGCGAAACTGTCCCAGGCCGCGACGAGATGCGGGTCGACATGCTCCTCATGGGTCCCTTTGCCGTAGAGGTAGTTGAGCAGGCCGAACGTGTTCGAGCCTCGCTTGTGGACGCGCGGGATCATCCGGCTCGGGTTTCGGTGTTGAGGTAGTGCTGGATGAAGGCGTCCACGCGCTGGGTGGCGCGCTGGACGGCGCCGAGTACGGCTTCGGCGTACGGGACGTCGGCACCAGAGTTGGTCGCCTTGGCTACCTGGTTGATGTTGTTGCCGATGTGGCCGAGGTGCCGGCGCAAAGCGAAGAGCTCGTTGTGGATTTCTCGTTGGGCGGCGATTTCCGCCGCCGTACGGTCGAGGTCGCCGGCGGCTTTAAGAGCGGCGTGGGCGAGGAAACTGGCGACGCTCATGTTGCACACGGCGGCTGCGCGGGTGAGGAGTTGGTACTCGTCGTCGTTCATGCGGCAGCTGGGCTGGCGTATGCGTTTGTTCTCGTCACGCAGGCGTTCACGCTGCTGCACATGCGGCTTCGAAGGGGCGGTGTGCGTGCAGTTCGCACTGTGGCAGCTGTGTTCGTCCTGCTTCCCAGGATGCGAGCCGCCCTCGGTCGCATCCTCACGGATTGGCGCCCCCCGGTGCCGATCCGCTCCCGCCGCCCCAGGGGCGGGGGACGCAAGAGCATTGCTCCCGGCGGGAGCAATGCTCTTGCGATAACTTGCTCGCCCTGAGACCGACTTGGAGTCGTGATCCGGTTCCGGGGTGGTGCTGTTCCGAGGTGCGTTCGTCATCGGGTTTCGGACCTCGTGGAGTCGGCGCGGTGCTGGATGGCCCCGGCCAGCGCGACGATGTCGGCCGGTCCGCAGAGGACGCGGACGGGCCCGTCAGGCACGTCCTGGACAAGCCGATGGCCCGTAAGCGTGAGAACTGCGGCGTACAGGAGTCGCCGACGGACCAGGACATCCGCCCAGGCGCTGGCCTCGGCGGCGGTTGGCTCGGATGAGCGAGGGATCACGGCGCGTCTCCCGGAGAGGGGCGGTGGCCCGGCACAGAGCAAGGCCGCCTGAACGGATAGGGGTGATGAACTGGCCTTTTTTCAGCTCAGCCGCACTCGGGGCAGCGCCCGACGTGGCTGCTGAGCGCCCGGGCCATCCGCTGCTTCGCCGAGGTCGCCTGCTTCGCGCTGGACTTCGCTGCTGGTTTGCCCTCGTACCGCTCGGAGTGAGCGAGCATGTACCGGATCTCGCGCTCGTACTCCGCGCGGACGGTGCTGAACCGGCGGCAGGTCTTCATCGCGACCTCCTCGTGTCTCGGGGCAGGTGCGCGAGCCCAGGATCTGCGTACAACTGAGCCTGGAGCTTGCGGAAGCCCTCGTTGCTGATGGTGATGTTGGCGCGCCGAAGATGCGGTCGTATGACCCGCCGCGTCATACGACCCGACTCCAGAGCCGCCTTGCGGGCCACCTCGACCTTCACCTCCCACGGGACCTCGTCGTTCTGGTCCGCAGACGTGGTCCGCGGCTCAGGCGAGGTTTCGTGGTCCGTGGTCGGAGCCCCCTGCGGTCCAGCTGAGGAATCGTCCTCGTCCTGGTCCGCCGGACCGTCCCCGGGCTGGTCCGCGAGGGTCGGGGCGTCTTGGTCCGTGGCGGCGGGCCCGGCGAGCCGGACCGCGGTCCGAGAGTGCTCGCGGTCCGGCATCTGGTCTGCCGGGGCAACCTGGTCCGTGCGCGTCGGGTCAAGATCCTGGGCCGGTCCACGCCCATGGTCCGCTCGGTCGTGCTCCACCGGGCCATGGGAGCTATGAGTGGATTGACCTGGGGTTTTCCCGGTCCGCCCATAGTTTTCGATGCCGTGCGGACCATCACCGGTCTTTTGGTCCGCAGCCGCCGCGTCCTGGCTGGCTGCCTGCTCCGAGGCCGAGTCGCTCCGGTGGTCCCCAGCCGGATCCTCGTGGTCCGCCGGGACGGACCCGGTGTCATGGTCCGTGGTCCATAGGGGGCCCTGACCGGGCGGGTCGGAGTGGTCCACGCTCGCTGGACCACCCTCCGGTGCTGGTCCGCGCCCGTGGTCCGCACCGCCTCCTGGACGGTCCGAAGGGCGGGTCCAGTCCGCCGGTGGGGCGGAGGCGGGCCCTTGGTCCGTGCTCTGTTCTCCGGATTCCGCCGCTGCAGTTGCCCCCGTGTATCCGGTGCCCGGGCGGTGGCGGGTGATGAGGATGTACAGGTGGACCGCGCCGGCCAGGGCGAGCGGGGCGAGGGTGGACAGGATGGCGACGACTGTGTCGCCCAGGCGCAGGCCGGTGGTGTGAGCGGTCTGCTGGTTGAGGCGGACCGCGTGCAGGGAGTTGGCCCAGATGCTTGCCGCGGTGGCCGTACCGAAGAGCATCCAGACATAGAGCCGGGCACGCAGCGGAGCCTCGGAGAGGACCAGGAGGGCGCGTACCCCGTAGGCGATGAAGCCATCGACCACGAGGGGGAAGAGATAGGTCAGGTATCCGCGGATGTGGATCGCGACGGCCATCTGCTGCAGTGCGTCGTAGCTCAGGGCGCATCCGGCGAGGCCGAGGACCACGATGGCGAGCCGGTCCCACAACCCGATGGGCGCGACGGCGGGGTGTGTAGAGGGGGAGGTCATGCGGCCTTTCCAAGAGGGGCGGACGCCGAGGCCGGCGGTGCCGCAGGACGAGTGCCGGGCTTGATGGGCGCGGGCGCAGCCGTGGTCGCAGCGATCTTCTTGCGCTTCTTCTTGGACCGTGGCACGCCGTAGGTGCGGTCGCGGTCCAGGACCTTGTTGGCGGACAGTCGGAGCAGGTCACGGGCGTGCTTGCGGCTGATCTGTAGGGCGGCGGCGAGCCGGTACGGAGTCCAGCCACGTACGTAGGCGTGGTCGATGACGACCTGCCGCTCGGTCTCGGTGAGATGAACGTCGCGTCCCCGGAAGAAGGCCGTCACTCTTCGGTAGTCGAGGCGCTGGGCCAGACCGTCGTGCAGGGGACGCCGCTCGGCCTCGGTGAGACCGCCCCAGACGCCGTCCTTGAGGCTGTGTTCCAGGGCGAAGTCGAGGCAGTCGCGGCGTACGGGGCACCAGCCGCACAGTTCCTTTGCCTCCGCGATCTCTTCGTGGTCCCGGGGGCCGGGGAAGAAGACCGCCTCGGCGTCCTCGACGTCCAGGCCATAGCAGGCTCCACGGGTGTGCCAGCTGGTGTCTCCGAGGCCGCGCAGGCCGGTGGCCGGCGCGTCGTGGGCGGTGATGTGGCGCAAGAGGATCTCCGATGTGCTGCCGCGTCGGCCGCAGGAGTCGTCGGGGGCGGACGCGGCGTCAGGGGCCGGCCGCGGCGCGAGAGCGTGCGCCGCAGCCGGGGCGGGACGGTGGTGTGGGGAGGGCGGTGCACCGGACGGGATGCTGGCCTGCGCGCAGGTCAGGCCACGGCGGGCTGCTGGACCTGCTCGGCCTGCTGGGCGGTGGCGAGGTCGAGACGGCTGGGGTGCGTTGAGCACGGGGCGATGCCACGGGCACCGCCGTCGGGGCCGATCCTCCGCCGGCGGCACGGTTCGCCCGGCTGGGCCAGGCACCACGCGCACCGGACACTCAGGGCGTCTGGCAGACCCTGCGCGACGGCTGCCTCTCGTGCCGCTCGGGAGGGCCGGTAAGGCGCGAGGGCAGCTCGGGCGGCGGGCGGTATGCAGGAGCCGATCTCCCGGAGCCTCGCCTCCAGCTTCCGGTTGACCGCGTGGCGACCGGTAGTGATCGCCCGGGCCTGGGCGGGCTGCTCGGTGCCGGCTGCGACGGCGCGTCGGGTGCCGATCAGTTCGGCGGTCCAGGCGGCTTGGTCGTCCGGGTCGACGGACGGCGTGGGGTCGGAGTGCCGGGCCAGCCGGCTGCGCCGGTAGCTTTCCCAGGGACGGACGATGTCCGCGGGCAGGATCTGGTACGGCGAGGTGCGGATGTGCTGACGCGCGGCGATGCGGGCGTCCCAGCCGTGCCGGGTGATCATCGGCACGTCGTCGTTGTCGTCGCCGAGCAGCTCGTGCCACTGGTCGAGCTGGTCGCGTGCTTCGCCTTGGTCGGTGCGGATGGTGCGGGGGTCGAGTCGGCCGATGTAGGCCAGCAGGGCGGCGGTTTCGCGGCGTTCCATGGTCAGCCCTCCGTTCCGGTCGGCTCGTCGAGGGCGGCGAGAAGGGCGGCGGTGTGTGCCTCGGCCCGCGTCATCCCGCCCGGCGCGGCGCTGGCCTTGCTGCCGGCCATGGCGTGGAGGTTCGGGCGGCCAGGGGCGTGCTCTCGGGCGATCCAGGACCGCCAGTCGGCGGCCCAGGCGTCTGCCGATCTCGGCTTGTAGCCGGTTCGGTGGGCACGCCATTTCGCGTCGGCGACTTGGAGGCCCTGCTCGCCGAGGCGGTCGAGGTGTCCCTGCTGGCGGGTCCAGGTGTGGGTGGCGGGGTCGACCTGCCACTCGGCAGCCGAGGTGACGGCAGCACCACTACTGCTGTACCTCCGGTTCAAATCAGGTTCACTACGGTTCTGTGTGCCGGTAGCCGGTACATCGCTGTGCCGGTAGCCGGTACGACGGGGTGCCGGTTTCCGTCGCGACCTGCCGGTTTCCGGTACTGCCGGATTCCGGACCCTCGCGGGGGAATCCGGCACCTCACGCAGACGGATTCCGTACCGCCGGAGGGCGGAGAGGCGGAGCTTCGCCGGCGCGGCGGGCTCGTCGGACACCACCGCTTCGCCGCCGTCCTCCTGCTGCTCTCGCCGTGCCTGTATTGCGGCCTCGGCCGCGAGGGGCAGGCGGTAGACGGTGCTGCGCTGCGGGCCGACGAGATCGTCGAGCTGTTCCAGCTCGTCGGCGAGGATCAGGCGCTCGATGGCATCGCGCACCGTGGAGACCGAGGCGCGGGTGCGTTTGGCCAAGCTGGACAGCGAGGCCCAGGAGATACACTGGTCGTCGGCCACTCGGTCGGCGATCGACAGCAGGACCAGGCGCGCGGCCCCCCGGCTTGAGCTGTGTTCCCAGACCCACTCGCGGGCTTCGCTGCTCATCGGCCACTCCTGGAGATGGAGCGGTGCCGGTGGCTTGCCGGGGCTGTCGAGGTGTCGTCCGGCTCGGAGCGCGGAGGCGTCGAGGCGGATATGGCTGCCGCGCATGCCAAGCGGAAGGGCCTTTTGCGCAGGGCGGAGCGCATGTAAGAATCTCCTCTGGTATTGCCACGCTGAGACGCCCCGTGGAAGGGATCAGCGTGGTGATGGTGGCGATCTCCGCCCTTGCAGGGGCGGTACAGCCGTTAGGCGTCCGGCGTCCGGGAGTTGCAGCTCTCGGACGCCGTCGCTGTGTTCAGGACCTATGAGGACCGGAGTTTGTGCACGTCAACGCTCCTGTGCTCGTCTGTGCAGGGGGTCTGCCCTGCGGGGGACGACGAACATACGCGCGGCTCCGCGTCAAGGTCCATAGATGGTTCTTAAACCCTGTAGAAGTTGCCAGGCTGCTGGAGCGAGGCAATGGATCATGACGAACTCTCCGAGGCAGGGGCCATCGACACGGAGCACACGGCGGAGTGCAGCGTGATCACAAACGGATGATCGAACTCCGGTTCCGGGTCGCAGGAGTCCGTGCGACGAGAACCTACTTCATGTAGATTGTTGTTGCAAGGGCCCGATGAAGCCGCCCCTCTACCCCGCTACCTGCACCTTTGGAGCAATCGATGCCTCCGCGCCGATTCGACGGCCGACGCCTCAGAGCCAGGCGGCGGGCAGTCGACATGCACCAAAAAGTGCTTGGTCGGGAGGCCGGCGTGGGGTCACACGAGCCTGTAGCCCGCTGGGAGAGTGGCAAGTCGATCCCGCCTGCCGAGAAGCTGCCGGCTATCGCACGGGCGCTGGGCGTAGACATCGACACCCTGTTCCCGCGAAATGGAGATCCCGACCTGGTCGATCTCCGATGTGATGCGGGGTATTCCCAGAGCCATGCGGCCGAGGTGACCGAAGCCGTCAGTCGATTCCGTCTGGGGGCGGCAGAGCGCGGCGTACGGAAGCTCGATGAGACGTCGCTCCCCGCGCTGGCTGCGCTCTACGGAGTGACGGTCGAGGAGCTGAAGGCGGCCCAACGCAGATCGTTCGGCGAGATCGCAGCTGCGCAAGAGCCAGCTGAACCCTCCAGCCCGCAGCTGGCCGACACGCTCTCCGGGCTCATGCAAGGTGCATTCCCTGAACGCCGCCCCACGGCTGCGGAACTGGCCGCCGCAGTCAACTCGAAGGTCAGTGCGGAGGTTCTCAAGGCCGAGCAGGTGGACGCACTCCTCAGCGGCGCCCGTGCACAGGACATCTTCGACGACGGTGCCCGGACCGTCGCCTTCGAGGCGCTCGGCCTGTACTTCGATGTCTCGCCCATGGTCTTCCACGACGGACAGTCGGCGCAGCAGCGCGTACTGGAAGACATCCGCTTCCTGGCGGCGCAGCACGACGTGGCGCTCGCTGCGCGAGGCGGCGAGAGAGGCGTATCCCCGGCATTCCTGGCCGTTCTCAACAAGCTGCTCGACGAGGATGAGTCGCGTTGACCGATGCCCTTCGAGTCCCTCGTGGGCCTGGCTAACGGGCGGCGTGGTCGTTGAAGCGGTGTTCTTCGGGGCTCAGTCCAGGGCGGATAGGGACTTGAGCTGCTCGTTCGAGATGGTTGAATAGGCGGACTGTACGCGAGCGAGCCAGTGCGCCTCAGCGTGGCTGTCCGAGAGAGGTTTGTCCCGAAGACCTCTTACCGGGCGCTGGAAGCGAGTGCCCGAACGTGCGTTGTGCAAGGCGGCCTTGATCCAGTACGCCTCTGCTGCCGGCTCTGGGTCCGAGTGCTCAGCAGCCATGTCCTCTGCTCTGTGCAGAAGGGTGGGGGTTGCGTGATGCTGCAGTTGCTCGACCGCGTCCGCTATTTCCTGTGTCCACCGATCGAGCCTGAGATCGAGCGACGGGGAGGTCCGAGTCTGCTCCCGCAGGCGGGATGCCGACGGTTGAAACGGGATGTCAGGGAAGGCGTCCATCAGGTCACGCCGCAGCGGGTACAGCCTCTGTAGGGCGCGCCAGGTCATCCAGCGCGCTGAGAGGGCTTTCGCGGAAGGGATGCTCGCTCCCGCGGCCCAGAGGAGGGCGATCGTGAGATTGCTGCTGTCGGTGACGACTCGCATGGTCGGAGCGCCGGCGCTCGTCGGCGCCCAGACGGTGGCTATCCGGAACAGCGAGTAGACCGTGTACAGGGTTGTGGCGAGGGCCATCAGCGCGAGTCCTGAGCGTAGAAGCCGAGTTTCCGCACGGCGAGCGGCGCGAGCCCATTGGAAGGCGCAGGTTGCCGTGGCAGAGGCCAGGTATACGTACAGGATGCTGATGAAGGTGGCGGCGCCCCACTGTCCCGCGTGGTCGGTGGCGAACTCGACGCTCGCCCGGCTCCGGTCTACCGCGGTGAAGAAGAGCACGACCATTGTGACGACCGCGCTGAGTGCGCAGGCGTGCGCGATGCGGTTGATGCGTCGCGAGGTCCTCACGTATCGGGGTGTGGCTGCACCTGCCGGCTTGCCGTAGATCGCCGTGATGTACCGCAGCACAGCGAGGATGGCCACAATCGAGGTGAGGTACTTCACCAGCACATACAGGTCAGTGATCGGTGCGTCCAAGGCGCGCTTTACGGCAGGAACGCGGCACCACAGAGCGGCGGCGAAGCCAGCGCTGCACGCCCAGAGGGCTCGTCTTTCCGGCTCGTCGTAGCGAAGCGCCGGCAGCCGCCACAGGGCCATCACCGTCATGACCGTCGCTCCGATGTAGGTGAAGATATCGAGCATCGGTGCCGACCTCAGGCGGTGCGGGCGTGGCGCGGCGCCGCCACGGGATGGGAGAGGCTGGATTCCAAGAGGCTCATCGGGTCCTGCCCGACCTCTGCGCGCCGCTGGAGCTTGAGCTTGATGAGGCTGGCTGACAGCTCCGCCTCCCTCTCCTCGGCTGTGCCGTAGCGGGACCGGGCTTGGATCACCACATCCGGCCCTAGATCGGCGACGATCTGCTCCCAGACGGCAGCAGGGATGCTGCGAAGAACCTCTTGGGGGGAGAGGCTGGAGCGGTGGTCGAGCCACTCATGGGCGAGCTCGTGAAAAATCGTGTGCTCAGTTTGATGGGGGGTCGGGCGTCGCCGAAAAAGTATGTACGTGGCGTTTCGTCCTCGAACCCGCAGGCCACATGCAGTGCGACGATCAGATTCCGCGTCGTCCACCTCCACAAGGCGGATCCTGCGGCCGGTGGCAGCCTCCATGTTTGCCACCAGGGGACCCACGCCGAAGGCATCACTTGGGAGGGGCAAGTCACGGAGCTTCGCTTCGCAGTGCCGTCGCAACTTGCGCATCTCGCTGCCCGAGAACAGCGCGCGCGACGAAACCATTACAGCCCCTTCCTGGGTGGCCTTTCGCCACGCAGTCCGGCGCGAGGGGCACCTTGCTGCGAGCGAGAGGCGAGTCATCGGGAAGACGGGCCTCCCCGTGCGATGACCTTAAGCGGGCTGCTAGGCGTCCGTTTGTCGGGTGCATGCCTCGACATAGATTTACCCGGACATGGCGAGGGATCACTGCGTGCGCCTAACTCTGATTGGTAGCGGGGGATTTAGGTCACCGCGTGCCCCGCGGTGATCTCGCCTACGGGGGGAGATCGCCAGGTCCGAGTTGCTTTCATGTGGCGTGAATCACAGAGTTTCAGAACTCGGGGAGCGCCGTGACCGAATGGTCTGGTTGGTGAGTTTCGTTCCTGAGCTTCATGGATTCAGGACCTGCGACTCCCTATAGGCTCACACTGAAGGCTTACTCAGGTCGTAATCGTAAGGTGCCCTCTATCTCTACGGTTTGAGCGGTGCCGCAGTTACGAGTAAACGAAGCTCCTTGGCTGCTAATGAACCTGACAGTGCATCACCGAGCTAAGGAGCGGCCGGCCGGAGTGTGATGCCGGGTATCGACCCGCACATGCATTCAAACGCGCCTCGGAGCCCATTGGTTGACCTGCCGTCACCTCCCGAACAAATGCGACGGCCCCCGGGCTGCTGCTCAGTAGTTGATGCCCAGACCTGGCAAAAATAGCTGACCAAGTTCCGGACCCAGGCCGCCCGCGTCCAAGACCTCGTTCACGCTGAGATCCGACAAGCCGAGATTGATAGGGCGTCCAGCACTGCGGTGCCGCAGCTCGCCGACGACGAGCGCGGCCAACGCCGAGGCGCCCTCAACCCCGAGAGGAAAGCTCGCCTCCCACCACCGGGCCACTGGGATCCAGGAGTGCCAGCCGCGACTCAGCATGCCACTCTCGTACTCGGCGTGACCTGGGCTCCCTTGGTCCGGCGAGTCGGTTGTGTCGAGGAGGGCCATCAGCTCGTCGTCTGGGCTGCACAAGACGCCGAGGGTGCGGTCTCCATCGGCGTGATTGACGAAGTTGAACCCCACCCCGGCCGCGCCGAGCTGGGCCGGCAGCTGATCTGACAGGGCCGCCAGTAGCGATCTCACGGATTGCTCCAGCAGCGGCCAGTCGGATGCGGGAGGGGTCTGCGCAGCCGAAATTTCGGCTGCGCCCGATTCGGTGCGGTTCAGCTGCCACAGGTAAGGGAGATCATCGTATGTCGCTACCTGGTGGGGGGATGTGCCCACTCCCTGGCGGAAGATCGTGACCTCTCGGCGGTCAAGTTCGTCGCTTATGTGGATGGAGAGTTGCAGCCCGCCCGAACCTTGATCCAAAACGAGAGTTCCGTTCGCAGACTTCCAGCGGACGCTGGGGCCTCTGCCGCTGCCCCCGTATTGGGTGGCAGGGCCCAGTCGATCTTCGATGGCGTTCAGTGCTGCCCGAACCCGACTGGCGCGATTCTCGGCCGACAACGGGGTGCTGGACGGCTCTTCCAGCAGGATCGGGGCCTTCTCGTAGTCAGCCGCCGCCGGCTGCTGATACAGCTTCTCAGCTATTTCCCCTATGGGGGTTCGGTGCACTCTCTCCATGTTCATATAATGTACGGGATGATCACCGGGTGGCATTATGTGTAGCGGCACCGCGCTCGGACGGATGGCCTCCCCGCCCTGCTTAACCCGCAAAAGAGTGATCGTCTTGCCCAGGCCCCTGGATGTACGGCATCCCGATGTCGCGAGCTTTTCGCTGCATTCGGCAGCGCCGGGCCGCTGACGCTGTGACCGGGAAGGCCCGTCCGCGTCCCAGGCTTCGCGATGATTGCTTTCGGGGTACCGGTTCGGTGATCTTGGTGTCGGTCAGGTAGACGTGGCGCACTCGGCGCTTAGGGAAGGGCGTCATGCCGCGCCCCACTCGTGAGCCCGACCGCCCCGCCACTCCACCCAGGCCGGGTTATCGAGCAGCATGTCCGGGTCCTGGAGCCCGGCATCGGCGAGGAAGACCACCAAATCGTGGTCCGAGTGTGCAAGGCCGAGGATTTGCCCGCGCGCGGTCACCCGCCGCCCGCCCGTGGGTGACGGCCGGTGCACGACGATCGGCGGGTGCTGCTCCATCTCCCCAGCGTGCACCGGGCTCGCAGTCACAGCACCCCGAGCTCCGTGTCCGGCCGACATTGCTGACACGCCCGCCCGGTGTCCTCGCCGAGCAGGCGCAGCGCCTCACCACGGGGGATGGGTGCGGTGCGCTTCCCGGCCATGCGACACCCGCCTTGGTGTACGGCCACGATCGGTCTGCCCACACCGATGCCCTGCTCGACGAGCCAGTCCGGCGGCGGGGGCGGTGGCTGGCGGGCGGCGATCTCGGCCAAGCGCTGCTGTTCCTCGATGATCCATTGGCGGGTGCGTGCGAGGTCCCGCTCCTGGATGCGTTCCAGGAAGCGGAGCAGGTCGAGGCGCGAGGTATCTTCGGACACGTGTTCGAGTTTACGGGGTGGTGGCGCGGCTGTTGGAGTCGAAGGCGCGCGTTGACCTCTGACAGGTGACCTTGACCGATTGACAGGTGATCTTGACGGACGGGGGGTTTCTGCCACGCGATCTTGACCGGTGGCAGGGCCGCTCGGCGCTGTGAAACCGCGAACCGCCCTGTCGGCGCGAACGCCTAGGCTTCGCAGGCACGGAATCGACCGGACGGGATTCAAGATGGCACTGACCTTGGACGAAGCCGCGGGGCAGCTCGGCCATCGGCTTTCACCCAAGCGGCGTTCCGCTGCCCTGCGCCTGCGGCGGCTTGCCGATCCCGCCGCGGGCCCGTCGCTGCTGGAGGCACTCCGGCGGGAGGTCAGCGACATCCGCACGTGGGAGACCCAGTACCAGCTGGTCATGGCCCTTGGGGCGTGCGGCCACCGGCCCGCCCTCGGACTGATCCGGGAACTCGCCCAGCGGCCCTTCGAGGCGACCATGGTGTACACGGCGCTCGGCGACACCGTCGTCCGGTTGAGCACACCGGACGAAGCGGCCCGCTCCCTGCGCTGGTGCCTGGAGGCCGGCACCCCGATGCTCGCAGACGGCGCCCTGCGCGCCGTCGCCATGCAGCGACTCGTCCTGGACGCGGCCACGATCGACCACGTCCTCGACTTCCTCGATCCTCTGGACGCCCACGACGGCCTCCGCTTCTGGGCCGCTGCCGCCGCGGCAGGATGGCCGGGCCCCCGCGTCACGGAGTTCCTCCGGGGATGCGCAGCCGGTCCCCGCGCTGACGTGGCCGACGCGGCGGCTTCCTCCCTGCAGGGGAAGTACCGGACCTACTCGCCCTTGTAGAGAACCGCCAGGGAGACAAACCGGCGGTCACACTCACCTGTCAATCGGGCAAGATCACCTGTCAGAGGACACGCGTGCCGTAGACGGGTGACGTCGAAGGGCGTGCCCCGCAAAGGGGATCGGAGAGGTCGACGCAGATTATTACCTCGAACGCTCGACGTAGCAGCGCTGGGCCGACCTGGGAGTCCATGGCGCGCTCTCCCACCAGGAGCGGATGGGGGCGGCTCCCCTGCCCTTGGCAAGAGATCCGTCCAGGTGGCGGTCGGGCAGGCCCAAGAGCTGCTGCTCGATCGGGGCGAGGGCAGGGTCCTTCCGGAGGTCGGTCGCGGGGTCGTCGACGGGGTGGAGCCAGCGGTATCCGTACTGGAGCATCAGAGCGATGCGGGGCAGACCGGAGAGGTTGATCCCTCCGGTGTGCCAGGTCCGGTTCTCGAAGAGGACCGCGTCGGTGCCGGTGATGTCGGGGGTGATGGCGCCGGGCGGGTCGATGGCGCCGGCGGGGACGACGGGCTCTTCGGTGAGGCGGTGGCTGCCGGGAAGGAACATGGTCAGGCCGCAGTCAGGGGTGATGGGGGTGAGGTAGTGGGCGGCCTTGATTGCCATCCGGGGGGTGCTCGGGAAGCCGAGGTCCGCGGTGACGCCGTACATGTCGCGGTGCCAGCCGTGGCGCTCGGGGATGCGGATGGTGCGGGGCGGGCCGCTGGGCAGGGCGATGAGGTGGGCGGACAGCAGGTGGATGTTCGGACTGAGGAGCTGGACAACAGTGGGCAGGACGTTCGGGTTGGCGAGGAGCGGGAGGAAGGCGGGGTCCAGGTTGAGGCATCCGCGGAATCCGCGCTTGCCGTCCCCTCCTTGGTCACGGCCCTGGGTGATGTCGCTGGTCAGCAGCTTCTCGGCTGCGGTCAGGAGCCGGTCGCGTAGATCCGGGGTAATCGCATTGCGGATGATCGCGTACCCGTCGCGCTCGAAGGCGTCGGTGGTGTCGGCGTCCGGGGCGACAGGCGGGAGCGGGGTGCTCATACCGGTATCTCCTTCAGGGTGTCGGCGAGGGTGGTGGAGAGCTGCCACAGGCCGGCGTCGTCGAGGCCACAGAGTCGGCGGAGGTGTTCCTGGGAGACGGGACGGCCGGGGTCGCGGTAGCCGAGGACGGTGAGCCGGGGGCCGGGGTGGCGGCGGCCGAGGAGAACGTGGATGTCGGCGGAGTGCCCGCTGGTGGCCAGGACGATCGGCGCTCGGGTGCCGAAATGCAGGGCGAACGCGTCCGGGGCGAGGGCCAGGGGGCGGGTGCCGTCTTCGGCTAGGGCCGTGAGGTCGTGGACATGGACGTACCGAAGGCGCAGGCCGGGGCGGTCGGCGCGCAGTCGCCGGGCGAGGGTGGTCAGGGCCTCGGCGGGCAGGTCGCCGGCGGAGGCGAGGATCAGGTCGGGCTCGCCGCCGCCGGGGTGGGTCAGGTGAGGCCAGATCGCGATCCCGTGCCGCAATTCCTCTTCGACGGTCTCCAGCGGGTGCTGGACGGCAGTGTGCTTGCCGGCGACGACGATCGTGCACCGGTCGAGCTTGCGCAGGGCGAAGGTGAGGCTGGCGGCGGTACGCGCGGGGTCGGCGGGGGTGAGGACGTGGAGCGTGGGGTCGCCGCTGGCCAGAAGTGCCGTGGTGAGGCTGGGGTTCTGGTGGGTGAGGGTGTTGTGCCAGCCCAGGCTGGTCAGGAAGTAGACCAGGCTGGGCAGCGGGGCGAGCCCGGCGTGCTGGCGCACCGCCCGGTGCTTGAGCTGCTGCTGGATGAGGCTGAGGGTGATTGGCGCGAACGCCTCGTAGGTGGCGACGAGCGCGTGCCGGCCGGTCTCCGTGTAGCCCTGGGCCCAGGCGTGGCACAGCTCCTCGTTGAGGACTTCCACCGCCCACGGCGCCGGGCGTCCGTGTTCGTCGGTGAGGTCGAGGCGGTTGGAGGCCAGCTCGTCGGGGCTGAACAAGCGGAACGCTCCCTGCTCGGCGCGGGCTCGCAGTACCTCGGGGACTACCTGCGCGAACGGGCGCCCGGCGGCCTGGGCGGCGACCTGGGTGGAGGCGGCGACGCACCCGCGCGGCGCCGGGACGCCGGCGGGTTCGGGCCGGGGTAGGGGGAGCGCGGGCAGCAGGTGCGGCCGGGGCCGACCGCTGGGGGTCAGGAGCTGGGCGGGCTGGTAGGAGGCCAGCCAGTCGGCGAGCGCGTCGAACTCGGCGGGCACTTCGGCCGGGTCGCGCAGCGGCGTCTTGTGGACCGCCTGGGTACCGGCGAGGTGGGCGGGGGCGCCGTGGCCCTTGACCAGGGTGAGCACAAGGACGCTGGAGGGCCCTGGAATGCCCAGGGGCTGGGCAGCGCCGAGGGCTTCGGTCACTGCCTGGCGGAGCTGGCCGATGTCGAGGCCGTCGCTGTAGACGGGCCGGTGGCCGAGGCCGGTGAAATAGGCGGTGAGTTCGGTGCGGCTCAGGGTGGACAGTAGACTCGGCCCGCCCATGCGCATCCTGTTGAGCAGGACGACGGGAAGGACGGTGCCGTGGTCGCCCGTACCGTGCAGGGCGCGGGTGGCGAGCCAGGAGGCGGCGGTCGTTCCGGTCTCGCACTCTCCGTCGCCGATCAGGACCACCGACAGCCGGTGGGCGGCGTCGAGGACGGTGCCCTGCCCGATCGCGAGGGCGGGCCCGAGCTGACCTCCGGTGTGCAGGTGGCCGGGGATCATCGGGGTGATCTCCCCACCGATGTCGGCCCGGGGGAAGGCCGCGACGAGTTCGCCTAGCCCGGCCTCGCCTTGGGACAGATCGGGATGGACGCGGCCGAGCCGGCCGGTGAGGTAGGCGTGGGCGAGGGCGGAGGGACCGGCGTGACCGGCGCCGTGCAGGACGTGCAGCTCGTAGCCATCGGGGACGGCCGCCTGGAGCGGGCCCAGGGTGGCGAGCATCCGGTTGACGGGTGGGCACACCCCCCAGTGGCCGGCCGGTCGCGGTTTGATGTCGGCCGGGGCCAGGGGCCGGGCTAGGAGCGGGTTGTCGCGTAGGTAGAGCTGGGCGAGACAGAGGTAGTCGAGGGCGTCGGCGACGGCGGCCACTGACACGTCGGGCACCAGGCGGTTCGAACGGCGGGCGAGGTCAGCCCACATGTGATCCTCCGGCCGGAGTGAGGGCGGCTTCGACAGCGCGGGCGTGGACGGTGCCTTCCCGCTCCAGGCGGGCTGCGGTGCCCGCGGGGCAGTCGACGATGGTCATGTGCCGGCCGTGCGGGCAGATCCCGCCGTCGACGACCGCAGCGATCCCGGCCCCGGTGACCCGGTCGAAGGCCGTGACCTGGGCGGCGCTGAGCGCCGGGTGGTCCGTCTCGCCGGCGGCGGGAGTGGAGATGCTGCACACGGCGGCGGCCAGTGGTTCGCCGACCAGGGCGACGAGGCGGCCCAGGTACCCGTCCGGACATCCGACGAGTGCCGGGGACCCGGTCACCGCGATGGTCTCGATGCCCGGCTTCCACGGAAGGCGCAGCGCGAGGTCTCCCGGCCACAGACCGTCGACCAGCAGGCAGGCGTCATTGCTCAGGTCGAACAGGGCCTCGGCTGTGGCCGGGGAGTCGAGCAGGAGCAGCAGCGGCTTGGTGCTCGGGCGCTGCTTGGCGCGGGAGATCGCGTTCGTGGCGGCGGGGTCGGCGGCGCGGGCACACAGCATGTACCAGCGCGAGGTGGGTACGGCAACCATCTGCCCGGCGGCCAGGAGCCGGGCAGCGTCGGGGAGCTGGTCGAGCATGAGGACGTCCACGGCGCTCTCCCTTTCTCACGCGGTGCCGGGGCGGGTGAGGTCGGCGAGCGCCGGGTACTC
Source organism: Streptomyces sp. SM18 (assembly GCF_002910775.2). Taxonomy (NCBI): domain Bacteria; kingdom Bacillati; phylum Actinomycetota; class Actinomycetes; order Kitasatosporales; family Streptomycetaceae; genus Streptomyces; species Streptomyces sp. SM18. Next base: position 621,657 of record NZ_CP029342.1, on the reverse strand, counting down.
CAGCCACGGGTCCGACAGGGCACGCAGGGCAAGGTCGGTGTGCTGGGCGTGGTGGACGCGGAAGTACGCCATCACCCTCGGGGTGCTGCTGGTGTTGATGCCGACCCGGTGCGGGACGAGGTGGTGCATGACGACCACGTCGCCGGGCTCGGCCGTGAAGGCGGTGCCGTCCTGGGCGTCGATGTCGTCGGGGGTCTGGGCCGGCTGACCCAGAGCCCAGTCCGTGGCGAAAAACCGGGCCATCTGGTGGTGCCCGCCGGGCACGTAGTGCAGAGCGCCCGCGTCCGCAGTGGCGCTGCCGTCCAGGACGACGCCGACGATGAAGGTGAACGTGCGCAGGTCGCGGGGTTCCAGGTGGGGGCAGGAGACGCCATCGACGTGCATCCGCTTCACCGGCTGCTGCGCGCCGTGCGGAAGCCGGATCTGGATCTGCGCCCGCGTGACCGGGGCGGTCCTCGCAGGCCGCAGAAGATCTCCGGCCAGCTCCGCCAGGCCGCTGTGCTGGTAGACGGCGAGGAGGCCGGGGTGCTCCTCCAGCTCGGGGGCGAAGCTGCGTTCGGTGTAGGCGGTGAGCCGCGCGGGGTCGTACGCCTCGGCTAACCAGTCGCTGACGAGGTCACGGGCCCGGGACAGGACTTCGCCGTGGACCAGGCCACGGCGTATGAGGACGCCGTCGTCGAGGAACCGGCGCCGCTCGTAGTCGCTCCACGTCTGAGGTCGGGGCATGGTGGTTCTCCTTCCGGAGGGACGGGACAGCCGGGGCGGGGAGTGGGCCGCCCCGGCGTAGAGGGAGGAGCGGGTTAGCCGCGCTGGCCGAGGACGACCTGGAAGGAGGCGTGCTCGATCAGCCCGCCTGCGGCGGTGTGCTTGTCGAGCAGAGCTCGGGCACGGCGCTCGAAGTCCTCGACTCGCTCGCCGAACAGCGGCCGGGCGGCGAAGGAAGTCGAGTACAGGTAGCCGATCACGGTGTCGGTGGTCCACTCTCGCTCGACGGCGATGGTGTGCTCCTCGACCTGGCCGAAGGCGGACTCGGCGAGGATCTCGCTGTATGGCCGGTCGTGCGCCTCGTACTTCTTGCCCACTCCGGCTCGACGCTTCTCGCCCAGGTACTCCTGGATCAGGTCCCGCAGGGCGTCGGTCCACTCGGTGCGTGCGGTCCACAGGCTGCCGTCGCCCATGACCGCGACGGTCGCGTCCGGCGCGGTCATGCCCTCCAGACGCGACAACACCACCTCCTGGTCCATCCAGTGGAACGCGCGGCAGACCGTGACGAGATCGGCCCGGGTGGAGGAGCGCGGGGTGAACTGCTCGGCCGAGGCGTTGTGCAGGCGGACGGTGACCGGCAGCCCGGCGAGCGCCTTGTCTGCCTCGGCGAGCATGCCGGCGTCCTGCTCGACGACGTCGATCTCTGTCACCGTCCCGGCCAGGGCGAGGGGGACCTGTCCGGTGCCGGACCCGAGGTCGAGCAGGACCGGGTGCCCCTTGCCGGCCACCCGCCGCGCGAGCAGCTCGACGGCATCCTTCGGGATGCCGGGCCGGTAGGCGGCGTAGAACGGGGCGGTGGTGTCGAACTGGCTCACGGGGTGGTGCTCCTGATCGTGTGGGGTGACGGAAGGACGGTTTGCTCGATGTGCCCGACCGCGCGGGCGAGGTCGGGCACGACCGTGACCCGCCCGGGGTGCTCGGCCAGCAGCCGGAGGGCTTCGGCCGACGGCGGGCGCGGGGTGATCCACAGAGCTTGGGCTCCGGCGGCGAGGGCGCCGCGCACGTCGTAGTCGAGGCTGTCGCCTACGTGCAGCACCTCCGCGGGATCACGGTCGTGCAGCGAGGCAACAGTCTGCACAGCGCGTGGGTCGGGCTTGGTGAACCCGAGCTGCCACGAGGGGTGGTGGGCCCGGAGGTGGGGGGCGAGAAGGGCGGCGACGTCGGTCTCCCGCTCGTCCCAGTGGCTCACGTTCGACAGGGTGACCACTGGCACGATGCGGGCGATTCGTGCCACCGCCACCACCGCGCCGGGCCACAGAGTGAAGTGAGGGGGGTGGTGGTCGTGGGGGAAGGCAGACGGCGCGAGACCCAGAGCGGCGCACACCGTCTGCGGCCCCGCCGCATCACGGCGCGGGTCCAGGGCGTGCAGGATCCGCTGGGCGACCTGCTTCGCCTCACGGGCCGGGAGCGGGGACAGCTCCACCAGGCGCTGCGTCAGCGTTGTCCCTGACGGCTCGCCCAGGGTGTATCCGACATCGAGGCTCACCAGCCGCACCCCACTTGCGTTCACGACAGACCCGCCAGAGCCGCGATGATCAGGCCGATCCGCTCGGTGCGCACTGGCCCGGAACCAGCTTCGCTAAGGAAGGTCAGCAGGTGGCGGGCTTCGGCCGGCGACCAGCTGCTGGTGTCGACCCCGGCCTTGGCAGCGGCCTGGGCGAGGTCGTCGGGGATCGCTGGCGGGCGGGTGCCGTGCGGGATCAGCAAGGTACCGCCCCACTCCTCGCCGTCCTGCGACTGGGGCAGGACGGAGACGAGGGGTGCCAGGACGGTGACGTCGTCGAATGTAAGGATCCGGACAGGGAGGTCGGGCAGGCGCACCGGCTGGTCGAGGCGAAGAGTTGTCGACAGGAAAGTGTCGTGTCCGCTCAGCCGCTCGTCCACGACGAGCAGGACGGTTCCTTCGCGCCGCTCCAGTCGTCCGCGGACCATTAACGCACCTGTGTGCCTCGGCATTACCGGCGCACCTCCATCCCGAGACCGGGCCGGTCGGGTAGGGCCACATACCCGCTCTCCGGCCGGAGCGTGCCGCGCAGCGTGCGCTGCCGGCGTGGCTCCCACACCACCTGGTACTCCACCGCGCCCGCCGCGTGAGGGAAGGCTGCGGCCAGGTGCACGGCGGGAAGGAACGCCCGCCCGTGCAGATGGACGGGCACCCCGGCATCGTGAGCGACACCCAGCCAGTCCCGCGCTTCGGTGATGCCGCCGCACCACACCGCGTCGAACGTGAACGCCTCCGGACGGCATCGCCTCAGCAGGACTGCGGCCTCCTCCAGGCAGGACAGCCGCTCGCCCATCGCGACCGGTAGACCTTTCGTTTGCCTGCGCAGAAGCGTGTAAGCGGCCAGATCGGTCCGCGGGAGTGGGTCCTCCACCCAGCGCACGGCTTCCGGGGTGAGCCGCCGTGCAACTTCCCTGGATCGGGTGGAGCCCCACGTGCCCAGGGCGTCGACCGCCACGCTCTGCCCCGCCCACTGCGCAGCCCGTTCGGCCAGCAGTGCCAGTTCGCCGGCTTCTGCCTCGCGCAGCGCCCATTTGGTGAAGGCGAACCCCTGGCCAGCGGTGGTCTTGACCGACTCGACGGCCGAAGCCGCGGTCAGGTCCAGGGAGAGCCAGGAGGCGTAGACCGGCACCTGTCCTGCGGGACGGTCGCTGAGCAGGGCCGCGACCGGGAGGCTGGCGAGGTGCCCGTGCAGGTCCCATACCGCGCAGTCCAGCGCCCCGACCGCCCAGCGTCCGAGCCCCGCCGCGTGCGGACCGAGTTCGCCCAGGAGTTTGCGCAGCAGACCGTTGTGGTCTACCACCGGGTGGTGCAGAGCGCTCTGCCCGAGCCGGGTGGCTACCAAGGCGGCGGGCAACTCGTCGACCGGAGCGAACACTCCGGCCACCCCGCCGGACTCGACCGCCACCGCGAACTGGCTGTCGCCGGTCTCCCACGGGCCCGCCACCTTCTCGTCGAGGCGCTCGACTCTCACCCGGTCGATGACCGGGTCAGCGAAGCCCATCGACGAGGTCCTCTCCCGCGTAGGTGAAGTACCACAGCGGCCGGTAGCACTCCCAGCCCACCGGCCGCAGCCCGGTCGGCGCCATGGCCCGCTCGATCGCCGTGCGCGCCTGCAGGTAGTACTCCAGGCTCTCCGCGCCTGGCGTCCGCATCCCCTGCATGATCAGGTTGTGTGCCTGGAAGACCTGGATGTTCGGGAACGCGGTGACCTCGTCGACCAGCTCGCTCACACCGCGGGTAAGGTCTTCCATCGGGTCGAGGCCGACGATGTACGTGTACGAGGTGTCCAGCCCCGCTTTACGCGCCCGTGCCAGCAGGTCCGGCATCTGCTCCGGCTGCAGGTCGGCCTTGGTGGCCTTCATGAGGGCCTCGCGCCGGGTGAAGTGCTCGGCCGTCAGCCGGAGCACGAACGGCGACACCTGCGACGCGATGATCTCGAACGCCTCGTTGCTGCGCAGCACGGAGGTGAGGAAGCCGATCCGGGCCGTGACGCCGGCACGCTCCAGGGCGGGGCGCAGGGCGGTCAGGTGCGTGACGGCGGCGCCCTCGCGCTCGAAGCAGCCGGTGGAGACGGTGACTTCTTCCAACTCGGCCAGTTTGCGACGTGGGTGCTGCTCCCCAAGGGCCAGTAGGAGGTCATCGAGCCCCTGGTCCTCCTGCATTCTCGGATCGGCGGCGGCTTCCAGGGTGTTCGGGCACCAGCCGCACCCGACGCACCGGCTTCGGGCGTTGGGGTTGAGGGTCGCAGCCCGGCCGTCGTTGCGGAAGTACCCGCCGACGGCCTCGTCGGCGTCGATGCGCTCGACGTGCGCGACTACCGAGCCGTTCAGCGACAGCTCGTCGCCGCGGAGCCGGAACGGGCTGGCCGGCTGGTTCAGCGGGACGATGATCTGCCAGGCAGTGTCGCGGCGTCGTACGAGCCGGAGGTTGACCCGGGCCCGGTGCCGGTCGTGGTCGGAGGTGATTCCGTACAGGTTGACGGCGATTAATAGCACGTCCTCGACGGGGACTCCGTGGCGCAGGGCAGCTTGCTCCAGATCGCGCAGTCGGGCGGCGCCGACTGCGCCGTCCGAGAGCATGGACCGGCGCGTGGAGAGATGCGGCATGAAGAACTCCAGCTTGAAGTTGAGCGGTGTGTGACTACCGGGGGTGCGGCACCGATGTCGTGTCGCAGGAGGGCACCGGGCGCGCGGCTGTCGTGTCAGCGGCGCCTGCTGGCAGGGGCGAAGGCGGTGAAGTGCGCCAGCGGGTGGTCGATGGGCAGGTCGGGACGCCAGGCCGTGAGGATCTGGGCGCTGCACACGAACAGTCCGTCGGGGAGGTGTTCGAGCGGATACCACGCCCAGTCGCCGACGTTCTCGTCCGGCTGTGTGACCGGCTGCCCCTGCCAGGCGTGGACGAGCGCGCCGACGGTGACCCGCAGGATGCCTTCGACCTGATCGACGAGCGTGCCAAGCAGTTCCACGTCGCCGGTGCGAGCGACCAGACCGGTTTCCTCGGCAAGTTCTCGGACGACCGCGTCCTCGAAGGATTCACCAAGGGCCTCCACGCTCCCGCCGGGCAGTTCGAGGGTGCCCCGGTGGTGTCGGCCCAGCAGGGTGCCCTGCTCGCTGAGCAGGATGGCTCCGACGCCGACTGCCGCGTGGGCGGCCGGGGCTTGGGTGCTGCGGGGTCGGCTGGAGGCTCGCGCCGGCCGGTCGGGAAGGCGTCGGGCACGGATGAGCTGCTGGATGACCGAGGCGCTCTCGTCGGGGTGCGGGAACAGTTCGATGGCCTCGACGCGGAAGCCGTACTCGGTGAGCAGGTCCTCCCACAGTTGCGGTGCCAGGACCCACATTTGCGTCGGCAGGGGCGGGTCGTCGCGCAGCAGGATCACCTGGTCGCGGGGCGCGACCTCGGTGGACGGACCGCAGCCGTGCAGGTCGGTGTGCAGGAGCGAAAGGATCAGTGGGGCGCCGGGAAGCAGGCCGTCGCGCAGTGCCGGCAGCGAGCGGTGTGGGTCGATGAAGGCCAGGGTTCCGATCGCGTACGCGGCGTCGAACGGCTCGGTTCTGGCCAGGTACTCGGTCACGTCGGCTTGGACGAACTCTGCGCCGTCCACGCCCGCGTGGGCGCCGACGGCGCGTTCGTACTGCGTCGCGGACAACTCGATGCCAGTGACACGCGCTCCGTGTGCCTGGGCGAGGTGGACGGCGTGGTGGCCAGCCCCGGAGCCGATGTCCAGGACACGGCGGCCGGTGACGTCACCGAGGACCTCGGCTCCCGGTCCAATACCTTCCCAGGACGTCCAGCTGAGCCGGTCGGGTACGGGAGGAGTGTAGGCGCGGGCGAGTTGGCGCTGGCCATAGATCTGCCAAGCCCGGGTGTTGGTGTCCTCGGCGTGCACGGTTGCCTCCTGGGTGGCGAGTGGCGAGTGGCGAGTGGCGAATGGCAGGGATCAGGGGGGCTTGATCAGGTAGGTGGGCTCCTTCGCACTGGTCACTCGACGGCGTTGAGGCGAGGCGACGGCCTGCCCCGCCCTGGTGCGCGCTCCGAGGCGGGGCAGGCGGGTCGAGCTGGTGACGTGTTGAGGTCGCCGAGCACGGGTGCGAGCAGGCGGTAGTCCCATGGCGCCAGGTAGGGCGGGAGTAGCCAGTGGGCGGTATCGCCGGAGGGGGCGGAGGTCCGCGGCAGTGGAGGTTTGTAGTCGGGGCGGGCGAGGCTGCCGCACTGCGGGCGGCCGTCACCGACTGTCGAGGGGGCGAGGAAGAGACGGACGCACCTTGCGTACGGGTCGATGATCGCGGGACCTACATCTGTGGGGGCGATGCGGGCGAGGAGGTCACGGGCGTCGTGCAGGCGCAGGGTCAGGACCCGCGCCTCCGGCGGGACCGCGGTGTGGTCCGGGCTGAGGGTGGCCAGCTCGCGGGGGAGAAGATCGAACAGGGCGGGTCGTGGTGTGCGGGTGGCAGCGGGGAGGGGCGTGAGGGCCGAGGTACTGCGGACCGGGACCTGTTTCCGGCGGGTGATCGGCAGGTGGACGACGAGTTCGTCGTCGTCGGCGAGGACGCCCAGTTCGTACCCAATGCGTACGCAGGCCGGCAGCTCAACCCCAGTTAGCCGCTTGATGGAAGCCAGCACCGGTCTGATCGTTCCGGCGGTCAGACCGAGCCGGGTGGCAATGACGGCGGGCAGGTAGTACTGCGTCTCGTCGATGGGAAGCAGCCGCCACACATTGCGCTGCAGCGGGGTCAGGACGTCCGGGTCCACGCGCTGGGCGCCGCTGGGGGAGATCAGCCCGACCTGCAGGAGTCTGTGCACCAAGGCCCTGTTGGTGCCCACGCCTACGGCGTTGCGGGCCTCCAGCACGATCCGCCGCAGCTTGGTCTGGGGCATCCGAAGGTTGGCGGCTATCTCCTTGTCCACGAGGCCGTCAGCCAGCAGTGTGATGGCCCTCAACTGAACCGGGTTCAGGGGCAACTTGTCCACGGTGACGGTCATTGGATACTCGCTCGCTCACTGGTTAATTACTGCGCTTGTGGGGTGGATGGGTGGACCGGGTCGACCCGCCTCACTGCGGGGATGTCCTCGTCATGGCGCTAGGCTGCGCGCGGCTTTCGGAGGGCTTGGGCAGCGCCAGTCGCGGCCCCGGGATGTGGATGCGGGGCGGTGGGGCGGGTGGCTCGCGTTCGGTCCGGCCGGTGGCGACGTGGCCGGCGTCCACGGCCTGCAGAAGTCCGTCGCTGACCAGCGTCCGCAGAATTCGGCGGAGTTGGCTCTGCGGCGCGCTGAATCCGTAGGCGAGGTGCCGCACGGAGAGGCGGGTGCCCTCTACGTAACGGCCTGCGCGGAACCGGTCTCGCAGTTCGCGGTCGATGTAGAAGAAGAGAGGGCATCCGGCCGGGAGTTCCCACCCCGTGCCCGCGACGTTGAGACGCCATCCGAGCGGAGGCTGGTACTCGACCAGGTTCTCCTCCCGCAGATGCACAAGGACATTCCGCAGATCCATGTACACCGGGATGCCGGGCACCAAGCCCGCGATCGAGTTGGCTTGATAGAGGTCCCCCCGCCGCCATTTGTGCAGATGTATATACGTGCGCAACCGGTGGGCGGCGTCCTGCTCACCGCCCGTCAGGAGCGGCAAAGGCGCCTGCGGCGTGCCGGGCGACGGGGTGACGACCGCCGTTGGCCGCCCCCCGGTTCCCATGACCAGCAGGCCGTTTTCGGCGAGGGCCCGCACGGCCATGGAGACCGGTGTCTGTGACGTGGAGAACTCGGCGCAGAGGTCGGCCTGTCTGGGGAAATGGGAACCAGGGGGGTACTCCCCTGCCTCCAGGCGGCGGCGCAGAATGCCCTCAATCCGCCGGGCCTTCGCTGCCACGCTGTCCGGTACACCTAGGGGCGAGCCGGCCGCGGCGCGTCTGGCGGGTGATGTGTCCGCCGACGACGGCGGCGGGGAGAGCGCCTTCGTCATGCCGATGGGCAGCCATCCGCGGCTGCTCCGTTCGACGAGGCTGTCCGCGGCCAGTGCGTCAAGGACCCGCCGCATGGTGCGCCTGTCCGTCGAGTAGCGCTCTGCGAGGAGACGCAGGGGCAGGGCGGTGCCTGCGGGCCAGTCACCGGTGCTGATCTGGTTCCGGAGGAGAAGGCTGAGGACGGTCTCCAACTCCACGGGGTGCGTGGACTTTTTTGTCATCGGGCGGACTCCGGTGTTGCACAGGCGCCGGCATCGTGTGCAGCCTGCAGCAGGTTCTCCAACTCTGTCTCGGCGTAGTGGACCGTGCTCGTCAGTGCCTCGTGGTGGCAGGCGGAGAGGACTCCGGATTCCAGTCCCGCCATGGTGATCACTGCGTGAAGTTCGTCTGTCGCGCGGTCGTCCAGGGCGGACGCGGCGAGTGGGTGGTGCAGCGCTTCCCGTGCGGCGTAGGCGTCGAGTCGGGCGACGCCGACGAGGCAGTCGAGGATGCGTGCGGTATGGCGTCCGGTGCGGTCGAGTTCCAGGGCTGACAGGCCCACCCGGGTCTGGAAGGCGGCGGTCGGCGGATTGGGGAGGTCAAGGAGTTGGAGGGCCTCTTCCAGGGTGCGGTCGAGGTCGGGTGCAGGCACGGGGACGTCTGCGGGCTGACAATGGGCGTGCAGGAGGAGGGCGACGGCTTCCTCCCACGGTTCGGTGGGCTGGGTGGTGTCGATCAGGGCGCGGGCCTGCTCGTCCAGGCCCTGCTCCATCAAGGCCATGATCTTGATCTGGCGGCCGTCGAGGAGCCGGTTGCCGATGCCGCGGTGCTGAGCCATGGCGTCCGCGGCTTCGGTCCACCGTCCGATGCGGGCGAGGGCGCGGGCGCCGTCCACGAGCAGGGTGATGTACAGCTCCTGGCACACCGCGCGGTGGTCCTCGTCCGTGTCGGTCAGAGCCGAGAGGTCGACGCTGCGGCCGTCGACTTCGGTCTTCTCCCGGTGCCGCGCGGCCTGGTTGAGACCGACCAGTAGGTCGTAGGCGGCTTCCCCTTGACCGGCGCGAATCCGCAGCCGGGAGAGGTTGACGAGTGGCATCAGCGACATGACCGCGATCCGTCCGTTGAGGCGTCCGGCGTCGGCGAAGATTTGGTGCTGGCGCCAGCACAGGTCGGTGGCCAGGTCGGGCAGGCCGACGTCGGAGATGATGAGCGCGGCGTAGTTGAGGACCCCGCAGGTGCGGGCCACCAGGTCGTGGTGGCTCGCACCTGCGGGTGCGACGGTCAGCCCGGTGAGGTGGTTGATGCGCTCGTCCAAGGGGAGCGCGGGCGCCTTGGTCCGGAGGACTAGAGGGATGCGGCTGGCTATCGCGGGGATCATCGGCTCAGCCCTTGCGCGCCCAGTCGACGACCAGTCGGCTGTAGGGCTTGTCGACGACGAAGCGCGGGTCGCCCGCCGTCAGCAGGTCGCGGGAGTCGGCGGTGGCCATCCGGAAGCCCGGTGCGGGGGCGTCGTTGCCCCCTGTCGCGTCCCAGGCGCGGATCTCGTCCACGACGTGCTCGGCGAGGCCGGCACCCGCCTCACCGTGGCCGATCACGCCGACCTCCCAGTAGCGGCCCTTCTCGTCCTCGTCCTCCCGGATGGTCAGGTACGCGAGCGATCCGCCGTCGAGGGCGGCCATGGAGCCCCACCCGAAGTGCGGGGTGAACCCGGGGCGCTGGCCGGGCAGGCGGGACAGGCCGTTGGGCAGCACACAGGCCAGGTACAGGTACAGCCACTCCCAAGCGGAGCCCTGGCGGAACTTCACCCCGGTGTAGATCTTGGTCTGCTGCTCGTCGAGGACGGTGCGCAGGGCGTCGCGGTCGACGTCCTGCTCGCTGAACGTCTCTAGGCGCACGTTGCCCTCGCCGTCCATCGGCACCAGCGTGTACACGTCGTCGCACACGCCCTTGCGCAGAGGGATGAAGGTGGCCATCTCGCAGGAGACGGTCTTCCACGTCTCCCCGTCGCGTTCGAAGGCGAAGGAGCGGGAGATGCTGCCGCGGATGCGCATCGGCAGGACGAGACGTCCAGCGGGGGCGAGCTGGTCGAGGATCTTCACGGGGACGTCGCCGGCGCCGACAGTGAAGATGATCCGGTCGTAGGGGGCGTGCTCAGGCAGGCCGGCCGCCCCGTCGGCCATCACCGCGGTGGCGATGTCGACACCTACCTCGACGAGGTGCCTACTCGCGTCGGCGACGAGGTCCTGGTCGACGTCGAGGGTCCACACCTGCCCGCCGGGATAGACGATCTTGCCGAGGAGCGCGGCGTTGTAGCCGGTGGCGGCTCCGGCTTCCAGGACCCTGTGGCCGGGCTGGGCGCCGAGCTGTTCGAGCTGGGTGGCGACGATGGACGGCGCGGAGATGCAGGAGATCATCTCCCCGCGCTCGTCGTGCTTGATCGGGACGGCGTCCTCCTTGTACGCGCTCTCCAGATCGACGCCGGGCAGGAAGGCGTTCCGGTCGGTCGTGCGGAAGGCGTTGATGACGGCCTTGCTGCGCAGGTGGCCGCTGTCGACGAGCCTGGCAGCGAGGGCTTCGCGCAGCTGGCTGGGGTCGGTTACGGGTGTCAAGGTGGTCTCCATTCGAGGGAGGCTAAGGTCCGCGGATACGGACCTGCGGGTAGGCACGTCGGCTCCTTCTCCGGTGGAGAAGGCGACGTGACGGCCGAGCCACGCGGTGGCGGCCTGCGCGTCGGCAGGTACGCCCGCGCGGTTGAACGCGAAGATCGCGTGATGGGTGATGACGCCCCGGACTCCGCGTATCAGTCGGCCGTCGGCGGCGAGCCGGCGCAGGTGACGGCCGGTGTCCTCGAACGCGGCGACGCGCTCGGCCCAGCCCGCTTCCGCGTCGGGGCGCAGAGCCGCGTCCGCGTTCATCAGCCGCCGCATAGCGCAGACGGCCTTCTCCAGGGCAGGCCCCTGGGGCGGGGCGACGGGGGGTCGCAGGGCGGCCCACTGGGCGTAGACATCTCCGGCTTCGAACGGGTCCAGCCCGGCCGCGCGGATCATGGCGGACAGCAGCATCACGCTGCGCTCGCGGGCGCCGGGAGTGCCGGTCTCGGCGAGCACAGCCGGGCTGTCGGCGCAGAACAACTCGTGCGCAACCGCCATACCCTCGGGGCCGCCGAAGGCATGAGTCTCCGGCTCGTACGTCCCGCCGGTCCAGCCGGTGATCACGTGGTCGGCGACGAGCTTGTCCAGCAGACCGGTGGTGGGTTGTTCGGTGCGCAGGCGCACGCCGGCGTCCTTGCGCAGGAAGTGAAAGCGGTGCTTGGCCAGCGCGGTCGCCAGGGCCCGAGCGGCGTCCACATGTGGATCGGGGAAGGCCACGGATGCGTGCCACCAGGATGTGGCCGGGGGAATCGGCAGATTCTCATCGTCGAAGGTCATAAGTAGGAAACTCCTTGCAAGGCGGAAGGTTTGGGAATCAGGTGAGCAGGAGGGCGCGGCTCCAGCCGGTGGTATCGGTGGCATGCAGAGCGAGTTGGGCTCCAGCGCGGCCTTCCATGAAGCCGGGTTTGGGCAGGTGCTCCCAGTCGGCGGTCAGCCGCCGGTGCAGGTCCTGGATGATCGGGGCGAAGCGATCGGGCGAAGGACTGTCGGCGGCGACCGCGCGGGTGAGCGTCAGTAGGCCGGCCCAGCCGTGGCAGAGCGTGGAGTCGGTGATGCGGGCGAGCCGCAGCGGGTCGGTCAGGATGGCCGCAACGGTGTCCTCGGCCACCCGGCGGCGGGCCGGGTCGCCGAGGGCGAGCGCGGCGAGCTGCTGGGCGCGGGCGATGCCGGGCTGGCCATAGCACCAGGACTGGCGGGCCGGCTCCGGCGCGGCTGGCTCGTTGGCGTCCAGGTGCGCTGCGGTAGACCAGTAGTGGACGCCGTGCCGGTCGAGCCACGTTGCGAACGTGCCAACGGCTTCATCTTGGCCGGGAACGCTGACGCCGGCACGCAGGGCGAGGGAGAGCACGGCCAGGGGCCCGGCGACGCCGTGGGCCAAGCCGTTGTTGCCGTGCCCGCCGGCCATCTCCTTCCCGTTCGGGCCCACCGCCGACCACCACCCGGGCAGCATCCGGCCGTCACTGCGGGCGGGGCCGGCGAGCGCGACGAGGCAGGCGAGCACATCGGGCAGCCGGGGAGCGGGCGGTTTCCGGGACAGCAGGAGGGCGGCAAGTCCGGTCAGGCCGCGGATGAGGTCCCATTCGGCGAGGTGGGGCAGCACGCCGGCCGCCTGACGGCGGCGGGCGGCGGCGAGCCGGGCATCCACGACGCGGTCGACGGCCGCGCGGACATCGTCGCCGGCCCCGTTGGCGCGAGCCAGGACGAACTCCAATGCCGGGGCGCCGTGGAAAAGGCTGGCGTTACTTCCGGTGCTGACCCCGCGTGCGGTGGCCTGGGTGAGGTGGCGGCGGGCGATGGACGTGTCATGGCGCTCGATGTCGAGCAGAGCCATCCCCAGGGCGCCCTCGGACAGGTCCTGCGTACGGGGCGCGGTGGTCCTGGTCATGAGTGCCTGGCTAGGGGGACGACGATGCTGTGGGCCCGGCCGCCGATCCACCCGTCCGCGTCCGGCGGGGGCGCCTCATGCAGGGTGGCGATGCCGAAGGGGCTGGCGTCCAGGTGCGCGCGCAGGAGGTCCAAGTCGAGGGCGCGGGTGAGGTCGAGGGGCAGATGCTGATCGTCCTCCGTGAGCAGCACCCGCTCCGGCACCCGAAACCGATTACGCCAGGAATGGAGTTGGTCCGCCCACTGCTGGAGCGGGGCGGTGCGGGCGGGCAACGTACGGCTGCTGATCTTCCACCGGGCATCGGTGAGGATGGTGCGCCGGTAGGTGAGGGCGGGAGTGAAGGGCAGGGCCCAGGCCGCTCCCCAGTCGAACCAGGTCACCTGCGGGGAGGTCGCCCGGCTGATCTCACCGAGGAAGCGGGCCATCGGCGGCGTGTAGTTGTGCCACAGGAAATTGATGGCAGTGGGGGCCAGCAGCTCCAGCGGCTTGCCCGTCGCGGACTCCACCAGTTGAGGGCGGCCGTCGGTGACGGTGACCGAGAGGTCGCGGGGGAAGAGGACGTGCGGGGCGGGACGGCGGAATTCGCCGACGCTCACGACCCGGGGCAGGGCCTGCGGCGCGCGGGTGAGCAGGTCGGCCGGCACCCGGCCGGCGTGGAACGAGAGCTGCACGAGTTCCGCCTGCGGATCTACTGTCGGCAGGTTCGCGTACGTCGCCTCGGTGCCAGGGAAAAGGTGCCAGAACCGGCCGGTCATCGATCCGGCCGAGCGAGAGACGGTCAGGACACGCAGCCTGAAGTCGCCCCGGTCCAGGGCCGTGACGGAGGCGGCGTGGACCTGCGCGGCCAGTTCGAGGTGGGGCGCCAGGCCGTGAGGCTTGTCGTCGGCCGCTGCTTCCAGTTCCTCGATCATCGCCCCGGTCACCGCGACGGTGCGGCTGCCTTCGGCGGTAGCGATGCTGGCCAGCTCCAGCAGCAGGCGGTCACGCCGGGACATCGGCCGAGGGGGTTCGCTCGCCTTGACGAACCCTGCCGGTAAGCCCACGCCCCGGTCAGGGTCCGTGGCCACGTCCACCGATACCGCCGTGTTCTCGCCGTAGCGCTCTGTAAACCGCTCGATCCACCGGCGCCAGGCCGGTGTCCCGTTCGGATGGGTGACCAGGCGGGCCAGTACGGTCGCAGCGGTCTCCGCTTCGATCCGTACCTGCTCGGGCAGATGTACGTCGGCATCCAGCCGCAGGTCGCACGCCGTCCGCAGGCCGGCTGCCTGAGCGCGTGCCTCGGGCGGCAAGACGTCGGTGGGGTCGGCGACGGTGGCGGGTGCGCGCAGCGAAGAGCGCAGCAGCCGCACCCGCAGCAGTTCACCGAGCAGCCGGTCACGCGCGGTGTCGCTCGCAGCGGGGAACTCCGCAGCCAGCTTGTCGGACAACTGGCGGTATCCGATGGGCGATCGGGCCAGGTCGAGGATGAGACGCAGTGCGGGGCTCAGAGCGAGGCGGAACTCCGCATCTCCCTCGGAGGGCACATGGATGTGCCGGTCGCGCTGATAGATCAGGGTGTTGACGCAGAGCTCGGTGTCGGCCATGCACGCGGCGTCGCTCTCCCGGGCGCTGAGGACTTCCTCGAGCCCGGCTGGCTCGGGTCGGGGCACGGCCTGGTGCTCGTCGCCGATGCGGACGGACGTGGTCTGGTCGAAGGCGAGCGGGGCGACGCCGGCGAACAGGCCGTAGGGGGTGGAGCGGCGTGCGTAGCGGATCGCGTAACGGGCGGTGGACAGTGCCGCGCGGCGCATCCGGCGCGCCTTCGGCGTGCGGCCGTCGATGATGGCCTGTACCTGCTCGGCGAGGTGAGGGCTCGCCTGCGACACGGTCCGGCGGAAGTCGGCGTCGGACCATACCGTGCTCAGCCACGCGCGCCACTCCGTCGCGGGCGCCGTGGCCGTCGGCCAGGGCGGCATGGCGGGCTCGGTGGTGTGGGCCGCGGCGCGTAGCATGGTCTGCCCCGTGGCCTCGTACAGTCTGGGCCGATGCCGTGTCATCAGGGCTCTCCTCGTCTTCTGGCGTGGCGGGCGGGGCGGGCCGGACGGGTAGAACCCCCGTCCGGACCGCGTTGCCGGGGTGATCCGGCTTACGAAGTGGTGCAGGCGCTGGGGCAGGAGCTGCCGCAGGTGTCGCCGGTGCTGCACATCAGGACCGTCTCGGTCGCCGGCGTGCCCTCGATGAAGGTGATGTCGAGCCCGAACGGGTCGTCGTCGGTCTTCACGAGGTCCGCCGGGGCGGGGGCGGTCGGCCTTTCGGTCTGGATGGCGGTCATGCATGCCTCCTTGGAGTGGGTGGTACGGGATGCCGGGGCCCGGTCGGGCCTCGGGGTCTAGTGCCGGACGAGCAGGCTGGCGAAGTTGCCTGGTCCGTGGGGTCTGGGATCGGGATGCGGTGCTGTCAGACCGCTGCGGGCTGCGCCAGGGGGGTGTTCTTGGCGGCGTGGCTCAGTACCCGGGTGAAGTGCTTGGCCCGCTCGTTGCCCTCGGCCTCTTGAGCGCGGAGGTCACCGAAGTGCTTCCAGTACCGGCGGCTGACGTCGCTTTTCATGATCCACTCGGCGTGGAAGGGCAGGTGCCCCTTCGGGACGAAGCCGAGGCGGTCGCGCAGGCTGAGCATGCAGAGGAGCCGGTTGGACGACATGAGCCGCATGTACTCCTCGGTCTCCATGTCCTCGGGCTTCCAGATCTCAGCGAGGTCATGATTGGTGGATACCTGCGCCAGCCACGCCAGCTGGTTGCCCGCGAGGAGCGCTTCGTTTCGTTCGGCCTGGTGCCTCGCGTCCTGCCGGAGCCGGGCGGCTCCGACCACGATGGTCGCCAAGGAGACTGCGGTGCCAGCAGCGAGGACGCTGGTGGTGAGCTTCATCACGAAACGGTCCTTTTCGTATGAGGGGGATCGGTGGGTGCGGCGGATGGGTGAAGTGGGCGGGGCTCGCTGGGTCATGCGATCGCCGCGAGCACGACGGTCGAGGAGTCGTCGACCGGATGATCCTGGGCGCACCGACGACGCACCTTCTCCAAGCCCGTGGCGATCGGTGGCAGCCCGATGGATGCCCTTCGCTGGTCCAAGGAATCGGGCGCGCGCACCGGGCACAGCTCAACACCTGCCGGTGCAAAAACCTGTTGAGTCCCGAACTCCTGGGGGCGACCGCTGTTGACCAGGGTGCGGTCGTAAAGGTGGGCCCAGTGCTGGACGCGCGCGTCGCCGTCCTGGACTGCGCGCTCCAGCAGGGTGGTGGCCGCCCGTTGAAGATCGGCGTCGTCGTCGGCGTGAAGAGCCAAGCTCCAGGCGGCGCGTGCCGCTTCGGTACCGACGAGGCGGTGGCCGGGCCAGTCGTGTTCGGCCAGGACGCGGCGCAGGACCTTGGTATCAGCGTGGTCGGCATGACGGTCTTGGCCGAGTTGGACGGCGTCGAGTTGGTTGCGCAGGCGCTTGGCTCTGCGCGCTGCCGCCTTTGTGGCTCGGTCGATGAGTTCGCGGGCGAGGTCCGGCCGCAGAGGTTCGGCGGCCGTCACGCGACGGTCCGGCTGTCTGCGGAAGACTGCGGTTCGTGGACCCGGCAGGATATGAGCGCACTCAGTCCAGAACGTCGCTCGGCGATGAGTTCGAGGCGAGCGACGCGCTCCTCGTGCTGCCCCGTGCCCGATCCGCGCACGTCCCAGCCCATGTCGGTGAGTCGGAGAAGAAAGGGGGCGATCGGATCAACGCCGAGGGGCTGGCGGGCCAAGGCCTCGGCGCGCACGAGCGGCAGGTCGAGTCGTGCGGCGAAGTCGGAAGCCCACAGGGTGATCAGCAGAATGGTGTCATCGGAGCGGTCGGGCAGGGTGTGGCTGCAGCTCAGAAAGAGACACGGGCCCGAACCCCATCCGAGGTCAGGCGCTCGCTGCGGAATCATGCAGGCCAGCAGCACACCGTCCTCGAACAGTCCGGCCGGCTTCGCCTGCGGTTTGCGGAACAGGGCTGGGACATCGGCACGGGCGGGCACTGGCAGGCTGCGCATGGTGAGCCACCTCTGACGGTCCTGGACGAGCGCCGCGGCCTCGTCCCGCTCGGCGTCCGTGCACAGAGTCCGCATCTCGTACACGGCTGATAACCGAGGGGTGCGCTGGTGGAGTGATGTGGGCGCGGTCACGGGTGTCTCTTTCTCGTCTGGAAAGGCGTTCAGGGGACTGGGTCCCGCCGGTCCCCGCGGGGGACGGGGGCCGGCGGCACGGGCCCGTGCACGGCGGTCGGGATTCACGGGGTGCCGCGCACGGGGGTTCATGCGGCGGTGGGGTCGGGCTGCGCCCAGGCGGTCTCGGCCGCGAGGCGCTCGGACCACTGGATGTCGTCCTCGTCGAAAGCGGCGTCGGCCAGACGTATTCGCTGGACTTCACCCGTTCCTGCCGGCGGGTGGGTGTGCTGGATATCGCGCCACAGGCGCTGGAGGACGTACTCGCGGTCGAGGGCGTGGGCGCCGTGCAGCTCCATGGCGTCCTGGGCGGACGTCATGGCCCACTGGTGGCCCAGGTACTTTGCGTTGATCAGATCGGCATCACAGGACAGGCCCTGGTCGAGGAGATGCACGGACTGGTAGGCCAGAATGCGTGCCGCGCGCAGGCGGGCCTCCACGTCGCCGACGCGGTCCCGCAAGACCGACAGATCAGACAGGGAGCCCTGGTAGCGGGGCCGGGCCTTGAGGTAGGAAGTCGTGGTGGCCGCGACAGCCTCGTGGATGCCCAGGCTGACAGCGGCCAGGTTGGGGCGCCCATACAGAATGCTGCTGCTCTGGGCAACGCTCAACCCCTGGCCGATCTGTCCGATCACGTTGTCGACGGGGACGCGGACGTGATCGAGGTCTAGGCGGCCGGCGGAGAAGCCGTGCAGGCCGAGGCCGGGACGGTGGGCAGGGACGGAGAGCCCATGGCGGTCGGATTCGACCATGAACGCGGTCAACGCCTGCGAGGTCCGCACGCCCGCCTCGGCGGTCCGGGCGAGCACGAGGTGGGCGCCCGCGAGGTGGCTGTTGCCGATGTGGATCTTGCTGCCGGTGATCAGCCAGTGGTTGCCGGCCTTCTCGGCGGTCGTCTCGATGCCGCCGATGTGTCCGCCGGCGGCCGGTTCGGTCACCGCGATCGACAGGAGCAGCGAACCGTCAGCCACCTGGGGCAGCCACCGGGCTTTCTGCTCAGGGGTGGCGAAGTGCAGCAGGGCGCCGACGGGGATCAGGGTGGCCTGCAGGATGGCTGCGGCAGCTGCCGAGACCCGCGCGATGCGGTGGATCAGAACCGTCTTGGCCACATGGCCGGCACCCAGCCCGCCGAAGACGGGCGGGACGGTGACGGCGAACCAGCCCCGCGCGGCCATCAGATCGGCGACCTTGCGCTCCACCCGGCCCGGAGCGGCCTCCATCCGCACGGCGCGCGGCGCGACGTGCTCGGCTGCGAAGGCGTCCGCCTCGCTCCACAGCAGGTCGTGGCAGGCGGTGAGATAAGGGCGCAGCGCCGGAGGCGGCGTAGCGGATGTGGCGGGCATGGTCGTCTCCCTCTCCCTGGATGAAGTTCGCGCGGTGAAGCGGCCGGGTATCGCCTGCTCCCGGGTGGAGGCGGTGGAACGGGTCTAGCGGACGGGCGCTCGGGCGATGCGGCCCAACACCTGCGTGCCGGCGTTGATGACGATGTCTCTGAGCCGTCGGGCCTCGCTCAAGGGCCTTTTCTCGGGGTCGATGACGCAGACCGTGCCCAGCACGGTGCCGCTCCCGTGGATGAGCGGGGCGCCGAAGTAGGAACGAATGCCGACTGCGTCGACCACGTGGTTGCCGCTGAAACGGGGGCTGGCGTGCACGTCGTGCAGTGGCAGGGCCTTCTTGCGTGCCACGACCTCCGGGCACCAGCCGTGGTCGTGGCTCATGGTGCGGCCGACGATGACGTACCCGCTGTCCGCGGGCGGCTGGTGCAGTCCCACGAAGGTCTGCTCCTCCAGGAACAGATTAACGAACCCGTACAGGAACCCGGTCTGCCCGGCCATGTCGCGGGCCAGCTCGTCGAAGTACTGGCTGGCAGCGGTCGACACGCCCAGGCGCTCCAGCAGCTCGTACCGCTGCGCCAGTTCGGTCGCCTGCTGGGCCTGCGGGCCGGTAACGGCAGCACCGGCTGGGATGGGCAGCCCGTGGGCGCTGTCGCGCATGCCGCGTTGCGGCAGGGACAGCGCGGACGGGGCGGTTTGGGGCCCGAGGTGGGGATCGTTGGGCTGATATGACATCAGGCGTCCTGGAGGGTGGCGGCGGATGTGGGGTGAGCGGGGCGCGCCGGTGTGCTCTGCACTGCGTGGCCGACGAGGGTCAGCAGGACTCCGGCGACGTGGCTCGGATTGCGGGCGTCCCACGCGGTTGCCCTCGCGCCCTCCGCCCAGTGGGGCGAAACGCCGGTGACCACCGGTACGGAGGCGGGCAGGTCGAGGGCGGCGCGGACCTGTTCGGGGTGGTAGCGGTGGGCTCCGTCGACGTCGAAGTGGTTCACGGCGACGACGAAGGGCAGGCCGATGTCCTCGAAGAAGCTGACGGGCGTGAAGCTGCTCTCCAGTCGGCGAGTGTCGACCAGGACCACCGCTCCGACGGCCCCGCGGGAGAGCTCGTACCAGAGGTCGACGAACCGGTCCTGGCCAGGTGTGCCGAACAGGAACAGCTCCAGAGGCACGGGCGCCTCGGGGAGGCTGAGGCGTCCGAAGTCGAAGGCGACCGTGGTGGTCTGCTTTGCCTCTATACCTTCCAAGCTGTCCACGTCCGCGCTCGCCTCGGTCAGGTACTCCTCCGTGCTCAGCGGCGTGATCTCGCTGACCGCGCCCACGGCGGTGGTCTTGCCGGCACCGAAACCCCCGGCAATCACGATCTTCAGCACGGTCGGTGCACCACCATGCGAGAGCGCCGAAGTCCGCAGGCTCTCAGGCGGGTCATCCGGCCTGGCGGTAGGCGATGGCATCGGGAAACTTCCTTTTCAGGGCCACTGAAAGGGCCGCCAACAGATGGGTGGTGGGACGGTCATCTGCGTCGGAGGCGTAGGCATCGGTGACGGAGATGACCAGAGCGTGGGCGTCCAGGAGGTCCGAGACGAGGATCTTGACGGCGGTGACGGGACGTCCGAGCCGTCCCGCCAGCTCGGACACCGAACGCCGGTGCTCCCGACACAGAGCGAGGATCTCTTCGCATTCCTCGGCCTGGCCCAGGCCGGGCCGTCCGGGGCCGGCGTCCAGCACGGTGTCCAGTCCCAGCAGGTGCCGCGGCCTGGTACGCCCGCGCGTCAGCGTGTAGGTCCGCACGAACGTCGAGCCCTCGGCCGCGTCGCCGCGGGTGCTCACCGGATCTCATCACCTGTGCCGACGCGGACGGGGATCTGCATGTAGGGGGCGAACCTCTTCACCAGGCGCCCCATCTCGAAGCCGACGGGGCCGGCGTCGGAGTCCGGGCCAGCGATGACGGCGAGGACAGTGTCCACCTCCCCGCGTTCGTTGCCCGGGTGGTTTTCGAAGGCCGCGCTGCGACCGGCGCTCTGGACGAAGAACAGGCAGTCCTCGCGCTCGATGATGATCTGCCTGGCCGGCCGCTTCTGGTGGCGGGGGCCACTAACGTTCGACGCGAGGGACGCCACGCCACTGAGCGCGGCCGACAGTTCGTCCGCCCAGTCCTTGTCGACCTCACTGTCCAGGAGCCGCAGCCCGTCCCGCGACAGCAGAACGGCGTGCAGAACGCCCGGAACGTCGTCGGCGAACTGCCGCAGCAGCCAGGCCATGCCCTCCCGCTGATGACTCGCCGTCGCCTCGGATGCGGGCACGACGCCGATCGTCGGGTTCGTTTCAGAATGGGTGCTCATGAGGATCGCTCCAGAAAGAGGAAGGGGCGGCGGATACTTCCGGGTCAGGGGCTGGGCTGCTCGGCCGGAGTGGGCGGAGAACCGGCGGCCCCGCCGGCCTCGATGCCTGTGCGGAAGGCGGCTGCGAGCCCTGGCGTCGCCGCAGTCGGGGGTGCTTGCTCCCGCTCACGCGGTGGAGGGAAGGAACCGGCCTGCCGTGTACGCCGGGGAAGGTCGGGCGCTGGAAGGGCGTGCCCCGCCACGTCGGCTCCCGGCGGGCCCACGGCGATCGGGTGTGGGGTCTGCTCCGCAGAAGGGGCAGCCGCCGCTGTGGCAGGTTGCCGCGGCAGGAGTGAGGAAGGGCGTGTCTCCCGGGGGTGAGCGCCCGCGTCACCGACGGGGGAAGTGTTACGAGAAGCCCGGCCGGAATGACGACCAGAGCGGTGGTGCCTCCGGTCACGGCCTCTTGCAGGAGAACGGACAGTCCGTGTGACTGCGCGATTTTCGCGGCGACCAGCAAGCCGAGCTGTCCGTCTCGCACCTGACCGCTGACATCGACCTCGTCGGGGGCCTTGAGCAGATGATTCATCTGTGCGCGGGTCTGCGGATGCATGGGGATGGCCCAGTCCTCAACTTCGACCGCCAGCCCGTTCGGTACCCGTTGTGCCCGTACCGTCACCTTCGTCGCCGGGTCGGAGCACTCGCAGGCGTTTTCGATCAGCTCGGCCAACAGGTGTGTCAGGTCCGGACCCACATGTCCGGGAAGCCCCAGCTCGCCCCCCACAGAACCGGTCGCGACTACCACGCGCGGGTACTGCACCACCTCGGAGACCGCACCACGCAGTGTGGTCGTGACGGACACCGGCCGACGCACGCTGCGCAGAGACTGCCCGCCCAGCACCGCCGTGCTCTCCACCTGACGACGCATCCGCGTGACGAGGTGATCGATCTCGAAGATCTTCGACAGCAGCTCCGGGTCGTCGGTCAGCATCTCCAGCTGGCTGAGGGCCACCAGGGCCTTCGTGACCAAGGCGTGCTCCCGCACGGCTAAGCGGCGCAGCACTTCCAGAAGGACGACGGACTGGGACTCGTCGTGCACACGTATCAGCGACGCGATGGCCTGCACCTGGAGTGCACTGAACGTTGCGTCGACCTCCGCGGTCGCACTGGCCGGCTGCGGCATCTGCATGTCCGGCAGCGGCGGCCGTGCCCCTCGGCACAGCTCGTCCGCCGACCACTGCACCGACTTCTCGACGGCCGACGCAGCTCCCGTGATGGCGGTCAGCACCACAGCTCGCCGTTCCTCGGCGGCTGTCTGCAGGGATTCGGTGGCCGTACGCACACTGCGGGCCGTTACCAGCACGACCCAGGTCAGTCCGCAGACCAGGCCGACCAAGAGCCAGCCGACAGCCACTGCAGCCGTCGACCAGACGGCGAAGGCGGCGCCCAGCAGGCCCGCAAGCAGCAGCAGGGGCAGCATCACGGCACGACGGACACAGTGCACCGTGGACGCATCGGTCCGTGACGACCGCCGACGGCGGTGGTCGGTCGCGGCCGACCGTGTCGGGAACACGCTGTCAGGCATGGGAATCCTCGTCAGTGGAAAAGGGGCGGCTGGGCATGCTGCGACGTCGTGGCGTTGTGGTTCTGCTGCGGCCCACACGCCGGAATCGTCACCGCGCCTCGGTGGGGAGAGGACTGGGTCGCCAGCTGCTGCAGGAGCAGGGCGCTCTGGATCAAGCCCATGTGGCTGAACGCCTGCGGAAAGTTTCCGAGTTGGCGCTGCTGAATGGTGTCGTACTCCTCGGCGAGGAGGCCGAGGTCGTTGCGCAGCGCGAGAAGACGTTCGAAACGGGCGTGGGCCTCACCCAGGCGGCCCGTCAGGGCCAAGGCATCTACGAGCCAGAAAGAGGGCACCTCGCCGGCCACGCCCTCGACGATTCGGATCACCTGGGGTACTCCGTCGCGCGGCGGCATGAAGTCGAGCACCCGAACCGACCCCGACGGGGTGCGCCACAGCGATTCGAGGACGAGCGAGTCACCGCGGTACCGGCGCTCGGAAACCACTCCAGCGTCGGATCGGCCGGCAGACGGGGCCGGGGCGATCTGCCAGAAGCCGTGAGTCTGGGTGCCGAGCAGGCCAGCGAAGACGGCCGGCGAGTCGAAGCGGGGCAGGCACAACCAGTCGATCGAACCGTCGTCGCAGACATGGGCACTGGTCTGCATGTCGCCGATCAGACCGTACTGCTCGATACGCGGAAGGCGAGTCATTGTGTGGATCTCCGTAGACCCCGGGAATCCGGGAAGGCAATGGGCCGCCGCTGCGGCCGGGAACGGTAGATGAGGAGCAATTTGGCGGTTACCGGGGCGGCGGGTGCTCGCTCTCTCGGGGAGGATTTGTCTGCGGACAAGCGCGGCCGGTTGCTCGTCGTCCGCGGAGAGTGAGGTCATGGCCGGGGCACCGAGGCGGCGACGATCAAGCAGGCGAAGGCAAGAGCGAAGACCGAACCGCGCATCGCGTTGATCCTCGGCTTCCACGCACGCCATTTCCGGGTCCGCTTCGAAGGGGCGGTGCCACCGAGCGCCTGCACGGTCGCGATAAGCACCCTGGTTGCCCCGGCCAGCTTGACCAGGTGCACCCTGCTGGGCACGTACCCGCCCGGGACGTCCGCCGAAGCGACCCGCTGCGCGCTGAGTAACTCGGGCGCTCTCGGCGGGGCTGCGGCCCCAAGTTGGCTGATGTGACCGCGAAGGCGCCGTGCGAGTTCCTCCACATCGCTGGCGCTCTCTGGCAGCGGGGACTCCTCGTCCAATACGAGGGCTACCGTCTCCGCGGCAGACACCGCATGATCCCGCTGGACATCGGCCGTCTCCAGAGGGAGGGCGAACCATTTGCCTCTGCCATTGCGGTGACAGGTCTTCTGATGCAGGCCCAGAGAGAGACGCATGACACAACTCCTGTGTAGAGCACGCCAAGTTGAGCGAGGTTGGCCTTGGAGTGCCGACGGCTGACGTGCATAGTGAGTGATCCGGCCGCTACTTTGAGCGAACCCTGAATCACCGCCGAGGGGTATGCCTGCACGGCTGCCAAGGCCGCCAAAGGCGCCAAAGATCATTTCGAAACCGAGGGGCAGTCCATGGCCCGTGAGCGAAACCTCGCCTTCTCCGCCCTTCTGCGCGAAGCGGGCTGGTCCCAGCCTCAAGCAGCCGCTGCTGTCGCCCGCGTAGCTGCGGAGAGTGACGTACGGGAGCTGGAGGCCATCTCCCGTTCGCATATCTCCATGTGGGTCCTGGGCACGAAGCCCAGCGCGATAGCGCGGCATATCCTGCGCGAGACGCTTTCCCGCAAGCTCGGCCGCCGCCTCACCTTGGCTGACCTCGGGCTGGAAGACGTGCCGACAGGCACGACCGACAGCGGCTTTGACTGGAGCGTCGACCCTCTGACTGTGCTGGCCGAGCTGGGAAGCGACGATCTGGACATGCACCGACGCAAACTGCTGGCGACCTCCGCGTACTCCGCCGCCGGCCTGGCCTTGCCCACCGCCTCGTGGTGGGCAGCCGCCCCTGCCGCAGCAGCCAGACGCACGGCAGTTTCTCCCCGGCTGGTGGCCCAGGCCGACATCAACGACGTCCGCGACCTCACCAACTTCTATTCCGCGCGAGACCAGCAGCGCGGAGGCGCCTCCGGGCGCTCGGCGCTGGCCGGCCACCTCCGCGACGAAGCGGTCCCCCTGCTCGGCAGCCGATTCCGCACGGAACAGAGCCGCCGGGACACGTACTCCGCCGTCGCGGAGATGACCTACCTCGCCGGCTGGATGGCCTTCGACGCCTCCGAGCACCGCACCGCCCAGCGCTACCTCACCCTTGCCACCCGCATCGCGGCCGAAGCCGGGGACGGACCACTCGCCGGCCACATCCTGCGAGCCCTCGCCCACCAAGCGGTGGACCTCGGGCACCCACGCAAAGCGCTCGCCCTGGCCGACGCCTCCATGGCCCGCGACCGCTACGGCCAGGCCAGCCAGCGGGAGAAAGCCCTGCTCGCGATCGTTCACGCACGAGCGCTCGCGGCCGACGGCAACCGGTCTGGCACCATCGAGGCCATCACCCGAGCGGAGCGGGACCTCGCCCGCGCCGACAACGACGATGCGCCAGGCCGCGTGGACTTCTTCCAGGACGCCTCCCTCGCCCACGAGACAGCTTGCGCCCTGCGCGACCTGGGGCAGCCAGGCGACGCGGAGATCCACTTCCAGCGCAGCGTCGCCACCCGCCGACGCCAGCAATACGCCCGCACCCACAGCGTGACCCTTGGGTACCTCGGCGCTGTCCAGGTCCAGCAAGGCCGCCTCGACGAGGCATGCGCTACCTGGGGGCAAGCCCTCGATGCCATGGCCGGCGTTCTGTCGGGCCGCGCCCGCGACGTCATAGTTCGGATGCAAAGTGATCTCTCGCCCTTTCGGCAACGCGGAGGTCGCCACGTTGCCGAATTGGACCGCCGGGCAGGGGAGATGCTGCGGGTCATAGGCTGACCCTGGAGCAGGCCCGTTGCTTCGCATGACGGCAACAGGATGCAAAACTCTGAGTGAGAGGAACGACCCCTGATGGCGACGTACGAGGTTGAGTCGATCGCAACGGTGGTCGGGGGTCACACCCGCGTTCAGGACGACTACCAGGGCGGGATCGAATCCGTCATCAGGCTCAACGACACGTATCCCCTCGAAACATTGCAGGGCATTGAGGAGTTCTCCCACCTGACGGTGACGTGGCGCTTTCACATGGCGCGGCCGGAAGACGTCCAGCTGCACGCGCGGAGCCCACGGGGAAATCCGAGGTGGCCGACGACCGGTACATTCGTCCACCGCAACCACCGGCGGCCCAACCAGCTGGCTGTCAGCTATCCACGACTGTTGGGTGTGGATGGCCGGGACCTTCGGGTGACGGATCTCGATGCGGTCGACGGGACTCCAGTTGTGGACCTCGCCCCGTACTTCCAGGAGATGGGGCCCAGAGGCGCCGTGTCCCAACCGACCTGGCCGGGTGAGATGCTCGCCGACTATTGGCGCACCGCAGCGGGGCGTTCGTAGACCTGCTCGCTGTAACTGTTCGCCGGGGGCGTCTCCGAGAACGTTCTGGCGAGTTGCCAACCGGGATGCGGCGTTCATGCCGCGCTCCCGGCTCTGTCGTGTCGAAACTCACACCACGTCTTTTCGCCTGTACTGCCCCACCTGTCCGAGTAAGCCTCGACCAGTGCCATTCCTCGGCCGGACGTGTCGTCCGGTCCCGGCTGCTTCAGCACCGCCGGCGCCGGATTCTCGTCGGTCACGGATACGGAGATCGTCCCGCTCACAACTCGGATCTCAAGCTCAACTTCGCCATAACCGTGTTTGATCGCGTTCGTGACGAGTTCCGAAACCACCAACACCACGCTGCTGGCAACCGGCCCCGTCAGACCGAACCGACGCAGAAAGGCCGCCGTCGAGGCCCGCATACGCGCGACCGCCGAGGTGTCGGGCAGGAAGGCGGCCCGGAATGCGTCTGCCCCTATGGGTGCAGTGGATTGCCGGGGGGCCCGGGTGTACCGCTTGGTGCACGTTTGAGAGGTGGTGCTCTGGCTCATGAGGGCCTCGGCTTCGTGGGGATTAGCAGACCGTGCCTCGCCAGTCCAAGACGCTCATCGTGGTGACGGCGAGGGGAGATCAAGGTTCCCCCTGGGACTCGGAGCCCACCATGTCACCGTGGGTATCACCTGCGTCGCCGGCGGGTGACGCGGGTATCACCAACATGTCATCTGAGCCCCACTTGGCTTCAAGATCTCTTACCGGCAGCGAAGTTGGGCAATAGTTGGACCGCGGGGCCTACACCCTGGCCGAGACGGGCCTCCTCATTGCCACCGGCCAGAAGGGAGCCGTTGGAGATGGAAGTACGCACACTGCTTCAGCTGCTGACCTGGGAACGCGGCTGGACGTACGCCCGCTTCAGGAGAGAGTACGAGAAGGCCGCGAAGGAGATATCTGCTGCAGCCGGCGAGCCCCCGTCCACGGCAACGGTAGAGGAACAGACCTACCGCCGGTGGACCGGCGGCAAGGTGAGGGGGCTCCCCAATCCGCCTGCACCCGAAATTCTGGAGTACATGTTCGGGCACAGCGCCCGTGCTCTCCTAAGCGCGCCGCCAAGCAAGGAGCCGCCGCCGGGTGCCGGCTTCGTATCCACGATCAATGAGAGTGATCTTGCAATGACTGCTCGGGATGCCGCTTCGCACGCTGGGGACGCCGCGTCCCTCAGCGTGCCGGACATGACACTCGACCAGCTTGACGACGACATCGTCTCCCTGGCACGCGAGTACAGCCGAACGTCCCCCTTCGAGGTCTACCGGAGGGCGAAGGAACTGTTGAGCATCGCGCAGTCGATGCTGGAACGGACTCAGGTGCCCCGCCAGCGGGAGCGCGGATACCTGGCGGCTGGCCAGTCGGCCGCTATGCTCTCCGCGATCTGCTTTGACCTGGGGTCACTCCCGGCTGCCGTTTCTCTATCCCGTACAGCAGCGTTGTACGGCCAGGTGATCGAACACGGCCCGCTCCAGGCGTACGCACACGGTGCCCTTGCGTTCCTGTCGTACTGGGGTGGTCGTCCGGCGGAAGCCGTCCGCCTGATCCGAACTGCGCAGCAGTTCGGAGGGCTCGGCGACACGGCGATGACGCGCCTGTTCGTCATCGAGGGCCGGGCCCACGGACACCTGGGAGATCACGCGGCAGCGCAGCGGGCAATACGGAACACCCTTGAACAGGGCTCCGGATCGCGGGACGAACTCCATGATGACGTCGGCGGCGAGTTCGGGTTCCCGAGTGACCGAGTGGCCATGAGCAACGCGACTACCTACCTGCTGCTTCGAGATGCCGATGGCGCCGAGGAAGCTGCGGAGCAAGCCCTTCAGCTCCTCGACGCCAAGCCGGAGAATCAGCGACCCCTGCTCATCTCGACCCAGACGTACGTGGACCTTGCACGTGCCCGACTTCTGCGAGGCGAACTCGACGGAGTCCAGGCAGCGCTTGAGCCGGCCTTCAGCGTGCCGGCTGAGTGGAGGGGAGCTGGGACACTCGAACGCATGGCGGCAGTCCGCGCCGGGCTCGCCCACGCGGATTTCCGCGCTGCCACGGAGGCCATCGAACTTGGTGAGCGAATCGAGGACTTCACGGCAGCGGCGTCAGCACAACGGCTAACGGCTACACCACCATTGGCCATCGAGCCCTGACAGTCACGAGCTCAACTTCGCGAGGATCTCTTCCTCCTTCTCAGACGAGATGCCGTGCTCAGCCCAACGAGGGTGCTCGACCGGCACACCGCCTGATTGCATCCACTCCCACGTAGCGGCCACGGTCTCTGCCAGAGGCCGACATCGCAGCCCGGCCGCGTGCGCCCGAGTCGAGTCCACGTTCCAGGCCCCGGCATGGGTGCGCCACAGCGGAAGTTCGGTCCACTGCTGCACTCCATGCTCGACCAGCAGATCATCGGGTGCCCAGGTCAGTCGTCCGTTGCTCCCTGTGGCATCGAGGCAGGACGTAAGGAATCCGCCCATCGTCTCCCGGCCCAAGGGAGCAGTGACGTTGAACTCTCCGCCATCCGAGGAGGCCGCCTGATCGAGCGCGAAGGCGGCCACATCGCGGACGTCCACGGGCTGTATCGACTTGTCGGGGTTGCCAGGAGCCAGGATCGTCCCGCCCTTGGCCGTGCGGCGCAACCACCAGGGAAGGCGCCCCACGTACTCTCCGGGACCGAGGATCACCCCAGGGCGCAGGATCGATACGCGTTGCGTACCGAACGCCGCGGTGGCAGCGCGCTCCGCGCCCGCCTTTTGCCGACCGTAGTACCAGTCGGGTCCGTCCCAGTTCGCCGGCAGCCGTCCGTAATTCACATCGGCGTCGGGCGGTGCGTCCAGCAGTTCGGACGACTCGATCAGTGGCTCGTCTGGCCACCCCCGGTAAGCGTTCACGGTCGAGATATAGACGTATCTACCCGCTGCGGACTCCAGAACCTGGGCCCCGGCCAGCACATCACGGGGGGCCAGCTCGGAGGCCGACGTGTCGATCACGGCGTCCCAGGGCCCTTGCTCTCCCAGGCGAAGCAGGTCCGCGTGCACGGTGCGGTCTCCGCGGACCTCGCGAGTCCCCTCCGGTGCGGTACCGGACCTTCCTCTGTTGAAGGCAGTCACCGACCAACCACGATCAAGTGCAGCCTGGGCAACGGCACGCCCGAGGAACCACGTTCCGCCAAGCACGAGAATCTTCATGGTGCTGATCCTGCCCGTTCGCTCCGCCCTTGTGCTATGGCTTTGTTGACCAAGATCTTGCCGAACGCGGAGTCATCGAACGCTAAGGGCTGTCCCGCAACGTTGAGGGAGGCGGTGGAGGGGCCTTGACCCCTGATGTTGAACACACGAGACACTGGATCCTGAGGACCTGAGGACGGACATCTCGTGGTCATGAAGAACTATCCGCCGCAGTTCAAGGCGGACGCGGTCGCGCTGTACGAGTCGCGGCCCGAAGCGACGATCAGGTCGGTCGCAGCCGATCTGGGGATCAACCCGGAGACGCTGCGGAACTGGGTTCGGGCAGCCGGGGTGAGCCGTCCCCGAGGACGGCGGACGCAGGAACCAGCCTTGCCGCCGGCACCGCTGGAGGCGGAGAACGCCGCCTTGCGGAAGAAAATCCGTGAGCTGGAGGAGGAACGGGAGATCCTGCGCAAAGCGGCGAAGTATTTCGCCGGGGAGACGCGCTGGTGAACCGCTTCCAGTGTGTCGCCGACCTCCAGCGCCGCTACGGCGTGAAGCGGCTCTGCAGCATCCTCGGTGTGAGCCGCTCGAGCTTCTATTACTGGCGCCGGACAGCTGCGAACCGGGCCGCCCGGCAGGTGGCCGACGCCCGCCTGGCGGCCCGGATACGGGCGGTGCACCAGGAATCGGACGGCACCTACGGAGCCCCGAGGATCACCGCCGAGCTCCGCGAGGAGAACGGTGTCGCGGTCAACCGCAAGCGGGTCGCCAGGATCATGCGGGCGTCCGGGATCGAAGGAGTCCGGTTGCGCCGCCGACACCGCACCACCGTCCCCGACCCGGCCGCCGCCAAGGCCCCGGACCTGATCGGCCGCGACTTCACCGCGGACAGGCCGAACACGAAGTACGTCGGTGACATCACCTACCTGCCCGTCGACGGCGGGAAGTTCTGTTACCTGGCGACCGTCATCGACCTCGCCTCACGCCGTCTGGCCGGCTGGGCGATCGCCGACCACATGCGCGCGGACCTCGTCACCGACGCCATGGCCGTTGCGATCCGCACCCGCGGCAGCCTTGCCGGATCGATCATGCACACCGACCACGGAGCCCAGTACACGAGCAGGAGTTTCGCCGAAGCCTGCAGGTCAGCAGGGGTTCGGCGAAGCATGAGCGCGGTCGGGTCCAGCGCGGACAACGCACTCGCCGAGTCCTTCAACGCGACCTTCAAACGCGAGACCCTGCAAGGACGGAAGAGCTGGCCGACCGAGCGCGAGGCCCGACTCGACGCCTTCCGATGGCTCCACCGCTACAACACCCGACGCCGACACTCCCGCCTCGGACAACGATCACCCATCGCCTTCGAGAACGCCCTCCATCGCACACCAACTACGCTGGCACAAGCCGCATAACCCGTGTTCAGGATTCGGGGTCAAGGCCCCCGCCGAGGTCACCCTTTACCTCGGGCACTCCGAAGTCACCTTGGCGACCGGCGCGGACAAGCCCAAGGCGACTCGCTACATCGACCTCGGCGGCGGCCAGACCGCCATCCAGAACGACGCCGGCGTCTACTCACTCACCATCGCCGACCATCACGGCACCGGCCAGCTCGCCATCGACGCGACCAGCCTGGCCCTCACCCAGCGCCGCACCCTCCCCTTCGGGGCTATCCGGGGCGAGACTCCGACGAACTGGCCCGGCACCAAGGGCTTCGTGGGCGGTATCGACGACACCGAGGACACGGGACTGACTCACCTCGGCGCCCGCGAGTACGACCCCGATACAGGTCGTTTCATCAGCGTCGACCCGCTGTTCCAGAGCGACATGCCACAGACTCTCAACGGCTACAGTTACGGCGCCCAGAACCCGACAGCGCTCTCCGACCCGAGCGGACTCGGAGTCCCGGAGTGTCACACAGGTGAGATCACCAGCTGCCAGAACGGCGTCCCCGGCATGAAGAAGAAAAAGAAGCCGGCCAAACCCTCGACGAAGAAGCCGGGTAGCAGCAATGGTGGCGGCGGTGCAGTGTCCAGCCCACCGCCCTGCTACGTGTGCGCCCCGCCCATCTTCAACAGTCTCGGCGGGACCGGAACCGGAGCCGGACCTCTCGTCGGTCCTCAGCCCAAGGTCCTCCCCTACGTTCCGATCCACATAGCCAGTCCTGAATACCTGCGTGAGCGTGACTGCGCGCTGATGACCATCGACACGCGGTGCAATCCTGAAGACGCGATCCGGGGCGGCGGCGACTGGGGGCTGGTCCCGATCGGCTTGAGATGGGCCCTCGGTGCCAACGAACCCTCAACGGTCTACGGAGAAGGAAGCAAGGTCGCCCTCCAGGTCGCATCGTCCGACCTGATGGCAGAGCAGAGGAAAATAATCGCCAGTCGGTATTACGAGAAGGGAAAGACTGAAGGCGATTTGCCCTCAAATTCAATATCGGAAAAGAGTGACAAGTTCGGGCAATTCATGGCCGACGCGAGATCCATGGCAACCGGCGACACCAACGTCGCGACCGCAGTACTGGGATCGTACAGTTCGAGATTCGAAATCATCAGAGCAAACTCGTTCGGGATTCAGGCTCGAATCACGGTGAGCAATACCATGTCGATCTCCTCCTTTGCGCACGTCGCAACCGGCTACAACACGCCAGCCGACCGTTTCATCCAGCGAAATTACGACAGCGACGGCTTCATGGGATTCGGAAAAGCCCACGACATGACCATCACTTTCCGCACGGTCATATACAAATATTAGATACAGCACCCGGATGCCTCGAACAGAAATCCCCGAAAGCGATTAAAATGACACACGCACCCGACATTCGCCCCCACCTGCGCCCAGCGGTCCGGCTCACTCGCGCCGCCCTGGCGCTGGCTTTGGTGATTTTCTGTGCAGCGTGCTCCGTCCTGCGGGACGAATCCGCCAAGTTCCCCGCAGGGCGAGTCATGAGCGCCGAGGAAATTCCTAAGAAATGGGAGGACGGATCCTCGTACGTCGAGCTTCTGAAAAACGGAGACTTCCAGGCGAACGAACTTGAATCCGAATTCTTTCAATGTCATCCGGGCGGCGTTTACTCAAAAACCGGCAAGGGGACGTGGAGCAGCGCGAAAGAAATGGAGGCGACCACAGTTTTCCTGACCTTCGAGGACGGATGCGAAGCGACCCTGTGGTTCGGCGAACTCAAGGGCAAAACCACCTTGTGGAAAACCGTCAAGGGTAGGGATCAAGATCTCGTGATGCTCTGGTAGTTCCCAGGGGGGGGCGTCCGGGTTTCACCGCGTGACGGCCCGCCGGAAGCACCGGCGGGCCGTCACGCGTTTCCGTGCCCGGTCCCGGCGCCCGTCAGGTGGCCACGGCCGCCGCGGGCTTCCGGCCGGCCAGGGCTCCGGTGCGGGAGAGGGCGCGGACCGCGAGCGCGCAGCCCAGGCCCGTCGCGGTGAGTGTCGCCCAGACCAGCCAGGGCGCGTGGTGGCGCTCGGCGAAGTCCCACGGGTCTGCCGCACGATCGGGTGACATCTGAACTGGCTTGCCTTGTATGGCAGGTGGGAAGGATGTCGCTGTGCCCAAGCCTTAGAAGTCATCTCAATTGGCGATCGAGCCGCCCGTGCAATGGGAGACCAGGCGCAGGCCCGTTGACTTGACCGTGATGTGAGACTTGCAGCATGGACATGGGGCGTGAGTCGCGGTGGGAAAAGGACGCAATGACGGTGGAGATCGTTTTCGCCCTGGTGACTGCCGCCGTGCTGGCTGGGGGGATCTTTGCCGTCGCCTGGGCTCTCGTCCTGGTCCTTGACCTCTCTGGCTCAGCAGAGAGAGGCGTGTTGGTAGGGGGTGCACTGCTCGGAGCGGTTGCCGGAGTGTGGCGTCTGGTACGGGTGCTGCTTCGGTTCGACGAGCAGCGTCGAATGGGCCACTGACTACGGCCCTTCCCCTTTGCGGTCGGTAGCCTCCCGGCGTCAGGATCGTTGAGCGGCTGGTGCCAGATGAGTTGTGGGAGTTGTTCCAGCGGGTGGTGCCGGAGGCGCCGTCACGGCCGCAGCGTGGTGGTCGGCGTCGGCACGGCGACCGGGAGGTGCTGGCGGCGATAGTCTTCGTGGCCACGTCGGGTTGTACCTGGCAGCAGCTGCCTTCGGCGTCGTTCGGCCCGTCCGGAGCCACTGCCCACCGGCGGTTCTCGGAGTGGTCGAAGGCCAGGGTGTGGGCCAAGCTCCACCGCCTGGTCCTCGACGAACTCGGTGCCCGCGGCGAGCTGGACTGGTCGCGGTGCGCGATCGACTCGGTGAACATGCGGGCCCTGAAAAGGGGGACCTGACAGGTCCGAATCCTGTCGACCGGGGCAAGTACGGCTCGAAGATCCACTTGATCACGGAACGGTCAGGTCTGCCCATATCCGTTGGCATTTCCGGGGCCAACCTGCACGACAGCCAGGCCCTGATCCCGCTCGTCAAGGGCATCCCGCCGATCCGCTCGCGCCGCGGACGGCGCCGGCGCAAACCCGCCAAACTCCACGCCGACAGGGGCTACGACTACGCCCACCTGCGGCGATGGTTACGCCAGCGCGGCATCACCCACCGCATCGCCCGCAAGGGAGTCGAGTCCTCGCAACGGCTGGGCCGCCACCGCTGGACCGTGGAACGCACCATGTCCTGGCTCGCCGGCTGTCGTCGCCTACACCGACGCTACGAACGAAAGGCCGACCACTTCCTCGCCTTCACCAGCATCGCCTGCACCCTCATCTGCTACCGCAGACTCGCCAAATGAGATGGCTTCTAAGGCCGTCGGGGAGTGCGCCTGCGGCGAAGTCGTGTTGTACGCAGGAGTTCACAGCAGCGTCCGGCCGACGGGCGCCGACGGGAGGAAGGTCCCGGGTAGGCCATCCGGCACGGCGTCAGCCCTGGGGTCCACGACGGGGAAGCCGGGGGGTATCGGAGTCCTGGGGCTGCCCAGGGCGCGCAGGCACACACGGTCGCCGCGGAAGCCGGTGCGGGCATGGAGCCAGCGGCTGTTGTCGATGATGTAGCCCTGGCCGGCGTTAAGGGTGATGCGCTGCTGGACGGTCTCGATCGCGGTGCGCAGGTGGGCCAGGTGCGGCTGGAGAAGGGGGCTGAATGCGGCGAGGGCGTTTTGGCGTAGGCGGATGGTGATCCGCTCGCCTCGGTGGCGAGTGAAGATCTGGGAGGGGTGTCCGCCGCCGTCGCCGTAGAAGGCCGTACCGGGAAGCGTCATCATCTCCAGGGCCTGAGGTGCGCGTTCGAGGAGGAAGGTGTGGAGGGCCCGACCATCGGTCAGGAGCACGTTTCCGCTGGAGTCCGCGGGCTGCTGGCAGACCAGCAGCATCAGACGGGGCGGGCTGGGGAGGCTGGAGCGTTCGGTATGAGCGAGGAGTTCCCCGGTACCCAGCCCCGCCAGCCCAGGCCGCTGAGAGGAGGCGCCTCTGTCGCGGATGGTGGTCAGCGCGTCCGGGTCGCTGTCGCGGTGCGATACCAGCGTCATCACCTGCCGGGCGAACGAGAGGACCTTCGTCCGCGTGTCCAGGCCCTCGACGGTGGCGATACCCCGCGTTCGCACGAGTTCCATCACGGTGGTGATCTGGCCGAAACCGGTGGCGAGGGGCGCGGCGTGTGCCTCGAACAGGGTGAGCGAAGGGGGCGTCATCGACGTGCTCCTCTGAAATCGGGCTGGACGTCCAGCCTCCGGACGAGTGGCGGTCGGGGTAAAGCGACAGACTGTCGATCCGGACAAAGGTGGCAAGCCGGGCTTCGCTCTGCGAGCGAGTGCTACGTTCCGAGGGACATGCCCGCCCTCACATTTCAGGGACAGCCCGTGTACAAACCGTCGCTGTGGCCGGTATCCGTCAAGGGCGTTGCCCTCGACTCCCAGGCGCGAGTGCTCCTGCTGCGCAATGAGCGAGGTGAGTGGGAACTGCCGGGAGGCCGACTGGAGATCGGACCTGAAGGCCACGGATCGGCACCGGCTGACGAAAGCCTCAACGCCACTTTGGAACGGGAGTTGCTCGAGGAAAGCGGCTGGACGGTCAAGGCCGGCCCTCTGCTCGACGGCGGTACCTGGATCTACGAGCCGTTCCCCGGCCGTCGGGTCCTGATCGTTACCTACGGCTGCACGGTCCTGACCCCCGACCATGTGCCGGTTCTGAGCCACGAGCACAAGGAGATCGGGCTGTTCCACCAGCACGAGATTGCTGGCCTGACCATGCCCGAGGGCTACAAGCACTCGGTCGCAGCTTGGTACGCCCACCCTGGAAGGTAAACCGCCATGGACATCACCACCTCCGCTTCCGGGTCGGCCATGCGTCGGTCGGCGAGGCTGGTCTCCTGGCGCTGGGCAACGCCGGAGGCCCAGGCCGTCCTCGCCACCCGCAACCTGGCTTCGATCTTGAAGTACTACCGGCGCGTCCACGGCATCAGCCAGCTGCAGACCGGTGACCTTCTGGGCTACGACAAGACGTACGTCTCCGCGCTTGAACTGGGTAAACGGCAACTGAGTGATGTCGGGAGCCTGCGTCACGTCGCTGAGCGGCTCGCTCTGCCCGCGCACGTCTTGGGCGTCACCGACCCTGACGATACCGACCACCGGGCCATGGTCCAGTTCGGTGCTTCCACCGTGCGGCTCGCCGAGGTCGCCCGCCAATGCGGGCATGCGGCCGAGGCCGTTGCCGAACTGTGGCCGCTCGTCGCTCGGCTGGAAGCCCGCGCCCGGGGCGGAAGCACCGAACGCGATGTCCTGCGACTCCTCGCAGATGCCCGGCTGAGTCTCGGAACGGCCCTGGGTAACGTGATGCCCGAGGAACGGCTGGCCACGGCCGCTCACTGGACCGCCAAGAGCCTGGATGTCGTCCGCGCCTTCGACGACCGGGCCCTGACCACCACCGCCCTGCGTATGCACGGCAACGAGCTGCGCAAGGCGGGCCTGCTCGGTGCCGCTGTCGACCGGCTCACCCAGGCGGCAGCCACTGCTGCAGACGCCGAGCAGCGAGCCGCGGTGCTGCCGCTCCTGGCACGTGCCGCTGGCGCCCTCGGCAACGCGGCCCTGTTTGACCACACCGTCCGCGAGGCCCACCAGCTCCTCGACAGGGTCCAGCACACCAGCCTCGTCAATCCCAGCGCCCTCTACCAGATCCGCCTTCGGGGCCTCGTTTCCACGGGCCGCACTCGCGACGCGATACGGCATGCCGAGTCCGCCCCGCCCGCCCCGACCATCGCGGTCGCACCCCAGTGGCGTGTCATCGAACTCATCACCACTGGCCGCGTCCGCCTCCTTGCCGGCGACAGCCACGGCGCTACTCAGCTTCTGGCCTCGGCTGTTCGCGAGGCTCAGGCCCAGCGTCTTCCTCATCAGCTCCAGCGCGTCCAGAGGACCACCGCCGGCGCGCTGCCCGACACCCATGACGCCGCCACCCACGCCCTTAGGCAGCTCCGCGTCGAGATCGCCGCATAGCCGAAGACGGGTGCCACGCAACGGGGGCGGAGCCAGACATCCTGTTCCCATCGGGGCATCTCCTCTCGGGACCGGCAGATCAAAACGGCCTGTCACCAGCGCAGTTCGACGGCTGACGGCTGGTGCAGTGCCACGAGTCTGGATGCGTGTCGGCTTCGAGGGCATCGCTGCAGCGATATCGATCTCCACCTAGCCTGGTATCACGGCTGGGGCGAGCTGGATCGTGACAGGAAGAGCCGAGGTGGACATGTCGGGGAGACCAGGGCGCGCGTGCGGGCGGTGCGGGCAGCCGCTCAGCCGGTACAACCCGGATACGCGCTGCTCCACCTGCGCCCGAGCCGATGCGTCACCGACCATCCCGGACCGGGCATGGCGCGACGAGCAGGTACATCGGGCCCTTGCCGCCTGGGATTTCGGGGCGGTCTTACGTCTGGTCCGGCGCCGTTCCGGGCTTTCGCAGAAGGCCGTACGGGAGCTGACCGGACTGACCCAGGGCTTCATCTCGGACCTGGAGCGCGGCCTCAAACAGGTCAACGGGCGGGACACGATCATCGATGTCCTGACCGGACTGGGGCTTCCCTCTGACCTGCGCCCGCTACTCCTCGTTCCCTTCGCACAGGCCGACTCACAGCGACTCGTCGAGGCCATCGACCCGGCTCTGCCGTGGACTGCGGCTCGTATGGTGACGTCACTTGAAGCAGCCGTCGAAGGAGCCATGAACGGATTGAACCGTCGCAGCGTGATCGCCGGCCTGGGCGGGGCCGGTTTCACGCAGTACATCTTGCAAGCAGCCATCGCCCCTCCTGAGGCCGTCGCCGCCACCGCCCGGAACGGAATCAGCGTCTCCGGCCAACTCCTCACCAGCCTGCAGTCCACCACTGACGCCCTGCGCCAGGCCGACGCCAGCCACGGCAGCGGCAACCTGGCCCGAGCCGCTACAGCGCACCTCAAGGTCCTCCTTCGGCTCCTGAAGGAAGGTGACTTCAACGAGGCGACGGGTCGGCGCCTCGCATCGGTGACTGCGGACACTGCAATCCAGACCGGCTGGTACCACTTCGACAGCGGCGCCCACACCGTCGCCCACAACCTCCTCCTCGGCGCCCTGCGGGCTGCCCATGCCAGCGGCGACAGCAGGCTACGGGCCGGGGCTCTGTCCTTCCTCGCTATCCACGGCTACTCCGCCGGCGACCCCCGTGAAGCGGTCACCGCCGCGCGCACCGCCCGCCAGGTCATCGCAGACCAGGACGCTCCAGCCCTGCATGCCATGCTCCTCACCCGCCAGGCCCGCGGGCACGCGCGCCTGCGCGAAGACCGCCTGGCCCACATCGCGCTGGAAGAGGCACAGGTCCTGTGCGCCCGCGGGCGCGGAGAGGACGACCCGCACTGGCTGTACTGGATCAACCCTGGTGAGGTCATGGGCCAGACCGGCAGCTGCTTGCTTGACCTCGGCCGTCCCGAGCAGGCTGCCGAGGCGTTTGCCGGCGCCCGCAATGCCTTCAGTCCGGACGAGATCCGCACACGCGCGCAGTTCCTCTCCCGCGCCGCCACCGCCCAGATGCGCGCCGGCGACGTCGACGCCGGATCTGCCACCGGACACGAAGTCCTTACTCTCGTTGATGGCGTCCGATCTGCGCGCCTGGACGACAATCTCGCCGCGATGCTCGCCGAAGCCCGCCGCTACTCCTCGGCGGCACCCGCCCTGGAACTCGTCGACCGCGGTCGGGCCATCATGGAAGAACGTGCCGCATGATCCTGGTCCTTTGGGATATTGACCGTACCCTCGTCTACACCGGTGACATCGACCGGCGCGTCTACAAAGAGACGTTCACCAGCGTCGTCGGCCGCCCTCCGACAGCTCTGCCCGCCCGTGGTACCGGGGTCACCATGCCCCTGGCCGTCCGCGAACTTCTGCGCGTCAACCGTGTTCCCGAGCAGAGCGTGGAGACGCTGGCGGCCCGCATCATTGCCGAGCTTCCCGACCGTCTCGCCGGCCACCGGGAGCTGCTGGCCACCGAGGGTGTCATCATGCCTGGAGCTGTGGACGCGCTCGCCGCGGTCCAGCAAGCGGAGCACCTGATCCCGACCGTCGTCACCGGCAATCTGCGGGGCAGCGCCGAGACCAAGCTGTCGGAGCTGGGCCTCGTGGGCTACCTCGACACCACCATCGGCGGCTACGCGTCCGACGACCCCCACCGTCCGGCTCTCGTGCGTTTCGCACAAGACCGAGCAGCCGCGAAGCATGGGGGCCGGTTCAGTCGCGACAACACGGTGATCGTTGGTGACTCGCTGGAAGATGTGCGCACCGGCCTGGAAGGCGGTGCCAGGGTCGTCGCGGTCGCCTCAGGTACCACCACCGACCAGCAACTACGCGACGCAGGAGCACAGCACGTACTGCCGGACCTCACCCACACCGCCAGCCTCCTCCGCCTCATCGACCAGGCCCAGACTCCCTAGAGAGGGCGGGACGCCGACGCGGGTCGCCCCAGGGGGCTTGGGATGAGTTCCTTCCGCGACGGCGTCGTGACCGTGAGTAGAGGATCGCTGCCGAGGCCGAACTACGCGCCGCCCTACCAGCTCGGCCGGCTCACGGTGTCCACAGCGGGGAGACTCGCCGCGGCGTCGAAGAGCTGGCCACCAGCGACGCTACGCCCCCAGGCACACCGAGTTCCCCCAGAGCCCAGTCGAGCGAATCAGCTTCGGCGTCGCACATCCTGGCAATCAGGGCGGTCTGTTCAGGCAGAAGGATCCTCCTGGGGATCACGATCGTTTCGCGAACCCGGTCGAGAGGCAGGCCCCGGCGGAAGCCCTGCGCGGCGGGGCGAAGCGCATCCTCGTTCGGCGGAAGTGGGAAGCATCGCCGGGCGCCGTTCGAGACGACGATCCCGGCGACGTGGACGTACTCCGCCAGCAGAGGCCCCAGCAGGTCTGCGAGCGCATCGGTCTTGGCGGCGAGCGACATCTCGGCGAAGGGCGTCGGGAAGTGGAAGAGGCCGCTGTGGTCCTCGACCCAAATCCACGCCGTGCCCGCTCCCGTCGTCTTGACGCACTTGCCGCGCACCTTGCCCAGGAGCCTCCTGCCCTGGTCGCTCTCCACGGTGTCCCCAGACAGGATGGTGCCCAGGGGCGCCTTGCCGGGGTGGACGGTCAGCCGCCTTCCGGCGTTGCTGAGTACGTCGATCGAGTCCCCTGATTCCGCACACCGCTGAGCGGCCTCCGCGGCCCGCCTTTTCCAGCTCTCGAAGTCGTCGCCGTTGAGGTGTTCAGGGAAGTTGCCTTCCCAGTGGATCTCACGCCCCCTGTCGAGGGCGAAGAGGTGCATCCGGCAGTCGTTCCGGAAGCGCTCGTAGTCCTTGAACTTCTGGTCCTCGGCGAAGGTGACGACCTCGATGAAGACGCGGTCGATGCGGACGTCACCGGGGCCACCGCTGTCCTTCGCTGGCTCCAACTCGACAGGGAGCCCTCGGGCCGCTCCCATGAGTGCGAGCCGGGCCTGGGTTTGGGTGTGCAAGAAACGAGACAGAGTGACGTCCTGGCGGGCATCCCGCTTGACCGTGGCCAGTCCGCGTACCCGGGCCTTCTCCAGGTAGGCGTACGCGGCCCACCACCTCACCGCTTCCACCCATGCTCCTGGCGCGGCTCCGCTCGTGAACTGCAACACCGGGGAGGACCTGCCCAGACCCACGAAAGCGTCGCCGGTCCGACCCGAGGCAGAGGAAGGACTCACGGCCCTGGGCAGCCAGCGGCTGTCGAAGAAGGCGGTGAGGCCGGCCACCGCGCGTTCGGTCACGGCATGACCGGCGGCCGTGAGGTAGTCGGCGCCCTCCGGGCTACCGAACCACGCCGCCCAGTCGATCGGCCGGAGGCCCTGGTCGATCGCCCGCCATATCTCTTCGTCACGAAGGTGCATGCCCGTCATCATGTAGCACCCGCAGACGCGGGCGCGGGATTTTCCCGAGGCCCCAGCGCCTCTTTCCGGCCCGCCCTGGACCAACCCTTCCGGTTCCCACACCACAGCACTTGGGGACAGCGGCCGGAGAATACAGGCCATGACCCCTCCGGTGCCCGTTTGCGGGGAATCTCTTATCGTGCCCAAAGCGGGCGGCTCCCCGCTGGGAGACAGCGGGCATTCGCTCACGGCAGACGACATTCAATTGCAAAAGACTGGAACCTCGGGCGGATTCATGTCAACGTACAACGTCTCGGAAAATACCAGTTCAGAGGAGGGGTGCTCGACGAGTAAGGCTCGGAAAGACCGAAATTCCAACCATGCGAGACTCTCGTTCTGGCGCTATTTCTGCTTAGGGGGTCTGCCTGATTATGCTATCCGATAAGCGGACTCTACCGGACTCTGTGTGTGCGTCTGTTCAGCTGGCCTATTCGGTGAGGACCTGCTGTAGCGAAGCTAATGCCACGACGTCGCAATTCTCGCCCATATTGCGACGCGCTCTGGGGTCGCGAATAGGGATGTGGCCGGGCAACGGGTATTTCTCAGCGCCTCGCGGCGCGAAATCTGACCGCCTCGTAGATGGCGGTCTGCTGGTGCTCGTCGCGGACGGCGTGGCCCTGGCTCTGCGCTCGTACCGGATGGATTCATGACCGAGGCTGCCCCGAGCTCCTGCCGATCTCAACCGACGCAGCGCGCGCAACATAGCCGACGATCACCGGTTAGCCAAACCGGCGATGGTCAGGACTATTCAGGTGTTCGCCTCCGACTGTGCTTGGCGGTGGAGTCGTAGCGGACATGGGCCTCCGGGGCCCGCTTTGCTTCGTCCCTCACAGGAAGTGCTCCATGCCTACACGACCATTGCTCGACCCCCCGGCCGTGCCCGAACCCACGAGCGCTGTACGGACCTGCTTCCTCAGCGTCAAGGACGCTGCCGCGTACCTCGGCATTTCACCGCACACGCTTTATGTCTGGCGGCACCGACGGCAGGGGCCGCCGAGCTTCCGCTTGGGCCCCCGTGGCCGGGTCATGTATCGGCGCACAGCTCTCGACGCCTGGGTCGATGAGCAGGAAAGCGCAGACTCCCGCTCCAACCCTGCTCTGAGTCCGCTGAGTACACCTCCGCTGCGACGTAACCCCGGTGCTTGATGCCTCGAAGGGTTGTCGCGAGCCGTTTCGCTCCCTCGTGAAAGGAAACAAAGTTGGCCGGCTATATCGAGGATCGTTGGCTCAAAAAGAAGAAGGATCCGGTCACCGGGAGAAGGGAGAAGACCGCTCGCTACGGTAAGGGCAAGCGGTACAAGGTCGCCGGCGTGCCTGGGGTGCGAGACCGATCCTTTGACGTGCTGGAGGACGCCAAGGCGTGGCTTCGCCGCGCCGCTACGGACGAGGAGCGAGGTGAGTTCGTAGACCCGCGTGACGGGTCCATCATGCTGGCCGACTACATCGCGACGCACTGGGCACCGGGGCGAGGCGGTGCTCCGAAAACCAAGGACGGTCAGGAGCGTAGAACGCGTCTCCATATCGTCCCGTACCTGGGTCAGCTTCCGCTCAGGAGTATCGCCGCAACGGATCTGCGGGCGTTCATAACCAAGCTGGAGTCGACAGTCTTGTCGGTTGACTACCAGCGCGGCATCCTGTCCGAGCTTTCCTCCATTCTGGAAGCGGCCGTCGACGACAAGCGCCTCGTGCGCAACCCTATGCACGCGAAATCTGTGCGGTGGCCCAAGTCGCCGCGGGAGCGGCGCGACGCGTGGTCGATGGCTACGGCACTGCGGGTCCGCGATGCCATCAACGAGCGGAACAGGATCGCTGTCGTGGTCGGCCTGGGGTGCGGGCTCCGCCAGGGCGAGGTGTTCGGGCTGAGTCCTGAGGACGTCGACTATGTACGCGGCATGCTTCACGTTCGGCGCCAAGTGCAGGCGATTCACGGAAGGCTATACTTCGCCCTGCCGAAGGGGAAGAAGATCCGCACGGTGGATCTGCCCCCCTCGGTAGCCGAGGAACTCAAGCGTCACATCGAAGCGTTCCCGCCGGTAGAGGTAGAGCTGCCGTGGGGGAAGCCGGAGGGGGAGGGGGAGAAGTTCTCCCTGCTGCTCACCACGCGCTTCGGCAACGCCGTGGCGGTGAACACATGGAACACCTATACCTGGAAGCCCGCCTTGGCCAAGGCGGGAGTCATCCCGCCACGTGCCGAGGGGGCGAAAGCCTGGCAGTGGGCGGCGGCCCCGAAGGACGGTTTCCACGTGCTTCGGCACACCTACGCCTCGATCATGTTGGAAGCCGGAGAGTCCGTCGTGACCCTGGCTCGGTGGCTCGGACACTCCTCGCCGGCGATCACCCTCGGTTACTATGCTCACTTCATGCCGGAAGCTGGTAGCAAGGGGCGCGGCACCATCGACGGTCTGCTTGGGGAGCGGGGAGACCGGCTCGCCAGCCGAAACTCCCCAGATTCTCCCCAGCGCCGTTGACCGGTGATTTTTGCCTCTACGCCCCGGAGAGGTCGTCCGTGGATTGTAAGGCTGAAGAGATAGGTGGCCTGGGAAAGTGTTGGAAGAAGTCGTAGCGACCCGCTATGTCACACCCCTGCGGGAGGGTGGTTCACTTCCCGGGATCGTCGAGGCCGACGACCTGGGCACGTACGTCATGAAGTTCACCGGAGCCGGGCAGGGGCGCAAGACCCTCGTCGCGGAAGTCGTCTGCGGGGAGCTCGGCAGGAGGCTGGGGCTGCGCGTCCCCGAGCTCGTGGCCATCGAGCTCGACCCCGTCATCGGCCTCGCCGAGCCGGACCAGGAGGTCCAGGAGCTGCTCAAGGCGAGTGCCGGGCTGAACCTCGGTATGGACTACCTGCCCGGCTCCCTCGGCTTCGACCCGCTCGCCTACGAGGTGGACCCGGCCGAGGCCGGCCGGGTCGTCTGGTTCGACGCCCTGATCAACAACGTGGACCGGTCGTGGCGTAACCCCAACATGCTGGTCTGGCACGGTGATCCGTGGCTGATCGACCACGGGGCCACCATGATCTGGCACCACAACTGGCCGGGTGCCCGGGCCTCCGCGGCGAAGCCGTACAACGCCTCCGACCACGTCCTCGCGCCGTTCGCCCCCGACATCGCGGCGGCCGCCGCCGCACTGGCCCCGCTGGTCACCGAGGAACTGCTCACCGAGGTGGTCGCCCAGGTGCCCGACGTATGGCTGGAGGGCGAACCCGGCTTCGAGACCACCGACCGGCTGCGCCGGGCGTACGTGGAACCGCTGCTGGCGCGCGCCGGGAGCATCCACGAGCGGATCCTCATGGAGGAGCCCGCCGCGCCCCGGCCCTCCCAGGCCCCGGGCTGGCTCACCGAGCACCTCACCCCGTGGCCGCACCCCACGAAGAAGGACCGCGCCGCGCGGGCGGACACCGGACGGACCAGCAAGGACGGCGGCCGATGAACGAGCGCGATGTCTTCGAGTACGCGGTGCTGCGCGTCGTGCCCCGGGTCGAGCGCGGCGAGTGCTTCAACGCCGGTGTGCTCGTGTACTGCCGTGCCAGGTCCTTCGTCGCGGCCCGGATCCACCTGGACGAGCGCAAGCTGCTGGCGCTGGACCCGGCCGCCGACGTCGTCGGCGTGCGGGCCGCCCTGCGCGCGGTCGAGGGGGTCTGCCACGGAGGCGACGGCGCCGGCCAGGCGGCCGGTGACGACGCGGGCAGGCGGTTCCGCTGGCTGATCGCGCCGCGTTCCACGGTCGTCCAGCCGGGCGTCGTGCACAGCGGCCTCACCAGGGACCCGGAGG
The DNA here is from genome assembly GCF_002910775.2 of Streptomyces sp. SM18. Classification (NCBI taxonomy): domain Bacteria; kingdom Bacillati; phylum Actinomycetota; class Actinomycetes; order Kitasatosporales; family Streptomycetaceae; genus Streptomyces; species Streptomyces sp. SM18. The sequence continues at coordinate 577,625 of NZ_CP029342.1, read as the reverse complement.
CCGAGGTCGAACGCCTGCTCGACGTGCTGGTGCGCTGACCGGAGGCGGGCGGCGCCGCCCGTGCCGTACGGGAGGCGGCGTCGCCGGGTGTGACATGCGCCCTGGTACCCGTGGGCCGTTGACACCGGGTGCCAGGGCTTCTAGCGTCTCGACTGCTGAAGGTACTAAGCGGTTGCTCAGCCATCGGGAACTTCCTGACGTCCGCTGAGCCGCTACCCCAAGGGCGAGGAGAACCAAGCATGTCCACCACCGAGCAGCGCGTCGCCATCGTGACGGGAGCGGCACGGGGCATCGGCGCCGCCACCGCCGTACGCCTGGCGGCCGAGGGCCGCGCCGTCGCCGTACTCGACCTCGACGAGGCGGCCTGCGGGGACACGGTCGACCGGATCACCGCCGCGGGCGGCACGGCGCTCGCCGTCGGCTGCGACGTGTCGGACAGCGCCCAGGTGGAGGCCGCCGTCGCGCGGGTCGCCGCCGAACTCGGCGCCCCGACGATCCTCGTCAACAACGCGGGCGTGCTCCGCGACAACCTGCTCTTCAAGATGAGCGAGGACGACTGGGACCTCGTGATGAACGTGCACCTCAAGGGCGCGTTCCTGATGGCGAAGGCCGTCCAGGCGCACATGGTGGAGGCCAAGTTCGGCCGGATCGTCTCGCTCTCCTCCTCCTCGGCGCTCGGCAACCGCGGCCAGGCCAACTACTCCGCGGTCAAGGCCGGTCTCCAGGGCCTCACCAAGACGCTGGCCAAGGAGCTCGGCAAGTTCGGCGTCACGGCCAACGCCGTCGCGCCCGGCTTCGTCGTCACCGAGATGACCGCGCAGACCGCGGCCCGGATCGGCATGGGCTTCGAGGAGTTCCAGGCCGCCGCGGCCACCCAGATCCCGGTGCAGCGCGTGGGCCGCCCGGAGGACATCGCCCACGCGATCGCCTTCTTCACGGGCGACGCCGCGGGCTTCGTCTCCGGCCAGGTCATGTACGTCGCCGGCGGACCGCTCAACTGACCCGGGAAGGGCGACGGACATCATGACTGCGCAGGACAGCGGCAAGGTCGCGCTCATCACGGGTGCCAGCCGCGGCATCGGCTTCGGGATCGCGCGGGCGCTGGTCGCCCGGGGCGACCGGGTCGTCATCACCGGCCGGGGCGAGGACGCGCTCAAGGAGGCGGTCGTCAGGCTCGGCGCCGACCGGGCCCTCGGGATCGCCGGCAAGGCGCACGACGAGGCGCACCGGGCCGAGGCCGTCGAGCGCGCCATGGAGACGTTCGGCCGCGTCGACTTCCTGGTCAACAACGCCGGTACGAACCCGGTCTTCGGCCCCATGGCCGACCTGGACCTGGGCGTCGCCCGCAAGGTCTACGAGACCAATGTGCTCTCGGCGCTCGGGTTCGCCCAGCTGACGTGGAAGGCCTGGCAGCGGGAGAACGGCGGGGCGATCGTCAACATCGCCTCCGTCGCCGGGATCTCCGCGTCGCCCTTCATCGGCGCCTACGGCATGAGCAAGGCCGCCCTGGTCAACTTGACCCTGCAACTGGCCCACGAGTTCGCGCCCGTCGTCCGGGTCAACGCGATCGCCCCGGCCGTGGTGAAGACCAAGTTCGCCGAAGCGCTGTACGAGGGCCGGGAGGCCGAGGCCGCCGCGGCCTATCCGCTCGGCCGCCTGGGCGTTCCCGAGGACATCGGGGGCGCGGCCGCCTTCCTCACCTCCGCCCAGTCCGACTGGGTCACCGGGCAGACCCTCGTGGTCGACGGCGGCATCTCCCTCAACGCCGGCGTCGGCTGAGAGGGGCCTGGACCGGTTTCTCCCCGATTGGGTCAAGTGCCCCGTCAGACCAAGGGATTGGCCTGGCGGGGCGCTGCGGTATGGTCTGCCGACCCATGGCTGATCGAGGAGCGTGCACGTGTTCTACCGGGCCAGTCTGCAGGCCGCTGCAGCCTTTGCTTCCCTTTCTTTGCTGGCAGGCTGCGGTCTGTTCTCCGACAGCGGTTCGGAGACCGACCAGCGGATAGCCGTCGGAACGACGAGCTCCCCCTCGACGCTCGATCCGGCCGCCGCCTGGGACGGCTCGTGGGAGCTGATGAGGAACGTCTTCCAGACCCTGGTGAGCTTCCCGACCGGTGCGACCAGCCCGGCGCCCGACGCGGCGGAGTCCTGCGACTTCACCGACCTCACGAGCACGGCCTACCGGTGCACCCTCCGCCAGGGCCTGAAGTTCTCCAACGGCGAGAAGATCGACGCCAAGGCCGTGAAGTACTCCATCGAGCGCATCCTGAAGATCAAGGTCAAGAGCGGTCCGGCCGGTCTCCTCGGCTCCCTCGACCATGTGGAGACCAAGGGCGAGGACACGGTCGTCTTCCACCTCAACAAGTCGGACGCGACCTTCCCGTTCATCCTGGCCACCCCGGCGATGTCCCTCGTCGCGCCCGGCGACTACCCCGCCGACACGATCCGCGACGACGGCAAGGTCACGGGCTCGGGCCCCTATCTCCTGGACTCCTACGAGACCGGGAAGAAGGCCGAGCTGACCAAGAACCCCGACTACAAGGGGTTCGCCAACCGCAAGAACGACGCGGTCACCATCCACTACTTCAAGGACTCCGCCCCCATGGTGGACGCCCTGAAGAAGGACGAGATCGACGCGACGTACCGCGGTCTGACCGCCGGGGAGGTCGTCGCCCTGGAGGACGGCAAGGCCGACGAGAAGGGCCTGCGGATCGTCGAGACCGTCGGCGCCGACATCCGCTTCCTCGTCTTCAACCCGAAGGACCCGGCCGCCGGGAAGCTCCCCGTCCGCCGGGCCATCGCGCAGCTGGTGGACCGCGACGCACTCGTCGCCAAGGTCTACCAGGGCACCGCCGAACCGCTGTACTCCATGGTTCCCAAGGGCATCGCCGGCCACACCACCAGCTTCTTCGACTCCTTCGGCGACCCGGACCGCAAGAAGGCCAAGGCGATCCTCGACGAAGCGGGCATCGACACCCCCGTCGCGATGACCTTCTGGTACACCACCGACCGCTACGGCTCCTCCACCGCCCCCGAGTTCGCCGAGCTGAAGCGCCAGCTGGAGGACTCCGGGCTGTTCGAGATCAAGCTGAAGAGCGCGCCGTGGTCGGCCTTCCAGGAGGGCTTCAGCAAGGGCGAGTACCCGGTCTTCGGCCGGGGCTGGTTCCCCGACTTCCCGGACCCGGACAACTTCATCGCCCCGTTCGTCGGCAAGGACAGCGTCACCGGCACCCCCTACGCGGCCGACGAGATCACCCGGCAGCTGCTGCCGGAGTCCCGCAAGGAGAGCGACCGCGGAGCCGTCTCCACGCAGTTCAAGCGGGCCCAGGAGATCCTCGTCGAGGACGTGCGGCTGCTGCCGCTGTGGCAGGGCAAGCTCTACGTCGCGTCGGGCGACGACATCGGCGGCGGCGAGCGCGCCCTGGACCCGCAGACCGTCATGCAGTTGTGGGAGCTGTACCGCAAGGCCAGCTGGTAGGGGGCGGGAACGGCTCGGGCGGCCGGGTTGTCAGTGGTGCCCGGTAGGTTCTGTGAACAAGAACCGATTGCTCACCGGAGGTTGTGGACGTGACCGACACCGACCTGCTGCCCGAGTCCTGGCGCGGCGTCCTAGGCGAAGAGCTGCAGAAGCCGTACGTCAAGGAGCTCATGGACTTCGTCGAGGAGGAGCGGGCCAAGGGGCCGGTGTATCCCCCGCGCGAGCAGGTGTTCGCCGCGCTGGAGGCGACACCGTTCGACCGGGTGAAGGTGCTCGTCCTCGGCCAGGACCCGTACCACGGCGAGGGGCAGGGGCACGGGCTCTGCTTCTCGGTCCGGCCCGGAGTCAAGACGCCCCCCTCGCTGCGCAACATCTACAAGGAGATGAACGACGAGCTGGGACTGCCGGTCCCGGACAACGGATACCTCATGCCGTGGGCCGAGCAGGGTGTCCTCCTGCTCAACGCGGTGCTGACGGTCCGGGGCGGTGAGGCCAATTCGCACAAGTCCAAGGGCTGGGAGAAGGTCACCGACGCGGTGATCCGTGCCGTGGCCGACCGGCCCGACCCGGCGGTCTTCGTCCTCTGGGGCAACTACGCGCAGAAGAAGATCCCGCTGATCGACCCGGAGCGGCATGTGATCGTGAAGGGCGCGCACCCCTCGCCGCTCTCCGCGAAGAAGTGGTTCGGCTCCCGCCCCTTCACCCGGATAAACGAGGGCGTGGCGGCCCAGGGTCACGAGCCCATCGACTGGCGGATCCCCGACCTGGGCTGACGGCTCCGGAGCGGACGACGGCTCCGGCCCGCGCCTCTGCGGGATTGCGGGCGGCTGCGGCTAGCGTCTGACCGACCGGAACAGGCCGGACCGCCCTCAGGGAGACCTCTGTCGTGGAGCAGCAGGAAGCGTCGAAGGACGTCGTCATGACCAGGATCGGCCAGGCGGTCATGCTGCTGCACGGAGGGGACCGGGAGGAGGCCCGCAACCGCTTCGGTGTCCTGTGGGCGGAGATCGGGGAGTGCGGCGGCGCCCTGCACCGCTGCACCCTCGCCCACTACATGGCCGACACCCAGGACGACCCGGAGGACGAGCTGGCCTGGGACCTGCGCGCGCTGGCCTCCGCCCAGGGGCTCACCGGGAGCGGTGCGACCGGCGCCGGGACCGCCCCCGGCGCCGGTGCTCGGGGCGACGAGGGGGCCTCGGGCGGTACCGGAGCCTCGTGCGGTACCGGTGTGTCGGATGGTGCGGGGTGCTCGGGCGGTGCCGCGGTCCGGGGCGGTACGGGTGTGCCGGGCGGCGAGGGGGGTGCTGAGCACCGGGACGCGCACGCGGTGCGGGCCTTCCTTCCGTCCCTGCACCTCGCCCTCGCGGCGGACTACTTCAGGCTACGGAGGTTCGAGGCGGCCCGCACGCACCTGGACCGGGGGTGGGAAGCCCTGGGCACGCTCGACGACGACGGTTACGGGGACGGGGTGCGCACGGCCCTGGGGCGGCTGGAGCGGCGGATGCGGGGGAGCGGCGCCGGACGGTGACGGGGGTGGGCGAGGCGGTGACCGGGGGGAAGGTGAGGGGCGACCGGAGAAGGCGAGGGGCGGGTGACGGGGCGGTCCGCCGGGACCGGGCCGGGCCTCAGACGCCCGTCGCGCCGTCGATCCGTTCCCGCACGAGGTCGGCGTGACCGTTGTGCCGGGCGTACTCCTCGATCATGTGCACGTAGATCCAGCGGAGGGTGAACGGCTCCCCCTTCCTGCCGACGCCCACCGACACGTCGTCGAGGCCGTACCTCGCGACGTTGGCCCTGGCGGCCTCGATCTCCGCCAGCCATGTGGTCCTGGCCTCTTCCCAGCTGTCCGCCCCGGTGAGGTGCCACTCCCTGTCCGGATCCTCCTCGGTGCCGTAGAGCGGCGCCAGCTCCTCCCCGGCCAGGATCTCGCGGAACCAGCCGCGCTCGTTCTCCGCGAGGTGGCGTACGAGGCCGAGCAGGGTGAAGGCGGACGGAGGCACCGACGCCTCGCGGAGCTGGTCGTCGGTCAGGCCCTCGCACTTGCTCAGCAGGGTCGCCCGGTGGTAGTCCAGCCAGCCCTCCAGCATGGGGCGTTCGCCGGCGTCGAGGGCGGGGGTGGAGCGTTCGTCTGTCGTCATGCCGGTCATCGTCGCCCACGAAGGACCGCCGGGCCAGCGGTTATGTGCCGTCCGCCCTCTCCCGCCTCGGCCCCGCGCTCGTCCCGCGGACGATCGGCGGCCTCGCCGACCGGCGCCCGCCGGGGCGCACGTATGCTGCCGGGACCACAGGCGGGCAGGGGACGCGGCCGTGAGACGGCCGCGACGAGGGCTACAGGGAGACACGCGTGAAGGTCGGCTGCATCGGGCTCGGCGACATCGCACAGAAGGCGTACCTGCCGGTACTGACGGCGCTGCCGGGGATCGAGCCGCACCTCCAGACCCGCAACGCGACCACCCTGTCGGAGGTCGCCGCCGCCCACCGGATCCCGGCCGGCCAGTGCCACGGTGACCTCGACGCGCTGCTGGCCGTGGGCCTGGACGCGGCCTTCGTGCACGCGGCGACCCGCGCCCACCCGGAGATCGTCGCCCGGCTGCTGGAGGCCGGGGTGCCCACCTACGTGGACAAGCCGCTCGCCTACGAACTGGCCGACTCCGAGCGGCTGGTGGCTCTCGCCGAGGAACGCGGCACCAGCCTCGCGGTCGGCTTCAACCGGCGGCTCGCCCCGTCCTACGCCCAGTGCGCCGACCACCCGCGCGATCTGATCCTCATGCAGAAGAACCGGGTCGGCCTCCCCGAGGAGCCGCGCACCCTGGTCCTCGACGACTTCATCCACGTCGTGGACACCCTGCGCTTCCTGGTCCCGGGCCCGGTCACCGGCACCATCGTGCGCGGCCGGATGGTGGAGGGCCTGATGCACCACGTGGTGCTCCAGCTCTCCGGCGACGGCTTCACGGCGATCGGCACGATGAACCGGCTGAGCGGTTCCACCGAGGAGATCCTGGAGGTGTCGGGACAGGACACCAAACGCCAGGTCCTCAACCTCGCGGACGTCGTCGACCACAAGGGCCAGCCCACCCTGCGGCGGCGCGGCGACTGGGTGCCGGTCGCCCGCCAGCGCGGCATCGAGCAGTGCGTGCTGTCCTTCCTCGACGCGGTGCGGGCCGGTGAAATCCTCAGCGCCCAGGACGCGCTGGAGACCCACCGGCTGTGTGAGCGCGTGGTCCGCGACGTCCTGGAGCAGATGTCCTGAGCGCGCCCGCCCCCGCGGCGGCGAGGAAGCCGGCCAGCACCGCCAGAGCGCCGTACACCGGCCAGGCGCCCAGCCGGACGTAGAGCGTGGTCCCCCGGGCCAGCGGTACGTCGTACACGGCGGCCCCGCTCGCGCCCGTGCCGAGGGGCGTGCCCACCCGTTCGCCCTCCGGGCCGTACACCGCGCTGACACCCGTGAGGGTCGCGTGCACCATCGGGCGCCCGCTCTCGGCCGCCCGCAGCGCCCCGAGCGAGGCGTGCTGGGCCGGTGCCCAGCTGTGCTGGAACGTCGAGGTGGACGACTGCGCGACCAGCACCTGGGCGCCGTCGCGCACCAGATGCCGGCTCATGTCGGGGAACGCCGTCTCGAAGCACACCAGCGGACCGATCCGCGGCCCGCCCCCGTCCGCCAGGTCCATCACCACCGGTGCCTCACCGCGCAACCGGTCCTCACCCGCCGCCTTGCCCACCGACGTCGCCCAGCCGAGCAACGCGCGGGCCGGGACGTACTCACCGAACGGCACCAGGCGCATCTTGTCGTACCGGTCACCGGTGGGTCCGTCCGGTCCCACCAGGACCGCCGACTTGAAGATGCCGGTGCGGTCCGGTCCGTCGGTGCGCCGGGCGTCCATGTTCACCAGCACATCCGCACCGACCTGGCGGGAGAGCTCCGTGAGCCGGGCCGAGGTCCCGGGGCTGCGCGTCAGGTCCACGCCGACGCTGCTCTCGCCCCACACCACGAGGTCGACGCCCCGGTCCGCGAGCTTACGGGTCAGCTCCTCGCTCCGCGCGAACCGGCGTTCGATGCTGCCGGGGCCTTCGATCACCCCGGGCTGTACGACGGCCACCCTCGTCGTCCCGGCGCTCTCGGGCCGGGGCGCCCAGGTCCAGATCGCCCCCACCCCCAGGGCGCACACCACCAGGGACGCGAGCGCCGCCGTACGCTCCGCCGCCGTGCCCACGAGCTGGGCGACCGCGGTGTTCACGGCCACCACGAGCAGGCTGACCAGCCACACACCGCCCACCGACGCCGTACGCAGCGCGGGGGCGAACTCCCACTGGCTCGCGCCCAGCAGCCCCCACGGACCGCCCAGCCCCTCCCACGAGCGGACCAGCTCGATCATCAGCCACCCGGACGGCACCACGGCCACGGCCGCCACCGAGCGCCCGGCGGACGGGGCCCCGCCGAGCAGCCGGGAGACGAGCAGCCCCCAGGGGGCCCACAGCAGACCGAGCAGCGCCGCCAGCACCAGGATGAACACATGCAGGCTCGGCATCAGCCAGTGGTGCACGGCGAGCACGAAACCGGTGCCGCCCAGCCAGCCGTCGAGAGCCGCGCGTCGCCCGGTGTCCGCCGACCGGATCAGCAGCAGCCAGGGCACCAGCGCGACGTACGCCAGCCACCAGAGCGACGGGGCGGGAAAGGCCAGGGCGGGCAGGGCGCCCGCCAGGAGAGCGGCGGCGCCGCGCCCGGTCCGCGTCCCCAGCACCCGGCGTGCGCCCGGCACGCGGCCACGCGATCCGTCCCGGCCCGCCTCCGGACCGCCCACGGACCGGTCCGGGTTCGCCACCGGACCGTCCGGATCCGCCGGAAGCCGTCCGCGCATCAGCATGCCGTGCCCTCCTCGCCCCTGCCGCCGGCCGGTGTCCATGGGGCACGCCCCGGCCCCCGCCGGGTCCGTGGTCGGCGGTTCACGGACGCCCCGTGAGCCCCGTACCCGCGAGCGGTCGGCATTCCACCCGCGGGATCCCAGTGTGCGGGACACCGGCGTCCGGGGTGCGGGCCGCGCGGGCGCGCCGCCGCCTCAGCAGGGGACGACGGCCACCGGGCCCAGGGCGTGCGTCACCGTCGTCTGCGCCACCGGGGAGAGCCCGAGCCCCAGCGACTCGCCGCCCTTGCGCCGCCCGACCACGGTCAGCGCGGCCGTGGCCGACGCGGTCACCAGGGTGCGCGACGCCGAACCGCTGACCGGTTCGCGTACGACTTCCACCTGCGGGTACTTCTCGGTCCAGCCCGCGGTGAGCTCCATGAGGGTGCGCCGGGCCGACTCCGCGGCGGCCGCCCGGTCGAGGACGGGACCGCCGGACAGCATCGAGGAGAACATCGTCCAGCCGTGCACGAGCCGCAGCCGGGCGCCCGGCCGGGAGGCCGCCGCGTCGAAGGCGAACTCCAGGACCGCCTCGCTGCTCTCGTCGGCGGCCACCCCCGCCGCGACGTCCGGGAACGTCTCGGCCGCCTCCACCTCGTCCTCGTCGGTCCGCCCACTGTGGACGACCACCACCGGGCACTGCGCCATCGAGGCGGTCGCCAGACTGTTGGAGCCGATCAGCAGCGACCGGAACCCGCCGAGCCCCCGGGAACCCACGACCACCATCGAGGCGTCCCGGCTGAGCGAGACCAGTGCGGCCGAGGGGAAGTCCTGCGGGGCCAGCGTGGACGTGGGGAGCGCGGGCGCGAGGTCCGAGATCCGCCGCTCGGCCCGGCCGAGCAACTCCTGCGCCTGAGCGAGCTGCACCTCCTCGTCGGTACGCCGGGTCAGCGGCCTGACGTGCACGATCAGCAACGGCAGGGAGCGCCGTACGGCCTCCAGGGCGGCCCAGTCGAGCGCCTCCCAGCTGTGCGAGGAACCGTCGACGGCGGCGATCACGGGAAGGTCGTGGGCGGTCATGCGTGCCTCCAGGCGCCGGTGGGAGATCTCCCGGACCCGGACCGCTTCGTGGGCGACGCCCGGACGCGGGGGGTCACCGGCGATTATCACCCGAGGGCCCGCGCCCCGGCCTGGCGGCCCGGACCCGGTGGCTTCAGGGCGCACCCACGAGGGGGTCCAGCGACGGCGCCAGAACCGGGGCGAGCGCCTCGGCGTACGCCTCCGAGAGGTGGCTCTCGTCGCGGTAGACGGCGGTGTCCCCGACGACCACGGGGCAGACGCCGGTGCGCGGGACGCAGAGCCAGGAGGTGGGGTCGATGACCGTGGTGCCCGTGGTGGAGGCGGCGGCGCGGACGGCGTGGCCGCGGGCCGGGTCGCGGACCGCGTCCGGCAAGCGGTGTGCGCAGGCGCGCAGGCGCAGGGAGTTCCTGGCGGCGCAGTCGACCGGGTCGCCTCTGGGCCACGGGGTGTCGAGCAGGGCGGCGACCCGGGCGCCGGACGCGCCCAGTTCGCGGAAGGTGCTCTCGAAGCCGGTGGTCCACTGACGGACGGGGTCGGCGGCGGGAGAGGCCGGCTCGCCCGCGTCCGAGGAGGAGACGACGACCAGGGCGGGACGCAGTGCCCTGATCCTCGCCATGGCGTCGGAGCGCCACGCGTCGCAGGCGGCGTACGGCTTGTGGCCGCGTACGAGGGTCACACGGGCGGCCTTGCAGGATGCCTTCGTCAGCGACACCAGCTTCCAGCCGCGCGCGGTCGCGAGCCGTCGCAGGGCCGGGAACCACTGGGCCGCGTGGGAGTCGCCGAAGAGGACGACCGTGCGCGAGGACGTCCGGTCACCGTAGACGCAGGGCCGGGTGCGGGTGGCGGCGTAGTCGACGTGGCAGCCGTCGCGGTAGACCGCGGAGCGGGCGGCCTTCACCTCGGACAGGGGCGGAGCGAGGTTGTCCGGCAGGGCGGTGGGGGAGGACGCCAGGAGCCCGGCGAGACGCTCCCGTGGGGCCGGTGCGTCCAGGAGGGCCCGCGCCAACGCGGGCCCGGGGCCGCCCACCTCGATCGTCGGCGGGATCGTCGTCGCCGCCAGGGACAGCGCCGAGGCACCCGCGGTGAGCACCGCCCCCAGGGCCAGAGCGCGACGAGGGCGCCCGCGGAAGGCCCGGTGGAAGCGGACAGGGTCCTCGACGAGACGCAGGGTCAGCCAGGCCAGGCCCAGCGCCGCCGCGGACAAGCCGAGCGCGTACGGCACTCCGGGGGTGCCGTCGGCGCTGCCCAGCGCCGCCGGGACCACGACCAGCAGCGGCCAGTGCCACAGGTACCAGCCGTACGAGAGTCCGCCGAGCCACACCAGCGGGCGCCGCCCCAGTAGCCACCCCGCGCCGTGCGGGGCGGGCGCGCACCCGCCGGCCAGGACGAGCGCGGTGCCGACGACCGGCAGGAGGGCGTGGTGGCCGGGGTAGGGCGTCCCGTCGTCGTACCGGACCGCCGCCAGCATGACGCAGGCCAGGCCGAGCCAGCCCAGCGGGGCCGCGAGGGCGGCGGGCAGGCGTTCCAGCCGACCGGTGGACAGCGCCAGGAGCGCACCGGCGCCCAGTTCCCAGACCCGGGTGAGGGAGCCGAAGTACGCCCAGGGCGCCGAGGAGTCCGTCAGCAGGACGCTCGCCGCGAACGAGGCCAGGCACAGCACCCCGAGCGGGACCGCGACCGGTCGGCGCCGTCCTCGGGCGACCCGCCAGGTGAGCAGCAGGAGCAGCGGCCACACCAGGTAGAACTGCTCCTCCACGGCGAGCGACCAGAAGTGCTGGAAAGGCGACGGCGGGCCGTCCTGGGCGAGATAGTCGGTACCGGCCGCCGCCAGCCGGAAGTTGACCACGTACAGCGTGCCGGCGAGGGCGTCCCCGGCGTACTCGGCGACCCGCGCCTTCGAGAGGAACAGCCAAGCCCCGCCCAGCGTGACGGCGATGACCAGCGAGGACGCGGGAAGCAGCCGCAGTGCCCGGCGGGCGTAGAAGGAACGGACCGACACCCGGCCGGTGGCGGTGAGTTCGCGCAGCAGCAGTGACGTGATGAGGAAGCCGGAGATCACGAAGAAGACGTCGACACCGACGTAACCGCCGCCGATCTGGGACACACCGGCGTGCGAGAGCACCACCAGCCCGACGGCGACCGCGCGCAGCCCCTGGACGTCGAGCCGGAGGACGTGTCCTTCGGACGGCGCGGATCCGCCGCTCGCCGGGACGGTCCGTATCTCGGCGGATGTGATGCCAGGCATCAGGGGGTGCCTCCTCGGGCGGCTGACACGCTTCGCCCGGGAAGATCTGTCCGCCGCCCCCCGGGGTTCCGCCCCCGGCGCGCCGGCGCGAAGGTTCACCCACGCGAAACCCTCGGTTCACCCGCTTTCAGCCCGGTGACGGGGGCCCCGGCCGAAGGGTCTCGCCCGTCCCGGGAGACGGGGCGTCAGCCCGCCGACTCGCCCGCGTGCGGGCTCAGCACACCGGCCGAGACCAGGGCGAAGAGGAGGATGCCCAGGAGCACCCGGTAGATGACGAACGGCATGAAGCTCTTCGTGGTGATGAACTTCATGAACCACGCGATGACCGCGTACCCGACCGCGAACGCGATGACGGTCGCGAAGATGGTCGGCGGCCAGGAGACGTGCCCCTCGCCGGCGTCCTTCAGCTCGTACACGCCCGAGGCGAGCACCGCGGGAACCGCCAGCAGGAAGGAGTAACGGGCCGCCGCCTCACGGGTGTACCCCATGAGCAGACCACCGCTGATCGTGGCGCCCGAGCGGGAGACACCCGGGATGAGCGCCATCGCCTGGCAGAAGCCGAAGATCAGACCGTCCTTGACGCCCAGCTCCTTGAGGGTCTTGCGCTCCTTGATCGCCCGGTGCTTGCCACCCGTCTCGTCGCGGGCCGCGAGACGGTCCGCGACACCGAGGACGACGCCCAGGACGATCAGCGTGGTCGCGATCAGCCGCAGGTCACGGAAGGGGCCCTCGATCTGGTCCTTGAGCGTGATGCCCAGCACCCCGATGGGCACCGACCCGATGATGACCAGCCAGCCCATCTTGGCGTCGTGGTCGGCGCGCATCGAGCGGTCCGTCAGCGAACGGAACCACGCCGAAAGGATCCTGCCGATGTCCTTGCGGAAGTAGATGAGGACCGCGGCCTCCGTACCGATCTGCGTGATGGCGGTGAACGCCGCACCCGGGTCGTGCCAGCCCGCGAACGCGGCGGTCAGCCGCAGATGCGCGCTGGAGGAGATCGGCAGGAACTCGGTCAGTCCCTGAACGAGGCCCAGGACGAATGATTCGAACCAGCTCATGGGGCTTTGGCCATCCCGGAAGTGCTCGTGCAACGGGCGGACGGGCACGGAGGCCGTCAGCAGCGTGCGGATGTGGTCAGAAAAGGGGACGGGACGCCACGGCCCCGGACATCCTCTGTCGGTCGCGGGCAGCGTATCGCCTGCGGGTGAACAAGACCCGGCTACCCCCGGCTACACGGTGTCGCCGCCCGCCGCGCCCAGCCGGTGACGCCTGCGCCACGCGACCAGCGCCCCGCCCGCACCGGACACCACGATGAAGCCCATCGACGCCAGGAACACCGGGGACGCCGGCGAGGACGCCGAACCGCCCGCGACGACGTACGCCGCCGTGTTGGGGATCGAACCGATCCCGGTGGCCAGCAGGAACGGCGGACAGCCCATCCGGGACGTCGCCGCGCAGTAGTTGGCCGCGGCGAACGGCACACCCGGGAAGAGCCGCAGCGCCAGCATGGAACGGAAACCGTGCCGGCTCAGCAGTCCGTCCGCCGCCGTGAGCCACTTGCCGCGCAGCAGCGTGCGGAGCGCGTCCTGGCCCAGCACCCGGCCCAGCATGAACGACACGCCCGCGCCCAGCACCGTCCCGGCGAGCGCCGCCGCCAGCCCCGTCTGCGCCCCGAAGAGCGCGCCCGCCGCCAGGTTCAGCAGCGGCCGCGGTACGAACGCCACGGTGCACGCGCCGTACACGAGGGCGAACAGCATCGCCGCGGCCGAGCCCGTGAGCTGGGGCGGCCAACCGGACGCCAGCAGCCGCTGCGGTTCGAGCAGCAGCATCGTGGAGGCGGCGGCCAGCAGCACGGCCACCAGCAGGGAGAACCGGGACCAGGGGGAGAGCAACAGCCTCGTGCAGCGGACCACGAGACCGCCGGCGGGCCGGGCGGCGGGGACGGGCTCGAACATTGGGGGAGAGTAACCGAAACCGGCATGTGATCGCCGTAACGGGTCCTCATGAGACCGTCTGCGCGGGGCACCCGCCGCCCGCACGAGCCACCCGTACGAGCCCGCCCGCACCGCCCGAAAACCGTTCGACGCCGTCGTGCCGTTCCGCCATGCTCGGGCACATGTTCCGGTACGCCTTCCTCGCAGCACGGCCCGCGGTCGCGGCCGCGCCGAAGGCTGCCGTGAGCCTCGCGACCGTGATCGCGGCAGCGGCTGACGCGGCGTCCGCCGCTGCCGCGGCACCCATCGGCGGCGCCCGAAGCTGACCCTCCCCCGACTGTCCGGCGGACCCCGCAAGGGGAGGGTCGGCGGGGCCCTGGGGTCTTCTCACTCAGCTTCGAACACCAAGGAACGAACCATGCCCAAGACGGCGTACGTGCGCACCAAGCCGCACCTGAACATCGGCACCATGGGCCACGTCGACCACGGCAAGACCACCCTGACCGCCGCCATCACCAAGGTGCTCAGCGACCGGGGTACCGGCACCTTCGTCCCCTTCGACCGGATCGACCGGGCGCCGGAGGAGGCGCAGCGGGGCATCACCATCAACATCGCGCACGTCGAGTACGAGACCGACACCCGGCACTACGCGCACGTGGACATGCCCGGACACGCCGACTACATCAAGAACATGGTCACCGGGGCGGCCCAGCTCGACGGCGCGATCCTCGTCGTCTCCGCGCTCGACGGGATCATGCCGCAGACCGCCGAGCACGTCCTGCTGGCCCGTCAGGTCGGCGTCGACCACATCGTCGTGGCGCTGAACAAGGCGGACGCGGGCGACCCCGAGCTGACCGACCTGGTCGAACTGGAGGTCCGCGAACTGCTCTCCGCGCACGGCTACGGCGGCGACACGGTGCCCGTGGTACGGGTGTCGGGACTGGGCGCGCTCCAGGGCGACCCGCGCTGGACGGCGGCCGTGGAAGGGCTGCTGGACGCCGTGGACACGTACGTACCGATGCCGGTGCGCTACACCGACGCGCCGTTCCTGCTCTCCGTGGAGAACGTGCTGACCATCACCGGCCGCGGCACCGTCGTCACCGGGGCCGTGGAGCGCGGCACCGTGCGGGTGGGGGACCGGGTGGCGGTGCTCGGCGCGGACGTCGAGACGGTCGTCACCGGCCTGGAGACGTTCGGCAAGCCGATGGAGTCCGCCGAGGCCGGCGACAACGTCGCGCTGCTGCTGCGCGGGGTCGAGCGCGACCGGGTCCGCCGCGGCCATGTGGTCGCCGCCCCCGGCAGTGTCACGCCCAGCCGCCGCTTCACCGCGCGGGTCTACGTCCTGTCGGCGAAGGAGGGAGGCCGCACCACCCCGGTCGCCACCGGGTACCGGCCGCAGTTCTACATCCGGACGGCGGACGTCGTCGGGGACGTGGACCTCGGCGAGGTGGCGGTGGCGCGTCCCGGTGACACCGTCACCATGACCGTCGAGCTGGGGCGTGACGTCCCGTTGGAGACCGGACTCGGCTTCGCGATCCGCGAGGGCGGCCGGACGGTCGGCGCGGGCACGGTCACCGAACTGCTCTGACGGGCCGTCACCGAGCGCGCCGTGCCGTCGCCGAGCGCGCGGGTCCGTCACCGAGCACGCCGGACCCGCTCCCCGCCACGACCGGGGGGAGCGGGTTCCGCGTGCCGGAGCAGTGCCGCGCGCGGGGAACAATGGGGCCGTGAACGAGTCGATACCCGTCATCCGCACCACCGACCGCGGCACCGCCCGGCTGCTGCCCGACGTGGACCGGGAGCGGGCCTGGCTGCTCACGGTCGACGGCGCCCCGCAGTCCTACGTGGACCTCGACGCGCCGGACCACCTCGAATTCGAGTACGTACGACGGCTCGCCCACGTCGTGGACCTGGCGGCGGAACCGGGCGCGCCCCTGGACGTCGTGCATCTCGGAGGCGGCGCGCTCACCCTGCCCCGGTACGTCGCCGCCACCCGGCCAGGGTCCCGCCAGGAGGTGGCCGAGGCGGACGCCGGGCTCATCGGACTCGTCGACGAGCACTTGCCGCTGCCCGAGGGCGCCCGGATCGCCGTGCACGCCGCCGATGCCCGCGGCTGGCTGGAGCGGGCGCCCCGGGAGTCGGCGGACCTGCTGATCGCGGACGTCTTCGGCGGGGCGCGGGTGCCGGCCGAGCTCACCTCGGTCGAGTACGCGCGGGCGGCCGGCCGGGTGCTGCGCGCGGAAGGCGTCTACGCGGCCAACCTCGCCGACAGCGCCCCCTTCGGCTTCCTCCGCTCCCAGGTGGCCAACGCCGCCGAGGTGTTCGGTGAGCTCGCGCTCGTCGCCGAACCGGCGGTCCTGCGCGGCAGGCGCTTCGGCAACGTCGTACTCCTCGCCGGGCACACGCCGTTCGACCTGGCGCGCCTCACCCGGCTCTGCGCCGCCGACGCGTTCCCCGCCCGGGTCGCCCACGGGGAGGCGCTCATCCGGCTCACCAGGGGCGCGCGGCCCGTGGGTGACGCCGACGCCGTGGCGTCACCCGAGCCGCCGCAGGGTGCCTTCTCACTCGGCTGACACCACCGCCGGGGCGGGCCCGGAAGCCTCGACCGCGACCTCCTTGACGGTGACGCGCCGGGTCAGGTTGCGTACGTCCGGGACGAACAGCACTCCCGCCGTCACCACCACGATCAGCGTGGCGCAGCCCCACAGGGCCTGGCTCCGGCCGATCAGGGACTCGACCGGCCCGGCCGCGGCGGTGGCCAGGGGCAGCATCGCCACCGATCCGAACCAGTCGTACGACGAGACCCGGGAGAGCTTGTCTTCCGGGATCTCCTGGTGCAGCGCCGTCATCCAGGAGACACCGAACACCTCGATGCCCACCCCGGTCACGAACATCGCCGCGCACAGCACGGTCACCGGCACCGGTACGGCGAGGCTCGCCGAGGGCAGGGCCAGCGGGAACACGCACAGCGTGCCGGCGAGCAGCAGCCGGCGGGGCTTCCACCGCATCATCAGCACCGCCCCCAGCAGCGTGCCCGCGCCGAACGCGGCCAACGCGAATCCCCAGGGCCGCGCGCCACCGAGCTTCTCCTGTGCCACCAGGGGGCCGTACACCGCCTCTGCGGCGCCCACGACGGCCACGACCACGGAGAACTGGAGCACGACGGCCCAGAGCCAGGGCCGCCCGGCGACCTCCCGCCAGCCCTCCCGGAGATCGGTGAGCAGACTGCTGCCGCCGGTCCGCTCGGGGATGTGGCTCACGTCGAGGAAGGCCCGGAGCGCGCCGGCCACCGCGAAGGCCACGGCGTCCACCGCCAGCACCCAGCCCGGGTCCATCGCCGCGATCATGGCCCCGCCGATCGCGGCCCCGCCGATGGCCGCGCCCTGCATCGACATCCGGAAGAAGGCGAAGGCCTTGGCCGCCTGCTCGCCGGTGACACTGGAGAGCAGCATGCCCTCGGCCGCCGGGTTGAAGAAGGCGTGCCCGGTACCGCACAGGGCCGTCAGCACCATCATCTGCCAGAGCTGGGCGTCGCCGGCCAGGACCAGCCAGGCGAACGCCGCCTGGGACACGCAGTTGAGGGCGTTCGACGCCACCATCACCCGGTGGCGCGGCAGCCGGTCCGCGATCGCCCCGCCGATCAGCAGGAACAGCACGAGCGGCGCGGTGCGCGCGGCGGCGACCAGGCCCACGTCACCGGCGTCGCCGCCCGACGCCAGCACGGCGAAGGCCGCCGCGATCAACGCGCCATGGGTGCCCAGGCCCGTGATGATCGCGGCGGCGGTCAGCAGACCGTAGTTACGAGAGGCGGCGGGGACGGCCGCGGCGGAAGTCACCTGGGGACTATCGCGGTCCGGGCCTCCTTCTGCCAACCGGTTTCGGCCATTTCTGTCCAAATGTTTTCCGGCCATGGCGGCAGTGCCCGAGCGTCAGGAGGTGGTGCCCTCCGCCAGACGCACGGTGCTGAGGATCTTCCGGATCGTGGTGTCCGGGAGCTCGTCGTCCATTCCGGCGGCGGCGTACAGGATCCAGGTCGAGTAGTCGCCCTTGGCGTTCTTGAAGCTGAAGGCGATCGACTTGCCGTCGGTGTCGCACTTGTTCTTGTTGGCCAGCCCGGTGGCGGTGGCCGTCGCGATGCTGCCGGACAGGCCCGACTCCGTGGTGTACGGCTCGGCCTTGCCGACCTTGATCTTGTCCTTGGGGTCCTCCTGGGCGTAGGCGGCCCAGACGAAGTTGGCGGCCTCGTTGGTGGCGGCCTCGTCGGTGTTCTTGGCCCCCTTGGCGCCCTTGGTGCCGACCCCGGCCAGCTCGGTCGACTCCTTCTTGCCGTCCTTGTCGACGTCGTCCTCGCACCAGTTGGTCTTGTGGAACGCGGGTGCGGAGAATCCGGCGGCGGGCGCCCCGGTCGGGTCCTTGGTGTCCGAGAAGCCCGAGAACACGCCGCTCGCGGAGACCTCCCAGTCCCCGGGGACGTCGAACTGCGTACCCCACTTGGGGTTGGTCACGACCTTCCAGCCGGGGACGGTCGGCGCCGCGTCCTCACCGCCGCGCGGGTTCGCGACGGGGGAGGACTCCGTCTCGGACGGCTTCGCGGACGGCGAGGCCTTCTTGTCGTCCGCGAGGGGCGCGTCGTCCTTGCCGTCCTTGCCCAGGACGAGGAACCCGGTCACCCCGGCCGCCACGACGACGGCCAGCGCGGCGACGACCGCCACGATCGTCGTCTTCCTCTTGTCGTCCGGCGGCTTCGGACCGCCGGGCGGCGCCTGCACGGCGTACTGCGGCACGGTGGGCTGCTGGTACGGGTTGGGCTGCGGATACCCCGGTTGCCCCGGCTGGCCGGGCTGCCCAGGCTGGCCGGGCTGGCCCTGTGGGTACCCCTGCTGCTGATATCCCGGCTGCTGGTAGGGATTCGGCTGTTGGTACCCCGGCTGCTGGTACGGGTTCTGGTTCTGGTCCTGCGGGTTCTGCTCGCCCCCGGGCGGCTGCTGTCCTGGCCACATGGCCAGTAACCATAGAGGGGCGGCAGGCGGCGCTGCTACGGCCGCCCCCGCCGGGGGATGGCCAAAACCTGCTACCCGTAAGTAACATCCGGGCCATGAGTACTGAAGAGATGACGGTCGGCGAGATGCTGACCGCGAGCGTTCCCATGGTCCGCACCCTCGGCATCGAGTACCTGGAGACGACCGCGGAGCGTGCCGTCCTCTCGCTTCCCGACCAGGCCGACTACCACAACCACCTGGGCGGACCGCACGCCGGAGCGATGTTCACGCTGGCCGAGTCCGCGAGTGGCGCGGTCGTCATCGCGGCGTTCGGCGACCAGCTGAGCCGGGCCGTCCCGCTCCCCGTCACCACGGAGATGGCGTTCAAGAAGGTCGCCATGGGCCCGCTCACCGCGACCGCCACCCTGGGACGGCCGGTGGCCGACGTCGTCGCCGAGCTGGACGCCGGTGAGCGGCCCGAGTTCCCGGTGGCCGTCGAGATCCACCGGGCGGACGGCGCGGTGACCAGCGAGATGAGCGTGGTCTGGACCCTGCGCCCCCACCGCTGATCCCTGCCCGGAACCGTCTTCCGGGCCTGCGCGTCCTCGCATACGTCCGAGGGCGGACAGAGGCTCCGGACGGGGGCTCGGCCGGGGAGCCGGTCGGGGCCTCGCCGCCCGCCGCCGTGAGACAGGTAGGCTGCCGCCGTGCACCCCACGTGGTGCCCGGCGGCACATTTCTTACGGGAGGAACCGGCCTTGCACGTCCAGGAGTGGCTCGAGACCGTGCCCGCGGTCAGCATTTACCTCCTGGTGGGGGTCGTCATCGGACTCGAAAGCCTGGGCATCCCCCTGCCAGGCGAAATCGTGCTGGTGAGCGCCGCACTCCTGGCCTCGCAGCACGGTGAGATCGACCCGGTGGTGCTCGGCGCCTGCGCGACGGCCGGGGCGATCATCGGCGACTCCATCGGCTACGCCATCGGCCGCAAGGGAGGCAGGCCCCTGCTGGCCTGGCTCGGCGGGAGATTCCCGAAACACTTCGGACCGGCTCAGATCGGTGTGGCCGAGCGGTCCTTCGAGAAGTGGGGCATGTGGGCGGTCTTCTTCGGCCGCTTCGTCGCCCTGCTGCGCATCTTCGCCGGTCCGCTGGCGGGCGTGCTGCGCATGCCGTACTGGAAGTTCCTGATCGCCAACGTGCTCGGCGGCATCCTCTGGGCCGGGGGCACCACGGCCGTCATCTACTCCGTGGGCGTGGTCGCGGAAGCGTGGCTCAAGCGCTTCTCCTGGCTGGGCCTGCTGCTGGCCGTGCTCATCGGCCTCACCTCGATGCTGGTCCTGAGGAACCGCGCCAAGAAGGCGGGGCAGCAGGCCGCGGACGCCCCGGAGACCGCGTCCGGCCCGGCCTCCTCGGACGGCCCGGCCTCCCCGAACGGTGCGGCCTCCTCGGGCGACGCGGCTTCTTCGGCCGCTTCGTCGCCCTCGTCCGGAGCGGTGCCGGCCTCGGGTGCGGCCGCCGCTCCCGCCCCCGGTACCACGGCGGCCGCCGCCGAGCCGGACGCGGTGCCCGCCGCCGACTGAGCGGTCAGGCCCCGTGCGCCGAACGGTGCGCCTTGGCCAGCTCCACGTAACCGGCCGCGTTGAACGCGATGCCCTCGCGCTCCTCCGCCGTCAGTTCCCGCTTGACCTTGGCGGGCACCCCCGCGACGAGTGAGCCCGGGGGCACCCGCATCCCCTGCGGCACGAGGGCCTGCGCGGCGATCAGTGAACCGGCTCCGACGTGTGCCCCGTTGAGCACGGTGGCGCCCATGCCGACCAGCACGTCGTCCTCCACCACACAGCCGTGCAGGACCGCGTTGTGCCCGACGGACACCCGCGCGCCCACCGTCAGCGGGAACCCGGGGTCGGTGTGCAGGCTGCAGTTGTCCTGGATGTTGCTGTCGGGGCCCAGCGTGATCGGCCCGCAGTCGGCCCGCAGCACGGCCTGGTACCAGACGCTCGAACCCGCGGCCATCGACACCTCGCCGACGACCACGGCCGTCGGCGCCACGAAGGCGTCCGCGTCGATGTCCGGCTCCTTGCCGCCGATGCCGGTGATCAACGCCTGCTCTGCCATCGCGTACTCCTTCGCTGCCGCTGCGGGGTGCGGTGATCCGCCGGTGCGGCCGCCGCCGGGGCTCCCGCGGGGGCTCCGGTCAGGGGCCGTCGTGTCAGAGGAACCGTAGGTGACGGGCCCCGGCGGAGGGGAGGGTGGGGTGAACATCACAGGTCGGGGCGCGGACCCGCCCGACCTGGCCGACTACCGTGAGCGGGTGCCGAAGAATCGAACACTCTTCCCCTCCGTGGCCCGCTGGAGGCGGCGGGTGCTGTCCCGTGCCGTCCACCGGGGCTGGTCCTGGGTGCGGGAGACCGGTGCGGTGACCGCGCAGCACCCGGGGCGGCTGAGGTTCGGCCGTATCGGTGTGGGGACCCGGCTCGCCTTTCCGCAGGGCACCGTGTTCGGGGAGCCCTGGATCGAACTGGGCGACCACTGCGTCATCGGCGAGCAGGTGACGCTCACCGCCGGACTGATGCCCGACCTGGACCTGGGACCCGAGCCCATCCTGACCCTGGGAGACGGGGTGGTCCTGGGGCGCGGCAGCCATGTCGTGGCCGACACCACGGTGACGATCGGCTCCGACACGTACTGCGGTCCGTACGTCTACGTCACGTCGACCAACCACAGCTACGACGACCCGCACGAGCCCGTCGGCACGCAGTGGCCCCGTATGGAGCCCGTGACGATCGGTCCGGGCTGCTGGATCGGCACCGGAGCGGTGGTCCTCCCGGGCGCCCGGCTCGGACGCAACGTGGTGGTCGCGGCCGGCGCCGTCGTACGGGGGGTGGTGCCCGACCACGCGGTGGTGGCCGGAGCACCGGCCCGGGTGGTGCGCAGGTGGGACCCGGAGAAGGGCTGGCAGCCACCGCTGCGCACCCCGGCTCCGGTGCCGCTCCCCGACGGGGTCACGCCCGAGCAACTGCTCGCGGTGACGGACCTGCCGGCCAAGTCCCCGAACAGCAAATGAGCCGTCCGCGAGGGCTGTTAGCGTATTCCGCATGCGCGCACCGCTGGGCTCCTTCGAAGACGTCTCGTCCGCCGCCGACCGGCTCGATCTGCTCACCCCGCCCGTGGCGGACGTGGTGAAGGCGGGCTGGGGCGGCTTCCCCGCCGACCGGATCGTCTATGTGGACACGGACCCGGCGATCGCCGACACGGCCGTCCTGGTCGAGCACCACGGTCCGGAGCTGCTCGACCGGTCGGCCAACTGCCTGGTCGTCAAGGCCAAACGGGGCGGTGTCAGCACCCTGGCCGCGTGTGTGGTGCTTTCCCGCGCACGCGTCGACGTGAACGGGGCGGTGCGCC
Source organism: Streptomyces sp. SM18 (assembly GCF_002910775.2). Classification (NCBI taxonomy): domain Bacteria; kingdom Bacillati; phylum Actinomycetota; class Actinomycetes; order Kitasatosporales; family Streptomycetaceae; genus Streptomyces; species Streptomyces sp. SM18. The sequence continues at coordinate 555,672 of NZ_CP029342.1, read as the reverse complement.
GGCACCTCGATGCCCGCCGGGTGACCTTCGCCCCGGTGGACACCGTGGTCGACGGGACGCGCATGGAGTACGGCGGCATCACACCGGTCGGACTGCCCTCGGAGTGGCCCCTGTTGCTGGACCCCGCCGTGGTGGACGAGGAATGGGTCCTGATCGGCAGCGGCCGGCGCCGCGGCAAGCTCATCGTCCCGGGCAAGGCGCTGGCCGCCCTCCCCGGAGCCGTCCTGGTGGAGGGCCTCGGGATCTGACCGGCGGGCCGTGCCTGTCGGACCCGGACCGGCCCGGCGCCACCCCGGGGCCCCGGGTCTCCCAGGCGCATCTCCCGGATCGCCCAGGCACCTCCCGGGTCACCCACGCGCCGGCACACGGTTGCGTGCCCGCCCCGCCCGCGCGGGTCGTCAGTTCCGCGCGGGCCGGTGGTCCCTGAGCCAGACCGTGGCGAAGTCCACGGCGGAGCGCAGGCGGACCAGACGGCTGGGCGCCGAGGTCACCTGGCCCCTGCGGACGGCCCCGGCCGTGTCCAGGCGTTCGAAGTCGTGCCCCAAGGCGGCGAAGTCGCTGTCGTCGAGTGCGACGTCCTCGTACTCCCACCACCGGCGCCGTCCCGAGTCCGCCACCACACAGCGGTAGCGGCGGCGGGGAGGCGACGGCAGGCGGTACTCCGCGAGGTGGAAGGCCGTACAGGTGTCGTAACCCGTGCCCAGCAGCAGGATCAGGGCATCGGCCTCGTACAGCCGGGCCAGGGGGGAGTCCTCGCCCAGATGGCAGTCGGGCCGGTGCCCGGCGAGCAGGCTCCCGGCGGCCGGACCGAGCGCCGCGAACGACGTCTGCGGATGACCGCTGCGCACGGCACCCGGCGTCAGGCGCACGGCCTCGGCGAACCGTCCCACGGCGGCCGCGGACGAGGTCGCCCGGTCGAACGGCGGTATGGCCGCCCGGACCGCGGCGCGGGCCTGCTCGTCCAGCCCCCGCACCCGGTCCAGATAGTGGCGCGAGGTGTCGGAGTTCTCCATGGTGAACGCGGGCACGACCAACGTCCCGTCCGGCCCGAGCACCTCCCGCAGGGTGCCCGCCATCGCCCCGGCGGCCATGCCGACCGCCCGCATCGAGGCGTGCACCAGCAGCACGCCCCCTCGCTCCACACCCAGCTCGGACAACTGGGCGGCAACCCGCCCACCGGTGATCAGGTCGTGTGCCACGCCCCGCATTGTCCCCGCGGCCGGCCGCTCGCGACACCACGCCTTCCGGACGGACGACCCGTCGGCGCCGACGACCCCGTCGGTCAGCCCCAGGCCCCCGCCGGAGTCGGAGCGCACTCAGGGGCGAGGCGTCACGCCCGGTCGTCCAGGCGGGGTATCTCGATCGCGGGGCAGCGGTCCATGACCATGGCCAGGCCCGCCGCCCGCGTCCGCTCGTACGCCGCCTCGTCGATCACACCGAGCTGGAACCAGACCGCCTTCGCCCCGACCGCGACCGCCTCGTCGGCGACGCCACCCGCGAGATCGCTGTTGACGAAGACATCCACGACATCGACCGGGAAGGGTATGTCGGCCAGGGAGGCGTACCCCCGCTCGCCGTGGACCGTCACGGCCTTGGGGTGCACCGGAACGATCTTCTTGCCGAACCGCTGAAGGACCCCGGCCACCCCGTACGCCGCCCGGGAGGGGTTGTCGGACAGGCCCACCACGGCCCAGGTGTCACCCGTGTCCAGAAGAATCCTGCGGACCGTCTCATCGTCTGCGTACATGCCCGGACAACGGACGGCCGCCCCGGACCATTCCCCGCGTACGGGTGAATGAGGAGGCGGGCCGGGCACATAGGGTGGCCTGATGCAGGAGCAGTACCGGACCGTCGCCCGCGCGGGCGTGCACGAGACCGAGATCAACCGATCGCGGTTCCTCAGCGCGCTGGCCCCCGCCGCCACCGAGGAGGAGGCACAGGCGTTCGTGGCGCGTGTCCGCGCCGAGCACCCCGGCGCCACCCACCACTGCTACGCGTACGTGATCGGCGCGGACGCCTCCGTACAGAAGGCCTCCGACGACGGCGAGCCGGGCGGCACCGCCGGGGTGCCCATGCTCCAGATGCTCCTGCGCCGCGAGGTGCGGTACGTGGTCGCCGTCGTCACCCGCTACTACGGCGGGGTCAAGCTCGGCGCCGGCGGGCTCATCCGCGCCTACGGGGGAGCGGTCGGCGAGGCACTCGACTCCCTGGGGACCCTCACCCGGCGGCGCTACCGGCTGGCCACCGTCACCGTCGACCACCAGCGCGCGGGCAAGCTGGAGAACGATCTGCGGTCCACAGGCCGGATCGTGCGCGACGTACGGTACGCGGAGGCCGTGACCATCGAGATCGGCCTGCCGGACGCCGACGTCGAGGGCTTCCGGGCCTGGCTGGCCGACGCCACGGCCGGCTCCGCCACCTTCGAGCCGGGCGGCGAGGCGTACGGGGACGTGTGACGGGGACGTATGACGGGTTCCTGGCGGAAGCCGGCCGGCGTGCGACGTGCCCGGTGCAGGACACACGGGTCACGGAGGCTGAGCCCGGCGGAGAACCGGCTGCCGGACCCCACGGGGAGCGCACGGGGGACAGTGACACGGCCGGGCCGGCGGCCTCCTTGAGGGTGGCAGACTGAGAGCCGTGACGGACCAGGTGCCGACCGGCACCGGCGTGGTGGGTACCGGCGGGGCCGATGCCGGTTCGGAGGGTGTTGTGAGGGCGAAAACGCGGGTCGGAGCGGACCGTTGAGGATTCTGCACACCTCGGACTGGCATCTGGGACGGTCCTTCCACCGCGTCTCCCTGCTCGACGCCCAGGCCGCCTTCCTCGACCACCTCGTGGAGACCGTGGCGCGGCACCAGGTGGACGTGGTGGTGGTCGCCGGTGACGTGTACGACCGCGCGGTGCCGCCACTGACCGCCGTGCGGCTCTTCGACGACGCGCTGCACCGGCTCGCCGGAGCCCGTGTCCCCACCGTCATGATCTCCGGCAACCACGACTCGGCCCGCAGGCTCGGGGTCGGGGCCGGACTCATCGCGCGGGCCGGGATCCATCTGCGTACCGACCCCGCCGACTGCGCCACCCCCGTCCTCCTGCCGGACGCCCACGGAGACGTCGCCTTCTACGGGCTGCCCTACCTGGAACCCGCCCTCGTCCGGGACACCCTGGGCGCCGCCAAGGCCGGACACGAGGCGGTCCTCGGCGCGGCCATGGAACGCGTCCGCGCGGACCTCGCGGGCCGCCCGGACGGCACCCGTTCCGTCGTGCTGGCCCACGCGTTCGTGGCGGGCGGCGAGCCCAGCGACAGCGAACGCGACATCACGGTCGGTGGCGTCGCCGCCGTCCCCGCCGGGGTCTTCGACGGCGTCGACTACGTGGCACTCGGACACCTGCACGGCTGCCAGACGGTCACCGAGCGCGTGCGCTACTCCGGCTCGCCCCTCGCCTACTCGTTCTCCGAGCACACCCACCGCAAGACGATGTGGCTCATCGACCTCGGACCCGGCGGGGAGATCACCGCCGAACGCCTCGGCTGCCCGGTCCCCCGCCCCCTCGCCCGGCTCCGGGGCCGCCTGGACACACTGCTGGAGGACCCGGCCCTGGAACGGCACCGGGAATCCTGGGTCGAGGCCACCCTCACCGACCCCGTCCGGCCCGACGAGCCGATGGCCCGGCTCGCCGGGCGCTTCCCGCACATCCTCACCCTGGTCCTCGAACCCGAGCGGGACCCGGAGGATCCCCGGGCCTCGTACGCGCAGCGCCTCGGCGGACGCGGCGACCAGCAGATCGCGGAGGACTTCGTGGCCCACGTACGCGGCGGCAGCGGCCCCAGCGAAGCGGAACGCGGCGTCCTGCGTGCCGCCTTCGACGACGTACGGGTGGACGACACGGTGAACGAGGTGTCCCGTTGAGGCTGCACAAGCTCACCCTCACCGCCTTCGGGCCCTTCGGCATCACCCAGGAAGTCGACTTCGACGCGCTGTCGTCGGCCGGCCTCTTCCTCCTCCACGGGCCGACCGGCGCGGGCAAGACCAGCGTCCTGGACGCCGTCTGCTACGCGCTGTACGCGGCGGTGCCCGGTGCCCGGCAGAGCCCCGGCGGCTCGCTGCGCAGCGACCACGCCCCCGCCGGCCTGCCGACCGAGGTCCGCCTGGAGCTGACCGTCGCCGGACGCAGGCTCGAAGTCACCCGGCGGCCGGCCCAGCCCCGCCCCAAGAAGAAGGGCGGCGGCTTCACCACCGAGAAGGCGCAGAGCTGGCTCCGCGCGTACGAGCCCGAGGGCGGCTGGCAGGGACTCAGCCGCTCGCACCAGGAGATCGGCGAGGAACTCACCCAGCTCATAGGGATGAGCCGGGACCAGTTCTGCCAGGTGGTGCTGCTGCCGCAGGGCGACTTCGCCCGCTTCCTGCGCGCCGACGCCGAAGCCCGCGGCAAGCTGCTCGGCCGGCTCTTCGACACCCGCAGGTTCGCCGCCGTGGAGGAGCGTCTGGCCGAGCGGCGCCGTGCAGCCGAGGCGCGGGTGAAGGCGGCCGACGAACAGATCCTCGCCCTCGCGCAGCGCGTCGCCCAGGCGGCCGGACCCGTGACCGACGAGACCGAGCCGCCCCAGGACCGACCCGGCGAACCGGGACTGGCCGAAGGGGTGCTGGAATGGGCCGCCGTTGTACGCGCCGGCGCGCGCGAACGGTTCGACATCGCCCAGGTGGCGCTGTCCGCGGCGGAGACCCGCGACGAAGAGGCCCGCCATGCCCTCGACGCCGAGCGTGAACTCGCCCGGCTCCAGCAGAGGTACGCGGAGACCAGGCGCCGCGCGGCCGGACTCCAGGAGCGCCGGGCGGAACACGACCGCAGCCTCGACCGGCTGTCCCGCGCGCGCAAGGCGGACCTGGTCGCCCCGGCGCTCGAACTGTGCGACGAGGCCGACCGGGCCCACCGCGCGGCGAGCGAGGCCCGCGAGCGGTCCCGCGCCTGTCTGCCCCCGGAACTGGCCGACGCCGGCGCCGAGCAGCTGGCCGACCGGGAGCGGGCGCTGCGGGCCGAACTCGGCGCGCTCGACGCGGCCCGCCGTGCCGAGCGGCGCGTCGGGGAGATCGACACCGAACGGGCCCGGATCGAGCGGCAGTCGCGGGCCGACGACGAACTGCTCCAGGAGTCGGCCCACTGGCTGGCCGGCTGGGAGGCGGTCCGCGAGGAGCTGCATGCCCGGGTGCGGCGGGCCCAGGAGGCGGCGACCCGCGCCGAGCAGCTCGCCGGGCGGCTCGCCCCCGCTCGCCGGAGGCTGGATGCCGCCCGCAGGCGTGACACGCTCACCACGCGGAAGACGGAGGCCGAGGCCGTCCTGACGGCGGTCCGCGAGCGCGCGGTGACCGCTCATGAGACCTGGCTGGAGCTGCGTGAACGACGCCTCCGGGGCATCGCCGCCGAGCTGGCCGGCCGGCTCGTGGACGGTGAGGCCTGCGCGGTGTGCGGATCGGCCGACCACCCCGAGCCCGCCCGCGCGGGCGACGGCCATGTGGACCGGGCCACCGAGGAGGCGGCGCTCGCCGCCCACCGGAACGCCGACGAGGCCCGCGCCGAGGCCCAACGGCAGCTCGGCCTCATCGGTGAACGCCTCGACGCCGCACGGACGGAGGTGGCCGAGGCAGCGGCGGACGGCGTCCTGGACGCGGGTGGCACCCTGAGCGGCACGGCGGCCGCGAGCGGGACCCGGGACGGACACGGACGTACGGAGAACGATCGATCGAGTGGCGCCGCTCGGGCGGCCGAGGTGCCCGTGGCCGAACTCGAAGCCGCCGTCGCACGGCTGACCCGGCAGCACACCGAGGCACACACGCTGGCCGCCGGGACGCACGCCGCCCAGGAGGCCCTCGCCGCGGCCGAACGGGAGCACCTGGAACGCCTCGACCACCGGCAGCGCGCCGAACGCCGAGCCGCCGCCCGCACCTCGCAGCGCGAGGCGCTCGACCGCGAACAGGCCGCACTGGAGGAGGAACTGGCCCAGGCCCGGGGAGCGTCGGACTCCGTGGCCGCACACGCCGCGCTCCTGCGACGCCAGGCCGGGCTGCTCGCCGACGCGGCCGAGGCCGTACGCGCCGAGCAACGCGCGGCCCGGCACCGCAAGGAGGCCGACGGCAGGCTCGCGGACGCCGCGTTCCGGGCCGGCTTCGACACCCCGCGCGCCGCCGCCGCGGAACTCCTGGACGACACCGCGCAGCGCGAGCTCCAGCACCGGATCGACACCTGGCAGGCGGAGGCCGCCGCCGTCGCCGACCGGCTCGCCGAAACGGACGCCAAGGAGGCCGCCGCACACCCGCCCGCCGCCCCGGACGCCGCACAGGCGGCCCGCGACCGGTCGGCGCGGGCCCTCCGCGACCGCGCGACGGCGCTCGCCGCGGCCGGGGAGCGCCGCACGGAACTGGCCAGGCTCTCCCGCCGCGTGGCCGACGAGGTACGGGCCCTGGGACCACTGCGCCAGGAGTACACCAGGGTGGCCCGGCTCGCCGGACTCACCGCCGGCACCTCGGCCGACAACGAACGCAAGATGCGGCTCGAAGCGTACGTACTGGCGGCCCGCCTGGAACAGGTGGCCGCCGCGGCGACGGCACGCCTCCGCCGGATGTCGTCGGGCCGCTACACCCTGGTCCACTCCGACGCCCGCAGCGGCGGCCGCAGGTCGGGCCTCGGCCTGCACGTCGTGGACTCCTGGACGGGCCGCGAGCGTGACACCGCGACCCTGTCGGGCGGCGAGACCTTCTTCGCCTCGCTCGCGCTGGCGCTCGGCCTCGCCGACGTCGTCACCGACGAGGCGGGCGGCGTCCGGCTGGACACCCTCTTCATCGACGAGGGCTTCGGAAGCCTGGACGAGCAGACCCTGGACGAGGTGCTCGACGTCCTGGACTCCCTGCGGGAACGGGACCGGAGCGTCGGCATCGTCAGCCATGTCGCCGATCTGCGCCGCCGCATCCCCGCCCAGCTCGAAGTGGTCAAGGAACGCGACGGGTCGGCGGTGCGCCACCGCGTGGCGGAAGTGTCCGGCGACTGAGGCATCGGGCCGTCGCCGGTCGGCGGGGTCGGACGAGGTGCCCCTTTATGGGCCGGGGCAAGGCGGGCCTTGGGCGGAGGCTGGTCTTGACAGCCGGACAGCCGGACAGCCGGACAGCCGGACAGCCGGACAGCCGGGCCCTGGAAGCCGGGCCGGGCAGGCGGGCCGGAGGGCCGGTGCGAGCGGGCACCGGCCCTCCGGGCCACCTCGGGTCAGAGCTTGGACAGCTCGTCCACCAGGTCGTCCAGCCCCAGCGACCCCTGGGACAGGGCCGCCATGTGCCAGGCCTTGAGGTCGAACGCGTCACCGTGCGCCGCGCGGGCGTTCTCCCGGCCGAGCAGCCAGGCCCGCTCACCCAGCTTGTAGCCGATGGCCTGACCCGGCATCGACAGATAGCGGGTCAGCTCGCTCTCCACGAAGTCGGCCGGCCGGCCGCTGTGGTTGCCGAAGAACTCCTGGGCGAGGTCGGGCGTCCAGCGCTCACCCGGGTGGAACGGCGAGTCGGCGGGGATCTCCAGCTCCAGGTGCATGCCGATGTCCACGATCACCCGGCAGGCCCGCATCATCTGCGCGTCCAGATAACCGATCCTGCGCTCGGCGTCCGGCAGGAAGCCCAGCTCGTCCATCAGCCGCTCCGCGTACAGCGCCCAGCCCTCGGCGTTGGCGCTGACGTGACCGATCGACGCCTGGTAGCGCGAAAGGCTGTCGGCGACGTGCGTCCACTGCGCGATCTGCAGATGGTGGCCGGGCACACCCTCGTGGTACCAGGTGGAGACCAGGTCGTACACCGGGAAGCGGGTCTCGCCCATGGTGGGCAGCCAGGTGCGGCCGGGGCGCGAGAAGTCCTCGGAGGGGCCGGTGTAGTACGGGGCCGCCGCACCGCCCGCCGGGGCGATCCGGGACTCCACCTTCCGGACGCGCTCGGCGAGTTCGAAGTGGGTGCCGTCCAGCGCCTCGATGGCCTCGTCCATCAGGCCCTGCAGCCACTCCCGTACCTCGTCCACGCCCTCGATGTGCTTGCCGTGCTCATCGAGGTGGGCGAGCGCCTCCCACGGACCCGCACCGGGAAGGATCTTCTCGGCCTCGGTCTTCATCTCGGCCAGCAGCCGGTGGTATTCGGACCAGCCGTACGCGTACGCCTCGTCCAGGTCGAGGTCCGTACCGTTGAACTGGCGCGACCAACGCGCGTACCGCTCACGGCCCACGGTGTCGGGAGCGCCCTGGACCGCCGGTGCGTACACCTCGCTCATCCAGTCCCGCAGCGCCACCAGACCGGCGGTGGCCTGCGCGGCCGCCGCGTCCAGCTCGGCCCGCAGGGAGTCCGGGCCCGGGGCCACGAACTCCTCGAAGAACCCGCGGTCCCCCTCCCCGGCCCAGACGCCCAACTGCTGGATGAAGGTGGCGGTCGGGCGCGGGCCCCCGTAGAGCTTGCGCTCCAGGCCCAGTGCCAGGGAGGCGCGGTATCCCTCCAGCGCTACGGGGACCGCCTGGAGACGGGCCACGACGGCGGCCCAGTCCTCGTCGGTCGCGGTGGGCGTGGCGGTGAACACCTCCCGGATGCCGTGCGCGGGGGAGTGGATGTTGGAGACGGCCCGCAGGCCCTCGTCGGCGTCGTGGATCGCGAGTTCGGCGGTCAGCCGCTCGCGGAGGAGGCGCGCACAGCGCCGCTCGGCGTCGGTGTCCGCACCGGGCGCCCGCTCGGCCGCGTCGAGCTCCACCAGGGTGCGGCGGCTCAGTTCGGCCAGGGCGGCCTGTCCCTCGGGTGAGAAATCGGGCAGCCGGCTGGAGCTTTCCGCGACACCGAGATAGGTACCGGTGATCGGGTCGAGTTCGATGAACGCGTCGACGTAGGCGTCGGCGACCTGGCGCGGCAGTGCGCTGCTCGATGTGTCTGACATGGGGACATCCTCGTACGACAGGGCTTCCCGCGTCACCGGTATGGGGACACGGATATCCGGAGAAGTGTCTACGACGTCGTTTCCGGCGGTGCCGCGGGTACGGCTCGCGGACCGGTCCGTACCGGGTGGTGCGCGCCCGTGTCCGTGCTCGACGGGGGGTGTACGCCCGTGCCCGTCCCTGACGGGGAGTGTGTGCTCGTGCTCGACGGCTGGTGCGTGTCCGGCGCGGGAGGAAGCAGGGGGCCGCACTCCCACTGCTGGAAGATCAGCCGGGTCTCCACCCGGGCGACCTCCCGGCGCGAGGTGAACTCGTCCAGGACCAGTCGTTGCAGATCCGACGTCCCGGCGACCGCCACGTGTACCAGGTAGTCGTCCGGACCGGTGAGATGGAACAGCGCGCGCGACTCCGGCAGGGCCCGGATCCGCTCGACGAACGGGCCGATGAGTTCCCTACGGTGCGGCCGGACCTGCACCAGCAGAAGGGCCTCCAGACCCCGGCCCAGCAAGGCCGGGTCAAGCCGCAGCCGGTGCCCGAGGATCACTCCGGAACGGCGCAGCCGGGCCACCCGGTCCAGACAGGTGGACGGCGCCACCCCGACCTCGGCGGCCAGCTCCCGGTACGTCGTCCGGGCATCGTTCTGCAGGAGCCGCAGAATACGCAGATCCACCGGATCCAGAGCGACAGATTCAGGCATATCGCGAACGTTACACGGGTGATCGCCGTATCTGGCCGGTCGATGTTCAGAGTGAGGTCATGGACACCGACGCCACCTCGCTGACACCCCCCGCACCGAGCCGGTCCAGGGCGCTCGCCACCGAAGCCGTGCACGCCGGACGCGACGATCTCGCCTCCCTCGGCCTGCACGCCGCGCCGATCGACCTGTCCACCACCTACCCCTCGTACGACTCCCGGGGCGAGGCGGAACGCATCGACGCCTTCGCCGCCACCGGCGCCCAGCCGGAGGGCCCGCCGGTCTACGCCCGGCTGGACAACCCCACGACGGCCCGTTTCGAGAAGGCGCTGGCAACGCTGGAGGGCACCGAGAGCGCGGTGGCCTTCGCCAGTGGCATGGCCGCGCTCTCGGCGGTGCTGCTGGCCCGCGCGAGCGCCGGGCTGCGGCACGTGGTCGCCGTGCGCCCGCTGTACGGCTGTAGCGACCACCTCCTCGGCTCGGGGCTGCTCGGCACCGAGGTGACCTGGACGGACCCGGCGGGCATCGCGGACGCCATCCGCCCCGACACCGGACTGGTGATGGTCGAGACACCGGCCAACCCGACCCTCGCCGAAATCGACATCCGGGCGGTGGCGCACTCCTGCGGTTCCGTGCCGCTGCTCGTCGACAACACGTTCGCGACGCCCGTGCTCCAGCGGCCCGTCGAACACGGCGCCAGGATCGTGCTGCACAGTGCGACGAAGTACCTCGGCGGCCACGGGGACGTCATGGGGGGAGTCGTCGCCTGCGACGAGGAGTTCGCGGCGAGCCTGCGGCAGATGCGGTTCGCCACCGGCGGAGTGCTGCATCCGCTCGCCGGATACCTGCTGCTGCGCGGTCTGTCCACGCTCGCGGTACGGGTCCGCGCGGCCTCGGCGGGCGCCGCCGAACTCGCCCGCAGGCTCTCGGCCGACCCCCGGGTCGCCCGGGTGCACTACCCGCGGCTGGGCGGGGCGATGGTCTCCTTCGAGGTGTACGGGGACCCGCACCGGGTGATCGCCGGGGTCCGCCTGATCACGCCCGCCGTGAGTCTCGGCAGTGTGGACACCCTCATCCAGCACCCGGCCTCCATCAGCCACCGCATCGTGGAGGAGGGAGACCGGCACGCGGCGGGCGTGGGAGACAGGCTGCTTCGGATGTCGGTCGGTCTTGAGGACGTCGAGGACCTGTGGGCCGACCTGCGCCAGGCGCTCAGCGAGGGAGCCGAGGGGCTCAGCGAGGGGGCCGCGGGGTCCAGGGAGGGGGCCGCGGGGGTGGCGGGGGTCAGTGGACGAGCCGCGGAGGCTCTTCCGTCCGCCCGTACCCGGAAGGAGTCTCCGGAGCGGGGCGCGACCGGACCGGAGAGGCAGCGAGCCGAGCGGTGATCACCAGGGTGCCCTCCTCGATCTGGTAGTCGAGGGGCAGCGAGAGCGCGCGCATGGCCGCGACCATCCCCGTGTTGTGCGCCTGGGTGACGGCGTACACGCTCTCGCAGTCGGCCTCGACGGCCAGGGCCACCAGCCTGCCGAGGAGTTCGGAACCGATACCGCGGCGCTGCCAGTCGTCCTCGACGAGCAGGGCGACCTCGGTCTCGTCGCCGTCCCAGAGCAGGTGGCCGAGGGCCACCAGCCTGCCGGAGGCCGTCTGCACGGCGAGCGTACGACCGAAACGCGGGCTCAGCAGATGGTCCAGATACCGGTCCGCGTCCCGCACCGGGCCGTGGTAGCGCAGGCCGAGGGTCCGCTCGGAGCAGCGGTCGTGCATGGCACGGGCGGCGGCGAGGTCGTCCTGGTCGGCCCGCCGGACCGTGATCTCGTTGCCCTCGGGGAGGGTGAGCACGGACGCGCCGCGCGGAACACGCGGACCGAGACGGGCGTCCAGCTCGACGAGGGCACGGGCACGGGCGAACTCGGTCGGGGTGAACGGGAGATACGGCCGCTCCACGGTGATGGCCCCGCCCGACGGATCGCGCAGCCGCATCACCGTCTCGTGCAGGACGCCTTCCACGGGCGCGCCCTCCCCAGTGGCGCGTCCGGAGCCGGAGCCCGGCGCGGCGGGGGATGAGAGGGCGGGCAGCGAGTGGATGGTGCACCGTCCGAGGAGCTGGCGCAGGGCGAGCGGGAGTTCGGCGGCGTCGAGGGCCGTGCGCGTGGCCAGACCGAGTACGCGGGTGGGGGCGTCCACCAGATCGTGGGCGTCCGCGCGCTCGATCCACGTGGAGGTGCCGCCGGCCGCGGAGATCTCCCGGGTGAGCTGCCGGGCCGTCAGGGACTCCGGCACGCGCAGCAGGAACTCGTCGACCGTGCCCTGAGCCAGTGGGTGTGTCTGCAGGGTGAGGATGTCGATCCGGTGCCTGGCCAGCGCCGTGCAGAGAGCGGCCAGGGCGCCGGGGGCGTCCCGCACCGTGGTCCGCATCCGCCACAGCACCGTCTTGCCGGCCCTCCTCCCGATCTCCTCCTCGGTCCTCCTGCCGGTCTGCTCTGCGGCCTTCTCCGCTGTCTCTTCTGCCGTCTCCTCCGCGGTCGTCTCCGTGGTCTCCTCGGTACGGGCGGCGGGGCTCGTGGCGCCCATGGCAGAGACACTTGCCCTTGCGGGCCCGGCACCTGTGGTCCCTGCACCCGCGGCTTGTGAATCCGGGCCCGGAGGCGGGGCGTGGCTGTGCCGTCGTGCCCACCAGGTGTGGAACGCCGCTGTGGCGATCAGGGCCACCGCCGAGGCGATCAGCAGATAGGGGCCTTCGGGCTGGTGCCCGATCAGGTTGGCGATCGCGTCCGCCACCGCCACCGCGGTGAAGAGTGCGGCCAGCTCGATCAGGTCCCTCCGCCAGTGGTGCGGACGGCGGGCGCTCTTCGCGGATGTCACATCAGTCATGCCCTCACTGTGACCCAGCGGTGTTGCCTGACCGCGAACGCACTGTGACTGATGGGTTACGTGTGGATCTGGCCCCTCAGCACCCTTTTGCCCACCGACCCGGGGCGGCCCCGTGCCCGCACCGCGCTCTGCGTCTCCGCCACCCCGCTTCCCGCACAGCCCGCCTCTTGCATGCCCCTCCCCGTCGCGCTCCTGACCCCTGACTCCCTCCTCTCAACTCGCGGTATCGGTATCAGCCCCGGCCACGGTCACGGCCCCGACGCCGGCCTCGGCCCCTGCCTCCCAGGCGGCCAGCAGCCGGGCTGCCTGCCGGACCAGCTGTGTGGAGCCTCCCCGGGCGGCCGTCTCCGCGAGACCGGCTATCGGTCCACCGGCTGTCGGGCCGCACTGCTCCGCGCACTCGGCGGCCACCGCCACCATGCTGCCCAGCGCGCGTGGCGCCCGCTGGTAGCCGAGGAGGCTCGGCAGCGCGGCCGACAGCACTTCGAGCACCGTCCGGTACGCACCGGTGGTCGCGGCGGTCCGGGCCGCGTCGGCCAGTCGGTTCACCTTCGTCAGGTCGTGATCGATGAGCACCGCGAGCTCCCGGCCGAGCAGAGCCGGGTCCAGACGGTCCTGCGCGGCGAGTATCAGCAGAGCGTCCACGGAGGACAGCCGGTCGTCGGGATGACGCGACCCGAGCCCGTAGGCCAAGGCCAGGTGAAGGGCTTCACCACCCGGAGGACCACCGGCCTCGACGAGACCGGGAAGCGCCCACGCTCCGCCCCGCATCCCCTCGTCCGTACCGTGCAGGAGGGTGGGCATCAGCCAGGCGGCCACGGCCTCGGCGTCCTGAGGGAGCGTCGCCGACCAGGGCCCTGAGCGTTCGGGAGTCCAGTGGTAGCAGGGATTCAGCAGCGGGTGGTGGGAGCGGCCCAGCCACTGGAAGGCGCGGGGGAACTCCCGTGCCAGGACGGGGTGTTCGCCCGTGGACAACAGGACCCAGCGCTTACCCGGCGCCCCGCGGTCGTGCCAGTCGCCGGGGGTGGGAAGGTGGCTGTCGAGTCCGTGCGGCAACACGCGGGCCACGGGTTCGTCCGCGCGCAACCAGGCCGCCAGCCGGTCGCCCTCCTCGGTGCCGAGCAGGGCGGCCTCCACCGCCTCCGCCTCCGTGCCGGAGCGTCGGACGCGCAACAGCGCCTGCGCGAAGTCGACGGGCCCCGGCCGGGCGCCGAGGTGCCGGTACGTCCGCAGCCGCTCGACGAGCTCGGCCGGCTCCAGTGCCCCCGTGTGCCAGGTGGGCGTCGCCAGCAGAAAGGGAAGCTGTCCCGTCGGCAGGAGGGCGGCGACTTCCCACACCCGCGCGTACAGCACGCCGTTCAGCGCGGCGTGGGCGCAGGTCCCCGTCGCCGTCCGCCTTTTACGCCCGTTCTTCACGGGCCCGCCGGAGACCTGTCCCAGCAGTGCCGCCGCGACGACGTCGAGCCCTCCCGGGTCGGCGGCGAACCACCGGTCCACCCGGTCCTGTGGCTGGTCATCGAGCCACCACACCCCGGCGAGCGCCTCGCGCAGCGCTTCCGTCAGAGCCGTACGGTCCGTGCGGGCGTGGCGGACGAGACCGTCGAGTGCCCGCTCGAAAGACGGCGCCTCACGGCTCCGCGACTTGATCAGCGCGCTCACCTCCTCCACGAGCTCCGCCACCGTCGAGGCGGCGGCGCCCAGAGGACGCGGCTCGGGTACGGGCGGCAGCGTCTCCTCGTACGGGACCGTGGGTTCATCGTCGGCCGGCAGATCCCCGAACAGGTCACGGGCGGCCGCGCGGTGCATCGGGCCCAGTCGCCCCGCCGCGAACGCGAGGTCCTCACGCAACGCAGGTGTCGCGCCCGACAGGTGGCGGGCGATCAGTCTCAGCGCGCGTCCGCGGATGTCCATGTCCTCATGGCCGAATGCCTCGGCGATGACCGGCAGCAGTTGTCCGGCGGTGGCTCTGTCTCGTCGCAGCGCCGCACCGAGCAGGGTCAGCTGAGCCCGTACCAGCTTCTTCTCCGTACGGAACAGGACCGAGGCCGAGACGTCCGCGAGGGCGTGGGTGCTCAGGGCACCCCGCGCGTCGAGTCGGACGAGCACCTGCTGGGCGTGCCCGGCGACGGCGGATCCACCGTCCGAGGCCATGGCGATCCAGTCGGCGACGCGAGCGGCCTCCTCGTCCTCGGTCAGCTCCAGCGCGCGCACCATGGTGAGAGAGAACCGCAGATCACCTGGCTTTCCACCGCGCAGCAGCCGACTCACCGACCGGTCGGCCAATGTACGGCGCTCCAAGACGCCTTCGCCCGCCAGGGCCGCCAGCGCGTTCGGCCAGTCGTCGGTCATGTCCGCCCTGTCGTACCAGAAGAGACCGGGGGGCGGCTCGGTTCCCTCGAACAGCGCGGTGGCCAGGGTCGCGACATGGGGTTCGGCCCGCAGGATGTCCACCAGGCGGCTCCGTCCCTTGCCCTGCCAGCGGGCGGAGTTGACCGAGGTGACCCACCCGCCCACCAGCCCGTCCGTCACCGGGAGGGGGCACCGCGCGACGCGCACCAACTCCTGGATCAGGCGGTAGTCGGACTCGGTCGATGTCGACGGGCGCGCCGCCAGCCGGTGCGCGAGATCACCGAGCCAGGCGGGGTCCCGGTCCGCCAGTACGTCGAGGAGCAACGCATACGGTGTACCCGACCAGTCCCGCAGGTCCTGGCCGCCGATCCAGGCGGCGCACGCCGCCGCTCCCGTATGGCATCCGGCGCCGGCCACCAGCAGGGCGTGCCGGACGGTGGCGCGCTCCGACCAGCCCCAGCCCCGTGCCTCCTTGCGCAGTGACTTCAGCTCCGCGAGGGCCTCCTTGCGCGCGGCCCGGTCCATGCCGGCCAGTGCACGCACGACCTCTTCCTTACGGCCCGCCCGAACAGCGGTGAGGAGCTCGCTCATCGCGCACCCCCGGTGACCGCCGCGCCGCGACGGACCATGCGCACGGCCAGGGCGTGCTTGCAGGGACCCCGGCGGCCGCGGTAGTCGGCCCACCACTGGCAGGTACAGCTGAGGTTCCCCTGCCCGTCCCGGACCCGGTAGCGGCGTTCGCCGGAGGAGACGAGGGCCGTCGCCCCGTCGATCACGACCGCCCCCGCACCGGCGAGCTCACGGGCCGCGACCAGGCGCGGGTTGTGCCGCTCGGCACGCCGAGCGTCGTAGGGCAGCTCCCGATGGAAGTACGCCGCGTCCGCGAGGTCGTAGCCCACCCGCCCGGCCGTCCCCAGCCGGGTGAGTGCCGCACGCACCCGCTCCACCGTCAGACCGGCCTGCTCGGCCAGATCGGCCGGCTCGATCCGCGGCTCCCAGGCCAGCAGGACCGACACCAACTCGGCGTCCGACGCCGCGTCGTCCGTGGCCAGTGCCTCCAGCACCCCGCCCTCGCCCGAGAATCCGCGCGACGCCTCCGGAGAGAAGGTGAGCGTCAGCCGCATGCCCGGCAGCACCACTTCCCAGGCGCTCGCCGAGGCCGTGCCGTCCGCCACCGGCCCGTACACCCGCAGTGCCGTCGCGTGGCGAAGCACCCGCTGGAGGGCGGCCAGGCGCTCCGGTCCGGGCAGACAGACCGCGCCCGCCACGGGCCGGGTCGTCGGACGCAGGGTCCTCCCCGCCGGGACGACCCACCGGGCACCCCTGGACGCGTTGCCCGACGTGCGAGGCAGCGAGCGCAGGAACCGCACGGCCTCGTCGGCCGGGAGCTCCGCCCGCAGGTCGAAACCGGCCGAGACCACCTGAGCCTCGGCGAAACCCCGCAGCCAGCGGTCCGGGAGCGGCACCTTCTTCTCCACCAACGGGCCGTCCATGGTGGTGACGGCCATCTCCTCGGGCCCCACCCGCAGATGCAACGGGTCATCCGCCGTTATCCGCGACAGCGCCTCACGCAGCGGATGGTTGATGTCCACGTTCGTCGTCCCGTGGTCCGTCCCGCCACCGTCGAGGCCTTCCCTCAGCACGTCGAGGCGCGCGTACACCCCGCAGCAGCCGGAGAACGACTCGAAGCGCAGCCGGTCCCCGTTGCCCGTCACCACCGGGTCCAGGGAGGAGGCCGGTGTCTGCCGGTAATAGCGCGCGGACGCCACATCGGCGACGGCGAGGAGTCCACGTGCGGCGATGCTCGGAGACGTGAGGAATCCCGTGAAGAACCGGGGGTGCGCCTCGGCACCGCGAGGCGTCAGTCCACCTGCGGTCTCCAGACCGAGCAACTGGCCTCCGGCCCCGGAGGTTTCCAGGGCGGACGCGCGTGAGTAGGCCAAAGCCTGTACGGATCGGGTCATGGAAAAGACCGTAGGACCCACCACTGACAACGGCTCCAAACAACGGGACCGGAGCCGAGCCGCACCCCTCCCTCCACCGCCCTGAAACCGCCTGCGGACCTCCGCCTGACCCGGATGCGCCCCCGAACACGCCCCGCCCGTAACCGATGTGCTCCCGCGTACCCCCACCCACTGCTCGACGCGCCCCTGCCGCGGGACCGGGCGGAACAGGACTGTGCGGCTCCACGCACGGAGTCGGGCCGTCAGCCTCTGCTCGCACCGACGGCGTTGACCTGTCCGGACAGCAGCTGCGTCTCCATCGGCGACGCGTTCGCCCGGGTCAGGAGCCCATGCGGACGCCCGGCCCCGTGCGTGGCGCCTCGGAGAGCAGTCGGATCCCACGAGTGATCTCGGCCGGTGTCAGGTGCGCGTACCCGAGGACCAGGGAAACCGTTCCGTCGTCGGACCCGGGCCCCCCGGACGCGGCGCCGTGGGCCGTCGGGCCCGGCGCCGTCATCACGCAGTCACGGAGCGGGCGAAGCGCGATGCCGGCGGCGCCCGCGCGACGCAGGAGATCCGCCTCCGGGCCGAACCGTCCGGGCAGGCGGGCGATGATGTGCAGCCCGGCCGCGATACCGCTGACCTCGGTGCCGGGAAAGCACTCGGACAGGGCCGCGGTCAGAGCGTCCCGGCGCTCCCGGTAGAGCCGTTGGCAGCGGCGCAACTGACGGTCGTAGCCGCCCCGGCGGATGAAGTCGGCGAGCACCGCCTGGTCCACCGCGGCGTTGCCCAGGTCCATCGTCCGCTTGCGGTCGACGATCTCCTCGGTCATCGACGCGGGGGCGATCAGCCAGCCCAGTCGCAGTCCGGGCGCCAGCGACTTGCTCACCGAGCCGGTGTACACGACGTGTTCCGGATCCAGGCCCTGCAACGCCCCCACCGGCTCCCTGTCGTACCGGAAGTCGCCGTCGTAGTCGTCCTCCAGGATCACACCGGAGGTGTCGCGGGCCCAGTCGAGCAGTCGGCCACGCCGCTCGGCGGAGTACGCGATTCCGGTGGGAAACTGGTGGGCGGGCGTGGTGACCAGGGCGCGCACGCCGGAGTGGAACAGCGGTGCCAGCGCCAGCCCTTCACCGTCCAGCGGGAGCGGCGTGGTCCGCAGGCCGGCCGAAGCGAACAGAGAGGCGTGCTGAGGGCTACCGGGGTCCTCCACCCCGACCGTGTCCACGCCATGGCCGCGCAGCACGAACCCGAACAACGTCGTCGCCTGTGCCACCCCCGAACACACCACCAGCCGCTCCGGGTCCGCCACCACACCGCGGCGCCGGGTCAGCAGACTCGCCAGTGCCTCACGCAGTTCCGGCAGACCGCGGGGGTCGGGGTACCCGAGGGAAGCGTGCGGCAGCCGGGCCAGCACCGCACGCTGCGTGGCCGCCCACACGCCGCGGGGGAAGAGGGAGAGGTCCGGAGTGCCGGGCCGGAAGTCCACCCGTGCGCCCGGCGCACGTGGAGCCCTGTCACGCGCCGGTGCCTGGGCCGACGGGCGTACCGCCTCGCTCACCCAGGTACCCGCGCCCCGGCCGCTGCGCAGATAGCCCTCGGCCGTCAACTGCTCGTAGGCCTCGGTCACCAGCCCACGTGACACCCCCAGATCGGCTGCCAGTTCACGACTGGCCGGGAGCCGTGTCCCGGCCCGCAGCCGGCCCGACCGTACCGCCTCGCGCAGCGCCGACCGGAGCGCACGCCCGCGCTGACGCGCGGGTGCCGAAGCGGCCGGCAGCAGCAGTTCCCAGGCGGGGCGCACGGGCGCGCGCTCCCCCTGCGTACCGGCACCCCCATGCGGATTGGTCCCCGAAGACGTCATGGAAGTGGACCTTAAACCGGTCCGCCGACCGCCCTAGCGTCGCCTCCATGAACGCCACTCCACTCCGTGGGGCCCTGCTCGCGGCCCTCGCCTGCACCCTGGTCGGTGCCTCCTTCACCGCGAACAGCGTCCTCGGCGACTACCCGTACGCGGGAGGCCAGGCGCTGCGCTACGGCCTCGCGGCACTGCTGCTCCTGCCCCTGCTGCACTCCCGCGACGGATCGCATCCGGCGCTGCTGCGCACGCTCACCGGGCGGCAGTGGGCCCGCCTGGCCACCCTTGCCGCCATCGGGATGGTCGGCTTCAACCTGGCCGTCCTGGCGGCGGAACGCTCGGCGGAGCCGGCCGTCCCCGGAGTGTTCGTCGGATGCGCCCCCATCGTGGTGGGCGTCCTGGTCCCCCTGCTGGACGGACGCCGCCCCTCACCGGCCGTGCTGTACGCCGCCGGTCTCGTCGCCGCCGGGGCGTTCACCGTGCAGGGATGGGGGAGGGCCGACCTCGCGGGCATCGTGTTCTCGGCCGGGGCGCTCGCCGGCGAGGTCGGCTTCGCGGTCCTGGCGGTCCCCGTGCTGCGCCCGCTCGGCCCGAAGCTGCTGTCGGCGACGGTCTGTGCCGTCGCCGCCGTGGAATCGGTCCTTCTGGGCGTACTGCTCGACGGGCACGGCTTCCTGCGTATGCCCACAGGACAGGAGACTCTGGCCCTGGTGTGGCAGGCGGCGGTGGTCACGGTGATCGGCTTCGTCTGCTGGTACAGCGGGATGCGGCAGATCGGTGCCGAGCGCGCCACCTTGTTCTCGGGGCTGATCCCGGTCTCCGCGGCCATTACCGCGCCGCTGGTCGGAACCGGGACCTACGGAGTGGGTCAGGGCGCCGGCAGCCTCCTTGTGGGGGTCGGCGTGGCGCTCGGTTCGGGCATGCTGAGGCGCCGCCCGGTACCGGTACCGGGGTCCGCGACGCGTGAGGGCGCCGCCCCACGCGGCACCGCGTGACGCCCGATCCTGTACGGCAGCGTCAACCGGGAGCCGGACATGACCCGTTCGTGCCGCGAGGGGGCGGGGTCCGGCCCGGCGGCGACAGTGGCCGAGAACGAGCGCGTGGTGGCCCTGTCATCTGGGTGTCTCGTGTCACCTGGGGGCGGCGCGGTCCGAACGCGCCGGGACCCGGTGCCGGGGGGCGATGCGGCGTATGACCAGCGGGGGCAGCCACCAGGTCAAGTACCGGGCCGGTTCCGGCGATTCCCGCTGGACACCGTCCGGCACGTGGGCTGGGATGGAACGGTGACTGCCGACACCGTGACCGATGTCTTCGAAGAGAACAGGGCCGTCCTCACCGGGGTCGCCTACCGCATGCTGGGGCGCGTCGCCGACGCCGAGGACGTGGTGCAGGACGCCTGGCTGCGCTGGTCCTCGGCGGACCGCGAGGACGTGCGGGAGCCGCGCGCCTTTCTCGTACGGGTCACCACCCGGCTGGCCATCGACCGGCTGCGGCACGTGCGGTCCAGGCATGAGGCGTACGTCGGGCCCTGGCTGCCCGAACCGGTGGTCACCGCGTACGGCCTGTCCGTCCCGGACACCGTGGAGCATGCCGTGCTGGCCGAATCGGTGTCCCTGGCCGTACTGGTGGTCCTGGAGTCACTGTCCCCGCTGGAACGGGCCGTCTTCGTCCTGCGTGAGGCGTTCGGATTCCCGTACGCGGAGATCGCCACGACGCTCGACCGGTCGGAGGCGGCGGTGCGGCAGTTGGCCGGCCGGGCCAGGCGGCACGTGGAGGAGCGCAAACCGCGGTACGACGTGGATCCAGCCCTCCGCCGCGACCTCACCGAGCGCTTCCTCGCCGCCGCCTCGGGAGGCGACCTCAAGCGGTTGCTCGCGCTGCTGGCCCCCGATGTACGGCTGGTCAGCGACAGCGGCGGCAAGTCCAAGGCGCCGCGCCGGATCATCGAGAGTGCGGACAAGGTGGGCCGCTTCCTCTTCGCCGTGGGCCAGGACCGGCCCGAGGGCATGGAGGCCAGGATCGTGGAGCTCAACGGCGGCCCCGCCCTCGTGCTGACCGTCGGCGGCAGGCCGGACACGGTCTTCCAGGTGGAGGTCGCGAAGGGGGTCGTCCAGGACGCCTACCTCATACGCAACCCTGACAAGCTGGCCGGTCTCTCGTTCGTCCAGGGGGACGTCTCGACAACCGTGCCTTCTGCCTGGCGGGTCTGACGGATCGCTCAGGTGTCAGGTCTGTCGGGCGTTGGACGCGAGGCGGTCGGCGAGCGCGACGACGAGGTCGCGCAGTTCATCAGGGCGCTCGATGACGAACGGCCGGTCGAGCGAGGCGAGTACCGGTGGCAACCAGTCGAGCCTCTCCGCCCGGAGCTCGACGCGCCGCCACCGCTCGGCCGTCGGATCCGCTGCCACCCCGGGCGCCACCTCCTCCAGGCTCGCGACACCGGCCGGAAGGCGTGCCCGGATCTGGTCGACGGTCCCGTGAATCCGCAAGGTCACCTCGTGGCGGTACTCGGCCGTGGCGAACCCTGACACCACGCGCTGTGCGGTGTCGAGTCCGGCGGGTACGTCGAACGTGCCGGGCAGGCACCTCGCGCCTGCGATGCGATCGAGCCGGAACGTCCGGTCCTCACCGATCTCCGGGTCCGTGCCCGTGACGTACCACCGGCCCGCATGGGCGACGATCCCGTAGGCATGCAGCGGGCGTTCGCCGCGTCGGCCGTTCCGGTCGGTGTACTTGATCGAGAGCGGCCGCCGGTGACGGACCGCGTCGGCGACGGTGAGCAGGACCTCGGCATCCGGATGCGCGAAGGCGGTGGGCGGAGCGGTGAACGCCAGGGATGCGAGGACCGTGTCGAGTCTGCGGGTCACTCGCTCGGGCAGCACCCTGCGTATCTTGGCCGCTGCCGTCTCGCCGGCCGCGTCCGTCGTCATCAGTCCCGAGCGGCGGCCGGCGACCAGACCGAGCAAGACCGCGAGCGCCTCGTCGTCGCTGAACATGAGCGGCGGCAAGCGGTATCCGGAGCCCAGCCGGTAGCCGCCGTAGCGGCCCCGCACGGCCTCCACCGGCACGTCGAGGTCGACCAGCTGATCCACATAGCGCCGCACGGTGCGGCCGTCGACGCCGAGCCGGTCGGCCAGCTCGGCCACGGTCCGGATACCGCCCGCCTGCAGCAGCTCCAGGAGGATCAGTACGCGTCCGGTGGGTCGAGACATGCGCACAGCCTAACGAGAATAGTGGACCGATTCTGTCCACTATAAGTCCTAGTCTTCGGAGTGCAGCGGTTCCGCCTACCTGGGAGAACACCATGGACCTCGTCTCGATCCGCATCATCACCGGCGACGTCGCACGCCTCGTCGCCTTCTACGAGCAGGCCACAGGGGTGCCGGCGACCTGGGCCACCGAGGACTTCGCCGAGCTCAGCACCGGCGGCGGCACCCTCGCGATCGCCGGTACCCGCACCGTTCCCCTGTTCGCCCCGGGCTCCGCCCGCCCCGCGGACAACCACAGTGTGATCATCGAGTTCCTCGTCGACGACGTGGACCGGGTGTACGGGAACCTGACCGGTTTCGTGTCCGACTTCGTCAACGAACCCACCACGATGCCCTGGGGCAACCGGTCACTGCTATTCCGTGACCCCGATGGCAACCTCGTCAACTTCTTCACCCCGGTCACGCCGGATGCCATGCGGAAGTTCGCCCGCTGACGCACGCCGGACGCCCCTCGCACGCGGCGCACCGCCGCCCGCACCTCCCGGACCTGTGCGGACGTGGGCCTGGTGACGCGCCGGGCCACCGGACCGCGAACGTCCTGTGAACGCTTTGCGGCACATGACGATTTCGCTCCGTCACCGGGAGAGGATTGGTCTTGACCAAGGTGGTGGGCAGCCCTAAGGTCGTCACGTTAAGACAAGGACCTTTAATAAATAGCGTCGCGGAACTAGGCGTCGGGTGATTGCGGAGGACAGGGTGGGGACCACGCAGCTGGAAGCCGTGCAGGAGCCGAAGTACTGGCATCTCAAGACCGTGCTCGGTGAGGCGCTCGACTCGGACTTCGCGGTGGGCGAGATCCTGCCCAACGAGCGTGAGCTGGCGGCGCGTTTCGGCGTCGCCAGGGCCACGCTGCGGCAGGCCCTGGAGCAGTTGGAGCTGGAAGGCCGGCTGCAGCGGCGCCGCGGCGTGGGCACGACGGTCGCGCCTCCGCGCGTCGGGGTCGCCGTCGCCGGTGTACAGCAGGACTGGGCCGACGGCGGCGGTGCGGGGGAGACGTGGCAGCCCGTCGACTGCACAACCGCGACCGCGACCGCGCCGGTTGCCGCCCTTCTTGACATCGTTGCCGACGTTCCCGTGCACGTGGTGCGGCGCATCCGCCTCACCCATGGACAGGCCGTCGCCGCGGAGCTTCTGTACGTCCCGACTTCGTCCGTGCCGGAGCTCTCCGCGATCGAGGTGCCCTCCGGACCCGCTCGGGCCCGGGGTGTCCTGCGAGAGCTGCACCGCCTGGGGCTGGACGGCCAGGACCGCTCCGTCGAGCTCGGATCGGCCCGCGCGGACGACGCCAAGGAGCTCGACCGGCTCCCGGGCGCGCCCGTCCTCGTGGTCACGACGCGCTACCTCGCCGCCTCCGGCACGGTAGCCGTGTCCGTGGCGACCTACCGTGCGGACACCTGCCGCCTCACCTTCGGTGATTCCGGGGCACTGGAGATCAGCCACGAGGAGGAGGCGCAGACGCGCCAGGCCTCCTGACAGCACGGCACCGCGGCCGTGTTCAGCCGCGGGTCACGGACGGCGTTCCTGGTCTGGGGCTCCGTTCGCGTGACATCGAGGTCCGTTGACGACGTCCCGCGCTCCCGCGCCGCGCCGTCCCTCCGGCCCGCCGCACTCAGCGGCGGGCCGTCACTGTTGCCTCCACCGCGAACAACTGCTCCTCGACATGGTCCAGAGCCAGCCGCAGGGCGCCTGTGGCCACGGCCGCCTCTCCCAGGAGCGAGAGGGCCACCCTGGGCGGCCGGAGGCAGTACCGCGCCAGCTCGTCGCGGAGGGGGTCCAGCACTCCGTCGAGCCCGGCGGCCCAGCCGCCCACCACCACCAGTTCGGGATCGAGCGCCAGCGCGAGAGCCGCGACGTCGTGCACCAGCCGCTGGATGAACCGCTCCACGGCGGCCTGCGCGCCCGTGTCACCGTGCCGCGCCTTGGCGAACACGGCGGCGACGGCGCGCTCGTCCAGCGGGTCCAGCGGAGTGTCCGTGGTGGACAGCAGGTGTTCGGGTGTGACATCACGACCCAGCAGGTGCAGTGCCCCGATCTCACCCGCCGCACCGCCGAACCCCCGGTGCAGTCGGCCCCCGATCAGCGAACCGGCCCCCGGGCTCAAGCCCGCCAGGACGAACACGATGTCGTCGGACTCGGTGGCGGCCCCCTTCCAGTGTTCGGCGACCGCGGCCGCGTTGGCGTCGTTCTCGACCAGCACCGGACATCGGAACGAACGGCGCAGCCGTTCACCGAGCGGAAGGCCCGTCCAGTCCGGAAGCGCCGTCCCGAGCCGCACGGTCCCGTCCGCCTCGACGATTCCCGGGCTGCCCACGCCGACCGCGCGCAGGCTGCTGCGCGCGACCCCGGTGCGCCGCAGCACGTCGGCGATCACCGCTCTGACCTGGTCGAGCCTGTCGTCCGCGCAGGCGCTCTCGCAGACCTCCCGGGAGCCCGCACCGATGATCCGGCCGTCCAGACCGGACAACAGGGCGGAGACCCGGTGCGAGCCGATCTCGACGCCCAGCAGATACCCGGCCTCCGCCCTGAATCTGAACCGCCGGGCAGGACGGCCCTGCCGTCGGGCCGCTCCGTCCTCGGGCATGGCCTCGACGACGAGACCCGCCTCGAAGAGTCCTTCGACCACGCCTTCGACGGTGGGACGGGAGAGCCCGGTGATGCGCGTCAAGTCCGTGAGGGTCGGTGAATGGGCCCCTCGCAGGGCATGCAGTACCACCGCGGAATTGATCCGCCGCAGCAGAGACGGGTCCCCACCGGTCAGCCGGCCCACGGTGTGTCCTCCCAGGTCGCGCGCGTGTCTGCGGATCGTACTCGTTGCCTAGGCATAGGGCGACAGACCCCCGAAGCCGGTACCGAGAGGTGACCTTCGCCGCCGTCGCGAAGTATCCGGAACCAGCCGCGGGTGTTGTCGGCGCCAGCATCCGCGAGTGCCGCCGACGGCAGCGTCCGCGAGTGCCGCCGGCCGGCCCCCGCTACGGATCGCCGGGTGCCTTGTGCCGCTGTCCGGGCGGGCGGGCCGGCGCGGTGTGGGTGCCGGGTGCCGTGGCCGGGCCGGAGCGTATCGGTGGTGCGGCAGGACACTGACCGACGTGGGGTGCCTCCGCGTCAGCCCGGTGACACGAAGCCTGACTCGTAGGCCGCGATCACCGCTTGGGTGCGGTCCCTGGCCCCCAGCTTCGCCAGCACCGCGCTCACATGCGTCTTCACCGTCTCCGCGCCGACGACGAGCTCGGCGGCGATCTCCGCGTTGGACAGCCCGCGTGCCATCAGCCGGAGCACCGCGGACTCCCGGTCGGTGAGCGCCGCACGCTCCATCGCGGCCCTGGCCTTGCTGGTGCCGTACTCCGCGGCGAGTTGCCGTACCGCGGCAGGGAACAACAGTGACTCCCCCTCCGCCACCAACCGCACCGCGTGGACGATTTCGGCGGGACGGGCCCGCTTGAGCAGGAATCCGTCGGCCCCGGCCCGCAGTGCCTCGTACACGTACTCGTCGTTCTCGAACGTGGTCACGACCAGGATCTTCGGAGGCCGGGGCACGGCACGCAGCACCGCCCGCGTCGCTTCTATCCCGTCCATCAACGGCATCCGCACATCCATCGCGATGACATCCGGAGCCAGTTGGCGGACAAGGGGGATCACCGCCGCGCCGTCGGAGGCTTCGCCCACCACACGGATATCGTGCTGGGCCTCCAGAACCGCGCGTAGCCCCGCGCGCACCAGAGGCTCGTCGTCGACCAGGAGAACGGATACCGCCATCCGGTCAGGGTATGCGGTCGAGCGGAAGGCTCACATGCACCATCCAGTTCCTCCCGTAGCAACCCGCCTTGGCCTTTCCCCCCAGCAGGGCGGCCCGCTCACGTATGCCGCGCAGGCCACTTCCGGACCCCGACCTGCGCACCCCCGACGGAGAAATGGGGTTGACGACCTCCAGCTCCAGCCGACCGTCCGCGACACCGATTCTCACCCGTACGGGGACGGAGCCGGCGTGACGCAGCACGTTGGTCAGGGACTCCTGGAGGATGCGGTACCCCTCGCGGGAGACCGGGCGGGGAACCAGCGCCAGCGGGCCGGACACCTCGGCGTCGATCACGGCGCCTGAGTCGCGGGCCGAGTCCAGCAATCGGTCGGCCTCGGCCAGAGTCGGGCGGCTCGACACGGAAGGTTCCGATTCCCGTAGTACCCGTAAGACCCGCTCAAGATCGTCCAGCGCGCGGCGGCCCGTCTCCTCGATGGCAGCCAACGCCCGCGCCGTGAAGACCGGGTCGTCCGCCGTACGGGCGGCTCCGGCCTGCACCACCGCGATCGTGAGCGCGTGCCCGATCGAGTCATGGAGCTCGCGCGCAATGCGGTTGCGCTCAAGAAGCTGCTCCGTGCGTTCCTCCAGTGCGGTCATCCGCTCCATCGGTGACGGGCCGAGCAACTGACGGGCGACAGCGGTGACGAGGTTTCCGCACACCACGACGACCCCGAGCAGCAGGACGAGTGGTACGGGCGCGAGCAGAGCGCACCACCAGCCCGCCTTGATGCCTCGGGCCAGCCACTGGTCGCCGCTCTTCGGACCGAGCGAAGCCCGGACGAGAACGACGGCGGTCGCGGAGAGGCTGACCGTGGCGAAGCCCACCACCGCGGCGAGCAGCAACCGCACCTCCAACCAGGCCACCGTGCGCCAGCGGTCCCACCATGTCGCGGAAGGCGCTGTGGCGATCGCGGCCTCCGGGTGCCCGCGCTCCCCGGGCGTGAGGAGGTACTGAGCCTGGACCCCCTCGGCGAGTCTCATGGCGGGAACCAGGCCCACAGGCACGGCGAAGAGAAGAGGCATCCACGGTGTGTCCATGGAGATGAAGAGCCACACACTGACGCCCGCGCCCGGAACGAGCAGGTGGAGCCAGCGACTGTACGTGGCCGCGAGGGCCAGCGGTCGGAGGAAGCGGCGCATGCCGGCCATCGTGCCAGCCAGGCGGCACCGAGCGGCTCCCCCGAGCGGGGGAGACGATCCCCTCTCGTGGGGGAGGCCACGAGCAGGGCCGGGCAGCCAGGCTGAGCTCATGAACAGCATCGAAGTCCACGAACTCACCAAGGACTACGGGGCGACCCGCGCCGTGGACCACATCGACTTCCGTGTGCGCCCCGGCCGCGTGACGGGCTTTCTCGGCCCCAACGGAGCCGGAAAGTCGACCACCATGCGTCTCGTTCTCGGGCTGGACAGGCCCACCTCCGGCACGGCCACGATCGGAGGACGGGCCTACACCCGCCTCAGTAAGCCCTTGCACAGCGTCGGTGCACTGCTCGACGCACAGGCGGCGCACGGTTCGAGGACCGCGCGCAACCACCTGGCGGCGCTGGCCGCGAGTAACGGCATAGGCCGGCGCAGAGTGGAGGAAATGCTCGAAGAATCGGGCTTGGGAACGGTCGGCGGCCGGCGGATCAAGACCTTCTCCCTCGGCATGCGCCAGCGGCTCGGCATCGCCGCCGCCCTGCTCGGTGATCCGGGGGTTGTGATGCTGGACGAACCGTCCAACGGGCTGGATCCCGAAGGCATCGTCTGGATCCGCGAGCTGATGCGGAGCCTGGCCAGGGAGGGCCGCGCCGTTCTGGTCTCCAGCCATCTGATGAGCGAGACCGCTTCCTTCGCCGACCATCTCGTCGTCCTCGGAAAGGGAAGGCTTCTCGTCGATCTGCCGATGGAGGATTTCCTCGACGCACGAAGCGGCCCCGGTGTCCGCCTCCGTACCACCGAACCCGCCCGACTGCGGGAAGCGTTGTCCCGCCGGGGACACGCACCGGTGCAGGGTGCTGACGGGTCGTGGACGGTCGCGGGAGTGGGAGCCGCAGAAGTCGGCCCCCTGGCGGCCTCCGAAGGGATCCCCCTGCTCGAACTCGTGGACCTGAAGGCGACTCTGGAACAGGCCTATCTCGCCCTCACCGCGGACGAGACCCAGTTCGCCGCTCATGCTTTCACGACACCCGAGAAGGGCTGACCAGATGAACATGCCGGCAACTGCCGTCCTGCGCTCGGAGTGGATCAAGGTCAGATCGGTGCGGTCGGTCTCCGGTTCGCTCATAGCGGTGTTCGCCGCCACCCTGCTCGTCACTTTGCTGGTGTTCCCGACCGTGGGGCAGGCCGAGGCGGACAAACCGGACGGTGACCTTCTCTTCTTCGCCTTCTATGCCCTGAACTTCGGGCAGATCGCAGCGATCAGCTTCGGTGCCACGGCCATGTCGTCCGAGTTCCTGAACGGCGCGTTGCGGACATCGCTCTCCGCCGTCCCGAACCGTGACCTCTTCTACGCCGCGAAGATGTCGGTGATCGGCTGTCTCGCCGTGGGGGCGGGGTTGATCACCAGCCTCGTCACCTTCGTGGTCGGGCAGGCGTTCATGGGTGAGTACGCCGTCGGCCTGGGGGAGAGCGGGGCGCTCCGCGCGGTGATCGGGGGCGGTATCTACCTCGCCCTGATGACGTTGTCGGCGGCAGGACTGACAGCGCTGCTGCGGAGCGCGGTTGCCGTGCTGTCGCTTCTCGTACCGTTCGTGCTGATCGTGTCCTTCGTGGTCGGAGACGTCGCGGGAGGGGCGGCTCAGTACCTGCCGGACCGCGCCGGACAGCTGATCCTTCACCAGACGACGGAAGGGAGTCTCGGGCCGTGGACGGGCCTCGCGGTGACCGGGGCGTGGGCGGGGCTCGCCCTGCTGGCCGGCTGGTGGGCGGTCCGCACCAGGGATGCCTGAAGGCCGACCGTACGGATGACCGTCGCTGGATCCACCGTTGTGGCTGATGTCCTGGCCGGCCGGTCGGCTTTCACTCCTCCTCCGATCTCACTCCTCTTCCGACACTCACATCGGGCCACCTGGTCAGGCCGGTGTCGGCATCTGCCCTGACTCCAGGGAGTCGTTGAAGAAAGAGCTTGGCCTCCGGGGGAGGCGCTCAAGGGACTAGGCTCCGGACGGCACAGAGCAAGCGGCCCAGGACCGTACCGTGCCGGCGATCCCTGGAGGTTTCTCCTGACCCCGGCGAGGCCCATGTGTCAGTGGGAGAGGGTTTACTGACGGTATGACCACGGCACATCACCTCCGCCTCATCGACGGGATGCGCGCCAGGGAGTTTCCCTCGGAGCGCACCGTGTCGGGCTCGGGGGCCAGCGGCCCCGGGTACCACAGCGCGTACCTGCACGGGGAGGAGGCGCTGTGCGACGGCGACGAGGCAGAGCGAGTGGAACGGCTGGCGCAGTGCCGGGCGGAACACGATGCGCTGATCGCCCTGCTCACACTGCGCTGGGGCGAACCCCAGGCCGTCAGTCTGTGGAGTGCGCGGGAGCGGATGCTCGCGGGGGAGGAGATACCGGAACCATGGGCCGACGCGGTCGCTCGCGGCGCCTACCTCGCGATGTGGCGGATCGAGGACCGGTGGATCGCCGTGGCGCTCCACCCCGAGGGTGAAGACCTCGGGCCCGACACGAGCGTGCTGGTGACGGTGGTCGCCCCACCCTGACCACAGCTACGGTCGCGAACGCACGCCACCGGGGTTCCACCTCCGGCCGGCGCGGCACCCGATTCGGTGACGGGGCCGGGGGCCTCAGCCGGACAGCTCCTGGTCGACTGCCGCTCGCAGCCGGGCGTACTCGTCCGCCATCGTCGCCACCGTCCAGTGGGCGTTGAGACCACTCGGGTTGGGCAGTGCCCAGACGCGGGCTCCACCGATGGAGCGCTCCTGGGGGCCGATGCGGGCGCGGCGTTCTCCGAAGGCGGTGCGGTAGGCGGTGACACCGACGACGGCGAGCCAGAGGGGCCCCAGCTCCGCCACCTTCGCCGCGAGCGTCCGCCCGCCCTCGCGGTATTCCTCCGCGCTCAGCTCGTCCGCCCTGGCTGTGGCCCTGGCCACCACATTGGTGATGCCCAGTCCGTATCCCAGCAATTCGTCCTGCTCCGCCGTCCGAAGCCGCCTCGGCGTGAAACCCGACAGATGCAGCACCGGCCAGAACCGGTTGCCGGGATGGGCGAAATGGTGGCCTGTGGCGCCGGTCGTCAGGCTCGGGTTGATGCCGCAGAACAGCACGCGCAGGCCGCCCGTGGCGACGTCGGGCACGACGCGGTCACGGGCGGCCTGGAGCTCCTCGGGAGTCATCGGACAGCGGAAGGGGCCGTCAGAGGATCGACCCCGGCGTGTAGCCGGCCGCTTCCGGGTACTGCTCCGTGATCTTCTCGATCCGCGACACCAGCGCGGTGACCTGGTCACCCGCGGCACCGGTGAAGGAGAGCTTGTCCGCCATCAGGGCGTCCAACTGCGGTCGGTCGAGCGGGATACGGGCATCCGCCGCCAGCTTGTCCAGCAGTTCGTTGCGTTCGGCGCCCTGCTCCCGCATCGCCAGCGCCGAGGCCACCGCGTGCTCCTTGATGGCCTCGTGGGCGACCTCGCGGCCGACCCCGGCCCGCACCGCCGCCATCAGGACCTTGGTCGTCGCGAGGAACGGCAGGTAGCGGTCCAGCTCGCGCGCCACGACCGCGGGGAACGCACCGAACTCGTCGAGCACGGTGAGGAAGGTCTCCAACAGCCCGTCGAACGCGAAGAAGGCGTCCGGAAGAGCCACCCGGCGGACCACGGAACAGGACACGTCGCCCTCGTTCCACTGATCGCCCGCCAGCTCGCCAGTCATCGACGCGTAGCCGCGCAGGATCACCATCAGGCCGTTCACACGCTCGCAGGAGCGGGTGTTCATCTTGTGCGGCATCGCCGACGACCCGACCTGGCCCGGCTTGAAGCCCTCGGTCACCAGCTCGTGCCCGGCCATCAGCCGGATCGTCTTGGCGACCGACGAGGGCGCGGCGGCCAGCTGCACCAGCGCCGTCACCACGTCGTAGTCGAGGGAGCGGGGGTAGACCTGGCCGACGGAGGTGAAGGAGTGCGCGAAGCCGAGGTGCCCGGCGATGCGCTGCTCCAGGTCCGCGAGCTTGTCGGCGTCGCCGCCGAGCAGGTCCAGCATGTCCTGTGCCGTACCCACGGGGCCCTTGATGCCGCGCAGCGGATACCGGTCCAGCAGGTCTTCCAGTCGCCCGTAGGCCACCAGCAGCTCGTCCGCGGCGGTCGCGAAGCGCTTGCCCAGCGTCGTGGCCTGCGCGGCCACATTGTGCGAGCGGCCCGCGACGACCAGCTCACGGTACTCGGCGGCCAGCCTGCCGAGGCGTGCCAGGACCGACACCGTACGGTCGCGCATCAGCTCCAGTGAGAGCCGGATCTGCAGCTGCTCGACGTTCTCGGTCAGGTCCCGGGAGGTCATGCCCTTGTGCACCTGCTCGTGGCCGGCGAGGGCGTTGAACTCCTCGATCCGGGCCTTCACGTCGTGCCGCGTGACCTTCTCGCGCTCGGCGATCGAGGCCAGGTCGACCTGGTCGACCACCCGTTCGTAGTCGGCCAGCGCGGCGTCGGGCACCTCGATGCCGAGGTCCTTCTGCGCTCGCAGCACCGCCAGCCACAGCCGGCGTTCCAGCTTCACCTTCTGCTCGGGGGACCAGAGGACGGCCAGCTCCGTGGAGGCATAGCGGCCGGCCAGGACATTGGGGATGCGAGGCTTCGCAGACACAGCAGTCACGTGTCCGGAGTTTACCGGGCGACCACACAGGCTCCGAACCGTCTCCATGCTGTAGGAACCTCCAGGTCAGAGAGCATCTGCGACTCTTCCCGAACCAGTTCTGCGGGGCAGGCGCGAGGGGGTGATGCCGGCCGGCGTGACCACAGCGGTAGGGAGGTCCGTCGCGAGCCGCCGCTCACTCGCGGCTCGTGGCCTGATTCCTGGACCATGTGGTGGCGTCGGTGCCGTACCGGACCAGGAGGCGTGCGAACTGGACCCGTTCCTCCGGCGACCAGGCCGCGGTGATCTCCTGGAACGCTTTTCGCTGCTCGGCGGCGAAGCGGTCGCGTTCGGCCCGGCCGTGCTCGGTGAGTTCGAGCACGGTGCGGCGCCCGTCGGACTGGGACGCGGCCCGGCGTAGCAGCCCGTCGTCCATGCAGGCGGCGACGGTCCGGCTGGCCACCGGCTGGGTGACGCCCATCTCGGCGGCGAGACCACCGACGGTCGTCTCACCCGGCGCGTCGGCGATCACGTTGAGTACGAGGTTGCGGGAGAGGTCCTTGCCCGAAGCGGGTGTGCGTCGTCGCAGGCGTGACAGCGCCGGGCCGATCTGGTCCAGTGCCGGATCGTCGGACGGCTGGTCGGAGGAAGGAGCGCTGCTCATGTGACCGATTCTAGGCGTCGCACCGACATTTGCATACCCTCGACTAAGTGCATAGCATCGGGTATGTAAATGTCAGCGAGCAAGGAACACGAGGGACCGCTATGTCACTCACCGCTATCACCGACGCCCAGGTCTTCGACGGGGAGAAGTCGGTCGGCGTGAGGACCGTGGTCATCGACGGCGGGCGGATCGTTCGTGTCGGTGGCGACGCTCCCCAGGGCAGCGAGATCGTCGACGGCAGGGGCGCGACGCTGCTGCCGGGGCTCATGGACGCGCACGTGCACTCCGCTCCCGGTTCCCTGGCGCTCGCCCTGCGGTTCGGGGTGACCACCGAACTGGAGATGCAGGGGATGAACACCCGGGAGAACCGGGGACACATCACCGACGACGACACCGTGGCCGACGTGCGTTCCGCCGGTTTCGGCATCACACCGCCCGGTGGTCACCCGAGCGAGCTGATGCCCGAGGGATTCAGGCCGAAGTGGGATCTGCCCCCGGTGATGCCCCTGATGCCGTTCTCCACCACCCCGGAGGAGGCGGCCGCCTTCGTCCCTCAACTTCTGGCCCGGGGATCCGACTTCATCAAGTTCATGATCGACGACGGCAGCGTCGAGGGGCACCCCGGGCTGCCGTCGCTCGACCAGGCCACCGTGAACGCGGGTGTGGCGGAAGCCAAGAAGTACGGGGCCCTCACCGTGGCCCACACGCTGACCGTGGAGGCCACCAGGATGGCCGCCGAAGCCGGTGTCGACGGCCTCGCGCACGTGTTCATGGACCAGCCGCACACCGCCGAGATCATCGGCCTCGTCAAGGAGGCGGGCATGTTCGTGGTGCCCTGTATCAGCCTCAACGCCTCGATGATGGGGATCACCGGCAGCGAACTCGCCGACGACCCCCGGGTCGCCGCCCGCCTGGACAGCGCCTGGGACCGGACCCTGCGCTCCAGCTACAACCGCTACCCGCAGGGCAGGCTCGACGACGTGTACGACACCGTGCGCGCACTGGACGCCGCCGGGGTCGACCTGCTGGCCGGCACCGACGTCTCCATGCCCGAGACGTTCTTCGGGGGCCTGGCGCACGGGGCGAGCCTGCACCACGAACTGCGGTACCTCGTGGCCGCCGGCCTCACGCCCTCACGCGCCTTGCGCGCGGCCACGGCGACCACGGCTCGCCGCTTCCGCCTCGGCGACCGGGGCCGAGTCGCCGAGGGACTCCGTGCCGACCTTCTGCTGGTCGACGGCGACCCGACCACCGACATCAGCGACACCCTCAACACCCGCGCCGTCTGGCGTCGCGGCACCCGCCTGGCGCAGTGATCCCGGACCGAACGGTGTCACGGGTGGAGTTCTTCGAGCGGCAGTGACGGGCGAGCGGAAGTCGACTTCCTGTGGACGCCGGCCTGAGACCGTCGCGGATCACAGCACCAGGGCGCCAAGGGCGGCAAGGGCGTCAAGAGTCCCAAGGGAGGAACGGAACAGACAAGGGAGGGACGAACCGGTGACCGGCCCCGACCCTGGTCCGAGCCCTGTGCGTCCGACCGGTCCGTCGTCCTCTCCGAGAGGCGGCGCGGTCAGCCGTCGAGGCGGCGCCAGCCGGTCACGGGGCCGGGGGTGTCGGCGTCCTCCGGGCTGATCCAGAAGGCCTTCCCCAGTGACGGGTCGAACTGGGAACCCGCCCGTCCGTCCCCGGACGACCTGCCGGTCAGACGCCGCCCGATCCACGGCATCAGGTGCCGCCGGGCGAACCGCGCGTCCGCCACCCGCCGTGCCGCCCAGCGCACCGGCGGTGTCACGGGCATCGGCGTCCGCCAGTCGCTCTCCGCCGGAAGACCGAGCGTCTGCCAGACCGCCTCGGCGACCCTGCGATGTCCCTCGGCCGTCAGATGGAGCCGGTCCACGTCCCACATCCGCGGGTCACCGAGCGACGGCGCGGTGTACAGATCGGCCACCACCGCCCCGTGCCGCGCGGCCAGCTCGTCCACCAGGGCGAACAGCTCCTCCATGCGAGGCCGGAAGCGCTCCAGCACCGGCCCTTGGCGGCCGGGGCTGCGCATCAGGACGAGCGTCCGGCACGCCGGGGCCAGGCGTTCGACCGCCTCTTCCAGACGGCCGCGCACCATGCCCATGTCGCAGGTGGGGCGCAGCGTGTCGTTGAGGCCGCCGACGAGGGTGATGACATCCGGTTCCATCGCGGCGGCGACGGCGACCTGCTCGTCGACGATCTGGCCGATCAGCTTGCCGCGTACGGCGAGATTGGCGTACCGGAAGCCGGGCGTGCGGGCCGCGAGCCGGGTGGCGAGGACATCTGCCCAGCCGCGGTACGAACCGTCGGGCAGCAGGTCCGACATGCCCTCGGTGAAGGAGTCACCGACCGCGACAAGACTGGTGTAAGAGGCATTCAATTCCATGGCGGTTGCGATGGTACCGCGACGCCCGCCGGGGACCCGCTGCCGTGGCCCCCGGCTCCCGTCCCCCGTCACCGGGCCTGGTGGCGGCCCACCAGCTCGCGCAGCACGTCCTCCATCGTGACCAGACCCGCCGGCAGGTCGTCGTCGTCCACGACGACCGCCAGGTGCGTACGGCTGCGGCGCATCGCCGTCAGCGCGTCGTCGAGCGGGGTGGAGGCCCGTACCCGGGCGATCGGGCGAAGCGCCGAGACCGGGAACGGGACGTCCCGGGGAGTGGCGTCCAGAGCGTCCTTCACATGGAGGTACCCGAGGATCCGCTGGTTCCCGTCCATGACCGGGAAGCGCGAGAACCCGGACTCCCAGGAAAGTCGTTCGAGCTCTTCGGGGGTCGTGCCCACCCGGGTGTACAGCACCTTGCCGATGGGCAGCAGTACGTCCCGTACCGGCCTCCGGCCCAGTTCCAGGGCGTGCCGCAGCCGCTCGGCGGAGCGGTCGTCGACGAGTCCGGCGTCCCCGGCGTCCTTCACGAGCATGGCCAGCTCGTCGTCGGAGAAGGTCGCGGACACCTCGCTCCTGGTCTCCACCCGCAACAGCGCGAGCAGGGCGTTGGCGAAGGCGTTGACGGCGAAGATCACCGGGCGCAGCGCCCTGGCCAGGGCCACCAGAGGGGGGCCGAGCAGCAATGCGGTACGCGCGGGTTCGGCCAGGGCGATGTTCTTCGGGACCATCTCGCCGAGCAGCATGTGCAGATACGTCGCCAGCGTCAGGGCGATCACGAACGAGATCGGGTGGACCAGTCCGTGCGGCATGCCCACCGCGTCGAACACCGGCTCCAGCAGATGTGCGATGGCGGGCTCGGCCACGATGCCCAGGACCAGGGTGCAGAGGGTGATGCCCAGTTGCGCGGCCGCCAGGAGGGCCGACACGTGTTCGAGCCCCCAGATCACACTGCGCGCCCGCTTGTTCCCCGCCTCCGCCTCCGGTTCGATCTGACTGCGGCGTACGGAGATGAGCGCGAACTCCGCGCCGACGAAGAAGGCGTTCACGACCAGGGTCAGCAGACCGACGAAGAGCTGGAGCGCGATCATCGGGTCTCCTCCTGGGGCTCGGACCCGGGCAGCGGCGCGTGCAGCAGGGCCCGTGCCGCGCGGTGCCCGGAGGCGTCCACCACGTCGATCCGCCAGCCGCCCAGCTCGACCGTGTCGCCGACCACCGGGATACGGCCGACCTCGGTGGCGACGAGTCCGGCCAGCGTCTCGTAGGGGCCGTCCGGCACGCGCAGCCCCACAGACCTGAGCTGGTCGGTGCGGGCGGCGCCGTCCGCCGACCACAGGGTGCGGCCGTCGGCGTCCTCACCGGCCCGCGCCAGGTCCGGCGTCTCGTGCGGATCGTGCTCGTCCCGCACCTCGCCGACGACCTCCTCGACGATGTCCTCCAGCGTCACCACACCCGCCGTCCCGCCGTACTCGTCGATGACCACGGCCATGGCCAGCTTGCCCGACAGCCGGTCCAGCAGCTGGTCCACGGCGAGCGTCTCCGGTACGAGCAGCGGTTCGCGCAGCATCTCGGACACCCGCTTCCGCGACCGCTGGTCGGCCGGGACGGCCAGGACGTCCTTGATGTGGGCCACACCGACGACCGTGTCCAGGCTGCCCCGGTACACGGGGAACCGGGAGAGACCGGTCGCCCGGGTGGCGTTGGCGACGTCCTCCGCGGTGGCCTGCGCGTCCAGGGCCGTCACCTGGACACGGGGGGTCATCACGTTCTCGGCGGTCAGCTCGGAGAGGTTCAGGGTCCGCACGAACAGCTCCGCGGTGTCGGCCTCCAGTGCCCCCTCCTTCGCGGAGTGCCGGGCCAGGGCCACCAGTTCCTGGGGGCCGCGCGCCGAGGCCAGCTCCTCGGCCGGTTCCAGGCCGAAGCGGCGCACGATGTGGTTGGCCGTGTTGTTGAGATGGGCGATGAACGGCCGGAAGACGGCCGTGAACACCCGCTGCGGGGTGGCCACGGCCTTGGCGACCGCCAGCGGGGAGGAGATCGCCCAGTTCTTCGGTACCAGCTCGCCGACCACCATCAGGACGACGGTGGACAGCGCGGTGCCGATGACCAGGGCGAGCGAGGAGGACACACCGGGCGAGAGCCCCGTGGCCTCCACCGGCCCGCGGATCAGCTTGGCGACGGACGGCTCGGAGAGCATGCCGACCACCAGATTGGTGACGGTGATTCCGAGCTGGGCGCCGGAGAGCTGGAAGGTGAGGCTGCGTACGGCCTTGAGGGCGCCCGCCGCGCCCCGCTCGCCCCGTTCGGCGGCCCGTTCGAGTCCGCCCCGCTCGACGGTCGTCAGGGAGAACTCGGCGGCCACGAACGCGCCGCAGGCCACGGAGAGCAGCACTGCCACCAGCAGCAGAAGCACTTCGGTCATCGGTTCACCTCCGTCCCATGATCGGACAGGGGCAGGAGGTTCGCGCGGTGTCGGCGGGACCGGCTACTGGGAGGGTCGCCCATGGGCGGAGCTTCACACCTTTCGGGAGTCGAACAGCGGGGAGTCATCCTAGTGCCGCTCCCGGCACCGGAAGGGCGGGTACCCCCCAGATCGCGCATGCCCCCGGCCGGTCAGGACGGGTCCGGCCGCGCCGGCAGGCGGGTCTGGCCACGTCGGCAGGCGGGTCCGGCCACCGTACGCGTCCTGGAGGCCGAGGGTGACGGCCCGCCACTCGCCGACGGGCTCACCCGGCACGGGGCCCGTCCCCGCGACCGCTCGCTCACTGGTATGTCTGACGGCCGCTCCGCCGAGGGGCCCCCGGCAGGGGGACAGTGGACGCGCCGGCGAGCCGGTGGAGCGGCACGACGCGGTTCACAGCGGCTTGACCCAGCGGCGCCACTGGTCCTGACGGTGGTAGCCGCCCGCCTTCCACGCGTGCCGCGCCCGCTCGTTGGCCTCCAGCACCATGGCGTCGGCGCGCCGGCCGCCCAGCGCGCGGAACCGCTGTCCCGCCGCTTCCAGCAGGGCGGTGGCGATGCCCTGCCGGCGCCGCTCGGGGTGCACGGCCAGCCGGTAGAGGGAGCAGCGCCACCCGTCGTATCCGGCGATCACGGTACCGGCCAGGGAACCGTCGTGCTCCGCCAGCAGTAGGGCTTCCGGATCCCTGGCGAGGAGCCGGGCCACCCCGGCGTGGTCGTCGGTGACGCTGGTCCCCTCCGCCGCCACCGTCCAGAAACGGAGGACGGCGTCGATGTCGGCCGGGACGGCCCGCCTGATGTGGAGTTCACTCATCGGCCGAGTCGAACACGGTGCCGGTGCTCCGGGCGAGGGGATTCCGCATCGCGGACGCACAGCCCACGACGCACAGCCCACGACGCGCGCCCCGACGTACGCCCGACGCGATCCGTGCCCGCGAGGTACGCCCCACGATGCCCGACGCCGACGCCCCCCGCCCCGACGCCCCCCGCCGTCGGTCAGCCGGGGCGCCGGTACCCGCCGAGCTCGGGTGCCAGCCAACTCGCCGCACGGGCCCGGAAGTCGGCCGGCCCGAGCGAGCCGGCCCCGGCGGGCAGGACCCCCAGGAGCGGGGCCCCGGCAGCGACCGGCAGGTCGTCGAGGTTGCACCGCGAGGCCAGGTCCGCGTCGGCGGGCATGCTGCCCACCACCACACCCGGGCACTCCAGGCCACGGGTCCGCAGCGCCTCCGCCGTCAGCGCGGTCGCGTTGAGGGTACCCAGGCCCGCGGGCGCCACGACCAGGACCGGCGCGGCCAGCAGCCGGGCGGCGTCCGCCAGGGTGGAGCCCTCGCCGTCGTACCGGACGAGCAGCCCACCCGCGCCCTCGACCAGCACCAGATCGTGTTCCGTCGCCAGCTTCTGCGCCGCCTCGGCGATCTCGTAGGGGCGGACGGGCGGCAGACCCGCCCGCCGTGCCGCCGTCTCCGGGGCCAGCGGCTCCGGGAAGCGGGCCAGCTCCACCGCCGTGACATGGGCACCCGCCAGCCGCGCGACCTCGGCGGCGTCACCCGGCTCCCCTGGGGCGAGCCCCGTCTGGGCGGGCTTCAGGACCGCCACACGGCGGTCCTGGGAAGCCGCCGCCACGGCCGCCGTCACGACGGTCTTGCCGATCTCGGTGCCCGTACCGGACACCACCAGCACCGTCATCTCAGCCCCTCTCCGCGGCCGCGCACACGGCCCGGCAGATCCGTGCCACGTCGTCGTCGTCGGTCACATAGGGCGGCATCGTGTACACCAGATCGCGGAACGGCCGCAGCCACACGCCCTCGCGGACCGCGGCCCGGGTGGCGGTGGCCATGTCCACCTCGTGATCGAGCTGCACGACGCCGATCGCGCCCAGCACCCGGACGTCCCGTACGCCGGGCAGACCGGAGGCCTCGGCGAGACCGCGCGCCAGTCCGGCGCCGATCCGCGCCACCTCCGCCTCCCAGCCCCCGCCCAGCAGCAGGTCCACCGACGCGCAGGCCACCGCCGAGGCGAGCGGATTGCCCATGAAGGTGGGCCCGTGCGCGAGCACCGGCACCTCCCCGCTGGAGATGCCCTCCGCCACCGCGGAGGTGCACAGTGTCGCCGCCATCGTCAGATATCCGCCGGTCAGCGCCTTGCCGACACACATGACGTCGGGGGACACCCCCGCGTGCCCGGCCGCGAACAGCTTTCCCGTACGGCCGAATCCGGTGGCGATCTCGTCGAACACGAGCAGGACGTCGTGCGCGTCGCACGCCTCGCGGAGCACCCGCAGGTACGCCGGCGAGTGGAAGCGCATCCCGCCCGCCCCCTGCACCACCGGCTCCACGATCACCGCCGCCAACTCGTGCGCGTGGTCCGCGATCAGGGTGTGCAGGTGCGCGGCGTAGGCCTCGTCCGGTTCCGCGTCGAAACCGTCCGGCGGGGCGTCCGCGAAGACCTGCCGGGGCAGCGCTTCCGACCACAGCTCGTGCATGCCGCCCTCGGGGTCGCACACCGACATGGGCTGCCAGGTGTCCCCGTGGTAGCCGCCGCGCCAGGTCAGCAGCCGGTGCTTGCCGGGTCTTCCGGCCGAACGCCAGTACTGGAGGCACATCTTCACCGCGACCTCGACGGCGACCGAGCCGGAGTCGGCGAGGAAGACGTGCCGCAGCGGCTCCGGGGTGATCTCCACCAGGCGGGTGGCCAGCCGTACCGCGGGCTCATGGGTGAGCCCGCCGAACATCACATGGCTCATCCGGTCCAGCTGGCCGCGGGCCGCCTCGTTGAGAACCGGGTGGTTGTACCCGTGCACCGCCGACCACCAGGACGACATCCCGTCCACCAACTCCCTTCGGCCGTGGGCGGGTTCGGCCAGACGCAGCCGTACGCCGGAGGCGGACTCCACGACCAGCGGCTCCTGCCTGCCCGGCATCGGGCCGTAGGGGTGCCAGACGTGTGCCCGGTCCAGGGAGCGGAGTTCGGCGGGGGAGAGCGGATCAGGCATTGGGCGCGACGTCCGTGCCGGCACCGCGACGGCGGACCGCCACCAGGTCCGTACGCGCCGCCGAGGCCTGGGCGGCCCCCGCACCGGAGCGCGGCGGGGTGACGGCGGCGGCCTCGGACGGGGTGGCGTCGGCCGTCCCCGGCGAGTCACCGCACGGCGCGCAGCCTCCGCCGTGTCCACCGCAGCCGCCGTCCGGCGACGGGACCCGGTGCTCGGGCAGCGTCGTCGTGTCCGACCCCTCCACCTCGAAACCGGCGTCCGCGATCATGTCCAGGTCCGTCTGACCGGCCTGGCCCTCACTGGTCAGGTAGTCGCCCAGGAAGATGGAGTTGACCAGGTGCAGGGCCAGCGGCTGAAGGGAACGCAGATGGACCTCGCGCCCGCCGGCGAGCCGCACCTCGGCGTCCGGGCAGACGAAGCGGACCATGGCGAGGATCCGCAGGCACCGCTGCGGGGTCAGGTGCCAGTCCTTCGCGAGCGGCGTTCCCTCCATCGGGATCAGGAAGTTCACCGGAACCGAGTCGGGGTCCAGGTCACGCAGCGAGAACACCACGTCCACGAGATCGGCGTCGCTCTCGCCCATGCCGGCGATCAGACCCGAGCACGCCGACAGACCGGCGGCCTGGGCCTGCCGCACGGTGTCCACCCGGTCGGCGTACGTGTGAGTGGTCGTGATGTCCCCGTACGTCGCCTCGGAGGTGTTCAGGTTGTGGTTGTACGCGTCGGCGCCCGCCGACCTCAGCCGGTCGGCCTGGCCCTCGGAGAGCAGGCCGAGGCAGGCGCACACCTCGACGTCCTCGTGCTGTCCCTTGATCGCCTCGATGGTCTTCGACACCCGGTCCACGTCACGATCCGTGGGCCCCCGGCCGCTGGCCACCAGGCACACCCGCTTCGCGCCACCGGCCACCCCGGCGGCGGCGGCCTTCGACGCCTCGTCCGGCTTCAGCCAGGTGTACTTGAGGATCTCGGCCTTGGAACCCAGCCGTTGCGAGCAGTACGAGCAGTCCTCGGGACAGAGCCCCGATTTCAGGTTCACCAGGTAGTTGAGTTTCACGCGCCGCCCGAACCACTGGCGGCGCACCCTTCCGGCCGCGGCCACCACGTCGAGCAGTTCGTCGTCGGAGGTCGCCAGCACGGCGAGCGCCTCGTCACGGGTCGGCAGTTCGCGCCGCAGCCCCTTGTCCACCAGCGTGTTCAGCAGGTCCATGGGCCCGATCCTGGCCTACGGCACCGTCTCCGGCCAAGGAGGAACCGGACAGGAGAGGCGGCCGATGCTGTGTGTATTGCCACACCCTGACCTGCTCCGCCCCCGGCTAGGGTCTGTGCGCTGCCTACAAAAGGGACCCAGCCATGCCCGTCTCCCCGTTCGACTGGACCGACGACGAGGCCCGCCGCCGCGCCGGTGCCGGACTCGTCAGAAGCCTGCGCCCCAGGACCGCCGCGCCGGAACTCCTCGACCTCGCGAGCAACGACTACCTCGGCCTGAGCCGTCACGCACAGGTCACCGAGGCGGCCGCCGAGGCGGCACGGCACTGGGGAGCGGGATCCACCGGTTCGCGGCTGGTGACCGGCTCCACCACCCTGCACGCCGACCTGGAGGACGCACTCGCGCGGTTCTGCGGATTCGAGGCCGCGCTGGTCTTCTCCTCCGGTTACGCCGCCAACCTCGCCGCGCTGACCGCCCTCACCGGGGCGGACTCCCTGATCGTCTCCGACGCGGTCAACCACGCCTCCGTCGTGGACGGTTGCCGTCTCTCCCGCGCCACCACCGCCGTCGTGCCGCACGCGGACCCGGACGCGGTACGGAAGGCGCTCGACGGCCACCGGGGACGCGCCGTGGTGGTCACCGACTCGGTCTTCTCGGTGGACGGTGACGCCGCGCCCCTCACCGCGCTCGCCGAGGCCTGCCGGGAGTCCGGGGCGGCCCTCCTGGCCGACGACGCGCACGGACTGGGCGTCCTGGGGGAGGGCGGACGCGGCGCGCTCGCCGCCGCCGGGCTCGCCGGCGCGGACGACGTCGTCGCCACGCTCACCCTCTCCAAGTCCCTCGGCAGCCAGGGCGGCGCGGTCCTCGGCCCCGCCCGCGTCATCGACCACCTGGTCAACACCGCCCGTACCTTCATCTTCGACACCGGGCTCGCTCCCGCCGCCGCGGGAGCGGCCCTCGGAGCGCTGCGGCTGCTGCGGAACGAACCCGAACGCGCGGGCCGGGCGCGGAAGGTCGCCTCCGAACTGTACGAACGGCTGACGGGGGCGGGACTCACGGCCGTGCGGCCCGACGCGGCCGTCGTCTCCGTCCGCGCGCCGTCCGCGCCCGAGGCGGTGCGCTGGGCCGCCGACTGCCGCGCCGCGGGCCTGGCCGTGGGCTGCTTCCGGCCGCCGTCGGTGCCGGACGGGATCTCCCGGCTGCGGCTGACGGCCCGCGCGGACCTGACCGAGCGCCAGATCGTGGCGGCCGTGGCCACGGTGGTGGACACCGCGCCGAGGACGGCCTCCTGACCTGCGCCACCCGGCCCCGCCGTGTCACTACCGGGCGCGGAGCCGAGGCACCGCCCGGACCGGCCGGCGCACGCCCGGCCGGAGGGCACCACTCTCCGGCTTAGGGCCGCGGTTCACCGTATCGGGCGACAAGGACCGCACATCTTGGCGGATCGTCCTGCCCGCACCCGGGATCGGTGGCACGCTGACGTACAAGCACGGGCCCGGCCGATCGTGGGTCGGCCGGGGCGGAAGAGGACGGTGTCGCCATGGCAGACCATCAGAAAGCAACCGTCACCCTGCCCAGCGACCCGCTCTCGGTCGCCGAGGCCCGCGGATACGTGGCACGCGTGCTGGCCGGATGGGGGTTGCACGGCTCCACCGACATCGCCGACGCCATCCGCCTGATCGTCTCCGAACTGACCACCAACGCCGTCCAGCACACCTCCGGGCAGTCACCCACCTTCACGGTGGACCTGCGCCTGGACCGGGACGCCGAGCTCTACCTGGGGGTGACGGACAGCCACCCCCGGCACCCCCGGAGGCTGTCAGGGGCGACCCGGCAAGACAACGGCCGGGGCCTGGTCATCGTCCGTGCGCTCGCCGACGAGTGCGGCGGCCGGTTCACGGTCCGCCCGGTCCCGGAGGGTGGCAAGACCGTGGCGATCACCGTGCCCTGGCCCGGCGCCGCCTCCGCCCCCGCCTGAGGTACGCGGCCACCACTGCCGGGGTGGCCCCCGCCTCGGCCGGTGGCCGCGCCCGCCGCGTACCGCCCGCGCCATCGAGGGCGGCAGCGGCGTGGCGCTCACCGCGCCGGGGCTCGCCCTGGTGGGCGGGGCCCAGCCGCACTGAGCCGGACGGATGCCCCGGGACGGGTGCCCCGTCCGATCCGCCGGCGCGCTAGCGGACCCGCCCGTACCAGACGTCGTTCGCCCAGATCTTCTCCAGGCGGACCAGGGCCCCGGTCTTGGGAGCGTGCCAGATCTTGCCGCTGCCCGCGTAGATGCCGACGTGGTAGACGTTGCGACCGGAATGAAAGAAGACCAGGTCACCGCGTTGCCGCTGTGACCTGGTGAGGTGACGTGTCGTGTTGTACTGCTGCTGGGCCGTGCGGGGGAGTTTTCTCCCCGCCTTCTTGAACGCGTAGAGCGTGAGGCCGGAGCAGTCGAACTGGCGGGGGCCCGTGGCGCCCCATCGGTAGGGCGCCCCCTTCTTCGACGCGGCGATCTTGAGCGCCTTCGTCGAGTGGGTCGCGGCCTCGGCGTCGTTCACCATGCCGGGGGCCAGCATGGTGGTGCCGACGGCGACGGTGAGGACCGAGGCCGTACCGACCCGGGCGAACAGAGACGGGACATGAACCTGCGCAGGCATGCGCAACCCTTCGTCAGCCGCCTGTGAAGGATGACCTGTCGGGTTCGGGCTGGCGAAGTTGCCCGGCCGCACACGGCGGCTTCACCCCAAGGGCTGA
This sequence comes from Streptomyces sp. SM18, assembly GCF_002910775.2. Classification (NCBI taxonomy): domain Bacteria; kingdom Bacillati; phylum Actinomycetota; class Actinomycetes; order Kitasatosporales; family Streptomycetaceae; genus Streptomyces; species Streptomyces sp. SM18. The sequence goes on along the minus strand of NZ_CP029342.1, from coordinate 511,730 downwards.
CCGGAATCCGGTCGGCCCGCTGTGCTCGGGTCCTCCACTCCTGCCGATCCACTCGTGTCGACCAGTCGTCCGGGCGGCGGCAGGACTCGGCGTCCGCCCGGACCGCCCCGCCGCGGCGGCGGGGGCTTGTCGTCCCTCGGATCTTTACGCACCGATCATCGGAATTCCGAGCTGAAAGGGTGTGATGTGAGAGTGGTCACGACTGATCCGTTCAGGTGGCCGGGGCGCTCATGGCCCCTTCGCGTCGCGCGCCGACCAGCCCCGCACCAGCGACGGAACAACGGATCGCGCTGAGCGTCCGCGCGCACCGCGCAAGTTGAGCCGTCGCTCGTGCGGGGGGCCACCTACGCCGAACGAGCGAGGAAATCCGCACCGGTGGTCGGGCGTGTCGTGAAGCCGTGCCGAAAGGCCCACGGGATACGGGAGTCGGCCGGGGCGCCGGTCAACTCCCGTCCGCCGGAGGAAGCGCGATCCGGCCGGCGCGCCGCTCCCCGTCCAGCAGCCGCAAGGTGCGGTCCAGCGTGCCCGCGTGGAGCCGGCTCTCGCCCCGGTCATGCATCAGGGCCAGCGCGTCGCGCAGCGCGGTGGCCCGGGAGGCCAGCGCCTGGGCGGCCCGCAGCGCGCTGTAGGTGTCGCCGCCGCGGGCCGGGTTGATCCGGCCGACCTGGTCGAGGACTTCCAGATAGCAGTCGACGAACTCGGCTTCCGCGCGGGTCAGCGCGGGGAGCGGTGGAAGTCGGGGGGAGAGCATCGGCGATTCACCTCGCGGTGTGCGGCGGCCGGGACGGCGTACGGTTCTCCAGGACGTGGTCCACCAGCCCGTACGCCCGCGCGGCCGGGGCGTCGAGGATGGTGTCCCGCTCGACGGCGGAGCTGATCTCCCGCGTGGAACGTCCCGTGTGCCGGGCCAGCATGGCCGTCAGTGTCTCCCGCATGCGCGTCAACTCGCGTGCCTGGATCTCGAGATCGGAGGGCCGGCCCCGCACCGGCTCGTCCAGGGCGGGCTGCTGGATGACTACCCGGGCGCCGGGCAGGGCATGTCGCCGCCCCGGCGCACCGGCCGCGAGGAGTACGGCCGCTTCGGAACCCGCCTGGCCGAGGCAGAAGGTCTCCACCTCGCAGCTGAGGAAGCCCATGGTGTCGTAGATCGCCGTCATCGCGTCGAACGAGCCGCCGGGGGAGTTGATGTACAGCGAGATCGGCCGGTCCGGCTCTGCGTGCTCCAGGTACATGAACTGGGCGATCAGGTCACCGGCCGAGGTGTCGTCCACGGGGGAGCCGAGGAAGACGATCCGCTCCGAGAGCAGCTTCGCGTAGGGGTCCAGTGTGTGGGTGCCGGTCGCGGTGCGCTCGGTGAACTCGGGCAGGACGTGACGGGCGGCGGGACGGAGCATGGCGATGCCTTTCCTCGGGCCTCGGCGGATCGACGTACGTAAAAAATGTACAGGACGTACAGAAGGTTAGAATGGGGTCATGGCCTACGAGATTCCGGTGACGCAAGCCAGGGCAGAGCTCGCCGAACTGATCAACCGCGTCGTCTACGGCGGTGAACGCGTGGTCGTGACGCGGCACGGGAAGCCGCTTGTGGCGCTCGTCTCCGCCGCCGACCTGCGGCGACTGGAGGGCGAGGAGGAAGAGGCGGCGCGGGAGCAGCGGGAGCAGGTGATCCGCTCGGTCTCCTCGCTGGGCTCCCTGCCGTCCGCTCCGGGCGAACAGCGCCACCGCTTCGGGATCGCGGCCGAACACCGCGGTGCCCATGAGCGCGACGACTGACCCCCGCACCGCCCGGCCCGGCGGCGCCTAGCCCTGCCCGGCGCCCCCTGCCTAGCGGCGCCCTGCCCGGCCCCGGCCTTTCGGCCGGTGGCGGGGTACGCGTCCGCGCCGACGTACGGGTCCGCCGTGGAGCGCGAGAGCCGTGCCACCTCCCGGACGGGAGGCGGCACGGCTCCTCGTGCGCGCCGGAGCGCTCAGCCCACGGGTGCGGCGGCCCCGGTGCCCGTGTTCACCGGCGCGGACGCGACGGCATCGGGCGACGTGGCCCCGGCGTCACCGCCGGGCCGCTTCCGGCCGGCGAGCACCACCGCGGTCAGGCCCAGCACGACCCAGACGCCGAGGGTCAGCGCGGGGCCGCCCGCCGCGTTCCCGTCGAAGAAGGAGACCGACCGGAGCAGGGAGCCCCCCGCGCCGGGCGGAAGCCACTGGCCGATCGTCCCGACGGGGTCGGGGAGCAGTTCCGGCGCGCTGGTGACGCCCGAGAACGAATTGCCCAGCAGCACGATCAGCACGGCCCCGAGTCCGATGCCGCGCGTCCCCAGCAGGGCGGCGAATCCGGCGACCGCCGAGCCGATCGCCAGCACCGTGAGGCCCACGGCGCCCGCCTCGGTCCACCAGCCGCCCGCGAGGGCGCCCAGCCAGCTGTGCGCGATGGCCGTGGCGACGATGCCGACCAGTGCCGACGCACCGGTCAGGGTCAGGGCCGCCCGGACGCCGCGGAGTCCGAGCAGTGTGACGACCGCCCCCGCGGCGACGCCCGCCAGGGCCAGCGGCAGGATGCTCGCGCCGAGGACGCTGCCCCGTGGATCCCCCGCCGGGGTCGCCACGACGTCCGTGACCGGTACCTGGGTACCGGCGGGCGCCGTCTCGCCGACGGCCGCCGTCAGCAGTTGGGACACGACCGGGCTCGCCGCCGAGGCGGTGAGCAGCTCCGGGCCTCCGTCGGTGACCACGACGGCGCCGTAGACGGCTCGTTCCTGGATCGCGGTGCGGGCGGCGGCCGCGTCCTCGTAGCGATGGACCTCGAAGGCGCCCCCGCGCTCCTCGAACCCCTTCTGCACCTGGTCGGCCGCCGGTCCGGCGCCCGCGACGCCCACCGGCAGGTCCCGGGGCGCGATCCGGGCGGCGGGCCAGGCGAAGGCCCAGAGGGTGAGGGTGACCATCAGGGGGACGAGCAGGACGACCGCCACCGCACGGCGGTTCGGCGCAGCAGGCATGAGGCGTGCCTCGATTCAAAGAGAAGGATCGTTCGTTTTAACTGGTTCACTGTCGACCGTGAGGTCGGAGCTTGTCAAGAAGGAACGTTCGTTTTACGATCTGACCCATGGCACGCGTATCCCAGGAGCACCTCGATGCCCGCCGTCGGCAGATCCTCGGCGGGGCCGCGCGGTGCTTCGCCCGCAACGGCTTCCACGGCACCTCGATGCAGGACGTGCTCAAGGAGGTCGGGCTCTCCGCCGGAGCCGTCTACCGCTACTTCGCGGGCAAGGACGAGCTGATCGCGGCGATCGCCGACGAGGCCTTCGAATACATCCGGCGGGCCTTCTCCGAGGCGGCGGGGATCAGCCCACCGCCCACCCCCGACGTGCTGCTCGGCCGTGTGGTGCGCGGGGTGTTCACCGGGCAGGTGTACGGGCTGGAGCGGCGCGCCTGTGCCGCGCTGATCGTCCAGGTGTGGGCCGAGTCGATGCGCAACGAACCGCTGGCCAGGACGCTCGGTGACGGATACACCGGCATGCGGGCCGGCTGGGCGGAGCTGGTGAAGGCCTACCGGGCGGCGGGAGTGCTGCGCGCCGATGTCGCCGCCGACGACGTGGCCCGCACGATGATCGCCACCGCCCAGGGGTTCATCGCGCAGGAGGCCCTGTTCGGCGGGGTCGAGCCGGAGGCGCTGGAGAACGGGCTGCGCGGCCTGATGTCCATCGAGCCGCTGGCGGCCGGTTGAGGGCGGGCCGGACGGACTGAGAGCCCGGCCCGAACGGGCCGCCGCCGTACGCCTGGCGCTCCCCGGGGGCCAGGTCCCGGGTTGGTACGGGGCCCCACCGGCACCCCCCTTCTTTTCGCCCGGCCGGTGTCATCCGGCTGACCGTCCGCCGGGCGCCGTCGGCCCCTGGGCAACAGCCCGCCGTGGGGCCCGCGTTCGAGGACCGGCCGCTCCACCCGTGGTGCTCGGGGGCGCCGCCGCGCTGACGCGGTCCCACCGTCCCGGCGGCCGTGTCCGCCCTGGCGTACGACGGCCGCGCGGGCTGCTGGGCGACGCCCTCCGGAATCCGTCGCCCGGCCGACCGCCCTGTACGGGACGGGAGTTCGCTCAGCGGGACAGGGCGCACCGGTTATTGGTTCGGTAAAGAAACACACGTACGGGCTGTTCTCAGGAACCCCACAGACGAAAGGATCCGCTGACGCACGAACAACGGCGCCGCCACGGGCGGCGCGTCACAGGGGGAGGTTCCATCTTGCGACGCACAGCAGTGCTCGGTTCGGCCGGCACCCTGATCGCGGGCACGCTCATAGCGGGGGCGATAGCCGCACCCGCCGCCAGCGCCCACGGCCGCCACCACGGCACGACGGAGGCGCGCGGGGTCCAGATCGCCGCGGACAGGGCCGCCCGGGCCGGGATCGACTGGACCGACTGCCCGGCCGACTGGGCGATCGCGGCACCCATCCAGTGCGGGTGGGTGACCGTACCGCTCGACTACACCAAGCCGGACGGCAAGAAGATCAAGCTCGCCGTCGACCGGCACGTCAGCACCGGCACCAAGGCGGAGCGCCAGGGTGCGCTCGTCTACAACCCCGGGGGACCCGGCGGCTCCGGCATGGCTTTCCCCAAGCGGATCGTCAACAAGAGCCCGCTCTGGACGAAGACCGCCAAGGCGTACGACTTCGTCGGCTTCGACCCGCGCGGGGTGGGCCACTCCGCGCCGATCTCCTGCGTGGACCCGCAGAAGTTCGTCAAGGCACCCAAGGCCGACCCGGTCCCCGACAGCGAGGCCGACAAGCGCGCGCAGCGCACGCTCGCCGCCGCGTACGCCAAGGGCTGCGCCGAACGCAGCGGCGACATGCTGCCGCACATGACCACCCCGAACACCGCACGCGACCTGGACGTCATCCGCGCCGCGCTCGGCGAGAAGAAGCTCAACTTCCTGGGCGTCTCCTACGGCACCTACCTCGGCGCGGTCTATGGCACGCTTTTCCCGTCCCATGTGCGGCGCATGGTCGTCGACAGCGTGGTCAACCCGGCGAAGGACAACATCTGGTACCAGGCGAACCTCAACCAGGACATCGCCTTCCAGGCCCGCTGGGACGACTGGAAGGCCTGGGTCGCCAAGAACGACGCCGTCTACCACATCGGTGACACGCCCGCGAAGGTCGAGAAGGCGTGGCTGACCCTGCGCGCGGCCGCCAAGAAGAAGCCGCTCGGAGGGGTCGTCGGCCCGTCCGAACTCATCGACTTCTTCCAGAGCGCGCCCTACTACGACTCCATGTGGGCCCCCATCGCCCAGACCTGGAGCGACTACCGGGGCGGCGACACCCAGGCGCTGATCGACGCCGCGGCCCCCGACCCGTCGGACATCGCGGGCAACGCCTCCGCGGAGAACGGCAACGCCGTCTACACCGCCGTGGAGTGCACGGACGCCGCGTGGCCCACCAACTGGAAGACGTGGGACCGCGACAACACCCGGCTGCACCGCGACTACCCGTTCATGACATGGGCGAACGCCTGGATGAACCTTCCCTGCGCCACCTGGCCCGTCAAGCAGCGGACGCCCCTGGACGTCCGCACCGGAAAGGGCCTGCCCCCGGTGCTGATCGTGCAGTCCACGCGTGACGCCGCCACGCCCTACGCGGGCGCCGTCGAACTGCACAAGCGGTTCAAGGGCTCCCGCCTCGTCACCGAGAAGAACGCCGGATCGCACGGTGTGACCGGCCTGGTCAACCCCTGCGTCAACGAGAGGGTGGACACCTACCTCCTCACCGGCCGGACCGACCGGCACGACGTGACCTGCGACCCGCACGCCACGCCGAAGCCCTGAGCACCACGTGACGCCGTGGGAGCGGGCGGCCCGGCCCCGGCCGGCCACCGCTCCCACCCGGCCGCCGCTCCCACCCGGCCGCCGCTCCCACCCGGCCGCCGCTCCCACCCGGCCGCCGCTCCCACCCGGCCGCCGCTCCCACCCGGTCCCGCGCAGCCCAGTCCCGCGCAGCCCGGTCCCGCGCGGCCTCAGCCCCGCCGGTCGTGCCGCGCGAACCAGGCGTCCTCCGCCGCGTAGTCGAAGAGGGCGTCCCCGTAGGCCCGTGCCATCGCGGGGAAGGCCCGCGCCCACTCCCGCCCCCGCAGCTCGGAGACGATCCACTCGACGGTCGCGGGCAGCGACTCGGCGTACCCCGTCACCGGGCGGTAGCCCAACTCCCGCCCGGCCGCCGCCATGTCGTAGACGATCGGGTGCGCACTCGTCCACGGGGTGGCGCCGACATGCTCCTCGGGCGGCGGACCGGCCACCAGGACCGTCTCGGTCTCCCGGCCCAGCACGGCGTCCACGGCCGCGCCGATCTCGGCGACGGTCGGCGCCTGCGGGTCCCCGGCGTTGAGCACCCGTGACGCGGGCCGCAGCGCGGCGAGCCGGATCAGCTCGGCGACGTTGGACGCGTGTACCGGATGGAACCGGCTCGCCCCCTCGTAGGCCAGCACCCGCCGACGGCGCCCGTCCAGCGCCCGCTTGACGAAGTACAGCTCACGCGGCATCCGGCAGTACGTCCCGTGGACCGCGCCCGCCCGCAGCAGCGTCACCGGCAGCGCGCCGCCGGCCGCGAGCAGATCGCGCTCCAGGCGGATCTTCCGCGTCACATAGGTGTCCCCGCCCGGAGCGACGGTGGGCTGCGCCTCCGGGATCGGCACCGGATAGCACGCGGCCCCCTCCGCTTCCCCCTGGGTGTCGAAGCCGCGCCCCCGGTCGTCCACGTACACCGCGCCGCTCGATATCACGACCGCCGAACCGATCCGGTCCGCCAGACCCGTCAACTGCGCGGCGTGGGCCCCGTCGTACGCGACCATGTCGACCAGGACGTCACAGCCCTCGCCGAGCACGGAGGCGAGGGCACCCTCCTCGTCACGGTCCAGGGCCACGGAACGCACCTCCGCGTCCCACGCGGGGTCGCGCCCGCCCCCGCGTGAGGCCGCGGTCACGTCCCACCCGTCCTTTGTCAGGGCCCGCACCGCCACCCGTCCGATCTGCCCGGTGGCACCCAGCACGCACACATGTCCTCTGCTCATGGCGACGACGCTACGGCGGGCGCACGCCCCGGACCAGAGTGATCTGCCGACAGCAGATTCCCCTCTCGGCGTCCCGCTCGCGGGAACTTCCCGGGGCGTCGCCCGGCCGGCGCCGCGCGCCGGTCCGCCGTACGCGCGGGGCCCGACGCCCTGTTCCGGGCGGCCCGGCCTCACCCGCGTCCCACGACCGCGTCCCTTCCGGCCGTCGAATATAGGTACACGTTCCGTAATACGCGCCCGGTGACTCCGTCCGAGTCGGTCACGCCAGGCATCGGATGGCGGGCCGGGACAAGGGCGCACCGCCTTTCCGACGTGGGCGATGTCAGCATGATGACAAGACCTTGATGGGATCGTCCGGGGTTGCATAACGTAACGGTGCTGCTGAAGCACGGCAGTTCGTGAAAAGCGAACCATATGCGACGGGGGTTTCCTGTTCCCGCGCGCACATGGCTCGGATGGTGTCGAGCGGGCCGACGGAAGTGCTGGGGGGTATTCCTTCGAGTCGCCCCTCCGCTGGGTGAATGTTCAATCAACGACGCTTGTCAAAAACACGACGAGTTGGGGAAGCGTGAACATCTTCATTTCCGGTCGTGGTGCTTTCGCGGTTCAGGTCGCGGAGGCTCTCGACGACGCCGGTCACACACTTCTGGGAGCCGCCTCCCCCGCGTTGCGCAAGGGGCGCACGGACGACAGCGACCCGATGGCGTGGGATCGCGTCCGCGCCTGGGCGTTTCCACGTGACATTCCGTGGACGGAGGCGAGCGAACTGCGGGAGCACCACATCCCGGAGAAGGCCGACATCATCGTCGCCGCGCATTCGCACGCCTTCATCGGCCGCAGGACCAGGGCGCGGGCCGGGGTCGCGGCCATCGGCTACCACCCGAGTCTGCTGCCCCTGCACCGGGGGCGGGACGCCATCCGGTGGGCCATCCGCGACGGCGACAAGGTCACCGGCGGAAGCGTCTACCACCTCACGGAGCGCACCGACGGCGGACCGGTCGCCGCGCAGGAGCACGTCATCGTGCCCCCGGACTCGACGGCCGAGAGCCTGTGGCGCGAGCATCTGGCCCCGCTGGGCGTGCGGTTGCTGCTGCGTGTGGTCAACGACCTGGCGAACGACGTGCGCATCGAGGTCCCGCAGGACGAGAAGCTGGCCACCTGGGAGCCGTCCATGGACTCGGCCCCGCTCTACAAGCCCGAACTGATCGCGCTGCCGGGCAACCACGCCTCCACCGCCGACAAGTGGGCCCTCATCGAGCGCTGAGCCGGCGGCGCGCGGCCGCGGCCGCCGCCCCCGCGCGGACGCCCGTCGGTCACGTCCTCTCCACGAACACCCGACAGGAGATTCCGACATGCTGTCGAACAGCAAGCTCATCACCGTGGATTCGCTCACCGAGCAGAGTCTCCACGACCTTTTCGCCCTCAGGTGCGTCGCCGTCCGGGTACCGGAATTCTATGACCCGACCTATTCCAAGGCGTTGTCCGATCTGCTGTACCAGGAGATCGACGCATCCGTGAGCGGCGGTATCTACGAGAGCGACATCGACTCGTTCTGGAACGTCACCTCCGACCCTTCCCGGCGTGAACGCTACTTCGGCGGGGCCCTCCCTCTTCAGCAGAGGCTCCGAAGGCTCAGCGCGCCCCATCCCTCACCGATCGACCTGCTGCGCGCGACGCTCGACGAACGCTGGCCGGGCGGTTCCACCCTCATGTCCATGGAGGGCCGCAAAATGCCCTTCGGAATAACCCGGGCATGGCGTACCGGAAGCGAAGGCCTTCCGCACCAGGACGTACTGCACCGAGAATCGTCCGACCCGGAATTCAAGGCGATGGCCGGCCAGCTCGGGGTGAACATCTATTTCGACACCGCGGACGAGGGCGGCGAACTGGAGGTCTGGGACCACCGGGTGACGGACGAGCAGTACGCGGACATCGCCGAGCAGTACCCGGGCAGTTACGGATACCCCCGGGAGACGCTTCCGGAGTCGGCCGTGCTGATCAAGCCGGAGCCCGGCGACCTGGTGCTGGTCAACACGTCGTGCGTGCACGCCATCCGCAAGATCACCAAGGGCCGCCGGCTCACCGTCTCCGGATTCGTCGGCAACTTCGGAACCGACCTTCCCCTGCGCTGCTGGAGCTGACTGCGATGTCCCTTCCCCTCCCGTCCACGTACACGCCGACCGAGCTCCCCCCGCTGCCCAGCGGGTTCGCCGAGGGGCTCAAGGACGTCGTCCTGCCGGACCCGCTGGGCTTCGGCAAGCTGATGGCCCCGGTCATGGCGATCGCCCACTACCGCGACGGCTCCTGGGAGACGCCCCGCCTGGCCGAGCTCGGCCCGCTGGACCTCGCGCCGCACACCCAGGCCCTCCACTACGGCCAGGCGATCTTCGAAGGCATGAAGGCCTACCGGAACCTCGGCGCGGACGGCGGCCCGCCGCTGCTGTTCCGCCCCTACGAGCACGCCCGCCGCTTCAACCGGTCGGCGCTGCGCCTGGGCATGCCCGAGATCGACGAGCAGGTGTTCGTGCGCGCCCTGGAGGAACTGGTCGCCGTCCTGGAGCCGTTCGTCCCGGCCCGGCGCGGCCAGTCGCTCTATCTGCGGCCGACGATGTTCGGCGCCACCGCGGACCTGTCGGTGGTTCCGTCCACCGAGTTCTGCTTCGTGGTGCTCGCGACCCCCTCGGACGCGTTCTTCACCACGCCCGTCTCCGCCTGGATCGAGCGTCACTACAGCCGCGCCGGGGCCGGTGGCACCGGGTGCGTGAAGGCGGCCGGCAACTACGCCGCCAGCTTCGCCGCCGCGGCTCCGCTCCGCGAGAACGGCTTCCACCAACTGCTGTGGCTGGACGCGGTGGAACACCGGTACCTGGAGGAGTTCACCGCGATGAACGTCTTCGTGCGGCGCGGCGACCTCCTGTACACCCCGCCGCTGTCCGACACGATCCTCGCCGGGATCACCCGCGACAGCCTCCTCGCGCTCGGCCCCTCCCTCGGTCTGAAGATGGAGGAACGGCCCGTGGACATCCACGAGCTCACCGACGCCATCCGGGCCGGCGAGGACGTCGAGGTGTTCGGCTGCGGCACCGGAGCCGTCGTCGCACCGGTCGAACTCATCGGCGACGAGACGGGGATGCGGCTCCCGCTGCCGTCCCAGGCCACCGCGCTGGAGCTGCGCGAGCGGCTCCTCGACATCCAGCACGGCACCACCGGGGCCCCCGACGGCTGGCAGCACACCGTCGCCCCGCTCACCGACGGCCCACAGGCGTAAGGCGCGGTCCCATGAGCCAGACAGCCACCGAGAACACGCAGGGCGACGGCACGCTGTACGTCGTCGTCACCAACCACGAGGACCAGCACTCCATCTGGCCCGCCCACCGGGACCTGCCCGACGGCTGGCGGGCCAGGACCTCCGCGGCCGACCGGCAGACCTGCCTGGACCACATCGCGGAACACTGGACGGACATGCGTCCGAAGAGCCTGCGCGAACGGGAGCACCGCCCGTGATCCTGTTCTGCGTCCCCTTCGCGGGAGGCGGCACCGAGGCGTTCGACGGCTGGCGCGAGGCCCTCGCGCCGGTCGCCGAGGTGCGGGTGGCCCGGCTCCCCGGCCGGGGCACCCGCTACGGCGAACCCCTCGTCGACGCCATGCCGGCCCTGGTCGAGGACCTGGCCGCACAGTGCGAGGACCTCTCCCGGGGCCCGTTCGCCCTGCTCGGCTACAGCTTCGGCTCGTACGCGGCCCATGCCCTGGCGCTGCACCTCGCCGAGCGGGGCCGGGTCGCCCGCCGGCTGTTCGTGGGCGGCTCCCGGGCGCCCCACCTGCCCCCGCTGGGACCGGCCCGCCACCTGATGCGGGACGCCGAACTGATGGCGGAGCTGCGGGCGATGAACGGCACCGCCCCCGAGGTGCTGGCCAGCACCGAGTTGATGGCGATGTACCTGCCGATCCTGCGCGCCGACTTCCGGATCGCGGAGACCTACCCGCCGACCGCCGCCCCGGCGCCCTGTCCGCTGACCGTGTTCGGGGCGAGCCGGGACGCCTTCGTACCGACCGCCGACCTGTCCGCCTGGTCCCGGCTGGGCGGCGAGGACACCGAGGTGCGCGTCTACGACGGCGACCACTTCGTGATCCGCTCCGAGCGCCCGCTCATCTGCCGTGCGGTGCGCGCGCATCTGCTGCTCGACGCGCTGAACACCGCGTCCTGACCCCGACCGAGCCCGGCCACCGAGGACGTTGTTGCGCGATGAATCCTGACGCCACCGAATCCTTCCCCGCCTCCAGCGCCCAGCAGCGGCTGTGGTTCCTCCAGCAGCGGCACCCCGAGAGCCGCGCCTACACCGTGACCGAGGCGGTGTGGCTGCGCGGCCCCCTCGACACCGACGCGCTGGAAGGCGCGCTCGCCGCCCTGACCGAGCGCCACGACCAGCTCCGGGCCGTCTTCGAGTACCGCGACGGCACCCTCCTCCAGCGGATCGTCCCCCCGGCCGAGCAGCCCTTCCGGCTCGGCCGCCGCGCCGTCGCCCGCGAGGACCTGGACCGCTGGTTCGCCGACGAGACGGCCGTGCCGTTCGACCTGGCCCGGGGGCCGGTGTACCGGGCGACCCTGCTGGAGACGGGCGGCGACGAACGGGTGCTGGCCCTGTGCCTGACCCACCTCGTCACCGACGGCTGGTCCGCCGACCTCTTCTTCGCCGAACTGGCCACCGCCTACCGGTACCTGGCGGACGGCGGCACCCCCCGCTGGGACGGCCCGGCCGGCGACTACCGGCAGGCCGTCGAGGACGAACGGCGGTGGCTGGCGTCACCCGCCTTCGACGACCGGCTCGACGCGGCCGGCGCCGCGCTGTCCGGCGCCCCGCTCGCGCTGGACCTGCCGCTCGACACGGCGTCCGCCGACCCCGCCCCGGCTGGCGTCCGGCGCGTCCGCCTCCCCGACGACCTGGTCGAACGCGCCGAGGCCTACGCGGCCGACCAGGGCGCCACCCCCTTCATGGTGTACGCGGCCGCCTACGCGGTCCTGCTCTCCCGCTGGACCGGCCAGGACGAACTGGTCTACGGGACACCCGCGTCCGGCCGGGACCGCGACTCCACGGCCGTCACCTACGGGCTGTTCGTGAACACCCTGCCGCTGCGCGTCCGGCTGTCCCCGCGGGACGACGGCCGGGCGCTCCTCGACCGGGTCAGGGACGCCGCGCTGGAGGCGTACGGCCGGGCGGACGTACCGCTGGACCGGCTCGCCGCACGGATCGGCCACCTGCCCCTGCGCGCCCTCCTCGTGGTGCAGCCCGACGACCTGCCCCGGCCGCGGCTGCCCGGGGTGGAGACGGCGCGGTGGTTCGTCGCCCACCACCACACCAAGTTCGACCTGCTCCTCCAGATCGACCGCGGCCGGTTCGCCGGACCGGACGCCGCCGAGCCGGAGGACGGCTGCTTCGCCGCCCTGGAGTTCCCCTCCGAAGGGCTGGACGGGGCGACGGCCGACCGCATGCTGGCCCACTGGCGGCAGATCCTCGACGCACTGGTCAGCGACCCCGGCGCCCCCCTGGCCGGCCTCGACCCGCACACCCCGGACGAACTCCGGCAGCGGGCCGCCGCCCGGCGTCTGGACGCCGCACCCGCACCCCTGGACCCGGTCACCGCCTTCGCCCGGCGGGTGGCCGAGGACCCGGCCGCGCCGGCCGTGTGGACCGGTCACGAGTCCCTCGACCGGGCCGGGCTCGCCGCCCGTACCGGAGCCCTCCACAGCGCCCTGCTCGCCGCGGGCGTGGGGCCCGGCGACTTCGTCGGCGTCTGCCTGCGCCGCACCCCGGACCTGGTGGCCGCGCTGATGGCGGTCCTGAGCTGCGGTGCCGCCTACGTCCCCCTGGACGCCGGATACCCGCGTGAGCGGCTGAGGTTCATCGCCGAGGACGCGGGCTGCCGCCTGGTGCTCACCGAGCCCGCCACCCGCCAGTCGCTGCCCGCCGGAGCCGGCCCCTTCCTGGACGTGACCGAGGTCCGCCCCGTGTCCGAGGCGCCCGCCCCGTACCCGGCCGGTGACGAGCACCTCGCCTATCTGATCTACACCTCCGGCTCCACCGGGCAGCCCAAGGGCGTGGCGATCCCGCACCGCGCGCTGCGCGCCTTCCTCGGCTGGGCCCGCACCCGCTTCACCTCCGAGGACCTGGCGGTCGTCCTGGCCGCCACCTCCGTCAGCTTCGACCTGTCGGTGTTCGAGGTGTTCCTGCCGCTGGCGGTGGGCGGTTCGCTGCGGCTCGTCGACAACGCCCTGCACCTGGCCGGCCAGCCGGGCGTCCCGCCCACCCTGGTCAACACCGTCCCCTCGGCGATGACCGAGCTGCTGCGCGCCGGGGCGCTTCCGCGGGACGTCCGGGTGGTGAACCTGGCGGGGGAGCCGCTGCCCCGGACCCTGGCCGACGCCGTGTACGCGCGGGCCGGCTCGGCGCGGGTGCTCAACCTGTACGGCCCGTCGGAGGACACCACGTACTCCACCTGGCACGAGGTCCCGCGCGAGGGCACCGGGGAGCCGCTCATCGGACTGCCCGTGGACGGCACCAACGCCTACGTCCTGGACGACCGGCTCAGACCCGTTCCGGCGGGCGCCGACGGCGAGCTGTTCCTCGGCGGCCGTGGCGTCGCGCAGGGCTACCTCGGCCGGCCGGCGCTGACCGCGGAGCGGTTCCTGCCCGACCCGTTCTCCGGTGAACCGGGCGCCCGGATGTACCGCACCGGGGACCGGGTACGCGCCACCCGCGACGGAGCGCTGCGCTACCTCGGCCGCCGCGACAACCAGATCAAGCTGCGCGGCTTCCGCATCGAGACGGACGAGATCGAGAGCCGCGCCCGTACGCTCGACGGCGTCGAACAGGTCCTCGTCGTGCTGCGTGAGATGGCCGGCACCGAGCACCTCGTCTGCTATTGGACGGGCGGCGCCCCCGCCGAGGACGTGCGCGCCGCACTGGCCGCCGCGCTCCCCGCCCACATGGTCCCGCACGCCTGGGTGCCGCTCGACGCCTTCCCGCTGAACGCCAACGGCAAGACCGACCGGGCCGCCCTGCCCGCACCCGTCCGCGAGACCGGCGCGGACGGCCGGGCGGCCACCACCGCCGAGCGGGACGTGGCCGCGCTGATGGCCGAGCTGACCCACAGCGGCCCGCTCGGCGCGGACGCCGACTTCTTCGCGCTGGGCGGCCACTCCCTCCTCGCGATGCGACTGGTCTCGGCCGTCCGCGACCGGCTGGGAGCGGACATCGCGCTCGCCGACGTCTTCGCCCACCGCACCGTGCGCGCCCTGGCGGCCCACGTGGAGCGGGCCCTCACCCGCACGGTCGCCCTGCCACCCCTGCGCCGCAGGGACGGCGACGGCCACGCGCCGCTCGCCTTCGCCCAGGAGCGCATGTGGCTGGTCGAGCAACTGCGGCCGGGCAGCCCGATGCTGAACATCGGCGTCGCCGTACGGATCGGCGGCACCCTGGACCGCGCCGCCCTGGACCACGCCCTGTCGGCGCTGACCGCCCGTCACGAGGCCCTGCGCCTGCGCATCGACCGGGGCCCGGACGGGACACTGCGCCAGTGGGCCGAACCGCACCGGCGAGGACCGCTGCGCGAGCTGTCCGCGAACGGCGAGGCGGCCACCTCCGCGCTGCTCGGCGAGGCGCTCGCCGACCCCTTCGACCTGGCCACGGAGGCACCGGCCCGCTGGCTGCTGGTCGAGGAACCCCCGGACGCGGACGGCCGGCCCCGGCACGTGCTCGCCCTGGTCATCCACCATGTGGTCGCCGACGCCTGGACCCTGCGCCTGCTGCTGGACGAGCTGTTCACCGACTACACCACCGCCGCCGCCGGAGGCGCGCCACCGACCGCGCCCCGGCTCTCCGTCCTGGACTACGGCACCTGGCAGCGCGGGGCACTGGACCAGCCGGCCCTCACCCGGTCCGATCTGGCCTACTGGCGGGAACGGCTGGCCGACCCGCCGGAGCGGCTGCGCCTCGCCTTCGACCACCCGCCGGCGCGGGCCGTGACCTACCGCGGCGCCCGGCTGACCCGGCGGCTGCCCGACGAGGCGGTGCGCACCCTGCTGGCGGTCGGCGAGGACACCGGCGCCACGGCCTTCATGACCGTCCTCGCCCTCTACCAGGGGCTGATGGCACGGCTCTCGGGCCAGGACGACATCGTGGTGGGCACCCCCATCGCCAACCGGGACCACCCGGGCACCGCCGAGCTGGCCGGCTGCCTGCTCAACACCCTCGCGCTGCGCGGCGACCACAGCGGCGCCCCGACGTTCCGCGCCCTGCTGGCCGCCGGCCGGCAGAGCTGCCTGGACGCCTTCGCCCACCAGCGGACCCCCTTCGAACTGGTGGTGGCGGCCCTGGGCGTCGAGCGGACGGTGGAGCACACCCCGGTCTTCCAGACCATGTTCGTGCTCGACACGGACGGCGACGCGGCCCCCCGCGCGGACGGGCTGGACTGCACCCGGTTCGCCGTCCGCCCCGTGGCGACCCAGTACGACGTCACGCTGATGGTCGGCCGCGACACGGACGGCTGGCACGCCACCTGGGACTACCGCACCGACCTGTTCGACGAGACCACCCTCGCCGGATACGCCGACTGCTTCGAGACCCTGCTGGAGCAGGCGGCCCGCCACCCGGACCGGCCGCTGAAGACACTGCCGATGAGCACCGCCCACCGCGCGCGGGCCGCCCTGGAACGGGACCGCCCCGAGGCCGCCCCCGTCCCCTCGACCCTGCCCGCGCTCTTCGCCGAGCAGGTCGCGGCCCGGCCGGACGCACCGGCCCTGCACGACGACGACGGAATCCTGACCTACCGTCAACTCCACGAGGAGGCACGGCGCCTGGCGGAACGCGTCCGCGCCCACGGGATCGGCCCCGACGACCTGGTGGCCGTCGTCCTGCCCCGCTCACGGGCGTCCGTCACAGCACTGCTGGCGGTCGCCGAGGCGGGGGCGGCGTTCCTGTGCCTGGACCCGGCCCTGCCCGCCGAGCGCATGGCGTGGATCGCCCGGGACGCCGGAGTACGGCTCCAGCTGACCGACGCCGCGCTCGCCGGACGGCTGCCGCTCGACGCCGTACCCGCGATCCGCGTGGACGACGAGACCGCGACCGGTTCCGTGGCGCCGCCGACCGTGGCGCCGGGCCCCGACCACCTGGCGTACGCCATCTACACCTCCGGGTCCACCGGCACCCCCAAGGGCGTGCTGCTCACCCACCGCGGGCTCGCCCAACTGCGCACCCTGCACCGCGACCGGTTCGCGGCGGGCCCCGGCGCCCAGGTGCTCCAGTACGCGCCGTACTCGTTCGACGCGTCGGTGTGGGAGTGCGTCATGGGCCTGCTGACCGGGGCGTGCCTCCACCTCACCCACCCCGACCGGCTGCTTCCGGGGGCACCGCTGGAGGCGACGCTCACCGAGCGCGGGATCACCCACCTCACCATGCCGCCGTCCAACCTCGCGATGCTGCGCACCCTGCCCGGCACCCTGCGGCACCTGGTGCTCGCCGGTGAGGCGTGCCCCGCCGAACTGGTGCGGCGCTGGGGCGGGTCCGTCCGGCTGTGGAACGCCTACGGTCCCAGCGAGGCCACGGTCTGCGGCACCCTCAAGGACTGCGCCGGGCTGCCGGACGGCCAGGCGCCCACCATCGGTACGGCGTTCGCCGGCGCGCGGGCGTACGTCCTGGACGCGGGCCTCAACGTGCTGCCGCCGCACGTGCCGGGCGAGCTGTACCTGGGCGGCCAGGGGCTGGCCCGCGGCTACCTCGGCCGGCCCGCGCTGACCGCGGAGCGGTTCGTGCCTCACCCGTACGGGGCGGAACCGGGCGAGCGGCTCTACCGCACCGGCGACCTGGCCCGGTACACCGCCGACGGCGAGATCGAGTTCCTGGGACGCGCGGACGACCAGATCAAGCTGCGGGGCATCCGGGTGGAGCCCGGGGAGATCGAGCGCACCCTGGCCGGGCTCGACCCGCGGATCGCCGACGCCGCCGTACTCGTGGCGGGCGGCGGCGGGGACCGGCACCTGATCGGCTTCGTCGCCGGACCCGCCGGCCTGGACCCGGACACCCTGCGCGACGGCCTCGCCGCCCGGCTGCCCGGCTACATGGTGCCCGCCTGGCTGGAGCGGCTCGACTCCTTCCCGCTCACCGGCAACGGCAAGCTCGACCGCAGGGCGCTCGCCGCCCGCGCGGCCGGCCGACGGCGCGGTGCCGTCCCGGGCACACCTCCGCGCGGCCCGCTGGAGACGGAGATCGCCGCCGTGTGGCGGGAGCTGCTGACGCGTCAGGACATCGGACGTGACGAGAGCTTCTTCGCGGCCGGCGGGACCTCGCTGACCCTCACCCGGCTCCACGAACGGCTGGACAGCCGCTACCCCGGCTCGCTCAAGCTCGTCGACCTGTTCCGCCTGAACACGGTCTCCGCCATCGCCGCCGCCCTGGAAGACACCGGCGCCGCGGCGCCGGTCACCACCGACGTCAGCTTCCGACTGTGAGGGCCCCCATGGACCGCACCCCCGCCCAGCCCGTCGCCGTCGTGGGCATCGCCGCGGCGCTCCCCGGCAGCGGCGGCGACCTGGACCGGCTCGCCGCGCTCCTCGACTCCCGTACGGACCTCGTCGGCCCGGTGCCGGAGGCCCGCCGACGCGACGCCGGGCTCGGCCCGGGCGCCGACCTCGCCGAGGCCGCGCTGCTCGACCGGATCGACGCGTTCGACCACGCCTTCTTCGGGCTGTCGGCGCGTGAGGCCCGCCAGATGGACCCGCAGCAGCGCATGCTGCTGGAGCTGACCTGCCAGGCGGTCTGGGACGCCGGTTACCCGCTGTCCGCGCTCCGCGGCAGCCGGACCGCCGTGGTGTTCGGGACCGGCCGCGAGACCTACGCGGAGCTGGCCGACCCGGCCGACCCGCCCCTGGTGACCGGGCTGCTGCCCGCCTCCCAGGCTGGCCGTGTGGCGCACCTGCTCGACCTGAGGGGGGCCGCGCTCACCGTCGACACCGCCTGCTCCTCCACTCTGGTCGCGGTGCACGAGGCCTGCCTCAAGCTCACTTCGGGGGACGCCGACTGGGCGGTGACCGGCGGCGTACGGCTGCTGAGCGACCCGCCCGTGACGGCCCCGCCGGGCAGCGAGAGCATCGTGTCGCCCGGCGGCCGCTCCCGCAGCTTCGACGCGGCCGCCGACGGTACCGGCCTGGGGGAGGGCGGCGCCGTCCTCCTGCTCAAGCCGCTGGACCGGGCCGAGCGGGACGGCGACCACATCCACGCCGTCGTCCTCGGCGGAGCCGTCAACCACGACGGGGCGCGCAGTAACGGCTTCGCCGCGCCGAGCGCGCGGGCCCAGGAGGAACTGCTGCTCCAGGCCTGGCGCGCGGCCGGGGTGCACCCCCACTCGCTGGGGCTGATCGAGGCTCACGGCACGGGCACCCGGCTGGGCGACCCCATCGAGTTCGAGGCGCTGACGGCCGCCTTCGGCCGTCGTACCGAGCGCACCGGCTACTGCGTGCTCAGCTCCGTCAAGTCGAACATCGGGCACCTGGACTCGGCGGCCGGCGCCGCGGGCCTGGTGAAGGCCGTGGTCGCGCTGCGCGAGGGCCGCCGCTACGCCAGTGCCCACTTCACCGAGCCCAACCCCCTGCTGGACACCGCTGGTTCGGCCCTGCGCCTGTCCGACGCCACCGAGCCGTGGGACGCGTCCGCCCAGCGCCGCGCCGGAGTCAGCGCCTTCGGCCTCACCGGCACCAACGCGCACCTGGTACTGGAACAGGCGCCGTCGGAACCGCGCGTACCCGCGCCCGGCGGGCCCCTCCCGCTGCTCGTCCCGCTGTCGGCGCGCGGCGAGGACGCCCTGCGGCGGCACGCCGGGCGGCTCGCCGCCCACCTGCGCGCCCACCCGGACCCGGTGGTGCTCGCCGACACCGCCTTCGTCCAGGCGACCGGCCGCGACCACGAGCGGTGGCGCGCCTGCGTCGTCGCCTCGGCACCCGAGGAGGCAGCCGAGGCCCTGGAACGGCTCGCCGCCGACGGGGGAGAGGTGGCCCACGCCCCCGACGCCACGGTGCCGGTCACCCTGCTGCCGCACGAGGGCGAGGTCGCGTCCGCGTGGACCCGGTCACTGACCGAGGCCTTCCCCGAACTGGCCGCCCGGTACGAGGAGTCGAGGGCTTCGCTCGTGGACGTCCCCGAGGCGGAGCGGGACGGGGCGACGACGCTCCTCGACCGGCTGACCGTCGTACGGGCGCTGCTCGACGCGGGCCTGTCCGACCGCGTCCTCATCGGCCACGGCAGCGGCAACCTCCTCGTGGACCTCCTGCGCGGCGAGACCACGCTGCCCGCCGCCGCCCGCGCCCTCGCCGCGCTGCGCGAGGTCGCCCCGCCGGACCCGCACCGCACCCGGGCCGCGTTCGCCGCCATCAGCGCCGAGGGCGACCCGGTGTTCGTCACCGGCTGGAGCGGCCGGCTCTCCGAACTGGCCCGCGAACTGCTGCCGGTCCACCACGGGACGCTGGTCGACGCCGCCGGGACACCCGGGCAGGACGGGCGCGCCCGGCTCGTCACCACGCTGGCCGCGCTGTACCGGGCCGGAGTCCCGCTCGACTGGGAGCGCTGCGTACGGTTCCTGGGCGGATACGGGCGCCGGGCGTCGGTACCGACCGCGCTGTTCACCCCGACCCGCTGCTGGATCGAGCCTCGCGCCAGGGGTGTCCGGGACACGGCGCCGGTGGCGGACGCCCCGGCGGCCGAGGAGGCACCGGAGCCCGAGCGGCTCGCCGAACCGGACGGCACCGACGCCGAACGCACACTCGCGGCGGCCTGGTGCGTCCTGCTGGGCGCCGAGACCGTCAGCCGCGACGACGACTTCTTCGACCTGGGCGGCGACTCCCTGATGCAGGTGCAGCTCGCCAACGCGGTCGAACGCGACTTCGGGGTCGACCTGGACTTCGACGTCGTCCACGACCACCCGGTGCTCCGGGACCTGGCCGCCCACCTCGCCGACCTGACCGGCGGGGACACGCCCGCCGCCCCGGCCCCCGGCCCCGCGCACCTCCCGGACCGCGCCACCGCCCCGGCCACCCATTCCCAGCGCCGCATGTGGCTGCTCCAGCAGCTCTCCCCGGCCTCGGGCGCCTACAACGTGTCCACCGCCTTCGCACTGGACGGCCCGGTCGACGCCGACGTACTGCGCCGCACCCTCGACGGGCTCGCCGCCCGCCACGGTGTCCTGCGCACCCGGCTGGTCCTTGAGGGCGGTGAACTCGTCCAGCGCGTCGGACCGGACGGCACGTTCACGTTCGAGACGGCCACCTGGGACGGACGGCGGGAGGACCCCGAGGAGACGCTGCGGGCCCACGCGTCCCGCCCGTTCGACCTGGCCGAGCCCGGCGCGGCGCGTGCGCTGCTGCTCCGGGACGCCGACGACCCCGCCCGGGGCCGCTTCCAGATCGTCCTGCACCACGCGATCTGCGACGAGTGGTCGATGAACCTGCTGCTCGACGAGATGACCCGGGACTACGGGACGCTGCTGGCGCAGGGGACGCCACCCGCCGCGGGGGAAGCGCTCCAGTTCGCCGACTGGGCCGCCTGGGAGCACGGACGCGACGAGGCGCCCGCGCACGAGGCGGACGCCCGCTACTGGCGCGAGGTCCTGGCCGGAGCCCCCACCGAGCTGGAGCTGCCGACCGACTTCCCGCACGGCGCGCGCCAGGACCACGACGGCGCCTGGCTGCCCGTACGCGTGGACGCGGACACGGTGGCCCGGATGCGGGAGGCGGCCCGCGCCTCGGGCGGCACCCTGTTCACCTGGCTGACGACCGCGTACACCGCGTGGCTCGCCCGGCTCACCCAGTCCGAGGACTTCCTGATCGGCGTCCCCGTCGCCGGCCGGTACCGGGCCGAGGCCGAAGAGCTGCTGGGCTGTTTCATCAACACCCTGCCGGTACGGATGGACGTCTCCGGCGATCCGACCTTCGCCGAACTCTTCGCCCGGGTGCGCGACGCGCTGTCCGGTGCCTTCAGCCACCAGCGCCACCCCTTCGACCTGATGGTCGAGGAGTTGGGCGCCGCCCGCGACGCGTCACGCCCCCCGTTGGTGCAGACGGTGCTGTCACTCCAGTCGGGCGGGGACCCGGGCGAGGAGGCCCGGCACCGGCTCGGCGACACCGTGCTGCGCCCGTCCGAGACGGACGGGAGCGTGGCCTGGTTCGACGTCTCGGCGGTGCTCTGGGAGGCCGCCGGCGGGCTGTCCGGCATCTTCGCCTACCGCGTCGCGCTCTTCGAGGAGGCCACCGTCAAGGGCTTCCGGCAGGACTGGCTGGCCCTGGCCGAGGCCGGTCTGAGCAATCCCCACGCATCCGTTCACGCCCTGCTCGACGACGACGCATGGTGACGGCACACAAGGAGACGACTATGCAGGCCAGTCACATCGGGCGCACGCTGGAACAGGGCGTCGCCACGCTGCGGCGGGACGACCCGGAGCTGTTCGCACTGCTGGAGGACGAGCACCGGCGGCAGACGGAGACACTGTCCCTGGTCGCGTCGAGCGGCGGCACCGACGCCTCCGTGATGGCGGTGACCGGTTCCAGCATCGTCAACGTCACGGCGGAGGGCTATCCCGGCAAGCGCTACCACGCCGGGTGCCGGTACGTGGACCGGGCCGAGGAGCTCGCGGTCGCCAGGACCAAACAGGTTTTCGGCGCCCGGTACGTCAACGTCCAGCCGCACTGCGCGAGTTTCGCCAACCACACCGTGATGCAGGCCCTGCTGAAGCCGGGCGACACCGTCCTCGGCATGGCCCTCGACCAGGGCGGCCACCTCACCCACGGCTCCCCGGTCAACCTCAGCGGCAAGCTCTTCGACGTCCACGGCTACGGGCTGGACTCCAAGGGCCTGATCGACTACGGGCACCTGCGCGAACTGGCCCGGGAACACCGCCCCCGGCTGGTGGTCTGCGGGACCACCTCGTACACCCGGGTCATCGACTTCGACCGCGTCCGCGCCATCGCCGACGAGACCGGCGCGTACGTCCTCGCCGACATCACCCACATCGCCGGGCTCGTCGCCGCGGGCCTGCACCCCAGCTCCATCGACGCCGCCCACTTCACCACCACCTGCACGTTCAAGCAGCTCTACGGGCCGCGCGGCGGGCTGATCATGATGGGCCGGGACGCCGACGAAGTCTCCGGGGACGGGAAGCGCACCCTGTCCCAGCTCATCCAGAGCGCCGTCTTCCCGCTCATGCAGGGCTCCCCGGAGGTGCACACCATCGCCGCCAAGGCCCGCGCCATGGGCCGGCTGCTCCAGCCGGAGTTCCGCGAGCTGGCCGGGCGCGTCCGCGCCGACGCCGAGGCCCTGGCCACCGCGATGTCCCGGCGCGGATACGAGGTGATCGGCGGCGGCACCGACAACCACATCGTGCTCTTCCGGGTACCGCCCCACCTCAACGGTCTCGCGGCCGAACGGGTCCTGGAGTCCTGCGACATCCTCGTCAACAAGAACAAGATCCCGGGCGACACCCGGGGTGCCGCCGTCGCCAGCGGTGTGCGGCTCGGCAGCAACACCGTGGCCCTGCGGCGCATGGGACCCGAGCAGATGGACCGCTGCGCCGGACTGATCGACACCGTGCTGAGCCACACCCGGGCCCTGCCCGGCGGTGGCGTGGAACTGCCCGAGGACGTGCGCGAGCGGACGGTCGCCGCCGTGCGCGGACTGTGCCGCGACTTCCCCCTGCCGTATCCGTCGGCCACCGAGACCCTCTAGGGACACCACGACACATGGCCAAGAACGTCGAGGCGGCCTATCCGCTCTCCGCACTCCAGCAGGGCCTGCTCTTCCACACCCTGAGCCGGCCCGGCGAACCCACCTACTTCGAGCAGGTCCGCTGTGTGATCAGGGGCGCGCTGGACACCGCGGCCTTCGAGGAGGCCTGGAACCTGGTCGTCGCCCGCCACCCCGTCCTGCGCACCGCGTTCGCCTGGCAGCGGCTGAAGGAGCCCCTCCAGGTGGTCGGGCGCACCGTGCGCGTCCCGCTGGACCAGGCGGACTGGCGCGACCGGAGCGACCCGGACGCCGACTGGGAGGACCTGCTCGACGAGGACCGGCGGCGCGGCTTCGACCTCGCCAAGGCCCCCCTGATGCGCCTGACGGTGCGTCAGACGGCTGATGACGCCCACCTGTTCGTCTGGAGCCACCACCACATCCTGCTGGACGGCTGGAGTTTCGGCCTGGTCCTGCACGAGGCGCTGGCCGCCTACGCCCGCCTGGTCGAGGACGGCCGGCCGCCGCAGCTCGAACCCGCCCCGCCCTACCAGGACTTCATCCGCTACCTCGGCGAGCGCGACAGCAGGGCCGACGAGGCGTTCTGGCAGGAGTACCTGGAGGGCTTCGAGCAGCCCACCCGGCTCGCCGTCGACCGGGGCCAGGGCGTGCACGAGGGCGGCGGCGGCACCGAGGTCACCCTGTCGGTGACGCTCGACAAGGAGACGAGCGCCGCCGTGCAGCAGCGGTGCGGCAGCCTCGGCGTCTCGCTCAGCGCGCTCGCGCACGCCGCCTGGGCCCGGCTGGTCGGCGCGTACAGCGGTGAGGACGAGGTGCTGTTCGGCTCCACCACCGCGGGCCGCCCGCCGGAACTGGCCGGTGTGGAGCAGATGGTGGGCCTGTTCATCAACGCCGTGCCGCTGCGGGTGCGCATCGACCCCGCCCGGCGGATCGGGGACTGGCTGGAGGAGATCCAGCGCGACCTCTTCCGGCTCCAGGCCCACCAGTTCACCGGCCTCGCCCGCATCCAGGAACTGTCCGGCGTCGAGCGCGGGAAACCGCTCTTCGAGACACTGCTCAGCTTCCAGAACTACCCCCTGGACGACGGCCACACCGAGGACTGGGGCGGCGTCCGGCTGACCGACTACGGCTGGAGCGGCCCGACCAACTACCCCGTGGCCGTACGGGCGTTCCCCGGCGACGAGATCATGCTGGTGCTGTCGTACTACCGGCACCGGCTGGACGACGACGTCGCCGGCGCCATGCTCGACCAACTGCGCCTCCTCGTCGAGCGCCTGGGCAGCGACCCGGAACGGGCCCTGTGGGAGGTCGAGCCGCTGGCCGGGGAACACGCCGAGCGGGTGCTGCGCCGGTGGAACGAGACCTCGGCGGACATCGACCTGGACCGCACCCTGCACGGGCTGGCCGAGCGCCAGGCGCGACTGCGCCCCGACGCCCCCGCGGTCGTGGCCGGCGACGGACGCCTCACCTACGGCGAACTCGACGCCCGCGCCAACCAGGTGGCGCGCCGCCTGGTCGCCCTCGGCGTCCGCCCGGGGGACCGCGTCGGCCTGTGCACCGAGAAGTCCACCGCCACCGTGGTCGGCATGGTCGCCGTGATGAAGGCGGGCGCGGCGTACGTACCCCTCGACCCCGGCTACCCGGCCGAGCGCATCGGCTACATGGTGGCGGACTCCGGACTGCGGGCCCTGCTGACCTGGGGGAGCGGTGCAGAGGTGGCCGCCCGGCTCGACCTCCCGTCCCTCGCCCTGGACACCGACGCGCCGGACATCGACCGGCAGCCGGCGGCCCCCCTCGGCCTGGACGTGCCGCCGGAGTCCTTCGCGTACGTCATCTACACCTCCGGCTCCTCCGGGCAGCCCAAGGGCGTCATGCTCGACCACCGGGGGCGGATCAACAACGTCGAGGACTACCGCCAACGCTTCGCGATGGGACCCGGGGACCGCACGCTGTGCGTCTCCTCGCTCAGCTTCGACATCTCCGTCTGCGACGTCTTCTGCTCCTTCGCCGCCGGTGGCGTACTGGTCTTCCCGGACGCCACCCGCACCAAGGACCCGGACCACTGGCTGGACCTGGTCGAACGCGAGGGCATCACCCTGTGGCACTCGGCGCCCGCCCTCATGGACGCCCTGCTCGACGCCGCCGAGGCACGGGGCAGCCGCCCCGCGTCCCCGCGGCTCACCGTCCTGGACGGCGACTGGATCCCGCTGACCCAGCCGGACCGCGTGCGGGGCACCTTCCCCTCGGCCCGGGTGGTCAGCGCGGGCGGTGCCACCGAACTGTCGGTGGACTCCGTCATGTACCCGGTCGGTGACGTCGATCCGGCCTGGCGGAGCATCCCCTACGGACGTCCCATGGCCAACCAGACGGCGTACATCGTGGACGAGAGGATGGAGGCCGTCCCCGTCGGCGTACCGGGCGAACTGCTCCTCGGCGGCGCCGGGACCGCGGCGGGCTACCTGGACCGCCCGGCCCTGACCGCCGAGAAGTTCGTGCCCCACCCCTGGTCCGAGCGGCCCGGTGAACGCCTCTACCGCACGGGGGACCTCGCGCGGTTCGGACAGGACGGCACCATCGAACTGCTCGGCCGGATCGACTTCCAGGTGAAGATCCGCGGCGTGCGCATCGAGCTCGGAGAGATCGAGTCGGTCCTCCGCGAGCACCCGGGGGTGGACACCTGCCTGGTGGCCGCGTCCCCGGACGCCACCGGTGAACGCCGGCTGGTCGCCTACCTGGTGCACACCCAGGACGGCGGGGACGCGCGGCGGACCGGCGAACCGGACGCCTTCCACACCGAACTGCGGGCGTGGCTGCGCCGCAGGGTCCCCGAACACCTGGTCCCCGAGGCGTTCGTCCGGCTGGACCGGCTGCCGCTGACCGCCAACGGCAAGGTGAACCGGCGCGACCTGCCCGCCGCGCGCTTCGCGGCCGCCGCCCGGGGCCGGGTGGCGCCCGCCACCGGGCTGGAGGCGGAACTCGCCGCGCACTGGGCCGGGGTCCTGGGCCTCGCACCCGACGAGGTGGACGTGGAGACCAGCTTCTTCGACATGGGCGGCAACTCGCTGAAGGCTCTGCGCGCCTGCCGTCTGCCCGGCCGTTCCGTCCCGATCACCGCGCTCTACCGCTACCGCGGGGTGCGCGCGCTGGCCGAGCACCTCGGCCAGGGCACGACCGAGACCGACGCCCTGGTGCGGCTCGGCACCGAGGCACCGGCCGGTACGACGCCCGCCGTGATCTGCGTCCCCTACGGCGGTGGCCACGCAGGGGTCTACCAGCCGCTGGCCGAGGCCCTGTCGCACCGCGCCACCCTGTACGCGGTGCGCCTGCCCGGCCACGAGCACGACGGCACCGACGAACCCCTCCAGGCCGTCGAGCCGGTCGCCCGGTCCGTGGCGGCGGCCGCCCGCGAGCTGAAGGACCGCCCGCTGCTGGTGTACGGGCACTGCGGCGGCGTGGCCCTGGCCACCGAGATCACCCGGCAGCTGGAGGCGGACGGCCTGGACGTGAGACGCCTCGTGGTCGCCGCCTCCTACCCGCCGGCCGAGGCCTCCGGCCTCACCGACGACCCGTTCGCGGAACAGACCGACGTCGAACTGGCCCGCGCCTTCGCCCAACTCGGCGGGTTCACCGACCTCACCGACGAGGAGGCCGGCACGATCGGCCGGCTGCTGCGGCACGACGGCACGGAGGCCAGGCGCTACTTCCGTCAGGCACTCGACCAGGCGGCCGGACGCCCCGAAGGACTGCTGGCGACCCCGCTGACCTGCCTGATCGGCGACAGCGACCCGCTCACCGAGGACTACGCCGAGGGCTGGCGCACCTGGGGGCTCCTGGCCCCCGACCACGAACTGGCCGTGCTCCCGGGCGACCACTACTTCGTGCGCGCCCACCCGGAAGAGGTCGCCGACCGGCTCCTGGCCGCCCTCGCCCCCACCACCGACCCGAAGGAGGCCACCCGATGAACGCGGTACACCCCCCGGCCGGGACCACCGACGACAGCGGGGCCGCCCCGCGGTACCGCCTCGCCGTCGTCAACCTGATGCCGCAGGCCGAGATCTACCTCGACTACATGGAGCGGGTACTGCCGCCCGGGACCGAGGTGCGGTGGATCCGGGTCCGCGACCACGCCTACCGCAGCAGCGACCCGGACATCCTGTCCGCCACCCACCGGTACTACGACGAGAGCGCCGTCGACGAGTGCGACGCCCTGCTTTTGACCGGCGCGGCGGTGGACATCGACCCCGACCTCACCGCGGCGACGTACTGGGACGAGATCGTCCGGACGCTGCGGGACGCGGACGGACGGGTCGGGTCGATCGCGGGCGTCTGCTGGGGCGCGCAGGTGCTCGGCAAGGTGTTCTACGACATCGACAAGGAGCACTTCCCGGCCAAGGTCTTCGGGGTGCTGGAGATGACCAACGAGGCCCCCGGGCACCCGCTGATGCGCGGTCTGGACGACCGGTACTGGCTGCCGCACAGCCGCTACGCGCGGATGGAGCCGGACGGTTTCGGCAAGGCGGTCGCCGACGGCCTGCTGGTACCGCTCGACCGGTGCGAGGAGGCCGGCCACACCACCGTGGTCTCCGCCGACGGCGCCCATCTGATGCTCCAGGGGCACCAGGACTACCCGACCGAACGGCTGGCCCAGGAGTACCACAGCGCGGTGGAGAAGGGGCGGGCCACTTCGCTCCCGCTCAACTACGACCCGGACCGTCCGGTGAACCGCTGGCGGGCCAACAACCGGGCGTTCCTCGCCGCGTGGCTGGAGCTGGCGGCCACCCGTAAGCGCGGCCTGGCGCCGAAGCCACCGGCCGGCTCCGGCGCCCCGCAGCAGCCCTGAGGGCTGTCCCGTAGGACCCCGCACGCACGGGCCCACCGGCACGCGGCCGCCCCGACCGCCGCGTGCCCGGTGGCGCCCGTGGCCGTGTGGAGTCCCCGTCGAGTCCGACCTCGTCTATCCCAGGAGTGTGCCTGCCGTGTCGTCCCACCCCTTCGAACACACCTCCGACGCCGCCCAGGCGGCCGCCGAGGTGCTGTCCGCCCTGCGTTCGCGCGGCGACACCCCGGCCGCCGACGCGCTCACCGGCCGGGAACTGGCCGGCCGCGTCGACCGGCTCGTCGAGGCCCTGGCCGGGCACACCGTCCGGCGCGGAGAGGTCGTCCGCGTCCCCGGCGAGGGCCCCGGCGACCTGGTGACCGGCTGCCTCGCCGTATGGCTGGCCCACGGGGTGCCGCACGTGGGAGCGGAGCCGGAGGACGGCCCGGCCCGCCTGGTGCTGGACGTCCGGGCGGCCGGTGTCACGGACCGCGCAGGGGAACCGGCCGAGGCGGACGCGGCCCTGCTGGTCTCCGAGGACCTGGTGGGATGCGTGGCCCACCCGCTGTCCACGCTCGGCCGGCTGCGGCTGCCCGAGAAGACCGCGCGCCTCCTGGTGGCCGCCGACTGGCGGGTGGATGCCTGGCTGCCGCTGGTCCTGGAGGCGTGGACGGCCGGCGCGGAACGGATCTCCCTGCTCCCCGGTGACGCCTCCCCGGAGCCCGCCGCCGACGCGGTGCTGGCCTGCCCGGCCTGGCGGCTCGGCGCGGACCCCCGGCTCGCCGCGGACGGCGCCTTCGCCGGACGGGTCACCTGGGGAGCCGGAACGGCCCCCGGTTCCGGGGACGGCACCCGGCTGCACGGCTTCGGCGACACCTTCGTACTCGCCTCCACCCGGGCGGGGGACCCGGCCGGGGACCCGCGCGCCCACCGGGGCGAGGTGTACGGGCGGCACCGGGTCACCAACGCCGCCGGACGCGCGCTGCCCGCCAACGCCTGGGGTCGGCTCGCGCTCGCCGGACGGCTGCCCACGGCCGGCGACAGCGCCCGCTCCGTCCTCGACGCGCTGCGCGAGCACTCCACGGAGCGCACCTGGGTCACCGAGTACCGCGCCCGAGGGCGCAGCGACGGCACGGTCGAGTTCGACCCGCGCGCACTCGACCCGCTGCGGGTGGCCGGGCGCCGGCTCTCCCCGGAGGCGACCGCCCGCACGATCGCCCCGGCCACGCCACCCGGAGCCGTGCTCGTCGCCCGCGACCCGGACACCGACCGGGCCCGCCTGATGCTGTGCGGCACGGGCGAGGGCCTGGAGGAGGCGGCGGAGCGCCTGACCGGCGTCCTGCCCTCCTGGGCGGGGCCGCTGAGCACCTGCCGGGTCCCCGCGCTGCCCCGCGACGCGGAGGGCCGGGTGGACCTGGCCCGGCTGGCCGCGGACGCCCCGCCGGACACCCTGCTGCTGGACAGGGCCGCCCGCGCCCTGGACGACGGCGCCGGCCGGACGCGGCTGCGGGCCGTGCCCGTGGCGGCGGAGGCAGCGGAACTGCCGCTGCCCGAGGGCTTCGTGACCGGCGGCGGGCACTACCCGGCCACCCGGCCCGCCGAGGCCCGGGGGCCGCTCCTGACGCCGCCGTCCGACGACCTGGCCGACCGGCTGCGGAAGGCCGCCGCCACCGACCGGGGCATCCCGCTCGTCGACGGCGAGGGCCGCGCGTACCGGATGACCTACGCCGAACTGCTCACCGAGGCCTCCCGGGTCGCCGCCTACCTGCGCGGCCAGGGGCTCGGCCACGGGGACGAGGTGGTCGTCCACGCGGCGGCGGCCGGGGACGTCTTCGTCGGCGTATGGGCGTGTGTCCTGATCGGCGTCCTGCCCGTACCGCTGACCCCGGCCACGCCCTACGAGGGCGCGGGCAACCCGCTGTGGCACCTGCTCGGCCCGGACACCATGCTCACCGGCCGCACCGTCCTCACCACCAAGGCGCAGCGGGACACCACCGCCGAGGCCCTCGGGCGGCGCGGCCTGCACGCGGACCTGCTGCTCCTGGAGACCGCCCGCGCGGGCGAGCCGCTGCCCGCCGGGGAAGCCGCGCCCCGCTCGCCGGCGCTGATGCTCCTCACCTCCGGCAGCACCGGCGCCCCCAAGGGCGTCGCGCTGTCCCACCGCAACCTCGTGTCCCTGGCGGAGTCGGTCCGCGCGGAGTTCGCCCTGGACGGAGAGGTCTCCCTCAACTGGCTGGGCGTCGACCACGTCGGCGGACTGGTCCAGCACCACATCCGCGACCTGTGCCTGGCCCACGAGCAGGTCCACGTGGACACCGGATGGGCGCTGGGCGACCCGACCCGGATCCTGGACCTCCTGGACCACTACCGGGTCACCGTCAGCTGGATGGCCAACTTCGGGTTCAACCTGATCAACGAGCAGGCCGGGAAGATCGCCGAGGGCAGCTGGGACCTGAGCCCGCTGAAGGTCTGGGAGAACGGCGGCGAGGCGGTCACCCACGAGGGAAACCAGCGCTTCCTGGCCCTGCTCGCCCCGCACGGACTGCGCCCCGACGTCATCAAGCCCGTGTTCGGGATGACCGAGACCAGCTCCGCCGTCATCGCGGCCCACAACCTCGTCGCCGGCCGGCAGGACTACGTGCACTGGCTGAGCGACACCCGGCTCGACAGCCCGGTCCGGCGCTCCCTGCCCGGCGAGGGCAGCCCGTTCGCCGAGGTCGGCACCCCGATGGCCGGCCTCGCGCTGCGCGTCGTCGACGCCGGGGGACAGGTGTGCCCCGAGGGCGTCAGCGGCCGCATCGAGGTCAGCGGCCTCCAGGTCATGAAGGGCTACTACCGCAACCCGGAGGCCGACGCCGACGCCTTCACCGCCGACGGCTGGCTGCGCATGGGCGACTGCGGATTCATGGTGGACGGCAGCCTCGTGGTCACCGGCCGCGAGAAGGACGTCCTGATCATCAACGGCCTCAACTACGCCGCACGGGCCCTGGAGAACAGCGTCGAGGCCGTCCCCGGCGTCCGCCAGGGCTGCTGCGCGGCCGTACCGGTCCGGCGGCCCGACGCCGTCACCGACGACCTGGTCGTCTTCTACAGCTCCACGGAGCCGGGCGGGGCCGACGCCACCGCGATCGAGTCCGCCCTGATCTCCGAGCACAGCCTGCGCCCGGTGGCGGCCGTCGAGATCGGCCCCGAGGAGTGGCCGCGCACCGCGATCGGCAAGATCCGCCGCCCGCTGCTCGCCGCCGGATTCCAGGCCGGTGACTTCGCCGACCGGATCACCCTGCGCAGGCGCAGTGGCCTCGGCGACCGCACCACGGTGCCCGCCTGGTGCTTCGTCCCCGAGTGGAACCAGGTCGCCGCCCCCGCCGCCTCTCCCGCCCGCCGGGTGCTGTGGCTGGACGGCGAACCGCCCGCCGGCGCGGCCCTCGCGGCCCGCTCCGGCGCCCCGTTCGAGGGGTTCGACGAGGAGGGCGGGGCCCGCTTCCGCACCGGCCACGCCAAGGACCTGGAAGCCCTCCTGGAGGCGGCGTCCGGGCGGCTGGGCGGCCTCGACGCCGTGGTCGAGGCCCGCTGGCACGCCCGGCCCGAGGACGACGGCGCCCGTACCGCGGCGGCCGCCCTGACCGAGGCCCCCGCCGCCTGGGGGCCCCTCCTGAGGGCCGCCGCCGTACTGCCCGCCCCGCCCGCCGTGGTCCTCGCCACCCGGGCCGCCGCGGCCGTCACGGGCGACGAGGAGAGCGTGGCGCACGCCGCGCTGACGGGCGTGGCCGAGAGCCTCGCCCAGTCCCGGCCCCGGCTGCCCGTCCTGCTCGTCGACGGCGCCACCGACGACGACCTCCTCACGGAGTGCGCCCTTCGCGGGACGGGCCAGGTCGCCTACCGCGGCGGCGCCCGCCTGGTGCGCGGACTGCGCCCGCTGGACGGCGTCTCCATCCCGCCGGTCCCACGCCGGGTGCTCCGCCCGGGCGGCTCCTACGCCGTCGTCGGCGGACTCGGCGGCGTCGGGGCGCACCTGACGCAGCATCTGCTCCGCCAGTTCGGCGCCCGGGTGCTCGTCCTGGGCCGCGACGCGGCCGAGCCCGGGACGGCCCGCGGCGGGACGCGCGCCCACCTCGCCGACCAGGCGGGCCTGGAGGGGGCCGAGTTCCGGTACACGCCACTGGACGCGACCGACGCACCGGCCCTGCGCGCCGCCCTCGACCGGGCCGAGGCCGACTGGGGCCCCCTGGACGGCTTGTTCAGCCTGGCCGGTGAGGGATCCGTCGCCGAACAGCTGGAACTGCTGGCGGGACCGGGCGGAGAAGCCGCGCCCCGGGTGTCGGAGCGCGCCGTGACCCGCCTGCGGATCAGCCACGCCCTCGACGAGGCCCTCGCGGGGCGCACCACGCCGCTCGTGGTCTTCAGCTCCGTCAACGGCTTCTTCGGCGGCGCCGGGTTCACCGAGTACGCCGGGGCCTGCGCCTACCAGGCGGCACACGCCGCGTGGAGTGCCCGGCGCACCGGCGCCGTACGCCTCTGCCTCGACTGGAGCATGTGGAAACAGGTCGGCATGGCGGCGGGCACCCCGAGCGCCGTCACCGAGCTGGCGGGGCGGCGCGGCTTCGCGACCATCGGCCCCGCCCAGGGCCTGGCCTCGCTGCACACGGCCCTGGACGCCGCCGAGGACCGGGTGCTGATCGGCCTGTCCCCGGCCGGCGAGGCGGTGGCCGGGCTGCTGCCGTTCACGGCGGCCGCCTTCGAGCTGGAGGCCGACGGAAGCCACGACCCGGCGAGGATCGCCGCCCTGACCGGGGTGGACGTCTCCCGGATCCGCCGTACGTCCGCCGGGGCGGGCGACCGGGCGGCGGTCGGCGCCGCGCACACCGAGGCGCTGCTCGACGTGTTCCGCGACGTACTGGGCGACGGACAGGTGGGCGAGGAGGACAACTTCTTCGCCGCCGGGGGAGACTCCATCCGCGCCATCCAGGTGGTGGCGCGCGCCGCCGAACGCGGCTTCCGCTTCAGCCCGCTGGACCTCTTCGAGCACAAGACGGCCGCCGCCCTGCTCGCGCACCTGGCGGCCGGGCACCTCCTCGCCGACGTCGGGCCGGACGAGGACGAGGACGAGCCGGCGGCAAGCGCCGCGGTGCCCCCCGTCTTCGGCTGGTGGCTGGAGACGGCGGACCGGCCGGAGGTCCGCGACCACCTCACGATGAGCATGCGCTACACCGTCGCGGCCGACGTGGAGCCCGACGCGGCGCACGCCGCCCTCCTCGCCCTGGCCGGGCGGCACGACGCCCTGCGGACGCGGCTCACCGTGGCGGAGGACGGCCCCCGGCTGGTCCCGGGCGCCACGGCCGAGGACAGCGTGCGGTTCACCGCGCACGAGGTACCCGCCGGCCGGGACGCCACCGAGGCGGCGGAGGAGACCGAGCGCGCCCTGCACCGGGAGGTCAGCGCCGAGTCCGGCCCGATCGCACGGGCCGCACTGCTGCGCCCCGGCGACGGTGCCCCCGCCGTGCTGGTCCTGGTGATCCACCACGCTGCCGTGGACGGCGTGTCCTGGCGGATCATCGAGGAGGACCTGCGGCGGCTGCTGGACGCCGAGGTACGCGGCGTGCCCGCCGAACTCCCCCCGCCCACCCTGGGGTTCCTCCCCTGGGCCCGCCGTATGGAGCGGCGCGCGGCACGGCTGGACGGTGCGGTGGCCGACGCCTGGGCGGAGCGGCTCACGGGCGGCTGGGGCGAGTTGCCCCGCGCCTCGGCCGAGCGCCCGCGCGAGGGCGGCGCCGAGGTGCTCGAACGGCGGCTCCCCGCCGACGTCCTCGACGGCCTGGGCGGGACGAGCGTGTACGAGGTACTGCTCACCGCCGTCGTCTGGAGCCTCGCCCGCTGGGCGGGCACCGAGGCCCTCGCCGTCGACGTGGAGGGCCACGGCCGCCTGGACGCCCACGCACCGCTCGACCTGTCCCGGACGGTGGGCTGGTTCACCGCGATCGCACCCGTCCGCGTCGACCTGGCCGGGTGCGCGGAGCCGGGGCGGGCCGTGTCCCTGGTACGCCGCGAACTGGCCCACCTGCGGGGCCGCGACCAGGAGTGGGGACTGCTGCGGTACGGCGGCGCGTGCCCGGCCGGGCACCCGCTGACCGAGCTGCCGGAGCGTCAGGTCAGCTTCAACTACCTGGGCGTCTTCGACGGTTCACCCGAACGTCCCGACCCGCTGCTCGCCGCCGTGCCGGGGTCGCTGGGCGCGGAGCAGAGCCCGGAGGGGGAACGCCGCTACCTGATCGACGTCGCCGCGGTGGTGACCGGCGGTGTGCTGGAACTGGCGGTGAAGTACTCACCGTCCGCGCACCGCCGCGAGGACGTCACACGGTGGCTGGACGACTGCGAGGCGGTCCTGCGCGCCCTGCTCGCCGACGGCGGCGACGGCCACCCCGGGACGGCCGACGTCGACCGGGCGGAGCTGCTGCTCGCGCTGGAGGAGATCTCTCTGGGCCCGGAGGACTGACCGGCCCGGCACCGGGGTCCGCGCGGACCCCGGTGCCGGGATTCCGCTATTGGGACACAACAGACGCAACTACCCACCTCCGGTGTACTGTTGTCCCGCCCATGATCCATTTCGGCGTCGCGTCGGTCATCGCGAGGAGTGAGTGAAAGTCCATGAAAGTCTCCGAGCTGGAGAGAATGTCGAGAAGCGCGGTATCGGAGATCTCCGCACTTTCCGACGCCGGGAAGCTTGAGGAATACCGGGTGAGGTGGCTCGGGGGAAAGGGACTGATCCGCCGGGCCAGGGCGGCGATCAAGGAACACCAGGGCCCGGAGCGCGTCGAGTTCGCCAAGGGCGTCAACCGTGTCGCCGAGGAGATCACCGAGGTCTTAGCACGGGCCGCCGACCGCATCGAGGACGAGGCGACCGCCCGGCGGATCGCCGAGGACTGGATCGACCCCTCGCTGCCCGCCACCGCGCCCCGGCGCGGAGCGCCGCACCCGGTCCGCGTCGTGGAGCTGCGCTGCGTCGAGATCATGGGACGGCTCGGCTTCGAGCAGGCCGAGGGGCCCGAAGTGGAGACCAGCTACTACAACTTCGACGCCCTCAACATCCCGCGCGACCATCCCGCGCGCGACATGCAGGACACCTTCTGGGTGGACGAGCAGCGCCTGCTGCGCACCCACACGACCAGCGTCCAGGCCCGTCTGCTGGCCCAGGCCGAGGGCAGGCCGGTCAAGGTCGTCGTGGCCGGGCGGGTGTACCGCAACGAGGCCGTCGACGCCACCCACCTGGCGATGTTCCACCAACTCGACGGATTCTGGGTGGACCAGGGGCTGACCTTCGCCCATCTGAAAGGCGTCGCCGTCCACCTGGCCCGCGAGCTTTACGGCGACCGCCGCGTTCGATTCAAGCCCAAGTCGTATCCCTATACCGAACCGTCCGTCGGGATCGACGTCGAGTGCGGGCTGTGCCACGGCTCCGGATGTGCCGCCTGCCATGAATCGGGATGGGTCACCATCATGGGTGCGGGAATGATCCACCGGAATGTTCTCAAGGAATTCGGATACGACCCGGACACGGTTTCCGGATTCGCCTTCGGATGGGGTCTCTCCCGTATGACGACCCAGATGTACGGGCTCGCGAAGCTGCGCCCCGTCTACCGCGGCGACCTCCGTCTGCTGCGCGCTCTGGACGGGAGGCCGGCCCTGTGCGTGTGAACCTGTCCCTCCTGCGCCGCTACCGCCCGGAGATGCCTGACTCCTCCGAGGACGCGTGCGCCCTGCTGGAGGACCTCGGCATCGAGGTCAAGCGCCTCCAGCCCTCGCCGGACGGCGACGTCGCGACCCTCGAACTCCTCGCCAACCGGGGCGACCACCACTGCTACGTGGGCATCGCCCGCGAACTGGGCGGCCGCCTGGAGCGGCCCACCCCCGCGCCGCCCTCGTCCGAACCGGCCCCCGAACCCTCCGCCGCCCCCGCCGTGGAGACCGCCACCTGCCTGGCGTTCGGGATCGGCCGCTGCACCCTGGCCGACGCCGACCCCGGGCGGCTGCCCGAGGAGTGGCGGGACGCGCTGGCGCTCAACGACGAGCACACCGGTCTGCTCGCCGTGGACGCGGCGAACGTCGTCGGCCGCGAGATCGGCCAGCCGCTCCACGTCTACGACGCCGACCGGGTCAGCGGCCCGCTGCGCGTACGGCTGTCCGACGAGGGCGAGCCGGCGGACCTCCTCGACAGCGACGAGCCGGTCCCGCTCCCGGCCGGACTGACCGTCGTCGCCGACGACGAGGGCGTCGTGGCCGTCGCCGGGGTGATGGGCACCCGCCGCACCGCGGTCACCGCCACCACCCGCCGCCTCCTGGTGGAGTCCGGGCTGTTCGACCCGGTCGCCGTACGCCGGGCCGCGCGGGCCCTGCGCCGCCAGACGGCCGCCGCCACCCGGTTCGAGCGCGGCGCCGACCCCGGCCTGGTGCGGGCGGGCGCCGCGCGCGCCGTCGCCCTCCTCGGCGCGTGGGGCGCGCTCGCCCCCGGCGACGGGTGGACCTGGTCCGAGTCCAAGTGCCCGACGGACAGCCGGCTGGAGCCCCGGGAGATCACCCTCGACCTCGACCGCCTCGACACGTACTACGCCACCTCGTTCGACCCGGCCGCGGTCGAACGGCGCCTGAGCTGCCTCGGTTTCCGGGTCGGCGGGGACGCGGCGCGCGACGGCGGGCGGCTGCGGGTCGGTGTCCCCGGGCACCGGCTGTGGGACGTCTTCGACCTGGAGTGCCTCTACGAGGAGGTCGGCCGGGTCTGGGGCTTCGACAGCTTCCCCGCCGTCCTCCCGGAGACCGGTGGGGGCGCCGCCCCCACCGCGCGCCGGCGGGCGCAGTCCGCGCTGGAGCAGGTGCTGGTCGGGTACGGCTTCTTCGAGGTGATGACGGACGGCTTCTACAGCCGTTCCGCCCACGAGCGGCTGGGCCTGTCCGCCGGCTCACCGCTCCACCGCCACGTCGAGCTGCGCAACGCCATCGACCGCAACTTCTCCCTCCTGAAGAACAACGCCCTCCTCCAGGCGCTCGATGTCGCCGACTACAACCAGCGGCACTCGCTGACCTGCGGCAAGTACTTCGAGTTCACCCACCTGTTCGAGGCGGTCAGTGACGACGGCCACCGTGAACTGCCCGTCCTGTGGGGCATGCTGTGGGGCGAGGAGACCTACGGGGCCTGGCAGCACGGCGGCACGTCCTTCGACTTCTGGTACCTCAAGGGGGTCCTGGAGGAGATGGCCCACGCCTGCGGCGCGCGGGTGGAGCTGAGACGTGCGGCCGAGCGGCCCTCGCCGGTGGCGGAGCTGCTGCACCCCAACCGCTCCGCCCACCTCGTCGTGGACGGCCGGGAGATCGGCCTGTGCGGCGAGGTCCATCCGGCCGTGACCGCCAACTGGAAGCTGCGGACCGAACGCGTCCTGTACTTCGAGCTGGACTGGACGGCCCTGGTGGCGGAGGACCGGCCGGCCGAGACGGCACCGGTCGACGACATGCCGGAGCACCCGCTGCTGCGGCGCGACCTCGCCCTGCACCTGCCGGCCGGCCTGACCGCGGGGGAGGTGCGGGAGCGGATGGAGGCGGTGTCCCCGCTGCCGCTGGCCTGGGTGCACGTCACCGATCTCTACGAGAGCGGGGACGTGCGGGCCCACACCTTCGAGCTGGCCTTCGAGAACGACAACACGGTGACGGCCGAGCAGGTCAACGCGGCCATGGGCGCGATCACCGCGCACGTCGTCGACCGTTTCCGGGAGCGGGGCGTCTACCAGCGATGAGCACCCGGGGTGCGGCGGCCCGGCCCCGCCGCACCCCGGCCCGGCCACGAGGATCCGGACCACGGTGAGCGGCTCCGGCCACACCGTCGCCGCCGAGCGGACCGGGCGAACGCGTGCGCTGTCCCCGAGACCAGGGAAATCACCGGTAACGCACTGGTGGGATGAAATAACTTACAGGAATGGATTCCTTGAGGTCTGCAAATCCAGCCGCTAGCCTTATGCGCGAGCCGCCTGAATCCACGGACTTTTGACATCCGTGAGGCGACATGACCTGCCGTGTAATGGGGGGGATTCAAATGACTGAATCACAGGCGGAGTCCATATCAAAGGATGATCTTGAACTACTCGCCTTACTCGTGGCCTGTCCGAGCGACGACCCCATAGCGCGCCGCCTCGGCGTCAGTGTACGGACGGTGCGCCGCCGTGTCGCGCGCATCATGGACGTCCTGGCCGTTCAGAACCGCTTCGCCGCCGGGGTCGCCGCCGCTCAGCTCGGCTGGGTCTCCCACTCCCTCGCGGACGACCACATCCGGGACGTGCCGGAGATCTTGCAGCGGATGACGGACGTACATCCAAAAATTGCGTCGGGTGTCACCGGGAAAGCGGTTGTTGTTCTGAAAGGCCTGCAGTGCTCGTGCAGCAAGGCCGTCAGGACACAGTCCGTCCCGCCTCATCAATGCACACCTTGAGGGAAGTCCCGGCCGACCCGCGTTCATGAATGGCCACGCTCATTCGTGAATGACCACGCGTGACGGTGAATGACGACCGGCGGTCGGGAGCGACCGCCGGGCCGGCCCTGCCGGGCGACAGGGCCGGGCGCCGCTCCGCGGCCGCGCGCACCCGGCCGCCGCGCCTCAGGTGTTGCGGGTCGCCAGCATCCCCAGGGTGGCCATCCCCAGCACCACCCAGCCGAACCAGAGCCAGCCGTTGCTCCCCAACGCCACCGTGTACGCGGTCACCGCGACCAGCGCGCCCACGGTGAGCACTCCCATGGTCTTCGTGGATCCAGGCATGAGCACACGCTCCTCACCGGCCGCACGGCCGTTGCAGCCATGGTCACCCCACGGGAGCCCGGACCGCTACTGTCCGCGGGCTTGCAATGAGGCGAGATACGCGTTGTAGGCGTTCAGCTCCTTGTCGCCGTCCCGGTCCGCCGCACGGTCGGAGCGCCGTGCCGTGCGCTGCTCGGAGCGGTACCACTGGAAGACCAGCGCGATCAGCACCAGCACGGACGGGATCTCACTGAAGGCCCAGGCGATACCGCCCGCGGCCGACTGGTCGCTCAGCGCGTCGATGCCCAGCGAGGACGGAGGATTCATGTACGTCCCCACCATCGGCGCGCTCCCCATCATCAGGGCGATGCCGAAGAACGCGTGGAAGGGCATGCCCGCGAAGAGCTCCAGCATCCGCATCACGTAGCCGGGCCGGTGCGGACCGGGGTCCACGCCCATGATCGGCCAGAAGAAGACCAGGCCGACCGCGAGGAAGTGCACCATCATCGCCAGGTGCCCGGCCGTCGACCCCATCAGCCAGTCGAACAGCGGGGTGAAGTAGAGCCCGTACAGGCTCGCGATGAAGAGCGGGATCGTGAACACCGGGTGCGTGATGATCCGCATGTAGTGGCTGTGCAGCAGCTTCAGCAGCAGCTCACGCGGCCCCGTACGGCCCCGGCCGCCGACCGGCAGCGCGCGCAGCGCCAGCGTCACCGGCGCGCCCAGCAGCAGCAGGAT
Organism: Streptomyces sp. SM18; assembly: GCF_002910775.2. NCBI lineage: Bacteria > Bacillati > Actinomycetota > Actinomycetes > Kitasatosporales > Streptomycetaceae > Streptomyces > Streptomyces sp. SM18. Next base: position 472,587 of record NZ_CP029342.1, on the reverse strand, counting down.
CGGCGACAGCATGCTGATCACCATGTGCTGCACCATGTGCACGCTGAACATGACCATGCCGTAGTCGTTGAGCGCGGTGCACATCACCAGGGCGATGGTCAGCACGCCGAGGACGAAGAGCACCGTCCGGTGTACCGGCCACGCGTCGCCCCGTCTGCGCAGCCGCGCCACCGCGTACCCGTACAGGACGAGCGCGGCCACGCAGCCGATGAGGAAGAACGGGTCCGCGGAGAAGGCGAGGCCGCGTCCCAGCGTGAACGGCGGCAGGTCCATGTCCATGCCGTGCCCGCTGTGATCCATCTGTTCACTCCCGCCGGGGACATCCCCGATTCGTGCCGGTTGTCCGGACCAGACTAGAACCGCCCCCGGCCGCGGATGCGGCCGGGGGCGGTTCGTGGGGCGCCGTGTCGGTCAGGGCAGGCGGCCCGCCGGTCAGAGCACGCACTGGGCCTCTGCGTAGCGCTCGGCCGGGACGGTCTTCAGCGTCTCCACCGCCGCCGCCAGCGGCACCATCGTGATGTCTGTGCCGCGCAGTGCCGTCATCATGCCGAACTCGCCGCGGTGCGCCGCCTCCACCGCGTGCCAGCCGAACCGGGTGGCCAGCACCCTGTCGTACGCGGTGGGGGTCCCGCCGCGCTGGACGTGGCCGAGGATCACCGGCCGGGCCTCCTTGCCCAGGCGCTGCTCCAGCTCACCGGAGAGCTGGGTCGCCACCCCGGCGAAGCGCTCGTGACCGTAGATGTCCTTGGTGCCCTGGGCGAACTCCATCGATCCGGCGCGCGGCTTGGCACCCTCGGCGACGACGACGATCGCGAACTTCTTGCCGTCCGAGAAGCGCTTGCCGACGAGCGTGGTCAGCTCGTCGATGTCGAAGGGCCGCTCGGGCACCACGATCGCGTGCGCGCCCGCGGCCATGCCGGAGTGCAGGGCGATCCAGCCGGTGTGCCGCCCCATGACCTCGACGATCAGCACCCGCTGGTGCGACTCGGCCGTCGTCTTCAGCCGGTCGAGGGCCTCCGTCGCCACACCCACGGCCGTGTCGAACCCGAAGGTCACATCGGTCGAGGCGATGTCGTTGTCGATGGTCTTGGGCACGCCGACGATGGGCAGCCCCGCCTCGGACAGCAGATGGGCGGCCTTCAGCGTGCCCTCGCCGCCGATCGGGATGATCGCGTCCAGCCCCAGGTCGGCGACATGGCCCTTGGCCTGCTCGACCCCGTCACGCAGATGCGCCGGCTGGACCCGGGAGGAGCCGAGGATCGTACCGCCCCGGGCGAGGATCCCGCCGACCGCGTCGAGGTCCAGCTTGCGGTAGTCGCACTCCAGCAGGCCCTTCCAGCCGTCATGGAAGCCGATGACCTCGTCGCCGTGGTCGACCACCGCGCGGTGCACGACGGAACGGATGACGGCGTTGAGGCCGGGGCAGTCGCCGCCGGAGGTGAGCACACCAATTCGCATTGCCCGGGAAACCTTTGCAACGTGGGCCGACGACCGGACCACGTCGTCCGGTTGGATCCCCGCCACCCTACCGGCGCCGGGTGTCCCGGCCGAACCCGCTGTCCGCCTGCTGGACGCCCCTCACGCCGCGCACGCGCCCCTCCCGGGGCACCCCGGAAGGAACGCGTGCCGCGGCCTGAGGACGGACGGGCGCGGACGTCAGGCGGGCTGCGTCGCCGCGGCGATACGCTCGGCGCGCAGCGCCTCGTACCAGCGGTCGTCGCACGGCGGCAGCGCGTTCACGTCGAGGGCCAGCTTCAGCAGGTGGTCGGCGATCAGCGGATTGCGCGCCAGCACGGGACCGTGCATGTAGGTGCCGAACACCGTGTCGTTGTACGCGCCCTCGGTGCCGTCCCCGGTGCCGTTGCCCCGGCCGATCCGGGTCCGCGCGAACGGCCGCGCCGTCGGGCCGAGATGGGTGACGCCCTGGTGGTTCTCGAACCCGGTCAGCGGCGGCAGCCCCAGCGACGGGTCCATGTCACCGAGCACGTCACCGACGCACCGTTCGCCCTCGCCCCGGGTGGAGACCACGTCGAGCAGACCCAGGCCGGGCTCGCGCTCGCCGAGGTCGTTGATGAACTCGTGCCCGAGGATCTGGTAGCCGGCGCAGACCGAGAAGATGATCGCCCCGTTGGACGCGGCCCGGCTCAGCCCGCCGTCACGGCGCAGCCGCTCCGCGGCGAGCCGCTGCGGCCGGTCCTCACCGCCCCCGATCAGGTAGATGTCGCCCGAGGTCGGGATGGGCTGGTCGCTGCGCACGTCGACGCGTGACACGTCGAGGCCGCGCTGCCGGGCCCGGCGCTCCACCACGAGGGCGTTGCCCTGGTCGCCGTAGGTGCTGAGGAGGTCGGGGTAGACCCACACCAGCCGCAGACCGTTGTTGCTCATGCTTCGTCCTCTCCGGGGGTCGCCCGCGCGGGGGTCAGTTGCCGACACGACGGCGCAGATCCTGGAAGGCGGTGTAGTTGGCGATGACCTCGATGCGGCCGGGCGGAGACATCTGGACGGCCTCGTCCAGCGACTCGCAGACACGGAAGTCCAGACCCGCGACCTCCAGGCGCACCGCCAGGTCCAGCTTGCGGTCGCCCAGTACGAAGATCGGGTGGCCGTACAGCTGGGTGTAGTCGACGTCCCACAGCCACGAGGTGTCCGTGCCGTCGGCGCCACGGGCGTTCACCGAGAGGATCACCGGAGTGGGCGGCGGATCGATCAGGGAGAACGTCTCCAGCCAGCCGGCCGGGTTCTTCGCCAGCAGCAGCCGCAGCTCGCGGCCCATGAACGTGATCACGTCGTAGCGGCCCGCCACCGCCTGCACCTGGTACATACGCTCCAGGGCGACCTGCGGAGGCACGCCGAACACCGCGGCCACGGCGGCCGAGCTGGTGGCGTTGGCCTTGTTGGCCCGGCCCGGCAGCTGGAGGTGGATCGGCCACGCGGAACCGTGCGGGTCCAGCACGTAGTCGCCGTTCAGCGCCCAGCTCGGGGCGGGACGGCGGAAGCCGCACTCGCCGCAGAACCAGTCGTCGCCGGGGCGCTGCATCACACCGCCGCAGGACGGGCAGGACCAGGCGTCGTCCTTCCACGCCTGCCCCGCCGCCACCCACACCACGTTGGGCGAGGAGGACGCGGCCCAGACGATCAGCGGGTCGTCCGCGTTGGCCACGATCACGGCCTTCGAACCGGACAGCCCCTCACGCCACTTCTCGGCCAGCATCCGGGTCTCCGCGGCCCGGTCCAGCTGGTCGCGGGAGAGGTTGAGCAGCGCGATCACCTTCGGGGTGGTGTCGCGCGCGACCCCGGCGAGGTACTTCTCGTCGACCTCGATCACGCCGTACTGCGCGTCCGAACCGCCGGCCAGGGCGGAGGTGATCCCCGCGGGCATGTTGGCGCCCAGCGCGTTCGACACGACGGGTCCGGCGGCCCGCAGGGCCTCCGCGATCAGCCGGGTGGTGGTCGTCTTGCCGTTCGTCGCGGACACGAGGATCACGTCCAGGTGCTGCGCCAGCCGCCCGAGCAGGTCGGGGTCGAGCTTGAGCGCCACCCGGCCGCCGATCACCGATCCGCTGCCGCGCCCCGCGGCGCGCGACACCGCCGCCGCGGCCTTGCCCGCCGTCACGGCGAGCTTGGCCCGCGGCGACAACGGCTCCGTGTTGCCTGCCATCGTCCTAGATCCTCCTTGCGTCAGTCCGCGCCCCAGCCTATCGATGTCCGGCCCGCCGACCGCACCACGGCACCACGGGATACGTGGAGGTCACGTGGAACGTACGCTTCTCCCCATGCGAAAACGCCCGATCCCCGGCAGTTCCGGACTCGTTCGCCCCATGAGTCTGCTCGGCGACCCGGTGCTGCACAGCCCCTGCGAGGAGGTCACCGACTTCGGGCCGTCGCTCGCCCGGCTGGTCGAGGACATGTTCGCCACCATGTACGCGGCGCACGGGGTCGGGCTCGCCGCGAACCAGATCGGCGTCCCGCTCAGGGTGTTCGTGTACGACTGCCCGGACGACGACGAGGTCAGGCATCTGGGCCATCTCGTCAATCCGGTACGGGTGGAGGCGGACGGGATCACCGTACGCGGTCCGGAGGGGTGCCTGTCGCTCCCCGGCATCGAGGCGGGTACCCCGAGGTTCGACCGTACGGTGGTCGAGGGGCGCACGGTGACGGGGGATCCGGTGCGGGTCACCGGCACCGGCTGGTTCGCCCGCTGCCTCCAGCACGAGTGCGACCACCTCGACGGCACGGTCTATCCGGACCGGCTGACCGGTCTGCGCCGGCGCAAGGTGCTGCGGGCCGCCCGGCGCGCGCCCTGGGCGCGCACGGACTGAGCCCCGGCGGCGGCCCCGGGGCGGGCGGACAGGTACGCCGCGGGCCCGGCGGACCACGGTGGGCCTCAGAAGCCCGGCCCGCCCGGCAGGTCGCCCGCCGCGGCCAGCCTGCCCCAGAGCAGGTCCGCCAGGCTGCGCACCAACTGCTCGCGGGAGAAGGGGCGTTCGCCCAGCCACCAGTCACCCGCCGCGTGCATCATGCCGACGATTCCATGGCCCCAGATGCGGGCCGTCTGCTCGCTGTCCGGGCCGAGGTCGACGCGCTCGGCGATCACCGTGCCGAGTTCCTCGCCGAGCCTGCGCAGCAGGGGCGCGGAGTGCCGGCCGACATCGAAACCCTGCTCGGGCGAGGGCGCCGCGTCGTCGGACGGATGCATCAGGAAGCGGTAGACCTGCGGACGGGCCTCGATCGCCGCGAGATAGGTGTCGAGGGTCGCCTCGACGCGTTCGCGCCGCCGGGCGGGGGCGTCGAGCGCGGCCCGCAGCGCGTTCAGCAGGGCGTCGGTGTGGCGCTGGGCGAGCGCCCGGTACAGGCCTCCCTTGTCGCCGAAATGGCGGTAGAGGATCGGCTTGGTGATCCCCGCCTCGGCCGCGATGGCGTTCATCGAGGCCTGGGGGCCGTCCCTGAGCACCACCCGGTCCGCGGCTTCGAGCAGTTCCCGGCGGCGGCGCTCGGCGGCGGTCCGCTGGCGCTCGGCCCCTCGTGTGGTCTCCATGTCGACTCTCCCCGCCCGCCTGTGCCGCTGTCTCCTGACGCCCGGGAAACGTAACACCCCGTGCCGGGGGGCGCGGATGCCGAGCTGACCGGTTGACAGGGTCTACTTGCTGGTAACAGACTGTTGTTACCGGGGGTAACACGTGGTTGGTCCGGAAGCGCATGGAGGGTACATGGCCGAGTTCACGTTCGAACTCAACGACGATCAGCAGCAGGTGCGTGACTGGCTGCACGGCTTCGCCGCGGACGTGATCCGCCCGGCCGCATCCGAGTGGGACGAGCGCGAGGAGACGCCCTGGCCCGTCATCCAGGAGGCGGCCAAGGTGGGCATCTACTCCCTCGACTTCTACGCCCAGCAGTACTTCGACCCTACGGGCCTCGGCATACCCATGGCCATGGAGGAGCTGTTCTGGGGCGACGCGGGCATCGCCCTGTCCATCGTCGGTACGGGCCTGGCGGCCGTCGGCGTCCTCGCCAACGGCACCGAGGAGCAGATCGGCACCTGGATCCCGCAGATGTACGGCGACCCGGACGACGTGAAGCTCGCCGCCTTCTGCTCCTCCGAGCCCGACGCCGGCTCGGACGTCGCCTCGATGCGCACCCGCGCGGTGTACGACGAGGCCAAGGACGAGTGGGTCCTCGACGGCACCAAGACCTGGGCGACCAACGGCGGCATCGCCAACGTCCACGTCGTGGTCGCCGTGGTCGATCCGGAGCTCGGTTCCAAGGGCCACGCCTCCTTCATCGTCCCGCCGGGCACCCCCGGTCTGACGCAGGGGCAGAAGTTCAGGAAGCACGGCATCCGCGCCTCGCACACCGCCGAGGTCGTCCTGGAGGGCGTCCGCGTCCCCGGCGCCTGCCTGCTCGGCGGCAAGGAGAAGCTGGACGAGCGCCTGGCGCGGGCACGTGAGCGCGCCAGGTCCGCCGGCGAGCGAAGCGGGAAGCAGGGCCCGGGGGGCGTGAAGAACGCCGCGATGGCCACCTTCGAGGCGTCCCGCCCCGCCGTCGGCGCCATGGCGGTCGGCACCGCGCGCGCCGCCTACGAGGTGGCCCTCGACTACGCCGGGACCCGCAGCCAGTTCGGCCGGCCCATCATCGACAACCAGGGGATCGCCTTCCAGCTGGCCGACATGCGGACCCGGATCGACGCCGCCCGGCTCCTGGTGTGGCGCGCCTCCTGGATGGCCACCACCGGCAAGCCGTTCACCTCGGCGGAGGGATCGATGTCCAAGCTCTTCGCCAGCGAGACCGCGAAGTCGGTCACCGCGCAGGCCGTCCAGATCCTCGGAGGCAACGGCTTCACCCGCGAGTACCCGGTCGAGCGGATGCACCGGGACGCCGCGATCTACACCATCTTCGAGGGCACGAGCGAGATCCAGCGCCTGGTGATCGCCCGCACCCTGTCGGGTGTGCCGATCCGCTGACGGACCGTGACCCGGGGGCCGGCCGCGGCCGGCCCCCGGCGCCGCCCCAAGGGCTGTCCCGCCAGAGATGACGGGACACCCCTTAGGCCGGGGGCAGATGTGCCTCGATCGCACCGACGACCTCGGGGGCCTCCGGCTCGGTACCCGGACGGATCCGGGCCACGGCCTCACCGGACGGGGAGATCAGGAACTTCTCGAAGTTCCACTGGACGTCACCCGCGCCCCCCTCGGCGTCCGCGAGCTTCGTCAGCTCCGCGTACAACGGGTGCCGGGTCTCGCCGTTGACGTCGGTCTTCTCCAGCAGCGGGAAGCTCACCCCGTACGTCGTCGAGCAGAACGTCTCGATCTCCTCCGCGGTGCCGGGCTCCTGGCCCGCGAACTGGTTGCAGGGCACTCCGACCACGGTGAACCCCCGGCCGGCGTACTCCTTCTGCAGGCGCTCCAGGCCCGCGTACTGCGGTGTGAGACCGCACTGGGACGCGACGTTCACCAGCAGGACCGCGGAGCCCTCGAAGGCGCCCAGCGTCGTGGGTTCGCCGGCGAGGGTGCGCAGCGGGATGTCGTGCAGGGTCATGCGTGCTCTCCTCGGTCGTGGGACGTTCCCGTCCATTGTGACGCGAAGCCGGTGAGCGGGCCGATCACCCGGTAGTAGAACGTGGTTGCTTTCAGCGCACCCGACGTGTCACCGGCGTACGCCGGGATCGAACCGCACTCCGTCCACCCCGCCGACCGGTACAGCTCCTCGGCGAGGGACCCCGTCTCGGTGTCCAGGACCAGCAGGCTCAGCCCCTCCGCCGCCGCCGACCGCTCGACGGCCGCGAGGAGCGCCCGGCCGACGCCCTGGCCGCGCGCCGAGGGACGGACCATCAGCTCGGCGACCTCGGCGCGGTGGCGGGCGTTGGGCAGGGCCGTCCGCACCAGCCCGATCGTGCCGGCCACCCGCTCGTCGTCCCGGGCGATCCACACCTGGTGGGCGCCCGCGTCGACCAGGGCGGCGCGCCCGCGCCACCAGTCCGCGGCGGCGCCGCGGCCGAGGGGCGCGAGGAACCCCACCGAGGAACCGCCCTCCACGGTCTCCACCAGCAGGGCCGCCAGTTCGTCGGCGTACGTGACCAGTTCGGGTCCGGTCACGGGAACGATCTCGGTCATGCCCCGGATCCTTTCACGCCGCCCGCCGCCTCCGGGGCACGGACCGAGCGGCCCCACGGTCTGAGCACGAGGACGTAGGAGACCACCACCGCCACGATCACCAGCGGCATCACGGTGACGCCCTCACGGCCGAGCAGCAGGGTGGCCAGCAGCACCGAGGTCATCGGCAGCCTGAGCATCGCCGCGCTCATGGCGCCGATGCCCATGGCGAAACCCGCCGTCACCGTCAGCCCCGGCAGATGCGACAGCGCCAGCCCGCCCGTCGCGCCCACGAACATCGCCGGGAAGATCGGGCCGCCCCGCAGCGCGCCCAGCGAGGCGCAGTACGCCAGGGCCTTGCAGAGGACGAGCGCCAGCAGCACCGGCACCGAGTACCCGGCGCTCTGGGCGATCAGCGGCCCCAGGGCGTTCTGCCCGGAGTAGAGCACCTGGGAGGCGTCCCGGCCCGTGCCCCAGGCGTAGGCGAGCGCGAGTACCCCGACGGCCAGGGCCGCCGCCACGGTGGCCGCCGTCCGCCGTCGCCCCGCCCGTTCCACCCACCCCTGCACGCGCAGGGACAGCCACCGGATGCCGGTGCCCACGGCGGCCGCCGCCACCCCCAGCACCACCGCCCAGCCGAACTCGGCGACGGTCGGCTGCGTGGCGTGCGGCACGTGCGGCAGCGCCAGGGAGTACGTGCCGAGCCCCGTCCACGAACCGAGCCCGGTGAAGATGAGCGCGCCGACACCCGAGGCCAGCAGCCCCGGTACGAGCACCAGGCTCAGCATCGTCCCGGCGACACCGGACGCCTCCATCAGCAGGAACGCGCCGAGCAGCGGCGATCCCAGCAGGGCGCTGACGGCGGCGAAGCTCCCGGCCGCGGCCACCACGGGAGCCGCGCTCGGCGCGAGGCCCGGCCGGACGAGCCGTGCCGCGTACACCGCCAGCCCGCCGCCGAGCGCGATGAGCGGCGCCTCGGGCCCGAGCGCCGCGCCGAGCCCCAGCGAGGCCAGCGCGGCGAGCGCGATGCCCGGCAGGTCACGGGCCGCGGCGGGCCCCCCGCTCACCCGGCCCTCGGCCGGCTTGTGCCCGCCGGTGCCCGGGAGGTGACGGATCGTCAGCGCGGTGAGGAGGCCGGACACGGCGAGCAGCGGCAGCGGCCACCACAGGGGAGTGCCGTCGAGGCCGAGCGCACGGGGCAGGTCCTTGTAGGTCAGCGACTGGAGCTCCTGGACGAGGGCCAGGAACCCGAACGCCGCGGCGGAGACGGGCACTCCGAGCGCGGCCGTCATCACCAGAAGCCCGAGGTACTTCCGGGAGCGCATCACCGCGAGCGGGTCCGGGGGCGCCGTGCCGTCTCCGGCGGCCGGTTCGGCCGACATGGTCATGGTCTCCTCGGTGTCGGGGCCCGTCCGGAGCGAGACGCCCCGCCGGATTCCTCACGGTGATACCACGATGGGGCGACATGTCCGTGATGTACCCGCTGTCGGAGCGCGACCGTTCCCGACGACGCGGCACGGGCGACACCGACGACACGGGTGGGCCGGCTGGGGGAGCACCGGCGACCGGCCGGGCACCTGAGAGGATCCACGGGTGGAATCCCCCGAGCCGCTCCCCGGACTGACGCCCGAACCCACGGCCGGCCCCCTGCGGCCCGCCCCTCGCCGCCCGGTGCGCTGCGCCCTGTGCGGGCGCCCGCTCACCGGCGAGGAGTCACGCCGTACCGGACTCGGCCCCGCCTGCGACGCCAAACTGCACCCGCCGGGCCCCGGCATCCGGACCTGGCGCCACGACGTGGACCAGGACCCGCTGCCCGGCACCTGAGCGGTGCGGCACTACACGCCGTCCAGCCGCCGGAACAGGCCTTCCTGCACCACGGAGACCAGCAGCCGCCCCCGGCGGTCGTAGATCCGCCCCCGGGCCAGCCCGCGCCCGCCCGTAGCGATCGGCGACTCCTGGTCGTACAGGAACCACTCGTCGGCCCGGAACGGCCGGTGAAACCACATCGCGTGGTCCAGCGAGGCCATGTCGAAGCCGCGCGGCCCCCACAGCGGCTCCACCGGGAGGCGGACCGCGTCCAGCAGCGTCATGTCGCTCGCGTACGTCAGCGCGCAGGTGTGCACCAGCGGATTGTCGCCCAGCGGCCCCACCGCGCGCATCCAGACCGCGCTGCGGGCGTCCGCGCCTCGGGCCTCCTCCCGCGTCCAGCGCAGCCGGTCCACGTAACGGATGTCGAAGGGCTGGCGCCGGGCCATCCGCTCCAGCGCCTCGGGCAGCCCGCCCAGGTGCTCGCGCACCTCGTCCGCGACCGTCGGCAGCTCCTCCGGCCCGGGGACCTCACGGGCCGGGGGCAGCTGGTGCTCGAAGCCCGCCTCCTCCGGCCGGTGGAAGGAAGCCGTCAGATCGAAGATCGTCCGGCCCTGCTGCACGGCGGTGACCCGGCGCGTGGTGAAGGAGCGGCCGTCGCGCACCCGCTCCACCTCGTACACGATCGGCACACCCGGCCGTCCGGGCCGCAGGAAGTAGGCGTGCAGCGAGTGGACCGGGCGGTCCCCCTCGGTCGTACGGCCGGCCGCGACCAGGGCCTGGCCCGCCACCTGCCCGCCGAAGACCCGTTGCAGGGATTCCTCGGGGCTGCGGCCGCGGAAGATGTTGACCTCGATGCGTTCCAGGTCGAGCAGATCGACCAGGCTCTCGGCGGGATTCGTCATGCGCTCGTACCCGCCCCTCCGGGACGCGCCCTCACAGCTGCCCCACCCGCGTGACCCGGACGACCGCCCGGCCCTCCTCGTCGGAGGCCGCCAGATCGACCTCCGCGCTGATACCCCAGTCGTGGTCCCCGGCCGGGTCCGCGAACGCCTGCCACACCCGCCACAGACCGTGCTCCGGGTCCTCGTCGATCTTCAGCAGCTTCGGGCCGCGCGCGTCCGGTCCCGTACCCAGGTCCTCGTGCGCGTCCCAGTAGGCGTCCATCGCGTCGCCCCAGGCGTCCTCGTCCCAGCCCGCGTCCCCGTCCAGCTCACCGAGGTCACGGACCCGGTCCAGGGCGGCCAGCTCCACCCGGCGGAACATCGCGTTGCGCACCAGCACCCGGAACGCGCGGGAGTTCGCCGTGACCGGCTTGACCTCGTCGGCCCGCTCCCGCGCCTGCTCGGCGGTCTCCACCTCCGGGTTGGCCAGCTGCTCCCACTCGTCCAGCAGACTGGAGTCCACCTGGCGCACCAGCTCACCGAGCCAGGCGATCAGATCCTCCAGGTCCTCGGACTTCAGGTCGTCCGGGACGGTGTGCTCCAGCGCCTTGTACGCGCTCGCCAGATAGCGCAGCACGATCCCCTCGGTCCGGGCCAGCTCGTAGTTCGAGGTGAACTCCGTGAAGGTCATGGCCCGTTCGTACATGTCCCGGATCACCGACTTCGGCGACACCGGGTGGTCACCGACCCACGGGTGGCTGGTGCGGTACACGTCGTACGCGTGCCAGAGCAGCTCGCTCAGCGGCTTGGGGTAGGTGACCTCCTGGAGCCGCTCCATCCGCTCCTCGTACTCGACACCGTCCGCCTTCATCTGACCGACGGCCTCGCCCCGCGCCTTGTTCTGCTGGGCGGCGAGGATCTGCCGGGGGTCGTCGAGCGTCGACTCGACGACCGAGACCATGTCCAGGGCGTACGAGGGCGATTCGGCGTCCAGCAGGTCGAACGCGGCCAGCGCGAACGTCGACAGCGGCTGGTTGAGCGCGAAGTCCTGCTGGAGGTCGACGGTGAGCCGCACGATCCGGCCCTCCGCGTCCGGGGTGTCCAACTGCTCCACCACACCGCCGTCGAGCAGCGAGCGGTAGATGGCGATGGCCCGCCGGATGTGCCGCAGCTGCGCCCTGCGCGGCTCGTGGTTGTCCTCCAGCAGGTGCCGCATCGCCTCGAAGGCGTTGCCCGGACGCGCGATCACCGAGAGCAGCATCGTGTGGGTGACCCGGAAACGCGAGGTCAGCGGCTCCGGCTCGGACTGGATCAGCTTGTCGAAGGTGGTCTCCGACCAGGCGACGAACCCCTCAGGGGCCTTCTTGCGGACCACCTTGCGCTTCTTCTTCGGGTCGTCGCCCGCCTTCTTGACGGCCTTCTCGTTCTCGATGACGTGTTCGGGCGCCTGCGCGACGACGAAGCCCGCCGTGTCGAACCCCGCCCGGCCGGCCCGGCCGGCGATCTGGTGGAACTCACGGGCCCGCAGCGTGCGCACCCGGGTGCCGTCGTACTTCGTCAGGGCGGTGAACAGCACCGTACGGATCGGGACGTTGACGCCGACGCCGAGTGTGTCCGTCCCGCAGATCACCTTCAGCAGACCCGCCTGCGCCAGCTTCTCCACGAGGCGGCGGTACTTGGGCAGCATGCCCGCGTGGTGCACCCCGATGCCGTGACGGACGTACCGGGAGAGGTTCTGGCCGAACTTGGTGGTGAAGCGGAAGTTGCCGATCAGATCGGCGATCTTCTCCTTCTCCTCTTTCGTGCACATGTTGATGCTCATGAGCGACTGCGCCCGCTCCACGGCCGCCGCCTGGGTGAAGTGCACGATGTAGACGGGCGACTGCCGGGTGTCCAGCAGCTCGGTGAGCGTCTCGGTGATCGGCGTCAGCCGGTACTCGTAGCTCAGCGGCACCGGACGCGTCGCGGAGCGCACCACGGACGTCGGCCGCCCGGTGCGGCGGGTCAGGTCCTCCTCGAACATCGAGACGTCACCGAGCGTCGCCGACATCAGCACGAACTGCGCCTGCGGCAGCTCCAGCAACGGGATCTGCCAGGCCCAGCCGCGGTCCGGCTCGGCGTAGAAGTGGAACTCGTCCATCACGACCTGCCCGATGTCGGCGTATTTGCCGTCACGCAGCGCGATCGACGCCAGCACCTCGGCGGTGCAGCAGATGACGGGAGCGTCCGCGTTGACCGACGCGTCGCCGGTCAGCATCCCGACGTTCTCGGTGCCGAAGAGCTTGCACAGGTCGAAGAACTTCTCCGAGACCAGCGCCTTGATCGGCGCGGTGTAGAACGTGACCTTGTCCTGGGCCAGCGCGGTGAAGTGCGCACCCGCCGCCACCAGGCTCTTTCCGGAGCCGGTGGGGGTGGAAAGGATCACGTTCGCTCCGGAGACCACCTCGATCAGCGCCTCCTCCTGAGCCGGATAGAGGGTGATGCCCTGCGATTCGGTCCATGACGAGAAGGCCTCGAAGAGGGCGTCCGGGTCGGCGGTCGGGGGCAGCTGATCGATAAGGGTCACACCCCCATCTTGCCTCCCGCACGTCCCGATCCGGGAACCGGCGGACCGGGCGAAGATCATGGACGATACGCTTCCCCCTTCAACCAGGCCGCCGCGTACGGGCGATGGCGGCCCGGCCGCCGACGCGGCCGGATCACGATGGGGGCGGGCAGAAGCGATGATGGGACCGGCACACTCGCTGTCAGGGGCGGCAGCCTGGCTGGGGGTGGGTGCCGCGGTCGCGGGCACCGGCCACGCGATGCCCTGGCCCGTCCTGGTCGTCGGAGCGCTGATCTGCGCGGGCGCCGCGCTCGCCCCCGACCTGGACCACAAGTCCGCCACCATCTCACGGGCCTTCGGACCCGTGTCCAAGGGCGTCTGCGAAGTCGTCGACAAACTCTCCTTCGCCGTCTACAAGGCGACCCGGGGGCCCGGCGACCCGCGCAGGACCGGCGGCCACCGCACCCTGACCCACACCTGGCTGTGGGCGGTGCTCATCGGCGGCGGCTGCTCCCTCGCCGCGATCCTCTTCGGCCGGTGGGCGGTCCTCGGCATCCTCTTCGTCCACCTCGTGCTCGCCGTCGAGGGATTGCTGTGGCGGGCGGCCCGCGTCTCCAGCGACGTCCTGGTGTGGCTCCTCGGCGCGACCAGCGCGTGGATCCTGGCCGGAGTGCTGGACCAGCCGGGCCAGGGCTCCACCTGGCTGTTCTCCGAGCCCGGCCAGGAGTACCTGTGGCTCGGACTGCCGATCGTGCTCGGCGCGCTCATCCACGACATCGGTGACGCGCTCACCGTGTCCGGCTGCCCGATCCTGTGGCCCCTGCCGATAGGCCGTAAGCGCTGGTACCCCCTGGGGCCGCCCAAGGCCATGCGCTTCCGGGCCGGCAGCTGGGTCGAGATCAAGGTGCTGATGCCGGTCTTCATGTTCCTCGGGGCGATCGGCGGCATCGCGGCGCTCAACATCGTCTGACCGCCTCCGGGCGTCGGCGCCTCCGGGTGCCGGCGCTCCCGCGCGTCACCGTCCGGGGGCGCCGCACGCGTGTCCGTAGCACCATGACCCCATGCTGCTCGTCCGGCTCGCCCATGTGTCCCTGGAGGTCGCCGCGGCCTCCGCCCGGACCCGGAAGGTCGCCCTGCTGGCCGGCCTCTTCCGGGAGACCGGGCCCGACGACGTACCGACCGTCATCCCCTACCTGGCCGGCCGCCTCCCGCAAGGGCGGCTCGGCATCGGATGGAGCGCCCTCGCCGGTCCGCCGGAGCCCGCGCCCGCCCCCGCCCTGACGGTCGCGGAGACCGACGCCGAACTCACCGCGATCGGCGCGCTGGCCGGTCCCGGCTCGCAGGCGGCCCGCAAGGAGCGGCTGCGGCGGCTGTTCGCCGCGGCCACCGCCGACGAACAGCACTTCCTGCGCGGGCTGCTCACCGGCGAACTGCGCCAGGGCGCCCTGGAGGCCGTCGCGGCCGACGCCCTCGCCGAGGCCACCGGGGCACCGCCCGCCGAGGTGCGACGCGCCGTCATGCTCGCCGGGTCGCTCCCGGAGGTCGCCCGCGCCCTGCTCGCCGACGGCCCCCCGGCGCTCGGCGCCTTCCGGCTCACCGTCGGCCGGCCGGTCCTGCCGATGCTGGCCCACACCGCCCGGTCGGTCGCCGAAGCCGTCGACAAGCTCGGACCGTGCGCCGTGGAGGAGAAACTCGACGGGATCCGCGTCCAGGCCCACCGGGACGGCACCGAGGTGCGCCTCTACACCCGGACGCTCGACGACATCACCGACCGGCTGCCCGAACTGGCCTCGGCCGTCGCCGCGTTCCCCGGCGAGCGGTACGTCCTCGACGGCGAGGTGATCGCGCTCGGGCCGGACGGACGGCCCCGGCCCTTCCAGGTGACCGCCGCGCGGGTCGGCTCCCGGCGGGACGTCCCCACCGCCGCCGCGTCGGTCCCGGTCGTCCCGGTCTTCTTCGACGTGCTGTCCCTCGACGGGCGCGACCTCATCGACCTCCCCTACACCGAACGCCACACCGCCCTGGCCGCCCTGGTACCGGAGCCGGCGCGGGTGCGCCGTGTCACCGTGACCGATCCCGGGGACGCGGCGCAGCGGCGGGCCGCGGAGGACTTCTACGAGGCCACCCTCGCCCTCGGCCACGAGGGCGTGGTGGTCAAGGGCGGCGCGGCCCCCTACAGCGCCGGCCGCCGCGGCGCGTCCTGGCTGAAGGTGAAGCCCGTCCACACCCTGGACCTGGTGGTGCTGGCCGCCGAATGGGGCCACGGACGGCGCACCGGCAGGCTGTCCAACCTGCACCTGGGCGCGCGCCGCCCGGACGGCACGTTCGCGATGCTGGGCAAGACCTTCAAGGGCCTCACCGACGCGATGCTCGCGTGGCAGACCGAACGGCTCCTGGAGCTGGCCACCGGGGACGACGGCCACGTCGTGAGCGTACGTCCCGCACTCGTCGTCGAGATCGCCTACGACGGGCTCCAGCGGTCCACCCGCTACCCGGCGGGCGTCACCCTCCGCTTCGCCCGGGTCCTGCGCTACCGCGAGGACAAGGCACCCACCGAGGCGGACACCGTCGAGACGGTGCTCTCCCGCCGGACATGACGGCAGTCTCGGGGACTTGACGGAGAGCGTGCCGGACAGGACGGCAGGCCCCGCCCGTGAGGGGCGGGGCCTGCCGCACACCTGGTCCGTCTACCCGTGCGTGACCGCCGAGGCGGTGTGCGCGCGGACCTCGTCGGGCGTCAGATAGGCGTCCGTGTACTCGAAGTCGCGCAGGGTGGCCGGCTTGCGCGCCTGGAACCCGGTGCGCACGAAGTCGTCACCGGCCACCGCGTTCAGCAGCCAGTTGGTCATGACACGGGTCTTGGCGACATTGGTCCGCAACGACGACCAGTGGTAACCGCGCGCCACGGCCTGGGCGGGCATGCCCTTCAGCTCGATACCCAGCGGCCTGGACACGGCGTCCCGGCCGCCCAGGTCCACCACCAGGCCGAGGTCCCGGTGCACGTACGGCCGCAACGGCTTGTTGCGCAGCGAGGCGATCAGGTTGTCGGCCAGCGCCCGGCCCTGGCGCATCGCGTGCTGCGCGGTGGGCGGGCAGACCGCCCCGTCGCCCTTGGCCAGGTCCGGCACGGCCGCCGCGTCGCCGAGCGCGAACACGCCGTTCTTGCCCGGTACCGCCATCTCCGGGGTCACCGCGAGCCGACCGCGTACCGTCTCCGCGTCGAGCGTGCCGACGAGGGGGCTGGCCGTCACCCCGGCGGTCCAGATCAGGGTGCGGCAGGGCAGCACCCGGCCGTCGGTGAAGGTCACCTCGTCCGGGGCGGCCTTCGCCACGGACACGCCCAGCGACACATCGATGCCCCGCCGGCGGAGGATCTCCAGCGCGGTCTTCCCCAGCTTGTCGCCCAGCTCCGGCATGAGCTTGGGAGCGATGTCGATCAGATGCCACTTGAGCAGCTTCGGGTCCAGCCGGGGATAGCGCCGCAGGGCGTTGGTGGTGAGCCGTTGAAGGCAGGCCGCCGTCTCCGTACCGGCGTACCCGCCGCCCACCACGACGAACTGCAGCCGCGCCGCCCGCTCCGCCTCGTCGTGGCTGGCGTCGGCCAGGTCGAGCTGGGAGATGACGTGGTCCCGGACGTAGGCCGCCTCGGCCAGTGTCTTCATGCCCCGGGCGTTCTCCACGAGCCCCGGGATGTCGAACGTCCGGGTGACACTGCCTGCGGCCACCACGAGGTGGTCGTACGGCTCGTTCACGATCTCGTCGGTGATCTTGCGGACGACGCAGACCTTGGCCTGGGTGTCCACCCCGACGGCCCCGCCCGGGACGATGCGGGTGCGGTGGCGTTGGCTGCGGCGCAGGGAGACGGCGACCGACTGGGGGGTCAGCACCCCGGAGGCGACCTGCGGGAGCAGGGGGAGGTAGAGCTGGTAGGAGAACGGGGTGACCAGCACGATGTCCGCCTCACCGGGGGCGAGGCCGCGTTCCAGCCGGCGTACGCACTCGACTCCGGCGAAGCCGGCGCCGACAACGAGAATCCTGGGTCGTGCCACGGTGTGCGTCCCTTCTCGGGCTTACGCGGTCATCGCTCGCCTGCCCCGGATCAGGGGACAGTCACCCTCATCCTCACCGCCGCGCGCGGACTTCGCCTCTCGTACGGGACCGCCCCGGGCACCGGGCGGCGGGCGTGGCCCCGCCGCCCGCCACCCGGCGCCCGCCACCGCCGCCCCGCGCAGGGTGGCGGGCGTGCACGGGAACCCGACCGCCTGGCTCAGCCGTGCCAGGACCGCCACAGCGCCGCGTACGCGCCGTCCGCAGCCACCAGCTCGTCGTGGCTGCCCAGCTCGCTGATCCGGCCCTTCTCCACGACCGCGATCACGTCCGCGTCGTGCGCCGTGTGCAGCCGGTGGGCGATGGCGATCACCGTACGGCCGTCCAGCACCCGGGCCAGCGAACGCTCCAGGTGCCGGGCCGCCCGCGGGTCGAGCAGCGACGTCGCCTCGTCCAGCACCAGGGTGTGCGGGTCCGCCAGCACCAGCCGGGCCAGGGCGATCTGCTGCGCCTGCGCCGGGGTGAGCGAGACGCTGCCCGAGCCGACCTCCGTGTCCAGTCCGCTCTCCAGGGCCCTGGCCCAGCCGTCCGCGTCGACCGCCGCGAGCGAGGCCCACAGCAGCGCGTCCTCGGCGTCCGTACGGGCCAGGAGGAGGTTGTCCCGGAGGGTGCCGACGAACACGTGGTGCTCCTGGTTGACCAGGGCCACATGGCTGCGCACCCGCTCGGCGGTCATCCGGGACAGTTCCGCCCCGCCCAGCGTGACGTGGCCGCTCCCCGGTGCGTAGATCCCGGCCAGCAGCCGTCCCAGGGTGGACTTGCCCGCGCCCGAAGGGCCCACGAGCGCCACCCGCGTGCCCGGGGCGACGCCCAGCGACACGTCGTGCAGGACGTCCACCCCGGCGCGGTAGCCGAAGCGCACCTCGTCCGCCCGGACGTCACGGCCGTCCGGACCGGTCAGCTCGTCGCCCGCGTCGGGCTCGATCTCCCGTACGCCGACGAGCCGGGCCAGCGACACCTGGGCCACCTGCAACTCGTCGTACCAGCGCAGGATCAGGCCGATCGGGTCCACCATCATCTGCGCCAGCAGCGCCCCCGTCGTCAACTGTCCGACGGTGAGCCAGCCCTCCATCACGAACCAGCCGCCCAGCAGCAGCACCGCGCCCAGGACCGTCACATACGTGGCGTTGACAACGGGGAAGAGCACCGAGCGCAGGAACAGCGTGTACCGCTCCCACGCCGTCCACTCGGCGACGCGGCGGTCCGACAGGGCGATCCGGCGGGCCCCCAGGCGGTGGGACTCCACGGTCCGCCCGGCGTCCACCGTCTCCGCGAGCACCGCGGCGACGGCCGCGTATCCGGCGGCCTCCGAGCGGTACGCCGACGGCGCCCGGCGGAAGTACCAGCGGCAGCCGACGAGCAGCACCGGAAGGGCGATCAGCACCGCGAGGGCCAGTGGCGGGGCGGTGACCGTGAGCGCGCCGATCAGCAGCCCGACCCACACCACCCCGATCGCCAGCTGCGGCACGGCCTCCCGCATCGCGTTGGCCAGCCGGTCGATGTCGGTCGTGATCCGGGAGAGCAGGTCACCGGTGCCCGCCCGCTCCAGGACGCCCGGCGGCAGCCCGACCGAGCGGACGAGGAAGTCCTCGCGCAGGTCGGCGAGCATCTCCTCACCGAGCATCGCGCCGCGCAGCCGCACGGTGTGGGTGAACACGGTCTGCACGGCCAGTGCCACGGCGAAGATCGCGGCGGTGCGCTCCAGACGCAGGTCCTCGACGCCGTTCGACAGGTCCTCGACCAGTCCGCCCAGCAGGTAGGGCCCGGTGATCGACGCGATCACCGCGATCGCGTTCACCGTCACCAGGACGACGAACGGACGGCGGTGGCGCCGCAGCAGGGAGCGGACGTAGGCGCCCACGGTCGCCGGTGTGCCGACCGGCAGCGTCGTCGCCGACTCCGGGGCGGCGGGGTCGTACGCCGGTGGTGCGACGCCGATCATGCCCTCTCCTCGATTTCCTCGGTCGCTCCGGCCGCCCGCGACACGTCGATCGAGGCGAGCCGGTTCTGTCGGTCCGTCGCGGCCGGGGCCGCGGTGTCGTCGGTCTCACGGGTGACGACCGCCCGGTAGCGCGCCTCGTCACGCAGGAGCGCGCGGTGGGTTCCGGCCGCCACGACCCGTCCGCCGTGCACCAGCGCCACCCGGTCGGCGAGGTCCAGGAGTAGCGGGGACGAGGAGAACGCCACCGTCGTACGGCCCGTGCGCAGCCGCTTCACACCGGCGGCGACACGCGCCTCCGTGTGCGAGTCGACGGCGGACGTGGGTTCGTCCAGGACCAGCGCCTCGGGGTCGGTGACCAGGGAGCGCGCCAGGGCGAGTCGCTGGCGCTGGCCGCCGGAGAGTGAACGGCCGCGCTCGGTGATCCGGGTGTCCATGGGATCGCCGTCCGCGTCCACGGACGCCTGGGCCAGCGCGTCCAGCACATCGCCGCACTGCGCGGCGGTCAACGCCTCCTCGGCGCTCACCGTGCCCGACGACGGCACGTCCAGCAGTTCCCGCAGTGTCCCGGAGAGCAGCACCGGGTCCTTGTCCTGCACGAGTACGGCGGTCCGCGCCGAGCCGAGCGGCAGTTCGTCCAGGGCCACACCGCCGAGCAGCACGGAGGGCAGCCGCCGGTCCTCGCCGGGGCCCGGTACGCCATCGGTGCCGGTCCCGTCCCTCTCGGACGCGTCCCCGTCCGACGGGTCCGGGCCGGTCTTCTCCGGGCCGTTCGTGTCACGGCCCTGAGTGTTCTTCGTGTCCAGGCCGCCCGCTTCCGCCGTCGGGGTGTCCGCTCCCGCCTCGTCGGGGGCGCGGCCGTCCGGCTCGGCGTGTCCACCGAGACGGTCGGCCAGCCGCCCCGCCTCGTCGGGGTCGCCGCACACCACGGCGGTGAACAGGCCCCGGGGCGCCAGCAGTCCGGTCACCGGGTCGTAGAGGTCGCCCTCGGGAACCACGGCCTCGGCCGTCGCGGTCCGGGCACCGCGCGAGAGGGACAGCACCCGGACGGCACGCTGCGCGGACGGCCGGGAGAAGGAGTACGCCATCGCGATCTCCTCGAAGTGGCGCAGCGGGAAGAGCATCAGGGTCGCCGCGCTGTAGACGGTGACCAGCTGCCCGACCTCGATCCGGCCGTCCCGGGCCAGCGTCGCGCCGTACCAGACGAGCGCGATGAGCAGAACTCCCGGCAGCAGCACCTGGATCGCCGAGATCAGGGCCCACATCCGCGCGCTGCGCACCGCCGCCTCACGGACCTCCTGCGAGGCACGCCGGTAGCGGCCGAGGAACAGTTCCTCGCCGCCGATCCCGCGCAGCACCCGCAGGCCCGCCACCGTGTCGGAGGCCAGTTCGGTGGCGTGGCCCGCCTTCTCGCGCTGCACGTCGGCCCGCCGGGTGGCCCGGGGGAGCAGTGGCAGGACGGCCAGGGCCAGGACGGGTACGGCGAGCGCGACCAGCACGCCCAGCGACGGCAGGTAGAGGACCAGCCCGACACAGATCAGGACGAGGGCGAACGCGGCGGCGGCGAAGCGCGACAGCGCCTCGACGAACCAGCCGATCTTCTCCACGTCCCCGGTGGACACGGCGACGACCTCGCCCGCAGCGACCCGCCGGGTCAGCGCCGACCCCAGCTCGGCGGTCTTACGGGCGAGCAACTGCTGAACCCGGGCCGCGGCGGTGATCCAGTTGGTGACGGCCGTCCGGTGCAGCATCGTGTCGCCGACCGCGATGAGGACGCCGAGCGCGACGATGAGCGCCCCGGCCCACGCGAGGCCGCTGCCGGAGCGTTCGACGACGGCCTGGACCGCGAGCCCCACACAGAGGGGGAGTCCGGCGACGGCGCACTGGTGGAGCAGGCCCCAGGAGAGGGCCTTGAGCTGGCCGGTCAGTTGGGAGAGACCGAGCCAGAGGAGGAAACGTGGTCCTGACCTGACATCGGGATCGCCGGGATCCGAGTACGGAAGATCGCGAATCTGCATGACGTCCCAAAGGATCGGAAGGGGCGGAGATCCACAGGGATCTCGTGGAACACGGGGGTGCAAACCGTGCAAGGTTCGCTTCCCGCCCCGCTCCGAGGCAAGCGATTATTTTCCGCGGGCCTGACCCGCAAGCCTGTTCCGCGGGCCGGTTCTCTCCGGTCCGCCCTCGTCGCCTTCTTCCGCTCCTGTCCGCGCGCGGGGTGGCCCCGCCGCCGCCGACCGGGCGGCGGGGCCGGGACCGGCTACTCCTCCGGCTCGGTGGAGTCCATGCCGGGACGGGCCTTCTTCCACTCCCCCCGGGTGAAGTCGGGTATCTGCTGCGGCGCGCCCTTGGCCTTGATGGAGAGGTGGCTCAGCGGCACGGGCGCGGTCCAGGTGGCGGCGTCGTACACGTCGAAGTCCGGGGCGAGTCCGAGGCGCATGCACTGCATCAGCCGGAACACCAGCATGTAGTCCATGCCGCCGTGACCGCCCGGCGGATCGGCGTACTTCTTCCACAGCCAGTGGTCCCAGTCGGCGTACGCGGAGAAGTCGGCCCAGGTGTCGTCCGTGTGGTCGGGTTCGAGGTAGATCCGCTCGGGATAGTCCTCGAACACCCCCTTCGTACCGCCGAGACTGTTGATCCGTGAGTACGGGTGGGGCGTCGACACGTCGTGTTCCAGGCGGATGACCCGGCCCTTCGCCGTCTGGACGAGACTGATCGTCCGGTCGCTCTCGATGTAGGTCTCCTTCCAGCTACGGTCGCCGGCCGGCATGTGCTCCTTGCGGTAGGCGGCGAGACCGAGTGCGGGGGAGCCGACACTCGTTATGCTGACGGCGCGGTCGCCGCGGTTGACGTCCATGTAGTTGGCGACGGGGCCGAAGCCGTGGTTGGGGTACAGGTCGCCCCGCAGCCGGGTGTGCCACAACCTCCGCCAGGGCCCCTCGTAGTAGCCGGGGTCGAACATCAGCCCGCGCAGATCGTGGTTGTACGCGCCCGCGCCGTGCAACAGGTCGCCGAAGAGGCCGGCGTGCGCCATCCGCAGGACCCGCATCTCGTTGCGGCCGTAACAGCAGTTCTCCAGCTGCATGCAGTGGCGCCGGGTCCGCTCGGAGAGGTCGACCAGCTCCCAGAGCTGCTCCAGCCGCAGCGCGACCGGGCATTCGACGCCGACGTGCTTGCCGTGGAGCATGGCCGTCTTCGCCATCTCGAAGTGGAAGTCCCAGGGGGTCGCCACATAGACGAAGTCGATGTCACCGCGTGCGCAGAGGTTCGCGTAGTCGTGCTCGCCCTTCGTGTACACGGCGGGCGCCGGCTGACCCGCTGCCGTCACCTTGGCGGCGGCCCGCTCGGCCTTGTCCCTCACGGGGTCGCAGACGGCGACGACCCGCACCCCCTCGACGGCGAGGAAGAGATCGATCATGCTGCCGCCGCGGTTGCCCAGGCCCACGATGCCGACCCGGACGGTCGAACGCCGGTCGAAGCGGACCCCGGCCATCGTGGCGCCCTTGCGGGCCGGTACGGACAGATGGCCGGTGTCCGCCGCCGCCTCCGCGGCCGTCGCCGTGCCGCTGCCGAGCGCCCCGAGTCCGAGCCCGGCGCTCGCGGCTCCGACCACTCCGGCTGTGGTGCGAAGCACGGAACGACGGCTCGGGGAGCCGTCGTCCGCGGTCCGCGATTCCTGGCCGTGCGGGTCCTGGGTCTGTGGTGCGTCGTCATTCATCGAGCCTCCAGAGAGGGGGATCTGACGGTGCGCGTACGGTCCCCGGAGCCCGTGTGGTCACGACGGGCTCCGGGGACCTCGGTAAGGACCCTGGCCGGTGGGGCAGTTCTCGCGCAAGGGACGCGATTGGACTCCCGCGCTCAACCCATGGACTTTCCGGCGGCGCACGCGGCTGCCCCCGGACACGGAGGGGCGCGTGCGTGCGCCTTCACACGAGCAGGGGGCCTCCCCGGCGTGCGGGAAGGTAGCGGCGAGGAGGGGCCGGCTCGCGCCGTGTGACGGCGTGTTGGTCTCCGGGCGGCTGCTCAGGGCGGGCGCTGACGCGGGGCGGCCTCAGAGCGGCCGCTGACGCGGGGCGGGCCGCCGAAACGCCGGGCATCCGCTGAGGCTCCGTGCCGGCGCCTCAGTGACGGTGGCGCTCCGGCATGCCGTCGACCAGAGCGGTCAGCAGCCCGCCCAGCACCTCGCGCTGCTCGGCGGTCAACGGAGCCAGGACCTCCTGCACGGCGGCCCTGCGCGCGTGGCGCAGCGAGCGCAGCACCGCGCGGCCTTCCTCGGTGATCTCGATGCGGACCACCCGCCGGTTGGTCGGATCCGGGGCGCGGCGGACCCGGCCGCACGCCTCCAGCCCGTCGACCAGGGTGGTCACCGCGCGCGGGACGACATCGAGCCGGAGGGCCAGATCGGCCATCCGGGGCGGCTCGTCGTAGTGCGCGACCGTACGCAGCAGCCGGAACTGGGCCGGTGTGATGCCTATCGGCTCCAGCTGCCTGTTCTGGATGCGCTGGAGCCGGCGCGTGAGCCGCAGCAGCTGCTCGGCCAGGAGGCCGTCGGAGTCGGGGGAATCCATGGGGGGAACAATATCAGGACCCCGCTCATTGTGAGTAAAGGTAACAATGAGCTATGCTCTCGAAGGATCCGGCTCTCCCGCCCTGATCCCTGGATCCGGCTCTCCGTCCTGATCCCCCGTCCTCCCCTTGCCCCGGTCGAAGGAGCCCATGAAACCCGACGAACCCGTGTGGACCCCGCCCGAGCGCGCCGGCCGGCAGCCCCCCGCCGAACTGCGCCGCATTTTCCGTCTCTTCCACCCCTACCGAGGCAGGCTCGCCCTGGTCGGGCTGCTGGTCGGTGCCTCCTCGCTGGTGTCGGTCGCCTCCCCGTTCCTGCTGCGCGAGATCCTGGACACCGCGATCCCCCAGGGGCGCACGGGCCTGCTCACGCTGCTCGCTCTCGGTATGGTTCTTACCGCCGTGATGAACAGCGTCTTCGGGGTCCTCCAGACCCTGATCTCCACGACGGTCGGCCAGCGGGTCATGCACGACCTGCGCACCGCCGTCTACACCCAGCTCCAGCGGATGCCGCTCGCCTTCTTCACCCGGACACGCACCGGCGAGGTCCAGTCCCGTATCGCCAACGACATCGGCGGGATGCAGGCGACGGTCACCTCGACCGCCACCTCACTGGTCTCCAACCTCACCGCGGTGATCGCCACCGTCGTCGCCATGCTCGCGCTGGACTGGCGTCTCACCGTAGTCTCGTTGCTCCTGCTGCCCGTCTTCGTGTGGATCAGCCGCCGGGTCGGCCAGGAGCGCAAGAAGATCACCACCCAGCGCCAGAAGCAGATGGCCGCGATGGCGGCCACGGTCACCGAGTCGCTCTCGGTCAGCGGCATCCTGCTCGGCCGCACCATGGGCCGCTCGGACTCGCTGACCAAGACGTTCGCCGAGGAGTCGGAACGCCTGGTCGATCTCGAAGTGCGCTCCAGCATGGCGGGGCGCTGGCGTATGTCGACGATCGGCATCGTCATGGCCGCCATGCCCGCCGTCATCTACTGGGCGGCCGGCCTCACCCTCCGGGCCGATGTCACCTCGGTGTCCCTCGGCACCCTGGTCGCCTTCGTCTCACTCCAGCAGGGGCTCTTCCGCCCGGCCGTGAGCCTGCTCTCCACGGGCGTGCAGATGCAGACCTCCCTCGCCCTGTTCCAGCGGATCTTCGAATACCTCGACCTCGACGTGGACATCACCGAGCCCGACGAGCCCGTCCGGCTGGAGAAGATCCGGGGCGAGGTCGCCTTCGAAGACGTCACCTTCAGCTACGACGAACAGACCGGCCCGACCCTGAGCGGCATCGACGTGACCGTGCCGGCCGGGCACAGCCTGGCGGTCGTCGGACCCACCGGCTCCGGCAAATCCACCCTCAGCTACCTGGTGCCGAGGCTGTACGACGTCACCGAGGGCCGGGTCACCCTCGACGGGGTCGATGTCCGGGACCTGGACTTCGACACGCTCGCCCGTGCCGTCGGCGTGGTCTCCCAGGAGACCTACCTCTTCCACGCCTCGGTCGCGGAGAACCTCCGGTTCGCCAAGCCGGACGCCACCGACGAGGAGATCGAGGCCGCGGCGCGCGCTGCCCAGATCCACGAGCACATCACCTCACTGCCCGACGGCTACGACACCCTGGTCGGCGAGCGCGGCTACCGGTTCTCGGGCGGTGAGAAGCAGCGTCTGGCCATCGCCCGCACCATCCTGCGGGACCCGCCCGTCCTGATCCTCGACGAGGCGACCAGCGCCCTCGACACCCGCACGGAACACGCCGTGCAGCAGGCGATCGACGCACTGTCCAGAGGACGGACCACCCTCACCATCGCCCACCGCCTCTCCACCGTGCGGGACGCGGACCAGATCGTCGTCCTGGACGGCGGCCGCGCCGCCGAGCGGGGCACCCATGAGGAACTCATCGAGCGGGACGGCCGGTACGCCGCGCTGGTCCGCCGCGACGGCACCCTGACCCCGGCGGCCGCCGCCACTTGAGGGCTAAGGGCGGCGGAGGCCGAGCACGCGGCGGCGGGGCGTATGCGGCGTGACCCTGTCAGAACTCGACTACCGGACCAGGCGGCGCCCCACGACGAGGAACCCGCTGACCCGTCGGGGTGCGAGGCGTACGACGGCGGACGGTCGAGGTCGCGGCGGAGACACCGGGACGGCCTCCGCGCCCCGGACCAGCACGTCTTTCAGGGCATCACGTCACCACGTCGAGACGCCCGGGCCCCCGTTGCGTCGGCAGCACGACACCCCCTCCCGAGCCCCCACCGCGATGAACGGCGGCCGCACACGCGGCGGCGCCGCCGCTCCCTGGGACGGGGAGCGGCGGCGCCGTGTGGTGCGACGGTCAGATGAGCCAACCCACGAAGTGGACGACGCCGGCAAGCAGGTTGGTGAGGATGTTCATGCTGGTGATTCTCCTTGTGCATGGTGCATTGTGTGGGACTGCGCAATCGCGGTCTGCAGCCCTCGTTCGCGCTCAGTAATCATCAGCTCTCGAAGGGTGGTGATGCCACCAAATCCGGAACGATCACGCGTTCGAGCGAACATCCGATCCCGTGTTCGTGTGTTCTGGGCCGAAGGGGCTGTCCCGAGCGAGGACGGAGCGATGAGGCGCGAGAGCCCGGGGTGAGCCGCCCGGCGCCGGGTGTCAGGCGGGCACCCGGTCCAGCAGCCGCCGGACCGAGCGGACCGCGGCGCGCCCCGCCCGGTTGGCGCCGATCGTGCTGGCGGACGGCCCGTACCCGACGAGGTGCACCCGCTTGTCGCGTACCGCCCGGGTGTCCTCGACACGGATGCCGCCCCCGGGCTCGCGGAGCCTCAGCGGGGCCAGGTGATCGACGGCGGGCCGGAAACCGGTCGCCCACAGGATCACGTCGGCCTCGACCGCACGCCCGTCCTCCCACACCACCCCGCTCTCCGTGATCCGCTCGAACATGGGCAGCCGGTCGAGCACGCCCTGCTCGCGGGCGCGGCGGACGGCGTCGTTCAGCGGCAGCCCCGTCACGCTCACCACACTCTGCGGGGGGAGGCCGCGCCGTACGCGGTCCTCGACCATCGCGACGGCCGCCCGGCCCCGCTCCTGGTCGAACGGACCCTCGCGGAACACCGGGGCCCGCCGGGTCACCCAGTACGTCGCGGCCGCCACGTCGGCGATCTCCATCAGGTGCTGGGTGCCCGACGCGCCCCCGCCGACCACGACCACCCGCCGGCCGGTGAACTCCTCCGGCCCCGCATAGTCCGCGGTGTGCAACTGACGTCCCCGGAAGGTCTCCTGGCCCGGATAGCGCGGCCAGAACGGACGGTCCCAGGTGCCGGTCGCGTTGATCAGCGCGCGGGGGGTGTAGGCGCCCTCGGAGGTCTCGACGAGCAGCCGGCCGCCCTCGCCCTCACGCACGGCGCTCACCTCGACCGGCCGGTGCACCCTCAGCCCGAAGCGACGCTCGTAGGCGGCGAAGTACGCGCCGATCACCTCGGAGGACGGCCGGCTGTCGTCGGCGCCGGTCAGCTCCATGCCGGGCAGGGAGTGCATGCCGTGCACCTTGCCGTACGTCAGTGAGGGCCAGCGGAACTGCCAGGCGCCACCGGGCCGGGGCGCGTGGTCCAGGACGACGAAGTCCCGCTCCGGCTCGGCACCGGTACGGCTCAGGTGGTAGGCGGCGGACAGCCCCGCCTGCCCCGCGCCGATCACGACCACGTCCAGCTCATGCGCCCCAAAGTAGTTCACACTTCTACCAACCGTGTGTCGTACCCGGATCTTCCCGGTGGCCCGGCCCTGCCGGAGCACACCCCGGAGCCGGACGGCACCAGAATGGGGCCATGCCCGATTCCTTCACCACGCACCTGCTGAGCATCACCACCGGACAGACCGAGACGGTCACCGACCTGACGGTCGACTGCGAGCACTTCCTCGCCCGCGCCGCCCACGGCAGGGACGGCCTGCTCCACGTCTTCGTCCCGCACGCGACCGCCGGGATCGCGGTCCTGGAGACCGGCGCCGGCAGCGACGAGGACCTCCTCGCCGCTCTGAAGGACCTGCTCCCCGCCGACGACCGCTGGCGCCACCGCCACGGCCACCCGGGCCACGGCCGCGACCACGTCCTCCCCGCCCTCGTACCACCGCACGCGACTCTCCCGGTGATCGCGGGACGGCTGGAGCTGGGGACGTGGCAGTCGGTGTGCCTGGTGGACACGAACGTCGACAACACGGACCGTCAGGTGCGGCTGAGCTTCCTCGGCTGACCAGGATCGCTCCCAGGGGTCGTGCCGCCGGCTCTCCGCACGATGCGTGCGCGCACGGAGAAGATCTCGCACGGTGCGGCCCCCGGTACGACCACCATGACGGACGCGGTCGGTCCCAGGGCAGTCGTCTTTTGGGGTAGCGCCCTCAGGTCAGCGTTCCTCCAGGATTACTTCGGCGTTGGGGAAGAGCGCCCGGAAGCCGGAGAGCGGGAAGTGGTGTCCGGGCCTTTGCCGTAGGACCACGGTATGCAGTCCGGGCAGTCGGGACGCCAGTGGCGCGAGGTGCTCGGTGCCGTCCATGTTGGGGACTCGCAGGACTTCCACACCGGGTAGCTCCGGCATGCGTCCGACGGAGGCCGGAAGTTCTCGAAGGATCTCCGCGTTCAGATACAGGTGGATGAGTTGGGGCAGCGCGGCGACCTCCCGCCAGTCGGCCGCCGTCAGTTCCGTCGTCAACGGCCCCAGGCTGAGGGTGCGCAGCGTCTTCCAGCAGCTCAGTTCCCTCAGCCCGGTCGAGTCCGTGCTGTGCCGGCCCAGGAAGAGGAAATGCAGCGGTGCGTCGGTGGGCAGCGTTTCGGTGAGCGCGCGATCCGGCAGTTCCAGTGCCAAGGAGAGCCGAGCCAGGGACGACAGTGACCGCAGCCCCGAAAGATCCGCCACCGTGCCAAGGGACAGCTGGCTGAGGGGCAGCTGGGACAGCCGGTCCAGGCCCGTGGTCCGTGGGCATCCGTCGAGCCACAGCCCGTCCAGTGACGTGAAACGCCGTAGGATGTTCAGTTCCTTCAGCAACCGGTTGTCGTTGATGAGGAGCGCGGTAACTGATTCCGGCTCCTGTACGGCTGCCGCGATGTCCTCCGTGTGATGCGGGCCCCGGATATCCAGTCTGGTCCAGGAACGCATCCTGGTGAGGGCCTTGAGCTGCGACGGCGTTTCACAACGGAGAAAAAGGTCCTCACGGTCCAGATGGGCCAGGACTTCGGCTGTGTACTCGTCGGCGTCGAAACGGTCCCAGGTCCCGACGAGTTGCCGTCGGACATCGAGGTCCGTGTAGTCACGGAAGCGGCGCAGCACGGCGAGTGCCCCGTCCGGCTCCTCCTGGCCCAGGATCGAGGCGGTGACCGTGACACCCCGGGCCTCTTCCGCGGTAAGGCTCTCGGGTCCCGGCAGGAGCTCCAGTACCAGAGGACCGCCTGCCCCAGCCAGTTCTCGCGCCGCCTCTGTCGTACGCGGCGGGATCAGCTGGGCGGCCCGGCTCTCGACTTCCGCTCGCACCGACGGGTCCAGCGTCCCCGCGTTCTCGATGCAGGCCAGTGCCAGCAGCGTGAGCCGGGGAGTGTCCTTGGCCAGGAGGTCGCTCAGTACGGTCGCGCGTTCGCGGGGCCTGGCGTGGGCCACGGCCATGCGGATGACGTCCTCCCACTGTGAGTCCTCGGCGCGGCTGGTGAGGACCTCGATGTGGCCCTCCTCCACGGCGTACCGGGCAGCCAGGTAGTCCTGAAAGGTGCGATGAACGAAGTCCACCACGTCCTCCGCCGGGCGGCGCAGTACACCGCTGCGCAGCAGAAGCGTCCGCAGCACCGTGGTGGCGCCCGCCTTCCCGATGGCCGGTGCCAGCGAGGGCAGTGCCCGTTCCAGGAGGCCCTCGGCCACACTCAGGGTCATCTCCGTCCGGCCGCTCAGCACCAGGGCGTAGGCGAGACGCTGCAGCAGTTCGAGGCGGGTCTCCTCGTCGAGTTCCGGGCCGTCGACCGTGCCCAGACCCCGCTCCCGGTCACGGCGGGTCAGCAGCATGGTGAAAGCCGCGTCGTAGAGCTCCTTGCGCCCGGTCGGCAAGTAGCCGCGGCGCTCCCGGTGCAGTGCGCACACCAGGCCGCACATCAGCGGATTGGTGGCGAGACGGGACAGGTCGCGCTTGGTGCGCAGGGAATCCAGCAGGCGCTGCTCGTACTCCGGGGCATCAGCGGCCTTGTGCCAGCGGTGGACGAAGGTGGCGACTTCTGTCCGGCCCATGGGAACCAGGGACAGTTCCGAGAAGCCTTCCCGCGCCAGCCAGTCGGCGCGTACCGCGGTGGGGCGGGTGGTCAGCAGCCAGCGGTTGCCGGGGTAGGTGTGGACGAGGGTGCTCAGCCAGTCCCGGGTGGCGTGGCGGTCGGCGGCCGGAACCTCGTCCAGGCCGTCGACGAGGATCAGCGCCCGCCGCGCGGTCAGGACGCGTTCCGTCCAGCCGTCGGGTGGCGACAGCGGGCAGCCGGACGCCCTCAGGAAGGCGGCAGGGGAGGGCAGAGGGCCGGTGCGGATCAGGGTGCGCAGCGGGAGAACGTACGGGATGAGCGTGCCCTCACGTGCCGCGTTGACCGCCAGCCACTGCACCAGGGTCGTCTTGCCGGACCCCGCGTCCCCACGCAGCAGCACTTTCGGTTCTCGCTCCAGCGTTTCGTCCGCGGGCACGCGTCCGGCCTGGCCCTGGGAACCCTCACCGGCGTCGACGTCCCAATCCGTGTGCTGGGCAAGACCCTGACCGGTGGTGGCCTCCAAGGTCAGGTAGGCGACCTCCAGCGGCCACCTGTCCGGGGTGTCACGCAGGTCGATTCCGTACATGGTGAGGTGGTTGTGCCGTTCGGCGACATGAGGGAGATACCGGCGCTCGAAGGCGGTGTCGCGGGCATCGGGCCGCGGGACACGTGTGATGAGCTCGTCGACCTTGGCGATCAGCTCGGCTTGGCCGCGTGTCTGTTCCACCAGGGTCCGGGCCACAAAGGTGGAGCGCTGGGTGAAGAACTCCAGAATGTGCAGGCATGCCCACTCTGTTGCGGAGTCGAGGAAATAGCGGGCATCGGTGGACAGTCCTTCGCCGGACAGGGCACGGCCGGTGGATCCGGCAGCTGACGCGGCGGATTCCGCGGTCCGGTGGGCCTGGCGGCGCAACCGCTCGGCGAGGGCGAGGTGGCCCAGGCGGACGGCCTGGACATCGGTCATGTCCAGGCCGCCGAGGGCGAGCAGGCGGGCGGCGAGGACGCCGACGACGGCGGCCTCCTCGTCGGACGGAAAGGGAAGCTCGCCGGGGGAAGCAAGTGCCGCCCGGACCAGCCGCGCCGCGAGCCTTTGGACTTCCCTGTCGCCGAGGGTGCGCTTCTCGCCCCGGAATGACACGAGGTCGGCGAGCCGGACCGGTCGGTCGACCAGTCCGGCACCGGGGCCGCCCGTCACGAACAGCTTCTTCACCAGGGGGATGATCAGTCCGGACGCCAGCTTGCTTCCGAGTACCGTCGGTTCCATCCGCCACCCCCGAGGTCGATCGACCAGGGGAGCCTATCGATTCTTTGAGTACTGCCAAGCCGGTCCCCACCAAGCGGTGAGGGAACGCCGCTTGGTGCCGGACCGTGTCGGAGCGACGCGGCCGGCGGAAGAGGCCCGGGTGAGCCTCGCGCTCGGTGTCCCCGGGCCCGGCGCGCCGCCCCAGGCGGGGCCCGGCCGTTGAGGCATGGCCCCGCCGCAGGCCGTTACCGGGCGGTTCGGCGTCGGCGGGCCGCGACGAACGCCCCGCTGCCGACGGCCAGCGCGGCCAGTGCGCCGCCTGCCGCGGCCGCCGCCCCTGAGCCGGTCGCGGCGAGCCCTCCGGCCGGTGCGGAGCCGCCGCCGGAACCGTTCGCCGGTCCCGCGCCTGCGTCGGTGGTGGCCGGGTACGAGGCCTCCGGTCCGGGTCCAGGGTCCTCGGTGGGGCCGGGAGGTACGGCCGATGGAGGGGGAGTGGCGGACGGTGGGGGAGTGTCGGACACCGAGGGCGGCGGCACCGTCGTGGAGGGCTCCGGTGAGGTCGGCGGCGAGGTGGGCTCGCCGTCGTCGCCCGGGACCACCGTCGAGGGGTCGGTTCCGTTGCCGACGACCCAGGCGAGGGTCTCGGTGTCGCTCACCGTACGGCCGTCGGCGAGTGTGGCGCCGACGGTGAACGTCGTGCGGTAGACGCCTTCCGCCGTGAACGTCCAGTTCCAGTGGCTGTGCGCGTGCGCCGAGTGGTGGAGCTCGTCCGGCAGCCCGTCACGGCTGTCGAGGCCGACACTCACCCCGCCCGTCGCGCCCGTCGAGAACACCGCGACCGACCCCGGGCCCTGGACGGAGTCCAGGCGGAAGGACACGTCACCCCGGACACCGGCCGTCGTGAACTCCTCCGTGCTCCACCCCGGCCAGACCAGCCCGTCGACCTGACGCATCGGCAGGAGCCATACGGGATCGCCCGGTTCGCCGAGGAACGCGTACCCTTCCTCGATCTTCCGCTTGGCCGCGGGCTTGACGTGCAGGACCACGGTCCCGGGTTCGTACCAGGCGTAGTTCTGCGATGTGCCCTCCTTGATCTGGAACGCCAGCCCGTCGTCGGTCGGCCGCGCGGCCAGGTCGAGGTGACCGTTGTCGATCACATGCGCGGCCGGGCGGGTGGGCGTCGCGGTGGGAGAGGCCGTGGGGCTGGGGCTGTTGGGCGGCTCGGTGGGTGTCGTCCCGTCGCCCGGGACCACGGAGGAGGGATCGACGTCGTCACCGACCACGACCGCGAGGGTCTCGGTGTCGGATCGGCCTCCGGCGGTGACCGTGAAGGTCAGCCGGTACACCCCCTCCTGTGTGAACGCCCAGGTGGGCTCGGTGCGTTCACCGCTGTCCGGCAGGGTGAAGGAGTGCGGGGCGCCGTCGTCGCTCCCGAGGTGCTGGACGGTCGGCGCGTCGTCGGCGTCCATCTCGGGCGTGTACGTGTACAGCGCGAAGAGACCCGTGTCCGGGCCCTCGAAGTCCGCGAGGCGCACCTCCGTGTCGCCGCCGGCCTCGCCGCCCTTCCACCCGGGCTCCGGGGCATAGATCCGGCCCGCGTTGAGGAATCCGTTGAGGAAGTAGGCGTCGACCCGTTCCCCGACGACCGGGTAGGCCGGGCTGATCACCTCTTCCTTCGTCGCCGGCCCGGCGTGCACGACGACTTCGGACGGCTCGCGCACCACGGTGCCGCCGCCCGAGTGGTCGTCCAGTCGCAACCGCAGGGCACCGTCGGCGAGTCGGGGGACCAGGTCGATCACACCGTCCTCGATCACGACCGGGCCGCCGGCGGCGCGGGCTGTCCCGCTGCCGCCGGCGACCAGCCCCGCCGCGCCGATGAACACCGCGGCCCCCGCCGCTGTCGCCATGATCGCCAGGGGGCGCGAACCGCGCGTCAGGGCCGTGGTCATGAACTGACGACCACCGTGTACGTCTCGGTGGCGGTCTTGACGGCGCCCGCGACCGTGCCGGAGACACGGAAGGTCAGCTCGTACGTACCGGACTCCTCGAACGCCCAGTTGGCATGATTGTGGGCGCCCACGGGGAACGCCTTGGACTTGTACGAGGTGGTGGCGGTGTTGCTGTCGTACCAGCGCGTCCCGCTGCCCACATAGACGCTGAAGTCCTCGGTGGCGGCGCCGTCACGCGTGGCGCCGACGAGGCTGTACGACACGGAGTCGCCGGCGAACACCCCGGTGGTGAGGGCCTCGGTGGAGAAGCCCGCGAAGAGCACCCCACGGGCATGGGCGGTGGCCTGGTCCTCGGGCAGCAGCCACACCTCACTGCCGGAGCCCAGGAAGCCGTAACCGGGGTTGGCGACCTTGGCCGCGGCCGGGACCGACAGGACCACGTCGGACGGCTCGTACTCGGTGTCGGTCTCCTCGTCGTGGACGTGGAGGTGCAGGGCGGATCCGTCCCACTCGGAGTCGACGACATCGACATGGCCGCTGGTCAGAGTGGTGGCGGCGACGGCGGGCGTGGCGGCGAGAGCCGTCACGGCCAGGGCGGCCGCGGCGGTGCCGGCCAGGCTGAACGTACGGGCGGAAATGCGCATGAGTGGTCCCCCCAGGGGCCGTTGGGCGCACCGGCTTGAAGGCGCGCGAACAAGTGAAATAATAATCATTTTCATTAGCGTGGCAAGGGTGTTCGCGCCAGGGTTGCGGTGGGGGGCCGAGTGCCGTGCGTGGCCTGAGGTCGGGAGCGTGTGCCGCTCGGCCTCCGGGTGGGGGGGGGTGGGCCCGCCGTGGGCCCGACGCCACGGGGGTGCGGCTTCGAGGCGGTCAGGTCTTCTCGTGCGGCGGCGTCATGGTGGAGCCGGGCCACGTCCTTGAACGAGCCAGGCTCCACCAGGCACCGACCCGCCGATTCCCGGCGCGCTCGATGTACTGGCCCCGCTCGAACGGGGCCTCACGTCGGCGACGAAGAACGTCAGTGGTGGTCCCAGGACTTCAGTGGTCGTCCCAGTGCCCGTCGTGTGCGGCGTGCCGGTGGCCGTCGTGGACGTAGTCCATGTGGTCGTCGTGCGGCACGGCGACGTGGCCGCAGTCCACACCGTGCTGGTGGTCGTGCTGCTCGTGCACCGTGTGGGTGGGGTTCGCGCAGGCGTCCGCGTGGTCTCCGTGCATGCGGTGCAGGCCGCTGTCGTGGACGTAGTCGGTGTGGTCGTGGTGCGGGATCGCCACGTGGCCGCATTCCGGGCCGTGCTGGTGGGTGTGGCTGGAGAGGGGGTGGTGTGCCGGCGGGGTGGACATCTGCTGATTCCCTTTCGGTCGTGTTGTCCGCGGAATCTGGAATTTCCGCCTGGGATTGTCAGGCGTATTCCGGGACATCCCTCTCAGGGTAGCGTGAGGCCAATGCGGACGCCTGTGGGCGCCGCCAGGTGGGGCGTGTCCTGTGGGGAGAACGGGAATCCGGCGGGCGGGAATGCTGGAGCGGGCGTCCGGAACCCAGGGTGACGTGGTGAAATCCCGTACGCGCCCATGGATGACGAGGTCGTATCGCGCTTGTCGTCGGGTGTAGTTGGGCGTAGTTGGGTGCCTCTTCGCTTCTGTTTCCTTTCGGTGGGAAGGGTGATTTCCTATGGGCCGGAAGCGCCGGCCGGTAAAGCTCGTGGGCGAAAGTCCGGGGCCGTGTTCATTCCTTGTCGCTCAGTTGCCGCCGAGCCTGTCGCGCTCGGCTTCCCTGGAACGTTTCATGGGCTTCGGTGTACGCCGTGAAGGGCTGCGCGGTGGGTATGTCACCCACCCCGTTCCTGATTGCGGGACGGGTACCCCGTGGCTGTGCCTCTCCCGGGCCCGGCACCGCCGCTGCCGCTCGTGGAGCGCTGTGGCTCGCGAGATCTGGCCCCTGGGGCGGACCTGTTCCAGGCAGTTGAAAATGATTACCATCATGCTTAAGGTGGCGTGGTCACGTTGAGTCGGCGTACGGAGCGCCGTCGTGACGAGGGCTTGCCGTGCCGTCGGGGAAGCGGTGACGGCCGCGTGAGCGGGTGAGGGGCGGAGGGGAGTGACGGGCCGAACCGGGCGACCGATGGCGATGACGGCGTAAGGGCCCAGGCGGGGGCGGCGCGGTGCTGTCTCTGGGCGTGGGCCTCGCCCTGCTTGCGGTCGGTGGGAACACCACCTGTACGCACCGACTTCGCGGCCGAGGCGAGACCGGAATACGCGCGCCGCTGATCGCACGACAACCGTCCCCGCACGGCAACGCCCCCGCACGGCACCGGACCTCGGCGCCGCTCTGCCCTGAGGCGGCCGTTCCCTCCCCGCGCGGCGAACAGACCACCCAGCGGCCCTCCCCGGGCCGGCTCGAAGAGGAGTACGTAGCCATGGCAGCAACCAAGAAGTCGCGGTGGGCCGCGGTCGGCGTGGTGGGCTCGGTCGCGCTGGCTGGCCTCGCCCCGGCCGCGTGGGCCGAAGCGTCCGGCAATCCCGTACCGGATCAGGCCGTTCCGGCCTTCCGGGTGCTGTTCTCCCTGGAGAGGGAGGACCTGAGCCTCGAACTCACCCCGGGCCAGGCGGCATCGGGTGCGGCCGACCTGGTGCTGGGAGCGGCGGACAAGACCTCGGTCCCGGACGACGGGGCGTATGCCCTGCTGGGGCGGCCGGGGGAGGACATATGGCTGCTGGACGGCGGGGAAACCGGTGCGGCGGCCCCGCAGTGGGACACCACCGCGATTCCGGCGGACCGGCTGGCCGGAGACGGACTCCACTGGGCGCTCACCGGCCTCGAAGGGCCCGGTGACGTGAAGGTGATCGCGGCCGGGCCCGACGGAGCGTCGGCCGGGCGGGTCGGAACAGCGGGCGGCCCCGACGAAGCAACGTCCGGCCTCGACGAAGCGACGTCCGGGCCCGACGGAGCCGCGTCCGCCGGTGACGCGGAAGCGGCGCCCGAGGTGCTGTTCGACAGCGCCGACGGCCTCCCCGACGTACGGCCCCTCCCCGCAGCCGAACACGGCGATCTGCTCTGGGCGTTCACCGAGCCGGGGGAGTACCGGATCAGCTCCCGGGCCACCGCCGAACTGGCCGGTGGCCACAACGCCTCGGCCGACACGGTCTGGACGGTCCAGGTCACCGACGAGGAGTCCGCCGCGCCCCGCACCGGAACAGGGGGCGGTGACCCCACCGCCGAACCCGTGTCCCGGACCGGTCCCGCCGCCGAGGCGCGGACCGTGGCGAGCCGGACCGAGAAGGCCGCCGACGATCCCGTCGCCGACGAGAAGACCGTCATCGACGACGGCCATGTCGACGCCGTCGCCGCCAAGATGGTCGACGGAGAACTCCGTGCCCTGTTCAAGGACAGCCGCGACCCCAGCGACATCGTCTGGCGTGAACCCTCGTCGGTCGTGCTGCACGTCAACCCCCAGGCCAAGGAGAAGGTTCCGGCCGGGGACACCTACGCCTTCCTGGGCACGGCGGGCAGCGACTTCTGGCTCATCCCCCAGGTGCAGAAACAGGGCGTGGTCTGGGCGGGGTGGAACACCGAGGCGCTCGGCGGCTCCGACCTCAAGGGCCCGATCGACATGAAGCTGACGAAGGTCGAAGGGCCCGGCACGCTCGCCATCTGGGAGACCGCCGGGCTCGGGGGCGCCCAGGTGCTCTACAACAGCGCGGACGGCCTGCCGGACACCCAGAAGGTCAGCCTCGGAGTGCACGCCCACGCCAACTGGGGTTTCAGCGAGGAAGGCACCTACGGGGTGACCTTCCAGTTGAGCGGCACCCTGGCGAACGGGAAGCCGTCCACCGACACGCGGACCTACACCTTCGCCGTCGGCGATGTCGATCCGAACGCCGTTACCCCCGGTGGCGGTGGCAGCGACGGCGGATCCACCGGCGGAAGCGGCGGGTCCGGTCCGACCGGCGGCGGGTCGGCCGGTTCGGGCGCGGGCGGCACCGGATCGGCCGGCCCGGCCACCGGAGGCGGCGGATCCGCGGACGGCACCGGTGGCGAGGGGAGCCTCGCGCACACCGGTGCCGGCTCGGCCCTGCCGCTCGGCCTGGGCGCCGGTGCCCTCGTCCTCGGCGGCGGAGCGGCCCTCGTGATCGGCCGGGCCAACCGCCGCGGGACCACCGAAGGCCCGGCCGCACAGCACTGACCGGGCGCCCGCTCCCGTCCCAGGAGACGGGCGCTTCCCCAGGGCCGGTGCCGGGCCCCCCTTCTCCCCGGCACCGGCCCCCATCCGCAGGAGTTCTCTCGTATGCCTGTCCCCAGGCCGTTCGTACGGTCGCTCGTCACCGCCGCCGTCCTCGGCGCCGCACTGTCCGGCTGCACGGGCCATGCCCGCACCGGCACCGACAACCCGGACGCCGCGCTCCGCGTCGTCACCACCACCGAGATCCTCGCCGACCTCGTCCGCCAGGTCGGCGGAGACCGTGTCCAGGTGGACTCGATCGTGCCGCCGGGCGGCGATCCGCATTCGTACGAGCCCACGCCCGCCGACGCCGACCGGGTGTCCAAGGCCGACATCACCTTCACCAACCACCTGCTGCTCGAAGAGCACGCGCTGATCAAGACCGTCGACTCCAACGCGCGCGAGGGCACCCCGAACGTCTCCCTGGCCGAGGCGTCCGAGACGTACGGGGCCAACGTCATCCCGCTGGTCGAGGACGTCGGACTCGATGTGCTCTGGCTGGGACTCCGGGTGCGGGGCGAGGGCGAGGCGCGCGGGGCCACCCGTTCCTCGGACGTGCTGCTCTCGGCCACCGACGTCCAGGGACCAGGCGAACTCGTGGCGTACCTGACCGAATCGCTCGGGCAGCCCCATATCTACTTCAACTCCGCGGACGGCCTCTCCGCGAAGGACACCACCAGCCTCCCGCCCGCCGCGCACACCCATCTGAACTGGGCGTTCACCAAGCCCGGTGTGTACCGGCTGAGCCTGGAGGCGAAGCTGCGGAACCCGGGCGGGACCACGGCACCCGTCGGCACCGGCACCTTCACGTTCGCCGTCGGCGTGGACCCCCACACCGTGGCGAAGCCCGGCGACACCATCCTGGACGACGGGCACACCGATCTGACCGTGAACATCGACACGGGGAAGATGTCCGCCTTCACCGACCTGCGGAGCGAGGGCAGGACCCAGGAGGAGATACCCCCGGGCGATGTCGTCATTGACGTACCCAACAGGGCCCTGGAGAAGGTGCCGGGCGGCAAGCAGTTCTCCTTCCTCGGGCAGCCCGGCGCGGAGATCTACCAGCTTCCGCAGGCCGTCCTCGGCAAGCATGTGCACGGAGAGATCGACCCGCACCTGTGGCAGGACGTCCAGAACACCAAGTCCTACGTCCAGTTGATCCGCGACACCCTGAAGAAGGAGGACCCGGACGGCGCCGAGCGGTACACCGCCGACAGCAGGCGCTACGAGGCGGAACTCGACGAGGTCGACGCCTATGTGCACCAGCAGATCGCCGCGATCCCCGCGGACAGACGGCAGTTGATCACCACGCACGACGCGTTCGGCTATCTGGCCGACGCCTACGGCATGACCGTCGCCGGCTTCGTCGTGCCGAACCCGGCCCAGGAGCCCAGCGCCGACGACGTCAAGAAGCTGTCCAGGACCATCAGGAACCTCAAGGTCCCCGCCGTGTTCATGGAACCGAACCTCGTGCAGCGGGCCACCGTGCTCAGCCAGGTCGCCAAGGACCAGGGCGTCGAGGTGTGCATGCTGTACGGCGACGCCTTCGACCAGCACACCCGGCACTATACCGACATGATGCGGCACAACGCGGACGAGCTCCGCGGCTGCCTCGGAGGCACGGAGAAGTGACCGGCCCACGCATCCGGCGCGCGGCCGCGTCCGCCGCCGCCCTCGCCCTGACCCTCGGACCCGCCGTGCCCGCCCACGCGGACGGCACCCCCGCCCCCGGCGCCGGGTCCGACGCGGCGCCCGCCACCGGCACCGGCCGGACGGTCATCGGGGACGGGCACATCGACATGGGGCCGCGCTTCGACCACGGCACCTGGACCGTGCAGATCCGCGACGACACGACCCGCCCCGCGACCTGGCGCGACACCTCCGACGTGGTGCTCCAGGTGAAGGACACGGCCAGGATCGAGGTCCCGGACAGCGAGGAGTTCGGCTTCCTCGGCGACCCCGGCGACGTGGTGTGGCTGCTGCCCCAGGTCCAGCAGGACGGGGTGCTGTGGCCGGGCTGGAACAGCCAGGAGCCGCAGGTCGCCGCGAACGTCGAGAGGGAGGTGACCTGGCAGCTGACCGGAGTCGAGGGCCCCGGGGACTTCGTGCTCTTCCTCAACGGCAGCTTCGGCACGCCGAAGGTCCTCTTCGACAGCACGAAGGAGTTCCCGCAGGAGACGGGCATCGAGGTCAACAGCCATGTGCACGGGAACTGGGCCTTCACCGCACCCGGCACCTACCTCCTCGACGTCCGGATGAGTGCCGTCACCAAGGACGGCAGGAGCCACGGCAGTCGGCGCACCCTCCAGTTCTCCGTAGGGCCCCAGTCCCCGCAGAAGGCGTTCGCGGCCCGGCCGCCGGAGGACCGGAAGACCGGCGCCGAGCCGAAGGCGGCCGGGTCCTCGGCACCGCTGTGGTGGGGGATCGGCGCGGCCGCCGTGACCGCCGGCCTGGCCATCGGTCTCGTACGGCGTACCCGACGACCCACCGACCAGGAAGGAGAACAGCCGTGACGGGCCATCAGTCGCACGCGACACCGAAAGACCAGGGAATGGACCAGGACCAGGGAAGAGCCGAGGAGAAGGACACGGACAGAGCCGAGGACCGGGCCCCCGCCCTGGAGGTGGAGGCCGTCTGCGTCGAGCTCGGCGGCCGGCTCGCGCTCGACCGCGTCGACCTGGCCGTCCACACCGGCGAACTCGTCGGGCTGATCGGCCCGAACGGCGCCGGGAAGACCACGTTGCTGCGCGCCGTCCTCGGGCTGCTCACGCCGCATTCCGGCAGCGTCCGCCTCGCCGGCCGGCCCGCCTCCCTGAGCCGGGGAACCATCGGATACGTGCCCCAACGCCACGAGTTCGCCTGGGACTTCCCCCTGTCCGTGGAGAAGGCGGTACTGACCGGGCGGGCGCACCGCATCGGCTGGCTGCGACGCGCGGGAGCCGAGGACCGCGAGGCGGTGGACGAGGCCCTGCGGCGCGTCGCCATGAGTGATCTGCGCCACCGGCCCATCGGCGAGCTCTCCGGCGGGCAGCGCCAGCGCGTGCTCGTCGCACGGGCGCTCGCCCTGCGCCCCGCGCTGATGCTGCTCGACGAACCCTTCACCGGCCTGGACGTGCCGACACAGGAACTGCTCACCGGGCTCTTCGAGGAGCTGCGGCAGGAGGACAAGGCGTTGCTGATGACCACGCATGACCTGCCCGCGGCGGCCGGCATGGCGAGCCGGCTGTGCCTGCTCAACCGGACGGTGATCGCGGACGGCCCGCCCGAGACCCTGCGGGACCCGGCCGTCTGGCTGCGGGCCTTCGGCGTCACCGAGTCCGATCAGCTGCTGACCTCGCTGGGGGTGTCCCGATGAGCGGGATCACGGATTTCCTGACCGGCCCCTGGGAGCACCTGTTCATGCAACGTGCCTTCGCCGTCGCCGTGATGTGCGGCATCGTCTCCGGTGTCGTCGGCAGCCATGTGGTGCTGCGCGGCATGGCCTTCATCGGTGACGCGGTGTCGCACTCGGTCTTCCCCGGGGTGGCGATCGCCTTTGTCCTGCACTTCAACCTGGTCCTCGGCGGTGCCGTGGCCGGTCTCCTGACCGCGCTCGCCGTGGCCGTGTTCTCCCAGAACCGGCGGCTCAAGGAGGACTCCGTCATCGGGGTGTTCTTCGCCGCCGCCTTCGGTCTCGGCATCGTCATCCTCAGTACCGCGCCCGGCTACAGCGGGTCCCTGGAGTCCTTCCTGTTCGGCCAGATCCTCGGCATCAGCGACGGCGACGTCCTCACCGTCGCCGTGACGGGCCTCGTCCTGCTCGCCGTGGCCGCCGCCGTGCACAAGGAACTGGTCACCGTCAGCCTCGACCGGGAAACCGCGCGGGCCGCCGGGCTCCCGGTGTTCGCGCTGGACATCGTGCTGTACGCGCTCGTCACGGTGACCGTCGTCATCTCGCTCCAGGCGGTCGGCAACATCCTCGTCCTCGCACTGCTGATCACGCCGGCCGCCTGCGCCCGTCTGCTCACGGACCGGATCGGCGTGATGATGCTCCTGGCACCGGCCGTCGGCGCCGGATCGGCCGTCGTCGGCCTGTACCTGTCGTACGCCTACAACCTGGCCGCCGGAGGACTGATCGTCCTGGTCGTCACGGCGGTGTTCGTCCTGTGTTGGGTGTTCGCGCCCCGCCACGGTCTGTTGGCGGCCGGACGCCGACGCAGGTCCCGGGGCAGAACCGGGGCGCCGCCGGAGCCCGCGCCGGTGCGCCCGGCCGCCGCCGACGCCCCCGCGCGGACTCCGGCGGCGTGAGCGTCCGGTGGCGGTGCGTCGGCCGGGGCGGTGGCGGCCCCCGGCCGAGCGGGGGAGCGGGACGACCTCTTGACGGAACGCGACGATGGGAGAGGAACGCGATGACTGCTGCTTCGGATGCCACCCGAGAGCGACCTCGGCGGCCCCGCACCGTGGAGCGGAAGGCCGAAGTGGTCGCCGCCCTCCGGGAGAGCGGCGGATTTCTCAGTGCCAAGGACCTCTATACGTCGATGACCGACGGGGGCACCCGCATCGGGCTCACCACGGTGTACCGGGCCCTGGCCGCCGCGTATGCGGTGGGGGAGGTGGAAGCGGTGCACGGACGTGGCGGCGCGAAGGTCTACCGGTACCTCCCGCCCGCGCACGAGCATCATCTGCGCTGCCGGACGTGCGGTGCGGGTGTCCCGTTCGTCTCCCGCGCCCTGGAGGACTGGCTTGAGCGGCTGGGGCCCCGTCACGGGTTCGAGACGGTGCGGCACGCCGTCGTTCTGACGGACGTCTGCTCCCGGTGCGCCGGGAGCGAGCAGGGCTGAGCGGCTGACGGAGCTCCGTGAGTCGCGCCACATGCCGGCGCGCTCCCGCCGGGCGCCCTCACCTTCAACGCCGCCTCTCCGCCATCGAGTTGAGCGAATCGGGTCCGGTGGGTGACGCCGACGCGACCGGCATGGGCGGGCCTGCCGCAGGGGGCCGTCAGTTCTGAGTAAGTGAATATGATTATCATTTCCGTAAATAACTCAGGGAAGCCGTCTCTCGCGCTTCCCGTCTCGGAAGGAACCCATGGGACAGCCCACGGTGAGCGCCCTCAGGCGCGCACGTCACACTCTTGCCTTCTTGTCGTTGGGAGGCGTCCTGGCACTGACCGTCGCGGCTCCCGCGCAGGCGGCCACGGGGCCCGCTGACGGGCGCCGTGTTCTGGGCGCCGGCCAGCACGTCGACGCCGTGTACCCCGTCGTGGAGGACGGCGGCCT
Source organism: Streptomyces sp. SM18 (assembly GCF_002910775.2). Taxonomy (NCBI): domain Bacteria; kingdom Bacillati; phylum Actinomycetota; class Actinomycetes; order Kitasatosporales; family Streptomycetaceae; genus Streptomyces; species Streptomyces sp. SM18. The sequence continues at coordinate 430,260 of NZ_CP029342.1, read as the reverse complement.
GCACATCCGGACGCTCACGGACAAGGGGGAGGCCGAACCGAAGGAACTCGCCCTCCACATACCTGACACCAAGACCTCACACATCACCCTGCCGGAGGAGTACGGCTTCCTCGGCAAGCCGGGCTCCGACGCCTGGCTGACCTCGCAGACCCAGGACATGTCCGTGGTCTGGCCGGGCTGGTCCTTCGAGGGGATCGGCAGTGGCGTCCTCAAGGGGACCGTCAGCATCGAACTGGACGGCTTCTCCTACGCGGGGGAAGGCGACGCACCGACCTTCGCCGTCACCCAGCCCGGCGGTTTCGGGAACAAGAAGGTCAGCCAACTGCTGGTCCCCGGTTCGGCGTTCACCAACGTCTCCGGTGAAGTCGGCTCGCACACCCACGCCAACTGGCTGTTCACCGAACAGGGGACGTACGACATCGACCTGAGCGTGCACGCCACGCTCAGCAGTGGCAAGGCCGTCGAGGACAGCACGACCGTCCGCTTCATCGTGGGCCCGGTGCCCGACACGCAGAAGCCCCCTGTCGAGCAGAAGGTCACGCACTACGCCGACTCCGCCGACGCGTTGCTCCTGACCCCCAGCAAGGTGGACGCCGAGTACTTCGTCGGCCAGACCATCAACCTCACCGCCGCGTCCACCCGGACGGACGAACAGTCCCAGTTCCGCTGGCACGTGAAGAAGAAGGGCGAGAGCTCCTTCACCCCGGACCCGGAACAGAAGGCCGCGGTGTTCAGCGCGAAGCCGGACCGCGTCCTGGACGGCACGCAGGTGTACGCCGAACTCCTGGACGCCGGCAAGGTCGTCCAGACCTCCGAGCCGATCACACTGCACGTGCGGGCCCACAAGCCGACCACGCGCCTCACCGTGACCGCGGACCGTTCCGCGTACGAGGACGGCGACACCGCGCACCTCACGTCCACGCAGGACCCGAAGACCGCGGACGAGCACTACCACTGGTACCTGAAGCGGCAGGGCCAGGACGCGTACGAGTGGATCGAGGAGTCCCGGCTCGCGGACCAGGACGTGTCCCTCACACCCGAGTTGGACGGTGCCCAGGTCGTCGCCCGTCTCTTCGACGCCGACCACGCGGTCCTGGCCGAATCGTCTCCGGTCACCCTGGCCGTGGGCGCCCGCCCGTCGGAGACGACCGTGAGCGTGGAGCAGGACGCCACGACGTACACGGCCGGCGACAAGGCGGTGTTCACGGCACGCGTCGCGAACGCGGACCCGGACGCCACCGTCGTGTGGTCGGTACGCAAGAGCGGGGAGAACCCCTTCACCGAGGTCGCCGGGGCCAAGGGGCTGACCTTGGAACACACCCTGCCCGCCGACTGGGACGGCGCCCAGCTTCGTGCGACTGTGACGCAGGGGGGACCGGAGGTCGTCGCGGAGGGCGGCGTCCCCGCCCTGAAGGTGTCCGCCCAGGCGGCCGGACCTGCGAAGAGCCAGGAGGAGAAGGGCAGTTCGTCGGCGGCAGCACTGTGGTGGTCCCTCTCGGGTGCCGCGGTCGTCGCGGTCCTCGCCGTCGGAACGCTTCTGATCCGCCGGCGCACGCGTCCCGAGGACGTCGCCTCGGAGAGCGACGAACGGGTCTGACAGGCGTGGTGGACGGCCGGACCGGGTCCGTGCCGTGAGTACGGCACCCCTTCCGGCCGTCCACCTCCCCACTGTGCCGTGACGAACACGCCGGAGCGGATGAACACACCGGATCCCACGGCGGCCCCGAACCCCGACGAACGAAAGGAACAGACCGTGGCGCGACCCCCGAACACGGACCCGACCGGCCGGCCCGACGGGCGGGAACCCGACGAGTTCTGGGAGAACCTCTACCGGGAGCATGCGGGAAACGCCGCCGTGTGGGGCACCCGGGTCAACCCTCTCCTGGCCGAGACGGCCACCGGCCTCACCGTCGGCACGGCACTCGACCTCGCCTGCGGAGCCGGTGGCGACACCATCTGGCTCGCCCGGCACGGATGGCACGTCACCGCTGTCGACATCTCGACCACGGCGGTCGACCAGATCCGTGGACTGGCTCACGAGGCAGGTCTCGGTGACCGGGTGACCGCCGAGCGGCACGATCTGGCCCGCACCTTCCCGGACGGTACGTTCGACCTCGTCTCGGCACAGTACTTCCACACACCGTTCACGTTGCCGCGCGCGGAGATCCTGCGTACGGCCGCACGGTCCCTGCGCCCCGGGGGCCGGCTTCTCGTCGTCGACCACGGCTCCCTCGCCCCCTGGTCGTGGAACCAGGACCCCGGGACCCGGTTCCCCGCACCCGGCGAGATCCACGCCGAACTCGGCCTGCCGGCCTACGCGTTCGGCGTCGAACGAGCCGACGCGCCCCAGCGCCTGGCGACGGGCCCCCAGGGGCGGACCGCTACCGTCGTCGACCACGTTCTCGTGGTTCGCCGCCAGGGATGACCCTGCTTCCCTGAGATCCGTCGAGAGCCGGTGGATCTTCCGTCCGGCGGGCCGGGCCGGTGGGCAGGCGGTAGCCGGAGGCCGTCACGCGTCCGACCCGCGTGCTCCGCCCCCACCGCCGGCGCCTCCCGTCACCCCGGCCGGACGTTTCATCGGTCACCCGCTTTGCCCTGCCGTACTGTCCTGCGGCTAGTTTGTGTGCAGGACAGACAGGCAGGCCCGTGGTGGCAGAGGCGCACGGGGGACGGGAGGGTGGGAAGAGTGTCGCTGCGCGGAGGTGATCCAGCCGAGATCGGCGGCTATCCGCTTGAGGCGCGACTCGGCTCTGGCGGCATGGGCACGGTCTTCCTCGCCCGTACCAGTTCCGGGCGGCCCGTCGCGATCAAGCTGATCCACCAGCATTTCGCGGGGGACGACGAGTTCCGCATCCGCTTCCGGCAGGAGGTGGCGGCGGCGAGGCGGGTGAGCGGAGCGTTCACCGCCGCCGTGGTCGACGCCGCCCCCGAGGCCGAACAGCCGTGGATGGCGACGACCTACATCGAGGGGCCGACGCTCGCCCAGCACATCGCCGAGAAGGGACCGCTGGACGGGGCGGAGCTGAGGAGGCTCGCCATCGGGCTGGCGGAGGCGCTGCGCGACATCCACCGGGTGGGCGTCGTCCACCGTGACCTGAAACCCTCGAACGTCGTGCTCTCGCCCGAGGGCCCGCGCGTCATCGACTTCGGCATCTCACGCGCCGCGGACCAGCAGACGCTGACGATGACGGGGCGGGTCATCGGTACGCCGCCGTTCATGTCGCCGGAGCAGTTGCAGGCGCCGCGTGGGGTGGGGCCCCGGTCCGACGTCTTCTCGCTGGGGACGCTGCTGGTGTACTCGGCGACCGGCCGCGGCCCCTTCGACGCGGACAGCCCGTACATGACCGCGTACCAGGTGGTGCACGAGGAACCCTCGCTGGACGCCGTGCCGGTGGCTCTGCGCGCGGTCGTCGAGCCGTGCCTGGACAAGGAGCCCGAGGGCCGTCCCTCGGCGGACGAACTCCTCACGCTGCTGCGGGACCTGCCGGCCGACCTCGGCGGTACCGGCTCTGCGGGGGCCGGTGCGGGCCGCACCCGTGACATGGTCACCCAGCACGACGCGGCGGCACCGCCCACGCCCGCCCCGGTGCCGGCCGGCCCGGACACCGGCCCGGCCGTTCCCGGCACAGGAAGCACGGGCACCTCCGTCGGCCGCGGTCTGCGCCGCCGATGGCGCCCCGTGCTCGCCGCCGCGGTCGCGGTGGCGGCGATCGGCGGGGGAGCCGCCGTACTGAAGACCGGCGGCCAGGGGGGAGACGGCGGCGGGGACAAGGCCGACACCGTCACGGCCCCGGCCGCCGCGCTGCCGGAGGGCTTCGCACCGTGGCGTGAGACCGTGCCGGGCGGTCGCGAGGACCTCTCCGACGAACTGCGGTGCGTGGCGCGCGGCGAGGCGCTGTTCTGCGGGGGCGGCGGGGTCGTCGCGACCCGTGTCAGCGCCCTGGACGGCTCACGGGTGTGGACGGCGAAGAGCCCGGGGGTCCCCGTCCAGGGCACGTATCTGGTGGGCGCCACCGACGACACGGTGCTCGGATACCGCTTCGCCGCCGAGGACGCCCCGCAGGACCCCTCCAGCGAGGTGGTGGCCGTCGACGCGGACACCGGTCGGGAGCTGTGGTCCGTGCCGTCCGGCGCCTGGTCGACGGCGGTCACGGGCCGGACCCAGGACGCCGTGGTGGCCGGCTCCGCCGTCGTCACGGTCGACGCCTCCAACACCCGCTTCGAGACCCGGGACGCCCACAGCGGTGACGTCACCTGGACCCGGCCGTTCCCCGCGGACACGCGGTGCGCACCCGTCCTCGCGGGCCCGCACCTCTTCGCGATGTGCGCGCCGGACGCGGAGCTGGACGCCTCGGAGGTGCGCCACCCCACCCTGTATACGCTCGACCGCGCCTCGGGAGAGCTGGGCGAACCCCTCGCGGTCGACGGGCCCGCCGTGCCCATGGGCGTCGCCGACGGCCGTCTCGTACTCCTCCAGGAACACCGGGAGGGACCGGCGACGACCGGCTACGACGGGGTGGCGCGGGTCGATCCGGCCTCGCGGAAGGTCACGTACTCCCCACTGGCCAAGACCTACGCGGGGACGCCCGGCATGGCGGACGGCACCGTCTACCTGAGCGGGCAGACCGGTCTCGTCACCGCCCTCGACCCCGCGACCGGCCGGAAGAAGTGGTCGCGGCAGACCGGCGTGGAGGGTGCGTCGGGTCCTGCCACGGGGGCCGGCGCGCTGTACTTCAGCTCGGCCAGCGGCCGGGTGGTCGCGCTGTCGCCGCGGGACGGCACACCCCTGTGGGCGACCAATCCGCAGGCCGACGGTCTGACCGGTGACCAGGGCGCGAGCCCACGGGTGATCGTCGCGGGGCGTGTGGTGGTCGCGGCCGCGGCCGAGAACACCCTCTTCGCCTTCGACGCGCTGAAGCCGCCGAAGGCGGACTGACCCGGCGGCCGGCCGCCTGCCCGCCCCGCGGACACCTGGGCGGCTCAGCCGCCGGGCCCGCGAGACCCCGGAGCCGCCGTGTCATCCGGTGCCGTCGTCGCAGGCCGGGTGGAAGGCCGTCGGGCGGGCCTGGGGCATGGAGCCGGGCGTCTTCCGGCCGGTCTGCTCGGCCGTCTTCGTGTACGGCCTGTTCCCCTCGTCGGCGTCCCCGTCGAGTCCCTTCTCGCCGCCGAGGCGGGCCACGGTCGCGTAGACACCGTCGCCCTCGTATCCGTAGGACGCGAGGTCCGGATAGCGGTCGTGGTCGTGGTCGGCGACGGTGACCGCACGCGGCTCGGGCAGGTCCACCGGGTGATCACTCTGTCCGCGCCCGCGCGCGGAGAACGGCCCGAGCCGAAGTTCGGAGACGCCCGGATCCACCGGGTCGTCGCCGCCGGCCGTGTCCGTGGCGACGACGAAGAGGTCCATCCAGCCGTCCTGGTCGAAGTCGGCCACCACGGCCAGCACGTTCTCCAGGTCCTCACCGCGATCCCCGACGAGGTCACGGGGTCCCACCTCCTTCCGCCCGTCCCCGCTTCCGAAGGCGATGGTCAGGCCGGCGCCGGTGAGGGTGGCGGGGGAGACACGGTCGGCCGTGCCGTCCGCGTCCAGGTCGGCCACCAGGACCCCGGAAGAGGTCACACAACTCCTGATCGAAGGCCCGGCAGCCGGGCGTGTGGGCGCGTCGCCCCGGCCGTCTCCGCATCCGGCCACCAGCACGGCCGACGCGGCGAGCGCCAGCGTGCGGCACACCCGTCCGGCCGTTCCTCCTGGACCGCGCACGACGTGATCACCTTCCCCGGAGTCCCTGTCGGCCGTCACGCGAACGAGACGGCGCGACTCCGCCCCCGTCCCCTCCCAACCTATCCGCTTGGCGGCGTGGTTGAGGAAGCCCCGGTGGCGGGGACGGTGGTCCGGGGCCCGTCGTCCGGAAGGCGACCACGTCCTCGGCGCCCGAGCGGCAGGAGGTGACACCCTCCTCGTCGGAGGGCGGCCGGATCCCCGGGCAGACCCGCGGCGCGCCGGTACCCGGCGCGCCCCTCGCCCACGTACTCAGGAAGCTCCGACCAGGGCGAGGACGACGTTGTGGCCGCCGAAGCCGAAGGAGTTGCTGACGGCCACCCGGATGTCCTGCCGGCGCGGGCGCTTGGTGACGCAGTCGATGTCGAACTCGGGCGCCGGAGCGGGCAGGTTGGCGATCGGGGGTACGGTGCGGTGCTCGACGGCGAGCACGGTCAGCGCCGCCTCGACGGCTCCCGCCGCGCCCAGGCCGTGGCCGAGCACGCCCTTGGGCGCGGTGACGCTGGGGCGGTGCGGCAGCACGCGGGCGATCAGCGCCGCCTCCCTGGCGTCGTTGAGCGGGGTGGAGGTGCCGTGGGCGTTGACGTGGTCGACCTCGTGCGGGGCCAGCCCCGCCTGTGCCAGCGCCGTACGCAGGGCCGACTCCGCGCCGTCGGCCCCGGGGTCCGGAGCGGTGGGGTGGTGGGCGTCCGAGGTGCTGCCGCAGCCCACCAGCCGGGCGCGGGAGCGGGCGCCGCGAGCGGCGGCGTCCTCCACGCGTTCCAGGACGAGGACGCCCGCGCCCTCCCCCATGACGAAACCGTCACGGTCGACGGCGAACGGCCGGGACGCCTCGTGGGCCGCGCCGGCCCGCCGGGACAGGGCGCCCAGACGCCAGAAGCCGGTGGTCACCAGACGGCTGACCGTCGCCTCCGTCCCTCCGGCCACCGCGACATCGCACTGGCCGGAGACCAGGAGGTCGCGGGCCACCGCGACGGCGGTGGCGCCGGAGGCACAGGCGGTGGACGGGGCGAGGCTCGGGCCGTGGGCCCTGAGGTCGATGGAGACCTCCCCGACCGCCATGTTCGGGATGATCTGGGGGATGGTCAGCGCCGAGACCATGTCGGCGCCCAACTCCTCCAGGCGCCTGGTCTGTTCCTCGCGTACCGCGCCCGCTCCGAGTCCGCAGCCGATGACGACCGCGACCCGGGCGCCGTTCCACGTACGGGGATCGAGGCCGGCGTCGTGCACGGCCTCACGGGCGGCGAGCACCGCGAGCTTCGCGTCCCGCGACATACGCCAGGCGGCACGCCCGACGCGCCGGTCCAGGGCGTCGGACGAGAGGGACACCCGGCAGGAGAAGTCCACGGGCAGGCCGGTGAGCGCCGGGTCGGGCGCCGCGGTGCCCATGCCCTGGCAGACGGCGCTCCAGGTGGTGTCGGCGTCCTCCCCGGCCGGGGTGACCATCCCCAGACCGGTGACGGCCACGGGCGTCGTCATGAGGGTGCCACCGTCCTCGGGCCGGCCGCGCGCAGCGCGTCGAGGTGCTCGGCGACTTCGGCGACGGTCCGGACGGGAGCGGCGTACTCGCCGCTGATCTTGACCGCGAAGCGTTCGTGCAGGATGAGCACCAGCTCGGTCAGGGCCAGGGATTCCAGGCCCAGTTGCTCCAGCGTGGCATCCGGGTGGATGACGTCATCCGGGACGCGGAAGGAACTGGTCAGGACGGAACGGAGGGTGGCGTAGGTGTCGGGCACGGCATGTTCTCGCTGTCGTCGAAGGCGGGCGGGGCGGTCCGGGCGAGTTCCGCGAGGCCGGCCTCGAATCCGATCGGCGGTTCGAAGGACAGCTCGCGGCGCGCCGCGGTCAGGTCGAAGTAGTGCGGGTGCAGCAGTTCCGCCACCAGGAAGCGGCTCAGGGCCAGGGGGCGCGGACTGCGGACCACGCGCAGACCGGCCTCGCTGACGGCGGCCGCGGCCGTCGCCAGGCGTGGCGGGACGGCGCACCACCGGGCGTCGGTACCCGCGGCCCGCAGGAAGTGGTGGGCGATCTCCCGTAGGGGGCGCGGGTCGCCCTGGCTGATGAAGTAGGCGCGGCCGCCGATCCCGGGTGACTGCCGCAGGCGGTCCAGGGCGAGGAGGTGGGCGTGGGCGGCGGTGCGGAGATGGGTGGTGTCGACGAGGTTGCCGCCGTCGCCGGGCATCAGCAGACGCCCGCCCCGTACGGCGCGCGCCAGGGCGGGGGCGAAGTGGGGGTCGCCGGGGCCCCAGATGACGTGCGGGCGCAGCGAGACGGTGGCCAGTTCCGGGCTGTGGGCCCTGAGGACCAGTGCCTCGGCGGCGGCCTTGGTCCGGGGGTAGGCGGCCAGGTGGCGGGAGGGGTACGGCAGATCCTCGGTGACGCCCTCCAGGCCGCCGGGCCGGAAGACGACGCTGGCGGTCGAGGTGTGGACGAGCGCGCGCACCTGGTGGACACGGCACTGTTCGACGACGTTGCGGGTGCCGAGGACGTTGGTGGCCCAGTAGAGCCGCGACGGGCCACTGACCCCGGCCAGGGCGGCGTTGTGGATGACGGCGTCGCATCCGGCGACCGCGCGCGAGACCGCGTGCGCGTCCGCGAGATCGCCCAGGTGCTGCCGGACGCCCAGCCGCTCCAGAGCGGTGCTGGGGCGGCGGCCGAGGGAGGAGGTGGCGACGCCGCGCGCCGTCAGCCGACGGCAGATCTCCCGACCGAGGAACCCGCTCCCCCCGGTGACCAGTACCTTCATCGCGTCCTCCCGCGCAGGCGCTCGGCGGCCCAGGCCGCCAGCCGGGGACGGTCGATCTTGGAGTTGTGCCGGGGGTCGGTGGGAAAGCCGGGATGCGGGAGCAGGGCGTCGACGCGGTGCCCGTCCGGATGGCCTTCCAGAGCGGCGCGTACGGCCGCCAGGGCCGCGGTGGGGGAGGTGGCGGGCAGGGGCTCCACGCACAGGACGGGCCGCTGGCACCCGGCCGGGCCGACGCCGACCAGAGCGGTGCGGCGGACGCCGGGAGCGGTGTCGGCGGTGGTCTCGACGTCCTCGGTGGTCAGGGCGGAGCCGGTAGCGGTGACCAGATGGGCCTTGCGGCCGAGGAACCACAGCCGTCCCTGGTCGTCGAGCCGGCCGAGGTCTCCGGTGCGGTGCAGTACGCCACGGGCGGTGGCGCTCTTCGTGGCGGCGTCCGCGTCCGGCCGTCCGTGGTAGGCGGGGCTGACGGTGGGTCCGGTGACGGCGATCTCACCGATTCCGGTGGGGCCCGCGTCCAGGATCCGGGGGTGGACACCGGGCAGCGGCCGGCCCAGGCACGTACCGGTCTGCCCGGCGGGCGGCCGGACGCGTGTGGCCCGCAGGCCGTGGTCGTCGATGGCGGAAACGGGCAGGCATTCGGTGGCGCCGTAGACGCTGAGGATCTCGGTGGAGTCCGGCACGGCCTTGCGCAGTGCTTCGGCGAGGTGGAGACGGAGCGGGGCGCCGAAGGAGAGGATCCGCCGGACCGAGGGCAGGGCGATGCCGTACCGGGCGCAGTGACCGGCGATCAGGGTGAGCACGGCGGGCGAGGCGAGGATCTGGGTGACGCGGTGCTCCAGGACCGGCTCGACGAGCGCCTTCGGCGGGGTGCGTGCCGGGGCCAGGTGGTTCACGGCCGGGGCGAGGGTGGTCAGGCCCAGGAGCGGGCCGAGCATCGCCACCGGAAGGAACCCCGCCAGGAGTACGTCGTCGGGCCGGGGGTCCAGCAGGGCGGTGAGCGCGTCGAGTTGTCCCGCCAGGGTGGCGTAGCGGTACTCCGCGCCCTTGGGGCGGCCGGTGGAACCTGACGTGAACGCGATGACGGCCAGTTCGTCACCGTCGGGCTCCCGCGGCAGCGGGGCCGGGGCACCGCCGCCGGGCGCCCGGGTCACCAGACGCCGGCCCAGGGCGAGCGGCGGCCGGCCGGTGACCAGCGAAACCTGGACATGGGGGCGGCCCCACCCCAGGACCTGGCGTCCGAGCTGGGCCAGCGGTTCACCGATGAAGACGTCCGGCGCGACGTCCCGCAGGCAGCGGCGCACCTCGGCGCGCGGCTCGATCAGGACGGGCACGGCGCCGAGGGAGCACAGGGCATAGGCGACGACGGTGAGGTCGTACGCGTCCCGGGTCATCACGACGGCCTTGTGGCCGGGCCGGACACCGGCCCGGTGCAGGGCCCGCGCGGCGCTCTGGCAGCTCCGCACCAGGTGGCCGCGGCCGACCGTGCGGGAAGTCCCCCTACGGCAGTGGATGAGCGCGGGGGCGTCAGGCCGGCCGGCCAGGCGGGCGATGACGCCCGGTGCGGTCGTGGTCATCGGGTTCCTCGCAGGAAGTCGCGGACGTGGTCACCGAGTTCGGCCGCGGCGTCCTCCATCACGAAGTGCCCGGCCTCCGGGAACCGGTGGACGTCCGCGTGGGGACAGCGGCGGACCCACTCCTCCAGCACGTCCGGGGTGAACACCGGATCGCGCATGCCCCAGCCGATCAGCAGGGGCAGCGCGGTCGGACCGGCGTCGGCGCCCGGAGGTTCGAGCAGCCGCCACACGGGATCGGTGACGTCACGCGGGATGGCGCGGACGGCGTCGGTGACGGCCCGCCGCTCGGCGCGCCGGGCGACGGGCCGGAGATAGGCGCGGCGCTCGGCCACAGGCAGCGGCCGGTGCACTCCGGCGCGCACGGCGGTGCGCGCGAAGCCGTTCGTGAGGTGCACGACACCGGCCACCCGTGGGTGGTCGCGGATCCAGCGCAGGTAGAACGGCAGCCGGAAGCCGCCGGGCCACGGGAAGGCCACGGTGTTGCAGACGACCAGACGGGCCACGACCCCGGGGTTCCGCAGGGCCCAGGCGACGCCCAGCGGCCCGCCCCAGTCGTGCAGGACGAGCGTCCAGCCACGCTCGGGCAGCCCCTCGTCCCGCACCAGGTGCCGGTGGAGAAGGTCCAGGTGTTCCAGCTGGACCTGGTACGGGTCCGCGACCCCGGCGGCCGGCCTCAGATGCCTGGACAGCCCGAAGCCGGGCAGGTCCGGTGCCAGGCAACGGGCGTGCGGGGAGAGCCGGTCGAGCAGCTTGCGCCACGCGTAGCTCCAGGACGGATTGCCGTGCAGGAACAGCACCGGCTCCCCGGAGCCGAGATCGACGTAGTGCTGTCCGGTGGCCGGCACACGCCGCCAGTGCCGGGGCGCCGGGTAGCCCGGCATCAGCCGTTCCAGCGCGGTCGCGCGTTCCGTCGCGGTGAGCGCCGGGGCACGCCCGGCCCGTGTGGTCACCATCGGACGAGGGCCAGCCCGAAGCTCAGGCCGCTGGCCACGCCGAGCATCGCCACGGTGTCCCCCGCCTCGACGCGGTCGGCCTCCCGCGCCTTGACCAGTTGCAGAGGGAGCGAGGCCGCCGCGCAGTTGCCGTGCTCGGCCACCGCGGGCAGGCACACGCTCTCGGGCAGGGAGAACAGGTCGAGCATCTGCCGGTACTGCGGCATGGCGATCTGGTGGAAGGCGACGAAGGCGCCGGCGCGTGCCGCGGCCAGCTCGTCCCCGGCGACGGCGAGGGCGTCGGGAAGGATGTCGAGCAACCCCTGGCGCAGGTCCCCGTTCAGACGCAGCGTGGTGTGGTCGTCGTGGACGGAGCGCTGGTGCATGGTTCCTCCGCCGGACACGGTGCAGGCTTCCCAGGCGGCGGAGTTGCTGACGAAACGCATCGCGGTGATGCCGGGGCCGTCCTCGCCCGCGGGCCCGGCGGTGAGCACCATCGCGGCGCCGGCGTCGGACGCGGTGTAGCCGGGCAGGGCCCTGAGCAGTGCCTGCCGGTCGGGCACGTTCCAGCGGGTCACCAGGGAGCCCGTCTCTCCGCAGACGATGAGGACGGTGCGGTAGCGGCCGGTCTCGATGAACGAGGCGGCCGTCTCCATGGCGTTGAGGACGCTGTTGCAGGCGTTCTTGACGTCGAACACCGGGCAGGTGGCGCCCATCTTGGCGGCCACCAGATGGGAGGTGGCGGGTTCGATCAGGTCCGCGGCGGTGGCGGCGAACAGCAGCAGATCGATGTCACCGATCCGCAGGCCCGCCTCGTCGAGTGCCTGGCGGGCGGCCGCCGCGGCGAGGTCGGAGGCGTCCTCCCCGTCACCTCGCACATGGACTCCGCGCACTCCGGTGAGATCTTCGAGCAGACCGGGCGGCGGTGCGTACTCCCCGCTCTTGGCGATCTTCTCGCGGATCTCGTCCATGGTCCGGTAACGAGTCGGCAAGTGGGCGGCGACGGCCGCGATGCGGGCACGGGCGGGTTCGGGCACCGCGTAACCGTAACGGCGCCACGTGGCCTCCCGGACCGAAGATCCGCTCCCAGAGGGACCTTCACCCGAACGAGTGGCCGGTGCTGGCTTTCGCTCCGGCGATGCCTTTCAATCCGCACGAAGTCTGCAATCGGTGGGAAAAGGCGGGGAACGTGGCAGAGCGGCAGTGTGGTCGGTCCGTAGCGGTGGTGGGTGTCGGGTGCCGGCTTCCCGGAGGGATCACCGGCCTGGACGGACTGTGGTCCGTGCTGCGTGACGGGCGGGACATGGTCGGCGAGATGCCCGCCGAACGGCTGCCCAGGGACCGGATGGTCGACCCGGGGACCGTACGCCCCGGCCGCAGTTACACCGCCGCCGGAGGGTTCCTCACGGACGTCGCCGCCTTCGACGCCGCCTACTTCGGGATCTCGCCCGCGGAGGCGCGGCACATCGACCCGCAGCAGCGGCTCCTGCTGGAGATGGCCGCGGAGGCGCTCGACGACGCGGCCATCCCCGCCGAGTCGCTGGCGGGATCGGACACCTGCGTCTTCGTCGGGGTCTCCGACCCCGCCTACGGCACGACGCTGACCCTGATGGAGGACCACACGAGTCCCCACACCATGCCCGGCGCCACGCTGTCCATCACCGCCAACCGGATGTCGTACGCCTTCGACCTGCGCGGGCCCAGCATGGCCATCGACACCGCCTGCTCCTCCGCGCTGGTCGCGCTGGACCGCGCCTGCCGCACCCTGCGCGAGGGTTCCAGCCGGGTCGCCCTGGTCGGCGGCGTCAACGTGCTGAGCAGCCCCCACTCCTTCGCCGGATTCTCCTACGCGGGCATGCTGTCGCGGCGCGGACGCTGTGCGGCCTTCTCCGCGGACGCCGACGGCTTCGTCCGCGCGGAAGGCGGCGGGGTCCTCGTCCTCAAGCGGCTGGAGGACGCACTGGCCGACGGGGACCGCGTCCACGCCGTGCTCGCCGCCACCGGCAACAACACCGACGGCCGCAGCACCGGCATGATCGTGCCCAGCGCCGAGGCCCAGGAGGCGCTGCTGCGCGCCGTCTACGCGGAAGCCGGGATCGGCCCGGACGACCTGGTGTACTTCGAGGCCCACGGCACCGGCACCCAGGTCGGGGACCCCGCGGAGGCCGAGGCCATCGGCCGGGCGCTGGCCAGGCACCGCGCCGGCGGCCCCTTGCCGGTCGGTTCGGTGAAGACCAATCTGGGCCACCTGGAGCCCGCCTCCGGGATGGCGGGCCTGCTCAAGGCGATCCTGGTCCTGCGCCACCGGATCGCGCCCGCCTCACTGCACGCCCTCCCGCTCAACCCCGCGATCGACTTCGACGGCCTCGGGCTGTCCCCGACGGTCGAGCCCGTCCCGCTGCCGAAGGGACCGTCGGCGGCCGTGGGCGTGAACGCCTTCGGCTTCGGCGGAGCGAACGCCCACGTGGTCCTGACCCCGCCCCCCGCGGCCCCGAGGCCCGACACCGGGTGGGCCCCCGGCCGACGCCCCCTTCCGCTGGTCGTCTCCGCCCGCTCTCCCCAGGCACTGAAACAACTGGCCACCGGGACGGCGGAGCGCCTGCGGGCCACGCGGCCCGAGGAGTTCTACGACCTGGCCCACACCAGCACGGTGCGGCGCAGCGCCCACCCGCACCGCGCCGCGGTCATGGCCGACGGCCCGGAGGACGCCGCCCGGCAGCTGGACCTGCTGGTGGCCGGCGAGCCCGCCTCCGGGGCGATCGTGCGCGGGGACGCGCGGAGCGGCACCGTCTTCGTGTTCTCCGGCAACGCCTCGCAGTGGCCGGGCATGGCCGCGGACCTGCTGGAGCACGAGGAGGTGTTCCGCACGGCCGTCGAGGAGGCCGACGCCGCCCTCGCCCCGCACCTGGGCTGGTCGGTGGCCAAGGAACTCGCGTATCCCTCCCCGCCCGCCTGGCAGCGCACCGAGACCGCCCAGCCCGCCCTGTTCGTCGTGCAGGTGGGCCTGACCGCGCTGCTGGCCTCGCACGGGCTGCGGCCGCGCGCGGTGGCCGGGCACAGCGTCGGTGAGGTCGCCGCCGCCTACGCCGCCGGGGCCCTGACACTGCCTCAGGCGGCGCTGGTCATCGCGGAACGCAGCCGCACCCAGGCCACCACGGCGGGCCGCGGCCGGATGGCCGCGGTCGGCCTGTCCGAGCACCAGACCCGCGAGGAACTCCGCCGCTACGAAGGCGCGTTGGAGATCGCCGGAATCAACAGCGAACGCGCCGTGACCGTGGCCGGCTCCGCCGGTGAACTGGCCTCATGGGGGAGGGAGCTGGCCGGGCGGGGTGTCTTCTTCCGCGAACTGGACCTCGACTACGCCTTCCACAGCCGCGCCATGGACCCCATCGAGGGGCCGCTGCGCGCCGCCCTGGAAGGGCTGACCCCCGGCACCTCCCGCATCCCGTTCGTCTCCACCGTCACCGGCACACCACTGAGCGGTCCCGAACTGGACGCGCGCCACTGGTGGCGTAACGTCCGCGAACCGGTCCGCTTCGCCGAGGCCGTCACCCACCTGGCGTCCGAGGGCGCCGGCCGTGTGGTCGAGATCGGCCCGCACCCGGTACTGCGCCCCTACCTGCGCCACACGGACCTCTTCTACGTCCCGACCCTGCACCGGGACGGCGACGGGGTCCGCGAGACCGCGAGCACGGTCGCCGCCCTGCTCGCCGCCGACACGACCACCGACTGGCGGCGCCACTTCCCCCGCCCCGGCCGGGTGGCCGCACTGCCCGCCTACCCGTGGCAGCACGAACGGTACTGGTACGGCACCGCCCGGGACCGGATCGCCCGCAGCAGCGGCTCCGGCGAACTCGACCACCCGCTGGTGGGGGAGCGGATGCCCGCCCCGCACCCCGTCTGGCACGGCACCGTCGAGCCTCAGCTGGTGCCCTGGCTGGGCGACCACAAGATCGGGGACGACGTACTCCTGCCGGCCGCCGCCTATGTGGAGATGGCCCTGAGCGCCGGCCTCCGCGCCATGGAACGCCCGGTCGAGGTACGGCACCTGGAGATCGGCCGGCCACTGGCTCTGCCCTGGCCGGACCCGACCCCGATCGCCCTGCAGACCTCCGTCACCCCCGACGACGGCGCCCTGACCATCAGCGTCCGCGAGGAACACGGCGGCGAGTGCCGGCCCGCCGTACGGGCCCAGGTCCGCACCCTGCTCGGCACCGCACCGCCTCCCCTCGACGTCGACGCGCTCCGGGCGCGCTGTCACGACGGCCTCGGCGGTGCGGACTTCTACCGCACGTGCCACCGCGTCGGACTGAACTGCGGCCCCGCCTTCCAGCTCATCGAGCACCTGGACACCGGCGAGGGCGAGGTGCTGCTCTCCTACCGGCTGGACCACCCGGCCGACGCCTACACCGTCCACCCGGTCCTTCTCGACGCACCGCTCCAGGCCACCGTGGCCCTGTCCGAACGCACGGCGGAATCCGCCGGCTTCCTGCCGACGGTCTTCGGATCCGTGCGGGTGTGGCGTACCCCCGCGTCCACCGGGATCGCGCATCTGCGCCGCCGTCACCGCAGCGCCAACGAGATCTGCTGGGACATCACCTACGCCGACCCGGACGGCACGGTCACCGTGGAGATCGACGGCTGCCGTACCCGCCGCGGCGGCATGACGGAGCACATCCCCCTGGCCGTCCAGCGCACCGTGCTGCGGGCCGCCCCGCACCCGGGCGAACCCGCCCCGCCCTCCCCGCTCCCCGCTCCCGCCGAGGTGGTGGGCGCCGCCGAGTCCCGCATCGCCGCCGCACGCGCCGCCCTGGACGACTGCGGCCACCACCGGTTCCTCGCCGCCGCCGAACGCACCGGGGCCCACTGCTGGGCCGCGGCCCTGCACGGCCTGCTCACCGACCCGGCGGCCCCCTTCACGATGCGGGACCTGGTGGCCGGAGGCCTCCGGCCCCAGCACCGCAGGCTGGTGCGGCTGATGATGCCCCTGCTCGTCGAGCACGGCCTCGCCCGGCCGCTCGGAGAGACCTGGCAGCTCACCGACGCCGAGCCCCGCCCCGAGACACTCCTGCGCGGCCTGGTGGAGGACCACCCCGCGTACGGCTCCGAGACACTGCTCCTCAACCGGAACCTGCGCCACCTGGCCGACGTGGTGCGGGGCCGCGTGGACGCGGACGAACTCCTCCCGCCGGGGGACAGCGCGTACGACCAGCTCCGCGAGACCGGACCGGCCCACCGCTTCACCCACCGTGCCGTACAGGCCGTCCTCGGCGAGATGGTCGCCCGGTGGCCCGCCGACCGCCCGCTGCGCGTCCTGGAAGTCGGTGCGACCACCGGCGCCCTGACGGCCGCCGTCCTGCCCGTGCTGCCGGCCGGCCTGACCCGCTACACCTGCACGGCCGCCACCGGTGCCGGTCTCACCCGCGCCGAACACCGCTTCGGCGGGCACGACTTCGTCGACTACCGAACCCTGGACCTGAACACCGACCTGACCGGCCAGGGCCTGCCCCGAGCCGGTTTCGACCTCGTCCTGGCCGGCGACGCCCTGCACGCCACCCACGACCTGGCCGCGACTCTGCGGCGGCTGCGCACCGTGCTGGCTCCCGGCGGACACCTGCTGGCCACCGAACCGCACCACACCCGGCTCCACGCCCTGCTGTCCGGCACGGCGGAGGACTTCTGGGAGCGCGGCGACCACGCCCTGCGCCCCGTCTCCCGCGTCCTCGCCCGCGAGCGGTGGGTACCGCTGCTGCGCCGGTGCGGCTTCCCCGATCCGGTGCGGACCGGGCCCCGGGACCGGTCCGTCCTCCTCGCCGCGGCCACCCGCGAACCGGAGGCCGGGACCGGCGTACCGGCACCGGTTCCCGGCGCCTCCTGGATCGTCGCCGTCGAGGACGACGCCGAGACACGGACCGCCGAGGCCCTGGCGGCGCTGCTCGGCGAGGCCGCCGTCGTCGCCGCGTCCGAGGAGGCCGACGCCTGGGCCGGGGCGCTCGCCACCGACCGTGAACCGCACGTGGTCCTGCTGCTCGCCGAACCCCGCCCCGGGCAGGACGTCGTCGCCCTGACCACCCGTCGCGCGGCCCTGCTGCGCGCCCTGGCCACGGCCTGCGACGGCCTCCGCGGCCGCACCAGCCCCCGGCTGTGGCTCGTCACCCGCCCGACCGGCCTGTTCCCGGCCCCGGAGCAGCCCACGCACCCGGACGACGCGGCCGTCTGGGCGGCCTGCCGCACCCTCGCCAACGAGCGCCCGGACCTGCGCGTACGACGCCTGTCCTGGCAACGCACCGGGGCGGTGGCCACCGACGCGCACCGTCTCGCGGCCGAACTCCTCGCCGCCGGCGACGAGAGTGGCCAGGAGGACGAGATCGTCCTCACCGCGCACGGCCGCTTCGTGCCCCGGCACGTCCAGCACGCGCGGGACGAGCCACCCGCCGTCCCCGCCCGCACGCCGTACATCCTGGAAGCCCGCGACCCGAGCCTGCGCCGACGGCTGCTCTGGCGTCAGACCACGGCCCCCGAGCCCGGACCGGGCGAGGTGGCCCTGGAGATGCGGGCCGTGGCCCTGAACTACCGCGACCCCATGAGGGCCAACGGCCTGCTGCCACCCGAGGCGGTGGAGAACAGCCCCCTCGGCCGGGGCCTGGGAACGGACGGCGCCGGCCTCGTACGCGCCGTGGGACCCGGCGTGCGGGGCCTGAAGCCGGGCGACCGGGTCTGCGGCCTCGTGCCCGCGGCCCTCGCCAGCCACGCGACGACCGCCGCCGCGGCCGTCGTCCGCATCCCCGAGGGGATGAGCTACGCGGAAGCGGCGACCTTCCCCGTCGCCTTCCTGACCGTGCACCACACCCTGGTCAACCAGGCCTGCCTCGGACCGGGGGAGACCGTGCTCGTGCACGGCGGGGCCGGAGCCGTGGGCCTGGCCGTCCTGCAGTGCGCCCGCAACCAGGGCGCCCGTGTCATCGCCACCGCCGGTACCGAGACCAAGCGGGACCTGCTCCGCACGCTCGGCGCCGCACACGTCCTCGACTCCCGCAGCCTGGACTTCGTCCCCCGCGTATGGGAACTGACCGGCGGTCAGGGCGTGGACGTCGTGGTGAACTCCCTCAGCGGCGAGGCCATCGCCCACAACCTCGACCTCCTGCGCCCCAACGGGCGGTTCGTCGAGCTGGGCAAGAAGGACATCTACCTCAACAACCCCGTGACGCTGCGCCCCTTCCACCGCAGCCTCACCTTCACCGCCTTCAACCTCGACGCCGTCATGGAGTCCCCGGCCCTCCGCTCCCGTCTGGTCTCGGTCTTCGACGAGCAGATCAGCCGGGGCTCCTACCGTCCGCTGCCCCACACGACCTACCCCGCCGCCCGGGTCGAGGAGGCCTTCCACCTCCTGCAGCACTCCCGGCACACCGGCAAGGTCGTCATCACCTTCGACCCGCTGGACGAACCCGTCCTGGCCGAACCCGCCCCCGGCACCCTCACCCTCGACGGGGACGGCACGTACCTGGTCACCGGGGGGCTGAGCGGACTCGGGGCCGCCACCGCCCACTGGCTGGCCGACCACGGGGCCCGGCACCTGGCCCTGCTCTCACGCCGTGGCCCCGGGGCCCCCGGGGCACCCGCCCTGCTCGGGCGACTCGCCGCGCGCGGCGTACGGGCCACGGCCTACGCCGCCGACGTCACCGACGAGAGCGCACTGCGCGGGGTCATCGAGACCGTGGACGCCACAGGACACCGGCTGCGCGGCATCGTGCACGCGGCGGCGCACATGGACGACGCACCGCAGTCGGAGCTCACCGACGACCGGTTCGCCGCCGTGCTGGCACCCAAGGCGGCGGGCGCGGCGCTGCTGGACCGGCTCACCACGGACCGCCGCCTGGACCTCTTCCTCACCTACTCCTCCGTCTCCGCCACCCTCGGCAACCCCGGCCAGTCCGCCTACGCGGCGGGCAACGCCTACCTGGAGGCACTGACCCGGGCCCGGCGCGGCGCCGGCGAGCCGGGTACGGCGGCGGCCTGGGGGCCCATCAGCGAAACCGGCTACGTCGCCCGTACCGGCATGGAGACGGCCATGACCGAACGCGGCCTCGAACTCCTCACCCCCACCGAGGCCCTGACGACCGCGGGCCGCCTCCTCGCGGCCGGTACCGACGTCGCCGGAGCGGGGCGCTACCGCTGGGGAACCGCGCGCCATCTGCTGCCCGCCCTGGCCGCCCCGCGGTTCGCCCACCTGGTACCGTCCTCCTCCCTCGCGTCCCCCGACGGCCGCGACGAGCTGCTGGGGACGCTGGCGGGCCTTCCGCCGGACGAGGCGGTGGCGAAGATCACCGAGGCGCTCGCGCAGCTCCTCGCCGGAGTCCTGCAGACCGATCAGGCCGACATGGACCCCACCCGCCCGGTCACCGACTTCGGCCTCGACTCCCTGCTCGGCATGCAGTTCCTCGTCAGCGCGCGTGATCTCTTCGCCGTCCGCCTCGCACCGGCGGACCTGGCCGCCGGACGCACGCTGAGCCACTTCGCCCGGCTGGTCCACGAGCGTCTCGGCCTTCCGGGGCGCGAGGTGTAGGCGGAGGGGTCAGAGCTTCGACGCGGCCGGGTCGAGGACGCGGGTGAGGAAGTCACGGGTGCGCTCGTGCCGTGGGGAGCCGACCACCTGCGCGGCCGGGCCCTGCTCGACCACCCGTCCCTCGTCCATGAAGACGACCCGGTCCGCGACCTCGCGGGCGAAGCTCATCTCGTGGGTGACGACCACCATGGTCATGCCGTCCGCGGCCAGCGAGCGCATGACCGCCAGGACGTCGCCCACCAGCTCCGGGTCGAGGGCGGAGGTCGGCTCGTCGAAGAGCATCACCCGTGGGTCCATGGCCAGTGCCCTGGCGATGGCCACCCGCTGCTGCTGGCCGCCGGAGAGCTGCGCGGGGTAGGCGTCGGCCTTGTCGGTCAGGGCGACCCGGCGCAGGTTCTCCCGGGCGACGCGGTCGGCGGTGCGCTTGTCCCGGCCCAGGACCCGGCGCTGCGGCAGGACGAGGTTGCCGGAGACGGTCAGGTGGGGGAAGAGGTTGAACTGCTGGAAGACCATGCCGATACGGCGGCGGGCGGCGTCGATGTCCACGTCCGGGTCGGTGATGTCGGTGCCGGCCACCACGATCCGCCCACGGGACGGCTCCTCCAGGAGGTTGATACAGCGCAGCAGGGTGGACTTGCCGGAGCCGGACGGCCCGATGACGCAGACCACCTCGCCGGGCGCCACCTGGAGGTCGATGCCGCGCAGTACCTCGGTGGCACCGAAGGACTTGTGCAGGTCCCGGATCTCGATCTCCGTCGGCTGCCGCCGGATCGCGTCGTTGTCGTCGGACGCCATGGCGTGCTTCACCTTCCCCTTCACCTGGCTCGGGCGGCGCGGGCTTCGAGGCGGCGTACCACGAAGCCCAGCGGGACGGTCACCAGGAGGTAGCAGAGCCCGGCGACGAGGATGGGCGTGGAGTTGGCGGTCTGGCTCGCCAGGTCGCGTCCGAACTTGGTCAGTTCGCGCTCCTGGAGGGTGACGCCGAGGAAGAGGACCAGCGAGGAGTCCTTGAAGAGCAGGACCAGTTCGTTGGTGAGCGGGGGGACGACGATACGGAGTGCCTGCGGGATGATCACGGAGACCGTCGCCCGGGTGTGGGAGAAGCCCAGTGAACGGGCCGCCTCCATCTGGCCCTTGGGCACCGCCTGGATGCCCGCGCGGAAGGTCTCGGCCATGTAGGCGGCGGCGACCAGTCCCAGGCCGAGGGCGACCTTCCCGTACGTGCCGCCGGGTATCTCGGTGCCGGGGAAGGCGAGCGGGACGGCCACGCCGACGAAGATGAAGATCAGCAGCGCGGGCAGGCCCCGGAAGATCTCGATGTACACCCCGGCCGCCCAGCGGTACGGCGCCACCGAGGAGAGCCGCATCAGCGCGATGACCAGCCCGAGCACCAGGCCGAAGAGGAAGCCGGAGGCGGTGTAGACGACGGTGTTGACCAGGGCGGTGGTGATGATGTCGGGGAACAGCCGGCCGACCAGGTCCTTCTGGGCGAACTGGTTGCCCAGCCGCGTCCAGTCGGCCTGGGTGACCAGGAGGCCGACGACGACGAAGAACAGCGCGTACTGCACGCCACGGGACACGCGGCGCCACTGCCGCCGGGAGAGCCTGGAGGTCATGACCGGCCCTTGGGCAGTGGTCCGATCCACTGCTGGTAGAGCTTGTCGTACGTGCCGTCGGCGCGGGCGTCGGTGATCGCCTTGTCGATCGCCGCCTTCAGCTCGGTGTTGCCCTTCTTGACCGAGAAGCCGTACTGCTCGCCGGTCTCGATGTTCTGGCCGAGGGCGAAGGCGTCCGCGTTCGCCTTGTCCTTCAACCAGCCCTGGACCACCGGGTAGTCGATGACGACGGCGTCGACCTGGCCGGTGCGCAGTCCGTTGAGCACGGCGTCGGAGCTCTCGAAGGACACCGGGTCGAAGCCCTGGTCCGTGGCGTAGCTCTCGCCGGTGGTCTCGGCCTGGGCGCCGAGCTTGAGCTTCTTCGACTTCACGTCGGCCAGCGTCGTGACGCCGCTCTTCTTCGTGGTCAGCAGGGCCTGGGTGGCGTCGAAGTACGGGACGGAGAAGTCGACGTTCTTCTTCCGCTCATCGGTGATCGTCATACCGGCGGCCGCGAGGTCGCACTCGCCCGAGTTGAGGAAGGCGCCGGTCTTGAAGTTCTCGAACGGGGTGTCCAGGATCTTCTGTTCGACGTCCAGGTTCTTCGCGACCAGGTCGATCAGGGCCACGTCGAAGCCGACGACCTCGCCGTCCCGCTCGGACTGGAAGGGCGGGTAGGGCAGGTGCGTGCAGGTGGTCACCTTGCCCTTCTCCACCACGTCCACGCCCCCCTTGGCCTGGCCGGGCCCGTCGCCGGACGAGCACCCGGCGGTGAGGGCCAGCCCGACCACCGCGGCGCAGGCGGTGACGACGGCGGGGACGCGGACACGCGGCACGGTTACCTCCTGGGACATGGGCCGGCCGGGACGTACAGGCCGCACGAGCGCCGATCGTAGGCCAAGGCATCACCGCTTTCTGCCGTACGGACGGATTACCCGCACAGCACCGGGATTCGTTCACATGAACGTCATATGACGCCCCGACAGGCGGCCCCGACCGAATCCGCGAGGTCACGGGACAGCCCTTAGGGTCGGGCCATGGCTAATCAGCGCCGGGACGCCGCCGAGGTGCGGGCGAGTGCCCTCGCATCGGGAGTGCGGCTGCGCATCATCCGGCTCACGCGCACGCAGGCTATGACGAACAAGGAACTGGCCGAGCGGTTGGGCAGGGATCCGGCGACGACACTGCACCACGTACGCAAACTGGTGGATGCGGGGCTCCTGGAGCCACAAGCCGCCCGTCGGGGGAACCGGGGTGCCAAGGAGATCCCCTATCGGTCCAACGGACTCCCATGGGCCCGGGGACCCCAGAACGAAGGCCCCATCGCCGAGGCGATGCTGGCGGCCTTCCTCTCCGAAGCGGGCGAGCTCGACATGAAGGACGTCGGTCAGGTCCGCTTCGTACTGGACCTCACCCCCGAGCGGCGGGAGGAGTACGAGCGCCGGCTGGAGCAGCTCTTCGAGGAGTTCGACCACGATGCCGTCGCGCCGGAGACCGAGCGGACGGCGGTGTACATCGCCGTCTATCCGAGCGTGTGATCGCCGTCTGTCCGTGCCTGCGAAGGACACGGCTCAGGTAGGGGAAGCGGCCTCCTCCCCCTGGACCTCCGGGAACTCCCGCAGGGTGCGCAGGGGGGACAGGAGGAGCGGCAGAGGGGTCAGGGCGAGCGCGGCGCAGGAGACCCACAGGGTGGCCCGGACACCGATCCAGCCCCCGAGGACACCGCCCAGCAGGCCGCCCACGGGCATCGCGCCCCAGGTGAGGAACCGTACGGTGGCGTTGACGCGTCCCAGCAGCCGGCCGGGGCAGATCGCCTGCCGGTAGCTGACGTTGACGACGTTGAAGACCGTGGTCCCGTACGCCCGCAGCGCAAGGCCGAGAACGCAGAGGACGGTCAGCCGGCCGGGCTCGGCAAGGGGTACGACCAGCGTCACGGGTGAGATGACCAGAGGTATCAGCCAGATGGCGCGGGCGGGACCGATCCACTGGGCGCAGCGGCCGGCGGTGCATGCCCCCACCAGCCCGCCCACACCGCTCAGGGCCAGGACGGCACCTACAGCGCCCGGCGTCAGACCGAGGTCCCGGCTGAGGAAGAGCATCTGCATGGACAGCAGGACCGTGGTCGCCAGATTGGAGAGGGCGGTGGAAAGGGTGATGGCCCGTAACGACTTCTCTCCGAATACAAACCCCAGCCCCTCCTTCATCTGTGCCCCGGCCCGAGTGCCGTCGTGGCCCACGGGCCGGGACTCGGGGGCCTGGATGCGGAGCAGCAGGAGGCCGGAGAGCAGATGGCCGACGGCTGTCGTCAGGGCGGCGGTGGCCGCGCCGAGCAGTTGCGCGAGCCCGCCGCCGACGCCGGGGCCGATGACCTCGGCGGCCGAGAGGCTCGACTGGAGCCGGGTGTTGCCCTCCATGACCTGGGCCCGCCCGACCAGGGACGGCAGGTACGACTGGTAGGCGACGTCGAAGAGCACCGTGGCCACACCGACGAGGAATGCGACCGCGATGAGTTGACCGAGCGTCAGCACCCCTGCCCAGGCCGCGAAGGGGACGGTGAACAGCAGGCCGGCCCGGACGAAGTCGGCCGACAGCATCACCGGCCTTCGCCGTATGCGATCCACCAGCACCCCGGTGGGCAGGCCGATCAGGAGGAAGGCGGCTGTCCCGGCCGCGGTCAGGATCCCCATCTGGAACGGTGACGCCTTCAGCGTCGTCGCCGCGAGCAGGGGCAGCACGGTCTGCCCCACGTACGTACCGAACTGACCGACTGTCTGTCCCGCCCACAACCGGCGGAAGTCTCGGTGGGCCCCAAGGGAGTCGCGACGCATGACTGCGAGCTTGGCGCAAGTGATTGGCTGTTGCCAATCACTTGCGGAACAACCGTCGGCAGATTGCGGCGCGTCGGCGTCCGACGAGCACTTCGGGGTCAGGTCGGAGCGCGTCGCGGGTGCGGCCGGCCGCCCCCTACGGCCGGAGCGCGACCAGGACGTAGCTGTTGCCCACCTGCCAGACCGGACCGGCGTGGCCGAAGCCCGCTTCGGTCAGCAGCTCGACGTGCCGGCCGAGCGTGACGGAACAGCCCGAGCCGGTGGTTCCCCGGCTCCGGCGCTCCGCACACAGCTCCGTCAGTTCCGGTTCGTTCTCGACGGCGGACCACCACGCCTCCCAGTCCTCGTGGTCGAACGCGCGCTGGCGTTCGGCCCGGCGGATTCCGACGAATTCCGCGATCTCGGCGCATCCGGCCGCGTCCTGCGACAGGTGGTCCGCGTTGATCAGCACACCGCCGGGCCGCAGCAGCGCGGTCAGTTGTGTGTAGGTGCGCCGCAGGACGGGCTCGGGGAGGTAGTGGAGCGCGGTCGTGGACACGACCGCGTCGACCGGTTCCCGGAGGCCGAGGGCGTCCGTCCAGCCGTCCTCGCCGATCACCGCCTCCACGTAGCGGGCGGCGTCCGGGTGGCGTGCGTGGGCCAGCGCCAGCAGCAGCGGGTCCATGTCGACGGCGACGATCTCGGCCTTCGGCAGGCGCTTGATCAGCCGCGCGGGCAGCGAGCCGGGCCCGCAGCCCAGATCCAGCACCCGGGGGACGTCATGGCCGGCCGTCACGTGTTCCACGACGTCCGCGATCACCGTGAAGCGTTCCTCACGGTCGATCGCGTACCTCTGCTGCTGTTGCTCCCAGCGGTCCACCCACCGCTGGGCCGTCGGCATGCTCACGCTCATCTTCCTCTACCACCTCTACCGTCCGGGTCTCGCTCGGTGATCTCCAAATCTACAGGTGAAAACGATTGTCATCGGCGTCATGCCAGCCCGGTGAGTACGTCCAGCAGTCGATTCACCTCCTGACGGCTGTTGTACGCATGCAGGCTGACCCGTACGGAGCTGCGTTTTTCACCCGCCCGGCCCTGGCAGAGGCCGTCCGTGCGCACCATGAAGCCGTGGCTGAAGAGGATGAACCCGAGATCGACCGAGTCGATGTCCCGGTGCCTGAACGTCACGATGCCGTGCCGACGCTGCACCAAGGAGTCCTCCGCCAGGCTCAGCTGGCATCCCAGCACCTCGAAGGCCGCCAGCCGGCTCAGCCCGTCGGTCAGCCGGGCCGCCAGGTCCACGGTCCAGCGCTCGATCCGCTCCGGCCCGGCCCGCTCCAGCCAGTCCAGGGCGGCACCGAGGCTCGCGATGCCCACGGTGTTGGGCGTGCCGCTCCAGCCGCGCGGGGCGAAGGGCGCTCCTCGTACGCCGCGGGCCCAGACCGCCCCGGAACCGGGCAGGGCGAGCGCCTTGTGCCCGGAGAAGACGGTGAAGTCGACGTCCAGGGCTCTCATGGAGACCGGGAGATGGCCGACGCTCTGGGCCGCGTCCAGGCAGATCACCACGTCCGGGCCCACGGCCCGGCGTACACGGTGCACGTTCATGTCTCCGCCGTAGACGTGATGGACGTGGGTGACCGCGACGAAGCGGGTGCGGGGGGAGACGAGTTCCCGGAGCTTCTCCGTGTCGTAGTCGCCGGAGGAGGACTGGTAGGGCATCTCCCGGACCGTGACCCGCGTGCCCTCGCGGGCCAGTGATTCGACGGCCTCCAGCCAGGGCGAGACGTTCGCCTCGTGGTCCGCGAAGGGTACGACGATCTCGTCCCCGTCGGAGAGTTCACGGGTGAGCCAGTCGAGGGCCACCGTGCGCAGCCCGTCGGTGGTGCCGCTGACGAAGTGCACGGTGGACCCGGCCGGATCCGGGTCGTCGAGGAACGTCCTGACGCGCTCCCTGGTCTCCTCGATCAGACCCGTCGTCCTGTTGGCCCACGGATAGGTCCCGCGACCGGCGTTGGCGTTGGAGGTCGTGAGGTAGTCCCGCACCGCGTCCAGGACCGCCTGCGGCTTCTGCGCGGTCGCGGCGCTGTCCAGATAGGCCAGTTCGGGATGGCCGGTGATGATCGGGAACTGCGCCCGCAGGGCGCTGTGCCAGTCGTTCAGGTCCCCTGCCCCCGGGGGGACGGAATCGTCGCGCATCGCGGTCACTCCCGTACCAGGGGTGCGCCCGCGTCACGCCAGGCGATGATGCCCCCGGCGAGGCTGCGGACGTCCGGATGGCCCAGGCGGGTCAGCAGGGCCGCGTACTTCAGGGACTGCTCACCGACGGGACACGCGAGCAGCACCGGCCGGGCCTTGCTGAACGGGAGGCCGCCGCGCACGAGGTCCTCGAAGAGCTCGTCCACGACGTTCATCGAACCCTCGATGTGCAGGGCGGCGTACGCGTACGGGCTGCGCATGTCCACGACCAGGGGGTTCTCCTTGGCGATCCACTCCTGGGCCTCGGCGACCCCGATGCCGGCCGCCCGGCTCGCGTCCTCGGGGGACAGCGACCCCACCGAGGTGTCCGGCTGCCGCCGGCCGAACAGATCGGGGCGGCGCTTCTTGACGTAACTCAGATAGCTCTCCACGCGGTCGCACACGATGAACACCGCCGTCGCCGGCCCGGTGAGCCGCGGCGCCACCTCCCGCAGATGCCGGACCGCCCCGAAATAGGCCGCTCCACCGGTCGGCCCGGCCAGGATTCCGCACCGCCGTACGAGGGTCAGCATGCCGTCGATGGCCTCGGCGGACGTGATCTTCTCGATGGTGTCGTAGGTGAGGGGGTCGAAGATCCCGACCTCCTGCACCTCGTCGATGTTCCTGATCCCCGGAATGAAGTCCGACTTCTCCGCGACGAGGCCGACCACTTCCACCTCCGGACCGTGCTTCCGCAGCGCCCGTGCCACGCCGGTGGAGGAACCGGCGGTGCCGACGCCGGCCACGAACCAGTCCGGTGCCCGGCCGCCGAGGTCCGCCACGATCTCGGGTCCGGTGCCGGACTCGTGGGCCTCCGGGTTGCGGTCGTTGTAGTACTGGTCGGTGTGGAGGTAGGCGCTTCCCGGCTCCGCCAGACCGCGGTGGAACAGCGTGAGAGGGTCCTCCGAGTCCGTCGGATCGAGGCATTCCGACTGCCCCGGCAGCTCCTCGATCTCGGCTCCCAGCAGGAGGAGCAACTCCTTGATCTCCGGAATCTTCATCCGGTTGGTGACGCTCTTGAACCCGAGACCGTGCATTCCGGCGATGGCGGCGAGCGCCTTGGCCGTGTTCCCGCTGGACAGTTCGACGATCTGGCTGCCCTTCTCGATCGCGGAGCCGAGGCCGGGCCGCACCATGTTCCACGCCGCCCGGTCCTTCAGCGAACCGAAGGGATTGCAGAACTCCAGCTTCGCGTAGAGGTCGATGTCCGGCAGGCCGTGGACCTCGGGAGCGATGCGCACCAGAGGCGTGTCGCCGACGGTTTCGAGGATGCTGTCATATTTCATCTGCGTCTCCCGTGGAATGTATGGGCCAGTACTGGTCGTCGAGCCGCCACTGCCAGCCGTCGGCGTCCCGGTAGGCCGCGACCTTGCGGGCCGACGGCCGCCGCTGGGCGTGGTGGGCGTTGAAGTCCATGCAGTACCCGGCCGTGTTGGGGAACGCCAGCAGGTCACCCGGGACGGGCAGACGGGGGAGGAAGACCAGTCTGCGCGTGATGAGATCGGATTCGAGGCACAGATTCCCGTGGAGGTAGACGCCGAAGGGTCCGGCGGAACCGTCCGCCTCCTCCGGCGGCCGGTCGCGCCGGAGGAGGACCGGGTCGAGGAGTATGCCGTGTTCCTCCAGGGCGCAGTCGTCGGCATTCATCGCCAGACGTACGACATGGGTGCCGTCCGCCTCGCGCCGCGTCTCCAGCACCCGTGAGAGAGTCAGCCCGCACTGGTCCAGCAGGGCCCGGCCGGGCTCGACGTGCAGGTCGTAGAGGTTCTCCAGGAGCAGGGTCGCCAGGGGGCGCCCGAGTGCCGGCGCGGGGCAGCGCAGGAGTTCGTCGAGGTAGTCGGCCCCGGCGACCGGGCGGTGGGAGGGGTAGAGCTGGAGGGTTCCGCGCAGCGTGCCCCCTTCGCTGCTCAGCCCGTAGGAGTGGTTGCGCCAGGCCAGGGCCTGGCGCCGCCCCATGGCCGCGAGGGCGAGCTGGCTGGTGTAGTGCTCCCACTGCGCGCCGTGGGCCAGGTAGTTGACCCCGAACCCGCCTCCGATGTCGATGACCCGTGGGCGCATTCCGCGCGCCCGGCACTCGTCCATGGCGTGGACGCAGCCCTCCAGCGCGACCGCCTTCTCTTCGAGGCTGGTGGTGTCGAGGTGGTAGGAGACGCCAATGACCTCGACGGCGTCACGGTGCCGCTCGGCGGCGTCGAGCAGGGCGGACAGCTCCGGGGCCGGGACCCCGAATCTGCTGCGGTGGCTGAGGATCTTCACCGCCGGACCGGAGAAGTCCGAGAGCCGCAGCAGCACCTGGGTCCGGGGCAACCCGTGCCGGCGCACCAGGGCCGCGAGCGCTTCGAGTTCGGCGTGTCCGTCGAGGTTCACGGTCGCGCCGGTCCGCGCGGCCAGCCAGAGGAACTCCGGCTCCTTCGGCCCCGTCGCGCCGATGCGGTCCGGTGTGAACCCGCAGGCCAAGGCGTGCTGAAGCTCTTCGAGCGAGGCGACGTCCACAGCCGCCGGGGTGCTCGCGAGCCGGCGGACCAGCGCGCTCGATCTGTTGGCCTTGTGCGCGAAGTAGACCGTGCCCTCCAGGCGGTGGCGGCGGTACACGGACCGGAACCGTGTGACGTTCTCGGCGAACCGCTCCGGAACCACCACGTTGAGGGGCGATCCCAGCCCGTCGACGAGGCGGTGCAGTAAAGAGGCCGAGGCCAGCAACGAGGTGAGCGGTGGGTCGAGCTTCGGTTCCAGGTACAGAGGGGCGACCAAGGGTGGCACTCGCCTTTCAGCGCGGAGTCAGCGGCAACCCCACTGCTGGTGACACAAGTTGGTGCTGCCGCAGGGAACGGATCGGCTCATGGCAATGATTGTCGTATCGATGATGTCCAGGCCGGACGGCCTCTATGCACGCCCCATGCATGAATGTCGACGGCGGAAGCGCCGGTACCAGGGGGCCGTACCGGCGCCGGACCTGGCGGGTCCGCGCACGTCGGGGGAGCGGTACGCGACCGGCGGGGCCGGGGTGGCGGGGCCGCCGGCGGCCGGGGACCGGTGACCGGTCTCACGTCGGTCGCGGATCGCGTGGGGCCCCGGTCCGCCGGGAGTTCTGGGCGGACCGGGGCCAGCAGCCTGAAAGGGCCGGTCGGAGGGGGCCGGTGGGAAGGGCAGCCGGCCGGGGGAAGGGCCGGACCGGACGATGCCGTGGCTGCGACCACCGTCCGGCCCGGAGTCTCAGGGGTGGGCCGCCGTGAGCACCGGCTCCTGCCGCTCGTGCTCACACGCGTCGTCGACGACGTAGGTGTCCCACGCCGGGAACGGGTCGGCGGCGGCTCGCGCCTCCCCTTCGCGCCACAGGCACGAGCTCAGGGCCTCATGGAGGGCTGTCGCGCGCAACTCCGTGCCGATGAACACCAGTTCCTGGCCCTGTGTGGTGTCGTGGTCGCGAGCGCCGTACGGCTCGAACCGGGCCACGGAACCCGCCTGCGACCAGAGCCCGGTGACATGCGGCCGGCTGGACAGCCAGAAGAATCCCTTGGACCGGAGGACCTGGCCGTACCGGCCGCTGTCGAGCTCCTCGGTGACGAAGGTCCACAGGCGGCCGGGGTGGAAGGGCCGGTCCGAGCGGAAGACGGTGCTGGAGATCCCGTACTCCTCGGTCTCCGGCACGTGGTCCCCGTTCAGTTCCCGAACCCATCCGGGGGCCTGCTGGGCCCGTTCCACGTCGAAGAGGCCGGTGCCGAGGACGTCGGAGGGCTCCACGCGCCCACGGCTGACGGGGACGATCCTGGCGACCGGGTTGAGACGGGTCAGTACGGCGTCGAGCCGCCCGCGCCCGCGGTCGTCCACCAGGTCCACCTTGTTCAGCACGATGACGTCGGCGAACTCGATCTGGTCGATGAGCAGGTCGCTGACCGTGCGCTCGTCGTCCTCGTACTGGTCGAGTCCGCGCTCGGTGAGCCCGTCGCCCTGTGCCAGTTCCAGAAGGAAGTTGGCCGCGTCCACCACGGTGACCATGGTGTCGAGCCGGGCGAGGTCGCCCAGCGTCGCGCCGTCGTCGCGGGGGAAGGAGAAGGTCGCGGCCACCGGCATCGGTTCCGAGATCCCGCTGGACTCGATGAGGAGGTAGTCGAACCGCCCCTCGCGGGCGAGCCGGTCCACCTCGTGGAGCAGGTCGTCGCGGAGGGTGCAGCAGATGCACCCGTTGGTCATCTCGATCAGGCGTTCCTCGGTGCGTGACAGCGCGGCCTCACCTCCGCGCACCAGTGCCGCGTCGATGTTGACCTCGCTCATGTCGTTGACGATCACCGCGACCCGCAGGCCCTGGCGATTTCCGAGGACATGGTTGAGCAGCGTGGTCTTGCCGGCTCCCAGGAACCCGGAGAGGACGGTGACGGGCAAGGGGTCCCGCGTCACGCGGCATCAGCCCCCGGGGCGCAGCAGGCCGCGCTCAACGGCCTTCACCAGGCGCTGGGGAACCTGGTGGACGGTGCCGTCGACGGTGACCGCCACGAGCTGGGGCGTGGTCGCCTTCCACTGCGCGCGACGGTGCCGGGTGTTGCTGCGGGACATCTTCCGCTTCGGGACTGCCATGGGGCCCTCCTGGGGTGTGGGGTCGACTCGAACCGTATATGAAAACGATAGTCACTATCAAATGGGTGCGTCGTGACGCGTGCGGCCGCTCACGGGCGGGGGCCGGATGTGCGGGACGGACGGGGAGCGGCCCGGCACCGTGGGGCGCGTGCCGGACCGGGGGAGAGGGGCGGGCGCGCCGCCTGTGCCGCCGCGCGCGGGGATCACCATTCCGCCGGTCGGGCGATCAATCCCCGTATAGTTTCGGAGCGTTGAAGACCAGCCTCGGTCATCGCCGGTTCATTCGAGGAGTTGTGATGCCCGGAACGGACGAGTCCGCCACGTCCCCCGTGATCGACACGAGCACGCCGCATCCCGCCCGGATGTACGACTTCTGGCTCGGCGGCAAGGACAACTACCCGGTGGACGAGGAGCTCGGCCGCCGGATGATGGCCATCGAACCCGCCGTCCGGGACGTGGCGCGGGCCAACCGGGCCTTCATGCGCAGGGTGACCCGCTGGGCGGCCGGCGACGGGGTCCGGCAGTTCCTGGACATCGGTACGGGCATCCCCACGGAGCCCAACCTGCACCAGGTGGCCCAGGCCGTCGCCCCCGGGGCCCGGGTGGTCTACTGCGACAACGACCCGATCGTGCTGGCCCACGCGGAGGCCCTGATGCAGGGCACGCCCGAGGGGGCCACCGCCTATGCGCAGGCGGATGTGCGCGAGCCGGAGCAGATCCTCGAACAGGCGGCGGAGATCCTGGACTTCTCGCGGCCCGTACAGCTCTCGCTGGTCGCGCTGCTGCACTTCGTCAGCGACGAGCAGGGCGCGTACGAGCTGGTGGCCCGCCTGGCGGACGGGCTGGCCCCGGGCAGCCGGCTGGTGATCACCCATGCCGGCTACATCCCCGGGGACGAGAGGCTGGGCGAGGTCGACGACCAGTACAGGTCCGGGCGGATCACCCTGGCCCTGCGCAGCCGCGAGGACATCGCGCGCTTCTTCGGCGGCTTCGACCTCCTGGAGCCCGGTCTCGTCCGGCCCGACCTGTGGCGGCCCGAACTCGACGAGGCGCCCGGCACACGTCTGGACCCGTCCGTGGCCTTCTACGCGGGCGTGGCCCGCAAGAGCTGACAGGCCACGCCCGGTGGCCGATCCGGCAGGCGGAGGCTGAACGACCCGCTCCGCCACGGGAGATCACCGGTCCGCCGGAAAGAACAGACCCGGCCCGCTGGGGGACGCCGGGCCCCCGAAGGTACGGTCGTGCTGTGCGCGCGTCCCCGACCTGGGGATCAACTACCGCGTAGAAGCGGTGAGTAGGAGTATGTGATGACTGAGGAAGACGTCGAGTTCCGCAAGAAGATCCGATCGGACGTTCCCCACTCCGCCCGGGTCTGGAACGCCTGGCTGGGCGGCAAGGACAACTATCCGGTGGACCGGGAGCTGGCGGATGCGGTGACCGCCGCCTACCCGCAGACGGCCGCGGTGGCGCTGGCCTCGCGCGCGTTCCAGGCGCGGGCCGTCCGTCACCTCGCCACGCTGGGGGTGCGCCAGTTCCTCGACGTCGGGACCGGCCTGCCGGTGGAGAACAGCACCCACGAGGTCGCCCAGGCCGTCGCACCGGACGCCCGCATCGTCTACGTGGACAACGACCCGATCGTGCTGGTCCACGCGGCGGCGCTGCTGACCAGCACCCCGGAGGGCAGGACGGCCTACGTGGACGCCGATCTGTCCCGGACGGACGCCGTCGTGGACGAGGCGAGCGAGACACTGGACCTGTCCCAGCCGGTCGCCGTCCTGCTGCTCTCGACGCTGGGTCACCTCACCCCGTCCGACGGGATCCAGGTCGTCCAGCGGTACATGGCACGGATGCCCTCGGGCAGTTACCTGGTGCTCTGCGACACGGTGAAGACGCCCGAGACGCTGGCGGCGCAGGAGGCGTACGACTCGGGGGACAACCCGCCCTACCTGGTGCGTGAACCGGAGGAGATCACCGGGTGCGCCGAGGGGCTGGAACTGCTCGATCCGGGCTTCGTGTCCATCCCGTTCTGGCGGCCGACCGAGGAGCGGCCGACGGCCGTCGACCAGTGGGGACTCGTGGCCCGCAAACCGTGAACGGCCCGGAGCGGCCCGGACAGGACGGGTGTTCCTGACCGGGCCGTCGAGACGGCGGGGCACCCGGCCACGGCCGCGGGTGCCCCGCCGGTCCGCCGGAGCGCCGGCGGAAGGAGAGGCGGAGAGAACATGCCCGGACATCCCTCGCGTGTCCTGATCTACAGCCGTACGACGGCCTACCGCCACGAATCGATCACCCACGGAGTGGCCGCGTTGCGTGAACTCTGCCTGGAGAGTGGCCTGGAGGCCGAGGCGACGGAATCACCCGACGTGTTCGAGTCGAGCGGGCTGGGCGTCTACGGCGGTGTGGTGTTCCTGTCCACGAGCGGTGACGTGCTGACCGCCCGCGGCCGCCGCAACCTCCAGGCGCATCTGGGCGGGGGAGCGGGCTTCATGGGGGTGCACTCGGCGGCGTGCACCGAGTACGACTGGCCCTACTTCGGGGAACTGCTCGGCGCCAGGTTCGCGGGGCACCCTCCGCCGCAGCCGGGCTGTGTCGTCGTGGAAGACCGCGACCACCCGGCCACGGCCCATCTGCCGGAGCGATGGCGGCACACCGACGAGTGGTACGACTTCACGGCCACGCCGCGTGGCTCGGTCAACGTCCTGGCATCGGTCGACGAGGACTCGTACCAGGGCGGTGGCATGGGAGCCGGACATCCGGTGGCCTGGGAGCACCGCCACGGGGCGACGCCCGTCTTCTACACCTCGCTGGGGCACGCGCCCGAGGCGTACGCGGATCCGGCCTTCCGGGCGCATCTGCGCGGCGGACTGCTGTCGGTCGTCCGTCCGGGCTGAACGGGCCGCCGCGGGCCGACCGTCGTGGCTGTACGGGCCGCCGCGGGGCGTCGGCCCACCGGTGCCGTCGCTCCTCACTCCTCCTTGCCGCCGCCCTCCTCCTCTTCCTTCCGCTGCGCCCGGTCCACCGCCCGGCGCAGGCGGGGATGCGTGGGGAGCGCGGAGGAGGCGCCCTCGGACATGGTCTCGCCGACCATCCTCCGGACGGCGTCGCGCAGCCCGTGGAGGGCCTGGCTGCGCGGTGGGCCCGCGCTCGGGTCCTCCTTGAGCTCACGCACCGTGGCCCAGCACAGCCCCAGCATGACGACGACGAAGGGGAGGGCGACGAGGATCGTGGCGGACTGGAGGGAGTCCAGACCCCCCGCGACGAGGAGAGCCGCGGCGACGGCGGCCATCAGGATGCCCCAGGTGACGTTGAGCCACGCGCGCGGGTTGAGGGCGCCGCGACTGGTGAGCGAACCCATCACCAGGGAGGCGGAGTCGGCGCTGGTGATGAAGTACATCATGATCAGGATCATGGCGAACCAGGACGTGACCGTGGTGAGCGGAAGGGCGTCGAGCATGGCGAACAGGGTCGCCTCGGTGCCCTGGGACTGCTTCTGAGCCATGTCGACCGCCCCCGTCTCGTCGAGCCGGATCCCGGTGCCCCCGAGCACGCAGAACCAGACGGCGGAGGCACCGGAGGGGACCAGCAGCACCGTGAGGAGGAATTCACGGATGGTGCGGCCCTTGGAGATACGGGCGATGAAGGTGCCGACGAACGGCGCCCAGGACAGCCACCACGCCCAGTAGAAGATCGTCCATTCCCCGAGCCAGGCGCCGTCCGTGAACGCGCCGGTGCGGCTCGCCATCGGGATGAGCTGGTTCAGGTACCCGCCGACACTGGCGGGAATCACGTCGAGGATGTAGACGGTGGGGCCCACCACGAAGATGAAGACCATGAGGACGGCGGCCATCACCAGGTTCGCGGAACTGAGCCATTTCACCCCGCCGTGCAGACCGGTGAAGGCCGACACCACGAACGCCGCGCCGAGGGAGACGATGATGACCAGCTGAAGGCCGGTGGTGTCGGCGACGCCCGCGGTCAGATGCAGCCCCGTGGCGATCTGGAGCGCCCCCACACCGAGGCTGGTGGCGGTCCCGAAGACGGTGGCGAAGACGGCCAGGAGGTCGAGCAGACGCCCCACGACCCCGTCCGCCAGCCGCTCACCGATCAGCGGTACGAAGACGGCGCTGAGACGGTTGCCCCGGCCCTGACGGAACGTCGTGTAGGCGAGCGAGAGCCCCACGACCCCGTAGATGGCCCACGGGGTCAGGGTCCAGTGGAAGAAGGAGTACTCCAGGGCCGTTCCCGCGGCCTCCGGGGTGCCGGGCCGCACCCCCGTGGAGGGCGGCGGGAGCAGGAAGTGCGTGACCGGTTCGCCCACGCCGTAGAAGATCAGGCCGATGCCCATGCCCGCGGCGAACATCATCGACACCCAGGCGAAGTCGGTGAACTCCGGTTCCACACGGTCGTCGCGGCCGAGCCGGATCCGGCCGAAACGGCTGAAGGCGATGAGGACGCACAGGACGAGAAAGACGTTCGCCGCCACGACGAAGAGCCAGGCGAAGTTCCGCAGGACCCAGGGGAGGGCGCTGTCGGAGAAATTCTGGAAGGACGTGCCTCCCAGGCTCGCCCACAGGACGACGCCGACGATTCCGGCGATGCCGATGGCGACGACCGCGCCGTCGGGCCGTGACGCGCCGCCGGGGGAACCGGGGGCGTCGGGGCCTGGACTGTCCGGGGGTGGATCGGCGAGGTCGGTGGCGCTCATAGCGCCCCACTATGATCCACCGCCCGGACGGCGCGGCGGTTACCACGCCGATCCGCCCGGACACTGTCGGTCACCGCGCCGAGTGGGCGGGCCGCGTCGTTCAGCGGCGGAGGAGTTCCCGGAGGCTCCCGCTGATCTCGGCGGGAGCCTCCTCCGCCATGAAGTGACCGCAGGTCACCGTGGCGTGGTGCAGGTCGGCGGCCCAGGGCGCCCACAGGGCCGCGGCCTCGAAACCGAGAGCCGCGCCCCAGTCCCGCTGGAGGACGGTGACCGGCATCCGCAGCCGGTTGCCGGCGGCCCGGTCCGCCCGGTCGTGCTCGATGTCGATCCCCGCGGACGCGCGGTAGTCGGCGACGATCGAGGGAACAGCCTCCCGGCAGGCCTTCAGATAGGCGGCGCGGACATCGGCGGGGACGGCCCCCGGATCGTCGCTCCAGAGGTCGAGGAAATGCCCGAAGAACGCGTCGGGGGCGGCGGCGATCATCTCTTCGGGCAGGCCCGGCGGCTGGGCCATCAGATAGAGGTGGAAGCCGACCGCCGCGGTCACCCCGTGCATCACCTCCCACATGTCCAGGGTGGGCAGGACGTCGAGAACGGCCAGACGGGTCACACGGTCGGGGTGGTCGAGCCCGGCGCGGAAGGCGACGAGGGCGCCGCGGTCGTGACCGGCCAGCGCGAAGCGCTCGTGTCCCAGGGCCGTGGCCAGCGCCACGACGTCCGCGGCCATGGTGCGCTTGGAGTAGACGGTGCCGTCCGTGTCGACGGGCTTGTCGCTGTCCCCGTACCCCCGCAGGTCCGGGCAGATCACGGTGTGGTCGGCCGCGAGATCGGCGGCGACGTGCCGCCACATCAGATGGGTCTGCGGAAATCCGTGCAGCAGGACGACCGCCGGGCCCGCCCCCATGACGGCGGTGTTCAGGGCCACCCCGTCCGCGACGGTGATCCGCCGGTAGTCGCAGCCGGGGCCGAGGCGTGGGTCGGTGCCGGTGTCGGTGGGCGTCATGATCAGACTCTTTCTCGCGATGAGCAGGTGCCTCCACCCTGGTCGCGGCGGATGAGCGTCCGATGAGCGCACGCCATGACACGGCACCGGGGGGCCGGGGCGGGCCCCTCGCGGAGACGGCCTACCGTGACCGGGTACAGGAAAGGGAGCAGGCCGTGGGAGTGGACGTCTCGTTCGGGATTCTGGGGCCGGTGGCCGCCTGGAGCGGCGACGACGCGGCTCCCATCGGCCTGAAGGGCCCGCGGCACCGCGCCGTGCTGGCCAGGCTGATCGTCGCCCGGGGGCGCGTGGTGCCGGTCACCCGGCTGGTCGAGGACCTGTGGACGGACCCTCCGGCGGGCGGGGTGGGCGCCGTACGCACCTTCGTGTCCGCCCTGCGGCGAGCCCTCGAACCGGAACGCCCGCCCCGTGCTCCCGCCCGCCTTCTGGTCACCGAGGGCCCCGGGTACGCCCTGCGCGCCGAACCGGACTCCGTGGACAGCCGGCGCTTCGCACGCGTACTCGAACTCTCCGCCGGGCTGCCGCCCCAGGAGGCGCTGCCGAAGCTCACCGAGGCCCTGGCCTCCTGGCGGGGGCCCGCCCTCGCCGACTTCCCCGACGAGACATGGGCCAGGACCGAGCGCGCCCGCCTCGGCGAGCTGAGGCTGCACGCGGTGGAACGCCGGGGCGACGCCCTGCTGGCCCTGGGGCGGGCCGCCCAGGCGGTGGCGGACCTGGACGCACACGTGACGGAGCACCCATGGCGGGAGGAGGGCCGGCGGCTGCTCGCCCTCGCCCTGTACCGCAGCGGCCGGCAGGGCGACGCGCTCGCCGTACTGCGCCGGGCACGCGGGCTCCTGACCGACCGGCTCGGCCTCGAACCCGGTACGGCGCTGCGCCGGCTGGAGGCGGACATCCTCGCCCACAGCGAGCACCTGGAACCGGGTGACCCGGGCGACCCGGCAGGACGGGTCTGGGCCGAGGCCGCCGCCGACTACGACCGCACCCTGCGCCACGGTGCCCGCGCCCGGCTGGAGTCGGCCGTGGGGCTGCTGCGCACCCTCGCCGTGACGGGTGGCGGCGGCCTGGAGGTCGCCCGCCGCCACCGCTCGGCCACCGTCGCGGCCGCCGAGGAACTGGGCGACGTGGAACTGACCGCCCGCGTGATCGGCGCCTACGACGTCCCCGCGATCTGGACCCGCGTCGACGACCCGGAGCACTCGGCGCGCGTGGTCGCCGCGGCGGAGCGCACGCTGAAGGGCCTCGCCCCCGGACGGCACGACGCCGCGCGTGCCCGCCTGCTGACCACGGTCGCCCTCGAATCACGGGGAACACGCTCGGCCCGGGGACCGCAGGCCGCCCGGCAGGCGGAGGCGATCGCCCGCCGCCTGGACGACCCGGCCCTGCTGGCGTTCGCCCTCAACGGCGTCTTCATGCAGACGTTCCACCGGGCCGGCCTCGCCGCGCGCCGCGACGAGACCGGAGCCGAACTCGTCGCCCTCTCCGGCCGGCACGACCTGCCGACCTACACCGTGCTCGGCCACCTCATCCGCCTCCAGGCGCGTGGCGCGCTCGCCGACTTCACGGGCGCCGAGGCGCACGCGACGGCGGTCGACCGCCTGGCCGAACACCACGAACTCCCGCTCGCCCGGGTGTTCACCCAGTGGTTCCGCGCCCTGCGTCTCGCCGTGACCGGCCCGGCGCCGGCGGCCGAAGAGGCCTACCGGAGCGCCGCGGCCCGACTGGAGGGCGTCGGCATGCCCGGTCTCGAACACGGCCTCCTCCCGCTGGCGCTGCTCTGTCTGCGCGTCCAGGACGGCCGGCCCGCCCCGACCGACGCCCCCGGCGACTGGGGGCCCTACGAACCGTGGGCCACCCCGCTCGTCCTCCTCGCACAGGACGCCCCCGACCGGGCGGCCGAGTACCTGCGCCGACTGCCCGACCCGCCTCCAGGACTGCTGTACGAAGCACTCTGGTGTCTGGCGGCACGCGCGGCGGTCGCCGTGTCGGACCGGCCCACGATGGAACGGGCCGTCGGCGCGCTCTCCCCGGCGAAGGCCGAATGGGGCGGCGCCGCCAGTGGGCTGCTCACCGTCGGGCCGGTCGCACACCACCTCGACGCCCTCACCACCGCACTCCGCCACACACCCGGGGACGCGGCGCGTGCGGGTTCCTGAGGCGGCACCGCCTCAGGTCGGACCGCGTGATCGCCCGTCAGACCGTGGGATCACCGGGTGGTCTCCCCGGGCTGTTCCGGTTCGGAGGTGTCCCTGACAGGGGTGTCCTCCACGCTCGCGCCCGGAGCACCGCGATCGGCGGCGGCCGGGCTGTACGCGTGCTGCCGGGAGGGTTCGCCGGCGGCCCGCTCGGGCGGGATGCGCAGCGCCAGCAGGGCCACGTCGTCCCCGCTGGGCCCGATGCGGGCGAGGAGTTCGTCGAGGAACTCCTCGATGTCGCGGCGGGCCAGCGCGGCCGCGTGCCGGCGCAGCGTGGCGAGACCGGCCTCGATGTCCCGGGTACGGCTTTCGACGAGACCGTCGGTGTACAGCAGGAGGGTGGACCGGGGCGGCAGCTCCGCGTGGGCGTTCGGCCAGCCCAGACCCATGTGCAGGGCGGAGCTGAGACCGAGCAGCGGGCCATGGCCGTCTTCGAGGAAACGGGTGTGGCCGTCGGCCGTGATCAGCAGGGGCGGAGGGTGCCCGGCGTTGACCCAGTGCAGCTGCCAGGGGCCTCCCTCCTGGCCCTCGACGCGGCCGAAGACACAGGTCGCCATGGGCGCGTCACTGGTGTGGGTCATGGCCTCGTCCAGCCGGCGCATGATCAGGCTGGGCGGTTCCGTACGGTCCCAGGCCAGGGCGCGCAGCATGTTGCGGACCTCGGCCATGTGCGCGGCGGCCTTCAGGTCGTGCCCCACGACGTCCCCGATCACCATCGTCAGGACCCCGTCACCGAGCAGGAAGGAGTCGTACCAGTCGCCCCCGATCTCCGCCGCGCTCTGGGCGGGCCAGTAGCGGGCCGCCATCCGCAGATCGCCGACCTGGGGCAGGGGGGTGAGGAGCTGGCGCTGCATGGTCTCCGCGACGTGGCGCTGCTGCTCGAAGAGTTCGGCGCCCTCCATCACGAGCCCGGCGCGCCGGGCGAGATCGGCCAGTACGAGCAGTTCCGCCTCGGAGTAGGAGGAGCCGGGCGCGGTACGGGCCACCGTCAGCGCCCCGAACACCTGCCGCCGGGTGTGCAGGGGCACCACCACGGCACTGGTCCCGCCCAGGCGCTCGAAGAGCTCCCGGTGGGCGGCGTCGAGCGGCGTCCGCGGCGGCTCGGCCAGGGCGGCCGCGTCCAGGACGACGGGCTGCGCCCCGCGCAGCGCCCGCGCCACCGACGAACGGGACGCCTCCGGCAGCGGCGGCAACGGCCCTCTGAGCGACCGGGCCGCCGCGTGGTCGCCGGGCGCGTGCACCGCCACACGCCGCAACTCGCCCGTCTGTCCGGGCGTACGCACGTCGATCGCCGCCCAGTCACCCATGTCGGGCACCAGCAGTCCGGCCAGCCGGTTCAACATGTCGGACGTGTCCATGGTGGAGATGAGGACCGTCGAGACCTCGGCCACCATGGACAGCCGCGCGGTGAGCTCCTCCAGCGCCGCCAGATGGGCGGCGGTCTGCTCGGCGGTGTCTCGGTGCAGGCTGAAGTCATGGAAGACGACCACCGCGCCTTCCGTGGCGCCGTCGTGCCGCAACGGTGTGGCCGCCCAGATGATCGGCAGAAGGCTGCCGTCCCCCCGCAGGAGGAACTCGTCGCTTCCCTCGTTCGGCTGACCGTCGTCGAGGACGCTCAGCACCCGGCACCGGCCCCGTGGCACCGTGCCGCCGTCCGGCTCCCGGTGCAGCAGATCGTGCATGTCCGAACCGAGCAGCTCGTCGCCCGACCGGCCGAGCAGGTGCCGCGCGCGCGGATTGGCCGTGGTGAGCCGACCCGTGAGGTCGATGACGAAGACACCCGCCCCCAGGCTGTCGAACACCGCGCGCATCAACCCGATCTCCGGTGGGACCTCCCCGCCGCTCACCGGGCGGCCCCCGCCGCCACCGGCCCGGCACCTCCGGCCGCCGGGCCCCGCGAACCGCCCGGGAACGGCACCCGGGCGTGCCGTGCGGGGCCCGCCACGGGGGGAGCGGTCTGGGAGGTCATGCGCTCATGCCCTTCCGGTTCGGGGTCGCCGCGTGCGGTCCGGCGCGGGAGCCGTCCGGCACCCCTCGGCGCGCCGCGGCGTGCGCCCCATCATTCCTCCGCCCCGCCGACCCCGCCGCTCGGGACACCGCGCCCCCGCCGCGGGTACGGCCGCGTCGCCCAGGAGCCCAGGAGCCCGGGAGCCCCGGAGCCCAGGAGCCCCGGAGACGTCAGGCGCGGGCTTCGGGTATGGAGACGGGCACGGACATCAGGCGTGGAAGCCGTTGCACACCACGGGGGTGTAGTCGGACGGCCCGCCCTCCACGTGGTAGAGCACCACTGTCCAGTCCCCCCGGTCCTCGCCCACCGGAATCGCCTTCACCGTACGGTCGCCGAAGTGCGCCCGGAAGTCGTCGGGGTAGGTGAAGGTGAGGGTGCCGTCAGGGGAGGCGCCGGAGTAGATGTCCACCGGCTCGCTGGTGAAGCCGATGCCCTCGCCGACGGCTTCGGTGGGCCGGCCGGTGGTCCGGTCCGTCTCGTGCGGGGGCCGTATCCCCACCGACACGTAGTACGGCGCGGACCCCTTGTCCTTTCCCGCGCCTTCGGGGCGCAAGGTCACCGAAGCGGTGTCCGATCCGGTGGTGTGCCCCACGGACGACTGGAGGTTCCCCGGCAGCGCGGTCGCCAGGGAGAGACGGCTCAGGTCGCAGGACCCCATCCCCTGGGCGGCCTCGGCCGGGTCCTTCGAGAGGGTCCACCGGTCCTGCGAGACCCGGTCGTTGACGATGTGGTCCGGCGGCCCGGCCGGAGTGCCGGTGGAGGCCTCCCGGGACGCGGCGGGGCCGGTGGAGGGACCGGACGGCCCGGGCGCCCCGGAGCCGCCGCCACCGGTGTCCTTGCCGTCCGGCGCCATCAGCTGCCACGCCGTCACCGCGAGGGCGCCCACCACCGCACAGGCCACCAGGCCCGCCCGCGCACCCCGGCGCGGCCCGCGCCGCCCTTTGTCCCCGGACCCGTCGTACGGGGTGGCCGCCCGGGCGGCCCCGCCGGGCATGGACGCCGCGTCCCCGTCGCCCGGCAGCGGCACGGTGAGCACCGGTCCGTCGGCCGGCCCCTCCTCCGGGCCGTTCGTCTGCCCGGCCGACGGCCCGTCCGCGGCCACGGGCTCCTCGGGCCGTTCCCACGTGAGCGAACGGTGACCGGGGTCCCGTGCGAGCGCACGGTAATGAGGGTCCAGCGCGAGCGCCGAGTCCACCGCGCACCGCGCGATCACCTCCGCCGGGGACGGCCGGTCCGCCGGTTCCTTGGCGACACAGCTCCGGATCAGCCCGGCGAGCGGGTCCTCCACCCCGTCCAGGTCGATGTCCTCGTGCACGGCGCGGTAGCTCACGACCGCCGGGTCGCCGGTGCCGTACGGCGGGCGGCCCGTCGCCGTGTACGCGAGCGTCGCCCCCAGCGCGAAGACGTCCGCGGCCGGCCCGGCCTCGTTGTGCCGTACGACCTCCGGCGCCGCGAACCCCGGGGTGCCCGAGGCCATCCCCTCACGGGTGAGGACCGTCTGGTCGAGACCGCGGGCGATCCCGAAGTCGATCAGCTGCGGTCCCTGCGGCGCGAGGATCACGTTCTGCGGCTTCAGGTCCCGGTGGGTGACCCCGTGGGCGTGCACCGCCGCCAGCCCCTCGGCGAGCGCGGCGGCCAGCCGTACGGTGCCGCCGGGCGGGAAGGGGCCGGACCCCTCCACCGCCTGGCGCAGCGTGGGCCCCGCCACGTACTCGGTGGCCAGCCAGTAGGGAGGGGCGTCGAGCGAGGCGTCGACGAGCTGCGCGGTCCAGGCGCTCCGTACCGTCCGGACGGTGGCGACCTCCCGGCGGAACCGGGCCAGCGCCTCCGGGTGATCACTGATCTCGTCGCGGATCACCTTCACCGCGACGAGCCGCCCGCCCGGGGACCGGCCGAGGAACACCTGGCCCATTCCCCCCGCGCCCAGACGGGCGACAAGCCGGTAGGCGCCGATGCGCGCGGGGTCCTGGGGCCGGAGCTCGTCCACCGGCCAGACTCTGCCACAACCGCCCCGCCCTCCGCCCCGGAACCCCCGGGTCCGGTGCGGACCGCCCACCGGCGCCGCGCCCCGGGACCCGTCACGGGATGCGGGGCGACCGGAACGAATCGAGGATGCGAAAGGGGGCACGAGCCGTAGGGCCGGTTCCACGGACCGAGAAGCGACACTCCTGGGAGACGAACACCATGGCACCTCAGCGACCCTCTTCCGGCAGCACCGCACACCGCGACCCCGGACTCGCCCTCCCGGTGGCCGACGAGGCGGGGTGGAGCGAGGTGGACGTGCGGGCGGTGGACACCGTACGGGTGCTGGCCGCCGACGCCGTACAGAAGACGGGCAACGGGCACCCCGGCACGGCGATGAGTCTGGCCCCCCTCGCCTACCTGCTGTTCCAGCGGATCATGCGGCACGACCCCGCCGACGACCAGTGGCTGGGCAGGGACCGCTTCGTCCTGTCGTGCGGTCACTCCAGCCTCACCCTCTACATCCAGCTCTACCTCTCCGGCTACGGCCTGGAGATGGAGGACCTCAAGGCGCTGCGGACCTGGGGTTCGGCGACCCCCGGGCACCCGGAGTACCGCCACACCCGGGGCGTGGAGATCACCACGGGCCCGCTGGGACAGGGCATGGGCGCCGCGGTGGGCATGGCGATGGCGGGACGCCGCGAGCGCGGTCTCCTCGACCCGGACGCGGCCCCGGGCGCCAGCCCCTTCGACCACCATGTGTACGTGGTCGCCTCCGACGGCGACATGATGGAGGGCGTCGCGTCCGAGGCCTCCTCCCTGGCCGGCCACCAGCAGCTCGGCAACCTCGTGGCGTTCTACGACTCGAACCACATCTCCATCGAGGACGACACCGACATCTCCTTCAGCGAGGACGTGCCGGCCCGCTTCGCCGCCTACGGCTGGCACGTGCAGACGGTGGACTGGACGCGCACCGGGGAGTACGTCGAGGACGTCGACGCGCTGCTGGCCGCCGTCGAGGCGGCGAAGCGGGAGCGGTCCCGGCCGTCGCTGATCATGCTGCGTACGATCATCGGCTGGCCCGCGCCCACCAAGCGGAACACCGGCAAGGCCCATGGATCGGCCCTCGGCGACGAGGAGGTCGCGGCCACCAAGCGGCTGCTCGGGTTCGACCCGGAGGTCTCGTTCGCCATCGAGGACGAGGTCCTCGCCCACGCCCGCGCCGTCAAGGAGCGCGGCCGGGCCGCGCACGAGCGCTGGACGTCGGCGTACGAGCAGTGGCGGACCACCCATCCCGAACAGGCACGCCTTCTGGTCCGGCTGACCCGGCAGGAGCTGCCCGAGGGGTGGACCGACGTCCTGCCCGTCTTCGCCGCCGA
Organism: Streptomyces sp. SM18; assembly: GCF_002910775.2. Taxonomy (NCBI): domain Bacteria; kingdom Bacillati; phylum Actinomycetota; class Actinomycetes; order Kitasatosporales; family Streptomycetaceae; genus Streptomyces; species Streptomyces sp. SM18. The sequence continues at coordinate 386,208 of NZ_CP029342.1, read as the reverse complement.
CGCGAAGGGCATGGCCACCCGCAAGGCGTCCGGCGAGGTGCTCACCGCCCTCGCACCGGTGCTGCCCGAACTGTGGGGAGGCTCCGCCGACCTGGCCGGGAGCAACAACACCACCATGGAGGGCGAACCCTCCTTCATCCCGGAGAACCGGCAGACCGAGGAGTTCAAGGGCGGCCCCTACGGCCGGACCCTGCACTTCGGCATCCGCGAACACGCCATGGGCGCCGTGCTCAACGGCATCGCCCTGCAGAGCCTGACCCGGCCCTACGGCGGTACGTTCCTGACCTTCAGCGACTACATGCGCCCCGCCGTCCGCCTCGGCGCGCTGATGAAGCTGCCCGCCGTCTACGTCTGGACGCACGACTCGATCGGCCTCGGCGAGGACGGCCCCACGCACCAGCCGGTCGAGCATCTCGCGGCCCTGCGCGCCATCCCCGGCCTCGACGTCGTACGCCCCGCCGACGCCAACGAGACCACGGTGTGCTGGCGGACGGTCCTGGAGCAGACCGACCGGCCCACCGGGCTCGTCCTGACACGCCAGAACCTGCCGGTGCTCGACCGCGCGGACGGCACCCTCGCCCCCGCCGACGCGGCGGCCCGCGGCGGATACGTGCTGGCCGGAGGGGCGGACCCGGCACCCGACGTCATCCTGGTGGCCACCGGCTCCGAGGTGCACATCGCCCTGGAGGCGCGCACGGTCCTGGCCGACGAGGGCCTGAGCGCCTGGGTGGTGTCCATGCCCTGCCGCGAGTGGTTCGCCGCACAGCCCCTCGCGTACCAGGACGAGGTGCTGCCGCCCGCCGTCCGCGCCCGGGTCAGCGTGGAGGCCGCCGTCGGCCAGGGCTGGCGCGAGGTGGTCGGCGACGCGGGCCGCATCGTGAGCCTCGAACACTACGGCGCGTCCGCCGACTACCAGACGCTCTACAAGGAGTTCGGCATCACCCCCGAAGCCGTCGCCGCGGCCGCCCGCGACAGCGTCCGCGACGCCACCGAGCCGCCCCGGCCCGGCGGCCGCCGCGCCGACGAGGGCTGAGCGCGGGCGCTGCCGCACGGCCCCCGCCGGACGCGAGACGTCCGGCGGGGGCCGTGCGTCCCCACGACGGAACCACGTCATTCATCCGATGAAAGGTGTGCACGACCCTTCTCTCCTGGGGAGCGGGAGCGCTACGATCGCGATGCTTTGGGAGCGCTCCCATGTGTGTCATGTCCCCCCACCGCCCTCTGCGGCGGTTCAGCTCGGAGAGGACGCTTCCGTGCGTTTGAGCCCCAGACCCCTCGCCGCCCTTGTGGCGGCACTCGCCCTGACCGCCGGGTTGGCGATCACCGGAACCCCGGCCGTGGCGCGCTCCGACGAAGCCCCCGCCGCGATGGAAGCATCCGATGTGTCCCTAGCGGCGGACACCTACACCTGGAAGAACGCCCGGATCGACGGCGGCGGATTCGTCCCCGGGATCGTCTTCAACCGGTCCGAGAAGAACCTCGCCTACGCCCGGACCGACATCGGCGGCGCCTACCGCTGGGACCAGGCCGGCAAGCGGTGGAAGCCGCTGCTGGACTGGGTGGACTGGGACCGGTGGGGCTGGACGGGCGTCGTGAGCCTCGCCTCCGACTCGGCCGACCCCGACAACGTCTACGCCGCCGTGGGCACGTACACCAACAGCTGGGACCCGACCGAAGGGGCGGTCCTGCGCTCCTCGGACCGCGGCGCCTCCTGGAAGGCGGCCACCCTGCCGTTCAAGCTCGGCGGCAACATGCCTGGCCGCGGCATGGGGGAGCGGCTCGCGGTCGACCCGAACAAGAACTCCGTGCTCTACCTGGGCGCGCCCAGCGGCAACGGCCTGTGGCGGTCCACCGACGCGGGGGTCACCTGGTCCGAGGTGACGGCCTTCCCTAACCCGGGGAACTACGCGCAGGACCCGACGGACACCAGCGGATACGGCAACGACAACCAGGGCATCGTCTGGGTGACCTTCGACGAGCGTTCGGGCAGCGCGGGCAGCGTCACGAAGGACATCTACGTCGGGGTCGCCGACAAGCAGAACACCGTCTACCGCTCCACGGACGGCGGCACCACCTGGTCCCGGATCGCCGGCCAGCCCACCGGATACCTGGCCCACAAGGGCGTACTCGACTCCGCGACCGGTTACCTCTACCTGACCCTGAGCGACACGGGCGGCCCGTACGACGGCGGCAAGGGGCAGATCTGGCGGTACGACACCGGGTCCGGCGCCTGGAAGGACGTCAGCCCGGTGGCGGAGGCCGACACCTTCTACGGCTTCGGCGGACTGTCCGTGGACCGGCGGAAGCCGGGCACCCTGATGGCCACCGCCTACAGCGCCTGGTGGCCGGACACCCAGATCTTCCGCTCGACGGACAGCGGCGCCACCTGGACCCAGGCCTGGGACTACACCAGCTATCCCGACCGCTCCAACCGCTACACCCTGGACGTCTCCTCCGTCCCGTGGCTCTCCTGGGGCGCCAACCCCGCGCCGCCCGAGACCGCCCCCAAGCTGGGCTGGATGACGGAGTCGCTGGAGATCGACCCGTTCGACTCGAACCGGATGATGTACGGGACGGGCGCGACGGTCTACGGCACGGAGAACCTCACCGCCTGGGACTCCGGCGGCACCTTCAAGATCACCCCGATGGTCCGGGGGATCGAGGAGACCGCCGTCAACGACCTGGCGAGCCCGCCCTCCGGCGCGCCGCTGCTGAGCGCGCTCGGTGACATCGGCGGGTTCCGGCACACGGACCTCGACGCGGTGCCGGGCATGATGTTCACCTCCCCGAACCTCGACTCGACCACCAGCCTCGACTTCGCGGAGACCTCACCCGGCACGGTGGTGCGCGTCGGCAACTCCGACACGGCCCCGCACATCGGCTTCTCCACCGACAACGGGGCCAACTGGTTCCAGGGGTCGGAGCCTTCGGGGGTCACCGGAGGCGGCACCGTCGCGGCCGCGGCGGACGGCAGCGGCTTCGTCTGGAGTCCGGAAGGCGCGGGCGTCCACCGCACCACCGGATACGGCAGCTCCTGGACCGCGTCCACGGGCATCCCGGCCGGTGCCACGGTCGAGTCCGACCGGACGAACCCGAAGAAGTTCTACGGCTTCGCGGGCGGCACCTTCTACGTCTCGACGGACGGCGGCGCCACCTTCACGGCCAAGGCCACCGGACTGCCCAGCGAGGGCAACGTCCGCTTCAAGGCCCTGCCCGGCACCGAGGGCGACATCTGGTTCGCCGGCGGATCGGCCACGGGCGCGTACGGGCTGTGGCGCTCCACCGACTCGGGGGCGACGTTCACCAAGGCGGCGAACGTCCAACAGGCGGACAGCGTGGGCTTCGGCAAGGCCGCTCCGGGCGCGTCGTACCAGACCGTCTTCGTCAGCGCGAAGATCGGCGGGGTGCGGGGCATCTTCCGGTCCACGGACGCCGGGGCGAGCTGGACCAGGATCAACGACGACGCCCACCAGTGGGCCTGGACCGGCGCCGCGATCACCGGCGACCCCAGGGTCTACGGACGGGTCTACGTCTCCACCAACGGGCGGGGCATCCAGGTGGGCGAGTCCTCGGACACCGGCGGAGGCGGCACCGACCCGGGCGACCCGGACCCGGGTACGGATCCCGGCACGGAGCAGCCCGGGAGCGCGGCCTGCGCGGTGACGTACACGGTCACCAACGAGTGGCCCGGCGGCTTCCAGGCGGATGTGACGGTCACCAACACCGGTGAGGCGGCCTACGACGGCTGGAAGCTCGGCTGGTCGTTCCCCGGCGGGCAGCGGATCAGCCAGATGTGGAACGCCTCGTACCAGCAGGACGGCGCGAAGGTGACCGCCACCGACGCCGGCTGGAACGGCACGGTGGCGCCCGGTTCCTCGGCGGGCTTCGGCTTCACCGGCAGCTGGAGCGGCGACAACGCCGAGCCGGGCGCGTTCACGCTGGACGGGAAGGCCTGCACCGTCGGCTGACGGAGCACCGGACACGGACGCGGGGCCCGGTGGCGACCACCGGGCCCCGCGTCGCGCCGACCCTGATGGCCTGTCAGAGCGTGGTCCCGGCGAGCGCCATCTGTCCCGTCCCGACCACCCTCCCCTTTTGGCCCCGCCCTTTCGGCCCTGCCCCGGACCGTGCGCATACATCGAAGATCGTCCCGGCCCAAACCTGCCGTCGGCGTGGCGTGCCGTCCAACGGGTGACATCTGGCCCCACGTCACACGATGAGCCCATGGCGTCCCCCGAATGCGGCGCTCTCCGGTGGTGGGCGGCGGAATTTGAGCTGACGGTGGATCACGTCGCCCCTGCGGTCCGACGAGCGGGCAGCCTGCCCGCCTTCGCAGGAGTGGCGAAAGGAATGTGTATCCATGCGCTCTGCCCGCACCCTGTTCGCATCGGCCGCCGTCACGGCGGTCCTCGCGGTCTCCGTTCCCGCCGCATACGCCGTGACCGCCGCGGATGGCTGGGACAAGGACAGCGGCTCCTCATCCAGCAGCGACGACCACCACGACAAGCAGGACTCTCGGAAGCACGACAAGCCCGAGGGCGGTGTCCACACCGGTGGCGGTGCGCTCGCCGCTGTCTCCGGGGACGACTGGCAGAAGGACAAGGACAAGGAGTCCCGCGGCGACGACAACCGCGAGAAGCCGGACTCGTGGAAGCACGAGAAGCCTGAGGGTGGTGTGCACGCCGGTGGCGGTGCGCTCGCCGCTGTCTCCGGGGACGACTGGCAGAAGGACAAGGGCGAGGAGTCCCGCGGCGACGACAACCGTGAGAAGCCGGACTCGTGGAAGCACGAGAAGCCTGAGGGTGGTGTGCACGCCGGTGGCGGTGCGCTCGCCGCTGTCTCCGGGGACGACTGGCAGAAGGACAAGGACAAGGAGTCCCGCGGCGACGACAACCGTGAGAAGCCGGACTCGTGGAAGCACGAGAAGCCTGAGGGTGGTGTGCACGCCGGTGGCGGTGCGCTCGCCGCTGTCTCCGGGGACGACTGGCAGAAGGACAAGGGCGAGGAGTCCCGCGGCGACGACAACCGTGAGAAGCCGGACTCGTGGAAGCACGAGAAGCCTGAGGGCGGCGTGCACGCCGGCGGGGGCGCCATGGCCCTGTCCGGTGGCGGTCTGGCCGCGGGCTCGGTGCTGATGCTCGGTGGCATCGGCGCCGCCGCGTACCGCATGCGTCGCCGCAACGCGACGGGTACCGCCGCGCTCTGACGGGCGGCCGCATCACCGAGTGAATCCTGTCGTGGCCGCCGCCCTCCTCCGGGGCGGCGGCCGCGCCGATTTCCCGTTTCCCCGGCCCGCACCCTCGCACCAGACGAAAGGCAGCACGCGCATGGCCGCCCCCGAGCCGTCCGGAACCGACTCCGCGTCCCCGGCCGCCCCCGCCCGATCCCTGCTGTGGCCCGCCGCGGCGGTAGGGCTGGGTTTCCTCCTCGTCTACAACTCCCTCGACGCCTCCGCGGGCGTCCCGTCCCCGGCGACCACGGTGTCCGCGCCCGCCGCCACCGCGCCGGCGTCACCGAGGCCCGCGCCCTCCGCGGCCGTGGACAACCCGGGGCTGCCCCCGTCGGAGCCCTCGCGCCTCGCGATCCGGTCGATCGCCGTCGACGCGCCCTTCACCCCCCTGTCCATCGGGTCCTCGGGACAGCTCGACGCACCGCCCGCGAACGACCCGAACCTGGTCGGCTGGTTCAAGGACGGCGCCACCCCGGGGGAGCGGGGCACCTCGGTGGTCGCCGGGCACGTGGACACCAAGACCGGGCCCGCGGTCTTCCTGCTCCTGAGCACCCTCAAGGCCGGGAACACGGTGGACATCACCCGCAAGGACGGCAAGGTCGCCTCGTTCAAGGTCGACACCGTCGAGACCTTCAGCAAGGCGGACTTCCCCAGCGACCGGGTCTACTCGGACAACGGCACCGCCCAGCTGCGGCTGATCACCTGCGGCGGTGTGTACGACAAGAAGGCGAAGGACTACAAGGACAACGTGGTCGTCTTCGCCCACCTGGTCTCCGGCACGAACGGCTGAACCGTCCGGTCGTACGCGAGGAGGGCCGCCCACACCCGGGCGGCCCTCTCGCGTACGACCGGACGACTGTCCCGCTCACTCCAGGTCGTCGTCGCGGTGCGGCGGGGCCGGACGCCGGGCCGCGCCCGACGCGCCGCCCGGGGTCTCCGAGGAGGGCACCGGCGGCTGGTCGGGCGGCGCGTTGTCGGTGACGGGCAGGCCATGGGTCAGGAAGTGCACGACGACCGCGATCACCGCACCCGCCAGCGGGGCGACCAGGAAGAGCCACACCTGGCTCATCGCGTTGTTCGCGGCGAACACGGCCGGGCCCAGGGCCCGTGCCGGGTTAACCGAAGTGCCGGTGAGGGGGATGCCCAGCAGGTGGATCACCCCGAGGCTCAGACCGATCGCGATACCGGCCGGACCCTTGGCGCCCTTGCCGTGCGTCGTGCAGAGCACCACGAAGACGAGGAGGGAGGTGAGGATCGTCTCCGCGAGGAAGGCGCCGCCCGCCGAGATGTGCACCAGGGAGTTGGCACCGTAGCCGTCGCTGCCGAAGGAGCCACGCCCCGCCACCTGGAACACCGGGACGGAGTCGGCCAGCCAGGCCAGCAGCGCCGCTCCGGCGAGGCCGCCGGCGAACTGCGCCACCCAGTAGCACAGCCCCGTCAGGGGAGTGACGCGCCGGCCCAGCACCATGCCGAGGGTGACCGCGGGGTTGACGTGGCAGCCGGAGATCGGGCCGATCGCGTAGACCAGGGCGAGCAGCACGAAACCGAAGGCCAGCGCGATGCCGAGGACACCCACGAACGGCTCGGCGAAGATGGCCACCCCGACCGCGAAGAAGACCAGCAGGAGCGTTCCGAAGAACTCGGCGATCAGGGCGCGCGGATCGACGTCCAGGGACCGGTGTCCGGCGTCGGCTCGTGGGGCGTCACGTGGGACCGTGGCGGTTGTGCTCATGAGGACCTCTTCGTGGGTGATCGGGAGCCGGGCGCATCAGGGCCGGGGCACCCCCTCACCTCTCCCTTATCCGGCGTTCACGGTTTTTCCACCGTAATGCCCGGTGCCCGTGCCCGCGCGCCCGTTCGCGCGCCCGGAGGTCAGTCCCGGCCGTCGCCCTGTTCCTCCGCCAGGGCCACCTGGTGCAGGGTGCGGCCGCTGCGGGCCGAACGGGCGTGGTGGGGATCGGGCGTGCCCGGCCGGTCGTGGACGGCCAGGCGGTCGTTGGCCTTGATCAGCAGCCACGCCTCCGGGCCCGGGTTGTCCTGCTCGTCGCCCACCCGGAAGCGGGTGAGGGCGAATTCGCCGTGCAGCTTCGCCCCGTACAGCCAGAACGTCGCGTGGCCGCGCTCCAGGGACTCGGCGAACGGCAGGGGAGAGCCGTCCGGGGCGTGGCCGAGCGGCCGGTAGGTCCCCTGGTCCCAGACGATGACCGTGCCGCTGCCGTACTCGTGGTCCGGGATGACCCCTTCGAAGGTGCGGTACTCCAGCGGGTGGTCGTCCGTGGGCACGGCCAGCCGCTTGTCGCGCGGATTGTCCGACGGGCCGCGCGGGACGGCCCAGGACCGCAGGACGCCGTCCACCTCCAGCCGGAAGTCGAAGTGCATCCGCCGGGCGTCATGGATCTGCACCACGAAACGCTGTGCGTCGTCGCCGCTCATGTCCCGCTCCTTCCGCCCGGGGCGCCGCCTCCACGGCGTGTGCCCGGTGCCGGCCGGCTCCGTCTCCCCTCCGTGTCCCACTCTGCCGCCGTGGGCCGGGCGCCGCATGACGGCCCGGCCGGGGCGGGGGCGGTGGGCCTCGAAGGGCCCGGCACTCCGGGGCACTCCGGCGGCCCCAGGGGCGCGTGTGGTTCACGCACCCTTGACGGCTTCCGTCGGGCTCCCTTAAATCAAGTGTTGAAGCATCCGCGCCGGGGCGGGCTCGTCCCGTGTTCACTTCTCGGCGCGAGATGTCAGGAGCATGACCCCACTCATGTTCCGTGATCCGCCTCCGGAAGAGATGAGACGCCCGTGACCACCTCCCCCCACGACCACAGGCCGGCGGCCAGGCCGCGCCGGGCCACGCTGTACGCGTTGTCCTTGCTCTGCTGTTCGGCCCTGCTGGCCGCCGTACCCGCCGGGGCATCCGCCTCGCCCGCCTCCGACCGCGCCGCCACGGCCCGCGGCACCGCGTCGTCCGCCGCCGTCGTGTTCGCCGACGAGTTCGACGGACCGGCGGGCTCCGCCGTGGACGGCGGCAAGTGGCAGACCGAGACCGGCGACAACGTCGACAACCACGAGCGGCAGTACTACACACCGGGCACCGACAACGCCGTCCTCGACGGCGAGGGCCACCTCGTCATCACCGCCCGCAAGGAGAACCCGGGCAACTACCAGTGCTGGTACGGGACCTGCGAGTACACCTCCTCGCGCCTGAACACCGCCGGCCGCTTCACCCAGACCTACGGGCACGTCGAGGCCCGGATGAAGATCCCGCGCGGCCAGGGAATCTGGCCCGCCTTCTGGATGCTCGGGGCCGACATCGGTGACGTCGGCTGGCCCGAGAGCGGGGAGATCGACGTCATGGAGAACGTCGGGTTCGAGCCCGGTACCGTCCACGGCACCCTGCACGGCCCCGGCTACTCCGGCTCCGGCGGCATCGGCGCCGGCTACACCCTGCCGGGCGGGGCCGCCTTCGCCGACGACTTCCACACCTTCGCGGTCGACTGGGCCCCCGACTCGGTCACCTGGTCCGTCGACGGCACCGTCTACCAGCAGCGGACCCCGGCCGACCTCAACGGCAACCGCTGGGTCTTCGACAAGCCGTTCTTCCTGATCCTCAACCTCGCCGTCGGGGGCTACTGGCCCGGCGACCCCGACGGCAGCACCCCCCTGCCCCAGCAGCTCGTCGTCGACTACGTCCGGGTGACCACCGACGGCTGACGCCGCCGCGCCACCCCCGGCGCCCGTACCGGAGAGCCCTTCCGGTACGGGCGCCGGGGAAGGCCTCGCGCGGCGCGCACCGACGTAGCATGACCCGCATGGAGCAGCGCATACTCGGCAGGACCGGCCGTGACGTATCGGTCGTGGGACAGGGCACGTGGCAACTGGGCGGCGACTGGGGCGAGGTGCGGGAGGCCGACGCCTTCGGTGTCCTGGACGCCGCGGTCGAGGCGGGCGTCACCTTCTTCGACACCGCGGACGTGTACGGCGACGGCCGCAGTGAACAGCTCATCGGCCGCTATCTCAAGGACCGGCCGGACGCGGACGTCTTCGTCGCCACGAAGATGGGCCGGCGCGCCGACCAGGTCCCGGAGAACTACGTACTTGACAACTTCCGCGCCTGGAACGACCGCTCGCGCGCCAACCTCGGGGTCGACACCCTCGACCTCGTCCAGCTGCACTGCCCGCCGACCGCCGTGTACGCGTCCGACGCGGTCTACGACGCGCTCGACACCCTCGTCGCCGAACAGCGGATCGCCGCCTACGCGGTGAGCGTGGAGACCTGCGCCGAGGCGCTCACCGCGATCGCGCGGCCCGGCGTCGCGAGCGTCCAGATCATCCTCAACCCGTTCCGGCTGAAGCCGCTGGACGAGGTGCTGCCCGCGGCCGTCGAGGCGGGGGTCGGGATCATCGCGCGCGTCCCGCTGGCCTCCGGGCTGCTGTCGGGCAAGTACACCGCGGACACCGTCTTCGCACCGGAGGACCACCGCACGTACAACCGCCACGGCGAGGCGTTCGACCAGGGGGAGACCTTCTCCGGCATCGACTACGCGACCGGCGTGGCCGCGGCCGCCCGCTTCGCGGAGCTCGCCCCCGAGGGCGCCACCCCGGCGCAGACGGCGCTGCGCTGGATCATCCAGCAGCCGGGCGTCACCAGCGTCATCCCGGGTGCGCGCTCGGTGGAGCAGGCGCGTGCCAACGCGGCGGCGGCCGCACTGCCGGCGCTCCCGCAGAGCACCCTGGACGCGGTACGCGAGCTGTACGACCAGCGGATCCGCGCGGAGACGCACGGCCGCTGGTGACCTACTCGTCCTCGTCCGCCTCGTCCTCGTTCTCGTCGTCGCCCTGCTGACCGCCGCCCTGCTGGGGTCCGTCCTCGGCGGGACCGGCGGCGGGTGACTCGACCCCGGTGGACGGGGCGGGGGTGCCCCCGGTGCCGGAATCGGGCGAGAAGAGGACCGTACCGAGGTACACCGCCGCGATGAACGCGATCGTCCCGGCGACGGCGCTGGCCACCCGGGGGCGGCGGCGGATGGCCTCGCCCGCGCTCATCCTGCGGGTGGTGGCGGCTCTCGCGGCCCGCGCCGGGGGCGCCGCCCGTCTGCGGCCCGAGGGCTGCGGCAGCCGGTACGTCGCCGGGCCCGCGGGGGCGGCGGGAGCGGGGGAGGCCGTCCGGGGAGCGGGCTGCGCGGACGGGGTCCGGTGCCGGGGCAGCGGCTCGGGGCGCCCCCGCCAGGCGTCGGTGCGGAACCAGTCGGAGACCTGCTGGGCGCTCGGCCGGTCCTCGGGCTTCTTCGCGAGCAGACCCAGCAGGTACGAGTCGAAGGCGGGGGAGATGTCCACCCCGCGCTGCCGTACCGGGACGGGTGGCGTGTCCACGTGCTGGTAGAGCGTCGCCGTCGCCGTGTCCGAGCGGAACGGCGGCTGGCCGACCAGGAGTTGGTAGATGACACAGCCGAGCGAGTACATGTCCGAGGCGGAGTCGGCCGTCCGGCCGAGGGCGCGCTCCGGGGCGAGGTACAGGCTCGTGCCGACGATGTGGCCGGCCGTGGTCAGCGCGGTCGAGGGGTCGTCGACGAACTGGGCGATGCCGAAGTCCCCGATCTTCACGGACCCTTCGGCGTCCAGCATCAGGTTGCCGGGCTTGATGTCGCGGTGCACGATGCCCTGGCGGTGCGCGGCGGCCAGCCCGGCGGCGGCCTGGCCGGCGATGTGCGCGACCTGTTCGGGGTCGACCATCTCCTGGGACTCCAGCAGGTCTCCCAGGCTCTGCCCCTCGACCAGCTCCATCACCAGATAGAAACGGTCCTCCCACGACCCGAAGTCGAACACCGCCACCAGGTGGGGGTGGCTCAGCCGCGCGGCGGTCTGCGCCTCCAGGCGGAACCGGGCGGTCGAGGAGGCGTCGGCGTGGTCGCCCAGCAGCAGCTTCACCGCGACGGCCCGTCCCAGCACCTCGTCCGTCGCCCGCCACACCTCACCCATACCGCCACGGCCGATGGGGGATATCAAACGGTACCGACCAGCTACCAGCACCTGTGCACACCAATCTCGAACTGTGGCCTGCTCTCCGACTGCCGCGGCGGCGACCTCATCGGCCTCGACGGCTCGGTACGGTGCGTGGGGGTGCGCGACATGATCAGCTTATCGGTCCCGTGGACCTGTGTTCGCCCGGCCGTCCACGATCGCCCTCAGGACGGCCGGTCCGGGGCCCGCGGCACCGGCCGGAGCGCCCCGCCCCACCCGCCGGTCAGCCGCTCCAGCACGGCGGCGGCCGTGAACTCCCGCTGCCCGCGCGGGAAGAGGAGGTCGGCGCCGCGGAAGGCGGGGTCGTCCGCGGTCGCCTCGACGTAGGGGACGGCCACACAGCGCATGCCCGCCGCGCGGGCCGCCTCGACGCCCGGCACCGCGTCCTCCAGCACCACGCAGGAAGCCGGTCCGGCGCCCAGCCGCCGGGCCGCCTCCAGGAACACGTCGGGCGCCGGCTTCCCGCGCGCCACCTCCTCCGCCGACACGTACAGCGGGAGGAACGCGTCCAGCCCGGTCACCGCGAGCACCGCCGCGATCGCGGTCCGGGAGGAGCCCGAGGCCACCGCCATCGGCACCCCGCGCGCGTGCAGCTCCTCCACCAGCAGCCGCATCTCGGGGTAGACCTCGGTGGAGGTCCCGGCCAGCTCCAGGTAGAGCGCGTTCTTGCCGGCCAGCAGTTCGTCCACCGGGGCGTCGATCCCGTACTCCGCGCGCAGGGCGTTGAGGGTCTCGCGGGTGCTCACCCCGATGAAGCGGGTGTGCTCCTCCCAGCCGAAGCCGTGGACCCCGTACCGGGCGAGCAGGCGGCGCCCCGCCTCGTAGTAGTTCGGCTCGCTGTCGACGAGGGTGCCGTCGAGGTCGAAGAGGACCCGGGGGGACGGGGCGGGGCTCATGAGGCCCCCGTGGCGGCGGACGGGCGCCCGGAACCGCCGGCCGCCCGGCCGACGGCCTCGACCAGCGGCAGGACCCGGTGGGGCACCCGCTCGCGCAGGGCGACGTCGGTGCGCGTCCGCACCACGCCCGGGAGCTGGATCAACTGCTGGATGACGTCCTCCAGATGGCCGTTGTCCCGTGCCACGACCCGGGTCAGCAGGTCGCCGCCCCCGGTGGTGGAGAACACCTCGATGATCTGCGGAAGGGCCGCGAGCGCGTCCCCGATCTCGTCCAGGTGCCCCTGGGTGACCTCCAGATGGACGAAGGCCAGCACGGGGTGGCCGAGCGCCGCGGGGGAGAGGGACGGTCCGGTGCCGGTGATCACACCGTCCCGTTCCAGCCGGTCCAGCCGGGCCTGGAGCGTGCCGCGCGCGACCCCGAGGATCCGCGCGTACTCGCGGACACTGGTGCGCGGCTGCTCGATGAGCAGCCGAAGGATGCGGGTGTCGAGGACGTCCACCGCCATGTTCCGACTGCCTCCTGCCGACCGGAGGGCCCTCGGCCCGCCCGGACGCAGCCTACCGGGCACGGGACGCGGGCCCGCCCGGCGGACACCGGCCAGGCGTGCGACGGACGGGTCGGGGGCCCTTCGCGGCGGGGAGGCGGCCGTTGGCAGGACCGCGGCGGTAATTCCCGGCATCGTACTGTGCCACTGGTACAGAGCTGACAGGCCGAGTTGAACCAGTAGTTCCGTGGATGGTGAGATATGGATCCAATGGCGCTGCGGACCTCCGCGGCGCCTTTCTCGTGCCGAAAGTACAGGTGACCGTGGAGAAGAAGGCGTTCATGGCTCCGGACCCGGGGCGGCTGCGGCTGCGCACCGCGACCAGGGCCGTCCTCGGCATCGGGGCCGCCGTCGCCCTCTGCGGTCTGGCCGGCCACTCGCTCGCCGCCGCCGTCACGGGCGGGCTCGCCGCGCTGCTCGCCCTGTTCACCGTCACCGACGCCACGGTGCGGGACCAGGCGGTCACGACGGCCGCCCTGCCCGCCGCCGGATTCCCGGTGCTGGCCGTGGCGGCGGGTCTGCACGGCCATCCGGCGGCGCGTGACGCGGCGCTGCTGGCGGTCGTCGGTCTCGGGGTGTACGCGCGCCGCTGGGGGCCGCGCGGCCACGCCCTCGGCGTGTTCGCGTTCATGACCTTCTTCAGCGCGCAGTTCCTCCACACGACGCCGGAGCAACTGCCCGAGCTGTACGCGGCGATCGCGCTCTCCCTGGCCGCGGCCTCGGCGGTCCGCTTCGGGCTGTGGTGTCTCGAACGGGACGCTCCGCCCGCGCCCGCCGTCCCGCCGCTGTCCGGCGGACGGGGCCTCGGCCGGACGACGACCCGGCAGGCGGTCCAGGCGACCGCCGGTGCCGCCCTCGCGCTCCTGGCGGGACAGCTGCTCTCCGACCAGCGCTGGTACTGGGCCGTCGGCGCCACCTGGTGGGTCTTCGTGAACACCACGTCCCGGGGAGAGACGCTGGTGAGGAGCTTCCGCCGGGTCCTGGGCACCCTCATCGGCCTCGGTGTGGGGGTGGCCCTGGTCGTACCGCTGCACGGGGCGGCCGTCCCCACCGCCGTCCTCGTGGCGGTCTGCGTCTTCGGGATCTTCTACTCGGCGCCCGTCTCGTACACCTGGATGATGCTCTCGGTCACGGTGCTGGCCGGGTCCCTGTACGGGGTGCTCGGCGTGCTGGACACCAGTCTGCTCGTCCTGCGCCTGGCCGAGACGGCGATCGGCGCGCTCGGTGCGGTGCTGGCGGTGCTGGTCGTCCTGCCCGTCACGACCCACGCCACGACCGACGGGTGGATCCAGCGGGCCCTGCGCTGTGTGCACGCCTGCACCGAGGAGGCCGCCGCGCGGCTCGCGGGCTCTCCGGCCGCCGACCCCGCCCCGCGCGTCGCCGAACTGGAGGCGCTGCTGGGACGGGTACGGCTGTCGCTCGCCCCGCTGGTCCACCCGCTGAGCCCGCTGCGTGCCCGTAAGGCGCGGGCCCGGCGGGTCCTCGCGCTGCTGGACGCGTGCGCACGTGAGGTACGGGGGCTGGCGGCCGTCGCGGCGGACCCGGAGGCGTCCCACGACGAGCGCCTCGGCGCCGCCTGCCGACGTGTGGAGGCCTCCGTGGAAGCGCTCACCGCCCACCGTCCCGTCGCCCGGCGTTCCCAGGGTCACCGTGCCCAGGCCCACCGTTCCCAGGCCCACCGGGCGGCCGTCGCCGAGGGGGCCTCGCCGCTCACCGGTCCCGGACCCGCGCTCGCTCATCTGCACGGTCTGGAACGGGCCCTCGCCGACCTCGCCGCACCGCTGCACAGCCCCCCGCGCGCTCCCCTGGCCGGCGTCTGACGCGGGCCGTCCGGCGCCCGTCAGCAGGCCCCCTTTCTTGGTCTAGACCAAGAAAGGGGGCCTGCTACCGTCGAGAGGGAAGATCGCGACGGATGTGCGGAGGGGTGGCCGATGGGCGGCAACAGTGCGGGGCGGGCATACATAGGGTCGTTCACCTCGGCCGGCGGGCACGGCGTCACCGCCGCGGCCGTCGACCGGGACACCGGGGCGCTGACCGTGCTCGGGACCACCGACGCCGTCCCCGACCCGTCCTTCCTGGCCCTCGGCCGCGCCCCCGCCACGGGCGACCCGGTGCTGTACGCCGTCAGTGAGACCGCGCGGGGCGCCGTCGGCGCGTTCACCCTCGACGGTGACGGCGCGCCCCGGCCGATCGGGCGGATCCGGCCGGTGGACGGGAGCGCCCCCACACACCTGGCCGTCGCCGGGGACCACCTGGTCACCGCCAACTACGGCTCGGGCAGCGTCACGGCGCTGCCCGTCGAGGCCGACGGCTCGCCCGGACCCACCGCCCGGGTGCTCGTGCACGAGGGCCGGGGGCCGGACCCCGACCGCCAGGAGGGGCCGCACGCCCACCAGGTGCTCCCCGACCCCTCGGGGGCCTGGGTGCTCGGCGTCGACCTCGGCACCGACTCGGTACACGTCTGCGTGCTCGACCCCGGCACCGGGTCGCTCCGGCCGCACGCGCGGACCGCGCTGCGGCCCGGCAGCGGCCCCCGGCACCTGGCCTTTCACCCGTCCGGGCGACACCTCTACGTCCTGAACGAGCTGGTGCCCACGGTGACCGTGTGCCGCTGGGACGCGGTCACCGGGGAGCTCGACCCGGTCGGCGAGACGCCGGTGGTCCCCGAAGGCGCCGTGGCCGGGGACGGGGGCCGCGTCTACCCCTCCGAGGTGGTCGTCGCGCGGGACGGCCGCTTCCTGTGGACCGCCAACCGCGGACACGACAGCATCTCCGTGCTCACCCTCGACGAGACGGCCGAGAAGCCGGTCCTGGCCGCGTCCGTGGGCTGCGGCGGCCGCTGGCCCCGCGACCTCGCCCTGGATCCGACCGGGCAGTGGCTGTACGCGGCCAACGAGCGCTCCGGCGACGTCAGCTGGTTCGCCGTGGACGCGGAGACGGGCGTCCCGGCCCATGCCGGCTCGATCGAGGTCCCGGCCGCCTCCTGCGTGGTGTTCGCCTGACCCGCGACAGGCGCGGGCGGCACGTCCGGCCGAGCCGGTCCGTGCCGCCCGTACGGCGCCGGTCAGTGCGCCGGTGCCCCCTGCGGCGTCGCCGGGGTGATCCCGAGCGCGGTCGCGTAGAGCGAGAGGACGAGCTTGCCGATGGCGGGGTACGCGCCGAGGGGCTCGGCGGTGGCGCAGCCCACCTCCTTGGCGGCGGCCTCCAGCAGGCTCGCGTCGATCTCCGGCCCCACCAGGTACGGGGCGAGCGCGAGCTGCGCGGCGCCCGCGCCGCGCAACTGCTCGGCGATCGCGGTGACCGAGCCGTCCACGTCCAGGGCGGCGGCCATCACCGGCACCGCGAGGCGCGCCGCCAGCAGCATGCCGGTGATCCCGGCGGCCTGGACGGCCTCCTCGCCGCCCACCGTGGCCAGCACGATGCCGTCGGCCGCGGTGGCCACGGTGAACAGCCTCGCGCGGTCGGCGCGGGCCAGCCCGGCCTCCGAGAGGCGCACGTGCAGGGCCTCGGCGAGGAGCGGGTGCGGGCCCAGCACATCGGTCAGCTCGACCTGCGTGCCGCTGTCCATGACCGCCTGCCGTATGCGGCGGACGATGGCGCTGTCCGGCCCCGCGAGGAGCGGCACCACGACGGCCGACGGGCCCTCGGGCGCGGACACGTCGCGGCCGGCGGCGACGGCCTGCTCGTAGCGCGCGGTGCGCTCGGCAGCGGTATCGGTGAGTACGGAGACGAGCGCGGGATGTTCGTCGTCGTCACCGTCGAGGTAGCCGATCCGCGCGTGCAGACCGGGCAGCTCGGAACGGGCGATGCTGATCACCTCCTCGGCCAGGCTGCGCGTGGCCGAGGAGGGGGTACCGGGAACGGCGAGGACGAGCGCCGCCGCGCCCTCGGGTGCGACCACGGGCTCCGGGCGGCGGTGCCGTCCGGACTGGCGAGGTCGCGGCATTCGTACGGGCAGGCCGGAAGCGGGCCCAGTGGGGGTGCTCATGGCGCCGCATGCTACTGGTTTTGGGTACCTCTCTGTTCGGGGAGGGGGTGGTCAGGCGTCATCTGTCCGTTTATGTCTGTTGCGTGGCTCCGTGGGTGCCCCCGCGGACCTCTTACGCCCCTTCAGGCAGGAACAACAGGGTCGGATGGGGCGGAAGCCGCAATTCCGAACGGGCCAGGGCCCGGCCGATCTCCAACGAGCCCGCCAGCGGATCGCCCGCCGCCCGCACGAGCCGTGCCCGCGGTACCTGACGGGCGAGTTCGGCGCGCAGCGGCACCAGCAGCGGGTCGCCCGTCTTGAACAGGCCGCCGGTCAGCGCCACTTCGTAACTCTCGCCGTTCAGGTCCGGCGGGCAGGCCGCGGCGGCGGCCTCGGCGATGTGTGCCGCGGCCGCCCGCAGGATGCCCGCCGCGACCTCGTCCCCGGCGGCGCATGCGGCCACCTCCGGCGCGAAGGAGGCCAGGAGCGCGGGACGGTCCGCGCGCGGGTAGAGCAGGCCGGGAAGTCCGGCCGCCGGACCGAACACCGCCTCCAGCCGCGCCAGCAGGGCCGTGGAGCCGCCCCGCCGCCCGTCGTGGGCGCGCAGCGCCGCGTCGAGCCCGGCCCGTCCGATCCAGGCGCCGCCGCCGCTGTCGCCCAGCAGATGGCCCCAGCCGTCCGCCCGGCGCCACACCGTCAGGTCGGTGCCGAGCGCGATGAGACCCGTGCCGGCCGCGACCACCGCCCCCGGGCGCTGCCCGAGCGCACCGGCGTACGCGGTCACCGCGTCGGCGGCCAGCGCCACGCGGCGTACGCCGAGCGCGTCGGCGAGCGCGCCGGGCAACCGGTCCCGCAACTGGGCGCCGAGCGTTGCCATCCCGGCGGCGCCGACCGCCGCCGCGGCCAGGGTCGCTCCCGGTCCCGCCGCGGCCAGCGACTCGTGGGCCGCGGGGAGCACCTGGGCGAGCAGATGGTCCGCGTCGATGCCCGAGGGCCCGGTCCGTACGGGTCCGGCGCGGAGGACGGTGGAGGCGGCGGGCGTGCCCCGCTCGCCGTCGTCCACCCTCGCGAGCGCCACCCGCAGTCCGGAGCCGCCGGAGTCCACCCCGAGGACGAACGCGTCCGGGCCGCCCGTCATGTCCGCCGCGCGGGGTGGGAGGCCGGGGGAGCCGGGCGCGGAGCGGCCCCGGGCGTATGTCTGCGCGACCTCATGAACCGGCTCCGGAAGGGAAGGGAGTGGGACGACGACAGGCACCCTATCCGCGCGCCCGGCCGTTGTCCCGGGCGCCGGCCCGCCGGCCGGTGCGGGCCCCGGGTCCGGGCGTCTTCGGGGTCCGGGGACCCTCGTGATCACATGTGTCCGTGTGGGCCGGTAGGGTGACTCCCTGTGGCAGCACGACCGTTGAGTGAACTTGTCGAGCCCGGCTGGGCCGAGGCGTTGCGTCCCGTGGCCGGACAGGTCGCGGTGATGGGCGACTTCCTGCGCGCGGAGATCGCGGCGGGCCGTACCTACCTGCCGGCCGGGCAGCACGTACTCCGCGCCTTCCAGCAGCCCTTCGACCAGGTGCGGGTCCTGATCGTGGGACAGGACCCCTATCCCACACCGGGGATGGCCATCGGCCTCAGTTTCGCGGTGGCGCCCGACGTGCGGCGGCTGCCGGACAGCCTGGAGAACATCTTCCGGGAGCTGCACTCCGACCTCGGTCTCCCGCACCCCTCCAACGGCGACCTGACGCCGTGGACCCGGCAGGGGGTGCTGCTGCTCAACCGGGCGCTGACCACGGCCTCCCGCAAGCCCGCGGCGCACCGGGGCAAGGGCTGGGAGGAAGTGACGGAGCAGGCCATCCGTGCCCTGGTCGCGCGAGGCACCCCCCTGGTGTCCATCCTGTGGGGGCGCGACGCCCGTAACCTCCGGCCCCTGCTCGGCGACCTGCCGGCGGTCGAGTCCGCCCATCCGTCCCCGAGATCCGCGGACCTCGGCTTCTTCGGGTCCCGCCCCTTCAGCCGGACCAACGAGTACCTGACCCGCGCCGGGGCGCAGCCGGTGGACTGGTCGCTGCCTTAGGGCGTGTTCCGGGACGGGTCGGGAGGGCCGCGAGGGTGTGGCCGCCGGGTCCGGCGTGCCGGATTCCACGCCGTCGCGGCCGTCTTCGGCACGCGCGGACCGAGGGCCGCCATGTTCCGGCCGACACGAGGAACGCGCGTGACGGGCGAGCGAGTCGGGAATCCTGAGTGACGGGGGCGGCGACGGCCGCGTCGACGCGAGGGGGCTGCTCATGGCAACGGGCCGACGTCTGTGGACGGCGCTGAGCGAGCCGGGCTCATGGACCCCGCGTCGGCCCCGGCCGGTGGGGGCGCTCCTCGGACTGGGCGGAGGGCTCCTGGTCACCGGCGGCGGCGTCCTGACCGATCTCCTGCACAACGCGCCCTCCCTCTACCTGCTCAGCCTCGGAGTGCCCCTCGCGGTTGTCCTGCTGGGTCTGCCGCTGCTTCTCGGCGTGTCCCGTAAGAGGCACCTGGCGGGACTGCTCCTGCTTGTGGTCTTCCTGCTCGTCATGGTCCCGTACGGCTTCCGCAGCGCGGTCCTCGACCGGCGCGGGGAGCATGTGCGGGTCACGGTCACCGAGGTGAGGCAGGGGAGGGACGGGCGGACCGGGGGCGCCACGTACACCTGCGAGGTCCTGGACGAGCGGGGGCGTTCCTCGTGGCTCCGGGGCAGCGAGCGGTGCGGCCCGGGGACCCGTCCCGGCGACCGTCACGAGATCCTGCGCGACCCCGGCGACCTGGTGGGCGCGTCGACGTCCGACCCGTTGATCAGCTTCCCGGTCCTGGTGGCGTACGTCTGCGGGGCGCTGCTCCTGATGGCCGTGATCGGGGCTCAGGCCATGGACCGTCAGCCGGCCCGCCGGACCCCGGGAGGCATGAGACGGAACCGGCCGGGCGACCCGGACTGAGTGCGCGAGGTGCCCCGGGCACCGGCGACGGCGCCCCGGGCACGGCCCGGGACACCGCCGGCGAGGCTCGTCAGTCCGTGGCGGCCGGCGGGGCGGTGCTGCTGCGGACCACCAGGCTGGTCGCCAGATCGACCCGGGTGGTCGCGGGCTGCCGGCCCCGGCCGAGGTCGAGCACCAGACGGGCGGCGGTCTCCGCCATCTCGATGAGCGGCTGACGCACCGTGGTGAGCGGCGGACCGACCCAGCGGGTGACCGGCAGGTCGTCGAAGCCGACCACGCTGAGGTCCTCCGGGATGCGCAGGCCCAGCTCACGGGCCGCCTCGTACACACCGAGCGCCTGGAGGTCGTTGCCCGCGAAGACGGCGGTGGGCGGCTCCGGCAGGCGCAGCAGCTCCAGCGCCGCCCGGTAGCCGTCCTCGTGGTGGAACTCGCCCTCGCGGACCAGCTCGGAGTCCATCGGCAGGCCGGAGGTCTCCAGCGCGGCGCGGTAGCCGTCCAGCCGGGCGCGGCTGCACATCATCCGGGTCGGGCCGCCGATCACCCCGATGCGCCGGTGCCCCAGTCCCGTCAGATGGCGGGTGGCGGCCAGCCCGCCCTGCCAGTTGGCGGCGCCGACGGAGGGGATGTCGTCCCCCGGGTCCCCGGCCGGATCGACCACGACGAACGGGATGGCGCGGCTGTTCAGCTGGGCGCGCTGCGCGGCGTCGAGGTCCGACAGCACCAGGATCACACCGGCCGGGCGGCGGGCCAGGACGCCGTCCACCCACGTCTGGCCGGGGGTGAGGCGGCCGGCGCTCTCCGAGAGCACCAGGCTCAGCCCCTCCTCCCGGGCGACGTTCTCGACGCCCCGGACGACCTCCATCGCCCAGGCGCTGTCCAGCTCGTGGAAGACCAGGTCGATGAGCTGGGACTGCTGGGAGGCGCCGCGGCGGCGGCGGTAACCGTGCCGGAGCAGCAGTTCCTCCACCTTCGTACGCGTGCCGGGGGCGACGTCGGCACGGCCATTCAGCACCTTCGAAACTGTCGGAGCCGAAACTCCGGCCGCTCGGGCGATCTCCGCCAGCGTGGCGGTGCTCTCCGACGACCCGCCGACGGACGCCTTCTCCTGTGGGGGCTGGACCTTTGCAGGGCTCATGCACGAATCGTAGCCGCAGATCCCGTCCCGCAGGTGCCGGGGCAAGGAACGTAAATCCTTGGTCCTACCCTCTTGACGGGCTCGAAACACGACCGTACGGTTCCGGCAACATTCGAGAGGCACACCGAAACATTCGACAGAGGTGCGGTCATGCGGTCGGGGATTTTCAGTCAGGGCACACGTACGACGAGATGGGCCGCCACCGCCGCGGCGATGGCGATGACGGGCCTGCTGGCCGGCTGCGGCTCCGGGGACGGTGGATCGGACGGCGGAACCCTCACCGCCTATGTCTACGGTGACGACGCGGTCAAGGTTCAGCAGGCCGCGGTCGATTCCTTCAACAAGACGTCCGACGTCAAGATAAAGCTGATCCCGGTTCCCGGCACCGACTACGTCAACAAGCTCCGCAGCGCCATGGGTTCGCCCAACGCCCCGGACATCTTCTACAACTGGGGCGCGGGCTCCATCAAGCCGTACGTGGACGCCGGGCAGGTCGCCGACCTGACCTCCGCGGTCAACGACGACGCCACGCTGAAGGACGGCTTCATCCCCTCGATCATGACGGCCGGCGGCCTCGACGGGAAGATCTACGGGGTCCCGATGCGCGGGATGCAGCCGGTGATGCTCTTCTACAACAAGTCCCTCTTCGCCCAGCACAAGCTGGAGCCCCCCACGACCTGGGAGGACCTCCAGAAGGCCATCACCACCTTCAAGGACGCCGGCATCACGCCCTTCGCCCTCGGCGGCGCCGAGAAGTGGCCCGAGCTGATGTGGATGGAGTACCTCCTGGACCGGATCGGCGGCCCCGAGGTCTTCCGGAAGATCCAGGACGGCGACACCGACGGCTGGGGCGACCCGGCGGTCCTCAGGACGGCGCAGACGGTCAAGGAGCTGATCGACGACGGCGCCTTCGGCAAGAACTTCAACTCGGTCGACTACGCCAGCGGCGCGGCACCGACCCTGCTCAGCAAGGGCAAGGCGGCCATGCACCTGATGGGCTCGTGGGAGTACTCCACCCAGTTGGGCAAGGCCCCGGAGTTCGCCGAGAAGGACCTCGGCTGGACCACCTTCCCGACGGTGGCCGGCGGGGTGGGCGACGCGGCGAACATCGTCGGCAACCCGACCAACTACTGGTCCGTCAACTCCCGTACCAAGCACAAGGACGTCGCGATCGAGTTCCTGAAGGCGATGGCCTCGGAGACCTACGCGCAGGACCTCGTCGACAACGGAGACGTCCCCACCACGTCCAACGCGGCCTCGATGCTGAGCGGTTCGCCCAACCCGCAGTTCGCCACCGACCAGTACCAGATGGTCGAGAAGGCCCCGAGCTTCACCCTCTCGTGGGACCAGGCCCTTGAGTCGAAGTACGCCACCCCGCTGCTCACCGAGATCAGCAAGCTGTTCGCCGGCAAGACGAGTCCGGAACAGTTCGTCGAAGCGATGAAGGCCGCCAAGTAGACATGTCCGACCACACTCCGGCGGCGAAGAGGCGCGGAGACCGGAAGGCGGCCGTCGGCAACGTCGGCCGCCCGCCGGTCGGCTGGGCCGTGCCCGGCATCGTCTTCTTCGTCGTCTTCGCGATCGTCCCGCTGGGGATCGCCGTCTACCTCTCGTTCTGCGACTGGGACGGGCTCAACTCCCCGACCATGACCGGCCTCGACAACTGGACCAGGCTGTTCAAGGACTCCGAGTTCGGCCAGGCCGCCTGGCTGAGCCTCCTGCTCACCACGATCAGCTGGGTCTTCCAGACACCGGTGGCCCTGCTGCTGGGCGTCTGGGCGGCGGGCCGCCAGCGCAGCCGGGCCGTCCTGTCGGCGGTCTTCTTCATCCCGCTGCTGCTCTCCACCACCGCCATCGCCATGCTCTTCCGCGCCCTCCTGGACCCGAACTTCGGCGTCATCAAGTCGATCGGCCCCTGGATCGGTGTCGATCCCAACGTCATGGGGTCCTCCACCGGCGCGCTGCTCGTCGTGGCCTTCGTCGGCGGCTGGCAGTTCATGCCCTTCCACACCCTGATCTACCAGGGCGGCGCCCGGCAGATCCCGGACGTCCTCTACCAGGCCGCCTCCATCGACGGGGCCGGCATGGTGCGGCAGTTCTTCCACATCACCCTGCCGCAACTGCGGCACACCATGACGACCTCCTCGGTCCTGATGATCGTCGGCTCGCTGACCTACTTCGACACCGTGCTCATCATGACCAGGGGCGGCCCCGGAACGGACACCACGATCCTGCCCTACCTGATGTACCGGACGGGCTTCCAGACCTACGACCTCGGCTACGCGGCGGCCATCGCCACCGCGCTCGTCATCGTGGCCACCGGCATCTCGCTGCTCATGGTCCGCCTCACCGGCTTCGGCTCGATGCGGTCCACCCGGGAAGGTATGTGACGCCATGTCGCTCGACACCCGCCCCGTCGCACCGCGGCAGGGCTCCCCGGTCGCGTCCCGTCCCGGCGGCGCCCCGGCCCGCCGCCGCGCGCGGCTCGGCAACCCGCTGGCCGGCCTGGGCTCGCTGGTCTGGCTCGTCATCGTCGTCGTCCCGCTCTACACCCTGGTCTCCGCCTCCCTGATGCGCCAGGACCAGGCGCTGAACGGCGAGCCGCTGGCGATTCCCACGGACCCGACCCTGGACAACTACCGCACCGTGCTGGACAGCGGGTTCCTCAGCCTGCTCGGCAACACCGCGCTCGTCGCCGTGGTCACGGTCGCCCTCGTGCTGGTGCTGTCCGTGCCCGTGGCGTACGTGGCGGTGCGCACCCGCAGCCGTCTCTCGTCGCTCGCCTTCCGGACGTTCCTGCTGGGCGTCGCGATCCCGGCGCAGGCGGTGATCGTGCCCCTGTACCTGCTGATCGGCAAGATGGGCCTGTACGACACCCTGTGGGCGATCATCCTGCCGACGGCCGCCTTCTCCATGCCGGTCGCCGTCCTGGTGCTCAGCGGCACCATGCGCGACGTCTCCGAGGAGATGTACGAGGCGATGTCCCTCGACGGCGCCACCCCCCTGCGCATGCTCTGGCAGCTGGTGGTGCCGCTCTCCAAGGCGGGCATCTCCACCGTGGCGATCTTCTCGGCCCTCCAGGCGTGGAACGGCTTCCTGTTCCCGCTGATCCTCACGCAGTCCGAGGAGAACCGGGTCCTGACGCTCGGGCTCTTCAACTTCATGACCCAGTTCGGCGTGAACATCCCCGCGGTCCTGGCCGCGATCGTCCTCTCCGTCGTGCCGATCTTCCTCGTGTACCTCGTGGCCCGGCGCGCGCTGATCAACGGACTGATGGGGGTGGGCGGCAAGTAGGACACCCGCCGCCCGTACCACCGCACTCATGAGAGGAACCCCCGCCGCCATGGCAATCCACCCCGTCCCGCCCGCCCGACGGGCCGAGCAGGTCCCCGACGCCGACGGCCCGTGGCGCGACCCCGCGCTGCGCCCCGAGGAGAGGGTCGCCGATCTGGCGGCTCGGATGACCCTTGAGGAGAAGGCCGCCCAGTTGTACGGCATCTGGGTGGGCGCCGACGCCGAGGGCGACGGAGTCGCGCCCCACCAGAACGACATGGTCGACCCCGTCGACTTCGAGGAGATCACCACCCGCGGACTCGGCCAGCTCACCCGGCCGTTCGGCACCGCCCCGGTGGACCCCGGCGTCGGAGCCGTCGCGCTGGCCCGCGCCCAGGCCCGTATCGCCGAGGCCGGCCGGTTCGGGATCCCCGCGCTCGCCCACGAGGAGTGCCTGGCCGGATTCACCGCCTGGGGCGCCACCGCCTACCCCGTCCCGCTCGCCTGGGGCGCCTCCTGGGACCCGGAGCTGGTCGCCGAGATGGCACGGCGGATCGGCGAGGACATGCGGTCGGTCGGCGTCCACCAAGGGCTCGCCCCCGTCCTGGACGTGGTCCGCGACCTGCGCTGGGGCCGGGTCGAGGAGACCATCGGCGAGGACCCCTACCTGGTCGGCACCGTCGCCACGGCCTATGTGAAGGGCCTGGAGTCCGCCGGGATCGTCGCCACCCTCAAGCACTTCGCCGGGTACTCCGCCTCGGCCGGCGCCCGCAACCTCGCGCCGGTCAGGGCGGGGGCCCGGGAGATGGCCGACGTCATCCTGCCGCCGTTCGAGATGGCGGTACGCGAGAGCGGCGTCCGCTCGGTGATGCACAGCTACGCCGAGATCGACGGTCTGCCGGTCGCCGCCGACCCGGCCCTGCTCACCGGACTGCTGCGTGAGACCTGGGGGTTCACCGGGACGGTCGTCGCCGACTACTTCGGCATCGGCTTCCTGGAGACGCTGCACAAGGTCGCCGCCGACCGCGGCGACGCCGCCCGCCTCGCGCTGACCGCCGGGGTGGACGTCGAACTGCCCACCGTGCGCGGCTACGGCGACGCCCTGGTGGCCGCCGTACGCGAGGGATCCGTCCCCGAGGAACTGGTCGACCGGGCCCTGCGCCGCGTACTGCTCCAGAAATGCGAACTCGGCCTCCTCGACCCGGCCGGCACCGCCCTGCCCTCCGCCCTGGACGGGGTGGAGCCGGAACGGGCACGCGGCGCCGTCGACCTCGACCCGCCGCGCAACCGCGCGCTGGCCAGACGACTGGCCGAGCGCTCCTGCGTCCTGGTGGCCAACCGCGACGGCGCCCTGCCCCTGGCCGGAACCGGGCGGATCGCGGTCGTCGGCCCGCGCGCCGACGACGCGCTGGCCATGCTCGGCTGCTACTCCTTCCCCAGCCATGTCGGCGTCTCCTACCCGGACATCCCCAGGGGCATCGAGATCCCCACGCTGCTGGACGCGCTGCGCGAGGAGTTCCCAGGGGCCAGGCTGGACTTCCGGCAGGGCTGCGACGTGGACGGGGACGACACGTCCGGCATCACCCCGGCCGCGGAGCTGGCCGCCGACGCCGACGTGTGCGTGGCCGTACTCGGCGACCGGGCCGGACTGTTCGGCCGCGGCACCTCGGGGGAGGGCTGCGACGCGGCCGACCTTTCGCTGCCCGGACGCCAGACGGAACTGCTGGACGCGCTCCTCGCGACGGGAACCCCCGTGGTCCTGGTGCTCCTCACGGGACGTACGTACGCGCTCGGCGCGCACGCGGACCGGCTGGCCGGCTGTGTGCAGGCCTTCTTCCCCGGTGAGGAGGGCGCACCGGCGCTGGCCGGGATCCTGTCGGGGCGGGTCAACCCCTCCGGCCGCCTGCCCGTCGGCATCCCGAGGAGCCCCGGCGGCCAGCCGTGGACGTACCTCCAGCCGCCGCTCGGCCGGGCCGGCGGGGTCAGCAACCTGGACCCGACCCCGCTCCACCCCTTCGGCCACGGACTGTCGTACACCTCGTTCGCCTGGGGACCGGTCTCCGGGGCGCCGGACGAACTGCCCACCGACGGCGGGACGGACCTCGGTCTCACGGTCACCAACACCGGCGACCGCGACGGCGCCGAGGTGGTGCAGCTCTACGTCCACGACCCGGTCGCCCAGACCACACGCCCCGAGTCGCGGCTGATCGGCTACGCGCGGGTGCCGCTCGCCGCCGGGGAGTCGCGGCGGGTCCGCTTCCGCTTCCACGCGGACCTGGTCTCCTTCACCGGGACCCGCGGGACCCGGATCGTGGAACCGGGCGACCTGGAGCTGCGCTTCGCCGCCTCCAGCGATCCGGCGGACGTCCGCCGGACGGTCCGGCTGCGCCTCACCGGCCCCGAACGCACCGTGGACCACCGGCGCACCCTGGTCTGCGCCACCTCGTCCGCCCCGGTGTCCGCGGCGGACTGACGGCCGGGGCGGCCGCGAGCGACGCGGCCGCCCCGCCGGAAGCCGGCGCCGAAACTTTCGAAGGCGGTCCGGCGCGGGCGTGCGGACGGCCCGCTCCGGGCGGCCTTCCGGAGAGAAGAATGTCATGAACAGGTCAAAAGCCGTGGTCGGCCCGGCCGGCCACCCCCCCCACGGCGGAGGAAGAGGCGACGGACATGACGGACATCAGGATCACCGGCGTCACGATCACACCCGTGGCCTTCCGGGACCCGGCGCTGCTGAACGCGGTCGGCGTCCACGAACCCTTCGCGTTGCGGGCGATCGTCGAGGTGGCCACCGACCAGGGCCTGACCGGTCTCGGCGAGACCTACGCCGACGACGGGCACCTGCGCCGCCTGCGGGCCGCCGCGGACGCCCTCACCGGCATGGACGTGTACGCGCTCGGCGCGATGCACCGCGCACTGGCCGGATTGCTGGCCGGCGACAGCGGCACGGACGGATCCGGGCTCACCGGGATGATCACCACCAGCAGCGCCGTCGACCGGGTCTTCTCGCCCTTCGAGGTGGCCTGCCTGGACATCCAGGGCAAAGCGGCGGGACGGCCCGTCAGCGATCTGCTCGGCGGCGCGGTCCGCGACCGCGTCCCGTTCAGCGCCTACCTCTTCTACAAGTGGGCCGGGCACCCGGGAGAGGCCCCTGACGACTGGGGAGCCGCGCTGGATTCGGAGGCCCTCGTCGCCCAGGCCCGGCGCATGATCACCGAGTACGGCTTCACCGCGATCAAGCTGAAGGGCGGTGTCAGACCGCCCGAGGAGGAGATCCAGGCGGTCCTCGCCCTGCGCGAGGCGTTCCCCGGGGTGCCGCTGCGGCTGGACCCCAACGCCGCCTGGACCGTGCCCACCTCGATCGAGGTGGCCCGTCGGCTGGAAGGCGTCCTGGAGTACCTGGAGGACCCCACCCCGGGGCTCGACGGGATGGCCGGGGTCGCCCGCGAGACCCCGGTCCCGCTCGCCACGAACATGTGCGTCGTCGCCTTCGGACACCTGGCGCCCGCCGTGGCACGGGGCGCGGTCCGGGTGGTGCTCTCCGACCACCACTACTGGGGCGGTCTGCACCGCTCCAGGCTGCTCTCCGGGATCTGCGACACCTTCGGCATGGGCCTGTCCATGCACTCCAACTCCCACCTGGGCATCAGCCTGGCCGCCATGACGCACCTCGCGGCCGCCACCCCGAACCTCACCCACGCCTGCGACACCCACTGGCCGTGGAAGAGCGAGGACGTGGTGGTCCCCGGTGTCCTCGGCTTCACCGACGGCGCCGTACGCGTCCCGACCGGTCCGGGACTCGGCGTCGAACTGGACCCTGACGCGCTCGCCCGGCTCCACGAGCAGTACCTCACGTGCGGACTGCGCAACCGGGACGACACCGGATACATGCGCCGGATCGACCCCGACTACGAGAAGAAATCGCCCCGTTGGTAGGCCGCCGCGGCCGGCGGCACCCCCGCCCGCCGCGGCGCGCCCGACGCACAGCAAGGAGTTCTCGATGGCCATGCTCGACTGGGCCGCCCTGGGCGGCTACTTCCTGGTGATGCTGCTCATCGGCCTCTGGTCGCACCGCCGCGTCGGCAACGTCAGCGACTACTTCACCGGCGGCGGCAAGATGCCCTGGTGGCTCTCCGGCATCTCCCACCACATGTCCGGCTACAGCGCCGCCGTCTTCGTCGCGTACGCCGCGATCGCCTACAGCTACGGCATCACCGTCTACGTATGGGCGTTCCTGCCCCTCGCCTTCGGCACCGCCGTGGGGGCCTGGCTGTTCGCCCCGCGCTGGCAGCGGCTCCGCCGGCGGTACGCGGTCGCCTCACCGCTGGAGTACCTCGCCCGGCGCTACGACATACCCACCCAGCAGGCGCTCGCCTGGAGCGGCGCCCTGCTCAAGGTGTTCGACGTCGCCGCCAAGTGGGCGTCCGTGGCCGTGCTGCTGAACGTCTTCACCGGCGTGCCGATGACGGTCGGCATCCTGCTCACCGGGATCGTCACCCTGCTGTACTGCACCGTGGGCGGGCTGTGGGCCGACGCCCTCACCGACTTCGGGCAGTTCCTCATCCAGGGCCTCGCCGCCCTCGCGATGCTCTGGGTGGTCCTGGACCGGCTCGGCGACGGACCGGCGGGCCTGGTGACCCTCTGGGACCGGCTGCCCGACGGGCACGGGAAGCCGCTCGTCGGCCCCTACACCGCGGCCTTCCTCGGCGCGTACGTCGTCGTGAAGCTCTTCGAGTACAACGGCGGCATGTGGAACCTGGCCCAGCGCTACATGGCCACGGACTCCCCGGAGGCCGCCCGCCGTTCGGCCGGACTCTCCGCCCTGCTGTACGTGGTGTGGCCGGCCGTGCTGCTGTTCCCGCCGGTCGCCGCCGCCGTCCTGATGCCGGACATCGCCGACCCGGAGAAGGTCTACGCGCTGATGGCCGAGTCCTACCTGCCGGCCGGGCTGGTCGGCCTGACGCTGGCCGGGATGTTCTCCCACACCATGGCGATGGCCTCGTCGGACGCCAACGCCGTCTCCGCGGTCGTCACCCGCGACATCATCCCCGCCGTGGTGCGCCGCGCCAGGGACCTGTCCCCGGCCACCGCGCTCCTCCTGGCCCGCGTCTGCACCGTCGTCTTCATCTCCGTCAGCATGGTCGTCGCCGTCGAGGCCGACCACTTCGGCGGCGTCCTCGGCATCATCGTCGGACTGGTCGCGGCCGTGATGGGTCCCATCTCCATCCCGATGCTGCTCGGACTGCTCCCCGCCTTCCGGCGGTTCGGGCCCCGCGCCGCCCTGTCCTCCTGGGCGCTCGGCCTGCTCGGCTACGTCCTCGTCAAGTTCGTGCTCGACAGCGCCGACCAGACGCTCGTGATCGTCACCCCGCTCGCCACCTCGCTGGTGGTCTACCTCCTCGTCGGCCTGATCAGCCCGGAACCCGACGACACCGCGGACGCGATCGTGGCCGCGCTCTCGCCCGCCGCCGACGGGGGCGAGACGCCCACGACGGACCCGGCCCCGCGGCCCGCCGCCGCACCCGGCACCACCGACTGACCCGCCTTTCCCGGCCCCGTACCCCCGTACACCCCGGCCCGTACCCCCGTACACCGCGGGCCCACTCGTCACGCATCCGCACCCATGGGGAGATCCAGCATGGACCAGCACACCCCGCACCACACCAGCCGCAGGTCGCTCCTCGGCGCCGGCCTCGGGATCACCGCGCTGACGGCGACCCCCCTCGGGTCGCTGACGGGGCTCACCGGCGAGGCCGGGGCGACTCCGCACGGTCCGGCCCGGCCCGGCACCGTACACCCCACCGACCCCGGCGCCTACCTCTCCTTCACCCCGCGCCCCGGGGCGTTCGCCCTGGTCGAGAACGGCCGGGCGGTACCGGTCGTGGTCAGCGACCGCGACCACCCGGGGGTCGTCCGGGTGGCCGGCGACCTCCGCGACGACATCGAGCGGGTCACCGGCGTCCGCCCGGCGCTCGCCCACGCCGCGCCGGCGAGGGCCCGCGAGATCGTCCTGCTCGGGACCATCGGCCGCAGCCCGCTGATCGACCGGCTGATCGCCACCGGCAAGCTGGACGTCTCCGGCGTCGAGGGTGCCTGGGAGACCAGCCTCCAGACCGTCGTCGAGCGGCCGCTGCCCGGCGTCGACCGCGCCTTCGTCGTCGCGGGCGGCGACCAGCGCGGGGCGATCTTCGGCGCGTACGACGTCTCCCGGGGCATCGGCGTGTCCCCCTGGTACTGGTGGGACGACGTCGTCCCCGTCCACCGCGACGCGCTGTACGTCCTGCCCGGCCGGTACAGCCAGGGCACCCCCGCCGTGAAGTACCGCGGCTTCTTCGTCAACGACGAGAACCCCGCCCTCGGCACCTGGGCCCCGGCCTACTTCGGACCCGGCAAGGCCCCCGGCCACGAAGGCGGCTTCAACGCCGGCTTCTACGCCAAGGTCTTCGAGGTGATGCTGCGCCTCAAGGCCAACTACCTGTGGCCGGCCGTGTGGGGACGCGCCTTCGCCGAGGACGACCCGCTCAACCACGCCACCGCCAAGGCGTACGGCGTGGTCATGGGCACCTCGCACGAGGCGCCCATGATGCGGGGCATCGAGGAGTGGAACCGGCACGCCGTCGCGGCCGTACGCGACGCCGAGGGCACCGTCACCACCCCCGGGCACGACCCCTACGGCGGCACCGGCGAATGGTCCTTCCGCCGCAACGCCGAGGCCGTCAAGGCCTACTGGCGCGAAGGCGTCCGCCGCATGGCCGACGAGGACTTCGAGGGCGTCGTCACCCTCGGCATGCGCGGCAACGGCGACGTCAGCCTGCCGGACGGCGACGGCATCGACCTGATGCGGGAGATCATCGCCTCCCAGCGCGCGATCCTGGCCGAGGAGCTGGGCTCGGAGACCGCCGTCCCCCAGGTGTGGACCCTCTACAAGGAGGTCCAGCACTACTGGGACCGGGGCCTGCGCGTCCCCGACGACGTCACCGTCGTCCTCACCGACGACAACTGGGCCAACGTCCGTATGCTGCCCGACCTCGGCACGGACGACCGGACGGGCGGCTACGGCCTCTACTACCACTTCGACTACGTCGGGGTGGGCCGCAACTACAAGTGGGTCGACACCACCTCGCTCCCCAACATGTGGGACCAGCTCCACCAGAGCGCCGCCTACGGCAACCACGGGCTGTGGGTCAGCAACGTCGGTGACCTCAAGGGCAACGAACTGCCCACCCAGTTCTTCCTCGACTACGCCTGGAATCCGGAGCGCTGGCCGCTGGAGAGCCTCCCGGAGTGGGAGGAGGGCTACGCCCGGCAGAACTTCGGCGAGAAGCGGGCCGAGGAGATCGCCGCCGTGCTGCGGACGTACGCCGCGCTCCAGTCCCGCCGCAAGCCCGAACTGCTCAACCGCAGGATCACCCTCGACCCCGCCAAGGACCCCGCGACGGACTCCTCGGCCATCGTGTACGACGACGAGGCCACCCCCTTCAGCCTGGTGGACTACCGCGAGCTGGAACGCGTCACCGAGGACTGGCGGCGGCTGGACAAGGCCGCCGAACGCGTCCGGCGTGAACTCCCCGCGTCCGCCCAGGACGCCTGGTACCAGCTGGTGGGCTACGCCGTACGGGCCACCGCCAACCTGTACGCCCTGCGCGAGGCGGAGTTCACCAACCTGCACTACGCGCCCCAGGGCCGCGCCCTGACCAACACCCTGGCGGCCACCGCCGAGGACCGCCTCGCCGACGACTTCGCCCTGGCACGGCGCTTCGACCACGAGATCGCCGGCGGGAAGTGGGAGGGCTTCCAGAGCCAGCCGCACATCGGGTACGGCGATGTGGCCCGCTACGGCCCCAACGCCCCCTGGCAGCAGCCCGAGTTGAACGACGTGGCGATCGAGGACGAGATCTTCCCGGCCGTCCGGCGCATCACCCTGCCCCGGCGTGCCGAGATGGGCGTGGCCGTCGACGGCTCGGAGTTCTGGTGGCCGGGCGCTGCCGGGAGCGGCGGCGAGCCGGAGCTGCCGGTCTTCAGCCCGTACCAGAGCCAGCCCGCGCAGTACGTCGAGGTGTTCAACCGGGGCACGGTCCCCTTCGACGTCCGGATCCGTACGGGCGCGCCCTGGCTGCTCGCGGACCGGACCCGGGCCCGGGTGGACACCCAGACCCGCGTCACCTTCCGGGTCGACTGGTCCCGTGCGCCCAAGGGCGTCACCCGGGTCCCGGTCACCGTCACCGGCCCCGGCGGCCGGGAGGTCGTCGTCCGGGCCGTGGTGGACCGCCCCCGCACCGGCCGCGGCCGGCTCGCCGGGTTCGTCGAGGCCAACGGATACGTCTCCATGGAGGCCGACCACTTCCACCGGGCGGTCGGGCAGGGCGGGATCACCTGGCGGCGCGTCCCCGGCATCGGCCGCACCGGCGCGGGGATGGAGCCCTTCCCGGTCACCGCGTCCCGGCGGACCCCGGGCGGCGCGGGGCCCCGGCTGGAGTACCGGCTCAGCCTGTTCACCACCGGGCCGGTCACGGTCTGGGCGTACCTCTCGCCCCGCAACAACACGCTGGCCACCGACGGGCTCACCTACGCCGTCTCCTTCGACGACGACGCGCCGCGGTCCGTCAACATCACGGCGGTCACCGGTTCCGACGACGGGACCATGAACCCGCAGTGGGCCCGCACCACCTCGGACAACGTCAACCGCACCGCCACCGTGCACCGCGTCGGCCGGGCCGGGGCGCATGTGCTGAAATTCTGGATGGTCGACCCGACGGTGGTGCTGCAGAACCTCGTGGTCGACACCGGCGGCCTCAAGCCCAGCTATCTGGGCCCGCCGGAGAGTCTCCGGCTGAGCTGAGCTGAGCTGAGCCGGTCCGGCCGGAGCGGGAGGAGGAGCGGGATGGGCATCCGGATCGAGGACGCCGAAGGGCACGGCGCGACGCTGGAGGTGGCCCCCGGCCCCACGGAGACCCCGTACGGGGGCCCGTCCGGGGACGGGCCGGTGGTCGGCATCCGGATCGAGGCCCCTTCGGGCCGTACCGGCTGGTCCTGCTCCCCGGCCGCGGCCAGGGAACTGGCCGCGGCGCTTCTCGCGGCGGCACGGGAGGCCGAGGAGGAGCGCTCGGAGCCGGTCACCGTCACGGCGCGCGAACTGCTGCGCGGGGACGTCCGCGACGGTGAGCGGGTGATGACGGTCGAGGCCGTCCGGACGGACGGCGCCGACGTCCAGGTGACCTGGACCTCGGAGGGCGGCCGCCGCACCTGGAGTCAGGTGTACGCCGCCGAGACCGCCATCAGGCTCAGACGGCGGCTGCGGCCAGGGGGGTGAGACGGCGAGGGGGGAGCGAGGACCGGGACCGAGCGGCGAGGACCGGGGGAGCGGGAGGAACGGGTCGGTCCGGGCCGGGATCCGCTGGTACGGCGGATGTCGTAATACGGCGAATCTCGTAGTACGGTTTTTCTCGTACGAGTCCCGGACCGGCCCGCCCGGTCCGCGCCGTGCCCCTGCCCGTCGCACCCGAGGAAAGCGGAGCCCCCGTGAGCGCGCTGTTCGAGCCCTACACCCTGCGGTCGCTGACCGTCCCCAACCGCGTCTGGATGGCACCCATGTGCCAGTACAGCGCCGAGACCTCGGGGCCGGACACGGGCGTGCCCGGCGACTGGCACTTCGCCCACTACGCCTCCCGCGCGGCCGGCGGCACCGGCCTCGTCCTGGTCGAGGCCACGGCGGTCAGCCCGGAGGGCCGGATCAGCGCCGCCGACCTCGGCATCTGGAACGACCGCCAGACGGAGGCGTTCCGCCGCATCACCCGGTTCCTCACCGAGCAGGGCACGGTAGCGGGCATCCAGCTCGGCCACGCCGGGCGCAAGGCCTCGACCGGGCGCCCCTGGCGCGGCGGGGCACCCGTCGCCCCGGCGGACCCGTCGGGAGAGGGCTGGCAGCCCGTCGCCCCCAGCGCCCTCGCGCACGACACGAACCACACGGTCCCCACCGAGCTGACCACCGACGAGATCCAGGAGATCGTCGGCCAGTTCGCCGACGCCGCCCGCAGGGCCCTCGCGGCGGGCTTCCAGGTCGCGGAGATCCACGGCGCGCACGGCTACCTGATCGGCCAGTTCCTCTCCCCGCACAGCAACCACCGCACCGACGCCTACGGCGGCTCCTTCGAGAACCGGACACGTCTCGCCCTGGAGGTCGTGGATGCGGTACGCGCCGTCTGGCCCGACGAACTGCCCCTGTTCTTCCGGATCTCCGCCACCGACTGGCTGACCGAGAACCCCGACGACGAGCGTGAGGGCTGGACCGCCGACGACACCGTGCGGCTGGCCCGCGAGCTGCGGACACACGGCGTGGACCTGCTCGACGTCTCCACCGGCGGCCTCGCCCCGAGGGCCCGGATCCCCGTGGGCCCGCACTACCAGGTGCCCTTCGCCGCGCGGGTCCGCGCCGAGACCGACCTGCCGGTGGCCACCGTCGGGCTGATCACCGACCCCGTGCAGGCGGAGAAGATACTCACCGAGGGCCAGGCCGACGCCGTCCTGCTCGGCCGGGAACTACTGCGCGACCCCTACTTCGCCCGCAACGCGGCGCGTGCGCTGGGCGGCGAGGTCGCGACACCGAAGCCGTACGGGTACGCGATCTGACCCGGCGCCTGCGGGGGCGCCGCCGTCCGGCGCGGGGCGTGCTCCGGCCCGGCGTCGCCCGGCCGGTACGCTGACGGCGATGTCCACTCCTCACGGGCCCACCCTGCGCGAACTGGCCGTCCAGGCGCTCTCCTCCACGATGCGCGGATACGACCTGCTCGCCCCGAAGTTCGACCTGACCCCCTACCGGACCCCGGACCGGGTGCTCGACGCCGTCGCCCGAGCGGTGCGGCTGCTCGGCCCGTTCGACAGCGGGCTGGACGTCTGCTGCGGCACCGGGGCCGGTGCGGGTGTCCTGCGCGGGCTGTGCCGGAGGCGGGTGACCGGTGTCGACTTCAGCGCCGGCATGCTCGCCGTGGCGCGGGCGAACCACGCGGACACCGGAGGCGGCCCCGCCGTGGACTGGGTACGCGCCGACGCGCGGGCGCTGCCCTTCGGCCCCGTCTTCGACCTGGCGCTGAGCCTGGGGGCGTTCGGGCACTTCCTGCCCCGCGAGCGGCCCGGCCTGTTCGCCCAGGTGCGCGCCTCGCTGCGGCCGGGTGGCAGCTTCGTCTTCCCGGTCGGCGCGCCGCCCCAGGCCGGTTCGCGGGCGTACTGGTCGATGCTCGGATTCGACGGTGCCATGCGGGTGCGCAACGCCCTGTGGCGCCCGAGGTTCATCATGTACTACCGCACGTTTCCGCTGGCCGGGGTGGTGGACGACCTCGTGGCGGCCGGTTTCGGGGTGCGGCTGCTGCCGCTGGAAGAGCTCGGGCGGCGGGCGGACGGCAGTCCCCGGGCCCGGCTGGTGGTCGCCACCCGGACCTGAGGCCCGCGGGGGAGCGACACCTTGTTTCCCCCGCACATTCTTGGCGCCGCCGCGCCCGCCGGAGCGTACGGCGGCTCTCGTACCATGGAGAGCCAGGACGAAAGGGAGCCACCGTGACGCCGAACGCCCGCGCGCTCGCGCATCCCCCGCGCGAGGAGATCCGCGTCGAGACCGTGCTCCACGCGCTCTCCGACCCGGTCCGGCTGCGGATCGTGCGACGGCTCGCGGGCGCGGGGGACGCACTGGCCTGCTCCCACTTCGACCTCCCGGTGTCCAAGTCCACCACCACGCACCACTTCCGGGTGCTCCGGGAGAGCGGGGTCATCCGGCAGATCTACCGGGGCACGGCGAAGCTGAGCGTGCTGCGGGCCGAGGACCTGGACGACCTCTTCCCGGGCCTGCTGGACAGTGTGCTGGCCGCGGCGCGCCTCCAGGCGGAACGCCTCGGCGAGGGCTGACCCCGCCACGGCCGTCGCCCGTGTGCCCGGTCCGTGCCACGCCGGCCCGTGGTCAGGCCAGCAGGGTGCGCATCCGGTCGATCTCCACGGTCTGCTGGGCGATCACGTCGTCGGCCATCTCCTCGATCAGCACGTTGTTGCCGTTCGACAGGGCCTCGGTGGCCATGGTGATCGCCCCCTGGTGATGGGTGATCATCAGGGTGAGGAACAGCGTGTCGAACTCCTCGCCGTGGGACGCCCGCAACTCCTTCAGCTGGGCCTCGGTCGCCATCCCGGCCATGGCGGAGTGGTCGTGC
Source organism: Streptomyces sp. SM18 (assembly GCF_002910775.2). Lineage (NCBI taxonomy): Bacteria > Bacillati > Actinomycetota > Actinomycetes > Kitasatosporales > Streptomycetaceae > Streptomyces > Streptomyces sp. SM18. The sequence goes on along the minus strand of NZ_CP029342.1, from coordinate 350,020 downwards.
GGCTCCTCGGCCCGCCCGTCGCCGCCGTTGTTGGTCAGCCAGCCCTTCATGGCGCCGATCTCCGGCCGCTGGCCCGCCGCGATGCGCTCCGCCAGCCGTTTCACGGACGTGGAAGAGGCGCGCTCCTGCACGAGTGAGGTCATGACGACCGCCTGCTCGTGGTGCTCGATCATCATCCGCGCGTACCGGAAGTCGGCGGAGTTGGGGGTGTCGTCCCCGGCGGCCTTCACCGCCTCGGCGGGGGAGAGGGTCCTGGCCGGCTCGCCCGGTCTGCCCGGCGCCACCACCCCGGGACCCGAGGCCTTCGAGGCCGCCTCGTCACCGCCGTCCGCGTCGCAGCCCCCGAGGGCAAGGGCGGCGGCCACGACCGCCCCGAGCGCGGCCGCACGCCCGCGCGCCATGTGACGGGGTATCAACACATCGACCTCCTGAGCCACTTGGTGTGTCGCAGACCGTCCTAACACCTTCCACAGGGCGCCGACCGGAAACTTTTGTTACGTCTGTGTTGCCACCTGTTGGTGTGTACATGATGCGAGCGATACTGCCGGGGTCCAGCAACCGTTCACCCGCGGACGGACACAAGGGAGGACAACAGTGACCTCGTTGCACACCACCAGCGTGCGGCGCAGACGCCTCGGAGTGGCGGCAGCCGCCGCCGGGCTCATCGCCACGCTGTTCACGGCCGGACCCGCGGCCGCGACCCCCGATCCCGGCGACACCGCCACCACCGGCGTCTCCGTGAGCCGGCAGGCCGAAGCGGCGGCGGAGGCCGCCATCAGAAGCGGCGAGGTGCCGGGTGTGGACGAGATCGTCCACAGCGACAACATCGAGCACCTCACCAACGTCCCCAAGGACGCGCTGCAAGGGCTCAACACGGACATCGCGTTCCAGGGGAACTACGCCTACGCCGGCAACTACGACGGCTTCCGGATCTTCGACATCAGCAACCCGAAGAAGCCGAGGACCGTCGCGCAGGTGCTCTGCCCCGGATCGCAGAACGACATCTCCGTCTCGGGCAACCTGCTGTTCCTGTCCACGGACTCTTCGCGCAGCGACGACTCCTGCTCCAGCACCACCCAGCCCGCCACGGAGAAGTCCTCGTGGGAGGGCATGAAGGTCTTCGACATCAGCGACAAGCGGCACCCCGAGTACGTCGCCGCCGTCGAGACCGCGTGCGGTTCGCACACCCACACGATCATCCCGAAGCGTACGGACGTGTACATCTACGTCTCCTCGTACGCTCCGAACGCGGCCTTCCCGGACTGCCAGCCGCCGCACGACGGGATCTCCGTCATCAAGGTGCCGCGCAAGGCGCCGGAGAAGTCCCGGGTCGTGAACTTCCCGGTCCTCTTCCCGGACGGCGGGAACCCCGGCGCGCCGACCAACCCCGGTGTGTCGCAGACCACCGGCTGCCACGACATCACGGTGCTGCCGTCGAAGGACCTGGCGGCGGGAGCCTGCATGGGCGACGGGATCCTGTTCTCCATCAAGGACCCGGAGCACCCGAAGATCATCGACCGTGTCCAGGACAACGTGAACTTCGCGTTCTGGCACTCCGCGACCTTCAACCAGACGGCCGACAAGGTCGTCTTCACCGATGAGCTCGGCGGCGGCGGCGCGGCCACCTGCAACGACGAGGTCGGTCCGAACCGGGGCGCGGACGGCATCTACGACATCAAGGGCCGGGGCGACCACCGCAAGCTCGTCTTCCGCAGCTACTTCAAGATCGACCGCCCGCAGGCCGAGACCGAGGTCTGTGTCGCGCACAACGGATCGCTCATCCCGGTGAAGGGCAAGGACCTGATGGTCCAGGCCTGGTACCAGGGCGGGGTCTCCGTATGGGACTTCACCAACTCCTCGAAGCCGAAGGAGATCGCCTACTTCGAGCGCGGCCCCGTCTCCACGGACGCGGTCACCACGGCCGGCCCCTGGTCGGCGTACTACTACAACGGCTACATCTACTCCAACGACATCGCCAAGGGCCTCGACGTCCTGAAGCTGAACGACCGGCGTACGGACCCGGCGAAGAAGGTGCGGCTGACGGAGCTCAACGTGCAGACGCAGCCGGAGTACTTCGGCCGCTGACACCCGCGACCGCGACCGCGATCCGAGGTGAGAACACGGTGTCCCGCCGAGCGGCCTCCCGCCCGGCGGGACACCCTTCCCGGCACCTGGGCGCCACCGGTCATGCCTGCGCGCCATCGGTCCCGGCGCCTGCGCGCCACCGGCCGGTCTCCGCGCGTCCGGAGGGCCCTCGGCCGGGTCCCGGCCCGGAGGGGGCCCTCAGCCGCTCTCGGTCCCGACGTCCGGCCGTACGGTCGTGCCGGCCGCCGCCGACCATTCCACCAGCAGCCGCTGGTACTCCCTCTCGTCCTCCGGGGACAGCAGACCGCCCGAGCGCTGCCACAGTTCGCGGATCTCTTCATTGACCACGGAGGCGGGGCGCACGGGAACAGACGTGTTCGGGTACGGGGACATGCCTCCAGGCTAAGGCCGGACACGGCTTCCCGCGCCGTCCGGAGACGGGAGATCTCTCACATCTCCTCCCGGAATCCTTCACGTCCCACGCGGAACCCGCACGGGGTGAACCGCGTCCGGCGCCTCTCCCGCCCGCCACGGGGCAGCACGATCACCGCCACCGCGACCGGGGAGGCCGGGCAGGCGAACAGCGCCGCACACGAGGCCGGTACGCGGCGCCGGGCGCTCGCCGGTCGCGCAGGGGGATCGCACAGGCAGCGGCCCCGGTGGCCCCGGCGGTGTCGGCGACCCCGGCGGCTAGCCCAGAGCGCGGAGCGCCGGGACGAACGCCACCAGCAGCGGAACGACCGGGACCATCGCGGCGGCCGCCGTCAGCCGCAGCCGCCGTCCCGCGGTGAGCCGCTCCCTCGGGCTGAGCAAGCGGTCCACCCGCAAGGGGAGTTGCGCGTCGGAGGCCGGCCCGGGACCGAACACCCCCCGGTCCTCGTTGAGTTCGACCAGGGCGAGCGCGATCGTGAGGCGGCCGAAGCGCCGTGACGCCACATCGTCCGCGGCCAGCTCCACCAGCCGGTGCATCTCGTCACGGAAGGCCGCGAACACCGGCACCTGGGGGAAGCCCGTCGCGAGCGCCCCCGAGCAGTGCAGCAGCCAGTCGTGCCGGGCCTGCGCGTGGCCCTGCTCATGGGCGAGCACCGCGTCGAGCTGACGGCCTTTCAGCCGGCCCAGCGCACCGGTGGTGATGACCAGTTGAGGGGCCGAACCCGGCAGCCACCAGGCGTCCGGGCGCTCACCCTCCAGCACCACCAGCCGCCCCGCGCCCGGCTCCTCGCCCGGCATCAGCGGGGAGCGGACCAGCAGCTCCGCGCGCCGCCGCCCGCGCCGGGCGCGGGCCCGCAGGACCTCCCGTACGAGCATGGCGGCCGTCCACAGCCCGCCGAGCGCCAGCAGCACCGCGATGACCGCCGACCAGGGTCCGTACGCGCCCAGGGCGTACGCCTCCACCACGGCGTGCGGGGCGGGCGCGAAGACCTGTCCCCGGACGGCCTGCCAGGCGGCGGCCGCGCTGAACGTCATGGAGAGCCCGAAGGAGAGCAGCACCGCCGCCACCACGCACTGCCAGACCCACAGCGCCACCACCGGCTCGCGCTCCGGCCAGCGGGCCCGTGCCATCAGGCTCGGGGCCACGACGGCGGCCAGCGCACCGAGCAGCAGCAGCACGAGGGAGACCAACATGGGCGTCAGCCTATGAGGGGCGTGGCACCCACCGATATGGCCGCGCGCGCCAAGTGACGTAGGACACGGTTTGCCGGTGCGGCTGTCTCACAGGGTGAGCAGCATCGCGAACATGGCCAGCCCCATCGTCAGCCGGCACGCCAGCGCCAGCTCGGGGCGCGCTCCCCAGGCGAGAGCCGGTCCGCCCGCCGCCGCGGTGCCCGCGGGGGCCGCCGCCACCGGTATCAGCCGGCCGGCCGCGCGCAGGACGTAGAGCGCGTAGTACGCCAGCAGCAGACCGGTCAGCAGCGGGACACCGCCGGCGGATCCGCCCGCCCCGTGGGCCGCGTGCCCGCCGTGCCCCCCGGAGGCGGCCCAGGGTGCCATGGCCACCGCCATGTAGACCATCGCCAGCGAACCGACCAGGTGGTGCGCGTGGTGCGCGTCGCTCCGGGCCGCGACGAGCGCGCGCGCCGAGGCGGCGCCGAAGACCACCGCGTACACCGCCCACCCCCAGCGCGGCGGCGTGAGCACCACGGCGGGCAGGGCCATGGCGGCCATGCCGAAGCCCATCACCGCCTCCGCGCGCGCGGAGGTCCGCTCACGCTCCGCGCAGTGGCGCGCGCGCAGCAGGCAGTACCCGCCCGTGACCAGGCAGAGCACCATCAGCAGCCAGCCGGACAGCGCCGGTCCGTGCACGACCCACCCCCTACGGCGAACGACGCCGGTACATCCCGTCCGGCGCCGGTACATCCCGACCATGCCCCGCCAAGCCTCCTTCTACCGGGGCGCACTGGCGTACAGGGGGAGCGCGCCGAGAGGACTGAGGCACAATCCGCGCCGGGTTAGTCTCGGACGGCACCGTCGGTCACACACTCCGGAGAACGCCACCATGGACACCGCACCGGCCCCCGAGCAGACGCGCCTCACCTTCCGCGACGCCACCGAGGAGGACGTCCCCGCGCTCGTGCGGCTCGTCGAGTCCGCGTACCGGGGCGACTCCAGCCGCGTCGGATGGACGACCGAGGCCCACCTCCTGGAGGGGCAGCGGACCGACGCGGACGGGGTGCGCGAGGTGATCAGCGCTCCCTCGGGACGGATGATGATCGCCGAGCGTGACGGTGTGACGGTCGCCTGCTGTCAGCTCGAACACCGGGGTGGGGCGGCCTACTTCGGGATGTTCGCGGTCGATCCCGGACTCCAGGGCGGTGGCCTCGGCAAGGCCGTGATCGCGGAGGCCGAGCGAGCGGTCCGCGAGGACTGGGGCGTGGGCGAGATGCACATGACCGTGATCTCGCTCCGCGACGAGCTGATCGCCTGGTACGAGCGCCGGGGCTACCGCCGTACGGGAGAGATGAGCCCCTTCCCGTACGGCGACGAGCGCTTCGGTGTCCCGCAGCGCGACGATCTCGCCTTCGAGCTGCTGGTCAAGACGTTCTGACCGTGCCGGCGGTCTGACACGGTGGCCGGGCGGCGCCGGGCCGCCCGGCGGCGGGCCGCCCGGCGGGACGGTCCTCGCCCCGGGGTCCCGCCGGCCGTGGCGCGGGGTCAGCCGGTGCCGCGGACCGCCTGCCGGATCTCCGGGTGGTCGGTCGTCGCGCCGTCCAGGCCGAGGGCGTACGCCAGCCGCAGGTGCTCCTCGGTGTTCACCACCCAGCCGATCACCTTCAGACCCTCCGCGTGGGCCCGCTCGACGACCTCCAGGGTGAGGCGGCGGATGTTCAGCGCCAGGGTGGCAGCGCCCACCGCCTTCGCCCGGTCCACGACGTCCCCGCCCCAGCGGCTGGCGATGAGCACCGTACGCACCCCGGGCACCAGCTGGGCGATCTCGGCGACCGCCTCGTCGTGGAACGAGGACACCTCGACCCGCCTCGCGAGGTCGCGCCGCAGCATCACCTCGGCCAGCGCGCGTGCGGCCGCCACGTCCTTGATCTCCGCCTGCACGGGTGAGCCGACCGCGTCGAGCACCTCCTCGAAGACCGGGACCCGCTCGCCCTGCCCGGCGTCGAGCGCGCGCAGCTCCGCCAGGGTCTTCTCCGCGATCAGCCCGCTGCCGTCCGTCGTGCGGTCCACGGCCGCGTCGTGCATCACCGCGAGCGCGCCGTCCTTGCTCAGATGGAGATCGAGTTCCACGGCGTCCATGCCGGCCCGCTCGGCGTGCGCGAAGGACCGCAGGGTGTTCTCCGGTTCGACGCCCATCACTCCGCGATGGCCGATGGTGAGAAAAGTCAAGACATCCCGCTTCCGTACGTCGTCGGCCTTCCGGCCCACTGTTCCTACCCAGAGAACCAGTTCTCCCGCACCCGTCGTCGGCGGGCCCGCGCCGACGACGGAAGAAGTTGTCGGAGCGATGTGTGACGGGAAAAATCGCGGTGATGATGAGATGTAGCCGGATAATCTTCTGGCCTCCACTTGTCCGATGGAGGCCGCCCCCGATACGGTGAGCAGGACGCCAGGTTCTCCCGTGAAGGAAGTGTCATGACGGAAATTCTTGAGCACGCCACCGCGCCTGGCACGAAAGCTTCTGCCCCACGGGTGGTCGAGCATCCTGCCTGGGCGGCGCTCAAGAGTGCCGTGGAGGAGATCCGCCCGTGGCAGTCCAAGGACGGATCCATCGACCTCGCCGCGGAGGACGCCCCCACCGCCGGGACGGCCACCGCCACCGTGGAACGCGTGATCGCCGCGGTCGAGGAGCTGTCCCCGCTCCTCCCGCACGACGCCGCCTACCACCGTGCCCTCGTCCTGGACCTGCGCCGCTGGGCCGCCGACGGCTTCGGCATACCGGACTTCCTCGACTCGCTGCTCGCCTTCCAGCCCGCGAAGGACCGCGCCGACGGCCTCCAGCACCTCGTCGTCTTCGCGATGTACACCCAGAACGGCAACCCGGACCGCAACCTCGAAGCGGTCGTGCTGCGCATGGTCTGGCCCGAGTGGCTCGCCGACCTGGAGTCGACGCGGTACGACAACCCGCTGTTCTGCGGCATCACCTTCGAGGACTTCACCGCCGGGTACGACACCAACTCCGCGGTGCTCTTCCCCGAGACCATCGCCGTGCGCGAGGCCCCCGAGCGGTTCAGCTGGGGCGGCATCTTCTGCGACCGCGAGGCGGCCCGCTTCCGCCGGGTGACCGAGGCGGCCGTCGAGCTGCTGGGCGTGGAGCTGCCCGAGGACATCCGCGAGATGGTCGGCGACCAGAAGCGCTGCGAGCAGGCCTTCGTCCTCTGGGACATGATCCACGACCGCACCCACAGCCACGGCGACCTGCCCTTCGACCCGTTCATGATCAAGCAGCGCCAGCCGTTCTGGATGTACGGGCTGGAGGAGCTGCGCTGCGACCTCACGGCCTTCAAGGAGGCCGTGAAGCTCGACGCCGACGGCTTCGCCCAGGGCCGTGACGTCCAGTACGCCGTGCTGTTCGACCGGATGTTCCGCTTCCCGGTCACCGGTGAGCGCGTCCGCAACTACGACGGGCTGGGCGGGCAGCTGCTCTTCGCCTACCTCCACCAGCACGACGTGGTGCGCTGGACCGACAACACGCTGAAGATCGACTGGGAGCGTGCCCCACAGATCACCAACCAGCTCTGCGCCGAGATCGAGAAGCTCTACCGCGACGGCATCGACCGCCCCAAGCTGGTGCACTGGTTCGCCGCCTACGACCTCGTCTCCCGCTACCTCTCTCCGCACCCGGGATCCCGCTGGGCCAAGGGCCCGGACGCCCTGGACCTCACAAAGCCCCCGCGTAAGCTCGTCGACGACGTGCTTCCCGACGAGTTTCCCCTGAGCATGTTCTATGAGGCGCTCGCCAAGAAGCTGAAGCACGTGATCGCCTCGACCAAGGGGATCACGGCGGCGGAGACCGGGCGGGCAGCCGCGTGAACGCGGGTTCCAAGGAGGCGGTGGCCATGAACGCGACAACAGCGGGCATCGAGGGGAGCGGCGTGCTCGAAGGTGCGGTGGTCGCGGTCGCGGGCGCGGCGGGCCCGGCCGGGCGCGCCACCCTGCTGAGCCTCGCCGAACGGGGCGCGACCGTGGTCGCGTCCGACTCGAACGCGGAGCGGCTCGCGGAGGCGGTGGACGCCGCCCGGTACGCCCACGGCGGCGCGACCGTCACCGGCGAGACCGTGGACCTGCTCGACCTGGACGCCGCCCGCGCGTGGGCGGACCGGACCGAGGCCGAGTTCGGCCGGATCGACGGACTGGTCCACCTCGTCGGCGGCTGGCGCGGCGGCTCCAGCTTCGCGGGGACCAGTCTGGCCGACTGGGACTTCCTGGAGAAGCTGCTGATCCGCACCGTCCAGTCCACCTCGCTCGCCTTCCAGGAGGCCCTCCAGCGCAGCGACCGGGGCCGTTACGTGCTGATCAGCGCGGCGGGCGCGAGCCGCCCCACGGCGGGCAACGCGGCCTACGCCGCGTCGAAGGCGGCGGCCGAGGCCTGGACGCTCGCCCTCGCCGACGCCTTCCGTAAGGCGGGGGGCGACGCGGGCCCGACATCGGCGGCTGCGATCCTGGTCGTCAAGGCACTGGTGCACGACGCCATGCGCGCCGAGCGCCCGAATGCGAAGTTCGCGGGCTTCACGGACGTCACGGAGCTGGCCGAGGCCATCGCCGACGTCTGGGACAGGCCCGCCGGAGAAGTGAACGGAACGCGCCTGTGGCTGACCCCGCAATCGTAAGGACCGATGCCCGGCGCCACCATGATCCCCAGGTACGCGGTTTCGCCAGCGACAACTACGCCGGCGCGCACCCGGAGATCCTGGCGGCCCTCGCCCTCGCCAACGGCGGCCACCAGGTCGCCTACGGCGAGGACGACTACACCGGGCATCTCCAGAGGGTCATGCACAGCCACTTCGGCCCCACCGCCGAGGCCTTCCCCGTCTTCAACGGCACCGGCGCCAACGTCGTCGCCCTCCAGGCACTGACCGACCGCTGGGGCGCCGTCATCTGCGCCGAGTCCGCCCACATCCACGTGGACGAGGGCGGGGCGCCGGAACGCGTGGGCGGCCTGAAGCTGCTCACCGTGCCCACCCCGGACGGGAAGCTGACCCCGGAGCTCATCGACCGCCAGGCGTACGGCTGGGACGACGAGCACCGGGCGATGCCCCAGGTCGTCTCGATCACCCAGAACACCGAGCTGGGCACGGTCTACACCCCCGACGAGATCCGGACGATCTGCGACCACGCCCACGAACGCGGGATGAAGGTGCACCTCGACGGGGCGCGGATAGCCAACGCCGCCGCGTCGCTGGACGTGCCGATGCGGGCGTTCACCACCGTCGCCGGGGTCGACGTCCTGTCCTTCGGCGGCACGAAGAACGGCGCGCTCTTCGGGGAGGCCGTCGTCGTCCTGAACCCGGACTCCGTCCGCGCCATGAAGCACCTGCGCAAGCTGTCGATGCAGCTCGCCTCCAAGATGCGGTTCGTCTCGGTCCAGTTGGAGGCGCTGCTCGCCCGCGACCTCTGGCTGCGCAACGCCCGGCACGCCAACGCCATGGCCCAGCGGCTCGCCGAGGGGGTCCGGGCGGTGGACGGGGTGGAGATCCTCCATCCCGTGCAGGCCAACGCCGTCTTCGCCCGGCTGCCGCACGCCGTGTCCGAACGGCTCCAGAAGCGCTTCCGGTTCTACTTCTGGGACGAGCCGGCCGGTGACGTCCGCTGGATGTGCGCCTTCGACACCCGCGAGGAGGACGTCGACGCGTTCGTCCAGGCGCTCAAGGAGGAGATGGCCGCCTAGGCCCACGGCCATCCACTCGTCCACGACACATCCCGGCGCCTCGGAGCCGGAACCACCGCCCTGTGACAGCGGCCGGAAGCCCGCCTCCCGTACGGAACTCCCGTACGCGAGGCGGGCTTCCGGAGAGCCGGGCGCCGGTTCAGCCGCGCTCGCGCACCTCGGCGGGGGTGGGAGCCGTACCGCCGAGATGGGCCGGCACCCACCACGTGTCGCCCGCGTCCCGGGGGCGCACCGGGTAGGCGCGCTGTGCCGCTTCCAGGAGCTCCTGCACGCGCTCCCGCAGCCGGCGGGTGATCGCACCCGCGTACTGGTCGACGGGAGCGTCCAGCGCCTCGCCCACCCGGATCGTGATCGGGATGTGGCTGCGCCGGAAGTTGCGCGGGCGGCCCTTGGTCCACAGCCGCTGGGTGCCCCACAGCGCCATCGGGATCAGCGGGACCCCGGCCTCCTGCGCCAGCCGCGCCGCACCGGACTTGAAGCTCTTCAGCGTGAAGGACTGGGAGATGGTCGCCTCGGGGAACACCCCGACGATCTCGCCGGAACGCAGCGACGCGAGCGCGTGCGCGTAGGCGTCCTCACCCCGGCTGCGGTCGACGGGAATGTGCTTCATGCCGCGCATGAGCGGTCCGGAGACCTTGTGCCGGAAGACCGAGTCCTTCGCCATGAAGCGCACGAGCCGTTTCTGCGGCAGCGCGCCGAGTCCGGTGAAGATGAAGTCCAGATAGCTGATGTGGTTGCTCACCAGTACCGCGCCACCGGTCTTCGGGATGTGCTCCGAACCCTGTGTGTCGATCTTCAGGTCGAGCGCCTTGAACAGCGTGCGAGCGGCGCCGATGACCGGCCGATAGACGAGTTCTGCCATCTGGATGAAGACCCTTCTTCAATGCCTCGGGAGGGTTCTCCCGGCGGAAGTTACGCAGCCGTAGGTTTTCGGCATTGTGGCGATCGTGCCCCATGCGCGACTCCGTGGCCAGCCCCACAGGGGCCTGAGCGGGAGATTCTCGTCACGTGAATCCCGCGGGAATGCGATGCGTCGGCCCGGTGCTGATGCTGAGGAAGAGAACTCGGAAGGGGAACGGAATGCGAGGGCACGGTGCCGCCGGCACACTGGACGCCGCCCAACTCGGCGCGGAGCTGGGGGAACGGGCGACGCTGGTGCAGTTCTCGACCGCGTTCTGCCAACCCTGCCGGGCGACCCGGCGCGTCCTGGCCGACGTCGCGGGCATGGTCGAGGGGGTGGCCCACGTCGAGATCGACGCCGAGGCGCATCTCACGCTGGTGCGCCGGCTGGGCGTCAGCCGGACCCCGACCGTCCTGGTCCTCGACGCGGACGGCCGCGTCGTGCGCCGGGCGGCCGGAACACCGCGTACCGCCGACGTCGTCGCCGCCCTGGGAAAGGCGATGTGACGGGCCGTGACACATCTCCCACCTGGTGGGACGGGCTTGACTGTGCACACCACGCGTCGTCAGTCTGACGTGGTGCCGCCAGTACTCCTTCTTCACGGCCGGGCCTGTGTGGACCTCACGCGCCATGCCGGTGCGCGTTGTCCGGGTGTCTGACGAACCCCGCCCGCCCGCACGCCCCTCGACGGAGGACTCCCGCATGACCGTCCCGACCGGTACCGGCACCCCCCGGACGGCCTCGCCCGAACTGCTGCGCTCCGTCTTCCGCCAGCACGCCGCCGGTGTCGCGGTGATCACCGCCTCCGGCGGGCGCCCGGTGGGCTTCACCGCCACCTCGCTCAGCTCCGTCGCCGCCGAACCCCCGCTCCTCTCCTTCGGCGTGGGTACCGGCTCCTCCAGCTGGCCGGTGATCGCGGAGGCCGAGTACGTCGGCGTGCACCTGCTCGGTGAGGACCAGCGGGAACTGGCCGCCACCTTCGCCCGCAGCGGCGCCGACCGGTTCGGGCCGTCCACCGACTGGCGCGCCGGGCCCGAGGGCGTACCGCTGCTGGGCGGTGTCGTCGCCTGGATGATCTGCCGCGTCGTGGCCCGCGTCCCGGCGGGGGACCACCGCGTCGTGATCGCCGAGGTGGTCCTCGGCGAGCCACCGGACGACGGCCGGCCGCTGATCTACCACCGAGGCCGGTTCACCGCTCTGCGAGACTGAACCCGAGCAGGCGCCGCGAACCGGCCGCGTTGGCAAGGTCACAGTTCCACGCGCTTGCTCATGGGTAAAACACTGACTGTACTGGCGAGTAATATTTCGCTTGGCACATCGGTCGACCCGACCGGAAACCGCCCTAAAAGGCGCCTATGCTGCGTGCAACAAGGCAGCCCAGAAAAGACGATGCAGTAGGAGAGCCGGCGTGAGCTTGAGGATCGTTGTCTGTGTGAAGTACGTGCCCGACGCCACCGGCGACCGGCACTTCGCCGATGACCTGACCCTGGACCGGGACGACGTCGACGGTCTGCTGTCGGAGCTGGACGAGTACGCCGTCGAGCAGGCACTGCAGATCGCCGACGAGGCGGACGACGCGGAGATCACCGTGCTGACGGTGGGTCCCGAGGACGCCAAGGACGCGCTGCGCAAGGCGCTGTCCATGGGCGCCGACAAGGCCGTCCACGTCGAGGACGACGACCTGCACGGCAGCGACGTCATCGGTACCTCGCTGGTGCTGGCCAAGGCGATCGAGAAGACCGGCTACGACCTGGTCGTCTGCGGCATGGCGTCGACCGACGGTGTCATGGGTGTGCTGCCGGCGCTGCTGTCGGAGCGTCTGGGTGTTCCGCAGGTCACGCTGCTCTCCGAGGTCTCCGTCGAGGACGGCACGGTCAAGGGCCGCCGCGACGGCGACAGCGCCAGCGAGCAGCTCGAAGCGTCGCTGCCGGCCGTGGTCTCGGTGACGGACCAGTCGGGCGAGGCCCGCTACCCGTCCTTCAAGGGCATCATGGCGGCGAAGAAGAAGCCGGTGGAGTCCCTGGACCTGGAGGACCTGGAGATCGAGGCGGACGAGGTCGGCCTGGAGGGTTCCTGGACCGCCGTCGACTCGGCGGCGGAGCGTCCGGCCCGCACGGCGGGCACGATCGTCAAGGACGAGGGCGAGGGCGGCAAGCAGCTGGCCGCCTTCCTCGCGGAGCAGAAGTTCATCTAGGCACGGTCCCGAGGGCCCGGAGCTCCGCCCGGCCCACGGCTGTTCCCTCCATCGCCCCCGTACTCCCTCGCACGCAGGAGATTGAAGTCCCATGGCTGAAGTACTCGTCTATGTCGACCACGTGGACGGTGCCGTCCGCAAGCCCACGCTGGAGCTGCTGACGCTCGCCCGCCGCATCGGTGAGCCCGTCGCCGTCGCCCTCGGCAACGGGGCCGCCGACACCGCCGCCGCGCTCGCCGAGCACGGTGCGGTCAAGGTGCTCACCGCCGACGCCCCGGAGTTCACCGACTACCTGGTCGTGCCGAAGGTGGACGCCCTCCAGGCCGCCTACGACGCCGTGTCCCCGGCCGCCGTGCTGCTGCCCTCCTCCGCGGAGGCCAAGGAGATCGCGGCCCGCCTGGCGCTCCGTATCGGCTCCGGCATCATCACCGACGCCGTCGACCTGGAGGCCGGTGACGAGGGCCCGGTGGCGACGCAGTCCGCGTTCGCCGCCTCGTACACCACCAAGTCCCGTGTCTCCAAGGGCACTCCGGTCATCACGGTCAAGCCGAACTCGGCCGCCGTGGAGGCCGCTCCGGCCGCGGGCGCCGTCGAGGCCCTGACCGTCTCGTTCTCCGAGAAGGCGACCGGTACCAAGGTCCTCTCCCGCACCCCGCGCGAGTCCACGGGGCGTCCGGAGCTGACCGAGGCCGCGATCGTCGTCTCCGGCGGCCGCGGTGTCAACGGCGCGGAGAACTTCGCGGTCATCGAGGCGCTCGCCGACTCGCTCGGTGCCGCCGTGGGCGCCTCGCGTGCCGCGGTGGACGCCGGCTGGTACCCGCACAGCAGCCAGGTCGGCCAGACCGGCAAGTCGGTCTCCCCGCAGCTGTACATCGCCTCCGGCATCTCGGGCGCGATCCAGCACCGGGCGGGCATGCAGACCTCGAAGACCATCGTCGCGATCAACAAGGACGCCGAGGCGCCGATCTTCGAGCTGGTCGACTACGGCGTCGTGGGCGACCTCTTCGCGGTCGTCCCGCAGCTCACCGACGAGGTCACGTCCCGCAAGGGCTGATCCGCCGCGAGAGTCCAACCCAAGTCGACGGCCCGGGGCCGCGTGGTGTCCTCACCGCGCGGCCCCGGGCCGTTTCCGGTCACCATTGACGCCCGGACCGAGGACTTATAACTTCGCCATGCGGATGATTCATTCCGGCAAGCGGAAACCTTGAGCAGGTGGAGGGCATGGTCATGGGTCAGCAGGAGCAGGTGGCGACGAGCCTCGCGGGTACGGTCGGCGCGGAGATCGGCGCCTCCCTCACCGCGGTGGACGCCGAACTCGCCCGCCGCTATCCGGGAGACCCCGGCACACGCCGGCCCGTGCACACCGTCTACGTCCCCGCCGACGCCTTCGAGGCCGGCACCGTCCGCTCCTGGGGCGACCGGGCCCTGGCCGCGCTCGACGAACACGCCCCCGACGCCGCCGCGTTCGCCGAGATCCTGTCCGTACCGCCGGAGCTGGCGGAGGACGTCCACGGCCGGGTACGCGCCAAGCTGGAGCGCGAACCCGTGGAGGACCTGCGCATCGACTTCGAGGACGGCTACGGGCTCCGCCCCGACGCCGAGGAGGACGAGGCCGCGGCCCGCGCCGCCCGGCTGGTCGCGGAGGCGTACGCCGACGGAACCGCCGCCCCGTACACGGGCATCCGTATGAAGTGCATGGAGGCCGCCGTGCGCGACCGGGGCATCCGCACCACGGACGTCTTCCTCACCGGCCTGATGCGCGCCGGAGGGCTGCCGGACGGCCTCGTCCTGACCCTGCCGAAGGTGACCTACCCGGAGCAGGTCACCGCCTTCGTGCGGCTCCTGGAGGCGTTCGAGACGGCCCACGGGCTGCCGGACGGACGGATCGGCTTCGAGATCCAGATCGAGACCAGCCAGTCGATCCTCGCCTCCGACGGGACCGCCGCCGTGGCCCGCATGATCGACGCCGCGCGGGGCCGTGCGACGGGCCTGCACTACGGGACGTTCGACTACAGCGCCTGTGTCGGCGTCAGCCCCGCCTACCAGGCGAGCGACCACCCGGCCGCCGACCACGCCAAGGCGGTCATGCAGGTGGCCGCCGCGGGCACCGGGGTACGCGTCTGCGACGGCTCCACCAACGTCCTGCCCGTCGGCCCCCCGGAACAGGTCCACGACGCGTGGCGGCTGCACTACCGCCTCACCCGGCGCGCCCTGGCCCGCGCCTACTACCAGGGCTGGGACATGCACCCGGGCCACCTGCCCACCCGGTACGCCGCCGTCTACACCTTCTACCGCGAGGGCCTGGACCAGGCGGCCTCCCGACTCGCCGCCTACGTGGCCAAGGCGGGCGGCGACGTCATGGACGAACCCGCCACCGCCAAGGCCCTCAGCGGCTACCTGCTGCGCGGGATCGACTGCGGCGCGCTGGACACCGAGGAGGTCGCCCAGCTCACCGGCCTCACCCGCGCGGACCTGGACGCCTTCGCCTCCCCCCGCCGGGGCGGCCTCACGGTGACGGCCCCGTAGGGGAGGCGCCCGGCCCGGCTCAGGCGGGCGGCAGCTCGCCCGAGCCGCGGGCGACGAGCCGGGTCGGCAGCTCCACCCGGGCGGGCGCGTGGCCCGCGCCGTCGAGGCGGCGGAAGAGGTGCTCGGCGGCGGTACGGCCGACGGCGGCGGCGTCCTGGGAGACCACGGTGATGCCCAGCAGGTCGGCCAGCTCGATGTCGTCGAAGCCGACGAGGGCGACGCGCCGCTCGCACTCCGCGAGGACACGGACGGCGGTCACGGTCACCCGGTTGTTGCCCGCGAAGAGCGCGGTGACCGGCTCCGGGCCCGACAGCATGGTTTCGGCGGCGGCCTTGACCCGGCCGGGGTCGGTCGTGCCGAGCGAGACCCAGCCGTCCTGGACGGTGATCCCCGCCTCGGTCATGGCCGCGTGGTAGCCGCGCAGCCGCTCGGTAGCCGTGTGGATACGCGGCCGGTCGCCGATGAAGCCGATCCTGCGGTGGCCGTGCGCCACCAGGTGGGCGACGCCCTCCCGGGCGCCCCCGAAGCTGTCCGAGAGGACCATGTCGGCGTCGATCCGTCCCGCCGGGCGGTCGACGAACACCGTGGCGACGCCCGCCTTTATCTCGGGCTCCAGATAGCGGTGGTCGTCGCCGGCCGGAATCACGATCAGGCCGTCCACCCGGCGGGCACAGAGGGCGAGGACGAGCTCCCGCTCCCGCTCGGGGTCCTCGGCGCTGGAACCGTTGATCAGGAGGGCGCCGTGGGCCCGTGCCACCTCCTCCACCGCGCGGCTCAGCGGGCCGTAGAAGGGGTCGGCGAGATCCTCCAGGACGAGCCCGATGGAGGCGGTCCGCCCCTTGCGCAGCACGCGCGCGCTGTCGTTGCGCCGGAAGCCGAGCGCGTCGATCGCCTCCTGGACGCGGCGCTCGGTGTCGGGCGTGACACCGGGTTCGCTGTTCACCACCCGGGAGACCGTTTTGAGGCCCACTCCGGCGCGGGCCGCCACGTCCTTCATGGTCGGTCTGGTGCCGTAGCGGGGCTCGGGATGACGGGTGGTCTCGGCCACGATGCGCTGTCCTGTCGTCGGTCGGATGTGCTTTCATCCCTCCCACGGGCGGCGCGGGAGGGGTGCCGGAGGCTGTGGCGTCGAGCATAGGCCCTGGACAACGTTGTCATGGCGGGAGAGACTGGTACGAACACCGAACGAAGCCGCAGGTCCCGTCACGCACCCCTCCGGAGAGTCGCCCCCGATGCATACCCACCTCGTCGCCGCGCTCGACATCGGCGGCACCAAGATCGCCGGAGCGTTGGTGGACCGCGACGGATCCCTGCTCGTACGCGCCCGGCGGTCGACGCCCGCCCAGGAGGACGCCGAGTCGGTGATGGGGGCGGTCGGGGACGTCCTGGCCGAGCTGACGGCCTCACCGCTGTGGGCCGGGGTGCGCGCCCTGGGCATCGGCAGCGCGGGACCGGTCGACGCCTCGGCGGGCACGGTCAGCCCGGTCAACGTGCCGGGCTGGCGCGGCTTCCCGCTGGTGGAGCGGGTCGGAGCGGTCACCGGCGGGGTCCCGGTCGTGCTGGTCGGCGACGGGGTGGCCATGACGGCGGCCGAACACTGGCTCGGGGCGGCCCGGGGCTACGACAACGCGCTGTGCCTGGTGGTCTCCACCGGCGTCGGCGGCGGGCTCGTGCTGGGCGGAAAGCTGCATCGCGGCCCCACGGGCAACGCCGGCCATATCGGCCACATCAGCGTCGATCTGGACGGCGACCCGTGCCCGTGCGGGGCGCGCGGCTGTGTCGAGCGCCTGGCCAGCGGTCCCAACATCGCCCGGCGGGCCCTGGAGAACGGCTGGCGGCCGGGCCCGGACGGCGACGCGACGGCCGCGGCCGTGGCCGCCGCCGCGCGGGCGGGCGACCCGGTGGCCACCGCCTCGTACGAGCGGGCGGCCCAGGCGCTCGCCGCGGGCATCGCCGCCACCGCCACGCTGGTCGAGATCGACATCGCGGTGATCGGCGGCGGCGTCGCGGGCGCGGGCGACATCCTGCTGGCGCCGCTGCGCAGGTCCCTGCGCACGTACGCCACGCTCTCCTTCGTCCAGCGGCTCACGGTGGCGCCCGCGCTGATGGGCACCGACGCGGGGCTCGTGGGCGCGGCCGCGGCCGCCGCGGCGGCGGTTCCGGCGGGCGGGGCCAACGGCGTACGGACGGTCGCGGCGCAGTAGCGGACGCACGCCGCTGCCGTCCCGGCGCACCGCCTGACACCGACTGCCCGGCTCCTGCCTGGCGGTTCGCCGTACGTCAGACGACCGGCTTCTGCGGAGGGGCCGGTCGGGCGGTGAGCAGTGCGGTGACCTCCCGGGCGAGCTCCGGACCGAGTTCGCCCCAGCCGTCCTTGTAGCCGTAGACGCCGGCCAGCGTACGGGCGTCGTAGTCGCCGTTCATGATCTCGATGTCGCCGGCGGTGATGAATGCCGGGTGGGCGACGCCGACGGCTCCCGACACCTTCAGCAACTCCTTGCGCAGGGTGCGCAGATAGACCGCCGCACGAGTGGCCTTCGAAGGCGCGTCGATGCCGCGCACCAGCCACGGGTCCTGGGTGGCGATGCCGGTGGGGCACTTGTCGGTGTGGCACTTCTGCGCCTGGATGCAGCCGATGGACAGCATCGCCTCACGGGCGACATTGATCATGTCGACACCCAGGGCGAAGGCGACAGCGGCGTTCTCCGGCAGGCCGAGCTTTCCGGAGCCGATGAAGGTGAGATCGTCGGTGAGACCTTGCTCGGCGAACGTGCCGTACACGCGCGAGAAGCCCATGCGGAACGGCAGGGACACCGAGTCGGTGAATATCAGGGGAGCCGCCCCGGTCCCGCCCTCGCCCCCGTCGATGGTCACGAAGTCGACCCCGCGATCGCCACGCGCCATCAGCAGGGCCAGCTCCTGCCAGAAGCTCATGTCCCCCACCGCGCTCTTGATCCCGACGGGGAGACCGGTCTCGGAGGCGAGCAGCTCCACGAAGTCGAGCATCGAGTCGACGTCGTGGAACGCGGAGTGCCGAGAGGGGGAGGCGCAGTCCTTGCCGACCGGGATGCCCCGGATCCGGGCGATCTCGGGGGTCACCTTCGCCGCCGGCAACATCCCACCGAGCCCCGGCTTGGCACCCTGGGAGAGCTTGATCTCCAGCGCCTTCACCGGGGCGCCGACGATCACTTCCTTGAGCTTGTCGAGGCTGAAGGTACCGTCCTCGTCGCGGCAGCCGAAGTACGACGTCCCGATCTGAAGGACGAGGTCACCGCCGTTGCGGTGGTACGCGGAGAGGCCGCCCTCGCCCGTGTTCTGCATCGTGCCGGCCAGCGCCGCGCCCTTGTTGAGCGCCGTGACGGCCGCGCCGGACAGCGACCCGAAGCTCATCGCCGAGATGTTCACGACGCTCGCGGGCCGGAACGCCTTGGCGCGCCCACGCGGGCCGCCCAGCACCTTGGCCGAGGGCAGGGGCGCCTGCGGGTCGTGCACGTCGGGCAGCGTGCCGGCGAACGTACGCTGCTTCACGTACGCGTGCCCCTGCACATGCTCGACGTCCACGTCGGTTCCGAACCCGAAGTAGTTGTTCTCCTCCTTCGCCGACGCGTAGATCCAGGTGCGCTGGTCACGGCTGAACGGGCGCTCCTCCTCGTTGGAGGTCACGACGTACTGCCGCAGCTCCGGCCCGATCGCCTCCAGCAGATACCGGGCGTGCCCGATCACGGGGAAGTTCCTGAGCAGTGCGTGCTTCTTCTGGACGAGGTCGCGGGCAGCCACCAGAGCCAATGCTGTTGCGGCGGCAGCGCCTATGCTCCGAGCGCGCATGAACGTTCCTCTCCTCGACTGCTCGACACCCGGCACCATCGCCGTGCGGCGGACGTTGTGGGCGACGGGCGCCGGATGCGGCCAGGCACGCATCGGCGTCCGACGACGAAACGCCCACGATATTAGAGACCTCCACGAACGGGCGGGCAGGGGCGGGGCGGGGCACATGAGCCGGGCATCCCCGCCCGCGCCGCTGATCAGTCGTCCCTCGGCCGTGCTCCGGAGCATGATGGCGACGACCCCGTTCGGCTCGTCAGACGATGACGGGAACGGCCTCGGCGCGGTCGGTGGCCCAGTTGGTGACGATGGGCTTGTCGACGAGGGCGGCTTCGGGGAGCTTCAGTTCGGCGGGGTCGGGGTCGTCCTCGGTGACGGCGACGATGACGTGCTCGAATTCCTTGCCGGCGTCGTTGTTCGTGGTCTTGGGATTGATGCCGGTGTACGCGACGGCGGAGCCGGTGAGCTTGATCGGGTCCTCGCCCCCCTGCCCGACCGGTGAGGCGACGCCGTCGACGCCGGAGCCGAAGGACGCACTGGGGGTGTTGTTGTCCAGGTAACAGGTGATCCCGGACTTGGCCTTGGCGGTGACGAGGTAGTAGCCGCCGGCCTGGGACTCCGAAGTGACCGTGAAATCCAGGTCGTTCGTGCCGCAGGACTGCCCGTAGCCGCTCTTCCCACCGTCGTCGGAATCGGTTGTGCCGGTGGAGCCACCGGTGGGGGAACTGCCGGCGGACGAGCCGTCGCCGGAGGAACTGCTGCCGGAGGAGGCGACAGCGGAAGGAGCCGCGGAGCTGCCCGCGTCGGCGGGGTCGTCGGCGTCGCAGGCGGTGGTGGTGGCGAGTGCCGTCACGGCCGCGGCGGCCAGGACGAGACGGGTGGAACGGGGGGTGAGACGCGAACGCATGGTGATCTCCAACAGCCGTCGGTCGCGGTGATTCCTGCTGACTCGGATCACACTAGGGCGGTCCCAACCTGAAATGATCGTGAGAATGTCCGGATCCTGTCTCAGCAGCTTTGTATGCGGACAGCGACCACAGTCACCCGAAGACATCTCGTGGCACCAGCGGCGGCTGAAGGAGACGCCGGGGCGGCGTGCGGCCGGAGCGGCAGGTGTGCCACGGTGATCGCATGACGTGGAACGGTGACGAGTACCAGGCCCGGTTCGACCGCATCGCCGCGGAGGGCGGAGACATTCACGGGGAAGCCGCGCTGCTCCGGTCTTTCGAGCCCACCACCGTCCTCGACGCGGGCTGCGGCACCGGCCGGGTGGCCATCGAGCTGGCCCGTCACGGAATCGCCGTGGTCGGCGTGGACGTCGACGCGTCGATGATCGAGACCGCCCGGCGGCTGGCGCCTGAGATCCGCTGGTACCGGCACGATCTGGTCGGCCTCGACCTCGGGCAGTCGTTCGACGTCGTGGTGATGGCGGGCAACGTCCCCCTGTTCACCCCGCCGGGAACGGAACCGGCCCTGGTGGCCGGGGTGGCGGGCCACGTCCGTTCCGGCGGCCGCCTCGTCGCGGGGTTCTCCCTGGACCGCGGATACGCGCTGGACGACTACGACGCCCACTGCCGTGCGGCGGGACTGACCCTGGAAGCCAGGTACGCGACGTGGTCCCGGGCCCCCTACACCGACGGGGACTACGCCGTGTCCGTCCACCGTAGGTTCTGACCGTCCGCGCCACGGGCCCGGTCGGACCGCGCCACAGGTCTGGCCGTCCGTGACCAGGTGGGTGGCCGCCCGGCCCGTCCGCGTCGTACGGGGGGGATCACGCTCGCCGTGTCCCCAGCCGTTCCGCCAGGAAGGCGATGATCTCGTCGCGGGCCCGCACGGTGGGGTGACCGCTCTCGTCGACGAGGTGCGCCGTGACAACGCTGTGAGCGCAACCAACGACGTCACGGAAGAAGGGCGGTGGGTCCGTGTTCGCCGTCTCGGACGCGAGCACGCGGCCGTCGAACGCGTTCCCGAGCAGTGCCTGATAGGCCGCGAACCGTCGGCCGGTGCACCATCTGTCGTTGTCGAACCGGTAGGCGAGAACCTTCAGGCCGTCTCGCGCCACCCGCTCGGCCACGGCGGCGGCGTCTTCGTCACTGATCTCCAGACCACCGGGGTCGTCGAGCGGAAGCGAGGGATGGTTCACCACCGGGGCGATGACCGCGGGTTCGAGTGCCATGGTCAGGGCGAAGTTGCCGCTGAAGCACAGCCCGACGGCGCCGACGCCCGGCCCGCCCCGCTCGGCGTGCGCCAGCCGGGCGAGGCCGCGCAACCACGCGACGACGGGGCTGGTGCCTCCGCCGGCGAACGCCCGGAACTCGGCGCTGACACACGCACGCCGGACGACGGTCTCCTGCGCCTCGGCGATTGGATAGGCGCCGTCCACGCCGAAGAGCGAGGGCAGGTACACGGAGAAGCCGGCATCGCGAACCCACCGCGCGAACCGGGCGACGTCGGGACTGATACCCGGCATCTCGGGCATGAGGACGACCGCCGGTCCGGTTCCGGCGACATGGACGGTCTTGCCGACGCCATCGACGCCGACGACCCTCCGGGAGAAGTCGTCCAAGGGGTCGTTCTGTCCTCGCGTGATCGTCATGACCCAGATGATGACGAGCGGACCTCCTCCACGGAAAGCGGCGGCATCGCCATGTGTCCCGCTAATATCGCCATCCGGTCGAGGCACGGGAGGGGCCGCATGAGTCCGTTGCGCGTGGGTGTGCTGGCCTACCCCGGCTGCTTCGCGTCGGAGGTCTTCGGAGTTCCCGACCTCCTGACGATGGCCACGCACGTCGCCGCGGCGCACGGGCCGGCCCGGACGGATTACGAGGTGTCGGTCATCTCGCCACGGCGGAGGGTGACCGCGTCCGGCGGCTCCGCCCTCGACGTCTCGGCGGTTCGCCCGGTGGACGTTCTGATCGTGCCGGGCTTCGAGCTCTCGCCCACGCTCGATCTCGACGCGACACTCGCCCGCCTGGGACCGGAAGTGGCGTCGATCCGGTCGCAGGCGGCCTCGGGTACCGCCGTCGTGTCGATCTGCGTGGGCGCCTTCCTGGTCGCCGAGGCCGGACTGCTCGCCGGGCGCGAAGCGACCACGTCCTGGTTGTTCGCGGACCGGTTCGCCCGCAGGTACGCCGACGTGTACCTCCGCCCGGAGAGCTTGGTCGTGACCGACGGAGGGGTGACGACCACAGCCGCCTTCAGTGCCATGTACGACTTCGCGTTGCGGCTCATCCGCGAGCACGACGGCCCCCGCGTCGCCCGTAGCACCGCGCGCGTCGCGCTTGTCGACGACGCACGTTCCACGCAGGCTTCCTACGTCGATTCGCGGCTCCTGCCCACCACGGGCGGGGACTTCTCGCTCGGCGTCAAGCGCCGGCTCGACCAGAACCTCGGTGCCCGCTACGACCTGCCCGCCCTCGCCCAGGAGTTCCACGTGAGTACGAGGACCCTGCTCCGCCGCTTCCGTGACGAAGCCGGCGAGACACCACTCGCGTATCTGCAAGGGGTCCGGGTGCGTCGGGCCGGACTCCTGCTGGAGACGACCGACCACACGGTCGCGGGCATCGCCGCCGCGGTCGGATACCTCGACCCGGGGGCGTTCACCCGCATCTTCGTGAGGCACACGGGGCGGCGGCCGGGGGAGTACCGCGCGGCGTTCCGCCGACGCCGCGACAGCGAGGGCGTGTCCGGCGGATCTTGACCGTGTCCGCGACGCCTGGCACGCCCTCGCACCCCCCTCGTACGTCCTGTCTCGGCACGGCTCGGAAAGGGTGACGCGGCCGGCGGCGAGAGGGCTCCCGGGCGAGGATGTCCACGCGGCGGCCCCTGACGACGGCCGGGCCGGGGGGTCTGGGTCACCGCTTCGAGTACGGGGGCGGCCTTCTACGCCGGACGGCCCAACGCCGTGGGCGCCGCCGTCCGGCCCAAGGCGATCCTCAAGGTCAGCGCGACACCGTCGGGCCGCAAACGATCAAGGAGCCACTTGACATGGCCGACCACGGATTCGAGCGGATCTTCCCGCTCGGGGAGACGAACGACGCCTACGCCGGGAACTTCGTCGGGCAGAGCTACCGGAGCGGAGAGAACGCATGAGCATCCTTCACGAGACCTACGTCCTGTCCAACGGCGTCGAGATCCCGAAGCTCGGCCTGGGCACCTGGTTCATCGACGACGACAAGGTGTCCGACGCCGTGCGCGCGGCGGTCGGGATCGGCTACCGCAACATCGACACCGCCCAGGCGTACGGCAACGAGCACGGGGTCGGAGAAGGCGTCCGCACCTGCGGGGTGGCCCGCGAGAGCCTCTTCGTGTCCACCAAGCTGGCCGCGGAGATCAAGGACTACGACGCCGCGGCCGAGGCGATCGACAGGTCGCTGGCGAAGCTGGACATCGGCCCTATCGACCTGATGCTGATCCACGCCCCGCAACCCTGGGACGACTTCCGTGGCGGCGACTACGCCGAGGGCAACCGCCAGGCGTGGCGCGCGATGGAGGACGCCCATACGGCGGGGAAGATCCGCGCGATCGGGGTGTCGAACTTCCTGCGGCCCGACCTGGAGAACATCCTCGCCCACGGAACCGTCGCACCGCACGTGAACCAGGTGCTCCTCCACGCCGGGAACACCCCGCAGGATCTGCTGGCGTCCTGCGCGGACCACGACATCCTCGTACAGGCGTACTCGCCGATCGCGCACGGCACGCTCCTGGACAGCCGCCGGATCGCCGCGATCGCCGAGAAGTACGCGGTGAGCGTCCCGCGGCTGTGCATCCGCTACGCACTGCAACTGGGCACCCAGCCGCTGCCGAAGACCACGAACCCCGAGCACATGCGCTCCAATGCCGAGGTCGACTTCGAGATCTCCGAGGCGGACATGGCCGCGCTGCGCACCCTGGACGAGCGCGACTACGGCGAGCACGCCGCCTTCCCCGTCTACAGCGGTAAGTAGGCCGCAGCCGGGCCGGCCGCGTCGTGCCGCGGCCGGCCCGGCATCCCGTCCCGTCGCCGCCGTCACAGCGGCGCCCGTGCCTCCCAACCCCGTGCCGACGCAGGGCGCCGGGCACGAGCGTCAGGGAACCCGCACCCAGTCGAGGGTGCGTTCCACGGCCCTCTTCCAGCCGTCGTAGCCGGCCGAGCGCTGTTCCTCGGTCCACTGGGGCGACCAGCGCCTGGACTCGTGCCAGTGGGTGCGCAGTTCGTCGGTGTCCCGCCAGAACCCCACGGCCAGCCCGGCCGCGTAGGCGGCACCGAGAGCGGTGGTCTCGGCGACCACGGGCCGGCTGACCGGTACGCCGAGGACGTCGGCCTGGATCTGCATGCAGAGGTCGTTGGCGGTGACGCCGCCGTCGACCTTGAGCACGTCGAGGTGGACGCCCGAGTCCTGCTCCATCGCCTCGACGACATCGCGGCTCTGGTAGCAGATCGCTTCCAGCGTGGCACGGGCCAGGTGGGCGTTGTCGTTGTACCGGGCCAGGCCGACGATCGCTCCTCGGGCGTCGGCGCGCCAGTACGGCGCGAACAGACCGGAGAAGGCGGGGACGAAGTACATGCCGCCGTTGTCCGCGACACCCCGGGCGAGCTCTTCGCTCTCGGCCGCGGTCTTGATGATCTTCATCTGGTCGCGCAGCCACTGCACCGCGGAGCCGGTCACGGCGATGGAGCCCTCCAGCGCGTAGACCGCCGGGCTGCCGCCGAACTGGTAGGCCACGGTGGTGAGAAGGCCGTGCTGCGAGCGGACCGGTTCCGTGCCGGTGTTCAGCACCAGGAAATTGCCGGTGCCGTAGGTGTTCTTCGCCTCGCCGGGCGCGAAGCAGACCTGGCCGACGGTGGCCGCGTGCTGGTCGCCGAGTACCCCGGTGACGGGCACGGCGCCGCGCAGTGGCCGGGAGGTGCGTGTCGAGCCGAACGCCTCAGGGTGCGACGAGGGGTTGATGGTGGGGAGCATGGCCCGAGGGATGCCGAAGATCCCGAGGAGTTCCTCGTCCCAGTCGAGCGTCTCCAGATCCATCAGCATGGTGCGGCTGGCGTTGGTCACGTCGGTGGCGTGGACACCGCCGTCGGGACCGCCGGTCAGATTCCACAGGACCCAGGCGTCCGTGTTGCCGAAGACGGCGTGCCCGGCCTCCGCCGCTTCCCGTACGCCGTCGACGTTCTCCAGGATCCACTGGATCTTGCCCCCGGAGAAGTAGGTCGCGGGCGGCAGTCCGGCCTTGCGCCGGATGACGTCGCCCTGCCCCGTACGTTCGAGGTTCGCCGCGATGGCGTCGGTCCGGGTGTCCTGCCACACGATGGCGTTGTAGTACGGCCGTCCGTTGCGCGGGTCCCAGACCACCGTGGTCTCACGCTGGTTGGTGATGCCGATGGCGGCGAGGTCGTCCGCCGTCAGGCCGCCGAAGCGCAGGGCGTTCTGCATCACCGAGTTGGTTCGCTCCCAGATCTCCACCGGGTCGTGCTCCACCCAGCCGGAGCGGGGAAGGATCTGGGCGTGCTCCAACTGGTGCTTGGCGACCTCGTTGCCGCCGTGGTCGAAGACCATGAACCTGGTGCTGGTGGTTCCTTGGTCCACCGCGCCTATGAACTCTGCCATGATGTGCCACCTCTCCGGGCGGTTCCGTCAGTCCTGGGACGCGGGGACGCGTCCCGGCGGCTCGGGTTCGGCTCTGGGCATGAACCGGCTGATCAGCGCCTGGTACATCCCCGCGCCGAGCAGACCGCCGACCAGCGGGCCCACGATCGGCACCCAGAAGTAGAGATTTCCGTACTGATCGCGCCAGGCCCCGCTGTACCCGGTGATGAAGCTCGCCAGCCGCGGGCCGAAGTCACGGGCCGGGTTGATCGCGTAGCCCGCGTTGGTTCCCCAGGCCATGCCGATGGCGACCACGACCAGCCCGATGATGAGCGCGCCCAGGTTCGCGCCCGGTGGTGTGTTGAGCGTGTCGGTGATGGCCATGATCAGCAGCAGCAGGATGGCCGTGCCGATCACCTGGTCGCGGAAGGCGCCCCACTCGTGGACCGGCAGGGCCGGATTGCCGTTGGCGGGAAGTGTGGAGAACGCGATCTGCGTCTTGTCGGTGTGCCCCGGGTCGGCCTTCGCCAGCGC
This sequence comes from Streptomyces sp. SM18, assembly GCF_002910775.2. NCBI lineage: Bacteria > Bacillati > Actinomycetota > Actinomycetes > Kitasatosporales > Streptomycetaceae > Streptomyces > Streptomyces sp. SM18. Next base: position 324,059 of record NZ_CP029342.1, on the reverse strand, counting down.
CTCGCTGTAGTTCCAGCGCACCAGGAGGGCGGCCACGAACGCGCCGGCCGTCTGGGCCAGGGCGTAAGGGGCCACCTTGCTCCAGGGGAAGCCTCTGAACGCGGCCAGGGCGACGGTCACCGCGGGGTTGAGGTGGGCACCGCTCAACCGTGCCGCCACGTAGACGCCCAGGGTCACGCCCAGCCCCCACGCCCACGCGATGCTGTCGTGGTCCCCGAGCCCGCCCGGCGGACTCGTCAACGCCCCGCCCGCGATCACCTGGGCCACCACACCGCACCCGAAGAGGATGAGGATCATCGTGCCCACGAACTCGGCCGACAACTCGCCGATCAGTCCTGCCCTCGCACGTAGCCCAGCCATGAGAGCTCGCCCTCCGCCGGCTGAACCGGCTCTCGACCACCCGAGCAATGTCAGTAGGCTAAGGCGCCCCGCAAAAGCGCGCATTTCGGAGTAATTCAGGGCTTTCAGTCCCGGTCGCCGGACCCCCGCACCGGTCCTCTGTGCTCAGCGCCCTGGATCAGGCGCTCGGCTTCACCGCCTGTTCCCCTGGTCCCCGGGGCCCGGAATCGGGGAGTACCTTCGGCGCGTACGGGAGAAGGAAGTAGTGGGTGCGGGGTTGTGGACGCCTCCTTTTCCCATGCCGCTCCCGGATGATCTGCGCAATGCTGCTCCGTCCTTGTTCAGCGGCCTTCCAGTCTTGGAGTACGAATGATCGTCTGGATCAACGGTGCGTTCGGTGCGGGCAAGACCGGCGCCGCGAACGAACTGATCGACCTGATCCCGCACAGCACCGTCTACGATCCCGGGGTGACCGGCGCGTACCTGCGTCGCCTGCTGCCGCAGAAGAGGCTCGCCGATGTGACCGACTTCCAGGACCTGCGGATGTGGCGGCGCCTGGTGGTGGACACGGCGGCCGCCTTGCTCGCCGAGACGCCCGGCGTCCTGGTGGTGCCCATGACGCTCCTGCGGCAGGAGTACCGCGACGAGATCTTCGGCGGGCTGGCCTCCCGTCGTATCCCGGTGCGCCATGTGCTGCTCGCACCTGAGGAAACGATCCTGCGGAAACGGATAGCCGGCCGCGAGAAGCGCTCCGAGGGCTCCGCGCAGGCCGAGGAGGCGGGCCGATGGGCGTACGACCACATCGAGCCGTACCAGGAGGCGCTCGGCTGGATCACCGCCGACGCCCTCACGATCGACACCGGCGCGCTCACCCCGTACGAGACGGCCGAGCGGATCGCGGAGGCCCTGCGCACCGGTGAGGCCGGGGAGTGCGGCATCGTCCAGAGTCCCGAACCACGGGCCGAGACCGTCGCCTCCGGTGTGCTGCTCTTCGACGGACAGGACCGGGTCCTGCTCGTCGACCCGACGTACAAACCCGGCTGGGAGTTCCCCGGTGGAGTGGTGGAGCCAGGGGAGGCCCCCGCCGAGGCCGGGATCCGGGAGGTGGGGGAAGAGCTGGGCATCACCCTGCGGACCGCTCCGAGGCTGCTGGTGGTCGACTGGGAGGCACCCAGGCCGCCCGCCTACGGTGGACTGCGCTTCCTCTTCGACGGCGGACGCCTGGCCGACAGCGACGCCGCACGCCTGCTGCTCCCCGGATCCGAGCTGCGCGGCTGGCGCTTCGCCACCGAGGCGGAGGCCGCCTCCCTGCTCCCGCCCACCCGCTTCGAGCGGCTGCGCTGGGCGCTGCGGGCCAGGGAGCGGGCCACCGTGCTGAACCTGGAGGCCGGGGTCCCGGTGGGCCCGTGAACGCGGTGCTCACCGGGCGGTAGCCGTGCCGGTGCCGAGGGGGCCGCCGTGGCCGGTGTCCGTCCCGGGCCGGCGGCGCCCGAGTCCTGTCAACGCGTGGGCGTACGACGGGCGTTCCCGGCCGGGGAGCACGGGGGCAGCGATCTCCTCCTCACCCGGGATCACCGGGGCGTCCAGCCGGTGGGCACCGGCGGGCGCCCGCCGCCGGGATTCCGTCCCTGGCGGCGTTCGCCTGAGGTGTGGCGCGATGACTGTGCGTCAGCCCTTCCTGGACTCCGCGTAGTTGCGCAGGAACAGCGCCTCGGTCACCGAGAGCCGCTCCAGTTCCTCGGGGGACACGCTCTCGTTCACCGCGTGGATCTGCGCCTCGGGCTCGCTCAGTCCGATCAGCAGGATCTCCGCCTCCGGGTACAGCCCGGCGAGGGTGTTGCAGAGCGGGATGGAACCGCCCATGCCCGACGACTGCATCTCCTGGCCCGGGTAGGCGACCCGCATGGCCTCGGCCATCGAGGTGTACGCCGGACTGGTCATGTCGGCGCGGAACGGCTGGCCCTGGCCGACCTGTTCGACGGTCACCCGGGCGCCCCACGGCGCGTGCGCCCGGAGATGGGCCGTCAGCAGCTTCGTCGCCTCGGTGGCGTCCTGGCCCGGCGGCACCCGGAGGCTGATCTGCGCGCGGGCGCTCGCCTGGAGCGAGGGCGTGGCCCCCACCACGGACGGGCAGTCGATGCCGACGACCGTCACGGCGGGCCGGTCCCAGATCCGGTCGGCGACCGTGCCCGTGCCGATGAGCTCCACACCGTCGAGCACCTTGGCGTCCTTGCGGAACTCGTCCTCGGGGTACTGCAATCCGTCCCACACCGCGTCGGTCGCCAGCCCGTCGACCGTCGTCGTCCCGTCCTCGGCGCGCAGCGACGCCAGCAGCTGGATCATCGCGGCCAGCGCGTCCGGGGCCGCACCGCCGAACTGCCCGGAGTGCAGGTTGCCCTCCAGGGTGTCCAACCGCACCCGGAGCATGGTCATGCCCCGGAGCGTCGAGGTGACCGTGGGCAGGCCGACCCGGAAGTTCCCGGTGTCACCGATGACGATCGTGTCGGCGGCGAGCAGCTCCGGGTGCGCCTCGGCGTACCGCTCCAGGCCGCCCGTACCCTGCTCCTCCGAGCCTTCCGCGATCACCTTGACGGAGACCGGGACACCGCCGTTCGCCTTGAGGGCGCGCAGCGCGAGGAGATGCATGATGAAGCCGCCCTTGCAGTCCGCCGCGCCCCGGCCGAACCAGCGGCCGTCGCGCTCGGTCAGCTCGAACGGCGGGGAGAGCCACGCCGACTCGTCGAGCGGCGGTTGCACGTCGTAGTGCGCGTAGAGCAGTACGGTGGGCGCGCCGGCCGGGCCGGGCAGGAAGCCGTACACCGACCGGGTCCCGTCCGGGGTGTCCAGCAGGGCGACGTCCTGGAAGTCCTCGGCGCGCAGCGCGTCGGCGACCCAGTCGGCCGCCGCCTCGCACTCACTGGTGGGAAACTGCGCGGGGTCCGCCACCGACCGGAAGGCCACCAGCTCGGCCAGCTCCGCCTTCGCACGGGGCATCAGCGAGGCAACGGTCTCGGAAATCGGACGGGCGGTCATGGGCACGCTCCTGGTGGGTGCGACGTTAGGACTGTGGCGCGGTGTACGCGACTGCGGGTGACCCCGCCGTGGACGCTGCGTCGCGTGTACGACGAAATCACGGCTGATCCTCCCACAGCGGGGCTCGGCCACAACGCGCCGTAGGATGCCGTGAGCAACTGGGGCCACTGGTCGGGATCGGGAGCAGAAGCACATCGTGAGCAGCGAGAACGCAGACGCCGGACGTGAGCCGGAAGAGTCGTCGTCGGTATGGGACGTCGTCGTGGTCGGCGCGGGTCCGGCCGGAGCTTCCGCGGCGTACGCGGCGGCCGTCGCGGGCCGTCGGGTCCTGTTGCTGGAGAAGGCGGAGATCCCGCGCTACAAGACGTGCGGCGGCGGAATCATCGGGTTCTCCCGGGATTCGCTCCCCCCGGGGTTCGAACTCCCCCTGAAGGACCGGATCCACGCGGTGACCTTCTCGCTCAACGGGAAGCTGGCCCGCACCCGCAAGTCCAGGCGCATGCTCTTCGGGCTGATCAACCGGCCCGAGTTCGACGCAGGTCTGGTCGAGGAGGCGCAGAAGGCGGGTGCCGAACTGCGCACCGGCGCCTCGGTGTCGCGCGTCGAGCAGCACGGACCGGCCGTCCCCGACCGGCGCACGGTCGCCGTGGTGCTGGCGGACGGGGAGACGGTCCTGGCCAGGGCCGTCGTCGGCGCGGACGGCAGCGCGGGCCGCATAGGGGCACACGTCGGGGTGAAGCTCGACCAGGTGGACCTCGGCCTGGAGGCGGAGATCCCGGTCCCGGAGACGGTCGCGGAGGACTGGGCGGGGCGGGTCCTCATCGACTGGGGGCCGATCCCCGGCAGTTACGGCTGGGTCTTCCCCAAGGGGGACACGCTGACCGTCGGTGTCATCGCGGCACGCGGCGACGGCGCGGGGACCAAGCGGTACCTGGACGACTTCGTCGGCCGGCTGGGGCTCGCCGGCTTCGAACCGAAGATCTCGTCGGGCCATCTGACGCGGTGCCGCAGCGACGACTCGCCGCTCTCCCGCGGCCGGGTGGTGGTCTGCGGGGACGCGGCCGGACTGCTGGAGCCGTGGACGAGGGAGGGCATCTCGTTCGCCCTGCGGTCGGGGCGGCTCGCGGGCGAATGGGCGGTACGCATCGCGGAGTCGCACGACGCGGTCGACGCCCGGCGCCAGGCGCTCAACTACGCGTTCGCCATCAAGGCGGGCCTGGGTGTCGAGATGGGCGTCGGCCGCCGCATGCTCAACCTGTTCGAGCGGCGCCCCGGGCTCCTGCACGCGGTCCTGACGGGCTTCCGCCCGGCCTGGAGCGCGTTCGCCGGGATCACCCGGGGGACGACCTCGCTCGCGGAACTGGTCCGGAGCCATCCGCTGGCACAGCGCGCGATGTCGGCGCTGGACCGCCGCTGACGACTGTTCTCCGGCCGGTCGCGGATCGGGGGCCGGTGCCGGTGCCGGTGCTTTGGCTGTGCCGGTGGCCGGTGGCCGGTGGCCGGCGGTCGGCCGCCGGGCCCCGCTCGTGCCGGTGGTTGTCGGGCCATGGCTGTTCGAAGGCGGGCCGGGTGACGCCGACGGGCGGCGTGTCGGGGGCCGGAGGCTCCCGCCGCCTTCCGGGGCGGGCCCGTGCGGTGGCCGAGGGAGACGCCCCGGCACCGCTGGTCGCCGGGACACCGCCGGTCACCGGGGCACCGCCGGTCGCCGGGGGCCTGGGGACCGAGGAGGCGCCCGGCGCCGTCACTTCTCGGTCGTGATCCGGAAGACCGGGTGGTCCGTGCAGGCCGCCAGGAGTTCGGCGTCGCTTGACGTGGCGGTCACGCCCTGGAAGTACTGATTGACCTCCCAGCCCCACCGCTTGAGGTACGCGCGCAGGATCAGCACCTTCTGCGCGTCGTCCGCGATCTCCTCCGCCGTGAACGTACGGGTCTTCCGTCCCACCCGGAGTTCCCCGCCGCCCGCCACGCGCATGTTCCGCACCCACTGTGAGTGGCCGCGCGCGGAGACGACGTACTGCTCGCCCCGGTAGGTGTGCGGGTTCACGGGGATGCGCTGCATCCGCCCGCTCGTGCGGCCCCGTACCGACATCTCGGCGGTCCCCAGCAGGCTGATGCCGTGACGGGCGAGCCATCCCACGACGCTGTTCATCCGGACGTTGAACGCGCTGCCCTGGAGGTAGTACGGCTGAGACATGGGAGAACCCGCCTTCGGCAAGGGGAGAAACAATACGAGAGCACTGCTCTCACTTGAGAGCGGTGCATGCGAGCGAGATCAGTGTGCACGAGATCGCTGATCCAAAGCAAGAGCACTGCTCTCGTTGTTGTTCAGTGCTCTGCTCGCGTGGCAGACTGACCGCATGAGCGCCATCCGAGGAGCCAGAGAACGCGCCCGTGTCGAGGTCACCGCCGCCATCAAGGAGGAGGCGAGGCGGCAACTCGCGGCGGACGGCGCCGCGAAGCTCTCCCTGCGTGCCGTCGCCAGGGAGCTCGGCATGGCCTCCTCCGCCCTCTACCGGTACTTCCCCAGCCGCGACGACCTGCTCACGGCCCTCATCGTCGACGCCTACGACGCGGTGGGGGAGAGGGCCGAGGCGGCCCGCGCGACGCCCGCCGGGTCCACCGGCCCGCACACGGCCCGTTTCGCGGAGATCGCCTGCGCCGTCAGGAGCTGGGCCCTGGCCTACCCCCATGAGTACGCGCTGATCTACGGCTCGCCCGTCCCCGGCTACACCGCCCCGCAGGACACCGTGGGTCCCGCCTCCCGCGTGGCCTTCGTCTTCCTGGGCCTCGTCCGCGCCGCCCACCGCGCGGACGGCCTCGCCGTGGGCCGTCTGCCGGACGGACTGCGCCCCGAGGCGGAACGGATGGCCGCCGAGCTGGCCCCCGACCTGCCGCCCGCCTCCGTGGTGGCGCTCGTCGCCGCCTGGTCACAGCTCTTCGGGCTGATCTCCTTCGAGGTCTTCGGCCAGTTCCACCGCGTCGTGGAGGAACGGGACGCCTTCTTCCGGCACTCCGCCGGCGAACTGGCCCGCTCGGTCGGGCTGTCCGACGGCCCGGCCACCGACACGGGGGACACACACGACCGGACGCGCTGACCCGGCGCTCCGAGCCCGCCCCCGCGCCGCGCGCCCGACGCTGTGCTCCGCGAACCCGGCACTCGGCGCCCCGTACCCGGCGCCCGCCACGAGCCCACCGATCGGTGCCCCGCTGCGTACTCCCCGCGTACTCCCCGCGGAGTACGCGTGACCACCACGCCTGGCTGACGCCCGGCACGCCCCGGCCCGTCTAGCGTTGCCGGTATGGACGACCAGCCGTCGCGCAGCGGCGCGGCCACGCCCCGGCGACCGGGCGGGCGGGGTCCCCGTGCCGGGCACGGGCCGCCCGCCTGGCTCTCCGACGCCCGGTCCGGCACGGGGGAGCGGGCCGGGCCGCCCTGGGTCTCGACCGTCGCGCTCGCCGTGTTCGTGATGGTGGCAACGAACATCGCGGCCCACAGCCAGGGCCGCGAACCCCTCGGCGTCCCCGGCCGGCTGCTGCTGCTGGCGGCGGTGGCCGTCCTGCTGGTACGCCACCGTCACCCCGTGGCGGCCGTCTCCGCGACCTGTGCGGTGACGCTCGTCTACCTCGCCCTGGGCTACCCGTACGGCCCGGTGTTCCTGGCCGTCGCGGTGGGCTGCTTCAGCGCCATCGTGTCCGGGCACCGCAAGGCGGCCTGGTGGTCCCTGGGCGCGCTGTGGGCCGGACACGTGCTGGTGGCCCACTGGCTGTACCGGTGGCTGCCGCCGGACGGCGACGGCCCGGCGCCCTGGGCGCAGGAGGCGTTCATCACCGCCTGGGCGGCGGCGGTCGTCGCCGTGGCCGAGTTGCTGCGGGTGCGCCGGGAGCAGTGGGCCGCCGCCCGCGAGGAACGCGCGGCCGCGGAGCGGCGGCGGGCCGACGAGGAACGGCTGCGCATGGCACGCGAACTGCACGATGTCCTGGCGCACAGCATCTCCGTCATCAACGTCCAGGCCGGGGTGGGGCTCGCCCTGCTCGACAGCGATCCCGAGCAGGCCCGTACCGCCCTGACGACCATCAAGTCCGCCAGCAAGGAGGCGCTCGGCGAGGTACGCCAGGTCCTGGAGAGCCTGCGCACACCGGGAGACGCCCCCCGGGCCCCCGCCCCCGGCCTCGACCGGCTGCCCGAACTGGTCGAGCAGGCCGCCGGGGCGGGCCTCACCGTGACGGTCACGACGGACGGCGACCGCACCCCGCTCCCGCCCGGCACCGACCTGGCGGCCTTCCGGATCGTGCAGGAGGCCCTCACCAACGTGGTGCGGCACTCTGGCTCGCGCACCGCCCAGGTGCGGCTCGCCTACCGGGACGGGGTCCTCGCTCTTCGTGTCGAGGACGAGGGCCCCGCCACGGGCGACGACGCCGGAGGGAGCGGCAGCGGGCTCATCGGCATGCGGGAGCGGGCCGCCGCGCTGGGGGGCACCACCGCCGCGGGGCCACGCCCCGGCGGCGGATTCCTGGTCCGCGCCGAACTGCCCCTGTCCCCGGGCCCGCACGGTCCGGTGGCAACCACCGGGGAGGCGTCGTGATCCGCGTACTGCTGGCCGACGACCAGCTCCTGGTCCGCGCCGGGTTCCGGGCCCTGCTCGACGCCCAGCCGGACATCGAGGTGGCGGGCGAGGCCGCCGACGGCCGGGAGGCCGTGCGCCTGGTGCGCGAACTACGCCCGGACACCGTGCTCATGGACATCCGCATGCCGGCGCTGGACGGCCTCACCGCCACCCGCCGGATCACCGAGGACCCGGCCCTGAGCGAGGTGAGGGTGGTCATGCTCACCACCTTCGAACTCGACGAGTACGTCTTCGAGGCCATCCGGTCCGGCGCCTCCGGCTTCCTGGTCAAGGACACCGAACCGGAGGAACTGCTACGGGCGGTACGCGCGGTCGTCGCCGGGGACGCGCTGCTGTCGCCGGGAGTGACCCGCCGGCTGATCGCCGAGTTCGCCGCACGGTCCAAGCAACCCGCCGCCGCCACGGTCCTGGACGCGCTGACCGAGCGCGAGCGGGAGGTGGTGGCCCTGGTCGGGATCGGCCTCTCCAACGAGGAGATCGCTCGCAGGCTCGTCGTCAGCCCGCTGACCGCCAAGACCCACGTCAGCCGCGCCATGGTCAAACTGGGCGCCCGCGACCGGGCCCAACTGGTGGTGCTCGCCTACGAGTCGGGGCTCGTCCGGCCCGGCTGGCTCGGCTGAGCCGCCCCGGGCGGCAGTACGGCCGCCGACCCGGGGAAGCGCCACAGGACATGGACCACCCGGACGACGAAGACCACGGCACCGAGCACGGCACCGGCCATGAGCAGCAGGCGTTCAGCCGTCGGAGGCAGATCGAGGAACAGGGCCGGCAGCGAGATCCCGCCGAACGTGGCGGCGGCCACCACGCAGCCGCTGACCAGCGCGTAACCGATCTCGACGGTCATGGCGTCCCGCTCGGCCCGCGTACGTTGCCCCATGCCCGGAGTATCGCCGCGGCAGAAGTGCTTGGGCAAGGAGCCCGGCCGGTACGGCTCCGTCCGGCCGGGCCCCGCGCGTGCCCGTACGCCGGGCTCAGCGCCGCGATCCGCGTACGGGCCGGTGGCCGTCAGGCGCCCTGCGGACGGGCGGAGCGGCCGCGCCCGGTACCGCGCAGCAGCCGTGTGAACCAGCCCAGCGCGCAGGCCTGCGCCAGCACGGACACAAGCAGGCCAAGATAGAAGAACCAGGCCGGCCCGCCCGCCTCCGCCCCGGTCATCGAACCGCCGATGAGGAAGACGAACACGGTGGGCGCCGCCAGGAACAGCACCCAGACCCCGGCCAGCGAGGCGTCGGCGTGGGCCACGAACAAGGTGTCCACCGTCACGAACACGGTGGCCGCCAGCACGAGGGCGAGGTAGATCCGCGACGCCGTGTTGCCGAACGTCAGGTGTGCCGCCGTACGCAGACGCCGGTGGGTGATCAAACGCTGAGTCATGTCCCGCTCCCCGTGGATGGCCGATACCTCCATGGTGCGCCGGGGGAGCGGAGTACGCCTGAGTACGCCTACTCAACCGCCGGTGCCCGGGTGGTGCCGCGGGCCGCGTAGCCCAGCACCGCCGCGATCGAGGCGAGCAGCGTCACCGTCGTGAGCGCCATCGGCAGCGAGAGCCGGTCGGCGAGGAAGCCGATGACCGGCGGGCCCACCAGCATCCCGCCGTAGCCGAGCGTCGACGCGGCGGCCACTCCGCTCGGTCCGGCCAGCGCGCCGGCCCGGCCGACCGCGACGGGGAAGATGTTGGCCAGCCCCAGTCCGGCCAGGGCGAAGCCGGAGAGGGCCAGCCAGACGGTCGGGGCGAGCGCGCCGAACAGCATGCCGACCGCGGCCGTCGCCCCGCCCGCCACGAGCGTGCGGGTCTGCCCATGACGTTCCAGCAGCGCGGTGCCGCCGAGCCTGCCGATGGCCATGGTCAGCGCGAACAGCGAGTAGCCGGCCGCCGCGGGGCCCGCACCGGCGTGCAGGTCCTCGGCGAGGTGCAAGGCCCCCCACTCGGCGAGCGCGCCCTCGCCGTAGGCGGTGCACAGGGCGATGACACCGAACAGGATCACGATCCGGCGTGTGGCGCCGCTCATCCGGTGCGCCGGCCCGGAAGCCGAACCGGCCCCGGAGACGGACCCCGCCGTCTCGGCGACGGACCCCGGCGCGGCGACTGACCCGGTCTCGGCGACAGGCCCCGGGGCGGCGACGGCCCCCGGCCGGGTTCGCGGTCCGGTCGGGGTGGCGGGCGGTTCGGAGGCCCGCCGGTTCCTCAGGAGTACGGGACCGGCGCACGCGGTGACGAGCAGGCCGGTCCCGGCGAGGCCGAAGAGGTGTGTCGCGGGGGAGAGGCTGCCCGCGACCAGCCCGCCCAGTCCGGCGCCCGCCATGCCGCCGAAGCTGAACGCGGCGTGGAAGCTCGGCATCACCGGGCGGCGCAGAGCGGCCACCAGATCGACGGCCACACTGTTCATCGCCACGTTCATCCCGCCGTAGGCCGCGCCGAACAGCAGCAGGACCAGCCCCAGGGCGGGGACCGAACGCGTCTGCGCCGGAAGGCAGATGCTCAGGGAGAGCAGCACCGCGCAGACCACGGTGACGGCATGGCCGCCGAAACGCCGGCAGAGCCGGCCGGTCAGCATCATCGTGATCACCGCGCCGGCGGAGACCCCCAGCAGCGCGAGCCCCAGGGTGGAGGCGCTGGCCCCGGTCTGGTGCTTCACCGCCGGGATGCGGACCACCCAGCCGGCGAACACGAAACCGTCGAGGGCGAAGAACACGGTCAGTGCGGTACGGAGTCGGGCCGGCGAGGGCGCGGCGATGTCCCCGCCGAACTCCCCGGGCAGCGTCGTCCGCAATTTGTTTAGTTGCGGCACAAAGGCAGCATAGAGGCGCCCCGATCGCGCACGCAAGCCTTCGGTCCCGGCGGGAGGCCGGCGGCCGAGGTGGAGTGCCGGGGCGTCCGCGACGGCCCAGGATCATGGGAGACTCGCCCCCATGAACGGCAAGTCGACCACCACGCGAACGAAGTTGGAGCGGGGCCGCAGCGCCCTCGGTCCCGCCCTGGAGCTGGTGCACACCGGCCGCGCGCCCACACGCGCCGTGCTGACCTCCGAGCTGGGCGTCACCCGCGCCACCGCGGGCGCCGTGGCCGCGGAGCTGGAGGCGCTCGGACTCATCAAGGTCGACTCCAGCCCGGGTTCCGCCGCCGGTTCGCAGGGCCGTCCCTCGCACCGGCTGTCCATCCGGGACGACGGCCCGGTCACCCTCGCCGCCCAGGTGCACTCCGACGGCTTCCGCGCCGCGCTCGTCGGCCTCGGCGGCAGGATCGTGGCCACCGCGCCGGGCTGCGTCACCGTCATGGCCGACCCCGCCCAGGTGCTCGGCGAGGTCGTCGAGGCGGGCGCCCAACTGCTGCGTGAGACCGGCCTGCGCTGCGTCGGCGCCGGACTCGCCGTCCCCTCGGCGGTCGCCGAACCCGAGGGCACCGCCCTCAACCCGATGCATCTGGCGTGGCCCGGCGGCGCCCCCGTACGGGAGATCTTCACCAGCCGGGTCCGCGCGGCGGGCATCACCGGACCCGCGTTCACCGGCAACGACGTCAACCTGGTCGCCCTCGCCGAACACCGGCACGGCGCCGGACGCGGCGCCCAGCACCTGCTCTGTGTGGCCACCGGCCACCGCGGTGTCGGCGGCGCGCTCGTCCTGGACGGCCGTCTGCACACCGGCAGTTCGGGCCTCGCCCTCGAAGTCGGCCACCTCACCGTCAACCCCGAGGGCCGCCCTTGCCACTGCGGCGGACGCGGCTGCCTGGACGTCGAGACCGACCCGCTCGCCTTCCTCACCGCGGCGCACCGGACGCCCGGCCCCGAGGAATCCCTCCTCAAACAGGCCGGCGACCTGCTGCGCACCGAGTACGCCGACCCCGACGTGCGGGCCGCCGCCGAGGAACTGATCGACCGGCTCGGCCTCGGCCTGGCCGGTCTGGTCAACATCCTCAACCCGGACCGCGTCATCCTCGGCGGGCTGCACCGCGACCTGCTGGAGGCCGACCCCGACCGACTGCGCGCGGTCGTCGCCGACCGGAGCCTGTGGGGCCGTAGCGGCAGCGTGCCGATCCTGTCCTGCACCCTGGCCCACAGCAGCCTGGTCGGCGCGGCCGAACTGGCCTGGCAGCCGGTGCTGGACGACCCGCTGACCGCCCTGGTCTGACCGCGTCCGTACCTCCGTCGGCCGCCCTGCCCTGGGCCGCCCCACCCCGGCGGTTCGCGCTCGGGAGCGGGCAGCCGCGGCGCCTGGTACCGGTCGCCGGGCGGGTACCACGGGACACGTACGGGCGGGCGCGTCGAACCCTTCGGGGACCGGCGCGCCCGCCCGTACGGCACGGTGTCAGCCGACGACGGCCGACCGGGCCCTCGCGGGTGCCGTCACCGGCTCCATGGTGACGGCGGGCATAGAGCCGAACGGCCCGTCGGTCGTCGACCCGTACACCGGGAGGGGAGGCAGAGCGGCGGCGAAGGAAGGTGCCGGCAAGGTGAACCAGACGACCTTTCCGGTGTCGTCACTCGGTCGTACACCCCAGCTCTCGCTGACGGCGGCGATCATCGCCAGGCCGCGGCCCGAGGTCGCGGACGAGTCGGCGTCGCGCACGGTCGGCAGCCGGGGGTCGTGGTCGTGGACGGAGACCGTCAGCCGGTCGAGCAGCAACTCGATCTTGACGGTGCATGATTTGTCCGGCTGGGCATGCCGGTGGACATTGGTCAGCAGTTCGGTGACGCCGAGCGCGGCATGGTCGATCAGAGGATCGAGATGCCAGTAGCGCAATTGCGCCGAAATGATTCTGCGGACCTGACCGATACGCGACGGCAGGGCTTGGAGCTCCACCGCGCAGTGCCTGCTTGGCTCGCTGATCACGGCTGCGACTCCCCGAAATAGGTCCGGAAGAAGACGAAGGGACGGATCCAGCAGATGGCTGCCTGCTGTTTCTGGTCGGGTCATGCGTGGTCCGCCTCGATCGGCCCGGCGTAGCGGCTCGCGCTGTCACCGCCGGTGCACGATCAGTGACGTGTGTCCAGCGTGACTCAGGGGGTTGGGGTCCGCAACTCGCGCCGGCTGTAGGGAACCGTCGCCTCGGCCTCACCGCCGCGCAGCGCCGCGAGGAACCTGCCGACCGGTACGGCGCCACCGGGCCTGCGGTTGCGCTGGCCCATCGTCAGCCGGTACCGCACTCCGTTGACGTACGCGACGGCGGAGTCGGCCCCCAGGAACCACCGCCTGCGCGCGGTCACCGCGCTCAGCGGAGCGCTGTCGATCTCCCGGCCGTAGCTGGTCAGCAGCGCCAGGCGTCCGTCCTTCACGATCACCTGGCCGGCCCGGGTGAGGGAGCGGAACCACCGCTCGATCCTGACATCGGCCGCACTGAACTCGCTGTCCGTCACGACGACTTCACCCCCCATATACCGGCTTCTGCTGAGAAGTCTCCCTCGAACGGGGCGTTCGCACCAGAGCGCGTCCAGCCGAATCGTTCCGCCTGGGCCAAGGCGGGGCTATGGAGCATCAAAGTGAACGTTTGTGCAGGTGGGGGGATTATCGTGGAGGAGGGGAACAGCCCCCGGGACGAGAAGGAGACCGCCGATGGACACCAGTGAACACGGGCCCGGCGGTGCGGCCATGGCGACCGGGGACGTCGACCGCAGCGACCCCGACTACCGTGCGTGGCTGAAGAACGCGGTGCGCACGGTGCAGGCCGACGCCAACCGCTCGGCCGACACCCACCTCCTGCGCTTCCCGCTGCCCGAGGCGTGGGGCATCGACCTCTACCTCAAGGACGAGTCGACGCACCCCACCGGCAGCCTCAAGCACCGGCTGGCCCGCTCGCTCTTCCTCTACGGCCTGTGCAACGGCTGGATCCGTCCCGGCAAGCCGGTCATCGAGGCGTCCAGCGGCTCCACGGCCGTGTCGGAGGCGTACTTCGCGAAGCTGATCGGCGTGCCGTTCATCGCCGTGATGCCGCGCACCACCAGCCCCGAGAAGTGCCGGCTGATCGAATTCCACGGCGGACGCTGCCACTTCGTCGACGACGCCCGGCTGATCTACGAGGAGTCCGCCGCGCTCGCGGCCGAGACCGGCGGCCACTACATGGACCAGTTCACCTACGCGGAGCGGGCCACCGACTGGCGGGGCAACAACAACATCGCGGAATCGATCTACCAGCAACTACGCCTGGAGCGCTACCCGCACCCCACCTGGATCGTCGCCACGGCCGGCACCGGAGGCACCTCCGCGACCATCGGGCGCTACGTCCGCTACATGCAGCACGACACCCTGATCTGCGTCCCCGACCCGGAGAACTCCTGCTTCTTCGACGGCTGGACGCACCACGACCCGCTGGCCACCAGCGACCGCGGCTCACGGATCGAGGGCATCGGCAGACCCCGGATGGAGCCGAGCTTCGTGCCCGGCGCCATCGACCGGATGATGAAGGTGCCCGACGCGGCGTCCGTCGCCGCCGTCCGCGTCCTGGAACGCGCCCTCGGCCGCAGGGCGGGCGGCTCGACGGGCACCGGGCTGTGGAGCGCGTTCAAGCTCGTGGCCGAGATGGTCGCGCAGGGCAGGACCGGCAGCGTCGTCACCCTGTTCTGCGACCCCGGCGACCGTTACCTCGACAAGTACTACTCCGACAGCTGGCTGGACGACCAGGGCCTGGACATCCGGCCGTACACCCGCACCATCGACCACTTCCTGGACACCGGCGCCTGGACCGGATGAACCGCCCAACCGGCCCGCGTACGCACCGCCACGGCGGCGTACGGACCCGCCCGGCCGGGCCGTACGCAACAGCGGGGACGGCCGGGCCGCGGGAACCGGGCGTTCAGCCGTCCAGCAGCGTGCCGAGCACCCGCCCGAAGACCCGCCGCCCCACCTTCGCCAGCAGCGGATCGGCCCCGGACGGCAGCAGCCGCACCCACAGCTCCTCGACCCAGATCACATGGGAGCCCGCCCCCGTCGGACGTACGTCGATGGAGGCGCGGCCCCGCACCAGCGAACCGCGCTTCTCCAGCTCGCACACCCCGGCCCGCCCGGCCGCGGGCGGGGTCCACCGCACCACTTCCATCGGATCGTCGAACCCCAGCGGCCCCAGGCCCGTACGCGCCACGAAGAGCGTGCCGGTCCTGGTGGGCGGATCCGTCCGCACACTGACCGAGGTCAACGGGACGGTGTCCCCGTGGCGCTCCCACGCGGTCACCCGCCGCCACGCCTCGGCGGCGGGGAGGGGAGAGAAGCGCTCGATCCGGAAGACGGCCACGGCACGATCCTAGGATGTCCGGGGTCCGCGCGAGGCGGACCGGAACGCGCATGTCACGGGCGGCCGGGCCGCCGCGCCGGGCCGCGAGGCACTCAGGACGCCGTGTCCGGACCCGCGACCACCAGCCCCGGCAGATGCTCCTCCACCTCCTGCCGGACCCCGTCCGGCAGGCCCGCGTCCGTGACGAAGGTGTCCACCTCGTCCAGGGAGGCGAACGAACTCAGCCCCACCGTCCCCCACTTGGTGTGGTCGGCCACCACCACGACCCGGCGCGCGGAACGCACCAGGCGGCGGTTGGTCTCGGCCTCCGCGAGGTTCGGGGTCGAAAGACCGGCCTCGGCCGAGATCCCGTGCACCCCGAGGAACAGCACGTCGAAGTGGAGCGAGCCGATCGCCCGGTCCGCGACCGGACCGACCAGCGAGTCCGACGGCGTACGGACCCCGCCGGTCAGGACCACCGTGGCCGCCCCGGACCGCCCGTTGACCGACGCCGTGCGCTGGGCGTCGTGGAACACGTCCGCGACCCGCACCGAGTTCGTCACCACCGTCAGACCCGGCACGTCCAGCAGGTGCCGGGCCAGCGCGAACGTGGTCGTACCGCCGGACAGCGCGATCGCGCTGCCGGGGGCGGCCATCGCCGCCGCCGTCCGCGCGATGTCCTCCTTCGCGCTCAGCTCCAGCGTCGACTTGGCCTCGAAACCGGGCTCATGGGTGCTCGCCTCGGCCACCGGGACGGCCCCACCGTGCACCTTCTCGATCACACCCTGCCGCGCCAGCGCGTCCAGGTCCCGGCGGACGGTCATGTCGGAGACGCTCAGCCTGCGGGTCAGCTCGTTGACGCGGACGCCACCGCGCTTGCGCACCTCGTCGAGGATGAGAGCACGCCGCTGCTCCGCGAGCAGGTTCTGGTTCTCGCTCAACCCGGGCCCGGTCCTTCCCTGGAGTCCACACGGTCCGGCAGCGGCCTGCGGGACGCCCTCATCCTGCCACGCACCCCCACCGGCCGTGCCACTGGGGAGATTCGGTGAGAAGGGTGCCGCCGGCACCGCCCGTCCGGGACAGTGGTGACTGTGCGTCAGTGCGGGACTCCGCCCCGCGCAGGCGCCCCCCTTTCCCGCAGGCCGAGAGGCCGGACGACCGGAGAGCGAGCCACCGACCGTGACCCGTGCCCATCAGGCCCCGCCGAGCAGCGGGGCAGCGCTGGAACTGCTCGTCCACGGCGTCGGCGGAACCACCCCGCACGAGATGCTGGGGGACCCCCGGATCACCCGGGTCACCGGCGACACCACCGCGGCCGTCTACCGGCGCACCGAGGACGTCGGCGCCGAGGACCACCCGGAGCGCCACCGGGACGGGCCCGTCCCGGAGGCCTACTGCTGGTCCAACCTCACCTCCGGCAACGGCTCCCGGGCCCTGTGGCTGCTGCTGCTCCCCTTCATGGTGGTCAACCTCGCCCACTGGATGCGCCCCACCGCGCGGAGCAGGGGCACCGCGGTCCGCCTGTACGGGGTACTGGTCCGGCTCATCGCCCTCAGCCTCACCGTGCTGCTCACGGCCGCCGCCTGCGAGGTCGCGCTCGACCTGGTCGCCTGGCAGTGCGCCGGCGCGGCCGAGTGCGCGGGGCGCCGGTCCTGGCTCGGCTTCCTCTCACCCGGCCAGGGCGGCTGGTGGTCCCAGCCCGGCCGCCGCCTGGCGCTCGCCGCCCTCGTGCCCGCCGCGCTCGTCGGACTGCTCTGGTACCTGTCCAACCGCACCTGGAGCGCGTACGAGTCGCAGCGGCCGCTGGAGCTGGAGGAGCCCGACGACGCCCCGGCCCCGGCGGGGGCCCCGGAACCGGTCGGCGCCCCCGCCGACCGGCCCGCCCTCGGCCGGCCGGGCTTCTGGTACGGCCGCAGGCTGGTGGCCCGGCTGCGGGCCGCCCACACCGCGGCGGGATTCCTCACCGTCGCGACGGCCGTCGGGGGAGCGGCCGCCCGGTACGACCGGTCCGCCGGGAGCCCCGCCTCCGCCTCGCTGGGCCTGCTGCTCGAAGGGGCACTCGTGGCATGCGGGGCCGTCGTCGTCGGGGTGGTCTGCCGCCGGGGCCGCAGCGAACGGCGCCTCGACAACCGGATCGACCGCGCCGTCACCAGCTTCCTGCCGCCCGCCGCGCTCCTCCTGCTCCTCCTCGCCTGCGGGTACGCCGCGTGGTCGCGGCCCGGCTGGAACTCCTCGGGCGCCCTACCCGGCGAAGCGGTCTTCGGCGTACTGGTGCTCGGCCAGGGCCTCCTCGTCGTCGTACTCGCCGCTGTGGCGTGGAGCCTGTACCGCCGTACGCCCGAGCCGCGCACCACCCTGCGCGGGCTCGGCGGTCCCGCCGTCGCCATGCTCGCCTGCGCGCTGGGCGGGGTGATGACCGGCGGGGTGGCCCAGCGCGTCGCCGACTGGCTGGACGGCCCCGCCACGCCCGGCATGGGCGGCCCCTCCCTGGTCGAGGGCCCGCCCGTGCTCCTGAGCTGGCAGGCCTCCGTCATCCCCGTCCTCCTGGTCCTGCTGCTGGCCCCCGTCACCTGGCTCGTCGCGCGCACCGCGCGGCGTGCCCGACGGCTCGGACCCGAGGTCGAGGCGGAGTACGCCCCGGCCCACCCCGATCCCGCCCGCACCCGGCGGATCGCCCGCATCAGGGCCACGGCCGTGCTCACCGACTCCGCGCCCCGCATCGTCGGTCTGGTCTCCGGCGCCACCCTGTTCCTGGGCGCCGGGGCGGTCGTCGGTTCCTGGTACAGCGGGCAGGTGCCCGGCCTCGCCCTGGACGACGCGGGACCCTTCACCGAATCGCTCGCGGAGGCCGCGCAGGCCACGGGCTCCTGGCTGATAGGCGTCGGATTCATACTGTTCGTCACCTGGGGGCGGCGCGCCTACCGCGATGTCTCCGCCCGCCGCACCATCGGCATCCTCTGGGACGTCGGCACCTTCTGGCCGCGCGCCGCCCACCCCTTCGCACCGCCCTGCTACGCCGAGCGGGCCGTCCCCGACCTCTCCTCCCGGATGTGCGCCTGGACGGGGAGCACCCGCGGCAGACTCGTCATCTCCGGCCACTCCCAGGGCAGCGTGCTGGCGGCCGCCGCCGTGTGGCAACTGCCGGCCGCGGCGCGCCACCAGGTCGCGCTGCTCACCTACGGCTCCCCGATCGAGCGGCTCTACGGACGCTGGTTCCCCGCCTACTTCGGGCCCGGACCGCTCCAGGGCCTGCACCGGTCCGTGCACTGCTGGCGCAACCTGTGGCGGGCCACGGACCCCATCGGCGGCCCCGTCAGGATCGACGAGGGCGGCCGCCCGGAGGTGGACCGGGGCCCGCTGAAGGACCCGCTGGTCTACGGACGCACCGTCGGACACCCGCTGCCCGAACCCGTCCTCGGGCACTCCGACTACCAGGCCGACCCGGTCTTCGCCGTGGAACGGGCCGCGCTCCTGGACCGGCTGGGGCCCGTGCTGCCCCGGCAGACCGCCGGGGAGGTTCAGGGCAGCTCGGGCAAGTCCTCCGGGTAGAGCAGCGTGAGGTCGTCCGTGCTGGGCTCGGTCAGCTGGGCCACCCGGCCCGCGTGGCGCTCGACCATCGACTCGAACGTCTGACGGGCCGTACGCCCGTTCCCGAACGCGGGGCCCTTGGGGAGCGCGGTGAAGTACTTCAGCAGCGCCTCACCGCTGCCGTCCGCGAGGCTGTACTCCTGCTCCTCGGCCTGCTGCTCGACGATGCGCAGCAACTCCTCGGGCACGTAGTCGCTGAAGGTGATCGTGCGGGAGAAGCGGGACGCCACCCCGGGGTTGACGGTGAGGAAGCGCTCCATCTCATGGGTGTACCCGGCGACGATCACCACGACCGCGTCCCGGTGGTCCTCCATCAGCTTGACCAGGGTGTCGATGGCCTCACGCCCGAAGTCGCGGCCGGAGTCCTCGGGCGACAGCGCGTACGCCTCGTCGACGAACAGCACCCCGCCGCGCGCCCGGTCGAACGCCTCCTGGGTGCGGATCGCGGTGGACCCGATGTGCTCGCCGACCAGGTCGACCCGGGACACCTCCACCAGGTGGCCGCGCTCCAGCACGCCGAGGGAGGCCAGGATCTCCCCGTAGAGCCGGGCCACCGTGGTCTTGCCCGTGCCGGGGGAGCCCGTGAAGACGAGGTGCCGGCGCACCGACGCCGCCTTCAGACCGGCCAGTTGGCGGCGCCGGCCGACCTCGATCATGTCGGTCAGCGCCCGCACCTCGCGCTTGACGCTGTCCAGCCCCACCAGCGTGTCCAGTTCGCCCAGGACGGCACCGGCGTCACGCGGCGGCTCCGCCGGGTCCTGCGGTGCCGGTACGGAGGCGGAGGGCGCCGGGCCCGCGACGGGCGGGGCGGCCTCCGTCGTCCGCTGTCCGGACAGCGAGCCGAGCAGTCCGGCCGTCCGGTCCGGGGCCAGGACCGGCGGGGCCGGGGGAGCGGCGGGGCGCAGCGCGCTCTCGTCGCTGGTGCAGTCCTCCACCACCGGGCCGCCCGTCCGCCCCTCGGTGTGCGGGGACGTCCCGTCGGCGAACTCGTAACCGCCGCGCGCGCACCGCTCGGTGCGGCACCGGCTGAGGGTGGAGCGGCAGCCGTCCATCACATGGAAGCCGTAGCCCTCGCTGCCGGTCACCCGGCAGCCGCGGAAGGTGCCGCGGCCCTCGGCGGAGACGTAGAAACCGGCCTCCGCGGGCGAGGAGACCGTACAGCGCTCGATGGTCGGGTCGGCCCCCTTGGTGACGATGACGCCGGTCTGCGCGCTGTCGATGGTGCAGTTGTTCAGGGTGCCGCCGCTGCCGTGGTCGCGGAACCAGGCACCGGTGGACGCCTCGCGGATCCGGCAGTCGTCGAGCTGGGCGGTGGCCCCGTCGCTCACCGAGACGGCGGTGTTGCGGATCTGCGACAGGTCGCTGTCCACGACGTCCGCGCGTGAGCCCCGGTCGAGGACGAAGAGCGCGTCGGGCACGTCGTGGACCCGGCAGGAGTCGAGGACGACGGTGGCGCCGTCGCTGACCCAGACCGCCGGGTAGTCGCCCGTGCTGTCGTGGATCTCGCACTGGTTGGCGTCCACCCGTGTGCCCGGGTCCCAGACGGAGAGGCCGTTGCGGCCGAAGCGGCGCACGGTCGAGCGGGTCAGGGTGAGCACCGCCCGGGAACGCAGGTCGATCGCGTTCTCCGGGATGTCGTGGATGTCGCAGTCGGCGAGGGTGAGGACCGCGTCGGTGTCCAGGGTGACGCCGTCCGCGGACGTGCGGTGCACGGTGCAGTCGGTGAGGTGCGCGGAGCCCCGGCCGGTGACCTGCATCCCGCTGCCCTTGATCTCGTACACCTCGCAGCCCACCGCCTCCAGGGCGCTGCCCTCCCCGGTCACGCTCAGCCCGGCGCCCGAGGCGTGGTGGACCCGGCAGCGGTCGAAGCGGGGGCGGGCGCCGTCGCGTACCGAGATGCCGGACTGGCCCGCCGAGACCACCTCGCACTCCTCGAACACACCCGCGGCGCCGTCGAGTACGGCGATTCCGACCCCGGCCGGATTGTCGACGCCGCACCGGCGGACCGTCGGCCTGGCACCGCCGCGCACCTCGATGCCGACGGCCGACCTGGTCACGACGCGCAGGTCCGTCAGCTCCGGTGTGCCCTCCTCCACGAGCAGGGCGGGGGCCGTCGCGTCCTGGCCCTCCACATGGATGTCGCGGATCACGGCGGCGGACCGCACGGTCAGCGGCACCCCGTCGGCCGGGGCTATTCGCACGGAGCCGGCGGAGCCCTCCCCGCCGCGCAGGGTCACCGCCCGGTGGACGACGAGATTCTCCCGGTAGGTGCCGGGGGCGACGGTCAGGACGTCCCCGTCGGCCGCTGCCTCCAGGGCCGCGGTGAGGGAGGCGTATTCGCCCGTGCGGCGGCGCCATCGCGATGTGCCGGTGTGCGTCACCTGGACCGTGCCCTGTGCCATGGTGCTGCTCTGCCCCCACCTCGTGCCGTGTGCGCTGCCTCGTTGCCCGTCCGCACGCCGTGCGGCTGCCGTCACCGCCGGTCACGGCAGCTCGGGGTCAGCCTGCCGAGGAGACGGGCCGGCCGGTCCACCGTAGCGCGCGCCGCGACCCCTGGTTGACGGGTCGGCCGACCGGAGGGGGACGGTGGTGCCTCCGGGACCGGTGGCCGCCCGCCCGGCGGTCAGTTGCCCTTACCCGTTCTGCCCCAGTCGGGGCCCGTTTCGGCCCAGGCCCGGTCGATCCGCAGGTACCGCCGCCGCACCATGCGCCACAGCACGAGTCTGCGCGCCACCTCCACCGAACCCGCCGCGAGCAGGGCGGTACCGACACCGGCGAGCACCGCGTGGGTGCGGGCCGTCGAGGCGTCCATCGGCCGCATGGCGGGGGCGCCCGTCTCGTCCGTCCAGATCCGGATACGTGTGCCGGGGGCGGTGGTCTCGGACGTCGTGGAGACCGTGCCCGACCGCTCGGTGCCGTCCGGCGCCTTCCAGACGGCGGTCACGGAGGTGCGGGTGGTGGCCTCCCGCACGACGCTCTCCGAGTCCTGGACGAACGGTGACGTGCCGTCACGGTTCGCACGGACCACGACGGCGGTCGTGAGGTGCCGCTGCGCCCGCTGGCTCTCGACCGCCGCCTGGAGGGCGTCGTCGGTCAGCGAGCCGCACAGCCGGCCGAGCAGCGGGGCCGCCACCACCATCAGCAGCAGGGCGGCCAGCGTGAGCCACGCCTCATGGCGGTCGGTCGGACGGTACAGAGGACTGCGCCGCCAGCGACGGAACCCCAGGACCGCCCGCACCGTCACACGCACCCCTCCCCGTCCGTCCGCTCCCGCCCACCCGGCACGCCTCCCGGCGCGGTGGCGGCAGGCCGGAGCCTCCCCACGTCACCAACGACGGGCGTGCCCGGATGAGTTCCCGGCGGTCGGTCCGGGTGGTCGGTCCGGGTGGTGGTGCGCGGCGCGGCGGCGCAGGGCTTCACCGTCCGGAAGGCGACCTCCCCGGTCGCGATGCGCTTCCAGCCGTCCCCGGCCCACTCCGGAACAGCACGACGACGGCCGTGGCGCGGGCGCCGCCACCCGCACAGGACGGATGACGCGCTCCCGGGCGCGGACGGCCGCACTGTGCCGCCTGGCCGGAAGTCCGCCGCTCTCAGTAGCCCCGGCTCTGGTACGGCCGGTTGTACGGGTCCTCGTACGGCGACTGCGCCGGAGCCGGAGCGGGCCGGGGCGAAGCGGGACGCATCGCCTCGTACCCCGTGCCCGGCCGCTGCGGTTGCTGCTGTTGCGGCGGGGGCTGGTAGCCACGGGGCGCCGCCGGCTGCTGCGGGATGTACGGCGTCGGCGCGGGATGCAGTTGGGCCGGCTGCATCATCGGCGCCTGCTGCGCCCCCATGTTCTGGTACTGCGGCTGCCCCATCGGCTGCTGGTAGCCGTAGGACCCGGTGTGCTGCTGGGACGGGGCCGCGGGCAGGGCCGGAAGCGCCGAAGGCAGGGCCGGCAGGTAGCTGTTGCCGGTGTCGTAGGCGGCGGGAACCCGGATCGGGGCGATCTGAGGTGTACCCCGCTCGGCGACCAGGGAGTCGTAGATCGGGGTGTCGGGGAACGACGGCGCGGCGTAGTAACCGCCACCGTAGGTGGAGCGGGGGGAGGTCATGGCCATAAGTTAAGCCCACGATGTGCGGATTGGGGAGCCCCAGTCTCCGGGTCATCCGTTTTATGCTGGTTCTGTCCGCTTGACCTGTCAGAACACCGTAAAGCTTCTGTTAACAGCGGGGACTTTTCCGGGGGAGGAAGCCGAATCTGACGAGAAGTGGCGGACGGATCACAAAGGGCGACATCCACGGCGCGCTCACCGGGGCGGAGGGCATCGGCCCCCGGACGCCCGGAACTTCGGTCGTCCCGCCCCATGATCTGATCGGCGGCCGGAGGGTTTCGGGATCATCGCCGCGGAACTCGGCGCGGCATTCCCGACCCGCGAATGGCATGACGCGCGAATGACGCTGCCGACGTGGCCCGGTCCGGTCCCGGGCCACGGTCACCCTGGGCGGACGTCGTCGCCGCGCGGACGGCGGGTGATCCCGGTGATCCGCCGGGAGACGCGTGCCCTCCGCCGGAACCCCGCCCTCGCGGCGGACGTGCGGCGGGCGGTGGCGCGGAACTCCCGGACCGTCCGCCCGCGCGGCCCGGCGGAGTGTTTATGCGGGCGGCCCGCCTTACCCCCGGGACCGCGAATCCGTGCTTCATCAGGGCACGAAACCGGGTCCGACTCGGATGAGTACCGCCTTTGACACGAGACCCGGATACACACGCCCGTCCCAATGATCGCCGTAGGCCACCGGCCCGGTCCCGCCCGTCACTTCACGGTGATTCGTGAACGGTGATCGGAGCGCACGAAAGAGGCCGGGCCCGGCGGATTCGACCGCGCCCGGGGCTCTTCGGCCACGCGCGCTCATCCGGGAACGCCTGCCATGTCCCCGGTATCCGTTGCGGAGACAGGTAGTTGACGGATAGTCGAAGAAGAAGCCGTGTCCCGCCGAGCGCCTTCCCCCTCCGGCGCGTGCGCGGGACGTGTACACCGTACGGCCAGGGACTCCGTGCGCGGACAGCACGGCAACCGGTCCGTACGACGGGCGGGCCCTCGGCGCCTCCTCCGCCGCGCCCGCGCGCGCCGTCCGAGGGAGCGCGCCCGCGTAACCCCCGGGCCTCGGTGTCGTTGAGCGGGCGTGAGGTCTGTCCGCCGGGCGTCGCGATGGGGGGAGTGGTCGCACATGTCCGACACGGAGTACGGAGCGCATGGCCGCCCGTGGGCTGTTCGCCGCCGGGGGATCACCGGAGGTCCCGTCCCGCACGTCGTCCGCGGCGACCCGGCCACAGGGCCGTGGCGGTGCCCGACGTCACGAGGCCGGTGACCGCGCCGGCCGGAGACCCGCGTACCGCGACGGCGCCCGCGAGGACGGGCCGGTCGCCGACGCGCTCGCCCTGACCGACCCGCCACCGCCGCCGCAGTCCCACTCGTACCCCGGGGCGGCCGTACCCCGAGCGGCCCGTCGGGCCGCCGCCGCCCGCCACAGCAGAAAAGGTGATGACGCATGAGCTCCGGAGAACGTCACGGCCGGCCCGTTCCGCCGCGCGCCCCCGGACGGTACGTGCCGGCCCGGGGGGTCTACACGGAGGAGGCACGGCTACGACGGCTGAGCTGGCTCCGGTCGGTGACCGGATCGGCGCTGGACTCCCTGCACCACACACGGCTCGACGCCGCCGCCCTGACCGGCAACATCGAGGGGCTCGTCGGCACCGTCGAGATCCCGGTCGGTGTGGCCGGACCCCTGCTGTTCCACGGGACGCACGTCCAGGGCGAGGTCTACGCCCCCATGGCGACGACGGAAGGCGCCCTGGTCTCGTCCGCGACGCGGGGAGCCCTGGCCGTCACCATGGCGGGCGGCGTCAGCACACACGCCCTGTCGCAGGCGATGACGCGTGCTCCCGTCTTCGCCTTCTCCCGGCTGGCCGGTGCCGCCCGCTTCGCCTCGGCGGTCGTCCAGCACCTCGGAGACCTCCGCGCCGCCGTCGGGCAGGTCTCCCGGCACGCGGTACTCGTCTCCGTCGAGCCCGTGGTCCTGGGCAGGACCGTCCACCTGAGGTTCAGGTACACCACCGGGGACGCCTCGGGGCAGAACATGACGACCGCCTGCACCTGGCACGCGTGCCAGTGGATCCTGCGGCAGCCGTACCTGGTCGCGGACGGGGAACTCGAATCCTTCCTCATCGAGGGGAACACGTCCGGCGACAAGAAGGCGTCGGCCCAGGCAGTGGCGGAGGGCCGCGGGATCAGGGTGGCCGCCGACTGCCTTCTGCCCGCGGGGATCGTCGAACGGGTCCTCAGGACCACCCCCGACGAACTGGTCGGGGGATACCGGCACATCACGGCCGGAGCGGTCCACAGCGGGGTGCTGGGATCGCACGCCAACACCGCCAACATGGTGGCCGCGATCTTCACGGCGACGGGCCAGGACATCGCCTGCGTCCACGAGTCGGGCTCGGGGCAGTTCGTCCTCGAACGCACACCGGACGGTGTCTACGCCAGCATGACCCTGCCCGGCCTGGCACTCGGCACGGTGGGAGGCGGCACCCACCTGCCCACCCAGCGTGAACTCCTGGCGGCGATGGGATGCGCCGGCCCGGGAAGCGCCGCCCGGCTGGCGGAGATCATCGCCGGTTTCGCCCTGGCCCTGGACCTCTCGACGGTCTCCGCGGCCGTGTCCGGAGACTTCGTCGGCGCCCACGAACGCCTCGGCCGCAACAGGCCGCCCCACCGGAACGGTGTTCCCCGCCGGACCGTGCCACCGGCCGCCGCCGAACGCCGGACCGACGGCCCGGCGACGCCCGCGCCCCGCGAACCCGGGCCCGCCGCGGTGCCCCACCCGGCCCCGGGCCACGACCGCGCGGCACCGTCGCCCGGCGAACCCTGAGAACCGCCGTCCACCGGCTCGTCCGAGCGGCGAGGGCACGCGCGTCACCGGCGGACACCCGTGCCCCGCCACCGGGGTGGTGGGCGTGGCGGCGTCCCGGCGATTAGGTTGGCCCGAAACTCTCCGGGCAGCCGGACTCGTGTTGGGGGCGAGCATGACCATGCAAAAAGGAACGAACGTCGCGGTACCGGCCCAGGCCGTCCGGGTCGAACTGGGCTGGCGCGCCGCGCCCGGAGCACCGGACGTGGACGCCTCGGCGCTGCTCCTCGTGTCGGGAAAGGTGCGCGGTGACACCGACTTCGTGTTCTACAACCAGCCCGCGCACGGGTCGGGCGCGGTGCGCCACGAGGGCAAGAGGACCGTGGGCGGCGACGTCACGGACACCCTCCTGGTCGACTTCGGCCGCATGGAGCCGGCCATCGAACGGGTCGTCGTAGCCGCCTCGGCGGACGGCGGCGCGTTCGGCCGGGTGGCCGGTCTCTACGTGCGGCTCGTGGACCAGGCGAACGGCTCGGAGCTCGCCCGCTTCGACAGCACGGACGCCACGGTGGAGACCGCCTTCATCCTGGGGGAGCTCTACCTGCGCCAGGGCGCCTGGAAGTTCCGGGCGGTGGGACAGGGCTACGACACCGGGCTGGAGGGCCTGGCGACGGACTTCGGCATCTCGGTCGACGAACCCCAGCGGCCCGCCGCGCCCCCGCCGCCCGCCGCCCCGCAGCCCCCGTCGTACGTACCCCCCGCCCCGCAGCCGCCCGCGTACGCGCCCGCGGCCCCGCAGCCCGCCCGGCCGCCGGCCGCCCCGGCGGCGCCCGCCCCGCCGCCCGCACCGCCCGTCACCCAGCCGGTGCGGCTGACCAAGATCACCCTGACGAAGGAGACGCCGTCCGTCTCGCTGACGAAGCAGGGAGGGACCTCCGGAGCGCTGCGCGTCAACCTCAACTGGGAGGTACGCAAGCAGTTCAAGGGCTGGGGCGCGAAACTCGGCCGGGCCGCAGCCGTGCACGGGGACCTCGACCTCGATCTCTGCGCGCTCTACGAACTCACCGACGGCCGCAAGGGAGTCGTCCAGGCACTCGGGAACGCCTTCGGCTCCCTCGCGCAGCCGCCGTACATCCACCTCGACGGGGACGACCGCACCGGGGCGGTCTCCTCCGGCGAGAACCTCACGGTCAACCTCGACCACAAGGACCGGCTGCGCCGGATCCTGATCTTCGTCACCATCTACGAGGGTGCCCGGAGCTTCGCCGACCTGCACGCCACCGTCACCCTCCAGCCGAGGAACGGCGCCGCGATCGACTTCTCCCTCGACGAGTGCACGGTGCCCTCCACCGTGTGCGCGCTCGCGCTGATCACCAACGACGGCACCGGAGACCTCACCGTGCAGCGCGAGGCCCGCTATCTCGTGCCCCAGCGCGGTGTGAGCCCCCAGCGGACGATCGACGCGGCCTACGGCTGGGGCATGAACTGGACCCCCGGCCGCAAGTGACCTCCTCCGCGGGCCCTCAGGGCTCGGGCGCGGCCTCGGGACGGGCGTACGTACGCCCCTTCCAGGCCGCGCCCCGGCCCCGGTGGTGCTGGACGGCCGAGTCCACTGTCATCAGGAGGTAGAGCACCGCGGTGAACGGCAGCAGCGGAGCCAGCCAGAACGACTGCCGGTAGTAGCCGAGCATCGGCAGGTACGTCCCCGCCATCACCGTCCACGCCACCCCGCCCGTCCACGCGGCCACCGGGTCACCCGTGGCCAGTCCCGCCACCAGCGCGGCCGGCGGCACGACGTAGACCAGGAACAGCCCGGCCACCGCGGCGGCCAGCAGCGCCGGACTGTGCCGCAGTTGCGCGTAGGCGCTGCGCGAGACCATCCGCCACAGGTCCCGCAGCCCCGGATACGGCCGCACGCTGTCCACCCGGTCCGCGAGCCCCAGCCAGATCCGTCCCCCGCCGCGCCGCACCGCGCCCGCCAGCGACACGTCGTCGATCACCGCCTGCCGGATGGACTCGGGGATCCGGGCCCGCTCGGCGGCGTCGGCGCGCAGCAGCACACAGCCGCCCGCGGCCGCCGCCGTCCGTGACCGCTCCCGGTTCACCCACCGGAAGGGGTAGAGCTGCCCGAAGAAGTAGACGAACGCGGGCACGACCAGCCGCTCCCAGGTGCTCGTCACCCTCAGCCGCGCCATCTGGGACACGAGGTCGAAGCCGTCCGCGCCCTCCTGGCCGCCCTCGGCCGGCCCGGCCGCCGCCCGGACCAGCTCGCGCAGGCTGTCCGGCTCGTGCGCGATGTCCGCGTCCGTCAGCAGCAGGAACTCCGGCTTCCGGCGCCGGGCCAGGGCGATCCCGTGCCGCAGCGCCCAGAGCTTGCCCGTCCAGCCCGGTTCGGGTTCGCCCGGTGTCACCACCGTCAGGGGCAGGCCCCCGCAGCGTACGGACAGGGCGCGTGCCAGCTCCCCCGTGCCGTCCTCGCTGCAGTCGTCGACGAGCACGACCTCCGCTTCCCCGGGGTAGTCCTGGGCGAGCAGCGACGGCAGGCTCCTCTCCAGCACCCCGGCCTCGTCCCTCGCCGGGACGACCACCGCCACCGACGGCCAGCGCTCCGGCTCCGCCCGGTCGGGGAGCCGCTGGTCGGTGCGCCAGAAGAACCCCTGGCCCAGCAGCAGCCACACCCAGGCGGACAACGAACCCACGGCGATCCAGGCAACGGCGCTCATCCGCCGAAGTCTGCCCCACTTCGGCCGGGGCGCAAGGGCGGTCGACTATGGTGACCGGGTGAAGATCGCACTCATGGACTCGGGAATCGGCCTGCTCGCGGCCGCCGCCGCGGTACGCGCGCTGCGGCCCGACGCCGATCTGGTGCTGTCGTCCGACCCCGGCTCGATGCCCTGGGGACCCCGCACCCCCGACGACGTGACCGAGCGCGCGCTCGCCGTCGCGCGCGCCGCCGCGGCCCGCCGGCCGGACGCGCTGATCGTCGCCTGCAACACCGCGTCCGTCCACGCCCTGCCGGCCCTGCGGGCCGAGCTGGAGCCCGGTCTGCCCGTCGTCGGCACCGTGCCCGCGATCAAACCGGCCGCGGCCGGCGGCGGCCCGGTCGCCATCTGGGCCACCCCGGCGACCACCGGCAGCCCGTACCAGCGCGGGCTGATCCATGACTTCGCCCGGCACGTCGAGGTGACCGAGGTGCCCTGCCCGGGGCTCGCCGACGCCGTGCAGCACGCGGACGAGGCGGCCACCGGCCGGGCCCTGGCCGCCGCCGCGGCCCTCACCCCGCCCGGGGTGACGGACGTCGTCCTGGGCTGCACCCACTACGAGCTGGTGGCGGACCGTATCCGTGCCGCCCTGCGGCGGCCCGGCGTCCCGGAGGTCACGCTCCACGGCTCCGCCGAGGCGGTCGCCGCCCAGGCGCTGCGCCGCGTCGGCGCCGAGCCCGCCCCCTCGGCCGAACGCTCCGGCACCCTCACCGTCCTCCTCGGCGGCCGCCCCGCCGGCCTGCCCGTACCCGCACTGGCCTACCCGCAGGGCGTCTCCCTGGGCGCCGTGAGCGCCGCGCTCTGACACGCCCGCCGGGGCGCGCGCCGAGCCGGTGCCGGTACCGGCGGAGCGGATCCTGGGTACGCTGCTTCGCATGACGGACCACCCCGGCAACACGCGGCACGGTTCGAACCAGACCCCCGCGACGGTCTGGACGGGCCGGGCCACCAACCGCTTCCAGTGGCTGCTCGCGGCCGTGGGCGTGGGATGCATGGCGCTCGGTGTCGAGCTCGCCGTCGACTCCGCCTGGACCTCCGGTTTCGCCCCGCTGCTGATGGCGGTCATCGGGTGCCTGGCCGCCGGACTGCTGATCCTCTTCGGCACGCTCGCCTTCGTCCACGTGGCCGTCACCGTGGACGGTGACGCCCTGGAGGTGCGCTGCGGCCACATCGGGCTGCCCCGGCGCCGGATCCTGCTCGCCCATGTGGTCGACGCCGACTTCGCCCCCCAGGTCACCCCGAGACAGTGGGGCGGCTGGGGGTACCGCTGGCGCCCCGAGAAGGGCACGGCCGTGGTCGTGCGCCGGGGGGAGGCCCTGGTGCTCGCGCTGGGCGACGGCCGCAGGTTCACCGTCACCGTGGACGACGCGGAGGCCGCCGTACGGTTCATCCGCGACCGGCTGCACCTGGCGCCGGCCGCCGAGAAGCCCACCACGCCCTGACCGCGCCGCCGGGAACGCTCCGGCGGCGCACGACGGCCGTCCCGCGCCACGCCGCCCGCACAGCGGCGCACCGTAGACTCCGGCAGGTGAGCGCCACCATCACCACCGCCGAACCGCAGCCCGCCCCCGTGTCCCGCGGCGGGAGGCACGGGCCGAGGCTGGTCCGGCCGGCCGCCGCCGTCCTCTCCGGCGTCCTGCTGTACCTGAGCTTCCCGCCCCGCCCCCTGTGGTGGCTGGTGCTTCCCGGCTTCGCCCTGCTGGGCTGGGTCCTGTCCGCCCGCCGGCTCCGCGCGGCCCTGGGCCTCGGCCTCCTCGCGGGCCTCGGGTTCATGCTCCCGCTGCTGCACTGGACGGGGGAGGACGTCGGGCCCGTCCCGTGGCTCGCGCTCGCGCTGGCCGAGGCGCTGTTCGTCGCGGTGGGCTGCGTGGGCATCGCCGCCGTCTCCCGCCTGCCGTACTGGCCCCTCTGGGGGGCTGCCGTCTGGACCCTGGACGAGGCGGTACGGGCCCGGGTGCCGTTCGGCGGCTTCCCCTGGGGCAAGATCGCCTTCGGCCAGGCCGACGGCCCGTTCCTCCCGCTCGCCGCGCTCGGCGGCACCCCCCTGCTCTCCTTCGCCGTGGTGCTGTGCGGCTTCGGGCTCCTCGAAGCGGCACGCCAGGTCCACCGGTACCGGGCCTCCGGCACCGTGCGCCGGGCGGCCGTCGCCGCGGCCGCCACCACCGTCGCCGTACCGGCCCTCGCCGCGCTCGCGTCCCTGCCGCTCGTCGACGACTCGGCCGAGGACGGCACCGCCACCGTCGCCGCGATCCAGGGCAACGTGCCGCGCCTGGGCCTCGACTTCAACTCCCAGCGCCGGGCCGTCCTGGACAACCACGCCGCGCGCACCGAGCAGCTCGCCCAGGACGTGAAGGCGGGCAAGGTGCCGCAGCCGGACTTCGTGCTCTGGCCGGAGAACTCCTCCGACCTCGACCCGTTCCGCAACGCCGACGCCCGCGACGTCATCGACCGGGCCGTGCGGGCAATCGGCGCGCCCACCGTCGTCGGGGCGGTCCTCACCCCCGACACCGGGAGCCTCCGCAACACGCTGATCCAGTGGGACCCGGAGAGCGGCCCCGGCGACACGTACGACAAGCGGCACATCCAGCCGTTCGGCGAGTACATGCCGATGCGGTCCTTCGTCCGGGTCTTCAGCAAGGACGTCGACCGGGTCCAGCGGGAGTTCGGCCCCGGCGACACGGTCGGGGTGTTCGACCTGGCGGGCACCAAGGTCGGGCTCGTCACCTGCTACGAGGCCGCGTTCGACGACGCCGTCCGCGACACCGTGAAGCACGGGGGCCAGCTGATCGCCGTACCGAGCAACAACGCCACCTTCGGGCGCAGCGAGATGACCTATCAGCAGCTCGCGATGTCCCAGGTCCGGGCGGTGGAGCACGGGCGGTCCGTCGTGGTGCCCGTCACCAGCGGTGTGAGCGCGGTGATCCGGCCGGACGGCACGGTCGTGGAGAAGACGGAGATGTTCACCCCCGCCGCTCTGGTCGACGAGGTGCCGCTGCGGTCCTCGCTGACCCCGGCGACCCGGATGGGAGCCCTGCCCGAGGGCCTTCTCGCGCTCGTCGCGGTGGCGGGCCTCGGCTGGGTGGTGGTGCGCTCCGTGCGGGCGAGGAAGGACGGGACGGCGGGACCCGGGGACGTCCCGGCGGCCCCGTAGGCTCCACGCATGGCTACTCCTGACTTCATCCGCGAGATCCGCGCCACCGCCGGCCACCAGCTGCTCCTGCTGCCCGGCGTCACCGCCGTCGTCTTCGACGACCAGGGCAGGGTGCTGCTCAACCAGCGGTCCGACACGGGCAGGTGGTCGGTCATCGGCGGCATCGCCGAGCCCGGCGAGGAGCCCGCGGCGACCGCGGAACGTGAGGTGTACGAGGAGACCGCCGTGCGCTGCGTCGCGGAGCGGGTGGTGCTCACCCAGGCGCTGAAGCCGGTGCGGTACGCCAACGGCGACCACTGCCAGTACCTCGACCTCACCTTCCGCTGCCGGGCCACCGGGGGCGAGGCGCGGGTCAACGACGACGAGTCGCTGGAGGTGGGCTGGTTCCCGGTGGACACGCTCCCGCCGCTGAGCGAGTTCTCGCTGTTCCGGATCAAGCAGTCGCTCACGGACGGCCCCACCTGGTTCGCGCCCACCGCCGGAGCGTGAGGAGCCGGCCGTGCCGGACGCCGTCCCGGGCCGCTCGTACCGGCACGGCCCGGACACGACGTCGAACCCGCGTTCAGGTGTCTGGTCCATACCAGCCCCTTGACAGCTTCATCGTTCACTTCTTAAATCGCGTAGTGAACTAAGCCCCCCGCAGGGCGAGTCGTCGCCACCCGTCCGTCCCCTCCGGCGAGGGCCCGTGTCGTTCCTGCTTCGTCCCGCGATCTGTCATGCCCATGGCATATTGGATCCGCTCGTCGTCCCATGAAGGGCAACCATGGACTCCCCACGCCTGTCCAGACGTCTGCTTCTCTCGCTCGTCTCGGCGCTGACCCTCACGGCCCTGTCCGCCGGGCTCGCGCCGGGCGCGCCGGCCGCCGAGGCTCCCGCGCGCACCGCCGCCGCGGCGGCCGTCACCTTCTCCGACGAGTTCGACGGGCCCGCCGGCTCCGCCGTGGACGGCGGGAAGTGGCAGATCGAGACCGGCGACAACGTCAACAACCACGAGCGGCAGTACTACACGGCCGGCAACCGCAACGCCGTCCTCGACGGACAAGGCCACCTGGTCATCACCGCCCGCAAGGAGAACCCGGACAACTACCAGTGCTGGTACGGCCGGTGTGAGTACACCTCCGCACGGCTGAACACGGCCGGCAAGTTCACCACCACCTACGGCCGCGTCGAGGCCCGGATGCAGATCCCGCGCGGCCAGGGCATCTGGCCCGCCTTCTGGATGCTGGGCAACGACATCGGCCAGGTCGGCTGGCCCTCCTCGGGCGAGATCGACATCATGGAGAACGTGGGCTTCGAACCCTCCACGGTCCACGGCACCCTGCACGGCCCCGGCTACTCCGGCTCCGACGGCATCGGAGCGGGCTACACCCTGCCCGGCGGGCAGGCGTTCGCGGACGCGTTCCACACCTTCGCGGTCGACTGGAGCCCGAACGCGATCACCTGGTCCGTGGACGGCACCGTCTACCAGCGGCGCACCCCGGCCGACCTCGGCGGACGGCAGTGGGTCTTCGACAAGCCCTTCTTCGTCATCCTCAACCTCGCGGTCGGCGGCTACTGGCCCGGCGACCCCGACGGCAGCACCCCCCTGCCCCAGAAGCTCGTCGTGGACTACGTCCGCGTCAGCACCGACGGGGGCGGCCAGCCGGGTGGCGGCGGACCCATCACCGGTCTGGGCGGCAAGTGTGTGGACGTGGAGGGTGGTGTGTCGGCGAACGGGACGGCGGTGCAGTTGTACGACTGCAACGGTACGGCGGCGCAGCAGTGGACGGTCGGGGGTGACGGGACGATCCGCGCGCTGGGCAAGTGTCTTGACGTGGCGTCGGGTGGTACGGCGGACGGTACGCCGGTGCGGTTGTGGGAGTGCAACGGTTCGGCGGCGCAGCAGTGGGCGACTCCGGCGGCCCGTGACATCGTGAACCCGCAGGCGGACAAGTGCCTGGACGCGACGGGCAACAGCTCGGCCAACGGCACCCGGCTCCAGATCTGGACGTGCGCCGGCACCGCCAACCAGAAGTGGACGGTGACCCGATGACCACGAGGACCTCGGCGAGGCCCGTGGCCCGGGGGCTGCTGAGCACGGCGGCCGTGACCGCCGCCCTCCTCACCGGCCTGACGGCCGCCCCCGCGAGCGGCGCGGCCACGGCCACCGGCCAGATCACCGGTCTGGGCGGCAAGTGCGTGGACGTGGAGGGAGGTGCGTCGGCGAACGGGACGGCGGTGCAGTTGTACGACTGCAACGGTACGGCGGCGCAGCAGTGGACGGCCGGGGGTGACGGGACGATCCGCGCGCTGGGCAAGTGTCTTGACGTGGCGTCGGGTGGTACGGCGGACGGTACGCCGGTGCGGTTGTGGGAGTGCAACGGTTCGGCGGCGCAGCAGTGGGCGACTCCGGCGGCCCGTGACATCGTGAACCCGCAGGCGGACAAGTGCCTGGACGCGACGGGCAACAGCTCGGCCAACGGCACCCGGCTGCAGATCTGGACGTGCGGCGGCACCGCCAACCAGAAGTGGACCGCGCCGAGCGGCGGCGGAACCACACCCCCCGGTCCGGGCGCCATGGCCGTGGCCCCGTACCTCTACAACGGCTGGGGCAGCCCGCCCAGCCCCACCACCGTGATGAACGCGACCGGCGTCAAGTGGTTCACCCTCGCCTTCGTCCTCAGCAACGGCTACTGCAACCCCCAGTGGGACGGCAGCCGGCCGCTGACCGGAGGCGTCGACCAGCAGACGGTCAACACCGTGCGGTCGGCCGGCGGAGACGTCATCCCGTCCTTCGGCGGCTGGAGCGGCAACAAACTGGAGAGCTCCTGCTCCAGCGCGGGCGAACTGGCCGCCGCGTACCAGAAGGTCATCAACGCCTACGGTCTCAAGGCCATCGACATCGACATCGAGGCCGCGGCGTACGACAGCCCCGCCGTCCAGCAGCGCACGGTGGACGCGCTCAAGACGGTCAGGGCGAACAACCCCGGCATCAAGGTGTACGTCACCTTCGGCACCGGCCAGAACGGTCCCGACAGCAGCCTGATCGGCAGGGCCGCCGCCTCCGGCCTCACCGTGGACAGCTGGACGATCATGCCGTTCAACTTCGGCGGAGCGGGCCAGAACATGGGCCAGCTCACCGTGCGCGCCGCCGAGGGCCTCAAGACGGCGGTCAAGAACGCCTACGGGTACTCCGACGACCAGGCCTACCGGCACACCGGGATCTCCTCGATGAACGGCATCACCGACAACGGCGAGACCGTGACCGTCGCGGACTTCCGGACCATCCTCGGCTACGCGCAGCAGCGCCACCTGGCACGGCTGACGTTCTGGTCGGTCAACCGGGACCGGCCGTGCACCGGCGGCGGGGCGGACAGCTGCTCCGGCGTCTCGCAGCAGCCGTGGGACTTCACCCGGGTCGTCGCCCAGTACACCGGCTGACCCCGCCCGCGTCGCCCGGGCGGTCCTGCCCGTACCACCGGCAGGACCGTCCGGGCACGCGGTCAGGGCTCCAGGACCAGGTGGACGAGGGCGCTGGCCCAGTCGCCGGGCGGCAGCTCGACGTCCAGCCCGTACCCCTCCAGCACGGCCCCGTGGTGCACGGCGCCGGTACGCGTGTCGCGGTAGCGCGCCCCAGGGGTGAGGCCCCGCAACCGGACCGGACGCCGGGGCGTGCCGTGTCGGGGGACGCACCGCCAGAGGAGCAGCACCGTCTCGCCGCCGTCCGGGGCGGCGTACTGCACGACGGTGGTCTCCTCGCTCCCGGGGCCGGCGAGCCGGTGCAGCGTCCCCCGCTGCACCAGGTGGCGCACCGCCTTGTACTCGGCGACGAGCGCGGCGGCCTCCTCCATCTCCCGCTCGGACCAGGTGTGGAGATCGCCGCCCACGGCCAGCAGCCCGGCCATGGCGACATGGAACCGGAAGCGCAACGGGACCGACCGGCCGGTGAGCTGGTTGGGCACGTCGGTGACCCAGGCGCCCATCACCCGGGGCGGGTAGATCTGACCGAAGCCGTGCTGGATCGTGATCCGGTCCATGGCGTCGGTGTTGTCCGAGGTCCACACCTGGTCCGTGCGGGCCAGGATGCCGAGGTCCACACGGCCGCCGCCCCCGCTGCACGACTCGACGCGCAGCCCGGGGTGGCGGGCCCGGAGCCGGTCGAGGATGTCGTAGAGGTGGTGCGTGTACCGCGTCCACAGGAGGTCGTGGCCGTCCTCCTCGCCGGGCCAGCCCGCCTCGCTGAAGGCGCGGTTCATGTCCCACTTCAGGAAGTCGACGCGGTACTCGGTGACCAGACGGTCGAGCCAGCCGTACGTGAACTCCGCGACGTCCGGCCGCGCCAGGTTGAGCACCAGCTGGTTGCGCAGTTCGGTGCGGTCCCGGCCGGGGATGTGCAGGACCCAGTCGGGGTGGGCGCGGTACAGGTCGCTGTCCGGGTTGACCATCTCCGGCTCGACCCAGAGGCCGAACCGCATGCCCAGCCGGCGTACCTCGGCGGCCAGCGGTCCCAGGCCGTCGGGGAAGCGGTCCGGGGACGGGGTCCAGTCGCCGAGTCCGGCGCGGTCGCTGCGCCGGCCGCCGAACCAGCCGTCGTCCAGGACGTAGAGTTCGACGCCCAGCCGCGCGGCGCGGGCGGCGAGGGCCTTCTGACCCGCCTCGTCGACGTCGAAGCCGGTCGCCTCCCACGAGTTGTACAGCACGGGGGCCGTCTCGTCGCCGTGCGGCAGGACGTGGCTGCGGATGTGCTCGTGCCAGGCGCGTCCGGCGCCGCCGAAGCCGCCCTCGCTGAACAGTCCGGAGAACACCGGCGAGACGAACTCCTCGCCCGGCCGCAGCGGAAGCGCCGTCCCGTCGTGTCCGGCCCCGCCGGTGAAGCCGGCCCTGCCGTCGTGCGTGTGCTGCGCGGTGATGCGCCAGGTGCCGCTCCAGGCCAGTGCCGCGCTCCACACCCGGCCCCGGTCCTCCGTGGTGTCGCCGTCGTCGAGCATCACCCAGGGGTTGGCGTGGTGGCTGGTCGAACCCCGGCGGCTGGTCAGGACGGTCTCGCCGTGGGGGAGCGGTTCCCTGTGCAGCCGGCTCTCCGCGGACCACCGGCCGGTGACATGGCTGAGGCGGTAGCCGGGCAGCGCGGGCAGCGTCCACGCGGCGGAGTCCGCGCGCAGCAGGCGCACGGGGGTGTCGCCGTCGTTGCGCACGGTGACGCGGCGTTCGATGACGTCGCTGTCCTCCCTGACGCGGTAGTGCAGGACGACCCGCAGCGGATGGACCTGGTCCCGGAAGGTGAGTTCGAGGTCGTGCGTGCCCGGCTCCGGCCGGTGGACCCGGTGGTG
The DNA here is from genome assembly GCF_002910775.2 of Streptomyces sp. SM18. Classification (NCBI taxonomy): domain Bacteria; kingdom Bacillati; phylum Actinomycetota; class Actinomycetes; order Kitasatosporales; family Streptomycetaceae; genus Streptomyces; species Streptomyces sp. SM18. Next base: position 287,166 of record NZ_CP029342.1, on the reverse strand, counting down.
CTCGGGCCGCCACGCGAAGGCGCGGGACCCGTCGGCGTACCGGACCTGGAGCGAGGGCGGTCCGTAGCGGGTACCGCCGTCCACCGGGAGTTCCTCGCCCACCCCCGTCGTGCCCTCGAAGCTGTCGGTGGGTCCGGGGAGCGGGGTGGCCAGCCCTTTCGCCTCGGCCGGGGTCAGCCGGGGCCCCCAGGCCACATGGCGGGGAGCCCCGGTCTCGTCCACCCGGAGCACGTACGAGGTGTGGGGCGTGGACAGCAGCCAGAGGCCGGTGCCGGGGTCGTGGGAGATCAGGGTCGGGTCCTCACTCAGGCGTGGCGGTGCGATCGGTCTCCCTACCCAAACCGCGCCGTGACGGCCTGTCAATTCCCGGCCTCAGACCTCCTCGGCGGGGGCGCGCGGGGGAGTGGCGGTGGCGGGGCGGGTACCGGCCGCTTCGCCCTGGTCGCGCCGGGAGCTGTGCGACATCCAGGCCGCGACCAGGGCGCCCGAGACGTTGTGCCACACGGAGAACACGGCCGCGGGCAGGGCGGCCAGCGGGCTGAAGTGGGCCGTCGCCAGGGAGGCGGCGAGCCCGGAGTTCTGCATGCCGACCTCGAACGCCATGGCCCGGCTCGCCGGGCGCCCGAGCCCGGTGACCTTGCCCGCTCCGTACCCGAGGGCGAGCCCGAGACCGTTGTGCAGCACGACGGCGAGCAGCACGCTGAAGGCCGCCCCCTTGATGGCGTCGGCGCTGCCCGCCACCACGGCGCAGACGATCGCGGCCACGGCCAGCGACGACAGCCACGGCATCACGCCCAGTACCCGGTCGACGAACCGGCCCGCGAACAGCCGCACCAGCAGACCGCCGATCACCGGGAGCAGCACGGTCTTGAGGATGTCCGCCATCATGGAACCGGCGTCCACCGGCAGGTACGCGCCGGCCAGCAGCAGCGTCAGCGGCGGGGTCACCAGCGGCGCGAGCACGGTCGAGACGGTGGCCACGGAGACCGACAGCGCCACATCGCCGCGGGCCAGGAACGTCACCACGTTCGAGGCCGTGCCGCTCGGGGCGCAGCCGACCAGGATCACACCGGCGGCCAGCTGCGGGGGCAGCCCGAGCGCGTGGGCGATGATCCAGCCGAGGCCCGGCATGATCACGTAATGGGCGACCAGTCCGATGGCCACGGCCCACGGGCGCCGCGCCACCCCCTTGAAGTCGAGCGGGGTCATCGTCAGTCCCATGCAGAACATGACGACGCCGAGCAGATAGGGCACCGACTCCGTCCAGCCCGCGAACGCCCCCGGCGTCAGGAGACCGGCCGCGCCCGCCAGCAGCACGAGGACGGGGAACACGGTGACGGCCAGCCTCGCCGCCCTGTCGTCGGATCCTGGCTGGTGTGGGGCTTTCTGTTCGGTTCGCACAGGCGCGATGAGACGCCCGGGGGCCGGGGCGCCGCAAACGCGTCTCGATATGTGGTCACTACATGCAATACCGGCCGGTCCGGGTCCCAGGAGGCCGCCCGGCGTCCGGACGTGCCGCGGCCCCACCACCCGCGCACCCCGCCCGTCGCGCCGCGGCGCGGCCGGCCGACCGCCCGCTCAGGGGCGCGGGCCGATCAACCGCCCGCCCTCGCGCACCAGGATCGCCGCCGCGGGGCACGAGTCCGCGGCGTCCAGGGCGCGTTCGTCCGGGGTGATCCGGTCGCGCAGCGGTGCCGCCCGGCCCTCGTCGTCCAGTCGGTACAGCTCGGGCGCGAGGCCCGCGCACATGCCTGACCCCATGCACAGACCCCGGTCCACCTCGGTCGTCCAGGACACCGCCCTCACCACCCCACCGGCATCTCGCGCGGCCCCCGTACGAGCATCTCGCTCTTCCACTCCACGTCGCCCGCCAGCCGCAGGCCCGGGAAGCGCGTGAGCAGGGCCCCCAGCGCCTCCTGGAGCTCCAGCCGGGCCAGCGGCGCGCCGAGACAGTGGTGCACCCCGTGGCCGAAGCCCAGGTGCTGCACGCCGGTGCGGGTGACGTCGAGCCGTCCCGGCGCGTCGAACTTCAGCGCGTCGCGGTTGGCCGCGCCGACCGCGACCAGCACCGGCTCACCGGCCCGCACCAGGGTCCCGCCGACCCGCACGTCCTCGGTGGCGTACCGGGGGAAGCCGGCGCCGCTGCCCAGGGGCACGAACCGCAGAAGCTCCTCGACGGCCCCACGGACCAGGTCCGGGCGCTCCCTCAGCAGCGCCATCTGGTCCGGGTGGCCGAGCAGGGCGTACACGAAGTTGGGGATCTGCGTGGCGGTCGTCTCGTGGCCCGCGACGAGGATCCCGACACAGAGGTCGATCAGTTCGAGCTCGCTGAGCCGGTCACCGGTGTCGCGGGCCTCGATCAGCCCGGTCATCAGATCGGGCCGGGGCCGGCGCCGGTGCTCCTCGACCAGCCCGGCCATGTAGGCGCGCAGCTCCTCCCGGCTGCGCAGGAACTCCTCGGCCGTCAGCGAGCTCGTGGACAGCGCCGCGTCGCTCCACACCCGGAACTTCGGCCGGTCCTCCTCCGGCACACCGAGCATGCGGCAGATCACGGCGACCGGGATCGGCAGCGCGTAGTGCTCCACCAGGTCGGCCGGCGCGCCCAGAGCTTCCATCTCGTCCAGCAGGTCCCGCGTCAGCTCCCGTACCCACGAGCGCAGCTTCTCCACCTGGTGCACGGTGAACGCCTTGGCCACCAGGGTGCGCAGCCGGGTGTGCCCCGGTGGGTCCATGCTCAGGATCCCGCTGTCCCGGCTGCCCTCCGACTGGCGCGGCTCGTCGTGCCGCAGTGCCTCCGCCCGGCTGAAGCGGCGGTCACCGAGGACCAGCCGCGCGTCGGCGTACCGGGTGGCCAGCCAGGCCGGCTCACCGTAGGCAAGCCGGACCCGTAACAGACCGGGTCGCTCCAGGGCCTCCTGGTACGCCTCCGACAGCCCCAGCCCCGCCGGTTCGTTGAACGGGTAGGGCAGGGGCGCCTGCTCGGCCGTGGTCGTCATCGTGTGACCTCCAGTCACTCGGCGGACCCACCGAGCATCACCACCGGCCGCGGGCACGGTCAACAGCGCCTTGTCGGCCACCGCGCGCCCCGGCCGGTGGCGGGTCAGCCCTTGCGGGCCACCGCCACATAGCCCGCGCTGACGATGTCGTCCTGGCCGGGGACCGGGGCGCCGAGCTCCGGATGCCAGGCCTCGCCGGCCACGATGCCGGGTTCGACGATGTCGAGCCCCTCGAAGAACGCGGCGAAGCGCTCACGGGTGCGCGGGGCGAGCGTGAGCGCGTTCGCCTTGTACATCTCGTCCACCTTGCGGGCCTCTTCCGGGTGGAAGTCGGCGGTGAGGTGGGAGATCGTCAGGTAACTGCCCGGGGCCAGTACGGAGACCAGCCGGTCCACCAGTGCGTAGGCCCCGTCCTCGTCGCTCACGAAGTGCAGCAGGGCGATCAGCGACAGGCCGACCGGCTGGGTGAAGTCCAGCGTCCGGCCGGCCTGTTCGAGGATGGCGTCGACGTCCCGGGCGTCGGCCTGGACGTAGTCGACGGCGCCTTCCGGGGTGCCCTTCAGCAGGGCCGCGGCGTGCGCCAGCACGATCGGGTCGTGGTCGCAGTAGACGACCCGGGTGGTGGGCGCCGTCCGCTGCGCCACCTGGTGGAGGTTGGGCTCGGTGGGTATCCCGGTGCCGATGTCGAGGAACTGCCTGATCCCCTGTCCGGCCAGCCAGCTGGTGGCGCGGTGCATGAAGGCCCGGTTCACCTTCGCCATGACCGGCACCCCCGGCTCGACGGCCAGCATCTGCCGGCCCATCGCCTCGTCCACCGGGTAGTTGTCCTTGCCGCCCAGGAACCAGTCGTACATCCGGGCGGGATGCGGGCGGCTGGTGTCGATGCGCAGGGAGGTGCTGTCGTTCTCCGGTCCGGCCATCGCGAACTCCAGGTGTGTCGAGCCAACAGGTGATCAACTCGCCCCAGAGTAGAGGCTGTCGGCGCGCGGGCCGACAGGAGGACGCGCGTGCCGGACGGCCGGGACCGGCGGGGGTCCCGGCCGTCCGGCGGCGGCTCAGGCGGTCTGGAGGTTGTCCCCCTGCTGGGGGTCCGTGGCGCGGGGAGCCGGCCGGACCGTGGCCGGCCGGGCGAGCAGGGAGTCGGCGAGGGCGATGGCCTGCGGGACGTCCTGGGTGCCGGTGAGCACGCACAGGGTGTAGGCGGCGTCCTCGACGGCGCGGGCCGTGGCGTCGGTGGGCAGGCGGTCGTCCTCGATGCGGGCGTCGGCGTAGCGGGCGAGGGCCACGCGAAGATCCTGCGGTCTGGGGGTCAGCACAGCACGTACTCCTCGGGGTGGAGAGAAGGTCCTGGGTACCGCTTGGCGCGTACGGGGCGTCGCGCCTCGGGGGTACCGCTTCGCGCGACGGCTCGGCATGGCACGCGGTGCCACCCCTGTACCCGGTCCCGTCCGTTGTACGCCTGGAGCGGAGGAGATGGCCGATTTGCCACGCATGGGTGCGGGGTCCGTTCCGGGGGCGCGACCGCTGGTCCGCGCGCCCCTGGCGTGCGCCCCGCGTGCGCCGTGCCTCGGCCGGAAGTGTGCGGCGCCGGGTCCGCTCCGTCCGCCCTGCCGACGCGCCACCCCGCCGAGGGGCCGCGCCTCCCGCGTGAGCCGTGTCTCACCCGTCCGCGCGGCCTTGCTATGCAACGAGTTGCATAGAACGATCGGGTCATGGCCCTCGACCACGCGATCCTCGTCTCCCTGCTGGAACGGCCCGGCTCGGGCTACGAACTGGCACGGCGTTTCGAGCGGTCCATCGGCTACTTCTGGACGGCCACGCACCAGCAGATCTACCGCGTCCTCAAGCGCATGGAGGGCGACGGCCTCCTCGACGTCCGCGACGTGCCCCAGCGGGGGCGACCGGACAAGAAGGAGTACTCCGTCGCCGGACCCGGCCGCGCCGTCCTCGCCGCGTGGCTGCACGAACCGATCGAACCCGAGAGCCTGCGCCACGACCTCGCGGTGAAGATCCGGGGGGCGGCGTTCGACGACCCGGCCGCGCTGATCCACGAGGTCGAACGCCACCACCGGGTCCACGGCGACCGGCTGGCGCACTACCTCGCCGGGGAGCGGCGGGACTTCACCGGCCCCGGCGCGCCCTCCCCGCCCGACGCCGCGCGGGAGCTCCAGCACGTCGTGCTGCGCGGCGGCATCGCGTACGAGCGCATGACGATCGCCTGGCTCGACGACGTGCTCGCCACCCTCCACCGGCTCGGCCGGAACGCCCCGCCCGCCTGAGACCGGCCCTCGGCACCCCTGAACACCCACGACCTCCGGAAGGCGGACCGCCATGACCGACCCGCTGCTGTTCAACCCGCGCACCTACGACCCGGCGCACTTCGACCCCGAGACCCGCAGACTGCTGCGCGCCACCGTCGACTGGTTCGAGGCCCGTGGCAAACGCCGGCTGACCGAGGACTACCGCTCCCGCGCCTGGCTGGGCGAGTTCCTCGACTTCGCCGCCCGGGAGCGGCTGTTCGCCACCTTCCTCACCCCGTCCGCCGCCGCCCGGCGCGAGGACCAGCGGTGGGACACCGCCCGCATCGCCGCGCTCAACGAGATCCTCGGGTTCTACGGACTCGACTACTGGTACGCCTGGCAGGTGACCATCCTCGGACTCGGCCCGGTCTGGCAGAGCGACAACGCGGCCGCCCGCACCCGGGCGGCCGAACTCCTCGACCAGGGCGAGGTGTTCGCGTTCGGCCTGTCCGAGCGGACCCACGGGGCGGACATCTACTCCACCGACATGCTGCTGACCCCGGACGGCGACGGCGGCTTCCTGGCCTCCGGTTCCAAGTACTACATCGGCAACGGCAACGCCGCCGGTCTGGTCTCCGTCTTCGGCCGCCGCGCCGACGTCGAGGGCCCCGACGGGTACGTCTTCTTCGCGGCCGACAGCCGCCACCCGGCCTACCACCTGGTGAAGAACGTCGTGGACTCCTCGAAGTACGTCAGCGAGTTCCGCCTGGCCGACTACCCCGTGGGCGCCGACGACATCCTGCACACCGGGCGCGCCGCCTTCGACGCCGCCCTGAACACCGTCAACGTCGGCAAGTTCAACCTGTGCACCGCCTCGATCGGCATCTGCGAGCACGCGATGTACGAGGCCGTCACCCACGCCCACCACCGGATCCTCTACGGCCGCCCGGTGACCGCCTTCCCGCACGTACGCCGCGAACTGGCCGACGCCTACGTCCGGCTGGCGGGCATGAAGCTCTTCAGCGACCGCGCCGCCGACTACTTCCGCTCCGCCGGGCCCGAGGACCGCAGGTACCTGCTGTTCAACCCGATGACGAAGATGAAGGTGACCACGGAGGGCGAGAAGGTCATCGACCTGATGTGGGACGTCATCGCCGCCAAGGGCTTCGAGAAGGACACCTACTTCGCCCAGGCCGCCGTCGAGATCCGGAGCCTGCCCAAGCTGGAGGGCACGGTCCACGTCAACCTGGCCCTCATCCTGAAGTTCCTGCGCAACCACCTGCTCGATCCGGCCGGCTACGCACCCGTGCCGGCCCGTCTCGACGCGGCCGACGACGCCTTCCTCTTCCGCCAGGGACCCGCCCGGGGGCTGGGCTCCATCCGGTTCCACGACTGGCGCCCGGCCTTCGACGCCTACGCCGGTGTCCCCAACGTGGCCCGCTTCCGGCAGCAGGCGGACGCCCTGTGCGACCTCGTCCGCACCGCCGCCCCCGACGAGGAGCAGAGCCGCGACCTCGACCTGCTGCTCTCCGTCGGCCAGCTCTTCGCCCTGGTCGTCCACGGTCAGCTGATCCTGGAACAGGCCCACGCGACGGCCCTGGACACGGACGTGCTCGACGAACTGTTCTCCGTCCTCGTCCGCGACTTCTCCGCGCACGCCGTCGAACTGCACGGCAAGGAATCGGCCACCCCGGCCCAGCAGGACTGGGCCCTCGGCGCGGTGCGGCGCCCGGTGGCGGACGAGGCACGTGCCGCACGTGTCTGGAAGCGTGTGGAGGCGCTGGCCGGGGCGTACGAGATGGCGCCGTGATGTCCTGACACCCGGTGCCACCTCACGGGGGTGTCCGCCGGCCGGGCCCTCGATCAGGTCCGGCCCGCGCGATCCCGCGTGTGCGGCACCGGTCGCGGGCCCGCACGTCCTACCGTGAGCCGATGCGTTCCGTCCCCTGGTGGGCCCTGCTCTCGTCGGCCTGCGCACCGGTCCTCCTGGTCGGCGGCTGGACCGTCTCGGCGGTCCTCCAGGGACCCGGTTACGACCCGGGCTCCGCCACGATCAGCATCCTCGCCTCCGACGGCGCCCAGGGGTACTGGGTGATGACCTCGGCCCTGGTCGGTCTGGGCGTCTGCGATGTGGTCACGGCGTGCGGACTGCGCCCGGCGGCACGGGCGGGCCGGGTGGCGCTGGGCGGCGGTGGACTGTCGGCCATGCTGCTGGCCCTCTTTCCGGCGCCCGCCAGCGGCGGATCGCTGGACCACGGGACCGTGGTCGCGGTCGGCTTCGCCCTCCTCGCCCTGTGGCCGGTGCTGGCGGTACGGCGCCCCGGCCACGCGTGGCGCCCCGGTCGCCCGGGGCCCTCGGACCCCCCACCGGCTCCCGGCGTTCCACCGGCTCCCGGCCTCCCGTCGGCTCCCGGCCTTCCACCGGCTTCCGGCCGCGTTCCGGCGGAGGCCGCCGCGCCGTGGGGGCTGCGGCACAGGCCGTCGCTCATGGCCTCCGGGCTCATGTGGCTCGGGGGCGGCTGGTTCCTGCTCGCGCTGTTCGTCAACGACACGGCCGGGGCCGCCGAGCGCGTCGTGACATTCGCACAAGCGTTCTGGCCCTTGGTGGTCGTGCTCTCCTGCGTGCGCTGGACCGGCGGCGACGCGCAGACCGGGTGAGGCATTCGGGGCAACCGGACAATGCCTGATTACGGGCCTCTTCCGGTGGGTGGCGACGGTCCGGTACTCTCCGCGAGTTGCCGCAATCCTATGGTCACATGACCATGGAGATCTCATCCGGAGGTCGTCTCATCCGGCCGTTCCCGGCCGGGGACGGAAGGGGCGCCGCGTATGGCCAGGTACTTCGAGAACAGCGCCGACGATCTGGTCCCCGACGCGCTCACCGGCTTCGCCCGCGCGCACGCGGACCTCGTCGAGTTCGACGCCTCGGACGGATACGTCACCGCCCGGCACACCGCACCGGCGCGCCGGGTAGGACTTCTTTCCGGTGGCGGGTCGGGACACGAGCCGATGCACGCCGGGTACGTCGGAGCCGGGATGCTCGACGCCGCCTGTCCGGGGCGGGTCTTCGCCTCCCCGCACAACCGGCAGATCTACCGGGCCTCCCTGGCGGCGGCCCGGCCGGGCGGTGTGCTGCACATCGTCAAGAACTACACGGGCGACAGGATCAACTTCGGTATCGCGGCCGAACGGCTCGCGGACCGGGGCATCACCTGCGCACGGGTCCTCGTCGACGACGACCTGGCCTCGGACTCCGAGGAGATCGCCGCCGGACGGCGGGGCACGGGCGGCACGGTGCTGGTGGAGAAGATCCTGGGCGGCGCCGCCGACGCGGGGCTGGGGATCGAGGAGCTGACAGAGCTGGGCACGGCGATGGTGGGCCGGTGCCGGACGCTCGCGGCCGCCTCCGCGGCGCACCACGCCCCGGGCACCGGCGAACCGGCGTTCTCCCTGCCGGTCGGGGAACTGGAATACGGCGTGGGGATACACGGCGAACGCGCCGACCGCACACGGCCCCAGGGGGATGTGCGGGCGCTGGTCGAGGACATAACGGGAGCCCTCCTGGCCGAGCTGCGCCCGGGAGCGGACGAACCGGTCGTCGCCCTCGTCAACGGCCTGGGATCGGTCACCTCGCTGGAGCTGTACGGGATCTTCGGCGAAATGGGCCGGGTGCTCGACGCCCGGCGCGTCCGGCTCGCCCGCCATCTCGTCGGCAACTACGTCACGGCGCTCGACATGCGGGGCTTCTCCCTGACCCTGCTGGTGGCCGACCCCGCCGTGCTGGCCTTCTACGACGCGCCCGTGCACACCGCGGCGCTGCGCTGGTGAGCGGTACAGCCGCCGGGGTCCCGGCAGCCGGTGACTGGAGCAGGAGGACGAGACCATGACGACGGCCGCTTTCGACGGAACGCTGACACGGGACTGGATGCACCGCTTCGCCGATTCGGTGTACGCCACCGAGGCCGAACTGACCGCACTCGACCAGCGGGTGGGTGACGGGGACTTCGGGAACAACCTCACCGCCGGGGTCCGGGCCGCCCAGCGCCTGCTGGACGCCCAGGGAGAGGGGTCCGGTCCCTCGGCGACGCTGGGATTCATGGCCACGGCCTTCCTGGACGAGATCGGTGGTACCAGCGGGCCGCTGTTCGGCCTGCTCTTCCAGGCCCTGAGCAGGGCGGCGTCGGGGGACGGCCTCACGGCGGCCGGGCTCGCGGAGGGCGCCGAGCAGGGACTCGCGGCGATTCGCCGGGTGGGCGACGCGGCGCCCGGCGACAAGACGCTGGTCGACGCGCTGACCCCGGCCGCGGCCGCGCTCCGGGCGTCCGAGGGGACGCCTCCCGGCCGCGCCCTGGCCCGTGCGGCGGAGGCCGCCTGGCAGGGGGTGCACGACACGGCCGGGCTGTCGGCGCGCATGGGACGGGCGAGCTACCTCGGCGAACGGGTGACGGGCATTCCCGACCCCGGCGCGGTCGGTGTCGCCCTGTTCTTCGCCTCCGCGGCGGGCCCGGTGCACGCCCTGGCACCGTATCTTCCCGACGCGGTCTGACCGCCGGGCCGTGACCCGGGGCCGCCCCGGTGAGGGCCGGCCCCGGCCCGGTCCGCCTCACGCACCGATGTGGGTACGCGCCCAGGACACCAGATCGGGATCGGCGAGGCTGGAGACCCAGAGGTCGGCGGCGTCCGCGTCGGGCCCCGGAGGGCACGGGCCGGTGCCGAGGACGCGGAGACCGGCCCGCCGGGCCGACTCCATGCCGGTGAGCGAGTCCTCCACGGCGAGGGCGTCCTCCGGCGGTACACCGCAGAGGCGCGCGGCGACGCTGTAGACGTCCGGCTGGGGCTTGGGCCGCACGTTGGCGCCGGCGACCACCACATGGCCGAAGCAGCTCAGCAGCCCGGCCCGGTCCAGGCAGGACTCCACCATCTCCCGCGGGCAGTTGCTCGCGACCGCGAGCGGGCGGTGGCGGGCGGCCAGCCGGACCAGGGACGCCGCGCCCGGCATGGTGACGGGGTTCTCGTCGACCAGGGCGGTGAAGTTGTCCAGGAGCGCCTCCGACAGGTCCTCGGCCAGGTCCGGTTTTCCGGTCTCCTCCGCCATCAGGGCGCCGCACTCCACGTAGTGCACCCCCTTGGCCCGGTCGGCGAACCCCGCCGGGGGCTTGAGACCGAACGAGCGGAAGGTGACGTTGCGGGCTTCTTGCCAGTGACTTTCCGTGTCCATCAAGGTGCCGTCGCAGTCGAAGACGATGGCGGAAGGGGACCACGAGAGGATGCGATGAGCTGTCATGTGTCTGCCGTTCTCGGAAGGGGCACCGACCTGTTCGGTTCGCGGGTACGGGCCGGTGCCGGGCGGTGGGTGATCCACTCGGCTTCTGGAATGGGCGATGTCGCGTGGCCTTCTGCGGCCACATACCGATGTGGCTCCTGCGCCGGGGGCGCGCCACGACGGACGGAATCCGTCGTTTCCGGCAGAGCCCGAAACATCGTGACCGTTACGTTAATTTGACGGGCTCACGTGCCGCAATCACCAATTCGGGTGCAAAGAAACGGCCGGGTACACGGAGGCCGGCCGGGGCTCAGGCGTCCGGGGTGGCGGCCAGGCCATCCGCCGGGGCCGCAACACGCGTGCTGAACAGGTACTTTGGCCAAGTCCTGGGTGCGGTGCGGGTGGTGGGCGCGGACGCGTGGAACGGTTCCGCTCCCGGGCGCGTCACATTGTTCGATGTCGCACGCGCGCACGCACAGTCGAAGAATAATAAAATCTTCGCGCGTCGCGACCGCACCCTCCGGTGGGGAGGGTGCGGCTCATTCATGTCGTGGCGGTAGAACAAAAGAGCGAGGGTGGAACAAAGGTGCAGGACAGGGCGCGTGCGACCCGCAGAGTGCTACTGGAATCCGCAGCACATCTTTTTGTCGAACGCGGATACGCGGGCACCAGTGTCAACGATATAAGTGACCATTCGGGGCGGACGAGTGGAGCGATCTATTTCCACTACTCCAGCAAGGAGAAACTGGCACTCGCCGTCGTACGCGAGCAGTTCGCCAGCTGGCCGCAGCTCGCCGCCCCCTACGACGGCCAGGAGATCCCCCCGCTGGAGAAACTGGTCGTCCTGAGTTTCGACATCGCACGGGCCCTGAGCGAGGACATCGTGGCGCGCGCCGGGGCGCGGCTCTGGGCGGAGCGCCGCAGCATCGACGCCGCCGTGCCCACGCCGTTCGACGCCTGGGCGCTGGCCGCCACACGGCTGCTCGCGGAGGCCAGGGCGAGGGGCGAACTCGCCGACGGCATCGACCCGTCGGACACCGCCGTCACGCTCGTGTGCGCCTTCTTCGGGCTCTGCACCCTGACCGACGAGATGCGGGGCGGCCGGGACTGGGGGGCGCGGCTGGACCACTGGTGGCTGCTGGTGCTCAGGTCGCTCCAGGCGGAGCCGGACCCCGCGGGCCTGCTCGCACGGGCGCGCACCCGGACCCGGCTTCCGGCCCGGCAGGAAGAGCGCGTCCCCAGCGGGCAACGGTGAGGCGGACGGGCCGCCGTGACGGCCCGGCGGTCATCTCGTCCGTACAACTCGCCTGATTCGTGAGGGAACGAGGGCCCGTGCCCTCGCGTGCTCGTCGGCGGCTCGCCTCTTCCGTCCGCCCCACGGCAGGCGGTCGGCACCGCGAGCGGCCGCCCCGGTTCAGCCGGCGGGCTCCGCGTGGTGCACCGGAGAGGCGCCGGGCGGCACGAAGCACGCGATGACGGTCTTGCCGGACTCCTGCGGACGGGTGGACCAGCTGTCGGCCAGCGCGTCCACGATGGCCAGCCCGCGCCCGCCGGTCCGGGTGCCGTCGGCCTCCTGCGGGGCCGGCGGGGCCGGATCGCCGTCGTGGACGCTGACATGCAGACAACGGCTGTCCCAGGTCAGCACCAACTGCGCGTCGCTGTGGGCGTGTACGTGCGCGTTGGTGATCAGCTCCGACACGCTGAGCAGGATCGCGTCCACGGTCTCCGGCGCGTCCTTCGTCCAGTCCAGGGACTCCAGGTGCTCCCGCGTCCAGTGGCGGCCCGCCCGTACGCCGCGGGCCACCGGGAACGACCTGGCCCAGCCCACCGCACGCATCGACGTATCCCGTGGTCGTGTCACAGCGTCTCCCTCGCTCAACATCCAGAAGGCGGCTTCCGGGAGCCGTGCCCGGACATCGCCCCCGGGCACGGAACCCCTGGAAGGCACGGCCTCCGGGAGAGGCTCCCACGAAGCGCCTACCCGCTCGGCCCCCTGTTACGGCGCGTCCGCCCGATGCCACCCGGGGGCCGTTCCCGAGGTGGTCCGCGCGTGATTCACGCCGCGGATCGGGGGCACTCCCATGACAGGCTCGAAGCCCGGACCCCGTCCGGGCCGTCACTCCTGGAGGCCCTGTGACCACCTATGTCATCACCGTGCCCGGCACCTTCCTCCACGACGTCACGGAGGAACAGCGCTCCGGCGTGAAGCGCCGGCTGCGCCACCGGGACCCGCAGAACACCGACCTGGGCGAGGCCGAGGAGCTGGACCTGCTGACGGTCCAGGACGACAACACCTTCTCCGTCCGGCTGGAGATCGCGGCACCCGACCGGGCGCGGGCCGAGGCCGGCGCCTCACGGCTCGCCGAGTCCGCGCTGCGCGACAGCGGCCTCACGGACGAGGACGCCGTACTGGGACCGGCGGTCGTCACCGGGATCGAGAGCGACTACTGAACCCCGGGCCGGGAAGGCGGTGAGTTCTCGCCGGCGCCCGGTGGCGTGTGCTGCGTTCGGGTGACACCCTGGCCCGGTGGACCGCGACCAGGTGAGCGAGCAGCTGCTGGACGGCCTGACCGTCGACACCAGCAGGCCCGAACAGCCGATCCTGCTCGACGAGGCGGGCCGCCCGATCAAGACCTGGCGGGAGAACTACCCGTACGACCGCAAGGTCCGGCGCAAGGAGTACGAGCGGGTCAAGCGCGTCCTGCAGATCGAACTCCTCAAGCTCCAGCGGTGGACCAAGGACATCGGTGCCCGGATCGTCGTGGTGTGCGAGGGGCGCGACGCGGCCGGCAAGGGCGGCACGATCCAGCGCTTCACCGAACGCCTCAACCCGCGCGGCGCCCGCATCGTCGCCCTCGACAAGCCCACGGACCGCGAGCGCGGCCAGTGGTACTTCCAGCGCTACGTCGCCCACCTGCCGGCCCCCGGCGAACTCGTCTTCTTCGACCGCTCCTGGTACAACCGGGCCGGTGTCGAACGCGTCATGGGCTTCTGCACACCCGGGGAGTACGAGCTCTTCCTCAGGCAGTGCCCCGTCTTCGAGGAGATGCTCGTCGACGACGGCATCGTCCTGGTGAAGTTCTGGTTCTCCGTCTCGCGCGCCGAGCAGCGCACCCGCTTCGCGATCCGCCAGGTCGACCCGGTGCGCCAGTGGAAGCTCTCGCCCACGGACATCGACTCGCTGGACCGCTGGGACGACTACACCACGGCGAAGATCGACATGTTCCGTGCCACGGACACCGGCCACGCGCCGTGGACCGTGGTGAAGAGCAACGACAAGCGCCGGGCCCGCCTCGAAGCGATGCGCGGCCTGCTGGCCCGCGTCGACTACGAGGCCAAGGACCCCGACGCCGTCGGCGTACCGGACCCGCTCGTCGTGGGTCCCGCCGCCACACTCCTGGAGCCGGGCGAGGAGGACACCGCCCTCTCGCCGACCCGCCTCGCGCCCCACCGGGAAGGCCCCGGCGCGCATCCCTGAGGCCGCCCCCGGGTCCCGCGGCGGCGCGCCCGAAGCTCCGTCAGACCTGGCCGAGGTCGGTGCCGAGCCAGTGCTCGGGCCGCAGATGGACGACCACCTGCTCGCCGTGTTCCCTCCAGGCGAAGTCGGTGTACGCCTCGACCTTCTCGGCCGGCAGGTAGCGCGAGGCCATCTCCACGAGCTGGTCGCGGACGGCGGGCCGTGTCGCGACGACGGGGCCCTCCACGGAGACGTAGCGGATGGTGGGTGTCACCCGGTCGACCATCAGGCTGAACCGCCCGGCCGCGGCGATCGCCAGCGCCTTGCGTGAGTGGCGGCCCGTCATGATCCAGGCGTCGCCGCCGGGTGTGTACTGGTACCAGATCGGCACGGTGAGCGGGGCCCGGCCCTCCTGCCCGGAGGCCACGGCCAGCGCGGCGATGTGCGGCTCGGCGAGGAACTGCTCACGTTCGTGACGGGTCAGTGCCATGGACGGACTCCTTCGTGGGCTCGCTGTCGTGGTTCCGTTTCGCATTATGTCCCCCGGCGAGGACGCATCGGTGACGTCCGGCGGGGCAGGCGGGGGGCATGCAGCGAAGTGACGCACGGTCGGCCCCATCCGTATCCGGCGCGGCGCGCGCCCGTACCGCCGGCGGACGCCGCCACGGCCGCCACCGGCTCGGCGGGCACCGCAGAGGCGATTGGCACCGGCGCCTGCTCGCCTACCGCGAGGTCGAACTGGTCCGGTCGCCGTCACCGGACGGGGGCGACGCCCAGTGCCTCCTCCTGGTGCATGTCCGCAAGGTCGTCGGGCAGGTGGACTACCGGCTCTGCTCCTCGTGCGCGGAGGGCGTCATCACCGGGGTGTTCCTGGAGGAGCGCTTCCGGCGCAGCGGACTCGGGACCCGGGCGCTCTCGCACCTTCGGGTGCGGTACCCGGGCCTGGTGTGGCGCACCACCGTCGACCGGCGTCTGACGCGCGACCTGATGCGCCGGATGCGGGTCGTGCGACACAGCGGGGACGGCGGATGCCGCCACACGCCGGCGGACGGGAACCAGGTCCGCGCCGCGCGAGCGCGGCAGGACCCCGGCCGTCCGGCCCGCTCCCGGGCGGCCCTCGAAGGGACGGAGAGCGGTGTGACCGAGAACAAGGAGAGTGGACGGCGATGACGGACAAGAACGACAGGCCCGTGCCGGGCGCGGACGAACTCCGCACACGTGTGGGGGAGGCCCGTGACGCACTCGGCCGTACGGCGGAGGAGCTCGCGGGCGAGGCCGGCCCCGGAGGCCGCGCGCGGGAGAAGGCGGCCGAGCTGAAGGACCGGGCCGGGGAGAGGGCGACCGAGGCCAGGGACCGGGCGCAGGAGAGGACGGAGGAGGTGAGCCACCGTGCGAGGGAGAAGGCGGCCGAACTCAAGGACCGCGCGCGGGAGAAGACCGCCGGGGCGCAGGACCGGGCCCAGGAGGCCGTCGGACAGGCCCGGACCCGGATGACGGGAGCGGCCCGCACGCTCGGCGAGAAGGTCCAGGACCGCACGCCCGAACCCGTGCGCGAGGGCACCGGGCGCGCGCTGGAGGCCGTACGGGGCAGGCCCGGAGTACTCCTCGCCGCCGGAGCGGCCGTACTCGTCGCGGTGCTCGTGGCCCGGCGGCGCGGAACGTGCTGACGAACGAGGGCCGGGGCCGTGTTCAAGCCCGTGGCGGGCCGGCCGGGGCGCGTGGAGCTGAGCCACCGGCTCCCTTGACGGCTCTTCCATTTGCCTAAAGCCTTTAGGGAAATGCACACTGGTCTCCACCGAACAAGGGAGACGCCGTGGTGCGGGCCGGACTGACCACCGAACGAGTGGTGCGAGCGGGCGCGGAACTGGCCGACGAGGCCGGCTTCGACCAGCTGACCGTCTCCGCGCTCGCCCGCCGCCTCGACGTCAAGGTGGCGAGCCTGTACTCGCACGTCAAGAGCTCCCAGGACCTCAGGACGGGCATCGCCCTGCTCGCACTGGAGGAACTCGCCGACCGGGGCGACGCGGCCCTGGCCGGACGGGCCGGCAAGGACGCCCTGGCCGCCCTCGGCAACGTCTACCGCGACTACGCCCGCGCGCACCCCGGCCGCTACGCCGCGGCCCAGCTCCGGCTGGACCCGGCCACCGCCGCCGCGAGCGCCGGCGTCCGCCACGCCCGGATGACACGGGCGATCCTGCGGGGCTACGACCTGACCGAACCGGACCAGACCCACGCGGTCCGCCTGCTGGGCAGCGTCTTCCACGGCTACGTCACCCTGGAACTGGGCGGCGGGTTCGACCACAGCGCCCCCGACACGCAGGAGACCTGGACCCGCGTCCTGGACGCCCTCGACGCGCTGCTGCGGAACTGGCCCGCGACGTGAGACCCGCCCGCACCGGCGTCCGGGAGCGCGGAGGCCGGACCGCGTACACCTTCCGATCAACAGGTTGAGGCCATGCACACCGAACCCAGCTGGATCACCACGCCCGTCACGGCATCCCTGCTACGGGGCGCCCTCGACGTGGAGTACACCGAGCGGGGCGTGCTGCCCCACCGGCTGCCCGCCCGCGCGCGGGCCCAGTGCGCCGACCCGCAGCTGGCCATGGCCGAGGCGCAGCCCTCGGGCGTCCGGCTGGCGTTCCGCACCCGGGCCACCGCCGTCGAGCTCGACACCCTGCCCACCAAGCGGCTCTACGTGGGCGCCCCGCCGCGCCCCGACGGCGTCTACGAACTGCTCGTCGACGGCCGTCCGGCGGGCCGCGGCACCGTCGGCGGCGGCAACACGCTGACCATCGACATGACCGCCGGGACCACCGCGTGGGCGCCCGGCGAGGCGGGCACCCTCCGCTTCACCGGACTGCCCGGCCGGCCCAAGGACGTCGAGATCTGGCTGCCGCACAACGAGACCACCGAACTGGTCGCCCTGCGTACCGACGCCCCGGCCGAGCCGGTCCCGGACCGGGGCCGCAAGGTCTGGCTGCACCACGGCAGTTCGATCAGCCACGGCTCCGACGCCGCCGGACCCACCAGCACCTGGCCGGCCCTCGCCGCGTCCCTCGGCGGGGTGGAACTGGTCAATCTGGGTCTGGGCGGCGGCGCCCTGCTCGACCCCTTCACCGCCCGCGCCATGCGGGACACGCCCGCCGACCTGATCAGCGTGAAGGTGGGCATCAACCTGGTCAACACCGACCTGATGCGGCTGCGCGCCTTCGGCCCGGCGGTCCACGGCTTCCTCGACACCATTCGCGAGGGACACCCCACGGCCCCCCTGCTGGTGATATCGCCCCTGCTGTGCCCCATCCACGAGGACACCCCCGGCCCGAGCGGCCCGGACTTCAGTGATCTGCCGGACGGCCGGCTCCGCTTCCGGGCCATGGGCGACCCCGCCGAACGGGCCGCCGGAAAGCTGACGCTCCGCGTCATCCGGGACGAACTGGCCGCGCTGGTCCGGCTGCGGGCCGCCGACGACCCGAACCTGTACCACCTCGACGGCCGTGAACTCTACGGCGAGGCGGACTACGCCGAACTCCCGCTGCCCGACGAACTCCACCCGGACGCCGCCACCCACCGCCGCGTCGGCACACGCTTCGCCGACCAGGTCTTCGGCCGGGGCGCCTTCGCGGACGGCGGCGCGCCGCCGTCCGGCGGATCACGGGGCTTGGCCCCGACGACGGACTGACCGGGCGGGGGCTCGCCGGATCGGTTCACCCGCCGCGGGCGTGAATTCAGGGATGGTCGGGAGCCTGCTCCGGCGGGCGTCCGCCGCCCTTGCCGCCCCGGTCGCTGCCGTGCCTCCGGCCGCCCTTGCCCTGCCAGGTCTTCGGCTCGGCCGCCTTGTGGGCCCCGCTCTCCTGGGGAGTGGCGCCACCCCGTCCGCTGCGTCGTAGCTCGGGCTGCTGCGGATTAGACATTTTTTACTCCTTTCGGAGCATTGCCGGGCAAATCTCTGTACCTTGTGCGTACCCAGCAGGGAGGCCGCGACACCTGTTCGTGGCCGCTGTCAGGACCGACCCGTGGAAAGAGGGACCATCCATGCCCGTCGCGACCTACCGCCTCGTCGCCCTCGACTGCCCCGACCCCCGCGCCCTGGCCGGTTTCTACCAAGCGGTGCTCGGCGGCGAGGTCAGGCGTGGCTCCGACCGGTGGTACGAGCTCCACGTACCCGGCGGCGCCCGCATCGCCTTCCAGCGGGCCGCGGACCACCGGCCGCCGGAGTGGCCGGGTGGGGACCACGACTCCCAGCAGGCTCATCTGGACTTCGAGGTGGACGACATCGACCGCGCCCAGGAGGAGCTTCTGGCCCTCGGCGCGGCCCCGCTGGACCTCGACGACCGGGGCGGCGAACGCGACTTCCGTGTGTACGCGGACCCGGCGGGCCATCCGTTCTGTCTCTGCCGCGCGTAGCTCCCGCGTGTCCTTGGCGGGGCCCCCGGGCCGCTTCCCAGCCGGTGCCCGACCGGCACCGGCTCCGAGTGCGGGCGGCGGGCGGCCGCAGGCCCGGTCGCGGACCGGGGCGTACGGGAGTCGCCCGGCCCGCCCGTGACCGGCGGCCGGCGGGTCAGCGCTCCACGACGTGCCGCTCGTTCGGCACGCAGTGCGTCATGGTGAGCCCGGTGACGTCCCGGGGCGGGTTGCTGCCGAGGCGCGCGAGCCGCTTCTTCTCCTCGTCGCTGAGGTTCTGGGTGGGCAGCGGCGGCAGCTGTGCCACGTCGGAGGCGCTGACGCCCACGCCCTCGCCGACCCGCAGGCCGAGGTCGTTGTCGGCCATCAGGCAGTGCCACACCATCCGCTCCCGCACCGGAGGCGTGCACTGGGAGAACAGGTCGGTGAAGTTCTTGACCAGGTCGTCCTGCTCCCACTTCTCCATCAGCTGGTAGCGCTCGCCGGCCTGCCGGTAGTCGTCGGTGCGGGGGAGCCTGGCCCGGGTGAGCTTGCCCGTGATCATCGGGCCCTGGTCGTCGTGCGTGGGGTACGTGGACTCCCGCAGCCCGCCCATGACCGACGGCTCGTAGTTGACCTCGGGGTTCTCGCCCCCGGCACTGTTGTCGTAGGCCATCTGGCCGTCGCGCTGGTTGGTGGCGACATGGGCGTGCTTGGCCTGGTTGACCGGCAGTTGCAGGTAGTTGGGGCCGACCCGGTAGCGCTGGGTGTCGCTGTACGAGAAGGTCCGGCCGACCAGCATCTTGTCGTCCGAGAAGTCCAGCCCGTCCACGAGGACACCGGTGCCGAACGACGCCTGCTCGTTCTCGGCGAAGTAGTTGTCCGGGACCCGGTCGAGCACCATGCGTCCCACCGGCTTCGGCGGGAAGTCCTGCTCGGGCCACGTCTTGGTGTCGTCCAGCGGGTCGAAGTCCAGTTCGGGGTGGTCGTCGTCGGACATCATCTGCACGACGAGTTCCCACTCGGGGTGGTCGCCGCGCCGGATGGCGTCGTACAGGTCCTTGGTGGCGTGCCCCAGCTCGCCCGCCTGGACGTTCGCCGCGTCCTCCTCCGTCATGCTGCGGACGCCCTGCTTGGGCAGCCAGTGGTACTTGACCAGGACGGTGTCGCCCTCGGAGTTGACCCACTTGTAGGTGTTGACGCCGAAGCCCTGCATGTGGCGGTAGTCGGCCGGGATGCCCCGGGGACTGAAGAGGTTCACCAGCATGTGCATGCTCTCCGGGGTCTGCGACATGAAGTCGAAGATCCGGGCCGGCTTCTGCTCGTGGCTCACGGGGTCGGGCTTGAGCGAGTGGATCACGTCGGGGAACTTGATGGCGTCCCGGATGAAGAAGACGGCGAGGTTGTTCCCGACCAGGTCCCAGTTGCCCTCCTCGGTGTAGAACTTCACCGCGAAGCCCCGGGGGTCACGGGCCGCCTCGGACGAGTCGCGTCCGCCGATCACGGTGGAGAAGCGCACGGCGACGTCCGTGCGCTTGCCCGCCTCCTGGAACAGGGCGGCCCGGGTGTACCGGCCGATCGGCTCGTCGCCCCACTTCCCGTAGGCCTCGAAGTGGCCGAACGTGGTCACCCCGCGCGCGTGCACGACGCGCTCCGGGATCCGCTCCCGGTCGAAGTGGCTGATCTTCTCCAGGAACTGGTAGTTCTCCAGGGTCGCCGGCCCCCGGGCGCCGACCGTGCGCTGGTTCTGGTTGTCGTAGACGGGGTGGCCCTGCCGGTTGGTGAGGTGCGGCTGGTCGTCGGGCCCCTGGGCACCCTTGTTCACGGTCTCGGTCACAGGCTGCGCTCCTTCACTGCGCGGAATTGGCCACCCGACCGTTCCCCGCGGCGGCGCCCCCGTCGCGCGGACCGGCCGGATTTCCGCCGTCCGCCGCGCGACGACGACCCGACCGGCCCCTCCGTGCGGGGTTCCGGCCCGCGCCGCGCCCCCGGCCGCGGGTGTCAGGGCCGTGGCCAGGGGCGGCCGCCCAGTTGCTCGATGCTCGTGTTGAACCGCTTGAGATAGCCGGCGAAGGCGGCGATCTCCGCGTCCGGCCAGTCGGCCATCACCCGGTCCAGGGAGCCGACGATGCGTTCGCGCTCCTCGTCCAGCTCCCGCGCGCCCTTGCCGGTGATCCGGAACTTGCGGGCCATGCCGCCGGCCGGGTCCGGGATCCGCTCCGCCTGGCCCGCGTGCACGACGGCGGCGGTCTGCCGGTTGACCGTGGAGGCGTCGAGACCGAGGGCGTCGCTCAGCTCACCGATCGACATGGGGCCCTGCACGCGCAGGCGGCTGAGCAGGATGTAGGCGCTGCGCTCCAGCCCGCCGTCCTTGCCGCGCCCGCCGCGGTGCTGCTGGAGTCCGTAGCGGCTCAGGAGCATCTGCTCGTACTCGACCTCGTACGTCGGTCTGCTCATGCGCCTGGTCCTCCCGCTCCCGCACCGGTCCGTCACCCCGCGTCGCGCGGTGGCCGGTGCCTCAGTGTCTCACGACAACATGCATTGCCCATATAACGTGCGCGATACATTTGGTGTGTACGATGCATATCGCAACCCGACAGACTTGCGAGGAATCCCCTTATGGAAGTAGCCCAGCCCACCGTCCGCACCGGCGGCGTGATCGCCACCCTGGCGTTCGCCGGCACCACGGCGGCCGTCATGCAGACCCTGGTGACCCCCCTGATCGCGGAACTGCCGCGGATCCTGCACACCTCGTCCGCGAACAGCGCCTGGGTGATCACGGTCACCCTGCTGGTGGCGGGCGTCTGCGTGCCCGTCACCGGACGCCTCGGGGACCTGCTCGGCAAGC
This sequence comes from Streptomyces sp. SM18, assembly GCF_002910775.2. Taxonomy (NCBI): domain Bacteria; kingdom Bacillati; phylum Actinomycetota; class Actinomycetes; order Kitasatosporales; family Streptomycetaceae; genus Streptomyces; species Streptomyces sp. SM18. The sequence goes on along the minus strand of NZ_CP029342.1, from coordinate 265,982 downwards.
GCCGGATGCTGCTGGCGTGTTCGGTGCCGCTCATCGTGGGCTCGGTGGTCTGCGCGCTCTCGTCCTCCGTCGTCCCGATGATCGTCGGACGCGGGATGCAGGGCATGGGGATGGGCATGGTCCCGCTGGGCATCGCCCTGCTGCGCGACGTCGTGCCCGCGGAGAAGCTCAGCTCCTCCATCGCGCTCGTCAGCGCCTCCATGGGCATCGGCGGCGGACTCGGCCTGCCGATCTCCGCGGCGGTCGCCCAGTACACCAACTGGCGTGTGCTCTTCTGGGGTTCGGCCGCGCTCGCCGTCGTGATCGCCGCGCTCATCTGGTTCCTGATCCCGGACGTCCCGCCGGGCGCCAAGGGGCAGCGCTTCGACTACCCGGGCGCGGTCGGCCTCGGCATCGGTCTGGTCAGCCTGCTGCTCGCGGTCTCCAAGGGCGCGGAGTGGGGCTGGGGTTCGGGTACCACGCTCGGCCTGTTCGCCGTCGCCGTCGTGACGCTGCTGCTCTGGGGCTTCTGGGAGACGCGCACCCGCGACCCGCTGGTGGACCTGCGCACCACGGCCCGCCCGCGCGTCCTGCTGACCAACGCCGCCTCGCTCTTCGTCGGCTTCGGCATGTACGCGAGCATGCTGATCATCCCGCAGCTCCTCCAGTTCCCCGACGCGACCGGATACGGCCTGGGCCAGTCGATGCTGGCCGCGGGTCTGTGGATGGCCCCCGGCGGCATCATGATGATGATCGTGTCGCCGTTGGGCGGGAAGCTCACCGACGCCCGCGGACCGAAGTTCACCCTCATCTGCGGCACCCTGGTCATCGCCGCCGGGTACGGTCTCTCGCTCGTCCTGATGGGTTCCGCCTGGGGCCTCATGGTGGTCTGCATGGTCATCAACGGAGGCGTCGGTCTCGCCTACGGGGCGATGCCCGCGCTGATCATGAGTTCGGTGCCGCTCTCCGAGACCGCGGCCGCCAACGGCTTCAACACCCTGATGCGGTCCCTCGGCACGTCGGTCGGCGCCGCGGTGATCGGTGTGGTCCTCTCCCAGATGACCATCTCCCTCGGGGGCTTCAGCCTCACCTCGGAGAACGGCTTCCGCGCCGGCCTGGTCGTCGGCGGCGCCGTCGCCCTGGTGGCCGCCGTGATCGCGGCCACCATCCCGGCCGCCCGTGCCGCCGGAACCCTCGGCGCGAAGTCCGAGCCGGCCACCGCCGAACCGGCGGCCGTGAAGGCCTGACGCGTTTTGGGCGGGCCGCCGTGCGGTCCTGACCCGCCCTCCGGACCTCCGGACCCTCCGCGCCCCCGGGCGGCACCACGGTGCCGCCCGGGGGCGCCGGTGTCCGAGGGCCTTCCGGCCGGTGCCGTCAGACCGTCGCGGACGGTCCGACCAGCTCGCTCAGGACGTCCTCCATCGTGACGAACCCGATCACCGTGCCCCGGTCGCCCGCGACCGCGGCCAGATGGGTGCCGGCCGCCCGCATCGCGGTCATGGCGTCGTCCAGCGGGGTGTCGATCTCCACCCGGATGACCGGATGGAACGCGCCCGGCGGGAACGGCACGGTGCGCTCCGCCACCCCCAGCACGTCCTTGATGTGCAGATAGCCCAGGATCTCGTCGCCGGGCCCGGTCACCGGCAGCCGGGAGAACCCGCTGTCCGCCGCCGCGCGCTCCAGCCGCTCGGGCGTGACGGTGTGGCCGACGGTGACCGTCCGGGCGAGCGGCACCATCACCTCGCCGACCGGCCGCGTCCCCAGTTCGAGCGCGTCCCGCAGGCGCTCGCCGTCGGCGGGGTCCAGCAGGCCCGCCTCGCTGGAGTCCTTCACCAGCCGGACGAGCTCGTCGTCCGTGTAGACGGAGGAGATCTCCCCCTTCGGCTCCACCTTCATGAGGCGCAGGACCGAGTTGGCCAGGGCGTTGACGCCGAAGACGAACGGGCGCACGGCGCGGGTCAGCGCGACCAGCGGCGGCCCCAGCAGCAGCGCCGTCGGCGCCGGCGCGGCGAGCGCGATGTTCTTCGGCACCATCTCGCCGACGAGCATGTGCAGATACGTCGCCGCCGTCAGCGCGATCACGAACGCGATCGGGTGGATCAGCCCCGCCGGCACCCCCACGGCCTCGAACGGAGGCTCCAGCAGATGCGCGATGGCCGGCTCCGCGACGGCGCCGAGCACCAGCGAGGAGACGGTGATGCCCAACTGGGCGGTCGCCATCACCGCGGAGAGGTGTTCGAGCCCCCACAGGGTGGAGCGGGCACGGGCGTTGCCCTTGAGCGCGGCCGGTTCGATCTGGCTGCGGCGTACGGAGATGAGGGCGAACTCCGCACCGACGAAGAAGGCGTTGGTGAGCAGCGTCAGCGCGCCGATCAGCAGTTGGACGGCGGTCATCGGGCTTCCTGGGCGGTCTCGGGGACGGGAGCGGTGATCCGGACACGGTCGGCCCGGTGGTGCGCCACGTGCAGGACGGCGAAGCGCCAGCCGTCGATCTCGACGCGGTCGGTGCCGACCGGGATGCGCTCCAGACGGGCCGCGAGCATGCCGGCGAGCGTCTCGTACGGGCCGTCGGGCGCGGTCAGCCCGATCTCCTCCAACTGGTCCAGCCGGACGCCGCCGTCCGCCTCCCACGCGGCGCCGCCACCCGGTGCCGGGTCCAGCGGGACCAGGTCGGGCCGCTCGTGCGGGTCGTGCTCGTCGCGTACCTCCCCGACGACCTCCTCCACGATGTCCTCCATGGTGGCGACGCCCGCCGTACCGCCGTACTCGTCGATCACGACGGCCATGGTGCGGCCGCGCCGCAGCCGTCGCAGCAGGCGGTCCACGGGCAGGGAGTCGGGCACCAGCAGCGGCGGGGTGGCCAGGGCGGTCACCGGCGTCCGGGCCCGCTCGTGCTCACCGAGGGCGAGGACGTCCCGCACATGGACCGTGCCGATGACCTCGTCGAGGCTGTCGCGGTAGACGGGGAAGCGGGACAGCCCGGTGGCGAGGGCGAGATTGGCGGCGTCCTGGGCGGTGGCACGGGCCTCCAGGGCCCGTACGTCCACCCGCGGCGTCATCACGTTCTCGGAGGTCAGCTCGCCCAGGTGCAGCGTACGGACGAACAGCTCGGCCGAGTCCCGCTCCATGGCGCCCTCCAGCGCGGAGTGCCGGGCAAGCGCGACCAGCTCCTCCGGGCTCCGGGCCGAGGCCAGCTCCTCCTGGGGCTCCAGGCCGAGGCGCCGTACGAGCCGGTTGGCCGCGTTGTTCAGGTGCCGGATCAGCGGGGCGAACAGCGCGGTGAAGGCGCGCTGCGGCCCGGCCACCACCTTGGCCACGGCCAGCGGGCTGGAGATCGCCCAGTTCTTCGGGACCAGCTCGCCCACGACCATCAGCACCACCGTGGCCAGGGTGACCCCGAGCAGGGTCGCCACCGTGGAGAGGGCCCCTTCCGGCAGGCCGGCGGCCTCCAGCGGCCCGCGCAGCAGCACGGCGAGCGACGGTTCGGCGAGCATGCCGATGACCAGGGACGTCACCGTGATGCCCAGCTGGGCGCCGGACAGCTGGAACGTCAGGCGCTTGACCGCGCGCAACGCGCTCCCGGCACCGCGCTCGCCCGCCTCGGCGGCACGCTCCAGCGCACCGCGCTCGACCGTGGTCAGGGAGAACTCGGCCGCGACGAACACCGCGCAGGCCAGGGTGAGGACGAGCGCCACACCCAGCAGAAGCACTTCCGTCACCGTGCCACCCCCGTTCCGCGGCTGGACGACTGCGGACGGGCCGTGACACGGCTGGTACTGACAGGTTCACCCATTGCGGGTGCTGCTCCTTCATCGGTTCGTGGACAGGGCGGACCGAAGGGGTCCGGGACGGAAAGTGTCCCGGCTCAAGGGTAAAGGGTCCGTAAAGTGCCCACGTGGGAGCAGTCGGTGGCGCGGTTACAGGGGCGTGGCGGCCTTCAGCACGAAGAACAGGGTGACCGCCGAGTTCGCCGAGGAGAGCGCCGAGACCGTCGTCCCGGCCGCGGCCCCCCAGGCGGCCAGGCCCACGGCGGTGAAGGCGGGCGGCCACACCCGCGCCGCCGGGGCGGGCCCCAGCAGGGCCGCGACCCGGCGCGGCACCGGCCCCGGCGCCGCGAAGTGGGCGAGCGTCGCCGCGGGCGCGCCCCGGGAGAGCAGCGCCGCCTTGCCGATGGCGCGGGCCACCACCCTCCGGTTCCCGGTCGCCGCGGCCGCGTCCTCGTCGGCCCACCGCTCCGCCGTGTACGCCACCGCCGTACGCAGCGGCCGCAGGAAGGGACTGGCCCGCGCCGCCAGCCGTACGGTGAGCAGGAACCGGTGGTGGGAGCCGGCCAGATGGGCGCGTTCATGGGCGAACAGCGCCCGGCGTTCCGCCGGCTCCAGGCAGTCCAGCAGCGAGGTCGAGGCGACGATCCGCCCCCGCCCGCCGGGCAGCGCGTAGGCGTACGGCACGGCGTCCGGCAGCACCGCCACCGAGGTGCGGCGCAGACCGGCCAGGGCCCGCGCCGCGTCCCGGCGTACCCGGTGGTGGTGCCAGGCCGCCGCCGAGCAGGCGACGAGCACGGCGGCCAGCAGGGGGATCGCCGCCGTGCCCGCCACCTCGTCGTACGGCACCGCCTCGCGCACCGCGGGGTCCGACCACCCGTCCGGCAGCGGATTGCCCGGCAGCTGGGCCGTGCCGACCACCACCAGCAGGGCCAGACAGAGCGTGCTGCACAGCGCGAGCACCGCCGCGACCCCGGACAGCAGCCAGGTGGCGGTGCGCGGGTGCAGACGGTGGGCGGCGAGCCGGGCCACGGGCCAGGCGCTCAGCGGCAGGACCAGCGGCAGGAAGACGAAGACCCCCATGGCCCTACGCTTCCGGTTCGTCGGCCGCCTGGCTCAGCAGGTCTCTCAGCAGCCGCTCGTCGCCGGGTGGCAGGGCCGTCAGGAAGCTCGCCAGGACGGCCTCGCGGTCGCTCTCGCCGTCCAGGACCCGGCGCATCCGCAGCGCGGCCAGCCCGGCCCCGTCGGACCGCGGGGTCCACAGGAACGAGCGCCCCTCCCGCCGCCGCTCCACCGCCCCCTTGGTCTGGAGGCGGGTCAGGATCGTCATCACGGTGGTGTACGCCACCCCCGCCAGCCGCTCCTGCACCCAGGCCGCCGTCGCGGGCCCCCCGGCCCCGCAGAGGGTGGAGAGGACCTGCGCCTCCAGCTCACCCTGGGCGCGCCGCCGGGGCTGCCCGCCGCTGGTGTCCGCTGCCGCCACTTCTGTGCCCTCCGCGCCGCCGTGCCCCGCGGGTCGCCGCGGGGCGGTTCATCGTACTGACCCGCGGCCCGTACGGTCCCCGCGGGACGCCGGGGACCGTACGGCGGGCGTACGCGGCGGGGCCCGGGTCCCGTCAGGTGACGGAGCCGTCCCGCTCGGCCGGGGGGAGCGGGCGTACCGCGGGACCCTGGAGCACCTGCCCGTCCACACCGAACCGCGAACCGTGGCAGGGGCACTCCCAGGCGGTCTCCGCCTGGTTGAACGCGACCAGGCACCCCAGGTGGGTGCACCGTGCCGAGAGGCGGTGCGTCCGCCCGGCCTCGTCGCGGTAGACGGCCAGGCGCCGGGCCCCCTCCCGCACGACCGCACCCGTACCCGGGGCGATCTCCTCGGCGGAGTCCACCCGCGCACCGGTGAGCCGGTCACCGACGAAGTGCCGGGCGACCTCCGCCTGCTGGGCCAGCAGCGCCGTACCCTCGCGGACGGTGCTCCGCAGCCGGCGGGGGTCGTAGAGGCCCGCCCAGTCGGGCCTGTCACCGGTGAGCAGCGAGGTGAGGAGCTGCCCCGCCATCGCGCCGCCGCTCATGCCCCACCCGCCGAAGCCCGTCGCCACGTACACGTGCCGCGCGCCCGGGTGGAACGGGCCGATCAGGGGGACCCCGTCGCTGACGTCGTTGTCCTGGGCCGCCCAGTGGTACGCCGTCGGGCCGGCCGCGAAGTGCTCGTGCGTCCACGCGTCCAGCCGCAGGAACCGCTCGCGGACCCCGCCCGCACCCGGGGTGAAGTCCTCGCCCGTGACGATGAGCAGCCGCCGGTCACCGTCGAGCGGCGCGGTCCGCACCGAACGCTTCCCGCCCTCGTCCGTGATGTACATGTGCTCCGGCGCGGCCTCCGCCGCGATCGGCGCCGCCACCACGAGCTCACGGCGCGGCGACATCCGGGCGAAGAGCAACGCGCGGTCGAAGACGGGGACATGGGTGGCGACGACGACGTCCCGCGCCGACACCGTCAGCCCCGACTCCGTCGTCACCCGGCACGGGACGCCCTCGCTCAGACCGGTGACCCGGGTCCGTTCATGGACGACCCCGCCCCGCGCGCGGAGGTCGGCCACCAGCCCCAGCAGGTACCGGCGGGGGTGGAACCGGGCCTGCCGCCCCACGCGCACGGCGGCCGCCACCGAGAAGGGCAGCTCCGTCTCGCGCACGCACACGGCGTCGAGCCCGGCCGCCTCGGCGGCCTCCGCCTCCGCCTCGAACTCCGGCCGCCGCCAGGGGTCCGTGGTGTAGGTGAACGCCGAAGCGGACTCCAGGTCGCAGGCGATGCCCAGCTCCGCCGCCACAGCGCCGACGCGTTCCACCGCCGCCTGCTGGGACCGCGCGTACAGTGCCGCGCCCTCGGGGCCGCGGGTACGCCGGAGCCGGTCGTAGACCAGGCCGTGCGCGGCGCTGAGCTTGGCCGTCGTGTGGCCGGACACCCCGGCGGCGACCCGGTCGGCCTCCAGCACGACGACGCCGCGCCCCGCCCTGGTCAGTTCCCAGGCGGTGCTGAGGCCCGCCATACCGCCGCCGACGACCACGACGTCGGCGCTCCGGTCGGCGTCCAGGGGCGGGAAGGAGGGATGCTCGGCCGACGCCATCCAGTAGGACTCGGCCGTTCCCGGAATCTCAGGTCCGCGTGTCATGGCACTCGTCTCTCGGGACGGCGGTGCGGGCACGCGCCGTGGGGGAGGGGAGGCCGGAGAGGCCGGCGCCCGGGAGGCGGGCACCGCCCGGCGGTCCGCCCCGCGTACGGGTGCGGCGGCCGGCCGGTGGCGGTGTCCCGCGGTCTCGTCAGCGGCCGACGGCCTTGCGCAGCTGCTCCTTGTTCATGGTCGACCGGCCCTCGACGTTCTTCTTCCTCGCCTCCGCGTACAGCTGGTCCCGGGTGGGTCCCTGCGCACCGCTGTGGGACCGCTGACCGCCCCGCTCGGAGGCGGACTTGGGGTCGCGGGTGGAGGTCCTGCTCGCCGTCCTCGACTCGCCCGACCGCGCGCGCTCCTTGTTGACCGTGCGGGCGGCGATCTCCTCCGCCCGGCCCTCGGAGGTGCCACGCTTCTCGGCGCTGTCCTTGACGTGCTCGTACTGGCGCTCCCGCTTGGGGCTGGATCCTGCCGGCATGACGCTCTCCTCGCTCTCGTCGGGCCCGCGGTGGCACGGCTGTCCCTCGCGTGCCGTTGGGTACCCGGTTACCCCTACTTCACGTCGGAAACCCGGTGCCCGCGACACGGGGGCGCCGGGTCGGGTGAGCACGGCGAGGACCGGCCGGGGCCGTGGCCCCGGCACCCGGACGGCACACGGGGCGTCGGGGGCACCGGCGCCGGGGCGGCGGGGCCGTGTGCGCCCGCCGCCCCGGTGGCTCAGCGGGCCGCTCCCGCCCGGCCCCGCCCGGCGGCCACCAGTTCGGGGACGGTGGCCAGCTTGACGCGGGGCCGCCCCTCCCGGAGCCCCCGGGACAGTTCCTCCCGGTCGATCCGGGCGAGACCGCGGGCGTCGACCAGGTGGCGGTTGCGGCGCCGTGCCAGCCGGTGGAAGGCCTTCGCCCCGTGCTCCGGCGTGGGCAGCAGTCCGGCGACGGCGTCCGCCAGCAGCGTGGTCACGGTCTCCGCCGCGCAGGTCCGGTTGGCCCCGATGCCGCCGGACGGCCCGCGTTTGATCCAGCCCACCACGTAGGTGCCCAGCTCACCCGTCACCCGGCCGCCCTCGTGCGGGACCGTGCAGGTCGTCTCGTCGAAGGGCAGCCCGGCCACCGGCAGACCCCGGTAGCCGACGGCCCGCAGCAGAAGGCCCGTCGGGATCTCCGGATCGCCGGGCCCGCCCGTCACCCGGACGCTCCGCACGCGTCCCTCGCCCCGCGCCTCCACGGCCTCCGAGTGGAAACGGAACACGACGCGCCGGCCCGGGGGCGGGGCCGAGGACCAGTCGACCGCCTCCCGGCGGACGCCCCGCAGCACCGCGGCCTTGTCCCCGGGCGCCGCCGCGTCGACGGCCGCACCGGTCCGGGGATCGTGGTCGTCGACGACGAGGTCCACCCCGGGGAGATGGGTCAGGGCGAGCAGTTCGGACCGGGTGTACGCCGCCTCACCCGGCCCGCGCCGCCCCAGCACCACCACCTCGCGCACCGGGGAGGCCCGCAGGGCGTCCAGCGCGTGGGCGGCGATGTCGCTGCCGGTCAGGGCGTCCGGGTCCGACACCAGGACGCGGGCCGCGTCGAGGGCGACGTTGCCGTTGCCGACGACGACCACCCGTTCCGAGGAGAGGTCCACGGTGTCCGGCGCGACCTCCGGGTGGGCGTTGTACCAGGCGACGAACGTCCTGGCCGAGAGGCTGCCGGGCAGATCCTCGCCGGGGACCGAGAGCCTGCGGTCTCCGCCGGCCCCCACCGCGTAGACGACGGCGTCGTGATGGGCCGCCAGCTCCCGGTGCGTGACGTCCTTGCCCACCTCCAGGCCGAGGTGCATCCGCACCCGGGGGTGCGTGTGGAACCGGGCGAACACGTCCTGGGCCTTCTTCGTCGAGGGGTGGTCCGGTGCCACGCCGTACCGGATGAGTCCGCCCGCCACCGGCAGCCGGTCGATCAGGGTCACCTCGGCGCCGGTGTGCAGCAGCAGGTCCTCGACGGCGTACATCCCGGCCGGTCCGGTACCGACGACCGCGACCCGGACCGGTGCGAAGTCGGACGGCAGGACCCGCTCGAAGACGGGCTCGCCCCACGCGTGGAAGTTCGGCCCGGCCGTGACGGATCCGGCCTCCCGGCCCTCGTAGTACGCCGCGTTGACCGGCCCGTACTCGCGCTGCGCGGCGGACAGCGCCTCCACCGGGAAGATGGCGTCCACCGGGCAGGCGTCCGCGCAGGCACCGCAGTCGATGCAGGTCTTCGGGTCGATGTACAGCATCTCCGTGCTGCCGAAGTCCCGTTCCCCGGGCGTGGGATGGATGCAGTTGACGGGGCACACCGCGACGCAGGTGGCGTCGCTGCAACACGTCTGGGTGATGGCGTAGGTCATGTCGTCCGCTCAGATCAGATGGGCGCGCTTGTAGAACACCAGCGCCGGCCTGGTGAGCAGGCGGGCGGAGGCCAGGAAGTCCATCAGCCCCGAACAGCTCGACCGCATCATGGACTTGTGGTGCTCGTTGGCCTTCGCCTCGGCGAGGGCACGCTTGCCGTCGAGCCCCGCTCCGGCGTACACGTCCCTGTTGACCATGCTGGACACGATCACGTAGGACGCCACCGCGACGACGAAGGCGTGTATGTGGCGCCGCACCCGGCCCGCGCCGGCGAGGTGCTTGCGCGTCTCGGCGCGGGCGAACTTCATGTGCCGTGATTCCTCGACGACATGGATGTTGTTGATGGTCCGGACGAACGGCACGACCCGCTCGTCGCGCATCCAGTCCCGCTGCATGACGTCCAGGACCTCCTCGGCGACCAGGATCGCCGCGTACGCCGCCTCGCCGAACGCGACCGTCTTGAACGCCCTGCCCAGCTCCAGCGCGAGCCGGCGCGGGCGGTAGGCGGGTGCGCCGAGCTTCTGGGCGCCCCGGGCGAACATGATGGAGTGCCGGCACTCGTCGGCGATCTCGGTGAGCGCCCACTGGACGTCCGCGCCCGTCGGGTCCTTCGCGTAGACGTCCCGCAGGATCATCTGCTGGAGGATCATCTCGAACCAGATCCCGGTGCTGGCCACCGACGCGGCCTCGTGCCGGGTCAGTTCCTTGCGCTGGGCGTCGGTCATCTCGTGCCAGTAGGCCGTGCCGTACAGGGTGCTCCACTCCGGGCTCGCGCCGTGGAAGTCCTTGTCCAGCGGGGTCTCCCAGTCGACCTCGGTCGCCGGGTCGTACGACAGCGTCGCGGCCGAATCCAGCAGACGGCGGGCGATGTCGTGCTCGTGCGGGTCCTGTGCCCCGGGTCCGGGTCGGACGGTGCTGCTTGCCATGGTGCGGCTCCTCGGTTCGCGCGTGCGGTTCCTTCGTGCTGCTCGGCAGAACTGACGGCTCGTCAACTGCCGTTCGAGCGGCGGCACATGGCGACCGCCGGAGGGAGAGCTGCGGGGGAGGGGGCAAGGGCGGCAACGCGGCCCGGCCTCCCGCACCGCCTGTTAGACGGAAGGTATAACAAGCGCACCCGGTCGGCCTACCCCCGAGTAGGAAATCGGTGCCCTCCCGTGCGGCATCTCTCCTTCACCGGGGGTGCGAAGGGGGCATTCCGGGTCAGAGGGGCGGTCGCGGCGGGGGTCGGTCCCGGCGGCGCGGTCCGCTCGTGCGGGGCCGAGCCGGGCGGACGGCCCGCCCGGGGCGCCGCCCGCCGGGCACTCCCGCCCGGTGGTCGTCCCGTACGCGCCGGGCGCCCCCGCCCGGCGCCCCCGCACACCTCCCGGCCCCATGACACTCCGTGACACCCGGTGTCCGGTCCGTATCACATCCCGGGCGGTGCCGGCCGCCGCGTACCGCTCGCCCGGCGTATGACTTCGGTGTACAAAAGGGGGCATGGCCGCACGCTTCGGCCGCCCGCGCCCGCTTCTCCGGATGAGGACGGTCGCCGGTCAGGTCTTCCTCCTGCAGGTGGCGATCGTGATGCTGCTCGTCGCCGCCGCCGTGGGCGCGCTGGTACTCCAGTCCCGGGCGGACAGCGAGCGGGAGGCACGCAACCGTTCGGTCGCCGTGGCGGAGACCTTCGCCGCGGCCCCCGGCATGGAGGCCGCCCTCAAGAGCCCCGACCCCACCTCGGTGCTCCAGCCGAAGGCGGAGGCGGCCCGGAAGGGGTCCGGCGTCGACTTCGTCGTCGTCCTCAACCCCGAGGGAATCCGCTACACCCATCCGCTGCCCGGCCGCATCGGGAAGAAGTTCGTCGGCGAGCTGGGCCCCGTCCGCGAGGGCAAGGTCGTCACCGAGCAGATCAACGGCACCATCGGCCCGCTCGTCCAGGCCGTGGTGCCCGTCTTCGGGGCGGACGGCAAGGTCATCGGGATGGTCTCCGCGGGCATCACCATCGCCCGCGTCAGCGGGGTCGTCGAGGAGCAGTACGTCGTCCTGTTCGGCGCCGCCGCGGGCATCCTCCTCCTCACCACCGGCGGGACGGCGCTGATCACCAGGAGGCTGCGCCGCCAGACCCACGGACTCGGCCCCGCCGAGATGACCCGGATGTACGAACACCACGACGCCGTCCTGCACTCCGTGCGGGAGGGCGTGCTCATCGTCGGCGGAGACGGCCGGCTGCTCCTGGCCAACGACGAGGCGCGGCGCCTCCTGGGCCTCCCGCCGGACGTGGAGGGCCGCCCCGTCGCCGAGCTCGGCCTCGACGACGGCACCGCCCGGCTGCTCTCCTCCGGGCGCGTGGCGACCGATGAGCTGCACTCCGTCGGGGACCGGCTGCTGGCCTTCAGCCAGCGCTCCACGGACCGCGACGGAGGGCCGCCGGGCAGCGTCACCACCCTGCGCGACACCACCGAGCTCCAGGCGCTCTCGGGCAGGGCCGAGCTGGCCCGGCAGCGGCTCAAGCTGCTCTACGACGCCGGGACGGAGATCGGCACCGCCCTCGACGTCGTACGGACGTGCGAGGAGCTGGCGGGTTTCGCGACGGCCAGGTTCGCCGACTACGCCACCGTGGACGTCTCCGAGAACGTCCTGCGGGGCGAGGAGCCGACCAGGGCCCACGCCATCATCGACATGCGGCGCAGCGCCTTCAGCGGCGCGCGGCAGGACCCGGACCTCTTCCCCGTGGGTACGGTGACGCGCTTCATGCCCGAGACGCCCCTGGGGGCCGCGCTGATCCGGGGCGAGGCGGTCCTCGACTCCGACCTGGCGGCACGCCACGGCTGGCAGGAGGCGAGCCCGGACCGGTCCGCGCGGCTGCTGGAGTACGGATTCCACTCGATGATCGCCGTACCCATGCGGGCCCGCGGCCTCGTCCTCGGCGTCGCCATGTTCTGGCGCGCGGAGAACCCCCACCGCTTCGAGGACGAGGACCTGTCCGTCGCCGAGGAGCTCGTCGCGCGGGCCGCCGTCAGCGTGGACAACGCCCGGCGCTACTCCCGTGAGCACGCCGTCGCGGTCACCCTCCAGCGCAGCCTGCTGCCGCGCGGCCTGCCCGAGCAGAGCGCCATCGACGCCGCCTACCGCTATCTGCCCGCCCAGGCGGGGCAGGGCGGTCTCGGCGGCGTCGGCGGCGACTGGTTCGACATCATCCCGCTGCCGGGCGCCCGGGTCGCGCTCGTCGTCGGCGACGTCGTCGGGCACGGCCTCCACGCGGCGGCCACCATGGGGCGCCTGCGTACGGCCGTCCACAACTTCTCCAGCCTGGACCTGCCGCCCGACGAACTCCTGTGGCACCTGGACGAACTGGTGGCCCGCATCGACCAGGACGAGTCCGCCGAGGACCCGGGGAACTCGGTCACCGGCGCCACCTGCCTCTACGCGATCTACGACCCGGCGACCGGCCGCTGCACCATGGCCAGGGCGGGCCACCTCCAGCCGGTGATCATCGGTCCGGACGGGCAGGCCGCCTTCGCCGACGTGCCGGGCGGGCCGCCCCTGGGGCTCGGCGGCATGCCCTTCGAGACCCTCGACGTGCACCTGCCCGAGAACAGCAGGCTGGTCCTCTACACCGACGGGCTCGTCGAGGACCGGAGGCGGGACATCGACGAAGGGCTGGACCTCCTGCTCACCACCCTCGACGGGCACCCCGAGCGCACGCCGGAGGAGACCTGCGAGGCGGTCATCGGCGCCCTCGTGCCCGGACGGGCCCAGGACGACGTGGCGCTACTGGTCGGCCGCACCCGCCGGCTCACCGCCGACAACGTCGCCGAATGGGACGTGCCCACCGACCCCGCCGCGGTCTCCCGGGTGCGGGCCGAGGTCTCCGCCACCCTCACCGACTGGAACCTGATCGAGCAGGCGTTCACGACCGAGCTGATCCTCAGCGAACTGGTCACCAACTCCATCCGGCACGCCGCCGGCCCCATCCGGGTGCGCCTCGTCCGCGACCGCGCCCTGATCTGCGAGGTGTCCGACCACACCAGCACCTCGCCGCACCTGCGCCAGGCCGCCTCCACCGACGAGGGCGGCCGGGGGCTCTTCCTCGTCGCCCAGCTGGCCGAACGCTGGGGCACCCGCTACACGGACGACGGCGGCAAGGTCATCTGGACCGAGCAGCCGCTGACCGACGACGAGATGTGACACGACCGGACCGGATCTGACGCGACCGGACCGGCCCCGGAACGCCTCGAAGCCCTCCGGGGCCACGGCGGGCCCGCACCGCCCGCCACCCGGCGACCGCGCCTCCACCACCTGAGCCGTCCTCGGCTCCGCCGTCGTCCGGCCCGTCCACCTCGTCCGCCCCGCCCGCACCGTCCACCCCGTCCACCCCGTCCGCCCCGCCCGCACCGGGCGGCCGCCCCGGACCACGATCCGGGCGTGAAACGGGCGCGGTACGGACCCGAACGGGCGGCACACCCCTGCCCCGTCACCGGCCCCATGCCCTGTGACCAGCGCGGGGCGTTCCACCGGAACGGGCATGAACGGGCACAGTCCATGGCGCGAAGACGCTGGCCGAACACCCGTTGCTGCTTGTACAAACTATGCGAGGGCCCGAACGGACACCGGGCCCGGCGGAATCAGCACATCTAGCGCAGGGATGGTGTCGTGGGCACCGAGGAACGCCGACGGGGAATCGTCGAGACGGCCCGACGGGACGGTTCGGTCGACGTCAACCGGCTGGCCGAGGAGTTCCGGGTGGCCAAGGAGACCATCAGACGCGATCTGCACACCCTGGAGGAGCACGGCCTCGTCCGGCGCACCCACGGCGGCGCCTACCCCGTGGAGAGCGCGGGCTTCGAGACCACCCTCGCGATGCGCACCACACGCCACGTCCCGCAGAAGTCACGGATCGCGGCCGCCGCCGCGGACCTGCTCCAGGACGCCGAGACGGTCTTCGTCGACGAGGGCTACACCCCGCAGCTCATCGCCGAGGCCCTGCCGCGCGACCGGCCGCTGACCGTGGTCACCGCGTCCCTCGCCGTCGCGACGATCCTCGCGGACGCCGAGAAGACCGCCGTACTGCTCCTCGGCGGACGCGTCCGGGGGAGCACGATGGCGACCGTCGACCACTGGGCGACCCGCATGCTCGCCGACTTCGTCATCGATCTGGCGTTCGTCGGCGCGAACGGCATCTCCCGCCGGTACGGGCTGACGACCCCGGACCCCGCGGTGGCCGAGGTCAAGGCACAGGCCGTGCGCAGCGCCCGCCGACGCGTCTTCGCCGGTGTCCACACGAAGTTCGGGGCGGTGAGCTTCTGCCGCTTCGCGGCGGTCGGCGACTTCGAGGCCGTCGTCACCGACAGCCAACTGCCCTCGGCCGAGGCCCAGCGCTACTCCCTCCTCGGCCCGAACGTCATCCGCGTCTGAACAACCGCCCCGGTCGCCGCCCCCGCCCTTCCGAGAGGAGGAGGCCGGAGGGCAGCCCCGCCGTGCCCGCGACGGGCCATGGCACCGAAGTACGAGCCGCTACGACCGATCAGGAGAATCTATGCCCCACCAGCAACGGCGCCGTGGGATCCGCGTGCGTGCGGTCGCGGGCACAGCGACGATGGCGTTTCTCGCCGCCGGGTGCGCCGGAGCCGGCGGCACCTCCTTCGGGGGAGGTGACGCGTTGAACGTACTGATGGTGAACAACCCGCAGATGCTGCAGTTGCAGAAGCTCACCGCGGATCACTTCACCAAGGAGACCGGTATCAAGGTCAACTTCACCGTGCTCCCGGAGAACGACGTCCGCGACAAGATCAGCCAGGACTTCTCCAACCAGGCGGGCCAGTACGACGTCGGCACCATCAGCAACTTCGAGGTGCCCTTCTTCGCGAAGAACGACTGGCTGCACGCCCTCGACGACTACGCCGAGCAGGACACCGCCTTCGACCAGCAGGACATCCTCAAGCCGCTGCGGGACTCGCTCACCGCCGAGGGCACGCTCTACGCCGAACCCTTCTACGGGGAGTCGTCCTTCCTCATGTACCGCAAGGACGTCTTCGAGGCCCAGGGCCTCACGATGCCCGAGCACCCCACCTGGCAGCAGGTGGCCGACCTCGCGGCCCGGACCGACGGCGCCGAGCGCGGTATGAAGGGCATCTGCCTGCGCGGCCTGCCCGGCTGGGGGGAGGTCATCGCCCCGCTCACCACCGTCGTCAACACCATGGGCGGCACCTGGTTCACCGAGGACTGGCAACCGCGCCTGACGTCACCGGAGTTCAAGGAGGCCACCCACTTCTACGTGGACCTCGTGCGCAAGCACGGGGAGCGCGGCGCCTCCCAGTCCGGATACGCCGAGTGCCTCAACAACATGACACAGGGCAAGACCGCCATGTGGTACGACGCCACCGCCGGCGCCGGATCGCTGGAGGCGTCCGGCTCCCCGGTGAAGGGCAAGATCGGCTACGTGCCCGCCCCGGTCGAGAAGACCAAGAGCTCCGGCTGGCTCTACACCTGGGCCTGGGGCATCCAGAAGGCGTCCCGGAAGGCCGACGACGCCTGGAAGTTCGTCTCCTGGGCGTCGGGCAAGGAGTACGAGCAACTCGTCGGCGAGACCAGCGGCTGGGCGAACGTACCCGCCGGCAAACGGGCCTCCACGTACGCGGACCCCGCCTACCGCGAGGAGGCCGGAGCCTTCGCCGACGTCACCGAACAGGCCATCTCCGGCGCCGACCCGCTGAACCCCGGCACCCAGCCCCGCCCCACCGCCGGCATCCAGTTCGTCGGCATACCCGAGTTCACCGATCTCGGCACCAAGGTCGCGCACGAGATCAGCGCCGCGATCGCCGGCCGCCAGTCCGTCGACCAGGCCCTCTCCACCTCCCAGAAGCTGGCCGAGCAGGTCGCCAAGGAGTACCGATGACCACAGCAGTCGGCACCACACCCGCCTCCCCGCCCCGCACCACCCCACCCGCCCCCGGGAAGAAGGGCGGACGACGGGCCTGGGCCACCCGGGCACCGCTCCTGCCCGCGCTGGTCTTCCTGATCGTCGTCACCCAGCTGCCGTTCGTGGCGACTCTCGTCATCTCGCTCTTCGACTGGAACTCCCTCAACCCCGACAAGCGCAGCTTCAACGGGTTCGGCAACTACGCCTCCGTCTTCACCGACGCGGCGCTGCGGGACTCGGTCGTCACCACGGTCCTGCTCACCGCGGGCGTCGTCCTCGCCACGGTCGTCCTGGGGCTGGCCCTCGCCCTGCTCCTGGACCGCACGTTCTTCGGCCGGGGAGTGGTCCGCACCCTCCTCATCACACCGTTCCTGCTCGTCCCCGTCTCCGCCGCGCTGCTGTGGAAGCACGCCCTCTACAACCCGGAGTACGGACTCTTCAACGGCGCCCTGAGCTGGGTGGGCGACCTCTTCGGCGACACCTCCCCGAGCCAGCCCGACTGGATCGCCGAGATGCCGCTGCTCGCCGTCATCGCCGCGCTGGTCTGGCAGTGGACCCCGTTCATGATGCTGATCCTGCTCGCCGGACTCCAGAGCCGGCCCGCCGAGGTGATCGAGGCCGCGCGCCTCGACGGGGCGAGCGGCTGGCAGACCTTCCGCTACCTGACCCTGCCTCACCTGCGCAGATACCTCGAACTGGGCATCCTGCTCGGGGCGGTGTACATCGTGCAGAACTTCGACGCCGTGTTCACCCTCACCGCGGGCGGGCTCGGCACCGCCAACCTCCCGTACACGATCTACCAGACCTTCTACCAAGCCCACGAATACGGACTGGCGTCCGCCGCGGGAGTCGTCGTCGTGATCGGCACGATCATCATCGCCACCTTCGCGCTCCGGGTCGTCTCGTCCCTCTTCAGTGAGGAGGCGAACCGCGCATGACCACCACCACCGCCCCCGCGTCCTCCCCGGCCGTGCCCCGTACGGCACGCAGGGCCAAGCGGCGCTCGACGGCGCTCGGCCTGCTCGCCTGGGCGGCAGGACTCGCGTTCTGCCTGCCCGCGCTCTGGATGCTCCTGACCTCGCTGCACGCCGAGTCGGACGCGGCGACCAACCCGCCCTCCCTCTTCGCCCCGCTCACCCTCGACGGCTACCGCGCCTTCTTCGGCGCCGACACGGGAGTGACCCCCTGGCCGCCCCTGCTCAACTCCCTGGGCGCGTCCTTCTTCTCCACGCTCCTGGTGCTCCTGCTGGCGCTTCCGGCGGCGTACGCGCTGTCCATCCGGCGGGTACGCAAGTGGACCGACGTGATGTTCTTCTTCCTCTCCACGAAGATGCTGCCCGTCGTCGCCGGACTGCTGCCCGTCTACCTGTTCGCCAAGAACGCCGGGATGCTCGACAACATCTGGCTCCTGGTCCTGCTCTACACCTCGATGAACCTGCCGATCGCGGTGTGGATGCTCCAGTCCTTCCTCGCCGACGTGCCCGTCTCCGTCATCGAGGCCGCCCAGGTGGACGGCGCCCGGCTGCCGACCGTCCTGGCCCGCGTGGTCGCCCCGATGGCCGCCCCCGGCATCGCCGCCACCGCGCTGATCTGCTTCATCTTCAGCTGGAACGAACTGCTCTTCGCACGGGTGCTCACCGGCGTCGTCGCCCAGACCGCGCCCGTCTTCCTCACCGGATTCGTCACCAGCCAGGGCCTCTTCCTGGCCCAGCTGTGTGCCGCCTCCGTCGTCGTGTCCCTGCCGGTGCTCGCCGCCGGCTACGCCGCCCAGGACAAACTCGTCCAGGGCCTCTCTCTGGGAGCAGTGAAATAATGCGGGCAGCGATCGTCGAAGCCCCCGGCAAGGTCTCCGTCACCACCGTCCCGGACCCCACCCCGGGCCCCCGCGACGTCGTGGTCTCCGTCGCCTCGTGCGGCCTGTGCGGAACCGATCTGCACATCCTCCAGGGGGAGTTCGCACCCACCCTGCCCATCGTCCCGGGGCACGAGTTCGCCGGCGAGATCGTCGGCACCGGCCGGGACGTCACGGAACTGGCCGTCGGCGACCGGGTCGCCGTCGACCCCTCCCTGCACTGCCACGAGTGCCGCTACTGCCGCGTCGGACGCGGCAACCTCTGCGAACGCTGGGCCGCCATCGGCGTCACCGTCCCCGGCGGTGCGGCGGAGTTCGCCGTGGCGCCCGTGGCCAACTGCGTCAAACTGCCCGACCACATCGACGTCAAGGACGCGGCCCTCGTCGAGCCGCTGTCCTGCGCGGTGCGCGGCTACGACGTGCTGAGCGGCACCCTCGGCGCCGAGGTGCTGATCTACGGCTCGGGCACCATGGGCCTCATGATGCTGGAGCTCGCCAAGCGCACCGGCGCGGCCTCCGTCGACGTACTGGACGTCAACCCCGACCGGCTCGGCACCGCCGGCCTCCTCGGCTGCTCCCGGTCCGCCGCCGGGGCCGAGGAGCTGGAGCAGCCCGGCGGCTGGGACGTCGTCATCGACGCGACCGGCAACGCGGGCGCCATCCAGGACGGCCTGGGGCGCGTCGCGAAGGGCGGCACCTTCCTCCAGTTCGGGGTCGCCGACTACGCGACGACCGCCGTCATCGAGCCGTACCGCATCTACAACCAGGAGATCACCATCACCGGTTCGATGGCGGTCCTGCACAGCTACGAACGCGCCGCCGCGCTCTTCGCGAGCGGGGTGCTCGACCCGTCGGTGTTCATCAGCGACCGGCTGCCGCTGGAGCAGTACCCGCAGGCCATCGACCGCTTCAAGGCGGGCATCGGGCGCAAGATCGTGGTCGAGCCGTGACCGGCGGCCCCGGAACGGTCCTGGTGGTCGGCGAGGCGCTCATGGACCTCGTCCCGGTGGCCGGGGACGGCGGTGTGCGGGCCGCGCAGTTCGGCGGCGCCCCGGCCAACGTCGCCGTCGCGCTGGCCCGGCTCGGCACCCCGGTCGCCTTCGCCGGCGGCCTCGGCGGCGACGGCTTCGCCCGTACCGTCGAGGACCGGCTGCGGGCCGCCGGGGTGGACCTCGGCCTCTGCGTCCGCAGCGACCTGCCCACCGCGCTGGCCGTCGCCGACCCCGGCGCCGACGGCACGGGCTACCACTTCCACCTCCAGGACACGGCGACCTTCCGGCTCCCGGACCTCTCGGCGCGGGCGGCCGGCTTCGGCGCCGTGTACGTGGGCGGGCTCGCCGCCGTGGTGGAACCCGCCGCCGAGGCCGTACGGGCGACCGCGCTGGCCGCCGCCGAGCACTCCCTCCTCGTGGTGGACCCCAACGTCCGCCGGGACCGCACCCTGGACGCCGAGCGCGGTCCGGCGGCCCTGCGCGAGCTGTGCCGCCTCGCGCACGTCGTCAAGGCCAGCGACGAGGACCTGGCACTGCTGTGGCCGGAGGCGGACCCGGAGGACACCTGCCGGACACTCGCCGACGGCGGACGGCTGGTGGTGCTGACCCGTGGGGCCCGGGGCAGCACGGCCTACACCCCGGCCGCGCCCCCGGTGTCCGTGGCGGCCACCCCCGTCGAGGTCGTCAACACCATCGGAGCGGGTGACGCCTTCGTCGCGGGCCTGCTGAGCGGCCTGGGCGCGGGGGGCTCCTTCGCCGGGCCGTCCGACCCGCCCGACGTCCGGGCCCTGCTGGCCTTCGCCTCCGAGGTCGCCGCGTCCGTGTGCTCCCGTACGGGCACCGAGCCCGGCGTGCCCGCCCGCGCCTGACACACCACGTCCACGGCCCCGCACGGGGCCGTGGACGTGCGCGCCGCGGCGCGGCTGCGCATCCTTGTCGTGTGACCCCGAGACCCCAGGGCGGCGGCGTGCCCGACGGGCTGTCCCTGGCGATGGCACGCGCCGTGGTGAACGCCGTCGACGCCGCCGGAGGCTACGCCGGCGGCGTCTACCTGCGTTCCGGGACCCCGGGGCTCCTGCTGATGGCCGTCCTGGCCGGGCTGCCCGGCCGGCTGATGCGGCCCTGGTGGCGCATGCACGTCAACCGGCCGTTCCCGGTGGCCGAGTCCTACAGCTCGGGCATGCCGGTCTACCTCGGGGACGCCGAGGAGGCCATGCGCCGCTTTCCCCAGCTGATGGCCGGCCTGCCGTTCCCCTTCGGCTCGCTGTACGTGCCCGTCCGGAGCGGCCCGACCGTCGTGGGGGTCCTCGTCGTCCTGCGCCACGCCACCCGGGGCGAACCCGTCGGCGCCAACGACCGCCGCCGCCTGGAGGACGTCGCCGAACGGCTCGGCGACGCCTTCACCGAGCTGGAACGGGACGGGACGGAGATCGTGTGGGACGGCGAGCCCCTCACCGTCCGGCTGCCCGCCGAGGCCACCCGGCCCGTCCGCGTCGGCCACTTCACCTGGGACCTCGCCACCGGCGCCGTCACCGCCGACGACGGGGCCCGCGTGATCTTCGGCACCGAGCCCGTGGACCGGCCGCCGAGCACCATGGACGCGCTGACGTCCCGGCTGCCCCCGGAGGACGTGGCCGGACTGTGGACCCTGGCCGGCATGGTCGTCCGGCACGAGGGGCCCCGGGTGCGAAGGACGCGGCTGCGGGGCCCGGACGGGCGGGCCCTCCTGCTGGAACTCTCGGGCCACGGCCCCGCGCCCCGGCTGACCGGGGTGCTGCTCGACACCGGGACCGAGCCGGTCGTCCCGGAGGCGGCGGACCGGCTGCCGCGCGCCATCTTCTCGCTGGACCGCACGGGCCGCGTCACCCACGTCAACCGGCCGGCCGAGGAACTGTTCGGCGTCACCCGCGCCGACCTGGTCGGCCGCACCCTGGCCGAGGCCCTGCCCTGGCTCGCGAACCCCGCCTACGAGGACCACCTGCGGGCCGCCCTGTTCTCCGCCGACCCCGTGTACTTCCTCGCCCGCCACACCCCTGCCACGCTGCTCTCGGTGGCGCTGTACCCCGGCCGGGACGGCATCACCGTGACCGCGAGCACCACGGGGCGGCACGAGGACACCGCCGACTCCGGCGCGAGCGCGAGCGCCGGGCTGGGGTCCCCGGCGGACCGCGCGGCCGTCCTGTACCGGCCGGTGGCCCTCGCCATCGCCCTGACCGAGGCGATGACCGCCCGCCAGGTCTCCGCCGTGGTCACCGATGAGCTGCTGCCCGCGTTCGGCGGCCGGCAGCTCGCCATCTACCTCCTGAACGAGCGGCGCCTCTACCTGGCCTGGGAGACCGGCTTCCCCAGGGGCTTCCTGGCGGGCTTCGACGGGATCGGCCTCGACGCCCGTATCCCCGGCGTGGAGACGCTCACCACCGGGCGGCCGCTGTTCTTCGAGTCCATGGCGCAACTGGAGGAGGCCTATCCCGGCATCCCCCGGGACACCGACGTCGGGGCCCGCGCCTTCCTGCCGCTGATCGCCTCCGGGCGCTCCGTCGGCTCGTGCATTCTCGGCTTCGACCAGCCACGCGGCTTCAGCCCGGAGGAGCGGACCGTGCTCACCGCGCTGGCCGGCCTCATCGCCCAGGCCCTCCAGCGGGCCCAGCGCTACGACTCCGAGGCCGCTCTCGCCCGCGGCCTCCAGGACGCCCTGCTGCCGCACCAACTCCCCGTCTGCGACGGGGTCGAGACCGCGGGGCGCTATCTGCCGGGCACGCAGGGCATGGACGTCGGCGGCGACTGGTACGACGTCATCGAGACCGGGAGCGGGCTGGCCCTGATCATCGGGGACGTCCAGGGGCACGGGGTCGCGGCGGCCGCCACCATGGGTCAACTGCGCAGCGCCGTACGGTCGTTCGCGCTCACCGGACATGACCCGCAGGAGACCATGGAGGCCACGAACCGGCTGCTCATCGACCTGGACCCGGGGCAGTTCGCCAGTTGCTGCTACGTGCTCCTGGACCCCGGCAGCGGGCGCATCCAGGCGGTACGGGCCGGGCACCCCCAGCCCGTACTGCGCCACGCCGACGGCCGGGCCGAGGTGCTGGACCTGACGGGCGGGGTGGTGCTCGGCGTCGACCCGGAGGCCTCGTACCCGGTCACCGACGGCCTGCTGGCCCCCGGTGACGTACTCGCGCTGTTCACCGACGGGCTGGTGGAGAAGGCCGGAGAGGACATCGACGAGGGGATCGAACGCCTGCGGGCGGCCCTGGCCGAGGTGGGCGGCGTCCCGCTCGCGCAGGTGGCGGACCGGGTCATCGCACGGGCGGGGCAGGACGAGAACCGCCCCGACGACATCGCGCTCCTGCTGGCCTGCCGCACGGACCCGCCGGACTGACGGGGGCTCGCCGGCATCCCGGGCGGGCCCGCGGCACCGACGGGGCCGGCCCGCCGTGCGGGGGCGGGTCGCCGGGGGCGCGCGGACCGGGCCGGACCGACGCCTCCGGCCGGCGCGGTCCCGTGGCGTTCCCGCCGGTCGGGCGGCTGCCCCGGTGCCGGAGCTCGGTATATCGTCGTGCCTGCCCGCGACGGAGAAAGGTACCGAACCAGATGGCGGACAACGCGGATCTGCTGGCCTTCGTGCGCGCACGCCTCGCCGAGGAGGAGCGCGTCGCGCGGGACGCCGGCGGGGACGGCTGGCGGTGTCCCGCCGAGGTGCCCGGCGAGGTGCACGACCGGACGGGAGGCATCGCCTTCGTCGTACGGTCGCGCGGTTACGACCGCCACATCGCCTTCCAGGACCCGGCACGCACCTTGCGGCGCGTCGAGACCAACCGGGTCCTGCTGGACGAGTACGAGGAGATCGCG
The DNA here is from genome assembly GCF_002910775.2 of Streptomyces sp. SM18. NCBI lineage: Bacteria > Bacillati > Actinomycetota > Actinomycetes > Kitasatosporales > Streptomycetaceae > Streptomyces > Streptomyces sp. SM18. The sequence continues at coordinate 243,125 of NZ_CP029342.1, read as the reverse complement.
TCCCTGGACACGGACCGCCCGCACCAGGACTTCCCCTCGGGGCGGGCCGTGGGGCTGGGCTTCGTCGTACGCCAGATGGCCGCCGAGCACGCGGGGCACCCCGACTACCGGGTGAAGTGGCTGCCCCGGTTCTCCCACTGGGGCCCGCCCGACGGCTCGGAGGACTGAGCACCGCGCCCCCGGGCCGGATGAGTACCGGGCGGCGGTCCGGCTGAGTACGCCGTCCGATGCCTCCGTGGCCCGCCGCTGGTCGAATGAGGCCCATGACCTCCGAAGCGCGGCGGCACCCGCGCGTCCAGAACCTGACCACCGCCGGCACCGCGCTCGCCGTGGCCCTGCTTCCGCTCGCCGCCGGAGTCCTGCTGGCCAGGGCGGCGGCGAGCGATCCGCTGGCCCCCGTGAACGCCCTGGTCACCGGCGCCGGCGGGCGGGTCCGCGTCGCGCCCCCGCGCGAGGTGCTGTGGGCCCGGACGCGCCACCTGCTCGCCCGGGGCGAGGGCACCCGGATCGGAGGGAGCGCCGCCGCGCTCGCCGCCCGTGTGCGGACCGTACGGGCGGTGGAGGGCCCAAGCGGGGCGAGCGGCGCCGCCGTCCGGGCCCCGGCGTCCCGTGGGTGAGGACACCGCCGCGCGACCGCCGCCGACCGGGTCCCGGACGGTCCGGGTGTCACGGAAGTGCTCCGTGGCGCCCCGCGTCCCGCACTGTGTTCCGGCACTGTGTTCCGGCACGGTGGGGCGCGACCGTGTCGGGCGGGGTCCGTGCACGGAGAGGTGATCGGTGATGTCAGGATGGACCCATGACCATCAAGGCGTATTTCGACATCACCATCGACGACAAGCCCGCCGGGCGGATCGTGTTCAACCTGTTCGACGACGTGACCCCCAAGACCGTGGAGAACTTCCGCGCGCTGGCCACGGGCGAGAAGGGCTTCGGCTACGCCGGATCCCCGTTCCACCGCGTCATCCCGGACTTCATGCTCCAGGGCGGCGACTTCACGCGCGGTAACGGCACCGGCGGCAAGAGCATCTACGGGGAGAAGTTCGCCGACGAGAACTTCACGCTGAAGCACACCAAGCCGGGCCTGCTGTCGATGGCCAACGCGGGCCCGAACACCAACGGTTCGCAGTTCTTCGTCACCACCGTCGCCACCCCGTGGCTGGACGGCAAGCACGTGGTGTTCGGCGAGGTCGCCGACGAGGACAGCATGGCGCTCGTCCGCAAGATCGAGTCCTACGGCTCGCAGTCCGGCCAGACGAAGGCGCCGATCGCGGTCTCCGCGTCCGGCACCCTCTGAGCGTTCCCCGACACCCGTCGCGGGGCCCCGGCCGGGGCCCCGCGACGTCGGCCGACCGGCCCTCCGGGACGTAAGCGGCCCCGGCCACCCCGTCACGGCGCCGTGGTCCGGGAGGCGGTGCGGCCACCGGCTCGGGCGTGACCTGAACAGCCGTGCTGGCATGATCAAGGCATGGAAGACCGCATCATCGCCGCCTGTGACGGCGCATCCAAGGGAAATCCGGGACCCGCGGCCTGGGCGTGGGTCGTGGCCGACGCGCAGGGGCGCCCGCAGCGGTGGGAGGCGGGGCCGCTCGGCGGCGCCACCAACAACATCGCCGAACTCACCGCTCTGCGGGAGCTGTTGACGTCCACCGATCCGGCGCTGCCGATCGAGGTGCGGATGGACTCGCAGTACGCGATGAACGCCGTCACCAAGTGGCTGCCGGGCTGGAAGCGCAACGGCTGGAAGACGTCGGCGGGCAAGCCGGTGGCCAACCGGGAGCTGGTGGTGGAGATCGACGGCCTGCTCGAAGGCCGAGGCGTCACCTTCCGCTACGTACCGGCGCACCAGGTGGACGGCGACCCGCTCAACGCGCTCGCGGACCAGGCCGCGAGCGAGGCGGCCGTCTCGCAGCGGGCGGCCGGGACGGCGTACGGCTCGCCCGAGCCGGTGCCGGCACCCGCGCGGGCGCACAAGAGCGGCGTGGTGAAGGCCCGTACGGCGAAGAAGGGGACGGCGGCGGGCACCGGCGAAGGCAGGGCCTCACGCGCCGGGGCGACGATCCGGGCGAAGTTCGCGGGCCGGTGCCACTGCGGACAGCCCTACGCGGCCAAGGACATGATCGCCAAGAACCCTCATGGCTGGGGCCACCCGGAGTGCCGTACGGCAGCCGTCTGACGGGCCGGGCCGGCGCTCAGACGTCGGCCCAGACCAGCCGTCCGGACAGGCTGGTGCGCGTACCCCAGCGGGTCGCCAGCGTGTCCACCAGCATCAGACCGCGGCCGCCCTCGGACAGGGACGCCAGATCGAAGCCGTCCGGGTCCTCCGGACTGTGTGTGCCGTCCACGGCCACCGGTCCCGGCCCCTCGGCCGTCCCGGCCCGTGGCCGGTGGGCGTGCGGGTCCGGCCTGCGGGGGAGCGGGGCGCGCGGGCCCGCGGGGACGGCACCCGGATGCGCGGGGCGCGCCGGGGCGGGCACACGGGCCCGTCCGCGATTCCACACACAGACGCGCAGACCGTCGGCGGTCCGCACGAGACGGCACCTGATCCGCCGTCCCGTCGTGTGCTGCACGGCGTTCGCGACCAGTTCGGTCACGACCAGAGCGGCCGTCTCGGCGCGGTCACCGGATTCTCCCCAGCGCCTCATCGCCTCCTGCGCTCGGTGCCTCGCCTCGGGGACGCCTTCAGGGGTGCGGGAGACCCACCAGGTCAGTGCACTCCGGTTGCCGGCGTCCTCCGGGGCAAGCTGAGTACACGTGGATATTTCCGACATGTATGTACTCTCCGCGCAAAGGACATACTTTGCAAGCGACAGAATGAACGAACGCTTCCGATTCCGAACCCGAAGGCGACGAGCCGACCGGAAAGGTACGCGCATGAGGCCCCGATCCGGCCCCACGGTCGAGCACCGCGTCCTGGCCGCACGCCTGCGCATCCTGCGTGAGCGCGCGGGCGTCAGCATGCGGGCCGCCGCCCTGGCCCTGGACGCGCACCCGGCGACCGTACGGCGTATCGAACGCGCCGAGACCGGACTGGACGCCCGCCAGGTGCGCGTCCTCCTGGACCGCTACGGGGTTTCCGCCGCCGAGGCCGACCCGATCATGGCGGGACTGGGCTCGGCGAACCTGCCCGGCTGGTGGCACGAATGGCGGGACGCCATGGAGCCCTGGCAGCAGGAGGTCATCGGCATCGAGTCGTCCGCCGGCCTCGTGAGGACCTGGCACCCCGCCCTGGTACCGGAACTGCTGCGCACCCCGGCCTACACGGCGGCCCTCTACCGCACCCTGTACCCCGCCGACACCCCCGCCCGGAGGGAGAGGCGCGTCGAACTGCTGGGGGAGCGGCAGCGCCGCCTGGAGGAGCGCGGCGCCGCCCTGTGGGCCCTGCTGCCGGCCGCCGCGCTGCACACCCGGGTCGGCGGGGACCGGGTGATGGCCGAGCAGCGGGAACGGCTCGCCGAGGCCGCGCACCGGCCGCACCTCACCGTGCAGACCGTCCCCCTCGACGCCCCGCCGCACGCCATGACCGGCCTGCCACCGCTGTACGTGCTCCGCGTCCCCACGCCGGAGATCGGTGACCGGGCCGTCCTGGAGATTCCCGGCGGCCGTGCCGACATCGTGGACGACCCCGCGGTCGTCATGGACTACCGCATCCGCCTGGACGGCGCGTGCGCGGCCGCCCCGCCCCCCGGCACACCCCTCCCGTACGACACGCCCGCGCTCTGATCCGGCGCGCGCCGGGCCACGGGGCCCGCGCGTGATGCGGTGGTACGGGCCCGCGTCCGTCCGCACGTGGACGAGGCGCGCGGCCGCGTCACGCCCCGCGCCGAGGCCCCGGCCGGCACCCCGCGCCGACGACCTGCGCCGATGGGTGTCAACCGGCCGTCCCGGAGCGCCCAGTGCCTTCCGGGCGGGCCCGGAACCAGGGGCCGCGGTGGGTTTCGACCGTCCGAGGGCGGTCACCCGCACGGTGTACGACGTCCGGCACGACCCCGCACACAGGGAGTGAGACCATGGACAACTGGCGCACACACGCGGCCTGCCGCGACGAGGACCCCGACCTCTTCTTCCCCATCGGCACCACCGGCCCCGCCCTGGTGCAGACCGAGGAGGCCAAGGCCATCTGCCGGAGCTGCCCCGTCCGGCAGCAGTGCCTGGACTGGGCCCTGGAGAACAACCAGGACACCGGCGTCTGGGGCGGCCTCGGCGAGACGGAGCGCAGGACCCTCAAGCGCCGCTCCCGCCGGCAGGCCAGGAGCAACGGATGAGACCCGGGGTCCGCGGACCCCGGACGGGAGGACGATGAACCATGGACAACACCACGGTCTGGCTCCTTCTCGGCGCGCTCGTCGCCCTGCTCATGGCGGGCACCGCCGCCGTCCTCCTCGTCCGGGTCCTCAAGGCCAGGAAGCTGCTCCTGGCCGCGGGTGTCCCGCTCCGGGACAAGGCGCTGGTCTGGGCGGCGGTGATCTACACCGTCTCCCCGGTGGACCTCCTGCCGGACCCCGTCTACCTGGACGACATCGGCTTCCTGCTGCTCGCCCTGCGCTCCCTGCACTCCGCGGCGCGCGCGGCCGGAGCGGGGCGCCGTACGGCGGCCGGCGGGAAAGCGGCCCGTGGAACGGCGGCCGGCGGGAAAGCGGCCCCTGACAAGGCGCTCGGCGGAACACCGGAGTCCGGCGGCAACCTTTCGGCGTCCGGGAGCAACTGACGGGGCGTAACCCGTCCCCGGCAGAAGGTGTCTCTCGTGGAGCCCTCGTTTCCCCGCCCCGAACCCCCCGTCCACCGCGGGCGCCGCCGCGGCCGTCGCCACGCGCTGGTCGGCTCGCTGACCGCCGGAGTGCTCGCCGCCACCGGCCTCGTCGCCCTCGGACCGACGTCCCAGGCCGCCACCGCCCGGCAGGCCGAGAAGCTGGACCGCGGTGTCGTGAGCGTCCACACCAACAGCGGGAACCTCGTCAGCTGGCGCTGGCTGGGCACCGACCCCGACACCGTCGCGTTCAACGTCTACCGGGCCGGCACCAAGGTCAACCCCTCGCCGGTCACCGCCTCGGCCAACTACTTCCACGCGGACGCCCCCGCGACCGCCGACTACACCGTGCGCGCGGTGGTGAACGGCGTCGAGCAGGCCGACTCCGCGCACGCGGTCCAGTTCCGCGCGGGCTACAAGGACGTGCCCATCAGCCCGCCCGCGGGCGGCACCACGCCCGACGGCGTCGCCTACACCTACGAGGCGAACGACGCGTCCGTCGGCGACCTCGACGGCGACGGGGCCCTCGACTTCGTACTGAAGTGGCAGCCCACCAACGCCAAGGACAACGCGCAGTCCGGCTACACCGGCAACACGGTCCTCGACGGCGTCAAGCTCGACGGCACCCGGCTGTGGCGCGTCGACCTCGGGCGCAACATCCGCTCCGGGGCGCACTACACGCAGTTCCAGGTGTACGACTACGACGGCGACGGGAAGGCCGAGGTGGCCATGAAGACCGCCGACGGCAGCGTCGACGGCACCGGCAAGGTCATCGGCACCGCCTCGGCCGACCACCGCAACTCCTCCGGCTACATCCTGTCCGGACCCGAATACCTCACGATGTTCAACGGCCTCACCGGTGCGGCGATGGGCACCGTCGACTACGTCCCGGCGCGCGGCACCGTCTCCTCCTGGGGCGACTCGTACGGCAACCGGGTCGACCGCTTCCTGGCCGGCACCGCCTACCTGGACGGCTCCCGGCCCTCCCTGATCATGGCGCGCGGCTACTACACCCGCAGCGTCGTCGCCGCCTGGGACTGGCGCAACGGCGCCTTCACCCGGCGCTGGACCTTCGACACCAACAGCTCGACCAACACCGGCAAGGGATACGACGGCCAGGGCAACCACCAGCTCTCGGTGGCCGACGTCGACGGCGACGGCAAGGACGAGATCGTGTACGGCGCCATGGCCGTGGACGACAACGGCAGTGCGCTGTGGACCACCAGGAACGGGCACGGCGACGCCATGCACGTCGGCGACCTCGACCCCTCGCGGCCCGGCCTGGAGGAGTTCAAGGTGGACGAGGACGGCGCGAAGCCGTCCTCCTGGATGGCCGACGCGAAGACCGGCCAGATCCTGTGGTCCACCCCGGCCGCGGGGGACAACGGACGCGGGGTGTCCGGTGACATCTGGGCCGGCAGCCCCGGCGCCGAGTCCTGGTCGTCCGCCGTCTCCGGCGTACGCGACCCGAAGGGCACCGTGGTCAGCGGCCGCAAGCCCTCCAGCACCAACTTCCTGGCCTGGTGGGACGGCGACACCACCCGTGAACTCCTCGACGGCACCCACATCGACAAGTACGGCCCCTCCGGCGACACCCGCCTGCTGACCGCGGCCTCGGTCCACTCCAACAACGGCACCAAGGCCACCCCGGCGCTCTCCGGCGACATCCTCGGCGACTGGCGGGAGGAGGTGGTCTGGCCGACCACCAACAACACCGCGCTGCGGATCTACTCCACGCCGTACGAGACCGGGACGAAGATCACCACGCTGCTCCACGACACCGTGTACCGCACGGCGCTGGCCTGGCAGAACGCCGCGTACAACCAGCCGCCGCACCCCAGCTTCGCCATCGGCGACGGGGCGCCCACCGCGCCCCGGCCGGCCGTCACCACGCCGTAGCGTCCCGGGACCGGCGGCCCCGCTCGCCGGTCACCGGATCGCCCACCGTCCTCCGCGGTCCTTGACACCACGTCAGCCGGTGCCGCCGACCAGTGCGTTCACCACGCGTTCACCGGTCCCCTCCGTACGCGGCATTCCCCCGCACGCCCTGGCGATCTACGCTCGGCCGCGCACCGGCCGACGCTGGCGGACACCGGATCCCTCCGGGTTCCGACAACGTTGTCCATCCCCCCATGGAGGAGTATCCGCGCCATGCCACCCAGACATCCCGCCCTCCGGACGGCCGTCACGCGGGCCGCCGCCGTCGTCCTCGCCGGCACGCTCGCCGGCGCCGTCACCCCGCCCGCCGCCCAGGCCGACACGCTCGTCACCCGGCCGACCGCGTACGTGGACCCGCTGATCGGCAGCGCGAACGGGGGCAACACCTTCCCCGGCGCCGTGCTCCCGTACGGCATGATGGCCTGGTCACCGACCAGTACCACCGGCGACCAGACCGGCACCGGGGCCGCCAACGGCTACGAGTACGGGGCGACCCGGCTGCGCGGCCTGAGCCTCACCCATGTCAACGGGGCCGGCTGCAACCCCGGTGCCGCCGGTGACGTGCCGGTCATGCCGTTCGTCGGGGACATCACCTCGTCCCCGTCCGCCGACACGAAGGACGCCGTCTACGCGGCGGACTTCTCCCACGACGACGAGCGCGCCGTCCCCGGCCGCTACACGCTCGGACTCGCCTCCGGTGCCTCCGCCGACCTCGCGGTGAGCGAACGGGCGGGCGTGGCCGACTTCCGCTTCCCGGCGGACAAGCCCGCCAACCTGCTCTTCCGGGTCTCCAACTCCCTCAACGGCAGCGAGGACGCCGAGATCCACATCGACACCGCTCACCGCAAGGTGACCGGTTCGGTGCTCACCGGCGCGTTCTGCGGACGGCGCGCCAACGGCGGTACCAACAACCGCAAGAGCTACTACCGGCTCTACTTCAGCGCCTCCTTCGACCGCGCCTTCGCCTCCACCGGCACCTGGAAGGACGACACCCTCGCGCCGGGGTCCACCCGGGCGAGCGGGGGAGAGGGCTACGCCACCGGGGCCGACCGGGCCGGGCGGGGCTCGGGCGGCTGGGTCGGCTTCGACACCTCATCGGACGACGACGTGCGGATGCGGATCGGTATCTCCTACGTCAGCCAGGCCGGGGCCGAGGCCAACCTCCGTCAGGAGATAGCCCCCGGGGCGAGCGTGGACGACGTCGCCCGCGCCGGATCGCGCGCCTGGGACCGCGAGCTGAACTCCGTACGCGTCGGCGGCGGCGGTGAGGCGCGGCGCACCACCTTCTACACCGCGCTGTACCACGCGCTGATGCAGCCCAACCTGATCAGCGACCGCGACGGCCGCTACCCCGGCATGGACGGGGCGGCGCACCGGGTGACGCGCGGTCAGAAGGCCCAGTACAGCAACTTCTCGGGCTGGGACCAGTACCGGGCGCAGATCCAGCTCCTCGCGCTGCTCAAGCCGGAGATCGCCGGGGACTTCGCGCAGTCCCTTTACAACTTCGCCCGGCAGAACGGCGGCGTGTGGGACCGCTGGGTGCACGTCAACGGCGCCACCCATGTGATGACCGGCGACCCCTCGGCGGCGACCCTCGCCACCTTCTACGCGATGGGCGTCCGCAACTTCGACTTCGACTACGAGGGCGCCTTCGAGTCCCTGGCCCGGCAGGCCACCGTGCCGCACCCCGACGGGCTGTCGGACGCCGGGTGCCCGGGACAGTGCACCGGTCAACGGCCCAACCTGGCGCAGTACCTGGACTCCCACTACGCCGCGCAGGACGTCTGTCACTGCTGGGGCGGGGCCGCCGAGACGCTGGAGGACGCGGTGGCCGACGCGGCGCTGGGCCGCTGGGCCCGCCTGCTCGGGCGGGACGAGGAGGCCGCCTCCTTCGAGGAGCGCGGCCGCTGGTGGCGCAACGTCTTCAACCCCGGGGCCGGTGACGGCTCCGGGACGACGGGGTACGTCCAGGCCCGGAACCTCGACGGCTCCTGGGTGACGCCGTTCAGCCCCGGCAGCGAGAACGGCTTCGCGCAGGGCACCAGCGCCACGTACACCTGGATGGTCCCCCAGGACGTGCGGGGGCTGGCCGAGGCGATGGGGGGCCGGGACGCCGCGGCGGAGCGACTGGACGCCTTCTTCCACAAGCCGGACGGTTCCTGGTCGGTGAAGGGCGGCGACGCGCTGCGCTACGACCCCACCAACGAACCCGGTATCCACGCCCCGTGGCTGTACAACGCGCTGGGGCAGCCGTGGAAGACCCAGGAGACCGTACGGGAGATCGTGGACACGGTGTACGGCACCGGGCCGCGCGGTCTGCCCGGCAACGACGACCTCGGCACGATGTCCGCCTGGTACGTCTTCGCCGCCCTCGGCCTCTTCCCGCAGACGCCCGGCAGTGCCACGATGCTGCTCGGGGCGCCGCTCTTCCCGTCCGCCGTGCTGGACCGTCCGCACGGGAAGGACATCACCCTCCGGGCCCCGGCGGCCGACGCGACACATTCGTACATCGACTCCGTCCGGGTGGACGGGCGCCCGAGCGACCGGTCCTGGACCGATGCCCGGCTGGTCACCCGCGGTGGTTCGGTGACCTACCGGCTGGCCGACCGTCCCAACCCGAGTTGGGCCACCGGACCTGCGGATCTGCCGCGGTAGCCGTCCCCTGAACCCGGTCCCGGACCCCGGTGCGCACCTGCTGTCCGCGCACCGGGGTCCGGGGTGCCGGGAGCCGGGGCGGGGTGGGCGATATCTTTCTATCGTTGAAAATTCTCGCTGCACGACCGTTGTCAGCGTGTTCGAGGCTGTGGCTCAATGTTCGACTATGTGCAGTGCTCCGCCGTTCGGGGGCACTTCGGCTTCTTCGACGAGGACGACGCCTTGATGCGACAACCAGCCCGCCACCGCACTCTGCTGAGAACACTGGTCTGCACGGCAGCGCTGCTGCTGCCCGTCGGGGCCACCCTGGTCCCGGCCGCCGCCGCCCCCGCCCCGGACTCCGCGAGCACCACCGCGGCGGCCTTCGGGGCGAAGAACCCCGCCACCGAGGTGCACGGCCTGAAGGGCGAGTACTACGCCATGTCGGCGCCCGGTGCCCGGGACTTCGCCGTACTCGGCGGTGTATCGCTCGACCCCGACATCAACTTCCCCGGTCTCACGGGTGAGTTCGAGTCGACCACCGGCAGGACCGAACACACCACCGCCCGCTGGACCGGGCAGATCGAGGCCCCCGAGACCGGCGACTACACCTTCCACGCCATCGGCGACAACGGCTTCCGGCTCTTCATCGACGGCAAGCCGGTCATCGACCACTGGGAACCGGACTGGGACAACGAGCAGACCAGCGCACCGCTCACCCTGAAGGCCGGCGAACGCCACGACTTCCGCCTGGAGATGTTCCAGGACACCGGCGGCGCCAACATGTTCCTGCGCTGGTCGAGCGCGAAGCTCGCCAAGCAGATCGTCCCCGAGTCGGCGTTCACCCCGCCCGCCGACTTCGAGGTCTACCCCGTGGGCCTGCGCCTCGCCGAGGACGGACGCACGCTGCGCGCCACCTTCGACGGCCCCGTCCGCGACATCCGGGGCGTCAAGGACCACCTCACCGTCGAGGCGGACACCACCCCGATGCCCGTGAAGTCGGTGAGCCAGGCCCCCGGCCACTCCAGGACCCTGGTCGTCACCCTGGGCGCGGCCGTCCAGAAGGACCAGCGGGTCCGCTTCGCGTACGACGGCGAGGGCGGCCTGAAGGCGGGCGGCGAGAGCGTCCCGGCGATCACCCGCCGGGCCGAGAACCGCTCCACCCAGCGCCTGCTCACCCCGTGGGGTGAGAAGGTCAACGCCAAGAAGCCGCTGCCGGAGTACCCCCGCCCGCAGCAGGTGCGCGACCGGTGGCAGAACCTCAACGGGCCGTGGGAGTTCGCCGGGGCGAAGGCGGGCGAGAAGCCGGTCTTCGGCAAGAAGCTCGGTGAGCGCATCACCGTGCCCTACCCGGTCGAGTCCCAGCTCTCCGGGATCGAGCGCCACGAAGACCACATGTTCTACCGCAAGCTCGTCACCGTCCCCAAGAGCTGGAAGGCCGGCAAGCGCGACGGCGACCGGCTGAAGCTCAACTTCGGTGCCGTGGACCACCACGCGACGGTCTGGGTCAACGGCCGGCAGGTCGCCGAGCACACCGGCGGATACACCGCCTTCAGCGCCGACATCACCGACGCGCTCCGGGGCAGCGGCACCCAGGAGATCGTGGTCGCCGTCACCGACACCACCGGAGCCGACCAGCCCACGGGCAAGCAGTCCGCGAACCCCAGCGGCATCTTCTACACCGCCTCCTCCGGCATCTGGCAGACCGTCTGGATGGAGCCCGTCGCCCCCGCGGCCGTGGACTCCCTGACGACCACCCCCGACATCGGCACGGGCCGGCTCGCCCTGACCGTGAACTCCGCGGGAGCCTCGAAGTCGGCCCAGGTCACCGCCGTCGCCCGCGACAAGAAGGGCAAGGTCGTCGGCAGGACGACCGGCGCGGCCAACCGTGAGCTGAGCCTTCCGGTGGCCAAGCAGCACCTGTGGACGCCGGACGACCCGTACCTGTACGACCTGGAGGTCACCCTCAAGGACGGCCGCTCCAAGGACACCGTCGACAGCTACTTCGGGATGCGCTCCTTCGGTGTCGCCAAGGTCGGCGGCTACCAGAAGCTGGTGCTCAACGGGAAGCCGTTCTTCTCCCTCGCCATGCTCGACCAGGGGTTCTACCCCGACGGCCTGAACACGGCACCCAGCGACGCGGCCCTCGTCTTCGACCTGAAGGCGCAGAAGGACCTCGGCTTCAACTCCGTACGCAAGCACATCAAGGTGGAGCCCGACCGCTGGTACTACCACGCCGACAAGCTCGGACTGCTGGTCTGGCAGGACTTCGTCTCCGGGAACATCACCGGCGAGAAGGGCCAGAAGGCCTTCCTCGACCAGGGCGCCGAGATGATGGAGCAGCTCCACGACCACCCCTCGATCGGCGCCTGGATCGTCTTCAACGAGGGCTGGGGCGAGTGGGACCGCACCGAGACCGGAAAGATCACCGAGAGGGTCCAGGCGGCCGACCCCTCCCGGGTCGTCAGCGCCCACAGCGGAGTCAACTGCTGCAACTCCAAGGGTGACTCCGGCAAGGGCGACATCATCGACCACCACGACTACAACAACACCGACCCGGCCTTCCCGGACGCGAACCGCGCCGCGATGGACGGGGAGCACGGCGGCTTCACCCTGCGGATGCCCGGACACATGTGGCCGGGCGCGCCCACCGCGATCTACAGCGGAGTGGCGGACAAGGACGCCCTGACCGCCAAGTATGTCGAGAACACCCGCACGCACTACCTGGAGGCGGCCGGCGCGGAGCTGTCCGGTTCCATCTACACCCAGGTGACCGACCTGGAGAACGAGCTCAACGGCCTCTGGACGTACGACCGCCGTGAGATCAAGGTCGACCAGGCCAAGGTGCGGAAGATCAACCGGGAGGTCATCGCGGCCGGTGCCGCGGCGGGCCAGCGGGACACGGTCAAGGGCGGCGGCGCCTGGTCCCTGGACGAGAACAAGGGCACCAAGGCCGCCGACAGCGGCCCCAACCGCAAGCACCTCACCCTCTCCCCGGGCACGTCCTGGACCCCCGGGGTCCGGGGCTCGGCGCTCAGGTTCGACGGTGAGGGCCAGTACGCCCAGACCGACGGACCGGTCCTCGACACCACCGGCGACTACACCGTCTCCGCCTGGGCCTCGCTCGACGCGCTCCCCGGCAACTACGCCACCGTCGTCAGCCAGGACGGCCGGCGTCAGGAGAACCCCTTCTACCTCCAGTACGGGCAGGGCGCCTTCGCCTTCTCCACCCCCGGCGCCCACCGGGCCCGGCTGGTGACCAAGCCCGAACTCGGCCGCTGGTACCACCTCGTCGGCGTCCGCAGCGGTGACGAGATCAAGCTGTACGTCGACGGCGCGCTGGCGGCGACCGAGGCGGCCGGACCGGCCGACGTCAGCACCGGCGCCCTCGCGGTGGGCCGCGCCAAGTGGTCGGGCGGGAACACCGACTTCTGGAACGGCGCGGTCGACCAGGTACGCGTCTACGACAGGGCGCTGACCGACAAGGAGGTGGGCGCGCTGCACGACGGCGAGAAGCCGTAGGGCGCACCCCGTGCGGACACCCCGACGGCGCGAGCGGGAGCCGCGCCGCCGGGGGCCCGCACACCCGCACCGGCACCGCGGCCCCCGTCACACCGGGGTGACCTCGGCGCCGGTGCTCTCCCGCGCCAGCAGGCGGTGCGGTACGACGATCCGGCGGCCGGGCAGCGTGCCGAGCCGGCCGAGGACCCGCTCGGCCAGGCACTGCACCGCCCGCTCGGCGATCTGCTCCCGGTCCGGGGCGACGGTCGTGAGGGAGGGGGCGCTGAACCGCCCGTCCTCGATGTCGTCGAATCCCATCAGCGCCATGTCCCGCGGCACCCGCACCCCCTGCTCCGCGGCCACCCGCAGGGCTCCCAGGGCGAGTTCGTCGCTGAAGCAGAACACCGCGTCGGGGCGCCCGGGGAGCGCCAGCAGCTCACGCATCGCCCTCGCCCCCTCCGCCCGGTGCAGATCGGCCACCTCCACCTCCGCCACCGGGGCAAGCCCGGTCTCGGCGAGCCCCTGCCGGAAGCCCTCGGCGCGCAGCTCGGCGGTCCCGTGCCCCAGCGCGGACTGGAGGCCGACCGCGGCGATCCGCCGGCGGCCCGGCGCGGCCAGATGACGGGCGGCGGACCGGGCGGCCGCCACGTTGTCCAGGGCGACATGGTCGATCGACCCGTGCGGCTCCAGCTCACCGAGGACCACCAGTGGCAAGCCGCCCGCGAGCGAGGCCAGTTCGGCCGGAGAGGTCGACCACGGGCTGACGATCATCCCGTCCACCCGCCGCCCCTCCGAGCCGTCCAGCAGACGCCGCTCCAGCTCCGCCCGCCCCCCGGTCCGCTCCAGCAGCACCGTCCAGCCGCGCTCCTGGGCGGCGTCGATGAGGTGACCGGCCAGTGCGCCGAAGTACGGGGAGTGGATCTCGGGCACGACCACGCCGACGAGCCCGGTGCGTCCCTGCCGCAGGTTGCGGGCGGCGAGATTGGGGCGGTAGCCCAGCTCCTCCACCGCGGCCACGACCCGGGCCCGGGTCGCCGGGGCGACCGTGGCGGTGTTGCTCACGACGTTGGAGACGGTCCGCACGGAGACACCGGCCAGCGCGGCGACGTCCTTGAGTCTCGCAGCCACGACGGGTGTGCTCCTGTCCCTCTCCGGCCTCGCGGGGGTGCGGCGGGCCGGGCCGCGCGCCCCTGGGGGCGACGGGCCGCGCCTGTGTCCGCAGTGCACCGTAACAGCCCCGGCGGGAGAAGGGGCGCACTCCCTCTTGCCACGGTGATTGCAACGTTGCAATATGGGCCGCGCAAGCTTGCCGACGAGGTGAACACGCCCTCGGCCGCCCTCTCTTCGCCCCGTGTCCGCCCATGGAAGGACCCCCCATGTACGAACCCGTGACCACCCCCGTCCCCGCCGCGGCCCTCGACACGGCCGTGCGTGAGCTGCACACGGCCGGGATCACCGCCTGCCGCGGCGCGTTCGCCCCCGAGTGGGCCGACCGGATGCGGGAGGACATCGAGAAGGCCTTCGCCGAGGCGCGCGGGCGTGAGGGCGGCGCGGTCGGCCGGGGGCCGCACCGCTACTACGTGGAGATCCACCCCGAGCAGCTGCGCGGCTTCGTGGACCTCGTCGGCCACCCCTGGGTGGACGCGGTGTGCGAGGCGGTCCTGGGGCCCGACTACCGCATCGTCGAGCTGGGGTTCGACATACCGCTGGCCGGGGCCGTGAACCAGCCCTGGCACCGCGACTTCCCCATGCCGGACGCGACGCGCCGCGAGCGCCGGCTGACCTCCCTCGCCTTCAACCTCACCGCGGTCGACACCCGCGAGGACATGGGGCCCTTCGAGATCGCCCCCGGCACCCAGTGGGACGACGACGCCCGCTTCGGTCACGCGATGTTCCCGCCCCGCGAGGACTACCCGCGCTACACCGCGCTCGCGGAGCGCAAGTACCCGAGGCGCGGGGACATCTCGGCCCGCTCGGCGCTGACGGTCCACCGGGGGACCGCCAACCGGTCGCCCGACCCCCGGCCGGTGCTGGTGCTGGGCGTGGACGCCCCGGGCGCCGGCAACGACGGGCACCACGACATGGCGGTGACCCAGGCCTACTGGGCCGCGCTGCCCGGCCGGGTCCGGGCGCACCTGCACTGCCCGGTCGTGGAGGAACTGGCCCCCATCGTCCAGAAACACACGATCGAGGGCCTGGTCATGGGCGACGCCTGACGGCCCGCCGGACAGGGGGGTGGGCCGGCCGGCACGGAACACCCCCACCGCGCGGGGCGGTTGTGGCGCGACACATTTTGGAAACGCGGCGACAACTCTCTTGCCGCCCGCGCCAACCCGCCTATATAACGTTGTAAACCGAGTCGCCGAGAGGCCGCACAGGCCCGCACGACCACCGTTCGCGCAGCTCGCGACGGGTTCGTGAGGAATGCAGCGCCATCTGCCGCCGAGCGGCCGATGCACCGTCCAGCCATGCCCGACCGCACGCGGACAGCGTGCGGTCATCCCGCCAAGGAGCGTCCCGCGCATGATGACCCAGCGTCGATCCCGTACCCTCGCCGCGGCCTGCCTGCTCGCCGTCACCGCCACGCTGGCCGCCTCCGGCTGCTCCAAGTCGGAGACCACGGACACCGCGGGCGGTGACAGCGGCCAGGGGGCCCAGGCGGCCGAGTCCCCCGAGTCCAGCTCCGGTTCCGGTTGCTCGCTGACGACCTACGGCGCGCCGAAACTGGACCTCAAGGACGCGGTGGTCGGCTTCTCCCAGTCGGAGAAGGAGGCCAACCCCTTCCGCATCGCCGAGACCCAGTCCATCAAGGACGAGGCGAAGAAGGTCGGTGTCAAGAAGCTGCTCACCACCAACGCCCAGTCGCAGCTGTCCAAGCAGATCAGCGACATCCAGGACATGCTGTCCCAGGGCGCCCAGTTCCTGATCGTCGCGCCGCTCAACTCCGACGGCCTGGAGCCGGCCCTGAAGGCCGCCGCCGCCAAGAAGGTCCCGGTCCTCACCATCGACCGCAAGGTCAACTCCGCCGCCTGCCAGGACTATGTGGCCTTCCTCGGCTCCGACTTCGTCGAGCAGGGCAAGCGCGCCGCCGACGCGATGATCAAGGCGACGGGCGGCAAGGCCAAGGTCGCCATCCTCCTCGGCGCCTCCGGCAACAACGTCACCACCGACCGCACCAAGGGATTCGTCGACCAGATCAAGGCGGAGGCCCCCGGCATCGAGATCGTCGCCCAGCAGACCGGCGAGTTCGCCCGCGACAAGGGCCAGCAGGTCATGGAGCAGCTCATCCAGTCCAAGCCCGGCATCGACGCCGTCTACGCGGAGAACGACGAGATGGGCCTCGGTGCCGTCACGGCGATCAAGGCCGCCGGCAAGAAGCCGGGCAAGGACGTCAAGGTCGTCTCGGTCGACGGCACCCGCAACGCCGTGCAGGCCCTGGTCAACGGCGAGTACAACGCGGTGATCGAGTCCAACCCGCGCTTCGGCCCGCTGGCCTTCGCCACCGCGCAGAAGTTCTACGCCGGTGAGGAGATCCCCGAGAACGTCATCATCACCGACCGCGCGTACGACGAGACCAACGCCAAGGAATCGCTCGGCGGGGCGTTCTGACCCTCCCCGACCCACCGACGGCCCCGGCCGCCGCGGCCCGCACCGGACCGCGGCGGCCCCCGGGCCGCCCGCCCCTTCGAACAGTGGAACAGCGGAAGGCCGAGACCCCTCATGGCACCACCCGAAGCAGTACCCCAGGCCCCGGAGGCGGCCGCCGGGCCCGAGCCCTCCGCCGTGCTCGAAGCCCGCGCGGTGAGCAAGCGCTTCCCCGGGGTCGTCGCCCTCGACGGCGTCTCCTTCTCCCTGCGCCCGGGTGAGACCCATGCGCTGGTCGGCGAGAACGGCGCGGGCAAGTCCACCCTCATCAAGGTACTGACCGGCGTGTACCGGCCGGACGGGGGAGAGCTGCGGATGGCGGGCCGGCCGGTGCGGTTCGCCCGGCCGTTCGAGGCCCAGCAGGCCGGGATCTCCACCATCTACCAGGAGGTCAACCTCGTCCCCCTGATGAGCGCCGCACGCAACATCTTCCTGGGCCGCGAACCCAAGAACCGCCTCGGCCTCATCGACTTCACCCGGATGCACCGGGAGGCGGGCGAACTCCTCGACGGCTTCGGCGTACGCGTGGACCCCCGGCGCCCCCTGCACACCCTCGGGATCGGCACCCAGCAGATGGTCGCCCTGGCGCGGGCCGTCTCGGTCAACGCCCAGGTCGTCATCATGGACGAACCCACCTCCTCGCTGGAACCACGCGAGGTGGAGACCCTCTTCCGGGTCATCGAGAACCTGCGCGGCCAGGGCATCGCCGTGCTCTACGTCAGCCACCGCATGGACGAGCTCTACCGCGTCTGCGAACGCGTGACCGTGCTCCGCGACGGCCGGCACATCCACACCGGCGACCTCGCGGACCTCGACCGGATGCGGCTCGTGTCGATGATGCTCGGCCGCGACCTGGCCGAGGTCCGCCGCTCCGGCGCCACCAGCTTCGCCGCCGAGGGCCACGAGGCGGCCCGTACCCCGGTGCTCACCGCCGGGGCGCTCTCCAGCCGCCACCGGCTGCACGACGTGTCCCTGTCGCTGTACGCGGGCGAGGTGCTCGGCCTCGGCGGCCTCCTC
The DNA here is from genome assembly GCF_002910775.2 of Streptomyces sp. SM18. Classification (NCBI taxonomy): domain Bacteria; kingdom Bacillati; phylum Actinomycetota; class Actinomycetes; order Kitasatosporales; family Streptomycetaceae; genus Streptomyces; species Streptomyces sp. SM18. The sequence continues at coordinate 225,646 of NZ_CP029342.1, read as the reverse complement.
GGGTCCGGGCGCAGCGAGACCGCGAAGGCCCTGTCCGGCGCGCTGCCGCTGGACGCGGGTGAACTCACCGTCGACGGACACCCGTTGAAGCGCCTCACCCCGGCCGCCGCGATCCGGGCCGGCATCAGCCTGCTGCCCGAGGACCGCAAGGCCGAGGGCATCGTGCCCGGACTCTCCGTACGCGAGAACATCGTGCTGGCCGCGATGCCACGGCTGTCCCGGGCCGGGGTCGTCTCACGGGCCCGGCAGGACCGGATCGTCGACATCTTCATGAAGCGCCTGCGGATCAAGGCCTCCAGCCCCGAGCAGAAGGTCGGCGAACTCTCCGGCGGCAACCAGCAGAAGGTGCTCCTCGCCCGCTGGCTCTGTCTCGAACCCAAGGTGCTGCTGCTGGACGAGCCCACCCGGGGCATCGACGTCGGGGCCAAGGCCGAGGTCCAGCGGCTCATCGACGACCTGGCCGGGGAGGGACTGGCGGTGCTGCTCATCTCCTCCGACATCGAGGAGCTGATCGAGGGCGCCGACCGCATCGTGGTCCTGCGCGGCGGGGCCGTCGCGGGCGAACTGGTGGGCGACGAGGTGGACGAGAGCCGGCTGCTCGAAGTGCTCGCCGACCACGCCCCGGCCCCCGGCCACACCCCGGCTCCGGACACCGCCCCGGCCCCCGGCCACACCCCGGACGCCGCTCCCGCTCCGGACACCGCCCCGGCCCCCGGCGCCGACCACGCTCCCGTCCCCGAGGCCGCCCCCGCGTCCGGGCCGGGAGACGACCCCGTACCCGCGCGGCGGGACGACGCCCCGGCCGCTCAGGAGGACCCCCGATGACCCAGGCCGCCGTCACCCCGTCCCGGGGCCCCGCACAGCCCGCGGACCCGGCCGGGCCCGACCGCCCCGCCTCCCCGCTCGCCCGGCTGCGCGACCCCGCCTGGTACCAGGAGTACGGCGTCTACGTGGCCGTCGCGGCGCTGCTGCTCTTCAACGCCCTGTTCACCGACCACTTCATGACCGCCGACAACTTCCGCACCCAGCTCGTCCAGGTCGCCCCCATCGTCATCGTGGCCCTCGGCATGGCCCTGGTCATCGGCACCGAGGGCGTGGACCTGTCCGTCGGCTCGACCATGGCGCTCGCCGCCGCCTTCCTCCCGCTCTACCTCGGATACGGCCTGGTGCCCGCCCTGGTCGTCGCGCTCCTGGCGGGCGCGGTCGTCGGAGCGGTCAACGGCGCCCTGGTCTCCCTCATCGGGCTGCAACCCATCGTGGCCACGCTCGCCCTCTTCGTCGGCGGGCGCGGACTGGCCCTGGTCGTGGCCGACGGCCAGCTCAAGCAGATCGTCAACCCCGACCTGCTCTCGCTCGGCACCGGCTCCTTCCTCGGCGTCCCGCTGGTCGTCTGGATCGCCGGACTGCTCGCGCTCGCCGTCGCCTTCCTGGTGCGGCGCACCACGTTCGGACGGCAGATCGTCGCCGTCGGCGGCAACCGCTCGGCCGCCGCGCTGGCCGGACTGCCCGTCAAGCGCGTCCTCATCGGCGTGTACGTGCTCTGCGGCGTCTTCGCCGCACTCGCCGGCATCCTCGCCACCGCGCGGCTCACCGCGAGCGACCCGTCCTCGCTGGGCACCCTGATGGAGCTGTCCGCCATCACCGCCGTTGTTGTCGGCGGCACCCCGCTCAGCGGCGGTTCCGTCCGCGTCCTGGGCACCGTGGCCGGCGCCCTGCTGATGCAGTTGCTGCGCGCCACCCTCGTCAAGCACGACCTGCCCGACTCCACCGCACAGATCGCCCAGGCGGCCATCATCGTCGCCGCCGTCTACGTCGCCCGGGAGCGTCGGTCCCGATGAACGAAACCACACCCGCCCCCGCCGTCCGGACCCCGGCCCCGCGCACCCCGGCCGCGCGGCCGGACGGACCCCCGCCCCGCCCCGCGGACGCCCCCCGCCCCACCGCCGGGCAGCGCGCCGCCGAACTCCTCCAGCGCCAGGGCGTGCTGGCGGTCCTGCTGACCGTGGTGATCGCCGCCTCCTTCATCTATCCGACGTTCGCCTCCCTGGACAACGCCCGCGGCATCACCATCCAGGCCTCCTTCCTCGCCGTCGTCGCCCTCGGCATGACCCTGGTCATCATCACCGGCGGCATCGACCTCTCGGTGGGCTCGGTCTTCGCCCTCGGCGGGGTACTCGCCGCCTGGGCCTCGCAGTACGGCTTCCTGCCGGCGCTGCTCGTCCCCCTCGCGGTCTGCGGCGCGATCGGCCTGCTGAACGGGCTGCTGATCGCCCGGGGCACCATGGCGCCCTTCATCATCACCCTCGCCACCCTGCTGGGCGCCCGCGGCCTGCTCCTCGCCCTCACCGACGAGGGCGCCACCACCTACCTGGTCCCCAAGGACTCCGCCTTCGGCGAGCTGGGCCAGGGAAGCGTCTGGGGCTTCGGCTACCCGCTCCTTGTCGCCCTGGTGCTGTTCGGGGCGGGCGGACTCGTCCTGCAACGCACCTCGTTCGGGCAGACGCTCTTCGCCGTCGGTGGCAGCGGCGACGCGGCCACCCTGATGGGCCTGCCCGTCGCCCGGACCAAGATCCTCGTCTACACCCTCAGCGGTCTGCTGGCCGGCCTCGCCGGCGCCCTCAACGCGGCCCGGCTGTCCTCCGGCGTCACCATCGTCGGCGTCGGCATGGAGCTGGACGCGATCTCCGCCGTCGTCATCGGCGGCACGCTCCTGATCGGCGGCGCGGGCTCGGTCAGCGGCACCCTCTGGGGCGTCCTGCTGCTGGCCGTCATCCAGAACCTGATCAACCAGATCGGCTCGCTCAACTCCTCGTACCAGTCGGTCGTCAGCGGAGGCTTCCTTATCGTTGTCGTGGTGGCCCAGCGCTACCTGGCGCGCAGTCGGAGAACGACCTGACGAGGGAGCGCCGTGCCGAGCCGAACCACCGAGTCAAGCCGAACCAAGGAGTGCCGTGGGCGTCAGCCTCAAGGACGTTGCGCAACGGGCGGGCGTGTCCATCAAGACCGTGTCGAACGTGGTCAACAACTACCAGCACGTCACCCCGGCCATGCGTGCCAGGGTCCAGCAGGCCATCGACGACCTCGGTTACCGGCCGAACCTCACCGCACGCCACCTGCGCAAGGGCCGCACCGGCATCATCGCCCTCGCGGTGCCCGAGTTCGGCAACCCGTACTTCGCCGAACTCGCCGGTGAGGTCGTGGACGCGGCCGCCCGCCACGACTACACCGTCCTGGTCGACCACACCGCCGGCCTGCGCGAGAAGGAGCTCCTGGTCAGCCAGGGCTTCCGGTCCCATGTGATCGACGGGCTCATCCTCAGCCCGATCCACCTGGAGACCGAGGACCTCATGGCCCGCACCGAGACGGCACCGCTGGTCCTGCTCGGCGAGCGCGAGTACGAAGCCCCCTACGACCACATCGCCATCGACAACGTGGCCGCCGCCCGCGAGGCCGTACGCCATCTGCTCGGCCTCGGCCACCGGCACATCGCCTTCCTCGGCTCGCGCACCGGCCGCGAACGCCAGCCCGCGCACCTGCGGTTGCGGGGCTGGCGCGAGGAGCTCGCCGCCGCCGGGATCGCACCCGACGAGTCCCTGGTGGTCGTCACCGACGGCTACGGCCGCGAGGACGGCGCCACCGCCATGGCCGCCCTGCTGGACCGGGGCGTCCGGCCCGACGCCGTGTTCGCGTACAACGACCTCATCGCCATCGGCGCGATGCGGACCCTCACCGAACGCGGACTGCGCATCCCCGAGGACATCGCCGTCGTCGGCTTCGACGACATCGAGGAGAGCCGCTACACCACCACCACGCTCACCACCATCGCCCCGGACAAGGCGGCCATCGCCCGCCTCGCCGTGGACAGCCTCGTCGCACGGCTCTCCGGCGAGGCTGTCGCCGAACCACGCCGGCCACGCCCCGGATACCGCCTGGTCGTCCGCGAATCCACCACACCCGGGTCCGACTCCGGCCACCCCGAGGACCACTGATGCCGCGCCCCACCGTGCACCGCGCCCCCTTCGGCCCCGCCCACGGCACCGAGACCCACCGGTGGACCCTCGACAGCGGAACGGGCGTGCGAGCCGAGGTACTGACCTACGGCGCCACCCTGCACCGCCTCACCGTCCCCGACGCCTCCGGAGCCGCCGTCCCCGTCGTACGGTCGCTCGCCGGCATCGACGACTACACCGCCGAACACCCCTACTTCGGGGCGGTCGTCGGGCGTTACGCCAACCGCATCGCGCACGGCCGCTTCACCCTGGACGGCACCGGCCACCGCGTCCCCGCCAACGACCGGGGCCACGCCCTGCACGGCGGGCCCGGCGGGTTCCACACCAAGGTCTGGGAGGCGGCCGGGGGCCGTACCGACGACACGGCGTCCGTCCGGCTCACCCTGCACAGCCCCGACGGCGACATGGGCTTCCCCGGAGCGCTGGACACCACCGTCACCTACACCCTGGACACCGCCGGCACCCTCGCCATCGACTACGTCTCCGTCACCGACCGCCCCACCGTCCTCAACCTCACCAACCACGCCTACTTCGACCTGGCGGGTCAGGGCGACGTCCTCGGCCACCGCCTGGAGGTCGACGCCGACGCCTATCTGCCCGTGGACGGCGGCGGCATCCCGCTCGGACCCGCCGCCGACGTCAAGGGCACCCCCTTCGACCTCACCGAACCCCGGGTCCTCGGGGAACGCCTCGGCCTGGACGACCCGCAGCTGCGCGCGGCGGGCGGCTTCGACCACTGCTGGGTGCTGCGGGAGGCGCCGGACGGCGCACCGCGGCGCGCCGCCCGGCTCACCGCGCCGGACGGGGGCCGCGTCCTGGAGGTGTGGACGACCCGGCCGGGCATCCAGGTGTACACGGCCAACCAGTTGGACGGCCGGTTCACCGACGCCACCGGCCGACGCCACGAACGCCACGGGTCGGTGTGTCTGGAGACCCAGCACCTGCCCGACGCCCCCAACCGTCCCGACTTCCCCGGCACTGTGCTGCGCCCCGGCGAACAGGCCATCAGCCGCACCGAGTTGCGCTTCCCGCCGCCGAGCGCGCGCGGCTGAAGGGGCGCCACCGCCGCTCCCGCCCCGCACCCCGGGGCGGGGGGCTCGGCGCGGGTACGCTGACGGCGCCCCGGGCGGGACCCGCGCGCCGCCGCCCCGCCGCGTGCGACACCGTGCGGGGCCCGTCCGCCGAGCGCCGAAGGCCCCAGGAGGCACCCCATGGCACCGACCGCGTACGACGCCCAGGCCGCCGCCGACTACCGGGCCGCCCGTGAGATCCCCCGGGAGGGGCTCACGGCCTGGCGGGAGACGATCGCCGGGACCGCGGGGCTGCGCCCCGGCATGACCGTCCTGGACGTCGGCGCGGGGACCGGAGGATTCGCCACGGCCTTCCGGGACTGGTTCGGCGTACGGGTGCTCGCCGTGGAACCGGCCGCCGCGATGCGCGCCCTCATCCCGGCCGGGGACGGGATCGAGGCCCTCGACGGGCGCGCCGAGGCCCTGCCGGTCCCCGACGCGAGCGCGGACGCCGCCTGGCTCGGCTCGGTCCTGCACCACCTGACCGATCCGGCGGCGGCCGCCCGTGAACTGCGCCGCGCCCTCAGACCCGGCGCCCCCGTCCTCATCCGTAACACCTTCCCCGGACGCTGCGAGCGTGACCTGCGGGTCCGCTTCTTCCCCGAGACCGCCCGGGGCATCGACGACTACCCCGGACTCGGGCGGGTGACCGAGGTCTTCGCCGACGCCGGCTTCGGCCGCACCGTGCTGCTGCGCTCCCTGCCCCAGGAGTCGGCCCCCACCCTCGCCGCGTACGCCGGCCGGCTGCGGCGCGACGCCGACTCCAAACTGCGGGCCCTGCCGGACGAGGCCTACGCGCGGGGCCTGGAGCGGCTGCGCCGCGCCGTGGCGGCCGACCCGCGCGAGCCGGCCACCAGTTGGATGGATCTGCTCGTGCTGGCCTGACCACGGGACGGCACGGCACTTCACGGCAGGACCCGGCAGGACACGGCATGGCGAAGGGCGGGGCCGGGACACGCCGCACGGCGTGTCCCGGCCCCGCCCCGCCCCAGGCCTACTTCAGGTAGGGACCCGCTGTCCCGATCTTCCCCGGCGCGGCGTTCTTACCGCCCAGGTCCAGGACGTACACCCGCAGATTGCCCTTGCCCGGCGCCGCGACGGTGAGCTTGCCCCCGGTCACCACCTGGGTGTCCCCGGTGACGGCGTCCGTGTACCTGCCGTCCGGGATGCCCGTGTAGGTGGCCCCGCCGCTGACCGTCACCAGCGCGAAGCTGTCGGTGCCGCTCGCCGCGTCGGTGTAGCGGCGCTTGTACGCCATCGAGCCGCTGATGCCCTCGGTGGAGTACTGGCCCATCTGGAGGGCCGGCACCGCGCGGCGGATCTGGTTGAGCCGCTGCACATGCTTGACCAGCGGCTTCGTCAGGGTGGCGGCGACCGCGCCGGACGCGGAGTCGACCGTCCCGAAGTCGGAGGCCTTCACGTCCCCGGCGAGGTGGTCCCCGAAGTACGCGCGCCCGGTCGAGGCCAGCGGGCAGGAGGGCCCGCAGTCGATCCGCTTGCCGGCCTGGAACTCGATCTCGGAGCCGTAGTAGAGCGTGGGGATGCCCCGGAACGTCCACATCAGCGACATGTTCTCGGCCCAGGCGTCGGTGCCGCCCGCGTACCGCTCGCTGCTCTTGTTGGGCCCGTAGTCATGGCTGTCGACGTACACGACGTTGTAGGTGGCGTCGTTGTAACTGTCGTCGGAGTCCTTGCCGTTGTGGTAGGCGTTGTCCGCGTCACCGAAGTTCATGTGCATCCGCATGTCGATGACGTTCATCCCGGAGAAGCGGCTGTGGTCCGGGGTGTGGTACCTGTTGCCGTCCAGGAAGGCGTTGGTGGAGGTCGGCTGGGAGCCGGTGCCCCGCTGCTGCTCGTCGTCGTACATCTCCAGGGCGGCCTTCTCGTCGTCCGCGCTGTACTCCCCACGCTCCTTCCAGGTGTAGAACTGCGCGGAGTGGTTGACCGAGCCCCGGTTCCACTTGTCGTTGACGAAGGCGGCGACCTCACCGAAGACGAAGAAGTTCTCCGCGGCCTCCGCGCCGAACCGCTGGGTGACGCGCTCCTGGATCGCGGGCAGGAAGCGGCGGTTCCAGGTGGTGCGCGGGATGTGTACGGCGGTGTCGACCCGGAAGCCGTCGACGCCCATGTCGATGTACTTGTCGTAGGCGCCGATCAGGTAGTTCTGGACCTGGGCGTTCTCGGTGTCGAAGTCGGCGAGGTCGTCGTGCAGCCAGCAGGAACGGGAGTCCTCACCCTCCCAGTTGCCGATCCAGCAGTTGTGGTAGAGCGCTTTGGGGAACATGCCCGACGTGGGGGAGGGCCACTGGCAGTTGTAGATCCGGTACCCCTCCGGGGAGGTGGACCCGGTCGGGGTGCCCCAGCCGACACAGGTGTTGCCGGAGGGCTCGGCGGTGGACCAGAGGTCGCCGTTGTAGTAGGACTTGCCGGACTTGGGCTCGACGGTCAGGCCGTCGTACGCGAAGCCCTCGTTCCGCTCGTCGTAGTACCAGCTCCACTGCGCGTCGCGGACCCCGTACACCGTGGGCGTGAACAGGCCCTTGGCGCCCCAGCGCGAGGAGTGGTTGTAGACGACGTCCTGGTAGATCTTCATGCCCTTGGCGTGGGCCGCGTCGATCAGGTCCTGGTACGAGGCCCCGGCGGACTCCAGGCGGTGGTCCACCTCGTAGAAGTCGTAGCCGTGGTAGCCGTGGTAGTCGTAGTCCGACCGGTTCAGCACCACCGGGGTGATCCAGACGGCCGACATGCCCAGGCCCTTGATGTAGTCGAGCTTCTGGATCAGGCCCTTGAAGTCGCCCCGGAACATGGGGTCGTCGTTCGCGGCGTTGCCCGACGTCTCGTGCTGGTTGCCGCCCCGGTTGTTGGAGCTGTCGCCGTCGGCGAAACGGGCGGTCAGCACGAAGTAGATCGGGTCCTTACGGGGATCGGTGCCCAGCGGCTTCCCGGTGGCGGGGGCCGTCGGCCGCTCACCGGTGGTCGCGGTGGCCGCCGCCGAGGCCGCCGAGACGTTCCCGGCCGCGTCCACGGCCCGGACCGTCCAGCTGTAGGTGGTCTTCGGCTCCAGCCCGGTGTCCGAGAACACCGTGGAGCCGACGTCGGTGACCACGGTGCCCTTGGTGCCGCCGGTCCGCGTCACCTGATACTTCGTCACTCCACGGTCGTCGGTGGAGGGTTCCCAGGTCACCACGGCGGACACCCCGTCGGCGGTGGCGGTGACCTTCGTCGGGGCGGTCGGCGCCGCGGTGTCGGGTTCCTCGGCCGCGCAGGGGTCCGGGGCGCCGGCGGCGACCTTCCGGTCCTTCACCGTGGTGCGTCCGGCGGGGAGTGTGTAGTCGCCGCCGTTGTTGTTGTCCCACACCCCGTTGCCGTTGTTGAACGCCGCCTGCATCGAGGCCGCCGCGCCGAGGTCCACCGAGGCGCGCGCCCATCCGGTGCAGGCCGGTTCCATGCCGACCCCGGGCACCGTGGTCCACACGCCGTCCGCGGGCCGGTAGTGCAGATTGGTGGTCGTCCAGCCGACCGTCGCGGTGGAGTAGTAGACCTCGGCGGTGTGTCCCTCGCCGGGGGAGGGGTCCGTACCGGTGTCCGCGCAGGGGTCGCTGTGGGCCACCACACCGTCCTTGACGGTGATGGTGCCGGTGCCCAGCGCGTAGTTCTGCCCGGCGTTGTTGTCCCAGACACCGGATCCGTCGTTGAACGTCGCCGCCAGGCCGGACGCGCCGCCCAGGCTGACCGTCCGTTTCACCCAGTCGGTGCAGGCGGCCTCCATCGCGGTGCCGGGCACGGTGGTCCAGGAACCGCCGTCCGGGGCGTAATGCAGGTTGTACGCCGGCCAGTTCTTGGTCTTCGTCCAGTAGAAGACGGTGGCGGTGGACTCCGAGGCGGCCGTGGGCACGGCCGTCTCCGTACGGGGCGCCTCGGGGGCCGAGGTGAGCAGCCCCAGGGTCACCGCCGCCGCCAGGGCCACCGCGAGGCGTCTTGGCAGGCGTGGGCGGATGCGTCTCATGCGTGTCACTCCAGGGGGAGGGCCGCGGGCGGGTGGACCGCGGAGCCGGTGACGCGGCCGCGGCGAGCGGCCGCGTGGATCCCGCCGGAGAACCCGGACGCGCCTCTGGGTTCGGGCGAGCGGTGCGTTCCGGCAGGCGTCGCGCGGCGGCGCGAGCCGTCGGCAACGCCTGTCAGAACCTTGCTGCAATCTCTTGCAGCCAGGAAGTTACCGGTGCATGACAGTTCCGTAAAGAGGTGCGGACGGGGCGGCCGGGCCGGGGTCCCGGCGCTCGGGCCCGGAATGACGGAGCGCTCGCCGGTGTTCGGGGGTGCATGACCTACTTCACCGATGTCACGGTGCGCGGATACGAACTCGACACCCAGGGCCATCTCAACCAGGCCGTCTACCTCCAGTACGCCGAACACGCCCGGTGGGAGCTGCTGCGGGCGGCCGGGGTGCCCCAGGAGAAGATGCTCGCCGCCGGAATCGGGCCCGTGCAGCTGGAGGTGACGGTGAAGTACCGGCGGGAGCTGCGCGGCGGCGAGCGGGTGCGGGTGAGCTGCGCCTTCGTCCGGGGTACGGGCAAGGTCTTCGAGATCCGTCAGCGGGTCACCAAGGAGGACGGCACGGTGGCCGCGGAGATCGGCGCGGTCGGTGGCGTGCTCGACCTGTTGGCCCGCAAGCTGATCGCCGATCCCCTCGGACGTCTCGCCTCGCTGGCCGACAAGCCGGAACTCCTGGAGGTCGAGAAGGCCTGACGAGGCGTCATGATCCGGAGGGGCCTGACAGGCCGTCACAGCGCGTCGCCAGGTGGCGTGTCAGGGAGGGAGGACGCCCTGACACGTCCTGAAGGGCGGCCGCCACAGCGGGCTGTCACGAGGGCCGCCACCGCGGGCTCAGGCGGGTGGCGGCGGACCCGTACTCGCCCGGACGACCAGCCGGGTCGGGACCAGGGTGGTGCCGCGCTCGGCCGTCTCGTTGCGGATCTGCCGCAGGACACCGTCCACGCACAGCCGCCCGATCTCGCCGAAGTCCTGGTGAACGGTGGTCAGCGGGGGAAAGAACGAGGCGGAGTCGGCTATGTCGTCGAACCCGACGACACTGACGTCCTCGGGCACACGCCGGCCCCGCTCGTGCAGCGCCCGCAGCACGCCCAGCGCCATCTGGTCGTTGGCCGCGAAGACCGCGGTGCAGTCGGGATCGGCCGCCAGGGCGAGACCCGCTTCGTACCCCGAGGCCGCCGACCAGTCGCCGGAGAGCACCGGCGGGACGGGCCGCCCCGCTTCCACCAGGGTCTGCCGCCACGCCTCGGCGCGGCGCTGCGCGGCGAACGACTCCGCCGGACCGGCGACGTGCGCCACGCTGCGGTGACCGAGGTCGAGCAGATGCCGCACGGCCGCCCTGGCGCCCCCGGACTGGTCGGTGTCCACGACGCTGTAGCGGTCGCCGGCGTCGGAATCGGCCACCACGACATGGGTGTGCGGCGGCAGGGAGATGGCGGCGTCCAGGAGCCGGACTTCCATGATCACGATCATACCGTCCACGACCTGCTCACCGAGCACGGTGACGGCTCCCCGGACCCCGGTGCTGGTCGGTGTCGAGACGGGCAGCAGGGTGATGCCGTACCCCGCGTCCGCCGCGGAGACCGAAATGGCTTCCAGCGTACGGACGTTGCCCGTGGTGGCCAGGGTGAACAGGACGACGCCCAAGGTGCGGAACTTCCCGCTCTTGAGGGCGCGCGCGGCACTGTTGGGCCGGTAGTTCAGCTCCTTCATGGCGGACAGGACGCGGCGGCGGGTCTCCTCGGAGACCATGGGATGGCCGTTGGACACGCGGGAGACCGTCTGCGAGGAGACTCCGGCCAGACGCGCGACGTCCGCCATGGATGCCTCCCTGCGGGACGGTCGTTCCATGGCGTGTTCCTGTCCGTGCACTTCGTCTGCCTCCGTCGTGGTGAAGCGAGCCTTTCGCCGTGCGGTCAGGGCGTTGTCGCGGTCACCGGGCCGTCGTCCGCCACGGTGCTGTCCGGGTGTTCCGAGCGGTTCCCGTCCGTCCCCGCTCGGGGGTACGGATCGGATCGCGTGCCGGCCGAGGGCTCGGACCTCCGGCATTTCTACCACTATCGGACGCGGGGTGCGGACCGCCCCGGGCGCCTTCGCGGAGGGCGTCCTTCCGCAGGGCCCCAGGTGAGGGAGCGGGAGGCGTAACTCGTCGGTGTGAGGGAGGAATCGTCGCCTTGACGGTGCGTGGAGCGGGCGTGTAAACATCACCTCACCGATTGCTGTTTACGTAAACATCGGTTCTCAAGCACAGCGCCTCCACGATGTCCGGTGTCTCCCTCCGGCCGGGGCCATGCTCAACGCCGGACCAGTAGGAGTACCCATGACGGCCGCTACGCCGCTCTCGACCGGACGCCGCCCACCAGCGGGACGTTCCCGCACCCGGCGCGGACGGGTGGGGTGGCTCTTCGTCGGCCCGTTCATGGCCGTGTTCGCGCTGGTCTTCCTCGCACCGATATGCTACTCGCTGTATCTGAGCTTCTTCCGCGACCAGTTGGTCGGCGGTACGTCGTTCGTCGGCCTGGACAACTTCCAGCGGGCCTTCGAGGACGACCAGTTCTGGTCGGCCCTCGGCCGGGTCGCGGTGTTCCTCGCGGTCCAGGTGCCCGTCATGCTCGGGCTCGCCCTGCTCGTGGCCCTCGCCCTCGACAGCGGCCGGCTCTACGGCAAGAGCTTCTTCCGGATCTCCGTCTTCCTGCCGTACGCGGTCCCCGCCGTCGTCGCCACGCTGATGTGGGGCTTCATCTACGGCACCCGGTTCGGACTCGTGGGGAACATCAACGACGCCCTCGGTGTGAGCCTGCCCGACCCGCTCTCGCCCTCCCTGGTGCTGGCCAGCATCGGCAACATCGTCACCTGGGAGTTCATCGGCTACAACATGCTGATCTTCTACTCGGCCCTGCGGGTCGTCCCCAAGTCCCTCTACGAGGCCGCCGAGATCGACGGCGCCGGACAGTGGCGGATCATCGCCGCCGTGAAGATCCCCGCCATCCGCGGCGCCCTGGTCATCGCGACGATCTTCTCGGTGATCGGCAGCTTCCAGCTGTTCAACGAGCCCAGCATCCTGCAGAGCCTGGCGCCCAACGCCATCACGACCTACTTCACCCCCAACCTCTACACCTTCACGCTGTCCTTCTCCGGTCGGCAGCAGAACTACGCGGCCACGGTCTCCCTCGTCATGGGCGTCGTCACGATGATCATCGCCTACGCGGTCCAGCTGCGCGGCATGCGAAAGGAGGCGTGAACGATGAGCGCACCCCCGTTCACCGCCCCGCCGAGGTCCCGGCGTACCAACCACCGCGCCCCGGCGTCACGCCGGGCCCCGCGCCGGCGCCGTACGGCCGACCGGCCGCGCCGCAGCGTCGTGCTCACGGTGCTCATGGGCCTGACCGCCCTGTACGCGCTGCTGCCGCTGGCCTGGCTCGTCATCAACGCCACCAAGACGCAGAAGAACCTCCTCGACTCCTTCGGCCTCTGGTTCAGCGGGGACTTCGCCCTCTGGGACAACATCTCCCAGACGCTGACCTACGACGACGGCATCTTCGTCCGCTGGTTCCTCAACACCCTGCTGTACGTGGTCGTCGGCGCCGGCGGAGCCACCTTCCTCGCGGTCCTCGGCGGCTACGGCCTCGCCAAGTTCGACTTCACCGGCAAGCGGGCCGTCTTCGCCACCGTCATCGGCGCGGTGGCCGTCCCCGCGACCGCGCTGGCGGTCCCCACCTTCCTGATGTTCAGCAAGATGGGCCTCACCAACACGCCGTGGGCCGTCATCATCCCGTCCCTCATCTCGCCGTTCGGCCTCTACCTCATGTGGGTGTTCGCCGCCGAGGCCGTTCCCACCGAACTCCTCGAAGCGGCCCGGGTCGACGGCTCCGGAGAGCTGCGTACCTTCTTCCAGGTCGCGCTCCCGCTGCTGACCCCGGGCATCGTCACCGTGCTGCTCTTCACCATGGTGCAGACCTGGAACAACTACTTCCTGCCCCTGATCATGATCAAGGACCCGGACTGGTACCCGCTGACCCTCGGCCTGAACGCCTGGAACCAGCAGGCGTCCACCGCGGGCGGCCAACCGGTCTTCAACCTGGTCATCACGGGCGCCCTGCTGACCATCGTGCCCCTGGTCGCCGCCTTCCTGCTCCTCCAGCGCTACTGGCAGTCAGGCCTCGCCGCGGGAAGTGTCAAGGGTTGACCGTCTCCCCGGCCGCTCCGGCCCTCCGAACTCCGCGCTCCGGGACCGGCTTACCCCGGCCCCCGATCCGGCGCGGCGCCCCACCCTCTCCACCCTCCGCACCCCGCGTGCGGACGCTCGACGGCTCGTGAACCACCCTCACCACAACGGAGTGAAGACGATATGAGAACCATGACCAGACGCGCGATGCGTGGCGTCGGCCTGCTGTGCGCGGCCGCGTTGAGCCTCACCGCGTGCGGGTCCTCCGACGATTCCGGTTCGGACAAGGCCGTATCGGGCGGTGATCTCCGGGCGGCCCTGCGTGAGGGCGGCTCGATCACGGTGTGGGCCTGGGAGCCGACGCTGAAGCAGGTCGTCAGCGACTTCCAGAAGGAGTACCCCAAGGTCAAGGTGAAGCTGGTCAACGCCGGTACCGGCAACGACCAGTACACCGCCCTGCAGAACGCCGTGCAGGCCGGGGCCGGCGTGCCGGACGTCGCCCAGGTCGAGTACTACGCGCTGGGCCAGTTCGCCCTCGGCAAGTCCCTGGAGGACCTGAGCCGTTACGGTGCGGACAAGTTCAAGGACGCCTACTCGCCGGGCCCGTGGAACGCGGTCACCGTCGACGACGCCGTCTACGCGCTGCCCATGGACTCCGGTCCGATGGCGCTCTTCTACAACAAGAAGGTGCTCGACAAGCACCAGATCGCCACGCCCACCACCTGGGACGAGTACCTGGAGGCGGCCCGTGCCCTGCACGCCGCCGACCCCAAGGCCTACATCGCCAACGACACCGGTGACGCGGGCTTCACGACCAGCATGATCTGGCAGGCCGGCGGGACCCCGTTCAAGACCCGCGACACCAACGTGACGGTCGACCTCACCAACGACAAGGGTGTCGTCGCCTTCACCAAGGTCTGGCAGAAGCTCATCGACGAGAAGCTGCTGGCCCCCATCAGCTCCTGGAGCGACGAGTGGTACAAGGGCCTGGCGGACGGCACCATCGCCACCCTCGCCACCGGCGCCTGGATGCCCGCCAACTTCGTCTCCGGCGTGGAAGGGGCCTCCGGTGACTGGCGCGCGGCCGCCCTCCCGCAGTGGAAGAAGGGCCAGGAGGTCAGCTCCGAGAACGGCGGCAGCTCCCTCGCGGTGATGAAGGCGAGCAAGAACAAGGACCTGGCGTACGCGTTCAACGAGTACGCCAACCACTCGGAGGGCGTCCAGGCCCGCCTTGAGGGAGGCGCCTTCCCGGCCACCACGGCCGACCTGTCCTCCCCGACGTTCCTGGAGCAGACCTTCCCGTACTTCGGCGGCCAGAAGGCGAACGAGATCTTCGCCCGCTCGGCCAGCCAGGTGCCCGAGGACTGGTCGTACCTGCCTTACCAGGTGTACGCCAACTCCGTCTTCAACGACTCCGTCGGCAAGGCCTACGTCTCCGACACCAAGCTCGCCGACGGCCTGAAGGCCTGGCAGAAGGCCGCCGTCGACTACGGCACGGAACAGGGCTTCGACGTCAACAAGTGACGACGCGCCACTGAACCGGCACAGGGCGGCCGCCCGTCCGACGGGCGGCCGCCCTGTGCCGTACCCGCAACTCCCCGTATCCGAAAGGATCATCATGACCCCCGCCTCCGAGCGCCACTGGCTGCGCCCGACCTCCGACGACCGCCCCGCGCGCTTCGCCTACGGGGCCGACTACAACCCGGAGCAGTGGCCGCGCGAGGTGTGGAAGGAAGACGTCCGGCTGATGCGTGAGGCCGGGGTCACCATCGTCTCGGTCGCCATCTTCTCCTGGGCCCGCCTCCAGCCGGCCGAGGACCGCTGGGACTTCGACTGGCTGGACGAGGTGCTCGACCTGCTGCACGACAACGGGATCGCGGTGGACCTCGCCACCGCCACGGCCTCCCCGCCGCCCTGGCTCACCACTCTGCACCCGGAGATCCTGCCGGTCACCCGCACCGGCGAGACCCTCTCGCAGGGCGCGCGCCAGCACTGGCGGCCCACCTCGCCGGTCTTCCGCAAGCACGCCCTGCGGCTCGTGGAGGCCATGGCCACCCGCTACGCGGACCACCCCGCCCTGGTCGCCTGGCACATCTCCAACGAGCTCGGCTGCCACAACATCTACGACTACTCCGACGACGCCGCCCAGGCCTTCCGCGACTGGCTGCGCGCCCGCTACGGCACCCTGGACGAGCTCAACCGGGCCTGGGCGACCTCCTTCTGGTCGCAGCACTACGGCGCGTGGGAGCAGATCCAGCCCCCGCGTCTGGCCGCCAGCCACGCCAACCCGACCCAGCAGCTCGACTTCAAGCGGTTCTCGTCCGACGCGCTGAAGGACTACCTCCGCGCCGAACGCGAGGTCCTGCGCCGCATCACCCCCGACGTCCCCGCCACCACCAACTTCATGGTGATGGGGGAGACCAAGGGCATGAACTACCCCGAGTGGGCCGACGAGATCGACTTCGTCTCCAACGACCACTACGCGCACCCCGGCCCGCAGCGCCTGGACGAGCTGTCCCTCTCCGCCGCCCTCACGCACTCCATCGCGGGCGGCAGGCCGTGGTTCCTGATGGAGCACTCGACCAGCGCGGTCAACTGGCAGCCCGTCAACGTCGCGAAGCGCCCCGGCGAGATGGCCCGCGACTCCCTCGTCCACGTCGCCCACGGGGCCGACGCCGTCTGCTTCTTCCAGTGGCGCCAGTCCGCCGCAGGCGCCGAGAAGTACCACTCCGCGATGGTGCCCCACGCCGGTCCGGACAGCGAGGTGTTCCGCGCGGTGGCCGCCCTCGGCCGCACCCTGAGCGACCTCACGCCCGTCACCGGCTCCGTACGCGAACCGGCGCGCGCGGCCCTGGTGTACGACTGGGAGTCCTGGTGGGCCGTCGAGCGCGACTCCCAGCCCTCCTCCCTGCTGCGCTACCGGCAGGAGATCCTCGACTGGTACTCCGCCTTCCTCGCCCTGGGCGTCCGGGTGGACGTCGTCACGGCCTCGGCCGACCTCACCGGGTACGACTTCGTCGCCGCCCCCGTCCTGCACGTCGTCCCCCGGCCCCTCGCCGACCGGCTGGACGCCTATGTGCGGGGCGGCGGCCACCTCGCCACCACGTACTACTCCGGCATCGTGGACGAGAACGACCACGTCCACCTCGGCGGGTACCCGGGAGCGCTGCGCGGGCTGCTGGGCATCCGCGTCGAGGAGTTCGGCCCCCTGCTGGACGGCACGGACGTACGGCTCGACAACGGCCTGCGCGGCACGCTGTGGACCGACCGGATCGACGTGACCGACCCCGAGGTCACCGTGCTCGCGCGCTACGAGACCGGCGACCAGGCAGGACGCCCGGCCCTCACCCGGCGCGCCCTGCCCGACGGCGGCTCGGCCGCCTACGTCTCCACCCGGCTGGGCGCCCACGGGCTGGCCGAGGTGCTGGACGGCCTGCTGTCCGGCGCCGGTGTGCGCGGCGAACTGCCCGCCGCCGCGCGGGGGCGGGTGGAGCCCGTGGTGCGGACCGACGGCACCCACGCCTACTGGTTCCTCGTCAACCGCACGGACGAGCCGGTCGCCTTCGACGCGGTCACCGGCGAGGCCCTGACCGGGCCCGCCCCGGCCGACGACGGCGGACTGGTCCTGGGCCCGAGGGAGGTCGCGGTGCTCCGTGTGGCGGCCGGGACGAGCCCCTTCCCTCCGGGCGCCTGACCCGGACGGGCCGCCGGGCTGAGCGCCCGGCGGCCCGCGGGGGAGCCCGACCGGGCCCCGGCCCGGTCCGCCCCGGACCCGGGCCCCGTCTCCCGGACGCGGCCGAACGGACGCGCCGCACGGCGATCGTTGCGCTGTCCGGATGACGACGGCTCAAGCGGGGCCCCGGATGTGGACGAAACGTCAGGTGTTCGCACCCCACGGGCCGGTCCCGGCCCGTGGACGGCTCCTCCACCCAAGGGAGAACGAATGCGCCCGCGCGCCCGCTGGACACCAGCCGCCCTACTGCTGATCGCCCCCCTCCTCGGTGCCGCCCCGGCCGTGGCCGATACCGGTGAGGCCCTGGTGCCGGTGCAGCGGTCGTCCCGGGCGGTCCCCGGTGAGTACATCGTCACCGTCTCCCGGGACCACACGCCCGAGGCCGCGGCCCAGCGGCTCGGGGTCACCCCGCTGTTCACGTACCGTACGGTGCTGCACGGCTTCGCGGCCGAACTCACCCCGGCCCAGCTGAAGAAGGTGCGCGGCGCCACCGAGGTCCAGGCCGTCGAGGAGAACAGCGAGGCGTCCGTCTCCCCGCCCGCCGTCCAGCCGGCGCCCACCGCCCGTGTCGCGTCGGCGAGTTGGGGCCTGGACCGGATCGACCAGCGGACCCTGCCGCTGGACGGGGCGTACGAGGCGGCCGGTACGGGGCAGGGGGTGACGGCGTACATCCTGGACACCGGCGTCGAGTCGGCCCACAGCGAGTTCGGCGGCCGGGTGGGCGCCGGCTACGACGCGATCCGCGACGGCCGCGACGGCGAGGACTGCAACGGGCACGGCACCCATGTGGCGGGGACGGTGGCCGGCGCGACGTACGGCGTCGCCCCCTCCGCCTCCATCGTCCCGGTGCGGGTGCTCGACTGCGAGGGCTCGGGCAGCTGGGCCGGCATCATCGCCGGACTCGACTGGATCGCGGACCACGCGCGGCAGCCGGCCGTGGTCAACGCCTCCCTCGGCGGACCCGCCTCCCCGGCCGTGGACGACGCCTTCGACGCCCTGGAGGAGAAGGGTGTCCTGCCGGTCGTCGCGGCGGGCAACGAGAGCCAGGACGCGTGCGACGTCTCCCCGGCAGGGGCCGGGGGCACGCTCGCCGTGGGGGCCACCGACGCCCAGGACCGGCAGACGTCGTTCAGCAACTGGGGCACGTGCGTGTCCCTGTACGCGCCCGGCGCCGGGATCGTCTCCGCCAAGCTCGGCGGCGGCTCCACCGCGCTCAACGGCACCTCCATGGCCAGCCCGCACGTCGCCGGGGCCGTGGCCCTCTACAAGGAGGCCCACCCGGCCGCGCGGCCGAAGGAGATCGAGGACTGGCTCGTGGACGGCGCCACGCCGGACGTGCTGACGGGCCTGGGACAGGGCTCGCCCGACCGCCTGCTGTACACCGGCGGACTCTGATCCCCGTTCCGCTCCACCCCCTCCGGGCGGGGTCCGCGCGCCATGGGCCCCGCCCGGAGCCGTGCCCCGGAGCAGGTGCTTTCCGGAAGCTTTCCCTCCTGCGCAAGCCGCTTGCGTAATTTTCGTTCCACTTGCATGCCGCCTTCTGTGTCCATCCTGGCCTCAACCACGGTCATGGGCGCACCACTTCGGTGCCCCATGTTCTCCGGCCTTCTGTCGTATCTGTGGACTCCCTCGCTCTTCTCTGCAATTCTCTGACCGCACCGCGCAAAAGACAGCTCTCACGTCCGCAGAAAACGCTGCCGTGGAGCTGCGTGGACAGAGCCGCACCCCCGGCGCTCCCGCGCCGGGGCCGACGATCGGGGATCCATGAGAGCCCAACGCCTCAGACGGCGGGCCGTGTCGGCCGCCGTCGCCACCAGTCTTCTGATGATCGGATGGCCGTCGCTCACCGCCGTGGCGGCCGACGGGCCGGGTGCCGCCACGGGCCGGACCGCGACGGCGAGCAGTGCCGGGCGCGCGTACGGCGCGGGGAACGTGACGGACGGCGACCGGTCGACGTACTGGGAGGGAGCCGGAGACTCCCTCCCCCAGTGGGTGCAGACCGACCTCGGGGCCCCGGCCCGGGTGGACGGGGTGACGCTGAGGCTTCCCGCCGGATGGAAGGGCAGGGAGCAGACCCTCTCCGTCCAGGGCAGCGCGGACGGCACCAGCTTCACGACGCTGAAGACCTCGGCGACGTACTCCTTCAGTCCCGGCGCGTCGAACACCGTGACGATCCCGTTCCCCGCCACGAAGACCCGCTTCGTGCGGGTGGACGTCACGGCCAACTCGGCGGGGCGGAACGCGCAGCTCTCCGAACTGGAGGTACGCCGGGCGGGGGAGTCGTCGGTGAACCTCGCCGCCGGCAAGACCCTCACGGCGAGCAGCCACACCGAGACCTATGTGCCCGCTCAGGCCAACGACCAGAACCGGGCCAGCTACTGGGAGAGCCGCAACAACGCGCTCCCGCAGTGGATCCAGGCGGACCTCGGCTCCTCGGTCCGGGTCGACCGGGTGGTGCTGCGGCTGCCGGACGGCTGGCCACGGCGGACCCAGACCCTGAAGATCCAGGGCAGCGCCAACGGCTCGGACTTCGGTGACCTGACCGCCTCCCAGGCGTACGTCTTCGACGCCGCGGGCGGGCAGTCGGCGACGATCTCCTTCGACGCCACCACGACCCGCTACGTACGGGTGCTCGTCACCGCCAACTCGGGCCAGCCGGCCGCGCAGGTCTCCGAGCTGGAGATCTACGGCCCCGAGACCGGGGACACCCAGGCGCCCACCGCGCCGACCGGCCTGGCGTTCACCGAACCGGGCCCCGGGCAGATCAGGCTGACCTGGAAGGCGTCCTCGGACGACACCGGGGTCACCGGGTACGACGTCTACGCCGGCACCACGCTGCTGGCCCGGGTGGCGGGCGACGTCACCACGTACACCGACACCCGGCCCGCAGACGAGACCGTCACCTACCACGTCCGGGCGCGGGACGCCGCGGGCAACGAGTCCGCCGACAGCGAGAGCGTCACGCGCAAGGGGGCCACCGGCGACACCCAGGCCCCCACCGCGCCGTCCGGCCTGGCGTTCACCGAACCGGCCCCCGGGCAGATCAAGCTGACGTGGCAGGCGTCCTCGGACGACAAGGGCGTCACCGGATACGACGTCTACGCCGACAACGTGCTCCGTAAGAGCGTGGCCGGTGACGTCACCACGTACACCGACACCCAGCCCGCGGGCAGGACCGTCAGCTACGTCGTGCGGGCCAGGGACGCGGCGGGCAACATGTCCGGGCCCAGCAACACCGTGACCCGCAACGGCTCGACGGCCACCGCCTCCAACCTCGCCGTCGCCAAGCCGATCACCGCCTCGTCGGTGGTCCACACCTTCGTCGCGGCCAACGCCAACGACAACTCCCTCACCACCTACTGGGAGGGCGCGGGCGGCAGCTATCCCAACACCCTCACCGTGAAGCTGGGCGCCAACGCCGACACCGAGAGCGTCGTCGTCAAGCTGAACCCGGACAGCAGCTGGGGCGCGCGCACCCAGACCGTCCAGGTGCTCGGGCGCGAGCAGGACGCCACGTCCTTCACCAGCCTGGTCGCCGCCAAGGAGTACCGGTTCGACCCGGCGAGCGGCAACACGGTGACGATCCCGGTCACCGCCCGCGTCGCCGACGTCCAGCTCAAGTTCACCGCCAACACCGGGTCGGGCGCCGGGCAGGTCGCCGAGTTCCAGGTGATGGGCGTCCCGGCCCCCAACCCGAACCTCCAGGTCACCGCCGTCGGCGCCGCGCCCGCCGCACCGGTCGAGTCGGACGCCATCACCCTGACGGCGACCGTACGCAACACCGGCGCGGTCGCCGCCCCGGCGAGCCGGCTCGACTTCGAGCTGGGCGGCTCCAAGGTGGCCACCGCCTCGGTGGGCGCCCTCGCCCCCGGTGCCTCCACCCAGGTCAGCGCCGGTATCGGGGCGCGCGACGCGGGCAGCTACACGCTCGGCGCCGTCGTGGACCCGGGCAACGACGTCATCGAGGAGAACGAGACCGACAACCGCTTCACCAGCCCCACCCCGCTGGTGGTGAAGCCGGTCGCCAGCTCCGACCTGGTGGCGAGCGCGGTCACCACCTCACCGTCCGCCCCGGCGGCCGGCGACACCGTGACCTTCGCCGTCGCGGTCAGGAACCAGGGCACGGTGGCCTCCGCGGGCGGCAGCCACGGCATCACCCTGACCCTGACCGACGCCAAGGGCGCCACGGTGAAGACCCTCACCGGCGCCTACAACGGCACCCTCGCCCCCGGCGCCACCGCCGCGCCCGTCCAGCTCGGCACCTGGGCCGCGGCCAACGGCTCGTACACGGTCACGGTGCGGCTCGACGCCGACGCCAACGAACTGCCGGTCAAGCGCGAGAACAACACCAGCACCCAGGCCCTGTTCGTGGGACGCGGCGCGAACATGCCGTACGACATGTACGAGGCCGAGGACGGGACCACCGGCGGCGGTGCCAAGGTCGTCGGCCCGAACAGGACCGTCGGCGACATCGCGGGCGAGGCGTCCGGCCGCAAGGCGGTCACCCTCGAAAGCACCGGCCAGTACGTCGAGTTCACCACCAGGGCGTCCACGAACACCCTGGTCACCCGCTTCTCCCTCCCGGACGCACCGGGCGGCGGCGGCATCGACTCGACGCTGAACGTCTATGTGGACGGGACCTTCCTGAAGGCCATCGACCTCACCTCCAAGTACGCCTGGCTGTACGGCAACGAGACGGCACCCGGCAACTCCCCGGGCGCCGGGGCACCCCGCCACATCTACGACGAGGCCAACCTCATGCTGGGCCGCACCGTCCCGGCGGGCAGCAGGATCCGGCTCCAGAAGGACGCGGCCAACACCAGCACCTACGCCATCGACTTCGTCAGCCTGGAGCAGGCCGGCCAGGTGCCCAACCCGGACCCGGCGACCTACACCGTGCCGGCCGGCTTCACCCACCAGGACGTCCAGAACGCCCTGGACAAGGTCCGGATGGACACCACCGGCACGCTCAAGGGCGTCTATCTGCCCGCCGGTGACTACCAGACGGCGAGCAAGTTCCAGGTGTACGGCAAGGCCGTGCGGGTCGTCGGCGCGGGACCCTGGTACACCCGGTTCCACGCCCCGTCCACGCAGGAGAACACCGACATCGGCTTCCGCGCGGAGGCCGGCGCCAAGGGGTCGTCCTTCGCGAACTTCGCGTACTTCGGCAACTACACCTCCCGTATCGACGGGCCCGGCAAGGTGTTCGACTTCTCCAACGTGTCGGACATCGTCATCGACACCATCTGGAACGAGCACATGGTGTGCCTCTACTGGGGCGCCAACACCGACAACGTCACCATCAAGAACTCCCGGATCCGCAACATGTTCGCGGACGGCGTCAACATGACCAACGGGTCCACCGACAACCACGTCACCAACAACGAGGCACGGGCCACCGGGGACGACAGTTTCGCGCTGTTCTCGGCGATCGACTCCGGCGGCGCGGACATGAAGAACAACGTCTACGAGAACCTGACCTCGATCCTCACCTGGCGCGCGGCGGGGCTTGCCGTGTACGGCGGCTACGACAACACCTTCCGTAACATCCACATCGCCGACACCCTGGTGTACTCCGGCATCACGGTCAGTTCGCTGGACTTCGGCTACCCGATGAACGGCTTCGGGACCGGTCCGACGGAGATCGAGAACGTCTCGGTGGTGCGCTCCGGCGGGCACTTCTGGGGCTCGCAGACCTTCCCGGGGATCTGGCTCTTCTCGGCCTCCAAGGTCTTCCAGGGCATCCGGATCGCACACGTGGACATCGTGGACCCGACCTACAGCGGGGTCATGTTCCAGACCAACTACGTGGGCGGGCAGCCGCAGTTCCCGATCAAGGACACCGTGCTCACCGACATCTCGATCACCGGTGCGCGCAAGAGCGGCGACGCGTTCGACGCGAAGTCCGGCTTCGGGCTCTGGGCCAACGAGATGCCCGAGGCGGGGCAGGGACCCGCGGTCGGTGAGGTCACCTTCAACGGTCTGAAGCTCAAGGACAACGCCCAGGACGTCAGGAACACCACCTCCACCTTCAAGATCAACATCAATCCGTAGGAAGGGCGGTACGGCGCGCACCGGAGGGTGCCCCACGCGGTCGGTGGGGCACCCTCTGCGCGTACATTCCTTGCAGTGCGAAGTCCGTGACTTGCGGACATTAGGCTAGCGTTGCCGCCATGACGCGACGACTTGCCCAGGTGGCGCAGAAGGTAGGGGTCAGCGAGGCCACGGTCAGCCGGGTGCTGAACGGCAGACCGGGGGTCTCGCGGACCACCCGCCAGTCGGTGCTGACGGCGCTCGACGTGCTCGGGTACGAGCGGCCCACCCAGCTGCGGGGCGAGCGCGCCCGTCTCGTCGGCCTGGTCCTCCCCGAGCTCCAGAACCCGATCTTCCCGGCGTTCGCCGAGGTGATCGGCGGCTCCCTCGCCCAGCAGGGCCTCACCCCCGTCCTCTGCACCCAGACCAAGGGCGGCGTCTCCGAGGCCGACTACGTCGAACTGCTCCTCCAGCAGCAGGTCTCCGGGGTCGTCTTCGCCGGCGGCCTCTTCGCCCAGGCCGACGAACCGCACGAGCACTACCGCAGGCTCGCGGACCGCCGCATCCCGGTGGTGCTGATCAACGCCTCCATCGAGGGCCTGGACTTCCCCTGTGTCTCGTGCGACGACGCCGTCGCCGTCGAACAGGCCTGGCGCCACCTGGAATCCCTGGGGCACGAGCGCGTCGGACTGGTCCTCGGCCCCTCGGACCACGTGCCCTCGCGGCGCAAGCTCGCCGCCGCGCGCGCCGTGGCGGGAGCGCTCCCCCCGGAGCACGTCGAGCGCTCCCTGTTCTCCCTGGAGGGCGGACAGGCGGCGGCCTCACGCCTGCTGGAGCGGGGTGTCACCGGGATCGTCTGCGCCAGCGACCCCCTGGCGCTCGGTGCCGTACGGGCCGCGCGGAGGCGCGGACTCACGGTCCCCGCGGACGTCTCGGTCGTCGGTTTCGACGACTCCGCCTTCATGAACTGCACCGAACCGCCCCTGACCACGGTGCGCCAGCCCATCGAGGCCATGGGGCGCGCGGCCGTCGAACTGCTCTCCGCGCTCATCCAGAGCGGTGCCGTACCCCCCGGGGAGCTGCTCTTCGAGCCCGAACTGGTGGTGCGCGGCTCCACCGCGCAGGCGCGCCGCTGAGGGGTCGGCGCACGCGGCCGCCCACGGGGTGACGCCGACCGGGGAGCGGACGGACATCACACGCCGGATACGGAGCGATGTCAAACATTTACGAAAACTGCGCGAGATATTGCACTCACATGTCGGCGGTGGTTGAGTAAGCCGCGCCCCGGCAGAGAGTGAGTCCGCCGAGGGCCTTCCATGCTCATGCCCGAAGGGGACCACCGATGAGAAGTGCTGGGTTCCGCCGTACTCGCACCCGCAGAGCCTGTGCCGCCACGCTCGTCACCGCCCTCGCCCTGACTGCCCTTGCCTCCTGCGGCACGAGCAGCAGCGCCGGCGGTGACGACGGCGGCGACTCCGGCAGCGGATCGTCCGATCCGGCAGCGCCACTGGACCCGAAGGCCAAGGTGACGCTGTCGATCGACTGCATGCCGCCGGCCGCGAAGGCCGCGGAGCTGCGCGAGTGGAACGAGGACATCAAGACGTTCAACGCGAAGTACCCGAACGTCACGATCAACGGGAAGTCCACACCGGGCCAGTGCCTGGAGCCTCCCCGCTTCACGGCCATGCTCAAGGGCAAGTCGCAGCCCGACGTCTTCTACGCCTACTTCACCGACCTCCAGCAGGTGCTGGACAACGACGGGGCGGAGGACATCTCCGCCTACGTCACCGAGAAGTCGGTGCCGGCGCTGAAGGACATCCAGCCCCAGGTGATCGACGTGGCCCGCAAGGACGGCAAGCTCTACGCCCTGCCGACCAGCAACTACACCATGGGCCTGATGATCAACCGGAAGCTGTTCACCCAGGCCGGGCTGGACCCGAACACCCCGCCCGCCACCTGGGAGGAGGTCCGCACGGCCGCCCAGAAGATCGCGAAGCTCGGCAACGGGATCGCCGGCTTCGGCGAGTACAGCGCCGGCAACAACGGCGGCTGGCACTTCGCCGCCACCCAGTACGGCCTCGGCGGCGACATGGTCGACGCGAGCGGTACCAAGGCCGCCTTCAACGACGAGAAGGGCAAGCAGGTCCTCCAGCAACTGCACGACATGCGCTGGCAGGACGACAGCATGGGCAAGACCCAGCTGCTCAAGTGGGGCGACCTGCAGAAGCAGATATCCACCGACAAGCTCGGCATGTTCCTCGCCGCGCCGGACGACATCGCCTACATGGTGCAGCAACTCGGCGCGAAGTACGAGAACTTCGGTCTGGGACCGATCCCCGGCGCACAGGGCACCCTGTTCGGCGGCAACAACTACATGATCAAGAAGGGCAGCTCGCCCGACAAGATCAAGGCCGCCGTCGCCTGGCTGAACTTCAAGAACCTCAGCCCCGGCACGGGCCAGTTCGACTGGGCCCGCACCAAGGCCGACAAGCTGCCCGTCGGGCTGCCGCAGCCGAACTTCTTCACCGGGGAGAGCAAGACGAAGGACGACGCCGCACGCGTCGCCAACGCGACGATGCCGGTCGAGAACTTCAAGGCGTTCATGGACAACCCGGTCCAGGGGAAGGCCGAGCCGCCGAAGGCACAGGAGATCTACAAGATCCTCGACGTCGCGATGTCCGCCGTCCTGACCAACAAGGACGCCGACATCGACAAGCTGCTCGGCACCGCGGAGCAGCAGGTCAACCAGGTTCTCTCGAACGGGTGACGGGCGCGCGGGGCCGGGTCGTCAGGCCCCGGCCCCGCGCTCTCGACCGTAC
Organism: Streptomyces sp. SM18; assembly: GCF_002910775.2. Lineage (NCBI taxonomy): Bacteria > Bacillati > Actinomycetota > Actinomycetes > Kitasatosporales > Streptomycetaceae > Streptomyces > Streptomyces sp. SM18. The sequence continues at coordinate 199,766 of NZ_CP029342.1, read as the reverse complement.
GACCCGCGAGTGACCGCACCGGCACCGAGGAGACACCATGTCGGCCCCCACCCTGTCCACACCGAGCAAGGCGAGCCCGCCTCCCCGTGGACACCACCGCCCGGCCGCGCCCGGCTCCCCCCGCGAGGAGTTCACGCGGGCCCTGCGCCGCAACATCTCCGCGCACGGCTTCCTGATCGGCGCGGTTCTCTGCTTCTCGTTCTTCTCCTGGTATCCGATGGTCCGGGAGTTCGTCCTGGCCTTCCAGAAGACCGAGGACGGACGTACCACCTGGGCCGGCTGGTCCAATCTGAGTTACGTCTTCAACGACCCGGCCTTCTGGCAGGCCTGGCGCAACACCCTGCTCTTCACCGCCCTGGCCCTGCTGCTGGGCTTCGCGGTCCCCTTCGTCGTCGCCGTCGTGCTCAACGAGTTCCGGCACGCCCAGGGATATCTGCGCCTGCTGGTCTACCTGCCCGTCATGCTGCCGCCGGTCGCCTCGGTACTCCTGTTCAAGTACTTCTACGACCCCGGTTACGGCCTCTTCAACCGCCTCCTGGAAGTGCTCCATCTGCCCGCCCAGCAATGGCTCCAGGACCCCGACATCTCGATGCTCTCCGTCGTCGTCGCGTCCACCTGGATGAACATGGGCGGGGCGACCCTGATCTACCTCGCCGCCCTCCAGGGGATTCCCGGCGAGCTGTACGAGGCGGCCGAGCTGGACGGCGCCGGACTGCTGCGCAAGATCTGGCACGTCACCATCCCGCAGACCCGGCTCATCCTGTCGCTCCTGTTGCTCATGCAGATCATCGCGACGATGCAGGTCTTCACCGAACCCTTCCTGCTGACCAACGGCGCGGGCCCCGAGGGCTCCACGACGACGGTCGTCTACCTCATCTACCAGTACGCCTTCAACTTCAACAACTACGGCAGCGCGGCGGCCCTCGGACTCGTCCTGCTCGTCGTACTCGCGGGCTTCTCCGCGGTGTACGTACGCCTCAGCCGCAGCAGCGAAGACTAGGACGGGAGCACGACGATGGCATCGAACACGCTTGTCTCCCGGCGCGCGACGGCGAAGCCGCGCCCCGGCCGGCGCCGGAGCGGCCGCGAGCCCGACCTGGGGCGCCAGCGCACCCTGATCTCCCCGGCCCAACTGGGCCGCCCCCGGGGGAAGGCGGTCTACTGGATCGTCTTCGCCCTGGTGGTCGCGGGCTTCACCGTCGTCTTCCTGGGGCCCCTGTACTGGATGGTCACCGGCGGTCTCAAGACCACCCAGGAAGTGGTGCAGAGCCCGCCCACGGCCTTCCCCACCTCGATCCACACGGAGAACTACTCCCAGGCGTGGACCGTGATGGACCTGTCCCGGCTGCTCTTCAACACCCTGTACTACGCGTTCGGGGCGCTCGCCTTCCAACTGGTCCTCGACGTGGCCGCCGCCTACTCCCTCTCCAAGCTGCGGCCCGTCTTCGGCAAGGTCATCCTCGGCATGATGCTCGCCACCCTGATGATCCCGGCGACCGTCCTCGTCGTCCCGCAGTACCTCACCGTGCTCGACGTGCCGGTCTTCCAGCGCAACCTGCTCAACTCACCCTGGGCGATCTGGCTCCCGTCCGTCACCAACGCCTTCAACATCTTCCTGCTGAAGCGGTTCTTCGACTCGATCCCGCGTGAACTGCTCGACGCCGCGGCCATCGACGGCGCCTCCCCGCTGCGCACCCTGCGCTCGGTGGTGCTGCCGATCTCCCGGCCGATCCTCGGCGTGGTCTCCATCTTCGCGGTGGTCGGCGTCTGGAAGGACTTCCTCTGGCCGATGCTCACCCTGCCCGACCCCGACAAGCAGACGCTCAACGTCGGCATCTACTCGCTGGCCAGCGGAGTGCCCGAGAACGTCCTCATCGCCGCGCTCACCATCGCCTCCGTACCGACCCTGCTGATCTTCCTGATCTTCCAGCGCAACATCATGAGCGGCCTCACCGCGGGCGGCCTCAAGGGCTGAGCCCCGCCCGTCCCGCGCGGCCGTCACCTCCCCAGCACTCCGCCGTCCGCCCCACCACGCCCCGCGCCGGGGCCGGCGGCGGAGTACCACCTGCCCGAAAGGAACGCACACGTGGCAGCCAACCGTCCGACCGAGACCACCGCATCCTGGTGGCGCGACGCCGTCATCTACCAGATCTACGTACGCAGCTTCGCCGACGGCGACGGGGACGGCACCGGCGACCTCGCGGGAGTCCGCGCCCGGCTGCCCTACCTCGTCGAACTGGGCGTGGACGCCCTCTGGTTCACCCCCTGGTACCTCTCACCGCTGGCCGACGGCGGCTACGACGTCGCCGACTACCGTGCCATCGACCCCGCGTTCGGCACCCTCGCCGAGGCCGAGAAGCTGATCGCCGAGGCCCGCGGACTCGGCATCCGCACCATCATCGACATCGTCCCCAACCACGTCTCCGACCGGCACGCCTGGTTCCGCGCGGCCCTCGCCGCCGCCCCCGGCAGCCCGGAACGCGACCTCTTCCACTTCCGGGACGGACGGGGCGAGCACGGCGAGATCCCGCCCAACGACTGGGTCTCCGAATTCGGCGGCACCCCCTGGACCCGGCTCGACGACGGCCAGTGGTACCTCCACCTGTTCGCCCCCGAACAGCCCGACCTCAACTGGGCCCACCCGGCGGTCCGCCAGGAGCACGAGGACGTCCTGCGGTTCTGGTTCGAGCGGGGCGTGGCGGGCGTACGGATCGACTCGGCGGCCCTGCTCGCCAAGGACCCCGGCCTGCCCGACTTCACCGAGGGCGCCGACCCGCACCCGTACGTCGACCGCGACGAACTCCACGACATCTACCGCTCCTGGCGGGCCGTCGCCGACGCCTACGACGGCATCTTCGTCGGAGAGGTGTGGCTCCCGGACTCCGAGCGCTTCGCCCGCTACCTGCGCCCCGACGAGCTGCACACCGCCTTCAACTTCACCTTTCTGTCCTGCCCGTGGGACGCCGCACCGCTGCGCTCCGCGATCGACGACACCCTCGCCGAACACGCGCCGGTCGGTGCCCCGGCCACCTGGGTGCTGTGCAACCACGACGTGACGCGCACCGCCACCCGGTACGGACGCGAGGACACCGGCTTCGACTTCGCGGCGAAGGTGTTCGGCACCCCGACCGACCTGGAACTCGGCACCCGCCGTGCCCGCGCCGCCGCCCTGCTCTCCCTGGCCCTGCCGGGTGCCGTCTACCTCTACCAGGGTGAGGAACTGGGCCTGCCCGAGGCCGACATCCCCAGGGACCGCATCCAGGACCCGATGCACCGGCGCTCAGGCGGCGTGGACCCGGGGCGCGACGGCTGCCGGGTGCCGCTGCCCTGGGCCGCCGGGGAGCCGTACGCCGGTTTCGGGTCCACCTCCGAGCCCTGGCTGCCGCAGCCCGCGTCCTGGCCCTCGTACGCGGCGGACGTCCAGAGCGGCGATCCCGCCTCCATGCTCGGCCTGTACCGCGAGGCGCTGCGGCTGCGCCGCGACGAACCGGGCTTCGCCACCACTCCTGACGAGGCGTCCTCGGGGCGGCTGAACTGGCTGCCCTCGGCCCCCGGGGTCCTGGCCTTCGCCAGGACCGGCGGCCTGATCTGCGTCGTCAACCTGTCCGGGGGCGCCGTCGCCCTCCCGGACCACACGGAGATCCTGCTCACCAGCGCACCGCTGGACCCCACCGGCCTGCTGCCGGCCGACACGGCCGTCTGGCTGCGCGGCTGACCCGACCACCGGGGCCGGCCCTCACCGGCCGGCCCCGGCCCCGGCACGCGGACGACCCGGCCCCTTCGGCCGGGTCGTCCGCGTGTCCGGGCCCGGTCCACACGTCACGGGCGCTCGGCAGACCGCCGGATCGCTCCCCTTCGCATGATTCGACGATCAAGCGAAACTTTCGGAGTTTTCCCACGGGGATTCCAGGCGGCCGATCGCACCCGTCCGTCGTCAAGTAGGTGTCCGTGCGCAGCGCATGAGGTCCTGTCAGCGGTGATCTCCGAACAGTCGACTCTGCGGTGCGCGAATATTTCGCGACGGTCACCGAAACCATTGACACTTGACGGGGTCGGGTCAACACTGTTCGCCGTCGGCAGTGCTCACCCGCCGGCAGCCCGGGGTGTCCCCGTCCGGCCGTCTCTCACGACCGCGCGACGGCCCCGCTCCCGGGGGCGCCACTCATGTGCCATCGCCCACCGTCACTCCTCCGAGGAGGAAGTACGCGCATGAACCCACTCGTCCACACGAAGCGCCGCAGACGCGGCGGCCGCCTCACCTCGCTCGTCGGCGGTGTGTGCGCCCTGGTGCTGGCCGCCGCGGCCGCGGTGCTGCTGCCGGGAACCGCCAGCGCCGACACGGTCGTCACGACGAACCAGACCGGCAACAACAACGGCTACTACTACTCGTTCTGGACCGACGGCGGAGGGCAGGTCTCCATGAACCTGGCCTCCGGCGGCAGTTACAGCACCTCGTGGAAGGACACCGGCAACTTCGTCGCCGGCAAGGGCTGGAGCACCGGCGGACGCAAGAGCGTCACCTACTCGGGCACCTTCAACCCGTCCGGCAACGCCTACCTGACGCTCTACGGCTGGTCGACCAACCCGCTCGTCGAGTACTACATCGTGGACAACTGGGGCACCTACCGGCCCACGGGTACGTTCAAGGGCACCGTCAGCAGTGACGGCGGCACATACGACATCTACGAGACGACGCGCACCAACGCCCCGTCCATCGAGGGCATCAAGACCTTCAAGCAGTTCTGGAGCGTCCGGCAGTCGAAGCGGACGGGCGGCACCATCACCACCGGCAACCACTTCGACGCCTGGGCCCGCAACGGTATGAACCTGGGCACGATGAACTACATGATCCTGGCCACCGAGGGCTACCAGAGCAGCGGAAGCTCCAACATCACGGTGGGCGGAGGCGGTTCGGGCGGTGGCGGCAACGGCGGCGGCAACGGTGGTGGCGGTGGTGGTTGTACCGCGACGTTGTCGGCGGGGGAGAAGTGGGGGGACCGTTACAACCTGAACGTGGCGGTGAGTGGGGGTGGCAGTGGCTGGACGGTGACGATGAATGTGCCGTCTCCGGCGAAGGTCATGGCGACGTGGAACATCAGTGCGAGTTATCCGAGTGCTCAGGTGCTGACGGCGAAGCCCAACGGCAGTGGGAACAACTGGGGGGCCACGATCCAGGCCAACGGCAACTGGACCTGGCCGACCGTCTCCTGCACCACGAGCTGACCCGTCCCGAGACCGCGACCGCGACACCGTCCCGTGCCGGCCGGCCCGGATCCGGCCGGCACGGAGCGAACCGAGGAGGACCCACCCACATGAGCACCGGTTCCCGCCCCCGCCCCCTTCTGCGCGCCCTGCTGACGAGTCTCGCCGTCGCCGCCACGACCCTCGCGGGCGGCGCCTTCGCCGCCGCCCCGGCCCAGGCCGCGGCGTGCAACGGATACGTCGGCCTCACCTTCGACGACGGCCCCTCCGTGGGCCAGACCCCGGCCCTGCTCGACGCCCTCAAGCGGAACGGGCTGCGGGCCACCATGTTCAACCAGGGCTCGTACGCCGCCTCCAACCCGTCCCAGGTCCGTGCCCAGGCCGACGCCGGGATGTGGGTCGGCAACCACAGCTACACCCACCCGCACATGACCCAGCTGAGCCAGGCGCAGATGGACTCCGAGATCTCCCGGACCCAGCAGGCCGTCGCGGCCGGTGGCGGTGGCACGCCGAAACTCTTCCGCCCCCCGTACGGCGAGACCAACGCCACGCTGCGGTCCGTCGAGGCCGCGCACGGTCTCACCGAGGTCATCTGGGACGTCGACTCCCAGGACTGGAACGGCGCGAGCACCGACGCGATCGTGCAGGCCGTCGCCCGCCTCACCAACGGCCAGGTCATCCTCATGCACGAGTGGCCGGCCAACACCCTGGCCGCGATCCCGCGCATCGCCCAGACGCTCTCCGGCAAGGGCCTGTGCTCGGGCATGATCTCCCCGCAGACGGGCCGCGCCGTCGCACCCGACGGCGGAGGTACGGGCGGCGGTGGCGGCAACGGTGGTGGTGGCGGTGGTTGTACCGCGACGTTGTCGGCGGGGGAGAAGTGGGGGGACCGTTACAACCTGAACGTGGCGGTGAGTGGGGGTGGCAGCTGGACGGTGACGATGAATGTGCCGTCTCCGGCGAAGGTCATGGCGACGTGGAACATCAGTGCGAGTTATCCGAGTGCTCAGGTGCTGACGGCGAAGCCCAACGGCAGTGGGAACAACTGGGGGGCCACGATCCAGGCCAACGGCAACTGGACCTGGCCGACCGTCTCCTGCACCACGAGCTGACCCGTCCGCGGGGAGCGGGTGAGGCGCGGCGGCTCACGGCCGCCGCGCCTCGGTGCGGCGGGCGGAAGGCTGCGGCACAGTGGACGTATGGATGATCTCAACGCCCTCGCCGACGAGCACCTGACCCTGGCGCGCTCCCACCCGCACGGCCGCAGCGCGCACCTGCTGCTGCGCCAGGAGCCGCTGCGGCAGACGGTGATCGCGCTCACCTCGGGCTCCTCGCTCGACGAGCACAACGCGCCCCCGGCCGCCTCGCTGCTCGTCCTGCGGGGGGCCGTCCGGCTCACCGCCGGGTCCGGGGACGTGGAGCTGGGCGCCGGTGTGCTGCACCCGATTCCGCAGGAGCGGCACGGGCTGCTCGCGCTGGAGGACGCCGTGGTGCTGCTGACGGCGGTCAACGACTGAACCGGCCCCGCTGTCCGTCCCGCCCCGCCGCCCGTCCCGCGAAGCCGTCCGTCCCGCGGTCTCAGGCCGGGACGGGACGGGCGGCTTCGGCGTTCCCCCGGGGAACGCGGGGGCGGCCGGACGGAAACTCCGTTGGGGGAGCGCTCCCAGGCGGGCAGGATGGTGCGATGACCTCCACCGCGCACGTGCGCTCCTACCGCCCCGACGACCACGAGGCGCTGGCCGGCATCTGCGTCCGCACGGCCGACAACGGCGGTGATTCCAGCCATCTGTACCCCGACCCCGGCCTGATGCCCACGCTGTTCGCCGCGCCGTACGCCCACCTCGAACCCGAGCTGACGTTCGTCCTGGACGACGGGACGGGGCGGGCGGTCGGCTACGTCCTGGGGACGGCGGACACCCAGCGGTTCGTGACCGGATTCCGCGAGGTCTGGATTCCCCGGGTCTCCGGGCGGTTCCCCGAACCGGCGGGTGTGCCCGGCACCCTCACCGAGGAGATGACCGCGCTCCTCTACCGCCCCGAGCGCATGATCCTGCCCGAACTGGACCGATATCCCGCCCACTTGCACATCGACCTGCTTCCACCGTGGCAACGCAGGGGGTTCGGCCGGGAGTTGATGGACGCCTTCCTGGGGGCGCTGCGGGAGCAGGGGGTCGGAGCCGTCCATCTGTCGATGCTGACGGCCAACACCCCCGCCCGGTCCTTCTACGACCGGCTCGGCTTCCACGAGATCGCGGTGGCCGATCCGGGACCGCTCACGTATCTGGGGCGATCCACGCAGGGGTGTGGGAGGCGGGAGGTGGGCAAGTACTGAGTGCCGATCCCGGGCGAGGGCCGGGACGGCTCACGTGGAGGGACGAGTGACAGTGACGGAACAGGGCGTGTGGAGGTTCACGGACGACCGGGGCCGGCTGACGACGGTGGAGCGCAGGCCGGCCCGGGTGCTGGCGTACATCCAGGCCGGAGCGACCTTGTGGGACTACGGGATACGCCCGGAGGGGATATTCGGCTCCGGGCACGACGGCGCCACGCCCGACCTGGCCAAGACCGGGACGCTGCCGCTGGACACCGTGGACTACCGCGGTGCGGGCGGCGCGCTGGACGTGGACACGCTGCTGCGGGGCGACCCGGACCTGGTGGTCGCCGTCAGTTACGGCCACGGCCAGGTCTACGGGCTGGACCCGGACACCGCCAAGCACCTGGAGGAGCAGGTCCCGGTCGTCGTCATCGACGTGGGACAGGCGCGCACCCTGGACCGCGTCGCCGCGCGGTTCGAGGAGCTGGCGCTCTCGCTGGGCGGCGCCCTCGACCCGGGGGCGGAGAAGGGGCTGGCGGCCGCCACGGCACGGCTCCGCGAGGTCGCGGGCGCGGGGGCCGGGAAGCCCAGGGTGGTGGCGCTCTCGCCGGCGGGCCCGGACCAGGTGCACATCGCGCGCCCCCAGATGTGGCCGGAGCTGCGGGTGCTGGCCGAGTTGGGGGTCGGCCTCGTCGCCCCGGAAGAGGGTCCCGGGGTCAACTGGTCCACCGGCGGCTGGGACGGGGCGGCCGCGCTCCGGCCCGAGATCGTCCTGACGGACATCCGGGCGAACGCGGTGCCGCTCGACGGGATCGCGCACCCGGAGTGGTCGGCCGCCCGTGCCGGGGCGCGCGTCGTGCCGTGGAACCCGGAGCCGCTGTGCGGCCCGCAGGCCCGCGCGCGCTTCCTGCTGATGGTGGCGGACGCGGTGGAAGCGGCGCGCGAGGCCTGAGGACTCTCCCAAAAGAATTTTGCAAAAATACTTTTGGAAAGTGGGTGGTCTGTTCTAGCCTGCCGCCATGGACGACGACTCCCGCCGCGTACTGGACCCCGAGCGCGACCCGGCGGCGCTGAAGGCACTCACCCACCCGCTGCGCCTGCGGCTGCTCGGACTGCTGCGGCTGCGCGGTCCGGCCACCGCGAGCGAACTGGCCGACCGTACGGGGGAGTCGTCGGCATCGACGAGCTACCACCTCAGGGTGCTGGCCAAGCACGCCTTCGTGGCGGAGGCGGAACACCGCGACGGACGGGAGCGCCGCTGGAAGGCGGTGCACTCCGTCACCTCGTGGAGCAACGCCGCGGTGCTGGCCGCACCGGGCAGCCGGGGACTCCTGGAGACCAGCAGGCAGCGCCAGTTGGAGCATCTGCGGGAGACGGTGGAGCGGCACGAGGCGGACATCGCGACCGGCCGGCTGGGCCGGGAGTGGCACGAGCCCTCGGGCATCAGCGACCTGATGCCCCGGCTGACCCCGGAGTCCCTGAGCGAACTCCTGGACACGGTGAACGCCAAGCTGGCGGAGCTGACCGCACGGGACGCCGACGACCCGCGTGCCGAGCAGGTGGTGACGGTCGTGGCCGCGCTGCCGCTGGCGTCGGCGGAACCGGCCGAGGGACGGGCCGGCGGCCGGCCGGTCCAGGACCCCGCCACGGCATCCGGCGACGGCGCGGCGGCGGACGGCGTGGCGGACGGAGCGCGTGCCGAGGGCGGAGCGCCCCTCCCCGAGGCCGGGCCTACCGCGGGCTCCGCCACGGTCCGCGAACCCCGTTCCGGAGACGACCGGTGACCGACACCGCCCCCACGGGAGGCGCCGAGCCCTCTCCGGCCACCGGCCCCGCGCCCGACGAGCAGCCCACCCCCGACCCCGCGCCCGCACTCGCCGGGCACCCCGCGCCCGACGAGCAGCCGGCCACCGGCCCGGCGCCCGACCCCGGCACCGCGCCCGACGAGCACCCCGCCCCCGGCCCCGCGCCCGCACTCGGCAAGCACCCCGCCCCCGACGAGCGCACCGCGCGCCGCCGGTTCGTCGTGGTGACCTTCCTCTTCTGGCTGCCCGCCGGGCTGGCCTCCGCCCCGATGGTGCTGCTGTTCACCGAACGCGGCCTCCCCCTCACCGCCGTCGCGGGGGTGTTCGCGGCCCACGCGCTCACCGCCGCCGCCATGGAGCTCCCCACCGGAGGACTCTCCGACGTCCTCGGCCGCCGCACCGTCCTCGCCGCCGCCGGAATCCTCGATCTGGCCGCCCTCGCCCTCATCGCCCTCGGCACGGCCGGCTGGGTGCTCACCCTCGGGATGGCGCTGATGGGCGCGGGCCGCGCCCTGTCCAGCGGGCCCGCCGAGGCCTGGTACGTGGACGCCGTGCACGCCCGCTCCGGCCCGGACGCGGACATCCGGACCGGTCTGGCGTACGGCGGCTCCGCCTCCGCCGCCGCGCTCGCGGCCGGCATGGTGCTCGGAGGCGCGCTGCCCTGGCTGCTCGGCCTCGGCCCCGACCTCGGCGCCCGGCTGCGCGAGACCACCTCCGGCCTGGTCCTGCCGCTCTCCGTCCCCGCGCTGCTGGGCGCCGCCGTGTACATCGCCTTCGTCCTCTACGTGCTGACCGCCCTGCGCGAACCTCCCCGCCCCCGGACGACCCCGCTCGGCGTACTCCGGGGCGTGCCGTCCGCCATCAGCGGCGGGCTGCGCCTCGGCGGCCGCGACGCGCTGATCCGCCGCCTCCTGATGACCGCGGGCGCCGCCGGGACCGCGCTGTCGGCCCTCGAACTGCTCACACCCGGCCGCGCGGCCGGCATCACCGGAGCCGCCGAGTCGGGCGCGGTGCTCTTCGCCGGACTGGCCGCCGCGGGGTTCGTCTGCTCGGCCCTCGGCAACCGCCTGGCACCGGCCGTCGCCCGGCTCGCGGGCGGCAGCGAACGGGCCGTCCAGCTGAGCCTCATGAGCAGTGTGGGCGGCCTGCTGCTCCTCGCCGTCACGGTCTCGTCCGGCAGCGCGCCCGCCCTGGTCCTGACCGTCGCCGGATACGCCCTGGTCTACCTCGGGCTCGGCGCGGCCGGCCCCAGCGAGAACGACCTGCTGCACCGCCGCGTCGACGCCTCGGGCCGGGCGACCGCGCTGTCCGTGCAGTCCTTGGCCCTGCAACTCGTCGGAGCGGGCGGCGGACTGGTCGTGGGGGCACTGCCCGCGGGCCCCCTGCCGTGGCTGCTGGCCGCCGCGGCGCTGCTGGTGGGCGCGCTGCTGTGGACCCGCCGCTCCACCCCCGCACCCGCTCCCCGGCCCGGGACACCGACCCCTCCTCGGCCCGGCACACCGACCGGTGCGGGCGGCCGCTGACCGGCCCGCGCCGCCGCTGCTCCGTACGGATGCGCCGGATCGCGCGGTCCGCCGCCGTTCGCGAGGCTGGCCGGAGCGATCCCCGTACCTCCAGCAGCAGGAGCAGGCATGCAGCAGGACAAGCACCCGGCGTACCGTCCGGTGGTCTTCCGCGACCGTTCCGCCGGCTACGCCTTTCTGACCCGGTCCACCGCGTCCAGCGAGCAGACCATCGACTGGGACGACGGCAACACCTACCCGGTCATCGACGTGGAGATCTCCGCGGAGAGCCACCCCTTCTACACCGGCAAGGCGCGGGTGGTCGACTCCGAGGGACAGGTCGCGAAGTTCGAGCGCAGGTACGGCGAGGAGGGGCGCGAGGGCGAGGCCCCCTGACCCGTGCGGCGGCCTCCTCGCGCGGGAAGGGCGCGGTGGCCCCCGCGCACAGGGCACAATCGGCGGCGGAGTGTCCGGCGGCCACGGTCGTACCGGACGCCCTGCCGTCCGTGCTTTCCCCAGGAGACCCGCCCTCATGGCCCACAGCCCCGCCCTGCTGATCATCGGCGAATGCGTCGCCGACGTCGTCCGGCGGCCGGACACGGCGGACCGGGTCCACCCCGGCGGCAGCCCCGCCAACGTCGCGTACGGCCTGGCCCGTCTGGGCCACGACACCACCCTGCTCACCCAGCTCGGGCCCGACGCCCACGGGCGGCTGATCAGGGACCACCTGGTCTCGGCCGGGGTCCGGGTGCGTACCGACGGCGGCACCGCGCCCACCCCCGCGGCCTCGGTGAGCCTGGACGCGGCGGGGCGGGCCACCTACACCTTCGACATCACCTGGACCCTCGCGGCCTCCGCCGCCCACCAGCCGCCGCCCCGGCACGTCCACACCGGGTCGGTCGCCGCCGTCATGGAGCCCGGGGCCGGTACCGTACGGGCCGCCGTCGAGTCGCTCGCGGGGACCGCGACCGTCAGCTACGACCCCAACGTCCGGCCGGAACTGATGGGCGATCACACCGAGGCGGTCCGCGGGGTCGAACGGTGCGTCGCGCTCAGCGACGTGGTCAAGGCCAGCGACGAGGACCTGGCCTGGCTCTACCCCGGTGAACCTCCGGAGCGGGTTGCCGGGCGCTGGCTCCGGTCCGGACCGGCACTCGTCCTGGTCACCCGGGGCGCCGACGGGGCGCTGGCCGTCCTCCCCGGCGCCACGGCCCACGTCGCCGCGCCGCCCGTGCGGGTCGCCGACACCGTGGGGGCCGGAGACGCGTTCATGTCCGGGACGCTGCACGCGCTCGCCGCCCGCGGACTGCTCGGCGGGGCGGGCCGCGCGCGGCTGCGCGCCCTGGCCCCGGACACCCTGGGGGACGTACTGCGTCACGCGGTGGCGTCGGCCGCGGTGACCGTGGGCCGGGCCGGCGCCCTGCCCCCCGACCCGCGCGAGCTCGCGGCGGCGCTGGACGGTGTGCCCGCGCCGGGACGCTGACGGTGTCCTCGCCCCACCCCGATCGTTCATCACTGCATGACCGTGACCCTTACCCCGACCGCTCCACCGTCCACCGTCGAACTGCTGACCGGGGTCCTCCTCGGCAGCGGATACCGCCGCGAACACGGATTCTGGCAGCGGCTGATCAGCACAGAACCGTTCCGCCGCCCGGCCGGCGGGACCTCCGAGGAACGCCTGGCCCTCTCCTACGAGCGGCTCCGCGTCCTCAACCGCTCCCTCGACAGCGGGGCCCGCCTCGCCGCAGACCCCCGCGCGCTCGCCGCCCTGCACGAATGGATGGCGCCGGTGGACCCGGCGCTCGCCACCGTGGCGGGCATCCACTACAACCTCTTCCTCGGCAGCCTCCTGGACCACGACCCCGTGGGCCGGAGGGACCTGTCCGACTACCTGTCGATGCGGCGCGTCGGCACCTTCCTCTGTACGGAGGTGGCGCACGGCAACGACGCCGTGTCCATGGAGACCACCGCGACCTACGACCGCGCACGCGACGGCTTCGTCCTGCGCACCCCGCACGCGGGGGCACAGAAGTTCATGCCCAACACCGGCCCGGCCGGGGGCCCGAAGTCCGGGCTGGTCGCCGCCCGTCTGCTGGACGACGGCACGGACCACGGCATCCGCCTCTTCCTGGTGCCGCTGACCGACGACGAACAGCCCCTGCCGGGCGTACGGGTCCGCCCGCTGCCGGCCAGGATGGGCAGCCCCGTGGATCACTGCCTCACCGCGTTCGACGGACTGTTCGTGCGGCGGGAGGCGCTGCTGGGCACCCATGACGGGGACAGCGGCCAGAAGGACCCCGGCAGCCTGCGCGCCGAACGCAGGCGGCGCTTCCTGACCTCCATCGGCCGGGTCGTCCCCGGCCGGATCTCGATGAGCGCCTGCGCGGCGGGCTCGGCACGCGTCGCGCTCGCCGTCGCCGTCCGCTACGGCGGCCACCGGACGATCACCGGCGCCCGCGGCACACGGCAGGTGCCGGTCAACGCCCACCGGACCCACCACGGTCCCCTCGCCTCGGCCATGGCGACCGTCTTCGCCATGAGCCTGCTGCACCGCCGCGCGCTGGACCGCTGGGAGGTCTGCACCGAGGACGAGCGCGAGGAGGCGGAACGGCTGGTCGCGATCGCCAAGGCGTGGATCACCTGGCAGGCCCGTGGCGTCATCGTCCAGAGCCGCGAACGCTGCGGCGCGCAGGCGCTGTTGGAGAACAACGGTATGACCGAACTGGTCACCGGGATCGAAGGCGCCATCACCGCCGAGGGCGACAACATCGCGCTGTACGCCAAGGCGGCGGGCGACCTGCTCGTCACCGCCCGGCCCGCCCCGCCCGCCGTACCCCGCGACCCGGCAGGCACAGACCTGACCGACCCCCGGTTCCTGCACGGGCTCCTCGCCCATGTCGAGCACATCTGGTTCGCCAGGGCCGGGGAACGGGCCCTGCGGGTCTGTGACGGCGACCGGCTCGCCCGCTGGAACGCGGCCTCGGGTCCCGCCCTGCGGGGGGTCGAGGCACACGCGTACCGGCAGGCCGCCGAGGCCTACGCCCAGGCCCGCGCCGCACTGCCCCCGGGGCCGGCCCGGGACCGTCTGGGGGAGCTGGAGCGGCTGTTCGCGATCGAGTGGGTGGCCCGCAACAGCGGTGACCTGCTGGCCGAGGGGCTGCTGGACGCCGGACAGGTCGCGGCGCTGCCCGAGGCCACCGAGGACCTGATCGCGGCCGTCGCCGCCCACGCCCCGGAACTGGCCGAGGCGTTCGCCCTGCCGCGCGAAGTGCTCGCCGACTGGCCGATCGCGGGCCCTCACTACGCCGACGCCTACGACGACCCGGACGCGCCCTGGCACACGGCGGACGCCGGATCCGCCCGGGAGGGCGCCGTATGAGCGGGGCGGGCGGAGCCGGCGGGGGAGGGGTGCGCGAGACCCTGGAGGTCATCGGGCTGCGGACCGTCCTGCTGGCCTACTGGGGTACGACGGCCGTGCTCGCGCGCCGGCGCAGGCCCCGCCCGCACCGAGGCGAATCGGTTCACCACACGTCTCGCGCGTGTGCGGAGCCGAGGCCCTGACGGCCCGTCGCCGCGGGCCCCCGCCGCCCGCGCCCCGGCACCCGCCGCCCGGACGCGGCGGGCGGCCCGCAGGGCCTCTCCGGCACGGCCCCGCACCGGCCGGAAGGCCTCTCACCTGCTGCGTGATAGCTTGCGGAGGCCAGTCACACTCCATGGGGAGTCAGGGAATCCGGTGCGAATCCGGAGCTGACGCGCAGCGGTGAGGGGGACGGGCGGGGCCACGGCCACTGGGACGCCTCCGGGCACCCCGGGAAGGCGTCCCGCCCGGGTGAACCCGAGTCCGAAGACCTGCTGGCACCCGCTTCCGCCGGAAGCGGCACACCGCAGCGGGCTTCGCGGAAGAGCCCCGAGACGTCGAGGGACCCTGTGCATTCCATAGCCGGCACCGTACGCCTGACCACCCTGCTGACCGCCGGAGCCGTCCTGCTGACCGCGTGCGGCGGCGGGAGCGGGGGCACCCCGGACAACGACCGGGCGGACGGCGCCGCGCGCGGTTATCCCGTCACGCTGAAGAACTGCGGACGCACGGTGACCGTCGACGCGGCCCCGAGCCGGGCGGTCTCCCTCGACCAGGGATCGACCGAGATCCTGCTCTCCCTGGGCCTCGCCGACCGGCTCGCCGGCAGCGCCACCTGGACCGACCCCGTGATGAAGGGCCTGGAGAAGGCCAACGCCGGGGTGCCCCGCATCGCGGAGAACCGCCCCTCCTCCGAAAAGGTCCTCGACCAGGAACCCGACTTCGTCAGCGCCTCCTTCGAATCCACCCTCGGCAAGGGCGGTGTCGCCCCCCGCGAGCAGTTCGAGGAACTGGGCGTCCCGACCTACGTGGCACCCGCCGACTGCACCGCCAAGGACAACAGCGGCAGCGGCGACGGCTCCCGGACCGAGCCGCTGACCATGGACAGCGTCTACGACGAAGTGACCGACCTGGCCCAGGTGTTCGGCGTCCCGGAACGAGGCGAGAAGCTGGTCGCCGACCTCCGGGGCCGGATCGACAAGGCCACCGCGGACATCGACGCCTCCGGCACCACGCTGCTGTACTGGTTCGCCAACGCCGAGGCCCCCTACCTCGCGGGCTGCTGCGGCGCCCCGGGCATCATCACCGGTGAACTCGGCGCCGAGAACGTCTTCGACGACTCCCACGAGGAGTGGCCCCAGATCAACTGGGAGACCGTCGCCGACCGCAACCCGGACGTCCTGGTCATCGGTGACCTGACCCGCAAGTCGCAGACCGCCGAGGGCGCCGAGAAGAAGATCGCGTTCCTGGAGTCCAACCCGGCCACCAAGAACATGGACGCCGTCCGGCACAAGCGGTACGTCCTGCTCAGCGGCCAGGCCATGAACCCGTCGATCCGGACCGTCGAAGGCGTGGAACGCGTCGCCGCCGGGCTCCGCTCGTTCGGGCTCGCGGGGTGACCGCCCCCGCCCCCGCACCCGCCCCGTCCCGCCCGCGGAAGACGCCCCCGCCCCGCGCCACCGGCGTACGGGTGCTGCGGGACGGGCTGCTGTGGACCGGCGGGGCGGCCCTGCTGGTGCTGTCCGTGGCGGTCGCCGTCACGATCGGACCCGCGCGGATCTCCGTCCCCGACGTCTGGTCCACGGTCGCCGCCCACCTGGGCCTCGGCGAGTCCCGGCTGACCCCGATCCGCGACGGCATCATCTGGAACCTGCGGATGCCCCGCACCCTGCTCGCCGCGGTCTGCGGGGCGGGGCTCGCGGTCTGCGGGACGGTGATGCAGTCCCTGCTGCGCAACCCGCTCGCCGACCCCTTCGTGCTGGGCGTCTCGTCCGGGGCGTCCACGGGGGCGGTCGCGGTCGTCGTCCTCGGCGTCGGCGGGGGAGCGGTGTCGGTCCCGGCCGGAGCCTTCCTCGGGGCACTGTGCTCGTTCGCCCTCGTCCTGCTGCTCAGCCATACGCTCGGCGGCACCACCGACCGGGTGGTGCTCTCCGGGGTCGCGGCCATGCAGCTCTTCTCCGCCCTCACCTCCTTCGTCGTGATGACCGCGGCCGACGCCGAACAGACCCGGGGCGTCCTGTTCTGGCTGCTCGGCTCCCTCAGCGGTGTCGGCTGGAGCGATGTGTGGGTCTGCGCCGCCGTGCTCGCGGTGGCCCTGCTGGTCTGCCTGGGGCACGCCCGTACGCTCGACGCCTTCGTGTTCGGCCAGGAGGCTGCGGCCTCGCTCGGCGTGCACGTCGGCCGTACCCGCCTCGTGCTGCTGTGCACCACGGCGCTGCTGACCGCCGCGCTCGTCAGCTCCGCCGGTGCCATCGGCTTCGTGGGCCTCGTCCTGCCGCACGCCGCCCGCGCCCTGGCCGGTTCCGGCCACCGCCGGCTGCTGCCCGTCACCGCGCTCGCCGGAGCCGTCTTCCTGGTCTGGGTGGACACGCTGGCCCGGACCGTGCTCGACCCGCAGGAGGTGCCGGTCGGCGTGGTCACCGCCCTCATCGGTGTCCCGGCCTTCGTCCTGGTCCTGTACCGCACCCGGAGGAACCCATGACAGCCACCGACCGCGAAGGCCTGCGCGCCGCACGGGTGAAGCGGGAGGCGGGCGGCCGGATCGTCCTGGACGGCGTGGACCTGGCCCCGCCGCCCGGCGCCACCGTGGGGCTGATCGGCCCCAACGGCTCCGGCAAGTCCACCCTGTTGCGGATCATGGCCGGGGTGCTCGCCCCGCACGCCGGTACCGTCACCCTGGACGGCCGCACGCTCGCCGGGACCGGCCGCCGCACCGTCGCCCGGCGGGTGGCCGTGGTCGACCAGCACGCCGTCACCCAGGTCGAACTCAGCGTGCTGGACGTCGTACGCCTCGGCCGCATCCCGCACCGCCGCGCCTGGTCGGCGGCCGGCCCCGAGGACGAGGAGGCCGTACGCGAGGCGCTGGAGCGCACCGGACTGGCCGACCGCGCCGGGCAGTCCTGGCACACCCTGTCCGGCGGGGAGCGCCAGCGGGTGCAGATCGCGCGCGCCCTGGCCCAGCGGCCGCGTGAACTCCTCCTGGACGAACCGACGAACCACCTCGACATCCAGCACCAATTGGAACTGCTGGCCTTGGTCGCGGCCCTGCCCGTGACCGCGGTGATCGCGCTGCACGACCTCAACCTGGCCGCGATGTTCTGCGACCGGATCACTGTCATGGCCCACGGGAAGGTGGTCGCCGCCGGGACACCGTCCGAGGTGCTCACCCGGGAACTCATCGCGGAGGTCTACCGGGTGCGGGCGGTGGTCACCGACGACGGGCCTGACGGGCGGCCCTCGGTCCGCTTCCTGCCCGGGTCTCCGGACGGGTCCTTGCCCGGATCCCGGCCAGGCCCTGGGGCCGGGGCCAAGCCCGGGTCCGGGGCAGGGGACGCGCGGGCCGGCGCCGCCGCGCCGCCCGGGACCGGCCGGTAGGACCTGGCCGTACCGTCCGCCGTCCGCCGCCACGGCCGCCGCGCGTGGGAGCCCCCGTGGCCGGATGCCGCGTGGAGTGACCGCCATGGCCGAACGGCGTACAGGCGACCGCCCGTGGCCGAACGGCGTACCCGTGACCGCCCGTGGCCGAGCCGCCTATCCGCGCCCGGATCGCAAGAAGGGGCGGGCCCGTGACCCACGGGTCCGCCCCTCGCATGTGCTCGCGCGGCCTGACGCCGCTGTGTGAGGGGGTCAGCGACGCCGTCCCTGGCCGAACTCGCCGCCCATGTCCTTGTCGCTGCCCGCTTCCTTGCCGTCCGTGTAGTCGATCTTCTCCTTGCGGAGTTCGGCGGAGACATCCTTCTGCTCGGTGACCTTGTTGGTTTCGAGGCGGACCCGTTCCACCGGGACGGCCTCCTTCCGGACGGTGGCGCGCTCGGCGTGGAGGGTGACCTCCACGTCCTGCTCGCCGAGGTTCGTCGAACCGGCCGTCGTCTTCTCGCCCGGCTTCATGGGCTCGCGCACCACGCGTACCTCTTCGTGGGACACCGGAACCGTCCGGGTGACCTCTTCGGTCACGACGTACTTGTGCAGCCGGGCCCGTCCGCTCTCGTACTCCTCCGTCCCTACGGTGAGTTGCTCCTCGGAGCGGGTCATCTCGTCACCGACACCGGCCGCGGACCGCTCGGCCCCGGCCCCGGCGAGCGGCCGGGACGCGGAGGTCGCCTCCGTGTCGCGTTGCCGGCCCGTGCCGGTCTGCCCGGTGCGGGCGGTTCCGGCGGCACCGGCGGCTCCGGCCGCGGCGCCCGTACCGGCGGCGCCCATGGCCCCGGTCCCGGTCCCGGTCCCGGACGTCGTGCGCGCGTCCCCACCGGCACCGGCGTTGCCGCCCGACTTCCTGGTCAGGCCGTAGTGCCGGTAGAGCTCCTCCTCCTCCGCCACGGACAGATGGGCGTCGGCGTCCACGCGGGGCGCTTCCTTGACCCTGTCCTTCGGATGCGCGACGTGCAGGTCGGAGCCCACACGACGAGCACCGGCAAGCGGCACGAAGCTCTCCTTCATGCCGAACATGCCGGTCTTGACCGTGATCCAGTCGGGCTTGCCGGTGTCGTCGTCGACGTACACCCGCCCGACCGTGCCGACCTTCTCGCCGTCACTGTCGAAGACGGTCAGACCGTCGAGTTCTCCGGAATCCGTGAAACCGTCAGCGGCTCCCATGGCCGATTCCCTCCTCGCTCGGGCGCGTCCTGCGGGTGGATCCGACAGGGAAGACGCGTCCGGATTCCATCGCGCCTCACCCGGTTGGACGGTGCAACTTCCCGGCCGCGCCACCGGGCTGCCCGAACCACTCCCGGTGCGCGGGAGGCCGTGTGCGACGCAGGTCCCGGCTGTCCTGCCGTGTTACGCCAATCGGGTGAGCGAACCTCCCGGAACAGCGGCCGGGCGGCGGGCCCCCACGCGAGGGCGGCCGGGTCCGGTGGACGGAGCCGGGGCGGACGGGGCCGGGGACGGACGCCCCCGTATGATCGACGCGCCGCCGCCGACCGCCGGCCGGCCGCGGAAGGGGGTGCGCCATCGCTTCCGTACGCGCCCACCTGCCCGGACAGCGCGGGGAACTGCTGGCCCGGCGGGAGAACGGCCAGGGCCTCCACCACCTGGTCTGGCGGCTGGGACCCGGCTGGCGGGTGTGCAGCAGCGCCGTACTGGGCGGCGGCATCGGGCCCCGGGCCTGGATCCTGAACGCGCAGGTCCCCGGCGGATATCCCCGGCTGGACCCGGACCGGCACCTCGCGGAGATCGCCACGGCCGAAGGGCTCGGCGGACCGGGGGCCGGGCTGATGACGGCCGCCGACGTCACCGCATACACCACCGCGCACGACGGCGGGGTGACCGCCACCGTCACCAGTGGTCTTGGGGTACGGGGCTGGGCCGCCGCGCCCGCCGAGGGCACCGGCGGACCGCTGCCGCCCGGCACCGTCAACATCGTCGTCACCCTGCCGGTGGCCCTCTCCGACGCCGCGCTGGTCAACGCGGTGGCGACCGCCACGGAGGCCAAGGTCCAGGCGCTCCTGGACGCCGGGCTCGACTGCTCGGGCACCCCCACGGACGCGGTGTGCGTCGCCGCGCCGGATCCGGGGACGGACGCCGGTGAACCCTTCGCCGGTCCGCGCTCGCTCTGGGGAGCCCGCCTGGCCAGGGCCGTCCACCGCGCCGTCCTCACCGGGGCGGTGGATTCCGCGGACCGGGAGGGGGCGACGGCCGGTGCGGCCGACCGGCCGGTACGGGGCGGTACGACGGCCGGCGCGGCGGTCCGGGGATCCGTGCCGCAGGCTTGAGACCAGCCGTGCCCGGCCCCCGGGCACGGGCCGCCACCGCCCGCTCGGTCCCGCCGCCGGGCGCACCGACGAAGGGATCGAGCCATGACCACCGCCTCCTTTGCCGACGACACCGGCAGGCCCACCGTCGCGGTCCTCGGTACCGGGATCATGGGATCCGGCATGGCCCGCAACCTGCTCGGGGCCGGGCTGCCCGTCCGGGCCTGGAACCGGACCCGCGCCAGGGCCGAGCCCCTGGCCGCCGAGGGCGCCACCGTGACGGACACCGCCGAGGAGGCCGTACGCGGAGCCGATGTGATCATCACCATGCTGAACGACGGACCGGCGGTGACCGAGACGCTCACCGCCGCCGCCGGGGGAGTGCGGCCCGGACAGATCTGGATGCAGAGCTCCACCGTCGGGATCGAGGCCACCACCGGTCTGGCCCACCGGGCCGCCGGACTGGGCCTGGTCTACCTGGACGCCCCGGTCTCCGGCACCCGCAAGCCCGCCGAGCAGGGCACGCTCGCGGTGTTCGTCGCCGGGCCCTCGTCCGCCCGCGCGACGATGCGGCCCGTCCTGGAGGCGATCGGACAGCGCACCGTGTGGGTCGGTGAGGACCCGGGGGCGGCCTCCCGGCTCAAGCTGGTCGTCAACACCTGGTTGATCAACCTGGTCAACAGCGTCGCGGAGAGCCTCAACCTGGCCGAGGGGCTCGGTCTCGACCCGCGCCAGTTCCTGGACGCGGTGAAGGGCGGCCCGCTGGACACGCCGTACCTCCAGGAGAAGTCGGACGCGCTGCTGGCCGGGAACCTCGATCCGAGCTTCGCCCTCTCCATGGCGCTGAAGGACGCACGGCTGATCCTGAAGGCCGCCGAGGAGTCCGGCGTTGCGCTGGACCTGGTCGCCGCCTCCGCCGAACGGTTCGCGCGGGCCGAGGCGGACGGGCACGGTGGCCAGGACATGATCGCCACGTACTACGCGGGGCGCGGCGCGGCTCCTGACGAACGGTGAGCGACCGGGCGCGGACCGGGGCGTCCGTCAGCCCGGCCCTCGGTGAGCCTCCCGGCGCGCGGGCTCTCCACCGCGTCCGCCGACAGGACGGGTGCGAACAACTCGCTCAGGGGGAAGTGAGGTTGGGGCGACCGCCGGGCGGAACCGGCCGGTGACCGACGCCCGCCGCGCCCACGGTCACGGCTGCCGGGAAGGATCCCGCCGCGGGCAGACAGAAGACCGCCCCACCGGTACGGGGGAGCCCGGTGGGGCGGCCACGTCCAGAGTGCCACAGGGACGCCGTCGTTGGGGCCGGATCGGAGCAGAGGCCCGTCAGGAGAAGCCGTACGGAGGCCGTGGCCCGGCCCGGGGCCTCCGGCGGAAGGGCCGGCGCCCGGCGGGCGGGCCCGCGCCGGCACGCCTCCCGCCGCACGCGCCGCCGACCGGGGGTGTGCGGGCCGGAGCCGTCCGGCGACGCCAGGACCCGGGCCCCGAGGGCGGGTAGGTTGGAACGACTGGGACAACAGCGACATAGTGCGGGAGGCATGCCGTGCTCATGGGACTCCGGCGCACGGCGGTGCGCAGGCGGGTGCTGCCGGGGAGTGATCCGGGTGAGGAGGCGGCGGGCGCCGCCCGCATCGGCAGCTGGGCGCTCGCCCTCTGGCTCGTACTGCTGACCGCCGTGGTGGTCCTTCTCGACGCCCTCACCGGCACCGACCTGCCGCTGATCCCTCTGCTGGTCGTGCTGCCCGCACTGGCCTCGGTCTTCTGCACGGTGCGTCAGACGATCGGTGTGGCCGTATGGGTCACCCTGGTGGTCGTCGGCTCGCGCATCGCGCAGACCGGTGCCTTCTGGGACGTGTTCTTCCTCATCGGCTTCACCGTCCTCGCCTGTGCCCTGGGCGTCTTCGCCTGCGCCGCGCGGATCCGGCACGCCACCCAGGTGGCCCGGTTGCGCTCCGCCGCCGTGGCCCTCCAGCGGCAGATCCTCCGCCCCCTCCCGGTCGTCACCCGGCAGCTGCGGGCCCAAGGGTTCTACGAGCCGATCGAGGAGGACCGGTTCGTCGGCGGTGACATCTACGAGGTCGTGCAGTCGCGCCACGGAACCCGGGTGATCATCGGCGATGTGCAGGGCAAGGGACTGCCCGCGATCGGCGCGGGGTTCGCCGCCCTCGGCGCCTTCCGGGAGGCGGCCGTCCGGGAACCGGACCTCACGGCGGTGGCCGCCGCGCTGGAGGACGCCGTCGTCCGGCACAACGCGTTCTCCGCCGAGACGGGCGAGACCGAACGCTTCGTCACCGCCCTGCTGCTCGGCTTCGACGGCAGTGACCGGGTGGTGGCCGTGAACTGCGGCCATCTGCCGCCCCGCCTGCTCCACGAGGGGGCCACGTCGAAGGTGGCCCTGCGGCTGACCTCCGTACCGCTCGGCATGGCGGACCTGACCCCCGAGACGCGTGACACGGAGACGTTCGGCTTCCCGCTCGACGCCACCCTGGTGGTGTTCACCGACGGGGTCACCGAGGCGCGCGACGCGACGGGCGCCTTCTACCCGCTCGACGAACGGCTCGGCCGCTGGGCGCGGGACGAGCCACGCGACCTGCTGAGGGAGCTCCGGACGGACCTGGACGAGTTCTCCGGCGGGGTACGGCGCGACGACATCGCCGTACTCGTGCTGCGCAGGCGACCGGAGGGCGGCGGAGTGCTCTCGACGGCGCCGGACGACGCGGCGGACGGTGTCACCCCTCCCCCCGACGGGCCCGTCTGACGCCGGAGGGCCGGCCTAACGGACCGGCGCCCCGCGAGCGGCCGGACCGGTCGCTCTGCCGCCGACGCCCCGGCTGTTGTCGCCGCCGCCACGGCCGCCGCCCGGCCCCGGCCTCAGTCCGCGAGGAAGTCGAGCAGGTCCTGGTTGAACCTCTCCTTGTCCCCGGGGACGGCCGCGATGCCGTGGGAGGCGCCCTCGTAGACCGTGAGCGTGGCGTCCGGGATGATCTCGACCGCCTTCCGGCCGGTGGTGTCGAGCGGGACGATCTGGTCGTCGTCCCCGTGCACGATCAGCGTCGGTACGTCGAACTTCCGGAGGTCCTCGTGGAAGTCGGTCCAGGCGAAGGCGTCCACGCAGAGGACGGCACCCTCGACGGTCTGGGCCATGGCCATGTACCAGAAGGCGTCCTTGTTGCCCTGGGTGACCTTGTTCCCGTCGCGGTTCGCGGAGAAGAACGCGACGGCGGTGTCCTGCCAGAACTGCGAGCGCTCGGCCAGGATGCCGCTCTTGATGTCCTCGAAGACCGGCCGGGGCACGCCGTCCGGGTTGTCGGGTCCCTGGCCCATCATCGGCGTGACCGAGGAGAGCAGGACGGCTGACCTGATCCGGCCGGTGCCGTGGCGGCCGATGTAGCGGGCCAGCTCGCCACCGCCCATCGAGTGGGCGACCAGGGTGACGTCACGCAGGTCGAGATGGGTCAGGAGGTCGTCCAGGTCGTCGGCGAACGTGTCGAAGTCGTAGCCGTCGTACACCGGTGTGGACCGCCCGTGCCCCCGGCGGTCATGGGCGATGCCGCGGAAACCGGCGTCGGCGACGGCCTTGAGCTGGTCCTGCCAGGCGTCGCCGTTGAGCGGCCAGCCGTGGATGAAGACCACGGGGCGGCCCCGGCCCCAGTCCTTGTAGAAGATCTCGGTACCGTCCCGCGTCGTGCACACAGGCATGGGGCTTCCTCTCGGTCCGCGGCCGCCTCGGGCCGACCGCGCGGACAGGCGTGGACGGGTGGCCGCGCCCGGTACGGGGACGGTGTGCGGTGTCCTGATCCGGACACCGTGTCCGTCCCGCTGCCATCGTGCGCACCGGTCCGCCCCTCGCGCTGGCGCGCCGGTGGCGCGCGGCCGGTGGAGCCCGCCCTGTTCCATGGCGGGCCCCGGCGCGTGGCGTTGCTCCGGACGGGTGATGCCGCCACCGGGGAGACTGGCCCCTGGCGCGCCGCCCACCCCGCCGGAAACCCCGTGCGCCTCCGGCGGCCGGTCACTACACTCGGCCGCATGGGCAGGCACTACTTCTTTCTCTGATCCCCGGCCAGGACTCCGCCGCGTGACGCTCCGCGTCACCGTGTGACCCACGGGTCGCACCCGCGCGCGGTGGTCCTTCCCGCCGTCCGAAGCCCCTTCGCTTCGCGTCCTCCGCCATGCGCGTCCGTGTGCCGTTCCGGCACCCGCCGTCCGCCGCCGGGGGACCGCCACCTCAGGGAAAGCCACCCATGACCTCCCAGCACGACCGCCCCCAGCTGTCCATGACCGGCGTCTCCAAGACCTACGGCGACCGGACCGTCCTCGACCAGGTGTCCCTCACCGTCCGCCCCGGCGAGAAGGCCGGGGTCATCGGTGAGAACGGCTCCGGCAAGTCCACCCTGCTGCGCCTGATGGCCGGTGCGGAGACGCCGGACGGCGGTGATCTCACCGTCCGCTTCCCCGGCGGCACCGGCTACCTCGCCCAGACCCTCGACCTCGACCCACGCGGTACCGTCCAGGACGCCGTCGACGCGGCGCTGAGCGAACTCCGCGAGATGGAGGGGCAGATCCGCGCGGCGGAGGCGCGGATGTCCGGAATCGATCCCACCGATGCCGAACTGGCCGCCTACGGCGACCTCCTGACGGCCTATGAGGAACGCGGCGGCTACCAGGCGGACGCCAGGACCGACGCGGCGACGCACGGCCTCGGACTCGGCCACGTCAGCCGCGACCGGGTGCTCGGCACACTCTCCGGCGGCGAGCTGTCACGGCTGGCCCTCGCCTGCGTACTGGCCGCGGCGCCCGAACTCCTGCTGCTGGACGAGCCCACCAACCACCTGGACGCCGACGCCGTCAGCTGGCTCGAGGACCATCTCCGGGCCCACCGCGGCACCCTCGTCGCCGTCACCCACGACCGGGCGTTCCTGGAGCGGACCACCACCCTGATCCTGGAGGTCGACCGCGACCTGCGCGCCGTGACACGGTACGGCGACGGCTGGCACGGCTACCGCGCCGCGAAGGCCGCCGCACGCCGCCGCCAGGCCCAGGAGCACCAGGAATGGCTGACCGACCTGGCCCGTACCGAGGAGCTCGCCGACGCGGCGGGACGGCGGCTCCTCGGCAGCGGCAAGGACCCCCGCCAAGGCTTCGGCAAGCACCGCCGGTCCCACGAGGCCAAGCTGTCCGGCCAGGTCAGGGCGGCCAGGACCCGCCTGGAGGCGCTGCGCCGTACGCCGGTGCCCGCACCGCCCCGGCCCCTGCGCTTCACCGCCGACCTCGCCACGGCCTACGAGGACGGGCCGGGCCCGGACCACACCCCGCGACCGCCGGTGGAGCTGGACTCCGTGGCCGTCGGTGACCGGCTGCGACTGCCCGCCCTGTGCGTCGGACCCGGGCAGCGGCTCCTGGTCACCGGGCCCAACGGGGCGGGCAAGACCACCCTGCTGCGGGTCCTCGCCGGCGATCTCGCACCGGACTCCGGCACCGTCCGGCGCCGCGGCAGGACCGGCTACCTCCCGCAGGAGCTGCCGGTCCGGCCCACACGGCGCTCGCTGCTCGCCACGTACGCCGCCGGCCGGCCGGGCCCCGCCGACATGTACGCCGACGAACTGCTGGACCTCGGCCTGTTCCGCCCGGCCGACCTGGGTGTCCCCGTCGCCGCCCTCTCGATCGGCCAGCAGCGCAGGCTCGCCCTGGCCCGGCTGGTCACCCGGCCCGCCGACCTGCTGATCCTGGACGAGCCGACCAACCACATCGCGCTGAGCCTGGTCGAAGAACTGGAAGCGGCGCTCGACCGCTACCGGGGCGCCGTGGTCGTCGTCTCCCACGACCGCGGCTTCCGGAGCCGCTTCGGCGGCGACCTCCTGGAACTGCGGGACGGACGGCCGGTCACGGCCCCGCCGGGCCGGACGGGGCACCGGGACGCTCCGGCCGGCGAGACCACCGGCCACGACGCCACCCGGGGACCGGCGGGCGGCGCCGGTGGCGGAACCTACGAGTCCGCGGGCGCGCGCCCCTCCCGTACGTAGGCACGCAGCCGCTCGACGAAGACGCGCTGGCCGACCACGAGCCGTCGCGCCGCCTCGTCCGGTGTGCACCAGGCGAACCGGTCCATCTCGGGGAACTCCCGCAGCACACCGGACCTCCGGGGCCACTCCATGGTGAACGTGCCCGGAGTGGCCCGCGCGGGATCCAGCTCGCCCTCCACGGCCCAGGCGGCCACGGTCTTCCCGCTCCGTTGCCGGGCCTCGCCCAGCGGCAGCCAGGCGCCGTCCGGCACCGGAAGCCCCAACTCCTCCTCGAATTCCCGGCGGGCGGCCGCGTCCGGCTCCTCGCCGTCCCCGTACTCGCCCTTCGGCAGCGACCAGGCCGCCGCGTCCCGGCCCGTCCAGAAGGGGCCGCCCATGTGCCCGATCAGCACGTCGACGTCCCGCTGCCCGGTCCCGGTCCGGACGACACGGTAGAGCAGGATCCCCGCACTGCGCCTGGCCGTTGACATGCCACCAGTGTGCGGCGCGCGACCCGGGGCCACCAGCCGTGCCCCAGCGCCCGGAACGCCCCGGCAGGACGGGTCCGCCCGCGGAAGTATTACGGACCGCCCTCTTGCGGAGAGTCACAACGGCCCCATAGGTTCCACGCCGGAGCGGGAAATGGGAGCGCTCCCATCATTGGGTCCTATCGAAGGGACATCATGAAGAGCCTCATCGCCTCTTTGAGGTCGGCGGGCACGGCCGTCACGGCGTCACTCGTGGCGCTGGCCACGTGCGCGGCGCTCGGCGCCCTCGCGGCGCCCGCCCAGGCGGCCGATTCCATCTGCGGCCAGTACGGCACGACCGTCATCCAGGACCGCTACGTGGTCCAGAACAACCGCTGGGGCACCACCGACGCGCAGTGCATCGACGTGACCGACGACGGATTCACCCTCACCCGGGCCGACGGCTCGGTGCCCACCAACGGGGCGCCCAAGTCGTATCCGTCCGTCTACAACGGCTGTCACTACACGAACTGTTCGCCCGGGA
Organism: Streptomyces sp. SM18; assembly: GCF_002910775.2. NCBI lineage: Bacteria > Bacillati > Actinomycetota > Actinomycetes > Kitasatosporales > Streptomycetaceae > Streptomyces > Streptomyces sp. SM18. The sequence continues at coordinate 172,666 of NZ_CP029342.1, read as the reverse complement.
CCGAGCTGCCGAAGCGGCTCGACTCGATCAGCGGCGCGCCGACCTCCATCACCTACACCTACGTCGACGGCGCGGTCTACGACGCGGCGTACGACATCTGGCTCGACCCCGAACCCAAGAAGGACGGCGTCAACCGCACCGAGATCATGATCTGGTTCAACCGGGTCGGCCCCATCCAGCCGGTCGGCTCGCAGACCGGCACCGCGACCGTCGCCGGCCGTGGCTGGGAGGTCTGGACCGGCAACAACGGCGGCAACGACGTGATCTCGTTCGTCTCCCCGTCCGCCATCAGCAGTTGGTCCTTCGACGTGATGGACTTCGTCGACGCGACCGTGGCCCGGAGAATGGCACAGAACTCCTGGTACCTCACCAGCGTCCAGGCGGGGTTCGAGCCGTGGCAGAACGGCGCAGGCCTGGCCGTCCGCTCCTTCTCGTCGTCCGTCCTGACCGGGGGCGGGAGCGAGGGCCCCGGTGAGCCGGGGACCCCGGCCGACGGGCCCTGCGCGGTGAGCTACACCGCCAACGCCTGGACCGACGGCTTCACCGCCGACGTGAAGGTCACGAACACCGGGACCGTGCCCGTCTCCGGCTGGCGGCTCGGCTTCACGCTGCCGCAGGGCCAGACGGTCACCCAGGCGTGGAACGCGACCGTCACCCCGTCCTCGGGGGCGGTGACCGCGACCGGTGCGGCCTTCAACGCCGAGATCGCCCCCGGAGCGAGCCAGTCCTTCGGCTTCCAGGGCACCCACTCCGGCACCTTCACCAAGCCCGACCGCTTCACGCTCAACGGCGCCCTCTGCACGGTGGGCTGAGTGACACGGCTCCTCGCCCCGCACGGCGGGGTACGGGACGAGGAGCCGGCCCCGGCGGGGGTGCGCGGAACCGCCGGGTCGTGCCGTCCCCGTATGCGTCCGTCCCCGAGTGACGGCGATTTCCGCGTACGCCGTGCAAGTCCCCTGCTTGCACCACCGGCACCGGCGGAACACGCTGGCTGTGGTGGGCCGCGAGGCCGCCGGGACGCGCGACCAGGAGGAGACGCTCATGAAGATCGGCATCATCGGCGCCGGGAACATCGGCGGCACGCTCACCCGCAGGCTCACCGCCCTCGGACACGAGGTCGCGGTGGCCAACTCGCGCAGGCCCGAGACGCTCGCCGCCCTCGCCTCGGAGACGGGTGCGCGGGCGGTGACCGTGAGCGAGGCGCCGCGCGGCGCGGACCTCGTCGTCGTGACGATCCCGGAGAACCGGATCCCCGACCTGCCGCCCGATCTGTTCCACGAGGCGCCGGAGGACCTGATCGTCGTGGACACCGGCAACTACTACCCGCGCCAGCGGGACGGCCGCATCGAGGAGATCGAAGCCGGTCTGGCCGAGAGCCGGTGGGTCGAACGGCAGCTTCACCATCCGGTGATCAAGGCCTTCAACAACATCTACGCCCAGCACCTCGGAGGGAACGGCCGTCCGGCCGGCGCTGCCGGCCGGATCGCCCTGCCGGTGGCGGGCGACGACCCGAGGGCCAAGACGGTCGTCATGGACCTCGTGAACGCACTCGGCTTCGACCCGGTCGACACCGGCGGCCTCGACGAATCCTGGCGCCAGCAGCCCGGCTCGCCCGTGTACACCACGGACAAGGACGCCGAGGGCGTCACACGTGGGCTGGCGGACGCCGACCGGCAGCGGGCGCCGGAATGGAGCGCCACCTCCGACAGCCCCGGTACGTTCGAGGCCCCCGCCTGACCTGACCGGCGGCCCGCCAGTGGACCGAGCCCGGTGACCTGACCGGCGGCCTGCCGTCGGACTGAGCCCGCGTGACCTGACCGGCGGCCCGCCGTCGGACCGAGCCGGCGTGAGGGCTCCGCCGCCCGGTGAGCCCGCACATGGCTCGGGCCCGGCGGTCCGTTTCCGGATGCCGGGCCCGAGGGTGCCGCGGCGCGGGCGGCCCTGGTGGCCGACCGCTACTTGCTCACGGCGAAACGCATCAGGGCCTGTTCGCTGCCCTGCTTGATCTTCCCCGTGACGTTGATGACCTCCAGCTTCCAGGCGTTGCCGAGGCGGTACGCCTTCGCCACGGCGCATCCGTTGTCGGTCGTGAGCAGGCTGGGCCAGATGTCGGCGACCTGCTGCGTGCTGCCTCCGGTGGCGTCGTACACCTTGAAGCTGATGTTCCGCGCCTGCTGGAAGGAGCTGCCCTTCTTGTAGGCGGCGGCGACGAACACGATCGACGTGATGTTCGACGGAACGTTCGCGAAATCGACCGTCACGGTCTCGTCGTCCCCCTCACCGCGGCCGGTCTGGTTGTCACCGCTGTGTACGACGGAGCCGTTGCCCATCGGGTCGAGCGAGTCCAGGCCCGCCAGGCGCACCGGGTCGTCGCCCTGCATCGCGATGGCGATGAGGTCGAGGTCGGTCCCCTTCTTGCGGCGCAGTGCCCCTATCACTCCACCACTGCTGCCGGCGGTGGGGTCCCAGGAGGCGCCGATGGACAGGTGGGTGACTCCGTCGAGGTCCGCCGGTCCGTCTTCCTTCTTGAGCGTGATCATGCGCAAATCTTCCTTCAAACGATGATGCGACACACAGAGTGTGCCTGGAGCCGGGGTGTTTGTGTGCACCCGGTGTGTCCGAACACCGCTCCCGTGTCCGCGGGGCCGGTCCCGTACCACCCGGATCCTTCTCCGTGGCGGGGGAGTTCGCGCCGGGCACGCCGTCAGGGCGCAGCGATCCGCCACAAACGTCCTGATACGTCTGGGTATTGAGCCTGCGGGCCGCACTCGCGGGGGCGTGGCCACCGGTCGTGGGCCACGGGGCACCCGCCGGGCCGTCCGAGCCGAACCCGGTCCAGGTCCTCGCCGTGACAGGGGCGCCGTACGCGATGCCGACGAGCCCGCCGACCTGCCAGGGAGGGGTTCCCGCCCACCCGGGGCGTCAACTCCCCCTTAATGAAAGACAAAAGAAAAGTGGTGTCAGACTTCTTGACCGCATGGACGGTGCGCGGGCAGGGTGCCGGAGAGCGCTCTCCAGCTCGCATCCCTTACGGCCTCTTCTCCAAGGAGCCCCCCATGTCCGCAGTCGGCATACCACTGACCACCGCACCACCGTCCAGACCCGTCCGCAGGGGCCTTGTCGGGGTGGTGGTGACCGCACTGGCCGCCGCTCTTCTCGCGCTGACCCCCACGGCGCGCGCCGAGGCCGCGCCGACCCTGCTGTCCCAGGGCAAGCAGGCGACGGCGTCCAGCGAGGAGAACTACGGCACCCCGGCGTCCGGCGCCGTCGACGGCGACCCCGGCACCCGCTGGTCGAGCGCCGCCTCCGACCCGCAGTGGCTCCAGGTGGACCTCGGCGCCCCGGCCGCCCTCGACCGGGTGGAGCTCAGCTGGGAGACGGCGTACGCGACGGCCTACCGCATCGAGCTGTCGTCCAACGGCCACGACTGGTCGACCGCCTACTCCACGACCACCGGAAGGGGCGGCAACGAGACGCTCGGCATCTCCGGGAACGCGCGCTACGTCCGGATGCTCGGCACCGCCCGCGCCACCGCGTACGGCTACTCGCTCTGGGAGTTCAAGGTCTTCGGCACCACCGACGGCGGCGGCACCGGCCCGGTGATCCCGGGTGGCGGGGACCTCGGCCCCAACGTGCACGTCTTCGACCCGTCCACGCCCGGCATCCAGGCCAAGCTGGACCAGGTGTTCCGGGAGCAGGAGTCGGCGCAGTTCGGCACCGGCCGGCACGCCTTCTTCTTCAAGCCGGGGACGTACAACAACCTCAACGCCCAGATCGGCTTCTACACCCAGATCGCCGGTCTCGGCCTCAGGCCCGACGACACCACCATCAACGGTGACGTGACCGTCGACGCCGGCTGGTTCAACGGCAACGCCACCCAGAACTTCTGGCGCGCCGCCGAGAACCTCGCGCTCAACCCGGTCAACGGGACCAACCGCTGGGCCGTGTCCCAGGCGGCCTCGTTCCGCCGGATGCACGTCAAGGGCGGTCTCAACCTCGCCCCGGACGGCTACGGCTGGGCCAGCGGCGGCTACATCGCCGACAGCAAGATCGACGGCCAGGTGGGGCCGTACTCGCAGCAGCAGTGGTACACCCGCGACAGCTCCATCGGCGGCTGGGGCAACGGCGTCTGGAACATGACCTTCTCCGGTGTCGAGGGCGCACCCGCGACCTCGTTCCCCAACCCCCCGTACACCACGCTGGACACCACCCCCGTCTCCCGTGAGAAGCCCTTCCTCTACCTGGACGGCAACGACTACAAGGTCTTCGTCCCCGCGAAGCGCACCAACGCGCGGGGCACCACCTGGGCCAACGGCACCCCGCAGGGCCAGTCCCTCCCGCTGAGCCAGTTCTACGTGGTCAAGCCGGGCGCCACCGCCGAGACCATCAACGCCGCCCTGGCGCAGGGCCTGCACCTGCTGTTCACGCCCGGCGTCTACCACGTCGACCGCACGATCAACGTGACCCGCGCGGACACCGTCGTCCTGGGCCTCGGCCTCGCCACGATCATCCCGGACAACGGTGTGACCGCCATGAAGGTCGCCGACGTCGACGGTGTGAAGCTCGCCGGCTTCCTCATCGACGCCGGTCCGGTCAACTCCCCGACCCTGCTGGAGGTCGGCGGCCAGGGCGCGTCCGCGGACCACGCGGCCAACCCCACCACCGTCCAGGACGTCTACGTCCGCGTCGGCGGCGCGGGCCCCGGCAAGGCGACCACCAGCATCGTCGTCAACAGCGACGACGTCATCATCGACCACACCTGGGTGTGGCGCGCCGACCACGGCGCGGGCGTGGGCTGGGAGACCAACCGCGCCGACTACGGCGTCCGCGTCAACGGTGACGACGTGCTGGCCACCGGTCTGTTCGTCGAGCACTTCAACAAGTTCGACGTGGAGTGGTACGGCGAGCGCGGCAGGACGATCTTCTACCAGAACGAGAAGGCGTACGACGCCCCGAACCAGGCCGCCATCCAGAACGGCTCCACCAAGGGGTACGCCGCCTACCGCGTCGACGACTCGGTGAACACCCATGAGGCATGGGGGCTGGGCAGCTACTGCAACTTCACCGCCGACCCGTCGATCCGTCAGGAACACGGCTTCCAGGCACCGGTGAAGCCCGGTGTGAAGTTCCACAGCCTGCTCGTGGTCTCCCTGGGCGGCCAGGGCCATTACGAGCACGTCATCAACAGCACCGGAGCGTCCACGGTACCGGCCGGCACCTCGACCGTGCCGTCCAACCTGGTCTCCTTCCCCTGACCGGCAGGCCCCCGCCGGCACGTCCGGCGGGGGCCGCGACAGGACACCTCCGGGCCGGGGCACCTCCCCGCGCCCCGGCCCGGAGCGACCGCGTCCGCGGTACCCGAGAGCGCGCGGCCCGTCCCGCCGAGCGGACGGGCCGTCCTCCCCGCCCGCCGGCGGCACGGGCAGCCGCGCCCCACCGCCCGCACCACGACCTGCCAGGAGCAGACTGTGTCGAAACCCCTCACACGTCCCACCCCGGACCCCCTTGCCCATCCCACCCCGCGACCTCCCGCACCCCGCGCCCGGGTACGCCGGCGCGCGGCCGTCCCGCTGACCGTCCTCGGCGCGCTGCTCGCGTCGTCGCTCACCCTCGCCGCCTCCCCGCCGGCCGGGGCCGCCGAGAGCCTGCTGTCCCAGGGCAGGCCGGCCACCGCGTCCTCCCAGGAGGGCGACGCCTACCCCGCCTCCGCGGCCTTCGACGGCGACCTCACCGGGACCCGCTGGGCCAGCCAATGGAGCGACCCGCAGTGGATCCAGGTCGATCTCGGCGGCGTGCGCGACCTCAGCAGGGTCGTCCTCACCTGGGAGGCCGCGCACGCCCAGGCGTACGAGATCCAGGCCTCCGACAACGGCACCGACTGGCGCACCCTGAAGACCGTCACCGGCAGCGACGGCGGCACCGACGACCTCGCCGTGTCCGGCTCCGGCCGCTACGTCCGCATGCTCGGCACCGCGCGAGCCGGCGGCTACGGATACTCGCTCTGGGAGTTCCAGGTCTACGGCGGCGGCGACGGGAGCACACCGCCGGCCGCCGGCGGCGCGGTGGCCGTGACCGGCTCGCAGGGCGACTGGCAGCTCACCGTGGGCGGCGAGCCCTACCAGGTCAAGGGACTCACCTGGGGCCCGTCCGTCGCCGACGCGGGCCGCTACCTGCCCGACCTGAGGTCCATGGGCGTGAACACCATCCGCACCTGGGGCACCGACGGATCCAGCAAGCCCCTGCTCGACGAGGCCGCGGCCAACGGCATCAAGGTCGTCAGCGGCTTCTGGCTCCAGCCCGGTGGCGGCCCCGGCAGCGGCGGATGCGTCAACTACCTGACCGACACGGCGTACAAGAACGACTCGCTCACCGAGTTCGCCAAGTGGGTCGACACCTACAAGAGCCACCCCGGCGTCCTCATGTGGAACGTCGGCAACGAATCGGTCCTCGGCCTCCAGAACTGCTACAGCGGCGACGAGCTGGAGAGGCAGCGCGACGCCTACACCGGCTTCGTCAACGACGTCGCCAAGAAGATCCACACCATCGACCCGGACCACCCGGTCACCTCCACCGACGCCTGGACGGGCGCCTGGCCCTACTACAAGCGCAACGCCCCGGACCTCGACCTGTACTCGATGAACTCCTACGGCGACATCTGCAACGTGCGTACGGCCTGGGAGGAGGGCGGCTACACCAAGCCCTACATCATCACCGAGGGCGGACCGGCCGGTGAGTGGGAGGTGCCGGACGACGCCAACGGCGTCCCCGACGAGCCCACCGACGTGCGGAAGGCCGAGGGCTACACCAAGGCGTGGCAGTGCGTCACCGGTCACCGGGGCGTGGCGCTCGGCGCGACGCTCTTCCACTACGGCGTGGAGCACGACTTCGGAGGCGTCTGGTTCAACCTGCTGCCGGACGGCCTGAAGCGCCTGTCGTACTACGCGGTGAAGAAGGCGTACGCCGGATCGACCAGCGGGGACAACACACCGCCCGTCATCTCGGGCATGACCGTCACCCCGGCCTCCTCCGCCCCCGCCGGCGGGGAGTTCACCGTCCGCGCCGACGTACGGGACCCGGACGGCGACCCGGTGACGTACAAGGTCTTCCTCAGCGGCAACTACGCCACCGGCGACAACCGCCTTGTCGAGGCCCGGTGGCGTTCGACCGGCGACGGCACCTTCGCGGTCACCGCCCCCGAGAAGCTCGGGGTGTGGAAGGTGTACCTCCAGGCCGAGGACGGCCACGGCAACGCGGGCATCGAGACCAAGTCGGTCAAGGTCGTCGCGCCCCCGGTCGACGGCACCAACGTCGCGCTGCACAAGACCACCACGGCCTCCTCCTTCCAGGAGTCCTACGGTGACTGCCCCTGCACCCCGGACCTGGCGACCGACGGCCGGACCGACACCCGCTGGGCCAGCGACTGGAGCGACCCGCAGTGGATCCAGGTGGACCTGGGCGCGCCCACCGCGTTCCGCACCCTCCAGCTGGTCTGGGACCCCGCCTACGCCAAGGCGTACGAGGTGCGGGTCTCCGACAACGGCACCGACTGGCGCACCGTGCACACCACCACCTCGGGTGACGGGGACATCGACACCCTCGGCATCGCGGAGACGGCCCGGTACGTGCGCCTCCAGCTGACGGCCCGCGGTACGGAATGGGGCTACTCGCTCCACGAGTTCGGCATCTACGGCTGACCCGCCGGGGGCGCCCCAGCGGGCCCCCGGAGCGCCAGGGGCGTGCGCCGCCTCACCGCGTCGCGCGCCCCTCCCGGTGCCGCCCTCCGCGCCGGACCCGGCGCCGCCGAAGGGGCGGGGGGCGGCCCAACGGGCCGCCGATACCCAACCGTTGCAATGCGGTGGCGGGTGGCTCCCCTCGCAGGTCACGCGCCGTACGGACCCCTCGCACCGTCGTCCCACCCCCTCTCCGCGCGGCTCCCGGCCGCCCCCGACCGTGGCGGAACCTCTTGACGGACACTTCGCTTGAGGTTTAACTCACATCCTAAATTAAGCCGTGTGGATCTGCGGACCCCGCTCACGGGGGCGCTGTCCGGGCCCGCCCGCCCGTCCCCTCGGCGCACATCCGCCCTCCTCGAAAGGCCCCTGGAGTCATGCGCAGAATCAGAGCCGCGGCCGTCGGCGCCGTCACCCTCTCGCTCGTCCTCACCGCGGCTGCCTGCGGCGGCGGAACGTCCGGTGCCGGCGGATCGAACGAACAGCCGAAGACCCTCACCTACTGGGCCTCCAACCAGGGCGCCAGCCTGGAGGCGGACAAGAAGGTCCTCCAGCCGGAGCTCGACAAGTTCGAGAAGCAGACCGGCATCAAGGTCAAGCTGGAGGTCGTTCCCTGGGGCGATCTGCTGAACCGCATCCTCACCGCGACGACGTCCGGCCAGGGCCCCGACGTCCTGAACATCGGCAACACCTGGAGCGCGTCCCTCCAGGCCAGCGGCGCGCTGCTGCCGTGGGACGAGAAGAACTTCGACGCGATCGGCGGCAAGGACCGCTTCGTGGACTCCGCGCTCGGCTCGACCGGCGCCGAGGGCCAGGACCCGGCCGCGGTCCCGCTGTACTCCATGGCCTACGCGCTCTACTACAACAAGAAGATGTTCGCCGACGCCGGCGTCAAGCAGCCGCCCACCACCTGGGACGAGCTCGTCGAGACCGGCAAGAAGCTGTCCAAGGACGGCAAGTGGGCCCTCGGCGCCGAGGGCTCGAACCTCTCCAACAACATCCACCAGGTCTTCGTGCTCGGCAAGCAGCACGGCGCCGACTTCTTCACCGCGGACGGCAAGCCGGACTTCACGTCCGACGGAGCGGTCGCGGCCGTCAAGCAGTACGTCGACCTGATGGCCAAGGACAAGATCATCGCGCCCGGCAACGCCGAGTACGCGCAGAACCAGTCGCTCAGCGACTTCGCGAAGAACAAGACCGCGATGGTGCTGTGGCAGACCGCCTCCGCCACCTTCACGTCCCAGGGCATGGACGAGTCCGAGTGGGGCGTCGTGCCCGCGCCCGTCCAGTCGGGCAAGCCCGGCCAGGGCACCGGCGTCAACTCCATGGTCGCCGGCATCAACATGGCCGTCTTCGGCAACACCAAGAACCTCGACGGCGCCAAGGACTTCGTCAAGTTCATGACCAGCGACAAGGAGCAGATCGTCCTCAACAAGGCCTACGGCTCCATCCCGCCGGTCAAGGCCGCCCAGGAGGACGGGGCATTCGGCACCTTCGCGCTGTCGCCGCTGCGCGAGGCCCTCGCCACCAGCGCCGCCGCCCTCCCGCAGGTCCCCGAGGAGTCGCAGTTCGAGACGGTCGTCGGCACCGCCGTCAAGGAGCTCTTCGCGGACGCCGCCGCCGGCCGCCCGGTGACCACCGACTCCGTCAAGGCCAAGCTCGAAAAGGCCCAGCAGCAGATGCCCAAGAAGTGAGCGCGGACACCACCATGACCACCACCGCCGCCCCCGCGACGGGCGAGCGGACAGCACAGAGGAACGACCCCGGAGCGGCGCCCCGCAGACGCCGCTCCGGGCGGCTGCGCCGCATCGGCCTGCCGTACCTGCTGCTGCTCCCCGCTCTCCTCCTCGAACTGCTGGTCCACCTCGTGCCGATGGTCATCGGCATCGTCGTCAGCTTCCGCGAGCTCACCCAGTTCTACGTCCGTGACTGGACCACCTCCCCGTGGGCCGGCCTCGACAACTACACCCTCTCGGTCGACTTCGACGCACCGGTGGGCCAGGCGCTGCTGCACTCCTTCCTCATCACCTGCCTGTTCACCGTGGTGTCGGTGGGCCTGTGCTGGCTGCTCGGCACCGCCGCCGCCGTCTTCATGCAGGAGACCTTCCGCGGCCGGGGCTTCCTGCGCACCCTCTTCCTGGTGCCGTACGCCCTGCCCGTCTACGCCGCCGTCATCACCTGGGCGTTCATGTTCCAGCGGGACAACGGCCTCATCAACCACGTCATCCACGACCAGCTGGGCCTCACCGACAGCCCGCCCTTCTGGCTGCTGGGCGACAACAGCTTCTTCACCCTGCTCGTCGTGTCGGTGTGGAAGGGCTGGCCGTTCGCCTTCCTCATCATGATGGCCGGCCTGCAGAACATCCCCCGGGACATCTACGAGGCGGCCGCGCTCGACGGCGCCGGAGTGTGGCAGCAGATCCGCCGCATCACCCTGCCGTCCCTGCGCCCCGTCAACCAGGTCCTCGTCCTCGTGCTGTTCCTGTGGACCTTCAACGACTTCAACACGCCGTTCGTCCTGTTCGGCAAGTCGGCACCCGCGGCCGCGGACCTCATCTCCATCCACATCTACCAGTCGTCCTTCCAGACCTGGAACTTCGGCACGGGCTCCGCGATGTCCGTCCTGCTGCTGCTGTTCCTGCTCGTGGTGACGGGCCTCTACCTCCTGTTCACCTCCCGAGGAAAGAAGGCCAGCGATGGCTGACACCGCCCACCGGCCGTCCCGCTCGCCGATGGCGCCCCCGCGGTCGTTCCTGTGGAGCCGGCGGATCTTCCTGACCCTGCTGACCGTCTTCGTCCTGCTGCCGGTCTTCGTCATGGTCACCAGCTCCCTCAAACCGCTCGAAGACGTGACGGGGAAGTTCCGGTGGATCCCCACCGGCCTGACGATCCGGCCCTACTTCGACATCTGGGAGACCGTCCCGCTCGCCGACTACTTCACCAACTCGCTGATCGTCGCCGGGTCGGCGACCGTCTGCTCCGTGGTGATCGCCGTCTTCGCCGCCTACGCCGTCAGCCGCTACACCTTCCGCGGCAAACGCGTCTTCACCGTCACCGTGCTGTCCACGCAGATGTTCCCCGGCATTCTCTTCCTGCTGCCGCTGTTCCTCATCTACGTCAACATCGGCAACGCCACCGGCATCGCGCTCTTCGGCTCCCGCTTCGGCCTCATCCTCACCTACCTCACCTTCTCCCTCCCGTTCTCCATCTGGATGCTCATCGGGTACTTCGACTCGGTGCCCAGGGACCTGGACGAGGCGGCCAAGGTGGACGGCTGCGGCCCCCTCGGCGCGCTGTTCCGGGTCATCGTGCCCGCCGCGATCCCCGGCATCGTCGCCGTCGCCGTCTACGCGTTCATGACCGCCTGGGGTGAGGTCCTCTTCGCGTCCGTCATGACCAACGACGCGACCCGCACCCTCGCCGTCGGCCTCCAGGGCTACTCCACCCAGAACGACGTGTACTGGAACCAGATCATGGCCGCGTCCCTGGTGGTGAGCCTGCCCGTCGTCGCGGGGTTCCTGCTGCTCCAGCGCTACCTCGTCACCGGACTCACCGCCGGGGCCGTCAAGTAGCCCCCGGCGCCGGGGCGTTCCCCGCCATCCCCCACCTGCCGAACAGACCTGTGAGGTACCTTGTGTCCGCATCGATAGACCTCGCCGCGTTCCCCCGGGACTTCGTCTGGGGCACCGCGACGGCCGCGTACCAGATCGAGGGGGCCGCCGCCGAGGACGGCCGCTCCCCGTCGATCTGGGACACCTTCTCGCACACCCCCGGCAAGACCGAGAACGGCGACCACGGCGACGAGGCCTGCGACCACTACCACCGGTGGCCGGAGGACATCGCCCTGATGAGACGGCTGGGCACCGGCGCCTACCGCATGTCCACCGCCTGGCCCCGCGTCCTGCCCGCCGGCGACGGCCCCGTCAACGCCCCGGGCCTCGACTTCTACGACCGGCTGGTGGACGGCCTCCTGGAAGCCGGTCTCACCCCGAACATCACCCTGTACCACTGGGACCTGCCCCAGGCACTCCAGGACCGGGGCGGCTGGACCGTCCGCGACACCGCCGAACACCTCGCCGCCTACGCCTCCGTGGTCGCCACGCGCCTCGGCGACCGGGTCACCCGCTGGGCCACCCTCAACGAACCCCTGTGCTCCGGCTGGATCGGCCACCTCGAAGGCCGGATGGCACCCGGGCTCACCGACCTGACCGCCGCCGTCCGCGCCTCCTACCACCTGCTGCTCGGCCACGGCCTCGCCGCGCAGGCCGTCCGCGCCGCCGTCCCCGGGGCCGACATCGGCCTGGTCACCAACCACTCGACCGTGGACGCGGCCTCCTCCCGCCCCCAGGACCTCGCGGCGGCCACCCGCGCGGACGGCCACACCAACCGCTGGTGGCTCGACCCGGTGTACGGCCGGGGCTTCCCCGCCGACATGCGTGAGCTGTACGGGGTCGAACTCCCCGAACGCGACGGCGACCTGGACACCATCGCGACCCCGCTGGACTGGCACGGCCTGAACTACTACTTCCCGGTCACGGTCGCCGATGACCCCGAGGGACCCGTCCCGTACGCCCGTGAGGTGGCCCTGCCCGGCGTGGAACGCACCGGCATGGACTGGCAGATCGACGCCGGCGGCCTGGAGGCCCTGCTGATGCGCCTCACCGACGACTACGGCGTACGCAGGCTGTACGTCACCGAGAACGGCTCGTCCTTCCCGGACACCGTGGGCCCCGACGGCGCCGTGCACGACCCCGAACGGACCCGCTACCTCGAACAGCACCTCGCCGCCTGCGCCCGCGCCGTCCGCAAGGGCGCCCCGCTCGCCGGGTACTACGCCTGGTCCCTGCTGGACAACTTCGAGTGGGCCTACGGCTACGACAAGCGCTTCGGCCTCGTCCACGTCGACTACGCGACCCAGGAGCGCACCGTCAAGACCAGCGGCCACCGGTACGCCGACATCATCCGCGCCCACCGCGCACTGCACGCCTGACGGCCCTCCGGGCGGCGGGCCCGACGGGGACGACCCTCCGGCCCGCCGCCCGCCCGCTCACTCCTCCGCGCAGACCTCGCGGTCCGGCATCCACGGCCCCAGCCAGGCGCTCAACGGCACCGTGACGCACCACGGATCCCCACCGGTCCCCGGCTCCGGTTCCGGTTCCGGTTCCGGTTCCGTCACGGTCACCGGGTCCGCCTCCGGCTCCGTCACGGGCTCCCACTCCGGCTCCGGCGCGGGGCCCTCCGGCTCGGCGGTCCCCTCCGGCTCGGGCGTGGGCTCCGGCGCCTCGGTCGCCACCGGCGGAGAGTCGGACGCGGCCGGCTCCACCCCGTCCGGCCCGGCGGAGAGCATCTCCCGGTAGACCCGCGAGGACTCGGGGTTCTCCGCGCACTGCCACACCCCGTGCGGGCAGTAGTCCGTGATCGTCTGGTACACCGGCTTGTGCCGCTCCATCCACTCCAGCATGCCGCGCATGTACGCCGGGTTGTCCCCGTTGCGGAACAGACCCCACTCCGGGTACGAGACCGGCTTGCCGTGCTCCGCCGCGAAGTCCACGTGCCGCCGCAAGCCGTACGGCTCGTTCACCTGCTCCTCGAAGGAACGGGCCGGCGGCTGGTCGTAGGAGTCCATGCCGATGATGTCCACCACGTCGTCACCGGGGTAGCACTCCGTCCACGGGACGGCGTCCAGCCCCCGGCTCGGGGCGAAGTCGAAACGGAACCGCTGGCCGGGAACCGAGCGCATCGCGGTGACGATGCGCTTCCAGTACGCCTTCCAGGCCTCCGGATCCGGTCCGCAACGGTGCGTGTAGGTGGTGCCGTTCATCTCCCAGCCGAGGACGAGCACCGTGTCCGGGACACCCAGCAGGACCAGCCGCCGCGCCAGTTCACGGAAGTGCCCGTCGAACCGCCCGTCGGCCCCGGCCCGGAGCAGCCCGCGCACCTCCTCGTCCGGGACGTGGTCCTCGTTCCGCTCCAGCATCGGCGTGTTGAGGACGAACATCCGGTCCGGGGACGCCTTCCGCCAGGCCGCCCACGCGGCGAGGAACCCGGGGCGGCCCTCGATGTTCTCCCACACGTCTCCGGGCAGGTAGCTGTGCCCGACCCGCAGTTCCGTCCCGCCGAGCCAGCGCGACAGCTCACCCATCCGCCGTACACCGTCCGGCCCGTAGTCCAGATAGGCGCCCACGGCGGTCGGGCCCCAGAACGCCGGGTCCGCCGCGTTCGCCCCCTTGCCCGCCATGGCGTCCGGACCGCTCCGGACGGCGACCAGCGCGCCGCCGGCGAGAAGGCCGAGGACAGCCGTCCCGAGGCCGGCGGTGACGAGACGGCTTCGTACGGGCACGGGCTCCTCCTTGTGTCGTGGGGTCCCCCCGGCTGTGCCGACCTTAGGGAGAAACGTCCGCCGATGTGCGGTGCGACGTCCGCCGCACGGGCCTTTCGCTCCATGCGACGGATCAGACCGGCTCGTTCGGGTGAGAGCGGCCGTAGGAGAGGGGAAGCGAGCGGACCCGGTTGTCGAAGTTCGAGTCGACCAGCTCCGGCGCGCCGGCCGCCCGTACGGGAACCGGGCGGCCCAGCAGCTCGCGGAAGAGCGCCTTCATCTCCAGACGCGCCAGATGCGCGCCCAGGCAGTGGTGCGGACCGCCACCGCCGTACCCGAGGTGCGGATTCGGGGACCGGGTGATGTCGAACACGTCCGGATCGTCGAAGACCGACGCGTCCCGGTTCGCCGACGCGTAGAGGAGCATCACCTTCTCCCCGGGCACGAAGAGCCGCCCGCCCAGCTCGCATTCCGCCACCACGGTCCGGCGGAACTGGATGATCGGCGTCGAATGGCGCACGATCTCGTCCACCGCCCCGTCCGCGTACCGCTCGAAGTCCGCCTCCAGCAGGGCCCGCTGCTCCGGATGCGCCGTCAGCAGGCACAGCCCGTGCGCGAGCGCGTTACGGGTGGTCTCCACACCGGCCACGAGCAGCAGCGAGAAGAACGCGCCCAGCTCACGGGTGGACAGCGACCGCCCGTCGACGTCCGCGCGCACCAGCGCGGAGACCAGGTCCTCCTGGGGGCGGGCCCGGCGCTCCCGGGCCAGCCCCGCCATCACCAGCTGCATCCGGGCCAGCGACCGCAGCCCGCGCCCCGGCACCCGCAGCCGGGCCCGGCCCCGGCGCCGCACACCGACGTACCGGGAGGCGTCGTCGATCCGGGCACCGATCGCCACCCGGTGCCGGACCGGAATGCCCATCAGGTCGCAGATCACCTCGAACGGCAGACGGGCGGCGGCCGAACGCATGAAATCCTCCGGCCGCTCCGCCACCACCTCGTCCACCAGCCGCCGGGCGGTGGCGGCGATGTTCTCCTCGGCGGCCGCCAGCAGACGCGGGGTGAAGGCCCGCGAGATCGTGCTCCGCAGACCGGCGTGCTCGGGCCCGTCCAGGTTCACCATGGAGTTGCCGAACACCGCCTTGGCCCAGCGCGCCGGTTCGGGCGTGGTGGCCCCCGGCGCGCTGGCGAAGACGCGCGGCCGACGGCTCGCCGTCTTGACGTCCGCGTGCCTGACCAGGGCGTGGAACGCCGGGTGCGGGCCGGAACGCGGGGTGAACCGCACCGGTTCGCCGTGCTCCCGCAGGGCCGCGAAGGCCGCCAGCCGCTCGGGCCGGGGCAGCCGCCAGAAGGCCGGATCGGCCAGGTCGGCCAGCGGGGCGCGACCGGCCTCCCGCGCCTGGCCGGTGGACATCCGCGTCGGCGCGTTCATGGACACCCTCCCGTAGGTCGGACCGCCATGCTGGCCCCCGGCCGTACGTCCGGACGGCCGACACGGCCGCCGCCCGCGGAGAATCCCACGGTCGCGTGACCCGCGCGGGACGAGAACCGTTCGCCCGCGCTCTCGTTGCCCACAGTGAGAGCGAGAACCGCACACGAGAGCGGACGACAGACAGGAACACCCCTCATGGACCCCACCACAGCCCCGCCCGGCCCGGCCGGACCCATGGGCACCACGCCGGCCCCCGCTCCGCACCGGCCGGCCCGCCGCGCCGTCCTGCGGACCGCCTTCACCACGACCCTCGTCGCCGGCACGGCCGGCGCGCTGGCCCCCGTGCTGCTCAGGGACCCCGGCACCCCGGCCCGGGGAGAGCGCAGGTCCCAGGCCCCCGAGCGGTTCTCCGAGACCTACCGGGGCCGTCACATCCGGGGCACCGCCCCGGCCGTGGTACCGGCCGGCGGCCCCCCGGGCGCGGCCGCGGCCGTGTCCACCGCGACGGTCGCCGACGTGACGGTCGACGGCCGTTCCCTGCACGTGATGCGCCGTGCCGACGGAAGCTACCTCAGCGAGGTCAACCACTACGAGTCGTTCCCCACCCTGCTGGAGACGGCCCGCGCCGCGGTCGACGAACTCGGCACCGCCCACCTGGCCGCCACCACCCCGCACACCATCTGAACCGGAGGACGAGCACGGGTGTACAGCCGCAAGAACCAGAGCGACCTCACACGCGCGGAGAAGAAGCGCCTGGTCGACGCCATCCTGCAACTCAAGCGCTCGGGCCGGTACGACGAGTTCGTCTCGCTGCACCGGCAGTACTACGTCACCGACGCCGACCGCCGCCCCAGGGCCGCCCATATGACCCCGTCCTTCTTCCCGTGGCACCGCCGCTACCTCCTGGAGTTCGAGAAGGCCCTCCAGGCGGTCGACGCCGGGGTCACCGTGCCGTACTGGGACTGGACCCGGGACAACACCCCGGCCGCCTCCCTCTGGGCGGAGGACTTCCTCGGCGGCAACGGCCGCGCCCGGGACCGCCAGGTGATGACCGGGCCGTTCGCGTACGCGCGGGGCGACTGGACCATCCGGGCCGGGATCACCGAGGACCGTTTCCTGCGGCGAGACCTCGGCCGCCCCTCCGCACCGGTCACCCTGCCCACCAAGGCCGACGTGGACCGGGCCCTGAGCGACCCCGTCTACGACACCGCGCCCTGGAACAGCGTCAGCACCACCGGCTTCCGCAACAGGATCGAGGGCTGGGGCATCCGGGGGACCCGGGACGTGGCCAACCACAACCGGGTGCACCGCTGGATCGGCGGGTCGATGGCCGGTGCCGCCTCACCCGACGACCCGGTCTTCTGGCTCCACCACGCCTACATCGACCTCCTGTGGACCCGCTGGCAGAAGGCCCACCCCCGCGCCCGCTACCTGCCGGACCGCTCACTCGCCGCGGACGACCCGCAGCGGGGCAGGGTCTTCGCCCTCGACGACCCCATGCCCCCCTGGGACGTCAAGCCCTCCCAGCTCATGGACCACACCCGCCTCTACCGGTACGTCTGAACCCCACCCGGCCGCCTGGGCCCCGGAACGGGACCGGGCCCCCCTTCCCCGCCGGAGCGGGGAGGGAGGGCCCGGCACGCCGAAGACGCGGCTCAGTAGCCGTAGCCGTACTCGTCCTCGGTCTCGTGGCTGTCCACGTTCGCGCAGGTGTTGCCGAAGACCGGGTTGAGCAGGGCGATGACGTTGACGGTGTTGCCGCAGACGTTGACCGGGACGTGCACCGGCACCTGGACGGCGTTGCCCGACAGGACACCGGGGGAGTGGGCGGCCAGGGCCTCGGCCCCGGCGTCGGCGGAAGCGAAGCCGGCGCCGCCGGCGATCAGGGCGCCGGTACCGGCCATGACAGCGGCAGCCTTGGTGATGCGCGACATCAGTTCTCCTTGGAAGGATCGAAAACCGGCCGCGGAACAGGGGCCGGCATGCTCTGACAACGCGGAAGTCGACAGACGGTAACGGATCGGAGCAAAAGTCGTCATCCAGGTCATCTCCGGCCCATGACCGACAGTCCGGCCGACGGAAGCGCGCCCAGCCGGTCGCGCCAGTCCCGCGCGGCGGGGAAGCGCGCCTTCACCGTCCGCGCCGCCCGGTCCCGCACCGCCACCTGCGACGCGCGCAGCCTCAGCAGCGGCTCCAGGGACGAACGGGCCAGCAGCAGCCGCTGGTTGACCACCGGCTCCGGACCCCAGTGGCCCTTGTACCCCTCCTCGCCGCGCAGCAGGCTCAGCACCCCGCCGCCCGACTCGGCCGCCTGCCGCGCCAGTTCCCGCAGCAGCATCGCCGACACGTCCACCTTGCGCTCCCTGAGCCGCGGATGGACCCCGTACAGATAGCCGCCGGTGAGCCCCGCCGAGCCGAGGGCCAGATCGGCGGCCACCACCTCCCCGTCGAGCAGGAACTCACGGACGCGGGCCTGCCCGTCGGGCACCATCCGGCGGACGGAGCGCACCAGATGGGCGTGGAAGCGGGGCCGCAGGTGCTCGGGGTTGACCCCGCGCCCCCGCCACTGGAGTTCGTGCAGCCGCAGCAGGGTGCCGAGCGCCTCCGCCACCCGGTGCCCCGGTACGGCCCGGCACTCGACGCCCAGGGCGTCGATCCGGCGCAGCTTGGCCCGGGTGCGCTGGGCGCGCGAGCCGGGCATCCGGCCGATGAGCGTCCCCACCGGCTCGGCGGGCAGCTCCAGGCACGTCGAGTCGGTCAGCCGGCCGCGCGCGCCCGTCCACGCCTCGAACAGCGACTCGGCCGCGGCGCCGGGGCGTACCTCGCGCAGCTCCACCACGGTGTGCGCGGCGGCCCGGTGCAGTCCGCGCTCCAGGGCGGTGAGGGCCTCTGTGGCCCGTTCGGCGTCGACGAGGATGTCGGAGAAGTCGGAGATCGCGCCGCCCAGCGGGACCAGCAGCGGCATCGGCCGGTGCGTGAGCATCAGCGGAGCGGCGCCGACGAGCCGGTCCCCCCGGTGCGCCAGGACGACCCTGAGCCGCCCCGGCGTGCCGTACGACAGCCACCAGGAGTGGAGCCAGGCGTGGCTCTGGAACGGCGTGGCGGTCGGACACCTCCGGTGCAGCGCGTCCCACCGCCCGGCGAGCGCGGCGAACTCCAGGGGGTCCCGGCAGAGCGTGACCCGGACGCCGCGGCCATCCCCGGTCATGACACGAGCTCCCGTTCGCCGGTGTGCGCCGCCCCGCCGGCCTGGGCGGGTCCCGGCACCTGCGCGGTGACGGCGGCCCGGCGCCCGGGGCGCGGGCGCACCAGCAGCACCAGCCCGCCGAGCAGTCCGCCGGCGCTCGCGCCCACCGCCGTGCCGAGCGGCGCGGACGGGGAGACCGGGTCGGCCGGTGCGACGGCGTGCGCGTAGGCGATCACCTTCACCCCGGTGTCCCCGGCGACGTGCCCGGCACCCGCGACCAGCGCCTCGGTGACCGCGTTGGCGATGTCGGCGGCCCGTTCCGGGTCGGACGAGGTGCCGGTCACCGCGATCATGGGGGAGTCGGGTGAGGTCTCGGACCGCACGTGGGACCGGAGTTGACGTACGGGCTCCCCGGCGGCGCCGTGGGCGTAGGCGAGCGTCGTGTCGCTGGTCGCCAGCCGGCCGTACGACTGGGCGTACCCCAGGGCCGCCGCCGGGTCGATGTCCTTCCCGGCGGTCACCACGGCGTACCCGGTCGCGGCGTACTGGGGCGGGGTGAGCAGCCCGTAGCCGAGCCCGCAGGCCGTCCCCAGCAGGACACAGGCGGGCAGCGGCCACCAGGCGGGCCGGACGAAGGCGGGGCGGAACCGGCGCGGCCGCCGGGGTGAGGGCTGCTGGTCGGGTGACTCGGTCATCGGTGTGCTCTCCGGATCGAGGGGGCCGGTGGACATGAGGGGGCGTACGGCTCCGAGGGGACGTACGGGTCATGGAGGACTGCGGCGGAGGGGGCGGGGGCCGGGCCGCCGAGGGCGTGGGCGTACACGTCCATCAGCCGTCGGCCGCTGAGCCGGATGTCGTAGCGGTCCAGCGCGCGGGGCACCGGCAGCCGGCGCGGACCGTGCGCCAGGTGGCGCCGCAGCACCGCCGTCAGTTCCGCGGCGGGGTCGGTGGGGGAGCGCAGGCGGACCGCGCCCGGCGGGACCTGCCCGGAGGGAAGGTCCTCGACGGCCGGGCAGGCACCGTGCACGACGGGCAGCCCCGCGGCCAGCGCCTCGACGACCGCGAGGCCGAAGGACTCCTCCCGGGACGCCGAGACGAAGACGTCCATGGCCGCGAGCACCCCCGGGACGTCCGGCGCCGCGCCCTCGCCGCACTCCCCGGCGAAGCGGACCCGGTCCACGACACCCAGCCGGCCGGCCAGCGCCCGCAGCGCACCGGCCTCCGGCCCGTCACCCGCCAGCAGGAGCCAGGCCCCGGGCAGCGCGGCGACGGCCCGCACCGTGGCGTCGAAGCGTTTGCCGGGCACCAGCCGCCCCACACCGCCCACCACGAAGGCGTCCTCGGGAAGGCCGAGCAGCGCCCGTGCCGCCCGCCGCCGTCCGCCGTCGAAGCGGAACGCCCGCGCGTCGATGCCGTTGGGCACCGTATGGATCCGCGCGGACGGCACTCCCCAGGCGCGCAGTCTCGCGGCGACGGTGGAGGAGACGGCGACCGTCGCCGCCCCCAGCCGCTCGGTCCGCAGGTACAGCGCGCGGGTCCCCCGGGTGAGCGGGCGCCCCTCGATCTCCTCGCGGCCCAGCGAATGCTCCGTCGCCACCGAGGGGGTTCCGGCGAGCCGGGCCGCGATCCGCCCGTGGACACAGGCCCGGTACAGGTGCGTGTGCACGAGGTCGTACCCGCCGTGCCGGACGAGCCGGGCGAGCCGGGGGACGGCGGCCAGGTCCCGGTTGCCCCGCATCCCGAGGTGCCGCACCCGCACCCCGTCGGCGCGCAGCCCCTCGGCGACCGCGCCCGGGTTGGTCAGGGTGACGACGTCGCAGCGGGCCGGCAGGTGGCGCAGCAGCAGCCGCAACTGCCGCTCGGCGCCCCCGACACCCAGACCGGTGATGACGTGCAGGACCTTCATGGACGCCCTCCTCGCACGGGCGCGGCCGGATGGCGCAGCCGGTGGCGCACCGCCTTCGCGCGCAGGCGGGCACCGCGGTCGGCGTGGCTGACGTGGGTACGGGGCAGGGCCAGCGGTCCGCGCGACGGGCCCGGCGTGAGAGCGCAGCCGAAGGCGTACCCGGCGTCCCGCACCGCGGCGAGGACCCGCGCGTCGGCCTTCCCGTACGGGTAGCAGAACCCGGCCGGGAGGGTCCCGGTGACACGCTCCAGGGCCTCCCGGCTGCCGTGCGTCTCGCGGCGCAGCGCGTCGTCGGACAGTGCCGTCAGGTCGAGGTGGCGCAGCCCGTGCGAGCCGATCTCCATGCCGGCCGCGGCGACGGCCCGGACGCCGTCCTCGGTGAGCAGCGGCCGGCGCGGGCCCAGCGGGTCCCAGTCGTTGGACCCGCCCGGCCGGCCGGGCAGCACGAACACGGTCGCCGTGCAGCCGTGCCTGAGCAGCACCGGAAGCGCCTCGTGGAGGAAGTCGGCGTACCCGTCGTCGAAGGTCAGCCCGACCAGGGCGCGCCGCTCGGCCGCGTCGGCGCGCAGCAGCGAGGAGACGCTCACCCCGGTGAGGCCACGGCGGCGCAGCCAGGTCAGCTGCTCGTCCAGGCGGTCGGCGGAGACGGTGATGCCGTACGGATCGTCCGCCGGGTCGGCCACCGAGTGGTAGGTGAGGATCCACGGCATCGACGGCGGGGCGTGGAGGGGGCGTGTCCGGGCGCGGCGTGGCGTGGTGTCAGCGGCCATGGGCGAACCTCTGTCGGATGAGGGCTGGCGGATGGACGGCGTCGGGAGCCCCGAGCGCGCGTGCGGTGAGGAAGAAGACCACGGGGACGAGCAGGCAGCCGGCCGCCAGCCCGAACAGCGCCGGACCCGGAACCACCGGGGCGGCCAGCCGGCCGGCGGCCCCGGCGGCGGCCGCCGCGAGGGCCGGGCGGGCCAGCGAGAGAGCGACGGCGCGGACCCTTACGGCGACCGCGCGCGAACCCAGCCCCACGAGCATCAGCACCGCGGCGGTGCTGATGCCCAGGGCGTTGGCCGCCGCGATGCCGTCCACCCCGAAGCGGCCGGTGAGGGCGGCCCCTGCCCCCGCCGTGACCAGCAGCCCCGCCCCCATCGCGGCCGGCGGGTACCAGGTCGGCCGCCCCGAGGAGAAGTACGGCCGGCACAGCGCGCCCACCAGGGTGTGGCCCAGCAGACCGAGCGCGTACACGCGCATCACCCCGGCCGTCGCCGTGGTGTCCGCCGCGTCGAAGGCACCCCGCTGGAAGAGGACTTCGACGATCTGCGGCGCGTACCCGAGGACCATGGCGGTGCCCAGCAGGACGACCGTCCCCGCCAGCGCGAGGTCCCGCTCGACCCGGCGCCGGGCGCCCTCGCGGTCCCCGGAGGCCATGGCCCGCGCCACGACGGGGAAGGTCACCGTGCAGATCATCATCGACAGCACCATCGGCAGCTGCGCGACCTTCTGCGCGAAGTTCAGATGGGAGATCGCGCCGTCCGACAGGGACGAGGCGAGGAACCGCTCGACGAAGACCTGGGACTGACGGCTCACCACGAAGAGCACGACCGGCGCGAGGACGGCGGCCCCGAGCAGGGGGGCCGCCGTGTCCCGTCCCGCCGGGGCCGGCGTCCCGCGCACCCGCCGCCGCAGCACCAGCGTCACGAACCCGGGCAGCAGGGTGAGGATCATCAGCACGCTGCCCACGGCGACCCCCGCCGCGGCGGCCCGCACCCCCCACACGGCGTGCAGCGCGAGCGTCATGCCGATGATGCCGGCGTTGTACGCGATGTAGACCCCGGCCGGTCCCAGGAACCGTCCGTGTGCCCGCAGCGCCGCGCTGAAGTACCCGGTGACACCGAAGGTGAGGACGGTGACCGCCGTCAGACGCGTGCAGTCCACCGCGAGCCCGGGATCCTCCAGACCAGGCGCCAGCACCCCCACCACCCAGGGCGCGCCCGCGATCAGCAGCGCCCCCGCACAGGCCAGGGCGGCGGCCAGCCGGGGGAAGGTGTCCGCGACGAGCGCCCGCACCGGATCCCCCGGGGACGCGGCCGAGGCACGCCGCGTCAGCGCGAGGCTGAA
This sequence comes from Streptomyces sp. SM18, assembly GCF_002910775.2. NCBI lineage: Bacteria > Bacillati > Actinomycetota > Actinomycetes > Kitasatosporales > Streptomycetaceae > Streptomyces > Streptomyces sp. SM18. The sequence goes on along the minus strand of NZ_CP029342.1, from coordinate 149,983 downwards.
GGCCGGCACCAGCAGCAGCGCCATGCCGTCCTCGATCAGCAGGGTGGCCGCCATCTCCGGGACGGTCCAGGCCACCAGGAACGCGTCACTGGCGTGGCCCGCGCCGAAGAGCCGCGCCACGGCCTGGTCACGGACCAGCCCCAGCAGGGCGGCGACCACGGTCAGCCCGGCGGCCCCGGCCGCCGCCCTCGCCAGGAAGGGCCTGCCCCGGACCTCGGGTGTGGGCGGTCCGGGCGCCGCTGCGGCGGTCTCCACGACGGTCTCGCTCACGCGGCGGCCGCCTTCTCCGGCGTGGCCAGCGCCCACCACGCGGCCAGGCCCAGCACGACACCGGTGAGCACCGTGGAGGGCCCGCCGATGTCCGCGTACAGGAAGTCCACGCACTGCCAGACCGTCAGCCCGACGGCGGCGAGACCGCAGTCCACGGCCGCCGCCCGGCGGGACCGTGCCCGCGCCAGCCGGTACACGCCGCCCACCAGGAGCGCGGCCCAGCCGCCCACCAGCGCGACGAAGCCGACGAGCCCCTGCTCACCGAGGACCAGCAGATACATGTTGTGGGGGGACAGCAGCGGTTGTCTGACGAACTCCTGCCCGGCCCCCGCCGTGTCGCTGCCGGCCGAGAGCCCGATCGAGGCATGCCCGTCCCGGTGCGCGGGGAAGGCCTTGAGCCCGACGCCGGTCACCGGCCGCTCCCGCCACATCCCGGCCGCCGCCGCCCACATGCTGTAGCGGTCGGTGACCGAGCGGTCGGGCGCGCTCGTCACCTGGGTGATGCTGGTGAGCCGCTGCGAGAGCATCTGGGACCCGACGCCGAAGCCGCCGACCAGCACGACCGCGCACGCGGCGAGTACGGCGAAGGTGCGCAGGGCCTGCCGCGCCCCGGTGGCCGCGATCATCACGGCGCCGCCCGCCGCCGTCGCGATCCACGCCCCCCGGCTGAAGGAGAGCGTGAGGGGCACCACCAGCGCGGCCGTCACCCCCAGGGCGCACGGCACCCACCATCCGGGCCGCCCGGCGGCGGGGCGGAACGCGTACGCCCCGGCCGCGAGCAGCCCGTAGCCGACGACGGTCGCCATGCCCATCACGTCCTCGGGCCCGAAGGTGCCGACCGCCCGGATGTCCTCGCCCATGTACGAGGCGCCGGTGCCGGTGGCGTACTGGTGCACCCCCGTCACCCCCTGGACGAGCGCCGACAGCACGAGCGCGCCGGTGACGACGCGGAAGTCCGCCGCGTCGCGGACCAGCAGCAGCACCGCGGCCGGCACCAGGACGAAGATCTGCAGATACCGCGCGAACCCCGGCAGCGCCGCGACCGGGTCCGTGGCCGTGACCGTGGCCACCGCCAGTCCCACCACGGGCAGGGCGAGGACGAGCGCGGCGGCCGGGGTCAGCGGGCGCCGCCGCCCGAACAGCAGCACCCCCACGCAGACCAGCACCGCCACGCCCGAGGCCAGGTCGGCCAGGGGCAGGGCGTACCCGGTCCAGGCCGCCACGGCGTCGGCCGGTACGGCCGGCAGCAGCACCGCCGCGACCAGCGGCAGCAGCGGCCACCGGCCGCGCGGGGCGTCCCGGTCGGGTTGCCCGGCGGCGGACGCGGCCGGCGCCGTGCGGGGGAGGGCGGTCGGGGTCGTCTCGAAGGCGGTGAGGGTCACGGTTCAGCTGCCCCCCAGCCGGAACACCGAGCCCGCCGTCCGCGCCAGCACGCACACGTCCTGCCAGAGCGACCACGTCTCGATGTACCGGTTGTCGAAGCGGACCCGGTCCTCGATCGAGGTGTCCCCGCGCAGCCCGTGCACCTGGGCCAGCCCCGTGATGCCGACGGGCATCCGGTGGCGCGCCCGGTAGCCGGGATGGATCCGGCTGAACTGCTGGACGAAGTAGGGGCGTTCGGGGCGGGGGCCGACCAGGCTCATGTCCCCGCGCAGGACGTTCCACAACTGCGGCAGCTCGTCCAGCGAGGTCCGGCGCAGGAACCGGCCGGCCCGGCTCATCCGGTGGTCGGAGGCCACGTTCCACCGGGTGGCGGCCTCGTGAGCGTCGGCCGGCCGCAGCGTGCGGAACTTCAGCAGCACGAACGGCCGCCCGTAGCGGCCGACGCGCTCCTGCCGGAAGAGGACACCGGGACCGTCGCAGACGCGTACGGCCAGGGCGCAGCCCACCAGCAACGGAGCGGCGGCCACCAGGGCGACGGACGCCAGAGCGGCGTCCATGGCCCGCTTCGCCCGGTAGGCGACCGGATGGTGCGGGGCGTCGCGCAGCGTCTCGGCGGCGAACCCCCACGCGTGGTCCCGCGCCGGGGCGTCCCGGACGGCGGGCCCGCCCCGGTCGGTGATCAGCCACACCCGGCAGCCGTGCCGCACGAACAGCTCGAACAGGGCGGTGCCGTCGGGCACCGACTCCGGCGCTGCGGTGAACACCGCGTGCCGCACGGCGTTCTGGATGACCGCCCGGCCGACGTCCTGCGCCGTGGCGAGCACGGGCAGCGGTGCCCCGTCGGCCGGGGACGCGAGGCCGCCGTCCTCGGGCGCGGCCGTCCGGCCCACCCGGCCCACCGGCCGCATCCCGTACTCCGCGCGCTCCTGGAGCACCGCGGTGACCCGGTCGGCGGCCCGCCCGTCACCGATCACCAGGGCGGACAGAGGCGCACGGGCCGCCGCCCGCCGCCGCACCCGGTACACCACCGCACGCCCGCCGCACGCGAGCGGCACCTGGACGCCGACCGCGCAGAGCGGCGCCGTCCAGCCCAGGCCCCAGGCGGGGGCGCACGCGGCCAGCACCTGGACGGTGACGCACCACTGCACGAGCGCGGTGGCGAGCAGCGCGGGAAGCTCCGCGGGAGCCGACGGGGACAGCCCGCCCCGGTACAGCCCCCGGCAGGCGTGCAGCACCACCTGGGCGGCCACCTGCGGGAGCAGGAGGGCCACCACCCACACCGGCCACGGCGGGGAGGCGTGCGCCACCAGGACCGCACCGGCGCCCACCGCCACGGCGTCCGCGGCCAGGAGCCCCACCGGGAACACCCGCCCCGCGCCGCCCTGCCGCGCCCGTGGCAGCTCCTCGGCCCCGCCGCCGTCCCGTGGCGGGCGTACGGAAGCCGTACCGCGCACGGGGGCCGCCTGGGCGGCCCGGGTCATCGGTGCACTCTCCGTCGTCATCGCTCGGTGCGCTTCCTCGTCGTGGGGCGGGACTGGCCGACAAGCTCCTGGTACAGGCGCAGGACCGCGCCGGAGGTCCTGGTCAGATCGAAGACCGACCGGGCGTGCGCCCCCGCCGCCGAGCCCAGTTCGGCCCGCAGCCCGGCGTCGCCCAGCAGGGCGGTGAGCGCCGACGCGAGCGCGGCCGGGTCCTCGGGCGGTACGAGGCAGTGGGGGAGGTGGCCCGGGGGCAGGCTCTCCCGGGCGCCGTTGACGTCGGACAGGAGTACGGGCCGTCCGCAGGCCATGGCTTCGAGGGGAGCCAGCGCCATCCCCTCCCAACGGGACGGCAGCACCAGGACGTCCGCGGCGTGGATCCACGGCCGCACGTCCCGGGCCGCCCCGGCGAACAGCACCCCGTCGGGCGCCCCGCGCCGCAGTTCGCCGCCGCGCGGGCCCTCGCCGACCAGGACCAGCCGCGCCCCCGGGACACGCACCCGCCGCCAGGCGCTCAGCAGGACGTCCTGCCCCTTCTGCCGGCTCAGCCGTCCGACGCACACGGCGAGCGGGGCCCCGGGCGGGACGTCCGCGAGCAGCGGCAGGGAGGCCCGCGCCGACCGCATGGCGTCCCCGGGGGCCGGACGGAAGCGGCCGAGATCGACCCCGTTGTGGATCACCGACCACCGGGCCGCGATGCCCGCCCGCTGCCCCGCGTGCCGCTCCGACTCGCTGACGCAGAGGATGCGGTCGCTCCACCGCGCGCCGAACCGCTCCCACGCCTCCGCCAGCCCCGCGGCGCGCCCCTCCAGGGCCTCGAACGACCAGGCGTGCGGCTGGAACACCGTCGGGATCCGGCCCCGGACCGCCAGCCGCCCGGCGAGTCCCGCCTTGGCGCTGTGGGCGTGGATCACATCGGGCGCGCACACCCGGACCAGCCGTCCCGCCGCGGCGACCTCCCGGGCGAGCCGCGGTCCGGGGACACGCTCGGCGGGCCAGGCCCACACCCGGGCACCCGCCTCGGCCGCGCCCTCGGCCAGCCCCCCGCCGGGCGGGCACGCCACCACCGGCCGCAGCCCCGCCCGGACCTGGGCGGCGACGAGATCGGTGACGACCCGTGCGACCCCGCCCTCCACCGGCTGGACCAGGTGAAGGACCGTCAGGCGGCTTTCTTCGGTGGAACTCTTTCGCAGCACGCACGGCTCTCTTCTCACATGCCCCCGAAGAGGTATCGGATAAAGGACGGCGGCAAGGAATACGGAGGCGTAGATCAACGGGTGAAAACGAGGTGCACTGTGGCAGACCGTGCGGATGAATACACGTATGACTCGCTCAACAGACCGTCTGAATTACGTCGTCCGCCGCAGGTGGCGGCCGTTTCGGAAAGGGTGCGGCGTGTCAGCTCCGGGTGACACCGTCCGTGCGGGCCGGTGCCGCATCATGAAAGGCCCTACGTGTTTCGCCCGCTCCGTGTCCGGTAACTCCGCGCCGAATTCCGGAACGGCCCGTCCGGCGCCACGGAAGTGCCGTTCATCCGCCCGGGAGTTGACACGGCACGCCTTTCGCCTTTTCGCGCCGGACCACTGGTGACACGCGCCCCGCCGCCCGCGCCGCCCGCCGCGTGGGGCCGTCGTGAACCGGCCGCGCAGCGGGAAACGGCCCACGCCCGTACCGCGCCCGGGATGTACTGCGGGGGCCCGGCCGACGGCCCTCGCGCGCGATCGGACGGGCGGGATCGGGTACAACTCGTGATGATCGTCCGCCCCGTGGCGGCCCGGCGGCCGGGCCGGCCGACGAAGACCCAAGGAGAAGCGATGGTTCACGAACGGGCCGGTCAGCCGGCGCAGCCCGGAGACCTGGTGGACGTGGCACGGCTGGTGACGGCCTACTACAGCCTCCACCCCGATCCCGCCGAGGCGGACCAACGGGTCGCCTTCGGCACCTCAGGACACCGCGGCTCGGCCCTGGCGGCGGCCTTCAACGAGGACCACATCGCCGCCACCACCCAGGCCATCTGCGACTACCGGATCCGGCAGGGCACCGACGGGCCGCTGTTCCTCGGCGCCGACACCCACGCGCTGTCCGAGCCCGCCCGGGTCACCGCCCTGGAGGTGCTCGCCGCCAACGGCGCCACCGTCCTCATCGACACCGACGACGGCTACACCCCCACCCCGGCCGTCTCGCACGCGATCCTCACCCACAACCGGGACCGCGACAGCGGCCTCGCCGACGGCATCGTCGTCACGCCGTCGCACAACCCGCCCGCCGACGGCGGCTTCAAGTACAACCCGCCGCACGGCGGCCCGGCCGGTTCGGACGCCACCTCCTGGATCCAGGACCGCGCCAACGCCCTGATCGAGGGCGGGCTCAAGGAGGTCCGGCGCATCCCCTACGCACGGGCGCTGGCGGCCGGCACCACACGGCGGTACGACTTCCTGACCGCGTACGTCGACGACCTGCCGTCCGTCCTGGACCTGGACGCCGTACGGGACGCGGGGATCCGCATCGGCGCCGACCCGCTCGGCGGAGCCTCGGTCGCCTACTGGGGCCGGATCGCCGAACGCCACCGCCTCGACCTCACGGTGGTCAACCCGCTCGCCGACCCGACCTGGCGGTTCATGACGCTGGACTGGGACGGCAGGATCAGGATGGACTGCTCCTCACCGCACGCCATGGCCTCGCTCATCGAGCGGCGCGACGCGTACACCCTGGCCACCGGCAACGACGCCGACGCCGACCGGCACGGCATCGTCACCCCCGACGGCGGGCTGATGAACCCCAACCACTACCTGGCCGTCGCGATCCGCTACCTCTACTCGCACCGCCCCGACTGGCCCGCCGGCACCGGAATCGGGAAGACCCTCGTCTCCTCCTCCATGATCGACCGGGTCGCGGCCGACCTCGGACGCCGCCTGGTGGAGGTTCCCGTCGGGTTCAAGTGGTTCGTCGACGGACTGTTCGGCGGCACCCTCGGCTTCGGGGGAGAGGAGTCCGCCGGGGCGTCGTTCCTGCGCCGCGACGGCCGGGTGTGGACCACCGACAAGGACGGCATCCTCCTCGCGCTGCTGGCCGCCGAGATCACCGCCGTCACCGGCTCCACGCCGTCCCAGCACTACCGCGAACTCACCGCCCGCTTCGGCGACCCCGCCTACGCCCGCGTCGACGCCCCCGCGACCCGCGAGGAGAAGGCCGTGCTGGCCCGGCTCTCCCCGGACCAGGTCACCGCCGGCACGCTGGCCGGAGAGCCGGTCACCGCGGTGCTCACCGAGGCCCCCGGCAACGGCGCGCCCATCGGCGGCCTCAAGGTCTGCACCGACAGCGCCTGGTTCGCGGCCCGCCCCTCCGGCACGGAGGACGTGTACAAGGTCTACGCGGAGAGCTTCCAGGGCGCCGGACACCTGGCCGAAGTCCAGGACGAGGCCCGAACCCTGGTCTCCCAGGCCCTGGGCACCGACGGCTGAGCCGGGCGTACGGGACACACCGGGCGGCGCCGACGTCAAGCACCGGGCACGGCGTGCCGGAGCTGCCGCAGGAAGGCGGCGTTGTCCGGCGTCCGGCGGAGCGACTCCAGCAGCGCCTCGGGCGCGGCCCGGCCCTCCCGGTGGCGCAGGGCGCGGCGCAGCGCCCGTACGCCCGTCAACTCGCCCGCCGACAACAGGAGTTCCTCGCGCCGGGTGCCGGAAGCGGCGATGTCCACGGCCGGGAAGACCCGCCGCTCCGCCAGCGCGCGGTCGAGGCGGAGCTCCATGTTGCCGGTGCCCTTGAGCTCTTCGAAGAAGTAGTCGTCGGCACGGGATCCGGTCTCCACCAGCGCGGTCGCCAGGATCGTCAGCGACCCGCCCTCCTCGGCCGTGCGGGCGGCGCCGAAGAGCTGCTTGGGGCCGAGGAGGGCCGACGCGTCCACCCCGCCGCTCAGGGTGCGTCCGCCGGACGCGGCGCTGTTGTTGTGGGCCCGGCACAGCCGGGTGAGCGAGTCGAGGAGGATCACCACGTCCTGGCCGCCCTCCACGAGCCGTTTCGCCCGTTCGACCGCCAGGCCGGCGAGCGCGATGTGCTCCTTGGCGGGCCGGTCGAACGTGGAGGAGTAGACCTCGCCCCGCACGGAACGGCGCATGTCCGTGACCTCCTCGGGGCGTTCGTCCAGGAGGACCACCATCAGACGGCACTCCGGGTGGTTGGCCGCGACGGCCGCGGCGAGCTGTTGCAGGAGGACCGTCTTGCCGGTCCTCGGCGGTGCGACGATCAGCCCGCGCTGCCCCTTGCCGACGGGGGACACCAGGTCGACGACCCGGGTGGCCGCCGGGCCGCCCGGTGTCTCCAGGCGCAGCCGCTCACGGGGGTGCACCGGGGTGAGGTCGCGGAAATGGGGCCTGCCCCGCAGGTCGTGCGCGGTGAGGCCGTTGACCGTGTCGACGCGGGCCAGGGCGCGCGGACGGTCGCAGCCGCCCTCGACGAGGTCGCCCCGGCGCAGCCCGTGCTGCCGGACGAGGGCCGAGGACACCTGGACGTCGCCGGAGGACGGATGGCCTCCGGCGGTACGCAGGACGCCGTGTCCGCCGGCGCCGGTGTCGAGGACACCGACGGCACGGACGGGGCGCCCCTGCTGGGCGACGGGGCGTTCGAGTGTGCTGGTCATGGAGTGGTTCCTTTCGCGGACATGGCGAACGGGAGGCCCGGCGAAGGCGAGGTGGTGCGTTCACACCTCGTACGACGGGCGACATGCCCCGGAGCCGGAGGGAGGAAGAGCTGGACCGCCGCACGTCACGAGAACGGCGGCGACAGCGGGAGAAAGAGGAAGCGGCATCGGCGCCCGATGAAGGGGCGTACACACATGCACCGCTGTTCGGACGGTACCACGCGTGACCGGACAGGGGAAGACCTCCGCCCGCACGCCCTGGACCGGACCGCCGCCCCTCCGGCCGAAAGGGCGTCAACTCGCCTCTATGTGCGGTGAGTTACGGCAGTGGTCGCTCCGGACGGCTGCTGCGGCGGTGACTCCGCGGCTCCCCTGTGGCGGGCCCCTCCGGCCGGACGGTCAGGTGAACGGGACGGGGATCACGGGGGAGATTCTCACCCTTCGGCAGGAAGTTTCACCATGCGTCATCCCATACCCGAAGATATGCTGCTGGCGATCCAGCACCGCAGCTGAAAGGACGCGCCGTGCCCCTGGGACCCGTGGAATACCTCGTCGTCACCTTTCCGGGCAGCCGGTTCGCCGACACGATCGCGCCCGTCCTCACCGAAGCGCTCTCCGCGCGGGCGGTGCGGATCCTCGACCTCGCGTTCGCCCGGACGGACCAGGACGGGACGCTCGAACTCGTGGAGCTGAGAGAGATCGACCCCGACGGGCTCGTGGCGTTCGAGCCACCGGGCGCGGAGGAGTCCCCGGGACCCGACCTCAGGAAGGTCCGTGCCCTGGACGAGCTGCCGGCCGGCAGCTCCGCCGCGCTGATCGTCTGGGAGGACCTCTGGTCGGTGCCCCTGACCGAGGCGGTCCGCTCGGCCGGCGGCCGCCTGGTGGCGCACGAGCGCGTCCCGGTGGACGGCGAGGACGACGTCATCACGCTGCTCGAACGGCTCGCGTCGCTCAGGGAGCAGGGCGCGCTGACCGACGCCGAGTTCTCGGCGCAGAAGACCAGGATCCTCGCCGACTGACGTACGCGTGGCAGCCCGAGCTTCCTTTTGTCGATTTCCTCGTCCCATGCGACGTTGTCCCTGACCTGTGCAGGCCGTCGGGAAAGAGGCAGTTCATCGTGCAGACCGCCCGGGCCGTCCCGGCCTCCACCGTCGTCAACCTGCGCGACCTGGGCGGTATCGCCCTGGGACGCGGCCGCCGCCTGCGCCAGGGGATCCTCCTGCGGTCGGGCCAGCTGAGCGACTTCGACGCGGAGCACGACATCGCGGTGTCCGCGCTCGGCCTCCGGACCGTCGTCGACCTGCGCACCGCCGAGGAACGCGCGTGGGCGCCCGACCGGCTGCCCCGGGGCGCCCGGCTCTTCGTCGCCGATGTGTTCGGCGACCACCCCGGTGTGCTCCAGGGCCGTCTCAAGACGCTGCTGTGCGATCTGGAGGCGGCCGCCGCCGCGCTCGGCGGCGGCAAGGCGGAGGGGCTGTTCGCACAGACCTACCGCACGATGGTCCTCGCCCCCGGGGCGGCGGCCGCCTACCGGGCGTTCCTGGAGACGGCGGCCGACCCCCGGGCCCGGCCGCTGCTCTTCCACTGCGCGACCGGCAAGGACCGCACCGGATGGGCCACGGCCCTGCTGCTGATGATGGCGGGAGCCTCCCGCGAGGTCGTACGGGCGGAGTTCCTGGCCGTGAACCGGATGGCGCGGCGGGCCTTCGGCGCGCAGGTGCGCCGCTATCTGGAGGCGGGCGGCGATCCGGACATCGCGACGGCGATCATCGAGGTCCGCCCCCGCTACCTCGACGCCGCGCTGGACGCCATGAACGAACGGTGGGGCGGCCTCGACGGCTATCTGCGCAACGGACTGAGAGTCCCGCAGACCGTCGTGGAACGACTGCGCGCCGACCTGGCGGTCACGGCCTGACAGCCGGGAACGGCCCGGGGCGGGGTCCGCGCGGGACCACGCGCCGGGCCGCGTACGTCCCGGGGCCGCTCAGATCCGCAGGAGCCGCTCCCCGGCGTCCCGGTAGTGCTGGAGGGCCACCCGCAACTCCTCGGTACGGGCCTCGGATTCCGGGCCCTGCCAGCTCGCGCGCAGGGCCTGCCTGCGCGCGTCGAGCGCCTCGGTCAGGTCGGCCACGATGCTGTCGAAGGCACGGTCGGCCTCCTCGACCGCGTGGCGCGGGTCCTCGACGAAGTCGCTGACCGCTTGGCGCATCCGCAGTGCCGACGCGTCCCGTTCCCGCTCCGGTATCAGGGGTTCGTGGCCGGGCTGGCCACCGCCGGTACGGGAGGCGGCCTGTTCCCGGGCCGGGGCGGCCGGGGCGGCCGGGGCCGGGTGCCGGTCGCCGGGAACGGCACCGGTGGCGTGCCTGTCCGCCGGAGCGACCGGAGCGGTGCGCGGGGCGGGCGGGACGTCCCGGTCGAAGCCGTCCGTGTCCGTCGCCCGCGCCGCCCCGTGCTCCGGTGCGGGCCCGGGGGCCTCGGTGGCGGGCGGGCCGGTGCGTTCGGTGTCGTAGGTCATGCGGTGGTCCTTCCCTCGGTCCCGTGCGTCTTCCCCGTCCGGTGCCGGCCCGGCCGTGCGGGCTCGGCCGGTGTGTCCCCGAGCAGCACGTCGAACAGCGCCCGCGCCTCGGTCAGCGCCGTGCGCATCTCCTCCGTGTCGCTCCGGTCGTGCGCCGCCGTGTGCACCTTGCGGTAGCCGCCGATCTCCCCGGCGTGGTGCACCGAGAGGGCGGCGGTCTGCTCCTCGAAGCGGTCCCCGTCCGGGAATCCCCGGTCACGGGCCAGCCGCGCCAGCAGCGCGTCGGCCTCCAGGACGGCCTCCCTGGGCGAGTCGACGAAGGTCTCCCGCACCACCGCCCAGCGGGCGGCGTAGCCCTCGCGGGCCTCGGGGGAGAGGGGCCGCTCGTGCAGCGAGCCGTGCAGCTTCACCCGCTCGGCGAGCTCCCGCTCGGCGGCCTCGGTGTCCCCGCCGTGCTCGGCGACCGTGTGCTCGTACTCCGGCCCGAACCGGCGCCGCAGGTTGCCTCCGCCGCCCGGCCGGCCGCGGACCAGCAGGAAGCAGAGTGCCGCCCCCACCAGGACGACGGCGACGATGATCACCACGGTGGTCGTCATGACGGACGCTCCTGTCGGCCGGCGGCCGGCACGTCGTGCTGTGCCACACTCCTCAACCCCTTTCGTCCCTGACCCGGCCGACGGTCCCGGCCGGGCGCTGCGCATGCTGTCGTGTACCCGCTCAACCGTGTTCAAGCCCGGCGGCCGGTCCGTATCGTGGGGTGGACGAGGACGGCGGAATCCCCGCTGCCCGCGGGACCGGTTCCAAGAGGGGCTCACCGTGACCGAACGCAAACCCGCCGGTGTCAGCTTCGAGTCATGGGTGGACAAGCAGATCCGCGAGGCGGAACAGCGCGGGGACTTCTCCCGGCTGCCCGGCTTCGGCAAGCCGCTTCCCGGCCTCGAACGGCCCTACGACGAGAACTGGTGGATCAGGGCCAAGCTGGAGCGCGAGGGCGTGTCCGTCCTCCCGCCCTCCCTGGCCCTGCGCAAGGAGGCCGAGGACGCCCGCGACGAGGCCCTGGGGGCCAGGTCCGAGGCCGAGGCGCGGCGCGTCCTGACCGAGATGAACGAACGGATCCGCGAGGCGCTGCGCAGACCCCCGGAGGGCCCGCCGCTGACCATCGGGCCGCTGGACGTCGAGGCCGTCGTGCGGGAGTGGCGCGCCGCGCGGGGCTGAGACGCTACGCCCCCGGCAGCCCCCTGACCTGGGGTGTGCCCGGGTGCGCGATACTCGGCGTATGGGATCGAGCAAGACGTACCGGCCCGTGCCCTCCGCCCGCCCGCGCGGGATCCGGATCAGGCGGGCCGCCGCCCGTGACGCCAGGCGGCTCACCCGCCTGGTCACCGCGTCCCGCGCCTACGAGGGCCCCTACGCGCCGATGGTCGCCGGCTACCGGGTCGGCCCGGACTACATCGAGGCGCACCGCGTCTTCGCCGCCGAGGACACCGGCGGCCGGGTGCTCGGCTTCTACGCGCTGGTCCTCGACCCGCCCGAGGTGGACCTGATGTTCGTCGCCGACGACGCGCAGGGTCTCGGCATCGGGCGCCTGCTCACCGCCCACCTGCGGGACGAGGCGCGCAGGGCGGGCCTGGACCGGGTGCGGGTGGTCTCGCACCCCCCGTCCGAGGGCTTCTACCTCCGTATGGGCGCCGAGCGCACCGGTACGGTCGCGGCCAGGCCGCCCGCCGTCATGTGGGACCGGCCGGAACTCACCCTCCCCGTCGAGAGCGCCTGAGACCCCCTGACCGGCACCCGGGCCACCCGGACCCCGCTCAGTCCTCGTCCGAGCCGACCGGACTCCGCACATCGGTCACGGTGAAGTGCCCGCCGTCCGGGTCGCTCAGCGTCGCCTCGGTGCCGTACGGCACGGCGCGCCGCTCCAGCAGCCTGCCCCCGTGCCCCTCCGCCTCGCGCACCGTCGCCGTCACGTCCTCCACCGGGAACTGCACCTGCCAGTGCGGGCGCACCATCGGGTCCGGCGCGGCCTCGACGGCCCCCGAACTGATCCGGGCCAGTGGACGGCCGTCGCAGCGCACGAGCACCTCCTCCTTCACGTACGAGACCTCGCAGCCGCCGCTCTCCCAGTCCAGCACCTCGCCGTAGAAGATCGCCGCCTCGAAGGCGTCCCGGGTCCGCAGCCGGAGCCAGGCGTGCGCCCGGTTGCCCGTGGGGGCCAGTGTGGCCGCCCGGCCCGTCCACTCCCAGACGCCGAACGACGCCCCGTCCCGGTCGGCGGCCAGCACGGCACGTCCCTGCCCCAGCGCCAGCGGACCCACCGCCACGGTGCCGCTGCGCTCACGGATACGGTCGGACGCCACGTCCGCGTTCCGCACCGAGAAGTAGGGCGTCCAGGCGACGGCCACGTGGAAGTCCGAGGCGACCGCGCCGATCCCCGCCACCGGAACACCGTCGGAGCGTGCCATGACGAAGTCCTCGCCCATCGCCCCCCGGCGGAACGTCCAGCCGAGCACCGCGCCGTAGAAGCGCTGCGCGGCAGCCAGCTCCCGGGTGACCAGGTGCACCCAGCAGGGGGCGGAGGCGCCGGTCAGCGGTGCCGGTTCGGTTGGGGTCATGGTCCCACTGCCTATCGGTTCTGCGGCCTGACTTCTTCGGTGCCGCGGGGCCAGAACCAGCGTGGTGCGCCCCGGCCGCTCCCGCAACACGCGGACGCGGTGCCCGGCGGCGGGGCGCTGGTGACGTCCGGGAAGAAGTGCCCGGCCCGCGGCCACGGCACCGGGCCGGGCACCGCCCCGCCTCCCTCCGGACGGCGGCGGCGGATCAGTCGCGCCGGGGCTCGTCCTCCGGCGGGATCACCTCGTTGCCGTGGTCGCTCAGCTCGTACGGGGTCATCGCCCGGCCGTCCTCGGGAAAGTGGTCCGGTCCGTGCATGTCGTTCTCCCGGATCTCCGTGCGGTGGTCCGGCCTCCTCGGCTGCTCGTCCGGGCGCGGTGGCCGCGATTCCCTGTCCCGCCGCCGCATGCCCCACCAGAAGGCACCGATCAGCAGGAACACCACGGCGATCCCGATGACGCCGACGACCACACCCACCGCGCCCCGCCCGTCGGCGAGCGTCGCGGCGAGCGTGTCCCTTGCTCCATTCGTTACGTCCATGCATGCCGCATACCCCAGGGATGCCGACGCAGGCAGCCATTGACATGAATTCATGTTTTATGGCGATCTAACAGTAAATACGTTTCATATGGTTCAAATCGGCTACACGATGATGACTGAGCAGGCAGGCCCCCGTGAGCTCGTCGGGGACGTGGTCGCCGCGGAGGACGCCGGCTTCGACTTCTCCGTCACCTCCGACCACTACTTCCCCTGGCTGGCTTCCCAGGGACACGCCCCTTACGCCTGGTCGGTCCTGGGAGCCGCGGCGCAGGCCACATCCAGGATCCCCCTGATGACGTACGTGACCTGCCCGACCACCCGCTACCACCCGGCGGTGGTGGCCCAGAAGGCGGCGACGCTCCAACTGCTCGCCGAGGGCCGCTTCCGGCTCGGGCTCGGATCCGGCGAGAGCCTCAACGAGCACGTCGTGGGCGCCGGATGGCCCGCCGCCCACGTCCGGCTGGACATGCTCGAAGAGGCCGTCGGCATCATCCGCGCGCTGTTCGACGGGGACTGTGTCAACCACCACGGCACCTACTTCGACGTGGAGAACGCCACGCTCTGGGACCTGCCCGAGCAGCGCGTGCCCATCGGCATCGCGGTCTCCGGGGAACGCTCCGGCGCACTCGCGGGCCGGCTGGCCGACCTGGTCATCGCGACCGAGCCCAAGAGCGAGCTGCTCAGCGCGTTCGACCGGCACGGCGGCACCGGCAAACCCCGCGTGGGACAGGTGCCCGTCTGCTACGACCCCGACCGGGACGCGGCGATCGCCCGCGCCCACGACCAGTTCCGCTGGACGCTGGGCGGCTGGAAGGTCAACTCCGAACTGCCCGGCCCGGCCGCCTTCGACCAGGCGACCCGGTTCGTGCGCACGGACGACATCGCCGACGCGATCCCCTGCGGCTCCGACGTCGACGCGTTCGTGGAGGCCGTGCGCCCCTACCGCGACGCCGGCTTCACCGAGGTCGCGCTCGTCCAGATCGGCGGCTCCCACCAGCGGCCCTTCATCGACTGGGCGCGGAAGACGCTCCTGCCCGCGCTGCGCGAGCTCTAGACCGACAGGGCCCGGCCCCCCACCGTCCACGTTCTGTCCGCGTCGGGCGGGCAGGCGGCACACCGGGAACCCGGCAGACCACCGGGCACGGCGCTCGTGTCGCCGTCCCGCGGCCGCGGGGTGAGCCTTGAGTGAATCCCCGGACGCTGGAGGAACGCGATGGGAGTGCACGATCTGCTCGGCCGCTGGCCCGCCTACCGCCAGCTGACCGGCGACGACCCCCTCGGCAGAGGCCGGGCCGCGATGTCACCCGCCACCGAGGAACTGCGTCCGCGCACCGCCACGGCGGACCGCGTCGTCAAGTCCGTCTGCCCCTACTGCGCGGTCGGCTGCGGTCAGCAGGTGTACGTCAAGGACGACCGGGTCGTCCAGATCGAGGGCGACCCGGACTCTCCCGTCAGCCGCGGACGGCTGTGCCCCAAGGGATCGGCGACCCTCCAGCTGACCACCGGCTCCGCCCGCCGCCACCAGGTGCTGTACCGGCGCCCGTACGGCACCGACTGGGAGCCCCTCGACCTGGAGACGGCCATGGACATGGTCGCCGACCGAGTCGTGGAGACACGGCGCCGGACCTGGGAGTGGGCGCACGAAGGGGTACGGACCGCACGCACCATGGGCATCGCCAGCCTCGGCGGAGCCACCCTCGACAACGAGGAGAACTACCTCATCAAGAAGCTCTTCACCGGGCTCGGCATCGTCCAGGTGGAGAACCAGGCACGGGTCTGCCACAGCTCCACCGTCGCGGGCCTGGGAACGTCGTTCGGCCGGGGCGGCGCGACCACCTTCATGCAGGACCTCCAGCACGCGGACTGCATCGTCATCCAGGGCTCGAACTTCGCCGAGGCCCACCCGGTCGGCTTCCAGTGGGTGATGGAGGCGAAGGCCCGGGGCGCCCGCATCATCCATGTGGATCCGCGCTTCACCCGCACGAGTGCACTGTCCGACCAGTACGTGCCGATCCGGGCCGGCAGCGACATCGCCTTCCTCGGCGGCATCATCAACCACGTTCTCACCGAGGAGAAGGACTTCCGCGAGTACGTCCTCGCCTACACCAACGCCGCCACGCTGGTCGGCGACGCCTTCCAGGACACCGAGGACCTCGACGGGATCTTCTCCGGATTCGACGAGGAGCGCCGCCACTACGACACCGAGACCTGGCAGTACCGCGACACCGAGGTCCAGGCCCCCTCGGGAGACGTCGACGAGCTGTACGCGCGCCGCACCGGGAGCGCCGAGGACCACGAACGCGTCCACGACGCGGCCGAGTCGGAGACCCACGGGTCCGGCGGCGCGCAGACCGGGGCACGGCCCCCGCGCGACGAGACGCTGCGGGACCCCCGGTGCGTCTACCAGATCCTCAAGCGCCACTACGCCCGCTACACCCCCGAGATGGTCGAAAAGATCTGCGGGATCGGACGCGAGGCGTTCCTGGAGGTCTGCGACGCACTGACATCGAACTCCGGCCCCGACCGTACCAGCGCCTTCGCCTACGCGGTGGGCTGGACCCAGCACTCCACCGGCTCCCAGTGCATCCGCGCAGCGAGCGTCCTCCAGCTCCTGCTGGGCAACATCGGGCGGCCCGGCGGCGGCATCCAGGCCCTGCGCGGCCACGCCTCCATCCAGGGCTCCAGCGACATCCCCACCCTGTTCAACCTGCTGCCCGGCTACCTCCCGATGCCGCACGCGCACGCCCACGAGGACCTGGACGCGTTCATCCGCGCGAGCCGCACGGCCAAGGGCTTCTGGGGCGACATGCGCGCGTACTTCGTCAGCCTGCTCAAGGCCTACTACGGGGACGCGGCCACGGCCGAGAACGACTTCTGCTTCGACCACCTGCCCCGCCTCACCGGTTCCCACGGCACCTACGAGACGGTCATGGCCCAGCTCGACGGCTCGTGCAAGGGCTACTTCCTGATGGGCGAGAACCCGGCCGTCGGCTCCGCGAACGCACGGCTCCAGCGGCTCGGCATGGCGCGGCTGGAATGGCTGGTGGTCCGTGACTTCTCGCTCATCGAGTCCGCGACCTGGTGGCGGGACGGCCCGGAGACCGAGACCGGCGAGATGCGCACCCAGGACATCGGCACCGAGGTCTTCTTCTTCCCCGCGGCCTCGCACACCGAGAAGTCCGGCTCCTTCACCAACACCAACCGCTGGCTCCAGTGGCACCACGCCGCGGTCGAACCCCAGGGCGACGCGCGCAGCGACCTGTGGTTCATGTACCACCTGGGGCGCCGCGTCAAGGAACGCCTCGCCTCGTCCACCGACCCGATGGACGACGCCGTACGGGACCTCACCTGGGACTACCCCGTCGAAGGCCCGCTGGAGGAACCCGTCGCCACCTCCGTCCTGGCCGAGATCAACGGCCACGGCCCGGACGGCGCGCCCCTCTCCGCGTACACCGAGCTGAAGGACGACGGCTCCACCCGGTGCGGCTGCTGGATCTACTGCGGGGTGTACGCGGACGGCGTCAACCAGGCCGCCCGCCGTAAGCCCCACACCGAACAGGACTGGGTCGCCTCCGAGTGGGCGTGGGCCTGGCCCGCCAACCGGCGCATCCTCTACAACCGGGCCTCCGCCGCCCCCGACGGCACCCCGTGGAGCGAGCGCAAGGCGTACGTCTGGTGGGACGAGGCCGAACGGCGCTGGACCGGGTACGACGTCCCGGACTTCGTGCCCGACCGCGCCCCCGACCACGTACCGGAGCCCGGCGCCACCGGGCCCGACGCGCTGCGCGGCGACGACCCGTTCATCATGCAGGCGGACGGCAAGGGCTGGCTCTACGCCCCCGCGGGCCTGGAGGACGGGCCGCTGCCCACCCACTACGAGCCGCAGGACTCCCCGTTCGGCAACGCCCTCCACCCCTCGCGCCCCCGGTCGCCGGTACGGCGGCTGCACCCGCGCGAGGGCAACCGCTACCACCCGAGCGGCGACGAGCCCGGTGCCGGCGTCTACCCGTACATCGTCACCACCCACCGGCTCACCGAGCACTTCACCGCGGGCGGCATGAGCCGGTGGTCCCCCTACCTGTCCGAACTCCAGCCGGAGTTCTTCTGCGAGGTGTCCCCGCAGCTCGCCGCCGAACGCGGCCTGGAGCACGGCGGCTGGGCCACGATCGTCACCGCCCGCAACGCCGTCGAGGCCCGGGTGATGGTCACCGGCCGGATCACCCCGCTCACCGTCCACGGCCGGACCGTGCACCAGATCGGCCTGCCCTTCCACTGGGGGCCCAACGGCGTCTCCACCGGCGACGCGGCGAACGAACTGGTCGCCATCGCGCTCGACCCCAACGCCCTGATCCAGGAGGACAAGGCGCTCACCGCCGACATCCGCCCCGGCCGCAGGCCCCGGGGACCCGCGCTCCCCGAACTCGTCGCGGAGTACCGCGGCCGGGCGGGCATCACGGAGACGACCGGAACGCAGGAGGCGACGTGAGGGACAACCTGTTGAGCGGCACCGAGCCCGACCCGGCACGGGACGCGGGACACCAGGACGCCCCGCCGCGCGTCGGCTTCTTCACCGACACCTCCGTCTGCATCGGCTGCAAGGCCTGCGAGGTCGCCTGCAAGGAGTGGAACGCCGTCCCCGAGGACGGGATGGCCCTCACCGGCATGTCGTACGACAACACCGGCGGGCTCGGCGCCTCCACCTGGCGGCACGTCGCCTTCATCGAACAGCCGGTGCCGGCCGGCCGTACCCGGCTGCCGCTCGTCGAACCGGACACCCGTGGCGGGGACGGCGCGGCGGAGGACTCCGGCATGCGGTGGCTGATGTCCTCCGACGTGTGCAAGCACTGCACGCACGCCGCCTGCCTGGACGTCTGCCCCACCGGATCGCTCTTCCGCACCGAGTTCGGCACCGTCGTCGTGCAGGAGGACATCTGCAACGGCTGCGGCGTCTGCGTCCCCGCCTGCCCGTACGGGGTCATCGAGCAACGCCCCACGGACGGCCGGGCCTTCAAGTGCACGCTCTGCTACGACCGGCTCGGCGCCGGACAGGAACCCGCCTGCGCCAAGGCCTGCCCCACCGAATCCATCCAGTTCGGCCCGCTCGACGAACTGCGCGAGCGCGCCGCCCTGCGCGTGGACCAGCTCCACGAGGCCGGGGTCGCCGAGGCCCGGCTCTACGGACACGAACCGGACAACGGGGTCGGCGGGGACGGCGCGTTCTTCCTGCTCCTGGACGAACCCGAGGTCTACGGGCTGCCCCCGGACCCCGTCGTCACCACCCGCGACCTGGGCACCATGTGGCGCCACGCGGGCATGGCCGCGCTGTCGCTCGCCGGCGGCGCCGCCCTGTCCTTCGCGCTCCCCGCGCTCACCCGACCGAAGGGACGCCGATGACTCCCGGCCCGCCCGCCGCCCGGACCGACTCCTACTACGGCCGGCCGGTCATCAAGGCACCCGCCTGGTCGGCCCAGGACATCGCCGGATACTTCTTCCTCGGCGGGCTCGCGGGCGCCGGATCCGTCCTGGCCGCCGGCGCCCAGCTGACCGGGCGCACCACCACGGCGCGAGCGCTGAAGGTCTCCTCGCTGGCCGCCGTCGGCCTCTCCGCCGCCGCCCTCGTCCACGACCTCGGCCGCCCCTCACGCTTCCCCCACATGCTGCGTGTCTTCAAGCCCACCTCCCCGATGAGCATGGGCTCCTGGCTGCTCTCCGCCTACGGCCCCGCCGCCGGAGCGGCCGCCCTCACCTCCGTCACCGGGCGGCTGCCCAGGACCGGCGCCGCCGCCACCGCGGCCGCCGCCCTGCTCGGACCCGCGCTGGCGACCTACACCGCGGTGCTGGCCGCCGACACCGCCGTACCCGCCTGGCACGGGGCGCACCGTGAACTGCCCTACCTCTTCGCCGCGTCGGCCACCGCCGCGGCCTCGGGCATGGCGCTGCTCACCGGGCCCCCGCGCGAGAACGCCCCGGCCCGGTACGCGGCGGTGTTCGCGGCCGTCGCCGAGGACACCGCCTTCCGGGCGGCCGAACGCCGCCTCGGCTCCGTCGCGGTCACCTACCGCGAGGGCCGGGCCGGGACGCTGATGCGGGCCGCCCGTACCCTCACCGCGGCCGGGACCGCCGGGGCCGTGCTGTTCGGCCACCGGAGCCGGCCGGCCGCGGCCGCCGCGGGCCTGGCCCTGCTCGCCGGCTCCGCCTGCACCCGGTTCGGGGTCTTCGCCGCCGGGATCGCCTCCGCCGAGGACCCCGCCCACACCGTCGGCCCGCAGCGCGAGGCCCTCGAACGACGACGCGCCACGCTCGCCCAGTGAAAGGAACCACGGTGAACAAGCCGGACCCGCACGCGCAGGAACACCAGGAGAGCGGCGACGTCGTGGTGGAGGTGACCGGATGCCCGAAGGAGGACGCGCGGGCCGTGTTCGACGTACTGCGCCGCTCCTTCCTCTCCGACCGCCCGGCGGACGACACCCCCGAGGAAGAGTCCACGGTCCGCCCGACCGTGTGGACGGCGACCGTCGACGTCTCCGAGATCCACGAGGGCGCGGTGCCGGCCCGCCTCTCCGGCCCGGTGACCGTCGAGGCGCAGGGCGGCTACTGGGCCGTCGACCGGCTGCGCCGGCGCCTCGCCGACACCTTCACGGTGAGGGTCGTCGGCACGGCCTCGGGGGACCAGGAACAGGAGGTCCGGCTGCGGCTGGAGAGCCACGACGCCGCCTGAGCCCCCGTACGGACAGAACCCGGAAGGTACCCGCGCACCCATGGACACCATCGCCTGGACCGACGACACGGACGCCGGACAGCCACCGCCCGTCGACGACCACTCCACCCTGACCCTGCACATCAACGGCAGCGACCGGAAACTGACCCTCGACCACCGGACCACCCTGCTCGACGCCCTGCGGGAACACCTCGGGCTCATCGGTGCCAAGAAGGGGTGCGACCACGGCCAGTGCGGCGCCTGCACGGTCCTCGTCGACGGCCGCCGCGCCAACAGCTGCCTGCTGCTGGCCGTTGCCCAGGACGGCAGGCGCGTCACCACGATCGAAGGCCTCGCCGACGGCGACCGGCCGCACCCGCTCCAGGAGGCGTTCCTGGAGCGCGACGCCTTCCAGTGCGGCTACTGCACACCGGGGCAGATCTGCTCGGCCCTCGGCATGCTCGGCGAGGCCGAGGACGGCTTCCCCTCCCACGTCACCCCGCCGGACACGGCGGCGGACGGCGGCCCCGTACCGCTGGACGCGGAGGAGATCCGCGAGCGGATGAGCGGCAACCTCTGCCGGTGCGGCGCCTACCCCCGCATCGTCGAAGCGATCGAGGACGTGACCCCGTGAGACCCTTCGCCTACCTGCGCCCCGGCTCCGTCGCCGAAGCCGTCCGGGTCAGCGCCGAGCGCCCGGAGGCCCGCTTCCTGGGCGGCGGCACCAACCTGGTCGACCTGATGAAGCTCGGGGTGGAGTCGCCCGGACTGCTCATC
Organism: Streptomyces sp. SM18; assembly: GCF_002910775.2. Lineage (NCBI taxonomy): Bacteria > Bacillati > Actinomycetota > Actinomycetes > Kitasatosporales > Streptomycetaceae > Streptomyces > Streptomyces sp. SM18. The sequence goes on along the minus strand of NZ_CP029342.1, from coordinate 129,077 downwards.
GACGTCAGCCGCCTTCCGCTGGACCGGGTGGTGCCCACCGACGACGGGGGGCTGCGGATCGGCGCGACCGTACGCAACAGCGACCTCGCCGCCCACCCCGCCGTACGCGAGTGCTACCCCGCGCTGTCGCAGGCCCTGCTGGCCGGAGCCTCCGGGCAACTGCGCAACACCGCCACCACCGGCGGGAACCTGCTCCAGCGCACCCGGTGCCTCTACTTCCAGGACACCTCTAAGCCCTGCAACAAGCGGCAGCCCGGCTCCGGGTGCCCCGCCAGGGAAGGGGTCCACCGTGATCTGGCCGTCCTCGGCCACTCGCCGGACTGCGTCGCCACCAACCCCTCCGACATGGCCGTCGCCCTCGCCGCGCTGGACGCCACCGTGCACCTGCGCGGACCGGAGGGCGAACGCGCCGTGCCCGCCACCGAGTTCCACCGCCTGCCCGGCGACAACCCCGACCAGGACACCGTCGTCAGACCCGGCGAGATGGTCGTGGACGTCGTCCTGCCACCGGCGCCCGAAGGAGCCGTCTCCCTCTACCGCAAGGCCCGCGACCGCGCCTCGTACGCCTTCGCGCTGGCCTCCGTCGCCGGGGTCCTGACGGTACGTGACGGCCGCGTCGCCCACGCCTCGCTCGCCTTCGGCGGGCTCGCGCACCGGCCGTGGCGGGCCCGTGCAGCCGAGGACGTGCTCCGGGGAGCGCCCGCGACCGAGGAGACCTTCGCCCGCGCGGCGGATGCCGAACTGGCCGCCGCCGAGCCGCTGCGCGACAACGGCTTCAAGGTCGCCCTCGCCCGCAACCTCGCCGTCGGCGTACTCACCGAGCTGACCGACCGGGCGGACCGGTCCGGCTGACCCCCGCGCCCCGCGCACCCCCACGAACCGAGGACTTCCGCCATGAGCCACGCCACCCAGCCGCTGGGCGCGCCCGTCGCCCGCCGCGAGGGCCGGGAGAAGGTCACCGGCACCGCCCGTTACGCCGTCGAGTACCACCCGGCCGGCCGCCTGTACGGCCGTGTCGTCCCCGCCACCGTCGCACGGGGGCGCGTCACCGCCGTCCGCACCGCCGACGCGCTCGCGGTGCCGGGCGTCCACACCGTGCTGACCCACGAGAACGCGCCGCGGCTGCGCGAGCCCGACGACCCGGTGCTCGCGGTCCTCCAGAACACCCGCGTCCCGCACCGGGGATGGCCGGTGGCCCTGGTCGTCGCCGACAGTCTGGAAGCCGCCCGCGCCGGGGCCGCCGCCGTCCGCGTCGAGTACGAGAGCGCCGGCCACGACACCGTCCTGACCTGGGACCACCCGGGGATGTACACCCCGGAGACGGCCAACGGCGGCTACCCGGCCGTCCGCGAGCGCGGCGACGCCGAGGCCGCCCTCGCCGCCGCGCCCGTCACCATCGACGCCACCTACACCCTCGGCGGGCTGCACAACCACCCCATGGAACCGCACGCCTCGACCGCCTGGTGGGCCGACGGGCACCTGACCGTCCACGACTCCAGCCAGGGCTCCACCACGGTGCGCGACTCCCTCGCCCAGGCCTTCGGACTCGACCGCGACCGGGTCACCGTCGTCTCCGAACACGTCGGCGGCGGCTTCGGCTCCAAGGGCACCACACGCCCCCAGGCCGTCCTGGCCGCCATGGCCGCCCGCCTCACCGGGCGGCCCGTCCACATCGCCCTGTCCCGGCGGCACATGCCCGCGCTCGTCGGGCACCGCGCCCCCACCATCCAGCGCGTCCGGCTCGGAGCCGACCGCGACGGCGTGCTCCGAGCGGTGTCCCACGAGGTCGCCACCCAGACCTCCCGGATCAAGGAGTTCGTCGAACAGGCCGCCGTCCCCGCCCGCGTCATGTACGCCTCGCCGCACAGCGGCACCGCGCACCGCGTGGTCGCCCTCGACGTGCCCACCCCGTCCTGGATGCGCGCGCCGGGGGAGGCCCCCGGGATGTACGCCCTGGAGTCGGCCATGGACGAGCTGGCGTGCGCCCTGGGCATCGACCCCGTCGAGCTGCGGCTGCGCAACGAACCGGCCGTCGAGCCCGACAGCGGGCGCCCCTTCAGCAGCCGCGGGCTCGCCGGCTGCCTGCACGAGGGCGCCCGGCTCTTCCGCTGGTACGACAGGGACCCGCAGCCCGCCGCCCGGCAGGAGGGGCGGTGGCTCCTGGGCACCGGCATGGCGTCGGCGACCTACCCCGTCCTGGTGTCGCCCTCGGCCGCCTCCGCGCATGCCGCACCGGACGGCTCGTACACCGTCCGGGTGAACGCCACCGACATCGGCACCGGCGCGCGCACCGTGATCGGCCAGATCGCCGCCGCCGCCCTGGGCACCCCGCAGGAGAACGTGCGCGTCGAGATCGGTGACAGCGACCTGCCGCCCGGCTCGGTCGCCGGAGGGTCCTCGGGCACGGCCTCCTGGGGGAGCGCGGTGCACCACGCCGCCACCGCCCTGGCGCACCGGCTGGCCGAGGGCGGCACCGTACCCCCCGAGGGCGTCACCGCCACCGCCGGCAACGAGAAGGAGACCGCCGCCTCGCCCTTCGCCCGGCACGCCTTCGGCGCCCACTTCGCCGAGGTGGCCGTCGACACCCACACCGGCGAGGTCCGGGTCCGCCGGATGCTCGGCGTCTTCGCCGCCGGACGCATCCTCAACGCCCGTACCGCGCGCTCCCAGTTCATCGGCGGCATGACCATGGGCCTGGGCATGGCACTCACCGAGGGCAGCACCATGGACCCCCTCTTCGGTGACTACGCGGAGCACGACCTCGCCTCCTACCACGTCCCGGTCTGCGCGGACGTGACGGACCTTCAGGCCCACTGGATCGACGAGGACGACCACCACCTCAACCCCATGGGCAGCAAGGGCATCGGGGAGATCGGCATCGTCGGCACGGCGGCCGCCCTCGGCAACGCCGTACGGCACGCCACCGGCGCCCGGCCGCGCTCCCTCCCGATCACCCCCGACACCCTGCTCCCGTACCTGTGACCCGGCGCCCCGCGGTTGCGCGAACGGCCCCCTCGGGTCACCCTGAGGAGTGACCCAGAAGTGATCACTGCTCACGCTTCGTGCTCGGGGGTCGTTGGTTCGACGGGGTGAAGTACGTGGGCCTCGCGATGAGGAGCCTCGACGATGACCGTTCCACTCGACCGGCACTATCTGGCCGAACTGCAGGTGTCGGCAGAGCGCGTTTCCCAACTGCGGCGCATCGTCGCCGCGCACCTTCGTCACTGGAACCTCGATCTGCAGGTCCGGCCCGTGTGCCGGGCCACGGAGGAACTCCTGACGAACGTCCGGCGGCACGTCGGCGAGGGCGCCCGGTGCGTCGTCGAACTCCGCTGGAGCGGCCGGCAGCTCACGGTCTCCGTGGCCGACGGCGACGCCCGGATGCCCCGGCTGCCGCACGGCGGGGGAGGCGGCCTGAGCCGCGTCATGGCCCTCAGCGACAGCTGGGGCACCTGCCGGACCCCGGACGGCAAAGTCGTGTGGTTCACGCGTTACGCGCCGACCCCACGTCCCACCGGGCTGCCGCCGTGGGCGCCGCTGCCCGCCGGCCTCACCTCCCGGAGCCGGCCGGAGGCCGCACTCGTGTGAGCCGGGCCCGGCCGGTGCGGACCGCGTGCCCCGCGCACGCATGATCCGCACCGGCCGGGTACGCGCACCACGGGGCCGCGTTGCGTTGCGCGGCAGGGCGCGGCGCGGCACGGTCGAAGAACCGATGCAAGGAGGCCACAGCCATGCCCATCGCGACGGTCAACCCCGCGAACGGCGAGACGCTCAGGACGTTCGACGCGCACGGCGAGAAGGAGATCGAGCAGCGGATCTCCGCCGCCGCCCGCGCGTTCCGCACCTACCGCACCACCGGCTTCGCCGACCGGGCCCGTCTGCTGAACCGGGCGGCCGACCTTCTCGACGAGGACCGGCCGGAGATCGCCCGCACCATGACCACCGAGATGGGCAAGCCGCTCGCGGCCGCCCGCGCGGAGGCCGCCAAGTGCGCCAAGGCGATGCGCTGGTACGCCGCCCACGCCGAGCGCCTCCTCGCCGACGAACACCCCGACCAGGCCGACGTCGAGGACTCCGGGGCGTCCAGGGCCCTGGTGCGCTACCGCCCGCTGGGCACCGTCCTGGCCGTGATGCCGTGGAACTTCCCGCTCTGGCAGGTCGTGCGCTTCGCCGCACCCGCTCTCATGGCCGGTAACACCGCCCTTCTCAAGCACGCCTCCAACGTCCCGCAGACCGCCCTGTACCTCGGTGACCTCTTCGGCCGGGCCGGATTTTCCGACGGCTGCTTCCAGACACTCCTGATCGGCTCCGGCGCCGTCGAGGCGATCCTGCGCGACCCCCGGATCGCCGCCGCGACGCTCACCGGCAGCGAACCGGCCGGCCGCTCGGTCGCCTCCGTGGCGGGCGACGAGATCAAGAAGACCGTGCTCGAACTCGGCGGCAGCGACCCCTTCCTCGTCCTGCCGAGCGCCGACGTCGCGAAGGCCGCCGCCACCGCGGTCACCGCCCGCGTACAGAACAATGGGCAGTCCTGCATCGCGGCGAAGCGTTTCATCGTCCACACCGACGTGTACGACGCGTTCGCCGAGCGCTTCACCGCCGCGATGGGCGCCCTGACCGTCGGCGACCCCCTCCAGGAGGCCACCGACGTGGGACCGCTCTCCAGCGAGCGGGGCCGGGCCGACCTGGAGGAACTGGTCGACGACGCGGTCGGGCAGGGCGCCACCGTCCTCTGCGGGGGCCGCCGGCCCCCGACCCTGGGCGGCGGGCTCGAACACGGCTGGTTCTACGAACCGACCGTCCTGACCGGCGTCACCCCCGGCATGCGCGTCCACCGGGAGGAGACGTTCGGCCCGGTCGCCACCCTCTACCGGGCCGCGGACCTCGACGAGGCCCTGGACCTCGCCAACGACACCTCCTTCGGGCTGAGTTCCAACGTATGGACCCGCGACCAGGGCGAGATGGACCGCTGCGTGCGCGACCTGGAGGCCGGCGGTGTCTTCTTCAACGGCATGACCGCCTCCCACCCCGCACTGCCCTTCGGCGGGATCAAGCGCTCCGGCTACGGGCGCGAGCTGGCCGGGCACGGCATCCGCGAGTTCTGCAACGCCACCACCGTCTGGTACGGCCCCGGCTCCGACCCCCGCTAGGAGACGCAGATGACCACCACCTCCGCGCTCTCCGGACCGGACCTCGACGCCCTCGACGCGCACTGGCGGGCCGCCAACTACCTGGCCGTCGGCCAGATCTACCTGATGGCCAACCCGCTCCTGACCGAGACCCTCGCGCCCGAGCACATCAAACCCCGTCTGCTCGGCCACTGGGGCACCTCACCCGGACTGAACCTGGTCCACACCCACCTCAACCGGGTGATCAAGGAACGCGGCCTGCGCGCCCTGTGCGTCTGGGGCCCCGGCCACGGCGGACCGGCCGTGCTCGCCAACGCGTGGCTGGAGGGCAGCTACACCGAGACGTACCCCGACATCGGCCGGGACGCGGCCGGCATGGGCGCGCTGTTCAAGCAGTTCTCCTTCCCCGGCGGGGTGCCCAGCCACGTCGCCCCGGAGACCCCGGGCTCCATCCACGAGGGCGGGGAGCTGGGCTATGCGCTCACACACGCCTACGGCGCCGCCTTCGACCACCCCGAACTGCTCGTGGCCTGCGTGATCGGCGACGGCGAGGCCGAGACCGGGCCGCTCGCGGCGTCCTGGCACTCCAACAAGTTCCTCGACCCCGTCCACGACGGCGCGGTCCTGCCGATCCTGCACCTCAACGGCTACAAGATCGCCAACCCCACCGTCCTGGCCCGGCTGCCCGAGGACGAACTCGACGCCCTGCTGCGGGGATACGGACACGAACCGATCCACGTCGAGGGCGACGAGCCCGAGGCCGTGCACCGCGCGCTCGCCGCCGCCATGGACCTCGCCCTCGACCGGATCGCCGGCCACCAGCGCGCCGCCCGCACCGAGGGCGCGACCGTACGCCCGCGCTGGCCGATGATCGTGCTGCGCACCCCCAAGGGCTGGACCGGTCCCAAGGAGGTGGACGGCGTCCCCGTCGAAGGCACCTGGCGCGCCCACCAGGTGCCGCTCCCCGGCGTCCGGGACAACCCGGGCCACCTGCGCGAGCTGGAGGAGTGGATGCGCTCCTACCGTCCCGGGGAACTCTTCGATTCCGACGGCCGGCCCACCGAGGCCGTGCTGCGCTGGGTGCCCGAGGGCACCTTCCGCCTCGGCGCCACCCCGTACGCCAACGGCGGGCTGCTCCTGCGCACGCTGCCCGTCCCGCCGCTGGAGGAGCACGCCGTACGCGTCGACGGTCCCGGCACGGTCATGCACGAGCCCACCCGGGTCCTGGGCGGCCTGCTGGAAGACGTCATGGCCGCGACCGCCGGGCGACGGGACTTCCGCGTCGTCGGCCCCGACGAGACCGCGTCCAACCGCCTCGGCGCGCTCTACGGCGCCACCGGCAAGGCCTGGCAGGCCGCCACCCTGCCCACCGACGAACACCTCTCCCGGGACGGCAGGGTGATGGAGGTGCTCTCCGAGCACCTGTGCCAGGGCTGGCTGGAGGGCTATCTGCTCACCGGGCGGCACGGCCTGTTCTCCTCGTACGAGGCCTTCGCCCACATCGTCGACTCGATGGTCAACCAGCACATCAAGTGGCTGCGCACCTCGCGGCGGCTGGCCTGGCGCCGCCCCATCGCCTCCCTCAACTACCTGCTCACCTCGCACGTCTGGCGCCAGGACCACAACGGCTTCTCGCACCAGGACCCCGGCTTCGTGGACCACATCCTCAACAAGTCGCCCGAGGTCGTCCGGGTCTACCTGCCGCCGGACACCAACACCCTGCTCTCCACCGCCGAACACGTCCTGGCCAGCCGCGACTACGTCAACGTCGTCGTCGCCGGCAAGCAGCCCAGCTTCGACTGGCTCACCCTCGACCAGGCGCGCGCCCACTGCGCCCGCGGTGCCGGCGTGTGGGAATGGGCCGGCACCGAGGACGGCGGCCGCGAGCCGGACGTCGTGCTCGCCTGCGCCGGAGACGTACCCACCCTGGAGACGATGGCCGCGGCCGGTCTGCTCCGGCGCCACCTGCCGGAACTCGCCGTGCGGGTGGTCAACGTGGTCGACATGGCCCGGCTGCTGCCCCGCGAGGAGCATCCGCACGGGATGCCGGACGCGGAGTACGACGCCCTGTTCACCCGGGACAAGCCGGTGATCTTCGCCTACCACGGCTATCCGTGGCTGGTGCACCGGCTCGCGTACCGCCGGGCCGGGCACGCGCATCTGCATGTACGGGGCTACAAGGAGGAGGGCACGACCACAACACCGTTCGACATGGTGCTCCGCAACGACCTGGACCGCTACCGGCTGGTCATGGACGTGATCGACCGGGTGCCGGGGCTGGGGGTGCGCGCCGTCGCCGTACGCCAGGCCATGGCGGACGTACGCGGCCGGCACCACGACTGGATCCGGACGCACGGCACCGACCTGCCTGAGGTGGCCGACTGGACCTGGGAGGGCTGACCGGTCCCGGACACGCCTCAGCCGGACCGCCGATCAGCGGTCCGGCCGAGGCGTGTCCCGTGTCCGGGACGGGGGCGGCACTCGGTCAGAAGCGCAGCACCGCGGCGACGCGCCCGTGGTCGGCGAGGGAGTCGTCGGCGACGAACGCCACCTCGCCGCCGTTGTCCAGCACCGTCTCGACGAGTTCGTCCACGATGTCCTCGCGGACCCCCTCGTCGCCCGGCGTCACGTCCGCCGGATCGACCGCCTCCAGATGGCCTTCGGCCACCCTGACCGTCCGCTGGAAGTGCTCCTCCACCGCGACGAGGGCGACGCGGCCCTCTCCGGCGGCCGCCCACACCTCGTCGAGCCCGCCCGCGAAGGTCTTGGCACCACGGGCGGTGTCCAGCCTGCCCCGGACGGCCGCGACACCCTGCTCGCGCCATTCCGCCAGCGCCGGCTCCAGCTCCCTGGCCAGTTCGGGCGCCGTCGTCTCCGCCGTCGTCCCCTTCGGGACCGTGCAGGTGGCCGACCGCGCGTGGTCGCCGACGTCTTCGAGCAGGGAGAGCGCCTGCGGCAGACCGACCAGGAACAGCGGCCGGGGCTCCGCGGCCAGCACCCCGCGCAGGGTGTCGTCCACCGTGCGGAAGAAGTTGCGGGTGTCCTCGTCGGTGTAGATGCTCGGCGCGTCGCCGCTCCGGGCCTGGCGCTCCGGGTCGAAGTTCTGGTGCGGAGGACTCAGCGGGAAGCCGTGGTCCTTCACCGGCCGCAGGCCCTCGTTCGTCCCCGACCAGAGCGCCGCGTGATCGGCGGAGAAGCTCAGCACCCAGAACAGCCGGGCCCCCGCCTTCGCCGCGACCAGGTTGCGGGTGAGGTAGGAGTCGCTGAGGACGACGCGCTCGGGGGCGGTGCGTGGCACCTGCCAGATCTGGTACTCGTCCGCGTCGGCCAGGACGACCAGGGACTCCAGGGCACGGCGCGGGTCGATGTCGGCGGCCGCGCGGTCCAGCTGAGCCTTCACGGCGTCCCGTGCCTCGCGGCTCACCCGGGGGTCGGCGTCCAGCCGGCTGCCCGCCTCCGCCAGCAGATTGCGCAGCCGTACGGCGTCCTGGGTGTTGTCCGGCGCCCGGCGGTGGGTCGGCATCGTCAGGGACAGCGCGGGATAGGGCCTGGTCGCCCGAAGTTTCTGCAAGGTGCCGGAGGTCAGGGCGTCCGTATCCATCGTTCCCTCCCGGAGGGCTCGGGGTCCGCGGTACTGAGCCCGCCCCGGGGTGAGGAGCGGGGAGCTCAACGAGTCAATTCATACCGTTTGATCCTTATCCGGGCGAATTATTCGGTCCGGCTCGTCGGTGCCGGGCGCACGGGCGGGCCGGGTCCGCCGGGGAGTGCGCCCCGGCGGACCCGGCCCGTGCCGGCGGGACGCCTACCAGATGGCCTCGACCCACTCCGGGTGGTCGATAAACGGGTTCCGGTTGTGCTGGAACCGCTCGAATATGACGTCGTTGCGCTTCTTCTCGAAGCTGTCCGGCGGGTCCTCCTGGCTCCACCGCTTCAGGACGGAGAGCCGGCCGATGTTCGGCGCCGAGCCGTTGCTCACCTTGTCGTTGGGCTCCAGGTCGGCGAAGGCGTCGTCGCCCTCGTACCGCACGGCCATGTAGAGGATCATCCGGGCCACGTCGCCCTTGACGGCGTCGCGGGGCTCGAAGGAGTCGCCGTCCGTGTAGTTGCCCGGCGCGCCGGAGACGGCGCTGCCGCCTTCGTCGAAGTCCTTGTTGCCGCGGATCGAGTTGACCTGGACGTCCGTGGGGCGCAGGTGGTGGATGTCGGTACCGGGACCGGTCGCGGTGCCGAAGTTCCCGTGCGACTTGGCCCAGACGTGCTCCCGGTTCCATTCCCCGGTGCTGCCGCCGTTCTCGTTCTTCGACTGCGAGCGGCCGGTGTACAGGAGGATCACGTTGGAGGAGTTGGCCGGGTCCTCGTCGGTGGCCTTGAGGGCGTCCCAGACCTGGGCGTACGTGAGCGTGCTCTGATCGCTGACGATGGTGTGCAGTGAGCTCTTCAGGGCCGCGCCGGTCTTGCCGAGGGCGTCCTGGTAGTAGGTGTCGTCGAGGACGGCTGCGGGGGCCGCGGTGGCCGGCGCGGCGGAGGCCGCGACGCCGGTGAGCACGGCGATCGAGGTGGCGGTCGCGAGTAGTGGACGCGCGTAGATGCGGCGACGGACGGACATGTGGGGTGTCCTCTCCCAAGCGGGGCCCGCTCCGCCGCCACCGGGGTGCGTGGGGGAGCGGTGCCGGGTGGCCGGTCGTTGGCTGGTCAGCCGGGAGCCTCGCACACGCGGGGTGCCACCGTGTGAACGTTGCGTATTTATCATGTGCAAGTCAGGTGATACCTCTCCGCGCGCCTCCCGCCCTCGGATGCGGCGACCTCCGCGGGGAGCGAGAATTGCCGCAAGGACGAGGAGGCGGTATGAGCGAAGAGCCCGAATCCACATCCGCATCCGCGCCGGACGCGCGGGACGTGACCCCCGACCGGCTGCTGCACACCGGCGGCCACGACCAGCCGACCCCGGAGGACCTGGTCCTCGCCTCGGGGCGGGACCTGACCCCGGAGAACCTCCGATGGGCCGAGCGCACGCTGGCCGAGGAGGGCCGGGCGGCCGTGGAGAAGCGGCTTCCATGACGGGGAGGCGGCTTCCTTGACGGGGAGGCGGCCACCTTGACCGAACCGGGGCGGGGAGCCGTCGAAGGCTCCCCGCGCCTCGGCTAGCCTGAACGCGATATGAACCGTTTGACGACGTCACAAGGCGTGTTCGAGCTCGCCCGCTTTCCCGAGGACCACCGCGACCGGCTCCGCGCCTGGGACGCGGCGGACGAGTACCTGCTGCGGCGGACGGCGGGCACCGTGGACGAGGAGCCGGTCCCCCTGACCGGAACCGTCGTGGTGCTGGGCGACCGCTGGGGCGCCCTGGCCACGGCCCTCGCCGGGCACCACCCCGTACAGATCACCGATTCCTACCTCGCGCGGCGGGCCACCCGCGCCAACCTCGCCCGCAACGGCGCCGATCCGGACGCGGTGCGGATCCTGTCGACGCGGGACACCCCGCCGGAGCGCATCGACACCCTGCTCGTACGGGTGCCCAAGAGCCTGGCGCTCCTGGAGGACCAGCTGCACCGGCTCGCCCCCGCACTGCACGCCGGAAGCGTCGTGACCGGCACCGGCATGGTGAAGGAGATCCACACCTCCACCCTCCGGCTCTTCGAGCGGATCGTCGGACCCACCCGCACCTCCCTCGCGGTGAAGAAGGCCCGGCTCATCCACTGCACCCCCGATCCGGCGCTGCCCACGGCCCCCAGCCCCTGGCCGTACCGCTACGAGCTGCCCGACGGGATCGGTGCGATGTCGGGGCGGACCGTCACCAACCACGCCGGGATCTTCTGCGCCGACCGCCTGGACATCGGCACCCGCTTCTTCCTGGAGCACCTGCCCGAGCGGACCGGTCCCGACCGTGTCGTCGACCTCGGCTGCGGCAACGGCGTGGTGGGCACGGCGGCCGCGCTCGGCAACCCGGAGGCATCCCTCACCTTCCTCGACGAGTCGTACCAGGCGGTCGCCTCCGCCGAGGAGACCTTCCGGGCCAGTGCGCCCCCCGGCGCGGAGGCCCGCTTCGTCGTCGGCGACGCCCTCGCGGACGTACCGCCGGCGAGCGTGGACCTCGTCCTGTGCAACCCGCCCTTCCACTCGCACCAGGCGGTCACCGACGCGACCGCCCGGACCATGTTCCAGGGGGCCTGCGCCGCCCTGCGCCCCGGCGGTGAACTCTGGGTCGTCGGCAACCGGCACCTGGGCCACCACATCCGGCTCCGGAGGATCTTCGGTAACTGCGCCACCGTGGCGGGTGACCCGAAGTTCGTGGTGCTGCGGGCCGTCCGGCGCTGAGCGGGGCTCAGGGCAGGTCGTCGCGCCCCAGCCAGGACGGCACCTCGGGCACCTCCGTGTCCCAGGCGGGAGGCGGGCCGGGATCCGGTTCCGGGGCACGTCCGCGCGGTGCGCGGTCCACTCCGAGTCGCCGCCTCTTCCGGACCGGCCGGGAGGGCCCGGGCAGGGGTTCGGGCGCGACCTCGGCCGAGGCGTCGGCCTGGTCGTCGTCGGCCGGGGTCTCGGGCGGGTCGCTGTCGTACACCTGCTCGGCGACCTTGAAACGGCAGTGGAACGTCCGCCAGACGCCCTTGACGACCAGGAGGAACCCCTCCGCCTCCTGGTAGAGGAACCGCCGCTCCGGGTTGGCGGGATGGAACGGCTGGAACCGCTCGGCCCGCGCCCGGAGCACGTCGAGCGCCTCCTGCCGGGTCCCGTCCACGTGGTCCAGCACTTCGACCGACCACATCTGCCCCTTGCCGTACCACAGGTTCTGCTCGACGATCAGCCCCCATCTGGGCACGCCTGTCCACCCCTCCCCGTCCCGCGCACCGTCGCCGTCCGCATCCGCCGGCGCCGGGGCGCCATACTAGGGCGTGTTTCGAAAGTCCCGCCTGGCCTGCGACGCCCGGCACGCGCGCTCGCCGCGTTGTCGGAGTCGCCCGAGTACGTCCAGTACGAGGGCGATCCTCCGCCTTGCGATCGCACGCACCGGACGCCGCGGGCCCCGCCCTCCGGGCGGACGGCGCTACTTTCGAAACACGACCTAGGAGGCGGCGTCCGGCGAGCACGACCACACCCCGGTCCGACCGGGCCGTCCGGCCTGCCCGTTCCACCGCCGAGCGGAAGGTACGAGCCGATGAGCGAAACAGACGTGGGACTGTTCGGACCACGGTCCGTCACCTGGCAGATGCACGCGGACCCCATGATGTGGATCGCCGGTGTGCGCGCCCTCTACCTCCAGGCCCTCCATCCCCGCGCCGTGCGCGGGGTGATGGAGAACTCCGACTTCCGCGAGGACGCCTGGGGGCGGCTGATGCGCACCGCCGACTTCGTCGGCACCCTCACCTACGCCACCACCCGGGACGCCGAGAAGTACGGCGCGCGCGTCCGCACGATACACCGCCTCCTGACGGCCACCGATCCGCTCACCGGCGAGACCTACGGCATCGGTGAACCGGACCTGCTGCTCTGGGTGCACTGCGCCGAGGCCGACTCCTACCTCCAGGTCGAGCGCCGCTCAGGCCTCCCGCTCACCGACGCCCAGGCCGACCGCTACATCGACGAGCAGCGCGAGGCCGCACGCATGGTCGGCCTCGACCCGTCCGCCGTACCGGCCACCACGGCGGAGATGGAGGCCTACTTCACCGGCATACGGCCCCAACTCGCCGCCGGGCCGGACGCCCGGGAGGTCGACGACTTCCTGCGCGACCCGCCCGTCCCCGCCGCACTGGTCCCGGCGCGCGCCCTGCTGTGGCGGCGGGTGGCGGCACTCGCCTACGACTCCCTGCCTCCGTACGCCCACGAGCTCTACGGCAGGCCCGCGCCGCCCCGCGCCGCCGTCGACCGCCGTCTGCGCGCCGCCGGGACGGCCCTGCGCCGCGTCCCCGCGCCCCTGAGACGGCGCCTGCCGCCCGGCCACGTCGCGAAGGCGATGGCGCGACTCGGCCGCGGCAGCCGCCCCTCCCCGTACAAACTCCGCAGACAGGCGGCCATACTGGACGGGCCGGGGAGGGCGCAGCGGTAGTAGGCGACACGACGGGGGCGACTGCGGGAGATGGCGGAGACCAGGCTGATCCAGAGCCGGTACCGGCTGCTCGATCTGATCGGGCGCGGCGGCATGGGCGAGGTGTGGCGTGCCCGTGACGAATCCCTGGGCCGGCAGGTCGCCGTGAAATGCCTCAAACCGATGGGGCCCCAGCAGGACCGCTCCTTCACCCGCGTCCTGCGTGAACGCTTCCGCCGCGAGGCGCGGGTGGCGGCCTCGCTCCAGCACCGGGGCGTGACCGTCGTGCACGACTTCGGGGAGTCGGAGGGCGTCCTCTACCTCGTCATGGAGCTGCTGGAAGGACGCAACCTCAGCCAGCTCCTGGAGGACAACCGGCAGCACCCGCTGCCCGTGCCCGACGTCGTGGACATCGCCGAACAGGTCGCCGACGCCCTCGGCTACACCCACCAGCAGGGCATCGTGCACCGCGACCTCAAGCCCGCCAACATCATGCGGCTCGACGACGGCACCGTGAAGATCTGTGACTTCGGTATCGCCCGGCTCGGCCACGACATCGGCTTCACCTCGCGCCTCACCGGCACCGGGATCGCCATGGGCACCCCGCACTACATGTCGCCCGAGCAGATCAGCGGCGGTGACGTCGATCACCGCAGCGACCTCTACTCCCTGGGCTGCGTGCTGTACGAGATCGCCACCGGCGTGCCCCCGTTCGACCTGGGCGACGCCTGGGCCGTTCTCGTCGGACACCGTGACACCGTGCCCGAACCCCCGCGCAACCACCGGGCGGAGCTGCCCGGGTTCTTCGACCGGGTCGTCCTGGACCTGCTCGCCAAGACCCCCGACGCGCGGCCCGCCGACGCGGACGCCCTGCGGCGGCGCATCGCCGTCGGCCGGACCGGCGGGCAGACCCGGGTGCCGGCCACCGGGCGCGTACCGCTCGCTCCGCCCGCCCCCGTACCGGCAGCCCGCCCGGCCGCGGAGGGGGCCCGACTGCCCCCCTGGACCCGGAACATGACCGCCGGTCACAAGGCGGCAGCCCCGCCACCGCCGGGAACGGCGCCCGTCGACCACGCGGAGGACCTCACCGGGATCTGGACGACGGGGACGGATCTCGGCGGCCTCTCCGGCGCGTTCCCGGCCGGGGGCGCCACCCGGCCCACCCCGTCGCCCGAACTGCTCTCCACCCTGGCCAGCCGGCACAGCGCCGGGCTCAACCTCGCCCGCCTGGGCCACTGGGAGGAAGCCGGCGAGGTGCACCGGTCGGTCGCCGCGACGCGCGAGCACGCGCTGGGACCCGACCACCCCGACACCCTCGCCAGCCGGTACGAGGTCGGGTTCACCTTCAGCCGCACGGGACACGCCGACGAGGCGCTGCGGGAGTTCGGCCGGGTCGCCGACGGACGCGAACGCGTCCTGGGCACGGACCACCCTGAGACGCTGGCGGCGCGCCAGGAGACCGCGTACGTCCTCGGCCAGCTCGGCCGGCACTTCGAGGCGCACCAGGTCTACGCCTCCGTGCTCGCCTCCCGGGAGCGCACCACGGGACCGGACCACCCGGACACCCTGCGCTGCCGCCACAACCTGGCCTTCAACCTCGGCAGGCTGGGCCGGCTGGAGGACGCCTACCTGATGGCCCGTGAGGTCGCCGACGCGCGCAGCCGGCTGCTCGGCGCGACGCACCCCGACACCCTGGTCACCCTCTACGAAGTCGCGTACACCCTGGGCCAGCTGGACCGCTGGGGCGAGGCGCTGCTGACCTACCGTGAGGTCGCCCGCGCCAGGAGCGGCGTGCTGGGCGCCGATCACCCCGACACCCTGGCCGCACGTTACGAGATCGGCATCAGCCTCGGCCGGCTGGGCCGCAGCGCCGAGGCGCTGGAGCTGTACCGCGCGCTGGTCGAGGACCGCACCCGTGTCGACGGTCCCGACGCCCCCGAGACCCTGCGGGCCCGGCACGGCCTCGGCGTCAACCTGGGACGGATGGCACGCTGGGAGGAGGCGCTCGTCGAGGCCCGTGACGTCTGCGTGCTGCGCGAGCGCACCCTCGGCCCGGACCACCCCGACACGCTGGTCAGCCGGCGCGAGGTGGCCGTGGGTCTCGGCTGGCTGGGCCGATGGGCCGACGCCCTCATCGACTACCGGGAGGTCGCCGACGCCCGCGAACGGGTCCTGGGTGCCGAGCATCCCGACACCCTCGCCAGCCGCAACGACGAGGCGCACTGCCTGGAACAGCTCGGCCGGGGCACGGAAGCGGTCGACCTGTACCGGCAGGTCGCGGCCCTGCGCCGGCAGCACGTCCCACCGAACTGAGGGGGCCCGTCAGCTTCCGAGCCCGTCCCGCACGCGGTAGAGGTCGCGCAGCAGGGCGATCTCGGCCCCGTGGTGCAGGATCTCCTGGTTCACCCACCACACGACGTCGAGGAACGGGCTCTCCGGATCGCTGCCGTACGGGTACCCGCAGTACCCGACGGTGTCGAGCGCCGCGTCGTCGGCGCCTGCCAGCACGGACCGCCAGGCGTGGACACCAGCCTCGAACGCGGCGATCCCACCGGCGGCCTCGCCCTCCACGCGGTAGTCGTCCCGGGTCAGGGCGCGGGTTCCGGTGGTGTGGTCGGCGCGGATCGTCAGCAGCTCCGCGAGGTGGCTCAGACGCCAGGACGCCGTGGTGAACGGCGGTGGCGAGGGATGGGGAAAGGGAGCGGTGTCGCGGCCCCACCCGCCCGTCCCGCTCAGCGTGGTCGCGCCCGTACCCGGACCGTCGGCGCGGCGGCGGACCGACCAGCATCCGGGGACCGGCTCCCAGCGGAACTCCTCGTCCGTCATCGCCGTGGCCGGGACGTCCGTGCCGTTGCCGCTGTCGGTGAAGGGTCCCGTCATGCGCCTCACGAGCCGCTCGGACGCCCAGTCGAACTGGTCGAGGAGGGGGATCAGGCGTGCCGGTGTCGTCATCGTTCTCCTACGGTGGGACGGAAGCGGGCCGGGCCGGACGGAAGGGCGAGTCGGGCCGCGCAGCACCCTGCCACAGCCGCTTTCGGCCCTGTACCGGTTTTCGAGGGGGCGCCCCGGCCCGTACCCGCTTCGGGCGAGGCGACGCGCGTGTTCGTGCGGGCGTCGGTGGCGGCGAGGGTCTGGCCCGTGTTGGCTTCTGTGGCGGCGAGGGCTCTGGGTTCGTGCCGGCTTCGGTGGTGACGACGGTCCCGGGTTCGTGCCGGCTTCGGTGGTGGCGGCGCCCCGGGCCCGTGCGGCTTCGGTGGCGGTGCCCGGCCTCTGGCCAGGCCCGATCCCGCCGTGTTACGAAGGGACATGTCCGCAGCCGAGACCCACCCCACAGGCCCGCCCGCGTCGGACCGCTACGATGCGGTGATCGTCGGAGGCGGCCACAACGGCCTGGTCGCCGCCGCCTACCTGGCCCGCGCCGGGCAGTCCGTCCTCGTACTGGAGAGGCTCGCCGGAACCGGCGGAGCGGCCGTCTCCACCCAGGCCTTCGCCGGTATCGACGCCCGGCTCTCCCGATACTCCTACCTGGTCTCCCTGCTGCCCGACAAGATCGTCAAGGACCTCGGGCTCGACTTCGCCGTGCGCAAGCGTCCCGTCTCCTCGTACACCCCCGTCGTACGCGCGGGGAGGCCCACCGGGCTGCTCGTCGGCGGCGAGGGCACCCGGGACTCCTTCGCCGCCCTCACCGGCGGCGACCGCGAGTACGAGGCGTGGCAGCGGTTCTACGGCATGACCCGGCGGGTCGCCGAGCGGGTCTTCCCGACGCTCACCGAGCCCCTGCCGGACCGGGGCGCCCTGCGGGCCCGCGTCGACGACCAGGAGGCCTGGCGCACGCTGTTCGAGGAGCCGATCGGGGCCGCCGTCGAGCGGACCTTCCAGGACGACCTGGTCCGTGGGGTCATCCTCACCGACGCGCTGATCGGTACCTTCGCCGACGCCCACGACCCCTCCCTGATCCAGAACCGCTGCTTCCTCTACCACGTGATCGGCGGATCCACCGGGGACTGGGACGTCCCGGTCGGCGGCATGGGGGCCCTCACCGACGCGCTGGCCGGTGCGGCACGGGCGGCGGGGGCCGAGATCAGGGTCCTGCACGAGGCGACCCGCATCGACACCGACGGCACCCGCGCCGAGGTCACCGTCCGCTCCGCGGACGCGGAGCACGTCGTGGCCGCCCGCAGGGTCCTGGTCAACGCCTCGCCGCAGGAGTTGTCCGCACTGCTCGGTGAGGCCCCGCCCGCCCCTGCCGAGGGAGCCCAGCTGAAGGTGAACATGCTGCTCACCCGGTTGCCGAAGCTGCGTGACCGCTCGGTCGATCCCCGCGGCGCGTTCGCCGGGACATTCCATGTGGCCGAGGGATACGGGCAGTTGGCGGACGCCTACCGGGAGGCGTCGGCGGGGCGGCTGCCCGCCGCCCCGCCGTCCGAGATCTACTGCCACTCGCTGACCGATCCCTCGATCCTGGGCCCCGGACTCGCCGCCCGGGGCTACCACACCCTCACCCTCTTCGGTCTGCACGCCCCGGCCCGGCTCTTCGCCGAGGACAACGAGGCGGCCCGCACGGCTCTGCTCGACGCGACCCTCGCGCAACTCGACGCGCACCTGGAGGAGCCGCTCACCGACTGCCTGGCCCTCGACGGCGACGGCAGACCGTGTATCGAGGCGAAGTCCCCGCTCGACCTGGAGCGGGACCTGGGGCTGCCCGGCGGCCACATCTTCCACGGCGACCTCTCCTTCCCGTACGCGACGGAGGCGAGCGGCCGGTGGGGAGTGGAGACCGCGCACACCAACGTCCTGCTCTGCGGGGCGGGCGCGGTGCGTGGCGGCGGGGTCAGCGGAGTACCCGGACACAACGCGGCCATGGCGGCACTGGGCCACTGACCCAGGGCGGTCGGCTCCCTCACAGAGGGTAACTCTCACGGAGGGTATCCCTCACCCTGTACTTCAGGGTGAGGGATACCGTTCGCTGGAGCGGGGGCCGACGCGGACCGCCCCGCCCGGTCGACGGACCGGACGGGGCGGACACACGGGACGGGCGGGGTGGGTGCGGGTGTCACCGCCGCCCGGTCCCGGCAGGGGCGCCTCGCGGTCAGGAGGCGGTGCAGGCGCCGACGACGGGCGCCGCGGTGTTGCCGTTCGTCATGACGGTGAACCCGAAGCTCGTCGAGGCACCGGCCGACAGGGTCCCGTTGTAGGTCGGCTTCACGGTCATCACGGTGTTGCCGGCGTTCCATGTGGGGGCGCCGTTCCAGAGGGCGGAGACCTGCTGGGACGAGGGCATGGTCACCGGCACGGACCAGGTGGTGATGCCCGACGCGCCGGCCTTGACGGTCACCTCGCCGTTGTACCCGCCCTGCCACGTGGCGGTCTGCGTGTAGGTTGCCGAGCAACTACCGGTTCCGCCACCGCCGTTGTCGCCACCTCCGTCACCGCCACCGTCGCCGCCGCCGGTGGACCCGCCGAGCGCGGCGAGCACCGCGTCGTAGGCCGACTTCTTGTTGTAGTTGCCGTCGAAGAGCAGTGGCGTCCCACTGCTGCGCCAGGAGTACTTGTCGGTGACACCCCAGACGGTGAGGCCCGTGCAGCGCGTCACGCCCAGGCAGGCGTTCACGACGCTCGTGTAGTTGGCGGCCTGGGCCGCGCCCGAGCCCTCGATGTCCAGCTCGGTGATCTGGACGTCGAGGCCGAGGTCGGCGAAGCGCTGGAGGTTGGCCCGGTAATCCGAGGGGACCGGCGAGTTGCTGTTGAAGTGGGACTGGAAGCCCACGCAGTCGATCGGCACGCCGCGCTGCTTGAAGTCCTTCACCATGGCGTAGACCGCGTTGCTCTTCGCGTTCTGTCCGTCGGTGTTGTAGTCGTTGTAGCAGAGCTTGGCAGCGGGATCGACCGTGCGCGCGGTACGGAACGCCTCCTCGATGAAGCCGTCACCCAGCTTGTCCTGGAAGGGCGAACTGCGCCGGGCGCCGTTGCCGCCGTCCTGGAAGGCCTCGTTCACCACGTCCCAGGAGTGGATCTTGCCCTTGTAGTGCGTCATCACCTGGGTGATGTGGTTGTTCATCGCCGCGCGCAGATCGGTGGCGCCCAGGCCGCCGACCCAGCCCGGTAGCTGCGAGTGCCACACCAGGGTGTGCCCGCGTACCTTCATCCCCTTGCTCTGCGCATGGCTGACGATCTGGTCGGCGGCGGTGAACGTGAAGGAGTTCCGGCTGCCCTCGACCGCGTCCCATTTCATCTCGTTCTCGGGGGTGACCGAGTCGAACTGGGCGTCCAGTGTGGAGGCGTACTGCGCCTCGCCGAGGTGGTTCGCCGCGACCGCGGTGCCGAAGTACCGGCCCTTGGCCGCCGCCGCGTCACCGAGGGCGCCCGTGGCCTCGGCCGTCCCGGCGAGGGAGACGACACCGGCCGCGGCGAGCACACCCGCCGTCAGCACGGAGACCGCCCGTCTGGCGCGGGCCGTCGAGCGGGGGCGTGCGGGGGATTTCTTGGCCATCACGTTGTCCAGCCTCTTCTTCCGGTTGCCGGGCGGAAGCAACAGGGGCGCCCGGTCAGGGGATGCGGACCGTTCGAGGTGCTGTGGGACCTCCCGCCGGGACGCGCCGTCGAAGGCACCCTCGGCGGGAGGGTGAGCGATGGAACATGGGAGCGAGGGAGAGTATGCGCTCAGGCGGAGGCCGCGTCAACGCCATGTTTCCGAAATATTTCCGAGCGAATACCCGCTCATCTGTGGATGGTTGGCCTTACCACCTGCGTAGACGGTGAGGATCTGGTACGGATCCGGATTCTTCCGGCGAGGGCGGGCGCCGCCCATGGGGGTCCGTGGCGAAAGGCCGTCAGGGGAGCGGGCGAAAGTTTCGGAGCGGGTCGCCAGGGGCGGCGAGGTGGCGTACCCCCTGACCGGCGTCCCTGATGAACGCGGCCTGTGCGCCGGCACCGTGAACCGTCCCTGTGAAGCGGCCCGGCCTGCACGTCCCCTTGGTCACAGGATGCGGCTGAGCGTGGCGGGGCGCGGGCTGTGCCCTCCGGGCAGACCGCGCCCCGCAGTCGTGCGACGGGGGATCCTGGGCCGGGAGCCGGGAGCCGGGAGCCGGGAGCCGGGAGCCGGGAGCCGGGAGCCGGGAGCCGGGAGCCGGGAGCCGGGAGCCGGGAGCCGTGACCATGGGTCCTGGGTCGTGGGCCGGATGAAGAGTGCGAGCCGTCAGCCGTCGAGGAGTGAGAACCCCAGCACGACACCCGCCGACACGGTCACCTTCCCCGGCGTCAAGTCGCCCTCGCCGCCGTCCACGGCGCGCCCGCGATGGCTCCGGTAGCTCTGCATCTCCTCGGCGTCCACGTCCTTGATGTGGACGACCGGCCCGAGGCGCGCACCGGCCGCCTCGGCGTACAACGCGGCCTTCTCCCGTGCCGCGGCCACCGCCGCCGTACGGGCCTGCGCGCGCAGCTCCTTCTTGCGGCGCACGTCGAACTCCACACCGCTGACCTGGTTGGCCCCCGCGTCGACCAGGTCGATGAGAACCGTCTCCAGGGTGTCCAGTTCGCGCAGTTCGATGACGAACGAGGCGGTGCACTCGTAGCCCATGAACCTGCGTGTCTCGCCGTAGCTCCACTTCGACGTGAGGTTCAGACGTGAGGCGGAGACGGCCGCTTCGGGCACCCCGTGTCCTCGGAGCACCTGGCGGATGCGGTTGACCCCGCCATGGGTGGCCGCGAACGCCTCGGCCGGCGTGTCCTCGGTCTGCTCGATCGCCACGCGCAGACGGGCCAGGTCCGGCGCGGCGTCCTCACTCGCCGCGCCGAACACCGACACGCCCCACGGGGCCTCTATGTGCTGGGTACCGTTCATGCCGGTCATCCAAGCAGCCGTATCCGTCCCGCCGCAGGACCGCGGTCTGTTCAGTCGGCGGACACGGTCCACCCCGAAGCCTCGAACCGGCGTGCGTCCGCAGGCTTTTCGCTGTCGAAGAGGGTGCGCCCGCCGTCCTCGACCCGGACCCCGTCCACGTACGCCCCGCGCCCGACGTACAACTGGTCGGTCGTGTAACGCCAGCGCAGCCGCACCTCGGTACCCCGCCAGGCGGACAGGTCCGCGTCCAACCGGTGCCAGACGCGCCCCGACCAGCCGGACACCGAGCCGTGCGGATGTGTCCCGGAGACGGCCGGGGCACCGCCACGGGCTGTCGGCCGGGTGGTGAACGGCACCGGCTGCCACGTGGCCCCCGTATCGGCCGACGCCTCCAGGAAGAGGAAGTCGGAGGCCGGTTCCGTGTCCCACCACAGCGCACAGGTGAGCGCCGCGCGGGAGGAGGACGGACGCAGCGCGGGCAGCGTGAGGGTGGCGGTGGCCGAACTCGCCAGGCCGGAGAACCACGCGGTCCGGCCACGGGTGGGCCGCACGGGCACCGCACGCGCCATCCGGTTCGCCGTGGCCACCCGCGGGGCACTGCCCGAGCGCCAGGTGCGCACCGGGTGCACGGAGTTGCCGAGGACGATCAGGAACGAGTCGGTCGACGGGTCCAGGACCAGGCTGGTGCCGGTGAATCCCGTGTGGCCCGCCGTACGTGGCGTGGCCATCGCTCCCATGTACCAGTGCTGGTACAGCTCGAAGCCCAAACCGTGGTTGTCACCGGGGAAGGCGGTGTTGAAGTCGGTGAAGAGCAGCTCCACGGACTTCTCCGACAGGATTCGCGACCGCCCGTACACACCGCCGTTGAGCAGTGTCCGGGCCAGCACCGCGAGGTCCCAGGCGCACGAGAAGACGCCCGCGTGGCCGGCGACCCCGTCCAGGCTGTAGGCGTTCTCGTCGTGCACCTCGCCCCAGACCAGTCCGCGCTCCAGACCCGACCAGGGCAGCCGCGCGTCCTCGGTCGCGGCGATCTTCGGCTTCCACGAGGCGGGCGGGTTGTACCGCGTGCGGTGCATACCGAGCGGAGCGGTGATCTCCTCGCGGAGCAGCACGTCCTGGGTGCGGCCGGTGATCTTCTCCAGGATCAGTTGCAGCGAGATCAGGTTGAGGTCGGAGTAGAGATACACCGTCCCCGGGGCGGACGTGGGCACCTCGTCCCACAGCAGCCGGAGCTTCCCCTCCCGGGTCGGCTCCTCGTACAGCGGGATCCAGGCCCGGAAGCCCGAGGTATGGGTGAGGAGCTGACGGACCGTGACGTCCTGCTTGCCGCCCCCGGCGAAGTCCGGGAGGTACGAGGCGACCGTGGCCTCCAGCTCCAGCCGGCCCCGCTCGATCTGCTGGACGGCCAGGATCGAGGTGAACAGCTTCGACACCGACGCCAGGTCGAAGACCGTGTCCCGCGCCATCGGGATCTGCTGGTCGGCGGGGAACTCCACCCCCTTGTCCGTCTCCTCGTCGTACGCCGCGTAGCGCAGCGCCTTCCCGATCGGCCGGTGCAGCGCGACGGTTCCGCCGCGCCCGGCGAGCAGCACCGCACCGGCGTACCACGGGTGCCGCGGGGAGTCGGCCAGATATGTCTCGGCGTCGGTCACCAGCAGGTCGAGGTGCTCCTGAAGCAGACCCGCGCGCCCGGCCGGCCCGCGGCGCAGCGTAGGCCTGTCCGCCCCTGGTCCCATACCCGTCCCGGTCACCGATGGTGTTCCCGCGGAACCCGCCCCCCGCTCCGCCCCGAACGCGGATCCGGCCGCCCCCGCGAAGGGAATCGGTGCGAGAGCGAGTGCTCCGCCCAGCGCCAGTATCCCGCCGCCCAGCCTCCGGCGGCTCATTCCCCCGCCCGACATGTCCCCGGTCATCCCGAACCCCTTTCCCCTCGCGTCGTCAGCGCGACCAGCAGCGCGAAAGTAATTTTCGAAATCTCGTCCGAGCATGAAACTTCCTGCCGGAGTAGAGAGTACTGGCGCCTCCGTCGCCCCGTACGCCCCTGGCAAAACAAAGAATGTGACGGCACGTCAGCGACGAGCCGGAGCCTGGCAAGTGGCGGACCGGCACAGGGGCGCACCGCCCCGGGAGCCGGGCGGCACGGCCGGGAACGACAGCCGAGGCACCCACCAGGACGGCGAATCCGAGTGCCGTCGGAGGGCGGGCCGCAGACAGGCAGAGCGACAAGCCCACCCCGTCCACAGGCGCGTGGCGAGGACAGCCCCAGCGCCCTCAGGCAGTGCCCGCCGGCCGGCGTGCCCGTCATCCCGCTCGGCCCCCGGCAACCGCCCCGTGGTAACCGGCCCCTTGACCCCTGGCGTCCGGCCGCCCAGGATCACGCCATGAACGGTGTACGCAGCAGCACGGTCGACGGAGTAGTGGCACGCAGCGCACGGCGCACCCCCGGGCACACCGCCGTGCGGTACGCCGGGCGGGCCTGGACCTACGAGGCGCTGGACACCGCGGTCAGTACGGCGGCCGCCGTACTGACCACCGGCCACGGACTGCACCCGGGAGACCGGGTCGCCTCCTACGCGCACAACTCCGACGCCTATCTGATCGCCTATCTGGCCTGCGCCCGAGCCGGCCTGATCCACGTGCCGGTCAACCAGAACCTCACCGGCGAGGACCTCGCGTACATTCTCGGTCAGTCCGGCAGCTCGCTCGTCCTCACCGACCCCGACCTGGCCCCACGCATCCCCTCGGGATACGCGGTGCGAGCCCTGCGTGACGCCCCCGACGCACTTCTCGACGAGCTGACCACTCCCCGCTCTTTCACCCCCGAACGCGCTCCGGGCGCCGACGACCTGGTGCAACTGCTCTACACCTCCGGCACCACCGCGCAGCCCAAGGGCGCGATGATGACCCACGGTGCGCTGGTCCACGCATACGTCAGCGCCGTCACCGCTCTCGACCTGCGCCCCACCGACCGTCCCGTCCACTCGCTGCCGCTCTACCACTCCGCGCAGATGCACGTCTTCCTCCTGCCCTATCTCGCGGTGGGAGCCGAGAGCACCATCCTCGACGCCCCTGACCCGAGCCGGATCTTCGACCTGGTGGAGGCCGGCCAGGCGGACAGCCTCTTCGCACCACCGACCGTGTGGATCGGCCTCGCCAACCACCCGGAATTCACCACCCGTCGGCTGGGCACCCTGCGCAAGGCGTACTACGGGGCCTCGATCATGCCCGTGCCGGTACTGGAACGACTCCGCGGACACCTGCCGGACCTGGCGTTCTACAACTGCTTCGGCCAGAGCGAGATCGGACCGCTCGCCACCGTCCTCGGCCCCGACGAGCACGACGGCCGGATGGACTCCTGCGGCCGCCCGGTCCTCTTCGTCGAGGCCAAGGTCGTCGACGAAAAGGGCGCGGAGGTGCCCGACGGTACGGCCGGGGAGGTGGTCTACCGCTCGCCCCAGCTCTGCCAGGGGTACTGGGACAAGCCGGAGGAGAGCGCCGAGGCGTTCCGGGACGGCTGGTTCCGCTCGGGCGACCTCGCCGTACGCGACGGTGAGGGCTATTTCACGGTTGTCGACCGGGTGAAGGACGTCATCAACTCCGGGGGTGTGCTGGTTGCCTCACGCCAGGTGGAGGACGCCCTGTACACCCACCCGGCCGTGGCCGAGGCCGCCGTGGTCGGGCTGCCCGACGAACGCTGGATCGAGGCGGTCACCGCGATCGTCGTGCTCCGCGACGACGCCACCGAGAGCGAGCTGATCGAGCACGCCCGCGAGCGACTGGCCCACTTCAAGGCTCCGAAAAGAGTCGTGTTCGTGGACGAGCTCCCGCGCAACGCCAGCGGCAAGATCCTGAAACGGGAGCTGCGTGACCGGTTCTCACCGTCCGCCTGACCGGTTCTCCGAGGCACCTTCCGACCCGGCGATCCGTGACGCCCCACCCGACCCGCCTGCCCCTTCTGTGCGCACGGTCGTCAGGCGTCGGCGTCCGCCCTCACGGCCACCCGGCGGTCACGGCCGGCAGGCTGCGTGCCGCAGGGTCAGCCCCGCCTCAGCTGCCGGCTGACCGGAGATCCACGATCCGCTTGATCTTCCCGACCGACCTCTCCAGCGTCTCCGGATCCACGACCTCCACCCCGACACTCACCCCGACCCCGTCCTTCACGGCCCTGGCTATCGCCTCCGCGGCCGTCGCGCGCTCGTCGGCCGTCGCGTCCCCACGCGCCTCCGCCCTCACGGTCAGCACGTCCAGACGCCCCTGCCGGGTCAGCCGCAACTGGAAGTGCGGAGCCACTCCCGGCGTGCGCAGCACGATCTCCTCGATCTGGGTCGGGAAGAGGTTGACGCCTCGGAGGATCACCATGTCGTCGCTGCGTCCGGTGACCTTCTCCATCCGCCGGAACGTACGCGCCGTACCGGGCAGCAGCCGCGTCAGGTCCCGGGTCCGGTAACGGATCACCGGCATCGCCTCCTTGGTGAGCGAGGTGAACACCAACTCGCCCTCCTCACCGTCCGGCAACACCTCCCCGGTGAAGGGATGCACGACCTCGGGATAGAAGTGGTCCTCCCATATGTGCAGACCGTCCTTCGTCTCGACGCATTCCTGCGCGACCCCGGGGCCCATCACCTCGGACAGCCCGTAGATGTCGACCGCGTCGATCGCGAACCGGTCCTCGATCTCCTTCCGCATCTCCTCGGTCCATGGCTCGGCCCCGAAGACACCGGTCCTGAGGGACGTCGAACGGGGGTTGATCCCCTGCCGTTCGAACTCGTCCAGCAGCGTCAGCATGTACGACGGCGTGATCATGATGATCTCGGGCCGGAAGTCCTGGATCAGCCGCACCTGGCGGGCCGTCATCCCGCCCGAGGCGGGAATCACCGTGCAGCCCAGGCGCTCCGCGCCGTAATGCGCGCCCAGCCCGCCGGTGAACAACCCGTATCCGTAGGCCACATGGACCTTCTGGCCCGGACGTGCCCCCGCCGCCCGGAGCGACCGGGCCACCACATCGGCCCACGTGTCGAGATCCCTCTGCGTGTACCCCACCACCGTGGGCCGGCCCGTCGTCCCGCTGGACGCGTGGATCCGCCGGATACGGTCCTCCGGAACCGCGAACATTCCGAACGGGTAGTTGTCGCGCAGATCCCCCTTGACGGTGAACGGGAAACGGGAGAGATCCGCGAGCGTGTGGCAGTCGTCGGGCCGGACACCGGCCTTGTCGAAGGCGGTCCGATAGAAGGGGACGTGGTCGTACGCGTGCCGCAGCGTGGCCCTCAGCCGCTCCAGCTGCACCACCTCCAGCTCCTCGCGGCCGAGCCGCTCGGCGTCGTCCAGCAGCGCCGTCATGCGATGCTCCGTTCTCCGAAACCGGACGACCGATCATTCGGTCGATCTCTCTGGGAGCAGTAATTCAGGACGGAGCCCTTTCTGGCAAGGGGGGAGTCCGACCCTGTGGAAAACTCCTGACGCCGCTGCGTGTCCTCGCCCGATTCGCTGTGGGCGTATGCGTCGGCAGGCGGCCGCCGGGCCTGTTTGGATGGACGTCATGCCGACCCTCCGCGCGTACGACGGGACCGAACTCGCCTACCGCCTCGTGGGGGAGGGGGAGCCGCTGATCTGCCTGCCCGGCGGCTCCACGCGGGCGGCCGCCCGCTTCGGTGATCTCGGCGGGCTCTCCCGCATCCGCCAACTGGTCCTGCTCGACCCGCGGGCTACCGGCGAATCCGCGAACTCCGCCGACCGGTCGACGTACCACTGCGGCCGGTCCGTCGACGATGTCGAGGCGCTCCGTGTACACCTCGGTCTCCGACAGATCGACCTGCTGGCCCACTCCACGTCCGGGAACCTGGCGGCGCTCTACGCGGCGAGACACCCCCGGCGCCTGCGCTCCCTCATCCTCGTCGCGCCCGGGACACGCGCGGTCGGACTCCCCGTCACCGGCCATGACATGCGCGACGCCCCGTCCCCGCGCGACCCCGAACCCGGCTACCCGGTCCTTGTCCTCGCGGGGGAGCGCGACTCCGCTCCCAGCCCCGACCGGGCGGCAGAACTCGCCGCGCACTTCCCCGACGCCGAGTTCGCCGTCCAGCGCGGCGCGGGCCACTGCCCGTGGACCGACGACCCCGGTGCCTTCGCGCGAACGGTCACCGCCTTCCTCGACCCCGAGGTCAGCAGCGTGCGGCCCGGAGGCATCCGCCTCGCCTACCGCACCTGGGGCGATCCCGGCGCCCCACCGGTCGTGCTGGCCCACGGGCGGTGCGGCGACAGCCGGGACTGGGCGACCGTCGCCCGCGAACTCGCCGCGCACCACCGGGTGTACGCGCTCGACTTCCGCGGCCACGGCCTGAGCGACTGGCCCGGCCGCTACTCCTTCGAACTCTTCCGCGACGACCTGCACGGGTTCCTGGAGGCCCGCAACCTCGCCGGCGCGACCGTCGTCGGACACTCGATGGGCGGCGCGGCGGCCCTGATGCTCGCCGAACAGCACCCCGGACTGATCGGCTCACTCGTCATCGAGGACGCCCCGCCCCCGGTCCCCCTCGACCCGCCCCGCCCGCCCGCCGAGCGGCCCGACGGCCCGCTCGGCTTCGACTGGCCGGTGGTCCCGGCGATCGACGCCCAGCTGAACGACCCGGACCCGGCGGTGCGCGAACGCCTGGGCGAGATCACCGCCCCGACGCTCCTCATCGGCGGGACCCGCAGCCATATCGACCAACGGCAACTGGTCCTGGCGGCGGAGCGGATACCCGACGGACGGTTCGTCCCGGTCGACGCCGGCCATCTCGTGCACACCGAGAACCCGGGCGCCTTCCTCGCCGCGCTCAGATCCTTCGGCGTCGGCTGAACCCCGCCGGCCGGACGCCACGGCCGTAGAGGCTGGACGCGCCACGGCCGGAAAGAAGCCGGGCGTGGCGCTCGTATGCCGGCAACAGGCCCAGGCGCGTCGGACGCCGCCCGAGTGGATCTCCCCGGGCGTGTCGAGCCCCGTGCCACGGGCGCCGCCCGGCACGTCGTAGGCCGGTCGGCAGACCCACCCGGGCGTGTCAGGCCCGGTGCAGCAGAGTCGCGAGAGCGTCGCGCAGCACGGTCTCCGCGTCCGGTACCGCACCCGGCGAGCGCCAGGCCACGAAGGCGTCGGGACGCACCAGCACCGCGCCGTCCGTACCCGTGCCGTGCGCGGCGGCCCAGTCCGCCCCGTTCTCGGTCACCAGGTCCGCCTCCGGGCCCGCGCCGAGGGTGTACGCGTCCAGCCGGATCCCCAGCTTCTCCGCGACCCGGCCCGCCGCCGCGCGCCACTCGGTGTGGGCCGCGTCGCAGAGCAGCACGAACGACCGCTCGTAGAGATCCAGGGTCGAGAGCCGCTCACCGTCCCGGCGCACCCACAGGTGCGGGGCACGGGTGCCCGGCTCGCCCCTGAGATCCATGCCCTCCGGCACCACCGGCAGATCCGGATCGGCGCCCAGCACCGCGCCCCGGACGTACCGGTATCCCAGAGCCACCGTCAGCATGCCGCCCTTGCGCCCGCCGACCGGGCCCGGTGTGCCCGCGTAACCCGGGTGGCTGTGCTCCTGCGAGCGGGTCGAAGCCCGCGCGCTCGTCTCCCGCGCCACCGGCAGCCGCTCGGCCTCGTACGTCTCCAGGAGCCCGGGACCGGCCTCCCCGCCGACCACGGCGGCCAGCTTCCACGCCAGGTTGTGCCCGTCCTGGATACCGGTGTTCGAGCCGAACGCCCCGGTCGGGGACATCTCGTGGGCCGAGTCGCCGGCCAGGAACACCCGGCCGGCTCCGTACCGCTCGGCCACCCGCTCCGCGGCGTGCCACGGGGCCTTGCCCGTGATCTCGACATCAAGCCCGGGCGCGCCGACCGCCCGGCGGATGTGCTCGGCGCACCGCTCGTCGGTGAAGTCCTCCAGCGTCTCGCCCAGGTCGGGCTTCCACGGCGCGTGGAACACCCACCGCTCCTCGTTGTCCACGGGCAGCAGCGCGCCGTCCGCGTCCGGGTTCGTCAGGTAGCAGACGATGAACCGCCGTTCCCCCACCACGGCGGCCAGGTCCCGGGACCGGAAGGTGATGCTCACGTTGTGGAACAGGTCCCCGGGGCCCGTCTGGCCGATCCTCAGCTGCTCGCGGATCGGACTGCGCGGCCCGTCGGCCGCCACGAGGTAGTCGGCGCGCACGGTGGTGTGCTCCCCGGTCTCCCGGTCCTTCACCACCGCCGTGACGCCGTCGGTGTCCTGGTCGAAGTTCAGCAGTTCGGCCGAGAACCGCAGATCACTGCCCTGGGCGCGAGCGTGGTCGACCAGCACGGGCTCCAGGTCGTTCTGGCTGCACAGGCACCAGCCGCTCGGACTGAACCGCGCGAGTCCGCCGCCCGGGTCGATCTCCTTGAACAGCCACTCCTGGTCGTCCCCGGTGAGCGAGGCGGCCTGCAGGATGCCGTGGTTGTCCGCCAGGACCGAGGCGGCGTCACGGATCAGGGATTCCGCCCCCGCCGTCCGGAACAGCTCCATCGTGCGCACGTTGTTGCCGCGGCCCCGCGGGTGGGTCGAGGTGCCCGCGTGCTTCTCGACCAGGAGGTGGCGGACGCCGAGCCGGCTCAGGAAGAGGGAGGTGGACAGGCCCACGAGGGAGCCGCCCACGATGAGGACCGGTACACGGTGGTCGACGTTCTCGTTCATCAGTTGCTCCAGCTCGGACGCAGGACGGATGCAGTGTCCATGCCCTCGTGGGAGGGCTTCGGCGACCTCCTCACCTGAACGGTTCATAAATCTCGCGCCGTCCGGAGCGGCGTTCCACGATCGATCGCGGGAGCGATGCTCGCGATGCGGGGGCGGACAGGGCGCATCGGCGGGGAGGGGCCAGCTCCGCTTCCACTCCACCGAAACCGGACGGATGACGACGGACCACCGGACGTGGCCGTCGCACCGTCTCGAAGGAGAGCGAAAGATGACAACCCTCTCGGAACGGATATCGCAGTCCGCCTTCGACGGTTCGAGGCTCCGGGTCATATTGCTGCTGGACCTGCACGACGGCGCGCAGAACCAGTTCCTCGAGGCGTACGAGCACATGCGCAACCAGGTGGCGTCGATCCCCGGTCACATCAGCGACCAGCTCTGCCAGTCCATCGAGAACCCCTCGCAGTGGCTCATCACCAGCGAGTGGGAGAGCGCGCCGCCCTTCCTCGCCTGGGTGAACAGCGAGGAGCACGTCAAGACGGTCCAGCCCCTGCACAGCTGCGTACGCGACACCCGTTCGCTCCGCTTCAGCGTGCTGCGTGAGACCGGGCTCGCCTTCGAGAACACCCCCGAACCCGTCAAGGGCCGGCTCCAGGCCGCCCCGCGCCTGGGCGACGGCGTCGTACGCCACGCGCTCACCTTCACGGTGAGGCCGGGCACGGAGGACATCGTCGCGAAGATCCTCGCCGACTACGACTCCCCGCAGGCGAGGGTCGACGAGAACACCCGGCTGCGCCGCACCTCGCTCTTCATGCACGGCAACCGTGTCGTCCGGGCGGTGGAGGTCGAGGGCGACCTGATGGCGGCCCTGCGTCACGTCTCCCGCCAGCCCGAGGTCAGAGCCGTCGAGGAAGCCATCAACCCCTACCTGGAGCAGGACAGGGACCTCGCCGACCCGGACTCCGCCCGGATGTTCTTCACCCGCGCCGCGCTGCCCACCGTCCACCACGTGAAGGCCGGACGCCACGCTGCCGCCGACGTCCAGCGGCACGCGCTGTTCTACCAGGCCAAGGAGGGCTGCGGCATGGCCCTGGCCCGGCTGCTCGCGGGCCAGGACGAGGAAGCGGCACAGGACGTCGCCGGGCCCATCGAGAGCAGCACCATCTTCCAGCGCGACGACGTCGTGGTGCGCCTGCTCGAAGTGAGCGGCCCCCTCGACGCACAGCCCGCGCAGGCGCTCGGTATCGGCGGCGACCGCAAGGCGGCCATGCTGGGCCGGCTCCTCGAAGGGGGCGCGAACGGCCTGCCGACGACCGACCCCGAAGCGGCGCGGTTCCTCGCCCAGGCAGAGATGACCCTCATCACCGACCGTCGGGCCTCCGAGTCCTGACGTCCGTCACCGGCAGAACCGGGCACGGGCCCGCTGCCACCACCTCGCACAACGCGCCCGGAGGAGAGCATTCATGACCACGCACCGGCCTCGCATCGTGGACCTCAGCGAGACGCAGCCCAACCGCAGGCGCGGAGGAGACCTGCGCGCCATGCTCACGCCCACAGCAGTGGGAGCCACCAGCGGCTTCATGGGACTGGCCATCGTCCGCCCCGGCGAGCGCATCGGCGAGCACTACCACCCGTACTCCGAGGAGTTCGTGTACGTCGTGGACGGTCTCCTCGAAGTCGACCTGGACGGTGAGCCGCACCCGATGCGGCCCGACCAGGGCCTGCTCATCCCGCCGCACGTGCGCCACCGTTTCCGCAACGTGGGGGACGTGGAGGCGCGCATGGTCTTCCACCTCGGACCCCTCGCCCCGCGCCCCGAACTCGGCCACGTCGACACCGAGGGCACCGACGCCGGAACCGTACCGGCCGCCGAGCGCGAAGCCCCGCCAGAACGAACGGGGGCCGCGTCGTGACCCGGCGTGTCGCCGTCACGGGGGTCGGCGTCGTCGCGCCCGGTGGAATCGGCGCCCCGGCGTTCTGGGACATGCTGGCGAACGGCCGCACCGCGACACGCGGCATCACCCTGTTCGACCCCGCCCCCTTCCGTTCCCGGATCGCCGCCGAGTGCGACTTCGACCCCGTCGCCCACGGCCTGGACGACGAACTGATCGCCCGCTCCGACCGCTACATCCAGTTCGCCCTCGTGGCGGCCAGGGAGGCGCTGGGCGACGCGGGGCTCGACCTGGAGGAGGAAGACCCCTGGCGCATCGGCGTGTCCCTCGGCACCGCGGTCGGAGGCACCACCCGCCTCGAACACGACTACGTGGCCGTCAGCGGCAGCGGTGCCCGCTGGGACGTCGACCACCGGCCGGCCGGCCGTCACCTGGAGCGGGCGTTCTCGCCCAGCACCCTCGCCTCGGCGGTCGCCGAGGAGGTCGGGGCGCACGGACCGGTGCAGACCGTCTCCACCGGCTGCACCTCCGGTCTGGACGCGATCGGCTACGCCTTTCACTCCATCGAGGAAGGCCGCGTCGACGTCTGCGTCGCCGGGGCGTCCGACACCCCGATCACCCCCATCACCGTCGCCTGCTTCGACGCGATCAAGGCGACCTCCGCGAACAACGACGACCCGGAGCACGCCTCCCGGCCGTTCGACGCCCGTCGCGACGGCTTCGTCATGGGCGAGGGCGGAGCCGTCCTCGTACTGGAGGAGCTGGAGCACGCGCGAGCCCGCGGGGCGACCGTCCTGTGCGAGATATCGGGCTACGCCACCTTCGGCAACGCCTACCACATGACCGGGCTGACCAGCGAAGGCATCGAAATGGCCGAAGCCATCAACACGGCACTCGCGCACTCCCGGATCGACCCCTCGGGGATCGACTACGTCAACGCGCACGGCTCGGGCACCAAGCAGAACGACCGGCACGAGACCGCCGCGGTGAAACGGGCCCTGGGCACCCACGCCTACAAGGTGCCGATGAGCTCCATCAAGTCCATGGTCGGACACTCGCTGGGCGCCATCGGGGCGATCGAGATCGCCGCGTGCGTCCTGGCCCTCAAGCACCAGACGGTGCCCCCGACGGCCAACTACGAGACCGCGGACCCCGAGTGCGACCTCGACTACGTACCGCGCACCGCACGGCCCCTCAAACTGCGGAGCGTGCTCTCGGTGGGCAGCGGGTTCGGCGGGTTCCAGTCCGCCGTCGCCCTGACCCGGCCAGGAGGGAGGACACCATGAGCAACCCCGCACACCGGCGGTCCGTCATCACGGGGATCGGTGTCGTCGCCCCCAACGGGACCGGCACCGGCGCCTTCTGGAAGCAGACCCAGGAAGGGGTCAGCGTCCTCGACCGGGTCACCCGCGAGGGCTGTGAGAACCTTCCGCTGCGGGTCGCCGGCGAGGTCAGGGACTTCGACCCGGTCGCCTCCGTCGAGGAGCGCTATCTCGTCCAGACCGACCGGTTCACGCACTACGCGATGGCCGCCGCCGACCTCGCCCTGGACGACGCGCGCCTCGGCCGTGCCGACTACGAGGACACGCCGTTCAAGGTGGGTGTGGTGACCGCCGCCGGATCCGGGGGCGGCGAGTTCGGCCAGCGCGAACTCGAACGCCTGTGGGGCCAGGGCCCCCGCTTCGTCGGCCCGTACCAGTCCATCGCCTGGTTCTACGCCGCCAGCACCGGCCAGATCTCCATCCGAGGCGGCTTCAAGGGTCCCTGCGCCGTCGTGGCGAGCGACGAGGCCGGCGGCCTCGACGCGCTCATGCACGCCGCACGCTCCGTGCGGGGCGGTACGGACGCCCTCGTCGTCGGAGCCGCCGAGGCACCGCTCGCCCCGTACTCGGTCGTCTGCCAACTCGGCTACGAGGACCTCAGCGCCTGTGACGAACCGACCCGCGCCTACCGGCCCTTCACCGCCGACGCCTGCGGCTTCGTGCCGGCCGAGGGCGGCGCCATGCTGGTGGTCGAGGAGGAGACGGCGGCCCGCGGCCGGGGTGCCCGGGTCCGCGCCGAGATCGCCGGCCACTGCGCGACCTTCACCGGCGCGGGCCGCTGGGAGCAGTCCCGCCAAGGGCTGGCCCGAGCCGTCGAAGGCGCCCTGCGCGAGGCCGGCTGCGCTCCCGAGGAGATCGACGTCGTCTTCGCCGACGCCCTCGGCGTCCCCGCCGCCGACCGGGCCGAGGCGGGGGCACTCGCCGACGCACTGGGCGCGCACGGACGGCGCGTCCCCGTGACGGCGCCCAAGACCGGCATCGGCCGCGCCTACTGCGGAGCGCCCGTACTGGACGTCTCCGCGGCCGTGCTCGCCATGGAGCACGGTCTGATCCCGCCGACGCCCAACGTCTTCGAGGTGTGCCACGACCTCGACCTGGTCACCGTCCGCGCGCGCCCCGCACAGCCGCGGACGGCGCTGGTGCTGAGCCGGGGCCTCATGGGCTCGAACTCGGCCCTGGTACTGCGGTGCCCCACCGACACCCCCGACTGACAAGGAGCGACCCGATGCCGGACCGACTGACGTACGAAGAACTGTCCGCACTGATGAAGAGCGGCGCGGGCCTCACGGTCGACGCGTCGGAGATGGAGAGCAGTCCGGGCTCGGCCTTCGAGGAATACGGCCTCGACTCACTGGGCCTGCTCGGCATCGTCGCCGCACTCGAGAACCGCTACGGACGACCGCTGCCGGCCGACGCCGACCGGTGCAAGACGCCCGGCGAGTTCCTCGACCTCGTGAACACCACCCTGACAGGAGTCTGACGTGTCCGGACACACCGAGAACGAGATCACCATCGCCGCCCCCCTGGACCTGGTCTGGGACATGACGAACGACCTCGAGAACTGGCCCCAGCTGTTCAGCGAGTACGCCTCCGTCGAGGTGATCCGGCGCGAGGGGCAGACGACCACCTTCCGGCTCACCATGCACCCCGACGACAACGGCAAGGTGTGGAGCTGGGTCTCCGAGCGCACCACCGACCGCCGCGCCCGCACGGTGGACGCGCGGCGCCTGGAGCCCGGACCGTTCCAGCACATGGACATCCACTGGGAGTACGAGGAGGTCACCGGCGGAACCCGGATGCGCTGGCGCCAGGACTTCGCCATGCGGCCCGACGCCCCGGTCGACGACGCGTGGATGACCGACAACATCAACCGCAACTCCCGCGTCCAGATGGAACTCATCCGCGACAAGATCGAGCAGCGCGACCGCGAACGGCGCTCCGCCTCCGTCCCGGCCAACTGATGCCCCGAAAGGCAGCCAGATGCACCACGCACTGATCGTCGCCCGGATGGCCCCCGACTCCGCCCCGGACATCGCCGAGCTGTTCGCCGCCTCGGACAACACCGAGCTGCCCCATCTGGTGGGGGTCAACCGGCGCACCCTGTTCCAGTTCGGGGACGTGTACCTGCACCTGATCGAGTCCGAGCGGCCGCCGGGCCCGGAGATCGCCAAGGTGACCGAGCACCCGGAGTTCAAGGCCGTCAGCGACCGGCTGACCGCCTATGTGAGCCCCTACGACCCGCAGACCTGGCGCGGCCCCAAGGACGCCATGGCGCAGCAGTTCTACCGGTGGCAGCGGGACGGCTCCGGCTGACGCTCCGGAGACCGCCCCGGGCCCGGCACTCAGGTGCCGGGCCCGGGGCGGTCCGCGTACCGGAGTGGGTCAGTCCGGTACGACGCACTCGAAGGCGTGCAGATACGCGTTGACCGGCCGGACCTCGCCGATCTCCAGACCGGCGTCGCCGATCCGGGTCACCAGGCTCTCCCTGGTGTGCTTCGCACCGCCCACGTTGAGGAGCAGCAGAAGGTCCATGGCGGTGGTGAACCGCATCGAGGGGGTGTCGTCGACGAGGTTCTCGATGACCACCACCCGGGCGCCCGGACGGGCCGCCGCGACCACGTTCGCCAGCGTCCGGCGGGTGCTCTCGTCGTCCCACTCCAGGATGTTCTTGATGATGTAGAGGTCCACCTCGAACGGGATGCCGTCACGGCAGTCACCGGGCACGATCCGCACCCGGTCGGCGAGCGCGCCACCCTCCCGCAGCCGTTCGTCCGCCCGCGCCACCACACCGGGCAGGTCGAGGAGGGTGCCGCGGACCGAGGGATGCTTCTCCAGCAGGCTCGCCAGGACGTGACCCTGGCCCCCGCCGATGTCGGCCACCGAGGACACTCCGGTGAGGTCGAGCAGTTCGGCGACGTCCCGCGCCGACTGCACGCTGGACGTGGTCATGGCCCGGTTGAACACCTGGGCGGACTCGCCCGCGTCCTGGTGGAGGTAGTCGAAGAACCCCTTGCCGAACGCCTCCGGGAAGACGCTCGAACCGGAGCGCACCGCGTCGT
The DNA here is from genome assembly GCF_002910775.2 of Streptomyces sp. SM18. Lineage (NCBI taxonomy): Bacteria > Bacillati > Actinomycetota > Actinomycetes > Kitasatosporales > Streptomycetaceae > Streptomyces > Streptomyces sp. SM18. The sequence goes on along the minus strand of NZ_CP029342.1, from coordinate 93,146 downwards.
CGAGCCGCGGCCAGACCTCCCAGGTCCAGGGCTCCGTACACCACAGGGAGATGTACCGCAGGCTGTTCGGGTCGTCCTCGCGCAGCAGGCGGGACATCTCGGTGTGGGCGAACGTCCCGTCCTCCGTCTCGCTGAAGACGCCGTAGCAGCACAGCGCGCGCAGCAGCCGCCGCAGGGGAACCGGCTCGGTGTTCACGGACCGGGCGAGATCCTCGGCCGAGGCGGGTGCCTCGCCGAGGGCGTCGGCGACGCCCAGCCGGGCCGCCGCGCGCACGGCCGCGGCACAGGCCGCTCCGAACGCGAGCTCCCTCAGCCGCATGGCCGGCGGCGGGGCCTGAGCCGCGGCGGAGGGAACCGTGGGTGTGGTGACGGGTGAGGTGAGGGGGGTGGTCTCGGGGGTGGGACTCACGGTGGTCATACCGTCTCGATTCTCCTGGTGCGGTGGCGGGCCGTTACTCGGCACACATCCCGGCCGGTACGGACGTCCCGCACTCGTTGCTGACGAAGGTGTTGCCCGTACCGGAGTCGTCCCGGTCGGCCAGGTCGGCCGGCTGGTTGTCCCGCACGAGGTTGCCGCTGATGGTGTTGTCGCTGTTCAGCGCGCCCACGAAGCTCTTGAACAGCAGGATCCCGCCGGAGAGCGGGGTGGTGCCGACGTTGCCGCGCACGACGTTGGACCGGACGACCGTCTTCTCGCTGCCCGTGAGCACGATGCCGGATCCCTGGATGGCCGTGAGCCGGGGAGTCGCCGGGCAGAACTTGTTGTTCTCCAGGATCCGGTTGCCGCTGACCGTCATCGCGCCCGCCGCCGGCTTGGACTCGTCGCCGACGACGAAGACCCCGCTGCAGTTCCCGGTGATGTCGTTGTCGTCGATCACCAGGTTCCGGACGCGCCGGGCGGTGACCCCGATGCGGTTGCCGTCCAGCACGTTCTGCCCGATCCGGGTGCCCCGGGTGTCGGTCGCCCCGCCCTCCTCGGTGACCGAGTTCGCGACGAAGATCCCGGCGTCGCCGTTGCCGGTGGCGGTGTTGCCCCGGAAGTCACCGCGGGTGGAGCGCTCCTGCGCGATGCCCCAGGTGCCGTTGCCGCTCGCCGTCACACCGGTGACGGTGAGCCCGTCCGTCCAGGACGCCCAGACCCCGTTCCCGGAGAAGCCGGACACCGTCAACGACCGGATGGTCACCTCGTCGACGGTCCGGCTCGCCGTGCCGACCACGCAGATGCCGTTGCCGTCCGCCGCGCAGGAACCGGCGGTCTTCGCCTGGGTGGCCGGTGGCATGATCACGGTCTGCCCGCCGGTGCCGCGCAGCGTCAGACCGGGCTTCGTGATCAGGACACTCTCGCGGTAGACGCCGGGCAGGACGAGGACGGTGTCCCCGGCGTTCGCGGCGTCCACCGCGCGCTGGATCGAATCGCCCGGTCGCACCGCGTGGTGCCCCGGTACGGACGCGGCGGAGGGGACGGCCGCGAGACCCAGGGCCGTGGCGATCGTGGCCCCCGCCAGACAGGTGATGTGTCTTTTCCTCATGAGCCGAAGCTAGGGGCGATCACGAGCCACTGCCACGCTTGGTGAGCATATGACCACATGGCGTGCCCGAATGGCTTACGTGGACGCCTGGCCCCGGCCGGCGGGCCGCGTCCGTGCCCGCCGCGCGGGACCGCGCGGGCGACCTCCGCCGACGCGGCCGCCCACACGCCCGGGCAGGGCGGGGGCGAGCCGTAACGTGGCCCCCATGACGGGCGAACGCGATCTTCGAACACTTCTGCGCGGCATGCGACCGGAACTGAACCCTGGCCGCTACGTCTTCACCACCCGGGAGAGCGGCCAGGTGCCGTCCGGCGTCACCCCCGTGGTGACCGTCGCCGAACCCGAAGGGCTGACGCTCGTCCTCCCCGAGCACCAGGCCGTCGCGTCGCGGCTGCCGTACGACTTCGTGGCCGGGTGGATCACCCTCCGCGTCCACTCCGCCCTGGACGCCGTGGGGCTGACCGCGGCGGTCTCCCTCGCCCTCACCGACGCCGGGGTGAGCTGCAACGTGGTCGCGGGACACCACCACGACCACCTGTTCGTCCCCTACGAGCGGGCGGCCGAGGCCGTCGGAGTGCTGGAGGCGCTCGCCCGGGAGTCCTGAGCCCGCGCCCTGAGCGGACAGCTCGTCGCCTCCGGGCCCGGCCGGCCCCGAGCCGTCGGGCCCGCCCGGCTCCGCAACGTGAGCCGGGCCACGTAATATGGCCTCATGTCCTTCCTCCGCCGCCGCAGCGCCGCCACCCCCGCCGGCCCGGACTTCGATGTCCTGGCCATGGATCCGGGCGACTGGCCCGGCAACCTCGGCGCCGGCCTGCTCCCCGCCCCGGACGGAAGCTGCCAGGGTGTCTTCCTCCGGTACGACCTGTACGGCGGACGCGGCCCGGCGATGATCATCGGCAATCTCCCGGAGGGCTCACCGGCCCGCGAGACCGAGGAGGGCCAGGTCCCCTTCGAGGTCGCCCAGCTCCTCCTCGCCCTGGAGAACGACGAGCCGATCGAGGTGACCGCCACCGAGGACGTCCCCGTCATGCAGGGGGACAGCCTCCTGGTCGTCCGCCGCGTCAAGCTCTCCGAGAGCCGCGTCTCCTGTGTTCAGTTCGACCGGAGCGACGGCGTGCTGGTCACCATCGCGAGCTGGGACCGGCCGATCACCGACGATCTGTACGCCCTGCTCAAACCGCTGCCCGCCGAGCTGTTCCAGCAGGGCTGAACCGCTCCTTCGCCAGCAGCCGGGTCACCTGGGCCGCCGACGTACCGAACCCCGTGGGACCGCTGAGGTGCCACGGGGTTCCCGTTCCCCGGCGCAGGTCCTCCTCGCGGTAGCGTCGGCAGTCCCGGTGCCAGATCAGGATGCCGGCCAGCCAGTGCCGGAGCTCCACCACATAGCCCGCCAGGATCTCCCGCGCCTCCGCATCAAGGTCGAAGTCGTCGTACAACACCGGGAGTTCGTGCTCGGCGACATGCTGGAACTGCCGCATCCGGGCCTTCATCAGATCGTGCACGATCGCGACCCCCGTGGGGTAGTCCACCCCGAAGAAGTTCTGCACGACCAGGACGCCGTTGTGCACCTCGCCCTCGTACTCGATCTCCTTCTGGTACGAGAACAGGTCGTTGAGCAGGCACGCGTAGTCCGCGGCCGCGTTCTCCAGGGACCGCATCGGCCCACTGCGGTACACCGCGTCGGGCACCTTCCTGCCGTGCCCCAGCCGGCACAGACTCATCGTCAGATCCGAACCGAAGGTCGCACGGCGCATCTCCACGTAGTCCACCGGATCCGGGATCCGGTTCTGCGCCTGGTTCGCCAGCTCCCACAGCCAGCTCGCCGTCATCGACTCCACGGCCTCCCGGAAGGTGCGGCGGCCGTCCTCGTCCATCGGCCCGGCCGTGCGCCGCCACAGATCGCCCAGCCCCCGCTCCAGCGCGTTCACCGGCTCGGGCGTCGACGCTTCGTCCAGCGGCATGAACAGCGACAACCGCTCATTGGCGAGCCGGGCACCGGCCAGGTCCCGGGTCCGGCCGTGCACCACCGGGAACCAGTCGTCGCCGTACGTCCCCCAGGTCAGCCATCCCGAGGACAGATCCAGCTCCTCCGGCGTCGCGTCCGGATGGAGGCCGGCCGCGCACAGGGGCAGATCGGTCGCGATCAGCCGCTCCTCGTCCCAGATGTGGGAGCCCGGCACCCCGGGCTGCGCCTCCAGCAGGCCCATCCGCCGCGACCACTCCACGATCCGCACGCGCGCGCCGTCCAGATACGGGCTCAGCGTCGTGGAGAACGGCATCTCGAAGTCGGGCAGGAGCGACGGCCCCACGTGCTGGTAGGGGACGTGGGTGTGACTGCGCGTCCGGGCCGATTCCGAACGGGGGGTGAAGCGGATGGACGCGGCGGCCATCGCGAATCCGGGCGCCGCCGCTGCCGCGCCCCCGTCGTTCATGTAGCGGCTGGAGCGCATGTGCCACTCATGGCCCCCGGACTGCCAGTCCTGGAGCCCCCTGACGTACGCCATGACGGCGACCGTCTCGTCGGGAGTGAGGCCCTTCTCCGCGCACAGCGGCGGCAGTTCGGTCAGCGCCGTGTTCTCGAACTGCTGGAGGCGTGAGGTCAGCAGGTCGTTGACGGCCTCCGCCGCCTCCTGGGTGGAGCAGTTCAGGAACCTCTCCAGCACCAGCACGCCGTTGCTGTTCTCCCCCTCCTCTTCGACCTCGCGCTGGTACGAGAACAGGTCGTTGCGCAGGTGCACACCGTCCGAGAAGGCGTCCCGCAGCACGCGCAACGGACGGGCGTCCGCCAGCGACGCGGGCACCTCGGCATGCGCCGCGTACTCCACCAGGCCCGCCGACCAGGGTGCGCCGCCCACCTTGCGGCGCATCTCGATGTACTCGACCGGATTCGCGATTCGTCCCTCGTTGATGTTCGCGAGCTCCCACAGGGACTCGTTGAGGAGGTTCTCCGTCGCCTCCGCGAAGCGGGCACGCCACGCGTCCGACATCGCCGGAACCGTCCTCGCCCAGAGGTCGGCCAGACCCGCCTCGACCGGATTGGTGGGCTCCGGTGTCGGGGCGCCCCGCTCCATCGGCATGAACGCGGGCAGCCGGTCCAGATACCGCTTCCCGCCCTCGCGGTCAGGAGTGCGCTTGAACAGCTCCAGGAAGTGGTCGTCGAAGAAGAAGACCCACACGTACCAGTCGGTGACCAGGGACAGCGCCTCGGCGGAGCAGTCGGGATGCGTGTAGGCGCACAGCAGTGCGTAGTCGTGGGATTCGAGGTCCTTCTCCTCCCAGATGCCGGACCCCTCCAGCATCCCCATCCCGCGGGCCCACGCCCGCGTATGACTCCGGGCCGCCTCCAGATGGGGGTTGAGACGTGCCGGATACGGGACATAGAAGTCCGGCAGGGTGAAGGGCTGTGCCATGTACGTCCGGCCTTTCCGAGAACATCGCGCGGGTCCACGCGAATCGGTCTGTCGGCGCCAGCACTACCCCTCCGCCATTCGGGGTACGCATCGCGCGAAATAGTCACACAAGCCCACAAGCCAAGGTGCCTGTGGACAAGCTTCTTGACGCGCCATCACTGTCGGTCACAGAGTGTGAGCGGACAGAGAAAACGCCGAGAAATCCAAAGAACGGGCCCGGTGCCACCGGCCCGAGAAGGGTTGTCATGAAGCCCGACCAGAGGACCAGAACGAGGACCAGGACCGCTCTCGCACTGCTCGCCACGGGAGCGCTCGCCGTGGCGCTGCTCACCCCCTCCGCACAGGCCGGCACCGGCTCCGTACGGCCGGAGTGCCCACGCGGGCTCTCCTGCGACTGGGTGCCGGCCGCCTACCGGCAGACCGGCGATCCCGCGGACAAGGAGACGTACGGCAACTACGACACGGCCGACCGTCCGCGCGGCAACGCGGTCAGGTTCATCGTGCTGCACGACACCGAGGTCGACTACGACACGACCCTGAAAATCTTCCAGGACCCGGCCAACCAGACCTCCGCGCACTACGTGGTGCGCTCCTCCGACGGCCACGTCACCCAGATGGTGAAGAACAAGGACATCGCCTGGCAGGCCGGCAACTGGTACCTGAACACCCACTCCATCGGTATCGAACAGGAGGGCGTGGCGGCCGAGGGAGCGAAGTGGTACACCGACGCGATGTACCGGTCCACAGCCCGGCTCGTACGCCACCTGGCGGCGACGTACGACATCCCGCTCGACCGGCAGCACATCCTCGGCCATGACGGAGTGCCCCCCACCAGCGCCGCCGGTACGCCGAACATGCACTGGGACCCGGGCCCCTACTGGGACTGGAACCGCTTCATGGCCCTCTTGGGGCAGCCCGCCCGGCCGAGCCCGCCCCGGTCCGCGCCGAGCGAGCCCCGCAGTGGCGAACTCGTCACCGTCAGCGCCGACTTCGCCGGGAACCGGCAGGCATTCCGCGACTGCGAGAAGGGCGTCGACCTCCCGGCGCAGGCGAGCAGCGCCGTCCCCCTGCGCACCGCGCCGTCCACCGACGCCCCGCTCTTCTCCGATCCCGGCCTCCATCCGGACGGCGCCCCCGGCACCGACTGCGCCGCCGACTGGGGCAGCAAGATCAGCGCCACCCAGCAGGCGGTCGTCGCGGACCGGGCACCCGGCTGGACGGCAATCTGGTGGTACGGGCAGAAGGCGTGGATGCGTACGCCCACCCACTCCCGCGTCATCACGCCGACGGCCGGCCAGGTGGTCCGTCCCAAGGCGGGCAGGGACGCGGTGCCGGTGTACGGCGTGGCCTACCCGGAGAAGGCGGAGTACCCCGGGGACTTCACCAAGCCGACCACGGGGACCCCTCTCGTCTACACGATCAAGGAGGGGCAGTCCTACCCCGGTGGCGGTGCGGCGCCCACCGGATACTTCTACGCGCCGACGATCGACTCCTCCAAGCCCTACGACCACACTTACTTCACGGGTACGCAGACCTATGTGACGGTGCAGATCGGGCACCGGGTCGGCTTCGTCAGAGCTTCCGACGTGGACGTCGTACGGACCCGCTCATGAGCCCTGCCCGTGGGGACGGCCGTCGTCGGCTGCGCGGCGGGCTGCGGGGCCCGTGTGTCGGCACCGGCCCCGCAGCCCGCGTCCCCCGACGGCCGGCGGGTTCCCGCCGCCGTTCAGCGGGTCCCCACCGCGGCGCGTACGGCCCGGCGCGCCATGGCACAGTCGTCGTGCAGCCTGCGCAGCAGCAGCCGTTGCTCCTCGTTCGAGGAGGGCGCGCCCGGACGGACCGGGGCGGCCGCCCCGTCCCGCACGGCCCGCTGGACCGCCGTCTCGTACGTACGGATCTCGCGGGTCAGCACGATCATCAGGTTGATCAGGAACGCGTCGCGAGCCGCCGCCCCCTGGCTCTGGGCGAGCTGGCTGATCTGCCGCCGCGTCGATGGAGCGTCACCGAGCACCGTCCACAACGTCGCCAGGTCGTACCCCGGCAGATACCAGCCGGCGTGCTCCCAGTCGACCAGTACCGGGCCGGTCGGCGGGACCAGGATGTTGGAGAGCAGCGCGTCACCGTGGCAGAACTGGCCCATACCCTGCCTGCCGCTCGCGTGGGCCAGGCCGTGCAGCAGCTTCTGCAGGTCGCCCAGGTCCCGGTCGGTGAAGAGACCCAGCTCGTGATACCGGGAGATGCGCGAGGCGTAGTCCAGCGGCGCGCCGAAGAGGCCGGGGGGCGGCCGCCAGGCGTTGACCCGGCTGATCGCGCCGAGGGCCGCACGGATGTCCGCTCGCGGCGGCGCCTCCGAGGGATGCCTGGTCAACGCCGCGACCCGGCCGGGCATCCGCTCGATCACCAGCGTGCAGTTCTCCGGATCCGCGGCGATGAGCCGGGGGACCCGCACCGGCGGGCGGTGCCTGACGAAGGCCCGGTAGGCAGCTATTTCGTGCCGGAACCGTTCGGTCCAGGCGGGGGAGTGGTCCAGTAAGCACTTGGCCACGGCGGTCGCACGACCGGTGGTGCCGACGACGAGCACCGAGCGGCCGCTGCGCCGCAGCACCTGGACCGGGTTGAACTCGGGGCAGATGCGGTGCACCGAGGCGATCGCCATCCTCAGCTGCGCACCCTGGGGGCCCGACAGGTCGAGCCGTCCGCTGAGCGGTTGGGTGCCCGGCCCCGCCGCCCGCCGGGTCCGACCCGTGCCGGACGCCGGTGAAGCGGCGCGGGGGTCGAGAAACGGCCCGCCGCCCGCCCCCATGGGACGAAGCGGCCGGGGCGGGGCGGACACGGAGGACGATGCTGTGTACATGGGCGAGACAGATCCCTTCGTGCGCCGACAAGTTGCGTACGCCGCCCCGGCCGGCGGCCGTTCGGCACCCTGGGGAGTACCGAGGGCTGCCGGGCGGGGTGGCGCTTTCCTACCTGACACCGGATCACCGGTGGCAGACCATCTGGCGGACCCTGGCGAACCCTGGCGAATAGTCCCTCAGCATCTGACAGGGGGTTAGTGTCAAGTCAGCCGAGAACCTGGGGGCTTGAAGTGACCGGAGAACCCAACACCCGCCTCTCCGACCTGTTCGGCCTGGCCGGCTGGTCCAAGGGCGAGCTCGCGAGAATGGTGAACCGGCAGGCGGCGGCCATGGGCCACCTCCAGCTGGCGACCGACACCTCGCGGGTGCGGCGCTGGATCGACATGGGGGAGTCCCCCCGTGATCCCGTGCCCGAGGTGCTGGCAGCTCTGTTCACCGAGCGGCTCGGCCGTGTCGTGACCATCGAGGACCTCGGGTTCGGCCGGCGCGGGCGTGTGGGGAAACGGCGAGACACCGGGACGCGGGAGCATCCCGACGGAATGCCGTGGGCGCCCGAGCGGACGGCAGCGGTCCTCACCGAATTCACGGGAATGGACCTCATGCTCAACCGACGCGGCTTGGTGGGCGCGGGCGCCGCGCTCACCGCAGGCTCAGCCATCACCGGCGCCATGTACGACTGGCTGCACTCCGATCCCGCCCCGGCCGCCCGGCCGCCGCGGCCCGACGGCCCCTTCGACGCGGAGAACGCCGGCTTCGACCGGTACGAGGCCGCACCGGTCGGGTCCGAGGAGATCGAGGCCCTGGAGCGCTCCGTGGAGGTGTTCCGGGCCTGGGACGCCTCCCGCGGCGGCGGACTCCAGCGCAAGGCGGTCGTGGGCCAGCTCAACGAGGTGGGCGGCATGCTCGCCTACCGCCACCCCGAACACCTCCAGCGCCGCCTGTGGGGCGTCGCCGCCAACCTCGCCGTACTCGCAGGATGGATGTCCCACGACGTCGGCCTCGAACCGACCGCCCAGAAGTACTTCGTCATCGCCGCCCACGCGGCGCGCGAGGGCGGCGACCGGCCGCGCGCCGGCGAGGCACTGTCCCGGGCCGCCCGTCAGATGGTCCACCTGGGACGCCCCGACGAAGCACTGGATCTCATGAAACTGGCCAAGTCCGGTTCGGGGGAGGAGACCCTGCCGCGCACCCAGGCCATGCTGCACACCATCGAGGCATGGGCCCAGGCCTCGCTGGGGCGTGGGCAGGCCATGCGGCGCACCCTCGGCGAGGCCGAGGAGCTCTTCGTCTCCGACAAGAGGGACGTGCCGCCGCCGAGCTGGATGCAGATGTTCGACGAGGCCGACATGCACGGTATGCAGGCACTCGCCTTCCGCACCCTGGCCGAACATGACCCGGCGGCCGCCGGAACCGCCCAGCGTCACGCCAAGCAGGCGCTCGATCTGCGTAAGAACGGTCGCCAGCGGTCCAAGATCTTCGACTACATCTCGCTCGCCTCGGCTTGCTTCATCGCCGACGACCCCGAGCAGGCCGACCGCTACGCGCGGCTCGCCCTGGTGTCGATGGGGGAGACCTCCTCGCACCGGACCTGGGACCGGCTTCGCGAGATGTACCGCCTGACCGGCCAGTTCGCCGGATACGGCAAGATCGAGGACCTACGTGAGGAGATCGAACGATCCCTGCCCCAGAGCGTGTTCAGGAAGGCGAAGGGCGCCCAGATCTGACGTCCCCGGTCGCTGCGTCGGACCTGCCGACCCGTCGGCGCCATGCCGTCGGGCGATGTCTCAGGCCTCGACGCGGGCCACCAGCACACATGCGTCGTCCAGCCGTTCGGTGCCACCGAACTCCGCGACGACCGTGCGAAGGCAGTCCTGTGCCGTCTCGGCCCGGGCGAATCGCGGGGCCAGGTCCAGGAGTGCTTCAGGGCCGGTGTCCCCGTCGCTCCGGCGCGTCAGTTTGTCGGTGTGCAACATCAGTACGTCGCCGGGAATCAGGGCCACCTGGTCCTGCTCGTAGGCGACGCCGGAGGCCGCACCGAGCAGTACTCCGTCCGGCGCCGGAAGCGGACGCCCCACGCCGTCGCGGAAGAGCAGCGGCGCGGGATGGCCCGCCTGGGCCCAGACGAGCCCGCCGGTCACGGGATCGAAGCGGCAGCACAGGGCGCTCGCCAGGGCGGGCCGCGCGGAGCACTGGATCAACGCGTTGAGATGGCCGAGCACCGGTCCTGGTTCGATGCCGGCGACGGCCATCGCGCGCAGGGCCCCGAGCAGTGTCGCCATGCCCGAGGTCGCCGGGACCCCGTGGCCGGTCAGGTCCCCGACCGTGAGGAGTGTTCCGCCGTCCGGCAGGCGCAGAGCGTCGTACCAGTCACCGCCGATCCGGTCGGCCGAATCCGCGGGGAGGTAGTGGGCGGCCACATCCAGGCCGTCGGGCCCCTGTGCCGAGGGGGGCCGCGTTCCCCGCCAGGGCGGCAGCACGGCCTCGTGCAGCTCCACGGCCATGCGCCGTTCGGTCCTGGCGCGATGTTCCTGGCTCCGGAGCGAGGAGCGGGTCCGGTCCACCTGGTGCCGACTGCGTCTGAGCCTGCTGACGTCGCGCAGGACCGCCCACATGGAAGCGGTGCAGCCGTCGGCGTCGAGTACGGGCTCGCCCATCATGTGCAGGGTCCGCATCCCTCCGTCGGGGAGCAGGATGCGGATCTCGCCGTCTATCCGTCTGCCGTCCACCAGGCAGTCCGTGACCATCGCGGTCAGCACCGGCTGGTCCTCGGCGAGGAGCACGGAGGGGAGTTCGTCCAGGGAGAGCGCTCCCGTCCCGGGCTCCCTTCCGAAGATCGCGTAGAGCTCGTCGGACCAGCTGACCTCGTCCGTGAGCAGATTCCACTCGGCGCTGCCGACCCTGCTGAGCAGCGAGCCCCGCTCGGGTCCGGCGCCGGCCGGCCGCGCGGTCCCGTCCAGGCACCCGGCAGGCTGCTCAGAGACCCCGTCCCTGAGCTGTCCCAGCTGTGTGCCGAGGTCGTCGAGCTGGTTCACGGCCAGCTCGCAGAGGGCGTGCCGCCAGCGCAGCTGGGGATCGTCCCCGTCCAGTACGGAGGTGTCCGGCCGTACCGCGGCGACGTCTCCCCGCAGCCGCCGGGTGCGGCTGATCAGGGCGTCGACGGTCGTCCGCTCGGGCGGCCCTGGGGCCGGGCGGTCCGCGAACAGATGGGACGGCATCTCGTACTCCGATACAGACACGGCACGGCCGGTTCGTGGGGTGGGACCGGACACGACTGTCGCACAGGCCGGGGGGACCCGTAAGGGATTTGGCAACACTCGACCGAGTGTTGCTTCTGGCATATGCCTTCGGCGGGACGGGGCGACGGCACGCCGAACACCCTTGCTCCCGTCGGCGAGTTGACGCAAGCCACCCGGCGTGAGCCGCGGTGTGCGCGCCCGCGTGTGCGGCTCCCGCACGGCGCACACGGCCGGGGACCAGGGCATATGCGCAGCCGGTGGAGGCGGGAATGGTGGCGTGCGCCTCGGCGTTGAGGCGGGTGTACGAAAACGACACCCATCCCCATCGGGGCGGGTCGTCGGATCCATGTCTGGAGGTCCCATGGCACGCAGCGAGATCAGGCCCGTCGTACTCCTCCGGTCGACGGCGGGAACCGGCCACACCTACGCCACACGCAAGAACCGCCGCACCAGCCCCGACCGGCTGGAGCTGCGCAAGTTCGACCCGGTCGCCGGGCGGCACGTGCTGTTCCGCGAGGCCCGCTGAGTCACGGGCCCGCGCCCGTGGCCGCACGGACGTCGCCCCAGGTCGTCGTGGTGTGGATCACATGAGCCCGGACGGATTCCCGGGAACGGGCGCTAGTGGTTTATCGTTCATCTATACGTGGGGAGGAGCGGGCCGACGCCCGCCGACGGGTAACCGTCACCGACCCCGCGCCTGAGCCGCCCCGGCTGGATTCCCCCGATCCGGTCGGGGCTTTCACATGGTCCGGGTCAGATCCGCCGCGTAGTGCTCGATGGCCGGCCGGTACCGCTGCACCTCCGGGCTGCCGCTCGTCGAGGCGACCAGGCACAGCAGGATCCGCATCGCCTCGTGGTGGTCGCCCGTGTTGAACAGAGCCATGGAGAGAAACGTGCGCAGCGCCCCGTCGTCAGGGAACTCCGCGACTCCGCGGCGCAGCGTCTCGGTGGCCTGGCCGAACCTGCCCAGCACCCGGTAGGTGCTGCCGAGACCCAGCAACGCTCCCCGGCGGTCCTCCTCGCTCAGACCGTCCCCCTGAAGGCTCCGCTCGTAGTACGGAACCGCCTCTGCCTCCAGCCCGAGCACGTCGTGGACCCACGCGGTCTGGTAGGCGACGTCGGCCGCGTCGGGGAAGGACGCCGTGAGGGAGAGCAGACGTTCCCTGGCCTGCTCCGGGTGGCCCTGTTCGCGCAGCCGCACGGCCTCGGCGAGCAGGTCGTCCTTGGTTCGAGCACTCATGCGCACATCGTCGCATCCCGTCGCCGGGTGTGGTCGCGGTGGACCCGGGAAGACGTGGTCCATGGACGCAGAGCGCAGGCCCCCTGCACGACGCTCGAATCCCGGACGCCTTCTGCTGCGGGCCGCGGTGCTCGCGGGAGCGTTCCTGGGGCTGGTGGTGTTCTCGGTCGCGCTGGCGAAGGTGACCCTGACCCCGTCACCGGCCTCGGCGGACCTCGTGACGTCCAACCTGCGGCCGGGCCGGTCGCTGCGGCAGTACGCGGAGGACTACACGTTCCTCGCCGCGTGCAAGCAGGCCGGCGGCAACCTCCTGCTCGGCATGCCGTTCGGGCTGCTGCTTCCGGTCCTCGTGCCGCGCCGGCTGCGGATGATCCGGATGGTCCTGCTGACAGCGCTGGTCATCACGGTCGTCGAGCTCGTCCAGGGCGCGCTCGTGGTGGGACGCGCCTTCGACGTGGACGACGTGATCCTCAACACCGCCGGGGCCCTGCTGGGATATGTCCTGATCGGCCGGCGGATCAGTCACCGCTACCACGCGCTGGCGGACGCCCCGGCGGCCGATCCGCCGCCCGCCCCGCGCCGGAGCGCGCCCGCGCGGACCACACGCGGACGCGCCCTGGCCAAGAAGTGGCGCAGCGGCCGATCCGGGCCGGGCGGGGGAGCGCCCGGACCGGACGGACGGGGTGCCTAGAGCGCCGGGTAGGCGTTCTTCATGAGCTCCTGGAACTGGGCGGAGAACCACTTCCCGGAGACGGGAGCGCCACCCAGCGCGCCTGACGGGTTGTTGTTGTTGCGCGGGTTACCGGTGTACGTCGGGTCGCACATCCGGTCGAATCCCTTGCCCTCGTCGTTCGGGATCTCGCTGCTCGAACCGTCGGACTCCCCCGGAGGCTTCATCCAGACGTACGCGTCGATCCCGGGCTCGGGGGCGGCCTTCGGCCGTTCGCCGAGACCCGCTCCGGCCTGGTTGCACCAGTTGCCGAGGTGGATGCGGCGGTCGTAGCGCCCGCCGTCCACGTAGGTGTCGACACTGGTGGTCGCACCCGGTCCACTCGGCCGGGCGGAGCCGCCCCAGCCGTTGCGCGAGGTGTCGATGAGCATGCCGATGCCGGAGTTGAAGCCGACCGAGACCAGCTCGTTGCGGAAGGCCTGCGCGAAGGACAGCTCGTCCGTGTAGCGGTTCCAGTCGACCCACTTCGACTGCCGCACGGAGGTCCCGTTGACGGAGTCGTTGATCGAGAAGTTCTGCTCCTTCAGGGCGCTGTAGTTGGCCGTGTTGGTGATGAAGCCGTGCACGTCGTTGACGGTCGCGCCCTCCGCGGTCGCGGCCTCGTGGAAGATCTGGGCGGAGGCGCCGAAGTTGTCGTCCCAGCCGATCCAGCCGTGGTGCCCCGCGTCGATGTAGTTGTAGACGTTCGGCGCGTCGCCGAGCTTGTTGAGCGCGTAGCCGACGCCCTTGACGTAGTTGCCGTTGGCCTTCATGACGTCACAGGCCGGAGTGGCGGTCTCGCGGCCGCCGGCGTTGGTGACGAGGTTCGGCAGCGAGTCGATCTCGACCGTGGTGACGATGCGCAGACCGGCGTACTTCGGGTCGGCGACGATCGCCGCGATCGGGTCGATGTACTCGGTCTTGTAGCGGCCGATCTCGGTGGGGCCGAGTTCACCGTTGGACGCCAGGGCCGCGCAGTCGCGTCCGGGCAGGTCGTAGATGACGAGCTGGACGACGAGTTCGCCCGAGCCCTTCTGGGTGAGGGCCGTGTCGAGGTGCTCGCGCAGCCCCATCGAACCGTTGGCACCCTCGATGGCGGCGATACGGTCCAGCCAGACGCCGGTCGGCTGGTTCGCCACCCGGCTGCCGCCCGGTTCGGCGGCGGCGTTGGCCGACCACTCCGGGTTCACGTAGACCTTGGCGCCCTGGTAGGGGTTGTCCACGCGGTTGCCCGCGGGCGGGTCGGTGGGGTCGGTCGGGTCCGTGGGATCGGTCGGACCCGTGGTGTCGCCGTTGCAGGTGACGCCGTTCAGCTTGAACGTCGCGGGCACGGTGCTGTTGCCGTTGCCGGTCGCGTTGAATCCGAAGGTGGCCGAGGCGCCGGTGGCCAGGGTCCCGTTGTATCCGGCGTCCTTCGCGGTGACGGCCGAGCCGCTCTGCGAGATGGTGGCGTTCCATCCCTGGCTGACCTGCTCACCGCCGTTGAAGCTCCACTGGAGCTGCCAACTGGTCACGGGAGCACCGTTGTTGGTGACATTCACGGCAGCGGTGAGCCCGCCGTTCCACTGGTTCTCGATCTTGTAGTCCACGGTGCAGCCGGTCGCGGCGGCGGCGGAGGCGGCGAAGGGGGCGGCCGCGGCGGCGGAGCCCGCGGCTGCGGCGACGAGTGCTCCCGCCGCTATCAGTGCTGTCCGGGATCGGCGCAGGGTGGTGCGGCTCGTGCGGCTCATACGAATTCCGTTTCCTCAGTGGTCGAGGGCGCGCGGTGGTCGCGCGGCCCGATTCCGTACGGTGGGTTCCGTCGTGGTCGCTGATCGGGGAAGGGTCCGTGGACTGGTGCCCGGGCCGGGCCCCTCCGGGACAGATAGGTCCGTGCTCAGGTGTCTGTGCCGAACTCGCTCTGGGCGAGGGGGAATCCGGCGGTGGGGCGGCTGAGCGCGGACGGTCCGGCGGTGCTCGCTCGCACGGACGTCGGTCTGAGGGGCGTGCCGGGCGGCGGGACCGCGGTCCCTGGGCGGCTGCTGCCGCCCGCCGGCGGGCCCGATTCCTCGTGATGGTGTACTTCCCCGCGTACTGCGGATCTGTGGGTCCAGGTCAGCCGGGCACTCCTCGGTCGGGGATACGGGCGGTGGCGTTCTCGCCGGCCTGATCGGCCGGATCGGTCCGGATCCCGGAAGGGACCCGCCTTGCGCGGCGTGCCGTCGAGCGTGGGTGCGCCGGGTGCGGGCGCCGTTGTCACCGGCACCGCGAAGCCGCCGTCCCGGGGCGCACGGCACAGTCGTTCCACCGTGCGTACGGGGGGCGGATCCGGAGGGGGTGCCGCCACGGGGACGGCGGCGGGGCCGGCCGTGGCGGGCACTGCTCGTGGGAGCAGCTGGTGCGGGTGCGAAACGTGCGGGTGTCGCATGAGCGACTCCTTACAGGCCCGGCGTGCCCCCTACGGCACGTCGACTGGTGGAACCGCTCCCACTGGTGTGGCTTGACCGTAGAGCGTCAAGTCTCGTCGGTCAACACACCCGTTCCCAACTCTTGTTGTCGAAATAATTCGACTCTTCAAGTCTCTTGACTCTCTTTTTCCTCGTCCCCATTCTGGGAGCGCTCCCACTGGTTCAAGGCTTGTGCTCAGCCCGCACACCCCCCCCATGTCTCCGAGCCGCCAGGAGGTACCGCGCATGCCATCGGCCGGCGCACGAAGAAGTTGGTTACCGGGAAGACCGGGCAGAACCGGACCCCCCGGAACCAGATCTTTCAGGACCAGATCCTCCAGAATCAGATCCGGCGGAACCGGCGCCGGGCCCAGACGCCTGTGGACCGCCCTCGTGGCAGCCCTGGCCCTCCCCCTGGGGATGACCGCCGCCGCGGGCACCCCGGCCCAGGCCGCCGCCGTCGCGTGCAGCGTCGACTACAAGACCAATGACTGGGGTTCGGGCTTCACCACCGAACTCACCCTCACCAACCGGGGATCCGGAGCCATCGACGGCTGGACCCTGACCTACGACTACGCCGGGAACCAGCAGCTCACCAGTGGCTGGAGCGGCAACTGGTCCCAGTCCGGCAAGACCGTCACCGTCAAGAACGCCGACTGGAACGGCACGGTCGCCGCCGGTCAGGCCGTCACGGCCGGCGCGCAGTTCACGTACAGCGGTACCAACACCGATCCGACCGCCTTCGCCGTCAACGGCACGGTCTGCGCGGGGGCCCACCAGCCGCCGATCGCCGTCCTCACCTCTCCGGCCGCCGGCGCCGTCTTCACCGCCGGGGACCCGGTCCCGCTGGCGGCCACCGCGGCGGCCGCGGACGGGGCGACGATCAGCAAGGTCGAGTTCTACGACGACACGACCCTGCTCGGAACCGACACCACGTCCCCGTACAGCTACACCGCCCAGGGCCTCGCGGCGGGCAGCCACTCCGTGTACGCCAGGGCCTACGACAGCCTCGGCGCCTCCGCGGAGTCCCCGCCCGCCGGCATCACCGTCGCCGCCGGCCCCGCCGTCGTCGCGACACCCGCCCAACTCGGCGTCCAGCAAGGCAAGTCGGGAACCTTCAACGTGTCGCTGTCCACCGCGCCCGCGTCGAACGTGACCGCCACGGCCGCCCGGACCGCCGGCAACACCGGGCTGAGCGTCACCGGCGGAGCGAGCCTCACCTTCACCCCGGCCAACTGGTCCACCCCCCAGAAGGTGACCGTCTCCGCCGACGCGTCGGGCACCGGGGCGGCCACCTTCACCGTCTCGGCCCCCGGGCACGGCAAGGCCGAGGTCACCGTCACCCAGCTGGCGGGGGCCAAGGAGTACGACGCCCGCTTCCTCGACCTCTACGGAAAGGTCACCGACCCGGCGAACGGCTACTTCTCCCCGGAGGGCATCCCCTACCACTCCGTCGAGACGCTGATCGTCGAGGCCCCCGACCACGGGCACGAGACCACGTCCGAGGCGTACAGCTACCTGATCTGGCTCCAGGCGATGTACGGGAAGATCACCGGCGACTGGACCAGGTTCAACGGTGCGTGGGACACCATGGAGACGTACATGATCCCCACCCACGCCGACCAGCCCACCAACGCCTACTACGACGCGTCCAAGCCGGCCACCTACGCGCCCGAGCACGACACCCCGAACGAGTACCCCGCGGTCCTCGACGGCTCGGTCTCCTCCGGCTCCGACCCCATCGCGGCCGAGCTGAAGAGCGCGTACGGCACCGATGACATCTACGGCATGCACTGGATCCAGGACGTCGACAACGTCTACGGATACGGGAACGCGCCCGGCACGTGCGCGGCCGGACCCACCAAGACCGGACCGTCCTACATCAACACCTTCCAGCGCGGGCCGCAGGAGTCGGTCTGGGAGACCGTCACCCACCCGACCTGCGACAACTTCACGTACGGCGGCGCCAACGGCTACCTCGACCTCTTCACCGGGGACTCCTCGTACGCCAAGCAGTGGAAGTTCACCAACGCCCCCGACGCCGACGCCCGTGCCGTGCAGGCCGCCTACTGGGCCGACGTCTGGGCGAAGGAGCAGGGGAAGTCGGGGGAGGTCGCCGGCACCGTCGGCAAGGCGGCGAAGATGGGCGACTACCTGCGCTACTCCATGTTCGACAAGTACTTCAAGAAGATCGGCGACTGCGTCGGTCCGACCACCTGCCCGGCCGGCTCCGGCAAGGACAGCTCCCACTACCTGATGTCCTGGTACTACGCCTGGGGCGGAGCCACCGACACCTCCGCCGGCTGGGCCTGGCGGATCGGTTCCAGCCACGCCCACGGCGGATACCAGAACCCGATGGCGGCCTACGCGCTGAGCTCGGTCGCCGACCTCAAGCCCAAGTCGGCCACCGGACAGCAGGACTGGGCCAAGAGCCTCGACCGGCAACTGGACTTCTACCAGTGGCTCCAGTCCGACGAGGGAGCCATCGCGGGCGGCGCGACCAACAGCTGGAAGGGCAGCTACGCCCAGCCCCCGGCCGGCACGCCGACCTTCCACGGCATGTACTACGACGAGAAGCCCGTCTACCACGACCCGCCGTCCAACCAGTGGTTCGGCTTCCAGGCGTGGTCCATGGAGCGCGTCGCCGAGTACTACCACGAGTCGGGCGACGCCCAGGCGAAGGCCGTACTCGACAAGTGGGTCGACTGGGCCCTGTCCGAGACGACCGTCAACCCGGACGGCACCTACCTCATGCCGTCCACCCTCCAGTGGTCCGGCGCGCCCGACACCTGGAACGCGTCGAACCCCGGCTCCAACGCGGGGCTCCACGTCACGGTCGCCGACTACACCAACGACGTCGGAGTGGCCGGCGCGTACGCCCGGACACTGACCTACTACGCCGCCAAGTCCGGTGACGCGGACGCCAAGGCCACCGCCGAGGCGCTGCTCGACGGCATGTGGCAGCACTACCAGGACGACGCCGGTGTCGCGGTGCCCGAGACACGCGCCGACTACAACCGGTTCGACGACCCGGTCTACGTCCCCGGCGGCTGGACCGGCGCCATGCCCAACGGTGACACCGTCGACCAGAACTCGACGTTCGTCTCCATCCGCTCCTTCTACAAGGACGACCCGAACTGGCCCAAGGTGCAGGCCTACCTGGACGGCGGCGCCGCCCCGGTCTTCACCTACCACCGGTTCTGGGCACAGGCCGACATCGCACTGGCCCTGGGGGCGTACGCAGACCTCCTGGAGTGAGTGACCGCGCCTTCGCGGGTGCCCCGGCCCACCGGCCGGGGCACCCGTTCGGCCCCCGGCCGATTGCCCGCCCCACGGCCCGCGACCAGCGTGAGGTGACGTACGGACCGACCGCGTACGGTCACCGGCCGAGGGGAAGCGACATGGCTGACGGACAGTGGAGCCCGGTGCGCGCCGCGGGGGAGGCGTACGTCTCCGCGCCCGTTCTGGACGTCACCGAGCCGGCCCGCCAACGGCGGCTCACCGTCCTGCCGCGCCTCCTCCTGCTGCTCCCGCACTACGTCGTCCTGTTCTTCCTGCACATCGCGGCCGTGCTCACCGTGATCGCCGGCTGGTTCAGCGCCCTCGTCCTCGGGCGGCTGCCCCAGCCGGTCTTCCGCTACCTCGCCGGATACCTCGGCTACCGCACCCGGGTGGCGGCGAGCGGGATGCTGCTCGTCGACCGCTACCCGCCGTTCGCCCTGACCCCGCCGTCCGACCACCCGGTGCGCGTCGAGGTACGCCCCACCGACCTCAACCGCCTCGCCGTCCTCTTCCGCCTCCCGCTGATGATTCCGGCCGCGGTCGTCCAGAGCCTCGCCCTGTCCGGCTGGTGGGCCCTGTCGGTCCTGTGGTGGCTGATCACCCTGGTCCTCGGCCGGATGCCCCGCCCGCTCATGGAGGCCACCGGGGCGGTCCTGCGCTACCAGGTACGCTTCGCCGCCTACGCCCTGATGCTCACCCCCGCCTACCCCACGGGACTCTTCGGCGACGACGGCCTCCCGGTGACCGAGCCGCTGAGCCGCTCCCTGACCCGACCCCTGGTCATGAGCGGTGCGGGCAAGCTCCTGCTCGCCCTCTTCCTGCTCCTCGGCATCGCCGGCTGCGTCACCGCCTCGGTGCGGGCACCCGACGAGGGCGGCAGCTACGACTACGGCCTCCACGGCGCACCGCCTTCGGCGCCCGTACAGCCTCTGGCGTAGTCGCGGACCCCGTGTGGAGTGAAATCGCCGCACCGGGTCATCCGAAGGACATGACGTCCACCGACGTAAAGACAGACGGTACCCCGGACCCCGACGCCGCCGGCCGGAGCAGGCGTCCGGCCCGCACCCGGGGCTGCCTCCCGTTCGCCGGTGTCTGCGCCGTGGCCCTGGCCCTGCTGCTGGTGGGCTCGCGCGTCGGACTCCTGCCCGGCTTCGGCGACCTCTTCGGCGAGCGGACCACGGACCGGTCCGGCCCGGCCGTACTCAAGGCGGTCCAGGACATGAGCGCCTACCAGGCCGCGTCCGGAGACTTCCAGGTGGTCGTCGACCTGGAGAAGGACACCAAGTTCCTGCCCGACGCCGTCCGCGGCACCCGCACCCTGTACGTGGGCGCGGGCACCGTCGCCGCCTCGGTGGACCTCGGCGGGGTCGCCGAGGACGGAGTGAAGGTCGACGAGGACCGGACCGAGGCCGAACTCCGTCTGCCCCACGCCGTCCTGAGCAAGCCCGCCCTCGACCCGGACCGCTCCTACGCGGTGTCCAAGCAGCGCGGGCTCCTCGACCGGCTCGGCGACCTCTTCTCCGACAACCCCGGAAGTGAACAGGCCGTCAACAAGCTGGCCGCGCGGCGCATCGCGGAAGCGGCCGAGGAGAGCGGCCTCACCACACGCGCCGAGAAGAACACCACCTCCATGCTCCAAGGGCTCCTGGGATCCCTCGGGTTCGAGAAGGTCACCGTCCGCTACGCCGACCCCTCAAGCTGAACCGCTCCACGACCAACGGCAGTTCCGGTCCGGACGGAAGCGGCATGGCGTGACCACTCCACGCGTTCGAAGCATTACCCTTCGTAGCTGACCGAGCAGTGACGGCAACCGAGGGAATCCCGAATGAACCGTATCCGCACCGTACTTGCCGCGATGGGCGTCACCGCGGGCCTGGTGGTGGCACCCGCCGCGAGCGCCGCCCCGCGGCAGGAGCACACACCGCAGACCGCGGTGGCCGTACGCCACGACCCCTGCACCGGTGAGTTCCTCGACGACGCCCGGCTCGGCCCCGCGTGGCTGCCCCGCCCCGGCCAGGCGCCCGTCGGCCCGCTGCTCAAGGGGTACAAGCGCACCGGAACCCTGTCACCGGCCGCCTTCCTGAAGAAGTACTGGGAGGGCCCCGCGGACACGGGCAGCTGGAAGTACCCGCCGAACGACGGCTTCGCCGAGGTCAACGGGGAGATCGACAAGGAGCCCACCCAGCTGCGCCCCGGTCAGCGCCTGGACCGCTTCGGCTCCGAGTACGGCGGCTACCTGGCCCCGGCCGGTGACTCCTACGGGGAGCGGGCCCTGCCGCCGCAGAACCTCAACACCCGTGAGGCGGCGACTCCGTGCGACTACCGCGTCTACAAGGTCGCCAAACCCTTCTGGGTCTGGCAGGGCGGCATCGCCCCGTGGTTCGAGCAGCCCGGCGGAGGCCGGCAGATCAAGCTCGACGCGGTCTTCCTCGACCCGGGCGCGGGTGAACGCCTCAACGTGAAGTGGCTGCTCGACCACGCCTACCTCACGCACGCCGGGATCTGACCCGCCGATGGACCGCCGAGGACTGCGGTCCGCGCTGAGCGCGGCGGGGGTGCCCGACGGCTACTACCGCATCGAAGGCGTCCACGAACCGGCGCCCACGCCGCCCGACTTCCTCTTCCTGAGGCGTGCACCCGACGGGACGTGGGAGACCGGAGCCTATGAGCGGGGCGTGTACGACGTGTTCGCCCGGCACCCCGACGAGGCGACGGCCTGCCGCCACCTGCACCACCTGCTGGTCTGAGGCGGCGGGAGGCCCCGGGCTTTGCCGGAACTGCAACTCTCCTTGCTCTGCCGGCAGGCGTCGCGTGATCGTGGCGGGGACAGGTACCAGGGACCACCAAGGAGCCCCCATGCAACAGCCCGCGCCGGCGTCCGGCACCTCAGGAACCGTCTCCGGGGCGGTCCACCGGCTGGTGGACGTTCCCGGAGGCCGGATCCACCTGGTCGAACAGGGCACAGGACCGCTCGTCCTCCTGATCCACGGCTTCCCCGAGACGTCGTACTCCTGGCGCCACCAGCTCCCCGCCCTCGCCGAGGCGGGCTTCCGGGCGGTCGCCGTCGACGTACGCGGCTACGGGCGCTCCTCGGCCCCCGACGCCGTGGACGCCTACCGGATGACAGCCCTGGTCGCCGACAACGTCGCCGTGGTCAAGGCGCTCGGGGAGGAGACCGCGACCGTCATCGGCCACGACTGGGGCTCGTCCATCGCCGCCGACAGCGCGCTGATGCGGCCCGGCCTGTTCACCGCCGCGGCGTTCCTCAGCGTCCCCTACTCCCCGTGGAACCCGGTCCGGCCCACCGACGGTTTCGCTCGCATCGGCGGGGACGAGGAGTTCTACGTCAGCTACTTCCAGAAGCCGGGGCGCGCGGAGGCCGAGATCGAGCCCGACGTACGCGGCTGGCTCGCCGGCTTCTACACCTCGCTCTCCGCCGGCACGATGCCCCCGGCCGACCAGGGCAGTCCCTTCTTCGTGCCCGCCGGCGCCCGGATGCTGGACCGCTTCGCCCGTGGACCGCTGCCGTCCTGGCTCACCGAGGAGGACCTCGACGTGTACAGCGCCGAGTTCGAGAGGACCGGGCTGACCGGCGGACTCAACCGCTACCGCAACGTCGACCGCGACTGGGAGGACCTGGCCGCCTGGGACGGGGCCGTGCTCACCCAGCCCTCCCTGTTCATCGGCGGCTCCCTCGACTCCTCCACCACGTGGATGGCCGACGCGATCGCCGCCTACCCCGACACCCTGCCCGGTCTGGTCTCCTCGCACATCATCGAAGGCTGCGGACACTGGATCCAGCAGGAACGCGCCGCCGAGGTCAACGCCCTGCTGGTCCGTTGGCTGCACACGGTGCACGGCTGAGCGAACGGCCCCGGGCCCCGGCACGGAACGCGTGTCGGAGCCGGGGCCCCGCGCCCGGAGCGGCCAAGGTAGGCGTATGAACAGTGCTGGGATTCTCGCCGAGGCGTTCGAACGCATCCATGGAACGGTGCACGCGACCGTCGAAGGCCTCGCGCCCGACATGCTCAACGCCCGGCCGGACGACGACGCGAACTCGATCGCCTGGCTCGTATGGCACCTCACCCGCATCCAGGACGACCACGTCTCCGACGCGGCGGGCACCCAGCAGGTCTGGTTCGCCCAGGACTGGGCCTCCCGCTTCGAACTCCCCCTCCCCGAGGGATCGACCGGCTTCGGGCACAGCAGCGAGCAGGTCGCCTCCGTCACGGTGACCTCGGGCGAACTGCTCCTCGGCTACTACGACGCCGTCCACGAGCAGAGCCTCGCCTTCATCCACGGCCTCGACGGGCGCGCCCTGGACCGCGTCGTGGACGAGGCGTGGTCACCGCCGGTGACTCTCGGGGTGCGGCTGATCAGCGTGCTCTCCGACGACCTTCAGCACGCGGGTCAGGCGGCGTTCGTCCGCGGCGCGCTGGAACGCCGGCAGGCCGGCCCGGTGCGCGCGTAACGGCCCGGACTCGTGCCGACGACGCGCTTGAAGTGCCGGGAGAAGTGCGACTGGTCGTAGAAACCGGCCGCCGCCGCCACATCCGGCGCGCGCATCCCGCCCAGGAGCAGACGCCGCGCCAGATCCACCCGGCGGCTCGTGAGGTACTGGTGCGGGGCCATGCCGAACTCGCGGCCGAAGGCCCGTACCAGATGGGTGTGATGGGTGTGCAGGCGGCGCGCCGCCTCCCGCAGGGTGATCCCCTCCACGACGTGCCCGTCGAGCAGATCGCGCAGCTCGCGAGCCACCCTGCGGTCCCGCACCGGCGGAGGTGTGCCGAGCCGGTCGAGCAGATGACCGGCGAGCCGCTCACGGACGAGCGCGAGACGGCTCTGCGCCTCCAGCTCGTCACCGGGCCGCGCGAGGGTCAGATGCAGCTGGTGCACCCGGTGCCGCAGCCGCGGGTCGTGCAGTACGGGGCGGTCGACGGCGCGGCCGATGAGGTCCACGTCGATCTGCCCGGTGTTCAGATACAGCACACGCTTGCGGAAGCCGTCCGGCGTGACCGCGTCACCGTTGTGCGGAACGTGCGGCGGCAGCAGCGTCACCACCGAGCGCGGTGCGCCGTGCTCATGGTGGTCGAGGTCGTAGCGGACCATGCCCTCGTCGACGACGAGCAGCGTCCAGGAGTCGTGGGTGTGCATGGGGTACACGTGGTCGGCGAAGCGGGCGTGGAAGACCTCGTCGATCCCCTCCACCCGCGGACGCCACGCGGTGACCTCCACCGGTGCGGCCATGCGGAAAGCGTACAAGCACCGCACGTGAGGCCCGCACACGCAAACTTCGTACAAGATTCCCGCGCTCCGCCCCGGCAGGCTTGCGGCCATGAACGACGACACCGCACCCGTACGCTTCGACACCAAGATCGCCGTACTGCTCCGCGACGACCTGCTGACCTGGCAGCGCCTCAACGTCACCGCCTTCCTGGTCAGCGGCCTCGGCACGCGGGCGCCGGAGGTGATCGGCGAACCCTACGCCGACGCCGACGGCACCCCGTACCTGCCGATGTTCCGGCAGCCGGTCCTGGTCTTCGCGGGGTCCGGGGAACTGCTCACCACCGCTCACGGCCGGGCGGTGGGACGGGGCACGGCCCTGGCCGTCTTCACGTCCGACCTCTTCGCGACCGGGCACGACGCGGCGAACCGGGCCGCCGTCCGCGCGGTGGCCCGGGAGGGGCTGGATCTGGTGGGAATGGCGGTGCACGGACCGCGTAAGGACGTGGACAAGATCTTCAAGGGGGCGTCGATGCACCCCTGACCGGACACCGCCCGACAGCACCGCGCTACGGCCGGGATACAGGCGGGCACATATGTGCGAATGACGTTCTCCGGTGCCATACTTGAAGGAGTTCGCTGAACAGGCTTGTCAATCGTCCCGAAAGGTGACGCTTCATGAACTGGGCATCGTGGACTACCTGCGGTGTCTTCGCGGGAACAGGCGGAGTGCGCACCGAAGAGGTAGGCGTCGTCAAAGGCGATCTGACCGTACACACCACATGGTCGAACGGCCAGGCGGAGGTTGCTGTGCAGTACAGCGGTGCCTCCGAGTGGTACACCATGGCGGGCAGCCCCGTGCCGTGCCCGTCCGAGGAGGCGAGTCGCTCCTTCCACCAGAGCGTCGTCGAGGCGGTCCGCGCCGGCGGCGCGGCCACCGTCCCGGTGCTGCACGGCGTGGAGTGATTCCGGTACGGACACGAGCGGCCCGCCGTCCTCGGCAGGCCGCTCCCGGCGCGCGCCCTGAAGCCGCTCGGCCCTTTCAGCTCCCGAAACGGAGCACGAACCTGCGCTGCCAGGGCGTCTCGACGGCCTTGGGGTGGTAATTCCGGCGTACGTACGCCACGGCGTGCTCCGCCGGGACCCCGTCCAGGACGGCCAGGCAGGCCAGCGCCGTCCCCGTGCGGCCCCGGCCGCCTCCGCAGGCCACCTCCACCCGCTCGTGCGCGGACCTCGCCCACGCCTCGTCGAGGGTGCGCCGGGCCGCCGGCCGGTCGCTGGGAAGCCGGAAGTCCGGCCAGCGCAGCCACCGCGCCTCCCACTCGACGGCCGGAGGGCGTCTGCCGAGGAGATGGACCGCGTACGTCGGGGCCGGGCCGTCGGGCAGGGGATACCGCAGGCCCCGCCCGCGCACCAGCCGCCCCGACGGCAGCCGCAGCACCCCAGGATCCGCACGGTCCCACGTCTCACCCACGACTGCCCCCTGTTCCTCGGCCCCACGCTTCCGGCGGGTACCAGTAAACACGCGCCGGGCGGGTGGCGGGCCGGGTTTCCGGGCCCGGTTCCGGCCGATCTCAGTCCGTCCTGGGGCCCGGCCCACGACTCAAAGGCCTGGCGAGCAGGGGCACGCGGGGGGCCTGGTGGCCGCCGCTCGCCTGCATGCGCACCTCGCCGCGTTCGCTGATCTCCGCCCTCACGATGCCGGTCTCGTCCTCGTACACCGGATAGCCGCCCGCCCCCGACCGGGCCGTGAGATGGACGACGACCACGTCGTCGGCGGCGCCTGTCGTCTGGAATATCAGCTCGTAATGCTCCGGGTAATCCATCTGTACCTCCCGACCGGGCATGGCCGATGGCCTTCCGCCCGTCACCTCCATTGTTTCCCACCGGCGGACTTGGCGCACTCGGCGCCGGCCCCGCACACCCCGTGTCACGACCGGTGACTGCGGATGCGGATCCGGTGAGCGGAGGCGACCATCATGTGCAAGGGACCGGACGTGTGCTGACCTTCGCACCGCCGCCCATGACGCCAGGCGGACCGCCGGCGCGATTCGTCCTTCGTCGGTGCGGGGCCACGGGCCGCCGACCGCCCTGCAGAGAGGAACTGCCGTGCTGATGGCCAATCCCGCGACACTGCGGAAACTCGTCAAGCGCTACGAGGCACTGCGGAGCGCCCACGCACGGCTCGGCACGTCCGAGAGCGGCCGCCACCTGGAGGACGTCTCCTACACCCTCTGCGTCACCACCGGAACGCGGACGGTGCCCGACGCGCTGATCGCGGCGGAGACACAGCTGCGTGCCGTGCCGTCGGCGGGCCCGCCCGCCGCCCCGGCCGCCCTGGCCGAGGTCGAACTCACCGCCTGACCGGAGCGCGCACGGCTCTCTGAACGACGCCGGACCCTCGCGGACCGGCGTCGTTCGCGTGCCCGGCCCCGACGGTGCGGCCCCTACCGGCGCGTCCGGGCGCCCGGACCGCGCGGGCGGCGACGGCGAACGGGGGGAACACGCCGTCGAACGGGTGACAGGCGCCGGTCGGTCAACATGACCGATCGGCCGGGCGGCTACTGATGCGGGTATGAGATCTGAGTCCCCACGAAACAAGACCGTCTCCCCGCGCACCCGTCGTCTCCGTGTCGCCGGCGCCCTGGGTGCACTCCTTGCCGCCACCCTGATGACCGGCTGCGGCCAGAGCAGCGGCGACGACACGTCCACGGCGACCTCCGAAGCCGCGAAGGTCATGCCGAACCAGTCCGGCAGCGGCTCGGCCAGCCCCTCCTCCACGGCTCAGCTGACCCAGGAGCAGACCAAGCGCAAGGACGTGCTCTCGAAGGTCAAGATCACCTTCGACAAGGCGGCCACGACCGCGGTCGGCGAGGTGGCCGGCGGCAAGCTGACCGCGCTGGGGCTGGAGGGCCTGGACGGCAGCGGCAAGAGCGCGAGCCCGAGCCCCGAGGCGACCGGCACGGCGAGCCCCTCGGGTACCGCCAGTCCGAGCCACAGCCCGAGCGGCAGTCCCAGTCCGAGCGGCAGTTCCACCGCACCGAAGTGGATGGCGCAGGTCGCCGAGACGGACGGCACGGTCCACATCGTGACCATCGACGCGGTGTCGGGAGATGTGCTCGACTCCAAGCCGGAGGCGAACCAGAGCGATGCCGACAAGCAGCAGACGGCCGACCGGATCGCCAAGGTGAAGGAGATGCCGCAGCAGGCGGCTCAGGTGGCCACGGACAAGAAGAAGGGCATCGTCACCTCGGTCGACCTCGACGAGAACGGCAGCCAGACCCTGGTCTGGAAGGTCGACGTCGTCACGAAGGACTGGAAGATGACGACCTTCGACGTGGACGCCGAGAACGGCAAGATCACCAACGAGCAAGTCAAGGACTGATTTTCGGCCCCGTCCGTTCCTAGGCCTCATCGGTCTCATCGGTGGCGAACCGCACGACGGTTCGCCACCGATCTGCGTCTGCCGCCTGCCGCCTGCCGCGTCCCGGCCGCCGTCCGTCGTCCGCCGTGTCGCGGACTCAGGCCCCGTCGCCCCCGTCCTCGCCGTCGTCGAGCACCCGTGCGAAGCGCAGCCCCGGACGGCCGTCCAGGGAGATCTCGCCGTCCGGGACGAAGCCGGTATGGGCCAGCACCGCCCTGGAACCGGGGTTGTCGAGGGTCGTCCGCGCCCGCAGCACGCGCAGTCCGTACGAGGCGCGGGCCAGCCCGCACAGCTCCCGGACCGCGGACGTGGCCAGCCCCTGGCCCGTGGCCCGCTCGGCCATGCGGTACCCGAGCTCCGCGGAACCGTCCTCCACATCCACGAGGTTGACACGGCCCAGGACGGCACCCGAGGCATCCGTCACGACATGGAAGTGCAGCCGGCCCGCGGCCTGCTCGGCCAGCAACTCCGCGAGGTGGGCGTCGAATCCGGCGAAGTACCCGTCGCCGCGGTCCGGCACGGAGGCGGCGAAGTAGTCCCGGTTCTCCCGTTCGAAGGCCAGGAGGGAGGGAGCGTGATCGGCCCGCAGCCGCTGCAACATGGTCATGGGCGGACGCTATCCGGCAGCGCCCCCGCGTGACCAAGCATTTCCTCCCAGGGCGCGCCGCGGCGGCGGGAACGCCCGCCCGCCCGCCGGAACCTCGGGGGACCAGACCTGTGCGGCGCATGGCTGAAAATCAGTCCATCAGTACGCGCACCCAGGCGTGAACGGTGACCTCCGTGCCGTACGCGCGTTGTGCTCGGTGTGCCTCACTCTTCACCCAGCCCGTCCCCTGAGCCCACGGTCACGGGCGCCCCGCCCCCGGTCGTGTTCCTGCTGACCGTTCAGCAGGGCGAAGCCGCCCGCAGGCTGATGTCCTACGTCGCCTCCCTGCCGCTGCGCGGGGCGGACGCCCAACTCCTCGCCGTGGTCGTCGCCATCCGGGCCGCCCGGACCGGTGTCGGCAACGTCACCGGTCAGGACCTGCGGTCGCTGCGCCTGGCGGATGCCGAGGGCGCGGTCGCCGCGCTCACCGCCCTGGGGTGGCAGGCGCGGGGCGACCTGATCGCGGGCAGCCCCGACGTCCCCGTCGGCATCGCCGTGCCCGACCTCACGGACGGGGCCGACCACCGGCTGCCCTTCGGAAAGGTGATGCGGTCCCGGGTGTCGGGCTGGACGAGTCGTACCCTCAACGCCAAACCGGTCAAGAAGACATCCCCCGCGGCCCGGCTGGCAGCTCTGTTCCTGGCCGCGCACGGCAGACCGTACCGGCCGAGCATCCTGCCGGCGGACCTGCCCGAGCACTGCCGGGCCGCCCTTCCCGACCTGCTGGCCAGGAACTTCCTCAAGGAACTGGACGGCGACACCTATCTCTTGGGCGACGCCGTGCGACATGTGGCGGGCAAGCGCACGGCGCCTGTTCCCACGGCCCGTGTGCCGGACGAGGAGGAGCCCGTGAGCTGGGACGTCTGGAAGGGCCGGGCGAGCGTGGCGTTGCGCCGGCACGTGGAGGCCGTCGAGAACTGTCCCCTGTGCGGACTGTCCACCGCGCGCGTGTCCGAGGCGTTCATGCGCAAGCCCGTCCCCGCCCAGGCGGACGAGAAGGTGCGGGCCGCCTACGCGGTGTGGCGGGAGAACCAGTCCGAGCCGGGCCCGCGCGCCGCGCGGTTCGCCGCCGACTTCCGTGCGGCACACGGCCACGGTCCCTCGGTCAAGCAGCTCTGCCAGGGCATCTCCGAACGGAAGCAGCCGCGCCGGCTGCGGATCTACCTCGTCCGCCAGTTGATCGCCGAAGGATGGCTGACGAACACCGAACCCGTGCCGTGGACGCTCCGTCCCGGGAAGGCCGTCGCCCCGTCCGGCACATCCGCCCCTCGTGTGCGGGCGAGCTGAGTCCGGCCGGTGCGGCCCGCTCCGGCGTGCGGCACCGACCAGGCCGCCCATGTGCGCGCGGCGGGGCGGGGGCGTCAGACGTGCGGATCGCCCGTGCCGCCGAACACGGTCCCGTGCCGACGCCACCACCTGTCGTGCGGCGAGGCGTCCGCGGCGACGGTCCGCCGGTGCGGGTCGACGTCCCCGTGACACCAGGCCTGTTCCCCGTCGACTGCGCCGGGCCGGTGGCTTCTTACGGCTGTGACGTGCGGGTGGCATCGGGTATCGGCCGGTTTCGCCGCGACGGCACCGCAAACCGTCGTGGCAGCGATGTCACCGCGGGTCAGGGGCGCAGGACGAGCCGGATGGGGTTGCCCGCCTTCTTGTGCAGCATCTCGACGGCCTCGGCCGCCCGCGCGAGTGGCAGGACCTCGCTTATGGAACCGGCGAAGTCCAGTCGCCCCGACTGGACGAGACGCAGCAACTGCGGCAGCGCGACCGGCATGTCGGAGCCGTAGTGGCCCAGGATCCGCTGCTGGAGATAGCTGAAGCGGGTGCCGTCGACGACCGCGAGGGGCTGGTCGGTGAGCCCGACCAGGACCAGCCGGCCCTTGGGGGCGAGGACACCGAGTGCCTGCTCCCGCACCGCGGGCACACCCGCGAAGTCGAACGCGACGTCGAGCCCTTGGCGGCCCGTGGCCCCGGCGACGGTCTCCCGCAGTGCGGGGTCGGCGGAGTCCAGAGCGAGGTCGGCTCCGGCGGCCAATGCCCGCTCGCGGGCGGTCTCGCTGGGGTCGACGGCGATGATCGGGCAGGCGCCGACGGCGCGCAGCAACTGGACGGCGTGGACGCCCAGGCCGCCCACGCCCCACACGCCCACCGCCTCGGCGGGCCGGACGGCGCCCGTCGTGGTGATCGCGCCCCAGGGCGTCGACACCGCGTCGGGGATGATGGCGCCCTGGTCGAACGGGATGACGTCGGGCAGCGCCGTCAACGCCGTCTCCGACGACAGGGCGTACTCGGCCCAGCCACCGTCGTAGTCCACCCCACGCGTGTAGGTGACACCGTCGCGTACCTCGCCCGCGTGGAGCACCACGCGTTGACCGGCCGACCACGCGGTGACGCCTTCGCCCGTCTCGGCGATCGTCCCGGAGACCTCATGGCCCAGCGTGACGGTGTCGCCCTTCAGCAGCAGCGGGCTGAGCGTTCCGTCGATGAGGTGCACGTCGGACAGGCAGACACCGGCCGCCTGGACCTTGACCAGCAGCTGACCGGGGCCCGGCCGGGGCCGCTCCACCTTCTCCACGCGCAGGGTACGGCTGGGTATGTGCAGGCGGGCGGCGAGCATCTGGCCCATGGGAAGACCTCCTCGGTGCGGCGACGGGTCGTGCGTCATCGGATTTCGCAAGTCGCCTTGCGTTAAAGGTACGACTGTCGGAACTCGTAATGCAAGGAGGCCTGCTTTAGGCTGGCCCGATGACTCCTTCGCAGCCCGCCGCAGAGCCGCTCCGCCGACGCGGGGAGCCCATGCGGCAAGCGGTGCTCGCCGCGGCGGTGGACATCCTCGCGACCGAAGGCCTGGCCGGTGCTACGGTCGCCGCCGTCGCCGGCGCGGCCGGGGTGCACGAGACGTCCGTGTACCGCCGCTGGAAGACGCGCGAGAACCTGATCCTCGATGCCCTGACCACGGAGCTCGACGCGGCGCTGCCCATCCCCGACACGGGGGACGTGCGCGAGGACCTGGAGCGCTTCTTCGGCTCCCTGGCGTCCCTGCTGGCCGGTGCTCACGGCCGGGCGCTGCTCCGGCTGAGCGTCGAGCGTGACGACAGCCTGGACGAGAGCCGCCGCGCCTACTGGACCGACCGCCTCGACCGGGCCGCCGCTATGGTCGAGCGAGGTGTCGAGCGGGGTGAGCTGGTCGAGGGCACCGACCCGGGGCTGCTGATCGAGGCGGTCAGCGGCCCCCTCTTCGCCCGTGTCCTGCTGAGCGGCGCGTCCTGGGGCGACACCCTCGTCCCCCGGCTGGTCACGCTGGCGCTGGACGGTTCCCGGCCCAGGACGGACGGCGGTTCCGGCGGGAGCTGAGGGGCGGCCTGTCACCCGGCGGGGGCCGGGCCCGTGCGCGGGGCGCGGTCCCTGTCGCGGCCGTAGGCGGCCAGCGTGTGGAAGGCGGTCTTGGGCTCCCAAGACAGGCCGGGGCGCAGGGTGATGCCGGCGTGGCCCGGGGGGAGGACCCGGACGACCCCGTAGGAGGCCTTGTCGAAGTCGCGGGCGTCGTCGGTGTCGTCATAGGGCAGGTCGTAGCGGGCGAAGGTGTAGACGAACGCCGCGTCGAGACCGGACTTCCCGTAGACGCCGAGGAGTTCGCGGAGGTAGTCGGCCTGTTCCTGTTCGTCGCGGACCACGGTGCGGGTGAAACCGGTGGGGCGCCCCCGTTCGTCCCATTCGACGACCTGATCGGCCCGGCTCGCGATGTCGGCGGCGCCGCGGTACGGGGCGCAGCCGAACTCGGTGACAGCGGCCGGCATGCCGTGTGAGACGAGGGCGCGCAGGCCGCTTTCGAGCAGGTCGGCGGTGCTCGCGTCCCGGTAGCCGGCGTCGGTGGCGACCACGTCGAAGGGGGTCCAGTCGACGCCTTCGAAAGGCAGGGAGGCGTAGCCGACGCGGCCGTGGAAGCGGGCCCGGACGGCCGCGACCGCCTCGGCCAGGAAGGCGTTGATCCGCGCGGGCAGGCCCGGGAGGGTGTCCCGAAGTCGTTGAGGATCGGCGAACAGGCTCTGGCGCTCGGTGTACGTGTCGCCCGGCAGGAATCCGGTGGTGAACAGCGAGATCTCCGAACCCGTGAGAAACGTGACGTCGGCACCGGTGCGGCGCAGCTTCTCCGCGCGGTCGGCGCTGTCGCTCAGGAAGGACAACAGGGCCTCGGGGGAGAGGCCGTTGGTGAAGGGCGAGTACCAGACCTCCAGCCCCGTCTCCGCCGCGTGGCGGGCCGCCGTCTCCAGCCGGTCGAGGTCGCCGCCCGTGACGCGTACGGCGTCGCAGTGCAGCTCGTCGCGGATGACGCGCATCTCGCGGCGCACGGCGGCAGGGTCGAACGGCTCGTGGGTGGTGGTCCCGGCTGAGGTGAAGCCGGTGTCGTAGTTGATCCCGAGGGCGCGCATGGAGGCTTCTCTCCAAAATAGGGTACTGAACGTACCGTATAGGTGTAGCAGAGTAGGCTCCGTGGCGCCATATGGCGTACGATCCGTACCGTAAGGACGTAATGCGGGACGGGAGGGCAGTCTGTGGAGCCGGTCGAACGGCGGGCCGCAGCGGTGACACGGCGGCGCGGTGCCGAACTGGAAGAGGCCATCCTCACCGCTGCGGCCGAGGTGCTCACCGAGGACGGCGTGGCCGGTCTGACCATGGACAAGGTCGCCCGAAGAGCCGGGACGAACAAGAACGCGCTCTACCGGCGCTGGCCGCACCGCCTCGACCTCGCGGTGGCCGCCTACCGCCGCTTGGCCGCGGAGCGGACGGCGGTGCCGGACACCGGCTCGCTGCGAGATGACGCCCTCGCGCTGCTGCGCGGCGCGAACAGCACGTGGTCCTCGCCGTTGGGTGAGATCCTGCGCGGCCTGTTCGCCGCGGCCGACGGCGCCCCGGAACTGCTGTCCGAGCTGCGCGGCGAGGCCGGCGGCAGCGCGATCGAGGCGGCCTGGCTGACCGTCATCGGCCGGGCCGTCGCCCGAGGCGAGGCCGAACCCGAGGCGCTGCACCCGCGCGTCACGTCCGCGCCGACAGCACTGCTGCGCAACGAGTACGTCGTGCGGGGCGCACCGGCGGTGCCGGACGCGGTCCTGACCGAGATCGTCGACGAGGTCTTCCTGCCGCTGGTCCGCGGCCGGGCCCTGCCCGCGGACCCGACGTCCTAGGCGGTGCGGGACGCGCGCGTCCGGCCGGTCGTGCCAGGTGATCCGCGGCCATGGGGGGAAACAGCCGCTCGCAGGATCCTGGCGGCGTTGGCGTTGGCGTTGGCGTTGGCGTGGGCTCGGGCGCTGTACCCGGAACTCCCTTGGCCTCCATGGCGCGTGTGGGTTCAGGGGCGCCGTTTGTGTCCGCTCGTGTCCGCCGGGTCCCGGCCCCGAGGCCTAAGCGCAAGGGCAGGTGCCGGCGAGGGCCGGGGTGTGTGGAGTGCGTAGGGTGACGCAGCCTCATGCTGCCAGATAGCACGGCCTGGTGACATACAGTCATATGTGCTGGTCGTAGCTCGAACGGGGCGGTTCCGGGGCGGCCCCGGGTGGGCATGCTCCTTGTAGTGCACTTGCCACTTGCTGTGACGGGGATGGAGGGCGGGCATGGCCGGTACTACCGCGTTCGTGATGGTACTTCTCGGCGTGTGTGTCGTCGGATTGGCCGCGGTCATCGCGCGGGCCCGGGTGGAGATCGCCCGGATCGACGCCAGTACGGGGCAACGCGGCACGGACCCCAGGCGCTGACCGCCTTCGGGCGGCTGCGTACGCGCGCAAAGCGCTTGTGCGGGCTTCGCGTCCGCGGTCGCCGCAACGCTCCAGCCCAGGATTCGAGGGGTGCGACGGAGTGCGAGGAGCACAGGAACGGGATGCGGGGCGGGAAGCTGATCTGAGCGCGGCGGAGGCCCGTGCCCCGAGGCGGCGGAACCGCCCGTGCTCACATCCCGCCCGCGATTCTCATCACCGTGCCGGTGGCGTAGGAGGCGTCGTCCGAGAGCAGCCAGGCGACCGCTCCCGCGATCTCCTCGGGCCGGCCGGCGCGGCCCATGGGAGTGACCGCCACATCCTTGGACAGCCCGACCGTCATGGCGTCCACGGCGGCCTTCGCCGCCGCGTAGTGGACGTAGGTGCCGGGGCTGCCGAGAGTCGCGGCGGCTGAGAGTCGCGGCGGCTGAGGAGATGTTCACGATCGCTCCGCCTGCCGTCATGTCGCCGATGGCGCGGCGGGCGCACAGCAGATAACCCAGGACGTTGACCTCCAAGGCCTGCCGCATCCCGTCCGGATCGGCGCCCTCCGCGTCGATCCCGCCCTCAGCGCCCGGTGTACGACGTTTACGCAGGTGGGCGTGGTTTCCACGGGACGAGTGCGCCCTGTCCCGGCTACCGCGTCCGGCCGGGCCGAACCCTGTCAGCAGGTACGGCTCCATGAACATCCCCTACGGATCTCAGCCGCACTCGCGGCATGCAAGATGATCTTCCGATCCAGGCCCCGGGACGAGGGCGGCTTCCGAAGGTTGATCACGACTCGATACGCGCCCCAAGTCACACCTCGCTCCATACTCACATCGACGATCCGGGCAAGGAGCTGTCACATGCTCCCCACGGCAGGTCTTATCAGCGCATAGCCATCACCACGTACAGGCCCGCCACGACCGCAACGACGCAGAGCGCGACCAGGACGATCAGTGCGCAGACCAATGCTCCGGCCGTCCCAGCGATTGCTGCCCAGCCGAACCGCGTTGCCCGCTCGGCTCGTTCGAGTGCGTCGTGGTACTCACCGTCGTCGTACCAGTCGCGGTCAGACATGGTCACCCCCGGCCGAACCCTGTTGCTCGGCCATTTTCCCCCAGAATCGGTCGGCGTGGATCCATGGGGAAAGAACGTGATCGCCCGGAGCGGACGCGAGGGGTGCGACGTCATCGGGCCTGGTCCCGGTGCGGGTAGTGCTTACGGGACGTCGGTGCGGGGGGCGGTGGCCCGCACGGCGTTCCAGGCGGCGGCGCACCATGCGCGGTCGATCTCCTGCGTGTACCGGGCCGCGGCGAGCCAGGCGTGGGCGAACAGGCCTGTGTCGGCGGGAAGGAGACGGCCGAACGGATCACGGGAGCGCTCCGCTGCGGCCGCCTCCAAGGCGGCCAGCAACTCTGCCGCGGTGGCCAGACCGCATCCGCGCAGCCGGCCGCCGTCCGCCGAACCGGCACCGGGGAAGGCCAGTACCCGGCGTCCGCCGGAAGCGGCCTGGTGGACGCGACGGCTCAGCAGATGCAGCGGAGCCTCGTCGGCTCCGGGCGGCGCAGCCGTGGGGGCGGGCGGTGGGAGGGCCGGCAGGTCGGCGTGCTGGAGCCGGTCCAGGCCCAGGTCCACCCGGGCGCCCGGATCCGTGGGGTGGCCGGTCGCGAGGAGCAGGGCGCGTGCGTGCGGTGCCGGGCTGAGCCGGGCGACGGCTCGCAGCCGGGTGCCCCGGGCGGCCGCCAGGTGCCGGACGTTGTCGCGGTGGGGGAGCCCCGGATCGTCGTGGGCGACGGCCAGCCGGACCGGCAGCCCGTCGCAGTCGGCGAGCAGGACGTCGCCCGCAGCCTCACGAACCGTGCCCAGGACCACGATGTCGAGGAAGAGCAGACCGTGCCCGTCGCCGTCCAGCGCGTGAGCGACCTGCTCGGCGACGGGTACGGCCCACAGACGGTCGAGGGGCGGTCCGTTCCAGTCGGCACCTGAGGCCCGCACCGCCCGGACTTTCGCACCCGCGCCGAGCCGCCCGGTCGGAGAGACGGTGGCGCCGGACACCGCGAGGCCCGCGCGGGACAACTCGCGGTGTGTCAGTGCCGTGTCACCGATACGCACGGCGCGGTCCGCCGCGCCCACCGCCCGGCCGACGCCCCCCGGCGCCACGTCGGACACCGTGTAGAGCCGCCCCTCGGCGTCCGCCGTCCACGTTACGGCCCCCGCGTACCCGGTCGCGGTCAGCACCGGCTCGCAGAAGAGGCCGTACAGGCGCAGCGAGCCGTCCGGTACGTACGCCTGCCGTGAGGTGCCCCGCAGCGCGGTCAGTTCGTCTCCGGTCGCCGCCGGTATCCGGTGGGCGACGGCCAGCGTGTCGCGGAGCGCGGACACGAGGTCGGTGAGGCGGTACGCCGGGTCGGCGCCACGGGCCGCGCGCAACGCGTTCACCACGGAGACCGCCGCGGCGGCGGGCCGGGGGAGCCCCGCCGTCCGGGCGGTGTGGGCGGCACGCAGCAACGCGGCCTGGAGCACGGCACCGGACCCGTCGGTGCCCGCCTCCAGCACGGCGGCCGCGGCGTCGTACAACGCGCGGGCGGCCGTGCGCTGGTTCGGCGTGGCGCTGTCGGAGACGTTCGCCGCCGGTCCGTTCGCCGCCGGTCCGTCCGCCGCCGGTCCGTCTGCCGCCGCGACCGGCGGTACCCCGGTGCCGGGGCGCCCTGCCGTGTCCGGCCGAACGCCCGGGTCCCGTTTCCCTGCCGTGTCCGGTCGCACGGGCGGGGCCGGCTGTGCCTGTCCCGGGGCGGGCGTGGCGTCCGGCGGGCCGGTTCCGGAGTCGGCGGGTGCGGAGGCCATGGGCGGCGACGGGTGGTCGGCGTGCGGGTCCGCGGTATCGGTGCCGGGGCCGGAGGCGGCGATCGGCGCGGCCGATGCCACGGCTGCGCGGTGCAGACAGGCAGGGGCCAGCAGGCAGCCGCAGCGGATGGCGTCGGCGCTGCGCACCACGCCGCCGGGCGAGTGGAGTTCGAGCGCGGTGGTGTCGTCGAGCGCGATACGCACCGTGTCGCCGTCCCGGACGACGGGCAGACCGGCCAGCTTGCCGACGCCCCCGTCCAGGCGCTTGCTCAGCCGGGGCGACAGGGCCGCGACCAGCTCGGCGGTCACCGACGGAGCGACCGGCGGAAGGGACTGGCTCATGCGATCTTCTCCCCAACCCAGCGGGCGAGTTCGAGCGGACTGAGAGCGGCCACCGGCATCCCGGCGGCGACCAGCTGCGCCGCGACCCCGGTGGAGTAGCGGGGCCGTCCCGAGTCGTCGAGACTCGCGCAGCCCAGGACGTGGCATCCGGCACCGGCCAGGGCGCGGACCTCGGTGAGCAGCCCACCGACCGGATAGCCCTCCTCGAAGTCGCTGATGACCACGACGAGGGTCCGGGACGGCACCGCGACCAGCTCCCGGGCGTGCCGGAGACCCGCCGCGATGTGGGTGCCACCGCCCACGCTGACCTCCAGCAGCAGGGACAGCGGATCGTCCACGTGGTCGGTGAGGTCGATGACCTCGGTGGAGAAGGCCAGGAAGTGCGTGGAGATCGCGGGCACCCCGGCCAGTACCGAGGCTGTGAGGGCGGCCCAGATCGTGGACGGTTCCATGGACCCCGACACGTCGGTGACCAGGATCAGCCGCCAGTCCGCTGTGCGCCGGGCGCGTGTGCGGAAGACCGGGTGCTCCGGAATCACCCGCACCACGCCGTCCGGTCCGCGCCGAGCCGTCGCCAGGTTGGCCCGGAGCGTCCGGGGCAGGTCGAGGCCGCCCCCGGGCCGTCTGCTCGGGCGCGGCAGCACCGTGCCGTGCAGTGCCGGACGCAGTTGCGTGGCCAACTGCCGGGTCAGTGCCTCCACCAGCCGCCGGACGAGCGGGCGCAGCGCAGCCAGCCGGCTCTCGGGCAGCCCTCCCGCGTGCCGGAGCACGGAGCGCAGCAGATCGACGGACGGCCGTACGCCGCGCGGATCCAGTTCGGCGAGGGTGTCGCGCCGGCCCGCCGCGGCGGCTGCGGCCAGCACCTCCTCCCGGATGCCCGGCCCGAACAGGGCCGCCAGTTCCTCGGACCACTCCCGCACCCCGGGATAGGGCGCCTCGCGGCCGCCGCCCCGTCCCGCGCCGGTGAGGTCGCCCCTGCTGCCCTCGCCGCGTCCGCTGCCGTACAGCTCGTCCAACGCGGTGGCCAGGGGGCGGGCCGAGTCGGGGAGCCTGTCGGTACGGCGGCCGAGGACGAGTCTCCAGCGGTCGGCGGGCGCGATGCGCCGTCCCGTACCGGGGGCGTGGCCGTGACCGCCGGCACCGTGGCTCTCCCCGGTGGCCGTGCCGGCGGTGGGGTCCTGGGCCGTCGGACCCGGGGGCGGCGGAAGGAGGCCCTGCGCCGCCAGCGTCTCCCGGGCCGTCAGGTCCGCGGCGGTCCACAGGGCCAGGGTGACGGGGTCGATGTTCCCGGTGTCGCCCAGGTGAGTGTCCCGCAGACGTTCTTCGACGGTGTCGAGGAGGCGTTCGCGGGCCGCGGGACTCAGCGTGTCGAAGCCGCCCCGGAGAGAGGGGAGCCGGTCGAGGAAGTCCCGGTCGGACAGCTCCGACACCCGGTCGAGCAGCGGCTCCAACGCCGGCGCCGCCGATTCCAGCAGCGGGCCGGCCGCGCTCAGCAGCCCCGTGAGCCGGGCGGCGAGGGCCGAGCGGGACTCAGGATCGCCCGCCGCGTCGAGCCAGGAGGCCACCCGGCGGCCCAGCTCGCCGGGTACCTCGTGGCCCAGCAGCACCCGGACGGCACCGGCAGCGCCGCGCATCAGCGGTGAACCCTCGGCGGCCAGCCGGGCGACGGCCGCGGTGAGCCGTGTACCGCCCACGGCGTCCGCGCGGTGGGCGAGTTCGACCAGCGCGCGGGCGTCGGCCGGGTCCTCCGCGCCGGCCAGGCCGTCCAGCTGACGCACCGCGGCGGCCGTGAGGGACTCGGCCACGGCGGCCGCCCGGCGGGAGCGGCCCCCGTCGGCTTCGAGCCCCGGGACATGACCCGCCCGCAGCCGGTCCAGCAGCGCCAGCGCGGACAGGAGCTCAGGCAGGGTGGCCGAGTGCGGCAACACGGCGGCGGTGTCGGCGAGCCGCTCGTCGGTGAGGATGGACAGACCGCACCGCGCCGCCTGCTCCAGCCCCTTGGAGGTCTGCGCGGCGGTGGGGCCGCCTTCCTCCCGCTCGGCATGGCGCCTCTCACGCAGCACGCCCTCGGCGGCCTGCGCGGCGGTGACACCCCGGACACCGGCGGCGGTCAGCATGGCGGCGGTGGCAGGTGTCCAGCGCACCTCCCAACGTGACGTGAGAGCATCCGCGCCACCCGCGCCGACGACCTCCTTGGCCTCGGCGTACGGCACACCGCACACCGCGAGCCGGCGCAGCAACAGCTCCCGGCGCCGGTCCAGCCCGGACCGGAGCGGATCGAGCCGGAGGTCACGGGACGAACCGGGCCCCGACTCCGACGGCCCCGGGAGCCCCAGCGCGGCCACCTCCGCCTCCACGGCGGGGCCGAGCCCGCTGCGCGGCGAGCGCGGTGTGGGGCGCCCGGCACGTGTGCCGACCAGCACCCTCTCCATCGCCCGTGCCACGGCCCGGCCCCGGCCGTACGGCTCGCCCTGCGCCAGCACCGTCTGGACCGCCTCCACCAGCTCACCCCGGCCGGCCGCGGGCAGCTCCCGCAACCGGGCCAGGTCCCCCGCGAGCCGGGCGATCTCCCGCGCGTCGGCCGGGCCCGACGGATGGCCCAGCCCTCGCAGCTCCGCGCAGATCCGCACGGCCGCACGGGTCAGCGCCTCCTCCAGCGCGGCGGGATCGCCCGCCGCGTCCAGAACCATGTGCTGCCACTCCGGGTCACGGATGCCCGCCGGATAGCCCGAACGTTCGTCCAGAAGCGCGTAGGTGTAGGGGATGAGAGAGGTCGTCCACAGCGGCCCGTCCTTGGACGGGCGCGGCACCGGAGGAGTCCGCGCGGTCCGGCCGGCCGGCCGACTCTCCCCGGAGGCGCGCGGCCCCGGCAACGGTCCGGCGGCCTCCCCGCGCGGAGTCCCTCCACCGGGAGCCGTACCGGGCGGAAGCGAGCCGGTCACGGCAGGGCCGGCGCCGGCCCCCGACGGAGCGGAGTCCATGAGTGCCGGAGCGTGGAAGGCGCCCACCACCATGGCGGCGCGCGCACCGTCGGCGGTGGCGTCGGCCAGGCAGGAACGC
This sequence comes from Streptomyces sp. SM18, assembly GCF_002910775.2. Lineage (NCBI taxonomy): Bacteria > Bacillati > Actinomycetota > Actinomycetes > Kitasatosporales > Streptomycetaceae > Streptomyces > Streptomyces sp. SM18. The sequence continues at coordinate 53,194 of NZ_CP029342.1, read as the reverse complement.
ATCCACCGCTCGCGTCGGAGGTCCAGCGCGTCGAGTCCACCGGAGGCGGCGGCGTCCTGCCTCAGCGCCCACCCGGTCAGCAGCGCGGCCCTGCGCAGGGCCTCCGGCGCCGAGCCCGGCGCCATGGTCTCCACCAGCCGATCCCACAGGTCCTCGCCGGGACGGCCGGTGAGCCCGTCGCGCAGTGCGGCGGCCAGACCGGCGGCCGGTTCCCGGCACGGGGCCCCGGCCTCCGGTGCCTCTTCCCCTTCCCCAGGCGGGGTCTCTCCGAGGACACGGTCGGCCAGCGGGAGATCGCAGGCGACCACCCGGACCCCGTGCCGCGCGGCCCAGCGGATCGCCGCCAGCTCGGGTGAGAAGTCGGCGAAGGGATAGAAGGCGGGGCCGGCTCGTCCGTCGCCGGGAACCGCGGCCAGGGCGACCGGGGCACGCGTCTCCTCGTGCGCCAGCCAGGGCAGCCAGTCCTGCGTCTCGGCGGGGAGCTCGACGAGCAGCACGTCGGGCTGCGCCTCGTCGAGGAGCGCGGGCACCACCGCGGCCAGCGACGGCGCGTGGTGCCGTACGCCGATGAGGTACGGCCCCGCCGGGTCGGTCAGGGCGGCGACGGCCGCCTCGGGGGAGAGGGGAGGGAGAGACAACGGGGATCAGCCTTCCAGGACCGTGCGCAGGTCCCACAAGGTGCGCCAGGTGGCGGCCCCCTGCTCGGCGCGGCGCCGCACCGGGCCGTCCCAGTATCCGCGCAGCCGGGCGGCGTCGGCCGGGTCGTCCTTGCGCACGACACCCAGCAGGTGGCCCGGCAGCAGGTCCAGCACGTCACGGTCACCGGGGAAGTACGCAGCCGACAGCGCCAGCGCGCCGGCCACGGACACGGCTTCGGCCGTGCTCATCACCGTGGACGGCCGCTCCACCTCCCAGCCTTCGGCCGACCGTCCTTCCCGTAGGTCGCGGAAGGCCGTGACCAGCGCCTCCAGGACGGTGTCATCGACCTGGAAGGGCGCTCGGGCCCGTTCCACGGAGGCACGGGCCTGCGAACGCACCAGCGCCGTCTCGGCTTCGAGGTCCGCGATGGGGCCCACCGTCTCGAAGTTGAAGCGGCGCTTGAGCGCGGCCGACATCTCGGACACGCCCTTGTCGCGCAGGTTGGCCGTGGCGATGAGGCTGAAACCGGGCGCTGCGTGGACCAGCGCGTCGTCCGTGCCCGCCAGCTCGGGGACGGCGATGCGGCGCTCGGAGAGCAGCGACACCAGGGAGTCCTGCACCTCGGGCAGACAGCGGGTGACCTCCTCGACCCGGGCGACCGCGCCCCGGGTCATCGCGGTGAGCACCGGCGAGGGCACCAGCGCCTGCGGGCTCGGCCCCTGTGCCAGCAACAGGGCGTAGTTCCAGCCGTACTTGAGCTGGTCCTCGGTCGTCCCGGCCGTGCCCTGCACCACCAGCCCGCTGGTGCCGCACACCGCGGCGGACAGCAGCTCGGAGAGCATCGACTTGGCGGTGCCGGGCTCGCCGACGAGCAGCAGCCCGCGCTCACCGGCGAGGGTGACGACACACCGCTCGACCAGGGCGCGGTCACCGACGAACTTGCCCTCCACCGTGAGGCGGCGTGGCACTCCGGCAGGCGCCTCCACCTCGTCGGGCAGCCTGAGCGCACGGCCGTCACTGCCCATGACGAACGTGACGACGGCACGAGGGGTGAGGAGCCAGGCCGGTGGGCGCGGCCCCGTGTCGTACGCGGCGAGGAAGGCCAGTTCGGTGGAGTGGCGGTCCTCCGGCGGAACGATCTGGCGGGTCGCTCCGGAGGCGAGGGCGGTGGTCATCGGCTGGGGCCCTTCGAGGTGGTACGGACGGTGGTCGCGGGGGCCGGACGTGGCCCGCCACTCCCGGGGACGAACCGCGGGGCGCACCTCATCGGCGCCCCTTGCGGGTGGCACGGGTGGTGAGCTGCTCGTACGCCGGGGCGTCCTCGCCGAGAACCCGCTCCCAGGCGCGGTGGAACAGCTCGTCCACCGGAACCGGCGGGACGGACCGCGCATGTGCGGCCACGGCGTAGAGCCCTTCCTTCCAGGTCTCCACCGGCAGCGCGGGGGACTTGAGGTCGAGCCAGCCACCGGGCAGGAAGAGCGTGCGTCCGGCTCTCGGGCGCTTGGCCTCGACCACCAGGTCCGTCGCGGCCAGTTCGGCGCGGGCCCTCTTGGTCCGCGCCGGCTTCCAGCCGGTCCACCGGGCACGATTGCGGTCCGTGGGGTCCGGCAGGGCCAGCAACTGGAGGTAGAGAGCGGCCCCGTCCTCGCTCAGACCGTGCGCCGACGCCACCTCGGCGACCAGACCGGGCACGCTGACCATGGGGTCCTGGGCGTACCCCGCGGGTCGCCCGGTGCCCGCGCTGACAGCCCGGAGGAGCTCGTCACCCAGAACGGTGCGCAGAGCAGCCATCCCCCCGGCGCGCCCGGCGTGGACCAGCCCCTCGACGAGCCCGAACACGGGGTCGTCACAGCCGGTGAGTCCGGCCGGCCGGACCAGAACGGTCTCGGTGTCCTGGAACCAGGGCCGCAGCACGATCGCCTCACCGAGCCGGGTGAACCCCTGCGCGTCGGACTGCCCCGAGGCCGGGAGCCCGTACGCCTTGCGGAGCTCCCGGGCGGTGGAACGCCCCTGTTCCGTCCACTCGATGTCGAGGTCGAGCAGCAGTTCCGGGTCGGTGAAGCGGTGGCGCAGCGCGGCCAGTCCGTCCGGCAGGGCCGCGCGCAGCGGGTGCCCGTACGGCAGGACGTAGGCCAGGGAGGCCAGGGCCCCGACGGCGTGCTGGACCGTGTGCCGCGCGGGCACGGCCGAGGGATCCGCGGCGACCAGATGGCCGTCCTTGTCCGGCCGCTGAACCGTGGTCCGGCTGAGCCAGGGGGTCTGCCGGGGATTCAGCACCGCCTCCACCGAGGCGACGGGCGCCCCCACGACCTCCCCCGCGAGGTGCTCCGGCAGGCGGACCAGATGGCCCAGCCGCTCCTCCCACATCCGGCCCGCAGCCGCCGTGTCCGGGCCGGACAGCCACAGATCGGCGGGGTCCTCGGGAAGCAGCGCACCGACGAGCGCCACCCGGTCCTCGTGACCGACCGGGGCCAAGAGATCCTCACCCGACTGCACCTGCCGCCGCTTCAGACCCACGGCGGCGAGCTTCGCCGCCTCCCACGGTGACGGTTCGGCGGCGAGCAGCACACCGGCCTGGAGCGGGCCGAGCCCGTCGCGAGCGGCGGACGCGAACGCCTCGGCAGCCTCGGACCGCCAGGGCGCGGCCCCCTTGTCCCGGACCAGGCGGACGACCTCCGCGAGGTGTCCGGCGGTGATCGTCGAGGCGTGCCGGGTCTCCCGCTCCAGCGTGAAGTGGGCCACCGCGCCGAAGGCACCCGACGGGTCATGGTCCAGCGCGAGCCACTCCACCCGGTTCTGCCGGGCGTCGGCGCTCTGGCAGCCGAGCACCACCACGGTGCGGCCGTCACGGCGCAGCACCTGGCCCGTGCGCTGCCGCTTGTCGTGAGGCTCGCTCAGCACGACCTCGCGGAGCGTGCCTTCCCCTCCGGCCAGCGGACCTTCAAGGACCGCTTCGAACAGCAGGAGCAGGGCCTCGCGTTCGTCGGCGCCCACGGCGGGGCCGGCGGCCCGGTACGCCAGCGGCCGCAGCACGGCCAGGGCGTCCGTCCACACCGTGCCGATGCCGGGAACGGTGAACGCCTCGCCGCGCCAGCCGTCGCCCAGAGCGGTGAGCCGCTCGGCATCGGACAGCGGCTTGCCGTCCGCGGGCTTCCCGGACAGCACATGGTTCACCGCCCGGATCTGACGCAGCACGCCGAACCGCTCACCGCCCCACCCTCCGTGCAGGTTCGCGAGGCGGGAGGTCGCGTTCCGCATCAGATGGTCCTCGCCGTGCTCGGGCGCGTAGTCCGCGAACATCCCCTGCTTCCGCCGGGACGGCGGCTGCTTCACGGGCGGTGCCGTGAACGTGGCCGCCGAGTCGGCGAGGCGCAGGGCCGAACGGACGAGCGCGGCGACACCGATCAGCAGCGGCTGCGCGGTGAGCCGCGGCAGGAGCCGGGTCACGGCACGCAGGACGGCCTCGTCCGCGGACGGTACGGCGGCCTTGGCGGCCTCGTCCGGCCGGGCCCGCGTCAGCGCGTCCTGCCGCTCGGCCAGCGCCTTCGCGGCGGCCCGCATCAGCTCGCCGGCCTGCTCGTCGGTCAGAGCGCGCAGCACGGCCGAGCCCTGCTCGTCGCGAGGGCGCAGCGCGTGCCAGAAGGCGACCGGCGGGACGAGCCGGGTACCGGCGGCGAACTCACCACCCCGCTCGCACGGCGTGACCCGGCCGAGCAGTCCCGCACCGGTACTCTCCGCCCCGGCGAACAGGGAGATGTCCGCATGCGTCCGCACGGCGAACGGTGCGGCCCGGCCGGGCAGCCGCAGCGCGCCCAGCGGGACCCCCAAGATCCGACCGTCGTCGTCCGCCCGCAAGGTGACCGTCCGGCCGTCCGGCGTCCCGGCCGTCATCCGGGCGTCTGCCCCCTCGCCCTGCTCGCGTACCCACCGGCCGAGCACCGTGCCGTCCGTGCCGAACGGGCTCTCCTCCAGGCCCGGTTGCAGGGGCAGCACCTCGCAGGCGTCCGTGAGCAGGGAAGCACCCTCCAGGACACCGGAACGCAGCAGGGCGGGCAGGGACGCACGCCCGTGGGCGCCGGTGGCCGGGTCGTACTCCAGCCACAGCGTCCGCCGGCCCTGCCTGCCCTGACGCCAGCAGGTGGTTCCGTCACCGATGACGGCGCGGCGGGGCGGCAGGTCGGTGTCGCCCGTGTGCAGCACGCGGCCGCCGGTGGCCCGGCCGCCGCCCGGCAGCGGAATCGAGACGGTCTCGGCGTCGTGCCCCGACCACCACGAGGACAACTGCTCGCCGCCCAGCGTGAACACCTCGGACGGGCGGGCGGACCAGTACGCCGACTGCTTGCCGCCCTGCCGCCACATCACGAGCAGTTCCCCGTCCACGTAACGGAACCGGGGGCGCTGCCAGCGGTCGATCCCGTCCGGGAGGCACAGGTCGTGTTCGAGCAGCACCTCCTCGGGCCCGACGACGAGCGCCTTGCGGCCACGGACCAGCACCAGGGCGGGCCACGCCTCGTGCACGGCCAGGGTGTTGTCCTCGCCCTTGCGCACCTCGGCGTCGAGCCGCCGCAACGCCTTCTCCAGGGCCGGCCAGCCCAGTTCGTCGAGGACGCCGGCGCGCAGAGTACGGCCGAGCAGTGGCGCGAGCGGGTGCCCGGCGGTCCTGGCGACGGCGCCGGGCGCGACATCGGCGGCCACCGCCCGGAAGGCGCGCAGACGGTCGAGCGCTGTGCCGGCCCCGGGCAGACCCACCGCGCCGGTGTACTCCCCGGCCGCCTCCTCCAGCCACTCGCGCGCCACCTCACGGAGCACGGGATGGGCGGCGAGAGCGGCCAGGACCTCGCGGCGCGCCCGGTGGCCACTGCCCAGAGCCCCCACCGCCCGGTGCAGCAGAGCCCGGAACCGCGGATCGGCACCGGTGGCGACCAGGTCCCGCCGGACGGACGGCCCGGTGGCGCCGGACAGCCATTGATCCAGCGCCAGATGCACATTCACACCGGCGGCGGGCAACGTGAGCGGAATGTTCTCGGCCACGCACAGGTCCAGCAGATCGAGGTCCGCGCCCGCGTGCCAGCGACCGCTGAACAGATCGACGGGCCGTCCGGCCGCACGCAGCCGTGGCGCCATCCGCCCGACGAGCGCCAGGGTGGCCGGGGAACGCCGTGACCAGGAAGCGCCGTGCTTGCGGTGCAGCGACCAGCGGCTCAGCCAGTCCGCGGCGTCCACCGCCTGCCCGTCGCCTGGCTCCGAGGTCAGCAGCGCCTCCGCGCCGCTCTCCGCCAGCAGCGTCAGCCAGAGCTCGTCGTCCTCGACACCGCGGCCCAGCCCGGTGGGCATGATCTCCAGCAGTCGCGTCCGCACCTCCGGCCGGAGCCCGGTGAGAACCGGCAGCGTGGTCCGGTAGGCGGTCCAGAAGGAGGCCGGGGCCCGCACGGCGGCGGGGGAGGCCAGCAGGTCGGCGACGAGCGCGCACTCCTCGGCGACCCGGTCGAGACCGGCGGCCCTGACCAGACCGCGGGCGTCCTGCGGCAGCGAGGCGTACGGCGGCATTCCCGCCGCGCAGCGCTCCACGGTCAACTGCCGGAACTGCGCCCACGCCTCGGCGGGGTCGAGCCGCCGGGACAGGTCCCGCACGTGTTCCTTCAGGGCCTTGACCGTCAGCGCACCGGCGAACGCGAACTCCAGGAAGACCGCGCGCTGCCGCTCCTCGTCGACCGCGAGCGCGTGCACACGCTCCGCCTCGCGCGCCTTGCCGAAGAAGGCGGCGGCATACGTCGTGTTCTCGTGTTCGAGGAAGACCCGGGCCGCCTGCTCGTAGAACGTGGGCAGGAAGTGGGGCACGGCCCGGCCGAGCCGCACACCGAGCGCCTCGAAGCCCGCCTTCGCGTTCCCCGGGCGGGACTTGGCCTGGCGGGCGAGCCGCTCGACGTCCTTGACCAGGGCCAGCGCGTGGTGCCCGTTGGCCGGGTCGTTGACCAGCGCCCAGGCCGGGAACTCGAGCGTCTCCCGGCGCACCTGCCCGACCTCGGGGGTCTCCGGCTCGCGGACCAGGCCCAGGAACTCCAGCGCGAGGTCCTCCGCCTCCCCGAGCGTGCCGGGCACCAGCCGGACCACGCGCCGGTCGTCCAGGGCCGGATGCCCGTAGGACCGTACGGTCAGGGTGTCGGCGTCCTCCCGCGCGGTCGTACCGGGAAGCAGCACGGCGCCCGCCTCCAGCAGCGTGCCCGTCGTGGTGTCGTCGTACGTCGCGCTCATGCCGCCCGCTCCTCGTCCTCGATGTCCCGCCCGGCGTACAGAGCGGCCGCCATCCGCATCCCCTCCGACCAGGAGACCGGCCCCACCTGACCGAGCCTCAGCGTGCCCCCGGTGGGTCCGCTCCACGTCAGCGGACCGGTCTCGGTCTCCTCGTAGCCGTCGTAGTCGCCGATCCACACCCGGGCCTCGGCGGTGCGGCCCTCCTCCAGCACGGAGCACAGGGCGTGCCCGCCCCGCACCCGGTAACCCAGCTGGGCCGCCCTGCCGTGCAGGAAGCGGAGCTCCTTGAACGAGCCGCCCGCGTACTCCTCGACCTGTGTGCTCGCCGCGTCCACGGCCGCCGGGCGGCGCCACACCTCACGGAAGAGCTGCTGGGCCCGCTGGTCGATGCCGAGCTCGACGGCGAACTCCCGCAGCTCGTCGAGGTCGTCGAGGAGCACGGGATGGGGAAGGCGCACGACGTCAGGGGTGATCCGCACGGTGTCGCCGTCCAGGTCCACCAGGCCGAGCCCCCGCTCGGGGTCCGCGTCCCGGAGGAATCCCGCGACCTCTCCGCCGGGCCCCGTGACGACGAGGTCGCGCAGGGCGGCCTGCCAGGCCGGATCCGGCCACACACGGGTCACCACGGTCGCCGGAACCGGCAGTGAACGCACCATCCACCGCTCCACGTCGGCCAGGCACCGCCGCTCGTGCCGCTCCAGCCACTCGGCGAGACCGCGCAGCCCCACGACCGCCGGATCGTCCGCGATTCCGGCCGGAACGGACTTCAGCCGCCGTCCCGCCGCGTTGCGGCACACCACCTTGCCGTCGTCGAGGGCGATCTCGTAACCGCCCGCCTTCACCCACCCCATGCGTGCCTCCCCGCACCGCTGTGAACAAGTGAGCGGAACTCTATGAGGACCCACTGACAACGGCTTTCGGAGCTCTTGCGCGCGGCCCTCCGGCTCCGGTCGCGAACCGGTGCCCCGGATCGGGGCGGGCCCCCGCGGCACGGCCACCGACGCCGTTCGGTTCGGCTGAAAACATGCGCTTCTCACCGCGATGTACCGCGCCGGAATCACCCCGGGCGGCCGCGACGTCGCTTCCGCGATGCAAACACCGCAGGGTTCGCACGTATGTGCGTCGCGGGAGTGTGCGTCAGCTGGGGACGGGGCCGACACGTCCCGGAACACCCCGGAACGGCACCCCGCCGCCCCCCGCGCGTCGTGGTCCGTCCGGCGGTCCGGCTGCCGCGCCCGCCGCGCTCCGACGCTCCCTCGCGCCGCGGCCGCCGTTCCCCGCCCTCGGCACAGCCTGACCAAAACGCCCAGGTGAACCGGGCTACGCCGAAGCGGCTCGCCGTCCCCGTCCGGCCGAGCGCGGGGCTCGTTGCGAGAGATGTCCCCGTCTGCCCACCACGTGAGGACGTGTCGGACAACGGCCGCCGGCCCCGGATCCGCGCCGGCCACGCGGCCCATGGCTCTGAGTGGCGGGATCCTCACTCTCGCGGTACCGCCGAATTGATCTTTTCGGGTTCACAACCGATAAGCTCCCTCCCGGCGCAGCGAGTTGACGCGATCGCGACCGGTCGTCTCGTGGTGCGTACTCAACGGTGCGGTCACCTCGCACACCCCCTGTTCGATCATTTTGCTTCAAAGGATGCAGATGGAACTCGCCACTCCGCCTCCGGCGGCGCGGGCCCCTGCCACCCGGCACCTCTGGTGGCTGATGCCACTGGGCCTGGGTGGCGGGACGGCGGCCGCAACATTCATCAGTTCGGATCGGATACCCGCGGCCGTCCTCGGTCTCGCGGCGACGGTCGGCAGCACCGTGTGCGTACTCCTCCTCCTGCGCACCCGTACGCGGCTGCGCCTGGCCGAGGAGGCCCGCCGCACCGCCCAGGCCGAACACGCCAGGCAGTCCGCCACCGAGCGCGAGGCCCAGAAGGCCCAGCTCGCCGAGCAGGCACAGGCGCACGAGGAGCGGCTGGCCGAGAGCTCCCGGGTGTACGAGGAGCGGCTGTCCCGGCAGACCGCGGCCTACGAGAGCCGGTCCACCGAGCGAGCCGGAGCCTGGCAGGAGCGGCTCGACCACCAGCTCGCCGCGATCGCCCTCCTCAACGACCAGCAACTCCCGGCCGCCGTAGCACAGTTGAAGGCGGGTGACGCCATCGACGACATCGTCCCGACCGTCGAGCAGCGCATGAAGGCCGGCGACGACCTCCAGGCCGGACTGGGCAAGGTCCTCAGGACCGCGCTGATGGGCATCGAGGCCGAGCTCGACCGCTCGACCTCCGCCGAACAGGCCGTCATCGGCGTCGGCAACCGCATCCACGTCCTGACCAGCAAGCTCCGCGGCCGGCTGCACGAGATGCAGGGCGAGCACGGCCGTCAGCCCGCCGTCGCCCAGTGCCTCATGGAACTGGACCAGGCCATCGGCCCCGCCGACTGTCTCGCCGCCAGCATCGTGGTGCTCGGTGGCTCCGACCGGCCGGGCCGGCAGTGGCAGGAACCGCAACGCCTGCTGAGCGTGGTGCGCGGCGGCATCGGCCGGATCAAGGACTTCCACCGCGTCCAACTGCGCCACCTGCCCGAACTCGGCGTCGACGGCGGTCTGGTGGACCACCTCACGCTGATCTTCGCGCACCTGCTCGACAACGCCGCGCGGTACTCGCCGCCCACCGAACCGGTGATCGTCTCCGGCAAGGAGGTCCCCAACGGCGTCGGCATCGAGATCCAGGACTCCGGCAAGGGCCTGAGCGAGGAGAAGAAGCGCGAGGCCGAACACGCCCTCGCGGGCACCTCGCCCGGCGCGGGCCTCGGCGGCATCTCGGAGGACGCCAACATCGGCCTCCGCGTGGTCGGCCTCCTCGCCCGCCGGTACGACATCCGCGTCACCTTCGCCGACTCGCCCTGGCTGGGTACGTCCGTCGTGGTCGTCGTACCGCACAAGTACTTCCGGCCGCTCCCCGCCCTCGCCCCGGCCACCGCACCGCAGATCCCGACGGAGCCCACCGCACCGCACGGCACCGCGCCCGCCGCCCCCCAGCCCGAACCGGCCCCGGCCACGGTCTTCGAGAACGAGGACATGGTGGAGACCACCCCCGGTGGCCTGCCCCGGAGGCGGAGCCGGCGCGGCGAGACGGCCGTCGAAACCCCCCAGGACGGCCCGAACACCGTCCCCGCCTTCCCGGCCGTCCCGCCGGAGGCCTCCTTCGCGGGCCTCGCGGCCTTCGCCGACGCCGGACGCGACACCGGCACGGCGACGGACGGGTCCCCGACCGCAGCCAACGGCCACGGCACGGCCGCCGGTGGCGCACCGACCGAGCACCGCACTGAAGAGAGCGACTAGTCCCATGACGTACCAGGGAACCGACATGAGCTGGGCGCTGCGCGACCTCGTGGAGAGCATCCAGGAGATCAGCTTCGCCCTCGTGGCCTCCAGCGACGGGAAGGCGATCACCTCCTTCGGCGCCGAAGACCCCGACGACGTGGACCGCTTCGCCGCCGTGGTGGCCGGACTCCAGGCACTGGCCCAGCCGGTCGCCGAGCAGTTCCCGCAGCACGCCGGGCAGTTGCGGCTGGCGATGATCGAGGTGGACGGCGGGCACCTCTTCGTCGTCCGCGCGGGCGTGGAGACGTACCTCGGCGTACTCGCCCGCGAGGGCCTCGACCAAGGCCTGCTCGGCCATCAGATGAGGGATCTGGCCCGCCGCATGGGCGAGCTCCTCGGCACCTCGCCGCGACTGGAGGGGCACTCTGGATGAGTGCTCCCCGTCGGCCGACCGACCCGTCCGGCCTCGAGCGCTACTACGTTCTCACCAAAGGGCGCAGCGGACCGGGCGGTTCGGCGTCGACCCTGGACGTGGCGACCCTCGTCATCGCGCGGGACGTCCCCACATCGGGCATGCAGCACGAGTACGAGGAGATCCTCCGGCGCTGCCGTGAACCGCTGTCGGTGGCCGAACTCGGCGCCCACCTCCGGCTGCCCTTCAACATCCTCGCGGTGCTGCTGTCCGACCTGCTTCAGGCAGGCCGTATCGACGCCCGTGATCCCGTCCCGGCACATGACGTCGGCCGTGGGCCCGACATCGCGCTCCTTGAGGAGGTACTCAGTGGACTTCAAAGGCTTTGACCAACCCGGGAGCACGGCGGCCGGGGACACACGCTCGGTGAAGGTGATGATCGCCGGGGGCTTCGGCACGGGGAAGACCACCATGGTCCGCTCGGTGAGCGACATCAAGCCCCTGACGACCGAGGAGACCCTCACCCAGGCCAGCGCCGGGGACGACCATCTCATCGGTGTCACCGACAAGGCACAGACCACCGTCAGCCTGGACTTCGGCAAGATCAGTCTCAACGACACACTCATGCTGTACCTGTTCGGCACCCCCGGTCAGGAACGGTTCTGGTTCCTGTGGAACGGCCTGTTCAAAGGCGCGCTCGGCGCCGTCGTCCTCGTGGACACCCGCCGACTGGCCTCCAGCTTCCGGGCGATCGAGGAGATGGAGCGGCAGAAGGTCCCCTTCGTCATCGCGCTCAACATCTTCCCGGACTCACAGGACTACCCGGTCAACGAGATCCGCGACGCCCTGGACATCCCGTCGCACACCCCGGTCGTGTCCTTCGACGCCCGCAGCCGGAGTGCCAGCCGTGACGTGCTCGTCACTCTGATCCGGCACCTGAAAGACCGTTCGGCCGCTGCCCTGGAGCCCCGATGAGCGAACAGACCCCGCCCAGAGCCACCGAGGGCGGCTGCCCGGTCGCCCACGGCGAGGACACCACCCGGCTCTACGGTTCCGGGGTGGAGGACTTCTCCCACGCCGTCTACGCGCAACTGCGCACGCGGCACGGCGGCGTCGCCCCCGTGCTGCTGGAGGGTGACGTCCCCGCCTGGCTCGTGCTCGGCTACCGGGAGAACCGGCGGGTGCTCGACAACCCTCTCCAGTTCAGCCGGGACTCGCGTATATGGCGGGACTTCAAGGAAGGCCGGGTCGACACCACCTCACCGTTGATGCAGATGGTGGGCTGGCGCCCCGACTGCGTCTCCCAGGACGGCGAACCGCACCGCCGGCTGCGCGGCGCGGTGACCGACAACCTGTACGCCGTGGCCGGACGGGGCATCCGCCGTCACGTCACGCACTTCGCGAACCAGCAGATCGACGCGTTCGCGGACACGGGCCGGGCCGATCTGGTCGCCGACTTCTCCGAGTACCTGCCGATGCTGGTCCTCACCCGGGTCTTCGGTCTCGCCGCGAAGGAGGGGCGCTCCCTCGCAGAGTCGAGCAAGCAGGTCATCAAGGGCGGGGCGGACGCCCTGACACACAACGAGCGCATCATGGGGATACTGGGAGAGCTCGCCGCCCGCAAACGTGCCGAGCCCGGATCCGACTTCGCCTCCGGCCTCATCAAGCACCACGCGGCGCTCGACGAGGACGAGGTCGTCAACCACCTGCGCCTGGTGCTGATCACCGCCCACACCACCACCAGCAACCTGCTGGCGCGGACCCTGCAACTCGTCCTCACCGACACCACCTGGCTGTCCGACCTGGTGAGCGGGCAGGTGAACATGTCCACGGTCGTGGAGGAGGTGATGTGGAACACCCCGCCGCTCGCCGTGCTGCCGGGGCGCTTCGCCACCGCCGACCTGGAGCTCGGCGGCTGTCCGGTCAAGCAGGGCGACCTGCTCGTCCTCGGTCTCGCGGCAGGCAACCACGACCCCGGGATCCGCCCCGACGCCGACATCTCGGTCAGGGGGAACGCCTCGCACCTCGCCTTCAGCGGCGGCCCGCACGAGTGCCCCGCGCAGAACATCGGCCAGGCCATCATCGAGACGGCGGTCGACGTCCTGCTCCACCGGCTGCCCGGACTGCGTCTGGCGGTGGCGCCGGACGAGCTCACCTCCACCGCCTCGACCTGGGAGTCGAGGCTCGACAGCCTGCCGGTCGAGTTCGCCGTCTGATGCTCTGAAGCTGACGCCCAGTCAGGTCTGGCCTGCCGAGCCGTTTGACGCCATGTCACGTCGGACGCCTCGGAACATCTGACATGACGTCACATACGGACCTGTCGCCCTGCGCGACGTCACGGCCCGGCCGGACACCCGGCCGGGCCGTGCGCCCGTGTCACATCGTCAGCAGGTCGTCCACCGAGCCCCGTCCGGACAGTTCGGCCGTGGCCACCGGGCCGTCCTTGTCCGCCGCGTAGCGGCCGGTGGTCAGTGCCCACTCGTAGTTGCCGTTGATCCAGTGCCGGACGGCCTCCACGCCCATCCACACCCGGGCCCGCTCCTCGTCACCGAGGCCCAACTCGTCGCACATGTGCGGGACACGGGCCTCCAGGCCGACGTACTCGTCGAGGCAGCCGGTCGTCATCCGGTATGCCTCGCCGATGGCCTCCTCCCACGAGCAGTCCCGCTCCTGGCGCAGTACGGCGATCAGGTTGTGGCCGTCCCCCCGGCGCCGCTCCCGCTCGAAGGAGTGGATGTCGTTCATGAACCCGATCGTGTCCGCCGCCAGGTCCCGCATCCGTTCCATCAGAGGATGGGCCATCGCGGCCGGTGGGACCTCGAAGCCGCGACTGCGCTCGCCCATGTCGATGCTGTGGTGGATACCGACCGTACGGCGCCGGAAGCCGACGTAGGCGCTCAGGTCCAGCTTCCCGGCCAAATCCTGGGCCGCGAGGTCGACTTCCTCGCAGTGGGCCACCAGGAAGCGGCCCCAGGACGCGGCGAACCGCGTCTGCCAAGTCAGGGACATGCCACTTGAGAGATGACCCCAGACCTCCGTCCAGGCCAGGGTGATGGGGCAGACCACCCGAGGCGCGGTGCCGGCCGGACGCAGCGGTGTGGCGATCAGCTCCCGCGCCACCTCCGCTATCCGGTCCGCACGGTCGGGCCGAGCGGAGTCGAACTGGTCGTCGAAGAGGAAGGCCAGGGAGAACCAGTTCATCAGGACGGTCAGATCGTCCGCCGAGGCGTGCGGATAGGTGCGGGCCGCGGCCTGGGCGAGGTCCCAGGACCGGTACTCCTCGAAACCGGTCCGACTGCGCACCAGCCCTCTTTCCCGCACCCAGAGCAGATGGCGGTCCCTCGCGTACGCGAGATGCGGGCTGACGGGTGTGGTGAAGGGAAGGTCGAACCGGACGTCCTGGGGCATGTGCATCCTTTCGGGGGGGACGGAACGCGGAAGCCCGCCCCGTGTACGGGTGAGCGCACCGTGGACAACGCACTCGAACGGGCCTACGAGGTGCGGGTGTTCATCCGATGAGCTACGAGGCTGCCCCCCACCGTAAATGATCAACGTGCGGGACATGCGCGATCTCCGTTACCGGTCAGGCGTCCGAGGCCGCTCGGGCGGTACTCAGGGGTCTCGTTCGGCGCTCAGGAGCGGGGCGCTGTGGCGGAAGGAGGCGCGGACGGCGACCGCCGGCCAGGCCGACACGGACGGTAGGACCCGTCGTGGCGCGGCAGGCTCGGCGGACAGCAGGAAGCCAGGGTCCAGTACGAGTTCGTCGTCGAGCAGGCCGCACGCCGCCCGTGTGCGTGGCGAGGTGCGCCCGGACGCAGGGGGCGGCGCCGGGCCGGTCCGGTCGGTGACGGATTCGGTGGAGGCGAGAGCCGGCGGCGCGGGATCACGGATCCGTGAACTCCCCGCACCGCACCAGCGCGCCCACGCGCCCGGACGCTCGCCGACGCGGATCGTTCGCACGCTCTGCGGACTGAGCGGAGGCAGGGCGCGGCCGTCGAGTCAGGGTCCATCGATGCGGAATGTCACCCGTTCGAGTTAACGGGGCCCCGAGTGTGGATGGATTCGTTGACAAGTTTCCGCAAGTCGACGGACTGCGAGAGGGGGAGCGCAGCCATGGCGCGGGCGTGGCGGAGGTTCGCGCGGGCGCATTTCAGGCTCGACGAATTCGCGGTCTTCGCGGCTGTTGCCCGTTTCCGGCGATCAAGTCTGATCAATTGATTGATGTTTTTGTATGGATGGTTGATTTCTTGATTAACGCAGGGGTGGCGGGTACCCATACCCACGGCCCTACGTTGTGGCATCGGGCGCGTGCGGAAGGTAGTACATTCCGACTCCCGGCCTTCGCCGGGCAGGCAAAGACCCCGGCTACTGGTTGGTCGCCTCACGCCGGGGTCTCTTGTCACTTCTCAACGTCAGCTCGGAAACCCGGGAAGAAAGGAGCCCCTTCGTGTCTCTTCTCCGACGTCGAACCGTCTCCCTGCATGTGCGTCTGCGATTGCACGAAGACCGAGTCGTGAACGTATCACCCCTGCCCCGCCTGTGGTTCGAACGCCGCATGGGGATGTCATGGCTGTCATGGTGAGGGGAATCCCGCTCAGCGCGCCGCCTTCTCGGCCGCTGCCCGTGATCCCGGGAATTCCCGCGTCCGGGACGCCGCCCCTTCTGACGCTTTCCTGACGGGCTCTCATGGATAGGCGCTGGTCGGCCGATGGGCCCGTTGTCGCGGGTCCGACCCGGACCCCTGGCGAGAGCACGGCTCCCTCCCTGCCCGTGCCCCAGATCCCTCACCGTGCCAACCGGGCGGGTGGGCACAGATACCCGCCCCCGCACCCCCGAAAGAGGTCTCCCATGCCCAACCGTCCACACTCCGGACCGGAGCGGCCGACCCGCAACGGGCCCGCCGTCGACGCCGACCGGGCCACGCGCTGCACCGAAGCCGTACGCGACATCGCCGAGGATGTCGTCGTGGTCGGTGACGCGTTCATCAACCGCGCCTCCGACGGCGCCGCGTCGGCCTCCGAACTGCTCGGTCTCGTCGTCATGGCCCAGGGCCTCGTCGAGGAGGCGACCGCGGCCCTCGTCGTCCGCCAGAGGTCCCAGGGCGAACCGCTCGCCGACCTCGCGCCCGTCCTGAACCTCACCGAGGACCGGCTGCGCAAGAAGTACGACCCCCGGACGGTCGACCGGAAGCTGGCTGCCCGCCGCCGGCCGATGCGTACGGCCTACGCCTCCCCGCAGCCCGACGACCCACCGACCGTGAAGAACTCATTGCGCCGGCCCCGCCAGCGTCTGGCCTGCGCGCTCACCCTCATGTGGAAGCACTCCGGTATCTCCCAGCGCGTACTCGCCGAGCACATGACCATCGACCCGTCCTACGTCTCACGCATGCTCTCCGGCGAGCGGGACGTCACCCTGCAGCACGTGAAGATGATCGCCGACGCGTGCGGCGGCAACCCGGACCTCGTCAAGCCGTTATGGGACGTCGCCACCGGCGTACAGGACGGTGGGACCGACCCGGTGCGCACCCTGCGCTCCTACCTGCGGGCCCTGCGCTACGCCGCCGGGTCACCCAGCGACGAGAGGATCCTCGCCTCCGTCCAGAACACCGTCACCAAGGCCGAGTTGCACCAGGCGTTCGAAGGCCCCGGCATTCCGGCGTGGCCGGTCATCCACCAGCTCACCACCGCCTTCCAGAGCCTGCCCCACATCACCCGCCCGCTCTGGCGCAAGGCGCGGACCAGTGTCGAGGCGGTCGGCCGCACCTTCCCCGCCGACGCCTTCGGCTGACCACGACCGGGAGGAGAACGACCATGAAGCCCGCCCGGCCCGCCGTCCTCACGAACTCCTTCTACGCGTTCTACGACCTGCACCGCCCCGCCTACCACTCCTACGCCTTGGCCCTCCTCGCCCCGGAGGAGGCCCGTATAGCGGTGTCCCACCTCTTCGACCTCGTGGCGGGCAACTGGACCACCGTTGTCTCCGGGCGGTGCCCCTCGGCATGGGCGTGGCGGCAGCACACACGGGTCGTCGCCCGTCGGAGCGGCCGTACGCTCACCGCCGCCGAGGACGCGACCCTCTTCCACGACAAGCTGCGGCTGAGCGTCGACCAGATCGCCACGGTCACCGGTGCCGAGCCCGCGACCGTCACCACGCTCCTGGCCGCCGCCAGGCGGACACGCACGCCGACGAAGGCCGGCTCCCGCTCCTGGGCGTTCGTGGCGAGGCCCACGGCGTCGGCGGAGGCCCGGCAGTGCTCCGCACCGTGCCCCACGCCATGCCTCCGCACCGCTTCGGTGCCGTGCCCCGCGGCGGCGGCCGAGTCCGCGGCGGCAGGTCAGCCGGAAGGCGGCGACACCCGCCAGACGCATCCGCTGACCAGGGCGTAGCACGTAATCGGGCGGTGGAAGACGCTCCCGCACGTCCCGCCCCCGCTCCCGCCGCGAGCCGAGTCGGTGAGCGGCTACGGCGCGCCCCGCAGATAGCGGGTGACCATGTCCACCAGTTCGTTCTCAAGCGTCTCGACGGGGATGGTCCGTGGGTCGGCCATGACCTTGTGCGTGTTCAACTCCACGGTGAACACGATCAGTTCGGCCGCCGTGTCCAGGTCTCGCACGCGGACGTCCGGGTGCCGGGCGAGGACATCGCGTACCTGACCCACACGGTTCCTTCCATGCCGGTCGATCGTGTCGAGCAACGCCTGCGAGAGAGACGCCTCTTCGATCATGATCCGCAGGAGTTGCGGATCGTCGCTGTGGTGGTCTATCGCGTCACGGACCAGTGCCCGCACCATCGACTCCAGGCTCCCGGCGGACAGATCGAGCTGGTCGGCCCGCGTCCACGCGCCACGGTCGATGTGCCGCACCAGCAGTTCGGCGAGGACGGCGTCCTTGTTCGGGAAGTACTGGTACAGCGAGCCGATGGAGACGCGGGCGCGTTCGGCGATGCGGTTGGTGGTGCCGGCGGCGTAGCCGTACTCGGCGAAAACGTGAGCAGCGGCGGTGAGGATGCGCTCGCGGGTGAGCTCGGCACGCACCTGACGGGGCTTGCGACGTGGCTGAAGACGACGGTCGTCGGACGGCATCCGAGGTCCCTCTCAAGGCGTGAAAAGCGAGTAGCCAAAGAGCTGAGCTATTACTCACAATAGTGCCATGAGCTGCGGAAACAAGGCGCCTCCCGAGACGGGTGACGGGTCGTGACCCACCTGGTCGACGACCGTGGCGTGCCCGAGCGGGACGTCTCGTTCGCCGGCCACCGACGCATGTACGGCCCGTTTCCGTTTCCGGACGAGAGGAATCCCTGTGCGGCAGGCAAAGAGTGTGAGCACCCCGCGTCGGCTGACCACGGTGGACGAGGTCGAGACGGTCATCGGCCGTCCGGCGCCGGTGATCATGCTCAAGCAGATCAGCGCCCTCGACGAGGGGTGCAGGACCGTACTCGCCCGGTGCCCGATCGCGGCCCTCGGCTACCGGGACGCCGACGGCACCAGCAGGACGACCTTCGTCGGCGGCCAGCCGGGATTCGCGCGCGTCCACTCACCCACGCGGATCTCGTTCGCCCTGCCCGAGTCCGGCGACCCGCACGGTCCGGTCTCGCTCTTCTTCCTCCTGCCCGGCGTGGGGGAGACCCTGCGCGTCAACGGCTCGGTGGCCGCGCGCGAGGGCGCCCAGACGGCCGTCGACATCGAGGAGGCGTACGTGCACTGCGCGCAGGCCGTCCTCCGGTCCCGCCTGTGGCAGCCACCCGGCCCGGCCGAGCCGGCCGCCGCGATCACCGGCGACGGGCCCCTGAGCCGCCCTGGCATAGCCGAGTTCCTGGCCGCGGCACCGTTTCTCGCGCTGTCCACGTGGGACGCGTCCGGCGGGAGCGACACGAGTCCGCGCGGGGACCGGCGGGCGGCGGCACGGATCCTGGACAGCCGCACGCTCGTCATCCCGGACCGGAGGGGCAACAAACGCGCCGACACACTCCACAACCTGCTGCGGGACGACCGGCTTTCGTTCGCCGCGCTCGTACCGGGACGCAGCGGAGTGCTGCACGTCCGGGGCCGCGGCACGATCACCGACGACGCGGCGCTCTTGGAGACGATGGCGCTGCGCGGGATGTCCCCGCAGCTGGCGCTGCTCATCGACGTCGAGCACGCCGAGGTGGCCGGGAACGACGCCGTGGCGCGCTCGCGGATCTGGAGCCCCGGCGCGCACCTCGACCGAGGTACCGTGCCGGACCTGATGGCATTGGCGGGAGGACACCTCGCCGCCAACTCGGCCGAAAGCGGTAGCGGTTCACGCGCGTTCCTGCTGAAGGCCGTCGGGGCGGTCCCGGGGATGTCCCGGTTGCTGCGGCTGGTGTTGAACCGTGCGTACCGTTCCGGCCTGCGGAAGGAGGGGTACGAAGACGTCGAACCGGGCGCTGGCGGCCGGCTCCGTGCCGTCCCCCGTCAGCATTCCGCGGACGACGGCGGGGCGGCACACCCTCTGCGGGAGGTGCGCGTCGCCGAGGTGCGCAGGGAGACACCGAGCGCCGTCACCCTCGTCCTGGAGGACACTGGCGGGAACCCGGGGACGTTCGACTTCCGGCCCGGCCAGTTCTTCACGCTCGTCGCCGACATCGACGGGCGCCCGGTGCGACGGGCCTACTCGGCTTCGTCGGCGCCCGGTTCGTCCCGGCTGGAGGTCACCGTCAAGCACGTGGAGGGCGGCCGGTTCTCCACCCACGCGCACCGGAGCCTGCGCCCCGGGGACCGCCTCGCCGTGCGCGGCCCGTCGGGGTCCTTCCACACCGGGCCGCACCCGCCGGACGAGAGCGTGCTCATCGCGGCGGGCAGCGGTGTGACGCCGATGATGAGCATGATCCGCGCACAGCTCGCCACCCGGCCGGGCCACAGCCGGACCACTCTGCTCTACAGCAACAGCAGTGCGGACGAGGTCATCTTCGCCGACGAGCTGACCCGGCTGGCGAAGGACGACCCCGACCGGCTGTCGGTCACCCACGTCCTGACCGATCAGGACGGGCGGCTCGACGCGGAGGGTGTCCGTCGTTGGGTCACCGGTCTGGTCCCGGCCGAGGACGCCCACTACTACGTCTGCGGCCCGGCACCGCTGATGGAGGTCGTCCAGGGCGTCCTGACCGGGCTGGGAGTCCCGGACGAACTGGTGCACCACGAGAGCTACACCAGCGCGGCGGACACCGGGACCATGGCGACGGTGCCTCAGGAGATGACCGTGCAGGAGGACGGGCGCCTGGTCGGCACGGTGGTGGTCGAGCCCGGCCAGACGCTGCTGGACGCGGGCCTCGCCGCAGGGCTGCCGATGCCGCATTCGTGCACGATCGGGAACTGCGGCGACTGCATGGTGCGGCTCCGCAGCGGAGAGGTCACACAGAACGAGCCGAACTGCCTCACCCCGCGACAGAAGGCAGACGGCTACGTACTGACGTGCATGGGCTGCCCACGGTCGAAGGTCACCCTCGACATCGCGGACCCGTGACCGCCGGCCGACGGAACCAGCCGGGCGGCTTCTGGGTGGCCAAGGACGACCCGAGAGCGGCGTACGAGGCGGTCACCGGAAGCTGCCCGGTCCTCGGGGTGACCGGTGCCGTCCTGCTCGACAACGGAGCCGGCCGTGTCGTGGACCGGCTCCGGCTCGCCGGCTGGCCGGAGGGCCTGGCTGTCCAGGCGTCGAGCGGACCAACTGTCCGGCGGGTGGAGGCGTACCGTGATCTAGGACGCGCACACCATCGCCACGCTCACCGTGGCCAGCAGCCCGACGTACGCCCAGGCGTACGTACGGTCCGGGATCCGTGGCGGGCGCCGCCGCAGTACCGCGATCACCGGCAGAGCTCCCAGCAGCAGCGCCGAGGCGGCACGGAGATCGATCAGGCCCACCAGACGTACGGGCACGTCCGCGGCCACCGGTAGCGCCGTGCCGCTCAAGGCCACCACGGTGGCCGGGAGCGCGATGGCGAGGGTGAGCGGGTTGGCGAGCGCGGTGGCCGTGTGCATGGTGTGTCCGGCCCGCCGCATCGCGGGGACCGTCATGACGCTGCCTCCCACACCCAGGAAGGCCGCGATCGCGCCCACCGGCGCCCCGACCACGGCCGGCAGCGAACGCGCGGTGGCCGGGTCCGCCTCGTGGAGGACCCGGGGACGCAGGAAGCCGGGCCGCAGCAGCACGTCACCGATGGTGACCGTGACGTATCCGATGAACGCCCAACGGGCCAGACCGGCCGGAGCGAGACGCGTGGCGACCGCACCCGCCCAGCCCCCGAGTGCCAGCAGGAACAGCAGCATCCCGCTGCCACGGAGCGCGGCCAGTACCCGAGCGGGTGTGACGGCTGTGGCGAACCCCGCGTTCACCACCATCACCAGGGCCGAGGTGGCCGTCGCCACCCTCATCGCGTCCGGTCCGAGCGCGGCGTCCGCCCACACCACGACCGGGACCGCGACGAATCCGCCACCGAACCCGAACAGCACCGTCGTCACCCCGGTGAGGAGCCCGACCCCGATCAGTATCACCACGTCCATGGATCCACTTCAGCAGTTCCCGCACCATCCCCGCATGCGATGGTCGGCACACTTCTTTCGCGAGTCGGCCCGTAGGGTGGACAGGTGAAGAACATGTCCCTGGATGAGGTCGACCACGTGGACCGAGCCGTCCTGCCGATCGGTACCGACTACCCGCCCGGCCACGTACTGGACTGGCACCAGCACCGGCGCGCGCAATTCCTTTACGGTGCCACCGGCGTCATGGTCGTCGACACCGCCGACGGCAGCTGGACCGTACCGCCCGAGCGCGCCGTACTGATCCCGGCCGCCACCCGCCACCACGTCCGCATGCTGGGCGTCAGCACACGAAGCCTCTACATCGAGCCGGAAGCCGTCCCCTGGTGGCCCGACAGCTGCACGGTGGTGGACGTGCCGCCGCTGCTACGCGAACTGCTCCTGACCGCAGTGGAGTTCGACTCCGACTACGCCCTGTCCGGACGTGAGGGACACATCACCGCGCTCCTCCTGCACGAGATCGCGGAGCAGTCCCCACTCCCGTTCCACGTGGCGATCCCCACCTCGGCCGGCCTGGCGGCGGTCTGCCGCGGATACCTGGCCGCCCCGGACGCCGGTGTCACCAACGCCCACTGGGCCACGGAGACCCGCATGAGCGAACGCGCCTTCAGCCGGCGCTTCCGCTCCGAGACAGGCGACAGCCCAGCCGTCTGGCGCGCCCGGGCCCGTCTGCTCGCCGCGGTGCCCCTCCTGCGCACCGCATCGGTCAGCGAGGTCGGCAGCCGCCTCGGCTACAGCTCGCCCGCCGCGTTCACCGCCGCCTTCACCCGCACCTTCGGCAGGCCCCCGTCCCGCTTCGCCGCACACCACCGGGCCCCCAGAGGGTCGTAGGCGCAACGGATCCTGACGGCCGAGCGGCCCGGGACCGGCCGGCTTCCAGGAGTGCCGGAGCACCACGGAGTTGGCGTACGAGGCGAGGTCCTGGACCGGCCGCCGGACATCCCGGAGAGCCGCTCCGCACCGGGGGAGGGGCGCACGGGACGAGGAGCGCGAACGGGAACCGCCGGCAGCCGTCACCCGGATGGACGAGCCCGGCCCCGTGTGCCGGGCCGTCGTGACGGGATCATGGTTCCGTTCAGCGGTGCCGCCGAGGAACTCGCTCATGCGCGAGGAGGCGGAACGGGTGAGAAGCGAGGTGCTCCCGTGAACGTCACGCGCGCCACCTGCCGGTCGGCACGATGATCGAACCGCCGGGAGCCGTGCTCACCGGCGGCCGCGCCGGGCGGCCCCGCCGGGTCCCGAGCGCCGAGGACGGCTGACGGCGTTCCTCCGGGACGACGTCTCCCGCACCACCACCGGAAGCAGGAGTGAAGGATGACCGATCGCCCAGAGCAAGATCCCGACCGGACCGGCCTCGACGCGGTCGGCGACGTCGGCAGGCGCGTCGCGGCGCGGCGGGAGTACCTGGGGCTGTCCAGGGAGGAACTCGCGCTGCGTACCCATTCCGCGCCGGGATACATCGAGTACGTCGAGACCCGCCCGGGTGTCCATGGGATGAGCTTCATGCTGCGCCTGGCCGACGCGCTCGGAACGTCGGTGGGCGAACTCACCGGTGCCACGGTCGATCTGCCGCCCGGTGTGGGCCGTGCGGCCTACCACCCCGATCTGGTGGAGATCGGCGAGGAGGAGTGCTGGAAGCTGCTCGGCAGTCACGGAGTGGGGCGCGTGGTCACGGTCGACGACGCGGGGCCCGCCGTCTTTCCGGTCAACTACCTCACCCTCGACGGAGAGATCGCCTACCGGACCTCACCGGACTCCGGCCCCGCGCGGGCGGCCGGTCATGAGACCGCCTTCGAGGTGGACCACATCGACGACGCGTTCAGCCGGGGCTGGAGTGTCCTGGTGGTGGGTGAGGCCCGTTCGGTCACCGATCCCGCGTCCGTCGAGCGGTTCGAAGCCGCGGGCGGCTCCTCGATGGCGTGGGCCGGTGGGCGACGCGACAGGTGGATCGCCGTGGCACCCCGCAGGGTGACCGGGCGCCGCATCGTGGTCCACGACCGTTGACCCGTTCAGCTCGGATGTGCGCCCCGAGGCCCGCGAGAGGGTACGTACACGCAGCCCTCCGCGACGCACCGCGGTGTGCCGGCGGAGCGGGGCGGGCCCAGCGTTGTCCGAGGGCGGCGAAGACCGCCCGCTGTTCACGACGAGGAGGAGAAGGATGGCGGAGACACATCGATCCGACCCCATGACGAACGGGCCGGTGGTGGTCGGCACCGATGGTTCGGACCACGCGGCGCGTGCCGTGCGGTGGGCCGTGGGAGAGGCGGTCGCCAGGGGCCAGGGCCTGCGGATCGTCTACGCCACGGCCACACGGGGAGCCGTCTACCTCTCGCCGAAGGACGTCCGGGAGATCGACGGTATGGCGGCGGACGTCCTGGACGAAGCGGCCACGCTCGTACGCGGACTCGCTCCCGGACTTCGGGTGACGACACAGGTGTGCGAAAGGAATACGGCGGAATGTCTGTTGGATGAAGCCGGTTCCGGAGCCATGATCGTCGTCGGCTCCCGTGGACGGGGTGGGTTCGCGTCCCTGCTGGTCGGTTCGGACTCGCTCAAGGTGGCCGCGTGCTCCCCCGTCCCGGTCACCGTCGTACCGGGCGGCGCCGACCGGCAACCGACGGGTGTCGTCATGGTCGCGGCGAGGGACTCGCGTGACGAAGCGCCGTTGCGCGCGGCGGCCTGCCTGGCCGAGCGGCGAGACGCGCGCCTGGAGGTACTGAGCGCATGGGTTCTGCTCCAGAACGTCGGCAGCATGGCGACCGTGTTCTCCGGAGCGGACCTGGACCGGATCGCTTCGGACCAGGCCGCCGCGACCGCGCGATTCGTCGCGGAGGTCCGCCAGGACTTCCCCGGCCTGACCATCACCGAGCGTGTCGCCCGCGTCGGTTCCGTGGCCGAGGCCCTGGTGACGGCGAGCTCGGGCGCGGACATGATCGTCATCGGAGCCCGGCGGCGCCCCCACTCCATCGGCTCGCCGCTCGGCGGCGTGACGCACGCCGTCCTGCACCACGCGCCGTGTCCGGTCGTGCTCGTTCCCCATCGCTGACCGGCCGGGTGACGCGCGGGGGCGGAAGCACCGGGAGGCGGAGACCGCGTGCCGTACCGCACGGCCGTACGGGCGCGTCCGCAGCGGTCCTCCGCGTGCCTCGTCACGGGCGCGGGCAACCTCCGCGCGTGTCCGGTGGTCTTGTCGGACGGCGTTCGGTACGAGCCCGGTCGGCGTTCGCGCGTCGGCGTGCGGAGAAGGGGACGAGGCGGAGATGACGGATCTACGGGCCAAGGTGACCTGGGTCGACGTCCGGGAGGGGCTGCCGGAGATCGGCGTACCGGTCGCGGTGGCGATCACCGGACGGTACCCGGCGCGCGACGGTGACGGCGAAAATGTGCCGCGTGAAGAGTTCTGGCTGGTGAGGACGATGTACTTCACCGACTGGTACCGCTCGGAGGACGGAGTCACCCACCATGACTGCTTCGTCGACTCCGACGAGGTCGTCCGCTTCCCCTACGACCCCGACAGCGACGACAGTGTGACGCACTGGGCCCAACTCCCCACCCTGCCGGGCACGGAGACGCACTTCCTCGCCGGACAGGACGTGGGCCCGGCCCTGCGCGCCGTCTGGGACACGCCCGCCGGTGCCTGACCCGTGCCGCCGGACCACCGCGGACGTGGGCGCCGCCCGGCGGTGACGGAGGAACAGGCGGTGACCGGCACAACAGGCGGTGACGGCGGAACAGCTCTGCCGCCCCGCCCGCCCAGCCGCACGGGTTCCGGCTACCCGCAGCTGATCTCCGGCTGAGTCCTGGCCCGGACGTCCTCGACGGAGACGCCCGGTGCCAGTTCGACCAGACGCAGCCCCTCGGCAGTGACGTCCAGGACGCACAGGTCGGTGATGATCCGCTCGACGACCCGCTGTCCGGTGAGGGGCAGGGAACACTCCTCGACGATCTTGAAGCTCCCGTCCCGGGCCACGTGCTCCATCAGGACGACGACCCGCCTGGCACCGTGCACCAGGTCCATCGCCCCGCCCATCCCCTTGACCATCTTTCCGGGGATCATCCAGTTCGCGATGTCCCCCTTCGCCGACACCTGCATGGCTCCCAGAATCGCGGCGTCGATCTTGCCGCCCCGGATCATGCCGAAGCTGGTCGCGGAGTCGAAGAACGAGGCCCCGGCGCGGACGGTGACGGTCTCCTTGCCCGCGTTGATCAGGTCGGGATCGACCTCGTCCTCGGCCGGGTAGGGACCGGTACCGAGAATGCCGTTCTCGGACTGGAGCACCAGCTCCACGTCCGCCGGGATGTGGTTGGGCACCAGCGTCGGCAGACCGATGCCGAGGTTGACGTAGTCCCCGTCGGACAGTTCCGCCGCGGCACGGGCTGCCATCTGCTCACGGGTCCAGCTCATCGCACCGTCCTCTTCTCGATCCGCTTGTCGGCGGCCTGTTCGGGCGACAGCGCGACGACACGGTGTACGTAGACGCCGGGCAGGTGCACCTGGTCGGGGTCGATCTCGCCGGGCTCGACCAGTTCCTCGACCTCCGCGACGCAGACCCGGCCCGCCATCGCGGCCAGGGGTTGAAATTGCGGGCGGCCCTGTCGAAGACCAGGTTGCCGTGCCGGTCGCCACGCGCGGCCCGTACCAGTGCGGCGTCCGCCACGACGGCGTGCTCCAGCACGTAGGTGCGCCCGTCGAACTCCTGGGTCTGCTTGGCCGGTGAGGCGATCTCGACGCCGCCCGCGCTGTCGTACTTCCAGGGCAGGCCGCCTTCGGCCACCTGCGTGCCGACACCCGTGGCGGTGAAGAACGCGGGAATGCCGGAGCCACCGGCCCGCAGCCGTTCGGCCAGCGTTCCCTGGGGCGTGAGCTCGACCTCCAGTTCACCGGCGAGATACTGCCGGGCGAACTCCTTGTTCTCTCCCACGTAGGAGGCGACGATGCGGCGGACACGGCCCGCCGCGAGCAGGAGACCGAGTCCCCAGTCGTCGACACCGGCGTTGTTGGAGACGACCTGGAGCCGGTCGGCGCCCGACCGGAGAACAGCGTCGATCAGCACGGCGGGAATGCCGCACAGCCCGAAGCCGCCCACCGCCAGCGTCGCTCCGGAGCCGATGTCCTCGACCGCCTCGGCGGCGGAGGAAACCACCTTGTCCATCAGACCTCCCGGCCGTGTCGCGCGGCGACGACGCGCCCACGCGCCTCACCGAAGCCGATGCGGGTGCCGCCCGCTCCGGGGGCGGTGGCGCGCAGCACCACCTCGTCACCGTCCTCCAGGAACGTCCGCTGCCGCCCGGCGACCGTCACCGGCTCCGCCCCGCCCCAGGTCAGCTCGATGAAGGCACCGCGCTGCTCCTTGGCCGGCCCGGAAACGGTGCCGGAGGCGAACAGGTCGCCGGTGCGGGTGGGGGCTCCGTTGACCGTGAGATGGGCCAGCATCTGCGCGGGCGACCAGTACATGGCGGCGTACGGCGGCCGGGAGACCACCTGGCCGTTCCACTCGACCTCCAGGTCGATGTCCAGGCCCCAGGGCTCGTCGAGCGCGAGGTAGGGGAGGACCTCCGGTTCCTGGACGGGGGTGCGCACCCGGGCCTCCTCCAGGGCCAGCAGCGGTACGACCCAGGGGGAGACGGTCGAGGCGAACGACTTCCCCAGGTTGGGCCCGAGCGGCACGTACTCCCACGCCTGGATGTCCCGGGCGGACCAGTCGTTGAAGAGGACGACGCCGAAGAGGTGCTTCTCCGCCCGCCCGGCCGCGACGGGCTCCCCGAGCGCGCTGCCGGTGCCCACCACGAAGCCGAGTTCGGCCTCGATGTCGAGGCGTACCGACGGTCCGAAGACCGGTGCGGGGTCGTTGGGGCCCTTGCGCTGTCCGGCGGGGCGGATGACGTCGGTCCCGGAGACGACGACGGAGGCGGCCCGGCCGTGGTAGCCGACCGGGAGGTGCTTCCAGTTCGGCATGAGCGGCTCGGGGTTGTCCGGGCGGAACAGCCGTCCGAGGTTGGCGGCGTGGTGCTCCGAGGCGTAGAAGTCGACGTAGTCGGCCACCTCGAACGGCAGGTGGAGGGTCACGTCGGCGACGGGGTGCACCGCTTCCCGGGGGACGTCCTCGTTCAGCGCGGCGGCGACGGCGGACCGCACCTGGACCCAGCGGTCGTATCCCTGGGCCATGAACGGATTGAGCGACGGGCCCGCGAACACGTCGTCGCCCAGGAGCGTCGCGAGGTCGACGACGTGCTCGCCGTAGCGGGTGCCGACGCGGGGGGCGCGGCCGGGCAGCGAGTACACCCCGTAGGGCAGGTTGTGGAGACCGAACAGGTCGTCTCGGGGCACGTCGAGGCGGACGGTGGTGGATGCGGTCACAGGAGGTCCTTGGTCAGGTCCGGGCCGAGCAGGCCGAGAGCCGCGAGCTCTCCGACCGGCCCGGTGAGGGAACAGGTGCCGAAAGAGCGGAAGGCCTTCCGGACGTCCGGGGACAGGGCGCCGACGAGCTCGGCGACCGTGGCGGCGTCGCGCTCGGCCAGGACCGCGACGATCTCCCCTTCGTCGGCACCGTCGAGCGCCGCGCCGGTGGCCGCCAGCAGGTTGAGGTGGCCGTGCTGCTCGAAAAGGGTCCGCGGATCGGTGTTGCGCACCGCGTGGTGCAGCCCCGCCGTCGCCTTGAACGGGACCTTGGCGCGTACCGCGAGGCGCACGGCGCGCGCGAGTTCCCGCTCGTCGGGATACAGCTCGGCCCGCACCCCGCCCGTGCGGAACTTCGCCAGGTACGGGGAGTCCGCCAGCGAGGCGATCAGCTCGGCCCGGCGCCCGTCGCGCGGCACCTCCACATACACGGTCACCGGGGCGCGGTCCGCGTTCGACAGGGCGGTGGACAGCCGGGGCACGATCTCCGCCGCGGGCATGCCGTCGGGGACGGCGACCTCGAGGAAGAGCGGCCGGGCCGCCCGCAGCGCGCCGGCCGACGCGAGTGCCTTCGCCGCGTCCTTGGGTGAGGGCACCGTGACCGCGAGCTCCACGGACCCCGCTTCGTAGCCCGTCGTCAGCTCCGCCAGCTCGGCCAGCCGTGCCCGCGGGACCACGAGTGGTCCCACGAGGGGCGCGTGGGCGGCGGTGACGTGCCGCAGGTGCGCGGGCACCGCCTCGGCCAGCGGCATCTCACCGGGCGGAAACACCGCGGCGTCGTCGCAGAACGAGGCGAACAGCTCCGGCGGGACCGTTTTGGCGCCGGGAGGAACGCTCGTCACTTCCCGGCCCCCTTCCCGCCCTTGGCCCAGGAGTAGGCGTAGACGCCGTCGTCGCAGGCGCGGGCCGCCTCACCGAGCTCCAGCGGCCGGAAGGTGTCCACCATGACCGCGAGCTCGTCGAAGGACTCCGCTCCGATGGCACGCTCGTAGGCGCCGGGCTGCGGCCCGTGCGGGTGGCCGCCGGGGTGCAGACTGATCGAGCCCTGCCCGATCCCGGAACCCTTGCGTGCCTCGTAGTCACCGCCGCAGTAGAACATCACCTCGTCCGAGTCCACGTTCGAGTGGTAGTACGGCACCGGGATGGCAAGGGGGTGGTAATCGACCTTGCGCGGCACGAAGTTGCAGATGACGAAGTTGTCGCCCTCGAACACCTGGTGGGCCGGCGGCGGCTGGTGGACCCGGCCCGTGAGGGGCTCGAAGTCGTGGATGCTGAAGACGTACGGGTACAGGCAGCCGTCCCAGCCGACGACGTCGAAGGGATGGTGCGGCAGCGTGTGCACCGTGCCCGCGATCCCTCCCGGGCCGTTGCCGCGGTGCTTGATGTACACCTCGACGTCCCGCTCCGCCACGACCCTCAGGTCCTCGGGGCCGCGGAGGTCCCTCTCGCAGAACGGGGCGTGCTCCAGGAACTGCCCGTAACGGGAGAGGTAGCGCCTGGCGGGGGAGATGTGGGAGTTGGCCTCGACGGCGTACAGCCGGACCGGGCCGTCCGGGACGATCCGGTATGTCGTCGCGCGGGGGATGACGACGTAGTCGCCGTCACTCACCGGCAGATCCCCGAAGACGGTCTCGACCCGGGCCGTCCCGGCCTCGACGTAGAGGCACTCGTCACCGATCGCGTTGCGGTAGTACGGGCTGGCCGTGTCGGCGACGACATAGGAGAGCCGGACGTCCCCGTTGCCCAGCAGCAGCCTCCGGCCGGTCACCGCGTCGGCCCCCGAAGCACCCTCGCCGAACAGGTCGTGCGTGGAGAGGTGGCGCGGCGTCAGCGGATGGTTCGGGACGAGCGACTGGTCCGGCAGCTCCCAGCTCCGGTACGCCGTGATCGCGGACGGGATGTTCACGTGGTAGAGCAGCGAGGAGTCGGAGGAGAAGCCCTCCTCTCCCATCAGCTCCTCGAAGTACAGCGACCCGTCGGGAGCGCGGTGCTGAGTGTGGCGCTTGGGCGGGACGCTTCCCGCTGTGCGGTAGTACGGCATGCCTGTCATCTCCTGTCGGCGGTTCGCCCTGCGGCCGTGGACACCCGGAGCGGTGGACGTCGGCGGAGCCGGGCAGATGCCGGCGCAGGGAAGGGCCGCGAGCCGCGCCGGGCGGTGCGCGCGGGCTTCGCGGCCTGAGGACGTGCCTCGGCGACGTCGTCCTGGTGGTGTCGCCACCCCTTCGGACCAAGTGTGCGCCTGGCGCACATTTCTGTGCGGTGTCCGCAACCTGGATGCAACATAGTTCGCGTCCCGGGTGCGGTCAAGAGCCGCTGTGCCGCTGTGCCGCTGATCCGCCGAGGTGGGAAGCCGTGTACGCGCGGCCGGGGCGCCGACGAACACGGGGGAGCCGTCGGCAGGCCGGGCGGTGGGGATGACTAACCTTCCAGTGCCCGCACTCCGTGCCCGGAGCCGCGGCGCGCTACGACCCGCGGAGCGAACACAGGAGGAAGCCCACGTGGCCACCTTGCAGAGTCTGGACCGTGGCCTGCGTGCCCTGGACCTCGTCTCCCTCGCCCCCGAGGGACTCACGGTCGCCGAGATCGCGACACGGCTCGGCACCGACCGGGCGACCGCGTACCGCATCGTCGACACGCTCGAACAGCACGCGCTGGTGACCCGGGGAGTGGGAAAGAGGATCAGGCTCGGGGCCGGCGCCGTCGTCTTCGCGAGCCGCTTCCAGCCCCAGCTGATCCGCGCGGCCGGACCGGTCCTCCAGGAACTCGCCGACGCCGCCGGGGTGGCCGCGTTCCTCTCCCTGGCCCAGGGGGACGACGCATGCGTCCCCGTGCTGTCCGCGGAACCCGCCCGGCAGACGATCTTCCAGGTCAGCTACCGCATCGGGGCAGGCCATCCGCTGGACAAGGGGGCCAACGGCATCGCCATCCTGGCGCTCCAGCCGCCGGGGGAGAACGACTCCGAAGCCGTCGGACAGGCGCGGGACGCCG
Source organism: Streptomyces sp. SM18 (assembly GCF_002910775.2). NCBI lineage: Bacteria > Bacillati > Actinomycetota > Actinomycetes > Kitasatosporales > Streptomycetaceae > Streptomyces > Streptomyces sp. SM18. The sequence goes on along the minus strand of NZ_CP029342.1, from coordinate 22,639 downwards.
GGTACAGCGTCACCGCCGGGGAGCTTCAGCACGGAGCCGTCGGGGTGGCCGCGGGCTTCGAGGTGCCGCACCTGCTCGGCGCGTCCGTCGGCACGGTCGCCATGGGGGAGGTCGACGTCGATCGTCTCGGCGAGCTGGTGAGGGAGGCGGCCGCCCGGCTCGCCCGGCTCAGCCGCGCCTGAACCCCGCCTCACTCGCGCCGCTCTCCCACGCCGCGCCCCGGGCCTGGGGTTCGCGGTGTGGGAGAGCGGCGCCTTTCAGGTGACCCAGGGCGCCGGGGCGATGCCCCGTGAGCCGAGCGGGACGGCACCCACCGTCGCGCCCGGCCAGGACCCTCAGTCGAGCATGTCGCCCAGGCTCCTCGCGGCACGGGAGACCAGGGTGCCGAGCTGGTCGAGGTCGGTGTACTCGAAGACCGAGACGCCGATGCTGGCCGACGTCGTCCCGTTGCCCGACGGGACGGCGGCGGACACGCCGGTCACGGCCGGGATGACCTCACCCGTGGTGACCGCGTACCCCTTGGCGCGGGCCTCGGTGACCTCCGCGCGCTCACCCTCCCGGTACGGGCCGTGGGCGAGTACGGCGACGCCCCCGGAACCCTGCTCGATGGAATGGGTCTGACCGGGCCGGAAGGACACGTGGACCAGGGCCCCGCGCGGTTCCACCACCATGAGCGCGCGCATCAGGGTGTCGTCCTCCCGGACCAGCAGATGTGCGGTGGCCCGGGTGCTCTCCGCCAGCTCGTCCAGGACCGGACGGGCCAGCGCGCGCAGGTCCTGCTGTACGGGTTCGGCCAGCGACACCAGGCCCGTACCCAGGACGATCCGGCGCTGGTGGTCGCGGCGGCACAGCTGGTGCGCCTCCAGGGTCCGCACCAGACGGTGCGCCACGGTGCGGTGCACCGAGATGGCCTCCGCCAGTTCGATGACGGTCAAGCCCTGCGGCTGCTCCGAGAGAACTCTGAGCAGCAGCAGTCCGTGGTGGAGCGTCTTGGACATGCCCGCATCGAGTTCGGGTGCCGACCTGGTCGGCGAAGGTGAAGTCACGAATTCATCCCTTGACGGGTTTCAGCCAGCTACCTATGCTCCCTGTATTCGCACAGGTGGTGCGAATATCGCACACGATCTCGGTGTGTCGCAAGCTCTCCTCTTCAGCGGCTCGGACGACTGCCGGAGTAGGACACGAGCCGAACGGATCTCCGTATGAACCCCAACGCGCCCGCGCCTGCCGCCAGTGCCCGGATGGCCGAAATCCACCAGCTGTACCACCTCCAGAGCCACCTCATCGACGGTGGCCGCGCCGCGGAATGGGCAGCGACCTTCACCGCGGACGGCAGCTTCACCTCACCCACCTATCCCGCCCCGGTGACCGGCACCGCCGCGCTGACCGCGTTCGCGGAACGGTTCGCCGCCGGCTGCGCCGCCGACGGCGTGGTGCGCCGGCACGTGGTCAGCAACGTGGCCTTGACCGGCGACGACGGAGCTGGAACTGTGCGGGTGGAGGCATATCTACAGATCGTCGCGACACCCGCCGGCGGTACACCGCACACCGAGCGGTTCACCACACTCACCGACCGGCTCGTCCACGACGGCAGCGGCTGGCGGATCGCCGCCCGCGTCGTACGCCGCGACGGCACCCCTGCCGGCCCCCAGGCCTGACACCCCGGCCCGTGCCCGCACACATCACGACCCGTCCACGGCGACATCCGGCCGGGGCGACCCCTTCCAGCCCGAGCGCCCCGGAGCGCCGGCGAAGGGCGCGGGCACGGGCGACGGCCGGCACCACCTCTGGCTGAGGGCACCGGCAGCCGTCCCGCCCCGCACTGCCTGAGACATGTGACAGCGACCGCGTTTCGACGGTCGCCCATGACCTTCAGTGCTCCACTCAAGCTTTCGCGCGTTCTAAGGACCGATCCATGGCAGAACTGACAGCCGACCCGACGCCGACGAACCGATCGGGGGAGGCGTCGTCCAAGGACGGCGCGAACCCCGCCGACACACTGAAAGTCATCCGGGCGGCGATCCTCGGGACCGTCGTCGAGTACTACGACTTCGGCATCTACGGCTACATGGCCACCCTTCTCGCGGCGCACTTCTTCGTCGAGAGCGACCCGAACTCGGCACTGCTCTCCACCTTCGCCGCGTTCGCGGTCGCGTTCTTCCTCCGGGCGCCCGGAGGCATCCTCTTCGGCCACATGGGCGACAAGTACGGCCGCAAGAAGGCGCTCACCTGGACCATCCTGCTGATGGCCGTCGCCACCACCGGCATCGGGCTGATCCCCTCGTACGCCACGCTCGGCATCTGGGCGACCTGCCTCCTGGTGCTGTGCCGCTGCCTCCAGGGCTTCGCGGCCGGCGGCGAACTCGGCGGCGCTAACGCCTTCGTCTCCGAACACGCCCCGGCACACCGGCGCGCGTTCCACACCTCGTTCGTCAACACCGGCACCTACCTCGGCTCGCTGGTCGCCTCACTGGTCGCACTGCTGCTGACCTCGGCCGTCAGCGAGGACACCCTGCACGACTGGGCCTGGCGCATCCCCTTCCTCCTCAGCGCGGTGATCGGCCTGATCGGCCTCTACATCCGCCGCCAGCTGCCGGAGACCGAGCAGTTCGAGGCCGTCCAGGAGAGCGACTCGGTCGAGGTGGCGAAGTACCCCATCGCCGACGTCTTCACCCACGCGTGGCGCCAGATCGTGCTGGTCATCTTCCTCGGGGCGCTGATCGTCGGCGGCTACTACGTGGCCGGCGTGTACGCCGCCAGCTACCTCCAGACGGAAGGGGGACGCTCGGCCGACTTCGCGTTCACCTCCACGTGCATCGCCATGGTCGCCGCGGTGATCAGCCTGCCCATCGCCGGATACGTCGGCGACCGCGTCGGCCGCCGGCCCGTGTTCTTCTTCGGAAGCGGCGTCACCGCCCTCATCTCCCTCCCGGCCTTCATGGTGATGCGCGACGGCAGCCCCGTGGCCGCCGTCCTCGCCCAGTGCTCGCTGACCTTCTTCATCGGCCTGGTCAACGGCGTCTCCTTCGCCGCCTACGCCGAGATCTTCCGGGCGCGCTACCGCTACAGCGGCATCGCGATGAGCAACAACGTCACCAACATGGCGCTGGGAGGCACAGCCCCCTTCATCGCCACGCTCCTGATCAGCACCACCGACAACAACCTGGCACCGGCGGGCTACCTCATCGCCACCGCGCTCATGACCTTCGTCGCCACCTTCTTCCTCAAGGAGACCCGCGGAACGGAGCTGCAGCTGTGAACCGCACACCGACCGGCCGACGCAGGTTCGAAGGCTCCGCGGTCGTGGTCACCGGCGCCGCCGGGGGCCTGGGCCGGGCCGACTGCCTGGCGCTGGCCTCCGAGGGGGCGCACATCTGGGCCGCCGACATCGACGTGGCCGCCGCCGAGGCGCTCGTCCCCGAACTCGCGGCGGCCGGCGGTTCGGGGCAGGCCGTCCACCTGGACGTCGCCGACGCCGGCTCCTGGAGTGCGCTGGCCGACGCGGTGGACGCCGCCGGGCCGCTCCACGGCCTGGTCAACAACGCCGGCGTCAGCCTGCGCGCGGGCATCGCCGACACCACCGTCGAACAGTGGCAGCGCGTCATGGACATCAACCTCTCCAGCGTCTTCTACGGCCTCAAGACGCTCACCCCCGCTCTCGCGCGAGGGGCCGAGGACGGCGGCGCCGCGGTCGTGAACGTCTCCTCCATCGCCGGGATGGTCGGCTACTTCTCGGCCACGTACGGCACCAGTAAATGGGGCGTCCGCGGGCTGTCGAAAGTCGGTGCGCTCGAACTCGCCGCGCACGGTATCCGCGTGAACTCCCTGCACCCGGGCCTCACCTCCACCCCCCTGCTCCACCAGGCCCCCGACACCACTTTCGTGGACGAGAGCCTCAGGTCGGTCCCGGCGGGCAGGCTCGCGACACCCCAGGAGATCGCGGGCGTGGTCGCGTTCCTGCTGTCCGACGACGCCACGTACATCACGGGCGAGGAAGTCGTCGTCGACGGCGGACTGACGTCCGGCGGGCTCTACCACCGCATCCTCGCGGGACTGGCCGACAAACCGTGAACCGCCCACCGAGGCCGGCCTGAGGCCGCGCGCCGACGCCCCACGCGCGTCGGCGCCGGTCCGCAACCACCCACACCCCCACTGAAGGAACTCTCATGACCACCACCCAGGCACCCGACGACAACCCCGGCCGTGTCAACTACGACGTCCTCCCCGCGATCAACCCCGAACTGGTCGGCCGTACCGTCGTCGTGACCGGCGCCGGCCGGGGCATGGGCGCCCTCTTCCTCGAAGAGCTGGCACGCCGAGGCGTCAACGGCGTCGGCGGCGACCTCGACCAGGAGGAGATGGCCTCCGTCGCCGAGAAGATCAATGCCCGCCTCGCCGGGACCAGCGGCGCGGGCCGCGTGGTCGGCGTCGGCGCCGACGTCACCGACCCGGCCGCCGGCGACGAGCTGGTCGCCACCGCCCTGCGCGAGTTCGGCCGGCTCGACCTGTGGGTCAACAACGCCGGCGTCTTCCCCCAGGCCGGGTTCACCGACATCACACCCCAGCAGCTCGCACTCACCTACGGCGTCAACGTCAACGGCGTCGTCTACGGCGGGCAGGCGGCCGCCCGCCACTTCCGTACCGTCGGGGGCGGCGCGATCGTCAACATGTCCTCGGTCGCCGCTGTTCGTGCACGGCCGACCCGTGCCTCGTACAACTCCTCGAAGGCCGCTGTGCGGCACCTCACGACCTGTATGGCTGTCGAGCTCGGCCCTGACAACATTCGTGTCAATTCCATCGCTCCGGGCTACATCGACACCGAGATGACGCGCTGGATCCGTGAGGACCGGGCAGCAATGGACCGGGCGCTCACCACGGTCCCGCTGCGCCGGATCGGCGCGCCCATGGAGGTCTTCGCCGCCCTGTACTTCCTCCTCTCGGACAGCGCCCGGTACATCACCGGCATCAGCATCCCGGTGGACGGCGGTTCGCAGCATGTCTGAGTTGCGGGAGGCCGTGTACGACTACGACGTGATCGTGGTGGGGGCTGGTGGGGCGGGTCTGGCGGCTTCGGTTTCGGCTGCCGAGGCGGGCGCACGTGTGTTGTTGCTGGAGTCCGAGGACGAGATCGGCGGGTCTACTCAGCTTTCCGCCGGGCTGCTGACGGCTTCGGCTACCAGTGTCCAGGACAGTCTCGGCGTTGATGACTCGCCGCTGCGTATGTTCCAGCACTACATGGACCTGAACGGCTGGCGGGTGCGGCCTGGTCCTGTTCGGATGTTCTGTGAGGAGTCCAGCGGCACTGTCGAGTGGCTGCTCGGCCTGGGGGTCGAGATACCTGCCCGGGTGTCGCGCAGCGCGCACGAGCCGGGACTGACTCGGGCTGGTGTGGAGGACGTCTGGCGGGGCCATGTCCCCAAGGACCAGGGCTACGGACTGGTGCAGGTGCTCGACAAGGCCCGGGCACGGCTCGGTGTGGATCTGGCTCTTGGTAGCCGGGTGGAGGATCTGGTGGTACGGGACGGTGCCGTCCGTGGTGTCGTCCTGGACGGTGAGGAGGCGACCGCGCCGGCCGTCGTCATCGCCAGTGGCGGTCTCGCGGCCGACGCCGACCTGGTCCGCCGGTTCCTTCCCGACGCCGGGATCGCCGGGGACGCGTTGTTCGTGGTGGCGGCGCCCGGCTCACGGGGCGACCATGTCGGTATTGCTGAGCGGCATGGTCTCGCGCTGTTCGGTCAGGGTTGGGGGTTGCTGTTGGTGACCGCTGAGTTCCAGCGGTATCACCACTGGCAGAGCGGATTCCCGCCCGCTTCGCGTATTCATGTGGGTCTGGACGGTCGGCGTTGCATGGACGAGGACGCCCCGTACGCGGTGAGTCCGGGCATTCTGAAGGATCATGGGGGCTGGGTGTGGTCGGTGTTCGATGACGATGCCCGCTCGTCGCTGGCGCCTGGTTACGCCGACTGGGATGCGGACCGGGTTCTGGAGGAGGTCGCCAAGGGCACCGTTCTGCGTGCCGAGACTCTCGAAGGGCTCGCGGGCCTGATGGGTGTGCCCCCGGATCACTTGACCGCGAGCGTCAGCCGCTTCAACGTCTTGTTCGGCGACGGCATGGACGAGGACTTCCTGCGGCACGAGTCGCTTGCGGCGAAGGGTGTCGATCCGCACCTCGCCCCGATCGCGAAGGGGCCGTTCTTCGCGGTGCGGATGCTTCCCGCTGAGCTGGTCTGTACTCATACCGGCCTTGAGGTGGATTCCCGGACCCGGGTCCTGGGTACCGACGGCCGGGCTCTGCCGGGGCTGTATGCGGCGGGTGAGGCCGCCGGTGGGATCCTCGGCGAACGTTATGTCGGTGGCGGCAACTCCGTCGCCCACGCGCTGGTACTCGGCCGGGTTGCTGGCCGTGAGGCGGCTGCTCGTGCGGCCGCGTCGTCGTCGTGGACCGAGGAGGCCCCCGTATGAGCCGTGCTGATGACCGTTTCGAGATCCAGGATGTCCTGTTCCGGTATGCCCGGGCGGTGGACCGGCTGGATTACGACGCTGTCGCGGCGTGTTACTTCGACGATGCGGTCGATGTCCATGGCGGGTACACGGGTGACGCGGCGGGGCTTGTCGAGGACATCCGTGCCCGGCACCGCACCATTGATTCCTCCCAGCACTTCATTTCCAACGTGCTGGTGGAGTTCACGGGGGAGGACGGTGCCGACGTCGAGTCGTACTGTCTGTGTTTCCTGCGGCAGACAGCCATCGAGCCCGGTGGGGAGCAGGACCTGGCGGTCATCCGCTGCCGGTACGTCGACCGGTTCGAGCGGCGTGACGGTGCCTGGGGTATCGCTGACCGGGTCGTGGTGTTCGATGAGTCGCGCGTGGTCCGGATGGTTGACGGGCTGGCTCCTGGCTGGGTCGCGTCGCGGCGTGACGGGACCGATCCCGTGTACGGCTGGGGGCACCGGAGTCCCGCGTAGGTGGTGTGTGGTGGGGGCGTGCTGTCGTCGGGGCCGGCCGCGCGGGTTGGTGGTCGACTTTCGTCGTGGGCCGTAGCGACGAAGGGTCACTGCGGCGGCCGGCCGGCGGGGTCTAGCGTGGGCGTGTGACTCGTGTGGAATCCATGACCCCCGCAGCATCCGCTCACCCGCCGCAGCCGCAGCCGTCGGTGGGGCCGTCGGTGGGGGTGGGGCCGCGCCGGGTGTTCCGGCCGGCCGTGTTGTGGCGGGCCTTGTCCGCCCCGGGTATGTGGCCTGCGGGGCGGATCGTGGGGGAATCGGCGCTGTCCTTGCTGTTGATGCTGGTGGTGGTCGGTTTCGGGCTGCTGGGTGACAGGGGTGCGGCGGAGACCGTCGGTGTCGCGCTGGGGGTGGGGCTGCTGTCGCCGTTGCGCCGGGTGCTGCCCGCGAGCGTGCTGCTGGTGACCGTGGCCGGTTCTGTCGTGCTGCCGGGTGCGGGCCCGCTGGTACTGATCGCCGCGTGGTCGGCCGGCCGGCGGATCGGGGGCCTCGGCAGGGCGGCCGGTGTTTTCGCCCTCGCCTACGGTCTGGCACTGGGGCTGTCCGTGGTGTGGGAGGGGGCGCTGCTCTCGCCGTCGCTCCTGGTCTTCAGCGGGTTGTGGCTGCTGGTCTCGCTGATCGTGCCCGGTCTCGCCGGACGTTATTGGTCGCAGCGGCGGACGCTGGCCGACACCCTGGACGAGTACCACGCCCAGCTTGTCCGCGAACGCGTGATGGTGGCGGGGCATGCCCGGATCCGTGAGCGTCAGCGTATCGCGCAGGACATGCATGACAGTCTCGGCCACCAGCTCGCGCTGATCGCGGTCCACACGGGCGCACTGGAGGTCGACCAGGGGCTGTCGGGACGGCAGCGGGAGGCTGTCGGGGTGCTGCGTCAGGCGTCGGTGGCCGCGATGCACGAACTGCGTGACGTGGTGGGCCTGTTGCGGGACGGTACCGAGGCGCCCGGTCCCGACGGGGCGGGCCCGGACCCGGAGACGGGCGGTGAGGACCCTGGCATGCCGTCACGCGGGGTGGCGGGTATCGACAGTCTGGTGGAGACCTGCCGGAGGGCGGGTACGGCGGTGGAGCTGCGGCGTTCGGGTGAGGTGCGCCCGCTCGCCCCGGCCGCGGACCACGCCGCGTACCGGGTGGTCCAGGAGGGGCTGACCAACGCCCACAAGCACGCGCCGGGTGCTTTGATCACCGTCGGTCTGCGGTACGAGGAGGACTCCGTGGTCGTCGAGGTCACCAACCGCCCGGGGGCGGAACCGGTGCCCGGCAGTGTGGCCAACGGCGGCCAGGGGCTGACCGGGCTGGAGGAGCGGGCCCGGCTCGTCGGCGGCATGGTGCACGCGGGCCGCACGGCCGACGGCGGATTCCGTCTGGCGGGCGTCCTGCCGTACACCTCGCCGGCCCGCGCCCATGCGACGTTCGTCGCTGTCCCGGACGACTTCCGGGCACAGAATTCCGCGGGCTCTTTCGGCGAGATTGACCCTGTCATCGACGGGAACGGTCTTCCGAAGGAGCTGGCCAGGGCAATGAGCAGGAACAAGAGGGGCAGCGGGATAGCCATCGGCTGCGGAGTGGCGGCCCTGATCGCCGTACTGCTGGTGGTTGCGCTGATCGTCGGCGGTGTCTTCCTCTTCCGCGAGGCCGACGAGGCCATGATCGAACCGAAGCAGTACGACGCGGTGACGGTCGGCCAGTCCGAGGCGGAGGTCCGGCGGCAACTTCCCGCCGGGGAGTCCTTCTTGACCAGCGGCGTGGAGAAGGGCGCCCCACCCGTACCGGAGGGGGCCCGGTGCCTCACCCTGCTCTCCACGGAGTTCGGAAGCAGCTGGGACACGGAACCGGTGTTCCGGTTCTGCTTCAAGGACGGCGACCTGGTGGAGAAGAAGTCCTTCGAGGTCAAGAGCTGAGGACGGACGGTGCCCGGCGTCGAGGCGGCCGGCCCGATCGGGGATGATGGTCCGGTGCTCAGAGGTGGAACGCGCTGCGTGGTCTGTTCAGGAGAGTCGTGATCAGGGTTCTGGTGACGGATGACGAGCCGCTGATCCGGGCGGGTATCCGGATGATTCTCTCCTCGGCCAAGGACATCGAGGTGGTCGCCGAGGCGGGGAACGGCCGTGAGGCCGTCGAGCTCGTCCGGACCCGGCACATCGACGTCGCGCTGCTCGACATCCAGATGCCGGTCATGGACGGACTGACCGCCCTGGCCGAGCTCGGGCGGGTGGCGCCCCGCGTACAGGTGCTGATCCTGACCACGTTCGGTGAACGGCAGAACGTGCTGCGTGCCCTGAGCGGTGGCAGTGCGGGCTTCGTCCTGAAGGACTCGGCACCCGCGGAACTTCTGCGCGCGGTACGGGCGGCAGCGGCCGGTGAGGCATACCTGTCACCCGGCGCCACCCGGCACGTCGTGGACTCCCTGGCGTCCGGCGGCATGGCCCAGCGCGGGGAGCGGGCCCGCCGCCGACTGGAGAAGCTGACGGACCGGGAGCGCGAAGTGCTGGCCCTGCTGGGTGAGGGTCTGTCGAACGCGGACGCCGGCCGGCGTATCCACATGAGCGAGGCCACGGTCAAGACGTACGTGAGCCGGATCCTCGCCAAGCTGGAATGCGAGAACAGGGTGCAGGCCGCGTTGTTGGCGCGGGACGCGGGGCTGGGGGCCTGACCGCCGGAGTCGCGTCGCACGGGGCGGGGGCGGTGCCGCACGGGGCGGTGACCGGGGCGACGTACGCTCCGTGGCGGCCGTGAATGGTGTGGGCACCGTGGATCGGCGGCCGTGGACCCGGCAGCCGGTCTGGTGGCGCCGGCCTCCTTGGCCCGCAGACGGCGGAAGGCGTTGAGTGCCGGGTCCGGGGCGATCGGGGCGAGCGGCACGGTGGGGTCGTGGACCACGGAGGGCTTCTCGTCGACGGGCCGCCGCCATCCCGAGCCGGTGGGCCGTCGGCAGGAGCGGGCGTGCTCGCTGTGTGGCCGGGAGCCGTCAGGCCGGACGGCGGGACGGGTTCCGTCAGGTCGTGCGCTCGCCTGACGGCTGCTTGCTCAGGAGGTGTTCAGCTGCCTCATACGCTTCTTTCTTCAGTGTCTCGATGGAGACACCCCAGTTCTCGTCCCAGTCCTCCAGATTGCTTGCGCATCCGACGAGTGGCAGCAGGTCGTCGGGATAGCCGAGGTCATAGGCGACATCGGCCCAGATCAGATGGGAGCCGGCGGCGGGATCGAGCGATCCGTTCACGATCCGGCGGGCGATCCAGTAGGCCATCGCCCACTTCGCGGCCCGCGGGTCAGCCGGCGGCTGGAGCCCGAGTTCCTCCAGCACCTGGTTGAAGAGGTCCGGGGCTTTTGGTTCTTCGCTGCGCAAGAGGCCGGCCAGCAGGGCGAGCGAAGGGCTCTCGACCCCGGCCATCAGCGCGTCCAACCCTGCCTGGATGAGACGGTCGGATCCGACGTGCCGGCCGAACGCCCTCTCGAAGGCTATGTGGCTGATCTGGTGGAGAGCGGCGTCGCGATTCATCTCGGTCTTCTCCATCGGTGGGGCGAACAGGTGGAGTCGCGCTGCGTTGCGTTGCTGCCCTGTCTTGTGCCGGGGTGCGCGAGCCCTTGGTTTTTGGTCTTGCCAGGAGGTGCGTGTCAGTGTGCGGTGACGGGGGTGTCTGTCAGTGTGCGGTGACTGAATACGCGGTGAGCGCGCGGTTGCCGCGTGGCTTGGCGGTGGCCCGGAGTACGTCGATCTGGCTCAGGACGAGTTGGCGTACGGGCTCGGGCAGTGTGGTCAGATGCTCCTCTGTTCCGGCCAGGTCGAGGCAGGCGGCGATTTCCCAGTCACCGTCCTGGAGTTCTTCGGTGTCGACCGACCTGCTGCCGTCGGGTGTCCAGCCGGCCTCAGGCAGGAGCCGTAGCAGCCTCTCACGGGAGAGGGGTGTGCGGACGTTGCCCTGGCCATGCGCTCCTGCGGCCTCGATCTGGCCCTGGATCAGCACGGCGAGGAGGTGCGCCAGTTGGTCACCGGACGCGGGTGTCAAGTCCCACTCGGTGAACCATAGTTGCCGCGCCCATGGCCGTGTCCGGGTCAGTGTGTCTCGTAGTTGTTCATGCGATGCGAAGTACCAGGAACAGTGTGCGAGCACCAGGTGGTCAAAGGTGTTTTCGGGGAAGTCCGTTGAGGGGTCGAGGACGTCGGTGCCGAAGCGGAAGTCGATGCGCGGCCCGAGGGGGCCCGCGGTGAGCCGGGCTGCTGACTCTCCGAGCGTTACCGGCGCCCCGTAGGAGGGCTCGGCCACGTCGACGGCCACCACGCGCCCTTCGGGACCGGCCGCCTCTGCCAGGACGGCGGTCATGTCGCCCTGGCCGCAGCCCAGTTCGAGGATGGTTGAACCTGGCGCGATGTGCCAGCTCGCCACGAGCGCGGTGCGGTGGCGAGTCTGGGACAGCTGGCTGTCCGGGCTGTGATCGGCGGCGGCCATGCCGGCCGCGAGCGAGGGGGCCTTGGTACGAAGATCGGAGAGATTCACGAAGTCCTTGGTGAGAGTCGACGGGTCGGCGGCGATCGTGGCGAACGCCAGTGAGCTCTCGCCCGGGCCGGAGACCCCGGTGAACACGGTCAGCCGGCGCTTGGGCAGGGCGATGCTGACGTCCTTGAGATTATGCTGGCGCGCACCGTGCACACGGATCAGGTCGTGGCTGTCGGCTGCGTGGGACACGGCGGAGGACGTGGCGGAGGGGTGGGGCATGCTCCTGTTTCTCCAAGGCTGTGGTGCGGCCGGAGTGGTGGTACGGCGGTGGCGCGGCCGGAAGCGGTCCCCGGCCCCGACGGGGGACCGGGGCCGGGCATGTCAGCGGCTGAGGTCGCGGAACCTCTTGACCGCGAGCGGGAAGAAGATCGCGACCAGGAGTACCGGCCAGGCCAGTGCGAGGAGTTCCGCGTGGGCCGCGGCCCAGGAGTCGCCGGCCGTGCCCGGGTTGCCGAACAGGCCCCGTACCGCGGTGGCCGTCGCCGACATCGGGTTCCACTCGACGACCGTGCCGAGCCAGGCGGGCATCGAACCGGGCGTGGCGATGGCGTTGGAGAGGAAGGCGACCGGCCAGACCAGGATCTGCACGGCCTGCACCAGCTCCGGCTTGCCCGCGACCATCGCGAGATGGATACCGATCCACAGCATCGCGAACCGCAGCAGGAGCAGCAGGCCCACCGCTCCCATGAAGGAGACGAATCCGTTGTTCCAGCGCCAGCCGATCGCAGTTCCGACGCCGGTCATCACCGCCAGAGCGACCACTGACTGCAGCATGTCGGCGATGCTCCGGCCGACCAGGATCGAGCCGGAGTTCATCGGCATCGAGCGGAACCGGTCGATGACCCCCTTGCCGAGGTCCTGGGTGACCGAGAGCATGGTCGCCTCAAGACCGAAGGCCATGGTCATGGTGAGCATACCGGGCACCAGGTAGGACGTGAAGTCCCCCTCGATGCCCTTGCCGCCGCCGATCAGGAAGCCGAACATCAGCAGCATCATCACCGGGAAGACCAGCCCGACGATCACCTGCACGGGCTGGCGCGCCCAGTGCGCCAGTTCGCGCCGGGTCATCGTCCAGGAGTCGGCGAGCGCCCAGCTCAGCTTCGAACCCGTCCCGTGCGTCGTGTCCACCCGGGCCGTGGTCACACCATGGGCCGTGGTCATGCGGCCTCCTCCTTCGTCAAGTGCATGAAGACCTCGTCGAGGGTCGGCCGGCGCACGGCGATGTCCTCCGCCTCGATGCCGGCCTCCCGCAGCGCCCGTACGGTCTCGGTCAGGGCCGCCATCCTGTTGCTGATCGAGGCACTGACCATCCGCCGGTCCTCGTCCTTGTCCACGTCACCGGGCAGCAGGGCGGCGGCGCGCTCCAGCTGTGCCACGTCGTGGAGGATGACGTCGATGCGGTCGCCGCCGGTCTTGGTCTTCAGCTCGTCGGCCGTGCCCTCGGCGATGACCCGCCCGTGGTTGATCACCGCGATCTGGTCGGCCAGCTGGTCGGCCTCCTCCAGGTACTGCGTGGTCAGCAGTACGGTCGTACCGCCGCCCACCAGGGAGCGCACAGCGTTCCACACCTCGGTGCGGCCGCGGGGGTCGAGCCCGGTGGTGGGCTCGTCCAGGAAGAGCACCTGCGGCCGGGAGATCAGGGACGCCGCCAGGTCCAGGCGCCGCCGCATGCCGCCGCTGTACTGCTTGATGGCTTTGTTGCCGGTGTCGGCGAGGCCGAACTGTTCCAGCAACTCGGCCGCCCGTGCCCCGGCACGCCGGCCGCCGAGGTGGTGGAGGCGGCCGAACATCTCCAGGTTCTGGCGGCCGCTGAGCTCCTCGTCGACGGCGGCGTTCTGGCCCAGCAGCCCGATCTGAGAGCGCACCTCGTCGGCTCGTGTACGCACGTCGATGCCCGCCACCTCGACGCGTCCCTCGTCGGCGCGCAGCAGCGTGGACATGATGCGTACGGCCGTGGTCTTGCCGGCGCCGTTGGGGCCGAGGATCCCCTGGACGGTTGCGGCCCGCACCGTGAGGTCGAGCCCGTCGAGAGCCTGCTTGTCCTTGTACCTCTTGTGCAGACCTTCGACGACGATCGCCAGATCGCGGTCAGACAAAGCACCCTCCTTCACCAGTGGACAAATTTGACTAGTTGGCGTCACGGTAGAGCGCCGCCGCCGTCAGGTCAAACTTGATTAGTCGCACTGAAGGTACCGTAGGCGTGCAGCTAGTCAAACTTGGATAGAGCTGATCTGGGCACAACTGCGGTACGACGAGAAGGGAATGCCCATGTCCGGTGGCGGTGGGCGAATCCCGGCGCGAGTACGGTGTCGCGGTGGTGTCCCACCACCTCGTCTGTACCCAACCGCACGGAGACCACGAGCCGGGTGCTCCTCGACAGCCTGCGGACACCGGGTACGCACGTCACCGACCTCACCGACCTCATCGACGTCACCGACTTCGTCGGGCGTATCGGGTACCCGAACTGGACTGCTTCCGCCTGCTCGTCGACACCCCCACCACCCGACCTCTGTCATGCCGCGCGGTGCCGGAGCGCGGGCGCACGCATCTTGGCACATACGTCCGCGTCGCCAGCGTGCTTCATCCGGTTCGCACACGATCGGTGATGCGCCCTCAGTTCATGCAGGAAGGGGGCCGGTTGGGAGGGCCAGGGCGCGCGTCACGGATCGCGGCCCGCAGCCGGGCCGCGCTCTTCGCGTACGAGGGCGCGTCGAGTACCTGTGCCGTCGGCTTGCGTAGTTCGGCCAGGCGCAGCAGTGGACCGGCGCCGGGCACGCGTAGTCCAGGCGCAGTCCGGCGCCGAACCGCTCGATCGGCTCCGCCTGCGGGTGGACGTTCCACAGGTTGCCTCGGGCCGACGTCCGAGGCAACGCCGTGCTGTGTGCCAGCACGTTCTGTGGTGTTGAAGCAGCCCTGGTACGCGCTCGCGGAACGGGGGCGGGAGCAGCGTGCCCAGTGGCACGAGGTCCACCGCCCGCACGCTCCCGGGGGCCCGCCCGGTCTTGGCCGCCAACCCGGCGTCGAGGGCCACCGCCTCGGCGTCCGGCTCGCGGAGCGACTCCAGGAGGGCCGGTACGGAGGCCTGCCCGCCGCCCGTCACCTCGCGGAAGGGGACAGCCCGAGGGCGACGGCCCCGGCGCCTGGTCGGCGGCTCGCGCAGCCACTCAGACACCACGGACCGCCGGTCGTGGAGGCGTGACGGGCGGGTGGCCACGGCAGGCCGGTGGGCAAGCGCAGCAAGGCACGGGTGGAGCGGTGGTCCATCGGCCGGTCACCAAGACCTCCGTGAACCCGCTGCCGTACCGGGTCGCTGTCCGGCCGAGCCCTTCGGCGAGCGGGGCCCTCCCGCTGCTGTGGGGGCCACACGGCGGGTGGAGCCGAGTGCCGTTCCCGCGTCGCGCCTACCGGGTCGAGTCGGTGGAGGAGGCGCGCGCGTGGCCAGCCCGGAGGCAGGCGCGGCGACCGCCCTGCGCATCATCAGCGTGTCCCAGACCACCAGGTCGGGCGCCGCCACTGGCTCAGCGCCGCCAGGCCGTCCACAGTCTCCTCCGCCGAGAAGTCCTGGAAGGCGGCCGAGGCCACCCACCGGGAGGCTGCCGCCCACCGCACGCCGGTACGTCCCGTACGCCGGTACGTGCTGGGGCCTGTCGTCAGCGGGCGGGTAGCCAGGCCTCGTCGTCGGTGGCATGGGCCAGGACGCGCTGCAGGAGACTGCGCAGGGTCTCGGCTTCGTCCGGGGCGAGAGCGCCGAGCAGTTCCGTCTCCACCCGCTCCAGCGGCCCGTCGATCCGGGTCAGCAGATAGTGCGCGGTATCGGTGATCTCCAGCCGACGTGAACGCTCGTCGGCCCCGGGGCGGCGGCGCACATGGCCGGCCCGGACGAGTTCGCTGACCAGTTGGTGTACCGACTGCCGGGCGATGCCCAGCTGACGGGCCAGCTCCGCCATGGTCAGCTCGGGTTCGAGCGAGAGCTGGGCGAGCAACCCGTACTGGCGCACCGTCAGACCGTATGCCGCCAGCCTCTCGTCCACCCGGCGCGTCGCGACGGTGCTCGCCACGGCTAAGAGATAAGGGACGTGTGTCCTCAAGGCGGTGCCCTCCCAACAATCGCAGCCCGTGATCTTCTCGCCCCGACCGTATGACACGTGCCGTATGGCGTGCGCCCGGCCCGGTCCGGTGGGCGATGGGCGTCCACCATCCGTTCCAGGACCAGGACGGTCCCGGCGAGCATCGACGTACCGAGTTATCTCGGTGCGCCCCCGGGGCCGCGGCACGTGCGGACGACGAGTCGTCCAGGCCCCGCGCCAGCCTGGAGACCGCCGGGACGCACCTACAGGAAGAAGAATCCCGGAACGAGACGTACACGTGCTCGTTCACACTGGTGGCCACCGGCGATGACGACGTCGAACAGACGGTGCTCCCGGGGCCGGTCCGGTCAGGTACCCGGGGTTGCTCTGATCCCCGACCGGTGCCGTGAGCCAGGGCTCGGTCAGCGCCGGCTTGTCGGAGAGGTCCAAACCCAGGACGGTGCCCCCGGGGAGTCGCGCTTCGGCCTCACCGTGGCCCGCTCGCTCGGCAGGGACGGCCTGCGGATCTTCCTCCGCGCGCGGCACACCGTCGCCGTGACCGCCGAACTCCAGCGCGAAGAGAGTCCCGACGCCGGCGGGCGGAGTCGCGACGTCCGCTCCACCGAGCAGGTGGACGCCGCCGCCGTCCGGTACGGCCCGGTCGACGTCCTCGTCAACAACACCGGACGCCAACAGGGGAGGGAGGCCCCACCGCCCACCGACGGACACGACGGACTGACGGACAAGCTCCGGCTCGACGCCGTCGACACCAACCTCCACAGCGTGTTCCGGGTGACCCGGGCCGCACCGGCCACCCAGGGGCAAGGCATGCCGGAGAACGCCCGGGAACGCATCACCGACATCCCCTCCACGGGCCGGAAGCACGGCATCGTACTCACCACCCCGCACCCTCTATCCGGCCTCCAAGCACGGCGTCGTCGGCTTCACCAAGGCCCCCGGACCGGAACGGGCCGACACCGGCAACACGGTCAACGCCCGCCGCCCCCGGATACGCCAAGACACATAACCACAGCAGACCCGCGCGAAATACGCGGCGGCGTAGGACACCACGACCGACACGGTCCCCGAACGGTTCCACACGAAGACCCCGCTCGGCCGCCGCACCACCCCCAAGAGGTGGCCGGCCCGATCGGCTACCGGACCACCGACACGGCCCCGCCCAACACCGCCCAAGCCCTCAACGTCTGCGGCTACCTCGGCTACCACTGACCCCGGGGAGCGCGAGGGCTCCCGCACGTCCCCGTCCCAATGGCCCCAGCGACACCGGCCGCGGGGGAATGCCCCAGCCCCACACCAGCCCCGGTCACGCCAGGCCGACATCCGATCCGGTCACGTCCGGGTCCGGATCCGCAGGCCTTCCCTTGAGTTCATGGAACCCAGGGATCCCGGCCACCAACACCGTCCCGTCCCACAGCCGCCCCGCCTCCTCCCCCTTCGGTACGCGGGAGACCACCGGCCCGGAGAACGCCGACAGAGGACGGTACGGCTGCGCCGGATCCCCGACCGCCACCACCGGCGTCCCGGCCCCGGGCCCCAGGAGCCGTACAGCCTCCGCGTGCGAAGCCCGCAGCTCCTCGTCATAGACGGTGGACGTACCGGCCGCCGCCAGCTCCGGCGGCAGACCCGCGTGGGCCAGTGCCAGGACCGGATCGTTGATCCACCTCCCGGCCCTCCCGCCACCCCCGCCGGGGGAGCCGAGACCGGCCCACAAGGAAGCATGGAAGCGACCCAGGGCCTCGTGCCCATGATGATGCCGGACGGCGGCACCGATCCGAACAGGCACCATCAGATACCCCCCACGGTCGCCCTCGCAATCACCGTCCCCGTCCTCGTTGAGGAGGGCCAGGCTCATCAGGTGCCAGCGCGGCTCCAGCGGACGGACACGGGCAGCCTCCCGCAACCAGCGGGCGGTCAGCCAGCTGTACGGGCAGGCCGGGTCGAACCAGACGTCCACGATGCGGAGTTCGGGACACGAGGTAACCCGGAGGGCTTCAGCAGTCACGGTGCGGTGCTCCTTCGCGCACGGAGCCGTACAGAGTCGTACGGCGGCGGTGGATGGCGGTGGCGGTGGTGGATGGCGACGGCAGCGGGCGGATGCGGCGGCCGGCACGTCACACGGAGGCATCGCGCATGCCCCGGATACCCGCGACAACCCCCAGCACCGCGACAGCCGTCGCCGCGAGCCCCCCGTACAGCACGCTCGTCTCGGCGAACCGGCCGTCGAACAGCGCTCGTTCGGCCTCGACCACATAGGTCGCGGGGTTGACCCGGCTCAGGACATGCAGCCAGGTGGGGGCCGAGCCCCGGGTGATGGGCAGCAGAACACCGGAAAGCAGCAGCAGCGGGAAGAAGAGCATCTGCTGCACCCCGTAGAACAGGGTCTGCCGCCCACGGGAACGGAGCGCCAGGGCGAAGGAGAGCGCGCCGATCCCCACCCCGAAGAACATCAGCAGCACCAGGCCCGCCAGGGCGCCGAGCGGCCGGAGCCGGAAACTGCTCGGCAGCAGCAGAACCAGGATCAGCACAGCCTGTGCCAGCAGGATCACAACCTCCTTGAGAACCCGCCCCACCAGCATCGCGGCCCGATTGAGCGGGGTCACGAGCATCCGCTCGAAGGCCCCCGAAGACATCTCGTTGAGCAGCGAAGCCCCGGCCCCGGCAGTGGCGGAGAGAGCCAGCAGGACGAGCATGCCCGGCGCGAACCACTGCCAGGAGGAGCCCGTGCCCGTGTTCCCGCCCACGCGGCTCATGCCGGAGAGGCCAGAAAGCAGCGGAGCGAAGAGGGCGAGGAACAGAAAGGGCAGCAGCATGGTGAAGAGAAGTCCGGCCGGCCGCCGCAGCTCGGGCCCAACTCGCGGGCGAACGCGGTACGGGTGTCATTGAGCACCTTCATGGTCAGACCCCGTCCCGCGTGGCGGTCACAGCGGTGACATCAGCGCTCTCCCGCAAGGTGCGCCCGGTCAGGCCGAGAAAGACGTCGTCGAGGGTGGGACGGACGAGCCGGGCGGTCAGCGCCCGCACCCCCGCCACCTCCAGGATCCGTAGCAGGAACGGGAGCTCGGCGTCCCCGTGCGGGGTGCGCACCCGTACCTCGGTGCCCTCGGCGGTGACCTCATGGACGGTGGGCAGGGCGCGGGCCAGCTCGACGGCCCGCCCGGCGTCGGCGCGGCCGGCGGTCCCCAGGATGATGTGGTCGCCGGCCAGGCCGGCCTTGAGCTTCTCGGGGGAGTCGTCGGCGATCACCCGGCCGTGGTCGACCACCATCACCCGACGGGCCCACAGGTCCGCCTCCTCCAGATAGTGGGTGGTGAAGACGATCGTCGTGCCCAGCTCCTTGTGCAGCCGCAGCACGTGCTCCCAGACATGGGCGCGACTGTGCGGATCCAGCCCGGTGGTGGGCTCGTCCAGGAAAAGGACTTCCGGCTCGTGAACCAAGGCCATGGCGATGTCCAAACGGCGGCGCTGCCCGCCCGAAAGCGTCCCCACCGTCCGCTTGGCCAAGCCCTCCAGTTCGAGCGCGGCCAGCAGACACTCCGCCCGGATACGGGACTTTGTACGGCTCAGACCGTACGCGCGGCCCTGCGTGATCAGCTCGTCGCAGACGCCGAAGGTGCTGCCGGCGCTGCTCCCCTGGCCGAGGTAGCCGATGCGGTGGCGGACCCCGGACGCGTCGGTCAGCACGTCGTGCCCGGCGACGACGGCGGTGCCCGAGGTCGGCGGGAGCAGAGTGGTCAGCATCCGCAGACTGGTGGTCTTCCCGGCGCCGTTCGGACCGAGGAACGCGACCACGGAACCGGCTTCGACGTCGAGGTCCAGGCCGCGCACGGCCTCGACGGTCTCTCCTCCGGCGCGGAAGCTGCGGGTGAGCCCGCGGGTGTGAATCATGAGTTCTCCCGTACGGGGTTCATGGGGGCGAGCCAGCTGGGTTCCCGGCCCGAGCCAGAATCGGCCGACCCGATTCAGGGCAGGGCAAGGCAGGCTGAGGAGAAGTCAGGCGCTCTGAGCCCTTGACTTCTTCGAGCTTAGAAGCGCTAATAACGTCTTTGTCAGCACCCCTGACAGTCCCGACGCGCTCTTCGAACCACCCCGCCCCACGACCGGGCCGTCAAACCGCTTCCGGCCCGCCAAATACCACCCCACCAGCACGACACCACCGACCTGTCGACGAGGACACCGACACTGACGACCTGCAAGGTGATCAGCCTCGGGCCGGACGGCAAAGCCGAAGACCCAATTGGCGCGACTCACAGAAGGCCACTGGAACTCCCGGCGCTCTCCTCCACGCCCCCGCCACCACCTCCACCAGGCCGACGGAACCGAGGCCCCAGGGACCCGCGGTGCTTGGAGCCGGACGACCCCCGCTACACGAACCCTCATCACCCGTGGGCACAACGGCCACTTCACCGACTCCACGGACGCCGTGCACCTGGCCGACTCCGCGGGGCAGGTGGCCCACGCGGTAGAGGATGCGGCCCACGCCCACCGGCACGTCACCGTCCGCAACGGCCGTCCATCCCGAGCGCACCCTTGAACTCCTGACGGCGATCCTGGGAGAAAAGCACTTGATCACACCTACGAACAATGCGACTTCCCTACAAACAATGCGGAAGCCGCATTAATTGTCTAGGGTGTTACCCATGATGAGCACCGAGGAGACGCTCCGTCTCACCGTCGCCGCACTCATGCAGCTCACCCGCGAACGACAGCCCGACGTGGCCGCCGCTATCGGCCTGACGCAGCCCCAGCTCAGCCGCCGCCAGAACGGAAAAGCAGGCTGGACCCTGACCGACTGCGACCGTCTCGCCGCCCACTGGGGCATGCCCACCCTCGACCTCCTCGCCGGGCCCACACACGCCGCTGAGCGCCTGCCCGCCGACCGCCGCCCCACCACCGGCATACAGACCACCGCCCCCACCCAGCTCCCGCCCGCCGCCCCACCGCCCCCCACCACACAGCCCCGCCTCCCAACTCGCCCCCACCCACCCCCCGCCGCGCCGCCCCGACCGGACCACTGCCCGACCTCATCCGCGACCGTGTCACCGCCGCCCTGAGCGAGGCGGGCGGCGACGCCGAAACCGCGCAAGCCGCCCTGATCAAAACCGCGGTGCCAGACGTGATGAAGTTGTTTGCAGCCTCCCGCGTCGGCGGCCGGTACGAGCACAGCGAGTTCCCCCCCACCGCCGACATCCTCCGGAAGCGGTCCCAGAAGGGAGCTGACGAAATCTGGGAGGGCCGGCCCAAGTGGCGCTCCACCGACCTCCACCGCGCCGCCCGCGCAGGCCACATCACCATGGACGTAACCGCCCTGGACATGAACGCCGCGTACCTCAGCGCGCTCAAGACCTGGCTCCCCATCGGCAAGTTGGTGCACTCCGAGGGCAACCACCACGACCCCAAACGCAGCGGCGTACACCTGGTCGACCCAGGAGAGTGGAGCACCCCCGATCTGCCGTCCCCACTGGGGGCGCGACAACAGCCGGGACCACTCTGGATCACCGAGCCCACTCTCCGGGCACTCATCCGGTGCGCCAAAATGGACCTCTGCAACGCGCCAAAAATCATGGAATCATGGACCTCCGGAGCTTCCGAAGGGCTTTTGGAGAAAATGCGACGCGCCCTCGCCACCGTAAGGGATGAGGCAATCGCAAATAACGACTCAGTGACCACAGAATATATCAAGTCCATGTATTCTAAGTTCGTCTCCACAATCGGAGAGAGTGCAGCGAACCGCGAAATTCGACGGCCGGACTGGATGCACACCATCCGTAGTCAGGCATTCGTGAATCTATGGCTCAAAGCACACAAGGCACATAAAGCCGGCCTCACCGTTGTACAGATGAGCGGCACGGACGAATTGCACGTGTCCGGCGCCTGGAGGGAAGTCTTTCCCGAAGGGCGTGGGCTCAGCCAGGTAAAGGCTAAGAACGTCTACACACTGGGAGGGAATGAGTGACGACCGGCGCAAGTGACCTGTGGGGCGAATTCGGAAAATACCACGCACAGGGCCAGAAAGGCGCAGAAGCGTTGGGCGCGGAGATTGAGCGCATCGCCCGTAAGGGCGGAATCTCCTCGCCCGTGACCAGCTCACGCGGCCTGCGAGCGCGACTGCGGTACCTCGACAGCGAGGCCGGCCGCCGCGCCCTCGCCGAACACGGCGTCTCTGAGCGCCTGCGCCGTGCTTGGGAGGGCGGACGCACCCCCAGCCGCGCCAAGCTGGCCGCCGTCGACGCCGCGTACTGGGATCGGCGTCGGGCAAACCTGATTCGGTCAGGCGCGCTGAAAAGGCTCCTCGATAACGATGGCCGCGGGCGCCGAATCGAAATTCACCCCGTGGATCAATCCACAGTTCCGGAAAAGCGGAAGCGCGTCGTGGAGCAGCGCACCGTGACTGCCCGCTACATCTGGAACGATGCGGTTTCCGCATGGGCGTCCGGTGATCTCGATACCCTCGATGAAATCTGGGACGACGTGATCTCGGATCTGGATTCCGACTATGCGGCGTACGCATACGTTGGATCGATCGGAATCAGTGCATAGCATTAAAGAGGGCCGGTGCAGCAGATTTCTGCTGGACCGGCCCTCTTTCCATTTTTCGGGTGCTTATTTGGATCCGGTGCACTCACACCGGGAAGAGTCAGTCAGTAGGGCCGCCAGCACGTACCCGCACGGGCTCCCGCCCGGCTGCCAGGGCAGGAGCCCGCGCGGTGGCTTTCGGCTTCTGGCGCGGGCTGGTAGCGAAAGAACGCCTTATCGCTTACAAGCATTCAAAACCCTCGATCACGTTCCGATTGATTTTTCATAGCTGGCAATTTGGTATAGACCAGTTGATGGCTCGGAAGGAACCGTCAACTTGAGTACCCATCAGGTAATCGCCGTCTAGCCGTAGTGGCCGGGTGGATGCATGCTGTAAGAGAAGGCGGGACGCCAGGGCAGAGGCATCGGGGCAGCCGGCCTGGTGTTCATCGGCGCCAGGACCACGACCTCATTGCCCGAAACCCGCCTTCCACCAGCGGTTCTCCTGAAGCCGCCGCCGGCCTTCCTAGCCAGCGTG